>OZ245328.1:8100000-9889540 GCA_965225775.1 Polyangiaceae bacterium | reverse complement strand
GGCCGATCGAGGCTCGAGAACGGCTTCGTAGACCCCGAGGGCACACGCCCGGCGGCTCGGGCGTCGAAGGCTCGGCGGAAGGATGCTGGAGCGGGCACCGTCGAGCAGAGGAGGCGTCGACGAACGAGGTGTGACGAGCGATAGGTCGTCGGTCGCGGGCGTCTCGCGATCGCTCGTGTCCTCGCCGGACTCGTCGAGAGCCAGGGCTCGATGCAAGAGCTCTCTCCCTCGTTCGGACATGGTCACGGTGCGGTCGTCGTCCACGAAGAGCGGTCGCTCGTTCCCCTCACGAGCCCATGGACCAGCCTCGGGACCGCGGATCCAAAGCGGCTCGACCCGGCGACCGTCGAGCACCCGGCGGAGCGCGTTCGCCATCTCCTCGGCCGAGAGCCATCGCTCGGCCTTTCGGAAGGCGAGCGCTTTGTCGATCGCATGGACGAGCTCGTCCGGAACCGCGTCTTCACGAGCCGCCGTGCGCAGGGAGCGCGCCGACGACCGACGAGCCGAGTGGAGAAAGGCGTCGAGAGAGTCGCTCGGATGAACGTGCTGCCCGGACAACAGCAGAAACGCGATCGCTCCGACGGCGAACAGATCGGACTGGGCGTCGACCAGCTCACGATGACCTCGAGCTTGTTCGGGCGCGAGAAACTGCGGTGTGCCGAGCACGAGCCCCGCCTCGGTGAGGTCTTCGGAGGAGCTCGCGAGCCGCGCGAAGCCGAAGTCTGCAATCTTTACCCTACCGTGATGCACGAGTACGAGATCGGGCCGGAGGCTTCGGTGGACGATACCTCGGGCGTGTGCGCACGCGAGCCCATCGAGAAGCTGGGTGACGATCCCCAACGCGAGCTCGAGCGGAATGCGCCCTCCGAAGGCTCTCCGGATGTCCTCGACCGACTCGCCCTCGGCGAGCTCGGTGACCAGCACCGTGCGACCGTCGGGGAGCACGTCGTCGTCGACGACCCGAACGATGGCAGGATGCTCGAGCTCGCTCGTCACGTACGCCTCACGGCGAAAACGTGCGGCCATCACCTCGTCGCGGCAGAGCCCCTCGTGCAGCACACGCAGGACGACCTGACGGCCGTCGACGTCGTCGGCGAGATAGGCCTGGCTGGTCTCGCTCTGCCGCAGAAGGCGAACGACCTTCCATTTTTTGCAGAGCACGACCCCCGGGTCGAGATTCGTCCACACGCCAACACCTCCGCACCGAGCTCCCCCTTTCCGAAGTCCGGCCGCGCGCGTACGCACGAATCACGCCACCACGAGCCCCTCGATTTTCCGCAGGAAATCGGCGGTCGAAGAGTCGTCGACTGAGGCTTGATTGCGGCGCGATGCGGGAGATTTGCATCGATCGATCGCGACTGGATCGACGACGAGCCACGCGCGCGACGGTCACACGGGGAGGCGGAACGGGCTCTAGCAGCCCGTTGAAAAACTCCCGTCGCGCATCCGTCGCCGCATCCACAAGAGCTTCGTTGCGATCCTCCGGTGCGTGCTCACCTACAAAAGTAGGCTCCGCGCGCTCCTCGGATCGCGCCTCGCCCTTGCGGCGCGGACGACGGACGCGCTCGGTCCCTTTTTCGACGGACTGCTAGGGGTTCTTCTCGATACGCACGATGTTCGACCCGGTCTTCACGTCGGGGTCGGCGTAATAGAGCGCATTGCACTCGGCGTTGGGCTGCGCGCCCGGACGATTGCCGAGGTCGACGAAGGTCTTGTACGGGCAGCCCGGCGCCGCGCGGAACGCGGCCTTCTCGGTCTTGGTCGCCTCGTCGAAATAGAAGAGTGTACGCAGGTCTTTGGACATGCCCGTGGGGCGAGGCACGAGGTTCTCGCTCGAGCGAACGAGCAGCTCGGCAGCAGGCATGATGGTCTCGGTGTTCCGGTAGACCTCGCCGACTTTCGTGAGGTACGTGAAGGGAAACTGTCCGACCGAGGTCTCCCCCAGCGTGAGGAAGAGCCCACCCGAGCCAGACAAGACGGGAGCGCGATAGGTATCGCCTTCACCGCGCACGTCGAAGGCTTGCGTGCTCGGCGCCCCGAACGGCTGGCCGCGCGAGGGCCGCGCCACCAAGTGCGGAATTCCGTTCTTGGTGACCGCGACCAGCAGCCCGTCCGAAGAAAGCCCCGCGCCGGTCGTGTCGACCTCTTGCCCGAGCAGCGTGCCTTCGGTGAACGCAGAAGTCTTCGCCTCGCGATCGGCGATCTTCAGTAGAGCCGAGCCGGCTCCGCCATCCGGACTCGCGGGCCCATCGTAGTAGGCCAAGTGCAGCTCGTCCGCGGTTATCGCAGCGAAGCGGCGATCGGCACCGACGAACACGGGAACCGGCGTTCCCCATGTGGCCGTAGGTGAGCATAAGGGAGGCGCGCTCACGTCGCACGGATCGACGTCCGCGCGTGCGTCGGACGCATCGCTACGCGAGGAGTCTACGACGGAGGCCTCGAGCTCGACGAGTCCCGGTGGCGCCGCGTCGGCGGCGACGACAGTCGCGCCATCCGAACAAGCTTCTACCGCGAGAGCCGCGCCAATCCCTAATCCGAGGAGGACACCACCGAACCTGAACGTGGAGTTCGTCGAGATGAGCATGAGAGATAATCACTCATTCTGAACGCAGTCGTACTTCTGCGTCCAGTTGAAGAGCGAAGGCGACGACTGACCGTCGGTAGACGGGTTGAACGTGGCCGAGATGCGCAGCACTTTGCGCGAGCCCTTGAACGGGAGGATGGGCATACCGGTGTCCGGATCGAGCACGTAGCCTCCCACGGGCGAGTTGGGGGTCACCGCGTTTGCCGTCGAGATTGGGTAGGACGTCGCGGTCGTGAGCCCGGCGACGTCGTCGGCCGTCTGTGCGCTGAACACGATGTTCGTGTCGCTCGGCGCCGCGGCTGTGTACTCGAAGCCACGCCACCGAACGGACGATCCGAACGAGCATTGGGCGACGAAGTCGCGCGTGAAGGTGGCCGCGGTGTAGATCGGAGGAGGCGGGGGCAGCGCTGCACCGACGCACGAAGAGAGGTCGAAGAGCATGTATTCGAGCGCCTTCTCGCTGCCCGAAAGGGGAGTGGCCAGGTTGCATGCGCCCGGGAACGTGCCCGAACCGGGACGGCGATCGCTGACCGCGCCCACGTGGGACGAGAGATAGACCACGCGGCCGGCCGGGCTCGCCGAACCGACCGGCGTGTCGAACGTCACGTGGTGGATGTAGTTGTAGAAAGGAAAACCGAAGGGATTGTAGTTCCGCAGCCAGGTATTGCCCTGAGCTTTGACGCTGATCGAGCGGCGACGCGGTTCGATGAAGGGGACGCGGCCCGACGTCAAGCCATTGACCCCCGGCGAGGCCATCCAATCGTAGAACCCTTGGGCGCGAGGCGCCGAGGTATTGACTACGCCCTGCTCGGTCGACCCGATGTTCCCGGTGTTGGTGAACATGTTGTCGTCGGTCTTCCAATTGACCGTGTTCGGGTAGATGTCTTGAGGTCCGCCACCGACATCCGCTTGGTGCCACAGGTACTTGTCGGAGAGGTGGGTGGCGAAGATTCGACCTCCTGAGTCAGCGAAGCTCTTGACGCGATTCACCTGCGTGTCGGAGCCGTAATAGGATGGGCTGTCCGACTTCGTTCCGCCCTCGCAGGGCAGAACGAGAATCGAGTGTTTGTTGAGCTCGGTCTGCGAATCGAGCAACGAGCCCGGAGCCCCCTTCTCGGGCACCGGTCCACCATTGCCAGCGGCGAGCTGAGGTCCGCACGGATCACCCGAGTTCGAGCCGCACCCTTGGTACACGTGCACGCGTCCGGCCTGGCTCGGATGAGTGAACTCGGAGGTGGCAATACCGACCTTCGCCAGGAAGCACTCGAGCGAGTCGGAGTTGGCGGTCACGACGGCGAACTGGGGGAGCTCGTTGTCGGCGTTCTGCGTCTGCGGCAGCCTCACGTGATTGAGGTTGTTGGTCATGCAGTTCGCCGTCAGGTGCAGGGTCTTTCGCCAACGTCCCGTCTGCACGACGATGTCCACGGGCGTGCCCATCGTGACCGAGCCGGGAAGCGGCAAGGTAAAGGAGCCGTCGAGCCCCGACTGGACGCGTACGCCGGGAACACCGCCACCCGGGCCACCCGTCAGAATGGACGAACACGTGTCTTGGGACGCCCCCTGCGGGAGAGCCGACATCGGGCCTTCCTTGTAGAAGACGTACACGTTGGAGAGCGGAACGTTGTCACCGGGGTCGAAGATCTGGCCGGTGAACTTCGTCGCGCACACGCCCGCGGCCTGGAGCTGCACGCCGCCGTCCACGACCGCGAGGCCGGGGCCGGGGGTGAGGCCGGTGGCGGTGTCCACGTAGGACGAACAGTACGGGTTGCACGGGTCGCCGCTGCAGGTCGTGGAAGCGCCGAGACCTTGCGGGCGCACGCTCGCGAACACGTTGCCGACCGAGGCCGTGGAAGGCCCGGTGTCGCAGGCACCCCAGTAGCCGCCGGCGCAGGTGCGCTTTCCGGTGCGGCAGATGACCGCGCCCTGCGCGTTGAAGTCTTTCTGCCCACACTCGGCGGTCGAGCCGGGCGTGGAGCACTCGCAGCCTTCTGCCGGGTTGGTGCATTGCGAAGGCACCGGCACGACCGAGCCACCGCCCACGCCTGCGGGCAGCTTCTCGCTGCTGCACGCGGCGATCGCGCCGGCCAAGAGGCATCCCGAGACGAAGAGCGAGGAGGCTTTGCGACGGACTTCCACGCACCCATCATGTCATGCGACGTGCGTGATGGCATCGATTTCGATGAAATTGGTGCGAGGCTGTACGCGCGCAAAAGTGACCTTTTTGCGTACCTACTTTTGCATAGCGAAGATCCGCAGAAACTCGCACTTTCGAGCACTTCGAGCGCGTATGGGCCCGCTCACTCGGGCAGGCGCGAGGGCGAGCTCAGGGGTCTTTGGCGCAGCGGAAGCCGATGTTCGGACCGGCCTCCAGCGCCGAGCCCCAGTCGCGTGTGGTGGCTCGACTACGCGAGGGCGGCGACTGCCATCCACCGCCACGAATGGAGTGGCTCGCGCCCGAGCGAGGCGACAGGTCCGAGAGGCGCTCGGTGTACCAATCTTGGGTCCACTCTTCCACGTTGCCACCGAGGTCGAGCACACCGAAGAGGCTCGCGTTGTGCGGCGAAGAGCCCACACGCCAAGGACGCGAGGCGCAGGTGCGACCGGAGTTGTCGCGCACGAGCGTGTTGGCGAGCTTGCAGTCCGGCAGGCGATTTCCCCAGGGAAACACGTACCCGACCGGACCGCGCGCGGAGTACTCCCACTCGGCCTCGGTGGGCAGACGCTTCTTGCGGCTCTTGCAGAAGGCCTCGGCGTCCGCCCAGCGAACGCACGAAACCGGAAGCTCCGGATCACCGAGATCGTAGGTGCACGAGGCGCTGCTCGATCGCGGACGCTCGCAGCGCTTCTCGTCCACGCAGGCGCGGTAGGCTCCGACGGTGACTTCGGTGCGGTCCATCCAGAACGTGGAGACGGCGACGATGCGCTGCGGTCGTTCGTTGGGCGGCGCCTTGGGCATTCCTACGCCCATGGGAAAACGCCCGCCCGGGAGCAGCAGCATGCCGTTCTCCTCGCGCACCTTCACCCGGGCGAGCGAAGGCGCGGCCTTGGGTTTGGCGTCGGGCTTCACGCCGTCTTCGTCGGCCTCGGGTTTGTCGTCGGCGCCTTCGTTCGCAGCGGCGGGCTCGGGTGCGGGCGCGGGCGTCGCCGAGGCCGAAGGCACGCCGTGCACGCCCAGGAGGACGAGCGGGGAGGCCACGAGCACGCTCGCGAGCAGCACCTGACATGCGAGGGCGCGAGAGGTCACGCTCAGCTCTTCGAGTTCGAGGGAAGAGGTTCGATCTTGGGCTGCGGCCCGGGCTTGGCGGGCACCTTGGTGCGGTTCTCGGGCGGGCGGGCCGAGCGCAGATCGGGCGAGACGTAGCGTGTTCCTGGCTGCATCGGGCCGACCCACTTCACGCAGACGCCCGCCGCGTGGGCGCGGGTGTAGCCGATGTCGATCGAGACCTTCACCACCGCGTCGCAGCCCATTTCACCGGCGCGATCGGCGAGACCGCGCACCACGTCTTCGGGATTGGCCATGGAACCCGAACCGAACGACTGGACGAAGCCCATCTCTTCCACCGGACGGCCGATGGTCTGCGAATCGAGGTAGATTTCCACGTTGCCCGACTGAGGCCCGGTGGTGGGCGAGCGCAGCATGGCCGCGTGGGTCTCGACCGAGCCGCAGCCGGTCGCGAGGAGGCCTAGCGCGAGCAGTGCGCCCACGAACGGAGAAGATGCACGCTTCATAGCGAGGTGCCTCCTTGGAACGCCGGCGTCGCGGTGGGCGCAGGCGGGATGGGCGGAGGCGGGCTCGGCGGGGCGATGGCTGAAGGAGGCGCCTGCGGCGCGAGCGGCACCGGCTCGGGCACCGGGGCCGGAAGAGGCGGCGGCGCGGAGGGATCGGCAGGAGGCTCGGCCGGAACGACCCGCGGCGCAGCTACGCCCGCGTCCGAGTACGCGTGCCCCAGCATGGTGACCACGACCACCTCGTCGTTGGTGGTGTAGAGGCGCTGACCTGCGCACTGCGCACGCTGCCCGCACGGGTAATAATAGGTCTCGAGGTGGGTGCGCGTGACCAGCTCGAAGTGCGCGCGCACGGCGTCGACCTTGGCGATATTTCCGCCAATTTGTGCGACTTTTTGCACGAACACGGGAAGCAGCGTGGAGATGGTCGACTCGGCTTGGGCCGCGCTCACCTCGACCACGCCGAGGTCGACCGCGTTCGCGGGTACGTCGTTGGCGGCGTAGATGGAGACGGGGCCCGAGTAGGCCGGGCGCGACGGGCCGGTGGCGATGGCGCTGCCTCGAACCGTGGAGCACCCGAGCGAGCCGGTGGCGCCCACGAGCGCCGAAACCAGGACGAACGCGCGTACCAAGCCTTTGCCGACACGACCCGGCTGAGTCGCGAGTGCGGCGAGTGGAGCCGAGCGCGCAGCGGACGGCGTGGCACCTCGCGAGTCTGGACGGTTCGAGATCGACATGGCTTCCGACCGAGTATCTTGGGCCTCTCACGTCCGCGCTTCAAGCTCGGCCGGCAGGCTTCCTTCGAAGAAAGACGCGCGAGGCTCTCCGGGGGCATCTCTCGACCTACCCCGAAGCGCCTCGCGCAAAATCCGCGGCGCGGGCCGCGAGCGGACGACTACAGCAAGTTGGCGGCGAGCTCGGCGAGCTCGGAGCGTTCGCCCTTGGAGAGCACGATGTGTCCGGCGCACTTCTCCCCGCGGAACTTGTCCGCGGCGATGGTGAGGCCGTTCGAGGCGCTGTCCACGTAGGGGTTGTCGATCTGACCGGGGTCGCCGGTGAGCACGATCTTGGTGCCGTCGCCGGAGCGCGTGATGATGGTCTTCACCTCGTGGGGGGTGAGGTTCTGCGCCTCGTCCACGATGATGAACTGCTGCGGCAGCGAGCGACCGCGGATGTACGTGAGCGGCTCGACCTGCAGCTGACCGCTCTCGAGCATCTCGGCGTAGGCGCGCGAGCCTTTGCGCTGACCGTTGGAGAACAAAAACTCCAGGTTGTCGAAGATGGGCTGCATCCACGGGTTGAGCTTTTCGTCCACGTCGCCGGGCAAAAAGCCGATGTCGCGGCCGAGCGGCATGACCGGGCGCGAGACCAAGATGCGCGTGTAGACGCCGTCTTCGATGGTGCGCTTGAGGCCCGCGGCGATGGCGAGAAGCGTCTTGCCGGTGCCGGCTTTGCCCACCAGCGTGACCAGCCGAATGGACTCGTCGAGCAAGAGGTCGAGCGCGAGGCTCTGCTCTTTGTTGCGCGGGCGCACGCCCATCACGCCTTCACGCGGGACACGGAGCGCGATGACTCCGCCGCGCGTGGCGTCGTAGCGGCCGATGGCGGTGTGCGAGGGGTTCTCGGCGTCGCGCAGGAGCAAACACGTGTTGGCGACGATGTTCTCGGTCTGGGTGATGGGCAAGAAGCCCTCTTGGAAGAAGCCGTCGACGTGGCCGCTCGGCACTTCCACTTCCAGCATGCCGCTGTCGAGCTTCTCGGCTTCGACGCGCTGGTTTTCGTACGTCTCGCTCACCATGCCGAGGGCGTCGGCGCGGATGCGCAGGTTCGTGTCCATGGTGACGAACACCGTGGGACGACCCTGGTCTTCTTCGCGGACGTCGAACGCGGTCTGCAGGATGGCCGCATCCATGGCGTCGGTGTCGATGGCCGAAGGCAGGCTCGGGCGCTTCTGCGGCACGGCCACACGAAGGGTTCCGCCGCTCTTCAGGCCGACGCCCTTGGCGAGCGAGCCTTGCTCACGGAGGCCGTCCAAGATGCGGGCGATCTGGCGGGCGTTTCGGCCGCGCTCGGAGCCCTCACGCTTGAACTGGTCGACCTCTTCGATCGCGTAGATGGGGATGATGACGTTGTTGTCCTCGAACCGGAAGATGGCCTGGGGGTCGTGGAGGACGATGTTCGTGTCGAGGACGTAGTTCTTCTTCATGTGGCTTGCTGGGGTCGCCCGGGCTCGCAGCCCGTGCGATCGTCTTCGGAGCCTACGCGGACAGCGCCCCCGCGAAAAGCGGTGAAATGCCCCGACCGCGCGAGGTCGACCGGAAAAGGGTCCTCGCCGGCGTCCGAACGTGCGCGAGACCGGGCTTCGTTCCTTCGAGAGCGCCGCAGGCCGAGCCACATGCCGCACGGCGAAGTGACGCTCCCGTGCGTTCCGACTCAAGAGATCGGCTCTCCCGACGTTCTCCGAAAAGGGATCCGCCTCGCGCGTCCCGCATCGAACGGGGAAAAAGGATGGCAAAGCTCGGAGGGTCTCGGCAGTCGCGGCGACTCTGGTGGGTCGCAGGGGGACTTGCCGTGCTCTTGATTGCCGCCTCCTTCGGCACACCGAAAGCGGGTTGCGCCTGGCAAGCCGAAGACGGCGACCCCGAGCAGGCGCACCTGAACGATCCGGTACGAAAGCGCGCCGCGGACCACGTCGACGCGCGCGCGTCCGAGACGGGCCCGGACGAAGCGTCCGATGCGAATGCGGAGGCCGAGCCCGACGCGGAGGCCGCTGACGCCGATGAAGAAGAGACCGCCCCCGAGGAGCCCATGGGCGCTGCGACCGTCGCCGTGGAGAACGCGACCGAGGTTCAATCCGTCTCGAGCATGCTCGCCGGGATTGAACACACTCCTTCCGCGGCGGACGGGGCCGCCTTCCTGCGGCTCTCCCCTATCGTCGCGTCGACCTTCTGCGCCACGGCGGGTCGGGTCACCTCGGCCGGCGGCGAGGCCCTCAACGTCAAAACCGGCGGCATGCGCGGCGTGATTGCCAGTGATTCGAGCAGCGCGGTCGAGGTGGCGTTCGTCTTCCGCGGCAATAGCGTCGATACGGCCCTGCTCGGCAACGGCGAGCTCCGCCAACAAATCGGCGTGAAGCTACGCGCGCAAGACACGTGCAATATCGTCTACGTGATGTGGCACGTCGCCCCGACGCCTCGCGTCGCCGTCTCGGTCAAGTACAATCCCGGCAAGCGCACGCACGCGGAATGCCTCGACCAGGGCTACATCAACCTCCGACCGAAGACGACCGTGCCCGTCCCGACGATCGCGGTGGGCGAGCTGCACACGCTCAGGGCCGAGATTGCAGGCGACACCTTGACCGTGCACGCCGACGGCCTCGAGGTCTGGCAAAACACGCTCCCGCCGCAAGCCTTCACGTTCGACGGCCCGGCCGGCATCCGCACCGACAACAGCGAATTCGACTTCCAGCTCCGTTTGCCCGGCGGAGGAAACGGTTCGGCCCAGTGTCAGAACCCGGGGACGGAGCTGGCGCATTGAGGGGTCCGAGAGCTCGTCGCGATGAAGCGACCTACGGAACGCAAACGCAATCGTCGGCCAAGAAGATGTAGTCTTCCGGCTCATCGGGGTGACGATAGTGCGTCCCCACGACTGGCTTGCGACCATCGAGGCATGTCTGATGGTCAGCGCAGGCGGGACCACAAAACTCGACACCGTTCGACGTTTCCACCGAGTAGCACCGTTTTCGAGGCGTGCATTCGAGCCCACGGAGCGAGTCGCACTCGCTCGGAGTCACCACGAGCTCTCCGCCGCAGGCGCCGACCATGACCAGGGCGACGAGCGATGGGGCGAGCCAGCGTAAGGGGACGGAACGAGGAGAGGCTGGCTTGGGCTTGCTCACGGGACGCAGATGCAGACGTTGTCCGCGAAAATGTAGTCTTCCGGTTCGTCGGGCTGGCGATAGTGAGTGCCAAGGAGCGGCTTGCGACCATCGAGACAACTCTGCCGGTCGCACGGAGGACCGCAAACTTCGACCTTGGACGAGGTCTCCACCAAACTGCACCCCTTGAACCGTGTGCACGAGGTGCCACGAAGCGTGTCGCACTCGCTGGGGGTCACCGCGAGCTCACCGCCGCAGGCACCGAGGCTAACCAGGGCGACGAGTGCCGGGGCCAGCCAGCGCAAGGTGGAGGAACGATCAGGGGCAGCGTTGGGCTTGCTCATGGGACGCAGACGCAGGCGCCGGGGGAAAAAATGTAGTCTTCCGGTTCGTCGGGGTGACGATAGTGCGTCCCGACGACTGGCTTGCGGCCGTCGAGGCAGACGTCCCCTTCGCTGCAATAGCGGCCGCAAACCTCGGTCCCGTTTGTTGTCGCAACAGAGATGCATCGTTTCCGCGGGGTACACTCGAGCCCACGAAGCGCGTCGCACTCGTTCGGGATCACCGCGATGTCACCCCCGCAGGCACCGAGGCAGACCAGGGCAAGGAGTGCCGGGGCGAGCCAGCGCAAGGTGGGGGAACGAGGAGACCGCGTGGGGGGCTTGCTCATCGGAGATGGGCCCTACGGGCTGCAAAAGTCGCGATCGAGCGTGGCCGAGCACGCGAGGCCTGCACAGCAGCGTCCCTGATCACATGGCATTCCTTCCGAGCGACAGGCTGCGGCCTCGGCCTCGCGCGGGACCGAGGCATCCAGCGTGGCGCTGGAATCGCCCGACGTGGCGCCGTCGATTTCAGAGGCTCCTGCGTCGACCGGCGATGGCTCCGTGGAGCTGCATGCTCCCCCCAAGAGCATGAAGAGCACCGTAACGGTCAGTACCTGGGCCGAAGATCGTAGCCTTGTCATTGGGGCACCTGCACGCGCGAACGAAAGCACGCGGCCTCGACTGGCCAGCGCGGAGGATCGTCCCGGCGAGACCTTAGCGTAAGTCAGAACGGTTTAGAAGCCTCTCGTTCGTGCCGAACAGCTGCGCCGTCGTTCGTCGGACGATCGCCCACCTCGCAGCACCGCGCCTCACGCGGTCAGACCGTGGGTACGATATGGGAGGCCATGCAAGCGAGCCGAGCATGGCCGTCGGTGGCCAGCAACGAACGTACGGGGTACGAGTCCCGCTTGACTGACTCGCCCACCCCTCCGCTACTCTCGATGGTCTACGGAGGTTCACGTGGCAGCGAAGAAGAAGCAAAGCGCAGGCACGAAGGTGGGGATCGAGGACGCGGTCGCGACCGCACTCGAAGGGATTCGGGCGGCCAAAGCGGCGCTCGCGAAGGTCGACCTGGCCAAGCTCACGTCAGAGGAGCGCAAAGTCTCGTCAGGGCGCCTTCGGGAGGGCGAAGCCGCCGTGCTGCACGTCGTGCTCGACACCGTCGACGAGCATCCCGCGATGTTCGTGTCCTTGGCCGACCGCGACGGCGGCACGGATCCGGAGGCGCTCGAGACGGGACCGTCGCGAGAAGCGCTCAACCGCCGTGACCTGCTCGCGCCGCTGTCCGACGAGCTCGAAGCTCTTCTCAGCGCGATCAGCGACGACATCCTCGTCTCGGCGGCCGCGGCAAAGGCCCTCACCGTGCCCGCGTACGCGATTATCCGAGCCAACGCACCGGTCAACGCCAAGCTGCGTCGTTCGGCGAGCTCGGCGCTCGACTTCTACGCGAAGGCCGCTCGTCGCAAGAAGTAGGAAGCGAGCGACGGCCAGAAGGCCGAACGAGGGCACCTTGGGTGAAGAAAGACCACCCAAGGTGCCCTTTTTGCACCCTGGGTGAGGCAGAAGCACCCGCGGTGGTCTGAAGGGCACTCACGGTGACCCGAAGGGCACGCACGGTGAGCTTGGACTCACCGCAGGTGCCCCGAAGGGCACTCTCGGTGCCCTCATCTTCACCCCGGGCGCCACGGCGGGCATTCGGGGCCAAGACCGCTCACGGTTGCACGATGCCGGTGCAGCCGAACGGCTTCTTGAGCTGGGCCTCGTATTCGACCTTGGTGGAGTACCAGCCCGGCGAGCCGGTGGGGATGTCTTTGGGGATGCCAATCACCTCGAAGTCGCTCGGCTTGAGCTCACCGAGGTCACGCGGCTCGAGCAGTCCGGCCCAGCCCTCGGCGGGATTGGCTTCGACGTAGAGTTTGTCGCTCTCGGCCATGAGCGGGATGTTGCCGCCGTCGGCCACGATCATTCCGTACGTGTGCAGCGCCTTCAAGACGGCCTTGGCGCCGGGCGAGGTGAAGCGCGGATCGTCGTCGCGCACGCTAGCCTTCAGGCGCAGACGCGCCCCATAGGGCACGCTGGTGGCGGACGACGTCGCCGTGGAGCCGTGGGTGGCGGGATAGGCCACCATCGGGAAGTCCCGGCTCATCGCCCCTCGGATGTAGTCGTTCCGGAG
This sequence comes from Polyangiaceae bacterium, assembly GCA_965225775.1. Taxonomy (GTDB): domain Bacteria; phylum Myxococcota_A; class Polyangia; order Polyangiales; family Polyangiaceae; genus JAAFHV01. The sequence goes on along the minus strand of OZ245328.1, from coordinate 9,876,857 downwards.
CACGAGCCGGAGCGCATGATCGATCGAACCGGCTTTGGTCTCTTTGTAGCCGATGAGGCCGGGGGTGATCGCGAGCCCGGCGGCGTCGGCGCTGGTGCAGCCCTGCCCGCGGGCCGTTCGTGGGTAGGTTTTGTCGAATTGCCACCAGGCGAGCGAACCTTCCCAGGTGCTGCCGTTCTTTCGGGCGCCGAAGACCTCGAAGAGCTGGCGGCGTGAGCGGTCGACGACAATCAGGTGACAGTCTTCGTCACTGTTTGGGCAATCCGGATAGGCGTAGCCTCCCTCGATGTAGCCGCGCTCCGGCACCGGTACGGGCACGGCATCGGACTCGTCGCTCGGCGGGAAGCTCACGGGCGTCGCGCCGGCGCCGTCGAGCACGACGAAGCTGTAGTTGATTTGGAAGATCCCCGTCTGCCCCCATTGGCGAATCCCGGCGATCATGGCGTCCGAGTGTTCGGCCACGGGGGCCGTGGCGATCGAGCGGTACCATTCGCTCGATGCCTTCCAGCCCGCATTGGCCGGGAGCAAACCATTGCCGTTCTCGACCGGAGCGGCGCCGTCTCCCGTGGGGACCGCCCCGTCCGGGCCCGGGCTCACCCCACCGCCGTCTTGCGTCCCCGAAGGACCGCCGTCAGCGACGGGAACGTCTTCCGAGTCGCCTCCGCAGGCGAAGACCGACACCGTGACCGCGACCAGCAAGCCGAGCGAAGCGCGAACGTTCATCCCTTCGAGAATATCCCGGTAAGCCGTCTTCGCACGCCAAAGGGGTGACCTCGAACGCCGGAGGTGCGGCCCTTCGAATGGAGAGACGAAGCGCGTGCTCAGGGCGGGCAGGACGTGAGCCCGAGGGCCCAAGACTCGAGCAGCGCGGCGCCTTGCGAATCCACTCGGCTCGTGGGGCCGACCAGCGGGGGCGGCATACGTGCCGCGCGATGAGGACCATCGGCGCGCATACGCAGCGGTAAGACCGAGCGCTCGGGATGCCCCGGATCGAGCAGCTTGGCGCCCGGAACGCCGAGGTCGCCGAAGCTCGGCGAAGCACCGCACGTCTTGGTGGCAGCGAACGGCGTCGAAAAGCGCAAATCTTGGTCCCCGCGTCCGGGGCCTCCAAGGCGATGGCAGAAGCTACAATTGGTGTGCAGGTAGCTGCGCGCTCGGCGCTCCACGGGGTCCGTCCCGAAGGGGGCCGAGAGCTTCGCCACTTGGGGCGTCGAGGCGAGCGGCGCCGAGAACACGCCGATCTTCTCGAGGGTGGCGAGCTGATTGGAGATGCGCTGCGTGCTCGGGTAGACGAAGTCGCCGTCGAGCTGCGCTTTCTCCAGGCCGAGCGAGCGCCCCGCGGCCTCGGTGTGGCAAGCGAAACACGCGCTCCGACTAGGAAACGTCCAATCTACCGTGCCAATTTTGGCGACCTTGGCGGCAGGCAGCAGAGTGGCGTCGGTGCCGGCCGCGTTCCATTCGTACGAATAGCCACCCCAACCGGAGGGACCGGCTTCATGGCGGACGAAGAGACGCGTCTCCACCCAGCGATTGCCGAGGCGGAAGTGCTTGGCCAGCACCGTGCCCACCGGAAAGTCGAAGTCGCCGTCCGGTCCAATCGTGACGGTGGCGCCGTCCGGGAGGGCCATGAAGCGCTCTTTTTCCGCGCCGTCCGAGTAGAACGGCGCGAGCGGCGCATAGGGAATCAGAAACGGCAGCGGCTCCTTGGGATCGCTCTTCCGAAAGCAGCCCGTGTCCGAGAGCTTCTCCGGGAAGGGCGCCGAAGGCTCGGGAGACGCCGTCTGGTCACTCAGGGCGTAGATGGCCCCCGAATAGTCGAACACGTAGACCTCGTGCCCGAGGTCTTCGCCGAAGCCGATGAAGAGCGCGGCCTGCGTATCGTCGGTCTCGCGCCGCACGAGCGGTGCGCCGGTCTGTGGGTCGCGTCGGAGCGAGAAAATCTTGCCCGTGGAGAAGTCCGCGTAGAGAAGGCTCCCCACCCGTGAGGCCATACGACTGCCGCGGTAGACCGGCCCCAAGATGATCGAATAGGCGTCACCCGTGGGCCCGGGATTGACGGCCGAGTGCGGGTGCTCCACCACCGGGTCGATGAGGCCCGAGGTCGCGCAGGTGGTCGCCGAAGGGGGGAAACAATGGCCTCCCTCGCGCACGCTCCACCCGTAGTTGCCCCCGGGCACCACGAAGTCCACTTCTTCCCAATCGTCTTCGCCCACGTCTCCGGCCCACACCTCGCCCGAGACCGGGTCCACCGTGAAGCGATAGGGATTGCGAAAACCGTAAGCGAAGGTGGTCTTCTCGCCGCCCGAGAGGGCGAACGGATTGCTCGGAGGAATGGCGAACGGGCTCGCCGAATCCACGTCGAGACGCAGAATCTTCGAGAAATACCCGGTCTTCTCTTGACCGTGTCCGAACGAGTCCCCTGCCCCGCCTCCGTCGCCGAAGCTCGCGTAGAGGTAACCGTCCGGACCGAAGTGCAGGTCTCCGCCCTTATGATTGACCGCGAGCTGATCGAACGGACCGAGCACGGTGAGCGGCTCGCCGAAGGTGCGCCCGCCGTCGCGGCTGGTCAATCGCACGATGAGCGATTGCATGGCGGCGTCGCCCGTGGGAGAGACGCGCGTGTACGAAAAATACACGTAGCCGTTTTGCGCGAACTTCGGATGGAACGCGAAGCCGAGCGCGCCACCCTCGCCGAGGGTCTCCACCGGATCGGGCATCGTGGCCACCACGGTTTTGCTGGTCGCCGAGGGCGAGCTCACGGACACCAAACGGCCGGGCCGCTCGAGAAAGAACATGCGCGAAGGATCACCGGGGATTTGCCCCATGGCGGTCGGCTCGACCACCCCTGCCGCCTGGTAGACCGGGGTGAGCGTGAGCCCCACCGCGGCCTCTCGAGGCCTCGACGGGAAACGACAGGTCGGATTGGGCAGACGTGCGTCGAGGCCGAATGGCGCACGTGTGGGACCGCCGTCGGCTACGGTCGTCGCGTCAGGGAGCCCTTGGGCATCGCGCGGAGGACTCGATTCGGGGAGAGTGGCCGCGTCGGTTCCTTCGGGCTCCGGCGTCGCGTCGGCCCCGCAGGCGGCGAGCCCGGCCGAAACCGACGCGGAGACCAAGAGCGAGCCGACTGCCAACCGCCCGCGACGGGCCCGCATTCGAGCCCCGCGCTCAACGCGGAACACAGGTGCCCTTCTCGCAAGTGCACGTCTTGCCCCTGCAGAGCGGATCGGACGAACAGCTATGGCCGCATCGACCGCAGTGGTTCAGGGACCGGGCCGGCTGCACGCAGGACTCGCCACACACGGCATAGCCGCTCCCCCTTCCCGTACAGTCCACGCACTTGGCGATCCAGCCCGCACCGACCAAATCGCAGACTTCGCTCTCTGCGCAGCTCACCCCGCACGCTCCGCAGCTCTTGCGCGTCTGAGACACGCACGCGTTCCCGCACCAGAGTCCCGCCTTGGCGCCGGAGCTACCGATTCGTGAGCAAATGCAATAGCCGGTCTCAACCTCGCAGAACTTCCCGAAACCACATTGGGCATCGGTCGTGCACTTCATGTTGGTCCGAGTGGGGTCGGGCGAGAGGGCCTTTCCACCCGACGGAACGGGAACCGGAGACATGCCCGAACCCGAGGGGGCCGCGGAAGGTGAGGGCTTCACGCCACCATCACGAGGAACGACGGGGGACGGCGCCGTGCCCGCGTGGACGGGAGCCGCCGCATTGGCCTCCGTGACCGCAGGCTCGACCGAAGCGCTCGATGAAGGTTTGCTCGCTTCCGCGATGCCAGCTCCGGCGGCCTTCGGTCCCGCGGCGTCGCGCTCGGTTCGACGCAGCATGAAGGCGGCCCCGGCGACCCCGCCGAGCACGAGCACCCCGAGCACGATTCCCACCACCAGCCCGACCTTGCCCCCCGAGCTCGGTGGGGCAGGCGCATTCGTGGGCAATGGCACTCCATAGGGCCCCGCGAACGGTCCCGGTGCGCCAGACCCAGGCGAGCCCGGGAACGACCCGGGCGGATAGGTCGGCCCGCCCGCGGCCGGTCCGGCCGGCGCTCCGGCATGCGGAAACACCCCCGAGGGCACACTGGGCCGTGGTGCGGAAGGGGGTCCGTAGCCGCCATAGCCCGATTGCGAGGGAGGGCCCTGAGGAGACGAAAGCGGCCCGCCGGGATGGGAAGCCGGCCCTAAGGTTGCCGTGAAGGGGTGAGGCGCTTGAGGCCCGAGCGGGGCCCCGCCGCCGTGTCCACCGGCGAAGCCCGATTGCGACGGAAAGGACGGTCGCGACGGGTTCGGAACGTGCGGGCCCTGCGCCATGGGAGGCGCATACGGCCCGGCGGCCGTGAGAGGAGGCGCGCCCCCCGGGGGACCGTAGCCTGATGGCGGGGGGTAGGCGCGTGAGCCGTCCAAGGTCCCCATGAGCCCGGGAACCGAGGGAGCGGCGGGCGCAGGAGGATGCGCGGGCATTGGCCCGGTCCCTGCGCGTCCGCGGGTGGCCTCGGCCGCACCGGGGGTCGACGTGGAGAAGACCGGGGCCTCGGTGAGCGCCGTGCGCGACGCAGGTTCGAGGTCTTCCCGGGAGAGGCTCGGTAGCGCGGCGTACGTGGCGGGTCCGGACGAAGTGGCGCGCCCGAGACCACGCGCGACCTCCGCGGCCAGCTCTTCGATGCGTGCATGCCGCATGTTTCGATCGGCGGCGAGCGCACGCTCCAGCACCGCGCAGAGCTCTGCCCCCAGCTCGGGGGCGACGGCCTCGACGGGCAAGCGCTGCCCGGAGATGACCTGCGCCAGGACGCCTTCACCACGCTCGTCGTAGACGGTCTTGCCCGTGGCGAGCGCGATGAACGTGGCGGCGGCGCCGTAGATGTCGGCGCGTGCGTCGATGGTGGCATTGCCGCCGATTTGCTCGGGCGCCATGTACGAGGGCGTCCCCAACATGCCCGCGTGGTGCGTGAGAGGACGCTCGCCCTCGGCGGCCACGGTGGTCTTGGCGAGACCGAAGTCGACGATCTTCACCAACGGACCGAGTGGTCCGCCGTCGACGATGACCAGGTTCTGCGGCTTGATGTCTCGATGCACGAGCCCCACCGCGTGCACGGCCGCGAGCCCGGCGAACATTTGCTGCGCGAGCGGCCCGACCTCTCGCATGGAAAACGGACCACGCAAACGCAGGAGCTCGCCGGCGCTCCGGCCTTCCAAGAACTCCATGGCGATGAAGGCGACCTGCCCGGGAGGCGCCATGAAGTCGACGATCCGCACGACGTGCGGACTCTGAACTCGAGCGAGCGTCTGCGCTTCACGGAGAAAGCGCGCGCGTAGCTCGGGATCTTCGCGATCCTCTTCGCGCAGGATCTTCACCGCCACGCGATCGCCGAGGTCGAGCCTTCGTGCCTCGAAGACTTCACCCATTCCGCCTGCGCCGAGCTTGCGAACGATCTCGTAACGATCGCCGAGAACTCCGCCCACGTAAGCGTCCGTCCTCCGGCTCATCGCGAGAGACCTCCGAAGCGTGAGGCCGGCTTTTCGCTGCTCGAACGCATCACTTCAGGGTCGATTAGAGCACGGTTTCGACGCGTCGCGCAGATTCGTGCAGGTGCACTTCGTGCTTGTAGACATGCAGTTCATGCCACGAGCCCGGCACCAGATGAGGCTCCGTCGTGGTATCCGCTCTGGCCATGGCACGTCCTCCGACCACCTACTGGGACTACATCAAGATCGAAGAGCTCCTGTCGCTGCAGGCAGGCGTATCGGACGACGAGTCCACGCTCACCAACGACGAAGTCTTGTTCATCGTGGTCCACCAGATCGACGAGCTCTGGATGAAGCTCGGCCTTCGAGAGCTCGTGTCGGTGCGCGACTTGTTCGCGCAGCCTCGTGTGCCCGAGCAATCGCTCGCCTCGGCCGTACGCGGTATCCGGAGAATGGACGTGCTCTTCCGGAAGATGGCCGATCACTTCGCGGTGATGGAGACCATGACCACGCGCGACTACCTCGGATTTCGGGACAAGTTGAGCCCGGCGAGCGGGTTTCAATCGGCCCAGCTGCGCGAGATCGAGATCCTCTTCGGCCTTCAAGAGGGCGATCGTATGCCGCTCGGGGCGGAGCACTCCTACATGCAGGCCCTCCGCGCACCCGGTGGCGGAGAGTCGCCTGCATCGAAGCGTGTCGAAGCGCGCCTCCGCGACCTTCCCACCCTGCGCGACGCCGTGCACGCCTGGCTCTACCGAACGCCCATCCAAGGCTCCACGCCGGACGACCCGAACGACGCCGAGGCCGTGAAGGCCTTCATCGAGTCGTACCTCGAGGCCCACGGACGCGCGGTGGAGAACGCGCGGAAGCTCGCCATCACCAGCGCGTTCACCAAAGAAGACGAAGAGCGCCTCGCGGTTCGTTACGAAAAAGAGAAGGTCGCCACGCGCATGTTCCTCTTGGCCGAGGAGCTCGAGGGGGAAGAGCGCGCCTACGCCTCGCGCATTCGTGCGGCGCTGGTCTTCATCGAGAGCTACCGCGAGCTGCCGCTGCTCGCGTGGCCACGTGAGGTCGTCGATGCTCTGGTGGCCCTCGAGCAGGCGTTCGTGATCTTCCGCCAGCGCCACGCGCGCATGGTCGAGCGCATGATCGGGCGGCGCACCGGCACGGGCGGATCGGCCGGGGTCGACTACCTCGATCAGACCGCGTTGCGCTACCGCGTCTTCCGTGACGTGTGGGCGGTGCGCACGCTGCTCGTTCGCGAGGCGGACCTGCCCACGCTGGCGCATCCCGAGATCTACGGCTTCGCCGGCGAGACCTGAGCACCCCGGAGCGACCCACGCGCGACGATTGACGCACGCGCCCGAGCGCCACGCATCGAGACGAAGACCTCACGAGTCCTCGTCTCGTTGCGTCGGAAGGCCGTAAATTCCCGCGCAACGTCTTGTCCTCGTCGATCGCGAAGAGCAAGATGCACCTCGTGCAGCTCAGCCTCTTCGACATGTTCACGATCGGCATCGGCCCCTCCAGCAGCCACACGGTGGGGCCCATGCGCGCGGCGCGGCGCTTCGTAGCGGGACTCGAAGAAGACGGTCTCTTGGCGCGCGTGCGACAGGTCAAAGTGGAGCTCTTCGGCTCGCTCGGCCACACCGGCAAAGGCCACGGAAGCGACGTGGCCGTGCTGCTCGGGCTCGAAGGCGAGAAGCCGGAAGAGGTCGACCCCGACTCGGTCCCCGCGCGGGTCGACGCCATTCGTGCCTCGCGTGAGGTGAAGCTGCTCGGCTGGGCGCAGGTCAAGCTCGACCCCACGAGCGACCTCGTCTTCCATCGTCGGCAGAGCCTGCCCGCGCACCCGAACGGCATGCGTTTCACCGCGGAAGTCGAAGGCGAAGCGCCACGCGTGCGCGTCTATTACTCGGTGGGCGGTGGCTTCGTGGTGGACGAAGGCGCCAAAGAGCCCGACCTCGGCGATCGCAAAGCGCCGCCCTACCCGTTCACGAGCGGCGCCGATCTGCTCTCGTTGACCGAGAAACACGGCCTATCCATCAGCACGCTCGTGCTCGAGAACGAAAAGACTTTCCGCACCGAGGCCGAGGTGCGCGGCGGCCTCTTGAAGATCGCCGCGGCCATGCAGGCGTGCGTGAAGCGCGGCTGCGAGCGCGAAGGCATCCTGCCCGGAGGCCTCAAGGTGCGAAGGCGCGCCGCGGCGCTCTTCCGCAAGCTCACCTGCGATACGCGCACCACCGATCCGCTGCTCGCCATGGACTGGGTGAACCTCTGGGCGCTCGCGGTGAACGAAGAGAACGCAGCGGGTGGCCGCGTGGTGACCGCCCCGACCAACGGCGCCGCCGGCATCCTGCCCGCCGTGCTGCACTACTACCTGCGCTTCGTGCCCAACGCCCACGACGACGGCATCAGCCGGTACCTGCTCACGTGCGCGGCCATCGGCATGCTCTACAAGCGCAACGCGAGCATCTCCGGCGCCGAGGTCGGCTGCCAGGGCGAAGTGGGCGTGGCGTGCAGCATGGCCGCCGCCGGTCTCGCCGAGGTCATGGGAGGCACGCCCGAACAAGTGGAGAACGCCGCCGAGATCGGCATGGAGCACAACCTCGGCCTCACGTGCGACCCGGTCGGCGGCCTCGTGCAGGTTCCCTGCATCGAGCGCAACGCCATGGCCTCGGTGAAGGCCATCAACGCCGCTCGCCTCGCCATGTCCGGCGACGGAAAGCACAAAATCTCGCTCGACAAGGTCATCGCCACCATGCGCCAGACCGGCGCCGACATGATGACCAAGTACAAAGAGACCGCGCGCGGCGGACTCGCCGTGAACATCATCGAGTGCTGAAAGGGCGCACGAGCGTTCGGCACCTCGCGCGTTTTTTCGTAGAGTGAGGCCATGGCCAACGTGAGCAAAGCCACTCTCGGCGTCGGCGCTGTGGGCGTCTTGGTGGGAGGCCTCGTGGTGTACGTCGCCATGCACGACTCGTCCGCGGGACCGGACGCGAAGAGCGCCTCGTCGTCGAGCTCGGTGAGCGCACTCTCCTGCCCCGATCTGCCCGCCACGTCGGCTCCCTCCGCCTCGCCCTGCCTCGAACCAGATGCCTCGGCACAGACCGTGAGCGTGACGTCCGCTTCGGTGGTGCTCGACGCCGGGCCCGAGGCGTCCACGGAAGCGGCCAAGCCCCCGCCGCTCAAGTTGGTCACACCTCCGGTGCGCGTGCCGCTCAAGCGCATGCCCGGCCTCGGCGCACGCGACCCGGGTTTCTGAGGGTTCAGTCGCACCGAAGGACCGCTCGTCCGCGAACCTCGACCGCTCGCGGGAACGTGCGCGCCACCACGACCTCGCACCGGATACGCTCGAGCGCGTGACCTCGACGTCTTGGGTGTTCGTGCACGATGTCTCGCCTGCTCGCGATCGACCGGTCCGCGAGGGCTTCGGTCGCGGTAGGGGCAGCGTTCGGGCTCGCGTCCGCGGACCTCTCGAACGAGGCCTCTCGCGCACGCTGCGCCTCCTCGGCGCTTCGTGTCCCGAGGGACTTCACCTCGCGCTGATCGCCGACGAGTGCCGTCGCGAGCCCGAAGCCGCCAAGCGACTGATCGAACAGGCCGCGCGCTCCGGGGCACGAGTCGAGCTCGTCGCACACGGGCTCGTTCACCGTCGTGATCGCGCACACACACGCTCGATTCGGCCTTTTTCCTGGGCAACCGGCTACTCCGACGAGCTCTCGGGCCTCGCGCGAGCGGAGGCTTTGCGACGTCTGCGCGAGAGCCGATGCATCCTCGAAGACCTGTTCGAGCGGCCCGTCCTGGGCTTCGTCCCACCGGCCTTCCAATGGGGCCCCGTGCGGCCGGACGATCTCTTCAATGCAGGCTACGCCTACGGGCTCGGCCTCACGTCGCTCGTGCATACGCGAGGTCGTGTGCGGGTCGCGACCCGCTCGTGGGACCCGGGAAGGCTCGGGGCATGGCCGCTCGCCGGGCGCGCTCTTTCGACGTTCGGCGCGCTCACGCAGCTGCGCGGAGGCGCGGTTCCATGCGTAGTGGTGCATCCGGACGACGTCGATCGAGGCCTCGACGTACACGCCCACGAGACGCTCGCGCGCTACCGAAGCCGAGGCCTACGCCCGTCGCTCGTCGGTGACATGATCGGACCGACCCACGCGAAGCGAGACGCGCACCCATGACGTCCACCAGCTCCTCCTCACTCGTGTCCGCACTGGGCGATCTCTTGCTCGACTCCCGAGCCGCACGCGTGACGAAGCGTATCGTGCCTCACTTGCCACCACGCGGACGCGTGCTCGACGTGGGCTCGGGCACGGGCCACAACGCACGCGGCTTGCGCGCCGCGACCGGCCTCGAGGTGGTCGAAGCGGACGTGGCGTCGCTCGCCCCCGCGGGACAAGGTCCGATCGTGTTCTCCGGGACGGACCTGCCCTTCGAGGACCACGCGTTCGATGCGGCGCTTTTGCTCTACGTGCTCCACTACGCGGAAGACGCGACCGCGCTCCTGCGCGACACGTTGCGCGTCGCGCGGCGCGTGGTGGTGATCCAGTCGACCTTCGAGGGCACGAGGCACGTGCCCGGACGAGCCTCACGTGCGAGCCTCGCGCTCCGGGACGCGTTTCTCGGGCGCTTCGCCCTGCGTGCGACCAACGCACTCGGGTACACCGAGGCGCCGCTCGAGCCGCTCCGGCCGCGGCGATTTTATTCGCGTCCGGGCCTCCGTGCGCTCTTCGAGAGCGCGGGTGCGCACCGGGTCACCGAGGTCCCCGGCACACCGAGCCCGTTCGGCCTGAGACGCGAGCTGCACGTGCTCGAGCGACGGGAGGTCGAAAAATGAAGCGCATGTCCATCGTCGTGCCTTGTCGGAACGAAGCGGCCTCCATCGACGCGACCCTCGTACGACTCTTTCGCGCCGAAGCTCACTCGAGCTTCGCCGGCTCGGGCATCGAGACCGAGATTCTGGTGGTGGCCAATCGCTGCGTGGACCAGACCGCCGAGCGCGCGCGCCGCCGTCTCGAAGCTCACCCGAACGCGCGGGTGATCGAGTCGTGTGCCGTGAACGCTCCGGCCGCACGAAACGAGGGAGCGGCTCTCGCGAGCGGAGACGTGCTCGTCTTCGTCGACGCGGACACCTGGATTCCAGAAGATGGGCTTTCGGCAGTTCGTTCGCACGTGGAGACGGGAAAACACGCGGGGATCTTTTCGCTCGCGCCCACCTCGTCCGGCCTGCGCGCGCGGGCGTTTTTCGCCTTTTGGAACCACGTGCGACGTCTGCCCATCGCACGCGCCAAGGCCATGCCGGCCTTCATGTTCGCCACGCGAGGCGCCTTCGACGAGCACGGCCCGTTCGACGAGGGCGTGCTCATCGGCGAAGAGTGGCCCATCCTCGTGGGCGTGTACCGAAGCCGTCCGCAGGCTTTCGTCTACGACCGAACGCGCGTCGCCGCGACCTCGAGCCGCCGCATGGATCTCCGTCGCTTCGGCTACGTGCGGGTGCTCGCGCGCTACGCGTGGGCCGTGCTTCACGCGAGCGGAAGGCTCGACTACCCCGACGACGTCCGTGAGGCCTGCCCGTGACCGTGCGACCTTCGATCGCCTTGGCGCTCTACGCTCTCTCCGCCGCCGGAGGGCAGCTTTGCCTGCGAATCGGCTCGAAATCGGCCGGATCCGGTGTGACGGCGAATGCGTTCGCGCTGGGCGCGTGGGCACGCATGCTCACGAACCCCTGGGTGCTCGGAGGCCTCTCGCTCTGGGTGGTCTCCACCTTGGTGTGGCTCTCGGTCCTCGCCAAGAGCGAGCTGTCGTTCGCGTACGGCGTCGGAGCGGCGAGCTACGTGGTGGTGCCCGTGCTCGCCCACCTCCTCTTTCGTGAATCTCTGCCGCCCTTGCGTATCGCCGGGCTCGTCTTGGTCGCCCTCGGCGTCGCCTGCATTCTCGCCAGCCGCGAGCGGGCGGCCTCGTGATCGAAGGCCTCTTCGATCTCGCCGCGCGCGCCGCCAAGCGCACCGGTCTCTCCCGAGTGAGGCTCGAGGCCACGCACGTCGAAAAGCGCCGTCGCCCGGGAGGAGAAGCGCTCGCGGGGCTGGAAAACAAGGTCTTGGCCGCGCTCGGAGAGCCCGTGCGCATCGTGAGCGGAGAGGCGTGGCTCGCCCGCGAGCAGGCTGCATGGCAGGGGCTCGCGCGAATCGAGCGTGGCTGCCTTCGGGTTCCTCGTGCACCGGGCGAGTCGCTCACGGTGAGGCTCGCGCGGCTCGTGGATCGGCCTACCGAGGCCGCACGAGGCTTCGAAGCGGCGCTCGCTTCGCTCCACGCGCTGCACGCGAGAGGCCTCACCCACGGCGACGCGACCGCGGACAACGTGGTGGTCTCCGACGACGGCGCGAGCGCGGTGTGGATCGACTTCGAGCAGGAGCACCTCGGCGATGCCGTCGCGGCACGCGACGACGACCTCACGACGTTGGTGCTCTCCGCCCTCACGCAGGTGAAGGGCACCGTGAGGAGCGCCCTGGTTCACGCCCTCGAGGGTGACGCGCACGTTCGCGAGAACGCGCGATCGCTCGCGGCGACACGTGCATTTCTCGCACGCCATACGCGCCTGCCGTTCTTGATGCGAGCGCGCTTGGACGGGCGCTCGGCGGAGTACCGAACCTTGCGCACGTACCGTTTCGCCACGGACTGCCCCACGAGCCCCGTCCACTCGACACACGAACCGCCACCCACGGACTCCGAAAGTTGACGAAAGTTTCGGGTCGGGTCGTTTCGAGCCCGGCAAAACGTGGGCTATCCTCCGCTTCGTGCACGTCCTAGTCGTAGAAGACGACCCCAAGCTCGCCGAGTTCTTGAACCGTGTCCTCGGAGACGAGGGGCACACCACCGTGATCGCACCGGACGCCCAGAGCGCGTACGAGCGAGCGCCGAAAGAGGTCTTCGACGCCATCGTGCTCGACTGGATGCTCCCGGACGGCGAGGGTCCTCAAGTAGCCGAGCGCCTCCGCGCAGCCGAGGTGCACGCGCCCATCTTGATGCTCACCGCACGCGGCGAAGTCTCGGACAAGGTCGCCGGGTTGCGCTCCGGAGCCGACGACTACCTCGTGAAACCCTTCGAGGTGGACGAGCTACTCGCGCGCCTCGATGCCCTCGTTCGTCGAGGAAAAGCGGGCGTTTCGCTCTCCGTGGGCGACCTCACCCTGGATCGCTTGTCGCGTCGCGCGGTGCTCGGTGGCACCCCTCTCGACCTCACGGCCAAAGAGTTCGCGCTGCTCGTGCGACTCGCGGTGGACGCGGAGAAGCCGGTCGAGCGCGCCAAGCTCTTGCTCGACGTGTGGCAGCTCAAGTTCGATCCGGGTTCGGGCGTGCTCGACGTGCACGTGAGCCGTGTGCGTGACAAGCTCGCGGACAAATCCTGGATGATCGAGACCGTCCGCGGGACCGGCTATCGCCTGCGCGCACATCGGGCGTGAACTTCCGCACGCGCATCGTCCTGTCGACCACGCTGGTCACGGCGGTGGCCCTCGGCGGAGCTTTTTTCGCCATCGCGGGGCAGTTCACCCGTCTGCAAGAGCGTCAGCTCGACGGTGAGCTCGTGGCCGTGGCGCGTTCCGAGGCGGCCGAGGCCCCCACCCTGGGGTTTTCGTTCAACGAAGGGCCCGGTCCGCCCACCAACGACGTAGGCCCGCTCACCAAACACGGCGTCATCTTCGACGACGACGGCAAGCCGCTCTCCACGACGGCTCCCTTCGACGAACATCCGCTCGCGCTCTCCGACTTGGCCCATCCGGTCGACAGCTGCTTCGACTTCCGCCACGAGGGGCACCACTACCGCGGTGTGCTCGTGCCCATTCCGCACCATCCGAAGAAGCTCGTGCTCCTGGCCGCCCTGCGCGAAGACCTGGACGCGGACGAACGCTTCTTGGTCGACGCCATGGCGTTCGCGTTCGTGGTGGCGCTCGTGTGGGCGGCCCTGATCGCGAACTTCGTGGTTCGGCGCCTGACGCGCGAGCACGAGCGCATCGCCGAGGTGGCGCATCGGGTCACCTCCGGAGACCTCACCGCGCGCGTGGCCACCCTCGGAGGCGACCGCGAAGTGGTGCAGCTCGCGCGTGACGTGGACGAGATGATCGGCACCATTTCCGCGCTCATGACCTCGCAGCAGCGCTTCTTGGCCCACGCGGCCCACGAGCTCCGGTCGCCGCTCACCAAGATCTACGGGGAGCTTCAGTTCGCGGTCCGCAAAGAGCGCGACGCCGCCGAGCTCCGCCGCGCCATCCACTCCGCGCTCGAGTCGACCCGCGCCCTCAAGAGCCTCACCGACGACCTCTTGTCTCTTGCCAAGGTGAGCGGGGCCAAAGAAGAGCGTGAAGAAGCGCGCCTCTCCACCATCGTGGAAAACGCGGTCGATCTCACGCGAGCCCAGGCCGAAGAGCGCGGCGTACGCTTCGAGCTCGCCGGCCTCGACGTCGCCTTGAACGGCCGGCCCAACGACCTGGCCAGGCTCTTTCGCAACCTGGTGGAGAACGCGGTCGCCCACTCCCCCTCGGGCTCGACCGTACGCATCGAGGGGCGCCACACGGACGAGCACGTGGAGGTCATCGTCGCCGACGAGGGGGAAGGCGTGCCCCTCGAGGACCGGGACCGCATTTTCGAGCCGTTTTATCGGAGCAAACGGTCCAAATCGCGGCTCGTGGGCGGCTCCGGCCTGGGGCTCGGCATCGCCCGGGAGGTCGCGAAGAGCCACGGCGGCAACGTCACCCTCGCCGACAGCGCGAAAGGCGCCAAGTTCGTCGTCGAGCTTTTGCGCTGACGGGTTCGTGCTACGTAGGCGGCCGTCATGATCCGGCTCGACTCGATTGGGCGCCAACACGGCCAACAAATCCTCTTTACCGACGCCTCCGCCGCCATCAACAAGGGCGAGAAGGTAGGGCTCGTGGGCCCGAACGGCTCGGGAAAGACCACCATTTTCCGCATGATCCTGAAGGACGAGACCCCCGATACGGGTAGCGTCACGGTCGATCGCGGCACCACCATCGGCTACTTCAGCCAGGACGTGGGGGACATGGCGAACGCCTCGGTGGTCGCCATGGCCATGGAGGGCGCCGGCCAGGTCGCCGACGTGGCGAAGACCCTGCGCGAGCTCGAGGGGGCCTTCGCGGACCCCGACCAGGCGGACAACATGGACGCCTTGGTCACCCGCTACGGGGAGGCGCAAGCGCGCTTCGAAGAGCTCGGCGGCTACGCGCTCGAGGGCAAAGCCCGTGAGGTTTTGGCCGGTCTCGGCTTCTCGCAAGAGGTCATGGACGGCGACGTGGGCAAGCTCTCCGGAGGCTGGAAGATGCGCGTGGCGCTCGCCCGCGTGCTGCTCATGCGTCCGGACGTGCTGCTCCTCGACGAGCCGACCAACCACCTCGACCTCGAATCGATCCTCTGGCTCGAAGGTTACCTGAAGGGCTTCGACGGCGCCCTCGTCATGACGTCCCACGATCGCGAGTTCATGAACCGCATCGTCGACAAGATCCTCGAGATCGACGGCGGCGAGCTCACCACGTACTCGGGAAACTACGACTTTTACGTTCAGCAGCGCGCCATCGCCGAGCGCAACGCCGAAGCGCAGTACGAGCGCCAGCAGGCCATGCTCGCCAAAGAAGAGGCCTTCATCGCGCGCTTCAAGGCCCGCGCCAGCCACGCCGCGCAGGTGCAGTCGCGCGTGAAGAAGCTCGAGAAAATCGAGAAGGTCGAACCTCCCAAGCGCCGCCGCAAGCTCACCTTCGACTTCCCCAAGCCGCAGCGCTCCGGCGAAGACGTGGTGAACCTCGAAGGCATCAAGAAGGTCTTCGGATCGCGCACCATCTACGACGGCTTCGGCATGCTCATTCGTCGCCGCGAGCGCTGGTGCGTGATGGGCGTGAACGGCGCCGGAAAGAGCACGCTGCTCAAGCTGGTCGTCGGCCAGATCGAGGCCGACGCGGGCAAGGTGCAGGTCGGCCCGAGCACCAAGATCGGCTACTTTTCCCAGCACGCCATGGACATCCTGTCTCCCGACGACACCGTCTGGGACAGCCTCGTCAAAGACTTCCCCAAGGCCTCGATCGGCTCGCTGCGCACCCTCGCCGGCGTGTTCGGCTTCTCCGGTGACGACGTGGAAAAGCCCATCCGCGTGCTCTCCGGAGGCGAGAAGGCACGTGTGGTGCTCGCCAAGATGCTCTTCGATCCGCCGAACTTCCTGGTGCTCGACGAGCCGACCAACCACCTCGACATGGACACCAAGGAGATGATGATCGAGACCTTGAAGGAGTTCGAGGGCACGATGCTCTTCGTCTCCCACGATCGTCACTTCTTGGGAGAGCTCTCCAATCGGGTATTGGAGATCAACGGGCAATCGACGCGCTTTTACGGCGGCGGTTACACCGAGTACGTGAGCGAAAGCGGTCACGAGGCGCCGGAACGAGCTTCCTGAGGGGTGGATCGAGGGGGGCCCTCGACTCCTTCGGCGATCACGGCGTCCGTGGTGGGAACAGCGTGACCCTTGCGAGGGCGTTCCCCCCTCGCGCTCCCCCCTTTCGTCGTACTCGCGCTACGATTCCTCGGTGGATAGCCGATATCGGATCGAAGAGGGGCGGACGTGCATCGACTTGCACGTGAAGCGCGTCCATCAGCTCTTCGATGGGCGGGATCCGGCTCCGTTTCGGGATCGGGATTTGGACGACCACGCGGTCGACTACTTGCTCGGGGCGCTCGAGGATTTGCCGGCGCGGGCCGAGATCAAGGTGGTCGTCACGGTGGACGAGCCACTACCGGCCGACCTCGGGGAGCCGCAGGTGGCCGAGGCCATGGCGGCTCACTTCGCGTACGAAGAGGTGCGGCTCGGGCGTGAGCTTCGAAAACACGTCAAGAAGGGACAGCGCACCCTGGTGGTGGGCGTCTCGGTGCTGGTCGTGTTTCTCTCGTTGGCCGAGCTCGTGGCGCGGCAGATTCATGCGCACGGCTACGCGAGCGAGCACGTGTTGCCGGTGCTGCGCGAGGGGTTGGTCATCGCCGGTTGGGTGGCCATGTGGCGACCGGTCGAGGCGCTGCTCTACGATTGGTGGCCGCTGTGGACGGAGCGCGCCGCCAAGCGACGCCTACGCGAGGCGCCCGTGGCGGTTCGGGTCTCTCGTGGATCAGCCGCAGAGGCCGGAGCAGGTCTCTTGGGCGCGTAGGCACGAGAGGCCTACCGGGCTGCGACGCACGGTGCTCCACGTGCGCTGCGGGACCGAATACCAGTGTGCGTCGCCGAGCAGACCGCAGTCGCTCTTGCCGAAGCCGACGAAAAAACCTTGGCCATCGGCAAGCGGCGCGAACACGAACGCCGCTCGGCGCTCGGGGGCGTTCTTGTCGATGGTGGTGAAATCGGGGGCGAAATCGCAGGCCTTGGCGGGGCGCTTGTTGAGCACGTCGCCGCCCTCGAGCTTCTGCCAGACGCCGGTGGCCACGTCGAGCGCGTGAAGCTCGTTCTGGTTGCCGACCTCGCCGTCGTCGTGGCCGCCGAACACGATCACGCGCTTGCCCACGCTGTCGTAGACCGCCGCGTGATTGATGAGGCCGAGAGGCGCCTCTCCGCTGGTCTCGACCCGCGTCCACGTCGATTGTGCGATGTCGAGCTTCCAGACGTCACGCAAGAAAGGCCCGGTGAAGGCGTTGCGATCGCCGCCCGAGACCACCCACGCCGTGCGAGACGCGCTGTCGATGGCCATGGCGGAGAAGAGCCTCGCCGTGGGGCTCGTCGCGGTGTCGAGCTTGCGCCACGTTGTGGTGGAGAGGTCGAGCACGAAGGTGTCGTTTCGTGGCGCGAACGAGGCGCCATCGGTGGAGGTATTGCCTCCGAAGACCACGAGCTCTCCGTGTTCGTCGTCCACCGCGTAGGCCATGTTCCCACGTGCGGAAGGAGCCTCGCCACCGGCCGAGACCTCGGCCCACGCGCGGCTCGCGAAGTCGAACGTCCAAAGGTCGGCGAAGAGCGTATACGGCCCACTGGAACCCTTTCGGGTACGTCCACCGAAGAGCACCGCGCGATTGCGCGCGCGGTCGGAGACGAGCGCGTGCCGGCTGCGTGCGGGAGGCGCCACCTCGATGGGTGCATAGTCTCCGCATCCGAGATCGAGGAGGAAGCTGGTTCCGTCGTGGGAGGGCGCGGAGACCGAGCCGCACGGCGCGACGGCTACGTCGCCTCCGAACATGACCAGCGACTTACCGTCTGCCGAGAGCGCGCCTGCCGAGTCTCCGCGCGGGGTGGGCAGCGTCGAGCCTTTGGGGCCGCCCACACACGCAGGCAGCGCTCCTCGGGCGTTCCCGGACGATCCCGCGTCACCGGCCGGTTCGGCCGTAGGAGCGGCCACCTCGGTCGACGAACAGGCCAATCCCCACGCGGACACCACGAGCACGAGAGCGATACGGCGCATCGAGCGAGAGCTTAGCAGCGATGCGCGACGCGAGCGATTGTCGTGCGAGACGTGTGCGCCCTCCGTACACGGAGCGCGCGAGCCCGGATCCTTCGGCGGCAAAAGCCCACGCACACGCGCCTTTCGATCAGGGTCGCGAGCCTTCGTTCGCCTTGCCCTCGGCTTCGGCCAGCATGGCGGTCACCACCACGTAGGAGACCTCGGTGGCGCGCTTGCGTGCCTCTTCGTGTGCCTTCTGCTGGTCGAGGAGAAACGCGCGGACCGCGAAGAGGCGAGCAGGCTCGGCGGGCGCGCCGGTCGAGTAGGCCGAGACCACGACTCGACCTTCGCGTGTCGAGAGGAAGTAGCCGTGAGTGGTCCCGTCTTCCCCCGTGGCGCCCGAGTAGTGAGGCTCGAGCGCGCTCAGGTCGGCCGCGACGAGCGTCTCGCGGAAGGCGACGACGGCCTCCGGCGAAAGCGTGTAGTCCGCAAGGAACCAGCGATGCGTGCCCACGTCCTTCTGGCCGGACTTCACGAGGTCGCGGCACGCCTCGACCCGCTCGGGCCCCGCGTCGGCGCAATACGTTCGAATGGGGACGATCTCGTGTCGCACGAAGAGATCACGCACGCGACCGGTCTCGTCGACGGCCAGGACTTGCGTGCCGCCCAGCTCGAAATGAAAGTCGGTCGAATACAGACGAAAAGCGCCCGTCCCGTCCCAATGAGCGCGCGGCGTAGAAGCTTTGGTCGCACTCGCACCCGAAGCCACC
The DNA here is from genome assembly GCA_965225775.1 of Polyangiaceae bacterium. Taxonomy (GTDB): domain Bacteria; phylum Myxococcota_A; class Polyangia; order Polyangiales; family Polyangiaceae; genus JAAFHV01. Next base: position 9,858,208 of record OZ245328.1, on the reverse strand, counting down.
GTCGAGGTCGCAGCCGGCTGCGCGGCGTCGGCTTTGGACGCGCCCGAGCGGCAGCCGAACTGCGACGCGACCAGGAGCACGAAGAGCGCAATCGAACGTCGGTTCATGACGGGAATAGCCTACAGCAGTCGGCGCGAAACGACGGCATTTCGGCCGGCACGGCAGGTTTACATTCGAACATTCGTTCTGCTGACGTTCGCGTAAGGAAGCGCGTGCATCCTCGTCACGAGCACGCTACCTCTCGAAGCATGTCCGTGTGCCTGCGAGCGGGGGGCACCGCTTCCACGAGGCGCCCACTCGCGACCCGTACGGTCGCCGGCGCGCTCGCGGCAATCGGCCTCTCGAGCCTTTGGCTCTCGCCCGCGCTCGCCCAAGCGCAATCGCAATCCCCCATCATTGCGCAGCCAGTGGCCTCGGCGACACCGTCCGCCCCGCCCTCCACGGCGCCGGTCGACCCGAATGCCGTCGTCCCGCCGGTGGCGAGCAGCACTCCTCCCGTACCGTACCCGGAAGGCGCGCACGGCGACGCGTCGGTGATCGTCACGCTGGTGGTCGCGGCGGACGGAACCGTGCGCGACGTGACCGCCGCCGAGGCGAATCCGCCCTTCTCGGACGCGGCGGTGAGCGCGGTGCGCACGTTCGTGTACGCCCCGGCGACGCGCGGGGGCAAGCCCACCTCGGCCAAGATCAAGGTCGAGATCGTCTTCCGCGAGCCTGCTGCGCCCGAGCCCGAGCCTGAACCACCGCCGCCGCCCGCCGCACCCAAACGAGCCCCCGGAAAGCCGGCGGAACCCGTGGTCGAACAGGTCGACGTGCGAGGCCTTCGCGCCGAGTCGGGGCGCACGGCTTCCCTCTCGCGCGCGGAGGTGAGGCAAGTCCCGGGCACCTTCGGCGACCCGTTTCGCGCGGTGGAGATCATGCCGGGCGTGACGCCCATCGTCTCCGGCGTGCCGTATTTTTTCGTGCGCGGAGCCCCTCCCGGCAACGTGGGATACTTCCTCGACGGCCTCCGTGTGCCGGTGCTCTTCCACGTGGGTGCGGGTCCTTCGGTGGTGCACCCCGGCCTCGTGAAGCAGGTGGACCTCTACCCGGGCGGATACCCGGCCCGCTTCGGTCGTTTCGCGGGAGGCATCGTGTCCGGCGAGATGCTGGACCCGCTCGATCGGCCTCATGGAGAGGCCAACCTGCGGCTCTTCGACGTGGGCGCCCTAGTGGAAACGCCCTTCGCGAGTGGCAAGGGGTCGGTCGCGCTGGGCGGCCGCTATTCGTACACGGGCGCGCTGTTCTCGCTCTTCTCGCCGTCGACCATCCTCGACTACTGGGACTACCAGGCCCGGGCCACGTACGACCTGACCCCGGACGACCGCATCTCGGTCTTCGCCATGGGCTCGTACGACTTCCTCGGGCAAAAGGTAGAAGGCGCGCCGGACGCCGAGCCCTTGACCCTCTTCGGCGCCGAATTTCACCGGTTGGACTTCCGCTACGACAAGCGCCTCGGCACGCGCGGTCGATTGCGGCAAGCCGTCACTCTGGGACTCGACAAGTCCCGCATTTCTCAGGACCGCAATACCCGGGATCGCCTGATTGGAACCCGCACCGATCTCGAATACCGGCTCTCCGACGAGATGCTCCTACGCGCCGGAAGCGACGCCCAAATCGACGCCTACGACGTGCAAACGGGCCTCTCCGATCTCGGCCCAGCGGCGCAATCCATAGCCTCGCTCTTCCCCTCTCGAGGCGACTTCGTGCTCGGGGCGCGCGCGGACGTGGTCTACACGCCCCACCCGCGCTTCGAGGTGGTGCCCGGCATTCGCGCCGACCTCTTCACTTCGCAGGGCGCCACCGCGATAGGCGTGGACCCACGCATCGCCACGCGCACGCGTCTCGGTGACCGATTGTCCCTTTTGTCCGCGGCCGGGCTCGCCCACCAGGCGCCGGCGTTCGTGGTTCCGGTGCCGGGGTTCCAACCGGGAGGCATTCGCGGTGGCCTTCAAAAGGCCGCTCAGCAGAGCCTAGGGCTCGAGCTCTTGCTCGCCACCGACACCACACTCACCACCACGGTCTTCCACAATGGCTTCTTCGACATGAGCGACCCGCTGGGCGCGACGGCCCCCGTGGAGCCGGGCTGTCCCCCGGGCACGTTCGCGCAAGGCAGCTTGGCCGGCGACCGAGGAGCCGGACCGGGTGGCGGCGGAGGAAACATCTGCGGCGCGCGTTTTCCCGCGGGAACCGTGGGGCCGGATCGCTCCGGCGGAGGCGGCCAAGGGAGCGAGAGCCGCGGCAATCAGCGGGCCGCGACCGCGCTCGAGGTGCGCACGAGAGGGAGCTCGTACGGGCTCGAGGTCTTCTTGAAGAAGCGACTCACCGCGCGCGTGGGCGGATTCTTCTCGTATACGCTCTCGCGCTCCACCCGCACGTACGAGAACCGCGAGTACCTCGCCACCTTCGACCGCTCCCACGTGCTCAATCTCGCGCTCTCCTTCGACCTCGGACGCCAATGGCGCGCCGGCACCCGAGTGGTCTTCTACACGGGAGTGCCCAAGGCGAAGGACCCGACCGATCCCGACGCCACGCGCTTGCCGCCCTTTTTCCGCATCGATCTCCGCCTCGAGAAGCGATGGAACGTCGGCAAGACCGCGTGGCTGTCGTTCGTAGCGGAGTGGCTCAACGCGACGCTCACCAAAGAGTCGATTGCCCAGAATTGCACGCTCCAAGGCTGCGAAGCGCAGTACGTGGGGCCGGTCACCATCCCGAGTCTCGGGCTCGAAGGAGGCTTTTGATGCGTAGGTCGTCCACTCGAGGCCGTTCGATCGGCGCGGCCCTCTCGACGCTCGCCCTCGTGGGCTCCATTTGCGGGAGCACCGGCTGCGGCAGCTCGGCCACGGCGGAGGCGGACGCCGGGCCCCCTCCGTGCGACCTCGCCTGCCAGGACCGCACCGGCGCTCGCGCCATCCGCGAGATGATGAAGCTCATTTACAATCTGACCCTCCAGGGAAAGCCGGTCGGCCCGCAGAACCAAGCCATTTTCTGCCCCAATGGCGGAAAAGCCTCGGTCTCCGGAACGGCCACCTCCAATGCCGAACAAGGCACCACCGCCGTCTCGCTCGTCTACCAGGCCGAGGGATGCGGTTACCGACAACGCGACGACGACCCCGAAGAGTCCTACGACGTGGTGCTCACCGGCACGATCGAACAATCCGGTGTGCTCGCCGTGCAGCCGAGCTCGTCCACGGCGCTGGTCATGAAAGCGAGCGGGACCGCCGGCATCACGCTGCGAGGCACCGTGCGCGAGCCTGCCGTCCCGTACGCCGTCGAGTCCTGCACCCTCGAGATGACCCAGAACGGGAACAAGCTCACCGCCACGCTTTGCGGGCGCACCGTGGGCATCGATTTGTGAGGGTTTTGGCGAGAGAGCGAGGCAGCGGTCACGACGGGCCGACCACGCGCAGCGCCACCCACGCGAACGCCGCGGTAAGAATCCCGTGCAGGACCATGGCCGCCGCCGCCGCACCTTCTTGCTCGGGGCCGTCTTCTTTGGCGCGGCTCGTCCCCACCACGTGCGCCGCCGCGCCCATGGAAAGGCCGTACACGAGCTTGCTCTTCACGCCCACGAGGCGCAGCACGGTCGGCCCGACCAGGGCCCCGAAGACGCCCACCAGGATGACCACCACCGCGGTGAGCGAGGGGTCGCCCCCGATGCGCTCGGAGACCGGCGCGGCAATGGCCGTGGTGGCGCTCTTCGGGGCGAGTGAAGCGGCCACCAAACGAGAGGCCCCCAATACACGTGCAATTCCCACGGCCGAGAGTGCGCCCGTCACGGCTCCGGAGACGAGCGCCAGCGCCACAGCACGAGCTTCTTGGCGGAGGTCGTCGAGCCGCGCATCGAGCGCGAGCCCCAGCGCGACCACCGAAGGGGCCACGAGCCACGAGAGCGGACGCGTGGCCGCTCGATAGTCGGGAAGCTCCACGTGCGCGAGGCGAAGCGCCACGCCCACCACGATCAGCGTGAAGAGCAGCGGATTTTGCCAGGTCTTCTTGGTGCGGAGCTGCAGCGCACGAAAGGCCTCGTAGACCACGAGCGTGCCGGCGAAAAAGAGCACGTGACGAAGCGTGGTGCTCACCTGCGGAGCATCCTCTCGCCCACGAGGCCCACCACGGCGAAGACGAGCAGCGCGCTCACCACCGAGGCCACGATGATGGCCACCAGGTGCGGACGGACGAGGTCCCATTGCCAGAAGACCGCGACCGAGGCCGGCACCAAAAAGAGCGCCATGCGCGAAGTGAGCGCCGCACAGGCCTCTCGGACGGTCTCGCGCGAGACGAGCTTCGCGCGCAGCGCGATCACGAAGGCCACGAGCCCGAGCACGGCCCCGGGAAGCGGCACGTGCACGAAGGTCTCGAGCACGTACCCGAGCGCCGTGAACGAGAGCACCACTGCGAGCCCACGAAGCATGTCCTTCGGGTAGCACCGGACAAGGCGACGCGGTCGGCTTTCCGCCAGGAGCCCGGGCTCGACCGAGCCTCGCTGCCCTGCCTCGAGCGGGCGTACGCCTCGCGACTGCGAAAAACGTGCGCTCCCCGGGCCGAGCGCTCGGAGGTGCGCGTCGACTACTGGCACCTTCGCGAGGCGTGTGATGTAACGGCGCGCGGAAGGAAACGGTTCACATGTCGGACTTCGGCTTCACGGAGCTTCTGCCCCTCGGCAAAGACGAGACCCCCTACCGCAAGCTCACGAGCGACCACGTCTCGACCTTCGAGGCGGGCGGCAAGACCTTCGTCAAGGTCGAGCCCGAGGCGCTCACCTTGCTCACGCGCGAGGCCATGCGCGACATCGCGCACCTCTTGCGACCGGGACACCTCGCGCAGCTCGCGCGCATCCTCGAAGACCCCGAAGCCTCGCCCAACGATCGCTTCGTCGCCACCGACCTCCTGAAGAACGCGAACATCGCCGCCGGCGGCATCCTGCCCATGTGCCAGGACACCGGAACGGCCATCGTGATGGGCAAAAAAGGCCAGTTCGTGATCACCGAAGGGCGCGACGAAGAGCACGTCGCCCGAGGGGTACACGAGACCTACCACACGGCCAATCTGCGCTATTCGCAGCTCGCGCCGCTCGACATGTACACCGAGAAGAACACCGGGACGAACCTCCCGGCGCAGATCGAGATCTTCTCCACCGACGGCGACGCCTACAAGTTCCTCTTCATGGCCAAGGGCGGAGGCTCGGCCAACAAGAGCTACCTCTACCAAGAGACCAAAGCGCTGCTCAATCCGGAGAGCCTGCTCGCCTTCGTGGAGCAGAAGGTCCGAGCGCTCGGCACCGCCGCGTGCCCGCCCTACCACCTCGCCATCGTGATCGGCGGCACCAGCGCCGAGCACACCTTGAAGACCGCCAAGCTCGCCTCGGCGCGCTACCTCGACACCTTGCCCACGCAGGGCAGTGCGAGCGGCCACGGCTTCCGCGACCTCGAGCTCGAGCAGAAGATCCTCGAGATCACGCGCCGGACCGGCATCGGCGCGCAGTTCGGCGGCAAGTACTTCTGCCACGACGTCCGAGTGATTCGCCTTCCGCGTCACGGCGCCTCGTGCCCCGTGGGCATCGCGGTCTCGTGCTCGGCCGACCGGCAGGCGCTCGGCAAGATCACCAAAGACGGCGTCTTCCTCGAAGAGCTCGAGCGCGACCCGGCCAAGTACCTGCCCGCCCCCTCGCACGAAGACCTCGCGAGCGAGTGCGTGTCGCTCGACCTGAACCGACCCATGTCCGAGCTGCGAGAAGAGCTCTCGCGTTACCCGGTGAAGACGCGCCTCTCGCTCACGGGTCCCATGATCGTCGCGCGCGACATCGCCCACGCGAAGATCAAAGAGCGCCTCGACCAGGGCCTCGGCATGCCCGACTACATGAAAAACTACATGGTGTACTACGCCGGCCCGGCGAAGACGCCGGAGGGCTACGCTTCGGGCTCGTTCGGTCCCACCACGGCCGGCCGGATGGACGCCTACGTGGATCTCTTCCAGAAGAACGGCGGAAGCTTCGTGATGCTCGCCAAGGGCAACCGCAGCAAGTCGGTCACCGATGCGTGCAAAGCGCACGGAGGCTTCTACCTCGGGTCCATCGGCGGACCGGCCGCGCGCCTCGCCCAGGACTGCATCAAGAAGGTCGAGGTGCTCGAGTACCCCGAGCTCGGCATGGAGGCCGTGTGGAAGATCGAGGTGGTCGACTTCCCCGCGTTCATCGTGGTCGACGACAAGGGCAACGACTTCTTCGCCGGCATCGAAGGCGCTCCGAAGAAGCTCCCCACGGTCTGAGCACACTCGTCGATCCGTGAGCCCGCCCTGACTCAAACTGGGCTTTTTCCAGTGTATTCCGCACATCCGCGTGCCCTTCGACTTCGTGTCGGACGGCACGCGGTGGCGTTTCGCGGTTGCAGAACGGCGAGTGTTTCAGGTCGACCTCGCAAATGTGAAAGGTCCTGGTCCGCTAACTCGCGGAACTTCCATCTCTTCGACTTGGCCCACGACTTGCGAAGAGCCCGTGCTGCCATGAGCGCTTCCAAGAAGTCCAAGAAGTCCTCCGGCCAGGCCGCGAAAGGCCAAAAGCCATCCGCTCACGACGTCGAGAGCGCCCCGAAGAGCGGCGTTCGTCCGACCTTGGGCGAGACCACGAGCGAGCCTCGCCGCACGCTCTTGCTCGCTGTCGACGACGACCACCGCTTCGGCTCCGACGACGACATGGAGACGGCGTTCGCCGCCATCGACGCGCAAGCCGAGCGCACCAAGACCCGCCGCAAGCTGCTCACCCAAGCTTCCATCGCCGCGCAGACCGCCCAGCTCGCCCTCGGTCAGCGTCGCTGAGCCGCCCGAGCGCCGCATACGCGCGCGCGCATCGGCCGCGGTGAGGTAGGCTCCGAACGGCACTCGGATCCCTCCCGTGAACGAACATAAGCTCTTCGAGAAGTGCATCCAGGCGGTCGAGCGCGAAGGGGTGCTGCTCCTCTTCCCGGTCGAGAACAAGCCCGAGCCGCGCGCGCTCTGGCACGTCCTCTACCCGGGCGAGCACATGCGTTGGGCGTGGGACGAGACGGCCGATCGACGCGTGGTCGGCCTTTGGCACCTCAAGGTCGAGCTCTCACGATCGGAGCGCGTGGTCTACTCGAAGTGGCTCGGCGGACGGGCCACACTGTTCTCGCTCGATCTCTTCCGCGCCATGGTGAGCGCGATGCGCGAGCTACGTCCCGAGCTCGGGCTCGACGAGGGCCTCTCCAGCGAAGCGCGCGACCTCTTGGACGTGCTACGAGACGACTCCCCGAAGAGCACCAAAGCGCTGCGCCGCGCGTGTGGACTGCTCGGAAAAGAGCACGAGACCGCCTTCAATCGCGGGATGCGCGAGCTCTGGGAGCGAGGCCTCGTGGTGGGTGCGGGTGAAGAAGACGAAGGCGGCTACCCGTCCCTCTCGGTGGGCGCGACCGAGCTGCTGTTCGAGGACCTCTGGAAAGCTTCGGCCGAGGACCGCCCGGCTCGCGAGCGAACCGCGGACCGCGCCCGGCTCGACGAAGCTCTCGCGAAGCGTCCCTCGTTCGCACGCACGTTCCGGCGCGTGACCGAGAAGCTCCACGCCGGCTGATCGGCGCCACGCCACGGACACCGAGAAGTCGCGAGGCTCAGCGCCCCCGCACGCGCGCGAGCACCTCGTCGGGCTCCCATTGATCGTCCGCGTGCGAGCCGTAGTGGGAATCGATCAGCGTTCCCTCCGGGTCGATCAGGAGGTCGGCGGGCAGGCCGTCGTGCCCGCCTTCGCCGACGAACGGGCTCGAGGGCGCCACGAAGAGCCCTTTCATGCCGGACCATACGACCTTCGGATGCACGAGCCCGAGCATCGAGCGACCCACGCCGAACCGTGTGTAGTACACGCGCTCGGGATCGGCGACGACCGGGAAGGGCAGGTCCGCGTGGTAGGGGGCGAGGGTCTCGGCGGACGAATGGAAGAACGCCACCACGTCGACCCCGGCCGAGGCGAGCGCCTCGTGCACACGAGCGAAGCGACGCAGGTGCAGGCTGCAGATGGGGCAACCTGCGAAGCGCCTGAACTGGAGATGAACGAAGCGTCCGTTCGGAACGCGAAGAGCGCCGTGCGCGAGCGTCTCGAGCGTGAACGAGGCGAGGCGATTGCCGGGAGTAGGTCGGGAGGAACGGGTATCGGGGACGGTCATGGCTTCGAGGTACGTCGGTCCGGAGCATGAAGGAAACCGATTGCATGAATGACTGCCATGGTACGAATCGATGATGACCGCCCTCGAGCTCGACCCTTCGCACTACACAGCGCTGCTCGCGCTCCTCGAAGAACGCCACGTCACCCGGGCCGCGGCGAGGCTCGGCCTGACGCAGTCGTCGGCGAGCCACAGGCTCAAGGTGCTCCGTGAAGCACTCCGCGACCCGCTCCTGGTACGCGGCACGGAAGGCCTGCTTCGAACTCCCCGAGGAGAGCAGCTGATCGAGCCCTTGCGGAGCGCTCTCGCGGCTCTTCGCGAGGCGGTTCAGCCATCCCCGCGATTTTCTCCCGCGTCGGAGGCTTACGTGGCGAGCGTAGGCATGCCGGATCCGTTCGCTTCGGCGCTCCCTGCACTGGTCGCGAGGCTCGCCGACATCGCACCGAAGGTCACGTTGCGAATCGAGCAAGTCCCGAGCGACGTCACGTCCGCACTCGAACGAGGCTCGCCGAACCTCGTTCTCGCGCCGAGCACGTTCGCGCGGCCGGGCATCATGTCGCGTCCACTCGGCGCCTTGCGCTTCGCGGCCGTGATGCGAAAGGGTCACCCTCTCGCGCGCGGAGTGCTCGGTCGTGCACGGTGGCTCTCGTTCGCTCACGTGGTGGTCAGCGCGAGGAACACGGTCGAAAACCCCGTCGCGAACGCCATCGAGAGTGCGGGCAGCGAGCGCAGGGTCGCGTTGGTGGTCTCCTCCTTCTTGGCCGGGCTTCACGTGGTCGCCGGGTCGGACCTCGTCATGAACGCGCCTCGGCCACTCGTGAACGACGTCGCCGATACGCTCGGGCTCGTGGTTCGGGAGCTCCCGCTCCAGGTACCGGAGGTGCCGTTCGCGTTGCTCTTCCACGAGCGATTTCGAGCCGACCCGGCCCACACGTTCGTGCGCGACCTCGTGCACGAGCTCTTCGCGCGAAAGATGAAAGCCGGCCCATCGGCGCGCGTCGGCCCGACGAAGACGCCCCGTCGAGCGACCGCCGCCGAGCTTTCCTCGGAGAAAAGCGCGGGTCGATCGTCGACGAGGCGTTGAAGCTCACGAGCGCGAACGAGTCACGCTTCCGTCGGAACGTCCTCCACGGGCTCGTCCGCTCGCGCCTCCGCCTCGAGCCGCGAGGCTTCGGCTACCAGCCCGAGCAAGTGCGTGCGCACGTCCTTCGGCCAGTCGCGAATTCGCTTTCGTAAGGCCTTTTCGTCCTTGGCGAAGAGCTCGCGCGAGGCCTCCTCGAAGCCCTCGAGGTTGCCGCAGAGGACCCACATGAACTTGCTCGCCGCCTCGAGTGCGGTGCGGGCCAGGTCCCGCTTGTGGTTCGCTTTGCGCGCTTCGTCCACCAGGCGTCGCAGTGTGCCCGACATTCCTCCGGGCTGACGGTCGAGCCACTCCCAATGGCGCGGCAAGAGCGACACCTCGCGCGAGACCACGCCGAGCTTCGGACGACCCGGACCGCGAGCCACGTTCTTCTCGGTGCCGAAGACCGGGTGCCGCGCGAGCGCCACCACGGCCTCGTCCTCGGTCCCGCCGAGCTCGAAGTCGCACTGCATGCCCGTGCGATCTTCGAAGACGAGCAGCGCCGAGAGCCCCTCGGGGTGAGCGTCCACGTGGCGTTTGACGGCGCGGACCACCACGCCGAGCTCACCCGAGACGATGCGCTTCGTGCCAACGAAAGCGGTGAAAGTCGAGTCGCGGTCGTGTTCGATATCCATGATTTCCTCGGTCCTTTCGGCTCGGAAGGCACGCGCACACCGCGCGTGGAGCACCCGAGCAGGCGCGCGTCGGCGCCCGAGCCCAAGGAATAATACCCGGGTTAAACACAGTCAATATTACCCGGGTTAAAGACCTACGGGCGCGCCGGCCCTTTGACGACCGTGACCACGTCTCCCTTGATCTCGAGCACCTCGATGGGCCCCTGGTAGACACGCGCCATGCCCACGTCGATGCGCACGGCTTTGTCGTCGCACGCTTTGGAGATGCCGCCGCGCTGCACGGTGTGCCCCATGACCAAACGTTTGGCGCCGAGCGCGCCGAGGGTCTCGTAGAGCATTTCGCACTCTTCGCGTCCGGGCGCGGCCGAGTAGGCGCGCGTCCACGTGACGCCGTCTTCGCCGACCGCCTGCGGAGGAGGCGCGGGTTCTTGTCCGAGCAGCCACGCGCGCACCTTGTCGTTGATGCGATCGAGTCCGAACGTGACGTGCTTGGGCAGCACGCCTCCGTGCGCGAACACCGTGTCTCCGACCTTCACCACCACCGGCCGCTCGGCGATGCGCTTCGCGTAGACGCCACCGGGAGCGAACGCGGACGCACGCGCCTTCTGAGCCTCCCCGACGTGCGCTTCGTCGAACGCGGCGAAACCGCCGGGGGTCACGTAGCGGAAGTCGCCTTGGGCGTTCATGAGCTCGTGGTTTCCCGCGAGCGCGAGCACCTGCCCGCCGGCCGCCTTCGCTTCGCCCTTGAGCCGCTCGAAGAGGTCGAGGATGGCGCGGTCGTCGTCCCCTCGATCGACTTGATCTCCCGTCTGCACGAGCACGAGCTTTCCGCCGCTCCACGCGTCTTTCGCGTCGATGGCGCCCGCCGCGCGCAAAGCGAGCTTGGCGGCCTCGAGGTCGCCGTGCAGATCGCCGATGGCCACGAGGCGCTCCGGCGCCGGCATCGCGTAGTGAGTGGTCGCATCCTTCGGCTCGGCGAGCTTCGCCTTGGCGAGAGGCTGCGCGGTGGTGGCCACCGGCTTCGGCTCCGGCTCGGACCGCTTTTCACACCCCGCCGCGACGAGGCCGGCCACGAGGAGACCGAGCGGGAAGAGGGCGTGCGGAACGAGGCGTGCGCCGAACGAAGCTCGTGCAGGCGGAGGGTCACGACGGACGATGCGGAGATTCACGGGGCAGGACTTTAGCCTGGATTTCCCCTCGTCGCCGAGGTCCTCGGCCTCGGTCGTTCGATCGCGCTTCGTCCCGGACGAAGAGTCGCTGCTATGCTCCCTGCCGTGTTCGTCGTCGCGGTGGTGGCCCTGGGGCGTGAGGTCGACGTCGAGATCCCCGAGCTGTCGGCGGACCTCGGCCTAGGAGCTTACGAGACCGGCCAGCTTCTGCGCGGCGGAGTCCCGTTCGTCGCCCTCCGGACCGACGACCGCGAGCGCGCGACCTTCGTGCTCGCGAGGCTCCGTCAACGAGGCCACGACGCCCTCGCCTTCGACGACGCGGCCGTCGCCTCGAGCGAGACCATGCCCCGGCCCAAGAGCTTTCGCTTCGACACGGACGCCTTCGTAGTCGAGGTGCCGGGCAAGCCGGAAATCGCGGTCCCCTTCGACGACGTGAGCACCCTCTTGCGCGCGGTCCACAAGCGCCGCGAGCAAACCACCACGGCCACGAGCGAGCTCAAGTTCGACCTCAAGAAAGCGGCGCTGAGCGGCGGGGTCATGCTCACGAAGACCGTGCGCACCGAATCCACCAAGACGGTCGACGAGCGTGAGCCCGTGCTCTACGTGTTCCGTCGTTCGGCCGGCCCCCTGCTCTTCTCGTCCACCTACGCGCGCTACCAAGGGCTCGGCGCCGAGCTCCGTCACTCTCAGCTCGAGAACTTCGAGCTCGTCCTCTCCCGCCTCCGAGAGCGCTGCCCGCAGGCCACCTACGACGACCGCCTCGTGACCTCACGGCGGGGCGCGGCGGCCGAGCGCCTCAGCTCGTCCGCTCGTGGCCAACACGTGACCACCTCCGCCGAAGGTGTGGATCTCTACGCCCACATTTTGGCCATGAGCCACGCGCGCGGCCAAAACGCCTACCGCTGACCTCGTGACCTCGAGCCACCTGCGGACCGAGGCCGCGCGACTGCGGTACCGCGCCCTCGGGTGGTGCATCGATGCCCCATAACGCATCGAAACTTTTCGTCGGATCGAAGGAAAGTTCTCGGGGCGACGGGCGTAGGCGAGCTTCGTGGATTATGCTGCGCGCCCGATGACACCGACGAGGTCCCGCCTCGCTTTTTCTCTCGGAGTTTCGCTCGTTTCGACCATGACTCTCGGCCTCCTGGCCGGCGCAGTCGGTTGTACGGTCGAGCTCGAAACCTCCACCGTCGATGCGGCCGCCACGCCCTCACCGAGCACCCCTCCGGGCCCCACGGCGAGCGCCCCCTCGGATGCCTCCGTGTCCCCACCGGACGCGAGCCCTCCGCCCCAAGACGCGGGCCCCAAAGATGCGACGACCCCCGACGCCGCCAAGCCGTTCACTTACGCGACCTTCGGTCGTTGGGACACGCGCGACGCGGCAGGTCCCCGCGCCGGCTGGCCGGGCGCCAAGATTCGCTTTCGCTTCCGCGGCACACGCGCGCAAGTTCGCCTCGACGAGACCCCGGGGCGCGGCGGACCGAGCGAGTGGGACGTGTCGGTCGATGGCACCTGGTCGCCCAATCGACTCGTGACTCATACCGGCAAAGACCTCTACGTGGTCGCCGACGGCCTCACGCAAGGTGACCATTCGGTCGAGCTCTACCGTCGCACCGAAGCGGTGGGCGGCCGCACCCAATTGCTCGGGGTCGAGCTCGGCACCGGCAACATGCTCGCGCCTCAGGCGAACAAACGCCGCGTGTTCGAGTTCGTGGGCGACTCGCTCACCAACGGCTACGGCATCGAAGGCGCTGGCGCGACTTGCTCGTACACCGCCTCCACGCAGAACTTCCACGTGACGTTCGCCGCGCAGCTCGCCAATGCCCTCGACGCCGACGAGATCGGCGTCGCGTATCAGGGCAAAGGCCTCATCAAGAACTACGAACGCGCCAATCCCCTGCTCTATCCCGAGCTCTACGGGCGAATCCTCCCCGACGACGCGCAGAGCCTGTGGAACCCGCAGACCGTGGTCCCGGACGCGGTCTTCGTGATGCTCGGCGCGAACGACTACGGCCAAGAGAAGAGCCAAGTCTTCGACCCGCCGTCGCTTTCGGCCTTCCGCACCGCCTACACGACCCTCTTGGCGCGCATTCGTACCAACGCGCCCAACGCCTACATCTTCTCGTTCGTCGGTCCGTCCGCCTCGGACTCCACGCCCGCCGGCTACCGCGCGCGCACCGACCAGACCGCCGCGGCGAGCGCAGCGGTCACGGCGCGCCAGAATGCCGGAGACACCCGCGTCAACTTCGTTGCCGTGCCCTCGGAGCCCATCACCGAGCTCACCGGCTGCGACTACCACCCGAACCGGGGCGTGCACGACCGACTCGCGGCCGTGCTCCTGCCCGAAGTGAAGCGCATCACCGGCTACTGACGGCGACGCTTCGAGCGCGCGTCAGAGCGCGTCGGCGCGGCGATTGCGGAGGGCGTTGCGGCGCTTTTCTTCGCGGTAGTCGTACTTCGTCTTGGAGGGTCCTGGAGCGTTCTTCGGGACGATGGGCTCGACGAAGTGGTCGACCGCCGCCACCTCGGGCGCGGGCACGTTTCCCGCGTCCGCGGGCGGGTGCCAGGCCGGTGCGCCTTCGGCGTCTTTGCAGCAGCGGAACGACCAGAAATAGTACCACTCGTCCGGCATGTGATTGTGGCTCGCCGGACGGCATTGATTGCGCACGTGGCCCCAGGCGCCACCTTTCAATGCGGCCCAGCGCGACTTTTCAATCGGCTTTTCGTCCGAGATCGCCCACTCGTCGAAGTTGCCGGTCTGGTCGTAGACGCCGAAGCCGCTCTTGCAGCCCTCCATCGAGCCCGAGGGCACGCTCTGGTCGAGACGTGACAGCTCGTCGTGACGGACCTCCGGGTCTTTGGAGGAGAACAGGAAGTTTCCGTTCTTCTTTTCGGGCGTGATGTAGAAGCTGTCGATGTTGCACACGTTGTGATCGCGCTTCCATCCGTAGGGGAACGGCGTGTGCTCGGGGCCCTCGCAGGCGGCGGTCCACTCGCTCCCCCAGCAGAGGCGCTTTCCGTGTGCCTCGCACGAGGCCTGCGCTTCGTACCAGGTGGCGTTCCAGGCTGGGTGCCCGCCCTTCTTGTTGGGGAACTCGTACGGATCGATGCAGAATTGCCGGTGCTCGGTCTTGGTCAAACACTTCTGTTTGCCCTTCGCGTACTCGTGGCAAATCTTGAGGTGGTTCGTGTGGTCTTGCTCCACCTCGAGACACTCGCGCTCGACCTTGGGACAGAACTCGGTGTCCACGTACACCATGTCGTCCGGGCAAGGGCCTTTGGCCTTGTCGCCCGAGCCTGCGTCCGTCGCGACGACCTCGCCGGCCGAGCGCGGCACATTGGCGAGCGTCTCGCCGTTCACGGCCGCATCGGCGACCAGCGCGCTCGCGTCGGCGGACGCATCGGCCGTCGCGTTCGCGTCCACCTTGTGACGACAGGCCACGACCACGAAGGCGAGCGTGAGGGACACCGACAAGAAAGCTTTCCGCATCGTGCGCCGCAGTGTTCCAAAGCGAGCCGAAAAGGGAAAATAACTGGCGTGCGCGCACACGTCCCTTCGGCCAGCCGGGCCGATGGGCTCGCGCCACGCCGCGGAATCCCGCCGAATCCGTGGTACTTTGGAGGGCGCGTGCGCGACCTTCGCCCGGATACGACCCCTCGCTCCTGCGCCCCTCGGGCAAGCACGGTCCCGTGCGTTCGGCGCAGGCTCGGGACGACCCGATGACCGCGGCGGCGCGAGACGCGCTCGACAAGCTCGTGCGCGAGCTTTCCCCCGCGACCACGCTGCTCGAGTCGGCCTCGCGCGAGGTGCGGCTGCTGGCCGCGGCCACCCCGAAGAACCTGCTCGAGGAGCGCGCGCGGCTCGCACGCGCCCTTTCGCTCGGAGCCCCGGCGTCGCCGCGTTGGCTTTACGGCAAGGTCGACGTTTCGGGCACGCGCGTCCGACTGTCACGCCTCGTGCGCGCCCTCGAAAACGCCGAAGAGCCTCTCGCCCGCCACTACCGTGCGCGGGCCGAAGAGCTCGAGCTCGAGTGCAGGTTCGTCGAGAACGTGGGCTTCCGCAGCGTCGAGGCCCTGGCGCGCGAACGCTTCGGAGGCGCAACGGACGATCCGGGGCTATTGCACGCGCTCGGATTTCTGACCGCTCCGACACTCGCGCACGATGCCGTCGACGGACCCGTCGAGCCGCAGACGAGCGCCGGGGAACCCGAAGAAACGCTCGCGTCGGACGATCCTTCGCCGCGTTCGCTCGCCTCCCGTATGAGGCAAGAGCTCGGCGCGCGAAAACTCCCCTTCGCGGTCCGTGTGGTGCCCGGGCTCTCGGCCTTGGCGGCGACGGGCGAGACGTACGTGCTGGTCGCTTCGGGGAGGCCCACCCGCCCCGAAGACGTGGAGCGCACGGTGCTCCACGAGATCGAAGGCCACGTCTTGCCACGCGTACGTGCCCGCGAAGGGAGCCTGCCTTTGGCGCGTTTCGGCACCGCGAGAGGGAGCGACGACCAAGAGGGGTATGCGCTCTACCTCGAAGAACGCGGGGGATTTTTGGGCCCGCGCCGCATGCGTGAGCTCTGCGCACGACGCGTCGCCATCTCGTTCGCCATGTCCGGTGCAACGTACATGGAATCGGCGCGCAAGCTCCACGAGGACCACGGCCTCGAGCCGATCGACGCCGTACGGGTGGCGGAGCGAGCCTACCGCGGAGGAGACGGCCATTGCCTCGGCCTCGCCCGCGATCGCCCGTATCTCGAGTCGTGGCTACGCGTACGCGAAGCCGCTCGGGTGGAGCCGCACGTGCTCGAGGTCCTCGCCAAGGGGCAAATTTCCCTCGACGCCGCGCGCACCTGGGACCGGGACTTTCCCGACGCTCCGACGACCTGAGCGCCGACCGGCTACTGCGGGTAGCAGGTGTACTCGGACGCCTTCGAATCGCCGAACTTCACGACGCGCGTGCACGAGTAACCGCTCCGGCAATTGGGCGCGCTCGGATTGCACACGGCGAGACAATAGCCACCCTGCGCACGAAAATCGGCGCAATAGCCCTTGGCGCGACCCGGCACCTCCGGACACTCGCCGGTGCAATTGGTGGTGCAGAGCCCGCCCGGATAGTTGGTGGCGCAGATGGGCGAGAGCTCTTTGGGAATGCCGGAGCATTGGGCGTCGACCTGACAGGCCTCACCGATGCCGCTGCCCTCGGGGTTGGGCTCGAAGGGGCCCGAGTACCCGTACTTCTCCGCGAACTTCTGCCACAGGTTCCAAAAGAGCCACGTGCCGCCGGGGGCATTGGCGGCCTCTCGGGGGAGCACTTGCAAGATGGCGGCGGTGGCGGCATTGGCCGGCGTGACGCGAGCGCCGTCGACCGTGAACGACGTGCGGTTCGGGCCGAAGCCGGAGGCCGTCACACCGTTCAAGCGTACGGCTTCGATGGATTCACGGAGCTTCTGCGCCACGCAGTCGATTTGGCGATCGAAGCCGGCGAGGCGCGGCTCGCATGCGCCTTTGGTCTGGCAGCCGCACTCGAACGCGTACTCCACCCGCGCCGGATCCGAAGGGTAGATCTGGAGCGAGACCAGGCCTCCGCGAATCTGCGAGAGCACGAGAAGGGCGATGGGGTTCACGCGGTAGTTGCGGGAGGCGTCGGCGATGGCGTCGGCCGCGCGCAGTCCGTTCGACTGGTAGGTGCCGAGAAAGCTGCGTTTCCCGTAGGGCGTTCGCTCGAGGTACTGCTGCACGATGGTGCCGCTCGCCTGGGAGAAATCGACCAGGCTGGCGTCGTCGAGGAGGTTGTTGCGGTCGTAGGCGATGGGCTCTCCTTCGACGTCGTCGCCGGCCTTGTAGGGCTCGAGATCGGTCGGATCGAGGAAGCCTAGGTCGGTCTCGGTCGTGGACGACTTGCACCCCGGCACCACGCCGAGCGCGAGGGCCGCACCGAGCACGAGCACGGACAGAGAGAAGCCCTTGGAAAGCGAGGAGCGAGGGTAAGCCATCGACGGACCCTGCGAGTATACCCGGGATTCGGCGCGCGCGCTCCAGGTCCGCGTTTTCGCACTCGCCTCGTCCGAGCGCGCTCGAGCCGCGGCCTCCTCAGCGCACGGTGATGGGGATCCGTGTCCAGGCCACGCCGCCACGGTTGTCGTGCACCACGGCGAAAAGCGAGCCGATGCCCGTCTCGGTGGGTGCCTTCAGCTTGGCGAAGCTCTCGGGGACACGGCCGGTCGCGACGTCGTAGAGGAGCCTGGCCGATTCGATCTCGCCCATGGTCGTGTAATAATCGACCCAGATCTGCTCGCGCGCGTCGGCGCCGCTCGAGGTCTTTTCGCCCTCTTGGACTTCCCAGCTCGTGTCCGGAACCTCGGTGTCGAGCTTGAGCTCGGGACACTTCGCGCGGTTCGTGAGGCCACAGCGATCGACCGTGATGCCCTCGCGCAGGTCGACCGGCGCGCCCTCGAACGTCAGCCCGGAGAGAACCGGGTTCTCGTTGCGGCGGTTCTCGTAGACGTAGACACGGGTGATGCCGAGCACGAAGTCTTTCGACGAAACGGGAATGCCGTCTTCGTCGACGCATGCGAGCGGCACCTGCTGCTTGGTGGCGATACTGGGCCTCTGGAAGACCACGCGCCCCGCGCACGCCACGGTGAAGACGAACGTGAGACCGTAGGGCTGGTCGGGAGACTCGGTGCGCGCGATCACCGCGTTCTGCGGGATGCGGTACGAATAATGTGTACCCTGCACTAAGATGGGCGTGAGGTCGGTGCCGTCCGGGATGTTGCCGAGGAAGCCGGCCGAAGCGCCCGTGGTGCCCGTGCCTGTCCCGCTGCCGAGCGCGCCGCCGTCCGGAGAGACCGCCACCCCCGGCAAGAAGCAGCCGAAGTACGCGTCGTTCACCGGGTTCAAGCAGGTGAACGGCAGGAAGTAATGCCGCATCGGGCGGGTCGGGTTGGGCCGACCGTCGTAGGCGAGCACGTCGAGGTTCACCACCTCACCAGGCTTCGCGTAGGGCTTGTCCGCTTTGGCCGCGAAGAGGCGCACCGAGTCGATCTTCGAGATGGGATCGAAACCCGCTCCACCGCACGCCGCGAGAGGTCCCGCCGCCACGATGCCACATATCCCCAGCGCCCACGCCCCGGCGAACGCACGAGCGAGCGCGCGCTTCACAGCTCACCTCGGAGCCCGATGCTCGGCAGAATGGGCAGGCTGTTGGTCTGGGTGCTCAAGGTGGAGTTGTAGTTGTAGGAGACGCCTTCGGAGTTGCCCTGATTGTAGACGTTGAGGATGTCCACGTAAAATCCGAGCTTCATCCCGTTCTTCAGGTACCAGGTCTTGTCCAGGCGGACGTCGAGCTGGTGGAAGAGCGGGTTGCGTTCGCTGTTGGGCGGATAGGATTGGAGCGGCAGGTAGGCGCCCACGTTGAGGTCGTAAAAGCCGTACTGGAGCGGCGTGCGCAAGCTGCCGGAGATGAGGCGGTAGCGAGCGCCGAACTCCCAGCCGTCACCCAGGCGGTAGCTGCCGAGCGCGGTGAGGATGTGCGTCTGGTCGAACGGGAAGATGCGCTCGTCTTCGTTCGGTCCGTCTTTGCGCACGCTGCGCGAGAGCGTGTACGCCACGAAGCCGAAGAAGCGGTCGTCGGGCTTGTAGCGGAGCAAGGTCTCGACGCCCATAGCGCGACCGGTGCCCACGTTGCCCACGCGCTGGACGACCAGGTTGTCGAGGTCGCGGTAGAAGCCCTCGACCGAGATTTCGATTTGCTTCGTGAGCTCGCGCTCCACGCCGAGCGAGTAGTGGATGGCGCGGTTCGAGGACAGTCCGGGAATGCCGAACACACGGGCCGAGTCTTGGGGCTGCGGAGGCTGCTGGAAGACGCCGATACCGCCCTTCAAGGTAGTGCGTCGCGGCGAGGTCGTGATGTCTTGACGAGCCACCACGCGCGGAGACACGTCCCACTTCTGCGTGGCTTTCGTGTAGTCGACACGCACGCCGGTGACGATGCGCGCGCCCTTCCAAGGGGTGATTTCCACCTCGTCGTAGAGGCCGGGCACGTACGTGGACGAGGACTCGGTGAGCTCGAGCGGAGGGCGACCACCGAAGGGCGCTCCGGGCGGCTCGCCGGGACGGGGCAAGGGCGGCAGGCGCAGGTTGATGTCGTAGGGAGTCCAAAGCCAATCCATTCCGATATTGGTTTTGACTCCCTGGCCGAGCTTCTGGGTCAGCTCGGTGCGCAGGCTGATGGGCGTGCTGGAGAGCGTGAAGTAGTTGTCGCCGAGCTGGAAGGCGATGGCGTCTTTGCCGACCGCTCCGGTGATCTTGAGCTCGGTCTCGTTCGAGAAGCGATTGGTGTAGCGCCCCTGGAATCGATAGAACGCGGTGCCGAGGCTCACGTTGCCGCCCACGCCGGGCGCCGAAGCATTGACGCCCTTCACGAGCACGTCGAGGCGGTCGTCCGAGCCGAAGAACGCGAACCTCAGGTTCTGGTTCTTGCCGATGTCCTTCTGGAGGATGGCTTGGTAGTCGTAATAGACGGGCGCCGTGGTCACGCCGGCTCCGGCGGCCTCGAGCACGGGCTTCAGCCACACGTCGACGTAGCTCCGACGACCGGCGAGCGCGAAGTTCCACCCCGTGTTGAAGACCGGGCCCTCCACCAGGGCGCGCGCGTCGATGAGGTCGACCTGCACGAGGCCGTGGAGCTTGTCCTTCTTGGGATTGCGAAGGCCCACGTCGACGATACCGCCGGTGACGCGCCCGTATTGCGCCGAGAAATTACCCGGGTAAAAATCGATCTTCTCGAGCATCTCCGTGGGGACGACGCTGGAGAGACCGCCGAAGTGGTAGACGATGGGCACCAGCGTGCCGTCGACGAAGACGTTGGTCTCGTTGGGCGCCGAGCCACGCACGATGAGCAATCCGGCGAGGCCGGGCGGACGCGCCACGCCGGGGAAGTTCTGGATGGCGCGCAGGGCGTCGCCGTTGGTGCCGGGAATGCGGGAGAGCTCGCGCTGCTCGAAGGTGCGCTTGGTGACCTCGCGCGGGGGCTTCTCGCCGCGCACCACGACTTGTTCGATGGGGCCGGTCACCGTGCCGGGCGGAGGCTCGGGGGCCTTCACCAAGATGCGGTCGAGGCGCAGCGTGAGCTCGATCACCTCACCGGGCTGAATCTCTTCTTCCACCACCTGGCCTTCGAAGCCCGAGGCGGCCACGCTGACCTTGTATTTGCCGGCCGGGAGGCCCTCTTGCGAGAAGGTGCCGTCCTGCGCGGTGGTGGTCTCCTTCACGAGGCCGTTCGGGCCCTCGATTTTGACCGGCACGTTCGCGAGCGACGTGTCGCGCGACGACGAGGCAATCTTGCCGGTGAGCTTCGCAGGAGGAGGCGCGAAGGTGTACGGGCGCTTGATGCGCGAAGGGATGGGCTTGCCGTCGCGCTTGGCCGGCGTGAGGGTGAGCTTCTTGGCGGCCTCGACCGCGGAGGCATCGAAGGCCTGTCCCTCGGGCGTGCTCGCCGGCGTCTCGACCACGGCCTTGGTGACCGCGCCGGTGGCGTCGATGTCGAGCACCACCACCACGGTGACCGTCTCGCGCACGTGCGCATCGAGCGCGGCCTTCGGGTAGACCGCGCCGTCGTCTTTGGTGACCTGCGGGGGCTCGATGCGCGGAGGGGTCGGCGCGGGAGCTGCGGGCGGGGGATTGTCGTCGGGCTTGGGCGCGGTCACCACGCCGCCCTGACGCGACTCGCCGCCCTGGCCGCTCTGCGCGAAGGCATCGGCCCCCAGGGTGAGCCCGGAGGTCAGCGAGAGCGACCCCAGCGCGAGACAAAGTGCCTTTCTTTTCGCGCTCATGAGCGGCCCGACCGTACCAAACACCGAACGTGCATCGCAACCACCACCGCGTGAACGGGTCGGGATAGCGTTTGGAGGAGCCTGGACGGTGCGGCACTTCTCGCGACGTTCGGGCATTTCCACCGGTATTTTCGGTCATGAATGGAGACACGAACGAGCCGGGCACACGAACCGAGATTCGTGCAGGATCCCCACCGAGGGCCGCCGAAGCGACCAAGATCGCCTCGTGCTCGCGCTATCGTGGCGCTCGATGGTGCTCCGACCTTGCCTCTTCGCGGCCTGTCTCTCGCTGGCTGGCTGCACGAGCTGGAAGCTCGCCGCGCCATCCGCGACGGCACTTCGGGCCGACGCACCGCCCCCCGCCGGAGCCGCGAAGGTGTGCGTGATTCGTACCGCCGTGGTGGCCATCGCCATGACCTTCCCGACGCGCGACAACGGCACGCTCGTGGGCGCGACCAGCGGGCCCACGTACTTCTGTTATCTGGCGGAGCCCGGCGAGCACGAGGTCGTGGTCGAAGCGGACGACCTGGAGACCGCGCGACTCGTGGCGGAGCCCGGGAAAAGCTACTTCCTCAAGCAGGAGGTCGACTTCGTGTTCGGGTACGTGAACTGCCGCACGATGTGGGTCACCGAAGAAGAGGCCCAGGCGCTCTTTCGATCCTCCTACCCCGGGGTTTTGGTCGGTGTACCGGGCTCCGAGACGCTCCCGACGGATCCGCCCTTCGCACGAGCCAAGAAGCACGCCGGGTAGACGGCATTTCAGGTCACGCGCGGGCGCGCTTGCGCTACCTCTTCGTGAGGGAGACTTTGCGGGGGGCATGCGTCACGACGCTCGCTCGGCTCGCTCTCCGAACGAAAGCCCGCCGATGCTCCACGCTCTCCGTCCGCTGCACCTCCACCGAACACGAGCCACGACGCTCACCGCCCTCGTGGCGCTCGCCTTCGCGGGTGGCCTCGGAGCGGCCTGCGAGGGCTCGGCCGACGAACCTCTGCCGAGTGTGGAGGCCGGCACGTCGCCCACGCCGGACGCCTCGTCGAGCACGAGTGTGGACGCGGCGAAGCCCGCGCCCGCCGAAGCCTGCGTCGACGGCAAACCCGGTCCCTACCCCGCAGCCACCGGCATCGACCTCTCCCGTGTGGTGCCCGCCCTCTCGTTCACGCGCCCGGGTGGGCAGAAGCTCGAGCTCGCAAGTTACTACGAGCCGTGCGCGCCGAAGTCCCGGCTGCTCGTCCTGCGCACCATCGCGGGATTTTGCGGGCCCTGCCAATGGAGCCTCGAGCACACGAAAGACCTGATCCCGAGCGAGCTCGCAGACCGCGTGATCGTGGCCGACCTCTTGGTCTCGGACGAGCGCAATTTTCCGGTGGTGACCGGAGAAGACGTGGCCCGCGCGGCCTCTCGCCTCTCGGGCATCGAGCCCCTGGTCGCAGCCGACCCGGCCTACACGTTCTCGCCGGCGGGCCTCGCGGACAAGCGCCTTCCCTTCTTCGTCTTGATCGACACACGCACCATGGTGCTCACGCAGATCTTGGTCGACCCGGCGCCCGAAGACGCACGCTTCACGTTTCGTCAGACCTTCGCGTTGCTGGACAAGACCACGCCCCCGGCGCCCGAAGCGTTGGTCGCCGCGGACGGCATCTTTCCGCGGAACCACTGGGAGATGCTCCAGAAGATGCGCGTCCCGGGCGCACCTCCTCCCGATCCCACCAACGCCTTCGCCGACTCGGCGAGCGCCGCTTCGCTCGGAAAGAAGCTCTTCGCCGACAAGACCCTCTCGCCTTCCGGAACGGTCGCGTGCGCCACGTGCCACGACAAGACGAAGGGCTTCGCCGATGGGCTCCCGCGCGGCGTGGGGCTCGCGGAGGGCGACCGTCACACGCCCTCGGCCGCGCTCGCGGCCCACGCGGCGTCGCAGTTCTGGGACGGACGAGCCGATACGCTCTGGCTGCAAGCGCTCGGGCCGATCGAGAACCCCATCGAGATGGGCGGCAATCGCCTGCACCTTGCACACAAAATCCGGAACGGCTACGCCGCGGACTACGCGAGCGCGTTCCCCGGCTACCCGCTCCCTCCCCTCGACGACCTCGCGCGTTTCCCGGCCGACGGAAAACCTGGCGACGCCGCGTGGACCTCCATGACCCAGGCCGACCGCGACGCCGTCGATCGCGTCTACGTCGACGTGGGCAAAGCCATCGCCGCCTACGAGCGCACCATTCGCGTCCTACCGAGCGCCCTCGATCGTTATGCCTCGGGCGACTTCATGGCCCTCACGCGCGCGCAGAAGCTCGGTTTGCATACGTTCTTCACCGCTGGCTGCGCACAATGCCACTATGGTCCGCGATTGACGGACGACGCCTTCCACGTGCTCCGCTTCGAAACCGGACGCCACGACGGGAAGGCCGATCGCGGCGCCATCGACGGCTTCCCGCAGCTGTTCGCCAATCCCTTCCGCAAAGCGGCGGCCACCTACTACGACGCGCCTCCGCCGGCGCTCCCCTTCACGGCCGAGACCGTCCCTGGGGCGCTTCTCGGTGCCTTCAAGACCCCCTCGTTGCGCGGGGTCGCGAAGCGGGCTCCTTACGGGCACGGGGGCACGCTGCCCAACGTGGCCGAGCTCGCCAAACACTACGGCAATCAAGGGCTGCCCCCCGCCGACCCTCGCGCCGTGGGCACCACCGAGACGTGGGTTCCGCGTTTCCTCGGACAGCACGCGGACGAGATTGCCGAGCTTTTGCGCGCCCTCGACGAAGACGTCACCGATTGACGCACGTGAACGCGTCGTCCATCGGGGCGACGTCGCGCGAAGGGGCGCGAGGTTTCGTCGATGCTACGCTCTTCGGCATGATCGACCGCAACGTCCGCACCTTCGCCCTCGGGCTCCCGCTCGTCACGTTCGCTCTGACGCTCGCGGGGGTCGGCTGCAGCAGCAAAGACGATTCGGCTTCGACCACGGACTCGGGCACCTCCACCGGTGACGCGAGCGCGCCCGTGGACAGCGCCACCGCGAGCGATGCCGGGCTCGACGCGACCTCGAGCACCGACGCCACCGCGGACACGGCTCCTCCCGACCCGCCGAGCGCCCTCCGCACGTGCGTCTCGACCTGCGAGAAGGCCGCGCCGAAGGCATCGGTGGACACGTATTACGCCTCGCTCAGGGACTGCTCGTGCAAGCCGGACATGGGCAAGTGCGCGAGCGTATGCCCGAGCTATTGCCCCGCCGGCGGCACGATTGGAAACGCGTGCAGCGATTGTGTGGTGCGCGCCTACGAAGTGACGTGCTCGTCCGAGATCAAATGCGACGGTGACCTCGAGTGCGTGACGTTCGCCGATTGCACGCGAGACTGCGCCATGAAAAACCCGTGACCGAGCGCTCGAGCTCTCACGGGAGGGAAGCGAGCACCCGCGCGAGGCGCTCCCCGACTTCGCGCGAGAGCTTCTCGAGCTCGGCGTCCCCGGGAACGGTAGAGGAGAGAAGGCGCATCGGGTCGATCATGCCGACCCGCGCCTTGCCGTCTTCGGTCTCGTAGACCGCCACGTTGCACGGGAGGAGCACGCCGAGTGATGGGTCGTGCGTGACCGCCGCGTGTGCGAAGGTCGGATTGCACGCGCCGAGGATGCGGTACCGCCGTGATTCGAGCCCGAGCTTGGACTTGAACGTCTGACGGAGATCGATCTCGGTGATCACACCGAAACCTTCGGCCTTGAGGGCCTCGGGGAGGCGGGCGAGCGCCTCGTCGTATCCGACGGCGAGGGTCTTCCAGTTCGCGGGGTCTTGGCGGCTCATGAGCTCTTCCTGCTTTCTTCTTCGTGAGAGCCTTCGCCGCGCCGAAAGGGTTCGACGAGCGGCGTGCGAACCGAGCGGAGGCTCCTTCTCGTAGCTCCGCGCATGCGCGGAACGTGCCGAGGGATCCTCGCACGTGGCTCGAACGATGCACCACGCGGCGCGGCGCTGACCTCACGAAGCCGACGCGACTCTCGACACGGGCCCCCGAACGGCACGTGCGCGGGTCCGTGCCGAGCGTCGTGAGCAGCGCGGAGAACCTCATGAACGACCCCACGCATCTCGAGCTCGTAGCCCCTTCGCTCCCGTCGCGGCCCGCTTCGCCCTTCGTTCGGCCTCGAATTCGGACCGAAGTCGCCGGGAGGAACGTCCTCGGCGAGGGAGCCTCGTGAAGCGGCGCTCGATCGTGCGAAGCCGGGCGCTCGCGCTCGCGGTGGTCACGGGGCTGCTCGCGGGTGCGGCGTGCACGGACAGCGCACCGCTCGACCAGGCCGGAGCGGACGGTGGTCCGGAAGACGGCCCCGCACTAGAGGCCTCCCAAGATGCCACGCCGAGCGACGGCGCGAGCCAGGACGCCACGAGCCAGGAGGGATCCACCGACGGCGCGAGCGACGCGCTCCTCGAGGATGCTCGGCGCGACGCGGAGGACGACGCGGACGCGCTCGACGACGGCCCGGACCTTCCGCCGGCGCTCTTTCCGTCGACCGTGCCGAAGCTCTTCGGCTACGACCTGGTCGACGCCTTCCCGGCCGCCGGACCTCTGTTCGCCGCCATGGACGTGGAGTGGGTTGCCGGCTCGACCTCTCCCTTCTATTTGCATCGTCAGGGCTACCTTTTGAGGCTGCCCACGGGCGGCGCGAGGCAGGTCGTGCTCGACTTCAGCAATCGGGTCTACGCCGACGCCGAAGCGGGAGCCCTGGGAATGGCGTTGCACCCGAAGTTCACCGATCCCGTCGCCCCCAAGCCCTACGTGTTCGTCTGGTACACCTTCTCGGCGACGGGCGGCGCCAGCACCCGCCAGAGATTGTCGCGCTTCACCTACGACGCCACGGCCGGTCTCTTCGACCCGACCTCGGAACAGGTCCTGATCGAGCAGACCGAATCGACCCCCTTCCACAATGGAGCGCATATACGCTTCGGTCCGGACGGCTTTCTCTACCTCGGCAACGGCGACGACCAGCGCCCTGGCGTGACCACCCAGACGCTGACGGGAGGCCTCTTCAGCGGAATTTTCCGCATCGACGTGGACATGAAGGGGGGTGCCGTGAGCCATGCCCCTCCGAAGCAGCCGCTCGGCGCGGTCACCTCCGGATACTTCGTACCGAACGACAATCCCTTCGTCGGAATGCCGGGCGTCGTGGAAGAGTACTACGCGCTCGGCTTCCGCAATCCCTACGCCTTCAACTTCGACAAAGCGACGGGAGCCCTCTGGCTCGGAGACGTGGGCGATACCTTCCGGGAAGAGCTCGACCGCGTCGTCTCCGGTGGAAACTACCAATGGCCGTTCTTCGAGGGCAAGAGGGCGCGCGGAGGTGGTCCGCCTGCCATCGGCACCTCGGTCGCACCGGTCTTCGACTACTCGCACGCCAGCATCGGCGACCTCACGGCGACCATGAGCGGCTACGTCTATCGAGGTGCTGCGCTTCCGGAGGTGACCGGCAAGCTCGTCTTCTCCGATTGGCCGACCGGGCGCGTGTGGGCGCTCGACACCACGACCGGAATACGTACGTCGCTCGTGGAACATCTCTCGCAGAACGCACCGCTCGGTTGGGGACAGGACGCTCAGGGCGAGCTCTACATGGTCACCTGGAGCCGCATCGAGAAACTGGTCCGCGCGACCACGCCACACGGTCTCCCGCCCAAGCTGTCCGAGACGCATCTCTTCCGGAACCTGCGCACGCTGAAGCCCTCGTCGTCTCTCGTTCCCTACGACATTCGTTCGCCCCTCTGGTCGGACGCCTCCGCCAAGCAGCGCTTCGTCTACCTTCCGCCCGGCAAGAAGGCCACGATGACCGCGAGCGGCACGGTCACGCTGCCCGTAGGCGCCCTTCTGATCAAACAGTTCGATTTGCCCGGCTCGGCTCGACCCGTGGCGCACGCCTCACGTCTCGAGACTCGAGTCTTGGTGGTGGGCACGGACACCACCTACCCGGTCAGCTACCGCTGGAACGCCGCCGGGACGGAGGCCGACTTGGTCCTCGACGCAGTCGACGAGCACGTGGACGACCTCGCCCCCAGCGAGGCGCGTGATTGGCATTTCCCCAGCCAAGGCGAGTGTTTTTCGTGTCATCGGTCCGAAAATCGCGTGCTCGGCTTTCGTGGGGAGCAGCTCGATTTCAATCGTCCCGACGGTAGGAATCAATTGACCTGGCTGGCCGCGCAGCAGGTCCTCGACGCGGCGAGCCTCGGCACTTCACCGGCGCCCTTGGTCTCCCCGGCCGACACCACGAAGAGCCTCGGCGAGCGCGCGAGCGCCTACCTTGCGGCCAATTGTTCGTCGTGTCACCACCCGGGCGCGTCGTTCTTGGGGAGCGGCGAGACATGGAACGCCACGCCCGGAGTGCCCTCGGCGAGTCGAGGACTGCTCGGGGTGGCCACCAACAACGCGCCCATGGCCGCCGCGCTGGGCCTCGCCGGAGCACCGCTGATTGCGCCGGGCAATCCGAGCGGATCGCTCCTGCTCCGCCGCATGCAGACCACCGATCCGGACCTGCGCATGCCGCCCCTCGCGCGGACACGACTGGATCCTCTGGGCGAGAGCCTGGTGCGCGATTGGATCGCCGCCGGCGCCCCCTGAGCCCATCGAGTCCTGCTCTCTCGGAATGAGCGAAAAAAAGGCCCCGGCGCATCTTCGCCGGGGCCTTTCGGGCTCGTTCGTCCGGGCCGAGAGTCAGTCTTCGACGCGCATCTTGCTGGCCTTGGCGTCCATGGAAGGAACCTTGGCGTCTTTGGCCCAGCCGAGCAGCGTGAAGAGCTTGATGACGGTCGCGCTCGGGTCGATTTGCCACCTACCCAGGCCGTGCACGGACGAGGTGGGGAACGCGTGGTGCGCGTTGTGCCAGCTCTCGCCCAATGAAGGAATGGCGAGCCACCAGACGTTGCGGCTATCGTCCTTCGATTGATACGGGCGCGCACCGACCACGTGGCAAACCGAGTTGATGCACCAGGTGACGTGGTGCACGAAGAAGAGACGCGCGAAACCGCCCCACAAGAGCGCCGACAGACCGGCCTTCAACGTGTGCCCGAAGGCCAGGCCGACCAGGAACGGGAGCGCGAGCGAGGCCACCATCCAGAGGAGGTAGTTCTTGTCCACCCAGCGCAACGTTCGGTCCGAGAGCAGATCGCGCGCATAGCGCGACGGACGGGACTTTTCCGAACCGAAGAACCAGAGCACGTGCGCGTGCCAAAAGCCGCCCGTGACCGGCGAATGGGGATCCCCCTCGCGATCGGAGAATTGGTGGTGGCGACGGTGATCGGCCACCCAGCGAATCACCGGTCCCTCGAGAGCCAACGAGCCGGCGATGGCGAGCGCCACGCGGAGCCAAGGCTTCGCCTCGAAGCTGCGGTGGGTGAAGTACCGGTGGTAACCGATGGTGATCCCGAAGCCGGTCACCAAGTAGAGCACGAAGAAGAGCAAGCCGTCGCGAAGCGGGGACTCGTGGGCGCCCTTCCACGCGAACGCCACGGCGGTTCCCACCGCGGGCCCCACCACCACGAGACCAGCGAGCGTGCGCTCGATCCGCAGCGCGAACGCGCCTCCGCGTCGTACCGAAGGCGCTTGCGTGGTGGTGTCTTCCGCGACGGTTTCCATGGGATGGAGCTAGCAGGCTCCCTGTCGTCACGGCGGCAGCTCCCGGTCACGGTCGTGTCACGACGGCCCGACGCGACACCGAACCGTCACATGGAGTCCAGAGGAGACCCCCGGAGCTCTTCGGGAGATCGACCGCCTCGGAAGCTTCGCTCCTGCTCAGAGGCGGGACTTCACGAGCTCGGCGCCGGTGACCAGCGCGTCACGCGCGAGGCCCTGGGCGGGGATCATCGAGACCGCGCAATCGATGGCCGCTTTGTAGTCGCCTTTGGCGAGCGCAGCCGCGCCTTGCACGCCTTTGACGATGACGCCGAGGGCCGGAAAAAGCGCCGAGCCGGTGTCGAGCATGGAGCCGAGCGCCGCGTCGCGGGCTGCCTTCTGCGCGGCCGGATCGGACGGAACGGAGACGGGCGCGGGCGCCCTCGAGCTCGAGCGAGACGTGTCGAGCACCACGTCCGAGCCGTTCGCGTCGCGCTCGGCCATGGCGATGTACGGGTCGAACATGCGGTCGATGGCCGCGCGCATTTTGCTCTCGTAGACCTCGTCACCGGCAGCTGCGCGGAGCGCTCCGCCGTACTCGTCTTTCAGCTTGCGGAGCGATCCGGCCGCGACGGCCACGAAGGCATCGGCGTCGGCGCGTGTAGCCTTGGGCGTCTCGGCGACCGCAGCCTTCTTCGCTTTGGCGACGAGCCCATCGAGGATACGACCGTCGCGAGTGGCCACAGCGGCCTGGTATGCGGCCACGTGAGCGAGCGCGAGCGCGGCGAGTACGTCGACCTGACGGAGCATGTCGAGCTCGCGCCGAATGCGCTCGTAGTCCACGTCTTCGAGATCGCCGAACTGGCGGCGGAACGCGACGACGCCGAGCACGACGTCGAGGTGCCGCTTGCGAGCCATGTCTTCGATGGCGTGGTTGGTCTCGCTGGCCACCTTGAGCTGATCGGCGAGGTCACTCGTCTCCGCCGGGGCTCCTTCCAGGGTGTAGATGAGCCCGCCCATGAAGGGCACCACCCGCACCGCGCCCTTGGGCGCCTTGAGCTGCTTGATGCGGGTCGACGCGGGGCTGCCGGTGCCGGTTCCTCCCGGTGCGCGCTCTCCCGAGGTAACCGCGAAGGCTTCGAGCAGCTTCTTGCGCGACGCCTCGAGCTCGGGCAGGTAGGCCTCGTCCATGACGCGGGCCAGGTTCTTCCGGCCCTTCTCGAGGTCTTCGGGGGTCATGTTGGTGTTGGGGCGCGTCCCGCCCAGGCCGGGCCCCCCGAAACGCACCTGACCACACGCCGTTCCCACGAGCGCGAGGAGCCCCACCTGCACGAACGCCCGCCTTTTCAAGGTCGTCATGGCGGCCTTCTCTAGCACCCGAACGGCCTCGTAAGGTGCCGATGCAAAAGCGAGAGGACGCGTGACCTAAAGCATGCTAACCCGAGAAGATGGCTTTGAAGCTTTGCCGTGCGTGCGAACGCCACGTGCGTGAGGGTGATGCAGCGTGTCCTTATTGCGGCGCCAGAGAGGCCGCACCGGTTCCGGCGGCCTCGCCGACCAGTCAACGAAGTCGCAAGGCCATGTTCTTGGCAGCGAGCGCCATGACTCTGCTCGCGGTGGAGACCGTCTCGTGCGTATCGCTCTACGGCGCGACCATCGATTGCGCCCAAGAAGACTGTGGGGGACCTCCCTACATTCCCGGAAACGCGCGAGCGACGGACGGAGGGACTCCCTCGAACGACCTCGACGCTGCGGACGACGCTCCCTCGCCAGGTGACGCCGCGACCTCGGACGCAGAGAGCACGAGCGACTCGGGCGCCGCCCGGGACGCCTCGGGAGATTGACGGCGCCATGGCGCTGAAGCTCTGCCGTGGGTGCGAGCGCCACGTACGCGAGAGCGACGCGGCGTGCCCGTATTGTGGCAGCACCGAGACGACACCGGTGCCGGCGCCGCCCCGACACCTCAATCGCAAGGCCATGGCGTTCGCGGCCGTCGTGCTCACGACCGCCGCCGTAGAGACCGTGTCCTGCGTGGCCTTGTACGGGGCCAGCGTCGATTGCGAAGTGGAAGACTGCGGCTACCCGAGGAGATGCCAGGGGATCCCCGTTTCGGCGGTGGGTCAGGGTCCGCTGGTGGTGCACATCCCGGCCTGCAGTGAGCCGATCTACCGGAGATTGGTCGACGCCTGCGTGCGCGATCCCAAGGCTTCCGACTGCCCGAGCGCTGCGCAAGCTCGGCCGGATTGCGCGCGCTGCATCATCGGGCCTCGCGATCTCGAGCTCCCGACCATGGTTTCTCCGGGAGCGACGCTCTCGCTTTCTCCCTTGATCGTGAACACGGGGGCTTGCGCCGCAGCGGCGCTGGGCCGACCCGATTGTGGTGCCAGCCTCACGGCCTACGAGGCACGCATCGCCGCACACTGTGTCTCCTGCGCCGATCCAGGCTCACTCTCGGCCTGCCGGGACGACCAAAAGCCGACGAGCTCGAAGAGCGGGCCCTATTGGGAGCGAGAGGTCGAGTGCCTCGCACTGCGAGACCTCCGTCGCGCCGAATGGGAGCCCGTTTGCGTCGGAGCCACCCCCGAAGAGACCTTGGACAAGGTCGCGCACGTGCTCTGCTTCGAACAATGAGCACCGACGACGCGGTGCGAGCGGTCAGGCCCCGGCCCGCGAGTCCACGAGCAAGCTCTTCACGTCCGGGCGCTGGAGCCAGAGGAACGTGAGCACCCCGAGCACGGTTCCGAAGGGAAAGAAAAGGCAAGCGAGCAGCGCCGCAGTGGACACGAGGGCGCCTGCTTTCCGCCGACGGAGCGAGAGGGCTCCGAGGCCGAAGAGCGTGCCGCACCCGAGCGTCATCACGCACTCGGTCACCACCATGGCCATCGGTAGGCCCGCGTCGGTGCTGCGCACGGGAGGCGGCCGGGTGGCCAGGAAGACGCCGAGCCCGACGAACGTGAGCCCCACCATCAGCAGAAGGCCTGCAAAGGCCACGTAGCCGATGGCGAGCCCGTGCAACTTCGCGAGCCCTGCGGGGGGCGCGAACGCGGACGGGCGAGTGTAGCCGGACGGTGGCGGCCGAAACGGGGTCACCCCTCGAACATACCGCGAAGCCGGCGCCGTCGGCATCGAACCGCTGGAGCCCCAAAGATCTCGCTCGAAAGCCCGGATCTTGAGCTAAACGGGGCCTCCCCGTGCCTCTCGTGTCGAAACTCCGCAGTGTGCTCACCACCTTCGCCAAGCGCGACGACCTCGTCTACGCGGTGTGGGCGGCATTCTGCACGCTCGCCTCGGCGCGGCTCTTCTACGGCTACATGCTGAAGCAGACCGGCGGCGAGTGGAGCGCTCCGCTCGACGACGTGTTCATCCACTTCGACTACGCGCGCTCCACCGCGCAGGGCTTTCCCTTCGAGTGGGTCACGGGCAACGGCTATTCCTCGGGGAATACGAGCCTCTCCTACCCCTTCGTGCTCGCCTTCGGATGGCTGCTCGGCTATCGCGAAGAGAGGCTCATGGTGTGGGCGGCGCTGGTCGCGTGCTTCTGCGTGTTCGGGCTCTTGCTCGCCGGACGGCGGCTCTTCGTCACCGACTCGCGCGACACCTTCGGCAAGCTCTCTTCGTACCTCTTGCCGCCCGTGCTCTTGTCCGTGGGCGCGCTCGACTGGTCCTTGTGGAGCGGCATGGAGGTCTCGCTCTACCTCGGCGTATGGGCGCTCGCGCTGGTCGCGTATTTCCGGGCCGACGCGGCCTCGGCCAAGGCTCGTCCCACCAAAGAGCTCACGCGCTCGACCTGGCTGCTCGGCCTCGCGTGCGGGCTTCTCTTCGTGACCAGGCCCGAGGCGGTCGGCACCTGCCTCGTGTTCGGCCTGGCGGTCGCGCTCCCCACGGTGCGCAAGAACCCGCTCACCGCGCTCGGCGTGATGCTGCGCGTGGGCGGTCCGGCGTTCGTGCTCTTGGTCCTGCAGACGCTCGCCAACAAGCATTTCACGGGCGAGACCTCGGCCAACGGCGCCATCGTCAAGCTCGCGCTGAACAACCCCTTCATGACCCCGGAGGAGAAGCTCGGCGACTACCGCTTCAACCTGGGGTACGCCGCGTTCCGAAACCTGGAATACCACTTCTCCGGCCCGGTCGCGCCGGACGGCCTCCTGCGCGACGCCATTCCCAAAGCGTGGGAAGAGCACGTGGTGACACGCGCGGTCTTGAACGAGACCGGCTGGGGAATTCCCATTCTCTTCATGGCGCTCGTGCCGCTCGGCTTTTCGCGCACGCGCAAGCTTGCCATCGTGCTGTGGGCGCAGGTGGCGCTCTGGATCGGGCTCGTCGCGCTCAATGGGCAAGTGCGTTGGCAGAACGAGCGCTACACGATGCCGGCGGTGGCGTGGGTGCTCGTGCTGGCGGCCATGGGCATCGCGCAAGCGCTTCGCCCCAAAGACCGCGCGAGCGTGGTCGGCATCGCGCTCCCCACCGTGCTGGTGGTCCAGGTGGTGGGCGTGGTGACGCGTCCTTCCGGTCAAATGCCGGACATTCGTGTGCCGTGGCTCGTGGCCATCGGCCTCGGCCTCGCGGTGGGTGCGCTCTTCGTGGTGAAGCCCGCGCGAGCCCTGATCGCGCTCGTTTTGGTCTTCTTGTCGCACCAGCACCTCGAGACCAAGATGCGCGACCAGAAGTGGTTCTTCGGGCGCGCGTGCCGCAACATCCGCGACCAGCATCTCGTGCTCGGACGCTGGCTCGCGCCCCAGAAAGACGTCAAGCGCGTGCTCGTCGGAGACGCCGGCGCCATCCTCTACGCGTCGGACAAAGCCGGCCTCGATATCATCGGACTGGGCGGCTACCACGACCTTCCCTTCGCACGCGCGGGCGTCCAGGGTATGCCCGCCACCATCGAGCTCATCGAGCGCATGCCGGTCTACGACCGCCCCGAGCTGCTCGCCATTTTCCCCACGTGGTGGGGCTCGTTCCCCACCTGGTTCGGGCCCGAGGTGGTGCGGCGCTTCCCGGTGGAAGGAAACGTGATCTGCGGAGGCTACGAGCACGTGGTCTACAAGGCCGACTGGCACGTGCTCGGCACGGGCTCGCAGCCGCGCGGCTTCGACAAGGGCCTCGAGGTCCGCGACGAAATCGACGTGGCCGACCTCGTGAGCGAAAAGAAGCACGACTACGTGTTCACGCGACCGCAGAACGGTTGGACGGACATGAAGATCCTGCCCGATCCCTGGAACGAGCGCCGCGACATGTTCGATGGCGGAAGGCGCATCGGCGCGGGCAAAACCGAGCGCTTCACCGTTCGTCGCGCCATCCTGGGACGCAAGGGCACCCTGCTCTTCCGCACCGCGCCGGACGGCAAGTCCAAGATGCGCGTGGTGCTGGACGGGCAAGAGCTCGCCGTCGAGTCCTTCGTTCCCCACAACGGCTGGGTGGAGCGCCTGATCGAAGTCCCCAAAGAGCGCGTGCGCGGCGAAAACCTCACCGTCGAGGTCTTCTCCGAAGGCCCCGGCGATTGGGTCGACTACCACGTATGGTTCGCGCAATAGGGCGCGTGACGCTTCGTCGATCGAGCGTCTTCTAGTCGCCGATCGGGCACGGCTTCGCAGGCTCCCATCGGCCCCTCCGCGCGAGCGGACGCCCGAGTCGGGCTCGGCCCCTCCGTGGAGCGCGAGATGCCGCACGCCCCTTCGAGTCGAAAGGACGCTCGGCGCGCTCGGCGTGACGTTCGAGCGAGACTCAGCGCTTCACGACGAACTGCAGCGAGCTCAGGCACATTTCGTCGAGGGTGCTCTCGCCGAGTCGAACGTCTTGGGTCTGCTTGAGGCCTTGCTCGGACAGCGTGGCCTTCAGCTTCAAGTTGTTCATCGTGTTGTCGAAGGTGCAGCGCACCTCGAGCTTGTCGCCCGGGGAGATGGTCGGAAGCGTCTCGAGCGAGGTTGCGTATTGGTAGCCCCGCTGCCAATCGAAGTCCCAATGGGGCTCTTGCAGCAGGCACTCTTCGGACGGCTCACCGCCGGTCGCCGCGGCGCGCTTGATCGTCACCTTCTGATCGACGCCCACCACGTGCATGTGCGAGCCCACGCCGAGAATACCGAGCTTGGCCGGTACCGGATTTCCGTTGAGCCGCTCGGGCATGGTGAACAGCATCGTCTCGGTGTGGGCCTTGGCCTCGGCGGGAATGAAGAAGTCCACGCCGCTCGCCGGATCGGCCGGCCCGGGCATGAGCCCGATGCCCGCCGCGACCGGGTTGCGGAAATTCCCGATGAGGCGCGGCAAGACCACGTACTCGGGGGCGACGTCGGTGGTGGAAAACTGGAACGCGGTCTGGTCGGGATCGGGCGTGGCGTTCGCGTGCGGGTGATAGTGAATCTGCATGATCACCTTGGTGCCTGCCTCGAGCGGCAACGCCACCCCGGTCGGATAGACGGCCGGCACGCTGCCCGGCGCCCATGCCGCAATCAGATTGGCACTCGCCACGTTCGGTCCGCCGGGGCACTCGTACGAGACACCGTCACCGGGGAGCTTGGCCGTGGACGGCACCGCGAAAGCGAGCGCGTGGTGCACCACGGTCTTGTTCTTGGGAACGAAAAAGCTCCCGGTCATGAACTTGGTGGTGGTGAGGCCCGGGTCCATGACGAAACAGCGAAAGACGTCTCGAGTGGCTGCACCGAGCGTGTACGGCTCGGCGGGCTTGAGCGAGGTCGAGCCGACCAAGTCGGTGGGCGGCGGAGTCTTCGCGGGGGGCGCATCTTTGGGATCGCCTTCGAGCGCGCCTTGCTCGCTCCACGCCTTGATGACGGCAATCTCGGCTTCGCTGAGCCGCTCGTCGTCTTTCCACCCGAAGCGCGGCTTGCACTCGGTGGTCTCTTGGGCACCCCAAGGCGGCATGCGGCGTGCGCCGGTCTCCTCGGCCATCGAGCTCGCGAAGTCTTTCGCGAGGCCGTACGTCATGAGCGAGAAGGGCGCGATTCCTCCGTCGGTGTGGCACTTCTGACAGTGCGCCTGCACGATGGGCTCGACGTCCTTGTGGAACGTGACGGCTTGCCCGGTGGTTCCCGTAGGGACGGGACCGGGCGACCCGTCCACGCCCGCGTCGTCCATGGTAGCCGCATCGCCAGGCGAGCAGGCCGCGACGATGACCGAAGCGAAGAGCGCACTGCCGAGGCTACCGAGAACGAGGTTTTTCATGGCGGGTGTCTCCTCAGCAAGCACGGTGCCACCGAAATGGGCGCAAAAACCGCGGGAATTCTCAGCGTAGCAGACTGGACGGCGCGCGGTCCGGGTGGACGCCCGCGCACGCTCATGCGTGCATGTTACACGTTCTTGGGCGTACGCGTCATACGTCGCGCAGCGTGATCGTGGCACGCAGCGCGTAACCCGTGGGCTCGCGGGCGATCGCCGACCGCAAGTCGAGCTTACGCAGCGTGGAGAGGGCGACGTACACACGGTCGGCCCCGGACGACCCCACCAGCGCTTCGCCCGGCCAAGCCGAGGCCACGATCCGCTCGACCGGCACCACGCTGCCTCCCGCTTCGACGAGCACGCGGAGCACGCGTCGAACCGGCTCTCGACGCGTCAGATCGTGACGCGGACCACCGTCGACAGCCACCCACGAGAGGTCGCGCCCCAAGTCGACGCGTGGTGTTCCTTGGTCGAAGGTGCGTCTCAAGCGGCCGGCCATGGCCTCGTGCGCCGGAGCGACCCCGACGAACGACCAGAAGCGCTCGAGGTTGGATACGGCCCAGGCTCCGTCGAGTCGCACGGCCTGGGTGAGCGCGCCCACGAGCGCACGCGAAAATACCCGCTCGACCGGACCTGGTGCGCCCGAAAGAAGCCGGGCGAGCGGAGCGGGAACGGATTCGATCCACGGGATGTACGAGCGCAGAAAGAGGAGCCCCGTGTGCAGGTCCGACGTGGGCGTGGGCGGGTGTCCGAGCCCCACGCTCGGCGCACGAACCGAACGTGCGTCCCACGTGCGCTCGTCGAAGCCGAGGGCGAGGACCTTGAGCGCCCCCGAGCGATCGACGAGGATCTGTGCAGGAGAGAGCGCGCCGACACAGGCCCCTCTCTCGTGTGCGGCTCGCATCATCCGCGCGAGCGTGTGGGTGACCACGATGGCCTCGGAGTAGGGCACGCTGCGCTTTTGCCAACGGTCCACGAGCTCGTCGAACGTGCCGATCGGATCGCACTCGAACGCGACCCATGGCGAAGGAGCGTCGAGATCGTGAGCCCAAGGAACCGGGCACACGTCCACGTTCACGCGAACGTGTGCCTCGGCGATGCTTCGAATCACGTCGCGGTCGGTGCCCCGCAACAGCAAGCAGCCGACGCCCCCCGGAGCGACTGCCGAGTGCCACTCGACAGTGCCCGCGCCACCGAGCTTACGAACCGCGCGCGGCTCGAGGTCGTGCCCTCCCATGACGTTCGGGGCTACCACGCGATGCCCGCCCCCTTCAAGCGGGCGAGGCTCCGTGGAGACCGAGCAAGGCGCACGGGTCAGTCGTGGGCGTGCACGGTGTAGGTCACGTTGGTGTTGCACACCTGGTTCGCGCCCTGGTCGGGCACGAGCTCACCGCCCCACTCGAAAGGACCGTACGCATCACCGGTCTGCTTTCGCACCGCGCGGTACAGCTTGAACTTGGTCACTTTGCAGTTTCCCACGTTCTCGAGATTGTCGGTGAACGTGGAGCTCGCGCCCGAACGAATCTCGGTGGAGGCCACGTCTTCGGTGCGCCACTTGTTGTCGCAGCCGTCGAAGTACTGGATCTTGGATACCTTGATGGTCTCGGACTTGTCGTTGACCACCTTCACCTTCGGATTCTTGCAGTTGTCCGCGAAGGCATCGGTGGCAGTGGCAGTGGCGACGACGACGAGACCCAACAAGGCAGCGTGGATGTTTTTCATGGGCGATGAGACGGGGCACACGCGCCGTCACTCCACGCCCTCGATGCCCATTTGGACCCCATTTGGATCGAGGCCCCCCGGCAGAAAAACTGCGCGAATTCGATCGTTTTTCGGGCCTTCTGGGCGCGCCCTGGACGCGCGCCCGTCCAGGTCCGTCAGCGTCCGCCGGCGCCGGTCGACTGGTTCATCTGCGTGCAGCGATCGACGCACGCCGGGTCGTCGGCGCACTGGGTGCTGCAGTCGTTCATGCGGTCGCGCTTCTGGCACTTGGGGTCGCGTTCGCACTTCTGCGGGTCTTTCGCGGCGGCCTTCTCGAGGTGTCCACACCCGACCGAAGAGAGCGCAGCGATGCCGAGCGAGGCCAGCAGCAGCACCGACGAGACGCGCACGACGGTGTTCTTCATTTGGATCCTTGGCCTACGGGCGGGTTCGTTTTGTCGAGCGAAGGACGCTCTTTGAGGCACTTCTCGAGCGGGGCCTCGAGCGCCTTCATGTCCGGCGGGAGCCTGGGTTTGCCCATCACGGGCGCGCCGAGGCGATTCCACGCCATGCCCTGGTCGCTCACCGAGAGCCACACGAAGAGCGCGCGCCCCTTGATGTTGTCGAAGGGCACGCCGCCGCCTTGGCCACCGAACCACATGCGCGAGTCGTGGCTGTTGTTGCGGTTGTCGCCCATGACGTAGACCTCGCCCGGCTTCACGAAGTACGGGCCCTGGTAGTCGTTGAGCCCGCCCGAGTAGCGGTCGTAGAGGGTGAGGTAGGCCTCGTCGCCGAGGAACTCCACGAAGAGATCGCCCTCGTGCTTGGCCGGCACCGGATCGCCTTCGGAGTACGTGTAGAGCCCGACGAAGCAGCTCGGCACTTCCCAGCCGTTCAAGATCGGGTGCCCACCTCGAGCCTCGAGCTTGTCGCCCGGGAGCGCGATGACACGCTTGATGAAGTCTTGCTCGGGGTGCTCGGGGAAGGCGAACACCATCACGTCGCCGCGCTCCGGGGGCATGCGCGAGAAGAGCCGCGTGTGCGTGAAGGGCAGCGCGGGTCCGTAGCTGAACTTGTTCACGAAGATGTGATCGCCCACCTGCAGCGTGGGGATCATCGAGCCGCTCGGGATCTTGAAGGCCTCGATGATGAACGCGCGCAGCGCCAGGGCCACCATGATGGCGACGAAGATGCTCTCCACGTACTCGCGGACTTCGCTCTTCTTCCAGCGTCCGAGGCGCACCTCGACCTCACCGTCCGCGCGCACCAGAGCATCGACGAACGGGCCCTCGTCGAAGGGCATCGCGCGCATGGTCGACTCGAGCGCGTCGAGGGCGTCGCGCAGGCGGGTGCGCTCCTTCGCGGAGAGCTCGCGCTGTACCGAGGACTTGTTCGCCTCGAGAATTTGCTCGGCCTCGTCCAGGAGGCCGCGCGCTCGTTCGAAGGCGCTGCGCAGGTTCTCCGGAACGCCGGCCGGGAGTGGCGTATAGGCGTGGATGGCGAGCGGGAGCTTGTGCCGGACCGCCCAGAACGCGATGACGAACGCGGTCAGCGTGGCGATGCCCACCGGCACCGGCTGCTCGCGTACGAAGGACCTCAAGAACGAAAGCCCACCGTCGAGGACCTCGCCGCTCGACGGGGTGAGCGCCACCACGAGCGCGCACGAGAGCCCGAACGGGAGGATCACGAACCAAATGGCCCAGTAGAGCGTGCGCAGCCCTCTCCGCATGGGGGGCAGCGGAGCGGCCTTCTCGGGCGGCGGGTGCTTCTTCCGTCCGTACGACTTGGGCGCGGCGTCTTTCGCGGAGGCGGCCTCGGACTCGGTCTCGGCGGACGAGCTCTCGTCGCGTTTCGCGTCCGCGTCCGGACTTTCGTTCGCGGCGACGGACGAGCCTTCGGCTGCGCCTTTTTCCGCGTCCATGTCCACGGGGGACGACGTCTTGGCCTTCTCGGAGTCGTTTTCGGGGGCGTCGTTCACGGGGCTTCGCCGACCGAGACCGCGTAGCTCACCACGGCGGCACGATCGTCCAGGGGGTTCTGGGGCGGGTTCACTACGCCAGCGCTCGAGGTATTGTCGACAATTACGTAGTACTGGCCCTTCGAGAGCGGGAAGCCTCTCTGGTATTCGCCACCTTGGCGGATCACGTCGGTGATGCGCGGAGGGCTCGAGAGCGGCCCGTGCGAGGGGTAGTCGAGGTAGAGGCGCAGCGACGCTTCGCCTTCGGGTCGCGGCACCACGAAGAGGTCGAGCTCGGGGGCGCCGTCGACCTGGGCCCGTACGAAGATCGCCTGCCCGTCTCCGGTGATCTCGATGGGGCCGATGAAGTCGCGCTGGTTTTGGTGGACCTCGGTGCGCGAGTTCTCCCACACGAGCTTGTCTTGGCCGCGCATGTTGAACGCGTGGAAGGGCTGCTTTCCGAGCTCCACGATACCGAGCGAGACGTCGTCGTTGCCGTCTTCGTCGTGGATGACCGTGAAGCCCTCCGTGAGCTTCTGCCCCACGAGCTGACGCCCGAACGTCTCGCCCACCGGCGTGAGTGCGTTCAAGAAGTTCGCGGTCTGGCTCTCGATCTTGCCGAGCGTGAAGTTCGAGGCGTGCACCTGGCGCGGCCGGAAATACGCGTAGATGTCGCACTTGTCTTCGGCGACCAGAAAATCCTGGTTGTACTGGACCGACCCCTGCATCTTAAACGTGACCTTCTTGGAGACGTTCGTGTAGGCGTAGCCCTCGCCCTGGAAGTCGATGAAGAGGTCGCCGTTGTCGAGCTCGCGCTCGGCGCAGCTGCGCGGGTAGAAACGCCCGATGACCGGGGTGTCGTCGCTCAGCTTGAGGGGCGCGTTGCGCGAGGTCATCTGCTTGCAGAACTCCCCCATGCCGGCCTTGAGCATCGAGCGGCGCATGGTGCGCGACGACGGATCGTTCAAGGTGCCGCGGAAGCTGCACACGCCACAGGAGCCGCAGCCTATCGAGGGGAGAATCAGGAGGGCGAGGAGGGCTAGGGCTTTTCGCAACGCGGCACCGGGGAAAAAGCTGGGAAAGCTCGGGGGAAGCTCGGTAGGGCGGACCGGGGAGCCCCGGATTCCGACCGAGTCGAGCCCCGAAGAGGGACCGAAGGATGGCCTCGGAAGGGACCGTGGGTCGGGCGCTGCCGGGGACTCGCGGAGCAGCATAGCGCTACTTCGCCCCGAAAGATGCGTGTACTGTTCCTCCCCATGGCGAACGCGGGGAGCTCGGGTAAGGTCGCGGTTTTGGGGGGTGGAGCGTGGGGAACGGCGCTCGCCAAGGTGCTCGCCGACAAGGGCGACGAGGTTTCGCTCTGGTGCCGCGCACAAGAGCTTGCCAACCAGATCAACGCGACCCACTCGAACCCGAAGTACCTGCCCACCGCGCAGCTGCCCGAAAACCTTACCGCGACCCACGATCTGCGGAGCGCCCTCGAAAGGGCGACCATGGTGCTCTTCGTCGCGCCCAGCCACGCCACGCGTGAGGTCGCGCGCCTCGCCGCGGACATGATCCCCGCGCACGTGCCCATCGTGAGCGCCACGAAGGGCATCGAAAACGAGTCGCTCGAGTTCGTCGATCAGATCCTCGAGGCGGAGCTTCCGGCGAGCTGCAAGTCGCGCCTCGCCTTCTTGAGCGGCCCGAGCTTCGCGAAAGAGTTGGCGGCGGGCCTGCCGACGGGCGTGGTCATCGCCTCCAAAAACGACCACGTGCGCGAGACCGTGATGAAGCGGTTCCATGCGCCTTACATGCGTACCTACGGCAGCCGGGACGTGGTGGGGGTGGAGTGCGGCGGCGCGTTGAAGAACGTGGTGGCCATCGCGTCCGGCACCGCCGAGGGCCTCGGCTTCGGACACAACACGCGAGCCATGCTCATCACGCGCGGCCTCGCCGAGGTGGTGCGTCTCGCCATGGCGCGCGGCGGAGAGCCGCTCACGCTGGCCGGTCTGGCCGGCATGGGAGACCTCGTGCTGACTTGCACGGGCGAGCTTTCGCGCAACAAGACCGTGGGCGTCGAGCTCGGCCGGGGTCGCAAGCTGCCCGAGATCCTCGCGAGCCTCGGCCACGTCGCCGAAGGCGTGAAGACCACCAAGAGCGCCTTCGACTTGTCCAAGAAGTTGGGCATCGAGATGCCCATCGTGCGAGAAACCTACGCGGTCCTCTACGAGGACAAACCCGCGGCCCAGGCCGTGCGCGATCTCATGTCGCGCGAGCTCGGCAACGAGTTCGACGCCTGAGTCCGCACCCGCGTTTCGCGAGCTTTTTCGAGCGTTTCGCCTGACTTTTTCCTCCGCCCCGAACGTCCAGTAGCTCTCGACTTCACGAGGCCCTTCATGAACCCCTTCTTTCTTCGCAACCTCAAAGCTTCGGCGCTCCCCCTCCTCGCTTTCCTCGGGGTGACCGCCGCGTCCACACGCGCTCTCGCCGACGACGAACGCGAGACCTCGACCGGGACGTCCGAGCACACGACGCTCGAGACGCTCGACCGAGACGCGACGGACCACGCGACCGACGTGCGGGGCGCGCAAGCCTCGCAGACCACCACGGCAGATCGTCCGAGTGACGTTCCCCGCGCCGCGCGCTTCGCGATTCGCGTGCCGCGCCTCGCCCTGGGGTACCCGCAGCCGTACCCCCAGCAGTATCCCCAGCAGTACCCGCCCCAGCAGTACCCTCAGCAGTATCCCCAGCAATATCCGCCGCAGCAGTATCCCCAGCAATATCCGCCGCAGCAGTATCCCCAGCAATACCCGCCGCAGCAGTATCCCCAGCAATACCCGCCCCAGCAATATCCCCAGCAGTACCCGCCCCAGCAGTACCAGCCGTATCCGCAACAGCAGCCCTATCCGCAGCAGGCGCAGAGCAACAAGCGCACCGAAGGCGAGCTGTGGTTCATGCTCGGCACCGGCGCGGCCTACGGCGTGGGCACCGGCATCATGATCGATCTCTTGGCCAAGGCGGACGACCCGGGCCTCGCGGTCATCGCGCCCATCGGTCTCGGCCTCGCGGTCCCCGCCGGCCTCTTCGCGG
Organism: Polyangiaceae bacterium; assembly: GCA_965225775.1. Lineage (GTDB taxonomy): Bacteria > Myxococcota_A > Polyangia > Polyangiales > Polyangiaceae > JAAFHV01. Next base: position 9,815,790 of record OZ245328.1, on the reverse strand, counting down.
TCGACTACTACACGCCGTTCCACAAGGGCGTTCCGGCCGCCATTTCCACCGGGCTCTTGCTCGGCGCGGTCGAGGGCATCGCCATCAGCGGCACGCAGTGGCAGCTCACCTCGGCGGACCGCGGGACCCGCTGGAGCGCGGGCGGATACGCGGCGCTCACGTTCCTCACCGCCACCGGCGGTGGCATCGGAGGCTACTTCTTCGGTGAGTTCGCGCGCCCCGATCCGCGCAGCATGCTCTTCGTCTCGAGCGGCGCCGCGTGGGGAGCGCTCACCGGAACGGCGCTCGGCCTCGGCGCTTCCAAGGGCGATTTCCCCAAGGCGGCAGACCCGGCCGCGGTGCTCGGACTCATCTTGTACAACGGCGGCATCGCGGGCACCGGCGCCCTCTCGCTCGTGTGGACTCCCTCGTACAACTCGCTCAAGGCCATGTGGGCGGGCTACGCTATCGGCGCGCTCGCGGGCTGCATCGTCTACCCTTTCTACCTCGCCAATCCGGACGCCGATCCGCGCCACGGCCTCGTGGCCAACGCGGTGGGCGGCCTCGCCGGTCTCGTGGTCGGCGCCGCGCTCACGTACAACTCCAAAGACCCCGGACAAGGCACGTGGAAGCCCCCGTTCCAGGTGGGTGTCGCCCCGAACACCAACGGTGGCGCCACGTTGAGCGCATTCGGCGAGTGGTGATGCACCGCGACGCGTGATCCACGAGGCGTGCGCATCGGCTCGAGGCGAGCGCTACGAAAGGGAAAAGGGAGCGCTTTGTCGTAGGCGCTCCCGCACTCCTTTGGTAATTCCGCACGCCATGCGAAGGACCACGCTCACGAACGGCTTCTTGGGACTCTCACTCACCATGCTCGTCGGGCTCGGCCTCGTCGGCTGCGCCACTCCGAACGAGCTGTCGCAGCCCCGCACCACCAGCGAGATGGCCCAGGCTCGCTCCTCGAACATGACCGTGGAGCAGGCTCAGAGCCTCCTCGACGACCTCCAGAAGAAGCTCGCCGCGGACGACGCGAAGAACCCGCTTCGGAGCCCCAAGTCGCTCGACGACGTGCTCGCGGTGCTGCAATCCGACCAGATCGACCTCTTCCCCGAGGCGGTGAAATTCGCCAAGGCGCAGAACAACGTGAAGGGCCGCACGCTCGCCGCCCAGCTCGAGCTCGCTTGGGGCGAAAACCAGCGCATCGTGGCGCAGATCATCGATCTTCTCGCGGTCGACATGCGCGAAGAGTCGCGCGAGCTCGCCGAGCTCGAAGCGAGCGGCAAGGCCGCCCCGGAAGACCAGAAGCGCCTCGCCCGCCTCGAGACCTTGGTGAACGAAGAGGCGCCCATCATCTCGGCCCTCTCGCGCCTGGCCCCCGGTCACATTCGCAACGGCGCGGCCATGGCCGAAGAGCTCGTGAAGAGCGCCCCGGAAGGCTACGAAGGCTACCGTGTGCTCGCCGACTACCACCGCATCCGCAGCGACTGGGCGAGCTTCGACGCGATGGTGAAAGAGGTCGAGACCCGTCACCCGCAGAGCGTGGGCCTCCTGTTCCTGAAGGGCGTGTCCGAGGCCGAGCGCAAAGGTGACCTCGACGCGGGCCAGAAGCTCCTCCGCGAAGCCCTCACGAAGGACCCGAAGTTCTGCCGAGCGCAGGCTCAGCTCGTCTTCATGGCGAACGGCCTCACCGCCAAGTACGAGGAGTACACCAAGTTGAAGGCGATGAACCCGCGCCACCAGCTCGTGCTCGTGGCCGGTCCGGTCATCGAAGCGGTCTACGAGACCCGAGAGAAGCGCCGCAACCGCACCCGCCGCCTCGACTGGCGCCAGCAGTTCTGAGGCCCCTCGCGGCGCTCCTTGCCGCGCGCCGCGACCGTCCCGATCTCGATCAACGAACCACGAGCACCACGGAGTAGCCCACACAGGGGCGCTTCGTGGTGTTCGCGTACGAGTGGCGCTGATCGCCACGGAAGGCGACCACGTCGCCCTCGCGGAGCCGGAACGTCTCGCCGGTGACCACGAGCTCGATCTCTCCCGACTCGCAGGTGAGAAACTCGCGTGTACCCTCGAGGTGCGGCACGCCGGTCATCTTTCCACCCGGCGGCAGCGCGAAGCGATCGATCTCCATGCCCGGAAGCGGCTCGGGCAGCAACTTGCGCACTTCGGCCTCGCCGCGGCGCTTCACCAGAATCTCCTCCCGAGGCACGTAGGAAGCCACGCTGCGCGGCTGCGCCACGAGCTCTTCCAGAGACACTTGGAACGCGCGCGCGACCGCGTCCAGCACGGCCAGCGTGGGGTTGGCCGCACCCGACTCGAGGTGCGCCCAAGTGGCGCGTGGAACCCCTGCCCGCTTCGCCAGCTGCGCCTGCGTGAGCCCCGCGCGCTCGCGGAGGGCTCGGACGTTTTCGGCCAGTCGTTCGGGCAAGGGTAGGTCGTGGCGCATGAGGCAGAGTTCCAATACGTTGGAAGCGCTGTCAATCCTGTGGATGGCGCCCGCCTGGTCTTCCGAACGCCGACCGGCGCGGTGCGGGACCTCCCGGACGATGCCAGTGGATGCGACTCGACCACGATCCGCTGAAAAAGAAGCACGAGAGGCCCTTTCCGACCGGCCCCACGAGCCCTAGTCTCCGGCCATGGGTCGAGCGCGCGAAAAGGTGACGTCCCCGGAGCTTTCCTCTGCGGCCATGCCCCGCAATTTCACGATCGGGACCGCGGCCACGGTGCGCGCGCTGGCCATCGGTGTGCCCTCGTACGCGGCGCGCAAGCGTCGCATCGAAGACACCCTGGAAGACCTCGCCGACAAGCTCGTCGAGAAAGAGCTCGACCTTCGCTCTTCCGGCTACGCGGGCGACGATCTCACGGTGGCCCTGCGCGACTTCGTGGAGAGGCTCGACCTTCGTCAGGTAAACCGCCTGGTCGAGCTGCACAACCGCTACTACCCGATCGAAGCGAACTTGCGCACCGATCCGCGCAGCGGCGCTTACTTGCTGCACGACGTTCCTTTCGTTCCCGAGCCCGAGGTCACCACGGCGTCGCTGTTGGAAGAGCACGCACGTGCCTCGATGAAGTCCCGCGACCGCGACTGAGGTCGGACCGCCGGTGCGAGCCCCGCACGGGAAAGTCGGCGCCTTCCGCTTCGGGAAACCGCGCCGCTCGACTACGGTGCGCGCGTGCTCGGCCGCCTGCCTCCCGATTTCGTTCCGCGTGCGCTCTGCGAGCGCTGCGACAGGCCCGTGCGCACGTGCATCTGTGCCCACGTGACGCCGCTCGTGACACGAACGAAGGTGCTTTTTTTGCAGCACCCGCGCGAGAGCAAAACCGCCATCGGCACGGCCAAAATCGCGCACGCGTGCCTCCCCGAAAGCGAGCTCCACGTGGGCATTCGTTTCGGAGAGAACGCCGCCGTTCGCCGCACCATCGACGATCCGTCGAGGCGCGCGGTGCTGCTGTATCCCGGTCCGGACGCGCTCGTGCTCGGCACGGAGGAAGCTCGACGTGAGCTTCCCGACCCGCTCGTGCTCGTGGTCATCGACGGCACCTGGCCCCAATCGAAGAAGGTCCTCAAGGAGAACCCGTGGCTGGGCGAGCTCCCTCGCGTCGCGCTGCTCCCGCCCGAGCCGAGCGAGTACCGCATCCGTCGCGAGCCGCGCGAGGACTTCGTGTCCACGCTCGAGTCCGTGGCGCAGGCCTTGGGCGCATTGGAAGGCGACCCCTCCCGCTTCGAGGCGCTCTACGCTCCGTTCCGCGCCATGGTGGACACGCAGATCCACCACGAGTCGACCTGCCCTTCGCCGCGGCAAAAGCGCGCGCGACCGAAGCCTCGTCTGTCCCGTCTTTTCCCGGAGATCGTGCTGGCCGAGAAGAGCGACGGCGACTTCATCTGCGTGACCGCCGAGGCCAATGCCTACCCGTACGACTCGCTCGAGCGCACGGTGCACTACCCGGACGAGCTCGTGCATTGGCTGGCCGTGCGCGCGAGCACCGGTGAAGTTCTCTCGCGCATCGTCGCGCCGAGCCATCCACTCGCGCCGAGCACACCTTCTCATACCGGTCTCGACGAAGAGCTCCTGCGAGGCGGCGTCACGCTCGAAACGTGCTTGCGAGACTTCGCGTCGTTCGTGCGCCCGGGAGACACCTTCGTGTGCTGGGGCACCTACGCGACCAACCTCTTTCGGAGCGTGGGCGGCCGGCTCCCAGGTCCGCTGGTCGACCTTCGATTTTCGGCCAAGAAGCTCTTGAACGGCAAGGTGGGTACCTTGGACGAATGCCTCGCGAAGCTCGGACGCCCCGTCCCGGACGTGATCGCCGAAGGACGCGCCGGCCTTCGAGGGGCTTCGACGCACGCGGTCTTCGTGGAGCTGCTCGCGCGGGTGAGGGAAGACCTGGCCAAGGTGCCGGCAGTACGGACGGGCGCGCAGGGCTAGGATGGACTAAGGTTTCGGCGTGCCCCCCTCTCCGATCCCGAACGAGCGACAAGCGCTCGTCGAGCTCCAGCGCCTCGAAGCCGAAAATCGCGAGCTTACCGCCTCGGTGGAGCTCGCCCGAAAGACATTGGCCGACCGCCGGCTGCACGGGGGTACCTCTCCGGCACGTCCCTCGAGCCTCGGTCAGGTAGTGCTGATGGTGGCCGTCGTCTTCGCCTTCCTCGCGGCCGGAACCCTGATGTTGTCACGCAAGAACCAACGCGAAACCGACCAGGCGGCGCGCAGCCTATGAGCGGTCCGTCGGGCGGCTACCGCAGCAACTACGACGCCGTGGTGGAGCGCAGCGAGACGCTCCGCCGCGAGAACCACGCCCTACGAACCGAGCTCGCGCAGCTGCGCTCCGTGCTCGACCCGCAACATGCCGCGGGCGGTGGAGTCCCTCGCCCCGTGATCTATGCGCTCGCTGCATTGGTCGTGTCGCTCGGCGTCGCGCTCGCGCTCGCACGTCCCAAGCCGAGCTCCCGGACGAGCCTCGGCCCCGCCGTGGGTACGGCGCCCGCGCCAGGGCCTCTACGCTGACGTGGCGTGACGTGTGGGCAGGCGCAAGCGCACGTGCGGGCTCGCTACCCGAGCTGCCGGCTGAGCGCGGCGACCGTGTGATCGAACACGACCCGCGCTCGTCGAGGCAGCCAGCCCGCGCTAGGACGCACGACGAAAACCGGAGCCGCTATCGGCGGAGCGTCGGACACGCACGCAACGAGCCGTCGAGTGGCGACGTCGTCACGCACCAACCACCTCGGAAGAACACCGACGCCGAGGCCCGCGCGGACCGCGACATGAGCCGCTTCGAGGTCGTCCGAAGAGAACGCGACTCGGGCTCCTGCCTTCTCGAGCTCGCTACGCAGGGCGCGAATGTCGCCACCCCCACCGTCTCGCAGCACGACCGCGTGCCCTCGCAGCTCGGCCAATGTGCGCGGCCGACCGTGGCGGCGAACGTACGTGCGCGAGACGACGAAGAGTTGCTCCGAGACGCCCACTTTGCGAACGGAGAGTGAGGCCTCGACCTGCTGCCCGACCCTAACGGCAAAGTCGACGCGCGCGTCGACGAGGCCCACGCGAAGGTCGGACACCAGAAGGTTCACCGTGAGTCCTTCGTGCTCGGCGATTACCTCGGCGACGGCGGGAAGAACCAAGTGCCGACCCAACGCTCCGGGAGCCGCGATCCTCACGACACCGCTCATGGCCGACTCCCCGGCGCGAACGTCGTCTTCGGCCTCGAAGAGCGTTTGCATCGCGCCCGACGCACGCGCGTGGAGCGCGTGACCCGCGTCGGTAGGCGAAACCTTGCGCGTAGTGCGGTTCAAGAGTCGAACGCCGAGATGCTCTTCCAACGAGGCCACCTGCCGGCTCACCGTCGGCTGGGAAACCCCCAGCTCGCGGGCGACGGCACGAAAGCTCTCCCGCTCGACGACTCGAAAGAAGGTGTGGAGCGAGGCGAGGTGCGCGGCCGACACGGACCGAACGGGTAACTGATGCATGGGAGGTATCAGTCATACGCGTCCGCCTGGTCTACCGGAAGAGGGCGCGAACCCGCACCGTGTGGCCCGTCCCCACCCCATCGGAAAGGTCGTCGCCCATGCATCGCTCACGGCTCCCCCTGCTCGTTCTGCTGCCGCTGTTCTTCCTCGTGACCGGAAAAGCTCGTGCGGCCGACGCGCCCGAGCACACGCCACCTGCCCCGCCCGTCGAGGTGCGACGCCTTCACGCATGGGGCGTCGAAGTCGAAGGCGTCCAGCCCTGGATTCCCACGATTCACATCTTTCGAATGCGAGTGACGCGCACCCTTTGGGGCTCGGCCGACGGCCTTCGAGGCGACCTGCTCGTCGGCTTCACCCTAAGGCCGGGCATCGCGCACGACGTGGTCGAGCACATCCACGAATACCAAGCGGCGATCGGATATCGGCAGTACCTCTATCGCGGTCTGCACGTCGAAGCAGGTCTCGACTTCGGCGCCGCCTGGGGCACGAACCTCGTCGACAAGAAGCGCTACCACACGGCCACGTTGTTCTTGAACACCAACGTGGGATACCGCTTCGGCTTCTTCGAGCCGGGCGGCTCCTTCGAGCGGCCGAAAGGATCGGTCGGCTTCTACGTCCTCCCGCAAGCGGGCGCGTACACGAGCCTCGGCGTCGCCGACATCGGCCCGCGCAACGGCAAGCCGGACGTGTTCGTGACGGGCAGCTTGTTCGTGGGGCTTTCGTTCTGAGCCGAAGCTCAGGGCACGAGCACGGCTCCGCCGGTGAAGGCATTGTTCCACTTGGCGCGCATAGCCTCGTCGTAGCTCTCGAGCGGGAACGTGCGGGCCACGAGTGGCCGAATTTTCCCCTCCGACGCCCACTCCAGAACCTTCGCCAAACGCTCGGCGCGACTGCTCGGATCGTGCACCGTGGAGATGGCTGTCGGACAGCCGAGCACGTCGAGCCCCTTCATGAGCACGAGGTTCGTGGGCAAAACGTTTGCATTGGGCGCGCCGCGCCCCCCCTTGCCTTTGGCGACGAACGGGGTCGAGGCCCAGCCTACGATCAAAAAACGCGCGCCGAACGCCACGCAGCGGAGGCTCTCCTGCGAGACCTCTCCACCTACGCCGTCGTAAACCACGTCCACCCCCCCGGGCACGAGCGCCTTCACCTTGTCGCGGAGCGCCTTGGGTCCGCCTTCGGCCTCCCCGAGGGCAATCACGTGATCGGCGCCTTGCTCGGCAACGAGGCGAAGTTTTTCGGGCGACCTCCCGCTCGCGAGCACGGTCGCTCCGAGCAGCTTGGCAATCTGGACCGCCGCGAGCCCGGTGGCCCCGGTGGCTCCGTTGATCAAGACCGTCTCACCGGCCTTCAATCGGCCTCGAGTCACCAAACAATGATACGCCGTCTCGTAATTGCCGAGCAGATTGCACGCGGCCTCCAGGCCGAGGCTCGCCGGCACACGAATCACCGCCTCCTGCGGCACCACGGCATAGGTGGCGAAGCCCCCGGATCGCCGGTACTTTCCGTGCGAACGGGGACCTGCCAAGAACGGATCGACGAGCACCCGCTCGCCCTCTTCGAGCGCACGTCCATCGACCCGAACGTCGGCGCCCACGAAAGCGACCAGCCCCGCGTACTCGAGACCGGGGACGTACGGCGGATCGGGCATGTGCTGGTACTGGCCGCTGGTCATCAGCAGATCGACCCAGCCGACCTGTGCCGCGCGCACGTGAACCACCACCTCGTTCGGCCCCACGCTCGCGGTATCGAAGGGGTCGGTCGCCTCGAGCTTCACGAACGTGTCGAGCGCTTCGAGCGGTGTCTCGCCGTACTCCGAGACCACGACGCGCTTGCCTGCCGGAAGGACCTTGGACATGGGCCCACTCTACTCCGAACGAGCGAAAAAGAGCCGCCTCCGAGCGAGCATCGGCTCGTCGAAGGCGGCTCTCTTCACGTGGAGTGCGAGCGACTCAGTTCTCGCGCGCCTTGCCGAGCACGATCTCGACGCGGCGGTTGTTGGCGCGGCCCTCGGGCGACTTGTTGTCGGCCACGGGATCGGCCTTGCCGCGCCCCTCGGACTTCACGCGCGAGCTGTCGATGCCGCGCGAGACGAGGTAGCTGCGCACGGCCTCGGCGCGCTTCTGGGAGAGCTGCATGTTGTGGGCGTCGGTGCCTTGTGCATCGGTGAAGCCGAAGACCGTGATGCTGCGATCGGTCTCTTCCTTCAGCGCGTCGGCGACCTGGTTGAGCCGCTCGTTCGCGCCCGGGAGCAGGTCCCACTTGTCCGTCGCGAAGAGCACGCTGCCGGAGAGCGTGATGACGGTACCGCGCGCGTCGTCCTTGACCGCGGCGAGCGCGGCGAGACGGTCGAGGGCCTCTCGGGTCTTCTTCTCGGCGAGGGCGCGAGCCTTCTGCTCCGAAGCGAGCGCCGCCGCGGTCATACCCGAGCGGGACACTTCGGCACCGAGGGCAGCCTTGGTCTGATCGAGCTTGGACGTGGCCGTGCTCTTGAACTGCTCGTCGGCCGCAATCTTCTGCTTCTCGAGCATCACGGCACGTCCGCGAGCGGAAGCGAGCAGGACCCTGCGCTGCGCGACGTACGCGAGGTCGGCGGTCTCTTGATCGCTGGGGTTGTCGGCGTAGGCGGCCTCGGCGGTGGCGAGGGCCTTGCGAGCGTCTTCCAGGTCGCCGGGCGACTCCTTGGCGGCCGGGCCTTGCTGCGCCAGCGAATAGGCCGTGCGGGCGTCCACGAGATCCTTCGGCGGCGGCGCCGAGGCACAACCTAGGATGCCGGAGGACGCGAGGAACGTGGACGTGAGCAGAAACGGAACGATGGTGCGGTTCATTTGGATATCTCCTCGAATCACTTGGCCTTGAGCTCTTGGACCTTATCCATGGCAATCTGCGCTTCCTTCGCCAAGGCAGTCTCCTTGGCGAGCGCGACGGCCAGCTCGGCATCGGCCTGAGCGCGCGTCAGCACGTACTCGGCTCGCTTGTTGTCCCCTTGCTCGATGAGCTTCTTGGCCGAATCGAGCTGATCTTGTGCGAGCTTCAGATGAAGCTGAGCGGCAGGAGTATCGTTCGCCTTGAGCTCGTCGGCAGCGCGGACCGCCGCCTCGGACGACGCGACCTTTGCGGTCGGCGCGGGCACGGAGCCACAGGCGAAGAGACCCGAGACCGCAAGCATGGTGGAAGTGGCAATGAAGTATTTCATGGGTTCGACCTCGTGAAGGACGTCCATTGCCATTCGCGTGCCACTCGATACCGAGCTGCATTTGCCCGCAATTTCGCTCCGAGAAGTCCCATGCGGAGAGGCGCGCCTCCCCACGTGTGGCGAAAGCGCGCTCCGTGAGGTGAGGCAGAAACACGAAGTAACGTTCCACTCGACGTTTTCCGCCCTTTCGATGTGTCGAAGTGAACGAGGTCACCCGACGCCACCGTGCTCGGGGGCAGCGCAGCGCCCGAGGAGAGAGACAGTCCAGCGAAGCGCAGAGCAGCCTCACCTGAGGCGCGAAGGGGCCGCGCGCGGACGATGCCTGGAGGGAGCGAAAGGAAGCTCGACGGAAGGAGACGATGCACTCGACGACGGTATGACCGACTCGACGGGCTCACCCCGAGGACGCGACGCCCTGCAAGGTCGCGTTGGCGAGGCAGTTGCAACTCGCTCTCTCCATGATGTCATCGAACGATCCCAAGAACCCCGAGGCGCCGACCCCGAACCCCGATCCGAAGAGGAAAGGGCCCTCGGCTCCGCCGCCCGAACACCCCGCGGGCGAGCCGCCGAAGATGCCCGACGAGATCCCCGAGCGACGGAGCCCCGGTGGAATGCCCGAGATCGAAGAGCCGCCGCCGGAGCCGCCGGCAGCACCTATCGGAGACCCGACGCTGCCCGACATTCGCGCGAACGCGCACAGCGCACCGAACGCGGAGCTCCGAGGATGAAGGTTCCCTACGTGATGGCTCGAGACCACCGGACCGCTCGACGCCCGCGAAGCTCGCCCTCGCGCCGCACGCGTCGTGTTACCCGACGTAAGCGAGGGCCCGGAGGTCGTGGCCGAGCTCGTCGAAGAGCCGGCGCGAAAGGCGGACCTCGGGCCCGATGGCCCAGGAGCGTAGGGTCCGTCTCGGGCGCAGGCGCGCCGTCACCGAGCTCCGAAGCGCGCGTGTCGCCCTGCGACCCATTCGTTCAGACGGCTCCTCGCGCGGGCGTGCTCGGTCGCGACTCGCGCGCGGGTACCTTCGGTAGTCGCACCACGAACGTGGTTCCCGAAGCCTCCGTCGAGGCGACCTCGACCGAGCCCCCGTGGGCCTGAACGACTTGGTCGACGATGAAGAGCCCGAGGCCGAGCCCCTCTCGCCGTCCACTCGTCTCGCGCCCGGAACGAAACGGATCGAAGAGCTCCGGCACGAGCTCTGCGGGTATCGAACCTTCGTTGTGGACCGAGCAGACGAGCTCGTCGCCGGTGCCGTCGACGCGCACGTCGATGCGGCGCTCTCGGGCGCCGTGACGCACGGCATTACCAATCAGATTGGAAAAGACCTGACCGAGCCGACCAGCGTCCCAGATACCGGTGGAATCGCCCTCGGAGGTGACGGAAATGACGGCCTCGCGACAGAGCGCCTCGTGCTCGGCGACGACACGCTTGATGACCGTGAGCGCGCACGTCTCCACTTTGACCACGGGGATGCCGTCGCCGCGGCGCGCGTGCGACAGGTCGTAGAGGTCGTCGATAATGCCGGCCATTCGGCGTCCACTCGAACGTAGGCGCTCCGCAATCCGTTGCGTAAGCGGCTCCTGCGCCTGCTCGAGCAACGTCTCGCTCATGAGGACCATCGCATTGAGGGGATTGCGGAGGTCGTGCCCGACGGCCGCCATGAAGGTCTCGTTGAGGCGGAGCGTCTCTTCGAGCTCGAGTCTCTGCCGATGCAGCTGGAAGAACGTCTCCGTCTTGTGGCGCAAGATCTGAGGATCGATGGGCTTTACCAGGAAGTCGACCGCCCCTGCGTCGTAGCCACGAAAGAGACGATGACGTTCTTCCGCCGCAGCGGTGACGAAGATGATGGGGACGTGGCGCGTGCGGTCGGCGCCACGCATGAGCTCGGCCAGCGCGAAACCGTCCATGTCCGGCATGTGCACGTCGAGCAAAGCGAGCGCGATCTCGTGGACGAGTAAGAGCTCCAGAGCTTGCTCTCCCGAGGTCGCTTTCAGGATCTCGAGACCGTCACGTCGCAGGAGAGCCTCGAGTGCGAGCAGGTTCTCGGCGCGGTCGTCGACCAGGAGGAATTTCACACGGGGCTTACGTCTCACGTCATCTCCCCTCTCCCGCTCTCGGGGAGACGAGTCTCGCGAGGACCATCCCCAACTCGGGGAGACTCGCCACCAACTGGGGCCGCGCACGGACCGCGGCGGACTCTGGCATGGTTCGGGACTCGGCGCTCGCTGGATCTTGCACGGCGACGAACCCTCCGAGCTCCCGAACGGCCCTCGCACCTTCGGCGCCGTCGGCGCTCGCCCCCGTGAGCACGAAGGCGGCGCAGCGTGCGCGGTAGGTCATCGCGACCGACTCGAACAAGACGTCGATGGAGGGGCGCGAGAAATTGACCGGATCGTCGACGGAGAACGCGAACGAACGGTCGTGCTCGACGAGTAGATGGTAGCCGGGAGGAGCGAACCAGATGCCTCGGCCCACGAGCTCTTTGTCGTCCGGCTCGCGCACCGAGACCGAGCTCTTCGAGGAAAAGAGCGGCACGAGCAGGCTCGGCGATTTGGCCGGCAAATGGACCACCACGACCACGGGCACGGTGGCATCCGAGGGAATGGCGGGAAGGAGGATCGACAAGGCATCCACCGCCCCGGCCGATGCGCCAATCACGACGATATCGACCTCGGGGAGACTTCGCAGGGTACGACTCAACACCGCACGTACCACCTCTCCTCGGGGACGAGCGGACGAAACGACTCGGCGTTCTTGCTGAACTGGACGGTCTCACGCGAGCCGAGACCGAGAAACCCACGCCGCGGAAGGGCCTCCTTGAAGAGCCCGATGGCGCGCTCTTGAAGAGCCTTATCGAAGTAGATGAGCACGTTGCGACAGAGCACGACTTGGACCTCGGCGAAGACGTTGTCGGTCGCGAGGCTGTGGTCGGAGAACACCACGTTCTTCCGCAGCGAGCGATCGAAGGCAGCCGAGCCGTATGCCGCCGTGTAATGGTCCGACAATGCCCCCGAACCGCCCGACATCCGGTAGTTCTCCGAAAATCCGGGAATCCGATCCAGCGCGTAGATGCCGGCTTCGGCCTTGGCCAGGGCTTCCGGATTGATGTCGGTCGCGTAGACGAGCGCCCGGTCGTAGATGCCGCATTCCCGCAGCACGATGGCCACCGAGTACACTTCCTCCCCGGAAGAGCATCCCGCGACCCAGATCCGGAAGGAGGGGTACGTCCGAAGCTCCGGCACGACGCGCTCGCGGAAGGCTTTGAAGAACGTTGGGTCACGGAAGATGTCACTCACCTGGACGGTGAGGAACTGCAGCAACGTCGGGAACGTCTTGGGCTCGTGGAGAAGCTTGTCCTGAAGCGCGGAGACGGTCTCGCAGCCGAAATGGCCGAGCGCCACGGTGAGCCGTCGGCGGAGCGACATCGACGAATAGCCGCGGAAGTCGTGGTGGAACTTGAGATAGATCGCCTCGAGCAAGAGGCGCACCTCGATCTCCGAGACGACCGGCTTCATTTGGGGAGCCATACCCTCAGGAGGGAGAGGAGCATTTCCACGTCCAAAGGCTTCGTGATGTAGTCGTTGGCGCCCGCCTGACGGCAACGCTCTTGGTCGTCCTTCATCGCCTTGGCCGTGAGAGCCAAGATGGGAAGCTTGGCCCAAGCGGGATTCTTCCGAATCGCACGGGTGGCTTCGAGGCCGTCCATCTCGGGCATCATGATGTCCATGAGCACGAGGGCGACCTCGGGGGACTTTTCCAAGGCGTCGAGCGCCTCGATGCCGTTTCGCGCGATGACGACTTTGGCCCCCTTGGACTCGAGCACGTTGGTCAGAGCGAAGACGTTGCGCACGTCGTCCTCCACGACCAGGATCTGCCGCCCCTCGAAAATCGCTTCTCGGTCCCGCGCCTCGCGCAGCATACGCTGCCTCTCTGCGGGGAGCTCGGATTCGACTTGGTGCAGGAAGAGGCTCACCTCGTCGAGCAAACGCTCGGGCGAGCGTGCGCCTTTGACGATAATCGAGCTCGAGTACCTTCGGAGCTTTCGTTCCTCTTCGGGGCCGAGGGCGCGACCGGTGTAGACGATGATCGGAGGTAGCGCCTCTCCTTGACGCTCGGCGAGTTGAGCGAGCAGATCGAATCCCGAGCCGTCCGGAAGGGTCAGGTCCGTGACCACGCAGTCGAACGCGGCCTTGCCGAGCTCCGCCAGCGCCGAGTCTACGGTACTCACGGCGACGATGGCGACCTCTGGACCGGCGAGCAGCTTCTTCATGCTGTCCCTCTGCACGTCGTCGTCTTCGACGATGAGTAGGCGCCGGGTACGGCTCTGACCGTGCTCCTCGAGCTTCTTGAAGACCTCGACCAACGCGTCTCGGTCCACGGGCTTTCCGGCGAAGCCGACCGCCCCCATCGCCAGCGAAGCGTGCGTCCGGTCGACCGCCGAGATGACGTGCACGGGAACGTGCCGCGTCGTGGGGTTGCGCTTCAAACGATCGAGGACGCTGAGCCCCGAGTGATCGGGGAGGCCGATGTCGAGCAAGACGGCGGCCGGCCGGTACTCGAGGGCGAGGGCGAACCCGGTATCGGCGTCGTGTCCGACCACGCACTGAAAGCCGCGTTCGTGGGCGACCTCGACCAGGATACGTGCAAAATGCACATCGTCTTCGACCACCACGGCCGTACGCTTGTCGGGATCCCACGTCGCGCGGTCGTCCTCGAACGCCGGAGCGGCGATCGATGCGCGGGAGGTTCCCGTCGACTCGGCACGAGCCTTCGACGGAACGGGTGCGGGCGAGGCGTTCTCGGCCGCGGCGGTGACCGAGCGAGGGTGACTCGGCGACGGCTGAAGCATCTCGGCCGGGAACACGCGCGGGAGCGACAGCGTGAACGTGGACCCCTTGCCGACGGCGCTCTCGAGCTCGAGCGAGCCGCCGAGAAGAGCCGAAAGCTCCCGTGAGATGCTGAGTCCGAGCCCGGTGCCACCGTGCTTGCGGGCGCTCGTTCCGTCGGCCTGCCGGAACGCCTCGAAGACCAGCTCGTGTTGCTCGGGCGCGATACCGATACCGGTGTCCTTCACGGAGAAGCGCACCGTGTGATCGTCTCCGGAGACACGCACCGTCACGCTGCCCGAATCGGTGAACTTCACGGCATTCGACACCAGGTTCTTCAAGACCTGCTCGATACGCTGCGCGTCCGATTGGAACATGCGCGGAGACGAAGCATCCCGGGTAGCGACCAACGAGAGCTTCTTCTCGCGGGCGAGCGGCTCGAACGTGCGCTCCAGAGTGCGCACGATACGCTCGACCGAAACATCGCCCGGGTGCACCTCCAGGTGACCGGCCTCGACCTTCGACAAATCGAGAATGTCGTTGATGAGTGTGAGCAGGTCGTTGCCGGCGGAATAGATGGTCTCCGCGAACCGCACCTGCTCCGGGGTGAGATTGCCGGATTTGTTGTCGGCGAGGAGCTTGGCGAGGATGAGTGAACTATTGAGCGGCGTGCGCAGCTCGTGGGACATGTTGGCCAAGAACTCGGACTTGGTTCGACTGGCACGCTCGGCTTCTTCGGCCTTTTCGAGCACGCGCTGCTGAGCGGCCACGAGGGCGGCTTGCTGCTCGGAGAGGCGCGAATTGACGGTCACGAGCTCTTCTTGGCGCTCTTCGCTGCGCGCGTTCGCCTCTCGCAGCGCGTTGCTCTGCTCCTCGAGCTCCTCGTTGGCGACGCGCAGCTCCTCTTGCTGAGCCTGCAGCTCCTCCTGCTGCGCTTGAAGCTCTTCGCCCTGGCGCTGCGACTCTTCGAGCAGGTCGCGGAGGCGCGCCTTGTATTCGGCGGAGCGCACGGCCACGGCCACGGCGTCCCCGACGCGGTCCAAGAGCTCTCTGGCTTTGGGCTCTACCTTGCGCAAGAAGCCGAGCTCGACCACCGCGAAGCTCTGACCGTCCGTGAACGCGGGCGCGAGCAAGAGCTCGGCCGCATCGGTCTCGCCGGTCCCCGACCTGACCTTCAAGTAGCCGCTCGGCACGTCGGTCACGTGGAGGACCTCGTCGCGAAGAGCCGCTCGACCGACGAGACCGTCCCCTTTGGCGAAAGAGCTCTCGGCCGCGTCGTCGAGCCCGAAGGCCGCGCACCGCGTCCAGCGGCCGGCCTCGGAGGTGAAGAGCGCGCCGACGTCCGCGCCGACGTGCTCGGCCAGTGCGCGCAGTCCGCGATCACCGAGCTCTGCGAGCGAGCGATCGCCCTGGAACGACGTGGCGACGATGGCCTGGCCCGTGCGCACCCAAGTCTCTTCCTCCATGAGGCGCTTGGCGACGAGCTCCTTTTCCATCGCCACCGCATAGGTCTCCGCGATGGCGGAGAGCTGACGCCGGGACACCACGCCGAGCACGGCCGAGGCGATCAGCACCAAGGCGAGCAGGCTGAACCGCGTCGAGTCGTAGCTCTTCGCCGAGGCCGTCGCGCGCTCGTGTCGGAGCGCGTGCTCGGACTCGATGAACGACCGGAGGGACTCACGGATGGCGTCCATCTCCTTCTTTCGGACGAACATCGAATCGAGCAGGCGGGACTCCTCGAACTTCGAGAGGTCGTGGGCGGCAGGCTCGGCGCTGGCAATCCAACGCTGGTAGCGCCGTCGCATCTCGTCCACCCGTCGGACCTGCGGCGGATTGTCGGACACCTTGTCCGCGAGCGCATCCAGCGACGCGGGGACTCGCGCGTGCTCGAAAGGCTCGAGAAAAATCGGGTCGCGCGTAACCAGGTAGCCCCGAAGGCCGGTCTCCTGGTCGAGGATGTTCTTGAGGGCGTCGTTGGCGGCCGCGACCACTTGATCGCTGTGGTCGACCGCGTTGGCGTCGTTCGCCATCCGCACGAGCTGCGCGCCGAGCACCGTGCCGACGACGATCAGCAACGCGACCGGAGTGACGAGTGCCCAGAAGAGTCGTTTCGAGAGCGACGGGGATCGTTCGGCCAAGGTCAAGGAAGGCTCCGAAGTGTCGATTGTCGCGTGCGGTGCCGACGGGCGCGACGCGCCGACGGTCGATCGCGAAAGGCGAAGGCGTCTGCGGAATCCATGGGATTCGGTATAGCGAGTCGCAAGCCGTCGCGAGCGTGTCAATTTGCCCCGCCGTGATCATGGCGTGCGGCAATTCGACTCACGTCGTCGAGCCGGACTCCGCACGTGCGCCCGCTTTCGGCACGCGATGCCTCGGGTATGCTTCGTGCCCTCGAAGTGGCCACTCCGACGTCGGTACGCCGAGGATTCTCTCGCCCCGCGCCGACCGGCCGCTCCCTTTGACCCATGCTCCGTCCGATAGCCGTCGCGTCTCCCGGGCACCACGCGCGCGCGCATTCGAGCGCGTGGAATCGCGGATGCGACGGCAACGAAAGATGCCGAGAAGTCCCGTGCGAATTTTGATCGTGGACCACAATGTCGACGCGGCCGACGCTCTCGCCGTACATCTCGAGCTGAAGGGGCACGAGACTCGGGTTTCCCCGAGCGGCGTCGACGCGCTCGTGGAGGCGCGCGCGTTCCGTCCGGAGTTGGTCATCCTGGACACCGGTTTGGACGGTCCGTCCGGGTACGAGCTCGCGCATCGGCTCCGAGACGGGACGTACGCGCCGCTCACGCTGGTCGCGCTCTCCGACTCGCGCTCCGGCGACGACCGGCGCGAGACGAGGGAGGCCGGGTTCGAGCACCATCTGTCGAAGCCGATCGATGCCCACTCGATCGAGCCCATCGTAGCCGCGTTGACCCGCCGTTGAGCGGCGCCGGCCGAAAGGGCCGAAGGGCATCGAGGAGGATTGCCCCGGTCGGGGCAACCCGCACCGGGCAAATGCCTCCGGCGAGCGTCCCGACGGCGTGAGGCCTCGAGGAAACCCCTAGCAATTCACGGATTTCACGCGTTGGCACGCGGGTGGCAATGGGCCCGACCAGTCCACGTCAACCCACGCCGAGAGGTATCTCATGAACATTCAATCCGTCCTCGATCAGGTCCACGCCCGCACCGTCGAAGCTCCCGCCGTGCTCGAAGAGCGCGCCAAAGCGGTGAAGGGCCAGGCCCGTAAGGCCGCCGAAGACCTCGGCGAACGCTACGAAGACGCGCGCGAGACGGTCGGCAAGACGGCCGAGAAGGCCAAGCTCCTCACGGTCAACAATCTCTTCCGCGCCTACGACGTCGCCTCGCGCCTCCTCCCCATGATCCTGCCCGAGCGCGCCGCTCGCGTCCGCTCGCGTCGTGTGATGTACGCGGCCATCGGCGGCGTGGTGCTCGGCGCGGGCGCCATCGCCGTGCTCGAGATGCGTCGCCCCGGCACCCTCTCCGGCCTGTTCAAGAAGGCCCGTCGCGCGGCCGCACGTGCGATCGACGACGTCGAGCAGCGCGTGGAAGACGGCAAGCAGACCCTCGAGGAGCGCATCGACGCGACCAAGGAGCATGCCGCCTCCGGCGCGCGGGCGGGCACAGAGCGCGTCGCCGAAGCCGTGGAGGGCACGATCTCCGCGATCCCGCCCCGCGTCGAGACGGCCGCGAAGGACGCGAAGTCCGAGCTCGCGGGAGTCAAGGACAAGGTCTTGCGCACCATCGACGCCATCGAAGGCGACAAGCGCGTTCCTCGCATCGCGGACGGTATCCACCGCCCCTGACGCCGAGCCGTCATGATCCGGAGCACGCTGCGCGAAGTGTGGGCCGTCACCAAAGAGGCCTTCTCGGACTGGGACGACCACCGCTCGACGAGCCTAGCGGCCGCCTTCGCGTTCTACACGCTGCTCTCGCTCGCGCCCCTGTCGGTCCTCGCCGTTTCCGCGCTCTCGCTGGTTTACGGGGAACCCACGGCGCGGGGAAAAATCGCGGCCGAGCTGGGCGGCATCGTGGGTGGTGAGCCCGCCCGCGCGGTCGAGGCCATCGTCACGAGCGCCCGGACGAGCGAGTCCGGGGTCTTCGGGACGATGCTCGGCTTCGTCGTTCTTCTCTTCGGCGCGTCCGGGATGTTCGTGGAGCTGCAATCATCACTCAATGCCGTCTGGAACGTACGTGCAAAGCCGGGACGTCCAGTCGTCGGCTTTCTTCGCGAGCGACTCGGCGCGTTCGTGACGATGCTCGCCTCCGCGCTCCTCCTCCTCGCCTCGCTCGTCCTCAGCGCTGGACTCAGCGCCGTGGGCACGCTCTTTTCGGACACCCTTCCGGGCGGAGCTGCGACCTGGCAGCTGACGAGCACCGGGGTCTCGTTCCTCGTGACCTTCGCGGTGTTCGCGACTTTGTTCGTGCGCGTCCCCGACGTCCACGTCGCTGCGCGGGACGCGGCGGTCGGAGCGCTACCCACCGCGCTTCTCTTCACACTGGGCAAGTGGGCGTTGGGAGTCTATTTGGCGCGCGCCTCGTTCGCCTCGGCTTACGGAGCGGCGGGTTCCCTCGTCGCTCTGGTCGTCTGGGTCTACTACTCGGCTCAGATCGTCCTGCTCGGGGCCGAGGTCGTGCGTATCACCGCGAAGCGTCGAGGAGCCCCCGTGCTGCCCGAAGACGGCGCGGAGCTCTTGCCTTGGAAAGTGGAGTCCTCGGCGGTCTCGGCTCGGGAGAATTCTGCTGTATGAAATCCGGCTTCGGGAGCCATTGCACGCGCGAAGGCACACGCTTCGATCTCACCGCGCCCCGGGCGAAACGGGTGGACCTCGTGCTCGAGTCGCCGCTCTCGGCCGACGAGCACCAGAGGGTGTTCCCGATGACTCACGTGTCGGACGGACTCTTCTCGACGTTCGTTCCGGGCGTAGGAGCGGGCGCGCGCTATCGCTATCGACTGGACGGAGGCCCTCTGCGACCGGACCCGGCCTCGCGTTTCCAGCCGGAAGGGCCCCACGGGCCTTCCGAGTCGGTCGATCCGAAGCGATTCGAGTGGACCGACGGCGAGCACACGGGCCCGTCTCCGCGGGGTGTGGTGCTCTACGAGCTGCACGTGGGCACGTTCACTCGCGAGGGCACCTTCGCCGCAGCCACCGCGCAGCTTCCCCACCTCTCCGATCTCGGTGTGACCGTGATCGAGCTCATGCCCGTGGCAGAGTTTCCCGGAGAGTTCGGCTGGGGGTACGACGGCGTCGCTCTCTTCGCGCCATTCCACGGCTACGGGACACCGGACGACCTGCGGCGCCTGATCGACGTCGCTCATCGACTGGGAATGTCGATCATCCTCGACGTGGTCTACAATCACTTCGGTCCGGACGGAAACTACCTGCGCGACTTCTATCCCCGATTCTTCTCGGAGAAGTCCAACGACTGGGGCGAGGGCATCGACTTCGACGGCGAAGACTCGCGCTTCGTACGCGCCTTCTACCGTGCGAATGTCGCACATTGGATTACCGAATACCACCTCGACGGACTGCGCCTCGACGCCACGCAGGACATGCACGATGCCTCCGCCGAGCACGTGGTGAGCGAAATCGTGCGCACGGCGCGGGAGGCTGCGGACCCACGACGGGTGCTGATCTACGCCGAGAATGAGCTCCAACGACCCGAGCTCGTGCGCCCCCGCGCCGAGGGCGGCCTCGGATGCGACGGCGTCTGGAACGACGACTTCCACCACGCCGCTCGCGTGGCGGCAACGGGCCGGCACGAGGCATACTACGGCGACACCCGAGGAACGGCCCAAGAGCTCGTCTCGGCCGTGAAATGGGGCTATCTCTTCCAAGGCCAACGGCACGATTGGAAGAAGGGCGTACGCGGCGCCTATGCGCTCGACCTCCCGGCAGAGCGGTTCCTGACGTATCTCCAGAATCACGATCAAGTGGCCAACTCGGCACGTGGTGCCCGACTCTGGCAATGCACCTCGCCAGGGCGAGCGCGGGCAATGCGTGTCCTGCATTTACTCGCCCCGGGGACACCGTTGCTCTTCCAAGGCGAGGAGTACGAGGCCCAGCAACCGTTTCTCTACTTCGCCGATCATGCGGTCGACCTGGCCAAGCAAGTGGCCGAAGGAAGGCTTCGCGCGCTCGAGATATTCCCGAGCGCGCGCGATCCACGAGTGCGCGAGCTCCTCCCGGACCCGCACGCTCGCGCGACGTTCGAGCGGTGCAAGCTCGACCGAGCAGCGAGCCTCGCCGAGCACCAACACTGCCGCGAGGCTTTGACGCTCACCCGAGACCTGCTCGCTCTGCGGCGCGAAGACCAGGTCTTTTCGGCGCAGAACGGCGATCGTCTCCACGGCGCGGTACTCGCCGACGAGGCGCTGGTCCTGCGATTCTTCGGACCCGATCGATTCGACGACCGGCTGATCGTGGTCAACCTAGGGCGCGATCTCGAACGCGCCTCCTTGGCCGAACCCTTGCTCGCGCCCTCACCAGGTGGGCCATGGCGCGTGATTCTCTCCTCCGAGGATCCGGCCTACGGCGGCTCCGGAACTCCCCCCATGGACCAGGACGGACGCGTGCTCTTTCCCGGCCAATGTGCCCTCGTGTTCGCCCCCGAAACGCCCTTACGCGGGTAGTTGCGCGAGCGGCGTAGCGGATTGGCACGTCGGCGCAAAACGCTACGCCAGAGACGAACCGAGAACCAAGACCAAGGCGCAATCCAGCACGAAACGACTTGGCACGTCGGTCGCATGCGGCGCGGCGTGATTCAATCAGGAAGCCCCTATCCCCTCGGAGCGCATTGGGACGGCGAAGGAGTGAACTTCGCCATCTATTCGGAGAACGCTACCCTGGTCGAGCTCTGCTTGGTCGACGCGGACGGCAGCGAGACCCGACACCCGATACGCTCGCACACCGGCTACGTCTGGCATCTTTACGTGCCGCGTATCGCCCCCGGTCAGCGCTACGGCTACCGGGTTCACGGCCCCTACGAGCCGTCACGCGGCTTACGCTTCAATCCGAGCCTCGTGTTGCTCGATCCGTACGCCCGAGCGGTGGACGGCATCGAACGCTGGGAAAAGGGTGCCTTCGCGTACGAGCTCGGCCACCCGGAGGCCGACCTGCGAAAGGCCGAAGGGGACTTCCGAGGAGCTCCACTCGGCGTCGTCGTCGATGCGTCGTTCGACTGGGAGGGGGACCGACTGCCTAAGATCCCCCTGCATCGATCGGTCTTCTACGAGGCCCACGTTCGTGGGCTCACCATGCTCCACCCGGACGTCCCGGAGGAGCTCCGTGGAACCTACGCGGGAATCGGGCACCCGGCTATCGTCAATCACCTGAAAGACCTCGGGGTCACGGCCATCGAGCTCATGCCCGTCCACGCGTTCGTCGACGACAAGATGCTCGTCGACCGCGGGCTCCGGAACTATTGGGGCTACTCGAGCATCGGATTCTTCGCCCCCGACGTCCGCTATCGCGCGGGGACCGAGCTCGCGAGCGAGGTCGTCGATTTCAAGCAAATGGTGAAGGCGCTTCATCGGGCCGGCATCGAGGTGATCCTCGACGTGGTCTACAACCACACCGCCGAGGGAAACCACCTGGGACCGACGTTCGCCTTCAAGGGCATCGACAATCCCACGTACTACCGCCTGGTGGAGGGCGATCCCCGGCACTACTTCGACTACACGGGCACGGGAAATACTCTCAACGTGCGCCATCCGCAGGTGCTCACGCTCATCATGGACTCGCTCCGCTATTGGGCGGGCGAGATGCACGTGGACGGCTTTCGATTCGACCTCGCGTCCGCCCTCGCGAGGAACCTGCACGACGTCGACAAGCTCTCGAGCTTTTTCACGCTCATTCACCAATCTCCCGACCTGCGCGACGTCAAGATTGTCGCCGAGCCCTGGGACGTCGGCGAGGGAGGCTATCAAGTCGGGAACTTTCCGGTCCGATGGGCCGAATGGAACGGTCGGTTCCGCGACGTGGTCCGCCGACTCTGGGCCGACGGGCACAACGACGGCGAGGTCGGCTATCGGTTGACCGGGTCGAGCGACCTCTACGAGAGCAACGGCCGGCGTCCCTCGGCGAGCATCAATCTCGTGACGGCGCACGACGGCGCCACCCTGCGCGACCTGGTGACGTACGAACACAAACACAACGAAGCGAACGGAGAAGACAACCGCGACGGGAGCGACCACGAACACGGACGAAACGGAGGCGTCGAAGGACCGACCGACGACCCCGTGGTGAACGACTTCCGTCGAAGGCAAGCGCGCAACCTACTGGCCACATTGCTGCTCTCCCAAGGCACGCCCCTCATCGTCGCGGGAGACGAGATGGGCCGCACGCAGAACGGCAATACGAACGCCTATTGCCAGGACAACGAAATCTCCTGGATCGATTGGAACCTGGACGACGAACGCCGCGCGTTGCTCGAGACGTGCAAGCGGCTCCTCCGACTGCGGCGCGAGCATCCCGCCCTCCACCGCGCCAAGTTCTTCCAAGGAAGAGCCATCTACGGAACATCCCTCGCCGACATCATGTGGCATCACCCGGACGGTCGGCGCTGGGAGACCGCGGAGGACGCGGGCTCGGCTGCGTTCGTCATGTTCCTCGCCGGGCGCGGCATCGACGACACGGACGAGGCCGGGAGGCCACTCGTCGACGACGACCTTATCGTCGTCGTGAACGCGACGCCCGACGCGATCGAATATCTTCTGCCCCTTCCGGGTGCCGCGGGAGAGCCGTGGATACTGTTGGTCGACACCGCTGACGATCATGCCGAAGAGCGCGTGGTGGGGGGCGAAAAGACGTCGCTCGTCGGCCGGTCCCTCAAGTTCTTCCGTGCGCCCTCGCGTGTGGTGCGGACCGGCGGCGCACGGCATGCCCTCGGCGCCACGTACCGCCTGCAGCTCTCGCCGACCTTCGGGTTCGCGGACGCCGCTCGCGCCGTTCCCTACCTCGCGCAGCTCGGCGTGACGGACGTCTACGTCTCGCCCATCATGGCGGCCACGACGGGCAGTCTGCACGGGTACGACGTCGTCGACCATCAACGCGTCAACCCGGAGCTGGGCGACGAAGAGGGGCTGCTCGCCTTCTCGAATACGCTGCGCGAGCATGCGATGGGTCTCGTGGTCGATTGGGTTCCCAATCACATGGGCATTGCGGGTGGACACAATCTGGCCTGGGACGACGTGCTCGAGAGCGGCCCTTCGTCCGTACACGCCGAGGCCTTCGACATCGACTGGACGCCCCCCAAGGCCGAGCTCCACGGGCGGGTGCTCTTGCCCATCCTTCGCGCACCCTACGGGGAGGTCCTCGAGGCAGGCGAGCTTCGAGTGGTCTTCGAGTCCGGGCTCTTCCGCCTCCGCTACGGAGAAAGGCTCTTGCCGCTCGGCCCCAAAAGCCTCGTCCCGGTGCTCGAAGCGGTGCTCGCGAGATCCGGGCTCGGGGACGACGAGGCGCACGCACAGGAGCTCGCGAGCATCCTCTTCTCGATTCGAAACATGCCGTCCTCGTCGGAGACCGCTCCCGAGCAGCGGAAGGAGCGGGCGCGCGAGAAGGAAGTCGTCAAGCGGAGGCTCGCGGCGGTGCTCGCGGAAGACCCAGCGCTGGTCGCGGCGGTCGAGGGGGCCCTCGGGGACCTCAACGGCCGCGTCGGAGAGCCCGAGAGCTTCGACGCGCTCGACGAGCTCCTCAAGCGTCAGAGCTACCGATTGGCTTCCTGGAGAGTCGCGGCGGAAGAGATCAACTACCGGCGATTCTTCGACGTGAACGATCTCGCCGCGCTTCGAATGGAGTCCGAGCCCATCTACGAAGCTGCGCACGGGCTCTTGGCGCGGCTGCACCGAGAAGGCAGGTTCGACGCACTCCGATTGGACCACACCGACGGCCTCTACGATCCGAGTGCTTATTTCGAAGCCCTTCAACGAACGTTCGGGCCTTCCCCCGACAGTCCGCTCCCCGACAATCCCGACGACCGCGCGAGGCCGCTCCCCATTTTCGTCGAGAAAATCTTGGGCGAAGGCGAGGTGCTCCCCTCGACGTGGACGGTCGACGGCACGACGGGATACGAGCTCGCCGTGGCCACGCGAGGATTGTGGGTCGATCCCCGGGCAGAAGCCCCTCTCACCGCGCTCTATCGCAAGTTCACGGGAGACACGTCGACGTTCTCCGAGCACGTCCGCGAGAGCAAGCGCCACGTCCTCACGTACTCGCTCTCCAGCGAGGTCAACATGCTCGCGCGCACGCTCGAGCGCATCGCGGGGCGTCATCGCAGGTGGTGCGATTTCACCCTGATTGCACTGACCCGTGCCCTGCGTGAGACGATGGCGGCCTTCTCGGTCTACCGGACGTACCTCCGGCCGGGGGCACGTCCTTCGTACGAAGACGTACGCCACGTCGAGGAGGCCATCGCCAGCGCGAAGCTTCGCGCACCATCCATCGGCGACGAGGTATTCCGCTTCCTCCGCGACGTGCTCCTCGTCGACGTCGGAGTCTCCGACGACGAACGCGCCGCCATCGAGCGATTCGCTCTGCGCGTCCAGCAAGCGACCGCTCCGGTCATGGCCAAGTCGGTCGAAGACACGGCGTTCTACCGCTACACGCGCCTCGTTTGTTTGAACGAGGTGGGCGGCTCGCCGGACCGCTTCGGGACGAGCCCCGAGGCGTTCCACGAGCAGAACGCGCTCCGCTCCAGGTTCTGGCCGCTCTCCATGACCACCCTCTCCACGCACGATACCAAGCGAGGGGAAGACGCCTCGACGCGCATCTCCGCGCTCACCGAGATCCCGGACGATCTCGAGCGCGCCCTGACACGGCTCCGCGAACGGACACGTTCGTGGGTCGTGACCGTCGACGGGAAACAGGCTCCTGGCAAGAATCTGCAATACCTCTTCTGGCAATCGCTACTCGGAGCAATCCCGTTCGGTTGGGACGGAGAGAGTGGGACCCACGAGCTCGGAGACCGCCTCACCGCATACCTGGTGAAGGCCGCCAAGGAGGCGAAGCAAGAAACCCTTTGGACCCATCCGAACGTGGCCTACGACGCCGCCATCGAGCCATTCGTGCGCGGAGCCCTCGGTGACCCGACCGTGCGCGGGGTCCTCCACGAGCTCTCGACCCGCCTCGATCCGATTGCGGTACGAGCTTCACTCGCGCAAAAGGTACTTCAATTGACGAGCCCGGGTATTCCGGACACCTACCAGGGATCCGAGTCGTGGAATCAGTCCCTGGTCGACCCCGACAACCGAGGCCCCGTCAATTTCGGCCTTCGCGCCGAACGCCTGGCCGAGGTCCGTGAGGTCCTCCGCGCGGAGCCTCCGCAAAGGCTCGAATGGCTCGCCTCGGCACTCGCACGTCCGGGCGACGGTCGGGTGAAGCTCTTCGTCGTGCACGTGCTGCTCGATCTACGAAAGCGCGAGCCCGAGCTGTTCCGACGAGGGGACTACGAGGCTCTGCCGGCGAGCGAGCACGTCGTCGCGTTCTCCCGCGCCTTCGCTTCGTCGCGCGTCCTGGTCGCGGTGCCCCGCCTACTCGAGACGATGCGCGTCTCGGCAGGAACCGGACGCAAGGCGGATCGGCTGCGCACGGGACATCACGGCACCTTCGTCGACGTGTTCACGGGGTACGAGGTGCAGGTGGACGACGAAGTCTCGACGGCCGATCTTTTCCGACACTTCCCTGCTGCCGTGCTGCTCCGGAGGAGCCGGGCCTGACCTCGCGGACACGTCGCATCGTGCACGCCCGAGAGCCGATTCACGGCGCTCGGGCGTCTTCGTCGGGGCTACGATCCGATTCGCGGCGGAACGAGCGAAGCACGCGCACGAGGGCGGGACCGTCGTCGTCTCCCCGTTCGAGCTCCACCCGCGCCTGCACGAGTGCGCTCTCCACCAGGGCCGTCTCGAGCAAGAGCGACGTCGTCTCGGGTCGACTCGGGACGAACGTACTGCCCGTCGCGCTCTCCGAGTAGCCAGCGACGAACGCCGCCGACGTCCACGACGCCCACGCTTCCCCGAACGCGGTCGCGCGTCCTCGGTCTTCGGGGCGAAGCAGCAAGAGCGCCTCGTGCGCGGCCTCGTCGAGCGAGCGCACGAGACGCGCCACGTCTCGCAAAGCGCTCGCCCGGCTGCCGCTCGAGCTCGGCGCGAAGTCCGTGAAGACGAAATCCGAAGAGGTGCGGAGCACGCAGGAGAGCTCGAGACGACCATGAATGCGAATGCGACAGGCGTCAATCGGGGTGTCGAGCAGCGGAGCGAATACCGCGAGCATATCGGCTTCCCGCTCCAGCAGGGACTGCACGTCGAGCCTCCATCCGGCGCCACCACGTTTCGCGACCGCCTCCAGCGTATCCAGGAATCGCCCGACTGCATTACGTGACGATTGATAGCGCGAACGTCGGTCGAACGTCGTGTACGGAACCGGCGCGAGATCGGGCTCCGTCGAGCGCGAGAGCTCCGCGTGCAGCGCAGCCGTGCGCCGACCGAAGCGCACCGCCCACTCTCGCGAGACCGTGAGCAGCTCCGACAGCTCCGTTGGCGGCACGCGGTGTGCGAGATGGAGCAACGACGCGGAGGGCTGGGCGGGACATTCGAGGTCCGAGGCGAGCGCCCTCTCGTACGCGAGCGAGACGTCTCGCATGGCGAAATCGTGGAGGTTGCCTTCCCCCTCGACGTACTCGCGCACGAGCGCGAGAGTCGACCGTGTCCCTCTCGAGGATACGTACTCGACGGCTCGAAACACGCGGGGAACGAGGCCCGTTCCGCCGAGCGCACGAGCGACCTGTACCGCAGGAGACTCCCCCTCCACGAGCCGACGCGAGAGCTCGAGCACGAGGCCACTCGATGCGTGAACCGAGCGCTCCTTGCTCGACGAAAGAAGGCTCCATGGTGCCTCGAGCGCGGGCTCCTGCTCGACCGCGAGCACCACCACCTGAACGAGCGCGGACGGCGAAGCGGCAGAGTGTGCCCCCCGCGCGTCGATCCCGAGGGCGCGCGCGAAGCCTTCGGTATCGTCGAGCAGAACTTGAGCCGCTTCGCCCGAGCCCTCACGGCGACCGGCCGCCGCGAACGCGCGTGCGTCCTCGGCGTGCTGCTTCGCGGCGCGAGCCCAGGGCACGACGAAGGCATCTCGCTCTCCTCCTACGTAGTCGACGCCGAGCACGGTAGCCCGCGCGTCCCCGACCTCGATTGCCCCCTCGACACGAGCTTCCGAGACCTCTCCGGACAGCGCGTCCCGCGATGCAAGATAGCCGACCAAAGCAGACGCGAACCCGGCACCGAACGGGCCTTCCCTCCCGACGTCGACCATCGGCAGTGGCTCTCGACTGATTCGCGACGCGGCATCGCCTCCCGATTCCAAGGAAAACCAATAGAACGCGAAGGGCCCCAACGTCAGCTGGAGCGGCTCCGCCGTGATGGCGGGAAGGGCGGTTCGGCCGGCCAGCTCCACCGGCACGAGCCCGCGCACGGAAGGAAGGTCCAACGAAACGTGCTGGAACTGCCTCGAAAGGTTGGCCACGACCAACAGGGTCTCGTCTTCGTGTCGGCGAAGGAACGCGAGCACGCGTGGGCTCGACGGGCGGAGCATCTCCAGCGCCCCTCGGGCGAAGGCTCGGTGCTTCTTCCGCAAGGCGATCTGGCGCTTGGTCCACCACAAGAGCGAGCTCGGGTTCTCTTGTTGGCCTTCGACGTGCAGCGCTTCGTAGTGGTAGCCCGGGTCGATGACGATCGGCAGAATCAGGCGCTGCGGATTGGCGCGGGAGAAGCCGGCATTGCGGTCGGCGCTCCATTGCATGGGTGTACGAACACCGTTACGATCTCCGAGGTAGACGTTGTCCCCCATCCCGATCTCGTCTCCGTAGTAGAGGACGGGGGCTCCGGGCAGGGAGAAGAGCAGCCCGTTCAAGAGCTCCATTTTGCGGCGGTCGTTCCCCACGAGCGGGGCGAGGCGGCGACGGATGCCGAGGTTGATACGCATGCGAGGGTCGTTCGCGTAGGCGCGGTACATCGCGTCTCGCTCTTCGTCGGTCACCATCTCGAGGGTGAGCTCGTCGTGATTGCGAAGGAACATCGCCCACTGACAGCCCGCCGGGAGCTCCGGGGTCTGCTCGAGGATGTCCACGATGGGGAACCGGTCCTCCATGTGAAGCGCCATGAAGAGGCGCGGCATGATGGGAAAATGAAAGCACATGTGACATTCGTCGCCGGAGCCGAAATACCGCGCGGCGTCCTCCGGCCATTGATTGGCCTCGGCGAGCAGCATGCGATTCGAATGAAACCTGTCCACGTGCGCTCGAAGCTCCCGAAGGAACGCGTGGGTCGCGGGCAGGTTCTCGCAATTGGTCCCCTCCTCCTCGAAGAGGTACGGAACGGCATCGAGCCGCAATCCGTCCACGCCACGCCGGAACCAGAAGTCCACCACCGCCAGCATCGCTCTACCGACCTCCGGGTTCTCGAAATTGAGGTCCGGTTGGTGTGCGTAGAACCTGTGCCAGTAGTAGGCCTTCGCGACCGGATCCCATGTCCAATTGGAGTGCTCGAAGTCCCGAAAGATGATTCGGGCATCCCGGTACTTTTCCGGATCGTCGGTCCACACGTAGCGCTCGCGCGCCGGGGAGCCCGGCGGAGACTGCCGAGCCTCACGGAACCACGGATGCTGGTCGGACGTGTGGTTCAGAACGAGCTCGGTGACGACGCGGATACCGCGCGCATGGGCTTCTTCTATCAAGCGGTCGAAGTCGTCCAGCGTGCCGAGGTCCGGGTGGACGTTCGTGTAATCGGCGATGTCGTAACCGTCGTCGCGGCCCGGAGAGGGATAATGCGGGAGGATCCAGAGCGCGTCGATGCCGAGATCGGACAAGTAGTCGAGCTTCGCGGTCAGGCCGGCCAGATCTCCGATGCCGTCACCGTTCGAGTCGAAGTAGGAGCGCGCCCTCACCTCGTAGAAAATCGCGTCCTTGTACCAGTCCGGCGTCTCGTCCGGACGACGGCGAGAGTTCGTGGAGGTCGGGCTCAAGCAGTTCGTTCCTTTCTCTTTCGGGAAGGCTTGCGCAACGAAGAGGAGAGGCGCCCGTACGTCTCGGCGAGCGCATGCAATCGACGGCAATCGGCCTCGGAGAAGGCCGCCGCGGGCATGCGGTAACGCCAATTGCCGAACGCAGTTCCCGGCACGTTGGTGCGCCGGGAGCCGTCCTCGCCGAGCACGTCTTGGACGGGCACGATCACCGTATCGGCCACGCTCGCGTAGGCGAGTCGCACCAGTGCCTCGGCTGGGTCGAAGGGGCGGCGCGAGTCCATCTCGCCGACATAACGAAGCAGTCTTCGCCGCTCGTCCTCGATTCGCTCGGGGGTCCGCGGGCTCGCAAGTCCCGAGCCGTCGTCCCGATACCACCCCACGGTGGTGTCGTTGTCGTGTGTGCCCGTATAGACGAACGTGCGCCGCGGGTAGGCATGTGGAAGAAACTCGTCGGCACGAGTATCGTCGCCGAAGGCGAACTGCAGGATGCGCATTCCCGGGAAGCCGTGCGCCCTGCGCAACCGACGGGCCTCGCGAGGCACGATGCCGAGGTCCTCCGCGATGAACGGCAGACGCCCGAAGCGTTCCTCGAGCGTGGAGAGCAAGAGCTCTCCCGGCACCTCGACGAAGCGGCCTCGCTCGGCGGTGGGCTCGTGAGCCGGGATCTCCCATGCTCTCACCAGGCCGACGAAGTGGTCGAGGCGGACTTCGTCGAAACGCTCGAGCGCCTTTTCTACCCGCGCGCACCAATAGGAAAACCCTGTCTTTCGATGTTCGTCCCAGACGTAGAGCGGATTGCCCCATCGCTGACCGTCTCGGGAGAAGTAGTCAGGGGGCACCCCGGCCACGTTCACGGGCATGCCGAGCGCATCGAGATCGAACAGCGAGCGATTGGCCCACACGTCCGCGGAGTCGTGGGCCACGTACATCGGCAGATCCCCGATCAGTGCGACCCCGGCGGCCCGCGCGTAGGCGCGTAGCGTCCGCCATTGCAGATCGAAGTGGCATTGGGTCCACTCGGCGAAGGCCACCTCGTCCGAGAGCCTGTCGGCCTCGCGGGCGAGCGCCGCGGGCTCACGATCGCGGAGGGCTGGCTCCCACGCGGTCCAAGGCGCCCCGCCGCGCTCCTTTTTGCAGGCCGAATAGAGCGCCCAGTCGCTCAACCACGCCCCCTCGTGCGCGACGAAGCTGGCGACCAGCGGTGCGTCGCCGGTCCGACGCCTGTCGAACGCCTCGCGAAGTACGCGATCGCGGCGCGCGTGATTGCAGGCGTGGTCCACGTCGGAGGACGTCGGAGCCGTCACTCCCTCGGCGGCCGGCGTGAAGCACGCGTCCAGTTCGTCGAGCGCCACCAGGTCCGGACTTCCGGCGAACGACGAATGCGAGGCATAGGGCGAGTCGCCGTACCCGGGCGGCCCCACGGGAAGCAACTGCCACACCGATTGCCCGGCGCGAACCAGAAGGTCGACGAACGATCGTGAGCACTCGCCGATGTCACCGGCCTCGGGGGGACCGGGCAGCGCCGTGGGATGGACCAGAATGCCGGCTCGGCGCCGGGCTCGCTTGCGCATGGCCAGGCGCTCGCAGGGTTCGTGCCGAGCCCCTGCCCGCCGGCGAAATCGCTCGTCTTCACGCTCATTTCCGAGAGAAGACGAATGGGCTCGCCTGTCCCGTTTTGCCCCAACGTGGCGCCGGCGAGCACCCTTCCCCATCACCCGAGGCCGCATTCCTCGAGGAACGAGGCCGATCGGGGGTGGCATCCCGATTGCTATTCGTCCCTCCGATGACTCGAACATCCCGAGACGCGCTGATAAGCCAGCTGATTGGTGCATTGGAGGACGAGCGGCACTTCCGCCGTCCGCTCCTTCACAATCTCATCGACGAGCTCTCGGCATGTTTGCCCTCGCGCCGTCACGAGTCGGCCACCGACCACGCTCTCGATCTCCTCTACGGGCTCGAACGCGGTCACCTCGACACCGAGCAGTTTCGCCTCGGCGTCGGCAAGCTGCGCTGCGTTCTCGACTCCTACGATACTCCGGCCGAGCTCGAGCGGCTCGCCGGTTGACCACTTCCGTGACCAACGAAGAAGAAAGGACGAACCTCATGAGCAAGCCCACCACCGGAGTACGCCCGAAGACCCTGCCCCAACCGATCGAGCCCTCGCTCGAAGAGAGCGTGCGTCCTCAACGGGACTCGTCGGCGCCGCCCTTCCAGGAGCCCGAGGTCCACGAGACCGCCCCCGACGTGTCGCCTGGCACCCGCAAGGTCGCTCCCGTCCGGCCGCGACAGCCTTCGCGCGAGGCCATTGCGCGGGCCGAAGACGAAGGCATGACGCCTCCGCCTTCCCGGCACTGACGCGCCCTTCGACACGCCGGCATCCGAGGAGCACGCCGCGCCCGAAACACTCTCGAGCGCGGCGTGCGCTTTTTCGTGCGCGAAGGCCACGCGAGTGGTCGAGCCAGCCTCGGAGGATGGCTTCGGGCGTGCTACGTCGATAGGATGGCGTACTCCAAAACACTGTCCTTCCTCGTCGTAGCGTCAGGCCTCGCGGGCTCGTTCGCGGCGTGTTCGTCGAGCACCACTCCCTCGAGCAGCGACGACGCCGGCACGGCGGCCGATACCCGAGCTCCCGACCCGACCCCGCTCGCCGTGACGTGCGACGACGGCACGGACGCCATCTACGCGGCCCCCGGAGAGGTTCCTGCCGAGAAGGGCGCCATCGTCAAGTGCTCGCGCGACCGCACGTTCACCAAAGACGAGCTCGAGGCGCTCGCTCGCGCCAATACGTACGCGTACGACGGGAAACCGTTCGTGAGCGGTGCGCGCGTGTACCGCGTCACGTACGCCACCGAGCGCGGAACCGTACCGCCCGCGATCGGCTACACGAGCGCACTCGTGCTCGTGCCGGACGCGCCAGTGGCAGGTGCGCCGGCCGTGGTCGCGGCCCACGGCACGGCAGGTCAAGCGCCCGGCTGCACGCCCTCGAAGGTCTATGCGCTCGACAGCAAGGCCAATCCTTACTTCTCCATGACCTATCCGCTCGTCGGAGCAGGCTACCCGGTCATCGTGCCCGACTACGCCGGATATGCCAATTACGGCGCCGCCAACAATCCCCCCAGCGGGTATGCGGCCTCGGACGACGTCGGGAAGAGCGTACTCGACGGCGTGCGCGCGCTGCGCAAGCTGGTTCCCTCGCTGGCTTCTGCGGACAAGGCCATCGTGGTCGGTCACTCGCAAGGAGGGCATTCGGCGCTCTCGGCACTGGCCATCTCGGAGTCGTACGG
Source organism: Polyangiaceae bacterium (assembly GCA_965225775.1). Lineage (GTDB taxonomy): Bacteria > Myxococcota_A > Polyangia > Polyangiales > Polyangiaceae > JAAFHV01. The sequence continues at coordinate 9,783,525 of OZ245328.1, read as the reverse complement.
AGTCCCGCTCACGGGCGTCGCCACGTACGCACCTCTCTGGTTCAATCAGGCAACGTGGGGCGCCTTGCTCTTCGTCGCCAACGACTACCCGCTCGCGACGAACGAGTTTCCCGCAGCGGTCGGCGTTTGGTACCACTACTCGCACGCCGAGCTGCTCGACGGTCCGGGCCACGGCGTCGACCCGTTCGCCGCCGACAAACGCGCGGCCATCAAGGACTTCTTCGACAAGAGCTGCGAGCCCGCCGGCAAACTCGCCGCGCTCGGCACCACCGCCGAAGACCTCTACGACCCTGCCTTCACCCAAGCGGTCGCGCTCCCGTCGGCGCTCGGGTCAGGGTGCGTCGAGACCGACGAGCTCTGCAAAAAGTGGAAAGCACGATACGCGGCGAGCCGCCCCAAGCTCACCGGCAAAGCCGCCAAGACGCCGCTGCTGGTGCTCTACGGCGACAAGGACACCACCATCCCGCCCGACCGCGCCATGTGCGCGTTCGATCGCCTGAAGTCCGACGGAGCCACCTACCAGGTGTGCCTCACGCGCGAGCAGACGCACTCCGGCGTGGTCGGCGCTCGCGCCGGCTATGTCAATGATTGGATTGCAAATGTGGCCCTCGGCCAGCCCGCGCCGGCGCCGTGCGCCGAGAACGAGACGGCCCTCAAGACCGACAAGGGCGAAGCCGTCGCCTGCGCGAATCCGCCGCCCAACGACTGAGTTTCGTCGCTCCCCTTCGTGGACTCGTTGGATGCGAGAGCTCGAGCCCAACCAAAAGAGCGCTCCCTCGCATCCCCACCGAAGCACGAGTCCAACCAACGGGTACGAGGGGGAGCTCCCTCGCAAGCCCACCTCAGTTGCCGAGCACCACGATCTCCTTGGCGACACCGTCGGCGCCGCTCGTGCCCGCAGGCGCTCCGGCACCGCCGGGTCCACCCTGTCCACCCTTGCCGCCCACACCGAGCGTGCCGGTATTGGTGGTCTCGGTCACGACCGCAGTCCCGATGCGCGCGATCCGCACCGAGAAGCCACCCGTGCCACCGCCACCACCCGAGCCCGCTCCGCCATTGCCGCCTTTACCGCCCGGCCCGCCACCGGCCGCCGAGCTTGCTCCGCCTCCGCCGCCGAGGCCGGAGCCTCCGGATTGACCGAGCGCGCCCGAGCCACCGGCCCCACCGGTGCCTCCGTTGCCCAGGGTGAACACGTTCGCTTCGATGACCGCGCTGGAGCCCCCGACGAGCACGCCGATGCTCGAGCCGCCACCGCTGCCGCCGCGGCCCGCTCCTCCGCCCGCGCCACCGCAGCCTCCGGAGCCACCACCTCCGCCGCCGTCGTCGTAACAGAAGGGCCACGAGTGCGCGGAGCTGCCACCACCACCACCGCCGCCACCGCCGCCGCCATTGCCACCGCTAACCCCGGTGCTCCCCGAGGGAGGTACGTACAAGCCGTTGACGATCGTGCCCAGCGGTACACCACCGGCGCCCCCCACCGTCGGCGTGAGCCCAGGGCCACCGGGATTTCCGATGGTGCCCGCGCTCCCGCCACTCGCGGAGATGCACGAGGTGCCGCCGCCACCGCCGCCGCCGCTCGCTCCGCCGAACCCGGACGAGCCAGGCTGCCCGGTGCCGCCGGAACCATTGGCGCCATTGCCACCACGCCCTCCAGGGAACGAGCACGAGGGTGCCGGGCCGCCCTGGCCATAGCTCGAACAATCCGAACAGCCACCTCCACCCACCACGCCGTTCGGAGCCGTGGAGGGGGTGATGGCGTCGGCATTCGAGCCGACAGCGCCGGGGTTGCCGGCTCCGAGCTCGAACACGTTCTTGCGCACGAAAAGCTGTGCAGTCCCCCCGACGAGGCGCACGCCGTACACGCTGAGACCGTTGGCCTCGGCGGGGATCTTGACCTGGAGGGTCAGGTTCTCGATGTGCGTCTCGTCCTTCAGCTCGCGCACCAAGATGCCCGTTCCGGCCTGAATGCCCACCTCGGGAGCGACGATGACCGTGGCGATGTCCGCCGTACCGTGCTTCGTCGAGCGGCGGAACGGGAAGCTCGTGTCGGCCTGGTCGAACCCTCCATAGAGGCTCACCCCGGACGGAAGCTCCACGGCCTCCGTGTACTTCTCGGCCGAGAGACAGACCGGACGCTTCTTGGCGCCCGCGGCTGCCACGGCGAGCGCGGCCGCGATGGTTTTGTAGGGCTTGGTCCGCGTGCCGTCACCGCTGTCGTTGCCGATGCTGGTCGAAACGTACACGCACTCGTTCACGATCCCGTCCGAGCCGTCGCAGTTGGCGTCGATGAAACCGGTGTCGAACGGATCGTCCTCACCACGCTTCGTGCAGGCATACTCGCAGCCGCAATTGTCGCCATCGGCTTTGCCGTCGAGATTGTAAAAGCCGGTCGGGCATTGACCAGGCGTGCACTTGACCGGCGGTTTGTTCGCGTCGGGGGTGGCGCCTCCGTCTTCGGTGGGCACGCTCTCCGAGGGAGTGGTGTCCTCCTCGGGGGTGGCGTCACCGGTGGCGCATCCGGCAAAGACAATTCCCCCGACGATGCCCAGAAAAGGGACGAGCGAAACGAGCGACGATTTCATACGACTCGACTCCGAAGAAAGTTCGTTCACGCGGCGAGCGGCCGGTGATCCCTCGTGGATGGAACGTGACATGAGGGCCTACCGATCGCCATCTCAGACTACCGGGGAGGCGCCGAAGAGACCCGTATTCGGCGAAACGTCGCCACATGACGCAACGCTCCACCCGGACGCCCACGCGGGGCGGAGAAGAGACTTCGAAATTTCCGGACGACCTGATTCGACAACGGGCCATGTCGCTTCGTCCTTCGTCCCTCGGGCTCGGCCCGTTGATCGCCCGTGTCTCGCTGCTGTCGACCCTCTCGCTCGGTGCGCTCGCCTTCGCCGCCTGCTCCTCGGTGGTGAGCGAAGCCGAAGGTCCCTCGGACGCCGCACCGCCTACCGCTACGGCAGACGGCACCCCACCCGAAGACCCGTTCTGCACGACACGCGACACGACCCTCGCCTCCCTCGTCGCCGAGCTCCGCAAGAGCCCCGTGCTCGCCGTCGCGGTGACGGATGCGCGCTGCAAGACCCGCGTGACCATCGCCGCCGAGGGCGACGCGCCTGCGAAAGAAGCGCTCTTCCGCGTGGGAAGCGTCACCAAGACCTACGTGGCCGCCACGGTGCTCACGCTCGCGCAGGAGGGAAAACTGGCGCTCACGGACCCGGTTTCCAAATACGTGGACGGATTCCCCGTGCTCGAGCGCGTGACTCTGGACCAGCTCCTTCACCACACGAGCGGACTCTTCAACTTCACCGAAGATCCAGCCTTCGCGAGCCTGCGTAAGACCGAACGAACGCCACGCCAAATCGTGGAAGCCGCGCTCGCCAAACCTGCCTATTTCGAGCCCGGAAAGGGATTTCACTACTCGAACACCAACTACACGTTGCTCGGCATGGTGATCGAGAAGGCAGCGGGCGAGAAGCTCTCGTCGGCGTTGCGCTCACGCACCCATGGCAAGCTCGGCCTCACGCGGACCTTCTTGGACGGCGAAGAGCCCCTGCCCGAGCCGCTCGTCCCCGGCTTCGACACCAAGGGACGCGACGTCACTCAGGCCGAGCACCCGTCCGAGCCATGGGCCGCCGGCGCGATGGTGGCCAGCGTCGGCGACGTGTCGCGCTACCACTTCGCGCTCTTCGGCGGAGGACTGCTCGCACCGGCCGCGCAGGACGCGCTCACGAAAGACGCCGTGGCGACCGGCATGTTCGGAACGAGCTACGGCGCCGCGGCCTTCATGACGAGCGGCACCGTGGACCTCGGCCCCGCCGTCGGGCACGGAGGAGACATCGAAGGCTTTCACACCGAGTCGCTCTACTTCACGGCCCATCGCACGGCGATCACCGCGGTGGTGAACGCCGATGGCGCGGACCCGAGCGCCGTCGTACTGGCGGTCGCGAAAGCGCTGCTCGTGCCCTAGCGGTGAGGGCGGCGCGCATCGCGGTTCGTTCGGTCGCGCGCCTTCCGCTCTTCAGCCCGGAGGCCTGGGCGCATCTTTGGGGGCGACGGGCGCACCGGAGCCGGGGGGCGCGGGCATGTCCGCGCCGCCGTCGACTTCGTCGACCACGTCGGGGGTGAGCGGGGGCTTGTCCGGGCCGCACGCGCCGAGCGCGAGCGAAGCGCCGCTCAAAAGGCCCACGAGCGCAAACGTCAGAGCCATCGGCTTCATCGTCGAAACTCCCCTCGTCATCCGTCGTTCCGGCCTTTCGTTCTACAAGCAATTCGGGACGTCGTCATCCCGTTTGCGAGCTTTCCGCCGAAGCCTCTCATGACGCGACGCGCGCATTTTTGCCTGTCGTTCGGGCCAGACAGGCTTGGATTCGGCCTCCGCGGGAGGCGAGACCGAGGCCGGGGGTGACAAGGTGCGCGCGATGGGCGAAAATGGCCTCTGGCTGCCTTCGAGCCCGAACCAAAATGCCCATTCTCAAGTGGTTTCCCACCCAAGGCTCTCCCCGTACCTTCGTCCTCTACAAGCCGATGTCGACCATCGGGAGGGCCATGGGGAACGACATCGCCGTACCCGTCGCGGGCCTCGCCGACGCGCATGCCCAGATCGTTTTCGACGGGCGCGACTTCAACCTGGACGAGATCGACAAGGCCGGCGAGATCCAGATCAACGCCAAGAAGAAGCGCCGCGCGAGGCTCGTTCACGGCGACCGACTCACGCTCGGAACGGGCGAGTTTCTCTTCAGCATGTTCGACGAGCCGGTCAACGTCCGCATCCAGCAGGACCCCGCGCGTGAGATGTCCGCGCTCGAGCAGCCGCTCGCCATGCCAACCTCGGTGAACCATCTCGCGGGCGTGCGAAAGCTCCACGAGTTCAGCGAGAAGCTCATGACCATGAAGGACCTCGAGCAGCTGCTCGAGGCCATGCTCGACGCGGTCATCGACGTCACCGGCGCCGAAAAAGGCCTCATTTTGCTCTTGGACGACGCCTACGCGGGCACCGCGCCTCCGGGCGAGAGCAAGGCCCACGTCCGCGCCTCGCGTCACGTGAACAAGGAGACCATCACCGATCCCAGCGGTCAGGTCTCGGACAGCATCGTGCGTCGCGTAATCGAGACCGGCCGTCCGCTCATCGTCTCGGACGCGCTCACCGACGATCAGTTCGGCTCGAGCAAGAGCGTGGTCGCGCTGCGCCTCTCGAGCGTCATGTGCGCACCGCTCGTGGCCCAAGGTCACGTGGTCGGCGCCCTCTACGTGGGCAACGACCGCGTGAAGGGCCTCTTCCAAAAATCGCAGATCGATCTGCTCAGCATCTTCGCGGGACAGGCCTCGCTCATCTTGCAGAACGCGATGCTGCTCTCCACGCTGCGCGCGGACAAAGAGAAGCTCGCCGCCGAGCTGAAAGACAAGCGCTTCGGCGAGATCATCGGCGTCTGTCCTTCGATGATGGAGGTCTTCCGCAAGCTGCAAAAGGTCGCCACCACCGACATCAGCGTGCTCATCACCGGCGAGACCGGCACCGGCAAAGAGCTCATCGCGCGCGAGGTGCATCGAAGGTCGAACCGCGCGAACGGCCCCTTCGTGGTCATCAACTGCGGCGCCATCCCGGAGAACCTCATCGAGAGCGAGCTCTTCGGCCACGTGAAGGGCGCGTTCACCGGCGCCATCGCCTCGCGACCCGGTAAATTCCAGGCCGCGGACAAGGGCACGCTCTTCCTCGACGAAATCGGAGAGCTCCCGCTGAACCTCCAGGTGAAGCTTCTTCGTGCGCTGCAAGAGCGCGTGGTCTTCCGCGTGGGCGACTCCAAGCCGGAGAAGGTCGACATCCGCATCGTGGCGGCCACGAACCGCGTGCTCGAAGAAGAGATCCGCGCCGGCCGCTTCCGCGAAGATTTGTACTACCGCCTGAACGTGGTGAACCTCTTCTTGCCCGCGCTCCGTCAGCGTGGCGACGACGTGGTCATCATCGCCAAGGCGCTGCTCTCCAAGTATGCCGACGAGCTCAAGAGCTCGGTGCAAGGGTTCACGCCGCAGGCCCTCGCCGCCATCAAGAAGAGCCCTTGGCCCGGCAACATCCGCCAGCTGGAGAACCGCCTCAAGAAGGCGCTCGTCCTGTGCGACAAGGCCCTGCTCAGCGTGGAAGACCTCGAGCTCGACCAAGCCGGCGAGAGCCCCATTCTCCCGCTCGAGAAGGCGAAAGAAGAGTTTCAGCGCAAGTACGTGCTGGAGGTCCTCGAGCGCAACAACGGCAACCGGACCCAGACCGCGCGCGACCTCGGCGTCGACCCGCGCACGATCTTCCGGTACCTCGAACGCGAGCACAACCCCATGCCGAGCGGCGCACAGTCCGGCCCCGGCTCGGAGAAGTAGACCGCGCCGTGCTGTCCCTCGGCTCGCTCCTCTCGCAGCTCTTCTCGCGGGAAAAAAAGGCCGAGGCGGCCGCCGCGCGCATGAAGCTCGTGGCGCGCCTGGCCGGACACGGTCAACGCACCTTCGACGAAGTCGCGCGTCGCACCGGGCTCTCGGTCAAGAACCTCGACCAGGGCCCCGAGCTCGAAGGCGAGATTCGCGGTGTCACCATGCGCGTCGCGCTGGCCGAGAACGACGAGGGCCTGATGATGCGCTTCTCGGCCCGTTCGCGCACGCCGCGCGACCTCGTGGTCAACGTGGCCCCGAAGCCCGAGGGGTTGCGCGCCGTCTTCGGAAAGCCCGGAAGAACGGGCGACGCCGAGATGGACGCGCTCTTCTCCACCACGGCCACGGACGGCGCGGACCCGCTCCAGATCGTGGACGAACGCGCGCGCACCACCCTACTCTCGCTGCCCGACCGCATGCCGCTGTTCTTCGATTACCGAAACGGGGACATCACGCTCGATCTCAGCGGCGTGGAGCTCGATCCGGATCGATTGGTGTTCGTGATCGAGTGGTTGGTGAGCGTGGCCTCGGGAAGCCCCGAAGGCGAAAAGCCTTATCGCGGTTGACGGCGCCCGATACGCTCGTTCGGATGAAGGTCGACCGGATCCGGTTCGTGGAGCTCGTCACGCTCTTGGCGGGAGCGACGGCCTGCGCCGCCGAGCCTCCCAAAGCCGCGCCAGGTCCGGACGTGACGACCCCGTCGCGGGCGGCGGCGCCCCGCCCCGCGTCGAGCGCATCCGGAACGAGCTCGGGCGGTCCAATCCCGCCGACTCGGCCTCCGTCGGCCGGGGCAATCGAGCCGCCTAGCGCGGCGCCCCAGCCCGCTCCAGCCTCGAGCGACGGCGGCGCGGCGCTCGCCACCAGCGAAGGCTCGGGGCCTCTGCTCATCGACTCGTACGATCCGGCCGCGCGGCACACCTGCGGCGAGCTACGCTGCCCGGGGAAGCCCATCGCGAACGTCTTGCAGCACGATTGTCGCACTCTCGAACGCAACCTGCAGCCTGCGGCCTTTCAGCGCTTCATTCAATGCATGCTGCGTCAAAACAATACGCGCGCCACGTGCGACCTCATGCTGGTCTCCACCGATCCGGGAGGGTGTTTCGAGGGTTGGACCAAGATCAAGGCCTCCGAGCCCGAGGCCCGAAAGACCTGCGCGCCCATCGTCGCGCGCTGCGCGACCAAGTCCACGCCCCCTATCGTGCCCAATCGCACCAGCGTCTTCGGCTCCCCCGGCCGAGGCGCTCGGGCCGTGCCCAAACCGAACCTCGGAAGCGACGACTGCGAGGGCTTGCTCGCCGCCACCAGAGGCGGCGCGAAGCCCAAGATGATTGCCTGCATGACCGAGTACTGCGAAGAAGCTCCCACCCTCTGCTACTTGCGCATGGCCGAGTAGGGCACTCGAGGCCGGAAAACTTTACGTCCGAGCGGGCGAATCACCGGTGGCCACGGTTTACCAACCGGCCGTCACGCCTTACGAACCGAGCACCACGATGGCACTCTTCCCCGCCCTGGGCGCGCTCCCCGAAGGTCTCCGCAAAGAGCGCGTGCTGGCCTCGCCGCGCTTTCGCGACGGACGCTTCCGCAACACCGATCCCAAGGTCGGCCCGGACCTCAAGTCGGGCGAGAAATGGTCTACGATCCGCGATTTCGCCTTCGGGCCGAGCCGCAGGCCGCCCGTGCGTCTCCCGGTCGAGCGCCCCCACGCGGCGTGGAGCACGCCCAGCGAGACGGGCCTGCGCATCACCTGGCTCGGGCACTCCACGCTGCTGCTCGAGATCGACGGCGTACGCGTGCTCACCGATCCGGTCCTGGGCGAGCGCTCGTCTCCGGTGAGCTTCGCCGGCCCTCGCCGTTTCCACGACGCCCCCTCGACCGTGGCCGACCTGCCTCGGCTCGACGCCGTGCTCGTCTCGCACGATCACTTCGACCACCTCGACTACGGCACCGTGCGCGAGCTCGCCGCCCGCGACGTGCCCTTCGTGACCTCGCTCGGCGTGGGCGCCCATCTCGAGTCGTGGGGAGTTCCCGCCACGAACATCCACGAGCTCGATTGGTGGGAAGGATTGACACTCCCCGAAGCCGACCTCCGCTTCACGGCCACCCCCGCGGCGCATTTCTCCGGCCGCAGCCCGGGCACGCGGAGCACCAGTCTCTGGTCGTCGTGGGTCCTCGGAGGACCGCATCACAAGGTCTTTTTCAGCGGAGATACCGGCCTCACCGAAGAATTCGTCGAGATTGGCAAGCGCTTCGGCCCGTTCGACGTGACCCTACTCGAGATTGGCGCCTTCCACCCGGCCTGGGGCAGCATTCACCTCGGCCCGGACAATGCCCTGGTCGCCCATCGTATGCTCGGCTCGGGCGCGCTCTTGCCCGTGCACTGGTCGACCTTCGACCTCGGACTGCATCCCTGGGAAGAGCCGGCCGAGACGCTCTACGCGGCGCACGGCAAACACGACGTCCGTTTGATCACGCCTCGCCTGGGACGGCCGGTCGAGCTCTCGCGGGTGGAGGGACCCGATCCCTGGTGGCGGAACGTGCGCGGGTGAACGCATCACGTAGGTGACCGGAAGGCCTCGCTTTCGGTGATGCCGACAAGCGGCCGGGCGCGCGATTTTCGTGTAAAGTCCGCCGCCTCATGACCGGAACGGCCTCGCTTCTCCTCGAAATCGGCACCGAAGAGCTTCCCTCGTCTTTCGTGGACGCCGCCCTCGGCGCGCTCCCGGCGCTCGTGACCCAAAAGCTCACCGAGCTGCGCCTCCCCCACGGAGAGCCCAAGGCCCTCGGTACGCCGCGTAGGCTCGCCGTACTGGTGCCCGACGTGGCGCTCACCCAGACCGACCTCGACGAAGAGGTGGTCGGCCCGCCCGAGAGCGCAGCCTTCAAGGACGGCGTGCCCACCAAGGCCGCCGAGGCCTTCGCCGCCAAGCTCGGCGTCGCCCTCGACACCCTCTCGGTCAAGGAATTCGCCGCGGCCGGCAAGCAGAAGGCCGGACGCTTCTTGGTCGGACGCCGCGCGGACAAAGGTCGCGCCGCCAAAGAGTTGCTCGGACAGGCCCTGCACGAGGTGTGCGGCAAGATCCCTTTCCGCAAGTCGATGCGCTGGGGCACCTCGGGCGATGTGGCCTTCGGTCGCCCGGTGCAGTGGCTCGTCTCGCTGCTCGGCGCGGAGACCGTGCCCTTCTCGTTCGCCGGCGTGAACAGCGGCCGTGAGAGCCGCGGCCATCGTTTCCTCTCCAAGGAGCCCTTCACGATCGCCCAAGCGGGCGACTACCAGAAGGTCTTGGCCGACCACCACGTGCTCGTCGACCGCCAGGAGCGCGAGCGTCTCATGATGGAGCGCGTGGAAAAAGCCGCGCGCGACGCCGGCGGAACGTTCGACAAAGACGCCTCGCTCGTGCCCGAGAACGCCTCGCTCGTGGAGGAGCCCTTCGTGGTCACCGGCACCTACGACGACCGCTTCCTCTCGCTCCCACCCGAGGTGGTCCGCGCGGTCGCCCGCGGGCATCAGAAGTACTTCTGCGTCGAGAAGAGCGAGACCGAGCTCCTCCCCCGCTACATCGCCGTGGTGAACACCGCGCTCGCCCCGGACAACATCGCCAAGGGGATGGGCCGCGTCATGCGCGCGCGCCTCTCGGACGCGCAGTTCTTCTTCGAGGAAGACAAGAAGGTCAAAATCGAGGACCGCGTGGCCAAGCTGGGCGGCATCGTGTTCCACGTGCGCCTCGGCACGGTGCTCGAGAAGGTCGCGCGCATCGAGAAGCTCGCCACGCGCATCGCCGACGACCTCGGCCTCGCAACGGAGCAAAAGGCCCACGTGGCGCGCGCCGCGCACATCTGCAAGTTCGACCTGGTCTCGCTCATGGTGGGCGAGTTCCCCGAGCTGCAAGGCTGGATGGGCCGCGAGTACGCGCGCTTCGCCGGCGAACCGCAAGACGTGGCCGACGCGGTCCGCGATCACTACCTGCCGCTCGGCGGTCAGACCCCGGTGGCCGAGGGCGCAGTTTCGGTGGCCGTCGCGCTCGCCGATCGCCTCGACTCGCTCGTGGGCTGCTTCGCCGTGGGTCTCTCGCCTACCGGTGCGGCCGACCCGTTCGCGCTCCGCCGCGCGTGCATCGCCATCTTGCGCACCCTGGCCGAGAACGCCGCGAAAGATGCATCCTACACCAAGCTCTCGTTCGCGCGTTTGGTGGAGCACGCGTACGCCGGCTTCGAGGGCAAGAAGCTCGATTTGTCCTCGGAGGACACGGTCAAGAAGGTGCTCGAGTTCTCGACCGAGCGCTTGCGCGGCCTGGTCGCCCAAGAGACGTCCACTCAGGTGGCGGACGCCGTGCTCGGCGAAGACGCGGTCTCCTCGCCCTTCCACGCCTTCGTGCGCGCGCGCGTGGTGGCCCAGGCCGTCCAGAAGAACGAGCCTTGGCTCGAGAAGGCCCGCACGGTCGCCAAGCGCCTCTCCGGCATCGCCAAAGACGCGAAGCCCGTGCTCCACGAGAAGAGCGTCTTCACCAAGCCCGACGACTCGACCATCTGCGACGTGGTCGTGCTCATCGCCGAAGCCACGGCCGATCTCGGTACCGAGGAGCGCGTCCGCAAGAGCCTCGCCGCCGCGGAGCAAGCCGCCGAGAAGCTCGACGAAATCTTCGTGAAGACCCTGGTCAACGATCCGGCCGATGCGCTCACCCCGAAGCGCCTCGAGGTGTTGGCCTACGGCGCGCGCGCCATGCGCAAAATCGCCGATTTTTCGCGCCTCTCCTGAGCGTCGACGCCCACCACCGCGCGAACCACGAACGCGCACCAGGATCGACACCTCGCGGCACCGCTCGTTCTCGGGCGCGTGCCGCGTGTCGTGTCAGCGACGCGAAAATCGTCGGAAGCGTCCTTGCACGAAGCCTACTTGCGTGACCTACTAAGGGCCTCTTCTTTCTTTGACGCGCTGAGCGCTCGGGACCCGAGATGCGCGGCGTACTTCGGAGGTCCTATGCTTCGCGTCTCGCCTCGTGGGCTCAAATCTTCACGTGGGTATTCGCGTTCGAGCGCTCGGTCGCTCGCGACTCGCACCAGGGGCCTCGCGGCTTTGGCTTTGCTCGTCGTGCTCACGTTCGAGGGGGCGGCCGCAGCAGCCGCTCCAGAGCCCGCGCCCACGCCGAGTCCCACGCCCACCGAAGCGCCTCAGGTGACGTTCCCCCGCATGTCGGGTGGGTTTCACCTCGGGGCCGGCGGCGGCACCTACGATGGCTCGTTCGTGTTCGGAGGCCTCGCCGGAGCTCGGCTCGGCGCGCGCTTTTCTCCCTTTTTCGCGCTCTACGGCGACCTCTCCACTCAAGTGCTCACCTCGGGCGGTCAAAGCGCGGTCGACGTACCGGAAGGCGCCGCGGTGACCCGCCGGAGTGCCCCCATCGTATTCGCCGTGCCGACTGGCTCGGTGCTCTTCGCCCTTCGTCCGCACCGTGCGCTCGAGCTCGACCTCGGCCCCACGGTCGGGTTCGAGGCGCCTCGCTCGGGCTCGAATGGAGGGCTCTATGCGCGCGTGGGCGGCACGTTCCGCCTCGCGCTCGCCCTGCGCCCGAGCCAGGTGCCGGACGAAGCCCACCTTCACTACACCCCTGCGGTGCGCGTGGTCGCGCTCGCTTCGGATGCGGGTCCTTTGGTCACGGTGAGCCTCGAGCTGCTCGGTTTCCATTGGTATTGAGGGGCTCCGGCAGTCCCACAGCGTGAACGCCGCGTCACACACTGGTTGAACCAGTCGACCACACGACCTGTTCTTGCCCCCCAAATGTCGGGTGAACCGCAGGGCCGCGGGTGGAACGATTGATGCTGACGGCAACGAACCATGAGATCCCCGCTCCACGTCTCCACGGCTCCTACCGTCCTCGCACTCATGATGCTCACGAACGCCAACGTCGCCTCGGCAGACGAGGTCCCCTGTCTTCCTGCGCCGCGCGCGACGCCACGAGTCGACCCCGTTCATGCTCTCTCCGACGCGGACCTCGCGCGCGAGAGAAAGGGCGCGGAGACCGAGCGCGGGTTCGGCATCGGGATCACGTTGACGGGCATCGCGATTGGAGTGGGCTCGACCGCGTACATGATCGTCGGGTACGCGACGAGCTCGGGAGGTGGTGGTGGTGGCATAGGTACGCTCGGTCCGCTGGTCGATGGCGGCACCGGCATGGGAATCGGGCTCGCGCTCGGAGCGATGGGCATTCCCTTGTGGGTGCACGGGCAACGGCGCGTGGCACGCGCGAACGACGAAGCGCACGAACGAGAGAACCTGCGCCCGCGAATCACGTTCGCACCGTCGTTCGCTCCCGTCGTCGGGGGTGCGCTGGGGGGCCTATCGGCGACCTTCTGAGCCTTCGAAAACCACTGTAAAACAGGCGGGTTGTGCGCATGCACACGACGAGGCGCGCAATCGGTCCGGCGGCACGATAGCCTCGCGCCATGAACGCTCTCTCTCTTCGTCGTGGTCTCGTGCTCGTTCCTCTCTTCGGCCTCGTGGCCTGCGCTGGAGCCGCTCCCGCGCCGAGCCTCCCCAAGACCGCCGAAGCCCCCACCACGGCGGCCACCGGTCCCAGCTCGACCACGGCCGCGCCGGAGTGCTTCGTCACCGTCGTTCGCAATGCGCCGAAGACGCCCGTCACCGAGGTCGGCACCGGCCGCTACGAAGGTCCCAAGAAGGGTCCCGGTCAGGTCACGATCGAGATGGGCAAAGCCGCTCCGTGGAAGGGACCCATCACGCACCCGAACGAGCTCGGCAGCGTGCTCGAACAGCACTGCACCGAGGGCGCGGTTTTGCTCGCTTGGCCCAAGGCGATGCCCAAGGGCGACAACGTGACCATCGAGTTCGTGGTGGCCAAACGAAGCGCCGACGAGAAGGCCGACCTCGACGTCATCTGCAATGCCGAAAGCCGCATGGCCGCACTCGAAGGCGCGGACCCTTCTCAAAAGGCCGCTCTCGCGCGCGCCTTCATGGAGGAGAACGTGAGCAGCCCGCGCTTCGCCAAGTGGCTGCGCGAGACCGACAAGAAGCTCGAAGCCGCCGACGACGCCTCCAAGGCCTCTGTCCGCAAGGCACGCGCAGCCGAGCTCGCCGATATGGCCGCCAAAGCCGGCACGGCCTGCCCTTATGCGAAGACCTGGGGCGGCTGAGCTGAATTTCGGTATCCGTCCGGCATAGCGAGCCCAGACGACGCAACCGTCCCGGTCGCCGTGTAGTAGTCTGCGAGCGCGAGAGCGCAGCTGGCTACGTCGACGACGGAGCGAAAGAGAGCTTCCAGCGGTGGGGGAGAAGCTCTGCGATTCGTGACGTGGGGAAGTCCTGGATTCGGATGAGCACGTCGGCGAGATAGGTCTCGGGATTGACGCCGTGACGCTCGCATGTCGCGATGAGCGAGTAGAGAACCATCAAGCGCGCACCGGTTCCGACGTCTCGAAAGAAGAGGGAATTCTTTCGGGCCAGCGCAATGATTCGAAGCGCCGACTCGGAGGCGTTGTTGTGGATCGGGACGTTCGCGTCCCTCAGGAAGACGATGAGGCGCGACCACTGGTTCTTGATGTAGGTCAGCGCGATTGCCATCGGGGTTCGCGGCTCGAAGCGAGGCAGTTGCTCCTTCCACCACGTTTCAAGGCGGTGGATGATCGCGGCTCCGATCGTCTTCCGAACTTCGAGGTGCTCGAGCGTTCCCTCGACCCCCTTGTCCTTTACCGCGCGCTCCATCATGAAGAGCTCGAGAATGATGTCGAGACCGTCGCGCGCTTCGGGTGCGGACGGAAGTGCGTCGAAGAGGTAGCGACGCGCGTGGGAGAAGCAGCCGGTCCGCTCACGTCCGCCCGGCGAGGTGACCTCGTTGTACGAGCTGAACGCATCAATGGTCATCATGCCGCTCGAGCCTCCGAGCACGGTGTTCGGCGTCTCGCTCGTCCGGTCGGCGAACGTGTAGACCGTGTGAACCTTCGAGAGGAACGTCCACACGAACGAGCGCTCCTTCTTGGTCTGCGTGCGAAAGCTCGTTTCGTCGGCCTGCACGTGCTCGTCGGCGCGAATCTCAGAGAGCATGGCTTGCCACAAGGGACGACAGACGTCGGCAGCAAGGAGCACGCCGTCGTTGAGCGTACTCCTCGCAATCGGAATGCCTTGGCGCTTGAGCGACTTCGCGATGCGGTGAATCGGTGTGGCGTCGCCGAACTTCTCGGTTGCGAGCTTCGCGAGAAGCTTTCGCCCGAGCGTAGAACCTTCCTGCACGCGCGCCGGCGCGGGTCCACGCGCGTAGTGCGCTTTGCAGGGACAGCGGCCGGTTTCCACGACGTGCACAATCTTCTCGATGCGTCCCGGGACCCATTCGTACTCGATGGAACGATCACCCGGCCCGAGTGGACGAACGTCTTCGCCACACGACGAGCAACGGCGCTCGGACTCGGGGATCGGGTGCGAAACGATCGTTGCGGGCAGGTCGGCCTTCGCCTTGGCGGTCTTCACCCGCAACTCCGAGTTGGTGTGCCCACCGAGCTTCTTCGGCTCCTTTGAAAGCGCTTTCGCTTCGTTCTCCGGAGTTGGCATGCGCTCGCTTTTTGGGCCGAGGGTCTGCCGCTTGGTGACCGAAAGGGTGTGCTCGACCTGATTGACGCGCTTCATCAGCGCAGCGAACTGTTCGTCGCGCTCCGCGAGCTTCGCTTCGAGCTCGCTCACGCGTTCGCGCCACTCACAGTCATGGTTCTTCTTGGAGGCCAACAATCATCTTCGATCATGCCTCGAGCGCCTTGTCGATCCCCTTCGTGCAGAAAAAGTGTTGCGTCACGCGACCTCGGCTCGCGGAGGGCTCCCGAGCGGCCGCGCGACGTGGCGGACGTCGATTCCGTCGAGCAGCATCGCGAGAGCGGTTCCGTCGACCTCGACCCGGAGCGCGCCTTCCGGGATCTTCGGGAGTCGAAATCGCCCTTGGGAAAGCCGCTTGTAATAGACGACAAATCCGTTCCGGTCCCAAAAGAGGACCTTCACGCGATCGCATCGCCGACCGAGGAAGACGAAGAGGTTTCCCTCGTAGGGGTCGAGTTTCCAGGTGTTTCGGACGAGGGCGACGAGGCCATCGTGACCGCGGCGGAGGTCGATGGGGTCGGCCGCGAGGTGGACGCGAACACTCGATGGCAAAGCAATCATCGCGCGCGAATGCCCGAGACCACGGCGGCCACGTACTCCGCTGGCGTACCTGACTCGAAGCGCACGAGCATACCGTCGCAGAGAAGCTCGACCGCTGATGCTCGAGGTGCCGGCGCCTTCGGCTCGCGAACGGCCAGCTCAACGAACCGAGGAGCGACCGCGCTGCGCCTCTCGGCCCCGAGCTTCCAACGCCACCAGGATAGCGTCCGCGCCTTCAGCCGGTGGCGCGCGCAAAAGGCGGAAAGCGGCTCTCCCGACCGCTCAAACGCCGAGTTCCATTCAATCCACTCCGCCCTGTTCTTACGCGTTGCCATGTGCGCGCCAGTGTCGCGCGGCGGTCCGCGCGCGTGAACCCGTGCTCGGGCTCGCTATGCCGGACGGATACGTTGAGCATTGCGCCCATGCCTGCCCTACTTCGTCCGACTGACAGCCTGGACTCGCATTGGGAAGAGCTGGTCTACACCGAAGCTCGTCTCCTTGCGGCCGACCACAAAACGCTCGCCGCGCAGACCACCAAAAGTATCAAGAAGATCACCGAGATTCAGTCCGGCCAGCTCTTGGCCTGGCGCCGCGAGATCATCGCCCAAGCCCACGTCGACGCGGCCGACGACAGCCTCGACGACGGCGTCGAGGGCCTCTCTCGTGACGTTCTCCACCTCGAGTCCGGCAACCGAAAGTCCGCTCGCTTCAAGCTCTACTTCAAGACCGCGGTGAGCACGATTGTGCGCATGGGGCTCGAGGCCCAAATTCCCGTGGTGCGCGGCATGCTGACTGCACTCCAGGGCGAGCCGGAGAAGGTCCTCAAAGACCGCGCGAAGTCCCTGAATGGCATCCTCAAGAAGGGCGATGAAGCCATCGTCGAACGCCGCGAAGCCGCCGGCGCCCGCGCAGCCCACCGCGCTCGCGAGATTCTCTCTCTCGTCGACAACCTCAACGCCGAGCGCACCGCTCAGCACGCCGAGCTCACGCTCTACGGCAACAAGAACAAGCTCCCGCGTGACTACGCCGACCGCTTCTTCCGCCGCACCACCCGCACGGCGCGCTCGCTCGCGCCGAGCGAGCCCAAGCCCGAAGAGTGACCTGCTCCTGACCGGGCGAGGAAGGGCGTTCCTGCCACGCGCCCTCCTCGTCCGGCCGCGTTTTTGGACCTTCAGCCTTCGACCGAGCCCAAGCCCACACGCCATGACCGACGCGGGTACGCGCGTCCACTACGCCACTGACGTGGGGTTTCGAGGCACCGTATCGCTCGTCGGCGCAATCGTTTGGTCCGTGAGGGCCGTGCGCGGGCGCTCGAGGGCGGCCCCCTCGCGAGGGCCCACGCCGCCCCCACGCTACCCAATCGCCGCGCGCACCCGAGCAAGCACCCCCTCAATCTCCCGCTCGACCTCCCAGGCCTTCACGCGCAGCGTGCGCACGCCATGAGCCGCGAGGTACGCATCTCGTTGCCGGTCGTAGGCCTCACGCCCGCGATGAGCCGAGCCGTCGACTTCAATCGCGAGCCGCACTTCGTGTGCATAGAAGTCGACGATGACATTGGCGAGGATGACCTGCCGCCGAAACTTGACGCCCAACTGCCGCCCGCGAAGCGCCTGCCACAAGATGTGCTCCGAGGCCGTGGGATGACGACGTGAGTGCTGCGCGCAGGGCAAAAGAAACGAGCGTTCGTGCCGCATGGTTGGGAACAGAAAGCGCATAGGGACCTCCGTGCCGGCGAGAGCGCCGGCTTCGAGCCCCCACGGCGCAGACGGCATGACAGCGGCACGTTCCGCGCGCGCCGTCCGTGAGGCCGCTGGCGTGCCGTGTGCGCCACCGCTCGACGCCGGCGCTCTCGTCGGCACGGAGCCCAAGAGCAACGTGCCCAAGAGCCACGAGCCGTTCAACGCGTGGCTCTCTTGGCTGTGACGCGTCGACGTGTGTGGCGAGGATGTGCTGCCACGTGTAGCCGACCTGTCGCCCCCGATCGACGCAGGTCCGACGTGCTGCCTCGCCGCGCCCCCCGAGTAATCAAGAGCCCCACGCCGCAACGCGGTCTCTCGCGCCTCCCCCTATTTTCGCCGCTTTGGGCGAAAATTTTGGGGGAGGCCGCAGGCGCGCAGGCGAAGCCGAGCACCTGCGAGTGGGGGCATCCCTGCTCCTCTTCCTTCGCCTCCTTCTCCTCCGCCCTCTCCTTCCTTCTCGGTCTGCGTCCCGTCAAAATCCTCGACCGCCCCCATGATTGTCACGCTGGGCACGGCCTGGCGGCGCTAAAGTGACGCGCCATGGCAGAGCACGTCTTCTCGTTCGGCGACGGTCAGGCTGAGGGTGATCCGAAACGAAAGGATCTTCTGGGAGGAAAAGGGGCAGGCTTGGCGGAGATGACCCGCATCGGCCTGCCGGTGCCACCGGGCTTCACCATCTCCACCACGGTGTGCCCGCTCTTCCTCGAGAAGAACGCGCTACCCGCCGACGTGGAGCGTGACGTGTTCGCGGCGCTCGCCAAGGTCGAGAAGAGCGTGGGCATGACGTTCGGCGATCCGAGCGCGCCCTTGCTCGTGAGCGTGCGCTCCGGTGCTCGCGCGTCCATGCCCGGCATGATGGACACCATCTTGAACCTGGGCTTGAACGACGCCACCTGCGAAGGCCTCGCCGCACGCACCAAGAACGGCCGCTTCGCCTACGACGCCTACCGCCGCTTCGTAGCCATGTTCGCCGACGTGGCCCTCGGCCTGAAGCGCGAGGCCTTCGACCACGCCCTCGACGAAGCACGCAACCGCGTCGCGAAGAAGCAGGGCATCGACGTCACGCGCATGAACACGGAAGAGCTGAAGCGCGCCGTGCCGGACTCGCAGCTCCCGGAAGACGAGCTCCGTTCGCTCGTGAAGACCTTCAAGGCCCTGGTGGCCGAGCGCACCGGCAAGCCCTTCCCCGAAGACCCGAAAGAGCAGCTCTTGCTCGCCATCGGCAGCGTGTTCGGCTCCTGGCAGAACCACCGCGCCATCGTCTACCGCAAGATGAACGACATCCCCGACTCCTGGGGAACCGCTTGCAACATCCAAGCGATGGTCTTCGGCAACCTCGGAGACTCCAGCGCCACCGGCGTCGCCTTCACACGAAACCCCTCGACCGGTGAGCGAAAGCTCTACGGCGAGTGGCTGCCCAACGCACAAGGCGAAGACGTGGTGGCCGGCATCCGTACGCCGCTGCCGCTCCAAGAAGCCGACGACTCGCTCGAGAAGCGCATGCCCGCGGCCTACGCGGAGCTGGTCGAGATCTCCGAGCGTCTCGAGAAGCACTTCCACGACATGCAGGATCTGGAGTTCACCATCCAGGACCAGAAGCTCTACATGCTGCAGTGCCGCAGCGCGAAGCGGACGAGCCGCGCGGCCGTGCGCGCCGCCGTCGAGATGGTCAAAGAGGGCCTCATCGATCGCAACGAAGCCGTGCTGCGCGTGGCGCCCTCGTCGCTCGATCAGCTGCTCCACCCCACGCTCGATCCCAAAGCCGAAAAGAAGCTGCTCGCGACCGGTCTCCCGGCGAGCCCGGGGGCCGCGCAGGGTCACATCGTCTTCCACGCGGACGAAGCCGAGCGCCTCGCTGCGCAAGGAAAAGCGGTCATTTTGGTGCGCGTGGAGACCTCCCCCGAGGACATCCACGGCATGAAAGCGGCGCGCGGCATTCTCACCGCACGCGGCGGCATGACCAGCCACGCGGCCGTGGTCGCGCGCGGCATGGGCAAGGCGTGCGTGGCCGGCTGCTCGAGCATCCAGGTGAGCTACGCGAGCGCCACCATGAGCGTCACGCTGTACGACGAACAGGGCCGCGTGAAGGGCAACGTCAAGCTCAAGCGAGGCGACCTCATCACCATCGACGGTGGCACCGGTCAGGTCTTCGAGGGCGCGGTCCCCACCGTGGCCGCGGCGCTCACCGGCGAGTTCGGCGAGCTCATGGAGTGGGCGGACGCGGTCCGCAAAATGAAGGTGCGCGCCAACGCCGACACCCCGCTCGACGCCAAGACCGCGCGCTCCTTCGGCGCCGAGGGCATCGGCCTCTGCCGCACCGAGCACATGTTCTTCGACGAGCAACGCATCCGCGCCATGCGCGAGATGATCCTCGCCGACGACGTGGCCGCACGCGAGCGCGCGCTCGACAAGCTGCTCCCCGTTCAAAAGGACGATTTCGTCGGCATTTTCAAGGAAATGGACGGCCTCCCGGTCACCATTCGCTTGCTCGATCCGCCGCTCCACGAGTTCCTTCCCCAGGACGAGCGCCAGATCGCCGAGCTTGCCACGATCATGAACGTGTCGGCCTTGCGGCTCGAGCAGCGCATCAAGGATCTGCACGAGTACAATCCGATGCTCGGGCACCGTGGCTGTCGCTTGGCCATCACCTACCCCGAGATCTACGCCATGCAAGTGCGCGCGATCTTGCTCGCCGCCCGTGAGGTCCGCGACGCGGGCGTCACCTGCATCCCCGAGATCATGATCCCGCTCGCCATGACCAAAATCGAGCTCACGCGCATGAAGGAGCTAGTCGAACGCGTGGCCGCCGAGGTCTTCGCCGACGGCAACAAGGTGCCGTACGCGTTCGGCACCATGATCGAGCTCCCGCGCGCAGCCCTTCGCGCCGCCGAGCTGGCCGAGCCGGCCGAGTTCTTCTCGTTCGGCACGAACGACCTCACCCAGTGCACCATGGGCCTCTCCCGCGACGACGCCGGCAAGTTCTTGCCCGCCTACGTGGACACCGGCGTGCTCCCCAAAGACCCGTTCGTCTCGCTCGATCAAGACGGCGTGGGCGAGCTCGTCCAGATCGCCTGCGAGCGCGGAAAAAAGCAGCGTCCGACCATCAAGCTCGGCGTCTGCGGAGAGCACGGCGGCGACCCGCAGAGCGTGCGCTTCTTCCACGGCGTCGGCCTCGACTACGTGAGCTGCTCGCCGTTCCGCGTGGCCATCGCGCGTCTCGCCGCGGCCCAAGCGGAGATCGAAAAGACGAAGCGCGAAGGCGCGAAGGGCTGACCCCGTGAAGGACCGCGCGCGCGAGGGCAGGCCGCCCGTGAGCCCCGAGACCGTGCTCGCCCACGCGGGGCGCGACCCCGAGTCGTTCGAGGGGGCGGTGAACGTGCCGGTGTTCCGCGCGTCCACCATCTTGGCGCCCTCGCTCGCGGCCTGGGACGAGAAGATCGCGCGCATGGTCGCGGGCGAGCCGGGCACCTACTACGGGCGCTTCGGTACCCCCACCACGCAGGGCTTCGCCGAAGCGGTGAATCAATTGGAAGGCGCGCACAAAACCGCGCTTTTTCCCTCCGGATACGCCGCTTGCGCCGCCGCTCTTCTCTCCACCGTGGAGAGCGGCGACCACGTGCTCTTGCCCGACTCGGTCTACTTCCCGGTACGAAAGCTCGCTTCGGGTCTGCTCGCGCGCATGGGCGTTTCGCACACGTTCTACGATCCGAGCATCGGGGCGGACATCGTCTCGCTCTTCGGTCCTCGCACGCGCTGCGTGTACATGGAGGCGCCAGGCTCGCTCACGTTCGAGATGCAGGACGTGCCCGCCATCGTGGCCGCGTGCAGGCCGCGAGGCATCGTGACCGCGATCGACAACACCTGGGCGACACCGCTCTATTTCCGCCCCGTCGAGCACGGCGTGGACTTCTCCATCCAAGCGGCCACGAAGTACGTGGTGGGTCACTCGGACGCGATGCTCGGGTACGTGGCGTGCGCCAACGCCGGCGCGTACACACGCTTGCGGCGCACCAGCGACGACCTCGGCTACTCCACGAGCCCCGACGACGCCTACATGGGCGCGCGCGGCCTCCGCACGCTGTCCGTGCGCCTCGAGCGACAAGGCAAGACGGGGCTGCTCTTGGCGGACGAGCTCGCCCGCGCCCCCGAAGTCGAGCGCGTGCTGCATCCGGCTCGGCCCGACGATCCGGGCCATGCCCTCTGGAAGCGCGATTTTTCCGGCACGTCGGGGCTCTTCGGCGTGGTGTTCCGACCCATGCCCAAAGAGGCCTTCGCGGCCTTCGTGGACAGCCTGCGCTACTTCGGGATCGGGGCCTCGTGGGGCGGCTACGAAAGCTTGGTGATGCCGGCCAACCCGGCGCCTTACCGCACCGCTACGCGCTGGCCCTACGAGGGCCCGTGCCTGCGCTTCCACGCGGGGCTCGAGAGCCCGGACGACCTGCTCGCGGACGTACGCGTGGCCCTCTCGGCCATGCGCGAAAAGCTCGCTTGAGCGATCTCGTGGGCGATCCACGACGTCCCCGTCGATAGAGCGCACGCGTCGCGAGCCCTTGCGGTTATCCTCTGCGATCGGAGGAGCTCGCCCATGACTCGTTACGACCTCTGCGTGATCGGTGCAGGCCCCGGAGGCTTCGCCGCGGCGATGCGTGCCCACGACCTGGGCAAGCGTGTGCTCGTGATCGAGAAGGGCAAGATCGGCGGCGCCGGCATCCACGCCGGAGCGCTTTCGTCGAAGACCATGTGGCACCTCTCGAACGACTACGCCAACGCGTGCCGCACCGATCGCGGCTACCACGCGCGCGACATCGAAGTCTCCTACCGCGCGGTGATGGACACGGTGCGCTCCGCCGTACGCGAGCGCGAAGTGACGCTCACGCGCCAGCTCACCGGCCTCTCCGAGACGGCCCCGAACGGCGGCAGCGTGCACCTCCGGCGCGGCACCGCCAAGCTCGTGGGACCGCACACGGTCAGCGTGCTCGAGACGAGCGGAACCACCGTCACCTACGAGGCGGACAACTTCGTGATCGCCACGGGCTCGAAGCCGCGCGTGCCGGACGGCATCGTGGTCGACGGCGAGCGCATCGTCACGAGCGATCAAATCGAGGACTTTCCCGATTTTCCCGAGAGCATGGTGATCGTGGGCGCGGGCGTGGTGGGCTGCGAGTACGCCGCGATGTTCGGAAACTTCGGGCGCTCCAAGATCAACATCATCGACCGCCAGCCGCGCATCCTGCCCTTCGAGGACGAAGACGTGGCCGAGGTGGTGTCGCGCGCGTTCTCCAAGATGGGCATCACCATCCATCGCGAGTCGAGCTTGGTCTCGCTCGGCGTGGTGGGCGATCACGTCGAGTACGTCATCCAAGACCCGTCCGGCCGAGAAGAACGACTCTCGGTGGAGCGCGCGCTCATCTCGGTCGGTCGGGCCCCCAACACGTCCGGGCTCGGCTTGGAAGACATCGGCGTCGCGCTCGAAAAGAACGGCGGCATCCGTGTCGAGGGCACGCGCTCGGTCACCGTTCCTCACGTTTACGCCGCGGGAGACACCACGATGGACGTGGCCCTCGTCAACGTGGCCGAGCTCGAAGGACGCCACGCGGCCGAGCGCATGTTCGGGCTCGAGCCCCACCCCATTCGCTACGAAGCGCTCTCCGCGATCTACTTCTTGAAGCCCGAGGTGGCCGCCGTCGGCCTGAACGAGCAAGCCGCCAAAAAGAAGGGCATTCCGTACCGCGTGGGCGTGCTCGACAACCGGCTCTTGTGCCGCAACATCGCCATGCGCAGCACCGACGGCTTCATCAAGCTGCTCGCCTCGCGCGACGATCCGCCCAAGGTGCTCGGTCTTCGCGTGGCCGGCCCGCAGGCTTCGAGCACCATCCAGGGCATCGCGTTTTTGATCGACCAAGAAGCCACGCTGGAAGACATCGACCACTGCGTGCATCCGCACCCCGCCATCACCGAAGGCGTGCAGGAGTGCGCGCGCATCTTGCTCGGTCGTTCGGTGCACAAGGTGGATGTCTTCGGCTCGGATTACCTCCGCCGCGGCGAAGGCTGAGAGAGAAGACTTCGCGTTCCACCGAGGGGCGCCCCGGCAGCTCGAGGGCTTGCGTCAGCCGAAGACGCAGGCCACGCTCGATTCCGCCGGGGCGCCCTTTTCTCGGGGTAGGCTGCGTCAGCGCACGTCGAAGGCCGGACTGCTGGTGCCCGAGGCGCTCTTCGCGAAGACGCCCACGCGACCGTGACCCGCACGACCTCCCGGGGATCCTCCGCACGTACACTCGCCGCCCACTCCGCCCTTGGCGCTCACGCGGCCGTCGCCGAGGCGAGCCAGGTCGTCCGCGACGAGGCGTACCGCGCCGCCCGCACCGCCACCTCCGCCGCCCATGCCGCAGCCCGTTCCGCTGCCACCGCAGCCCGGTGCCTGCTGGACACCTCGGCCACCGTCGGTGCCGTCGGACGCGATCCGCCCGCGCACCACCACGCTCTTGCCCACCACGAAGACGATGCCTCCGCCGCTTCCACCCGCGCCCGGGTACGCGCCGTCTTCGTCCGCGCCGCCTTCACCGCCCGCGCCTCCGAACAACAGCGACTGGCGTAGATCGGCGTGCCCCGCGAGCGCGCCAGCCGCGCCTCCGACTTGCGCGCCCACGCGGCATCCACCTCCGCTGCCGTCGGTGCCTTTGTCACCTATGGTCCCGTAGCTTCCGCCTCCACCCGCACCACACGCACGGCCGTCTTCACCGCCACCGCCGGACGCTCCGTTGCGACGTGCGCCGAAGACCCAGCCGCCGGCCGCGCTCTCGCCCGCGAAGCCGTTGGCGCTGTTCGCGTTCCTGCACACGTAGCGTCCGCCCATGGCCAAACAGCGTCCGGCGTGGCTGAAGCCTCGATAGCCGCGCCCGCTCATATCGAGCGTGCCGTCGATCAGCACGGAGCCGGTCGCCTCGAACACCAGGATCCCGCCGCTCGTGCCGTCCCAAGCGGGAGCCGTGACGATCACACCGGCCGGCACGGTGACCGACTTCCAGCGGTGCACGCGGATCACCTGCGCGCGATTCGCGCCTTGGCTCGAGTACGCACCGTCGAGCGGCGCCGCGAGCACGAGCGCCTGCTTTTCGGCGTCCACCTGGGCGATCTCCCCGAACGTGTAGGCCCCCGCGCGCGTCCCTTGCGTTTGGTGCACGAGCACGCGATCTCCAGGGGAGAACCCGGCGACGCTCTCCACGGAAAGGCGCGGTGAGCCGGCGCTTCCACTCGCTTTGCCGGTCCGTACCGTGTTCACGATGCGGTTTTGCTGCGGGTAAAAGTCACCGTCGGCGCCGTTTCCGCGAGCGGCGGGCGCGCACTTCCCCGACACGCAAGACTCGTCGGCGCGACAGGCCACCTCGCAAGCGCCGCAGTGCCCGAAGCTCGTGGAGAGGTCGGCACACTCGGCGTCGCAACGCACCGTGCCCGGGGCACATGCGACGGCCTCCGCGCGACAAGCCGAACGGCCGTTCGCGTCGACCGTGCAGGTCGTTCCGGGAGCACACGCGTTGCCGCACGCGCCGCAGTTGGTCGCGTCCTTCGACACGTCCACACAGACGTCTCCGCACGCCACGAAGGAGGCGGGACACGCGAGCGGCCCCTCGGCCACACCACCGTCGGCCACGCCCGTTCCCTCCGTGCTCGCCGCACACGCCGGCACGAGCAAGCCCGCCGCCACCACGAACGCCATGCCGACCGAACCCAGCACCTTGTGCATCGCTCGAAACCTCCGCGTAGGATTCGAGAACGTCACGAACCTCCGAAGACTTAACGCCTCGGTGACGCGTCGTGGTTCAGCGAAGGGCGGAAGGCAGCGCAGGCGCAGGCTTCCCGCAGGCTATTTTTTCCCCTTGGAACGCGCGCACCAGGTTCCAGCACACGGTGGGCGACGAGAGCCGTTTGCACGCGAAAGAAAGCGGTCCGTCCCCGGCGGACACGCAGCACTCGGCCGCTTCGACACAGGCCGAAGGTCCGGTCGCCGCAGCGAGCAGGGCTTCGGCCTTCGCGCGATCGTCGTCGCTCGAAAGCTCCTCGAAGACCACCTCTCGGGAGCCGGCCGCACGCTTTTCGGAGACCTTCCAGACCCCGAGACGCGGATCGAACGCGACGGACGTGGTGGTCGTGCGAGCGGACACTCCGGTCTGCGGCTCGCCTTCTTCGGCCGACATCTCGAGGCGCGAGCTCTTCCCTACCCACCCGCTGCCTTCGCGGGCGAACGGCTCGTCGAGGTGGACGATCTCGACCGCGCCCGATTCGTCGATGCGTTCGATCCGCTCACGCGAGAAGCGCACCACCACACGATCGGGCGAGGCCAAACCGCGCGTCTCCACCGAGCGCGTCACGAGCCAGGGAGTGGGCAGCGTGCACCCGAAGGCAGCCTCGGGGACCGTGGGATTCCCGCATGCCGCGACGAGCACGAGCGGAAACGCGAGCATCACGCCCGCGCCCCGCACGTACCTCCCCGACGCCCGCCCCCGGGACTGCGACATGCTCAGCCGGCCGAGGCGGCGAGGGCTTCTTTGGCGGCGACGAGGGTCGCGTCGATGTCCGCCTCGGTGTGCGCGCCACTCAAGAAGGCCGCTTCGTATTGGGCCGGAGGCCAGTACACGCCGCGCTTCAAGAGCTCGCCGTGAAAGCGACCGAAGCGCGCGGTGTCCGACGTCTTGGCGCTCTCCCACGAGGTCACGGGCCCCTTGGTGAAGAAGAGCGTGATCATCGAGCCGATGCGCTGCACGCACACGTCTTGTCCGCGTGCGGCCTCGACGAGACCGGCCTCGAGGCGCGCGCCAAGGTGCTCGAGCTTCGCGTAGAGCGCGTCGTCGAGGCGAGCGAGCGTGGCGAGTCCGGCGCTCACGGCGACCGGGTTTCCGCTCAGCGTTCCTGCTTGGTACACCGGCCCGAGCGGCGCGACCTTCTCCATGATGGCGCGCTTGCCACCGTAGGCCGCGAGAGGCATGCCGCCGCCCACGACCTTGCCGAGGCAGGTCATGTCGGGGACGAGCCCCACGCGGCCTTGGTACCCGCCTCGCGAGAGGCGCGAGCCGGTCATGACCTCGTCGAAGATGCTGACCGCGCCGTGCTCTTTGCAGAGCGCGATGAGGCCTTCCAAGAATCCCGGCTGCGGCGGGACGAGGCCCATGTTGCCCACCACCGGCTCCACGATGACCGCGGCGATATCCTTGCCGCGCTCCGCGAAGAGCTTCTGCAAGCCGGGCAAATCGTTGTACGCCGAGGTTAGCGTGTTCTGCGCGGTGCCCTGAGGAACACCGGCCGAGTCGGGCACGCCGAAGGTGGCCGCACCGGAGCCCGCCTTCACGAGCAAGAAGTCCGCGTGGCCGTGGTAGCAGCCCTCGAACTTCACCACGAGCTCACGCCCGGTATAACCACGCGCCACACGCAGCGCGGCCATGGTGGCCTCGGTGCCGCTCGAGACAGCGCGCACCATTTCCATGCTCGGGTAGATCGAGATCAAGGTCTCGGCGAAGCGCACCTCGAGCTCGGTCGGCGCGCCGTAGCTCGTGCCGCGACCGGCCGCCTCGACGATGGCCGCGATGACCTCCGGGTGCGCGTGCCCGAGGATCATG
Source organism: Polyangiaceae bacterium (assembly GCA_965225775.1). GTDB lineage: Bacteria > Myxococcota_A > Polyangia > Polyangiales > Polyangiaceae > JAAFHV01. The sequence continues at coordinate 9,756,631 of OZ245328.1, read as the reverse complement.
GGTCCCCACGAGCCGATGTAGTCCGTGTATTTTGCACCATCCGCGCCGTAGAGGTAGGCGCCCTCGGCGCGCGAGATGAAGACCGGCTTGCCACCCACCGCGCGAAACGCACGCACGGGGCTGTTCACGCCTCCGGGGATCACGCGGGAGGCACGGTCGAACAAGGCTTCGGAGAGGGTGTCGGACATGGCTTTTTCTCGGTCTATTTCGGCACGGTGAACGTGTACGGGATGGTCTGAGGAGTGCCCTGGAAGGGCGAGGTCTTGGCGCGCATGAGCTGGCCTCGCACGCACGTGCCCACGGCGGTGTTCTCGAACGGCGGATCGATGGAGACCACGCTCGGAGAGCCGTTGGCGGCGAAGGTCACGCGCGCGTTGCCTTTGCCGCTCGGGCCATCGGGCTTCTTGCAGATGGCGAGCACACCGTTCGCGTAGTCGAGCTTGGTGCGCGCCATGACCGGGTCGAACGCGTTCGGATCCACCGGCGCCGCGCTCGGCTTGGCCGAAGGCGTCGCGCTCGGCTTGGGTGATGTCGTAGGGGTCGTAGGAGAGCCCGCAGCAGACGGGGTCGTCGTGGGGGCAGCGCTCGGTGCCGGCTCGCTCGACGCCGTCGCGCTCGCCGAGGTCGTGGGCACGGGGTCGGTCGGCGCGGGCGCACTCGCGGTTTCGGGCGCGCTCGCGGAAGGCACCTGGGACGAAGGCGCGAAGGTGGTCGGCGTCACGATCGCGGGCGTATCGGCGGTCGGCGGCCCCTTGGACGCGTCGTCGCTCGAGGGCTTTCGGAGGTACAGAACCAGGGCGATAATCGCGATGAGCAGGAGCGCGACCGCGGCCACGATGCCCCCGACCAGGCCCGCCGGACGCGCCGAGCCGGCCGGGGCTCCGACCGGCGAGTCGTCTTGGGCGAACGCCGGGGGCGGAGCGGGCTCACGCGGGACCAAGGCGAGCGCCGCGCCCGGTGCGGGCGCGACGGGCACGTGCGAGGAACGGTCCGCCTGCGGAAGCTCCGGCACGGAGGAGATGCGGTCGCTCGCGTTCGCGTTGGCGTGCACCATCGCTTGCGCGCGGGCCATCGCCATCGAGGAATCGCCCATCACCATGGTGGAGGCGAGGCCACTCTCCGGACGCGGAGCTGCGGGAGCCGGAGCTTCCGGAGGCACCGAGCCCCGACCTTCGAGCCCGACGAGGCTCGGACGTGTGGCCATGGCCAACGTGACGAGCTGCGAGCGATCGCCTTGTTTCGGCGGGCTCGGGGGAGCAGCGCCCGGCGACGGCACCTGCGGGAGCGCCACGGTCGCATTCGCGTTGAACGCAGCCGGTGCTGCAGCGGCCACGGGCACGGGCGCGGGCGCGGCCACGGGGGGAGCGGGCGCGGGCGCGGGCGCGGCAGCCGGCGGCGGAGCGCTCGGACTCGCCACGACCTTGGGCGCATCGGCGGGTGGTGCGGAAGCCGCGGGCAACGGGAAGCTCGCCCCGATCGCCAGCGTCGCCCCGAAGGCCGCTTCGGCGTCCTGCACGGGGAACGGCGTGCTCACGCGAAATCCCGCCGAGAGCTCGGGCGAGCTCGGCGCGCGGACCACGGACGGCGGGCTCGGCGCGCCGATTCGAGCCGGCGTCATCGCAGGAAGCAAGGCCGTCCCGGCAATTTGTGTATCTTGCACCGAAGCGACCGCCGACGCGACCTCGGGCCCGGGCAAGGAGACGGCGGCGGGCGAGGCTGCCGCGACGCGCGCGTCCGAGGTGACGATCGGCGGCGAGGCCGACGGAGCTTGCGCGGGCCCGACCGGCGCGGCAGGCGCGATGCGCCCGAGAGCGTGCGCCCCGAGCCGCTCGGTCCGCGGAGGAGCGTCTTCGGTCACGTCGGCGACGGCGGTTCGCTCGAGGTCGGGTGAGCTCGGCACGGAGCGCTTCACCACGTCGTCCGGCACGGCCAAGACGGAGGTGGATTCCAAGCCCACCTTCGCGCCTCCCGAGAGTGCGCTGAGCGGCATGGTGGCCAGCATCATGGTGGGGTTGCCCCCGTCGTCGTCTTTGCCGACCGGGACGCGGGCGGCCATACGGAGCGAAGCCCAAAAATCTTTCACGGTGGGCCAGCGGTCTTGCGGCCGGAGCGCGAGCGCACGCACGAAGACCGCGTCCACCTCGGGCGGCAGCACGAGCCCCACGTCTTTCGAGCTCGGGCGCTTGGCCGGATCGAGCGCGGCCATGGCGAAGTCGCCGATGTGCTCTCCGTTCATCACCGAGCGACCCGACATCACCTCGAGCAGCACGAGCGCGAGCGCGTACACGTCGGTCGAGGGGCCGACCTTGCCGAGCTTGTCGTCGAACTGCTCCGGCGCGCCGTACGCGGGCGCGAAGATCCGGATGTGCCCCATGGTCTGCACGCGCGGACCGATGGCCAGGCGCGACTCGTCGAGCACCTTGGCTACGCCGAAATCGAGCACCTTCACGCGCACCCCCGCGGGGGTCTCGGTCAGGAAGAAATTTCCCGGGTTGAGATCGCGGTGCACCACCCCTTGCGCTTGCGCGTACGCGAGCGCGTCGACCGCCGTGTCGAAGAGCGTGAGGGTCTCGGCCAGCGGGCGCGGCCGCGGCGACTTCTCGAGCTCGGCGGCGACGCTTCGCCCGTCCAGCCACTCGAGCACCATGTACGGCACGAGCGCGCGCGTGACCGGCGAGACGGTGGTGCCGGCCGCGATGGTGCGCACGATGTGCAAGTTGCCTTGCGAGAGCTTGTAGTGGAGCCGACTCTCGTCACGGAAGCGCTGCACGAAGGTCTCGACCAGCGCCGAAGACAGCTGCGCCGGGAGCTTCATGCACTTGATGGCGCATGGCTCGCTCAGCCCGAGGTGCTGCCCCGCGTACACCACGCTGAAGCCCCCTTCGCCGATGAAACGATCGACGCGGAACTGTCCGTCGAGGACTTGGCCGACGAGGCCGAACGGATCGGGCGTGGACACCGAGCGCAGCTTACCAGCTCGCACCGAAGGCTGGTTGAAAGTGGCGAAGATAGCCCGCGATTCCGAGTGTGCGCGAAACCGGACACGAGAGACGCGTCCGCTCGAGCGCCACGGGGAGCGCTCAGTCGCCGCGAGACCAGAGAATCATGAACGATGCTGGCATTTTACGAGCATCTCCAGCGAACGGCGCAATCGAGGTCTTGCGCAACTCGTCTTCGACGCAAGCGCCGGTGGCGGTCTTCGCGTAGGGCTTCTCGAGGGCGACCTCGGAGACCGCTCCAGTGGGCTCGAAGGTGACCTGCGCTTTGCCTTTGCCACGCGGTCCTTTGATCTTCTTGCACACGGTGCCGATCGACTTGCCGCTCGCCGCGAGCGCAGCCGTGGCAGCTTTCGCGTCGAAGGGCGTGGTGACCGCGACGGGCGCCGCCGCGGCGGGAGCTTCGGCCGAAGCCGCGGCCGATGCGGAGGCCCCCGGAGCGGCAGGGTCCGTCGGGCCTGCAGAAGCCGGAGCGACGGCCGAGTCGGACGGCGCGGCCGAAGCCTGCGCCGACGCGCTGCTCGACGGATAGGCGAACGCGCTCACCGAAGGATCGGCGCTCGAGGCGGGCTTCGATTGCCTCACGAAGAAATAGACGCCGGCGCCGAGCACCGCCACCAGAGCGACGACGAGGCCGATGACCAGGCCCTTCGAGCTCTCCATGGGCGGCGCCACGGCTGCGTCGTCTTCGCTGCCCGAGCTCGACGGACGTGGGTCGGCGGGAATGAAGGCCTGCTTGGGTGCAAAGCCGTGAATGGCAGCTTGCGGAGGGCTCGAGCCGTGCCCTTGGGCGACGTACACGGGCGGCTCGGGCTGCATGCCGTACCCCGGGCTCGACCCTCGTCCGTGCCCCGAATGTCCCGGCTGCGCCGCGACCACCTGGGCGGGCGCGTGCGACGGAGCGGACTGCGCGAGCGCCACGGTCTTGCTCGGATCGAACGCGGGGCTCGAGGGAGCACGAGCGGCGTCACTCGGGCGTTCCATGACCATGGTGCTCGCGAACACGGCCTTGGCCGCGGCGGCAGGAGCCTCGGGAGGTGACGAAGGAGCCTTGGCCACGGCCTCGGGCATGGCCACCGAGCCGAGCACCTGTGTCGCCGCGCCGAAGGCCATCGCGTCGGCGCGCGCAGGCACGGGAGCGGGCACGCTCGCCTCGGCCGCAGCCGCCACCGGCGCGACCGGTCCGACCGGCGGCACCGAGGGCGTGCGCGCCAAAACCTGATGCGCATCCATGGCGCGCAGCGCGCCGAGCGCGTGGGTTCCGTCGGCACGACTCACGGGCGCCGCTTCTTCTTCGGCGGGCGACGAGGCCTCCGCGCTCGCGCCCGGCGCGACCTGTACGAGCGCCGAAGGATCTTGCACCATGCGTGTCTGCGCGAGATCCGAAGGCGCGACACGCGCGGCCATCCGCGGTCCGGTCTGCGAGATCTGCGTGCGCGCGAAGTCCGAAGCCGCGGCGGCTGCAGGTGCCGCAGGTGCCGCAGGTGCCGCCGGCGCGGGAGAGGCGGGCGGAACCGCGGGGGAAGCCCCCATCGAAGGCATCGCGGCGGTCGCGATGGTGCGCGCCAAGTCGGAGACGTCGGAGGCGCGCTGAGCAGGCGGAGACGAAGCCTGCGTGGGAGTCGCTTGCGTCGGGCTTTGCGCCGCCAAGGCCGAGAACCCCGGCTCCGCGGCGACCAGCGCGGACCACAGCTCGCCTACGTGCGCGTGGCGCTCGTCGGGGCGCGGAGAGAGCGCTCGCTCGAGCACCTCGGCCAGAGCTTTCGGGCACTCGAGACCGAAACGCTTCGGCGTGGGACGATCGGCGCCGTCGAGGCCACGCTTCTTGCGGTTGGCGATGGGGCCGGTCTTGCGCTTGATGCGCGGAAGCAGACACTCGATCAGAAGAAGCGCGAAACCGAACACGTCGGCGGCAGGCCCGACACCTCCGAGAGAAGGATCGACCTGCTCGGGAGCTGCATTTTTCCCCTCGTAGCGACGTCGCGCCGGGTCGAGCTCTTCCGAGAAGGCCTCGAGGATCTCGCCCACCCCGGGCTCCACGAGCTGCGCGCCCCGCGGGGAGAGCACGACGCTCTGGGGCGACACGTCGCGATGAACCACGCCGCGCGCCCCCATCTGCCCGAGCGTGCGCGCGATGCCGACGAGCTGCGTGCCGATCTCGGAAGGAGTGAACGCCGCCGCGCGCTGCTCGAGCTCGGCCACGAGCGACGTGCCCTCGACCTGATCCCAGGCGAGGTACGCCACGTCGCCGGCAGACGTGTGCACGCGTCCTGCGCCACGGAGCCTGGGCGAAGCTCCCGACGCCCCGAGCGCTCGCAGTCCGTCCGCCTTCTGCGCGACGAACGAGAAGAAGGCCTCGACGCGATCGGCCCGCACGAGCGGACGAAACACGCGCAGCGTGACCACGTCTTGCGTGCCCTGCACGACACCGCGATAGAGCACGGACCACGGTGTCTCGATCAGCGCGCGCTCGGGAGCGACGGCGCCGTCGAGAACCAAGCCCTTCAACCCGAGAGGATCGATTCCCGCCATACGAGGCGCGAGACTACCGCGATCGTCGCCGTCGCGCTCGGCCTTCTAGCGCTCCGATCCGCTCAATGACCGAGGATTTTCGCCGAGTTGCGAGCCGTGCGAGAGCCTCGCGTCTTCGACGCATCGATCTCAGGGGCCGCCGAAGAACGACAAGCGAGCCGAGACCGCGCCGTAGTTCACCTGCGCGGAGCTGGCGTAAGCCGCGTGGTACGAGATCTCGGGCGCGAGCGAGACGTGGCCGCCAAAGAGGCCGAACAAGCGAAAATCGTAGAACGCCCCGATGCCCAAGCTCGACTGGAAGCCGTCGACCGTGGGGTAATTTCCCTTGGCCTGGATCTTCATCATGCCCGCGCCGAGGTCGCCGCCGATGCCCAGGTTGGCGAGCGCCTTCACGTTCGGAAACGCGAGCACACCTGGGAAGGCCTCGATGCGGAAGCCGAACGTGCTGGCGCTCATGCGCCACTGATCGTTCTCGAAGCCGGTGCCCCCGAACACCACTCCGAAGTCGAAGTAGTCGGTGAGCGCCCCGCCGATCACCATTTGGAAGCCCTGACCGGGCATCACCGGGGTGCGCGAAAAGTACTGCTCGAGGCCGATCTTCTGCACGTCGTTCGGGTAGCCGGACCCCTGCCCCACGCCGCCCGAGAGCACCAGCGTGAGCATGAAGCCCTTGCGGAACCTGTGCGTGACCGGACGTCGCGCCGGGTCGTCGTCGGTCTTGTCGGTCGGCTTGTCGCCCGGGTTCGGCGTCAGCGTCGGCGGAGGCGGCGAAGGAAGAGGAGGCGCGGCGACCGCGAGATTCGACGAGGTCGGCTCCCGTCCATCGGTCTCTCCGCGCGGTGCGGTCCCGCTGCTCGTCGCGGTCCCGGGATCAGCGCTCGGCGCGGGCGCGGGTGACGAGCTCGGCGCGGGTGCGGCGCTCGGCGCGGGTGCGGCGCTCGACGCAGGCGCGGCGCTCGGCGCAACCTCGGACGACGCCGCAGCGCCGAACGCGCCCTGGGCGTGCGCAGGCACCGTGCGCGAAGACGCGACGAGCGCGGTCCCGCAGACGACCGCCAGCTGGAAAATGTTGCGTCCTTTCATGCCGCTCCGAGCCTCGCGAGGCGCCTGCATGCTGCCTTCTTCGCTTCACCGTGTAAAGCGAACCTTGCCGGGGCGCCCGTCTTCTCCGCCTCTCGTCACGCGTAGAGCCACCTCGAGCGCGCCCTATGCAGAGTACACACAAAGCGCACGAAGGGGCCGAAAGGAAGCCCCGCGAGCCATCTGCCATGGCGCCGATGTAGGTGCGCACTTTGAGGGTTACATGCGTCCGGGGGCTCGGGTAAAACCGGGCGCCTCATGACCGAACGCGACCCCTCTCTCGCCGCCCGCGACCCGGAAATGGCTCGGCTCATCGCCGACGAAAATCGCCGCGAGCACGAGAGCTTTCGGCTCATCGCGAGCGAGAACTACGCCTCGCGTGCGGTCATGGAAGCCGCCGGCTCGGTGCTCACGAACAAGTACTCCGAGGGCTACGCGAAGAAGCGCTACTACGAGGGCCAAGAGGTCATCGACCAGGTCGAGGAGCTTGCCATCTCGCGCTTGAAGGAGCTCTTCGGGCGCACCGCGCACGGCGAAGCCTCGGACCTCCACGTGAACGTGCAGCCCTACTCGGGCAGCCCGGCCAACCTCGCGGTCTACCTCGCCTTCTGCAAGCCCGGCGACACGGTGATGGGCCTCGCCCTGCCGGCCGGCGGTCACCTCACGCACGGCCACACGGTCAGCATCACCGGCAAGTTCTTCAAGAGCGTGCCCTACGGCGTGCGCAAAGAAGACCACCGCATCGACATGGACGAGGTGCGCAAGCTCGCCAAAGAGCACAAGCCCCGTCTGCTGTGGGCCGGCACCACGGCCTACCCGCGCCAGCTCGACTGGAAGGCCTTCCGCGAAATCGCGGACGAGGTCGGCGCCGTGCTCGCGGCGGACATCGCCCACATCTCGGGCCTCGTGGCGGCGGGCGTCCACCCCTCGCCCATCGGCATCGCCGACGTGGTCACCTCCACCACCCACAAGACCTTCCGCGGCCCGCGCGGCGGCATGATCTTCTGCAAGAAGGCCCACGCCGACGCCATCGACAAGGCCGTCTTCCCGGGTCTCCAGGGCGGCCCGCACAACGCCGCCACGGCCGGTATCGCCGTTGCTGCCAAAGAGGCGCTCGACCCTTCGTTCGTCGACTACGCGAAGGCCGTGGTCGCGAACGCGAAGCACCTGGCCGAGGCCCTCGTCTCGCGCGGCTTCGCGGTCACCACCGGCGGCACGGACAACCACTTGATGCTGGTCGACATGACCTCCAAGGGCACCACCGGCAAGGTGGCCTCCAAGGCGCTCGACAAGGCGGGCATCGTCCTCAACTACAACGCCGTCCCGTTCGACCCGCGTAAGCCCTTCGACCCCTCCGGCATTCGCCTGGGCACGGCCGCGGTCACCTCGCGTGGCATGGGCGCGGACGAGATGGACAAGCTCGCCGACTGGATGAACGCGGTCGCGGCTGCCCCTGCGGACGAGGCCTTGCTCGCGCGCATCGCGGGCGAAGTCCGTGAGGTCTGCAACCACTTCCCCGCCCCCGGGCTCCGCCTCGGATGAAGCGCGTTCGAGCGCTTCTCAAAGCCTCCGTGTTCACGCTCGCGAGCGTGATCGGGATGAGCGAAGGTCGGACCGAGCCACGCGCCCCCGAGGCGCCGGGCATGTCGCTGTTCGTGCCGGTGCGTGCAGTCACGCCCGAGCCCGGCCAATCTCCCGAGATCGCCGCGCTGGCCCGAGCCGCCGAAGGCGACGCGCCTTCGGTCGACTACGAAAATTGGCACGGCACGAGCTTCGGCGCCTTCCTCTCGCCCAAGGGCGACTTCTGGGGCGACGACGGCGGCGTGGACGTGATCGTGCACTTCAACGCCGCCATGCTCGCGGGTCGCTCCTGGCAGAAGAGCCACGCGAACGCCGTGGTGGTCTCGGCCTCGTTCGGCGCCTTCGGAAGTGGTCCCTACCAAGAGGCCATGGCCGATCCCGGTCGCTTCGCGCGCATGCTCTCCGAAGTGGTCGCGGGCGTCGAAGCGCAGAAAAAGCACAAAGGCCTGCACGTTCGCCGCGTCGGCATCGTGGCCTGGAGCGCGGGCTTCGGTGCGGTGGGCCGCGTGCTCTCCGTGAAAAAGTACTTCGACCAGGTCGACTCCGTCGTGCTGCTCGACGCCATGCAGGCCGGCTACAAGGATCCCTCGCGCGGCATCGCCCAGGGGCCCGAAGCGGTCTCGCTCACCGGCATCGATCCGTACGTTCGTTTCGCCCGTGAAGCGATGGCCGGCCGCAAGCAGCTCGTCATCACCCACACGAGCATCGTGCCTCCGGAATACGCGAGCACCACCGACGCGGCCCTTGCGCTGGTAGGCGCCGTCGGAGCCCCGAAGCGTCTCGCCGCAGAAGGCGAAACCGACGCACGCGGCATGCTCCCCAAGTACCGCGTCGACGCGGGCGATTTGCACGTCTACGGCTTCCGCGGCGGCGGACCGAACGACCACATGCGCCACCTGCACCTCGTAGGCGACATGGTCCGCGAGCTCGTGGTGCCACGCTGGTCGAAGCGCCCGCAAAGTCCGGCCGCGCCCGGCGGCCTCGTGGCCACGCGCACCGAGCCCTGAGGCTCGCTCGCGGAATTCGAGGCGAATCTCGCCTCGAACGAGGACTCGTGCACCGAGGTCGTTCCGCCCGTACGCTGACGAGGCATGGACGATCGTTCCCCGTACCCGTTCGCGACGCGAGAGCCCGAGGACGGAGAGACGATCCTGAACGGCGACGCGTGGGTGAAGACCGTCGCCTACGGCGTGGGGACCCTGGCCTTCTTGGCCACCCTCGGCACGCTCTCCTTCGTGGCCTTCCAAAAGTACATGGATATCGGCAAGACGGCCGAGGCGACCAATACGATAGGGCAGATGTCGAAGCTGCAGGTCGAGGTCTACGAGATCGGCCACGACGAGCCGACCCTCGGACGGTCTCTCTGCAGGTCCGCGCCGCATGCGATCCCGAAGAGCATGGCCGACGTGAAGGGACACACCTATTCGAGCCTCGATGGTGATTGGTACGAGGGCCAGGCAGACGAGGGCTTTCGGTGCCTGCGATTCGAGATGGTCCAGCCCCAATGGTATCGGTACGACTTTGCCAGCACCGGCCCGCAAGGTCGATTCACGGCCTCGGCCACCGGTGATGTCGACGGAGACGGCGTGAGGTCCGAGATGTCTCACGAGGGATACGTGGACCCGAGCAAACGGAGTGTCGTACTCGAGCCGAGGCTCCACATCACGCGTCCGGACGAATAGCCCACACGATTGAAGCGAGCGGCTCGCCTCGTTCCGTGCCCTTACGAGGGAAGGACACGATCGCCGAGACCCCGAGCCGCGGACCTCCTGGGCGAGAAAAGTACGAGTAGACTACGGTTCCATGGCCCAGCCCTATCCGTACACGCCGCCCCCCGCCGCCGGCCCCGGCATGCCCCCGATTCCGCCGACACGCCCGAGCTCCAATACCTGGGTCATCGTGCTCGCGGTGGGAGGCGGAGTGGGCCTCTTCTTCATCGTGCTGGCCATCATGGCCGTGTCGGGCGTGCGCCGCTACGTCACGCTCTCCAAGACCGCCGAGGCTCTGAACACGGTCGGCACGATATCCAAAGATGCCGTGGCCGCCTACGAGCGAGACGACGCGCCACGCGGCCCGGAGCTGTGCCCCTCGGCAGCCCACGCCGTGCCGCGCTCGACCGCGGACGTAAGCGGCAAGAAGTACATGTCGACGCCGGCCGACTGGACCGATGGGCCGCCCGAAGGAGGCTTCGCCTGCCTGCGCTTCGAGATGAGCATGCCGCAGTACTACCAATACAACTACACGAGCACCGGTCCCCAAGGACGCTTCACGGCCATGGCCAAAGGCGACCTCGACGGCGACGGCGAACTGTCCGAGATCTCGCTCGACGGCGAAGTGGACCTGCGCACCAAGTCGGTGAGGGTCTCGCCCAGTCTCAAGCAGGTGCGTCCGGAGGAATGACTCGGGCTCGGCATGGACAAGAACCCTGGGCCATGTTCGATCCAGTACCCCACCCCTGTCCCTCCACCAAAGTCCAAATTCCTGCACAAACGACAGTGTAGGACAAATTCTCACCTTGGCCCCTAGCTTGCAGTTAGGGTCCTCATCTCTTTCCCGAGGTCATCCCCCATGCGCGTTCGCCCGTTGTTCGTTCTCCTGCCGGCTCTTCTTCTCGCTGCCTGCTCCGCTCAGACCGACGAAGGTGAGGACTCGACCAAGACCGCAGAGGACGACTTCACGAGCAACCAGGCGTCGCTGCTCGAGTTCGAGTTCGACGGCGAGCTCACCTCGAAGGACGTCTTCAATCCGACGAGCATCATCAACGACCAGATGCTCTACACGATTGGCCAGCTGAACGGCTCGCGCGCCGTGGGCCGCCTCGACAAGCTCGTTCTGTCGAACATCCAGAAGACCGCCGCGGCGGACGGCAAGACCAAGATCACCTACCACGCGAAGCTCCCCGTCTCGTGGGGCAGCAAAGAGAACCTGCCCACGAGCTACGACTTCACGCTCCCGGCGGACGCGAGCTTCGAGGGCCAGCAGGCCTTCACCGAGGCCTACAAGCGCAGCTGCGCCGAGTTCGGCGCCCACGACGTCGACGCCGGCAGCATGTGGTATTATTACCGTCCGTCGCAATCGGGCTGCAATCTGAAGGCCACCGACGTGGTCAAGTTCAAGGCCACCTCCAAGGTGTCGACCGAGAACAGCAAGAACAAGTACCCCGAGTACGACAAGATCTGGGCGGACAACGCGCTCAAGGTGGTCGCGATCTTCGGCAAGTACGAAGACGGCAAGACCTCGGGTGACGCGGGCATCGACGCGTACAACACCTTCCTCCGCAACACCAAGGCGGCGCTCGGTGGTCAGGTCACCTCGGTCCCGGCGGACGTTCCCTCGAACCCCGGCGTGGGCGTGCCCGACGTGACCTTCAACGCGACGCTGCCGGACGGCAAGACCGTCACGGTCACCGCGCTGCTCGTCGACAACATCGGCCGCGTCGATCAGAAGTTCAACGACCGCTACAACGCGCTTTCGACCGACGCCGACGTCATCGCCTACAACGGCCACGCCGGCCTCGGGCAGAACGTGCGCGCGCTCGCCCAGAAGGGCTCCTGGAAGCAGGGCAAGTACGTCATCGTCTTCATGAACGGCTGCGACACCTTCGCGTACGTTGACGGCTCGCTCGCGCAGACGCGCGCCCGCGTGAACCCGGACGACCCCACCGGCACGAAGTACATGGAGTTCGTGACCAACACGCTCCCCGCCTTCTTCTCGTCGATGTCGAACGCCTCGCTCACCTTGGTGAAGGGCCTGCTCCGCCACGACTCGCCCATGACGTACGAGCAGATCTTCACCGGCATCGACGACCACCAGGTGGTCGTGGTCACCGGCGAAGAAGACAATACGTACACGCCCGCCGTCTCGCCTCCGCCCGCAGGTTGGCAGGGCGTCACCGCGCGCGTCGAGGGCCTCGCCCGCCAGGCCGAGCGCCGCTTCGATACCGGCGTGGTACAGCCCGGTCGCTACGAGTTCAAGATCGCCGGCTCCGGCGACGCAGACCTCTACGTCAAGGTCGGCACGCAGGCCACCAGCCGCGTCTACGATTGCCGTCCGTTCAAGTCGGGGTCCAACGAGACGTGCCAGGTCAACGTGACCACTGCGGCCAATGTCTCGGTTCTGGTGCGTGGTTTCGCGTCGAGCTCGACCTTCGATTATTCGGCGAAGAAACTCTAAAGCTCGATCCCTTCGGGGCTCGAACGACCTTCATGAAAACGGCGTGTTTCCCTCGGGAGACGCGCCGTTTCTCGTTTCCGACGGCAGGTGGCGGCTGGTTGCCCTTGCGAGGGCGTTCCCCTCGCGCTCCCCCCTTTTGGACTTGCGGTCCGGCGGGGGGCTTGGCGCACTCGGTTTGAGCTGCGGCTCGGCTTGCGAGGGCGTTCCCCCCTCGCGCTCCCCCCTTTTGGACTTGCGGTCCGGCGGGGGGCTTGGCGCCCTCGGGTTGAGCTGCGGCTCGGCTTGCGAGGGCGTTCCCCCCTCGCGCCCCCCCTTGATGACCTGCGGTCCGGCGGGTGGCTCGGCGCTCTCGGGTTGAGCTGCGGCTCGGCTTGCGAGGGCGTTCCCCCCTCGCGCTCCCCCCTTGATGACCTGCGGTCCGGCGGTGGCTCGGCGCTCTCGGGTTGAGCTGCGGCTCGGCTTGCGAGGGCGTTCCCCCCTCGCGCTCCCCCCTTGATGACCTGCGGTCCGGCGGTGGCTCGGCGCTCTCGGGTTGAGCTGCGGCTCAGCTTGCGAGGGCGTTCCCCTCTATGGACATGGACTCGCGTTTACTTGGGTGGGGTCTCGGTTTCGCGAGGTTTGGCGGGCTGCGGATCGATGCCGGTGGCGTCGGCCACGTCGAGGACGACCTCGGCGGACTTGATCGCGAGAGAGCCGATCAGGCGGATGGATCCGTAGACGCCGGAGACCGTCGTATCGTGGAAAAAGCGCACGATCTTGGTAGGCGTCGCCACGGGTGGGATGGCTTCGAGGATGTCGAAGGGGCGGGCGGCCGTCTTCTTGTGCACCTCTTCGACGGCTCGGGAGCCGTGCTCCAGGGCGGCTCCGAGGAGGTTCACGAGGCCTCTCACACGCTTGTTCGCTCTCATGGGCGCTCCTTCCAAAAGTCGACCAAGGTCTCGTAGACCCTGGCGTCGTGCGCCAAGGTCATGTGGGCCATCTTCGTGAAGACCTTCACCCGAGATGGCGGCAAGGGGGCGTCGCTCTTCGCAGCGAAGGTGCCGCTCGGGAGCGGGACCAAGGCGTCGCCGAAGGCCGCCGCGAGATGCGGGTCTTCCGACAATGCGCCCGCAATCAAATAGTGGCGAATTTCCGACAAAAGTGGGACCGGGTGAGCCGGGTCGCGTAGGGAGAGCGAGGCGGCGCGGCGAGCGCGGTCTTCGTGGCGGACGTCGCCGTCGCCCAGGTCCTTCACGCCGTCGCTACGCAGGTCGGCGAGCTGCGCGGCCAGGCGGGTGTACGGATCGGGAATGGCCGCGAGCACCCGGCTCACCACGCGTCCTACGCGCTCGAGCGGGGAGCCACGATGCGGCGTGCCCACGTAGAACACGCGAGACACCTTGGAGAGCCACGCGTGGCCTCTCGTCTTCGCGACGTGCGTGGCCGCGCGAATCACGAGGCCGCCCATGCTGAACCCCAGCAGCACGAGCTCGTCGACCGGGCTCGGGTAGAGACGAACGAGCTCGTCCAAGAAGGCGTCCAGGCTCTCCCCGTTGTCCGGAATGGGAAGCCCCGTGTTGTACCGGAGGTGCAGCGCGCTCACCCCGAAGTCCTGCGCCAGACGATCGCCGTAGCCGGGGCCTCCGTCAGGGAAGGTCCACACGCTCTCGGTGCACATCAAACCGGGCAACAGCACGAGCAGCGTGCGGCTTCGCTCTTCGCTCGGGAAGGCTTCTCGCAGCGCTTCGCGCGAGAGCTCACGCGGCTCGCCGTCCACGATCCAGGACAGCTCGGTCGCGAGGCCGTTTCCGGTTCGTGCGAGATAATCGCCCACGGCGCCGTTCAGAATCGCGACTGCGAGCTCGAGCTTTTCACCCATGGCGTCCCCGGACCTTTCGCGAGCGGCGGCTCGCGCCGACTCGTTCTACGACGCGTTCGGTTTCGCGCTCGCGTCATCGCACGATTGGCGTAAAAAAAAGCCCCGACCCGCGCGAACGCGAGTCGAGGCCTCTCTCGGTCGAACGGGTTTTCGTTCAGTAGCGGCGCGAGCCGCCGCGGAAGCTGCGCGGGCGACGGGCGCCGAGCGCGCTCGCGCCGGCCTCTTGACCGCCTTGGCCTTGGACCTGCGCTTGGCCGGGCGAAGCCTGCACGCCGGAGGAGGGGCCGCGGCTCTCGCTGCTGCGGCTCTGGCCGGGGCGGCCGCCGTGACCTTGGCCACCACGGCCTTGACCGCCGTGACCGTTGCCGCGCCCGTTGCCACCCGCAGAGGCTGCGCGGGGCAGCTCGGCTTCGGGACGACGAGCGGGCAGCTCGACCCGCGTCTCGACGATGCGGCGACGGATGAACTTCTCGATGTCGGCGAGGAGCGGGCGCTCTTCGCCGTCGCAGAAGGAGATGGCGCGACCGGTAGCGCCCGCGCGACCGGTGCGGCCGATGCGGTGCACGTAGCTCTCGGGCACGTTGGGGAGCTCGTAGTTGATGACGTGCGAGATGCCCTCGACGTCGATGCCACGCGCGGCCAGGTCGGTGGCGACGAGCACGCGCGTCGTTCCGGCGCGGAAGCCCTCGAGCGCACGTTCACGGGCGCCCTGGGACTTGTTGCCGTGGATGGCCGCCGAGCCGATGCCGGCGCGGTCGAGCTGCTCCGACAGACGGTTGGCGCCGTGTTTGGTGCGCGTGAAGACGATGGCGCGCTCGATTTCCGGGCCTGCCAAGAGCTTCTCGAGCAGCACGCGTTTGTCCTCGCGGTGCACGAACATCACGGTCTGATCGACGCTCTCCGCGGTGGTCACCTGCGGCGCGATCGAGGTGCGGAACGGATCGTTCAGCATGCCCCGCGCGAGCTGCTCGATGGCCGGCGGGAAGGTGGCCGAGAAGAAGAGCGTACGGCGCTGCTTGGGCAAGAGCGCCGTGACCCGACGGACGTCGTGCACGAAGCCCATGTCGAGCATGCGATCGGCTTCGTCGAGGACGTAGTCGGTGACGCTGTCGAGGCGCAACTTACCCTGGTTCACGAGGTCGAGCAGTCGACCGGGCGTGGCCACCAAGATATGCGGGTGGGTGTCCAGCGCGGCTTCCTGACGGAGCTGGCTCACGCCGCCGTAGATGACGACGTGGCGGACGTCGAGGTTACGACCGTAGGCGGCGATGCGCTCCCCGATCTGCGCCGCGAGCTCTCGCGTGGGGGTGAGCACGAGCACACGAACGCCCTTGGCGCTCGAGGGCTCACGCGCCAAGCGCTGTAGGATGGGCAACACGAAGGTGGCGGTCTTGCCCGTGCCGGTCTGGGCGCAAGCGATGAGGTCGCGGCCGAGCAGCGCCGAGGGAATGACCGCTTGCTGCACGGGCGTGGGGTTCGTGTAGCCCTCGGCCATGACGGCGCGGACGAGGTCGAGGTCGAGGCCGAGCGCCGCGAAGGGCGACTCCGCGACGCGGGCGAGCTCCTCGGGGGTGGCCGGAGGGAGCTTCTCGAAAACGGGCTGAGGGGGAGGCGTCAGCGAAGCAGGCCTTGCGCCTGCGTTGCCGCGCGCTCCTTGAGATTGGGCGCGCGACGAGTTCGGGTCGGCCGCATGCGAGCGGCGACGACGAGGGCGGAAAGTCATGAAATGTGCAGTGTCTCTCTACGCGGCGGCGCTCACTTGCGGAGCGCCTCGAAAAAAAAATTCCGTGAATCGCTGCCGCGTGAACGAACGGACGATCGGAAGCCTCCCCCGCCATCGGGCGAACCCGAGGTGAAGGAGATCGAGATGACGGCCGGTGAGCCGGGTTCCTAACGACGGAGCTCGCAACGCCGATTGATTGTGCGTCTGCGGTCGACCCCTTGCGTCATCCGAGGTGCACAAGTAGCGCGCCTAGGGCGTGGACGCAAGGAGCGTCACACCGAAGTCACCTGCGACGAGCCTCGCGAACGCCACCGGACGAGCGCTCGCGAGGAGCACCCGAAAGCCTGATTTTCAGCTCCCGAGCTCCATCACGGTGATCGAATACGGAGGCAGCTTCACGTGGTCGAGCGCGCCGCCTTTTTCTTCTACGAAGGCTTTGCTGGTCGCGGAATAGACGAACTTACGCTTGAGCTGCGCTCCGCAGCCGGCCCAGTCCACCGTTGCGTCGAGCTCTTTGTCGGACTCGAAGTTCAAGAAGATGGCGACCAGGTTCTTGGTCTTCGGGTCGCGCGAGACGAACAGCGACGAGCCGAAGGGGGCCTCGGTCTTCACGAGCTCGTCGAGGAAGTGGGCGCCTTTGCCGTCGTAGTTGCGATAGGCCAAAAAGCCCTGGAACGCAGGGCTCTCCTTCTTGGGCGCCTGCCAATAAAAGGCCGAGTCGACCCCGAACTCGGCGAAGCGCCCGAACGCCTCCGCGACGGCCAGCGCGCCCGAGACGTGCTGCTCGGCGCCGAAGTTCCATTCGCCGATTTGCAGCTTGGTGCCCGGGTAGTTCTCCTCGATGAGCTCCTTCATCCGAGGAATGAGGTAGATGCGATCCTTGATGTAGGACTCGTCGACGTAGCTCTTGTCCCAGAGCGCACGCGTGGCGCGGAAGCGGCGCTGCACGGTGTAGACGTCTTCGCCGCCGGTCATGTCCTTGTTCTGGATGTTCTCGCCCTGCGGATAGAAGTGGATGTCGAGCACGTCGAGGTAGCGCTTCTTGTCCTTCTCGCCCTCGGCGCGCAGCTTGCGCAGGTACCAGGCGAGCAGCGGCTCTCCGCCGTGCGCTTTGCGGTCCGGTGACCAGAAGAAGCCCTCTTTGGCGTCTTTGGCGGAATAGAAATACTCGGGCCAGCCCCATGCCGCAGGACCGGCAATCTCACCCTCCGGGTCGGCTTCGCGCACGGCCTTCGAGTAGGCCAGGGTCTTCTCCATGAGCTCGTCGTAGGTGACCGGCCAAGGGTGCACGTCCCTGTGGGTGGAGTTCCAAAGCGCCGGCTCGTTGTCCAAGATCCATTGCTGGATACGGCGTTTGCCGGCCTTTTTGTCGGCCTCACGCAGCTTGCTCACCCAGGCTTTGACCTGCTCGGGGGTGCTCTTCACGTTGGCGCGCGCGGGGTCGGCAGTGAGCTCGACGCCGCTCGTGGTCATGCCGTCGCCCTTGTCCTTCTTCTCGTCCTCCGGGTCCACCTTGTTCTGATTGCCGTACTCGGCCACCGGGAACGAATAGGACGTGGTGTCTTTGGCGACCCAACCGAGAATGGGCACGGTCACGGCGGCCGTGCCGCCCGACTTCTCCGCCTTGTCCAAGAACGTCTCGGTGGAGTCCACCTTCACGTTCTGGAAAAACCAGTCCGAGGCGGTGTTCCACGCGCCGCCGAGCTCCACGTTGTAGCGGGACGTGGTGTTGCCACCCCAGCGGTGCTGCGTGGCCCCGAGCTCCTTGGGGGCGTCCGCGAAGGCGATGCCGTAGATGCGCGGGCTGATGGGCTTGCCCGGCTCGGTGCACATGACCCGCATCTTGCCGGTGGTCTGCGCCACGGCGCCCGGAGGCCTCGGCCCGCCCTCGGTCACCGGCGTGGGCGGCACCTTCGGACGAGTGAGGAAGAACGCAGCGCCCCCGCCCACGGCGAGTAGCGCGACCACGAGGCCTGCGATTTTGGCTTTTTTCATCGGAGCGGCAGCCTGCGAGAGTACCAGCACAGGAGCAGCTCCTTCCGGAAAATCGCGAACGGTTCCCGAGACGCGCCTTCGCTCGATTACGCTGGGCCCTCATGAAGGAATCGCTGCTCGCGTACTTCGAGGGAGAGCGGAATGGCGGCCTCGTGCTCGCCGCCGTAGGGGTGTGCGGCTTGATCTTCGCCGGTGTGCTGTCGATGGAGCGATGGAACTTGCGCGCCTTCGCCATCGCCCTCGCAGTCATCGCGCTGCTCGAGCTCGGGCTCGGCGTGGGGCTCTACGTGAAGACCGGTCCGCAGCTCGCGGGTCTCGTCGACAAGCTCACCTCCGAGCCGGCCTCGTTCTACGCGAGCGAGGCGGCGCGCATGGCCAAGGTGCAGCGCAACTTCGTCTGGCTCGAAGTGCTGTGGGTCCTGCTCGCGCTGGGTGCGGGCCTGCTCGCGGTCCTCAAGAAGACCCATCCGACTCCGCTCGGCGTCGGCATGGCGCTGGCTCTGCACGCCACCGTCTTCCTCGCCTTCGACCTCGTGGCCGAGCGCCGCGGCGCGCTCTACTACGCCGCCCTCCAAGAGCCCGGCAAACCGGCCAAGGTCATCAAGCGCAATCCCTACGACGATTGAGAGCGCAGAAGTCGACACCACGGGTGGAATTTTCCATCCTCGCGCGACTCCACACGGGCAACTCACCTTTTCCCGAACAGCAACGAGCTCGGCGATTGGGGACGGGACACGTGAATTGCGGGGGATTTCACGGCCAATCGTCCTCGCCGCTCACTCCGAGCTGGGCGCGAGGAAAGGTCGCGCATCTTATGCGTTTTTCGCACGTGTCGTGTGCCGGGCGTCTAGGCTGCGCTCCCCATGTCGTCCTCGTCGTCGCTCCCGCCCTCGCGTCGTCCGCTCCGCCTCGCTGCCCTCCTGACGCTCATCGCGTTCGCCGGTTGCACCGCTCCGTCCTCGGACGGACCGCACGACGGCGAGCCCCCCGCACCCCACGCCGAGGCGATCTCGGGAGACGACACGCCGGTCGCGGTCGCGCACCGTGATGCGCGCACCGGACGCCCCACGTTCGCTTGGGCCAGCGTCGACGATGCGGTGAAATACGAGAGCGCCGAAGCGAGCGCGCTCGGGACGCTGCGCCGCATGCGCACGTCGCTTCGGATGGCCCCGGAGGCGCTCACGGCGCTCGGCAAGCCCACCGTGCACGATACGGGCAAGGGTCCGCTGGTCGCGCGCTTCGCACCGCACGTCGGTGGACGCGAGATGTTCCGGGGCCAAGTCTCGGTGCTCATGAAGCGCGACTTCTCGCCGGTGGCGGTGAGCGGTCTGCTCGGCGCGAACGTCACGCGACTCGATGCGGACACGGCCCACACCGTGGGCGCTCCGGCTGCCCTCGAGATCGCCTACCGCAAGATGACCGGACATGCCCTCGAGGGCGTGCGCGAGCTCGGCATCCAAGACGAGTACCGTCGCTTCGACGCCCCCGGCTTCCAGCAGGTCTCGCGCGTGAAAGAAGTCTTTTTCCCGCAGCAAGACGGCCTCGAGTCGGCCTTCCGGGTGGAGATCCTGCTCGACCGCGGCGGCTCGCGTTCGTACGTGATTTCGGCGGTGGACGGCCGGGTGCTCTTCGACAACGACCTCGTGCACGCCGAGGCCTTCACGTACCGCACGTGGGCCAGCCCGGAGACCAAGATCCCCTTCGACGGCCCGCAGGGCAACGACTTCGCCCCACGCGTCACGGCACGTCCGGACGGCTCGAAGCCCGTGTTCGTGCCCACGCAGACGGTCACGCTCGAGAGCTTCCCCTTCAGCAAAAACGATCCTTGGCTTCCGCCCGGCTCGACCGTCACCACGGGAAACAACGTGGACGCCTACGCCGACCTGGCGAGCCCCAACGGATTCGCGGGGAGCACGGCCGACCTCCGCGCCGACGTGACCGCGGCCGGCACGTTCGACCGCACGTACGACACCACGCGCTCGCCCAACGCGACTCCCGACGCCATCAAAGCGTCGACCACGCACCTCTTCTACACGCTCAACTTCATGCACGACTGGTTCTACGACGCCGGTTGGGACGAGAAGTCGGGCAATCCCCAGGTCGACAACTTCGGCCGCGGGGGCAAAGGAGGAGACCGCATTCTCGGCGAGGCGCAAGACTACAGCGGCCGCAACAATGCCAACGCCTCCACCCCGGCAGACGGCGCGTCTCCCCGCATTCAGATGTACGTCTTCGCCGGTCAGACCACGGCCAGCCTCACGGTGAACGCCCCCGCCGGCATCGCCGGAAAGAAGAGCGTCGGCGTCACCGGAGGCTTCGGAAAAGACCTCTTCGACCTCACGGGACAAGTGGTGCTCGCCTCCGACTCGGGCACCGATCCGGCCGACGCCTGCGAGAACCTCTCCAATGGAGCGCAGGTGACCGGCAAGATCGTGCTCGCGCACCGGGGCAACTGCTCGTTCCTCCAAAAGGCACAGAAAGCCCAGGCTGCGGGCGCCTCGGGCATCGTGATCGCCAACGTGGCGAGCTCGGCGTCGCCCGCTACGGCTCCCTTCATGGGAGGCACCGCGCTCGACGTGACCATCCCGGCGCTCTCGCTCAATCTGGCCGACGGCCAAGCGCTCGAGGCTGCCATCGCCCAGGGAGCCAACGTCACCCTGAAGCGAGAAGGCACGGTCGACCTCGACGGCGCGCTCGACACGTCGATCGTGGCCCACGAGTGGGGCCACGTTCTGTCCAATCGCCTCGTCGCCGACGGCGACGGCCTCAACACCAACCAAGCGGGCGGCCTGGGTGAGGGTTGGAGCGATTTCGTGGCCCTCTTGGCGATGGCGCGCGCGGACGACCTCCAGAGCCCGCTAGGCGCCAATTGGGGAGGCATCTACCCGACCGGCAGCTACGCCACGAGCGGCGGCGGCGACGACGCCTACTTCGGTATCCGCCGCATGCCCTATTCGGTCGATTTCACGAAGAACGGCCTCACCTTCAAGCACATCGCGGACGGCAATCCCCTGCCCACCAACGTGCCCTCGAGCTTCGGCGAAGACGGCAGCAACAACTCCGAGGTGCACAATACCGGGGAGGTGTGGGCCAGCATGCTTTGGGAGTGCTACGTGGCGCTGCTACGCGACACGCGCTTCACCTTCCCCGAGGCGCAAGAGCGTATGAAGCGAACCTTGGTCGCGGCGCTGAAGCTCACCCCCGCCGATCCCACCTTGCTCGAGGCCCGCGACGCGTTGCTCGCCGCCGCGTTCGCGAACGACGAGAAGGACTTCACGCTCTTCTGGCAGGCCTTCGCGCGGCGCGGCGCCGGCGTGGGCGCGACCGGCCCGGGCAAAGAGAGCTTCGACAACAAGGGCGCCAAAGAGAGCTTCTCGGTCGGCAACGACCTCGAGATCGTCTCGGCCGAGCTCAAGGACGATCGCATCACCTGCGACCGCGATGGCATCCTCGACGAAGGCGAGGTCGGCACCCTCGAGCTCACCGTGCGCAACTCGGGGGCGGGCACGCTCACCGAGACCAAGGCTCGCCTCGTGTCGAAGAGTGCGAAGGTCTCGTTCGACGGCGGCGACGGCCGCGTCCCCCTCGCGCCGCTGAAACCCTTCCAGACGCAGAAGCTCGCGCTCAAGGTCGGCGTGGAGGGAAATCGCCCACTTTCGCCGATCGAGATCGACGTTCAGGTCGACGATCCGACGCTGGCCGTACCTCGCACCATCACGCTCACCGTGCCGGCACGTCGAGACGCCGACGAGGTCGCCGACTCGTCCGACAAGGACGAAGTGGAGACCAAGAACACCTCGTGGCAGGTCACCGCCAAGGACGCGACCGGCTCGAGCCAGAAGTGGCACCGCGTGCGCATCGGCAATCAGCAATACTGGTCCATTCCCAATGCCGGTGAGCCCTCGGACCACCGCCTCATTTCGCCCATCTTCGCCGTGAAGGGCCAGAGCTTCGGCCTCTCGTACCGGCACCGGTGGGCCTTCGAGTCCGACGATCGCCGCAAGAAGGACTTCGACGGCGGCGTCGTCGAGATCAGCGTCGACGGTGGAAAGACCTGGAAAGACGCCTCCGAGTACGGCGACGTCGACTACAACGTGACCCTCGACAACGACGCCCAAGGCTCCAA
This sequence comes from Polyangiaceae bacterium, assembly GCA_965225775.1. Classification (GTDB taxonomy): domain Bacteria; phylum Myxococcota_A; class Polyangia; order Polyangiales; family Polyangiaceae; genus JAAFHV01. The sequence continues at coordinate 9,734,567 of OZ245328.1, read as the reverse complement.
TCCGCTCAAAGGACGCCGCGCCTACGGACGTACCAGCGAGGGGTATCCCGACAAATGGGTGACCAGCAACCTGACCCTCACCCTGGACGCCCCCTCGGCCGAGGTCGCGCTGCGCTTCCGCGCCGGTGCGGACGACAACACGGGCGAGGCCGGCTGGGACGTGGACGACATCGCGCTCACCGGCATCGACGGCAAGCCCTTCTGGTCGATCGTGGCGCACCGCGATCTCTGCGACGAAGCAGGACCTCGCGTGAACGCCGGTGAAAACAAGACGGTGCGCTCGGGAGCGCAGGTGGCCCTCGCCGGCACCGGCACCCACCCCAAGAACGCCGCCCTCACCTTCGCGTGGACCCAGGTGGACGGCCCTGCGCTCACTCTGGCCGGGAGCGACTCGGCGACCTTGAGCTTCACCGCGCCCAAGGCCGAGACGCCACCCCGCACGTACACCTTCGCGCTTCGCGCCAACGACGGAGCCCTCCTGAGCCCCGCCTCGCGCGTGACCGTGACCGTGGACGACTCCGCGGGGCCCGATAGTCCCCTGCCCGCCATTTCGGGAGGTGGCTGCGGCTGCCATAGCGCCGGCAACGAAGCAGGCTCGGGTCTCTCGTCGCTCGCCATCGCGGGTGCGGTGATGGCCGTGGTGCGCCGTCGTCGTCGCGCCCGGACATGAGCGGATCGAGCGATCGCTGACCGACCAGTCAGCGTGACGGCGTCGCGAGAACGAAACCGAGAACGAGAACGAGAACGAGAACGAGAACGAGGGACCACGGAGGCTATCCGGGTCCCTCGTTTCGTCGTGGGGTCTTCGCGTCGAGGCGCGGGAAGTCGAGAATCAGCCGAGCAAGAACGAGCGCGTCGCGGCCACCAAGTCGTCCGGGGCGTCGACGTGGGCGAAGTGCGAGCCTCGTTCGATCCACACGAGGGTCGAGTCGGGCACGAGCGCGGAGAAGCGCGGTCCGAGCGCGGGCGGCACGATCGGATCACGACGTGCGTACACGAGCTTCAGAGGAACCGGGAACGAACGCGAGCCGGCCCGCCTCTCGCGGAGATCGCGTTCGAAGGCGCGCATGCCGCGGACCGAGAGTGTCTCGCGCAGGTAGCGTCCGAAGGCCTTTCGCCCGGCGCGGGTCTGAAGAGGGGCCGCGTACTCCTCGACCTCCTCGCGCGACTTGAGCGACTCGTCGTAGTAGTGCACGTTGCGAAAGACCCATCGTCGCGGGTCCTTGGCGACCAGCACGTCCAAGAGCTGGTCGGAGAGGGGAAGCCCGCCCAGCACGAGCGAGAGCGCGCGCATCCGGGGCGTCACAAGCCCGGGCGAATGAAGGTTCACGACGCGTCCGATGAGGGTCGGGTGGCGCATCGCGAGCAGCATCGACAGGTAACCTCCCATCGAGTTTCCGAGGACCGACGTCCCTTCGAGGCGAAGCTCGCGCACGAGACACGCGAGCAAGTCGGCGAGCGCTTCGGGCTCGTAAGCGACGTCGGGGATGTCGCTCCGACCAGCCCCCGGGAGATCCGGAATCCAGAGCTCGAAGTCGTCGCCCAGACGCTCGAGCAGGTAGCGGAACGAATAACCCGAGGTCATGAGCCCGTGCACGCAGAGGAGCTTCTTCGCGCCGCGCCCGTAGCGCCGTACCGAGAGCATGGTGCTTCCGAAGTGCGGCGTGCGGAGCGTGACCCGGTCTTCGCTCGACGCGAAGAACGGATGCGGCACGCGAGGCAGCGCAGGAAGCGTCTCGTAGGGGACCGGCCGGAACGGACGCGGCGGGCGGAACGGCTCGTTCATGGCGTCGCGTGCACGTGCTCAGCGGTCGAAGGGCTTGGCATCGCGACCGGTCGCATGGTCGAGGCGCACGCGCGAAGTGCGCAGGTCGATACGCGCGTTGAGCTTCTCGAGACGAGCGCGGGTGAGCTCGGTCTCGGCGTCGGTCAGGGTGGTCGAGGTGGCTCGCCCGTTCACGAAGAGCTCGCGCGCCACGCGGTAGGCCTCTTCGGCGCTCTGCACTTGGCGGCTGCTGGTGGAGTAGGCGACCTCGGCCTCTTTCACGCTCTGGTAGGCCTGGGTGACCTCGAGCTCCACGCCGTCACGGACGGCCGCTTTTTGCTGCTCGGCCGCGGCCACGCGCGACTCCACGTCGGTGGCGCCCGCGAGCGCGGTGTACGTATCGTTCGGGGTCCAGGTGAGCTGCGCGCCCACCGCCCATGTGCCGAACCACTCGTTCTGCTGAGGAAACCTTCGTTGGTTGGGGTTCGAGTAGTTGGCCGAGCCGAAGGCGGCGAGGCTCGGGTACGCGCCACCGCGCACCGCCGCCGCTTGTTTGCGCGCCGCTTCGGCGTTGATGTCGATGCTGCGCACCTCGGTCCGCGCGCTCTTGCCCTCGGCCACGAGGGCCGCGAGATTGCCGCTGAAGGGCGGTGGGTCGTTGTCGATGCCTTCGCCGAGCGAGAGGTCGTCGCCTTCTTTGGCGTGAATGGCCACCGTGACCTGCTTCTGCGTGAGCTCGGTCAGGTTCTTGGTGCGCTCGACCGCCAGCTCGGCCCCGGCGACCGCGGTCTCGGCGCGCAGAACGTCCGCGCGGGAAGCGTTGCCCACGGCGAACTGGTTCTTCGCGTCGTTCAAGTGGGTGCGGGCGGCCTCCAGGCTCTGCTCGGCCACGATGACCGAGCCGCGCGCGCGAAGCCAGTTGTAGAACGCGAGCTTGCCCTCGGTGGCCGCTTTGGCCTTGGCGCTCACCACGTCGAAACGCGCCGCCTCTTGGCTCTTGGTGGCCGCCGAGTAGGCCTGGTTGACGCGGAGGAAGTAGTCCGAGATCGGCACCACCACCTGCGCTTCGAGCGACCAGTTGTTGAGCACGAGGGGAAACGAAATCGGAGGGAGGGCGACCGTCGGGGTCGGGTTGATCGTTCCAGGTGGCGCGGAGGTACCGACGAGCGACCCCTCTCCCCCAAGCGACGGCGGCGTGAAGTCCGACAGGCGCGTGTACTTGAAGGTGCCGGTGAGGCGCGGAAGATACGCCGCCCACGCCTGGTCCACACGAGCCGCCGCGGCCCGCACGTTCTCCTGGGCGGCCTTGGCGCTGTAGCTGGTCTCGGCGGCGCGCTGCGCGACCACTTCGGCCGTGAGCCCGCCCGGCTTCAGCTCGGGCAACTGCCAGTTCGCCTTGGGCGCGGGTACCTCGGGCGCGGGCGTGGCCGATGCCGCGGCGGGCGAGCCTCCAGCGGCCGGCGCGGTCACGGGGGCCGGGGCCGGGGCCGGGGCCTGCGCGAGCGCCGCACCTTCCGCGAAGACGAGCCCGAGCGTGAGCGCCGACGACGACACGAGGAAGGAAGACGAGCGGGACCGACGGGGAGAGAAGGCGTTTTTCATCGTGAGCGCGGCCGAACTTAGGACGAGGGTGTCTCATTTCAAGCCCCATCGACCGATTGTTGACCCGCCGGTCACTTTTTCCGCGAGGGGTGCTGCCGTGGAGCTTCGTGGACCCGGGACGACCTCGCGGGGGTGAACCACGATTCACGGCGCGTGACCTGGTCGTACGAGACCCCCGTGTTTCTTCGTAGTCACGGCTGGCACGAAACCTTCATAGGGCGACGCGCCATGTTCGCTTCCCTCCTCGAGCGCGCACTGAAGAGTCTCACGTCCTTCCGCAAGCTCGGCGCCACCTACGCCCCACTCGGACTCGCTGCGGCCTGCCTCACCGCGACGATCGGTTGCTCGCATTACAAGCTGCGCGAGGTCGACGCCCCCATGAACCCCTTCGGGAATGCGCACAACGGCCTGGCCAAAGTGTGCACCATCAAGACGACCAACGTGGCCGGAGCGGTCACCTTCATCTCGTGGGACAACGGCACGCTGGTCGGCGCCACACGCGGCCCCACGCACTTTTGCTATTGGGCCGAGCCGGGCGAGCACGACGTCTTCGTCGACTCGAACGGCACGTCGCACACGCACTACCGCGCCGAGGCGGGCAAAAGCTACTTCCTCCACGAGAAGGTGCGCTTCTTCGGATCGCCGCTGGCCGAGCTCGTCTGGGTCGATGCCGCCCAAGCGGAGAAGCTCTTCCCGAGCTCGAGCTACGCCGCCCTCGTCGACGTTCCGGCGAGCGAGACCCTCGCGCACGGCGTGCCCATCGCGCGCGTCCGTTCCCATGGGTCGGAGGCCAGCAGCACGCGCTGAGCCGTCGTCGAACGTTCGACCTTCGTCCCTTCTTCTTTCTCGTCGTTCTCGTCTTCTCGTTCTCCCTCCTCGATTGCGTGCGTGTGCGTGTGCGGCGTCGCCTCCGCCGAACCCGCGGCTTCCTTGTCTTATCGCCTCTCCACCTTGTCTCTCCCCTCCCCAAAGGCCCATTTTCTCCTATGAAGAAGCTCCTCGGCGTCGCCCTCTTCTCTGCAGCCGGTCTGGTTCTCGCGGGCTGTGGCAATACGCCGCCGTCGATTGACGGTTTCACGCTGAGCGCCCCCAAGACGGGCGCGGACGGCAATCTCGATATCGGTGGAACGCTGACCGTGAGCGATGCCGACCAAGACTTGGTGGTGCGCGCCGAGGTCTCGGCCTCGGGGCCGGCCGTGGTACCCACGCAATCGCTCACGCTCTCGCCTGCGGTCTCGAGTGGCACCTACCAGGTGGCCTTCCGCCTCCTGAAGGGCGCGCCGGCCGGCGAGTACACGTTCACCGTCGTGGTGTTCGACGAGCCAGGGGGCCAGAGTGCCTCCAAGACCGCCAAGGTCACGATTCCGTGACCGCGAGAGCGCGCGAGCCCACCTTCGCCCGAGGCTCGCGTGAACGCGTGAACACATGAACGCGTACGGCTGTACCGGCACGGGCGAAGACGAGTAGCCTGGCTCACGTGAACCACGAGACCGTCGACCGTATCGAAGCGCGCCTCCGTGAACTCGTCTCGAACCTCGACGGAGGGCGCGCCGTCGCCGCGTTCGACGGAGACGGCACGCTCTGGTCGGGAGACGTGGGCGAAGACTTCCTCGAAGCGGTGCTCGAGGAGAACGCCTTCACGGACCTGGCCGACCAGCTCTTCGCTCGAGAGTGCACGAGCGCCGAGCTCACCGCGAGCGGCGCTGCGCGCGACAAGCTGGGCAGGCTCTTCGAGGCCTACACGAAGGGCACGTTTTCGGAAGAGCGCATCTGCGAGCTCATTGCCGTCGCGGTGGCCGGACGCCTCCTCGACGACGTACGTGCGGTCGTGGAGCACGTGCTCGATCGAAAAAAGCTGGGCGAGCGCCTGCACGAAGAGACCGTGCAGTTGCTCACGCGCGTTCGCGCCCTCGGCATCGAGCCCTTCGTGGTGAGCGCCTCTCCGCTCGTGGTCGTCGAAGCCGCGGTCGCCCATGCGCGAATCGGCATCGCCCCCGATCACGTCGTCGCCGCCACGCCCGTCCTACTCGACGGACGCATCACGACCGAGCTCGACCGTCCCATTCCGTACGGCCCGGGCAAGGTCACGCGCCTGCGCGAGCGCATCGGAAGCCGCCCGTTCGTGCTCGCGGCCGGCGACAACGTGTTCGACCTGGCCATGCTCGGCGACTCGAAGGTTCCGGTCGCCGTTCGCCCGAAAACGCGATTGATCGCGCGCGCCGAAGAGCTGCCGAGACTCGTCGTGCTCTCACGCGTGGATTGAAGCGAGCACGCGATCGACGTCCAGCGTGGCATTCGATTTCCGACGTCTCACTCGAACCGGCGCGCGAGCTCGAAGAGCGGCCGCTCGATCGTCGTGAACGAGAGCCACGCGACGAGATACGAGACGACCAAGAGCCCCGAACCGTAGGTCGCGACGGTCAGCCAAGCCTCCTGCGTGACGCCGGACGCGTGCCTCGCCTCGAGGCGAGGGATCACGAGGGAGAGAAGAGGCCAGTGAAACACGTAGAGGCCATAGCTCATGCGGCCACAGGCGACGAGGAACGGGCGTCGCAGCCATCGCGGCGAGTCCTCCGGGCGTGGGGCATCCACCACCCACGAGACGAGCATGGAAAAGAAGAGCGCCAGCAGTGGGTAGCCGACGACGGCCACACGACGATCTTCGCTCGCGAATCCGGTGGAGGCCACCAGAGCACCGAGGCCGAGGGCACTCGCGGCGAAGACGGTCGTCCGAAAACGGCGGAGCACGTGGAGCGCGCTTCCTTCCGCCTTCCCGCCCTGATGCACGACGGCCACCCAGGCCCCCGCGAGCAACCCGTCCAGTCGGAACGGTGTTGCCCTGTAGAGCATGCGCGCCAGCAGGTATCCGTCCACCCATCGATAGCGGGCATTGACGACAACCACCGCTGTGCGAACGACGACGACGGCAATCCAGACGCAGAGAATGTCCCGCACAAAGACGCTCGATCGCGTACGTCGTCGCCCCCAAAGCACGAGCGGCCACGTCAAATAGAATTGCTCCTCGACCGCCAGCGACCAAAAGTGCGCGGTGAAGCCACGAGGATTTTCCGAGAAGGGTAAGGAGTAGTTCTGCAGGTAGACCCAATGAAAGAGGTCCACCTTGGCGATCACGAGCACTCCGACCGTAAGCGCCAAATAGTAGAGTGGGAGGATACGGAGCCCCCTCCGCACGAGGAACCGCCGGACAGCGGCGGCGTCGAGCGGCCTTCGCCCGAGAAGGCCGCTCGTGACCAAATAGCCCGACAGCACGAAGAAGAGATCGACCCCCGGCCATCCCCCGAGAAGAGCTCCGCGCACGAACGCCGTGCTGGGCACGTGCGGGGAGAAGAGCCACGAATAGTGGTAGGCGACCACCATGAGAATCGCGAGACCACGAAGCCCGTCGAGCGCCGGCAGCCGGCGACCGTGTCCGAGAGAAGGTGCGTTCATCGAAGAAGAGCGAGATGAAAAGTATGAAAAGACGTGTATGCGCAGGCCCTGCGACACGAGCCCCTCGCATGACGAACAGTTGAGACTCGATAGCGCGAGAGCTTGCCCCACCAGAGATCGTCCGAGCGCAGCCCGAAGTCACCCTCGTCTACGCGAGTCCCGCGGAGTCGGTTCACTTACACGCCGCTTACGAGCGCCCGACGGGCGACGCACGACATTCGCGGCATCTGCAGGCGAATCCGCTCTCGGTCCCGCTGTAAGGACGATGTAAGGGAACCCGATCTCCGAGCGGCGCGTAGCTCGCCTCGACACCTTGGAGCCGAACCGTCCACCGCAGGCGCGGCGCGACGTGCCGCGCTCGAATCTTTGAGGTACCCGATGGCTTCGAACAAGTTTCCCCAAGAGAGCCCCGAACGCACCGATCGGAACGAGCCGAACACGCCCGACGAGACACCGATCACCTTCCGTGACTGGGGATTTCGGCTCGTCGTGCTCGAGGCGCTCCACGAAATGGGAGAGCTCGGCGACGCCTTCTCCCGCGCGAAAGAGGCGGCCGCGGACGCCGACGAGAACACGGTCTCCGAGTCGGCCAAGGCGATCCTCGACGCTATCCCGCTCACCCCCTCCACGCTCGCCAAGGTCGAGAAGCTCGCCATCAATATCGGCGAGGTCCACCACTCGGTCACGTCCTCTTGGGACGGCGAAGGCGACGAGCTCGACGTGGGGTGTGTGGCCGACGTCGCGCTGCTCCCGAACCTCCGCGAGGTCTCGGTGGTGTGCATGCTCGCCTACAAAACGAGCCTCGAGCCCATCGCCGAGGTTCCCAACTTGAAGCGCTTCCGATGCACCATCGGTGGCTCGTGGGCACAAGGACTCGAGGCGTTCACGCCCCTCGCCGAGCGAGGCGTGAGCGTCGAGCTCTCGAACTGAGCGTCGCCGAGAGACTTACCCCTCGGCCTCCAATCCCAAGAGCACCATGGCTTCTTGCGGGGTCATGTTCACTCGGGCAAGACGCGTGACCACCTCGCAGGTCACCTTCTTGGCGAGACTCGGCACGATGTCGAGGGCCTCGGCCGTGCGCAGCACCACTTGCTCGAGCTGCGCGCGGCGGCTCTCCGGAGAAGGCGCGAGTGCCGGGTTTCCACCGAGACCCACGCTCTTGGCCAGCTCGACGGCGAGCTTGCGTTCCTTCTTGGCGAGACGCTCGAAGAGGGCATCGAGCTTGGGCTTGGCGACCCTCGCGCGTTGCGTCTCCCAGCGCGAAATGGTGAGCGCCGAGACGTCGAGGGCACGCCCGAGATCGGCTTGGCTCATGCCGAGCGCTCGCCGTGCCCGCTGAATCGCCGAGGCGACAGGAGCCTGCCCCTCCAGAATCGGTCGCTTCCGACCCGGCTGATATCGCCTCCGACGTACCATTTGACCTCCCTGCGTATCGAAGTGAGCCTTTTTCTACCCTACCTCGTCGAGGACTTGGACGTAATCTACTGTCCCTGATCCGTACGACGGGCAGAATGTTCTTGCCAGCAACGTGCTTACGGGATGACCAGAACCAGCCATAGATCGCCCACGAGGCGGAGATGGTTGGAGGTGTACATCATCGGATCGCCGCGTGGGTCGAGGGATACGTACCTCACGAACGGATCCGGGACATTGCCGATCCGGTGGAGGTCGTTGGATGGGCGAGTGCGGGACATTCGAAAGGGGGTTGTGCTGGGGCGACCCCGTCGAGGGGACGTTCGCAGGGAGGTTCGGGGAGACGGGCTCGGGCCCATCCCTCGCGCGACACGCAAGGTCGTGGAACTTCCGACGGGGCTCCGTGTCCAGGGTGCGTGAGACTCGCCTGCTTCCTGACCTCGGCGCTCGTGCTCTGCGGCTGCTCGCACGCAGCTCCTCTTCGCTCGGTGGGGCACTGGCGAGGGAGTACGGGAGGGAGCGAGGGAGGTGTCCGTATCGTGCCGACTTCGACTCCGGACGGAGCTTTGACTGCACACGAGGAGTCTCCACGTAGGCCCGAGACGAGCCCGGCCGAGCCCGTGGATGCCGGAGCGCGAGCGCCCCACGACCCCCCTCAGGCGCGTCCCGAGCGTTCCGGCAAAGCGCCCCAGACGTGCGTAGGCCGGCCGCGCCCCGCGTCCAAGACTCCGCGTGCGGCTTGCTGCTACCCGAGCAAAGCGCCCATCGTCGCGGCGATCGACGCCATTCGACCCAGCCTCTCGCCATGCGTCGCGCTCATGCACGACGACGTCGACACCGTCGCCGTGCGTATCTCCGTTGGGCCTTCGGGCGCGCCGGACGACGTGTGCACCGACGCGCTTCCGCAGCGCAGCCCGAGCTTCGTCCAGTGTGTCCTCCATGCCGTGCAGTCCGCACGCTTCCCCGCGAGCTCTCCCGAGCAAGAAGAGCTCTGCGGCACGCTGAAGTTGGTCTACCCCTTGCGCTTCGAGAAGCCTCGGCCCGTCCCGTGACCGACGTTTCCCCCGCGACGACGCGGTGCGCTCGCGACACCGGCGGGCGAGCGCGCCCTCGAACCTCGAACGATAAGGGAATCGGCCGGACGTCCTCCGCGTACGATGAGGCGGACATGAACCAGCTTCGGACGGCGTGTGGATGGGCCGGACTCGCGACGATCACCGTACTGGCCGCCTGTCGCGCGAGCGAAATGGCGTCCGTCCGGGACGTTCGAGCAGAGGCGGGGGCTCCCTCGGCTATCACGTCGGCGTCAGCGTCGGTGTCCACGGCGGCCGCGGCACCTCCGCCGATGCAAACGGTGCTGCTCGCGACCGAGCGTGATCTGGTCGAGACGCAGTGGGGCTTCGGCGGTGAGGTCGTCGCGTTGGTTCGTGGAGGTGTGTTGCGCTTCCCACCCGAGACCGACGCGCCTGCACGCTTCTACGCCCTGCCCGAAGGTATCGAGGGGTCGAGACTCGCGGCGTCGCAGAAAGCGGACGTGGTCGCGGTGGTGACGACGAACCGCCAGCTCTTCGTGTCTCGCGCAGGAGGGCCGCTTGCGATGCTCGGGCGCGCGGGAGGACCGGCCTCCGTTTACGTATCCGACGATGGAAAGTGGGTCTCGCTCGACGTCGAGGACGGCAAGTTCCGGCGCGCGATGGGCGTGCGCGACGCCACCACGGGAGCGCCGTTCCGCGTCTTCGAGACCTTCGTGACGTTCGACCCGACGTCGCGTTTCGTCGCCTCCGACGATCGCATCGCGCCGCTCTACGGCGGCCCCGACTACGAGCTCCACGGCGCGCGTTTCGACGACTGGGTCGGCGACCGCGCCGCCCTCGTCGAGAAGAAGGCGGTGCGCCTCTACGATCCGCGTAAGGGCGATACGAAACGTTTCGCCGTCTGCGCCGACGAGCCCGAGATCGACGCCGAAGGCGCCCGCGCGATCTCGCCATGCGACGGTGGTCGCTCGCTCGAGGTCGTCTCCCTAGTCGATGGAACGCGGGAAAAGTCGGCAGTCCCCCTGCGTCCGGGCGAGAGCCTGGTCGGCGTTGCACTCTCGCGTTCGGGAAAGGACGTCCTCGTTCGCGTAGGTCGCGTCAATCGAGGCTATGAGGTCCACGATCAGCGTCTGCTCGCGCTCGCTCCAGGCACACACTCGTTCCACGAGGTTCCCCTCTCCACCCCGTGGCGCGAGCTCCGCTACGAGCGCAAGCTCGAAGACGTCGACAAGGCCAAGGCGCAGCAAGGTCGTCGTATGCTGATCTCGGACCGCGCGGCATGGCCCCTCCGCATCGAGGCCGAGGACGGCAAAGAGGTCGCGCATTGGGGACCGGCCGATCAGCACGAGGGCACGGTCGTCGTTCGGGTACGTGACCGTGGGCTCGATGTGATGCGCCTTCCGGGCTCGCTCGGGACTCCGCCAGAGACGATGCGGATTCGCATCGGAAGCGGACAGGTCGAGACGTTCGACGCCGGCCTCGATCCATGGGGACAGCGGCGACCTCTTCCGACCGACGGGGGCGTGGAACGAACGGCGCCTCCCATGACGGCTGCGCCCATGTTTCCGGTTCGCGGCGCGTGGACGCTCGAAGCCGCAGGCGTGCAGGCGCGGCTCTACTCTCCGCCGCCCTATCGCTGGTTCACGAACGAGCTCACCACGTACGACGTGGCCTCGGGTCGAATGCAAACGCGCGTGCTGCTCCTTACGAACGCAGCGGTCGCGCGCTACGCCGATGGCACCGTGGAGCTCTTCGGTGACGAGGCCACGGCGGCTCGCGCGGTGAGATGCTTCGACGGGACGCTCTACCGTCCGTTCGCAGCGTGCGCGGCGACGGCACGCGTCACCGGCAAGTACACGATCGACCTCTGACCTCGGCGCTCCCCGACACGCCCCCGATGCCTAGGCAGCGTGCCCAACAGGTCCGTATCGATGCACGCGAAAGCGTACCGGTGCACCCCGTAGGTACAGTCCAGGCGCGCCCACACAATCCATTCATTTCAAGCACTTAGAACGACACCAACACTCGGCACGGAGGGTGCTGAAGGGAGGACACACCGCAACGAATCGAACGAACACGGAGTCCACCATGAACCGCACGCTCACCGCTCTCGTCGTCGCCGCCACCACCGCTCTCGCCGCCACCACCGTCGCTTGCGCGGTCCCCGCCGAAGGGTCGAGCGCCCTCGAGATGGGCTCCGTCGAAGAGGGACTCTCGGGCGGCGCTGGGCTCGGAGCGAGCGCTCCGCATCAGGTCGCACCGGACACGCTGCAGCTCCCGGCGGCCGGGCTCGGCTACAACACGCGCAGCGGTCAGGTCGCGCCCATCGCATGTCTCGACGTCGACATGCCCGCTCGAGCGAACCAGCGCGGCGACCTCCGATTCTCGAGCCAGATGGACACCGCGCAAGCGAGCTCGGCGCTCTCGATCGACGTGGACGCGAAGGCGCACTACGGCATCTACAAGGGCGAGGGGTCCTTCAAGATGGCGCGCGAGGCCACCTCGTCGAGTGGCTCCTACACCATTCTCTTGAGCGCCTCGCAGCTCGGTCCGCTGCTCCAATCGAAGACCATCGCGCTCGCGGCGGACAAAGCCGAGCTCCGGAAGAACGACCCGGAGAGCTTCCTCCAAGCGTGCGGCGACCAGGTCGTCACGAGCATCCAGCTCGGCTCGCGTCTCAACATCGCCTACCGCGTGAACTTCGCCTCGGACGAGCTCAAGCAAGAGATGACCGGCTCACTCTCCGCCAGCGCCGGCTTCGGCGAGCTCTCGAGCAAGCTCTCCAAGGCCAGCTCGTCCCAGAAGAAGAGCATCTCCATCACGCTCTCCGCCACGCAGCTCGGTGGCGACCCCTCGCAGCTCACCAAGGTCATCGACCCGAAGAGCGCGGTCACTTGCTCGGGCGACAATCTCGATGCGTGCATCCAGCTCGCGCAAGGCGCGCTCGCCTACGCGCGCGACAGCTACCCCAATCAGTTCGGCCCCCAAGACGCCTTCGTGCCCGTCTCGTTCGCCACGGCCAAGTACTCCGCCGTCGGAGTGAGCGGAGTCGACTTCCCCGAGACGCCGGCCGCCATCGTGACCGCGCGCCGAAACCTCCAGACCGCCTTCGACACCGTGGTCGCGGTGCGCTCCCTCGCCGACGTACGCGCCACGAGCCCGGCGTATGCGACCGACAAGGTGAAGGCCGTGCAGGCGGCGCTCGACGCGGACAATTCGGCCCTCCAGACCGCCGTGCCCCTCTGCTTCGACGAGATCGAGACCGTGCAAAGCGAAGCGGATCCGAAGGCCCTCGCCTGCGTGGCCGCGGTGAGGGTAGCGCTCGGCAAGGTCCACCCCGAGACCGACTTGCGCGCCCAGCTCGACGCGGCCGCGCTCACCTTCTACGGAAAGGCCCTGGCCCTGCGCGACCGCTCGGACGTGTGCCTCGACCTCTACCACGGCGCATTGAACGACTTCGCCTCGGTCGGCGCGTACACCTGCAACCAATCCAATCCCCAGCGCTGGAGCTACTCGGTGGACGGTCGCATCCGCAACGTCATGAGCACCAACGCCTGCCTGGACATCGACCACTCGGGCGTCGCCGAAGGAACCAAGGTCGACATCTACAGCTGCGACAAAACCGAGCAGACCTGGACCCTGGACAACCAGGGTCGCCTGCGCGGAGTGACCGGAATGTGCGTCACGCTCGCCGCTCCGTCGAAGGACGGCACCCTGGTGCAGGCCACCATGCAGACCTGCCGCGACCAAGACACCGCGAACGCCTACCAGCACTTCGTCGTGAAGTGAGCCATTGAACCCCGATTGAAGAAACGCGAGAGCCCGCCGCCCCGAAGAGGGACGCGCGGGCTCTTTCGCGTCTGGGCTCGTCGCGTTGCCGTCGACGAGTCTCGTTCCTCAGCGAGGCAGGTCGCGTCCCCAAAACGCCGCGGAGGGCAGCGGCACGGAGTCGAACGGCTCGAGCGTGAAGGGACCGTCGTCGCCCGCCCAAGTGCCCACCACCTCATAGAGAGTCGTTCCGAGGCGCTGGACCTCGGTCGTGCGGTCGCGAGGGTCGACGAGCCAGACGTGGGCGACACGTTCGCGAGCGTAGATGGGCACCTTCTTCACGCGGTCGATCCGGGCCGTGCTCGACGAAAGCACCTCGCAGACCCAGTCCGGTGCAACGGTGAAGAACGGAGCGTCGCCGTCTTCGGTTTCGGGCGGAAACCGCGAAACGCGCCAACCGGCCAAGTCGGGGACGAGGATGTCGCGCCCGAGGTGGAGCTCTGGCTCGTAGAGGATGATCCAGCCGCCGCCTTCGTCGTTCGGGCCCGAGTCGAACTCGTGGACCAAGCGGGCTCCGAGGGCGCTCGCGGCGCGAGTGTGCCGGCGCGCAGGACGGGGATGAACGTAGAGGTCACCGTCGAGGACCTGCGCGACGTGATTCTCGGGCGCGGCGAGCACATCTTCGTAGGTGGCGTGCCTTTTGGCGGCCTGGGACATGGGACCTCAAGCCTAAAGGAGCGGTCGCGATTCTCAAACAGGCGACGCGGCCGTTTTGGGCTCGGGACGCTCGGGACCCAAAACCAGGAGGTGGGGCCCATCGGCTTCGCGCGAACCTGCCACGGCGGAGGACAGAGTCCTCCGATGACGAGTCGGGCTAAGTCAGCGGGCTTGATCGAAGAGCATCCCGCTGACTTAGCGCAGGAGCGCTCCTCCGGCACCACCGCGACGGTGTGAGCCCCTGGCCTATTCACGAAAATCGTCCGCGAATTTACGTGGTCTCGTCGGAACTTTTCTTCGTAACTCGGGGGCCTGCCCGGCACTCACTCTCGACGGCGCCGCTCGCGTGCACCGGCTGACCTCTCGTGCCTCTCCGAAGGTGCGGGAACGATTCCCTCGTCGGCCCGGTGGCCGCAGGGCGAAGCCATGCCGCGAGGGCCTTTTGCTTGGAGGAATGTGACCATGCTTCGTGCTCGCTTCGCGCTCGTGATGGCTCCCGCGCTCGCTACGTTCTCCGCGCTCGGCGCGGCAGGCTGTTCTTCGGAGGTGCTGGTCACGGACAACGGTTCTCCCTCGGCTTCGCCCTCGACCAGCGCGACCACGACGCCGACCGGCACGCCCACTACGCCCGCGCCTCCCGGCCCGGAGACCCCGAAGAAGTCGTATGCGCGCTTTCTTCATTCGGGCTTTCAATACGCCGACAACGCCAAGCTCTGCCTCCGAAAGGACGGCGAGACCACGTACAAAGACTTCACCATGAGCGTGGGCCTCACGGGCGTCCCGCAAGGGTCCATGACTCGCTACGTCGAGCTCGCCGCGGGAACGTACTTCGCAGCGGCCGCCAATGCCAAAGACGGCTGCCCCACCGCCGATCCCACGAGGCCCGAGCCCTCGAAGGTGACGGTCGCCGCGGGGTACTCCACGATTGCCCTCTACGGAAACGGTGGCTACACGGGCGAGTTCGGTCCGCACGTCGGACTCTTCACCGACGACGTGACCGCGCCCGACAAGGGCCGCAAGATTCGTGCGCTCCATTTCGGCGTGACGTACTCCCCATCGGAGACGCTCTACTCGGGCAGCATGCCGCTCTTTCCGGACATGAAGTTCGGCACGGCGCCCAAGAGCTCGCCCATGGGCACGGTGAATGCGCAGGGGTACCTGCTCGATACGACCGGAAAGGTCGCCGACGTCAATGCCGGTGGAATCGGCGGAGACGTCCCGTCGACCGACAAGGGCGTGTACACGGCCATCTACCAAGGCGCGAAGGGCAGCGGATTTTTCCCTCTTCACGTGCTCGTATGCCCGGACGACCCCACGTACGAGTCGCCGCTCGTAATGTGTGAGTGAAGTTCTTAGGATGCCTTAGCGGGTCGCCGACCAGGGCGAATCCTCGGCAAATTCGACGTACTCGGCGCTCGACCATCGAGACGCCCGAGCCCGGCAGGCGGCCCTTCGGTGAATAGGTCGCCGACCGACGCGTCCACGCCACCATGCGTACACGAGCAGCGTGCTTCCTCTTCGTTTTAGTGTCCGTAGTGATCGCGGCGTGCACGACCCAAGTCGTCCAATCGGGCCCCGAAGCCTCCGATGGCGGCACATCGTCCACACTGCCACCAATCTCGGCCGACAAGCTCGGAAAGACTTGCTCGGGTTTCGGAACGTCGGTGGGTGATACGGCGGCGTTCAAGTCGGCAGACTGCCAGGGGGGGATTTGCCTCGTCGACGGCCGTACCATCGAATCGTACTGCTCGGCGGACTGCGACGTGTCGGCTTGTCCCGCAGGATACCTCTGCCAGAGCGTGACCCTCGGGGCCGCCAAACGTGCGTGCTTTCGTGACCCGAACGCGAAAGCGCCGGATGCGAGCGCGGCCACGGTCGAGCAGCTCTACTTCGTCTCGTGCCTCACCGCGCTCGCGGTGGGGGACAAGAGCAAAGTGCTGCGCTTTTACGCTGCGTCGAGATCGAGCGGGGACACTCTCACCCTCGACCTCACGCCGCTCAAGACCTCCGCCACCAAGGTATCGAAGGCCCAGTCCGTCGGAACGCCGAACACGACCTCCACTGGCCTCGCAGCGGACACCGGAAGGTTCAATGCCGTATTCTCGCAGGTCTACGTCGACGGAAGCGCGAACCCCGTTATCGATCGCCCATTGACGATAGCCCCCATGACTCTAGAGGGAGACAAGGCGGCGGGACGATTCTGCGCCAAACTCGGCGGGGCGATTACCGCTCCTATCCAACAACGATTGGACCCCTCCACCGACGTATGTGTGTTCGTCCCCGTGAACGAAGGCGACGCAGTTCCTCCGGTGCAAGCCTCCGAATACGCGTGCACTCTACCCTAGGCGGTTGACCGAGCAGCCGATCGTGGAGGCCTCGCAGGTTCCGTCGTGAATTCGAATGCCGACCGACGCGACCACCGAGCCGGATGGCTTGCCGGGGTTTTCTCAGAATCGAAACCGTTGGCTCACGTGCCGCGGCGCCGACCGCGAGAGCTCTCGCCGCCCCGACGGAGCCGGACGAGGGTCGCCGTTCGGGTGGCCGTATCTGCCCGAGCTTGCCGAAAGCTGGCCCTCTTCGCCACGCCCTCCCCCTCGATTTTCAGCGAAATCGCCTCTATCTGGGGGGCGGCCGCCGTGGCCGTTTACAGGCGCCGAGGGCGAAAGTAGAAGAGGCTTCCCATGAATTTCGAGCTGACCGAAGAGCAGAAGATGATCCGGGACACCGCGCGCGACTTCGCCGCTCGCGAGATTGCGCCCAAGGCCTCCGAGATCGACAAAAACTCGCGCTGGCCGGAAGAGATCGTCAAGCGCCTGGCCGAGCTCGGCTTCCTCGGCATGGCCATCCCGGAGGAGTACGGCGGCGGCGGTCTCGACGCGCTCTCGTACGCCATCGCGATGGAAGAGATCAGCGCCGCGTGCGCCTCTTCGGGCGTCATCATGAGCGTGAACAACTCGCTCTTCTGCGACCCGCTCTACAAGTTCGGCACGGACGCGCAGAAGAAGGAAATTCTCACGCCGGTCGCGCGAGGCGAAAAGCTCGGCTGCTTCGGCCTCACCGAGCCCATGAGCGGCTCGGACGCGCAGACCATGGTCACCACTGCGGAAAAGCAGGGCGACTCGTGGGTCATCAACGGCGCCAAGAACTGGATCACCAACGGCCCCCACGCCGATTTCATCCTGCTCTTCGCCGTCTCCGATAAGGCCCCCTCGGGCAAGGTGAAGCACACCGCGTTCGTCATTCCGGCGGGCACCCCCGGCTTCACCAAAAACGCGCGTGACCACAAGCTCGGCATCCACGGCGCGCACTCGTGCACCGTGTTCTTCGAGAACTGCAAGCTGCCCGACTCGGCCGTGGTGGGCAACGTGGGCGAGGGCTTCAAGGTGGCCATGGCCACCCTCGACGGCGGCCGCATCGGCATCGCGTCGCAGGCGCTCGGCATCGCGCGCGCGGCCCTCGAAGCCGCCACCGCCTACGCGAAGGACCGCAAGAGCTTCGGCGTGCCCATCGCGCAGCACCAGGCCATCCAGTTCATGCTCGCCGACATGGCGACCGAGCTCGACGCGGCCCGTCTGCTCACCTGGCGCGCGGCATCGCTCAAAGACCAAGGCGTTCGCCACAGCATGGAGAGTGCGCAAGCCAAGCTCTTCGCCAGCGAAGCGGCCACCCGCATCGCGCACAAGGCCCTGCAGATCCACGGCGGCTACGGCTACTCCACGGAGTTCCCGGCGGAGCGTCACTACCGCGACGCGCGCATCACCGAGATCTACGAAGGCACGAGCGAGATCCAGCGCATCGTCATCGCCGCGAACGTGCTGAAGGCCTGAGCGTCATGAGCCTCACGAAGACCGCGCGCGTCCTCTCGTCTCTCGTCGCGCTCACGGGCGCGGTCTTCGCTTCGGGTTGCGGCGGCGAGCCCCCGCCGAAGGAGCCCGAGCCGGTGCACATGCCCACGCCGAACCGGGCGCCCAAGCCGCGTCTCCAACTCTCGCAAGAGCTCGGCGAGATCGACCCCAAGAAGGCCGATCAAGCGTTCGACTCGGTGAAGCCGAAGCTCGTCGGGTGCCAGCAAAAGCACCTGAAGCGCCTGGATTTCCTGGCCGGCGACGCGAAGTTCTTCGTGCGCATCGACGCCACCGGCAAGGTGCGTTGGATCTACCTCGAAGAGAGCACCATCGGCGACCGCGAGACCGAAAAGTGCGTGCTCGACGTGCTCACCCACGCGCCCTGGCCCGCCCCCGAAGGCGGCGAGGCCGAGGTCCGCAAGGGCTTCGGCTTCGACCTGGTCGACGCGCGCGAGCCCACGGCGTGGGGGCCGGACAAGGCCGCCCCTGCCCTCGCCCAAGTCGCGGACGAGGTGAAGCGCTGCCGCGGTGGCAAAGACATGCCGTTCAAGGTGACCGCCTACGTCGAGCCCGACGGCAAGCGCGGCAAGGTCACCGCGGTGGGCGTCTCGGTCACCTCCAAAGAAGCCGAAGCCAAAGCCGACTGCGTGGCCGAAGCGGTCAAGAGCATGAAGCTGCCCAGCCCCGGCAGCTACGCCGCCAAGCTCACCTTCTCGCTTTAGCTCTCGCTCTCGATCTGATCCCGCGAGCGCGCCCTCGCCGCGAGCGCGGCTCCCCTCGCCTGCTCCAGAGCAAGGCCCTACGTGCGTGGAACCGTTCCAGCACGACCGCACGAGCTCTCTCGCACTCGTTTTCGTCGTTTCGCCACCGGAGAATCTCGATGGACCTTTCGCTCACCGACATCCAGACCGAGGTCAAGAAGACCGCCCGCGACTTCGCGACGCGGGTCATTCTCCCGAAGGCGCGCGAGATCGACGAAAAAGAGATCTTCCCCGCGGAGATCCTGCGTGAGCTCGGCAAGCTCGGGCTGCTCGCGGTGAACGTGCCCGCGGAGCTCGGAGGCTCGGAAGCGGGCGTGGTCTCGTACGGCCTGGCCATGCAGGAAATCGCCGGCGCGTGCGCCTCCACCGCGGTCACCATGGCGGTGACCAACATGGTGGGCGAGGTCATCGCCACCTTCGGCACCGACGAACAGAAGAAAGCCTACTGCCCCAAGCTCGCCAGCGGCGAGTACCTCGCGGGCTCGTTCGCGCTCAGCGAAGCGGGCGCCGGCAGCGACCCGGGCGGCATGCGCACGGTGGCCACCGAAGACGGCGACTCGTGGGTTCTCGACGGCGACAAGCAGTGGATCACGAGCGGCTCGCACGCGGGCGTGTTCGTGGTGTGGGCGCGCACGGGCCCCAAGGAAACGCACCCGGGCACCCGTGGCATCTCGTGCTTCCTCGTCGAAGGCGGCACTCCCGGCCTCAAGGTGGGCAAGCCCGAGCAGAAGATGGGCATCCGCGGTTCCAACACCGTGCCGCTCGTGTTCGAGCGCTGCCGCGTGAAGAAGTCGGCCCTGCTCGGCCAGCTCCACGGCGGGTTCAAGGTGGCCATGATGGCCCTCGACGGCGGGCGCATCGGCATCTCGTGTCAGGCCATCGGCATCGCGCGGGCCGCGCTCGACGAAGCAGTGGTGTACGCGAAGGATCGCAAGGCCTTCGACCGCCCCATCTCGGACTTCCAGGCCATCCAGTGGAAGCTCGCCGACATGAAAACCGAGCTCGACGCCGCACACTTGCTCGCCATGCGCGCGGCCACCCTGAAAGAAGAAGGAAAGCCTTTTTCCCGAGAGGCGAGCATGGCCAAGCTCTACGCCTCGGAGTCTGCGAATCGCATCGTGAACCACGCGGTGCAGATCTTGGGCGGCTATGGCTACGTGCGCGAGTTCCCGGCCGAACGCCACCTGCGCGACGCGCGCGTGACCACCATTTACGAGGGCACGAGCGAAGTGCAGCGCCTCGTCATCGCGCGCACGGTGCTCGGCTCCTGAGCGAGCGAGCAGCGGTTTTCCGGCCGCGCTCGGGCACCTCGCAGGTCACCCGAGCCGCCTCTCCGGACGACATGACTTGAAGTCGCGGCGTCGAAATGGCACTCCTCGTTTTGCCTTGTCTTCCGCCATCACCCAAGGAATCCGCGTTTCGGTCACCACGCACTACGTGCCCGAGCAGTCGTCGCCGAAGGCGCATCGCTACGTCTTCGCCTACACCATTCGCATCGCCAACGAAGGCGAAGGTGTGGCGCAGTTGCGCTCGCGGCACTGGGTGATCACCGACTCGAACGGAAAAGTGGAAGAGGTCCGCGGCCCAGGCGTGGTCGGACAGCAGCCCACCCTGCGCCCGGGCGAGCACTTCGAGTACACGTCGGGTTGTGTGCTCGCCACGCCGCGCGGCGAGATGCACGGCACCTACCAGATGCATCGCCCGGACGGCTCGCGCTTCGACGCCACCATCGCGCCGTTCGCGCTCTCGCTGCCTCACACGTTGAACTGACCGAAGCCGAGGACGACATGGACGAGAGCACGTACTACCGGCACGCGAAGACGGCGTTCACCAAGGTCGAAGACGCGCTCGACGCCCTCGAAGAAGGCGCGGTCGACTTCGAGCGCTCGGGCGACGTCCTCACCATCGTGTTCTCCAACGGGAAAAAATGCGTGCTCAACACGCAGCGCCCCACCCGTCAGCTGTGGCTCGCCGCCGACGCCCGCGCGTGGCACTTCTCGTTCGACGAAGCGCGCGGCACCTGGCTCGACGACAAGGGCCAGGGCATCGAGCTTTTCGCGCAGCTCTCCGAGATCGTGAAGGCCCAGTTCGGCAAGCCGCTCGCGATCTGAGCGAGTCGAGCGTGCACGTGCGCTTTACACCTTCCGCGACGATGGCGGGATGGTGCCTCGCGCGCCAGTGATGGACGGCTTGAGCCAACCGCTCTGGCGCTTCTGCTCGCCTGGAAAAAGCGTATCGAGCAGCGCGGAGAGGCGCTGGGGAACGTCGGTCACGCCACGCTGCGCGAGGAACGTGTCGAGGTCGTGGCCGAAGGCTCGTGCGCTCGGGTAGCGGTGATCGCGGTTTCGCTCGAGGGCTCGCTTCACGATCGGGGCGAGGGATTCGGGCACGTCCGGCGCGTAGTCCCGCACCTCGGGGATGGGCCCACGCTGCACGGCGCGAAGCGTGGCCGCGTCGTCTTCCATGCGGAAGAGACGCCGCGCGGTGAGCATCTCCCAGAGGGTGGTGCCGAGCCCGAAGACGTCGCTGCGACGATCGAGCGGAAACTGCATGATTTGCTCGGGCGAGAGGTACGGGAGCTTGCCCTTCACGATTCCCGGAGCACTCTTCGTGCTGCGCCCGAGCACCTTGGCGAGCCCGAAGTCGAAGAGCTTCACCTCGCCCTTGAAGGTGAGAAACACGTTGGTGGGGTTCACGTCCCGATGGACGATGTGGAGCGGCACGCCGCTCGGGTCGGGCAGCTCGTGGGCGTACTCGAGCGCATCGGTGACCCGCGCGGCGATCCACGCGGCGATCTCGGGATGGAGCCGCAAGTTGCGCTCGACGCAGGTGTCCCAGACGGCGGCGAGCGTGGTGCCGAGCAAGAGCTCCATGGCGATGAACGCGTGCTCGTCGGCGACGTCCACTTCGTAGGTTCGCACCACGTTGGGATGGCGCAGACGTACGAGCAACTCGCCTTCGTCCACGAACATGCGGAGGATGGTCGGGTCGCGGCGCAGGTCTTGGCGGATGATCTTGAGCGCCACGGCACGCGTCTCACCGGTGGGCTCGGGCGCGCGGCCCAGGTAGATCGTGGCCATGCCCCCGCCCGCGATCTTGGACACGATCTCGTAACGCCCCAAGCTCTCCGGACGGAAGAATGCCCCCGAAGGGCGCCGTGGCGGCACGTTGGCCATGCTCCCACGTAGCGTACCTGCAGAGAGGGCTCGCGGCCCGTCGATTTGCGAGGGCTCGGCCGCAGGTGGTCCGGCCGCGACCTACCGCCGCCCGGTGGCAAGCGTGGCGTCCACCGCTCGTGCGTTCAGCCGCGAACGGCGCTCGAGGAGGGCCCGCCGTCGGCCAGGTTGATGCCGATGGCCTGGCGCAAATCCGCGTACAAATCCCCGGTCGCGAAGAGGAAGAGCTCCCCCAGCTTCTCGCGCGGGGTGAGGTCGCTCGGGCCTTGCTGCTCGCTCGAGACGGCCTTCTTGGCGATGGCCACGTCCTGCGCGAGCAGGAGACCGACGCGCATGCTCGAGATGTCGGCCGCCTGGCTCCAGCGCTTCACGTCCAGCTTTCCGCCTTGGGCCTGCGCCACCGTGACGGCCTGGGCCACGCTCGCGCGCTCGTCGTCGCTCATGACCGAGAAGAGCGCACGGTCGAGCTTCTGCGTCGCCGGATCGGGGCTGCGCTCACCGAGGCCGACGCGCACGGCCGTGGCGAGCATGCTGGTGAGCTCGGAGACGGCCGGGAAAAACGCGCGCGCCGCGAGCTCGGGGCGCTGCTCGGCCAGGCGCTTGCCGACCACGAAAGGCAAGATGGCGTCGATGCCGGTGAGCGCATCCACGTTGACGGTCATGGCGCCGTAGGGCGTAAGCGCGGGCGCGAAGGGCACGTTCTTCGGTCCCTTGCCCACCACGAGGTCAGGACCACCGAAGGCCAGAATTTCCGCGGCGTCGTGGAACACCTGGCGGATGACGTCCGCCTGGCGCGTGAGCGCACGCGTGAGCGGCTTGCCGAAGCTCGCGATGCGCTCGGCCTCGGTCATGGTGCTCTCGCGCATGCGGCAGACCGCAGGTGTCATCCACGCGAAGATGCTGGTGAGCATCGGGTCGAGATCGGCGTGCAAGAGGTGCGAGGCCCACGCCTCTTCCACCAAGCTGCCCGGCACTTCTCCGAGGGCGAAGGGCGGATAGTCGGCGAGGAAGCGCGCCTCTTCTTCGGTCGAGGGACGAAGCTCACCCAAGACCTGCGCGGTGGAGAGCGCCCGGTCGAACTTGCTCATGCGGAGGTAGACCCCGTAGAGCAGCTCGTAGCTCTTTTGGTCGTAGGGATCGCGCTCGAGGTCCTTGCGCAGGAGGGCCTGCGCCTTGTCGAGCTCGTCGCGCGCGATCAGGAGCTCCACGGCCGCGTCCTTGACGTGCGGGTCGTCGGGCTTCACGCGTTTCGCGCCCTCGAGGGCTTTCTGCGCGAGCTCGGTGTTGCCGAGGCGGTCGGAGTAGACCGCCGCCAGGTTCTTGAAGAGCGTGAAGACCAGCTCGTCGTCCCCGTCGTCGCGCACGCGGGCGATCATCTTGCGGTACGCGCGCTCGAGGGCGTCGTAGTCGCCGAGATCGTCGAGCATGCGCGTCAGCGCTTCGAACGCATCGAGGCGCTTCTTGTCGGCCTCGAGCGTCTCGTCGTAGAGGCTCGCCGCACGGGCCTTGTCGCCCAGCTTGTCGCCCACGACCTGCGCCAACGTGAAAAGGCTCTTGGCGCGGCGCTCGGGCGTCTCTTGCACGTCCACGATGCGCTCGAGCACCTCGGCGAGACGCGCCCAGTCGTCGAGCTCGCCGAAGAGCCACATGGCCGTGTGCAAGAGCCAGTGATCGTCGGGCCGGAGGCGCAGCGCCTCTTCCACCACGGGCACGGTGGCCTGGAGGTCTCGGGCGCGGTGCGCGAAGAGCTCGATGGTGCCGACGAGCGCCGTGTACTTCTTCTCCGGGTCGGGCTCGAGCCTCGCGAGGCGCAGGCGCATTTCACCCGCGCGGCGCGCGTCTCCGGTGGCGGCCAGCGATTCCGAGAGCACCTCGAAGAGCGCACGGCCGTCCCCCGGCACGGGACGTTGGCCCGTGTCGTCCATGTCGCTGCCGTCTCCCTCGAGCACGCGCGAGAGCACCTCCACGGCGCGCTCGTGCTCGCCCCGCGCGGCGAGCAACTTGCCGAGCTTGGCCAGCTCGTCCGGGTCGAGCTCGTTCGCACGCGAGAAAATGCGGGTGAACGCCGCGTCCGCACGCGACCCCAGCGAGCTTCCTTCGGGGGCACGAGAGAGGATCTCGACCAAGTCGACGATGGCCTGTCGCTCGTGCGGGAGCGCGTCGCTCGCGGCCACGCACGCGCCGAGCGCCTTGCCCAGATCGCCCATTCCGATGGCGATCTTGGCCGACGTGCGCAATCGTCCGTAGAGAAGCTCGGGATCGCGATCACGCGAGGCCGCGGTCACCAAGAGCTCGCAGGCGGGAGCCGCTTCTTGGTAGCGCCCGTCGGCCACGAGGTCGTCGAGCACCGCGCTCGCGGCGCGCTCGTTCGAGGGGTCGGCCTTGAACGCGGCCTCGAAGGCCTCACGCGCGCGCACGTTCGCGTCCGTGCTCGGATCGTGCGACAACCGCAGCCCGAGCTCCACGTAGAGCTGGGCCTTCACGCGCTGCGACTCGGTGGCGTCGATGCGCCGACGGAGCGCGCTCACGATCCCACGATCGTCGCCGAGCTCGCGCGCGATGCGCTCGAGGGCCTCCAGCGCGGGCCCGCAGCCCGGGTCGGCCTTGGCGGCCTTCTCGTAGTACGGACGAGCCTCCACCGCGTCGTCGAGAGAAGCTGCAATCTGCAGGTATTGCTGCGCGCGCTTCTGCGGATCGGTGAGGATTTCGGCCAGGCGCCCGCGGTACTCGGCGGCGGCGCGAGGCTCTTGCATGC
The DNA here is from genome assembly GCA_965225775.1 of Polyangiaceae bacterium. Classification (GTDB taxonomy): domain Bacteria; phylum Myxococcota_A; class Polyangia; order Polyangiales; family Polyangiaceae; genus JAAFHV01. The sequence goes on along the minus strand of OZ245328.1, from coordinate 9,710,281 downwards.
GGTCGGCGAGCTTGGCGGCTCGCGCCAGGAAGGCCTCGTTGGTCTGGTCGCGCTGGCAAGCCTCGTGGAGGTAAGCCGCCGCGGCGACCTGGTCGCTCATCTTGGTCTCGGCGATGTCCGCTGCGAAGGCGTACGCCTCGGCTTGATCCTTCGGAGTGGGGGCGTGCTCGGCCCGCGCACGCGCGGCGTCGACCACCTTCGGGTAATCGCGGAGGGCGAGGTAACACCTCTCGAGCGACAGGCGCGCCGGCACGTGATCGGGCACCTTCTCGAGCAGGTCGACCAAGATCGAGGCGGCCTCGTCGCGCTTCAAAAAGCGGCGCTCCAGGAGCTCGGCGAGGCGCACGTACGCCTCGGTGCGCACCGTTCCCGTGCTCCGCGCGCACAGCTCGCGCAGCGCCCACTCGACCTCGGCGAACCTGTCGAACTTGGCCGCTGCGCGCTCGAAGGCGAGCAAGGCCTCCACGTTCTTGGGGTCGATCTCGAGCGCGGCCTCGTAGTGACGAATCGCCTCGCTGGGGATGCGCTGCGCCTCGCCGATGGCCAGGTGCAAGCTCATGCGCTCCTTCGGGAGCTTCGTGCGCTCGAGGGCGCGCTGCAAGAGCTCGAGGTAGGCCGCGGCGTCTCCGCGCGAGCGCGCGACCTGCGCCTTGCGCTTCAAAAAGACGGGGTGCGCGGCGTCGATGCGCTCGAGCTCGCCCACGTAGAACGAAGCCGCATCCGGCCTCCCGATGGGCCCTTCGTACCAGCGAATCGCGTTGGCCAGCAGCGCGATGCGGTCGGCCGGCTTGGCCTGCCCGAGACGCTCCATGGTCGCGTCGACCAGAGACGGGAACCTGTCGAGGCGAGCCGCGAGCCCCTCGAGGCGCTCGACGATTTGCGGGTCGTCCGGGGCCACACCGTAGGCCTCGAGCATGCCGTCGAAGGCCTGCGCGTAGTCGCCGAGCTTGTCTTCGAGCACGCCCGCGAGACGCACCAAAAGCCGCGATCGCGGCATCGGTGAGGGGGTGACGTCGAGCCGTGAGAGCAAGAGCTCGCACAAGTCTTCCCAGCGCCCTTGGTCCAAGAGCGCGCGCTCTTCCTGGTCGGCTTCGCTCTGCCACGCCGGCGCGGGCGGCGGGTTGGTGGCGGGAGGAGGCCTGTACGAACCGGCCGCCGACGGGCCGGTCGATTGAAGCACCGCCGTGACCTCGCGCTTGGGTGGAGGAAGCGCGACGGGCGGCATGCGCCCCGTGGTGGGCGCCCGCGAGACCACGTGCGGTTCCAGGTCCACTTCGGAGTCGGCCTCGATCGGAGGCGTGAACGGCGGCGAAGTGAACGGAGGCGGCGCGAAGGTGGCAGGCTCCGGCACGGACAGAACGTCCGCGTCCGCAGCAGGCCAGGCCGAGCCCGGCAAGGGCCCCGGGGGCTCGCTTGCCGCGTGCGTGTGCAAGTCGGACGAGGTCGGGACAGGCGTGTGCACGGGAGCGCGGGGCGGCACGTAGGCCGTGCGCTCGGCTTGCGCATAGGGGTCTTCCGACTCGTCGAAGCCCGCCTCCTCGTCACCGAAGGGCGGCGGAACCGAGCTCTCCACCGGACCTCGCGGTCGCGCGGGCGGATAGTCGAGCGCAGCCGAAGACGGCACGTCGGGGAACGAGGGCTCGCGCTCGTCCCAGTCGATCGCCGGAATGGAAGGCGCCGAGGCCCGTCCGCCAGCCGGGGTGCGCGCGCGAAGACGGTCGCGCTCGATGGCCTCCGCTTCTTGGCGAAGCGAGTGCAGAGAGCGCGCCGGATCGGTAGCGAGATCTTCCGCGTAGCCGAACGAGTCTTCACGGTGCTTGGACGAGATGACCGGGTCGTGCGCCGAATAAGCCGGCATCACCCCGGTCTCCAGCGCGCCCGAGCGCTCGAGCGCGGCCAGCTTCTCGGGCTCGAACGACTCGAAGTCGCCGGTCACGAGCGGCATGTCCTCGCCACTCTCGCCCAGGACATCGACCGCCTCGACCTGGATCTCGCCCGAGCCCGTGGCCGCTTGCTCCACGTGAATCTCGGACGAAAAGTCGTCCAGCGAAGGCTCGTAGGCGAGACGTCCGTTGCGGTCGCGTGGCACGAGCCGCGGCACGATGGTGTTGGGCTCGCCGTCGGACGCGAACCCCTCGAACGGATCGGAAGGACCGCCCGTGACTCCGGTCGTGCTGATTTCACGTCCGCCCGCCGCAGGACCCATGGGCGCGCGGTAGCGGCCGGGCACCATGGTCGGCTCGTCGAGGCTCATCGGTGGAGGCTCGGTGCGCGGCGCTTCGCTCAGCGGCCCTACGTCCACGGGAGAGGGCGAGGCGAACGTTCCTTGGTCGTGCCAGGGATCGTCGCGCGATTCGGGCGCACGCTGCGCGTGAACCACCTCCACCGAACGCTCGGGCACACGCGCGAACGACGAAGCGCCGAACGGCGAAGGAGACCCGATGCCGAGCACGGCATCCTTCGGTGCGCTCGAGACGACCCCCGACTCGTCGAGAAGGTCCGAGGGGTTCCAGTCGGCTACCCGCGGAGGCGCGCCACCGACCGTGACCTTGGGTGACGCGTAGTCGACTTGTCCGCGACGGGCGACTTCGAGAGGAAGTGGCGGGCCGCCTGGGTTTGGGACTCCGGCGCCGCCTGCGCCACCACGCCGCGTGACGAGCTGCGAGGGAATCTCGATATCGTTCGCGGTGTGCTCTTCGTCTCGCCCACGGCCGAAGTCCATCCGCGTGAGTGAAGGCGGTCCTTCCGCCGGATGGGCGGCGCTCGGCGGTGGTGCCTCACTGTCGTAGTCGAGAGCTCCAGGAGCGCCGAGGTCGACCGGCGTGGGCCGAACCGCCGCCTTCTTTCGCAAGGCCTCGACATCGAACTGGGCTGTGGCTTCGTCGTCGTCTTTCGGTACCACGCAGGCTCGGCGAGGTGCCGAGCGAGAGGCTCGGCGAAGGGGTCCGCGAGCTCCCTCGACGAGGGAAACCGCGACGGCGTTGCACCAGGCAGGAGCCGTGGCTCCAACCGACCCGCGGGGCGCGGGCGCGGCCACCTTCGAGCGTATCACGGTCCATTTCTGCCCCGAGGCATCGAAAAGACACGATTTGCGCCCCTCGAGGGCCGCTGGGCGCCAACCCTCTCAACACTCACCCTTACGTAAGGGCTCTTGACGCAGGCGGAGCCTGGGACTAAACCCATTCTTGAAGGCTCACCCTTACGTGTGGGTTCAAACCATGACCGTCCGACTCCCCCTCTTCCCCACCGCCGAACCGTCCGCCGCCCTCGGCCGCGCGGAATTCGAGCGTTCGCAGCGTGGACCCGAGGGGGAAGGCTGCAAAAGCGGGCGCGTCGACCAAGCCGACGAACGCACGCTGCAAGTCGGCGATCTGGCGAAGGAATGCGGCAAGACCGTCCGCGCCATCCACCTCTACGAAGAGCTCGGCCTGCTCACGCCCCAGGGCCGCTCCAAAGGGCGCTACCGCCTCTACTCGGCCAACGCCGTCGTGCGCATCCGCTGGATCGGCAAGCTCCAGGACATGGGCTTCAGCCTAACCGACATCCAGAGCCTCGTCCGAGACTGGGACGACCTCGGCTCGGCCAGCGGCACCATGAGCCGCATGCGCGAGCTCTACGCGAAGAAGCTCGAAGAGACGCAGAATCACATCCGTCGCCTTCAAGCCCTCGAACGCGAGATCGTGAGCAGCCTCGACTACCTCGACGGCTGCGACGTGTGCGAGCCCGAGCGCCTCGTGGCGGCTTGCCACTCGTGCGAGCACCACGCCGAAGGCACCGAGGTGCCCGAGCTCGTGTCCGGCTACAGCTCGGCCGCCTCGTCGCTTCTCGCGACCCCGGCATCGGCGGTGTCCCTGTCGAGCCTCGCGACCTCGCCAGACCTGGCGAGCAGCCCTAGCCTCTCCGCGAGCGCGAAGTCGAGCGCGTCCGCATCGTCGATTCCGCCCGCGCCTACCAGCGTCGCGGCCTCCGGCTCGTCCGTATCGTCCGTATCGTCGGTCACCTCGACCGGCAAGGGCCGCACGCGCGCCGAAGCGAAGACCAAGGCCTCCGTCCCGAACATCGAGCCCCGTTAAAGAGAACCCCCTATGGCCCTCTCGTTCCCCATCTTCATGGACTACCACTCGACGACGCCCATGGACCGGCGCGTCCTCGACGAGATGCTGCCGTATTTCACGGAGAAGTTCGGCAACGCCGCCAGCCGCAACCACTCGTTCGGCTGGACCGCGGAAGAAGCGGTCGATCACGCTCGCGAGCGCATCGCCAAGCTCATCGGCGCGCAGAGCGAAAAAGAGATCGTCTTCACCTCCGGCGCCTCCGAGTCGAACAACCTCGCCCTCAAGGGCGTGGCCGAGTTCTACAAGGAAAAGGGCAACCACATCGTCACCTCGGTGGTGGAGCACAAGGCCGTGCTCGACACCTGCAAGCGCCTCGAGACCGAGGGCTTCGAGGTCACCTACTTGCCCGTCGATCGTGACGGTCGCGTCTCGCCCGAGGCCGTTCAGAACGCCCTCACCGAGAAGACCATCCTCGTCTCGCTCATGCTGGCGAACAACGAGATCGGCACCGTGAACCCGCTCGCCGAGATCGGCAAGATCACCCGCGCGCGTGGCGTGCTGCTCCACACCGACGCCGTGCAGGGCGTGGGCAAGACCCCGTTCGACGTGCAGGCCATGAACGTGGACCTCGCCTCGATCACGGCTCACAAAATGTACGGCCCGAAGGGCGTGGGCGCGCTCTACGTGCGCCGCCAGAAGCCGCGCGTGCGCATCGCCGCTCAGATGGACGGCGGCGGTCACGAGCGCGGCATGCGATCGGGCACGCTCAACGTTCCGGGCATCGTGGGCTTCGGCAAAGCCGCCGAGATCATGATGCAAGAAGGCGAAGCCGACAGTAAGCGCATCCTCGCCCTCCGCGAGCGCCTGCGTACCCGTCTGCAGAGCGAGCTCGACGAGACCTTCGTCAACGGCTCCATGGAGCACCGCCTGGCGGGCAACCTCAACATCTCGTTCGCCTTCGTGGAAGGCGAGGCGATGATGATGGCCATCAAAGACGTGGCCGTGAGCTCCGGCTCGGCGTGCACGTCGGCCAGCCTCGAGCCGAGCTACGTGCTGCGCGCCCTCGGCGTGGGCGACGAGCTCGCCCACTCGAGCATCCGCTTCGGCCTCGGCCGCTTCACCACCGAAGAAGAGGTCGACTACGTGACCGAGCTGGTGGTGAAGAAGGTCCGCCACCTGCGCGACATGTCCCCGCTCTACGAAATGCACAAAGACGGCATCGATCTCTCCAAGGTGCAGTGGGCCCACCACTGAGCACCTAGGCATCGCCGCACCGAAACCCGCTTTTTTCGCCCTCTTCGAGGGCTCTCTCCGAACCGGCACAGGCAAACACCATGGCGTACAGCGACAAGGTCATCGAGCACACCGAGAACCCCAAGAACGTCGGCACCCTCGACAAGAACGACCCGGACGTCGGCACCGGCCTCGTGGGCGCGCCCGCTTGCGGCGACGTCATGCGCCTGCAGATCAAGGTCGGCGAAGGCGGCGTCATCGAAGACGCCAAGTTCAAGACCTTCGGCTGCGGCTCGGCCATCGCGTCGTCTTCGCTCGCCACAGAGTGGCTGCGCGGCAAGACCCTCGACCAGGCCGAGAGCATCAAGAACTCGGACATCGTGCAGGAGCTCGACCTTCCCCCGGTCAAGATCCACTGCTCGGTTCTCGCCGAAGACGCCATCAAGAGCGCGATCGCCGACTACCGCCAGAAGCAGGCTGCCAAACAGGGTAAGTCCCAGGCCTGAGAGAGGCTCCCATGAACGTCGAGACCACGAGCCCCGAACCGGTCGCCGCGCCGAAAGTCCAGGCGCCCTCCGCGCCCAGCGCCGAGACCACCGAGAAGGCCACGCCGAACATCTCGGTGTCTCCTCGCGCCGTCGAGGCGATCAAAAAGCAGATCCAGAAGCGCAACGTGCCCGGCACGTCTCTGCGGGTCGGCATCCGCGGGGGCGGCTGTTCGGGGTTCTCGTACGTCATCGAGTTCCACGACGGCGCGCCGCGCGCCCGCGACCGCGTCTACGACTACGTCGCCGAGGACGGAACCCCGGTGCGCGTGGTGGTCGATCCGAAGAGCCTCGTGTACCTGAACGGCACGGTGCTCGAGTGGGAGCATAAGCTCCTCCAGCAAGGCTTCAAGTTCCTGAATCCACAGGAAAAAGCCAGCTGCGGCTGCGGTCACAGCTTCCAGGTGTAACGGACCGAAGCCTTCTCCAAGACGACGCTCGCGTTCCGGGGCTCCGATCGTTTCTCGGTCGGACGCCACCGCGAGCGAGGCGTCGTCCGTGTTTTTCGGCGCCTGCTCGCGAGGGCGCGCCTCATCGATTGGTCTCGTATGACTCTCCCCGATCCGTTCGTCGTCCTCGGCCTCCCCGACGTCTTCGACGTGGACCTCCCCAAGCTCGAGAAGACCCATCGCGAGCTGTCGCGTGCCCTCCACCCGGATCGCTACACGAGCGCGCCCGCCGGGGAACGAAAGGCGGCGCTCGAGCGCGCGGTGCAAGTGAACGAAGCCTTCCGCGCGATCCGCGACCCGCTCACGCGCGCCGAGGCCCTCTTCACGAAGCGCGGTATCGCCATCGGCGACGGCCACGAGCCGAAGGCCTCCCCCGCGTTCCTGATGGACGTGCTGGAGAAGCGCGAAGCCCTCTCCGACGCGAAAGACGCGAAGGACCTCGCGGCCGTCCGTGCGCTCGGCGAAGAGGCCGAAGCAGGCGTTTCGCGGGTGGAACGCGCGCTCGCGCAGGCCTTTGCCGAAGGCACCCGAGACACCCTGCAAGCGAAGCTCGGCCTTTTGGGCGAGCTCCGATTTTTCCGACGCTTCGCCGACGAAGTGTCCGCCGTGGAAGAAGAGCTGATCGATGCTTCTTGAAATTTTCGACCCCAAAGCCCCGGCCCGCGCCATCGGCATCGACCTCGGCACCACCAACTCGCTCGTCGCCTATGTGCGCGACGGCGTACCCACCACCATCGCCGACTGCAACCAAGCGACCCTCACGCCGAGCGTGGTCCACTACGACGAGCGCGGAAATGCGCTGGTCGGCAAGGCCGCGCAAGCGCTCGCCGCCGAGCATCCCCGCGAGACCATCGTCAGCGTGAAGCGCTTCATGGGCCGTGGCGGCGACGATCCGGAGACGAGGCGCCTCGGCCCCTACGCGTTCCTGCCGCCGGAGCCCGGGGGTCCCAACGTGGTCCGCTTCGACGTGCGCGGCAAGGCGATCACCCCGGTCGAGGTCTCGGCCGAGATCCTCCGATCGCTGCGCGAGCTCGCCGAAGACGAGCTTCGCACGGTGGGCGCGTGCGTTATCACGGTGCCGGCCTACTTCGACGACGGCCAGCGCCAGGCCACCAAAGACGCGGCTCGTCTCGCCGGCCTCGAGGTCTTGCGCCTCTTGAACGAACCCACCGCCGCAGCGCTCGCCTACGGCCTCGAGAAGAAGCAAAATGGCCTTTTTGCCGTGTACGACCTGGGCGGTGGCACCTTCGACGTGACCATCTTGCTGCTCGAGGACGGAGTCTTCCAGGTGAAGTCCACCGGCGGCGACAGCGCGCTCGGCGGCGACGACATGGACCGCGCGATCGCCGAAGACCTCTTCCGTCAGATGGACGTTCCCGAGGGCTCGCGCAGCCCAGCGCTCGTGCGCGAGACGCTCGATCTCTCGCGGCGCATGAAACACGCGCTCACCGACGCGGACAGCGTCACCGAAGAGAGCCCACGCGGCGACGGACAGAAGCTCGTGCTCACCCGCGCGACCTTCGACGAGCTCGTGAAGCCCTTGCTCGAGAAGACCGGCGTCGCATGCCGACGCGCCCTGAAAGACGCGGGCGTGAAGCCCGAGGCCCTCGACGGGGTCATCCTGGTCGGCGGCTCGACGCGCGTGCCGGCCGTGCGCGCCTACGTGCAGAAGACCTTCGGCAAGGAGCCTCTCGCCGACATCGACCCGGACAGTGTGGTCGCGCTCGGTGCGGCGGTGCAAGCCGACATCCTCACGAACGAGCTTCGCGAGGGCGAGGTGCTCCTGCTCGACGTGCTCCCGCTCTCGCTCGGCATCGAGGTGGGCGGCGGCGTGGTCGACAAAATCCTCCCGCGCAACACCACCATCCCCACCGGGGCACGCGGCACCTACACCACCCAAGAAGACCATCAGACCGGCTTTTTGCTGCACGTAGTGCAGGGCGAGCGCGAGCTCGTGGCCGACTGCCGGAGCCTCGCGCGCTTCTCGCTGAAGGGCATCCCGCCCATGCCCGCGGGCATCGCCAGGCTCGAGGTCACCTTCAAGGTGGACGCCGACGGCCTGCTCTCCGTGCACGCGCGCGAGACGACCACCGGCATCGAACAGACGGTCTCGGTGAAGCCCTCCTACGGCCTCGACGACGAGACCGTCGAGCGCATGCTGCTCGAAGCGCTCGACCACGGCGAAGAAGACCTCTTCAAGCGGCGCCTGCTCGAAGGGCGCGTGGAGGCGGAGCGGGTGCTTCGCGCCACGAAGAAGGCCATCGAAGCGGATCGCGACCTCTTGGTTCCGGGCGAAGCAGAGCGCATCCGCGGGGCCATCGACGAGCTCGAGCGTGCGCACGCGGGAGACGATCCGCAGAAGATCCGCAGCAAGCTCGACGACCTCGATCGCGCCACCAAAGAGCTCGCCGGAAGGCGCATGAACCGCGCCGTAGCGCAGGCCCTCGCCGGCAAAGACCTCGGCAACCTCGAGCGCAGCGTCGAGCACGCGAAGGGCGTCGAGAACGCCCACGTCGAGCGCCCCATCGATTGACGCCCAGGGGCGCGGGTTCGCGTCCGCCCCGATTGACGTATTTCCGTCTCGTCTCGTCCAGTCTCGTCTCGCCGCAAGAGCTTCAGGAGATCTCCGTGCCGATCGTCGTTTTCAAAGGATATCAAGAGGTCGAAGTCCCGATTGGAACCTCGATCTTGAAGGCCGCCCAGAAGGTCGACGCACCCGAAGGCTACGCCTGCGGCGGCGTGTGCGCCTGCTCCACCTGCCACGTCTACGTACTCTCCGGAGCGTCTCTGCTCTCGCCCGCCGAGGACGAAGAAGAAGACATCATGGACAAGGCCTTCGACGTTCGAGCCACTTCGCGCCTCGGCTGCCAAGCCAAGATCGAGCGCGACGGCCGCATCGAAGTGGAAATCACGAGAGAGAGCCTTCAAGCGTTCGAGAACGAACACCCCGAGCACCGCGGCAAGTTCGTCAAACGCTGAACGTCACGGCATGAGCGAGCGGCGAGGACTCCCCTCGCCGTTCTGCCGCGACACGCGCCGATTGCGTCAGCGTCCCTTGCGGCGCGCCGAGGCAGGTCCGGCCGAGAAGCGGACTTTGCGGCCATTGGCGCCGGGTTTCGGAGCGCCGGGCTTTTGCGGACGCGGCCCCGATTCCGGGCGCACGCTTCCTTCGAGCGGTTTCTGCGCGGTCGCGCCGTAGTCCGGAGGCACCAAACAATGGGGCGCACGACCGATGAGATCGGTCCGGCCCGCCTTGCGCAAGGCTTCGCGGGCGAGCGGCCAGTGTTGCTCGTCCCAATAGAAAATGAGCGCCTTCATCATGCGTTTTTCGCGCATGTCCGTGGCCGTGTAGACCGGCTCGTTCGTGAGCGGATCGATGCCCGTGTAGAACATGGTGGTGGCCACGGCCATGGGCGTCGGAATGAAGTCCTGAATCTGGCGCGGACGCATGCCGTGCTTCTTCAGGTAGAGCGCGAGCTCGACCGTGTCCTTCAAGGTGGACCCGGGGTGTCCCGTGATGAAGTACGGCACGAGGTACTGCTCTTTGCCGGCTTCTTCACTCGCCTGGCAAAACGCCTGCGCGAAGCGCTCGTAGCTCTTGATGGAGGGCTTCTTCATCTTGGCGAGCACGTCGTCGTTGGAGTGCTCGGGCGCGACGGAGAGCTGGCCGCCCGTATGGTGCTGCGCCAGCTCGCGGATGAACTCGGGGCTGCGCTCGGCCAGGTCGTAGCGCACGCCGCTGGCCACGAAGGCCTTCTTGATGCCCGGTTGGGTGCGCACTTTCTTGAGCAGGCTGACGAGCGGCGCGTGGTCGGTGACCAGGTTCTCGCAGATGCCCGGGTGCACGCAGGACAGGCGACGGCAAGAGGACTCGGTCTTTTCGTCCTTGCACGTCATCTTGTACATGTTGGCGGTCGGACCGCCCACGTCCGAGAGCACCCCGCGAAAACCATCCATGCGCGAGAGCTGGCGCACCTCGCGGAGGACGCTCGCCTCGCTGCGGCTCTGGATGACGCGCCCCTCGTGCTCGGTGATGCTGCAGAAGGTGCATCCACCGAAGCACCCGCGCATGGTCACGATCGAGTGTTTCACCGTCTCGTAGGCGGGAATGCGCTCAACGTACGAAGGATGAGGTAGGCGCGTGAAGGGCAGATCGTAGAGCCCGTCCATCTCCTCTTCGGTGAGCGGCAGCGCGGGAGAATTGAAGTACACGGCCTGTTCGCCGTGGACCTGGAGCATGGGCCGGCCGTTGTGCGGATTGGTCTCGTATTGGAACATGCGCGACATGCGCGCGAAAGCGACCTTGTCCGCCGTGACCTCTTCGTAGGAGGGCAAAACGAGCAACTTGCCGTCGGTCGTGTAGCGGCTCACGTCGGCGAGCAAAGGCTCCCACTCGCGTTTGTTCTTTTTGACGTGGGCCGTGCCGCGAATGTCCGTGAGCGCCGAGACGGGCTCTCCGGCCTTCAATCGACGGGCGATCTCCCAGGCCGGCCGCTCGCCCATGCCGAACACCAAGATGTCGGCTTTGGCGTCCAAGAGCACGCTGCGGCGCACCTGGTCGGACCAGTAGTCGTAGTGGGCGATGCGCCGGAGCGAGGCTTCGATGCCGCCGAGCACGATGGGCAATCCGGGGAACGCCTGTCGGCAGAGATTGGAATAGACGATGGTGGCGCGATTGGGGCGCGCCTCGGTGTGCCCGCCGGGGGTGTACTGGTCTTCCCCGCGCATCTTCTTTTGCGCGGTGAGCTTGTTGAGCATGCTGTCGAGGTTGCCCGCGGCGACGCCTACGAACAGCTTGGGCCGCCCCATGCGCGCGATGTCGTCGGGCGAGTCCCACTTGGGCTGCGCCACCACGCCCACGCGAAAGCCTCGGCCTTCCAGAAAGCGCGCGATGAGCACCGGACCGAAGGCCGGGTGGTCGACGTACGCGTCTCCGGTGACGATGAGCACGTCGAGCGCGTCCCAGCCGCGCGCCGAGAGATCGTCGGGGGAAGTGGGCAAGAACCGCGAGGCCTCGGAAGGCCGCTTTTTTCCCAGCGTGAGGAGCGTCATCGTGTGGGCCTTCCGTACCACGCGAGGCCCTTTCATGCTCGTTTTCCCGCGAGATTTCAGCACGAAAAGCCCGACTGCCGAGGAGAGTCGAGGGCCCCCACCCGAGCTTTGGGGACGAGGCGACCGCCATGCACCGAGCTTCTTCACGAGGCACGAACGAGCAGCCTCGGTGCGAAAGTGGTAGAGGGCCGGGCGATGGCCATCCAGTGGTACCCCGGTCACATGACGAAGGCGCGGCGAGCGATCGCCGAAGCCGTGCCCACGTGCGACGTCGTGATCGAGGTGCTCGACGCCCGCATGCCGCACTCGAGCGAGAACCCCGTGCTAGGGGAAATTCGCGGCCAAAAGCCCTGTCTCAAGGTGCTCTCCAAGAGCGATCTGGCCGACCCCGCGCTCACCGCCGAGTGGGTGCGAGCGCTCGAGTCCCCAGGGGGCAAGCGCGTCGGACGTAGCCTGGCGATCGCCATCACCACCCAGAAAAACCAAGAGACCGTCTCGCGCATCCCCGCGCTCTGCAACAAGCTCGCGACCCGACCCAACCTGGACAAACGCCCGGTGCGCGTGCTCGTGGTGGGCATTCCCAACGTTGGAAAATCCACGCTGGTGAACACGCTCATGGGACGCAAAGTGGCCGAGGTGGGCGACGAGCCCGCGGTCACCAAGTCGGTCCAGAAGGTCATCCTGAAGAGCGGCATCGTGCTCTCGGACGTGCCCGGCATTCTGTGGCCCAAGATCGAAGACGAAGAGTCCTCGCTGAGGCTCGCCCTGGGCGGCGCCATCCCGGAAACCGCCATCGACTTCGAAACCGTGGCCCTCTTCGGCTGCCGGTTCTTGCTCGAGCACTACCCCGCTCTCTTGCGCGCTCGCTACAAGCTCACCAGCCTGCCCGAGCGCGAGGGAGATCTCTTGATCGAGATCGGCAAGCGCCGGGGAGCCCTACGCGCGGGCGGCAAGGTGGACATACACAAGGCTGCCGACGTGCTGGTGCACGATTTTCGCTCGGGCGCGCTCGGGCGTATTTCCCTGGAAAAACCTGGGGACTTTTCGGACGAAGTGCCTACCGCAGACGCCCCCGAAGGCCCGGTGCAGGGCGAGGACGACTCGCCGTTTTCGACACCGGACGAGCTCGACGAGCAGTAACCCGCGAAGCACGAGCGGTGGTAGCTTCGCCGCATGCACGCGGTCGTCTGCACGTCGCTCGAGGGGCCCACCGGAGTCAAAGTCGCCGAACGTCACGCGCCCGAGCCAGGCCGGAGTGAGGTCGCCATCGACGTGCGCGCCTGCGGGGTGAACTTCCCCGACGTGCTGCTCTCCTACGGACGCTACCAGTTCAAGCCCGAGCCGCCCTTCGTGCCCGGCGGTGAGGCCTCGGGCGTGGTCTCCGCCGTAGGCGAAGGGGTCACGCGCGTGCGCGTGGGCGACCGGGTGGCGGCCACCATGATCCACGGGGCCTTCGCCGAGCGCGTGGTTGTGCCCGAGCTCGCGGCCGTGAAAATCCCGGACAATGTCTCGTTCGAGACCGCCGCCGCCACGCTGCTCACCTACCTCACCACGTACCACGCGCTGGTGGACCGCGCGCACCTCCGCAAGGGAGAGAGCCTGCTCGTCTTGGGGGCAGCGGGCGGGGTGGGCGTGTCGGCCATCCAACTCGGCAAGCTGCTCGGTGCGCGTGTGGTGGCCGCCGCCGGCACGGACGAAAAGATTGCATTCTGCAAAGAGCAAGGCGCCGACGACGGCATCGCCTACGGCCGCGAAGATCTGAAAGAGCGCGCCAAGGCCCTCTCGCAAGGGCGCGGCTTCGACGTGATCTACGACGCGGTGGGCGGCACGTACTCGGAGGCCGCGCTGCGGGCCATCGCGTGGGAAGGTCGGCACCTCGTGGTGGGCTTCGCCGCGGGCGACATTCCCAAGATTCCCCTCAACCTGGCGCTCCTGAAGGGCTGCCAAATCGTGGGCGTCTTCTGGGGACAGTTCGCGGTGCGCGAGCCCGAAAAGAACCACGAGAACGCCGAAGCCATCTTCCGTCACGTGGCCGAAGGCTCGCTCGTGCCTCGCATCGACACGGTCTTCCCGTTCGCACGCGCGGGTGAGGCGCTCGCTCGACTCGAGAACCGCGACGTCCGCGGCAAGCTCGTGCTCGTTCCGTAGCTCTCGGGCGGTTACACTCGTCGCCGATGAGGCAGACCCCGGACTCGGCGCTCGCGCACACCCTCGATGCTTCACTCGAGACCGCGAAGACCCACGTCGACGACGCGTTCACCACCGGCGACACCTTGCTCCACACCGGCGACGATCCGGGCACGACCGGACGGACCGTTTCGTTCGTGCGCGGCACCACGGCGAGCGCGCGCCGCACGGTGGTCCCGCGCATCGTGCACGAAGAGGGCAAGGCCGTGCTCGTCTCCGCCACCGAAGAGCGCTACCGCCTCGACGAACGCATCGGCCAAGGAGGCATGGGCGAGGTCAATCGCGTCTTCGACCGCGACATCGGCCGAACCGTGGCGGTCAAGAGCATGCTGGCCGAAGCCAGCGGGCCGCATGGGGTCGCGCGCTTCGTGGACGAAATTCGCACGCTCGGAAAGCTCGATCACCCGAACATCGTGGCCATCCACGACGTCGACGTGGACGCGAGCGGAAACCTCTTTTTCACCATGCCTCTCGTCGACGGCGTCCCGCTCGACGCTGTATTCGAGGGCCTCTGCGCGCGCGATCCGGCCATGGTGACCGCCTACCCGATCTCGCGCCGGCTCGACATCTTCGCAGGTATTCTCGACGCCCTCGCGCACGCGCACGAAAAAGGAGTGCTCCATCGCGACGTGAAGCCGGCCAACGTGATGATCGGCCGTCACGGAGAGGTCGTGCTGCTCGACTGGGGCATCGCGCGCGCGGACGAGCCGACCGACCCTCCGGCAGGCTCGTCGGACACAGATGCGGACGCGAGCGCGACCACCGAGCCGAGTCGCCCCGGACGATTGAGCCCGAAGACCCGTCACGGTCACTTGGTCGGCACGCCGCACTACATGGCGCCCGAACAAGCCCGCGGCGCCGTCTCCGAAATAGGCCCCGCCACGGACGTGTACGCGGCCTTCGTGGTGCTGTTCGAGCTGCTCACGCTCTCGCCCTACGTCACGTCGGAAACGAGCGAAGGCGCGCTCGCCGAGGTCATCGAGAAGAAGGCTCCGGGGGCCGACGACTCTATCTGGGTAGCTACCTCCGGAGAGTCCGTTCCGGTCGAGCTTCGGCACTTCGTGAAACGCGGGCTGCGCGGGGATCCGAGAGTCCACTTCGCCACGGCAGAGACCGCCCTGGGCGAGCTCGCGGCGATACGCTCGGGCGACTTCCGCGTGGACTGCCCGCTCACCTTCACCAAGCGCTCTCTCGGCCTCTACACGCGCTTTCTCGAGCGACGTCCACGACTCGGACTGGTGGCCGTGGCGGCCTTCCCGCTGCTGGTTCTCGCGCTCCTCGCGAGCACGCTTCTCTTCGCGCTTCGCTGACGTGTAGTCTCGCTCTCCATGTCGGCTCGTAAAGTTTGCATCGTCGGTGGAGGCCCGTGGGGTCTGGCGCTCGCGGCCGCGGTAGCTCGCGCGGGAAACACCGCCTTCATCGCGACTCGCCGTGACGGCCCGCTCCCCGATGGCGTGGTCAAGACCGACCTCGCCCACGGCGTGCGCGAGTCGCGCCTCGTCGTATTCGCGGTCCCCACCAAGGTGACGCACGAAGCCGCGCGCGAGCTCGGTAACCACATGGGCGGGCATCACTACGTGGTCCACGGCGTGCGCGGCCTGGTCGGGGCCGAGCTCGAGACCGTCAGCGACGTGCTCCGCGCCGAGACCCCCACCCGCCGCGTGGGTGCGCTCGGAGGACCGGTGCTCGAGGCCGACCTCCTCGCAGGACGCCCGAGCGTCATGGTCACGGGCTCGCGTTTTCCAGAGGTCAACGAAGCGCTCTCGGAAGCCTTCACCTCCCCGGGCCTTCGTCTCTATGCCACACACGACTTGCGCGGGCTCGAATGGGGCTCGGCGCTGGTCGGCTGCCTGGCCATCGCGGGCGGCTACGCGCGTGGTCTCGGCATGAGCGCAGGCCTCGTGGCCGCCTTCATGACGCGTTCGGTCAACGAAGCTGCACGTATTGCCGTGGCGGCAGGCGGTGAGGACCGGACGCTCCTCGGCTTGGCCGGTTATGGAGATTTGTTGGCTGCCATCATTCAAGACAACCGGCCCGAGGTCATGCTCGGACGCGCGCTCGCCGCGGGAAAAACCACGGAACATGCGCTCGCCGAGGTGAAGCTCCACGTCGAGGCGGTCGACCTCGTGCCTCGTGTATTGGCCTGGTGCGAGAAGCGCGACGTGCGTACCCCCATCTTCCGCGCGCTCGGCCTCGGCATTCTCGGTGGTCACTCTCCCGCCGAGCTCTTGCATCAGCTCATGACCATGCCCCACATGTGACCCTCCTCGATTCGGCACCTCGCGCGACGCCGCGAAGAGCCGAGTGGACATGCACGGGACCTGGGTTTTTCTCGATCCATCCTCGATTGGGGCATCTCGAAAATTTCAGCGAGTATCCCTCGAAGGAGTGTGACGGTCGTGCGACACTCGTGACCATGCGAGGTCTTTCGCGTGTCGTAGGTCTTGGGCTCGTCGGTCTTCTCGTGGTGCAGCTGCAAGCGTGCGGCTCGGAGTCCGACCCGGGAGGAACGCCCCCGGGCGGGCCGGACGCCGCCACCAGCGGCACCACCACCGCGCCGCCGCCGCCCGTCGATCCGCCGCTCGACTTGCGCAAGGAGCGCCCGTGGGAGGTCATCAGCGACAAGGGCGAGACCTACCTGCCGGACGTCTTCTACGCGGACGCCGTGCAGAACGAGCAGGTCATGCCGTACGCGATCGACAATCACGTCCAGATCGACCGGCTCATCTACCCGACGCTCGGCAATCCCAATCTGTACGTGAAGAACGATCCCAAAGACTCGTTCATGGCCGTCATGCGCCTCGAGGACGACGTGCTCACGCACCTCTCCCCGAAGGTCACGGGAACCAAAGCCGGCACCGAGCTCGACACCATCGCCCTCTCGGAGACGCAGGCGAGCAGCGTGGTGTTCTTGCTGGTCCCGCGCCCACAGCGCGCCACCACGACCGACGTCAAGACCATCGCCAACTACGGCTCGGGAACGGGCACGATCCGCATCAAGCCGAGCGAGATCCTCCGCCATCCGGAGCCGGTCGACATGCCCGCCGCGCTGAAGGCCCGCAAGACTTACCGCTTCGTCTTCAAACAAGACGTGATGGCAGCGGTGCCGCCCGGCCTCTACGACCTGCGCATGGAGATCAGGAACGACAACGCCCTCTTCCAGAAGGGCGCCGAGTCGATCTACGAGTATCAATACAATGCCGTGCGCGTATTCGACAAAGAGTCGGACGAATACACGGCATTGAACGTGACCGACACGCAGGTCTCGATCGGCAATCTGTACGACTCCAAGACCCTCGCGAAGCTCGACGACTTCGTCTACTACGTGAACACGTCGGCGGACCCGGGCATTCGCAATGCCGCCTTCATCACCTTCAATGGAGATCTCCACAACGGCGGCTCCCCGGGCGGGTTCCTGCAACGCTTCGTCGCCACCACGTACGCAGGTGAAGCGAAGCAAATCCTGACCGCGCTGAAGAACCTCACCGTTCCCATCTTCCTCACGCTCGGCAATCACGACGGCTACGTGGCCACGGGTCACGTCCCGAGCGCCGTGAAGAGCCTCGAGACGGCCGTAGGCACGTCGCTCCAAGAGGTGGTGGCCGAGTCGACCCCCAAGGCCTGGCCGAACTACAAGTTCGCGGACTACCAAGCCTACCTCGACCGCACGAAAGACGTGCTCGGCGGCCTCCACCGGGACATTTACACCGGCAGGTTCGTGCGCAAACCGAGCGACACGTTCGCCGGCGGCTGGGCAGAGCTCCCGCTCGCCGAGCGCAACATGTTCCTCTACGACGGCATCCAGCAGTGGCAGAAGACCTACGGTCCGACCTACTTCTCCTGGAAGTTCGGAAAGAACCGCTTCGTCAACCTGAACTCCTACGAGATGCGCCAGCACCGGCGCTCGGGCTGGGGCATGTACACCGTCAACTACGGTGGCTCCCTCAGCGACGTGCAGATCGACTGGATCGATCGCGAAATGCTGCGCGCGCAGAACGACGGTACCGACGTGGTGCTGCTCGCCCACCACGACCCGCGTGGTGGCCACAACGGGCAAGACTTCGGCTACCTGTTCGAGCAGCTCGAGTACCAGAGCGTGCAGCAGAGCGCGTTCAACTACATCGTGAGCGAAGTGCTCAATCCGGTGGTCTGCAAGCTCCCCTGGTGGGCGCTCACGGACAACAAACAAGAGGCCTGCCTCCACGACGGCCTGCAAGAGTGGATGCGCCCGGACCCCGAATTCGATTGTTTGCCGGGGGAAAAAGCGGCCGACGGCAAATGCATGGCGAGCCTGTTCACCGGCCCCAGCGCCAAGCCCTACCAATTCACGGGTCTGGCGCTGCTCGACCGCATCGCCAAAAACCCGCAGATTCGCACGCTCATCTTCGGCCACACCCACTACAACTCGTACGAGATGTGGCAAGCGGGCGACACGCTTCTGCCCGGCAAGATCGCCATCGACGATCTCGCGGTGAAGAAGTTCGCCTCACGCGAGATCGAGAACCCCGTCCGTGGCTTCGCTTCGGTGGAGCGCCAGCGGCCCTTCTCCTCCAATCGCCCGTCGAACCTCACCGATCCACTCAGCGCGGCTCGACGCGTGGATTACGACCCCGACGAGCTCGAAGAGGCGGAGATCGACCGCCGCGTGCGCGCCTACGCGACCACCTTCGAGACCGCCGTGAAGACCGTGCACCGCACCTTGGATGCTCCGGCCGGAAAGCCGCGAGAGCTTGCCATCCTGCGCCTCACCTGCAACGCCGACCTCACCTCCCAGAAGTACCAAGACCGCGCCATGTACGGCTTCTCGGTGCTCTCCATGAGCAAGCGTACGGACGCGCGCGCCTACGACAATCCGCAGGTGAATCGCGTCACCTTCTTCATCAATTCGGGTAACGACCGCTTCGACCTCGTGAAGACGGTCGACATCGACCGCACCGTGAAGATTACCACCAGCGACCCGAAGAACCCGGTCGGCCAGCTCTTCAAGTAGGGTCCCTCACTCGCCGGAGACGTCGCGAAGGCGGCGCGTGGCCCTCGCAGTCCGTTGAAAAAGGGACCGAGCGCGTCCGTCGTTCGGCGGAAAGCCGACCGAATGAAGCGGATTGGCGCTCTAGGATCGTGCGCCGCTCGTCGTTCGAGGGATAGGCTCGAGAGCTCAGCTCGCGGGCACTTCGTAGCGGGCCACGAGCAGCGCGTGGTCCGAGTCAACCGTGGGCGCTTCGTCCGGCGAAAAAGGATGATCCCGTAGCTGCTCGTTCTGGAAGTGCGCCGAGACGAGCCGGGCGTGCAGGCCGGCCGTGGCGAGCACATGATCGATCTGCTCCGGCGTCCCACGATGCAAGGTGGAAACCCGAGCCTCGAGAGGCAGGATTTGGGCTGCCCCGAAGAGCTCGTGGGTGAGCCCCGCCGCGCGCACGATGCGCACCGGGATCGACTCGAACGTGTCGTTGAGATCGCCGAGCAGCACGACCTCTCCCGACTCGGCCAAAGACTCCACGAGACGCCGCACGTAAAGCGCTTCGGCGCCGCGCGAAATCAAGCTGCGTAGGTCGGCCTCGGCGCGCCCGGCGCCTCCGCCCCAGCCCTCGATGCGCACGTCGTTCCCGGATTCGTCCTCTTCGGGCTTCGGCAGCTTGCTCTTCCAATGCGTGGAGAGTGCATGCACGAGTCCGCCGAAGGCCTCGAAGGTGACGTGCACCACGGGCCTTCGTAGGGGCAGGCGCCCCGCGAACGGCGGAGGGTCTCCGCGCCGGAACACCGGAAATTCGAGCGACTCGGACGCGTGCACCCGAGCCTCGCGAATCGGGATACGCGAGACGATCGCGTTGCCGATCCCGCGCCGGTCGGCGCCGCCGAACACGATGCGGTAGTCGCGTCCGTTCGGCATGGCCGCGAGCACCCCCTGAAGCAGCTCCTCCGAGCCGACCTCTTGCAGAGCCACCACGTCGGCATCCGCCCGCGTGAGGTGCGCGGCGATCTCCTCGGTTTTTTGCGGCAAAACGGGCCGATTCTGGGGCGCGTCGAAGAAGTCTTTGACGTTGAAGGTCGCGAGGGTGAGAGCCACGAACAGAAGTGTAGCCCGACACGCCCTCGATTCGGGGCCGCGAGCGTGACGCCCGTCGAACCTTTGCTATGCTCGCTCGGCGATGGATCTTCATCCCGACACCTTCACCTGGCTCATCTCGCAAGCTGCTCGTCTGCGCGCCGCGCACGGCGACGCCATCGGTACGCCGGAACTGATCGAGCCCACCGGAGACTTCTTCCCGGACGAGTTCCACCGCGACCAAGAAAGCGTGGAGCGTCTCCTTGCGCGCTTCGTTTCGTACAGCCCGCTCGACGAAGAGCTCGAGCTGCGTGTCGGGTTCGAAGAGGATCCCGAGAACGCCAAGGCCGGCGGTTGCGGCAGCACGGCATGCGGAAAAGGCGGAAGCTCCGAAAACGGCGCGCGCGGTCGCGTGGTCTCGCTCGACGAGGGCTACGGCGTCGTGATCGACGTACGAGACGCCGGAAATCCGCTCACGCTTACGGCAGCTCTCGCGCGCTCGGTCGGCACGGTGGTCCTCGCCGAGGGTGGCGAAGAGGTCCAAGAAGAAGATCTCGGCGCGGTGTCCGAGGTGTGCGCGACCGTGCTCGGCTTCGGCCTCATCTTGCTGAACGGCTCGGCCGTGTACGCCAAGGGCTGCGGCGGCGTGAAGCTGCACCGAGCGACCAACCTCTCGGTCGCCGAGCACGCGGGCCTGCTCGCGCTCTTCTGCCGGGTGTACGACCACGAGCCGCGACGCGTGAAAAAGCACCTCGAGGTCACCCAAGCCGAGGCCTTCGACGCCGCGCTCGCCTGGGTCGACTCGAACCCGCTCGTCATCGCCCAAATGCGAGATACCCCGGAAATCCTCGAGTCCGGAGCGTTCGAGCTCTCCCCACCGAAGAGCTTCCTCGGTCGGCTCTTCGTGAAGAAGGTCGACGTGATGGCTCCTGCCCAAAAGGCCGCCGCGGCCAAGAAAGAGCGCTCCTCGGACGAAGAGCGCCGCATCGCCCGCGCCAAAGCCTTGGTCGACGAAGCCCTCGGCTCGTCGTAACGCGTTCGGACCGACCTGACGCACCGACCCAGCGTCTCGGCTCGGGTCCACGCACGCATGCGTGAACGAGGCGCTGTTTCGCGTCGGAAGGTCGAGTAAAGTGTGGGCGACGATGCATCGGCAACCGCCCGCCCTGACCTCCGAAGAAATCAATCTCTACGTCCGCACCTACGTGTCGCTGCTGCGCTCCAGCGGCGAGGTGCGGATTCGCGCACTCGAAGAGGCGCACGCGTTCTCGCAGTCCTCGCTGCACACCGGAGCGCTCTCGCCCAAGGTCGATTTGTCCGCCTTCGGCTACGCGGCGGGTCGTCTGCCTTCGTGCATGCCTGAGGTGCGCCTGGTGGTGCTGGGTCAATCGCACGAGCTCTTCGAGGCCGCCGGCTTCGACGTTCGCTCCTGGCAAATCGTCAAGACGCGCGGTCGCCGCCGCCCCCTTCGCTGGGACGAAAAAGAGCGCCTCGCGGTGTTCATCGCCAGCGTGAGCGACATCGACGACCTCGTGCCCATCTTGGTGGCCTATCAGATCGAGTGGAACAAGATGCACGAGGCGCTCCGCCCCTACCGCGGGAAGGAGCAGGAGCTCGTCGACTCACGAGACACCCTGGCGCACGCGCTCGGCCTCGAGACGAACGACGTGGACCGCCTGGCCGACGCCTTCGGAAAATCGGGCTTCGAACGCGGCCTTCGTGAGCTCGTCGCGCGTCCGCTCGATCTGCGCGCGCAGATGCTCGCCTCGTCGTACTCGCAGTACCAGCGCGCCGCGCAGCGCTGGTGGGGCGGCATCGAGCCTTCGTACTTGGAGAAGGGAGCCCGCGGACGAGCCCCGGTGTACTTCGTCTCCTCCAACACCCACGCCGTGGCCAACTTGCTCGGCGGCTACGCACGCGCGCACCGCAGGGACATGATCGATTGGGCCGTCCGGGAGAACCCCGAAGGCCTCGGACCCGACGTGGCCAAGGCCGCCGAATCGGGTGACGAAGCGGAAATCGCGCCCCTGCTTTATTACCTGCTCCGCGCCTTCATCCATTCCGGCTCGGGCGAGACGAAGATGAACGAGGTGCGCGACTTCGAGAAGAAGAAGGGCATCTTGCATCTCTCCGGACCCGGCCGCATCGACGTGGACGCTCAGATCGTGCGCCTGTCCGATCTCGACCTCGACCTCGTCGATCCGCGCCTGCAGATGCCCGGCATCTCGCTGCTCGCGGAAAGCGACGCGGTGCTCATCAACATCGACTACCCGCTCGGCATGGCCGCCTATCACCTGCTCTCCCGCGTCGGACAAGGCGTAGGCGAAGTACGTGGAATCTACATCATGGGCAAAGCGGCCACTCTGAACGGCCGCGTGGGCGACGTGCTCGTCTCGGACACCGTCTACGACGAGCACTCGGGCAACACGTTCCTCTTCCGCAACGCGCTCGGCGCGGAGCACGTCGCGCCGTACCTTCGCTACGGCAGCGTGTTCGACAACCAGTCCGCGGTGACCGTGCGCTCGGCGTTCCTCCAGAACAAGGACTACATGGCCACCTTCTACCGAGACGGCTACACCGTGCTCGAGATGGAAGCGGGCCCCTTCTTGGGCGCCGTGCACGAGCTGTCGAGCCCGCGTCGCTTGCCCTCGGACGAGATCGTGAACTTGAACCCGCACGTCGGATTCGACGTGGGTCTCTTGCACTACGCCTCGGATACGCCTTACTCGCGCCGCCAGTCGCTCCTCTCGAAGAGCCTCAGCTTCTTCGGCGTGGACAGCACGTACGCGTGCGGCATCGCCATCGTTCGCCGCATTTTCGCCCAGGAAATCGCGCGTATCGAGTCCGAGCGACGAGCCTCCCGACCGGGTGGCTTTTGAGCGAAGGCGGCTTCACCAAAAAGCACGTGCGACCCGCCGAGGTGCCCGTGCCCGAGAAGGTCGTGTCCCTCTCGGTCACGGCAACACGAGGTCCCGACGCCGGCAAGCACCACCGAGCCGCTCCGCGTGAGCGAGTCTCGGTGGGCACCGCGGAGGACAACGATTTCGTGCTCGGCGACGCCACGGTGAGCCGCTACCACCTCGAGCTCGAGCCCACCGAGACGGGCGTGCGCGTGAAGGACCTCGGCAGCTCCAACGGCACCTACCTCGGCCGTTCACGCCTCTTCGAGGCCGAGATCCCCAAAGACTCGCAGCTTCGCCTGGGCGACACCTTCGTGGTCGTCTCGAGCGCCGAAGAGACGCTCACCGTGGACGCGCCCGAGATCCCGGGCCTCGTCACCGAGAGCCCGCGCATGCACGAGGTCTTGCGCCAAGTGCTTCGCCTCGCGAGCTTCCCCGGCTCGGTGCTCGTGCTGGGAGAGACCGGCACCGGCAAGGAGCTTATCGCGCGCGCTCTCCACGAGCAGGGCCCGCGAAAAAAAGGGCCGTTCGTGGTGGTCGACTGCGGCGCCCTGCCCCATCACTTGGTCGAGTCCGAGCTCTTCGGGCACGAGCGCGGAGCGTTCACGGGAGCCGTTGCTCGCCACCAAGGCGCCTTCGAACGCGCGCACGGAGGCACGGTCTTTCTCGACGAGATCGGCGAGCTGCCCACCTCGGCGCAGGCGGCCCTGCTCGGCGCGCTCGAGCGGAAGCGCGTGCGCCGCGTGGGCGGTGACCGCGAGATCGAGCTCGACGTGAAGGTCGTCTCGGCCACGCACCGCGATCTGCGCGCGGAGGTGAACCGCGCCGCCTTCCGCGCCGACCTCTACTTCCGCATCGCCGCCGCGCGCGTGGTGCTGCCTCCGCTCCGCGAGAGACCGGAAGACATCCCGGTGCTGGTACGGCACTTCACCTTCGAGACCGCGGGAGAAGACGCCAACTTGCCTCCCGAGCTCGTGGAAGCGTGGCAGCGGCAGCACTGGGCGGGAAACGTACGAGAGCTGCGCAACGCGGTGGAGCGCGCCCTCTCGGGAGACCACGACCCGAGCGAGCTCGGCGCGACGGCTCCCCCGAACGCCATTTCGGGCTCGCAGGACGCCCCCGTGGAGCGCTACCGCGACGCGCGGGCACGCGTGGTGGCCGAGTTCGAACGCGCCTACGTGACCTCGCTCATCGCTCGCGCGGAGGGCAACGCCTCGGAGGCCGCGCGCCTCGCCAAGATGGACCGGCCGTATCTGCTCACGCTCCTGAAGAAGTACGATCTTCGCTGAGCGAAGCCCTCGGACGAAGGCGTGTAGAACGCACGCGTCTACTCGCGTCCGGTTCTCCCGTTCGCCCAGAGCCCGAGCAGGCCCACGCCTGCGGCCAGGAGACAGAGCCCCGTCTCGTGGAAACGACACGGGACGAGCAGGTTGCAGAAGAACGCGAAGAGCAGCGGATAGACGAAGAGTCGCTTGGCGACGGACCGCGGAAGGACGTCCGCCACGTGCGAAGCGAACGACGCCGGAGCACGGAGGTCCGCGCTCTCACGCACGGCGAGAGGCAACACGGGAACGCCCCGAACCGGGTCGAACGTGAGCAACATCGACTCGTCGAAGAGCCGCTCCCCGCACTCGGCGCAGATGCGCTGGTCGCGCGGAACCTCGGCCTGGCAAGTCGGACACGGCCACGAACGCACCCCGGTCGCGACGTGCTTCACGCCGATGTCGGCCAGCTCGATCTCGAGTGGGGGCGACTCGCTCTGCACGTTCGTGGAGCGGCGTGACTCGACGGAACGGAGGCGTGCGTGCCCCTGGAGATCGAGGTCGGGAACGGGAGGGACGGAGCGAGACCCTAGGCTCATGCCTCTCGCCTTTGCAACCTCGAGGCCGCACGACCACGCGACGAAAGGCCTATTTTCATCGACGATTCGGCGTCTCGGCCGCTGGCTCGCCCCCACGCTGTTGGCCGTGGCCAACAGGCCCGAGGCGCTCCCCGCGGGTCAGTGCTCGTCGTCGAGCCGCGCGCGGACCCAGGTGCCGAGCGCGGCGAGCGCCGCGAGCGCGCCGAGGCCGAGCGAGAACGTCGTGACGCCGCGGAAGAACGCCGAGAGAAACGCGAAGGCGACCCCGTACACGGCCACTCGCTTACCGACCGACACGGGCAAGAGGCCGAGCGGGGAAAGCCAGGGCGGAACCTTGGAGACCTCGGCCAGCGCCGATCCGGAAGCCCCTACCGGCACCATCGCCCCACGAGGTCGATGCCCACAGGCCGTGCACGCGATGGCTCCTGCATGCAGCGGGGAGCCGCACACCGGGCAGGGAGGATCTTCCGCGGGGCCCGCAGCGAGCAGCGGGCTCGGCACCGATTTTCGCTCGACGCTGGCGAGCTCGAGAGGCTCGGCGGAACCGTCCGTATCGAGCTCGAGCACGGTCTCTCGGCGAAGCGCGTTCGACGGTCCGCCTTCGAGTGGAGCGGCGGGGGCCGAGGCACTCGATCCGGAAGGCGTCTTGGGTCGAGCCTGTGTGGGCCCGAGCACGAGGTCGGGCACGGGCACCTCGAGCGGCGCGACCGACGGCGCGACCTCGAGCGGCGACACCCGGCCCTCACGAACGGCCTTGAGCGCCTGCGCGAGTGCGCCCGCCGAGGCAGGACGCTTCGACGGATCTTTCTCGAGGCAGCGCGCGACGAGCTCGGCGAGCGCGGACGGGACCGGTCTTTTCGACCGAGAATCGAGCGCGGGAGGAACCACCTGGAGGTGGTGGTACATGAGCGTCGCCGCCTCGCCCACGAACGGAGGCGCGCCCACGAGCATGCGGTAGAACAAGACCCCGAGCGCGTACACGTCGGCGCGCGCATCCAGGGTCTCCCCACGAATCTGCTCCGGCGCCATCGACTCCAAGGTGCCGATGAACGTGCCCGCCTCGGTGATCGTCTTCGCGTCGAACGCCTTGGCGATCCCGAGGTCGAGCACCTTCGCGTGCAGCGATTCGTCGGCGTGGCGCACGAGCATCACGTTGCTCGCCGAGAGATCCCGATGCACGACGCGCGCCTCGTGGAGCACGGCGACGCCGGCCACGATCTCGAGCGCGAGCGGAAAAAAAGCCTCGGGCGCGATCCCTTCTTCCCCGACGAAGTCGGCGAGCGAGGTCCCCTCGAGCAGCTCCATGACGAGAAAGAGGGTGCCGTCCTGGTCGGACATGCCCACGTCGAACACCTCGACCAACCCCGGATGTCGGAGCCGCGCGGAGAGCTTCGCTTCTTGCTGGAAGCGCGCGGAGTACGTCGGGTCGGACTTGCCGTCGGTCGACAGGACCTTGACCGCCACGTCCCGCTCGAGTCGTTCGTCCCGTGCACGATACACGGAAGCCATGCCGCCCTTCCCGAGCAGCGCGAGCAACGTATACCGACCGCCGAGGGTCTCCCCGATCACGTCCACCTCATTTCCCCGACGACCGAAGCCACCACGTCTCGAGAGCCCCATCCTACCGCCGGGCACGGAAAAAGGGCCCGCAAGCGGTCATGAATCAGGGACCGTACGCGAGCGAACGAAGGAGAGCCCGAGGGGGGAGCGGCGTCGCACGCAGCCCGCCGGGCGCGACACGTGGAGCGGGGAGTTCGTCACTGCCTTCGTAGGAAAGAGGTCATCCTCGCCGAGCGTCGATTTTCATCCGAACCACGATGGCGATGACCGCCAGAACGAACACCAGCCCCACACCGTAGTAGGGCCCGACCAGCTCGACGTTCAACGTATAGAGCGCCGCTCCTCCGGCAAGAGTCGCGAGCGCGACGAACGACGTGAACCACACGGGAAAAATCCCGAAAGGAAGGAGCCATCCCGGCGGACCGTCGGCGTCGTTCGCGGGCGAGTAGCGCGAGGGAGGTGGCTCCGCGCGAACGCCGATGCGTGAGCGCACCGCTCCGCAATGTGGGCAAGCGACGAGCTCGAGGGAGTAGCTCTTCCGACAGGAGATACACGTGTGCCCCTCGGGCCTCGCCATGAGCGCCGTACGCGGGGTCACGTCGAGCTCGAACGAGGAGCCTCGCTCGGTGGCCGAATCCTCGAGCTCGAGCACGATCTCGTGGCGCGGCGAGCTCGTCGGCGCAGGTTGCTCGTTCGGCGCCGAGTAGGGTGCGCGTGGCGAGGGCACGACCAGGCGCTCCGTGCTGTCGGGCGGGGCCGAGACGCGCTGGACCTGGCGCTCGTGAGAGGAGGGCGGAATCAACGAGACCGGACGCTGTGCTCCGGTGCGCGCGAGCAGCGACGAAGGGACGAGCTCGAGGGCCGAATCGATCGCGGTGCGAAGGTCGGTCGCGTTGACGAAGCGCCTCGCCGGGTCCTTGGCCAGGCACTGAAGCACGACCTCTTCGAGCGCGACCGGGATCTGAGCATCGGGTGCCCGCAGCGTGAGCCGGTCCGGCGGGACCTCGATGTGATGGTGGATGAGCGCCGCGCGCGGGACGTTCGCGAACATCGGGGTCCCCGTCAGCATGCGGTAGGCGAGCGCTCCCATCGCGTACACGTCGGCGCGCGCGTCCAAAGCTTCGCCCATGATCTGCTCGGGCGAGATGTACTCGAGCGTGCCCAAGAACATGCCCGCCTCGGTCAGCGCGGTGCCCGAGTTTTCCGCTTTGGCGATGCCGAAGTCGACCACCTTCACCAGGTCTTGCCGATTCCCGTGCTGCACCAGCATCACGTTGGCGGGCTTCACGTCGCGGTGGACGATGCCCAAGGCATGCGCCGCACCGAGCCCGTCGCACAGCTCGCGCAGGATCGAAATCGAAGCGCCGAGGCCCAGGCGCCCTTCCCGATTGAGCCGCGCGGAGAGCGGCTCGCCGATCAAGAGCTCCATCACGAAGAACAGATCTCCCTCGGGCGTCTCTCCGACGTCGAAGACCTCCACCACGTTCGGGTGGCGCACCCGCGCCGTTCGCTGGGCCTCGCGCACGAAGCGCGCACGCGTTTCCGCGTTGTTCGACTGCGCGCTCACCACCTTCACGGCCACCGCGCGCTCGAGCCTGAGATCGGTCGCTCGATGAACCGCTCCCATGCCCCCCTGCCCCAAGAGAGACTCGAGGCGGTAGCGCCCAGCGAGCACGATCGTGCGAGAAGCTTGGGGCATGACCATCTTTCAGCGTACGGCAATCGCTCCGCAAGAAGAAGGTGGCATATCCTATCCCTAAGCACACACTCCAAACGTTGAATTGATTGGCGATTTCGCCCGTTCGTTCGCTTCGAGTGACGAATTCGAAACGACGAACCCGAGGGCGAAGGCTCGCGCTCGGGTTCGTTCGGGGTCACGCTCCGGGTCCTCGCGCACGACTCTCCCGCGTGGATTCCGAAGGCCTCGTGGAGCGTGCGGTCAGGTGTGGCGCACGTACTCGAAGTCGACCGGTCGGCCCTTGATGCCCTGCTTGGGCGGCGCGATCCAGTTGGCCATCTGCTTCGGATCGAAGACCGGCTTCTGCATGAGGCTCTTCACGTAGGCCTTGTCGGCTTCGGTGGGGAGCCACTCGCCCTTGTGGGCCTCGAACTCGTCCTTCGACATCAGACGGCCCGACGGGTCGCAGCACACGTCGGCGCCGAGGCCCACGTGGCGGAAGAAACGTCGGTGCGGGAGCTTGAGCTCGAAGGGAATGCCGTGCGCCGCGATGGTGCGGTTCCACTTGTCGACGCCGCGCTGGCAGTCTTCCACGTACTCGTCGCGGAGGACCTCGTTCATGGCGTTGCGCAGCGGAATCTGCTCACGAGCGAGCTTGCCGTCGCGCACGACCTCCATGTCGTAGAACGACTCGAGGGCCACGTGGTCCTCGTAGCGTTCTTCCTTGGCGCGCCCCTTGAGCCCGGCTGCGAAGAAGTTCGCCGCGTTCGACGAGATTTCGCCGCCGAAGAGGTCGAGCGAGAGCGCGTACCAAAGGTTCAGGTACTTCTGCAGGAGCGGCAGGTCGAGCAGGCCGTGCTTGCGCACGTCGTCCGGATGCTCGAGGCCGAGGGCCTTCATCTGACCCGCGGTGCGGTCCACGATACGAAGCACGCCGGTCTCGCCCACGAACATGTGGTGGGCTTCTTCGGTGAGCATGAAGCGCGTGGTGCGCGAGAGCGGGTCGAACGACGACTCCGACAGCGCGAGCAGCTGGTACTTGCCGTCACGGTCGGTGAAGAACGTGAACATGAAGAACGAGAGCCAATCGCTGCAAGGCTCGTTGAACGCGCCCAAAATGCGCGGCTTGTCCGGATCGCCCGATCGGCGCTCGAGGAGGGCTTCGGCCTCTTCGCGTCCGTCGCGTCCGAAGTACGACTGGAGCAAGTACACCATCGCCCAGAGGTGACGGCCTTCTTCCACGTTCACCTGGAAGAGGTTGCGGAGGTCGTACACGCTCGGGCACGACTGACCGAGCAGGCGCTGCTGCTCGACGCTGGCCGGCTCGGTGTCGCCCTGGGTCACGATCAGGCGACGGAGCGCGTTGCGGTGCTCGCCCGGGACCTGTTGCCACACGGGCTGGCCCATGTTGTCGCCGAAGCCGATTTTACGGTCGGCCACGGGGTCGGCGAGGAAGATGCCCCAGCGGTACTCGGGCATCTTCACGTAGTCGAAGTGAGCCCAGCCTTCGCTGGTCACCGAGACGGCCGTGCGCAGGTACACGTCGTCCGTTTGGAAGCCGACCGGCCCCATGTCCTTCCACCAGGAGATGAAGTTGGGCTGCCAGGCCTCGAGTGCACGCTGAAGGCGCTTGTCGTCTCCGAGTTGGACGTTGTTCGGAATGCGTTCGTTATTGACGTTCGACATTGAGAAATCTCCGCGAGCGACGATCAGGTGCGGTCGAAGTTGAACTCGGGGCGTTCGGGACGGCCGTAGAGCGTGAGCGCGCCCTTCTCGCCGACGGCGTTGGGGCGCTGGAAGATCCAGTTTTGCCAGGCGGAGAGACGCGCGAAGATTTTGGTCTCCATGGTCTCGGGTCCACCGAAGCGGAGGTTCTGCTCCATTCCGGTCATGGCGTCGGGGGACATGGCCGCTCGCTCTTCGAAGGCGATGCGGACTTCGTCGTCCCAATCGAGATCGTCCGGCGCGAACGTCACGAGTCCGGCCTTGACCGCACTCGGGGTGTCTAGGGCCTCGTTCGTTTCGAGCAAGCGGGAAACGTTCGACGGATTGCCGAGGAAACGCGACTCGAGGCGCGAGAGGCCATTTCCCATGGGGAAGAGACCGGACTGCGCGTGCGTGACGCGAACGAACACGTCATCGACGTCTTTCATGAACACGCGATCGGCCGCGAGCAGCACCTCGAGGAGCACGCCTGCGAAGCACGAGCCCGGCTCGACCAAGCAAAAGAGGCTCTTCGCCGTCATGTCGAGGCGCTTCAAGGTGCGCTTCACGAGCAGGCGCACCTCGTTCACCAGGCCGTCGTCGGCGTGCTCGAAGAGGATCTTTTCGGCGGCGAGCACGGCCTCGGCCGAGCCTTCGGTGCGCAGCGCGACCACGCCGATTTCCGGCTCGTTGAAGCGCAGCTCGAGCAGAGCGTCGTCGAGCTCGCGGAAGGCGCGCACGAGCCAAGCCGCGTCGCCCGTCTTGGCGAGATCGGCCGGCGTTCCGGGCTGCGCTTCGCTCGGGGCCTTCACGACGAGCTCGGCCTTGCGGGCCGCGCGGTCGAGGGAGACGGAGACGAACGTGTAGTCGACGCGGTCTTGGCCGCGGTTCGGCGAGAGCGGCCCGAACACCATGGGAGCCCGGGTCTTGCGCGTGGATCGCGCGACCAGCGCCTTCGTGCGGCGCGCGACCGCTTCGTCGAACTTGGCGCGCGGCGGCGCTTCGTCCACGAGACCCCACTCGACCGCACGCTTGCCACGCACGCCTTCGGCCACGGTGGAGAACGCGTCGGCCAGGTCACGGCGGATCTTTCGTTTGTCGGTGAGGCGGGTGAGGCCTCCGGTGCCGGGGAGCACGGCGAGGAGCGGCGCTTCCGGGTAGCTCACCGCGCTCGATCCGTCTTCCACGAGCACGATCTCGTCGCACGCGATGGCAAGCTCGTACCCACCGCCCGAAGCGGTTCCGTTCAGGGCGGCGAGCGTGGGCACGCCACCTTCGTTCGCGAGCTCCTCGAGGCCGAGACGCGTCTCGTTGGTGAACTTGCAGAAGTTCACCTTGAACGCGTGGGTGGAGCTCCCGAGCATGTAGATGTTCGCACCCGAGCAAAAGATGCGGTCTTTTTTGCTGGAGACGACGACCGTGCGCACCTCGGGGTGCTCGAAGCGAATACGGTTCACGGCGTCCGCGAGCTCGAGGTCGACGCCGAGGTCGTACGAGTTGAGCTTGAGCGGGTAGCCGGGACGGAGCCCACCGTCTTCCTTGATATCGAGCGCGATTTTCGCGACTTTTCCCTCGTACTCGGCCGGGAACGAGAGCTCCACGTGGCGGTAGCGATCGGGATGGGTTTCGAATCGGACGGGCGGGTGCGGAAGAGCGTCGTGCGCCATAGCGAATCTCTTGCACATGGCCCTCGGCCGAGCAAGTAGTATAGTGCACAAGAGACCCATTATGCGCAGTATAGTGCACACACCATGAGCCGCGACGCGTCGAACGATTCGGCCAAGAATCACGCGCCGAGGTCGAGCGCGGACACTCGCGCGCCCGAGCTCGAGGCGCTCGGCGCCGAAGTGCGGCGTCTGCGCTTGGGTCGTGGTCTCACGTTGGCCGAGCTCTCGACGCGCACGGGTCTCTCGCCGAGGTTTCTGATCTCGCTCGAGGCAGGTGATGGCAACATCTCACTCCTGCGCCTGCTCGAGCTCGCACGCGCGCTCGAGGTCCCCGCCAAAGAGCTGGTGGCCCTCGCGGAAGGCGCCACGTCGAGCGTCGCGCAAACCCGAAAGTCCGTGGTGGCGCTGCTCGGCCTTCGTGGAGCGGGAAAGACCACCGTGGGCACGCAGCTCGCGGAAGCCCTGGGGGTTCGTTTCGTCGAGCTCGACGGGCTCATCGCCGAGCGCGCCGCCATGAGCCTCGGCATGGTGTTCGAGATGCACGGGGAGGCGCACTTCCGGAAGCTCGAGCGCGAGACCTTGGAGGCCGTATTGGCCGAGGGAAAGCCGCTCGTTCTCGCCACCGGCGGCTCGCTCGTCACAGCCAAAGAGACCTACGCCCTCTTGAAGCGCGAGACGCACACGGTGTGGCTCAAGGCCCGCGCCGAAGACCACTGGAGCCGCGTGGTCGCCCAAGGCGACGGGCGCCCCATGAAAGGCCGCGCCGACGCCATGAACGAGCTCCGCGAGCTCTTGAAGAGCCGCGCACCGCTCTACGGCGCTTCGGAGGTGACCGTGGACACCCAAGACCGCTCCGTGCAAGACGTGGTCGCCGAGCTCGCAGGTCGCTTCACGAGCGGCCCTACCCCGACCCCACGAAGGGCGCGCACACGAACGCCGACGCAACGCAACATGCCGCGCGCTCGTTGACACCACTCGAGCGCTTTGCTCTACCCGCCTTCATGACGGAGCTCGCATCGTTTCTCTCGGGCAAGTGGGTAACCGGTTCGGGGCGCGGAAGCGAGCTCGTGAACCCCTCGACCGAAGAGGTCCTCGCCACGGTCTCGACCGAAGGCTTGGACCTCGCCGCCGCGCTCGTTCACGCGCGTGAAGAGGGCGGAAAACGCCTCCGCGCGCTCTCCTTCGCAGCGCGTGGCGAGATGCTGCGCACGCTCTCCAAGGCCCTCCACGAGAAGCGCGACGAGCTCATCGGCCTCGCCATCGCCAACGGCGGCAACACTCGCTCGGACGCCAAGTTCGACATCGACGGCGCCATCGGAACGCTCGCGTACTACGCCGACCTCGGCAAAGAGCTGGGCGACACCCACGTGCTCGCCGACGGCGACGGCGTTCAGCTCGGCCGCAGCGCGCGCCTCTTCGGCACGCACGTGTACCTTCCGCGCCGCGGAGTGGCCGTGCACGTGAACGCCTTCAATTTCCCGGCCTGGGGCCTCGCCGAGAAGGCCGCCGTGGCCTGGCTCGCCGGCATGCCCGTGTTCTCCAAGCCCGCCACCAGCACGGGTCTCGTCGCCCATCGCATCGCCGAGCTCTTGGTCGAAAGCGGCGCGCTCCCCGAAGGCGCGTTCGGATTCTTGGCCGGCGGCGCAGGCTCGCTCACCTCGCACCTCGAGTCGCAAGACGTGCTCGCGTTCACCGGCGGAAGCACCACCGCGAAGACGCTGCGCGCGCTCGAAGCCGTGGTGTCCAAAGCCGTGCGCATCAACGTCGAAGCCGACAGCCTCAACGCGGCCGTGCTCGGCCCCGACGTGGAAGCCGGCAGCGACCTCGAGAACCTCTTCACCGCCGACGTCTTCCGCGACATCCAGCAAAAGACCGGACAGAAGTGCACGGCCATTCGTCGCGTCTACGTCCCCAAGGACCGCGTCGCCGAGATCGCGGACCTCTTGGCGGAGCGCCTCCGCGGCATCAAGGTGGGCGTGACCTCGCGCGAAGACGTGACCATGGGGCCGGTCTCCACCAAGTCGCAAATGCGCGACGTGCGCGAGGGCCAAAAGCGCATCGCCGAGTGCTCGCGCCTCGTGCACGGTGACCTCGACAAGGTCGACGCGCTCGGCCGTGAGGGCGACAAAGGCTTCTTCGTGAGCCCCACGCTCTTCGTGAACGACTCGCCCTCCCCGACCGACGTGGTGCACAACCACGAGGTCTTCGGACCGAACGCCACGGTGATGCCCTACGACGGCACCGGCGAAGACGCCGCGCGGCTCGTGGGCGCGGGCGGTGGCGGCCTGGTCTCGAGCTTCTACTCGGACGACGCGAAGTTCCTGGTGGCCGCGGTTGTGGGCTCCGCTCCCTACAACGGACGCATCACCATCGGCTCCTCCAAGGTCGCGTCGCAGGCCGTGCCGCCGGGAACGGTGATGCCGCAGCTCATCCACGGCGGACCTGGCCGCGCCGGCGGCGGTGAAGAGCTGGGCGGTCGTCGTGGGCTTGCATTCTACATGCAACGCACCGCCCTCCAAGGCGACCGCGCCATCCTGGAAGCCCTCTCCGGCAAGCGCTGACCCTCGCGCTCCACGCGCAGCTCGCCGCTTCACTCGAGTCCCGTCGTCTCTTCACGAGGCGACGGGATTTTGCGTTCGAGGTCTCGTGCGACGTCGACACTCGGGGCTTTGGTGGAACGCGCGAGCGCCGTTAGACCATCATGAGCTCTCGCTTCGCACACGCACGTTTTCCCTGGGTCAGCGCGCTCCTCACCGCGTTCGTGGCGAGTGGCGTCGGCTGCGACGCGACCGACGACGCTTCCCCGTCGTCGAGCTCCGACACGAGCCCGGTGTCCTCGTCATCCGAGGCAGGCGCGAAGCCTGGACAGAACGGCGAATGGGCACCGGACGCCGGAAGCGCCCATGAAACCGACGCGGGAAGCCCCGCTGACGCCATCGCTCCACCTGCGCCCGAGCCTCTCGTCTTCGCGGTCCGAGGGCCGACCTCGACCGAGATCTACCTCGGCCAGACCGACGGCTCCCCCGCTCGCGCCCTGACGAGCACACCGAACGCCATCGAGGCGTTTCCTCGCTTCTCGCCGGACCATTCCCGTATCGCGTTCATCCGAGACGGAAGCCTCTTCGTCATGAACGCGGACGGAAGCGACGCGCGAGACCTCGGGGTGGTCGTGTCTCCGCCATCTCCCCCGGCCTGGAGCCCGGACGGAACGTCGCTCGTCTACGTGCACCAGCCGCCCCCCTGCTACCACGAGGACACCTACGGCAACACCTGCGTGACCGAGCTTCGGCACGTCACCCTGTCCGGCGTGGACTCACTCTTCAGGAGCTATCCGATCCTTCTCGAGCCCATCTGGCTGCCGAGCGGAGAGGTCGTCTCCTTCCGTGCATGTTCGGGCGAAGGCTGCGGCTCGGACCAAGCATTCCTGACCGGCTCGCTCGCCGGCGACTTCTTCGGGCTCCCCGACGGCTACGTGCACGGTCACGGTGTCGCCGTCGACCGAACCATGATCCGCATGGCCATTTCGGTTTCGGACCCCTCCACGCTGTTCGATTACTCGCAGCCCGGCCCGATCTA
Source organism: Polyangiaceae bacterium (assembly GCA_965225775.1). Classification (GTDB taxonomy): domain Bacteria; phylum Myxococcota_A; class Polyangia; order Polyangiales; family Polyangiaceae; genus JAAFHV01. Next base: position 9,675,771 of record OZ245328.1, on the reverse strand, counting down.
CGTCTGCGTCTCACGTTCTTGCCAGGTCCGCGAGACCGCCAACGACGCCCGTTTCCCCCGCTGGTCGCCACAGGGCGGAGCCGATCTCGCCTACGTCCGAGACGACGGGATCTGGATCGCATCCGAAGGACCCGCCGCCGTGAGCCGCCACGTCTACGCGCTCACGGGAGTGACCGGCCTCGACTGGTAGCGAAGAAGAGACGCGGAATCCGAACCGGGCGAGCAAAGACCCCGAAAATCGGCAAAAAACCGTTTCAAGCTCGCACACTTACGCGCGCCGAAGCACGAGCCGATTTTGGGTCGTTTCCCCTGGCGCGGCGAGGGTTTCCATTGCAAAGAGGAGCGCTCCCTGGAAAATGACATCTTGGGAGGAACGAATCGTTCACTCCCGCCGTACGCTCGCCCATTGGAGGTTTCGTCGATGCTTTTGCGCCGTCTCTTCGTGAGTGCCCTCTTAGCTTCGGTTGCAGCTACTGCGGTCGCGTGCTCCGCCACCGTGGACGAAACGGACCCGGGTGCTGGCCAGGACGAAGGCGCCATCGGCGGCCGTAACCTCACCGGCTCGGGCTTCGGTCTGCTCGAGAACGAAGTGGTCCTCACCCTCGACGACGGCCCGGGCGCGCGCACCATCGAGCTCGCCGAGTGGCTCGCGAAGGAGAAGGTCCCGGCCGTCTTCTTCATGGTCGGCAAGAACGCCGCCGCCAACCCCGCCGCCGTGGAGCGCGTGGTCGCGCTTTCGAACGCGAACAACGGCCTCTTCATCGTCGCCAACCACACGATGAACCACCAGGCGCGCCCGCTGCCGTCGCTCGGTGTCCGCACCACCATCAACGAGATCATGGATGCCGACCGCATCCTCTCGCCCAACATCAAGGCGTCGCAGAAGGTCGGCTACAACAGCTCGGTCTCCTTCTTCCGTCCCCCGTACGGCGACCTCCTCCGCATCGGCCAGGCGAACATCGCCACCATCAACCAGTCCGGCGGCGACAAGTACGCCGGCCCCGTGTTCTGGGACATCGGCGGCGAGCTCAAGAACGGCTTCGCGGCCGACTGGGCCTGCTGGGGCAAGGTCAGCGTGACCACCTGCATGGACGGCTACATCAAGGAAACCAAGGCGCGTAAGAAGGGCATCATGCTCGCCCACGACGTGCACTCGCGCACGGTGGACATGCTCACCGGCACGAACGCCGCCGGGGGTCGCTCGCTCATCAAAGAGCTGCGCGCGGCGGGCTTCAAGTTCGTCGGCCTCCGCGCCCACGAGCAAGCCGTCACCAGCACCACGAACCGCCAGAACGCCCTCGCCGGCAACCTCGGCGCCACCATCGACGCCGACGTGAACGTGGGCGACAACGGTAAGGTCACGGTCGAGCACCGCACCACCGGCGGCGCCAAGGTCTCCATCGCCTTCGACACCGAAGAAGGACGCGTCGGAACCCAGGCGAGCGGCAGCACCAGCACCACGCTGGACGCGGGCTCGCACTTCGTCACCGTCACGGTGCTGAACGCCGCAGGCACCGCCGTGAAGCAGCAGAGCTTCCCCTTCGTGGTCGGCCAGACCATCGACCGCGCCAGCGAAGAAGCGACCGCCAAGGAAAACGCGGCCTGCGTGAGCTTCGCCCAGCTCGACACCGGCGCCGTGCTCCGCATGTACACCGGCAAGGTCGATTGCTCCGCTTCCGGCGCCCTCAAGCCCGACGGCGTGACCGAGTGCTACGCCGCCAAGACGGACCTCCGCGCGACCCGCAGCCCGCAGCTCGTCGGACCGAGCGAGTGGTCGCTCGACTTCGACGTCGTGTCGGACAAGAGCCGCCTCTTCTTCGCCCTCGACGCCCGCACCGGCGACCTCGAAGGCGGACGCATCACCTTCCCCGGCACCTCGAAGAAGGAAGACGGCTTCGCGGTCGACCGCGCGGTGTGCGCCAAGGGCCTCTGGTACGGCAAGATCGTGGGCTCGGACGGCAAGGTCACCGACTCGCTCGTCCGCACCCTCAAGGATCCGTCGACCGGCGCCGCGGTCAACTGACCTTCCGCTGAAGCGAACGCGAGAAGCGAGTCTCCGAGGAGGCTCGCTTCTCTCGTTTTGTCCTCTTTTTTGCGCTGGAGAACGCTCGCGTTTCGGCCGCGAGACGAAGCCTCAGCCGACAGGCTTCCAGGCCAAGGTCATGAGCTTCACGTCGATCCCGGTCTTCTTGGCGCGCACGAGCACCTGCTCCACCTCGGGATCGGCGAGCTCGGCCACCACCTTGGCGGCCTCGGCGCGGTACTCCGCATCGAGCGTCTGGCCCTTGGCTTGGAGCTCGGCCAACGCCGCACGGCGCTCCTCCACCGAGCCTCGCGCCTTTTGCACCTTCCCCGCTTGCTTCGAGAGCTGCGCTGCGCTGCCCAAGATCTTGCGCCCGGGCGAGCGCGCCCCGAAGAGGGCCATCACTTCGGCGCCCACCGCGAAGGCCGAGCCCACGTTCTCCGTGCGCACGTCGCTCTCTTTCTGAACGAGGGCGGCGTGGGCCTTGGCGATCTTCTCGCGCAGCGCCTCGAACTTCACGCGGTATTTCGCGTTCAAGACCTCGAGCGCCGCCTCGCGCTCTTCGCGCGCACGCAACTCGAGCTTCGCGCGGAAGCTCGCTTCGCTCTCCCCCGGCTCGCCGTAGAGCTTCCACTTGGCCGCGTACGGCCTCGCCACGCCCTGCGTGTCCACCAGCCACGCGACGAGCCCCTTCTGCCACGTGGCGTAGCTCTTCGTCTTGCTCGCTTCTTTGGGTAGCGGCAAAAAACGTGCATCCTGCATGGGCTCGTGGCCGAGCTCGTCCGCGGGGAGGCCGGTCCACTTGCCCTTCGACCAATCGGCCACCAGCGCCCCCTCGACGAGCGGCGTGTAGAACGAGACGTCGCGCGCGTACTCGAGCTTGGTCTTCGCGTCCGAGAAGCGCACCGTGGCCCGGGCCACCAGCACCGGCTGATAGGTGGGCACCTGCCCCGGTGCGCCCACGAGCGGGAAAAAGAGCTCGCGAATCTCTTCCGGCACGGCCGGGCGATCGGTGGAGGCCGCGCCCTGCACGTCCTTCGGAGCGTCGTCGTCTTCGGCTTCCTCGGCCCGGGCGAGCGCGGCTTCGCGCGCGTCGTGCTCGGCCATCAGGCGCTTCACCTCGTCGCGACGGAGGGGTCCCTTGAGGTACGAGAGCGTGAAGCGGCTCTCCATCAAGAAGGGGCCTTCTTCGCGGACGTCGTGCACCACGAAGGTGCGCGGAGGCAGTCCTGCGAGCGTGCGCTCCACGGCGCCCTTGTCGAAGCCCTTGCCCGGCTGCGTGCCCTCGAGCCCCTCGAGCACACGCGCCTTGTCACGCTCGGTCTGCAAACGCCCGACGAACCACGTGCCGCAGTTGGCGAGCCCTTTGTAGTCGATGTCGACCGGGTTCTGCGTGGCCAGCACCACGCCCAAGCCGAAGGCACGCGCCTGCTTCAAGAGCAGCATGAGCGGCGCCTTGGAGGGCGGGTTCCGCACCGGCGGGAAGTAGCCCACGATCTCGTCCATGAAGAGCAGCGCGCGCAGCGACGTGGTGCCGGATTGCGTGCGCATCCACGCGACCACCTGGGCGAGCAGCACGGACACGAAGAACATGCGCTCGGCGTCGCCGAGGTGCGCGATGGAGAAGATGGCCACGCGAGGCTTGCCCGAAGGCGTGCGCAGGAAGCTGCCCACGTCGAGCGGCGCGCCCTCGAGCCAAGCCTCGAAGCCGGGCGCGGCGATCAAGTTGTTGAAGAGGACGGCCAGCTCGAAGCGCTCTTTCTCCGGGAAAAAACTCTCGAGATCGAGCACGCCGACCTTCTTGATGCCCGGCTCGCGGATGCGCATGACCAGCGAAGGAAGGTCGAGGTCTTTCCCTTTTTGCCAGGCCTGCGCGAGCAAGGTGGAGAGCAAGATGTGCTCGCGCGATTTGACCGGATCGGCCTCCACACCGAGCAGCCCGAGCAGGCTCGTGACCACGGTGGTGACCCGCTCGCGGAAGAGCTCCGCGTCGTCGAGCAAGTCCGCCGGGGGCGCGGAGAGCGAGCCCACGATCGAGACGGGAATGCCCGTGCGACTGCCCGGCGTGTAGATGGCGAAGTCCGCGGCGTTCTTGAGACGCGCGATGCGCGCCCCGTCTTGTCGGCTCTTCGCGAGACCTTCGCGCCAGCGCGCGGCGACCGCCTCCGAGTCTTCCCCCTCGGGGACGAACGGCGCGAACGAAGCGGCGTCGAGCGCCGGGAAGGTCAAGAGCAGGTTTCCGAGGTCGCCCTTGGGGTCGATCACGATCGCCGGAATGCCGTCGAGCGCGGCCTCTTCGAGCAGCGCCACCGAGAGCCCGGTCTTGCCGCTCCCGGTCATGCCGATCACGACCCCGTGGGTCGAGAGGTTCTTGTGCGGGAGCATGTAGGGTGCACCTTCTTCGGTACGACCCAGGTAAAATGCCGCTCGTCCCTCGATGTCGACCACCGAGACGGGACCTTCGACCCCTAGCGCTTCCTTTTCCTCCGCTACCATGTCCCTCGGGTTACCCTTTTTCTCGTGGCGGTGAGTAAAAAAGCGGCGCTCGCGAGTGTTCACTCCGCGGAAGAGAGCGTGCTGCAGTCCACCATGGCGGCGCTCTTCGCCCCCAGGCGCGCCGTGCCCATCGTGGTGGTGATCGTCCCGCTGCTCTTCATCCAGCACGTCTACAGCCGCGCCACCGGCGCGCTCTTGCTCGGCGCGCTCATGTGCGCGGCGTTCGTGCTGGTGGCCCCCACGCTCTGGCGTCATCTCTTTCCCATGGGCCAGGCGATCAAGAGCCCGCTCGCTTCCGGCCTCGTTTACGGCGGCGTCGGCATCGCGCTCGTGGTGGGCATCGGCCGTGGGCTGGCGGACCTCGTGGGCATGGGCACGACCTTCCTCACCTCGCGTCCCAGCCTGCTGGTCGAGGTGGCGCTCTTTTGGGTGGGAGGCTGGGGCCTGGCGCGCGACATCGACTTCGAGGAGAACCTGCGGCGGGAGCGGGAGCGTGCGCGCGAGCTCGAGCGCGCGAAGGACCACGCCGAGCTGGTCGCCCTGAAGAGTCACCTCGATCCACACTTCTTGTTCAACACGTTGAACGCGATCGCGGAGTGGTGCCGCGCCGACGGCAAGGTGGCCGAGCGGGCGATTTTGCAGCTCTCCGGCATGCTCCGCACGGTCATGTCCGGCATCGAGAAGTCCGAGTGGCCGCTCGACAAGGAGCTCGAGCTCGTGGACGCGCTGTTCGCCATGTACCTCGTGCGCGATCCCGAGATGTTCACCTACGTGCGCGAGGTCCCGGAAGCCCTGGCCGAGCTCTTCGTGCCGCCCATGGTGCTCTTGCCGCTCGCCGAAAATGCCATGAAGCACGGTCCGTCCAAGGGTCACCGCGGGCGCGTCGTGCTCTCCGTGACCGAGAGCGTGGAGACGGTGACCGTGCGCGTGGAGAACCCCGGCGCCTACACCGGACCACGCGAAGGGGCCCACGGCCTCGAGATCGTGGAGAAGCGCCTCGCCCTCGCTTACGGAGAAACTGCACGCTTTTCGATCCGCGCCGAAGAGACGCGCACCGTGGCCGAGATCGTCTTCCCGAAACCAGCGACCACCGACTCCCACAGAAAGAAATCCTGATGCCCCGCTCGTCTCCTTCGTCTTCGTTCCTGCGCTCTTCGGCCTCGTGGGTGTGCTCGTGAGCACGAGCGCACCGCTCCGCGTCCTCGTCTGCGACGACGAGCTCATGGCGCGCAAGCGCATCGCCCGCATCGTGTCGGAGCTCGGCGGCGTGGAGGCCGTCATCGAGTGCTCGAGCGGCGAAGAGGTGTTGAAGACCCTCGGCGAAGAAGACGTGGACGTGGCCATTCTGGACATCCACATGCCCGGACTATCGGGCCTCGAGACGACGGCAAAGATGCCGGAAGAGCGCCCCTACGTGGTCTTCCTCACGGCGCACCCCGAGCACGCGCTCGAGGCCTTCGACGTGGGTGCGGTCGACTACGTGATGAAACCCGCGGACGAAGCGCGCATCGAGAAGGCGCTCGCCCGCGCGCGAAGCTTCCTCGACGGCGCCGACCGCACGAGCGACGCAGACTCGACGAGCGGGAGTGCGACGAGCGGAGCCGAAGCGCCCCTGAAGCGCCTGGCCGTTCCCACGAAGAGCGGAGTCATCTTGGTCTCTCCGGACGAGATCACCCACGCGGTCTTCGACGGCGCGCTCGTCACCGTTCACACGCGCGACAAGAAGCTTCTCACCGACCACACCCTGCAAGACCTGGAAGACCGCCTCCCACGCGCCTCGTTCGAGCGCGTGCACCGCCGAGCCCTCTTGAACCTGCTCCACGTCGAGCGACTCGAGCCCCTGCCTACCGGAGGGTACGTGGCGCACCTCGCGAACGGACAGAAGGTCGACATCTCTCGTCAATCGGCGAGAAAGCTCCGACGCCGTCTCGGCCTGCGCTGATCGGCGAGACACTCGAGAACCGAGGCTATGTCGCGACGACCCGCCCAGCGCAAGAACCCGCTGCATCGCTGGGGTCGCACCTTCGCACTGGCGCGTCGCTCCCGACCAAGGGCATCGCGACCACTGCGCTCACCGCCTGATCCCGCTGCGCTGGTGGCCTCGGAGCAGGCTGAGCGGCGGTCTGCCCGCAGCATTCCAGGCTGATTCGGCGAATCGAAGAAAACGTGGACGGACGACGCAACGTTTTGGACGGCTTGGTCGATAGAGGTGCACGGCGACGTAGTTGGTCGCTCGCCGCAAGCTCCGAATTCGAAGAGGCCTCATCATGTTCAAGCTCTGCGCCGGCAAACGTCCGTTCGCTCGATACGCCGGACGAAACGAAATACCCAGGGAGGCCGTCGTGCCTCGTCTGCTCGTCGGTTGCGCGCTGGCCGTTGGACTAGGCTCTGCTGCGTGCTCGGGCGACGCGAATGACGAATTGCCCGCGTTCGAGCTCGACCGTAGCGGAACGGAGAGTCTCGCCGCGAGGCTCGAGGCCGACACCGGCACCGCCTGGTACGTTTCGGCCCCCAATGTAGCTACCCACGGGCGAATGCTCGCTCCCTTCGGCAAGGCCATACCGTCACCGGGAAACGCGCTCGAGAAAGGAGCGACGTTCTTCAGTCGCTACGGCGCCGCGCTGGGGGCGACCCAACCATTCGACGAAACGGTCGTCGAGGAGGAGCGCTCCTTCGACGACGGCAGCTCCAGTGTGAAATACAGACATATAATCCCGGGGACGCAGCTTCCCGTGTTCGAGGTAGGCTCCAGCCTCCAGCTCAATGCCGACGGGTCCGTGGCGTTCGTCGAGTCGGCATTCGGACTCGACTTCGGAACCGTGCGTAGTGCCACCATCGACGGCGAGTCAGCGAAGGAGCGCGCCAACGCCTATGTACGCGAAAAGTGTGGGAGCTTTCCGACGACCGCGTCTTTGGTGCTGGGCGGGCTCCCAGACCAACTCGGGCACGTGCGATTGGTCTACCGCGTCGAGCTTGGGGCCACGGACCGTTGCAGCGACCCTCTCGTCTATATCGATGCGTCGTCCGGAGATATCATTCAGTTCCAAAACGAATCGCGCGGCATTCTCGATCCGCAGCACGGCGGAGGCTACTACTATTGGGCGGACGCTACCGACACGAAGAGCCTCGACGTCACCCAGGTGGGAAGCTCCCAATACGAGCTTCGAACGACGGGCCCTGGTGCGCGGGTCTTGACTCATTCTTTCGACCCTCGGTTCCCCGGGAGTTTCGACCCGAATCCGATTCGCGCCTCCAGCCTCGGCCGATGGGAATCGCTAGACCAGGGGATCACCGTGGATGCTCACTATCACACCACGCGAGCACTGGAGTACTTCCGTCTGGTACACGGACGCAACGGTCTCGACGGCCTCGGAACCGATGTACATGTCGTCGTCCACGACAACAGTGCCGCGAATGCACGAGGAGACAACGCATTCTATTCTCCCCGAACGAAAGCCATCCACTTCGGGGACGGCGCAAGCCACTATCACCCCTTAGCCATGGGATTCGACGTGGTGGCGCACGAACTTTCACACGGCATCATCGCCCACACCTCCCACCTCGTCTATCAAGGAGAATCCGGAGCGCTCGACGAGTCCTTTGCCGACGCCATGTCGATGGCGGCAAAAATGTGGGCACCAGAGACGCGCCCCGGAGCGAACTTCGGCATGGGAGGCCGAGTAATGCGCAACCAACCCTTTGCGCGAAACATGCTCAATCCCGAAGCTGACGGAGTGAGCATTTCCAACTACGCCAAAATTGCCCCATGCACGAGTCCCGACGCGACCAACGACTACTGCGGCGTCCACACGCTCTCCGGCATCCCGAACCGGGCATATGCGATCATGACCGTCGGTGGGCAGGAAACGACGTCGTACGGACAGATCGTCGCCGTGCCTGAAGGAATCGGCTTCGAGGCCTCACGCTACATCTGGTTTCAAGCCATGACGACCCTAGCCAACCCGCGAACGACCTTTCGCGACGCAGCCGTTGCTCAGATCAAGGTGGCCCAACGATTGGGACCCAAAGCGCACGCTGCCGTCGGATGCGCGTGGGGTGCGGTTGGCGTGTTTTCTCCAGCGGAGCTTCTGCTTTGGGCACCGACTTGTCGAACCGCACAGCCAGTCCCACGACAGACTTCGTGCGCCTTCGTCGACTTCGGCTACGTTTGCGACGACCAGTCTCCCTTCTCGGCAACACTTTGCGTCGGACGCTCGATTAACAGCAGTATCCAGTGCAAGAACCCGCTGCATCGCTGTATCCAGGCCTCACCAGGCAACTTTGCGGCAACCGTCGACGCTTTTGGAGCGCTGAACTGCAAATAGGATCGACCAGGTCGACCTCCCCACCTACTCCGAGCACTCCAATGGAACCGAATCCTACCCTACCCAACCCCCTAAACAGCGGGCGTTCGGCGTGCGTTTCCTGGGCGCTACTCGTCATTTCTTCGCTTTCCGTTTCTTGCGGCGCCCCGCCCGCTCCGCCCCTGGTTCCGCCACGTCCTCCGCCTACCCGGGCCTTCCGATCCGACCAGCTCCTCCAGACGCTCCGCGAAGAAGGTTCGCCACTCGCAACGCTCGAGGATGAGGGATCGAAGGTCACCCTCCGTCTGGCGCCTCCGCCAGCCCTCGACGAACTGTTCCGTCCTGCGGCGTGGCGGCCTGGGGCGGCACGGGCCAGCGGAGTCGCATTCCTGGCGGCCCACAGTGAAGCGCTGGGGCTCGAGCCGACCGCAACGCTGCGGGAGGCTGATTCGGCGTCCACGTTCGTTCCCGCCGATTCGTATCGTTTCGTCACCGAGAATCCGTCGCCGCCGCGCGACTCCGGATGCGCACGCGTGACGCTCTTTCTCGACTATCGGGTCTCCGTAACGTCGCGCCTGCCCGCGACGATCGTTCGTGAGTGCACCCCCACCCGCCCCGCACCGGCCTATGCCAATCGAGCCTTGCCGCGGGCGCTCGCCGGCGCCGCAGAGGTCGTCTTTCACTGCGCATCGACAGGTGGTTATGCAGGGCCAAGGGGCACACTCGTCGACCGCTTCGGGGATGTCTACTCCGTCGGAAGTTGGCAGCAAGGCTCACCGATTCCGAGCAACGCCATCTACCAGAGTACGGTGGCTCCCCCTCGCATGGAGTGGTCATGGACCGAGCTCGTCGTGGCGAGCCGGGAAAGCACGCTCGACGGCTCGCCTGAGGAGCCCAATGCCACCAGGTGTGAAGCGTTTCTCCCACATGGAGAGTCGGTTCGTGGCATCGCGCTCGGCTCGCTCTCCAACCCGGCCAGGAGCGGCCCTGCAACCACGGCGATCCTGTCGTGGTTGGTGCGTGAGGGCGTCGCGCGCTGACGAGCCGAACGTCGAGACGCGCCAATGAACGGCACACGTAGGCGCCTCGAAGCGACGTGGGGCCTCGGGCAGCCCACCCCCTGCTCCTGCACGACCATCTGTAAGGCGAACGATTCGACTCGATGCCCGAGCGATCCGAAGGATCGTTGACGCCAAGTGCGCCGACTTGCCCGAGCGAACCGACCAGGGTGCCCGAGCGAACCGACGAACGTTGACGGCAAGTACGCGAAGTCCGGTCGATGACTGTGGACGGGGCCGAGCGCTCGCGATGAAGGGAAGTCCCGCTCACCGCAGCGTCCCGGGACACCCCTCCAATCGTCCCGGACAGCCTCGCGCACGAATCCCAGGGTCTAGGACTTACGTATCGAGAATGCCACCGATACTCTGACCGTAACGTGGTTCTGATTCGGGTGGTTGATTTACCGCGCTTTCCAAGTCGGTGCGTGCCGCGACGACGACGCACTTCTCACCGTACGAGAGGTTGTACAGCGCCACACGGTACACTCCCGCTTCAACATCGACTTCGAGGCACTCTTCACTCTTTGCGAGGGGCTGTCCAAGGCGGATCCTGCCCGACGGAAGAGCGAGCAAGACGGCCCCCTGTGTCAGGGAAGTTGTCGCCTCCGCCACCGCGGCCTGACCCGTTCTCTCGGGGCGTGAACCGAAGGATAGTTTGAATTACACGGAAAGCTTCAAAGCGAAGATGGTGCAGCGAATGTCGGCACCGAACGCGATCAGCGCGATGCGTCTCTCGAAGGAGGCGGGCGTCTCGCAAAGCCAGCTCTCGCGCTGGTTGCGGGACGCGCGTAGCGTCGTACCTATGGCGAATGAGCGACGTTCTGACCGCGTGATGGAAGGCAGCCCTCGGACAGCGGCGGAGAAGGTCCGGATTGTCATGGCGGCAGCGGCGACTCCGCCGAACGAGCTCGGTGCATTCCTGCGACGCGAGGGGGTCCACGAGGCGGAGCTGGAGCAGTGGCGAAAGGCTGCGACCGATGCGGCAACGGCGGCGCTCGAAGGAGGCGCGCCTAAGCCCGCGACGCGCGGTTCGGAGGGCAAGCGCATCAAGGAGCTGGAACGTGAGCTGCGGCGCAAGGACAAGGCGCTCGCCGAGGCGGCCGCGCTGCTCGTGCTCCAAAAAAAAGTCCGCGCCCTCTTGGCGGACGCGGACGACGAACCCGACGACGGGAGCGAGAAGTGATCCTCGGGCTCATCGACGAAGCGGTTGCAGCCGGAGCGCGTCGCGAGCAGGCCTGCGATGTGCTCGGTTTGACGGAGCGAACGACCCAGCGGTGGCGTGGCGTTGACGGCGGAGACGATGGCCGTGCGGGCCCGCGCAGGCGCCTCGCGAACGCGCTCACGCCAGCCGAACGCGCGAAGGTGCTCGAGGTCGTGAACTCACCCGAGTACCGAGATCTGTCGCCGAAGCAGGTGGTTCCAAAGCTCGCCGACGAAGGGCGATATCTTGCGTCCGAGTCGACCATCTATCGCATCCTCCGCGCCGAGGGCCAAAACGCCCACCGAGGACGCGCGAAGCCGCACACGTCGCGCCACGTGGCCCCCCATGTCGCGATGGCGCCGAATGAGGTTTGGAGCTGGGACATCACGTATCTACTCAGCGCAGTGCGCGGCCGATTCTTCTACCTCTACCTGATCGTGGACGTATGGAGCCGGTGCATCGTCGGCTTCGAGGTTCACGAAGACGAGTCGATGGAAAAGTCCGCCACGCTCATCGCCAACACGTGCAGCGCGCATCGAGTCGACCCTCGCGGCCTCGTGCTTCGCTCCGACAACGGCGGCCCGATGCGGGGCTCGACGATGCTGGCAACCCTGCAGCGCCTCGGAATCGTACCGTCCTTCAGCCGTCCGAGAGTGAGCGACGACAATCCCTTCGTGGAGTCGCTCTTTCGCACGCTGAAGTACCGTCCGACGTACCCGCAAAAGCCCTTCGAGACCCTCGAGCAAGCGCGAGCCTGGGTGGCCGACTTCGTCGAATGGTACAACAACGAGCACCAACACAGCGCCATTCGCTTCGTAACGCCTTCCGACCGTCACTTTGGCCGTGAAGATGCCGTGCTGGCGAAACGAGCACGGGTCTACATGCGTGCGAAACGAAAACATCCAAACCGCTGGTCGCGCACCACCCGAAACTGGACGCCGACCGGAGCCGTCTTCCTCAACCCCGAACAAATGGAGGAGCCCGTCGCCGCAAGTCCCCGTCGCTCGTAGCCATCAACAAAAGGCGACATCTACTTTGACACTCACCGACGGGCTCGGCGCTTGACGATAGGTTCTCGTACTCGCGCGACCCCAAGGCCAGGTCGTCACGGTCGACCACCCGAACCTCAAGACGAATCGTGCCGTCGGCGCCGGTATAGATGAAGAGGCCGAGACCAGCCTGCACGGTGGCCCTCATTCCCTTGTCATCGGACCAACGGCCGTGGTCGTTCGAGATCGCGTCGAAGCTCGTTCCGTCGCCGATGAGGTACATGGCGACATGGGTGAAGACGTTCTTCGCCTTCTTTGCCAGGATCTCAGGCTCAGAAATGCCCCCAGCCGTTCGGAGCTGGTTGATGATGCGCGATTGGATGGCTTGGAGCTGCACGGGGAAGCACTGATTGGTCTGCGCTTCGCGAAACACGGCGAGGTACTCGGTTAGTCTCGTGGCATCTCGCTCTCCTGCCTGGAAACCACGTCCAGCGAAAAGGGCCGCCATCGCCAAGTGCTGCTTCCCTTGCTTGGTGTCAGCTTGTTCGACGAGCGAGGCACGTCTCGTCACGACGAGCCAGAGCTCGTCGGGTGTCCCCTTGGCCTTCGGGGGTAAGAGGCGTCGTTCGAGCGCGTCGGGCTCAGACATCTCGGTGTCCGTACCAGAGCCAGCAGGTCCTTGGAAGTCGCACCAAATCGACCGGAACGTCCGCATCCTGCTCGCCGAGCGCCGAACCTTGAGGGGAGGTCGAGCCGCGGCCCGCTCCACCACGGAAGCTCGAAAGTCGTCCAGGTAGGGCATCGCGAGTCTGGGCTCGGAAGTTCGACGACTTGCGCCAACGTCGGTCGGCTCCTCTGCCCGGGGCTGGGTCGGATCCTCTGCGCGGGGCTGGTCGGATCCTTTGCGCGGAGCTCGGAAGTTCGACGACTTAGCGCCAACGTCGGTCGGCTCCTCTGTCGCTCTGCGGATCCTCTATCGCTCTGCGGAGCGCCAACGTCGGTCGGATCCTCTTCTGTCTGCCAACGTCGGTCGGATCCTCTGTCGGTCGGATCCTCTGTCGGTCGGATCCTCTGTCGGATCCTCTGCGCAACGTCGGTCGGATCCTCTGCGCAAGGTAGCCCATCGCATCCCGCCCCGAACGGCCCCAGATCCGATCGCTAGGCTCGACGAAGCGCGCCTGCTATTCCCGACCCGTGGAGCACCTCCCCTATCCCAAGATCCCTACTCGGCTCGATGGCAGCTCCCCGTCGCCCGGTGGTCTCTGGGTGGCCACGGAAAAGGTGCATGGTGCACAGGTGGTCGTGGGCACGACCGGCCGCGTGACGCGTGTGGGCAAGCGCAAGGCTTGGCTCGAGGACGGCGAAGCCTTCTTTGGTTGGCAACTCCTACGAGGCGAGCTCGAGGACGCCGCGCAGCGTGTGTTCAAGGCGCAAGCGGGGGCCTCCGCTGTACGCCTCTATGGCGAGCTCTATGGTGGGGCATATCCGCACCCCGACGTAAAGGCCTCTCCTGGAGCGTCACCGGTGCAGACCGGTATTTGGTACTCACCGGATGTTCGGTTCGTCCTTTTCGACGTGCTCGTGGAAGCGCCAGACGAGGCCGAGCCCACATTTCTTGCACACGCGGAGGTAGAGCGCTTGGCGGCTACTTATGGGATCCGGATGGCACCGCACCTAGGTCGCGGTCCGCGGGCGGCCTTGGAGCAGCTACCCGTTCACTTTCCAACGCGTGTCCCGACGATGCTCGGGCTCCCCCCGATCCAAGGCAACGTGGCCGAGGGTTTCGTGTTGAAGCCCGATGCGCGGGCGAGGCCGGCAGAGCGCTACGTCGTAAAGCACAAGATTCCCGAGCTCGACGAGGCGCGGTTCGACGAGAGTGCTCCGTGGAACCCCGACGCGGCCCTCGATCTGGCACAGTTGCAGGTCCTCGCGACGCGTCTCGTGAACCCCGCGCGTATCGCATCCGCGCGCTCCAAGGTGGGCACGGCGCCGCTGGCCGTCGGCGAAGAAATCGTCCTGGACGTTTTGGTCGACCTCGAGGCCGCTTTCCCCGCAGCGTTTCGCGCACTCAGCCCAGATCACGACGAAGCGTTGCGCATCCACGTTCTCGGCCTCGCGCAGCAAGATGGGTCGCATGATTCAGGAGCCAGATAGGGTTTTGGCCCGTCAATCCGCGCGCTCGCGACCCCAGCGCGCGCCCCGATCCCAGGGCATCGGTGCCGTCTTGAGCCGAAGCCCGTCGCGGTCTCGTCAGAGACGCGGCGGAGCTGCCCGAGAGACCCGGCGTGGCGCCTATCGTTCGTGGGCGGAGCCTCTCAAGCGGACGTTTGGGGTCGACCTTCTGACCTGCCATGCTGGGCGGGAGCATGAAGTTACTCGCGCTCGTCATGGCTCCGACGAGCGTGGCTCGATACCTACGCGGCATCCGCGAGCCGACCCGACGTGCCGAAGCGCACGCCCGCGCTCCTCTCCGCGCACGCGTCACTCGCCGCGCACGCGTCACTCGCCGCGGATCGGAAGCGCGAGCGGTCGTGCCGCGGGTGCTGGACGAGAGCTCGCCGTCCGTCGTCAGTGCTCGGGTTTGCAGAGAAACCATGGACGGTCCCTCCCGGCAATCCAGCGGACGGTCAGTCCAGCGAGCCTGCGAGGCGCTTCGTATGGGCGGCAAGCCTCGCCGCAATGAACTCACTCAAGAGCCGCACGCGCCGGGTCTTGCGCGTCTCGCCCTGGGTCAATAGCCAGAGTGTGCCATAGGGGTGCGACTCGGTCCCGGGCACTCGTGTCAGGAGGGGATCGCCATCTCCGACGAAGCAGGGAATGACCGTCATGCCCACGCCCTGCCGGAGCGCCGCGAGCTGAGCATCGAAGTCCGAGACCCGGAAAGGCGCGCGCAGACCCCCTCCCTCGGTCGCGCGCACCCAGTCCGGCACGGTGTTGCCGCTCACGGTCAGCCAGCGGGGTTCGGGCGCCCCCGCGCGCCAGGCGGCCAGGAGGTCACGCGACACATAGGTGGCTCCAGAGAGCTCTGGGCCCTTCAATCCATGCAGGTTAAGCGGAAGGGTCTTGCGGTCATACACCACCCGAATCGCGAGGTCGGCCTCCCGATTGGTGAGATTGGCGAGCTCGCCCGAAGAGAGCAGTTCGAGCTCGATCTCCGGATGCAGTCGCGCGAACTCGGCAAAGTCCGGCATGAGGAGATGGGCGGCCAGCGGAGGTGGCAGCGTCACCCGCAAGAGACCCCGTAGGCCCTGATCGCGCCCGAGGACCCGCGTCTCCAGCTGGTGCGAGGCGTCCTGCATCTGACCGGCGAGCTCGAGGATCTCCTCGCCCGCAGCGGTCAATCGATAACCCGAGGGCAGCTTCTCGAAGAGCTGCGCGCCGAGAGTCGATTCCAACTGCGCGATGCGGCGCAGCACGGTGGCGTGGTTGACGCCCAGTCGCTCGGCCGCCGCTCGCACCGAACCGCCGCGCGCGACCGCGAGAAAGTGCCGGATGTCGTCCCATTCCATCATTGGTTCATTCCAGCACCGGGTGGCGCGCGCTCGAGGGCGGCGACCCGGTGCAGGATACAGCAAGAATCCTGGGTGTCACGGCTCTCCTCGGACATGACCCATGGTGGCCGGGCGCCTGGCCTTGGCCTCTCGGGGTGGATGGATTCTGCACCACCGCTCCGCGGGATTGTGCACTGCCCAGGAGCCTCCGGCGCGGCCATCTTCGCAGCATCAGGGACGGCCAAGGAGTCCCACCACCGAAGACAGGAGAAATGGATCATGGGAAAGCTTGCAGGCAAGGTCGCGGTCATCACCGGGGGCAACAGCGGAATCGGACTGGCCACCGCCCGGCGCTTCGTCGAAGAGGGTGCGCAGGTGGTCATCACCAGCCGGCGCGAGAAGGAGCTCGCCGAGGCCGCAGCCCTGATCGGCCGCAATGTCACGACGGTCGCGGGCGACATCTCGCGTATGGGAGACCTCGACCGGCTCTATGACGTCGTGAAAACGAAGTACGGTCACATCGACGTGCTCTTCGCCAATGCCGGCTGGGGCGAGGTCGCTCCCGTGGAGACGGCCACCGAGGCACATTTCGACGCGACCTTCGATCTGAATGCCAAGGGGACCTTCTTTACAGTGCAAAAGGCACTTACCCTTGTACGCACTGGTGGATCAATCATCCTGAATGCCTCGGTCGCCCATCTCCGGGGCGATGCGGCCTTCAGCGCCTATGCGGCCAGCAAGGCGGCGGTGCGGGCCTTCGCGCGCGGCTGGACGACCGACCTGGCGCCGCGAGGAATCAGGGTGAACGTGATCAGCCCGGGACCTATCGAGACTCCTGCGCTGGAGAAGGTGGGCCTGAGCCCCGAACAGGTCGCCCAGGCAGCCGCGCACTTCGCGGCGCAGGTGCCGATGGGCCGCCGCGGCCGCCCCGAAGAGGTCGCCGCGGCCGTGGTGTTCTTCGCGTCGGATGAAAGCTCTTTCGTGACCGGCGTCGATCTCGCCGTCGATGGCGGCATGGCGCAGGTCTGACCTCTTGGGTCCCGTCGCGGGGCCACGCGGCAAGTCGTGAGGCTCCCATCTGCTACCTTTGGCGCGGGGCGCGGCGCCACTCCCGAAGCGGTCCCATGAACGAGCTACGCGAGCTCTCCACGCTGGCAATCGCGCGAGGCCCCCGCCCCGGCGTACGCGCCGCCTTCGCGCTCGCGGTCTGGTCGCCGCCGCGGAGAGATCCGACTCGCCGCGGAGAGATCCGACTCGCCGCGGAGAGATCCGACTGACGTTGAAGCCAAGTGCTCGAAATCCGGTCGACGATTGCGGGCGGCCCCCGAGCGCTCGCGACGGAAGGCAGTCCCGCTCACGGCTGCGTCCAGGGACACCCCTGCAAACATCCCGGCCCCCCGGTGAGGGCGTGCTCGGGGTTCTCTTTCCGCCAGGGACTTGGCGAATGCATCGCGAGTTTGGCTTCGGAATTTCAACACCTTAGCGTCAACGTCGGTCGGATCCTTCGCGGGATCCTTCTTGAGCGTCAACGTCGGTCGGATCCTTCTTGAGCGTCAACGTCGGTCGGATCCTTCTTGGATCAGCGCCAACGTCGGGCGGATGCTGAGCGCTGGAATTTCGACGACTCGGAAGTCGTGGACTGACGTGAGCGAGCTCCCCGACGGGACGCTCGGCCGCGCGTACTTCGACTTCATCATGACCAACCAGCTCCACTTCCCCGGTGAGCGCGAGGCATCGGCGAGCGTGGTTCGTGGCACGACATCACGCACCTGCTCGGCGGCTACCCAATCACGCCGATGGGCGAGAGTTGCATCGTGGCGTTCATCGCGGGTTATCGCAAAGAAGATCCCTTCTTCTGGCTCTTCACGATCGCCCTACAATTCCAGGTCGGATTGAAGATCTCTCCGTTCTCGCCGGGCGTCGCGGGCAAGATCGACCCGCGCCTCTTCGTGCAGCACCATAACCGCGGCTCGCGGGTCAAAGTCGATCTCTCGACCGACTTCGACATCCAAGCGAACTTCGATCAGCCGCTCGCCGAGGTCCGCGCCGAGCTCGGCATCGCGCCGTTCGTCGCTCTATGAGGGGCAGGCGAACCCTCGCTCGTCAAAGCGGGCAACAAACGAGAAGCGTACCGAGGTTGATGACGCACGTCGTTGGTATGTGCTCGCCGCCAGGGTCGTAGCAGATGTTGGCCGCTGGCGGTTGTCCGCGCGCCGCGCATTCGAAGTCGTATTTCGGGTCGCGCTTGCATGCACTGCCAGCGTCGAACGCGGGGGGCGCCGTCGCGTCGCTCTCGTCGCTGCTTGCGTCGCTCTGGCTCTCGCCGCCGCTGTCACGGTCCCTGACGCTCGCTTCAGCGGTGCTGGCGTCGGACGCGGCCGCGTCGCTGACCTCGTCTCCCGTCGTGATTGTGGCCCCCGAACACGCGACGACGCTCGCCGTCAAGGCCATGCTCCCCACGAGCGCAGCGAGCAACGCGACCGGCGCCTGCCTCATCGGTCCCGCAGGACCACCACCCCACTTCAATGGACACTCCTCGGAGAAGGACGAACGGACGTCGGCGCGGAGGCACCGAAGCTCCAGGGCTTGTCTTGTCACGGGCCTCCACGGATACAACTCGGATTTGCCTCGCGCCGTCTTCTTCCCGAGAAAGCGTGCGCACCACCAGCTTGGTCAACAAACTCCTCGGCATCAAGAAGACCCGTGTCACCGACTTCACTTTCGACGGAGCGTAAGTAAATCAAGGCGGACGGGCCACTTCGCGACGGTGGCTGGCAGCAGCAATTGCGGGGCGGAATCTGTCTCACTCACATTGGCAGAGAGGGGTTTGGGTTTGGAATTTCGACGACTTAGCGCCAACGTCAGTCGGATCCTTGAGCGGGTCGGATCCTTGAGCGGGATCAGCGCCAACGTCGGTCGGATCCTGAGCGCTGGAATTTCGACGACTTAGCGCCAACGTCAGTCGGATCCTGCCGATGCACCCACACGTCGATGTCCTTCGTGGCGCGAGGATGTCCGTGCACTGCAACAGCGTAGCCACCCACGACGAGGAACCGCGCGCCAGCATCCACGAGCTCCACGAGCAGGTCCCGAAAGTCGTCCGGAATGCCCTCGATCATCGAGCGGGTACCCATCGGACTTCGATGGCGGTTCGAGGCGTACGGGCGACTGTTTGCCCCGCAAAGGCCACCGCCGCAAAGGAGAGCTTGGCCGCCAAAATCATGCCTTCGAGGCCGAACGGGCCTGGCTCTGCCGGCTCATGGCCAAGTCGAGTGCGCACCACCGTCATCCGCGCGCGGCGCGCCTCGGCGCGAAATTGACGTTGTTGCTCGTCGTCGTCGGCACCCATTCCCGGATGGTACCATGGCTTGAGCTCATCTCAGGGCGTCTTGCGGCGTGGTTCGCTGCACGCGGGCAGCTCGTGGCGAGGCACGTACGGGTCGACAGGATCGCCCTTCTTGGGCTCGGCCGCGCCGAGTAGCCGTGCGTCCGAGCCGAGCTCGACGCGAAAGTCGTTCTTGGCGTCCAGCTTGCCCGAGACCGTGCGATGCGCGTGAAGCGTACCGACCGCGAACGTGGTGCCTTGAACGTCGGCCCAGATCTTTGGCCCGTGGATGCGTCCCGGCCCGAGAAGCGTAGGTCGCGCCGCCGGTCGCGGCGTGAGTGGGCGTGGTGCACCGCCGATAGCGCTTCGCCGTAGTGACGACGTGCGCCGCGACGTGTAGCGTTTCGGCGTGGCCGTTGCCCCCGAAGAGCTGGGACGAATCGCACCTGTCGCGAGCACCGTGAAGCTGCTCGTGTGTGACGCTGACGAAGCACGTCGTTTTCGCGCGGATGACGACGAGCAGCTCGAGCGATTGCAGCGGGAGGTCAAGACGCTCACGTCGAGGTTCGGGCAGCTCGGCGCGACGACCGGCGAGCTCGATGGCGTTGCGGTCTTGCTCGTGCACCTCAATGGATGGAACCAGCTCGCCGGCATCTATCGCGTGCGTGACGAGCTCGTCGTGGTCGATCCCGATCTCGAGTTCTGGCGCGCCGGCGGAGGCGCGCCCGAGCCTTCACGTGGTCACGCCTTTGCTACGGAGTTCCTGCGCGCGCTCGAAGAACCTTGGCCGGCCCTTACGCCCGTCGGCAACGTGACGACGTCGGGCCGCCTTCTTTTCGCGGACGCATGGAGCCCGGCCGACCCGGAGGCGCGTGTCGAGGTCACGGTCGCCGCGGGCCGCTACGTAGTCGAGCGAATGCGCCTCGACTGCCCGTGGGATCCCGACGTGAACGCCCGCATGGGTATGC
The DNA here is from genome assembly GCA_965225775.1 of Polyangiaceae bacterium. Classification (GTDB taxonomy): domain Bacteria; phylum Myxococcota_A; class Polyangia; order Polyangiales; family Polyangiaceae; genus JAAFHV01. The sequence continues at coordinate 9,655,916 of OZ245328.1, read as the reverse complement.
AATGCGTGCTGGTCCGCAAGGACGCGTGAGCCAGGAGCCGCCGCCAAACGAACGACGCCGTGCAGCGCTCTTGAGAAGCTCCGCCCACGGACGATGGACGCCTCGGCGCGGGCTCTCGGGCACGTCCGCCGTGGGTTTTGGAAGAACCGGCTTCGGCCCGAGACGGGCCCGCAGCTTACTCGCCAACGCGAGCACCCCCGCGTAACGAACGGTATGCAGGGCGCGGTGCGCTGGCTCCCGCCCCCTTCCGTTCGCCCCCAACAAAACACACCGGGCCGACCCTCCGCAAAGAAGGTCGGCCCACCGGGACAACGTGTCACCAATCACGCGACAGGACCGGGACTCGTGTCGTCGTCGTTCGGCTTCACGGGATCGGGGCTCGGGTTCGCCGGATCCGTTGCGGCGGGCTTCGGCTTGTCCCGACGAACCTTCTCGAGAAGCGTGTCGACGGGCGCGAGCATCGCATCGACCTGGGCGATCTCTTCATCCGTCTCGGCCAGGGCTTCGACCAGGGTCACGAACGATTGGAGCGCCTCGAGCGCGGCCTTGCGCGCGGGCACGAGCGCGGACGCACGTTCCACGCGCACGAGATCGGCCTGGATGGCCGCCTTGTACTCCACGTGATCGGCCTTCAGGATCTGGAGGGCCGGACGAACCACCGCGAAGAGCTCTTTGCTGATCTCCGCGTTGTCGATGCTCTCGAGTAGCGCAAGCCCGTGGTTGAGCTGCGCGCTCGTCTCCAACCGCGTAAACTCGACATCGGGGAAGAACTGCCGCGTGAGCCGCGCGGCCTCCTCTCCAATCTCGCTCACGTCCGCGAAGCGCGCGTACGAAGCGAAGAGGTCGCGCACGACGTACCACCCTCGGTCCACGCGGGCATCGATCGCGCCCAACGTCTTCGCCGCCACCTCCACGCCGACCGTTTGTTGGGTTTCGGCCACGAGCGGCTTGCACAACTGGTAGAAGGTCTTCAGCCGTCGCTCCTCCGGCACGCCCAGCTTGCACGACGCCGTCGTCTCCTTGAGCGCATCGGCAATGCTCGGGAGCTGGAGAGCAGACAACAGACCAACGTTGCGACTCGGTTTCATGACGATGTCCTTGGTTCGAGAGCGCTCGATCGCGCCGTCGTGCCCCTCTCTCGGTCGGCCTTCCGAGAACGTTGCGTGGGTCGTGAAAAAAAGTTGGGGTCGCCTCGGCGCCGGTGTCGGTGTCGGTCGCCGAGAAGAGGTTCGCGGGGTTAGATAGATGGGCCATCTGTCCGAACCGTGGCAGGGACGGCTTCGAGGGATGGCCCATCCGTCCGAACCGTGCCCGGGACGGCTTCGAGGGATGCCCCATCTGTCCGAACCGTGGCCGGGACGGTTTCGAGGGATGGGCCATCTGTCCGAACCGTGGGGCCGACGCATCGACCCGATGCGTGGGTCGCTTTTGGCCGTTAGGGAGACGGCTTCGACCAGATGAGGCGGTTGGTTTTGGCCGTTGGGGGGACGGCTTCGACCAGATGACGTGGTTGTTTTCGCCGTGCGGGGAACGGCTTCGACCAGATGAGCGGGTTGATTTCGCCGTGGGACGAGCCACTTCGCGACGGTGGCTGCAATCTCGCTCACGCTGGCAGAGAGGGGTTTGGGTTCGGAAGTTCGACGACTTAGCGCCAACGTCGGTCGGATCTGAGGCCTCTCCCTCGACGACTTAGCGCCAACGTCGGTCGGATCTGGATCGGAGGCCTCTCGGTCGGATCTGAGGCCTCTCCCAGCGAGCCGAACGCGACATAGCCCGCGCGCCTGGGTCGTCCGCGCGCCTCCGGCCGAGGCATCTTTGGTACGCTCCCTCGGGTGACCACGACGAAAATCCGCGTATGTTTCGTGTGCACCGGAAACATCTGCCGCTCGCCCACGGCAGAGGGCATTTTCAAGCACCTCGTCATCGACGCGGGCCTCGCCGACGCCTTCCAGGTGGAGAGCGCGGGCATCGACGCCTACCACGTCGGCGAGCGACCCGACCCACGCACCCTCCGCGCGGCCGAGGCGCGGGGGTACCGCCTCGATGGCCGCGCCCAACAGTGGAAGGTGCGCGACTTCGACCGGTTCGACTACGTCGTCGCGATGGACCGAACGCACCTGAGGTCCCTCGGTCGCCTCGCCGCGAGCGAAGCGACGAAGGCGAAAATCTCCCTCGCTCGCGACCATGTCGCCGAAGGGCCACGCGACCTCGACGTGCCCGATCCGTATTACGGCGAGCGCGAGGGCTTCGACGAGTGCGTCGACATCTGCCTCGCGGCGTGCACCGCGCTCCTCGCCCGTATCCGCAAAGACCACGCGTTGTGACCTTCGCGGGGCCGCGGGCAGCGCGCCTCGTCGCCATTCCTTGCCGGCTCGACGGCGGACTCGGAAGGTGCAGGCCTCTCCCTTCGTGGGCTCGGGCTCCCCATCGACGACGCGCGCCGTTCGCGTGGTCTTCAGGGAGCCCTCGTGCCCGCGCGCGTGCGCTAGCGCCGACTCTCCGTCGCGGGTCCGCTCACGTCGAAGCGATCGAGCATCATCACCTTGCTCCAGGCCTTCGCGAAGTCCTGCGCGAGCTTCTGCTTGCCGTCTTCCGCGGCGTACACCTCGGCGATGGCGCGGAGCTCGGAGTGCGAGCCGAACGCGAGATCGACGGGCGTTGCCGTCCACTTCGGCTTGCCGCTCGCCCGATCCACTCCCTCGTAGAGACCCTCCGTGGAGGACTTCTGCCACTTGGTGGACATGTCGAGGAGCTGAACGAAGTAGTCGTTCGTCAGCGTGCCCGGGCGGGTCGTGAACACGCCGTTCTTCGAGTGCGCGACGTTGGCATCCAACACTCGAAGGCCGCCTAGGAGGACCGTCATTTCGGGGACGGTGAGCGTGAGGAGGTTCGCGCGCTCGACGAGCATTTCGAGCGGAGATAGACGGTTGCCCGCTCCGTAGTAGTTGCGGAAGGCGTCGGCCTTGGGTTCGAGCACGGCGAACGCGGCCACGTCGGTCTGGTCTTGCGTGGCATCCGTGCGTCCGGGCTTGAAGGGCACGGTTACGTCGACTCCGCCCGCCTTCGCGGCTTGCTCGACCGCGGCCGTACCGCCGAGGACGATGAGATCGGCGAGAGAGATCTTGATCCCGTCGCCGCGCTTGTTGAAGTCCTTCTGAATCTCTTCGAGGCGAGAGAGCACCTTGGCGAGCTGTTCCGGCTCATTCACGGCCCAGTCCTTCTCGGGAGCGAGGCGAATACGCGCTCCGTTTGCGCCGCCGCGTTTGTCGGTCCCGCGGAACGATGCGGCGGAGGCCCACGCCGCGCGAACGAGCTCCCCTACGCTGAGCCCCGAGGCGAGAATCTTCTTCTTCAGGTCCTTGATCTCGGCGTCGCCGACGAGCTTGTGGCTCACGGCGGGGACCGGATCTTGCCAAATCAGCGCCTCAGCGGGGACCTCGGCTCCGAGGTAACGGGCCCGAGGTCCCATGTCGCGGTGGGTGAGCTTGAACCAGGCTTTGCCGAACGCGAGCTCGAATTCCTGCGGGTTCGCGAGGAAGCGCTTCGAGACCTTCTCGTAGGCAGGATCCGCCTTCAGCGCCAGATCGGTCGTGAACATGATGGGCGCGTGGCGCTTGCTGGGATCGTGCGCGTCAGGGACCAGACCGGCGCCTTGGCCGTCCTTCGGGATCCACTGGATCGCTCCTCCAGGGCTCTTCGTCTGGACCCACTCGTACTTGAAGAGGTTCGACAGGTAGTTCATGGAGAACTTCGTCGGCGTCGACGTCCACGCGCCCTCGAGGCCGCTCGTGATCGTGTCTTTCCCGTTGCCCGTGCCGCACCTGTTTTTCCAGCCGAGGCCTTGGTCCTCGACGGGGCCCGCGGCGGGCGCGACGCCGACGCAGTTGGCGTCGGGGGCGGCGCCGTGCGCCTTGCCGAAGCTGTGACCTCCCGCGATGAGCGCGACCGTCTCTTCGTCGTTCATCGCCATCTGGCCGAACGACTCGCGGATGTCCTTCGCCGAGGCGAGCGGGTCGGGATTGCCGTTCGGGCCCTGCGGGTTGACGTAGATGAGCCCCATTTGAACGGCGCCCATCGGCGCGACGAGCTTGCCGTCCGGACCGTGGCGTTGGTCGGCGAGAAACTTCTGCTCGGGTCCCCAGTAGACGAGGTCGGGCTCCCATTGATCACGACGCCCGCCCGCGAATCCGTAGGTCTTGAAGCCCATCGATTCGAGCGAGACATTTCCGGCGAGCACCATGAGGTCGGCCCACGAGAGGCTCTTTCCGTACTTCTGCTTGATGGGCCAGAGGAGCCTTCGCGCCTTGTCGAGGTTCGCGTTGTCCGGCCAGCTGTTGAGAGGCTCGAAGCGCAGCTGCCCGCCTCCCGCACCCCCGCGCCCGTCGCTGACGCGGTACGTCCCGGCGCTGTGCCACGCCATGCGGATGAAGAACGGCCCGTAGTTGCCGTAGTCGGACGGCCACCACGCCTGCGAGGTCGTGAGGACTTGGCCGATCTCTTTCTTGACGGCCTTGAGGTCGAGGCTCTTGAAGGCCTCGGCGTAGTTGAAGTCCGGCCCCATCGGATCGGAGGCGGGCGAATGCTGCCGAAGGGGACCGAGATCGAGACGGTCTGGCCACCAGAACTGGTTCGACATCAGCTGGGCCCGCGTCGCGTCTTTGGCGGCCTCCACCTTCGGTGAGGCCGGTGGGGTTGCGGTCGTGGTGCCCGGCCGCGTTACGGCTCCCGCACACCCCGAGATCGCCCACAGCGCCAGCACCAACAGCGGCGCCCTCTTCCCAGATGCACTTCTCATGGCGTCATCTCCTTCGGGCTCGAACCTAGGAGCCACCCATCGCAGGGTCCAATCGATTCATCCGATGCTATCGATAGTCCCAGACTACCAATGATGGCCCCCCACCCCTTCACCCTCCGCCAGCTCCAGTACATCGTCGCCGTCGCCGAAGAGCTCTCGTTCCGGCGCGCGGCCGAGCGTTGCGGGGTGTCGCAGCCTTCGCTCAGCGCGCAGCTCGCGCAGGTCGAAGAAGCGCTCGGGGTGACGCTGTTCGAGCGCACCCGAAAGAAGGTCCTCATCACGGTGTTCGGCCGTGACCTGGCGGCGCGTGCCAAGCGGGCTCTGCTCGAAGCCGACGAGCTCGTCCGGGCGGCCACGCGAACCTCGGATCCGTTTGCCGGAACGATGCGGCTGGGCGTCATTCCGACGCTCGCGCCGTACTTGCTCCCGAGCGTCACGCAGCCTTTGCGCAAGCGCTTCCCGAAGCTGCGCATCCGATGGACCGAGGACAAGACGGACGTGCTGGTGAAGCGCCTCGAAGAGGGCGAGCTCGAGGGGGCGATCCTGGCGCTCGAAGCCGACATCGGCGAGGTCGCCCAGCAGGTCCTGTCGAAGGACCCATTCGTCGTGCTTACCCCCCGCGAACACGCGCTCGCCAAGAAGAGCACGCCCGTCACCGAGGCCGAGCTTCGAGGCGAAGAGCTCCTGCTCCTGGACGAGGGGCATTGCTTCCGCACCCAAGCTCTCGAAGCGTGCAGCGCCGCGCGAATGAACGAGAGCGACTTTCGCGCCACCAGCTTGACGACGCTCGTGCAAATGGTCGCGGGCGGCGGAGGCATCACGCTCATCCCCTCCATCGCCGTGGAGACGGAGACGAGGCGCGCGCGACTCCACGTACGCCCTCTCGCCGGACCCGCCGCGCACCGCACGGTCGCGTTGATCTGGCGAAAGGGGTCGGCCCTCGAGCCCTCGCTCCAAACGCTGGCGACCGCGCTCCGGCAGGCCTACCCGAAGGCCGTGCACCCGAGCGCGCCGTGAAGGGGCCCATCCTCTCGGCTCCCGCGTCGCGCCTCACTTCGTGGGCTCCGCACCGTCGACGCGCGCCGTTCGCGTGGTCTTCCGGAAGAAGCGAACGGGGTAGCTCGACGCCCGGCGGACGTCCGTCCTCGCCGAGCGTCTAGGGTCCAAGCCACGATGACGCGGGTGGTTCGAGCTCAGCCACTGCTCGATCCCTCGCCTACCGGTGGGTACGGGGCGCACCTCGCGAACGGACAGAAGGTCGACCTCTCTCGTCCGTCGGCGCGCAAGCTCCGTCGTCGTCTCGGCCTGCGCTGAGCTCGGTGCGATCCTCCGAGAGATCCGCGGCCCTTCCCTCGAGGTGAGCACCGCCGTTCACGATCGCGCCGAGAACGCGACGATCCACTTGAAAAATAGACATTTCATGCGCGTCGTCTCGGTGAATAGCGCGCCTCGTGGGGTCGTCCACGCCCCATGCGCCAAAAGCTCGCCGCGGTCGTCTCGGTGCTCGCCCTCACGCTGACCTCCGCGAGCTCCGCACTCGGCGCTGCGCCCACGGTGAACGAAGCGCCCTCGGCGCCATCGAGCATCCCCGGCCTCCCCACTTGGCCTGGCGCCCCGAATCTCTCGAGCTTGCCTGCGCTCCCGGGCTTCCCACTTCCTCCCGCGCAAGGCGGCTCGAGCACGCCCGTTCCCGGCTTCCCCGGGTTCACGCTTCCGAGCTTGCCTGGCCTACCGGGCGTGCCCGGCCTGTCCGGTGTGCCGAGCCTCGAGGTGCTCCAGGCCGAGCTCGCCAAGTGTCCGCCCATCGAAGTCTCGCCGGGTGTGCGCATCCCGGTGCCCTGCAACGGAACGCTGCCTTCGGGCGGCACCTCCCCGCGCCGCTACTTCCCGCGTGCCCTGCTTCCTCCCACCGTGGACCTCGCGCAGCGTGGGCTCGCCGTCCCGGTGAAGAGCCAAGAACAAGTGGGCATCTGCTGGGCTTTCGCGGCCTCGAGCGCAGCCGAGACGAGCCTCCGAAGGCAAGGCTTCCGCGACGTCATCTCGCCCATGCACATTGTCGCCGCGTACAGCGAAAAGAGGCTCTACGGCACGAGCGCGGCGCGCGGCACCTCGATCGCGCCGGAAGCGGCGTTCCCCTTCGACCCGGTTCGCGCCTGCCTGCTCAACGATTCGCTCGGCTACCGCGACGTCTGGTGCGAGAGCGCCTACCACGTGGAGAGCGGCAGCTGGCGTCGTTACCCCAACATGGTGGCCGAGGTCTCCCGCGCGGACGGCGCCGGGCGCTACCCGCTTCGCAAAGAGTACCTCTCGAAGGACCCCGACGAGATCGCCACCGTGCTCGCCGAAGGACGTGCGGTGGTCCTCGGCATTCGCGTGGACAGCTACGCGTGGGGCCACGCGGGCGCGAAGAGCGGCACCTTGCCCGAGTACGGCAACGCCGATCGCGGCGGCCACGAGGTCTTCTTGAACGCCTACACGTGGGTCGGCCCCATCCGCTACTTCCGCATCCAGAACAGCTGGGGCACCGGCTGGGGTCGCGAAGGCCAAGTGTGGATAAGCGAAGCCTCGCTCCGCGCGCACATCATGCACGCCGCCATCGTCGAGGTCTCGCCCACCTGACACCGGGTCTTCGCTGAGCCGCACGCTCTCGCGAACGTGCAGAGTGCACGCGACTACTTCGCGGGAGCCTCCACCGGATCGGGCATCGGGTCTCCGTCCCACGAGTCGCGCACGGGAGGCTGACCGCCGTTCCACTTCTCGTGGCGGGCAATCTGCTTGGGGCTACGCGGGTCGGTGGGCGCGCCGTCGGGCTCGGCGCAGCAGCGGAAGCTCAAGTAGTAATAAGCGAAGCCTTCGTTGTGCGTGTAGATCTTGGGCCGGCATTGGTTGCGAACGCCGTAGCGCCACGGCCCGCCGGTGGTGACGTTGTCGTACTTGGAGTCTTTGCTCTCGCTCGCCGCGAGCTCGTCGGCATTGCCCGGCATGTCGTAGACGCCGTAGTCGCTCACGCACTTGGGCTGCGAGCCGGAAGGCAAGCCCTGCCAGAGGCGCTCGAGCTCCGCGGCGCGCACCTCTTTGTGCTTCGAGGCGAACTTGTAGAACGGATCGCCGCGCTCGGTGATGCCCTCGGGCTCGGGCTCGACGCCCTTCTGATCGCCGCGGCAAATCTCCGGGTCGCGCGCGAAGCCGTACGGATACGGCATGTACTCGGGCCCCTCGCACGCCATGGTCCACTCGCTCTCGGTGCACACGCGCTTGCCCTGCTCCGCGCACAAGCGCTGCGCCTGCGGGAAGTCGTTCATCACCGTGGGACGCGTGCCCTGCCGGTTCGGGTACTCGAACTGATCGATGCAGTAGCGACGATGTTCCTTCTTGCCCACGCACTTCGCGGGAGACTCGAACTCGAGGCAGATCGTTTTGTCGTTCCACTTCGCGTACCAGCTCTTGCCGGCTTTGCACTTCTGCTCCACGTCGGTGCAGTAGTCGCCGTCGACCAGCACCATGCCCGTGGGGCAGGCTCCGTTCGTCTCGGGCAGAGGGATCGCCGTGGGCAAGGAAGGACGCGCTTGCTCGGTCGGCGGAGTCTCGGCGGGCGCGGAGAGCTCCGCGCTCGCGGTGGGGACGGCTTGCGACTCGAGCTTGCCCTCGACGACCCCCGCATCTCCCGGGTGAGAGCCCGAGGTTCCACAAGCGAACGGCGCGACCACGAGAGAGGCGCAGGCCGGCACGAGCAGCCACACGAGTGAACGGCGAACGAACATCCTTCGCTCGTACCCGCCCCCACATCCAGGGGCAAAAAAGCCGCTTTTTTGTGCGATGCCAGCCGAGCTCGGCCGTCCCCCGAAAAGGCCGGTCGAAGGACGCCCCTGAGTGGTCCGAGGTCCCGGGTGAGCGGTCGCAGATTTCGAGGGTCTCGACTGTCCAACGTCTCACCATGGACGCCCCCGAGACCTCCTCCGACCCCTCCACGCCGAACGGCCCGCTCCCCTCCTCCACGAACGACGGGCCCACACGCGAGGCGCCTGCGCCCTTCCCGCCCGGCTCGCCTTACGCCTTCGCGGGTGACGCGGCAGCCCTCGGACAATCGGGGCCGCTCGCCGCGTTCACCGAAGCGCCTTACCGCGGCGTCCAACGTGCGGCGCCCACGGTGCGTCGCGGAGCCCGCGCGAAGACCCCGGCCTCGCCTCGCGAGCTCGTCGCGCTGGTCGTCTTCGTACTGGTGGCCGACCTCGCGGTGTACGCGAGCGGCGGCGCGAGTCTTCCGCTCGCGCTCGGCCTCGCGACCTTCGCCGGCATCGCGGCCGCGTTCGCGCGAAAGAGGCGTCTTTCCCTGCGGGCTGCGGCGGTCACGGTCGCGCTCGTGGCCACCTGCGGCCGGGTCGCGTGGAGCGGGAGCTTCGGCTCGATCCTTCTGGCGGCGCTCCTGGTCGCGGCGTTCACCGTCACGATTCGTGCAAAGCGCACCTATCTCCCCGACCTGGTCGCCAGCGTGGGCGTCTCCGCGGGGCTGCTCTTCGGACGAGTCTCCCCCTTCTTCGCGGGCGCACGCTCGCTGTTCGGCAAGCGCGAGCGACCGGCTTTTCCGTGGAAGACGGTGCTGGTGCCGCTCGGCCTCTTCGTGACGTTCGGCCTGGTGTTCACCTTCGCGAACCCGGTCATCGAGGCCTGGGTGTCACGCGCGCTCGGCGCCATCCACCTCCCGTCGCCTGCGCGCCCGCTCTTCTGGCTCGGCGCGGCCGTGGTGGGCACGGCGGTCCTGCGCCCCGCGTTCCGTCGCGCCTTCGTGGGCACGCTCGGACGGCACCAATCGGACGACGCAGGTGAGCTCGTGCCGCAGGCTTCCATCACCACCGCACGCAACACGCTGCTCGCGCTGAACGCGCTCTTCTTCGCGGTGAATGCGCTCGACGCGCTCTCGCTTTGGGCGGGAAAGCCCCCGGCCGGGCTCGGCTTCACCGAGTACGCGCACCGCGGAACCGCGTGGCTCACCGTGGCGCTCCTCCTCTCCACGGTGGTGCTCGGCGTCATCTTCCGCGGCGCGTTCCACCACGATCCGGCCGCGCGTAACGTGCGCCTGCTCGCCTATGGCTGGGCCGCGCAGAACGTGGTGCTCGCGCTCGGCACCTTCCGTCGCATCCAGCTCTACGTGGACGTGAGCGGCCTCACCGAGGCGCGCATCCTCGGCATCTTCGGCACCACGCTGGTGGTCGTGGGACTCGTGCTCTCGATTCGCATGGTCGCGAAGAAGCGCACCGCCGCCTGGCTCGTGCATCGTCAGACCGACGCGTTCGCGCTCTTCCTCGTGGCCTTCGTCGCCACGCCCACCGAAGCGCTCGCCACGCGCTTCAACGTCTCGCGCATCTCGCAAGGCCAGTACGCGCCGCTCCTGCACGTGGTGGAGAAGACCTCGTCTCCCGAGAGCATCGCGCCGCTCTTGCCGCTGCTCTCCCATCCCGATCCGATCGTGGCCAACGGCGTGGGTGCCATGCTCGCGCGTCGTGAAGAGGCCATCGAAGACCGCCGCCCCGCCTCCGTCTTCTCGGGCAATCTCCAGGACCGGAGCGCGGCGGACGCGCTCGCCTCCGTGCACGAGAAGCTCGCCAAGATCCCGCCCGAAGCCGTGCAGCCGCGGGTCGATGCGCTCCGCAAGCTGGCGGGTCTCGCCAACGAGGACGAAGACGCGTTCGACTACCGCGGTCGAGGTGGCGTGCGCTCGGGAAGCATGGACTTGTAAGCTGCAACCATCACCACGGTCGCCGAAAGACGCGGGGATCTTCGGCAGGCGAAGCGGGCTACGCACACGGGCCGAGCGTGCGTAGCCCCTTTTTCGTTGACGGCAGGCGCGCGAGAGCCAAAAAAGACGCCCACATGCTCCCCATCGATCTCTCGGGTAAACGCGCGTTCGTGGCCGGTGTGGCCGACGACGGCGGCTTCGGGTTCGCCATCGCCAAGTCTCTCGCCGAAGCCGGCGCGACCGTGTGCGTGGGCACCTGGCCTCCGGCGTACAACATCTTCACCACGCTGCTCCGCCGCGGAAAGCTCGACGAGTCGCTCGTGCTCTCGAGCGGCCAGAAGCTCGAATTCGAGCGCATCTACGCCTTCGACGCGGACTTCGACACCTTCGAGGACATCCCGGAAGAGACGCGCGAGAGCAAACGCTACAAGGAGCACGGCGACGTCTCGGTCACCGGCATCGCCAAGAAGATGGTCGAAGAATTCGGCGAGCAGCCGGTCGACATCGTGGTGCACTCGCTCGCCAACGGCCCCGAAGTGAAGAACGTGATGCTCGAGACGAGCCGCAAGGGCTACCTCTCGGCCATCGGCACGAGCGCGTACTCGAACGTGTCGCTCGTGCGTCACTTCGGCCCCCTCATGAAGAAGGGCGGCTCGTTCCTCTCGCTCTCGTACCTCGCGGCCGAGCGCGTGATCCCCGGCTACGGTGGCGGCATGAGCACCGCCAAGGCCGCCCTCGAGAGCGACACCCGCGTGCTCGCCTTCGAGGCCGGACGCAAGTGGGGCCACCGGGTGAACTGCATCTCGGCCGGCCCGCTCGCCTCGCGCGCCGCTTCGGCCATCGGGTTCATCAAGGACATGATCGACTACACCACGGCCAACTCGCCCCTCCCCGAGGCGATCACCGCGCTCGAGGTGGGAGGCACCGCGGCCTTCCTCGCGAGCGCGCTCGGCACGGGCATCACCGGTCAGACCGTCTACGTCGACAAGGGCTACTCGGTCATGGGCAAATCGCTCTGACCTCGGAGCCGTCCCAAAAGAAGGCGAGCGCGTCGACGGACCATCCGTGACCGCTCGCCTTTTTTCGTGGGCGATCGTGCGGCGATTCGCGTGCATCGTACATCCATTGTGGCGAAAGATGCGGCGCCGGTTCGACCTTGCGGAAAGGGCTGGTAGAGTCGTGGCCATGCGCCGTACGCCCCGCGCCGCTTGGCTCTCGCTCGTAGGCTCCGTCTTCGTCGTGTCGGTCGTCTCGGCCTGCAGCGACCCTGCCCCACCCGCCGTCTTCGCGCCGAGCACCAGCGCGACCAGCCGCCCGAGCTCGCCGTTCGAGCCGCAAGGCTCGGGAGCCAAGCCGGACCGGAGCACCTACTCGCGCGCCTGTAGCCAAAACGCCGACTGCGTCCTCGTGAGCTTCGCCGCTTCCGCGTGCGACACGTGCAAGTGCCCCAACGACGCCATCTCGGTCGACGACCAACGCAAGTTCTTCGACGAAGAGCAGGCCTACCGCGAGACGTGCTTCGAGAAGCCCAAGCCCTGCCAGGCCGGCTGCGCGTCGCTCTCCGCCCGCTGCGTGGACCAGCAGTGCACGGTGGTCATCACGGGTGCAGCGCCCACGCCGGATCGCGACGCTGGCGACGACGCATCCCCAGTCGACGCCGGCACCCCGGATTGACGCTCAGCGCTTCGCGACCGGACGAACCACGCCGTACGGCTTGGGCCAAGCGAGCCCCTCGAAGCCCGCTTCTTCTGCGGCGTGCATCGTGAAGTACGGATCGCGCAGGTGCCCGCGCCCCACGGCGACGAGGTCCGCGCGGCCGGCCGCGAGCAGCGTATTGGCCTGATCGGCGTTCGAGATGTTGCCCACCGTGATGGCCGGCATCGAGGCTTCGTTGCGCACCTGATCGGCGAAGGGCGCTTGGTACATGCGCCCGTAGAAGGGCGGACGACCTCCCCACACGGTCTGGCCGGTGGAGACGTCGACCACGTCGCAGCCCTCCGCCGCGAGCGCCTTCGCGATGTGTACGGCGTCGTCGCCGTCGTTCCCGCCCTCGGCCCAATCGGTGGCCGAAAAACGAACGCTCGTGGGTTTGTCCGAAGGCCACACCTCGCGCACCGCGCGGAACACCTCGAGCGGAAAGCGCAGCCGATTCTCCAGGCTCCCACCGTACTCGTCGGTGCGCACGTTGGTGAGCGGCGAGAGGAAGCTCGCGAGCAGGTAGCCGTGCCCCATGTGCACCTCGAGCATGTCGAAGCCCGCGCGAGCCGCGCGCTTCGCGGCCGCGACGAACTCGCCCTTCACGCGATCCATGTCCGCGCGGTCCATGGCCTTCGGGACCTGACCGTGTGCGAGGTACGCGAGCGGCGAAGCCGAGACGAGCGGCCACGCACCCGACGCGAGCGGCTCGTCCATGCCCTCCCACATGAGCTTGGTCGCGCCTTTCCGGCCCGCGTGCCCGAGCTGCATGGCGATCTTGGCGCGGCTCTCGCGGTGGACGAAGTCGACGATGCGCTTCCAGGCCGCCTCGTGCTCGTCCGTATACATGCCCGCGCATCCGGGCGTGATGCGCGCGTCTTCGGCCACGCACGTCATCTCGGTCACCACGAGGCCCGCTCCGCCGATGGCGCGGCTGCCGTAGTGCACGAGGTGGAACTCACCGGGCACGCCATTCTGTGCGGAGTACATGCACATGGGCGAGACCACGATGCGGTTCTCGAGGCGCATGCCGCGCAACGAAAACGGCGTGAACATGGGCGGCACCGGGCGCGTGGGCTCGTGCTCCACGCCGGCCTTGCGATCGAAGTCCGAGGCCACGCTCCGCACGAACTCCGGGTCGCGCACGCCGAGGTTCTCGTAGCCGATCTTCTTGCTGCGCGTGAGCAAGCGGAAGGTGAACGCGAGCGGATCGAACGAGAGGTAGCGCTTCGTGTGCTCGAAGAAGAGCAGGCTGTCCTGAGCCGCGGCTTGGGTCTTCTCCACCACCACGCGACGCTCGCGCTCGTAACGTACGAGCGCCGCCGGGACCTCTTTCGCCTCACGAACGCCCGAGATTTCCTTGGCGAGCGCGATCGAGTCCTCCATGGCGAGCTTGGTTCCCGAGCCGATGCTGAAGTGCGCGGTGTGCACGGCGTCGCCCACCAGCACCACGTTCTCGTAGCTCCAGTTCTTGCAGCGGAGCGTGTGGAAGTGCAGCCAGGTCGAGCGGTTGGAGAGCAGCGCGTTGCCGTCGAGGTGCTCGGCGAAGAGCTTCTCGAGGAAGGCGATCTGCTCGCTCTCGCTCATTTTCGCGAGACCCGAGCGCTCGAACGATTCCACGTCGGTTTCCACGATGAACGTGCTGGTCGTGGCGTCGAAGCGGTAGGCGTGCACTTGGAAGAGCGAGCCTTCGTGCTCCGCGAAGAGGAAGGTGAAGGCGTCGAAGAGCTTCTTCGTGCCGAGCCAGATGTACTTCGATTTGCGCTTCTCCATCGTGGGCGAGAAGTGCTCGGCGTAGCGCGCGCGCGTCTTGCTGTTCAGGCCGTCGGAGGCCACGAGCAGGTCGCACGAGGCACGGAGCGCATCGAGGTCGTCCACCTCGCGCTCGAGCTCCACACGCACCCCGAGGCCCTCGGCGCGCTCACGCAGAATCTCGAGCAAGTCTCGGCGCGCGATGCCGGAAAATCCATGACCGCCCGAGCGCGTGCACGTGCCGCGGTAGTGCACGTCGATGGCGTCCCAGTGGGCGAAGGCCTTTCGAATCGCCTCGTGGGTGGGAGGATCGTTCTCTTCCAAGTAGGAGAGCGTCTCGTCCGAGAAGACCACGCCCCAGCCGAAGGTCTGCCCGGCCGCGTTGCGCTCGATCACGGTGATGTCGTGTCGCGGGTCGGCCTTCTTGGCCAAAATCGCGAAGTACAGACCTGCAGGACCCCCACCGACGCAGACGATACGCATGGCCCTTCCTTATCAGGTGGCCAACGCTTCCGGGCAGGGGCTCGTCGCGAGAACGACGTGCAAAATCCGCAGTGAAACGTCGCTTCGGGGCGACGGCCCTCCCCCCGTCCGAAGCGTCGGGGTGGATCGTTGAGATGGATCCTAAAAAATCCACCCGGACCACCCGAAGTCGTGCGAAAACTAACATTCTCGGAAGTTTTGCCGATGTGCGACATCGGCACACCTTTCGCAAAAGCTGGACTTCGATACGTCGGGCAACCCTACCGAGGCACGCGACCCACCCGGTCGGCGGCCCGCTCAAGGAGCAGAACGAACATGGCGCTTTCGGACTTGGTGACGAAGACTCGGTGGCTCTCTCTCGCGGCGCTCGTCGCCCTCGGCTCGACGGCGGCCTGTTCCTCCGCGGACGCCACCACGGAAGAGACCGAAGAAGAAGGCGTCTCGACGGACGATATCGTCCAGCTCGACCAGACCAAGGTGAAGCGCCAGTCGATCGGCAACTGCTGGCTGTACGCGACGGCCTCCTGGGTCGAGTCGATGAACAAGCGCGCCACCGGCACCGAAGCCAACGTGTCGGAGTCGTACTGGACCTACTGGCACTGGTTCGAGCAGCTCGCCAACGGCCGCGCGAGCACCGAGATCTCCACCGGCGGCAGCTACGGCACCGCGGCTGGCCTCATCGATCGCTACGGCATCATGCTCGAGAAGGACTTCATCGGCGAAGAGTCGGAAGCCGAGATGTCGAACCGCCAGTCGTCGGCGCTCGACGCGGTGAACCTCTCGCTGAAGAGCGGCCCGCTCGCCGATCCGGCCGTGCGCCGTGACCGCGCCAAGGTGCGCGCCGAGCTCGACAAGGCCTGGAAGCTCAAGCCCGAAGTGAAGGCCAAGCTGGACGCGGTGTTCGGCGTCGGCGTCACCAAGACGCTCGACCGCAGCTACACCCGCCGCACGCCCAACAACAACATCCTCCGCGCCCGCGACTTCGACGCGCGCATGTGGGACTTCAAGGGCCAGAAGGAATTCAAGGGCAAGCTCCAGGACGCGCTCGGCTCGGGCAGCTTCTGGAACCGCACGGGCGCCAACGCGTTCCACGAAGAGAACTACCCGACCTCCGCAGAGGGTCGGCGCAAGTTCCAGATCGCCGTGCAGACCGCGCTCCACGCGGGCGTCCCCATCATCATGTCCTGGAAGGTCGACTTCAACGCGCTCGACCCCAAGGCGCGCTTCACGCTCGAGCAGCTCGCGCTTCAGGGCGTGCCCGGTCGCCAGGGCGGCCACATGACCGTCATCGACGACTACCAGGCGAAGCTCCCCGACGGCACGCTGCTCGAGGCGGGCAAGACCGTGACCGACGCGAAGCTCCTCACGAGCGCGCTCGATCCCAAGACCACCGTCGAGTTCTTCCGCGTGAAGAACTCCTGGGGCGCCATCCGTCCCGACCGCTGGCGCGAAGCCGCCGAGCCCGGCTACCACGACCTCACCACGGGCTACCTCAACGGCCCGATCAAAGAGTGCGGCGAGAAGAACGGCGCAACGGATCCGACCAACTGCAAGACCCAGGTCACGCCCTGGTGGGACGCGGTTCTCCCCGCCAACGTCGGCACCGACGTCGGCTTCTGAGAGGGACACGCTCGAGACCTCGAGCGACCTTCTCGTACGCGACGCGAGCTTCTTCGGAGGCTCGCGTTTCGCGTTTCGAACGCGCGTGGCGAGCCTCACTCGGGCTCACGTCCGCAGGTCTCCGTCTCGTGGGTCCTTCGTGGCCATGCGCGGTCGACTCGGACCTCGACGCGTTCGGTGGTTCGAGGGAACCCTCGACGGACGAACCAACCTACGAGCGAACGAAAACGGCGGCCCACCCGAGAGTGGACCGCCGCGTTTTTACGGAGAAGATCCTGTCGTTTTTCCTGATTTACTGGATATCGACCTTGCCCACGGCGAGCCCCGAGAGCGACGTGGTGCCCGCGCCGATCGCGCCAATCGCGGTGGCCTGGCCGTTCGCCAAGTTGATGCCGTAGAGGCGCGTGGTGCCCGCTACGGTGAGCGCCGCGTAGGCCGTGCCGGTGGCCGCAGCGTTGGCCGCAGCCGCGCGAACGTCGCTCGAGAGGTCGAAGCCTCCCACGGCCGTGAAGTCGAGCGCCGAGCCGCCCACCGTGATGGCGAGAGCCCCGCCCAGCGTGCCCGCGTTGGGCGGGTTCTGGATGTAGAGGCTGTTGGTGTCGGCGTCGATCACGTAGAGCGTGGTGACCGCCGCGCCGCCGAAGGAGCTCGTGTACGCCGCGCCGATGGCCTTGGTGGCCCCGCCCTGCAGATTGCCGTCGGCATTGGTGCCGGTGACGCTGCCCGCAGCGCCCCCGAGGTCACCGTCCACGGCGGCGCCCGTGATGGGGTTCAAGCGGAAGTTCTTTCCATCGCCGGTGACCACGCGGATGCGGTCCACGGTGGGGTTGAAATCGAAGCCGTAGCCGACGCTCGCGGCAGGCAGATCCACGGCCAATCCAGTCGCGTCGACGAACGCGATGCCTCCCTGCGTGCCCACCGCGGTGGCTGCGCCGGTCTGCGGATCGACGAGATAGAGCGTGGCGCTGTTGAGCGTGTCGTTCACGCCCAGGCCGAAGAGCTGTCCTGTGGCCGGACGAAAGTCCACGCCGACCAGAGTCTCGAGCGCGCCGACGCCGGAGATCGCAATCGTGGTCACCGTACCGGGTGCGTTTCGGTAGAAGCGCAGGAGCGACGCTCCGTCACCGGCGAGCGCCACGATGGGCAGTTCGGGCTGCTTCTGGAGCGCGAGGCCGAGAATGCCACCCGCGCCGATGGTCTGCGGCGTCGAGAGGCGCCCGTTCGTGAGGTCGACACGCACGAGACTCTCGGTGGTGCTCCCGGCAAGCTTCACGATGGCCACGCCATTCCCCGAAGCGACGGCCGTGTTGGAAGCGGCCGCGTTGACGCCCGACGGGATGTCGAAGCCGAGCACGGCATCCACCGCGGTGGAGAGCGGGAGCGGGAGCGTCTGCGCGCCGGAGTTGGGCGGGTTCTGGATGTGCAGTTTGTCGCTGGTCGCGTCGAGCGTGTACTGCGTGGTGATGCCGCCGTTGTTGGCCACGTTGTTCGTGTAGGCAACCTCGCTCAAGGTGGTCGAGCCGCCGTTGATGGCACCATCGGTGTTGCGACCGGCCACGGTGCCCGCCGCGCCTCCTAGGTCACCGTCGACCGCCGCGCCGGTATTGGGGTTCAAGCGGAAGTTCAGGCCGGTCGAGGTGGTCACGCGAACGCGGTCGACCGCCGGGTTGAAGTCGATGCCGTACGACGCGGCAGGAGACGCGGGCAGGTCGACCGCTGCGCCGGCCGCGTCCACGAACGAGATCTGCGAAGCGGTGCCCACCACCTGGGAAAATCCGGTCGAAGGTACGATCGCGTAGAGCGTGGCCGTGTCCGCCGCCGCGTCCACTCCGAGACCATAGAGCATGCCGTTCTGCGGACGGCGATCGATGCCCACCACCGTCTCGCCCGCGGTGATGCCGCTCAGCGCGACCGGCGTGAGCGTGGCCGACGGGAAGGAGGAATTGACCGCCGCGATGCGGTTACCGGTGAGCAGCACGTGCGCGTCGGCCGCAGGCTCCGCCACCACGTGCGTGACCGCGAGGGAGCCCTTACCGGCCGCGTTGGTGGCCGTCACGGTGAAGGCGTAGCTACCGGTCGCCGTAGGGGTGCCCGAGTACACGCCGGTGGCCGGATCGAGCGCCATTCCGGGAGGAAGCGTCCCTACGGTCACGCTCCAGGTGATGGGCGCCGTACCTGTGGCCGTGAAGGTGAGCGGCGTGTACAGCACGCCAGCCGTCGCCGGGGCGAGCGGGGTCGCGGTGGTGATCACGGGGGCGGTCGCCGCGGCGTCCGTGCCGCCGTCGGTCGGCGTGGAGGCGTCGGAGCCACCGCTGGCGTCGGGAACGATGGCGGCGTCGGTGCCCGTGCCGCCGTCGGCGGTAGGGGTCTCGATGGGGTCGTCGCCACAGGCGGCGAGGGCGAGACCGGTGACCAAGGCGAGCAGTGGAAGCGAGGTTTGGAGAAGGCGTCGGTTCATCCAGGTCGTTACGCGTCCCCTGGGTGAACGGATCGCAAGTGTCTTATCTCGAAACGCACACGAGCGACGATCGGAGGGTTAGGGATTCGAGCGAAAGGTTGAAGCGAATGCCGAACGGTTCACGGCCTGCTAGGCTCGGCGCATGGTCGACGACCCGAGACGCGAGCACATCCTGGACGCGGCACGTCGACTCTTCGCAAAGCTCGGTCCCCAGAAGACCACCGTGGCCGACATCGCGCGTGAAGCCGGGGTGGGCGTGGGCACGGTCTACCTCGAGTTCGACTCCAAAGACGCCATCGTGTCCGAGCTCTCGGGCGACATGCACGCCACCGTGCTCCACGCGATGCAGGCCGCCTGCGAAGACGAACGCGCCATCGCCGAGGTGTTCGTGGCGGTGGTCGAGGCCCGCACGCGCACCTTCTCTGCCTTTCGCGGACGCGGTGAAAAAGCCTGCGAGCTGCTCCACTGCCGCACCGACGCGACCAAAAAGGAGCAGGCTCGCTTCTTCGAGCGCGAGCGGGCCCTCTACGTGGAGCTCTTCGCACGGGCCAAAGAGCGAGGCGAGCTCGGCCCGTTCGAGGCCTTCCGCACCGCCGAGATCGTGCAGCTCGCCCTGGCCAGCCTCTCGCCGCCCGGGCTCTTTCTCTTGCCCGACCACGACGCGGCCTCGCGCGCGCGCGACCTTGCCCTGGTCTTGGTCACCGGGTTCGCTCGCCGAGAATCGTGATCCCCGGCGGTTGACGGGGTCGTGAACGAATTTAGGTTCTGTTCACGGCAGGACGGGAAGGCGAGACGCCGAGAGGCGCCGTAATCCCGCTGTCCGAGGAGTGCGTCTTCGCGAACGCGAGCGCAAAGCCCTCGGCTTCGGCACACGCTCGCACGTCGCGCGCGACCCCGGCTGCCGCATTGAAAGGACGCTCATGACCTCGATCCGTGGAGGCGCCCCCGCGCCCAAAGACCCTGTTGCCGCTCTGCCGCTCCGCTCCGGGGTCCTTTTCCCCGGCGTGACCCTCACCCTTTCGGTCGGCAGGCCTCGTTCGCTTGCCCTCCTTCGCACGCTCTACCCCGGTGACGTGATCGTCACGCTCACCCAGCGCGCCCCCAAGATCCAAGACCCCGCACGCGGAGACCTGTTCGAGGAAGCCACCCTCGCCCGCGTGGAAAGCCTTCAAAAACGCAACGAAAACGACTGGCAGCTCACGGTCACCGGCCTCGACCGCGCGCGTCTGCTCGAGCTCGACGAGAGCGGCTCGTACCTCAAGGCACGCGTCGAAAAGCTCGAAGAGCGCGGCAACGAGACCCTCGAGGGCATCGAGCTCTCGCGAGCTTTGGTCGCCTCTCTGAAAGACGCGACGGAAGGTGAAGGCGGCGCGCTCGCCCACCTCGACGTCTCGAGCCTCGAGCCCGGGGCCCTGGCGGACACCGTGGCGGCGCAAGCCAACCTGCCCACCGAGACCGAGGTCGCGCTGCTCGGCGAGCTCGACGTGCCCTCGCGCCTCCGCGCCCTGACCGATGCCCTGGGACAGATCCGCGCACGCGGCGAGGTGAAGGCGAAGATCGAGAGCGAAGTGCGCCAGCGCTTCGGGAAATCCCAGCGCGACGCGGTCTTGCGCGAGCAGCTGAAGGCCATCCAAAAGGAGCTCGGGGACGACGAAGAGGACGACCTCTCCGCCCTCCGCAAGCGACTCGACGCGGCCGAGCTGCCCGAAGAGGCACGCAAGGTCGCCGACCGCGAGCTCGGTCGTCTCGCCCAGATGGGCGGACAAGGCGCCGAGGTGCACGTCATCCGCAACTACCTCGAGCTCATCGCGGACCTGCCGTGGAACAAACGCTCCGAGACCAACCCCGACGTGGACGCGGTGGAGCAGCAGCTCGATCGGGATCACTACGGCCTCGAAGACGTGAAAAAGCGCATCCTCGAGCACATGGCCGTTCTCGGTCTGTCGTCCGAGCAGCGCGGCACGCTGCTCTGCCTGGTGGGCCCTCCGGGAGTCGGCAAGACCAGCCTCGGGGAGTCGATCGCCAAGGCCACCGGTCGCCCGTTCGTGCGGGTGGCTCTCGGAGGCGTGCGAGACGAGGCCGAGATCCGCGGCCATCGCCGCACCTACGTGGGCGCTCTTCCGGGGCGAATCCTGCACGCTCTGCGCAAAGCCAAAGTGAAGAACCCGGTCGTGCTCCTCGACGAGATCGACAAGCTCTCGCAAGGCTTCCAAGGCTCGCCCGAGGCGGCCCTGCTCGAGGTGCTCGATCCGGAGCAGAACCACACCTTCACGGACCACTACCTCGAGCTGCCTTTCGATCTCTCCGAGGTGCTCTTCCTGTGCACCGCCAACACCCTGGAGACGCTCTCGGCACCGCTCCGTGACCGCCTCGAGGTGGTCGAGCTCTCCGGGTACACGCCCGAAGAGAAGGTCCGCATCGCCAAGACCCACCTCTTGCCGAAGCGAACCAAGAGCCACGGACTCGGCGAAGCGCTCTTCGAGATCTCGGACGAAGCCGTGCACGCCGTGGTGCGCGACTACACCCGAGAGGCAGGCGTAAGGCAGCTCGACCGCGAGGTCACACGGCTTTGCCGAGCGGCGGCTCTCGAGCTCGCCAAGAAGAAGAGCCCGGACGGCAAGGTGAGCATCGGTGAGGCCGACCTCGCCAAACACCTTGGAAAGCCGCGGTTCGAGAAGGAAAAACACGACGTCACCAGCACACCCGGAATGGCCACGGGCCTTGCGTGGACGCCTTTCGGAGGCAGCACGCTGTTCATCGAGACCTCGCGTATGCCCGGCAAGGGCCGCGTCGAGATCACGGGCCAGCTGGGCGACGTGATGAAGGAGTCGGCGAGAGCGGCGCTTACCTACGTGAGAAGCCACGCGAAGGAGCTCGGTCTCCCCGACGGCACACTCGAGAACGAAGACGTGCACATCCACGTGCCGGCAGGCGCGGTCCCCAAGGACGGACCTTCGGCGGGCGTCACCATCTTCACCGCGCTCACCTCGCTCTTCACGGGGCGCCCGGTGCGCTCCGACACCGCCATGACCGGCGAGGCCACCTTGCGCGGCCGCGTGCTCCCGGTAGGCGGAATCAAGGCCAAAGTCTTGGCGGCCCATCGCGCCGGGCTCACGCGAGTCATCCTGCCCGAGAGGTGCGCGCGTGACCTCGACGATGTTCCCAAGGAGGTACGCGACGCGTTGGAAATCGTGCTGGTCGAAGACATGAAGCAAGTGCTCGATGCGGCACTTGCGCCGCTCGGTGCCTCTCTTGCGCCGCTCGATGCGTCGCTTCCCCCCACCGCCCCTGCCCTCTCCGCCGAGACGGGCGAAACGAAAGGAGCCACCTTGCCGAGCTGAGCTCGCGAACCCATCTTGAGACTCGAGGCCGCCCCTCTCCCGGCCTCGAGTCTCTCCCCCGGAGCCCCGCGGTCCCCTCCCTCCCTAGGCCGCGGGGCTCCCTTTTTTTGTTCGATTCGCGGCTTTTTTCCGCACGAAGGCGGGCTCGACAAGTTGTCCCTCCCACGAGAAGACCGCTAGGGAGAAGCTCTCCTCCACGAGATCTTCGCCTTGCCCTCTCCGCTCACCACGCTCGCGTTCCTCGGACTTCTCGGCTCGCTCGGCGCAGCCGCGCTCGGCTGCAAGACGGAGCCGAAGATCGACTCGGGCTCGGGCAGCGTGGCCACCGAGCCGATGGTCCCCGGAAGCGCCACCCTGCCGGGTGACTTCTCGCCGCCCAAAGACCCACCGAAGCGCGAAGAGCCTCCGCCGGTCCCGCCTCCGTGGTTCGGGTTCGAGCCGTTTCCGGGCGCGGAGCTCTTGTGCGACGAGCACGTCGCGGGAAGTCCGACCGGGAAAATTCGCGAGATCCACTGGGCCGCGTACGCCACGACCTCACCGGCCTACGAGGTGACCGCGTACTACAAGCGTCGGGATGCTGGCGCCGTCGAGATCGACCGCGACGAGACCACCTTCCCGCTCGGCAAGACGGTGAAGCTCTCGGTCATTCGTTTGCCCACGACGCAGCCCTACCCGCGCTGCGAAAAGACGCCCAAGGCCGGCCAGCGCGCGGTGATCGTGATCTCCAAGTCCGAGCCGCGCTGACGAGCGCGGACATCGCGCGTCACTCACGAGCGGCATCGGCCGAGGAAGCCTCGCGCGAGGCGTCTCCACCATCCGACCTGCGCGCGTCGGGTGCGGCATCGCACGCGCCGTAGTCGCACAGCTCGCCGACCGACGGAGGGCACCCGAGCAGCAGGGCAGACGAGAACATCCCCACGGCGAGCGCTACCAGCACGCGAGCGCTACTTGGAAGAGCGCTCAAAAGACGCCTCCCACGGCGAGCTGCGCGGACTCGGGCGAGACCAACGGGAGAGCACGCAGCGTTTTTCCGATCACCACGCGACGCTCCCACGGCCGCGTGATCACGGCCCACGCGACCGCGCCCGCCACAGACGCGCCTGCCACTCCGTAGGTGATCCACGCGGCAACACCGAACCCTCGACTCGCCGAGAGGTTGTCTTCGACCTCGCGGCAAGCCGCGCTCGTGCGGACCACGCAAGGACCACGCGCGGAGAGCGCGATGGCCTCGTCGAGCTTGCTCTGCGCGGTGGAACCGAGGCCCATGCCCACGCCGAGCCCGACCACGCCGGCCACGCCTAGGATCACGGTGGGCGCGAACGAGGCTTGTTCGAACCTCACGGGGGGCATCTCGGCTGCGCTCGGTCGCGGTTCGGGCGGAGGATTTCCAGTGGGACGCTCCACGCCGAAGGCCTCGTCGAAAGTGACCACGGAGACCGTGCCTGCGCGCGCGGTGAGCTTTCGCTCCCACGATCGTTCGCCGAGCTTCGCCACCACGACCACTTCGCCCGGCGCGACGACCACTCGCGCTGCGCCGTCCACGAGGCGTGACGGGGGAACCGGAACGCCGTCGACGGTGACCGAGAGACCTGTCGCACGCAGATCGAGCCGCGCGACCTTGGCCTCGAGCTCCCGGCGTTCATCCGCGACACGCGCCCGCGTCTTCGGGTCGAGCTCCGGCCGCACCAGCGCTTCGGAAAAATGGTCGAACGCCGCGACCCAGAGACCGCGCGTACGCTCGCTCTCCGCGAGCTCGACCAGGAGCGCGGGGCTCGGAGAGAGCGCGAACGCACGATCGAGCAAGACGGCGGCGCCGCTCTCGTCCCCCGACTGCTGCAAAACGTGCGCGCGCTCGCGCAACGTGCGCGCCTCGTCGACAGGAGCCGAAAGGACCGCGGCAGGAGGCACGGCCGAATCCTCCGCACGAGCCTCGGCAATCGACAGGGCATGCCCGAGCGCGATCAGCGCCGAAACCCGGACTCGTATGACTCGCGCACACATGCAGACGTGTCGAAAAGCCTATCAGCGTCGCGAAAATCAGTCGCGTCGAAGCTGCCGTCAGCGTCGATAGAACGCGTGCAATGCTGGCTATTTGTGTCAGTGTAGGGATACGTCTCCACCAAATGCGTGCGCAGCGAGTTGGTACGAAAGCGCGCGTCTCGGGTATCCTGAGGGAGAAAGTATGGACTCGGACGAGAAGGCCGCGCTCCCGCGCATCAACGACCTCGACACCGTGCCTCCGCCTGCGGGCGGCGACGCGTACGGGAACGCGACCGTCGTTCGTGCGGCCCCGAACGACATCCTCGAGGCCATCCGCCGTGAGCGCGCCACCGAGTCCGGGAATAGGCCACCGTCCGAAGCCGCTCAGCTTGTCGCGGCCCCCGTGGAAGCGCGACCCGGGCCCGCCACCGACGAAATCTCGGACATCCCCATCGAATCGACCGACGTAGGCCCCTTCGCGGGTGCGGAGCTCGAGGTCGACGAGGCGCCCATCGGTCCCCCGCCTCCACTTAGCGCCGCCGCGCTTCGTCCCGCGCGTGTCCCGGCCGACTTCGAGAAGTTGATGAGCCAGCGCACGGACGCCTCGCTCGTCGGCATGTCGGCGCAACGCGTCGAAGAGTCCGAGCCCCTCGTCGCGCCGCCGAAAAAGCGCTCGCAGGCGATCGTCACCGTGGTCGTCGTCGTGCTCGTGGTGTGGCTGGCCGTGCTCGCCGCGGTGACCGTGGCGCACTTCGCCGGGCGCTGATACGGCCGAAGATTCGTGCCGAGCGGGCGCTTGCGCTAGGCTCGATCGGAGATGGCGCTGCCCCACGTGCTCCCCGTAGCGGCCGTCGTGCTCTTCGGTGCGCTGTTCGGCGGCGGAGGGCAGGCGCCGCAAGTCCCCGACGCGCAGGTCGCTCACGAGCGCGCGCTCGAAGGCGTCGGGTCCGACTCGGAGACTCGCGCCAAGACCGAGGTGTGGGCCGTGCGAACGTGGCCTGTGCACGTGCGCAATCCCAACACCAACGCCACCTGTGACGTTCGTGTTTACACCGACGAGGGCACGGTCGACGACGAGGCCATGAAGACCTTGGTCGGCATCGTCAATCCCGGCGGAGAGCCCGAGAACCCTCGGGTACTCTTGCTGGCCATGCGAGCGGCGTACTTCTTCGGGGCAACCTCGATGGAGGTGCTGAGCGGCCATCGAAAAGACCCTCGCGAGACCAGCAAACATCACACGGGTGAAGCGCTCGACTTCAAGCTCGACCACGTGGAGTCCGGGGCGCTCGCCGCTCACCTTCGCGGCTATGGCCACGTAGGCGTGGGAATCTACACGCACCCGCAGACCCGCTACGTGCACCTCGACACGCGCGACACCAGCTTCCACTGGATCGACTCGTCCCCCCCGGGCAAGACCTGGCGAGAAGCGAACATCACCGATCGCAAGGTGACCGAGCGAGACTTCCTCTGGAGCGAGAACGACGAAAAGCCGCTCTTTCTCGGCATCGCGGTCCCCAAGCGTCGCTGACGCGGAGGTCCCCAAGGCCGGTGAACGAGGCAAAATGCCTCGCTCGCGAATGATCCGCCGAGCCTCCTCGCCCAGACCTCCACGAACCTGACGCGTCCGTAAGCTTTGGACTTGCGCTTCTCGTCAGGCGGCCTACTTCATTTTGCCGATGAAGCAGCCGACTCGGTCCTCGTCCACTGGACGCCCTCTCGCCCTTCGGACCGCTCTCTTCGCCGCGCTCACCTCGGTGATGACCTGGGTCACCCCCGCGCGGGCGGACTGGCTCCCGCTCGACGAGGTGGTGCGGGTCGCCAAAGATCGTTCGCTCGGCAGCGTTCGCGCGCAAGGCGGCGTCCGGGTGGCCGAGGCGAGCATGCGTGGCGCGAAGCTCCCCGTGGTGGGCAACCCGTACCTCGACTTGCAGGTCGACCGTGGCAGCACCACCAAAGACGTGCAGGCGCTCGGCTACCTCTACGTTCCGCTCGAGATCAACGGGACACGAGGCGCGCGCATCGACGAGACCAACGCGCTCGTGACCTGGAAAAAAGGCCAACGCGAGGAGATCTCCGCGTACGTCACCGCCGAGGCCGTGGCCGCCTACGGAGAGCTCGTGGTGGCCGGAGCGCGCGTCACCGAAACCACCTTCGGGGAGCAGAGCGCACGCACCGAAGCGACGTACTTCGACGCACGCCTCAAAGCGCAAGACGCGACGTTGTACGAGAAAAATCTGGCCGACGCGGAGGTCACACGTTGGGTACAGACCCGCGGCGAAGCGCTCGTTCGGCTCGCGCAGGCCAAGGGGCGCGTGGCCATGCTCACCGGACGTCCCATCGATGCGCCTCCCGCCGGAACCGAAGCGACGCTGCCGGTCCTGCGCGGTCGGTGGGACACGGCCTCGTTCGCCGAGCGCATCGCCAAGAGCCCCATGCTCGCGCCGTACGCGAAGGAAAAGGCCTACTGGGAGGCGAGCGTGAAGCGCGCGGAGAAAGAGTCGCTCGCCCCCGTCAACCTCACGCTCATCGGCGGACGAGGAGACCCGGGTGACCTTCGCCTCGGAGGAGGCTTCGTGTTCACCTTCCCGGTCACCAGCCGAAACGCCGGTGAAATCGCGCGTGCCGAGGCCTCGGCGTCGCAAGTCGACCAAGAGAAGAACGCGGCCTTCGCTCAAGTGCGTGCGCGCGTGGTTTCGTCGTACGAGCAGATCGTGGCCGTGCGGGATACGGTCAAAGCGCTCGACGAGACAGGCCTGCCCGCCATGCAGCGCGCGCTCGAAGCCGCCCAAGACCTCTACAAGCTCGGAAAAGGGGAAATTTCCCGAGTGTTGCTGGCTCGCCGGGACTATGCGACGGCTCGCGCCAAACGACTCGATTTGCTCGAGACCGGTTGGCGTGCGTACGCCGATCTTTGTGCGGTCACCGGCGAGACGCCATAGAGCGCCGAACCGCTTAGTGACCGAGGATTTTCGCCAAGTTGCGAGCCGTGCGAGGCGCGACGACGAGTCCTACTGCTGCTAGGCGAGGAGGAGCAACGAAGCTCGGCGACGCAAATCGGCGGAAAGCCGACCGAACTAAGCGGATTGGCGCTCTAGCCACACGGCCTCCCCGAGCGAGACGCAGGCTCAGACGCCGACTTCGAGCGCCGCCAAGAGGCGCTCGAGCAGCACGGTGATGTCTCCCGAGATCCCGAGAGGCGCCGAGCGTGACTCTGCCAGCGCGTCGCGGAGACGCTCGGCTGCGGACTTGATGGCCGCTTTTTCTCGCGCGGTACGCTCGTCTTCGCTGGGCGGAAAGATGCGCGGCGCGAACTGCTTGGTGAGCGTGGGCATGGACACGGGGTGTTCGAGCACGCGCTTTCGCAGCTCGTCCATCACCTCGGGCGGGGCCTCGTGGCGCTCTTCCGCGCGGCGCAAGAAGTCCACCGTGTCGTAGCTCGGGATCTTCTGCACCACGCCGTCACGCTCCATCACGTCGGGGGCGCGATCTTTCAAGAAGAGGAACGAGCCGGTGAGCTTGTCGACCGTCTCTTGGCGGAGCTTGAGCTCCTTCTTCGTGTAGTCCTCGAACGTGGTGTAGCCCCACGCCTCGAAGGAGCGCTTCTTCTTCGCGCGGACGAGCGACTCGGCGAGCTCGAGCCAGCCGGTCTTGAAAGCGCGGGCACGACGGAGCAGATCCGCACGCTCCGGATCGTCGCGGTGAGCTTCTTCGGCGGCCTCGAGCTGAGCGACGGACTTCTGGGTCACGCGCTGTCGCTTACTGCGCTTCGTGCCGCGAGGGAAGAGATGCGGACGCCACGGCGTCGCGCGCACGCACGCTCGACGAAAGGCATGCAGAAAGCTCGACTATTTCGGGACATGTCGCCCCACGAAGACAACGCCGTCGCCCATGTTTTTCCGGGAGAGCGAGCGAAGTGCCCGTGTTCCGCGCTAAGAGCGCGGTCATGCGCACGCTCGTTTGGTTTCGTGGAAAAGACCTGCGCGTCTCGGACCATGCGCCGCTCGCTTCGGCGCTCGAGACGGGCGAAACGATCCCGATGTTCGTGCTCGACCCGTACTTCTTCGCGAAGGAGCGCGCGGCCGAGCTTCCTCATCGCATGCAGTTTTTGCTCGAGTCGCTGCGCGCGCTCGCCGAAAACCTCGCGCATCTCGGATCGCGCCTGCTCGTGGTCGAGGGCAAGAGCCTCGACGTCGTCCCGAAGCTCGCCGAGCGCCTCGGCGTCGACCGCGTGGTGGCGCAGAGCTGGACCGAGCCCTTCGCGCGAAAGCGGGACGCGCTCGTGCGCGAGCGTCTCACGGTGCCGCTCGAGCTGTTCGAGGGCGAGCTGCTCGCGCCGCACGGCACGGTTCGTTCGGGCTCGGGCGGGCCCTTCGCGGTCTACACGCCCTTCTCCAAGGTCTTCCGGCGCGACGTCACGGTGGGCAAACCCCTGGCCGCGCCGAAAGCCCTGCCGCCGCTGCCTGCGGTCGCCGAGAAGATCGCCACCGTGCCCATTCCCACGCTCCGCGACCTCGGGCTCACCGAGAACTCCGCGCTCGTACGCGGCGGAGAGCGCGCGGCGCGCGAGCGGCTCGCCACGTTCCTCGAGTCGAAAATCGCGAGCTACTCGGATGCCCGCGACATGCTCGCCGAGAAGGGCACGAGCCGCCTCTCGCAAGACCTCAAGTTCGGCGTGCTCTCGCCGCGCACGGTGTGGAACGCGGTCGCGCGCGTGCGCGAGAAAGTGGGGGACGGCGCGCTCAAGTACGAAAACGAGCTCTTGTGGCGCGAGTTCTCCCATCACGTGCTCGACGCGCGCCAAGGGTTGCTCGAGCACCCGTTCCGGCCCGGCTTCGTGGGCTTCCCCTGGCGTGAGGACGAGGCCGGCTGGGACGCGTGGACCCAGGGAAAAACAGGCTATCCGGTGGTCGACGCCGCCGCGCGCGAGCTTCTCCACGACGGCTACGTGCACAACCGCGCGCGCATGATCACGGCGAGCTTCCTCACGAAGCACCTCATGATCTCGTACACGCGTGGCGAAGCGCACTTCATGAAATACCTGACCGACGGTGACTGGGCGCAGAACAACGCCGGCTGGCAGTGGTCGGCCGGATGCGGCTGCGACGCACAGCCCTACTTCCGCGTGTTCAACCCGGTCTCGCAAGGACAGAAGTTCGACCCCGACGGCGCCTACGTGAAGCGCTGGCTGCCCGAGCTCGAGGGACTCGACGCCAAGTACGTGCACGCCCCGTGGGAGGCCCCTCCCCTCGTGCTACGCGGCGCGGGCATCACCCTCGGCAAGACCTACCCGTCGCCGGTGGTGAACCACGAATTCGCGCGCAAGCGCTTCTTGGATACGGCCAAAGCGCACCTCAAGGGCGACTCCTGACCGACGAGCTTTACCGGCAGCCTTCCACGATCCAGCGTCGAAACAGCGCTTCGAGACGAGGATCGCGCGTGGACGAAGGCGGCATCGGGCTTCCGTCCGTGCCGCCATCACCGGCCACCTTGAGCCACAGGTAGCTGCGTTCGGGCGCGCCCGGCTCGGCGCGAAGAAGCTCCGGGCGCTCCTGCGAAGCGACCCCCACCACGTCGCCTCCCGAGAGCGAGAGGTCGAGGTGCGTGCCGCCGGCGCCCTCGCCGTGACAGCCCGACTCGGGCCCGCCCACGCAGCGCTGGCCCACGACCTGCCGCACGCGGAGCGCGATCGAGGCGTCGCTGTCGGCCAAGGGGTCGTCGATGCCGGCGTCGCCGAACGTGAGCGACGAGGCCTCCGGCTCGGCGTCCGCGTTCGACGAGGCATCGCTCGAGGGGATCGCCGAGGTGGTGCAGGCTACGAGTCCGAGCGCCGCCACGAAGGCGCCGAGCCCGGCACGTGCCGACCCCTTCGCCGACGGGATCCTCATCGCGAGGACGCGAGACCGAAGCGCGAGAGAAAGCCCCGCGGGCCTTCTTTTCCGCCGCTTTTCGCGCGTTTCCTCCCGCGCGCGATCTCCGCGTGCACGTCTTCCAGGTACTCGTCGAAATCGACCTGCATGGTGTGCCGCTTGGAGCGCACGTAGCGGGCGAACATGGCGCTGCGGTCACGCTCGATCGAAGCGCGCATCTCCTCGCGCGAGGGCAGGCGCGCCCGACCTCCGAGCACCTCGGCCAGCCACTTTCCCTGCGCTTCGGCGAGCGGCATGATCGCCCCGAGAGGCTGCAAAAGCCCCACGAACGCGAGCCCCTCGTGCTCGGGGTGGAAGACGCGCTTGTAGAGCGGCAGATCGTTGTCCTTCGCGGCCACGAAGGACTCGTCGAAGAACGGAAACGAAACCTTGTACCCGGTGGCGTACACCACGTGGTCCACCTCTTCCGACGAACCGTCGACGAAGTGCACCGTTCGCCCCTCGAAGCGGGCGATGTTCGGCTTGGGCGTGATGGCCCCGTGCGCGAGGCGATCCAAGATGCGGCTCGAGATGGTGGGGTGAGCCTCGCCCAGGCGATGGTCGGGCGCCGGGAGGCCGTAGCGCGTCACGTCTCCCACGGAGAGACGCACCGCGAGCTCACCGAGACGCAGGCGGATCTTCGCCGGGATGCGCGTGGAGGTGAACACCTGATCGAGCGGCACGCCGAACAGCACCTTGGGCACCACGTGCGCGCCTCTTCGAGCCGAAAGGAACACACGGTCGGCCACCTGGGAGAGCTCGACCGAGATGTCCATGGCGCTGTTGCCCATGCCGAGCACCACCACGCGCTTTCCGGCGAAGGGCTCGGGCACCTTGTAGTCGTGCGAATGCGAGGTCTCGCCGGTGAACGTGCCGGGGAACGGAGGCGAAGGGTAGAGCGGGTCCCAATGATGCCCATTGGCGACCAACACGGCGTCGTAGTGGCGCTTCTCCCCGGTGGAGAGGGTCACCTCGAACGCCTGCGGTCCGAGCGGCTCGACGTGCACGACCGACGTGCGGAACGCGATGCGATGCCGGAAGCCGAAGTGATCGACGTACGCCTCGAAGTACTTCGCGATCACGGAGTGGTGCGGGAAATCCGGCGTGCCCGCGGGCATGGGGAAGTCCGAGTACTCCATGCGCGAGCGCGAGGTGTTGATGTAGAGCCCGCGGTAGGCCGAGCTCATTCCGTTGTCGTTTTCGTAGACCCAATTGCCCCCGACGCGCGAGCTCGTCTCGAAGGCGTCGAACGGCACGCCCTCCTGGTGGAGCACCTTCGCGACCGCGATTCCCGACGACCCGGCACCGATGAGGCAGGCTTTTTTCAAGGCCCTTCCAGCGTACGAAAGCGTGCGCGGATGTCGACCGCGAACGCGTGTCCCGCCTCGCTCGCCGATCGAACCCACGAGCCGGGGCACGGCGAACGGCCCAAAATCCTCGCGCGACGCGGGGATTCGTCGCGGTACCTTGAGGCATGACGAGCACGCTCGCCGGCATCTTCGTGGGAGGAAAAGCCTCGCGCATGGGCTTCGTGGCGAAGGGGCTCTTGCCTTCACCGGAAGGAGACGCGCTCGTCCCTCGCCTCCACGCGCTCCTCGCTCCCCGGGTCGCACACGTGGTGCTGGCGGGAGCCCATGCAGCTTACACCCACCTCGACATGCCCACGGTCGAAGACGACGCGCGAGCCGAGGGTCCTCTCGCGGGGCTACTCGCGCTGCTCGAGCTCGCCCACGCCCGCGGGGACGGGCACGTGCTCGCCGTCGCCTGCGACCTGCCCTTCGTGAACGCCGGACTCGTCGAGCGCCTGCTCGAGCCACCGGAGGGCACCCTCGCGCCTCGCCGGGAGGATCGCTGGGAGCCGCTCTTCGCGCGCTACGAGACCCGCCGGGCACTCGACCAGGCGACGCGACGGGCGCGCGAAAAGGCCTTCGGTCTCCAAGGGTTGCTCACGGCGCTCGAAGCACGCGTCCTTCTGCTGGCTTCGGCCGAGACGCGCTTGCTCGACGACTGGGACACCCCCGAAGACGTGGCTCGCGCGAAGTCGTAGCGCGGAGGCGCGTGGGCGGCGTACCCTGAAGCATGATGAGCCCGAAGAAGGACGTCGTTCTGTTCGACGGGGTTTGCAACCTTTGCAACGGCGCGGTCCACTTCATCCTGGATCGTGACCCCGACGAGCGCATGCAGTTCGCATCGCTCCAATCCGAGTCCGGCAAAGAGCTGCTTCGCGCGCGCGGATTTCCCATCCCCGAGGGTGACCCCAACTCGGTCTTGCTCGTGGTGGGCGAGCGCGTCTACGACGGCTCGGGCGCGGCCTTGCGCATCGCCGCCCGCATGACCTGGCCCTGGAAGGCGTTCGTGGTGTTTCTGGTCGTGCCCTGGTTCTTGCGGGACCTCGGCTACTACCTCATCGCGAAGAATCGCTACCGGCTCTTCGGCAAGAGCGAAGCGTGCCGCGTGCCCACGCCCGAGCTGCGGGCTCGTTTCCTCACGTGAGCCTCGGCCGAAAGATGCTCGGGTTCGCCGCGCGGACGATCGACCGCGCGGTGGTCGGCGCGGTGCACCTGCGTGGCGCGCGCGCGCAGGCCGAGCGCCAAGGGCTCACGCCGGAGCGACGCATGGGTCTCCTGGAGAAAGCCGCCCACGACTACGCTCCGGCACTCGAGCTCCAGAGCGGCTTTTTTTCCGGCATCTCGAAGCAAGAGCCCGGGCCGCTCGTCACCGAAAAACGCGTCGCACAGCTCCGCGCGAGACTCGGAGATCCCCACGCCGGCACGTTCGACCTCACCTGGGCGAGCGACGAGCCCGCATGGCTCCCCGAGATGCGCGATCCCTGTCGCGCACGAAAAGAGAACACGACCGCTCACGCGCGACTCTTTCGCGGCGGCGAAGGACGGCCGGCCATCGTGTGCGTGCACGGCTACTTGGGCGGCATCTACGCCATCGAAGAGCGCAAGTTCCCCGTGAAGTGGTTCTTCAAGCAAGGGCTCGACGTGGCCCTGCCCGTCTTGCCCCATCACGCCATGCGTGGCTCTCGTGGCGGAGGTCCCCCGCCCTTTCCTAGTGCCGATCCGGCACTCACCAACGAGGGGTTTCGCCAAGCCATCCGCGACCTGCGCGTGCTCGTCGCGCACCTTCGCGCGAAAGGTGCGCCTTGGGTGGGCGTGGTGGGCACGAGCCTGGGTGGCTACACGACGGCGCTGCTCTCGACCGTACAAGACGACCTCGCCTTCGCGGTGCCCATCGTGCCGCTCGCCTCGGTTGCGGACTTCGCGCGGGATCACGGCGAGCTCGGCGAAGGGCTGGAGTCCGAGGTCCTCTACGCCGCGTTCGAGCGCGCCAATCGTGTGGTGAGCCCGTATTCGCGGCCTCCCAAGGTCGCGAGCGAGCGCACGTTCGTTCTCGGAGCCGAGGGCGACGCCATCACCGGTGTGGAGCACGCGAGGCGAATCGCCATCCACCTCGGGGCGCGTCTCGAGGTGGTCGCCGGCGGGCACCTCCTGCAGTTCTGGCGAGACGCGCTCGTGCGTGGCCTCGAGCCCATTCTGAGCGATCTCGGGCGCGACGCACGTCGGCCCTCCCCGACTCTCGACTGACGATCGCGTCACGTCTCGGCGACGTCCCGGGAAACATCACGAACTGCCGCTCTGCAGCATTCGAGATTCCCGTGCGGTACGCGTGGTTCGAGGTCACAATGCACGAGCTTCTTCGCGAGACTTCACCGCCTTCGCCCCCATCGCTTTCGAGGTTCCATGACCGCTCCCCGTCGGGCTCGCGTAGCCCGCCTTCTCGCTCCCATCGGACTCGCGGCGCTCACCGCGCTCACCGCCTCGGCCTGTCGCGACGAAACGCGCGACATCCCTCCCGACGATCCGACCGGACGAGACGCCGGAGACGGCGGCCCCACCAGTGACGTCTTCGTGCCGCCGCCCAAGGTCGAGGCCCACGCGAGCAAGAACCCGCAACCCAAGGTCACCGAGTGCACGCGCACCATCGCGCCCACGGGCGGGGGAACGTGCGCGGTCACCAAGACCGGAACGGCCGCGGGTCGCATCGTGCTGCAAGGCACCGTGCTCGGCCCCGAAGAGACCTTCCACAAGGGCGAGATCGTCGTCGAAGACGGCAAGATCGCGTGCGTCGCGTGCGATTGTTCGGCCACCCCCGGCTACGCCGACGCTTCGGTGGTCTCGTGCCCGGACGGCGTGATTTCCCCCGGTCTCGTGAACCCGCACGAGCACCTCACGTACGCGAACAACAAGCCGCTCGGCCACGGCGAGACGCGCTACCTGAACCGAGCCGATTGGCAGGGCAAACGAGGCGGCCCGCGCCTCGCGTACGACTCGGGCGCCAACAGCACGCTCCAGGCCTACGCCGAGCTTCGCTACATCATGACCGGCACCACCACCATCGCCGGCGGTGGCGGCGTTCGAGGCCTCGCCCGCAACGCGGACGACGCCGCCGAGACGCTCGAGGGCATGCCCATCCAGATCGCCGACTCGGACGTGTTTCCTTTGCCGGGCAAGCTCCTCCAGACGGGCTGCGACTACGATCCCGGCCGCACCACCGGCGCCGAGGTCGACCAGCTCACGAGCTACCTCCCCCACATCGCGGAAGGCATCGACAAAGAAGCCGAGAACGAGCTCGCGTGCGCCGGCGAAGACGGCCGCTACGACCTCTTGAAGCCGCAAACGGCGGTCATTCACGCGGTCGCCTCCACGCCCAAGCTCGCGAAGAGCATGCGCGACGCGCAGTCGAGCGTGGTGTGGTCCCCGCGCTCGAACGTCGACCTCTACGGCGACACGGCGCCGATCGTCATGCTCGACATGGCCGGTGTTCCCATCGCGCTCGGGACCGACTGGGTGGTCTCGGGCTCCATGAACATGGCGCGCGAGCTGCGCTGCGCCGACGAGCTCAACCAGAAGTACTACGGCAAGCACTTCACCGACGCCGATCTCTGGCGCATGGTCACGCTGAACGCGGCCTGGGCCGTGGGCGCGGGCACGGTGGTCGGCTCGCTCAAGACCGGCTACCTCGCCGACATCTCCGTCTACGACGGCGCGAAGTCCAAGGACCACCGCGCGGTGCTCGACGCGGGCGTGGAAGACGTCGCGCTCGTCCTTCGCGGCGGCAAGGCCCTCTACGGCGACGACGCGCTCTTCGCCTCGGGCCCCTTCGCTCCCGTGGCGGGCGACCGCTGTTCCACGTTGGCGGGCGGCGTCTGCGGCAAGCAGAAGCGCGCCTGCGTCGATGCGGGCACCTCGAGCACGCCCTTCACGCTCGAGTCGCTCCGCACCGCGGGTGAGGCCATCTACCCGCTCTACTACTGCAAAGACCAGACACCCCAGGGCGAGCCCAGCTGCACGCCGTTCCGCTCGGCGTACTCCAAGGGAATCACCGCCGAAGACAAAGACGGCGACGGCATCCCGGACATCAAAGACAACTGCATCGACGTCTTCAATCCGGTCCGCCCCATCGACCCCGAGGCCGTTCAGGCCGACGCCGACAAAGACGGCGTGGGCGACGCCTGCGACGTGTGCCCGGACGACGCGACCCAGAGCTGCAAACAAGCCATCGCCGGAGACATCGACGGCGACGGCATCCCCAACGGCACGGACAATTGCCCGCGCGTCCCCAATGCCGGACAGGAAGACGCGGACAAAGACGGCCGTGGCGACGCCTGCGACGGCTGCCAAGCCGCCAATCCGGGCGCCGTGGCATGCGCTTCGACCATCGTCGACGTCCGCAATCCTGCGGCCGCCGCCCACCCGAAGATCGGCACCATCGTGTCGCTGTCCGCTGGGCGCGTCATCGGGCGAAAGACCAGTGACCGCATGTGGGTGCAAGCGGCCAATCCCACGCCGGTGCCCTTCTCCGGCATCACGCTGCGCACGGACGGCCTCACCACGGGCGTCGCCACGGGCAACGAAGTCACCGTGACCGGCGTCTATACCGAGCTCTTCGGCATCAGCACGGTCATCGCGGCCAACCTCCAAGTGACCGGCACCCAGACCACCCTGCCCTTCTCGCCCGTCACCGTCACGGCGGCGGAGTACGGCAACGCGGCGGCCTCGGCCGAGGGTCTCGAGAACATGCTGCTCGAGATGAACAACGTGACCATCACCAACGACAACCCCGATTCAGGTCCGTTCTACGAGCTGGTGGTCACCGGTGGCCTCCGCATCGACGACGAGATCTTCGCGCGCTACGGCGTGGGCACCTCGACCAGCCCGCCTCCTCAGCCCATCCCCGGCTTCTTGAACGGCACCGTGTTCACCAAGGTCGTGGGCATCGGAGGCTTCTCCTTCTCGAACCGCAAGATCTGGCCGCGCCTCACCGGCGACCTGGTCAAGCCGTAGAGCCCCTCGAGTCCTAGCGGACCACGTGAAAGAGGCCACTCGGGATCCCCCGGGTGGCCTCGACTCTTTTCGGAGAGAGACTCGACCTCGAACGATGCGCCTTCAGGGCGCTGCTGCGACCCCCAAGATCTTCACTTCGGCGACATTCACGCGGAAGAAGGAGCCAGAGCTCCCGCCCGTACCGCCCGTGTAACTCGCGAAGTGCTGGAAGGCCGACATGTTGACGCTGTTCGCGTCGTCGGTGATCACTACGCGGTACGTCTTGCCCTGCGTGACCTTCACGCGCACGAACGACGAGTCGCCCCAGGTGGACCAGTTCCCTCGCTGCGGCATGACCGCGTACCCTTCCCCCACCACCGCGTTCGACTGCGTGTCTTCCACCCGCACGAGCTTGGTGGCGCAGGTGATGCCCGTGGTCGTGCCGCCGGAGCCGTTGCCGTACGAGAGCTGCACGAGCACGTCCCCCGTGGCCTGCGCGGTGAACGCCGTGGTGGTGAGCTTGTGGCCTGCGTCTCCCCACGCTTCGTAGAACGAGCGGCCGTAGTCGGTCACCAGATTGCCGCCCACGGCGGTGAAGTCGGCCGAGGTCTTCGATTGAATGCGCGAATACTCGGCCCCCCAATAACATTGCGGATTGGCGCGATGCGAGGTGGTGCCCGAAGCGAACTCGGTCTCCACGGTGTAACAATGGCTCGGGGAGCTCGCGCTGGTCGACGTGTCGACGTAGCTCGTGGTGCTACCGGGCAGACGCTCGGCGATCTTCTGGCCGTCCCGGAAGATGCGGTAGGTGACGTCTTCGGCGCGCTCGCCGCTCGGGTCGAGGGTGAGCTTGATCTTGCCCGCGTCGAGCGCAAGCTGCGTGATCTTGGGCGGGCGAGGCGCGAAGATCGTCTTGTAGTCCGAGGTGCTGGTCACCACGGTGGCCTTCTGGGAGGCGTCGGCGTCGGCCGTGTCGGCGAGCTCGACCTCGAGGGTGTTGCGCTTGGAGAGCTTGGTCTCGTCGAGGAACACGTCCCCCACGGTGGTGCCATTGAGCTTTACCCGGGCGATGGCGTACGCGCCCGCCTGATTGCCGCCGGCCGGAGGCAGCTTGACGACCACGGTGATCTTCTTGTCGTGGTACGGGAAGTTGTTGAGGACGATCGAGTCCGAGCCGGAAAAGAGCGTATTTCGGAGCTTCTTCGGAACGTACGGCAAGAAGCGGATCGAGCTCTTGGTGGCCTCCAATCCGAAGATGCCGTCGTGCACCATGGAGAGGTATCCGGCCACGCTCCACAATTGGCGGCGCGAGTTGACCACGGGTCCGCTCGTGGGGCCCTCGTCCACGTACGCCTTGCCGGTGACGAGCTCAAAATTCTCCATGTTGGAGAGCGAGAGCGCGCTGCCGCGCACCAGAGTCTCGACGGCGCGCGTCGCCACGTCGGCATTGCGCGCTTTTTTGGCAGCCTTGAGGCCATAAGCGGTAACGAACGGCCAGATCGACCGGTTGTGGTAGATGGGCGTGTCTTGCTCTTGTGGGAAGACCACGCCCGCGCCTTTGGGAAGGTGCGGATACGCCCCGACCGCCGCCTTGGCTTGCTCGGGCGTGGCGACGTCGTAGAGCACGGCGAGCGAAGTGCCGAGCCAATCGAAGCGCGCGGCCGGCGCGGGGTCGAGCTCGGTCGTGATCATGGTGGAGAAGAGCTTCTTTTCGCTCGAATAGAAGCGGTCGCGGATCTTCGTGCGGAGCGCGTCGGCGTAGCCACGGAAACGCGTGGCATTGGCGGTGTCGCCTCGCTCGGTGGCGAGCTTCTCGCCCACGTCCAGGATGGCGAGGTGGGTCACGTTGGTCGACAGCGTGCGGCTCTGCGCGACGTGCGCGAGGTCCTGCGAGACCCACCCGGGATAGGTCTGCTCGCGCCAATCGAGGAACGATTGTTCCCCGCGGTAGAGGCCGTCACGCGCGTCGAACACGACGGCGCGGTCGCGGTCGATGGTATTGGCGATGGCCTCGTAGGCGCGATCCACGAAGGTGCGCCGAACGTCTCCGGTGAGATACTTCGCGGTCTCCCAAGCGCCGATGGCCCACACCACGCGGTCGGTCGAGACCGGCCACGAGCCACCCGTGCCGGTATCCTGGACGATCTCGTCACCGGTGCCGGACCTGCGCGGCGAGACCTTGAAGAGCAAGGAGTTCTTGGCGCGAATCGGGTCGATGGCGGCGAGTCCGAGCTGCATCGAATACGCGGTGTCGCGCGTCCAGACGTAGTTCCACTTCTCGCCCGTCTCGAAGCAGCCCCCCTCGGCGCATGGAAGAGGATTGCCGTTCTGGAAGGCGTAGTCTTTGATGGCCGAGACCGAATCTTCGCGCGCTTCGGTGAGCGCGAGCGCGTAGAGCGCGTCGAATACCTCGCTCTTCGATTGCACGCTGGGCTGCGTCGCCGCCTCGGACACGCTGCGGGTCTTCGGGGCGTTGTCGCGCTGGGTCACGTTGGTGGTGAACGCGAACGTGCGCGTGCAAGCCGAGTCGGTCACGGCGACGCGCGTCTCGTCCGCGCCGTCGCGGAAGAGCGCCGAGTCCGTACTGCCTTTGCCGGTCGCCGCGATGCAGGCAGGCGTGGTGTTGCCGTCGAAGGGCTGATCCCCGGGCTGAGCCGCGTCGGCCTCGGCGTCGCCGGGCGCGACGGTGCCCGTGTCCACCCGACTTCCGGCGTCCGAGAAGTCGTCCGGCGGAGTCGTCGAAGGGTCCGAGCCACACGCGGTGAAGAGCGAGAGCCCGAGACCGAGCACGGCGAACGAAGAGGCGGCGAGAAATCCTGGGGAACGCACGCCGTGACTCTGACCTAAGTCACCAAAGAGGCCAGCACTTTCGAACCGAATCCGGCGCAAAGTGACGAGCGCCCGGGAGGCCGAGGTCCAAGGTCGAAACCCCTATCCTTTTCGAATACTTCGAGCGAGACCTAGGACCGACGACTGGGCGCTTCGGGCGTCACTTCACGTATTCGATGGTCGGCGTGGCGGGCGGAGCGTGTGGGTCGGGCCCGTCGTGGGAGACCCAGTACCCGGAGAGGCCCAGGAGGAGCAGCAGCGCGAGCGCGAAGAGCCACTTCGCGAGTGGATCGGGATTGGTACGCGCGAC
This sequence comes from Polyangiaceae bacterium, assembly GCA_965225775.1. Lineage (GTDB taxonomy): Bacteria > Myxococcota_A > Polyangia > Polyangiales > Polyangiaceae > JAAFHV01. The sequence continues at coordinate 9,616,681 of OZ245328.1, read as the reverse complement.
GAGATCGCGTGCGGCCCGCGCGAGCGCTTGGTCGTCGCTCGCGGCGAGCTTTGGGGCGCGAGCTCGCACGAGGCCGTGGTCACCCGCCTCGAACGCGCGCACGAGCTCCGTGAGCTCCGGGTGGTCCGGGTAGTCTCGTGCGAAGCTCGGAAGCGCGGGCTCGGCCATCTCGCTCACGAGGCCTTCTCGGTCCTCGCGCGGCGGGGCGCGACCACCTCGCCCACGGTAAGACCACCGTGCACGAGCGTGGGACGGAGCAACGGAGCCGTGAGGCTCGGGGTCACTTCACTCGACGAGAGCATCTGCACGAAGCCGGGGGCGCGTGACACGCGCGAGACCACGCTCTTTTCGAGCATCATGGACGTGTATTGGCGAGCGAAGAGCTCGGGCGTATTGGAGTTCAAGACCACGTCGAGGTCTTGGGTCTTGGCCGTGAACGAGAGCCCGGGAATCTTGCTCTCCGCGGGAGACCAGTTGTCCACGCACGTCCCGTTTTCGCTGATTCCCCAGACGCCCCGCGAGGTCGAAAGGAAGAGGGTCTGATTGCCCGAGGTATGCCCGGGAGTGCGCAAGAGTGCCACGCCGTCGCCGAGCGCGAGGTCGTTCGAGGTGAGCACCACGCGGGACTCGTCGACCCCCGACTTTCCGTCGTGCACGAACCACGCGCGCTGCATGGGGTGGAGATCGTCCCAATCGCGCCACTCGACCTCGGGCGCGAGCAGCACGGCGTTGGGGAAACGGGCCTTTCGTTTGCCGTCGCGCGTGCCCAAGAGGCCGCGAAGGTCTTGGGTGTGGAAGTGGTCGAAGGCCACGTAGTCGACGTCTTCGGCGGAGAGGCCGAGGCCCGCGAGCTGCGTCTCGATCGGGTCGTAGCGCTTGGCCATCCACGACGAGGCACGCTCGCCCACGTCGCGCGCGAGCCGCGCGAAGAACGGCGTCGCGCGGGCGCCCTCCACGTCCGAGGGGTTGAAGAGCAACGTCTTCGGCTCGCCTCGCTGCATGAACTGCACGAGCAAGCAGCGATGGGTCATGGTCACGAAAGGCGCGGGCGAGAAGGCCGCACCCCCGAACGCGTACCGCGTGGGATAAGGCAGCGTGGTGAGCGGCAGCGAGCGCACCGCGACCACTTGCGGGCCCTTCGCGAAACGCTCTCCGAAGACCGAGCCGGCGGACACCACCGCCCGCAGCTGCGCGGCATGGCCGGGGGTCGCCCAGGCGTCGTCGAGGTCCGGAAGAACGAGAAGACCGGGGTCTTTCATGACGCTCACGCTACCAGGTCCTCGCGCCTCGGCAGAGCGGGGAACGGGGCGAGGCCGACTCGTAAGTACTCGACTTCTGGACGTGCTTCTCCAAATCGAAATTCCTTGGGTCAAATTCTGTGGATCCCGCACGGCAAGGTGATAAGGCGCCGCTCACGCCGTCATCGCGAGGCGCGCCGAGGGGCGTCGCGCGCGCTGCGGCTCGGAGGGTGTCGACATGAAGCGTTTCGTCGGTTTCGCGATGGGTCTCGGCTTGCTGGTCGCGCCGCTTTCGCCCACGACCCGCGGCCTCGTTCACGCGGACGAGCCCACCTCCACCTCGCGGCACGTGCACGGCATCATCACCGGCGTCGACGACGCGCACCTGACCATCGCCTCGATGCAATCGGCCGTGAGCGGCAAGCTCGACCCGAAGCGCACGCGCGTCACCATCAACGGAAAGCCCGGCAAAGTGGCCGACCTGAAGCTCACCGCGCACGCCAAGGCCGAGCTCTGCCTCGACGACGTGTGGCTGGTGGTCGACGCGCACTGACCGCGAACGGTCCCCTCGCGACGGCCGCGGCGCAGACCTCGCCGCGGCCGATTCTCGTCCATTGGCGCGCCCGACATGCACGCGGCCGACTCGCGTGTAGGATACGTGCATGCTTCTTCTGCGCGCTTCGGTTCTGTGTGGCCTCGTGGTGCTCGCGTCGTGCTCGTCGTCGACGCCCCCCAGCTCGAGCACCGAAGGCCCACCGAGCAGCATCTTCGTGGTGCCGACGAGCCTGTCCGAGCTCTCGGCGGATCACTTCTTCGATCACCCGTTCCCGAGCGACCTGCGCAAGGACGCGGCCGGCAAGGTCGTCTACGAAGGCTTCTACGACCCGTTCCAATCGGTCATCCTGCGCGACTACGTGGCGGCGACCAAGGGTCTCTTGGACGGCTTTTCCCCGGCTGCTGCCTCGTACATGCGGTTCACCGCGGACGTGGACACGGCTTCGCTCCCCAAAGACCCCGGTGCGAGCGTGCTCGCGGAGTCGTCCGTGCAGCTGATCGACGTGGACGCGGCTTCGCCCGAGCGTGGCAAGCGACACCCGATCGACACGGCGTTCCGCGGGCCGGTGGGGGTCTACATCCCGAAAGACACGCTCGCCGTCCTGCCCTTGCCCGGCATGCCGCTTCGCCCGAAGACCCGCTACGCGCTCGTGGTCACCACGGCGCTCAAGACCACGAGCGGCGCTTCGTTCGCGCCTTCGCCCGACCTCGCCGAGGTGCTCGGTAGCCGGCCGCCCACCGAGAAGACCTCCGCCACGAGGACGCTCTTCGCCCCCGCCCTGGACGAGCTCGGTCGCGCCGGGATTGGAAAAGACCGGATCGTGCACTTGACGGTCTTCACCACCAACGATCCGACCGAAGAGCTCTTCAAGGTGGCCGACGCCCTGAAGACTCAGGTGCCCGCGCCGACCGCCAAAGACCTGGTCGCGAAGGACCAAAACGCGAGCTACGACCTCTACGAGGGCAACTATGGGCCTACCCCGAACTACCAATCGGGTGACATTCCCTTCGCGCAAAAGGGCGGCGCGTTCGTGCTCGGCCCGGACGGGACTCCGGTGCTCCAAGGCACCTTCGACGTGCGCTTCGCCATCGCCGTTCCGAAGCCCGACAAATGCCCCGAGCCCGAAGGCGGCTACCCGCTGGTCGTCTACGCGCACGGAACCGGCGGCGATTACCGGAGCTTCCTCTCGCGCAGCATCGCGCCCATCCTGGCGGACGCGTGCCTCGCTTCGGTGGGCACGGACCAAATCTTCCACGGCACGCGTCCCGGCGCCCCCCCCGACTCGGACCCCAACAAAGAGGGCAATATCCAGCTCCTCTTCTTCAACCTCAACAACCCCACGGCCGCGCGCACCAATGGACGTCAATCGGCCATCGACGTGGCGCAAGAGACCCGACTCTTCACGGAAACCGGTTTTCGCATCCCGGGCGAGCTCTCGCGTACGGGCAAAGAGGTCAAGATCGACGGGAAGAAGCTGCTCTTCTACGGCCACTCGCAAGGCGGGCTCAACGGGCCGCTCTTCATGGCGGCTTCTCCCGCCGTTCGCGGCGGCGTCTTGAGCGGGACCGGCAGCCTCATCACGATTGCCCTGCTCGAAAAGACCCAGCCCCAGCCGAGCGTGGCCGGCGCTCTGAAGACGTTGCTCTCGCTCACCGATCCGGAAGAAGCGAAAGAGCTCGATCTGTTCCACCCGGTGGTGAACCTCGCCCAGGCCATCGTCGACACCACCGATCCCATCCACTACATGGGCCGCATCATCCAGCGCCCCCGGGACGGCTTCGCGCCGAAGAGCATCTTCGAAACCGAGGGCATCGGACCGGACGGCAAAGGCGACACGTACGCGCCGCCGCACGGCATCGAGGTGGGCTCGGTCGCGCTCGGCTTGCCGCGGCAAGCCCCCGGGATCTTCCCGCGCCGTGAAGCCCCGTTCGCGGGCCTGGGCGACGTGACCGTGCCGCCGGGCGGATTGTCGGGCAATCTGGCCAATGGGCAGGCCTCGGGTGTGCTCGCGCAATACGTTCCCAAACCCGGCTCGGACGGGCACTTCGTGGCCTACGACATTCCCGAAGCGAAGAGCCAGATCGTGAAGTTTTTGCGCAATCTCGCCGACGATCCCAAGGGCCGCGTCGACCTGCCCTGACGCCTCCTCGTCACGACGCTCGTCTCGACGAGAGACCCACGAAAAAGCCCACGCCGTCTCGACGTGGGCTCTCTCGTTTCGAATCGAAGCGTTCGAGACCGGCCGCGATCGGCTCAGGCGGTCTTGGCGCGCTCGACCATGGCGTGGAGGAGCACGTTGCAGCCGGCGGTAATGTGCTCGGGCTTGGCGTCTTCGATCTCGTTGTGGCTGATGCCGTCTTTGCAGGGAATGAAGATCATGCCCGCGGGAGCGAGGCGCGCCACGTAGACGGCGTCGTGACCGGCGCCGGAGACGGCCTCCATGTTCGAGTAGCCGAAGAGCTCGGTGGCCTTGGCGACGGCGTCGACGCAGCCCTTTTCGAATTGGCACGGTTTGAAGTACGAGACCTGGGTGAGCTCCACCGAGAGACCGCTCTCTTTGGAGGTCTTCTCGCAGAACGCCTTGATTTCGGCGTCCATCGCGTCGAGGTTCTCGTCGTCGATGTTGCGCAGGTCGACCGAGAATTTCACCGTTCCGGGAATGACGTTGCGGCTATTGGGATGCACCTGCACGAAGCCCACCGTGCCACGGCCGTGCGGCTGACGGCGATTGGCGATGGCGACGACTTCTTGCATGATGCGCGTGGAGACCTGCAGAGCGTCCTTGCGGAGCGCCATCGGCGTGGGGCCGGCGTGCGCCTCCATTCCTTTGACGACGCAGTCGTACCAACGAAGACCGAGTACGCCCTTCACGACGCCGATGGTCTTGTCCGCGTCTTCGAGCACGGGGCCTTGTTCGATGTGCACCTCGAAGTAGGCGCCGACCGGGTGTTTTCCAGGCTCTTCGTCGCCGATGTAGCCGATGCGGGCGAGCTCGTCTTTGACGGTTGCGCCGTTCACGTCTTTGGCGGCGTAGGCGTGCTCGAGGGTGAAGGCGCCGCAGAAGACGCCCGAGCCCATCATGACGGGCACGAAGCGCGAGCCTTCTTCGTTGGTCCAGAAGGCCACCTCGATCGGAGCTTCGGTCTCGATGCCGTGGTCGTTCAAGGTGCGGACCACCTCGATGCCGGCGAGCACGCCGTAGTTGCCGTCGAACTTGCCGCCCGTGGGCTGCGTGTCGATGTGACTGCCGCACATGATGGGCGGGAGCGCGTCGTTCTTGCCTTTGCGACGCATGAACACGTTGCCGATCTTGTCGACCGTGATGGTCATTCCGGCTTCGCGCGCCCACCCGGTGACGAGGTCACGCCCCTGCTTGTCGAGGTCGGTCAGGGCGAGTCGGCACACGCCGCCTTTGTCGGTCTTGCCGATTTGGGCAAGCTCCATGAGCGACTTCCAGAGGCGCTCACCGTCGATCGAAATGGGCTTTCCCGCTTTCGTGCTCGTCATGATTCCAATCCTTCTCCCGAGAGGCGCGGACGTACGCGCGAGGCCGAGAGTGTCGCAAGACGAGCGCGTGACGTAAACCCGTGAGCCCAGGATTCGCCCGGCGCGACGCGTGACGAACCACGCAGCGTCACGCGTTCGGCGTCGTCCTGCGTCATGAACGTGCGCTCGCGTTTCGGCGCTCGAAACGCGTCGCGCCACCCGGGATGTCCCGAGTGGCGCGACGGCGTGGCGACGAGGTCGAGATCAGACCGGGTCGCGGCGCTTCAAGAGAATGAGGAGCGCGCCGAGCATGAGCGCGGTCATGCCGTAGAGCACCACGAACGGGAGCCACAGGTCCGAATAGTTCACGAAGCCCCAGCCTCCGGCCAAGGTATCCGAGGCCATCTGCGCGATGGCGCACTTGAAGTGGCCGTTCTCGACGAAGTCGGGCGCGCTCGCCAGGCCCGGCTTGTGGAGATCGACGTACCACGCCGCATCGTTCTGGATGGCCTCGCGCTCGTGCACGATCGAGCCCTCGAAGCCCCAGCGCGCGGGCATCACGTACATGAGCGGCTTCAGCATCGGGTTCGTGGTCATCGGCACCATGAGGCCACCGAGCACGACCTGCGGAATGAGCGCGATGGGCGTGAGCGCCATGGCCGCTTCCGCCGAAGAGACCACCGTGCTCAGCAAGAGGCCGAGGGCGGTCGCGTTCATGCTGACGCCCACCATGATGGCGAGCTCGAGGAAGAAGGCACCCGGACCACCGTGGAAGCCGAGGGTGAGGAAGACGATCCCGAGCAGCATCGAACACTGCAGGATCGAGATGAGCGACAGGATGATGTACTTCGAGAAGACGTAGTTGAAGAGCGAGAGGTTCACCATGCGCTCGCGCATGTAGATGGCTCGCTCGGTCACGATCTCGCGCGCGGAGTTCGAGGTGCCGAACCACACGCACGAGACGACCACGAAGAAGAGGGCCGCCGTGTGGTCGGTGGTGGGCTTCATCTGCGCGAGCAAGTCTGCCGAGCCGGTGGCGTTGGCCTGGCCCTTCTTGGCGAGCTCTTGCAGCGCGCCGAGGCACCAGAAGGGCACCGCTTCTTTCTGACCGGCGAACACGAAGGCCAGCATTCCGCCGATGATCGGCGCCTGCAGGAACATGATGGCCGCGCCCGCGCGGTCGCGGATTCTCACCTTCCAGTAGCGAGACATGAGCAGGAAGAGCTGGCTCATGAGCGCGATCTTGGGCGCATGAGGCACGCCCCTCGCCGCCGCCTCCGAGCCGACCGCGCGCGCGCCCGAGTACATCTTTTGGAAGACCGGGTTCTCGTTGCGGAAGAACTCGGCGCGCCAATGTCGCGCGGCCTCGAGCCTGGCCGGGTTCTTGGGCGTGTTGGGATCACGCCGCTTCATGTCCTCGAGCACGGCGCGCTCGCGCACGTTGAGCATGTCGAACATGTCGCGCGGGTTGTCGATGCGCTTGTGGTTGGGCGCGAGCGCGGTAAACGGACTCTGCGGCCTCTCGATCAGATTGCCGAAGAAGCGGTACGCCGGCTCGCCCGTGGGGCCGAAGTACGTGGGGATACCGCCGTACCCCATGATGAAGGTCATGTTGAACTTCTCGAACTCGTCCTTCGCCGGCTGGTGGATCGTCATGATGATCGTCTTGCCGGTCTTCTTGGTGAGCTCGGCCAAGAGCGTGATCAGGGCGGTCGTGTCGTCGGCGGCGAGGCCGCTGGTCGGCTCGTCGAGGAAGAGGATGACCGGGTCGGTCACGAGCTCGAGCGCGATGTTCACGCGCTTGCGCTGACCACCGGAAAGCACCTTTTTCTCGGGCTTTCCAATCTCGAGGTTCTTCAGCGAGTCGAGGCCCAGGTCTTTCAGGGTCTGCTCGACTCGCGCGTCGATCTCGGCCTCCGAGTAGTCCGGCGGAAGACGGAAGCGCGCCGAGTACTTCACCGCCTCGAACACCGTGAGCTCGGGGTGCACGATGTCGTCTTGCGGGACGTAGCCGATGGAACCGCGGAGCGCGTCGTAGATGGCGTAGAGGTCTTCACCGTTGATGCGCACCTGGCCGCTCGTCGGAGGCAGGTAGCCGTTCAACGTCATGAGCAAGGTGGTCTTGCCCGCGCCCGAAGGACCCATGAGCGCGATCATGTCGCCCGGCATGGCCTTGAACGAGACGTGGTCCAAGAGGACCTTCATCTGCGCCTTGTTGTCACGATCGGGCACCTCGAGGGTGAGATCCCAGGCTTCGATGTCGTAGAGGGGCTTGCCCGCCCACGACGCCTGCTGGTCCTCCACCACGAGGCCGAGCTGCTCTCCGGCGAGGTGGAGGAGCACCGGCATGGGGCCGATGAAGATCTTCTCGCCGTTGGCGACCGGGACGCGCTGGCCGGGAGCGAGACGCTGGCCGCGCACGAACGTGCCGTTGGCCGAGCCCTTGTCCTCGAGGAAAAACTCGTTCCCTTGCTTCGACAAGATGGCGTGCTTGGAGCTCACCTGCGGGTGAGGAACGACGATCTTGTTGTCCGGCGTGCGGCCGATGCTGATCACGTTCTGCGCGAGGTCGGCGAGGTTCAGCTCACCGATGACCGTGCGGTGCTTACGCGGTCCGCCCTCTCCCGGAGGAGGTCCGGAGGGGCCGGGCTGAGCTTGGGCAGGCGGGGCGCCGTACGCGGCTTGGGCGGGCGGCGCCATGGCCGCTCCGTTCTGCGCTTGGCCGAGCTGAAGCAGGACCGCCACGGGCACGGGCACCGGACCGAAGGTGAGCACGCCGTTCGGATCGAGAGGCACGGGCTGCTGCGCGGGGAGGCGCTGGCCGTTCTGGTAGGTGCCGCTGGTCGACCCGTTGTCGACGATCTGCATGCGGTCGAGCATGACCGTGGCGTGGCTCCCGCTCACCGCCGAGTTGGCGATGACGAGACTGGCCATGCTGGCCTCTCGGCCCACCACGAAATGCCCTCGTGGAGGCGGCGGAGAGAGCTGCCCTTGCGACATCGCCTGAAGCGCGAGCGCCGGATGCGCGAGCGGCAGGGGTGTCTGTCCGAGCATGATGGCCGTGCGGAAGTCGAACGGCACGGGCTGGTTCGGCGCGACCGGTGCACCATTGGCGAAGGTCTGGGCCACTCCGTTGTCGAGGAACACCAGCTGGCCGTTCTGTCGAACGACGCGCGCGTGTTTGGGAGCGACGCCGGGTCCCTGAACGACGACGTCGTTGTCGGGGGCGCTGCCGATGGTGACTTGCTCTTTGCCGAACCCGGGAATCATCTCGCGCGATGCTACACCGACCGCCCCCGGTTCTTCGAGAAACCATCCGCGTTACACGAAGCAAAACGAACATCGTCGGAGCGCGCCGACACGAAGGCATGCGTGCGTCTTGCACGCACACGCGCGACGCACCTCGCTCCCGCGAAGGTCAGGGAGGCGGCAGAGGCGCTGGGGTCGGGGCAGGCTTCGCGGTGGCGGTTGCGGGAGCAGGTACGTGCTTGCCGTGATGCCGCGACGTCGAAGTCGGCGCGAGGGTGGGCGCGAGCGGAGGCGTCTCGTCTGCTGGGGCAGGAGCCTCGGTGGCCACGGAGGGGGCTTCCGGCGCGGCATCGGTCTGGCCCGCATGCGGCAGGTCCGAGAGCGGCGTCACGATGGTGGGCGCGACTCGCTTGGGCTTCTCGAGCACCGAATAGAGCGCGACGGCCACGCCGGCGAGCACCGCCACGGCAACCAGCACGAGCGCTATACGAAGCCCGGTCGACGAGCGCTCTTTGGGGGCGGCACCTCGCGGTGGAGGGCTTCGTCGGGAGGCCGACGCGGACGGAAGGAGCTCGGGGCCCGATGGCGCAGCCGTAGGTGCACCGAGCGCAGGCGCGAAGGGCTCGGTCGACACACTCGCCGCTGCGAGCACCTGTGCTTGTCCTTGTCCTTGTCCCAAGGGCGCATGACCGAGGTGCGGAAGTGGCGCGGCCACCACGGTTCCTCCCGAGGAGCGCGCGAGCGGATCGGCAGGAGGCTCGTGGGCGGTCGAAGCCACGGTCTTCGGGATCGCACGCCCCTCGGGCACGTGCGAAGCTTCGCCGGTCCGTGCGAGCAGGACGGTGATGTTGTCGTGGCCGCCGCGCGCGTTGGCCAGATCGACCAGCTGACCGACGGCTTGAGCTCCGGGCTGACTGCCTGCAATCTGCAAGATCTCGGCGTCGCTCACGAGGTCGGTGAGGCCGTCGCTCGCCAGCACGAACACGTCTCCGGAGGAGAACGACACGGGCTCTGCGCGCAGGTCGACTTCCACGTCGGCGGCGATACCGAGCGCGCGCATGATCTTGTTCGCGTCCGGGTGGGTGGCCGCTTCTTCGGGCTTGATCATGCCCGCCTCGACCATCAATTGGACCATCGAGTGGTCCCGCGTAACTTGCGAGATTTTCCCGCGTGAAATCCAGTAGATACGACTATCACCCACGTGGGCAATTTCCGCCCCGTGGGGCGTGACCAGCACCGCCACCACCGTGGAGCCCGAGCGCGCTTCACCCGCGGCGAGAGGTAGCTCGCGGATGCGCCGATGGCCGAGCGTGATGCCTTCGCGCAAGAGCTCGCGCCCGTTCGCGCCATCGGGGGCGCGCTCGAAGGTCTCACGGATGGCGTCGACCGCAGCGCGCGAAGCATCCTGGCCGTTCGCGTGCCCGCCCATGCCGTCGCAAACCACGCACAGAGTGCCGAAGCGCGTGACCACGTGGAAGCCGGAGTCTTCATTGACCTGCTTCTCGGGATCGCGACCCGGATCGGTTCGAAAAGCGAGCTCGACCGGAACCGCCGGTTCGACCACCGTGTCGTGAGGAGAATTTTTCACGCGCTCACCGTGAAGGGCACCGGACCGAAGCGTAGCTCGGCTCCGGCGCGAACCGGAACCCAGACGTTGGGGGCGATGCGCGCGCCGTCCACGAAGGTGCCGTTGTTCGAGCCTTCGTCGCGCACGTACACCAAGCCGCCGTCGAGCTTCACGTGCGCGTGAACGCCGCTGACACGAGGCTCGGAGAGCACCACTTTGCACCTGGCCGGATCACGCCCGACCGCGATTTCTACGGGTCCGAGCGCGAAGTCGCCCGGTTGCCCACGGAGGTGGAGCGCGCTCGCCGTGTACGGGTCGAAGGGCGGTGTGGTGACTTGGGGGACGGCCGCGGTGAGCGGATAGGCCGCGCCCGCGATCGGGCCTGGACGCGCCGGCGCGGGAGGTGCGTTGCTCGCGCTCACGTTCGCGGGGATCGGTTGGCCGCACGAGAAGCACACCGAGGCCGTGCCCGGCGTGGCCATGGTGGTCATGCCACACGAAGGACACGCCACCTCGGTCACGATGGTCACGGCTTCGGTGCCGCCTTTTTTGGATTGAACGAGCAGAGGCGCGCCGAGCACCTGCGCGACCGGCGAAGGAACCGGGACGGGCGCTGCCGACGGAGCCGAATACGCACTCGGACGAGGCTCGGCCGAGGGACCGGGTTGCGCGAACGCGCCGGCTGGAGCGTCCGCGTGAACGGGCGGCCCGAGGACCGGCGCGGGGGCCGGCGCCGGGCTCAGACTAAAGGGTTCGCGTGCGCGGAAGGCTGAGCGCCGTACCCGCCTCCCCCACCGCCGTAACCTCCGCCAGGAGGTGCCCCACCGCCATAACCTCCAGGAGCGCCACCGTAGCCACCACCGGCCGGAGGTGCGCCATAGCCACCACCACCGTACGGAGGAGCGCCGCCGGCCACGACCGGAGCGGGAGGAGGAGCCGCCGAGCGACCCTTCTTCCCGCCACCACCGCCGCCGCCACGGAGGAGCACGACCACGAGCAGCACGATGACCACCACGCCGCCGCCGATGCCAGCGATGAGCAGCATGTTGAAGGGCTTTTTCTGGGCCTTCAGCGTGAGCACGGTCTTCTCGTCATAGCCGGACGCTCGCTTCGCTTTGTTGTCGTAGAGCACGAGGCGCGCCACGGTCTGTTCCCCGTTGCCCTCGAGGATCTTCTCGTCGTCCGGCACCTGGAGGAGCACGAAGGTGTCGGCCGCTTCGACCGCGCCGCCGCGCATGTTCTGAGCGATGAGGGTCTGCATCGCCTGCTGCGCGACCTTCGGATCGCTCTTGTTCACGTTGGGATCGGGGCGCGTTCCGGCCGGCACGAAGTAGGCTTCGGCGCGGGACTTGTCACCGCCCCAGCAGAAGTTGCCGTAGACGCGGAAGGTACCGCCCGGAAAGAGCGGGTTCGCGTCCGCTTCGGCCTTGGTCTGGGCGAGGTTCAAGTCGAGTGGCCACTGCGTAGGGTTCACGCCGATGGGCACGTCCTTGAACGTGGCGTCCGGTTTGATGGCCGGCTTCGTGTTGTCGAAGGCGAGCGTGAAGGACTGCTCGACGGTGGGCGAGAGGCAGGACAGCTTCCATTTCACGACCCAGAATTTGTCGAAGCGGTCGTTCACGAGCTTCACGATCGTGCGCGCTTTGTCGACCGACTGGCCGGTCTGGATGATGTCGAAAAACCCTCCGATTTCGGGGTTCGCGATGTCCTGCATGTACTGGAAATCGTTCATCGCGAGCTTGTCGTTGATCAAGCCACGCGCGTTCGGGAAGTAGATGGAGATGACCGGCAGGGGCGTCTTGGGCGAGGCGTTGTTGTCCTCGGGGAAGCGGCCCTTGTTGAAGAACTGCTTCATCACCTCGGCCGTGGCGGCCACGCTGCCGCCGTCTTCACGCCCCGCACCGTTCGAGAGCAGGACCATGGCCTGCATCATCGGGATGGTCTGGATGCTGCCGCTGTTTCCGAGGTCGCCGAAGGCCTTGGCGATGTTCTTCACCTGGCCGCCGAAGGGACGAGCACTGCCGCTCGAGGGCGAGGTACCGCCGTTGGCCGCGAGCACCGCGATGAGCTTGCCCTTGTCTTTCGCCGCGGTCCACTCGGTGTTGGCGCGGTACGCGTTCAGCTTGTCGTCGAAGATGATGAGCTTGGCGATGTCGTTCGGGCCGAGCGCGCCGAGGAACTGGTTGGCCACCTCGCGCGCGTCTTGGTAGCGCGGTCCCATCATGCTCGACGCGTCGAGCGCGATGAGCCATGCGGTGCCGACCAGCGGATCCTTCTTGGACTGGCCCCAGGCCGTCTTGCTGACGAAAGTGGCCGGGCTCTCGCTGCCGTCTACGCGGGCGAACAGGCGGGCCTGCGCGTCCGGGAACGGGAACGGCTTGGCGATCGCGTTCGGCTTCTCCACCGCGTTGGAGATGCACGCGAGCAGCGGGTCGCCTTTGAGCGCGCCGCAGCCGTTGTTGCTCACCACTTCGCTCAGCGAGGAGAATTGCACGAGCTCGACCACCGACGTGAGGACGGGGGCGCCATCGTTCACGCCCGCACGCGGATCGATGCGGAGCAGGTGCGTCTCCACGGCCGCGGCAGCGGGGCGCCCGAACGCGACGAGCGCGGTGAGCACGGCAAGGGCGATGGCGGCTCTACGTGCGAGCGCGACGAGCGCGTGAGCAGAAGTCGACTGATTCAAAGCGGCGGGCTCCTCTCGGAATTTACGCGGTCGCGTCGACGAAATAGCACGGGTTTCCGCGGTGGAGGAAGGCCGATGGACGGGTGATGCCCGCACGCCGCAGCACGAGCGACGTCGAGGTCACGCAACCGCACCTTCGCTGCGACGGTAAGGCGGCTTCGCGAGCGCCGAATTGCCGCAAATTCCCGCCGAACGAGACCGCGTCTGCCGCGAACGACGCTTCGCCGAACGCGCCGAATCGAGTGGGCCGAAAGCTGCATTGAGGCGGAACGCCCCGGCCGAGCTGCGCCGGACGCCATCTTTTTCGTCGAGGAGCCTTCCGAACATGACCCACGCTTTCCGCACCTTCACCTTCGGCCTCTGCCTCTCGCTCGCCGCGCTCGGCGCGACGGCCTGCGGAGGTCCACTCACGTACGCGGTGCAGGGCTCGAACGTCGCCACGGGCGCCGACGCGAAGGTCGTCGCCGACGTGGACGAAGCGAAGAACCAGACCAAGCTCGCGGTGGAAGCCGAGAACCTCGCCCCGCCGGACCGCGTGAGCGACGGCGGCAAGGTGTTCGTGCTCTGGCAACGCAAGAGCTCGTCGAGCACCTGGTCGCGCATCGGCACGCTCGAGTACGACGCCGACAAGCGCAAAGGAAAGTTCGAGGGCACGGTGCCCGAGAAGGCATTCGACTTCGCGCTCAGCGTCGAAGCGGAGGCGGACGTGGCCTCCCCTTCTGGGAAGACCGTGTTCGAGAAGCGCGTCGCCAAGTGACGGCGCTTGCCGCGTGAGCACGCAGTAAGAGGGCGTCCGTGTGGTCCGTGTGACAACCACGCATGGGCCACGCGGACACCAGCCTCACCGGGGTCACCGATCGCAGATCGTCGTTTTTGCCGAGGAATTCGCGTGGCCTGTCGGTTGCACAACTCGTCCTCGTGAGGCGCTGGGCGCCGGAAGGAGCGACGAGAGATGGTCCGCACGTTCACCAAGGTCGGTTCGGCAATGGCTCTCGTGACGACGCTCTTCGGCGTCGGCGGCTGCTCGGCAGAGATCCCGGACGAGAACGTCGGAGAAACCGGGGACTACCTGCTCGCGGGCAAGCGCCTCTCCCCGAACGACGTGGCCAACCTGCTGCGGCGACAAGGGCTCGCCGAGAGCGCCATCCCACGGCTCGTCTGCACCGCCAAGTGGGAGTCGAGCTTCTACGAGCGAGCCTCGAACCGAAACGGCAACGGCTCGCTCGATCGCGGACTCTTCCAAGTGAACAGCATCCACGTGGGCGGAACGCCCGGCTGTCCTTCCAACGGAGAAGCTCTCTACGACGCCGCCACCAACACCAAGTGCGCCGTGGCCATCTACCGCTCGCAGGGAATCAACGCTTGGTACGGCTACAAGGCGCACCGCGCCGAGTGCGACGCCTACCGGCTGCCCTCGTCGTCAGGTTCGAGCTCGAGCAGCAGCCCGGACACGAACGACGAAGAAGGCGACGCGTGCAACTCCGCCACTCTCGGCATGCGCGTCGGGGAGAAGACCTGCGTCCAGGCCGCCTCCGACGAGCAGTGGTACCAGTGCGTGAACGGCGGCTGGCAGCGCGCGTCGTCGACCCGTGGTCCGCTCGGCGTCTGCTCCGAGTCGCACCCGCTCTGAGGCCGGAGCCCGCGGCAGCGCGAGCGTGAGGGTTCGTCCGCGCGCTCGAGAGCGCTCGGCCCCGGATCACGTCGCGGGAACCAACGAGTCCTCGTGCCCCAGCCGAGCGCTCGCGTATCTCGTCACTTTCCCCGCATTTTCCAGGCATTTCGCGTGGCACGGGCGTCGCACTACCGGTCCTCGAACCCTCGACCCGGAGAATGCCGATGAACCTTCGAACTGCCCTCGTCGCCGCGTGTGCCGTGATCTCCGTCTCGCTCGCCGGATGCTCGGCCGAAGTCGACGAGACGGGCGACGGCGAAGGAACCAACGGCGACACTACGGCGGAAGCCCTGAGCGGCAGCTACGCGGTCGGCACCGACCTCGAGACCACCGCCGACCTCAACCACCGCGAGAAGCCGAGCCTCTCCGCGGAGATCCTCCAGGTCATCCCCAAGGGCACGATCGTGAAGTCGGCCTCGGCTTACCCGCAGGCCAACTGGTACGGCATCACGTGGAACGGCAAGACCGGCTGGGTCTCGGGTCAGTACCTGAAGAAGCCCTTGGCCGGTGCTTCGGGCTCGGGCGCGTCGCGCATCCTGAGCTACCACGGCTCGAAGCAAATCGAGCTCTACGACACCACCTTCGGCCGAGTGGACGGCGCGGACGCGCTCTCCAACGTTCGCGACACCGCGGCTGGAATCAGCGCAAAAACCAGCTGCTACGGCAATGCGCCGTGCACCCGCGTGAAGCTCTCCCCGAAGCTCGTCTCCGCCATGCTGGCCTTGCGGGAGCGGTACGGCCACCGCTACTTCGTCACCGCGATCGCGGGAGCTTCGCACTCCACGGGCTCCTACCACTACGCCGGCAACGCGATGGACGTCGGTGAGGTCGACGGCACCACGATTTCGGGTGACAGCTCCGTCGCGCGGGCGTTCATGCAGGCGTGCCGCGAGCTCGGAGGCATCGAGGTGCTCGGGCCGAGCAACCGCGCGGATCACCAAGACCATATTCACTGCGCGTTCTGAGGCTCGAGCGAGAGGGGCCACCGCCACGACGGGCGCGGTGGCCGGCGTCACACGTGCACTCTACAAGCAGCTCGCGTACGCGGTGCGGCAGGCTTGTTCGGTCTGGAAGAGCTTGGGGCAGTCGCTCCCTTTGCAGAGCAAGTTGCCTTCGCCGCCGACGACCTTGTGACCGACACACGTGCTTCCGTCCCACGAGAAGACCTGAATGCCGCGGTCGCAATCCACGGCGGGCGGAGGGTACGAGAAGCTCACGTCTTGCGCGGCGCAGGCGCTCGGCTTGTTGCCGTTCCCTCCGCAATCGGTCTCGGAGCTATTGCCGCAGCGAGGCGCCACGTCGAGGTCGAGCTCGACGCCCTTCGTGACCGAGCTTCCGTCGCACGAGAACGCGACCACGGCCTGCGCTCCGGCCGCCGAGCCGGTGTTCGAGGCCGAGCCCGAGCTCGAGGTCGGCTCGGGGCTCGGGTTCACCGTGGCGGTGCAGGCGACGAGCGAGAGCGAGAGCGGGAGCGCGAGAGCGAGAGCGATCGAGCGGATCATGGAAAGTCTCCTGGTTTTTCCGCGCTCGGGCCTTCCGAGCGTCGACGGAGAGGCACATCGCAAGGCACGTGCCGCGACGATCCGCGCGAAACCCCCACGATTTCTCGAGATTTTCGTGATGGGCCAGGTGGGCCACCCGCGTTTCGCGGTCAGAGGATCGGCCGGATCCGGGGATCCTCGAGCTGCGCGAACGCGAGGGATTTCGAGGGCATCCGCTACAAATGGCTCCGGGTTTGGGTCAAGATGCACGCGATGGGCCCGAAGCTGCGGAGGCGAGACTTGCTCGGCTTGAGCGTGCTCGGGATCGCCTCCTGGGCCACCGGCTGCAAGCGATCCCCGAAGGGCATGTCGGGGCTCGACCCGGCGCCGCGCGCGGCCTCGCTCAACGCCGCCGAGATTCGCGTGGCACGAGACGCCGGCCTCTTGCGTTCGAACCTCGCCAACGTCGGACCGCTCGGTGCTCCCGACGGGAACGGCCTACGTCTCCCCGCAGGCTTCACGTCGCGCATCGTGGCGCGCACGGGCCAGGAACCGGTCCCCGGCAAGAGCTCGTACAAGTGGCATCTCGCGCCCGACGGCGGCGCCACCTTCGCCACCGTCGACGGCGGCCACATCTACGTCTCGAACTCGGAGGTGGGCGGCTCGGGCGGAGGCGTGGGCGCGCTTCGCTTCGAGGCCTCGGGTGAGCTCTCGGACGCGTACGCGATCTTGTCCGGCTCGACCACCAACTGCGCCGGAGGGCGAACGCCCTGGGGCACGTGGCTCTCGTGCGAAGAGGTGCCGCAGGGGTTGGTGCACGAGTGCGATCCGACCGGAAAAACCCCGGCCGTCGCACGTCCCGCACTAGGTCGCTTCCGCCACGAAGCCGCCGCCGTGGACCTCGCCGAGCGCCGCGTCTACCTCTCGGAAGACGAGCGCGACGGGCGGTTTTACCGCTTCACGGCGAAGGGCACGCTCGCCTCCGGAGCGCTCGACCTGTCTTCCGGCCTGCTCGAAGTGGCCGAGCTCACGGGCGGCTCCGTGTCCTGGCACGAGGTGAGCGATCCCGGCTTTTCTCGCGGCACACCGACGCGAAAGCAGGTCGCGAAGAGCACGCCCTTCGACGGCGGCGAGGGCCTTTGGTTCCACGAGGGCCGCGTCTACCTCTCCACCAAAGGCGACGAGCGCGTCTGGGAGTACGACGCTCGCACCCTTCGCATGCGCGTGCTCTACGACCCGAAGACCGCGAAAAATCCGGTCTTGCGTGCGGTCGACAACCTCACCGGAAGCGGCGGCGGAGACGTGCTCGTGGCCGAAGACGGCGACGACCTCCAACTCGTGGCCATCCTCCCGAACGGCGAGCTCCGACCGCTCGCGCAGATCGTGGGCCATCCGGGCTCGGAGGTCACCGGCCCCGCCTTCAGTCCCTCGGGAAATCGCCTTTATTTCAGCTCGCAGCGCGGCAAAGACGGAAACGGTGTCACCTTCGAGGTGAGCGGTCCGTTCCACGTCGAGGGCTGAGCCTCGACGTCCAGGTCCGGAGCTCGAAACGCGAAGCGCCCGCTTCGCGCGATGCCGACGGGGAGTCGAATCGAGCGCAGCGGGCGCCAGGTGCCGAGCGGCAGGTACGCTCAGCTCGTGCGGGTGACGATCTTCACGAAGGCCACGTAGCCGCCGAAGCGGAGCTTGTCGCCGTCCTTCAGGTCGCGACGGCCGTTGAACCCGACGTGCTCCTCGTTGACGAAGGTGCCGTTGGTGGAGCCGGTGTCTTCGAGGGTGATGGTGCCCGCGGTGCCGTCGACGTTGAGCGCGGCGTGTCGCGACGAGGTGGTCGCGTCGGCCAGCGGGATGTCCACGTTCTCGCCGGAGTTGGCGCGCCCGATGACCTTACGACCTCCCGTGAGCGGCCAGAAATCGCCCGAGGGGTTGCTCTGGTACGAGATGATGAAGCCGCGGAGCGCGGTGGCCGGGAGCGGCTGGGGCGGAGGGGGTTGGTAGGCCGGAACTTGCGGGGCTGCGGCAGGCGGAGCCGGAGCGGCCACGGGCTGCTGACCGAACGCGTTGCCCTGGTCGTAGGCTTGCCCGCCGAAGCCCGGCTGCGGTTGACCCGGCTGCGGGTATCCGCCGCCGAAGCCCTGCTGGGGCTGCTGACCGAAAGCACCGCCGCCGTAGTTGGGCTGCGCCGTCTGGTCTTGGAAACCAGGCTGTCCGCCGAAGCCTCCGCCACCGAAGCCACCGCCCGCAGGCTGCTGGCCGTAGCCGGGCTGCTGCTGACCGAACGCGCCGCCCTGAGGGTCGAAGCCACCGCCGTACCCCGGCTGCTGCCCGAACCCGGGCTGGGGCTGACCGAAACCACCGCCGGCGCCCGACGGATATCCGCCCGACTGCGCGAAGCCGCCGCCTTGCTGGGGATTGCCGTACGCGTCGTTGGTGAAAGGCATCGAATCGATCGGGGGCAGACCGCCACCTTGCGGCTGCTGGCCATAGCCGGGCTGGCCACCGAACTGCGGCTGCTGCCCACCGAAGCCACCACCGGCGGCGGGAGCGCCGAACGGAGAAGGACCGAGCGAGAAGCCGCAAACGTTGCAGAACTTGTCGGAAGTCTGAGGAACAGCGCCGCACTGCGGACAGGGGGTCATGAAAAATCTCCGATTCGACGCCTGATGCGAGAACGCGAGAACGCGAGAAGCGAGCCGAGAGCGTGACCCGCCTCACGCGCGCGACACGCCGTGGTCCGGGCCGTACGGTGGGCGTACGACCCCCACCGCCCTCGGAGCATATCCGAGAAATTCGGAGAAGATCGAGCAGACGACGAAAAAGGGCCTAAAAGGCTCGGTTTTTCGGGGTTTCGACAGGTGGCGCGCGGCCGGTCGAGCTCACCGCGCGAGCCGAGGACGGAGGGTCCTGCTCGACCGGGAACGCGACCGGGCGCGGCGCCCCGGGTGCTCAGGGTTTGGCGTCGCGTTCGCGTTGGCGCCTGGCGGCTTCGAGCGCGGCGGCGAGGACCTCGCGAACCGGCACGCGATGCCACGCTGCGGCGCGCGCACACTCGTCGAACTCGGGCTTCTCTTGGGGCGACCCGAACGGGCCTTCGCTGACCTTGACCGAGATCGCGCCGTAGGGGGTTTGCACCACGAGCTCGCGGCGCGGGCGAACCACACGCGTCACGTCGGTGCGACGTACGCCGATGGTGGTGCTCTCGCGGAGCATGGCCGCCGTGAGACGCTCCGCGAGCGCCACCTGCGCGAGGCACGAGAGCACGAGGCCCGGCCTGCCCTTCTTGGTGGTGCTGGGGGTCGCCCACACGTCGAGCGCGCCCTCGCGGAGCAACGTTTCGATGCAGTGTGCAACCAGCTCGCCGGTGGCATCGTCGAGGTTGGCCTCGAGCAGGGCATGCGTGCCTGCGTGCACCGGCACCTCCGCCCCTTCGAGCGGCGCGCCGAGTACGACGCGCAGCAAATTGGGCCGATCGGGCAGGCTCTGCGTGCCGGCGCCCCAGCCTACCCGTTCGGATCGAATGTCGGGCCAGCGGCTCGAACGCGAAGCGAGCGCGCCCACCAGCGCGGCTCCGGTGGGCGTGACGAGCTCGCGATCGATGCCCGCGTCGTAGGTCGGGAAGCCGGCCAGGCACTCGACCGTGGCGGGCGCAGGCAGCGGCAACACGCCGTGGCGAGCCTTCACGAAACCGCGCCCCATCGGGAGCGGCGAGACCACCACTTCGGCCCCCAGGTATTCGAACGCCGCGGCGGCGCCGACCACGTCGCAGAGCGCGTCGATGGCCCCCACCTCGTGGAAGTGCACGTCGTCGATCGGCATGCGATGCACCTTGGCCTCCGAGCGAGCGAGGCGCTCGAACACGAGCAAGGCGCGGTCCTTGATCTTCTGCGGGAGGTCCGAGTCGATGAGGGTCGCGCGGACCGAACGAAAGGTGCGCTCGGGTTGCGGCGCGTCGACGTGGACGTCGAACTTGGTGGCCACGATGCCGCTCTGCTCGCGACCGCCGAAGTGGACGTGGAAGCCACCTTGAGGAAGCGCAAGCTTCGCGATGGCATCGGACACCACCGACTCGGGCACACCGAGGTCGATCAGCGCCGCCACGATCATGTCTCCTGCGAGACCGCTCGGAGCGTCGAGGAAGAGGATTTTTCCGCGCCCGGCGCCGAGCGGGAGCTCCTCTCGATGGAGCTTTCGCGTGGTCGCGGCGTCGCCGTGCGAGTGGCCGTGCTCGTGGTCGTGAACATGACCGTGCGCATGACCGTGATCGTGCGCATGACCATGATCGTGCGCGTGGCCGTGCTCGTGCACATGACCGTGATCGTGCGCATGCGAATGCCCATGCTCGTGGGGACGCGAGGCCGCTGCCAGCGACGAGGTCGAAATCGGCGCGGTCGCGGGTGAAAGCGCGATCTCGGGCAGCACGGCCAGCGGACGGACCGCCGGGCGAACAGCCGGGATCCGAAGCCCCTCGTCTCCCGCGCGCGCCTTGAGCTGCGCCTCTTCGAGAGTCTCTTCCACCAAAAGACCGACGATGGATGGCTCGCGGTCGATCGGATCGGTCACCGACGTGTCCACGGCGGTCGGGAGCGCCACCTGCGAGGGCACGTGCTCGTGCGGATGGACATGGGCGTGCTCGTGCGGGTGGAGCGGATCGTGGAGCTCACCTGCAGGATGCACGTGACCGTGGTCCCCGTGGTCGTGCGAGTGGGGATGTACGTGGGCGTGCACGTGCGCATGACCATGCTCGTGGACGTGCTCGTGCCCGTCACCGTGAACGTGGTCGTGATGATGGGCGTACGCGTGCGCGTGCTCTTCACCGACGGAAGCCGCCGCGGGACGAGAAGCACTCTCGTGGAGAGCCACGACGTCTTTCAGCGCTTCGCTCTCGCGAGCCGGCGGCGTGGTCGCGGCCTCGGCTTGCCCTTCGGTGGCGGCGCGGTCGGCGAGCGCGTCGAAGCGGTTCTTGCGTTGCGTGGGCGGGCCGTCTTCGACCCGCGGTGCCTTCTCGGACGAAGGAGTCGAGACCTTGCTCGCACGCTTTTTCAAGGGGGCCTCGGCCGAGACCGGCGGAGGCGGCTCGGAGCCGAGTGTCACGATTCGCCGGATTTTCGGCCGCGAGAGCACCGGGGGGATGCTCGACACGTGACGCGGCGGCGGGGCTTCGCGCGCGTACGAAGGGCTCGAGCGCGGCCCGCGATCCTGATCTTGCGCGGGACGCTCGTCGGTCCTCCGCGGCGTGCCGTAGCCACCTTCACGGAGGGGGCGGCTATCGGGCGAGTCTTGGGAAGCACGCGGACCGCGGTCTCCCGGGCCGGACGACGGGCCACCTTGACGCGAGGGCGGACCGAAGCCTCCGTCGCGACCTCGAGGAGGACCGAAGCCTCCGTCGCGGCCCCGAGGACGCTCGCGGTCGGGGCGACCCCCGAAGCCCGAGCTCCGCTCTCCGCCTGCGCGCGGGCCGTCGTTGCGCTCGCGGTCTCGCGGAGGTCCGTCTCGACGGTCTCCCTCGCGAGGCGGAAAAGGCCGCGTCGGACGGCGATCGTCGCGCCCCGAGAAGCCTCCTGGGCTTCCCGGTCGCGGACCGAAGCCCGGTCGCGGGCGACGGTCGTCGCCGGAAGGAGAGCCGGAGCCCGATCCTTGTCCCTGTCCTCCTCGCCCGAAGCCGCCCGCGGGCGGACGAGCACGATCGCGCTCTCCGCGGCCGTCTCCCCGGGGAGCGTCGCCACGAGGTCCATCTCCACGGGGAGCGCGCGACGGCGGCGGGCCGTCGCCACGCGCGTCCCGCGTCGGAGGACGACGCTCTTCGCGCACCGGCGGCGGGCGGCGGTCGTCGCGTTCTCGCTTCTTTTTCGGCTTCTTCGTGTCGTCCGTCGTCATGATGCCCCGATCTTCTTCGCCGAGCGAAGGATGCGTGCCGCCGCGAAGGCTCCGCCGAATCCGTTGTCGATGTTCACCACGGTGATGCCCGATGCGCAGCTCGTGAGCATGCAGAGCAGCGCCGAGAGACCTTGGAAGTTCGCACCGTATCCAATCGAGGTGGGGATCGAAACGATGGCCCCGTCGACGAGACCACCGACCACGCTCGGGAGCGCGCCTTCCATACCCGCCACCACGATCACCACCGTGGCCGCCTCGAGCACCGCCCGACGATGCAGCAAGCGATGAATCCCGGCCACACCCACGTCGATCACGCGGTCGACCTCGACGCCCAGCATGCGGAGGGTTTCGGCGCACTCTTCCGCGACCGGAAGATCGCTCGTTCCTGCCGAGACGAGCGCCACGCGCCCCTGAGTGAGACGCTCGATGGGGGCCTGCTCGAGCGTGAGGATGCGGGCGACTTCGGCGTAGCGCATGGCCGGCATTCGCTCGCGTATCCACGCGGCCTTGTCCGCCGAGACGCGCGTGACGAGCACGTTGCTGCCCGCGCGCGCGAGCTCCTGCGAGATGCCGAGGATCTGCTCGGCGGTTTTGCCGTCACCGAGGATGACCTCGGGCACCCCTTGGCGAAGGGCACGATGATGATCGACCGTCGCGTAGCCGAGCTCCGCGAAGGGCAAATCACGGAGCTCACCGAAGGCGGACTCGGGGTCCACTTCTCCGGATCGAACACGTTCCAGAAGGGCTTTCAGGCGGGAGCTATCCATGAGCCGAGCGCTATAGCACCTCGGGCCGCGGAGAGGCCCGGCGTCGTCCGGCGGCCGGAGCCACGAATAGTCGGGGACGATTCGGCCGGGACGCCGCCAGGAAGAGCCTCATCTTCTCGTGTCCGAAGCGACCGACACGATCGGCGCAGCGGCTCGGAAAGGACGGTTTGCACCCGGAGGGTCCGCCCTGGTACGAGACGAGGGTGCCGCTGCTCTTCGCTCCCTTCGTGGCCGTTTTGTTCGGCCTTCTGCTGGCCTACTACGGCCGAGCCGAGCTCGTGCTGGCGGATCGTAACGTGGTGGGAACCCGAGCCTTCTCGGTATCGGTCGCGTTCACGGCCTTCGTATTCGTCCCCACGCTCGGCTATTTTGCCGCGTTTCACGGGGATTGGGCCTACCTTTACCTAGTCCCGCAGGCGCATATCCCCTCCGCGGTCGACCTCTCGTTCGTGCTGCTCGCCTCGTCGCTCGTTCCGGCCACCATCAGCTACGCGGCGCGCCACCTCGCGGAGAAACGCACGTCTCAGCTCGTCCGGGTGTTCGGCATCGTGCTTGGGATCACGGCACTGCTCGCGGCGCTGCTCTACGGCCGCCTCTCGGTGAGCGCGAGCCACGCCCAGTTTCGCGGCGGCTTCGGTGCGGTGCCCATCGGATCGAGCCCGCTCGGGCGTGGAGTGCTGCTCTCGTGGCTCGCGCTGGGAGGAGCGGCCGCGTGGGCACGGGCAGCGCTGCGTCGGCTCGCGTGACGCCGACGCGTACGGACGGTTCGGCGAGCTCGGACTTGCCTCGACTCGCGCGGAGTGGGAAAACCCGAAAATGCATCGCTTTTCGACCTTCGTCGGCCTCACCGTGCTCTCGCTCGGCGCATGTCTCTCGTTCTCGTTCGCAGGATGCGCAGCCGAACGCGTGACCCTGGAAGACGAGGAAGACACGGGCGTCTCGCGGACTCCCAAAGACGCGGCGAGCATCGACGCGAAGGGCCCCACCGATGCGACGACGGACAGCGCGACTCCGCGCGACGCCGCGTCGACCGACGCCTCGTCGACCGACGGCGCGACGACCGACGCGAGCGATGCCGGCAAGACGGACGCCGGCACCGCGGCCCTGGTGATCTCGGAGGTCTTCGCGGCGGACATTCTCTCGAAGCGCTACGTCGAAATCGCCGGGCCTCCCGGGACACCGCTCGCGGACCTCAAGCTTCGCATCGTCAGCGCCACCGGGACCGTCCTGAAGACGGTGGACGTGCCCAAGGGCGCGGGCGACGTCATGCCCGCACGCGGCACTTGGGTGGTGGGTGGCCTCGCCGAAGCGGCGGTCGACAACGGCCTGCTCGTGTCGGCGTGGGACCTTCCATCGGACAACGGCAGCGTGCAGCTCGTCCGCCAAGGCGCGAGCACCACGCTGCTGGACGTGGTCGGCTACGGGACGTGTGCGGCGCAGGTCGCCACGGCGCCGACCGCCGCGTTCGAGGGCGCGGCCGCGGTCACCCCGGGCACCAAGGCGCTCTTGCGCAAGCCCGGGCGCGCCGATACCGGCGTGAACGCCGACGATTTCTGCAAGGGCTCGGCGAGCCCGAACGCCGCCAACGTCTGCGATCCGTGAGCGCGTGGGTCGAGGGCACGGGCTCGCGCGAAAATTCGATCCTTCGCGCGAGCACGCTTGGTCTACTCTGCCTCGCGTGAAGCTTCGTATCTTGCGGGTGCTCTCGGTCTCCGCCGTGATGGGCGCGTGCATCGTCCTCGGTGACGTACGCGTCGCGAGCGCAGCCGACGCGGAAGCCGAAGCCTGGATTTCCCAAGGAATCGCGCTGCGTGAGCAGGGCAAAGACGATCAGGCCCTCGAGCTTTTCCGCAAAGCGGACGCCAAAGCGAAGACCCCGCGCTCGACCGCACAGGTGGCCCTCGCCGAACAAGCGCTCGGTATGTGGGTGCTGGCCGAGACGCACCTGACCGAGGCCCTGTCGGCCAAAGACGACCCGTGGATCACCAAGAATCGCGCAGCGCTCGAGGGTGCGCTGGCGACGATCCAAAAGCACGTGGGCAGCCTCGAGGTTCGCCTCAACGTGGCCAAAGCCGACGTCTACGTCGACGGCGCACTCGTCGGCAGCGTTCCCCGACCGACGCCCCTCCGCGTGGAGGTAGGTCCGCATCAAGTCGAGCTCCGCGCGAGCGGCTACTACCCGGTCTCGCACCAGGTGACGATCTCGGTCGACTCCATGGCGCGCGAGACGTACGCGCTCTCGGCGCTGCCCGCGACGCCACCGCCCGGGACCGGGCCGAGCGCCGGAGGAGCGGGCCCGGGCGGGACCATCAAAGTCGTGAGCGAGCCGGCCAACGTGCCACGCACGGTGGGCTGGGTACTCGTGGGTACGGCGGCGGCAGGCGCGGTCTTCGGCGGCATCTCCGCGCTCATCCGCGAGACTCAGACCGG
This sequence comes from Polyangiaceae bacterium, assembly GCA_965225775.1. GTDB lineage: Bacteria > Myxococcota_A > Polyangia > Polyangiales > Polyangiaceae > JAAFHV01. The sequence continues at coordinate 9,591,675 of OZ245328.1, read as the reverse complement.
CCGCTACAACGACCGGGTCGACATCAAGTCGTGCCCGGGTCCGAACAACCCCGTGCAGCCCGCGTCGTGTCAGGAAATCTTGGACACGCGGTCGACGTGGGGCAGCGTGGCCACGGGTTCGTTCATCGGCGCTGCCGTGCTGGGCGTGGCCGGGCTCACGGTGGTGATTCTCGCGCCGAGCACGAAGCCCAAGACGGTCTCCGCTCGGGGCTTCGGATGTGGTCCCGGACCGCTCGGCGGGCTCGGCGTCTCCTGCGCCGGAACCTTCTGAACGAAACGGAACCCCGGGGTCTCGTCACTCGCCGCGACGAATCGAAATCGGCGGATCGGACGAGTCTTGGCGCGGGCGAGCCGACTGCCGCACGCCCGAGAGCTCGGCCGCCATGGCCTGCTCGGCCGCGGTGAACACGCCGGTGAGCTCGGCGAGCGGGATGCTGCTGGCGATGTGCTCGGGCACGGCGATGGTGAGCTCGTGGCGCGCGAGATACGGATCTCGCGGACGGCTGCGCTCCTGGCGAATGCGGGCTTCGTCCACGGCAGCGCGGATGTCGACCGGCACGTACGTCTGCCACACGCGCGAGTCGATGGCGGCGCGCACGTCGAGCGGGGTCAAGATGGCGCGACGGGTGAGCTCGTCCGCGCACGTGCGCTCGGCGAGCAGCGCGCGCAGGTACCACGCGACGAAGTTCTGATGATGCGGGGAGTCTTCGTTCCAGGGCATACGCTCGCGGAACGCGGTCCAAAACTCCCACACGGGTCCGTGCACCACGAGGTCGCGAGGATCGAAGACCTCCTCGAAACGCGACGCGGACACGTCGCCGGCTTCCATGACGGCGTTCATGAGCTCCGATTGGAACTCGGGCGTCTTGTGGCGCGCGGTGGTGGCCGGGAGGCCCGTCAGCGCGGCCGTGATGTCCTGACGGAGGTCGGGACGATCGCGCAACCAACGCATGCGCGCGTCGGCGCTCCAGCGGTCGCGCGTGTACTCGGGGGTCCACCACTCGAAGTCGAGCACGCGGAGCTTGCCGAGCATCTCGGAGACGATCTGGAGCGACGGCGACTGTGCGAGCTTGAGCGCGGCGTCGCTTCGAAGGTTCTCGTCGGCGGCGCGGAACGACTCGGCAGGAGCGAGCGGCGCACGACCCGGAGCCTTGGGCGGCATCTTGTCGGCGCGGTACTGCTCGAGGGGCACGAGGGCGACCCCCCGAGTTTTCATGGTGTCGCGCAGGTTGGCAGGGCCTTCGTTGCGCGGTTCGGCGGGCTGAGGGGTCGACGCGGGTGCATGGTGCATGATTGGGCTCCGACCAAGCCTGAGCAAGAACACGGCCAACTCTCCCCTGCTCGAATTTCCCCTGGTTTTCGCAAAATCCGAGGTGTCATGCGATTGACGTTCGTCGCTCGCTTGACGCAAAGGCCCAAGCTACGGAGCGCCTACTTCGACGCGGGAGCACGGGGTGGAGCGCGAGCTCACGGCTGCTTGTCGGCCACGGTGCTCGCGGAGAAGGGAACCCCGGACTTGGTCTTTCCTTCGATGCCCACGGTCACGGGGCCATCGTAGGTGAGCGGTGCCGACTGAACGAAGTTACCGATCGACTGACGGCCACTCGGGCAGCTCACCGAATACGTCGCGACGCCGGTGGCGCTCGACGACTGCGTGATCGAAAACTGGATCGTCTGCCTCGTGTTCGCCGGCTGCGGAAAGCCATCGCACGGCGCTTGGGTGTCGAGCTTCTTGCCGCCGAAGTCGAAGGTGAGCTTGGAGAAGCCGTCGGAGGGACCACCGGAGTTGTCGACCGTGATGGCGAAGCTGTATTGGCGAGGTTGAAACACGGCATAAGCCGCCGAGATTTCCAGCTTGGGCGCGGCCGCGGGAGGCGGCGCAGCGTCCGGAGCTTCGCTCGCGGACGAGGACGGCCCGGTGGTCTGGCTCGCGCTCGGAGAAGGCGTGGCGCTCGACGAAGAGGTCGACCCGGAAGGAACGGGATCGAGCGGTGCGGTCACGATCTCGGTCGAGCACGCGACCGAAGCTACGGCCACCACACCGAAGACGACGAGAACACCGAACGGCAGGGACGAACGAACGATCGACATGGAAGCACCTCTGGGGAAGAAGCGTCCGAGAGCAGAGTGGCACGGCGAACGACGCACGTGGCGAAGCGAGCGATCACACGCTCGACCGACGCCATCGTGCGGCCCCGCGATCACGCGCACGCGCGAGCACGGGCTCACTCGTGCAATCTACATGCACCGAGCGACCGCCCCCGAGCCATCCGGGACGCATCGGTGAGTGCACGACGCGCCCCGCGATTCTGAGAAAACTTTCCCGAAGGTCGCAACTTTCTCCGACCGCGGCCGACGCCCCTCGCCGTCCACCGTCACCAAGGAAGAAATTCATAGCAATTCAAAGCATTTACACACACACCGATTCCCTCGTGCACGAGAACGACACGCAACGATACGCTGGTGGGATGCGCGCTCCGACCGTTCGAGGGATAACGCTCGCTCTCACCTCACTGCTCGTGCTCGCGAGCACGGCGGGGTGCGGCCAGGTGGGCTTCGTCAACAACGAGCGCCCGGGCCTCTCCGGAACCGCACCGGCAGCGCTGGCCGCGCGCGCTCCCGAAGAGAACGAGAACGAGCCCGAGTCCGCCGAGCCGGAGCATCCCCTGGTCGCGACCAAGCTCGAGCGCACCGTGGTCCACGTCCACGAGGGCACGAGCGCTTGCTCGGGGGTGATGCTCTCGCCTCGCATCGTGGCCACCTCGCGGCGCTGCGTGCGTGACGCCGTGGGCGTGCACGCGCTTCCCCAGGGCAAGCGCGAGCTCGGCGTGCGCGTCGAGCTCGCCTCGAGCTCGCTCACCTGGACCGAGCGCGCGGGCTCCTTCGCGGTGATCCCGGACTGCGAGCGACGCGAGTTGGATCTGGCGCTGGTCGTCCTGGCCGAGCCGGCGGCGTGGATCGAGCCGCTCCCGACCGCCAGCGCGCCCGGCCCCGGAGCTTCGGTGGATGCCCTCGGCTACGACACGTGCGAAGGCGGCAAGCCCACGAAACGAGCGCAGATCATCGAACGTGAAGATGCCACCGTGATCCTCGATCGCGCGCTCTGCCGCGGCGACACCGGCGGTCCGGTCATCGGCAGCGACGGCGCCCTGGTGGGCGTTCAATCGCGCAGGCGCGGAGGTCGAGAGTCGCCGCGCAAGGAGACCACGGTCACACGACTCGACTCGGCCCCCGCACGGGCACTGGTCGAACAAGCGAAGGCTCTCGCCCAGGGCGGCGACCCGAGCACGATGAAGGCCGTCGCGTGCACGATGAAGTGAGCACGAGCGATAGGAGATTCCGAACGGACTGCTAAGCTCGACCGGTGCCCCGCTTCGGTCCGAGCTACCCCGCGTTTCTGGTCGGTCGCGACGGCGCCCGCTACGAGCTCGCCCAAGAGCGACGATTCTGCCGGATTTTCCGCGCGACCGACGCCCGTCGGATGATCGTGATCTCGCGCTTCGTCGACGGAAGCGCCTCGATGAACCTGCGCGAGCTCACCGAGGCGTGGCCCACCTGGGGGCGCCGCGATCGCAGCGATTTCTGTCAGAACGTGCACGGACTCGGACAGCACCCTGAGTACGCGGGCATGCTGGAGCTGGTGTTCGCGCTCGGCGACTCGGAGGCTCGTGCGTCGGTCGCGATCGAGCTCGTCGAAGTCCTGCCCACCGACGAGGCCTACGCGCTGCTCGACGCCGAGCTCTCTCGCGCCCCGCTCGAGACCTACCCGAACCTCGTGCAGGCGCTCGCACGCACGCGCCACCCGAACGCGCTCTCGGACCTCGAAAAGCTGCTCGAGACCCTCCGACCGGCCTCGACGCTCGGCACGCTGCCATTCGACGAAACGCGTGCATACGCCACGCTCTACACGTTGTGTGCGCTCGCCCGCGCGCGCCACGGCGGCTCCGAAACGCTCGAGCCGTGGGTGCTCGAGCTCGCGCGCCATCCGAACGCGAAAGTCGCCTCGCGCACCGCGTTCGCGTTGCGCACGTGTTACCCGAGACTCTTCGATGCGAAGCCCGACGTGCCCGGCATGCTGGCTTCACGAGCCACGAAGGGTCGCTCCGCTCCCAATTGAAACGATGCCGCGCTTCGACGCAGCACGCGACGCTCAGTTGAGAATGGGTGCGCCGTTCGGCTTCGAGGCCGTGGACGGCGGAGGAGCCGTGGGCGCCGCTGCAGCGGATGTGGGAGGCGCGGCGACGCTCTTCGCCGAGACGACGGGCCCCGTGGTCTTCCTTCCCCCACTGCCCGCGGCAGGTCCAGTGGTGACGGCCACCGGCTTCGAGGACGGAGCTTCCGCTGCGGTGGGCGACTGAGGAGCGACCGCGGCCGAGACAGGAGCGGAGGCCGTGGGGTTGGCCGTGAGCGCGGCCGGCGTGAGCGAGGTGACGACCGACGAAGGCAGCGGATTCTCGGCCGAGGTCACGCCACTCGGAGGTGGAGCCTTGGCGCCCAGCTTCAACGCGAGAATGGTGACGGCGACCACGAACGCGGCTGCCCCGGCTGCCCCGACGAACGTAAGGTTGCGGCGCCTGCGCTGCCCGCCCTGCGTGTTGCCCCAGGTGCTCTGCGTGCTGCTCTTGTCGAGCTCGACCTTCGGGATGGATCCACCGGACTCGGCGAGCGCGATGGCGTCTCGCGCGGCGGCGAGCTCGCTCGGTCCGGACGCGTCCGCGGTGTCCGAGAAGGACCTCCACGAGCGCATCTGCATGCCCTTCTCGGAGCTCCTCGCGAACGGCTCGAGTGCGTCGGCGAGAGCGGCGACGCTGGCGAAACGCTCGTTCGGTTCTTTGGCGAGGCAGCGATGAACGATGTCGGCGAGAGCCGGCGGCATGTCTTCTCGCAGCTCGTTCACGCGCGCTTCTTTTTCGATGACCACCTTGAGGCAGAGCTCGGTCACGGTCTCGCCGTCGAACGGCACTTGGCTCGTGAGAAGCTCGTACAAGATGACGCCGAGGGCCCAGATGTCGCTGCGTGCGTCCACGTTGCGCGCCGAGCGCATTTGCTCGGGTGACATGTAAAGCGGCGAGCCGAGCACGGTGGCCGAGTCGGTGAGGTTCATCTGCCCGACCGCCGCAGCCCCGGTGGCCTTCGAGATCCCGAAGTCGAGGATCTTCACGAGCGGCGCACCGTTCATGCGACGCGTGACGAACAGGTTCTGAGGCTTGAGATCTCGGTGGACGATGCCGGCAGCGTGCGCCTCGACCAGGCCCTCGCAGGCCTGCATCACGTACTCGACCGCATCCGGATAGGGCAGGCGCCCCATGCGCTTCCGGAGCTGCGAGAGATCGCAACCGTCGAGAAGCTCCATGACGATGTACGGCGCGCCGTTATCGAGGCGCCCCACGTCGTGGACGCGGGTGATGTGCTCGTTCGTGAGCTTGACGGTGGACCGCGCCTCGCGGAAGAAACGCTCGACCGACACCTGTCCCTGCACCATGTGCGGCAGCACGAATTTGAGCGCGACGCGCTGATCGAGCTCGGTGTGCGTGGCGGCGACGACCACGCCCATACCTCCCGCGCCGAGGACCTGATCGACGCGGTACTTTCCCGCGACGATGTCCCCGGAGGCGACCGGTGATCTGGGATTGTCTTCACTGAGCAGCACGGCACCCTGACACTAGCAGCCCGCGGAAGATTCGTTCAACGGGGCTGACACGGTCGTTACGGACGCCCGAGAGCGCCGAATATTCAACGGGACTGTACGGGCGAGGTCGAGTGGCGCGCGCGGGTACTTCGGTCATCTCGGAACGGATACGGCGCCCGTCCGAAGCGCACTTCACGGGCAAGAACCCCGCGGTCGACTGCCGCTCGACTATCCGCACATGGCGAGTCGGCAAGCTCGCGGGCTCAAGGACCGATGCCCCCGAAGCCGAACGCCTGTTCGAAGGCGACGTAAAAATTCACCGGGTCCACTTGGTTGAGCCCTGGAAACGGCCCCTTGTTCATGGGGAAGCCGACATCGGCGCGGAAGACGGCACGATTGAGCTGGGGGAGCAACACGCGAATGCCGGCGCCGACCGATTGTTTGGGGCGCAGGCGGTCGAAGCCCTGCATGGCGTCGCCGACGTCGTAGAAGAACACTGCGCCGAGCTGGCACGAGAGGATCTCGAGCGGCCGCGTTCGGAACTCCAGATTGCCGACCACGAAGTCTTTTCCGGAGACGTAGCTCGTCGGATAGCCACGCAGGCGACCATCGCCGCCCAAAAAGCTCTGGCGGTTCAGGTAGTTGCGGTAGCGGTTCGAGGCGCTCGCACTGAACACGAAACGACCGAGACCGGTGCGCGGCGAGACCACGTTCACGTCGCCGCTCAGGGTGGCGTCGCTGAGCCCAGCGTTCCCGTTCAGCTGCACCTCGGTGGCCGACTCCACCGACGTTCGCACGAGGCCGTCTCCCAAGGCCCACGTGTATTGAGCACCGAGATAGGCGCCGACGACGTCACGGGTGGAGCCGATGAACTGCGGGCTCGCGTAGGCCTGGGCATAGAGGTCGTGCCCCAATCGATAATCTTCCTGGAGGCCGAGCGTGCCGAAGTCGGTGATGCCGATGAAGTCGGTGGTGTACGTGTGCAGCGTGAACGAAGGGACCGAGCGTGTCTCGCCGACGGGGAGGTTGCGCCGCGCGAACTCGGCCACCTTCACCGGGTCCAAGAGCGGCCGGTCGAGCATCTCGGTCCGGGCGACCGAGAGGTTGTAACCCGCCGAAAGATCGAGCTTGTAGCGCCAACCGAAGCTGCGCGTGACGGCGGCCCCCGCGCTCTGCGAGCGCGAGCGGTATTCGAACGGAACCCCGGTTCGAGGGTCGATGTAGAGCGCCGCATTGGAGTAGCGACGCACGATGCCCTCGGAGGCGCCTGCCGAAGCGGCCCACGCCCAGGGCGTGCGCGTCGAGTAGAGCGGCTGCGAGAGCGCGAGCCGGACCGAATACCCCTCGAGCTCACCGCTGCGGCGATTGACCGTGAGACCGAGGTCGGTTGACGCGCCCACCCACGAATAGCCGAAGCGCGGGATCTTGTAGCCGACCCCGAACGAGAGGCTCTCGGGTTGGTACGTGAATTGAGTGCGCGCGGTGTGGTGGAGGCCGGCAAGATTGACCTCTTGCGGCGCGATGGTGAAGCGCTCGATGCCTTGTTTGGTGGCCGCGAGATCGTACGTGAGCCGGAAGCTCCAAACGTCTTTGGTGATGACGAGCATGCGCACGTGCGCGTCGTCCGAGCCTTTGACGGGCACGATGACCACGAGCGAGAGCGGGAACAAGCTGCGCAGGTTGCGCGCCGTCTCGTTCGCCACCACGGAAATGTAGCGATCTCCCGGCTTGAGAAGCGCCTCGCGGCGGACGATGTAGTCCTTGGTCGTGGCGTGAAAGACGTTGAGAAACGCCGGCGCAGGGTCGCGGTCTTCGATGACCTCGAGGCGCACGATCTCGACCGACTCGAGAATCTTGCCCTCGGCGTCCACCTCGGGAACGAAGCCGGTGGTCTTCAGCGTCCGCTCGACCGTCGCTTGTTCGTAGGGTGAATAGGCAATGCGTGTGTACGTCGGCTTGGGCGGGTCGTCTGCGCGTGCACTGCCGAGTCCGATCAGCGAGCACGCAACGCCAATCAGGACCGATAGTCCGCGGCCGAGGACCTTCGAGCTGCGCGAACGCGAATCCGAGTGCAGCTCATCTCGCGAGCCCTCATCCGTCATAACGGATGAATCGAGCCGAGCGACGGAGGGCTTCGACGACCAAGAAAAGCGAGACGAAAAGGCGCGGACCACGAGTCGATGCTACGCGACGGACGAAAGCGCGAGTCGGAGATTTGCGTGAGAGAACGCCTGATTTACCTGAATTTTTCGCGAATTTTCCGCCGCGCGCCGAAATCCGGGGAGGCTGTCCTGCGCGAACGCGTAGGACGACGGGTGGGGTGTAGGAGCGCGTCGATCGAGGCGCTGCGTGTCGCGGAGTCGTGGTCGACGGTGCGACTTCGTTCTGTCGGTGCGTGACGTCTCGAATCCAACTCGGTGACAAAAAGACACCTTGGTCGATTGCTGCTCGCCGAGTTCGTGCCATAAGCTGCGGAGCCGCCATGAAGTCGAAGTTTTTGGGGATGGGATCGTTCGTGTTCGCGGGACTCTTCGTATTCGCCTGTGCGCAATCGGCGCCCGTGGTCGAAGACGACGACAACCTCACGGGAACACCAACGGAAGACGCGAGCACGGCAGACGCCACGAAGCCCACGCCGAAAGACGCGAGCACGCCCCCGAAAGACGCCTCGACCACGGTCGATGCCTCGACCGACTCGAGCGTCGGTCAAGACGCCACGCCGCCGCCCCCGCCTCCGCCGACGGACTCGGGAACCACCACCCCGGCTCAGTGCACGAGCACGTTCGACCTGGCCAAAGGGGTCGTCCAGATCGGCAATGGCGACACTCCGCCTTGCGACGCCACCTGCAACGGTTGCTGCTACCCCTTCCCGGCTTTCTGCGTGAAGAAGATCTGACCTTCGCTCAGCTGCCCGCGACGCCGATCTCGGCGAGCACGGCGAAGTGGTCGGTGGGGTACGTGCCCTCGTAAGGCTCGTCCATGCACACGCGTGCCTCGAGAATTTCTCCGTGGCGCGCGGGGTCGTCGTGCCCTCGCACGAACACGTAGTCGATGCGTCGCTCGGGCTCGCGGAGCGGAGCGGCGAACGGATTGCGCTTGGAGAACGTCGTTCCGTCCCCACGCCCGGCCAGCAAAAACGCGTCTTGGTAGAAGACACCCGTCCCGCCTAGTCCGGTGAGCCCGCGGAAAAAGCGCATCTCGTCCGAGTCAGGCTCCGCGTTGAAGTCGCCTATCAGGACGGGAGACAGCCCTTCGCGCGAGGGGCACGAAGCTTCGATCACGTCGGCGACGGCGCGCGCCTGGAGAGCACGGACGTGTCCGTGGTCGAGGCGCCACGTGAGGTGCGTGACGAACACGGGAAGATTGCCCCACGGGGTCTCGACGTGCGCCTCGAGCAGCGAGCGCGGGTCCGGAGTGCCCGCCTGCGGGAGCCGATGCGTGACGGCCGAAACGATGGGAAAGCGGGAAAAAAGCCCATTGCCGACCTGCGTTCCCGAAGCGTCCACGTAGGCCGGAGCGAACGCCGTGTGGAGCTTGCCGCGCGTGAGCAGCGAGGCTTGATCGAACCCCGGGCCTCGGACGAGCTCCTGCACGCCCACGAGATCGGCCTCGAGCGAGTCGAGCCCGTGCACGAGGCCGGCGAGGCGAGCCTCCCAAGGACCGAAACGATTCCAGAGGTTCAGCGAGAGTACGCGGTAGGACGCCATGCGAGCGACGAGCTTCGGACACCTTCGCTCGAAGGTGAAGCCCGAAGCCGTGGCACACGAAGAGCGGTTGCCCTCCCGCACGAGCGAGGCTCGGATGAATGTGTACACTCGAGGTGGGCATGCGCGTTCGCCTTCTCGATCGTTATGGCGGGGCTCGACTGGAGCGCACGGTCGGCCTCGGAGCCATCGTGGCGGGCGTCGTCGCGACGGTGCTGGCGATCGCTGTGCCGAGCGAATCGGTGGTCGCCGCGCCGCTCCGGATGATGCCGTTCGCGTCGCTCGCGATCCTCGCGCTCGCACTCGCGTATTCTCCGTGTTTTTCCCCGAGCACGGCCGAGCTCGCGCTCAAACCAGGAGAGCTCCGCGTGCTCGGCGGCATCGGGCGCACGTTCCGTATCGTCCCGGGCGACGTCACCGGCGCGACCACCAGCGCGCACCAAGGCGGCGTGGCGCTGTCGCTCATGCTGCGCACGAGGCCAAGGGCTCCGATCACCCTGGTCTTCGACGGACCGAACGACGCGGAGGCGGCGAGACGCGCGCTCGGCCTCGGGCACGACGGCTTCGGGGAGACGTCGTGGCGCACGGAAGAGCCCTCGGCAACGAGGACCGCACGTGCAGCCGCTTGGGTCGCGCTCCTTTGTTTTCTCACGGCCACCTACTCCGCGCGCAACCCCGAGGTCACCTCGGCCGTGATCACGGCGATTTACGGCCTCTTCGTGCTTCCGTTCTCGCTCTTTCGCTTCAAGAACGCGCCGACGAGGCGCATCGCTCTTCGTCCCGAGGCGGCTTACCTCCCGACGCCGGACGGTTGTGCACCGGTGCCGTATGCGGAGATTGCTCGACTCGAGTCCGAGGGAAAGCGGCTCGCCGTACGCACCGGAGCTACGGGCCACTTCGCCCTCGCGAGCGCGCTCGTGCCGCGCGAAGAGATGGAGCTCGTCGCGAGCCACCTCGAAGCGGCACGATGGCGCGCGAGAGGCCTGGGAGCGAGCCGCGTGGAGGTCCGCGAGAGGCTCTCGCGTCTCGAACGAAACCGGGAGGAGCCCGTCGTCACGTGGATCGGACGACTCGACATGCTCGCCGGGAGCCTCGGGGCAGGAGGTTACCGCGGCCAAGCCCTCGATCGCGTCGACCTCACGCTCGCCCTCGAAGACCCCGATCTGCCCCTCGAAGCGCGCGTTGCCGCCGCGCGCGTGCTGGCACGAGCCGACGGCTCGGACGAGGTCCGCGTGCGCATCGCCGACGTGGCTGCTACGCTGCGCGACCCGAAGAGCGCCGAGGTCCTGCGCGCCGCCTCGAGACACGTCACGGAAATCGAAGAAGCCTTCGAGGAGCTCGAGCGTGACGAGCTCCGGCGAGCTGGGATAAAGGCCAGCCCATGATTTTGGTGCTCGGCGCGTTCGGTCCGGAGCTGGCTCCTCTCGAAGGACGATTGCCCAAAGACGTCGTGACCGCGGCCGCCGGCATCGGGCTCGTGGAGTCGGCGCTGGGCGCTGCGGACGCCATCCGACGCCACGCTCCGCGGGCGGTTCTGTTCATCGGCACCGCGGGAGCGATGCCCGGCTCGAGCCTCGACATCCTGGACGTGGCCTGCCTCGCCAGCACCGTGCTCGCCGAGCCCTCGACCGGCAGCGAGTTGCCCGAGCCCATGCGAACCGAAGTGGTGGCCGATGCCGCTCTCCGGGAGGCCCTCTTCGCCGACCTGCGGGCCGTCCGCGTGGCCACGACCTTGGGCATCACCACGGACGAGCGGGCCGCGCGCACCCTGGAGCACACCACGCAAGCCGAGCTCGAGCACCTGGAGGCGTTCGCGGTCGGCCGCGCTGCAGCTCGCGCAAACATCCGATATTGCGCACTTTTCGGAGTCTCGAACCGGGTAGGCTCGACCGGCCGCGACGAGTGGAGAAAGAACCATCGCGAAGCCTCGGCACGGGCCGCCGATACCCTGGTCCGGGCCCTCGACTGCGGGCTCTTCCGACCCTTGCTCCAAGAGGCCACCCCGACTACCCTTTGACGAGACGATGCGCCCTGTCGAAGCCACCCCTGTCCGCGTCCGCGTTCGCGCTAGGCTCCACGCTTCTCGTGGCCTGTGCATCGCACTCTTCCCGCTGATCGGCTCCTCCGCGCTCGGCTGTTCGTTCAACGCCGTGGCAGACGGGGCCGACGCCGACGTGGGCCAGGCGAACGTGCAGGCGCTCGTCACGGTGGAGCGAGCGGACTCGCGAGAGTCCCGAGCCGACGTGGTGGCGCGGGTCGCGCGTGTTCGCACCGGCTCGCTCGACGAAGCGTCGCTCAGGCTCGCTGGCCTCGGCGACGACTTTCCCGCCCTCGGCACCTGTACGTTGCAGTCCGGCTCGCTGGGGTCCGGCACCGGCTCGGCGGGCGCGTTCGGCTCGCGCGGCCTCGAGCTCGTCGACGTCGGACAGGTCTCCCTGGAAGGTCCGGAAGGCCTTCGTGCACCGCTCGTCGCCCGCCAGGTTCCGGACCCGGCGGGCATGCTGTCCGGGGTCATGTACAGTGCACGAATCTCCGATCCGTCGCACGCGTCCTCATCGCCGGTCACCCTGACCGTACGCGCTCCCGGGGTCGCGGGAGACCCCGAGTCGCTCGCGTTCGTCGCGCAGGTCACGCTCCCCAAAGACCTCACCGAGGTGCGGCTCGGCGGCGTGGAACCCAAGGACTTCTCGGCGAGCGCGGGCTCCCCCGCCGAGCTCACCTGGCAGGCTCCCCAAGAAAGCGACGACCTCGTCGTGGTCGACCTCAAGTCGGCCGACCGTGCAGCCCGCTGTACCTTCGCGGACGTGGGCCGCGCCTCGTTGCTGACCCCCGTCACGAACGACCTCTTGGCGGACGCGACCAGCCTCACCTTGCACCGCGTCCACCGCGAGCACTTCCGGCTGGACCGCGCAGATCGCACCGACACACGAAAAGTCGAGGCGCCGCGCGGAGAAGTTCGTGTCGATTCGTCGCGCACCTTCGTGCTCACCCGCAAGTCGCGCGCTGCACTCTGACATCCGAGAGTACCGCGTGACCGAACGGACAGGAGCCTCGCGAGGCACGACGATCGTGAAGTCGCTCGCGCGAGGGCTTCGCTCGCTCATGACGCCACTCGTGCTGGTGATGCTCGGTGGCCTCGTCGAAGGCGCCTCGGCCGAGCCGGGAAAAACCGGACCCACGCATCCGACTCCGCCCACCAAGCCCACGCCCCCCACCAAACCGTCGGCGAACACGGGAACGGCCAAGCCCGCGGCTCCCGCCGCTGGAAAGCCGCCCGCGCAGACTCCCGCAAAACCCACGACCGCGCCGGCCGCCGGAGGAAAGAAGGGGAGGCCGGGCAAAGGCAAACCTCAGGGACCGCCTCCGCTCCCCAAGGGCTACGCGAACAGCGTGAAGGCGTGGCACACGCCGACGGCCGGTAAGTCGCCCAGCCTGGACGCACACGGCCGTCCGATGCTCACGCTCTTCGCGCTCAACACCGGCGAGCGTGTCGAGCTCACCGCACTATCCGACAAGGGAGGCTTCTCGGCCTCCGACTTGGACCGCGCCGCGCAGCTCCTCCGCGACCCGCGCACCGGCAACGAGCACCCGGTCGAGCCTCGCCTGCTCGACTCGGTCTACCGCATCGCGCGGCACTTCTCGGCCCACGAGATCCGCGTGATCTCGGGCTATCGCACGCCCAAGCCGAACACCCACTCGAACCACGGACGAGGCCGAGCGATGGACCTCATCGTTCCGGGCGCGACCGACGAAGACGTGGCCAAGCTCGCACGGGATGCCGGATTCTCGGGCGTGGGCATCTACCCGGTGAGCGGCTTCGTGCACGTCGACGTGCGCGAGCGCAGCTACTTCTGGGTGGACACCAGTGGTCCTGGCCGAAAGAGCCGTCTTTACGGGGTGTTGGCGGATGTCGCCGCCAAGAGCGATGCCGCTGCCACGGCCCGCGGAGAGCGCCCGATTCAGCCCTTCTCGCTCTTGCCCGATGTCGACGCAGCGCTGCGCGCGCAAGGCACGAGCATCGTCGAACCGCCTCACGAAGAAGACGAAGACATGGACCCCTCGGGCGGATGAGCCCCGAGGTCCTCGCCCTCGTTCGCGAAGAACGCCTGCTCGAGGCCGCCGCGCTGGCAAGCCGGTCCGGCGACCACGAGAGCGCCAAGAAACTCTACGAGCGCGCGTGTGCGTTCGGGCCGGCCGCTCGCGAAGCGCTGACGTGCGGCGATGCCACGTCCGCCCTCGCCCTCGCCGCCGAAGCGGGCGACCGTGACCTCGGGGACGAAGCCCTCGCGCGACTCGTCGCCGACACCAGCGACGAAGGCAGCCGCTCACGCGAGCGACTCGCCGTTCAGCTCGAGACGCGAGGCCACTCGACCTGGGCGGGCAAGCTCTACGAAGCTTCGCAGAAACCCAAAGACGCAGCGCGGGCCTACGAAAAAGCGGGCGACGCCGTGCGCGCGGCTCGCCTGCTCGAAGACGCCCACGATGTGGTCGCAGGAGCGCGAGTGCTCGAGGGAGCCATGCGGCGCAACCCAGGAGATTTCGCGCTGCACGTCGCGTACGGCGCCATGCTGCTCCGCTACGGCAAAGCCGAGCACGCGGCGCGCGCACTGCAGAAGGTTCCCGCGTCCGCACCGCAGAGACGCGAAGCGCTGGGGTGGCTCGTGCGGGCCTTGTCCGATCTCGGGCTCGGACAAGCCGAGGCCGAGGCCCGTCACGAGCTCGACGCGCTCGGGGGTCCACTCGAGATACGCGAAGCGCGTGACGAACGCCCACAAGCCCCCGTTCGCGCGCGCCTCTTCGGGCGCTACGAGGTGCTCCGCGAGGTGGCGAGCTCCCCCTCGGCGCGCGTCGTGGAGTGCATGGACTCGGTGCGCTCGGAGCACGTCGCGGTGAAAATCTTCGCCGGCTACGACGCGCGCGGGGCAGGTCGCGACGCGCTCGCGCGCTTCGAACGCGAGGTGCGCGTGCTCGGCGCTCTGGACCACCCGAACGTGCTTCCACTGAGGGACTACCTTCCCGAAGGTCCCGCGCTGGTGCTCGCGTGGATGAAGGGCGGCACGCTCGAGGACATGCTCAAGAAAGAGCCGATCGCACCGGCGCGAGCCGTCGAAATCGCGCTCGCCGTGCTGTCGGCGCTCGGTGAGGCCCATCGCGTGGGCGTCCTCCACCGTGACGTGAAGCCGGCCAACGTGCTCTTCGACGACGCGGGGGTCACGCGCCTCGGAGACTTCGGCGCCGCGCACCTCGGAGATCTCTCGGCGACCGCCACCGCAGGCCTCATCGGCACGCTCGCCTACATGAGCCCGGAGCAGCGCGAAGGACGTCCCGCCACGGTGAAGAGCGATCTCTTCGGAGTGGGTGCCATCTTGTGGGAGATGCTCACCGGCGAGCGGCCGAGCCTCGAAGACGAAGCGCCCTCGAGCGTGACGCAACCTCCCGCGAGTAGCGGATTTCGAGCGCGTCCGAGCGGCGTGCATCGCGACTTGGACGTGCGCCACGACGCCGTGGTCCTGCGCCTGCTCTCGCACGCACCGGAGGGACGACCCGAAGACGCGTTCGCGGCCCGACGCGAGCTCTCGGCCCTCAAGTGGCCCAGCACGATCGAGCGAACTGCCCTGAAAAAAGCCTCGATCGTGCCGCGAGCGCCGGCCTCGAGCCCCGGGTCGTCACGCCTCGAGATTCGTGCGGACGGCCTCCTTCAAGACGTCTACACGCAGCGACCGGTCGAGTGCGTTCCTCTCGACGACGTTGTCCTCGCGCGCGCGAAGATCCTGGCCCGTTTCGATCATCCGCTGCTTCAGCCGGTGCTGCGGGTGGACCGAGAAGGCGGCACGCTCTGGCTCGGACATCCGGATACGCGTCCACTCTCCCGACGACTCACCCGCGACGAAGCCGAAGCGCTTCGCGGCTTGCTCGGACTTTTGCACGCCGATGGCTTCGTGCACGGACACGTCGACCCAGCACACGTGCGCGAGCGTGGAAACGGCCTGCTCATGCTCCGCTTCTCGGCCAATCAAGGCGAGACCGGCACGGTCGACAACGATCGCCTCGCGCTCGCGAGGCTCGCCGAGAGTTGAACGCGGCTCAGTCGACGATGGGCAGACGAAGCTTCTGCGGCTTGCCCTGACGCTCGTAATCGACCACGAGCTCCTTGGCGGAGGCGAGCGCCTGGAACACGGCCATGGCGTCTTCGGGGTGCTCGATCGCTTGACCGTTCACTCGGGTGATCACGTCGCCCGGCGCGAGCTCGCACGCCTCGAGGTCGCCGCGCAGCTCGTTCACGCGAAATCCGAGGAATTTTCCGTCGCGGAAGGCCGGCGTGTCGTCGAGCGTGACGTCTTGGAGGAAGCGACCGATCCCCCCGCGCACCACCTCGCGCACGCCGCTGCGCGAGAGCTGCGTGACCTTCGCGCGAGGGGCGGGACGCGCGCTCTTCGCGGACACCGCCGAGGCGGGCGTCGCGGGAGGCGGGTTCTCCGAGGCTTCGCCTCCGCAGGCGACCAGCAGCAGCACGAGCGACGACGAGGCGAGGGCGAGCGAGACACGCGAGCGCGACATGGGTCGAGCCTTGCCCGCGCGACTCGCGACGGTCAAGTTTCCGGCAGACCGCAGGTGCCATCGATCGCGGCGAGGACACGCCGATGGACCTCGTCGGCAGAGCCGACCCCGTCCACCACCACGATGCGATCGTTCGGCATGTGCGTGGCGAGGTCGCGGTAGAACGCGGCGAGCGAACGCTGCACCTCGTTGCGATCGTAGAGCTGCGCGGCTTCCCCGCGTTGTTCGCGCCGTTCGGCCGCGAGCTCGAAAGGCACGTCGACCACCACGGTGAGATCGGGACGTACGGCGTGCCGGTTGAGCGTGCGAATCCACTCGACCGCATCGGGGCCGCCGCGACCACTGGTCACCGACTGGTACGCGAGACTGGACGCATCGTAGCGATCCGAGACCACCACCCCGCCCTTCTCGAGGATGGGCTCGATCTCCGCTTCGACGTGATCGAGGCGATCGGCCGCGAAGAGCAACGCCATGGTGGCCCAGCCGGGCGCGCGGCCTCCGGGCAGCACGAAGCGGCCTCCGAGGACCTGTCGAATCATGGTTCCCACGGGTCCGTCACTCGGCTCGCGTGTGGCCCGCGCGAGCACGCCGCGCACGCGCAGGTGCGCGACGAGGAGGCCCGTCTGGGTGGTGGTTCCGGCTCCGTCTATGCCCTCGAGCACGATGAAGCGGCCTTTTCTGGCCGGCGTGGTCATGAAGCCTCCTTGGGCGTGAGCGTCTCGAGCGGATCTTCGCCGAGCACCACGTTGTCGAGCAAACGAGTCTTTCCGATGCGGCAGGCGATGGCCACGAGCGCGCGCTCGTGCACCCGATCGTCGGGTCCGTAGGGAACGAGCGAGTCGGCGTGGTTCGCGTCGACGTAGTCGATCGAGTCGGCCACGCGCGTCACCTCTTCACGAACCGGCGCGAGGAGCGCGCCCGCGCGACGCTCGCCCTCCGCGAAGGCGCGAGCGGCTCTTCGGAGACCTCGAGAGAGCCCGAGCGCACGCTCGCGCTCGTCCGCGGACAGGTACGCGTTGCGTGAGCTCATCGCGAGCCCCGAGGCCTCGCGCACGATCGGGTAGCCTACGACTTCGACCGGGAAAAACAGGTCTTTCGTCATGCGACGAAGCACCGCGAGCTGCTGGTAGTCCTTCTTGCCGAACACGGCCACCGATTGCCCCACCAGCGCGAAGAGCTTGCTCACCACGGTGGCCACCCCCTCGAAGTGACCGGGTCGGAACGGCCCGCACAAGACGTCCGTGAGGCCGCCCACACGCACGCGCGTGGCGTCTCCCTCGGGGTACATCGCGCTCGATTCGGGCGAAAAAAGCAGCGAAGCTCCCGCGCTCGCGACCTTGGCGGCATCTCCCTCGAGATCGCGGGGGTAGCGCGAGAAGTCCTCGTTCGGGCCGAACTGCGTGGGGTTCACGAAGATGGACACCGCGACGAGACCGTTCGGTCCCACCCGCTCCCGAGCTTCGCGAACGAGAGCCAAGTGCCCATCGTGGAGCGCGCCCATCGTGGGGACGAAGCCGACGCGCGCACCCGAGCGCCGAGCGTCGTCACAGAGCCTGCGGAACGATTCGGGATTCGTCTCTCGCGCGAGGGTCATCGCCGCGCACCGTACTTCGGAATCTCGCACGGCGAAAGGCACGGCGAGGGCCCGCCGAGCTCTCGAGCGAGTCTCGAAGACGGAAATCGTCGACCACGAGGACCTCTCCGATCCGGGACGATTCGGCCCGTGCGGCCAGGCCCGTCACTGCTAGTCTGCAGGCGCCATGAAAGCTTCCACGGTTCGCGCACTCGGCAGTCTGTGTTTCGCTTCGCTCCTCGCTGCTGCGTGCGGAAGCCGAGGCCCTCTCGACTCGGACGGTGTGGTCGACGCTGCGGACGCGAGCGTGGACACCTCGCCCACCGCGACCACCATTCCCGAAGCCGGACCGGACGCGCCTCCCGGTCCCGACCTTCCGCCTATCGTCGATTGCGGCATCTGCCTGGTCGGCGAGTGCAGCCAGCCCATCCTTTCGTGCATCGCCAACGCTTCGTGCCAGCGCGCCTTCCAGTGCGTGATCACCGAGTGCGGCGGAAGCTTCTCCGGTTCGTGCGTTCTCCAGTGCGCCGCGAAAGAGCAGCAAGGTGCCATTCAGCTGCTCGGGATTCTCCAGTGCGTCACGGGTCAATGCGGCGAAGACTGCACCGACGTGCTCGGCGCGCTCGGGGGCCTCGGCGGGAGCGGATCGGGTGGAGGCGGTGGTACTCCTCCGCCCTCGCGTGACGGCGGACGTCCCGGTTTTTCGCCGCAAGGCTCCTCCGGCGCACGAGACAACCGCGCCGCCGTGGAGCGCGCGTTCTCCGCTTGGCCGGAGCTCTTGACTCCCGCGAAGTGAGCCGTTTGCCTCGAATTTCCGCTCAAGGTCGCTCGATGCGACGCCCGCGCGTGTCGGGTGCCGGGAGCGTGGACGCTGCGATTTCCAGGTGCAATGGCCGGGAGTTGGTTGAATCCCTCGGATCGGTGCTTTAGGGTCACGGAACTTCCGATGAAACGCCCGCTTCGATTCTTCTCCGCGTTCGCGCTCGTCGCCGTCGCGACCGTGGGCGCCGCCCCACACGCGGCCCACGCCCAGCCCTCGGTGGCCGACATCGCGGGGGCGAAGAAGCTCTTCGCGGACGGACGAGCCGACGAGCTCGCGGCTCGCTACGACGAAGGCCTCAAAAAGTTCGAGCGCGTGCAGCTCCTCCAGCCTCGCGGCGGCGTGCTGTTCCACATCGCGTTTTGCCACGAGAAGCTCGGACACCTCGAGGCCGCTGTCGAAGCCTACGAAAAGGCCATCGAGATGGCCAAAGCCGAGAACAAGCCCGACGTGATCCGAGAGGCGCAGAATCGCCTCGGACCGCTCGTCGCGCGCTTGCCGAAGCTCGTGGTGCTCGTGCCAGCCGGCACAAAAGACGTGCGCGTCACGCTGGACGACAAGCCTCTCGCGGAGGCCGAGTGGAACCAAGAGAGGCGTGTGTCCCTCGGCTCGCACAAGATCGAAGCCTTCGAGGGGACGAGCACGCAGCCGGTCTTCCATGTCGCGATCGAGACCCCCGAGCGCGCCCACGCCGAGGTGCGCGTGGTGCTCCCCACGCACGCGCCGCCGCCCGTCGCCGTCGTCACGCCAGCGCCCACGCCTGCTCCGGCCGACACGAGCCCTAAGCCGCCCCCGACCGCCGAGGCCGCTCGCACGCCCGAAAAGACGCCCTACGGTCCTCGCGACCTCACCTCGACCTCACGACCGAACTACACGCTACCCGTGATCACCACCGTGGCCACCGGTGTCTTCTTGGGGGTGGGCATCGCCGCCTTCGCGATCGCCGGAGGCGAACAAAAGACCATGTTGGAGAGCTGTCCCGTCCTCTTGCCGGACGATTGCGAGACCCAGAAAAAGAGCGTGCGCACCTGGGACACGGTGTCGCTCGTGGGCTTCGGCGCCGCCGGCGTGGGGCTCGTCACCTCGATCGTGCTCTTCGCGACCCGAGCGTCGACGTCGAGCAAAGCAGCCTCGGCGCCTGCCTTCCGCGTCGGTGGTCTGTCCCTCGTGCCGAGCGCAAGCCTCACGCGTGACGGCGCCGGGCTCTCGCTGGGAGGAGCACTTCCGTGAGCCTCACGTCCACCAAGGTTGCCGCCGTCTCGTTCCTCGCGCTGTCGCTCTCGGGCACGCTCCTGGCCTGCGTCGACCTCTTCCATTCCACCACCGAAGCCAAAAACGCCTGCGAACAAGAGCGTCCCGCCAACGAGTGCGACGCCTCGACCGCCGTCGTCCCGGACGCCGCCGAAGCCTCCACACAGGACACCTCGGCCCCCGCCGAGCTCTGCGCAGCGAGCTCGGCTCAAGCGAAGAAGCTCGCCTCCGAGGTCTGCGTGAACCTCGGCGTTTGCACCAAAGGCCTCGGCGACAACGCGCTCGCCCCTTGTTACCGCGCCGCCCTTCAGGCGTACGACTGCGAGTCCTTCCCTCACCGCAAGCTGAAGAAGGGCAGCAAGCGCTACGACTACTACCGATGCCTCGCCTCCGCGAAGACCTGCGAAGAGGTGCAGGCGTGCATCTGGCCGGCCACCGCGCCCCCACGCTGCACCAATGCCGGCTCGGCGTGCCCGAGCACCACCAACGTGCGCTCGGAGTGCCTCGCCCAGTCCCTCGCCACCACGGCGGAGAGCTGCGTGGCCGAGGGTCGGCAGTGCTCGACCGACATCACGAACGGCCTCATCGGATGTACCGGTCCGGAAGGCTTTTCGTGCACCACCTCCGGTTGCAACGGCACCAAGCTGAGCGACTGCGTCGCCGTCCCGGAGACCTCGGCCAGCATCGACCGCGGCTACGACTGCGCGGATCGCGGCTCCGGGACCTGCGGCGCAGGAGGCGGCACATCCAAAGGTCCTGCGTGCGTCCCCGACGGTCCCGCGTGCTCGGGCCGCGTCACGTGCGTCGGCTCCGTCGCGCGAGGGTGCGTCGACTCCAAGACCGACGCGGTAGATTGCGGCGCTCTCGGGCTCAAGTGCCCGCTGGGCGCGAACGGCCCCGCCGTCATCGTGCCCTCCGATCCGCTGGCCTTCTGCGAGCCGGTCGACCCCACTCCGTGTGACCCCGACCGCTGCGACGGCACCAAAGTGCAGAGTTGCATCGACTCGTTCCGCTTCGAGTACGACTGCGCAGCGGGCGACCACGGAACCTGCCAAGAGGCCAAAATCGCCGGAGAGAGCCGAGCGTTCTGCACGAAGGCCCGCTGAACGAGCCCCGAAGGCGATGTCGTGCGAAGGCTAGGCGCCTCGCGAGCAGTCATTGCGTGAGCCACTTTTCGCGATAGGCTCGCGCTATGTCCCTCCATTCTCGCTCACGTGTGCTGCTCGGACTGGTCCTCGGTGCGCTCGGCGGTGCCGCCTCGACGGGCGCGTGCAATACGGGCGCTTCCGAATCCACCTTCGACGCGGGGCCTGCTGCGGACGCGGCGGCCCCTCCGACAGACGTGACCCTCCCGCCCTTCGACGCTGCGCAGCGCGCGGACGTCGTCGTGGTGCCGCCGGGAGAACCGCGCGACGCCAGCGTGTGCACGGACGAACCGTTGACCATCGAGCGGGTCGTCGGTCAGGCCTGCGGTGGATCGGCGGACGCGGGGAGCTCCACGGTCATGCGTGTCTGCTTCGCCAAACCCGACACCGGCGACTGCGACACGGCCTATTCGAGGGCGTGTGTCGTATCGAAGTACAAGTGCGGCTTGGCGCAGGCCGGAGACAGCTTCGGCTGCGGTCCGATCGTAGATCGGCCCGAGGCGTGCTGTTACGAGGTGTTCGGCTCGTGCCCGATCGGGCGCCCCTTCACCATCGACGGCCACGCGCGTCTTGCTTCGGTGGAGCCGAGCCGCGGCTGGTCCGGACGCGACGGGCGGCCCGAAGTCTTGCGGCTCGACGAGACCACGCGCGCCGCGCTCGCACGCGCCTGGACCGAAGAGGCGCGCACCGAGCACGCCTCGGTCGCTTCGTTCACGCGCATGGTGCTCGAGTTGCTCTCGCTCGGTGCCCCGGCCGAGCTGGTCGGCGAGACGCTCCGCGCCGCCGAAGACGAGCGCCGTCACGCCATCGCGGCCTTCACGCTCGCCTCGCACTATGGGCGCGTCGAGCTCGCGCCGGGCCCTCTCGACATCCGCGACTGCCTCGGAGCGTCCAGTGCAGCGGAAATCGCCGAGCGTGTGGCCGGCGAGGGATGCGTCGCCGAGACCGTGTCGGCCCTCCTGATCGGGGAAGCCGCCGAGCGCGCCGAAGACCTCGCCGTGCGCGAGCACCTCACGCGGGTGGCGGAGGAAGAGAGCGCGCACGCACTGCTCGCCTGGAAGACGCTCGCATGGCTCCTCGCGAGGCGCTCGATCGACCGTGACGAGGTCCACGCGCGCGTGGCTCGTGCCTTCGCGCGGGCCGAGCACTACGTGGGCATCGGAAGCGAGATCCACGAGGGTGAGGAGTCTTCCCTGGTTGCCCACGGGCAACTCGCCCCCAGCGTGAAACGAAGCATCGCGCGCTCGGTGCTCGGCTCGGTGGTGACGCCCGCGGCTCGCGCGGCGCTTGCAAGGGCCAGCCTCGACGTCGCGCTTTCGCCCATGGCCTGACCTTCCCGCCACGACAGCCCAAATGCCCGAAGGCCCTGCCGTTTCCGGTCAGGGCCTTCGTTCGTTCGAGGACGCGTCGACGAGACTCTCTCAGGGACCGCAGAAGCGCGCGCCCACCGCGGAGAGCCATGCCCCATAGTTGAAGCCGTACGAGGTGGGGTTGCACACGGCCGCCGCCCCCTGGAGGATGGCGAGGCCGCCGCACTGCGAGGCCTGGTTGGAGGCGTTCGCGCACTGACCGCCGGGCTGCGCCACGTTCTGCTGGCACTGGTCACCCGCGCCGGGCGGGCACTGCGTGCAGCTGGTCGTGAGGCAGTCTTGCGAACAGCCGAGGCTACGACGGCATGCGGTCGTCACGAAGGGCGCCACGCAAGCCGAGAGGCTCTTTCCGAAGGTCGGGAAGTTCGGCGCGAAGAAGGGCGACTTGAACGGCTGGAGGCACGTCCCACACGCCGGCTCGACCGCCGCGAGGAATGCGAAGAACGAGTTGCACTGCACGGTGTCCGCGCCACCCGAGCAGGCCGCTTGGATGTTCGCGAGAGACGAGGCCGAGCAGGTGTTGGTGTTCTGCGGGAGCACCGGCTGGGTCACGGCAGCCGGGCAAGTGCCGTAAGGAGCCGGGCAGGTCACGGGTACGCCGCACGCGCGGGGGACGGCGAGCGTGTTGCAAGTGGTGCTCGTCGCGAAGCAATCCGCGCACGCCGCGCCACCGGACCCGCACGAGCGGTTGGTGAAGCCGGCGAGACAGCGGTCTCCCGAGCAGCAGCCGGGGCAGTTGGCCGCGCTGCAGGCGGGGTTCTGGCAAACGCCGCCCGCGCCGCAGGTGCCTGCCGCGCCACAATCTTTGCAGGCTTGGCCGGCCGTACCGCAAGCGGCCGGGTCGTTGCCGGTCACGCAGGTGTTGCCTTGGCAGCAGCCCGCGCAGTTGCCCGGACCACACGCAGGACCACCGGTGCACACACCGCCGGCGCCGCACGTCTGGTTCTGGCCGGTGCAGTTCAAACACGCGACACCTTTGGTGCCGCACGCCGTGTCCTGCGTTCCGAGCGTGCATACGTTGCCGATGCAGCAGCCGTTGCAGTTGAGCGGTCCGCAGGGCGGCGGGTCGATGCAGCTGCGGCCGTTCGGTTGATCACGAGGCGCGCACACCTGAGCGCGAGGGGTGCAGTCGTTGCAGCTCTCGCCGCCACGGCCACACGCGGTGCTGTCGATGCCCTCGACACACGTGCCCTTGGCGTCGCAGCAGCCCCCGCAGTTGGCGGGTCCACACCGCCCGATGCCTTCGCAGCGTCCGCCGCCGCCGGCGAGAGGTCCGCAGGTGGTTCCGGCCGCGTTGCAGTTCTGGCAGGCTTGGCCCTTCTCGCCGCACGCGGTTTGATCCGAGCCGGGGAGGCAGAGGTCGCCGACGCAGCAGCCGTTGCAGTTGGTCGCGTCGCACTTCTTGGTGGCGCTGCACGTGCGGAGCTTGGCGTCGCACGACTGACCGGTCTGGGCGCAGTTCGCGCAGACGCCGCCGCCCGTGCCGCAGGCCGCCGCGTCCGTGCCGGTGAGGCAGGTCTGCGACGCGCCGTTGACCACGCAGCAGCCCGAGGGGCAGCTCGACGCGTCGCAGGTCGGGACCTTCTTGCCGCAGGCCTTCCGGCTCGAGTCGCAGGTGTCGAAGCCACCCGCGACGCAGTCGGTGCACTTGTTTCCTTGGTTCCCGCACGCCTGCACGTCGGAGCCGACGCGGCAGACTCCGCGCTCGTCGCAGCAACCGGTCGGGCACGTGCTCGCGCTGCAGGTGCCGGCGTCGGTGCGGGCGTCGACGCGTGAGTCGGTGCTCGCGTCCAGGCTTCCTTCTTCGAGGCTCGAGCGGCCACAGCCGACGGCCGAAGCCGAAGCGAGGCCTGCGACGAACATCACCGAGAGAGCGATGCGGATGAGCTTCTCAGCTTGGTTTCGAATACCCGTTTCTCGCATGCGTGTCCGGTCGAACCGCTCCTCGAGCCGCGCACTGCGAACATCGCAGCTCCGCCGGCCGAAGCGCAGCCTAGCGCGCTCCACCGAGCAGGACCAATACTCTCGCACACGGCCCGACCTCGGCGAGCTCGGGCGGCTCGGACGGGTGTGGCGTCCGAAAGACCATGTTTTGCGGGTGGCGGGTCACATCGGGCGGCAGACCCTCCCTCGAAGGTGGACGATCCCACGGGACACCCGTACGCTTAGGGATAGTGCCCGGTCCCCTCCCGTGACGTGACGGCCTCTCGCCCGTCGAGCGCTCGGACAACCCTTCCCCGACACCTCGCGAGCCACGCGCTGCCTGCTTTGCCCGAACGATGACCCAACGCTCCGCCTTCAAGCTCCTCGCCGCTCCGCTCGCACTCGGGCTCATCCTCTATCCGTGTGCGTCGTACGCGGACGCGGATGCCGACGCCCAAGACCTGTTCGTTCGGGCGCGCGAGCTTCGGGCGAAGAACGATTGCGCCGCGGCGGTGCCCCTGTTTCGGAAGGCGAACGACCTCGCCCCTGCACGTCTGGGCAGTCTTCGCAACGTGGCGGAGTGCGAAGAGACGCTCGGTCACTTCGCGTCGGCACGTCGCGCGTGGCTGGAGCTCGGCCGAGGCCTTCTCGTCACCAAAGAGACCACGAAGTACGACGGTTGGTCGAAAGACGCGTCCGACAACGCCGCACGCTTGAAGCCCAAGGTGGCCGTGCTCGAGGTCGACGTGATCGTGGAACGTCCCGAAGGCAAAGGACCGGCCCAATCAGGCGACGGCACCCAGGTCACGATGAACGGCGACGCCGTACCGCTCGCGCTCTTCGGTACCCCTCTCGAAAAAGACCCGGGCAAGTACACGGTGCACGCCGAGGCCGAACGCGGGGAGGCGCCGGTCGAGCAGGTCGTCTCGCTGGTAGCCGGAGACACGAAGACCATTCGGCTCGATCTGAGACTTCGTCCGCGTCCGAAGGCCGTCGTCTACGAGGAACGCACGAGCACGCGGCGCATCGCGGGTTGGGTGACCGTGGGCGTGGGCGGCGCGAGCCTGGTCGCCGCGGGAGTGAGCCTCTTGATCCGCCAAGCGGCTCTGAGCGACCTCGAGTCCGCCTGTCCGGGGTACGCCAACGGCCCCTGCCCGACCAGCACGCAGTCGATCCTGAATCGTGGCTCGACCGCGAGCACGCTCACCACGGTGTTCGGAATCGCAGGCGGAGTCCTGGCTGCGGGGGGATTGGCGCTGGTCCTCGCGAGCCCCGACGAACGAGTCCCCGTCACCGCGCGAGGTCGTGTCCCCACGAACGAGGCACGGCTGCGTCGACCACCACGCGTCGCGGTGAGCCCGACCCTCGGCGGCGCCGAGCTCACGTGGAGGTTCCAATGAAGGCCCGTGCAATCACGTTGGCGCTCGTCGCGATCGGTGGCGCTCTCGGTGTCGCCGTGGCCTGCTCGTTCCCGTCTCCCGAGCTGCGCGACGATCTGCGGCCGGATGGAGTCGCGCCCGGCGACGGCGCGGCATCGTCGGATGCCTTGGCGGATGGAACGAGCGATGCGGACGTCGAATTCGATGCGACGAACCCGGAGGTCGTCGCCCCCCTCGACGCCTCCACGATCGACGGCGACGCCACGGTCACCTTGCCGGACGGTGAGGTCGTCAACTGCGACGAAGACAACGACACGTACGCGAAAGTCGGAGGCTCTTGCGGGGGCTTCGACTGCAACGACAAGAACGGCGACATCCGCCCCAATCAAGGGTTCAACACACTCACGCCGGTCGCAGGAGATGGCGGTCCGGGCACCAACGGCGATTGGAACTGCAACGGCACGGTCGAACGTGAGCTGAAGTTCAACGTCGACCCCAACTGTCCGAGTCTGCTCGGTGGAGGATGCACCAACGAAGGCTTCGTCGGCGTGCCGGCCTGCGGAAGCACGGCACGCTACGTGAAGTGCACGCCGGTTCCGTTCGGGTGCAGCAAAACACTCGACACCACGCGTCCGGTCGCCTGCAAATGAAGGGGCAGCGGACTCGGCCGGCAAGCGCGTGGTCCGCCACGTCGGGACGCGCCCCCGCCCCGACTCCGAGGCTCACTCGCCGCTCAGCTGGTTCGAACGACGCGCGTCTTCGTGGTGCGAACGCCGGCGAGCAGACCGCCGCGCGAGGCATTCAGGATGGTGACCACGTCGGAGTCGAGCGCCGTGCAAAGCTGATGCGCCACGAAGAGGGACGCGCTGAGCTCCCCGCGCTCGAGTCGAGCCACGTAGTTGGAGGAGAGGCCCGCGGCTTCGGCGAGCTGCACCTGGGTCCAGGCGCGGCTTTGTCGTGCGGCCCGAATTCCTTCACCGAACCTCGCGGCGAACTCTTCCGAGGTCATGTCGTCTTCCGAAAGCATACGGGCGCGGCGACCGCTCTTCTCTTGGACCATACGTGGCAAGATAGCACTTTTGGTCCGGTGCGCGACAAACCACCATCCGGTTCGGCACAGAAGGTGGGCACTCGCCCATCCGGGTCACGCGCGTATGCAAAACCTGCGCGGGTTCCAATGTATGCTCCGAGGGGACGAGGGACGAGGGAACATGCAGGCCGCCCGAACTGAGACGGAGCTCGAAATCGACGTCGGCGCGATCGTCGCCGGCCGCTACCGCCTGGAGCGCCTGCTCGGACGAGGGGGCATGGGAGAGGTCTGGAGCGCGCGTCACGCGAGCCTCGATACTCCCTACGCCATCAAGTTCCTCGACCGCTCGCTCCTCCACGACGACGACCGCGACACTATTTTGAAGCGGTTTTCCGATGAAGCGAAGGCCTCGTCCACCTTGTCGAAGCAGAGTCGGCACATCGTCTCGGTCCACGACTACGGCGAGCACGGCGGCGTCCCGTTCTTGGTGATGGAGCTCTTGGTCGGCGAAAGCGTCGACCAACGCCTCGAGACGCGTGGTCCGATGACTCCCGAGGACGCGCTGGCCGTCCTGACGCAGGTCTCGCGGGCGCTCGGGGTGGCCCACAAGGCCAAGCTCATTCATCGCGACTTGAAACCCGGCAACGTCTTTCTCTGCAAAGACGAAGACGGCGAATTGCTGGTGAAAGTGCTCGACTTCGGCCTCGTGCGGTCGATTCAACAAGGCGACAAGAACATCACCCAGAAGGGCATCGCCGTCGGCACGCCGACCTACATGAGCCCGGAGCAGGCGCGCGCGCTTCCCACTATGGATCACCAATGCGACGTCTGGTCGATGGCGGTCTTGAGCTACGCGATGCTCACCGGCAAGACCCCTTGGCCCGGCGAGACGATGCAAGACGTGCTCGTCAACGTGTGCCGCTCGGAGTACGTGCCTCTCTCGGTTGCCAAACCCGAGCTCGGAGCCCCCTTCGACCCGTTCTACGCGCGCGCCTTCCAACGCAAGGCCGAGCACCGCTACGTCGACGCGGAACAAATGGTGGACGCCTTCCGGCTGTGCGCAGGCGCGCCGCGAACCTCGCCGCCGATCGTGCCGGATGCCTCGAGTGGCGTGCCCGTGTACAAGGTGGGCGAGATCACGGTCCCGACCCCGACCCCGCAGGTCGTCCCGGGAGTGAGCGACGGACGCTCACGCCGTCGATGGTGGGCAGGCGCGGCAGCGATGCTCATGCTTCTCGGTTTCGCGTTCGTCTTCAGCCGCAAGGGCGGAACGACGGAGGATGCGAGAGCTTCCGCTCCGAAGCCGACCGCCCCTCCGACCATGCCGACCGAAACCGCGGCGAAGCCCCGCGAGCCCGAAGCCATCTCGCCGTCCGCTCTTCCGCTCGCGCCGATCACACCGAAAGCCACGGCCGACGCAAGGCCGTCCGGCAAGGTGGCGGCTTCCCCTGGGAAGGGCGGCTCGCCCACCGCGCCAGTCGCCACTGGACCCGCGACCGCGCCGCAACCACCACGCCCTACGGCACCCGCGGCGGCTCCGTCGGCCGCCCCCGCGAAGCCCCACGACCCGAGCGCCGTGCTCTGATCGATGGCGTCGCTCACCGACTTTCTGCGGCCGTTCGCCGAGCCGCTCACCCCGTATCTGCGCGACCGCATCGAACGGGCGCTTCCCGAGGGCGCCCGACTCGGCAACCTCACGATCGACGGCGCCTCGCTGACGCTCGAAGACCTGGTCTTCGAAGGGAGCGGCGTTCGGGTCACGATCACCAGGGCACGCGCGAGGCTCGCGGCAAGAGGACTCGTTCGCTCCGACTCGGCCGAAGCCGTTTTGGAGGTCCTGGAAGGAACGGTCGAGCTCGGCGCGGACGGCCCACTCTCACGAACGACCTTCCATCTCCGTTACTTTCCCTCCGGTCGCGGCACGCACTGGGTGGACGGACGCCTCGAAGCGAAAGCGAACGACCTCGAGCTGCTCGTTTTGGCCGAGCTCGAGATCGGTCGCGGGGGTGTTTTTCTCGAACGGGTCCGGGTGACCGGCCCGAGGACTTCGCTCACGGGCTCGATTCGGAGTCGCGCCCCGCTCGATTCGTATCGGTCGGCCAAGCTCGAAGGCTCGCTCGAAGGAACACTCTGCCCGAGTGACCTCCCGCTCGCGGGCTCACCCGTGGATCTGCGCGACGTGCGCCTGACGACCACGGTCACCCTCACGGGCACACGCGCTCGTCCCGAGGTGGAGCTCGTCGCGCGCTCGTCCGACGTGCCGCTCCGCAGGGCCGAACAGAAGCGCTTTTTGCCGCATCTTCGACTCACCACACTGGAGGCCCGCGCCCGGTTCGCGGCCGGCGCCCTCTCGGCCGATGTCCAGCTGGCCGCGGAGGGCGGAGGAACGCTCTCGGCTCGGGCCGAACGAGGGGCCGAGCCTTCGTCGCGCACGCGCGTCGACCTCACGATCGCGCGCTTCGCCGAAGGACCTCTGCGCCATCTCTTCACCATGCTCGGGGTGAGCGGGCTGCGATGGGAGCAGGGCGTGATCGACGGCGAGCTCTCCTTGCTCGAACCTCTCGACGGGCGACCCGGAGAGATGGAAACGAGCGGGGAGCTTCGCGCGGCCAAGGTCGACCTAGGTCTCGGAAAGGCGACTTTTCCTCTGGTCGGGCCCAAGCTCTCGATCTCGGGCACCACGCGGTCGCCCGCGCTCGCGCTCACCGCGCAGGTCGATGGGGGTTCGCTCGAGCTCACCTACGGAAGCACGTCCGATCCCTCGAGCGAGCCCACGCTCGGCCTCTCGCTCGACGGCGCCGGACCGAGGGTGCTCGCGCGGCTCTCGTCCGCCGATCCGACCATGACGCCCTTCGTGGTCGAAGGCGACGCACGCGACGAGCGTGATCTGGTCCTGCCGTCTTCGTTCCGCATCGGACTCACTGCCCGCCCGAGCCCGAGCGCACTCGTCGCCGATGTCGTACTCACCTCGGAAGAGACGACCATCGACGTGAGACTGCGCACGGAAAGCGGCGAGCACCGGGGCTCACGGCTCTCGGGCACTCTCTCCCCGAAGCACGCGCGCGTGCTCTTTTCCCTTACCGAACGCGCCCCCGAGGTGGGTCTCGGTGGAAAGCCCATCGCATTCGACCTCGTGCTCTCCGGTGCGGCGGACAAGCCTTCGCTCATCGGAACCGTGTCGAGCGCGAGGCTCGACCTTCGAGGCTTCGGGCGCGCGCTCACGCTCGAACGCGCGAACGCTCGCGTGCATATTGCACCGACCTTCGTCGCCTTCGAGGACGCCACGGCCGAGATCGGCCATGGGAGGCTGGCCGCGTCGGGGGTCGTTCGCACGGGCTCGAGAGAGAGCGTCGGCTACCTGGGACGCGTACATGCGGTCGTCGACGACGTGCGCGTCGCACGCGAAGAGCTCTTCCCGGAAGGCGCACCGATCGACGGACGCCTCTTCGCCCATGCCGTGCTCACGCTCTCACCGGCGAGTGCGGAGTTTCCCAAGGGCTCTGCGCGCACCGAGGTGCTCGCCAGGCTCACCGAGCCCTCGTACGAGTTCGTGCCCGACGCCACCGCTCGGCTCGTGCGGCTCGGCCTGCCCTCGGTGCCCACCGGAGGAGACGCTCCGCTCGAAGCGCATGCCGTATTCGAAGACGGCCTGGTGCGCGTGCACGAGGCGCGCGCGAGCGTGCCCGGGCTCCGCCTCGAAGGTCGCATCGAGCTCCGCCCCGAGACTCAGCGCCTCTCCGCGGACGCGCGCGTCACGGTCGAGCGTGCCTGGCTCTCGCGGAGCCGCGTGCTCGCGCTTCCGGGCGCGCTGCTCGGACAGGTCGTCGTGCCCATCGCGGTGCGTGGCTCCTTCGACCGACCCGAGACCAAGAGCGCGCTCGCTTCGGCCATCGTGTCGAGCCTCACGCGCGGCCTCTTCGAGCCACGCGGCCGGGACTCGCACGGCACGCGCCGTACCTTCGACGTTCCGACCGCACCGTTTCTCGTGGGCTCGACGCACGAAGCAACGGTGCGGGACTTGGTCGAAGGCGTGCTCCCCCTCGAAGAAGCCGAAACACGCCTCGAGGTCTTCTTGGCGCGCGACACGGAGTGAGCCCGAGTCTCGAGCTCAGTGCCCGCGGAGGCGCTTCACGCCGTGCGCGAGCAGGAACGTGACCGCGAGCATGATCACGATGGCCGCGCCTTCCGGCCACGAGAACG
The DNA here is from genome assembly GCA_965225775.1 of Polyangiaceae bacterium. Taxonomy (GTDB): domain Bacteria; phylum Myxococcota_A; class Polyangia; order Polyangiales; family Polyangiaceae; genus JAAFHV01. The sequence goes on along the minus strand of OZ245328.1, from coordinate 9,561,093 downwards.
CGTGACCCACCACGAACCCCGCGAACACGCCGAGCACCCCGGCGAGCATGGCATAGCCCACGACACCACCGAGGCCTCGCCCGAGGGCACGTCCGGCGGCGGCCGGGATCACCAAGAACGCGCTCACGAGCACCACGCCGGCCATGCGAATCGCGGCCACCACCACTGCGGCGAGCAGCGCGAGTAGGGCGCTCTCCAGCCAACCGACCTCGATACCCGAGAGACGCGCCAGCTCTTCGTCGAAGGTGGCGTACGCGATACGCGTCCACGCGAAGAGGAAAAACGTGGCCGTCACCGCCGCGAGCACCACCACCAGGACGAGATCGTCCGAGCCGACCAAGAGGATGTTGCCGAAGAGCAGCTGCTCCGGATCGAACGTCGACTCGGTACGCTTCGCTTTGCGTAGCAAGATGACGCCGAACGCGAAGGCCACCGCGAACAGGATGGCCATGGCCACGTCCGATCGGAGCCCGCCCTTCCGTCGGAGCGCGCCGATGGCGATGGCCGCGAGCGCCGTGAACGGGATGGCCACCACGAGCGGCGACGTGAGCCCGAGGAACATACCGAGTGCGATGCCGCCGAACGCCGCATGGGACAGACCGTCACCGAGCGTTGCGAGGCCTCGCGCGGTCACCAAAACGCCGAGCACGGCGAGCAGCGCAGCGAGCAGACTCCCCGCGAAGAGGGCCCGCTGGAAGAGCGGGATCGCGAGGTACGAAAGATCCATCAGAGGCCGAGCTGCTTCTTCAAGAGCTCACGCAGCACGCGGTCGGCGACGTCGACGCGGAGCCAGCGTCCGCGAGTCTCCCGCGAGCCCCACGCGAGCACGGCGGGAGACGGCGGCACGGGCTTGCTTTGGTCCACCAAGAAGGGCTGCGCGTAGAACACGAAGCTCGCTTCTTTTCCGAGCGCTTCCAGGTACTTGGCATGCACCTTTTCACTCGAGAGCTTTTCCTCGGGGCGGGCCCCACGCGAGACCAACTCGAGGGGTGAATCGCCGAGGGCCGCGGTCAACGTGCCCCCTTCGGTGATCCACGCGAGACCGAGCTTCGTATCCGGGAGCTTGCCTTTGCCCTCGACCATGAGGTCGAGAACGTCGCACTTGCCCACGCCCTTGGCCTCTCCCGACGAGCGCTGCAGGCTCTTCAATCGGAGCGGCTCCTTGAAGGTGGGCGCGCGGAGCAGGTCGGCAACCAGGCCGACCGACTTGCCGAGAGCGTCGGGGGACTTCGCGTCGGCGCGCAAGACGAGGCCCTTCGCTTTGTTCTCGCCGCCGAGGCCCACGAGGGTGAGCGCATCGCCGCGATTTTTCGCGAGCTCTTCGAGCAGCGCGTGCAGCTTCTTCTGCTCGGCGTCGGGCAGTCGCGAGCCGAGGGCCGAAGACAGCGCGGTCTCGAGCTCTTTCGCGTCGGTCTCGCGCTCGGGTCCCGTGCTCCTCGTGAGCAGCGCCGCGATGGCGTCCTTCGGGACCTCGAAGAGCGGTGCCGTCGGGCCCACGGTCATCGGGGCGAGCGCGCCCCCTTCGGCCGGGCCCTCGGCTTCGGCCACGACGTGAAGGTCGTCGTCCCCGACCTCCACGTCGATCGCGAGCTTCTCGAGCGAGGCGACCGTGGCGATGCGCTTCTGCACGATGCCGTCCGCGAGGCCGACGATGGCCTTGGGATCGGCGAAATCGGGGGCACGACCACCGCGCTCTTCCCGCATCTTGGCGTCTTCGGCGAGCAGGTCCACGGCGTAGGCTTGCCAGCGCTTCTCGAGCGCCGTGCGCAGGCGCCCCGAGAGGGCCTTCTTCTTCACGTCCACGTGAAGCGCACTCTTGGTGGGCGGGAGCGTGGGCAAGGTGCGCGTCGCGTAGGGGCCGAGCTTGCCGAGCGAAGCTTCGGTCTTGCCGACGAGGAGATAACCCGAGCGGGTGAGCCCGAGCCCCAACGTGGACGGAGCTCCGCCCTTGGCCTTGAGGACCGTGGTCCCGTTCTCGTCGTGGCCGGTGTACTTGGCCGTCTCGGCGTCGAGGAGGACGTCGCGAGCCTTTCGCTGCTCGACCACCTTGGCGGCGAGCAGCCACTCGGGATCGTCAGGCTCTCCGGCGAGCGCGAGGTACATGGGCGCGGAGCCGTCGATCTCGGACGCGAGCGCGAGATCGAGGCCACCGAGCGAGCACACGAGGCCTCCCGCAGTCTGCGGCATCAGGCCGACGGCCCCACCGATTCCACGCTGGAGCTTGGTCCACGAGGCGTTCGGCGTGAGCAGTACCCCATCGGCGAGCAGGTCGTCCGGGGCCGGCACCTTGGCCTCGACCACGGACTCGACCGGAGCCGCGTCCACCGCGACGTCGGTTTTTCCGCACGAGCCGCATCCCACGAGAAACCCGAGGGTCCCCACCAGCATCCCCTTGAGCCCGCGTCGCATGCCGCTCTTCTAACAGGGCACGCGAGAATCGTTCAACGCCCGTTCCGTCGCGTCCAGCGGACCCCGGATCGCCCGAAATTCCAGTGACATTGCCTGCGCTGGACGCAAACGAGCCGCCTAGGGCAAAGAATCGGCACGAAATCGACCGGTCACGTGGTCCGTGCAGCTGGCCTCGCGTGGCCGTTGAACCGCGGCACGCCCGACTGTAGAGTCCGCTCCGCGAACGCGCGACCGGCCTCTCGGGGCCACGCGAGCGAGCCGCCCGTACACGAACCCGTCAGCGGCCCTTCGAGGAATCCCATGATCGACGACGTCCACAAAGAGCTCCACTCCGCGAACGCCAAAGCCCACGACTCCCTCAAGCGCGATCTCGCGAAGCTTCGCGCGGGCCGCGCAAACCCGAGCCTTCTCGACGGCGTTCGGGTCGACTTCTACGGCACGTCCACGCCGCTCTCTCAGATGGCCAACATCGCCGTCCCCGAGCCTCGCCTGCTCACCGTGAAGCCTTGGGACAAGTCCACGGTGAAGGCCGTCGAGAAGGCCATCCGCGAGACCGACCTCGGCTTGAACCCCCAGACCGACGGCGACCTCATCCGCGTTCCGCTCCCGCCGCTCACCGAAGAGCGCCGCCGCGAGTTCGTGAAGATCGCGAAGAAGTACGGCGAAGAGTGCAAGGTCACGATCCGCAAGGCTCGGCATGAAGCACTCGATATCCTGAACGAGATGGATTCCGCCGGTGAAGCCAGCCAGGACGACGTCGACCGCGGCAAGCGCAAGGTCGAGGATATCGTGGCCGACGCCGTGAAGACCGTCGACCAGTTCGTCGCTTCCAAAGAGAAGGACATCATGGAAGTTTGAGGCGTCGCACGACCCGGCGCTGCCTCGCGCAGCCCGGTGTCTGGCACGTCCGGTGGTCGTCCAATCGATCGCCTCTTTTTCATCGGGAAGTTCCAATAACTCCCAAGACCGCTATCTCTCCCCGCCCTCTCGGCCGAAATCGGGCCTGCGGGTCAGCCAGAAAACAGCGCGCCTGTTCGCGCGAGGCGAAGGGCACCTTGACACCCAAGTGCGACGATGAAAGCCTGGAAGAAATGACCATCCGAGGGCGAAACCCGGGCCCCGGCGCCGCGATTGGGAACTGCCGCGAGTTTCGCGTGCAGACGAGCACGGTGCCAAGGAGCCGAGCGTGATGCAGGCGAAAGAAACGTCCGCCATGCGCGCAATCGCGGCCGGTCTCAGCGACGTCGGTCTTCAGCGTGAGCACAACGAAGACTCGTTCGTGGTCCTCAGCGAGCACGACTTGTTCGTGGTCGCCGACGGCATGGGCGGACACCGCGCCGGTGACGTCGCGTCGAAGCTCGCCACCGAGACCATCTCGGAGTTCTTCCGTTCGACGGCGAACGAAGACGTGACCTGGCCGTTCCACTTCGACACCAACCTGTCCGAAGAGGAAAATCGCCTCCTTACCGGCATTCGCGTGGCGAATCGCCAAATCTTCGAGCGAAGCTCGCGATCGCGCGAATGTCACGGCATGGGCACCACGGTGGTGGGGGCCATGTTCAGCCCGCGTAAGAAGCGCATGTACATCGGGCACGTCGGCGACTCGCGCTGCTATCGCGTTCGCAGTGGCGCCATCCAGTGCCTGACGCGCGACCACTCGCTCATCAACGACTACTTGCTCGCCATGCCCGACCTCACGGAAGAGCAGCGAAGCGAGCTTCCCAAGAACGTCATCACCCGCGCGCTCGGTATGCACGACCAGGTGGTGGTCGACCTGCAGCACGACGACCCGAAAGCGGGCGACATTTACGTGCTGTGCTCCGACGGACTCTCCGGCATGGTCGAAGATGCCGAGATCCTCGAGCTCGTGAAGGAGTCGGCGGACATCGGCGAGCTCTGCTCCGCGCTCATCGCCAAGGCGAACGAGCACGGTGGCGAAGACAACGTCACCGCCGTGGTCATCAAGATCGAAGTCCCCGCCGACGACGCCACCGTCCAGGACGCCTCGGACGGCCCCGACGAGCCCACGAGCCCCGGTCTTTTGCCGCGTGTCGTGCCCGGTGGCACGGACGAGCTCGCCATCCGCGAGACCGAGCTGCCCGAGCTCGGCGGAATGTCGCCGGAGAAGACTCCGCGCGCGCCCGAGTCGAAGTAAGCCAGCAAGTCACTTCACGCAACCGAGCAGGTCCGGCCTTTACCAAGTAGGTCGGACCTGTTTCGTTTCGAAGAACGGGCACTTCGCGGACGCATGTCCCCCAATTGGACGACATCGCAAAATCGAGAGGTCGCGACCGCACGGAAATCCAGTAAGCTCGGGGCGGGGGATCGGGGGAGCGCTGCCAACCATGCAGTCTCGGGTACTCGTCATTTCGGACGAGGACGCAGTCGTCGACGTGGTCGCTCGAGCACTTCGCTCGCGCGAGCTCGAGGTCGAGGTCGTGCGTTCGCATCGGACAGCCGCGGACGCGCTGAGCGCCCGGGTGTTCGGTCACGTCTTGATGGCGCCTCTGCTCGAGAACGAACCGACCGAGAAGCTGCTCGACCGTGCGCTGAGGGGCCTGCCTCCACCGAAGACCGCGCTCCTGGGACAACCTCCCGGCGGCCTCGCCGAGCGCGCTCTCGCCTCTGGACGGGTGGACCTGTTGGAGCTCCCCCTCGACTCGCTCCGTGTGTCGACTTGGCTCGACAAAGCCCGCGTCCCTCCCCTCCCCGAGCCGCTCGTGCTCGAGGACGCGGCCAAGGCTGGCCGCACCGTGGTCATCCGCAGCGATGCCATGAAACGAGTCTTCGACTTGGCCGAAAAGGTCGCACGCACGCCTAGCTCGAGCGCGCTCATCTTGGGAGAGAGCGGCGTCGGCAAGGAGGTGGTCGCCGCCCATGTACACCAGCTCTCGTCACGGGCGAGTGGCCCATTCGTGCGCGTGAACCTCTCGGCCATCCCCGACACCATGCTCGAGGGCGAGCTCTTCGGAAGCGTGCGAGGCAGCTTCACGGGCTCCTCACGCGACCGCGCGGGCCACTTCGCAAGCGCCGACGGCGGCACGCTCTTGCTCGACGAAATCGGCGAGTTCAAGGTCGAGCACCAAGCGAAGCTCCTGCGCGCGCTCGAGCAGCGCCGCTTCTTCCCCATCGGCTCGGACCGCGAGAAAAAGGTCGACGTGCGGGTGATCGCGGCCACGAACCGCGATCCGGCGCAGCTCATCTCCGAGGGACTCTTGCGCGAGGACCTCTACTATCGATTGGGCACGGTGGTCATTCGTGTGCCTCCGCTGCGCGAGCGGACCGAAGAGATCCTGCCGCTCGCGAGGCACTTCTTGGCCCATTTTTGCCGCGATTTTCGTCGCTCCCCCGCGACGCTCACCGACGACGCGGAGCGTGCGTTGGTCGGACACGCTTGGCCGGGGAACGTGCGGGAGATCCGCAACGTCATCGAGCGCGCGGTGATGACCACCGACCGCGAGAGCATCTCCGCACGCGACTTGGAGCTCGGCCCACGCGAAACCCCCGTGCACCGGTCTTCCCGCGCGGACCGCCCCGGCGGCACCACACCGCGCCCCATGCCTGCGGTCGTCACCCCCTCCGAGATCCCCGCGTCGGCCAAGCGGAGCTCGAGCTTCTACGCGGTGAGCGACGACGAGAGCCTCCGCCTCGACACCGCACGCCAGAGAGCCATCGACGAGTTCGAGCGAGCGCACATCGCCAAGGTGCTCGAGCTCGCGTCCGGCTCACGCACGAAGGCCGCCGCGTTGCTCGGTATCTCGCGAAGCACGCTCTGGGAAAAGCTCAAGAAGTACGGAATGGCCGAAAAGACGGGCACCGAAGAGGGCTGAACGCACGCCCGACCTGTACGGTGGCAACTGGCTCGACCGCATAACCACGCGACAATGCTGGTGTTCGATGCCTCGAACGGAGGCCCGTACGAGCGTTCGATCCGTCGAACACCGGTCGTTCGATCCGTCGAACACCGAGACGTGCAGGCACACGTTCTTCGCGCGTTTTCGCATGTGCTTCGGACGGCACGCCGTCTGCAGTGGAGCTCGTCGGGGGACGGCGCGCTCGAGAGAGTGCGTGGGGAGAGCCATGACCGAACACATCACCGCGGTACGCAGGTTTCCATCGGACGCGCTCGTCGAGCGACTCGCTTCGACCAGGACGCATACGGCTCCGACCATCGCCGAGGGAGCGCGACTCCATCGGCTGCAGGCTCGAAAACAGAACCGACGAACGCACCTCGTTCCTCCTCCCTCGTAGCGAGGCACGCGCCTCTTCGCCTTCTTCCTCTCTCGTCGCCGTAGGTCGGTGCCGATTGGGACGCAGATGTTCGCGAAGAGGCGCGTGAGCCTCGGATTCCGAGGCTGAAAGCGAAACGAAGGTACGACCCGCGATGCGCGCTCGCGACGAGTGAGCACGCATCGCGAGGTATTTTTCCCTGTTTTTTCGGCCGAGCAGAGGGCCCGATGAGCTGCTCGCAGGTCCTCGAGGAGCAACAATGATCGCGCGAACACTCTCGCGTCTCGTTCAGGAAGTGTTTCGGTGCCGAATCGCCGCGGGGCTCATGCCGTCCGACGTGCCTCTCGGCGTGGCCTACCGCAACGGCTCGTGGACCGGTCGCCCGCTCGCGATTCGCACACGCCACTATCAAGGCGGGGGCTACTCGCTGCGCATGTCCGAGGTGGCCTCGGACGCCGCCATGGAAGCGTTGACGGTGCTCTTTCTGCCGGATCGCGAGTCGGGTCATCCCATCTTCTTCGCCGAGGTGGTCGCATTCGGCGGAGTGCTCGCCGAGGTCACGGTAGACGTCACGAGCAAAGGTCCTTCTCCGCGACGTTCTCGGCTGGAGGCCGCCAAAGACGAGCTCGAACGCTCCGGCACGGTGCGCCCCTTCCACGCCGACCTCCACATCCCGTTCTCGCGGGAGGCCGGCCACGTGACTCCCCATCCCGGAGCGAACGACGCCGTGATCCTCGCGATTGGACGCTACCTCTCGGCGTTCGAGCTCGCACCCCGGGCGGACGCTCCTCCCAATGTCGCCGCTCGCGCCGAAGACGAATTTCTCTCCCGGCTCATCGCGATGAAGCAGAAGCCGGCCTTCCTCTCGAAACTCTTCGGGCCAAGCTTCACGCGGGACTACTTGCAGTTCTTCTACGGCCCGAGCCAGTCCCCCCGCATCCAGCTCCCCGACTGTTTCGTGGAGAGCTCGGAAGAGACCCCGACGGCAGACTATCCGGTCACGTCCCGCTCCGACGCAGGCGGTCGCGCCGCGAAGCTTGCCTGAACGGCGAGCGAGCTCGCGCCAGGAGAGCAGCGGTTCGTTCGTAGCGAGCTTCCGCGAGGGAAGGTGCTCGCCGAGGGGCAAGTGCCCGGAACCGCAAAAATTCAGGCGTTTTCGCGGTGTGAAACTTGCGCCGAGGCCCCTCTCATTCTACGAGAGGGGCGCCCATGGACCTCAAAGAAACGATCGACCACGTCCGTCACCTCGACAAGTTCCTCGGGGAGATCACGACCCAGTACGGAACGACGACCTACGCCATCTTGGCGGCCGTGGTCTTCTGCGAGACCGGCCTCGTGGTGCTCCCGTTCCTGCCCGGTGACTCGCTTCTTTTCGCGTCCGGCGCGGTGGCTTCGCTGCCCGGCTCGGCGCTCAGCGTGCCGCTGCTCGGGCTCATCTTGATCGTCGCCGCCGTCGTCGGCGACACGGTGAACTACCACGTGGGCAAGGCCATCGGGCCGCGCGTCATGAAGAGCGAGAGCTCGAAGCTCTTCAACAAGAAGCACCTCGAGAAGACCCGCAAGTTCTTCGACAAGTACGGCGCGAAGACCATCATCTTGTGCCGCTTCGTCCCGATCGTCCGCACCTTCGCGCCCTTCGTGGCGGGCGCCGGCGCGATGAACTACGGCAAATTCATCACCTACAACATCATCGGAGCCATCGCCTGGGTGGTCTCCATGATGGGCGCGGGCGTTCTCTTCGGCCAGCTCGAGGTCGTGAAGAAGAACTTCGAGCTCGTGGTCATCGGCATCGTGGTGCTCTCGGTGATGCCCATGGTGGTCGAGTGGTGGAAGAGCCGCGGCAAGAAGGACGACGAGACCCCCGAGGCCGTGCCCGCGAAAGACTGAGCTCCGACATCACGGGCCTCGTTCGAGGCGCAGTGCGTCGCCACGGAAGACGCGTTTTCCCCAGAGGAAGACGCGTCTTTCGCGCATTTTTTGGCTAGGGTGTAGCCATGGCGAACGCTCCCACGACCTCCAGCGAAAAGACCTCTCGGACCGACATGCCCAAGGGCGCCGACGTCGCCTTCGACGGCGAGGTTCCCGGAGACCTCGCGGCGCTGCGGGCCGCGACCCTGGAGTGGCGCAAGACCACGCTCGCCAAGAGCGAAGCGAAGATGCCTCCGCGCAAGTCGCACTTCACCACGTGGAGCGACGCGGACGTGGCGGACTTCCGCACTCCGGCCGACGTGCCGCTCGACTACATGAAGGACCTCGGCCTTCCCGGCGAGTACCCGTTCACGCGCGGCGTGCAGCCCACCATGTACCGGAGCCGCCTCTGGACCATGCGCATGTTCGCGGGCTTCGGCACGCCGGAGCAGACCAACGAGCGCTTCAAGTTCTTGCTCGAGCAAGGGCAGACCGGTCTCTCGACCGCCTTCGATTTCCCCACCCTCATGGGGTACGACTCGGACTCGCCGCGCTCCTTGGGCGAGGTGGGCATGTGCGGCGTGGCCGTGGACACCCTCCGCGACATGGAGGTCCTCTTCGACGGCATCCCGCTCGACAAGGTCACCACCAGCATGACCATCAACGGTCCTGCGATCGTGCTCTTGTGCTTCTACATCGCGCTCGCGGACAAGCGCGGCATCCCGCGCGACAAGATCGGCGGCACGGTCCAGAACGATTGCCTGAAGGAGTTCATCGCGCAGCACGCGTGGCTCGTTCCGCCGCGCCCCGCCATGCGCATCGTGACCGACATGATCGAGTACTGCTCGAAAGAAGTCCCGCGCTGGAACACGGTCTCGATCAGCGGCTACCACATCCGTGAAGCCGGAGCGACGGCCGCCCAAGAGCTCGCCTTCACCCTCGCCGACGGCGTCGGCTATGCCGAGAGCTGCGTCGAGCGTGGCATGAACGTGGACGAGTTCGCCCCGAGGCTCTCGTTCTTCTTCGACGTGCACAACGACTTCTTCGAGGAGATCGCGAAGTTCCGCGCGGCGCGAAGGCTCTGGGCCCGGCTCATGAAAGAGCGCTTCGGCGCGAAGAAAGCCGAGAGCATGAAGCTCCGCACGCACGCGCAGACCGCGGGCGTCTCGCTCACCGCGCAGCAGCCCTACAACAACGTGGTGCGCGTGGCGCTCCAGGCCCTCGCCGCGGTGCTCGGCGGCACGCAGTCGCTCCACACGAACAGCCTCGACGAGACTTACGCGCTGCCCACCGAAGACTCGGTCACCATCGCGCTCCGCACCCAGCAGATCCTCGCCGAAGAGAGCGGCGTGGCCAACACGATCGACCCGCTCGGCGGCGCGTGGTTCATCGAAGAGCTCACGACCAAGCTCGAAGAAGAAGCCCTCGCCACCATCAAGCGCATCGACGAGATGGGCGGCATGGTGTCGGCCATCGAGAAGGGCTATCCGCAGCGCGAAATCGCCGCGAGCGCCTACCGTTTCCAGCGCCAGCTCGAGACGGGCGAGCGCGTGATGGTCGGCGTCAACAAGTACGTGAGCGAGGAGTCCAAGGGGAACCAGATTCCCCTGCTCCGCATCGACGAAGAAGTGCAGAAGCTCCAGGTGAAGAACCTCCAAGAGGTGAAGGCCAAGCGCGACGCGGCCGAGGTGACCGCCTCACTCGCGGCGGTGCGCGAGGCAGCCTCGAACGGGCTCAACCTGATGCCGCCCATCATCGCGGCGGCCAAGGCCTACTGCACTCAACAAGAGATCTGCGACGTGCTGCGCGACGTGTTCGGCACCTACACCGATCCGGCCGAGTTCTGATCGCGAACGGCCTCGTGCCGGACGCGCCGATGCAGGCCCGAGGGCTCGTGTACCCGTGGACGCTCCCGAGCGTTCCCCCGAGGCACCGAGCCCTCGTCGCGTTCCGATTCGAGGGCCCAGCTCGACGCGCTCTGGCGCACTGCGCAGCAGCTGACGCGGTACGGCGTTTGTCCATCGGGTGGTACGAAGACGATCCAATTTTGGGCGGAAAAATCCGAGAGATCCCATAAAAAGGTAGGACAACGTATCCCAAAGTCGCAGGCATGACGTATGCACTAGGCTGGACCATGAGCAAGTCGACCCTCTTCGCCCTCCTCGCCTGCCTCGCCGCTCCCCTCGCTATCGGCTGTGCGGCAGAGACCGGTGACGAAGCGCCCGCGGCCTCGAGCGAAGACGACCTCGTGGCCAAGGCCGACGAACACTGGTTCTACGGCGGTGCCATGCCGGTGCTCGAGCAGTCGAAGGTGACCGTCTCTCTCAAGGGTCACACTGCGCGTCTGTCGGGCCTCTTGCCCAAGGGAACCACGCTGCCGGCGCTGCCGCACGTGAAGACCAAGCTCGAAGGCGACCGCACCCGCGTCGACGCGGTGTACCCCATCGCCACGGCTCGCCCCGGCAAGTTCAACTCGACGCCGGGCAACTACGCGCTCCAGTTCGCCAAGCCCTACCGCCCGGACGGCTCCGCGTTCACGCAATCCGAGGGTGAGCACTTCGTTCCTTGGGGCGGCTTCCCGTTCATCTCGTACAACGGCGGAATCGCCTTCCACGGCCCGATCACGGCCACGGACAACCTCTCGACCGACAACGTCGACGTGTGGGTTTTGAAGCGTGGTGCGGTCTCCGGCGGCTGCAATCGCATGCTCGGCGAGCACGTGGTCGAGCTCACGCACGCGCTCGGCATCAGCATGCGCAAGGTCTACAAGGCGAACGACGGATTCGTGCCCGCCGCCAAGCCCCCGGTGCAGGTCATCGCCGACTACGACTCTTACGACGGCAAGAGCATCGACGTCGACTACCCGACCGACGTGGGCGTGGTTCGTCCTGCCAAGGTGGTGGGCGCGGACAAGGTCGTGATGTTCGGCTCGTGGGTCGCGAGCGAGCTTCCCAACGGCAAAGACCTTCCCCCCAACATGAAGTGGGAAGGCGGCGTGGCCGGCGACTTCTACGTCTTCGCCGAGCACGTCCTGAAGGACTCGGTCTGCTCGGTGCCCAAGGCCGACCTGCCCAAGCTCCGCACGTTCGCCGCCAAGACGAACGGGGAGCTCGCGGCGAACTTCTGCGCGAAAAAAGCCTGCATTTTGACCGCACTTCGCGCCGGCCGCGAGCCTTCGTGTAACTGAGGGGAAGCGGCGTGTCGGGAGACCGGCGCTTCGCGAAGCGTGAGGGTCTCGAGCTCGAACAGGGAAGCGTCCCGAGCCGATGAGGCCCCGGGACGCTGCAGGTTCCGCGCGGGACGGGTGCGCTCTTCACCGCTTCGGAAGAAGCACGCCCTTCGTCAGTCCTGCGCCCGGGGAGAGCCAAGTCGACAGAGCGATGCTCGCCCACATCGTGCCCATGTACGAGATGAAGCCGTCTTTCTCGTAGGGGAAGCCGCTATCGACGAAGACCTGCTCTTGCCCGGCGCGTTTCTTCACGAACCAACTTCCGTCGAGTCGCTGCGCGCGCAAGAGCTGGTGAACCGCTCGCGTGCAGGCAGGGTCGTTCGCCGGCACTCCTCCACCTTCGTAGAGAGCGTAGACCGCCTGCCCCGTCGCGTAGGAATCGCCGGGCATTCCGGGCAACTGTGCGAAACTTCCGTCGTCGAGCTGCTCGGCAACGAGCGCGTCGATGGCGCCTTGCCGCTCCTTCTTCTCTTGGGCGCTCCCGGACGTCTCACTCCAGCGCAGCCCCAATAGCCGAAAAGCGAAGTCTTCGTTGGTGCGCGGGCGAGCCGAAAGAAGAAACGCTCTTGCCTTGGCGATCCGCTTGGCCGGATCCACGTCACTAGGCCCGAACGATGCCATCGCATGAATACCCAGCGCGGTCGCGGTAAGCTCGCTCGATTCCATCGGCGCACGGTTCTCGAGCAGCGGCCATCGGCCATCTTCTCGCTGCCGATACGCCAGATAGCGAGCCTGGTTGTCGCTCAAAACGTCGCGCGGATACTTGGCCGCCGCCATCCCGAAGAGGAGGTACCCCGTTCCGTGGATTGGCTCCGGCATCACCCTCTCCATAGGATCCGCGAATCCGACGAGACCGTTCGGCTTCTTGGCAGCCGCAATGAACGCGGTGGCCTTCTCGTCCGTGTGCTTCAGGTAACGGGCAATGCCCTGATCGACCGCACCCAAGAAAGATGTATCGCCGACGATCCCCGCTTCCTTCATCACGGAAAAACCGAGCTGGGCGAGCGATGAATGGTGACACGAAAAACACTTCGGGCGATTCGACCACGTGACCGTGCTCGCCTTCAGCAGCTCCGTGCTTCGACGCAGCGCAGCCCGTGCCTGGAGGGTGGAGTCATGGTCCTCCCAAAAGGTGACCGTGTTGTGGGGCTCGCCATCCTTCATGCCACCCGCCATCCCCCTCCCCAGCGCCTGCGGGTAGTTTTCGTGGCAATTGTGGCACGCTCGCTTGAGCTTATCTTGATCTTCGTTGACGACCTTGCCGTCGGGGCCGCCGATCGCATACCACCAATCGCCGGTCTTCTCAGCGCTTCCCTTCGCCTGCTTGATCATGACCATCAAGAACTCGTCGACCCGCTCGTTCGTCCCCGGCTTGTACTGCGCCTTCACCACCACGGTGCCAGTGGGAATTTCGGCACCATCCTTGAGGTAAGAGGACAGGCCCGCCTTAGAAACGTAGACGTCGACCTCGGGCCGTCCGCCCATGTTCTTTTGGAAGTGCCCACTCGAGGGCCAGCGCAACAGATTGATTTTGCCGAAGCGTTCCGAATTCCCATAGTCAGCCACCATGGCGAAGCCGGGCTTCATCGGCGAAGGAGCCGCGGGGGGCGTCGCCGCGCGACCACCGAGACTGCCGGTCGCAGCGGAATGTGGAGAAGCGGCCTTCGGAACGGATTGCTCGCCACACGCGCTGAGCGCCGCACCCCCAACTCCAAACGACAGAAAAAGGACGGAGCGGCGAAAAGTAGACTTCGCTATCATGGTAATTCCTCTCGTTCCCGCAACCAACTTAGAGAGAGCGCGCTCAAAGAGCGCCGGAATTGGTTCCCTCGACTCCTGCCGCTGCACCGGAAGGACGACCACGAAGTCGAGCGAGCCAGATGTAGATGACCGGTGTCGTGAAGAGTGTGAGTGGCTGAGAAACCAAAAGCCCCCCCACGATGACGATGCCGAGCGGTCGTCGAAGCTCTGCGCCGTCTCCCCCGAACAGGATCAAGGGCAACGCGCCGAAAAAAGCAGCCACGGACGTCATCAAAATCGGCCGGAACCGACTCATGGCAGCGTCGACCACCGCGCGTTCGGGACTCGCCCCCCGCTCCCGCTCCTCGACGAGGGCGAAATCGACCAAAATAATCGAGTTCTTCTTCACCACCCCGACGAGGAGCAAAAGCCCAATCATCGCGATTACACTCAGCTCGATCTTCAAGATCATGAGCGCGGCAATTGCACCCGCCCCGGCCGAAGGTAGGGAGGACAGGATCGTAATGGGATGAACAAAGCTCTCGTACAGCATCCCCAGCACGAGGTACACGGTCAGCAGTGCAGCCAGAATCAGATAAGGCTGACTATCGAGAGAGCTTCCGAACGCTTGCGCGGTGCCCTGAAAATCCCCTCGGATACTGCCCGGAAGGCCCAACGAGCGCTCCGTCGCGCGGATGGCTTCCACGGCTTGGCCCAATGCCACCCCCGGGGCGAGATTGAACGAGAGCGTAGCGGAAGCAAATTGGCCCTGGTGGTTGACGGAGAGCGGAGTGCTGCCTGGCCGAATGGATATCAGCTCCCTCAGTGGTACCAACGCACCGGAAGAGCTCCTTACGAAAAGCGCTCCCACCGAGTCGAGCGAACGGGCTCGCGATGGCTCCATTTCCACGACGACCCGATAGGCATTCCGCTCCGTATAGGCCGTCGCGACCTGCCGCTGACCGAAGGCGTCGTAGAGGGTCGAGTCGATGTCGGACATCGAAACCCCGAGCATCGACGCGCGGTCGCGATCGACGCGTACGTTCGCATCGAGACCGGCGGTGAGCTGATCGGAGGCGACATCCTTCAGTACTCGAAGGCCACGAAATGCCTCGAGCATCTTCGGAGTCCAGAGGCGAAGGTCTTCGAGATTCGCGGATTGAAGTGTGTACTGGAACTGCGTTCGGGAAGGTCTCGCACCGATCCGAACGTCCTGGGCGACGTGCAGGAAGAGATTCATCCCGCCCACCTTCGCGATCTGTGGGCGAAGTCGCGAGATGACTTGCTCTCCCGTTCCCGTGCGCTCGGAACGGGGAGCGAGGAGAATGAACGTCGTACCGGTATTCACGCTCGACCCGCTGCCGCCGCCGATGAGCGAAATGACATGACGGATGTCCGGATCGGCGGCGACGACGGCATCGATCTTCGACTGGCGATCGACCATTGCTGCGAACGAGACGTCTTGCGGTGCCTCGGAAATCCCCACGAGCGAGACGCCATCCTGCTGAGGGAACAGTCCCTTCGGGACGGCGATATAGAGCCATACACTCGCCCCCAACGTCGTCAGCACGACTCCACCCATCGCAAATCGATGCCTGACCACGACACGAAGGACACCCCCGTAGGCTCGGGTCAGCGCTGCCATGGGCGTCCAGCGCACCGGCTTATCGTTCGAATGACGCCTTGGGGCCCTCAGCAAGAGTGCGCAGATCGTCGGTGTCACCGTGAGCGAAATTACCCCGGATACGAAGACCGACACCGCAAGGGTAACGGCGAACTCTCGAAAGAAGCGGCCGACGATTCCGCCCATGAACAGCACGGGGATGAACACGGCGAGGAGAGATGCCGTGATGGACACGATAGTGAAACCGATCTGCGCCGCTCCCTGCAGAGCAGCACGCTTCGGCTCGACCCCCTCTTCGACCAAACGGGCGACATTCTCGGTAACCACGATGGCATCGTCCACCAGAAATCCAGTAGAAACGGTAAGGGCCATCAGAGACAGATTGTCCAACGAGTAGCCGAGAGCCAACATGACAGCGAAGGTCGCCACCAGTGACAGGGGCACTGCGATTGCTGGAACGATCGTCGCCCTTGGCGAGCCGAGGAAAGCGAAAACAACGAGTACGACGAGGATGACCGAAACCATCAACGTGCGCTCGACCTCCCTAACGGACGAACGGATGCTGTCGGTTCGGTCGAAGGCGAGATCGATGTTCACCTGAGGTGAGGCTCTCATCAGATCGGGAACCAAAGCTTTCACTCGGTTGGTCGTTTCGATTACGTTCGCCGCCGGGTCCCCCCTCACGATGAGGAGTACCGAGCGCCGACCGTTCGACCAGGCCGCGACCCGATCGTTCTCCACGCCGTCGACGACCGATGCGGCATCCGACAGGCGAATCGGTTCGGAGCCTGGTCGCGGAATCAGAATGTGCCCGAATGCGTCGGCTCCGTAGAGTTGGTCGTTGGCAGCCAAGACGTACGAATTGCGTCCGTCGTCCAGGCTCCCCTTCGCGCTCGCGATCGTCGCCTGCGCAATGGACAGCCTCAGTTCCTCGACGGTTACGCCGAGCCCAGCGAGAACCTCCGGATCGAAACGAACGCGAACTGCAGGCTGTTGCCCGCCGCCCACGGTTACCTGACCCACGCCTCGAACCTGGGAAATCTTCGGCGCAAGCACCGTACTCGCCAGCTCGAACAGCTTGGGGAGAGGAAGGGTCTCGCTCGTCAGCGCTGCGATGAGAACAGGGGTGTCCGCCGGATTGGCCTTACGGTACGAGGGCCGGCTGGGCATGTTCGGAGGGAGCTCGCCCGCGCTCGCGGTGATGGCAGCCTGTACGTCTCGAGCCGCGGACTCCACATCACGAGACAGATCGAACTGCAGCGTAATTTGCGAGGTGCTGAGCCCACTAGCGGAGGTGATCTCAGTGACCCCGGCGATGCGCCCGAACCTCCTTTCGAGCGGCGTGGCGACGGCGGATGCCATGGTTTCGGGACTCGCGCCGGGAAGACTCGCTGCAACCGTGATCGTAGGAAAGTCGACGCGAGGAAGCGTCGCGACCGGCATCAGGAAGAACGAAACGATGCCGACAATCAGGACCCCGATCGTGAGCAGAGACGTGGCTACGGGGCGCCGAACGAACGGAGCGGCGAGGTTCATACCTCACGGCCTCCAGGGAGGGGCCGGGTCGCCGCGACGCTGTCCCCATCGAAAATGTCGCACATGAAGAGGTACACGACCGGGGTCGTGAAGAGCGTTAGAAGCTGAGAAAGCAGCAGGCCGCCGACGATCGTGACACCGAGCGGCTGGCGTAGCTCAGCTCCCATCCCGCGCCCGAGTGCGAGCGGCAACCCCCCAAACAGCGCAGCGAACGTCGTCATCATGATCGGGCGAAACCGCTGCAAACAGGCCCGTCGAATCGCCTGCTCGGGCGAGAGTCCCTGGGTTCGGCGCGCTTCGATTGCGAAGTCGATCATCATGATCGCGTTCTTCTTCACGATGCCGATGAGCAACAGCATGCCGATGATGGCAATGACCGTGAGCTCCATGCGGCACAAGAACAATGCCACGAGCGCACCGACACCAGCCGATGGCAACGTCGAGAGGATCGTCAGAGGATGGACGTAGCTTTCGTAGAGGATTCCCAGCACGAGGTAGACGACACCAAGCGCGGCGAGAATCAGCAGTGGACCGCTCTCGAGCGAAGCGTCGAAGGCCTCCACCGTGCCTCGAAAAGTGCCTCGAATCGCCGGAGGCATGGAGATGGCGCCTTCGGCGGCGCGGATTCGTGTAACGGCAGTCCCGAGGGCCGTCCCCGGCTCCAAATCGAACGAGATCGCCGCCGAAGGTAGCTGCCCTTCGTGCTGCACGGACAGCAGAGCTGCGCGCTGACCAACGTGAACGAAGGAAGAGAGTGGAACGGGGCTACCGCTCGACGATCTCACATACAGAGAGTCGAGCGTTGCTTGGACACCGCCGGTCGCCTGGCGAGTCTCGAGAATCACGCGATAGAGATTCAGTTGGGTGAAGATGGTCGATATCTGCCTCTGGCCGAAGGCGTCGTATAGGGTCTCGTCGATGGCCTGCTGGGTTACGCCGAAGCGAGATGCCGAGTCGCGGTCGACATCGAGAGCCAGCTCGACACCGACGTATTGGCGGTCGCTCGCCACATCCTTGAGCCCCTCGACGGACCGAAGGGCCGTGACCAAGCGCGGAACCCATTCGCTCAGTACGCCCGCATCCGTGGACTCGAGTGTGTACTGGAAGCGCGACCGTGACGGTCTCGCGTCTACTTGAAGGTCTTGAACGATCTGGAACGTGACGTTCAGGCCTGGCCCGGATGCGCACCTCTCGCGGAGGCGCGCAAGCACGCGCGAAGCGTCGGACTTTCGAGCGGACCGTGGCACGAGCGCGATCGAGATGCGTCCCGAGGCGGACGATGTGTTCGTGCCATCCGACCCGACGAAGGACGCGACGGACGCAACATCGGGATCGGCGAGTATGGCGGCAGCGGCTTCTTGCTGAAGCTCTCCCATGCGGATGGACGACGTATCGCCCGGAGCATCCGTCGTCGCGACGATGAGGCCCGTGTCTTGCAGCGGAAAGAAGCCCTTCGGGATAGCGAAGGCGAGAACCCCGGTCAAAACCAAGGTCCCGACGGTGACGGCGAGGGTGGTTCTGCGAAAGCGCAGGACCCAGGACAATGCGCGTGAGTAGGAAGCTACGGACGCATCGAATAGCCGCTCGGATGCGTCGAAGACACGACCTCGGGCTCGACCACGCTCGTCCTTGAGCATGTAGGCGCACATCGTCGCCGTCAGGGTGAGCGACACGAAAGCCGAGACGGCAATGGCGGTCGCCAGAGTAGTTGCAAACTCTCGGAAGAGACGCCCGACGACGCCGCCCATGAAGAACAACGGAATGAGAACCGCGATCAACGAAACCGTCAGAGATACGATCGTGAAGCCAATCTCTTCCGCGCCGGCGAGAGCGGCGTCGCGTGGAGGTTTGCCTTCCTCGATATGACGAGCCACGTTTTCCACCATGACGATGGCGTCGTCGACGACGAAACCTGTGGAGATGGTGAGCGCCATCAGCGTCAAGTTGTTCAAGCTGTACCCCAATAGGTACATGACCCCGAACGTCGTCAGGATGGACAAGGGCACGGTGACTGCTGGAATGAGCGTTGCCCGGACGTTCCGCAAGAATACGAAAATGACCGCAACCACGAGCACGACGGTCAGGGCGAGGGTCGCCTCCACGTCTTCGATAGAAGCCCGAATCGTCTCGGTCCGGTCGGAGAGCAACCGAACGTCCAATCCGGCTGGAAGTGAGCCGCGGAGTCGAGGGAGGAGCGCCTTGACTTGTTCCGCGACCTCGATGACGTTCGCTCCGGGCTGACGCTGGACGTTCAGAATCAGGGAGGGTCGCTGGTCCGCCCAAGCCGACACGAGCTCGTTCTCGACGCCGTCCTCGACGGAGGCTACGTCCCGGAGCCGAACGACGGCTCCGGTCTTCACGCTAAGAATCAGCTCACGAAAGGCGCTCGCGTCCGCCAACTGGTCGTTGGTGGAAAGGGTGTAGGACTGCCGCACTCCCTCGACGTTGCCCTTCGGCTGATTGATGTTCGCCGCGACTACTGCGGCTCTGACGTCTTCGAGTGAAAGGCCGACGGCTGCGAGAAGAACGGGGTCGATTCGGATTCGAACCGCGGGCTTGCGACTCCCGCTCAATGTCACGAGCCCTGCACCTCGCACTTGGGAGATCTTTTGAACGAGAATCGAATCCGCGACGTCGCTCACCTGCCGCAACGGCATCGTCTCCGACGAGATGGCGAGCGTCAGCACCGGTGCATCGGCGGGATTGCTCTTGCTGTAGACCGGAGGTGATGGGAGCTGGCGAGGAAGCAACGCCGCAGACGCATTGATGGCGGCTTGAACGTCCTGCTCGGCAGCATCGATGCTGCGTTCGAGCGCGAACTGCAAGGTTATCTGCGAGTAGCCGAAGCTGCTCGTGCTCGACATGCGAACGAGCGAAGGCATCTGCCCGAGTTGACGTTCGAGCGGAGAGGTCACGGCTTCCGCCATGGTGGATGCGCTCGCACCAGGATAGTAGGTAGAGACGACGATCGTCGGGTACTCCACCTGAGGCAGCGCAGAAACAGGTAGCTGGACTAGCGCCACGAGCCCAGCAAGCGCGAGGCCAATCATGAGGAGAATCGTTGCGACCGGGCGCCGAATGAAGGTCGCCGAAAAGGTCACGGCTTGGGACCTTTTGATTTCGCTGGAGCCCCGGGAGCGGACTCCGCCCCACGGCGAACGACCTTCGACCCCGGGCGCAGCTGACTCTGGCCGTCCGTCACGACGACGTCTCCGACCGACAACCCCTTCTCGACGATCGCATCGTCCCCGACGGTGCGCTCGAGCACCACGGGACGGACCGAGGCGCTGTCCGTGCCGTCGAGGACGTACACGAATGTCCCCTTAGGGCCGCGCTGAACGGCTACGGTCGGTACGACCACGACCCCCCGCCGTGAAGATACGACGATCCGTGCTTTTACGAATGCGTTGGGCCAAAGCGCATGAGACGCGTTGGGAACGACCGCCTTGACGCGAAGGGTTCCCGTCTGGACATTTACTTGATTGTCCACCGCGGAGACCTGCCCCACCGCGATCTTCGTGTCGCCCTCGCGCGACAGAAGGTCGACGGGCAGCGGTCCGGAGGCTCGTGCAGACGCAATCTGAGCCAGGTCGTCCTGTGGTACGGTGAACACGACCGCTATGGGATCGAGCTGGGTGACGACTACTATCCCGTTAGGGTCATTGGCTTTTACTAGGTTTCCTGCATCGACGAGGCGAACGCCAACCACGCCGTCTATCGGCGAGACGATTCGCGTGTAGTCGAGCATGAGTCGCGACATGTCGAGCGACGCGCGGTCGGCCTGGAGAGTCGCCGTGAGCTGAGCCATGAGGCCGCGAGCGTCGTCGACTTCCTGCTGCGACCCGACGTTCTGCGAACGCAGCGATTCGGCCCGAGCGAGAGTGAGCCGATTCCGCTCCAGTTGGGCCTGATCGCGCGCCAAGTTCGCCTCGTTCACGCGAACCGTGATCGAGTAGGCACGAGGATCCAGCACCGCGAGTACGGTCCCTTTTTTGACCTCTTGGCCCTCCTCGAAGAGAACCTTTTCGAGACGTGCGTCGAGCTGAGGCCGAATGGTAACCGCAGCGATCGGTGTCACCGTGCCAAGCCCCTCGATCACAATGGGCACGTCACGCTTACTCGCAACGAAAGTGGCGACCGAGACAGGCGGACCAGCTGGCGGCAGCGAGGACGCGGATTGCCCCGCGCCTCCGATAGAGCCCCCGAGGGAAGTACGAAACTTTGCATATCCACCCCCTGCGACCAGTACGACCAGACAGAGGATGCCAAGCACGAGCGAGCGGCGGCGCGGGCTGTCGGGAGTCGACGCCCCGCTTTCGTTCGCGGGAATCGGAGCAGTCGCTGTTTCGAGCGGTTCCAACTCCAGAAGAGTCTTAACCGAAGGCATCAACTCCGTCGTCAGAAATCTCTCGGAGACCCATCGGTTACTCGCCCCCTGTGAGGGTGTGTGTGAACCTTCCGCTCGGGTAGTGAAGTGCGCTTCCAACCGAACTGGTCACTCGGTCGACCGGTCGCGTTTTGGTCGACACGATGGGGCGTGTGCAGTTGGGGCACGAGGTAGGCAAAGGAAGCAGCAATCCAGCGGCGGGTTGCCGCTTTTGGATTTCTTAGCTCCGGCGTCTGGCGTATTCTTTGAACCTGGAGGGAAGGTAGTTTTTTTGAGCAACTCGACGGGAAAGTATCGTCTGGTAGCCGAGCTTGGTCAGGGCGGCATGGCCAACGTCTACCTTGCGGTCACGCAAGGCTCGTCCGGGCTGGACTTCAGCAAGTTGGTGGTCCTCAAGAAGTTGCGGGAGCATCTCGCCCAGGACCCGGACTTCGTGACGATGTTCATGGACGAGGCACGGCTCGCGGCCCGACTCAACCACCCGAATGTCGTGCAAACCTACGAGGTTGACCGCACCGACGACGAGCTCTACTTGGCGATGGAGTACCTCGACGGGCAACCCCTGCACCGAGTTCTCCACCGCGCGAGGCAAGACTTCTCGCTTCCCATGCACCTGTTGGTGCTCTCCGACGTTCTCAGTGGAATTCACCACGCCCACGAGCTGCTCGACTACGACGGCAGCCCCTTGAACGTGGTGCATCGAGACGTAACCCCTCACAATATCTTCGTCACTTACGACGGCCAGGTGAAGGTCGTGGACTTCGGCATTGCAAAGGCCGAAGGCCGCGGATCGGAGACCAAGCACGGAATCATCAAGGGCAAGGTCGCCTACATGTCCCCCGAGCAGGCCAGGGGAGAGGTCGTCGACCGGCGGGCCGACGTCTTTGCCGTTGGCGTCATGCTCTACGAGGCATGCATCGCCGAACGCATGTGGAAGGGCCTGACCGACGCGGAAATCGTGCGTTCAATCTATCGCGGTCGCCATCCGGTCTCTCCGAAGGCGAAGAATCCGGCGATCCACGAAGGTCTGGACGCGATCGTCAAGAAAGCATTGGCCGGAGACCCGGCCGACCGCTACGCGACGGCCGCAGCGCTTCAGTCCGACCTCGAGACCTTCATCGACGAGCATCTCCAACGCCCCAGCCAGCGCCAGCTCGGCAAGTTCGTATCGGAGCTTTTTGCCGACCGACGTGCGCTGAGCAAGAAGCTCATCGAAGAGCAGCTCGCCGACCTGAAAGCCGCGAAGAGTGGGACGAAGGTCGTCGCGATGAGCGACGAGCACCTCCCCCCGACGATCGCCGCGCCTGCCCAGCCACCCGCCCCGTCCGAAGGTCCCCCCAGCCTGGAGGTACGCCCCAGCGGTGTCGCCGATGGGCCTGCTCCCGTGGTCATCCCGGACTTCGAGATCTCCGGCCCAGAGGTGGTCGGCCGTCTTCGTCCGAAGAAGTCGGAAGAGGGCCCTTCGTCGAGCTCCCGCGTGCTCGCGTTCGCGGCGGTCGCGGCGGGCGCAATGGCGGTCATCGGAGCAGCCGCCTTCGCGACGACCCGCGAGAAGCCGAAAGAGCCCGGCTCCCACGCCCTACCCACCCCTTCGGCAGCCCCGTTGTCCGCCGACATCGTGCTGACCGTCAGAGCCACGCCCAATCACGCCAAGTTCTCCATCGACGATGGTCCCCCGCTCGAAAACCCCTACTCGGGCCACGTGAAGCGCGACGGGAAGGACCACCGAGTCATGGCCTCCGCCGTTGGGTTCGAGCAGAAGAGCCAAACGGTTCGGTTCGACGCCGACGTGTCGATCCGCTTCGCGCTCGCAAAAACCGAAGAACCAGCATCGCCTCCGAAACGCTGACGCCCTCCGGACGGCAGCAGAACTCCAACGAGGAACTCCGCTCGATGAACAAACATGTCGCTATGCTGTTGGCCATCGCCTCGGTATCTACCGTATCTACGATGGCCGGTGCGCAGGGCGCGCCTCCTGCGGCATCGACTGCCCCGACCGCGCCTACCGCTTCCGCTAGCGCGGATCCGAGCGCGGCAAACATGGACGAAGCTCGTAAGCACTACGAGCGAGGCCTCCAGCTCACCAGCGAAGAGAACTACGAAGCCGCGCTGGTGGAGATGGAGCGCGCCTATCAACTCGCGCCGAGCTACCGCATCCAATACAACTTGGGGCGCATCCACCGTCAGCTGAACAACTACTCGGCGGCGCTACGTTCCTACGAAACGTACCTGCAGGAGGGTGGAGCAAGTATCCCCGCCGAAAGGCGCGCCGAGGTCGAGAAGGACCTCGCCGTTTTGAAGTCGCGCATCGCCTCCATCGAGGTGGTGACCAATGTCCCCGGGGCCGACGTCTCGATCGACGACGTCCCGGTGGGGAAGACTCCACTCACCAGGACGGTCGTCGTCAACCCGGGTCGTCGAAGGGTCTCGGCGACGAAACCGGGCTACGCCCCCGCCGCTCAGGTCATCACCGTCGCAGGGACCGACGCGCTGGTCGTTCGGTTGGACCTCGTCGACCTCCGGAGGCCCGCGGAGCGCACCGTCGACTACGGCCCGCGCAATCGAGCACTCGTCGGGTGGGGCATCACCGGCGCCCTCACGATCACCTCGGTGGTCATGGGTGTCGTCGCGCTCAACGCCAACGACAAGCTCTCGACGACCAGGCAGCAGTTCGGAGTCAATCCGGACGACCTCGAGAGTCAGTCGAAGAAGGTGTCGACGTTTTCGGCGCTCTGTGACGGTTTCACGGTTGCTTCGCTCATTGGTGCAGGTGTTTCTACGTATCTCACCGTCAAGGCCTTCCAAGCCAATCCATCACCCGAGAAGTCCGAGAAGGCCGCCGCTCGGTCTCCTGAAGTCGGCCTATCAGTCGGCCTAGGATACCTAGGGCTTCGCGGCAGCCTCTGAACGTCGACCCGAACGCGAGCGAACAGGTAACCATGCCAAAAGATTCGGATTTCCCGACTCCGCCCGCCCTGGGCACGTGGTTCCACGATATCACGCATCACCCGTTGCCCCTGTCGCCGATTTACGCAAAGATTGTATGCGAGGAATTCCCGAAGGGCTGGGGCGAAGGTGCGCGCAAACATGCCTACACCATTCAGCTCGACTATTGGAATGCGGACGGATGGGTCTACTGGCAAGCTCGACCGCTTGGAGGGGATTCGGACGCTGAGCCTCCTCCCCGAGAGATTTTCGAGAAGCTTTTCGACGAAGTGCCCCCGCTCGTCGCGCTCAAGCTGCAGGCTCAGGAGCTCTTCATCGAGCGCCCATGGCGTCAAGAGCTCGTTCGCTGGACGACCGAGGACCGACCGGCGCTAGAGGCGGCCTATACCGCGCTTCAAGGCGTCGATCTCCCCTTGCTCGACGACGAGGCTCTCGCCTCGCACCTCGAGAGCGCAATCGTACTGCTCCGCAAGGCAGTGCGTCTCCACGGGCTCTACACCGTACCGTCAACGTTTCCGTTCGGGGACTTCTTCGCTCAAGTCTCCGCGTGGGCGGGGGTGGACGCCGGCAAGGCCGCTCTCGCGGCTGCCGGGCACGCGAAGGTCTCGACGGGGTGGTCGGCGGAACATCAAGCCGTCTATGACGCGATTCGTTCTCGGCCCGACGCGCTTGCGATGCTCGAGTCGAGGGCGCCCGCGGCCGGAGTGCTCGAGGCGTTCCGGACGCGCACCGACGAGCTCGGCGAAGCTTACCGCGCGTTCGAGGCCCACTTCGGCCATCGGCTCGCCACCGGTTACGACTTCACGCAGCCTCGCGCGATCGAGGTTCCCGAACGCTTGGTCGACGCCTTCCGCAAAGGACCACCCGTGCCGACGTACGACTCGGAGAAAGCCGCTGGGGCCCTCCGTGCGTCGGTTCCAGAAGGTTCCCGAGGCGAGTTCGACGCCGCCCTGGCAGAAGCTCGCCATGTCGCGCGCCTCCGCGACGAACGCTCTCTCTACACCGACGTATGGGCGAACGGCGTCCTCCGGCGTGGCCTCCTCGAGCTCGGGCGGCGCTTGGTAGACCGAGGAAGTATCGCGTCAGCGTCGGACGTGTTCGAGTTGGAGGAGTCCGAGATTCGCGAGGTTGCGACCGGGACGCGGACACGCCGCGCCGATCTTGCCTCGAGAGCCTCGATGCGGGCCGAGCGAGCGCGCCGTGGGACACCTCCGATGATCGGAGGGCCCCCGAAGCCACCACCGCCGGCCGAATGGTTCCCGTCGGGTCTGGCAAGAGCGGTTCGGGCAAGCTTCGCAGTCGAGAGCGCCCTTTATCGAGACCGCGCAGACGACGGCATCTCCAGCGCGACTATCCGCGGGATCGGAGTATCGAATGGCACCTATGTAGGACGCGCGCGCGTTCTTCATAGCGCCGACGACCTCGATCGAATTCGCGAAGGCGACGTGTTGGTCGCCCCAATTACCTCCCCAGCCCTCACCATGGTGTTGCCGTTGCTCGGCGCGATTGTGACGGATCGCGGGGGCG
Organism: Polyangiaceae bacterium; assembly: GCA_965225775.1. Classification (GTDB taxonomy): domain Bacteria; phylum Myxococcota_A; class Polyangia; order Polyangiales; family Polyangiaceae; genus JAAFHV01. The sequence continues at coordinate 9,535,557 of OZ245328.1, read as the reverse complement.
CCCTCTCCCATGCGGCGATCGTGACCCGGGAGTACGGTATTCCAGGCGTCGTCGGGACGCGCGATGCCACCAAACGAATCGTGGACGGCGCCATGATCCGAGTCGACGGCGACTCGGGAGAGGTGACCGTCCTCACGTGAGCGTCCGACCATTGCCTTCGTTTTCTCGAACGTCGGGCGGTGCTCCGCGATGAGCGCGCGCCTGCAATGGATGGATTTGGTCGGAGCCTCGCGCGAGCAGGCCCCGACCCCCTTGGGGGTCCACTACGCCCCTGGCCTCGAGACGCTCGACCGCGACAGCTTGCGGGCGCTCCAAACGAAGAAGCTGGTGGCCGCGTTTCGTGTACTCCGGGAGAGCTCTCCATTCTACAGGGAGAAGTTCGACGAAGCGAACTTGGCAGACGACTCCGTCGCTAGCTTGGACGACTTGGAGCGAATCCCGCTCACCCACCCCTCGGAGTGGATGGCGGATCAAGAGCGCTTTCCGCCGTACGGTAGATTCTCGCCTCTCACCCACGAGGATTGGACGACTCGTGGTTGGATGTTGTTCACGACCAGCGGCACGAAGGCGGCATTTCCTCGCGCCTTCCGCCACACGACCTTCGATCGCGACCAATGGACCTGGCACGGTGCGCGCGCGCTCCACGCGATGGGAATCCGCCAGGGTGACATCGCGCTCAACGCCTTCGCCTACGGGACGTCGGTCGCCTGTTGGGGACTTCACCATGCGCTCAACGAGCTGGGAGTGCCGGTCATCCCGGGCGGAGGAGCCTCGACCGATCGCAGGGCCGAGCTCATTCACTTGTTCCAACCTACCGTGCTCTTGACGACGCCTTCGCACGCGCTGGGCCTCGCACGCGCGATGCAAAACGCCGGGCACGATCCCCGCGCGTCGTCCGTCCGAACGGTCGTTCTCGCAGGAGAGCCCGGGGCCAGCGTGGCGAGCACACGAAAGAGGCTGCGAGACCTGTGGGACGCGGATATTCACGATGATTTCGGGTGCACCGAGGTAGCCATGTCTCCGCTCGGCTACACGTGCGCGGCGTCCGCCCGAAGTGACGAGTCGGCTCCCCACTTGATGGAGGATCAGTACCTCGTCGAAGTGCTCGACCCCTCGACGTGGAAGCCGGTCAAGGAGGGCGACCTCGGGGTGCTGGTCGTGTCGAACCTGTTCAGCGAAGCGCAGCCCATTTTGCGCTACGTCATGGGCGATTGGCTTCGCACGACACGGGAGCCTTGTTCCTGTGGCCGGACGCACGCTCGAGCGCCAGGCGGTCTGCAAGGCCGGTTCGACGACGTGGTGAAAGTGAAGGGACTGAAGTTCTATCCGGCGGTCTTCGAGGACGTCGTCCGCTCGGTCGAAGGTGTGCACGACGAATTTCGCGTGGTCATCCAGAGCCGAGGAGACGCCGACCAAGTCCTGGTGACCGTCGAGGGAACCGCCGAGGCGCTCGCTGCGGCGGTGCGCGCTCGAATTACCGCTTCACTCGGGATCGAGGCCTCCGTCGAGGTCGTCCCGCCGGGGACCTACCCACGCAATCAAGGCAAGACCGTCCGGTTTTCCGACGCCCGAACGAACAAGAGCTGAAAGGGCACCATGCGCCGAGAGTACGTTCCCGCTCATATCCTCGAGAAGGTGAAGCTCAAGTTGCCGTTTTACCGGTACTTCGAGATCTTTCGACGCCTTCCGCACGCCTTCTTGCTCGATAGCGCAAGCGATCCGCAAAAGCTCGGTCGGTATTCGTTCATGGGCGCCGAGCCTTTTTTGGTGTTCCGCTCGAAACGCTTGCCCAATCAGGGCGACTCCGCAAGCCTCGGGCGAATCACCATTTTGGACGGGCAAGCCGGGGACTCGGTCTTGGCGGACTACATCGGCGATCCGCTCGCAGAGCTTCGCCAGTTGGCCGCAGCGCACCATGTCGACGGCTCGAGCTATGCGGCGAGGCCGGCCCCCCTTCTCTCGGGCGCCGTAGGGTACATCGGGTACGAGGCCGGGCATTTCGTGGAGAGCATCCCCGACACCGGCGCGGACGACCTCGGGCTACCGGACATCCACTTCGGATTCTACAACTCCTGCCTGGTACTCTGCCACCGAACCGGCCAGTGCTACATCTCGGTCCTGGGTCGCGGACCCAACGAGCGAATCGCGCACGCGAGGGCGGAGCGTAAGCGCGTCGAGCTGCGGGCGAGGATCGACGAATTCGAGAGCGCCCCCGGCGAAGCCTGGGCCGGGCCGAAGGAAGCCCCTCCGAAGCGGGCCCCAACCAAGCTCGTATCGAAAGAGGATTACTGTGCGTTGGTAGAGCGCGCGAAGGAACACATCTTCGCAGGCGATATCTTCGAGATCTGCCTGACGCACCGGATCGAGTCCGACTTCTCCGCGGACCCCTGGAACTTCTATCAAGAGCTTCGCCGGATCAATCCGGCGCCGTTCGCCTGCTATCTCTCCCTCCCCGAAGGGACCATCGTCTCCTCTTCGCCGGAGCGATTTCTTCGTTTGGGTGCCGACCGAACCGCGGAAAGCCGCCCTATCAAGGGAACCAGGCCGCGCGGAAAGACCGAACAAGAGGACCAGGCCCTCTTTCACGACCTCGAGACCAGCATCAAAGACCAAGCCGAGAACAACATGATCGTCGACTTGGTCCGAAACGACTTCGGACGAGTCTGTCGGCTCGGCACGGTGCACGTCCCCGAGCTCAGGATCATCGAGCGCTATGCCACCGTCTACCAGATGGTGTCGACGATTCGTGGTCAGCTCGACGAAGGACACGACGCCATCGACCTCATTCGAGCGTGTTTTCCCGGGGGATCGATGACAGGAGCGCCGAAAATCGAAACGATGAAAATCATCGATACGCTCGAGCCGGTCAAGCGGAGCGTCTACTCCGGCGCGATTGGGTACATCGATTTTTCCGGCTCCGTCGATCTGAACATCGTCATCCGAACCGCCATCTTGCTGCGGGGGAAGGCCTACTACAACGTAGGTGGTGCCATCGTCGCCGATTCCGTGCCCGCGGACGAGTATCAAGAGACCCTCGACAAGGCCCGCGCGATCATGCGCGCCCTCGACGGAGTACACGCCCCGTGAAGACCGTCATCATCGACAACTACGACTCGTTCACCTACAATCTTTACCAATACTTGGGCGAGCTCGACGAGCGCCCACTGGTTTTCCGCAATGACCGGATCACGGCGGAAGAGGTAAAGCAGCTCGCGCCCGATCGAATCATCATCTCCCCCGGCCCCGGAAATCCAGAGAACCCTGCATATTTCGGCGTGTGTAGGCAGGTCATACTCGAGCTCGGCAAGACCATTCCGCTCTTGGGCGTTTGCCTCGGTCACCAGGGCATCGCGGCGGCGTTCGGCGGAAGCGTGGTGCGCTCTCCCGAGGTCATGCACGGCAAGACAAGTGAAGTTTTCCACGACAGCTCCGCACTCTTCGCTGGCCTTCCGCAGCCGTTCCAGGTGATGCGGTACCACTCGCTGGTGGCCGACAAGCCGACCTTTCCCGACACGCTCATCGCGACAGCTCACACGTCCGACGGAATCATCATGGGACTCAGACACCGCGACCTGCCGATCTACGGAGTCCAGTTCCATCCCGAGTCGATTGGCACGCCCGCTGGCCGCAGACTCATCGAGAACTTCATCTTCCTCAACCACTGAGTGGCCGCTCGTTCCCACTCTCCGACGACCACCCATGACCGCATCGGTAAACCTATGAACCATCCCCGATTTCCCTCGCCCTCTCGATGGAAGGCGCTCTCAGGCGCCGCGCTGCTCGTCGCACTCACGTCGGTGGCTGCGGCCCCTGGTTGTTCGCTCGTGGTCGACAAGTCGGCCACGCAGTGTGCGACGGACAACGACTGTCGTGCTGCCGGTGCGGCCTTCGAGGGGTCGTTTTGCAGTACGCGCGGAATCTGCGAACGCTCCGTCGACTATTGCTTTACGAACCAGGAATGCATAGCTCGGACCGGGAACGAAGCGACGATCTGCCGCAAGAACGACCACCGCTGTGTCGGACTCCTCACCAAAGAGTGCACCAAGGTTCTCGCCGATAAGGACGACCTCAGAAACGACGACACCATCGTCCTCGGCATTCACGGAATCCCGAGCTGGGCCCCCGTACCCGCATCGTGTGAGAATGCCGTCGAACTGACGCGGCGCGAGTTCCGCTCGATTAAGGGCGGACTTCCAGCCACGAAGGACTCGGGGGGTAAGCCCCGGCCGATCGCTTTCGTCGCATGCGACGTACCGATTGGAGACCAAGTCAAGCACAAGGCGGTAACCGATCATCTCATCGACGTCGTCCAAGCCCCCATCATCATCGGCCCCTACGTCGCCGACTTCGTGACCTATGGCCTCCAGAAAGCGGTTGCCGCTGACTCGCTCATCTTCTCCGTCGTGGACGACGTACCGGGCTTCGACCTCGCCGGGAAGTCCGCAGGACTGCTTACGATGGGACTTCCGCAGGGCGCTCTACCCGTAGGGTACGCCGCGGGCGTCCAGACGATGGAACAGCGATTGAGAGACGCTACCGGGCGTACGGACAACGTGAAGGTGGCGTATGTGACCTCCGGAGGCAGCGGCGTAATCCCGGCCGACGCCCAAGTGTTCTTCAATTCGGTCAAGTTCAACAACGGGAAGTCCGGGCAAGAGAACGTGACTGCCGCAGGTGGTCCCTTCTATAAGGAGTTCAACTACGGCTCGATTGTCGACCCGAACTTCGAGACGACCCTGGCCAATACGGTAGTGGCGATCATTGCCTACCAACCGGACATCATCGTGTTGCGCGGCAACGATGAACAAACCGACGTCGCAAGGCGAATCGAACAGGGCTATCCGAACAAGGCCTACTACATGCTCGGGACGGAAGGAGCCAACACGGTTAACCGCTTCGTCGGCTCGAACGAGCCCCTCAGGAAGCGGGTCTTCGGCGTTCGTCCCGGACGGGCGGCGGCCGACCCACGCGCGGCTCGCTTCGACCAGCGCTACCAAAACGCGTTCGAAGGGGCGTCCAGCCCGCTCGCCAGGGCGTGCGCCGACCTCACGTACGTCGCTCTCCTCGCTGCGGGCGGACTCGGGGAGCAGAAACTGGGCGGCAAAGCGCTCTCGCAGCTCATCCAAGCTCGAATGGTTCAGACGGGTGGCGTTGCAATCGACGCGTCCCCCAACACCATCCTCCGTGCTCTCGACACCCTCCAAGCTCCCGACGGAAAGGTCGTATTCGACGGCAACGAAGCCTTCGCGCTCTACGACGGCAAGAGCGGCGTGAACCGAGACTGGAATCTCCAGTACTGGTGCGTGGACCCCGATCAGAACAAGTCCACCAGGCAACTCGACAGCGGACTTTCGTTCAACGGCTTGAAGGGTGCGGTCGAAGGCAAGAACAACTGCTTCTAAGCTGACGCTCCTGCCAGACGTTCGGGGCGCATGGCGCCTCGCGCGTGAGCAGTCGGAAAAGGGCCGGTCCAGACATATCCGGGCCGGCCTCTTCACGTATTCCGGTCACGACAGGTTTCAGGCGTCCACCAGCGCCGTCGACATCGGTCCACGGAGCGCGGAATGACACGGGAGGCTTCGCCGCTAGCGAGCCTCCCCTTGAGCACGATTCCCCTCGTCGCCGAACCATTCACGCTCTAGGCGAGGCCGGAACCACGGACGGCGTTCGCACGTGGGCGTTCGCGGACGGTTCCCGGACCTGTCAGTAGAGCCAGTCCGTCTTCCCAATCTCCATCCCCAACTCGACACGAGCCAACAAATCGGCAGCCCTTGGATAGTCGAGGAGACGATGCTGCGACATCGCCAACACGTCACGCCAAGAACGCTGCAGGCTCGAATCGTTGTAGTTCATTCGTGGACCGGCGATCGTAACCAAGGCGTCCATCGCTTGCACGGACGACCTTACGGCCCCCGCGTAAGCGAGACGCGCACGAGCGCGTTCGAGTGGTGTGAAGGGCCCCCCCGCGTCAGCTCTGGATGCCGTCGTAAGAATGGCTTCCCTCGCGCTGTCGACCGCATTCACGACTTCCACGTAGGTCTGACGCGCGAGAACACCGTCCTCCTTGGCTAGGGGACGTTGGCCCGCCACCTCGCGAAAGCTCGATAGTGCGGCAATCGCAGTTCCGACGACGGGAGCGGCCAGCGAAAGCGGAACCGTGAAGACGAACGGGGCTCGATGTCGCACCTCTCCGACCGGGTGGCCCTCTCGTACGGACTCGATCGCGACGACATGCTCGTCGGGGACGAACAGATCTTTGGCGTGAATGTCGTAGCTACCGGAGCCCCGGAGGCCCATGACATCCCATGTATCGACGACTTCGACCTTGCTCTTCTCGAGGAGCAAAAGCTTGTATTCGGGCGATTTTCCAGCCTCGACGGTCAGTGCACCAAGCACTACCCAGCGACAATGAGCAACGCCGGAGCACCACAACCAATGGCCGCTGAGCCGGTAGCCTCCCCCGACGCGAACGGCGCTACCGACGGGCGCATAGGTTCCGGCGATCCGCGCGTCCGGGCCGTCGGCCCAAACCATCTTTTGGGCCTCTTCGGGAAAATGCGTAATGAGCATCGCGGGATACGCGAGGAAGGAGAAAACCCACCCGAACGATCCTGAGGTTCTCGCCGCTACGAAGGTGGCTTCAGCGAACTCCCGCCAGCTGCCGTCGGCTCCAGACCATCGTTCCGGCACGAAGTGCCTGACCGTGCCGATCCCCTCCATGAGCCGTACCGCCGCCTCTGGGGCAGTCCGTGATTGCTCGGCTTCTTGCACGAAGGGGAGCAGACTATCGACGATCGAGCTCGCGTCCCGAACAAGTCGTGGAGCCGCCACTTGAGAATTGACTTGAGGCATGAACACGCCTTCCTTCCTGCGTCCTAACGTAGCAGTTCGACAACTTAGGGTCCCGCGAGCGAGAGAAAAAAAAGACCGGACGGTCGAGGGAAAACAGTCAAGTAGTGGCGAGTCGCATCAAGTGCGACACCTGCCTAGGCTTGGCATCCGACTCGCCTCAATTCGGTCCCGTTCCGGGGCCGACCGCAGAGTTCGGGAAGCGTCAAATTCCTGGCACGTCGTACCCGCTCCCACCCAATGAATCTCGCAATCCCGAATGAGGTTGCAAGTGGCAAGTTTCGTCGTCTAATGGTACGAATGATCGAGCGCCGTCCAGGACGTCTTCCGAGCCTCGCAGAGCCTGATGAGGTCGAGAGCACTCACGGCAGCACGACCATCGGCACCCTTCAACGTTCGCCCGAGGCCCCCTCGGGACGGCCGTACATCGTCGGAATCAGTGGCGCCACCGGACTCGGTCAAGTCTACTTTCTAGAGAACGGCGTCGAGCTGGTCTTCGGACGGGCGAGCTCTTGTGCCGTCCGATTCGACGAGCAAGGGGTGTCACGACTTCACGCGCGCATCCTCGCACGAGGAGATGGCGACTACGAAGTCGAGGACCTCGGGAGCGCGAACGGTACATTCCTCAACGGGATTCGGCTCGAGGGGGCCCTAGGCCTGCGCTCGGACGACCGCATTCGCGTCGGCAGCACGACGTTCCGCTTCGACGATGGGCGCCCCGCATTGTCTGGTGCGCCAGCATCTGCGGCTCGCTCGGTATCCTGGTCCCCCGACTCTTGGAAGCGGTTTCCCGCCACCCAACAGCCTGTGTACGAGGACCGGGAGGAATTGCAGCGAACGGTGGAGCGACTTCGAGGACTCCCACCCCTCGTGACTTCCTGGGAAATCGAATCTCTGAAGACCCAAATCGCCGAAGCGCAGGAAGGGAAACGCTTCCTCCTTCAAGGTGGGGACTGCGCCGAGACGTTCGCCGAGTGCGAGGCGGGCGTCATTACGAATAAGCTGAAGATACTTCTCCAGATGTCACTCGTGCTGATGAACGCAGCTCGTAAACCGATCGTTCGTGTCGGGCGCTTTGCCGGTCAATACTCGAAGCCCCGTTCCAAGCCGACCGAGGTCCGAGGAGGAGTCGAGCTCCCGAGTTACGTCGGCGACCTGGTGAATCGGCCCGAGTTCACTGCGGCAGCCCGCAAGGCCGACCCACAGCTTCTGGTCGCCGGATACTTCCACGCGGCCCTGACCCTCAATTTCGTGAGGGCACTCTGCGATGGCGGGTTTGCGACCTTACGGCGACCCGAATACTTCGACTTGTCGATGTTCGAGCGCGCGGAACTTCCGTCGCAACTCAAGGAGGACTACCAGCGTTTGGCATCCCGAGTCACCGAAGGGCTGAACTTCATGCGAACGTTCGGCGACGGTGCTCTCGACGAAATGGCTAAGGTCAAGTTCTTCGCAAGCCACGAAGGACTCAATCTGGTCTACGAATCCACTCAGACGCGGCGTGTCCCGCGGCGAGAGGGACACTATTGCCTCACGACACACATGCCTTGGATCGGCGAACGAACGCGCGACCTGAAATCGGCGCACGTCGAATTCTTCCGCGGTATTGTGAACCCGGTGGGCGTGAAGCTAGGCCCGAACACCTCCCCCGAAGACGCCGTGGAGATCGCAAAGGTACTGAACCCGAGTGACGAACCTGGAAAGTTGGTCTTCATCGTTCGAATGGGGGCCGGCGTCGTCGGCGTGAAACTACCGCCGATCCTCGAGGCCGTTCGGCGCTCGCGGCGGCGTGTTCTCTGGGTATCCGACCCCATGCACGGGAACGGCATCGTCACGAAAACCGGCATCAAGACCCGAAATTTCGACGCCATCCTGGCCGAGCTCGAACAATCGTTCGATGCGCACGATCGCGCTGGCTCGACCTTCGGTGGGGTTCACTTCGAGCTGACCGGCGACGACGTAACGGAGTGCATTGGAGCAGGAACCACCGAAGCAGACCTGGACACTCGCTATTTGACCGCGTGCGATCCGCGACTGAACTACCGGCAGGCGCTTCAGATGGCCTTCGCAATCGCCGAACGTATGGGAACCTCGTCCGTTCGACGACGCTCGACCATACCACCTCCCCTGTGACCGCGGTCCACTGCCGACAATGCAGCGTGCTTGCATTGCGAAGCAGTCCTGTGCGAAGATGAATATACTGAGGTCGGCTTCGAACTGCGGCTGCCGGGCCTAACGTGACGACTCAATGAAAGGGAGCAAGCTTTGAAAGCAAACAAGTTCAGCATGGGCCGATGGATTGGAGCCTTCGCGGTTGTGACGGCAGCGTCCAGCGCGTTGGTAGTTGCCTGCAGTGACGACGCCACGACGTCGACGACGGACGCTGGCACGACGGCCACGGACGCCGCAACCACCACGGACACCTCCACACCGGCGCCGGAAGTTGCCGCGCGGGTTCAAGTCACATACAACGGCTCGAGCAAGGGCCCCCTCATCAGCACGCTGTTCTCTACACCGATGCCGACGGGCAATCCTGCCGGAGTCGGCTCAAACGAGAAGCCGACTTGGCCGGGAACCAATTCGGTCGAGATGAAGAACGTCCTCCCCGGCAAGTACTACGCCTTCGCCTACATTATGGTCGGGCCCGAGCATCGGATGGGTCCTATCGATGGAGATCCGAACGGTCCGCCTGTCGAGGTGACCGTGACCGCCGGCCAGACCGCAACCGTCAATCTGACGCTGTTCGACGCCCCTCCGGCCGACGGCGGAACCGATGGGCAGAGCGGGGATGCCTCGACCGACGCTCCTGCCGACGGCGGCTGAAGTGAGTTGGCGACCGAGCGTCACCTACTCGAACGGTCGCTTCCTGACAGACGAAGAAGTGCCCACGGTTTCGCTATTGGATCGTGGGTACCTTCTCGGGGACAGTGTCTTTGCCACTCTCAGATGCACGAGCGGGAAGGTATTCCAGTGGGCGCGTCATCTGGAACGGCTCTACGCGGCAATTCGTTGGGCAGGCTATTCGTTCTCGGTTTCCGCGACCGAGCTCACCTCGCTGGTCGGCGAAGTCGCTGCACGCGCGAGCGAAGTATGCGAGGACGCAACACTGCGCGTAACTGTTAGTCGCGGTTCTGGGCCCCCTGGTGCGCGGCTCCAGGTGCAGACAGAAGCGACGCTCTCGATCTTCGCCCGGCCAACGAACGGTCACCCGGCCGCTCTCTATGATGAAGGAATCGACACCCTTATAGTTCCCGTGCCGAGGGTCCCTCGAGCGTGTATGCCGACCGAGTTCAAACTCGGCAACTACATGAACAGCCTCATTGCTCTGCGGGCAGCTACGTCGCTGGGGTTCGTAGAGGGCATCCAGAAGTCCACGGAGGGTTTCGTTTCTAGCGGAACCATGTCGAACGTTTTCTTCGTCTTCGGTAAGGAGCTCCACACGCCGGCGATATCTTCCGACTGTCGTCCTGGAGTGACGAGGGAATTCCTGCTCGAGGTTGCTCCGTCTTGTGGAATGACTCCGGTCGAGCGCGACATCTCTCAGGGCGATGCCGCGCTCGCCGACGAGGCCTTTTTCGCGAGCACTTTGCTCGACCTGCTGCCTATCAGGTCAATTGACGGATTGAGTCGGTACGCTCGGAAAGCACAAACCTCGGAGCTGCGCGAAGCTTTGTTTCGTGCGCGAACCTCTTGAACACGTCGCCCTTCTCGCTATTCCGCACTTCGCCTCAGTTCAGCCGAATCTATTTCGCCGACGCGCTCGGCATGTCTGGCACTTGGGCACAGCTGGCCGCTTCAGCGTGGCTCGTGCATCGGATCGGAGGCAGCTCTTTCGCCCTAGCCATGAATGGGGCGGCGTCGGCCGTTCCAATCGTCGTGCTCGGCATGTTCGGTGGTGTAGCGGCGGACCGCTACAGTCGAAGAAACATCTACCTGGCAACGCAGGCATTTCAGTGTGTGTGCGCGGCATCGGTCGCCGCTGCCATTCAATTGGGAGCACTCTCGCTACCCCTCCTGATTTCGAACTCTTTCGTCATCGGTGTCGCGGCGGCATACGAAGCTCCGGTTCAGATGGGAATTCTCTTCGAGCTCGCCCCACGAGAGCAGGCGCACGTCGTCGCCTCGACGAACCTGGCGAGGCTTCATCTGAACCGGGTAGCCGGCCCCGCCCTCGCGGCGGTCTTGATGGCACGACTTGGCGACGCCGCCCCATTTGCGTACAACGCACTCAGCTTCGTACCGCTCATCCTGCTCCTCGCGTCGATGCCCGCTGGTTCGCCACGCGTCACGACGGGCACCACGTTCTCCCAGATCAAGGACGGTATTCTCGAGCTGAACCGATTACCTATTGTCGCTGGCCTCCTCGCGCTCGCTGGCGGCCTGATCCTTTGTGTGATGCCGGCCATCGCCATGCTTACCCCGGCGTTCGCAAAGGAATTGTTGGGAGAAGCGTCGATCCCAACACTTACCGTACTAGGCGCCCTGGGGGCTAGCGCAGGCGCAATGTCGACGGCATGGGTAGCGAAGGGGACACGGCGAACCCTACTGGTCCTTCTTGTTCCAGCTATCGCCGTATCGTTTCTAGTGTTCGCTGCCAATGTCACTCGAATCACGACGTTTGCGGCGTTCTCGTTCGCGGCTGCTGGGAGCGCGATGTACCTATCCGTCACTCAGGGATTCACGCAATCCATGCTCACGCACGAAATGCGGGGTCGCGAGTCGGCGATTGCCCAGATGCTTTTTCGCGCACTAGCGCCGACGGGCGCCTTTCTCTACGCCCTCGTAGCTCGGGGTCACAACCTACGCCTATCACTCGTAGTTGGGACGTTGGTCTTCCTGGCTCTCAATCTACCGCTCGCCATTCGCGTTTCACGAAAAATTGCGGACGCTGACGGTTCCTCCGGAGCTCATTGATGAGAGCGTGGTCGACCGGTGAATCGTGCCTATTCCACTGAAGTCGACGGGGACGAGGGATTTGCTCCCGCGCGAAGGTCTCACTCCCACCGCGTTCGAGAGCTCTTTCGCGTAGGGCTAACCCGCGCCAATCACGTATTCGCCTCGAGCGCCTTCCGGCTTCGCTACGGGTCACGTCACACAATCCCCCTTCTTCGCCCGCGGGGCTCTCGATCGAATCGGGACCAGCAGCACGGTCGCATAATTCGACTGCGAAGCGCCGCGGCGAAGAAGGTCGCGCTCGCGACGCGCTCGCGTACACGGTGGACGGACAATTCGTTCACTCCGACGCCGTGCGGTCGTGCGACGTCCATGAGAGCTCGCTCGGCCTGCCCGAGATGCGCCCTTCGGACTTCACGCGTCGGGTAGAACAGGGCGACCGACGCGCGATCACGGAATCGGAGCGTTGCTTCCCTGATCGGCTCGAGGCGCCGCGCCCCTCAGTTCGTCCCACACATCATACGCTGCAGGGTCTTCTCTCGCGTTGCCGCAGTGTCGTGAGTCGGGTCCCGGGGGTTGTGCAGGAATGTCGAAAGCTTCTCCGTCCCCTTCTTGAAGGGGGAGATGTGGAAGTTGAAGTCGGTCATCTGGTTCTGGTGGCAGCCGTTGCACGTCTCCGCGCTGAACGATGCGACCAGACTGCTATCGACCTCGGGGGCTACCCACTTCGAGATGATGCCTACGGATCCGCCCGAGAGGGTTTCAGGCAGCTTGTGTTTTCCGGCGCGAATGGCCGATTCGTTGCTTTTCAGGAACTGAATGAGCTGGGTGCTTCCGTTCAACGACTCGGCGGGTGTGTTCTCGGTCGTGTGAAGCTTGATTCCCGCCTCCGTGAGGGTGAACTCGCGAAGGTCCCACTGCCAATCGAACTCGCGGTCGTTGGTACGGATCTGCGCGATCGAGCTACCGAACGGCCGCGAAGGTTCGATTCCCTTCTTCACGAACGTCGAAAGCAGTGAGTCGAGCTCGGCCTTGAACGGCTCACCGAAGTCCGTGAAGCGGCCGAGCGCGTGCCAGGCGTTGGCCACTTCGCGCCGCGTCCGGCCCAGGAGCGGCTGCCGGTACTCGAAGATCACGGTGAAGTTGAGGGGCACGGAAGCCGGATCGTCACCTGGGCCGTCGGTGAGCGCATAGGTGAAGCGAACCTCTCCGGCCGTGCTCGGGTCCTCGAAGATGGTGACGAGGTCGGCACGATTGGTGATGGCCACCAGCCGAAACGGCGCGAGGGCGAGGTCGAACTTCCGCTCTTTGCACGCCGTGCATCCCGCATCGCACTCGTTCGACGGAAGCGAGCGCTGCCATCGACAGAGGGCCTTCGCGTCGACGAACGGACGGATGGGGACTTGTTGCAGATTGACTTGCGTGGGCGCCTTCCAAACCGAAAGCCACTTCACCGCGACGTCGGCGGGGTCTCCGGTGTCAGGAGCCATGTCTTCGATGCGTCGACGAAAGCTCCACGCGCCGTTCGTCGCGTTCCGCGAACGAGCGTCGCCGACCACCCCTTCGTCGACGATGATGAGCTCTTTGAAGCGGTCGATTCGAATCTCCGAGCAAGGTTCGGTCTCGGCGGGCGCAGGTCCAGGTTGGTTTTCCGGAGAACAGGAAGCCAATGCCGACACGAGCCCGACAGCGCAGAAGAGCGATGCCACGGCGCGAAGCCTTCGACCCAAGAGGGAGACCTTCATTCCCTATCGTTTTAGCACACTTTCGGCGAGCGCCGTGACCCATGACACCACGTCGACCACAATGGGAGGGCGAAGTAGGGAGTCGTGGGTAGCATCGAATGAACGCTCGGAGGCGACCCGACACTTCATGTTCCACGCGCCTTCGGCAGCGACCCCGGAGCGAGCCCAAGCGACCCATGTAGGACACGCCGCCAGCTCGGCAGCGTGGTTCGCGTAAAGGTGGACGTGGTGCGCCAGCGTCCCGTCGTCGCGCTCGTTGCCAGCGGGGCCCTCGACGTCGGGAATCGTCGGCCTCGAGTCGAGCAGAACGAGAGCTCCGAATCGGCTCGGGTCCAACCATCGGGCGATCTCTTGCGCGACCACCCCACCGAACGACCAACCAACGAGGATGTCCGTGGGGCCCGCCGACTGCGTAAGCACGTTCGCCATGCGCCGCGCCATTTCGGACAGCGTCGAATCTCGTCCGAGACCAGGCCTGAGCAGTCGAACGCGACCGCTCTTCGCGAGCGCATCGGAGAGATGACGGTACGCTGTCCCATCGCCCCCCGCGGGCGGGACGAGCACCCAAGACCACGGGCCCTGTCCGCCCAATTCGACGAGGGCAGCGCCTTCTTCCGAAGGACGAACGGATGCAAGTGCCCTCACGGTGCGATGCTGGAGAAGCGCGTCGGGAGGAAACGTCTCACCCAGGCGTGTTTCGAGCTCGAACAACGCCTTCACGGCGAGCAGGGAGTCGCCACCAATCTCGAAGAAGTCGTCCTCGGGACCGACATTCTCGAGGCCAATGACCTCGCGAAAGACCTCGGCCACCGTCGACTCCCGGTCGCCGCGCAGAGGCTCCCCCTCCCCGCTCACCGTGACGGGCTCCGGCAGCCTCGAGCGGTCGACTTTACCGCTCGGGCTCCGAGGCAGCGCGCCGATGGATTGGTAGAGGCTCGGCAGGAGATGACGGGGGAGCGCGAAGCGTGCACGAGCCCCGAGCGACTTCGCATCGCCGACGACATAGGCCACGAGCGCGAGTCGGCCCCGGACGAGTTTCGCGGCCACGGCAACGTCCGTCACGTCGGATGCCTTTCGCAATCCTTCTTCGACCTCGGTCAACTCGACACGAAAGCCACGAATCTTGACTTGTTCGTCGGCTCTGCCCACGTAGTCGAGCTCGCCATCGGCTCGGAGGCGGACGCGGTCGCCGCTCCTGTAGTAGCGGCCGTCGGGAGTGTCGACGAAGCGCTCCGCGGTGAGGTCGGGACGGCCAAGGTAGCCTCTCGCCAGGCCCTCTCCGCCGAGCCACAGCTCGCCGATCACGGATAGGGGCTGATCGTGTCCCGATGGATCGACGACCCTCGCGCGAATGCCGGGGAGGACCGCTCCAATCGATGGATTGTGAACGGCAGATCGCTCCACCGAAGAGAGGGCGACCCGCTTGGTCGACGCGCACACCGTTATTTCGGTCGGACCGTAGTTGTTGAAGAACGTGCGACCCCGTCCCCACTTCATGACGACTTCAGCCGGACAGGCTTCGCCCGCCGACACGGCAACCCGAAGATCGGCGAGAGGCACTTCTGGCATGGACAACCAGACCGAAGGAGGCAGCGTGACGTGCGTGATTTTTTCGCGCGCGAGGAAGTCCGAAAGGTAGTGCCCGGACGTAGGCTGCGGGTCTTCGCCCAGATGCAGCACGCCTCCGGCAGCGAACGTGGGAAAGATGTCCGCGATGCAGGCGTCGAAACTGAAGGGAGCGAACGCAAAGACCGTAGACCGCGCATCGAGAGACCAATCCGCCATCAAGCCACGGGCCAGATGGCAGACGCCGCGGTGCTCGACCATGACGCCCTTCGGCCTCCCGGTCGACCCGGACGTGAAGATCACGTAGGCGAGCGAGCCGGCCTCCACCTCGGGCAACGCCGTCGCGAGCGCTGCGGGCGCGGCGGACAGCTCGGACTCTTCGAGCTCTACGATTTCGTGCCCCGCACGCTCCACGAGCGTCCGGTGGCGCTTCGAAGCCAGGACCAGTCGCGCGCGCGAGTCCTCGAGCATCAGCTCGATCCGGTCCGTCGGGTATCCGGCGTCGACCGGCACGAAGGCCGCTCCGGCGAGCAGCACGCCGACATACGCCGCCACGGCCTCGGGACGCTTGTCGGAAACCACCGGAACGAGCTCGCCCCGCCCTACCCCGCTCGCCAGGAGGCGCGCGGCGATTCCCAGCGCGAGCCGATGCACACGCGCATACGACCACGTCGCTCCCCCGAACCGAAGGCAGTCCGAGTCGGGACGCTCGGATGCGGCGCGCAGAAATGCGGCGTGAGCCGGCTCGAACTCCGCGAGCTTCTCCGGGCGAAGCGCGGCTCGGGCGGACAGCGAGCCCGCGTCCGAGAAGAGCGGGAAAGCCGCGATGGAACGATCGGGCTCGGCGACCAACGCAGCAAGCATCCCTTCGTATTGGAGGGCGATTCGTTCGACGGCGGCCTGGCTGAAGAGCTGTGGGTCGTACTTCACTTCCAGCCCGAGACCGTCGGCCTCGAGATCCCACAGCCAGAAGCTGAGGTCGAAGTGGCCCTCCTGCTGTGGACAGTCGGGTGGAGTCTCGAGGAGCAGAGCCCCTTGTTGCTTTTTCCAAGGCAAATGCCGAGACATTTGCGGTCGGTCCAAAACCGGACAGCGGTCGGTCTTCGTAAGTGCGAACGTGGTCCGACAAAACGGCGCAAGGCCTGTTCCGCTCTTGTCCCACAAGCTCTCGACCAGATCGACCAGTGGCAGGAATCGATGCGGAAGCGTCGCGCGAAGCTCGTCGTCCACGACGCGGAGCAGATCCCGAAAGGTGATGTCGGGCGCGAACCGAAAGCGAAATGGGACGAGATTGACGAAGTATCCCGCCACTCCGGCCATGTCACGACCTCTACAGTCGGCGGGGGTTCCGACCGTGAAGTCGCATCGACCGGACCATCGCGAGAGTAGGACGAGGTACGCCGCGAGTAGAACGCGGTGGCGCGAGAGTCCCGTCTTCGTTGCGCAATCCCGAACCGCGTCACGACCGCCGAGCCGCGCCGTGTAGGTCGCCCCTTTGCGCTCGTTCGCGAACGGTGCGAGGTCCGTCGGGAGATCGTGATCGTAGGGCGCATCGGCCAGCCGCTCTCGAAAAAACTCGAGTGATTTCGCTGCATCGGGTGACGCGCGATAACTCGTCTCGCGCGCCACGTAGTCGTCGAACTCGGCGGGCACGGGCAGCCACTCGACCGAAGCTCCCGCGACCTCCGCCTCGTACGCCTCGAACAATTCGGCGTGGAGCATGTCCGTGCTCCCGTGATCGTGGAAGAGGTGGTGGAATCGAAGGAGCACCACGTGATCTCCCGGGGCTCCCGGGAAGACGTGCAAGGCCACGCTGCTCACGCGCGTGAGGTCCATGGGGCTCTCGTGGACGCGCACGCACGCTTGCTGCAATTCGACGTCGTCTCTGCTCGGCTCGTGGACGCGGGCGGCAGCCGTCCACGTCGTGTGGCGACGCTGGAGAGGGAATCCCTCGGGGCCGGGAACGAGCGTCGTTCGGAAGGCTCCGTGACGGTCGACCACGCGCTGAAATGCCCGGCAGAGGGCGTCCACGTCAAGCCCGGCTCGAACCCTGAAGAGGGACGCGGTGTTGTAGATGGACCTGGGTCGAGAGGTCCAATCCCAATAAAGCGCGCGTTGGTTGGCGGAGAGCGGAAAGTCCACGTAACTCATTCGCGCCACTCGGCAGCTACGACGAAGTCGATTCGCCCTCCGAGGAGTAACGTTCTCAACCCGTCGACATTCGCCTTTTGGAGTACCAACCCGATCGGAATCGAAGCGTCCACGACGCGCAGCGATTCCGCCGAGGACGAACCGCTGGCGCGGGAGGAGGTCGCGTCGACCAATACTGCGGCTGGCCTTCCCCTCGAAAGGCATGATCGGTAGCCGTCGACGTCCGCGGCGGCGGCGGCAGATAGCCAGAGGAACCCGCCCTCCGAAGCGGCCTGGTCGAGACCGGGAGCGAACGCCTCGACACGCTCGAGGGAGAACCCTTCGGTCAGCCCAGCTTCGTTCGTCAAGATCACGCTTCGCTCGGACACCGAGAGGGCCACGTTGACCTCGTTCGCGCGAATGGTGGCCGAGCTCCAAGCCCGAGAGCCCACGGAGACGGAGCCGATCAAGAGCGGTCGTCGTTCGGGGCGAAGCGAAGGGTCACCCGTGAAGTCGACCTCGACGCTGCGGAGAAAGTCCGAGTCACGCTTGGCCGCCTCCTCGTACGTGACGAGATCGGAGCGAGTCACGAACCGAAACGCAAAGCTCGAAGGGCCGAGATGCCGAAATCGCTCGAGGTGCTCGACGAAGTCCAGA
The DNA here is from genome assembly GCA_965225775.1 of Polyangiaceae bacterium. GTDB lineage: Bacteria > Myxococcota_A > Polyangia > Polyangiales > Polyangiaceae > JAAFHV01. The sequence continues at coordinate 9,517,717 of OZ245328.1, read as the reverse complement.
TTGGCCTCGGCCGCCGCTTGGATGCGCTCGACCCCGGGTCGGCGAGCACGCTCGTACGCGTCGAGCGAAGAAGCCACGGTGTCTCCTGCAACGAGCGCATCGCGTAGGGCGATTCCGTCCTCCATGGCCATCTTGGTACCGGACCCGATGGTGAAGTGCGCCGTGTGCGCAGCGTCTCCTAGGACGCACCGACGCCCGTCCGTCCACCGTCCACATCGCACGGTCCGGAAGCGACCCCAGGCCGTGCTCTCTTGTGCGATGAGGCGACCACCGCGCAGGTGGCGTGCGAAGTACCGCTCGAGATAGGCAATCGAGTCCTCTACCGGTGCGTCGAAGAGCCCCGCTCGGCGAACGGTCTCTTCCGTCACCACGAAGCTCAGCGTGCTTCGAGTGGCGGAACAAGGGTAGGCTTGCGCTTGCAGGATGCCTTCGGGAGCATCTTCGAAGAGAAACGCGAACTCGGAAAAGACGAAATTGGAGGCGACCCAGAAATAGCGATGGGTGCTCGTCGCGACGTTCGGGCGAAAGATGTCCGCGGAGCGCTCTCGCTCGGGGCTTCGCGCGCCGTCGGAAATCAAGACCAAATCGGCTTCCGGATCTTCCTCGGCATTTGAACCGTATTCGATGCGGACCCCGGCTGCTTCCGCGGCCTCGGCAAGCTTGGCGAGGAGCGAAAAGCGCTCGATTGCCACGAAATCGTGGCCTCGCATCAAGCACGTTCGGCCACCTCGACGTACCTCGAGACGATCCCACCTGACGAAGGCGGGCGACATCACGTCATACGACTCGGGACATGCCGAACGGAATCCATCGAGAGTCTTCGCAGAGAAGACGATCCCGAGCCCAGCCTCGCGCTCGGGTCTTGTTCGCTCACGAACGACCACGTCCGCGCGAGGAAACGCCTTCTTGACGAGCAGAGCAGCGTAGAGCCCGGCCGGACCGCCGCCGATGGTTCGAACCCGACGTAATTCAGTCAACGTACCTACCTCCCGCGAAGATTCCCGTCGGATCGAGTGCCTGTTTCAATCGAAGCGAAACTCCCGGGCCGCGATACGAGTCGAGCGCGTCCTCGAAGCCCAGAGGCATTCGATAAGGGAAAAGCCCCCGGTCCGCGAACGTCCGCACGAGCTCGCGATAGCAACCGTGTGCCCGCTCGTCCTCGCCGGCGATCGTGCGGTCGTAGGCCAACAACGTGGTGCAATCGAATGCACGGTCACTGAAGCAATTGAACCCCATGTTCGGCTCGAACGCGTGTTCTTGCACGATGCGCTCGGTGGTCCTCAGGCACCAGAGCGCGTCCTCGCTACGCATGGGGACGGCTGGAGCGAACCAGAGGAGCCCGGCCCCGGCTCCGAGAGGATCCGGACATTCCGCGGGCGAAGAACGCGAGCGCCAATAAACGGGAGTGAGCGAAGTCGGAAGCAACGCACCCGCGGCCAATCTGTCTACGGCGTCGAGGCTCCCGCGCAGTGCTGGAGCAAGGGCTGTATCCTCGTCCGAGAAGGCCATCCCGTCCACCGCGTCGTCGAGAACCTCGCGTGCGCGGGACCGAAGCCCCTCTAGGATGGGCTTGGTGGCGGCGTAGAGCGTGAAGTCTCCACACCAAGCCCCAACGGTGCGGAGCTTCTTTCGCACCTGGGGGGAGAGCGGCGTACGGCCATCCATTTCTTGCCATGGATATTGCCGGAGAAAGGACATTCGTCGGATATCGTTGGCAATCAAGGACGTCGACGTCACCGTCCCCTCGAGCTTCAAGTCCCGAATGCGGTCCACGAGGGGCGCTGCGCCGTCGTCGTCGTCGGTCCAGAACAGGCAGCTCGCTCGGTACGCAGCTTTCTTCTGGAGCCAAAGGGTCGCTTGAGTCACGACGCCCAGGGTCGATTGCGTGAAAATTCCGTCTACTGCAGGCCCGAGTCCCCAGCGATGAATGCCGGCAGCGCGAGAAGCTGCATAACGACCGAAACCGGTTCGCACCGTCGAGCCGTCGGCGAGCACTACCTCCAGGTCGCAGGCGTTGAGGAATCGGTCGCCGTAGGTGCCCTTTCCGAGGCCGCGCTCGACCAGATTGCCCACCAGACTGGACTCGGACGAGCCTCCGATTGCCGTGAGTACGACTCCCGGCGCGTGCTCGGCCAGGTAAGCCTGCAAAGCCCCGAACGTGACCCCCGCCTCGACCCGAACGTAGCCGAGCGTAGCGTCGACATCGACGATGCGGTTCAGTCGTCGAAGATCGAGCAACACGGCGTTTTCCGAAGGCGGGACCCTCGAGCCGTATCCGAGGTTCATGCCTCGGCTCGACACGTAGAGAACGACGCCCCGACGACCCGCCCAGCGCACGACCTCCGCGACCTCCGCGCGGTTACCTGGGCGGACCAGCGCGAGAGGACGTCTTTCGATACCGTACGTGTTGACACCGACCGACTGGAGCGCAGCAGCATCCGAAGAGACGTGCTCCGCGCCGACCAAACCCATCAGCTCGTCTAGGGACTTCGTCTCGAGCACGTGGACCTCGTTGGCGGTATCGCCCAGGTGGAATCGAATCGATCGACGATACCATGTCGAAGGATCCGTCCGTCTGTTCAAGGCGAACGCGCACCGACGATTGGGAGGAACGTTCCCTACGCGATGCACGGATATCCTCCGAGGTAGGAGCGTGCGTCAGCGCAGAACGGTAATCGGCCGCCACTGCAAGAGGTGCATCCCGCCCAGATCGTCGATGGCCCACTCGAGATCGAGCGCCGCTCCGAAATGACGAACGCAAGACGCCGCGAGCCCGGCGAGGGCTCGGAGGTCGGAGCCGTCGAGACAAGCCCGCGTGACGTCGTTCTCCGCCACGGGAACCGCCATCGTGCCGCCGCCAGGAGCACGGACGATCATCGTGTCCTTATCGCCCAAACGGCTCTCGATGAGCCCACCGTCCGGAGACAACCGGAACGAGTCCGGAGTGACCAGCCCCGCGACAACGGACTCCGCGAGGCCCCAGTTGGCCTCGATCACGAGCACGTCGTCCCCACGGACGGGATCTCGGGTAAAGAGTACTCCCGCCACGCGCGGTGCGACCATCCGCTGGATTACCACTGCCGTTCGCGACTCACCACTACGAGCGATGGTCTCGCGGTAGACGGAAGCGCCCGCCGCAGAGCCGTGAACTTCCTTTATGGCGTCGAGGGCAGCGGACAACGACGCGATGTCGAGCTTGGTCGCAAGCTGCCCGGCGAAGCTCGCAGTGGCTGAATCCTCACCAACGGCCGACGAGCGCACCGCGCACGGAAAACCGACCTCCGCGATTGCCGACGCCACCCGCTCTGCCGCCTCCGGAGTCGGCCCCGAGACAGTGGTTTCGACGACTGCCACCGAAAGCGCGACACCGAAGGGTACGGGGAGACCCGCACGCACGGCTCGGCCGAGGTGAGCCGCCTTGCCGCCAAAAGCCGATTCGTCGTCGACGGCTTCGAGCCGAGCAATGCCGTCGGTGTTCCGATTCACGAGATTCCCGTTTTCGAGCATGACCCCGCACTTTTTGTTATCTTTCCGACATGGTCAGGAAAGCGGTTTACCTCGGAACGTTCGACCCGGTGCACCATGGCCACGTCGAAGTCATCGGAGAAGCCGCAAGAATCTTCGATGAAGTCGTCGTCCTCTTGAACGACGGCAATCCGGAGAAAGAGAAGGCCGTTCGCCTGTTCACGGTCGATGAGCGAATGACGTTCCTTCGTTCCGCCCTCGCCACGTTCCCGACCATAACCGTCGCGCATTCGACGAGCGCCCCCGCGCACTACGCGAAGTCCATCGGCGCTTCCTGGCTCGTTCGCGGAATCAGGGGCGTCCAAGATGCGCCGTCGGAAGTGGGATTCTCCAATGCGATGTCGGCTCTCGAGCCTTCGATTCACGTCGTCTGGGTTCGATCTTACAGCACCTCCAGCTCGACGGACTTGAAGCGACGCGCTCGCGCTGGCGAATCGCTCGTCGACCTCTGCGCGGCGGACGTCGCGCGGGCCCTCGAGACGCGACTCGGCCCGGGTGAGGGCACGTCTCGCGCTCCGTGAAGGACCTTTGCGCTCAAGCCTGAATGGAGACCGAGTCCGGCTTACGGCTGTCGGGTCGAATCATGTGAGGGTCGTTCACGCCGACGAGAATAACGGTGGTGTTGTCTTTCCCACCCGCCTCGTTCGCGGCCTTGATGAGATCCGCCACCGCGTCGTCGAGGTCGGAGTGCGTCGAAAGGACCTTCGCGACCGCCGAATCGTCGACCATCTTGGTAAGCCCGTCCGAGCAAAGCACGTACACGTCGCCGGGAAGAGGCTTGTCCACCAGCAGGTCGACCTTCACCTGCGGAGCAATGCCCACCGCGCGGCGAATGTGGTCGGCCATCGGACCTTGCACTCCGCGAGCAGCGAGGGTGTGGTCCACGGTCAGCAGACGAAGCTCGCCGTGGCGCCAGCGATAGCAACGGCTGTCGCCGACGTGGGCGATGAAGACACGCTGCTTGCGCTCCGAAAACCGCGCTCCGATCACGGTCGTGCCCATCCCGTGAAGCTCGGAGTTACGAGTCGCTTCTGCGAAGATGAGCGCGTTGGCGGATTCGATCGCCGAGACGAACTCTCGCGCCTTTCTAGGTGCATCGCCGTTTCCACTCACGTGGAACTCGTTCTTCTCGAACGCCTTCAGGATGGTCTCCACCGCGATCCGACTGGCCACGTCTCCACCGCCGTAGCCGCCCATACCGTCGGCGACGACGTACAGAGAATGGTCGCGGCTGACGAGATGGCTGTCTTCGTTCTTCCGGCGCTTGAGGCCCCGATCGGTCTTCCCGACCGCCGAAACCAAGATGAGGCTCTCGGGACCCGTCGGCTCGTCGATCTCCGCGTTTTCTTCGAAGATGACGAGGGCACGAGACTCGCTCGCGATCTTTTCTTCGTCGTCGCCGTTCACGGCGAGCGTCGGCAAGCGTTTCGGCGGCACTACGCCAACCTTCGTGACGTCTTCGTCGTCGTGCTCGACGGCCGAGTGAATGACGGGATTCGGGGCGCTTCCCTTCGGTTTCGATGCCGACCGCTCAGGGGAGGCGGCGTTCGCCTTCCGGCCTTGGCCGAGCTCTCGTGCCATGAGCACCACGGCGGCGATGAGAACCAATGCTGCGATTGCGATGATCCAGGTTGTGGGCACGGGGGTCTCGCTAGCGTTGCCAGGGGTCGGTCGGATCGATGATGACTTTGGCCGGTCGGCGCCCGACACTCGCGGTCGGGGACGGGGCCGTCGGGGTCGGAGAAGCGCTCGCCTGTTTTCTCAGAGGCCGCTCGACGACGGCAGAGCTCACGGAGGCTGCCGAGGTGGGGAGCGACTCGAGCGCCAAGTCCAATTGCACGGAGGCTCCGTCGAAGGCGACAGAGACTTCTTTAGGCAAATACCCAGGGGCGAGAGCTCGAGCCTTGTGAGCTTTCCCATCGCGGTTGCGCGTCACGCGGGCAGGATTGTCGGGCAAAGGTTCGTCGTCGAGGAAAAGCGCGGCGTCTGCCGGCGTGGCCCTAAAAAAGAGAGCCGTGGTCAAGGCCGCTTCGCCGCCGGAAAGAGGAGCTTCCGCGGAGACGGGAGGAGCCGAGGCCGCGTGCTTCGTGATCCGAGCCTTCACGAGCAGCCCCACCGCGACGACGAAGAGGGAGAACGAGAACGCGAAAAACGGCATGGCCAGCTTGCCGTACCAAGCCTTACGGGTGCCTTGGCCGGACACGAGCGTCTTCGGGGATCGCTTGCTCGACTTCGGAGCCAACTGGCGAGACACCTGGGTTTTCAGGTCCCTCTGCGAAGGCATCGTGGGCGTGGCGCCCTTCATGGCTTCTTCGCAGGAGCCCAAGGGTCGCCCGTGTCGATGCCAACCTTCGAGGTTGCTGTCGGCGTTGCCGGAGGATGCCCCGCACCAGCCGTCGCGGTCGGAGGAGGAGTAGGAACAGCGACTGTCGGCTGAGAGGCGCCATTCGGGCCCGTAGGAGGTTTCGCGACCGGCCACGCCACCGGAGGTGCGCCCTTGGCAGGTGCTCCCCCCACCGGCTTCCCCTTGTCTCGCTCCAAGCTCACGTCCAACGAGGTCTGCGAGCTGTCGAGCACGACCCACTCGGAATGCGGCAGGTAGCCTGGCGCTTCCACCCGCAGGTGATGTCGAGCTCCGTCCCTTCGGAAACGACCGGTCGCCGGGCTCGCGGAAAGCGGAGCGTCGTCGAACATGATTTTCGCATCGGCGGGATTGGTGGTGATGGTCACGACGCTGGTCGTGTCTCCAGGTCCCGTGGTCGGCCCTGGCCCGCTCGAGAGGGTCGTCGTCTCCGAAGGCTGTTTGGAGCCCGCGCTCGCCCGAGACTTCATGACGAGCGTGCCCACGATGGCCGCGACCGCAACGAGAGCGATGCCGCCGAAGAGCGCCACGCGCGCGCGACGACCGTCTTGCACGCTTTCAGGAGCCCCCATGCCTTCGGGGAAAGGCCGAGCCACCGGAGTGCCCGAGATCGGCGGAACCACGAGCTCCATCGACCCCGTGTGTGAGGTCGGACCGTTCACCCCCAACTGCGGGAGCGAAGACGGTCCCTTGCTCTTACCGGCTTTGCCTAGCTGGGCCTCGATCACTCCGCGAATCTTTGCGCGGTCTTCGCTGAAGAGCTCGCTCACGTACTTTCCGAGCTCACGAGAAGTTGCGCGAAGGTCCTTGTGGCCCGACACGTAGTCGTCAATCGCCGCTTGGAAATCCGCCGCGGACGCGTAGCGCCCGTCCGGGCTTGCGGCCAGCGCCTTCATGCAAATGGCCGCGAGCTCTTCCGGCACGTCCGGGTTCACACTCAGCACCGTGGGGATTTGGTCGGTGGCGAGCTTCTGGAAAATCTCCGCGTCCGACAGACCGCGCCACAACTTTCGTCCGGTGAGCGCCTGCCACATCATGACGCCGACCGAGAACACGTCCGCGCGACGGTCGACCTGTTTGCCGCCGAACTGCTCGGCCGGCATGTAGGCGCACTTGCCCTTCATGACGCCGGTTCGCGTGTCTCCGGAGGAGTCGGCGGCCTTGGCGATACCGAAGTCCAGAACCTTCACGCCACCCTCGTAGGTCACCATCACGTTGTGAGGCGACACGTCGCGGTGGACGACGTTGAGCGGCTCCCCGTCGAAGTCTTTCAGATCGTGCGCGAAGTCGAGGCCCTGAAGGGTCTGCGACAGGACATAGAGATGGTACTTCAGCGGAAGGGTCTCTTGGATACCTCCGCTCGAGGGCTCGGAGGCCGGACTGCCATCCGACTTGAGCCTCTGCGCGTTTCGAAGAATGCGTCGCAGGACGGACTCGAGGGATTGCCCGTCGAGGTACTCCATCGAGATGAAGTGATGCTCGCCGTCGAACCCGACTTCGTTCGTGTGAACGACGTTCGGATGGTCGATGCGAGCACTCAGGCGGGCTTCCTCCATGAACATCTTGAGGAACTCGGGCTCCTCGGCGAGGGCCGGGCGCAGCCGCTTGACGACGATGAGCTTATTGAAACCACCTGGCCCTTGGACGGACGCGAGGTACGCGGTCGCCATGCCTCCACGTCCGAGCTCCGCGAGGAGCGTGTGACGGGGCAACAAGGGCGCCGTGGAAGGCATTTGGGTCGATACGGGGAAGGACGGGTCGTTGACCATGGGGCTCCGTCGGTCGATCGAAAAGAAGAGGCTCTCCGATCGGGGGACATCGTCCCCGAGCATGACAGACCTGCTCCGCTCGGAGCGAGGATCCACCAGACTCCTCAGCGTCTCATGATACCCCTCCCGCATTCCCACTCGCAACCGACTGACCGTTGGGAATCGCTATTTTTTTCGAGCGACATCAACGGACATGTGGGCTTGTCGCTCCCTACCTCACAATTCGAGCAGCCATCGGGCGAGCGTTGGATGTGGTGAAAGATTTGATTGGGTGAGAGCGGCCGACTAAGCTGAAGAAGTGACGGAGAAGCATGACCGAGCCGCGTTGCCTTCGCTTCGCACGGAACGTGGAAGCGACCCGGTCACCGGGGTGGGTGGAGCAACCGTGGTCGGGCCCCCCTCCAGCGACATCCTCGAAAAGTTGAAGGGGGAGCCCACGAGCCCCGGACTTGCGATTCCGAGCCTCGACGAGGAAGGCATCGAGCGAGCGCGCACCGAGATCCTCCCGGTAGATGCACTCCCGCCTCGTCCGATGCTTCGCGATTCGGCCGCTCCGTACGACCGCGCGGAAACCGCGATCTTGACCGTGTCTTCCGGCGAAGGGCTCGTGCTCGCGCCTCCTCCTTCACTGTTGAGCGATGGCCCGAAGAGCTCCGTGAGCGGAACCGCGCTCGCGGCCCGGCCCCTCGCTGCCATGAGCACCGACGACGCGTCGTCGCCCGATTCGGAAGAGGCAAGCCCCTCTCGACAGAGCCGCACCAACAAGGCCCTCATGGCCGTGGCGGGTCTGCTCTTCGTGGTGGCGGCGGGAATCGTGATCCTCGCCCTCGCGCGGGGGTAAGTCCGAGCGGATCGACACGGCTCGACACGCCCCCGGCCGGCGCTTTCCGTCGTTCCCCCTTGACCTGTGGCGGAAAATCTCGTTTCTGGCCACCGCTGACCCAGCGGGCTTGCCCTCACCCCGTGAGCCAAGCCCCGGAAATGACGCTGCATGCCGCCGCGTCGCCTGAACTCATCCCTTCAAAAGGATCATACGTTTCGTGGACTTCCTGCCCCAATCCGCCATCGGCACCGGCGTTCTCGCGCTGGTCGTGGCGCTCGGCCTCTACTTCCGAGTCAAGTCCATCCCCGAAGGCAACGAGCAGATGGCCCGCATCGCGCGGTACATCCGCGAAGGCGCCATGGCGTTCCTCGCCCGCGAGTACAAGGTGCTCGCCGTCTACGCCGTCATCGTCTTCGGCGCGCTCGTCGCGTCGCTCGGACTGGAGTCGGGCGTGGCGTTCCTCTCGGGCGCGTTCCTCTCGCTGCTCGCCGGATTCTTCGGAATGAAGGCCGCCACCTACGCCAACGTGCGTACGGCGGAAGCGGCGCGCTCCAAGGGCAAGGCCGAAGCGCTGCTCACCGCCCTCGACGGAGGCGCCGTCATGGGCCTCTGCGTGGCCGGCCTGGGCCTCATCGGCATGGGCGTCGTCTACATGATGTACCGCAACGCGGACGCGCACCGTCTCGGCACGGTCATCCACTCCTTCGCGGTGGGCGCCAGCAGCATCGCGCTCTTCGCGCGCATCGGCGGCGGCATCTACACGAAGGCCGCGGACGTCGGCGCGGACATCGTCGGCAAGGTCGAAGCGAACATCCCCGAAGACGACCCGCGTAACCCGGGCGTCATCGCGGACAACGTCGGCGACAACGTCGGCGACATCGCCGGCATGGGCGCGGACATCTTCGAGAGCTACGTCGCCGCGGTGGTGGCCGCGATGGCCCTCGGTCTCACCATTCCCCAGGCCGAGCTCCAGCCGCTCGCCCCGGCCGAGAAGGACGAAGCGAAGCTCCGCGTGATCGCGGTCGCCCTGCCCCTCATCCTCGCCACCGTCGGCCTGCTCGTCTCCATCGTGGGCATCTTCCTGACCCGCGCGATGAAGAACATGCCCCCGGCGCGCGTGCTCCGCCTCGCGCTCATCCTCCCGCCCTTCCTCGTCATCGGCGCTTCGTTCCCGGTGCTCGGCAAGCTCGGCATCAGCCAGACGGCCATCATCGTGCTCGCGGCCGGTGCGCTCGGCGGCGCCATCGTCGGCCTCATCACCGACTACTACACCTCGATGGGCCCCATCGAGCGCATCGCCAAGGCGTCGCTCACCGGCCCCGGCACCAACGTCATCGCCGGCCTCGCCGTCGGTCTCGAGTCGGTCGCCATCCCCATCCTCACGCTCTGCATCGCGGGCGCGGTCTCGAACCACTACCTCGGCCTCTACGGCATCGCGCTCGCCGCGGTCGGTATGCTCGCCGGCACCGCCATCGTCATGACCGTCGACGCGTACGGCCCCATCGCCGACAACGGCGGCGGCATCAGCGAGATGAGCGGCCTCGGCAAAGAGGTCCGCGACATCACCGACGAGCTCGACGCCGTCGGCAACACCACCGCCGCGGTCGGCAAGGGCTTCGCCATCGGCTCGGCCGTGCTCACCGTGGTCGCGCTCTTCGCGGCCTTCAACATGGAAGTCAACGCGGTCCGCAAGGCCCACGGCGGCAAGGATCTGGTCCTCCAGATCACCGACGCGAAGGTGCTCATGGGCATCCTCTTCGGCTCGATCCTCCCCTGCCTCGTCGGTGCGACCACCATGACCTCGGTGGGCAAGGCCGCCGGCGCCATCGTGGAGGAGATTCGTCGTCAGTTCCGCGAGATTCCCGGCCTGCTCGAAGGCAAGCCCGGCGTCGATCCGGAGCCCTCGAAGATCGTCGACATCGCCACCACGGCCGCCATCAAGGAGATGATCCTCCCCGGCGCCATCGCGGTGCTCGCTCCCGTCGTGGTCGGCTACGCGTTCGGCGCGGAGCTGCTCGCGGGCATGCTCGCCGGCTCGCTCGCCGTCGGCGCCACCCTCTCGCTCATCATGGCGAACGGCGGCGGCGCCTGGGACAACGCCAAGAAGTTCATCGAGAAGGGCGGCCTCCCCGGCCACAAGAAGGGCTCGGACGCGCACAAGGCGGCCGTCGTCGGCGACACCGTCGGCGACCCCTTCAAGGACACCTCGGGTCCCGGCATCGCCATCTTGATCAAGGTCATGGGCGTCGTCTCGCTGCTCATCGCCCCGATCATCGCGATGCGCTGATTCGGACCGACCGAGGACCGCTCGAGAGCGGTCCACGACGAAAGGCCGCGGCTCCCTCGAGGACCGCGGCCTTCGTCGTTTCACGATGGACCGGTCTCGGACACGAGCGGTTCGAGTGGCGCAGTGTGCGGCCGCACGAGCAGCTGTGCTCGCGATCGCCGGTGTCGGGCTCGCCTCGCGTACGGTGCACCGCAGCCCCGTCGGCTCGCCCGTGCACTTGCGCGACGCCGAGACCTCGTCGTGCCCGGACGAAAGCGCCGTACGCGCCCTCCCCGCTCGACGCTCAGCGTTCGAGCTCGGCACGACCGGGTGCCTCTGACTCGACGATTCACGGATATGCCTCCGGTCGAACGTGACCACCGACAACGTGACCTACGCCGTCGTGCACGCGGACGCTTCGAGCTCCTTCGTGAGCGCGACCTCGTGCGGCTCGACCACCACCTCGTACGAGCTCCCCATCTTCGACGGCGGGGAGCGCTCGCGTCTCCTTCACCGACCGGGTGGACGCCGCCTCCTCGACCCATTCGCGCGGGGCCGAGGTCGCCTTCGATGCGTGCCGTCAGGTGTTCTCCGTTGCGGGAAACGCCTGCCGCATCGCTCGCTGTCGACGAGCTCGAGATCTCCGGGAACGGATCGCCTCACCGTAGGAGCCAAGCCGTGACCGCACGAACGTCAGGCCCCCTCGCCTCGTCGCGCGGGTCGTGCTCCCCACGCTCGGTTGCCGAGCCGGCTCAAGCTCGGCAGCGATGCGCCGGTCGGGTGCGAGGTCGCCCAGGGCCAACGCGCACCGCCTTCCCATCGCCCCCAGGCTTCGTGCCTCGTGGAGTCGTGTCACTCGAGAACAAGGCCCACGTCGGCGGCACGATGGAAGCGTGTCGAACCAAGCCCCAGTCGCTCCGGCTCATGGTGGCGCCACGCTGACGCATTGCCTTGCTTATCGAGGCGCATCCGAAGCTATAGTGGACCATGCTTTCTTCGCTCCATAGCCGCTTCTTTGCGTTTTGCCTCGTTGCCGGGGGCCTTCTCGCCGGCACCCCCGCCCTCGCCGACGAGCCCCCTCCGAGCGAAGATCCCTTCGCCGAGCGCACCGAGTCGGCCGGTCGAGGCGAGGTGGGGATCCGTGGGTCGGCCGGCTATGGCAGGACCACGGCGAAAGCGGGCGGCCCATCCTACGACGGTGCCACCTCGGCGGACGGTACGGCATTCGGACGATACTACTTTCGCCCGCTTCGCGAGATGCCGGGGCCCCGCAGCTTCCTTCCGTTCTTGCAGCGCGCGAGCAGCATCGGCGTCTCGGGTTCGGTCGGAGGGTCGTGGATGGATCCCGCACTCACGGGCCGAGAGCTCAACGGCGTGAGCGGCGGCGTCCGACTCGACGGCCTCGTCTACGTGCTGCCTCAGCTCGTCCTCGGGCCCTCCCTTTCGTACTCCCAATCGAGCCGTACCGACCGAGCCACGGCTCGACGCTTCGCTTCCCCCGCGATGCTGGTCGGGCTCCGCACCGGAGACAACCTCTTGAGCCTGGACTACGCGCACACGTTCGCGGTCGTCGGGGGAGAGCTTCAACCCGCTCGGTTCGGGAGTCTCAGCCTCTCGGACTCGATTCTCGTCGACCGTCAGATCGCGCTGAACGCCTTCGTCTCGTTGAAGGATCGAGGACTCGAGGCAGGAGGAGGTGCGACCCTCTATCCGATCGACGAGCTTGGTATCTTCGCGGGCGGCAGTGGGGGCAGAGCCGCCTTCGACGTCACCTCCGAGAACGTCTTCAACTTGTATCGAGGCCATGCCGGCATTGCCGGATGGCTCACGCGGTTCGTTCGAATCGAGGGGGACTACGAAGTGATTGTCGGCGTGAGCCCCGCAGTCCAGGCGAGCCGCACCACCCACATCGGGACGCTCTCCATGCTCGTCCGCATCCCCTGACCGCCGTTCGATCAAACGCGCGTGCGACCGAGCCCGACGATCTCGTCGTAGTGCTCGATCTTGGCGTCGATGGTCCGAAGATTGCGCCGCAGCACGTCGATCTTGGCTCGCACCGCCTCACGGTGATCGAGGAGCATCTGCTTGCGCTCTGCGACGGTCGAATCTCCTTTGGCGAGCAGCTTCGCGTAGGCACGCATGGTGCGGATGGGCATGCCCGTCTCGTGCAAACGACGCCAGAACACCACGCGCCGCACGTCGTCCTCGTCGTAAACCCGATGTCCGTTCGGCGCGCGCTTCGGTCGCAAGAGGCCGATCGATTCGTAATAACGCAGCGTATAGGCGGTGGTCTCCGCGCGCGCGGCGACCTCTTGGATGCGGAGCGTCGTCATGGCGCCTTCGAGTAGCACCGAATCCTGCGAGACCTCGACCGCGAACGAGTTCGGGGCGCATCCGAAAATTCGATCACGGTGGGGATTGACTTCGAGTGCGCTCGAAGGGCTACCGTCCGGGCATTCGATTCACGAAAGGCCTAGGTTCGATGCAAACTCGAAAGCTCGGAACGTTGACGGTGAGCGCGCTCGGTCTCGGGTGCATGGGAATGAGCGATTTCTACGGCCCACGCGACGACGCCGAGTCGATCGCCACGATTCATCGCGCCCTCGAGCTCGGCATCACGCTGCTCGACACGGCGGACATGTACGGCCCCTTCACCAACGAGGAGCTGGTCGGCAAGGCCATTCGCGGAAAGCGCGACGCCTTCGTGGTGGCGACCAAGTGCGGCATCGTACGCAGCGCGACCGATCCTACGGTTCGCGGGTTCGACGGAAGCCCCGCGTACATCAAGGCAGCCTGCGACGCGAGCCTCACGCGGCTCGGGGTCGACCACGTGGACCTCTACCAATTGCACCGCGTCGATCCCAAGACGCCCATCGAAGAGAGCGTCGCGGCGATGGCCGACTTGGTCAAAGCTGGCAAGACCAAGGCCATCGGCCTGTCGGAGGCCTCGTCGGCGACCCTCAGGCGCGCCCATGCGGTGCACCCGATCGCGTCCGTCCAGACCGAGTATTCACTCTGGACCCGAGACCCCGAGGACGACGTGCTCACCACCTGCCGAGAGCTCGGCATCGGGTTCCTCGCCTATAGCCCGCTCGGACGAGGGTTCTTGAGCGGCCAGATCAAGTCGCCCGAAGACTTCGCCGAAGACGACTTCCGCCGGCACAACCCGCGTTTTCAGGGTGAAAACTTCGCGAAGAACCTCGAGCTCGTGAAAAAGGTCGAGGCCCTCGCCGCGGAAAAGGGCGTCTCCTCGTCCGAGCTCGCGCTCGCGTGGGTCCTCGCACGTGAGCCCTTCGTCGTCCCCATCCCGGGGACCAAGCGACGCACGTACCTGGAGCAGAACGCGAAGAGCACCGAGCTCGTCTTGTCCGAGTCGGACCTCGCCGCGTTGGACGAGGTCTTCCCCAAGGGCGCGGCTGCGGGCACTCGCTATGCCGAGGCCATGATGAAGTTCGTCAACGTCTGAGCTCGAGCGGCTCGGCTCGCCGGCTCGGCAGGCTCAGAGCGCCGCGTCCCGACGTTCGGCTCGATAGCGTGCACGGTGGCGTTCGTGGCAGTCCTTGCAGGCCGCGGAGACTCCACGTGCGTCTTTGGCGGCGGCGGCTTTCGCGCCGGCCTTCGAGATGGCAGCCCAGCCCTCGAAGGCCGGTGGCGCGACCTTGGCGAGCTTCTCGAACGAGGCCTCCAGGCGCCCGAAATCGTTCGAGGCCATCGGACCTTGGAAGCTCGACTTCATCCACGCTTGCATCGGACAATTGGGTTGCCCTACTGCGCCACAGGCCTTCTCGAGCGAAGGAGGGCCGGGTTGGGCAGGCGCGGCAATCGCTGCCACCCCTGCGAACAACGCAGCAAACACCAGCGGCGTGACCGAAAGCAGAGACCTCGTTCGCACGGGTGGAGCTCCTTTCAAAAGGGCTTCGGCTTCTTGATGTAGTCGGCGGGCGGCGTGGCCGTGAGCGAGCCGAGCCACGCCACGATGGACGCGACTTCCTCCGGCTGCAGATCGATGCCGAGTTGGTGCTTTCCCATCAGCTTGACGGCCTCGTCGAGCGAGCCCGCCGAGCCGTCGTGGAAGTACGGGGCGGTCTTGGCGACGTTGCGCAGTGTGGGAACCTTGAACATCATCTCGTCGCCGGCGGCGTGCGTGACGTTGGCGCGTCCCTTGTCGGATTGGTTGGGCCACGGCTCGACCGCGCCGGCGCGCTCGAACATCGAGCCGCCCAGGGCGACGCCGGTGTGGCACACCATGCAGCCCACGTTGAGGAACGTCTTGAGTCCCTCTTTCTCCGGCGCGGTCAGGGCGTCCTTTTCACCCTTGAGGTAGCGGTCCCAACGGCCAGGCGTGACCAATCCGCGCTCGAAAGCGCCGATGGCCTTGCCGACATTGGAATACGTGAGCGGCTGGGCGTCGGCGGGGAACGCCGCTTTGAACGCCGCCTGGTACTCGGGCACGCCTCGAAGCACGTTCTCGACCGAAGCCGCGTCCGGCATGGCCATCTCGATGGGATTGAGGATCGGCCCCTTGGCCTGTTCTTCCACGTCGGGCGCGCGACCATCCCAGAACTGGGAGAAATTCAACGCCGCATTGAAGACCGTAGGCGAGTTACGCCCTCCGTGCTGCTTCTTGTGACCGGTGGAGGTGGGCTGCGAGTCGACACCATAGGAATCGAGGTCGTGGCAGCTGTTGCAGCTGAGGTCGCGGTCCTTGGAGAGCCTCACGTCGAAGTAGAGCTGGCGACCGAGCGAGATCTTCGCCGCCGTCACCGCATCCACGTTGCCCTCGTAGGGTGATGTCACGGGCTGAAAGCGCCGTAGTTGCCGCGGGTTGATCTCTCCCGAAGCCTGCACTTCTTTGCCGGCGTCACCGAGAGCAGCTGCGACCGCCGCCGGCGTCACCACCGGCACGGTTTTGCGGTCCTTCGTCTCTTCTTGCGAGCATGCCGAGATCGCGGCCACGAAGGTCGCGAGCACGAGCAGCGACTGGAGCTTTCGCATGAGCGGAAGAAACGACCCGCGGCGCGAGGACTTTAGGGCGTGCGGCACGAATCCACACTGAGGCATAAAGCCACATCTCGGACCGCCGTAACCCGAAGTCATGGCGATCCGTACGCTCGTTCGTTCCATCCGCTTTCGCCTGTTCGTGGCGACCTTCGCGGTCGTGGCCACCATCGTCTCGGGGCTGCTCGTCTACCTCTCGGCGAAACACGTCGCGTCCTTGAATCGGTCACTCGAATCGAAGGCCAGCGCGTACGGAAGCTTGCTCGCGAAAGAGACCGAGTCGGCCATCGCCTTCGACGATCGGGAGACGGCTCGGGAGGAGTTTGCCGCCGCATCGCAGGACGGAGAGGTTCGCGCCATCGCGCTCTTCAAGGCCGACGGCAACGTTCTCCACGCCTATGGAGACCCTATCGAAGGCGCACCGACGGTGGCCGATGGGCCCGCATCCCCCAGCCTCTCCCATCTTCCGGGCGCGGTGCGTGTCACCGCACCCGTCGTGTCCAAGGAGGGGCCCCGAGGCATCGTGGTGATCGAGCTGTCCACCGAGTCGGTCGAGCGAGAGAAGACCTCGGTCCGCACCGCGGCACTCTTCGCCTTCTTGGTCGCGATGTTCGCCGCGGCGCTCGGGGCCAACTACATCGGACGCTCGTTGGCCAAGCGCCTCGCCATTCTCGGGAAAGCGACCAAAAGCGTAGCCAGCGGCAACCTCGACGCCCCCCCGGTGGTCGACGGAGGAAAGGACGAGGTCGCCGAGCTTGCTGAATCGTTCAATAGCATGCAATCGAGCCTCAAAGGCCACGTCGAGCGCATGCAGCGCTCGGCCGAAGAGGAACAAGCGCGTCTCGACCGCCTGGTGCGGGAGCGCACGACCGAGCTTGCCGAGCGAAACGACGAGATGCACCTCGTGCTCGACAACGTGAGCCAAGGGCTCTTCACGGTGGACGCCCAGGGACGCTTGCTCGGGGAGCGCTCCAAAGCGACCGATGCGCTCTTGGGGGAGCCCGACACCGCAACCACACTTTGGGAGCTCCTCGGGGGGAGCGACCCGGTCTTCACGAGCTCGGTGCGGACGGCTTGGGAGCAAGTCGCCGACGGCATGCTCCCGCTCGAGCTCGTGCTCGACCAGCTTCCCTCGACGTTCTGGCGGGGCCCGCGCTGCTTCCGTGTGGAATACACCCCCATCCTCCGCGACGAAGCACTCCATCGCGCGCTCGTGATCGTGACCGACTGCACGAGCGACATGGCGAGCCAGCGTGCGCGCAGCGATCAAGAAGAGACGCTGCGCATTTTCGAGCGCGTCGCGTCCGATCGCCGAGGGTTCCTGGACTTCGTGGCCGACGCATCGCGCCTGGTGGCGACAGTCACCGACGCGTCCGCCGTTCCCACACCGGAGGTCAAACGCGCGTTGCACACGCTGAAGGGCAACTCGGCGATCATGGGCCTCGAGCGGGTCGCGCACCTCTGCCACGAGCTCGAAAACGACATCGAAGAAGGCGGCGAGCTGCGCCCCTCCTCGGTCCACTCGCTCGAGAGCGCGTGGTCCTCCGTGAGCGAGAAGGTGGGCGGCTTCGCCAACGGAATGAAGACCGGCGCAGTGGTCACGCCCGAAGACCTGGCCGAGCTCGCCGCCGCGGTCCGACGTGGCCTCGGCCGATCCGCGCTCATCGAGCGCATCACTCGGCTCGGACTCGAGCCGTCGCGGCCACACCTCGAGCGGCTCGGCGAACATGCCTCGCGCCTCGCCGGTCGGCTCGACAAGCCGGTCTTCGTGTCCGTCGAGGACGCGGACGTGCGGCTCTTCGACGCGGACTTCGGGCCATGGTTTTCCTCGCTCGTGCACGTGGTTCGCAACGCCATCGACCACGGCATCGAGTCCCCGGAGGAGCGCCGCGCGAGCGGGAAGTCGCCCGAAGGCTCGATCGTCTTCCGCGCCAAAGAGTCTCCGACCGAGGTGGTCATCGAGATCGGCGACGACGGCAGAGGCATCGATTGGCGTGCGGTCTCCGAGAAGGCTCAGCGTGTCGGCCTGCCTTGCACGAGCGCGCGCGAAGCGTTCGAGGTGCTCTTCCACGACGGCTTCTCCACCCGTGACGAGGTGACCGAGCTGTCCGGCCGAGGCGTGGGCCTCGGCGCCGTACGCGAGAGCTGCCGGGCTCTCGGAGGCGAGGCGAGCATCCAGTCCATCCGAGGAAAGGGCACGACCCTCACGTTCCGTTTCCCGAAACCTTCTCGACCGACCTCGATCGCGCCACCGCCCGCACGAAAGGCCAGCTGACCGCGCGCCGTTTCGTGCCCTCCGGCAGCTGAAATCCCTGGTAAGAGCGCGGCATGCGTCTCGCTCGTTCGCCGCTCGCCGTGCTCGGATTGGTCGCCCTCGCTTCGGCCTCGTGCGGCGCCGCTCCGCCTCCCAAGGTCGCCCAGAAGCCCACCGGCAAGACCACCAACGACACGCCGCTCGTTCCCTACGAGGTACTCGAGGAAGCGGACATGGCGCGCGCAATTCGTGAATACTACACGAAGTACGAATACGCGATCCCCATGCGCGACGGCGTGCGCTTGCACACCAACGTGTACGTGCCCAAAGACGACACCCACGTCTGGCCCATGCTCATGCAGCGCACGCCCTACAGCGTGGTGCCCTACGGCGTGGACAACTCACCCGGAGGAGGCGGCGGCCGAGCCTTACGGCGGTTCGCCCCCAATCCACTCACGGTGAAGGACGGGTTCATCTTCGTGCACCAAGACGTGCGCGGAAAGATGATGTCCGAGGGCACCTTCGTAGACGTGCGCCCGCATCGAACCGGCAATGGCCCGAGCGACATCGACGAGACCACCGACGCCTACGACACGGTCGATTACCTGGTGAAGAACGTCCCCCGGAACAACGGCAAGGTGGGCGTGTGGGGCATTTCGTATCCCGGGTTCTACGCCGCCCAAGCGGCCATCTCGGGACATCCCGCGCTCGTCGCCGCCTCGCCGCAGGCCCCGGTGACCGAGTGGTTCGTAGGTGACGACTTCCACCACAATGGCGCCTTCTTCATGGGCGACGGCTTCGACTTCTACTCGAGCTTCGGCAAGCCGCGTCCCAAGCCCACGCGCACCATGACCTGGGGCTTCGACTACGGCACGGGAGACATCTACGACTTCTTCCTCCGCGAAGGCACGCTCGAGAACCTGGGCAAGCACCACCTCGAGGGCAAAATCCCCTTCTGGGACGACCTCATGAACCACGGAACGCGCGACGACTTCTGGAAGGCGCGGGATCCGAGGCCCCACTACAAAGCCGTGCGTCCGGCCGTGCTCACCGTAGGTGGCTTCTTCGACGCCGAAGATCTCTGGGGCGCGCTCGCCACGTACAAGGCCTTCGAGACGCAGAGCCCGGGCGCCACCAATGCGCTCGTCATGGGCCCCTGGCGCCACGGCGGCTGGGTGGGCGACGGCGACAAGCTGGGCGCGGTCTCGTTCGGTCAGAAGACCGGACGCCACTACCACGAGCATGTCGAGCTCCCGTTCTTCCAGAAGCACCTGAAGGGCAAGAGTGGAACGCCCATCGCCGAGGCCACCTGCTTCGAGACGGGCACCAACGAGTGGCGCTCGTTCGACGCGTGGCCTCCGCGCGCTGCGGTCGCCAAACCGCTTTATTTCGGCTCACGCGGCGCGCTCGTGTCGTCGCTCCCGAGTGGTCCGGTCGAGAGCGACACCTTCACGAGCGATCCGCAGAAGCCGGTGCCGTACATCGCGCATCCGGGCACGGACATCGACGCCGAGTACATGATCGACGACCAGCGCTTCGCCACGCGGAGGCCCGACGTGCTCGTCTACACGAGCCCGGTTTTGACCGAAGACGTGACCTTGGCCGGCCCCGTCGACGCGAGCCTCTTCGTGAAGACCACCGGCACCGACGCCGACTTCGTGGTGAAGCTCGTGGACGTGTGGGCGGACGACGCCGCCGACCCCGAGCCCAACCCGAAGGGCGTCAAGATGGGCGGCTACCAGCAGCTCGTTCGCGCCGAAATCTTGCGCGGCAAATTCCGCAACAGCCTGGAGAAGCCCGAGCCGTTCGTCCCCGGACAATCCACGCATGTCGCCCTCACCTTGCCGGACGTGCTCCACACGTTCCGCCGTGGACACCGCATCATGGTGCACGTGCAAAGCTCGTGGTTCCCGCTTGTGGACCGCAATCCGCAGACCTTCGTGGACATCTACCACGCGAAGGAGTCCGACTTTCACGCAGCCCAGCACACGGTCCTTCGTGGGGGCGACGCCGCCTCCGGCCTCACCGTGCGCGTGCTGCGCGGCCGCCTCTTCTGAGCTTCCGGTTCCCGAAATGAACGCAGGCCTCGCGTGTTGGAAACGCGAGGCCCGTGCATTCCACTCCGTACTTCAGCGCTTCAAGATGCGCGCGGGAGATCCCATGGCCACGGCGCCGTCCGGGACATCGACCGCGACCACCGAGCCGGCCGCCACCACGGCGCCCCGCCCGACCGTCACGCCTTTCAAGATGTGCGATCCGCGGCCCACCCAGGCGTGATCCTTGAACGTGACCGGCGCGATGTCTTCCGGCTTCAGGCCCTCGCCGCGCATGCGGGCTTCCGGGTCGGAGGGGTGACCGTCGGAGTCTTGGATGTTGCAGCCACCGGCGATGAGCACGTGATCGCCCAAGGTGATGCGCTGGTTCAGGATGAAGCGGACTTGGTAGCCGATATGGCAATGATTGCCGATCACGAGCTCGGGGTCGTCCATGAAGCGGCCGGTGTCCACGCCGAACTCGGAGAAGTAACAATGGTCGCCGATGCGCAGGCGCGCGTGCCCGCGGATGTACGGCACGGCCGAGACGTTGAGGCCCTTGCCGGCGCTCTCGCAGCGGGCACGCAGCATGGGTGCGTAGAGGAACTTGGAGAGCGCCCACTCGCGTCCGTCGACGAACATGCGTTGCGCCGCGTAGGCCGATCCGAAGAGCAGCTTGGTGGCGTCGTTCGCGGGGATATCGAGCTCCATCAGACGCTTGTAGGCGTCGTACGCGAGCTTGGCGGCGGGCGACTCGCGGCGCTTCGCGGCCAGAACGAGCTTGTCGAGGAAGCTCACTTGAGGCCCTCGACCAAGCTCACGAGCTTCTCCACCGTGCGCGCGTCGCCGAAGGCATCGTCGGGGATTTGCACGCCGAACTCGTCTTCGAGCGAGAGGAGAAGATCGAGCCCTTGGGCCGACTTCACGCCGAGGTCCCGGAAGAGGTCCGCTTGATCGGAAAAGCCGGGGGTGAGCTTTCCCACGCGCTCGACGAGGTCGCGCACGCGCTGGAGAGTCTCGTTGGTCTCGTTCATCGTCTGTTCCCTCTCGACGACGCCGTTCGAGCGGCGCCCGCCTTCTTATACGAGGAAACCCGGGTGCTCGGAAACCCGATCGCGCGTGTGCGAAAGTCAGGGACTTTCGGGGAGAAATGCTAGGTTCCCTCCCGCTCGCATGGCCGCTCACGTCCTCAGTTTCGAGAAGCCCATCGTCGACCTCGTCGCCCGCGTCCGGGAGCTTCGCGCTCTCGCCGACCGCGACCCCAAGCTGCTCCCCGAGCTGCGCCGCCTCGAAGACAAGGCCGATCGCCTCGCCCGCGCGCTCTTCGCGGAGCTCTCGCCGTGGCAGAAGGTCCAGCTCTCCCGGCACCCGAACCGCCCCTACACGCTCGACTACATCGGCACGCTGTTCGAGGACTTCGTCGAGCTCGCAGGCGACCGCCGCTTCTCCAACGACGCCGCCATCGTGGGCGGGCTCGCGCGCTTTCGAGGCAAAAGCTGCGTGGTGGTCGGGCAGCAAAAAGGCCGCGGCGCCAAGGAGAACGTGAAGCGCAATTTCGGCATGCCCCACCCCGAGGGCTACCGAAAAGCCGAGCGCCTCTACGAGCTCGGCGACCGCTTCGGCCTGCCCATCTTCACCTTCATCGACACGCCCGGTGCCTACCCCGGCATCGGCGCGGAAGAGCGCGGCCAGAGCGAGGCCATCGGCTCGTGCCTCGCCACCATGAGCCGCGCAAAAGTGCCCATCGTGGCCACCATCATCGGCGAAGGCGGCTCGGGCGGCGCGCTCGCGCTCGGCGTGGCCAACCGCGTGCACGTGCTCGAGTACGGCACCTACAGCGTCATCACCCCCGAGGGCTGCGCGTCCATCCTCTGGAAAGACGGCGCCAAGGCCGAGCTTGCCGCCAACCGACTCAAAATCACCGCGCCCGACCTGCTCGCGCTCGGCGTGGTCGACCGCGTGGTGGACGAGCCCCCCGGCGGCGCCCACCAAGACTACAAGCGCGCGGCCCAGTCGGTCGGAGACGCCCTCGAGTCCGCCCTCGGTGAGCTCTCCAAGCTGTCGCCCGAAGGCCTCGTCGCGCAGCGCTACGACCGCTTCCGCGCGCTCGGTGCCTACGGCGCTTGATGACGCAAAGCGCCGGCGCGAGTCGGCACGAATCCCACGACGCATCTTCTTCGTGAGGGTGTAATTTCCCCCGGGATTTTCCGCAGGTTCTGCAGCTCGTGACGCGACTCACGCAGGCCGTCACGAGTGTGTTGCCGGCGCGCCACGCAATTGTAGGGAATCTGCAGGTAACGCCTTTTCAGTGTCGGAAGACGTGCTAAGAGCGGGGACAATGTCCGGCTCCCTCCCTCTCGAAGGACAAGTCGTGATCGTCACCGGTGCGAGCCGGGGTATCGGCGAAGCCATCGCCCGGGCCATCGTGGTGGCCGGCGGCAAGGTCGTGTGCGCCTCCCGCAAGCTCGAGTCGGTGCAAGAGGTCGCGAAATCCATCGGGGAGAACGCCTTCGCCGTCGCCGCGCACACGGGTCGTGAAGCCGACTGCCAAGCCCTGGTCGACGCCTCCGTCGCGCACTTCGGTAAGGTCGATGGCCTGGTGAACAACGCCGCCGCGAACCCCTACTTCGGTCCGCTCCTCCAGACCGATCCGGGCGCCTGGGACAAGACCTTCGACGTGAACGTGAAGGGCTACTTCTGGATGATTCGCGGGCTCGTCTCGCACCTGCGCGCGCGCAAGGCCGAACGGGGAGCCGTGGTGAGCGTGGCCAGCGTGGCCGCCCTGGAGGCCGCCCCGATGATGGGCGCCTACGCGATGACCAAGGCCGCCGTGGTCTCCATGACCAAGACCCTGGCCTTCGAGCTCGCCTCGGAGAAAATTCGCGTGAACGCGGTCGCGCCCGGCTTCGTGGACACCAAGTTCGCGGCCGCCGTGGTCCAGAACGACGACCTGCTCGCCGAAGTACGCAAAAAGACGCCACTCGGTCGGGTGGGAGCCCCCGAAGAGATCGCCGGCGGCGTGGTGTACCTGCTGGGAAAAGACGCGAGTTATTTGACAGGACACACGCTTGTGATCGACGGAGGAATGACGGTGTGCTGAGCACCGTCGGTCCCGAGACCCTCCCCCGCGAATCCGCGCGGGTCCGAGGTCGCGGGTTCGGGAAGTGAGCAGGGACGGCGCCGGCTCGGAACGGCGCGAGTTTTGGGGATGGTCGTGGGGAACATGCAGTCGGGACAAGTCATCGTCGGGAAATACCGCCTGAACCAGCTTCTGGGGACGGGCGGCATGGCCGAGGTGTGGTCGGCGACCAACGTCTTCACCGAGCGCGAGTTCGCCATCAAGTTCATGACCCCGGAGGTCGCCAAGACCCCGGAGCACGCCGCCCGCTTCATGAAAGAAGCGAAGGTCTCGGCGCGGGTGAACCACCCGAACATCATCGAGATCATCGACGTGGGCCAGGCCGAAGACGGCCAGCTCTTCCTCGTGATGGAGCTTCTCTCGGGTGTGCCGCTCGAGGTGGCCATGCGTCGCCAGACGCCTCCGATGACCATCCCGGAGCTCGTCTTCGTGATGACCGAGGTGGCCTCCGCGCTGGCGGCGGCGCACCGCTCGGGCGTCATTCACCGCGACCTCAAGCCGTCCAACATCTACCTGCACCGAGACAAGTCGAACGCGGCGGTTCCCAAGCTGCTCGACTTCGGTGTCAGCAAATTCCTCGAAGACGGCGGGCCGAACATGGCCCTCACCATGGCCGGCACGGTCCTCGGGTCTCCGCTCTACATGAGCCCGGAGCAGGCCCGCGGCGACGGCAACATCGACGGGCGAACCGACATTTTCGCCTTCGGCGCCATCCTGTTCGAGGCGCTCACCGGGCAGCGCCCGTACGACGCGGCGAACTTCAACGCGCTCATCGTGAAGATCGCCACCACGTCGCCGAAAGACATCGACGACCACGGACCGGACGTTCCCGCGGCGTTGCGTGACGTGGTGAAGCTCTGCCTCGAGACCAACCGCGACAAGCGTCCGAGCACCTTCGAGACGGTGGCCGATCAGCTCATGGCCATCCTGCCGGAGCTCGAGAAGGACCCGAAGCCTCTCCCTCCGCCGAAGACCATTCTCTCGACGGACGACCCGGACGCGACCAACGCGCTGCCCATCGTGCGCCCGGGCGATCGTCCGCTCTCCGTGCCACCTCCTGCGGGCACGAACGGCGCTCCGCACTTCTCCGCGTGGCCGACGCCCACGCCGAACCTGAGCTACACCGCGCCGACCTCACTGCCGCCGCCCTCTCGCCCGCAGCGCACGGCGCCGGCGATTTACGCGGTCGGAGCAGCCGCTGCGGCGGTCATCTTGGGCCTCGTCATCGTGCTCGTCGCGGTGCTGCGTCGCGAGCCCACCATCATCACGATCCCCGGTGAGCCTCGCGCGGTGGCGACGGCCCCGCAAGCGCCCACCACGTCGACCTCGGCCGACGTACCGGTGGTCAACGTCGATACCCTGCCCGTCGCGCCGCCTTCGGCTGGACGCCCGGTGGTTCCGCTCGAGAAGGGTCGCGGCCGCCTGGTGGTCTTCGCGACGCCGGGTTGGTGCACGCTCACCGTGGACGGCGTCTCCAAGGGCCCGACCCCCGTGCCCGCGCTCGACCTCACGCCCGGACCGCACCACTTGAAGTGCGAAGCGCCCGGTAAGAAGCCCAAAGCGGTCAGCGTGATCATCCAGGAAGCGGCCACCGCGAACTACAAGTTCACGCTCGATTGAGCCTGTACTTCGGGGAGTGACGCGCGCGCGTTTCCGCGCCGAGCTCGGCCAATGCCGGGCTGAAAACCGTCTCTATTTCCCGACAGAATCACGCATTCTCGATTGCAGTCGACGCGCGCCGAGCTTCCGCTACTTTTGGGAGCATGGGGACGACTACCGAGCAGACGGTTTCGGAACGCACGACCTCGGGCACGAAGGCGATGTCCGCGCGCGCACGCGGGCGGCGAGCGCTCGGAAGAGGATTCGTCCTCGTTTTGCCGATGGTGCTCGGCTTCGGACTGTCGCAAGGAGCCTGCTCGAGCGACCCCGATCCGGGAACGGACGACGCGTCGACCACGGCCGACGCGAGCACCGCTCCCGAGACCTCGACCGTCGTGGATGCCACCTCCGACACGAGCACGAGCGACGGCGCCATCGGCCCCTCGGACGCCGCCTCCGACACGAGCACGAACGATGGCGCCATCGACGCCTCGGATGCCGCGCCCGACGCCACGGTCGACGCCACGGTCGATGCCACGGTCGACGCCGGACCTCCCGAGGTGCGCTTCGTCGGCCGGTGGGACACGCGCCTCGTCGGCACACCGCGCGCGGCGTATCCCGGCTCACGCATCGTGGCGCGCTTCGACGGCACCGAGGTGAGCGTGACCATGGGCAACACCACCGGCTTCGCGGGAGGACCGTCGCGGTACGACGTGCTCGTCGACGACGTGCTCCAGCCCGCGCAGCTGGTCACGCAGACCGGCACGCGCACCTATCCGCTCGCCACGGGGCTCGCGCCCGGCGTGCACAAAATCGAGCTCTACAAGCGCACCGAAGGCAACCTGGGCGTCACCACCTTCATGGGCTTCTCGTTCGGCGCCGGTCAGCTGCTCGCGCCGCCGCCGCCCTCGGCCCATAAGATCGAGTTCGTCTCGGACTCCACCATCGACGGCTACGGGGTCGAAGGTGCGGGCCCCAATTGCCCCGCGGGTACCCTGGAAGCGAGCCACAGCGCGCGCAAAGGATTGGCCGGTCTCGTGACGAGCGACCTCTCGGCCGACGCCATCATGGTGTCGTACTCGGGCAAGGGGCTATGGCAAAACAGCTACCGCCCGGACACCGAGACCATGGGCGTGCTCTACCCGCGCACACTCCCCGACGACGCCACGAGCCTCTGGGATTTCTCGCGCTTCGTGCCCGACGTGGTGATCGTCTCGCTCGGAGGATCGGACTACAGCAAAGTCGGCGCAGCGGACGACCCGGCCCCGCTCGCGCAGTTCACGCAGAAGTACGACGACCTCTACGGCATGATCCGCACCTATGCGCCGAACGCCCACCTGTTTTTGACCATCTACGCGCAAATCAAAGACGTGTACCCGCCCAACTACTTCGCGCGCACCAACCTGAATAACGCCATCAATCAGGTGATCGCCAATCACCCGGGTGACACGAAAGTCTACAAATTCGCCTGGACCGAGAGCGTTCCTTCGCAAGAGACCGGCTGCCAGTACCACGGAGGCCCGGCGCTCCAGCGCTCCCTGGCGGACGCGATCGTGCCGGTCATCAAAGCGAAGACCGGTTGGTGAGGGCGTCGAGCGCGGCTTTCGCCGACCGACGTTTTCGTGCAGGATGCATCGATGCGCTGGCTCTACCACGCCCTCCCTCGTGCGACGGCCGAACGCGAGCTCTCACGCTCGGACGACTCTCGCGAGCTTCGCCCCGGCTCGCTCGAGACCGAGGGGTTCGTGCACCTCTCGTACGCGGACCGCGCCGCGGAGAGCGCGAGGCTCTACGTGCGCCCCGATCCGGTCGTCTTGCGGGTCGACCCGCGTAGGCTTCCCTCGCGCCTCGACGTCGCCTCGACGCCGCGAGGCCCCATGCCGCACCTCTTCGGACCGATTCCTCGGGACGCGATCGTGGAGACCCTCGAGCTCGCGGCCTTCGAGACGGGCGTGCCCGATCGCGTGGAGGGTACACGCTTCGGATTTTTGGCCTTCGAGGGGATGACCCTGCTCGACCTCGTGGGCGTGCTCGATCCGGTCTCGCGCATCGCCGGAATGGGCTTCGACCCGACCAGCACGTGCGAGGTGATCTCCGCGGGCCCAGCGACGCGCGTGTGGAGCGGTCTCGGCGCGGCGCTCGAGGTCACACGCGTGAGGCCATCCCTCGACGCCTTCGACGTGCTCGTGATCCCGGGAGGCCCGGGCGCGCGCGCGCTCACCGCGGATCGAGGGCTCTTCGAGTGGCTCGCCAGCTTCCCGAAGAACCGACTGGCGGCCTCGGTGTGCACGGGCTCGCTCGTGTGGGCGGCAGAAGGGCGGCTCTTGGGCAAACGCGCCACCACGCACGCGAGCGCGTTCGAGGCGCTCGCGAGCCTCGGGGCCTCGGTCGTACGCGAGCGCGTGGTGGAAGACGAGGGCTGCCTCACGGCGGCCGGCGTGACCTCCGCGCTGGATCTCGGGCTCGCCTTGGTCGAGCGCTTCACGGACGCGGACACTCGAGCGCGCGTGGCCGCCCAAATGGAAATGCCGGGCGCGGCTCGCTGACGAGCACGGACCCGGCACATCCGGCGGGGGAAGCGCGGTCAGAAGAGAATGCGCGTCTTGATGCTGGTGGAGAGCGCGGCGATGTCCCGGTGGACCTCGTGCGCGACGCGGTCGTCGAGGTCCATCACCAGGTAGCCCACGTCGGAGTCGGTCGCGAGGACCTGCGCGCGGATGTTGGCGTTGCGGTCGGAGACGATTTTGTTGATGTCGCGCAAGACGCCCGGCACGTTGCGGTGAGCGTTGACCACGCGGTGACCGTCGCGCAGCGGCTGCACGTCGACGGTGGGAAAATTCACGGCTCCCGCCGTGCTTCCGTGGCGCGCGTAGCGCATGAGCGCGAGCCCGACTTCACGACCGATGGCCTCTTGGGCTTCTTCGGTGGAGCCGCCCACGTGCGGCGTGAGGATGACGTTGCCGAGCCCACGCAGGGGCGTGGAGAAGTCGTCCACGCTGCCCTCCGGCTCTTCGGGGTACACGTCGACCGCCGCGCCGGCCAAGTGCCCGCTCTTCAGCGCCTCGGCGAGCGCCGGAATGTCCACCACCGTGCCGCGGCTCAGGTTGAGGAGGTACGCCCCCTTCTTCATGATCGCGAGCTCGTCTTTGCCGATGAGGTCTTTGGTCTGCGGCGTCTCGGGCACGTGCAGCGTGACGAAGTCGGCCGTTCGCAAGAGGTTCGAGAGGGTCTCGGCGCTCTTCACGTTGCCCATGGGCAAGGTGGCGCGCACGTCGTAGCTGATGACCCGCATGCCCATCGACTCGGCGAGCACGCCCACCTGCGAACCGATGTGGCCGTAGCCGACGATGCCGATGGTCTTGCCGCGGATCTCGTAGCAGCTCGTGGCGACCTTGCGCCACTTGCCCTCGTGCACCTCGCGCGAGCGATCGAACAGCTGACGAGCGAGCGCGATCACCTCGGAAATGACCAGCTCGGCCACGCTGCGGGTGTTGCTGAAGGGCGCGTTGAACACGGGGATACCGGCACGCGCGGAGTGACCGAGGGCGACCTGATTGGTCCCGATGCAGAAGGTGCCGATGCCGATGAGGTCCTTCGTGTTCGCGTGCTCGAGCACCTTGGGCGTGATCTTGGTCTTGGAGCGGATGCCGAGCAGCTGCACCCCACGCAGACGATCGATGAGCTCGTCTTCCTTCAGCGCCGAGGACACGGTCTCGACCGCGATGCCTTCGCTGCGGAAGATCTCGTGCGAGCTCGGGTGGATGTTCTCGAGAAGGAGAGCCTTCAGCTCTTCGCGGGGCGGATGGGTGGTCATGGCGCAACGCACCATAAATCATGCGGCGAGAATTCCAACGCCGGACGGTGAACCGGCCTCACGTTCGCTCGTGTTCGTGGTCCGCTTCGGGCACCTTTCCGAGAAGCCGGAGCCTCGAAAGGGCAGCCCGCAAGCCCCCGGGACTGCTCGAAAATGCGTTTTTTGCCGGATTTTCTTGCGGGTGGGAGGGAAGCTCCCGGGGTGCGCTTCGTAAGACCTCTACGAAGCCATGAAACTCTCCGCGCTTCTCGCCCCCCTCGCCCTTGCTTCGGTCCTGGTCCCCGCGGTCGCGGTCGCGTCCGAAGAGGCCTCCCACGTCTCCGAGGTGCGCTCGGCGCTCTCGCTCCACGGCGTGTTCGGAGTGCTCTCGCCGGTCGAAGGTGCGGTAGTGACCGGCCTGCTCGTGTTCGCCTTCGGCTGCGTGGTCGCCGTGGTGGTCGCGCGTCGCATCGACCGCAACCGCGAAGACGCCAAGTCGAGCCCCGACGCGCTGCGCGCCCCGGTGTCCGCGCGGGCCAACACGGCGGCGCTCCAAGCTTACTTGAGCGACGGCGCTTCGCAGCCGATGTCGACGCTCACGCCGACCGGTCTCATGGCGCATGCCTACGGCACGGCCGAGGTGCACCTTCCGCGCGGCAACTTCTACGCGAACGACGTCCTCGCTCACGGCCACGCGACGAGCACCGGCCCGCGCCTCGCCCTGCCCTCCGGAAACGTCCCGCGCGCGACCGACAGCACGCCCACGCTCGACGCGCCTTCGCCTTCCGCTCCAGCCACGGTTCGCGCGCACCAGCACGTGCCGGTGCCCGGCGCTTCCTCTCGCGCGACGCCGCGCGTGCTCGCCGACGCCATCGACGATCACGAGCCCGAGGCCACGCTGGTCGGTTTTCCGCCGCCCAAGAACCTGCCCGCCGAGCGTCCTTCGCAGCGCCAGACCTTGCAGATGGAACGCTCGGGCATCGTGCCCTCGAAAAAGGCGGGACGTTCGCACCTTCCCGAGAGCGTGCAGGAGCTGCTCGAGAGCGCCGAGATCGCCCACCTGCGCACCTCGGACGCGTACGACTCGGACCCCGACGCCACCACCGAGCTCGTGCGCGGACGTACCCTCGACTCGGTCGCACACCATCGCATCGTGCCCGCCGCGGGAACGCCGGCCCAGACGATTCTCCCGCCCGCCAAGCTCCCCACCATCCGCCCCATTCCCATCAGCCCGCCCCGCGACGCGAAGCCCCTCGCGGCAGCTCCCCTCGACGACCTCTGCTTCGACGACGCCCCCACCGAGATCGGCGCGCCCATCTTCGAGGCCGAAGAGCTGCAAGCGGTGCGTGCGAACGCCAAGGTGAGCGAGATTCGCGCGGTGCGTCCGCAAGCCCCCGCCTCGGACGTGAACGAGACCCAGGCGTTTCTCCTGGTGAAGTCGAGCTGAGCGAGGCGAATCGCACCACCGGGCGACTCGCACTTCCGACCCGAACGACGACCGACGCGTGCTTCGCCCTCCGCGAGGCACGCGTTTACCTTTTCGGGCTTGTGTCCGCGGGGGAAGAGCGCATGTTGTGTGCGCGTGTGCCCTTACTGCCAAAACGATGCGCCGGTCGTCTATCGCGGCATGCTCGCGTACTGCACCGCGTGTGGCGCGATGCGCCCGCCGGTCATGCCCACGAAGAGCGTGAACCTGGCCGGTCAGCCGTCGCAAGTGGGCGGCGTGGTGGCCAAGGTCTTCGGGTGGTTGGTGCTCGTGTTCGGCGTGAGCCTCGCCGGTATCCTCACCGCGATTTTCCAGGCCATCTGGCCGGAGGGCGTGGTCGGTTATGCGCTCGGGATCCCCACGTTTCTCATCACGCTGATGGTGGGCGTAGGGCTCTTGATGGGCGGAAAATCGCTGTCCAAGAGCGGCAAAGACACGGAAGAAGCGGTGCGTGAGAAGGCCATCTGGGGCATGGCGCAGACGCGCGGGGGCATCCTCACCAAAGACGAAGTGGCGCGTGTGCTCTCGGTGAGCCCACAAGAGGGCGACGCGTACCTCACCCGTCTCGCCAAGACCAAGCCGGACGAGATCGCGGTCGACGTCGACGACGAAGGCAACGTGCTCTTCCGCTTCCGACAGATTGCCGCGCGCCCTCGAGACGGCGTGCGCGTGGACGTGGCACGCACGCGGGTCGAGGTTCCGGTCTCGCCCGTGCCCGAGACGTTCGCCGTGCCGGGCATGAACACGGCCGCCGCGAACACGTACCCGACCGAAGCGGAAATCCTCGCGCAGGCCGAAGCAGAAGCCGAAGAAGCCGCGCAGCAGACCTCTCGCCGCGCACGATGAACGCGAGGAGCTCCAGGAGCTCGAGCCACGCTCGGCCGAGGGCGCTCGCGCTCCCGATCGTCTTACTCGCGCATGCGCTTTGGTCCTGCGAAGCCCATGGCGACAAGGGAAGCACGGCTCCCTCCACGCCGAAGGTCGTCGAACCGGCGCCCTCCGAACGCGCATCGCCCGGACCTTCGCCCGAGGCCTCCGTGCCTTCTTCGTCGGCCACGAGCGCGAACGCGAACGACCGAGAGGTGCCGTCGCTCGAGCCTGCATCTCCGAGCACGTCCGGCACGCCCCCCGCGGTGAGCCTCGAGCGCGCCGAGCGCGCCCTCTTCGGGACGAGCTTGCCGGTCGCGGCTTCGCGCTGCAAAGAGGCGTCGAGCGAGACGAAAGCGAGGATCGAGTGCCTGCTCGACGTGCGCTACGCCTCGGACGACGAAGCGAAGAAGCTCGTGCGCGACTTGTACGCGCGCTTCGGCATCGTGGTGGGCCAAGGCGAAGCGGAGACCATGGACGGCGGCTACCGCGGTCACATCCGACTCGCGCCGACGCTCCCGGTGGGCAAAGACCGAAAGCACCTCGTGTGGCTCCACACGGCCATGACGTCGCTCGACACCTTCGTGCGCACCTTGGAAGCGCGCGCTCCCGGCAAGAAGGTCGGCTATCGCTACCAGCCGCTGCTCGTGAAGTTCGTGCGCTCGCTCGACGGCAAACACACCCCGTCCGGCTACGCGAGCGATTGGACCTACTCGTACAACGTGGAAGGCTCGCTCAACACGTCGGCCGAAGCGGTCCTGAACCTGGCCGTGCACGAGATCTTCCACTTGAACGATCTCGACCCCAGCGGTCCGGCCAAGCTGCCCGGGTCGACGCGCACCTGGTCGGAGCGCACCCTCGGCGCGGACGTGGACGCCATCGTCGCGCGGTGTGGAACCAAGATCGCCTGCCTCACGCCCTACACGCCCACGCCCTTGCTCGTGCGCGGCGGAACCTACTACGCGTTCCAGCCCGGCAATCGCATCCCGCTCGAATACGCCGCCGAGCTCTCCACGCGAGTCTTCGACGAGCAGCGCGGAGCGCTCGGTCTCGGCCCGAAGAAGCCTGCTTTCAAGTGTGGAAAGCCCGAGAACGCGCGCAGCTGGAAGGCCATGATCGACGCCTATTTCGGCGGGATCGACCTCGTACCGGGCTGCTGAGCCGACGCGAGCGAGCGCGCCGTCACGCCTTGCGCTACGCTTTTCGGTTCGAGGAGCGGGAGGAATCATGAAGCGCTTCGGGGGCATCGGGTTCGTGTGGAGCATCGTGGCCGTGCTCGCCGCGTGCTCGAGCGAAAGCGGCTCGGGTACGGTCGACGCGAGCACCGATGGCAGCGTTCTGCCGATCGACGATGCTTCGCCGGGCGAGACCGGTGCGGCCGACGCGGGCGCGCTCGAGGCGAGCGCGGAGGCCTCCGTGGATGCCTCGCGCGACGCGAGCACCGAGGCCGACGCGGACTCGAGCACGGACGCCGCCGATGCCGCGCCTCCTCCCCAGCCGGCCGTGAGCTACATCGGCCGGTGGGCGTTCTCGGGAGGTGAGGCCTCCTCGGGGTATCCGGCGAGCCGCATGGTGGTTCGGTTCCGCGGCACCGCGGCCGAGATGACCGCGCGTGACTCGTACGCCGAGACCTGGCTCGACATCACCGTGGACGGAGGCGCGCCTCGCACGGTCACCGTGGCGGGGCCATCGCTGCGCATCGTGAGCTTGGCCGAAGCGCTCCCCATGGGCGATCACGTGATCGAGGTCTCGCGGCGCACCGAGGCGTTCACGGGGGTGATCCACGTGTCCAACGTGTCGTTCCCGGGTGGCGGACAGCTCCTCCCGCCGCCGGCACGCAAGACACGCCGAGTCGAGATCGTGGCCAACTCCACCTTCGACGGTTACGGCGTCGACGGCGTACGCGGGAGCGCCGAGTGCGCGACGCGGGCCGTGCACAACGCCAATCGGTCGATGATTCCCCTCTTGGAGACCGCGCTCGCGGCCGAGGTGTACGCGCCGAGCGTGTCCGGCACGGGCATTCTCTACAACGAGAATCCGCAGAGCACCGAGCTCATCTCGCTCACCTATCCGCGCACCATCCCGACGCGGCTCGCGCCGCTTTGGGACTTCTCGACCTGGCAGCCGGACGCCGTGGTCGTGGTGCTCGGCGGGACCGATCTCGCCAATCCTGCGGTCGATCCCCCGCCCTCCCAGGCGGCCTTCGCGGCGGGCTACGAGCAGTTCTTGGCGCAGGTGCGCGGGAAAAATCCCACGGCGCACCTCTTCGCCATCGTGCCCGGCACCGTCAACGACGACTACCCACAAACGGACATCAACGGGCAGCCGTTCATGGCGCGCACCAAAATGACGGGCGGCATCGCGGCAGCCATCGCGGCTCGAACGGCCGCCGGCGACACCAAGCTCCACACCTTCGCCATCGGACAGACCAGCGACGCCG
The DNA here is from genome assembly GCA_965225775.1 of Polyangiaceae bacterium. Classification (GTDB taxonomy): domain Bacteria; phylum Myxococcota_A; class Polyangia; order Polyangiales; family Polyangiaceae; genus JAAFHV01. The sequence goes on along the minus strand of OZ245328.1, from coordinate 9,484,363 downwards.
AGCTCGGCGCGTGCGCCTACCACCCGACCTTCGCGGCCTACCAGCGCATGACCGCCGAGCTTGCGCCCTTCATGAAGACCACGCTCGGCTGGTAGCGCGGCGATCGCGTCACTTCAGCGTCTGGACGTACGCCCACACGTTGGCGACGTCTTGGTCGCTCAGGCTGCCGAAGGCGGGCATGCCACCTCCGCCTTCCACGATTTGGCCGTACGCTTCTTCCGCGCTCTCGGCGGGGAGGTTTTTGCCCGCGCTGCCGCTCTTCGCGTCGGTGCCGTGGCACGAGACGCAGTTGGTGGTGAAGACGGTCTTTCCCGCCACGGCATCGCCCTTGAGGGCCGAGATGCTGGTGGTGCGCGGGCTCGCGCTCGAGCACGCGAGCGAGCCGAGAGCGACGATGGAGACCGCGACGAAGCCGAAACCGAGGCGCTGAAGGTTCATGGGCGTGCTCTACCCGAACCTCTCCCGACCGGGGAGACGGAGAAAACCGAAAGCCTTCGTTTCCTCGAAAGGCACGCTCAGATGCTGGTGTCGAAGACCTGGCAGGCGCTCATTTTCACCGCGTCTTGGAAGCCTTGATCGCAGCCCGGCGCGTGCTTTTGCAGGCACGCCGCCTCGCACTTCTCGTCTTTGCACGCGTCGAGGCAGGCGCGCGCCTTGGTGCAGATGCTCACCGGGCTCGCCTTCGACTTGCAGCCGTAGTTCGAGGACACACGCTTCTGGTACTTGGCGACCTCCGCGTTGCACTCGCCGGTCCGGCAGCGATCTCGGGTGGTGACGCAGCGATCGAGGCACACGCCGGTCTCTTTGGCGCAGGCAAGCTCGCACGCCTGTCTGCCCGGGGTCTTGCTCGGGTCTTTGGTGCAGGTCGAGCGGCACGAATCGAGCTTCTCCGTGCACTCTTTCCCGCACTTTTCGCAGGTCGAGTTGCAGTCTTCGACACAACCGAACAGCACCGCGTCGCTTCCCGGCACACACGACTGCTCGGGCGACTGGAACGTGCACGTGAGCGCGTCGTCGACCTGACGAGGCCACGCGCCTCCCCGCAAGAGCGCCTCGGCTGCCGCGGGCTCGGTCCACGACGTGAACGGCTTCTGCGGCGCGACGGACGCTTCGCCCGACGCTTTCGGTGCGGGGCTCGCCGAGGCCATCGGACCGGACGACGTGGCGACCGGCGCTGTCTCGCCCCCGAGCGGAGGACGAGGGTCGACCTGGTTCGTCTTGCTGCAGGCGCTCGAAGCGAGCGCCAACGCGAGAGCCACGGCAGCCGTCGACGTCTTCGAGGAGGGACCGAGGCTCAGACGACGCTTCATCGCCGCGAGCTTACCCTCAACCGGCGAGCGCGTCCGCGCAGGCGGCCAGCGACAAGAGCGCGAAGAGGCCGAACAGCACCGACAGTCCGAGGGAGTACTTGGGCGTGCGTTCCGACATGCCCGTTCGTACGCCGACCGAAGCGGTGCGCTTCCCTCGGATTTTGGTCGGTCATTCGGCGGGGGATTTTTCCGGGTCTTCCGGGGCCACGTCGAGGCGGTCGATGTTGCGCAAATCAGGGAAAAAGACCGCCCAAAGGGCCACGACCACGAGCGTGCCTACACCTCCCACAATCACGGCGAGCTCCGGTCCCAGCCAAGCGGCGGTCAGACCGGACTCGAATTCACCGAGCTCGTTGGAGGCGCCCACGAAGACGTCGCCCACCGCGTACACGCGTCCGCGCATGGCGTCCGGAACACGAAGCTGAAGGAGCGTCTTGCGCACCACCACGCTCACCATGTCCGCCGCGCCGAGCAGCACGAGGCACACGAGCGAGAGCGGGAAGCTCTTGGACATGCCGAACACGATGGTGAGCGCGCCGAAGAGCGCGACGCACGCGAGCATGCGTTTGCCGGCGTGGCGCTTGAGCGGGTAGATGCCGAGCAAGATGGCCGTGATCGAGGCGCCGACCGCGGGCGCGCTACGCAGGAGGCCGAGCCCGAGCGGACCTGCCCCGAGCGCGGCAGAGAACATGGGCAAGAGCGCGACGGCGCCGCCCAAGAGGACTGCGAACAAGTCGAGCGAGATCGTGCCCAGGATGGCGCGCTCCTGGAAGACGTAGCGAAGCCCCGCGAAGAGCTCACGCAGTTTGCTCTCTTCGGGCGCGTCGGCCGCACGCTCGACCTTCTTGGCCATGCCGCTCTGACGGATGGCGGCGATGGAGACCGCCGCGGTGGCGATGAGCCCGGAGGCGAGCGCGTACACCGTGCGAGGACCGAAGAGCCCGTAGAGCAGACCACCGAGCGCCGGACCGACGATGGTGGAGAGCTGCCACACGGTGGACGACCACGCGACGGCGCGCGGGAGGATCTCCTTCGGGACGAGGTTGGGCGAGAGCGCTTGCGAGGCCGGGCCGCTGAAGGCGCGCGCGGTGCCGAAGACCACGAGCATGCCGTAGATGGGCCAGAGGCTCTTTCCTCCGGAGCGCGTGGCGGCGAAGAGCGAGAGCGCCGCCACGACCTCCACCGAGTAGCAGACCACCAGGATGCGCCGACGGTCCACGCGATCGGCCACTTGTCCGGTGACCAGCGAGAGCAGCACCGCGGGGAGGAACTGCGCGAGGCCTACGAAGCCGAGATCGAGGGCACGACCGGTGAGCGAAAACACCTGCCAACCGATGACCACCGAGACGATGTGGTAGCCGACGATGCTGGTCGCGCGCGAGACGAGGTAGAGCCAAAAGTCGCGCAGGCTCGATTCTTTCACGGGGGTAGTCGATAGCAAAAGTGCACGAGGTCGTTCGGGATTCTCGAGTGCTCTTTCGCGCTCGTAAGAGGTCTTTAGCGCCATCTTCCGAGGTCATCGAGTGGGGCCGGGCACATTCTGAAATCCCGCGCCGAGAACGATGCCGAGAACGTCGCGCGCGCCGTCACCGGTGCGGCCGGAGCCGATGCTCGTTGCTCGCACGCGCCTCGCCGGACTACGAAGGGGCATGGCCCTCGACCCCGAGTTCGTCGCCGACTGCCCTTATGGTCCCGGCGGCCTGTTGATCGACGACATCCTGGAAATCGACGCGGAGAACGGGCGCGTGGTGGCACGCATGCCGACACACGACGATCTGCCTCTCACCCGAGAGCAGCGCGCCCATCCCGTTCGCCATCCGCGCCACGTCTCGGGCGGGCTCATGGTCCACATGACCGGCATGGTGGGCTTCGTGCACGCGTACTACGTGCTCGGCTTGCGCCACTCGGACGGCTGGGTCGGCTACGGCGGCCGCATCCACCTCGCGAAGTTCTTGGCGCTCGCCTCCCCCGGTGAGCCGCTCGTGCTCGACTGCAAAGCCAAGCAGACCCGCAAGATGCAAAAGAGCGTCTTCTGCCGGTACGACTTCGTGTTCACTCAGGGATCGACCCGCATCTACGAAGGCGACCAGAGCGCCATGTGGATGCGCCCGGACGAGGCCGTGGCCCTGCTCGGCAAGACATGATGACCGGCGGCCCTTCGAGGCCGAAACGCAGCATTTTTCGCTACGTCGACCCGAGGAGAGCCACCGGCCGCCTGTTCGTGTCGGTGCTCATCGGCCTCGTCTTCGCGGCCGTTGTCCCCGCGCCGTTCATGCTTCGTGGAGTCGTCGCGTGGGATGCGGGCGCGCTCGTGCTGATCGCGCTCGCGTGGAACGTGATCTTACGCTCCACGCCCGAGATCACGCGCCTGCGCGCCGCGGCCGAAGATCCGGGCCGCCAGACCGTGTGGGTCATCGCCGTGGCGTCGAGCCTCTTCAGCTTGTTCGCGGCGATCTTCGTGCTGCGTCGCTCGCTCGCCATGGAGCACGGCGGGAACGTGTGGACCGCGCTCGCCCTCGGCGCGGTCGCGCTCTCGTGGGTGCTCACGCACACGTCGTATTCGCTGCGCTACGCGCACCTCTTCTACCGAGGAAGGCGCGAAGAAGGCCTTCAGTTTCCAGGGCCCGACAAACCGAGCGACATCGACTTCGCCTACTTCGCGTTCGGGATCGGCATGTGTTTCCAAGTGGCCGACGTGGCCGTCACCTGCACGCGTGTGCGTCGCACCGTGCTCGGACACTCGCTGCTCGCGTTCTTGCACAATACCGTGGTGGTCGCGCTCAGCTTGAACGTGGTCTTCGGCGTGCTCGGGACGAACTGAGCCTCGTTTTTCGAGGCGAGGCGCGGCGAGGCGAGGCGCGCTCAGTCCACGCCTTCGTGAGGCTTGCGGGTGCGCACCACGCGCTCGGCGTTGGCGGCGAGGCGCACGAGACGCCCGCCCCTCGGTTCGTCGAGCAAAGGAGCCACGAGAGGAGCGAGAGGCGCGAGCGGGGTGTCGTTCGCGACCTCGGACAACGTCGCGGCCGCGAGCAACGCTTCGCTCGGGCTCGCTTCGGCGAGTGCGCTCTCGAACACGAGCGCGCGCAAGAGCTCACGTGACGAGCGCGCCGCGTGCGCTCCGGGCTCGGCTTCGGGCACCGGATTCGTGAGGCGCGAGAGACGTCCGACGAGACCGGCCGCCTGCACCGCGAGCGGACGAAGCGCGCGACCTGCGAAGGTCCCAGAGCTCGCGAGCTTCTCGAGCGAGTGCGCGAACGCGAGCGCCGTCACGGGTTCGGACGTGGTGACGGTGGAGCCGACACGTGTGCTCCACGCGCGGTCGTAGTGGACGAGACGAGAGCGCGCCGCGTGACTCGTCGCCGCGAAAATACCGGGCGAAAGGTCACCCGAACGAACGCGCTCGAGCACGGTCGCGACAGCGCGTTTCTCCGAGTGGAGCAGGGCCTCGACGAGAGATCGCTCGTCCGTCGGCTCGAGGATCGACGAAGGCTCGGTGTCGCCGCGAAGGGCCTCGGCGATCCCGGAGCGCGTGGCGCGCCAGGTGGGCAAGTCCGAGCGCGGGGAGGCCCAGGCGAGCATGCGGGCCACGGCGGCGCGCACCTCGGCTTCACGATGCGGAAAGGCCCGCACGAGCCCTTCGGCGCGCACGATGCGCACGAGCGCGAGCCCGCCGTCGAAGAGCTTGAGCGACACGAAGGGGAGGAACGTGTCCGCGACCACCTCCTCGAAGGGTCTCGTGTCGGCGAAGGCGCGCAGCACGGCTTCGTCGCGACGCTCTTCCAAGAGGGCGTCGAGCAGCTCGTCGCGATCGGCCGAGAACGCGCCTTTCGGAGCCTCCAGAGCGGCCCTTCCGGCCACGCTCTTCACGAGCCCGCTCGCGGCCAGGGCGAGCCCTTCGGCCGCGCTGAGGACCTCGGCGGCGACCAGCGCACGCGCGGCTTCGAGGGCGCAGGCCTCTTCGCCCAACCCGAAGCGCGAGGTCTCGAGCGAGGCCTCGAGCATCACGTCGTACGGCGCGAGCGGGTCGAGCGCGGCGAGACGAAGCCCCTCGCGCACCACGCCGTCGACGCGGCCGTCGAAGAGCGATCGACGGACGTCGCGCACCATGCGGGCGCGCTCGCCTTCTCGGGTCTGCCCGACGAACACCTCGCCTTCGTGCACCTCGCACGGGACCTTGCGAGCCGATTCGCCCCCGAAGAGACAATGGCCGGTGTCGAGCTCGAACTTCCAGTTGTGCCACGGGCAGGTGAGCACGCCGTCGCGGACGAGGCCCATCGAGAGCGGGTGCCCCTCGTGTGGACAGGCGTCCTCGAAGGCGTCGACGCGGCCCTTGCGGCGCACGCACGCGAGCCTTCGTTTGCCCTCTTTGACGAGCGTGGGCTTGCCTTCGGGGAGGGCCTTGACCGTGGTGACGGCGACGAGCTTGGGGGTCACGGAGCTTTCGCGGGACGTGGACGACGACGAGGGGGGCCGAGCGGTCGCGGGAGTTTGGGGTCGACTTCGCCGCGAGAAAAGAGCCTCTTTACGCGCCGAAACCCGAAGGGCTCGGGGCTCTTCGGGTTTCGCGGGGGGTCGGTCAGGAGAGGACTCGGCTCATTCGGGGTAGCCGACCATCTTGCCGGCGTCGGGGTCCCAGAGCTTGAGCTCGAAGCATTTCACGATGTCCGAGAGCGACAGCGTGGTGGTGGGAGGATCTTGCAGCTCGGGGATGGCGGCCATCGCCTCGGGCAGACGATAAAACGGGATCTGCTGGTTGAGGTGATGAACGTGGTGGAAGCCGATGTTGCCGGTGAACCAGTTCATCACGGCGCCCATCTTCATGTAGCTCGACGACTCGAGCGCGGCGCGGGTGTAGCTCCACTCGTGGCGGGGCTGCACGTTCATCTCGGGGAAGTTGTGCTGCGCGTAGAAGAGGTACGCGCCCGAGGCCATGGCCACCGCGAGCGGCACGAAGTAGCCGAGCAAGAAGGCCACGAAGCCGAATTTCCAGATGATGAGCCCGGTGGCGGCCCAGTTCAGCAGGAGCGAGAGCAGCGAGTCCCAGTTCTTCTTCGGCGCGCGGAGGAACGGCGAGACGCACATGCCGAGCATGAAGACCGTGAAGTACCCGAACAGGATGGTGAGCGGGTGACGGACGGCCTTGTACATGAAGCGCTCGCGCGCGCTCATCTTCTGCCACATGCCGGTGGTCACCATGATGTACGAGCCGACGTGCGACCCGATGATCTTGGCGGTGTTGGCGTGGTGGTAATTGTGGGTCTCTTTCCACACGCGCGGCGGGGTCATGACCACCACGCCGTAGACGTAGAGAATGGCGCGGGCCGCGAGCGAGTTTCGCAAAATCGCGCCGTGCATGAAGTCGTGGTAGACGATGAACATCCGCACGATCGTGAGACCGGCGAAGATGCCGGACACGAGGCGCGCCGCCCAGTGCGGAGCGAGCACCGCGCCCGACCAGAAGAACCCGAGCACGACCAGCGTGCCGAGCAGGAGGGCCCAGCTCTTCGCCTTGCTCTCGACGGCGTAGGAACGCGAGGCCTGGATGAGCTCTTTTTCCGTGCGGGTGGAGGAGGGAGTAGTCGTGGTTTCCATCGGGGTAGCGTCGCGGGATCGGTGCGGAATTCGTGCCTGCCGCGAGCGGCGATCGCGCGTGTCTTAGCGCCTTTTTTTCCCGCGCACCAAGCCCCGACGAACATTTGTCGGAGTGCGTAATCGGCGCGCGTGCGAAGTGCATTTTACACTCGAATTTCACGGGAAATATCGATGCAAAATGCGCGTTGGCGGGGTGCGCCAAGGCCTTCGCGGCGGGGCCTCGTGAGCCCTACGCAGGGCGCGAGATGAGCCGTCGCGCGCCCCCTGCTCCGCGCGCGTGCGCGCCGGTTCTCGAGGCCTCCTCGGCCGCTCGCCGCGCGTGAAAGCAGGAAGGCAGCCTCGTCGACCGGAGTCGAGCGGGCTGCCTTCGTGGGAGAGCGCGAGCTCTCGCGTGCGTGTGGAGACGCTGATCAGGTCATTCGGCGTCGGCCGGCGAAGCGTCGAGCACGGGCACCTCGAGGCCTTCGGGCTCGGCTTCGGACTTGGCCTTGGGACGGAGCAGGTTCTTGGCCTTGACCTCGTCCGAGGCGGTCTGGAGATCCCACACCACGCCCACCCAAGAGAGCGCCTTCAAGAGGTAGAAGGTCATGTCGATCTCCCACCAGAAGAAGCCCTGCGCGGTGGAGCGCTGGTAGTAGTGGTGGTTGTTGTGCCAGCCCTCGCCCATGGTGATCAGGGCCAAAAAGAGGCTATTTTTGCTCTCGTCGCCGGTCACGTAGCGCGGCTTGCCGAGGTAGTGGCAGAGCGAGTTGATGGTGAAGGTGCCGTGCCAGAGGAACACGGTGGAGACGAAGTAGCCCCAGAAGAGCGCGTGCAGACCGCCGGCGGCCACGAGCACGGCGCAGAGCACCAGCGTGGGCAGCACGTGGAAGCGATCGAGGAAACGGAGCTCGGGGTAACGCGTGAGGTCCGAGATGCGCTTCTCGTCGGTCGCGTCGTGCTCGTCCGACATGATCCAGCCCACGTGCGACCAGAAGAAGCCGTCGCGCTTCATGCTGTGCACGTCGCCTTCTTTGTCGCTCAGCTTGTGGTGCAGGCGGTGATGCGAGGCCCACCAGAGCACGCCCTTTTGGGTGCTGGACACGGCCAAGAACGCCAGGACGAACTGGAAAAACCGGCTCGTGCGGAAGGTTCGATGGGAAAAGTAGCGGTGGTAGCCGGCCGTCACGCCGAACATGCGCAGGTAGTAGAGGCCCACCGCGAGCGCGGCGCCCTTCCACGACCAACCCATGACGAACACGCCGATGAGCGCCACGAGGTGCACGAGCACGAAGGGCAGGTTCTTCAGCACGGAGTACGACGGCTTCTTGGGCGTTGTCGGGTCGCTCATGTTCTCGAAACGACTCTAGGAATCGGGTCGTCACGAATCCGTCAGGCCTCGGACACGTTCCGGCCGTGCAAAGGCGGCTCGCGAGGCTTTCGCGCAAGCCCGAGTGGTCCGCGGTGGGCTCGTCGTGGGGTGGGACGCAGCCTTTTCGCATTTTCGTCGGCGTGGGCCGCCCGTTCCCGTAGCCTCACGGCCGCCCATGGACTCTGCCCAACCGAAGAAGTCGAGCTCGTCGAAAACGCCCGCCGGAGAAGCCGCGAACGAGACGCGCTCGAGCGAGACCTCTGCGAACCACGAGGCGCAAGACGCGCCGAAGGCGAGTGACAAGAAGGCGAGTCACAAGGCCGCGGGCGACGGCGACCACGGTCACGGGCACACACCTCACGGGAGCTTGGGCGCGCTCGTGCTCGGCGCGCTCGGCATCGTGTTCGGCGACATCGGCACGAGCCCGCTCTACACCCTGGCCGAGTGCACGCACGGGCCGCACGCGGTCGAGCCCACGCACGAGAACGTGCTCGGCGTGCTCTCGCTCATCTTCTGGGCGCTCATGATGGTGGTCACGGTGAAGTACCTGGTCTTCATCATGCGCGCCGACAACAAGGGCGAAGGCGGCATCTTGGCCCTCTTGGCGCTGCTCCCGGAGAAGCTCCGCGCGGGGAAAAACAAGCCCATCGGCGCGCTCGCGGTGCTCATCATCGCGGGGGCCGCGCTCCTCTACGGCGACGGCATGATCACGCCGGCCATCTCCGTTCTGTCGGCCGTGGAAGGCCTCAAGACGGTGACCGAGAAGGCCACGCCCTACGTGATTCCCATCACGGTGGTCATCTTGATCGGGCTCTTCTCGATCCAGAGCCGTGGCACCGCCACCGTGGGCGTCATCTTCGGACCGGTGATGGCCCTCTGGTTCGTCACCATCGGGGGACTCGGCATCTACCACGCGTCCAAGAACCCCGCGGTGTTCTACGCGGTGAACCCGGCGTACGCGGTCGCGTTCTTCGCGCACCACGGCAAACACGCCTTCATGGTGCTCGGCTCGGTGGTGCTCGCGGTGACCGGCGGCGAGGCGCTCTACGCGGACATGGGACACTTCGGGAAGAAGCCCATCCGCATCGCCTGGGTGGTCATGGTGCTGCCTTGCCTCGCGCTCGCCTACTTCGGCCAGGGAGCCATCTTGCTCCAGCACCCGGAGGCCGCGGACAGTCCCTTCTTCGCCATGTCGCCCGGACCGCGCTTCACCATCGCGCTCGTGGGGCTCGCGACCATGGCCACGGTCATCGCGTCGCAAGCGCTCATCTCGGGCGCCTTCTCGCTCACGCAGCAGGCCATCAGCCTCGGGTACTTCCCCCGCGTGACCGTGCGCCACACCTCGAAAGACGCCGAGGGTCAGATCTACGTGCCCGAGATCAACTGGCTGCTCATGGTGGCGTGCATCGCCCTCGTGCTCGCGTTCAAAGAGTCGAGCAAGCTCGCCGCGGCGTACGGCATCGCCGTCACCGGAACCATGGCCATCACCAGCGTGGCCTTCTTCGTGGTCATGCGCCAAAAGTGGAACTGGCCCTTGCCGGTCGCGGGCGGCATTTTGGTGTTCTTCTTGGCCTTCGACCTGCCCTTCTTCGCGGCCAACGCGCTGAAGTTCCTCGACGGCGGCTGGGTGCCGGTGCTCATCGCCGCGGCGTTCTTGGTGGTGATGATCACCTGGCGCCGAGGGCGCTTCTATCTGGGCGCGATCGTGGCCAAGAAGGCCAAATCGACCGACGAGTTTTTGGCTTCCCTGCCCTCCGTACCTCGGAAAAAAGGCTGCGGAATCTTCATGGGCTCGAGCCCCACGGGCGTGCCCATCGTGCTCACCTGCCACGCCGACCGCCTGGGCGTGCTGGAAGAGGAGATCGTGCTGGTCGCCGTGACCGAGATCCGCGAACCGTTCGTGGACGACGAAGACCGCGTGGTGGTCGAGAAGCTGGCGGACAAGGTGTTCCGCGTGAACCTGCGCTACGGCTTCATGGATCAGCCCGTCGTGCCACCCGCGCTCGCGCTCGCCAAGAAGAACCACGGTCTCGACGTGGACCTCGACGGCGCCACCTACTTCCTCGGACGGGAGAGCGTGGTCGCCTCCGATGCGGGCAACATGGGCTCGCTCGCCGAGGGCTTCTTCGGGTTTCTCTCCCGGAACGCACGCTCGGCCACCACGTACTTCGAGCTGCCGCCCGACCGCGTGGTCGAGCTCGGCACGATGGTCGATCTGTAAGTCGGCGCGTTTTCCGGATCCTGCCCGGGCGTACGGATCCTCTCCGTGCGCCCCTCACCACGAAGGGCGCGGACAGCCTTCGGGCGCGCGCATCTCGTGGGGGCCCTCGAGGCCGTCTCGGGGCGCTTCTCGGCGCGCTCCTCGAGCACGAACAGCGTCTCGTCGCGTTCGGCGTCCTCGAAGCGCGCGATGCCCAGATAACGCGTGGCCGCTTTGATTTCCCGGAGCGCCTCGAGCACCCACGCGTAGGCGCGATTGCGTAGGTCGACGCGCTCGCCCTGGGCGACCTGCAAAAGGCGCCGCTCGACGATCGCGCGCTCGAGCTCCTGGGCCATGGTGAGCAAACGCTCGCTCCACGCGAGGCCGTCTTCGCCGACCGAAGCGAACATCTCCTGCTCGTGGAAGGCCAAGTCGGCCAGCAAACGCAGGTCGGAGAGCGCACGATTCAAGCCGACCAAGGGCACGAGCGAGCGCAACTGACGACCCATCTCCGGACGCCTGCGCCCGGCGAACGACGCAATCTTGGTGACCTCGCGTCGCATGGCCATGGCCTCCCGAGTGAGCGAGAGCTCCCGGGGCTCTTTGCGCACTTTGGAGACGTGCAGCTCGACCTGCGCGCCTTCGAGCACGCGCACGCGTCGATCGAGCGACTCGACGAGATCGCGGGGCACGCCCACACGCAGGAGCTTGGTCTTGGCGCGTTCGGCGAAGTCGGCCACGTAACGAGCCTCGCCCACGAAGCGCGCCAGGTTCTCGCGCGGCTCGCGAGGTCGCACGTCCGCCAAGAGATGCTGGTTTTCGTGGAAGATCTGGACGACGTCGGCCATGACCTGTGCCTTTCGGCCGACCGAAGACACCTGTTGCGGAGAAAAGTGCGCGTGGAGAGGGCGTGGAGCTTCTCCGGCTGCGCCGGGAGCCCACCCGGGAAGCCAAGGAGGACGCCCGGACGCGGAAATGCGCGCCCCGGAGGAGGACGCAGAGAGGCCGCGACGCTACGGAACGTCGCCGGACGCCAGACGAGATGCCCCGGCCGGGCTTTTCCCGCACGAGCCGCTGCGACGAGAGGGAGCCTGCGGCGACACGGCGGCTCCGTCAGTCGTCGTGACGGACCTTACGCTGGGCCTTCTTCTGGCCTTGTGCGCTCTTGTCGGAGAGGCGCCTTCGGACGGCGCCCTTGGACGGCTTGGTCTTCTTGCGTACGACCCGCGGGGCCAGCGCCGCGAGCAGCATAGCGACCAGCTTTTGCCGAGCATCTTCGAGGTTCTGTCCGCGATCGCGGGTCTTCTGGGAGACGACCTGGATGGTGCCCTCGGAGTCGATGCGGCTCTTGCAGTGTGCACGGATGCGATCGCGATCGATCGCGGTGAGGGCCTCGTCGGTCTCGAACGCGTAACGAAGGTCGATCTTGGACTCGACCTTGTTCACGTTCTGGCCACCGGGTCCGGACGAGCGGGCGCTGGTCCACGAGAGGCACTTGCCCGAGACGGTCACGCGCGCGTCGACCACCAGATCCGGCTCGCTCACCGCGCACCTCGCTCGACGAGCACCACGAGGCGCGTACCGGCCACCACGCCGAGCGGCAGCAAGAAGAGCCCGATGCCTGGGAGCAGCAGAAGAACCGCCACGGTGACACCGAGGCCGAGCACGGCGCCGAAGTGGTCGGTCATGAACGCCACGCGATCGCGCAGCTTCATCTTGCGGAGCGAGAGCGGGTAGTCGAGAAAGTCCCAGGCGGCGAGCAGGCCGACCACCACCACCTTGAGCGGCACGCACACGAACGCGAGCGGCGGAAAGAGGAAGCTCGCCGCGGCGAGCGCGAAGAGCGCGGGAAGTCCGACGAGCAGGCCGAGGAAGGTCACCTTGAGCGAGGCCACGAGCCCCTCGAAGAAGCTCGGCCCCTCACGGCGCGGGCCGCCGAGCTCGTGCTCTTGTTCCTGAGAGAGCGCGTCGAGCGCGAAGCCCGAGAGCGGCTGCGCGAGGGCGGTCGCGAGCAAGAAGGCGACCGCGATCGACACGAGCCAGAGCACCACGCGCAAGAGCCACGCGAGCACGGCCGAGCCGCCGTCGCGTTCGACGAGACCTCGCGTGAGCGCGGTGGTGCCGAGCACACCGCCCGAGGCGAACACGCCGAGCAAGAGGCCACACACCACCACCGGCACGATCGCGTAGGGCCAGAGACGAGGCCGCACGAACACGAAGCCCATGGCCTGAAAGACGCTGCCGATGCCCGAAAAGAGCCCGGGCCCTGGGGAGGACGTTCCTCGAGTAGACGCACTCATGACCGGGCAGAACCTATCTCCTCTTCGGCAAGAAGCAACGAGACAACCTGAAGCGAACGACCCGAATCGTCGCGCGAGAACGTGGCTCGGGGCCTCTCGAGCGAACGAGTCTCGTCCGAGGTGAAGTGCGCGTGAACGAGATGGACGTGGTGTGAACACGCGCGCAAAGCCCGTGTTTTCCCGGTGAAACGTCGGAGAATCGGCGCCCGATCGCGTGACGATTCGGCCCCGCGGAATAGGGTCGTGGATGCCCGACACCTCTCTCGACACTCCCCTTCCCCAGACGGAGCACGCACCGCGGCGCGAGACGACGCACGCGCATCCCTATCGACCCGAGCCGGTCCGCGAGCCCATCGTGTTACCGGCGCGTTCGGGCACGCAGCCTGCTCGCCCTCGCGAGCTGCTCGTCGCGCTCGCGCTCGTGGGGATCGCCGACTTCGCGCTCTGGCGGAGAAACGGCTACGGGCACGGCGGTTACGGCATGGCCGTGTTCTTCGTGGTGGTGCCGGCGCTGCTCGTGCTGGCGGCGCGCGCGCGAAGATTCTCGCCGAGGCTCGCGGTGCTGGGCGCGATGCTGCTCGCCGTCGCGGCGCGATCGGCTTACGCGTCGAGCCCCGAGGTCACGCTGTTCGGGCTCGGCGCCGTGTTCGCGCTCACCACGTTCCTGCGTGCGCGCAGGGCCTTCCTGACCGACGTGTTGCGCTCGTTCGTCGGAACGTTCGTGACCTTCCCGCGGCGGCTGATGGCGGCTTTCGAGGGCGCGCATCGGGTGCTCGCGGGGACGGGACGCGACGGACGGACGCCCTCCACGCGTCTCGCGCAGGTGGCTGTCCCGCTCGCCTTGGTCGCGCTGTTCGTGGCGATTTTCGGCCTGGCGAACCCGGTGGTCGGCCATTGGCTGGCTGCGCTGCGCAGCTCGGTCGAGCTGCCCGCGACGCTGCGTCTCTTCACGTGGGCAGGTCTCGGCCTCGGCGCGGTGCTGCTGCTGCGCCCCGCGTTCGCGCGCAAAATCGAGTCCGAGAGCGCGGTGCCGACCGCCGAGTCCGTCGACGTCTCGGGCGCCGAGACCACGCGCGAGCTTGCTCTTGTCGCGGTCACACGCAATGCGCTGGTCGCGCTCAACGTGCTCTTCGCGGCGTATCACGCGCTCGACGCCGTGTGCCTCGTGAGCGGTTCGCCCCCCGCCGGGACGAGCGAGCGCGAGTACGCTCACCAAGGGACGTTTTGGCTCACGATCGCGCTCTTCGCGATGACCGTGGTGGTCGGTGTGATGTTCCGCGGACGCCTCGCCTACGCAGTGGAAGGCCGCCTCTCGCGCGGGCTCGCGTACGGGTGGCTCGCGCAAGGTCTCGTGCTCGCGCTCGGAACTTACCGACGCATCGCCATCCACGTGACGACGAGCGGCCTCTCGAGCTTGCGGATCTTCGGCATTCTCGGGACGACCCTGGTCCTCGTCGGGTGCATCGCGGTCGGCGTGAAGCTCCTTCGCCGGAGGACCTTCGGCTGGTTGCTCCGTCGACAGCTCGACGCGGTGGCGCTCGGCCTCGGCCTCTACGTGGTCGCGCCGACCCACCTCGTCTCCGCCCGCGTGAACGTCGGTCGCGTGCTCGGCCACGAGTACACGGCGCTCGTGCATGCCGAAGAAGAGGTGCGAGAGGCCGAGAGCGCCGTGGCGCTGCTTCCTCTCCTGCATCACGACGACGACCGCATCCGACGCGGGATCGCCGCGTTGCTCTTGAACGAGCGCGACCAGCTACGCGCACGACGCGCGAACGCGACGAGCTTCCGCGACCTCGACTTCGCCGCCACGCGAGGTCTCGCCGTCCTCGAAGCAGCCTCGCCCGAGCTCGAGACCACGCTGGGAGACGTGGAGCGACCGGAAGCGATCCTGCCCTTCGAGTACATCCGCAACTCGGCCATCGAGGGAGAAATCGCGCAGACCGAGATCGCCAAGGTCAAGGCGCCGCGCACACGCCTCGCCAAGGCCTCGCTCGAGTGGCTCGACCGTCAGGACGGCTTCGTCGAGACGAGCGCGAGCTTCCCCGAGGTCCGCATGGAAGAGCGACCCTCGAGCGAGCGCGGGAAAAGGCGCCTCACGATGTACGCGCACGGCAAGGAGAACGGGCGGCTCCTCGAGATCGACTTGATGCTCGAACACGACGCGCACGATGGAGCCTGGCAAGTCGAGCGGGCGCGCGTGGATCTCGCGCGCGGCGAGTAGCCTCACGGCTTCTCCTCCCGAAGCGCGGCCCGCTTACGATAGGCTGGGCACCGATGCCCCTCACGAAGCTTCCCCGCCCGCGTTTTTCGATACCGCTCGTGCTCGCGATCGGCGGTCTTTCGCTCGTCGCGACCGCCTGCGGAAAGCCCGACCTCGGGCGTGCCGACGGCGCCAAGCTCACGGCACGCGCCGACGGCGGGGGCGAGCTCCAAGTCGAAGGATGGCCGACGATTTCGCTCTCGAAAGACGAAGTCGCGGGGCGCACGGCGGTGGAGCTTTCGGGAGGAAAAACCGCCGACGTGGTCTCGTTCAAGCTCCCGAACGGGCAATGGGTGAACGTGGCGTTCTTGGCCGGTCAGATCGCGCGCAGCCCGGTGGAAACGTCGGCGCCGGCGCCGTTCGACGTCGTGGTGGGAGCGCTGATCACCGCGTCGAAGACCCCCGACGCGGTGGTGGGGCAAGTGCGCCAGGCGAAGGGCACGGGAGGCGTCGCCAAAGTGCTCGCGCGCGCCGCGGCGACCGAGGGCCCGACCTGGGAAAAGCGCCTCCCTACGCTCTCTCCCGAAGATCTCGAGGAGCTCGGCAAGGCGTTCGCGCCGCTCGTCGTCGACCCGGCCGCGGACCCGGCGGTGCTCGGTCGGGCCGTGAAGAGCACGGACGTGAGCACGCTCACGAAAGAGCAGCTCGTGGCTCGCCTCACGCCGATCGCCAAAGAGAAGGACCTGCCTCGAGGGGCCGGTGCCGGAGCGAACGTGCTCTTGCGTGTGCTCGCGAAAAAATCGGCCGCAGACGCCGCGCGAATCGGCTGCGCGGCGCTCGGCGCACGCCCGTGGACCTTGGAAGAGCCGGACCCCGAGAAAAAGAGCTTCGCCGACGCCGCGCTCATGGGCATCGCGGCTGGTGCGCTCTCGTGCGACAAGGTGGACGCGCTGGTGAAGGAAGACCCGTGCGCCCCGAGCTACCGCTGCGGGCCGAATGGCCCGATCTTGCCGAGTGATACGAGCGACCAATCCGAGCCGCTTTGCGACGCCCAAAAGCTCGAGAAGGCGATCGACCTCGAGCTCTCGCGCCCCGTCGCCGAGGTGGTCAAGGATCCCCATGCCGGTCGCACGTCGCTCTATGCGTACGCCGCGTTCGTGAGGGGCGCGCGGCCTGCGCTGGCCGAGCTCGACAAACATCAGGCAAGGCGTCTCTACGCGATCACGCAGCCGAAGAGCCCCGAGTGTGAAGCGCTCACCGAGGTCGGCAAAGCGTGCCACGCCAACGAAGGCCTCTTGCGCGACCTCGCCTGCCGCAACGAAGGAAAGACCGTGAGCGTCGGCACGTTGCGCTTCCAGGTCGACGACGACAAAAAGACGCTCTCGGGCGTCGAGACCGCGCCGCCCCCCTGAGACGCTCGGGAGGGGCGCGAGCTCGAGCTCGGCGGTCGCGCTCCTCGACAGTGCACCCCCTAGCGTGATCGGCGATTCAGGCGAGCACGAGCGAAGCGCCGTCCGCCGAGCACGCATAGGCGGCGACGTGGAAGCGCCCGTCGACGAGCTCGCCGATCCAGACGCGGTCGCCCTTGCGGAGCTCGCTCGGTTTGCCCTTCCCCGGTCGCTCGTCGAGCATGGCCAAGAGCGACTCTTTGCTGTCCGCGGTCCAGAGGACCACCTGTTGGCCGCCGACGCGTCGATTGACCTTGGAGCCTCTCACGGCGTGGAGCGCTCGATTGCCCGGTTGCACGAAGCAACCGGCCGCGACCACGTGGGTCGCCTGCGCGATTCCCGAGGCGACCTCGAGCAGCTCGAGCCCTCCGCTCTCGTGGTGGCCCACCCAGAGCCCACCGACGTTTTCGGCATCGAGCAGCTCGCCTGCATTGCTCGCGCTGTACGAGTCGCACGTGCGCACGAGTCGGACGCCCGGACAGAGCTCTTGGCCGAGCAGCGTCGGCTCGAGGTCGATCATGGCGGCGCGCTGCGGGCCGTTGAGCCCGATCGTGTCGTACGCGACGAGCCCGACCCACGTTTCGTTCGGCGTGTCGTTCGCCATCGATTCCCCCGTTCGCGGGGAGCAGTCCTCGCGTCACGAGTGCGGAATCGACGGACCTTCCGACGAGCACGCCCTGCGCGCGAGCGCTCGCTTCCGTGCGCACACCCTACGCGAAGAACGAGGGGCGAGGGTCGAATCCGCTCAGCGCTTCGATTTGCGCGCCGAAATGGGCTCGGCGGCGTCGGGCTTCGCGACACGTGACGAGGGCTTCTTGGCCGTCGGCGCCTTCGGCGGCTCGTCGGGCGCCGCGAGGGAGGCGGCGGCCCTCACGGCACGCTTCGGCTTCGCGGAGGGCGAGGTCGTCGTGACCGGTGCAGCCGGCGCGGGCGGGCTCGGCGGTGGTTCGAGCTTCCGTGCGGCCTTGTGCAGCTCGAGCTCTTCGAGGCTCTTCGGCCATTCTTTTCCGAGCAATCGCGAGAGCGCGCGATCGGCGAGCAGCTTTCCTTCGGTTTGGCAGGTCGGGCAGTAGTTCGCTTCGTTGTTGGCGTAGCGAATGCGCTGCACCGGGGTCTTGCAGACCGGACAAGGCACGCCGTACTTCCCGTGCACGGCCATGTCGGGCCGGAACGCCGTGACGGTCTCCGGAAAAGCATCGCCCACCTCGTCGGCGAGGATGCGCGTCCACTCGACCAGGACGCCTCGAGTCGCTTCGTAGAGCCGAGCGAGCTCGTCCTCGGTCAGGCGAGAGACCAGCTTGACCGGGGAGAGCTTGGCGCGATGCAAGAGCTCGTCCGAGTAGGCATTGCCGATACCCGAAAAATGCCTGGGATCGGTGAGCGCTCGTTTCAACGTGTGATTGCCGTCCAAGAGTCGCGCGCGGAACGCGGCAAGGTCGATCTCGAGGGGCTCGAGCCCGCCGGGGTCCATGGCAGCGAGGGCCTCTTCGCCCTGGAGCAGGTGCACACTCGCGCGCTTGTGCGTGCTCGCTTCGGTCAAGAGCACGGTGGCATCCGCGAAGTCGAACGCGCACAGCCCGAGCTTGCCGGGAATCTTGGCGTTCGCCTCGCGGAGCCTCAATCGCCCGGAGATCATCAGGTGGACGACCACGAAGCGCTCCCCCTCGACCGCGAGCACGATGCGCTTGCCGAGCCTTCGCACCCCGATCACCTTTTTGCCGACGAACGACTCGGCTTTCGGCTCGTAGGTGCGAAGGACGAAGGGACTCGCGAAACGAAGGCCCGTGAGCGCTTTGCCGACGAAGCGGCGCTCGAGATGGGACCGGTACAGCTCGACGTCGGGTAGCTCGGGCATGCCCGACGAGGATAGTCGGCCCTCCCACGAGAGGCGCGCTTTTCAGCTCAGCGACGGCGACGACGACGGACCCACGCGAGCCCGATCACGCCGAGCACGGAGGCGAAGGCCCAGCTCCCGAAGGTGGTCTTCTTGGCCCCCCCATTGGCGCACCCGGCGGGACGCGACGACGAAACTTCGCCGTCGAAAGCGGTCACGTAGTGCACGCTGGAGAGCTCGACCTGCGACGCGCTCGCTTCGAGGCGCAGATCTCCGGCGCCGAGCGCGTCGGCGGGCAGCACCGCGCGCAGGCGCGTCACCCACACTTGATCGGCGCGCATGCCTTCGGTCGCCACGGCCAGATCGTCGAGATACGCACACGCGGCCAAGGGTCCCTTGCCCACGGGCGGCGAGGCCTGGCCGGCGTCGTCTTCGGGTCGCGGGAAGGGCTCGGTGGAGGCGTCTTTTCCGGCATCTTCGTTCGTGCCCCCATCCTCGAGCACGCTCGCGTCTTCGCCGGCGTCGACATCCACCGGCTCTCCCGCGTCGGTCGTCGCGGCGTCGTGGCTCGCGTCGCGCGCGCCGTCGAGGCCGGCATCGGACGCGGGAGTGGAGGCGTCCGGAGCCGGGGAGTCGTAACACGGGGACTGCGTGCTGCCCGTGCTGCCCCCCGTCGAGGATCCTCCGACGCGGCATTGACCGTAGTAGGCATCGGAGAGCGCAGGATGAAACGAGGTTCGGAATCGTCCGCTCGACGGATAGGCGACGTCCACCTTGCCGGAGAACTCGGTGAGCCAAGCCCGGCCGCCATTTTCGGCCATCGCGGCTTCGGAGAGAGCTTGGTAGTTGGAGCGATTGGTGGAACGCGACCAGGTGAGGTCGTTCTCGAAGTCGATCTTCGCCTCGGGAAAATTCTGCGGCCGATAGCGCCCTTCGCCAATCACGTAGAGGGTGATGCCCACGCGCGAGCCCACGCCCGCGGCCACCATTCGCAGCGGCAGGGTGGGATCCGCGCCGGGGGTGACCACGCGAACGGGGCGCATTTGGCGCTCACCGCATTTGGGAGCCAATCGAAGCGCGATGAAGTCGAATCCCTCCCGAACGTACGCGGAGATGACCGGCTCGATCGACGCGGGAATGGTGAACGCGTGGCTCTTCAGCCACCGATTGAGCGCGTCCGGATCGGTTGCCCTGAGCGTGACGGTCTCGTACGGCCCCACCACGGCCTGACTCAGGATTTGCACTTGGCCTTCACCGGGTGCCCCCGACGAGTCCGAGGAGTTGGCCGAACATCCGGTGATCCCGCACCCGACGTTGCCGCCCGTTCGGTTCGGCGGCACGATGACCGGCTGGGTCGCGGCGTCGAGCGCGGTGAAGAAGGCGTCGTTGCCGACTTCGATCGTGGTGCCGGCCCGTACGGGCAAGACCCAGGCGAATTCGCGAGGGTCTCCGGTGTAGCGAATCTGATCCCACAGCACGGTCTGCTGCTTGCCGATCGACAGCGCCATGCGGTGATCGGTCACCTGGGTGGACTCGTTCTGTACGAAACACCCGCCGCAGGCTTCGGCGTCCGATGAGAAGGCCGCGGACGAGACCACGGCGAGGCTCGCGAGCGCGAGCGTAAGCAAAGAAGGTTTGGTCATGACTCCCCTGTCCGTAAGGGCTCCGCGCCTCACTGCGGAGCGAGACGAGCGCCTCAGCATGTCGTGTGCCAGGCCTCGAAGTACCTATTTTTCAGGCACTCCGTGACCTCTCGCCGACGAGCGACGGCGGGACGGTCCGGACTTCGGGGACGCGCGCGAGACAGAGGTGTCATGCCCTCGGCCCGCGACGCGAACGTCGCAGGGAGGCCGAGTCGGTGGTCGTACGAGCGTGGGCTTCGAGGTCAGTCCACCGCGAAGCTCACGTCGAAGGCCGCGCCTCGCGTGCTTCCCACGGGGCGGCGCACGGCGCTCGAGGCGTCGAGCAGACCGACGAGCGATGCATAGGGCAGCTCGTTGGTGGTGCGCAGCACCAAGAGGTCGGTGCGACGGTCGGCGGCGTCCTTGTGGAGGCCGTACGTCTCCCACTCGTCCGAGAGGGCACGCGAGAGCTCGGGGTAGCGCACGCGGCGGGTCTTGCCGGTCGTCTCGGTGGTCTCGTGTTTGGCCACCTCGGTACTCCGGATCACCCGCTCGCCCTCTTTCCACGTGAGGACGAAGGTCTCGCCCCGTGCATCGAGCACCAGCTTGCGCGGCTTCACGTCGTTGATTTCGTCGCTCGGCCCCGGAGTCTGCGCGGTCGCGTCCATGCGCCCCGCGGACGTCCATACGGCGGTCAACAAGAGGAACGAGATGGTCACCACCAAGAGGTCGATCATCGGAATGAGGTTCACCTCCGAGTCGACACCACGCCTGCCCGATTTGCCTGCACTCTCCACGGAAACGCCCATCGAGGCCTCCTTGCGCGACGTGCGCGCTGCCGGGCCCAAAGAGCGCTCGGGCGAACGGAAGTTCCCGAAAATCGCGTGTTTTCGCGTAGCTGGAAGATTCCGTTCGCCGCGTTTTCGAGCCGTGCTTGGCTACGCCGCGCTCGAGAGACCCATGCGTGCGAGCAGCGCCGAGACGTCGGGCTCACGACCGAGGAAGTCGCGGTAGATCTCTTCCGGCGGGGCTTCGTCTCCGCGCGCGAGGATCTTGGTGCGGAACTCCATGCCGACCTCGCGCGAGAGCACGCCGGCCTTGGCGAAGCGCGAGAAGGCATCGGCGTCGAGCACCTCCGCCCATTGATACGAGTAGTAGCCCGCCGCGTAGCCGTAGGGGCTGCCGAAGAGGTGGGAGAACGAGGCGATCATGGCGTAGTCGCTCGGCAAGGGTGCGGGCGAAAACGGCTGGAACGCGTCTCGGGCGAACGCCTGGAGGGTCTCGGGCGTGGGCTTCTCGAGCTCGCGGTGCAGGCGAAGGTCGACGGTGGAGAAGCCGAGCTGTCGGGTGAGCATGTTGGCGGCGCGGAAGGTGCGCGCGGCGCGCATGCGCTCGAGCATGTCCGAGGGGATCGAAGCGCCGGTCTCGACGTGTTTGGCGAAGAGGTCGAGGCCTTTCTTTTCCCACGAGAAGTTCTCGGTGATCATCGAAGGGAGCTCGACGAAGTCGGCCAGCACGCGCGTGCCGGCCAGGCTGCGCTCCTTCACGGTGGAGAGCACGTGGTGGAGCAGGTGGCCCACCTCGTGGAAGAGCGTCTGCACCTCGCGGTGGGTGAGCAGGGCGGTCTTCGCGCCCGCTTGAGGAGGCGTCATGTTGCCCACCACGACGGCCACGTTCTCGTGACCGTGGGGCGTGCCGGGCAGACGATCGAGCATGCCGCCCATCCACGCGCCGTCCCGCTTTTCGTCGCGCGGGAACAGATCCATGTAGAACGCACCGAGTCGCGTGCCGTCCTGATCGCGGACCACGTACGAGAGCACGTCATCGTGCCAAGGACGCGGCGCTCCTCCCGGCTCGCTCGCGGTCCAGGGCTCGATGCGCACGGCGTAGAGGTCCTCCACGATGCGGAAGAGCCCTTCGGAGACCTTGTCGAGCGGGAAGTACGGGCGGAGCGCTTCGTCGTCGAAGTCGAAGCGCTTCTTTCGGAGCTTCTCCGCGTAGTACGCGACGTCCCAGGGAGCGAGCGGCAGCGCCGAGGGGCCGGCCGTCTCGCGCACGAACGCGTCGAGCTCTTCGTTCTCCTTCACGAACGCGGGGCGGAGCTTCTCCCGAAGGTCGTCCACGAAGGCCTGAGCCTTCGCCCCGGTCTTGGCCATACGGTCGGACAAGACCAGCTCGGCGAAGTCGGGGAAGCCGAGGATTTTGGCCTTCTCGCGGCGGAGCTCGAGGATCTCGCAAGCGAGGGCGAGGTTCACCTCGTTCGCGCGGCGCACGTTGGCGCGATAGAGCTTCTCGCGAAGAGCGCGATCGTCGGCGTAGGTGAGCACGGGCACGTACGAGGGCGCCTGCAGGGTGAGCACGTAACCGGAGAGCCCGCGCTGCTTGGCGGCCTCTTTCGCCTGCGCGACCACACCCGCGGGCAGACCGGCGAGCGCGGCCTCGTCCGCGACCTCGACCACGAACGCGTTGGTCGCGTCGACCACGTTCTGGGAGTAGCGGAGGGTGGTCTGCGCGAGCGCGACGTCCACCTCGGCGAGACGCTTCTTTCGCTCGGGATCGAGCTTCACGCCGTTCTTCACGAAGTCGAGCAAGGTCTTCTCGAGCAGGCGCTTACGACCGCCGGTCAGGGCGCGGGCTTCTTCGGTCTCGGCGTAGGCGGCGAGCGTGGCGTAGATGGGCTCGGACAGCGAGATGCCCGAATAGAAGACCGAGACCTCCTCTTGCACCGCGGCGTAGGCCTCGCGAAGCTCGGTGGTGCCGGCGGTCGACTCGAGGTGGCTCGCCACGCCGAGCGCGTAGTCGAGCCCCGAGGTGGCCACGTCGAGCGCGCCCAAGGTGCGATCGTAGGTGAGCGCGCCTTCTTCTTTGGCTTTGGGGATGGCGTCGAGCGCGGCCTGCGCGGACTCGACGAGCGCCTTCACGGCCGGCCTCACGTGCTCCGGTCGAACGGCGTCGAAGGGAATGTTGGAACGAACCTCGAGCAGCGGATTATCGGAGGGCGCGGTCATTCCCCCGAGGATAGCGAATTCGGACGCGGTGCGCGCTTGGCACGTTCCGTGGAAGGCCGAGGCACCATGAAACGCCTCTCGCTACTCGGGATCATCGGAACGACCTTGGCTCTCTCGGCCCTCGGGACCGGATGCGGAAGGCACGGCATGGAGCCTGCGCTGTTCGTGACCGGCATGGTGGTCGAGACGGCGGCGACCATTTCGTACGCGAAAGAGCAGGACGCACGGGAGGCCGAAGAACGCGAGACACGCACGCCGGCGAACGCCGCCTACGGGGGTCCGGTCGACCCGAACGTGTACCAAGTGATGCCCGCCTCGGCGCGTGACCAAGTGCAGAATGCGCCGAAAAAGAAGGCGTTCGATCGCCTGGAAGCCAAAGCCGCCATCGAAGCGACCGAGGTGCAGAAGTGCCGCGAGGCCGGGGCGCCCACCGGATACGGACATGCCGTCCTGGCCATCGAGCCCGACGGTCACGTGTCCAAGGTCACCCTCGACGGACCGATCGGGCTCGCGCCCGCGGCGGTGACCTGCCTCGGAAGCGCGCTCGGCCAAGTGAGGGTTTCGCCCTTCGAGGGAGGAGCGGTCAGGCTCGGCACCACGTTCCAGGTGAGGTGACCATGACCTCGTGTCGCGTCTCGATCCGAGAACGCGCGGACACGGTCGGGAAGCAGGCCGCCCGAAGCCACCCGCGAGAGGTCAGACGAGCATCGTGACCCGTTCACGCAGGCCTTCGGGCAAAATCTCACGAGCGGCGAGGATGTCTTCGCGCGAGTACTTCATGCTGAAGTGCTTGAGCACCACGTGCGGGCTCGCCAAGGTCTCGGGGCTCTTGCGGTAAAGCGCGACCAGCTCTTCGAGGTGCGTGTGGCCGTACTTGGCGCTCGCTTCGAGGGGCGTACCGGGCAGGTGCGTGGCCTCGAGGAAGAGCACTTCGCTGCGGCCGAGCTCGGGGTTTCGCTCCAGGGTGGCGATGGTGCTGTCGCCCACGTACGTGAAGACGCACGCGTCTTCGTAGGTGTAGAGTTCTTCTCCGCGCAGGCGGGCGTCGCGAATGGCGGTGGCGGGCAAGCCCGTGAAGCGTTCCTGGAGCTTTCGGCGGGTCTCGGTGACCGTGTATCCGCGCGAGGCGATGCGGTGGGTCACGTCGAAGGCGCGCACGCTGCGATGCTTGGAGAGCGAAAACGTGCCCTCCGCGACCACTCCGTGCACGAGCGTCTCGTAAGGTGTACCGCTGCGACCCTCGAGCTTTTCGAACGCGCGCAGCATCTCGACCAACGCTTCACGGCTCTCCTCGGGGACGAAGATGCGCGAGGGCGTAGCCGCGGTCATGTGGCGCAGCGACAGGTGCCTCACCACGCCGAGCGAGTGGTCTTGGTGAACGTGCGAGAGCACCACGTTGCGCAGCTGACTTGCCTGGACTGTGCAGTGACCGAGGTCGAACACGGCGTCGAACGAGGGCACCGCGACCCAGCTCGCGAGCCCGGAGATCGAGAAGGCCTCGAGCTCGAGTGACCCGAGCGTGAGCGAAATCGATCGTCCGGCGTCGTGGAGCTCGTGGCGCGACATGGGGATCTTTCAGGGGAAAAGCTTGGCTTTTCCGTGACTCGCGAAGAGAAAGCCGCACATTTTGTAGAGCAGGCGTGCGCCCACGTTGGCGTCCCACTCGTCGCCCTCGGGACCGGGGGCCACCTCGTTCAGGTCGAAGCCGACGAGGACGCGACCGGAGCGAACCACCTCGGACAGCACGTAGACGGCCTCGGCGAGGTCGAGCCCACCGGCGACGGGAGTGCCCGTGTGCGGGCAGAAGCGAGGGTCGAGTCCGTCGATGTCGAAGGAGACCCACACGCGCGGCGGAAGAGCGTCGACGATGGCCTTGGTAATCGACGCGAACGACTCGCCGCCGATGCGACGCCGGGCGATTTCCCGGTCGGTGAAGCAGCGCACGCGATCCCCCTGCGCGGCGACGTAGGTCATCTCCTCTTCGCACACGTCGCGGATACCGACCTGCACGAGGCGCGTGACCTCGGGGATCTCCTCGAGCACGTTGCGCATGATGGAGGCGTGCGAGTACGTGAAGCCCTCGTAGGCGTCGCGCGTGTCCGAGTGGGCGTCGAAGTGGAGCACGCCGAAGGACTTCTCCGTGCGTGCGACGGCCGCGAGCGCGCCGAGCGGGACCGAGTGGTCACCGCCGACGACGCCCAGGAATTTCCCGCGATCGAGCACCTTCGCCGAGGCCTCGAACACGAGCTGGTTCACCTTCTTGGAGAGCTCGTTCACACGGGCGAGCGCGACGGAGAGCTCGGCGTTGCCTTCGACGACGCCGGCGGCCTCGATGATCTTCGCGGCCTCGGCCTTTCCTTCGGCACTGAAGGCGGCGATGTCCGCCGGCTCGGGCAAGAGGAAGATGCCGGGCGCATAGGGCTTCTCGATGTCGAGGTCGTAGAGATCGACCTGCTTGCTCGCCGTGAGGATGGCGCCCGGACCTTCGGAGGTGCCCCCGCCATACGACGTGGTGGCCTCCCAAGGCACCGGAAGGAGCAAGAGCGAGGCGTCGTCTTCGGTGAACGGGAGGCCGAAAATACCGGAGTCTGCGCCCGCGGGAGCGTTGGGATCGAAAGCCATGCGCGCACCATGGCAAGACGTGGCGCGAACGACAAGCTCTACGAAAGCGTCGGGGCCCGCAGCGAAGGGCCGCTCAGCTCGCCGCGACCAAGGCCCTCACCTCGGCCACCTCGTCCGGTCCGGATTGCGAGTGGGCGAAGACCTTGCCGAGCAGGTCGTCGACGGTCTCGTCTCCGAGGTGCTCCTCGGCGTAGGCGGGAACGCATGCAGGATGCATATAGCCGGCTGCTCGTCCTCCGAAGCCGCCCGCGTCGACGTCGCGCTCGACGCCGATTCGATAGGCGCCCTTCTCGATGGGCTCGGAGCACTGGATGCACTTGGCTCGCGAGGTGGGGGCGCGGTCGACGTGGGGGAGAGGGAGGTCTTTGCCCTTCTTTTTCGGGGCGGCGGCGACCAGGGCGAGCAGCGACTCGCGCTCGGGGACCTCCGCTTCGTACGAGGACAGCGCATCGGTGAAACCGGTCACGTTCTTCTTCGCGGCGCACGCGAGGTGCCAGTAACGGTGCCCGGGCTGATCGCCGCCGGGAATGGTGTAGGACTCGGCGAAGCGCACTTCGGCTTTGGCGACCGGGCTCTTGCAGCCGCGGCAAGCGGCGCGTCCCGAGGGGGAGATTTCGAGCTTCATCGGGGAGCGAGGGTAGCAAAAACGGTTCGGGTTGGGCCGCGACGAGACGAACGGTCGAGGACCTTCGTCGAACGGCTCGGCGGCGAGGGTGACGGACGAGCCGAAAATCGCTGCCCGTCGCAGACTATCGGTCATGCATGCGTTCCTTCGGAAGCTCACGCTCGCCGCGGCGGCGTTCTCCTTGGCCACGGCGACGTTGCCTCATCGCATCGCCGCCCAGGAGGCGGACGGATGGTTTTTCGGAACCCCGGAGCTCGAGGACAAGCTCGCGAGTGGGCTCGCGCGCACCGTGACCCAAGACGTGTCCGCGATGCCGTTCCACACCGGCTCGTCGCACTTCGACTCGGAGTGGATCTTCGCCACCTACATGATGGCGGGAATGGGCTTCGGGCAGCTCGCGCTCGCCCATCCGGAGCGCTCCGACGAGCTCACGCGCCACATGGACACGTGCATCGAGGGCGCCCTCTCCGAGCAGTCGAGGGCCTTCGACAAAAACCGCTGGAACGAAGATCCCCTCACCAGCTTGGAAGGTCCCAAGCACCACGTGGCGTACCTCGGATACCTGAACCTCTTGCTCGGCCTTCGCCGCGTCGTCGATCCACGAAACCGCTACGCCGAGCTCAACGACCGGATCTCAGCGGCGCTCGCTCGGCGCTTCTCGAGCACCGACGCGTTCCTCGAGAGTTTTCCCGGGGTCGTATTCCCGGTCGACAACGCGAGTGCCATCGGCTCGCTGGGTCTCCACGGGAGAGCAACCTCCACGACGCACGAGAAGCTCGTCGTGCGCTTCGCGGCGCGGGTCGAGAAGACGGCGCGCACGGACACGGGCCTGCTCGTGCAAATCATGACGCCGGACGGGAACGCCGTGGACGAAGGGCGTGGCTCGGGCACGTTCTTCGCTTCGTACTTCCTGTCGTTCGCGGATCCGGCTCTCTCACGGGCGCTCTACGAGAACGGGAAACGTGAGCTTTACACGGAGCTCGCGGGCTTCGGCGCCATGCGGGAGTACGCGCGGAACGAGCGAGGCGGAGGCGACATCGACTCGGGACCGGTGGTGCTCGGGCTCGGGGTCTCGTCGAGCGGCTTCGCACTCGGCCCCTCGAGAATCCACGGAGATCGCGAGACGTTCCGCGGCCTCTACGCGACCGCGCACCTCTTCGGCGTCCCGGTGGACACGGGGGGCGTGCGGACCTACGCGACCGGCGGTCCGATCGGCGACGCCATCTTGTTCGCGATGCTCACCGCGCGTCGAACCGACTCCCAGGCCCCCGTGACCACTCTCGCACGAGCGGTCGAGTCCGAGCTGCTCTCGAACGGCGAGGAGCTCCCGTGAAGACCAATCGCAAGCTCGAGTGCGGCGTGCTCCTCGGGACGATCACGCTCTACGTGGGCCTCGCGCACGTCGCAGCGACGGAGCACACCGCCCACGCGCTGCTCGCGGCCGGACGTCACTCGAGCCCGTGGCTCGTGGCCTTCGTGCTGGTGCTCGTCGCACTACGACTGCTCGTGGTGGTGGTGGTGCCGGGCCTCGTTCTTGCCCGTCTCGTGCTCCTCGGACAGGCCTGGATGCGAGAAGTGCGTGAGTCGAGGCGAAACGCCTCACCCGAACGCTCGTCGCCCCGACCGAGCGCACCGTAGGACTGTTAAGGAACCATTAACGCGGACACCTCCCCCTGCCCTTTGGACTACAAGGGAAGCAGGATGAAACGCGCGTTGATGGCCGTGCTCGGCCTCGTGCTCTTGGGCGGGATCGGCTTCGCGATTTGGCGATTCGTGGTGAGCCCCAAGGCGCCGGTCGTGGAGTACAAAACGTCGCCGGTCGAGCGAAAGAGGCTCGTGGCCCAAGTCACGGCGAGCGGCACGCTCTCGGCTCGAGTCACGGTGCAGGTCGGTAGCCAGGTGTCGGGTCGCGTCCAAGAGATCTTGGTCGACTGGAACTCGCAAGTGAAGAAAGGCCAACTGATCGCCCGCATCGACCCCCAGCTCTTCCAAGCAACGCTCGAGCAAGCGAACGCGAACTACCTCTCGGCGAAGGCGCAGGTCGTCAAGGCAGAGGTGCAAGTCCTGAACGACGAGCGCATCTACGCGCGCGCGAAAGCACTCGCGGCGCAGTCGCTGGCCGGTCAAGCCGAGGTGGACGCCGCGGAGACCACGGCCAAGGTGTCTCGGGCGCAGGTCGACGTCACGAAGGCCGCCCTCGCTCAAGCTCAGGCTTCGCTGAACCAAGCGCAGGTGAACCTCTCGTATACGAGGATCATCTCCCCCATCGACGGCATCGTCATCTCGCGTTCGGTCGACGTCGGTCAGACGGTGGCCGCCTCGCTCTCGGCGCCGGTGCTTTTCACCATCGCCGAAGACTTGCGCAAGATGCAGCTCGACACCAACGTGGCCGAGAGCGACGTCGGCCGAATGGAAGCTGGGCAGAGCGCCCAGTTTTCGGTGGATGCTTACCCGGGACGCAAGTTCTACGGTGAGATTGCGATGATCCGCAACGCGCCGCAGACGGTGCAGAACGTGGTCACCTACGATGCGGTGCTTGCCGTCGACAATGCCGATCTCAAGCTGCGTCCCGGGATGACGGCGAACATCTCCATCGTCTATCAGGAGCGCGACAACGCGCTCGTGGTGCCCAATGCGGCGCTGCGCTTCAAGCCGCCGGGGGACGCCGGTGCCCCGCCGTCAGGCTCCGGGTCGGTGGGACCCATCGCCTCGAGCGGCGCGCCCGCGAGCCCGCCGACGCTCTCGCAAGCGGCACTGCCGTCCACGGACGGCTCCGATGCGGGAAGCACGGACGGTGGCAACGGACGGCACAGGCGTCACGGCGACGGCGGTCCCGGCGCGACCGACGGAGGCAGCGCCGAGGCCCCGCTCGCGGAAGGTGACAAGCCGCGAGGCGATTGGCGAGGCGGCAACGGTCGAGGGGAAAATCGCGGTCCGAAGCGCGTCTACGTACTGCGCGGCCTGGATCTGATCGCGGTCGACGTGCGCACCGGAATCTCCGACGGAACCTCCACGGAGATTCTGTCCGGAGAGCTCAAAGAAGGCGACTTGGTCGTGACGGACGCCATCGTCCCCAACGCCAAACCCGCCGCGACCGGCGTTCCTGGAATGGGCGGGGGCGGTATGGGTGGCGGGGGCGCGGGCGGGAGCGGGGGCGGCGGTCGTCGATCGGGCATTTGATGTCCGAAGCGAATTCGAAGTCCCCGGATTCCGGCGTGACGAAGGCACTCGAGGCGGACGAGGCGCAGATTCGAGTGGTCGGACTGACCAAGGTCTATACCACCGGCGACGTGGAGGTACGCGCGCTGGACGGAGTATCGCTCACCGTAGGAAAGGGTGAGTTTTTGGCCATCATGGGCTCGTCCGGCAGCGGAAAGAGCACCCTCATGAACGTGCTGGGATGCCTCGACCGCCCGACGAGCGGGGAGTATTGGCTCGCTGGCCGAGAGGTTTCGAAGCTCGACAAGAACGCCCTGGCCGAAGTCCGCAATCAGTTCCTCGGCTTCGTCTTTCAGAACTTCAATCTACTTTCGCGAACCTCCGCATTGGAAAACGTCGAGCTTCCACTTCTGTATCAAGGGGTATCCGGCAAAGAACGGAAGCGCCGGGCGACGCTCGCACTCGAGCGAGTGGGCTTGGGCAAGCGCCTCGACCATACGCCGAGTCAGCTCTCCGGTGGTCAGCAGCAGCGTGTCGCCATCGCGCGCGCACTCGTGGGAGAACCCAAGGTCATTCTCGCGGACGAGCCCACGGGAAACTTGGATTCGCGGATGAGCTTGGAGGTCATGGCGCTCTTCCAGGAGCTCAAGCACACCGGAATCACCGTGGCGCTGGTGACCCACGAGCCGGACATCGCCGAGTACGCGTCGCGCGTCGTCGTCGTGAAGGACGGGAAAATCGTCGAGGACCGAAGGCAGACGCCGAAGGCCGTGGTCCTCCCGCCGCCACTCGTCCAGCCCGTGCCGAGCACGCCCGCAGGAGACGCGAAGTCATGAATCCGCTCCAGACGTTCCGCATCGCGGTGCGGGCCATCCTTCGCAATGGAATGCGCTCGTTCTTGACGGTGCTGGGAATCGTGATCGGCGTGGCGGCCGTGATTGCGATGATGGCCGTCGGCGCGGGCGCGAAAGCGCGAATCGAGCAGGCCTTCGCGTCGATGGGGACGAACCTGCTCGTGATCCTCCCCGGCTCCACCAGCTCCGGAGGCATGCAGGGTGGATTCGGCTCTCAGCCGACGCTCACTTGGGACGACCTGTCCAAGATTCAAAAGCAGGTGACCACCGTCAAAGCCGCGGCGCCACAGTTGCGAACGAATTCTTCGGTCATCAGCGAGAGTGGCAACTGGACCACGCAAGTGATCGGCACCTCACCCGAGTACTTCGAGATACGTTCGTGGGGGATGCAGTCGGGCCAGGCGCTGGTCCAGCAAGACGTGGACGCCGGCAACAAAGTGGTGGTGCTGGGCCAGACCGTGGTGGAGAAACTCTACGGAGCGAGCGTCAATCCGGTCGGACAGACGGTGCGCATTCGCAACATTCCGTTCGTAGTGGTGGGGGTCGCGGAGAAGAAGGGGCAGTCGGCCACGGGACAAGACTTCGACGATATGGTCTTCATTCCGTACTCGGTCTTCGCCCGAAAGATTCAGGGCGGTCTCGGCAAGTATCTGAACGGAAGCATCTACGTGTCGGCCACGTCAGGAGAAGACACGCCGCGGGCTCAGGCGCAGATCACCGCGCTCCTTCGAGATCAGCACAAGCTCACCTCGGCGGACGACGACTTCTCCATTCGCAATCTCAGCGAGGTGGCGGGCGCCCAGGCGGCGGGCACCGAGACCATGACCAGTCTGCTCGCGGGAGTCGCTGCCGTGTCGCTCTTGGTCGGTGGCATCGGGATCATGAACATCATGCTCGTGAGCGTGACCGAGCGTACGCGCGAGATTGGGATTCGGATGGCGATCGGGGCCAAGCCTTGGCAGATCCTGCTCCAATTCCTGATCGAGGCGGTGACGCTGAGCGTGGCAGGAGGCCTCTTGGGCGTGGCGATCGGCGTCGGTGCGTCGCAATGGATCGCCTACAAGTACGGATGGGCGACCCAGGTCGATCCGCAAGTGGCGATCGTGGCGGTGGGGTTCTCGGCGTTCGTCGGCATCGCGTTCGGACTTTATCCGGCGAGGAAGGCCTCGCAGCTCGATCCGATCGACGCGCTTCGTTACGAGTGAGCGCCCCGGCCCCTCGCCCGGCTCGGCGAGCGAGGTGGACGCCTGCTCGGCCAGGGTTGCGGTTGCGGCTCGGCGACGAGGACTCCTGGCCGACCGGCGACGCTCGGACGTGGACCGATCGACGCTACGGTCTGCGGTCTTCCGATTCCTGCTTCCGTGCTTCCTCCCCCTTCCGACTGACGTTGGGGACTCCCTTCCGACCGTCGACTTCCTTCCGACTGACATTCGACTCCTTCCGACTGACATTCGACTCCTTCCGACTGACATTCGACTCCTTCCGACTGACATTCGACTCCTTCCGACTGACATTCGACTCCTTCCGACTGACATTCGACTCCTTCCGACTGACATTCGACTCCTTCCGACCGACGTTCGAGCGTCCGGAGGTCTTTCGACTACGTTGGGCGTCTCGACTGACGTTAGCCATCTCGACTGACGTTGGCAGCGGTCATTGAGGTCCCCGGAGGTCTTCCGAGTGATATGAAAGGTCCTCTGACTGAAGGCCTGAAGGAATAGCTTCCGACAGGAAAGCCTTCCAACTGACATTCGACAGGAAGGTCCTCCAACTGACATTCGACAGGAAGGCCCTCCCAGGTCCTCCGACTGACATTCGGCAGGAAGGTCCTCCAACTGACATTCGGCAGGAAGGTCCTCCGACTGACATTGAAAGGTCTTCCGACTGACATTAGCGGCGGAGGTCTTCCGACTGACATTAGCGGCGGAGGTCTTCCGACCGACATTGAAAGGGGTCCCCGGAGGTCTTCGCACTGACATCGGAAAGGTCCTCCGACTGAAGGTCTGAAGGTCTTCCGACAGGTCTGGCATCTTGAGGTCTTCCGACTGAAGTTGGAGGTCTTCCGACAGGTCTAGCCTTCCGACTGACATTGGCGAAGGGCTCCCGACTTTAGCCTTCCGACTGTCGTTGATGGCAACGGATAGCCTGCAGCCGGACGCGGGAACGGGTTGTCGCGAAACTCCTCACCGAGGCAGGCTGACCGTTCCGTGGGTGAATCTCGGCTCCGTAAAAGAGCAGCGTTCCGACCACGGCGAGCATGGCGCGGGATATGCAGAGCACATCGAGGTCCGCCCCAAACTCTCGAGGTTTCCATGTTCCGTGATTCGATCGTGACACTGACATTCGCCACCTTAATCGGAGCGGGCGCCCTTGCCTGCAACTCTGGAGAGACGAAGAGCCCGAGTGTGGGGCTCACGGAGCCGATCCGACCGCCAAGATTCCCGGACCAAGGTCGAGGGGCATCGCGAGTGGAGACCAACACGCTCTACAGCATGTACCTTTCTCCTGGAATCCGAAGCGCGTGCGCCGGTCCTGCTCCCTTCTTTCGCTTCGACTCGGCCAACACGGCCACGGCAGACCCCACACTCCAGACCCTCGCCAACTGCATGAAGGATGGGCCGCTAAAAGGAAGGAGCATTCGCCTAATTGGGCGAACGGACCCGCGAGGGACCGAGGAATACAACGAGAAGCTCGGGCAAGAGCGAGCGAAGAGTGTGAAGGACTATTTGGTGAAGGCGGGAGTCGAAGACGCGCGCATCGAGGTCACATCTCGGGGTAAGGAGGACGCGAGCCCAGCTCCCGAAGATTGGCCGAGTGACCGTCGCGTTCAGATCGAGCTCGCGGACTAAAGGATTGGCGCAGACTAGGAATTCGCCACCAAGCCTCCACTTCGATGCCCCGCCAGGGCCCAAACCGAGACGAACCTCGACCCCTCGCAGCCCTCACGCCGTATTCCGGGCCCCAACCTTCCGACAGGCATTGCCGACCGAAGACGGCTGCAAAAGTAACAATTCGATTGCCTGTCCAATAGCAGAGACCAACAGCACGCTCGCCAAGCTCTCATGCGGCGGCCATTGGAAGCCCTAGCTCTCTGCACCACTTCCACGTTCCAAAAGGAAACTCCACGCGCACGTCCCCTGCCCTAAATCGCTCCAAGGCCGAGCGGTGAGCAAATTCGAACGCCCGCTTCTGCGCTATGGCTCGACGCAGCACGTCCCGGTCCCCACCTGCGGCCAGCGCAGGATTTCGGGCAACAATCGGCTCATACGACTCGATTCGAGCCGTGGGGGAGACCCGGCAAACAGCCTTCTTCGACCAGAATTTACGCTGCTCGCGCCACGCCTTCGACTCGGCTTCATCGACGATGAGCTTCACTCCACGACGAAGTGCAGTCGCAGCCGCTTCTTCGGATCCGTAGTGCGCCACCATGGCCGGAGGAGTAGTCAATCGAATTTCTATCTCCTCTGGCCACCGCTTGTTCTTCGGATTGAAGTAGACATTCGGACGCGTTGCGCGGACGACGAGCCGTCCGAGGTCGTCGATCGAGGTCGTTACCCCGCTCCAGTCTTCGGGGCGCGGAGCGAGCCCCGCCTCGATGCAGTTGGAGAGTGTGTATCCCATCTGCCGGATGATCGCATCCTCCCCATGAACGGCGACGCAACTCTGCCCGGTCCGCGGGAATATGCTTCCCTTGATTTTCCGGTGAGCTTTTACGGCATTCGCGAAGAGGCGATTTCTTTGCTGTGTGAATCGCGGCAGCTCTGCGCGGGTATCCGTCAGCATCTCGTGAAGATGCGTGGATAGCATCTGGACGCCGTGGAGCTCGACGCCCCGTTCCTTCGCAATGACGGCGGTCACGTACCAATAGATATTCTGCAGCACGCCGTCGGAGTCGGGTCGGAGCGAGCACTCGCGCTTGTCGGTACGGCGAGTGAGAAACCACGTCTGTCCAGGGCGAATGCAGCGAGGGGGGCTCATGCCGCGCACATTTCAAATCCCGTGCCTTGGGCGAGAACAAGCAAGTTCGCGCAGTTACGCTCGCACGGGTGTGACCGTGACGTTTTTGGGGGTGTCCCGGGACGGTCGTCGGTCTTCGGCGAGCTCGCGCAACCGCCAACGCTCGCTCGAGTCGGCGTCGGAGTGCCCTGACGTACGCTCGGCCCTTTCAACGTCAGTCGACTCTCCTCCCGACTCACGACTCAACCTCAGTCGACTCCCCCGCGGACTGCCACTTGCCAGGTTCAGACCGCAACGGTCAGCACGCCGGCGCCGCGTTATCGGACGGTTGGTCAGAGCCCGCAACGCGTCGCATTATACGACACCTCATTCGAGCAAGTATCGGCAGGCTGAGATTCGAGCTACACCCAAAGTCCCCACGTCGAGGAGGCTCCATGTCCATTCGCCATATCTTCTCCGCGCTCGGTGTCACACTTGCGCTCGGCGCCTGCAGCAGCACGACCCCGACGGGAGGAACGTCGGATAGTGACGCCTCGACCAACCCACCCACGACATCCGACGCGGGAAGCGACGCTACGGGCTCGTCGGGGAAGGTCTGCCCGACCTTCGTTCACAAGACCGTGGTGGTCGTCGGGGACTCCATCTCGGACATCGGCAGCGGCGAAACGCGCGACCAGCAGGAGCCCTTCTACCGAACACTGCTGATGAAGAACGACGACACTCGCTACGCCGAATGGAAGGGATTCGACCTTTCGACTTGCTGGAAACTCGAGCCGGAGACGTCCGTCGTGAAGGTGTCGAAGGGCGGCGCAATCGCCACCGAGAAGACCGACGGTCAGCGTTCGATTCTGCTCGATCAGGTGAAGAGTCTGCCCGCCACACTCGAAGGCCCGGTGCTCGTCGTAGGCACCATCGGAGGAAACGACATCCTCGCCGGACTCACGAACGTCCTCTTCGGAGATACCGCGAAGGCACAAGCCGATCTCGACGCCTACGTGAAGGGCTTTGGCGACGCGATGGCCGAGCTCACGAAGGTCGATCGATTCGGCAAAGGCGTAAAGGTCGACGTTCTCATCACCAATATCTTCGATCCGAGCGACGGTACGGGCCGATTCCGGTTCACACCCGAGGATCGTAAGTGTGCAGGAACGTTCCAACTTTGGCCAGAAGGCCAGCCGACGGAGCCTGCCCTCGTCCAGTGGAATACGGCGATGGCTAGCGAGGCGGCCAAGTACCCGGGAGTCGCCCTCCTGGACCTCAAGGGTCTCTACAAGGGTCACGACGTGAACCAGCCGGCGGAGCAGAACTGGTTCTACAAGGACTGCATTCATCCCAACACGGCAGGCCACGACGCCATCCGCGGGCTCTTCTGGAAGGGCATCGTCGGCCTGAAGTAAGCGAGTTGGCAGGGTCGCTCCTGCGGCGACCGGCTTACCCCAATCAACGGGCTGTGGGCCGGTCGATGGTCGGCTCGCTCAACCTCAGTCGGCCCGGGCCCAGTCGGCCCGGTCGCCCCGGGCCCAGTCGGCCCGGTCGCCCAGTGGGCCCGGCCCTCCGCAACCTCAGTCGCCCCGTTCGCAGTCGCCCCGTTCGCACAGTGGGCCCGGCCCTCGCAACCTCAGTCGCCCCACTCAACCTCAGTCGCCCCACTCAACCTCAGTCGCCCCACTCAACCTCAGTCGCCCCACTCAACCTCAGTCGCCCCACTCAACCTCAGTCGCCCCGTTCGCAGTCGCCCCAGTCAACCTCAGTCGCCCCACTCAACCTCAGTCGCCCCACTCAACCTCAGTCGCCCCGTTCGTCAGTCGCCGCCTTCGGCCCAGTCGCTCGCTTCGGCCCCCGTCCCCGCGAAGACGGCCCCGTCTCCACAAAAACGAAACGCCCCCGCACCGAAGTACGAGGGCGCCTCTATCGAGCTCGGTTAGAAGCTCGGTCGGCTCACCAGCGATCGCCGCCGCGGCCACCGCCGCCGCCGCCACCACCGCCACGACGACCACCGCCGCCGCCGCCGCCGAATCCACCACCGCCGCCGCCGCCGCCACCGCGGCTCTGGCGCTCTTCCGCTTCGTTCACGCGGAGGGGGCGACCGTCGAGGAGAGCGCCGTTCATCTCGGCAATCGCCTTCTGGGCTTCCTGCTGCGTGCTCATGGTGACGAACGCGAAGCCGCGCGAACGGCCGGTCTCGCGGTCCGAAACCACGTGGGCGTCGGTCACTTCGCCGAAGTTGGCGAAGGCGGCGCGAACGGAGTCGGCGGTGGCGTTGAACGAAAGGTTGCCGACGTAGAGACGATTGCCCATCAGGTGCTCGATTCTTCTGCAGAGACCCCGCCTGCTGGATGCCCAGTGCGGTCGGGGTGGTTGGGAGGCTCGGACCCGAGAGCCGGGATCCGAGGTGTCGCGCCGTATCGAATCAGTTTCTGCGCGATCCCGAGAAGAACGAGAGGCGAGAGGTCGACCGTGTCCGTGACGGCCACCACTGTAGCCTTAGTCCGCGGACACGCAAGGGCATTTCGGTGCTTCTCGAACGCGAAATTTCCGCGGTCATGCCGCCGTTTTTCCACTTTTCGGCGAGGGCGGCGGGGCATCGCTCTTGCCCTCCGGTTCCGCGCCGGTTTCCTTGCCCGTCCCGACGCTCTCCCCGGTGACGTCGAGAGCGCCCTTGAAGAGGACCGGCCCGACGAGCTCGTTCAACGCCACGGTGGCCACGGCGAGTGAGCGAAACGGCGCTCCGAACGCTGGAAATGCCCGCTCGATGGTCGCCGCCAGCGCGATCGACACGCCCGCCTGCGACACGAGCCCCGCATAGCCCCACTTGCGCAGGACCGGCGGGTCGCCCGCGAGCCGCGTCGCGATCGCGTTCGACCCCACCGTGAAGAAGACGCGCGCGCCGAACAGCAAGAGCGCGACGAGCCAATACGCGCGAAGAAGCGCAAGGTCGAGATGGGCTCCCGCAGTCGCGAAGAACACGACGTACACCACGCTCGCCGTGTCTTCGATCGAGTGGAGGAACCGCTCCCCGTGCTGCGACAGGTTCTGCACGAGAAAGCCGGCCACCAAGAACGTGAGCAGAGGCTCGAGCCGCAAGTACCCGAGGATCTCCGTGAAGCCCGAACCGAGGGCCACGAGCACCACCAGAAACTGACGATCGACGAACCGCAGGTACGCGATGATCAAGAGGCCGAGCGCGGTCCCGAGCGACACCGAGCCCAGCAGCTCGTGTCCGAGCGCTTCCAGTGCCGATGCGCTCACCTCGACCCCCGGTTGCGTGAGCGACTTCGCCAACGTGATCACCATCGCCGCGAGCACCACCACGACCACGTCCGAGCTCATGATGAACGCGAGCGTGAAGCGCGCGAGCGGACCTTTGGCTCGTGTCTGCGCGAGCACGCCCAGCGTCGCCGAAGGGCTCCGCGTGACGGCCACGATTCCCCAAAGAAGCGCCACGCCGAAGAGCGCAGAGGGGCCCATCCCTCCCACGAACGGAACCAAGGACCGCAGGAGAACGAAGCTCGCCGCCACGCCGAACAACACGAGCACCGTCTGCACGAGCGTGGAGACGAGAAGGCTCTTCAGCCCCTTTCGAAGCATGTCGAGGCGTAGCTCGGCACCACCTGCGAAAGCGATGAGAGCGAGCGCGAGCGCGTTCAGCTTGGTCATCGACTCGACCGTACCGTGCGAGACCAAGTGCAGCGCGTGCGGTCCGGCGAGCACACCGACGAGCAGGTAGCCCGTCAGATGGGGCACACGCAGCGGTTCCAGTAGCTCCGCCGCCAGGGTTCCCCCGAGCAAGAAGAGCCCGAGCGCGAACAGAATCTCTCCCCCCGAGCCGACCGCGCCACCGACCCCGTGAGCTCGTGTCCCGGCGTACCCGAGCCCGAAGATGAGCACGAGGGCCGCCGCACGGGCGAGCCTGGAGAACGGCGTTCGCGAGACCGTGCTCCCACTCACGAGGCTGCCTCGTCCGCCGAAGGAAGCGAGGGCGCGGCCTTGGCGCGAGCCCCGAAGCGCAAACGGGCCTCGCCGGAATCGAAGAGCGTGGCACGGAACGCGAGCGGACCGATGGCCTCTCCGACCAAGACGACCGCGACGGCGAGCGGCAGCGTCACGTTCGCGAAAGCCACCCGTCCTTGGAGCGGCGTCGACGCGAGGGAGAGGGCGGCGATGACCACGAGCGGACTCTGCGCGGTCGACGCGAGCCCCACGAAAGACGCTCGAGAGCCGCTACCGGAGGGAAAAATGCCCGCCGCGACGACCCGCGCACCGAGACGCACCACGAGGACGACGAGGATCGCCGGTACCAAGATCCAGCCTACCGACACGTCCAGCCGAACACCGACGAGCACGAGCAACGGCAACAGCAGTGAGCGCTCGGTGGGGGCAACGATGGCTTGAACGTCCGCGTGATGCCGGGAGACACGAACCAGCGTGGCGCCTAGCGAGAACAGAACCCAGGGAACGAACAGGCCGGCGCGCACGGACAGCCCGACGGCGAGCGCGGCGACACCGAGCAGCGCTCCCCAGCCTTCGCGGAGCCGGAAGTCTTCCTCCGTTCCCAAGAGCGGGACGGTCATCGCACCGAGCAGCGGGCCGAGCACGATCGAGCCGACCGCGACGAGAGCCGAGCTCTCTTTCGAGCAAAGCACCACGACGACTTGCACCGCGACGAGCGGAACCACGACCTCGATATCGCCCAAGTCGGTGAGCCGAACCCCGACCGGACCTTCGGTCCCCGACAGTCGCTGGCGCACGGCAACCGGAAGCTCCGAGCTCGACCCCGAAGCCACGGCCCCACACGCGAGGGCCAGGGAGAGTCGCCCCGCTGCTCCGAACACCGGAAAAACCCAAGGGATCGCGAGATAGACGCCACCTGCCACGAGGGCTCCGGTGACCAACCCGAACACTGCGACGTCTCGAAGTCGAGACGAGACCGAGGTGCGGATAGTCGCGTGCGGAGGCAACCTACCGATACGTGTCCCCGCGACGAATGCCACCCAGCCCGTGGCGACCGTCACCACCGGGTCGATCGCCTCGAGCAGCGTCGGCCCGATGACCGCGAGCACGCTCGGCCCGAGCACGAAGCCCACCGCAATCCAGCCCACGTTGGAGCGGACACCGAGCACACCACGACGCGAGACCACGAAGCTGCCGAGATACGCCAGCAGCAAGAAGCCCATGACAAGCCAGAGAGGATTCACGAAGCCACCTCTCGTCGAAGAGGAACGCCGGTCACGCGTCCACCCCGAGCGCGATTCCGGCGTCACGCAAGGCCTTGGCCACTGCCGTGGCGGCATCGTCTTCCCCGTCGGCGCGACGCGCGACGATCTCGAAGCGCGCACCCTTCGCGTGGAGCCCGAGCAAACGCACACGTGGCTCTCCGTGACGCCCCGTCGCGGCCGTCGCGCAGATCCGACGCACCTGCTCGAGATCGTTGGACGGCTCGACCACGATCTCGAACGACGCGAGACGGTACGGCCCCATGACGCGAACATCGCGTGTGAGCGACAAAAGATGGGGAATTCGCATCTCCGCGCCTTCGCCGTCGCGCATGCGGAGCTCCAGCACGGTGACGGCTACGATGCGTCCTTGTCGCCCCTCGTACGAGACGAACTCGCCCACGCGGAAGCGTCCGGAAAACAGCGTGACGAGGCCTACGGCGGCGGACGCGAGCAGCGGGGACGCCGAGAGAGCGAGCGCACCGACCAAGCCGAGGCCGAGGCGCGAGACCACGGCGTCGTCGCTCCCGGTGACCAGCGGCGCTCCCACGAGCAGCGCGAAGAGCACCATGGAGAGGCGCAACAGGGCCAAGACCGGCTTCGTGTGATCCCGCGAGAGACCAGGCAACTCGGCTTCCCCGCGCTCCACCGCCCGGTCGACTTGCCCGACGAAGCGGACGGCGATCCCGAGCAGCACGAACGCCACGGCGAGCGCGACGAACCCTGGAAGGGCCGCTGCCATTCGCGCGGCGAAGGCCTTGATCGGCTCCACCACGAACCCCGTGATCGCGCTGCTCGCCCCACGTGTGCGGTCGAAGAGGGAGAGCGCGAACACCAGCCACACGTAGAGAACCGCACCCTGAACGAGGCGGTCCAGAAAGGCGGCCGTGAGTTGCAAGAGGCCGAGCAGCGCAGTCGGGCGAACGAGATCGACTCTGGCCACACGAAAAGCCGGGACCCGCTCGGGGTGCCGACGAAGCCAGATTCGGCCGGCGCGGAGGAATCGACGGATGCGTCGTTGAACGAGGAACCCGAGCAGGCCCGTGAACACGACGAGCGACCAGTGAAACACGGTGGTCGCGATGTCGCGGCGCGTGCGCTCGTAGGCGAACGCGGCGCGCACGGTCTCGGCGGTGAGGCTCGCGTGGATGGTCAGGCTCGGATCTCCTGCGGCCTTCGCGTCCTCCGCAGTCAGCTCCACCACACGTGTTCCGTCGACCACGATGGCCGCGAGACCGGCCTCCGAGTCGTCGATCTTGACCTCGCCCGCGAGCCCCTTCTCGAACGCAGCATCGAGCGCAGCCGAGGCTTTTCGTGCACGATCGACCGCACCGACCCCACCGCGAGGAGCACGAAGCACGAAGATCTTGCGGTCGCGCAAGCGCACGGGCGCACCGTCGGGAGGAACGTCCTGTGCTGCCGAAGAGGACGTCGCAGGCCCGCCCGACGAGGCCGCCGCCACGGTCGTCGCGACAGCCGAGGCAGCAGCAACGGGCGCCGACGCGGACGACGCGGCCGGCGCCGCGCTTCCGACCGAAGGGGTCGAGGAAGCCCCACTCGACGACGAGGCGAGGGGTGCACTCGCATCGAGGCCCGGCAGGAGGGAGCCCCTCCCGGACGCATCCGCCTGGACGGGCGCCGCATCGGACGACGCACGAGCATCGGGCGCACCCGCGGCGTCGCCTCGCCCGACGACGCCTCTCGCGGCGGAGGGCCGTTCTGCGACCAGCTGAGCCAAGGCCCGCGGGATGAAGAGCGTCAACAGGAAGACGGAACTGACCAGCGCGTACACGAAGCGCGCGAGCGGCGCGTGGCGCGGCAAAGAAGACGGTTTTCGCGGCCGCATCGGGCTCCTCAACGTACACGAGCGAGCCGCCCTGTCGCGCGAGAAGCGACCACCGAAGATCGCATCCACACATGTACCAGAATGCCACACTCCACACACGAATGCACAATGCACCTATATGACGAACGTGATCGTTCGCTGTGCGGACTCGGGAGCGGAGGGCAACTGCACTCGGGCCGACTACAATCGGATGAATGTGCTGCTTTTCACGGCCGGTGAAGTTCGTGGGCAAGACCCGCATCTTCGCGCGAGCGACCGAGGACGGGCTCGAGCGGCTCGTCTATTCGATGGACGTCGAGCTCGATCACGAGCTCGCCATGGTGCTTCCCCTACCCGTGCCGCCGGGCGGACCGGAAGACGCCGTGCGCTTCGTCGACCTCTCGGGCTATCCCGATTTCTTCGAGCACCTCGAGCGTGCGTTTCCCCCCGACTACCTCACCATGCCTCAAGCGAAGGGCGGACCGTTC
This sequence comes from Polyangiaceae bacterium, assembly GCA_965225775.1. Classification (GTDB taxonomy): domain Bacteria; phylum Myxococcota_A; class Polyangia; order Polyangiales; family Polyangiaceae; genus JAAFHV01. Next base: position 9,442,755 of record OZ245328.1, on the reverse strand, counting down.
CGTGGAGGAGCCGGGCCTGCCCCCACGCTGGAGGTCCACGACGTGGGGCACTTCGAAGCGTCGTTCGTCCCGAAGCCCTCGGACTTCTCGCGACTCGATCCGCGCTTCCGACTACCCGAGCACGTGCTCGCTCGATTCGCCCCGTATCGCGACTACGGATTCTGCGTGTTTCGGCTGTCTCCGAAAAAACGCGGGCTCTTCGGCTTCGGGCGCGCGAGACAGCGCATCCATCCGATGGCCTTCGTATTCCCTCGGCGCGATCCGCACGAAGTCTTTTTTCCGACGCTGCACGTCCACGACGACTCGATCCCCGAGCGCGCGAGCTTCGACCACACCCTCTACTTGCAGGACGAAGGCCTGCTCGGAGACTCGCTCGATTGGACCGCATCGACGTCGGCCGTCGGAGCTCACCTCGACACGACCCGCGCACGGGGGCTCCTCGCGGAGCATCTCCACGCGGCACGCCTCCCCCTCTCCGGTACGTATCCGAACGACGACGTGCGACTCAAGCTCCCTCCCGGGACCGACCCCTCCAAGTTGCGAGGCCGCGGGCCGCATCACGAGTATCGCCTGCGTTTCGCGTACGCGAACCTCTTCGCCGATGGTCTCGACGCCCGTCGCGCGGCGTGGCGAGAGACCGCCCGCACCAAGCTTCCCGACCTCACCCGCGCGCTCCACGACGAGCTGCCGCGACTGCTCGGCTCACGAGCGGAGACATGGATCCTTGCGAGTCTCGACGAGCCACTTCCGCTCCACTTCGTGAACGGTCGCGAGATCTGGCGCGGCACGAGCTACCTCGACGGTGCTCCTGCCGACCCCGGCGGACCCGGGCTCGTGACCATGCGCCCGTTCACCGAGAGCGTCGAGCTCCAGGAGGTTCGGCTCGCGTTTCGTCGACTCCCCGACAAGACCACCTTCTCCGGCATACTTCGAGAGATTGAGGCGCTGCTCGACCGAGCCGTGTCCCGCGGAGCGTGACACGGACATTCGTGCATTCCGCATCCTTTCGGGCGTCTGCTCAGAGGTCGTCCACGGGGCGAGGGATGCTCGATTCGGAAGACGAGACGCCGCGCTCGCCGATGGGGCCTTTCCCCCAGCATCGAACGTCGCGATCTCCGATGACCACGCACGCGCCACGGTTGCCCACCGCGAGCAACCTGGCTCCGGTGAGATCGACCTTCACCGGCGCGAGCGCGCTCGCGATGGGCCCCGCGGACGAACGCGACGCGGTGGAGCCGTCCCCGAGCTGCGATCCGGTACCGTTGCCCCAGCAGTAGATCTTGCCTCCTGCTCCTGGCTCGGTGAGTGCACAGGCGAAGCCCGACCCCACGCCCACGTCGATCACGCGGTCGAGCGCCTTCGGGCTAGCTCCCGCCGTGAGTACGTCGACCGACGCGCTCGACGAGGACCCCGTGATCCCGAGCTGCCCCCAGTTGTTGTCGCCCCAACATCGCACACGTCCCATGTTGGTGACTGCGCACGCCGAGGCCTCGCCGACGGCGACCTTCGCGAGCCCCGTGCCGTCGCCGGTGACCACGGTCCGAGGGCGACCGTCGTTCACCGTGATGCCGTCTCCCTTCCCGAGCTTGCCGCCGCTGTTGTCGCCCCAGCACACGGCCTTCCCGCCGGTGAGCGTCGCGCAGCCGTGCTTGGAACCGAGCTCGACCCCTGTCACACCGAGCAGGCGATCGTCCGCAGGCGGAGACTGTCCCTGAACGTATGCCGCGATGACCGGCTTCGGTGCGATCGCCGAGGCTTGGTCCGGAGAGCCCCGGCCGAGCGTGTCGACGTAGCCGTTGCCCCAGGTGACCACCGAGCCGTCGGCCAAGATGGCCGCCGAGTGCATCTGGCCTGCAGCCACTCGACCGACTCCCGCGAGGTTGACCGAGCCCATGAGCGCGGGTCCCGAGACGCTCGAGTCGCGGACGATTCGCGCGAACGGTGTGATGCTCGTGCTCTGTCCGATGTCGCGCGTGAAGTCCCCGAGCTGGTACTCGTTGTTGAACCCCCAGCACGCGAATTTTCCCGACAAAAGCCGTGCACAAGCATGACGGTAGGTGGCCTTCACCTCGGCCACGTCGACGATGTGGCCCCCACCCTCCGGCGTGGCCCGATACGGAATGGGGCTCGGCTTGGGTGTCGACGTCGAGCCACCACCCGCGAGGCGATAGTCGCCCCAGCAGCGAAGGTGCCCGCCCTCGAACACCACACACGCCACGTTGTCCCCCATCGTGAGAGAGAGCACCTTGAGCCCCGCGGTCGGACCGACGTTCGACGCATCGCGAGTGGCACCGTCGGACGCAGACGCATCGGACGACGCCGGGCCTCCGTCTTCGTCCCCGGGCCCCCCCTCCGCGTTCGGAGGAGGCGAGCCCGTGCCGGTACCGGAGGCGTCGGGCGCGATGCCGGCGTCGTCCTCCGAGCCGTCACGAAGGGACGAGCACGCCGGCACGGTGAGCAGGGCGAAAAGCACGGTGGTCGAGAGAGAGCGTCGAGTCATGGGTTCCGTCGCGCCTCGCTGAGCAACGGGAGGGTCCCGCGCTGTCCGAGGCGTGTGCCCATGATACGTTGCGCGCCGTGGCCTTCTCCCCGATTTCGATCCTGCAGCACACGACCGACGAGGGCCCGGGCCTGCTCGGAGAGGTACTGCGAGAGCGCCAGCTGGAAATGCGCGTTTTTCGTACCTTTCACGGAGAGCCCGTCCCCACTTCGCTCGAGGGTTCGTCGGCGCTGGTGGTGCTCGGAGGGCCCATGGGGGTCTACGAGACGGCCGCGCATCCGTGGCTCGAAGACGAGCTCTCCTTGATACGAACGGCCCTGCGTGCCCACGTGCCGGTGCTCGGCATCTGCCTCGGGAGCCAGTTGCTCGCGGCGTGCCTCGGCTCGACCGTGGCGCCGAGCGGCGACCTCGAGCTCGGGTTCGCTTCCGTCACGCTGTCCGAAGCGGCAGAGTCCGATCCGCTTTTTTCCACCCTCCCGAAGACGTTCGAGCCGCTCCATTGGCACGGTGACATCTTCACGCTCCCCCGAGGCGCCACGCCACTCGCGCGCTCGGCGCGCACCGAGCATCAGGCCTTCCGGCTCGGTTCGGCCTGGGGCGCGCTCTTCCACCTCGAGTGCACTCCCGAACAGGTCGCTTCGATGTGCCGCGCCTTCCCCGAAGACCTGGCGCGCGCGGGACTCTCCGAGCCCGACCTACGTTCGGCAGCCGTCCACGCCCTGGCGCGCATCCGAGCTCCCGCGCGCGCCTTTTTCGAGGCGTTCGTCGACGTCGTGCTCGGCACCTCCCCAGCCCAGCCCGCGTCGTGACCACTTCCCGAAACGAGCCGCTTCGACCACCGCACGAGCACACGCTCGGCACGAAGCTCGTCGCGATCGCTTCCGCGCTGAGCCTCTCCACGGCCCTTCCGTCGCGCTGGGTGCTCTCCGCCGAACAAGCGGTCGGCTCGACCAAGGCACGGGCGCTCTACCTCGCGGGGGGTCTCCTCTGCGATCTCGCCGTCACGGGCCCGGTGTTCGTCGTCTGCGTCGGCCTCGCCGCGCTGGTCGCGTGCAACTTACACCGACATGCTCCGAAACCGAGGCCCGAGGACGAACGACGCCCAGCTCGTTCGCAGCGCACGAGCCGCCCCCTCGTGGCCCTCTCGGTGCTGCTCGGTGCGGTCTTTCTCGTCGTGTGGCTCTCGCAGAACGGAGCGATGGAGTTCCGCCTCGATCGAGGCATTTTTCCCGGACCACTCGATGCTCGCGAAGGCCTCGGTCACGGCGACTTCGTCCGCGCCGAGCTGCCGGTGCTCGTGGGCGGCCACTACCTCTTCGCGAACGTGGTCGCACTGGCGTCGGCCGCGCTGCTGCTCCGTGAGACACACCGCACGCTCGGATCGACCCACCTACACGTGCTTTCGGGCAAGCGTCTCGCGCTCGCCTTCGGGCTCGTGGGCATCGTCGCGTTCTCCGCACTCGGACTGGGTGCGAGGCAGGCCCACGCCCTCTGCACGAGTCTCCACAACGGAGGAGCGCTGGTCTCCCCTACGAGCGCCTTCGTCTCCGGCATGTTCGGACGAGGGTCGTACGACGGCTCCCCCGCCGAGGTGCGCAAGCTGGTGCTGGCCTACGCGGAGCGAGATCACCTCGCGGAGGGCGCCAGGTCCTACGGCTTCGCCCCCGACGTAGCGACCCACCTCCAAGACCACGACTGCGCTCGCCATCCACTCGCGAAGAAGCTGGACGCCGCGAGTGGTCCGCTCGTCGACGACCTGCGCGAGCTTTCCCGCGCGCTGTTCGCGGGTCGGCAAGTCGAGCCCGTGATCTACCAAGTCTCACTCGAGAGCCTGCGCGCGGACGACGTGCATGCCCTCGCCGAAGAAGCCCCCGCGGCGCTCACCCCCAACCTCGGGCGCCTCTACGCCGATCCTGCAACGCTCGCTCTACGCAACGCGCGCCAGAGCGGTATTCGCACGGCACAAGCGCTCTCCGCGGTGGTGTGCGGAACAGGAGCGCTGCCGTTCCATCTCTCTCTCGGTCGTGATCTCGGCAACGTGCCTCTGCGCTGTCTCCCCGACGTGCTCTCCGACGCCGGAGTCCACCCACGCGCCTTCTACGGCCACGAGTTCGTCTTCGACGACATGGGCACCTTTCTGCGCCTGCACGGGGTCGAGCTCCACGAGCGCAGTGAGTTCCCATCCGACACCCCTCGAGGCGTGTGGGGCGGAGTGTCGGACGCCCCGGTCTACACCGCGGCGCTGGAGACGGCCACCCACGACTCTCATGCATCCTACAACTTCATCTTGACGCTCTCGCATCACACGCCCTTCACGGAGCCGAGCGATCTGCGCGCCGAAGAGCGAGCGACGGTGGCCAAGGTCTGTGAGGAACACGAGCTCCACGGCGAGAACTGCGCGCGACTCGTCACACTCCACTACGCGGACGCGGCCTTCGGGCGCTTCTTGGCCGACGTGGAACGGAGCCCCGCCGCATCACGGTCGATCGTGATTTTCTCCGCCGATCACACGACGCATCAGTGGGTCCCGTGGGGAGCGCGCGAACGAACGGACGGCATCTCGCGCATTCCCGCCGGCATCGTGCTCCCTCGTGCGCTCCGTGAAGCAGCGGCGGATCCTACCGCCGTCGACGCGGCCATCGCCGCGGTACGCGCGCACGCAGGCGAGCCGCTCTCGAACGAAGACTTGCCTTCTCTCGTGCTCGCGCTCGCCTCCGAGACCTCGGAGCTTCGAAAGCTGGACGAAGCTCGGCGCTGGCACACCCTCGGCGCACAGGCGACCAGTCCCCACGCACGCTCCCCCTCCGGACGGTCCGCGGTGTGGGGAATCGACGCGCACGCGCACCTCTTCGAGGTACCCGCGGACGGCTCGACGACGACCCTCGAGACGGTGGTGGAGACGCTCCGCGGTCCGGCAGACCTCTCGAGCACCCCGGCCGAGCTCCGCCCGCCGCTCGCGTTCTGGTCGACGTTCCTCTCGGGCTTCGCGGCCACGTGTCCGCGCGTGCCTCGTGATAGCCGCGCGAACGAAGCGCCTTGACCTCGTCGCGAGCGGGGCGGAAAGAAGATCCCATGACCACCTTCGCATGGCTCGGCACCGGACTCTTGGGCTCGGGATTCGTGGAAGCAGCGCTCTCGCGCGGTGACACGGTGCACGTGTGGAACCGCACCTTCGCCAAAGCCGAAGCGCTCGCGGCGCACGGAGCGAAGGCGTTCCGCACGGTGGCGGAAGCGGTCTCGGGGGTCGAGCGCGTGCACCTCTGTTTGTCGGACGACGCCTCGGTGGAAGCCGTGCTCGCCGAGCTCTTGCCCGCGCTCGGCGAAGGCACCCCCATCGTCGACCACACCACGGTATCGCCCACGGGCGGCGTCGCACGCGCACGTCGACTCGAAGAGCTCCACGTCCAGTTCCTCGCTTGCCCCGTGTTCATGGCCCCGGCCAACGCGAAGGCTTCACAGGGGCGTATGCTCTGCGCGGGCCCTTCGGCGCTGGTGGAGCGGCTCGCGCCGGAGCTCCGCAAAATGACCGGCGAGCTCGTGCTGCTCGGCGAAGACGTGAAGAAGCCTTACGGCATCAAGCTCTTCGGCAACGCGCTCATCGTGGGCGTCACCGCGGCGCTGGTCGACGCGGCCACCGTCGGCCTCTCGTCCGAGCTCACGACGAAAGAAATGGAAGACTTCATGGCGTCGTTTCCCGTGGGCAACGTGCTCGCGGGACGCGGCAAGAAGATCCTGGCCGGCGACTACTCGGCGAGCTTCGAGCTCACCATGGCCCGCAAAGACGTCCGGCTCATGATCGAAGCGAGCGGCGACAAACCTCTCTCCGCGCTGCCCGCCATTGCCTCTCGCATGGACCAGCTCATCGGAGAAGGCCATGGCCAGAAGGACTTCGGCGTGATCGGCATCGGCACCATTGCCGAGCGGGCTTAGCCCGAATCCCAATCCTATCCGAGATAGGTCGTCCGCCACTCAGCTCGGGCACTCGCCCCTCGTTCCGACGAAACCCCCGCGTTTTCGCGCCCTTGTCCAATCGCTCGCCCCGGGCGGTCCATTTGCCTCGTGGCGGCTGGGGCGAGGCAGGTACCGTATCGGGCGGCTCGAGCTCGTGAGCCACGAAAGGACGGACCATGTCGGACACCTCGCTTCAAATCGTCGTGCGCTTCGCCATCAAGGACGGCAATCTGGAGGCCTTCCGCGCGAAGTGTCGTGAGATCGCGCACGCCGTCGAGGCAGAAGAGCCGGAGACCGCCGCGTACACCACCTACGTGGACGCCGAGGGGAAGACCGCGGTACTCGTCGAGCGCTACGCGAGCTCCGCGGCCTTCTTGGCCCACTTCCGTCGCACGGGGCCTTCGCTCGGGCCCCTGCTCGAGCTCGCGCCCGCCACCGAGATCCTCACCCTCGGAGAGCCCGACGCCGAGGCCCGCGCTCTGCTCGCCTCCATTCACGCGAGCTTCCTCGGTAAGGTGACCGGCTTCCAGCGCTGACGGTTCGGACGAGGAGCGAGCGGCCCGCGACGGGCCTCACGCGCGCATCAATCGGTCGCGACGGCGGCGAGCACGGCCTCGTCGTCGTCGAGTCCACCGACCACCCAGTCGCTCTCTCCGTCGGACACGCAGACCAGGTACTCCACCGCCGCACGGATCGCCCGTTCGCGGTCGCGCCCGCCGGTCCCCGCTTCGGCGAGCATACGATCGGCACGGTTCGCGAGGCGACGGACCTGATCGAGATCGAGACTCGGAGCGCCGCTGCGGACGAGCTCGTGGTACCAGCGTCGCACCTCGTTTCGAAGCTCCTCGGCCTCGCGCGGTGCCAGCAGACACTGCGCGAACACGGCACTCGCCTTCTCCGGAATGCGGTCGCGGTAGTCGGGAGGCAAGTCCGGCACGGTGCTGCCGAGCGACGTGTTCCGGCGGATGTCGTCCCCGAGCACACGCGCACCGAGCCCCTGTGCCAAGAGCGCCATGCGCGCCTTGGGCAAGGGTTCGCCTGTCGCGGAGACGACCGCCTCGCGCGCGTCCGCGAGCTTCACCCAGCCCGACTTGCCGAGCAGAGCTTCCAGCGTCTCGCGCTGCGATTTCGTGCGCGTCTCCCCCCATACGGTGAGCCCGAGCCCTCCACCCTGCGCCTGCCGAAAGCGTGGATCGTGGCGCAAGAGCGAGCGCACGAGACGCACGTCCCACGTCGAGAACGGCGGCCCGAGCGAGGCGAGCTGCGGAAGAAGCTCGTACGGCCCGACGCCGATCTCGCGCCGCTCGAGCCATTCGAAGAGCGCGTCGCAGAGCGCTTTGGCCGAGCTCTCTCCACCCGGTACGTCCCGAGGAGAGAGCCCGACCCGCCCCGATCCGAGCAGCACGAACGGAGCGCGAGATCGTTGCATGTTCCACGTGGCGTCGGACACGTCGCGTTTCTCTCGTACGCGACGGAGCAGCTCGGCCTCGTCGAGTGGACCACCGGCCGCGAGCAGCACGTCCTCCACGGTCTCGTTCACGAAGACTCGGGCCGTCGCCGGAGCGTCCGCAAGCTCGATCCGCTCCTTGCCGAGGAACAAGATGCCCTCGGCCTCACGGAGCAGCGAGCCCAGCGTGTGCTCGTTCATCCACTCGGGCAAATCCGCCACCGTCGCCAGCACCGGCAAGAGCTCGGCGCACGTCCACTGGCGGCGCTCGCCACTCTCGGCAATGATCTGCGCGACCAGCGGCCCGATGCGCGACCGCCACGTGAAAAAGCCGGGAACGAGCTCCGGCACCGTGACGAGCCCCTTGTCGAGCCAGACCACCTCCGCCGGTAGCTTGCGTCGACCGAAGGCCTGAACGAGCCGGGAGAGCGCCATGGGCTTTCCCGCGGCACGCAAGAGCGCGAGCACCTCGCTCTCGCTCTTCGGCGCATACGCGAGCACGCGCTCGCCCTCGACGCGGAAATCGCGCAACACGAGCTCGAGCAGAAACGACGCCTCGTTCGGCTCGATCCCAGCGGTCGCGGCAAGGGTCGTCTCGAAGCCGAGTGCCGGCGCAGGCAGCGCAATCACCTCGCACGCCTGGCGAAGCGCGGACAAGCGGGCGGCGAAACGCGCCTCCGGGACGCGCGACGCGTACGTCACGCCTTCGATCGCGAAGACGAACACGCCCTCTCCGGTGAGCACGTGCTCGAGCACGTAGGCGAGCACGAGCCCCTCGGAGTCCGCGTCGGACACGAGCGGCACCCCTTCGCAGACGACGTCGGCGAGCCTGCACGCGAACGGCGGGAACGCGCCGCGCATCGCATCGCCCAGAGCGGAGGCCCACGAGGCCTCGCGACGTACGATCTCGAGACTCGACTGCTCGGACTGTCGCACGCGCTCGCGAGAGAGCCCGAGCGATTCGCCGAGCTCGACCAGACTCGGCGGGGGTCCGAGCAATCCGGCGCGCTGCGTGAGGATCATGCGCTCGCGCACGGGGAGCTTGCCGAGGGCTGCGACGAAACGACGACGCCAATCGGTGGCGCGCACCTCGGACGGGACGCCCTCGCGGAGCCGCAGAAGCGAGGCCACCGCCTGTCGCACCTGGGACGAGCCGAGCTGGGGCGCGTCGCGTAGCTCGAGCTCGGATACGGAAAGCAACTCGTCGACCTCCACGAAGCCGCGCGCTCGCGCGTAAGAGGCAAGCCGCGTCGGAAGTGGTGCGAGCTCGATGCGCATACCGCGCACGTCTCTCGGGAGCACGGCGCGGAGGCCATTCCACCCGAGCGCTTCAGGGGAAATGGCGACACTGACGAGCTCGTCTTCGAGGTCGTCGCCACGCAAGGTCTGCGCGGCCTCTTCCCAGGGCATTCCCAGCGCGTGTTCGAGCGCGAGGCGCGTCTCCGATACCGTCCCGCGGCCGAGCCCAGGCTCGAGCAACAGGGCCGACGGATGACGCTTCGCGAGCTCGCCCACGGTCGCGATCGACTCGCTCCGCGCGTAGGCCACCATCCGAGGTGGCAACGCCAGGTTCGCGAGCGGATCGTCGAGCGAGGTCATCCAGCCATCGCACACGCGTTCGCGCCTCGGGTCAACACGAGCTGCGCGAAGGTGTCACAGGGTCGCTTCCTTTTCTCCTCCGTCCCGCGACCCGAGCCGTCCACGCTGGGACCCATGTCCGACTCCCTCTTGGTGGAAGCCCTCGAACAGAGCCGAATCGCGCTCGGATCGGTCGCCGAGCCCGAATCCCGAGGCCTGCACGCTCGCTTGCGTTTGCTCGAGGGCGTGACCGCTACCCTCGAGCTCGACCCCCCGAGCATGGAAGACGTGGTGAAGGTCGCGAAGCTCGTGCTCGACTTCCGCGACGAGGTGTTCGACTCGTGTCGCAAGAGCCTCGCACTGCGCGAAGAGCTCGAGACCATGATGGACTGAGAGAGAGACCGCCGGTCTCGAGCCTACGAAGACCCCTCGGCGCCACGCCGAGCGAAGAGCAACGTGACCTCTCGAGGTGAGAGCCCGAGCACGCGACCGAAGGCGCGCCGCATGTGCACGGCGCTGCCGAAGCCCGTCGCGCTCGCCGTGGCTTTGGCGCTCTTCCCCCGCGTGAGAAGCTCCTTCGCGCGCTCCACCCGCAGCCGCTCGACGAGCTTCGCCGGCGTCGTTCCCGTGTGCTCGAGGCATCGTCGATGCAGCGTCCGCCGCGAGAGCCCCGCGCGCTTCGCCAGCCCCTCGACCGAGACCTTCGCGAGGTGGGCGCGTGCCCAAGCGATGGCCGGCGCGAGCGGATCGGAGGTCTCGCTCTGCGCGACGAGTGCGTCCGAAAACTGCGACTGGAAGCCGGGCCTCCTCACGTAGAGCACGAGGCGCGCGGCCACCGCGTCGGCCACCGAACGACCGAGATCGTCCTCGACCATCGCCAAGGCCATGTCGATCCCACACGTCACGCCGGCCGAGGTCCACACGGTTCCCTGGCGCACGAAAACGGCGTCACGGTCCACGGTGAGCGCGGGGCGGAACGTCGAGAGACGATCGCACGCCGACCAGTGCGTGGCCACGCGCAGGCCGTCCAAAACGCCGGCGTGGGCGAGTACGAACGCCCCCGAGCACACCGAGGCGAGGCGCCCAGCGCGCGCTACCCGACGCACCCACGCCCCGAGCTCGCGATCGCCGAGGGCCGCACGTAACGCCCGCTCTTCACCGCCCACCACGAGACCGGTGTCGCCCGCACGCACGCCGAGCGCCTCGAGCTTCACCGTGGACACGGAGAAGCCGGCCGTCGTGAGCTTGGGGCCGCCCGAGGTGGACGCGATCACCACCTCGTAAGCCCCGGGTACGTCGCGCGCGGCGTTGGCGAAGACCTCCGCCGGGCCGGTGAGGTCCAAGGTCTGTGCGCCGTCGAAGGTGGCGATCACGATTCGCATTGGCAGAAAGTGATCTACTTTTGACATTTCTGCCAGAGCTTCGTGCGTCACATTCGTCGTCGAAGGAGGTCCGACCATGACGACCACGATTGGAATGTTGCTCTATCCCGGGCTCACGCAGCTCGACCTCACGGGTCCTTACGAAGTGCTCCAGCGCGTGCCGGGAGCCCGCGTCGAGTTGGTCTGGAAGACCTTGGACGTGGTGCGCGCGGACTCGGGGCTCGGCCTCTCGCCGACCACCACGTTCGCCGACTGCCCGCCCCTCGACGTCGTCATGGTCCCCGGCGGAGTAGGTCAAGTGCCGCTCATGTCCGACCCGGTCGTGCTCGACTTTCTCCGAGAAAAGGCCGAGGCCGCGCGCTACGTGACCTCGGTCTGCACGGGGGCCTTGGTGCTCGGCGCCGCAGGTCTCTTGCGCGGGTATCGCGCCGCCACGCATTGGGCATATATGGACTTTCTGCCCGTGTTCGGCGCCGTTCCGGACGGGGCCCGGGTGGTCGTGGACCGCAATCGCGTGACCGGCGGCGGGGTGACGGCCGGGCTCGACTTCGCCCTCGTGCTCGCCGCCGAGATTGCCGGAGAGGCCACGGCCAAGACGATCGAGCTCTCCCTCGAGTACGATCCGGCGCCGCCCTACCGGTGCGGACACCCGCGGGTCGCGCCTCCCGAGCTCGTCACGGCCGCCAAAGCAGCCCTCGCGGCGAGTCTGACCGAACGCGGCGTGCTCGTGGAGGAGGCCGCAAAGGCGCTCGAAAGCTCGCCCCGATCGAACGCGCCAATCTGAACGAATCCTATTGCGCGTAGAGGCGCACGTCGCTAGCCGCGCTCTTGCAGAGTCGCAGGGCCTCGTCCCAATCGGGGTGGCGCACGACCACGTAACCGTCGGCGATTTGGCTCTGCGTCCAATCCTTGCGCGGCGTACCGGGCCGGGCCAAACGCTCTTCGACCAGAGCGGGCCCGGCCTTCTGCAAGAACGCGTGCAGCCCTTCGATGCGCGAAATGTGGCCTTGGCCGATGGCCCGCTTGAACACGACGCCCACGTTGTACTTGCGCGTCGTATCCGCCTCGAAACGTCCGTAGAGCGAGACACGAGCCCACTCGCGGTACAGGTCGATGTCGCAGGTGTAGTTCATCTGGTCGACCAAACTGGCGCCACCCGGACGGCAGCCAATCTCGCCGAACACGGCTTCTCCCGAGGGCGTGAGGTACCACTCCATGTGCGTGAAGCCGTCGCCCATGCCGAGGGCGCGCAGCACGTTCCGCCCGAGCGTGATACCGGCCTGGAGCTTCGGCTGAGAGAGATCGCGGACGCCGATGCCGATGGGGCTCACCCACTCGAGCGTGCGCGCCTCGAGCGGCTTCGGCAGGTACGCCATGACGTGCTCGAACGCGGGCCGACCGCCGATGCTGACGGTATCGAAGGTGAGCTCTTCACCCTCGACGTACTCTTCGCAGATGGCCTCGGGCACGTCGCGCAGGCGTGGAAGCACCTGGGTGAGCTCGGCCGCCGAGCGCACCGCGTACGTGTCGGCCGAGCCCGCGCCGGCGATGGGCTTCACGACGAGGGGGAAACCGATTTCTTCGGCGGCCGCCCACGCGTCGCGGACCGAGCGCACCCGACGCGAGCGTGGAACCCGGAGGCCCGCGGCGCGCACGCGCTCCTTCATGAGCTGCTTGTCGCGAAAGCCACGCACCGTATCCACGGACATGCCGGGAATTCCCCAGCGCTCGCGCAGCCGCGCGGCGAGCAGCACGAGGGGCTCCCAATTGGAGAGCACACGATCGACGGTCGTGCCGCGCAGCCAATTCGAAACCCGATCGGCGACGTCGCCCTCGTCGGTGATGCGGGGCACCTCCAGGTAGTCGTGGAGGTAGGGCTTCACGTCGTGCGGCAGGGAGCCCCGCGCGACGTCTCCCACACCGTACACACGCGCGCCCATCTCGGCGAGACCGCGTGTAAAGTGCACCATGTTGGCGGGGTAGCTCGGCGACAGGAATACGACGCGCATCTGCGAGCGAGCTACCACGAAGGCCTCGTCTTCCGGAAGGCGGGAGCGCTCAGAGCGCGGCCGCGAACTCGCGACCGAACTCGAGAGGCCAGGGGCGGTGCGCCGGGTCCTTCATGGTGGCCGCGCGCATGAGACGCACGATTCCGGCTGGAAATCCGCGCAAGCGGTCCATGTCTTCGAGCGGGTCGCGCCGCATGTGGGCGATGATGCGGTCGCGCGGGTTGTCGATGTCGTCGAAGAACGATCGCCCGGTGGTCACGTTGTAGATGGTCCCGGCGAGCGCGTAGACGTCCGAGCGCGGATCGAGCTCCACCGGGTCGAGCACTTGCTCCGGCGCGATGTAGCCCGCCGTGCCGGCCACGAATCGCCCCCCGACTTCGGCGGGCACGCGGATGGCGCGCACCATTCCGAAGTCGATGACCACGGTGGCGAGCGGGTGCGCGAGCGCGGGGTTTCGGTGCTTCTCCGGATCGAAGTGCTCCCCTCCCGCGAGCGGCAGGCGCAGCCACAGATTGGCCGGCTTGATGTCCCGATGCACGAGGCCGGCTCCGTGGAGCGCGGCGAGCCCCGCGCAGGACTCGAGCACGACCTGGCGAAGCTCGAAGAGCGACATCGGATGAGCCGACGAATACTGCTTCAAATCCGCGCCGATCAGGTACTCGAGCACCAGGAACGGCACGCCGTCCGAGACGCCGCGGTCGATGATGTTGGCGACGTTCGGGTGGTAGAGGCCGGCGAGCGCTTTGGCCTCTTCGACGAACGACTTGAGAATGCCCTCGCGCTCCATTTCGTTGGCATTGGCGAGGGCCTCGGCCTTCGGGATCTTCAAGACGAAGAGACGATCGGCGCCCGGCTTGCGCACGAGCCACACCGAGCCGATGCCACCTTCGCCGAGCGGACGCACGAGCTCGTAGCCCTCGATGATCTTCGGCTCGTCTCGCTTGGCCGGCGCGATGGTGGCCGGGGTGCGCTGCATGGCGCCGCGAACCGCCCCTTCGAGCAGCGCGGACGCGACCGGTCCGAGCGACGCGAACCACACTTCGAGCATGGACGGCTCGCGCGCACGAATGGCGCGAGCCACCAAGGCCGCCACACGAGGCGCGTTCTCCGTGGCGCTCCGCGAGAGCGAGTCGTCCGCGGTGGCCGAGGTCGCCGGATGGAGCGCCTTCACCGGATCGGCGAGGGCGCCCTGCATGCGCTCGCCCGCGAGCACGAGCTCGAGACAGGAGGCCTCGAGATCGGCCGAGGTACCCGAGACCCGCGTGAATCCTGCGAGCGAGCGCGCGAGGCCCGCGAGCGCGTGCGACAGCTCGGTCTCGACCGCGTTGAGCGAGCCGAGCGCACGCCCCGCCGAAGGCCCCCACGCGCCGTCCGCGGCGCCGGACGAGACCGACGTGCGCAGAGCCTCGGCCTCGCGACAGCACTCCTCGAGCGCGGCCGCGGACATCATCGGGAGAGCCGTGGCGAGCTGCTGAAGCATGGCCGGCCGGTCGATGACCAGCGCCCACCACGCCGCGAACGGACCGAGCCACTCCACGTCGTCGACCTCGCCGAGCGCCGTGCCCCGCGTGGTGTCGACCAAACGCCAAAACAGCGTGGAGAGTGCGCTACGCAGCGGCGCGGGGAGGTCGCGCGAGCCATCGGCGAGGCCGTCGAGCTTGCGCAACCAGAGGCACGTATCGTGCGCGGTAGGACCACGTCCGGGTCCGAGGTCGGAGTCCTCGCCGCAGGCATCGAGCGCGTAACCGCCGAGGCGAATGGCCAATACTTCGAGCGCGAGCAGGGACTCGGCGTCGTGCCCCTCGACTTTGCGACGCTCTTTGACGATGTCGAGGATCTCGGACGGTGTGGACGAGACGATGTCCCAGGTGGCAGCCAAGTCGGGCTCGTCCACGCCGTCGCTGGTCGGGTGCGTGGCGAGTAGGGGCGACCACAGACGGAGCGCGAAGGCACGCGCGGCGGCCTCGAGCGCGTTGATGGCGGCCGCGCGTTGACGCAAGCGTCCGTGCCCCAGGGCGATCTTGCGGGCCTCTTGGAAGGTCGAGCCGAGCGCCGCGGCGAAGCGTCCGGCGCGTGCGTCCGCCTCTTCGTCGTCGTACTGCGCGGCGATGCGCACGAGGTTTTCCAGGCCGAGCTCGAGGTCGAGCGGATCGCGCTCGGCATCGTCGATGGCATCGGTGGTGGCGATGACCTCGATCCAGCGGCGCGAGTCGTCGAGCGAGTGCGGCTTGGCGAAGCGCGCGAGCTCCCGCAGCGCACGGAGAGGAGCCTCGATGGGCTGAAGGTCCGTGACGCCTTTTCCGGCCCCGCCTCGCGCGTCTTCGATGTGCATGCGTCCGCGCCGGAAGAGCGTCGCGAGGCCTCGCGCGAGCGCACGCGCCGCCACCGCACCACCGTCCCCCGCGAGCACGCGCTTGGCGAGGCGGTCCCACAAGGCGCGACGCTCGAAGAACAAATACGGCGTGGCGGCAGCGACCGCGGCGAGCACCCAATCCTCTTCGTCACGCGAATCCAAGATCGACACGAGCTGACTGGCCAACATGCCGAGACGCTCGGCCGGAAGCGACGCGAACGCGGTCATGGCGCGCTGACGCAAGATGCGCGACTCGCCGAGCACCCAATCGAGGACCGTCCCTTGCAGCTGCTCCACGGGCCCGGTGAGCCGACCCAGTGCGCGTGCAGCATGCACCCAAACCAAAGGCTCCGGGTGCAAGAGCAGCGGCTGGAGGACCTGCAGCGTACGACCCACGAGCTGCGGATCGGTGGTGGCGGGCATGCCCGCGACGGCCACCTCGAGGCATCGGGCCGCGAGCACGCGCCCGCGCAACGTTCCGCGCGCCGGCTCGCGAATCATCACCTCGAACGTCTCGCTCGAGCCCCAGAGCCACGCGCCGAGCTCGGGCACGGCGAGCGCCGAAGCGCCCGCCTCCCAAATGAGAATCTCGAGGCGTGCGCGGGCCTGAGCGTTCTCCGGGGCGGCGAGCGCTTTCCCGTCGCCTAGGAGAGGCGCGCACGCGATGGCGTCGAAGAGCGGTCCTTCCACCACGCGATGGCGCGCGGCCGCGGCGACCTCCTCGCGGAAGCCCGCCTTCGCGGCGAACGGCAGCAGCGGCGCGATACATGCGTCACGGCGCCACGTGCTCGCCGTACACCATGCGATCAGCACCTCGCCCGAAGGCTCCGCGAAGAGCTTGGCCAACACGGCCACGTCTTCCTCCGTGCGGGTGAAAGCCGGGAGCGCCTCTCCGAGCACGTCGGCTGCAGCGAGCAAGTCCGAGGGCAAATCGGGAACCGCTTCGCGTAGGCCAGCTCGCCAACGCTTCCGAACTTCTTCGGAAAGCTCCGGGCGCAGGGTGAGGGCAGTGGTCAGGGTGGAGAGCGCAGCCTGTGCCTTTTCGGGGAGCATCTCGGTCGTCGGAGCGTACGCGAAGTGCGCGGACTTCGGGGCTGCCACGGACGGAGCGTCACGCCGCAAGGGGCTTAAGGAACGAAACCGCCAGCCGTCCATCACTCGTAGCCATCCGCTTTGGTTCATGCGCGGGGCCTTTAAACGGCGGAGAAGCTTCGATACGAGCGTAGAATTCCAGCGTGGCGGAACGGGCGATTCCGAGAACACGGATTTGCCGGCTCGAGTACAATGAAGATACTTGCAGAGTGCCACCACTATCCGATACGAGCCGGATCGAACGATGGGAGTCGTTTCGACGAGGGTCGTGTGAGCGGATTCCGAAGTAGAGCCCGATTGTTGCGTGCACTTTCCCGTGAGAACGGGCGCACGACGCAAGCGAGCGAAACGGACGAATTCGGTCACGAGGTCGCACGCCGAATAGACTTCCGCCCCTTCGAATCAACCTCCCGGGAGAGGATGCGTGATCGGTTTCATGCGTTCCCTCTCCCGATAACCAGGACGAGCAAGCTAGGATGACTCGTGTATCCATGACCCTCGACCGGAGTCAAAGGCCCGCTCGTCCAAGCGTCGCCCAGACCCTCGGCAGGACCCCCAAAGGACCGATGAAACGTGCCCCGCGCGTGCTCGTCATCGAAGACGAGCACTTGGTTGCCCTCGATGCCTGCCGGATTCTCTCCGACGCAGGATTCGAACCCCTTCCCCCCGTTACCTCCGCGGACGAGGCCGAAGAGGCCGTTCACCGCTTGAAGCCCGACTTGGTGCTGCTCGACGTCGCTCTCGACGGCGAAGACGGCCTCGAGCTCGGCGCGCGGCTTCGCGCTCGCTTCAACGTGAAGGTCGTGGTCGTGTCCGCTCACTCGGACCGCGCCACGATCGAACGCGCCCAGCCACTCGACCCGCACGGGTTCGTGGTGAAGCCGTTCCACACCGCGCAGCTCGTGGCCACGGTCACCTCCGCGCTCGCCGCCAAGGACTCGCCGCCCGAGGTCTCGAGCTGGGCGGACGTGGGTGTCGAGAACTACGATCTGCTCACCCAGCGCGAGCGCCACGTGCTCGATCGCCTGCTCACCGGACGCCGCATTTCGGGCATCGCGGCCGAAGAAGGCGTGAGCGCCCACACGGTGCGCAACCAGGTGAAGTCGATTATGTTCAAGCTCGACGTCCACTCGCAAGACGAGCTCGTCGCCCTCTTCACGCGTCGCGTGGAGCGCTGAACCTCGCGCGGCGCAACTCGCGTCGCACGATTCGGATCAAGGCCTTCGGACCGCGCTCGTCGCGCGGTCGAGGGCTTTTTTCCATGTTTCGGCCCGAGCGAGCACGGTCCGGCTCCCACGCGCGATCTCGAAGGCGAGATCGGCCAAGAGCTCGTCGTTCGGACTGCGATCGGCCTCGGTGACGGCCGGCGCAGGTACGCCCAGATCGCCGAAGGCGCCGCGCACGAAGAGGCCTTCCGCTCGCGAGACGACCAGCACGGCGTCTTTTCGGAGGCGCGCGGCGAGACTCGGTTCGTCCCAGGCGAGAACGGCCAGGTCGTCGGAGCGGGCGCGCACCACGTCGGCTTCGCCGACGAGCGCGTGAAGGGCACGAGCATCCCGCCCCTGCCACTGGTGGTAGCGCGCTCGCAGGTCGAGCAAGACGCATCCACCCGCTTTTCGCACACGCCGAGCCGCACGGCAGAGCGAAGCGGTGTGCGAGATCACGGGCGAGACCCCGGAGAGCAGAAGCACGCTCGCTCGCCAATCGTCCGGGATGTCGAAGGTGACCTCTTCGTCCCGGTACGGCACGACCTCTCGGCCGCGCCGTGTTCCCTCCAGCAAGAGAATCCCGCGAGGCGCCTGACCGAGCGTGGCCCCTTCGAGCGCCATGCCCGTGTGGGCGAGGCGGGCGCGCAAGTCGCGCCCGAAGGAATCGTCGGTGAAGCGGGTCACGAGCCCGACACGCGCGCCTCGGGAGAGCAGCGCGAGAGCGGCCGAGACTGCGCCCACACCAGGGCGATAGCGCAAGCGCGACCCGAACGGCCCCTCGAAGGAGGCGCCGGGTACGGTCGTGGTGGTCTCACCGGCACAGACGACGTCGAAGGTACGTGAGTCATACACATTCTCGGACGGCGAGAGCTCGAGGCGCATCTCTTCAATGTAGCAGCCCTCACGTGGACGCTCGGCTTCGCGCACCTTTCCGTCGGGCTCTCGGTATCCGTGCGCGGAATGATGGGTTCCATTGGAAAACGCGGTAGACTCCGTCTCGGGGGTCAGATCCCGTGAACGACCGCGAACCCCGCCCCTCCCAAATCCCTCCGCCCTACCTGCTCGACGGCCGGTATTTGGCGGTCGATCGCCTCGCCCAAGGGGATACGTCCAACGTGTTCTCGGGCACCGACACGTGGTCGGGAGAGCAGGTCGCCATTCGCGTCCTGCGAGGGGACCGAATGGACCGCGAGCGCGCGTTTCGGCGTATGGCCGAGCGCATGTTCGGATTGACGTCCGCGCGTCTCGTGCGCGCCATTCACACGGGCGACGACCGCAAAGGACGCCCCTACCTGGTCACCGAGCTCTTGGTGGGGCGCGGACTCGAGACGCTCGGCAAGGTTCGGTGGGAGGTCGCCTGCGAGCTGGGTCGGCACGCCGCGCTGGCCCTGTCCGAGATTCACATCAACGGCCTTCACCACGGCGCCGTGCGTGCGTCTCGCTTCTTCGTCGCCGCATCGGCAGAAGGAGGCTCACGCGTGAAGCTGCTCGACCTCGGCACCGGAGAGCGAGGCACGACCGCCCAGAAAGACGTGCACGACCTCACCCTCATCGTGCATCGTTTGCTCACCGGGATGCCGCCTCTGCCGGCCAAAGCGCGCGCGAACGGCCTCGGAACGAAGATCCCCGGTGCTCCGGCCGGCGTGGCCGAGTGCATGTCCGAGTGGCTGGCCGCGGCCGATCAGGGGACCGAGCTGCTCGCAGGCACCATGGCCGCCAAGCTGAAGGTCCTGGTGGATCCGCAGAGCGAGGAACAGCCGCGTGCGGCCGCCCCTTCGTTGACCACCGAGATCGTGCTGCCCAAGCTGTCGCGAACGGTGCTGCCCGCCATCGACGACGACGATTGAGGTGCGCGACCGCGGCTCAGAGACGGATGTCCGGATTTTGCGCGGGTGACGACGGAGCCGGTGGCGGCGGAGGTCGATTCGGCAGGTGACCGGGCAAGGGCATCGGGACTGCGTCGTCGTCGCGGCGGTACGGGAGCAGTTCGTCCGCGAAGACGAGGCCAATCGACAAGCCGAGGAACGCGATACCGCTCGGGCGGGAGAAGCGCGCCGAGAGATCCACCGTAGGTCCGAAGGTGAGGTAGGTGCGCTCACGACGCTCGCCTCCGAAGAAGCTCCGATCGGTGTGCTTGCGCTCCGCAATCGCGTATCCGCCCGAAAAGGCGCCGTAGAGGCCGATATCGAGCAACGCACGATCGTCGTAGCGCTCGAGACCGAGCATCGCACCGCCACGGACGAGTCCAATCCCCTTTCCGTAGCTACGCGACCAATAGAAACCGTCCGCGAACGAGAGGCTCTGGGAGCGGGAGGTGACTTTGCCCTTGAGCCCCACGTCCAATCCGAATTGCGAGACACGCTCGTCTTCGGCACTCGCTCCGCCGAGGCCTTGGCGCAGGTCGAACGCCACTCCGGGGGAGGCCGACTCGGTGGCATTTCCCAGCGCGACGGTGGGGCCTGCCGAGACCTCGGAGAGCGTGGAACAACCGGAGCACGCCAGCAGCGCCACGACGGCGAGCGCCGAGCCAGGCGGCATCGCCGGGCACGAAAACAGGAGAGACGGAGCTTCGACCGAGGGGCGACGAACGAACGGTGAACGCACGGAGAGACCGTATCACCGCCCGCGACGGCCCGGTCGGGTCGGTTCGCTTCCTCGGACGGCCGCGACCGGCCGCGAGGCGTGACGGAGCGCACCGAGGCCTCTAACCCTCGGGCCTCGGCGTGCGCGCGGGCCCGAACCGCAGGCACAATATCGGGTCTCGCGAGACCCATCGGCGCAGCGTCGAGTAAGGAACCGAGAGCTGCCAGGCTCGGTCGCGCAACGCCCCGATCCTCGACATGCCACGAAGCTCGGCGAGCACACGATCGCGACGGTGGGACGGCGATACGCGAAGGATGGGTGGGAGAGAACAGAGCCGAAGCCGGGGGTGAGGCGACATCCCGGAACATCGTGAGGCGGAACGCAGCGCGGAGGATGCGTCATACGGTCGCAGCTCGCGAGGCTTCTTCCCGTCGCGCCTGTTCCGTCGCGCGAGAGGTGCGTCAGGATGACGCAGGCCCTTCCAGCTCGGCGCGCTAGATCAGCGGCCAGGATCTTCGATCAAGCCCGCTAATTTAGCTCGACTTGTCATCGGAGGACTCTGTCCTCCGCCCCACGGGCGAAGCCCGCTGGAGCCCCACCTCCTGGTTTTGGGTCCCAAACGTCCCAAACCCAAAACCGCCAAATCACGTGATTGAGAATCGTGACCGCTCATTTAGGGTTGAAGCGATGGCGAAAACCTCCCCGTCGCCGAGCCCGAGCTCGACGCCTCGGCTCTTTCCGACCACGGACCCCGGAGAGAGGACCTTCGCGCCCGAGGTGGCGATGCGCTGGTTCGTCACCATGCGCTGGCACTTGGCCATCGCCGAGCTCGTGGCGCTTTCGGTCGGAAAGGCCCTGCTCGGCTCCCCCATCACGTGGGGATGGATTTCGGTGCTCGTCGGCCTGCAGCTCGCCTCCAACGTCGCGCTCGAAGCCGCCTTGCGATCCCGGCGCCACGTCGATCGGCGAGCGACGTCGAGCCTGGTCCTCGCGGACGCCGTACTCCTCAGCGCCATGCTCGCACTCGCCGGCCCCGAGGCGGACCCGTTCGCCATGCTCTACCTCGGTCTCGTCGCCATCGCCGCGTTCGTGCTCGAGAAGAAGATCATCGTTGCCGTGTTCGCCGTGATGCTCGTGGGCTTCGGGGCCGTCATCGCGCGCGGAGCGACGCCTCGCGAGCCCCGCTACGTCGGACTCGTCACCCTGGTGGTGCTCGCGCTCGTCACCACGTCTACCGTGAGACGATTGGCAACCGCGGTGCGAACCCGCCAAGAGGCCCTCGTCCGCGCCGAGCGCGCGTCGACTCGCGCCGAGGCCGTGGCTTCTCTGGGCGCGCTTGCAGCGGGGGCCGCGCACGAGCTCTCCACCCCTCTCGGCACGATTGCCTTGGCCGCGGCCGATCTCGACGTCCTGGTCGAGCTGTCCCCCGAGCGAGCCGCAGCGGACGCCGCTTTGATTCGCGAGCAGGTCGAGCGTTGCCGCGCCATCATCACGAGGATGACCGGCCGCGCCGGGGACCGCATCGGAGAGCTGCCCTCGGAGGTCGCGCTCGCCGAGCTCCACGACGAGCTCCGTGACACCTTGTCGACCTCGGACCGCACGCGTTTCACCTCCGACCTCGAAGCGCGTCCGGAGGTCGTCCGAGTCCCCCGGGCCGGCCTCGTGCAATCTCTCGCCAGTTTGATTGCCAATGGTTTGTCTGCGAGCCGCGAGCACGAAGGAAGGGTCGTGCTGCGGCTCGAGCTCGACGTTCACGAAGTCCGCTTCTGCGTCGAAGACGACGGCCCCGGGATCGCGCCCGACATCTACGGGCGCCTCGGAGATCCCTTCGTGACCACCAAGCCGCCCGGCCAAGGCATAGGGCTCGGCATCTTCCTCTGCCGTGCCTTCACGGAGGCGTGGAACGGCGTGCTCGCGTTCGAGTGTCCACGCGAAGGAGGAACACGGGTGCTCTTGCGCTTGCCCATGGAGAGGCCCTCGTGAGCAAGCGCGGCAGACCGATGGTGCTCGTGCTCGACGACGACGACGCCTACCGCACGCGCCTCGTGCAGGCCTTCGAGGATCGTGCGTTTTCCGCGAAAGGCGCGGGGGACGTCGCGTCCGCGCTCGCCCTCGTGCGGGTCACGCCTCCCGACTACGCGGTGCTCGATCTTCGCTTGCCGGACGGCTCGGGGGTCGTCGTGCTCGACGCGCTGAAGAAGATTCGCCCCTCGACGAACGTCGTCATGCTCACGGGCTACGGAAGCATCGCGACCGCCGTGGACGCCGTGCACCGTGGAGCCACGAGCTTCCTCCCGAAGCCGGCCGACGTGGACGACATCTTGGTCGCGTTCGCCAGAGGGACCCATCCCGAAGCCGCCCGCCTGCCCGAGGGGCACGAGGCCCCATCGCTCGCCCGCGCGGAGTGGGAGCACATCCAACGCGTGTTGGTCGATTGTAGAGGAAATGTATCCCAAGCGGCACGCGCGCTTCGGATCGAGCGAAAGAGCCTCCAACGAAAGCTCGCCAAGACCCCCGCCGCGCGCTGACAATCGCGCGCCCCTGCGTCCGCGTGACGCGCGCGAACGTCCCCCGAGGACGCCATGCTCGTCCATCATGTACATCGTCCTTCTCTCGATTCATTCGTGGCTCCGCTGGGCCGTTCTCTCGAGCACCCTGGCGAGTGCGGCCTTCGCGACGCGAAATCTCTACAAAACGAGCCCGTGGACGGACGGCGCCTCCCGATTGGCGCGGGTGTGGGTATCCATGGTCGACCTCCAAGCCCTCGTCGGGACGACGCTGTACTTCGGCTGTAGCCCCGTCGCCGAACTGGCGCGAACGAGCCCATCCTCGGCCCTTCGGGAGCCATCGCTGCGCTTCTTCGGATTGCTGCATCCGATCGGCATGGCGCTGGTCTTCGTGCTCACCCACGCGACCTGGATTGCCGTACGTCGAGAACGATTGGCTCGGGTTCGCTATCGAAGGTGGGCCATGGGGGCATCGAGCGCGGTCGCCCTCTTGGCGCTCGCCATTCCCTGGCCGCATGCGAGCTACGGTCGCCCGCTCTTCCGCTCCATGGTGGTCCTCTTGGGAGGTGCGCCGTGAAGCTGCGATCGACGCGACTGCGGGCGCTGGCACTGGCCGAAGGCGTCTCGCTGCTCGTGCTCGTGGGTATTGCAATGCCGCTCAAGCACCTCGCGGGTAAGCCGGAGGCCACCCGTATCGTCGGCCTCGTCCACGGGCTCTTGTTCCTCGCCTACGTAGCCGCGTTGGTCGATGCGTACGGCACGCGCCGCATCGGCGGACGCGAAGCGCTCCTGGCCCTCTTGGGGAGCTTGCTCCCGGGCGGCGCGTTCGTGTTCGCCTATCGATTGGCGCGGTCCGAGGCCCCGCCCGCGGACGAGCGAGAGCCGGACTGACGACGTCTACCCCGGGCGCTTGCTCGCGCGCTCCGATCGCTGCTGCGACTCCGGGGAAGCGCTCGTCACGGCGAGCACGGACGTGTCGGCGATGGGCCCTTGCCCGAGAAAAAGGAACGCCCCCCTGGCTGGGTCGGCGCGGCGGTCCTTGGAGAGCCTGACCTTGGTGACGATCCAGTCGGTGGCCGGTGAGGTAGCGCCTCACGCGGCTGCCTCGACTCTCGCTCGAGAGCGAGCCGCCTCTCGGCGCCGAACTCGTCGGGAAGGCCTTTTCGTGCGGGCCCTTGACGAAGGCGCCATTACGGACGATCATCCGCGATCACGGATATCGTTCCGTTTCGAGAAGGAAGCCTTCGATGAGCAAGATTCGAGACGAGGTGCTGCGCGCGAACGACGGCTACGTGAAGAGCTTCGGCGACAAGGGAAAACTAGCCCTTCCGCCGGCTCGTCAGCTCGCCATCCTCACGTGCATGGACGCGCGCATCGACCCGGCAAAAGTCGCCGGGCTCTCGGAGGGAGACGCGCACGTCATCCGCAATGCCGGAGGACGCGCCAGTGACGACGCGATTCGGTCGCTCGCCATCTCGCACAAGCTCCTCGGGACACGTGAGTGGTTCGTCATCCACCACACGAACTGCGGCATGGAGCTCTTCACCGACGAGATCATCCGTGGCCTCTTCGAGCAGAGCTTGAAGACGGCCACCTTCGACGGGTCGGTCTGGAAGGATCCCGGAGGAGACAAGGGCTCGGCCGAGGCGCGCTACATCGATTGGCTCACCATCCAAAACCAAGCGAAGAGCGTGGTGGAAGACGTCACGCGCATTCGCCGTCATTCCCTGGTCCCGCCGGAAATCCCCATTTACGGGTACGTCTACCAAGTCGAGACCGGCAAGCTGGTCGAAGTGGAAGAAGCGACCGCGCTCGGGCGCGCTTCGTAGGAGTCTCGCCTCGACGACGTACCTTCAGCGGAAGACGACCGAGGTGAGGCTCGCGCGCGAGTCTTTGCCGCGACCTCCCTCGACGCCCCCCTCGGGTCGAACCAGAAGCTTCACGTGCGTGACCGCTTCGCGTGAGACCGGGAACGTCTTTTGGGCGAAGCTCGTGCCGTAGGGCGCGAGCTCGAACGTCTCGGAGGCGACCTCCTGATACGTCTCGCCGTCGTCGGCCGAGGTGGAGACCGCGACCTCTTGCGTCCGCGTGCCGCCACGCTCTTCGAGCTCGATGGCCACGGCACGAAGGGCTCGCGGGGAGTCGAACGACACGATCACCGTCTGTTCGCCCGACTCGCTCGCCACCCAGCAGCTTCCTCCGGGGCCGCGCTGCGCGTCGAAGACGTTGTCGATGGGATAGAGAGACTTTTCCGAAGAGACCGAGACCTTGGCCACGGCGGGCAGGTCGATTTCGTCGCCCTTTTCGATCGCAGGCCACGCGAGCTCACGCCGGACGATGGGTCGAAGCATGACCTTGAGCCTAGGCCTCGCAGCTCGTTTCCCGAAGCGCGCCGAGCGAGACGAACGAAACCCGTCGGCGACCGCGTCGGCCTTCAGGCAACCTTTTGGTTGCCTTTCAGGTCGGAGCGGGTCCAGAATGCAACCCGGAGGTTGCCTATGTCCGTTCCCGGCTCTCGCATCGTCAAAGAAGTCGTCCTTCGCGCTCCGCGCAGCCGCGTATGGCGTGCCCTCACCGATTCGAGCGAGCTCGGGCGTTGGTTCGGCATGCGTCTCGAGGGCCCCTTTCGCGCAGGCGCGCCGATCTTCGGGATCGTGGTCCCGACGGAGGTCGACCCGGTGATCGCTTCGCACCAGAAGCCGTTCGAGGGTCACAAGGTGGAGCTCTTGGTGGAGAGCATCGAGCCGGAGCGGCTCTTTTCGTTTCGCTGGCATCCCTTCGCGATCGAGCCCGGCGTCGATTATTCGTCCGAGCCGACCACGCTGGTGACCTTCGAGCTGTCCGAGGTCGCCGAAGGCATCAAGCTCACCGTGACCGAGTCGGGCTTCGAGAACGTGCCGGAAGCGCGCCGCGAGAAGGCCTTCCGCGCCAACGAAGGCGGATGGGCCGCGCAGATGGGCCTCGTGGAGAAGTTCCTTGCGCAAAACCCGTGAGGCGAAAGCACGGGCGCGAATCGTGGAAGACGCCGCGCCCGTGTTCGCGGCGCTCGGGGATCCCCTGCGTCTTCGCCTGGTGCGACGTCTCGCCGAAGAAGGACCGCTCTCGATCACCAGACTGACCGAAGGGACCGACGTGACTCGCCAGGCCATCACGAAGCACCTGCGGTCGCTGGAGGGCGTGGGCCTGGTGGTGATGAGCAAAGCCGGGCGCGAGACCTCGTGGGAGCTGCGTCCCGTACGTTTCGACCACGCGCGCGCGTACCTCGACCTCGTCTCGAGTCGGTGGGACGACGCCCTCGCCGCGCTGAAGGACCTCGTCGAGACCGAATGACGAATCGATGCAGGCGCACTCGTCGGCTCGAGGCTCGATCCGAGGGTTCCTCGGCTCGAAAGAAGGCGACCTCATCTCACGCGCGCGATCGATTTACATGCAGACTACACCGACGACGACCCGAGAATTCTCGAGGCCGCAGGGATTTCTTCGGATCTTCGTAACTCCCCGAATCGAAAGTGTTGACACCAAGAATGGCGAGCGTATGGTGCGCCCATCTGACGCGCGGTGGAGCAGCCTGGTAGCTCGTCGGGCTCATAACCCGAAGGTCGTAGGTTCAAATCCTACCCGCGCAACTACGTAGTATACAAGGAAGCCTCTCCGGAAACGGAGGGGCTTTTTTGCGTTCCGGGTCTACAGCCTGAATCCAGGGGCGAAGGCTCTGCCTACCTCGATGGAGGTGCTCGCGTGCTGACTCCCGCCCAAGCGAAGGCACTCGACCACGTCCGGCGAGGGGCGAAGGCGCGCGGCACCGAGCTTCGCGCCCGCAGCGAGGACCTTCTCGCGCGATGCGGAGCAGAGGGCTCGTACGAGCGGCTAGAGCTTGCCTTTCGCCGCGCCCGCGTGACGGCGAGCTTTCACCCCGACCGCCTTCGTGACGACGGGCTCACCGTGGTCGAAGGCATGCTCCGCGACGGCCTCTACCGTAGCCAGTTCGAGACGGGCCTCACCAACGGGAGCCCGACCGCCTTCCCGGGAGGAGAGCGCGACACCTGGGAAAATGTGCTCTTCGGCGGGGCCTACCGAGATGCCCGGCCCGAGGAGCGACCGAAGTACGGCGCACTCGATCTCATGCGCCACGCGGACGGCGGCAGCCCACGCTTCGGTTCGTGCCACCTCGTCTTCCGAGAATCCGTCGGCGAACGATGCACCTTCTCGTGGGGAGACAGCCACCAGGGACCGGAGCACACGGCCACGCTCGATGCGCTCGAGCCGATCGTGTGGGCGCTGCTCGACACGCTCGAGAGAACCACCGAAGCCCTCGGCGAACGACACCTCCACGTGAGAGAGATCGCGCGACGTCTCGAGCGAGGAGGCGCGCACTCCGCCCTGGGCCGGGCCTTGGACGACTACGTCGAGGCGCAGATCCACGGTGAAATTCGGCTCGATCGCGATGTCGCCGCGCTCGTCGTCGACCCTTCCTTCGCCGGCACCGAGACCCTCGTCGCGTTCGTCCGCCTGTCCCGACGCCACGGCCTTCCGCTGCGCGAGCACCCCGGCTACTCGCTCGGTGTAGACGTCGTCCCCGAGCACTTCCGTGGCCCGCGCATGGTTCCTTTCGCCCGTCGCGTCGCGGACTTCTCGACCACCGAAAGTACGCTCGACGCCGCGACCCTGGGCCGGGCCGCCGCGTCTTCGTCGCGCACGCCGGAGCATTGGACCGAGTGGGGCACCCCCGCGGAGACCTGGCAGCTCCTGAAGCAGCTCTGGCACGTGCTCGTCCGCTACGGCCGACCGTCGAAGCGCGCGCGGTCCGAGCTTCGTTTGGTTCGCCCGTCGGAGCGTTACCGCGAGACGTTCCTCCACGGGCTCGGCGAGTTTCGCGCAGAAGGTCTTCCCTGGTGGACGGGCGGCGATTTCGCCTCGATTGAGCAGGACTTCGGCACGTTCGTGAAGAAGAAACGCGAGGATTCCCGAAGACGAGCCGACGGATTCGTCCCCGCGTTGCATCTCTGGGCCATCGTCGACGGTCGATTCGCAGGCCGAATCTCGATTCGACGCGAGCTCACGCCCGCGCTCCGCGTGGAAGGCGGGCACATCGGCTACGACACCGTGCCCACCTTTCGAGGCCTCGGTATCGCCACCGAAATGCTCCGCAAAGCCCTTCCGATTGCGCGAAAGCTCGGACTCGGCGAGGTTCTCCTCACGTGCAACGACACCAATGCCGCGTCCATTCGGGTCATCGAAGCGAACGGCGGCGTGCTCGTGGCCACCAAAAGGCTCGCGCCCGATCGGCCGTTGAAGCGCCACTATCGAATCACGCTCGGGTGATTCGACTCGAGTCGTCACGGCCGCGCATGCTTTGCGTCCGAGCGAAGGATCGGAAAGCGTGCCGGGAGTCGGCCCTCGGAGGAGTAGGCTCGTAAAATGAACGATCTACGCTCGAGTGGCTCCGGTATCGGCGACGCCTGCGGAGTCTGCGGAGGGGACGGGCGGCTCGAAAATGCTTGGGGCCAAGTGGCCAAATGCCCGAGCTGCCACGGCAACGGGCGACGCGCGGAAGACGCCGGCTTTCACGACGTGACCAAGACCAAAGCGTCCCACCATACCCAATCGAACCGCGCGGCCGTGGTCGTCAAACAAGTGTGGCCCACCACCTCCGAGGGCATGAAGCTCGCCACCGAGATCCGCGACTCCGGATTGGACGCCCCCACCAAAGAGAAGGTCACGCGCGAGATCATGGACCACGAAGCGACCCATGGACTCTGCACGCAAACCTTCTCCAAGAAGGTGAGAAAGCACCTTCGACCCGCGGCTTCCCGCTGAGCTCGGGCGGCGCTTCGACGGTCACCGGGTGCGCGCGACGCTCGAGCTCTTCGATCAGCGCGGCGTGTCTTTCCGTTTCTCCACGATCGCCACGTCGACCCCTTGCAGGGCGAGCTCCGCCGCCAGGGTCAATCCCGTCGGTCCTCCGCCGGCGACAACGACCTCGTGTCGCCCCGTGCCCTCGCGTGGATTGCATTGCTTAGTCATTCGCCGTCCTCCTGGTGATGCTCGTGACGAAGGCGTGCCCATTCGCCGCCGAGGAGGACAATCTGCGGCATGCCCCCGGGCTTGCCGCAAGCCCCTACCTGTGGCATAGATTGGGAGTGGGAAGAGGCCGGAGGCCGCCTCGCCGTCCGAACGACCGAGGCCCGACGGCTCAACTCCGAAATGCGTTCGTCTCGAGGCGCGGCTCAATCCGAGGTCGCGAGCACGGCGCGATAGAAGACCCGCGGGTCGAGCTGCTCGGGGAAGGTCGAGCATCCTCCGTCGTTGATTTCGACCACGGTGTAGCCACCGGCCGCGAGACGCGCGACGTCCGCCGTGAAGAACGGTGAGGCGATGCGGTCGCCGAGCGTCGCGAAGGAGCTCGGGTCGTCGAGCGTGGAATCCACGTCGTAGTAGGGCGCGTGCGCGACCAGCTCGCCTTGCCAGAAGACCAGGCGGTGCTCGTCCGTCACGCGGCGCTGCTCGGCCGTGAAGCCGAAGAGCGTGGCGAGCTCGAGGTACTTCTTCACCACGAAGCCGGTCTCGAACGCCTCGCCGCGCAGCTCGACGAGCCGCTCGCAGATGGCCGAAAAGTCCTCGAAGCTCGCCTTTTCGGGGACGAAACACGCCCTATGCCACTCTTCTTTGGCCGATTTCACGTAGTCCTTCACGATCCATGGTGAGGGTCCGAGCGAACGCGCCACCTCCCACGCTTCGACGATGTCCTGGCCTTCCGTGTAGCCGGCCGGCGCGGTGAGGCTGCCGAGGCTCGGTAGGTAGTTGGGCGCGTAGCTCGCCTCCGCGTACGCCTCCGGGTCGACCACCAACGTCTCGCCGCGGTCCTCCAACGCCTCGTAGAGCGCGCCGTACTCGTCTTCGCGCAGCATGTAGCCGCGGTAGAGCCACGTGCGCTCACGAGGGCGCGGGAGCTTTCGGAGCGCGCGCTCCACGTCGCCGAGCGTCAATGGCCCGAGCGATACCGAGTACGACTCGATGCCGAGCTCCTCCAAAGCCAGCACCTCGAGCTCGAAGCGATCGTCGGACTCGCCCGAGCTACGCGACGCACGAGGAGGCAAGCCGAACAGGACCGAAAGCTCGCTCATCGCGTACCTCCCGAAACGAGACGGAGCTTCGCGTCGCGCCCGGGGCAGGTCGCCAAGAGGGCCCGCATCGGACAAGCGAGGTCCGCTCGTGGACATCGAAAGTCGTGGGGAACGTGCCCCCTCGAGAGCACCCGGCGCGCCTCGGGGTGTGCCGAACAGATGTGCAAAGGCGTCGCGTCCTCGAGGAAGATTTCGTGATTGACCAGGTATTCGTAGAAGTCGTCGCTCGAGGGAACCTCGTCGTCGCCCGGCTCGACGAAGCGCACGAACACGCGCGCGGGGGGCCTGCACGAGTCGCGGCGCAGCGCCTCGCGGTCGCGGGCGGAGAGCCGTCTCCAAAAGCCGTCGACATTCTCACGCTGCGAGAGAGAGAGCTTCTTGCGATGGCTTTGCATGGCGGTGCACCGTAAGGATCGCGGTCCGAAGAACCAGTCTTCAAAACGCGAGGCCGTTCCGGTAGAGGTAGAATGCACGCATCGAGAGGAGCGCTCACCCGCGTGCCCCTTCACGAGCCGGCGACTCGTATCGCGTTCGCCCTTCGCACTTCGTGAGACGTCGAGGGAGCACCCTCGAGTATGGTCCGGTGTCGATGGCCCCTCCCACGATCGAGTCGCTCGTCGATGCGGCGATGGCACGCTTGCTCGAGCTCCCCGCGAAAGACCTCCACGCGGTCGCGGTGAAGAAGCGCGTGCCGTTCTACCCCGAGGACGACATCAACCAGCCGGTGCTCGTGAAGGCGCTCTTTCCCGATGCGCGGGCGTTGCGGAAGGCGCTCGTCGCGGGGGATGCCACCGCGAGACGCTCGGCCGTCATGCTGCTCACGTCGGTAGATGCGGCCTCGGCCTGGCCGGTGCTCGCGCCCTTCCTCGCCAAGAAGGCGCCCACGAAAGCCAAGGGCTTCGATGTGCTCGTGAAGATGGCGCCCTACCTGGTCGGCACCATCCCCAACATCCCCGAAGACGAGCTTCTGCCCCTCTTCGTGAACCCCAAGGTCGATCCGAACGCACTCGTCGCGGGCGTGATCTTTCACCGAAAGAAGCCGGAAGAACGGCTCGCCGTGCTCCAGCGTGTCCTCTCCGAGAAGCGCAATCCGGGCACCGAGCATCTCGCCGGCGAGCTCGCCGCCGAGCTCTCGCGGAGAACACGAGAGCCGCTCGCCGAGGCCCTTCGCGCTGCGTCGCACAGGAGCTGGAAGGCCTGGACGAACGAGGTGCTGGTCGCCATGGGAGAGGCCACCTCGCTCCGCAAGGGCGCGAAGGCGCTCTCACTCGAAGCACCGCGAAAGGTCTTGGACCCTGCCGTCACGCTAGGACCCGAGCATTGGTGTGCAATCGAGCCGCAGTTCTTTTCCAAGAAGGCCCTTCGCACCAAGGCAGGCCGAGAAGAAGCCTCGGCCATCCTCCACACCATCACGACGCTCATCCTTCACGGCGGCGCGAAGGCCTGGAAGAAAGATCGCGCCTTCGTGGCCTTGGTCGACTCTCTCTCGGACGCCGAGGGCGAAACGCTGGCGAGAACGGCCGAAAGCCTCAGTCGCGTTCTGCGTGGGAAAAAGCCGCTTTCCTGAGATTTCGACCGCTTCGCCCGGCCGTCACTCCGCGTCCGCGTCCGCCTCCGCCACGATCGCGTTCGAGAGCACGCCCACGCGCTCCACCTCGACCGAGAAGACGTCCCCGGCCTTCATGTAGACCGGGGGCTTCCGGACGAAGCCGACTCCGCCGGGCGTGCCCATCGCGATGACGTCGCCCACGTTCAAGGCCATGCCCTCGGACAAGATCGAGATGGCGTCTTCCACGCCGAAGATCATGTCCGAGGTGCTCGCCTCCTGCATGACCTTTCCGTTGAGCGAGCCGCGGAGCACGAGCCCGCGCGCGCCCGGGGGGAGCTCGTCCGGCGTGACCAGCGAGGGACCGAGCGAGCCGGACGAGTCGAAGTTCTTCCCGATGGTCCATTGATTGGTTCGCGTCTGGTAGTCGCGAATGGATCCGTCGTTCATGAGGCTATAGCCGGCCACGTGCGAGAGCGCCGCCTCGCGCGAAATGCGCCTCCCGGCTTTGCCGATCACCACCACGAGCTCGGCTTCGTAGTCGAAGTGGTGCGATTCCGGCGGGAGCAAGAGCGGGCAATCGTGCCCCACGAAGCTCTGCACGTAGCGGCCGAACACCACGGGGTAGTCCGGCTTCTGGTGAGCGCTCTCGCTCGCGTGGTCGACGTAATTGAGTCCGAGACAGAGGATCTTGCTCGCGTCGGTCACGAGCGGTCGATACGCGACCTCGCTCGGTGCACGGAGCACGCTCGCGTCCGCCTTCTCCACCACCTCGTGCAGACGCGCGAGATCGTACTCGGAGGAACGAAGGAGAGCGCCGAGCTCACGAGGGAGCGAAGGGAGCGCCGCGTTCAGGTCGACGAAGCGATCTCCGCGCAATACACCGAGGAAGGGCTCCACGCGCGAAGCGCGGGTCGAAACGAGCGACGAGATCTTCAACGTCTACCTCCGAGAGCGGGTCCGAGGGTCACCATGCACCCCGACATCCATTTTGTCGACAAAATCGATCGAGCCCGACCATGTCCGAGAGCGCCTACCGAGAGAGCGACGCCGGGCGGACGAGCCCGGACAAGTCGCCCGTGATCGCGCCGTCGACGATGGGCGTGCACGAGCTCGGCAGATCGGTCGTGAGCTCGGCCCCGCGCGCGAGCAACTCCCCGAGGAAGGCCTCGAGCCGGTCCAGAGAAGCGCCCGGAACGTCGTGCAGGACGACCAACGCGTGATCGAGACGTTCACAATCGGCGAGGGCGCGTGCGGGCCAGCCTTCGGGGTCTTCCCAATCGCGCGGCACGCTGTTCCATAAAACGCACGAGTAGCGCCGTCCGACGAGGTACGAGACCGCTCGCGCGCTGAGGAGGTGGGGCCCGATCACGCCTCCGCCCCCGAAGGGCCGAAACAGCGCGGGACCTTGGACGAGCGGAGACAAGAGCGCTTCGGTCGCCACGATTTCGCGCTCGACCGAGTCTTCCCGCGGGTCGTCGCCGAGAGGGACCTCGTGCGAGAACGAGTGATTGCCGACGACGTGTCCCTCGTCCCGCGCGCGCTCGACCGACCGACGACCGACCGAATCTCCGAGGTGCTTGCCGAGGACGTAGAAGTGCGCCTTCGCTCCCGCCCGAGCGAGCACGTCGAGCACGCGAGGCGTGACGTGCGGGTCCGGCCCGTTGTCGAACGAGAGCGTGACCCGCATCAGCGGTAGGTGTTGTTGGACGTGTGATCGCCGCCGAGCCAGCGGGCAAGGTCACGATGGGCATTCTCTCGCTTCGCGCGCACCACGCCCTCGGCGACGGCCTCGGGAGCGTCGTACGTGAGCTCGACGATCATGCCGTTGGGATCTTTGACGTAGAGCGAGCGACAGTAGCCGTGCTCGAGCACGTAGGTGTCCGGCGCGCGGTAGCCTGCCTTCTCGAGACGCGCGGCCACGGCGTCTTGCGTCTCGCGGTCGACGTTGAGCGCGATGTGGTGGAAAGGCGAGTCGGGCATGGTGGGCCCGAACAGCGCTTGGTCGCGGGCCTCCGCGAACTGGAAGAACGCGAGCGAGCTGCCGTCGGCGAGACCGAAAAAGCAGTGGCAGTACGTGCGAAGCTCACCGAAAAGCTCGTCCGCTTCGCACCAGGTGGCCGTGAGCGGCAGGCCGAGGATGTCCTCGTAGAACGCTCGCGTCTTCTCGAGGTCTTTCGAGACATAGGCCGTGTGGTGAAGCCGACTGGGCAAGCGTTCGTTCATGGGGATCTCCTCGGCGAAACAGGCTAGGCGGCAGGGCTCCCCCGTCAACCTCTTTTGTCGACAAAGTCGGGCGGGCGCGCGCGGTGATAGGCTTTCGGTGATGTCGCGCGTCATGCCCCGCCCCACGAGAGACGACTCCCCTCGCCCGAAGCCCGCGCGGATGGCCTCGCGAGCGTCCTCGGCCCCGGAGCCCACGCGCACCACAACCGTGCTCGACAGGCTGCGCGCGGAGATCGTGCACGGCGTCTTGCCGCCCGGGACGAAGCTTCGCCTCGAGCACCTCACCTCGAGCTACGGGGTCGGCCGCACCCCCTTGCGCGAGGCCTGTTGCCGCCTCGCGTCGGAAGGCCTCGTGACCCAGGAAGACCAGCGTGGCTTCCGCGTGACGCCCATCTCGCGGGAAGACCTGGTGGACCTCACGCGTACCCGCCAGCAGATCGAAAGCCTCGCGCTTCGCGCCTCCATTTTCAAAGGCGATTTGAACTGGGAAGGCGAGGTGACGGCCGCGCTCCATCGCTTGAGTCGCCTCTCCCCGGGACAGAGCGCGAGCACGGGCCCCGCGTCGCTCGACGATGCATGGGAGACCGAGCACGGCTTGCTCCACTCGGCCCTGCTGGGGGCGTGCGACTCGCCGTGGCTGGTCCGTTTTCACGGCATCCTCTTCGAGCAGAGCGAGCGCTACCGCCGACTCGCGAGCGCCTACGGTCAACCCGGACGAGACATCCACGGTGAGCACGAGGCCCTCGTCCGGGCGGCGCTCGATCGCGACGCCGAGCGCGCGTGCGCGCTTCTGGTCGAGCACATCGCGCGCACCGCGGACAAGGTGCTCCGCTCCCACCCCGCCCTCGCGAGGACCGACGGCCCGGCTAGGGCGCGCGAACGGGCCAAACTGTCGACAAAATGAACTTTTGCACTTGAAGGTCCGAGTGGGCGTGGCACCCTGCCGGGCGTGCCATCGCGGTCGAGCACTCGAAAGCCCACGGTTCGGAAGAGCGCGCAGCTCGAGCCGAACGCGCCAGCTGCCGGGGCATGCGCCACGAGGAGTCCGGGAGACCCATGAGTACGACCTTCGTTCGTTCGACCGACGACGTGAACCTCGCCGTGGAAGAGACCGGCCCCCGCGACGCGCCGGCAGTCGTATTCCTCCACGGTTTCGGGCAAAGCCGCCATTCGTGGAGAGCCCTCTTGGACGGTCCACTGGCCGAGGACCATCGACTGGTCGCGGTCGATCTGCGCGGACACGGAGACTCGGACAAACCTGCCGAGCCAGAGGCCTACACGCAGGACGAGCGCTTGGGACAAGATCTCGAGGCCGTACTCGACGCCCTCGACGTGCGTCGCCCCACCTTGGTTGCGTGGTCGTACGGCGGGGTCGTGGTCGGAGAGTACTTGCGTCGACGGGGCAGCGACCGGCTCGGCGGAGTCTTGCTCTCCGCGGCCGCCGTGATGGTCGGCAAGACGGCGAAGGGCTTCTTCGGACCGGGCATGCTGTCGCACGCGCGCGCTCTCTTGAGTGACGACCCGGAACAATACGAGGCCGGTGCCCGGGCGTTCGTGGGCTCATGCTCGAAGGTTCCGCTCGACGAGGCGTTCGTCGAGCAGGCGATCGCGCAAATGAAGCGAGTGCCCGTGCACGTGCGTCGCGCCCTTCTCTCGAGGAGCGAGGACTTTTCCCCCGAAATCGCAAGGTGCAAAGCGCCCATCGTCACGGTGCACGGCTCGTCGGACGAGGTGGTGCTGCCCGCCATGAGCGAGCACGTGCAGAAGCTCGTGCCGAGCAGCGTCTTCGTCGGCCTCGAAGAGGTAGGTCACGTGCCGTGGCTAGAGGCCCCCGCTACGTTCTTGCGCACCCTCCGTGAGCTCTGCGCACCGAATCAGCGGTCATGATCTCCGCCCGAGCCCGCTGATTTAGCCTGACTCGTCATTGGAGGACGGCGTCCTCCGCCGCGGCAGGTTCGCGCAAAGTCGCTGGGGCCCCACCTCTTGGTCGTGCGGGTCCCGAGCCCAAAACGACCGCGTCCCCCGTAGCAGGAGCGTGACCATCGATTCAGCCCGCGCCGACCTCCATACGATTGCGACCGAGCATCGGCCCCTCACTCCGCCCCCGAACCACCGAACGAAAGGACCACGATCCATGCCCTGGCAGCTCGACCCCAACCACAGTCACGTCGGATTCTCGGTCAAACACATGATGGTGACCACCGTGCGTGGTCAGTTCAAATCCTACCGAGGGACGTTCGCCCTCGACGCCGAGGACTTCACGAAATCGACGTTCGAGGGCGAGATCGACGTCGCCAGCATCGACACCGGCAACGCCGACCGTGACGCGCATCTGCGCACCAACGAGTTCTTCGATGCCACCAATCATCCGACAATTACGTTCAAGAGCCGCTCCATCACCAAGAACGACGACGGCGAGTACACGGTCGAGGGGGACATCACCATTCGCGGCGTGCAAAAGCCCATCACGCTCGAGGTCGAGTACTCCGGCTCCTCGAAGAACCCGTACGGGCAGACCGTGTCGGGCCTCGCCGCGCGTGGCACCTTGAACCGGAAAGACTTCGGCGTGGCGTTTCATGCGGTCCTCGAGACGGGCGGAGTGGCCGTAGGCGAGAAGGTCAAGCTCGAGCTCGACCTTCAAGCCATCGCCACCTGACCTCCGAGCCGGCCCGAGCGAGCTGCGAGCGGCCCACTCGTCCAGTCGAGTGGATCGCTCGCATCGTTCTTCCCGCCCGCGAGAATCACGAAAGAAGGCCGTCACTCCAGGGACGTTGGCTGCCGTTCGAGGATTTCCGCGAACGCGTCTTTTCCGAACGAGGTGCTGTCGAAAGGTCAGGCTCTCGTTCGTCGCACCCTCGCACACCGGAAAATCGGCTATTTCGGCCGCGGAGGGTCTCGCTTCATGCTTCGGAAAATTCTGTTCGGTCTCGGCGCCTTGGTGCTCGTCTTCGTAGTCGTGGTCGCCACGCGCCCGGGCACGTTCCACCTCGAACGGTCCATCACCATCGCCGCGCCCCCGGAGAAGGTCTACGCCCAGGTGGAAGACTTTCACGCGTGGCGCGCCTGGTCCCCGTGGGAGGGACTCGATCCGAACCTGAAGCGCACCTACGAAGGCCCGGCCGCCGGCAAAGACGCCTCGTACGCGTGGGCCGGCAACGACAAGGCGGGCGAAGGGCGCATGACCATCGAGAAGGCCGACAAACCCAAGGTCCTCGAGGTGAAGCTCGAGTTCATCAAGCCCTTCCCGGCCACCAACACCGCGACGTTCACCTTCGTGCAGGTCGCCGAGGGGACCAAGATCACCTGGGCCATGGACGGAAAGAACGGCTTTCTCTCCAAGGCCTTCTCGCTCTTCGTGGACATGGACAAGCTGGTCGGAGGTGACTTCGAGCGCGGGCTCGCGGCGATGAAGACGGTGGCGGAAGCCCCAGCCAATCCTTCCGGCGGCGCGGCACCTTCGGCACCGCCGGGCAGCGCGGCAAAGTAGGAGATCGGGGCGTTCGATTCTTCGTGCGCGCGTTTCCGTCGAGTCGAGGCATACTGCTCGGCCCGCGCACCGTGCCGAGACGGCGCACGCGCACACGAAGGATGCGGACCATGCACTACGCGATTCTCTGTTACGACTCGGAAGAGGTCGTGCACGCCTGGACCAAAGAGCAGGACGAGGCCGCCATGGTGCGCCTCGGCGCGGTCGAGAAGAAGCTCGCCGCCGAAGGAAAGCTCGGGCCGGTGGCGAGGCTTCATCCGACGAAGACCGCCAAGACCCTACGCAAGTCGGGCGAAGCGCACGTGCTCGACGGCCCCTTCGCCGAAACCAAAGAGCAATTGCTCGGCTTTTTCGTGGTCGACTGCGCCTCCATGGAAGAGGCCGTGCACGCAGCCGAAGAGCTCGCGCGCGCGAGCAGCAGCAAGGGCGCCTACGAGATTCGGCCCATGATGGTCTTTCGCCCCACGCCCGATTCGACCTGATCTTTTCCGAGCCTTCAGTCGATCACGGGGGGATTCGTTCGTCGGGGGAGTGAGCCGCACGTTCGTGGCTCTCAGGAGAGACTCATGGCCATCAAGAAGATCACCCCCTACCTCATGCTCCACGGAAACGCCGCCAAGGCCATTTCGCTCTACGAGAAGGTGCTCGGCGCCAAGACGAGCGAGATGAAGCGCTTCCGTGACGTGGGCAATACGAACCCCGCGGTCGCCGACCGAATCCTGCACGCCCTGCTCAGCTTCGGCACCGAGACCGTGATGGTGAGCGACGGCGACCCGCAGAAGTCACCGGTGACGAGCACCAACGTGCACGTGGTGCTCGATTTCGACACCGTGGAGGAGATGCTCTCGGCGTTCGATGGGCTCTCGCGAGACGGCAAGATCGAGAAGGAGGTCCACGATACCTTCTGGGGCGCGAAGTTCGGGATCGTGACCTGTCCTTACGGCGTATGTTTCATGCTCAATTGGTCGAAAGCGCCTTGATCGCGTATTGGGTACCGCGCACGGCGCGCACCTCCGAATGACCGACCCCGAACCGTCCGAGCCCAGCTTCTTCGTCACGGTTCGTGAAGCGATCCGCGGCACCGAGCAAGACCTCACGGCCGTGCCCATTCGGCGCGCCGTGATCTTGCTCGCCGTGCCCACCGTCCTCGAGATGTCGATGGAGTCGATCTTGACCATCGTCGACATCTTCGTGGTCTCCCGGCTCGGCGCGAGCGCGGTGGCGACGGTCGGGTTGACCGAGTCCATGCTCTCGCTCATGTACGCGCTCGCCATGGGTCTATCGGCCGGGGCCACCGCCATGGTCTCGCGACGCATGGGCCAAAAAGATCCCGAAGGCGCCGCACGCGCAGCGGTCCACGTGATCGGCATCGCCATGCTGACCTCGATAGTGCTCGGCGGGATCGGAGCCGCGCTCTCCCCGCATTTGCTCGGGCTCATGGGCGCCACGCCCGAGGTGGTCTCGAGCGGCTCCCGGTACACGGGCATCATGCTGGGCGGCAGCGCGACCATCTTCCTCTTGTTCGTCGTCAATGCGGTCTTTCGCAGCGCGGGAGACGCCGCGATCGCCATGCGGTCCTTGGTGCTCGCCAACGGGCTCAACTTGGTGCTGGCACCACTTTTGGTCTTCGGTTGGGGTCCCGTTCCGCGATTGGGGGTCACCGGAGCTGCCGTGGCCACCACGGTGAGCCGTGGTGTTGGGATCGCGTATCAAATGGTGCTGCTCGCGCAGAAACGCGGACGCCTTCAGATTGGCGCACGGCACCTCCAATGGAAGGCGCGAGAGGCGCTGGCCTTGGTTCGCGTGGCCACGCCGGCCGCCGCGCAAGTCTTGGTCGAGACCGCGAGCTGGCTCGGCCTCGTGCGCATCTTGTCCGGCTTCGGCAGCGTGGTGCTCGCCGGGTACACCATCGCCATGCGCGTCGCCATCTTCGCCATGCTGCCTTCGTGGGGCCTCGCCGGCGCGGCAGCCACGCTGGTGGGCCAGAATTTGGGCGCAAAAGCCCCCGAGCGCGCGCAAAAGTCGGTCGAGTCGATTGCGCTCTACAACGTGGTTTTCTTGGGCGGCATCGGCCTCTTGCTCGCGCTCTTCCCGGGCCCCGTGGTGGGGCTCGTGGTGCGTGAAGCGGACGTGCGCCTCGTGGCCGCCTCGTGCCTGCGCATCGTGGCGCTCGGTTTCCTGTTTTTCGCGTTCGGCATGGTGATGGTGCAGGCGTTCAATGGCGCCGGTGACACCAAGACACCGATGCTCGTCAATCTCGGTTGCTTTTGGGCGCTCAAGCTACCGCTGGCGTACGCCCTTTCGCGTAGGCCCGAGATCGGAGAGACGGGCGTCTTCGTGGCCATTTCCATCGCCTACGTGCTGCACGCGCTCCTCGGGGCCTACCTCTTCCGTCGCGGCCGATGGAAGGAGCGCAACGTGCTTCCCGAAGACGAGCCGGAACACGAGCCCGTCTCGAGCCATCCGAGCTGAATCACGCGTGTGAGCGCCTCAGCGAGGGGGCGGCCAGACGCCCTTTTCGCAGGACTCCGCGCGGGAGAGCAGAAGCTCTCGTTCACGCGGATTTCGCGCCAGGCCTGCCGCACGCAAGAGGTCTTCTCGCGCTTCGTCGAGACGCCCGAGCTTGCCCAAGAAGTCGGCGCGCACCGTCGGGAGCAAGTGGTAGTCGGCGAGCACGGGCTCGTCGAGCAATCGCTCCACCAAGGCGAGCCCGGCCGCCGGGCCTTCGGCCATGCCCACCGCCACCGCACGATTGAGCTCGACCACGGGAGACCCCGAGCGCGCCGCGAGCACGCCGTAGAGCGCGGCAATACGAGCCCAATCGGTCTCTTCCGCGATGCGCGCACGCGCGTGGCACGCGGCAATCGCGGCCTGGAGCACGTAGCGACCTTCGCTTCCCCCGAGCGACTCGGCCCGATCGAGCGCCGCGAGCCCACGACGAATCAGCACTTGATTCCAAAGGCTACGGTTTTGGTTCAGGAGCAGCACGGGCTCACCCGTGCTCGACGTCCGAGCATCGAAGCGCGAAGCCTGAATCTCCATGAGGGAGACGAGGCCGTGCACCTCCGGCTCGGAGGGGCTGAGCTCCGCGAGCACACGACCCAGGCGCAAGGCGTCTTCGCACAGCGCCGGACGCATCCAATCGTCCCCGGAGGTGGCCGCGTAGCCTTCGTTGAAGATGAGGTAGACCACCTCGAGGACGGACGAGAGACGCTCGGCCAAGTCTTGTCCACGGGGTAGCTCGAAGGGCACCTTCGCTTCGGCCAGGGTCCGCTTGGCCCGCACGATGCGCTGGGCCACCGTGGGCTCGGGCACCAAGAAGGCGCGCGCGATCTCTTCCGTGGTGAGACCCCCCAAGAGACGCAGCGTAAGGGCCACGCGCGCCTCGGTGGAGAGGACCGGGTGACACGAGATGAACACGAGGCGCAAGAGGTCGTCGCCGACGTCTTCCTCGAAGGCGACGTCCTGATCCTTGGCGGCGTGGGCGGCGTCTTCGTCGACCGCACGCCCCAGATCTTCGTGCTTCTTGTCGAGCCACTTACGGCGCCGAAGCTCGTCGATCGCCCTATTTTTCGCGGTCGCCATGAGCCAGGCGCCCGGCCTGTCGGGGACGCCGCTCTCCGGCCAGCGCTCGATCGCCGCGAGCAGCGCCTCCTGGGCCAGCTCTTCGGCCAGCCCCACGTCGCGCACCATTCGCGTGAGCCCCGCGATGAGCCGCGGCTGCTCCATACGAAAAACCGCGTCGATGGTCCGGTGCGTGGGAGACGTCGTCACGGGAGGGCCCAAAAGCGCCGGCCATCGCGAGGAGGCGACCGGCGGCGCTGCTTGCTGTAGCTCGACTCGGCGGCACCTTCTACCTGGATCGACCGTCGGCCTGCTATGTCGAGAGGGTGCCAGCACTGCCTTCTCACGTCTTGATCCTCGGCTGCGGATTCACGGGACGTGCCGTGGCGCGCCTCGCTCGAGGGCGCGGCCAGCGCATCACGACCACCGTACGAAGCACCGAACGCGCCGACGCGCTCGCCGCCGAGGGGTTCGAGGTTCGGCAATCGCCCGAGCTCGACGCGTCCGTGGCATCGCTGGCGGACGCGGACACCCACGTGGTGATCGCGTTCCCTCCCGACGGCAAGACCGACGACCGCCTCGGAGAGGCCTTCGCGCGCACGCCTCCCCGTGCCCTCACCTACGTCTCCACGCTGGGCGTCTACGGAGACACGCGCGGCGTGGTCGACGACACGACGCCCCTTCCCTCGCCTCTTCCCGAGCGCTCCGCCAAGGTGCTCGCAGCCGAACGCGCGTACCGAGCGGCAGGCGGGACGGTCCTGCGCTGCCCTGGAATTTACGGCCCCGATCGCGGGCTACACGTCCGCGTCACCTCCGGCAAGCACCAGATCCCGGGCGACGGGACGCGCCATCTCTCGCGCATCCACGTCGAGGATCTCGCCGCACTCGTGCTCGCGTGCGCGGACACGCACGGCGAGACGTTCGTCGTCGGCGACCTCGAGCCCACGACGCAGCTCGAGCTCTGCACGTGGCTCTCGCGCGAGTACGAGGTCCCGCTGCCCCCGTTCGTTCCCCTGGAAAGCGTGCACGAAACGCTTCGCGCGGACCGGCGTGCCGATCCCTCACGCGCGCTGCGCACCCTGGGTGTCACCCTGCGCTACCCGACCTACCGCGAAGGCATGAAGCGCCGCGAAGCGTGACCCAGGTCACGCGCGAAGGCCGGCCACGAGCTCGTGCACGAAGCGGAGCTTCTCGATCGAGCCGGGACCCAACACGAACGGATAAGGGTCGTCGGTGCCGAGCCCACGATTCAAGTTGTTGAGCACGTAGGTGATGGTGGTCCAGCCCTCCAGCACCTCGGAGAACGCGAGGCGTGGCTCTCGCGCCGGATCGGGCACGCGCTCGACTCGCGGCTCGTCCCGATGCGGAGGATCGACCGAGACGCCGCACGCCGCGGCCATCTCCAGCGTGTCCACCATGTGAAGGTAGTGCGCCCACGTCTCGGCGAAGTCTTCCCACGGATGCACGGTGGCGTACGCGCTCACGAAGCCGTCCTGCCACTCGACGATGGGCGAAAGACCCGCGTAGTGCCGCGCCAACGCTTCCCGGTAGTCCGCGCGCTCGTCCCCGAAGCGCGCGCGAAACGCGCTCAGCACGGGCGTGCTCCCGACCAGGCGGTCCCAATAGTAGTGCCCCGATTCGTGGCGAAAGTGCCCGAGCAGCGTGCGGTAGGGCTCGCCGAGCGCGAGCCTGCGCTTGGTGCGCTCGGCGTCGTCCGCTTCGGCGAGGCTGACGGTGATCACGCCGCCTTCGTGCCCGGTGAGCACCGGCGTGCTCGGCTCGGGATCTTCGAGCAGGTCGAAGGCGAGGCCGGTGTCGGGAGCCGTGGTCTTGTCGACCAGGGGCAGACGAAGACGAACGAGCGTGTAGACGAGCCGCCGCTTGCCCACCTCGAGCTTGTACCAGAGCGCTGAATTTCCTGGTTTCTCGAGGTTCGGGATGGTCCGCGTGAGACGACACGAAACGCAGTAAGGTCCCGGATCGCCTTCGCCGAGCAGCCAGTTGCAGACCGCGTGCTCGCGATCGTTTCGGCAAAGGCGGTAGCGGCGACCGCGAAGATCGGTGAACCCCTCGTCCGACGTCGCGTCCAGCGAGACCATGTCCACGAGGTCGGGCGCGTACCCGAGCCGCCGCCCGCAGCGCAAACAGACCACGTTCTCGAAGAACAAAAGCTGCCCGCAGTGATCGCAGTGGAAGACCTTCATTCCGGTGCAGTGGGGTAGCACGCCCACGAAGCCACCCACGAACGCAAAACCGGGCCCGACCTTTTCCGGAAACCTTGGGTGCCGTAGCGTGGGACCCTCGCATGGGAATCCACGTCGCTCTGCATCACCGCACCACCTACCGCTACGACCGTCCGGTCTCGCTCGGCCCCCAGGTGGTCCGACTGCGTCCGGCACCGCACTGTCGGTCGCAGGTGCTCTCGTACTCGATGGTGGTCCGCCCCGAGGGTCACTTCGCGAACTGGCAGCAAGACCCGCAATCGAACTGGATGGCGCGCCTCGTCTTCCCGGAAAAAACCCGCCTGTTCGAGGTCGAAGTGGACCTCGTGGTGGAGATGGCGGCCTACAATCCGTTCGACTTCTTCCTCGAGCCTTACGCGGAAAAGTGGCCCTTTTCCTACGAGCCCGCGCTGGCCGTCGAGCTCGAGCCGTACATGCGCACGTTGCCCTCCACGCCGCTCTTCGAGGAGTTGCTCGAACGCGTCCGTCCGAAGGAGCCGCTGCCGACGAGCACCATGCTCGTGCGCACCAACGGCCTCTTGGCAGAACATGTAGCCTACAATGTTCGCCTCGAGCCCGGCCTGCAGACCCCCGAGGAGACGCTCGAAAAGCGCTCCGGATCGTGCCGCGACACCGGGTGGCTCTTGGTGCAGCTCCTCCGCAGGCTCGGCTTCGCGGCGCGCTTCGCTTCGGGGTACTTGATTCAGCTGGTCGCGGACGAAGTGCCGCTCGAAGGACCCAAGGGCCCCTCGGCCGACTTTTGCGATCTGCACGCGTGGTGCGAGGTGTATTTGCCCGGCGCGGGTTGGATCGGTCTCGACCCGACGTCGGGCCTGCTCGCCGGTGAAGGGCACCTGCCGCTCGCGTGCACCGCCGAGCCCTCTCTCGCCGCCCCCGTGAGCGGCCTGCTCGACCCGTGCGAGACCGAGTTCGAGCACGAGATGCACGTGACCCGCGTGCTCGAGACGCCCCGCGTGACCAAGCCCTACTCGGAGGACGAGTGGCAAAGCGTGCTCGCCTTGGGCGAGCGCGTCGATTCCGTGCTCGCCGAGCGCGACGTGCGCCTCACCATGGGAGGCGAGCCGACCTTCGTCTCCATCGACGACCCGGACGGCGCCGAGTGGAACACGGCCGCCCTCGGACCGAACAAGCGAAAGCTCGCGCAAGACCTGTTTTTCCGTATGAAAGAGCGCGCGGCACCGGGTGGCCTCGTCCACTTCGGACAGGGCAAGTGGTACCCGGGAGAGCCGCTCCCGCGCTGGTCGATGAGCCTCTTCTTCCGGCACGACGGCGTGCCACTCTGGAAGAACGCGTCCCTCGTGGCCGTGGAAGGCAAAACCTCGGGCGCCGACGTTCCGCTCGCGAGCTCCTTGGTGACCGCGATCGCCGAAGAGCTCTCGCTGGTCGCTCGCCACGCGTTCGCCGCCTACGAAGACGTGGCCTTCTATCTGGTGCGCGAGCGAAAGCTCCCCGTGAACGTCGCGCCCGAAGATCCTAGGCTTGCCGATCCGCTCGAGCGCGAGAAGATGCGCAGGCTGTTCACCGGCGCGCTCGGAAAGCCGGTCGGCTACGCGCTCCCGGTAGCCAAGATCTCGGGCTTTTGGAACACGGGGCCTTGGCACTTTCGCGGCGGCACCTGCTCGCTCGTCCCCGGCGACTCCCCCATCGGACTTCGCCTGCCGCTCGACTCGTTGCCTTGGGTGCGTCCCGCCGATCTCGAGCCGGAGGGACCGGCCGATCCCTCGCGCCCCACGGAGCCGCTCGCCACCGACGCCGAGCTGCGCGAAAAGGCCAAAGCGCCTGGAAAAGAAGCCTCTTCGAGAGTCCCTGCGATCGGCGAATCGGCCACGGGGACCGTTCGCTCGGCGCTCTGCGTGGAGCCTCGAGACGGCATCTTGCGCGTGTTCTTGCCCCCCACCGACACGCTCGACGACTACGTGGAGCTGGTCGCGGCGGTCGAGCGTGCGGCCGAGCGCCTCACGACTCCCGTCACG
Organism: Polyangiaceae bacterium; assembly: GCA_965225775.1. Classification (GTDB taxonomy): domain Bacteria; phylum Myxococcota_A; class Polyangia; order Polyangiales; family Polyangiaceae; genus JAAFHV01. Next base: position 9,397,982 of record OZ245328.1, on the reverse strand, counting down.
ATCGAAGGCTATACGCCGCCCCGTGATCCGCGCCTCGGCGTGCTCAGCGTGACCCCCGACCCGGGCGTCATCGAGGTCAACGTCGCCCCGAGCAAATCTTGGAAAGAGCTCGTTGCCTCCACGGTCGACCTCTACGCGGACGCACGCGCTTCGCGCCTCGGCACCGAGAAGTTCATGCTCGACGGCCGGCACGCGGGCACCGGTGGCGGAAACCACGTGGTCCTCGGCGCCGCCGAGCCACAAGACTCTCCCTTTTTGCGAAAGCCCGAGCTGCTCGCGAGCATCATCGCCTACTTCCACCAGCACCCGTCACTCTCGTACCTCTTCTCGGGCATGTTCATCGGACCAACCTCGCAGGCGCCGCGCCTCGACGAAGCCCGCAACGATGCGCTCTTCGAGATGGAGATCGCCTTCCGGGAAGTCGCCCGAGCCCGGGACGGCGCAGAGGCTCCACCGCCGTGGATCGTCGATCGCATTTTCCGCGACCTGCTCACCGACGTGACCGGCAACACGCACCGCGCCGAGCTGTGCATCGACAAGCTCTACTCACCGGACGGCAGCGCGGGACGCCTCGGCCTCTTGGAGATGCGCGCGTTCGAGATGCCGCCCCACGCACGCATGAGCCTCACCCAGATGCTCCTCTTGCGCGCCCTGGTCGCGTGGCTCTGGAAGGAGCCCTTTTTGCCCGAGCGGCTCACCCGCTGGGGGACCGAGCTGCACGATCGCTTCATGCTGCCGCACTTCGTGTGGCAAGACTTCGAGGACGTGCTCGACGACCTTGCGAGAGCCGGCTTTTCGCTGCAAAAGAGCTGGTTTTTGCCCCACTTCGAGTTCCGGTTTCCGACCATCGGCGCATTCGAAGCGAAGGGCGCGAAGGTCGAGCTCCGTGCGGCGCTCGAGCCCTGGCACGTCATGGGAGAAGACGCGACCGCCGGCGGAACCGCGCGCTACGTCGACTCGTCTCTCGAGCGCGTGGAGGTCAAGGTCGAGGGGCTCGCGCCCGACCGCTTCGTGGTCACCTGCAACGGCGTCACCGTGCCACTTCGGGGCACCGGCCACGTAGGCGAGCACGTGGCCGGCGTGCGCTTCCGCGCCTGGCAGCCCCCGCGCTGCTTGCACCCGCTCATCGGGGTCCACGCACCTCTCGTCTTCGACCTGGTCGATACCTGGAACGCGCGCAGTCTAGGTGGATGCATCATGCACGTAGCCCACCCGGGTGGGCGGAACTACGACACGCGGCCCCTGAACGCGCTGGAAGCCGAAGGTCGTCGCCGCGGCCGTTTTTCGCGGCTCGCGCATTTGCCGGGGCGCGTCGAAGCGGTCCCGTTCGCGCCCTCCCAGGATTTCCCTTTCACCCTCGACTTGCGAAGGGTACGGACGACGGCGTGAGCTTGCTCGCCCACTACACGCCCACCGAGACGCGCTTCGACGAGATGGTCGATCCGCACCGAGTGCCACGGCCCCACTGGCGCCCCCTGCTCACGCACCTCGCGGACCTTCCTGCCGAGACCATGCGGCGGCGAAGCCAGTTCGTGAACGACGCGATCGAGTCGGACGGCGTCACGTACAACGCCTACGCCGACCCACGCGGAACCACGCGCGCGTGGGAGCTCGACGTGATGCCGCTCGTCCTGCCCGCGGACGAGTGGCGAGCCGTGTCGGCCGCGGTCGCCCAGCGCGCTCGCCTCCTCGACGCCATCTTGGGCGACCTGTACGGCGAGCAAAAGCTCTTGGCCGAGGGATTCTTGCCTCCGGCGCTGGTCTTCGGGCAGCGCACCTTCCTCTGGCCCGCCCACGGCGTCGCGCCGCCCGACGGCGTCTCGCTGCACGTGTACGCCGCCGACCTCGCGCGGGCGCCCGACGGCCGGTTCTGGGTGCTCGCCGACCGCACGCGAGGCCCTGCCGGCGCAGGCTACGCGCTGCAGAACCGAATGACGCTCTCGCGCGCCTTCCCGGACGCGTTCCGCGAGCTCCAGGTCGAGCAGCTCGCGCCCTTCTTCGGGGCGCTGCGTGAGTCGCTCTACCGCCTCGCGCAGTCCGAGCAATCGCGCTCCGGCTCGCGCGACGAGCCTCCGCTCGCGGTGCTGCTCACCCCCGGTCCCTACAACGAGACCTACTTCGAGCACTCGTTCCTTGCAAAATACATGGGCTTTCCCTTGGTCGAAGGGCAAGACCTCATCGTGCGAGGGGACCGCGTCTACCTGAAGACCCTTCGCGGTCTCCGCCGCGTGCACGCCATCCTTCGCCGCCTCGACGACGACTTCTGCGATCCGGTCGAGCTCCGCGCCGACTCCGCCCTGGGCGTGCCGGGGCTCCTCCACGTGGTGCGCAAAGGCAACGTGGTGGTGGCCAACGCGCTCGGCAGCGCGGTGCTCGAGACCGGCGCACTCTCCGGGTTCTATCCCGCGGTCTCCAAGCGACTCTTCGGCGAAGACTTGCTCATGCCGTCCATCGCCACCTGGTGGTGCGGAGAGGCTCCTGCGCTCGAGTACGTGCTCGCCCACCTCGACGAGCTGGTGGTGAAGCCGGCCTATCCTTCCATTCGCATGCAGCCCGTCTTCGGACACTCGCTCGATCGCGAAGCGCGTGAAAAGCTCGAAGATCGCATTCGAAAGCAACCCCACGCGTACGTGGCGCAAGAGTGGATTCGCCTGTCGCAGGCGCCCACGTGGTCGAGCGAGGCGAACGGGCTCGTGCCGCGCGCGACCACGCTCCGCGTGTTCGCCGTGGCCACCCCGAACGGCTACGTGGTCATGCCGGGAGGCCTCGCGCGCGTCGCCCCTCAAGACGGCGACGTGGTCTCCATGCAATGGGGTGGCTCGAGCAAGGACACCTGGACCCTCGGGGAAGGCGCGACTCCACGCGCGCCCATGAACAGGCCTCGGCTCGCCGTCTCGGACGTGGCCAAGAGCGTGGTCGACATCCCCTCGCGCGTAGGCGAAAACCTCTTCTGGATGGGGCGCTACGCCGAACGCTGCGAGAGCATCGCGCGCCTCTTGCGTGCCGCTCTGGTGCGTCTCGCCGACTCTCCCACGGACGAAGAACCCGCGCTTCGCTCGCTCGCGCGCGTCGCCGAGCGCCTCGAAGTGACCACTCTTCCGCGCAGTGGGGAGTCGAGCCCCGAGCTTCCCGTGCAGGTCGCGCTCGCCGACTTCCTCGGCGCGGCGGTGGATGCGCGTTACCCGGGCGGTCTCGTGGCCAACGTGGGGCGATTGCACGGCTGCGCGAGCCACGTGCGCGAGCGTATGTCGACCGACAATTGGCACCTGTTCAATCGTTTGCCGCAGCGATTGCCCGGAAAAGAAGCCTCGCTCGGAGCCGCGCTCACCTCCTTGGACGACGTGATGATGGCGTGCGTCTCGCTCGCCGGCTTCGCCATGGACGACATGACCCGAGACGAGAGCTGGCAATTCTTGCTGCTCGGGCGGCGATTGGAGCGGCTCGCGCACCTCGCCGGCGTGGTCTCGCACGTGCTCACCTTGCCCGCGCAAGACCGCTCCTTCGCGCTCGAGTGGCTGCTCGAAGCCGCCAACTCGATCGTCACGTTCCGCGCGCGCTACAGGCGCGAGCCCGAGCTCTTGCCGGTGCTGCACCTCGTGGTGTTCGACGAGACCAACCCGCACGCCGTCGCCTTCCAGGTCCGCGAGCTCTTGAGCACGCTCGCGAGAGTCTCCGAAGAGCTGGGCGGCGATCGCCTCGGCAATGCCCTCGCTCCACTGGCCCTCGAGCTTCGTCGCGCACGTCTGGACGGCTTCGAGCCCGAATCGGGCGAGGTGCTCGAGAACGCGTGCCTCGAGCTCGCGCAGCGCCTCGGCCGCATCGAGCAAGTCGGCTTCGCGCTCTCGGACGACGTGCAGCGACGCTTCTTCACCCACGCCGGTACGCCCGTGCCGCTCGGCATCGAAGCGCCATGACGGAAACCCGAAGCTACGCCGTGGTCCACGAGACCCGCTACACCTACGCCGAGCCGGTGCGGCTCTCGCGCCAAATCGTGCATCTTTCCCCTAGGGAAATGCCCTATCAGCGCACACGGGCGCACGCGCTCACCATCTCGCCCGAGGCGGAGATCCTCGGCACCTACGAAGACGCGTTCGGCAACGGCGCCACCTCGTTCTCGATCGAAGACGACCACGGCCAGCTCACGGTGCGCGCGGAGTCGTGGATCGACGTCTCGGAGCGCACGCTCCCGGACCTCGCGAGGACTCCGCCGTGGGAAGAGGTTCGGGACCAGCTCGCCTACCGCGCGGGCCGGCGCCCTTCACCCGAAGATCTGACCGCGACCCACTTTCTCTTCGAGTCCCCACGCGTGCGTAGCAAGCGCGAGCTCGCGGCGTGGGCCCTGCGCGACTTCACCCCCGGGCGTCCCTTGCTCGAGGCGGTGCACGCCCTCTCGCATCGGCTCCACGAAGAGCTCGTCTTCGACCCGAAGGCGACCACGGTCTTCACGCCGGTCATGGAAGTGTTCGAGAAGAAGCGCGGCGTTTGCCAGGACTTCGCGCACCTCATGCTCTCGTGTTTGCGCTCGCTCGGGCTGTCCGCGCGCTACGTGAGCGGGTACCTGCTCACGCGCCCGCCACCCGGAAAAAAGCGCCTCGTCGGGGCCGATGCCTCGCACGCGTGGGTCTCGGTGCATTGCCCGGGTTACGGCTTCGTGGACATCGACCCGACCAACGATCTGTTTCCGTCGCTCGATCACGTGACGCTCGGATGGGGACGCGACTACGACGACGTCATTCCGCTGCGAGGCGTCTTGCTCGGAGGCGGCGCGCACGAGCTCGCCATCGAAGTGACCGTGTGCCCGGTCGAAGAATACGAGGCCGTGTTCGGCATGCCGTTCGTCCCTCCACGCGGGGCTTGAGCCATACCGCGCGCTCGCGCGCGGGGTTTCGCCTGCGGACGACCCGTGAAAAGATGAAGCCATGAGCGCCACCGGTTCCCCTCTCGCGATCTGTGCATGCGTCGCGTCTTCGAACGTGCACCTCGTCCACGAAGATGGCTCGACCGAGCTCGTGGAGAGCAAGTACGCCGCAGAAGTGAGACGCCGCGGAGCGGAGATCGATCGCCGCTCGTCCTGGAAGAAGAGCGGCTCGGGCGCCGGATTCATGGGCGCGGGCATGCTGTGGGAGGGCGAAAAACCGGAAGAGACCATCACGGCCACCGGCGTCTCCCGCGGACGCAAGACGGGCGAGATCCTCTACACGCTGCGCACACCGGCCGTGGGCGGACTCTTCGCGTTCGACCTCGCGACGCGCGACGAGACCCGCGTCTTCCACGGCACCGGCCAAGACTTCCAGGGGCTCACCTCGAGCCATATCCACTCCGTGCTCGCCACGGCCACGACGCAGGGAAAAATGCGGCGCGGCATCGCGGTCATGAAAGACGACGGCAGCGAGCTCGCGGTGATCACCGAGGGCGACTCCTTCGACGACGATCCGAGCTGGGTACCGACGCCTCCCGTGGGCGAACGATGCGTCTACGAGCTCGTCTATTCGAGCGCCGGGATCGGCCGAGACGAGGTCGGCCAATTCGCGGGCCTCGGTCCCCGGCACGTCGTGTTGCTCGACGCCGAGCGCGGCAGCATGAAGACCCTGCTCGAAGATCCGGCGTACGACTACGTGAATCCTCGAATGGGAGCCGACGGCACGCTCTACGTCGTCCGCAGGCCGTACGTCTCACCCTTCGAGCGACCGGGCGCGGCCACGGCCGCCAAAGATGCGGCCCTCCTGCCCTTTCGACTCGGCAGCGCGGTCTTCCATTACCTCGAGTTTTTCAGCCTCCGCTACGGCGGCAAGCCCCTGCGCTCGTCGGGGTCGACCAAAGACCGCGCCGCCGACGCGAGGCGCATGCTCGAGCTCGGCAACCTCGCCCACGGGGTCGCGCAGACCGAAAAAAGCCTCACCGATCCGCCCCCGGACACGCGGGTCCCGACCGATTGGCAGCTCGTGATGGTGGAGCCCAACGGCGGAAATCGTCGTGTGTCGGTGGTCGCCTCGCGCGTGGCTTCGTTCGACCTCGCCCCCTCGGGCGACGTCGTCTACACGGACGGCGAGACGCTTTTCCGTCTCAACGGTGCGCGCGGCGGGACCGAGAAGAAGCTCGCCAAGCTTCCCTACGTCACCGATCTCGCCGCGCTCTGAGCGACGAGCACGAGCGCTCGCCCGAGCCGGTCGTCCCGTCAGCCGAAGTGGGTGCCCGAGATGCGCACGTTCATCACGACGTCGTCGTAGGCCACGTGGCCTGCGTCTTCGCCGGCCGCCCCGGCCACCACCATGAGCGGCAAGAGGTGCTCTTCGCGCGGGTGCACGTCGCGAGCTGCGGGAGCCTTGGTCCAGGCGGAGAGCGCGGCATCCCGCTCGGTGCGAGGCTTCACGACCGTCTCGCGCAGCCAACCGTCGAAGGCCTCGGAGGCCGCGAGCGCCTGCGGTCGGCCGAACCCGCGCATGTTGTGGTAGCTCATGCCGCTACCGATGACGAACACGCCTTCGTCTCGCAGCGGCTCGAGGGCGCGACCGATTGCCAGGTGCTCGGCCGGATCGAGCCCGGCCTTGAGGGAGAGCTGAACCGTGGGCACACAGGCTTCGGGGTACGTCAGCTTGAGCGGTACGAAGGTGCCGTGGTCGAAGCCTCGATCGGCATTCTCGGCGCTTCGAATGCCCTTGGCCGAGAGCAGCTCGCGCACGCGCGCGGCCACTTCGGGGCTGCCGGGAGCCGGCCACGTAAGCTCGTAAGAGGCCTTGGGAAAGCCGTAGTAGTCGAAAAAAAGCGGCGGATTTTTCCCCGTCATCACGGTGGGAACCGCTTCTTCCCAATGGGCGGACACCACCAAGAGCGCCTTGGGCGGCGTCTTCGGGAGATCTTTCACGCCGCGCAGGTAGCTCGCGAGGCGATCGAACGAGGCCTTGTCGCCGAAGCCGAGATCGACGAACGGCCAAGGACCGCCCCCATGAGGAACGTAGACCGCAGGCATGCGCGAGGGCGAAGAGGCGGAGGTCGACATGTCCCGAAACCTACTTCCTCCTGCCGCGTCCGGCATCGGCCGTCCCGAGAACGGTGCGTTCCCGAGAGGCGTGACGGCGGCTTTCCGCGCCTCGCGACCGACTCACGGATAGGTGAGATACGACTCCACACAAAGCTCGCCGCTCGGGGTGTTCCGGCATTGAGTCCCTGAGGGACAAGCCGTTCCGCCCGCGCATTTGATGCGCCGGCAGAAACCGCCTTCGCATGCGTGGGTCGCGTCGCAGGGCGAAGCTCCGCTGCAGGATTTGAGAATGCACGTTCCGCTCGTATTGCAGCGAAGCCCGTAGGGACAATCGGCATCTTTCGCACACGAAGCATTGCACGTGCCGAAATTGCATTGGTCGGCGTCCCCCACGTTGCAGGTGTCCCCGGTGCATCCCTGGCAGAAGCCGCCAGGCGCGGTCGCCACGCACGTCTTGCCGGCTCCGCACTGGGCATCGAGATAACACTGCCCTTTGCCCGGAGGTGGCGGAGGACCTGCGTCGCTCCCGCTCGCGTCGACGGGGCTCGCCGAGTCGCCTCCGGCGTCGGTGGCCACGGCTCCGTCCGTCGTGCTGGAGGCATCTCTCCGAGCGGCATCGGACGAGGTCGAGGCGTCGAGCGAGGTCGACGAGCCTGCGTCCGCGTCCACGTCGGTCGAGCCACACGCGGCGAGGCAAGCGACGAAGGCTGCGAACGAACACCCGAGCACGGAGGCGAGTTTCATGGCGCACCATCTTAGCTCGTCTCCGCGCTCGGGCTCGACTCACGCGCGCACCGTCAGCCCTTCAGCACGGCCACCGGCTCGAGGCGCCACGCGGGCGTGACGAGGTCCTCCTGGTCCTCGAGGACTTCCCGCACGTCCCGGTAGACGCACGGCGCCTCTTCCACGAGCTTAGGGGCCAAGCGACGCGGATACGCGACCCTGCGCATCGAGCGCTCGAACGTGTCCACGCGGACCTCTCGTCTGGCTTCTTTTCGCGACAAGACGCGCCCGGCACCGTGCGAGCAGGAGCCGAACGCCGCGGGCTCTCCCTTTCCCCGCACGAGGTAGCTGGCCGTCCCCATCGAGCCGGGCACGAGGCCCCACGAGCCCGCGCCTGCTCGCACCGCGCCCTTTCGATGCACCCAAAGAGGACGCCCTTGCCAGGTCTCCTCGGCGACGAAGTTGTGGTGGACGTCGATCGACGATGGCGTCGCGGAGTCTCCTTCGACGTCGGAACCTCGCGACGGCTCGGGCTCGAGGCCGAGCTCGTCGCACACCACCTCCAGCGCTTTGGCGGTCAAGGCGTCACGATTGGCCCGCGCGAAGGCGAGCGCGAACGAGAGGTCGCCGAGGTAGCTTTGGCCGAGCTCGGCGCGCACGTCGAGACCGACGAGGGCCGTTCCCGCGGCCACGCTCTCGGCAGCCCGCGCGTGATGCGCGAAGATGGCCGACCCGAGGCCTCGAGATCCGGAATGGACGAGCAGCCAGAGTCCTCCTTCGGCGTCCGTGTCGAGCTCGACGAAGTGATTGCCTCCGCCCAGCGTCCCCAGGTGCCGCAGCCCCTTGTGATCCCGAAGCCGAGCCAAGGCGCTCGTCGAGAGCGATGCGTTCGCGAGGGCATCGGGCAATGGGCCTGGGGCTCCCCGGTGCACGGCGTCACCCGCGGGAATGGCACGTTCCAACGCCAGGACGACACGTTCGAGCCTCGACGCGTCTCGGACGAACCCGCCCGACACGATCCGCCGCGCGCGCATGCCGCAGCCCAAATCACCGCCGAGGGCCGACGGCACCACGGTGTGCTCGGTGACGAACACCGTGCCGACGCACACGTTCGCCGAGACGTGCGCGTCGGGCATGGCCGCCACGTGCTCGACCACCCATGGCTCGGAGGCCAGCGCGCGCAGCATGCGCACGGCCTCTTCGCCCACGTCGCGTCCCCATACATGGAGAGGCACTCTCTGCCCGCGAAGAGGCTCGTAGACGACGCGCCTCATCGTACGACCTCCTCGTGGTCGTCCCCGTCGCGCTCGACGACGGGAGGGTCGGAGCGTTCCGCGGCCGGCAAGACACCGTCGCAGACGAACCCGAGATCCGGCAGACGCTTCATGTCGATCGCCAGCGAGAGCTCACGGCGTAGAAAGGGTTTGGCGCGCTCGAACGCCGCGAGCGCCGCTCGACGGACGTCCGTCGAGTCGGGAACCCCAATCAATGTAAAATGCACACGTGCGTGGCGGTAATCGACCGAGAGTGCGACCGCCTCCACGCGGACCGCCTCCAGCCTGGGATCTTCGACGTCGTCACGGAGGAGCGACGTGAGCTCCTCGAACAAACACTCTTGCAATCGAACGTGCCGATGACCGGCAAAGCTCGACGATTCTCGATGCTTCATGAGTGGAAAGGCTCCTCGGTCGCGCCTCTCTCGAGCACGCGCCGAAAATGCCCGAACAGCGAAGGCTGACCGGACGTTCACACGAAACCTCCCACGACGCGCACGAGCGCAGCCCGTCGGCCGAAGCCGAGACGAGCTCCGTCGAGCGACCCGCCCCCGAACGAGGTCACCGTGCCGCCGCGAGCTCGCGGGGCGGTGGTGACGTTCAGTCTGCTGAGCGCGGGATGCTGTAGTCGCAGGAGAATGCCGAGTAACCGTCGATTGCAAAGGGTCGCATGGCACACCTCCCATCTGTCGCTCGTCCGTGCACGCTGCACGAATACCCGCGACCGAACCGCAAGGTGACCTATGACACGAGAGCTGTCAAGGAGCCGAGCCGCACGACGATGCAGGAGCACGGAACCCTTATCGTCATTCTTTCGCACGCTCCTTCAGAAACGACGACTCGTGCCGTGCTTCCGAGAGGAGGCTCGGTGCACGTGTAGGACCGCTCATGCGCCGTCGGACGCGGTGCGCGAGCCCGCGAGACGTTCGCGCGCCTCGAGGGGCTCGGGTCGTTAAGGAATCGTCCGTCGCGCCGTGGATCCGAAGATGAAGATCCTGATCGTCGACGATTCGACCATCCAACGGATGATCCTCAGGAGAATGCTCTCGCGACTCGGCTACCTGGTGATCGAGGCCGCGAACGGCCTGGTCGCTGCAGAAAAGCTCGCTCAAGCCCCGGACATCATCGTTTGCGACCTGCTGATGCCGCGGGTCGATGGCTACGAGCTCCTCGCACATATGAAAGAGCGTGGCCACACGATCCCGGTCGTCGTCGCCTCGGCCGATTTTCATCCGATGGTCCGGGACACCTGCCGTGGGCTCGGAGCGGTGGGGTTCATCGACAAGCCCTACGACCTCTCGCAGATTCGAACGGTCCTGGGCGAGGTCGCCGCTTTGGTCGGAAAGCCCGCGCCGACCAAGTCGCTCTTTTCCTGAGACGTTCACGCTTCCGGTGGGACGTGCGCTCTGGGTGGGATGAGCCGTGCACCGTGCGGGTGAGCTGAAGTAGTCTACGGGGGTGAGCGTCTTCTCCGAGCTCGTGCCCGGGACCGTCTTCGGTCGAGATTTTCGCATCGTGCGAAAGCTCGGGGCGGGCGGAATGGGCGCGCTCTACGTCGCGGAGCAGCTCAGCACCGGGCGCATGCGCGCGCTCAAGCTCATGCATCCGGGCCTCGTAGGAAGCCCCGAGCTCCGCGAGAAGTTCGCCCTCGAGGCCCGAGTGGGCGCGAAAATCGCGAGCGAGCACGTCATCGAGGTGGTGGCTGCCGGCGTCTCCGAAGACGTGCCGTGGCTCGCGATGGAGCTCTTGGTCGGCGAAGACCTCGAGCACGAGATCCGCGCACGCGGTCGCTTCGAGAGGGAAGACCTGGTCACCATCCTCGCACAGGTGTGCCACGCCCTCGGCGCCGCACACGAAGCGGGAATCGTCCACCGCGACCTCAAGCCGGACAACGTGCTGCTCGCCGAAACTCGCCGAATGAACGAGTCGTTCACGGTGAAGTTGCTCGACTTCGGCATCGCCAAGGTGGTCGAAGCGGCCCGCAGCGCCAACACGGGCGCCGTGGGAACGCCGCTCTGGATGGCACCCGAGCAGACCGAGCGGAACGCCGAGATCACGCCCGGGACGGACGTCTGGGCGCTCGGACTGCTCGCGTTCGTCATGCTCACCGGAAAGTCCTTTTGGCTCTCCGCAGCCTCCGAGTCGGGAGTCGCCACCATCTTGCGCGAGGTCGTGCTCGACCCCATTCCGAGCGCCACCGAACGCGCACGAGCTCTCGGGGTGGAAGCCTTCGTCCCACGAGGCTTCGACGCCTGGTTCGCCCGCTGCGTCGTCCGCGAGCCCGCGCGCCGGTTCTCCAACGCCCACGAGGCGGCCCGCTCCCTAGCCGAAGCGCTCGGTGTGCCCTCGCGCACCATCAGCGGCCCGGTCCGGATCTCGGTGAGCTCGAGCGAGCCAGAACGCCGTTCGGATACCGAGATCGGCGTGGCGCGCACGGTGGGTACCCCCGCACCGGCGCCTGCACCAGCGACGCTGTGGACCGGGCAGACGGTCCCCCTCGACCCCCGCACGAGCCCCGTGCCTGCGGCGGAAGCCCCCTCCGAGCCGACCTTCGCCGACAGCTCCTCGGCATCGGTCGAAGAGCCCACACCGAGCTCGGCTATGGCACCGCACCTCCCGGTCTCCAAGGCCTCGCCTTTGGGGGTCGGGCTCGCCCTCGTGGGGACGATCGTTCTGGTCGCGGTCGGGGCATTCGCCTTGCGTGGGCGGACGGGCCCCGCCCTCACCGCAGACGCCTCCACGTCGGGAGAGGCCGGAGTCACGGGCACGCCCTTCTGTCCGAGAGAAATGGCGCGCGTTCAAGGCGGAGAGCTCATCGTGGGCTCCGAGGTGGACGGCCCACCTCACCTCGCGAAGGTCGCACCGTTCTGTGTAGACCTCACCGAAGTGACGGCGGGCGACTACGCAGCCTGCGTGGCCCGAAAGGCCTGCCCTCCCCCTGCGACCGAGGCCGATTGGCCCGACTTGCGTCCCGCCTCGAGAAAAGGCTGGAGCGCTCACTGCACCTACGGCAAAAAAGACAAACTCGATCACCCGATGAACTGCGTCACCTTCGAGGAGGCTGCGACCTTCTGCAGACAGGCAGGCAAACGCCTCCCCGACGAAGCACAATGGGAGTACGCCGCCCGCGGGACAGACGGACGCCCCTATCCCTGGGGAAGAGAGCCTCCCACTCCGACACGGCTCAATGCCTGCGACGACGGCTGCGCGAAAATCGCCCTCGGCTCGGAGACCGAAGTCATCGGGGCACGCCTCGGTGGTGACGACGGCGCGGAGTCCACCTCGACGGTCGGACGCTATTTGCAAGGGGTCTCCCCCTTCGGCGCGTTCGACCTCGCCGGCAACGTCGCCGAATGGGTGGATGCCACCTACTGTCCCTACGGTCAGGGCTCGTGCGGCTCGTCGGCGCGTGTCGTCCGAGGAGGCTCGTGGACCACCTTACGGCCTTACGCGCTCACCACGACGTCGCGCACCCAAGCGGCACCGAGTGCGCGAATGCCCGACGTGGGCTTCCGGTGCGTCGAATGAGGTGGCGAGGTCTCGGCGCACGCCACGTCTTCGTCCTCGGCGGTTTGCTCGTGGCCTTCGTGAGCTGCACTGGGCCCACCACCAGCCCGACCTTGACCGAATCGTTCGATCCGCTCACCTGCGAGAACTCGAAGCTCGACGACGGCGAGGCGGACATCGATTGCGGCGGCCACTGCCAGGACACGTGCTCGATTGCGCGACATTGTCAGCAAGACGGGGACTGCACGTCGCACGTCTGCATCGAAGCAAAATGTCAGTCTTCGCGCTGCCTGGGCACGTGCGGGGCGGACTGCATCGACCGTTGCAGTCTCGGCGAGAAGTGCATCGTCCACGGGGACTGCTCGACCGGCTACTGCCTAGGCTCGTCCGGCTCGTCTTGCCCCCAAGGCGGCTGTTACTGCGAGCAAGGCTCCTGCGACTTCGATCAAGAGTGCCGCTCGGGCTCGTGCGTCGGTGGGGCGTGCGTGCTCTACCGCTGCGACGACGGCATCCGAAACGGCGACGAGTCCGACGTCGATTGCGGAGGGGCTTGCCCCAGGCGCTGCGAGGTGCTGGAGCGATGCCGCCTGGCGTCCGATTGCTCCAGTCTCTCCTGTTTGGGAGGCGTATGCGCTGCGCCCACCTGCTTCGACGGCGTGAAGAACGGGACGGAGCAGCTCATCGATTGCCGAGGTAGCTGCCCGGTGCCCTGTCGCGACGGTGCCCAGTGCACGGCGTCTCAAGAGTGTCGGAGCGGCTTTTGCTCCCTCACGACCACGGGCCGCTTCTGCGACCCCGCCACGTGCCACGATGGCCTCGTGAGCGTCGGGGAGTCCGACGTCGATTGTGGGCGCGGGTGCGCACGCAAGTGTTCGACGGACCAGGCCTGCGCGTTGCCCGGAGACTGCTCATCGGGACTTTGCAACGGGGGCAAGTGCGGTCCCCCGTCGACACCCCAATGAGCGGGGAACGGAGCCCGCTCGCAAAAGTGCGATTGGTCGGGCTCGTGGGAGCGCTCGTCGTGGTGCTTTTCTATGCCTACGCGAACGTGCACCGCCGACACGAACGGAACGAATGGGACCACACCCTCGAGGTGGCCGTCGTCGTCCTCCGCAAGGCGCCTCGGGTGGACGACGCGACCGTGGCCGAGCTCCGCGCAAGGCTTCCGACCTTGGAAAAGCGGCTCGGAGCCGAGGCCGTCCGCCATCGTCCGGACATCGGGACTCCCTTCGTCTTCCGCTTCTACGGGCCGCTCGACGTGACCGAGGCGCCGCCCGTGCTCGAGGGGCACGGGGCATGGGACCTCGTCCGATATGCCTATGCCTTGCGTCGCTACACGAGCGCCATCGACCGGGCCGCGGGCATCGACCCGGACGCCTTCGACTCACGCATTTACGTGACCGCCGAGCGACCCAAAAGCCGGGACCGCGCGTGGGTCGAGGGCGAGAGCGAACAGGGCGGTCTCCTCGGCCAAGTAACGGTCGAGCTCGACTCGGACATGATCGACACCACGCTCGCCGTGATCGCCCACGAGACCTTCCACACGCTCGGCGCAACGGACAAATACGACTCGGCCGGCCATGCCCGCATTCCCGAGGGACTCGCCGAACCCGAGCTCGTTCCGCTCTTCCCCCAGCGACGCGCCGAGATCATGGCCAGAGGCCGCCCTGAAGGCCCGGGCGTCGAGAAGGTCCTCGAGAGCCTCGACGAGCTCGGTGTGGGCGCCGGCACCGCGCGCGAGATCGGCTGGCTACGCTGAGCCCCGAGCTCGAGTACGGGGCGACTCTGCGCTTGCAGGAGCCGCGCCGGGCATGGCCGCACATCGCGCTGCATATCTCGAAGGCGTCGTGCCCACGAGAGCCGAAAAGTCCCGAATGAAGTGAGCCTGATCCGTGTACCCGAGGTCGGCGGCGAGCGCGGTGAGATCACGCGCGGGACGGGCCGCGATGCGGGAGGTCGCTTCGTGCAGACGCGCGCGCATCTGCACCCACTTCGGCGAGACGCCCACGTATCGGCGAAAGAGGCGCTCCATGGTGCGTCGACCGACCGAGAAGCGCTCGGCGACGGCCTCCACGCGAACCACGGCGAGCGAGGTCCCTTCACTCGGGACCTCGGACAGAGCGTCGACCAAGCGCCCGACGAGCATACCTTCAGCACTCGGCTCGGCGAGCCTCTGCCGCTCCATGAGGAAAGCCTCCGCGAGCGACACCTGCGAGTGATCGTCCGAAGCCGAGAGAAGCGCTCGCGAGAAATCGTCCGCGTCGGGACCGAACACCTCGCGGAGGGGCACGATCTTGTCCGTGAGCTCGGCCAGGTCTCGCGTGAAGTAGGGAAAGAACGCGCCCGGGCGCCACTTGATGCCGAAGCCGCGCCCCACGCCGGTCACGCAGCGACGGAAGCGCGTCGTCATCACGCCGAAGACTTCGCTCGAGGCATCCTCGACGACCGCGTGCACCGACGGAAACGGGAGAGTCTCTTGGTAGTAGTCCGGCTCGCCTCGTCGGTCCCACTTCACGAGCCAATAGTGTTCGACGAAGGGAGCGAGCGATTCGCCCGAAAAATAGCGGGCAAGCGAGAATTTTTGGCCGAGCGCGCCCGGAACCAGCACACCGCGCGGGCTCGCATTCTTCACCTCGGCCATGGCGGCAGCATGCGCGAGGCCACGCGCGACGACCAGCCGAATGCGAGGGTCGACGACGTCGCCGTCAGCTCTCGGGGGTCTCGACCGGACGCGCGATGTCGGCCTCGATGGCCTGGGCGGCCTTCAGATAGTCGAGCGGCGCGAGGAAGATCTGCGTGCCGCGCACTCCCGCCGAGACGCTCACGAGCTCGTGGGTCCGCATGCGCGAGTCGACCACCACACGGAACGCCTTTTTCGCGCCGAAGACGGTGACGCCTCCTCGAATGTACCCGGTGAGCGGTTCGACCTCTTTCAACGGAACGGGCAGCACTTTTTTGTCGCCCATCGCGCGTGCGCAAGCCTTCAGGTCGAGCGCGTGACCGGCCGGAACCACGGCGAAGAACGGCCCGATCTTGTCGCCACGGACGAGCAACGTCTTCCAAACCCGCTCGACCGAGAGACCGACCTTCTTGGCGACGGTCTCGGCGGAGAGGTCCGACTCGTCGACCTCGTAACCGACCAGGCGATACGCGATGCGCAGGCGATCCAGAATGCGGGCGGCATTGGTCTTTTCGGTCACGACGAGGCCTCGAGAGCGCTGTTACCCGGCGAAGGCTCGCCCCGCAAGCCTTGCGCATGCACGCACACGACGAGCTCCTTCGCACGCGTCACTTCGGGTGAGGTACGCTCGGAGGCGTGACCGAGAAACACTACGCGCTCGACCCGTCTCGCTCGTCGCTCCGGGTCTTCACCTACGCCGAGGGTCTCTTCGCGCGACTCGCCCACGACCTCGAGCTCGGCATCCACGAGGCCGACGTGCGCGTTCGTCTCGACGGCGACGAACCTCGCGTGGTCGCCCACGTTCCGCTCGCCTCGCTTCGTGTCGAAGGCGTGGTCAAACACGGAGCCCTCCGCACCGACGTGCTCTCCGAGAAGGATCACCAAGAGATCCTCGCCAAGATGCGCGGCGACGTCTTCGACGGCGCGAGCCCGAGCGACCGCCTCACGCTCGAGGCCTCCGTCACCGGAGCTCGCGTCGAAGGCTCGCTGATTCTGCCCTCCGGCAAGCGCGTGTCTCTCGGATTCTCCCTCGACGAAGCGCCCGGAACCGACGGCGTGGCTCGAGTGAAGGGCGCGTTCGATCTCTCGCTGAAGCAAGTCGCCGGCGCCGACGTGAAGGGACCGCTCGGAGCCTTTCGCATTTCCGACCGCGTGCACGTCTCGATCGACGTTCACCTCGTCGCGAGCTGACCATGTCGAACGAGAAGCGCACCTCCCCTATCGCGGATCACGTGGAAAAATACGGATTCCACGTGACGAAGGTCATGGGAGACGAAGAGGTGCCCTCGTTCGCCTACACGGTGGGTCTCGGCGAAACCGCGCGTCATCCGGAGATCGTGATCTTCGGTCTCAACGACGACCTCGACGCCATGCATCGGCTCTTGAACACGCTCGGCGCTCGCGTTCGCGAGGGCGAGCGCTTCGAACACGGGGCTCGCGCGGACGGCCTGCTCACGGGCTTCGCCTGCGCGTTCGCGCGATTCCCTCGCAGCGCCTTCGAGGAGCACCTCGGGCAGGCCCTCGCGCACTACGGAAAGAAGAAGCTCGAGGCGGTTCAGTGCATCTGGCCGGACACCCGCGGGGCCTTCCCTTGGGAGCCCACGGTGCTTCCCGGCGTGCTGGCCCGTCAGCCCGTCTTTCTGCGTCCCGAAGCGGGTCCGAGAGATCCGGCCTGGCCCTTCGCAGAGCCTGCGTCCCGTCGCGTACTCACCACGCGTCAGGTGGTCGAAGACACGGAGCCGGTGCGCTTCGTGGGCCGATTCCCAGACGGAGACTGGCAATTCGTCTGCGAGACCACCGACGACGTCGCAGACGCCGTCATCGCCACACTCGGCTTCGTGTACGACCGCGACCCGAGCCTGAAACGAGCCGCGAAGCTCGAGCCCGGCGAGGCCATCGTGCGCGGCGAGCTCGGAGGTCGCTTCCGCCCCACTTCTTTGCCGGACGACGAATGACCGTTGGGGGCGGTCTACGCCAACGAAGGCGCGAATAGCCCTCGTGCTACCCTGATTCCGTGGTGCGTCCTTCGTCGACGTGGGTCCTCCGAGTGCCCGAGGGGTGCGTCGCGCTCTTCCTTGCGTTCTACACGCTCGCGGCAACGCTCTACCCGGGAGGCACGCGGGAAGACCCGTCCTACCGCGGCTTCAGCCTCGCGCAGAGCTACACCTGCGACCTCTTCGACGAGAAGGGCTACAGCGGTCTCTCGAACCCCGGACGGCCCTTCGCGCTCGTCGCCATGGCGGTGCTCGCGGTAGGCCTCGTGGTGCTCTTCTGGCACGTGCCGCACGTCTCACCAGAGGCGAAGCGACGTCGAGCCGTGGTGCGCACGGCCGGGCTCACCTCGTGCCTCTTCGCCCCCTTCGTGGCCACCCGCTTCCACGACCTCGTGATCGACGGCGCTGGCCTGCTGGCCTTCGTCGCGTTCGCGGCCTCGATGAGTCTCGTCGGTCGGCGAGGAAGTAGGCTTCTTCTCGGCCTCGCGGGCTCCGCCTGCGTCGCGGCCCTGGTGACGCTCGGCATCTGGCATTCGCGCGTAGGCGTGCACTACCTGCCCGGCATTCAGAAGGTCTTCTTGGGACTCTTCGTCCTCTGGATCCTGGCCATGTCGAGGGAAGTACGCGCCAAGACACTCGCGCGAAGCACCTGACGCGAAGAATCCTCGAGGGATGGCCTCGTTCGGCGTTTTAGGATGCGAGGCATATCGGTCGAGGCCGACGAAGACGCGCGATGAACAAGCCCCACAAGACGAGCAAGCCCCGCAAGGTCCGCGAAGAGCACGCGGCCCCGACGCCCACGCACGCGGGCGACTCCCACAACTTCGGTCGCCACGTGACCATCGAGGGCGCACGGGTCCACAAGCCGCGCACGCTGCTCTGGGAGTGGCTCATGCTCGGCAAGGGCAGTCCACTGCGCGCCCTCTTGAGCGAGCTTGCCGATCGAGAGGCCTCGACCCGAGGCGCCTTCGAGTTCCTCCCCGAGCTCGCGTTCTCGTCGCCGACGACCCGCGAAGGCGGCAGCGTCGAGCGAATCGACCTCTTGCCCCTCACGGAGCTCTCGCCTTCCAGGAGGCGCGAGCTTGCGATCATCGTCGGACGTTCGCTGGCGATGTGGAGCTGGTTCGGGGTCTCGGACCTGCATTGGGAGAACCTCGCGCTCGGCCTCGATCGGCACGATCGCCTCATTTTTTCGCCGCTCGACATCGAGCTGCTCTTCGACGACCACCCGCTCCCCACCTTGACCAAGCTCTTACCCGAGGCCGATCCGGAGTACGGCGCAGTGAACCGCCACGCCTCCGGAGTGCGTCGTGTTCTGCCGTTCCTCGGCAAGCCGGTCGACGTGGGCGACCTGGTCGCGATGCTCGACGCCTACCGCGCGATGCTCGTCTTTCTCGACCGCCACGGTGAGGCCATCGCCGGACTGCTCGCGAACGTGCCCGAGCTTCGAGATTCACCCATTCGTGTGCTCTTGCGAGGAACCGGCGACTACGTGCGTGCGCGCACCGCCTCCGTTTGGCCACCGTTGCTCGACGCCGAAGCCACGCAGCTCGCCCGCGGCGACATCCCGTATTTCTTCCGACTCTACGGCAGCGCGGGCATTCACTACTTCGTCGAGCCCACGCTCGAGCGTCTGGGGCGCTTGCCCCTCAAGGGTGACGTGCCTCGTCTCGAGCCGCTCCTCCAACTCTCGCGCGGACTGCGCTCTCCCTCGCGCACGTCGCTGCGCGAAGAAGGTCTCTTCGCGGTGCTCGGGGCGTTCGACCATCCGTCGTTCACCGGCACGCACACGTTCGGCGATCTCGAGGTGACCTTCACCTCACGAAGGATCACCGTGAAAATCGCCTCCACCGAAGACGAGCTCGAGGGGCGGAGGGACGTACGGTCGCACGTGGGAAGCGTGTACCTTCCCTGCAAATGCGGCGAGGTTTCGTCGGTGCTCGTACCCGCCGTTACCGTGTGCAAGCCCGCGTGAACGAACCGGTCAGGTGAGTATCAGGTGAGCGTGCAGAGTGCACCCATCTCGACGAGGCGTGCGAGCAGGTCGTGCGAGGCTCCGTTTTTCAAGAGCGCCGAGAGCTCACGCCCCTCGTGCCGTCGCTTGGCGCAGAGCACACGCGCGAGCTCGCATGCCTCGGCCGGAACGACGATTTCCGCTCCTCCCACGTAGAGCAAGAGCCCGTCGTTCGCGTGCGGAAGGAACGCCCAACGTGCCTCTTCGGACCGCGCGAGCATGGCGCCACGCTCGAGCTTTCGCAGGAAGCGCTTCGGCTCCGGCGCACGACGAGGAGGCTCGAGCTCGTGACCGGGCTTCAGGCGCGTCGCGAA
This sequence comes from Polyangiaceae bacterium, assembly GCA_965225775.1. Taxonomy (GTDB): domain Bacteria; phylum Myxococcota_A; class Polyangia; order Polyangiales; family Polyangiaceae; genus JAAFHV01. Next base: position 9,378,497 of record OZ245328.1, on the reverse strand, counting down.
GGACGCGAACCAGCGGTCGATGGCCTCGTCCGAGGTGTCGAGTGAGCGAACGAGCTCTCGCACGCGCGCCAGCAGCACCTCGGGAATCGCGCCCGGGTTGCTCGCCGGTGCGAACGGCGGGTCCTCGAGGAGACGCTTGGCCTCCGGTTTCTGCCGAGCCGAAGCCGCTGCGAACGACGACCAAACTTCTCCCGCGCTCGGCGATCGAAAGCCGACCGAATACGTGAGACACGAGCTCACCGCGACGCCGTGATGCGCGAAGTTCGGAGGCAAATAGAGCATGTCGCCCGGACCGAGCACCTCGTCGGCTTCCGCCTCGAATTTCTGCAAGATGCGCAGCTCGAGGTCCGGCTCGATGCGCCGGTCCTTCGTAGGACGGGTGTGGTACTTCCAGCGGCGTTTGCCGCGCCCTTGAACGAGGAACACGTCGTAGCTGTCGACGTGCGGCCCCACGCTGCCCCCCGGTGCCGCAAAGCTTATCATCACGTCGTCCACGCGAACGCTGGGCAGGAAACCGAACGGCTCGAGGAGCATCGCGACCTCAGGCACCCAGCGGTTGACCTCCTGAACGAGCAGCGTCCAGCCACGCTTCGGCAACGTGCCGAACACGCTCTCCGCCTGGGGTCCCCAGGTCACTTCCCAAGGACACGCCCCGCCCTTCTCCCGCACGATACGCGACTCGACCCCGTCTTCGCAGGAGAGCCCAGCAAGCTCGTCCGGATCGATGGGATCCACGAACCCGGGAAAGGCCCCTCGCACGAGCAGAGGCTTCTTTTGCCAATATTCACGCAGGAATCGAGCGGTCGAGAGCCCACCAAGAAGGGGAAACGGCTTGGAGCGTGACGCCATGATCGCCGCTCGATTAGCACCCCTAGCCCCCACCTTCACGAGCGATCGGGACGAGGACTCGGCGGCGGTCCGCGCAGCGATGGGGCGCAGCCTCGGAATCGTCCAGCAAGCTGACGTGTTGCCGTTGCATGTATCCGAGCGAGGTAGGCGAGTCGTTCTTTGCGCTCCGTGCTCGGTTCCGTGGCGCGCTGCTCGGCTGCATGGTGGGCGACGCGATCGGGCGTCCGTTCGAGACGATGTCCTCGAACGACAGTCGGCTCGGTCCTGCACTCCGAGCGATGCTCGAAGCGGCACCCCGGCCGTGGAGATACTCGGACGACAGCGAGATGATGATTTCGGTCGCCGAGTCGCTGGTCCGCACGGGCGGCATCTCCGCGACCGATCTTCTCTCCTCGCTGGCCTCGAACTACGACCCGGCTCGAGGGTACGGCCACGGCATGAAGCTCGCGCTCGCCGCGTTCGAGCGCGGTCGCCGTGCGGACACGGCGTCGTGGGAGGAAGGCTCGAAGGGCAACGGTGGGGCCGTTCGCGTCGTTCCCATCGCCTGCGCGTACCATGACGACCTCGATCGGCTCTCCGCCCTTGCCGAGGAATCGGCGGGGACGACGCACGCGCACCCACTCGGTCGGGCGGGGGCGACGGCACACGCCCTCGCGATCGCGAGCGTGCTCGGGCATCGAGGCGATTGGGACCGTGTGGCGACCGAAAAGCTCCTCACGACCATCGCGCGCTCTCGTCTGGTCGGACCCCGCACGCTCGCGTCCAAGTTCGATCCCGTTCTCGCGTTGTGCGAGGCCTCGGCAAGTTCCACCGAAGCTGCCCGAGCCCTCGGAAACGGAACGCTCGCGGAGGAGGCAGTTCCCCTCGCGCTCTTCTGCTTCCTCCGCTGGGCGCCGGACTTCGAGCATGTGGTCGCGAACGCCGTGCTCGCCGGTGGAGATACGGACACGATCGCGGCCATGAGCGGCGCCCTGTGCGGGGCGCTGGTCGGAGAAGGCGGCATTCCAGCGGGATGGCTCGTTCGACTCGAGCACGAGCCCAAAGGCCCTGCACAGGTCCGAGCACTCGCCGACGCGGTCTTCGCGCTCTGGTCCGAGCGCGCTGGGATTCGAAGGGAATGACTCGCGCGCCGCGCGAGCCGGGCGCTCCGTCGCGGCCCCGACGATGATCGACAAAATAGAGAAAGTCCCGCTTCGATCCGAAGATCGCGCGGGACTTGCAGTTGGCGTCCCCAAGGGGATTCGAACCCCTGTCGGCGGCGTGAAAAGCCGCTGTCCTGGGCCAACTAGACGATGGGGACGGAGGAAACCTTTCGGTTTACCTCGGCACACGGACCAGGACGACCCGTGTACCTAAGTCTTGGGAAGGCTCAGGCCTTGGAGAGCGCGTGAACCTGCGCCGAGAGGCGCGAGATGGTACGCGAGGCAGCCTTGACGTGGAGGACGCCCTTGGTGGCGGCCTTGTCGAGCTGCACAATCGCCACCTTGAGAGCGGCCGTGGCGTCGCCCGTGTTCTTGGCTTCGATCGCAGCGCGGACGCGCTTGACGAAGGTGCGGACGGAGCTGCTCACGGCGCGGTTGCGCGCGGTGCGCGTGATGCGCTGACGGTTGCGCTTCTCGGCGGACGGATGATTGGCCACAGGAATCCTCTTGTTCTAAACCGGGCCGGTGTTCTCGGCTCGGGGCGGCGCACTTTATGAAAAACGCTCCCCTTGTCAAGCAGCCGAAGCAGGCCGTAGGGGGAAAATCTTTTCGGGGCTGACGAACCGCGGGAATTCCCGGGCCGTCGTGCTCCGTGCCAGGCGCCTTTCAGCACGAGACGACCCCTCTTGGCTAGCGTTTTGAGCACCGCACCAGGATTTTGGGCCGATCGCAGGGGGTTTGATAAGCGAAACCTCGTGGTACGGCGCGACATTCTCCCCTCTCGACGCTTCTTTCTTTCGCGTGGACGGCGAGCGCTCACCGCGATCGCGCTGCTCGCCAGCGCTTCGGTCGGGTGCAAATCGAGCTCGGCGACCGACGGAGGCGAGCCGCTCACGGTGGCATCGTCGTCCGATCCGGCGACGGCCTCGGCAGGTCCGGTGGAGCCTGCCACGCTGCCCAAGGCCGAAGGCGGCAAGATCGCCGCGCGCGCCATGGAAGTGCCCGTGCTGGAGGGCCCGAGCCCTTCTTCGAAGCGGATCGGCTACCTGCGCGCGGGCGCCATCGTCGGTACTCGCGGCGGCGTGGCGAGCAAAGAGGGCTGCCCCGGAGGCTTCGTGCCCATCGTGCCCCGCGGCTTCGTCTGCGTGGGACCTCAAGCCACGGGCAACCTCGACGACGCCATCGTGAAGGCGTCCTCGCGACGCCCCGACCTCACCGCAGGACTTCCCTACGGCTACGCGGTGGTCCGCAACTCGAACGCGCCCTTCTACACGCGCATCCCGAGCGAAGCCGAAGCGAAGGCGCTCGAGCCCGATTGGGACAAGCACTTCCGCACGCTCGACGAGGCCGAGGGCGACGAAGCCAAAGAAGGCGGCTACCCGCAGCTCTCGTCGATGCCGAGCGGCAAATTCCCGAGCGAACCTGCGCCGGGCGTGCTGGCCGGTTGGGCCACGGACGGAAAAGACGATCCGCTCCCCGATTTCCTCACCGAGGGAAAATTCGTCCCCAATCTGTCGGGACTCGCGTTCTCGCACAAACCGGATGCGGACGGCGGCACCGCGTGTCCGGGCGGGGCCGCGGCTTGCATTCCCCTCGACGCCGCGCGCCCCATGCGCCGGCTCGGCATCTCGTTCGTCGCCAGCGTGACCGCCAATGCGCGTCGCTTCTATCTCACGCCGGACCTCTTGCTCATGCGGCGGACCGCGTACGCGTGGTGCGCGGCACGTCGTTCCAAGGCGTCGAGCTCTCCAAAGACGGCGCGCTCTCGCTGCCCATGATCTTCGTGACCAAGCCGGGCGCCAAACGCTGGTCACTCGAGGGCAAACACCTCGCCGCGGGAGCCGAGCTCCCCTGGCGCAGCGCCCTCAAAGTGCAGAAAAAGCAGAAGATCGTGAGCGGTGAGCATTTCCACGTGCTCGAAGACGGCACCATGGTCAATGCCAAGGAGTCGGTGCGGCTCGACCCCATCAAAAAGCTCCCCAAGTGGGGCAAAGAGGGCGAGCGCTGGCTCGAGATCAACCTCGCCAAGCAGACGTTGCTCGCCATCGAAGGCGACACACCGGTGTACGCGACGCTTGTCTCGACCGGTGCCGGTGGCATGTCCGACGACACCGAGAAGAACCCCTACGTGACCCCCAAGGGTATCTTCCGCGTGCACACGAAACACGTGGCCTCCACCATGGATAGCCGCCAGCCCGAGGCCGAATTCGAGCTGCGCGACGTGCCGTACATTCAATACTTCAAGGACGGCTACGCCCTCCACGCCGCCTATTGGCACGATCAGTTCGGCACGCCTCGCTCGCACGGCTGCATCAATCTGGCGCCGAAGGACGCAGCGAGGCTCTTCGCGTTCACCAAGCCCGAGGTCCCCGAGGGTTGGCACGGCGCTTCGCTCGCGCTGAAGGGCACCGTGGTCTGGATCCACAATTGAAGTCGCCCCTCGTGCGTCCCGCGGGAGAACGGACGCACGAAGGGCGAAAAGCGAAGCTAAGAAGGTCTTTCCGCGCTACGGCGCGGCAATTCCGGTCATTGCCGAGGCAATCAGCAATCGTGGTAGTCGGTGCAGGTGCGGCCGCTCTGGAAGGGCGTGCTGTCCTGGAACTCGATGCTCGAGAGGCAGGTCGTGCCGTCCAGCGAGAAGCAGTAACGCTCGCGGCGGTACCAATCGAAGCCCACCGAGGTGGTCACCTGGACCGCGGGCAAGCGCTCGCGGAGCACGAGCGTCTTGCCGTCGGCCAAGAGGCCGATGTCGCGCACGTTCTTGCCGAGGCTCTTGGAGACGTGGGCCTGGAGGTCGATGGCGTGCAGGTCGCCGCCCATGCCGTCGGCGCTCGCCGCGAGGGAAAAGACGCTCTTTCCGTCCGCCAATTGCACGAAGCGGTCGAGCGTGGCGGGAGCGCCCGCGAAGGGCGTGTACTTCTTCGAATCGAGGTCGAAGGAGCCGAAGAGCGAGTCGCTCTCGCCGAAGAGCGAGACCTTGACCGACACGGTGCCGGTCTTGGGGTCGAAGGTGGCTTTGAGCGAGGCTTCACCGCGGACGTTCTGCACGGTGGCGTCCACGAGCAGCGTCTTGCCGTCTTTGGCCATCGCGAACCGCGGGAGCACGTCGCCCACCGGAGCGAGACCGAACGCGAGCGTGCGCGGATCGATGGTCATGATGTGGTAGCGAGGCCCGCTCTTCGAGGGAATCTGCGACTTGTCCTCGAACATGCTCTCGTCGATGCGCTTCATGTCGAGGTAGGCCACCACGCGAGAGCCCGCTTCGTCGGCAACCACCGGGCCGAAGCCGGGCAGATTGCGAAGGAACTTGGGCTCCCCCTCGCCGAGGTCGACCACGCTCACCGGGTCGGGATTGGTCCACGTTTGCTCGGCGGTGCTCGCCCGGTTCTCTTCGCAGAAGGTCGGAGAGAGAAACCCGCGCGAGGCGTCCGGGAGCACGTAGATGGGCGCGGTACAGTTCGGGACCGTGATGCGCGAGGCAGCGAGCGTGTATAGGTCGACCTCGACCACGTCGGTCGCGGGCAAGTGGTCGCTCCAGCGCGTGGTCCCCACTACGACCGCCTTGGATCTGCCCGGCAGGAACGTGAGCTCGGCGGGGTCCGAGCCAACGGGGACCGCGCCGCGCACGTCGCCGTCTTCGGCATTCATGACGAGCACGCGATCGGCGTCCCCCAAGACGAAGTGACGGCCGTCGTCGGTGAGACGCGCGAGCATGGCGCCGCTCGACGATTTGAAGGCCGGGAGCACGCGCCACGTCTCGGTCAAGCTCGGGAGCTCGTAGCGCACCACGCCGGCGCGCGAGGGCAGCACGGCGATGGCGAACGTGCCGGACTTGGAGAAGACGAAGCGCTCGACCTGCTGCGGGAGCTCTCGCGCCTTCTTGGTCTCCACGTCGACCAAGACCGACGTGCGATTGCGCTGCGCGAGCACGTAGCGACCGCTCGAGGAGACCACCATCGCGCCGGTGAGGAGCGTCTCGCCTTGTTCACCGCCCGCGCTCCTATCGTTCACGTTCGCGCCGCCTTGCACGTCGGACGACGAGGGCAGAGCACATGCGGCCGAAGCCGTGGAAGCGAGAGCGACGAGGGCGGCAAAGGCAAAACGCTTCGACATAAGGACCTCCGTGAATCACGTGGGAGCCCTCGCTTCAGCACCGCGTGTGCCAGCGCGCGTTTACGCCGAAAGTTCCATCGTGGGCACACGACCTCGATGCCCGTGCGCGGGCATTCGAGTCGCTCGGGTGTGAACCGCCGGCGACAGCCTCAAGGAGCCGCGTCGCCCAGGCGAGGCCGCAATTCCTGCGAAAAAGAGCGGTCGAGGCTCACCAGCGTACGCCCGAGTCGCGATTCGAGCGCGAGGAGGGCTTCTCCGTCGTCCGGCTCACGCCCCGCGCGAAGCTCGGCGATCCGCGCGACGAGGTAGGCGCGCGCCTTCGCGAGAGGCACGAGGCGATAGTCACCGCGGTCGGGTCCGGTGGGATAGCGCCGCGCGACCTCGGACGGCTCGACGCCGCGATGGACCACCACGCGCACGTCGAAGGCGTCGGTCGGCTCCGAGCAGCAGCACGCGCCGAACGGGTAACACTCGGGGCCGAGCAGCGCTTCGGCCATCACCTGGGGCCCGAAGTCCTCGTACACGAACACGTGCATCTTCCCCGGAACGTCCGGGGGCGCTGGCGCGAAGTGCTTCGGGGTACCGTTGGAATTCGTCGCCTTCGGACCTCCATCGACCGGCGTTCGGGCGGACGGTGCTCCGATCGATGTCGGAGGAGCCGGAGACGCCGACTCGTCGCTGAGCGCATGCGAGGAAGCCCCGCGACAGCCGGTCACGACCGACAGCGCGAGGCCCCCGACGAGCACGAGACGAACGAGACGCGGATCAGCTGCCGGACGCATCCACGTAGCTTACGACGCGGAGCCCGGGCACGAGCCCCTCGCGATCGTCGAGCTCGAGCAGCACCTCCAAGATTTTGGTGTCGATGCGCTCGGTGGGGTCGTCGGTTCGGATGTTCTTGCGCCCCATGCGCTTGCCGATCTCGACCACGCGCGCGGCGAAGCGCTTGCCCGGGTACGCGTTCAGCGTAGCGAACGCTTTGGCGCCCACCTTCACCTTGCCGATGTCCCGTTCGTCGAGGTCCATGCGCACGCGAAGCTTCTTGGTGTCGCCCACCACGGCGATGGGCTCGCCGCCTTGCGGGTTGTAGTACTCGCCCGCGCGGAGCTTGATCTGCAGCACGCGCCCCGCGATGGGCGAGCGGATGGTCAATCGGTCGAAGGTCGACTTGGCCTGATCGCGGCGGGCAATCGCGGCTTGCACGTTGGCTTGAGCGACCAACACGTCTTCCGAACGCGCCCCAGTGAGAGCCGCTTTGCGCCTGGCCTCGGCGGCCTCGAGCGCGCCGCGATCGACCTCGGCCTGGCGCTTGGCCCGGTCGAGCTCGTCGGCGGTGGCCGCGCCGCCCTTCGAGGCGATCTCGAGGCGATCGAGAGCTCCACGCGACAGGTCCGCGCGCGCCTTGGCGCTCTCGGTATCGGCCACGATGGCGTCGCGGTCCTCTTTGCGGAGGCCGCGCGCGGTGCGCACGAGCTCCGCGCGCCTCACGGCGAGGTCGGCCTCGGCGGCGTCGAGGGCGGACTTTTCGGCGTCGTTCTCGAGCTCGGCGATGGGCGCGTCGAGCGCGACCTCGTCGCCTTCTTTGACCAGCACGGCCTTGATGCGCCCGGGAATGTGACTGGCGAGCTTGGTCTCGCGATCGGCCGGCTCGATGATGCCGTTGCCCGCCACGAACGAGCCCTGCGGAACGTCCACGCGCTCGTCCGCTCCGGCCTTGGGCTTCGAGACACGCTCGGCCTTCTGCACGTCTTTGGCCGTGGGAACGGTCTGCGGTCCGGCCAAGACGGAGCGCGTCACCATGACCACGGAAAAGAGCAAAAAGGCCGCGAACGCGACGGTCCCCAACGAAATGCGCTTCTTCATGAGCCCTTCTCCACGATGAGTCCGTCTTCGATGTGCACGATGCGATCGGCGAGGTGAAAAATTCGATTGTCGTGCGTCACCACGACCACCGTATGCCCGTGATCTTTGGCCAACGAGCGCAGGGTCTCGGTGACGGCGAGCCCGTTCTGCGCGTCGAGCGCCGCGGTGGGCTCGTCTGCCAAGAGAATGGGCGGAGAGCCGGCCAGAGCGCGCGCGATGGCCACGCGTTGACGCTGGCCTCCGGAGAGGTCCCCGGGCTTGCTCTCGAACTTGTCCGCGAGCCCCACGTCCGTGAGCAGCTTGTGGGCTTCGTCGATCGCGCCTTTGGCCGAATACCCACGAAGCTCGAGCAGCATCGCGATGTTCTCGGTCGCGGTCAGGGACGCGAGCAGGTTGTGCGCCTGGAACACGAAGCCGATGTACGAAAGCCGAAGCCCCGGCAGGGCCGACTCCTTGGCGTTCGAGATGTCTTGGTCGAAGAGCTTCACCTTGCCACTGGAGGCGGTCAGCACGCACCCGAGGATCGACAAGAGCGTGGTTTTTCCACTTCCCGAGGGGCCGCTCAACATGACGAACTCGCCGGGCGCGACCAAAAAGTCGACGCCCTTCAGCGCGGTGTACGCCGTGGCACCCGACCCGTAGGTCTTCTTGACGTCACGGCATTCGATGGCGAGGGCGCTCATCGGAACACCATGGCCGGCTCGACCTTACGAATGCGGAGGAGGGCCAACGACGAGGCCATGATGCACATGAGCACCATGACCACCACGGTACCGAAGGTGAGCTGAGGAGGAAGATTGAGGGCGAGCTTCGCGGAACGTATGCCGAGGGCCATACGCGACACCAAGAAGAGCCCCACGATCGACCCGAGAACCCCGTAGAGCACGGATTGAACGAACAGCAAGATGGCCAGATCGAAGGTGGTCGCGCCGATGGCCTTCAGCGTGCCGAACTCGCGGATGTTGTCCACGACCGACGAGAACATCGAGAGCGACACGATGACGAACCCGACCACCAACCCGAACACGGTGCTGGTGCCGAAGGTGATGCCGATGGCGGTCTTCGTGAGGATGTTCACCACGATGATGCGCTCGAACTCTTGTTTGGTGAGAATCTGCGTGTCTTTGCTCACGCGCTTCAAGAGCTCGACTTTGGCCACCTTCGGATCGACCCCGGGATTGAGCTTCACCAGGCCGTAGTTGGCTTGGTCGCGCGGCAGCTTGGTGAGCTCGCGCGCCAGCTCGTAGTCGGCGAAGGCGTAGCTCGGTCCGAACGGGACGAGCCCCCACGTGAACGCGCCCACCGTCACTTTGTGTCCGTTCACCTCGCGCACGCTGCCGATGTTGAGGCCTCCCAACGTGTCGCGCTCGGAGTCCTCGAAGACCATGGTATCCGGTCGATTGAGGACCTGGGTGGACCCCACGATCACGTTCCACGGACCGCCGAGGTAGGTCGGATAGGAAACGCCCACCAGATTGACAGGCTCGCTTCCACCGCCCGGCAGTGCGATGGTCGCCGTGGCCAGGACGATGGGCTCGGCTTGCGCGACGCCCGGCCCGGTGCGCGCGGCGAGCACGTCGGAATACGGAATCACCTTGCCGCCCTGAACGGTCTCGGCGCCCGGTGGCACAATCCAGATCTCGGCCGGAGTGTTCCGGACGAACATCACGTTTTTGTACAAGAGTCCGAGAAAAGTGCCGAGCTGCTGATTGGAAAGCACCACGGCGAAGACCACGCCGAGCATGGTACCGGCCATCTTCAGCCAATCGTGGAACATCATGCGCACACCGGCACGCGCCATGGTGCGAAAGCGCATGAACAAGCTCGCCCTTCCGGCAATGGGCTTTGCGGGGATCACGGCGTCCTCGAATCTTCGATGGACGAACCACCGGCGATGCGCAGGTCGGCCCGCGCGAAGGCGAGGTCGGCGTCCACTTGGATGCGCGTCACCTCGGCCTGGAAGGCGTCTCGTTCGGCGGTCACCACGTCGAGGAAGGTGGCCGTGCCGGCCTCGTAGCGCTGCTTGGCGATGCTCACGGCGAGCTTGCTCGCTTCGAGCCCCGCGCGCGCCGAGCGAGCCTTGTCGAGCGCGGCGTGCACGGCCTGCCAGGCGACGAACACCCGGTCACGCGTCTGGGCACGCGCGCGCTCTTCGCGGACCTTGGCGACCGCCGCAGCCTCCGCTTGCGCATTGGCAGTCGCGAGCTGGCTCATGTCGAACTTCACCGCGACGGTGGCCGAGAGCGCGTAAATGCTCGACTTGTCTTGAAAGCCGGTCGCGTTCGTCAGGCGCTCCTGCGCGGCCACGGAGAGCGTGGGGAGCCACGTGGCTCGCGTGGCGGTCGCGCTGCGCTCGGCTGCCCGCGTCTCGTCCGTGGCGGCCCGCACCTGCGGGTGCGCGTCGAGGTTCTTCCCTTCCGCCTCGGCCAAGGAGCCTTCGCCACTTTCGAGCGCTGCCGCGTCGAGCGCGAGCGCGGGCGCCCCCTCGGTCGGCACCAGGCCCGAGTCGGTCCCGAGCGTGCGCCGAGCCACCGCGACCTGATAGCTCGCGTCGGCGACCAGCTGCTTGTCCTTCGCCACCTCGGCCTCGGCGCGCTTCGCGTCGAGCTCTTGGGCGAAGCCGGCGCTCTTGCGCGCCTGCACGTACGCGAGGTTCTTCTCGGCCGCTTCCAACGTGCTGCGCGCGGCGGCCTTCACCGCTTCCGAAGCGACCACCTGGTAGTAGTCGCGCGTGACCTGTCGCTCCACGTCGAGCGAGGTGCTCTTCTGGCGCGACTCCGCCGCTTCGCGCGTGCGCTTGGCGGCGCCGATCTTCTCCCACTGGCCGACGTCGATCAGGGTGAGGTTGGCCGTCAGGTAGAGGTCGACCTGATTTTCCGGGACGATGACCTTGTCCCCCACGACGGCTTCGTATTGGTTGCGCGTATAGGTGCCTTGCGCGCCGAGCACGGGCAGAAGCCGGTAGTGCGTCGCGGTCACCTCGGATTCGCGCTGCGCCAGCGTGGCTCTCTGCTCGCGCGCGTCGAAGCTCGAGGTCTTGGCCGCGCGCAGGTACGCCGAGAGCGGCTCCAACGCCTGCGCTTCCCCGACGACGCCGAAGGTTCCCACGAGCGCGAGCGCGAAGGTCGCCCGGAGACGAGAGCGGTGTCCTTTAATATTTGAGCGCTCACTCACTAAATGCGCCATGAACCCACCTCATTTGTTCGCTTTCAACTTGGCCGACGTAGGGCGCGACCCCGAGGCGATTCGGGCGCGCGATGCCTCGGGGGCGACCCCGAGCAGCAGAATGGAGACCTGTTCCTTCACGAACTCGTCCGGCCCGACCGAGTGGGCTTCGAGTCCGGTGAACCTGCGCATCATGTAGTCGAGGAACGCGTACTGCCAGAGCGTGCCGACCAGCATGCGCGCGAGCACGTCCACCCGGACCTCGCGCAGGGTTCCCTCTTCGACGAGGGCCGCGAAGAGCGCTTCGACCGACGCGAGCATGCGCATCGGCGCGGGCGTTCCTTTGCCGAAGAGCGGCAAATGCTCGTGCGACATGGCTCCGGCCATGTGCATCGCCACGAACGGCACGATGGCCTGGAAGCGCTGCAGCACCACCATGCCGAGCTCGTACATCACCACCTCGGCCGGCTTTCCCGCGGCCCCGAACGCGACCTTCTCCACGATGCCGGTCGTGTCCGACAGCTCGGTCATGGCGGCCTCGAACAGGCGCGACTTCGACCCGAAGCGCTTGAAGAGCGTGCCCTCGGAAACGCCCGCGCGTGCGGCCACCTCGGCCGTCGTTCCGGCCACCCCCTTCTCGAGGAAGACGGCGCGCGCGGCGGCGAGCAAGTCCGTGTCGGCAATGTGGGCGGTGCGGGCCATTCGTGAGTGAGCACTCACTTAAGGGCAGAAGCCGCGCGCGTCAATCTCCTTGCGTGTCCGGACGTCCGACCCACGCGCCGGCGCAGGCGAGACCCCAGGCCACGGGCGAGAAGGCGAGCCCGAACAGAAGCGACACCGGCGCGGCGAACCCGAGCACGGCGAGCACGAGCACGATGGCGAGGGCGCTCGCGAGCGCGGGCTCGAGGAGCGTCGGAAGGGACGAAGCCTTGGCGAGCAAGTAGCCGCTCAGAGGGAACGCGGAGAGCACCCCCGCTCCGAGCAAGGCCACCGGCGCGGTCGTGGAGACGTCGTGCTCGTCCACGATGGAGAAGTCGACGTGGGCCCAGTGGCCGAACGCGATGGACGCGGCAAGGCCCAAGATCATCGCGCCCATGGTGACCACGGCACCGAAGGCGATCCAGCGCACCATGATGGGACGGCCCTCGCGACGGAGGGCATCCCGCACGCTCGTGAGACTGGGCGGCCCACTGTGCGGCTCGATCGACGGTCGCTCGAGGCGGTTTCCTCCGGTCGAAGGCTGCTCGGCCTCGCCTCGTACACGAAGGTCTCGGGCCGCGAAGAACGCGAGCACGCCCATGGCGAGCAAGAGCGGCAACGTGCCCACGAGCGCGCCCGAGCCACGTCCCCAGACGAGGTGTGCGTAGAGCCCGTGCGAGACCGTGGCGAGCAGCCAGGCGGCGGGGAAAATAGCCCCCGGGTTCTTGTTCTGCTTCGCGCGGCCGAGCGCGTAGCCCCACGCGGTGGAGAAGAACACATGGGCGGGCAAGGCGAGCCCCGCGCGCGCGAGCCAAAGCCACGCGTGCGGATGGGTCATCAACATGCGCGCGTTCTCGGTGACCGAAAACCCGAGGGCGGCGGCCGCCGCATACACCACGCCGTCGTACGGCTCGTCGAAGTACTTCGAGCGGAACGCGGGCCACATGGCCGCGGTCTTGGCGGCCTCTTGGATGGGCGCGACGAAGGCGAAGATGAAGAGCAGCGCGCCTGCATTGCCCGAGACGTGCGTGCGGACATCGAGCCCGGTCCACTTGGTGGCGAGGTACTCGAGGTAAAACGCGCCTCCCGCGAACACGCCGCCCAAGAAGAACGTGGTGAGCACGAGAGGAACCGGCTCACGGCGCGTGTCGGAGAAGTGCACGACTCCCAAGAGGAGCAGCGCGGGCACCACCGCCGGCACGAGCCACCAAAGAACCGAGAGCACGGCGCGCTAACCTAGCACGCGTCCACGCGCGACTTCGTGCGACCTGGCGACGCCTCGTCTCAAGGCCCGAGGTGGAAGCCCACGCGTAGCGCGGCGCCGAACCCGAAGCCGACCGACTTGCCGTCGTACTTGTAGACGTCGCTGTTCTGGTACTCGGCCTGCACCTCTGGAGGCAGCTGGTCGAACCCGGCAGGCAGTCCCGACTTGGGGCGCTGCAGGAAAAGGAAGTCGCCCGTCAGGCCGAGACCCAGGGAAAAATAGCGGTTGATGAAGTAGTCGAAGCCGAGGTCGATGCCGGCGTTCCAGCCCTTCACGTTCACGCTGTCGGCCAGGGCGGCGTTGGTGGTGGCGTTACTCGCGAAGAGGTCGTTCAGCGTGCCCACGCCCGAATAACCGCCGTGACCGCCGATGATGACGTCGACCTTGGAAATCGGGAGCTTGAAGAGCAGCTCACCGTTCGCCTGCACCAAGTTGAAGGGCGAGAGCTTTTGCCAGCGGAGCCGCGCTCCCAAGCTGATGAAGACGATGCGGATACCCGCGCCCACGCCGGCCATGAAGCCGCCACCACTGGGATTGGTGAGCGCCAGGTTCTCCGCGGAGAACTGTTGCATGTTGGCGTAGGCGGCGCCGAGCTCGCCGTTGATCCAGAAGAGCTCGGTGAGTCGGCTCCCCTCGCCGTCTTCTTCTTTCTCCTTCGCGGATTTCTCCGCTTCCGGATCCTTCGGGGCGAGCTCCGAAGGAAGGCCGCTTGCCGGTGGGGGCGACGGAGGCGGCGGCGACGAAGGCGGCGGCAGCGGAGCCGAGGTCGCTGGCGTCGCGGCTGGCGCGCTTGCTTGCGGAGAAGGCGCGGGCGAAGGAACGGGGGCCGGCGCGGCTGCCGGAGGTGGCGCGGATGGCGCAGGCTCGACGACGTCTTGAGCGAGCGCCGTGCCCTCACGCGAGGCGAGAGCGAGAGCCGTCAATGCGGCGGAAGCCACTGCAACGAATCGCGGGCGAGAGGAGGTCATAACCTCTACGATACACGCGCCGGAACGTTCATTCATCCCGCGAAAAAGAAGGCACTTTTTCGTTTCTGCGCGACATTTCGTGATCCGTTTTCGCGCCTTCGCACCACAAGAGCGGCCGCGTTTTTCGCGACGCTCAGAGACCGAAGTGGAGCCCCGCGCGCGGTCCCACGAAGAGACCGAACACGGTCTGGCCACCCACGAAGTAGAGGTCGGGCGAGACGCTGCCCCCGAGAGAGAAGGTCGACGACAGGTAGTAGTCGAGCCCGACGTCGAGTCCCACGTTTCCGCCACTCGGCCCACCGGTGTTGGTCACGCCCGCGTAACCGCCGTGTGCGCCGAGCACCAGGTCGGACGAGCCGAGCACCAGGTGGTAGGCCGCTTCGCCACCGATCGCGAGGAGGTTCGCGGTGCCGAGGTGGTCGCGCACGCGCGCCCCGAGCGTGAAGGTCAAAAGGCGCACGCCCGCGCTCGCTCCGAAGCCGAAATAGCCTTGGTCGAGGCCCGTGCCGGCCAAGAAGCCGCCGCCCACGTCGGCGTTGACGTAGACCAGCTCGAGACGACGTCCGCTGTCCTCGCTCTCGCCTTGGTTCAGCTGGGCGACCGTGCCGCTCGAAGGACCGGAGCCGTAGGGGCCGTTCGGCGCGCCCGGATTCGGAGCGCCATTGGGCGCGGCCGGTTGTCCGAAGAGCGACGGCGGAGCGAGCTGCGCGTGCGCGGTGCTCGACGTGAACACGGAGCAAGCGAGCGTGCCCACGAGGGCGAGCACCGGAACGAACGAGAGAGCTTTCTTCACGACTCCACCTCCTGCCCCTGCGCAGCCGCGGCAAGCTCCATCGCCAGCGTATCTTCGTCGGCTTCCACCGGGACGCGATAGCTCTCGTCGAGCCAGCGCGAGAGGTCCACGGATTGGCAGCGCGCGCTGCAGAAGGGATGACTCAGGTTGTCCGAGGTCGCTCCACGACGAGGGGCTGCCGGGCGCGAACAAATGGGGCAAGGGCTCACCCACAAAACGTTACCACGGGAGAGGCGCGGAAGGCCTTTCCCGTGGCGGGGTGTCTAGGACGAAGCCTCGTTGCGCGAGGCCTCTCCCACTTCACTCGTTCACTCTTCGGCGGCTGCCGCTTCTTCTTCGGGCTCGGGGGCGGTCGCTTCTTCGGTGACGCACGAGCGCTCGAGGAGCTCGGCCACGTCGAGCTGCTGGATCTTCTCTTCCAGGCTCTGGCTCTTGAGGCCGTCGGTCAGCATGGTCATGCAGAAGGGGCAGCCCGAGGCGATGGTCTTCGCGCCGGTATCGACGAGCTGAAGCGTGCGCTTCACGTTCACGCGCGTCGTGTTCTGCTCTTCCATCCACATCTGTGCGCCGCCAGCGCCGCAGCAGAGGCCGCGCTGCTTGTTCCAGTACTCCGGCTCGACCAGCTCCACGCCGGGGATGGCGCGCAGGATCTCGCGGGGCGACTCGTACACGCCGTTGTAGCGGCCGAGGTAACAGGAGTCGTGGAACACCACCTTGCCGGTCACCGGCTTCGTGGGCTTGAGCTTGCCCATGGCGAGCAGGCCCATGAGAAAGTCGGTGTGGTGCACGACGTCGAACGAAGCGCCGAAATCGGGGTACTCGTTCTTGATCGTGTTGAAGCAGTGCGGGCAGGCGGTGATGACCGTCTTCGCGCCGCCCTGCTCTTTGTAGCCGTTCAGGACGGCGGCGTTGGTCTCGGCCAAGGTCGTGAAAAGAATCTCGTTTCCGGCGCGGCGAGCGGGGTCACCGGTGCAGGTTTCTTCTTGGCCGAGGATGGCGAAGTCGACGCCCGCAGCCTTCAAGAGCTTGGCAGTGGAGCGCGCGATCTTCTTGGCGCGGTCATCGTAGCTGGCGGCGCAGCCGACCCAGTAAAGGACCTCGGCGTCGGGCTTCTCGGACATCATCGGGATGCCGAGGCCGTCCGACCAGGCGCTACGATCCATGCGCGAGAGGTTCCACGGGTTGCCGTTCACTTCCATGGCCTGGAAGGGCTTGGCGAGCTCGTGGGGGAACTCGTTCTTCACGAGGACGAGGTTTCGGCGCATGTCGACGATCTTGTCGACGTACGAGATCATGACCGGGCACTGCTCTTCGCAGGCGCGGCAGGTGGTGCATGCCCAGAGCACGTCCGGGTGGACGATGTTGGGAACCAGGTCGGTGATGGTGAAAGCCGGCGGGAGCACCGAGCCCTCGACTGCTTCCATCTTCTGCTCGGCGCTCTTCTCTCCTTCGGGGAGAGCCGGGTCGGCACCGCCCCAGCGCATTTCCTTGCTCGTCCACATTGCCTCGTTTTCGTAGAGGTGATCGCGGAGCGCGAGCGTGAGGTGCTTGGGCGAGAGGACCTTGCCGGTGCGGTGCGCCGGGCAGTTGTCCGAGCAGCGGCCGCACTCGGTGCAGGTGTAGAAGTCGAGAATCGCCTTCCACGAGAACTGATCGATGCGCGAGATACCGAAGCCCGCCGCGCCCGGATCGGCCATCTCGGCCACTTCTCCGAAGCGCTCCATGAGCTTCTCGCCGTTCTCGGCCATGGGCTTCAAGCGACCGGGCGACTCCATGTTCTTCAGGAACACGTTCGGGATCGCCGTGATGACGTGGAAGTGCTTGGAGTGCGGGAGCAGGTTCAGGAAGACCAGGACCAGCGTGGAGTGGATCCAGAAGCCCGACTTGGCGAGCACGATGAGCGCGCCCGCGGGCAGGTTTTTGAAGGCCGCGGCGAAGGCGGAGCCGGCCGGCGACGGGAAGAACGAGAACGAGGCGTGCGCCTCGGTGCCGAGCGGATACGGCGCCACGATGGTGGTGATGTCCTTGCACTGGTCGACTGTGGCCAGCAGCGACCCGGGCGCGCAAAACTCACCCTGACGTGCAGCCAGCGCGAGCGACGCGCCGTCGTACATCATGTCGGTCACCATCATCGTGAAGATGATGGCCAAGATGAGAATGGCCTCTTTGTTGAGGGTCATTCGCTTCTGCGGACGAATCACGCGGAAGTAGAAGAAGACCGAGACACCCAAGACCACCAAGATGGCCACGAGGTCTTTGGCGAACTCGTACACCTTCCCCACCGGCTGCGACGGCCCGAGGATGAAGAGGTTCCAGCTCGGGTAGATGCCGCGACCCCACAGCACGAGCGTGCGCAAGGTGAGCGTGATGAAGCCCGCGAAGATGAGCTTATGGGCCCAGCCGGCAGGCTGGTAGTAGTCCATCTTCTCCTGCTTGAACGCGTAGTTCCAGACAGCCAGGAGACGGTCTTCGAGCTTGTCGAAGCGGTTCTCACCGGTGCCGATTTGAAGGAGCTGCCAGCGTCGAATCGCCGACCACGCGAAGACCGCATGGGCGATGGCGATGAGCGCAATCATCACGGGAGGGTTCATGGGCGAGTCCTCCATATAGGGACGTGCCTGGACGCGTCAAACTCGGACCGGTCCGCGGCGTGCTTTTTCTCGGCCTGGAAATCGTGCGGGGACGTGGTCGGGGAAGACCGACGAGTCGTTGAGTGGCCGGCGTCGTTGGACTACCGTCGGACCGTGCTCGCTCTGCACCTTGCCCGGGTCTTGGGGATCGCTTCGTGCGTCGGACTGGCGACGGGCTGCGCCAACGTCGAGCCGAAGGCCCTGCCGCAGCCGGCCCACGAGCCACACCTCACGAAAGAGTCACGCCCGGTCGACCCACTCGATGCGCTGCTCGCGAAGACCGTGACCGAGTGGAACGCCGCGCACAACGAGCACGACCGCAAGCGCCTCGAGGCGGTGTACGACTCGACCCTGCGCTACGACGGCTTCCGCCTGAAGCGCGACGTGGTGCTCCGTCTGAAAGAAGCGGGCTTCACGCGCTCGCCTTCTGCGCGGCAGAGCGTGGATGGCGTCGCGATCGATCGCTCGGTGGTCGGGCTGCCCACGGTCACGGTGCGGCGCACGGTTCAGGCCATGCAGCGAATCCGCAGCACCGAGACCCGCCTCGGCTTCTCCTGCGACGCGAAGACGTGCCTCGTGGTGGACGAAGAAGAGAGGGATTTTTCGGCCTCCATCGCCCGAGCTCGCGCGCTCGCCACGCACCCCGGCTCCTGCCCCGAAGCGATGGTGGCCTACGCGACCTCCAGCAAAGACGCGAAGGCCGTCTTGGCCGGTCGTTCGGCGGCCGAAGCCGCCTTTCCCATCGCGATGCCGCCGGAGAGCACGCACTACGCGGTGGTCCTCATGGACCGCGAAAACCAACCCGCGGCGCTCTACGAGATCACGCCCGGCACGCTCGACATGACCGAAGCCTTGCCCGGCGACCTCACGCAAGAGGGTGATCCGGCGGCAAAAGAGCACGCGAAGCGCGCGTGTACCTCGAGGTAGCGAGCGACGCGGAAGATGGCTGGTCCTCGTGGCGCACGCGCTCGCTTCACGTCCACGCACGCCGAACGTCGCCGACGACGCCGGTGCGAGGCGTCGAACCGCGCGTTTTTCGGGTCGTCGAGCGGGAGCGCGTTCGAGCCGTGCAATTGCGAGCGGACCCGGGTAATCGTGGAGGCGCGCTCGTGAACCGCTCGACCGAAAAAACCGCGCCGTTGCCCGCGCGACCTGCTCCGCGACGTGCGCTCGGCCGCGCGTTGGGCATCGCGGCGGGCGTGGCGATCGTGGCCGGCGCGGCGGCGTGCGGCGAGCTCTCCGGCACGCCCGAGCTCCCCACCCTTCTGCTCGCGGTGGAGGGCACGGTGACCACCTCGCCCGCCACGGCCGCACCGAAAAACCTCCACGTGACGGTGCTCTGGCGCACCCTCGACGTGACCGCGTTCGCCACCGGCGACGACCTCGCCCTCGCGGGCCCCTCGCCGTTCCGCCTCGAGATTCGCACGCCTCCCCCGGAGATCGCCAAGCACCGTGTGGTGCTCACGCAGGACGAGGCCACGTCGCTCGGGTTCGCGGTCGGCGCGCTGGTCGCGTACGACGACCTCGACGGGGACGGACGTCTCGGGCTCAGGCCCGGTCGCGCCGAAGTGGCGGGCGACGCCTTCGTGGCGGCCGACGGCTCGCGTCTTCTCGTGTGGCTCGACCGCGCTCCGGGCGCCACCGAGGCCACGCTGGTCGCCGACCGCGTAGGCCAGCTGCCTCGCGCCGGGCTGAATTTCCTGGTCTACGGCACGAACGGCCCCCGCTGGGAGCTGCCCACGAAGCCGTACGATTTGGCGGCGGACAAGCCCGCGCGTTTGCCCGATCGCGTGTGCTCGACGCTCTACGAGAGCCCCGCCCCCGAATCGAAACCCACCGTCTACGATTTGCTCATCGCGTTTCCTCCGGTGGGTGCGCCCGGCCTCGTGTGCTTCGAGAACGGCAACAGCTTCACCTACGAGCCGTGCACGCAGACCGGTCTTTGCCTCGACGCGCCCTCGTGTCGGGTCGACGTGCGCAGGCTCGGGTTCGCCGAACAGGTACCGAAAGGATGGCCATGCCCGGCTCGATGAGGCGTCTCGTCGCGCTCGGCTCGGCTGGGCTCGTGCTGATGGGTGCGGCTGGATTCGCGCACGCGGCCGATGCGCCCACGCTCACCGCGAGCGCGAAGAAGGACACGCGCGGCACGGTGCGCATGCTCCTGGTCGTCGGAGGCAAGGGCCGCGACGCCGACGTGCGGCGCACGGTGGAGACCTTCGTCGACCACGGCTTCGTGCGACCTGCGCGCGTCGCCGCAGTGCCCGACGCGAGCCGCGCGCGCGTGCAAAAGGCCTTCGCGGATCTCTTGCGGGTGAGCGAGCGCTACGAAGTCGAAGACGTGATGCTCACCGTGGTGGTCGCGGGCAAGGGCTCGGGCGATGCCCTGACGCTCGACGACGGCCCGCTGCCGATGACCGAGATTCTCACGCTTGCCCGAGAATTTCCGGCTCAGCTTCGGGTGGTGATGAGCGACCTGTGCGACCCCGCGCTCCCCGCGAGCAGCGTGCCGGAGATCTCGCTGGGACGACCACCCGGGCTCCCCACGTGGCTACGAGCACACGGCGCGTGCACGCAGCCGAGCGCCACGGACGATCTGCTGATCGGCCTCGATGCGGCCGCGGACGCCGATCAGAACCATCGCATCACCGTGAGTGAAGCGTTCGCGTACGTCGCGAAGCAGGCGAACGAGCGCTCGGGCGTGCTCACCACCGGCGCGTTCCTCGACCCCGCCGGCGAAGTGGTGCTGACCCACGACGAGCAGCCCCCGGCGGAGGTCGTGCTGCTGCGTGGATCGGGCACGATTTACCGCTTTTTCCGCTACGGCGAGGTCGCGTCGTTCGCCGAGGTGCGCACCCTCCCCGAGCGTGACGTGCGCGTGCGCGTACCTTCGGGCCGCATCGTGGTGCACGCCATCCGCGGTCCCCAGGGAGAACAAGACGGCTCGGGCGCGGTCGAGCTTCGGCTAGCGGCAGGAGAGACGCGCTTCTTCGGTCCGAACGAGCCGCACTCCACGCCGCGCGAGCAGCTTGCCCAAGAAGGCGGGGCGCTCACCCACGCCATGCACGAAGTCTCGGTCGCCTACGGCGGTGGCCTCGGCGGATACACCGGGGTTTCGCACGGCGGCATGCTTCGCTACGCCTACGCCCGCGAGACCTACGCGTTCATGTTCGTCGGGACCGCCGCGCTCACCGGCGAGACCACCCAGGCAAACGAGAACCTGCTCACCGTCTTCGGCGGGCGGGCGCGCGTGGAGCGGCGCTTCTTTTCAGGCGCCCCTATGCTCTCGCTCGGGGCCGGTGTCATGGGGGAGCTCGTCGCCCAGACCCTCCGTCGGCGGGACTCCGGGGACATCCTGCTCACCGGCTACCCCACCGAAGAGCGACGCCGGGCGGGCGCAATAGGTGGGGAAATGTACGCAAGTCTCCGGACGACCATCGGGGGCACGTCGTTCTTCGGAGCCGAGGTCTCGGCGCTCTTCCCTGCCCTCCCCTTCGGCGACACGATCAAGGTGTTCCCCCGGGTCGAGGGCTCGGCCTACGCGGGCCTATCGTTCTGACCGGGGCCCCCGTTCCGTTCGGAGCGGAACGGGTCGACCGAGCTCGACCGCCGTTGCCCCCGACTGGCGTTGACCGACCGTCGTTGACCTCGTTGACCCCGACCGTCGTTGACCGACCGTCGTTGACCTCGACTGACGTTGAGCTCGACCGTCGTTCACCTCGACCGTCGTTGAACCCGACCGTCGTTCACCTCCACCGTCGTTGAACCCGACCGTCGTTGACCGACCGTCGTTCACCTCCACCGTCGTTGAACCCGACCGTCGTTGACCGACCGTCGTTGACCGAACGTCGTTCACCTCCACCGTCGTTGACCTCGACCGTCGTTCACCTCAGCCAACGCTGGTGAAGCGGCACAGGTCGAGCCAAATGCATCCCCATCCGGCACAGCACGACTCGACCCTAAAACCTCGAGAACAAAACCCTTTTGAGCAAAATTTGCCACGAAAGCGCGCCACGCTGCGCCAAAGGGCGGCAAATCAGGGTTTTCCCCGAAAACAACGGGGGGATCGGCCCGAGGATGCCCTGTCGAACCCCATCGAGCGGAAGACTTTCGGCGCTCTTGCCCCGAAGTCCGTGCCATCCGGCACGAGCCTCATGGCTTCCGCCTCGGCCCGCTAGATCTCGAACGTAAAGGTCTTCTTGTCGGTGGTCGAGCCCGGGAGGAGCTCCATCTGGCTGCTCCAGACCTGACCGCCCACGCGAGCGCCGAGACGTACCTTGACCGGGGTCTCGGCGTTGTGGAGGTCCGAGAGCTTCACTTCGAGGGTGTACTTGCCACGAGGTGGGTCGCCCCCCTCGAAGAAGATGTTCTCGATGTTCTGACCGTGACAGCCGTCCTCGCCTGGGCAGTCCTTGTCCAGGCGGAATCCAGTCTTGGAAGAACGGTTACCCTCGAACACCTTGCCGCCCTTCGGCTCGGTCAGGATGAGGTCGACGTCTGCGGGGCTGTCCCCCCAGGCCAAGGTGAACTGCAAGAGGCCGGTCCCGATACCGCACCCCTCGTCGATGACGCCGTTGCAGTTGTCGTCCACGGCGTCGAAGCAGCGCTCCGGTCCGGCGGCGACGCAGGCGGCCTCGAGCGGCACGCCTTCCTTCGAGGCCATGTTCATGGCCACGACCGTCGGGCCCTTCGCCGGCTCGACCGGAACGGGCGGAGGCCCACACGCGAAAGAGGCCGCCGCGACCGCTCCGGAGAGCATCACGACGGCCAGCGATCGCGAGACGTCCCGACGGACGAGGCCGAAAGCACCTCGTCCGCGCACGCTCGACTCGTTCATCACTTAGGGGCGACCAGGTGCGCGCCCTTCGGGTCACGCGCATCGGGGAGGCTGTCGGTGACGATCTTGGGGTTCATGACCTCGAAGAACGCCTTGCGCGCGAGCTCGGCGTGGGGGCCAGTCTCGCCCTTGAGCGCCATGAGCACGCCCTTCTCCTTCATGAACTTGAGGATCTCGATGGCGTCCGTGCGCTTCTTCTCGTCGGCGCCGCGTGCGTCCTTCATCAGGCGAACACGGAGCTGAACGCGGGTGAGCGAGTGCGGGCCGCTGTCGTAGTCGATGCCCTGAAGCGCGCGCGACAAGATGAGACGCGGCCAGTCTTGCAGCGCGTCGTTCACCTTCACGCGAGCGCACGCGTTCGCGTTGCCGATCCATCGCGCCACGTCGCCGGTCTCGTAGTTGCGATCCGACCAGTAGCCGAAGGTTTGGTTGTAAGTGACCTTGAGCTCTTCCATGGCCGCGGGATCGGCGTCGTTGTACGTCGCGAGCGCGCGCTTGACGGTGTCGCTGTCGGCGCCGAGCATGATCGCGAGCATCGCGTCCGAGCGTACGTTCGCGTCCTTGAGCTTCTCGAAGAGCTGAGAGGTGAGCGTAGGCGTGAGACCTCCGAAGCCGATCGCACGCGCCGCCTGGTGACGGACCTCGAGGTCCACGTCGCCGCGCATGAGGTCCATGAGGCCGGCGGTCGCCGACGGCACGGGCTTGCGGATGAGGCTCTCCAAGTAGCAGGCGCGGATGACCGAGGTCTTCGGATCGTTCGCGGAGAAGGTCTTCACCTTGCCCACGACCTCTTTCATCTGGTCGTCGGTGGCGGCCCACCCGAGCGAGAAGCACGCTTCGATGCGCGCCTGCTCGTTGTTCTGCTTTTCCTCGATGAACTTCACGAGGATGGGGAACGCCTTGGGATCGCCCCACTGCGCCATGCCGTGCGAAGCGCCCACACCGAGCGCACGCAGCGTCATGCCGAGCACGGCGAGGCCGCCTTGCTGCAGGCCTTCCATGGTGACGTCGGTGTCCTTGGGACGACGCGAGAACTGCTTCTCGAGCAGGTTCCAGTCGGCCTTCATCCAGCCGGCATAGCGGAGCGCGCTCTGTGCGGTGGCCCACGTCTCCGGCATTTGCTGCTGCCCCTCTTTGGGGAGCGGCGTGGAGGGGTCGGCCCACTTGGTCATCTGCGGGATGGCCTCGCGCGCGTCCGCGGCGGCGATGAAGCGTAGGCCGTTCGCGTGAGGCTGCGGCTTGTCGTTCAGCCAGAACATGACCGACTCGTACGCTTCCTTGCGGATCTCGTCTCGCTTCTCCGGGTAGAGCACGGCAAGGTCCGCGAGCATGCGCGAGGCGACGACGCGCTCGTTGTCGTCCATGCGATACTCGGGGTCTTTGTCCTTGTCGTAGATCTTGAGCGGGTCTTGCTTCATGCGCCACGCGAGCGCGGGGACCGCACGAAGGTCGCCGATTTCGGCCATACGAAGCGCCGCTTCCGTTTTCCAGTGCGGCTTGGGATCGGTCTTCAGGTACTCGGCGAGCGAGTCGCCGCCGCGCGGATCTTCGAGCTCGCGGATCATGTCGAAGAGCTGCTTGGTCTGGAACTTCTCGCGGTCGGCTTCGCCTTTGACCGTGACCTCGTTCTTTTGGACGCTCTTCAGCGCGAGCACGAGGCCCTTGGTTCCCACGCCGTCGCGCAGCGCTTCGAGGAACTTCGGGCGCGAGTCTTTGTCCGCGTTTTTCAGCGCAGCGAGCAGGGGTCCCATCGACGAGTCGTTGGCGATCTTGCCGAGACCGACCGCCGCTTCACGAGCGACATCGACGCTCTTGTCCACGACGAGCTCGGTGAGCTGCGGCTGCCACTTGGCGTCGCCCGTGCGCGAGAGCACGGTGGCGACGAGCTGTCGCACGCTCTCGCTCGGGTCCTTCGAGAGGCCGGCGAGCTTGTCGATCGAGACCATGCCCGCCAGCACCTCGGGATCGAACGCCGGGTTGGCGTCGAGCTTCTGCACCTTGGCGAGGTGACCGAGGCGGTACTCGGCGAGCACGTCGTCGAACGCGCTCGCTTCTTTCAGCGATGCGAGAGCCCAGCAAATCTGCGGCTTGTCGCTGGCATCAGCTTCTTTGAGGGCCTTCAGCAGCTCGGGCTTGGCGCTGTCGGCGGCGGGCGAGCCGTACTCGAGAAGGGCCGTGGCCGCGGTGCCCCGCACGCGGTGATCGGGCGACGAGAGCCCCTTCACGATGAGCTTGAGCCCCTCGGTGTCCTTGGCCCAGGCGAGCTGAGCGAAGGCCTCTTCTTGCATCTTGCCGGCGTCGTCACGCTGAGCCCAAGAGCGCCACTTGGGCAGCTGCTCCTCTTTGGTGAGCAGCGCGATCGCCTTCTTGTCGTCGGCGATCTCTTTCGCGCCGACTTTGTTCGAATCGCTGCGGAAGCCGAAAAACAGGGCAGCGCCCGCACCGACCACGAGCAGCGCACCGACCGCGATGGCGATGGGCTTGGTCGCGCCCTTCTTGAAGTCGCCGTCGTCGCCGCCACCGTAGCCACCTCCACCACCCAATCCCCCGGGAGGGCCCGGAGGAAGGGCGTCGTCGTCCGGGGGCCATTTGGCCGCGTGAAGTACGGGAACGGGGGCCTTCGGCGCGGCAGGGGCCTGGGGAAGCTCGGGGGACGTATGCGGATTCATGGCGGGCGAGAGGCTAGACCGAGAGCCCGACGGAAGCAGCGGAAATCGCGACCTGGAGCGACCGTTGATGCGGCACTCGCGCGGGTGCATCGCGACGCACGGCGACACACCATCGGAGAGCCTCCTTCGGGAGCAATCCATGACGGCTCCGGGCCGCGCGACCTCACGAAAGGCGCAAAACCGGTGGGAGAGCCGGGCACCGCTGCTTTAGGCTGAACGGGTGAACGCGACCATCATCGTGTCGGCCGGCGTCTTGATCGAAGGCGACAAGGTTCTCCTGTCACAGCGGAAAAAAGGCGCCCACCTGGAAAACCTCTGGGAGTTCCCAGGCGGTAAGGTCGAGCCTGGAGAGGATCCTCGCGCAGCTTTGGTTCGCGAGCTCGACGAAGAGCTCGGCCTCGACGTGGAGGTCGGCGAGCCGTTGGAGGTCACCTTTCATCGCTACGAAGAGGCGAAGAAGTCCATCCTCCTCTTGTTCTTTTCCGTGACGCGTCGTCCTGGCTCCGCCGACCCTGTCGCCAAAGACGTGGCCGACTTCGCTTGGACGGGCCTCGATGGGCTCGATCCGTCCAGATTCCCGCCCGCCGACGAACTGGTGCTCGAGAAGGTGCGCGCGCGACTTACGACGCTACGCGGCACCTGACACGCGGTCTGTCGCAAAAGGCCGACAAGCGCGCGCGAACGACTCGAATCGAGACGCGTCACCGAAAAGAGACGGGCGAATTCCCCTCAATCCGTGGGAACGTCTTTCGGTGCGGTCCTCCGTCCTCTTCGCCACACTCTCCTCGATGCTGGCCTTCGCGGCGACGTTCGTCCTCGCGGAGCCGAGCGCCCTCGCCAATCCTCCCGAGCCCTGGTCGGACTCGGACCCCGATGCGCCGCCGACGCGTCTCCAATTGGGAGACTTCGGATTTCGCGGAGGAGCCGAATACCGCGCCAATCTGCTCACCATTCACTCGCTCTCGCTCAACGACGAGTCGCCACGAGACGCGTCCTGGATCGAGCACCGCCTGCGCCTCGACGGCACGGTGGACTACCTCGACAAGGTGAAGATCACGACGTCGGTGGACGCTCTCGACGGCGTCTTGTGGGGAGACAACGGCGACCTCGGCAAAGCCCCAGAGTCGTCCAGCGGCGCGAACATCAACTCGAAGAACGTGAACTTCGCCAAGCTGTGCATGGGCTTCCGCGAAGGCAATCCCTTCGATCCCAAGGCATATTCCTATACGAACTGCCCGGCGGACACGTTCTTCATTCGCCGGCTCTACGGCGACGTGGTGACCCCCATCGGGCTCTTCCGTATCGGTCGCCAGGCCACCACGGCAGGCTCCGCCGTCGCCCTGAACGACGGCGACGGTCGCCACAATCGCTTCGGGTTCGCCAATCGAGGCAACTCGGTCGACCGTATCCTCTTCGCGACCAAGCCCCTCGAGGCCTTCAAGCCCAAAGGCCAGCGGGACACCACCGAGACCAACGGCGGCTTCTTGATTCTCGCCTATGACCGCGTGGTCGGGGACGCGCCGCAATTGCTGTCGGACGACGTCCACCAATGGGTCACGGCCGTGCGCTGGCTCGGGCCGGAGGTCACGAAGTCCCTCAAAGACGTGGAGCTACGCGCTTTCCACGCTTACAGATGGGACGTCCGCAACGACACGGCCATCAATGCGTTCGGAGGGCGCGCCGCGGCGCGCTTCCACGACCTTTACGCGGGCATCGACGCGACGGCCATCGTGGGCAAAACCCGCGAGGTCTCCGAGGCCCTCCGCGTCATCACCAACGACCCGGCGCAGAGCCAAGCCGTGCGCCAAGTCGGCATTCGCGGCGTGGTTCGCTACGACCGTCCCAAGTTCAGCCTCTACTTCGAGTCCGACTACGCCTCGGGCGACGCGGATCCGCAAGTGGGCACACCGCTCACGCAGTTCAATTTCGCGCCGGACTCGAACGTGGGCCTGCTCATGTTCAAGCACACGCTCGCCTATCAGACGGGCCGCGTGGCCGCCGCCGCCACCGAGCTCTTGAAGAGCCTCAAAGCGCCGACCATCCCGGTCGAGTCGGTCGCCACGAACGGCGCCTTCACCAATGCGTTCGCGATCTTTCCCCAAGTGGACGTGCGTCCCATCGACAATCTCTTGATCCGCGGTGGCGTACTGGTCGCCTGGTCGCCCGCTCCGGTCATCGACCCTATTTTTTCCCAGCAGCGTCGCGATGGCGTCGACATCCAAGACGACCTCCAGAACTTCGTCGGAGGCAAGCCGGGCAGCTTCTACGGGACCGAGCTGGACGCCCGCGTCCAATACCGGATGTTCAATCACTTCGCGTTCGACCTGGAAGGCGCCGTGCTCTTCCCCGGAGACGCCTTCAAGAACGCCGACGGCTACGCCGCGCGCAGCGTGCTCCTCCAAGGGCGCACCACCTTCTTCTTCTGACGGACCAGAGCTCCTGCCACACGAGGTCTCCTCGTACAGGCTCCTTCCCACGCGAACGATTAGAGAACTCATGAACGCTCCCAAGACGTCTTCCGCTTCGTTCCGTCGCTCGGCTCTCTCCCTGGCCTTCGCGTCGGCGCTCGGTCTCGTGGTGGCCCAATCGGCCTGCGAGAAGTACGTAGCGCCGCCGGAGGTGAGCGTTCAGGGCGCCAAAGACGGCGTCTTGACCGACTCCAAAGCACCTCTCGTGCTGTCCTTCTCCAAGCCCATTCGCCCGGAGACGTTGGACATCAAGATCCTGCCGCTCGACCTCGACATCGAGGGAAACCTCCCGGACGAACGCGGTGTGCCGGACGCCGAGCTCAAGCCGCTCTTCTCGTGGACCCAGGTGGACCGAACCTCACCCGACATCGTCGGAGGCTCGGCCGAGCTTTCGGGGGACGACTCCGCCTTGATCGTCACGCCGAACGCTCCCTTCCCGGTGGGTCAGAAGCTCGTCGCGGTGGTGGAGGCAGGGCTCTCCACCAAGGACGGCGTGGTCACCACGGTGCGCAAGCGCATCCTCTTCTCCTACGACTTCCGCTGCTCCGGCACACGAGGCTCGAAGATCGTCTCGAGCGGCTCCTACTTCGCTTTGCTCGACATCGAAGAGCCCGTGCCCGTGCAAATCCAGCTCTGGGCGAAGTTCGAGGTAGACCCCGCCACCGGCAACGTGCGCGCGCAGTTCACCAACGCCGACCGAAAGCCCGGCCAATCCTGCCCGACCGACTGCGGCACGGAGAAGGTTTGCCGCCTCCTCCCCAACCCCGAGTGCGTGGTTCCTTCGCTCAAGGCGGGCGGAGTGGACGAGTTCCCCGACTTCGTCCCCAACGCGACACCACCGACCGGCTACACGCTCACCGTGAACGGGTGCATCGAGGACCAAGACGCGACGAGCGCGGCCTTCGTGTCCGCGCCCGCCAACCTCGTGGTGCAAAAGCCCGAAGTCCAGGTGAACGGCCTCATCCTCACCGCTTCGTTCAAGAAAGATTCGGCCGGAGTCCTTCGCTCCACCGGAACGGTCACGGGCTCCGAGATCGTGTTCGGATCGTCCCGACTCAAGTCGGGGCGAGGCACCGCCAATATCCGCTCGATTTCGCCCGAGCTCGCGCCCGCGGACATTCCCGCGCCTCCGCCCGCCCCGGTCACCGGCGACTTTTGATCGGCACCACCGCCATGCATCCGACCTACTTCAAGAACCTCGCGGACCTCGCCCGATTGCCCTGGTTCGAGGCCTACGACGACCGGGTCGTGCTCTCCGACAACACGCTCGGTCCCATCGTGGACGTGCACACCCACGTGGCGCTCGCCTACGTGAGGCCCATGCAGGTCGACCTCGACCGCAAGTGGGAACGCACCGAGCACTACCTGCCGGCCTGCTGTCCGGTCGACCTCGTGCCCTATTCCAATCGGAATTTCACGGACGCCCACCTTTCCACCATGAAGAAGGACCTCACGCTAGGCAGCCTGGGCCCCGGCGGAATGCGGCGAACCCATACCATTCCCAATCTGACCGGCGAGATGGCCGAGCTCGGCATTCGCCACGCGGTCATCCTCCCCATCGACTTTCCGGTGGCGAGCGACAACGCCAGCCACGCGCTCGAGGCCCAGGAAAAGACCGGCTCGACGCTGCTATCGTTCGGGTCGGTGCACCCTTACTCACGCGACGTCGAGGGCAAGCTCACGTCGCAGGTGAAGCGCGGCGCGCGCGGATTGAAGGTCCACCCCAACATCCAAATGGTGCGCCCGGACGATCCCCGCGCCATGAAGCTGTATCGACTCTGCGCGGACGCCAAAATACCGGTCCTTTGGCATTGTGGGCCAGTGGGCATCGAGCCGGCCCTCGGGCGCTATTTGACCCAGGTCCGCCACTACGAGGCCCCGATCCGGGAAAACCCGGCGACCACGTTCGTGCTCGGTCACGCTGGCGCGCTTCAGCTCGAGGCGGCCATGGAGCTCTGCCGCAAGTACCCGAACGTCTACATGGAGCTCTCCTGCCAAGGGCTCGCCGGAGTGAAGACGTTGGTCGAGCGAGGCAATCCGGACAAGCTCCTCCTGGGGTCGGATTGGCCCTTCTACTCGCAAGCGCTCCCCATCGCCCGCGTGCTCTTGGCGACGGAGACCCGTCGCGAGCTGCGCCGCAAGATCTTCTGGGACAACGCAGCGGCCCTGCTCGGCCTGAACTGAACGGCTCGCAAGCGGCGTTCGTCGACCGAGCCTGCGCGCGTCGTTCGCCGAAGCGGAGCACGCGCGCCGAATCTGCGCGACCTCCAAGGACCGACGCGCGACCGTACGAACCTCGCCTCCTCTGCTCGAGGGCCTTTTTCCCGAGGCCCTCTTTCCCGTACACTCCGAGAGGCGCAGCTTCGCGCGACGAAAGAGGGACGCCATGGCCAAGGGACAAGAGCGACCGAAGAACAACAACAAGGACAAGCTGAGCACCAAAGAGAAGCAGCAGAAGAAGAAGGAGAAGAAGGCGGCCAAGGGCAAGTGAGCCTCCCTCCGGGAGCGGCGGACACCGTCGCTCCTTCTTTCTTTTCGGCCTCCTGTTCCGAGGCGAGAGCACCGAACCGCTCAAGTCGGTCGGCTTCCCGCCGATTTGCATCGCCGTGCTTCGTTGCTCTTCCTCGCCTAGCGCAGCAGTAGGACTCGTCGTCGCGCCTCCACGGCTCGCAACTCGGCGAAAGCCCTCGGACATTGAGCGATTCGGCGCTCTAACGGGCCGTAAAAATGGCCTCCGCGACCTCTTTCGAGGTCTCGTGGGCGAGCAGGATGCCGTTGCGGTAGTGCCCGGTGGCCAAGAAGAGCCCGTCGAGCGACGAGCGCCCGACGAGCGGTCCACCTTCCGGCACCTGGGGCCTGAAGTTCGACCAGTAGCGGGAGACGCTCGCGGCCGCGAGGCTCGGTACCGCGCTCATCGCAGCCGAGAGAATCGAGACCACGCCCTTGGCGGTCACGTCCTTCTCGTAGCCGACGTGCTCCAGGGTGGATCCGCACAAGACGCGTCCGTCTCCGCGCGGCACCACGTAGCCCGTGCCGTGGAAGACGATCTTCTTGGTCTTCACCGGGCGCTCCTCGAGCTCCACGATCTGGCCACGCGCGGGCACCACCTTGGGCAGCGACGCCGGCACCCCGGGCACGAGAGACGCCCAGCTGCCCGCCGCGAGCACCACCGCGTCCGCCTCGAGTCGCTCGTCTCCCAAAAGGACTCCGGTGCACTTTCCACCGGATTGCACGAGGCCCGAGACCACCGCGCCCGAGCGCACGTCGACCTTGCCGAACGAGCAGGCCGCGGCGAGCGCGCGCAGCAGACGCTGCGGTTCGACCTGAGCGTCGTCCGGAAAATGCAGACCGATCGTGCGGTCGTCGGCGATGGAGGGCTCGACCTCGCGAACGCGTGCGCCGTCCAGGAGCTCCGCACGAAGCCCCACGGATTCATGCAGCTTACACATTTCGCGCGCGACCTCGGCGTCTTGGAGGAGCTTCACCGCACCGCACTTGCGGTAGCCGACCGAGACGCCCGTACGCGCCTCGAGCTCGGCGACGAACGACGCATACCCGTCGCGGGCTGCGGAGAAGCGACGGAGCTCGGCTTCGTCGTGAGCTTCCACTTGCGCGCCGAGGATGCCCGCTGCTGCGCTCGAGGCCTCCGCGCCCACGACGGCTCGCTCGAGGATGCACACCTCGGCTCCGCGCGCCTCGAGGGCCAGGGCAGTCGCCGTACCCATGATTCCACCACCGACGATCACGACTCTCATCGCGGCGGAATCTAGCGCTGCTCTCTAGGGATTCGCTCACGAATCCTCGAGAAATCCCGCGCAAAATTCGCGCGCGCTCACGGAGGTGTCGGCTTCACGCGGCACTCGCTCGGGCGTCCGTCCTCCCGAATGCCGAGAAAGACCGGACCTCTCAGGTGCCCGTCGGACGACCATCCGAAGTAGCGCACCTTCACCACGAGGAGCGGCTCCACGTACGTGCGCTCTTCGCGCTCCCAGGGTCCTTCGGCGCGTGGCTCCTTGCAGGCAATCGCGCCGAGCGCCGGAGCGAGCAACGAGAGGGTCGCCTCGGAGAGTCCGCTCCCGGCTTTCCCTCGCACCACGAGTCGGTCCCCGTCGAAGCTCGCGAGGTCGAGCGCGCCGAGCGTCTTGCGACTGCCCTCCCCGCGCGTGAACCCCACCACCACGAAGTCGTCTTCCTTGTAGGTCTTCCATTTGATCCAATCGGTCGAGCGCTCGCCGGGCCGATAGGGTGATCCGAGGCGCTTGCCGACCACACCCTCGAGCCCGCGCTCGATGCACAGGTCGAAGATGGCGCGCCCCTGACCGACGTGCCCCTCGTGGGGCGCCACGATGGAGCGCTCGGGGAGCAGCGCACGAACGAGCTCTTTCCTCGCTTCGATGGGCTGCTTGCGCACGTCTTCGCCGCCCACCGAGAGCACGTCGAACACGAGATAGGCCACCGGCACGCGCCTCCGCGCCGCGGCCACGTCGCCTACCTCCGCCGCGATGCGCTGCTGCAAAAGCTCGAAGCTCGGGCGCCCGTCGGGCCCGAGCGCGACCACCTCACCGTCGAGCACGAAGCGAGACTCGGAGATCGTGGCGAGCGCTTCACCAATCTCGGGATAGACCTTGGAGGCGTCGCGCGAAGATCGGTAAATCAGCTTGACCTTCGAGCCCTCACGCATGGCGACGATACGCACGCCGTCGAGCTTCAGCTCGTAGAGCATCTTCGGATCGTCGAGACGGGCGCTGCGCGACGAGCCCTTCTTTCCGTCCGCGAGTTGGCAGAGCATGGGGCGCACGTCTTTTTCGGAGAGCACCGAGCGAGCCTACCAGGCTGGACTCGTCGCGCGCACGGCCGGACAGGCACGGGAGCGCTACGACGGGGGTGCTCGCCCGTACAGGCAATCGGCCCTTTTTTAACTTCGCCGAACGCGTCTCCTAAGCTTTGCATATGGCAGCGCGCTCCATCGGATCCGGGACCATCTCCTTCGGCCTCGTCTCGATTCCCATCAAGCTCTACACGGCCGCGTCCCCCAAGGGCGTCAGCTTCAACATGCTGCACGCGAAGTGCGGCAGCCGCATGAAGCAGCAGTACCTGTGCCCGGTGGACAACGAGGTCGTGGAGCGCAAGGACATGGTGCGCGGCTTCGAGCACACCAAAGACACCTACGTTCGCTTCACGGACGAGGAGATCAAGGCCCTCGAAGCGGAGCGCACGAACCAGCTCGAGCTCGTGGAGTTCGTCCCGGCCAGCACGGTCGACTTCGTCTCGATCGAGAAGACGTACTACCTCGGACCGGACAAGGGCGGAGACCGCGCCTACGCCCTGCTCTCGCAATCCCTCGAGCGTGCCGAGAAGCTCGCCGTGGGCAAGTTCGCGCAGCGCGGAAAAGAGAACCTGGTGCTCGTGAGGCCCTACAAAAAAGGCCTCGTTCTCCACGAGGTCTACTACGCCGACGAGGTCCGCTCGTTCGACGACGTGGAGACCGGAGGCTCGTTCGACTTCAAGCCCATCGAGCTCGACCTCGCCGACAAGCTGATCGAACAGCTCGCGAAAGACTCGTTCGACGCGAGCCGATTCAAGGACGACTACGAATCGCGCGTGATGGCCGCAGTCGAGTCGAAGGTGGCCGGCAACGAGGTCACCGTCACCGAAGAGGCCCCCAAGGCGCAGATCATCGACCTGCTCGAAGCCCTCAAGCGCAGCGTGGCCTCGACCATGTCCACCACGCCGCCTCCCGAGACCTCCCACGACGACGACGAGGCCCCGGACTCGGCGGGCGGGGTCGCCGACACGGCACCGACCAAGGGCCCGAAAAAAGCCTCCCCGCGCGAGGACTCGAAGAAGAAGAAAAAGAGCGGCTAGAGCGCCGATCTGATCATCGCCTGCGGGGTCACGCCCGCGAATCGCCCTGAGGCCGACGTCATCCCGGCGCTGCAGCGTCGCGAGCGGTTCGGCGAGCGGCGGTAGATCCGCCTCCTCTCGCAGCTCACGCGCGATCCACTGCTCGAGTCGATCGAGCTGCTCTACCAGAGTGCCGATGGCGCCGGCCAACATGCGCTCGCGGACGATCACGTGCCCCGCCGGCCAGCGCGAGTCCTTCATGGCGGGACAACTGGTGGAGTTCGACGCAAAGGCGTGCGACGCCTGCCCGCGTCCTCGGCCGCGGCCGCACCGTGCAGATGGCCGAAGACGAGCAACTCCAGCACCGGCTACGAAAGCAGATCGCGACGTCTAAGGGTCGAGAGCAGCTACGCGAGCGCGTGAAGGTCGAGCATGCGCTCGCTCACATCTCGCGCAAGCAAGGGCGCCGCGCACGTTACATCGGCACTCGCAAAAACGTTTTCGACCTCCGACGTCACGCCGCGGTCGTGAACCTCGAATCAATCCACCGTCGCGAACTCGCCATTGCCGCGTAATCCGCGGCCAAACGAACTGATCGTCGCTCTAGGCGAGGAGGAGCAACGAAGCACAGCGACGCAAATCGGCGGAAAGCCGACCGAATTAAGCGGATCGGCGCTCTAGTCTGTGCCTCGTGCTCGAACTTCTGAGAGCGGATCCAGGTGAGATGCGGCTCCGTCCACGTGCCCGTCTTCGCGTAGTGGCGCCCGTGCCTCAGCAAGAACTTCGAGAGCTGATGGCGCGCGACGCGTTCCGCGTTCTTCGCGTCGTCGCGCGTGCGCTCCAGGTCGCGCATCGCTTCGGTCTGCGCGTCCGGGACGTAGATGGCCGTCAGATCCCCGGAGCGGTGAAATCGAGCCAGGCGCACGGCGTCCCGGCGGTCCGTCTTCACCTGCGCTCCGGGTTGCTTCGGGACGAGCGACGGTGCGATCACCGTGCAAGAGAGCTTCGCCTCGAGCAGTGCACGGTAGAGCCCGAACCCCGTCGGCCCCGCCTCGTAGCATGCGCGAATCTCGGCGCCCCCTCGCCCGAGCTTGCGAAGCTCCTTGATTGATTAGGCGAGGAACGTCGTGCGGTCTCTCGCAGACCACGCTCGGCTCCGAGCGGTCGTTATCTGCCACTCCGATGACGATGCTGCTCTTGTGGACGTCAAGTCCGACGAATCGTACGGTGCTCATGGGCCAGTCTCCTGCTGCGGCTCTGCGCCGTTTCTTTCCCAAGACGCAGCGTAACCCGCGCTCTCAGGTGCACTGGCCCACCATCGTGTCTAACGCCTTTCGTCCTCGATTGTAGGCGATTGCGATCGCCCACGCATCTCCAGGGATTCGTGGGCGATTGTCGTCCCAAGACCACGTGTGGCCACCGCAGGCGGACTCAAGTCCCGGTGGGAACGGCTTCGGCCTCGCGCACGTGCGGAGCAGGACGCGAGCCGGGAGCCCCCGCGCGGACGAAGGCATACACGGAAGGGAGCACGCCGAGCGTCAGCAGCGTCGCCGTGACGAGGCCGCCCACGACCACGGTGGCGAGCGGCCGCTGCACCTCGGCGCCGGTGCCCGTAGCCATGGCCATTGGCAAAAATCCGAGGGATGCGACGACAGCCGTGGTGAGCACGGGCCGAAGTCGCTCGTGCGCGGCTCGCCGTGACGCCTCGAACGCCCCCAGCCCCGACTCTTCCAATCGACGAATGGCCGTGAGCAACACCACGCCGTTCATGGTCGCCACGCCGAAGAGCGCAATGAACCCGACCGCGGCCGAAATCGAGAGGGGCATGCCCCGCAGGGCCAGCGCCACGACACCCCCGCTCGCAGCGGCCGGAACGTTGGCGAATACGAGCGCGGCCGGCAATACCCGTCGGAAGGCCAAATAGAGCAACGTCACGATGCCTGCGAGCGTGAGCGGAACGACCAAGGCTAGCCGCGCGGTCGCGCGCTCGAGGTTCTCGTACTGTCCGGCGAGCTCGTAATAGTAGCCAGCCGGCATGGGCACACGGTCCATTCGCGACTTCACCTCGCCGACGAACGAAGCAAGGTCGCGCCCCCGCACGTTGGACTCGACCAATACACGTCGCCGCGCATTCTCGCGGCTCACCTGCGCGGGACCATCTTCGGAGCGGATGCGGACGAGCTCGCCCAGCGGGACGACCCGCCCGTTGCCGAGCGGAACGAGCACGTCGGAGAGGGCCGTCGGGCTCGCGGACGGCGGGGAATCCAGGCGCACCATGACGTCGAAGCGCTTCTCGCCCTCGACCAAGAGCCCGACGTGGCGACCCGCGCGCACCGCCTCCACGGCCATTCGAGCGTCTTCGGCACGCACACCGTAGCGAGCGAGCCCGGCAGGATCGGGACGCGTGGTGAGCATGGAGAGTCCGGTCGTCGGCTCGACGCGAACGTCGGCCGAGCCACGAGTCCCCTCGAGCACCGCCGAGACGTCTCGGGCGAGGCGAGTGAGCTCGTCCAGATCTTCACCGTAGATCTTGATTCCCAAGTCCGACTTGATGCCGCCGAGCAGCTCCTGCGAGCGCATTTCGATGGGCTGCGTGAACGAAAAGAGCGTGCCCGGAAGCGCCTTTCGCAGCGCGGACTCCATCGCGGCGACGAGTCCCTCGCGATCGCTCGCGGTCTTCCATTCGGTGCGGTTCGCGAGCATGACGAACACGTCGCTCTGCTCGACGCCCATGATGTCGGTCGCCACGTCGGGGCTCCCGGTTCGGGAGATCACGCTCTTCACTTCGGGGAAACGCTTCAGGGTCTCTTCGACGGTGGTGGTTCCCGAGATGGCCTCGGTGAGCGAGACACTCGGAGAGCGCGTGACTTGAATGACGAGATCACCCTCCTCCAATCGAGGAACGAACTCTCCACCACGGCCTGCCGCAACGCCGATACCGACCGCCGCGAGCGCGATGGCGAACACGATCGAGAGCTTCGGGGAGGCCATGGCACGGTCCAGCAGCGGAACGAAGACCTTGCGAACCAGGGGCAGAACGCGCCCTTCACCCTCGTGGGCCTTCTTCACGAACACCGAGGCCGCGACGGGCACCCATGTGAACGTGAGCACGAACGCCACGCCGAGCGCGAAGAGCACGGTCATCGCCATCGGCCGGAACATCTTGCCCTCGACCCCTTCGAGAAGCAGCACGGGCAGGTACACGAGCCCGATGATGACGACGCCGAACGCGACGGGTCCACCGACCTCGTAGCCTTCTTTGACGAGCGCCTCCCGCGACGAGACCGAATGCGCGACCATTGCCGCGAGCATTCCCTCGACCACGACCACCGATCCGTCCACCACCAGGCCGAAGTCGACCGCCCCGAGACTCATCAAGTTGCCCGAGGCGCCGACGGCGCGCATGCACACGAACGCGCCGAGCATCGCGAGCGGAATGGTGGTCGCGACGACCAGCGACGCGCGCAAATCGCCGAGGAGCAGCAAGAGCACGACGACCACCACGAGCCCACCCTCGACGAGCGAGCGACCGACGGTGGCGAGGACGCGGTCGACCAACTTGGTGCGCACGTAGAACGGCGTCACCGAGACACCGACCGGCAAGCGTTTGCGGATCTCGTCGAGCCGCTTCTCCACCAACGGAACGGTGGTGTGCGCGCTCCCTCCCGCGATCATCTGCACCATGCCGTAGACGGTCTCTCCCCTCCCGTCGAGAGTGGCGGCCGAAGCCCGAAATCCCTCGCCCTCGCGCAAGGTCGCGACGTCGCGCACCAGAACCGACACGCCGCCGGGACGCGCGGCCACCACCTGCGCGCCGACGTCGTCTACGGTCCGGAACTGACCGTCGAAGCGCACGAGCACCTGGTCACCGCCGCGCTCGAGCGACCCGCCGCCGCCGCTCGCGCCCGCGGACGAGAGCGCGTCCTCCACCTCCCGCTGCGATACGCCGAGCGCCTGCATGTCGAGCGGGCGGAGGCGCACCTCCACCTGCCGAGCCCCTGCTCCCCACGCATTGACCTCGACGACCCCCGGCACGGTGCGGAGCGATTGCGCGATCTCCCAATCGAACACCGTGCGCAGGTCGCGCCCGCTGTGCCCGGGCCAGGCCATGGTGAAATGGTATATCTCGCCCAATCCCGTGCTCAACGGCCCGAGCTCGGGGCGATTGGCGGAAGCGGGGATGGCCTCGCGCGCGGAGGCGAGGCGCTGCGACACCAGCTGGCGCGCATAGGCCAAGTCCATATCGTCGCGAAAGACGATGGTCACGGCCGACACCGCGGCTCGAGACGTGGAGCGCACCAGCTCGACGCCCGGCATTCCAGCCATGGCGAGCTCGACCGGTCGAGTGACGAGCTGCTCCACCTCGAGTGGCGAGAGGCCAGGCGCATTGGTGAGTACCTGGACCTGGACGTTGGAGATATCCGGCACGGCGTCCACGGGCAAATCGGCGTAGGCCTTTGCCCCGAACCCGGTGAGTGCCAACACCGCGAGGAGCACCACGAACCGGTGGCCGAGAGCCCACTCGACGATCTTGCCGATCATTCGGAGATCTCCGCGCGCAGCAGTTCGCTCTTCACGAGCGCGGCTCCGACGACGGCCACCCGCTCCCCTTCACCCAGCCCTTCCGTCACCACCACGTCTTCGCCACGCCCTCGCTCGATCCGAACCCCGCGAAACGCGAGCTCGCCCGGGACTGGAGTAGCGACGAAGACTCCGGTGGCCCCTTTGAGATCGACGATCGCGTCTCGCGGGACCACGAGGGGATCGTCGGGACGCTTCGCCGTCTGTCGCTCACCGAGGTCGACACGAACGAACGCCCCGAGCACCAGCCACGAGCAAGGGCCGGCCGGCTCGACTCGGAAGCCGCGGGTACGAGTCTCGAGGTCGATCGAGCCGAGGTCCCCGCGAACGGTGGCGGGGCAGCCTTCGCCTCGGTCGTCGGCCGCGCCTCGAGGTCGGACGCGCACACTCGCTCCGGTTGCCGGTGGCTCGGAGACGCCCTCGGGGAGACGAGCGACGACCACGCCCTCGCCTCGCTTCACGATCTCGAAGATGGGCTTGTCCGGACCTACGGAGCCGCCGATGACTCCATGGCGCGCGGAGACGACTCCGTCGATGGGGCTCTTCACCCCGATGCGGGAGCCGCTTCCACCCCCGAGAGAACGAAGGAGGCCCTCGGCTGCGATTCTGTCGGCGTGGGCGACAGCGGCCTCGGCAACGGCCTCTTCGACCGCATTGGGGCTCGTGGCACGTTCGGCCTCGAGGGCGTGTTGTCGTGCTTCTTTACGACTCGCGAGCTCGGAGCGCGCACGCGCCCGAATGACGTCGGCGGAGGCGCGGGCGACCTCCGGTGCGTCGACCCAAGCGAGGACTTCGTCTTTCTTCACCGATTGACCGACGAAAGCTTCCAGCGACGCGATGCGCCCTTGGGTGAGCACCCCCGCCTCCGCCCGCCCCTTTTCGTCGGCGACCACCTCGCCCGGAAAGGAGCGGTCGTCGTGGCTCGCGCCACGCGTGACGGGAGCGAGTCGGATTCGTCCCTTGTCGAACAGCGAAGGGTCGAGCTTCACGTGCGTCGTGGGGAGCCCCCCGGAAGAGGGCAACGCCGCACTGGCGCTCGGAGCGGGAGCGTGCCCCACGCCGTCCGAAGGTTTGCAGCCCGCAATCACCATGCAACCGACGGCGAACCAACGCTTCACGAGCCCTCCGGAACGAGATGGCCCGTCACGTGGGCGAAGCGCAGGTCCGCACGCCATACCTCGGCGCGAGCGCGAGTGAGGCTCTCCTCGACCCCCAACCGACGCTGCCGCGCGAGCAGCACGGGGCCGATGTCGGACGTCCCGGCGGCGAACTGGGCTTCGGCAAGCCGTTCGGCCTCTCGTAGAGCCGGAATGGCGTCGCGCTCGAGGGTGGTTCGGAGCTCACGGGTGTGATCCATCTCGTGGAGCGCGAGGGACAGCATGGCCTCGAGATCGGCGCGTGTGCGGGCGGTGAGTGCGCCCGCGGTCTGCGCGGTACCTTGCGCGCGCGAACGCTCGAATGCGGCCGGATCCACGAACGGCAGCGGAACACTCAGCGAGCCCAAGACAATCGACGATCCGTCTCCCTCGCGCGCGAACATCGCACCGACCGATACTTGGGTACCGGTCGTGGCGTGCGCCAGCGAGACTTCGGCCCGAGCCAAGCGCTCACGCGCCGCGGCAGTCTTCAACGTGGCATTGACCGAGGTCATCTCTTTCGCCCACACGAGGGCGCTCCCGTGGATGCGAGGCTCTTCGACGGCGAGATCACCGGTCACGTCGAGGGGAGCGCCGGCCGGGAGCCCGAGGGCGACGCGCAGCTCGACCAACGCTTCGGTCGAGAGCCCTTCGGCATCGAGCACGGACGCGAGCACTGCGGCCCGATCGCCGCGCGCGAGCACGACCTCCGAGGGCAGCGCGACACCACTCTTGGCGCGCTTCTCGGCGAGCGCCACGACACCATCCACACGCTCGAGCGTCGCGCGACGGACGGAGAGCAGCTCCCGACTCTCGAGTGCGCGAGTCCACGCCGTCGCCGCCCGCAAGGCGGCGTCGTTACGAGCACGCTCCACGTCGGCGCGAACCAGAGTCGACGTCGCGTCGACGACACGACCACGAGCTCCGGAGACGTTGCGCACCGAAATGGGCACGTACGCCCCCACCTGCACGTCGAGCGTCGTCGTGCTCCCCAATCGAGGTCCAATAGCGGCGGTCAGCGTCGGCGTCGAGGTGAGGAACGACCGCGCCGCCGATCGTGAAGCATCAAGGGAGGCGCCCGGGGCCTCGGCCACGTGCACGCCAGGTCCCACGTCGGCGCCCGCGCGTATCGCCTCGTGCACCGTGACCACTCGACCTTCGGCACGCGCCGGCGGCGCGAGCAGCGCGAACACGGAGAAGAACGCGAGGACGATCCACGAAGAACGACGCATGGTCGTCTCCCGGGATAGCGGCGTGCGCGTCGCTGCACCATCCGACAAATGCCGGAGTCCGATAACACCAATGACGACGATATCTTACGAGCGCTCAGGCGGAGCGTTCGTACTGAACCGTGGCCGCGTCGCGCCGCTGTCGAACCACGTCGAGCGCGGCCACCCTGTAGCCTTCGGCGAGCGTCGGGAAGTTGAACGTCGCCTCGATGAAGACGTCGACGTCGAACTTCGCCAAGATGGCCATGTGCCCGACGTGGACGAGCTCGGAGGCACCGTCACCGACCACTTGCACGCCGAGCACGCGCCGTCCGTCGGGTCCGCTCACGAGTTTGATGAGCCCGTCACCGTAGGCGCTCACGTGGGCCCGGGCGAGCTCCGCGTAAGGAGCTCGTCCGACCAAGCACCCACCATACTTCGCGGTGACCTCGGCTTCCGTGAGGCCGACGCTGGCGATCTCGGGGATGGTGTAGGCGCAGAACGGAATGGCGCTCGTTGCCGCCTCGGACGAGGCGATTCCCAAAGCGTGACGAACCGCGCGGCGTCCCTGTTCCATGGCAGTCGACGCGAGCGCAGGAGGTCCGGTGAGGTCGCCGACGGCGTAGACGTAGGGCACGTTCGTACGCCCGTAGGCGTCCACGGCGACGAGCCCTCGCGACGTGGTCTGCACCCCGATGCACTCGAGACCGAGGTCGTCCACGTTGGCGATTCGTCCCATGGCGCAGAGCACGCGATCGGCGCGAATGACCGCTCCGTCGGTCAAGACCACCTCGCAGCTCGAGCTTCGCACGTACCGCGCACTCACGACGCTGCGCTCGGGCAAGAAGCGCGAGCCAGTGGCCGAGAATGCGCTCAAGAAGGCCTGGGTGAGCTCCGGCTCGAGGAAGGCCATGGGTCGCGGGCTCTTGTCGATCATCGTGACCTCGACGCCGAGCGCCGCGAAGATCGAAGCGTACTCGCTCGCGACGACGCCTGCGCCGAGCACGGCCATCGTACGAGGGAGCTGGTTCATCGAGAGAATGGAATCGCTGTCGAGCACGTGGTCGTGGTCGAGCGTGATCCCCTCGGGAGAGCGAGGGCGCGAACCGGTCGCGAGAATGACGAACTTCGCGCGGAGGCGTCGCTTCGTCCCTCGAGGAGAAGTGACCTCGACGGTCCGCTCGTCGACGAATCGCGCGTGTCCCTGCCAGAGGTCCACGGCGTTCCGCTCGAGCTGACGGCCGATGTACTCCTGATGAGCCCCCACGACCTCGTCGAGACGCGTGATGAGACTCGCGACCTCGGCGTCGTCGCCCATCTGGACGCGAAGCTCGCCTGCGGTCCGTCGCTCGAGGCTGCGAAGAGCGAGCGCGGTCTCACGCAGTGTTTTGCTGGGAATCGTGCCGTGGCGAACACACGCTCCACCCGAGCGGGCTTCTCGTTCGACGACGACGACCTTGCAGCCCGCCTTCGCCGCCGCGATAGCAGCCTTCTGTCCTGCTGGACCGCTCCCGACGACGACGAAATCGACCTCGGTGAGCCCCACCACCTCGCTCATGTGACCACCCGTGCTGCCTCTCGAACCACCTCTTCACGCTCGAGCAGCTTCTCGAGCTCTGCTCCGTAGAGGCTGAGCGGAATCACCGCGGGGTGGGCCCTCACCTGCTCGAGATCGATCGACTCGCCGCGCATGTGCGGAGCGGCGAGCACTCCGGCAAGCTGAACGGCGGCGACGGTTGCTTCCATCGAAGGCCCGACGCGCGCTTGCGCGATCTCCTCGGGAGACGCGTGATGCATGCGGATCGCGGTGACGACGCGCGCGGGCAGTTTCCACCGGTGTGCGATGTCGGCACCGACCGCGTGGTGAACGCCGGCGATGACGGCGTCCGAATCCGTGGCGTCGTCGGTCCCGCGTCCTGCTCGCTCGAGATCCTCGGCGAGTTGCCAGAGCGCGGGCATGGCCACGTCGCCGAGCAGTCCACTCAGGAACGCTTCTTCCACGTTGGTTCGGCGAACTCGCGCGACTTCTTGAGCCCAAAGGGCCGTGACCACCGACTGAACGCGGAGCTTGTGCGCGGCGGCCCGACGGGTCTTGCTGTCGAAGACGCCCGCCTGACAAGTCACGAGCAGTGCGATCTGACGGGTCTGACTCGTGCCGAGTCGCGCCACGGCCTGGGCCAGACTCACGATGGTGGTACGAGCTCCGAACGCCGAGCTGTTGGCGAGGCGAAGGAACTGCGCGGAGAGGGAGGGATCCCAGCGAACGGCTTCCGCAACTCGGCCCATATCGCAGTCCTCTTGATCGCAGGCGTCGATGACGCGCCTTGCGGCTTCGGGAAATAGAGGAACGTCGAGCTGGCCTGCTGCGATCCGACTTTCGAGGGTGCAAGCGAATGCGGTCTGCACAGCTCGTAGGACGGCGATTCCGGCGCTCGCTTAACCACGGCAGCGAAAATCGAGCGGATATTCTCGAGAAATTCGCAAAATGATGGACCAATTCGCGTCTTTCTCCGGAGGCAGGCCCGAGGTGGTGCCCCACACGAGCGCCGATCCGGCAAATGCCGGACGTCGCACGCCGCGACCACGTGCCATATTCGGCGTCGATGGCAACCCCGAAGCTCGGAAAGGGCCGCAAGGCAGACGCGGCCGATCCGCGCACCGCGCACCTCTGGCTGTACGTGGCCGGTGGGCTCACGCTCGGAGTCGCCTACGCCGCGGCGAATACCCTGTTCGACGTCCTGGATCGAAAGACTCCCCTCGTCGCCACGCTGGCCCTGGTCCACTCGTTCGTCGATCGCGGAGTCCCGCTCCTGGCTGGCGCGCTCATCGGGGTCGCCGTTCACTACTGGAGGCTCCGAAGCGAGGTCGCGCGACGTGAGCGCCTGCGCGCCGACGACCTCGGACGAAGACTCGAGCACGTCGAGCGCGATCAAGCCGTGTGGCTGGTCGCCACGGCGACGCTGCACGAGGTGAAGAACCCCCTGCACTCGCTCGGCCTTTTGCTCGAAGAAGTGCGCGCGCTCGAAGACGACGAAACGCTCCCCGGTCCCTCGCGCAAAGAACTGCTCGAAAAGGCCGGCGCGCAGATGCGCCGCATCGACGAGCGCATTCGTGCGCTGCGAGCCGTGACCTCGACCCTCGAGCCTTCGGTCGCTCCCCTTCCCTTGGGCGGCGTGGTGCGAGACGTCACGCGTGGAACGACGCTCGGCAAGGCTGCTCAGGTCGAGGTCTCGGTCGAGCCTGCGCTCGAAGCGCGTGGAGACCGCGCGTTCGTCCGCATCATCCTGGAAAACCTCATTCAGAACGGCTTGGAAGCGACGAGCGAGGTCCCCGCTCCTCGCGTCCGGATCACGGCCGAACGAACGGCGGACGGAGCCGTGGTTCGGGTACTCGACAATGGCCCGGGAATCGGCGCCGAGTCGCGCGCGACCTTGTTCGAGCCGCTCTCCACCAGCAAGGCTCGAGGCATGGGCCTCGGACTCTCGGTCTCTCGTGCGCTGGCGCGTGCCATGAACGGCGACGTCGTGGTGACCGATATGCCCGGCTGGTCCACCTGCCTCGAGCTGAGGCTTCCGACATGACGAGCGCCCAAGTGAGACACGTTCTCTTGGTCGAAGACGAGGCCGACTCGCGCGACGTGCTCGCGCGCGCGCTGATGCGTGCAAGCTACACGTGCACGGCCGTCGGCACTTCGAGGGAGGCACGAGAGGCCATCGAGAGCGTGAGCGATTTCGACGCCGCCGTGGTCGACGTCAAGCTGGGCACCGAAGACAAGGGCGGGGTCGACCTCGTTCGACCTCTGCGAGAACGTTGTCCGGGCATCGCCATCGTAGTGATCACCGCCTTCGCCGACCTCGACACCGTGAAGCGAGCTCTCAACGAAGGGGCGGCGTTCTTGATGGAGAAGCCCTTCGCCTCCGCCGAGCTCTTGCAGGTGCTCGCGCGAGTCCTGTCCGACCGCTCCGAGACCGCACACCTCGTCGAGAGGTCGCTGCGCCGCGCCAAGCTCACGGAGAAGGAGACCGAAGTCGCGCGCTTGGTGCTCAAGGGCTTGCCGAGCGCCGAGATTGCCCACGTCCTGGGCATATCGGAGAAGACGGTTCGCCAGCACGTATCCCAAATCTACGTCAAATGCGGTGTCTCGAGCCGCGCCGAGCTCTTCCACCATGTCTTTCCGTCGTAGTCGCTCATGAGCTATCCCCAGGTCTTCGCCCTCGCCGTGGGGCTGTCGATGGACGCAACCGCCGTCGCCGCGGCTCGAGGCCTCGTCACCGAGCGCATCGAAGCCAAACACGTGGCCAAGATCGCCCTCGCCTTCGGAGGCGCGCAAGCCGCGATGCCGCTCTTCGGTTACGTGCTCGGTGCCGAGCTCGGCCCCTTCATGAGCCGTTTCGCCCATTGGGTCGCGTTCGTGCTGCTGGCCGGCATCGGCGCCAAAATGCTCTGGGAAGCGCGAGCGTCGGACGACGACGAGCCCGACGGGGACAAGCGCGACCCCTGGGGCTTCCGGGTCATGTTCGGGCTCGCCGTGGCGACCAGTATCGACGCGTTCGCGGCGGGCATCACCCTGCCGCTCCTCCGTGCTCCTTTGGTCTTCTCGCTCGCGGCCATCGGCA
Source organism: Polyangiaceae bacterium (assembly GCA_965225775.1). GTDB lineage: Bacteria > Myxococcota_A > Polyangia > Polyangiales > Polyangiaceae > JAAFHV01. The sequence goes on along the minus strand of OZ245328.1, from coordinate 9,333,655 downwards.
TCACCACGGCCGTACTCTCGTCGGCCGGCCTGCTCGTGGGCAGGCGGCTCGGCGCGATGTTCGGAAAGCGACTCGAGGTGGTCGGAGGCCTCGTCCTGATAGTGCTCGCCGTGAAGGTGTTGCTCGACCACTACCTGGTGTGATCGACGAGACCGCCGATATCTCGCACGCCTTCAGTTGCCGCAGCCGAGCCCGATGTCTTCGATGTCGAAGCCCTGCTGGAGCATCACCATCCCCGAGCCGTCTGCATTCATGAGCTTGAGCTCGTGGAACCCCTGAGGATTGCCGGAGCGCTGGAGCCACAGCGAGACAATCTTCCCATTGGGGAGCACGCAGGGCGTGTTGTCGTTCGAGAAAGTGCCGTTGACCAATGCCGGGGCGCCACCTCCCGGGGGAATTCGCCAAATCTGCTCGCTGCCCCATTCGCCCTCGAAGACGATGGCACCGTCGCGATTGTAGGCCGGGCTGTGGGTGTTTTTTCCGGCGCCGGGACCACCTTCCGGTCCGATGACCTTCCGGAAACCGGTTCCGTCGATGCCCACTTCGCACACGCTCGTATTGGTGGCACCGAAGGGGTCGTCACCGCAGTCGAAGACGACCTTGGAGGCATCGGGGGCGATGAACGGCTTGAAGTTGTTCGACTGCGTGGACGAATCGGTGATCGACTTGGCCGCCGACCAACCGCCGCTCGTCTTGACGCTGACGAACAGGTCCCTCTGGTGCACGCCGCGACCTCCGAAGACGACCAGGTTGCCGTTCCCCGCCACCGCAGGGACGATGTCGCGCATGTCCGTGACGTCTTTTCCTCCGGCCGTCACCTTGGCGCCGGTCTTCAAGTCCGGGGCGAAGATGGCGAGACAGGGATTGGAACAGCCGAAGCGCGTGGTCTCGACCACGATGGATCCGTCGGCGCCCATGTTCACGCGCGAGTCGGTCCCGGGCGAGATCGCATTGAGCGAGGGCGTGATGGGGGCCGGGCTCGCCCCGGCGACCGCCTCGATCAGATAGTACGTGCTGTTGTACGCGTAGAGGACCCGACCGTTACCCGAGACGGGCGGCACCGGTACGTCGGGAATCTCCGTGCTCGCGTCCGGAATGGGGGTGACCGTCTCGTCCCCGGGAAGGCTTCCGTCGACGGGGGTGCCCGCCTCGGACTGAGGGAGAAGCGTGTAATCCCCACTCAATCCGGCGAGCACGGAACAGCCTGCGCTCGTCGAGATCAAGAGCGCGCCCACGATGGTGCTTCGTTTCATCAGAACGTCCCCTGGCCGGTGAGGACCATCGTGAGCGCCGTCTTCGGCTTCGACTCGGTCTTATGGGTCAAAATGAGCGTCAATCCCGTGCCGACCAGAACAGCGCCGGCGACGAAAGCAATGGTCGAGATGGTGCCGGACGACCTGCCGTCGTCGATGCGGGCCAGGCTCTCTGCGGTGCATTGTTTGGCGACGTTGCAGCCTTTGTCGGCGTCTGAGCGCGCGGAGAACGTGCTGATGCCGAAGACCGAGCCGATGCCCAATCCGACCACGCCTCCGGCTACGAGACCATATCCGAGCCAGGGAGTCGTCGCGGCTTCGCCCTTGTCCGACTGGGCGAGCTTGCTCTTGCCGAGCAGCGGGAGGCGATACGGAACCTTCGCGGCACCGGGCGGAATCTGAACGTGCGCCTGCGAAGGCTCGGCCCCCGTCTGAGCGAACGAGAGGGAGTGGTCCCCCGTATCGAGCGGCAGAGGCTTCGACCAGGCCGCCTTGGGGACTGGCAGTCCGTCCAGCGTGAAGGTCTCGACCTTGGTGTTCTCCGTGCCCTCGAGCACGAGATAGGAGAGCTTCGGCTCGAGGTCTTTCGCGTGCCCACGGGCGAAGGTTTCGCGCTCTTTGTTGCCTTCTTTGCCGAACGCGGCCGCCACCTCGCCGAGCTCGCCGTAGGCGGTCGCGAGCTTGCCTTGCTTTTCGTGGCAGAGCGCGAGCGCGAGCAGCGTGGTCGATTGGGGGTCGAAGGCTTGAGCGCGCGCGTAGGCCGCACAAGCTTCGTCGATTTTCCCGCTGCTCTCGGCTTTCTTCGCCTCCGCGATCGCTTGGGCTCCGCGCCCGGAGTCGTGAGCGGGAGGCGACGGTTGTGGCTCGGCTTCCTGCGCTCCGGCCAATGTGGGAACGAGCACGGACGCGAGCGCGAAGGCTGCGAAGAAAGACTGGGTTCTCATGAAGCTTGGGGATCTCCCTCCCTCGACGCTTCAGTATCGACGGCGCCTCGTCGCGCGGTCAAGGTAGGCTTCGTGCGATGGGGCCCTCGTCCTCCACTCGCTCTTCTTTTCCTCCCTTTTCCATTCGCCGTGCCGTTCCGTCCGACGTCCCGCGTGTGGTCGAGATCGTGTTCGGAGCGCTCCGCGAGCACGGTATCGAGCCTTCGCCGGAGGTCGACGACCGCGACGTCTACGGCGTGGGCTCGCGCGGGGGCCGTTTCGTGGACCTCGTGGCAGTCGATGCCCGCAGCGTCGTGATGGGGATCGGCTGCCTCGAGCCCTGGAACGATCGAGGCTGGATTTCCAAGCTCTTCGTGGCCCCCGAGGCCCGCGGACGGAGTCTCGGCAAGCGCTTGCTCGACGAGCTCGTCTCCGCGGCGCGCGCGGACGGAATGACCCACGTGGGCCTGCGCACGCGCACGATTTTCGCGAGCGCCGTGCGACTCTACGAACACGTAGGGTTCCTGCGGGACACCGATCCCGAACCACGGGGAGTGGGTGAAGATCGGGCGTACCTCTTGGAGCTCGCGCCTCGTCGTTGAATTTCGATTGCGCGCCCCAGGCGACCCCCGGAAACTTCCTGCGAAGATCTATAGTCGAAAGTCGAAAGCCGGCGCCCGTCGCGCCGCAACTCCCGGGAGCTCACATGTCCGACCGCACCGACTCGCGCCAGAAAGACGACCGCCGCTACGTCCCCGACGCAAGCTTCAGCGAGCACGCCCACGTTCGGTCGCACGCGGAGTACGCGTCGATGCACGCCGAGTCGCTCGAGAACCCGGAGAAGTTCTGGCGCGACCAGACGAAGCACCTCGCCTTTCGCGAGACCTGGAAGTCCTTCTCCGAGTGGGACTTGCCGCACGCCAAGTTCTTCGTCGGCGCCAAGCTGAACGTCAGCGAGAGCTGCCTCGATCGCCACCTCACCACGTCCGCGCGCAACCGTGCCGCCATCGTGTTCGAGGGCGAGCCCGGCGACTCGAAGACGCTCACCTACTTCGAGCTGCACCGCGAGGTGGTGAAGCTCGCCGCGGCCCTCACCGACTTGGGCGTCCGCGCGGGCGACCGGGTCGCCATCTACATGGGCATGATCCCCGAGGCTGCCATCGCGATGCTCGCGTGTGCGCGCCTCGGCGCGACGCACTCGGTGGTCTTCGGCGGCTTCTCCGCAGAAGCCTTGCGCGACCGTATCAACGACCTCGGCGCGAGCGTCCTGCTCACCCAAGACGGCGCATGGCGACGCGGCCACGTGGTGCCACTCAAGCAGATGGCCGACGCCGCCCTCGAGCAGACGCCGAGCATCCGTCACGTGGTGGTATACGAGCGCATCGGCCACGAAAAAGCCCCTATTTCGCTCAAGTCCGGCCGCGATCACACCTGGGCCGCCCTGCTCGCCGAGAAGCCCAGCGACGAAGCCGTGGCCAAGGCGAAATCCCCCGAGGCCTTCGACGCCGAGCACCCGCTCTTCGTCCTCTACACCTCGGGCTCGACGGGCAAGCCGAAGGGCGTGCTGCATACCTCCGCGGGCTACTTGGCGGGCGTGCACGTCTCGTCGAAGTACGTCTTCGACTTCAAGGAGTCCGACCTCTACTGGTGCACCGCAGACGTGGGCTGGGTCACCGGCCACAGCTACATCGTCTACGGACCTCTCTCCAACGGCGCCTCGTGCCTCATGTACGAGGGCGCACCGAACTTCCCCGATCCGGGTCGCTTCTGGTCCGTGATCGAGAAGCACGGCGTGACCATCCTCTACACGGCGCCGACCGCCATCCGCGCCTTCATTCGCTGGGGCGACGAGCACCCGCAGAAGCACGATCTCTCGAGCTTGCGCTTGCTCGGCAGCGTGGGCGAGCCGATCAACCCGGAAGCTTGGACCTGGTACCACCGCGTGATCGGCGGCGGACGCTGCCCGATCGTGGACACCTGGTGGCAGACCGAAACAGGCTCGATCATGCTCACGACCCTCCCCGGCGCGAGCTACTCGAAGCCGGGCTCGACGGGCCTGCCCATGTTCGGCGTGGACATCGAGGTGGTCACCGATGCCGGCGAAAAGTGCGCCCCCAACGAGAGCGGCAAGCTGGTGGTCAAGAAGCCCTGGCCCTCCATGGCGCGCACGCTCTTCGGTGACGATGCCCGCTTCAAGGCGAGCTACTGGTCGCAGCTGCCCGGCGTCTACTTCACCGGAGACGGCGCGAGGCAGGACGACGACGGCTACTTCTGGGTGGTCGGTCGCATCGACGACGTGCTCAACGTGGCCGGTCACCGCATCGGCACGGCCGAGATCGAGGCCGCGCTGGGGAGCCACCCGGCCGTCGCCGAGTCGGCCGCCGTCGGTAAGCCGGACGACCTCAAAGGTCAGGCGCTGGTCGTCTTCGTCACGCTGAAGGGCGGCCAAACGGCCGACAAGGCGATGAAGTCGAAGATTGCAGAGCACATCGATCGCGAGATCGGAAAGTTCGCGCGTCCCGACGAGGTGCGTTTCGCGGACGCCCTACCGAAGACCCGCAGCGGCAAGATCATGCGGCGCTTGCTCAAGGAAATCGCGAGCGGAGTGGTCGAGACCAAAGGTGACACGTCGACCTTGGAAGACCTGAGCGTGCTGGCCAAACTGCGAGCGACGGAAGACGACTGAACGAGCGAGCTTCCTTCGGGACCTCACCGAGGCCGTCGCGGTATGCCGCGGCGGCCTCGTCGATTTGCCCCTCATCGGGTGGAGACGGAGCCCCACAGAAGCCCGAAACGAGCCCCGAACGTAACTCCGTACAGGGCCGACGGCGTTCGATCGTCCGCGCGCAGATCGAGCCCAGCGAGCCCCCCGCCCAGGTCCGCCGCCAGCGAGAGCCCGAGCCCGTGGGTCGGAACGAAGCGGAGCTCCGTCTCTCCGACGAGCACCACGAGCGGAGCGCGGGCCGTTCCTCCGACGACCGCTCCCGAAACGGGAGCCCCTTCCGCGAAACCCGCCGAGACATCGAGCCGAGGTCCAGCGCGCAGGGAAAACGCGCCGGCGAGCGCGCGATCGAACGACAAGCCGAGCGATCCACCGAACGCGTTCATCACCACGACGCCGAGCGGATCGGTGCTCTCGGCGTGCGCGTAGAGCACGGCCACATCGACCCGTGCGCCGCTGCGATGGCGAACCGCGACGCCGATTCGAGGTTCGACGAGCAAGGTGGCCGCTTCTCCGAACACGCGCGCGCCGAGAGCGGCGTGGACCCCCGAACGAACCGATGGCTCCTCGGGCTCCGACTCCGGCCCCCGCTCCCCGATCGGCGGCGCGCGCTCCGGCGCGGGAGCCGAGGGGACGACCGGAACCGGTCGCGGAGCCAGGATGGCGGGCGAGACCTCGGGGGCGCCTGCATCGGCGGACGACGAGGAAACCGGCGGCGGCGCGGTTCGGAGCTGCTCGGCGATCGAGAGCGCGAGCACGCGCTCGGTCTCGCCGGGCGCGGCGTCCGAGAGGTCGGCCTCGCGCGTGTCTCGCGCGCCGTCCTCGAAGACCAGCTCGACGCGTGTGCGCGCGCCCGCAGCCGAGACGATCACGCGCACGGGCGAACGCGCGACGTCCGCGAGCTCGATGCGAAGACGCTCGCGGAGCTTGCCCGCGTCGATCCCCGCCGCGGGCTCGACCGAGAGCTCGAGCTCGGCCCCCTCCAGCGCCGAAGCTCGAACGGCGGCGAGCGACAGCACCACGAAGATCGGCGCGAAAGTCCGCACGAACGGTCGGGACCTCAGGGAGCCCCCCCTTCGACGGCAGCGCGATGACGACCTGCCGGATAGCTCTCTTCGTAGGCCTTCCGCGCGGCTTTGGCCTGCGCGGCGTCACCGGCCTTCGCGTACGCCTCGACGCGACGAGCGAAGGCATCTTCACGGAGCGCGCTCGGAAGACCACCCGCGATGGCGCGCTCGAACGCACGCGCCGCGCGCGCCGGCTCGCCCAGCGAATCGAGCTGAATTTTCCCGAGCGTAAAGGCCCCAGCCGGTGCACGCGCGTCTCCGCCGTGCTCCGCGAGCAGTCGTTCGAGAGGAGCGACCGCATCACCTGGATGACCGGACAAACGCGCCACGTCGGCGACAGCGAGCAGGTCCGACGCATTGCTCGCGCGCTTGGTCTCCCCGACTACGCCCTCGTGGCCGAGCGCCTCGTATGCGGCGTGGTAGTCGCCCTTGGCGACGAGCGGTCGCCACTCGACGGCCGGAGCGGAAGGCGCGGCGCTCGACGGACTCGAGGCGTGGCTCGCAGACGGTGCGGGCCCTTCGACCGAGGCCTCCGTCACGGCATCGGCATCGGCGACCGCGAGGGTCGAGGCATCGGTCACCGGTGCGCCCGAGTCCGCGGCCGTCTCGTCGTCGTGAACCTCGACCCACTGACCGGCGAAGAGGTGCGTCTCGCCTCCCGAAAGTCGCGCGCTGGAGACGCGCACGTGCCCGCGCTCCACCGCGACTTTGACCGTGTGCGGCCCGCGCTCCACGCGAAAGCGTGTACCGAGCACCGAGACCCGTGCGAGTCCGGTTTCGATCGACCACTCACGAGGCCCGTTCGGCACGACGTCGAACACCGCCGCTCCCTTGGTGAGGTCGAACGAGAGCCGTTTCCCCGTATTTTCTCGGGGAACGAGCGTCGCGCCGTCTTCGAGCAAGAGATGCGAGCCGTCGTCCAGAGCGACGTCTCGGCGCACCGAGGGGAGGGAAACTTCGCCAGGTTCGAGGCTCGGCGGCAACTCCGCGCCCGACGCCAGTCGAATCGCCGAAGGCGGCGCCCCCGAGGGGCCCCGCGGCGCACCGAAGGGACGGAAGACGAGCGCCATCACCACGAGTCCGACCACGACGAGCGCAGCGCCCACCCACTTGGCGCGACCTCGACCACGCCGCGCCTCGATGCGATGCCACACCTCGTCCACGGCGCGAGGGTCCGGTTCCTTCCGCAAGAGCTCGGAGAGCGGTCGTTCGTTCACGGCTCGCTCCTTCCGGTGAGACGCTCGACCAGGGCGTGAGCGGCGGAGATTCGCCGCTTGGCGGTCGCGAGCGAACAGTCGCAGGCCTGCGCGACCTCTTCGAGGGCCATGCCTTCGACGTGGCGCAAGACCCAAGCGATCTTCTCTTCCGCGGGAAGCGCGTCGAGTGCCCGGTCGAGAGCGGAGAGCTCGGCCCGAGCTTCCGGATCGAGGTCGGGCGAAGCGAGAAGCTCGAGCTTGGCGTCTTCTTCGCTGCAGTCGAGCCCGAGAAAGCGCAAGAGCTTGCGCTTTCTGAACCTTCGATGAACGAGGCGTACGCAGAGCGTATGCATCCACGCCCGTACCGACCGCGGATCGCGAAGGTCGCGAATTTCCTCGAACGCCGTCAAAAACGTGTCCTGCAAGACGTCTCGAGCGTCTTCGGTGGAGCGGAGCAGACGTGTCGCCAGGCGGAGGATCGAAGGAGCGTGCTTACGGTAGAGCGCTTCTTCCGCCGAACGCACACCGTTGCGAATGGCGAGCACGAGGCGCTCGTCTTCGTCGCGGGCTTCGTCTCTCGGCTCCACCGCGAGACGTTCGAGTGCGCTGGACACGATGGCAAGGTACACGTTCTCGTGTGAGGGCCACGAGGCCCGAAGAACGGCTCATCCTCGAAATTCTTTTTTTCGTGAGCCATCCGGAGCGGGTCGGGGCCCAGGGCGACATGAACCTTCTTCGCGCTCTCCTTCCCGTATCGTCGTTCGCCTTCGTGATCGCGGCTGCCGCCTGCAGCGGTTCGATCGCACCGGTGCTCACCTCCACCGATGCCGGCGACGCCGGCCCCGTTCCCAGCGGCGACGGCGGCTCGGTGGACTGCATTTCCGCCGGGGGCTCGTGCACCTTCATCTCCGATTGTGCTCCGGGCAAAGGCCAGCTCGGCGCCTCGAAATACACCTGCGGCGACGGGACGAGCGCCCCGGGAACCAACGTCTGCTGCTTCAAGCCGCCGACCGCGTGCGCGCTCGAGGCCGATTTCGAGTGCTGCGGAGCCTTCACGGCGCGCCCGACCTGCGAAGACGGAAAGCTCGTCTGTCTCCCCGGATTCACTCGCGCCGCGACCGGAACCTGCTCGGCGCCGAAGGTCTGCACGACGGATGCGGACTGCAACGCGGACGCGACCCAGTCGTCGCTCGCCGGAAAGTGCGAGGCCAACGGAACGTGCACCTGCAACGGCGGAAACACCAAGACGCCCGCGGGGAAGTGCGCCGCCCCCAACGCCAACACCTGCATCACGGCGGGAGGCTCGTGCGGCGCCGTCTCGGAATGCAATCGAGGCGCAGGCCAGCTGGGCGGGAGCGAGTACTCCTGCGGCGGAGGAGCTCCGGGAACCAACGTGTGCTGCTTCAAGCCGCCGACGCCCTGCGGCACCGAAGCGGACTTCGATTGCTGCATGCCCAACGACGGGGTCGAACGCCCGTCGTGCGTGGGCGGAAAGCTTCAATGCCCGGCTGCCGACACGAAGGCCGAAGTGGGCAAGTGCATGGGCGGCTGAAAGGCTGGAAGAAGCGCGATCGAGCTCAGCGAATCCCCAATCGTTTGAGCATCTTTTGCAGTCCGAAACGCGAGATTCCGAGCTCGATCGCCGCCTTGGTTTGATTGCCGTTCGCGGCATCGAGCGCGGCGCGAACGAGCTCGGCCTCGAGCTCGTCCAGCTTGCCACGTAACGTGGCGGGGGCCTCGGAGTGGCACGCGCCTCGGGTGAGCTCGGGCGAGAGCTCGGCCACGTCGATGCGATCGTCGGCGAGGACCAGGGCACGTCGGGCTTCGTTCTCGAGCTGCCGGACGTTGCCCGGCCACGGGTACGCCTGGAGCTTGTCGAGCGCGGCGCGGGTGACTTGGGGGACGCGCCCTGCACCGTACTTTTCGAGGAAGTGCACGAAGAGGAGCGGAATGTCGGACGAACGCTCGCGCAGGGCTGGCACCTTCAACGTGACGACGTTGAGGCGATAATAGAGGTCTTCGCGGAAGGTCCCGGCCTTCACCATCGCCTCGAGGTCGCGGTGGGTCGCACCGATGATTCGCACGTCGACGTTCCGCGTACGCTCCGAGCCCACGGGCCGCACCTCGCCGTCTTGGAGCACGCGCAAGAGCTTCGCTTGCATCGCCGGGGACATCTCGCCGATTTCGTCGAGGAAGAGCGTGCCTCGGTGCGCGACGTCGAAAAGTCCGATCCGAGTGGACGAGGCGCCGGTGAACGCGCCCTTCACGTGGCCGAAGAGCGTCGACTCGAGGAGCGACTCGGGCACACTCGCGCAGTTTTCGCTCACGAAGGCACGCTCGCGACGGGCACCGCGCGCGTGGATGGTGCGCGCCACCAGCTCTTTTCCCGTGCCCGACTCGCCCGTCACCAAGACCGGCACGTCACTCCCCGCGACCCTCACGGCCACGCGCAGCGTGGCCGTGAGCGCCGCGCTCGTCCCCACGATCCCCGCGCCCGCGCCGCCCGCACCGCCCGCGGCGCCGGCATCGCCGGTCGCCGCGAGCGTCGCCCGCACCGCCTCGAGCTCCACCTCGCGCCGCCCGAGCACCTGCCGCGCGCGCTCCGCGGCCCGCGCTTCGTGCCGAAGCGCGCGCCGCAGCCGCACCTTGTCCCGCGCGTCCGAGATCGCCATCGCCGCCTGGGTGGCCAAGAGGCGCACCCAGCCGAGCTCGTCCGGCCCGAAGGCCGCTTTTTTCATGCGATCGTCGAGGTACGCCACCCCGAGCACCTCCCCCCGCGCGCAGAGCGGAACCGCGAGCACGCTCCGCAAACGCAGCGCGTGCACCGATGCGTGCGTCTCGCCGTGAGTCGCGAGCGCATCGATGGCCACGATGGCCTCGCCCGTCTCGAGCGCGCGCTGCGCGAGCGTGGTCGAGAGGGCGAGCTGCTCGCCCACGAGGTCTTCGCGCGCCAAGTTGCGCGCCACGCGCGGCACGAGCCGCCCGTTCGGCGCGCGCACGAGCAAGAGCCCCCGCTCCACGCCGGTCCACAGAACGAGCGCGTCGAGCACCTGCGCGAGCAGCGGGCGTAGCCCCTCGCCCGTGCCCAAGCTGCGCACGATACTCTCGAGCTGCGTGATCTGCGCCTGCGAGAGCGCGCTGCCTTGCGGCGCGCTCTCGCGGAAGCGCGTCCAGTGCCGTTTCGCGTTAGCGGACGCGGACGCGAGCGCGTCCGCGAAGCCCGTGTCGCCCACGCCCGCGCCCACGAGCCCCGCGTCGCTCCCCGCGTCGCCCCCGCGTCGCACGCGCTCGGCGAGCTCGCCGAGCGCGTGCTCGAACCTGCGCGTCGCGTCGCCGTCGCCGAGCTCGCGCGCGAGCTCGGCGACGGCGGCCAGCGCGGGCCCACGCGAGCCCACGGCGACCCGCGCGCCCTCCGCGAGCAGCGCGAGCAGCTCGGTCACCACACGCCGCCGCTCGAAGCGCGCGTCCGTCGCGCCGTCCTCTGCCCGCTCTCGGCGCGCGCCGAGCACCTCGGCGCGCGCTCCCCACCACTCCCAGCGGGTCGCGAGATCCGTGTAGCGTGCACGCTCGTCGCACGCTCGCACCCGGTCGGGCGCGAGCGTGGCGTACACGAGCAGCCGCGCCGCCGCGCGCACGCGGACCGGGTCGTCGGAGTCGGCGAGGGCGAGCGTCTCGTCCGCGCGACGCGCCGCCTCGGCGGCGAGCCGTCGCGCGTCGTCGAGGCTCGCGACCCCCTCGAGCCCCTCGAGGCTCGCCTCGTCGGCCGCCCCGAGGGCTTCGGCGTACGCCCAGCGGGCGTACGCCGAAGCCCGCGAATCTCCCGAGGTTTCCGCGAGCGCGAGGGCCTCGCGGGCGGCCCGTTCGGCGCCGTGCACGGCGCCGAACAGGCCGTACGCCGCGGCACGCGAGAGCCACGCGCGCGCGGCGCGAGCCGGCTGCGCGAGGCGCTCCCAAAGGAGCGCCGCGCGCATGCCGTACGCGAGCCCGAGGGCCACGTAGCCCGCGTCGGTCGCGGCCGCGGCGGCCCCGGTGGCATAGGTGGCTTCCTCGACGAACGCGCCGGCGCGGGTCGCGTGGTCCAAGGCGCGCGCGAAGGCGCGGAGGCTCGCCTCCGCGTCTCCGCGCGCGTGCTCGAGCATGCCCACGACCGCGTCGAGGCGCGCGACGGCGGAGCCGTCGCGCGTCTCGACGCGGGCGGGGGCGAGGGCCGCGAGGCCCGCGTCGTAGTGGCCACGCGAATACGCGACGAGCCCGCGCACCTCGGCGGCGAGCGCACCGGGAAGATCGGCGAGTTGCTCCGCTTCGTCGAGCGCGCCTCGCTCCCAGGCGAGGCGCGCGCGCAGAGCACGCGCCCTCGCGGCGCACTCGGGGACCTCTTCGACGCGCTTCGCGAGAGCCTCGGCACGCTGCGGCTCGCCGCGTCGGCGCGCCACCTCGGCCAAGACGAGACGCGCCTCCGCGAGAGCGAACGACGTGGACGCGTCGCCCTCACGTTCGCGTCCTTCCTCGCTCGAAGCAGCCGACTCGTCCGCCTCGCGAGCCTCTTCGACCCATGCGAGAGCAGCGTGTGCGCGCCCGATCTCGCCTCGTCGCACGAGGTGCTCCGCGAACGCCACGGCGAGTGGCCATGGGCACGATCCCGCTGCGATCGCGACCTCGAGCCTCCGGCTCGTCCCGACGGACGGCTCCGCACCGGCGAGCTCTCGCAGTACGCGCGCCGCCGACGCGACGTCGAAGCTCGCAGAGAGCCCCACGTCCGACGGTGCGGCATCGCTCGAGGCGAGCGGAGGCTCCATCTCCAAGTCACGCCACGAGATCGCACCGAGCGCGCCGCGCTCCGCGTAGGCCAGGAGCCGCTTCGCGAGCGTCGCTTCGTCGACGTTCGGCACGGGAAAAGAAGCCGCTCGAGGTCCCACGAGCGAGACGAGCCACCGCTGCAGCTCCAGCGTGCCGAGCGGCTCCACGGCTCGAAACGTGAGGTGCGTCCCGAAGGATGCGGCCGCAACGCGCGCACGAGCCTCGGCGAGCCACGTGCGCACCGGCTCGCCGATGCGCCCTTCCTCTTCACGTTCACGCGCCTCGTCGCGCGGCGGCGCCTCGTCTCGCTCGTGCTCGGCCAACACCGTCACACGAGAGAACGCCGGTTCGACCGCGCTCCGCACGACCGCGCGCACGCGAGCCTCGCGCGCACGCGCCTCGCGCCCCTCGAGACCAAGCCACGCCGCGGCCTGCTCGGCCACCCACCCTGCGGGAGGGCGCCCGAGAGGCGCACGACTCACGAGCGCGCGCGCCCAGGCCTCCGGCCCCGCCGCCCCCCCGAAGGTCGCGATCCGCTCACGAAGTGCCGATTTTTCCAGGGAATGAGCCTCGGAGTCGACGATCTCCCCGAGCACGAGCCCGAGCGCGTAGAGATCCGCTTCGACCAACGCGGGCCCACCGGCTTCGAGCTCGGGAGCTGCGTAGCGCGGACTCGCCCCCAAGAGCCCTCGCCCTCGCGTCGCGAACCCGAAGTCGACGAGCGACGCCCCTCGCTCCTCTGGCCTATCCTGCCAATGCCCTCGCGAACGCTCGTCGCGCACCACCACGTTGGCCGGCTTCACGTCGCCATGGCGAACCCCGAGCGCATGGATCTCCTCCAGCGCTCGCCCCACACCGTGCGCCACCGCGGCAGCCAGCCGAAGCCTCTCGTCCGCGCTCGAAGGAAGTGCGCGCACGTCGAGCGCACGCCCGTCCGCCCACGTGTAGGCGACCCACGCGACGTCCGACGCACGAGACTCACGAGCTCGCGCATCGCCACGAAACGCAGCCCCGCTCGTCGCTCCCATGTCGAACACCGCATTCGAGTCGACGCCCGAAGCAAGCACACGCGGACCCCAGTCGAGGTCGAGCTGCGCGAGCAGACGCGCCTCGTCCCGAACGGAAGGATGATCGACGCACTTGATGGCCGCACGCGCCCCATCGGCACGCCTCTCCGCACGGAAGACTCGGCCACTCGCGCCTCGCGCCACGGCCTCCTCGAGCCGAAACATTTCCGCCAACCGAGATGGCACTACCTTCGCGGGCTTCACTTTTTCCAGGGCAACCCGTTCTGGTCACCCTGTCAACTCGGATGGCAGCTCTGACCGAGACGTCAGGTGTGCGTCCCCCGCTTTGTCGCCCATCCCCACGGAGCGAAGAGGGACGCCGCCTCGGCGAGCGCGACGCCGATCGACGCGACCAGCTCGTGACCGTCGTCCACTTCGACGAGCTTCACGTGAGGCTTGCCCGCCGCGAAACGCCGTGAGTGTTCGACCGGCACCACCTCGTCTCGCACACCGTGCACGATCACCGTCGGCACGCGCACATCGGGGAGCGCCTCCGGGTCCGACTCTCGAAGGTCCTCGAAGAACCCGTAGTCGACCCGTGCTTTCTTCCGCTCGGCGTAGTCGTCCACCTCGAGCCAGCCCGAGCTTCGCCAAGCCTCCATTTTTTCGGCTCCGAGCATGGTTTTCCAACGCTCGACGAGGGAGAACGCCGGCGCGAGCAACAGCAGCGCACCGACCCGAGCATCCCGCTCGGCGAGACGACACGCCGTGAGCCCTCCGAGGCTCGATCCCACGAGAATCGCGCGTTCTCGGTCCCCTTCTCCGATCGCTTTTCCGACGTGCTCGATCATGGCGGAGAGCCTGAGGTGGGCGAAGCTCGGCTGCCTCAAATCGAGAACATCGAGGCTCACACCGGCCTCCCATGCCGCCTTCGCGAACCCCCGAGCCTTGGTCGAGCCCGGTCCCGAAGCGAAACCGTGAAGATAGAGGGCCTTCGGTCGGGGAGCGGTCATGCCCTGCGTTCTAGCGCAAATCTTCGCCTTTTCGCGGATCTGGCCCCCCCCTGCCTGCCCCGAAAAGTCCCCGCAGAACGTGCGCGAGGGACAGAGGCCATTGCCATTCCACGCGGGCCCTCGCTAAACTCTCGGCTCGTCGTGCCGGGACCCTCTCGGCCGGCCTTTTCGCCTCCAACGTCGCGCAGGAACGAGAGAAGCCCGAACCTCCCATGTGGAAGCTTGTCATCGAAGACGACGAGGGAAAGAGGACCGTCGTCCCGCTCTCGCGCGACGAATACACGCTCGGTCGCAAAGAGGGGAACACCATCCGCCTCACCGAGCGGAACATCTCTCGTGATCACGCGAAGGTAACGCGCAAAGCCGGTGCCAAAGAGGTTTACGTCCTCGAGGACAACCAGAGCTACAACGGCGTTCACGTGAACGGCCTGCGCGTGGCCGAGCCGATCGAGCTCCAACACGGAGACCTCATCCAGGTCGGTGACTACCGCATCGTCTTCCAAGACGAGAGCATGACCGAAGCCACGGCGCCCTACGTGCCCGTCAGCGAGGTCGAAGCGACCAAAAAGACGCTCCCCATGGCGAACGCGTTCCGCGGCTCGCTGCTCATGGAGCGCCCCACCCGCCTGGTGATGCTCGTCGGACCGACGCCGGGCGTCGAGTTCCCGCTCGAGCAAGAGCTCACCACGGTGGGCCGCAGTGAAGAGTGCAGCATCTCGATCGACCACAACTCGGTCTCCCGCGTGCACTGCGAGATTCACCTGCTCGGTGAAGGCCGCTACGAAATCGTCGACAAGGGCTCGTCCAACGGCGTGCGCGTGAACGCCGCGGATCTGCGCCGCGGCATCATCGAAGCCGGAGACCTCATCGAGCTCGGCGACGTGCGCTTCAAGTTCGTGGGCGCCGGCCAAGTGTTCATCCCCGGCGTGAACGAGAGCCAGCAGCTCACCGCCATCAGCGACCGCCAGGTCGAGTTCGCCGATCGCAAGCCCAAGCCCAAAGGCAGCGTCGTCCCCTACATGGTGCTCGGTGCGCTGGTCGCCGCGCTGCTCGTGGGCGGCGGCTACTACATGGTCACCAAGGGCACCGCCACCGCTCAGCCGAACGGCGTCGACGCCATCCAAGAGTACGAGCAAGGCAAGCTCAAAGAGGCGCAGGCCACCTGCGCCAAGGGCGTGTCCGCGCCCGCCTGCGACGACGCGCACGCCACCGCGAACCGTGAGATCCGCGAGGCTTCTCCGCTACGCGCCAGCGCCGAGTACCGCGCCTTCGAAACGCAGTGGGCCGAGGGAATGCTCCAGCGCGCCGCCGCCACCACGGACCCCGCCGCGCGTCGCGCTCTCTGGCAACGCGTGGAAGCCACCACGTCGCTCGAGACTTCCGTCCGCGCCAAGGCCACGGCACTCATCCAGGCGGAGCAAAATGCGCCGGCCTCCGCCTCGGCCGCTCCCACCGAGGCCGCGATCGCGCCGCCGCCTGCCACCGCCCCGATCGAGCCTGCCCCGCCGGTCTCGGTCGTCGCCACCGGCCCCACGGCCACCACGCAACCTCCGTCTACGGGCCCGACGGTGGTGTCGCCTCCTCCGCAGACCGCACCTACGCCGACCCCACCGGCGCCAGGTACGGGCTCGCCGACCCCCGCGCCGAAACCTACCGCGACCACCAAGGGCAACGCGCTCGACACGGCGGTCAAAGCCAACGATTGGCAGACCGTGAAGACCCTGCTTTTGCCGCGCAAAGAGTCGCTCGACTGCGGCACGCTTCAGACTCTCAAAGTCGCGTGTCGCGAGACCCACGACTCGTGCGCAGCCGCGGTGGGAACCCTGCGCGCAACCAAGGGCTGTCCGTAGTCAGCGTCTCGGTCGTGGCTCCCCGCCGCTCGCTGCGACGCGAGCGGCGCCTTCGGCCGAGCTTCGGTAGGAGCCGCGCGTCTTGCGTTCAGCTCGGGATTGGGCCTCGGGCCAAGCGGTCGGCGCGAAGCTTCGCGTACGTGTCCCCGAGCTTTCGTAGCTGCGTGGTCATGTCACGCTCGGACTTGATCTTGCGCGCCATGGCCGCGTCCACTTCCCGAGCGATCACGCGCTCTTGCCCTTCGAAAAACCGAAGCAGCGAGGGCTCGTCCACGAGGCCGGCCAGGTGCGCTTCGATGGCCGCCCCGAAGAACGACACGCTCACCTGCGAGCCCTTGCCCATCGCGACCAAGACCTCGCGCGGTCCGGGAAGGAGCTTGCTGCGCAAGAGGCGCTCGGCGAGCGCGCGATTCGCCTCGTCGGCCTTCACGCCCTCTTCGCGCGCCGCGCGGTACTCGTCGTTCACGAGAGCCCCGTCGCGCAAGAGCTCGGGCGCCGCGCTCGAGGTGTCGCACGCGTAGCCGAGGCGCTCCTTGCCACGCACCACCACCGCGCGATACGCCGGCACGAGCAGCGCGTCCGGCACGTCGTAGGAGAGCGGCACGGTCTTGCACGTGACCGGTCGACGTTCGTGTACGTGACAACGACCGCTCGCCACGTCGAGCGCAGGACACGCGCGCGCGCTCCCGTACGTCCACGGCCGCGACGTGAGCGTGAGGAACACGTCCCATCCCGGCTCCGCGCCTACGCGCACGCCCGCGCGCCGCACCACGGCGCCCACCTCCCGCGTGTAGACCTCGCGGTCGATCCCGGCAAAATCGCCTTCCATCACGAGGTCGCGACTGCCCACTTCGTTGCCTTGCCGCGGCACGCGCGACAGCTTGTACACGAGGCTCGCCACGAAGACGTCGCCGAGCGCGATGGCCTCGAGCACGGTGGTCTCGGGAGGCGTGTTGCAACACTTGCCGCACGCCGTACACGCGAAATGTTCGATCTCCAAAGCTCTCACGCTCCCTCGCCCGTCGTGTGATTCGGAAACGAAAAACGCGCCTCCCGGGGTGCGGAAGGCGCGCTTCGTCGGCTCAGCTCGTCACGGAATCGGATCGGGCTTCACGCCCTTTTCCGTCGCGTTCTTGCAGCCGAGCTCCACGCCGGTCGGGCCGTCGGCGGTCTTGACGATCTTGAACTCGACGCGGCGGTTCTTCTCCCAAGCCGCCTCGTTGTGCTCGGGGTCTTCGGGGCAGTACTCGCCGTAGCCCTTGCTGCGCAGCTTGTTCGACGGGGCGCCGCGCGCGACGAGCGCCGCGACCACCGCGTTCACGCGCAGCTGGGTGAGCTTCAGGTTGTACGAGTCGGGGGCGCGCTCGTCGGCGTGACCGGCCACCTCGACGAGCTGGAACTCGGGGTGGTCCTTCATGGTGCCCGCGACCGCGTCCAAGATCTCGTTCGACTCCGGCAGGATCTCGGCCGAGCCGGTCTTGAACTGGATCTTCTTGAGGATGACGATGTTGTTGTCCTCGACCACCACGTTTCCGCGGTCGGGACAGCCGTCTTCGTCACGGAATTTGTTGAACGTCTCGGGCTCGTTCGGACAGAGGTCCTTCACGTCCGGGATGCCGTCCTTGTCGTTGTCCGGCTCCGGGCATCCGTCTTCGTCCTCGAACCCGTCCTTGTCCTCGGGATCGTCGGGGCACTTGTCGCGCGAGTCCGGGATGCCGTCGTGGTCGCGGTCGCCGTCTTTCGGCGGCTCGGGGCAGCCGTCGGCGTCCTCGTCCCCGTCCAGATCTTCGGGGATGTTCGGGCACTTGTCCTTGATGTCGGGGATGCCGTCCTTGTCGTTGTCCGGCTCCGGGCACCCGTCTTCGTCCTCGAACCCGTCGAAGTCTTCGCGCTCGTCCGGGCACTTGTCGACGTCGTCCTTGATGCCGTCGCCGTCACGGTCGCCGATCGAAGGCTCGAAGATGAAGCCCACGAAGGCGCGCACGTCGGCGGCCTCGAAGCCCTTCGTGAAGCGCGGCCCGGCGCCGAGCATCAGGTAGCTGTTGCGCTCGACGAAGATCTTGAGACCTCCGGTGACCTCGTTCGAGGGCTTCACCGCCGAGTCCGCGTCGCTGATGAGGAACGTGCCGTACGTATCGGCGACGAGGTCGACCGGCTCGAGCACGCGCATCGACGCGCCGAGGCCGTACGTCACGCGCTGTCCGTCGACGAAGCGCCCGTCTCTCAGGTCGAGCGTGGTGCCGCTGGTTTTGTGGGCGCGGAAGCCGGCGTTGGCGCCGATCTTCAAGAGGCCGGGACCGATGAAGCGCATCTCGCCGATGAGCTGCGGCCACACGAAAAAGCCCGGGTCGGCGCCGCCGGCGCGAGGGGCGTCGGTGATGGGCACACCGACCTGGGTGGCGAGCGCCAGGCCGAAGCCCTTTTCCACCCGAAGAATGCGCAGCTTACCGTGCAGGGAGAGGTACCCGATGGTCTGCGAGTCGAACGCGTTCGGCGACCACTGGTTCGGGTTCACCGTCGCTTGCGGCGGGTTCTGCTTGTCGAACTGCGCCTCACCGGAGGCGAGGTTGATGGGCACCGACAGACCGAGCACGAGCCGGTTCGCGATGCCGTAGTCGAAGTGGAACGTGCCCTGGAACTGGTGGTTGATGAGCTGCGGGCTGTCTTGCCCGGCCTCTTTCACCCGCAGGAGGTTACGGCCGTAGTCGATGACCAGCCCGAGGCTGAAGTCGTTCGCGCCGAGGATGTCGGTGCCGTTGGTGGCGAAGAAGCCCTTCGAGTCCATGGCCGGACGGAAGAGGTGCGTATCGAAGCCTTCGCCGTTCCCCGCAGGAATGGGCTGGGCGTTCGCCGTGCCGGCGAAAGCGAGGGTTCCGAGAGCAGCGAGGGCCAGAACGGAGCGCGTGATGGATCGCATCGCCCCGGGCACATAGCATTCATGCCTGGAATACGTTGAGTTTTTGCCGTCTTTTTCCGCGAAAAGATCGCGCTTTTGGCCACGAACGCCCGCCCCCGGTGCGTCCGTTCACTGCCGATTTGCCGAGGTGTCCGGCGAGGCTGCTATCATCCGGACGAATCGCTTGAGCTCGTTCCGCTACTCCCAGTCCCAGCCGCCGCTTCGTTCGTTCGTCGCCCTCTCGAGCTTGCTCGTGGCGCTCGCGCTGTCGTCGTCGGCGCTCGCCGACTCGACCTTCGACGGCAAGTGGCGCCAGAGCGCGCTCCGCGAAGACTTCACGGTGCAGCGCTGGCAAGAAGGCTGCGGGCCGCCGCCGAAGTCGTCGAGCTCGGGCGGAGGCGAGACCATCCAAGTGAAGGCCGAAGGCGACGTGCTCGCGTTCCTCGGTGGCGGACGCGTGTTCCGGTCGAACCAATGCTACGACCCGCTGCCGAGCCTCGCCCGCGAGAGCTACTCGCACGCGGCCGACAGCCGCCAGTGGCGTACCCGCTGCACGACCCCGCCCGGCGATCCGCGCAAGACGATCATGCAGACCTTGGTGGTCGCCACCAGCGATTCCCACATCGAGATCACCGAGACCGGACGCTACGAAATCGCTCACGAAGGCGGCCTCTGCGTGGCCGACGTGCGTCGCTCACGAAGCTTCGATTTGATCTCCCGCGACACGCCTTCCGCTCCGGCCAGCGCGAGCGCCAGCGCCCCCGCGAAGACCGTCGAGCCGCCCCCCGCGCCTCCTCCGCGTGAGGAGCCCAAGCCCACGTCGAGCTGCGCCGCTCCGGGCCCGGCCGCACGCCTCGAGGTTCGTCCCTCGAAGAAGCTCGTGCGCACGGGCGAAAAGTTCCTCTTCCGCGCCAAAGTGGTCGACAAAGACGGCTGCCCGGCCGTCGGCGACGTGAAGTGGATCGCGGGAAAAGAAGCCGCCGCAGCCGGCGTGACCCTCGACGCCAAAGGCGAAGTGAGCGTGCCGGCGAGCGCCCCCGAAGGCACCTACGAGCTCGAAGCGACCGCCGAAGGCAAGACCGCGAAGGTCACGCTCGAGGTCTCGTCGGCCGCCAACTACGAGGCCTTGCTGGGCAAAGAAGGCCTGAACTCGGCTGGCGAAACCGACACCGCCAGCGTCACCATGCTGCCCGGCGTTTCCATCGGCAGCAGCGAAGTCGTCGCCGACGACGGCCGCAAGAAGCGCCGCACCATTTTCGTCTCGCTCGTCGGGCTCGCGGTGGTGGCGCTCGGAGCCGCCTATCTCGTCCTCCGAAAGCGCCAAAAGCGCGCCCTCGAGCTCGAGCAAGAGACCCTCGCACGCCACGAAGACCGCGTGAAAGACGCCTCGCTCCAGAAAGAAGCGCAGGAAGCGGACTACCGCCGAAAGCTCGTGGCCCACGAAGAGAGCGTTCGAGCGGCCGAAGAAGCCAAACGAAAGCTCGAAGAGGCTCGCGCCGCCCGTGCGGCAGCAAAAGCCGCAGGTGGCGCCGCCATTCAGGCCCCCACCGAAGAACGCGCCTGCCCCACGTGCCGACGCACCTTCGTCGATACCGCGTTCTGCCCGCACGACGGCACCAAGCTCGTCGCCAAAGCCGCGGACGAGCTCGGATTGTCGCCCACCTGCCCACGCTGCAAGCGAGCCTTCCCAGAGGGCACGAAGGTCTGCCCGGAGCACGGCGAAGAGCTCGTCTCGATGCCCCCGGGAGGCCGCGCGGCCCCGCAAAAAGCGGCGCGAGGGAAGATTTGCCCCACTTGCGGCGCGCGCTTCGAGGGCGCCGCAACGTTCTGCGGAAAAGACGGAACCTCGCTCGTGCTTCTCAACTGACGAAGCGGGAGGCGTGGCGCACAATATTCGGTCGAAAGCTCCGTCTACCGAACGACGCGGAGATCGACTCTCCGTGTAGTGCGTAAGACCCGGCACCCGAACGTGACCCGAGCTCGAGACTCGTACGATTCTCTCGATTCTCTCCCAAGCCAAAGGGCCGGCGACGGTCGAACACCCTACCTGAGCCCTCGTCGCCACCCCGGTCCATATGGACAGGTACTTTCCAGCTCGAGACTCCGAACGCCACACGAGCTCGCTATTCGGCCGAGCTTCCTCCCTCTCGCGTACACGCCCTCGAAGCGGCGATTTACCCGAGAATTCCGCGTGCATTCTCCTTGGCTCGTGCCTGACCGCGCCTCCGGACGCGCTCACCGCGCGACGCCTCTGGCCCGGTCGTGCTCCCTCCCGGGGTCGTCCGCGCTCGTTTTGAGCGATTCCTTTGCCCACTCCCCTGCCACGGCAAGTAAAGTCGATCCGGTGAGAACTGAGACTCGACCTTGATCGCCGAAAACGATGCCCGCTATACTTGAAAAGGCGAGTGGTTCGTCAAAGCCGGTCCTCGGAACGGGCGGCAGTGACGGTTCCACGAGCGACAACGATTGGATGGTGGTCTCGACGGCGCCATCGACGTGTGGTGTGCGCCCCAGAAGGACGGTTCCGCGATGAAGATTTCGTGCCAATCGTGTCAAGCCAAGTACACCATCGCGGACGAGAAAGTCGTCGGCAAGGTCGTCAAGATCCGCTGCAAGAAGTGCAGTGCGACCATCGTCATCAACGGCGCGGAAGGCCACGCCGGCGCAGCGGACGACGCGAGCGCGGGCGGTGAGGTGTTCGACTACGCGGCGGGCGCCGGTGACCAGTGGACGGTGAACGTCGCCGAAGGCGATCAGCGCACCATGTCCACGCAAGAAATCGTCGCGGAGTACCGCGCCGGCGTGGTCACCACCGAGACCTACTGCTGGAAAGACGGCATGGACGGCTGGCTCCCTTTGCGGGACATCGACCAGCTCCACCGCGCGGTCTCGAGCCCGAGCGTGCACCCGGTCGCCATGAACACGGGTGGAGAGTTCGCTCCGGTTGCCGCGGCAGCCGCCGCGCCGCTCTTCGGCAGCCCGACCAGCGGCAACGGCGGAGGCGGACAAGCCGCCAGCCTCTTCGGGGACAGCGCGAGCGCTCCAGCAGCGGCTCGGCGCGAGCGTAGCCGCAACGCTGGCGCGGACCTCTTCGGTGGTGTCGCGCAGGCAGGCAGTGAGAACGACCGCATGGTCGCTGCCACGCCCCCCAAGGACGAGCCCAAGCTGACCGGCCAGCGCAACGAATCGAGCGTGCTCTTTTCGCTCAACTCGCTCACGAAAGAGAGCGACAAGAACGGCAAAGCCCCGGAAAACAAGACCACCGCGCAAGGTGACGGCTCGGGCTTGATCGACATCCGAGCGCTTTCGTCCGCGTCGACCAACAAGAACGACAAACCCAAGTCGAGCGGCGTCGACGACATCATGAATCTCGGCGGTGGCGGCGCGTTCGGCGCGGCCCTCGCGGCTCCCATCCTCGCGCCTCCGGCGATGGATCCGGCCGTCGCAGCCGCCGACGTGGGCGCACAGTCCTCGGGCAAGAGCAACAAGGGCATCATCTTCGCCATCGTCGGCGGCGTCGGTTTCCTCACCATCGCGGTGGTGCTCGCCATCGTCTTCACGCGCCCCTCCACGCCCCCGGTCGACACCGCCAAGACCGGCACCGCTGGCGGCCCGAGCGCCCTCGCACAGAACGACCCGCCGAAGGACACCGCCACGACGGCCACCACCGCCGCGGCCACGCCCCCTCCGGCCGAAGCGACCACCGCCAAAGAGCCCGGCGCCGGCGGCGTCGCGGTGGCCACCGGACCGAAGGGCGCTGCGCCTGCCGGTGGCGGCGCGGCCCCGAAGAGCACCAAGGCCGAATCGGGCGGCGGAGCAGCTCCTGCTCCCCCCACGCCCACCGCGGCCCCCGCTTCCGGCGGAGGAACCAGCCTCGAAGCGCAGATGCGCAAGGCCTCCGGTCAGCCCGCGGCAGCTCCTGCGGCTCCGGCTGCAGCGAGCGGCGCGCCCTTCGACCGTGGCGCGGCCGCGGCAGCTCTCGGCGGCGTGAACGTCGCCTCGTGCAAGAAGCCCGACGGCCCCACCGGCTCGGGCCACGTCACCGTCACCTTCGACCCCAGCGGAAGCGTCTCGTCGGCCGCGGTCGACGGCGGTCCGTTCCCGGGAACCCCGGTGGGTGGATGCATCGCGGGCAAGTTCCGCGGCGCACGAGTCCCCGCCTTCGGCGGCAGCCCAGTCAAGGTCGGCAAGAGCTTCACCCTCTGACCATCATGGCCTCACCCGTTCGCCCCTCGTCTCTCCGCGGATTCGCGGCGGGCGCGAGGGGCGAGGTGTTTCGAAGATGATGCCTTCTCTCTTCACGGCGCTGGTGGTCGGCTGCGCCTTCATCTTGGGCCTTCGCGTGGGCCTCGCGCTCGGCAAGCGAAACGCCGAAAAAGCGCTCGCGGAAGGGCGCGCAGCGCTCAAGCGAAAGTAGCGATTCTCGGGGCAATTTCCGCCGAAAATGGCGCCGTTCGCGCGCTTCGGTGTAGCGTCTCGGCATGGGCTCGCCTCTCGTTCGGACCATCGCGGAAACTCGACGCGCGATCCGAACGGCGCTCGTGGTGGCTTCGGGCATGCTCGCCGTGAGCTCGGCGCACGCCGACGAGGCAGCCAACGCCCGAGACACGAACGGCGCGGACGACCCCGCCGCGCTCGCCACGGAGCTCCATCGCGCATGCGGTGCAGCGGACGCATCGCTCGATCGCATCGCCGAAGGTCTCGCCCGACGAAAGCTGCGCGCCGAGCCCCCCCTCGACTTGCCCGGGCTCACCCTCGCCCTACGCGCCGAGCGCCTTCCCTGGGTGTGGCCTCGCTCGTGGGTCGCGCAGCAAACGAGCGGAGATGCGCGAGCGCTCGCACGAGCCTTCGCGGCCTTCCGCGACAATACGAGCGGCGCGCACCTCACGTGCGGGGTGTCGGTGCTGCAGTCGCCCACGGGCGCGCTCGTCGCATCGGTGATCGTGGTCGACGTCGAGGGCACGCTCGCTCCGCTGCGCGAGCGCACGCGCGTCGGCGAATGGCTCACGGTCGAAGGCAAGCTCTTGGGCGACGTGCGGGACGCGCGCGTGATGATCAAGGGGCCGTACGGCGCGCCACGCACCGTCCCGGGCGCCTATTCGCCCACGACGCGCACCGTCCGCGCCACCTTCGCGCCCGACGCGCGCGGCGTGTTCACGGTGCAGGTCGTCGGTGATACGAGCGACGGCCCGAGACCGCTGCTCGAAACGCTCGTCTTCGCGGACACGACGCCCAGCTATGCCCCCACCGTCGACACGAGCACGCCTGCTTCGACGAGTGGCTCCGAGGCGGACGCTCTCGCGGCGCTGGTGAACGGGGCGCGACGCGAGGAAGGCCTGGGCGAGTCGAGGCGCGACGCGCGGCTCGATGCGATCGCGCTCGCCCACGTGCGGCAGATGATCGCCCAGAAGAAACTAGGGCACGACGTGGGAAGAGGAGACCCTCGGGCGCGAGTCGAAGAGGCCGGCCTGCGCGCCACCGTGGTCGGCGAGAACGTGGCCACGGGGCGCGAAATCCGCGAGCTCCATCGAGCACTCACGGACAGCCCGTCGCATCACGCGAACGTGCGCCGCGCCGACTTCGACCGCCTGGGTGTGGCCGCGATGCGCGACGCCGAGGGGGCGCTCTGGGGCTGCGAGCTGTTCGCCGGAGGTTTGAAATGATCGCGTCTCGTGCGCTCGCCTTCCTCGTGACGCTCGTGTCCCTCTCTGCGTGCGCGTCCGAAGCGCGAGGCCCGGCCGATCCGTCGCGCGCGCTCCACGCGGTCGCCGAGGCCGATCTACGTGCGTGCAAGCCGCTCGCAGAGGGAAAGAAGATGGCCCACGTGAGCGTCACGTTCGCGGAGTCCGGCAAGGTCGTCGCCGCGCTGGTGGACGGCGGAGAGCTCCTCGGGACGAAAGCTGCATCTTGCATCGAACGGGAGCTCGGCAAGCTCCAGGTCCAGCCGTTCAGCGGACCGTCGCAGCGGGTGGCCCGACACGTCTCACTCGACTGAACGCCACGTCGTGCGCGCACCTCACGAGGCCGAGCGGGCGCTGTTCACCGTCCGACCGCGTGCTACGTTCGAGGACGTCGAGCGGCGTCGCGCCGTCCTTTCCCCTTTCGAGGAGCGCAGGTCGCTCCCGTCTTTCCACGAGGCCCTTCCATGAACCTTCGTCGATCGCTCCTCGCCTTGCCTTTGGTGGTGGCCACGCTCGCTGGTGTCGCGTGCAGCAGTGTCGGTTCGGACAACCCCGTGGTCGACCCGCAGAACCCCGACGGCTCGAGCACCACGAGCCCGACCGGCACCGGCACGAGCACGACCGCGCCCACCAACACGACCCCGCAGAACCCCGCGGGTCCCAACGTGATCGGCGTACCGGGCATCGAGGAGTGGAAGGCGCTCGCCGACAAGGACGCGATCAAGACGTTCGGCACGCTCTACCTGCACCAATCGGTCGGCCAAGACTTGGAAGACGGCTCCGAAGCCTCCGGATACTCGTTCGAGTACTACGGCCCCGACAACCAAGCGGGGAAGGCCGTCAAGACCGGCCTCAACGGCGGCATCTTCACCGACGTGGCCAACGTCCCGAACGGCCAGCCCATGCAGAAAATGGCTGCCGTTCGCGCCGCCCTCGGGCGTCACAAAGCGAACCTCAAGGTCCTCTTCTTCAGCTTCGGCTACGCCGACGTGCGCGACGAAGACCTCGGCGCGGTCGAGGCCGAGTACCAAAAGCTGGTCGGCGAGATCAAAGCCGCGGGCCTCAAGTTCGTGCACGTCACGCCGCCCCTCGTCTACTCGACCGCGGAGAACCCGCCGAAGATGAAGATGCGCGCGTGGATGCTCGACACCTTCAAGAGCGACATCATCTTCGACCTCCAAGACATCGAGAGCCTCGACGAAGGCAAGCGCTGCGAAGAAGGCGGCGTGTGGCGCATCTGCCAAGCGAATCGCTCCACCCCTTCGTGCCCGAGCAAAGGCCAAGGCATCGACGGAGACGGCGCAGGCCACCTCTGCGAACGCAAAGCGACCGACTTCGCCAAAGCCCTCCTCCTCGCCATCCACCGAGCCGGCAAGTAGCCGCCCTCGCAAGCCGCGCCGCAGCTCCTTTCCTCGAACACCAGACCGCGGGTCACCTAGGGCGTCCCACGAGGGGGGAGCGTGGGGGGGACCCCCCTCGCAAGTAGGCCAAGAAGTACCGATCCTAAAAGCCTCGCCCCGCAGGCCATCGCCGACCAACACCGCCATCCGCCTTCGAAAAAAGACAAGGGCGATGCGGAACCGAAGCTCCGAGATCGCCCTTGTTCACCCGAGGAGCTCGGCCGCGCTTTCGCGCGCCGAACCTCGCGCTACTCGCTCTTGGTCTCGCTCAGGATCTTGAACTCGACGCGACGGTTGGCCGCGCGGCCGGCGTCGGTCAGGTTGTTGTCGATCGGCTTCTCCATGCCGTAGCCGTGCGCTTCGAGGCGATCTTGCGTGATGGCGTGCTCGGTCAGCCACTTCATGACCGAGTCGGCGCGGTCCTGCGAGAGCTTCTTGTTCATCGCAGCGCCACCCTTGTTGTCGGTGTGGCCGTCGATGCTCATGCGCTTGATGCCGGGGTTCGCCTTGAGCACGTTGGCGATCTCCTGGAGCATCGGGAAGCTGTCCGGGAGGATGCGCGCCGAGCCGGTGGCGAAGTGCACCTGCTGGAGCACGCGAATCTGACCGCCCTCGAGCTTGATGAACGAGGGGCAGCCATTTTTGGCGGGATCTGTGTTGGGAGCTCCGGGCTCCTTCGGGCAGGCGTCCTTCGCGTCGGGGATGCCGTCCTTGTCGTTGTCGTCCTCGGGGCAGCCGTCGCCGTCCTCGAAGCCGTCCTTGTCCTCCGGCTGATCCGGGCACTTGTCGGCCGAGTCGGGGATGCCGTCGCCGTCGCGGTCGGCCGGCATGGGGCAGCCGTCGTTCGGGTCGTTGCCCTGGTGATCTTCCGGCTCGTCCGGGCACGCGTCGATGTCGTCCGGGATACCGTCGTGATCACGATCGGCCGCGCCGGCGTCGATCTTGAACTTCTCGCGACGCTTGGGAGAGGGCGCCTCCGAGTCCAAGATGGGAACGTACGTACCGACCAACGCGACCACGCGGAGGTCGGTCGCGCCGTAGCCCATGGCGATGCCACGTCCGGCGCCGAGACCGGCCCACCAGTGATCGGCCGGACCGAAGCGCATGCGCCCTTCCACGTTGAACTCGAGCGAGCTGTTGTTCGCGGTGAAGAACGTGGGCCCGGTCACCGAGTTGTCGGCGATGCCGGTCTGGCCGAACACGTTCAAACCGATGCGGTATTTGCCGTCTTGGAGCGGCAAAAACGCGCCGAACGCCCAGCGCCACTCCGAGCCCACGCCGAGGCCGTTGCCGAGCACGGGAGCGTTGACGCTGGTGTCGGGGCGGAAGTGGATGCCCGTGTTCACGTCGAACA
This sequence comes from Polyangiaceae bacterium, assembly GCA_965225775.1. GTDB lineage: Bacteria > Myxococcota_A > Polyangia > Polyangiales > Polyangiaceae > JAAFHV01. The sequence goes on along the minus strand of OZ245328.1, from coordinate 9,306,496 downwards.
CGAACGGACCCGCCTGGGTCTCCGCCGAGACGAGCACCATGGCCGAAGCCTGGCCGTCGCCGCCGAAGTTGTTGGTGGTGCCGGACGGGAGGAACAGGCTCGCCCCGATGCCGATGGCGTGCTTGCGATTGTCCGAGCGGAGGGCGACCACACGTGCATCGACGCGCAGGTCTCCGACCGACGGACCCGAAGGCTTGAAGGCCGTCGTGGTGCTCGTTCCGGTACCGGTCACGCTGCCCGGGGCATAGCTCGGCACGTCGCCGTTTTGGGCGGGCGTGAAGGGGAACGTGATGCCCAAGCTGAAGCGGTCGAGGAACTGGAATCCCGCGCTACCGTAGAGCGTGAACTGGTTGTGGATGGCGCCGCTCGGGCTGTTCAGCTTCGTCTGGCGGTCGGACACGATGGTCGACGTGCGCAGCGGACGGAACGAATAACCGAGGGCCAACTGCCCGTAAACAATGGGCCTTTGGTTGGTGACCGGGCGGAATACGGCGACGCCGTCGTCCGGACCACCGGGTACTTCGAGCCGATCGAGATGGAAGGTTTTCTGCTGGGCGAGAGCTTCTCCGCTCATCGCGGAAACGGCGCCGAACGCCAAAACCCCGAGCCCGAACGCGACCTTCCTCATGCTTTTCCGCCTCATGCGCGTGTTCGCCTCCGACGGGCCGCACCGTACACCGCTTCCTCTCGGAAGTGTGTGGCGTTCCATTCCATCTGGCGTTGCGCTATGGGGCGCACGTGGTTCGTGCCTCGCCTCGCGCGCTCGCGCGAAACTGTCACGAGTCCGCTTGACGAAGGCCCGCGAGGGTGCTTTCTTCCGCCGCCCCGGGACGACCGGGCCCCGTTCCAGAGGATCAAGATGAAGCGCACGTACCAACCCCACAATCTCCGCCGCGTCCGTACCCACGGGTTCCGCGCCCGCATGGAGACCGCGGGCGGCCGCAAGGTCCTCGCGAACCGCCGCCGCAAGGGCCGCCTCCGTCTCGCCGTCACCACCTTCAAGAAGTGACCGAAGCTCCACGCGCGCCTCGTCGTTCCGCTCCGCGGCGTCGAGACTCGCGCGTGTGACCGAGAGCGGGTCGCCCGAGCCTCGTTGCGCGGACGATCCGCTCTTTCGTTTTGTCATGTCGATCCCCCAGGACACGCCCTCGTTCGCGTTCGGGAAGGAGCAAAGGCTCCTCCGAAGGTCGGACTTTTTGCGCGTGCAGGGCTCGCCCTTTCGCGTGGTGACCCGTTCGTTCGTGCTGCTGGTGAAGCCGCGTCCCGAGCCGGACGCGCACACGATGCCGGCTCGCATCGGCCTCACGGTAGGGAAAAAAGTAGGCAACTCGCCGGAGCGAGCACGAACCCGTCGCGTCCTCCGCGAATGTTTCCGCCTCTGGCCGAAGCCGGGTTTGCTGCCGCCAGGCTTCGACCTGGTGGTGGTCGCCCGTGCAGGAGCGGCCGAGCGAACCTTCGACGAAGCGAAGGACGAGCTCTCCCGAGTGGCTCGCTTGCTCGTAAAACGGTGTGAAGAAGCGCGAGAGTCCCTGGCGCGTGCCCCGGTCGAGCCGCATGTTCCGGCGCGCGGGAATCCCCCGCCCGAAGACCCATGAGCTGCCCTTCTCAACCGCGTTCATTTTCCGGCGTTCGGCCATGATGACGCGTCTGCTCGTGGGGCTCGTGCGCTTGTATCAGCGCTTTCTCTCGCCCTTCCTCGGTGGGCAATGCCGGTTCGAGCCTTCGTGCTCCCGGTACGCCATCGGGTGCCTCGAGCTGCACGGCGCCGCCCGTGGCAGCTTGCTTTCGGTGTGGCGCGTGTGTAAGTGCCACCCGCTGCACCCCGGTGGGTACGACCCGCCGCCACCTCGCTCCCTCCCCGAGCAGCAGCAGGCACCTTAAGGGCACCCGTCAGGGCCCCGAATTCTTCGCACTCTCAGGACGCGTCTCCGAAAGCACATTCATGGACCGAAATACTCTCGTCCGCTGGGTCGTCATCGCGGCCGCGATCCTCCTGTTCATGAAGTTCGGCATGCCGCTCATCCGCGGCGGCGACAAGCCGCAGAGCGTGCCCTCCGAGACGTACGTGAACGCGCCCGGGTACGCGCCGGACATCCTCGATCCGCGCACCGACGGAAAGCCCGTCGAGGCCCCGGCCGAGGGCGAGCTGTGCGAGATCGCCGGCGCGCGCTTCGACGCGACGCTCTCCACGCGCGGCGCGGGCATCGTGCACTTCAACCTGAAGGACCCGCAGTACGCGGGCTCGGGTGGCTTCGACATGTCCACCACCCCGGACCACGAGCGCTGGCGCAGCTTGCGTACGCTCTTCCGGGCCGAGGGCGCGAACGACCAAGTGAAGTTCGATCGCTTCGCCTGGAAGCTCGAGCGCCTCGAGAACAAGAAGGGCTGCGTCTTCACCTACCAAGACGAGCTCGTGCAGATCAAAAAGACGGTCCGCACCAACGACCGTCCGTTCGAGCTCGAAGTGAAGACCGAGGTGAAGAACCTCGCCGCCGACCCCAAAGGGCACCGACTCTCGGTCGGCATGTTCGCCTTCCGCCGCAACGAAGAGGTGAAGGGTCACCTCGGCCGCGTCTCTCCCTTCCAGACCGAGCTATCCTGCGCGCAGGGCAAAGACGTCACCCGCAAGAACAAGGACGATTTCAAAGAGGGCTGGCAGACGGTGCAAGGCATCGATCGCTACGCCGCCATCTCGAACTCGTACTTCGGTCAGGCCATCGTGCCCACGGTCGAAGGCGGCCCTGCCGACTGCGCCATGCTCGCCGAAGACTGGATGGCCGACGGCCAGGCCCGCGACGACGACAAGGCGGGCGCGGTCTACCACGCGAACCTGCTCTACCCGACGCGCAAGCTCGCCACCGGCGAGAGCGCCACGTACACCCAGGTGGCCTTCTTCGGCCCGAAAGAGCGCGACGTGCTCGCCGGCGCGGCCCGCTCGGCAAGCGTGGCTCCCCTCGCCGGGGACCCCAAGCTCGGCGAGCTCATCAACCTCGGCTTCTTCTCGCCGGTGGCCAAGGTCCTCATCAGCTTCCTCGTGTTCCTCCACGCGAAGGTCACGTTCGGCAACTGGGGCCTCGCCATCATCCTGATGACCCTCTGCGTGCGCCTCGTGCTCTTCCCGCTCACGTGGAAGTCCATCAAGGCCACCGTGGGCATGCGCAAGCTCAAGCCCGAGGTCGACGCCATCAACGCGAAGTTCGCGGACGACGCCCAGGCGAAGAACCTGGCCATGATGGAGCTCTGGAAGAAGCACGGCGTGAACCCCTTCGGTGGGTGCTTGCCGCAGCTCGTGCAGATGCCCGTCTGGTTCGCGATGTACACCACGCTCCAGACCGCAGTGGAGATGTACCACGAGAAATTCTTGTGGTTCCAAGACCTCTCGGCCCCCGACCGCTTCTACGTGCTGCCGCTCGTGCTCGGCGCGTTCATGATTCTCCAGCAGCGCATCGTGCCCCAGCAGCCGGGCATGGATCCCGCGCAGCAGAAGATGATGATGTGGCTCATGCCCGGCATCTTCACGGTCATGATGCTGTTTTTGCCGGCCGCGCTCGGTGTCTACATGCTGACGAACAGCATCCTCGGCATCGTGCAGCAGCTCGCGGTGGAAAAGTTCGCTCCGAGTGGCGGCGGCAAGGTCGCCAAAAAAGGAGAGATTTCGGTCGAGGAAGTACCCTCGTCCAAGGTAGAGATGGGGAAGGGAAAGGCCTGAGCGATGAGCGACGTTGAGACGAGGACCCAGGACGTGGACGCGCAGAGCCAGCGCGCGGTCGACTTCGTGCGCATGCTTCTCACGAAGATGCAGGTCGACGCCGATGCCGTGCTCGCGCCCGACGACGGCGAGGGCTCGGCCGACGAGATCCGCATCGACATCGAAGGACCCGACGCCGGCCGTGTCATCGGCAAGCGTGGCTCGGTGCTCGAGGCGATCCAGTACCTCACGACCCGCGTCGTCCATCGCCCCGGCGATGCGCGCCGTCACGTGCAGGTCGACGCCGAAGGCTACCGCGCCCGCCACGAAGATCAGCTCGCCGAGATGGCGCAGAAGCTCGGTCAGCGCGTCGCCAAAGAGGGCAAGGTCATCACCTTCGACCCGATGAGCGCCCGCGACCGCCGCATCGTGCACGTCGCCCTCAAAGACGTGACCGGCGTGCGCACCGAGAGCCACGGCGAAGGTCCGGACCGCCGCGTCCAGATCATCCCGCTGAAGACGCCCCCGGCTGCCACCTGAGCCGGTCCTGACCACATGAGGCGTCACCGCTCCACGCGGTCGACGCCCGCGAGCTCCACACGGAGAGGCGAAGTCGAATGGCTGTAAAGTACACCAACCTCGACGGCACCACTCCCGACAAGGGCCCGCTCGACATGCTGAAGTGGCAGGTGGGAGACCGCCTGCTCGGAAAGCGTCGTCGATCGGGCCCGAGCTTTTCGACCCCTCACCGCGCGAACGACGGAACCGCGGTGCGCGACCTCGCGACCAGCCTCACGTGGATCGGCCACGCGACGTTCGCCATGCGCCTCGGCGGAAAGCTCGTGCTCACCGATCCGGTCCTCGGCGACCGCATCCAAGGGGTGGTGAAGCGCCTCTCCCGACCGGGGCTCGAGCTCGGGTCGATCGGCCCGGTCGACGTGGTCACCGTCTCGCACGATCACTTCGACCACCTGGATTTGCCCTCGCTTCGGCGCATCGGCCCCGAGGCCACGTACGTGGTGCCGCTCGGGTGCGGCAAGCTCCTGCGTGACGTGGGTCTCCCCAAGGTGATCGAGCTCGACCGCTGGGAGTCGACCCACGTCGGAGACCTTCGCATCGCGCTCGTGCCGGCGCAGCACTGGTGCATGCGTGCGCCGTGGGACAAGAACACGCGCCTCTGGGGCGGCTTCGTCTACGAGAGCGCCGAGGGCAAGGCCTACCACGCCGGCGACACGGCCTTCTCCGAGCAGGTCTTCCGCGCCATCGGAGAGCGTGAGCCCGGCATCGACTGGGCCATGATGCCCATCGGTGCCTACGATCCCGAGTGGTTCATGAAGCCGCAGCACATCGGCCCGGAAGACGCGATCGAAGCGCACCGGCTGCTCGGCGCGAAGCACTTCGTGGCCATGCACTGGGGCACCTTCCGCCTCACCGACGAGCCCATGGGCGAGCCCCCGGTGCGCCTCCGCGAAGAGTGGAAGCGTCGCGAGCTCGGGGACGAGCGACTCTGGGTGGTCGACCTGGGCGAGACCCGCGCGCTCGCTCGCTGATCGCACGAGACGGCGGGCTTCCCGAGAGGTCCACGAGCGGCAACTTTACGAAGCCGCGCGTTGACGCTCGCGCCGCGCGTGACGACGGTAGCAGGCGCGTGAGGCAATCTCGCCCACGCACGTCACGAGCCCCGCCGGAAGCGAACGCTCCGGCGCGAGGAGAAACCATGCATCCTGCATTCTATTATTGGTGGAAAAACGCGCGCCGTGCGCATGCCGAAGGTCACGAAGCCCACGCCGAGCACGGCGGCTGCGGAAGAGGCCCCGGTCGTCACGACCATCACGGACGCCACGGCGAACGTGCCGGGCGCCCGGACCACGACGCCGCCCACTTCGGTGGCGGGCACGACGAGCCCTTCGGGGGCGGCCCGTTCGGCGTGAGAAGGCCCCTGCGCTTTCTCGCCCACAAGCTCGAGCTCACCGACGCCCAGGTCGAAGAGCTCGCGCGCATCCTGAACGAGCTGAAGACCGAGCGCGCCCAAGCCGAGGTCGATCATCAGCGGACTATCGCCGCCTTCGCGGACGCTCTCGAGGGCCCGGCCTTCGGGGACGAACGCGCCGCGGAAGGCGGAAAAATGCGCGTCGACAGCGCCGAAAAGCTGCGCGCGGCCGTGGTGCGTGCGCTCGGGCGCATTCACGCCGTGCTCGACGACGCCCAGCGAAAGAAGCTCGCGTACCTGGTGCGCACCGGCACGCTGACCATCTGACGCCCGCGTGAAGGCACGCGCTTCGGCGGATGCCCCACGACGCCGTGAAAAAGGGAGCCCCTCGCGCGAAGCGCTTCGTGCGGGGGGCTTCGTCTTCCCGCGGTCGAGGTATGCTCGCAGGATGGGACAATCGGCTCTCTCGTCCGTTCGGCGCTCGCTCTCGTTCACGTTTCCCGCGGCGCTCGCGCTTCTCGTGTCGGCGTGCACGCCCAAGGTGCCGGACGCGGTGAAGACCGAGCTCTCGTCGAGCCCCGCCGGCACGACCACCATCGTGGCGTTCACCGACTACGAGTGCCCGTACTGCCGCACCGCGCACCTCGAGCTCAGCAAGGCCCTGCAGACACTCCCGAGCACGAAGGTGCGCATCGTTCGACATCACGTGCCCCTCCCCAGCCACCCGCATGCGGAGCAAGCCGCACGCGCCGCCATCTGCGTGGAGACGCTCGGAGGACGCACGGAGATCGTGGACGCCCGCCTCTTCGAAGCCCCGCCGGGTCGCCTCGATGCCGCTACCTGCGAAGAAGCGGCGGTGGACGCGGGCATCTCGAACGACGCCTACCGCGAGTGCGTGCGCTCGCCCGCCACCGACGAGCGCCTGAGGCGAGACCTTGCAGCTTACATGCAAACGTCGGCTTCGGGCGTGCCGCTGGTCTTCATCGGGAGCGAGCGCATCGAAGGTGCACAGGACGCCCAGGCGTTTCGTGACGCGATCGAAAGGTCCGCGAGCGCTCGCCACTGAACGCGGGCAGCGGCTCGTTTCACTCGAGAATTCGGCGAGGCGAGCTTTACCCACATCGCCGCCAGGAACGGCTGGCTCCTCGGATTCACCCGGGTCCCGCAAAAAACCTGGCCCACGACGTGCCTCACGCTATCTTGCGACGCATGGGTCTTCGCTCAACTCTCGGTATTTTTGCAGCCGTTTCCACCGCTGCGCTCATCGCTGCAGCTTGTGCCAACGGCACCGTGGGAGAGGACGAAGACGCCGGGGACGAGCCCATCGAAGAGGTCGATTCGAGCACGCCCCCGCGCGATGCCGCGAAGCCGCCCGTGGCCGACGCGAGCAAATCGGACGCGACCGTGAGCGACGCCTCCACCGACGCCACGACGGACGGCAGCATCGTCACCGACGGTGGCACCACCGACGGCGGAACCACCGACGGCGGAACCTCGGTTTCGTGCGCGAGCCCCAACGCTTGCCTCGGCGCCATCATGATGACCGACGTGAGCGGCGACAAAGGCGCCGACGTCTCCTCGTCGATCGGGTCCACCTCGCGCTGGATGAAGATCCGCGTGAGCGAGGACGACAGCGGAGTCTTCGCGGAGAGGATGAAGATCAAGCTCACCTTGAGCTCGCCTCCGGGCACCAACTTCGACATGCGCGTCTACCTCGCGGGAGACGGCTCGAGCCAAAAGTGCACCGGCCCGGACCAGACGACCAACGCCACCACGGGAGCCGACGTGACCTCTCTCGAGTGGGGCGAATCGGGAACGTTCGCGAACAACAACGACGACGATCGCACGGTCACGGTCGAGGTGTTCAACGTCTCGGGCACCTGCACCTCGACGCAGAACTGGACCTTGCTCGTCGAAGGCCACAAGAGCTGACGTGCGACGCGTGACGCGGTTCACGCCGTCGATCGTCGGCCTCGCGGCGGGGCTGGGCCTCGTTTCGGGCTCGGGCTGCGGCGGGATTCCCCCGCGCGCCGAGACGTCTTCGTCGGCCGTGGTCGCGTCCAAGGCGGGTCCGGTCTTCGTCGAGGACGACTTCGCCAAGGCGGTCGCCATCGCCGAGCGCACGCATCGCCCGATCTTCGTCGATTCGTGGGCGCCCTGGTGCCACACCTGCCTCTCGATGCGGGCCACCACGCTGACCGATCCTTCGCTCGGCGCGCTCGCGGACCGGTTCGTGTGGCTCTCGATCGACACCGAAAAGCCGGAGAATGCCGCGTTCGTGGCGCGTTTCCCCAATCGTGCGTGGCCCACGCTCTGGGTCCTCGACGAGCACGGCAAAGACGTCCGACTCGCGTGGGCGGGCTCGGCCACGGCGAGCGAGCTCACGAGCCTCCTCGACGACGTGACCGCCGGAGGAGACCGCGCAGCCTTCGCGCGCGCCGCGGCGCTCATGGCCTCGGGCGACACCGAGGGCGCGAAGAGAGCCTTCACGGCCGTGCGGACCGACGCGAGTTCCAAGGCGAGCACCAAGGCGCGCGCGGCCGAAGCGCTCGCCGCGCTGTGCGGGCAGAACCACGACGAATGCATCGAGCTCGCGAAGACGACTCTGCCCGAGCTCCCCGCAGGAAGCTCGCGCGCGGCCGTCTTGGTGACCGCGCTCTCCGCGGCCACCGAGGCAGGGCGAGACGAGCCTTGGCTCTTCGCGGAGGCCGAAAAAACGGCACACGACGAGTCCGCGCCCTACGTGCCGGACGACCGCTCGTGCATCTACGAGGCGCTCGTCGAACTGCGCGAGGCCCGGAAGGAACCTGCGAAGAAAAAGGCGACCGCCGAAGCCTGGGCGAGCTTCCTCGACCGCACGGCGGAGGCCGCCAAGTCCGACGAGCTCCGCTTCGTCTACGACGCGCATCGTTTTCTCGCGGCACGAGCGCTCGATCGACCGGACCGCGCGCTCGAGATGCTCGAGAAGAGCGCAGCGCGTTTCCCCGAAGACGGCAACGCCCACGCACGCCTCTCGAAGGCCTACTCGCTGCTCGGGAAGGACGAACGCGCCCTCGAAGAAGGGGCACGTGCCCTCGCCCTCCTCCGTGGACCTCGGTCGCTGCGCGCCGCCGAGCTCGTGGCCGACGTCTACGAAAAGGCCGGAAAACGCCCCGAGGCCGCGCAGGCCCTGGCCACTGCGCTCGACCGCGTCAAAGACCTCCCGCTCACGGCCTCGCAACGAAAGCTGGCCGCCTCGCTCGAGAAGCGCAGGGCGTCGTTGGGCTCTGCCGGGCCGCTGGTTCCCCCGCGTTGAATGTGCGGCGCGTTGCCGTAAGATCCGAGAAGGATGCAGGTGCTGCTCGTGGTCACCGCGCTCGTGCTCGTCGCTACTTTCGTGTGGCGTCGGTGGGCCGCGCGTGGCGAAGCTCGCAGCCGAACGCGCGCGAACGCTCGACCGTTCGGCGGTCCGTTCGTGGGCGTACGGGCACCGACGCTCGTGGGCCTTCCACTGGCTCTGGAGGGGCTCGAGCCCACGCCGCGCCCCGCGCGCACCGGCATCGCGTCTCGCGCCACGCTTCGACTCGTGGGCTTCGACTGGGCGCACGTGTCGGTGGACGACATGCCCTTCACGTTGCTCGGCATCACGCGTGAAGCCCCCGAGGTTTTCACGTCGGTCGTGTGGGGCAAGCACCGCGTGCGGCTCGGCTCGGCCGAAGGACCACATCGGGCGACGCTCCCCTGCGTCGACTTCGTGATCGACGACGACTGCGAGGTGGTGGTATCGAGACACGACGACGGCACGCTCACGGTCGAGCGTTTCCCACTCCCGAACGAACCGCCAAAACCTGCAGGATGCATCCACTACCCGACCTGGGCCAAGGGACCCTTGGTCGGGCGCCGCTTCGGGCGCTCTCCGGTTCACGTGGACGCCCTGCTGGACGAGATCGACGAAGCGCTCGCCACGAGACGCACGCCCGAGCACGTGAGCGAGCTCGGAGACCGCTTGGTCGGACTGCCGCTCACGGCAGACCAGCTCGCGACGTTACGCAAGGTGCTCACCTCCTACCTCGAGCAGGCCCACGAGCCAGGTAGAGGTCGAGGGACCGAGCACGAGACCGGAACGCACGAGACGCTCGACGCACGCGTCTACGCCGTCTTGCCTCACGACGCGATCGTCCGAGCCGACGCGGAGGTGCTCGCGCAGCGCGTGTGAGGCTCAGCGAACGATGGGCGCGAAGGGATTTTTCGCGCGCGCGCGGAGGCGAACCAGGTCTTCGCGGGTACTCCAAGCGCTCACCACGACGATCAAGCTGGCGACGTTACCGAAGGCGAAGGCCGCATAGCGATACTCGGTGAAGCGCGCGGCCACGAAGAACCCCGCGAAGTAGGCCAGTGCCGGCCAGACGAACCTGCGCTCGGAGGTGATGGCCACGATGGCCATGAGGCCGGCCCAGGAGAGCAGCGTAATCGCCGTGTGAAGCTTCATCCCGAGGCCGAGCGCGACACATCCGGGAACGAGCAAAAGCTGGAAGACGAATCCGGCGAGCGACGACGCGGCGATGCTTCGGTTCAGCTTGGTGCGCCCGAGCGAGTCCCGGGCCCAGTAAACGAAGCCCGAGGCTATCGCGGTGAGCGCGCCGTTCTGGAGGAGCGTGCCGAAGGCGGTGGGGGCGTCTCGCTGCGGCGCTATGCAGTGCACGACGGTCACCACGAGTGGAAGCACCACCCCAACTCCCGCCAGCACGGTCCCGACGAACAGTCGGGTGCGTCGACCGACGTTCGGATCGTATTCGGCTTCGAGCACGGAGAGCTTCTCGAGCCTTCGTTTTTCGGCCTCTCGCGCGACCATCGCGGCTTCGACGCGTGCCACGAGCTCGGGGGAGGGCTGGTTCATCTCGGCGAGCACGGCGTGGGCGGCCTCGGCCGAGCCGGAAGCGAGCTCGTAGTCGATGATGCGCTCGGAGATGACCCGCAAGCCTTCACGCGCTTCATCGTTCTCGGGCCACGAACGGAGCGCCTCGAAGTATCCGAAGCGCGCGGCGCCGAACAGATTGTAGACCTCTTGGCGTTCCACGGCGTCCGAGTCCGCGAGCAGCTTTTCCAGCTCCGCGCGCTTCTGCGACGCCTCCGAGGCAAGCTCGGTCGAACCGCGATGCGTGAGGTAGTCCTCGACCGCCACGCGAAGCTCCTGGACCGAGGCGTGGCGCGCAGAGGGCATGCGCTGCATGGCCTTCGAGCAGATGGCGCCGAGCTCGCGCGGACAGTCCTCGGGGAACGCCGGCTCCGAGTAGACGATGCTCTTCACCATCTCGACGAAGCTCGCGCCCTCGTGCGGCGGCCGCCCCACCACGACCTCGTAGAGGGTCGCGCCGAGCAAGTAGACGTCGGTGCGCTCGTCGATCGGGGTGGTGCCCGACCCCAGCATCTCGGGAGCCATGTAGCAGGGAGTGCCGGCCGCTTCTTTGGCGTCACGCGCGAGCGGCAGCCGTCCGTCGGGGTCTTCGATCAAGCTGACGGCGATGCCCCAGTCGAGCAGGTAGACCTCGCCGTAGCCTCCGATCATCACGTTCTCGGGCTTGATGTCGCGATGCACGATGCCGCTCGCGTGCGCACGGCCCACCGCTTGGCAGACCGAGAGAAAGACACGCAGGTGGAAGTCGTGGAGGTCTTTCGCGCCGTGGACCTTGCGCACTTCGTCCGGGTTCGCGAGCAGCGTATCCCACGAGGCCCCTTCGACCTTCCGCATCACGATGTGCGGACGGCCGAGGTCGTCCGTGCCGAGATCGTAGATGGGAAGCACGTTGGGGTGCTCGACTCGCCCCGTGATCCACGCCTCCCGGAGGATGCGCATGGACGCCTGGGAGTCCTTGAGGTGCTCGTCCTTGAGCGTCTTGATCGCCACCTTGCGACCGAGCGCGGTCTGCTCGGCCACCCGAACGATGCCCATGCCGCCTTCACCGAGGGTCTCTTTGACCTCGAAGCCGGGGAGCCCGCTGCGCGGCATGGCGCCCGACTCGAGCGTCGACATGCCGTGTACGAGCGCCGCCCGCGCCTTGTCGTTCACGATCGCGGAGCCACTGAAGCGAGGCTCGATGGTCGACCGCGGGCGCTCGACGAGCGTCGACCCGAGGTCTTTCAAGACCGGGAGGGTCACGAGCCTGTCCGACCATGCCTCGGGCGAGAGGGTCTCGTCGAACTCGATGCTCACGGCCCGAAGAATGGCTCACCCTCCCCCTCTTTGGGAAGAGCCGGTATGAGGGGGACCATGCTCAGGCAACCTTTGCCTTCTCGAGGTCTCTCGCTCGGTTCCCGACTCGTCACGGCGCTCTCGATGCTCGTCGCGACGCTGGTGGTGCTCGTCACGCTGGTCCAGCACGCGCACGCGCAGACCAAGCTGCCCACCGTCGTTGCCGCGAAACCCGAGGAAAAGCCCACGGATCCGGTGGAGGAAGAGGTCGCCCCCGACTCCCCTCGCGCCAGCATGGCGCGCTTCGTCGCCGCGACCAACGACGCGCGCTGGACCGAGGCCGCGACCTACTTGGAGCTCCCGAAGGGAGAACAAGCGCGCGGACCCGAGCTCGCGAAAATGCTCAGCGTGGTGCTCGGGCGAAAGCTCTGGATCGATCCGGAGACGCTCTCCCCGCTCGCTGCGGGCAAAAAAGACGACGGCCTACCCAACGGAGTGGACGAGCTCGGCAAGCTGCGTTCGACCGATGGTCGCGTCGATCCGGTGCGCATCGTGCGACGCGAAGCGAAGACGCCCGACGAAGAGGCGCGCTGGGTCTTCTCGGCGCAGACCGTCTCGCACGTGGACACCTGGTACGACGCGCTCGGCGAGCGCTGGGTGCGCGCGCATCTCCCCGCGTTCTTGCTGCGCGAGGGGCCACGCACGTTCCTCTATTGGCACCTGATCGCGCTCGTCGTGCTCGGCTTCGTCGCTTACCTCGGGGGACGCCCCTTCGCGTGGGGGGTGCGAAAGCTCGTCGGGCGCGCGGCCGTGCGCCTGCGGCTCACCTGGGATGCCGACGCCGAGCGGCACATGCGTGGCCCCACGCGCCTCGCGTGCGCGGTGCCCGTGTTCTTCGTGGGCAGCCGCTTCCTGGGCCTCTACCAGCCCGCGAACGCCTTCGTGATTCAGATCTTGCGCGCGCTCTTGCTCGTCGCAGCCTTTTGGTTCGCGCTGCGCGTGGTGGCCTCGCTCGGCGGGAGCGTGCTCGCGAGCGACTGGGGCAAGGACCGCCCGTCGCTCCGCTCGTTCTCGAGCTTCACGCTCCGCGTGGGCCGCTTCGTGGTGTGGGTGCTGGGCACGGTCACGGTCGCGAGCGAGCTCGGCTTTCCCGTGGGCAGCGTCATCACCGGACTCGGCATCGGAGGCATCGCCATCGCGCTCGCCGCCCAAAAGACCGTGGAAAACCTGTTCGGTTCGGTCTCCATCTTGGTCGATCAGCCGTTCCGGGTGGGAGACACCATCCGCGTGGACGGCGTGGAGGGCGCGGTCGAGACCGTCGGCCTCCGCTCGACGAGACTTCGCACGGCCGATCGTTCTCTCGTGGTGCTGCCCAACGGCAAGCTCGCCGACATGCGCATCGAGTCCATGTCCGCGCGCGACCGCACTCGCTTCTCGACCAAGCTGCGTGTGGGCAGCCGCGCGGCTCCCGAGCAGCTCGCGGCCCTGGTGGCGCTGCTCGGCCAAGAGCTCGGCTCGCACCTCAAGGTTCGACGTGAAGACGTGCTCGTGCGGCTCTCGTCCATCACCGACGGAGCCTTCGAGATCGACGTCGCCTGCGCCGTCGAGACCACGCGCTTCTCGGAGTTCGCCGACGTGCGCCAGGAGCTGCTCTTCACGTGCATCGCCACCACGCGAAAGGTCGGCGTCGAGCTCGTTCAGCGAGATCCGGCCGCTGGACAGACCGCGCCCGCATGAGCGACCCCGGCCTGGGACATGCCCGGGCCACATATGGACCAGCTCGGATCCACATCACCGGGACAGCGAAATTTTCCGCGCGATTTGCCCCAAGAAAGCCGATGTAGGTCTATCTGCGCCGACGAAAATTCTCGCGGCACGTGCATTGCTAAAAGCTCTTCCGTGAACAAGCAGGGAGGACTCATGGTTCGCACGCGCTTCGGAGCTTTGGTGGGTTCGCTGACCGTCTGTGGTCTCGTGGTGGCTTGCGGAGGCGGCGCGACGACCGACCCCGGCGAGTTCCCGACCGACCCGGGTGCGAGCACCACGGCTCCGCCGACGGGAACCGGGACGAGCGGCAACGGCCCCTTCGGCAGCGGCAACAACGGCGGCGGCGACTCGGGCGTGAACGCCACCTGCGCCACCGTGAAGGCGCAGGCCGACAAGCTCCCCCTCGAGATGGTGGTGGTGCTCGATAAGTCGGGCAGCATGTGCGAGTACACCCCCGGCACGAACCCGCGCGACTGCAACAACACGTCGTCGAAGTGGAAGATCGTGACCAAGGCGCTCGAGGGCTTCTTCCGCTCCTTCGAGTCGAACGAGATCACCGTTTCGCTCATCGCGTTCCCCAACGGCAACGAGTGCAGCGCCAGCACGTACCAGACCCCGATCGAGCGCCAGAAGCTCCCGCTCGGCGCGGACGCGCTGGTCACCAAGATGAACGGTCTCTCGCCCAACGGCTCGACGCCGACGACGCCCGCCGCTCAGGGCGCCGTCGCCTATGCGAAGACCGTGGATGCGGCCATGGCCGGCAAAGGAAAGACGGTCATCGTCTTCGCGACCGACGGCCTCCCCGAGGGCTGCAACGGCAACAGCATTGCCGCCGCCGGGAGCGCAGTCGGCGCGGTCGCGAGCACCATCAAATCGTACGTCATCGGAGTGGGCGACCGTCTGACGGCGCTCAACGACCTCGCCGTGCAGGGCGGCACCACCAAGGCACTGCTCGTCAGCAACGCCAACACCACGCAAGCCAGCATGGACCTCACCGCGGCGCTCGCGCAGATCCGCGGAGCCTCTCTCGCGTGCGAGTACGGCATGCCCGCGGCGCCCGCCGGACAGACGCTCGACATCAACAAGGTGAACGTGCAGTTCACGCTCGCGGGCGCCACCACCGGGGACACCCTCCCCTACAGCGCCGACTGCTCGAACCCCAAGGGCTGGCACTACGACAACGCCGCCGCGCCCACCAAGATCCAGCTTTGCCAGACCGCCTGCGACGACGTGAAGTCGACCGCGGGCACCCAGGCCAAGCTCGACATCGTGCTCGGCTGCAAGACCGAGGGCGGAACGCCGCGCTGATCGGCGGGATTTCCCCTCAGATTTCGCTGTAGAGAGCGCCGAGCAGGCGCGCCGAGGGGGTCGAGCCGAGAAGCTCGCCCCCTCGATTCGTTTTTTGGCGGTATGCTCCTGCGGTTCGATGACCCAGCCCCCGCCGCCCGTACGCGGTCCGAACCCCGACGAGATCGCATGGCAGGGCACGTCGCTCGAGACCGCCATCGGGACGGTGCGTCTCGAAACCCTCGTCTCCGTCCAGCGCGGTGAGGCGGTCTACCGCGGTGCTCGCGCGGACACGGGCGCTCGCGTTCAAGTACGCCTCGCCACCACGAAGAGCGGGGATACTGCGTTTCTCGCACGCCACGCGAGCGACGCGCAAAAGCTCGAGGCCCTCTCGGAGGCCACGCCTTCGCTCGGACGCGCACTCGCGCACGGCGTAGCGAGCTCGCCGAGCGGACAGCCCACGGCTTTCGTAGTCATCGACGAGCTACAAGGGCGCACCCTGCGCGCTCAGCTCGACGCGCGCCAAAAAGGAGGCGCGTCGGTCGCCGAAGCGCTCGTGATCTTCGAGCCGGTGGTGCGCGCGCTCGGAGCGCTTCATCACGCAGGCCTCGCGCACCGCGCATTTTCCCCCACCGCGGTGACGTTCGCCGAGGTCGGAGGACGGGCCGCCACCACCGTGACCGAGGTCACGCTCGGCGCGGACGAGCAGGCGCCGAGCCCGGAACCTGCGCTCTCGCAACCCGAGCTCCGCTACGGCGCCCCGGAGAGCTTCAAGAAGAGCTACGGCTCGACCGGTCCGGCAACCGATGTGTTCGCGTTCGCGCTCACCCTGGTGGAGTTCTTGGCCGGCACGCCCGCGTACGTGTCGAGCGATTTGACCGACC
The DNA here is from genome assembly GCA_965225775.1 of Polyangiaceae bacterium. Classification (GTDB taxonomy): domain Bacteria; phylum Myxococcota_A; class Polyangia; order Polyangiales; family Polyangiaceae; genus JAAFHV01. The sequence goes on along the minus strand of OZ245328.1, from coordinate 9,290,771 downwards.
TCTACCTCGAGGCCACGAACCTGCAGAAGCGGCCGACTCCACGAGCGCGTGGCGTGTCGTCGAGCGACGCGGTCGAGGCCGTGTTCGCTCGGGCGCTCGCGGTCGATCCGAAGCGCCGCTACTCGGACGTTCCCACGTTTTTCACCGCGCTCGGGGAAGCGGTGGAGAACCGGCAGAGCCCGATGACGACGTCGGCCGCCGCGATGGCGGCCATGCCCTCCGCGGCCGACGAGCGCCGGCGTGAGCGGCGCGAGAAGACCCTTCGACGCACGTTCCTCTTCGGGCTGGTGCCCGCGACGTTCCTCGTCGCGATGGGCGTCACGCTCTACGTTCGTTCGCACCGTGAGCCGCTGGGCGCAGTGCCGAGCGCACTCCCCACGACCGCCGCGGTCGACGCCTCGAGCTCGACGAGCTCCATCCCGGACGCACGAGCGATCGAGAGCGCCCAGCTCGACGCGAGCACCAGCGACGCGACCGCGAACGGCGCCGCCGAAGACGCCAGCACGAACGACGCGAGCCGCGACGCCACGACGGACGCCCTCGGCGACGCGACCACCGACGCGAGCGGCACACGCCCCGAAGAGGGCTCCATGGTGCGCGTACCGGCGGCGTCGTTCCCCATGGGCACCGACGCCGAGACCCGCGCCGAACGACCCATCCACAAAGTGGTGGTCACCAAAGCCTTCTCCATCGACGCGCTCGAGGTCACCGTCGGCGCCTACGAGGCGTGCATCGCGGCCAAGGCCTGCACGCCCGCGATCGTGCACTTCGGCGCGGGCAGCGATCCGCTTCAAAAGGGCTGCAATTCGGGGCCGGCCAAGGCGAAGCACCCGATCAATTGCGTCGATCAGCTGCAAGCGACGGCCTACTGCGCGCACGTCGGGAAACGCCTCCCGACCGAAGCCGAGTGGGAGCTCGCGGCGCGCGGCACCGATGCCCGCGCCTATCCCTGGGGCGACTCCACGCCCAAGTCCTGCACGCAAGGCATCCTGCGTGGCCTCGCGGGCGTCTGCGAAAAGAAGCTCGAGACCTTCGAGGTCGGCCTCACCCCGGACGGCAAGAGCCCGTTCGGCGCCTGGGACATGTCCGGCAACGTCTGGGAGTGGGTGGCGGACGGTTATGCCGACTACCCGAGCGGCGAGGTCACCGACCCGTTCACGCCCCCCTCGAACGGCGCCGAGGCCAAGGGCGTCTTGCGCGGCGGGTCGTACGACTACGCGGTGCCCGTGGCCAAGACCACGTCGCGTCTCGCGCTCTTGCGCACGGCCGGCCACGTGAGCACCGGCTTCCGTTGCGCCAAAAACGTCAATCCTTGAGCTTGCGCGAGCGGAGGAGCACCACCGCGCCCGCAATCCAGAGCGGCACGGTCAGGACCAGCAAAAGAGCGTAGAGCTTGGGCGTTCGGAGCTCGCGGGCGGTGAGGGCGATGGTGGATCCCCCCATAACCCCTGGAAATCCGAGCAGAACCAGGCCAATCACCCGAGCCGTGAGCTTATCGTCGAGCACGCGTTTGCACCCTACACCAAGCGGGACACACAGCGGGCGTTCGCTGGTATAGTCGGGTCCTTCCATGCGCTTTCTCTCGGCAATTCTGAAGGTCGCGTCTCTCGCAGGTCTCGCTTGTGTGCTCGGCTCCACCGCCGCATGCGGCTCGACACCGGCGTTTTTGGTGTTCCGCAGCGAAGTCGGCGAGAAGCTGCCGCCGGTCGAAGGCGACAACGTGCGTCTGCAGCACCCGTCGCAAGAGGCCTACGGCTCGGCCAAGCCCGGCTACCACATCGTGCACTCCCCCGAAGACTGGAAGGCCCTCTTCCCGAATGGCGACGTGCCCGGCGTGCCCGCCGAGGTGAACTTCACGCGCAAGATGGTCGTGCTCGCCGTCGGCGACGGCAAGAAGATCACCGGCGTGAAGATCACGAAGGTGCTCGACACCGCCAGCACCATGCACCTCTTCGTCCGCGAGACGGTCGAAGGCCAAAACTGCAAGAGCGAAGCCGAAGGCAACGCCTACGACGCGGTCATCACCGATCGCTTGGACAAGAAAATCCAAGTCCACGTCGAGATGGAAGCGGGCAAATCGTGCGGCGCCGCGCCCACCGCCAGGGTGACCTGTCGGCAGAGCCAGAACGCCCAGTGGGAGCCCAAGATCGCCGCTCAGCCCGGCGAGACCGTGGAGTGCGAGGCCGTGCCCGAGGTCAACGGGGCGTTCGCCATCGTCGACCAGAGCTGGCGCTTCGCCTCGCTGCCGGCGGGCTCGGCCTCCAAGCTCACCTTCTCGAAGAACAACACGCACGTAAGCTTCCCGGTCGACGGCTTCGGCTCGTACGTGGTCGCCTTCGACCTGACCGACGAAGCCGGACGCAAGGGCTCCGCGCAGGGCACCGCCGAGGTGCTCCCGCCGAAGGACAACGACACCTACGTGCAGCTCGCGTGGGCGCACTTCGAGGCCAGCGACGACCCGTCCACGTTCCCGCGCGTCGCGCTGCGCATCAGCGAGTCGGGCAAGACGCCGCCGCGTGTGTGCGCCAAAGATCTGCCCAAGAAGCCCGATTTTTGCGACGTCCGTGAGCAAGCGCCGTCGGTGCTCTTCCACTTGAAGGGCGCACGCGAGAAGTTCCTGCTCGAGGCGAGCTACACCGACGAACGCGCCAAGGGCGGCCCGTACATCTGCGTGCGCACCTTCTTCAACGGCGCCAAAGTGGCCGACCAGTGCGACGACGTTCCGCGCCAGGCCGACGAGGTCTGGACCGTGGGCGAGCTCGACGCCAAGGCCGGCACCCTCGGCGCCGCGCCCACCCCTCCGCCGGCCGAAGAAGCCCCCGCGAACCCCAAGAAGAAGCCCGCGGTCCCGGCCAAGAAGAAGTAATCCCGCCCGACCTTCGGCGCGTCGTGGTCTCGTTTCCCCGAGACCGCGTGCGCCGACCGGGTAAGGCTCGACGGACGGAGGCCTCGTGGGGTTCGGCGACTGCGCTTCACGCGACGACGAGCCGACGAGGCCTTTCCTATTCGCGCGCGGCGAAGGCTCGCTCACGCGATTCGAGGGCCTCGCGCACGCACGCGCGCGCGAAACGCTCGGCCGATCCCGGGACCTTGGCGAAGAAAAGCGAGGGCTCGCACGCCTCGAGCTCCATCAAGAGCAGGCCGCCCGCGTCGTCTCGCGCCACGTCCACGCGGGCATAAAGCAGCTTCGGGTAGAGCGCGAGCACGCGCGCGGCGAAGGCGCGTTCGTCGTCGTCCACGGGCACCACCTCGACCGACTCGCTCTCGCCGGCGAAGCGCGGGCTCTTTCGGATGCCGTGCGAGACCTCGCCGTCGAGCACCACGATCGAGCGCTCTCCCCGCCCCTCCACGCTCTTCACGTAAGGCTGCACGAGCACGTCACGCTCGTCCGAGAGCGCTCGCAGGTAACGTTCGCCGGCCTCGAGCTCTTCGGCGGCGAGCCCGAAGCGCGCGGTCTTCCACGAGCCCGCCGACACGCGCGGCTTCACCACCACATCGCCGAAACCTCGCGAGGCCCGAACCTCCGCGAGCGAAGGCGCGCTCCCTCGCGCCACGAACGCGGTCGGAACGATGGCGATCCCCTGGGCCGAGAGCTCGGCGAGATAGCCCTTGTCGACGTTGCCGCGAAGCACGTGGACCGGATTCCCGACCGCCACGGCGCACGCCTCGAGCGCGCTCAACCACCGCAGGAAAGCCTCGATGTTTTGCGCATAATTCCAGGTAGATCGCACCACCACGAGGTCCACGTCGGGCTCGGGAAGGGGGCGTGGTCCGTCCCACTCGAGCAGACTCACCGTGGCGCCCGTGCGCACCAGCGCCTCGAGCAGCACGGGCTCGTCCACGTCACGCTCGGGCAGCACGCGACAGGTCGCGAGGGCGATGCGCGGCGCACGGGTCGAGGGGGTCATGACCTGGTTTTCGCCCATCGCCGTCCTCGCGGGAAGACCTTCGTGCCGTCGAAAGAAGGCGCGGCGTGAACCTGCCCGTCTCCCCCTTCGACGCGGCCGCGGCGCTGATCGCGCTCTGGCAAGCGGTGCAAGTGGGCGCCTGCGTGACCGCGATGAGGCGCGCCCGCGCGCGCGTGCAAAACGAGCTGGACGCGCCCTCACCCGACGCGCCCCCGGAGCGGGTCACCCTGATTCGCCCATGCTGCGGCGCAGAGGGCGATCTCGCCGAGCGCCTCGCTCACACCGCAGGAGCGACGCACGTGATCTTCGCGGTCGCGTCGAGCGAAGACGGCGCCTACCCGGCGGCACGCGAAGCGGCGGAGAGGCTCGTGACTCAGGGGGTGCACGCGACGTGCGTGCTCACGGCTCCCGAGGGCCCCAACCTGAAGGTCGACCAGCTGGCCCGCGCGCTTCGAACGAGCGAAACCCGAGACGTCGTGCTCGTGGTCGACAGTGACGTGGATCTACTTGGATTTCCAGCGCTTCGCCTCGCCGGATCGGTGATCGAAGGTCCCATCGGGGCGGCCTACGCGCCCGCCTCGGAGACCGCGAGCAAGACCTTCGGCGATCGCGCGAACCTCGCCGTGCTCACCGGGTCGCTGCATGCGTTTTCGATGCTCGCCGGCATCGACCCCGAGGGCTTCGTGGGCAAAGTCTTCGCGGTGCGTCGAGAGGCGCTCGATCGCGCGGGGGGCTTCGAGCGCCTTCGCACGGTGCTCGGCGAAGACGTGGAGCTGGGGGCCCGTGTGCGACGGTTGGGACTCGAGACGCGGGCGTTCGGTCAGGTCGCCCACGCGGTGGGCAGCGGACGCTCCTGGAACGACACGGTGGCTCGTTTCGCGCGGTGGCTCGGCGTGGTCCGGGCCTCGAGGCCGGCCCTGCTCGTCTCGTATCCTCTCTTGATCGCCGGAACGCTGCCCTCGACCTTGGCCTCGATGCTGGCGCAGGCCTTGCCCCTCGTCGGGTCGGGGGCGCTCTCGGGCTCCCACCCGCCGCTTTTTCGGGCGCTCGCAGCCGTGACCACGCTCGTTCTCCTGGCCGCGCGGGTGGGCGTGTCGCGGACGGCCCGTAGGCTCGCCGGGGTCGAGGTCGCGTGGAGTGCCGCCCTGCTCGACGTGGTGCTCGCCGAGCTCGTGCTCCTCACCGCGCTCGGTCGCGCCCTCACGCGAACCACGGTGACGTGGAGAGGCACGACGCTGGAGGTCCGCCGGGGGGCGCCGCTCCGCCGCTTCGAGGTCGAAAGGCAAAATGGCGAAAAAGACCGGGGAAAATAGCGTTCTTCAGGCTTTTTTTCGGCCCCGGCCGAGCGGGCCTCTGCATTTTTCGCGAAGAGAAGATTGACGCCGAGGGGTGAACCTTGGCAAAAAGCAGTCGCGATTCGAGAGGATCACTCCGAGGAGGACGTTTCCATGAAGAAGATTGCGCTTTTGTTTGCGGTGACGGCGGCGGTGGCGGCGGCGGCGATCGCCTGTGGCGACATCAAGCCCCCGATGGACCCGTCGGCCCTCAGCTCGGCTTCGGCCATGCCCGGCGCCCCCGAGGCCCCCGCGGCCCCGAGCGGTGCGCCCTCGGCCGCCCCCGCGGCCAAGTGAGTCGTTCGCACGCGGTCTGAGGTTCGCCTCGGTACCGGGTGCACGACCCGAGAAAGGCCCTCGTTTCATACGGGGGCCTTTTCTCGTTTCGAATCCAGAAGCGCGAAAAGCGGCGACTTCGGCGCGGAACACCATGGAACGCGTCCGATCGACCGTTTCCACATGTGGAAATGGTCTGGAAGGCGCACTTCCCGGCGTTTCCACATGTGGAAATGGTCTGGAAGGCGCACTTCCCGGCGTTTCCACACGTGGAAGTGGTCTCGAAGACGCACTTCCTGGCGTTTCCACATGTGGAAATGGTCTGGAAGGCGCACTTCCCGGCGTTTCCACGGATCCGAGAGCCCGTTCGGGCGTCTCGACGTCAGTGAGCCGCGGCGCCCGGACTCTTCGGCTTGGCGTTCCACACGAGCATGGCGAGACCCATGCCGATGACCGCGAGCGGCAGCATGGCCACCGGCCAGGTCCACCAGTTGGCGGCGTCCGCCGAAGCGGGTTTCTCCGGCAGAACCGACTTCAGCACGCGAGAGCCGAGGGTCGAGCCCAGGTAGACGCAGCCGTCGATCACGCCGACCACCACGCCCACGTTCTGTTTGCCGCCGAAGTCCATGCTGGCCGTGCCCGAGAGCATGCCGTGCACGCCGATGATGGCGAGGGTCATCACCACCAGCACCCAGCCGATCCACGGGGTGTTCAGGGTGCCGAACATGATGAGGCTCCCGGCCACCATCACGCCGTAGAGCACGCCCGAAACCGGGCCGCGGCGCGACTGGAAGAAGCGGTCCGAGAGAAGACCCGCGACCACACCGCCCAAGATGCCGGCGACGCAGTTCAGCATGCCCCAGTGGTGCTGCACGAAGTCGAGCGTGGCGCGGCCGGTCGCCTCGGAGAACCCCTTGTAGGTCTTCAGGATGGCGTTGCGCAGAAAGCCGCTGCAAAACTCGATGGCCGCGATGGTCAGGATGGCCGGGTTGCGAAGCATGAGCTTCACCACCTGCAGGAGCGCGAGCTTCTCGCCCTTGGTGCTGGCGTCGCCCAGGTCGAAGTCGGCATGGCCTGCCTGACCGGGGGTATCGCGCACCAAGATCACGTCGACCACCGCGAACACCATCAGGATGACGGCCGGGACGAAGAACGCGAACTGCGGGCCATACCCCTTCACGAGGAAGGCCGACCAGTCGAACGCGAAGTAGAGGCCGAGCGAGATCAGGATGCCGAAGATGCCGCCGAAGGTTCCGCGCTCTCGGAGGTGGAACCAGGCCGCGTTCACCTTCACGATGGAGACCGCGCCGAAGCTCTGGAAGTACATGTTGACCGCGTAGAGCATCGAGAAAATCGGCACGAGCTTCTCGCGCGACTCGACCGGTACGCTGCCGTTTTTCATCATCGAGAGGGCGAAGACGCCCATGGCCACGTTCGCCGCCGCCGAGCCGACCGCCGCGATGACCGTGGTCTTTTTGCCGCCGATGCGGTCCGTGAGAGGACCGTTGAGGATGAACGAGACGCCGTAGGTGAGCGCTCCCCACGAGTCGATCTCGAAGTACTGCTTCTGCGTGAAGAGCAGCAGCACGTCTTTCTTGTCGACGCAGGCGTTCAGGTTGTACCGCGCCATGTAGAGGAACGCGTAGGTCATCCCCACCGGGAACCAGTTCGCGAACCTTCGCCGCAGGAAGGCGGGGGAATGGCCGAGGTCCACCTTGGGCAGGCGGGAGACCACCAGCACCACCACGGTGAGCAGAATCAGGATCGGTAAAAGCTCGGTAAGCCAGCCCGGCATGCGAGCGCACCATGCCATGCGCGAACGCCGGTGCCTACGCCAATACGTCGGGGATCACCTGCTCTTGCGCCGCACTGCGTTCCCCGTGCATCATCGCCCTCGGAGCTTCACCGCTTCGCCGCGATCATGTTGCACTCCGAGCTCCTCGCCCAGATTCCCCTCTTCGACACCCTGTCGCACGAGGACACCGAAGCGCTCGCGCGGAGGCTGACCGAACGAAAGTTCGCGGCCGGGTCGGTCGTCTTCTCCAAGGGCGACAAAGGCTCGTCGATGTACATCGTGCTCTCGGGCGCGGTGCAGATCTTCCTCCCGGGCGACGGCGACGACCGCGTGGTCCTGAAAGACGTGCGAACGGGCGAGTATTTCGGGGAGCTCTCGCTCTTCGACGACAAGCCTCGCTCCGCCAGCGTCTCGGCCAGCACCGACGCGGTCATGCTCGAGCTCACGCGCCAAGAGTTCGCCGACCACATCGGTCGCTCCCAGACCGCCGCCATGGCCATCCTGGCCGAGATGGCCGAGCGCCTCCGCGAGACCAACGCCCTCCTTTCCCAGCGCGCCGCGCGCGACGTGGTGAAAGAGCTGGAAGAGAACCTCACCTGGGGTCAGAGGCTCGCGGACAAGGTCGCCGAGCTCAACGGCAGCTGGGCGTTCATCTTGTTTTTGCTGGGGCTCACCGTGGTGTGGGTGGTCTTCAACACCGCGGTGAAGGGCTTCGACGCCTACCCGTACCAGTTCTTCAACTTGGCCCTGGCCATCCTGGTCGCGCTCCAGGGGCCGCTCATCGTCATGAGCCAGAACCGCCAAACCCTGAAAGACCGCGCCCAGGCCGAGACCGACTTCCGCGTGAACCTGAAGAACGAAGTCGGGATCGAGGGCATCCAGCGCGAGCTCGGCGCCTTCCGCGTGGAGACCCTGAAGCGCCTCGAAGTGCTCGAGCGCTACAGCCGAAACGAGCGCATTCGCCAGCAGATGCCCTCGAAGAAGTAGGTCGGTCGACGGGAAGCGTCGTCGTCGCGCCTCGCTGTCGTTTTCCTGCGCGCGTCCGTCGGTCCCGTGCGTGCCGCCGTGAGCGCGAGGGCTTTCGCTTTACAGAGCCCACGAGCGTGCTACTCGAAGCGGCATCGAAGGAGGCGGGAAGTCCGGTGTGAAACCGGCACGGAGCCGCCGCTGTAACCGGGGACCTCCCGTCGACATCCACTCGCTCCGATCAACTCCGGTTGTTCGCGCGGGGAAGGCGACGAAGAGGGACGATCCGGGAGTCAGAACACCCCTCCCTCGTGAGTCGCGCTTCTTCCGGGCGCTTTTTCCCGGACGACCCTCGGCTCTCACCATCTGCCGCGCGAGCTTCGCGGTCGGAGGAAACGAGATGGTTTCAGGGCGTTTTTTGCGCTCGTTCGCGCTTACCGGCGCGCTCGGGGGCGGTCTGTTCGGTTCGGTTCTCGGTGCTTGCTCGGTCGGTACCGAGCCCACGCCCGCCGGACCCGATGCAGCGCTCGACTTCGGCGAACCGCCGCCCGACGCGAGCCCGTCCATCTTGGACGACGCCACGCCCAAGCCTCGCGTCGACGGGGGCTTCCCCACCGAAGCGGGAGTGCTCCCCTCCACGCGCTTCGCGCAGCGCGTGGTCGAGACCAAGCTCGGCGATTGCGCCGGCTTCGGTCTCGCCTCCATGCCCGACGTGGTGCTCGGACCGCCCGTGGGCGGAGGCGCCACGCAAGGTGGGCTCGACGTGCTGTCGCTCGGCATCGGAGGCTCGATCACGCTTTCGTTCGAACAAGACGCGATCGTCGACGGCCCCGGCCCCGACTTCCTCGTCTTCGAGAACGCCTTCTACGCCGGTGGGAACACCGCGCAGCCGTTCGCCGAGCTCGGCACGGTCAGCGTGAGCGACGACGGCGTCACCTGGAAGGCCTTCCCCTGCACCGCCACCAGCGCGCCCTTCGGCAGCTGCGCGGGCTGGCATCCGGTGCTCTCGTCGCCCGACAACGGCATCTCGCCCTTCGACCCCGAAAAAGCCGGAGGCGATCCCTTCGACCTGGCCGACCTCGGGCTCACCCGCGCTCGGTTCGTGCGAATCGTCGACCGCGGGCTCGGAGAATGCTCGAAAAATCCTGCCGAGAAGCTCACTTCGGGCGGCTTCGATTTGGATGCCGTCGCGTCCATTCATCACGAAAAGAATTGAACATCCGGAAACTTACGGCTGAGTCGTAAGCTCTGCGGGCTTCGTTCGTTCGAGCCCACAGTGGGACATTTTTCTCTCGCCGTCGTCCAACCGGACGATAGACTACGCCCGCTTCGAGGCGCTCCCCTCCGGGACCCCACGCAGCGGACCAACAGAGGAGCTTTGCCGTGAACGCAATTTCGAAACTTTCCGCAACTCTCGCCCTGACCGCGCTCGCCCTCACGGCTTGCGGCAAAGACGAACCCCCGGCGAACAACCCCACGGGTACCTACGGCGCCAACTCCGCCTACCCCCCGAACGGCCAGCCCGGCGGCTACCCCAACAACGGCGCCCCCAACGGCTACCCGCAGCCCGGCGGCGCCACCACCGCCCCCGCAGGTTACCCGCAGCCCGGCGGCACCACCGCTCCGGCCGGCAGCGCGGCGCCCACCACCCCGGGAATCCCCGGCTTCCCCATGCCGGGCTCGACGCCCGCCGCGGGCAGCACCGGTGGCAGCGCGCAGGCGATCGACCCCAACCTCGCCGCCGTCGCCGCCGGCCCGATGATGATCTACGCCAACAGCGAAGCCCCCGGCATGGCCAAGGAGGGCAACATCGCGGCCGCCAACTTCCAGCCCGGCCAGACCCTCGAGGGCAACTTCACGATTCAGCCCGGCAAGTGCTACACGCTGGTCGCGGCCGGCGCGGGCGTCAGCTCGATCGACCTCGAGATGTTCCTCGTGACCCCCATCCCCGGCATGCAGGGCTCGTTCGCCAAGAACGCCAGCAAGGGCATGCAGACCTCCATCGGCGGCAAGGCCAACTGCGTGAAGCTCGCGCTCTCGCCCGTGCCCGTGCAGGCCAAGTGGGTCGCCACGGCCAAGGCCGGCGCCGGCATCATCGCCGTGCAGCTCTACTCGAAGTGAAGACGGCGTGAACGCGCCGGGGCGTAGGTCCCGACGACGCTCACGAAACGAGACCGGACGCCGCGGGACGAAAAGCCTGCGGCGTTCGTGCGTTCGAAGGCCCGAGGCCCACGGGCGCGCGTGCGGTTCGAGGTGAAAAAGCCTTTCCTTCGCCCTCGAGCGGGGACCTCGGGGGCGAAGTCGTGCTAGTTCGCGGGGGCCATGCTCGACATTGCCTTCATTCGCCAAAACCCAGAGGTCGTGCAAGCCGCCGTCACCAACAAGCGGCTCGACCTGGACGTGTCCGAGCTCCTCGCCGTCGACAAAGAGCGACGCGAGGGAATCGTCACGCTGGACGCGAAGCGCGCCCGCAAAAACCAGATCGCTTCGCTCATCCCCAAGGCGAGCAAAGAAGAGCGTCCCGCGCTCATCGAAGAAGCGAAGGCCTTGCGCACCGAAGTCGACGAGCTCGAGCCCCACATGAAGGGCGTCCAAGAGCGCTTCGAGTCGCTCATGCTGCGTGTGCCCAGCATCCCTCGTCCCGAGGTGCCCATCGGCAAGGGCGAAGAAGACAACGTCGAGATCCGCAAAGTCGGCACGCCACGCACCTTCTCGTTCGAGCCGAAGGACCACGTCGCGCTCGCGCAGGGCCTCGGACTTGCCAACTGGGACGGCCCGCGCAAGTTCGCCGGCGCCCGCTCGTACGCGCTCACCGGACCGGGCGCGCTGCTCGAGCTCGCGGTCACGCGCCTCGCCATCGACACGCTGGTCGAGCGTGGTCTCACGCCGGTGATTCCGCCGGTCATCGTTCGCGAGCGCGCGCTCGTGGGCACCGGGTTTTTCCCACTCGGACGCGAAGAGGCCTACTCCATCCCCGCCGACGATCTCTTCTTGGTCGGCACCAGCGAAGTGGCGCTCGTCTCGCTCCACGCGGACGACACCCTCGACCCGGCGAGCCTTCCCTTGCGCTATGCAGGCATCTCGCCGTGCTTCCGCCGGGAAGCGGGCGCGTCGGGCAAAGACACCAAGGGCCTCTACCGCGTCCACCAGTTCACCAAGGTGGAGCAGGTGGTGTTCTGCGTGCCCGACGAAGAGGTCGCGGAGAAGGAGCACTATGCGCTCCTCGGCAACGCCGAAGCCATCCTCGCCAAGCTGGAGATCCCCTACCGCGTCGCCATCGCGTGCACCGGCGAGATCGGCCTCGGCCAGACCCGCAAGCACGAGGTCGAGTCGTGGATGCCGGGCCGAAATGCCTACGCCGAGACCCACTCGTGCTCGACCTTGGGCGACTTCCAGGCGCGCCGCTCGAACATCCGTATCCGCCTCGAAGACGGCTCGCTCGGCTTCCCGTTCACGCTGAACAACACGGCCGTGGCGAGCCCGCGCATCCTGATTCCGCTGCTCGAGAACCACCAGAACGAAGACGGGTCGGTCTCGATCCCGAAGGCGCTCCAGCCGTACATGAACGGCGCCACGGTGCTCCGCCCGAAGTGAACCGACGGCTTCGGCCGATCCCCCTCGAACTCTCGAACGAACGGCTCGCGCGACGACCTCGCCGAGCCGTTCGGCGTTTCGAGTCCAGTGGGCGGACGCTCAGACCGGGGCGACGAGCGTGGGCACTTCGTGCGCGCCGTGCTTCCAGGGCATCGGCTTGTGCTTCAGCTTGAACCAGGCGCCCACACACGCGAGCACCACCACCACGAAGAGAAGAAGCAGCACGAGACCACTCTTGCTCTTGCGCGGCGCCGCGGCGGGCGTTCCCTGGACTTGGGGGGCTTGAGGGCCGGGCAAGCCGTTCGAAGGAGCGGCGTTCGCTCCCGACGAGGGCGGCGCACCGACCTGCGCGACCTGCGAGAACGACGCATTGGACAGGGGCCCTTGCATCGGCGCCTGCATCGATCCCGGCGGGAACGTGCCCTGCCCTGGCTGCATCGGGTGCTGCATGGGCGCCTGCATCGACCCTGGCGGAAACGTGCCCTGCGGCATCGGCGCCTGCATCGATCCTGGCGGGAACGTGCCCTGCGGCATCGGCGCTTGCATCGAACCTGGCGGGAACGTGCCCTGCGGCATCGGCGCTTGCATCGAACCTGGCGGGAACGTGCCCTGCCCCGGCTGCATCGGGGCTTGCATCGGGGCCATGCCCATCGGGGCTTGCATCATCCCAGGCGGGTAGGTGCCTTGATGCATGGGGCCTTGCATCGCGCCAGGGAACGGGCCTTGCGCCGGAGCATGACCGGGGGCCTGCTGCGCCATGGGGGCCTGCATCATCCCCGGAGGGAACGTGCCCCCCGGAACCACGGGGGCCGGCATCATGCCCGACGGATACGCGTGCGGTCCGGAGCCGTGTGTCGGTTGTGGTTGTTGAGCCTGCTGCACCTGCTGCGGCATCGACTGCGCCGGCAGAGAGCCGGACGGGTAGCGCTGCGGACCTCCCTGCGGAAACACGCCGGAGCTCGGCTGCGCGGCGGGCAAATGGTTCGAAGACGCGTAGGTCGGAAGCTGCCCCGAAGAGGCGAGAGCCTGCTGGCCAGGCTCGGGCTGCGGCGAAGGACTTGCAGACTGCACGGGTGCGATCGAGCCGGCAGCCGCGAGACCGGCCATGAAATCCGCGGGCTTCATGCCGAGCGGCAACGTGTGAAGCTGCGGAGCAGGCTTGGGCGCGGGAGTGCCACCGGAAGGCGTGACTTCGGGAAGCGACGCGCGGCGAGTCGGGTCGACGAACGGGGCGTCGCTCAGCTGCGTCGACGCGAGAGGTGACCTGTTCGGGGTTTCGGCACTGGGGCTTGGCCTCGGGGAAGGTGCTGCGTCGACGCCGAAGTCGAGCGTGCCCGCGAGCTTGGTGAGGACCAGGGCTTCGCTCTTCGCTTGGCTGCTCACGGGAAGACTCTCGGGCCCGTGAGCGGTCGGCGCGTCTCCGGCCAGCTCGCGCACCACCTCGGATTCGAGCGCAGCGCGACTCCTCAAGATCTTCACCACGTCGGCCGGGACTTGCTTGGTGACCAAGCTGACCGGTTCCGCATCCCCGCGCATGGATCGGAGCGACTCCACGTCGCGGCTCTCGGGGATGAAGATCTCTCCGCGCTCGGTCACGTCGTCGAAGGCATCGCCTTGTCCGCCGTCCAGCGTATCGCTGGTGCTGGGAGGGATCGGCTCTTCGTTCTCACGCGTGGTCGACGGTGCGGCCACTTCGCTGAATGGAGACGCTTCGTGTGGGTAAGCGTCGACGGGAATGGCCGCGATGCGCGCGACGGTGGCTTCGGCCGAGGGCGACCGCCCCAGCGAGCCGGGCAAGAGCCCCGACGGCCTCGCGATGGTCATCGGCTCGTGCTCCGCGGGCATCTCGCGGATCGCCACGTGGTTCGGCGCGGATACTTTGCGCACGCGCCGTAGCGCGCCGGCATCTACGGCTCCGCCTTGCGTGGGCTTGAGCAACGTGGCCGCGAGATCGCTGGGGGGCTTTTCTCGAGTCATCTTCGGGCGCGCGAGCTTCTGAGTGAGCGCGATGTCCTCGTCGGCATACCCGACCCGAGGCTCGTCTTTGCCCTTCCCAGACATGCGTCCATCTTAGCTTTTCACGAGAGAGAAGGGCCAACTGGAACGCGAGGAGACTCGCCTTTCTCGATGCGCGGCACCTCCCGGGACGCCACGCCCGTCCCCCCCGACGAACGGGGTACTGCACGTCGAAGCCCCTGACGACCGCACGACAAATCAAACTTAGCCCAGCAAATTCAAAAACTTAAGCAAAACCACAACGACTGCGCTGTTCAGGGGTCGCGCTCGGCGAGCTCCTTGAGGATGCGCATGCGCTCCCGGAGAAAGCGCCTCATGTGACGTTCGAGCACCAGCGCATCGGCGAGGCGCCCGAGCACGCCGAAGGGGCTCGTGAAGTCGAACACGTCACGGGCGAGAGTGCCTCCGTCCTGCGACTCGAACACGTGATCGTGATCGAAGCGCGCGAAGGCTCCGCGCACCATCGAGTCACGGAAGGAACGAGGTCGATCGAAGCGCGTGATGCGCGAGGTGAGTCGCTGGCGCACGCCGAAGTGCACCGCCTCCCACGTGACCTCGTCGCCGAGCTCGAGCAGACCATGGGTTTTACCGGAAACCGCTCGCTCGCCCGTGCCCGAGGCCGAGGCGACGTGCGCGTCCACGTCGCGCGAGAGATCGAAGACGCGCTCGGGGGTGGCACGAATGAACGTCGCGAGCTCGATCACGGGCATTCCCCATCTTCGCACGACCGGCTCGACGCAGAGAGACCCGAGAACCCGTGACCTCGCCGCCACACCGAATGCACCGCGAGCAGGCTCGCCGGGCAACGTTCACTCGATATTTCTCGGAAGCGCTGCGAGGACGCATCTAGGCGCGAAGGTTGCTACTCGGCCGGGCTCGATGTCGTTCGGGGTCCCCCTCTTCCGCACCTTCGTGGCCACGGCAGTCTTTGCCGTGCTGCTCGCGGTTCCTCGCACGAGCCACGCGGACCCGACCGGTACCGGAGCTTCACTCGACGCGATCGACATAGGTGTCTGGGCCGTAGGCTCGACCGGATCGCGCCTTTCGGGGAGCGGAAGCCGCACCTTCGTGAAGCGAGCCGGGTTCGATCTCGAGCTCGGCGTGCGCCGCTACGTGACGAAACACGTCGGTCTCGAGCTTCGCATCGTGGGCGTTCCTCCGTACTCGCGTGATCTCGAAGACATCGCGCACGGCCGCTTCGACGGCGCGGTGCAGACGCCATTCGCGAAGTGGGGTGGACGCGTCCCCGGCGCCGTGGAGCTCGGCGTGGGCCTCGGCGCGGACGTGGGACGCTATTCGTACGCGGGCCGACTCTACCCACGCGGGATGGTTCGCGTGTCGGTCTTCGCGACGCGAGACACGACGCTCCGCCTCACCACCGAGGTGCTTCCCGCAGCCGTCGGACCGGACACACGGGTGTTCGAGCAGCGCACGGACTTTTCGTTCACCTACAGCTTCTTCAAGGGGGGATTTCGGGCGGCACATGCCGTGGAATACGGAATCGGAGCGCGCTCGGCACTGCAACAGGAGCTCGGCCTCTTCATCGGCGTCGAGGTGCCCAAGTGATCCCGTCTCGTAGGACGCCGCACCCGCGACGACACGCGCTCGCGCTCTCCGCGCTGGCCTGTTCGCTTGCGGCAGGAGCGTGTTCCGACCGGCCCTCGCCGGTCTCCACGGACATCGAGACGGAGGACCTCCAACTCGCGTTCGCCATGGAGGCGAGCGCCTCGGAGACCAAGCTCTCGGGAACGATCCTCGGTCCGAAGAGCGTCGCCGTACGACTCGTGGAGGGGGATCGTCTCTTCCTCGACGATGCCACGCGCACCTTCCCCGTACAGCCCGACACCGGCGCCTTCGCGGCTAGGCTTCCTCCGCTCGAAGGAACGGTCACCCTTCGCCTCGTGCGCCCACCGGAGCGAGGCGCGGGCACCACGAGAAGCACGTACGTACCTCGGCCTTTCGGTGTCGAAGCGCCGACCAAGGTCCGATTTTCCGAGGGGTTCGTGGTCACCTGGAACGCCTTCTCGGAAGGCGACTACTCGACGGAGATGACCTTGAGCGGTCCATGCATCGTACAAGTGAAGAGGCCACTTGCCTTCGACGCGGGCACCTACCGCTTCGACCCCGGGACGCTGGTGGAGAGCTCGCGCGACGCGGGCGCTTCCGGCTGCGAGGTCGCGGTGGAGGTTCGCAAGACGAGCCCCGCCGCTTCGACGGGGACCTACCGGAGCACGAGCGCCGTTCGGAGCGGGCGGACGACCGTCCAGGTGTCCCGATGAACCTGCGGGGTCGCTTCGTACCGTACCTCGTCGTGGCGAGCGCGTTCGTGTCGAGCGGGTGCGAGAGCAGGGCCGACACGAGCCCCGTCGGGAGCAGCGAGGTCGGCTTCGACGATCTCGTGGTGTCCGTGCGCGCCAGCTCGAACGGGGTCTCGGCATTGGTGGACGCGCGCGTCCGATCGACGAGCTTTCAACGCCCCGTGAACCTCGAGGACGGTGACGCGATTTTCGTCGAGGACGGGACGAAGCGCCTCGGGCTCGCACCGATCGAAGGAGGCGCGGTGCTCGTCTTTCCGACGGAGGCGACCCGATTCGACGTCATCTTCGTTCGTGGCGGCGCGGAGAACCGAACCATCGTCGAGCTTCCCGCGGCGTTCGTGCTCACGGCCCCCGCCAGAGCGTCTCGCGCCGAGGGCTTCACGGTAGCCTTCGATGCCGATACCAGCATGGAGACGTCCTTCACGATCGGCGGTTCGTGTTCGAATGGCTGGATCGAGCGAGTCGCCAAGGTCGGAGCGACTACTCTCACCGTGAACGGCGCCGACCTTGCCATCGTGTCCCTCCCCTGCACGCTCGACGTACGCGCGGAGCGCACCGTAGTAGGCCCCCTCGTTCAAGAACGGACCGTCGAGGTGGAGATCGTCCCATGAAGCCAAACACGTTTCGTCGCATGCAAACGCTCGTGCATGCCGTGCTCGCGCTCGCGGCCAGTAGTGCGTACGGGTGCGTCGACCCCTGCGTGGACCCAGGCCCAGAGCTCGTCACGGTACTCGCTCCGGCCAACGGCGGTGGACCGGATGCCTCGAGCGACGCGGGGGCCTCTCTCGAAGCGGGAGCTTTCGGGGACGCGGGCTTCGCCAAGGCGAAGACCGAGCTCGGCACGAGCGACTGTCTCGCGTTCTGCGGTGATTCGACCGCGAGCTGCGCCATGCTTCCCCCCGTCGGCGGAGCCACAATCGTCGAATGCCATCGCAGCGTGCGCTGCTCCGCGGCCGGGCGAAGACCCGAAGGGTTCGCACTCCCGCCGGTCCACGAGAGCGATGCGGTCGCGCGTCACTTCGTCGAGATGGCCTGGCTCGAGCTCGCGTCGGTCGACGCGTTCGAGCGACTCGCCGACGAGCTCGCCCATCACCGGGCGCCACACGAGCTCGTCCAGCGGGCGCGGCTCGCCGCCGACGACGAGCGGTCCCACGCGCAAAAAACAGCCGAAATCGCGAAAGCTTTCGGAGCCAACTTGCCCGAAGCGACCTTCGTGCTCGCCCCCTCCCCATTCGGCCCCGCCCGTTCCCTGCTCGAGATCGGACGCGAGAACGCGATCGAGGGCTGCGTCGCGGAGACCTTCGCGGCTCTCCTCGTCGAGCGACAAGCCCAGCTCTTCTCCCTCGACTCGAACGGCCTGACCGCCGAGACCGTGCGCTCGACGCTGCGAAGCATCGCGCGCGACGAGCTCTCCCACGCGGCCCTGGCCTACGCGGTCGACGACTGGCTGCGCACCATGCTCACGCCGCACGAGCAGGCGACGCTCGACCGCGCTCGGCATCGAGAGGTCGCGCGACTCACGGGGGCCGCTGCCTCGCGACCACTCACGGTCGCGCCTCGTCCCGACGCGCTCGGTCTGCCGAGTCCGTCCCTCTCCCTGCGCCTCGCCCAAGACCTCTTTCGAACGATACGGGCGCACGAAGCTGGTCGCGGAGATGCGCAAGACGAGCTCCGCCGCTTCGCCGGGGATCTACCGGAGCACGAGCGCCGTTCGGGCGAGCGGACGACCGTCCAGGTGTCCCGATGAACCTGCGGGGTCGCTTCGTACCGTACCTCGTCGTCGCGGGCGCGTACGTGTCGAGCGCGTGTACGAGCAGCGTCGAGACCGGTCCCGTCGGGAGCAGCGAGGTCGGCTTCGAGGACCTCGAGCTTACGGCGAACGTGGTCTCGAACGGACTTGCGGCTCGGGTAGACGCGAGGGTGGCGTCTCGTCGGCTCTCGCGCCCCGTAAACCTCGAAGACGGGGACGCGCTCTTCGTGGAAGACGGAGGGAATCGGCTCGCACTTGCGCCGATCGAAGGCGGGGGCGTGCTCGTCTTTCCGACCACCGCCCTGCGCTTCGACGTACTGCTCGTTCGCGCCGGCGCGGAGAACCGTATTCCGGTCGCCCTCCCCTCGCCATTCGTCCTGACCGCTCCAGCCAAGGCCTCTCGAAACGAAGGCTTCACGGTGACCTTCGAAGCGGATGAGCGTCTCCCGACGACATTCCTCGTAGGTGTCGCGGGGAGCGCCGGAAGGCTCGCGCCCACCACGAAGGCAGGCGTCGGCGAGCTCACCGTCAACGGAGCCGACCTCTTCGGTAAGCCTCCCTTCAAAATCGAAGTGCGAGCGCAGCGCGACACGGTCGGAGGGTCTCAAGTCCGAACCGTCGAGGTGGAGATCGTCCCATGAAGCCAAACACGTTTCGTCACATGCAAACGCTCGTGCAGGCCGTGCTCTCGCTCGCCGCCGGTCGGGCATACGGGTGCGGCATGTGCCCCGATCCGGGCACCGAGCTCGTCACGGTGATCTCCCCGGGCAACGGAAGCGGACCGGATGCCTCGAGCGACGCTGCCGGGAACGTCGAAGCTGGCGCGATCGGCGATGCGGGGTTCGCGAAGGCACCGGCCGAGCTCGACACACGCGATTGCTTCACCCTGTGCGGCGCCACGACATCGAACTGCGAGGTGCTGCCCGACCGGGTGGGCGGGGCGACCGTGGTCCGATGCGCCCGCATCTCGACCTGCGGAGGCGCCGGGCGAAGACCCGAAGGGTTCGCACTCCCGCCGGTCCACGAGAGCGATGCGGTCGCGCGTCACTTCGTCGAGATGGCCTGGCTCGAGCTCGCGTCGGTCGACGCGTTCGAGCGACTCGCCGACGAGCTCGCCCATCACCGGGCGCCACACGAGCTCGTCCAGCGGGCGCGGCTCGCCGCCGACGACGAGCGGTCCCACGCGCAAAAAACAGCCGAAATCGCGAGAGCTTTCGGAGCCAACTTGCCCGAAGCGACCTTCGTGCTCGCCCCCTCCCCATTCGGCCCCGCCCGTTCCCTGCTCGAGATCGGACGCGAGAACGCGATCGAGGGCTGCGTCGCGGAGACCTTCGCGGCTCTCCTCGTCGAGCGACAAGCCCAGCTCTTCTCCCTCGACTCGAACGGCCTGACCGCCGAGACCGTGCGCTCGACGCTGCGAAGCATCGCGCGCGACGAGCTCTCCCACGCGGCCCTGGCCTACGCGGTCGACGACTGGCTGCGCACCATGCTCACGCCGCACGAGCAGGCGACGCTCGACCGCGCTCGGCATCGAGAGGTCGCGCGACTCACGGGGGCCGCTGCCTCGCGACCACTCGCGGTCGCGCCTCGTCCCGACGCGCTCGGTCTGCCGAGTCCGTCCCTCTCCCTGCGCCTCGCCCAAGACCTCTTTCGGGCCCTCGAGGGGCTCGAAGCTGCCGCTTGATCTCACCACCTCGAGACTGTGCCATTCGGGATGGCGCACGGCCGAGCTGTCGCGGTTCGGGTCATGCCACGTTCCGTTCCCCTGGGAAAAGCCGCATGGAACGTGCGATGCTTAGGACGGCGTCCTCGGGAGACGCGGGAGAGATCGCGATGAAAGCACTGGCTAGTTCGCTCGTGGTGGGGGTGATGGGCGTGGCGCTCGGTGTGGGCTGTTCCGGCACCACTCCGGATCCGTCGCCGCAACCGGTGAGCCACTTGCCGAGCGCCCTCGCGCCTCCACCTGCGGGCCGAGGGTTCCAGTTCAAGACTGAAGCCTTCCCCATCGCGCCCGGGGTCGAGCAGCAGGATTGTTACTTCTACAAGGTCCGCGATCTCGCGCGCGCCGGGGGCCTCCCCGAAAACGAGCCCGTGAACCTGCACCGCATCCAGATGGCGCAGCGTGACGGCTCGCACCACATGAACCTCTTCCGGGTGAAATCCATCGTCGGCCTCGACCCCGCGAAGGGCACCCTCCAGCGCGGACAGAACGGCATCGGAGAGTGTTTCAAGAGCCCCAACTGGGCCGACTGGCCGCTCATCGCCAACACGCAACAGGACGGCCAGGTCGACTGGACCTTCCCCGACGGCGTGGCCAACGTGCTGCAGCCCGACGAGTGGCTGATGTTGCAGACGCACTACGTGAACGCCACCAGCCAAAAGTCGCCGGACGGGACCGGCGAGGTAGCGGTGAACTTCTACACGATGCCCAAGGCCGAGGTGAAAGCCGAGCTCGGCACGGTGTTCGCGACCAAACAGTCGATCCGCGTGTGCGCGAGCAACAAGACACCCACCTTCGAGGGCTCCTGCCAGATCAAGAGCAAGGAGCCCGTCACCATCATCGGAGCGAACGGCCACTTCCACGGCCGAGGCAAACGCTTCGACATGTACACCTGGGACGGCACCAGCATTGCGAGGCCGCCGGACGAGGCGCGCTTTTACCGCTCGGAGACCTGGGACGACCCGCCCATGCTGCGCTCGCCCGACCTCTCCGTGCCCGTCGCGCCGGGCGGGGGTGTATTCTACACGTGTAGCTACCAGTGGACGCCGCCGGACCCGGCCGTCGGCTGCGAGGGCCTGAACAAGTTCGACGAGGCCAAGTACAAGACGCCCGCCGACAAGCAGGACTGCTGCTACACGTTCGGACCTATCGTCGAGAAGAACGAGCACTGCAACGCGTTCATCTACTACTACCCGAAGCAAGACGACGTCGCGTGCTTCTGAGGTTTCCCCGTTGACCCAAGCGCTCCTTCGCCTCGCCACACGAACGGCTGCCGTAGCATTCATGGCCGCACTCGCGGCTGCGGCGTTCGCGGCGTGCAGCGACTCCACGCCGGCACCGGCCCCGGTGGTCGAAGCCGGACCTCCCGTCACCGGAGAATGCGGCGTGCCGTTCATCGGCGATCCGTCGAAGCCGGTGGAAATCGAGATCCGCGCACTCGATGCCACGGGGGCGGACGTCCCCGTGAGTGCCGGCGCCGATCTGGCCATGATTTTCCCTCCGCAGGGAGGTCGCGTGGCCTTCGTCGGCGTGCGCGCGAAAAACCTCGATCCGTGCGCGGTTCGTTTGCTCGGTGCCGTCCGCGATCCGAGCAGCAAGCAAGTTCGCCTCGACGCGCGCACGGTCAACCTGATCGCCAAAGATGGCTACGGCGTGACCGGCACCGGCAACACCGACGTCACCTCCGACGTGGCCATCGCCGCCTACTCCAACGTTCCGCTTTGCCCCAATCAGTGGGCCGAAGAGTCCGTGTTCGATCACACCTTCGAGCTCGAGGTCGACGTGACCGATCACGGAGGAAGACACGCGAACGCCAAGGTGCTCGTCACGCCTCGCTGCGCCGAGCCGGCACGAGAAGCCCAGTGCAAGTGCCTTTGCAAGAAGGGCTACGTGCTCGGCGAAGCGTGCGGCGAAGACGCGGGCGCACCGCTCGAGGCGGGGAACGGCGGATGAGAGCCCTCTTCTTCGGGTCGACCGTGCTCGCGCTCGCAGCCTCGCCGCTGCTCGTCGGATGCCCGTCGTCCGAAGAAATCCCGGACGCCGGGACGGACGCTGCCGTGCCCACGGCCAAGGCCGAGTGGCGCGTCGTGCTGGAGAACCTCGACGGCGCGCTCTTGTCCGTGTGGGGCCCGTCTTCACGAGAGATCTTCGCGGTGGGTGGACCACTCGGGAACACCGGGTTCTCGCCGCTCGTGCTGCGCTACGACGGCACGCGCTGGAATCGGCTCGCTCCCGGAGGAAGCGCTTCGTTCTGGTGGGTCACCGGCACCGGCTCGAACGACGTGTGGCTCGTGGGCGAGAAGGGACGCATCACGCACTTCGACGGCCAGAGCTTCGCCGAGCACGCGTCCGACACCGAGGTCACGATCTACGGCGCGTGGGCGGCCTCCCCGACCGACGCCTGGGCGGTCGGTGGCACGCCCGAGGGCGGCAAAGGACCGCAGAACGACGTCCTCTTGCACTTCGACGGCACGAAGTGGAACCGCGAGAAACTGCCCACCGAAGAGGGCCGCACGCTCTTCAAGGTCTGGGGACGAAGCTCCGACGACCTCTTCGTCGTGGGAGAGGCCGGACTGCTCTGGCATCGCACGGCCGCAGGATGGGCGCGTGAAGCGGCCGATCCGCCGCTCGCGCGAGGAACGCTGCTCACCGCGTTCGGCTGCGCCGACGGCACGACCTACGCCGTGGGCGGACGTGACGTGCTCGTTCGAAAGAACGGCGTGTGGAGCCGCGATCCGATCGAGCTCTTGAACGACGTGAACGGCGGCGCGTGCGGCAAGGACGGGAGCGTCGTGCTCGTCGGCCTCGGAGGATTCAAGGCCAGACTCGTGCAGAATGCATGGGTCGACGACTTTTCGTCCAAGCCTTATGCGGACCTGCACGGCGCGTTCGTGGACTCGGAAGGCGCGCTCTGGGGCGTGGGCGGAGGGTTCTTGTCCGGCGCGAAGCCCGGTGTGAGGCGCAACGGCGTGGTCGCACGCTTCGCGACCGACACGATCTCGAGCCTCGTCGTGCCCTGACGAACGCGGCGCGCGCGCTCGGGCGCTGTCGTGCCGATCGAGCTGGCCCCCGCAAACACGAACGCCCCGGGAGCGAGCTCTCGAGGCGTTGCGTGTGTCGTTCGATCGGGGAGGCGTGGATGGGATTCGAACCCACGTATGATGGTTTTGCAAACCATTGCCTAACCACTTGGCTACCACGCCCCGTTCGGGCGAGCCCGACCCGGACGCTTTAGCCGGAGAAGGTCCCGAACGTCAACGCTCTCTCGGTGGTATTGGTGAAAATAAGGGTATCGTGGCGCCATGGCGACGTTCCCCCGGCCCCGAGAAGTGCTCCGCACCGCGTCCCTCGCTGACCTGGCCCGTAGGCGTCCCTCGTGCACCTCCGCTTCGGTGCGCTTCTTTTCGGCGGCACTGCTCGCGATCGTCACGCTCTTGCTCGTGGGATGCGGCCATCCGTGGGCGGTGGTCAGTCAGCAGAACCCCACTCCCATGCAGAAGAGCTCGCGCTTCACGGTGGAGAAGCTCGGCTTCGAAGACCTGCGCGTGGGCGAGAAGAGCGACCAGGAATATGCCGACGAGAAAGAGCAGAAGACCGCCGACGCCTGGCAGGGCGACAAGGTCGAGATGCAGATGGCCTTCGCGCACGGCTTCACCGACGAGCAAGAGCCGCTCATGGCGGGAAATAACGGCGATTTCGTAGTGAAAGTGAACTGCGGCTTCATCGAGCCGGGCTTCTACGCTTACGTCGCCAGCGCCCCGGCCGAAGTGCGCATCCGCGCCAAGATCTTCGATCGCCAAGGCAAGCTGCTCGACGAGATCGAGATCCGCACCCGTTCGGCCGATATGGCCAAGCGCTCGAGGCTCCGCCAGGCTGCTGCCAGCGCCGGAGCCGCGCTCGCGCAGTACTTGAAAGAGCGACTCGGCACGTGAACGACGACGACCTCGAGCCTGCCCCCGTCTCCGCTCTGCTCGCCGGCCCGGACCCCGAGGTGCACGGCGTGGCCGCGCTGCGAGCCGAGGTACGCGAGCTCGAGCTCTTGACCCGCGTACTCGTCGAGATGCTCGAAGAAAAGGGCCTGCTCGACGCCGACGAAGTACGCGCGCGGCTGGCCAACGCGAAGCGCCCCAAAGCCGTGACGGCGCATGCACCCGAAGGTGGACCTTATCGCGGCGGCGGAGTATTCGCCGAGCCTCCGCCTCCGGGGACCGTCGCTTGCGCGCGCTGCGGGACCTTCGTGGCGGAACGAAAGGTCTTCACGAACGCGGACGGGCGCTTCTGCCGCGACTGCTTCGAGCCGGGATGATCGCGAGCGACACGAAAAAAGCGGCCTACGCACGCGCAGCCATCGTTCTCCTTAGCTTCGGGTTCCGCCTCCCGGAGCTCGTGCACGCGCGCGAAGTGAACTCGGACGCCGCCATCGTCGGGCTACAGGCGATGCACCTCGCGCGCGGTGAGCTTTCCGCGTTCTTGTGGGGCAGCGGCTACCAGAGCGCCGCCGATGCCTACTGGGCCGTGCCCTTCTTCGCCGTGCTCGGCCCTACCCCCGTGGCGCTCGTGCTCTCGGCGTTGACGCTTCACACCATCGCGACGCTCGCGGTCTTCTCGTTCGCCGAGCGGCACGCGAAGCTCGCGCGGCTGCCGAACCCGTCGTTCGCCGCGGCGCTGCTCTCTCTTCCGCTCGTGTTCACCACGGCGGCCATCCACACGTACGCGCTCTACCCCCCACGGCAGCTCTCCATCACGTGCGCGATGATCGCGCTCGTCTTGGCCGATCGCGCGGTCTCCGAAAAGCGCCCATGGCTCGACTTCGCCGGCGCGGGTTTTCTCGCGTCGTTCGCCTGCGCGGCCGATCCGTACGCGCTGGTGTTCGCGCCGCTCGTCGCGCTCTCGGTGCTCGGCGCGTCGCTCGACACCGAAGACGGATCGCGCCTCGCCCTCTCGCGTGCTTCGATGACCATCGCCGCGAAGCGCCTCGGCACGGGCGCCATCGGTGCCGTGCTCGGCCTCGTGCCTCTGCTGCTTCTCTGGCGCTCTTCGAAGGCCAAGCTCGGGGTCACCAACACCGACTCGTCACGCTTCGCGCACAACCTCGAGCTCTTCACGCGCGAGTGCGGCCCGTGGGCGTTCGGATCGAAGAGCTACTACGCGCGCCACATGATGGACTACGCGCCGTGGGAACCGCCTGCATCCTACACGCTGTTCGCGAAGGGTGCGGTCTGCATCTTTTTGGCCATCTTCCCCGCGGCGGCGCTGCTGTCGCTCTTCGCGAAGCATCTTTCGTACGCGACGAGACGCGCGGGCATCGTCGGGTTCGCCGCGCTCCCGCTCACGCTCTACGGGTTCATGACCAGCGTGATGGTCATGGATCACTTCTCGATGCGCTACCTCGCGAGTGTGCCGTTGCTCGCGCCGTTCGCACTCGTGCCGCTGCTCGCGACCTTGGGTCCACGAAAGCTCGCTGCGCTGCTCGCGCCGACGCTGATCGCCGCGGGGGTCTCGGGGTGGGTCTCGTTCGGCCCCGACGTGGACGGCCCCTTCGTGGCCCGACGTGCGCCCGGTCCCACGGACGAAGAGCGCGTGACCGCATTCCTCGGGGAACGAGGCGTAGAGACCGCCATGGCCGACTACTGGACGTCTTACCGGGTCTCGTTCGTCACCGCCGAGAAGGTCCGCGTGGTGCCCACGCACGCCGCGCAAGACCGCTACGCGCCCTACCGACGAGCGTTCGAGGCGGCCGGCAAGGTCGCTTACCTGGTCGATCCTCTCCGCACCGGTGAGTCACCGGACGCGGTCGCCGAGGCCCTCGCCAAAGGCGAGCTCACCGGTAAGGGCCGCGTGGAGCGCGCGAGCGTGGGCCGGTTCACGGTCTTCGTGATCGACCGCACGCCCTGAAGATCTCGCACGCCAAGAGAGCTCGCACGCTCAGAAGATCAGAGCGAAGAGCTTCATGGCGAGGAACGCCATGAGCGCCGAGAGCGGCAGCGTGAGCACCCACGCGGTCACGATGTTTCCCGCCACGCCCCAGCGAACGGCCGAGAGGCGCTTGGACGCGCCCACGCCCATGATGCACGCGTTGATGCAGTGGGTGGTGGACACCGGAACGCCGAGGTGGCTCGCCCCGAGAATGACGAGCGCGCCCGCGGCCTCGGCCGCGAAGCCTTGGATGGGCGAGATGTGGATGATCTTCGACCCCATGGTCTTGATGATCTTCTTGCCGCCCGCCATGGTGCCGAGCGCGATCGCGGAAGCACACGCGAGCACGACCCAGAGCGGAACCGCGTCGCCCTTGGGAGCGGCCCAAGCGGCCCAACCGGGGAGCACGTGGCCGGCCTTGGTGAACGACACGAGGGCCAGCGTGATGATGCCCATCGACTTTTGCGCGTCGTTCGAGCCGTGCGCGAAGGCCATGAGGCCGGCCGACGCGAGCTGGAGCTTACGCGAAGCTCGGTTCACCGAAGCGGTCCGCGCGCGCAAGAGCCACACCGCCCACAAGACACCGATCATCACGAAAAAGGCCACGATGAAGCCGAGCGTGGGCGAGACCACCAGCGGCACGAGCACCTTCTGAACGAGGGCGTTCCAGTGGAACGCTTTCACACCGGAGTGCGCGACCACCGCGCCGGCGAGCGCGCCGATGAGCGCGTGCGACGAGCTCGAGGGGATACCGAACCACCACGTGATGAGATTCCACGCGCACGCGCCCACCAAGGCCGCGAGCACCACCTGCTGGGTCACGTCGGACGGATCGGCGAAGCCGGTGGCGATGGTCTTGGCCACGGCCGTACCGACCACGGCGCCGAAGAAATTCAAGAGCCCCGCGAGGAGCACGGCCGTGCGCACCGGAAGGACGCCGGTGGACACCACGGTGGCGATGGCGTTCGCCGCGTCGTGGAAACCGTTGATGTAGTCGAACACGATGGCGGCGACGACCACCGCGATCAGCAAGCTAAGCATGCTTGACCGCGAGGTTCGCGAGGAGCCCGGCGAGCTCGTCGCAGTGGTCGAGGGCGTTCTCGAGGTCGTCCAGAACCGCCTTCTCGCGTAAGAGGACCTTGGCGTCGATCGACGTCTCCCGGAAGAGGCGCGAGACCTCCGCCTTGTAGACGCGGTCGCCCTCTTTCTCGAGCTTGTGCAGCTCGTGGGCGGCCTCGACGATCTCGCCGTAGGCGTGCTTTCGCAGCTTCGGGATCGTGCGGTCGACCACCTCGGTGCAATCGTGGAGAATCTTGAGCAGCTCTTGCATGGCGGGCGTGCGAGCCTCCACGCCGAAGAGCTTGCACGCGCGAGCCGCGCCGTTGGCGAGGTCCAGGATGTCGTCGAGCTCGGACGACAGCAGATGGAGGTCTTCGCGGTCGATCGGGGTCACGAAGGTCTTCGCGAGCGCTTGCTCCATCTCGTGCACGAGCTTGTCGCCCTTGTGCTCGAAGACCTGAAGAGTGTCGCTCGCCGCGACCACGTCGGCTTCACCCATGAACGCGGCCACGCCCTCGCGCGCGGTCGTCGCCTGCTTCTCGAGAATATCGAAAAAGTGCTCTTCCTTCGGGACGAGCCACCGGATGACGTCTTGGATTCCCATCGATGGCTGCCACCGTGGAGAGCCTTCGGCCGGAGGTCAAGCTCCCCGAGGCGAAGTTTCCAGGCTTTCACACGATCGTCATGGGACCTGACCGGAACGAGGTCAGGGGGGCTTTCGACCGACGTACGCGCGGGCCGCGACGGTGCCTTTTTCGTGCAGCGGAACCACCCGAGAGACGAAGCCGCCACGGCGCAGCTTGGGCGTGAACGCACGCTCTTCGTACCCGGACCACACGGCGAAGATCCCGCCCGGTGCGAGCGACGTGTGGGCGAGCGAGATGCCGTGCTCGCCGTAGAGCTTCGCGTTGGTTCGAAAGCTGCCCCACCCCGGTCCGTTGTCCACGTCCAGCAAGAGCGCACGGAGCCCGCGTCGCTCGGCGATGACGTCGGCCACGTCGGCGAGCTCGATCGAGACGCGTGCATTCTGCAACACGCCGTCGAAGAAGCGCGCCGCGTGCGTCTCCGCGATACGCACCACCGAGCGGAGCTTCTCCACCACCACGACCCGAGTCGTCTCCGGCGTGGCCGCGAGCACGCCTTTCAGCGTCGACCCGAAGCCGAGACCACCGACGACCACCACGTCGGGAGTACCGGGCGTGGCCTCTTTCGCGAGCGCGCCGAATTCGTGCTCGGTCTCGAGCGCACGGCTCGTCAAAAGCGGTACGTTGCCGAGCACGAGCTCGAGCTCGCCGTCGCGCTCGCAAAGGGTGAGGCTCGCGCCCGCCTCTTCGTACACCTCGACGATTCGTACGCGAGGAGAGACGGATTTCATCGCGGGCGCGCGCTCGGAGCGGGAGCGGTGGGCGCCGGTGGCGGAGAGACGAGCACGGGTCCACCCGTGCCGGGAGACGGAAGCGCCGTAGGCGGCGGAGAGAGCACCGTGACGGCAGGCTTCACTCCGGCGTCGACCTGCGCGGGCACCTGCGTGGGCACCGGCAGGCGAGCCGCGGAGACCGACGAGGAGGGCGCTCCGGGGGGCATGGCGGTCTGCGGCGAACGCATGGCGAGGAAGGCAGCCGCGAAGAACGCGAGCACGGCCAGTACGCCGGTGGCGATCACGAGCCCGTAGCGCGGAGGTTGGGGATTGGCGATCTCCGGGAGCGATGCGCGGGGGTAAGCCGCGGGCGAAGCCGGGGCCTGCTGGACCACGGCGCTCGGCGGAAGCTGGGCTCCCGCGACGCCGAGCAGCGCAGGTTGAATGGGCATCTGCGGCATGACCCGCGCGGGCGCGGGCGTGTACGCGAAGCTTGCTCCGAGGATGGCGGCACGCTCGAGCGAGGGCGTATTGGCCTGCGGCGCGTAGGGCGCGAGCGCACGGGCGAGCTCGGGGATGTCGGCGAAGCGCTTCAACCGATCGCGCTCGAGGCAGCGCGCGACCACGTCGCTGAAGCCCGGAGGACAACCGGGAAGGAGCTCTCCGACCGTGGGAATGCGGTTCTTCATCACCTGCTGGACGAGCTCGCCCAGCGATTCGGCGGTGAACGGACCACGCCCGCACACGAGCTTGAACAAGATGACACCGAGGGACCAGATGTCGCTGCGCGTATCGGCCGCGCTCGCGTTCAAGACCTGCTCGGGCGCCATGTAGCTCGGCGAGCCGAGGAGGTCCGAGGCGCGCGTCACCACGCTGTCTTGCACGCGAGGAGGACGCGGGCGGTCTTCGCGGAGCCTGCCTCCCGGATTGGTGGCATCGGTCTGGCTCTCGATGTCGACGAACTTGGACACGCCGAAGTCGAGCACCTTGATGGTGGGACCACCGGGGCCTTGGGCGAGGAACAGGTTCGCCGGCTTGATGTCGCGATGCACGATGCCGTACGAGTGCGCTTCGCCGATGGCCTCGCAGGCCTGGAGGATGTACTCGACCGCCTCGGTCACGGGCAGGCGTCCGCGTTGCTTCAGGAGGTCGGACAGGTCGATCCCGTCCAGGTACTCCATGACGATGTAGGGCGTGCCGTCGTCGAAGGCGCCCACGTCGAGCACACGAGCGGCGTGCTGACTCTTGAGCTTCACCGAGGCGCGCGCCTCGCGCATGAAGCGCTTCGTGTAGGACGGGCTCACCACCTCGGGGCGCATGCACTTGAGCGCCACGGTCTGCCCGAGCTGCAGGTGCGTCGCGGCGACCACGATGCCCATGCCGCCCTCGCCGAGGACACGGTCCACGCGGAATTTGCCGCCGACGATGTCCCCTGGTTTCAGTGCCACGAACGCTCCAGGGCCCGAGTTTTACCACGAGGCCGAAATTTCGGACGACTTTGCAGCATGCCGACCTCAAGCTTTCGGCCCCGGGTCGTCGAGGCAGGCGCGACTATCCGAGTAGGTCTCGTCTTCGAGCGTCCGGGACACCCCCAGGACGCGTCCCGGACGCCTGGCTCGCTGCGATTGCTCGGCATTTCGAGCCAATTTCGGTTGGCATGGGGAGTGAAAAAGGGACGGCCATGATGCCTCGTCCCTCTCCTCCCCTCACGCTCTTCCGTGTCGCACTCGTGGTCGTGCTCGCCCTGGTTTGCGGGCTTTTCTCACGCCCGGCGTTCGCCGATGGCCGAGACGGGCGCGTGGCCCTCTCGGACAGCTTCGCGGACGGCGACGTGGACGCGTTCGACGCGCTCTCCCAAGGGCGCGCGCGGCAGCCTGCGGGACGGTTCCGCGGCTTCACGCTCACCTTGGTGGGCTCGACCCGCGAAGGTCCGGGAACCTCCGAGCGCTCGGGAACCTTGGTTCTCGGGCTCCCTCTCGACGCGCTCCTCGATCGTGCGCCCGCGAGGCCCGTCCCGACACGTGCACTCTACACCGATACGTCGGACGGAGCGCGCGCGTCGGGGGGCGCGGGAGCCAACGCGAACGTCGCCGTGGTGACCACGAGACAAGAGCTGCGCCCGCCGTCGGCCGCGTTCGCGCGCGCCGTGGTCCTGGCGGCCGAGCGGGCGGCCGGGGTGGGAAGCGGACATGCGCGCATCGACGAGCTGGCCTCACGCGCGAGAAAGAGCGGACTTTTGCCGGAAGCCCGCTTTCGCGCGACCCGCTACGTGGACGACCGAGCGAGCGCAGATGCTCTGGCCGAGCAGAGCCGTCTCTCGGACTCGAGCGCGCAGAGCTTGGGGCTCGAGGCACGTCTCACGTTCCGCCTCGATCGCCTGATCTTCGCCGACGAGGAGCCGCAGCTCGAGCGCACGCGGCTCGACGTGGAGTCCTTCCGGACCAAGCTCGCGCAAAAGACCCTCGAGTTGCTCTTTCGTTTGCACCGCGCACGCGTCGAGGCTCGCGCCCAAGGCCCCGACGCCGAAGAGGCCGCGCTCACGGCAGCAGAGCTCGAGGCCTCGCTCGATGCGCTGACGGGAGGCTGGTTTTCTCGGCAAACGCCGCACCTTCCGTGAGCTCGTACGCCAAAAGGAATCGCGCGAGACGTGGGGCCGCGACCTGCGGGACGTCTCGCGCGAGCGCGAACCGAGAGAACCGGAGGCTCAGTCGACGTCGTCGACCGAGCCACCCTTTTTCAAAGTGCCGCCGGCTGCCGCGAGCAAGTACGCCTCGAGGAAGTCGTCCAGGTTGCCGTCGAGCACGCCGTCGACGTTGCCCGCTTCGTGCGACGTTCGAAGGTCTTTCACGAGACGGTAAGGCGCGAGCACGTAGCTGCGGATCTGGTTACCCCAGGCGATCTGCGTCTTCGTGGCTTGGTAAGCGTCATGGGCTTCTTCCCGGCGACGGATCTCTTGTTCGTAGAGCTTGGCCTTCAACATCTTGAGGGCCATCGCGCGGTTCTGGTGCTGCGAGCGTTCGGCGCGGCACACGATCACGATCCCGCTGGGAAGGTGCTTCATACGCACCGCGGTCTCGACCTTGTTGACGTTCTGACCGCCCTTGCCGCCCGCGCGCATGGTGGTCGTCTCGAGGTCGGTGTCTTTGACGACGATGTCGATCTCGTCGTCGATGTCGGGCGTGACCTCGACCGCGGCGAACGCGGTCTGCCGGCGTGCGTTCGCGTCGAACGGCGAGATACGCACGAGACGGTGCACGCCGTGCTCCGAGCGCAGGTAGCCGTAGGCGTTGGGCCCGGTCACGGTGAACGAAGCGCCGTCGATTCCGGCCTCGTCGCCTTCTTGGTAGTCGACGACGTCGGTCTTGTAGCCACGGCGTTCCGCCCAGCGCAGGTACATGCGCAGGAGCATCTGCGCCCAGTCCTTGGCGTCGGTGCCGCCCGTGCCCGGATGGATGCTGACGATGGCGCTCGCGTGGTCGACCTGACCGGAGAGCATGCGCGCGAGCTCGGACGAGCGAACGCGGGCCTCGAGGTCTTTCACCTGAGCCGTCACCTCGGCCACGACGGCGTCGTCGTTCTCGGAGGCGCCGAGCTCGAGCAGCTCGAGGGCGTCGTTCACGTCGCGGTCGAGTTTCTCGAAGGTCTCGACCTTCGACTCGATGTTTCCGCGCTTTTTGGTCGAGGCCTGGGCCTTCTTCTGGTCGTCCCAGAAGCCTGGCGCCATGGTCTCTTGATTCAGGGCTTCGAGCTCTCGTTTAAGCTTGGGGAGGTCAAAGATGCCCCCTTAGCGTCATGAGGCGCCTTTGGAGGTCTTGGAGCAATTCCCGGGTTTCGCTGAGCATGATGGCGACCGGATATGCGCGTTCGAGCGGGCAAAATCAAGGTCTTGGCGCGCAGGCCCCCCGAAACAGCGGGGTTTTGCACCGATTCGTGCCGCTCGACCAGCTCCTCACCGCGAGATACGCGACCCCTTCGGGGCCCGTACGACGCGCGCGCCCGCAAGCTCGGACGGCTCGGGCTCGGGCTCGAGCTCGAGCTCGAGCGGGACCTTGGCGACCTTTCCCGTCTCGACACCGAACGCGCGCGCCGCGGACGTTCGGGTCGCCGCGGCATCGCCCGTGGTGAGGACCTCCAGCGTGGCCTTGGCGCGCGCCGCGGTTCGCCGCTTCGGAAGCGAAGCGACCACACGTTCCGCCACCCGCGTCGCCGGGTCGAGGAACGTGACGTGCGGAAGCACCTCGCGAAACACGGGCAAGAGCGCCGGGTAGTGCGTGCAGGCGAGCAGCACCGTGTCGAGCGAGCGCAGCGGAGAGACGATCGCCCGGACCTCACGACGGACGCGCGGCGTGTCGAGCTCTCCGGCCTCCACGAGCGCCGAGAGCGGCTGCGCCACGCGAGCTCGTACGACCACGCCCGCGAGCCTCTTGCGGTGCGCGCCGGTACGCAGCGTTCCGCGTCCTCCCACGAGGCCCACCGCGCTCACGGAGGCTTCGCGCACGAGCTCGACGCCGGCGTCGATCACGTCGATCACCTCGAGCCCTTCGGGGATCTCGGCCAGGTGCAGCGCCGAGCTCGCCGCATTGCACGCGACCACCACGCGCGAGAGTCCTCGCGCTTTCGCCCACACGAAGATTCGCGTGAGCCGCGCGCCGAGCTCTCGGGTGGGGAGCTTGCCGTACGGGACCGAGCCCGAGTCGGAGAGATACGTGAGCGAGGTCTCCGGCCGGAGCCTCAGGATCTCGCGCAAGACGCCGAAGCCTCCGATTCCCCAGTCGAGCACCAGCGCCTCGGCTCGCGACGGTTTCACGGGTAGCTCTGCGGGAGCGAAAAGCCACGCGCGAGCGGCCCCGTGTCGAACGCGACCACGCGCGAAGAGAGCGCCACGGTCAGGAGCTCGAGCTTTCGTCCGGGAAAGCGACCTTGGAAGTACCAGGCGTACTCGTGCTCGGCGCGAATCGGGTTGTACGAGAGCATCTTCTTCCAGCGTGGGTCTTCCACGAGGCGCGAAAGCTTGCGACGAAACGGAGCGTGCTCCACGTACGAGCGTGCGCTCGCCCACGCGCTCGTGACGAGTCGTGGACCGTCGCGGAGGTCCGCCGGCTTCGCCACCATGTCGACCACGAGCAGCTTGCCACCCGGAGCGAGGACCCGACGGATCTCGGCCATCATGGGATCCCAGTCGAGGTAGCGCCACGACAGCATGGAGACGACCACGTCGATGCTCGCGTCCTCGGCCGGGAGATTCGGTCCTTCGATGGGTGAAAACGAGAGGTTCTCGACACGGCCGAAGCGTCTCTTGGCGCGCTCCACCATGCCGAGGGACGCATCCACGCCGAGGCCGCTCGCGATGCGCGGAGAGAGACGCGCGAGCAACGCGCCGTTTCCCGCGCCGATCTCGAGCACGCGAGGTCTGCCTTCGGGTAAGTGTCGCTCGATCCAGCGGACCTCGGGCTCGCGCACCGAGATGTCCGAGAAGGCCTCGTCGTAGAGCTCGGAGACCGCGTCGTACGAGGTGTCGGGAGCCGTGTCGTCGGGCTCGAAGCGACGGAGCTTCTCCACCGGGAGCACGTGCCCGTACTTCAGGAGCGACGCGCCCACGCCGTGCGACTTCTTGCCGGGCAAGGCCACCACGTAGAGCGGCGTGTCCGGGGTCGCGAGCGGCGCGTCCCACAGGAAGCGATCCGGACGACGGGAGAAGGTCGTGTAGAGATGGTAGCCGTGCGCCGGCACGCGGAAGGTGCGAGCGAAGAACGGCGCGAACCAGCGAGCGCTTCGGCAGGCGTGAAAATAGGCCTCGCCGTCTTCGGTGAAAGGAATCGAGAGCGTGCGCCACTCGTGCGGGCTCATCTGTTCGGGCACCTGCGTGGTGCGGAACATGGGCCCGTACATGCCCGAGTGCCCCACGAAGTGGAGCGCACGAAGGCGCGCGCCGGACTCGCCGACCTTGCGAATTTCCCCGACGAAATCGGCCTTCGAGTCGACCGGTCGCACGACCACGCGGGCATCGGGGAAACGGCGCTCGAGATCGCGGCCGAGCGTGCGCGCCACGCGAGAGAAGCTCGCACCGCCTTCGCGGTAGAGCGTCGTGTAGACGACCAGCACCACGGGCGTCACGGGAGCACGCTCCAGGGTAGCTCGCGCACCACCTCGTCCGCGGGAAGCCACGCCCCGCCCCGCGTCTCCACGGTCACGCGACGTTCGCCGTCGAAGAGCCGCGCCGGTCCGAGCGGCCCCGCGACGCCTACGTAAAAGTGCAGCGTGAGCCCGCCTCGGGCTCCGTGCGCGACGTTGCCCATCTCGTGCACCACGGACTCTCCCACCAGCACCACGTCGCCCTCGCGGCATTCATTTGCAGGATACACGGACGAAAGCGGCCCCGTCGGGCCGGCCGCGTACACGCGCTCGGCGAAGGAGCCCTGGAGTACGAGCACGACGCCGCGAGCGCCGCCGTGATCGTGGGGCGCGGAGCGTGCGCCTTCTTCCCACGAGGCGAGCATGACCTCGCCTCCGCTCTCTTCGACGAGCACGGAGCGTCCGTACGGACGTCCCGGAAGTGCGCGTCGCACGACGGGTGAGACGTCCAGCAACGAGAGCTCGAGGCGCAGATCGCGAGGCAAGGTGCCATGCGTGCGAACGTGATGGAGCGCCTCCCGAAGCGCCGCGTCGAGCGCGGGCGACGAGATCCTCGTGGTGAGCGACTCGCCCACGGCGGCGCGGCGCTCTTCGCGCAGGGTCGATGTTCGCTGTCGCGGCTCGCCGCTCTCGTGGCTCATCCCGGCCTCCACCGAGTGAACGCTGCGCTTTCCCTGGCTCATCCCACTTCCGAACGGCTCCCGTGACGATCTCACGAAAAAGGCCGAACCTCGGGAAAAAAAGCACCACACGGTCGAGTCCACGCCCGCGCGCACTTGCGCTATGCAAAGGGCATGGCGGCCCGCACCTTCTATCCCGAGATCGAACCCTACAACCGCGGCACCCTGGAGGTGCCGGGCGGACACACGCTCTACTTCGAGGAGTCCGGCAACCCGAAGGGCAAGCCGGTGGTCTTCCTCCACGGCGGACCGGGCGGCGGCACCGAGCCCAAGCACCGACGATTCTTCGATCCGGCGGCGTACCGCATCGTGCTCTTCGATCAGCGCGGATGCGGAAAGAGCACACCGCACGCGTCTCTGGAGGAGAACACCACCTGGGACCTCGTGGCCGACATCGAGCGTCTGCGCGAGAAGCTCGGCATCGACAAGTGGCAGGTCTTCGGCGGCTCGTGGGGCTCGACGCTCGCCCTCGCCTACGCCGAGACCCATCCATCGCGCGTGACCGAGCTCGTGCTCCGCGGCATCTTTCTTCTTCGGAAGCAGGAGATCGACTGGTTTTACCAGCGCGGCGCGAGCGCCATTTTCCCGGACGCCTGGGAGGCCTACGAGAACCACATTCCGCAGGCCGAACGCGGCGACCTGCTCCGCGCTTACCACGCTCGCCTCACCTCGCCCGACGAAGCGGTCCGCCGCGAAGCCGCGCGTATCTGGAGCGTGTGGGAGGGCCGAACGAGCTGCCTCGTCCCCAACGTCGAGCTCATCGAGCGCACCGCCGGAGACGACTTCAGCCTCGCCTTCGCGCGTATCGAGTGCCACTACTTCGTGAACGGCGGATGGCTCGACGAAGGGCGCGCCCTGCTCGCCAACGTGGACAAAATCCGCCACATTCCCACGGTGATCGTGCAGGGCCGCTACGACGTGGTGTGCCCGATGGAGAGCGCGTGGGCCCTGCATCGCGCCTTCCCCGAAGCCGACCTCCGCGTGGTGCCCGACGCAGGACACGCCGCGAGCGAGCCCGGCAACGTGCACGAGCTCGTCTCGGCCACCGACCGCTTCCGCGAGCGTCGCTGACAGCTCTCTCTCGTGCCCTCGAGCCGCTCCGAGCCTACATGGTGCGGAGCGGCTTCGTTTTGTCGAGACTCAGAGCCCCATGTGCCCGACGCACAGCGGATCGCCTTTGGGGCAGGGCTTGGCGGTCGGAGTCGGGTCCTTCGGCGCCGCTACGGGGGCCGCGATGGCCTGAACACGGTCGCCCTTGAGCGCCGCGAGCTGGAGCGCGGCGACACGCTTCTCGAGCGAGGCAATCTGCTCGCGCGACGACGCGAGCTCGTTGCCGAGCCCCGTGCTACGTGCGCGCTCGGCCTCGACGGACGACTTCGCCCGCGCGAGCTCTTGTCCGCGCTCGTCGGCGATGCGCGTGGCCTCGGCGACTCTCGCGTCGGCACGAGGCGCGAGCACCGCGACGTACGTTCCGACGCCGGCGAGCGCGACCAGCGCGGCCACGCCGTAGCCGACGAGCTCGGCCAGAGGCGATCGCGCCGCTTTCTCCTGGAGCGAGAGACGGGCGAGCGAGAGCTCGTGCTCGCGCTCTTTGGCGCGAGCTTGCTCACGCGCGGCTTCGATCGCAAGGAGCCTGGTTTTCTCGGCTTCGGCCTCTGCTCGCACGCGCGCTTCGACCTCGGCCACACGCTCGGCCGCGAGACGACGCGCGTCCTCTTCACGAGCCTTGCGCGTGCGCTCTTCTTCCGAGCGAACGAGCCGTTCGGCTGCCTCTTGATCGGCGCGGAGCTTCTCTTCGTGCTCGGCGAGGCGGCTGCGTTCTTCGGCGGCGACCCTCTCGCGCTCGAGTCGCATGAGCTCGCCGAGGGAGGAGATGGCGGAGTCTTCGTGAGGCTTCGAGGTCGAACGCGTCATCTCTTTCCCTTCCGTGGACGAGCGCACGGCCGCACGCGAGCCCGGACACGCCGGCCTCCGTGACGACCCCACGATCACGCGGGCACGCACGAACGCTCTCGTCGGAGCGCGCGCCTTCCCGGCGCACGCGAATCGGCGCGCCGGACGTTCCGACACGAGCGCCCGGTGCGCGCTTGGGAGAGTCGAACGAAAAAGGTCCGTCGATCGCTCGACGAACCTTTCGCGTCCCGAAGGGGGAACGAAGCGACTACTTGGCGGTGATGTCCTTGCAGGATGCACCGATCGTCACGCGCTTGGTCTCCGGCGTGACCTTCACGCTGGCGACCCCGTTCTCGTGGTCGTCGATGATCCAGACCATGAGCGTGCCGTCCGAGCCGCGTCCTTCGCTGAAGGTCGAGTTGCTGGAGACGCTCGACTTCTTGCCCGAGCCGAACTTGGGCTTCTCGCCGTAGAAGACGCTCACGGTCTTCGAGCAGTCCGAGTGGATCTCGACCGTGGTCGGGATCATGGGCTTCTGGGCCTCGGGCTTCTGCGCTTCGGGCTTCGCGCCGTCGGTCTTCGCCATCTCGGGCTTGGCCGTCTCGGTTCCCGGAGCCGCGGGAGCGCCAGGCACGCCCGAGGTGAGCCCCGGAGCGGTGGGAGCAGCGGGCATCGCGAGCCCCGCACAGTGACAGAGAGCGAGAGCGAGGAACGGGATGGAGAGGGTGGCGAGCTTCATGCCCCCACCTACGAGGCCTATCGGCATTCCTTCCCACGCGAAACGAAAGTCGCTGGAGGCGCCGAGCCACAAAAAGCGAAAGCCGCGACCTCCCGAAGGAAATCGCGGCGTTTCGAGATCGTCAGCTCACTTCGCGGGGGGCGTGAGGACGGTGTCGATGACGTGGATGACGCCGTTCGAGGCTTCGATGTCGGCCTTGGTGACCTTCGCCTTGCCGATCATGACTTCCGCGCCCTTGACGGTCACGGTGACCTTCTTGCTGGCGAGGGTGTCGGCGGTCTTGAGCTTCTTCACGTCTTCCGCCGTGACCTTGCCCTGAACGACGTGGAACTTGAGAAGCGCTTCGAGCTTCTTCTTGTCCTTGCCGAGCTTCTCGAGCTCGCCCTTGGGGAGCTTCGCGAAGGCTTCGTCCGTGGGGGCGAAGACGGTGAAGGGGCCGGCGCCCTTGAGGGTGTCGACGAGGCCCGCGTCGCCGAGGAGCTTCGCGAGGGTCTTGAAGGAGCCCGCGTCGACGGCGGTGTCGACGATGTTCTTCTTCTCGGGAGCGGCCGGCTTCGGCGGCTCGGCCGAGGGGGCAGCGCTGGCCGACGGAGCAGCCGAGGGGGTCTCGACCGGCGTCGACGCGGAGGGAGCCGGCGGCTCGGCGGACGGAACCGGGGGAACCGTGGGCGGAACGGGCGGATCGCCGCAAGCCACGAAAGCGGCAGCAGCAGTGACGACGACGAGCGAGACGAGACCGAGCTTCTTCATGGGAATTTTTGCTCCTCCAGTGACGTTTGGCGCGGACTCCGATGCGGGGCAGAGCGCAGAATGCAAGTGGCGCCCGGGCAAGTTCCTCGGAGATGGCGGGCCCTTCCTACATCCATTCCGGGCGGATGACGAGAGGATTTGACTCGAAGCGCCAGGACCATCCCGACAGCCACAAACCTGCGGTACGGTTCCACCATGAGCGTTCGTGAAGGACTCCTCGGGCTGATCGGGCGCACGCCGCTCGTGAAAATTCCCAGTCTCTCCCGAGAGACGGGCTGCACCATCCTCGGAAAGTGCGAGTTTTCCAGCCCCGGCGGCAGCATCAAGGACCGCACGGCGCTCGGGCTGGTCGAGGACGCGCGCGCCTCGGGAAAGCTCGCCGAAGGTCAGCTGGTGGTGGAAGGCACGGCCGGAAACACCGGCATCGGGCTCGCCCTCGTGACGCGGGCGCTCGGTCACCCGCTCCTCATCGTGATGCCGAACAACCAGTCCGAAGAGAAAGTCGACACGCTGCGGTCGCTCGGCGCCGAGGTCGAGCTCGTGCCTGCGGCCCCCTTCGCCAACCCGGCCAACTACTACCACGTGGCCAAACGCCGGGCGGACGAGCGCCAAGGCTTCTTCGCCGACCAGTTCGAGAACACCTCGAACTTCTCCGTGCACTACCGCACCACCGCGGAGGAAATTCTCGAAGAGACCGCGGGCAAGCTGGACGGCTTCGTGTGCGCGGCCGGAACGGGAGGCAGCTTGGGAGGCATCAGCGCCAAGCTCGCCGAAAAGGCGCCCGCGGCCGAGAGCTGGCTCATCGACTGCGAAGGCTCCTCTCTCTACAACTACGTGACACGCGGCTCGCTCGACGCGGAGGGCTCGTCGGTCATCGAGGGCATCGGCATCCGACGCATCACACAGAACTTCGCCAAGGCCAAGCTCGCAGGAGCTTTCGCCGGCAAAGACCTCGAGATGGTCAAGATGCTTCACTACATGGGCAAGCGCGACGGCCTCTTCGTGGGCGGGTCGGCCGCCCTCAACTGCGTCGGCGCGGTGAAGCTCGCGCGCAAGCTCGGACCCGGAAAGACCATCGTGACCTTGCTGTGCGACGGCGCGGGCCGCTACCAAAAGCGCCTCTTGAACGCGACGTGGCTCGCCGAGCAGAAGCTCGACCCGAGCGCCGACGATCTGTCGTTCGTGTCCTGAACGAGGCCCAAAGGTACGGGCGGCCCCCGGTTCGCTCGTGTAAGCTTCGAGCGTGAAACGCGCGGTACTCCTATGGGGCTTGGCGGCGACCGCCGTCGTGGGATGTGGCTTGAGCTTCGGCGATTTGCCCGAGCAGGCCGACACGGGCGCGACGCCTGGCACCTCTTCCCCCACGGGAAGCACCACCACGTCGCCGACCGGCTCGACCACGACCTCGCCTACCCCCGACGGGAGCACTCCGACGGACGGTAGCCTCCCGGGCGACGGGGGCGCATCGGACGCCACGGTCGATGCAGCACCGCCAAAGCCGAGTGGGGCAACGGTCACGATTCGGTTCGACCGCAATGGTCCCCTTTTGTCGTTGACGAAGACCGAGACCTACACGGACGGCGTTTTCCAGGGAAAGGCGCTTTATCGCGGCCCGAGCATCGACGTCCTCGATGCGCCGCGTAGTGGTCCCACCACGGGCCCGTTCGCCCCCGCCCTCTTCACCAACGCAGCCAGCGCTTCGTTCGGCTCGGCGGGCAGCACCAACGCCGTGGACATCGACAACGCCCAAGCTTTGCTCACGGCGGGAACCACCTACGACAAGTTCACGCTCACCGCGTGGGTCAAGCGAGCGACCACCGGCGGCGCGGATACACGGGAAGCTACACGCATCCTCTCCTTCGGAGAAACGGCGGGAAACAACCCGCCCTTCTTCGAGCTCGGGATGTACAAGCAGACCGACGAAAAGCTCATGGTGTCGATCGGCGGAGCCATCGGGAAACCCGGCGACAAGATGAGCGGACAGAAGATCCTCGACCAGACCGAATGGACCTTCATTGCCGTGACCTACGACGCCAACGTCGGAGGCGGCAAAGACCTCTGCTTCTACGCGGGTAACGTCAATACTCCGGCCGCAGAAAGCTCGTGCGAGGGATACGGGGGAAAGTCCTTCACCCGCGGCACGGCCAACATGAAGCTCACCGTGGGCAACTCCGCCAACGACGCGGTCCGCTCCGGTGCGAGCAAGGTCTCGTTCGCCGGCAAGATCGACGAAGTGAACGTGTACCTCGGACAAACCCTGCCCCTCGCCGAGCTTCAGAAAATCCAAAAAGAGTGACGCCCGTTCGCCCGAGCCGCGGGCGCGCAGCTCACAAGACCTGCAAGTAGGCCAGGAGCTTCTTCTTTTCGTCCGCCGAGGCGCGACTCCCGGGCGCCATCGCGGTAGCGCCGTCGAGCATGGCCTCGAGCGTTCGGTAGCGCCCGTCGTGAAAGAGCGAAGGGCGCGTGGACACGCCGGCCAGGCCCGGGGTGAGGAACCTGCCGTCCGAGCCCACGTCGTGCGGCGCGCGGTCGCTCGTGCGTCCCTCGTCTTCGTGGCAGCTCGCGCAATCGAAGGTGGAGGAGGCGAATAGGCGACGCCCTTCGAGCGCGTCGGGCGAGAGCTCTGCGGGCGCTGCGGGTGGAGCCAGCGACTTCACGTAGCCGACCAGGCTCGTGAGGTCTTCCTGCGCGAGGCCCTCTCCCCCGAGCTGTTTGAAGGTCGCGCGCACGTGCTCGTCGAGCGTGGCGTGCTCGCCTTGCCATCCGTAGGGACCTGCGCCGAGCTGTCCAGCGAGCGTACGCGTGCGACGCTTTCCCTGCGGCGTGACCCACACGATGGCGTCGTCGGTTCCGTCCACGTGGCAGCTCGCGCACGCACGCCCATCGGACGAGATGCGCCGGTCGCCCACGCCCTGGAAGAGCTCGCGGCCCTTGAGCCAGCTCGGATCGCGCTCCACCAAACGGGCGAGTACGGTCTGGCCGACCACGCGAGGTGCAGCCTCGGAGCCGAACGAAGGAGGCGCCTCGACCGCGGGTGCATCGGGCAAGCGGTAGGTCACGAGCGTGCGCGAGCTTTTCGACCACGCGTAGAGACGAGAGCCGTCCCGCGACGCGAGCAGCGTATCCGGATCGTGCTCGGCTTCGATCGAGGGAAACGACGCGGGCGTGGGCGATGGCTCGGAGTCGGTCGAGCCGAGCGGAGTCGCCACGATGCGCCTCGAGCCGGCACACGCCACGAACGCCGTACGCTTCGCGACCACGATCGAGGTCGGCACGAGGCAGCGCCGCGTGTCTTCGGAGAAACCGAATCCTCCCAGCTGCACGACCTCGTGCTCGAACACTCCCACGCCTTGAAGCGCGAAGAGCTCGGGCGGTGCCGATCCCGCACGGGTCCCGTACCCGGTCGACCCGCCGAGGCTTCCATTTCCGAACGAGCCCTCTGCGGTTCCGAAGTTCGAACCGCGCTCGGGGCTGAACTTGGCGACCTTCATGGGCGCGAACGACGGGAGCGGCTTGGGGCTCACCATGGCGACCGGCGCGAGCACGGTCGGGCTTCCTTTCACCTCGGTGAGCACGAGCGCCCGACCTTGGCGCGACACGCGGCCCTCGCAGGTGTCGGGATCGAGGCACGGGGCCGGCGAAGACCCGATATTTTCCTGGTCGACCGCGCCAGAGAGCAACCCCGAGATCGAAACGCGACCGAGACCGTCGGCGGCCGCGTACGTCACGAAGAGCTGCTCGCCGGTCGCCACGAGCGCCCGGGGCTCGCGTCCCACGTCGACGCGCCCGAGCGCGAGCCCATCCTGGAGTCGAAAGGCCGAGACGGTGTGCGACGCCCCCGACGAGACGAACAGGGTCGCGCGGTCTTCCGAGAGCGCAAGCGCTCGAGGGTCCGCGGGCACCACGAAACGCGAGGTCTCGCGGTACCGATCGGGCGTGATTTCTCGGGTGAGCAGGACCACGGCGTTCACCGCGGGAAGCGCTACGGCCACACGCCCGTCGGGCAAGACGAGCAGCGATCGAGGCGCACTCGGGAGCGTGGACGAGACCCGGGTCGCTCCGGTCGAAAGGTCGAGCTCGACGATGGCCGCGTCGTCTTCGTCCGCCAAAAGCCCTACATCGTGCCCCTCGAGACGAGCCAGTGCGAGCGAGCTCGAAGCACGCGCGGCGTCCCCGGGAGGAGAGAGCAAGGGGACGAAAGGCCGAGGAGCGGCGGTCGCCTCGGACCCGACGGAGCGAGGCCGACCGGCACAAGTGACCACCGAAACGAGTGCGAGCACGAACGGAACCAGGGTTTTGGAGCTCACGAAGAGGCCTCGCGCGAGCCCGGCAGAGTGTGACACCGATGATTCCGCCCTCGATTTATGGGCGGGCCACGACTATTCACCGGGAAGCTCCATGACCTCCCCGACCTCCCCGAACGAAAAGGGCTCCCCCGAGCCGCAGAAAGCCTCCGCCGAATCCGCCATCATCGAGGGTCGTAAGCAGAAGGCCAAGCGCCTCCGCGACCGCGGCGAAAACCCGTTCGCGAACGACTCGGTGGCCCAGAACGGCGGCGTGACCTCGGCCCTCGGCGCCCTGCGCGACGCGATGGCCGGAGCTCGTGGCGAGGGCGGCAAGTACGACGAAGCCAAGGTGCGCGAGATCGCCGCGGGCAAGGCGTACCACGTGCGCGGCCGGGTGCTCGCGATTCGCGTGGCCGGTGGCCTGTCCTTCTTGCGCATCCGCGACGGCTACGGCGAGCTCCAGCTCCTGTGCGACCAGTCGAAGCTCGGTGCAGAATACACCAAGCTCGACGACCTCGACATCGGCGACATCGTGGAGACCGAGGGCGCGCTCACGGCGTCCAAGCGCGGCGAGCTCTCACTCGAGCCGCAGCGCATCCGCTTGCTCACCAAGGCCTACCGTCCGCTCCCCGAGAAGTGGCACGGTCTGTCCGACGTCGAGACCCGCTACCGCCAGCGCTACGTCGACCTCGTGGCCAATCCCGAGGTGGGCCAGGTCTTCCGTGCGCGCAGCTTCATCGTGCGCGCCCTCCGCAAGATCCTCGACGACGTCGGCTTCCTCGAGGTCGAGACCCCGACCATGCACACGCTGGTGGGCGGCGCCGCGGCCAAGCCCTTCGAGACGCACCACAACGCGCTCGACATGCAGCTTTTCATGCGCATCGCACCCGAGCTCTACCTGAAGCGCCTCTTGGTCGGCGGCTTCGACCGCGTCTACGAAATCGGCCGCTGCTACCGCAACGAGGGCATCTCCACTCGGCACAACCCCGAGTTCACGATGCTCGAGTACTACCAAGCGTACGCCACCTACGACGAGCTCATGGACTTCACCGAGGTGCTCCTCCGTGGCGTCGACGACGCGCTCGCCAAGGCCATGCCGGACGCGCACAAGGCCTGGAAAGACGGTCGCCTCTTCACGTTCGACGAGCCCTTCGCGCGCGTGCCCATGTCCGCGGCCGTCAAGAAGGGTGCAGAGCTCACGGAAATTCCGGCCTGGAAAGAGGCCGTGGCAACCGATGGCAACGGCCTGATCGCGCTCTTGCGCCCCGGCTTCGTGGACCACATGAAAGAGTGGTCGAAGTCTTCTCCGCGCGCGAAAAAGCTCGATTGGGGCAACTTCCGCAAGGGCTTCGAGAAGTGCGAAAACGACGGCGAGCGCCTCTTTTGCGCCTACGAGTACCTCTGCGAGCCGTTCCTTCCCGAGGACTACCGCTCGGCGGACGGAGCCAAGAGCCTGCCGGTGTTCGTCAAAGACTACCCGTTCGAGACCTCGCCGCTCGCCCGTAAGAACGACGCTCGCCCCGAGCTCGTCGATAGGTTCGAGCTCTTCGTGCACGGCCGTGAGCTGTGCAACGCCTTCAGCGAGCTCAACGACCCGGAAGACCAAGCCGCCCGCTTCCAGGAGCAGGTCGCCAAGAAGGACAAGGGCGCCGAAGAGACCATGGACTACGACGAGGACTACGTGCGCGCGCTCGAGCACGGCATGCCTCCCGCGGCCGGCTTCGGGATGGGCGTCGACCGCCTTACGATGATGCTCACGAGCTCCGGCTCGATTCGCGACGTGGTGTTTTTCCCGCTGCTCCGCAAGGAGGGCTGAGGCCTCATGACCCCCTGGCTCGTCGGCATGCTCGTGTTCGTGGTGGTGGGCTCCGTGCTGCTGTTTTGGCGCGCGATCTCCGAGCTGCGAAAGCGGCACACCGGGCGTTTCGTCGCCGGGCTCGTGGGGGCCGTCTCGGGTCTCGCCTTCGTCGCGCTCACCTACTGGACCTTGCAGCTGCCGGTGCTGCGGGGCTCGGTGTGGTCCGTGAAAGACGCGTCGGTCCGCGCCGGTGCGCTCCTCTCGGGGCTCTTCTTCTTGTGGACCGGGCTCGCCGTGGTGGTGCCGGTCGTCTTCGACCTGTTCGAGAAGCGAGCCTTCTCGCTCTTCGTCGCCATCCGGCACGTGCGCTCGCAAAAGTCCGGATTTCTCTCGGTGATCAGCGTGCTCTC
The DNA here is from genome assembly GCA_965225775.1 of Polyangiaceae bacterium. Lineage (GTDB taxonomy): Bacteria > Myxococcota_A > Polyangia > Polyangiales > Polyangiaceae > JAAFHV01. The sequence goes on along the minus strand of OZ245328.1, from coordinate 9,246,074 downwards.
CATCGCCGGAGTGAGCATCAGCTCGTGCGCCTTGTGCGGCGCGAGCAGCGTCATGGGAGGCTTCTCCGCCGACCTCAAGCGCAAGATCCTGGGCAACAACGCGCACATCATCGTCGACCAGGTGTCGCAGGTCCCGTTCGAGAACGGCGACGCCCTGGTCGAGCGCATCCGCAAGGCCCCGCACGTGGTGGGAGCTTCGCCCGTGCTCTACGGCGAGGTCATGATCACCTCGAATTCGAACCTCGCGGGCGTGGTGGTGCGAGGAATCGACACGAAGAGCATCGGCAACGTGATCGATCTGCCCACCAACATCGAGGTCGGCAAATTCGAGTACCTGGAGAACCCCGAGATGCTGCTCCACCTCGGGGAAAAAGAGGTCATCGGCCTCGGTCCAGGGGGTGAGCTCTACATGAAGGGGCCGGACTCACTCGGCTTCGACTACGACCCTCTCACGCGAGAAAAGCTGCCTCCACCTCCCGTGCGACCGGGCATCGTGGTGGGGCGCGAGCTCGCCAAGACGCTGCACGTCTACGTCGGCGACGAGGTCACGCTCATCTCTCCCTTGGGTGACCTCGGCCCCATGGGCGTCATGCCCAAGACCAAGCGATTCCGCGTGGCCGCCGTGTTCTTCAGCGGCATGTACGAGTACGACGCGAGCCACGTCTACACGACGCTCGGCTCCGCGCAGGAGTACTTCGGCATGGCCGGCAAGGTGAGCGCGGTCGACGTGAAGGTCGACGATCCGGAGCTTGCCGAGTTCGACTTCACGGCGTTCGAGAAGGACGCGGTCGCGCGCCCCGAGCTCCGCGTGCGCGATTGGCGAGGCATCAACAAGAACCTCTTCTCCGCCCTCAAGACCGAGAAAATCGCCGTCTTCCTCATCTTGACGATCATCACGGTGGTGGCGAGCTTCTGCATCATCTGCACGCTGCTCTTGCTGGTGACCGAGAAGACCAAGGACATCGCAATCCTCAAGGCTCTCGGCGCGAGCGACGGGGCGATCCTTCGCACCTTCATTTTGGAAGGTGTGGTGATTGGCTTTTTGGGAACCATCTTCGGCGTGAGCTCGGGGCTCGCGAGCACCACCGGTCTCAAATGGTTCGGGGTGCGCCTCGACCCCGACGTTTATTACATCGACCGCCTCCCCATCGCGGTAAACCCGCTGGATTTCGCGCTCGTCGCAGCAAGCGCCATCGTCATTTGCACGGTGGCCACCATCTACCCGGCCCTCGCGGCCGCCAGTATTCGCCCGGTCGACGGCCTACGTTTCGAGTGACCGTTCACGCGCCCCCCTCGCCTCCGGCGAGAGGCGGTCGGGGACCGGCGAACGACGGTCCCGCCGGCACACTCGAGGACGATTGGCCAAAGCTCGTAAAGTCTCCAAAGTCCACGGCGCCAAAGACGACGCCCGCTCCCCTTCCGTGCCGCTCCGCGCGCGCCTCGCCGAGAGCTCGCGCTACGCCCTGAAGACCGCCGCGCTCGTCTACCGAGCCTCGCCGCGGCTGTCGTTCGTCTACGTTTTGCTCGTGCTGCTGGGCAGCGCGCTTCCGCTCGGCGTCGCGTGGATCGGTAAGCGCCTCGTGGACGCCGTGGTGGCGAAGAACGAAGCGCTGGCCATGCGCTGGGTGCTCGTGGAGCTCGGGCTGGTGGTCGCGCTGATGCTGGTGCAGCGCGGCTCGGGTCTCGTCCGGCAAGTGCTCGGAGCCCGCCTCGGCGTCGACGTCAACGTGGAGATCCTCGAGCGCGCCGCCCGCCTCGAGCTCGCGCAATTCGAGGACTCCGAGCTCTACGACCGGCTCGTGCGCGCGCGCCGCGAGGCCTCGTCCCGACCGCTCGCCTTGGTCACGGACGCCTTCGGGCTCGTGCAGAATACACTTACCTTGGCGGGCTATCTGGCGCTGCTCGTGGGGTACGGCGGCTGGGTGGCGGCGCTGCTCTTGCTCTCCACCGTTCCGGCCACGCTGGCCGAGGTTCGCTTTTCCAAAGAGCAGTTCAAGCTGCGCAATTGGCGGTCCCCCGAGTCGCGCAAGCTCATGTACTTGGAGCACGCACTCGCGAGTGACGAACACGCCAAAGAGGTCAGGCTCTACGACTTGGCCGAGCTCTTCTTGGAGCGGTACAAAACCACCGCCGAGTCGTTCTACCGGGAAGATACCCGCCTCGCCGTGAAGAAGTCGTCCGCCACCACGGGGCTGTCGCTGGTGGCTACCTTCGCGCTCTACGGTACGTACGTGACGGTGGCCTTGCTCACCGCGCGAGGCTCGATGACCCTCGGCACGATGACCATGTACGTGCTCGCCTTCCGCCAAGGCCAACAGGCTTTCCAATCGGCGCTCTCGGCGGTGGGATCGATTTACGAGCACAACCTCTACATGTCGAACCTGTTCACCTTCTTGGCCGAGACGCCGAAAAAGCCTCGCCTCCCCGAGGCGAACGAGCCCGTGGGAGCTGCATCTCTCGCATCACCGGCCGAGGCCTCCGAGCCGCCGACCGCCACACCGCTCGCGCGCCGGGAGGAGCGACCGGCGGCGAGCCATCGAGGTGGCGCCGAGGTGCGCTTCGAGGACGTGGGCTTCCGCTATCCGGGGAAAGAGGCGTGGGCGCTCCGTCATTTGACCCTCACGTTGGCCGCGGGCGAGAAGGTCGCGCTGGTCGGCCACAACGGCGCCGGCAAGACCACCTTCGTGAAGCTCATGACCGGCCTCTACGAGCCGACCGAAGGGCGCATCTTGGTGGACGGCGTCGACGTGCGGGATTGGGACCGTAAGCAGCTGCTCGCGCGCTTCGGCGTGGTGTTCCAAGACTTCAATCAGTACCAGCTCAGCCTGCGCGAGAACGTGGGTGTCGGCAGCGTGCCACGCATGGCGGACGAGCCTCACGTCTTGCGGGCGGTCGACCTCGGCGGCGCCACCGACGTGATAGCAGGCCTTCCCGAGGGGCTCGAGGCATCCCTTGGCCATTGGTTCCGCGGAGGCGTGGAGCTCTCGGGCGGACAGTGGCAAAAGATCGCCCTCGCGCGCGCCTTCATGCGCGACGACGCCGACATCTTGGTGCTCGACGAGCCCACGGCCGCGCTCGACGCGGAGAGCGAGCACGTGGTGTTCGACCGCTTCCACGCCTTGGCCGAAGGTCGCACCACGCTCGTGATCTCCCACCGGTTTCCCACGGTGCGCATGGCCGACCGCATCCTCGTGTTGGAGGGGGGCACCGTGCACGAAGAGGGAACGCACGAAGCACTCCTCGCACGTAAGGGTACGTATGCACGGCTCTTTGCGCTGCAGGCCCAGGGCTATCAATGACAGTGATGCGGGCTCCTCGGCTGCCGTCGCCAGGCCGCGGAGCCTTCGTGCGCCACGAGGCACCTGAAAAACCCGCGGGTTCGAGGTGCGCGTACCGAATTTCGAGCTAAATCGCTCCCACGCTGCGACGGACGGCGGCGGGAGGCGTACCGAGATCGTGAAGCCGCCATTCCATATGGGCACGTGCGCCGAGACGCGCAGCGACCGGACCGAGGTCACGATGCGCTTCGGACGTGCGGCCACAGCGCTCGCCTCGATGGCCGTGCTCCTCGTCGGCTGCTCCTCGCCCCCCAGCGACCCGGACACCGGCACGACGGATGCAGCGGTGCCCTCTTTGCCCGAAGCCGGGTGCCCCCCCGAGGGGTGCAACACGCCCCCGGTCCTTCCCTCCCCTACGTGCACGGACGGAATCCGCAACGCGAGCGAGACCGGTATCGATTGCGGCGGCTCGTGTCCGCTCAAATGCTCGGGAGACCCGTGCGAGAGCGGGAGCGAGTGCAAAAGTGGCTCGTGCACCTCCAAGCTGTGCGCCGCGGCGAGCGGACGCGCCTGCGGCGAAGACAAGACGCCTTGTGTCGACGGCGAGACGTGCGTCTCCGACGGCGATTGCGCGAGCGACTATTGCCGCGCTTATACCTGCATGCCGCCTTTGCCGGGCGCACACGCCGACGGCCGACGAAACGCGGGCGAGACAGGGATCGATTGCGGAGGCGCGGCGTTGCCCGAACGTGCATGTCCCCAGGGACAAGCGTGCAAGAGCTCGAACGACTGCCTCTCGTCGTGCGAGGCCGGCCGTTGCGAGACCCCCTCCGATCGGGACGGAAAGAAGAACCAAGGAGAGACCGACGTCGACTGTGGTGGCCCCTCTGCGCGCGCCTGCAAGACGGGCAAGGCGTGCGTGGTCGCTTCCGATTGCGAGCTCGTCTCGTGCGGTTCGGGCACCTGCACCGTGCCGACGTCGACCGACGGCGCGAAGAACGCCGCCGAGACCGACGTCGACTGCGGCGGAGGAACGTTCACCGCAGGAACCTTCAATCTGCTCGCCCCTCGCTGTTCCACGTATTCGGCGTGCCTCGTAGGGTCGGATTGCAAGAGCGGCCTCTGCAATGGCGGAGTCTGCGTCCCCCCCTCGTGCGCCTCCACGGAGAGCGCTGGCATCACCACGTGCGGCGCAGGTGAAGTGGGAACGGCCGGCGCGCGCCACGAGACGTGCTGCAAAGCGCTCCCGCTGCCCACGCGAACGGGGCGACGCCTCGACAAATACGAGATCACCGCGGGGCGTGTGCGTACGTTCGCCAATCAGGTCGGGCCGAACGTACGCGCCTGGGCGCTGGCCTACGTGGCGGCTCATCCTACCTCGCAGCTCGCGTCGTTCATGACCACGAGCCCGGTCTTGGCCGAGCTCTTGCCGTCGAGCGCGACGGGCAGGCTCAATCTATCCGCACAGCTCGGCGCTATCGACATGGACAGCTACAACGGCAATCGGGGCTGTTACATGGGCTACGATCCGACCACGCCGAACGTGGGCTCGTACGGGCAATCCACCTATTTCCAAGACGCAGCAACCCTCGCCCAATACGGCATTCCCCCGCGAGTGGTGCCTCGCGAGACCTTGGACCAGAAGCCCGCCACGTGCATGACACCTCTCTTCCTCGCCACCTTCTGCGCGTGGGACGGCGACGGCGAGCTCGCCAAACGAGACGACTACCTGGACGCTTGGGGCGAGTACCTTTTCCCTTGGGGACCGCTCGACATCGCCCGACCGAACTACAACTTCTGCAACGGGCGCCCGGGCGACGGCGGCAACGGCTTCGCCTGCTCGGACACGAGCCTGGGAGACGGTGGCGTGTTCTATCGCTTCCCGCTCGGCGTCGACGAGGCGCGCGACGTGACCTCCCGCATCGCCGCACCGGGACGCTTCGTGCGCGACGCGACCTCGCTCACGGTCAAGGGCGAGGCCTGGATGGACCTGTTCGCGAACCTGGCCGAGGCCACGGGAGACTTCGACTTCTCCGGTCCGCCCATCGACTTCTGCGACTTTTCCGGCTCGCCCGAGCCCGGAGCGACCACCTGCACGCGAGAGGGCGGTAAGCCGCCCGGATCCGTCGGCACGCTCTATACCGGCATCCCGCGCGCCGGCATCATCGGGCAGACGTTCGAAGGCCACGAGTACTTCCGTGGAGGACCGGGCTTTCCCGCCACGTTCCAGTACGGAAAGTTCGGCGGGCGCTGCGCCCGACCGGTCGACTGACCACCGCACTGGACCGGTCGACTCGGCGCACATTGCCCCACGAAGCGAACGAATCGTTCGCGAATGTCAGGTTGATCGCGCAAGGTCCACACGTAGCCTGAACGGTGCACGCCGATCGCGTGCCCGGAGGTCTCGTGGGCAAACCTTGGCTCGTGTCGTCGTGTTTGATCGTCCTCGCCGGGACCGTGGCGGCTGCCTGCAGCTCGACCCCGACCGAGCCCCCTCCCGAGGTCGACGCGGCCATCCCCGACGCAGGGCCCACCAAGGACTCCGCCGTTCCCGACTCCGCGGTCGCGTGTGGAAAGAACGCGCCGAGCAAGTGTGCGATCGGTGTATCCTGCACGGAAGGGGCCGACTGCACCACCCTCAACTGCGTGGCGGGCAAATGCGACCCGAGCTCTTGCACGAACAAGCTTCAAGACGGCAAGGAGACCGGTGTCGACTGCGGAGGAACGTGTCCGGTCGCCTGCGACGGCGAGCCTTGCACCAAGAACGAGGACTGCCAGAGCACCACCTGCAAACCGGACAAAACGTGCGCTCCCCCGGGAACCAAGACGTGCGGCGTGGGCCTGCCCAATCCCTGCGCGAACGGAGACGTCTGCCTCCAGGATAGAGACTGCCAGACCGACTATTGCCGCGCCCTCACCTGCGCCGGTGCTCCGGCTACGGTTCACCAAGACGGGCGGCGAAACGGCGGCGAGACCGGCGTCGATTGCGGCGGAACGGCCGCCCCCGACAAGCTCTGCCCGGGCGGCCAGAAGTGCGTGACCTCGGACGACTGCCTCTCCACGTGCACCACCGGCATCTGTGACGCCCCGAGCGCGACGGACGGCAAAAAGAACCAGGGGGAGACCGACGTCGACTGCGGCGGCCCCAATGCGCCGAAATGCAAGCTCACGAAGGCGTGTGTCGGAAACTCCGATTGTCAGCTTCGCGCCTGCACCGGGAACGTCTGCGTGACACCCACTTCCTCCGACGGCATCAAGAACGGCCTCGAGACCGACGTCGACTGCGGTGGAGGCACGGTCACCGAGGACGCGGTCTCGTACCAAGCGCCCCGCTGCAAAGACGACAAGGGATGCGGCGCGGACGGCGACTGTGTCTCGAACGCGTGTTCTCCGTCGGGCAAATGTGTCGCGCCCTCGTGCGACAGCGCCGAGACCGCGGGCATCGCCACCTGCGGCGCTCGCGAAGTCGGCGACCCCGCTGCGGTCCACGAGTCGTGCTGCCGCTCGCTTCCACTGCCGACCCGCACGAGCCGCCGCCTCGACAAATACGAGATCACCGCCGGGCGCATGCGCTCCTTCATCACCGCGGTCGGAGCGAACGTGCGCTCTTGGGTGGCCAACTACACCGCCGCCAACCCCGCCTCCCAGCTCGGCCAGCTGATCTCGCTCGCGCCCGTGACCGGGAATCTCTTCCCGGCCGGCAAGACCGGCGCGCTCAATCTGGTCGCCCAGCTCGGCGCAGTCGACATGGACAACTACGGTGGCATCCGCGGTTGTTACATGGGGTACGATCCCGCCAATCCGGGCACGGGCTCGAGCGGAGCTGCGACCTATTGGCAGCCGGATGCGGACGAAGCGCTCTACGGCGTACCGCCGCGCGTGCAGCCGCGCACGGTATTGGACGCCAAACCCCTCACCTGTGTCACGTCGCTGATGCTCGCGGCCTTCTGCGCGTGGGACGGAGGAGAGCTCGCGCGTCTGGCCGACTTCCAAGATGCCTGGGGTCCGTATGGTCAGCCCATGGGACCGGCCGATCCGGGCCGCCCCAACTACAACTGGTGCAATGGTCGCCCTGGCACGGGCGGATGGAGCTGCCAGGACACGAGCCTGGGCAACATGGGAATCTTCTACGAGTTCCCGGCGGGGGGAAACACGTTCCGCGACATGAGCATTTGGATCGCCGGACCCGGCCGCTTCCAAACCGACTTCACCTTTCAGAAGAGCAACGGCGAGAGCTGGTACGACCTCTTCGCCAACGTTGCCGAGTACACGGGTGACTTCACCTCGCCGAGCTACGACTTCTGCGACTACTCCGTTGCCCCCGCAGCCGGCGCCACCACGTGCACGCGCAACCTCAAGCCCGCCGGCGAGTCGGGCACGCTCTACACGGGCATCCCGCTCGTCGGAGTGGTCGGGCGCTCGTGGGAAGGCCACAACTACGGTCGCGGCAACCTCAACACCATCCAGTCCATGTTCCAATACGGCAAGTTCGGCGGCCGCTGCGTGAGGGCCGCGCAGTAGGGCACTCCGGAAAGCAGGACAGCAGTAGGGCAGTAGGGGCCGTCGATCGGGAGGCTCCGCCTCATTCGAGCCGACAACCCTCGACGGCTTGGCAGGATCGCCGTATCCTGCCGCCGCCCGTGCGACACTTTTCCCGAAAAGCCCCGCGTTCGATTCTCGCTTTGGTGCTCGCCGGGGCAGTGCTCGCTCCGAGTTTCTCCGCGTACGCGCAGACGAAGCCTACACCCTCGCCTGCCTCTCCCGCGACCACGCAGCCTCCGGCCAAGCCCGCCGAGCCGGTTCGTGGAGACCTGGTGGCGCGCGCACTCCAGCTCTTCGAGGACCAGCAGTACGAGGAGTCGATTCAGACCCTCTCCGCGGCGCTGCTTCGTCCGAACAGCACGAAGGCCCAGAAGGTCGAAGTCTACCGTCTGCTGGCCCTCAACTTCATCACCCTCGGCCGCAAAGACGAAGCCGAGAGCTCGGTGCGCGGCCTGCTTTGCATCGAGCCCGACTACCAGCTACCTGCCGCGGAATCGCCTCGTTTTCGAGACTTCTTCGCGGCAACGCGCACCAAGTGGGAGCAAGAAGGTCGGCCCGGGCTCGTGCAGCCGGAGACCCCTCCGCCCGCGCCCGTCGGCATGAAACACACGTCGCCTTCGCAAGCGAATCGCGGCGCGCAGATCGACCTCGTCGCGCATCTGGAAGACGAAGGCCATCGCGTGGAGCGCGTGGAGCTCTACTTCCGCACCGACACCAAGAAGCCCTTCGAGAAGGTCACGGCGCGAATCGACGCCTCGGCCACCGTGCGCGCCACCGTGCCCGGCTCGGCCGTGAAGCCGCCTCTGGTCGAGTACTACATCCAAGGCTTCGACAAGGGCGGCCTCGCCGTGGTTTCACGCGGCGATGCGACCGCGCCACTCCGTGTCGCCGTTCCCGAGCCCAAGGGAGCCGGCTGGGTTCTCCCGGTGGCCATCGGCGGCGGCGTGGTGGGAGCGGCGGCCATCGTGGTCGGCAGCCTCGCCCTCGCCGGCGTATTCAAGTCTTCTACAACAACCCCACCGACGCCCGGCCCCGGCCAGGGCATCGTCAGCGTCAGCGTACGAGAATAGTGCAGAATACAGCTATGAGCGACGAGCCTCGTTTTCCCTTCGTTCACGTCACCGTTTCCCCCGACGACGCCGACCTCGTCTCGAGCGAGCTGTTCGACCTCGGCGCAGAGGGCGTGGAAGAGCGCGACGAGAGCACGCTGCAGAAGGCCGAGTCCTCCGGCAAGGTCACGCTGGTGGCCAGCTTCTCCAGTGAAGAGGCCGCGAAAGAAGCCCTCGAGTCGCTCGATCCCTCGTACGGCGGGCACATCGAGGTGGTGGTCGGTGACGGCTGGCGCGACGCCTGGAAAGAGCACTTTCGCCCCTTCGCGGTGGCACCGGGCCTCGTGGTTCGTCCGCCGTGGGAGACCTACGAAGCGAAGCCGGGCGAGAAGGTGCTCGAGCTCGAACCCGGTCGCGCCTTCGGCACCGGCCTCCACGAGACCACCTCGCTCGTCTGCACCGCGCTCGCCGAGCGAAAGAGCGCCCTCGAAGGCGCCGAGCTTCTCGACGTGGGCACCGGCTCCGGCATCCTCGCGCTGTGCGCCCTGATGCTCGGCGCGAAGAGTGCAGTCTGCACGGACAACGACGCCGACGTGATCCCGGTGGTCTTCGAGAACGCCGAGCGCAACGGCTTCGCCGATCGCGTGAAGGCTTCGACCGACGAGCTCTCCGCCGTCGCGGGAACCTTCCCCATCGTGGTGGCCAACATCGAGGCGCGCGTGCTCATCCCCATGGCCGCCGAGCTCTCGGCGAAGGTCGGCAAGGGTGGGCTCTTGGTGCTCTCGGGCATCTTGCTCCCGCAAGAACAGGACGTGATTGGCGCATATGCGCCGTTCACGGTCGAAGCCGCTCCCAAGAAGGGCGAGTGGGTCGCGATCGTGCTTCGCGCGCCGTGAGCCGCAGAGTCCGCGCGCCGCTCACCGGGCTTCGTGAGGGCGAGAACACGACCACGCCCGAGCTCGAGCGTTACTTGCGGCGCGTGCTGCGACGAAAGCCGGGAGACTCGATCACGCTCTTCGATCCGGCCACGTCGCGCGAAGCGAGCGCCGTGCTCCCGGAGATCGAGGGCACGCTCGTGTGCGGCCCGATCCGAGAGGCCGACGTGGTCGCACGGCGCGAAGTCGTGCTCCTGCACGGGCTCGCCAAGGGCGACAAGATGGACGCCATCGTGCGCGACGCGACCGAGCTCGGCGCGACGTGCGTGACCCTCGTGGAGAGCGAACGCTCGGTGGTGAAGCTCGAGGGCAAGCGCCGCGACGAGCGCAAGAAGCGCCTCGAGAAGATCGCCGAAGAAGCCGCGCGGCAGTCGGGCCGGGCCGATCCTCCACGCATCGAGGGTCCATGCACGTTCCGCGAAGCCGTCGCCAAGCTCCCGGACAGGGAGACCGCTCGACGGTTCGCACTCGCGCCGGCCGCCAGAGCGCCCCTCGGACCGCTCCTGGTCGAGGCCCTCGCAACGCGTGGCGCGCCGCTCGTGTTCGCGGTAGGGCCCGAAGGAGGGCTCTCGTCGGCCGAGCTCGAATTCCTAGAAACCCATGATTTTACGAGTGTTTCCATGGGCGCTTTCGTCTTGCGCACGGAGACGGTGGCCGCGGCCGTTCTCGGGGCTCTGGCCGTGCTCTCGGGGATCGAAGCCGAACCTTGATTCGCGCGCGACAGCCGAGAAATCGGTGCTATCCCACGAAGTCGAGATGACCATCCCCTCGTTCCGCACTCGTTCGGTTCGTCGTTTCACGTCTTCGCTCGCCGTGGTGAGCCTCGCCCTCGGCGCGCTCGGCCTGGTGAGCGGCACCAGCGCCTGCTCGGCGGACGCCACGGACGGCGCAGAGGGCGCGGACAGCGAAGGCGCGGTCATCCCCAACATCGAGTCGCTCACCGGGCGCTCGGTGCAGTGGATCTACTCGGGTCCGCTCCCCAGGCTCGAGTCCCCCAAGGTCGAAGTTTCGCTGAAGGCGCACGTCGCGTTGGTCACCGGCCTTCTGCCCGCCGGCTTCGACCTCGCCAAGCTCCCGCCTTACGCGAAGACGCTCACGGTCAATGGCCGGACGCAGCTCGCGGTCGGCTATCCGGTGGCCACCGCCGCCACGGACAAGATCGATCCGAACCGCAAGGCGCCCTACCGCAATTGGCCGGGCGACAACAAGACCCTCTATTCGATCCCGTTCACGCCCTCCAACAAGACCAGCGAGAACACCGACGCGACCATGTGGGGAGGTTTCCCCTTCATCAAGTACGCGCCTCCCGGGCACGCCTTGCACGGCCCCATCGACGTGGCCGCCGACGAAGAGGGCGGTGAGGTCTGGAAGCTCAAGCGCGGACCGGTCTCGCACGGCTGCAATCGCATGAACGGCGAGCACATCGTCGAGCTCGCGCATCTCATCGGCACGGACATGGCGACCCGCAATTACGCGGAGAACACCGTGCTTCGTGGACCCGACAAAGACGGCGTGGGCGTGCCGGTCATCGTGCGCGACGATCAGGTCTCTTGGAACGGCAAACTAGTCGACTCGGACTACCCGGTTGCCGTTGGATTGGAGAACCGCGTGACCCGCCCGGCCGCGGCCCAGGCCGTGGTGTTCCAATCGTGGGACGCGAGCGCTCCGCAATTCCAGTCGTTCGTTTGCCCGCTCGACAAGAAGTGGCTGAAGCAAAAGGGCCTCACCACGGTGCCCGCCGGCTATTGCAAGACCCGCTGGCCCCAGGGCGAGTGGTACTCGGATTGGTCGCGCTTCGGCTTCAAGTGAGCCTCGTCCGCTCCTGAGCCCTTCGTTCGCGCCGCGTCCCGACTTCCCGAGAAGTCGGTCACGCGGCGCGCTGCGTTGGTGCTTCCGGCTTGTAGCGACCGGGAAAACAAGCGAAAAAGGCGGCCATGAAGCGCGCCTTCGCGACCCTCGCGGTCCTGTCCCTCCCTCTCCTCGTGACCGTTGCGTGCGGGAACGATCCCCCGCCGAACGTGCCCGTGGCTCCGCCCGTGGCCTCCGCCAGCGTGCCCGCCTCCGCCGCACCCGTGGAGCCGCCCGGCAAGGTGGTCGAGGGCAAGTCCGGCGTCGAGCTCGCCGCGCTCGACAAGAGCGTCGACCCCTGCGACGACTTTTTCGGATACGCGTGCAACGGCTGGATCAAGGCGCACCCCATCCCCGACGACGAGTCGAGCTGGATGCGAAGCTTCAGCGTCATGCGCGAGGACAACGAGAAGCTCCTGCGCGACATCCTCGAGGCGTACGCCAAAGGCGAAAATAAGTCCGATCCGTACGCCAAGGTGCTCGGCGACTTCTACGGCTCGTGCATGGACGAAGCGGCCATCGAGAAGGCGGGCAAGAAGCCCCTCGAGGCGGACCTCAAGCTGGTCGATCAAGCGAAGGACGCGAAGTCGCTCGCCAAGGTGGTGGCCAAGCTCCACATGACCGGCGTGCCCGTCTTCTTCGACTCGGGCCCCGAGCAAGACTTCAAGGACGCGAACCGGGTCATCTTCGCGATGCACCAGGCGGGCCTCGGTATGCCCGAGCGCGAGTACTACTTGAAGACCGACGCGAAGTCGGTCGAGCTCCGCGCCACGTACATGGGCTTCATCGAGCGTCTCTTCGGCCTCGTCGGCGAAAGCAAAGCCCAAGCGAAGACCTCCGCGCAGGCGGTGTTCGCGGTGGAGAAAGCCCTCGCCGAGATCTCGTTCACCAAGAACGAGCTCCGTGAGCCGAGCAAGAACTACCACCTCGTGAAGCGCGCGGATCTCGCCAAGGCCTCACCCAACCTCGTATGGGACGCCTACCTGCCGGAGCTCGGCATGGACAAGACGCCCGATTTCAACGTGGCGCAAGACGGCTTCTTCACCGGACTCTCGGCGCTTCTCGACGGCAAGAAGCTCACCCAAGCGCAGATCCGCTCGTACCTGCGCTTCCACGTGGTGAAGGCCGCCATTCCCACGCTCTCCAAGCCTTTCGTCGACGAAGGCTTCGCCTGGCGCAAGGCCATCTCGGGCGCCAAGAACCTGCCCCCGCGCTGGAAGCGCTGCGTGCGCGCCACCGACTCGGCCATGCCGGAGGCCCTCGCGCAACCCTTCGTCAAGAAGACCCTGGGCGCCGAAGGCAAAGAGGCGGTCAAGCAGCTCATCCTGGCCATCGAAGAGGGAATGAAGGGCAACCTCGACACCCTCGCTTGGATGGACGAGCCCACCCGCAAAGAAGCGCTCCACAAGCTCTCCAAGATCGCCAACAAGATTGCCTACCCGGACAAGTTCCGCAGCTACGAAGGCCTGACCTCGGACCGGAAGAGCTATTACGCCAGCGTTCGCGCCGCCGATGCCTTCGAGACCAAGCGCCAGCTCGCCAAGGTGGGCAAGCCGGTGGACCGCACCGAGTGGCAAATGAGCCCTCCCACCATCAATGCCTACTACGAACCGCTCCTCAACGAGATGGTCTTCCCGGCCGGCATTTTGCGCACGCCCTTCTATTCCAATGGCGTCGCCGAGCCGGCGAACTTCGGCGGAATCGGAATGGTCATGGGCCACGAGCTCACGCACGGCTTCGACGACGAGGGCCGTCAATTCGACGCCGACGGCAACCTGAAGTCGTGGTGGACCCCCAAGGTCGACGCCGAATTCGTGAAGCGCGCCTCCTGCGTCGAGAAACAATTCGCGGACTACACCGTGCTCGAAGGCGTGCACGTGGACGGCAAGCTCACCATGGGAGAGAACCTCGCCGACCTCGGCGGCGTGAAGCTCGCGCTGCTCGCCCTCGAGAAGCGCATCGGCAAGAACGCGCGCCAGGCCGAAGGAGAGTTCAGTCCGCGCCAGCAGTTCTTCCTCGGCTTCGCCCAGGCCTGGTGCGGCAGCTACCGCGACGAAGCGATGCGGTTGCTCGTCGCGACGAACCCCCACTCGCCCCCGCAGTTCCGCGTGAACGGCCCGCTCTCCAACACGCCCGAGTTCGCCGAGGCGTTCAAGTGCGCCCCCGGGAAGAAGATGGTCCGTAAGGAGCGCTGCGAGGTCTGGTGACCGACTCGCGCGCGAGCTGACACGGCCCACGGTCCGGTTCTCGACAGACGAGGCTGCCATCTCGGCAGCCTCGTTTTTCGTTTCGAGCGCGCGCCCCGAAGCGCACGTGGCCCGCAAAAAAGGCCCGCGGAAGCTTCCGCGAGCCCGTCCTGAACGAGGTCAGGCGTGTGACGTCAGGGGCAGGCCTGCAGGGACTTCTGTCCGCCCGAATCGACCACTTTCTGCGCGGTCACCAGCGGGGCCTCGGGAGTCAAGTGGTTGGCCGGGTGGTACATGCGCTCGGTGAACGCGATGGTGGACGCGCCCGAAGCGCCGGCAGCCTGCGACTCGGCCGGGAGGATGGTGCGCGCCGGATTGCGGCGCATGTAGAGCGGCGCGTAACGCACGCCGTTGACCACGGTTTTGCCGTCGCGGCCCTTGGTGAAGCCCACGTACATCACGGTGGTCTTCCAGGTGGCGGAAACCTTGGAGACGCCTTCGACCTGGTTCGAGACGAAGTTGCCGAGCGAGTAGAGCACGAAGGCCTCGTGACCGTCCGAGCGCGAGGTGAGCTTGGTGTACGGCTGAGGCACGTGCGGGTGATTGCCGAACACCACTTTGGCGCCCGCGTCGACGAAGGCCTGCGCGAGCTCTTTCTGAGGAGCGCTGGCCGTGACCTCGTATTCGACGCCCCAATGCGGCGTGACGATGACCGCGTCGTTCTCACGCGAGAGCTTGCCGATCAGGTCGACGATGAACGCTTTGTCGCGGCCGCAATTGAGGACCTGCTTGTTGCGGTCGGGGATGCCGTTGGTGGCGCCTTCCTGGGTATTGGAGGCGTACGAGCATGCGAGCCACGCGAGCTTGATCTTGGCGCCCGAAGCGGCTTTTGCTTCGGTGACGGCGTGCCAGGTCTGGGCCGCAACGTCGCCGCCTTCGCTCGTGCCGGTGAAGGGCAGCCCATTGGCGCGTAGCGCCGCGATGGTGGCTTTCGCTCCGTTGCCGCCGGCGTCGAGCGCGTGGTTGTTCGCGGTGGAGACCACGTCGATTCCCGCGGCCTTGAGGGCGGGGATGACCTTCGGGTTGTAATTGAACTGCGGGTAGCTCGTGAACGCGCGAGTCGCATCGGCTGCGCCCTCGAAGTTGGCGTACGCGACGTCCGCCTTGGCGAGCAACGGAACGACCGGATCCCAGAGCGAGCCGTACGCCTCGTTGCCGTCCTGGCCGTCGCGGGTCTTCGCTTGGTCTTGCAGCGGTCCGTGGAGGAGAACGTCACCCACGGCAGCCACGGTGACCCGGTCACCGGCGATGCAGGCGTCGTCGAAGGCGAGAGGCGCCTGCGCGAGCGGAGGCGTGGGATCACGGAGCGCTTCGGAGACCTCGGTCTCGGCGGCTCCGTCTTCTTCTTCGACCGGATCTTCCACGGTGGCCGAGCAGGAGAGGGCGAGGAGAGCGACGAGGGCGAGCGGCAGCGTTCGAGCGAGCTTCATGCTGGGCGAAAGAATGGCAGAACTCGGCCCGGTTGTCCCGTCTCGAACGCGCCTTCCGAGGGCTCGGGGCGCGCGCCCTCGCCGGCCCGCGAATTGCCGCCCTTTCCCCGCCTTTTCGGCGCAGGCCGACGTTCGCAGAACACGAGTACCGAAGCGACGGAGCATGCACTTTACACGCGAAGGCCGTCCCGCACTTCTCCTCTCGCACGCTCGCCACTCGTAGTACCCTCCCGTTACGCATGCTCGAACGCATCGCACTCCATCAGACTCGCCTGCGCACGCCCGGTCTCGGGCTCGAAGGCAAAGGCGTGGCGCTCGGCGCGAAGGGCCTCGTGCTGCTGCCCTCGATCGACCGCCTCGTGGCCTGGCTCAGCGTCTACACGCGCGAGCACTCGCTCGAGGATCTCATGCCGAGCCTCGAGATCGAGCTCGTCCGGTCGAAGCTCGGCACGCGCGAGATCACCCTCTCGTTCGCGGCCGAGTCGAGCGATCGCATGGACCGCGTCTCCGAGACCGCGCGCCTGGTCGGAGGCTTCACCTTCACCGGCACGAGCCGTCACTTCGTCCAGTACCGGGACGCCGGCGCCCCCTTCGGCTACGACGCCACGCAGCTGCTCAGCACCGATCTGCCGCTCTGCCTTTACCACGACAAATTCACGCAAGTGTACGAGGTCGATAAACGCGTCGACCTACGCGCGCTGCTCTTGCGGCTCATGCCGCACGTGGATCCGTCGACCAACGAAGACGCCGGTCCGCGCATCATCGTCGCCGAACAAGGCCTCGGCCCGGCCCTCATTCATTACTTCGTGCGCTCGCGCGTGGAAGGCGAAGTGGCCGTCGGAGAATGGCCGCCCGCCAGCGCCTTCGACGAAGGACCCGTGCGACGCTATGTCTTGCGATTGCCGGAGCTCCCGAAGCGTATGCTCGCCCTCATGCGGCTCACGCCGGGCATCACCACGTTTTTGCCGGCCGGCCCGGGCGTGGCGGTCGAACAAGGCTATCGCCACCCGGTCGCGCTGCGCGCCTGTCCGGTGTTCGACCCCAATGGCCTCGTGTTGATTCGCGGCCGCGGCGACGACCCGTGGACTTTGGACCGCACACCGCAAATGGGCGACCTTCGCGCCTTCGCCCGCGTCGAGCTCCGCCACGACGGCCGCCCGGACACGCTCACTGCCCAAGCCACCATGAAGCCCGACGCCGTACGCGTTCCGCTGCGGGTGGTGCCCTCGCCTTCTCCCTGGAAGAACGTGACCGCCTCGTGGGTCCCGCCGGAGCAGGTGTCGCTGCTTCGCCGTCTAGCCTACGCCCTCCCCCACGACACCATCGCGCGGACGCGCATCGCGATCACGCCGAAGGGCGCCTTTTTGCGCGCCAGCATGGGCATCGAGGCGGTGCCCATCGGCACGTTCTTCTACGAGTTCCACCCGAGCCTCTTCTTGCCGGCCGGCTACGACGTGACCCCCTCGGTCGCGCCCGAGGTGCTCTTCCGTGCCCTCGGCGCGCCCGCGTCGCAGGTGCTCTTCATCGACTCGCTGGCGCGAGCGATGAGCGTGGAAGACGCGGCCTTCGTCCCGCTCGAAACCGTGCTGCTCGAGGCCAAGCCGTGGGAGCCCATCGTGGCCGAGTCGATCGAGCGCGCCCTCGACGAGCGCACGGTCGACCTTCGCCTCGAGCCGCTCGGGGCCTTCCCCATGGGCTCCGTGGAGCCGCCTGCCGACCCGGCGGCCAAGGGAGGCTGATCCTTGGCTTCCCCCAATCCGGGCACGGTGCAAGACGTTCTCTTCGCCTCGTTCCTGGCGCCGCTGGTGATTGGCGGCCCGATGCACCCCCATAAGCCCATCGGGGGGCTCACGGCGCTCGCCATGGAGGGCAATCGCCCCTACGCCGATCCCGATCTCGGCAGTCACGTGCAGCTTGCACGGGTTCGCGTGGCGCGCGCGCTCGCTCCGGTCGACCGCTTCGAGCCACCCACGGCGCACGAGTGGGCCTTGGCAGCCATGTTGAACGACCTCGTTCAATCGACGCATCCGGGTTTCGACGGAGTCTTCCGACGGAGCTCGCCGAGCAAGCTGCTCTTGGTCATCGACCAGACATTGGACCGCATTCCCGCGCCGGCCAACGTGGGCGAGGCGCTGTCACGGCACACCTTCTTTTCCAGGCTCTTCGACGTCACCCGCACGGACATTTCGCTCTCGTGGTGGACCGGCAAAGAGACCTTCCTCGGCACCGATCCCCCGCCTCGTCTCAAGGCCTGGCCCGAGATCCGCAAAGTCGAAGAAACCCGCGTGCCACGCTCGCTCGTCGACCTGCCCACGGCAGGCGGCGTGGTCCCTCCGGGCCCCTTCATGAGCACGCTGTCCAAGTTCCTCGAGCGCACGCCGCTCACGGACCTGGCCACGGTCACCCGCAAGGAGCCCGCGTTCCTCTGGAGCCCGGCCACGCTCGGCTTCATCGGCTCTCGTGGAGGCCGCACACTCGCCTCTCGCGCACTCTCGATCCTCCCCGAGAGCCAGGTCGACGAGGCCCTCGGCGCCGCCACGCGCCTCTTGGTAGAGCGGAAACAATGGCAAGCCGTGGGCGTCGCGCTCGACCTTCTCGGAGAGCTCCTCCTGGCGCGCGCGTTCCGCATCGCCAGCAAGAGCGGTGACGCGACCCCTATCGCGGAAGACAGCGATGGCAGCGCCGCCGCGTTCACGCGAAGCGTCGGAGCGTTCGCCGCGCAGCGCCTGATCGCCACCACCGGGGCGGGCCTAGGCGACACCGATCGCCAACGGGTGCTCGCACTGCTCGGCCCGGCAGCGGGCTCGGGAGCCGGTCGCGCCATCGCCGATCTGCTCGGCGGATAGCTCGGACCGAGCGCGCGCGCACGACGCATCAAGGATGCCGGATCACCCCCGTGGTTCGTACGCGATCCATTGCGAGAGGCGCGCCTCCGGTCCACTCTTCGACATGTTCTTCGCGAAGCCCGCGCGCCGCTTGCTGACTGCCTTCTTCGCCCTCGGAGCAGCGACCAGCGCGCAGCTCGCCTGCAGCAGCGACTCGAGCGATCCGCCGCCTTTCACGGACGCTCCGCCCACCCCGTCGGCCAAGCCGACCACGACCACTCCCGGCACCTCGTCCGCGACGCCGACCGACGCGAGCACGCCGCTCCCTCCGCAGGACGCCTCGACGCCGGACGCAGGCCCCGACAACGGTACCCACGGGACGGGCGGCCCGACCGGATTCCGGGAGACCACGGGCACGGCCGGACTCAAGTTCCAAATCGACGTGCCCACCACTTCACCCGGCAATAAGCCGTTCGGGCTCCTGGTGCTCTTGCACGGCAGCACGGCCAGCAACTACGCGGCCTTCGTCGGGATGATGAAGACCGTCGCCGCGCAATACAATCTCATCCGCGTTTCGGTCTTGGCACCCAACGGTCAAGGCTGGAACGAGGGCGGGAATCAGGCGCAGATCCAGGCCGCGGACAAGCTGCACCAGCTCGTGCAACAAGACCTCTTCGCCAAGTACGACATCGACACCACCAAGGTGATGTTCTCCGGACAGTCGAGCGGAGGAGGCTTCCTCTCCACCCACTTCGTGCCGCTCCACGCGAAGGACTACCGCGGGGGCGTCTTCCTCCAATGCGGCGCCGCTCCGCCCGCGGTCGGCTTCACCCCGGACGCCGCCACCAAGGCCGGCTTTCGAATGCACTTCGAGATCACGACCGGCGACGGCATTTGGCCGCAATACTACCAACAAGCCGTCACCGCCTACACGAACGCCGGCATGAACCTCACCAAGGACGCGAGCAAACCGGGCGGGCATTGCCAGTTCGATCAGCAGCAAGTCATCTTGGATCACATCAAGTTCGTGCTCGCGCTCCCCTGAGCCCGACGAGCCCGACGCGCGTCCCTCGGTTCGTCACGAGGACGCGCGCGTGGCGAGATCTCAGCGCGTCACGGTGAGGCGCCAATCGACGCGGGCGCCGCCGGGCGAGTAGATCACGCCCACGTACGTGCCCGCCGAAGACGACGTGCCCGAGACCTCGGTGGGACTCGAATTGGCCACCTGCCGGTACCCGGTCGAGGTCTGCTTCCAGAGGCGAATCTCCACGTTCGGGGACGTGGTCGCCACGCGATACGCGCGGTTGGCCGACGCGACCCGGAAGGAGAACCAATCTTCGTCGCCCGGCGTGACGACACCGCAAACCTCGGCCGCGCTCACGACCGTGGGGGATTGGTAACCGTCGTTGGGCTCGCTCTCCCGAGAGGCGCACGAGGGCGCGGGCGTGGGAGCCGGAGGCGGCGGCGTGGGCGTGGGCGCTGCAGAAGCGAAGCCGCCGTGGGCTTGCACTTGTTGTCGAATCCACGACGAGACGAGATCGACCCGAGCCAACACCTGCGTGCCCTGCCCTCCCCCGGAGTTGACCGCGGCAATGAGGCGCGGGGATTGCCCGACGACGAACACCGGACCGCCCGAGTCGCCACTTTGGATGATCTCGCTCGTGACGTACGAATACGGGAAGCCGATGCGCGCACCGGAGGCAGCGGTCACCTCGGCGCCCACGAACAAGTCGGTTCGCGAGAGCACGTCGTTCTGGATTCGTCCCACGTTGACGAGCCGGGTCCCGTCGGCCACGGCCGCTTCGGCGAGCTTCGGAAAAGCGGGCACGGTGAGCGCCTTGGAGAGGAAGATCAAGCCCACGTCGTGCTGATTGGGATTCACGAAGTCCGAGTCGTTCACGTAGTCGAACACGGCGGCGCCTTCGGCCGTAGCCGTCTGATTGGAGGCGTAGGGCAAACGAACGCTGAAGCCGTCGAAGCCGCCCACGCAATGGCCGGCGGTGAGCACCACACGAGGAGCAATCAGGGCGCCCGAGCACGCCGAGACGACCCTCCCGGATTGGGACATGTCGATCAGCGCTGCTTCGACGTACGAGGGAGCGCGAACACCACCGACAATCGCGTCCGACACCTGCCCGAGCATCTCGGGGGGAGCCTCGACCGGGGCGTCGATGGAGGCGCTCTCGCCGGAAGAGCAGCCCATGGCGAAGGCAAGCGGCAAGCAGAACAGGAACCCGGAAAAACGACGAACGATCATGGCGACCTCGACTGAGTATCGATTGACGGTGGACTGCAAGGGTCCGTGAGGCTCGATAGGGATACGGCGGTTCACCGAACGCGCCTACTCGTCGAGCCCGGCACCCAGCGTTTCCGACAAGGAAACCGTGGTCTTACGTAGGCAACCGTCGTCCGATGGCGGGGCGCGGTCGCCAAACGCTGCCACGAGATCGAACGTTTCGGGCGCGAGCGGACGAAAGTCCCACGACAGCGGACGAATCCAAGCCAGTCGAACGCGACATTTCATGCCAATCGTGCGCGGCCCACGTCGCACGACCAATACGCCACGGACGAAACTTCCGGTTCCTCAGCTTAAAAACTCCCGTCGTGCGTGCGCTACCGCATCCGCAAGAGCTTCGTTGCGATCTTCCGGTGCGTGCTCACCTACGAAAGTAGGCTCCGCGCGCTCCTCGGATCGACGCCTCGCCCTTGCGGCGTGGATGACGGACGCACTCGGTCCCTCTTTCAGCGGGCTGCTCGCTAAAAAACGAAGGCGCCTTTGGCGAGCGAGAAGCCCGTCCGCTTCGGCTCGAGATCGGCGACCTTCAGACCACCGGCCGTCGCGAAGAACAGAATGGCCCCGGTGACGCCCAGCGCGAAGCCACCCCCGGCGATGATAGCGAGGGCTTTGTCCGTGCCGGCTCCGAAGTCGACGCAACGGCGCGTCTCGACGCGCCCGTTCACGTCGGGCTGCGAGCTCGAGCAGGTGGAGAAGATGGCGATGAGCGGCCCGGCGACCGCCAAAACGCCTACACCGGCGAGCACGAGACCGGTCGTGTGCAGGGGCTCGGCCGGGCCGTTCATCGTGAGGCGGCTCGGTCCGGTGAAGGCCACCTCGTCGCCCGAGGCCTTGGACGAGACGAAGCGGTACGTACCGGGAACGAGGTTCAATCGGCAGGGTGGTGCGCACGACGCGCGAAGCCCCGAGGTGCTGCCCGTGCCTCGCAGCTCGAACGACGAAGGGACGTCCACGTCGACCGGAACCGTCGGTTCGTCGTCCGCACGCGCCACGGCAGCCTCGAAAAGAACGAGCCCCAGCGCGGCGACGGCGAACGACCATCCTCGAATGCGAGCCGTGGGCATGATCCACGCTACGGACCCGAGCCGACGAACCTTCCTCACGGGACGACGACCACCTTGCCGCGCGCGCGCTTCGACTCGATATGGGCCTGCGCGGCGCCGATTTCGTCGAGTGGATAGACCTTGTCGACCACGGCCGAGAGCTTTCCCCGCGACACGAGATCGGCAATCACCTCGAGGTCGCGTCGCCGCGAGCGAACCACCACGAGCCGCGCTTGTTTTGCCGCGAAGGTCGTTCGCGCCTGGTCGAAGAGCACGCGAGGCGAAGGCACGGTCGAGACGTACGTGCCTCGCGGCGACAAGGCCGACACGACCCGCGCGAGGCTCCGATTGCCGAAGACGTCGAAGACCAGGTCGAACGAGCGATTCCCCGAGAGACCGTCGTCCACGGCGTAGTCGAGCGTCTCGTCCGCGCCCAGCGACGCGCAAAACTCCCGGTTCTTCGCGCTCGACGTGGTGGTGACGTGGGCTCCGGTCGCTTTGGCGATCTGGATCGCGTAGACGCCCACGCCGCCGCTCGCGCCGTGCAGGAGCACGCGCTGCCCGGGCCCGAGTCCGGCCTCGTCGCGCAGGGCTTGCAGCGCCGTGAGCGACGCCAAGGGCAGCGCCGCGGCCTGCTCGAAGGACCCCCCTTCCGGCGCGTGCGCGCACTGATCGAGTGGAATCGTGCACCGCTCCGCGACCGCGCCGGCCCGCCACGATTGAATCATGCCGAAGACGCGATCGCCCGGTCGAAAGTCGCCCGCTCCTCGTTCGACCTCGCCGGCGAAGTCGTACCCCATGGCCTTCGGGAAAGAGCGCCCAGCGAGCCAAGGGAACTTCCCTTTTCGCACCAGCACGTCCTTGGGATTGAGCGCACACGCGCGCACGCGCACCGTGATCTCACCGGGGCCGGGCCGCGGGTCGGGGACTTCCGCGATGTGCACGACGTCGAGCGAGCCGTAGCGGTCGTAGAGGGCTTGGCGCATGCGTCGATGGTACGGCATCCGGCCCGCTTGACCGAACCGTGAATGACGTTTACGACCGAAACCATGGGCGAAGGGCAAGGAAAGACGCCGCGTGAGCGGCGCTTCGACGACAAGCACCGACGCATCCTCGACGCGGCGATGTCCCTGGTCGAACGAGACGGCCTGGCCGGGCTCTCGATCCACAAGGTCGCGAGTGCTGTCGACTTCACCCCGGGCGCGCTCTACCGCTACTTCGGCTCCAAGGACGCGCTGCTTTCGGGACTCGTCACGCGGGTGCTCGACGACGTGCAAGAGCACCTTCAAGAGGCCCACGGGCTCTTGCCCAACGATTGCACGGCACTCGCTCGCGTGTTCGCGCTGGGGCACGGGTATCGCGCGTTCGCCCTCCGCTATCCGGAGCGATTCGGTTTGCTCGCCACCACCCTGGCCGACTCTCGTGTGCTCATTCGAGAGCGCGCCGACAGCGAGCCGGTCGCGATCAAGCTCACCGCCACCTTCGGCACGCTGGCTCGCGCGCTCGTGGCTGCCGCCGAGGAGCGCACGCTCGTCCAGGGCGACGTACCCGAGCGTGTGCTCTGCCTCTTCGCGTTCGTGCAGGGGCTCTTGCAAATGGACAAGCAGGCGCGCCATGCCCCCAACGTGCTCGACGTGGAACGGCTGCTCCTGCGCGGAACGAGCGCGTTACTCGCGGGGTGGGGCGCGCGCGAGGCCGCACTCGAAGTGGCGCGCACCGAGGCCGATCTGGTCGCTCGCGCACTTCAGAAGGGCCGCCCCGTGAAGGCGAAGCGGCCCCGTTCTACTTGGTGAAGCCCAGGAAGAACGTGAGCGTGGTCATGCCCACCACGTTCACCGAGAGGTTCTCGAGCGGAGGTCCCCAGCCGAGCGACGTGCCGGCACGTAAGCCCGAGTCGTGCTTGAGACTGGCGAGCCCCCCCACCGTGAACGCACGCTGAAAGCTGCGGTCCGAGGTCCTTCCACCGTACGAAACGTTGCCTTCCCCGGAAAGATCCGCGAACGCGCCCAGGGTGACGTCGTTCGTGGCGAACACGAGCACCATGAGCCGAGTGAGCCAGCGCGGCCCGAGCGCGCGAGAGACACCGAGTGCCGTGTCCTTGGTGCGCAGACCGCCCTCGAAGATAGCTGCAAGCTGCAGCTTTTGAAGAAACGTCTTACGAACGTCCGCCGAGAGCGCGACCTCGAGCGTGCCGAGACCGAGGCTGGTCGCCGTGGATCCTACCGTTCCCGCACTCGGCCCACCTCCGGAGGCGCCCGCGAGCTCCACGCTCCCGGTCGGCAATCGCGTCGAGAGGTTCAAGCCGAGCGATGGCCAGGTCGGCTTGTTCGGCAGGTCGAGCGCCGGCTCGGCAATGGGCTCCCAACGGGCTCGCAGTGAGACATCGCCGAACGCTGCGCGCTTGGAGACGAACTCGGGCCCCACCACCGAGGCTTGCCCGAACGTGAAGAAGCCCGCGAGCTCCACGTCGTCGATCGGACGAAAGCCCCCGCCCATGGAAAGATCCATGGCTTCATCACGGCTCTGTGGACCGAAGCCGCTGTAGCGACCGCGATCGTTCCAGATGCCGTGCCCGAGGCGCAAGGTCTGAGCGGCCGTCACGCCCCACGTCTGCCAAGGCGCCGTCACGGCCGAGCCCGCGCCGCCGGGTCCGCGGCACGAGCCGCACGCGCTCGCGTCTCGCTCGGTCGAGACGGCCATGGCCACGAACGTCGCGACCACGGCCATACGTCCGATCGCGCGTGTTTTCCCGGCGATCGTCTCTTTCAGAAGGGCTCGGAGCGTCACGGAACTTGAACGTCGACGCGGACCGTCTCGGGCGCACCGGAGCGCTCGATGTCGAACGAGACCTCCCAGCGTCCGGACATGTAGAGCACGAGCGGCACCTTGGAGCTGCCATCGGGGAGCACCTCGACCACGGTGGGCTTCGTGCCGTGACCGTGGGCGGGCATGAAGCCCGTCGCCGCTTTGACCGTGCCGTCGAAGGGCGCGATCACGAACTCGTTCTTGCCCAGCACGACCGCAGGCTTCGCGGTCGTGAGCGTGAGCTTTTGCCCGCTGGGCTCGGCCACCACGATCCGGCTGCCTCCGGTGTAGTCGGGGAGAGCATTGCCGCTCTCGCTCGTGGAGGCATCTCCACACCCGAGGGCGAGCACGCATGCCCACCCGAAAAACAGGGTAGTTTTCATCCTTTACCTCGAATCCAATGCCGATGGGCGCAGGGACTCCGCGCCCGCGATGCCGAATCGACGGACCGGCTCGGGGACGAGCGCGGTCAATCGGGGGTCAACCGTGGACGGCGGCGATTCGAGGAGGTGGCGTGGGTGGAGAGCGCGTAGGTCGTTCGGGTTCGGACGACTCGCGCGGCTCGAACGGGACGACCTGGAACGGACGCGCGATCACGAAGCCGCTCGGCGGTGCCCCCACGTCGAGGAAACGACTCTCGCGGAGCACGGCCTCGTCGTCGCCGCACTGACCGCGCAGCGAGTCTTCGGACAAGGAAAGCCCGTCGCGTTCGGGGAAACACTTGGCGCACGTGCAGGTCGAGTGACCGTTGCGTATCTCGCAGTGACACACGTGGGGTCCCGGACCGACCGCGGCCCTGGCCAGCGCCGGCATGGCCCACGAGAGCGCCACCGTGAGCCCCAGCACGAGCACGAGCACCTTGGCGCCCACGAGGGCACGAAGCGCTGCGAGCAGCCGCGGTCGCGCGGCTTTTCGTGGGGATCGCCTAGGAGGCACATCCACACTCTGCTCGCCCGAGAACGACGGGTCAAGCGCCCTCGGGCCTCCGGGCCAGGACTGCGAGCCTGGAAAAGTCCTGCCGAATCCCTCACGAATTCGAAGGAATCACGCCGCGGGTGCACTAGGTTCGGCCCCGACGTGACCCCGGAGAACGCCAGCAAGACCGAACGATCGCCTACGTTGGCACGCGCCGACGCCGTGCTCGTGGAGACCTTCGGCCTTCGCGAGCTGCGTCCGTGGCAAGCCGACGCCATCACCGCGCTGCTCGACGGCCCGGGCCGAGTCCTCGTGGTCGCCCCCACGGGCGGAGGAAAGTCGCTCACCTACCAGCTCCCTGCGCTGCTCCTCGAGGGCACCACGTTGGTGCTCTCGCCTTTGGTCGCCCTCATGGAGGATCAAGTGCGCAGCCTGCAGGCGCGGGGCATCGCGGCCACGTTCCTCTCCGCCACGCTCGAGCCCGAAGAGCGGAAGCGTCGCGAAGAGGCCTTCTCGCGCGGCGAGCTGAAGCTGGTCTTCGTGGCTCCGGAGCGGCTCTCGTCGGGCTCCTTCATGGCGCGTCTCGCGCGGGCCAAGGTCGACATGGTCGCGGTCGACGAAGCCCACTGCATCGCCCAGTGGGGCCACGACTTCCGCCCGGACTACCTGCGCATCGGCGAGCTCTTGCGCATGCTCGAGCCGCGCCGGATCCTCGCGTGCACGGCCACCGCCACGCCGCTCGTGCGCAAGGAAATCGTGGACCGCCTCGGCCTCGCCGAAGGGCCCGGTTACGAAGAGGTGCTGCGCGGCTTCGCGAGGCCGAACTTGCACCTCGTGGCGCGCACGGTCGACGGTCCACGCGAGGCGCGTGAGCTCGTGCTCGCCGAGCTCGGGCAGCGCCTCGGCAACCCGAAGAACCCGAACGGCGCGGCCATCGTCTACGCGGCCACCCGCAAATCGACCGAGAAGTGGACCGAGCTCCTGCGCGAGAACGGATTCTCCGCGGCGACTTACCACGCAGGACTCGACGGCGAGGTCCGCGCCAAGGTCTCCGCTGCTTTTTCGGCGCGAAAGCTCGACGTGGTGGTGGCCACCAATGCCTTCGGAATGGGCATCGACCGCCCCGACATCCGCGTGGTCGTTCACGCACAGCCTCCTTCGTCGGTAGAGGCGTATTACCAAGAGGTCGGGCGCGCGGGCCGCGACGGCGACGAAGCCCACGGGCTGCTCTTGTGCTCCGCGGCGGACATCGCCGTGCGCAGGAGGTTCGCGGCGCTCGACGCGGACGGCGGCCAAGCCAACGCCGAGATCGCGCAGAGGGCCTGGGCGCAGTTCCGTGCAGTCCTCACCTATCTCGACGCCGGCTCCTGCCGGCACGACTTCATCCTGCGCCACTTCGGTGACGAGCGAGAGACCCTGGGCGGCTGCGGTCACTGCGACGTGTGCGAACGTCTCGACTCCGAAGGCGAGACCAGCGCCAACGCGGACGCCTCTTCGCTCGTGATCCGCAAAGTGCTCTCCGGCGTCGCCCGCGCCAAACAGCGCGCCGGCCTCACCGCCATCGCCGACATGCTGGTGGGAAAAGAAGACGCCCGCGTCCAGCGCTTCGGCTTCGACCAGCTGAGCACCTTCGGCATCTTGCGCGGCGAAGACGACGAGTGGGTGCTCTCGGTCCTTCGCTGCGCACTCGCTGCAGGGTACATCGATCTGACGCCCACCGAGCACCCCGTCCCGTTCATCACGCGCGAGGGCTGGACCGTCTTGAAGAGCCAGGATCCGGTGCGCATCTTGCTGCCTTCCAAGGTCTCCCAGAAGAAGGGACGCGCCTCGGGCGGAGGCGCCGCGAAGACCCGCACCAAAGCGGCCGAGGTCGAGCTCTCCGAGGTCGATCGCCAAGTGTTCGAGAAACTTCGCAGCGTGCGGGCCGAGCTCGCGAAGGACAAACACGTGCCGGCGTACGTCATCGCACCCGACAAAACGCTGGTCGAAGTGAGCCGGCGTCGTCCGCGCACCCTGGCCGAGCTCGGCACGGTGAGCGGGTTCGGCCCGAGCCGCCTCGAGGCCTACGGCGACGTCTTCCTGCGCGTGCTCGAAGCCGGCTGACAGCTCGGCTGTCGACTCGACTCAGGTCTTGGTCGCGAGCCAGAGCACGTGGATGAAGTTGCCCTTGGGGCGGGCCGGAACACGCTTTTTTCGCGCATGAAAGCCGTTGGCGCGGAGTCGAGTCGTGAACTCGCCGTCGTCCCAAGCCGACCATAGGGCGAGCATGCCTCCCGAACGAAGCGCGCCTGCCACCGAACGAAGCCCCTCGTCCGAGTAGAGAGCGTCGTTCGACTGCGACGTGAACGCGACCGGTCCGTTGTCGACGTCGAGCAGGATGGCATCGTAGCGATCGGTCGAACACGCGAGCGTGCGGCGCACGTCTTCCGTACGGACCCACGTGCGCGAGTCGGCGAGCGGATTGCCCGCCAAGTGCGCCAGCGGACCGCGGTTCCACTCCACCACCTCGGGCAGGAGCTCGGCCACCTCGACGGTCGCGTCCGCCGGGAGGGCGTCGAGCGCCGCGCGCAACGTGAAGCCCATGCCGAGCCCCCCGACCAAGACCCGTGCGCCCGCGCGCGCTTCGAGGTGAGCGCACCCGAGAATGGCCAGCTGCTCCTCGGAGTAATGGCTCCGGCTGTTCATGAGCACGACGTCGTCCACGCTCACCGAAAACTCTTCGGCGCGCTGGCTCAACGTCAGCTCTTCCCCACCCGGGAGCGTCACGTGACCGAGCTGTTCCCAGGGGATCATGCCCGCGCTTTTACACGGCTCGTGACGAAGAAGCGATCACGCACGTGGATCTTCGTCCATGCGACGTGACCTCACGGCGCCAACGCGGGTACGCGGAACCAGAAGACCAGATGGATCACGAGGATCGCCAGCAAGCTGAACGTCAGCGCGATCCCCAGGCCCACGCCTCCCCCGACGTAAAAGTCCTGGGTGAACCCCAGACGGGCCACATCGGCTCGCGCGTGCACACCGGCCGCGAGCTCTCGGTACGTGGCGGCCTCGGCCTCGAGAAGCTTCGCCCGGTCTCGCACGAGCTCTTCGGAGAGCAGGTTGGTGGCGCCGCAATGCCGGCACTCGACCAATCCCGACGTCGCGCTCGTGGCGAGCTGCGCGCCGCACGTCCGGCAACGCGCGGGCATCCCGGACTGCATCGGGGCACGTGCACGCAACGTCGGTGCGACCGCGCGCTCGTACCGAGCGAGCGCCCGCAAGTAGCCCACCATCGGGCCGATGAGTAGGCCGAGGCCGATCGACGGATAGAGGAAGGCGCTCTGCCACAGCTCGATGCGTGTCGCTATCGCCATGTCCGGCACGACGAGCGCGGGCCGAATGCAGGACCCCGCGCCCACGAGAGTCGAGACGAACATGAAGAGGAGGAAGCCGGCGTAGATCGGGAGCTGGCTCTTCAAGTAGTCCATCTGCTTCGCGAAGGCGATCGAGGGGCCTTCTTCCGCGTCTCGTGCGGCGCGAAGTTGGGCGAGGCGCGCGCGCAGCGCCATCACCCTCTGGGCGTGCTCCCGCGGCAACGCTTCGGTCGAATGGCAGTACGGGCACGCGACGTAGACGGAACCGGCCATGGCCCCGGGTCCGTGCTCGCGCATCGGGCCACCGCAGCGGCGGCACGGCACGGGGATTTGCTCGGCTGAAGGAGGCATCATCGCGCCACCTCGCCGACGGTCGGAATGAAGGTTCGTTCGTTCGTCATGACAGGCTTCTCCTGCCGGCGTCTCTCGGCCAGCGCCCTCCTTCGGCCGACCTGCGCCGAACGTTGCGCGACCTCGTGTTTTTCGTCGGGACGATCGGATCGGCGCGGTCGACGAGCCCTGCCGGTCAGGCGTCCGTCACGGTCACCCGCACGGCTTCGCTGAGCGGACCGCGGTTGCCGGCCAAGTCGTAGGGTCGCACGGCGTAGCGCCACACCTCGCCCAGCGTCACACGCGGGTCCTCGTAGCGCTGCGACTTCTCGCGCACGCTGGCCACGTGCACCAAGAGGCCCGACTCGCCCGCGCCGCGCAGCACCTCGTAGCCGTAGAGGCCCTCGTCGTCGAAGGCCTTCTCCCAGCGCACCAGCACGCGGCCGTCCTTGTACTCTGCACGAATGCGCGGTCCGCCTTCGCCCCACGTAGGTGGCGTGTGATCGTCGCTCTCCGGGGCTTGGCCGAGCCCTTTCGGCCACAAGGTGCAGTCCACCCGACGGAAGCTCTCGTCGAGGGCCTTGCACACGTTGCCGTAGAGGCAGCGCACCACGCGGTCTTCGTGACCGAGGCGCCATTTTTTGGGCAAATCGGGATCGGCGAGCAACGCGCGAGCGAGCCCCACGAGGTCGGCCGTGCCGCTCGTGACCACGGCTTCGGCCATGCCCTTGGTGGCGATCTTTCCCGCCCCGACCACCGGAGTGGCGAGCCCGGCCTCGCGCAGGGCCGCACGAACCGAGAGCGGAATCGCGAGGTTCGCGCCGTCCGGATAAGCCGCGCCGGGCATGCAGCGATCTCCCGAGTAACCGGTGTACGGGTACGGAGGCTCACCCTCGATCTTGCGCGCGTCCTCGAATTTTCCGCCCGCGGAGAGCGAGATGTAGTCTGCACCTTCCCGCGCGAGGGCGATGGCGATGGGACCTGCGTCGCGCACCGTGTAGCCATTGCGGATGCACTCGTCGCCGACGAAGCGCAGGCCCACCGGGAAGTCTTCGCCCACCGCGCGCCTCACCGCGCGCAGCACCCGACGCGGCATGCGCAGGCGATTTTCCAGGGTTCCGCCGTAGGCGTCTTTGCGCGGGTTCAGGCGCGAGAGAAAAGACGACAGCGTGTACGCGTGCGCCATGTGGAGCTCGACCCCGTCGAACCCGGCCTGCCGCGCCCGCACGGCGGCGCGCGCGTAGTCGCGTTCGATGGCGTCCAGGTCGTCGGCAGAGAGCATGTCCACGGTCTGCCGGTAGCCCGAGCGCGCCACCTTCAAGAAGTGGATGATCTGCGGGAACACGAGGCCGGGCCCTGCGCCTTTGCAACTCTTCGCGAGCTCCGACAGACCGGGCAAAAAAGCGTCGTCCGAGATGCGCAAGAGCGGGCCGCTCTTCGCGGAGTGCACGGCCATGGCCTCGACCACCACGAGGCCGACCTCTCCCTTGGAGAACCTCGTGTAGCGCGCGAGCACGTCCGAATTCACGTGCCCGTCTTCGCCGGAGAGGCGCGTGACCATGGCGGGCAGTACGAGTCGATTGGGAAGGACCGCGCCTCGGCCCAGAGAAAACGGCTCGAAGAGCGGTGATTGCACGGCGTTCAGGCCTTGGGGCTCGCTTTGGCGAAGGCGCCCCCCACGATGAGCTTTTGGATCTCGGTGGTGCCTTCGTAGATGCGCAGCGGGCGAATGTCGCGGTAGAGCGCCTCGACCACCTCGCCCGAAAGCACGCCACGTCCGCCGTGGAGCTGCACCGCGGAGTCGATGATCTTCTGGGCGGCTTCGGTGGCGTACATCTTGGCCATGGCCACGTGCTGGCTCGCGTCCGATTCGCCGTGGTCTTTCGCGTAGGCCGCGCGGTAGACGAGCAAACGCGAGGCCTCGAGCTCGGTCGCCATGGTGGCGAGCGTGGCCTGCGTGAGCTGAAAGTCCACCAGGCGCTTTCCGAACTGGGTGCGTGCGCGAACGTGCGCGAGAGCCTCGTCGAGGGCCCGCCTCGCCATGCCACACGCCGCGGCGCCGACCGACGTTCGGAACACGTCCAGCGTGCCGAGCGCCGTGCGCAGGCCGTCGCCTACGTCACCGAGCAGACGCTCGGCCGGGCAGCGTGTCATCACCAAGCGGCCCAAGGGATGGCCACCCGAGATGGGCATGGGCAGAAGCTCGAGCCCTTCGGCGCGGGCGTCCACCAGGAACGCGGAAATGCCCTTTTTTCCTGCAGCAGGATCGGCATTGGCGAACACCACGTAGTGGTTCGCGACGCCCACGTTGGAGATGTAGACCTTCTCGCCCGTGAGCAAAAACCGATCGCCCACGCGCTCGGCGACCGTGCGCATGGAGGCGACGTCGCTGCCGGCCTCGGGCTCGGTGAGCGCGAAGGCGGCCACGCGCTCGCCACGGGCGACTTCGGCCAGGATCTTCGCGCGGCCGTCGAAGTCTCCGGTGAGCACGAGCGGATACGAGCCGAGCCCTTGCACGGCGAAGATCGAGTCCGCGAGAGGCGAAGCGTACGCGAGCGCTTCACGCACCAAGCAGAGCGCACGCACGGAGAGCGTGTCTTTTTCGCCAGCCGCGGCGAGCGCGCCTCCGTAGGCCTCGGGCACCACGTGCGTGAACAGCTCCTTACGCACCATCTTGGCCACGGCTCCGAACGGATCGTGGTCGAGCGGCGAGTGCTCGGCGACACGCGCGGCGAGACCTTCGGCGAGCGAGCGCAAGCCGGGCTCGGGACAAAACGCGTCGATTCCGAGGCTCACGGTTTGGCCTGGAAGGGCTTCTTGGAGCCCTCGAAGAAGGTCGGCTTTTTGGCCACCCACGCGTCGTAGGCAGCGCGAAAATCAGGGTGCTGCATGCAGATGGCCTGAGCCTGAGCTTCCGCTTCGATGGCCTGGTCGAGCGACATGGTGGCCTCGCTCTCGAGCATCTGTTTGGTCATCGAGTGGGCGAACGCAGGGCCCGAAGCGAGACGCTCGGCGAGACGCGTGGCCTCGGCGAGGCAGCTCTCGAACGGGACGACCTTCGACACGAGCCCCATGCGAAGCGCGTCTTCGGCGAGCACCACGTCTCCCAAGAAGAGCAGCTCACTCGCCCGCGCGAGCCCGATGAGCCGCGGCAGCAAGTAGGCCGCGCCCATGTCGGCCCCGCAGAGGCCCACCTTCGGAAACAAGAACGCGAACTTGGCCGTCTCGCTCGCGACGCGAAAATCGGCCGCGATGGCCATGACCGCGCCGGCTCCCACGCACGTGCCGTTCACCGCGGCCACCACGGGCTTCCGCAGCGCGCGCATGTTGCGGATGAGCGCGCCGGTCATGCGGGTGAAGTCGACCAAGCCGCGCATGTCACGCGAGAAGAGCTCGCCGATGATGGTCTCGACGTCGCCGCCGGAGCAGAACGCGCGGCCCTTGCCGGTGAGCACCACGGCGCGCACGTCTTTCTCGAAGTCGAGCGCGGCGAAGAAGTCCGTGAGCTCGCGGTACACCTCGAAGGTGAGCGAGTTCAGCGTGGGCTCTCGATCGAGGGTGATCGTGGCGACACCGGTCTCGGCGTCGAGCGCGTATCCGAACGACTTGGGGCTTTCCATCGACGAAGCTCTCGAATCAGGCAGGGAGGACGGCGTAGCCTTCGATCTCGACCAGAGCGCCGGGCTCGAGCAGCCCCGCGACCTTGACCAAGCTCATGGCCGGGTAGTGTTTGCCGAGACGCGAGCGCCAGCCCTCGCCGATGACCTTGGTGGCGTTGCGGTACTGGTCGAGGTCGGTCACGAAGATGAGCAGCTTCACGATGTGCTCGGTGCCGGCGCCGCCCGCGCGCACCACCGCGATGAAGTTGTCGAGCGCCTGGAGGAATTGCGTCGCGAAATCGGTGCTCACGATGCGGGCGTTCGCGTCCCACGCGATCTGTCCGGACACGAAGAGGGTCTTGCCCTCGGCCACGATGCCGTGGGTGTACCCACGCGGATTGGGGAAATTCGGCGGCGTGATGATCTTCGACATGGGCGGCTCCTTCGCTGGGCGCTCGCGCACTATACCGCCTCGAGGTTCGTCCCGTCTCGGCTCGCACGAGGCGCGAGACCGCCTCGTCGAAGTCTCAGGTCGAGGCGCGTCGCAAGCGGTCGGCCACGGCCATCCAGGCCTCGTTCGCCTCCACGGCTTCCACGCGAATGGCGCTCACGCCGCGCTCGTCGAGCGCATGAAGTGCCGCAAAAAGAGCGCTTCCGTAGGCCTCGGGGTCATCGGGCAGCACCACCGAGACCACGCCTTCGTCGAGGGAGGGAGCGCCGTCCGCGCCCAGCCAGACGACCCCGAGCCGCCCTTCGATGGGGCTCTGGGGGAGGTCTCGAAGGTCTCGGAGCTCTCGGAGCAGCGCCTCCCGGGAGACGACGCGCAGGCGGGCGCGGGGTGCGTAGTGCTTTTCGTCGAGGCCCGGAGAGAGGCGCTCGGTGTCGGCCGCGGGCACGATCTCCTCGACCAGGACCTCGCCCACCACCTCACGGATACGCGCGAGCGAGAGCGCGCCGGGACGAAGCAGGCGCACCGGAGACCCGCGCACGTCGAGCACGGTGGACTCGATGCCCGAAGCGCACGGTCCACCGTCGAGCACGAGATCGACCGCGTCGCCGAGGGAGCGCACCACGTGCTCGGCCAAGGTCGGGCTCAGGCTCTGGTACTTGTTCGCGCTGGGCGCGGCGATGGGCTCACCCAAAGCACGAATGAGCGCCAGGGCCTCGGGGCGCGCCGGAACACGCACGCCGACCGAGCTTCCCCCGCCCGCGATCGCCGCCGGCACGTGCGCGGCGCGAGGCACGACCAGCGTGAGCGGACCCGGGAAAAAAGCCTTCGCGAGCAGCGTGGCCTCCGGCCCGAACGACGACGCGAGCCCGCGCGCCATCTCGAGGCCGTCCGCATGGGCGATGAGCGGATGCGAGGTGGGACGCCCTTTGGCTGCGAAAATCTTAGCGAGGTGCTCGGCGTCGAGGGCGCGTGCACCTAGGCCGTAGACCGTCTCGGTGGGGAACGCCACGAGCCCGCCGCGTCGAAGGACGTCGACCGCTTGGTCGATCGACGACGGGGCATCGGCCGGAAGCACACGCGGAGCCATGTCAGTCCTTCGCTCGTTCGAACTTCTCGAACACCACGATCTCGATGGGCGTGGTGTCCCCGACCTTGGAGAGCACGCTCTTCACGCGCAGCCATTCGAGGCCGCCGAGGCCGGTCCCGATACGCGGAAGGCCGATCTTCTTGACCCCCGCGTGCGTGGCAAGCTCCACCATGCGCACGACGGCGCGATCGAGCGCCGCGAGTTTGGCCCGCTTTTTCCAATGCTCCTGGAGCGCGAGGCAGAACACGGTCTTGTCGCCTTCGCTGAACGGGAAGACGTCGCCCAGGGTGAAGCGGCCGTCGGCGCAGCGCGCGCCGTACTCTTCTTCGAGGCGCGGCCAACGCTTCTTGAAGGCGGCGGCGATGCCGGCGTCGAGCTTGCCGGCTTGGGTGCAGCCGAACGCGTAGGCGTGGAGGTCGGGTTCGGCGAACAAATCGCCGCTTTTGAAGGTGGTCGGCACGGGCTCTGAAGCTTACACGCTCGCGAGCCTCCACGTCGGCCAAGGATCGCTCACGGTCGCTCGCGACGGGCGTTTTTCGCGTTTCGCGAACAGGTCAGGCCGCGAGCTTCTCGCGCAGGCGCAAAGTGGGCTTTTCCACGAACAGATGCAGCAGGTACGCCACGAACACCGAGGCGATCATGAGGATCACGAAGGTGACCGGCCAGGTGACGTACATGGGCACGTGCCGGCGATCCATGGCCTTCGCGATGGGCACGATGCCGTGGTCCAAGATGGGGATGTGCACGAGGTAGATGCCGTACCCGAGCGTCGCCACCTTGCGGAAGAACGGGTGCGACAAGAAGCGCACGAAGATGCCGTCGCTCGACAGAAAGAGCAAGAGCGCGCCGAAGTACATCACCGTGGTGATCGTGCCCCACGCGAACACGTGGAACGTCTGCACGTTCTCCACGCCGAACATCGTCGGCCGGAGCAGCATCCACAAGCACGCGAGCGAGGGCAGCGCGACCAGCGCGCGGTGGAGCGGTACCGAGAGGAACGCGCTCACCTTCTCCTTGTGGCGGAGGTGCACGAACGCGAGCGCGATGCCGGCGATGAGCGTGTCGAAGCGCGTGTACGTCTTGAAGTAGAGCGCGCCGTACAGGATGAAGTCGTCCCACGGCGCGTAGCGCTGGAAAATGACCATGCGCACGACCAACGCCGAGGCCCACATGACGAACAAGAGCCCGAGCCTCGCGCGGTCGCTCGGCAGCTTGAACAGCACGTAGAAGAGCAGCGGAACGGTCAGGTAGAACTGCTCTTCCAGGGCGAGCGACCAGCCCCAGAACATGATCACGTGGTCTCGCCCGAGCGGCACGAAGTTCGTGAGGTAGACCACCTCGTAGGGCAAGTGCGCCTTCTGCTCGACCGAGATGTGCGTGGCCAGCGCGAGGAACGCGAGCACCAGGTAGTACGAGGGGAACGTGCGGAAAATGCGGCGCACGTAGAAGCGCTTGATGTTCTGCGTGCCCGAGAGCTCGAGCGAGCGCAGCAGGATCATCCCGATCAAAAACCCGCTCAGCATGAAGAAGAGGTCCATGCCGAAAAAGACGGTGAGCGAGGCCGCCGCGAAGTCGTTGTCCATGGGGATGCCCTGCTCGCCCATGAAGATCCAGGTCACGTGGAACTGAACCACGCTCAGGATGCCGAGCACGCGGAGCCCGTGGAGAACGGGAAATCGGTTGTCGAGGAGGTCGAGGCCGAAAAAGCTCGTCCGCGCAGCCGACATGGTCGAGGGTCACCCTAGCAAGGGCCGAGGGGAAACGGATCGCCCACTTTGTCCGATCGCGTCGAGATCGTTCACTTCCCGTTCACTTGCCGGCCGGCGCTCGGGCCCGGCAGGAGCCAGGCGTACGGCCGCGGGACGAACTTGGTCACCAGCGCGTCCAACCGAAACACCTTGGCTCGGAGCACCGCGTCCGCTCCGGCCCGCGCCGCCACGAAGGCCGGATCGCTCATCAACCAGGAGAAGAGCTCGGCTTTGTCCTCTTCGAGCGCGGCCGTCGCGTACCGCGTGACGAAGCCTGGAGGAGCTCCGCCGGGGTCGGTGGCCGAGGGGTCCCGCACGGTCCGCCCGCCTCCTTCGTAGCGAAAGTCCGGCACGTTGAGGCGCTCCCAGTCCGGGTCGCGCGTGACGATACGGTCGTCGGCGAAGTCGAGGAAATGGAACACCTCGTGGTGCACGAGGCGAGAGAGGAACGCTTCGCTCGCGTCCACGTCGACGAGCAAGGTCGACGCGTGGTTGGGCAGAGAGGGAATCGGCTTTTGGCCTTCTTCGAGGTCTTCGCAGAAGAGCACCCGGCGCAGGTGGATGCGGGCAAAAAACCCGGCGGGATAGCGTGAAAGCTCCCGAGTGAGCACTGCCTCGGCCCGCGCGAGCTTCGCGTTCGAGGGGACCTGCCCTTCCACCGTGCCGTGCGCGAGCTCCACGTGAAAGGGCTTCTCGGCCACCAGGCGCTCGACGCCGGGCACGAGCTCTCCACGTGGCGCCCAGCCGAGCCCCAAAAGCTCGCTTCGCGCGCGTCGGTCGAGCTCGGCGTCGCGCTCCGCTTCGGCGGCCGCCGAGTCGAACATGCGGCTGCTCGAGACGGCCGCGACCAAGGTCACCAGCGCCGCGAGCGCTAGAAGGAACGGCATCGGTCCGAGCGCCGTGAAGAGCGACGGAGGCTTGGCCGGCCGCAGCCGCGCCGGCCTATGGAGATGATGATGCTCGGTCACGAGGGACGCATCGCTCCCGAGCTCGGGCCGACGAGCCGACGTGTACCTGCATGCAGCATGCGATCAGGGCTCGACGACCTGGAGGGCCACGGAGCCCTTCCCGGTGCCCACCGATACGAGCAGCGTGGTGTCGTCGTCGGCGTCGAAGCAGGCTTTTCCATGGGTCGGGAGCGCGGACTCGGGACCGGTGGTGACCACGTCACCTTTGCCGTCCCGAAAGACGACCACCACGTCGCGGGCCTGTCCGTCGTTGCTGGAGAGAACCCGGTAGCAGTGTCCGGCCTTGGCTCGGAAGGGCCACTCACGATGCCCGTCGCCATCCGAGAGCGAAGCCGAGAAGACCGCCGAAGCCGCGTTGAGCTTGCACGCGCTCGTGAGTTTTTTCAGCGAATCCTCGGGCTTCGGGCCGGTCGCGCCGTCGGCCGTGCGCTCGGTGCACGCCCCCGACGCATCGTCTTTCACTTTGGCGCGCGTCGAGCCTCGGACGCCCATGGGCGGAACCGGGAGCGCGGCGGGGAGGCCCGACGGAAGCGGGCTCGGGGGCGGCTCAGCGGCGCTCGCGCTCCCGCTGGGGCCAGGCTTCGACCCGAGCACCGGAACTTCGGCAGGCTTCGAGCCACACGCGCTCGCGAGCCCGAGCGTGACCACGAAGACCGGAGCTTTCCACCCGAAGACGCTGCGCATCTCCCCACCTTACCCGGGAGGCTCGGCTCGAACCAAGCACCGCGCTCGCCCCGGTCTCCTGGCCCCTGCCCTCGCGCTCGTTCGCCGTGGCCGATGCCTGTTGGGCGCGCCCAACACGAGGCTCTGCCCATCGGACGAATCGGGCATTTTTACGGCAAATGCGAGCTCCTTGAAGCCAATGAACCAGGCCCGAGGTGTGCATTGTCGCGCGGCATGTCCTCGTCTCCGTCCAGCTTCGATGGTCAGGCCACCCACGACTCGTTCGCGCCCATGGCCCGTGGCGCGCGTATGCGCTGCCCCCGGCACGGGCTCTTGGTGGACGGACAGGGAGCCTGCTCACGGTGCGCGAAGGTCGAGGTCGCGACGACGTCTCGCTCGTTCCTGCGAGGGCTCGGTGCGATCACGATTCTCTTGGTGGTCGCGGGCGGAATCGCGAAGGCCGTGCCCTACCTGGACGAGCTGCGCGAAGCGCGCGCCGAGAAAGCCAAGAGCGCGGCGCGCACCATCTCCGATCGCGCAGGCAGCAAGCTCGTCGTGTTCACCACCTCGTCGTGTCCGGCCTGCCGCACCGCCAAGGCCTGGCTCGGCCAAAACGGCATCGCCTACGAAGAGCGATCTCTCGAACGAGACGACGTGCAGCGCGAGTTTCGCACGCTGGGAACGCGCAACGTCGTACCGACCTTCGTGGTGGGCGACGAGGTGATGACCGGCTTCAGCGGACCCGTGCTCGACGAAAAGCTGCGCCGTCACGCCATGCGCTGATGCGCACGAAACCCCGTTGAAATCAGCCTCTCGTCACGGTCTCCTGCCAGGAGAGCGACGTGAGCAAGTGGTCGCGAAGCTTGGCTCGGTAGGTGGGCTCTTCGGCGGCGATCGACTCGGCGAAAGCTTGTCCCAGCGGCGCGGCGTGGTCTGCGGCTTCGTCGTCGCGCTTGTCGCGGAAGGCCTTCACGATGCGCTCGAAGAAGGTCGGGCCG
The DNA here is from genome assembly GCA_965225775.1 of Polyangiaceae bacterium. GTDB lineage: Bacteria > Myxococcota_A > Polyangia > Polyangiales > Polyangiaceae > JAAFHV01. The sequence goes on along the minus strand of OZ245328.1, from coordinate 9,207,662 downwards.
TGGTGCTTGAGCGCCTTCCAGGCGGCTTTGGCGGCGGCATTCGCGGGGCGAGAGTCGACCGTGGCGAGCACGCCGTCGATGGCCGCGGCGAGCTTCACCGCCCCGTGCTTCTGGTAGAGGCCCTCGGCGAACGCGATGTCGAGCAGGACCGCGTGGGTGTAGGCCCGGCCGACGAGGTCGGTCACTTGTTTGGCGTCCAAGACGAGGAAGATGCTCTTGAACAGGAGCCGGAACGGGAAGAGCAAAAGCCCTTTCACGGCGCCGGCCAAGAACGCCAAGACGCCCTCGTCGGGCTCGCTCGCCAGCACCGGGACCTCGTCTTCCGGGACCACGACGCCGTGCGTGTCGGCCACGGTCTTCACCATGCGCCGCACCAAGCTTCGCGCGAGGATCCCGTCCAAAAAAGGCACCGGAACGAACCCGGTGAGCGCGAGGAGCACGGCGAACGTGCCCAGCAGAGCGTCCGAAGTTTGCGGCATCGCGAGAGAGGCTAGTCGCGATTCGCGAGGGACGAAACCTGTGCCCTTACGGATCGAACGGCGCGCCTAAACCCGGCTCGGGCGGTGGCGTGGGGGGGAGGCCTCGCTGCGTCTCGGAGATCCGACGCTTGGTCTCTTCGGACTCGGGGCTCAAGTCCAGCATCGTGCCCCTGCCGCTCACTCGAGTCGCGCTCCGGGCAAAACCCTGCTCCGCGAGCGACCACGAAGCGGAACCTTCCCGACCACGGGGAGGTAGCCTCCTGACCACCGGGAGGTAGCCTCCCGACCACAGAGGAAGACGGGTCTGGTACTGGGACGAAGCCTTTCGACCACGCGGGTAAGGCCTTCCAGCGGCGAGGCGAGGGTCTCCTGTCCACGGAGAGAATGCGTTCGTGCCCGAACCGAAGCCTCCCGACCACTGGGCAGGGGCGGTCCGACATCGGGAAAGGGTGGTCCAATCACGGCGAACGGGCGTTTGGGCACGAGGGTGAACACGCTTGGACGGCGGAAGCAGGCCTTTCGTCACCGGCGGGAGCCTTCCGGCCACCTGGCGTCCGGAGAACCCCAAAAAAAGCGCACGTCCTCCGGCAACGTTTGGACGAGCGCCGCCGAGAGGGGTCTGTCCGGCACGGATGCCGGTCGAAAAGGCAGATCCTCATGAAGACCACGACAAAGAAAGGTTCCTCCTCGTCGCCCCTCTCCGGGGAGACATCAGCCACGAAGGCTCCCAAGAAAGCCAAGGCCAAACGGCCGAAGAAGGCTCCGGCAACCCGCGTGGCGCCCCTGGCCGTCAATCGTGGGCCCGCCATCGAGCGACCCGTCGCGCCTCTCGCGCTCCGCGTTCGCATTACGAAGGACCTCGTCGCGCGTATCGAAGCCGAGGCCGAGAAGATCGTGACCGAAGGACCAGTCGACCTCGCGATGGCGTATCCGGTCTTCATCTCCGAAGCCATCAAGTGCGCCAACATGGTGCACACGTACGAAGAGAGCCCGGATCCGCGCAAATATCCGTCGCTTTCGCTCTTCGCCGAGCGGATGGGCGGCCCCGAGGTGGCGGCCGAAATCCTCTATCTGACCGACCGCGCAGACGCGCAGCGTGATCGTGCCAAGGGCACCTTCGTCGCCAATGGCGATTCGCAGATCGTTCGTGCTCGCTTCGTCAATCGGGAGCTCCGCCTCGCTTCGGAGCTCGATGCAGACGATGGTATTGTCGACGACAAGGATGTCACGCTCGAGGCCCTCCAGAAGACTCATGCGACCAAGCCAGGCACCCTTGCCGAGCTGGCCGACTCGCTCGGCGCGTATGCTCGCCGCGCGAACGAGTACAGGGATAGCTTCGGGAAGATTCCCAGTTTCGACGTGAACCTGATCGAAGAAGGGCTCCTCCTCAGCGACGCCCTACGCTCGCGCAAGGCGAACACGAACAGGGTCGCCTTAGCCTCCCGCGACACGTACCTCCTGCTCCTTCGTGACCGCATCACCAAGGTGCGCAAGGTGGTCCGCTACGCCTTTCGCGCCACCCCCGAGGTGGTCCGCGAAGCCACCAGCGCCTTCCTCCGCGAAAAGCGCCGCGCCGAGCGCAACCCCGACGCGCGAGAAGGCAACGAGCCCCTCCCCTCACCCTCGCCCCCCGAAGGCGGCGAGCAAGACGACGCGTGATCACGGCTCAGTGTGAAGGAAACCTCGCCGACCCGGCAGGTTTTCCCGACGAGTAGACGACATCGAGCACCAATCGCTTGGTCTCTTCGTCGAGCGACTCGTCGAACGAGCAGCGCACCTTCCGAGGAGCGTCGGGACCGAAACGCTGGCTCGCAGAGAGCATCCGGGCGAGATTGGAGCCTTCTTTTCCGAGCGAGAGGTTGCCGATGAACAAGCGGATGTTCGAGCAGGTCGACGAGGCTTCCAGCAAGTTCTGGGAGGTGTGGCGGGACGGAAACGAGGTCCACACCCGCTATGGGAAGATCGGGACCGCGGGCAAGAAGACGGTCAAGGACGAAGGCACGCTCGCCGCGGCCAAGAAGCTCTTGGACAGGCTCGTCACCGAGAAAACGAAAAAGGGCTATGTCGAGGTGGGTCTCTCGGCAAACAAAGCGGCCCCCGAAGACAAGGGCCAGGTCTCCGCCGACCCTGGAAAGATCGCTACGCAGATCGCCCGGATCGAGGCCGCAGCGAGCAAGGCCGGGCTCGTGCTGCCCGCCGGCGCTTCTGCAGCGGCCCTCGCCGCGGCCGAGGCCAAGCTCCGCATCACCTTCCCGCCCGAGCTCCGCGCCTTCTACCTGGCCCACGATGGCGGCCCAAACGGGGAGGCTGTGTGCAGTGGCCGAGAGCTGCTGTCGGTGGAGGGGATGGTCGCCCAATGGAGCCTCTGGAAAGACCTCTTCGACCAGCAGGACCTCGACGACGACGACGCCGTCCCTGGGCCGGGGGTCAAGAAGAAGTGGTGGATCCCCAAGTGGATCCCCATCACCCACGACTTCGCGGGGAACCACCACATGCTCGACCTTGCGCCGGGCAAGGGGGGCACGCCGGGACAGGTCCTGTCGTTTTGGCACGACGCGGGCGAGCGCACCCGAGAAGGCGCCGACTTCCTCACGTGGCTGCAGAAGCAAGCGTGGGGCAAAGGGGCGGCGCCGGTCTCGCCGCTCGCGGAGTACGCCTTCGGGTGCGTGGACGCGAGCGGCGGTCCCTGGTTTGCGCTGAAGCGCGAGGGCAGCAATACGACCCCGATCGCCCGGCTCGTGGGGGAGGAGCTCGAGCGGGTGACCGATCACCCCGACTCCGCGATGGGCCTCGCCCGCGTCGGCGAGGCGCTGCTCACGACGTCCCACTACGATGCCCTCGGATGGGTGTTCGCCGGCGGGCGCTGGACGAGCTTCGCCATGCCGAAGGGCGACGGCGACCCCGGCGATGGCCAGCTCGTGAGTGACGGCCGGCACGCAGCCTACTTCATCGCCCGGCAGAGCCGGAACGTGTACGTATGGAATGGCCAGTCGCTCGCGCCGGTGAAAGGCGCCCCCACGCCGGAGGGGGCAAGCTACGTCGTTGGGGCCGATGGCGCCCTCTACGTCGCGTTCGGCAGCACACGCGGCAAGTACCGAGGCGAGGTCGTCCGGGTGACCGCCAAGGGCGCCAAGGGCCTGGCGCATTGCCCGAACGCCTTCTGCGACGACGTTTGTGTGGCCGGCGAGGCGCTGGTCGCCCGATCGGGAAACCAGCTGTACGTGCTCTCCCTCGCGAAAGGCGCATCCTGGGAGGGCCCTTTTGCGGTCGAAATGGCGAGTGTCGAACGGCTCGTCCCGCTCACCTCCGGGAAGGTCCTCGTGGTGGGCAAGGGGTTGCTGTTGCGAGTCTTCGATCCGCAAACGAAGGTCGACGCCGAGACCGGGGCACGGCTGCTCAAGGACGGCGGAGCGACCATGGTGGTGCTCCCGACCGCGGACGGCCGGGCGGTCTTCCTCGGGGGCAAGCTGGGCGTCGGGGGCAACGACGATCCGGCCATGTACCCGCAGCTCTGGCAAAACGGGACGGTGGTGCCATTGGCAGGCTACGAAGACGAGACGCTGGAGCAGGCAAGGAGACAGGCGAAAGAGTCGACGTTCCCCTGGTGAGTCGGGGCGAGACGCCGAGACGAAGCACCACGTGCGAGGAGCTGGGCTGCCGACACGGTGCCGACGGCCACGTCCTGCTCCGCGTGCGACCACGAAGCGGAAGCCTCCCGACTACCCGGAGGTAGCCCCTACCACAGAGGAAGAGCCTCCCGACAGGCCCTGTCGAGAGATGTGGCCTCACCCGCGGCAAGCCTCGCGTGCGGTATTGGGGACGAGTGACGCGTGCTCGACGGCGCGGCAACGAGGCGGCCCAACGCCCCAGACGAGGCGGACTCGGCCCGGTTCGGAGGTTGCCGAACCGAGCAAGCTGCATGGGGGCGCACGTACCTTGCCTGGCGCGAGTCGCGCAGGTGTCACACGGGAAGTCAGGGTGTCATCGGAATGACGCTCGCCCAAGGCGCGGGCGCTATCGGCAGTGGTTCTCGGACTGCTAGCCGGTGCGGCTTTTGACCGACGCTTCGCAACCTTCGAGCGCTCCACCCGGTCGAGCGCCGTCTCGTGCGACTTCGGCATCATACATGCATTCGCGACGGTCGCGCTGAACCGGTCGGGTCCTCATGCCGCAGTATCCGCACGAACGAACACTCTCGCATCCAAGGAACCATGGCGAGCTCGTGACGGCTAACCGTCACGAGCTCGCCGCCCGCATCGAATCCCGAGTCGCCCGCTCTCCAAGCGGACCGTCCGGCGACTCGAGTCGAGCGACACCAGCCTCGCGTCTCGGGCGGTCGAGCTCGTCGCCGCATTTCATTCCAAGCTCTTCGCAAAGCACCGGAAGTCCGAGACCTCTTTCGGGCGAACATGAGCGAGCAGGAGAAGAAGTTGGCGGCGACGCTCGGCCTCATCGGTCGCTCGGCGGACGAGCTCGAAAGACCGACACCTACCCTCGTGCGGCTCGGGAATCGACACGCAAACCTCGGCGCCGTACCAAGCCATGACGGCGCGGATGGGAAGACTTCACTCGAAACGATGGTCGAGACGGCCGGACCTACAAGGACGCCCGAGGCAGCGTGAGCCTGGAAGGCGACCTACGCGTAGATCTCATCGACGATGACTGGAACCGAAGGAGAAAAGCAATGAATCCGAATGGCGAGCTCCGCAACGGCACGAACGACTCCAGCCCTCGCCTCGTTCGCGAAAAGAGCGAAGACTTCGACAAGGTCCGCAAGCTGCTCGAAGAGAAGGCCAAGATCGAGGCGCGGGTGACCGAAGCCGAGGCTCAGCTAGCGGCGCTCGACCGCTCGCAAGCCGTCATCGAATTCGAGGTGGACGGGACCATCCGCACGGCGAACGAGAACTTCCTCCAGACGCTCGGCTACACCCTCGACGAAATCAAGGGCCGCCACCACCGCATGTTCTGTGACGCGAGCGTTGGGAGCTCCGACGCATATAGGCAGTTCTGGCAAGACCTGGCCGCAGGGCACGCGAAGTCGGACGAGTTCAGGCGCCTCACCAAAAACGGGGAGGAAGTCTGGATTCAGGCGACCTACAATCCCATTCGCGACCTCTCCGGCAAGGTGTACAAGATCGTCAAGTTCGCGTCCGACATCACGGCCACCAAGCTCCAGAATGCCGACTACGCCGGACAAGTGGAGGCGATTTCCAAGTCACAGGCCGTCATCGAGTTCGATCTCGACGGCACCATTCGTCACGCGAACGACAACTTCCTGAAGACCCTGGGCTATTCGCTCGACGAGGTCAAAGGACGTCACCACCGCATGTTCGTCGAGCCGAGCATGGCCGCGAGCCCCGAATACTCGCGCCTATGGCAAGACCTCAAAGAGGGCAACTACCGGACCGGCGAGTTCAAGCGTGTCGGGCGCGGTGGCAAGGTCGTCTGGATCCAGGCCTCGTACAACCCCATCTTCGATGCCAGTGGTCGCCCGTTCAAGGTCGTGAAGTACGCGTCCGATACGACCGCGATGAGGGAGTTGGTCTCGAACGTCGCACAGAACGCCTCTGCGCTCGGCGCCGCTTCGGAGGAGCTCTCCGCGGTCAGCAAACAGATGACAGGGAACGCCGACGAGACGACCGCGCAGGCAAACGTGGTGTCAGCTGCCGTCGAACAGGTAAACCGCAACATTCAGACCGTCGCCACCGGCACGGAACAAATGTCGGCCAGTATCCATGAGATCGCCAAGAACGCGGCGGATGCAGCGCGGGTCGCCACGTCGGCAGTTAAGGTCGCGGAAACCACCAATACCATCGTCGGAAAGCTCGGCGAGAGCAGCGCGGACATCGGCAAGGTCATCAAGGTCATCACCTCGATCGCTCAGCAAACCAACCTGCTCGCACTCAACGCGACTATCGAGGCCGCTCGTGCCGGAGAAGCAGGCAAAGGATTCGCTGTCGTCGCCAACGAGGTCAAGGAGCTCGCGAAAGAGACCGCGAAAGCCACCGAGGACATCAGCCAGAAGATCGAGACGATCCAAGGGGACACGCGCTCGGCGGTCTCGGCCATCGGCCAGATTGGCACGATCATTCATCAAATCAACGATATTCAGAACACCATCGCGAGCGCCGTGGAAGAACAAACCGCAACCACGAACGAGATCAGCCGAAACGTAGCGGACGCCGCGAGGGGCTCCGGGGAAATTGCACAGAACATCACCGGCGTCGCACGCGCTGCCCAAAGCACGTCTTCGGGAGCGAGCGACACCGAGAAGGCATCCGCTTCGCTAGCCGAAATGGCGGCCGACCTTCAGCGCCTCGTCTCCCAGTTCTCGACGTGAGGGCGTCGAGTCGACCCTCCCCTGTAAAGAGCTCCTGGAAAACGCTCCGACCGACCTTGACGCTAAATCAGCGGTCATGATCTTCGATCAAGCCCGCTAATTTAGCTCGACTTGTCATCGGAGGACTCTGTAGTCCGCCGCGGCAGGTCCGCGCAAAGCCCGCTGGGGCCCCACCTCCTGGTTTTGGGTCCCAAACGTCCCAAACCCAAAACAGCCAAATCACGTGATTGAGAATCGTGACCGCTCATTTAGGACGTTGAAAGCGCTCCGACCGACGTTGACGTCAGTCGGCACTCTCCTCTCGCTTGGCTCTCTCCTCTCCAACGTCAGTCGGCGATCTCCTCTCCAACGTCAGTCGGCCGCCGTCGTGCTCGAAGCGCAGCGCGCCAGGACGATTCAGGATTCGGCGTCGTCCTCGTCGGGCTCATCCTCCCAGGCGCCGATGCACGCGGGGACGTGACCGACATACCCATAGACAGTCGCGCCCGCCCAAATCACCGTGCAATCGCGGGCGGCGTTGACCCATTGCGCTTCGTCCTCGTCGGAGGGGGCGTAGCCGGCTTCCCGAAGCGCGCGTTCCTCGGCTGCTCCATCGCGATCGGTCGCGAGCAGGAGCTTGACCAAGCCGGCGGCAAACGGCGTCGTCGCTCCATCGAAGCGACGGGTCGTGCCCCACGCCATCACGGCGGCATCCGCGCCGGCGAGCACCGCAAAGGGGGCGAGCGTCGGCAGGCTCGCAAGGGACGCCCGCGCCGCATCGAGCTCGATCGGGCCCCCCTCCACCGAGAATTCGAGCTGGCCGTCGGGGAACAGGACGACCGTCTCCGCGCCTCGCGTGAACGTCGTCGCGTGCGGACTTCGGTGCGACGTCCATCCAGGGGCATCCTCGGGAACGGGCGACGGCAGGGCCGTCCTCGCCGTCACGAGGAGCTTCGAAGACCGCGCAAAGCGGACGACCTCGACGCGCAGAAACGCGAGGGGGCCGCTGCGTACGAAGGCGGGGAGCAAGCTCCCTGTCGAGTTGGGCCCGCCGTCTCCGGCGTCGCCGCTGCCAGCGAAATGGCTGGTCGACGCCGACGGACGGGCTCCAGGATCCGAGGCTTCCCAGAAGCGTGATGCCGTCGCAAGGAGGGTCTCCATTTCCAATCCGTTATCACGGCGTTCGTGACGCCGCCGCTTCGCTTCCGCAGAGACGCGCGGCGGCACGCTCGGACGCCCTCACGCACATTCCTCATCGCCTCTCGATAGGCACCCCGTTGCGAGAGCTCGGGCTCGCCGGCCGCACATCGACCGAATTTCGCACTTGACTCTGGGCACGACGCTCCCGCTCGCCGCGGTGCGCCTGCAGCAGACCAGCCCGAAGGTGAAGAACCTCACGAAGTAGTCGGCCGTCCGATCACGGGGTGTAGCGGCGGACGCGGAACCTCACCTGGCTGGGGATCGAGCCGGCCGGGTCGTGGTCAGCGACGACGATCGCCCCCGTGCGCGTGAGCCACCAGTCGCCCTCCAGCACGAGACGCCCGCTATTGGCGAACTTCGCATCGTCCCCGCCTTGAGCGTCCCACCGACGGAGCACGAGGTCGGGACCTTCGGACTCCTCGTGCAGGATCTTGCCGTCGGGCTGGATCCCGAGCCGCGGCGAGGTGCCAGTCGTGTTGAGCAGCCGCGAGGGCTGGCCGGCAAACAGGTCGAGCCAGGCACCCGTGGCAGACATCCGATGCAGCGTTTCGGTCTTCGTATCGCGGTCGCCCACGACGACGAGGTAGGTGCCGTCGGGCGCCGCCTGCACGACATCGAAGAACTTGCTCGTGCTCGTGCTCACGTGGGCGAACGACCCGTCGACCTGTCCCGTCGCGGTGAGCTTGACGAGCCGTGCTGGCGTCCCAGCGCTGTACTCCTGGCCCAGGATGGTGCCATTGGGGCCGGGTGCTCGGAAGTCGAACGACGGCGACGCATATGGCGTGTTGGTCGCGGGAACCCCGTTGCCGTCGAGCGGGAAGGCAAACGATCGGCTCCCCATGAAGTGCTGGACCGGCGCGGCCCAGCGATAGGCGGGCGAGAGCCACATCGACCCGCCACCGCTGCTCAACCAAGGGCTCGGCGCAAGCGCGCTGCCAGACACGCTCGTGCTCAGCATGGTCAGGCCGTCGCCGCTGAGGGGACGCCCGCTTCCCGCAACGAAGAGGCGGCCGTCGTCGTCGACCTCGCAGACCGGCCGCGTATCGGTGGCGGCGAAGCGCACGGGCAGCTGGATGGTCGCCGCGCCGTTGGGTCCGACAGCCGTGTCGGCGCTTCCGTCCTCCCGCAGGTCCACCCTGCCGAGCGCGGTCTGGGAGACGAGACCGCACCAGCTGAATCGGCCGCTCGGTGAGACCGTCGCGCTGGTGTATCCCCACACCAGCAAGGTCCCGGACGCGATGCCGCCCTGGCCGAAGCTCGGATCGAGCTTGCCCGACGTCGTCGGATTGCCGCTCGGCGGCGCGGCGTCCGGCGATGAAGGGGGCGGCGCGGCGTCCGGCGACGAGGGGGGACTCGCCCCGGCATCATTGATGTTGTCAGTGGCAGAACCACCTCCAGAGGAGAGATCGCCACTCGACCGCTCGGAATCACTCGAGCACCCGACCGTGCCCAAACCGGCGCAGAGCATCGAGCCGATCACTGCGCAGAACCAAGTGCGGATCGTCACTCTGCTTCTGGAACTGACCTTCTTCATTTGCACACCTCGCGGAACGTCGCCGGGGACGCGAGTTTGTCGCAAACAATTCGACCGACGACGGAAACGTCCTCATTTTTAGGCGCGGTGCCCTGGGATCTCAGCTTGTGTCGTCGCCGCCGCACCCGGGGAGGACCAGCCGAGGCTGCTTCGAGGTTTCGGTTCTGTCGTTCACCTTCCTGGGAATCAGCCCGTCGGTTCGCGACTCCCAAGTGCTGGACCACGTTGTGTCAGGCGGGCGGACGAGGCGATGCTCGGCACCGGGCGTGGACTGGGCGGTCATGTTTCGCGAGACGACACCGCTCAGGTCGAGCCACGTCCCAGGAACGTCGACAGGTTCGCGTCGAGCCCGAGCGCGGCCTCGCGAGCGAAGCTCTCGAAGGTCGAGGGAGAGACGTTCAAGCGGCGCTGGAGCGAGTCCCTGGTCTCCTCGAAGACCACGCGTTTCACGTCGGTGATCCAGCGCGTCGCGGTCGCGCGGTGCACGCCGTACATCCTCGCGATCGCCTCGGCGGGGATACCGTCGACGATGTGAAGGCGCAGGACGTTGCGGTCACGGGGCGGGAGCGTCGAGAGTCGCTCCTTCAAGACTTCGAGGAACGCGTCGCTCAGCTCGCTCGAGCCGACCTGTGTGACGTTCGGGTTTTCGGCCGCGAGCTCGACGAGAGCGCGAGGCGCGGTCGAGATCTCCTTCTGTCGTCGCTTGCGGTCGATGGCGCGGCGCATCGCGAGCACCATCACGAACGAGCGGAGCGGGCCTTTGCCCTGGTAGCGATCGAGCACTGACGACCGGCCCTCGTGCTCGTCGAGGAGCGCCAGGCGCAGGTCCGCAGCGACGTCGGCGACGAAGGCAGGGTCCGTGCTGACGCGCCGGATCGCCTTCGGTACGTCGGCCATGATCGAACGGTCGAGGGCCTCGCGCGCTGCGGCGACACCGAGGGTGCATGCGTACGCGAGAAAGAGGTCTTCGTGGAGCGCTCGCTCGCCCGGGCGGTGGTTCGCACGCACCGCACGCAGGAAGCTCGAACATTGCTCGTCGGACAGTGCGACGCCCGGCCAGGCGCCGCGCCCGCGCGTGAGGAGGTCCTCGAACGAGTCCTCGGAGCCGGTCGCGCCGGCCGATGTCGAGTGGGCATCGGAGTCGACTGCCTTCGTCACGAGGCTACGCTACACGCGTCGCGCTCGTAGTGGTAGCGTCGGGGCCGTGGCGAGCGGCGAGGATCCTCGGTTGGGTCGCTTCGTGAGGGGAGAGCTCTCCGGGGAGGAGATCGCCGAGCTGGAGCTCGAGCTCGATCGCCGCCCCTCGCTACGCCTCGCGCTGGCGGCTCACGCGCGGGCGGAGGTCTCTCGGCCGGAGAGGTCCAGCGACTCGAGCGCGCCTCCGCCCCATAGCGCGAAGGGCATCCACGAGGGGCCGGAGCGGCTCGCCGTGGGACCCACGCTCGGTGAGGGAGGGATGGGTACGGTACGCCAGGGGGTTCAGATGAACCTCGGTCGCGCCGTAGCGGTCAAGACGCTTCGCAACGAGACCCCGTCGGGCACGCATCGATTGCTCCAGGAGGCTCGCCTCACCGCGCGCCTCCAGCATCCGAACATCGTCCCTGTCCACGAGGTCATCCAGGGGCACTCGGGCGAGCTACAGATCGTCCTCAAGCAGGTCGAGGGCGTGCCGTGGGCGAGCGTCATGCACGATCCCGCGGTGCTTCGAAGCCGCTTCGGCGCGGAGGACGCGCTCGACTGGAACCTCGGCGTGCTCATCGCGATCTGCAACGCGCTGGCGTATGCGCACGAACGTGGCGTGATTCATCGCGACGTGAAGCCCAGTAACGTGATGGTCGGGAACTTCGGAGAGATCTACCTACTCGACTGGGGGGTCGCCGCGCTCTGGGGCGAGAGGACGAACGGGGAGCTCGCCCACGTCGAGGATGCGCCAGTCGCGGGGACCCTGGCGTACATGGCTCCCGAGCAGCTCGAAGGCGAGCCTGCCTCTCTCGGTCCGTGGACGGACATGTATCTCTTGGGAGCGACGCTCTACGAGTTGCTCTGCGGCAGGGCACCCCACGCCGGCGCGACCAAGCACGAGAGCCGCGCGCGTCCGCGCGAACGTTTCGTCGCGCCGCTCGGGGACGACGCTCCTCGCGAGCTCGTCGCGGTCGTCGACGCAACACTCCTCCCCGATCCCGAGGACCGACTGCTGACTCCGCAGGGGTTCCGCGGGCTCCTCGAGTCTTTCAGGAGTCACCGCGGCTCGCTCGCTCTCACCGAAAGGGCCTCGCGTTCCCTCAAGCGGGCCATCGAGGAGTCGAAGGTGGCAGAACGTTCGGCGATCGAACGCCACCTCGGCGAGGCCGAGCTCGGGTTTCGCGCAGCGCTCGAGGTATGGCCCGACAACACACGTGCGCGTGCCGGACTCAGGGACGTCTCCATCCAGCGCATCGACAGCGCGCTCTCCGACGGTCAGTTCCAGGTGGCCCGGAGGCTGCTCGAGGCGAGCCCCGACGCGCCCGACGCGCTGGTTCGGCGCGTCGAGCTCGCCATCTCCGTCGAGAACCAAGAGCACGCCGAAGGCAACCGTGCGGCCTGGCACCGTGATCCGACCGTGGGGCTGCTCGTTCGCGGCACGATCCTCGCCATCTTCGCGCCCGGGTGGGTCCTCGGATGGCTCGGGCTCGCCCTCTGGCCGCCGGAGTCGAATTGGCCCATCGCGCTCCTGCTCCTCGCGTACCTCGCGATGGGCACGGTCGTCGTCGTATCGCAGGGCGTGGCGATGCTCGCCAATCAGCTCAACAAGAGCAACGTGCTGGGCGCCGCGACGGCGCTGGTGGCGGCGCTCGCCTGGACGCTGAGCGCCCAGCGAATGCAGCTCGGTATGCCGGCCACGCTCCTCGGCATTCTCCTCGTCTTCGCGCTCTCGTCGATGGCGATAGCCCTCGCGGCCGACGCTCGCGGGCTGCCTGCGGCGGGTCTGAGCTGGGCGTGCTTCCTGGTTGCTGCGGTCGCTCCAGCGTACGCACGCCACGCCATCGCGGCGAGCGCCGTCATCCTCGCCACCAGCCTGGTGCTCAACAACGTGCTCCTGCGCCGGCGCCTGAGGCGCGTCTCGCGCGATCGAGGTACCGGCTCCGTCACCGCGAGCCAAATGTAGAAGCCCAGCGGTATCGGTGCGCGGGCGTGTTCGTGGCGTCCGTCAGCCGGAGGCCCGCACGCATCGGAGTCCACCGCACGCCATCCACGAGGGCGGAGCGAGGCGTCGGCGGCGTCAGCGGCAGCTCAACTCGGCCCGCGTGGCGGCCTTGCCGCAACCCGTGTCTGCGCTCGGCTGCGCTCTGCAGCTAAGCTCCGTGCTGCACGGATTGCCCTGAGCGTCGCGGCAAGTCACCTGCTGGGTCACGGAGGTGAAGCAGCTCAGACCGGCCACGCGACACACCTCCTCGCAGCTCTTCGGGCTCTTGATGACCTCCACGATCGTCTGCGTCGGCGCAACGAGGCAGCAGCAGCTGGTCGTATTCTCCTTCGCCGTCGCGACGGTGGCGGAGCAGCTCGTGACGTCCTTCGCGTAGTCGTACCGGCTCCGACCTTTCCCCGAGGGAAGGTCGCACGTCGTGAGCGCGAAGGCCTGCGTCAACGCAGGAGTGCGGCACTGAGCTGACGCTCGAGCGAGCGGGCGAAGCGCTCTTTGCTCCAGCCGAGGTCGAGAACGAGCTCTTCCCAGAGCTTCACCGACGACAGCGCGCACACCCAATCGCCGGCACTCTCCACCGTCCACTCTTCGGCCAGCTCGCCCCACTGGTCGAGTAAACGCGCGATGCGGTGGCCCCCTGCCCGCCGTTGGGCCAGGCGGTCGAGCCACGGGGCCGCCATCTCGGGGTCGTTTTGGCGCAAGGCGTCGGCCATGCGCACGACAGTCTGGATGCGCGCGTTGTACATGGCCACGAAGCGCGCATGGGCGTGCAGGAGCGCTTTGCCGTTGGTGGCTGCGCGGGTCGGCGCGATGGCCTCGTCGAGGCCGAAGGTGGCGTCGACGAACTCTGCCACGGCGACGGCGAGCGCCGCGCGGTTCTCGAAGTGTAGGTAAAGCGCCTGGCGTGACACGCCTGCCTCTCGCGCAATCTCGCCGAGCGAGAACGGCTCGCCCCGCTCAAGCACCGCAAGCCCCGCGAGCAGCAACGCCTCTCGCGTGTCCTTCGTCGACGACTTCGACGACTTCGACGACTTCGACGACTTCGACGACTTCGACGACCGCTGCTCTTGTGCCCGACGCGCCTCGCTCATGGGAGGCAGGCTGCGCCGGCAACCTCCCGGTGACAAGCCCTGCAAATGTCCGGCTTCAGACCGGCCACTTGACACGCTGTAAACAGGTACGATCACTTATCACCATGTCAAGCACCACTCCGGCTCGTTCGCGCACGCGGCGACGCCTCGCCATCGCTGTCGTCGGTCTCGTCACGGTGCAGCTCGCAGCGCTAGTGGTGCACCACGCTTTGCCGCAAGCCGGGCTTCGCCCCGACACACTCCCGCGCGCTGGCGATCGCTTTGCGAGCCGCACCGAGGGCTTCGCCGAGGAGGTCGTCGACGTCGATACCGCCGGCCACGTCTCCGTACGCGTCGTGCTTGCCCCCGGTGCTGCTGGTCCGCCCAGGCACCACCACAAGACGTTCGCCGAGCGCTTCACCGTCACGGAAGGCACACTCACGTTGGAGCTCGGTGACCGCGTGGTGACCCTCGCGGCTGGCGAGTCCGTCGAGATCGCACCGGGCCTTGGCCATCGGCCGTTCAACCCCGGCCCCACCCCCGTCGTCGTCGTGAGCTCTATGCCGACGTCGTTTGCTGCGTGCCTGGTGCAGATCTACAAAATCATCGACGGCCACCCCGACGCCGAGGGACGCGTGATGCCGCTGCAGCTCGCCGTGAACGACGACGCCTGCGACACCCACGTCGACGCCATGCCGCCCCTGGTGGAGGGCGGGCTCAAGCTCGTGCTCGCGCCCTGGGCACGCCTCGCGGGCTATCGGGCCTGGTACCCGGCGCTGGCGCTCCATCCACCTCACGGCTGAGCACGTGATGCGACATCGTGCCGCCGCTTCCGCGCGCGCGCCGCGGGTGTTCGGGCGGTCGTCGGTGGCGAACGCCCTCACGGATCGAACGGCGCGCCGAAACCAGGCTCGGGCGGCGGCGTTGCGGGAAAGCCTCGCTGCGTCTCGGAGATCCAACGTTTGGTCTCGTCGTCCAGCGACTCGTCGAAGGTGTAGCGCACCTTCCGAGGACCGTCGGGCCCGACCTCGAGCACCTCGGCCTTCATGCCGGGCACCACGAAGACCTCGCCCACCGCGACACGCGCGCGCTCGGTGCGGAAGAGGTTGCCGTTGCCGATGGGAAAGAGCGTGGCGTCGTTCGGCGAGAGCAGCGTGAGGGTGTGCTCGTCTTCGCGCACCGCGAGCACGTGCCCGGTATGCGAGAGGATGCGCCAGGTCTTCGGAGGAACGCCGTGCGAATACATGGCGAAAGGCAGGAAAAACGAGCTTCCCAGGCCGCGCATGACCACCATGTCGCTGCCCTCGGGGGTGCGCTTGCCGAGGCGCGTGGCGTACGCGGCGAACCTGCGCGCCCCGCCCTCTACCGTGCGCCCCGCCAGAAACGCCGTGAACGGACCGTGCACCACGTGCACGAACGCCAGCAAGAGCGCCGCGAGTACCGCGTGTTCGCTTCTGCGCGGCGTGGCCGGTCCGGAGACCTCGTCGCCCTTGCCCATCCACACGTCGTCGAGCAGCACGCTCACCACGGCCGCGACGCCCACCATGGCAGCGCCGAGCACGCGCGGCGCCGGTACGACCGACATCACGGGCAGCATGGCCAGCACCGATCCCACGAGCAGCGCGAGCGCTCCGCGCCTCGGGGCTTCGTCGAGCCGCGCGACGGCCTCGCGAATGGGACGCACCAGAAATCCGAGCGCGAGCGCGGCCACGAGCACCAGCACCCAAAAGGGCGTCTTCGAGTGCAGGGTCTCCCCGTCGAGCGAGAACCACGCGTCGGACAACAGCAAAAGCAGGCGTCGAGGCGCGCTCTCGAGATACGCCCCGAGGTCGCGCGTCGGGTCCGAATAGAAGCCCGAGCTCCGTGTGCCGTACCCGAGCAGACTGCGAATCACGAGGTAGATCGCGGTGGGGAGCGCCCACGGAACGAGCCCAACGACCCTTCGACCGAGCGACTCCTTCGCGCGCGGACGAAAGAGCTCGAAGGCAAGGATGTATCCTGCAAGGGAGAGCGCGTACTCTCCCGCTGCCACGGCGAGCGCGAAAAACAGCGCCGCGAGACTCGCGTCTTTGAGGCGTCTTTCCGCACGAAAATCCTGGTACGCGACCAGCCCGAGCAGGCCGAAGGTAAGCGACACCAGGGCCTCGCGGTTGGCGAGCCACGCGAGCGGCATCATGTGACAGGGGGCGAGCGCGAACACCACAGTGGCCATGAGCGCCACGCGCTTCGAGAACACGCGCCCGTAGAGCCGCTTGGCCGAGAGCATCGCCGCGATCCACCAGGCGAACGAGTGCGCGTGCAGGACCAAGGGATGCGTCCCGAGCCACTTGTGATCGAACCACAGGAGCGAGCTCGAGAGCGGCCGGAAGAAGCGAATCTCGAGGCTAGGGTCGGTCCACCAGGGCAAGATCCCACGCGCCATGAGCGCCTGGCGGTCTCGGTCGCTCACGAAGTCGTAAAGATCGAACGGCCCACGAGGCACCGGGAAGGCACCGTTGGCCATCGACCGATGCAGGTAGTCGTCCAGCAAAAACGGCGTACGAATCGAGGGCAAGAACACCAAGATCCCAACGATTACGAGGATCAAGAGTGCCTGCCAGGTGAGGCCCCTCCCCAGCCATGCCGCGATGGGGGATTCGGATGACGCGGCTGGACGTTCCTGGGGCTCCTCGGACATCGGTTCGGATAATTCTTCTATTTGATGTCCGGAGGTTGTCGAGGCCCAAAGTCTCGAGTAGGTCTACGGGACCGTGAAGACCCGCAGCTCCTCCCTCTTCGCCCTCTCCCTCGCGCCCTTCGCAGCGTTCGCTGGCGCTCTCGCCATCGCCGCATGTGCCTCGTCCGAAGAGCCCGTCGAAGAAGACGTGAGCGACGCTGGAGCCCCCACCACGGATGCCGCGCCGAAGCCCAGCGCCAGCACCACGTCGAAGCCGGACTCGTCCGCCCCGACGGACAACTGCAGCGCGAACGCCTGCACCACGGACGACGACTGCGCTCGCCTCTGCACCAAGGCCTCGAGCGGCACGTCCTGCTGCGACAAGGGCACCGGCAAGTGCTTCCGCTACACCGGCAACGCCTGCCCCGTCCCCACCCCTCCGGCCGACGCCTCGACTCCGACCGCTCCGTACTGAATCGGTCCAGCGTCCGGCACATCGAACGGCGCCTTCTTCCTCGGAAGAAAGCGCCGTTTTCGTATTTTCGCATTCGAGAGGCTTACGACGACGAAGCCTCCACGAGGTGTCTCACTCGCCTTTGAAGACGGGCGCGCGGCGCTCCATGAAGGCGGCCATGGCCTCGGCCAGGTCGTTGGACGCCAAGAACGCCGAGTTCCACACCGCCACGAAGCGCTCACGGTCGCGCACGTGCGAGCGCTCGCCGAAGTCGAGCACTTCTTTGATGCCGGAGACGACGAGCGGCGGGTTTTCAGCGATCTTGCGCGCCATCTCGCGCGCACCTTCGAGGAGCGCATCCTTGTCCGCGAACACGTGATTGACGAGCCCGATGGACTGCGCGCGGGTCGCATCCACGTCCGCGCCGGTGTACGCGAGCTCGCGAGCGAGGCCTTGCCCGACGATGCGCGGAAGCCTTTGCAGCGTGCCGAGATCGGCCACCATGGCGACGCGTACCTCGCGCACGCTCACCTTCGCATCGGCGCTGGCCAAACGAATGTCGCACGCGGTGGCGATGTCCACGCCGCCTCCGATGGTCTGCCCGTGAATGCAGCAGATCACGGGCTTTTTGCAGGCTTCGATGGAGTCGGCAGAGCGCTGCAGATCGAGGACCAGCTCGTAGAGCTCGGTGCGCTGCTTGGCCAAGTTGGGCGGCGCGAGCAGCGGCATGAGCACGGGCAGCATGGCCTTCAGATCGAGCCCGAAGGTGAAGTGCTCGCCCTGGCCGTACACCACGATGGCGCGCACCGAGTCGTCCTTGGACAGCTTGGTGAACACCTCGGGGCACTCGCGCCAGAAGTCGGGCCCGAGCGCGTTGCCCTTCCCCGGCCCTTGGAGGATCACCTCCGCCACCGGACCGTCGTGCACCACCTTGAGCGCTTTACCCTCGAAGCTCATCGCAGGACTCCTCTCGTCGCGGCGCCGCGCACCTGCGGACGAACACGACGCGAGGGATGCTACCAGCTCGAGCTCGCGAGCGACGAGCCTCGCGACAGAGGTCAGCGGCCGATCGAATCGACCAGCGCGCGCGCCTCGACGATGTTGTCTTCGATGGAGCAGTAGGTCCATCCGCCGTAGCGACCGATGCTGTAGACGCCGTGCTCGGCGAGCTTCGACCTGAGGCGCGCGGTCTCGGTGAGCGACTTTTGTGTAATGTGCACGTACGCGGGATCCATGACCACGTGGTGCTTCGAGACCAGCTCGTGGCCGCGCACGATCCCCTCGCGCTCGAGGTCGGCGAGCACACGCGGCAGCATGGCCTCGGGATCGACGACCGCGTCCTTCGGGTAACCGAGCTCCACGTAGAGGCTCATGCGGTCGGTGCCGAAGATGTTGTCGTAGAAGCCGATGCGGTAAAACGACGTCTCGCGAGACGGGTAGTACATCCAGTGCACGTCGTCCGGGCCCTTCTTGGAGAAGCCCAGGTTGAAGACGAGCACCTTGTTCCACGAGAAGGTGCCGGCATCGACCGGCAGGCCGCACATGGCCACCAAACGATCGAGAGGCGCGGACGAGACGAGCCGCTCGAAGCGCACCGTGCGCGCCGAGGTGACCGCGGTACGCGTGGCGAGGTCGATGCTCACGAGGCGCTCGCCCAGCGCGATGGCCGAAGGGGCGACCTCGCTCGCGACGGCCTTCACGTACTCGATGGCTCCGCCCTCGGGGTAGGTGAACGTGGCGTTGTACGACGCGTTGTCCGGCGTGCGCATGTTGGCCACGATGTCGGTCAGGTCCGCGTGCGGGAAGAAGCGTCCCATCGCGTCTTTGTCGAGGTTCGAGAGGTCGGTCGCGTAGAGCTTCTCGTTGTACGGAACGAGGAACTTCTCGGCGATCGACTTGCCGAAGCGACCGTAGAGCATGTCCTTGAAGCTCGCCTCGACGGGCACTTCTGCGGGCGCGTGTTTGCCGAGCAGCTCACGCGGAGCGCGCGCGAAATAGAGGTCCACCAGGCAGTCGACGAGCTCTTCTTTGGGGAGCTGGTGGATGTTCTTCTGGAAGGGAAAATCGATGCGACCGCCGGCATAGGCGATGTAGCTCAGCTTCTGCACCGTACGGATGTTCTGACCGGGCATGCGCTCGCGCAGGAAGGCCTCGATCTCCGGGTGTTTGAAGTGGAAAAAGTGACCCGAGTAGTCCCAGGTGAAGCCGTCTTGCTTCACGGTCTTGCAGTAGCCACCGATCTCGTGGTCGGCCTCGAGGAGCAGCGTGTCGTGCGCCTTTCCGAGGGCCGCAGCGGTGGCAAGACCGCTCATCCCCGCGCCGACGATCAAGGTTTGGACACGCGATTCGCCGGTACGGTCCGAGCTCTTTCCGTTCATGAGGCGGCGCACTTTTGCAAAAGCGCGTCTCGACGTCGAGCGCCGCGCACGAAAAGGCCCACGAAGGATGTTCGATGCCGCACAGGCTCGCGCGTCAAAAGGTCACGGCCGGCGAGCCGGTCAGCGGGCGTCGCGCTTCTCGAGCCACTCGAGCACGACACCGAGTGAGCCCTTGAGCTCTTCCATGCGCGCCTCCCCGAGGTGCGCGACCAGCTCGCCCTCGAACGTTCCGAGCAGCACGAGGCCCTCTTGGAGTGCCTTCTTTCCCTTCGCGGTGAACCGGACACGCTTGGCGCGCCCGTCCTCCGGGTCGGCCTCACGCACCAGCAGGCCGAGGTCGGCGAGCTCTTCCACAAGCTGACCTGCGGCCTGCTTGGTCACGCCCATGCGCTCGGCGAGCGTGGTGAGCCGCGTGCCCTCGAAGTCGACGTGAGGCAAGAGCCGTGTATGCGCGAGGCGTACGTCCGGGTTTTTCTCGCGTAAACGCGCGATCGCCAGCTCGTTCAGGAGCCGCGCGGACTTGAAGAGCACCTGACCGAAGCTCGCGCGTTTCTTCCCCTCGAACCCGGGAGGAGGCGCGAGGTCGCGCTCCGACGGTGCCGACGCACCGCCCTTCGCCGAGCTGGCACGTGTCTTCTTCGGTCGCTGCATGGGCGAACCGTGGGCCGCGCGCCGGGCCTCTGTCAACGTCCTCGCGCGAAATGGTCAAGCCGCCTTCCTTTTTTAGTCAAGTCGGTTGACCAATGACCGGCGAGCCTCCAAAGTGCAACGCATGCTTCGTGAGCTCGTCCCTGGGGTGTCGGTGGTCGATCATGCCTTCTCGCTCGGCGGAATGGCCCTCGGGCTACACACCACCGTGCTCTCGGTGCCGGGAGGGCTCGTCTTGCACGCGCCCGGGCCGCTGTCCGAGGCGGAGATCGCGGCCATCCGTACGCGCGGCGAGGTGCTCGCCATCGTCGCGCCGAACCTGCATCACCATCTGTTCGTCGCGGCGGCCAAAGCGTCCTTCCCCGAGGCGCGTGTGTTCGCGCCCGAAGGGCTCCGTGCGAAGCTGCCCGTGATCGACGCACCGCTCGAGAAAGAAGCTCCCCCTGGCCTTCGACGCGTGGTCGTCCAGGGAGCCCCGGGCCTCGGTGAGCACGCTTTCTTCCACGATCCCTCGCGCACGCTCGTCCTCACCGACTTGGTGTTCCACATCACCCGGTCGGACAGCCTGTGGACCCGCATCGCCATGACGCTCAACGGCGGCTACGGAAAGCTCGCCACCACGCGCGTGGGCCGCTCCTTCGCGAAGGACAAGAAAGCCCTCCGTGCGAGCGCTGACGAGCTTCTCGCGCTCGAACCTGAGAACCTGGTCATGGCGCACGGCGAGCCCATCGTCGGAGGAGCCGCGCCCCGTCTCCGCGACGCCCTCTCCTGGATTCCGAGCTGAGCGCCGCCGAATCCGTACTCCCCGCGAATTCCGTGCGCAATCCGCATTTTTTGCCGAAGTCGGCGTTGCGGGCGGAGGGGTCTCGAAGTAACTCTGGGAGGTGATGCCGAAATCGCGTTTCGACCGTCTGCGTGCCTTGTCCGCCCTCCCCATCCTTGCCGTCTCGCTCGGCGCGGTGGCGCACTTCGTCCCGGGTTGCTCGGCGGAGGATACCGAAGCTCCCACCGGTGAAGAGACGCCCGGCATCGGCGAAGAGATGTACACCTCGGCCGGCACCTGTGACGGCCTGCCCAAGCTCAAGCTCGAGACGCCGCCCGGCGTGTGCGTCGGCCTCGTGGCATCCGGCTTCAAGTTCGCGCGCAGCCTCGCGCAGATGCCCAACGGCGACATCGTGCTCGTCGACATGGGCGGCTGGGCGGTCGACCGCGGCACCGTGTGGCTTCTCAAGCGCAACGCGGACAAGACCTACTCGAAGCGCCAGTTGCTCTCCGCCATCGACAAGCCGAGCGGCATCGCCATCGGACCGGACAAGCTCGTCTACGTGGCCACCCCGGCAGACGTCTTCCGCTTCGACCCCGCGGACACGCGCGGCGCGCAGCCCAAGCTCACCTTGGTCGTGAAGAACCTCGGCACGCGCCAAGACGCGCGCCACCCGCTGCACCACATCGCCTTCGACACGAAGAACCCCTGGCAGCTCTACGTGAACATGGGGTCGGACAGCGACTCCTGCGAAAATAACCAGTTTGCCAATCCCTGCCCCGAGGTGGAGAGCCCGGACAAGCCGCGCGGCGCCATTCTCAAGTTCGACCTCAACAATGCGACGCATACCGCAACGGCCCCAGGCACCGTGGTCGCGCGCGGATTGCGCAACAGCATGGCCCTCGCGTTCCACCCGCAATCGGGCGTGCTGCTCCAGGGCGAAAACTCGCGCGACAGCATCAACAAGCGCGCCCCCGAGCTGACCGACAAGGAGGCCGATCTCCCCCACGAGGAGCTCAACGTCATTCAGGCCGGCAAGCACTACGGCTGGCCCTATTGCTACGACAATGGCGTTCCCAATCCGGAGTACCGCGGCTACGACTGCTCCAAGCTGCAGAACCCGGCGCTGCTCTTGCCGCCGCACTCCTCGCCGCTCGGCATGGAGTTCTACACGGGCACCATGTTCCCGTCGTCGTACCAGAACCAGCTGCTCATCTCGCTGCACGGCTACCGCGAGTACGGCCACCGCATCGTGGTCGCCCCGGTCGACGCGCGCGGCATTCCCAACGGCGAAATCCGCGACCTCGTTCGCGGCTGGGAAAAGACCGCGACCGATCCGCAGGGCGCCCCGGTCGATCTCATGGTGGCGAACGACGGCTCGATCTACATGGCCGAAGACAAGAACGGCACCGTGCTGCGCGTCTTCTACGACCGCACGCAGGGCAACGGCGCGCCGCTCACGCCCAAGCCGCCCTCTCGCCCCGTGGTGAGCCCCGAAGAGGCCGCTCGCTGCCAGGCCCTGCGCACCAAGAACACCCCCATGGCGGCCGTCCAGCGCGACGTCATCGACCAGGCCTGCGTGAGCTGCCACGGCGCCGGCCCCGGCTTCCCCGGAGGACTCGCCTTGCTCAAATGCGACGACGTGGGCAACGCCACGCGCCTCACGCAGAACCGCCGCACCGGCGGTCCGCTCGCGGTGCCCGGCGACGTGAACAGCGAGCTCGTGAAGCGCCTCAAGGGCGAAGGGTTCCCGCAGATGCCTGCCGGTGGCGTGAGCCCCGAGCAGCTCGCCGAAGTGACCGCCTGGATCCGCGCAGGCGCAAAGACCAACTGAGACAAGACCCGTCCGGACAGCTCCGAACGACCGATCGAAAGAACACGAGGAACCTCATGAAGACCTGGGAAACGCCCGAGATCGTCGAAGTGAAGATGGACGCCGAGATCGGCTCGTACCAAGAAGACTTCGGAAACGACGAGCGCTTCGTGCCGTTCGCCGCCCCCGAAGACGAGACCCCAGCGGGCTGATCGATCTCGCGCTCGCGACCCGCGACCGTCTCTCCGAGGAGGGGCGGTCGCGCGCGTTTGTGCAAACTACACGGTCTTCGGCGGAGGAACGGACCTCGAGGCGGACGCGGGAATCGACGTGCGCTCGTGCAAGGTACGCCGCACGAGGGCCACCATGTCCGAGGTGGAGAGTGGCTTGACCAAGAAGCCGTCCGCACCGAGCTCGGACAGGCGCTTCCAGTCTTCCGCGCCACCTCCACCGGTGAAGATCAGAATGGGCATGGCGGCCGCGCGCTCGTTCGCGCGAAACGCCCGAGTCAGGGCCTCACCGTCCACGTCGGGCATGTGCAAGTCGAGCAGGGCGATGGTGGGCGTACGAGCCTCGAAAGCCGCGAGCGCCTCCGTGCCGTTGCCCACGCACACGATCTCGGCCCCGGGAAACGCGAACGCGAGGGCGCGGCGCACGAGCTCCCGAAAGTCTTCGTCGTCCTCGGCGAGCAAGATGCGCGAAGGCTCGAGCGAGCCCTCTCGGGCCGCACGGAGCGAGCGATAGAGCGCCTCGGGAGTCGGCGTGCGCTGCGAGGGTCGCTTCTCGAGCCCACGAAGGAGCGGCTCGTCGTACGCGGTACCGAGCTCGGGTCGCACCAGGCTCGGCAGCGGGACGGGCTGCGTCGCGTGCTGGAGCAACATGCCCGTCTCGTGAGGAGCCGAGAACGGCGCTTGTCCGGTGAGCATCTCGTAGGCGATGCAGGCGATGGCGTAGACGTCGATGCGCGCGAGCGGTCCGACCTCCTCCGAAGGAAAGACGATCTCGGGCGCCATGTAGCCGGGCGTGCCGATGATCTCCCCGTCGCTCGCGAGCGGGGCCGAGCCGAGCACGGCGAGCCCGAGGTCGACGATGTGCGGCCGACGCGCATCGTCCAAGATCACGTTGCTGGGCTTCAAGTCGCGGTGGACCGTGTCCTTCGCGTGGATGGCCGAAGCCCCGGCGCAAATGCCCTCGAGCACCTGGAGCGCCCGGTCGATGTCCGGCATGCCTCCGGACTCTTCGATCCACGTCTCGAGGGTCTTGCCCTCCACGAGCTCCATCACCAGGTAAGGCGCGCCTTCGTGCATTCCGAAGGTGTGGACCTGGGCCACGTTGGGGTGATTCACGCGCGCCATGGAGCGCGCCTCGTGCACGAATTTGTCGTGAAAATCGGCCCTCGCGAGCTCGGGGCGGATCAACTTGAGCGCCACCTTACGATCCAACGTAATGTCTTCGGCGAGCAGCACGATGCCCATGCCTCCGCTGCCGAGCGGACGCACCACGCGGTAGGTGCCGGCGATGGTGGCGTGTCGCAAGTCCGAGCCAGTCCAGTCTCTGGTCGCGTCGGAAGGGGGCGCGCTCGAACGCTGCCTCGGCGAGACGTCCGAGCTCGGTCCCCGCTCGTCTTCCGAGAGCGGCGGAGGATTGCCGCTCACCTCGGCGCCGGGCTCTTCTTGCCACACGGCCCGCAGCGAGGCAGGCGCGCCCGTCCGAACGTCCACCACACCGCTCCGCTCGGGGACGACGGGTTCGCTCGACGGGTCACTCGGCGCGGCGGACCTCCCCTCGTTCGCCTGGGCTCCACCGACGACGGCGAGGACCTTCTGGGCCAGCACGAACGGGATGGTGTTGGCGTGCACGAGGGCGGCGGGCGACGACTCGCGATCGTCGGCGTCGTTCGCCTTCGCCTGCGGCGTCTCGTCGTTTTCGGAAGGGGGCAAGCTCAAGGTCATCGGAGGGTCCGTTGCGATTCGCCTCGCACGCTGGGCGCGTGGGGCAATCGGCCCCGCGAACCCGTCGTAAGAGTCCGACTCCACCTGGAAATCGGGGTTTCCGGGCCTCGAGAGCAAGACCCGCGCCGCACGACACGGCACCGCCTCCCGAGAACGCCGCTACGCGCCCGAACGGCCGCGAAACACGAAGCGCTTCTCACGAGCGCGGACCACGTCCCGCACGAGCCCGAAGTCCGGGGAGCGCGAGCACGCCGGATCGGTCCGACCTGCGTCTCCGGTAAGCGCGTAGGCCTGGCAGCGACAGCCACCGAAGTCCTTTTCCTTGTGCTCGCACGAGGCGCACGGCTCGGGCAGAAAGTCCGTTCCGCGAAAGCGCAGGAGACCGGGAGAGGACTCCCACTGATCGCGCAATCGTTTGTCGCGAACGCTCTCGAATCCCAAGCTCGGGATCGACGAGGCCGCGTGGCAAGGCAGCACGAGCCCGTCCGGTGAAACGTGCACGAACCGCCTGGCCCAACCATCCATGCAGGCGCGCGGCGCGCCACGAACGTAGTCGGGCAGCACGAAGAGAATCTCGAGCTTCCCCGCGAGGCGTGCTTTCTCCGCGAGGTACTGGTCCCGCGCGCGCTCGATCGCGTCGTGCGTGGGCAAGAGAGCCGCCCGGTTCTCGAGCGCCCAGCCGAGGTACTGCGCGTTGGCGAGCTCGAGCCGCTCGGCCCCCAAAGACTCGGCCAGCGCGACCAGCTCGGCCACGTCGCCGACGTTTCCCGAGTGCAGCACCACGTTCACCGTGAGCGGCAGCCCCGCCTCGCGGACGGCGCGCGCGAACGCGAGCTTTTCGTCGTGCGCGGTGATTCCCGCGATGGCGTCGGCGCGCGCCGCGTCCGCCCCTTGGAACGAGACCTGGACCGCCGAGAGCCCGGCACGCACGAGCCCCGGGAGACGCTCACGCCCGCGCGGTAGACCGCTGGTCACGAGATGCGTGTAAAGCTCACGAGATTCGGCGTGCGCAACCAGAGCCTCGAGCTCTCCGTACGCGAGCGGTTCGCCCCCGGTGAAATGCGCCTGCACCACGCCGAGCTCGGCGGCGTCGTCCAGGACCTCGCGCCAAACGTCCGCCGAGAGCTCGTCCTGACGGCCTCGAAGGTCGAGCGGATTCGAACAATACGGACACGCGAGCGGGCACCTGTGGGTGAGCTCGGCGACCAGCGTGTACGGCCTCGGGCTCACGTTCCCGGCTCCAGAAGCACACGCGAGCGAAGGGTCTCGAGGAGCACGCCCACGTCTTTCGCGATGCGGGCGCGCAGCTCGCGCTCGTCGGAGTCGGTGGCTCGATGCTCGGCGAAGAGGTCCTCCACGAGTTGGTCCTCGGTGCGCGAGCCGTCGAGCAGGTCGACCACACGCTTCGCGCTCTCGTTCAAGAAGAGTCCTCGCTCGGGGGCGACGAGCATCCACTTTTCCTCGCGCCGATCGAAGCGCACGCGCACCTTCTTGGCGAGCTTGGGCTTTCGATCGAGGGCGTTCACGGCCCGATTCCGTGAGCGAACGAGACCGCGTCGAGCAAGGCCCACAAGATGGTGCACTTCTCGATCAGCGCCGCCACGCACGCCTCGCGCAGCTCGGGAGTGGTCGCGTGGCGGGTCACGTAATCGATCGCCTCGCGCGAGTCCCGGGCGGCCCGAGGCACGCGCGAGCGGAAGTACTCGAGCAGCTCCGAGGGCACCCACGGATAGTGTTTTTCCCAGGCGAGCACGCGCTTGCTCATGATGTCGGGCGAGAAGAACTCGGTCAGCGAAGAGGCCACGGCCACCACGAGAGGGCTCTCGTCGACCAGGGCCATGTACCTGTCGCACGCGAAACGAACGCCGGGGAGCACGTCGGCGCAGCGCTCGACCCGCGCGCGCTCGAGCCCCACGCCATCGGCGAGCCGGAGCCACATCGCGAGCCCGCCCTCGCCCTCGACCGCGCCGTCGTGATCGACGATGCGTCGGATCCACATGCGTCGGAAGGCCGGCTCGTCGGCCTTCGAGAGCACGAGCGCGTCCTTCTTGGGAATGCGCGTCTGGTAATAGTAGCGGTTCTCGACCCACGCTTGGATCTGCCGCTTGGTGAGCCGGCCCTCGTGCATGGCCACGTGGAAGGGATGGTGATCGTGGTAGCGACGCGCGCCTTCGGACCGCAGACGCTCCACCAAGTCGGCATTTTCACCCATCACGTGAGGATCTCCATTCCGTCCCAGGCCACTTCCCAGCCCGCGTCGGTGACGCGCTTGGTCTCGCGCGAGTGCGGGTCGAGCAGAGGATTCGTATTGTTCACGTGGGTGAAGATCTTCCGCCGCGCGGAGACCTTCTCGAGGTGCGGCAGCGAGACCTGCACCGGCACGTGCGCCATGGCCGCCGCGGGCTTCTCGCCTTCTCGTGCGAGCGCATGGGACAGCTCGTTTTCCTCGTAAAACGTGCCGTCGAAGAAGAGCGCCCCGGCGCCTTCGAAGTGCGCGAGAAACTCCCCCAGCGCACCGCACGCGCCCGCGTAGACCACCCGCGACGAAGGCTTGCTCGCGCCCCTAGACGAGCCCTCCGCGAACGTGACGGCCACGTTGTCTTCCGCGCTCGGCGGGACCAGGCCCTCGAGGTGCAGCGCTTGTTTCCCTGGTACGGCGATCGCTTCCACGGTCGCGCCGAGCGGAGCGCCGCTCGCGTCCAGCAGCTCCATGGTCTCGCCGAGCACCAGATCGCGGAACACCGTGTGACCGGGGAAGCGCGCGAGCGTGCGCAAGAAGGCATTTTTCTCGAGCCCCTCGCGCACAGCGCGGGTCGCGTAGATCGAGAGCGGCTGCGACTCGCGGAGCGAGAAGAGCCCGAGCACGTGGTCGAGATCGCCGTTGGTGAGCACCACCGCGCCGATGGGCGAGTGCCTCGCCGACTCGGGATGGAGCTCGGGGGTACGCCGGAGCTGCTCCCCCACCGCCGGCGCCACGTTCACGAGCACGTAGCGACGCCCGTCCGCGCTCACCGCGAGAGAATCCTCGGTCCTCGCCAGAAACCCCGACTCTCCCGCGCGAACCGCGCGACAGCTCGTACAGCCACAGTTCCACTGAGGAAACGCTCCACCCGCCGCCGAACCGAGCACGCGCACACGCATGGCGCGATTCTACGGATTCTGCGCATCCGGCGCGAGAGACACGGAAGATAGGCATCCCTTCTCGAGGGCGAAGCCGAGGAGAGAGAGAGGGCGCCCGAACGGATCTTTCCCGGGAAATCCCGACAAGTGGTAACAGAAGGCCCGTGGGCACCCCGCTCGTCGTCGCGAACAACGTCAAGAAGTCCTTCATGCACATGGGCCGCCCGCTGGAGGTCCTCCAGGGCATCGATCTCACGATCGACGAGGGCGAAATCGTGGGCATCGTGGGCCAGTCGGGCGCCGGGAAGAGCACCTTCTTGCACTGCATCGGCACGCTCGACGTCATCACGTCGGGCTCGCTGAAGCTCGGCACCGAAGAGCTCTCCGCCATGCCGAGCTCGCGCCTCGCGGGGCTGCGCAACCGGCTCATCGGCTTCGTGTTCCAGTTTCATCACCTCCTGCCCGAGTTCAACGCGGTGGAGAACGTGATGATGCCCGGCCTCATCCAGGGAAAGCCTCGCGGCGCCCTGGAAAAGTCGGCCATGGCGCTCCTCACCGAAGTGGGCCTCGCCGACCGCGCCTCGCACCGGCC
Organism: Polyangiaceae bacterium; assembly: GCA_965225775.1. Classification (GTDB taxonomy): domain Bacteria; phylum Myxococcota_A; class Polyangia; order Polyangiales; family Polyangiaceae; genus JAAFHV01. The sequence goes on along the minus strand of OZ245328.1, from coordinate 9,179,503 downwards.
GGGCGAGCTCTCGGGCGGTGAGCAACAGCGTGTGGCCCTCGCGCGTGCGCTGGTTCTCGAGCCGAAGCTACTCCTCGCGGACGAGCCCACGGGCAACCTGGACTCGAAGACGAGCGACCAGATCCACGAGCTCTTTTTCACCATCAACAAGACCCGCGGCACCACCATCGTGGTCGTCACGCACAACATGGGTCTCGCCGACAGCATGCCGCGCAAAGTGACCCTCCGCGACGGACGCGTCCTCCACGACGAGCGCCGCGACCAAGGTCCTTACCGCCAAGAGACCAGCCCGAGCGAGTGAGCGAAGACGCCCGGACCACCTGGCTCCGGTCCGGAGGAACGTGCCATGAGCGACGAAGCCCACGACTCTCCGGTGTGCCTCTCGGGCTTCGATCTGCCGCTGCCGGCCCTGGGCGACGAAGAAGGCGAGCGCGTGCCGGAAGGCCTGCCGTTCGTGGTGGACGCTCACGTGCACCTGTTCCCCGATCCGGTCTTCGAGGCCATTTGGCGCTGGTTCACGCGTTACGGCTGGCCCATCCGTTATCCGCTGAAGAGCCCCGAGGTCACCTCGTTCCTGAAGAGCCGCGGCGTCGGCCACGTGGTGGCGCTCACGTACTCCCACAAGCCGGGCATGGCGCGCTTTCTGAACGCGTACATGGCCGAGCTCACGAAGAACGATCCCTTCGTGACCGGGCTCGGTACGGTCCTTCCGGGTGAGCCCGACGCGGTGGACATCGTCGAAGAGGCCTTCGCGCTCGGACTCTCGGGCATCAAGCTGCATTGCCACGTGCAGTGCTTCTCGCCCGACGACGACGGGCTCGGGCCGATCTACGAAGCGTGCGCGAAGCACGGAAAACCGCTCGTGATGCACGCAGGACGCGAGCCGAAGAGTGCAGCTTACAAGTGTGACCCGCACGCGATCTGCTCGGCCGAGCGCACCGAGCGCGTGCTGCGCGACCACCCGAAGCTCGCACTGTGCGTGCCGCACCTCGGAGCGGACGAGTTCGATCCGTACCTGCGCTTACTCGAGCGTCACGAGAACCTGTGGCTCGACACCACCATGACGCTCTCGGACTACTTCGGAGGGCGCCCGAATCCCCTCTTTTTCGCGCGTCCCGAGCGCATCCTCTACGGAACGGACTTTCCGAACTTGCCCTATGCGTGGGACCGCGAGCTCCGCCGTCTCGGCGACCACGGCGTGAAAGACCACGATCTTCCCGCCATCCTGGGCGACAACGCGAAGCGCCTCTTCGGCATCGTCGTCTGAGCGCGGGGCTCACGCTCCGAGAAGAGCGTCGAGTGGGCGCTCACCACTTCACGACGACGGTCGCCGCGGACGAGTGCGCTTCACATCCGTCCACGGTCACCACCACCGGCACCGAGACGCTCCCCGTGGGATCTTTGGAGGTGAGCTCGGCCCGCGCGACGATCTGATCGGCGCGCAGCGCACGCGCGAGGTCGGGCGGACACACGAGACGCACGTCCACCATTTGCGGCTGCGCTTTCGCTTTGGAATTTCCGACCACGAGCACGGGAATACGCTCGAACCTTCGTTCGGTGGTCTCCCGCACGATGTTGGCGGTGACGAACACGGTGGGCGGGTCGACCTTCATGCGCGGAGGGAGCGCCACGATGGGGAGCTGCCTCGGGTAGGCCCCCTCGGAAAGTCCGCGCACGTCGAAGGCGCCGATCTTCACGTCGGGGAGCGCCATGACGTCGCTCTGCGGGCCGGTCACGGTGACCTTGGTGGGCTCGGCCACCGGCGCGCCTTTGACCACGTATCCGGCAGCGGGCGTACCGACCACGCTCACCTGCACGGGCACGTCGCGTTTGATGCGCTCTTCCCAGCCCACGTCGATGCCCGCGGGGTCGAACTCGACCACCTCGAAGCGCGCGCCGGCGGGACCGTGCACCATCTTCGGCTCGAACGTCACGTGGCCCGAGCGAGCGCCGCGCAAGTCCACTTGGAGACCGAGCGCGCTCGCACGAAGGTTGTCGATCTCGGCGCCGGAGCCCTTGATGGTGATGCGGACGTTGGTGGGAAGAGCGTCCGCGAGGACCTTGTCCTCACGCTCCGGAAGCTGCGCCTCCAGGTTGACCACCAGCGTTCGCTTCGCGTCTTGTCCGCCGTGTCCGAGCGAATAGAGGACGAGCGCGCAGGCCAAGCTGAGCAGCTTGAGCCGCCAATTCTCGAGCACGCCGTCGAGGAAGGTGACGTTGGCCGGGACCATGTCAGCCGTTTCCTTCGCTCGAGTCTTGGGCGGGAGATTTCGACGACACCGGAGCTACGTCGTCCGCCGCCGGAGGACCTTTCACGATGAGATCCATCTTCTTCATCGGGCGCGACAGCTCGACCGACGCCACGAGCGAAGCGGGCACCGACTCTTCCGGCGCGGGGATGGCGAGCGGAAGCTGCGGAGCCTTGAGCGTCCCCGGCATGGGCGTCGGTGCAGGCGCGCGAGAGGGCTTGGGAATGGCCACAAGCGACCCCGGCATGGGCGTCTTGCCGACCGGCGGGATCGAGCCCGGCAAGGGCGTTTTCCCGGTCGCCGTGGGGATCACGGACGTGCGCGCCGGAGGGCTCTTCAGGCTCTTCTCGGGCCCCCGTGTAGACTGCACGGGCTTCTTCTTCTGGGGTTTCTTGCCGAAGAGGCCGGCCAGCGCCTCCTTGAGCGCCACGCCGTCCACGTTGGGGACGATGTTGCCGTTGAAGAAGAAGCTGATGGTGCCGCGCTCTTCGGAGACGACCACCACCACCGCGTCGGTCTCGTCGGTGATGCCGATGGCCGCGCGGTGCCGGGTGCCCATGCTCTTGTCGAGCACCTTCGTGTCGGGCAACGGGAAGAACACGCCCGCCTTGGCGATGCGCAGGTTGCGGATGATGATGGCGCCGTCGTGGAGCTTGTTCACGCCCTCGGCCACGAAGAGCGAGACCAAGAGGTCGCGCTGCACGTTGGCGTCGATCGTGGTGCCCTGAGCGTTCGCGAACTCGTCGAGGTTCGCCTCTTGTTCGAGGCAGATGATGGCGCCCATGCGGTGACGAGCGAGCTCGGTGGCGGCGGCCACGATCTCGTCGATGACGCGCGTCTCTTGTTGGCGCGAGAGACCGCCCACGAGCGCGCCCGAGCCCACGCGCATGAGGCCGCGCCTTATGTCGTTCTGGAACACCACGACCACGAGCACGAAGAGCGACGAGAGCAGGGTCGAGAGCACGTTGAAGAGCGTGACGAGCCCGGCCCAGCGCGCGACCACGTAGCCGAGCACGATGAGCCCGAGGCCGAGGCCCATCTGCATCGCGCGCGTGCCACGCACCACGAGCAGGGCGCGGTAAATCACGTACGCGACGATGAGCACGTCGGCGATGTCGAGCAGGATCTGCCCGAGCGGACGACGCGAGAAGAGCTGGAGGAAGCCCTCTAGCATCGGGGCACCTCGTCTCGCGAAGGCTCGCGCGCGATCTCCGCGGCGAGGTCTTCGTGGCTCGCCGCTTCGGCCGCGCGCAGGGTAGCGTCGAGCATCAAGGCTTGGCGGGTCGCGCGCACGTCGTGGACCCGCACGATGGCCGCGCCGCAACGCTGCGCGTGGACCGCGGCGTGAATCGATGCGCCGAGACGCTCACGAGGCTCGACCTCACCGGTCACGGCCTTCAGGAACGACTTGCGGCTCGCGCCCACGAGCACCTTGGCGTCGGCGCGGGCCACGAGCTCCGCGGTGCGGCGCAAGAGCTCGAGACTGTGCGCGCTGCTCTTCGAGAACCCGAGGCCCGGGTCCATCACGATGGACGATGCGCTCACGCCCAGGGTCGTCGCTCGTTCGCGAGCTCGTGCGAAATCGGCGAGCACGTCGGTCACCACGTCGCCGTAGGCGTGCTCGGGCCAAGCCCCGAAGCCGCGCATGTCGGCCTGGAAACCGCGCGCGTGCGACAGCACGAGGGCCGCGTCGAAGCGCGCCACCACCTCGGCCAGCTCGGGCTCGGACAAGAGAGAGACGTCGTTCACGGCGTGAGCACCGAGCTCGAGGGCACGCTGCGCGACCTTCGCGGAGGTCGTGTCGATCGAAACGACCACGCGCGACGAGGCGTAACGGATCACCTCCGCCACACGTGCGATTTGTTCTTCCGCGGGCACGCGCGGCGCGCCGGGGCGCGTGGACTCGCCGCCCACGTCGACGATCTCCGCGCCCTCCGCGATCAAGCGATCGACGCGCGCGATGGCGTCCGCAGGCACGAAGCTCTCGCCTCCGTCACTGAAGCTGTCGGGGGTCGTATTGCACACGCCCATCGTGGCGGCTCGCCCCTGCGCCTTCGCGCGAGCGACCTCCTCGAAAAAGCGATGCGCGCGACCGTGGGCGTTCAAACGAGCCTCCCCGCGAGGCTCCACGTGCGGCGGTCGCACGTGCGTGACAGGTCCCGTGGGGATCGGCGTCGTTCCTCGCAGCCCAAGCCGTAGCAAGTGCCGCGCCGAGGGGCAACGCGTTTGGTTTTACGCGCCCGAATCGACGCAATCCGGGACCCTGATCGTGACAGACGAATCCCTCTCGCGCAAGCCAAACAAAATCAGCAAATGCCACTTGATTCCGGCAACTTCGAGCCGATCTTTAAAGTATGAGGAAAGCAGTTGATTCCTCCGCCCTCGGGGGACTGTCTCGGTACCGAACCATCGCCATCGTGGTGAGCGCCGTCTCGGCCTTCGCGGTCGGGGCAGCCCCCCTCGTCGAACCTCCGTCCGCGGTCGCCGCGGGCGAGCAGGCCCCTCGTGAGACGGCAGCGCCACGGGCGCCTCAAGGCCCGTCGAGCGCAAGCTCCTCGCTCTTGCCCACTTCGGTCGGGTTTCCTTCCCGTGCGTCCACGAGCAACCCCGGCTCACCGATCTCTCCGCTCATGGGCGAGAGCGACCCCCAAGACCCGAGCGGCGTGGGGCGTGCCCTCCGCCCGTGGCACGTCATCGACGGCAAATACTGGCAGATCACGACCAACACTCCAGGCGAGGATCCGCGCGTGACCGACGCGCGTGAGGGCAACCGCGGCGCTTGCGCGCCCGGCATGATCGAGGTCGCCGGCCGTATGAAGGACGACTCGGGAGACTACTTCGGGGTCGACGGTCGCCAGCAGCTCACGTGCAAGAAGTGGATCAGCCGTGAGTGGCCCGAGCGTTGCGCCGAATACGACCGCGACGCGTGGCTCGAGAAGTCGAAGGACATCAAGACCACGCCCATGCACTTCTGCATCGACAGATTCGAGTACCCCAATCGCGCCGGGGAGTACCCGATCGTCCTGGTCGATTGGAACGAGGCGAACGAGCTCTGCAAGAAGGACCAAAAGCGCCTCTGCACGGAGGACGAGTGGACGTTCGCGTGCGAAGGCGAAGAGGCTCGCCCCTACCCCAACGGCTACTCACGGGACGCCGACGCCTGCGTGAACGACCGAACGTGGCGCGAGTTCAAGGCCTTCGGAAAGCGCGACGGCTCGGCCACCATGTTGGAGCTCGATCGTCTCTGGCAGGGTGAGCCCTCGGGCAGCCGGCCCAAGTGCAAGAGCGCGTTCGGCGTCTACGACATGACCGGAAACATCGACGAGTGGACCCGCAGCTCGCGCCCCGGCGAGCGCCCCTCGGTACTCAAAGGCGGCTACTGGGGCCCGGTGCGTACGCGCTGCCGACCGGCGACCAAGGCCCACGGCGAGACGCACGTGTTCTACCAAGAGGGCCTTCGTTGCTGCTCCGACGCGCCCGGCACGAGCAACGGACAGGTCGCCTCACGAGCGCGCTGAGCCCGACGCGAGGCCAGGTCGCCGACGAGCAGGTCGTCACAAAAGCTTTGCACTGACGTCACGAGTGCGAAAAGACTGGCGGCAGATGGTCCTCGAAGAGTCGTTCGCGAAATCCCTGTACTTCGGAGAGGTTGCGGAGAGCTTGGTCTTTCCCTGGCCCGAGCACGATCCGAACGAAGGCGACGCCGTGCACGCCCTCACGGACAGCCTTCGTCGCTTCTGCGCGAAACACGTCGACTCGGCCGAGATCGACCGCAACGAGGCCATCCCGGAAGACGTGCTCCGCGGCCTGGCCGACCTCGGCCTCTTCGGGTTGCTCGTCCCGCGCGAGTACGGAGGCAGCGGCGTCTCGCAGACTGCCTACGCGCGCATCGTCCAGGAGCTCGCGGGCATCGACGGCTCGCTCGCGGTCACGCTCGGCGCGCACCTCTCGCTCGGCACCATGGGGCTTCTGCTCTTCGGCACCGAGGCCCAGAAGAAGAACTATCTGCCCTCGCTCGCGAGCGGAAAGACCATCGCCGCCTTCGCCCTCACCGAGCCCGGCGCCGGCAGCGACGCGAGCGCTATCCAGACCTCGGCCGTGCTCGACGGCGACGCCTACGTGCTCGACGGCTCCAAGATCTGGACCTCCAACGGCGGCATCGCCGACCTCTTCACGGTGTTCGCGCGAACCTCCCCGGCGGAGTACGGCGCGAAGCCGCGCATCACCGCGTTCCTCGTCGAGCGTGGCAAAGGCGTGGTCACCGGCCGCAACGAAAAGAAGCTCGGAATCCGCGGCAATTCCACCACCGAGGTCGTGCTCGACAAGGTGCGCGTCCCTCGGGAGAACGTGCTCGGCGAGGTGGGGCGCGGCTTCAAGGTCGCCATGGAAGTGCTGAACCGCGGACGGCTCAGCCTGGCCTCGGGCTGCGTCGGCAGCTGCAAACGCTTGCTCCGCCTCACGGTCGAGCGCGCCGAAGAGCGCAAGGCCTTCGGTCGACCCATCGGGCAGTTCGGTCTCGTGAAGGACAAGATCGCCCGCATGATGAGCGAGACGTTCGCGCTCGAGAGCATGACGTACCTCACCACCGGCCTCGTCGACACGCGCCCGGGCGACTACTCGGTGGAGAGCGCCATCTGCAAGGTGTTCGGCTCGGAGACGCTCTACCGCGTGGCGAACGAGGCCCTGCAGATCGCGGCCGGCATCGGCTACATGCGCGAGTATCCCTACGAGCGCATCTACCGCGACTCGCGCATCAACCTCATCTTCGAGGGAACCAACGAAATCCTGCGTTGTTTCGTGGCGCTCTCGGGCATGCAAGGTCCCGGACGCGAGCTCGTGGAGGTGGCCAAAGCGGTGCGCGAGCCCATCAAGGGGTTCGGTCTCTTGAGTGACTTCGCCATGCGCAAGGCCCGTTCGGCGCTCTCGCGCGACAAGCTCTCGCTGCTCCATCCCGAGCTCGAGGCCGAAGGCGAGGTGCTCGGTCAGTACACCACGCTGCTCGCCAAACACGCCGACCGCGCCATTCGCCGGCACGGCAAGCTCATCCACGAGATGCAGTTCACCCAGAAGCGCGCGGCGGACATGACCATCGATCTCTACGCCATCGCCGCCGTGCTCTCGCGCACCACCCGCGCGCTCGAGCGGCGCGGAGTGGAGGGCAGCAAACGCGAAATGGACATGACCAAGATGTTCGTGCGCGCCGCAGAAAAGCGACTCGCCACCAACGTGGCCGAGTTCGAGGACAACGACGACGAGCTTCGCAAAGCTATCGCCGACCGCGCCTACACCGACGGCGGTTACCCGTTCGACGTGATGTGACGCTCACGCGAGGCCTTCGCGATGGACGAAAGCCTCACGGTCACCATCAGCCGCGCTCGGCCGCGGTGCGCGAGGAGCCTTGTGGCATCGGCGCCGCTTTGGGCTGCGCCTCTCCGACGGCCGGACCTGCAGGACCACGCGCTTCGCCTTCGCGATGCGCGGCGACATAGGCACGTGCGTCGGCGGTAGGCGGCCTCCCGAGACGCGCGAAGAGGCCCGGCTCGCTCTCACCGCGCTCGTGGGCACGCAGGAGCGCGCGCGCCAAAAAGCCCGCGGCCGGGTCGTCGGCCGCGACCGGTGTCGCGCCCACGGGAGACCACTTCACGAGCACGTGAGCGAGCTCCGAGGCCGGCTCTTTCCGCGGCAAATCCAAGAGCGGAGAGTGTGCGAACGGCACGAACGCATCGAGCGTGCGGTACCCGATGGCGACACGCACCACGGCGCCCGCGGGCAGCTCGCGCAGGAAGTAGTCGCCGAAGCCCGCGTGCACGTCGTGATCGCGCACGTACGTCCGAGGCCCGTGCCAACCGGGCTGCACCACGAGCACACGCAGCGCGACCACGCCCGCTCCACGCGTCTCGCGCACCTTCTCGAGCAACGCCTTCCGCACTTCCCAGTAAACGAACAAAGTGTCCGGGTCGACCGGGATGGCCACGCACTCGGTCACGTCGTAGTGGGTCGGAAGCGGCTCGTCGTCGAGCATCGCTTTGACGGGGGCCGGCTCGCTCTTCGACGCTCCCGCGACCGGGGAACGAGGTGCGCTTTGCACGGTCTCGTCGGCGGGCTTCGCGGGCTCGAGCACGCTCGGGTCGACCGGACCGACCTCGTCCGCCGTGACCTCTTCGGCCTTGCGCGACGCCGTGGACGCAGCCTCGCGAGCCTCGTGCTTCGGCGAAGCGTGCTCTTCCCAGGCCTTCGAGGCGGTCGGTTCCGTCTCGGCATGCGAGGAAGCGGACGGCGCGGGAGAAACCGGCGACACGGGCGTCGCGGGCGCGGACGGCGAAGGCGCCTCTTGCTGGGCCTCGGGCGCTTCGACGACCGCCGGAGCGGGGGCGGAGGCCGGAGGAGGATCGGTGACACGCCCGTCGTCGGGCTCGGGCGGAAGCGGCCGCTTGGGGGCGACGTAGGCCGAATCGGTGAGCTTCTCGAGAAGCTCGCGCGCGTCCAGGTGCTCGGGTTCGGCCTCGAGCACGCGACGGAGCGTGTCCACCGCGCGCTGCGTGTGACCTTGAGCGGCGTAGATCTGCGCCAGCGTGACCGTGGGTAGCGCCGCGGGCGGCGACGCGCGTCGCGGAGAGTCGATCGCGATCGACCGGATGCGCGTGGCCGCGTCGGGCAAGTGGAGGCCTCGCTCCACCACGCGCGCCACGAGGTCGCGCGCGAGGCCGAAAAAGCCGCGCGCGATGGACACGTCGGCTTCCGAGTCGGCAGGGGCGGTTCGTACGAGGATCTCGTCGATCAACTCGGGACGCGTGAGAATGCGCGCCCGGGCGACGCCGTTTTCCTCTGCGAGGCGGATGAGCGCCTCACGATCGAGGCCATCGAGCTCGCTGCGCTTCATGGATGCTCCGAACGGTTCACGGATCGACTCACGGGTTCACGAGGGCTCGACCGGACACCGGCAAGAAGACCGACGACCGACGAGCGACGGTAAAGGGAACGGACGAGACAGTACCCTACCGATGGTGGGGCAGACCCGAGACGTACCAAAGCGCAAAAATCGCGGATATCGAAAAGCGTGCTCCACGCGGTGCCCGAGCGACTCGTGCCCCACCTCCCGTTCGCTCACGCGGGCGCCTACGCGACACGGACCTGCAAATAAGCGGGAGTCCGGCCGCGAAGTGGCGACGTCCGTCGGAGCGGCGTGCTAAGGGGTCCGCCGTGGTCACGAAGCTGGCCCTGCCCCACGTCCTCCGAGTCGATCCGATGCTCGTGCGCACCGCATCGGAGGCCGCGTCTCACGCGAAGGCCGGGCCGGCGAAGAAGCTCGCCGAGAAGACCGCCATCGTGGTGGGAAACTTCGACGGAGTGCACCGCGGACACGCCGCGGTGATCGCGCAGATGAAGACCCGCGCGAAGGCGCTCGGCCTCGTGCCTTCGGTGCTCACGTTCGACCCTCACCCGGCGGTGGTGCTCGGTCGGGCGGCGCCTCCGGTGCTCACTCCTCTTTCGCGTAAAATCGAGCTATTTCGAGGACATGGCATCGAACAAGTCTTCGTGGTGACCTTCTCGATCGCCTTCTCCGAGAGCAGCCCGGAGCTGTTCGCGAACGAGCTGCTCTTCGACGCGCTCGGCGCCCACCTGGTCATGGTCGGCAAGAATTTTCGCTTCGGAAAGGCGCGCGCGGGAGACTTCGCCGCGCTCGAGTCGTTCGCCCACGCGCGAGGTCATCAGGCCTTCTCGGCGGTGCTCGAATCGGACGAGCACGGTCCCGTCTCCAGCACGCGCATTCGCGCCGCCATCGCCGAAGGAGCGGTCGAGCTCGCCGCCGCCGGTCTCGGACGCCCCCACGCCTTCTCCGGCACCGTGATTCACGGCGCAGCCAAGGGCCGCACCATCGGGTTTCCCACCGCCAATCTGGGCGGCGTGGTGGAGCTCTTGCCCGCCAACGGCGTGTACGCCGTCTCGGTCGACCTCCTCGAGGGCACCGACCCCGAAGGCGCCAAGGCCCTCGCGCACGGCGTGATGAACGTCGGCACGCGTCCCACGGTCGACGGCGACGGCACGACCCGCCACGTCGAGGTGAACCTGTTCGACTTCGACGGCGATCTCTACGACCGTAAGCTCCGCGTGCACGTGCGCGCGCGCGTCCGCGACGAGCGGAAGTTCCCCTCGTTCGACGAGCTCAAAACGCAGATCGCCCTCGACGCGAAGACGGCGCGAGAGCTCACCGAGACGCTGGAAATTCCAGCCTCCGGTAGCTTCGGCTGAGACCGCCTGGAAGTCGCGCTGCCGCGAGGCCGTCGGCGCCGCCGCGTGGCTCGAGGACGCGAGAACCGACGACGGCACGACCGAGTCGAGCGGCGTCCAGAGCGCCGATCAGTTTGAAGGACCGAGGATTTCGTGTGGTTGGCGAGCTGCGGTAGGCGCGACGACGCCAGATAGTCTTCTATCTTAGGCGGAGCAACACCCCGCAGCGAAGCTAAACGCGCGAAAGCCGACGGGATTCAAACTGTTCGGCGCTCTAGGCTCAGCGAGGCAAGCACTCCGGCGGCACGGGCGCGTCCTCGCAGGCCTTGATGCCCTCGGGCGTGGTCGGCGGGACGATCTCGAGCACCGCACGAGGTCCTTGCGAGTAGAGGATCGGGCGCGGCTTGCGCGAGCAAGAGCCCACGCGATCCTTCTCGACGAGCACGCCTTCGAGCGGCGCACACGCCCCGGCTTCGTTGGGCACCGACCACACCTGTCCGCTCGGGTAAGCGGCGGCCATGGCGTAGCGACCGAGCGGCAGACAGCCGCGTCGCACCTCGGCCACGAGCGATCCCAAGCTGGCTTTCACGGCCGCCGGATCGAAGAGGGGCTTCTCGGCGGTTTCGGCCGGATCGGCGCTCTTGCCGGTCAGATACGGCGTCACGAGCACGCCCCCCAAATCGGCACGAGCCGTGTCGATGCAGAGCGCGGCAGGACGCACGAGCACCTTCACGCGATTGGCGAGATTGGAAACGGCAGGCGCCGCCGGAATGGGTCCGGCCACCGTTCGCACCAAGCTCTCCCCCAACAAGGTGATGCCCTGAATGAGCACGGTCGGCGCCTTGCGACTGCCTTGGTAAGAGAGACTCTGCGGGTCGAGCTCGTGTTTCGGGTCGTCGTCGAGCTTCCGGAAAGCAATCTGCGGCCAAAGCGCCGGAACCCGTGGATTCTCCGGAATCGAGGTCCCGCGCCCGTAGACGAGCAGCCCGCCGCGCGCCTCCGGGGGCGCCTTTTCGATGGCGAAGCCGAAGGGGCTCTTCGCGTCGGTCGCGTCCGAGAGCTCGTCGGCCGGCACGCCGTACCCGAGCGAAACCGACGTGAACGATTGTTCGTAGCGGGTGAGCGTATCGATGTTGGCCGAGGCCGGCGCCGCGAGCACGTGGAAATCCTGGGTCATGGTGACCACCGGTACGTACTTCGCATCTCCCGAGGGATTGGCGGGAGTCGGCGTGACGGGCGCGGGATCTTGCGCACCTTCGGGGTAGAAATAGGGCCGATTGGTGGTCACCGTTTGATTGATGGTGACCGGCACGTTGTCCGTCAGCACACCTTCGGAAGGGATGGTGTAGGTGCCGTCGGGAGAGGCCACGCCGACGTCGACCGGCTTGTAGCTCGGGACGTAGCTGGGATTGCCACGATTGGCCTCGGCGTCACGCACGTCCACGTAACCGCCGGTCAGGTCTCCGGCCTCGGGCTGATTGCGGTAGCGGAACTGCGGCAAGAAGCGGCCACCGCGGTCGTAGAAGGCCACGAGAATGTACGAACCGCCCGCGAGCGGTGAAATCGTGAAGGGCGACGAGACGCTCACGAGCTCGTTGGTGGGCGGGCACGAGATGTCCGCCCCACGCGTCCGAGGCTCGTTGGCGAAGAGCGTATCGCCGGGAACGACCGCGAAGTTCAGCGCGTTCGTGGCGAGGCCGAGCGGAGGAGGCGGATTGCGGCGATCGAACGCGAGCACGATGGCGTTGCCCACGACGTGCCGATCTTTCGTACACGGACGAGGGCCGAGGTACGTGACCGTGCCACGAATGACGCCCTGGGCGGGAAAGAGGCGCTTGTCCGAGCGCGAGTCGTCGATGGGGACGGTGCAAGCGCCGAGCGCCCCCGCCCAAACCAGGCCAATCGACCACGAAACGCGGGAAAACATGGCCTTTTTCGACCGCTGCGACCGTTCGAGTGAAGAAGGATTCCGCATGTTCAAAACCGGAACGTTCCGAGGCCCATGACCCGGCGGTCGACGAGCTGTCCGAAGGGGTGCTCGCGGTGCTGCACGCCCGCGAGGTTGAAGCCGGCGACCGCGAGCTCGGCGCGATCGTCGAAGAAGCGATAGCCGAGGCGCGCGTTCAAGAGCGTGTACGCGGGCAGCTCGAACTGTTGGTATTCGATGCGCTGCGCCTGGGCGTTGGTGACCTGTTCCGCCCAGGTCTGTTTGGCCACGAAGTGGAAGTCGACCGAGCCGTCGAAGCCGGCCTTGGTACGGAGCTGCACGCCCGCGTTCGCCTTGTGCACGCTGGTGCGTGCGTCGGTCGTGATGACCTGCGCCACGCGGTCCTGCGCGGTGCAGCCCGACTCGTCCTGATTGACCACGTTGAGCGTGTAGCTGCCGTAGATGTCGAGACCTTCCACCGGGAAGGTGCGCACCGAGATCTCGCCGCCCATCATGTTGTAGAGCTGGCACTGATTGGAGAACCCGCCGATGAGGAGCGGAAACTGCCCGGATTGCGTATCGAATGCGCGGGTTCCAGCGGCGATGTCGCCCACGGTGATGTTGCGCGCACCGGCGAGCTGCATGAGGTTCGAGACGCGGTTGTAGTAGGCCGCCACGTCGACCACGAGCTTGTCCGAGTCTTGGGTCAAATACCCGATTTCGGCATTGAAGATGCGTTCCGGCCCCACTTTGAAGTCCGGCTGGTCGCTGCGCACGCCCTCGGTGATCGACGTTCCACCGGCGATGGGCAAGTTGACCGGCAGACGCAAATACGACTCGAGGAACGAGGGCTTCCGGAACGCGGTGGCCACCGTGCCGCGAATGGTGGACCTGCGCGTGGGGTGAATCAGGAGGGCGCCACGCGGCGAAGGCACGAAGCGCTGTAGGTACGGCACGTAGTCGAGGCGCATGTCCCCGACCACCGTGACCGACTTGGAGAACGAGAGCTCGTCGTGGAGGAACAGACCGATGTGATGCTCGGTGCGGCGCTGGTCGAGGAACGTCCAATTGACGTCTTTGAAGCGGTAGCTGCCACCGGCGCGAAGCTCGTTGTGGACGGTCGGCGAAACGTCGAAGCCGGATTTGAGCTGGATCTCGTTGTCGACGATGTTCTGCTCGGCGCGCGAGGGAAGCAGCGATTGCCCTTCGTAAGCGACGTTGAGCGTGCTGTCGGCGCGGAAGCGGTTCCAGAAGGTGCGAAGCTCGACGTACTTCGAGGAGATTCCGGCGGTCAGGTCGGTCGCCACCGTGTTGGGCAGGAGCAAATCGTTGAGCGCGCCGAGCCCGAGCACCTCGAGGTCGCCTTGAACGAGGCCACCACCCACGTAAAAGTTGGTCTCTTTGCCGAGCTTTTGATTGGCGCGCAAATCGATGCGCACGGTGCGCGCGCTCTCCACCTGGTCGGGCACGCCGAGACGCACGTCGGCCCGGCCGTTGGGCACCTCGCGCGACCAACGAGGAAGGTAGTCGTAGCCGGCCGCCGCGCGCCAACCGAAACCCTTGTTCTGCCCCGACGCCCAGAGGCTCCCGTGCGCGGCCGATTGCGAGCCGTAGCCACCGGCGACGCCGTTTTTGCCTTGTCCGGGGCGCTTCGTGAGAATGTTGATGACGCCGTTGAAGGCGTCCGCGCCGTAGAGGGCCGAGCCCGGACCTCGCACCACCTCGATGCGATCGATGTCTTCCACACCAATCGACAGGGCTTGCCAGAACGTGGCGCCGAGCAAGTCGACGTACACGCTTCGCCCGTCCACGAGCACCAGCACCTTGTTGGAGAGGCGCTGATTGAAGCCACGGATGGAGACCTCGGTCTGGCCTCCGGTGACTTCCATGATGTCGATGCCGGCGAGCCTGCGCAGAAGCTCGGGGATCTTCGTGATTCCGGAGAGACGAATGTCTTGCTCCGTGATGACCGCGGTCGAATTGGGGGCGTCGAGCGGGCTCTGTTTGCCGCGCGAAGCCGTGACGACGGTCTCGTCGAACACGTCTTCGGTACGTGCTTTACCGAGATCTTCCGGCGGCTTCGCGGGAGGTGGCGGCGGCGGCGGTGGCTTGGGCGGGACGACCACGGGCGGCGGAGTCTCGCCCTTGGGGTCCGGACACGGCACCTCGGGCTTGGGCTCGGTCTTCGGCGGCGGAGGCTCCGTGGCGGCCTTCGCCTGCGCGATGCGGAGCTCGAGCGCGGTCACGAGCTTCTGCACGTCTTCCCGGTCGGCGGGATCCCCCTCGAGGTACTTCTTGTAGGCCTCGAGCGCGCGTTCGTCGTGACCGGCTTCCGCATGCGCGCGAGCCACGTTGAAGAGCACGTTCGGGTGCGGAAGAATCGCGTACGCGGCCTCGAGCTCGGAGATACCGCGGTCGTAGTCTTTGGCGGCGATGGCGGCCATGCCCGCCTTGAAGTGCGCGCGGGCCTCGGCGCGGGCGTCGGCGAAGGCTGGCAGGGTCGTGCCCAAGGCAGCTCCGATCACCGCGAGCGCGACGAACGCGCGCCCCACGAGACCCTTACGAAAAAGCACGCCTCGAGCCATCGTCGGAACCGCCATCGAACGCGCGACAGTACCACCCTCGTCCGCGCTCGCGGGCACCGATTTCGCGACGAATCACGACGTTCACGCTCGACCGCGAGTGGTCGGGCGCGCATGCCGTGGGACCCGACTCAGTAGGCGCCCTTGTAGCCACTCGGCGTGCTGCCGGCAGGAGGCGCATGCCCGGAGCCACCACCGCCGCCGCCTCCAGCTGCCCCTGAACCACCACCGGCGCCTGCCCAGGAGAGCTTCACGTTGATCTTGCCATCGCCGACCTTCGCTTCGACCGGCTGAGGCTTGTAGCTGGCCTTCTGCACCACGAGCGAGAGCACACGCTCGGGCGCGGCGTCCGTGCCGGTGAAAAGGATGTCGCACGGGGTGGCCTTGCAGAGCTCGACGCCGTCGCGACGCACGCTCGCTCCCGAAGGAACCGAGTCCACGTGGAGCATGGCCTGCCGCGTCTCGCCGGGTCCGGTGGTCCCGCCGACGTTGGTACCGGTCGGGCTCGTATTCGATGCAGATTGCACGGAAGACGGAACGCCCACGGGTTCGGCCGACTTGGGGAGCGCCGTCACCACGGGACCTGCGGCGACCTTCGGGGGTGCCGTCGAGATCTTGTAGGCCGCAAGCCCTCCCAGACCACCGACCACCGCGGCGAACGCGAGCGCGATGGGCAGGGTCATGCTGGTCTTCCGCCGCGACGAAAAGCCCTGGGGCAAGTCGTCTTGGGTGAGCGACATGGGCGTCTGGCTCTGACCGCTGGCCGTCGCGAGGGGCACGTTCACCGAGCCGGTCACGTGCACGGGAATGCTCCCGCTCGCTCCGGATTGACGAAGGACCACGGGCTGCGAGCCGCTCGCGCCCGCGCGTCGGTCGCTCCCTCGCGCCAACGGAAACGCCGAGACCTGGCCGGTCATGCTGACGCCCGCAGCGACCCGCAGCGCCATCAACAGGTCGTCCATGTTGGCGTAGCGATCGGCCGGGTTCTTCGCGAGGCAACGCCGCACGATGTCTTCGACCTCGATCGAGCACATCACGTCGGACTTGAGCTCGGTGAGCGGCGGGGGCGACTCGCTCACGTGGGCCATCAGGATGCTCACGCTCGTGGCGCGGTCGAAGGGCACGCGACCCGTGAGCATCTCGCACAAGACGACACCGAGCGAATACACGTCGGTGCGCGCGTCGACCGCCGCACCGTGGATCTGCTCGGGCGCCATGTACTTGGGCGAGCCCATGAAGAGACCCGTCTGCGTGATCTGGTCTTCGGCCTTCTCGAGCACGTTCTTCACGAGCCCGAAGTCGAGGATCTTCACGAAGTCGGTCTCGTCGCCGTGCTTCACGAGGAAGATGTTCGCGGGCTTCAAATCGCGATGAATCACGCCGAACGCGTGCGCCTCGCGGAGGCCTCGACAAATCTGGCTGACGATGTTGACCGCGCGCTCTTCGGTGAGAAACCCGTGCTCCCGGATGGCCTGGTGGAGCGTCTGCCCCTCCAGGTACTCCATGGCCATGAAGTAGTAGTCGTCCTCGGTGACGCCGTAGTCGAAGATGGTCACCGTGTTCGGGTGCGACAGCTTCGACGTGACGCTCGCTTCGAGGAAGAAGCGCTTGTGGAACTCGGGCTCGGCGTTCCCGTTGTAGTTCGGGTTCAGCACCTTCACCGCGCAGAGGCGCCCGAGCGGGGCCTGCTCGGCCAGGTAAACTTTGCCCATGCCGCCGCGCGCGATCAGCCGCGTGATGCGGAATCGATCGTTGATCGTGCGCCCAATCAACGGATCGACGGCGTCCGATCGGGTCGCGCCTGAACGATCCGACATTTCTTCCGGTCAAACTCTGCCCAAATCCCCCATTTCTGTCAAACGCCCTGACCGTTCTTCCTGCGACTTCAGGTTGGAAAAATCCGCCATGTGTGAAGTTTTCGGGACGGGGCCGGACCGGGACATGCGAGACCGGAATTCCCGCGCCGGACGAGGTGACTTTCGGCGCACCTTGAACGAAAGAAACACACGCTTCCCCCTCCGGCGACGGCTGCGCTCGCGGCGCTCCTGGGCTACGGTGCGAAGCCGCCATGACCCGCAAGATCGTCCCCGCTCTTCTGACCCTCGCCGCCTTTTTGGTGGCCCTCGTCGTCTCGCCTTCGTCCGCGCTCGCGGCGGGGACGTTCAAGCTGAAGCAGCAGGAGGCCACCGAGGTCTCGGGCGCTTGGCACATTTTCGTGAAAATCGAGCTCACGAAGGCGCCGCCGATCGCGCACCAGCCGCTGCGCTTCGTCTTCACGAAGACCATGGTCTACGAGCGCTCCTTGGTCGACGGAAAGAGCGAACCTGTGATCAACCGCCAGGCGCTTTCCGGCCAAAATCCCCAGGTAGAGAGCCTCGACGTCGACTTCGCGGACGCGAGCGGCAAGATCTACAAGGGCACGAACTTCGACTTCGGTCTCAAGCGTGACCGCGGCTTCGAAGCGGGCGAATACAAGATGCAGGTCCGCACGCCCGACGGCACCGACATCGGCGGCTCGGTCACGCTGACCCTGAAGGGCGACAACCCGGTCGTCGACCGCCGCAGCATCGCGTTCAACGCCAAGGACACGAGCATCAAAAAGGTCGACAACGGCGTCGACGCGGGCGCGAAGACCGCCAAGAACGACGAAGAGCCGGGCGCGAGCCCCGTGCAAGGCGACGTGACCGCGGTCGGCACTCCCCCGCCCTTCGTCGGCCAGGACGCGTACAACCGCACCCCCGAAGAAGACATCAAGGTCCAGAAGTCCGGCTGTGGCTGCTCGGTGCCCGGCGCGAACGGCCCCGACTTTTTCCTCGCCGTCCCGAGCGCGCTCTTCGGCCTCGCCGCTGCGCTCCGCATCGCCCGCAAGAAGCGCGGCGAGTGACGGACCGATGACCCCCGAAGCCGCGATCGAGTCGGCCAAACGAGGCGAGCTCCTCCCGGTCTACGCGATCGTCGGCGACGAGCGCTGGTTTCGCGAGCGAGTCGTGAAGGCTCTGCGTGAAGCCGCGCTCGGCGGGGGTCTCGCCGACTTCAACGAAGACAAGCTCACCGCCGGAGACGCGAGCGTCGAGAAGGTGCTCTCGGCCGTGCGCACGGTGCCCATGATGGCGCCTCGCCGCTTCGTGCTCGTGCGCCAAGTGGAACGCTGGGAAGAGCGCGAAGGCGGCGACGCAGGATTCCCGACCGATCCACTCGCCGAGTACGTCAAAACGCCGGTCCCCTCGACCTGCCTCGTTCTCGTCGCCGACAAGCTCGACGGCCGTCGTAAGTTCGGAAGCGCCGTCAAAAAGGCTGGTATCTCGGTCGACTGCGGTCCCATCGAGCGCCGTGCGCTCCCCGGCTGGATTCGCAACGCCGCCAAAGCCCGTGGCCACGAGATCGACCTCGAAACCGCGGAGCTCTTGGCCGAGCTGGTCGGGTCCGACCTCTCGGTCCTGGACGACGCCATCGAGCGCCTCTCGCTCTACGTCGGCCTCGGCGCCCCGATCGATGCCGCCGCGCTCTCGGAGTGCGTGCACCGCGTTCGCGCCGACGACTCCTGGGCTCTCGTCGACGCCGTCGGTCAACGGAACCTCGCGCGAGCCCTCCACGTGCTGGCGGACGCCTACGACCCACGAGACCGCGGATTGCCTCTACTCGGAGCGCTCGCGTGGTCGGTTCGTCAGCTCGCCAAGTTCCAGGCCGCCCTCGAAGGAGGCGCCCGTGAAGACGAGGCCGCCAAGCGCGCGGGAGTCTTCCAGCCGTTCCGCGCCCGGGAGCTCGCCCAGAAGGCCAAGACCATCCGCCCTCGCGAAGTGGAGCGCTGGCTGACCGTGCTCGCCGAGACCGATCTCGCCCTGAAGAGCTCGCGAAGGTCTCCGGACGCCACCCTCGAAGATATGCTGATGAGCCTTTGTAAACGTGAAGGCCCCCGTTCGAAATCGAAGGCGGGGTGAGCCTTCGGCTCGCTTCCAGGATAGCGGACGGCCCGTCCCCAACTATTAAAATATCGCAGAAGTCTCGAGGATTTCGAGAAAAACCGTCGATTGACTCCAGGGCTTCCGGCTTTACATTCGGGTCTCGCTCGACCGGACCATCGGTCGATACGCACAGAAAAACCAGGAGAAGACTGAGATGCACGTCCCCCAGAAACGGGTGATCCGGCCTCGAACCGAGTGGCAGGCGATGGCGGAGCTCCCCACGCGCCACGGTACCTTTAAGACGCACGTGTTCCGCGGGCCCCACGGAGAAGAGCACGTCGCGCTCGTCTTCGGAGACGTCGCCCAAGGCCGCCAAGTCCCCGTTCGCGTGCACTCCGAGTGCATGACCAGCGAGGTCTTCGGTTCGCTCAAGTGCGACTGCAAAGAGCAGCTCGACGCCGCCATGGCCGAAGTGGCCAAGCGCGGAGCGGGCGTGATCCTCTACCTCCGGCAAGAAGGCCGAGGCATCGGGCTCACGAACAAGATCCGCGCGTACGCGTTGCAGCAATGCGGCCACGACACCGTCGACGCGAATCGCTTGCTCGGCCTCCCGGACGACGCTCGCGAGTACGACTGCGCCCAGGACATGCTCGAGTTCCTCGAGATCAAGAGCATCCTCTTGCTCACCAACAATCCCGCCAAGGTTTCCGCGCTGCGCGACCTCGGGGTCGAGGTCGAGTCGCGCGAGGGCGTCATCGTGACCCCCAATGCGTTCTCACTCGGCTACTTGGAAGCGAAGCGCCTCCGCATGGACCACGTCCTGCCCGCGCGTCCTTTGCGCGCGGTCAACGACGCCGAATAAGCGAGGTCGCCGCTCTCCTTCCCACGCGTCGTGGCCGTGATCGGGCACGACGCGAACGAAGTGAGATGCAATCGGGACGCGAGCCGCACGCTCCTCTTCGCCAGAAGACGGATCGTGCCTTTCGTTGCGAGAAACTCCGCCTTTTTTTCGCGTTTCTTCCTCGGGAAGGTCGCGTAAGTTGGCGGTTGAATGCGCTCGCGATCACCGTCTCAGTCGTTCGAATCGGGCTCGTTCGGGACGCGTGCAACGCGCCTCGTGAGCTCGCGGGTTGGCTCGGCCGTGCTCGGCGCGCTTGTCGCGTCGTGCACGCTCGTGGCGTCCGATCGAGAGGCGCGGGCCCAAGCCACGCTGCCCTCGTTCGATGCGCGCACGTTCCGCCCCTCCGCCGACCCGTCCGCCTCGCTCGTCTACGAGCCGGTGAGCACACCCGGCAACTTCCAGTGGAACGTCGGCAGCACGCTCTCGTACGCCTATCGACCGGTGGTCCTGCGTCGCGCAAGTTCGGACGACACCGCCTTCGTGCCGGTGCAAAACCAGCTCGCACTCGACCTCGTGGGTGGCGTCGGTCTCGGTGCGCGAGGCTTCTTCGGCTTCGCGCTGCCGCTCACGCTCGCGCAAGAAGGCACGAGCTCCCTACCGTCCACCGTCTCGTCGACCGGTCGCGTGCCCACGTCGGCGCTCGGCGACCTCATGTTGCTCGGCAAGGCCAACGTGATCGACAACCGCGACGGCGGCTTCGGCCTCGCCGTGCTCGCGAACCTCACCTTGCCGACCGGAAACCGCGAGGCGTTTCTCGGTGAAGGCTCGGCAACGGCCACGGGCCGTGTGCTCGCGAGCTACTCGTTCATCGTGGCCGAGCTCTCCGGAAGCCTCGGATACAAGCTGCGCACCGAGCGCCGCACCTGGCCCGACGAGCGTGTGGGAGGAAGCACGTTCGGCGACGAAATCCCGTACACCGTGAGCCTCACGTTCCGACCGAGCCTCTTGAAGCTCGACTCGGCCAATCGTCAGCGCTGGGAAATCTCGCTGCACGGCTCGCTGCCCGCCGGACCGGTCGCGCCCTTCGGCTTCGGTGACGCGAAGTCGAGCCCGCTCTCTCCGGCCATGCTCACGCTGTCCGATCGCATCGATCTCGGCCACTACCGCGACGTGTACGTGGCGCCAGGCATCGACCTCGGTCTCAGTGATGCCGTGGGTGTGCCCTCGTTCCGAGCCATCGCCCAGATCGGCTGGAGCCCACGCTCGCACGACGAAGACCAAGACGGCATCCCGGACGACCTCGACCAGTGCCGCCAGATCCCCGAAGACCGCGACGGCTTCGAAGACGACGACGGCTGCCCCGAGATCGACGACGACGACGACGGCATCGTCGACAAGGAAGACGCGTGCCCGCGCGTGGCCGGCGTCGAGAGCAAGAACCCACGTCGCAACGGCTGCCCCATCGCCGATCGCGACAAGGACGACGTCCCCGACGACGTCGACCGGTGTCCCGACTTGCGCGGCGAACGCAACGCCGACCCCGCGAAAAACGGCTGTCCCGTGGTCGACGCCGACGGCGACGGCATCCCGGACGACCTCGACCGGTGCCCCGACCAGCCCGAGGACAAGGACCTCTTCGAGGACGAAGACGGCTGCCCCGATCCGGACAACGACAAGGACGGCATCGCCGACGCCGTCGACGCCTGTCCGACTGAAGCCGGCATCTCCAAAGCGAACCCGAAGCGCAACGGCTGCCCCGCGGTCGACGTCGACCACGACACCTTCGACGACGAAGACGGCGACAAGTGCGTGGGTGAACGCGAGACCTGGAACGGCGTGGACGACGACGACGGCTGCCCCGACTCCGGCGGAAAGCCGCTCGTCAGCCTCGACGAAAAAGCGCTCACGGTGCGTGTCGCATCGCCCTTCGTTTTCACCGGCGAAGGCTCCCGGCCCGTGCTCGATCCCAAGGGCCTGCCGACCTTGCGCGCCATCGCGGCGAGCTTGGCCGAGCACACCACCTGGTCGGTGGCCATCGGCGTCCGCCCCACCGGCAAAGATGCCTCCGCCGCCTCCGAGGCCGCCATGTCCAAGGCCCTCGTGCTCGAATCGGCGATCGTCTCGTTCGTCTCACGTGACGGTGCGGTCGAGACCGTCGGCTGGGAGGCGGTCCAGAACAAAGCGGCAGGTGACCCGAACGTCGCGTTCTCGCTCAAGGATTCGGCCCCCAAATCCGCGACCGCTTCCGTAAAACCGGCTTCCGCCGCGCCGAAACCGAGCACCCCGGGTCCCAAGGCCGCGCCTTCGCCGGCTCCCACGGCCGCGCCTTCGCCGGCTCCCAAAACGGCACCGAAGAAGCCCTGAGCCCGCTCACGAACGGGTAGTCTCGTACTCGTGAAGGCGAAACGAACCTCTCTGCTCGCGTTCGGGCTCGCGTCGCTCGTCCTCGGATCCAGCGCGCAGGCGCAGCCGAGATCCGCGCGCGTCGTCGCGGAAGCCCCCTCGAGTCCGACCGAGGCGCCGGCCACGAACTTTCGCGGTCGCTTCGGCATGGAGCTCGTGCAACGCCTCTTGCGCTCGAGTCAGCCCGAAGAACGCCTACGTGGCCTTCGTCGCGCCGCCGAGCTCGGCACGCCCGAGTCGGTCGCGCTGCTGGCCTCACAAGCCGAGTCCAATACCGCGGTGCGCACCGACCCTCGTGCGCTGCTGGAGGTCGTGCGCGCCCTCGCACCGCACGCCAAAGAAGAAGGCGCCCGCACCGCGCTTATCAGCGTGCTCCAGGTGCAAGCTTCGGTCGGTGCGCGCGCACCAGGCTCGACCGACGACGCCGATCCCTTCGCACGCTTCGAGCTCGCGCGTTCGTCGGCGGCACTCGCGCTCGCATCGAGCGGAACGGGCCCGGCCTTCGATGCGCTTTTTGCCTCGGTGCGTGCGCAAAATGCCGGGAGCGATGCCTCGGCGCGTGCGCTCGCGGCGTCACCCCCGACCATCGTGCGTGGGCTCGGGCCGGCAAGCGGACTCTCTGCCCCGCTCTTGCTCGCCATCTCACGCACGGAAGACCTCCGCGCCGCCGACATCTTGCTCCTCGCGCTCGGCTCGTCCGATTCGCGCGCCAAGGCGATCGCACTACTCGAGCTCGCCAAGAAGAACGACGCGCGCGCTCTCGAGCCCGCCAAGACCCTCTCCAAAGACCCGAACCCGATCCTGCGCCAGGCAGCCGCCGAGGCGCTCGTGGCCCTCCGCGCGAAAGAGGCAGAAGCCGCGGTAAAAGCGCTCTTTTCGGACGAAGGCAGCGCTTCGTTCGCAGTCGATCTCGTGCCCTCCTACGAGACCGACGAGCTCGTGAAGAACCTCGGCGCCCGCGCGACGGCCCACCCGATCTTCGCCGAGCGGACACGCGCCATCGTGGCGCTCTCACGCTGTCGATCGCTCGCAGCGGCCAAGGCGCTGGGCAGCCTGGTGCTCGACAAAACCGTGGAGAGCGAGGCGGCGCAGGCGCTCGGTCGCATGCGCAGTCCGCATGCCGAGCCGTGGATCGTGGCCATGATTCGCTCTCGCGAAGTGCAGCGGCTAGGCGCCAGGGCGTACGTGCTGCGCGTGTTGCGTGGGGGCTCGCGCCTCGACGAAGCGGACCAGCTGCTCGCGCGTCTCGCTTCCGCGAACGACGCCGAGAGCCGCGCGGTTGGTGTGTTCGGCCGAGTGGCCCTTGGACTTGCGAGCCCCAAGAGTGGACTCGACGACAAGGACGCCCGGGTCCGCGCCGCCGCGGCCATGGCGACGCGCGGCAAGCGCGACCCCGACCTGCGCGAAGACCTCTTGGCTCGCGCATCGATCGAGAAAGATCCTTCGGCGCGCACGTCGTTCCTCTCTGCGCTCGAGACCGGCGATCCCAAGGGAATCGTGCCCTCGCCGCTCTTGGTCGATCGCGCCGAATCGGGTGAGCCGGAGGCCGCCCTCGCCGCCTTCGCTCTAGCGCGCCGCGGGACCGAAGAGCCGACCGAAAAAGTGAAGGCTCTGCTCGCTTCGCGGACGCCGCTCCTGCGCACGCACGCGCTCCTCGGACTTGCCCAGAGCCGCGCGCTCGACGTCTCGGGCAGGCTCGCCAACGCCTATTCGTACGAGCCCGACTCGGCCCTGCGAAAGCTCTACCTGACGGCGCTCGCCGAACGAACCCGTGACGCGAGCTCGCGCACGCGCAGCGAGACACTCGAGCTCGCCGCCAAGCTCGACCCGAGCGCCGAGGTACGGTTCCTCGGCCGTCGTGCGCTCGCCGGAGTGAAGTCCCCCATCGGCCAGGGAGAGAGCGACGAAGTCGCATGGCTGCGCATCACAGGCCCCGACGGTCGTCCGCCGCGCGACTCCGGCTACACGGCCCTCTTGCTCACCTCGACCGGAGAGGCCGTGCCGGTCACCTTCGACCCGGACGGCTACGCGCTCGTTCCCGCTGTTCCCCCCGGCGAAACCCGTCTATTGCTCGCTCCCCGCATGCCCGAGGAGCCCAAGCGTCCATGAGCACCGAAGCCGAGCCGACCGATCTATCGTTCGAGGCCACGATGAAGCGCCTCTCCGAAATCGTGAGCAAGCTCGAGCGTGGCGATCTGCCACTCGAAGAATCGGTGACGCTCTTCGAGGAGGGTGTGGTCCTCTCGTCGCGCTGCCAGGAAAAGCTCGATTCGGCGCAAAAACGCGTGGAAGAGCTGCTCGCCGTCGACGAACAGGGCCGCTCCAAGCGCGTGCCGTTCGACGCCGGCGAAGACTGAACGTCACACGAGTGCGCGCCCGCAGCGAAGCTCGAAGGAAGTCTCTCGCGGTTCAGCGGCCGATGGCGCCGCGGTAAACCCAACCTTCGCCGTCGGGATACGTCACTTTGAACCAGCCCTCGCGCGAGATCGACGGCGTCACTTTGGTGCCGCGCGGAAGGCGTGCGACGATGGTGCCCGTCTTCGGAGTGTCGCGCACGAGCGCCGTCTCCCAGGTGACCTGAGCATCTCCTCCGACCGGCTTCGCGTCGCCCGCTCCCTGTTTTTCACCGGGCTTGGTCTCGGCAGCGACAGGAGCCTCTTTGGCCGAGTCGAACGAAACGGCGTACGCGACCACGTAGCGCGGATGCGCGTGCGAGAGCCCCTTCAAGACCACGCCGTTGAACTCGGTCCGCATACAGGCGAGGAAAGCGTCAGGGTCTTTGACCGTCGACGATTTGCCGACGTTCATGTCCATGCGACCCGAGCCGTAGTCGACCGTGAACACGGCCGACAGCTTGGCGCCAGCCGCTTGGGTGGCCGCCGTGCACTGGCCGAGGTTCTTCAGGCGAGGCTGGGCCACGATGTCGAAGCCCGAGGGCCCACAGTCTTTGGTGCCCTTCAGGTTCTCGCCTGCGTCGGTCTTGCACGAGATGACCGCACCACGCGCGACGGTGACCGCCACGCCCGTCGAAGGAGCGGCATCTCGCGTGGGGTTCGCCGAGGCACCGCCCGGAGCTTGGGCGCCGACAGCGGGCTTTCCACTGGCCACGGGGACTAGCGAAGCCGTGGCGGCCTCCGGAGCGCGCATCGCCGCGGTGGCGGCAGCGGCGGCAGCGGACTCGTTCGGAGCGTTGGGGCCGAGCTTCACGCCGGTGAGCTTGGGCCACGCGATGCCCACCACGAAACCGATGGCCGCGATGACGCCGACGCGTCCCCAGGACGGACCGTCGTCTTCGGGAATGTCCACGGTGATGTCGGAGGACTTCTTCATTGGAGGCAGTCTCGGCTCGTACCACGAAGCATGTTCGGAGGTCGAATCTACGGCCTCTTTCTACGCTCCGAGTGCTTCGCCGCGTCCCGAGCCCGCACGAAAAAACCGCCCGATTCCGAGGGAACCGAGCGGTCTTCGAGGTCACGACCAGGCGTCGCAGACGAGTCAGCGCAACGTGATCGCTAGGACCAGGTTACCGCCCTGGTAGGACTGACCGGCGACGAAAAACGTCTGCCCGACCGAAGCCGAAACACGCAGGAGCTTCAGGAACGAAGCGCCGTCGGCTTGGCTGATCGAGGCCGAGACGTCGTGGCGCTTGTCCGGGGTGGGGCCCGTGTAGGCGACCTGGAGGGCCCGCCCGTTGGGCAGCTTCACCTGGCCGTTTTTGCCGGCCTCGAGCTCGAAGGTCTGCTTGTCGAGGAGCTTGTAGGTATTGAACGCGTTGAAGGGCGGTTCCTTCAAGCGGGAGACGTCACCGATGCGCGGGTCGAAGCTGCCCGGGTCGGCGCCCTTCGTCGCGTGGATGACCATGACCTCGGCTCGGACTTTGGACGAACCATCGGCGAGCGCGACTCCCTCACCCGTGACGGCGGCGAAACCGGTGACCGCCGCGCCCATGAGCGCAACGGAGAGCAGGTGCCTTCGAGTCATGACGCGCATCACGGTGCTCCCTTGTCGTCGATCCAGACGACGACGCTCGAGGCGGCATTGCCACCCGAAGCCGGCAAATAAAAGACCGAAACCTGATTCTTTTCGCTCGAATCGATGTCGTGGACCTCGACCCCACGCTCACCGGCGGACGCCGTCGCTCCAGAACCGGCGCTCTCGGGAGCGACGCTGGCCACTTCCGGCTTGGACGTCTCGTGCTGACCGCGGAAGTAGACGATGCCCGCAGCCGCCATGGCGAGCGCACCGACAACGAGGGCAATTTGCGAGCGTTGAGCACGTTTCTCACGGGCCAACGCGAGGCTCGTGACTTCGGAGCTCTTGCGGGGCACGCCCGGCATGGGCACGCCGGGCCTGGAAACGGAGATGTCGCGGCCGACGTCGGGTTCGGTCTCGCGCTCGGCGGCCTCGACCTTACGCAAAATGGCCTCGGTCAGGTCGACCGTGGGGAGTGGTTCGAGGGCGTACGCTGCGTCGATGCCGTGCGCGAGGATGCCGATCGACTCGACGAAGGCACGTGCCTCGTCGTTCTCGCGGAGGAGGCTCTCGGCGGCTTCGAGCTCGGGACCTTCGAGCTCGCCGTCGGCGTAGGCCTGCAGGGTGAGCATGGTGTCGTCAGGAAGGCTCATGATGCGCCTCGATCTTCTTCCTCGTCGGGGGCGTCGGCTTTGGCCGAGTCCTCGCCGTTCGCGGTCTCTTCGTCGTCGCTCGAGCTACGGGATACGGCCGCCGGGCCGTCGATTTGCTCGCCGTAACAATCGGCGAGCGCTTTTTGGAGCTTTTGCCGAGCGTGGAAGAGACGGCTCATGATGGTGCCCTTGGACACGTTCATGGCTTGGGCCATCTCTTCGTAGCTGAGGCCTTCGATCTCGCGCATCACGATGACCCCCCGATGGTAAGGCGGCAGGGCGTCGAGTGCGATCTTGAGACGGGCTGCGATTTCGCGACGCCGAACGACGTCGACCGGGTCGGCGCCGTCGATGCGAGCGACGAGCGGATACTCCGAGTCGCGAGCGTCTTCGGCGTCCACCCGGGAGGGCTCGAGCTCGACCAGCTGACGACCGGGCTTACGAATGAGGTCGATGCTGAGGTTGGTGATGATTCGGTAAAGCCAGGTGAAGAACGACGACCCCCCCTGGAAGCTTCCGAGGCCCTTGAAGACTCGGAGGAACGCGTCCTGCACGAGCTCACGGGCGTCGTTTTCGTCGCGGACGAGCGAGAGGGCGATCGCGAAGGCGCGGCGCTGGTGACGTTCGACGAGTCGTCGAAACGCAACCTTGTCACCTTTCTGCGCACGCGCGATGAGCTCACGGTCTTCCTCGGCTTCCTTGATGCGGGCTAGTTTGGCGTTGGACGCATCCTCGGCGCGGCTATTCAGCTGCCGCGTCGGGACGTTCGGCCGACGACCCAAACCCGTGCCACCCGCCGCCGCCGCAAAAGGAGCATCGGGGGCATCGGGGTCACCGAGCTCACCAGCGTCGCCGTCAGCCGGCAAAATGGGCACGGCTTCGTCGCCGTCTTCGCCGGAGCCCGCGCGGAGAGGCACCTCGAGCGCGTCATCCCCTTGGGATTTGGGGGTCTCCGGAGGAACCGCCGTCATGAGCCGCACCTTCAACCTAGTACGTTTCGCGCGCGAACGTCGGGGAAATGGCCAACCGGTGAAATCCGCCTGGCCTCCGGTTCAGTGGATGTCGTCGCTCGGGTCGGAAGGGGGCGGCTCGGCCGCGGGCTTGGGCTCCGAGAGCTCTCCGAGACGAACGGTGACCTCGAGGGGCGCGCCGTCGCGCACGATCTTGAGCGTCGAGACCTGCCCCACGCCGGCCGTGCTCGCGAGCCATTGGAGCTCGGCGCTGCGCTCGATGGGTTGGTCGCGAAAGACCGTCACGAGGTCGCCGGGACGAAGCACCGTGCCGGACGGGCCGTGCGGATCCACCGAGTCGACGAGCGCGCCTTTCGCGACGTTGCCCAAATGGAGCTTCTCGCGCTCGTCTTTGCCGACCTCGCGAAGATCGCGGATTTTTACCCCGAGCGCGCTACGCACGATCTTGCCGTCTCGCAAGAGCTTGGGGACGAGCGCCTTCACCATGGCGATGGGAATGGCGAAGCCGATGCCTTGGGCGCCCCCACCACGAATGGCCGTGTTCATGCCGACCACTCGCCCCTCGAGGTCGAGCAGTGGACCGCCGGAGTTTCCGGGGTTGATGGAAGCGTCGGTCTGCAGAAAATCGTAGTACCCCGAAGGGTCGAGCGGCACGTCGTCACGGGTGCGCCCCTTGGCGCTGACGATACCGACGCTGACCGTGTGGGTAAGCCCGAAGGGGTTCCCGATGGCGAGCACCCAGTCGCCCACCTCGACCGCGTCCGAATCGCCGAGCTCCGCGACCGGCAGCTCGTGAGCGTCGACCCGGAGCACGGCGACGTCGGTGCGGGCGTCTTTGCCGACCACCTTGGCCTCGAGCTCGCGGGCGTCGGCGAGCTGAACGGTGATGCGCCCTTGCTCGACCACGTGCGCGTTGGTGAGGATCACGCCGTCGCGGTCGATGACGAAGCCCGTGCCGACGCCCTTGCCTACCTTCCGATGGCCGTGACTCTCCGCGGCCACCAAGGTGCTCACCTTCACCACTGCGGCGTCGACCTTCTTCACCACCGGGGCGAAGCTCGGAAGGCGCCGCGAGCCCAGCGACTCGGGCGAGCTCGGTATGCTCGCCGAGGCAGACGACGGCGGGGGCGGCGCCAAAGGCAATGACGCCTGGGCGTCGACGGGGCCCGTGCTCTTGTCCCGGCAACCGGGAATCACGAGCATCGACACGCACAAAATGGACGACGCGACCGCGCTCTTCTGCGAGGGGCAGAAGCGGCGGTCGCGTCGAACGAGACTCATTTCTTGGTGAGCTCGACGTAGCGCATGCGCACGTCGAAGAGCACTTGGCTGAGCAGGCGCTCTTCGTCGCCGGTCAGGTTGCCTTTGGTCTTCTCGTCGAGAAGGCCCAAGAGGTCGATGTTCTGCTTGGCGAGCGGGAGGTTCTTCTCCACGCGTCCGTCCTCGGGGTGAGGCGCCTCGCCGAGGTGCATCAGGGCCGAGTGACTCAGCGACAGAACGAAGGTCGCGAAGTCGATGTGCGGAAGCTCGTTCTCGGAGTCTTGGCTCACGGTCGCCCCGGTGCTCAGCTCGGCTCTTCGGCCGAGGGGGCTTCGGGCTCGTCGTCGAGGTCGTCGGCCTCTTCGACTTCTTCGGGGGCTTCGAGCGCAGGCTGCGCGAGCGAGACGGGCTCGCAGGCGTCGGCGAGGTCGGGGAGTGAGGAGATGAACTTCTCCACGTCCTTCTCGGAGAGGTTGCCGCTCTTCAGCTGGCGCTCGCGGATGCGGATGTCGAGGTCCTGGGGGCTCAAGGTCTTGGTGCTCATGCTCTCTCTTTTCCCGTGAAATCTTCGCTAGCCGTAGTCCTCTACGACCCAATTTGCAAGTAGCTGGGCCCCGGCCTGCCCGAACGAGCAGGTGTCGGGGCGAGGCCACCTCGCGTGGGAGGCGGCCGCAGGCGAGACTCAGTTTTCGAGCTTCTTTCCCAGCTGAACGAGCGACGTGTCGTGCCCGCAATCGGGGCCGTGCACGTGGTTGTGATCTTCGGACTCCTCGAGCTCGCGGGCGGCGGACTCGATCTCTTCCGGGGTGGCGGCGCGCAGCTCGCGCACGGTGATGGAGTACGTGAGGTCGACCCCGGCGAGGGGGTGGTTCGCGTCGACGATCACGAAGTCGTCGTGGACTTCGACCACGTGCATGACCGCTTCGTCGCCTTCGGGCGACTCGGCGATGAACTCGTCACCGACCGCGACCACCTTGGGGTCGGGGAACTCGCCGCGCTCGACCTCGAGCACGAGCTCTTCGTCGTATTCGCCGAAGGCTTCGGTCGAGGGCACGGCGATTTCCTTCTTTTCGCCCTTGGCGAGGCCGGGTAGGCGCGCCTCGAGACCGGGGACGAGCATGCCGTAGCCGTGCACGTAGCGAATGGGCTCGCCGTCGTCGCCGTCGCTGCGATCGAGGATCTCGCCGTCCGAGTCCCGCAGGACGTAGTCGAGGACGACGTAGGCATTCGGTTGGATCGTGTTCATCTCTCGGGCTCTCTCGCAGGGGCTTTCGTAAGGCGGGGATTCAGAGGTCGTCGGGGGACGCGATGTGCCCGACGATGGCGCTCGCAGCGACGACGAGCGGGCTCGCGAGATACACCTTTCCGGGGCCGCTGCGACCGGGGAAATTGCGGTTGATGGCGCTGACGGTCACTTGGTCGGGGGAGTCGCTCACCCCGGGACCGGCCTTGATGCAGGCGCCGCAGGAGGGATCGACCAGCTCGGCCCCTGCCTTGGCGAACACCTCGAGGTACCCCTTCGACTCGGCGTAGCGCCGGATGTCTTGCGAGCCGAACTGGATGTAGAGGTGCACGCCCTCCTTCACGCGGCGCCCCTTGGCGAGCGCAGCGGAGAGCACCTCGGCGTACATGTCCATGTCGGCCTTCTTGCCGCCGGTGCACGAGCCGCCGTAGGCGATTTGCACGGCGACGTCTTTGCCTTCCTTCTTGGACAGATCGGCGAGAGGCACGCCATTTCGCGGGTCGCCGGGCGTGGCGACCATGGGCGCGATGGCCGCGAGGTCCACGTCGAAGGTGGCGAGATAGGACGCGCCTTCGTCGGCTTTCACGATGTGCTTTCGGACCGTGTCCGCGTCGAGGCCACGCTGGGCGACCAAGTAGTCGACCACCACCTCGTCCGCTTCGATGATGCCGGTGAAGCCGCCCGCTTCGACCGCCATGTTGGTCAACGTGGCGCGCTCGTCGAGCGACAGGCCACGAACGCCTTCGCCCGAGAACTCCAAGACCTTGCCGATTCCGGCGCCGGACTTGAAGAACTCCTGCGAGAGGATGTGGAGCATCACGTCTTTGGCGCACACGCCGGGACGCATTTTCCCGTGCAGAACGAAGCGCGCGGTCTCCGGAACGGTGACGCGCACGTCTTTGGTGAACCAGGCGTTGGCCATGTCCGTCGAGCCCACGCCGAACGCGAAGCAGCCGAGCGCGCCCGCCATGCACGTGTGCGAGTCGGTGCCCATGACCAGCTGGCCGGGCAGCGCGATCTCTTCGATGACCTTGTTGTGGCAGATGGCTTCGGAGCCCACGAGCTTGCCGTCACGGTGGACCTCACCGTAGAGGCGCACGTTCTGTCGCTTGGTGAAGGACTCTTGCACCGTGGCAAGCTCTTCGGCTTGCTCTTTGAGGCCCATGTCGCGGTGGGCCTTGGGCATCACGAGGTCGAGGAACGTGAGGTGGTCGCGGAAGGCGAACACGCTCTCCGGGTCGGTCACCTTGGCGTCTTTGCCCATCTCTTTCACGAACAACGACTCCGCCATGGGGGTCACGTATTCGTGGCTGAAGCGCACGTCGGCGCGGGCGAAAAAGGCGTCTCCGGGGGCGACCGCGGGCACGCCGATCTTGCCCGCCTTCGCGTCGACGATCACGTGTGCGGCCAGGATTTTCTCGCACAAAGTGAGCGGGCGGGCCTTCGTCTCGATGGCCGGCGGCGACACCTGTCCGGCCAGGCGAGCGCGGTTGTACGCGAAGAGACCGCCGTGCTCGACGATGCCGGCGCTGATGGGGTCGAGTCCCTTGGTGAACTCGCTCATCGGAATGCTCTCGCCGCGCTCGATGCGCTCGACGAGGCCGAAATCGGTGCTGGTGAGCAGGCCGATGTTCTGCGCGTTCTGGCGGTAGATCTTCTCGATGCTCTTGGCGACGACGAGACGCACGCCGCACACGAGCTCGCTGTAGGGCGCGGTCTCGCGGCTCGAGCCGCAGCCCTTGGAGATGCCGCTGACGATGACCCCGAAGCCACCGTTCTTGATGGAATCCTTTTGGATTTTGCCGCCGCGCAGCCC
Source organism: Polyangiaceae bacterium (assembly GCA_965225775.1). Classification (GTDB taxonomy): domain Bacteria; phylum Myxococcota_A; class Polyangia; order Polyangiales; family Polyangiaceae; genus JAAFHV01. The sequence continues at coordinate 9,147,455 of OZ245328.1, read as the reverse complement.
CACGAGGCAGTACCGACCGAGCGTCTCGTCGTAGTAGTAACAGACCCAGCCGGGCGTAAGCTCGTCGGTGGAGATGTTGGAGACCAGCGGACGCTCGGGGTCGTACGAGAGGGTATTTCCGCCGAGTTGCTCTTCGAGCAAGGCTTGGTCCTCCGTGATGTAGAGGACGCGTCCTTCGATCTTCACCTGCTTCTCGGGCTCGGTCATGGCCTTTCCTTAGCAGAAGGCCACGAAGATGAGCCGGAGGAAGGCGTGTTGCCCGTTTTTCCTTGGATCGTCCGGATCTTCCCGCTAAGTCCGGTTTTCGCTTGCGCGTCGCCGTCGTCACCACGAGTTACCCCGACTTCCCGGGTGATCCCAGCGGTCACTTCGTGCAGGCCGAGGTCTCGACGCTGAAAGACGCCGGGCACGACGTCGAGGTCATCGCCCCGAAAGCGGGCGGAGCCTTCGGATGGCCGGGAATCGCCGCACGCGTGAAGGCTTTTCCCCCTCGCCTGCTCGAGGTCGGAAGCTTCGTGAGACGCGCCCGCGCGGTGGTCGAGCGAGGCGGATTCGACCTGGTGGTCGCGCACTGGGCGGTCCCCTCGGCATTCCCGGTGGCCATGTCCACGCGTTGCCGCTCGCCCCTCGAGGTGGTCTCGCACGGCGCCGACGTACGCTTGCTCGCGGGCATGCCCCAGGTCGCCCGAGAGACCTTGGTGCGCAAAATCGCCGCGCGCGCCGGCACCTGGCGCTTCGTCTCGCACTCACTGCTCGAGTCCCTCACGTCCAAGCTCGGACCCGAGACGCGGCGTGAGCTCGAACGCGTGGCCATGGTCATCGCCCCTCCCCTGGAGCTCCCGCCCATCGCCGCCGCGGACGTGGCCGAGCGACGCGCGACCAGCGGCGAGCTTTACGTGAGCGTGGGCAGGCTCGTCTTCAAGAAGCGCGTGGACCGCGTGGTGGAGCACGTGGCCGAGCAGCGGCGCGCCGGGCGCGAGCTCTCGCTGGTGGTGGTCGGCGACGGCCCCGAGCGCCCCAAGCTCGTGCGTCTCGCGAGCACGCTGGAAGTGCCGGCGCGCTTCGTGGGAAAGACCACGCACGCGGACGCGCTCGCCTGGATGGCCGCGGCGGACGCGCTCGCCTTCGCTTCGGAAGAAGAGGGCCTCTCCACGGTCCTGCGCGAAGCTGCCGCGCTCGGCACGCACGTCGTTCACGTGTAATCTGCACGCAGCTGCGCGGGCTCGGCGTTCGGGTCTCGCGTGCTGCGGGGCTTTCAGGGACGCTTGAGGATCGCGTACACGACGGCCGCCGCGGCGGAGACGGCGATCAGCGCCGCGATGGCCCGACCGAGCCCGGGAACGGACTCCACCACCAAGAGCGACAGCACGAGGCCCGCGGAGACCGCAGCCGCCTTTCGGAGGGGACCCGACAGCGCTTCACGGCGCTTTTCGCGCTCGATCTCACGGGTGCGGCGGGCCGACAGGATCTCGTCCACGATGCGCGCACGATCTTCACCGGACAGCGACACGGAGCTCTCGGGCGAGTCGCGATCGCGATAGGGCGATGGCTGCGGCACTCGCTCAACATGGGACGAGCTTGCCCGCGAGGAAAGAGCCGCTTCGAAAACACGAACGGTCACGTGGGGGGAGGTGTCCCACGTGACCGCCGATGTAGTTCGAGAGGCCGACGAAGAAAGCGTGAAGATTACTGGTGCTTGCGCTGGAAGGCGGGCACGTCCCACTCGTTGTCGAACGCGGGGAAGCTCTGCGAGCTGGGCGCGCGCTCACGGACCGCGAGGCGGGGCTGCGAGGCGGGCGCGAAGCGCGACTCGGGGGCGACCGACTCACGCGAGACCGGCGCGGTGCGACGGGTCGAGAGCGCGGGGATGACGTCCGACTGCGACTGACGAGCGGCCGGCGCGAACGACGAGGTCGACGGACGCGGCTGGAACGACGAGACGGTCTGGGGCGGCATGGTGGAGGCGCGCGCCTGCGACTCGGCGTGGAGCTCGCGCTCGGCCGCGTCGAAGCCGGTGGCGATGACGGTGACCTTGAGGTTTTCGCCCAGGGTCTCGTCGATGCTCGCGCCGAAGATGATGTTCGCGTCCTCGTGCGCCTGCTCTTGGATGAGCGAGGCCGCCTCTTGGATTTCGCGCATCTTGAGGTCCGAGCCGCCCACGATGTTGATGAGCACGCCGGTGGCGCCGTCGACCGAGATCTCGTCGAGCAGCGGCGAGGAGATGGCCATCTCCGCGGCCATACGAGCGCGGTTCTGTCCTTTGGCGATGCCGGTGCCCATGAGCGCGCGGCCCATGTTGCTCATGACCGTCTTCACGTCGGCGAAGTCGACGTTGACGATGCCGCTCTGGGTGATGAGATCGCTGATGCCCTTCACCGCTTGGTAGAGGACCTCGTCGGCCTTGCGGCACGCGTCGACGAAGGTGAGGTCTTCGTCGCCCAGCATGAGGAGCTTCTGGTTGGGGATCGTGATGAGGGTGTCGACCTGCTCGGCGAGCTGCGCGAGACCTTGCTCGGCGCGGCGCGAACGCTGACGACCCTCGAAAAGGAAGGGCTTGGTGACGACGCCCACGGTGAGCGCGCCTTCTTCGCGAGCGATTTGAGCGATCACGGGGGCCGCGCCGGTTCCGGTGCCGCCGCCCATGCCCGCCGTCACGAAGACCATGTCGGCCCCGGCGATGAGCTCCTTGATGCGCTGCACGTCCTCGAGGGCGGCCTTACGACCGCGATCGGGGTCGGCGCCGGCGCCGAGGCCCTTGGTGATGTTCTGACCGATGGTCAGCTTGGTGGGGGCCGCGTTCGCGTTGAGCGCTTGCACGTCGGTGTTGACGACGATGAACTCGACCCCTTCGAGGCCGAAGTTGATCATCGTGTTGACCGCGTTGCCGCCGGAGCCGCCGCAGCCAATCACCTTGATACGAGCCTGATATTCCTGCGACTCGTCCGCGAACTCGATGGAAAAACTCATGACCGTGACCTCCCGGAAGGGCGACTCGCCCTTGGTCTAATTCGCAATCACGCGGACGTCGCGACTCTCGCGTCGCTCGTCCACGCGGACTTACCAGTATCGTTCGGGCGCCTCTTCCCTCGGCGACTGGCGTCGTCCTTATGTTTTCGGTTCTACATCTCTTTCGATAACCGGCTCAAATCTTCGGCCAACATTTGTCCTACATAGGACACCGATTGGTCGGTCGACCGGAGCCCGGTCGCGGCGCTTCAGAACGCCGCCTTCAGCCACTCCCAAATCTTGCTGCCTTGCGCGGGCTTGGCGTCCACTTCCGCCTCTTCCGCGGCCACCACCGGAGCCTTCTTGATCACCTTTTGGCGGGTGAGCGAGACGGGCGGCGAAGGCGCGCGATTGTGAGCTTCGACGATCTGCGTAGCGCCGTACTTCACGAGTCCGACGGCCGTCGCGTATTGCGGACCTTGCACGAGCTGGGTGAGACCGCGCACACCGGTGGGGAATCCCAATCGGACCGGCATTCCCAAGATCTCTTCGGCGAACTCCGGCATTCCCTCGAGGAGCACGGCGCCGCCGGTGAGAATGGCTCCAGCCGACAATTGCTCGAGCAATCCGGTATCTTCGATTCGCTTGCGAATGACCGCGAACATCTCTTCGACGCGCGGCTCGACGATGTCGGAGAGCACGCGGCGTGCGGTGCGGCGCGGCTGATGACCGCCCACGCCCGGCACCTCGATCTCTTCGTCTTCGGCCACCATTCGACCGAGCGCGCAGCCGTGCTTTTGCTTGAGGCGATCCGCCTCGGCCATCGGCGTGCGGAGCCCCGCGGCGATGTCGCTCGTGATGTTGTTGCCACCGACCGGGATGACGAACGTGTGGGCGATGCCGCCGTCCACGTAGAGGATCACGTCGGTCGTGCCGCCGCCGATGTCGATCACCGCGGCGCCGATTTCCTTCTCGTCCTCGGAGAGCACGGCTTCGGCGCTGGCGAGCGACTCGAGCACAGCGTCGGCGACCACGAGGTCGCAGCGCTCGGCGCAACGAATGACGTTCTGCACGCAGCTCGTGGCCGCGGTGACCAGGTTCACCTTCGCGCCGAGGCGCACGCCGCTCATCCCGATGGGGTCGCGGATGCCGTCCTGCACGTCCACCGTGTACTCGCGCGGGAGCACGTGGAGGATCTGGCGGTCTGCGTCGACCGGGATGGCGCGCGCGCCTTCGAGCACACGCTCCACGTCGGCGCGGGTGACCTCGCCTCCGGCGATGGCGGCTACGCCGTCCGAGGCCTGCGAGCGGATATGGCTCCCGGCCACTCCGGCATAGACCGTGCGAATCTCGACGCCGGCCATGGTCTGCGCGGCCTCGATGGCGTCCTTGATCGAACGGACCGTCCAGTCGATGTTCGACACGATGCCCTTCCGCAGACCGCGGCAGGGAACCTGCGACACCCCGAGGACCGTGATTCCATCCTCGCCGACCTCTCCGACCACGGCGCAGACCTTGGTCGTGCCGATGTCGAGACCGACGACGATTTCTCCTTGCGACGCTTGCGTGCTCATCCTGTCCCGGAATCGCATGCCCACGTCGGACGGGCCAAAATTTTGACGTCGTTTGCGGGGAGGCCTTTTTCGCCCGCCGAAATACGACGTATTTCCGGCGCGTTACAAAGGCATCAACGCATGCGCACGACCACACGATCCTGGCGCGATTCGTCGTCGAGCAGGATGGTGTCGGCCTTGGCGCCGCGCTTGTCGAGCTCCGCCACCACGCGCGCGGCCTGCTCGAGCTTGCGCCGGAAGGGCGGCTCGCCGAGCTCGAGCGTCATGGCGCTTTTGCCGACGACGAGCGAAGTCGCGCCGGTTCCGGTCACGTGGATCTCTTGCAACGGAGAGCGCTTGGCCAGCGGAGAGCGCTCGTACTCGGCGGCGAGCTCGAGCGCGCGTTTCACCACGGCCTCGGCGCCCTTGCGATCCTCGGCGACCATCTGGACGGAAAGTCCGGTGACGATGGGCAGATCGGTGGGATCGCCCGGCTCGAGGCGCTTCCAAATTTCGCCCTCGGACGAGACCAAGTAGGTGTCGCCGGCGGCCACGATGCCCGCGGCTTTGCGCTCTTCCACGAAGATGCCCACCGTGCCCGGGAGGCGACGCTCGAGGCGCGCCTCTTTGATCCACGGATCGGCCATGAGCTGCGCGCGCGCAGCGTCGAGATCGGTCGAGAAGACGTTTTTGCCCTTCACGATGCCCGAGACCGCCACGATCTCTTCTTCTTTGCGGTGCGAGCCGCCCGAGACCACGATCTCGCTCACGGCGAAGCGCGGGGTGGTCTTCACGTATTTTCGCGCCGCGTACGCGACGCCACCGGCGATGCCTACCACCAGCACGAGCCCCACGAAGGCACGGCCGAACGCGAGCAAGCGCGTGACCGTAGGCGAAGGCTTGCTCGAACGCGCGGGCGCGGGAGAAGCGACGTTCTTCTCGCGCGGGGGACGCATCGAGACCGCAGGACGCGGCGAAGGCTCGTCGTCGACATCGGTGCGCTCCTCGAGCGGAATCTTGCGGTTCGAGGGTCGGATCACGACGCGGTTCCTTCGGCCTCGAGCCGGCGAGCGAGCTCGCGGACCTGCGCGTTGATGTCGCCCGCGCCGAGCGCGAAGACGATATCGCCCGGCCGGACCACTTTGGCGAGCGCGTCGGCCACGTTCTTCTTGTCGCCCACGAAGTGGGCATTTTTGTGCCCGTGAGCACGAATGGCCGCGGTGAGCGCCTCTCCGGACGCGCCCTCGATGGGAGCTTCGCCAGCGGCGTACACGTCGGTCACGAAGAGCACGTCGGCCTTGTTGAAGGCGCGCGTGAATTCCGCGAAAAGAGACTGGGTGCGCGTGTACCTGTGGGGCTGGAACGCGACCACCACACGACGCTCGAAGCCGCGCTGGGCCGCGTCGAGCGTGACCTCGACCTCGGCCGGGTGGTGGCCGTAGTCGTCGATGAGGAGCACGTCGCCCTTCTTGCCGTCGCGTTCGATGGTGGGCTGCCCCACCACGGTGAACCTGCGTTGCACGCCGTGGAAGCCCTCGATGGCTTCTTTCACCACGTCGAGCGGGACCTCGAGCTCGTCGGCCACCGCGATGACCGCGAGCGCGTTGAGCACGTTGTGCGCGCCCGGCATGCGCACGGTGAACGTGCCCAGCGACTCGCCGCGTTTGTACGCGTCGAAGCGCGTGGAAAAGCCGAGATACTGCTCGTTTTTGGCGCGAAAATCCGCCTGCCGCGAGATGCCGTAGGTGATCACGCGACGCCCGATGCGCGGCACGATCTCCTGCACGTGCGGGTGATCCATGCAGAGCACACACAGTCCGTAGAACGGGATCTTGTTGGCGAACTCGACGAAGGCATCCTTCACCTTGGCGTGGCTGCCGTAGTGATCGAGGTGCTCGGCGTCGATGTTGGTCACCACGCCGATGGTGGGCGTGAGGCGCAAGAACGAGCCGTCGGACTCGTCGGCCTCGGCCACGAACAAATCGCCTGCCCCGAGCCTGGCGTTCGAGCCGAGCGCGTTCACCTTACCGCCCACCACGACGGTCGGGTCGAGCCCTGCCGCGCGCAAGACCGTGGCCACGAGCGACGTGGTGGTGGTCTTTCCGTGAGAGCCTGCGATGGCGACCGTGTACTTTACACGCATGAGCTCGGCGAGCATCTCGCCGCGCGGAATGATGGGGATATCGAGCGCGCGCGCCCGCACGATCTCCGGGTTGTCGGGCTTGATGGCGGACGAGTAGACCACCACGTCCGCGCCGGTCACGTTCTCCGCGCGGTGTCCGAGGAGCACGCGCACGCCCAGCGTTTCCAGGCGCTTCGTGATGTCGTTGCCCTTGAGATCGGAGCCCGAGACCTCGAAGTCCATGGTCCGGAGGATCTCGGCGAGCCCGCTCATGCCGATGCCCCCCACGCCGACGAAATGCACGCTGCGCACGCGACCGCGGAACATCAGTGAATCTCCCTTCTACCGCTCGAACGACCTTCGAGCTTTCCCGATACCGTGCGCGTGGTGAGCCCGCCGAGCTCGACCAGATCGCACGCCACTTCCAAGGCCGCGTCCGGCCGTCCGGCCTTCGCGGCCGCGCGCGCCATGCGCTCGCGGAGCGCGTCGTCGCCGAGGAGCTCGCCGATGCGCGCGCGCAGCTCTTCCACGGTCGCGTCGCGCTGAGCGAGCATGCGACACGCGCCGCGCTTCTCGTAGAACGCGGCGTTCTTGGTCTGATGATCGTCCGCGGCGAACGGGAACGGAACGAGCAAGCTCGGCCGTCCGAGGCACGCGATCTCGGCGACGGTCACGGCTCCCGCGCGCGCCACCACGAGGTCGGCCTTGGCCACCTCGCCCGCGACGTCGTCGAGGAAGGGCACGCAGCGCACCGAGACGAGACCGGCCCTGTCGTAGAGACCGCGAACCATGGGCTCGCGATCTTTACCGGTCTGGTGCACGACCTCGAGCTTCGCTCCGAGACCGGTCGACTTGGCGAGCAGCCCGAGGGCCGGAGGAAGGCGCTCGTTGAGCGCCTCCGCGCCGAGGCTTCCGCCCAGCACGAGCACACGCTTCACGGGACCCGACTCGTACGGCTTGGGCGAGAATCCTCGACGAAGCGGTACTCCGAACGCGCGCGCTTTGTTCGCGCCGAACTGCTCGCCGACTTCTTCCCAGGCCACGTAGGCACGCTTCGCGAAAGGCGCGAGCACGCGGTGAGTGAAGCCCGGCACGGCGTTGGGCTCGACCACGGCGAGGGGGATGCCGAGCGCGATCGCGCCGAGGGCGGCGGGTCCTGCGCTGTAGCCTCCGACCGAGACCACGAGCTTGGGTCGGTAGCGACGGAAGAGGCCGAACATCTGCTTCATCGAGAACAGCACCGAAGCTGCGCCCTTGGCCGCCCGTCCGATTCCCCCACCCTTCATGGGCGAGACCGGCAAGAGCTCGAGCGGGTAACCACGCTCGGGGACCAGCCGGGACTCGAGGCCACGCGACGTGCCGATGAAGCGGCAGTCCACGTCCGCCACGCCACCGAGAGCGTCGGCCACGGCGAGGCCGGGGAACACGTGTCCCCCGGTGCCTCCGGCGCAGATGAAGACCGTGTCTCTCACTCCGCGCCTCCCGGCTCGGCCTCGTCCATCGCGGGCAGGTGCTCGGCCGCGAGCACGTGATCGAGCTCGTCGTCCGAGCCGTACTCGGGCGCTTCGCGTTCGTCACGAGGAGCGACGTCCGGCGGAGCGGGCGTCTCGTAGACCGCCGCGGCTTGTCCCTGTCGCGAGATGTTGAGGAGCACTCCCGCAGCGAGCGCGTTCATCAGCAGCGACGAGCCGCCGTAGCTCACGAAGGGCAGCGTGAGGCCCTTGGTGGGAAGGATGGCGAGGGCCACCGAGAGGTTCAAAATCGCCTGGATCCCGAACATGGCCGAGATGCCGAACGCGAGGTAGCTGCCGTAGTCGTCGGGAGCACGCAGCGCGGCGCGCACTCCACGCGCCACGAGCGCGAAGAAGATCCCGCAGAGGCCGAGCACGCCGATGAAGCCGAGCTCTTCGCCCACGATCGCGGCGATGAAGTCGTTGTGCGCTTCGGGCAAGTAGAGCGTCTGAAGTCCGCGGCCGATGCCGAGACCGAAGGTGCCGCCCGAGCCGAAGGACATCACCGACTGGAACGGCTGGTAGGCGAGGTCTTGGCGGTGCTGGTCCATGTTCATCCACGCGAGGTAACGCGCGTAGCGGTACTCGCGGGAGACGATGGAGATGACCGCGAACGCGCCGCCGAGGATGGTGGCGCCGAGGATGTAGCCGACCTTCGCGCCGGCCACGAACAGCATGGTGAACGTGAGCAGCAGGAGCACGACCGCGGAGCCGAAGTCGGGCTGCTTCATGCACAAGAGAACGAACACACCCGCCACCAGCAGGTGAGGCAAAAAACCGACGGTAAATGTCCGTACTTTTTCGGCTTTTTTGGCGAGCGAATAGGCGAGCCAGGAGACCAGCGCGAGCTTCGCGAGCTCGGCAGGCTGGATGTGGACCGGACCGACCGAGAGCCAGCGCGTGGCGCCACCGCCCGTATGACCGAGACCGGCCACGCAGGCGACGAGCAAGAGACCGACCGTGCCGAGCACCGGATAGGTGAGCTTGTAGAGACGGTGGTAGTCGACGAGGCTCGTGACGAAGAAGAGAACGAGCGCCACCAGCGCGAAGGCGCCCTGACGCTTCAAGAAGAACTGCGGGTCGTGATGTTGCGTGGTGCCCTGAACGGTCGAGGCGCTGTAGACCATGACCACGCCGAACCCGATGAGCCCGACCACCGCCGCGGCGAGCACGAGGTCGACCGGACGGTGCGAGGCCTCTTCGTTCGGGCGCGCGTCGAGCGGGACGGCGAGCTTGTCCACCGCGAGGATGGGGGCACGTTTCACGTTGCGGAAGTTCATCGGGAGCTTCCTCCTTCGAGCGCGTTCACGGCCGCGACGAACACGTCTCCGCGTTCTTTGTAGTCACGGAACATGTCGAAGCTCGAGCATGCAGGAGACAGGAGCACGGCATCTCCGGGCGAGGCCAGAGCAGCGGCCTTGGCGACCGCGTCGGCCATGTCGGTCGCGCGCGAGACGGGCACGACGTCCCCGATGGCATCCGCGATGATCGGCGTAGCTTCGCCGATGAGCACGGCAGCACGCGCTTTGTCACGGAGGGCTTCCACGAGCGGGCCGTAGCTCCCGCCCTTGTCTTTGCCGCCGAGGATCATCACGGCTTTGGACTCGGAGAGGCCACGCAACGCGGTGACGGACGCGCCGACGTTGGTTCCTTTCGAGTCGTCGTAGAAGCGAACGCCCTTCTTTTCGGTCACGAACGCCATGCGATGGGCGAGACCTTCGAAGCGTGAGAGCACCTCGTCCGCTTCGGACACGTCGATGCCGAGGTCGAACGCGACCGCGAGAGAAGCCGCCACGTTGAGCGCGTTGTGTCCGCCACGGAGCTTCCAGTGCTCACGCGAGAGGCTTCGGCCGAGACCACGATGAAGCACCTGCGCGTCGGTCACGTAGACGTCCGCGCGAGGATCGGTTCCGAAGGTCACGATGCGCGCTTTTCCGCGCTTCGCTTGGGCGAGACACACCTCGTCGCCGTAGGGCACCACCGCGAGGTCGGCGGGAGTCTGAGCGACGAACGCGTTGCCTTTGGCGTTCGCGTAGGAGCTCATGCCGTCGTAGCGGTCGAGGTGATCGGGCGTGACGTTCAGCAAGATCGAAGCACGCGGGGCGAAGGTGGAGACGCGTTCCATCTGGAAGCTCGACACCTCGAGCACGACGAAGTCGAAGCGCTCGTCGACGTGGTCAGCAAGCGGCTCGCCCAGGTTTCCACCGGTGAACACGTGTCGCTTGGAGGTCGCGAGCAGCTCGCCGAGCAGGCTGGTCACGGTCGACTTGCCGTTGGTGCCCCCCACGGCGACGAGGGGAGCGGCGTGGCGGAGCGCGCTCGTGGCGAGCTCGACCTCCCCGATGACGGAGACGCCAGCCGCGATCGCGGCCTCGAGCTCGGGGAACGAAGGCACGCCGGGAGAGACCACGACCAGGTCGGCGGTCTCGATGCCCACGCCCGCGTGACTGCCGAGCTTGGCGACCGCGCCCTGCGCGACGAGCTCTACGGTCGCAGGCACCTCGAGCTTGCTGTCGTTCAGAACGACGTTCGCGCCACGCGCCAGGCAAAGGCGCGCCGCTGCGAGCCCGCTCGTACCGAGCCCCACCACGACTACACGCTTATTTCGCAGATCGATCACGGGTTTACCTGAGCTTGAGGCTCGACAGCGCGACGAGCGCGAGGAGCACGCTGATGATCCAGAACCGGACGATGATCTTCGGCTCCGCCCACCCCTTCTTTTCGTAGTGGTGGTGGATGGGAGCCATGAGAAAGACGCGTTTTCCCGTGAGGCGGAAGGACGTCACCTGCACGATGACGCTGACCGTCTCGAGGAAGAAGATGCCGCCGAGCACGATGCTGAGCAGCTCGTTCTTGGTGAACACCGCGCACATCCCGAGGCCGCCGCCGAGCGCGAGCGAGCCCACGTCCCCCATGAAGACTTGCGCGGGATAGGTGTTGTACCAAAGGAAGCCGATGCCCGCGCCGACCACCGCTCCGCAGTAGATCGAGAGCTCTCCGGCGCTCGCGATGCCCGGGATGTCGAGGTAACGCGCGACCACGAGCCTCTGCGAGACGTTGGCGATACCGAGGCTCGCGCCGGCCAGGTACGACCACACGAGGTACGTGCCACCGTTGATGATGACCGGTCCGATGGCGAGACCGTCGAGACCGTCGGTGAGGTTTACCGCGTTCGACCAGGCGATCACCACGAAGATGGCGAAGGCCACGTAGAGGTAGGGGTTCAGCGTGACCGGGTGCTTCTCGAACGCCACGAAGGGAATCGAGAGGCGCGAGCGGATGGCCCACCAATCCGCGGGGACCGCATTTTCCTTGAGGAACACGTAGCCGAGCACGCCGCCGGCGACGAGGAGCTGACCGAGCAGCTTGTAGCGTCCGGGCAGCCCCTTGGTGTTCTTGCCTTTGATCTTCAGGTAGTCGTCGAGGTACCCGATGACGCCGTAGCCGGCGGTGACCGCGGTGGTCGCCCACACGAACGGGTTGTGCAGGTCGCACCAGAGGATGGTCGGCACGAGCACGCTGAGCAGGATGAGCGCGCCACCCATGGTGGGCGTGCCTTGTTTGATCTTGTGGCTCGCCGGGCCGTCGTCGCGCACGATCTGGCCGATCTGCTTCTTCTGCAGCTCGCGGATGAACCACGGCGCGAGGAAGAAGGAGAAGAGCATGGCCGTGAGCGTGGCCATGATGATGCGGAACGGAACGTAGCGGAGGACGTTGAGCCATCCGAGCCACGAGGCCGACTGCCGCAGCGGAAAGAGGTACTCGTAGATCATCGCGCGCCCCCGGCTCGCTCTCCGTGCGCGCGCACGAGAGCCTCGACGACGTGTTCGGTAGCGATGCTTCGAGACCCTTTCACGAGGACGATGTCGCTCGGATCGAGCACAGAAGTCACGAAAGTGGCGGCGTCTTGGGCGGTAATGAAGGTGGATGTAGGTATGCCGGACCCGCGCACGCGCTCGGCCGTACGGTCCATGAGCCCGCCACAGGAGACGAAAAGCCCGACTCCAGCGGCCTTCACGTGCTCGGCCAGTGCGTCGTGCTCGGCCTCGGCCAGAGCCCCGAGCTCGCGCATCTCGCCGAGTACGGCGACCTTGCGGCGCGCGGGAGCGAGCTCACCCAGAGTGCGGAGCGCGGCGGCCATGCTCTGAGGGTTCGCGTTGTAGGTATCGTCCAGGACGAACGCACCGTGACCGAGAACGCGAAGCGCGCCGCGACCGACGAGCTCGGTGCGGGCGAAGGACGCTTCGATCTCGTGCACCGAAAGCGACCTTCCTAGCGCGCATTCGGCGGCCGCGAGGGCGGCGAGCAGATCGATGGCCGCGTGCTCGCCGAGGAGCGGGAAGCCGAGATCGATGCGCTCGCGTGCACTTCCCTGGCCCGAGGTCGGGCGCTCCAGGGCGATGCGTGCGCCGAGCTCGGCGTCGATGGAGCGCGAGAGCAAGCGATAGTCCGCGTCATCGTGGCGGCCGAACGTGACGGACCGGGCGCCAGACGAGCGCTTCGCTTCGCGTGGTCCGAGGTCGCAATCGAGGTTCACGATGGCCGTGCCCGAAGGAGAAAGATGCGCGTAAAGGTCGCCTTTTTCCCGAGCGACGCCTTCACGACCGCCCACGCCCTCGGCGTGCGCGACGCCGATGTTGGTCACGATGCCCACGTCGGGTCGGGCCGCGCTGGCCATCGCCGCGATCTCGCCGGGGATGCTCATGCCGAGCTCGAGCACGGCCAACGCGTGTGATTCGCCGACCGTGAACGTCGTCGCGGGCATGCCGATGCGGTTGTTCAGGTTGCCGCGTGTCTTCTGCACACGACCTTCGCCGTAGGCGCCCAAGAGCGCGGCGGTGAGCTCCTTGGTGGTGGTCTTGCCGGCGCTCCCGGTGACGCCGACCACGCGACGAAGACCGCCGAGCGCGCGCCACGCGGTGAGGTGGGCCGCGGCCAGGTCGCCCCACGCGCGCAGGGTGTCGTCGACCTCGACCACCGCGCTCGCGTGGAGCACGGGCCCCCTGCCCTTCTGGCGCACGATCACGCGGGCCTTCCCGTCGACCCGATCGAGGAGCGTATGGGCGTCGAGCTTCTCTCCGACGAGCGCGACGAAGGCCGAGTCCGCGCGCAGCGCACGCGAGTCGGTGAAGAGGCCCGAGACCTCGGCGGAAGAATCGACCGTGCTCGAGGGGACGAGCGTGCCCGAGGTCGCACGCGCGATCTCGGCGGCCGTGAAGCGCGCCTGGTTGTCGGGAATGGGAGTGGCCACGTCAGGTTCCTTCGGACGCGCGACGTGCTCTTCGCTCGGCGAGCGCCGCCTTGGCTTCGATCCGGTCGTCGAAGTCGTGTTTCGTCTTTCCGAGGATTTGATAGGTCTCGTGGCCCTTGCCGGCCACGAGCACGATGTCGCCCGGCTTCGCGCCGAGCACGGCCGCGTGGATGGCCGCGCGGCGGTCGAGCTCGACGAGATACCCGCGGTCGATGCTCGAAAGGTCGGACATGCTCGCGCGCGGCATGCCGGTAGAACGCACGCCGGCCTCGACCGCGTCCGCGATGAGAACGGGATCCTCGGTGCGCGGGTTGTCCGACGTCACGATGGCCACGTCGGATCGCTCGCCCGAGATGCGCCCCATGGGCTCGCGTTTGGTCGTGTCGCGATCGCCTCCGCAGCCGAAGACGCACACGACGCGCGTGTGCGCGGCGCGAAACGCGGTGAGACTCTCCAGCGCCCGCTCGAGCGCATCGGGGGTGTGCGCGTAGTCGACCAGCACGCGCACGTCGTCTTGCGCGCCGTCGCATCGCTCGAGCCTCCCGGGAGCGCCCGCTTCGTCTCCGAGAGCCGCCGCCGCGGCGGCCGGGTCGAGGTCGAGCGCGACCGCGATCGCGAGCGCGGTCATGAGGTTCTCCACGTTGTGCAGGCCGAGCAAGCGCGAGGCGAGCCGGACTTCACCGGAGGGGGTACGAACGCGCATGCTCACGCCGTTCGGGCCGAGGGCGAGCTCGGAGGGCGCCACGTCGGCATCGCCCTCGGGCGTACGACGTACGCGAAGAAGCGGGGACTTTACACGCGTCGCCAGACGCGCTCCCACCGGATCGTCGACGTTGATCACGCACGCTCCGGGCCCGAGCTCGGTGAAGAGCCTCGCTTTGGCCTCGGCGTAGGCCTCGAGCGAGCCGTGAAAGTCGAGGTGATCTTGGGTCAGGTTGGTGAACGCCGCGACGCGGAAACGCACGGCCTCCACACGCTTTTGCACGAGCGCGTGCGAGGAGACTTCCATGGCCACGGCGGTCGCTCCTCTCCCGCGCATGAAGGCGAGCACACGCGCGACCTCGTCGGCCTCGGGCGTCGTGTGCGTGGCCTCGACGAGCTCGCCCGCGAAGCCGTGGCCCACCGTGCCGAGCGTGCCACAGACCGGTTTTCCCGCGACCCCGTCGAGCGCCGCACGGACGAGGTGCGTGGTGGTGGTTTTGCCGTTGGTGCCGGTGATGCCTACGACGTCGAGCGAGAACGAGGGATGTCCGTAGACGGCGGCCGCCGCGAAGGCGAGCGCGAGCTGTGGATCGCTCGAGCGAAGCACGGGAACGCCGAGGTCGCCCGGTACGATCGAGTCGACGTGCGCGACCACCGCGCGCGCTCCGCGGGACACGGCGACCCGAGCGAAGGCGATGCCGTCCGAGGTCGCGCCTTTGCGCGCGACGAAGAGATCCCCGGGCTCGACCTCACGCGAGTCGTGGTGCACGCCCGTGACCTCCAGAGCTTCGGCCTCCGTAGGTACGTGTAGAGTCCCTGGAATTTCGCGTGCGATGTCCGCGATGTGCATGCCCCGGCTCGACGCTCGCGCGCCGCCGCTCATGACGCGGGCTCGAACACCAAACGAACGGAGCTGCCCTTCGGCACCGCCGAGCCCGGTTGCGGATTCTGACGGACCAAACGGCCCGTTCCTTCGATCTCGGGCACGAGCCCCGCGGCGCCGACCGCGCGCACGGCATCGCGTGCGGCGAGTCCTGCGGCGTCGGGAACACGGACGGTGTTGGGTGGCGGAGGTCCCATGGTGGTGGGCTCGCTGGGAGGATCGGCCTTCGGTTTGGGTCGAAGCGCGGAGAGGGTCACGTCGGCCGGATCTCCGGCACGCGAGACCTGCCCGATGCGCGGTTGAGCGTTGTTCGGCGGCACGCCCAGGTAGCGCAAGCTCGACTCGGCGACGCGCCGGAAAACGGGGCCGGCGAGGTCTCCGCCGTAGCGGCCGATCATGGGCTCGTCGAGCACGACCGCGACCACGAGACGAGGTTTGTCGGCCGGGACGAAGCCCACGAACGACGCGGTGTACTTGTCTTCCGAGTACTTGCCGGTGGCCGGATCGGCCTTCTGCGCGGTGGCCGTTTTGCCGGCCACGCGGTAGCCGTTCATCGCCGCTTCGACGCCCGTGCCGCCCTCTTCGACGACCGCGGTGAGCATCTCGGCCATCATCTTGGCGACGTGCGGCGGCACGACCTCGCGACGAACGTGCGGAGGCCATTCACGCACCACGTTGCCGCGGCCGTCGACGATCTTGCGCACGAGCACGGGCTCCATGAGCTTTCCGCCGTTGGCGATGGCGCTCATGGCGACGGCGAGCTGCACCGTGGTCACGCTGATGCCCTGACCGAACGAGGCGTTGGCGGTCTCGACCTCGAACCACGGACGCCCCTTCGGACGGAGCACGCCGGCCGCTTCACCGGGGAGCGGAAGGCCCGTGGGCTCACCGAAGCCGAAGCGACGGTAGGCCGAGTAGAGCGCAGGCTCGCCCATGTTCAGGGCGATCTTGAGCGTGCCGATGTTCGAGCTCTTCGCGAGGATCTGGGTGGGCGCGAGCCACTCGGACTGGTGGGTGTCGTGGATGGTGACGTTGGCGAGCTTGTAGGTGCCTTTTTCGCAGTAAATCTGCTCGGTCGGCTTGAGCGAACCGGCCGCGAGCGCAGCCGAGAGCGTGAACACCTTCATGACCGAGCCCGGCTCGAAGCGGTCGGTGACGACGCGGTTTCGTCGTGCCTCGACCTCGGCGTCACCGTAGTCGTTCGGGTTGTACCCGGGCGTCGATGCAAGCGCGAGGATCTCTCCGGTGGCGGGATCCATGACCACGAGCATCGCGCCCTTGGTCTCGTAGGTGCGCTGCGCGACGTCGAGCTCGCGCTCCGCCACGTGCTGGATGCCTTCGTCGATCGCGAGCTCCACGTCGTGGCCGGCGAGGGCCTGCTCGTTGGTCGCGCCTTCCGAGAAAATGAGCCTTCCGGCGCGGTCGCGAAGGCCGTGCACCTCTTCGACGTGACCGCGGAGATCTTCGTTGAGCGAGAGCTCGAGACCGTCTTTGCCTTCGCCGTCGGGAGCGACGAAGCCGAGCACCGGACCGAGCAGCTCGCGGCCCGGGTAGTAGCGCTTGCCCTCGCCGTCGATCGAGAGCCCCTTGATGGGCTTCACGCCCGGGGGTTGGGACTTCGCGTCGCCGAGCGCGCGGATCTGCGCGGCTTCGTCGCCGGGGATACGGCGCTTCAGCCAGATGAAGCGACGCTTCGAGGTGAGCTTCGCGTGGAGCTCGTTCACGTCGATCTTGAGGGCCGCGGCGAGCCTCACGGCCGCGTCGCGGATGGTGTCGGCCTGTGCCTCGGGCTTGTCGATGCCACGCAGAAGCTCGACCATGTCGACCGAGACGGACGGCACCTCGACGCTGACCGCGAGCTGCGCGCCGTTGCGGTCGCGCACGCTGCCGCGCTTCGGCTCGACGTGCAGACGCTTCTGACGCTGATTTTCCGCGGTCTCGCGCCACGCTTTGCCGTCTTCGACTTGAACGCGGTACGCGCTCGTCACGAAGCCACCCGCGCCGATGGCCATGATGCCGCACAGGATGCCCATGCGAAGACGCATCCATTTGGCGCGCTCGGGCGGGAGGTTTCTCACGGCTTCTTGTCTCCTTGGGCGGTCTTGCCCATGGGCATCTCGTCGCCTTCGTCGGCCTTGTCGGGCGAGACGGGCGCGAGGATCACCACGCGATCGGGCGAGGGCGGCTCCATGCCGAGCAAGGTGCGCGACACGATCTCCACGCGCTCGGGGGTCTTGTAGCTCGCGGCCTCGAGCTCGAGCACGCGCTTCACCTCGCGAAGACGCGATTGCTCGGCGCGCGCGCGGCCGATCTCGTACCCGAGCGAGACCGTGCGCCCGCGCAGCGCGAGGTGCAGCACGAAGGCCGAGACCGTGGCGAGCACGGCCAAGGTCCACGTGATCAAGAAGGTGCGCGCGCGCTTGACGCTGCGACTCACGGCGATTCTCCTTCGTCTTCCGCTTCGTCGACGACGAGGCGAGCCGCGCGCATCTTGGCGCTGCGCGAGCGGGGATTTTCCGCGCATTCCTCTTCCGTGGCCATGAGCGGCTTCTTGGTGAGCGCGGAGAACGACTCGGTCACGAACGCGCGCTTTACCAAGCGATCTTCGTGCGAGTGGAAGCTCAGGATGGCGGCCACGGCGCCCTCGGCGAGCACCTCGGGAAGTTGCCCGAGCAACGATTCGAGCTCGGCCAGCTCTTCGTTCACCTTGATGCGCAAGGCCTGGAACGTGCGCGTCGCGGGATCGACGCCGCCCACGCGCGAAGGTCCGACCGCGCGCACGATGGCGCGGCGCAGGTCGAGCGTGGTGCCGAGCTCGCCGTCGGCGAAGGCCTTCTTGATGCTGCGCGCGATTCGACGCGAGCGTCGCTCGTCGCCGTAGCGGAAGATGACGTCGGCGAGCTCGTCGTCCGAGAGCTGCTCGATGAGGTCGAGCGCGGTGTCGCCCGAGCTCTGGTCCATGCGCATGTCGATGGGACCTTCGCGACGGAAGCTCATGCCGCGCGAGGCTTCGTCGAGCTGCGGCGAGCTCACCCCGAGGTCGGCGCAGAGGCCGTCGACCCGCGTGACACCGATGCCGTCGAGCGCCTCGCGCACGCGGCCGAACGTGGTCTTCACGAAGGTGACGCGGTCACCGAACGCCTCGAGGTTCTTCTTCGCGGCCGCGAGGGCCACGTCGTCCCGATCGAACGCGATGACGCGCGCGCCCGGAGCGAGCTCCAAAATGGCGCGCGTGTGTCCGCCGCCTCCCAGGGTGCAGTCGACGTAGACCTTACCGTCTTCGGGCGAGAGTGCGTCGCGCACCTCGTTCCGCATGACCGTCGTATGCGCGAACTCTTGCGGCACGGCATCCTCCAAGGGGTCTTCCGTCCAGACCCACTCGACCTCGGCGGCCCCTTCGTCGAGGCCGGGCAGCGCCAGCTGCGCTTGGGTGGGAGCGCCGCTCATAGTCCGAGCTCCGCGAGGCGCGACGCGATTTCCACGCGCTCGTCCTCGGTCGTCTCGAAGTGGCTCTTCCACCGCGATTTGTCCCAGAGCTCGGCATATTTGCCTGAGCCCGCCCAAAGCACGTCTTTCTCCAGCCCCGCGTGCTCGCGGAGCGTGGGCGGCACGAGGATGCGACCCGAGTCGTCGACGTCGCACTCGACCGCGCCGGACACGTAGATGCGCCGGAGCTTCTGCACCGCGCGATCGAACTGCGGGAGCTTCGCCAGGCGCTCCTCGAACGCGGTCCACTCGGGCGGCGTGTAGGCCACGAGGCACGGGTCGAGGCCGCTCGTCAGCACGATGCGGCGCTCGGAGATGGACGCGAGGACGTCGCGGTAACGAGCCGGGAGGCTCGTCCGTCCTTTCGCATCCATCGTGTGCTCGTACCGCCCGCGAAACACCGTGCCCTCGCGCTTCTCGGTGGGGTGACCGAAGCCATCCGGGCCCGTCTGGTCCGGCTTGGTACTTCTTGCCACTTCATCCCACGTCCAAGCGCCACCCTATGGAGAGCGACCTAATGATGTCAACAATCTGCGGAGCTTTCTTGCCTACACGTATGCGTGTGTGCGTAGGGTTCGTTCACGAAGCGCACCGGCCGCGTGTTCAGGGTCTCGAGACTCTATCCATCGTCCTCCAGACTTGGCCAATTTTCGGGACGCGCGAAAGCCTGCGACTTTCTCCTCGAGCAAGCGGCGAAACGACAAAACGGCAAGAGCGACCCGGTCCATTTCGGACCCGGGTCGCTCCGTTCAGCTGTGGATAAGTCGTGGAGAAAAAGAGGTCGGTGATCAGCCCGTGAGGAGCTGCTTCGCGATGATCACGCGCTGCACTTCGCTCGTGCCTTCGCCGATCTCGCAGATCTTCGCGTCGCGCAGGTGACGCTCGACCGCGAACTCGCGCGTGTAGCCGTAGCCGCCGTGGATCTGCAGCGCCTTGTTGCAGGCGCGCGAGGCCGCTTCGCTCGCGAAGAGCTTCGCCATCGAGGCTTCGCGCGAGTAGGGCTGCCCCTGGTCGCACAGCCACGCGGCGCGGTACGTGAGCAAGTGAGCGGCGTCGAGCTCGGTCTTCATGTCCGCGAGCATCCACTGGATGGCCTGGAAGTCCGCGATGGACTTTCCGAACTGCTTGCGGTCCTTCGCGTACGTGACGGCCATGTCGAGCGCGCCGTAGCCGAGACCGAGCGCCATCGCGGCGATCGAGATGCGGCCGCGGTCCAAGATCTTCATCGTGTCGATGAAGCCATGGTCGACCTCGCCCACTCGGTTCGCGTCGGGGACGCGCACGTCTTCGAAGGTGAGCTCGGCGGTGTCGCTCGACTTGCAGCCGAGCTTCTCGAGGTGCTTGGACGAGTTGAATCCCTTCGTGCCGTGCTCCACCACGAACGCGGTGATGCCCTTCTGCTTGGGCACGTCGGGGTTCGTGCGGGCGAGCACCACGCAGAAGCCTCCCACCGTGCCTTGCGTGATGAACATCTTGGAGCCGTTCAGGACCCAGTGGTCTCCGTCGCGGCGGGCGGTGGTCTTCATGGAGGCCGAGTCGCTGCCCGAGCCGGGCTCGGTGAGCGCCCACGCAGCGAGCCACTCGCCCGTGGCGGCCTTGGGCAGATACTTCTTCTTCTGGGCTTCGCTGCCGAAGGACAAAAGATGACCCGTGCCGAGGCCGTTGTGCGAGGCCACCGTGAGCGCGGTCGAGCCATCGATACGCGCAATCTCTTCGACGCAGATGGCGTAGCTCGTCGTGTCCATGCCGGAGCCGCCGTACTCTTCGGGGATGCGGATGCCGAGCAGGCCGAGCTCGGCGAGCTTGGGCACGAGCTCTTTCGGGAAGCGCTCTTCTTCGTCCCACGAGCGGGCGTAGGGCTGGATGTGAGCCTTCGCGAACTCGCGGACGCTCTGGCGGAGAAGCTGGTGATGCTCGGAGAAGGTGAAATCCATGTGGGGCGCGGGACTCCTAAGGTCTCGTCTTCATAGGAGCCCCGCCCCCTCCCGGTCAACGCTCCACACCCGCGGAGACGCGAACGTCACACGCTTTCGAGCAGCGCTCCGACCCGCGAATTTCTAGCGCAGAGCGTCAGTCGCGCGGCTCACTTGGTCGCGATGCACACCGACTCGCCGCCCATGAGCTTCGTGCAGTGGTAGCCGTTGGGACAGCGGTCGCCGGAGCCACACGGTCGGCTGCAATACCCGGCGTCACCGCTCGCGATGCACACGCCTGCCGCACAATCCGCGCCTTGTGTGCACGCGCCACCCACGTCGCTCGGAGGCTTCGACTTCCCGCCGGGCTTGGCGGGCTCCGGTGCGGCGGCATCCGTCACTCCGGCAGGAGGTTCGTCTCCTCCAGCGGCACGCAGCGCTTCGTCGAGCAGCCACTGGAAGGCATCGGCGCGCGTGTAGACGTTGTGTACGCCCGGGCCTTCGCAGGTCGGTCCACCTCGCGAGATCACACCGACCACCTCGCCGGTGTCGTCGTCGAGCGCGGGACCTCCGGAGTCGCCTTGGCAAGTGGCTTCGCCGACCAAGAACTCCGCCGGGGTGACGGCGAGCACACGCACGTGATCGCGCAGGAGCTTCTGGCCGACCGTGCCGTCGGAGGGCCTCCGCCCGAAGCCGACCGCACGCACGTAGTCTCCGCGCGCCACGCCGTGCGCACGCACCCCGACCGGCTTGATGCCCGAGACCGCGCGGTCGAGCACCAGAAACGCGATGTCGGCGTCGCACAGCGTGGCCCCCGAAGGCGAGACCACGCGCTTGCCGCGCGCCACCTCTCGTCCTCGCTCGACGGTCTCGCCGGCGACGACGACGACCGAGGTCGGGTCACGCGCGGCGAGCACTTGCACGCCCTGTGGAGGACAGGCGATTCGCTCGCTGGTTCGGAAGAGGCAGTGGCGTGCGGTCAGCACCACCTTCTGCGAGACCAGCGTTCCCGAGCACAAGCCCTCGCCGCCGAGGTCGAGCGCGACCACGGCGGGGTCGCGACCTCGATCGGGCACTCCACGCACGACTTCCACCTCGCGCACGTCGATGCCCGAGTCGGCTTCGATGCGCGCCGCGGGCAGCTCTTCCGCGCGATCCACGCCTCCACACGCAGCACAAACGAATGCAAAAACCGCGACGATCCATCCGGTACGAACGTTCTCGATGGTCATGAAAGGAACCTCCTGCGGGCGCCTTTTGCCGCTTTCGTGCCGAGGCTCGAAGCTCGATTTCGTCGGCATTTTTCGAACGAATCCCGACTTCGAGGGTGGCCGGGACGAATTCGGGGGTGTCCCGGGACGCTCTGCGAAGGAACGTGAACGAACGACTACGAATCGCGAGGCGGCGTGCCCTCGACGCGGCCAGAAAGCTCGATTTTCAGCGAATTTTCGAGCAAATCCTCCGCGGCACGACGGTTGCTGAAGGAGCTTCCGTGCGAAAACGCTCCCTCTCCCCCGCCCTGATCGTCGGCGCTGCTTTGGCTCTCTCGACCCTCGCGCCGAGGCGCGCGGACGCAGGCGGTGCTGTGCTCGGCGAGAGCAGCCGCGAGGTGACGCCGGTCGCCGTGCGCGTGGCAACGAGCTCGGACGGGACACGCTCGACGCGTTGGCAGAGCGTAGTGGTGCCCGCCGGGGAACGCGTCGCGTGGCTCGTGCCCGCCAAGCCCGGCGCCAAGGTGGACTTTGCCGGCGAGGCCTTTTTTGCGGCCCTCGACAGCGCGACCACCGTGCGCGTGGAGCGTCCCGAAGGCGGCTCGGGCTGTGGCCAGCCCGGCGACCTCGCCACCGTGCACGATTCCGTTCCGCAAGAACGCGCGACGCGCGAGCCGGGCGCGCCTTTCGTGCTCCGCGACGCGGCAGAGCTGCAGCGCTTCGCCTCCGAGAACGGCTTCGTGGTGCCGTCGCACCTGGAAGCACGCGCCTTCCGCGACAGCTTCTCGCTGGTCGCGCTCGTCTTCCAAGCCGGCGCGAGGCCGGTGACCACGCCGGTCGTGCGCGTCTCCGACGATGGTCCGCCCGTGCTACCGCTCGTGCTCACGCGCGGCGCGAACGCGCGCGTGCCGGTGACCGCGTGGGTGCTCTCGGACGGGCCGGCCCAGGTGGGAACACGCGTGCCGCTCGACTCGAGCACCGTGGTGTGGGGACCGGAAGGCACGACGTACTTCGAGGCCCGCGAGGCCGCGCTCTCCACCTACCGAGGCTTCGGCTTCGTCACCGAAGCGGCCGGTCACTCGCTCACGCTCGGGCCGCTCCCGGCCGCGCCGGACGGCTCGAAGCTCTCGACGCTCGCCGAGCTCTTCGCGAGCCGCGTGGCCAAGACCACCGCGGAGAGCGATCGCTGCGCCGATGCGCTCGCGCGGCTCACCAACGCGCCTCTTCGCTTCGGGATCGCGTGTGCGCCGGGCGCGCTCGTCACGGTCCCCGGTGGCAACGTGCCCGCGTGCGAAGAATCGAACGGCGACGCCGACGTCACGCGCGCCACCTGCGACACCCCCGAGAACGACCTCGCCATCGCGTTCTCCGGCAAGCGCGCGGACCGCATCGCCGTCACGAGGGCGCACGGCTTCGTTGCCCTGGGCGAATACGGCGGACTGGTCGGATTCAGCGACGGCCCGGCCAAAGATCCCATCTTGACCGCGGGAAAGCTCGCGAGCTCGTGTGGCGTCGCGCCTGCGCCCTTCACGCCCACGCCAGGACCGACCGGCACGCCCGGGGGCGGCTCGTACGGCACGGGCAGCGTGGGGCGCGACGGCGAGACGGTGCGCTACGAGACCTCGAGCTGCAGCGGCAACACGGTGGCCATCTACGACACCAGCAGCGACTCGACCTACTCGTCGGACACGAGCGACGACTCGTGCAGCGGTTCGAGCTCGAGCTCGTCCGACAGCTCGGACTCGAGCAGCGACGACACGGGCTGCGGCGGAGACACCGTGGGAGGCGACAACGACGGCTCGAGCAGCGACTCGTGCTCGAGCGACTCGTCGTCGAGCGACTCCAGCGACTCGTGCTCGAGCGACAGCGGCTCGAGCAGCGACTCGTGCAAAGCCGATGCGAAGAGCTCGCACCGCGGTGGCAAAAAGAGCCCCATGTCTCGCGCGGCGTTCTTGATCGTGGCCCTCGCGCTGCCCATGCGTCGCCTGTTCAAAAAGCGTAGTAGCGTCTGAATCGACCGCGCCTCTCGCGAGTCCCAGTGCGGGCCCGTTCGCGGGACGCAGGAGGACGCTCGATGAAACCGCTCTTCGCCTTCGCCGCTCTCTCCGCCCTCGTCGCGACGTCCGTAGCGGGCTGCCGCGGCGCGAAAAACGCCGAGCAGATGCGGCTCGACCAGTGCGAGCAGCATCCGGAATCGGTTGCGCTTTACACGGAGAAAGAGCGCCCTTCGAGGCCGTACGAGCTCGTGCTCGAAGTGGACGCGACGATGTTCGCCACCACCTCGGGTCGTTCGCGCACGCTGCGCGTGAAGGCTTGCCGAGCCGGAGCCGATGCCGTCATCGACGCCTCGAGCGGACCGAGCTCGCCGGGACGCGGCCTTGCCATTCGTTACGTGGACACGGTCACCACCACGTCGGCCACGCCCACTCTCGCGCCAGCGCCGCCCTCGCCGAAGCCGGGTCTCAATACCCCGTCCGACGCGCCGGGAACGACCAAGCCGAACAAGGATCCGTCGACCTGGTGAGCGCGTTCGCTTCCGCGTGAGTCGCGCTCAGCGCGGCTTCACGTTCTCGTGGACCCAGCTGATGATGGTCTCGAGGCGGGTGCCGGGCGTGAAGACGCCGTGTACGCCCGCCTCGCGGAGGCGCTTCACGTCGTCGTCGGGGATGATGCCGCCGCCGAAGAGCACCACGTCGTTCGCGCCCTTGGCGCGGAGAGCGTGGAGCACGGCCGGAAAGAGCGTGTTGTGCGCCCCGCTCATGATGGAGAGGCCCACGCCGTCGACGTCTTCTTGGACGGCCGCGTTGGCGATCATCTCGGGGGTCTGGTGGAGGCCGGTGTAGACCACCTCGAAGCCGGCGTCGCGGAGGGCGCGCGCGACCACTTTCGCGCCGCGATCGTGACCGTCAAGACCGGGTTTCGCGACGAGAATACGGACTTTGCGCTCGGCTTCCGACATGGCCCTGCCGTTATGGGCGGAAAACCGCGAAGGTGTCAAATCATGAGAGCGGGCGCCCGGGCTCGACCACCGATTTTGCGCGCCGAGCTCGTCGCGCGGACGTCTGATCAGGGCGGCGGTGCGCCGGCGTCCGCTTCGCCGGTCGGGATTTCGACCGTGACGTCGATCTCTTCGTCTCCCCTTCGGACCGTACCGGAGAGGCGCGTGTGCCCGGCGAGCAGCGCGCTCGACACGATGCCGGTCACGTCGCCCACCGACTTCACCGGCGCTCGCCCCACCCGTACCAGGCGATCGCCGTCGAGCAGGCCCGTCCCCGGCAGCACGCCGCGCAGCACGATGCCGTCCGGGCCATCGACGGCCGGGATTTTCCCGCGTTTCGCGTACGCGAGGACCACGCTCGCAGGCACGTAGACCCCACGCGTTCGTGGAGGCTCGGCTGGAGCCTCGCTTCGTGCGGCGCGCGCGCGCGGTCCGGGAAGGAGCAAAGGTGGCCGCGCCGAGGGGGCGTCCGTCGCCTCATCGAGGGAGGGCGGCGCTGCGAGCATCTCACCGGTCCCCCGAGGAAAGCCAAAAACGTCCTTCGTGTGGCGACGCGACGGAGCGGTTGCCTTGGCGATGGTCTCGCCCAACGTTTCCCCCAAAACGGGAGCGCCCCGGCGGCCCGCGAGAATCGCGAGCGTCGCCGAGGCGATCGTCAAACCGAGGAAGACTCGCACCCGAGAAGGCTCAGCCTTCTTTGGCGTCTCCGGCCTCGGCTTCGTCTTCGTCGTCTTCGTCTTCGTCGTCGTCATCGTCGTCGTCTTCCATGTCCGGAAGCGACGGCTCGGACGGGAGCTCACGGCCTTCTTTGGCCGCCAGCTGGCGATCTTTTTCGCGCTGCGCCTTGAGCTGCGCCACACGCTGCATGATGGCCGGCTTCGGGGAGACCATCACGGTCATGGTGCGCGCTTCCATCATGGCGCGCGTTTCGACATTGGCCAGGTCTTCGGTGCCCTGGATGACCAGGGTGAGCTGCTCCTGCGCCTTTTCCGGGTGCGTGATTTCACGGCCGCGGAAGCGCACGGTGAACTTCACCTTGTGCCCAGCCTCGAGGAAGCGACGGGCCGCCTTGATCTTGAAGGCGATGTCGTGGTCGTCGGTCTTGGGACGGAGCTTGACCTCCTTCACCTCGACGACGGTCTGCTTGCGCTTGGCCTCGGCGGTCTTCTTCTTTTCTTCGTACTTGTACTTTCCGAAGTCGAGGATCTTGCAGACCGGGGGCTCCGCTTTCGGGTTCACCTCGACCAGGTCGAGTCCCGCCTCTTGTGCGCGCTTCAGCGCTTCGTGGGTAGGCAACACACCGAGCATTTCACCTTCGGCGCCGATGACACGGACCTCCGGAACGCGAATGCGGTGGTTGACTCGAATTTGAAAGCCGCGTTGCTGTTGACGCGGATCGAAGCGGGGACGACCCATGGCCATGTGGCGTTCTAGACCTCCGAAAGGGGAAACTTGCGGCGCTCGTGCGTCCGCGCGCGCATCTTCCGGGTATTTCCGCGTCCACGTCAATGCACATCGGCCGAAATCGGCTCGAGTGGCCTCGGAATTGCCGGTTTGTGTCAGCGCAGACCGGCCGTACCGAGGCCGATGAGTCCGCCGATGTACCCGGTCCGCAGCGTGCCGACCCGATTTTGCGCGTCGACCAGGTCCGTTCCGACCAGTTGGCCGTCGATGCAAAGGGCCAGGAACCCGAACGGCAACGCACAGCCGAGCGCCTGCACGGTATCGACTCCGCGCCCGAGTCCGTCTTTCGCGTCCACGCGCGTGTAGAGGAAGTCGAGGCGTCCGCCCTCCCCTCGCGCGGCGACGAATGCGCCATACGAAAACGACGACGAGAGCACGCGCGTCTCGGTGTTGGCGCGCAGGCGTCCGGTGAGCAACGGGGAGAGCCGGATGCCGGCCTCGAAGAGGGTGCCGCCGCTCACGTATTGGTAACCGGCCTCGCCTAGCGGGAAGTCGAAGCGCGAGTAGAGGTAGCGGTCGTTTCCCTGCGTCTCGCCGGAGAGCCCGAAGCGGAAAAAGGGTGCATGATGCACGGCGACCGGGACGCGCACCCCGAGCATGAGCGCTCCACCGAAGAGCCCCTCGACGTCGGCGGAGCCACCGCCGATCGCGAAGTCGAGATTCGCGCGCGAGGCGACGAAGCCGGTGTCGTCGTTGTGGCCCTCGGCTCGCCCGGCAAAGCTCACCGAGGCGGCATCGGTGCTGGCCGAGGGAGACTCGGCACGCGTGTACTGCGAGCGGATGCCCAAGACTCCACTTCCGGGCGCGGGGCCTCGCTTCTTGTCTTCGCAGGTGGCGCAGCCGCTCGCGCAGCCGCACGAGGGGGCCGGGGGAATGGGACGGGCCGTGGGTGGGGGATTTCCCTGGCTCGGAACCGTGGCAAGCGGAAGCGGCGCGGAAGAGCCCGCCGTGGGCGGCGGCAAGGGAGGTAGGGCGTTCGTGTCTCCGGTGGAGGCGGGCACGGACGAGCCCGCCGTGGGCGGCGGAAGCGGCGGAAGCGGCGATTTCGAGTCACTCGCGGCTTGCGCGAACGCGAGGGACGGCGCACTGGCGAGCGTCGTGAGGAACGCGAGCGAAGCGGCACCGACGAGCGCGCGGCGTAGCGACGCTCGGTCCCACGTGACTCCGCGTACCCGGCAGCTTGCGTTCTTCATGCGGCGACCGACGAAGCACGTGACGGGAGCATTCATCGCTCGGGGTTCCTTCTCGCTCGACGAGGAGCTCGGGAGGTCACTCGACGGCAGGGCGGAACGTCTGCCCGATGCCCACGGTGATTCCCATGTAGAACACACGTGATCCGGAGTAGTCGCCCACCGGGGCGCCACCGTTCGGGAGACGCAAGACCTCGCTGTCGCCGCAGACCACGAGCGGACCGGCGAGGCCGAAGCCACAAAGTAGGACGCGCATCACTTGGACCGGGCGGTCGTAGGCGTCGCCGCGCTTGTCGATCACCATGGCCGACATCTCGCTGCGTAGGGCCACCGTGCGCGCGGCGAAGTATCCGCCGTACTCGGCCGAGCCGGAGAGCGAGCGAGAGCGCGTGCCCTCGACGTGGAAGCGACCACCGATGATGGGCGCGATTCGCGCGCCGGCTTCGACGAGTCGCTCACCCGAGCTGTACTGCCAGCCGACCTCGGCGATGGGCAGCTCCAACCGGGAAAAGTAGTAGTTTCCGTTGCCCTGGGCCTCGCCTCCGAAGCCGAGTCGGAGGAACGCGGCGCGGGTGTCGGTGACGGGCAAACGAAGCCCGAGCGTGAGTGCGCCGCGTAGCCATCCTTCGACCGTGGCGGTGCCCGAGCCGATGGCCCCGATGAACGAGCCGCGCAGCGAGCCGAATCGCCCCTGATTGCCGTGGAAGGACGCCGACGTCACGAAGAGACCGCCGTAGCTGGTCGCCTGTTTCGAACCGGCGCGCACGTTGGTGAGCGTGGTGCGCCCGGCGAAGAACACCGTGGGCGCGCGCACGCCCGCCACCACGGTGTCGTCGTCGTCGTCGTCCGCTCGGGCGTGGCCTGCGCCGAGCACGAGGAAACACGCGACCGCGATCGCGAGCATCTTCGAGTGCACGGCGCGTCTCATCGCGCTCAGGCTCGCGGGGGCTTGGACTCGCCGAGGAGCAGATCGGCGAAGGTGTCGAGGGGCATGGCGCCGAGCTCGCCCTTGTCGCGGGAGCGCACGCCCACCGCGCCGGTCTCGGCTTCTTTCGCGCCGACCACCAGCATGTACGGGTAGCGCGCGAGGCGAGCATTGCGGATCTTGGCGCCGAGCTTGTCCGCGCTCGTGTCCACGTCGATGCGGAGGCCACGGTCTTTCAGCTTGGCGGCGACCTCGTTCGCGTAGCCGTCCGCCTTCTCGCTGACGGTGAGCACGATGGCCTGCTTGGGCGCAATCCACGCGGGGAAATTGCCGCCCGAGTGCTCGAGGTAGACGCTGAAGAAGCGCTCGAGAGACCCGAGGATCGCGCGGTGGAGCATGATCGGTCGGTGCTCTTTGCCGTCTTCGCCGATGTAGCCGAGCTCGAAGCGCTCGGGCAGGTTCGGGTCGTACTGGATGGTGCCGAGCTGCCAGCTGCGCTTCAGCGCGTCGTGGATGTGAAACTCCACCTTGGGGCCGTAGAACGCGCCTTCGCCGGGAGTGACCTCGAACGGGAGGCCCGCGTTCTTGAGGCCGAGCTCGAGCGCGCCTTCCGCCTCGTCCCAGTCCGCTTCGCTTCCGATGCGCTTTTCCGGGCGGGTCGCCAGCTTGATGTCGATGCGCTCGAAGCCGAACGACTTGTAGACGACGTTCAAGAAGCGGATGAACTTCTCGATCTCCTCCGGCACTTGTTTGCGCGTGCAGAAGATGTGCGCGTCGTCTTGGCAGAACGTGCGCACGCGCGAGAGCCCGTGGACCACACCGCCGCGCTCGTAGCGGTGGAGGCGACCGAAGTCGGCCACGCGCCAGGGGAGCTCGCGGTAGGAGCGCTTGCGCGACCCGAAGATCACGCAGTGGCTCGGGCAATTCATGGGCTTGAGCGCGAAGCCCGCATCACGAAGCGACTCGTCCCAGGAGCCCTTCTCTTTGATCGCGGTGGCGATCTCTTCGAGTTGGTCCTCGGTCCAGAGGCGGTACATGTTCTCGTTGTAGTTGCCGAGGTGTCCGCTCGTGCGGAAGAGCTTCGGGTCGAAGCCCTGCGGCGTGATGACCTCTTCGTAGCCCTCGGTCTCGTAGAGCCCGCGGACGTAGCCAACGAGTGCATTGTACACGTAAGCGCCCTTCGGCAAGAAGAAGGGCATGGCCGGGGCGACCGGGTCGAACATGAAGAGATCGAGCTCTTTGCCGAGCTTGCGGTGGTCGCGGGCTTTCGCCTCTTCGACCAACCGGAGGTGCTCTTCCAGGGCTTCTTTCGTGGGGAACGCCGTGCCGTAGATGCGCTGGAGCATCGGGTTGCGCTCGTCGCCGCGCCAGTACGCACCGGCCACGCTGGTGAGCTTGATGGCCTTCAGATACCCGGTGTTGGGGACGTGCGGGCCCTCGCAGACGTCGACCCATTCGTTTCCGGGCTCGCCGTGGAAGTAGAGGGAGATCTCCTCGCCTTCGGGGATACGCTCGATGATCTCGACCTTGAAGGTCTCGCCCATGTCGCGGAACTTCGCGAGGGCTTCGTCGCGGCTCACCGGCACGCGCTTGAAGGGCGATTTCTTGCCGGTGATCTCGAGCATCGCCTTTTCGATTTTGGCGAGGTCGTCCTCGGAGAAGGTGCCCTCGGGCTTCTGGAAGTCGTAGTAGAAGCCGTCGTCGATGGCCGGGCCGATGGTGACTTTGGTGCCCGGGAAGAGCCGCTGAACGGCGTCCGCCATGACGTGCGCGGTGGAGTGACGAATCACCTCGAGCCCGCGCGGGTCTTGCGACGTGACGAGCTCGTACGGAGTGTCGACGTCGAACGGCGTGTGAAGGTCGACGATTTTTCCGCCGATCGACAACGCGACGACGTCTTTGAGGAGGCCCTTCTCGGCGAGGATCTCGCGCCCGGTCTTTTTCACGCCCATGATGGCGTTTTTCGTACCACGCTCGGGATTCGGGCCGAAAGAAGAACTCGCGTTTTCACGAGCGGACGACGCGACCGTTCGCGACGCGTCCGTGGGCCCGGGCCTTCAGGGCTTCGTGAGCGTACGCGTGTGGAGGTCCACGCCCTTCTCGTCCACGATCGACATGGTGAGCTTTTTTCCCTCGATCACGAAGTAGGTGAAGCTCAGCACGTTGGTCTGGAAGAAGGTGCGGTTCGTGTTCGAGAGCTCGGTCCCCTCCGCGCCCGCACCGGCCACCACGAGCGGCGTGCCCTTGCAGGTGTCCTCGAGCATCTGGGTGGAGTGGTCGTGGCCGCACACGTAGAGATCGACCTTGCCGCAGACGTGGTCCTCCAAGAAGGACTTCACGTAGGAGCCGTTCACGAAGGGCACGAAGGGCAGGCCGTCGTAGGAGCCGGCATTTCCGTGGGTACCGTTCGACTTGTACGGATGATGGCCGAAGGCGATTTTCCAAGTGGACGTGGCCGCGGCAATCCACGCGGGGAAATCGCGTTCTTGATCGCCGGCGACGTTGAAGAGCACGAGGTTCGTGTCGAGGCCGAACATCGCGACGTTGGCCTGCGTGCGCTGCCAATAGTGGGCGGGAAGCTTCCACTTGGTCGAAAGAGGGGTGTAGTCGACCTCGTTTTTGCCCTTGCCGAGCTCGGTCCCCGCTCCCGAGCCACCGTAGTCGTGATTGCCGAGCACCACCCAGAAGGGCGCGTTCACCTGTGCGTAGGGCTGCTCGAAGCGCGATTGGAGCAGCGGGTCGTTGGGCGAAGTGACCCCGCTCTCGTAGATGTTGTCGCCGAGCAGCTGCACGAAGTCGCACCCCGCGGTGCGGCACTTGGCGGCGATGGCGTCGGCGATCTTTTGCTGGCCTTCGTTGCCCTTGCCCACGTCCCCCACGGCCACGAACCGGAGGGGCTTCGGCGGAGGGGCAGCATCTTGGGCATCGGGCGCTCCGGCGTCGACCGGCGGCTTGGGTGCGGCTACAGCGGCGTCTTCCGAGGGGGACGAAGGCGCAGCACCCGGGCTCGAAGGCTTGGGAGCAGGCGATGCGCTCGTCTCGGGGGCGACTGCGTCGGGCAGCGCGGTGCTGCCGCATGCGACCGACAATCCCACGAGGATTGCACTCCCCCAAAGAGCCCGACCTATCGAAACGCTCTGCATTCGAATCGCCCCGTATGAAAGAATCGGGTCTCTCAGCGGTGGAGTCGGTCGACCAGCGCCACGTACGCCGTCATCGCCGAATCCTTGCTGGTGCCCTTCTTTTTTGCCCAAGCGTCGTACTTCGCGCGGCCCTTGAAGTCCATCATGCCGGGCCTCGAGCCCTCGACATCACCGACCGTGGATTGCTTGTAAAGCGCATAGAGCTCGAGCAGGTCGTCGTTGGACGGGGTGCTGGTGAGCCCTTTGACGCGCACTTGAGCGGATTCGAATGCAGCGATGAGCTCCATGCATTGTAGCTTACACGAAAGCGAGAAGAACGGGGGTTTTGCCGCGGAAGGCCGCTCACCCCGCGAAAGGAAAGAGCTTCTCGGCGAAGAAGGCGCGGGCCTCTTCGTACGTCGCGTCGCGGCGAGCAATCGTTCGCACGAGCTCGGCGACTTCGGCGAGCGGGGCATCGAGCCTCTGGCCCGACGAGACGACCTGCGCGTGGGCGAGCAGCACGGTCATCGTGCGGTGGCCTCCGAAGGCGCGAGGCGTGCGTGCGAACGCGTAGAGGACCGCCGCGGGAGACTCGTACACGTCTTCGGCCAGATGCTCGGCCTCACGGAGCGCCGCCCGGACGGCCGGGCGCGAGTGTTCGGTGGAGAGCCCGTAACGATGAGCGACCCACGCGTACGCCTCGACGACCTCGTCTTCGGTGGGGAACACTCAGCTGGCTCCGTTGCCTCGCGGGCCCTTGCCGCTCGTTTCCGAGCTTCGTGCCCCGCGGCTCGGGCCGGGCTCGTGGCGCTCGGCGTAGCGCTTGTCCGTGTCGGCTAGGGCGTCGAGCGTGGCCGAGTCCTCGGGGCGGAGCGAGGTCACCACGAGCCGAATGCGCTCGCACAAGCGCGAGTGCGGAGGACGTTCGGAGGGCGAGCCGCTATCGGATTTCACGCGCTCACTCTACCCCATCGGGCGGCTGCGTCGTCGCCCACTCCGTCAGGCGGCGACTTCGTCGCCCGCGAAGAGCGCCTCCGAAGCGGCCACGAAGAAGAGTCCAAGCGGCGCGACGAAGAACCGGTAGTCCCAGTCCGGAAACGCGAGAAAGCGCACGAGGGCGAGCGGCACCATGAGCATGCCGTAGGCCACGAACGGCCGTTTCGTGCGGCTTCGCGGACGCGCGAGGCCGAGCACCAGCACGAACACCACGAGGGCCACCACCTCGCACGTGTAGAGCTCGAAGAACCACGACTTGACGATGCCGAGGTACGTGTGGAGGTCGAGCACGGCGTGTGAGTCGGCCGGATACTTGGCGACGTCGACGCGGCGGAAATGCACGAGCGCGGCCCAGCCATAGGAGTTTCGCTCGACGATCGCTCGCAGCACGACGGCCACGACGGCCGCCGCGAGCCCTTCGCGCGCGAGGCGAGTCGACGAGGACCCGGGCAAACGCTTGCGGATCGCGAAGAGGAACGCCGCGAGCACGGCCACGTACATGGCGCTGTCCGTGCGGGCCGTGACCGCGACCACGAGGAGCCCGAGGCCCACCCGCGCCGGGAACGGCGTCGAGGGTACGGCGTCGAGCGAGCGGAAGACGAGGAGCGTCCCCGACACGACGAAGAGGGCGGAGAGCGGGTCGCACATGGGCGACGCAGCGAGCTCGTCGAGATGGAAACACGCCGCGACCAGCGTCCACACGGCGAGCCTGTGCCACGGCGTGGGAAGGCGCGAAGTCGCGAGAAAAAAGACCACGCCGAGCGCGAGTGACGCGAAGAGAGCCACGAGGTGCAGCGCGCGCGAGACACGAAGCCCGAGCTTGGAAAGCACCCACGCCGAACGCGTGTAGAGAGGCCTGCCGCGGAACCACACGAGCTGCTGGGAGAAGGAGCGAGCGTCGTTCGCCATCGCGTGCGCGTAGCTGTCCGGGTAGTCGCGGCCGACCATCCACGCGAAGCGCTCCTCGGTGAGCTCGTGCCGGAGGTCGTCCACGGTGCGCGCGCGGGCGAGCTCGGGATTGTCGGTGTCGTAGGCGTGCACCACGCCCACGTACGCCATGAGGTCGAAGTCTTGGCGTGGGCGTACGAGCGCGAGAACGGCCGAGACGATCAGCGCGATCGCCACCACGGCACGAGCCGTGAGGAGAGCGGGACCGCGAGGAGGACGCACGGTTTCCTTCCTTACGGCTTCGCTCCGAGGAAGTCGATCCTCGTCACCGACGCTCGAGTTACCGAGCCGTCACGCGTGACCGGCCCGCCTCCGGCACCACGTGTGATGCTCGAAGAATATCGGATTTGTGGGGCGTTTCGCCTCGATCGACCTCGACGAGAAACGCAAGCGAAACGAGCTGAGTGCATGCACACCGACGCCGAATCGACCACGCCGACGCGAAGCAGGTGATTTCGGACGAACAAGTTGGCCGTGAGGGCACCGAGTGGGCGACACTACGCCGGCCGTGTCGCTCGACTCTTCCCTCGACCTCGTCACAGAGCTGCTCGCCTGCCAGACCGAACGGCGCTCGTGCACGGTGGTCGTCGCGGCCGAAAGCATCGAGACGCGCCTGCACTTCGAGGAAGGCACGCTCGTCTATGCCGAAGAAGGCACGGCGGGGAAGGCCCTCGGACGACTGTTGGTCGAAGAGGGGAAGCTCTCCGAAGAGCAGTACGGAAAGCTGCTCGACGCACTGGCCGAGGCCGGGCTTCGAGGCTCGACCGCGCGCCTCGGCGACTTGGCCGTGAAGCGCGGCTACCTCACCCGGAAAGACCTCGGACTTTCCTTGTTCTCCCAGGTGCGGCGCAAGGTCGTGCAGGCCATCGTGTGGGAGAGCCCCACCGTGCGCGTCTCGCCGCCGGAGGTGGAGTCGGGGAGCGCACGCGCGCGCTTTCCCACCACGCTCGAACCGCTCGTGCTCTCGGCGTTCCGGAAGCTCTCCTCCGAAGCCCTGGAGCGACGCCTCGCGAGCGTGGCGCACGGTCCGGTCTCGCTCGAGCCCGACGCGAACCTCGACGATCTCGTCACGGTGTTCCGCGCCAAGCCCGAAGAGCGCGCCGCCCTCGAGGCTCGGCTCGCCTCGACGCACACGTCCCACGCGCCCGTCGCGAACGACGGGGGAGAAGGCCTCGCTTTCCTCGCCGCGCTGGTCGCGACCGGACGCTTGACCGCGTTGGCGGGACCGCCCTCGCAGCGCAAAAAGACGATCGAGCGGCTCCCCTCCCCGGCGGCCGCTGCAGCCTTCCCGAGGCTCTCCCGCGCTGCAAAAAAGCAGCTGCTCGCCAAGGTCGCGCGGCAAAAGGTGAGCGCGGACGAGTCGGGCATGATGCCGGCCGTGGGTCTCGAGCCCGAGCCGGGAACCCCTGCGGCCAAGCTTCGCGCCGAGCGTGCGTTCCAAGAAGGCAAAGCGCACCTCGCCAAGGGTCGTGAGACCCTCGCCAAAGCCGAGTTCTGGCGCGCGCATCGGCTCGTGCCCACGCTCGCCGAGTACGAGCTCTACCTCGGGTGGCTCACCACCAAGGGCGACGAACAGCGCGCCGCCGAGATCGAGTCGCTCGCGCTCCGAGCCAAGCGCCAGGATCCGGAGCTCGGGTTCGCGTCGTACGTGCTCTCGCACCTCGCGCTCCTTCGCGGCGACGTCGAGCGCGCCGAAGCCGAGCAGCAGCGCGCGGCTCGGCTCGGTGTACGAGGGAGCATCCTTCCCCCTTCTCTCGGGATCGCTCAGGCTCCGTTTCGACTCGACTCGTCCGCCTTCGCGGCACCACGAACCACGGTCTCCATCGCTGGAAAGACGCTGCCTTTCCGCGCTAGAAGGCCGAAAAAAGCGGTCAAAGTCGAGCACGCCGCCGAGGTCGTTCCGCACCCGATGGACGCCGGCTGGGACGACGTGCCCGGGCCCAAGTCCGCCGCCACCCTGCCCACGACGAACGACGACGCGCCCGCGCCCCCCTCGGCCGAGCGAGAGCCACCGGCCGAAGCACCGAAGTCCAAACGGACACCGCTCTCGGACGCGCCGCCACCCGTGCCGGCCGTGGAGAGCGACGTCTTCGAGGAGGCTGCCCCCTTCTCCTTCCTGCTGCCCAAGGCCTCGAAAAGCTCGCACGAGCTGGAAGCCGCTGCGCCCGTCGCGGAAGAGGCGGCGGACACGGGCACGCACGAGAGCGCGGCGACCACGCCCCTCGAGGCTCCTGCGGGAAAAACAGCGGAAGGCTCGACGAGCGAGCCGGCACCGTCCGTCCCCACCATCACGAGCACGCCAGCCGCGAGCGACGCGTCCGTCTCGGCGCCGAAGGACGTCGCAGCGGAGGCCTCTGCAAGCGTCGAGTCGGCGCCCGCATCCACGAAGGCGCCTCCCGAGAGCGACGACACCAAGGCCCCGAGCGAGCCCGAAGAAGAAGCTCCGCGCTCGAAGCCCGCGGCCCCAGCAAAGCCCACGACCAGCCCAAAACCCGCCAGGAAACCTGCGGCGCGCGCGACCACCGACAGCGACGCGGACGATGTAGCGCCGGTCTCCGAGCCCGTCCCGCCGCCTCCGGGAGCGACCGGACGAGGACCGCTCGTCGTCGGCGTGGGCATCGCGTTGGTGCTCGCCGTGGTGGGCTGGGTCTACCTTCGCGACACCACGCCCGTGAGGCCCGAGCCGCCGCCTCCCGTGACCACGGCCTCGGTGAGCGCGACGACCACCGCCACGTCCGTGAGCGACGCCGGCATGACCGAAGCGGGCCCGACGTCCACCGACGCGCGCCCGGACGACGCGGAAGCGCTCGATGTTGCGGCGCAAAACACGGACGCGAGCGCCGACGCGGGAGCTACGAAATCCGCCGAGGCCGGGGTATCGTTCGCCGACGTGGACGCGGCTCCTCCTCCCAACCCTCACGGCAAACGGACGGGCGAGATCGTGGCAGAAGATGCGCCGCGAGGACGGCGCGTGTTCGTGGACGGCCGCGCGGTCGGCGAGACACCCGCGGTCGTGGTCGCGCCGTGCGGTACGCACGAGGTGAAGGTGGGGAGCAAGGGCACCCCGCAGACCGTGGACATCCCTTGTGGCGGCCGCATCTCGGTTCGTCCTTGACCCGAGCGCGAGCGTCTCGCGCACGAATCACCCGGAATTTCCCTTTCGAAACGCACGAGGCCCGCACCCTCTCGGGCCGGACCTCGGGCTCTCGTCGCGCGTAGGCGACGCTCGTCGTCAGGCGTCGATCAGGAGCCGATGCCCCAGAGCGCGAGGCCCTTCTTGGCGGCGGCGAGCTGAGCCTTGCGCACTTCCGCGCCGACTTCGCTCATGTACGTGAAGCTCTCCTTGGTGAGCTTCTGCATCTCGCTGGCGACCGACTCGGCCTGCGAGGTGTGGAGCGCGTTCCACTTGGCGATCTCGCCGAAGAACGAAGCCACGTTGCTCGCCTGCTGCGAGGCGATCTGGCCGAAGGTCTGAGCGATGTTTTGCAGGTGCGAAGTCTCGTTCGACATGGTGGTTCCCTCACTTTTGGCCGCGATTGGCTACGGCGCGGAACCTACGACCCGACCCGAGGAGCGTCAAGTGTTGCAGCGCAACAAATGCGAATCAGCTCTCTTTGCGGGTGCGAGATCGCAACGAACGCTTGAGCTCTTCGAGCTCTCGGCGGAGCTCGGCGACGTCTTCGGCCGTGGTGTTCGTGGAGGGGCGGAGCTCTTGGAGAGGCGAGGAGCGCGGCGCTTCGGACTCGTCGGCTTCGGCTTCCGCGTCACCTTCTACTTCGATCGCAGGCTCCGAAGGCGCGGGCGGCGGGACCTTGGCCGCGGCCGCGCCGCCGGGTCCCGAAGCGAGGCTCGAGCGGCGCTCGGGTGAGGGCTTCTTGTCGTCGCGACGGGCGCCCCAAGGACGCTCTCCCATGAGCACGCGAGCGAGCGCGTTGCTGGCCGTGAACGGCAGCTGCGCGAGCGGGTTGAGCGGGAAAAGTGCGCTCGATCCCTGCTTCGCGTGCATGTAGAGCTCCATGGCCCAGCTCATGTAGCGACCGAGGAACTCGGCGAGCGCGTCGTCGCCCATGCGGATCATCTGGACCAGCAGAGGCACCGGCAAGAGACGCCCGCCGCCTCGGCTCTCCAAGATCACCTGAGCGAGCGTGGCCTGCGTGAGGTCGGCGCCCGTCTTCGCGTCTTGGATGAACACGTCGGAGCCTGCGCGCACGAGCTCGGCGAGCTCGTCCAGGGTGATGTAGCGGCTCTCGTCCGTGTCGTAGAGGCGGCGGTTCGAGTACTTCTTGACGATGCGCATGGACCCCCGCCCTCAACGGGTGTTGCGTCGCAAAAACGCTGCTGCAGTGTGCCATAAATTTCGATGTTGCTTTGCAACAATTCGCCTTGACCCGCCCCTACCCGGGTCGTAATCAACTGCCGCTCGGTGTTGCAACGCAACACGGGCTAGGGCCCTCGAAGGACTGCATCGAGGGCTTCCGCACCAGTCCGCACAAGGGAGAGGGCACGAGGGAGAGCCGATAACGCTCTCACGAGGGAGAGCCACCTCCGGACCGACCGACTTCGTTTACGCTGCTCTCGTACGTCGCTCACCTCGAAGTTACGCCGCATCACCGTCACGTCCGCTGCCCCGTTTGGAGCTCCCCATGTTCGCCAGGTCTTCGAAGCCCGCCGCGCTCGTCGCGTGTGCCCTCGCTCTCGCCTCGCTCTTCCCTGCGCTGTCTGCCGGGTGCGCCTCCGACGGACCCGAGTGCACACGCGGATCGGATTGTCCGACCGGAGCCTGCAACGCGAGCGGCCGCTGTGTGCCTTCGCTCGAGACGGACGCCGCGACGGACTCGAGCAGCACCCCGAC
Source organism: Polyangiaceae bacterium (assembly GCA_965225775.1). Taxonomy (GTDB): domain Bacteria; phylum Myxococcota_A; class Polyangia; order Polyangiales; family Polyangiaceae; genus JAAFHV01. The sequence goes on along the minus strand of OZ245328.1, from coordinate 9,109,382 downwards.
CGACTCGAGTGTCGCCACGGACGCCACGTCGACGTCCGACGTCGCGCCGCCTCCGGTGGATGGCGGCTGCCTGCCCAACAAGGACTTCATCGTGACGCGCGCCGAGGTGCCGCTCCAAGCGGGACTGCGTGCAACCTACAAGGTCGCGCGCGATGCCACCATCAGCACCGCAGGCACTCCCGGCGCGGGAGATACGCGCGTGTGGGACTTCTCGGCGGACCTGCCCGGTGATGCGCTCACGCTGGTGGAGACCCAGAAGCTCGACGACAAGTGGTACAAAGACGACTTCAAGACGGCCACCTACGTGACGAAGCTCTCCGAGAGCTCCACGCTGCTCGGTGTCTTCGAGGTCGCGCCTTCGGCGTTGAAGCTCTTGGGCGTGGTCTCGCCGGACGACGGCGTCACCAAGACCAACGTCTCGTATTCGCCCGCCGCCGACGTGCTCGCCTTCCCGCTCGAGATGGGCAAGACCTTCACGACCAACGCCACCATCACCGGCACCGTGAGCGGGTTCTTCAGCACCTACACGGAGAAGTACGACTCGAAGGTGGACGCGAAGGGCACGCTGAAGACGCCGCTCGGGACCTTCACGGTGCTGCGCGTGCAGACCGTCCTCACGAAGACCGTGGGCTTCCTGGTCACCACCACGCGGAGCTTCGCCTGGGTCACCGAGTGCTACGGCACCGTGGCCACCGCGACCTCGAAGGACAACGAGAGCAACGTGGAGTTCACGCAGTCGGCCGAGGTTCGAAGGATCGCCCCGTGAGACCTTCGACGACGGAAAAAGCGCTCGGCGCCGGACTCTTCGGCTATGCGTTGCTCTTCGCGAACGGGTGCGTCTCGTACCACCGCGGGGCGCTGCCCGGCGAGCCCGCCGGGGCCACGTTCGCGCAGATCGAAGGCGCGCGCATCCGCTACACGGACAGCGCTGCAGGTAAGGGCGAAACCGAAGCCAAGAAGCCTCCGGTGGTGCTCGTGCACGGCTTCGCCGCGTCGCTCGACACGTGGGCTGCGGTCGCTCCGGTTCTACAAAAGAACCACCGGGTCGTCGCGCTCGACCTGAAGGGCTTCGGCTGGAGCGATCGCCCCGAAGGCGACTATTCGCCCACGGCCGAGGGTCGCATCGTGCTCGGGCTCATGACCCAGCTCGGCATCAAACGGGCGGCCATCGTGGCGCACTCGTGGGGCACGTCGGTCGCACTGGCGGCAACGCTCTCCGCGCCGGAACGAGTAGAGCGCCTCGCGCTCTTTTCGGCCTGGGTCTACGAAGAGCAGCAGCCCACGTTCTTCCAGTGGTCGCGCGCGGACGGTCTCGGAGAGGCGCTCTTCGGGCTCTACTACAATCAGCGCGCCGACGACCGAATCGGCCTCGCCTTCTTCGATCAGAAGTACGTGACCGAGAAGCTGGTCGACTCGGCCACCGAGATGCTCGACCGACCCGGAACGAAGGCCGCGGCCCTCGCCGCCGTGCGAGGCCAGGACTACACGACGATGCAGGAGAAATACCGCACCGTCGCGCAGCACACCTTCATCGGCTACGGACGCGAAGACGGCGTCACCTTGCCCCAGTACGGCGAGCGCCTACACCGCGAGATCAAAGACTCGCGCTTCGTGACCTACGCGCGCTGTGGGCACTTCCCGATGATCGAGGCGTACGCCGAGTCCACCCGAGACCTCGTGGCGTTCTTGGACGAGCCCCTGCCGGGCGAAGCGCGCGCACAAGACCCCTCGACGAGCGAGCCGCAAAAGGCCGAGCCGGCCAAAAAAGAGCCCGAAGCCCAGCCGAAGGAAGGCCTGTGAAGACCCTCCGCTCGATCACTACGTCGGCCGTGCTCGGCGCGATGTTTTTTGCGTCGCAAAATGCGCACGCCACCGGCTTCGCCGAGCTCGGCGAGGACATCGTGCAGCGCGACAAGGTGCACGTCGACGTCGACGGGTACCTGCGCGTGCGCGGCGAGGCGCTGAACAACCTCGACCTCGATCGTGGGTTCACGCCTTCGGGGCAGCCGCTCTTCCCGGTCTCGAAGGCCGATCCCACCGCGCAAACGCTCACCCACTGGGACATGCGCGCGCGCATGGACGTGAAGGTGTTCGCGCCCGGGTCGACCCTCGCGGTGAAGCTCCGCCTCGACGCGCTCGACAACCTCTCGCTCGGCAGCGTCCCGGACGGCGTCCCCAGCGCGACGGTGAGCCAACGCTCGCCGGGTGATCCGCTCAAGGTGCGGCGCGCCTACGGAGAGGCCCTCCTACCCTTCGGCGTGCTCGTCGCGGGACGAATGGGCACCCATTGGGGACTCGGTCTCGTCGCCAATAGCGGCGATTGCCTCGACTGCGACTCGGCCGACGCCCAAGACCGCGTGGCTTTGGTCACGCCGATTGCCAATCACGTCTTCGCGGTCGCCTACGACTTTTCGGCCACGGGGCCGGTTGGTACGCGTCCGGCGCAGAACCGCTTCCTCGACCTCGAGCGCAGCACGAACGTGCGCACGGCGACCCTCGCGTTCTTGCGCGGCTGGTCCAAAGAGTCGATTGCGCGCCGCAAGAAAGCCGACAAGATCACGGTCGACTACGGCGGATACTTCACGCACCGCTGGCAGAGTAACGACGTACCCGCGTCGTACTTGCCCACGGCGCAGCCGTTCGACGCCTCGCAGGGCCTCGTCATGGCGCGCGGGCTCACGGCCACGGGTATCGACGCGTGGGCCAAGATCGTCACCCAGAAGCTCCGTCTGGAGGCCGAGTTTTCGATGGTGCTGTCCACCATCGAGCAGGCGAGCGTCATTCCCGGCGTGCTCTTGCGCGACCCGGTGAAGGCGCGCCAAATCGGCGCGGCGTTCGAGTCCGACTACGGCTCGGACGACGGCGTGCTCGCGGGTGGTATCGACTTCGGCTACGCGAGCGGCGACCCCGCGCCGGGCTTCGGCGTGGTGCAAAAGCCGGGCAGCACGGCCCCCAAGCCCGGAGACCTCGACGGCGCCCAAGCCAATCCGCGCGCGGACAACCGCATCGACAACTTCCGCTTCCACCCGGACTACCGCATCGACCGCATCTTGTTCCGCGAGATCATCGGTACGGTCACCGACGCGACCTACGTTCGTCCCCACGCGCGCGTGCGCTTCGTGGACAAGACGAGCTACCGCGTGACGGCTACGGCCGCGGCAGTGGCCAGCATGGCGAACTTCGCCGAGTCGACGCCGGGCGGAAAAAAGCCGCTCGGAATCGAGATCGATCCGTCGCTCACTTACGAGCACAAGGACGGATTCTTCTCGACCCTCGACTACGCGGTACTCTTTCCGCTCTCCGGTCTCGACAATCCGCAGTCGGGACTCTTCGCCAAGCCCGCGCAGCTCGTTCGGGTGCGCTTCTCCTACGTGTTTTGACCATGACCGGAAAAAGCTCCCCCATGACCGTACGACCGCTTCGGAACATCGCGGGCAAGCTCGCGCTCGTCGCCTCGGGCCTCGTGCTCGTGGCCGCCTGCGGGGACAACCAGACCGTCTCCAAGGACCGCACGCCGTACGTCTCGCCCGAGCCCCAGAAGCTCACGTGCGTGCCCAACCTCGACGGCAAGATCGAAGCGAGCGAGGCCGCGCCCACGCTGGACGTTCCGGTGCGCTTCTTGGTTTCGCCCGCCGGCAAGGACCAAGCCGTGGATCTCGTGCCGAAGCCCTTCAGCGAAGGCGTGGTCCGCTGGGACTACTCGGTCGACCAAAAAGACGACCAGGTGGCGACCATCTTGGCCTCGAGCATCAAGGGTCGCTGGTACGAAAAGACCTTCCCCGAGACGGCCTTCGTCGGCCCGAACGACGCGGGCGGTCGCGTGGAGTCGGTCTATTCGTACGACGGACAGACGCTCTTCTTGCTCGGCCTCGCCTCCAAAGAGCCGACGCCGCCGGAAGGCCAGACGCTCTACGCGTACACCAATCCGGTTGCACTCTACAAGTTTCCCTTGGTGCAGGGTCTCACCTACACCTCGATCGGCGAGGCCAAGAACGCGACCCTTCGCGGACTTCCGTACGCCGGCCGCGACATCTACGAGGTCAAAGTGGACGCCGCCGGTCAGCTCGACTTGCCCGACGTGATCTTCCAGCAGGTGCTCCGCGTGCGAACCAAAGTCACCCTCGAGCCCTCGGCCGGTCAGGCCACCACCCAGCTCCAAGTTTCGTTTTTCTCCGAGTGTTTCGGAGAAGTCGCCCGGGTGACCAGCAAGCTGGGCGAAAAGAACGAAGACTTCACCGTGGCGAGCGAGGTTCGCCGCTTCGGGTTGCCATGAGCGTCTCGAAAGAAGGCGGAGGCAAGGGTACGCTGGACGTGAACGGCATCGTCGCGAACGAGCTCCTCGAACGAGCGCGCCCGGGCGATGCGGTCTCGAACGGTGTCGACTCGAACGGCGCGACCCCAGGTCACGCGAACGGTGCCCCCTTGAAACCCAAGACGAGCTCTTCGGCTCCCGCCATGTCCACGTCCGCCTCCGCCAGCACGGGTGCGCCGGAGGCCACGCCAGCTGCGAAGGTCGGCGCGACTGCGGCTCGCCCCGAAGCTCCGGCTCCGGCCATCGGCACCTGGGACGACTTCAAGAAGCGCTTCGACACCTGGGAGAACCTGACCGCCAAGGCCATGGAAGTCGGCCTGAAGAGCCGTCTTTTCCTGGGTCCTACGGCGCGAGCGCTCACCGCGGGCCTGCGCGCCAAAGCCAACGTCGACAAAATCACGCGCACCGTGGTCGGGCTGCTCGGACTGCCCACCAAGTCCGATCAAGAGCGCACGTTGCACGCCATTCACCGGCTGGAAAGTCGACTCATCGACCTCGAGGAGAAGCTCGAGGACGCGAACGCACGAGCGAACGCGATCGTCGTCGAAGCCCCGGCCCGAGAGTCAGACGAGAGGAAGTAGTAGCCATGGACGTCACGCCGTTTCTCGAGATCGCCCCCGCCCCGAAGTTCTTGTTCGACTCGCTCGAAGCGCGCAAAGACCGCGTGCGCTTCTGGGTGCCCAAGCCCGGCGCGGGCACGAACCTCGAGGCGTACACCAAGGTGACGTACGGCGACTTCGCCGCCGAAGTGAAGGCGGTCGCCGGCTACCTGGCGACCATCCTCGATGCGGGTGACCGGGCGGCCATTTTCGCGCCGAACCGAGTGGAGTGGGCCTCTTCCGCGCTGGCCATCCAGGCCGTAGGCGGCGTGATCGTGCCGGTTTACCCGGCCAATACGCCTCCCCAGCTTGGCTACGTGGTGTCGCACTCGGACGCGAAGGTGCTGTTCGTGGACACGGCCTCGCTGCTCGCCAAGGTCTTCGAGGCCTGGCCGCTGCTCGAGACCGTGCAGAAGGTCGTGCTGCTCGACGGTGCGCTCGACGCCGCTCGCGTGCTCACCAAGCTCCGTTCGGAGGGCAAGGCCACGCCGAGCGACGACGTGCTCACCAAGGTGGTGCCCTTCCCCGAAGCGGTCCGCCTCGGTCGCGCGTGGAACGAGGCCAATCCGGGCGGCTTCGAGGCACGCATGGCGGCCATCGACATCGACCAGCCGGGCATGATGCTCTACACGAGCGGGACCTCGGGCAATCCCAAGGGCGTACCGCTCTCGCACCGCAACGTGGGAACCAACGGACGTGATTGGCTCGTGCTCAACGGGCCGCTCGTGCCGGAGAACGCGGTCGACGTGCTGTGGCTGCCCATGAGCCACATCTTCGGCTTCGGCGAGATGAACCTGGGAAATATCCTGGGCATGACGAGCTACATGTCGGACCCTGCGGGCTGCATTCCGCTCGTTCCGGTGGTGAAGCCGCACGTGTTCATGAGCGTGCCTTCGCACTGGGAGAAGCTCGCCGCGCCCGCCATGGCCGAGACCGATCCGGCGACGCAGAAGGCGCGACTCCAAGAGTGCACCGGCGGTCGACTCGCGTTCTGCCTCTCGGGCGGCGCGGGCCTCAAGCGCGAGGTGAAGGAGTTCTACCACCAGGCCGGCATCCTCATCGTCGAGGGGTACGGCCTCACCGAGACCTCGCCCACGCTGACCTTGAACCGCTCGGACGCGTTCCGATTCGACACGGTGGGCAAGGTGCTGCCGAGCGTGGAAGTGAAGCTCGCGGAAGACGGTGAGATCCTCGCCAAGGGACCGAACGTGTTCCGCGGCTACCACAAGGACGAAGCCGCCACGCGCGAGGCCTTCACCGAGGACGGCTGGTTCAAGACCGGCGACGTGGGTCGCTTCACGGAAGACGGCTTTTTGCAGATCGTCGACCGCAAGAAGGACATCCTGGTGACCGCCGGTGGCAAGAACGTGCCGCCCGCCAACATCGAGATCAAGTTCCAAGGCGACCCGCGCATCGCGCACGTAGTGGTCTACGGCGACGGCAAGAAGTTCCTCGTGGCCGGCGTTTGGCTGAACGACACGGTGGTCGACTCCGAGCTCGCCAACGTGGCGCCGACCGAGCGCAAAGCCGCCCGCGAGGCCTTGGTGCAGAGCAAAGTCGAAGAGGTCAACAAGGAGCTCGCGAGCTACGAGTCGCTGAAGGCCTTCGTCATCCTCGACACGCCTCTCACCGTCGAAGCCGAGCTACTCACCGCCTCGCTCAAGGTCCGCCGCAAGAAGGTGGTCGAGGCGTTCCGCGCCCAGTTCGAGGCGCTCTACGATCGTCCCGCCCCCGCGAAAAACAAGCCCTCGGAGACTCAGGGAGCATGAGCATGGACGGCAGCGCAGGAGCGATGTGGGGCGCGCGTATCCGCAACCTCGCCCAGCTTGCGACACGCGGAAAGCCCCCGGTCGGGCAGACCCCGGCCGACGTGGTGCACCGTGAGAACAAGTGGAAGCTCCTGCGCTACCGGCGCACCACGCCCGTCACCTTCGAGACGCCGGTGCTGCTCATCCCGTCGCTCATCAATCGGCACTACGTGCTCGACCTGATGCCGGGCAAGAGCTTCGCCGAGTGGCTGGTCGCGAAGGGACACGACGTGTTCATCGTGGATTGGGGCACCCCGGGCGACGAAGACCGCTTCGTCACCTTCGACGACGTCTGCGACAAGTACATCGGACGCGCCGTGCGCAAGGCTTCCGCCTTCGGCAAGCACGGCAAGGTGCACCTGCTCGGCTATTGCCTCGGTGGCCTCATGACCACCATCCACGCGACCGCGCACCCCGAGCGCATCGCTTCGCTGCTGGCGCTGGCTGCGCCCATCAAGTTCGGGGATACCGGCCTCTTGTCGGCGTGGGCGCGCACGGACGACTTCGATCTCGAGACCTTGGTCGAAGCGACCGGCAACGTGCCCTGGCCGCTCATGACCATCGCCTTCAATCTGCTCCGCCCCACCGCCGACCTCTCGAAGGCCATGCAGGTCATCGACCGCGCGTGGAACGACGAATTCTTGGACGGCTTCTTCGCACTCGAGCGCTGGGGTCGTGATCAGGTCGCGTTCCCCGGCGAATGCTTCCGCGACTACATCCAGAAGCACTACCGCGACGACGAGCTCGCGCGCGGCGAGTTCCATCTCTCCGGGAAACGCATTCGCCTCTCGGACCTGTCCGTCCCGCTGCTCTCGGTCACGTTCGAGCACGACATGATCGTGCCGAAAGAGAGCGCCTTCCCTCTCGTGGACCTCGCCGGTTCGAAGGACAAGACGCACCTTCATTTGCCCGGTGGGCACGTGGGCGCGGTCGTCTCGAGCGCAGCCAAACATCGCCTCTGGCCGAAGCTGTCCGAGTTTTGGGCCCGCACGGACGTCCCGAAGAGCGCCTGATTCGCGCATCGGACGAGGCCGATAGGCGTCGCCGAGCTTCGTTGCTCCTCTTCGCCTCGCAGAAGTAGGACTCGTCGTCGCGGCTCGCGCGGATCGCGACTCGGCGACAACCCTCGGTCGGTGTGCGCATCGGATCGGCGCTCGAGGTCCGCATCGACGGGATGGGCGCGATGGGCGGGACGCACTATCCTGGGTGCATGCGTGCTCCTCGCTTCGTCTTCGCCTCGCTCTTCTTGGTTCCGTTCGCCTTCGGGCATTTTCTCGGGGCGTGCAGCTCCGAGGCGGACGGCTCCGACTCGGGCGTGCCTTCGGACACCACCACGGCCACCACGCCGACCGGCACCGTCACGGCCGATGGCGCGAGCCCCAAGGATACCTCTCCCAGCGGCGACGCGAGCCCGAAGGACGCCGACCCGGGCACCGACGCGGCGTGCGCCGATGCCGGCAAGACCGTCTTCGGCCAGGGCGACACCTGCGCGCCCTTCGGCGAAGGCAGCTCCTGCACCGGGCCTTGCCTTCCCAAGTACGGCTACGTCTGCACCGGTGGCGGCCCCGCCAACCTGACCGGCTGCATCCAGGTCTCCGACTCGACCTTCGGCGGCACCTATTGTTGCCCCACGCTCTCGTGCGTGCGCATGCCCGGACAAGACGCGAAGTGTGCGGGAAAACCGGGAGGAACCAAGCTCTATTCGTGTCCGGTCGACAAGGACAAAGCCCTGCGCGCGCAGCCCGGGGCGGGCTGCCAAGAGGTGGTCGATCCGACCCTGCCCGAGTACCGCTACTACTGCTGCCCGACCTGACGACCCGACCTCGACCGGCCGCACGAACGCGAGCTTCGAGACGAACGATCGGGTTCGGAGAACGCTCTTTTCCCGCTCGGAACGAACCATCCGGGCCTCGAAGGCGTAAGGTGTCGGTCGATGTCGAGCCTTCCCGCCGAGTCCTCGAAGCCTGCCTCGAAGCCCCTCCTCGTCACGGCCGGTGTGTCGGCCCTGCTCGCCTTCGTCGCGGCAGGAGCGATCGGCTCGGGTCCGCCGCTGCTCGGCTTCGTGGGTCGTGTGCATCCGCTGGTCGTGCACCTTCCCATCGGCGTGCTGGTGCTCGTGGTCACACTCGAGCTCGTCGCCATGCGCTCGTCGGACCTCCGCGACAAGCTCCGCGCGGTCATGCCGGCCGTGCTCACGTTCCTCGTGGTGAGCTCGCTGGCCGCGTTCGCGATCGGCCTGCTCTTGGGACGCTCGGGCGATTACCCGCAAAAGCTGCTCACCAAGCACCGTCTGCTCACGTTCGTGTCGGTGCTGGGTGCGGCGGCGACGCTGGCCGCGTTCGCCGTCCAGAACGGCGCACACGAGGCGGCCAAACGAGGTCTTTATCGCGCGCTCTTGGGTCTCACCTTGGGTGCGATGAGCTTGGGCGGACACGTGGGCGGGAGCCTCTCGCGCGGCGAGGGATACCTCTTTCAGCTCGCGCCGAGCTTCGTGCAAAAGCTTGCAGGATACACGCCCAAGCCTCCGGCTGCCGCGGAGCCCGCTGCCGCTCCGGGAGCCGAGCCCAAGGTCTTCGCCGACGTGGTCCTGCCCGCGCTCCAAAAGAAGTGCGGAGAGTGCCACGCGGGCGAAAAGTCCAAAGGGGGCCTCAAGATCGACTCACGCGCCGCCATGATCAAGGGCGGCCTCAGCGGCACCGCGCTCGAGCCTTCGTCGAGCCAAAAGAGCCTCTTGGTCGAGCGCATGAAGCTCCCCAAGGACTCCGACGACCACATGCCGCCGGACGACAAGCCGGGCTTCACCCCGGAAGAGCTGGCCTTGCTCGAGTACTGGATCGACCGTGGGGCTTCGGACGAGCTCACCGTGAAAGACGCGCTCTCTCCGGCCTCGTCCCGCGCGCTGCTCGAGGCCGCCGCGAAGCGCTGACCGTCGCCCGCTCGGCCGACCTCGACCTCGACGAGGTCGGCGGAGTACGCTCGCGTTCATGGCCCGAGTGCTCTTGGTGGACGACGACGCTGCGTTGCTCGACGTGCTCGCCCTCGCGTTCGCCGACGCCGAGCACGAGGTCCACACCGCGAAGGACGGGCGGGAGGCGCTCGCGAAAATCCACGAGCGCGCTCCCGACCTCTTGGTGACCGACGTCAATCTGCCGCACAAAGACGGCTTCTCGCTGGTGCGTGAGCTGCGCGCCAAAGGCGCCCGCTTTCCCATCGTGCTCCTCACGTCGCGCGACACCGAGGTGGACGAGGTGCTCGGCTTCGAGCTCGGCGCCGACGACTTCGTATCGAAGCCCTTCTCCACCCGAGCGCTCCTGGCCCGAGTGACCGCGCTGCTCCGGCGCCAAGACGCGCGCGGCGCCGCCCGCCAAGAGACATCCAAGGCCGTGCTCGTGGCCGGCAAGATCACCCTGGATACCGAGCGCCTCGAAGCCCGCTACGACGGCCACGAGCTCACCCTCACGCTGACCGAGATCCGCTTGCTCGAAGCGTTCGTTCGGCGCCCCGAGATCGTCCACTCGCGCGCGCGCCTGCTCGAGCTCGCGCGGCAAGACGACGGCGTGGTCGACGACCGACTGGTGGACACCTACGTGAGGCGCATCCGCCGCAAGCTCGAGGCACTCGATCCCGCGTTCACCGGCATCGAGACGGTGATCGGTGCCGGCTACCGCTTCCGTCCATGAGCCGACGAGAAGCGTCGGCGCGCGGGCATTTGCGCTACTCGCTGCGCCTGCGAGTCTTCTTGGCGGTCTCACTCGCCGGGCTGCTCTTGCCCATCGTGGTGTTCGCGTTCAGCCAGCTCGAGCGAACGGTCCCCGGCACGCTCTGGCGCGAGACGCTCGACGCCACCGACGAGGTGGCGCTCGACATCGAGGCCCATCGAGAGCCCACCGAGGCGCGCACACGTGCGCTCGCCGGCAAGTACAAGGCCCGCGTGCGCGTGGTGCCGAGGATCGAGCGAAACGGCGCCCGCGAGGCACTCGACGTCGACCTCGACAATCCGAGAGACGCGCTCCACCCGGTCGAGGCCTTCTTCTTCCTGACCCGGCGAGCCGAACGCGCGAGCGACCTCGACTCGGCGACGCCAATTCTAGCGCGTCCCGAGACCTCGTACGCGCTCGCCCACCGATTGTACATCGATTGTGAGAAAGACGAGCTTCGCATCTGCCACGGCGTGCGCCCCGCCAAAGACCGCGAGGACCGCGAGTGGATCGTCTACGTGGACAAGAGCTCCGCACGCGCGGTGGAAGAGGTCTATTTCGTCCGGCGAACGCTGCTCCGACTCTCGCTCGTGACCGCACCGCTCGCCATGGCCATCGGCTTTTGGGCCGCTCGTCGGGTGACGTTGCCCATCGAAAACCTGCGCGACGAAGCCCTGAAGAAGGCGCTCTCGGAGAGCCCGGGCTCCAATCTGACCGAGCACGCGGACGAAGTCGGCGACCTAGCCGAAGCGCTCAACACGCTGCTCTCCGCATTGGAGCGAAGGCGCGCGGAGAACGAGGCTTTCGTCGGAGACGTGGTGCACGAAATGAAGAGTCCCGTGGCCGCCATCACCGCGGTGGCCGAGGCGCTCGAGGGGCCGCTGGACCGCCCGCGACAAGAACGGCTCTCCCGCGCACTGGGCGCGAGCGCCAAGAAGCTCGACGCTTTGGTGAGTCAATTCTTGGACTTGGCCAAAGTGGAGGCCGGGATGGCGCGCGAGGCTCGCGAGACCGTCGACCTCGGGAAGCTCGCCTCCGACGTGCTCGCGCGAGCGGAGAGCGACCCACGCCACGCCGAGGTCCGCTTCGTGTGCGAGGCCGAGGGAAAGACCGAGATATCGGGCGTCGAGAGGCGCCTCGAGGCACTGGTCGCCGAGCTGGTCGACAACGCCGCCTCTTTCACCCCCACAGGCGGCGCCGTGTGCGTACGCGTCGCCGCGAAGCCCGGAGAGGTCGAGCTGGTGGTCGAGGACGAGGGCCCTGGAATTCCCGAGGCCGACGCGTCCAAGGTGTTCGACCGGTTCTTCACGACGCGCGGAGAGAAGCGCGGCACCGGGCTCGGCCTCGCGCTGGTCCGGGCCGTCGCGCTCGCGCACGGCGGAAGTGCGCGAGCCTCGACCCGCGAACGCGTATCCAGCTCCTCCAACGGAGAGCGCGCGGGCGGCGCGGTGTTCACGGTCACGTTTCCGAGCGTCGACACGAGCTGAGCCGAGACGCGTCGTTCACACGGCGTCCACACACGATTCACCGACGATTCCAACGGACTTCGTAGGGCTTCCGTAGGCAGGACCGAAGATCGTGCTCGGAGGTCATCCGCGCATGAAACCGTTCGTCTCTCTACTCGAGCTCGCATCCCCCGGGGCATCTCTCGCCGACTCGTCGGACGCCGCGTCTCTCCCCACACGCACCGAAAAGCTCATGTTGGCGACCACCGGCATGCTCGGCGCGGTGGGCCTCGCGGCCATATGGGGGGTCGCGGCCAACTCGAGCGCGCCGCACGCGTTCTCCAACGCGCTCAAAGTTCCCATGCTGGTCGTGGTCTCGGGCGCCGCGTCCCTTCCCATCACGGCACTCGCGTGGAAGCTCACCGCGGGTCGCAATGCCAAGGTGACGTCGTTGCTCGTCGCGTACTCCGCCGCGGTCTTCGCGGGGACTCTGGTGCTCGCCCTGCTCGCGCCCATCGTGGCGCTCTATCAGCACTCGAGCACCTTCGCGGGCCCGTGGGTGGCTATCGGCTCGGCCGTCGCCGGTTTCGTGGCGGCGGCGTGCGTCTTCGTGCGCGTGCTCCGAAAGCTCGGCACGGGGGACGGAGCGGGACGCAACTTGGCCGTTGGCCTCTTGCTCGTCATTCAGCTCCTCACCTTGTCGCAATTGGCCTCCGTTTTGCCGCCGGTCTTCGGACAGCGCACCGCGTTCGGTCGTGGAATTGACGGTCTTAAGTCGTCGGAGTCATCGCCGTGACGGTGATGTCGGGTTTCGTCGGCCTGGTCTTCGTAGGACTGGTCGCAGGTCTCTATGTGGCGCGCAAACGTCTCCAGAGCCGCCTCGAGCTCGAAGAGGCGGAGCGGACGCTCGCGGCCGAGCTCGAACAGCACCCCTGGGAGAAATCGCGATGATTCCGGTCGTTCGTCTGAGCCATTCGTTCGCGGTCGAGGCGGTCCTGCTCGGCACGTCGTATGCGCTCGCGCGCTTCACTTGGCCAGGCGACAGGTCGCGAACGATCGTGCGCTCCATCGTGGGCGCCTTGTCCGTGGCGGTGGTCGGAGCCCATGTGGCGTGGGGTGGTCTTCCCTACCCTGCTGCCGGATGGGGTGTGAGCGCCTCGATGGCGCTGCTTCCACTTCTCACGTTGCTCACCCTAAGTCTCGGGCCGGCCGCCCTCGTGCTCGCCATCCAACGTACGGCGAGTCGAGGATTGCGGGCCCTCGAGAAAGCGCGAGCGGCCAAGGTTCCGTACGTGCCGCTGACCAGCCTGCCGCCCATGCCCGCGCCCTCGAGGCCGAGCGGAGCTTCGCTCGTCCCCGCGCCGCCAGTCGTCGCCTCCCGAAGGGCCCTGCTCGGACTCGCGAGTCTCGCGTTGCCGGCGGCCGCGCTGGGCGTGGGGGTCTCGGGCTTCGTGACCGGAGCGTCCATGCCGCGCGTTCGGCGTGTTCGCATGAGCTATGCAGGGCTCTCGCCGGAGCTCGCCGGCCTCAAGATTCTCCAACTCTCCGACCTTCATCTCGGGTGCACACGAGGCCTCGACGACCTCTCGCGTTTCCTCGAGTCGGCCCCCAAGGCGGACCTCGTGGTGGTGACCGGCGACATCGCCGAGAACACCGACTTGCTCGCGCCCGCGCTCGAGCTCTTCGCGTCGCTCTGCCCTCGCTACGGCGCCTACGCGTGCCTCGGCAATCACGAGCATTTCCACGGCAAGAACCTGGCGCGGCGCATCGCCGAGCGCTCCGCGGTGGACCTCTTGGTGAACGACGCACGCTCCATTCGCATCGGACGGAGCCGATTGGGGCTGCTCGGCGTCGACGACCCGGCATGGCACGGGGGCGACATTCGGCCCGTGCTCGGCGAGCGCCTCGACGAGGCCATGCGCACATTGAAGACCTCGGCGGACTTTCGCCTGTTGCTCTCGCATCGTCCGGAAGGCTTCGACCCTGCTCACGAGCGCAAAATCGACCTCGTGCTCTCCGGGCACACGCACGGTGGCCAAATCGGCTTCCACGAGAAGAGCATCGGGGAGCGCCTTTGGCCCGAGCGCTACTTGTGGGGTCCGTACGCGCGTGACGCCTCGCGGCTCTACACGACGGCCGGATTCGGCGATTGGTACCCGTTCCGACCAGGTTGCCCCAGCGAAGCGGCACTCATCGAGCTCGCGCAGGGCTGACCCGACGGCATCGAATTACGTGAGTCTGCGCTTGTAGCGCTCACCCCAATCACGAAGCCCCCGGAGAACGGGCTCGAGCGTGCGGCCGAACGCGGTGAGCTCGTACTCCACGCGCGGGGGCACCTCGGGGAACACGGTACGGCTCACGAGGCCGTCTTCTTCGAGCTCGCGGAGCTGGAGCGTGAGCATACGCTCGGTGCAATTAGGCACCCGCTTGCGCAGCTCACCGAAGCGGTGTTTTCCACCCAAGAGCCAATAGAGCACCACGCCCTTCCAGCGTCCGCCAATCACCCCGAGCGCGGCCTCGACCGCGCAGTTCGAATGGCGGTCGTCGCCCCGACGCGAGGTGGGCGCCCGAACCGGACCGCCCTCGGACGGCGCCCCGCAGTCGGGAAGTACCGCAGATACCCTAATACTTCCCTTCTTGGTAGTACCATTGATTTTTGTGCGTACTTGCGCCATTCGAGGCAGAGTACGATGCTTCGGACCTCGAAACCAGGAGGTCCCATGAAAGTCCACGAGATCGTTCCGCGTGAGGTGTCTTCGCCCTTCGACGTGCTGGTCGCGGGCGAACGCCCGTCTCCCACCCCCGGGCCCGGAGAGGTCAAGGTGCGCGTGCGCGCGGCGTCGCTCAACTTCCGCGATCTGTCCATCGCGCGAGGAGCTAAAAGCCGCAAGGCCCCGGTCGTGCCGCTCTCGGACGGCGCCGGTGAGGTCGTCGCGGTAGGTGCCGGGGTCACCCGCTTCACGCTGGGTGACCGCGTCGCAGGCTCGTTCTTCCCGACGTGGATCGACGGCGAGCTTTCGGACGCGCACCACGCGAACGCGCTCGGTGGTGGACGCGACGGCATGCTGGCCGAAGAGGTCGTGCTCCACGAATCGAGCTGGGTAGGGCTGCCCGAGCACCTCTCGTTCGAGGCCGGCGCCACGCTGCCTTGCGCGGGGCTCACGGCCTGGCACGCGCTATTCGAGGCCACCACGGTGCGCCCCGGCGACGTCGTGCTCGTGCAGGGAACGGGCGGCGTCTCGGTGTTCGGTTTGCAGCTCGCCAAAGCCGCGGGCGCCCAGGTGATCGTGACCTCGTCGAGCGAGGCCAAGCGGACCCGCGCGAAGGAGCTCGGCGCCGATCACGTGCTCGATTACGTGGCCGATGCGAAGTGGGGCGAGTCCGCAAGGAAGCTCACCGGCGGTCGAGGCGTCGACGTGGTCGTCGACGTGGGAGGTCCGGGCACCTTCGACCAATCGGTGGCGGCACTCCGCTACGGCGGCACGATGAGCCTGCTCGGCGTGCTGACGGGTCTCAAAGGAGAGGTGAGCACGTACGGAATCTTCCACAAGAACCTGCGCGTCGCCGGCATCTACGTGGGCTCGGTGGCGATGTTCGAGCGGTTCAATCGCGCGCTCGGCGCCAATCGCATCGAGCCGGTCGTCGATCGGGTCTTCGACTTCGACCAGGCGAAAGAGGCCTACGCGCACCTCGCCGGCGCGGGGCACTTCGGCAAAGTCGTGATTCGCATCCCGTGAAGGCGCGAGATTGAACGTCGAGCGCGCGGAGGCCCCTTCGTCGGGGCCGTCGCGCGTCCGGGAGTCGATCAGTTGACCGCGTCGTCGTCCTTGAAAGCGGGAGCGGCCTGCGCGCCCGCACAACCTGCTTCGACAATCGAGGTCATGAAGGCCGCGCGCGCCGGCAAGAACGTGCCGAGCAGCGCCGGTGAAGCATTACCGGACTCGTCGATGTGCACGAAGCCGAGGCTGTTCGGCCAGGTGACGCCACCGCCCAGGTTCTTGCCGTTGGAATGCTGGTGGCAGCCCATGCACGTCTGCGTGGTCAGGCGGTCGAGCGCTTGGTTCTTGGTGAGCGTCGAGCCCCCGGGCATGGTGAGCTCGGCCTTCACGGCGCTCGGGGTGATGGCGGAGTAGTCGACCGCCTGGTCGTCACGGCTCTCCCAGGAGTCGAGCGCGGTCGGAATCTTGGCGGAGATGGACGCCGCATCGGTGGCCAAGAGTCGCGAGGTGGACAGATTGTTCTGGACCGCCGCGACCGCCGAAGCATGGGAGGGATCGGCCGCGTTCACCAGCGGATCGTCGGCCAGGTTCGTCTTCACCATCACCGGCTTCGAGCGAAGGGTGCAAGCCCCGCCCGAGCACGAGCGCGCGAGCTTGAACTCGCGCAAATCCCAGGGAAACGAGACGAACTGATTGGTCCGAATCTGCCCCATGTTCGATGCGTAGTTGGACCACGTGAATACGGGCGTGGTCTTGACCGTGCCGGTGCCGGGAAGGGTGACGTCCACACCGTCGAAGTAGAACGCGCGCAGTTTGGCCTTACGCTGCGCGAGCGTGACGCCGGGGGCGCTGAGGCCTTGCCAAACCTCGGCGACCGCCTTGCAGCCTGCCGCGCTCCCCGAGCCGCCCGGGTTGGGCAGCTTGGCCTCGAAGATGACGAAGAAGCGCCCCGCGCCCTGCCCCGTCTTCTTGGCGAACACGATGCGGTACTCGCCGCAATTGGACCAGTTCGACGGTGCGAGGTCGAAGCGATTGACGAGCGCGACCGGAACGAACCGATCGGCCGGAGTGAACGGATCCACGTCCCCCAGAGCGGCATCGGAGGTGCGCGGACACTCGTATCCCCAATGATTGGGGTCGACCGACGACGTATCACAATGAAACGCGCCTTCGGCTCCGGGGGTCGCACTGGCCTCGGCCACGCTCATCCACTCTCGATACAGCTTCGCGCTCGTGGTGGTCTCGTTCGGCGACGACGCGACGATGGCGTCGAGCACGGACTGGAACGGGAAGGCGTCCAAGATGGTCGCGCTGCCATTGACCGTGTCCGCCCGGTGGACCAGGAGGGACTTTTTCACGTCCAGGGTGAACCCGCACAAGGCCCCCTGCGTTTGCCCGAGATCCGGCTCGCTGCCTCCCTCGAGAGCGCACGCCGTAGCCGCCAAAACCGTAAAAATACCGACAATCGTAAGTTTTCGCATCGAAGGTCCCTCCTCGTGGACGCGCGGCCCTAGGCAGGACCTATGCCACTCCAGGAGCCTTCGGCCGCACGACACGCGGGTGGAGACGCAACCTCAGGGACGGAAGATGCGGAGCACGGACCCGGACTCGATGCGGCAAGTCCCCGCTCGACCACACGCTCCCGACAGCCTCACGCGCACCGTGCCGTCGGGTGGAACGACCAGGGGGGACGATTGACCGAGCTCGGGTGAAGGCAAGACACACTCGACGGACGACGAGCGACTCGGGGAGCCACACGTGCGCGTCGCCGTACCGATGGGGCGTTCGGAGGCATCGACCAGGGACAGGGTCACCGCGGACGCGGGGACGCCGTCCACCGTGCCGCTGAAGTGGACGAGGAGCGGACGGCCGGGCCGGGTATCCATGCCGGGACAATGGAGCTCGCGGCAGGCGGAGCCTTCTCGGCATTCCCAGCTCTCTGCCGCACCGACCTCGACGCTGCACGATTCGCAGTGGCCTGCGGAGCAGGTGCCTCCCCGGCAGCGTCGCCCGCAGGCGCCGCAGTTGTCGGCGTCTCGCTGGAGATCGACGCAGACGCTTCCGTGCTCGGTACGGCAGGCGGAGAGCGAGCGGCTGCGACACGTGTCGTCCGACTCGGAAGCGTCGACCCGCGACTCCGAAGGCACGTCCTCCGCGTCCTCGACGGCGCCGGAGGCGACGCGCTGGCTGGATTGTTCGCGCGTATTCGAGCCTTCGTCGTGCGCGGAGGCCACACAACCACTCGACGCGACGGCGAGCGAGAGCACGAGAGCCATCGAGGTCGACACGGCCAATCGCACGCGCAAAAGAAGTCCCCCCTGGACGCCCTCGACGCGCAGGCGCGAGGGTTCTTGGAAGGTACACGCGTTCGGGCGAGGCGCCATCGTGGAGATCCACATCACGAGATGTAGGACACCTCCCGAAGTCCAGTGAGGACGTGGGATTCCAGTGTTCACGGCCAGCTCAGCCTTCGATCAGGAAGTCGTTCGCCCGGGCGGAGCACTCTCGACGCGCATCCGAAGATCACGCGCCGAGAGGGCCACGCGTCACCCGCGGCTACGCTTCGGCCTCCGAGCGCCTACCGGGCCGGACGGGTCCCGTGGCGACGATGGCCTGGCGGAGCGTGCTCGACAGCTCCACGTCCGAGAGGAGAGCCTCACGGGAGCGCTCACGACCGTTGCCGAGGGTACTGCCGGCGAACGACAAGTGATTGCCGCTCTTGTCGAGCAGACCTCGGGTGAGCCCGAGGTCGACGAGCTCGGCGGCGCGATCTACGCCGTGCCCGTAGCGAATCTCGAACTCGGCCTCGGTGAAGGGAGGCGCGCATTTGTTCTTGCAGATCTTCACGCGCGTTCGCCCGCCGACGAGCTCGTCTCCCACTTTGACCTGCCCGATGCGCCGCACGTCGAGGCGCATCGACGCGTAGAACTTCAGGGCATTGCCGCCGGTGGTGGTCTCCGGACTGCCGAAGGTCACGCCGATCTTCTGGCGCAATTGGTTGATGAAGAAGAGCGTGGTGCCCGTGCGGTAGGTGATGCCCGTGAGCTTGCGCAGGGCTTGGCTCATGAGACGCGCTTGAAGGCCCATGTGCTGATCGCCCATGTCACCCTCGAGCTCGGCCTTCGGAGTGAGCGCCGCGACCGAGTCGATGACCACGAGATCCACGGCGCCGGAGCGCACGAGCATCTCGGTGATCTCGAGCGCCTGTTCGCCCGTGTCCGGCTGGGCCACGAGCAGCTTCTCCACGTCGACCCCCACGCCCTTCGCGTATTGCACGTCGATGGCGTGCTCCGCGTCGATGAAGGCGCACACGCCGCCGGCCCGCTGCGCCTCGGCGATGGCGTGGAGCGCGAGCGTGGTCTTCCCGCTCGACTCCGGACCGTAGACCTCGACCACTCGGCCGCGCGGATATCCGCCGATGCCAGTGGCGAGGTCGAGCGCCAAGGAGCCGGTGGAGATGGTGCCCACGGGCTCGATGTCCGCATCGTCCCCGAGGGACATGATCGATCCCTTACCGAACTGCTTTTCCACGCTGGAAACGACGGTCTTCAATGCGCGCATCTTCTCTGCAATTTGCTCGATCATGACATCCTCTTCTTCGGTCGATGGTTCGGTAACGTTCGTCTCGCGCACGCACGTTTCCGGCCCCCGTCGTGCGCGGACGGGGCGGACGTTCCACGTCTTCGTTGCCGTGACGGACGAGCGCTCAGCTCGCGGCCACGGTGCTCTGTCCCAATCCGGGAGGCGGCCTGTCGAGCGCACGCGCCCCGATGGCCTCGGCCACGTGCGCCGCCTTCACGGCCGTCGAGCCGTCGAGATCGGCTACCGTGCGCGCCACCCGAAGCACCTTGCCGTAGGCGCGCGCCGAGAGGTGGAGCTTGCCGATCGCGTTCGACAGGAGTCGCGCGCCCGTGTCGTCCGGGGCGGCGATTCGCTCGAGGCACGCGAGGGGTAGCTCTCCGTTTCGAGGAGCCGACACTTCTCCGGCACGAAAGCGTGCATACTGCACCTCCCGAGCCGCTTCGACGCGCCGACGCACGCTCTCGCTGCTCTCGCCTCCCCCCGGTGCGCGCAGCTCGTCCATACGAACGGGCGGAAGAATCACGTGCACGTCGAGCCGGTCGAGCAGCGGCCCCGAGAGCCGCGCGCGGTAGGCCCTCACCCGCTCCTGGGTGCACCGGCAGCGCGTTGTTCCGTCTCCCAGGTATCCGCACGGACAAGGATTGGTGGCGCCCACCACGATTGGACGTGCGGGGAAGGTCGCTTTGCCTTGGGCGCGGGAGACGGTCACCATGCCGTCCTCCAGCGGCTGACGGAGCGCCTCGATGGACGCCCGGCGGAACTCGGCCAGCTCGTCCAGGAACAGGACCCCGTGGTGAGCGAGGCTGACCTCTCCGGGGCGCGGCGTCTCGCCTCCGCCGACCAGGCCCACTTCACTCACGGTATGGTGCGGAGCGCGGAAAGGACGCTCTTCGGCGACGCGCTCCAGAATGGAGGGAAGCGCGAGCGAATGAATGGCCGTGACCTCGACCGCCTCGTCGTGCGTGAGCGCGGGCAATATGCCTGGCAATCGGCGCGCGAGCATGGTCTTTCCCGCGCCCGGCGGACCGACGAAGAGCAGATTGTGAGCACCAGCCGCGGAGACCTCGAGCGCACGACGAGCGCTCGGCTGGCCTTTGACGTCGGACAGATCGTGCAGCGCACGGAGCGCGCGCTTGGGCTCGACCTCCGGCGCACGAGGCAGCTCGCATTGCCCTCGGAACGCCGCGACCAGCTCGCCGAGCGACTCCACCGTGTAAACGCGAAGACCCCGCACGAGCCCCGCTTCCCTTTCGTTCGCGCGAGGCACCACGGCGACCTTCACCCCGCGCGCTCGCGCACCGAGCAGATGAGGGAGCACCCCTCGCACCGGCCGCACCGCACCGTCGAGCGACAGCTCACCCAAGAAGAGCTTCTCGCCGGCGACATCGTCCGGCAGCGCACGCAGCGCGCACATGGTCGCGACCGCGATGGCCAAGTCGAACGCGCTCCCGTTCTTGCGGAGGTCGGCCGGAGCGAGGTTCACCACGATGCGACACTCCGAGGTGTCCACCCCCACCTGCGCGAGAGCGCTCTTCACGCGCACGCGGCTCTCCCTTACCGAAACCTCGGCCAGACCCACGAGCTCGAACGAAGGCACGTTCCGAGACGCGTGCACCTCCACACGAACGGCGTGGGCGTCCAACCCGACCAGCACTGCTCCCATGACCGTCGCCAGCATGAGAGCCCTTAGAGCGAGCGCCGTGCCAGGCACAGAAACACGAAATCATGGAGGAATTTCGCGCAGGGTACCGTCCCGGACGGATTTCGCCCTGTCCCGGGACGGATCGGCCCGAAAGTGTCGGATTTCCTTAACGTTTGCGCAGGTCTCGGGCAAAGTGACCGGAATCTTGCCGGATTTCACCTGAACGTCCGGCGCCCGAAGGGGGATTTTTAGCCCCACACGCTTCGCACAAGGTATTCTCGGCTCATGGGGAAGGACGCTCTCCGCCTCTCGACAGTTCTCGCGGCCACTCCGCAGGTCATTTATCGCGCCTGGTTGGATTCCACGCAGCACGCTGCGTTCACCCACGAGCCCGCGAAGATCGACGGCAACATCGGCAGCAAGTTCTCGCTACGAGACGGCAAAATCACTGGCAGAAACATGGCGCTCGAGTTCGGGCGTCGCATCTCGCAGTCGTGGAGGAACCTGGATTTCCCCAAGACCGCGACCGACTCGCGTCTCGAAGTGCTCTTCGAGTCGGTGGGTGCCGGCACGCGCATGACCATCATGCACGCCGACCTCCCCGAAGGGTCAGGAGACGGCCTGCGCGCCTTCTGGACCGAGTCGTATTTCGCGCCGATGACCGACTACTTCGGCAAGTTCGCCACCATCCTGGCGAACACGCCCCCGAGCCAAGCGGTCCTCCCCGTCGACACCGACGAAGAAGAGGAGGACGACCCGCCGCCGGTCCCGAAGAAGAAGAAGAAGAAGATCAAGGTCAAGGCTCGGGAAGATCACGACGACGACGAGTTCGCCTTCGACCACAGTGAGACGCGCGACCGCGGCTCCAAGGTGAAGCTGCGCGACCGCTCGGACAAGCCGAAGAAGAAGAAGACGCTGGTCCTCCCGAGCGAAGGCAAACCCGCGAAGGCCACGCTGAAGCTCGAGCCCGTGAGCACCAAGAAGCTCGAGAAACCCGAGAAGTCAAAAGCGAAGGCCGAGAAGCCCGCCAAGGCCGAGAAGACTGCCAAGGCCGAGAAGACTGCCAAGGCCGAGAAAGCCGAGAAGGCCAAGCCCGCAAAGATGTCCGAAAAGCCCACGAAGGCGAAGAAGGCCGAAAAGCCCGCCAAAGCCAAGGCCAAGCCCGAGAAGGCCAAGCCCGCAAAGAAGGCCGAAAAGCCCGCCAAAGCGAAAGCCAAAACCAAGGCCAAGCCCGCAAAGAAGGCCGAAAAGCCCGCCAAAGCGAAAGCCAAAACCAAGGCCAAGCCCGAGAAGACCAAGCCCGCCAAAGCCAAGCCGGCAAAGAAGAAGAAGCGCTGAGCCCCGAAGGTCCGTTCCCGAAAAAGGAGCGGACCTTCTGCATTTCATCGAGGGCTTCGGTAGCCGCTCAGGGGCAAACGAAGGCGGCCGCGTCACAGGGTGACTCGACCCCCGGATCGTCCTGCGCGGCGCCTCCCTTTCTTACGCGAGAACCGCCGAAGACGAGCGCGACCGACAGCGAGTCGCACTTGGCCCCAGGCAGCTTCGTCGAGGCCATGTCGCGTCGACCGCACAAAGACCTCCGACCCAGCTCGAACTCGCTCTGCTCGCAGGCGCGCTTCGTCGGTCCGACGGGTAGGCTACCGATCACGGAGAGCAGATCTTCGGCGCCGACACGCGCGGCAATGACGCCATCCTCGACCGTGTCGACGAGACCGGTCGCCCCGCTGCGAACCAATCGAGCCGAGAGGATCGTCTGATTGAGCGCAAGCGGCTTGTTCGAGCTTTCTCCACTCGTGCTCACGAGGATTCCGTCGTCGAAGCGTGCGACCAGCCGTCCTCCACTCACCCACGCGCGAGAGGAGACGAACTTCGGCTCGCCGCTGATGAGGCTGCTGCCCGGAATCTTCCATGAGTCGCACCCGAGCCAGGACGGCAAAGGGTCGCCCCGGTCGTTGACACCGGCATCGGCCGTTTTGCCCCCGTCGCACTCGGACGGCGAGTCGAGCCCTTTCGCGTCGAGGATCGCAAGAGAAACATCGGGGTCGTCCACGGCGCCATTGTAGCGGGATAGGCGCAAGAGTACGGCGCGGTATCCCTTCCTTGCCCCCTCTTCGTATCCAATCCCACCAGTACCCAACAGCGTCCGGTACGTCTCGAAGATATCGGAGAGCGCGTTGTCGCTTCCCTCCGGACCGTCGCAGAGGGGAGCCCCCGACGGGCTGATGCACGAAGCCGCTGCATCGGCTCCGACTCGTGTATCACACGTGCACAGCCCGTCGAGGTCGTATGCGACGCCGCCGTCGCCGCCGCGAGAGACGTTGAGCGTCGAGAGCGCGACGTAGATATCGCTCACGTCGACGCCATCACCCGCATCGGGACGTACGGGAGGAGCCGCGTGTGCACACGGGTCCGCCGGAGCACCAGCCTCCACGACGGCAGCATCCACGACCGTTGGCCGGGGCTCACCGACTTCGTCCTCGACACCAATCAACAGGTGGCAGGCCGCAGTCGCGAGCGCCGTGACGGCAATTGCTCGTCGCGCTACGAATGAATTCAAAATGTTCCCTCGATCGAGCCTCCGCCGACCGTAGGTGAAAAGCGAACGAAGGCCGCCTTCGACGATTCACTTGGTGGCGAACGCACGAGCCAATAGATCCCGACGGCAACACCGATCAATCCGATAGGAGCGAGCACCCCCGATACCGTGCCGTAGGTGCGCGCGCGGCTTTTTTCGTCGTTCGCGGCAGCGAGAGCCCCCGAACCTTCGAGGCACCGGCCGGTAGCCGAGAAGTCGCTCCGCGGCGCGGTCCCGTTGCCGGCGGCGGTGCACAAATCTTTGCCCTCGGAGCTCGCCTTCACCGTCAGGATCCCGAAAAGCCCTGAAGCGGCCAGCGCTCCGACACCTAGGCCACCGATGACGAAAGCCGGGACACGTCCCCCATCTCCCTCGGAGTTCGCCGACGGAGACCGCGATGGCGAAAGGTCGGGGATCGTAAGGTCGAGCTGGGTGCCCGAGGTGGGGACGTCGAAAGTCTTCTTGTACGGGTCGTGCCCCGTTTCCTGCGCCGAGAGCTCGTGCCTACCCGGGTCCAATGGGACTCCAGTTTCCAATGCCGCGTCCGCCAGGCGCACTCCGTCGATCGACACCTCGACGGGTAGGGACCTTCGGGACAGACGGACTCTGGCTCGGCTCACTCGGGCCCCGAGCTTCGCGAGGTGCTCTTGAGCGAGCGCGACGCGGTCCGGCCGAGGTCGCTCCCCCATGGACATGGCCTTCAGGGATTGAAAGCTCACGTAGGCACTCGCCCACTTCCCCGTCTCTTCGTAGCAGACGGCGAGATTCTGGAGCGTTCCGCCCGCAGGCACGAGGCGATAGCTCTCCGCGAGGAGTGGACAAGCCTCGGAGAAGGCTTTCGCGTACATCTTCTCCTTCCCGCGTTGGAAGAGATCCTCCGCTACGGTCGCGTGCGTTTGTGCGCTCGCCGACGGTGTGCCCAGGACGAAGAACGAGGCCAAGACGAAACAGCCGGAGCGCTCGAGAATACCTATCGTTCGTCGATCCAACGCCGCACCTGACCTTCGCCGGAATGCGGCGTCCGATACCGCGCCTCCGGCGAATTGGCAAGGAACGAAAAGGCGTCCGGGCCAAGGAACGTGTCGTGCGCGCCGATTGGCACGTCGTGCGCCTAAATCAGCGAGCGAGATCCTCGATCACCGCATAGAAGTAGATGGAAATAAGCGAGCTCTCGCCGGGTTCTGGAATCGCCAAACACCAGACACCGGAGGAGCTCGCGATGGCGATGGTAGATCGAATGAGCCGGGCGGAACGCCGAACGATCGCCCGACTTGGACGGAAAGAGCGGAAGGCGGAGACTGCGATGCGGTACTTCATCGTCGCCGCGCTCGGACGGGGCGATTCGAGCCCGTCGGTCGAGCGGATGTTCGAGGTCGCGCGGTCGACGGTGGTCGAGGTCGCGAAGCGGTTCCGCGCGGGTGGGCTCGCCGCGCTCAGGGATAGGCGCGAAGGGAACGGCGCCCGCAAGGTTGACGCGCGGTTCGAGCGCGCGCTCATTCGCCTGCTTCAGCGGAGCCCGGAGGACTTCGGTTGGTTTCGACCGACCTGGACGCGTGAGCTTCTTGTGAAGCAGCTCGTGGCCGAGGGCCTTCCGCAGGTTTCGGTGACCACATTGGGGCGCGCCCTCGCGCACGTGGGAGCTCGCCTCGGGACGCCGAAGCCGATCGTCTTGTGCCCGTGGCCGCGGGCCCGGAGAATCGAACGATTGGCCGAAATTCGTAGGGTCGAGGAGCGCGCGACGCCGTACGAACCTGTCCTCTACGTGGACGAGGTAGACATCCACCTCAACCCGAAGATCGGACGCGACTGGATGCTGCCCGGTACGCAGCGGCGACTCGTGACCCCCGGCACGAACCGGAAGTTCTACCTCGCCGGCGGGCTCGACGTGCTCACCGGCAAGCTCGTCACGACGGGCTTGGACAAGAAGAACAGCGACTTGTTCATCGCGTTCCTCAAGGTCGTGGATCGCCGCTACGAGAGGGCGCGCCGAATCCATCTCATCCTAGACAACTACAAGATCCACTCGTCGACCCGGACGACCGCAGCCCTCAGGGCATACGGAGACCGATTCGTCCTCCACTTCCTGCCTCCGTATTGCCCCGACGCGAACCGCATCGAGCGTGTCTGGCAAGACCTCCACGCGAACGTCACCCGCAACCACCGCTGCAGGACGCTCTTTGCTCTCCTTGCTCGAGCGCGTTGCTTCGTCGACGCCTACCAATGGAAGCGGACAGCCAACACCGTCAGCCACGAAATCATGCGAGCGGCATGACTTGTTCGAGAATCACGACCGTTGATTTAGGAACGTCGTTCCCGAGGCCTCGTCACTCGTGGCGGAGCGCGTGGATCGGGTCGAGGCGGGAGGCACGGCGTGCCGGGAAGAAGCCGAAGACGATGCCGGTGAACGCGCTCGTTCCCAGGGCTAGCGAGAGCGCGGTGGTGTCGAGGCCCATACTCCAGCCGAGCGCCTGGGATAGGCCGAAGATAGCAAGGCTTCCCACGAGCGTTCCCAGGATGCCTCCGATGAGTGAGAGTGCAACGGCTTCCACCAAGAATTGCGTGCGAATGTCCCCCTCACGAGCGCCGATCGCCATACGAATGCCGATCTCGCGGGTGCGCTCGGTGACGCTCACGAGCATGATGTTCATCACGCCGATGCCGCCCACCACGAGACTCACCGCGGCCACGCAAATGAGGAGCACGGTCAGCAACGAGTAGATGGTCTCCTGCATCGCCTGGAACTCCTTTTGGGTTCGAATGGCGAAGTCGGGCTCGCGCTCGTCGGGAATCTTGTGGCGCTGGCGGAGGATCGACGTGATCTGCGCGACGGCGCGATCGGTGGTCTCGGTAGACGTCGCGCTCGCCAGGATCATGCCGGCCTGTCCGGGAGGCGTGCGCAGGATCCGAGCGCGCATGCTGGCGATGGGGAGCAAGATGAGGTTGTCCTGATCGCCGCCGAAAGGCGCCTCGCCCTTGCTCTCGAGTACGCCGAGCACTCGGTACGCGTAGCGGCCGATGCGCACGTTGCGCCCCACCGGATCCGCTTCGCCGAAGAGATCTTTGGCGACCGTGCTGCCGATGACGACCACCTTGGTTTTGGCGGTCTCGTCGTATTCGGTCCAGAGCTCGCCCTTTACCACCTTCCAATTGCGCACCGCGAAGAACGGGATGGTGGAGCCGATGAGCTGAGTCGAGGTGTTCTTGTCGCCGTAAACCGCCTGGCCGCGCGCTCGCAACGTGGGCGCGTAAGCGGAGATGCTGACGGCTTCGCGACCGATGGCCCGGCCGTCGTCTTCGGTGAGCTTCGCGCGGGCTCCGGTAGCCGAGCGAGCGCCCGACGCATTGGAGTCTTGAGGAACGATGATGATGACGTTGGAGCCGAGGCTGGAGATTTGGCCCCCTACCGACTCGCGAGCGCCGGCGCCCAGAGCCGTGACGGTGACGACCGCAGCTACGCCGATCAGAATGCCGAGCACCGTGAGGCTCGCGCGCAGACCGTTGCGGTAGATGGCACGCATGGCGAGCATCACGCCGACGAAAAACGCGCCCATTATTCGGTCCTCAGGGCTTCGATGGGGTCGAGCCGAGCCGCACGGCGCGCGGGGAAAAAGCCGAAAACGATGCCGATGAAGGCGCTGGTGGAGACGGCGATCACGATCGACTTCGACCCGGGCACGATGTCCCACCCGAGGGCACGTCCCAGTCCGAACACGGACGAGGTGCCCACCAGGATGCCGAGCGCTCCTCCGATCATGCTGAGTACGACGGCCTCGACCAGGAACTGAAGGAGGATGTCGCTCTCCCTCGCCCCGATCGACATTCGAATGCCAATCTCTCGCGTACGCTCGGCCACGCTGACCAGCATGATGTTCATCACGCCGATGCCGCCGACCACGAGGCTCACTCCTGCCACACCGAGCAGCAGCGCGGACAGAATCGTGGCGATACCCTCGGTGGCCTTCTGGAACTCGCGCTGGGTATTGACCACGAAGTCGGCCTCGGCCCCCTCGGCGATCTTGTGACGCTGGCGGAGAATCTCTTCCACTTGGCCTTTGGCGCGGTCGGTCAGCTCTTCGCTCGCGGCGCTGGCGAGGAGCATGTCGACGCGACCGGGAGCCGTGTGCTGCATGCGCGCGCGGTAGCTACCGATGGGCATCAAGATTCGGTCGTCTTGGTCGTCGCCGAAGGTGGACGTGCCACGAGCCTCGAGCATGCCGATCACGCGGTACGGAGACCTCCCGATGCGAACCACGCGCCCGATGGGATCGTCGGTTCCGAAGAGCTTCTCGGCCACGGTGGCGCCGATCACGCATACCTTCGTCTTCAGGAGCTCGTCGCTTTCGCTCCAGGCTTCGCCTTTGGCGACTTTGTACTTTCGAATCGGAAAGTAGGAGAGCGTGGTGCCCACGGCCAGGGTGGCTGCATTGCGGTCGCCATAGACCATCTGCACCGCGGTCGAAAGGAACGGAGCCACGTTGGAAACGCTGATGGCTTCGCGTGCGACAGCGCGACCGTCGGCCTCGGTGAGGCGCCCGGTGCTCTTCGCACGCGCCCCCGATTGCTGCACCGGCTGCGGATTGATGAAAAGGCCGTTGGAGGCGAAGCCGGAGATCTCCCCTCCCACTTTGGCCGCGGCGCCGTCGGCGAGCGCGGTGACGATGACCACGGCCGAGACGCCGATCAGGATGCCGAGCACGGTCAGCGCCGAGCGGGTCTTTTGACGGACCACCGCCGTGAGCGCCAAGCGAACGGCATTGAGGAACAGGCTGAGCACGTCAGCGCCTCGGGGAGAACAGGGTGACGAGCCCGTAGAGCACGACCGACGCCGCCAGCGTGACCCCGCACGACACCAACCCGAACCGCAGCGCGGCCAAAGATCCCGCCGCTTTCACGGCGTCTTCGAGGGGCTTCGGGACCGCAATGAGCGCGACGATTCCCTGCAGAACCATCGCGACGCATGCAAAATACATCGAGACCCGCAAGCGTTGGTCGCGGGTGAGCGGACGCCCGAGCACTCGCCTGCCCTGACGAGCGCCCACGAGCGCGGCGAGGGCCAGGGCGAACACCGGGGGAATCGCACGTACGTCTTGGGCCAGCACGAGCGAGTTGTACGCCTTGCCGAGCGCGATGCCGCCGAACGCGCCGAGGACCATGTAGACGATCAACGCGACCGGGATGGGGGCGCCGCGACGCTCGCCTTGCGCCGCTTCGTGGGCCTCGCTCTCGGCAGGCTTGCCCGAGCGCTCGGGCGGAGGGAGCTTCGCGAGCTCTTCCTGCGCATCCATCGGCTTTTCCTGCCGTACGTCGCTCACCATGCGGCCGTCACGGAAGGTGATGACACGCGAGGCGCAGGCCGCGATGTCGTGCTCGTGGGTGACGAGCGCGATGGTGATGCCCTGATCGCGGTTCAACGCTTGGAGCAGCGCCAGGACCTCGAGACTGGTTCGCGTATCCAGGTTGCCGGTCGGCTCGTCCGCGAGCAAGAGCGGAGGGTCGGTGACCAGCGCTCGCGCGATGGCGACGCGTTGCTGCTGACCGCCGGAGAGCTGGTTGGGCGTATGCCCCATGCGATCGCCGAGGCCGACCTGCTGGAGCGCGCGCTCGGCCCGTTGACGACGAGGACCTCGTCCCACCCCTCGGTATTGGAGCGGGAGCTCCACGTTCTCGAGCGCGGTGGTGCGCGGCAGCAGATTGAAACCCTGGAAAATGAAGCCGATCAGTCGATTGCGCACGATGGCGCGACCGTCGTTGGTGCGCGCGCCGACGTCGAGTCCGGCAAGCTCGTAGGTGCCTCGCGTGGGGCGGTCCAGGCAGCCGAGGATGTTCATGAGCGTGGACTTGCCGGAGCCGCTCGTGCCGACGATGGCCACGAACTCCCCACGCTCGAAGGTGAGGTCGATGTCGCGGAGGGCGTGCACCACGCTCTCTCCGGATTCGTAGTCCTTCGCGACTCCGCGAAGGACGATGAGCGCGTCCGTGGACATCAGAACGGCTTGCCTTTGCGCTTCTTCTCGTCGGTCTCGGACTCGTCGGTGATGACTTTCGCGCCTTCTTCGAGGCCGGTCACTTCGGTGTGGACACCATCGGTCACGCCCACCGAGACCACGCGAGTCTCTTCTTTCTCGTCACCGGGTTTGTCCGAGAGGAGCACGTGCACGCGCGCTTGACCCTTGCCGAGGGGCGCCTCGGCCGGCAGGGGCACGGGTTTTCCGTTGGGTCCGAGCGGGGGCGTGGGCTTGAAGCGAAGCGCGGCGTTCGGGACCTGGAGGACGTTCTTCGATTCTCGGGTCTTCACCGTGATGGTGGCGGTCATGCCCGGACGAAGCTTCTCTTCGGGATTTTGCACCTCGACCACGGCCGAATAGGTGACAACGCCCTGCACGTTGTTCGGCGAGAAGCGCACCTGCTGAACCGTGCCCTTGAAGACCTCGCCGGGAAAGGCGTCGACCACGGCCTCGACGTCCATGTTCTCTTTGAGCTTGCCCACGTCCGCCTCGTCCACGTCGGCGAGGACGCGCATCTTGCGAAGGTCTTGGGCGATCACGAAGAGGACCGGCGCCTGGAACGAGGCCACTACGGTGGAGCCTGGGTCGATGGTGCGCGAGATGACCACGCCGTCCACCGGAGAGTAGATCTTGGTGAAGCTCTTGTTGGTCGCCGCCTGGGTGAGCTGCGATTGGATGGCGCCCGCTTGCGCGAGGCTGGTGGACAACTGC
The DNA here is from genome assembly GCA_965225775.1 of Polyangiaceae bacterium. Lineage (GTDB taxonomy): Bacteria > Myxococcota_A > Polyangia > Polyangiales > Polyangiaceae > JAAFHV01. The sequence continues at coordinate 9,079,286 of OZ245328.1, read as the reverse complement.
GCTTGCGCGACGTCGTACTGGCCGCGCGCGGCGTCGAGCTCACCTTTGGACGCGAGGTTCTCTTTGAACAGGCGCTCGATGCGATCGAAGTTGGCCTTGGTCGCGACCAGGTTCGCACGAGCGCTCTCGGCCTGGGCGCGCTGCGCGAGCAAATTGGCCTGCGTTTGGCTCACTTGCGCGTCGAACAGCGTGGGGTCGATCTCGGCCAGCAGCTGACCCTTCTTCACGAAGCTGTTGAAGTCGACCGGGACCTTGGTGACTCGCCCGTTCGCTTGAGCGCCGATGTTCACCTGGAGGAGCGGCTGCACGGCGCCGGTGGCTTGGACCTTCTCGCTCACGTCACCGCGCGAGACGGTCGCGAAGAGGTAACGCGCCGGAGGCGGGGGCTTGTTCTTCGCGCGGACCACCAGACCGACGGCCACGAGCGCCACCAAGCCCAGCACGATTCCGAGACGCCTCAGCCAAACTCGTCCGCCCTCTTCGGCAGCGAGGGCACGCCGGAGCTCGTCGGTGGAGGCAGTGGCAGAAGACATGTCGAGGCGCACCTTTCCGGATCACGTGTCGCGCCGCCCGGGGCGAGAATTTCGAGGCGGCGAAAGAAACGGGAGAACGATCGTCGGACCCCTTCGCTTCGCGGGTCCGGTGGAGGTCGGACGAGAAGCGCAGCGAGGAGCTGGGGGGATCCGCGGCGCATCCTAATCCTTCCGAAGGGGAAGGTTAGGACGAAGCTCGTGGATTTCCGGGTGCCCTTACAAAGCTTTTCCGGACGCGAGCGAACCGTAAATTCCGAGGACTTTTCCACAGCTCGAGTGGAAAAAATCGTCCAAGGTCCAAAGGTTCGGGCTCACTTTCTGTCAAAGGTTGCGTGGAAGCGGTATGGTCCCACGGAAATTCTTCGGCAAGCGGCCCGTTTCGGCCACTGTCGAGCCGTGCGCCCGCTCCCAGGCGTCACGAGCGCCGGCGCGCAGAAGGTAACCGCCGCCCGCCCCTCATCCACGAGATGGACCCGCAAAAGACGCTCAGCGACCGAGACCTCGTCGAACGCGCAAAAAGCGGGGATACCCGCGCCTTCGGGCAGCTCGTGCGACGCCACCAGCCGAGGATTCATCGCCTCGCGATCCACATGGTGCGCGACCGCGCGCTCGCGGAAGACATCGCCCAGGAGGCGTTCCTCCGCGCCTACAACGCGCTCGACCGCTTCGACGGGCGGAGTGAGCCGTACACCTGGATTTACCGCATCGCCGTGAACCTCTCCTTGAACGCCATCCGCTCGCGGAAGTCGTCCAGGATCACCGGCGAAGACGACGACGCCCGCCTCGATGCCCTCCAGAGCGAGAAGCCGGACGGCGCCGATCCTCACTCGCAAAGCGCCGAGCGCCAGCAGTACCTCGCCTTGTGCGAAGGGATCGACGCGCTCTCGGATTCGCTTCGCACCACGCTCGTCCTCGTGTGCGTCGACGGGATGTCGCACGAAGATGCCGCGACGATTCTTGGGGCGCCCGAAGGAACGATTGCATGGCGCGTCCACGAGGCTCGTCGCAAGCTGAAGGACTTCATGGAATCTCGAGGTTTCGGACCCGAGACCCTTCCGGGAGCGCAGAAATGAGCGACACCCCCTCGAAACGGCCACCGATCGATTGGCTCGACGCGAAGCTTGGCGCCTGGCCGGGCGTGCAGCGCACGGACGCCACGTGGGACGCCATGGCCACGGCCGTGGAACGACGGCTCGCGGCAGGTGAGCGCGGCACTTCGCTTGCGTCCATCGACGACGAAAAAATCTTTTCAGATCCGTTTGGACAGACGCCAGAAGAGAGTCATAACACTGCCGCCTCGAGCGCGGCTTTGAAGAGCACGACGAGCGCAGCGCCTGCATCAAGCCGGTCGCGTGGAAAGTCGGAGGAGTCGATGTCGATGTCGTCAGATCGTGAGCGAGACCGCCGCAGCCTGCAGGATCTCGCGAAGCTCGCAGCCAACACCACCCCGGCTCCCTCGTCCGTACGTTTCGACGTCGGGCCTCTCTCCAGCCCCTCGTCGGCTCGCGCCGAAGAAGACTCGGGCCTGGTCGACCTGAAGGCGTTCGCCGCAGCTCCCGCATCGTCGGCCGCTCCGGCTCCCGCATCGTCGGCCGCGCCTGCTGCACCTTCGTCGAAGGCGATCGCCGCGGCGCCCGCTTCGGTCGCTCCGGTGTCCGCAGCGCCCGCTTCGGTCGCTCCGGCGCCCGTCTCGTCGGCTCCGGCTTCGTCGGCTCCGGCTTCGTCGATCGGAGCGGCGGTCATTTCGTCGGCTCCGCTCTCCACCGAAGCGCCGCTCTCGGCCCCCTCGGTCTCGGAAGCCGCTGCTGCGGCTCCTGCCGCTGCGGTGGTCGCGGCCCCGGTCGAGAAGAAGAACGGAAACGGAAAGATCATCGCCATCGGTGGTCTGTTCGCGGCAGCGGCCATCGCGGCCGGTGTGTTCTTCGCGACGAAGAGCAAGCCCGTCGAAGAGCCCACGGCGATGAACACGCCGAAGGTCGAGGCTCCCAAGGCCGAGACCAAGCCGGCGACGCCGACCGAGACCCAAGCGGCTGCCCCGACCGAAGACAAGGGCGCCGATCCGAACGCGCTCCCCGCGGCCAACACGCCGTCCAAGACCGCTCCCGTCGCCGTCAAGGGTGGCGCGGCTCCCGCTGCCGCAGCGAAGGCCGAGAAGCCCGAGCCGAAGGACGACAAGAAGGTGACCGCAGCCGACCTGCCCGCTTCGGGTGGCGAAGTTGCCGCGGGTGACCTGGGCGCGGCGATGCGCCGGGCTGCCGGCCCTGCCGGTGGTGGAAGCGAGTCGAAGGAGCCTACCGGCCCGCAGTTCGCAGCTGGAAGCGTCCCGCAGAAGCCCTCGCAGGGTGCCGTGACGGGCGCTCTCGGCGCGGTGCTCGGCGGTGCGCGCGCGTGCGTCGGCGCCGACGACCCGATCTCGCGTGCGACCGTCACGTTCGCCTCGGCTGGAAACGTGACCAACGTTTCGGTCAGCGGTGGCGCGGTGGGCAAGCCCGCCGAGGCGTGCATCAAGGCGGCGCTCTCGAAGGCGCACGTGGCGCCGTTCGCGGAGGCCACTTACTCGGCTCCGGTGACCATCCGTCACTGAGCGGCTCGAGCGGGTCCGGACACGGACCTCGTGAGATCGAAGGCTCGAGGACTCCCTCGGGCCTTCGGTCGTTTTGTGTTCGGGCAACCTGGGTCGAGGCAACCTGGGTCGAGGCAACCTGGGTCGAGGCAACCTGGGTCATGCACGCCCCCTAAGTATCCGAAACTATTGAACCCGGATCGCCAAGCGGGGGCTTGGCCGAGACTTACGAAGCTTCACGTTCGCGGCCCGAGCACCGCCCCGTGGGCTGGCTATGCTCGGTTTCGCATGAACGACTGGATCCACACCGAGTGCTCCGCGTTTCCGGGCAAGAGGCTCTTTCGACTCGGCCTCGCGGCGAACTACGGCATCGACGAAGACGGCGTCCGTGCGGCCATGGACCGCGGGCAGAATCTCTTTTACTGGACGTCGCGCGGCAAGGGTTTGAAGAACCCGCTCAAGGGCGCGGTGAAGAGCCGGCGGGAGCAGGTGGCCGTCGTGGGGACGACGACGGTCGGATGGTTCGGCTGGAGCGTTCGAAGCGCCGCCGAAGGGCTCCTTCGGGAGCTCGGAGTCGACTACCTCGACGGGTTCCTGCTTGGGTGGCTGGGCGTGGGCGCCGCCTGGACCTCGGCCACCGAGCGAGAGCTCTTGCACTTGAGGGAGAGCGGGAAGGTGCGATCGATCGGGGTGAGCATCCACGACCGACCTCGCGCCGGGAAGCTCGCGGAGAGCTCACCACTCGACCTTTTGATGATTCGATACAACGCCGCTCACCCTGGCGCGGAACGCGAGATTTTCCCGAGCGTTGCAGGAAGGAAGCCTTCGATCGTGGCGTACACGGCCACGGCATGGCGCAGGTTGCTGAAGGCCCCAAAAGGCTGGACGGGACCGGCGATGAGCGCAGGTGACTGCTACCGGTTCCAGCTCTCGTCCCCACACGTGGACTTGGCGCTGTCTGGACCAAAGGATGCGGCGCAAATGCACGAGAACCTGGATACGCTCGCCAAAGGGCCGCTAAGCGACGACGAAGCGAAGTGGATGCGCGAGTACGGCCGAGCGGTTCATGGGTAGAGCGAGCGTCGCTCGACCTGGCGAGCCACTCGTAGCGGGGTCGGACCGATGCCGTGAGCGCGAGAGTGCGGACGGATCACGACGGACGACGAAGGCCCACGCGCAACCCAGGTCGAAATGGCGCTGAAGCTCCCGCGCGTTGCCGAACCAGGACATCGCGAACGGGACGCGAGGCCGCCGCTTAGGCGCGCCCTTTTTGACTCTCGAAGTAGACGACTTTTCGCGCGCGCATGATCTCGCCGAGCGGGCGATGAGCCTCGAGCGCGACCCACGGGTCGAACTTTGCCGCTTCGATCTCCGCCTCGAAGTCGACGTCGGGCGTCTGAACGGGAAGCGTAAGCCGAGCGACCTTCACGAACGGAGCGGTCGACCATTCGATGGAGGCGTTCTCGAGCGGCGTGCACTCTTCGTTCTGGAAAAACTGAAGCTCGAGATCGTAGCCGAGCTCGATCGAGGAGAGCGTGGTCGCGAAGTCCGCGCGGAGGTCCTTCGACGGACGGCCCGCAGGTCGAGTGTCGGGGACGAGACGGACTTTGGCGGCGAAGGGGCCACACGCAATCGGGGCCGCCGAGAAAAATGGCTCGGTCGCGAATCCCGAGAAGGGCCGATCGAAGGTGCGTTTGACATCGGCCAGCTTGCGGAACGCGGCGAAGAATCCGTACCGCTTCACGAAGTACCCGAACAGGCTCGCGGGCCCACGCGCGGCGGCCATCACCAGACCGACGAACTCGTCGGCCGTGGGAAGCGAGAATGCCGGGTGATTGATGAGCAAGAAATCTTGAGCGTCCGTAGAGCCGTTTCCGAACGCCGAAGGTCCGGAAACTCCTCGCACTTTGATTGCGAAACCGCGGATATCGGGGCGAGTGTCAGGAGCGCGGTCGGTGCCGCCGTTGGAGAGGCGAACCCAGGTTTCGTAGGTGCCAGGCTCGGCAAAGAGGCCTTGCCTCGCGTACTCGGGCAGATCGGGAAGGACGGACAACGTTCCACGAAAGCCCCCCTGCTCTTTGCGGTGCAGTACGCGTCCTTTCCCGAAGGTGGCATTTTTCTTCGCTTGCAACTCGGCGAATTGGCGAGCGTAACCGGCGAAGCGCTCGGCTTCGTCAGAGGGAACGCGCTCGGTCCACGAAGTGCTGGGGGGCGACGGCATGCCCGCAGGCTACTTCACTTTTCGAGGTCCGAGCACGGATGCTCCAAGCCGCGACATGCCGGCACGACGCGGTGCCGCGAGCGACGTTGCCGTTTGCCTGCGCTCCGACTGGGTCGAGTCGACCGGGGTCAAAACGGGGATCCACCTCGGATACCGAGCGAAACGGTCACCGCCAGCGCTCCTACGCTGGGGGAGTCGTCACGGTAGACGTCCGTGAGGCCTCGGGCACCACCGGCCCACATCGCGACCCAAAGACCTTCGGAGAGCGGCTCGTCCCACTCCGCACCGTACGAACGGAAAGCACCATGTGGAGCCGCCCAAGCCGAGACGATACGCCTGCGGGTACGCGCAACGGCATGATCGAACCGGACGACCACCGGCCAGCTCACCGACCCCAGCGCGAGCTTGTTCGTAATCCAGCCTTCCCAGGAGAGGCGAGGACCGACGTACACGGATGCGGTGGGGGCGCGCCATCCGAAGAGGGCCTCGTAGCCCGCTACGCCTCGAAGGTGGACGTCGCCGAGCGAGACGCAGTCGCTCTTGCTGCAGAGTGCGCCGACGCCTGCCTCGAGGAAGAACGCGTCGTAAACGGCGAAGTGGCCCCGTGTCGGCCGGTCCCCTTCGACCGGCGTTCGGTCGAGAAGCGAAAGTCCCCGCATTTCCCCGCGGAGGAACCACGGGGCGCCGACCTGCGCCTTCGCGCGCCCACTGTCCGGAAGTGCCGCTGCGAAGGTGAAGCCGCCCGCCACGCGCCAAGCAGAATCGGCCCTGACCCTGGAAGAGAAAGAGAGGACGAGGATCAGAACGGCGGCGAAGGCGAACCACTTCCGCTGCCACGAGCGAACGGGACCGGAGGCGCTCGAAAGCGTGGACCATGAGGACCTCAACCACGGTCGGCGTAAGAGTCCGATATCACGATGTAATCGGAACAAGACCCGTCCCTTCTAGGCAACCACGGTCGCGTTTGCCGACCCGAGAATGAAGCAGCGCGTCGCACGACCCTCCGGGGTGACCGAGAGCAGACACCGTGCCATTGCACGGTCGACGGTTCGAGGCACTGCTTCGGCGCTTAAACGGCGGAAGAGCAAATCCGTTCGGTGCCTTGACAGGCCTAACAGGCCCGACTAAAGACTGCCGCCCCGCGAGGGTTACTTCCGTTTTTCCGGGAGCCCCCGTCGAGACAGCACCAAAAGAGGACTCCCATGGTTTCGTCGACGCAGCAGTTCGAGCGGATTCGCAAGCGCAAGGCCACCACCAACGGCAAGCGGAACAAGCGCGAGCGCCGCGCGATGGGCACCCCGGCTTTCGCGATTCACCCGGCTGGCTACGACCAGAAGGCTGCGGACGCGAAGCCGACCAAGGCCTGAGCCGCTCCGAGTGGACGCGGTACAGCGGGCGCCCTCCGCAACGAGGCGCCCGTTGTTCTTTTTGTGATCTTGTTTCGCGAAGCGCTCGCGCGCCACGTCGAGCTGCCTGCCGTGAGAACCGACCGTGGTTGAGGTCCGACCGTGGTTGAGGTCCGACCGTGGTCGAGGTCCGACCGTGGTTGGGTCGCGGGCGGGCCGCTCGAGAAGGTTGTGAGCTCCCACGGCTTCCCGCCGATTTGCGTCGCCGTGCTCCGTTGCTCCTCTTCGGCTAGCAAGCAGTAGAACTGGTCGTCGCGCCTCGCACGGCTCGCAACTCGGCGAAAATCCTCGGTCATCAAGCGGTTCGGTGCTCTAGGCGAGCGCCACGCCTACCGCGTAGGCCAAGAGGGCGACGACCCAGGCTATCGCGAAGTAGCCCTGCCCGATTTCCCATGCGTAATAGGGGGCAAGCGGCGGAACGAGAAAGCCGAGGAGCGCCCGACGCCTACCTGCTCGAGCGATTCGCACGGACACGGCGGCGTGCACGAGCGCCATGACGACGAGCGCTACCAGCAGGTAGATCCCGAGAGCTCGCTCGTTCACGAAGAGTCCCTCGCGGGGTCGGCTTCCATCAGGGGCGTTCGTATGAGCGACGACCACCGAAGGGCGCTTCCAACCAGAATGGCAACGATGAACACGAGCAGGATACTCGTAAATCCGATGTTCACGACCGCACGAGCGTGAAGGTCGGGGTTCGCCAACATGGGAACGTAGAGCTTTCGGATGCTCTCCACGCCAGCGTAGATGGTCGTCGGGCCGACGAACGCCAGGGGAAGCAACGTGACGAGCGCGTACCTCTTCCGCTTCGCTTCGCGCAAGAGGATGGTCGACCCGACGGCGAGCGCCGTGCACGCAAGGAGCTGATTCGCTACGCCGAACATGGGCCAGAGGGTCTGGATGGAGCCCGTGAGGATGAAGTAGGTGAAGCCCGCCACGATGAGACCCGTCGCGAGTATACCACCGGTCTTGCTGGTGCTTTTGCCGAGCGAAGGGCGGATACGCCCCAGCATTTCCTGCATCAAGAATCGACCGATTCGAGTGCCCGTGTCGATCGTAGTGAGCACGAACAGCGCCTCGAACATGATGGCGAAGTGGTACCAGTAGGCGAGGAGGCGGTTCATCCCCGGTAGCCCGGAGAAGACCCGCGCCATGCCGACGGCGAGTGAAACCGCACCTCCTGTGCGAGCCGCGACGACTTCGTCGGCCTCTCGGGAGAGTGCGGGAAGATCTTTCACGGTGAGGCCCAGACGCGCGAAGTCGGAGTCCTCCAAGGTGGTGGCACGAGCGGCCTTCGGATCGACACCGAAGCCGAGCTCGGCCAAGGCAGGATTCGAGAGCGCAAGCGCCTTCGATGCCGGAAGTTTGCGTGTGGCGAGCGCGTCGAAGGCGATGGGGCTGCCATCGGTGGAGCCGAGCAGCTCCCAATCATGCTTGCCGAAGACGCGCGCCGCCCGCTCGAGGTCCGCGAGGCTTTTCGCGAGCCCGACCCCGGTGGCCGGACCACTCGCACTCGCGACGATGGCCACGGGCGGATCGGTATTGATGGCGACGTAGTCTTCGCGAGGCATCACGCACGCTGCGATGAGAGCCGTGATCCCCACGAGGCCTTCCATCAACATCGCGCCGTACGCGATCGGACGACAGTCGCGCTCCTTGTCGACCATCTTGGGGGTCGTCCCACTCGAGACCAACGCGTGAAATCCACTGATGGCGCCGCACGCGATCGTAATGAAAATGAACGGAAAGACGGGGCCTTTGACGACCGGTCCACCGCCGTGAACCGCATCGGTCACGCCAGGCATGCGAATTTCGGGGTTCACGACGACGATCCCGACGATGAGAAGGGCGATCGTACCGATCTTGAGGTAGCTCGAAAGGTAGTCGCGAGGGCAGAGGAGCATCCAGACGGGTAGGACGCTCGCCACGAATCCGTACGTGGCCATGGCCAGCGTGAGGGTGAGCTTGGTGAGCTTCAGATGTGTGGCGAACGAGGAGTCACTCGCCGTCTTGCCGAAATAAAGCGCCAAAAGAAGGAGCAAAACTCCAACCACGGACGCCTCGCGAATGCCTCGAGTGGTTCCTTTGCGGAACTTGTATATGTAGAGCCCCATCGCGAGCGCTATCGGAATGGATGACGCCACGGTGAAGACGCCCCATGCGCTCTCCGCCAGAGCGGACACGACGACATTGCCGAGTCCGGCGAGCGCGATGACGACGATGAAAAGAATGGCGAGGGCCGTCACCAAGCCGAGTGTGGGGCCTAGCTCTTCACGTGCGATTTCCGCGAGCGAACGACCGCCACGGCGCACGCTCGAGACCAAAATCACGAAGTCGTGGACCGCCCCCGCCAAGCACACGCCGACGAGAATCCAGAGGAATCCAGGGAAGAAGCCGAACTGAGCGGCCAGCACGGGCCCGATGAGCGGACCTGCACCGGTGATGGCGGCGAAGTGGTGGCCGAACAGCACGATGCGGTTCGTAGGATGAAAGTTCTCGCCGTCGTCCTTCTCGTGTGCCGGAGTGCGACGTGCGTCGTCCAAGCAGAGGACCTTCGCCGCGAGGAACGCCGAATAATAGCGATACGCGATCGCCAGAACGGCCAGTGCGCCCAACATGAAGCTCGCGGCGTGCATACCTCGCCATACCATGCCGACGTGGCGACCGACGTGGAAGCCGCGCCGGAAAGCACGTGCCGCGACGCGTGATGGCCCGGCGGTGAGCTTCGCGCTCGGCTGACGGGATATCGCTTCGCCCTACGAGGCTGTCGCCGTCCGGAATCCTAGCTCGCGGCAGTAGCGCCATGTCCCAAACGGAAACTCGATCTCGCGCAGGCCGGCCTTGAGCCTCCGAAGCGCGGCGCGATAGGCCTCGAGGAATGTGCGGTTGTCTTCGATTGCGCGGGCACGATGCTCGCGGGAGCCACCTGCGGCAAAGCTCGAATTTCTCTCACGGGCGGGTTCGTGGCTGGTCGAACGAGTCATGATGTCGGTGTCGAAGATCCTCGCGGGGGTAGCGAAGGAGCGACCGCTCATGGTCACCGCACGTCTCGCCGCATCGACGGCACGGTCGACCACTTCGCACAGGCGCGCACGGGCTCTTTCCGCGGTCTTGAAAACGCGTTCCAGAATCGGAGGTATGGTGACATCGAGACGCGCTCGATCTGGCCATTGAGTATTCGCGGGATTGAAGAAGAAGCTCGGGCGCTCGGCCTCGAATGTGCGATTGCCGATATCTGCCACCGACATCGTCACACCGACCCAAGCCTCCGGACTTCTCGCAAGGCCAGCTTTCACGCAATTCGCCAGCGTGTAGGCGATCTTGTCCATCACCGCAGCTTCTCCATACAAAGCGATACAACTCGGAGCGCACCCGGCGAACACGGGGCCATCGACCCCTCGACAAGCCTTGAGCGCCAAAGCGAAGAGTCGATTCCGATCCCGCAGGAAGTTCGGGAGCTCACCGCGCGGATCGGTCACGACCTCGTGGATGTGGGTCGAGAGTATTTGGACCGCGTGCAGCTGAATGCCGTACTTGGCTGCAATCACCGCCGTGATGTACCAATACAGCCCCACGAGGATGCGCGCTCGGTCGGGATTGAGCAAGAAGAAGCGCGCTACGGTGCGACGGGTGAGAAACCACGTTTGGCCGGGCACGACACGTCGAGGAGCACTCATGCCTCGACGCATTTCAAATCTCGTTCCGGGCTCGAGGGTCTGTAAAGTCGCGGGGTTGGATTCGCCGGGAGGTGTCCTGGACGATTTTGCGGGTGTCCCGGGACACCTAGAGATCCGACCGTGGTTGCCTAACCGTGGTTGAGATCGAACGGGGGAGCTGGAACGGCGCGCGGTCACCGACGCTCCGTGGCCGCTCCTTCCGCGGATTCTGAGCCCCCGCCAGAGGGAGCCTTTGACGAAACCCCGCCACCTTGCGACCATCGTCGAATGCGTCACGTCCACGCGCCTACCGCCGCCCTCGGCGCAGGCCTCGCGATAGCCCTCGCCTTCACCGTGCCGGTCGCTCGAGGCGACGACAAACCTCGCACCATCTCCCCCTCCGAGATCAAGGAAGGGATGAAGGGCTATGGGCTCACCGTGTTCAAGGGCACCGAGCCGGAGCGCTTCGATGTCGAGGTCGTGGGGGTGCTCCACAACTTCCGCCCGTCCCAGGAGCTCATCCTGGTCAAGACGCCTCACCCGCGCCTCAACGTGACCAAGAACGTGCGCGGAATGAGCGGCAGCCCCATCTACTTCGACGGACGCCTCGCCGGTGCCTACGCCTACAGCTGGGCGATGTTTCAGGTGGAGCCCGTCGCCGGGGTGACGCCGATCGCGCCCATGCTCAACGAACTGCATCGGCCGATTCCGCCCGGGTTCTGGCCGTTGGAAGGGCGCGGACCGCTTCCTGCCACGGGAACTGCTCCGGCGCCGGCTCGCCGCGCGGAACGTTCTCCGACCGACTACGAAGGCACCCCGGGGCACTACGACATCGGCGACCACGCCAAGCAGATGCACGCTCGGTTCGCGCCCGACCCCTCTCGCCCTCTCGTCCCAGCCGCGACGCCGCTCATGATGGGCGGCGTGGGCGACAAAACGGCAGCCAGCCTCCGGAAGGCCTTCGCTCCCCTCGGACTCGAGCCCATGCAAGCGGGAGGGGGCGGAGGAACGGCGCCAGCGACTCCGGGGACGCCCGACCATTTCGTCGACGGCGGCTCGCTCGGCGTCGCGCTCGTTCGAGGTGACGTCTCGTTCATGGGCCTCGGCACGGTCACCCACGTCGAAGGCTCGAAGGCCGTCGGCTTCGGTCACCCGATGATGGAGGCCGGCACCGTCGCCCTCCCCACCGCCCTCGCCAAGGTGCTCTGGATCTTCGCGAGCGATCAACATTCGTCGAAGATCGGCGAGATCGTGAAGCCTCTCGGAACCCTGGTTCAAGACCGCATGTCGTCGGTCGTGCTCGACGAGAAGATCGTGGCGCCCACCTTCCCGTTCGCGGTGGAGGTCAAGGGCGCGGTCGGTGCGCCGAAGACCTCCTGGCACACCGAGGTTGCCGAGGACCGCTTCATGAGCCCCCAGCTCGCGTCCGCCGTCCTCGGCTCGGTGATCGAGGCCACGACCAACGAACGACGGGACGTCACCTGGAAGCTGGTCTCCAAGGTCACCGTGCGGGGTCGTGGCACCTTCGAGCTCGAAGATTTCGGAGTCGCTTCCGGCGGGATGCCGGACGGCGGGGACTTCGGCGGCTCGCGCGTCGTCCGGTTCGTCGGCGACGTCCTCAACAACCCCTGGGAGCACGCTCACGTCGACAAGATCGAGAGCACGTTCACCATGGATTACACCCGTGACCTGTGGCGCTTGAGGGGCGCCGAGGTGCTCGACCCCGTCGTGGACGCGGGTCGGAATGCGCGAATCCGCGTGCGCCTGCAACCCTTGTACGGTCCGGAGGTCACGCGAGTGTTCGAGGTTCCCCTCCGCGAAGAGCTCGAAGGAAAAGACGTGGACCTGGAAATCGTGCCCGGATACGCGGTGGCGCCCGACGTCGCTTCGCCGCAGAACCTCGGAGACCTTCTCTCCAACGCCACGAAGCAGTACCTCGCACCTCGGGCGCTCGTCGTGCAGTACCGCGTGCGGGCCCAGGGTGTGGCTTTCGCGGGCAAAGTCGCGCCGGAGCTGCCGAGCTTCGCGCTCGATCTTTTGCGTCCCGCCTCGACCGACGCCGCCCCCGATGCGCTCGCGTCCTACTCGCGTACGGTCTACCCGCTCGAGAAGTACCTCGAAGGCGCCGATCGTGTGCGCGTGAAAGTGCGCCCCGTCCTGCGGTGATCCTCGCGACTTCGTCATTCGAGTTTCCCTAGAGTTTTTCGAGGGCTCACGCCCAAGGTTCAATCGGTACACCATGCGCCTCGCACTTCGCACCAAGGTCCTCGGCTTCGCTTCACTCGTCCCCGTGCTCGTTCTCGCGACCTTCGCGCGTGATGCCGGAGCGGTGGGCACTCGGCAGTTCGTGCTCGACTCGTTGGAGCGATTGTCGGGCGGAGACTTGAAGGGGGTGGCCATCGCTTCGGACGGGACGGTGCGCGCGGGGCTCACGCTGGGCTCGGCGCCTCTCGGAGCCGATGCCCAGGCCACCTTCGCGGCGCTTCCGCTTCGCGACGGAAGCGTGCTCGTCGGAACGAGCCCACAGGGCAAGATCATGCGCGTCGTCGGAGACGCGGCCCAGCCCTATGCCGATACGGGCGCTTTGGCCGTCACGGCGCTGGCCGAGCTGCGCGATGGTACCGTCGTCGCGGCGACCATCCCGGACGGGAAGCTCGTAAAGGTCACTCAAGGAAAAGTCACGCCGTTCGCGACGCTCCCCGAGACGAGCTACGTCTGGGCGCTGGCAGTCGACAAGAGTGGAACCGGGGTCTACGCCGCGGCGGGTGGTCCGGAGGGCAAGGTCTTCCACGTCGGTGCAGGTGGCCAGGCCCAGGTGTTCTTCAAGAGCGACGAGGCGCATCTCGTGTCCGTCGCAGTCGGAAAGAACGACGAAGTCTATGCCGGATCGAGCGGCAAAGGACTCCTCTACAAGATCAAGGGGCCGGGACGCGCCGAGGTGCTCTACGACTTCCCGGGCGAAGAGGTGAAAGCCATCGCGGTCGGCGCGGACGGGAGTGTGTTCGCGATCGCCAACGAGTACGGCGAGGCCCCCGAGCCTCCGCGGAGGAGCCCCATCTCCGCCGGCCGACAACCGCCGGGCCCCGGCTCTTCTTCACGTCCGAAGCCCGGCAAAGGTGTACTCTACAAGTTCGATCCGGCCGGTCGGCCCGAGAAGCTGATGGCGCACACCGAGTTTCACTACTCGGCGCTGGCTCTCGACGAACGAGGTGCACCGCACGTGGGTACGGGCGCGGAGGGGCGCGTCTATACCGTCGACGAAGCTCACGCCGTCTCGCTCGAAGTGGACACGGACGAACGCCAGGTGAACGCCGTTTCGCTCCAAAACGGGCGAGGATTCGTCGCGACGAGCGATCCCCCGGTGCTCCATCGCGTGACCGGACAAGGGGGCGGCGAGGCGGTTTGGACGAGCAAAGTCCTCGACGCCGGACTTCGGGCGCGCTTCGGTCGGCTCGCCTGGGAGGGGACGGGCAAGCTCGAAGTCTCGACACGTTCGGGCAATACGCAGACCCCCGACGGAACCTGGACGGCCTGGAGCGCTGCGCAAACCACGCCTTTCGCGGTGACCAGCGCGGCGGGCAGGTTCGTGCAAGTGAGAGCGCGATTCGTGGACCCGAAGGCCGTGCTCGGTGAGGTAACGCTGCCGTTCATGACCGAGAATCTTCGGCCCGTGGTCCTGGAAGTGAACGCGGCTCCGAAAGGAGCGAAAGAGCAAAAGGACGGCATCCAAGCCTCGGGCAACGACGTCCCCAAGCACGACGCGGCGGTGAAGGTTTCGTGGAAGGTCGACAACCTCGACGCCGATGCGCTCCGCTACCGCGTGGCGTTCCGACGTGAGGGGACGAGCGCGTTCTTCGACATCACGCGGCCGGACGAGATTTTCACCAAGACCGAGCTCGACTGGGACACCGCCGCGCTTCCCGAGGGAAAGTACCGCGTTCGCGTCGAAGCCTCGGACGAGGTCGCCAATACGCCCCGGGACGTGCTGAAGCACGCCAAAGAGAGCAGTGTCGTCGTGGTCGACAACACGCCTCCGGTCATTTCCGAGCTTGCGCTCACGGGGCGAAAGCTGCGTCTTCGAGTCACAGACGGCGTGTCGAACATCGCTCGAGTCGAGGTGGCCGTGGACGGCCGGAACGAGCTGCGGCCCGTGGCGGCGGCGGATGGGATCTACGATTCGACCGCCGAGGTCATCGACGACGACCTCTCGACCGTGGTGCCGGCGGGAGCGCATGTCGTGACGGTGCGGGCGTACGACGCGGCGGGGAACGCGACCAGCCGCGAGGTAGACGCGAAGTAGGTCGCGCGAAGAGCGACCTGGGCGTCGATTTGGGAGCTCGGGTCAACCTGGGTCGATTCTCGGGGCTCGGGTCAACCTGGAGGCTCGGGTCAACCTGGGTCGATTCTCGGGGCTCGGGTCACCCCGGGTCGATTCTCGGGGCTCGGGTCAACCTGGGTCGATTCTCGGGGCTCGGGTCAACCTGGGTCGATTCTCGGGGCTCGGGTCAACCTGGGTCGCTCAACCTGGGTCGACTCGCTTGGTTCGGGTCGGCTGCAGTTTTGAACGAGGTGCCCGAACCGCTACGTCAGCGTGATTCTTGGCGATCCGAGACAGCCACGTCATGGGAAGACGGAGCTTGCGACCGGGCGGAAGGCCGGATAGTGGGCGATCTCTCAAGGTTCTTCTATACTTGGGGTGTTGCCCGAAGCGGTTTCGGGCGCGGCACGCGACGTGAATAGGCAGTATCGCTTCATGGGCTCGCCCTCCTCCTCCTCGGCTCCAGTGTTCACCTCGTCGCGTCGTGCGGCGCGTGTCGTGATGGGAGCGGTGCTCGTGCTCGCGACGCTTGGCACCGGTGTGGGGACCGGATGCTCCATCGTGGCGAGTCCCTTCCCGTCGCCAGATACGGATGCCGGCCCGCTGCCCGAGGACGTCCCGACGAACACCACGCCGATGCTCGATGGTCAGGCCGAAGACGCGGCTCCGCCTGCCAAGACCTACCGAGGAAGCCCGCTCTGCCGCGCTCAGAAAGAGAGCTGTTGGCCCGACGACGGTGTTCTTCAGTGCGGTGGGGGCATCCCGACGGTCGACGACGCAGGCAGCTCCGCGGACGGCGCTTCGACATCGACGCCCCCCGGCGACGCCTGTCGCGTGACCATGGACGGACCGGCATGTACGCCGAGCGGTACCGGCCGCGATGGTTCGTCGTGTAAGACGTCAGCTGACTGCTCGGCCGGGGCGGAGTGTGTGCTTCGCGCGGGCAACCAGGGTGGTCAGTGCCGACGGTACTGCTGCACCGGAACCTGCACCAACGTCCCCTCTCCCAGCGGTGGCACGACCTTCTGCGACGTGGCCCAGCTAAACGAAGAGGCCAGCGTCAAGGTGCCCGTATGCATGCCCATCAAGCCCTGCAAACTGCTCACCCAGGGACAGTGCGAGACAGGCGAGACGTGCGGGGTCGTAACGGACGAAGGCCTCACGAGCTGCGTGCCCACGGGCGCCGCTCAGGTCGGTGAATCCTGCGAAGAGAACCATTGCACGACCGGCCTCACCTGCCTCGGTCGGCCGGGCGCGCGAAAGTGCTTCCAGCTCTGCAAAATTGGTCAGGCCGCGTGCGGCCCCACGCTCCAGTGCAAAGCAAGCTCGCTGATCCGCGATGCGGTCTACGGACTCTGCCAGGCCCCCTGAGGTCACACGAGCCTTGGTGTCCCGGGACAGGCGCGTTTCCGTCCGGGACACGCGCTAGAGTCACGGCCTCCGGGTATTCGTCGAGGATCTCGCATGGCACGTGACCTGCTTCTGCGGAGAGCATGCCCGGTGCAACGACCAGCTCCCCCGTCGATCTCCGCCACTGCGAAGTCGATGCGCTCTCCGATATCGATACGTTGGCGATGCTGCTCGGCGGGCGGGCCAGCGTAGCCCTCGCGCGCGCGAGCAAGTTGCTCGAGGTCGCCGGAGACACCTCGGAGCTCGCACGGATGGGCTTCGGCGAGCTCGCGAAGCTCGTGGGGGAGGAGGGGGCTCGGCGCATCTCATGTGCCTTCGCCCTAGGTCGTCGAGTGAAGCGGCGCTCGAGTCGCGAGGCGCTCGCCGACAGCCGCGCCGTTCATGGCTGGGCGGAGGATCGCCTTGCGTGGCTCGAACACGAAGAGCTTTGGCTCCTCGCCCTCGACGCACGAAACGGGCTCTTGGCAGCGAGATGCCTCGCGCGCGGCGGTGCGCATACACTGTCCATCTCGCCCAAAGACGTGCTTGTGTGCGGTCTACGCGAAGCCGCCCGCGGGTTCCTGTTGGTGCACAACCATCCGAGCGGAGACCCCACGCCGAGCGGGGCCGACGCGCACTTCACCCGAGAGGTCGCGGAAGCCGCCGCCATCGTGGGGATGCCGCTGCTCGACCACGTCGTCGTCGCTGGGAGCCGCTTCGCTTCGGTCCCCTTCTTCGTTCGAGACGGCAAGGAGGCTCGGCGACGTGCGGCGCCCTGAGTCCGTCACGAGCGCAGAGCTCTTGCCGAACTGGTCGCGCAGCGTTGGACGACGCCAATGACCCGAAACCGAGCGGGCTCAACGGCGCGGGTGACAGCGACCGACGAATCCGCAATGAATGCGGTCGCAACGCGTCTTCTCCACACGAGGGAACCGTTTTTTCCAACGAGCCTCGAGCAAACGGAGGACGACGTCCGCGATGCGCCTTTCGAGGTCCTCGGGCGGTGCCTCTTCTAGCCATGTAGGGGCTTCCGGATTTCCTCCGAGAAAGACGACTCCGGCACGAATGCGCGTGGCATGAGGAAATAGCGTGCGCGCCGCAAGCGCATAGAGCTCGAGTTGGAACGCGTAAGGCTCGAGCCCCGGGCCTCGCGCTCGTTTGTAGTCGACCACTTCGATCTCCGTGCCGCACTCGACCACGAGGTCCATGCTGCCACGGAAGAGTGCCGTGGGTGGGTCCGCCTCGGGCGACGCGCCGTCGTGGGCTCGCGCTTCGCGCGAGCCCACGACGGGCACGTGCACCGCGAACGCCAGCTCGCGGTGCAGCGTGCCTCCTCGGGCGACGCGCTCCGCGAGCCACGCGCCTTTGGCGAAGCGCCCTAGGCGCTTCGCCAAAGGCGCGTGACGTGGATGCTCGCGCGGGATTCCTTCCCGCGCGAGCCCCTCGGACACGGCCTCGAGCGCCTCGTCGCGGCCGAAAACGGCCGCGTCGAGGCGCTCGAGCACGCGGTGCATCCGGGTGCCCTCGGCTTGCGCGTCGAGACGCGTGGCGAGCGCCGGGGCCGAAGGCCCGGCGCTCGTCGCGCGTAGCGCGGGCTCCGGGGACGCGGGCTCCGGGGGCTCGCGGGGCTCGCTCCCCTCGGGTTCGGCCGCTCCGGCCGACCCCGAGGGGAGCGAGGAGCGCCACGAGTCGTCATCGAACGCCTCGTCGACCCCGGCAAGCTCCAGCGCGTCGAGCTCGGCAAGGGCAAAACCTCCGCCCGAGACCGGAACGAAACCGAGGAAGTCCTCGTCATCCGCCAACGGACCTTCGGAGGAAAAAGAGTTCACATTTCCGTCACTTGAATCAACCACGGTCGATTCGCTCGACTCAACCACGGTCGATTCGCTCGACTCAACCACGGTCGATTCCGCCGCCCGCGTCGCGGGCTCCCCACAAGGAACCTGCTCGGCCACTCTCGATAGCGGCGCCCGAGCCCCTCTTGCCAAGTGGGCGTGTTCCGGAAGCGCGAGCAAGTGCACGAGCTCGAAGCGCCTCGGACACAGATGAAAATCCTGCAACGAAGTCGGAGCAATCGGCAGTGTACGAAACCGAGGTACCGTTCCCTCGAGCGCCGCAGGCCGCACGTCGCGCTCGGAAGCGCCCACATCGTTCGCCACCTTGGCCACGGAAGCCGCCACCACCGTCGGCTCATCGCCAACCACGATCGAAGGCGGGACGAGCGGGGCATCGACACTTTCACCAATATTTCCGGCACCTAATCCAACCACGGTCAATCCACCCGAGGGAGACCTCCCCTCGACCACGGTCGACTTCACCCCGCCCCTCTCCTCGACCTCGAGCTCCCGTAGCGCAATCGCTCGCGCCTCGGCCGAACGCTCCTCCGCCACCAGCTCCGGCGGTGGCTCACTAACCAAGTGCCGAAGAGGAACGACCCCTCTCGGCCCCACCGAATAGTCCTCAATCGCGAACAGCGGGTCGGCCTCGGTCGCTGCTGCAATCCACTCCAGGACCGCCGCTCCACTGGTCGCGTGAGCATCGCTCCGACCACTCTTCGCTACCCGACGAGTACCGACCGGAAACAGCATGTAGGACGCACGCGTCATGGCGACGTACAAAAGGCGCTTCCGCTCCGCGCGCTCACGACGCAGGGTCATCGCGCGACTTCGCTCGTACGCAGGCGAGTCGCAAATCGATCCCGAGCGATGCAAGAGCCGAGTCGCCAAGAAGGCGCCTTGCGATGTTCGCTCGACCGCAAAAGGACCGCTCGATCGCCCGGCCTCCGTCACCACCGCTCCCATCTGCGGCACGAACACGATGGGAAAGTCCAAGCCCTTGCTGGCATGCACGGTCAGCAATCTCACCGCGTCGTCCTCTTCCGAGAACGTAGCGGCCTCTCCTTCGTCGTCGGTTCCCTGCGCTCGAGTCGTCACCCTCGAGACCAGCGCGTGCGGGTGAGACTCTCGGTCCGCCAGAGACAAGAGCTTGCGAACGTTGGCTACCTTGCCACGGCCTCGAGGCAGCGCCGCGAGCGTCTCCTCGAGCCGCAGGACACGCACGGCCTCGCGGAGCGCCGGTCCAGGCCCCACTCGACCGACGATGCGCCCGAGCCGCTCCACCACGTCGATCACGACGAGAACGCGCTCACGGTCCTCCTCCACGAGCAAGGCCGCCCGAGGCCCTTCGAGCATGCGCCGGTCGACCCGACGCAACCCCTTCCCCGGATCCGTTAGCGCAATCAGGGTCCTATCCGAGACACCCGCGAACGGACCGCGAAGGACCGACATGGCCGCGAGCCTATCCGCCGGATCCACGAGCAACGAAAGGAGAGCCGTGACGTCCAAGACCTCACGTGCGCGATAGAAGCTCTTTCCCGCGAGAACGTACGGCACGTCGGACTCCGCCAGCGCGTATGCGGTCTCGTCGAGCATGTCGTTGGTGAGGGCGAGCACCGCGCAATCCTTGTATCGAACCGGACGACCTCTGCCCCCTACTCCGTCACTCGGCAATGCAGAGGGTCGCAATCCCGCCACCAGATCGCGAACGACCGAAGAGACGAGCCTCGCTTCGTCCCGCCGAGTCGTCGACGCCGACTTCTCGCGTACGGTGGGGCGCAACCAGACGGTCCTCGGAGTCGTGACCGCTCCTTCGCCGAGAGCGGCCGGCTCCGGGGCGACCAGGTCCTCGATCTCCGGAGAATACTCGATTTCGAACAGCTCTCGCTTCTCCAGGTCGTCCGCGAATGCGCGGGCAGAAAAAGCATTCACGAAACGCAGCACCTCGGGCACGCTTCGACGATTGACGCGCAAAGGAAAGAAGTCCGCCGTCGGGCGCTCGGGCGCATACACCTCACCGGCGTCCACCCGAAGCTTCTCTCGTGCAGGCTCGCCCGCGAGTCCGATACAAAGCTCGGCGAAGACCGACACGTCCGCCCCGCGAAAGCCGTAGATCGATTGCTTTCGATCTCCGACCACGAAGAGCCCCCGCTCGCGCACCGCGGACAGCCCCGAAAACGGCTCGTCGCGAGCCCCCGGACGCCGCCAAAGGAGCTCGACGATTCGTTTCTGCAATCGTGAGGTATCCTGGAACTCGTCCACGAGCAATGCGTCGAATCGAGCCCCAATCTCCTCGGCGACGTCGGGCCGCGTCTCGAGCAGCCTGGCAAGCCTTCCGAGTACCTCGCCGAAACCGAGCCCCTCGCTCGACGTGCGGGCGACCTCGAGACGCTCTTCACAGAGCACGAGTAGCTCGCGTACCGCCTCGGCTTCGCGCGCGAAGTCGTGCCTCGACTCGTAGGTATAGAACAGGCGCTCGAGCTTGGCGCGCTTCGTCGCCCCTTTGAGGCTCTCCACGAACGAGTGCACGGCGAGCTCTTCGGGAGTCGACGTCGACGTCTTGCGAGGGCCGGACAGCGCCTCGATGGCGCCTTCGATCAAGGCCGGCTCGGTTCGGCCACCGAGCGCCTCGAAGGCGGCGCACGCTTCGGCGAACCGCGGAACCCCCGATACGTCGCGAACACGTCGAACGAGGTCGTCCCACCGCCGCTCGATCACTCGGTCGTCCCCCTCGGGAACACGCAACGAGACGGCACGCAGACCGAGCTCGTCGAAGGCGTCGAAGGTCGAGCGGATACGCGCGACCAGGGGCTCGAGGCCATTGGCCAACCCGACCAGCTTGCGCGTTTCCTGGCCGTGACGCTCGGCGAAGACCTCGATGGCTTCCACGATTGCCGCATTGGTTCGAGCGCGAACGTCCGCCTCTTCCGCCACCTCGATCCCCGCAAGGGCACCGGCTTCGAGCGAATATCCCCGCAAGAGCGACAGCGCGAATCCGTGGAGCGTTCCCACGAAGACCCCGTCGATGCCACCGAGTACCTTCCGGGCCGAGGTGGCGAGCGCGCGTGCGCCTCGGGGAGCTAGACCTCGCGCCTCCCGCGTCCGCTCGAGCTCCGCGAGGTAACGTGAAGACGCGGGCGACGAAGCGAGAAGCTCGAGCTCGCGCACGAGGCGCGCACGAATTTCACGCGCCGCTCGCCGCGAAAAGGTCGTCGCGACCACACGGGTCGGGGAGACCTCCCCGAGCTCGGTCTCGCCGAGCAACACGTGGACGAGCACCCCGACCAGCGTGTGCGTCTTGCCGGTTCCCGCACTCGCCACCACCACGGCATTCCGCTCGAACGCATAGACGGTCATGGCGTCGTCTCCGAAACGCGAATGGAGCGCCGCCAGTCGTTCCACGACATCACGCCTCGCCTCCCTGGGTCTCTTCCTCTTCGGCTGGCATGGCAAAGCGCGGTCTGCGACACCCGCCGGAGAAACCACAGGCTCTGCATTGCGTGTCCGACCACGGGCGTGGCGAGACGTCGGCTGAGCGCACGCGCCTCACCGCGCGCAAGGCGACGTCGACGGCCTGACCGCGCTCGAGAGCCCGATCGACCGCAAGCTCGCCAGTGTCCTTCGGGCCCGGACGCTTCGACAGCTCGGACTCGCGCAATGAATAGTAAATGCCCTTGACCACGAGCACGGCTAGCGGCTTTTGCACGGCCATCGCGTAGAGCGGCACCTGCAGCGCCGTGGTCCCGACCTTCTTCACGATGTCGCGGATGCTCGAGCGTTTGTAGTCGACGACCCTGGCCGACGCGCGTGCTCGGCCCACGTCGACTCGGTCGATTCGTCCCCTCAACGAGAGCTCGTTTTCGCCGAGCACCAGTGCCGGCAAGGACGCGGGATCCGAAGCTTCCCCGAACGACGCCTCGGCAGCCTCGAAGTCCCACGTCTCGTCCTCCACCGCTTCCCGAAGTACGGCCATCACGGCATGCATCACGCGGAGATCGAGCACGCTCTCGAGTGCACTCTCGGTCGCGTGGGACACCAGATAGCGACGCGCCGCCGCCATGCCGGCCTCTTGCACGGCGGAGGCGTCGCGAGGGCGCCGCCGGAGGTGGGGCTTGGCGGCCTCGAGGGCGACCGCGAGCGCTCCGTGCAATCGGGTTCCTTCTTCCCTCGCCGTCGGAAGCTCGGCCTCTTCTGCCGGGTCACGCGCGCCGAGCACCACGTGCGCGAAGCCTCGGAATCCGCACTCGGCGAAGCGCTCGAGCCCGGTCAACGCGAGCGGGCGCTCGCCCCCCGTTTCCTCCGATAGGGACGCCTTCAGATCTTCGCCGAGCAGCGCTCCGAGGGTTCCGATGGCGGTCGATGCCGGTCGCCGCTCGTCCAGGAAAAAGTGCTCGCGCGTGCGCTCGACATGAACGCGTTCGGCAAGCTCGCTCGGAGGGTCGGCCCCGAGCAAGAGCGAACGAATCCTCACGTCGTGTCGCGTGAGCGGCTTGTCCAACCGAGAAACGGCTCCCCACGCCTCGCTCGGAGCACCAGCTTCCACGAGCTTCGCCACTTGGGGAGCCACGTCGACCGCTTCGTCGCCTTCGGCCCCGTAGCTGGTCATCACCACTTCACGAGCACGCGCCGCGGCGAGCCCGAGCGCTGCCATGACCTTCGCGTCCTCTGCGGCTTGCGAGCTCGCCCCCCTCGGGTCGAGGGCTCGCAGCAGCTCGGAGGTGACGAGTGGAGACCGCGGCGGAGCACCCGCGAGCCCACGCGTCGTCGCATCCGCGACGACCAGCAGATCGAGCTCTTCTCCCGCGAAGTCCTGAAGGCGCCCGACGCGCACCGCGAAGCTTCTCGCTGCCCCCGGGAGCGGAGCCGCAAGGCCCACCAGCGTCGCAAGCTCTTCGACGAACCGGCCCCGCTCGACCACGGCCTCGGGGTCGAGGCGCGCCGCCTGCTCCATGGCAGAGAGAGCCTCCACGAGATCGGAGAACGCACGAGCGTCCCGCGCCACGGCATCTCTCTCGAGCGACTCGATGGGATCGCGCTCGTCGCTGGAAAACACCGACGGATCGGCCCGAATGGCTCGACGCTCCACGCCGAGCACCGCGAGGTAGTCGAGGGTGGCCGCAACGAGCACCGGCACCGTACCCCGCTCCGGAAAGCGACCGAAGATGTCCACGATGCGCGTGAGAATCGCCGTCTCTTCTTCGACTACGCGACCATTGACCGCACGCGCGTACGAGGCGAAGAGCGCCTCACGGGGCGACTCGGCGCGTGCGCGCGGCGCGGTGGAGAGCTTCTTCGAGAGGCGCGAGAGTCGGCGTCTCGCGTCCCGCGGATGCAGCCCGAGGTCGACGTAGGGCGACCCGAAGAGCGAACCGAGGTCGCGCACGCTCCCGGTGAGCGCGGCGAGAGCCTCGAAGACGAACGCAATCAGCGCCGAGGGAGGTTTGGGTAGACCGTGAGCGACAATCCCCGCTTCGTCGAACGCCCGCGCGAGCGCGAGCAACATCGGCTCGTCACGCCGTGCATACGCCACGACCACGGCGTCGACACGCGCGCCTCGACGCAAACGCTCCGATACGCAGGCAGCAATCGCGTGCGCATGCGCGTCTTCGTCGAGCGCCGAGGCATGAGAGACCTCCATCGCAGCCTCGGGCGGAACGGGGTCGCCGTCCAACGTGCCGAGACGGGCCGGTACGATCTCGGTCCTCGGCGCGTCGTCGAGCCACGACGCGGCCCAGGTCGCGACGGTCTCCAAGGGATCCCGAGGGCGCTCGAGATCGAGGGGGCGCTCGAACATGGGGAGCGAGACGCTGGCACGACCACCGAGGCGCGAGAGCTTCCTATCGAGCGATTGGAGCAACGCCAGCGTCCGCGGGCCGAGATCGACGAGGGATCGTGTCTCGATCAGGTTCGTCCCCAGGGCCTCGACGACCGTCGCAGGGTCGAGCGAAGCGACGCGTTCGGCGAGAGCGAGCGGCGCATCTCGCCTCGCGCAAAGACCGTGCAACGCGAGCTCCGCCTTCACCGTGTCGGAGAGTGCTCGAAGCCAGCGCACGCGCGAGGCAAAGGGCCCCACGACGAGCGTCGGGTCGAGGACGACCACCCGGGCGAAGAGGTCGTCGAGCGCGCTTTCGCACACCGATACGAACGCGGGAGCGCTCGGATCCACGCTGGAGATGCGCTTTTTCAGGCGCACGAGCGCCGCCCGCAACGCCGTTCGCTCTTCCGCTCGTGACGCGACGGCCAGGTCCGGTGCCAGGCGCACGAGCAAACGCTCCTCGAGAGACGGAAGCGTGAGTGCGTCGTAGCCGGCGACCGTGAAGCGCTCGACGTGGCGTTCGGTCGGGACGACGAAGAGCGGCCGCGTCGACAATCGCGGCGCAGGCGCAGGTTTCCTTTTCCGAGGAGCGGGCGGAGGCTCGGTCGCGAAGGCGAACGAGAGCTGCTTCTTCAAGGAACGACCTTGGACGAGAGCCGCAACACGGACTCGAGCTTCGGACGATCGTAGAGATACGCGTACACGTTCGACGTCCCGAGCACGCGCTTCACGTAGTTGCGCGTCTCTTCGTATGGAATGAGCTCCACGAACAGCTCGAGGTCGTCGTTCGGCCTAGCCCCCATCCAACGGGAGACCGCGCCCGATCCGGCATTGTAGGCCGCAGCTCCGAGTGCCGGGTGCCTGTGCTGAGCGAAGAGCTGCGCGAGCAGCTTGGTGCCCAAATCGACCGAGATTTCCGGCTTCTTCAGGTCCGTTTCGGAAGAGACCGCGCCACCGGAGATCCACTTGGCCGTCGACGGCAAGAGCTGCATGAGGCCGTAGGCATTGGCGGGACTTCGTACCTCTGCCATGAAGCTCGACTCTTCACGCATGATTCCCCAGACGAACGGCATCGGGAACGAATGGGTGACCGACGCCTTCTCGACTTCCTCGGAGAACGCTCGCGGATAGGCCGTTTGCCAGAGCGCCCGGAATGGCCCTTCCGGATAGTGAGCCAGATGGTCGGAGAGCTTGCCCCGCGACGGCGCATGGCCGACCTCCCAAGCCTCCGCCCGGTCGAACAGCTCGCTCGCCGCCCAAACGAGCTCCGCCGGTGCGCCATCCCCCAACGCGTGAGCCGCGACGAGCTCGCGCTTGGCGGCGTCCACGTCCCCGACCTCGATCAACGCGACGCCGCGACGAAAGGACGTCGAGGCGAGTACGTCGCGCGAAGGCTTGGGATACGCCGCGGACTTGTCCTTTTCTGCCAAGCGTTCGAGCGTCGACTGGGCGCGCGGCAAGTCACGCTCGGCGAGCTTGGCGTAGCTTCTGCCCATGTAATACGAGAGAGGCGCGCGTTCGAGCACGGCTTCGTCCAGGGATTCAGCGCCTTTGACGTCCCCCTTACGCTCGGCAATCCGCGCGCGGAAGAACGTGGCGCGGCCTCCCGTCGCCCAATGACGGTCGTCTGGGAAGAGCTGGTCGATGCGCTCGAGCAAAGGCAGCGCCGCCGCATCGTCGCCGGCTTTCAGCGACACGAGCGCGGCACGGAAGAGGGCCTCTCCGCGCATGTCCCCGTTCGGATAGAGCTCGGGAACCTTGGTGAGCTTGTCGAGGGATTGGGGGCGATCCCCCTGCTCTTCCAAGACCAGCGCGGCGCGCACCGCGGCATCGTCGGCGAAGCGATGCTCGGGAAACCGACGCTCGACCTCACCGAACCGGAAGAGCGCCTCCTGCGGACGCTTGGCGGACACACTGGCCTTGGCCCCCGAATAGAGTGCACCGACGAGCTCCGGATCTGCATCGCACTTGGAGAAGCTATCGCCCCAAGCGTCCGCTTGGGCCGCACTCTTCGCGGTTTTCGTGGTCGCCTGTGCGCGCACGAGGGCAGCTCCACACGCGACCTTGGGTGACACCGAAGCGTCCGAGAAGAGCGCACTCGCCTCCGAAAGAGCGCGCACGGAGTCACCGCCTTCGAGGAGGCCACGCGCTCGCGCCAATCGTTCGTCCACGGTGAGCGCCACTGGCAACTTGGCAATCGTCGCCGCTCGCGTGCGTGTCGCCATCGCGCCGTAGGTCTCGGCGCGCCCAGGGGCCTCGAGCAGCACTCGAGTCGCCAGGTCGTAGGCTTCGCGGGCCTCATCCGGCCTCGTTTCGGCGCCGTCGGCCAACGCTGAAGACAATCGCCCCGCAGCTTCGACCCAATGCGGACCGCGAGGTGCGCTCGCGATCACGTTGCGCCAAAGGGGAATCGATTCCGGACGACGCCCGGCACTCGCGAGTGCGTCCGCTTGCACCATACGAGCCTCCTCGCCGGAGGCAGTCTCCACGGCGGCCTCGGCGAGAGGTACGGCCTCGGCGAAGGCACGAAGTGCGACCCGCGCACGAGCGGCCCCGAGCTTGGCGTAGGGGCCGAGTACGCAGGCGCCGTCCGCCGCACGAGTGAAATGAGCAAGAGCGCCTGCGGGGTCCTGCGAGGAGAGCGCGAGTCGACCCGCGAAGTGCGAGAAGGCGCATTGGTCGCGCGGCGAAAGACCGGGCTTGGTCGCCGCATCACCGGCCGCTGCCGCTGCTGCGCGCACGTCACGCCGTCGAAGAGCCAGGCGCGCCGCACCGAGCCGCGGATCGAGCGCCACCGGATGCAACGACAGCGGATCGTCGTCGGCGACGGAGGCATCCGCTCGCGCGAGCGTTCCAGCCTCCGCATCGAGTGTCGGAGGACGCGAGGGCTCCACGTCCGACCGACGGCAAGCCGAGCCGAACAGGACGAGTGCGAGCGCGCCGAGCACGCGAGGGGCGAGGTGGGTCGAGTGGAAAGACGAGCATTTCATAGGCGTTTCGCCCCGGTCCCCACGCGGGTCCGGGCTCCGTGCGCTTCGAGCGCATCGTCCTCTTCGGTGCGCTCGCGAGCGCGTTCGGCGGAGTGCGCGAGCTCACCGATGCGCCGAGCGATCGCGAGCTCGTCGGCCCGAGCCGTCAGGAGGGCTCTACGATGCGACTCGAGCTCGAGCTGCGCCGCCTCCGCCTCGCGGGCACGGTCGCCGTGGGTCCGTTCGAGCGCGGCGATCCCCGCATCCGCGATCGCTCGCCACGAATGACGAGCGGAGAGGTCGGCAGCCCGGATCGGACGGCTCGAGGTGGACTCCTCCGCGAGCACGCGATCTCGCTCCGCCCGGGCATTTTCCAGAGCGTTTCGCGCGGCCTCCAGCGAAGACGCGAGCTCTTCGGCCCGCCCTTCCGCAGCCCGGAGAGCGAGCGACGCCTGCTCGACCGCCTGCGCACGCACGCGCAAGAGCGCTAGAAGCGCGTGGTCGTCGTTCGCCATGGTGGCGCAGCATAGCCAAATCACCACGAATGGAAACCCTCCCCCTCGAGAAATCAGGCGGCTTCCGAGCTCGAGGCCGGGCCTCGTCTCGGCGGAGCGTGCTCCCGCAGCGAGCTCGGTTCGCGACACTCCGCTCGCTACACTCGACCTTCGCGATCCAGGACGATTCCCCAAACCCTAGACCGGACGTATCCTCGAGAGCATGCGGGTGACCCTGCACGACTGCGAAGGTCCCTTTCGGATTCGCCTCGTCCCCTTGTTCTTCCTTCCCGTCGCCATTCTGCTCGGCTCGCTAACCGGGTCTGGCTTGCTCGGGTTCTGCTTGTTCACGCTCTTCGCCACGGCCTGCGGCGTGATGCCGCGACTGCAGCCGAGGAAGGTCGACCTCCAGCTCGGAGGCGGAGAGCTCCGCATCCGCGACGCCGGCGTACGCACCCAGACCCTGCGAACCAAGGACATCCTCGGAGCCTGCACGGCACGCGTCGACGGCGGCATCGCGCTCACGCTCGCTCGACGGGATCGAAAGACGCCCACTACCCTCGTGTTCGAGAGCGAGGCCGAGCTCGAGCGCGCGCGAGAAGCACTCGCGGTCGGGCACGGCGGCTTCGGCGAGGTGGGCTGGCCCCTCGCGCCTGGAGCCTCCGACACCTGGGCCCCGACCTTCCGGGCCACCGCCGTACTCATGGCGTTGACAGCCTCAATCCTGGCCGTGCTCGGCCTCGTCTACGACCAAGACGCGCTCTCCGTGTTCGGAGGCATCGTCGTTACGTTCGCGACCTTTCCGGCCTTCGTGGGCATCGTCGGCGCGCTCTCCCGGGCGGCAACCCAGCGAATCGAGCTCGGGCCTCGCGGAGTATCCCTCCGCGGCTTCCAGCACAGCCTAGTGCCCTATTCGGCTATCTCGGGAATCGACATTCGCAATGGGATGTTCGAGCTCGGGGTCGAAGGGGGTGCCCTGCGGGCCGGTCACAAGGTCGGATCGCTCGCCGGAGCCGGAGTGGATCCGGCCGAGATGAAGGTCCTCGCCGGCCAGCTCGCCTCGTGCGTCGGAAGGGCTCGCGGATTGGGGCCACAGAAGCCCGAGGTGGTCACGCGCGTCGACACCCTAAAGCGCGGCCCGGAAAATGCGCGGGATTGGCTCGCACGGGTGGATATGGCGGCCAACCTGCTCACCCAATCGGGCTATCGCGGCGGCACCATCGAGAAGGAAGACCTGTGGCTCACGTTGCGTGATCCCGAAGCCGCCGAAGACCTGCGTATGGCGGCCGGCCGAATGCTCGTTCGCGTCGAGGCCGATCCGGAGGTGCGCACGCGCGTCGCCGACATCGTCTCGGCCGTCCGAGAAGACACCCAGCGAGAACGCCTACGCGTGGCCATTTTCCCCGAGCTCGATCCGGAGGGAGAGGAGCTAGAAGCCCTCGAGCGCCGGGACGAAAAGCGCAAAGCTCGCGCATGATCCGCGCGCCCGTGCGAGACTGCCGCGCTCGACGCGCGACCATGAACGAAGGAACGACGATGTTCGGACCGTGGAAGAAGACAGCGAAACCGACCTATCCGACCGATTGCACCTGGTCCGTACTCCAAGGGGAGAACGACGGCGCACCCATGATCGTTCGACGAAACGACGGGGGAAAACAGCTGGCGGCGCACCCCGACTACCGATATCGGATTGGCATTGCCTTCCCACTGCGGGCTCCCGACGAGTACGGCTTCCCGGGCGAGCGCGAGGCGGCCGACCTCGACGCCATCGAAGACACTCTCCAAGAGCGGCTCGAAGACGGCCAACTGTCCCTTCAAGTCCTCGGTATCTCGACGGGCGGGATGCGCGAGCTCGTCTTCTACACGCGAGATCCCCGGTACGCCGAGACCGTGATCGCGTCCGTCCGTGCGAGCGTACGGACGCACGAGGTGCAGAGCTACGTCGAAGAGGACCCCGAGTGGCGCCTCTTCACCGACTTTTCCTGACGCGCCGCCGGCGTGTTCTGCACGGCTCTCTCGTTCGCTCGCCGGGATGATCGAAGCTCGCGCGACGTACCAAGCGATCATGTCCGCGAAGCAGCGTATTCACGACACCCTCGTCTCTTGGATCGAAGCTCACCACGTGCCCGGCGGATACGGCGGAACGGCTCGATTGCCCGACCCCGACGCGACCGAGGGTGGACCGTGGGGGTACCTGAAGAACTGCCTCGTCGACGGGAGCACGTACTTCCACTTCTTCGACAACCCGATGTTCGAGAGAACGTGGATCCGGGCCATAGCGGACCTCGCGAGAGTGCGTGTCGTCGCGTTGCTTCCGCCCGGCGCCGCCCTGGCGAGCGCGGCGTCGACGACACCTTCCTTCCACACGTCGGACCAGGCCAGGGAAGCCATGGCCAACGGCGCGGTGGTCGGATTCCGGAAGCGGGCGACCACTGCACCCCATGCAAGGAGACGAGACCGTCGTACCGATGGGCTACTTCGTCATGGAGCTAACCTGCGACGTGGGCGGAGCGAGCTTCGCCGACGGGACCGCCCAGTACGACCTCGAGAGCGGCGCCTTCGACGGGTCGTGCTGAACGCCCCGCATGAAAGGCTCCTTCACGGAGTCGCGCGAAACAAGGCGCGACGCGTGACGCTGTCGTAGAGGGCGAGCGCGAGAAAGGCGTTCGCCATGTCGGTTCGGTTCGACATGGCCGTGGAGAACCGCTCGAGCAGTGCCGCTCCGCGAGGCATCGACCAGGCCAAGAGCTCCCGCCGCTCGTCGTCCATCGCCTTGGCGGCGCCGGGCGTGATGGTTCGTGCGCCTCCGACCACCACGCGCTCGAGCCTCCGGCGGGCGCGCGCGAGCGGGTCGAGCACCTCCGGCGCCTCCGGCACTTGCGAGAGGGGCGACGCACGCCCCGAAAGATGTGCGCTCTGAAGCCTATCGAGACCGAGGCACGCTCTTCCGCCGAATATCTCCGGCAGGGCCAATCGCGGGGCATTCGCCTCCAACGGCTCGGCCTCCGGCGGCGCCACCATCAAGGGAGCCACCACGCCCGGACGATCGGGCAAGACCCGGGCGACGGCTCGAACAGGAAGCCCCGGAGCTCGGCCGAGGAGCCGCAGATTTTCCGCGAACGCAAGCTCCGGGTCGTCGTGGGCGACGACCCATCGAAGAACACGTGCCGGATCTCCGGGCCCGGCATGTGCGGACACGATCACGCCTTCTCGCCCCACGTCGAGAATCGTGGCCTCGAAGAAGACGAGGTCGTCGGTCTCCCGCCTCTCGTCGTCCGCGAGCTCGAGCGAGTCGTAAGCGCGACCGAGCTGCTCGGCGAGAGGCACCTGAAAGAGCGCGACGAGCTCGGTAGACGATACGGAGGTAGCTCCGCGCCCTACGGCTTTGACACGTGCTCCCAAAACTTGCTCGACTTACCGTCGACCAGCTCGAACCGTCGCATCGTTCGTCCCTTTCGAGGAGCACGAGGCTACCACGGCGCTCGTGGCCGACGTCGAGGGGCTTCGCGAGGGCTCAGCGAGGAGCACTTCGCGCCACGAGCTCGCTCTCGGACAGTCGCGCCGCGAGCTCGCGAAGGCGCTGGTACTCGAGCTCGACGACCCCGTAGAGCGCCAAGTGGTCCCAGACGGCGACCAGGTGGAATCCTGCATAGCTCGGGACGACGGGATAGAGCGAAGCGTGGCGCTCGAGCCAATCCAGGCCGGCACGAATCGAGCTCCGGATCTTCTCGAAACGCACGAGCCCTTCGGTTTCGATCCCCGTGCGCCGTGCGAGGAGGAGCTCGACCTCCGCGGCCATGATCCCGTTCGCGACGGCGCGAAGATTGAGCAGGCTCGGGTCCTCGGTGAGGACGTCGTAGCGATCGGCCCGATCGAGCTTCCTCGTCAAATAGGCGGCAATATGGTCGGAGTCGAAGACCACGGTCGAACCGTCGACCAGGGTCGGTACCTTCATGAGCGGATTCGGCCCGAAGGGACCAGGCTCGGCGTCCGCCACGTTGCCCACGTCTCGCAGCGCGATCGAAACACCCCGCCCGTCGAGCAAGAGGCGTACCTTGCGCGAGAAGTGTGACCGCGGCGTGTAGAAGAGCTCCATGGCGATCGACGTTAGCGGGACTGGAGGGCTCTGTCCTCCGCCGCGGCAATGCGCGCAAAGCCCGCTGGACCCCCTCCTGCCCAAAGAGCCCTGTTCATCTGGAGTGAGCTCGTGACCGCCGATTGAGCTACGTGGAGCGCGTCACGAGCGCGTCGTTTCGCGGACGCGGACCATCCTTAGCTCGTAGGATCTTCGCTCCGCAGGACTTCGAGGCACCAAGTCGCCCGGATGCCACGCTCCGAGTCCGTGCGGAACGTTGCGCCCTCGCCGACGCGGACGATACGTTCGTCGCCGATGTCCGCTTACCGAGAAGCCGCGCGCCGTGACGGAGACGCCGAGCCGACGCTCGAGGGACCGCTGCTCACGTTCGACGTGAGCGGGCGACCGGGAGAGCCCGGTCGCGATGGCGCCTCGGGGAGGGACGGGACCTTCGCGGGGGAACGCGGTGAAGCTGGAGAAGACGCGGGCCCCCCGTCCCCGGGAGCCCGCGGAGGCGAGATCGTGGTCGAGCTCGCCCCTTCGGGTCCCACGCTCGTGCAGACGAAAGCGCACCTCACAACCTCGCGTGGACGGACGGAAGAGACCGCCACGGCCGACTTTTCGCGACCGGCCCCCATCGCACTCAGAGCTCGCGGTGGGCGTGGTGGGAAGGGAGGAGACGGTGGAGACGGCGGCAACGGCGCCCGAGGTCGCAGCGGAAGCGACGCCACACGCTACTCGAGTGGCGGTGACGGCGGTCCCGGAGGCGACGGCGGCTCCGCGGGCTCGGGGACGAGCGGAGCCCAGGGAGGAGACGGTGGACAGATCGTCGTGCGGACGAGTGTGGAGGACACTCATCTCCTGATGCTGATTGACCCCGCGCTCGAGGGCGGCCCCGGGGGCAAAGCCGGACGAAATGGTCGTCTGGGCTCGGGTGGAGCGGGAGGCTCGGGAGGCTCTTCCTATACCTGGACCGAGAGTGAGACCTACACGGACTCGAGCGGTCAATCGCAGACCCGCACCAGCTCCCATTCCAACTCGGGAGGCAGCCGCGGCTTCGACGGCCGCAATGGATCTGTTGCTGTCGCGCGTCCTGCACCTGGCACTGGCGGGCGGGCCGGACGCTTCGGCATCGAGGTCGTCTTGCCGGGCGGCACCATTCGAACCTACGCCACCCGCTACGACCTCCGCTTGGTCTCGTTCACCCATCGCAACGACAACGACGACGGCGTCTACGAGCCCGGAGAGAAGGGGTTCATCGGGGAAATCACCGTCGAAAACACGGGAGGAATGCCTCTGCCCACGCACCACGACGTGCACGTCGCGCTCACACGCGGCACCTGGACCTTTCCAGTGGAAGACGAGCGCGGCGCGCCTCTCACCCTGAAGGTTCCGCGTGGGCTCGGCCCCGGCGCTCGCCACGTCTTTCGCGAGGAGCTGCCCTTCGTGCTCGGCGCGCATCGTCCCGAGGGCCCCCAGAGCCCTCTCGCCGCAGCCGAGACCTTGCGACTTCATGCCACCCTCCCCGACGTCCTGCGCAGCTTCGGGAGCTTCGACACGGGAGCGACGGAGGCCAATGGCAAAATCGTCGTGCGGCATCCGCTGGAGATTGCCCCGCTCGTCGGATTGACCTCCCTTGCCGCCGGGCAGGTCACGCGCGTCCTCGTGACCCTTCGCAACGTCTCGAAGAAGTCGTTCGGCACGAACGGTGAGGTGGCGCGGCCAGTCGCCCTGCGTTTCGGCCTCGGGTACGGCGAGCTCGGCAGCGACGATGCGCCCTTGTTCGACGAAGGGCTCGTTCGTCTGGAGCTTCGCCCCGAGCATACGCGGGCCATGCCGTATCTCGAAGCAGAGGGCGACCTGACCTTGGAGCTTCGTTTCGGTATCTCGGAGAGCGCTGCGCCCTACACGTCGGCAAGGCTCGTGGTCGCGTGCGACCTGGCCCCGCCCGACGGGACGCCGAAGCTTCGTCCCATTCATCTCCAAGAGCTGGTGGTGCGAGTAGGGCGGCCCTTCGACTCCGGTGACGCGGACGTCCTCTTTCTGGTCAATCACCGAACCACGCGTGAGGAATTGGCGGCGTGGGAAGGTCATACGACCGCATTGGGCGCCAGTTCGGCCACCTGGGACGTGAGCCTCGAAGACGGCGTGGGCATCTTGGAGAAGGTCGCCACGGGCGAGCGACGCTTCGGCGCCGTGGTGCTCCTCAACAATGCCACCGGCAGCGACGACGAAGAGGCGCGCCCGGCCTCGCTCGTCCCCAAGCACCTCGCCCATGCGCTCGCGCGCCTCGGGACCCGAATGCTCGTGGTCGGCAAGACCAAGAAGCTCGAGCCGTGGCTCGTGCCCACCGGAGACGAGGAGGGAACGGTCGTCCCCGCGAATGCAAAGGCGCGAACGACCAAGGCCGCCCTCGAAGCGCTCGAGCCCGGACGGGGACATGTCCGCCTCGCGATCGAGACCCTCTACCTTTGGCCCTGGTCGGCCGAGACCTCGCAAGACCTGGAGAGAAAGGCCGCGGCGCTCTCGCGGTGGCTCGAGCGGGTCTATCCCTCGCGACGCTACCTGGTGGTGCCTCGCTACGAGCCCACCGGCACACGAAAGAGCGCCTTCATCCGCCACGTGGCCTCGGGCGATCTCGAGGTTCGTCGCACGGTCGATCCGGGTGCGCTCGCTTCGCGCTCGTTCCCGCTCGACGAGGCGGCCGTGCACGCGGCCGATACCCTGAACGACTCGCGGGTCTTCTTCACGCTGATCTGCACGCTCTCGTTCGAGACCAAGCTGCGCCTGCTCGCCTCGAGCGCGCTGCCCTGTCCGGACCACACCGATGCGCTCGTCTTGGCGCTCGTGGTCGACCTCCTCGCCGAACAGGCGCCGTTTCGTACCCACCCTTGGGGCGCTGGCGGTCTGAACCTGCCGGGCAGCTTGCCGAGGCTCGAAGCGCTCGGAAGCCGCGCCGGAGACGTGACCTCCGATCTCGGCAAGGTTCGATTGGCACACGTGCTCGCCTGGTTGACCTTGCTGGCGCGCGAGCGTGTGCGCTTCTGGGAGTGGCTCCCGCCGCTCGTTTGGCTTCGCCGTTCGCAGGCCTTGCGAAGGCGCGTGCGCCGACTCGTCCGTCAGGTCGAGGTGGCCCATCCGAACGAGATCGAGCGAAGCGCCACCGCCCGCTCCGCGCTGCGGGAGACCTTCGAGGCCGATCGCCGCGACAACGGGACGAACGCGGACGTTTTCGCGTCGACGGCCATTTCCAATCGTGGGCTCGGCCTCGCCTCCAAAACGGACGCGGACGCACTGGAGCCGGGCTCACGCGTGATGGCGCGCGAAGAGCACGAGAAGCTCGCCGCGCTCGACCGCAAGCGCGCCGACGCAGCCCGGAGCGGAAGCGCGCGCGCCGCACGAGAACGCGCCGACTTGCTGGACGAGGCAACCTGCCGAGACCTCCTCCAGGGGAGCGCGGAGAAGAAGCGCCTGCGCGTGACCGCGAACGAAACGAACGAGCCGGAGACCACCACGAGCTTCGGCGATCTCCGTGAAGAGGAAGCGACGTTCGGCCGCCTCCGGCAATGAGGCGCGCAATCTTCTTGCTACCGAGCCGTGTGCCGCGCACCATCGGCGCATGGCCGACGCCAACCGTTGGAACGCACACGCCCTTTGCCACGAGGCGCATGGGCTCTCGCCAGCGGAGCGGGACGCGCTCGATACCCGCATCGGCGAAGATCCCACGGATCTGCGCGCGCGATTGAGGCGTGTCGGCTACGACTTCTACCACCAGCGGTCCCGCTCGAACGACCTCGAGTGGCTCGTCCGCCACCATCCCGACCTCGAGCTTTCGGCCTTCGAGATGCTTCGACGCGTGAACGACCCGGACGCGTACGAGCGCCTGCGCGCACTCTGGCTCGAGCACCTTCGCGAGCAGCCGGACAATCTCACGTTCCTGTCGCGCGCTGCGGCGCTCTCGTCGCTCGACCACCCCGACGATGCGGAACGCTGGCTCCTTCGACGTGTCGAGCTCTCGCCTTCCTCGAAGACGCTGAGCGACCTCATCCTGTTCTACCTTCGAGCGGCCAGGCATTCGGAAGCACCGGAGCGACGCAATCTCGGGGCTCGCGCGGTAATGGCGGGCGAACGAGCCATTGGATTGGCCGAAGATGCCTACACGGCCCAGACGTTGCTCGCCGAGGTGGCCGAAGCGGCCATTTTTGCCGAAAATCATGCGCGGGCCGAATCCGCTGCGCGAGCGCTGCTCGAAGCGGCTCCACGTTTCGCGGATGATTGGGCCTACGGGAACTTCCTACACGAGGGGCACATCGTGCTCGGCCAAGTCGCGCTCGCTCGCGGCGACGTGCCCCTCGCGTCCCGTCATTTGCGCGAGGCAGCCGCGACCCCCGGGTCCCCGCAGCTCGGTTCCTTCGGGCCCGATCTCGTATTGGCCTCCGAGCTTCTCGCGCGGGGCGTGCGCGACGAGGTGATCGGGTATCTGGTCGATTGCAAGAAGTTCTGGAAATCGCTCGACGTTCGCCAACTCGACACATGGTGCACGCGCATTCGCGCGGGAGATACGTTCGTGATCGAGCTCGACTTCGGCGACGAGGACGAGGACGAGAACGAGAACGAGGACGAGGACGCCTAGGAAGCCGAACACTCGCTCTGGCTTCTTTCTCGGCGGAGCGTGCCGCAGGCGAATATGCTGTCGCGCATGTCCACCAAGCTCACGCTCGAACAGCACGCCGCCGAGATCCGCAAGTCGCTCCAGATTCCCCGCCAGAGCGACGTCTTCAAGGCCGCGGTCGAAGGCGGTTACCTCGTGGCGCTCGCCGACGGCAAGGTCGAAGACGAAGAGCGTGACGTGCTCGCGCGTGCGGTCGAGCTGCTCAGCGAGGGCGTCGTGCTCGAGTGGGAGACCGCGTCGCTGCTCGACGAGTGCGCCGCCTCGGCCGATAAAGAAGGCGCGGACGAGCGCGCGAAGAAGGTCGGCGCCACCCTGAAGGATCTCGACCAAGCCGAAGCGGGCCTGCTCGTCGCGGCCTTCGTGGCGCGCGCCAAGGACGGAATCGCCAAGTCCGAGTCCGAGGTGCTGAAGACCATCGGCAAGGCTGCAGGCCTGAGCGCCGACCAGGTGAAGAGCGTGGTGAAGCGAGCGACCCACCTCGAAGGCAACTGAACGCGAATTCGAGCGAAAAAGAACGTGGGTGTGTCGAAACGGAGGCCCCCGCTCCGACATCTCCGTGACGACCGGCAGTTGCCGCCGTCGAGTCTCGTTCCTCACCGGAGAATCCCATGCCCACGATCACCACGTTTCTCACGTTCTCGAATCAGGCCGAAGAAGCCGCCCTCTTTTACACGTCGATCTTCGAGGGCAGCCGCATCGTGAAGACCATGCGCTACGGCAAGGGCGCGCCCGCCCCGGAGGGCTCGGTGCTCTCCGTCACGTTCGAGCTCTTGGGGCGCACGTACATCGCGCTCAACGGCGGCCCTTCGTTCTCGTTCTCGCAGGGCTTCTCCATGTTCGTCGCCTGCGACACCCAGGAAGAAGTGGACCTCTACTGGGAGAAGCTCACCACCGGTGGCAAGGAGGTGCAGTGCGGCTGGCTCACGGACAAGTTCGGCCTCTCGTGGCAGGTGGTGCCGAGCGGCTTCGAGGCGCTCCTGTCCGATCCGGATCGCGCCAAAGCAGGTCGCGCCATGCAGGCCATGATGAGCATGAAGAAGCTCCACCTGCCCACGCTGCGGCGCGCGTTCGACGGGGAGTGACGAGCTCGACACGCGAAACGGCGCGCGGAGGATTCGCTCCACGCGCCGCTCTTTCGTGACCTTCGCGAGGTTACTGCCCCGCCCACTCCTGCAGCGACTTCACGGAAGGCGCACCCGCGCGCGAAGCTTCGAGGGCGTCGACCGTGGCGATGCCGGCGGCCATGGTGGTGAAGTACGGCACGTTGCCGAGCAGCGCGTGACGGCGCAGCGAGTAGCTGTCGCGAACGCTCTCCGCGCCTACGGTCGTGTTGACCACCAGCGCGACACGTCCGGCACGAATGGCGTCGACGATGTGCGGAGAGCCTTCTTGCACCTTCTGAACGCGCTCCACGGGGACACGCGCGCGCTCGAGGGCCGCTGCGGTTCCCTTGGTGGCGAGGATCTCGTAACCGAGCGCGCGTAGGCGCCTCGCGAGCACGCACGCGAGCGGCTTGTCCGCGTCCTTCACGCTGACGAACACGCGCTTTTTGGTCGACGCCGCGGGCACCGAGACGCCGCAGGCGAGCATGCTCTTGCCGAAGGCACGCGCGAACGTATCGGCGACGCCCATGACCTCGCCGGTCGAGCGCATCTCCGGCCCGAGGATGGTGTCCACGCCGGGGAACTTGGAGAACGGAAAGACGCTCTCTTTCACCGAGACGTGGCGAGGGGTGGGCAGGTCTTCGATGCCGAGCTGGTCGAGCGTGGCCCCGGCCATGACCTTGGCGGCGACCTTGGCGAGCGGACGTCCGGTGGCCTTCGAGACGAACGGCACCGTGCGGCTCGCGCGAGGGTTCACCTCGAGCACGTAGACGTCCGAGCCTTTCACCGCGAACTGCACGTTCATCAAACCGACCACGCCGAGCTCGAGCGCGAGCATGCGCGTCTGCTCTTCGATGGACAGCTCGATCTCCGGGCCGAGCGAGTGCGGAGGCAGCACGCTGGCCGAGTCGCCCGAGTGTACGCCCGCCTCTTCGATGTGCTGCATCACGCCGCCGATGACCGCGCGACGACCGTCGGCCACGCAGTCGACGTCGACCTCGACCGCGTTCTCCAAGAACTCGTCCACCAGGATGGTCTTGGCGTCCGTGTCGCCTGCGGCTTCCAGCGCGAGATGCACGAATTTTTCCAGGTCTTCGCGCGAGTGCGCCATCGCCATGGCGCGCCCCCCCAGCACGTAGCTCGGACGCACCAGGACCGGGTACCCGATGGTCTCGGCCACACGAATGGCCTCTTCGGCACCTCGCGCGATGGCGCTGCGCGGACGACGCAGACGAAGCTTCTCGAGCATCTCGTCGAAACGACCGCGCTCCTCTGCGCGATCGATGGCGTCGGCGGTGGTGCCGAGGAGCTTCACGCCACGGGCCTCGAGGGCACGCGCGAGCTTGAGCGGTGTCTGTCCTCCGAACTGCACCACCACGCCGACCGGTTTCTCCACGTCGTGGATGGCGAGCACGTGCTCGAGCGTGAGAGGCTCGAAATACAGGCGATCGGACGAGTCCCAGTCGGTCGAGACCGTCTCCGGGTTGCAATTGACCATGATGGTCTCGAACCCGGCCTCGCGCAGCGCCATGGACGCGTGCACGCAGCAGTAGTCGAACTCGATGCCCTGGCCGATGCGGTTGGGTCCTCCGCCCAGGATCATCACCTTGGGCTTGCCCGAGGCGCGCGCCACGTCACTCGCCGACTCGTACGACGAGTACATGTACGGCGTGTCGGCCGCGAGCTCGCCCGCGCAGGTGTCCACCCGCAGGAACGAAGGCACGATGCCCTTCTCGAGACGCATCGCGCGCACGTCGTCTTCGCGTCCCGCCGTGAGATCCGCGATGCGCTTGTCGGAGAAGCCGAGACGCTTCGCGCGGCGCAGGCGCGCGGCGTCGAGGGCCGAGTATCCACCCGCCGCGAGCTCCTTCTCCGCGTCCACGATGCCGCGAAGCTCGGCCAAGAACCAGGGGTCGATCCCGGTGAGCACGTGCAGACGCTCGTCGGTCATGCCGAGGCGCATGGCGTCGGCGACGTGGAAGAAGCGATCGGCGCGAGGCACGCGCACGAGCTGCTCGAGCGCCGCGAAGACCTCGGCCTCCGTGGCGGGCGCGGACTTCACGGGGGGCTCCGGCTCGGCCGCTTCCATGGCCAAATCACGCGGCTTTTTGGGGCGAACCAGCTCGCGGTGGTCGACCTTGCCGAGCAGCGAGTCGATGCCCTCGCGTCCGGTCTCGAGCGAGCGCGCGGCCTTCTGGAGCGCCTCCGAGAAGGTGCGGCCGATGCTCATGGCCTCGCCCACGCTCTTCATCTGCGTGCCCAGCGTGTCGTCGGCGCCCGGGAACTTCTCGAACGCGAAGCGCGGCCACTTCACCACGACGTAGTCGATGACCGGCTCGAACGCGGCGCTCGTGCCGGTGATCTCGTTGATCAGCTCGGGCAGGGTGTACCCGACGGCCAAGCGCGCGGCGACCTTGGCGATGGGGTAGCCCGTCGCCTTCGAGGCGAGCGCGCTCGATCGCGACACGCGCGGGTTCATCTCGATCACGTGGAATTTCCCGGTCTTCGGGTCCACCGCGAACTGCACGTTGGCGCCGCCGGTCTCCACGCCGATCTCGGTCATGACCGCCTTGGCGGCGTCACGGAGGCGCTGGTACTCGCGGTCGGTGAGGGTGAGCGAGGGCGCGCAGGTGATCGAGTCGCCCGTGTGCACGCCCATCGGGTCGATGTTCTCGATCGAGCAGACCACGATGAAGTTGTCCGCGCGGTCGCGCATGACCTCGAGCTCGTACTCTTTCCACCCGATGACGCTCTCTTCGACGAGCACCTCCGCGGTGGGCGACTGCGCGAGCGCCCAGGCGACCTTGGCCTCGAGCTCGGCTTCGTCGTACGCGATGCCACCGCCGCTGCCGCCCATGGTGAACGAGGGCCGCAAAATGGCGGGGTATCCCGTGTCTTTGACGATGGCGCGAGCCTCTTCCAAGGACTTCGCCACGCCCGCCCTCGGACACGTGAGGCCGATGCGCTCCATGGCGGCCTTGAAGAGCGAGCGGTCTTCGGCCATCGCGATGGACGCGGGCCGCGCGCCGAGCAGCTCGACCCCGAGGCGCTCGAGCGTGCCGCGCTCGGCGAGCGCGAGCGCCAGGTTGAGGGCGGTCTGTCCGCCGAGGGTGGGCAGCACGGCCTGCGGCCGCTCGCGCTCCAAGATGGCCTCCAGCGTCTCCACCTCGAGCGGCTCGACGTAGGTGCGCACCGCCATCTCCGGGTCGGTCATGATGGTGGCCGGGTTCGAGTTGACGAGCACGACCTCGTAGCCCTCGGCCGCCAGCGCCTTCGCGCCTTGCGTTCCCGAGTAGTCGAACTCGCACGCCTGCCCGATCACGATGGGACCGGCGCCAATCAACAGGATTTTTCGGATGTCGTCGCGGCGCGGCATGCGCGCTCCGTTAGCAGGCAAAGGGCCCGCTCACCAGATCCGATCCGAGTCGAGACGCAGAGGATTTCCTCGAGCAGCGCTCGGCGGTCCTTCCCGGGGTTTCGCCCTTCGAAACGAAACGAGGGAGGCGCCCCGAACGGAACGTCTCCCTCGCACGGTACGCGACCCGCGGTGACGGGCGCGTTACGAACCGGTCACGGGCAGGTGGTCTTGATGGCGTCCATGGCCGCCGTGCACTGGGTCGCGAGGGCCTTCTTGCCCTCGGGGGTGGACGCCGCCTGCTTGAAGGCGTCGCGCTGCGCCTTGAAGCCCGGCTCGGCTGCCGTCTTGGCGGCCGCGCCCATCTTGTTGATGCAGGCTTCGTACTTCGTGACGTAGTCGTCGCACTCTTTGACGCCGATGCCCGGTCCGCCGGCGGCGGCTTCGTCCTTCTTGCACGCCACGAAGGCAGCCACCGAGATCATCGCAACCAAAAGGATCTTCTTCGTCATCGTTCCGCTCTCCTCGAAAAGTCCCGCCCGAAGCGGTCGGTGCGAGAAGCCTACGGAAGAACGAAGCGACGATGGAAGAAAAACCGCACCTGCGCGCGAATGCTCACGACCCGCTGAGACGAGCGGAGCTCCGGGAGCCTCACTGCAGCATGGGGAGGTCGACCTTGTGCCCGGTGAGGCACCACGTTTCACCGTTGGGCACGACGGTAGTCGCTAGCGTTTTGTCGTCGATCGTCACCTCGGCCATCACCACGTCCACCGTGGCCTGGAGCGCGCCCCCCTTCCCTCCGAAGGTGGTGAGGTCGAACGTGCCCGACTGAGCCATGAAGGACTTCGCGCAGTTGCCGAGCCCGTCGTCGCACTTGGTGCGGATGAGCAGGCACGTCTTGCAGTCGGCGTAGCTCGCGTCGGCTGCTGTGAGCGTGCGTTTGCCGACCGTGACCGCGTTGCCGGTCAGCGGGAGCAGATCGATCTCGAGCGTGTCGACCGGCGCGGCCTTGGTGTTCTGCTGGAGGACGCCCACGGTGCCGTCGCTCTTCACGAAGCCGTCGCTCAAGGCGACCGTCAGGCCCGAGGTGGTGCAGTTGCTCGGCTTGCTGCCGTCCGTGCCGGTAGACGAATCGGTGCTCGTGGACGCATCGGTGCCGGTGGACGCGTCGGGGGTCGGCGTGGTGCCCGAGTCGGCCGTGCCGGCGTCGGTGTCGGTGACCGTGGTGCTCGACGAGCACGCGGCGAAAACGCCGGCGAAGAGCGAAGAAGCGACGAGGAAAGAAAGAGCGGTCTTCATGCTCGCAGACTAGCGAATTTCGGCCACAAAAGCCCCCTTTTAGACGAACCTCCCGGAGGCTCGGTGGACGACCTCGGTCGAGAACTTGGCCCGACGCTGCCGGTCTCCATATGCATCGCTGCCATGAGCGCGGTGGAAGAGGCGAGCAAGTCCGGTTTTTCGTCAGGCAACATCGCCATCCCCTTGCCGAGGGTGTTCGGTCGACTGCTGCTCCTGCGCCTCTTGGCGCGCGGCGGAATGGGCGACGTCTACCTGGCCGCCACCACCGGCATCGAAGGCGCCGAGCGCGCGTGCGTGGTGAAGACCGTGCGTCGGGATCACATCCACGACGGTTCCTTTTTGGCGCGATTTCTCGACGAAGCGCGCGTGCAGTCGCAGCTGAACCACCCGGGCGTGGCGCAGGTGCTCGAGGCCGCGAGCGACGAAAACGGCGAGCCGTACACGGTAGTCGAATACGTCGAAGGTCGTTCGCTCGCCGACGTGCGCCAGCGTGCGGTGCAGCTCGGCGCGCGGGTCGACTGGCCCGAGGCCGTGGCCTTCGCCATCGAGCTCGGCCAAGCCTTGGCGCACGTGCACGAGCGCTCCGGAGCCGACGGTTCGCCCCTCGGCATCGTGCACCGCGATCTCTCTCCGCAGAACGTCATGATCGGCTTCGCGGGCGAGCTCAAGCTCATCGACTTCGGGACCGCCCGCGGTCAAAACCGCAAGTGCCACACGGTGGCCGGCGTGGTCTTCGCGAAGCCCGGCTACGTGGCCCCCGAGGTCGCGCGGCAAGAGGTCGGCGACAGCCGCATCGACGTGTACGCGATGGGCGTCATGCTCTGGGAGCTCTGCGCCGGCAAGCGCCTCTTGGTCGGCGAC
Source organism: Polyangiaceae bacterium (assembly GCA_965225775.1). GTDB lineage: Bacteria > Myxococcota_A > Polyangia > Polyangiales > Polyangiaceae > JAAFHV01. The sequence continues at coordinate 9,036,725 of OZ245328.1, read as the reverse complement.
GCGCAAAAGCACCTGGAAGACGTGGCGCACGGCCGCTTCGAGATCCCCGAGCTCGCCAAGACTCGCGGCATCCCGCGCGAGCTCGACGCGGTCATCGCCCGCCTCACCGCCAACGATCCCGATCGCCGCTACGCGAACGCCGGAGTGGCCGCGAAGGACCTCGCCAAGGTGCTCCAGCTCGCGCCCTCGAAGGAGAGCGGAGAGCGCGGCGTCCGCGCCCGTATCGCCGGCCTCATGAAGACGCTCTGGCCGAGCGAGCCCGCCCGCTCGCGCGCCGAGTTCGCCAAGCTCCTCAAGGAGTCGCGTCACCTGCGCAGCGAGGCGTCCACGCCTTCGACCAGCAAGGTGGCCGAGCTCGCCGCCGCACACATGAGCGACGATCCGGCCGTGCTCTCGGGCACGCCCTACCGGCTCGGCAAGAAGATCGGCGAAGGCGAGAGCGGCCAGGTCTTCGAGGCGGAGCACATCGAGCTCGGGCGAAAGCTCGCCGTCAAAGTGCTCGCCCCCACGCACTCGTCCGCGCAGGACGCGGTGGAGCGCTTCCGCCGCGAGGCGCGCGTGGTCGCGAACCTCGAGCACCCGAACCTCGTGCACCTCCACGACTTCGGAAAGGCGCTCGACGGCCGCGTGTTCCTCGCCATGGAGCTCTTGGCCGGACAGACCCTCGACGCGTACGCGCGCCTCGGCTCCGAAGAGACCGAGAAGCGTGGGCTCGGCTACCGCGAGGCCGTCCAGATCGCCGTCCAAGTGACGCGCGCCCTCGAGACCGCGCACGCCGCCGGGCTCGTGCACCGCGACCTCAAGCCGCAGAACCTCTTCGTCGAGAGCGACGGCAACGTGAAGCTGCTCGACTTCGGCGTGGCCATGGCCGTCAGCGACGTGGCCGGCGAGGACACCATTCGTCAGAAGGGCTTCGCCATCTTCGGCACGCCCGAATACATGGCCCCCGAGCAGGTGGCGGGCGAGCCGGTGGACGGTCGCTGCGACCTCTACGCGCTCGGCTGCGTGCTCTATCAGCTGCTCACCGGCTCGTGCCCCTTCGAGGGGACGTCCGGCGTGGCGGTCATGGGGCGTCAGCTGCGCGACACACCCGAAGCGCCCACCGCCATCGCCAAGGACCGCGTGATTCCGCAGGCCCTCGAGGCCGTGGTCATGCGCTCGCTCGCCAAGGCGCGCGAAGATCGCTTCGAGTCGGCCAAGGCCATGCGCGAGGCGCTCGAAGCCGCGCTCGTGCGCACCGACCGCCGACGTGGCGTCGGAAAATTCGTGGTCGGGCTGGCCGGTCTCGCGTCGATCGGCGTGCTGGTCGCCGGAGGCTTCGCGTACGTGAAGGAGAGCCGCGCGAAGAAAGACTTTTTCGCCGGAGCGTCGATCCCCACGGTGAGCGTGGACGCGCTCCCGCTCGTCTCGAGCGGAACGGACACCCCCGCGCCGCCCGCGCAGAGCGTCGCGGTGGAAGATCTCCCCAAGGTCGAAGAGCCCGCCTCGCCGGTGGTCGCGCACGTGGCCCAAGCCGGCGCCGCGCACGCGAGCGACAAGCCGGAGACGAACGAGCCCGCGGCCAAGGAAAACGAGCCTGCGCCGCGCGCCCCGACCACCGGCGTCGCCGCCACCGAAGCGCCTCCCGAGCCGGGCGAAGACGCCAAGATGGCCGCCAAGGAATCCGAAGAGCAAGGCAGTCCGGGAGGCTCTCCCGCCGCCGCGGCCGAGCTCCCGAACCGCACCGAAGCACCGGCCATCGTGCGCCGAGCCACGGCGCGCGAGCGTGAGCACGAGCCCAGCCACGACTCGAGCGCGGGACACGCCGACCGAAGCGACGCGGCGGCCGATCTCGAAGCGAAACGACGCGAGGCCGAAGCTCACCCGAGCGACGCGCGCGCCCTCCGCGCGTGGGCCAAGGCCGCCTACCGCGCCCACGATCACAAGGAAGCCCGACGCGCCGCGCGTGAGTGGATGACCCACGATCCCAGCGCCGAACCGCGTATTTTCCTGGCCACCGTGCTCGAGGCCTCCGGCCACCGCACCGAAGCCAAAACCGTGCTCGAAGACTGGCTCAGCAAGCACCCCGACTCGGGCGAAGCGCGTCGCATGCGCGCGCGCCTCGGCGGGGACCGGAAGCCCACCCGGCGCTGAGCGGGGCGGCCTCGGACGCAGCCCTGCACCTCGTCCGATTCACGGCGAGACGCAAAATGAGGCGAGCGCGAAGCTTGTCACGCTCTCACGCGACCTGTATTCGGGGTCTCGGAAACAATCGCCCTCCCTCGCCTGCTGCCGTGCGGAAGGCTGCTTCTCTACTCGTAATACGATGGACAATCCGAAACCGGTCGACCTTCGCCTCATCGAGGGTCCCACGTACTCGACGGTCCTCAAGCTCGCGATGCCCACGGTCATCGCGATGCTCTCGCAGAGCGCGGTCAACGAGATCGACGTGGTCTTCTTCGCGCGACTGCCCGGCTGCGACGCCTCGACCGCGCAAGCCGCGCTCCTGCCTTCGCTCATCCTGGTGTGGCTCTTCGGCGGCTCGCTGTCGGCCATCTCGGTGGGAACGCAGGCGCTCACGGCGCGCCGGTACGCCGAGCAGAAACCGGAAGAAGCGGGCGCCGTCATGGCCAACGCCGCCTGGTTCTGTTTGTGCGCGGGCTTCGTGTTCTCCTGTATCGGCGCCTTCGCCATCGGGCCTCTGCTCAGCCTGATGAAGCTCGGCCCCGAGGTGCACGCGGTCGCCCTCGCCTACTCGCGTTGGCGCGTGCTCGGCATCATCGGCATGTCGATGACCGTGGGCGTGAAAGCCTTCTTCGACGGCATCGGCAAGACCCACGTGCACCTCATCGCCGCCGTGGTGATGAACGTGTTCAACGTCACGTTCTGCTGGCTCTTCATCTTCGGCAACATGGGCGCCCCCAAGATGGGCGCTCCGGGCGCGGGATTTTCGGCGTTCGTGTCCACGTGGATCGGGCTCTTCATCGTGCTCGCGTTCACCATCCCCGAGCGCAAGCGCTTCAAGCCGTTCCGCTTCTCGAACCTCTCGAAGAAGCTCACGATGGACCTCCTGAAGCTCTCGCTGCCCGCGGCGGGAGCGACCGTGGTCATGATGGTCGGCTTCGGAGCCTTCTCGCGAGTCGCCGGTCGCCTCGACGAGATGGCCGCCCAGGGCACGAGCGCCGCCACTTTGGCGCTCTCTTCGTGTGGACGCGCCGAGGCCGTGAACGGCGCCGCGACGACCAACATCGTCGCCATCATGAAGCTCACCTTCACCGCCTGCATCGCCTTCGGCACGGCTACGGCCACCTTGGTGAGTCAGTCCCTCGGCGCCAAGCGTCCCGAGACGGCCGAGCGCTTCGGTTGGGGCAGCGTTCGCCTCGGCCTGGTCATCTTCGGCTTCATCGGCCTGTGCGAGGGCGTGCTCTTCACTCCCCAGATCGTCGGCTTCATCACCCACTCGGAGGCCGTGCGCGCTGCCGCCATGACCCCCATGCGCATGATGGGCGTGGTCACTCCGCTCATCGCCGTGGCGCTCATCATGAGCGAAGCGCTCTTCGGCGCGGGCAACACCGTGTTCGTCGCGCTCGCCCAGCTCTGCCTGATCTTCCTCGTGCTCGTGCCGCTCGCCTTCGTGCTGGGCATCTACGCGCACATCGGCCTGCTCGGCATGTGGCTCTCGGCGGTGCTCTACTCGGTCGGCGCCAGCATCGTGATGTCGCTCAAGTTCCGAGGCGGCGCGTGGAAGAAGATCACGCTCTAGCGGTGCGTGACGTGTGACGCGTGACGGCACGAAGACGCCCGCATGACGTCTTCGTGCATCACGACGTGAGACTGGATCATCGGTACTCGTAAGAGGATCTCCGACATCCCACCTTTGTTCGAGAAGCCGTGCATTTTCGATGCATTGCGCGCGTACTTCCGTGAGCATCACGCTTGGCACGCGAGAAGCAAAGAGGTCGTTCATGCCCGCTCCGGTGACGAAGACACGCTCGATGATCGTTCGCTCCAGCCTGGTCGCCGTCGCGATCGGAACACTCTTCGTCGCCGCAGGCTGCAGCGCCGAAGCGGTCGACGATACGGGCGCGGGAGGATCGGAAGAGGTCTCGTCCGAGGCCATCACCGGGACCATTCCCGCCGGGACTCGCCTGGTCGCCACGCGCGCGGTGAACCTCCGTTCGGCCGCCAGCACGAGCTCCACGGTGCTCGACGTGATCCCCGAGGGCGGTGTGGTGGTGGCCGCAGGCGGACCTTCGCAGAACGGTTTTTACCGCGTGACCTACCAAGGCCAAGCGGGCTTCGCGTTCGGCACCTACCTCGACCGCGAGAGCGCCGGCGGCGGCGGCAACTTCACGACCTCGCGCACGGTCACGTTGCTTTGGCAGGGCAACTGGGACTTCCTCACGCGCTGCGACACCTTCTCGACCAACGGCGTTCGTTTCGCCTGCCAAGAGTTCGTGCGGCCCACGCGTGACTTCGTCGACAACGGCCTATGGGTCGCCGCGCCCGGATCGCTTCAGGGCTCGTCGAACCGCCTCTGTGGTCGCCAGGTTCAGGTCTGCAAAGGCGACGTGTGCCGGACCGCCACGGTGGTGGAGCGCTCGGTCGAGTCGAGCGCGAGCAAGTGGGAAGGCAGCACCGCGCTCGTGAAGGCCTTCGGCGAAGAGCCCGGATTCACCAGCTGCACGCGCTCCTTCGGCTCGGTGAGCAACGTCACCATCCGCTACTGACCGCGAACGGCGTGCGCGCGTTCCACGCAGCACACGCGAGCGCACACGGGTAGTCTGCAGCGGATGGCGCCCGTTTCGGTCCCGACCGTGATGAGCCCGCTGCGGCGGGGAATCGCGGTCTTCTTCTCGCGTGACGGACGCTTCGTCTCGGCGGCCATCGCGTTCTACGCGCTGCTTTCGTTGGTGCCGCTCGCCTACCTCGCGCTGTGGACCGCATCGCTCTTCGTGAGCGAAGACGCGGCGCGGGCCGCGCTGGAGAGCGAGCTCGGACGGTGGACCGGAGCGTCGCTCGCGAAGGCCGTGCTCTCGTGGGAAGAGACCGCGCGTGGACGCGGAGGGCACGCGCTCGGAGCGGCGAGCGTGCTCGTGCTGCTCTACTCGGCGACGCGTCTCTTCGCCGCGCTGGAGCGTGGCCTGAACGCCATGTGGGAGCTCGACGCGAATGAGCCGGAGGGCGCGGTCGGAAAGAAGCGTCGCAGCGTGCTCCGTCAGGTGCGAACACGAGGCCTCGCGTTCGTCGTCGCGCTCTTGCTGGGCGTGGTGCTCGCGTTCGTGGTCGCGTTCCGTGCGGCCGTCGCCGCGGCCGAGCGAGCGGGCGCGAGGCTCGGGCAGATCCCCGGCGCCCTCGAGTGGCTGGGGGCGACGTTCGTCGCGATCGTGCTGTTTTTCCTGCTCTACACCGTGCTCCCGCGAAAGCGTGCTCGCCCGCTCGAGACCCTCGCCGGCGCGAGCGTCTCGGCCATCTTGTTCTTGCTGGGCACGCACGCGGTCACCTCGTACGTGGCCCACAAGGGAGACCTCGGCCCGGGCGAGACGCTGCTCGTGCTCTTGTGGCTGCGCTACGCCGCGCAGGTGTTCTTGCTGGGCGCGGCCGTGGTGGGCGTGGTGCTGCGCTCACGCGGGGCGCTGGGGGAGACGGGGTCAAAGGAGCCAGCGGCGAACACGCCATCCTCGGGGACAGCGGCGACCAGCGAGCCGCAAGACCCGTGAACGCGCGGCACGAGCGAGGACTCCGAGCTCCGCTTCCGCCGCTTTCCTTTCCGAGACGCTGCGGTTCGGCAAGGGCTCGAGTCCACCCCTCGGGTGCGACCTCTGCGCACCTCGGCGCATCTCCGTCCGCCGGCTTCGCGTAAGTCCCTGGAATCACGTCCGCAGCCTACCGATCCGGGCAGTCGATCCTCCAAATTTGGCAGTCGATCCTCGAGATCTGGCAGTCGATCCTCCAAATTTGGCAGTCGATCCTCCCGATCGGGGCAGTTCATCCTCGAGATCTGGCAGTCGATCCTCGAGATTTGGCGGTCGATCCTCCCGATCGGGGCCGTTCATCCTCCAAATTTGGCGGCTCGGCCTCGAGCTTCTCGCTCGGGGCGCCTGGCGAAGGCGGCGGACGGCACGGACACCTTCACGGCGGAACGGGCATGTCGGGGGCGGTGGTGGTGGAGCCTGCGCCGAGGAAGACCGGCAAGCTCGAGCCGGCCTCGCGGTCGAGCTTCTTCACCACCTTGGTCTTCGCGGTGGTCAGGTCGACCTCGAGGATCTCGCCCTCTTTGGTGAAGCCGAAGGTCTTGCCGCCCCAGTAGCCGAGCGCATAGAGACCGGTGCGTCCGGTGGGGCCGACCACCTTGAGGCGACGTCCGGTCTTCGGCTCGATCTGGAGCAGCAGGTCGCCGCCCGCGTCCGGGTTGCCTTCGACCGTGAGGAACACGCCGCGTGAGCCCGCGCTCACCAGATCGCCGATGGGCGTGTAGATCGTGCCCGTGCTGCCGGCGTTGAGCGTGCCCACCGTGGTGACGGCACCCGTGCGGGTATCGATGCGCACGTAGTCTTCGGTCTCGAAGAAGAACCCGACGAGCGCGTCGCTCGCCGGATCGAGGGTGCCTCGCGGCACGAAGGTGAGCAGGATCGGGTAGCGCTCGCCTGGACCTCTCGCGATCTCGGTGGCCGCTCCGGAGGCGGGGTCGATGCGGACGAAACGATCCAAGAACGACACCCCGTAAATCTGACCGTCGCGATCGACCGCGATGTCGCTCACGCTGTCGTTGTCGGGGAGGTTGAACTTGCCGATGAACGTGACCGCCTTCGTGTAGGGGTCGTAGACCGACAACGCCTTGCTGTCCTGCACGTAGATGCGCCCGATGGGGCCTGCGTCGGGAACGGGGGGCGGCGTGACCGGCGGAGGCTGCGTGTCCGCCGTGCCGGTCGACGTCGGCGTGGGGTCGTCGACGAACACCAAGGGAGCTGGCGCGGGCTTCTCCGTAGAGCTGCAACCGCTGCTCACCGACACCACGAACGACACCACCACGCTCGAGAGGGCGAGGTACGAAAGGAAGCGAAACCGCATCCGCCTCAGCTTAGCGCGACCTTGCGCGGTCGCCGCTTACACGGGCCTAATTTTCAGCTCGCTCAGCTCGCATGCGGCGCCGGGACCACCAGCCGCAGGGCGCGCTTCTCCACCTCGATCGTCACGCGTGGAGCCGAATCGGCCTCTTCGCCGTCGACTTGAGCGAGCGGGAGGACCGAGCCCGACAGCTCGAGCGTGAACGACGTTCCCCGGAAAATATCGGACTTTACCCGCCCTCCGGGATCGCGCAGCACGTCGGGGAGCACGTTCCCCTCGTGGTCCACGATGGCCTTCGCCACCCAGTCGGCCTGGTTGCGGAACGGCACCACTTCCACGAGCCCGTCGTCGTGGCGGCTCGCGCGATCGACGATCCAAGCGCCCGCGTAGATGCGAGTATTTTTCACGACCAGATCGGTGAGGCCTTCGAGCTCGTGGCGGACGCCGTCCACCGTGAGAGCCACGTCGAAAGTCTGGTCGCGCACGAACGAGTCCATGAACACGCGCGCGAAGGCGCCCGCGTACACGAGGTGGTCGCGGTAGAGCATCTTGAGCGGACCGAGCTTGTCCACGAGGGAGCGGTCCACGTTGCGCTCGAGCAAGACGCGCGCGGAAAAGCCCCAGCTCGCCGAGTCGAAGAACACGTCGGTGTGCGGCGTGGTCCGGTGCTCGCCGTGGAAGGTCACGTGCACGGCGTCGAGGCGGGTCTCGGCTCCGGTGACCACCACGTCCACGTTGCTTTCGAGCGAGCTGTCACCGGCCGAGAGCCCGAAGCTCCGACCTTGATCGTTCGCGGTGCCGGTGGGGAGCATGCCCATGGCGATCTCGTCTCGCTTCCCCGACGCGAGCAGCGCCGCGCCCACCTCGCGAAAGGTGCCGTCGCCTCCCATGGCCACCACCACGTCGATGCGCTCGCTCGCGTCGCGTAGGGCATCGCGAAGGGCCGGGATGGTGGCGCCGGCGGGCAAGGTGGCGAAGAGGTCGCACGCGAGACCGCGACTCTCGAAGAGCGCCTTGGCTCGCGCGATGCGCTCGGCGTTCTTGCCGCTCTGAGCCGTGGGATTTCCGACCAACAAGACGCGCTTCGCAGCCATCCTTCGAGGCTAGCGAAGGATGACCATCGCTGCGCGACGAAGCGCTGCGCGACGAACGTCGAGCTCGCAAAAAGAGAGACGCCGCGAGCCGGCTTCCCGGGTGCTCGCGGCGCTCTTCTATCGATTCGGGTCACGTGCAGAGCACGTGGACCGAGCCTGGCTCAGACGTCGAACTCGCCCTTTTCGAGCAGCTCGGTCACGCGCCAGAGGAACGAGTTGGCGGCCACGCCGTCGACGATGCGGTGGTCGTAGCTGAGGGCCATCAGCATGATGGGGTGGATGACCATGTGGTCTTCGCCGTCGGGTCCTTCGACGACCACCACGCGCTTCTGGATCTCGCCCATGCGGAGGATGCCGACGTTGGGCTGGTTGATGACCGCGCCGCCGAAGAGGTTGCCCTTGAGGCCGGGGTTGGTCACCGAGAAGGTAGCGCCGGAGAGGTCGTCGGCGGTGATTTTGCCGGTCTTGGCGCGCTTGGCGAGCTCGTCCACGCTGCGCACGATGCCACGAACGCCGAGCTCGTCCGCACGACGGACCACCGGGACCACCAAGCCGTCCGGGCTGTCCACGGCGACGCCGAGGTTCACGTCTTTGAACATGACGAACGAGTCGTCGAGGACGCGCGCGTTCACGTTGGGGTTCTCACGCAGCGCGCGGGCCGTGGCGGCCACCACGAAGGCGAGCATCGTGAGCGAGGCGCCTTCCTTCTTGTAGCGGTCCTTGTTGGCCTCGCGCAGCTTGGAGGTCTTGTGGAGGTCGACCTCGGCCACGGTGACGACGTGGGGCGAAGCGAACTTCGAGTACGTCATGTGGTCCGCGGTGATGCGGCGGCGACGGGTGAAGGGGACGATCTTGTCGCCTTCTGTGGGGCGGTACGCCGGCACCTTGAACGAGCCGTAGCCCACGCCCGGGATCGGCGGGACGAAGCCGCCGCCCTGGTTCACGATCTGCGCGACCTGAGCCGCTCGCGGGGACGCCGCAGGAGGCACGTACGCGGGAGCAGCGGGAGCCGGGGCAGGCGCTTGGGCCGCGCGCAGCACGTCTTCACGCGAGATGCGTCCGTGCTCCCCCGAGCCCTGCACCTGCGCGAGGTCGACCGCGTTCTGCAGCGCGGCCTGACGACCACTCGGCGTCGCGAGGGGAGCCGATGCAGAGGCGGCAGGTGCAGCCGCGGCAGGTGCGGCCGCAGGAGCAGCGGGCTTCGCGGGGGCGTTGCCCTGGGTTACGCCTTCTTCGATTTGGCAGACGGCCACCTTGAGGACCGGCACCACGTCGCCTTCTTTCACGAGCAGGGCCTTCACGAGACCGGAGACGGGCGCCGGGATTTCCTGGTCGGCCTTATCGGTCGCGACCTCGAAGATGGGCTGGTCTTTTTGGACCACGTCGCCTTCGCGTACGAGCCACTTCGTGATGGTCCCTTCGGCAACGCTCTCTCCGAGCTGCGGGACGGTGACGTCGATGATCATCCGGGATTCCTCGCCTTTTCTAGATTCGGGGGCTTCCCCTTTTATCGGCACACGACGCGAAGCGCAACGAGCGCGCAGCGCAAACGCCGAAAGGGCCGCCTGTCTGCCCCACCCGACCGACCACGCGTCCCGGTGTGCGAGCCGAAAACGGGGCTCTTTCCGGGCAAAATCGGGTAGTCGAGTAGAAGCATCGGGGCCTATTTGGGGCCGCGGCGCGAGAAGACCAGCGGAAAACGCGCTTCCGCCGTCTCGGCCAGGCTCTCAGCGAGGGCGTTTGGCTTCGTAGATCTCGAAGGTTGCGCCATCACGGGTGGACGAGAGGTACGCGACGCAGCCGTCCGGCGAGATCCACGAAGGAAGGTCGTCCGAGGCGCTGTTCAGCTCGGCCACGGGAACGGGAGCACCGAAGGCCGAGGTCACGCTCGTGCGGTCGGCTCGCCAGATGTCGCGTTCGCCTTTGGCGCCGCCGTCGGAGCGTGGACTTGCAAAGTACACACTCAGCTCGTCGGCCGTGACGACGGGGAACGCCGGGGTGCTCGAGTCGAGCTCCGGGAAAGCCGCGGGCACGCTCGAGGGATTGTTCGGATCGGCCACCATGATCGAGGGCTGTCCGCGCGTTCCCAGAGAGGCGCGCGTGGAGACGAAGTAGAGCCGCTTGCCGTTCGGGAGGAGGTACGCCTGCGTGTCGATGCCGTCGGCGTAGAGACCGGGCATTTCGCTGGGTGTGCCGAACGAGGCCGTTTGACTCGTGCGCGTGGCGCGGAAGATCTTCGCCGCGCCGCGGACGAGCACCAGGGTGAGAAGATCGTCGGTGACGCTAGGCGAGAAGTCGTACTCGGCGCCGCTCACCGCCGTGAGCTGAAGGGGTGCGCCGAAAGGAGCCGTGGCGGACGAGCGGGTGGCGTACCAAATGTCACCGCTTCCGCCCGCAGGACCGGGTCGCTCGCTGCGGAAGAAGATCGTGCGTTCGTCCGAGGTCAAGCGTGCGTCGCTGTCGAGAGCGGAGCTCGCGAGCTCGGTGTGCGCGACCGGCTTGTCGAAGGGCTTCTTCGGATCGCAACGCGGGTCCGGGCTACCTGGACTGCCCGAAGCATCCGAGGCCACGCGCACGTCGACGGGGGAATCCGCTGCGGAAGCTGCATCGCTCTCGGTATCGGAAGTGCCTTCGGGGTCTACGGAGGCCCTGGTGCCATCGCCGCGCGCGCATCCGACGTCGGTGAGTGCGCCAAGGGCGAGAAACGTGGCGGCTGCAGCTGAAAAGACGCCCTTGGGGGTCATACTCGGAGGTTCTTCCTGGTCGATTGCAGGGCGTGGCGTGGCCGCAGGGGTATACGCGCGGAACCGACGAACCTTCCTCCGTGGGGGGCGTCCGAACGTCAGTGCGAGGTGGCAGCCGGGCTCGGGCGCGGAGGTCCGTGAGACGGCCGGGGCGCGAGTCCGACGAAGCCGAGGAGCTGTACCCGACGCCGCACAACCGCTCGTCGCACGTCTCGCGCTGCTCCGCGGCGCACGCCGGATCTTGACGTGCGCACACCTGACAGGGCCCAACATAGTCTATTCCGATAGTCCCAGCTCGTCGAGCCGAGCCGGCCCATCGCCCGTCCCCGCGAGGCACGCACCCTCGAAGAATCGTGCCCGTGACCGCGCGGTGTCGGGAGTGCGACGGACAACAGCCGAGAATCGGAGGCGAGAACGACTCCCGAGCGCGGCCAGCCGGCACGCGTGCACGGCCCGACGCTTGTAAACCTCACGTACCGTTCGGACGGTACTCGAGAGTCATTGACCACGGGTACCACACGCGTTAGTTCGCTTCGGACCGGAACACGCTCGAGGGGGGCGCCTCGGACCCCGCCCGCGGGGTGCACATCCGTCGCGAAGAGAGACCATGGACGACCTTCATCAAAGCATCTCGCTCCTGACCCGCAATTTCGCCGCGGCCCTCGCGAAGGCCGTTCGAGAGGCGATCTCCGGAGCGGTGAACGAGCGCCAAGACCTCGCGGCGAAGGCCCCCGTAGCCCAGTTCGATGCAGCGCCCGTAGCCCGCCCCGTCGAGAGCTCGGCGTTCCCCTTCGGCAACCCGAACGCGTCGCGCCCGACGGCTCCATTCCCGTACCGTGAGTCGTTCGCCACGCCGGCTGCCGACGCCTTCGCCTTCCCGCACGGAATTCCCAGCGCGTTTCGTGGTCCGGCCCCCTATCGAAGGCCGCGTGCGCCCGCCTCCGACGCTTCGGCCTTCCCCTTCGGAAACCCCGCCGCGAGCCCGGGCGCACACGCGTACCGTCCGCCGTACGCCCCCCCGGCCCCATCCCCCGAAACATCCGCCTTCCCGTTCGGCCACGCGAGGCCCGCCCCGGTCGACTACAGGAATCCCTACGGATACGCCGCACCTCCCGTCGACCCCGCCGCCTTCCCGTTCGGCAATCCGTACGCACAAGCCCCGACTCCGAGCCCGTACCGGCAACCCCGAGCTTCGGCCTCGGACGCCTCGGCTTTTCCCTTCGCCAATCCCCAGACGAGCCCGAGCGCCTATCGCCAGCCGAGGGCTGCCGCCACGGATTCTTCTGCGTTCCCGTTCGGCAATCCCAGCACGAACGCCTCGATGCCCCAAAGCCCCGCCTCCAACGCCAATCGCAAGGCTCGCGCAGCGACGTTGGACGCCTCGACGTTTCCCTTCGGCAATGCCGCAGCACGACCTGAGACGGGCGCGGGAAACAAGGCCAGTCGAAAGCCCGCGACGGTCGCTGCGCTCGACGCTTCCGCGTTTCCTTTCGGCAATCCGAGCTCGGCCTCGAAGCCGAAGGCCGCAGCGAAACCGGCCGCCGAGAGTAAGCCTCGGAAAGCTCCGCCCCAAAAGGCCGAGGCGCGACGAGCTGCGCCGAAGACCGCCCCCGGAAAGACCGCCTCGACGGTCGCTCCCCGCCTCTCGCGCGATCACGCCGCCATTCTGGAGCGCGCGACCGAGGCCCTCAGCGCGGGCCCGATGTTCTCGGAAGACCTGCGCAGCCTCTTCGAAGACGTCCCCCGCTCGCACTACCAAGCGGCCATGAAGCTCGGCGTGGAGAGCGGGCTGGTCGTCAAGCAGGGCGAGCTGCGCAAGACGTCTTATTCGCTCCCCTGAGGCCGCGTCGCCGCGGCGAGCGGAACCTCCAGGCGAGTCGGCGGCACGTACGAACCTGCTCCGGACGCGCATCCAGGGCCTATGTGGAACCTCCCGTAGACGGCCAGGTCGACGGTGGCGTGGTCACGCGCGCTCGAGAGCCGAACGGCCAGCGACGTATCCGACACCAGCGCCGAATAGAGCAGTCCCCAATGGGAATAGAGCACTTGTAGGGCGATTCCATTGGAGAACGTGGAAAGCCCCGAGGGGTCTACGGGAGCGCAAGCCGAGGATGACCCGTCGCCCGCGTCCAGGCACACGAGCTCCATCTCCCCTCGCCTTCGGACGGCGACCCTGAACGACCCGACGAACGGCTCCGGACGGTCCGTGAAGCAGCACGCGGATTGCGGAGTGAGCGGACTCGACGCCACCTCACCGACCTCGCACGGAGCACGGTGCACGTAAGTGAGCCGCCGCGCGGCGAGAGGGTCGGGGAGCATGCCCGACGCGAGCGTGACGAGCTCGTCCGCCCCTCCAGCATCGGCGGGCACCGAAGAGGCGTCGACCTTCGGCTCGGGGAGGGCCGAGCCGGCGTCCGCCTCCACGGAGCGTCCACCTGGCTCGACCACGGGGCTCGGACTCGAGCACGCCACGAGCGCGGAGAGCAGAGCCAGCCCGAGCCTCCCGAGCGCGAGGTCCCGGGGACCCTTGCCTGCCGACCTCGTGAGTTTCATACGAGGAGTACGCGCGCCAGCGAGAGGAGTCGCACGGGGCGGCGCGAAAAAAGCGCGATGACCCCATGACCATGAACGGCGCGGTCGACGCCGGCTCAGCTCCGCTTGGTGGGCTTGGGGCGTGTCACGCCGAGCTTGAGACGGCGCTCCCACAAGGTCTTTCGCGAGATGCCCAGCGCAGCGGCGAGCTCGATCTCGTTCATCCGCTCTTGATGGTCGCGCACGAAGCGCACGAAGTACGACTCGAGGGACGAGTCGCTCGGCTCGGGTGGCGGAACCTGCCCCGAGCGCCGCGAATCCGGCGCGGACTCCGGAAGCAGGGCGAGGTGCTCGGGCTCGATCACGTCTCCCGCGAGCACGGTCGCCCGAGCCACGGCGTTCTCGAGCTCGCGCACGTTCCCCGGGAACGGGTGCCGCAGGAGCGCCTCTTCGGCCTCTCGAGAGAGAGTGGGCGCCGCGCGCTTCCAGCGAACGGCCGAGCTTGCCACGAACGAGCGCGCCAGGGTCAGCACGTCGTCTCCACGAGCACGGAGCGGCGGCACGACGAGCTCCATGACACGCAGGCGGTAGTAGAGATCTTCCCGGAACGTACCCGTGCGAATCAGCGCCGGCAGATCGCGATGGGTGGCCGCCACCACGCGCACGTCGACCTTCCTCGAGCGGGTGTCGCCCACGCGCCGAACCTCGCTCTCTTGCAGAAAGCGCAAGAGCCTCGCTTGGACGGCGAGCGGAATCTCGCCCACCTCGTCGAGAAAGAGCGTGCCTTTCGCCGCGGCCTCGACCAATCCGGGACGATCGGCCGTGGCCCCCGTGAAGGCTCCTCGAGCCGAGCCGAACAGCTCGGCCTCGACCAGGCTCTCCGGGATTGCGGCACAATTGACGGCAACGAAGGGTGCGGAATGGCGGGCGCTCTGGTCGTGCAACGCTCGCGCGACCAGTTCTTTGCCGGTGCCCGACTCGCCCAAAACCAAGACCGGCACGTCGGTGGCGGCCACTCGCGCAATCTTGGTACGAAGGTCGACCACCACCGGAGAGCTCCCCACGATGCGTGGCTCCCTCGTCGACTCCGGCCCCGCGGAGCGTTCGTCGACGGCGCCGGGGCCCTCCGATTCGCCTCGGCCGCGACGGGCCAATCGCGCCACCAGCGAGAGCAGCTCGCCCGGATCGAACGGCTTCGGCAGGTAGTCGGCCGCGCCGCGCTTCATGGCATCCACCGCCGATCGCACCGAAGCATACCCGGTCATGATGAGCACCGGAGTGCGTCCGGCCAGCGGCAAGAGGTCGGTCCCCAATCCGCCCGGCAAGCGCAAGTCGGAGACCAAGACGTCGAAGCCACCTTCGGCGAGCGCGGCGCGTGCTTCGTCGATCGATTCGACCGAGACCACCGTGTCCCCCGCCCCTTCGAGCAGCTTGCAGACCTCGCGCCGCAGGAGCGGCTCGTCTTCGACCACGAGCACGCGACTCACGGGCGTACCTCGGGCGAGGTCGTCTCGTTGTCGTGCGTCGGGGCGAGCTCGAGCTTCACGGTCATCACCGTACCGCGCCCGGGGGCAGAGTCGACCGCGACCTCGCCTCCCATGTGCGAGACCAGCGCCCAAACCACCCACAGGCCGAGGCCGGTGCCCTTGCCGACCTCTTTCGTGGTCACGAACGGCTCGAAAATGCGCGAGACCAGCTCTTCGGGGATGCCGGGACCGTCGTCGCGGACCTCGATCACCGCGCGCTCGCCTTCGACCGAGGCTTGCACCTCCACGGCGCTGCCCTCGGGGCTCTCGTCGAGCGCGTTGTCGACCAAGTTGACCACGACTTGCGCGATGCGCGCGCGGTCGCCGAGCACCACGAGGTCGTCGGGGACGGACACGAGCACCTCGACCCCGCGGCGCTTTCCGGCGAGCGAGAGCAGGCGCACGGACTCGAGCACCACCTCCGCGAGCGGGACGCGTTCGCGGATCACGCCGTCGACGGCGCGCCCATACCCGCGCAAATCCCCGAGGATGGTGCGCACGCGACGCACGAGCGCGAGGGCGTCGTCGACCTCCACCAAGGCCTCGGGCTTGCTCGTCTCGAGCTCCTTGTGCAGGCGCTCCAGGACGAGCCCTAGGGCGGCGACGGGATTGCCGATCTCGTGGCCTACCCCCGCCACCAGGCGCCCGAGGGAGCCGAGCTTGTCCTGATGCGCGAGGGTCTCCTCCAGACGACGCCGCTCGGTTTGGTCCTCCACCACGAGCACGAGAAGCCCGTCTTCGGTCGCGCCTCGACGCACGAGCAGCGAGCGTGGGCCCGCGTGGATCTCTTCGGCGTGTGCCCCTCCATCCTCGAGGTCGGGGCGGGTCGTCCGGTCGAGCACGGTCGACCAGGGCGGTTCGAGCGCGGTCACCAAGCGCCCCGTCGCCTGCGCCTCGGGCACGCCCGTGAGCTCGGCCATGGCGCGGTTCCAAAGGACCACGTCTCCACGCACGCCCAAAACCACCACGCCGACCGGAAGCTCGTCGACCAGGCGGCGCAGCCACGCGCGAACCGCCTCGATCTGTGCGAGCGGCCCGGTGATGCGCGATTGCGTTCGCGTGAGCGCTTCGTCGAGCGCACGCAGGGCGGACTCGGGACCGACGGCCCGCTCCACCGCGAACGCCGAGTCGAGCACCGTACGAGCTCGGAGAGGACCCATGTATCCCGCAAGTCTCGGCTCGAGCCCACTGCGCAGAGCGTTCGCTTCGACCGACGACAGCGGTCCCTCGGCGAGCGACGCCTCCCACAGCGCGCTGCGGAGCTCGGTGCGTACGAGCGCTTCGTCGAGCAACGAAGCCAGCCGATTCTCGATCTCGGCGGTATCGAGCCCGGCAGCGCTCGGTCGCTCGCGCAGCGCGTCTTCCACGCAAGAGGCCGCCGCGTCTCGCTCGATCGCTCCGGGAGGACGTGCAATCGAGCCGACGACCAACCCGAGCACGTTGAGCGAGAGCGACACGAACGTCGCCCGCGTCCACGGGTCCGACGCGCCCTGGCCTAGCGCGGCGAGCCACGGCGCGTGAACCCCCGCCCCGGTGCACACGAGCGGCACCACGAGGAGCAGCACCCACGCCGCCGTGCCCGCAACCAGGCCCACCGTGATGCCGGTGCGGCTCGCCCCACGAAAGAGCACCACCCCCAAGAGCCCCGGCGCGAGCTGAGCCGAGCCTACGAAGGACACGAGCCCGATCTCGACCAATCCTTCGGCGCGCGACACCAAGAGGAACGAGACGAAGCCGAGCGCGATCACGAATGCCACCGAGGCTCGTCGCGCACGGAGAAGCCCACGGTAGACGTCGACGCCTGGCGTACTGGCCTTGCGATAGAAGACCCCCGAGAGCGGGAGCACGACGTGATGCAAGACCATGGTGCCGCACGAGAGCGCCGTGACCACCATCATCGAGCTCGCCGCCGCGGCATTGCCCACGAAGGCCAGCGCCGCCACCCAGGGCACCTCGCGCGAGACGAGAAAAACCAGGCGATCGGGCCGCTCCGAAGCTGCGAGCACCCGGCCCGACGCGAGAATGAACGGGACGGCGAGCGACATGGCGAAGAGCGTGAGCGGCGTCACCCAAGTGGCGTACGCCATCGCGCGGTGGCTCGTTCGGGACGCGCGGGGCGCCTCGACGAAGGTCATGTGGAACTGCCGCGGGAGCACGAACGCGGCGAGCGCCGAGAGCAGCACGATGGTGCTCCAGGTGGGCCCGCGCGCACCGGCCGTGCCCTCGGGGAAGGCCAGGGTGCCGATAGGCAATGGATTGCCCGAGCGTCGCAGCGCCAAGAAGGCCACCACGGCCACGGCGCCGAGGGCCAAGGTCTTCACCACGCTGTCGAGCCCCATCGCCAGCGCGAGCCCCGGGTGGCGCTCTCGCGTGGACGCGTCGCGGACGCCGAACGACAGCGTGAACACGAGGACGAGCAGGGAAAAGATGGCCCCCGAAAGCACGTGGTCCACACCGAGGCCGTCGCTCGCTCCGGCAACGGCCTCGACCTGCACCGCGAGATACGGCGCGGAAGCCACCAGGGACAGCACCGTGACGGCCACGCCCAAGGTGCGGCTCGCGTAACGGAATCCGAAGAGATCGGCGAGGCTCGCCGCGCCGTGCGCGTGCACGACCCGCGCGAGCGGCGCGAACAAGAACGGTGCGCCGAAACACGCCAGAGAAAACCCGATGGGCGTGGCCGCATACGACAGCCCGTGTTCCACGGCGAACCCCACACTCCCCGAGAAGGTCCACGACGTCGCGAAGACGCCGAGCGAGAGCGCGTACACCACCGGGTGTCGGGCCAAACGACGAAACGCCCCCACGTGCTCGGCTGCGTACGCCACGCCGAACCACACGAGGACGAAGGCAATCGCCCCCACCACACCGAAGGCGGCGAGGCTCAATCCTCGCCTCCCGAGCGCGCATGCGAAACGGCGATCGAAGTCACCGCGAGCGCCCAGAAGCCGAAAAAGACCTTCGCCGAGCCCCACGAAGCGCCGCCGAGCGGCGTAGCGAACGCCAGCACGAAAAGGCCGAAGAGACCGATGCGCAACGCCCGGAGCCGCCTGCTGGTCTCTCCCGACCGACTCGATCGGCGCGAGGCGCTCCCGTCTCGCGGCGGAGCGGACGAGGCCTCGGGAGGAAGGCCGGAAGGCGGAACGGGCATGGCGGGCACGACTATACCGAAGCCCGGCCCGGCCGCGATCCATGCCGACGCGCCCGTTCGAGCTCTCCGCTCGAATGCGCAGCACGGGTGCGGGGCGCGTTTCGTTCCGTAACATGCACGTGTTTCGCTTCCACATCGACACGGCGCGACGACTGCCTGCGTCGCGAGCGAAACCTGCTGGAAACGCATGACGCAGCCCGTTTCGGCCGCGGCGTGCGCGTTGCTGAAGTCCGGACATGACCTCCGCGACGCCTCGAACCGCCGACTCCACGAGTACCCCCAATCCGACCGCCACGGTCACGCCCGTGCGGGGCACGCCGCGCATCGCGTCCATGGCGGAGTACGAACGTCTGTACCGTCAATCCCTGGACGAACCCGAGGTCTTTTGGAGGAACGAAGCGAAGAACCTGCAATGGTTCCACGAGCCCACCAGCGTGCTCGACATAGACCTCGAAGAGATCGACTTTTCCTGGTTCGGCGGCGGGAGACTCAACGTCGCCATCAATTGCGTCGACCGACATGCCCAGGCCACTCCGGAGAAACCGGCCATCGTCTGGGTGAAGAACGAACCGGGTGAGAAAGAGGTCATCACCTATCGGCAGCTCAAACATCGCGTGGGGCGAATGGCCAATGCGCTGCTCGCGAGCGGCGTGAAGAAGGGCGACCGCGTGGTGCTCTACATGCCCATGATGCCCGACCTCGTGGTGGCCATGTTGGCCAGCGCGCGCATCGGCGCCGTTCACTCCGTGGTCTTCGGAGGCTTCTCCGCCGAGGCCCTCCGTGACCGAATCTTGGACGCCGGCGCCAAGGTGGTGATCACCGCCGACGAGATCGTGCGCGGGAACAAACGCACGCCGCTCAAGCACACGGTCGACCAGGCCGTGGACGGCCTCTCCCAGGTCGAGCGTGTGTTCGTGGCGCGACGCACGGGCTCCAAGGTGAAAATGACCCCGATGCGCGACGTGTTCCTCGACGAGGAGCTCGGCAAACACCGGTCGACCTGCCCGGCCGAATGGATGGCCAGTGAAGATCCGCTCTTCGTGCTCTACACGTCGGGCTCCACGGGCAAGCCGAAGGGGGTCTTGCACACGACCGCCGGCTATCTGCTGTACGCCGCGCTCACCTACCGAACCGTGTTCGACGCGCGCGAGGGCGACGTGCACATGTGCACGGCCGATCTCGGCTGGATCACCGGGCACTCCTACGTGGTGTACGGACCGCTCGCCAACGGCGCGACGACGGTGATGTTCGAGCCGGTGCCCACCTACCCGACGCCCGCGCGATTGTGGGAGACCGTCGACGAGCTCGGCGCCACCTCGCTCTATACGTCGCCGACGGCCCTCCGTGCGCTCATGCGGGAAGGAGACCGATGGGTCACCGATTCTTCACGAGAGAGCCTGCGCACGCTCGCCGTGGCCGGCGAGCCCATCAATCCCGAGGTATGGCGCTGGTTCCACGACGTGGTGGGAGGAGGGCGCTGCGCGGTTCTCGACACGTGGTGGCAGACCGAGACGGGCGGAATCCTCATCACGCCGCTGCCCGGGTGCACGCCGTGCAAGCCGGGCTCGGCCACCCTCCCCTTCTTCGGCATCGACCCCGTGCTCGTGGACGAAGACGGCCGCCTCTTGCCCGAACGCGGCGCGGACGTCTCGGGCAATTTGTGCATCGCGCGTCCTTGGCCGGGCCAGGCACGCACGCTTCACGGCGATCACCGAAGATTCCGCGAGACGTACTTCTCCCGCTTTCCCTCGCTCTATTTCACGGGTGACGGCTGCCGGAGGGACGCCGACGGCTACCACTTCATCACCGGACGCGTGGACGACGTGCTCAACGTGTCCGGCCACAGGCTCGGGACCGCCGAGCTCGAGAGCGCGCTCGTCGCCCACGACGCGGTCGCCGAGGCCGCCGTGGTCGGCTTCCCCCACGACATCAAGGGCGAGGGCATCTACGCCTACGTCATCTTGAAGACCGGCGCGGAGAGCGAATACGCCGACACCGACCAGCTCACCGGCGCGCTCAAAGAGCAAATCCGCCACGCCATCGGGCCGGTCGCTTCTCCCGACGTCATTCGTGTGGTGCCCGCGCTCCCGAAGACGCGCTCCGGAAAGATCATGCGACGGGTCTTGCGCAAGATTGCCGCGGGACAGCTCGACGACCTCGGCGATCTCTCGACCTTGGCCGACCCGTCCGCCGTGGACGCGCTGATCGTGCCGCCGAACGCCGGCGGGCCCGCGGCCGTCACCACCTGATCGCGCGAGCACGCGCCGCTTCGCCCGCTTCGATTGTCGATCCCGAACCCAAGGAGCCTCCCATGGAACCCGAGCTCGAGAAGGTGGCTTCGTCGAGGTGGCGCGTCGCGCTCGCCCTCACGGCCCTCATGATGACCACGTATTTCGGCTTCATTCTGCTGGTCGCCTACGCGAAGGAGCGTCTCGGTGCACCCGTGGTCCCGGGGCTCTCGTTGGGCATGGCGCTCGGCGTGGGCGTCATCGTCGTCGCGTGGGCATTGACGGCAATCTACGTCGTGTGGGCCAATCGCTATTACGACGCCGCACTCGAGCGAGCGAAAGCGAACCTTGCCGCGGCGACGCCGGCCGCCTCCGCTCCGGACTCGACGGGCAACGTGGCGGCAGCCGGCGCGGCCGACATCGCGGAGGTGCGACCGTGAACCCGCTCGCCCACCCGAGCCCGGTCGCGATCGGCTTCTTCCTGCTCTTCATCGCCATCACCCTCGGCATCACGTTCGTCGCCGCGCGCAAGACGAAGACGACGCACGAGTTCTTCACGGCGGGCGGCAACATCACCGGCCTCCAGAACGGGCTCGCGCTCGCGGGCGACTACATGAGCGCGGCGAGCTTCCTCGGCATCGCCGGGCTCGTGGCCACCTCCGGCTTCGACGGGCTCATCTACTCGGTGGGCTGGTTGGTCGGCTGGCCGATCGTCACGTTCCTGGTGGCCGAGCCGCTGCGAAATCTCGGCAAATTCACCTTTGCCGACGTGGTCGCCGCGCGCCTCCGGGAGCGCCCCGTCCGCACCTCGGCCGCAGCCGGCACGCTGGTGGTGGTGAGCTTTTACCTCATCGCGCAGATGGTCGGTGCGGGCAAGCTCATCACCATGCTCTTCGGGCTCTCGTACACGAGCGCGGTGCTGCTCGTGGGCGTGGTCATGCTCGTCTACGTGCTCTTCGGCGGCATGATCGCCACGACCTGGGTGCAGATCGTGAAAGCCGTGCTCTTGCTCGGGGGAGCCACCCTGCTCGCGCTGCTCGGGCTGTCGCACTTCCACTATTCACCGCTCGAGCTCTTCCGCGAGTCGAGCAGTCGCTACGGCGCCGCCACCCTCGCGCCCGGCAAGCTCGTCTCGAATCCGCTCGACGCGGTCTCGCTGGGACTCGCGCTCATGTTCGGTACGGCCGGCCTACCCCACGTGCTCATGCGCTTCTACACGGTAAAAGACGCCAAAACAGCACGCACGAGCGTTGTCTACGCCACGGGCTTCATCGGCTTCTTCTATCTGGTGACCTTCATCCTCGGCTTCGCGGCGAGCGTGCTCGTCGGGCGTGAGTCGGTGCTCGCCGTGGACAAGGGCGGCAACATGGCGGCGCCGTTGCTCGCGTTCGCGCTCGGCGGTCACCCGTTCCTCGGGTTCATCTCGGCCGTGGCGTTCGCGACCATCTTGGCCGTAGTCGCCGGGCTCACCCTCTCCGGCGCCGCCGCGCTCGCGCACGACCTCTACGGAGGCGCCATGCGCCAAGGCAAAGCCACCGACGGCGAAAAGATGAGGGTTGCACGCATCGCCACGGTGGGGCTCGGCGTCACCGCGGTGCTGCTCGGCTTGCTCTTCGAGGGTCAGAACGTCGCGTTCATGGTCGGTCTCGCCTTCGCGGTCGCGGCCTCGACCAACCTCCCGGTGCTGCTGCTCTCCATGCTCTGGCGCAAGTTCTCCACCGGAGGGGCCGTGCTGTCCGTGGTCTTCGGGCTCGTCGCCAGCGTAGGGCTCATCGCGCTCTCACCCACGGTGATGGTCGACATCCTCAAGATGAACCATGCGCTCGTTCCGTTGAAGAACCCGGCCATCGTCTCCATCCCGGTGGGCTTCTTGGGCGGTGTCGTGGGGTCGCTTCTCTTCCCGGATGCGGCCTCGGCAGCCAAGTTCGACGAGGTGAAACGACGTATGGCGCTCGGCGCCACCGCCGTCCTCGCGATCGTCTTGGTCTGCGCGCCCGGCTTCGCGCGCGCCGACGAGCTGCCCTCGCCGCCTTCGGCCACGCCGAGCGTGCCCTCGGAACCTCCGCCCGCGCAGACCGCCAGCGCGCCCCGAGCGAGCGCACCACTCGTCCCTGTCGTCGTTACGCCCTCGAGCGCGCCGCAGCCCCCCGCACAATCGCCGGCTGCTCCCCTGGTTGCCGCGACGCCCCCTTCGCGCCCACTGGTCGAGGCGAGCCCGACCGGGCTCAAGCTCCCGGGTGGCATCGAGGTGGTGTGGTACGGCATCGTCAAACCGACCGTGGTGGTGGGCACGGGAGTCGAGTCGTTCGGTGCGCAGAGTCACGTGGCGACCACCGCTGCGCAGAACCCCGTCTTCGCGAGCCCTGCGGGAACCCCCGACGCCGCCGCCCTCTCCTTCCAAGTGGCCCAATCGCGCTTCGGCCTGACCGCCGGCACCAAGACCGTCGGCGGCAAGATCGAGCTCGACTTCGTTCAGTTCCAAATGGCCTCCCCGGTGCAGGCCGGCTTTCCTCGCGTGCGCCAAGCGTATGTCTTCTACGAGCCCGTGGAGGGCCATCAACTGAGCGTGGGCCAGATGTGGGACACGTTCTCGCCCCTCACCTCCCACACGTTCGACCTCGTGGGAGGTCTCTTCCAGGCAGGCAACACCGGATTCATGCGTGACCAGATTGCCTATCGAATGGACCTCTCGAGGCTCGAGCTCACGGCCGCGGTCGGAATGCCCGCGCAGAACACCTCGGCGCAGCTTTCTCCCCTCGAATACGGACTCGTGCCCACGTTCGCGCTGCGCGTCGCCTACAAGAAGAAGGGCGAGCTCTACGCCGGGCTCTCCGGCATCGTGACCGAGGTGGGCATCACCAAAGATCTCTCGCGCACGGCCGGAGGCGCCAATGGCTTCGTGGACGCGACGTTCGGCCCCGTGAACCTCCGAGCCGAGGCGTTCGCGGGGCAGAACCTGAACAACCTGGGACTCTTGACGCTGTCCCAGGGCACGCTCGAGTCGAACGTGGGAGAGGTGGGCGGCTGGCTCTCCGCCAAGGTGAAGGTCTCGTCCCTGCACGCGCTCCACGTGCTCGGCGGCGTCGCGGCGGTCACCAATCCGAGCGGAATGCGCGCGGGCTACACCCCGGCCACCGTGGGCGCGGACGGCAAGACCACCGCCGCGACACGCGTGGCCGCGAACGGCCCCGGCATCGAGCGCAACATCGCCTTGCGCGCGGGTTACTCGTTGAGCCCTGCGCCGGGCCTGTCGTTCGTGATCGAGCCGTACGTCTTCCTCACCGAGCACAAGCTGGTCGCCGCCGATGCCGCGCTCGGCGCGAACCGCCGCGCCTTCGGCGTGCAATCGGGGGCGATGTATACCTTTTGAGCCGAGGACTACTTCGACTTCGACTTGATCTTCGTGAAGTACCTGCGCGCGATGCCGAACGAGGCGGCGGCGCGGGCCACGCTTCCTCCCGACTTCTCGAGGGCCACGGTCACGAAGCGGCGGTCGAACTCGTCGAGCACCCGGCGGCGAGCGATGGTGTAGGGCACGTTCTCGCGTAGGAGCGTGTCGAACAGGTGCTCGTCACCGGCGACCGGGACTGACTCGTCTTCGCCGTCGTCCCAGGCGTCGCTCTGGCCGAGAGAGAAGCGTCGCTGGATGGCATTGTAGAGCTCACGCACGTTGCCCGGCCATTTGTAGCTCTCCCAGCGCGCTAAAAAGTCGGTCGGGAACGGCTGCGTTCCCCCGGAAAGCTTGTTCCACAGATGCGTGGCCAAGAGCTCCACGTCGCCGTCGCGCGAGCGAAGGGGCGGCACCGAGATGCGCGCCACCGCCAAGCGGTAGTAAAGGTCGTCGCGGAAGCGTCCCGCCTGAATCTCGGCTTCCAGATCGCGGCGCGTGGCGGAGAGCAGACGCACGTCGACCTTGAGCCACTTGGAGCCGCCGATGCGCTGCACCTCTTGGCGCTCCACCGCGCGCAGGAGCTTCGATTGGAGCGCAATGTCGAGGTCGCCAATCTCGTCGATCAGCAGCGTTCCGCCATTGGCCACCTCGAAGACACCCGCACGCGCCTCTTGGGCCCCCGTGAACGCGCCCCGCTCGTGGCCGAAGAGGCTCGCTTCCAAGAGCTGCGGCGAGATGGTCGTGCAATCGAAGACCACGAAGGGCTTCTGCGCCCGGAGGCTCGCCTCGTGGAGGGCTTCCGCGACGAGCTCTTTGCCGGTGCCGGTCTCGCCCTCGATCAGGACCGGGATTTCGGTGGGCGCCACTTGGTCGCAGCGCGCGAAGAGCCGACGCATGGCCGTGCTCGCGCCCACCACGCGCCCGAAGCGCGTACGCGTCGAGGTCTTGACCGGCTCGTCCGCCTCGACGGCCTCGACCCCGAGCAAGGTGTCCCCCAGGCGAATGCGGTCCCCCGTCTTGGCGAACCCCTCGAGCACGCGCGCGTGATTGAGCCACACGCCGTTCGTGGAGGAGAGGTCGGTCACGCGCAGTCCCAGGGGCTCGGCGGTGAGCTGCACGTGCCTACGCGAGACTTTGGGATCGGCGAGCCGCAGCTCGCACGTGGCGCTCTTCCCGACGAAGGCGCTGCTCGACACCACGTGGGCCGCGCCTCGCTCGGCGCCCTCGAGCACGCTCACGCGGAACGCCTCGGCAGGTCGATCGGTTGCGCCTTCGTGAGTCGTGCCTGCGGTGGTCTCGTCGAAATGAATGGGCATGGGGTCTCCTCGCGCCTCGGCGCCGACCGCGACATCGCACGACTCGTGCCACGGTGAACGAACCGAGCCTCTCCCGATTCTCGCGCGAATTTGCCTCTCGAGGAACGAGCCTCCCTAACAGCCCGTTGATTTTGTATCGAGAGGGGATCGACCCGGGGATCGAGGCTGGATAGTGTGGACGGATGGGAATGCGGCGGCGAGGAGGCAGGCAGGAGCCGATGTGGCTGGGGGCGGCGGAGCTTCCGAAGTCACCCGGGCACAAGTTCTATGAGTCGCTGAATGAGCTTCTGAGGTCGTCGGGGTTCGACAGCGAGGTGGAGCGGTTGTGCGAGCCGTACTTCGACGCGAATCTTGGGAGGCCATCGATCGCGCCTGGGGTGTACTTTCGGATGCTTTTGGTCGGGTATTTTGAGGGGATCGAGTCGGAGCGAGGACTCGAATGGCGATGCTCGGATTCCCTGTCGCTGCGAAGCTTCATTGGAGTGCTGGTCAACGAGCGCGTTCCCGACCATTCGACGCTTTCCAGGATGCGCGCGAGGCTTCCCGAGACCGTCTACGAGGCGTTCTTCAAGCACGTGCTGGCGACGGTCGAGCAGGCGGGTCTGCTCCGCGGTCGAGTCGTGGGCGTCGACTCGACGTATCTGCGGGCGGATGCCTCGATGAAGACAATCGTGAGGCGGGATACAGGCGAGGACTACGGGACGTACGTCAAGGGCCTCTGCGAGAAGGCAGGGCTCGAAGCACCGACCGCCGAGGACGCACAACGCCTCGATCGAGGTCGGACGGGGAAACGGACGAGCAACGAGGACTGGCAGTCGTCGACGGACGCCGAAGCCGAAATCACGCGATTGAAGGACGGACGAACGCGTCTCGCCTACAAGGCGGAACACGTGGTCGATCTGGAGACCGGTGTCGTGGTCGCGGCGGATATTCTCCCCGCGACCGCGCCCGACTCGCGCACTCTCGAACCGAGTCTTTCGGCCGCGCGAAGCAATATCGAGGAAGCTCAAGCCCGCGACGACGACGACGATGACGAACCGGGACCGAAAGCCGGCAATGCGACAGACATCGAGTCCGCGCGCATCATCGAGGTGGTTGGGGACAAGGGATACCACACGGTGGAGGGGTTGCTCCGCCTCAAGGATGCGGGCTTCCGTACGTACATTCCTTCGCCCAAAACCCCCGGCAAGAAGCGGCACTTCCACAATAAAGAAGGAGGGATGCTTACTCGCGAAGCTTTTCACTCCAATCGCGCCCGGTGCGGCCGAGCGAAGGGGAAAAGGCTCCTTCGAAAACGGGGTGAGCTCGTCGAAAGGAGCTTTGCTCACACCTGCGAAAGCGGTGGACATCGCCGCACGAGACTCCGCGGACGAAGCAACGTCCGAAAGCGCTACCTTGTGCAAGTCGCAGGGCTCAACCTTGGGATCGTGATGCGAGCTCGCCTCGGGTGCGGAACTCCGCGAGAAATGGCCGGGCGAGCCGCCCGCGCCCTCATTTCCTTCGTCTACGCAGTCCTCGGCGCGCTGCATATCGTAGGCAAGAACTTTGCGCTCACACTTGGCATGATTTTCCGAGCGTCCTTGGCCAGCCTGAGGATTGACCTTCTCTACTTCGACGCTCAACCAGCGGCTTCCTCAACGGGCTGCTAACGAAGGAGGATCGATTCGTTCCTTCCCCGAGCTCGATTTTTCTCATGGTGCGCTCGGGCCGCCCTCGGATGGCGCCCTCCCGGGCGAAGAGACCCCTGGATCGGACGTGTCTTCGCGAGGACCGATTCGTTCTCACCCGAAAGCTCCCGAGATCTGCCGTTTTTCCGGCTGATTCGCGAGGCACGGTTGCTGCTGATGGACCGCTCCACGGCGAGTGAGCCGCGCGGAGGTGAGCCCATGAACGGTTCCAAGATGTCCGAAGTGTCGAAGGCGATGGTCGTGGGGTTCGCGGCGCTCTTGCTCGCGTCTCCGCTCGGTTGCTCGGCGGAAGCGACCGGCGACGAGACTTCGGGCGAGACCGCCGACGGCATCCGCGACAGCGCAGGCAACGAGGTCGTCACCGCGCTCACCGACACCTTCCTGAAGACGTCCACCGCGGACTCGAGCACGCTCCCCGCTTCGGAGCTGTGCCGCATCGCCAAGGGCGCGAAGGTATCTCTTCGTTCTCCTACGGTCATCGGCAGGCACGTGGGCGGACTCTTGATGTCGGCGCACGGGTGCGCCGGAAAGTTCGGCGGAGGCGCCAAGGTCTACGTCTTCCGCGATCACTTCTCCGGCTGGTCCACCCCCGCGGAGCCCGCGCCCCCTTCCGACCCGAGCTCGCTCCCCACCTGCTCGCCCGATCGCGCCAAGGGCGCCGTGCCGCAGAAGCACCGCGCCCTGCTCGACACCATCGCCTACACCGAAGGCACTCGAGGGCGCGGGCAAGACGGGTACAACGTCGAATTCACGTACGTCTATTTCTCGGATTGCACGCGCCATCCGCGGCAGATTCAATCGTCGGGCGGGCTGCGCTCGGACGCGGCGGGCCGCTACCAGTTCCTGAGCACCACGTGGGACGCCCTCGGGTACGGCAACTTCTATCCCGACAATCAAGATCGTGGCGCGATGACGCTCGTGCGCAATCGCGGCGGCAGCGTTCCGAGCGATCGCGCGATGACCGCCACCGAGCTCTCCAATCTCCTCGACCGCATCTCGTACGAGTGGGCGTCTCTGCCGCCGGGTCGCTACGGACAGCCGAACTATTCCTACTCCCAGGTTCGTGCCGAGTATTGCCGGCTCGCGGGGTGCTGACGGCCTTCGCGCTTTCCCACGATTGTCTCGGGGTGGAGACTCGGCCTCGGACTGCTCGGTTCGCTCGCGCTGGGAATCGCCGTGACCCTCGCGTCCACGTCGAGCGCTCCGGACCGACGCGCCGAGCAGCCCCGACGGGACGTGCACGTCGCGGACGATCGCGGCGCGCTCGACCACGACGACGCTCCGGAGCGCACGCGGGACACCGAGGCTCCGAGCGTCCGGGCCTCTGCCGAAACCCGGTTCGAGGGCGCACCGCGCGAAGTCACGAGTGCCATCGAGGACGCCGTCCGGCTCCGGGATGCGAGTCTCGAGACGCTGACCGCGCTCGCGGCCGTGCCTCTCGATGGAGACGGCTACGTGGCGGCGGCCGCGATTCGTGCGCTCGGCGACCTTTCGACGGAGGCCGACCCGGCAGGCAAAGAGGTCGCGCTCCGTGCCTTGACCACCCACCTCGAACACGAGCGTCGTCGCGCCACCACCGATACGCTCGCGCGTGGGAACGTGTCGATCCTGGTCGACGCGCTCGCCGATACCGGAAGCCCGTCGGCGGTGGCGAGCCTGAGCGAAGCTTTGGACGCGGGGGCCCTCCCGTTGCACCAAGAGACGCGCATCGTCGAAGCGCTCACCGCGCTCGGTGATCCGAGCGGACTTCGGGCAGTGGAACGTTTCCGCGCGCGCCTCGAGCGCGAGGTCCCGCAAGACCGAGCGACGCTCGAGCTTCGTCGCGAGGCCTTGGTGGCCGTGGATCGCGCGCGTGCCTCACTTGGCGGATGAGACGCCCGACGACGGGCTCACGGGCAATCGGTCGCCAATCCGGCGTCCGCGCAGGCCGAGGCGGTGACCGCGCTCGGGGCCTTCTGGCCGCGTCGCGCCAGCTCGGCCTCGAGCTCGACCGAGAAGGACATGGAGTCGCACGGAGCACGCGCGTCTTCGGAGCCGGAGAGGTCGAGGGTGTCGCACGCCGCCGACCGGAACAGCGTGTAAGTCACCGTGTCTTGGCAGAAGGGCTTCTCGCCGATTTTCTGCTCGCCGAACGCTCGCACGAGATCCCCCCCTTGCACGCGACCGGAGATGACGCCATTGGCCAGGCGAGGCAGACGCGTGGTCTCGTTGCGGCGCAGCTCGGCTTGGAGCACGGCGTCGAAGAGCACGACCTCCACGGCGCCGATGCGAATCGGGAGCGTCCCGAAGCGCGCGACCAGCGTTCCCCCGCTGACCCAAGCGTTGCGGGTGAAGGTGCGCGGGTTGTCCCCCAGGAGCGAGTTTTGCCCGAGCTGCCAGGCGTCGCAGCCGTCCCATGCGGGGCGAGGCTCCCCCGAGCCGTTGACGCCGCCGTCTCCGCGCGGAACGCCCGCGTCGCATTCGCTCGGAGGATCGAGCCCGGGCGTATCGATCAGCGCGACGAAGACCTCGGGATCGGCGTCCGTGCCGTCGTATTCGTCGAGCTCGATCAACAACGACTCCACGCCCTCGCGCGCGCTGATGTCGAAGCCCACGTCCACCGACGAGTCGGGCTTGTTCGAGACGATGCGCGAGAAGAGCGCCGCGGCGCCGTTGTCGCGCCCGCCCGGGCCGTCGCACAGCACCTGTTCGGGCTTTCGCGGCACACAGGACGAAGCGCCTCCCCTCGCGGTGCCGGGCCGCGTGTCGCAGGTGCACACGCCGTCGAGGTCGAAGCCGAGCGAGTCGCGATTGCCGGCCACCAGCGCGAGATGCGACAGCGCGAAGGTGAGCTTGGGCTGCGACGGGGATTGGGCGCCTTTGCCTCGGGGTCGCGGAGGTGGCGCCACGTGCTCGCACGGGTCGACCGGAAGAGAGGCCTCCGCTGCGGCATCCACGGTCACGGTCACGGCCGCGTCTTCGGGGCCCTTGGCGGTGAAATCCCCCGCGTCGTAGAGGAGCGTGCATCCCGCACCGAAAGCCGCGAGCGCCGTCAGGAGGTGGACGATCGGCCGGAGCTTCATCAGAACCTGAACCCCGAAATCCCGACCGTGACGGGCTCACGCACGACGGTGGGACGAGTGAAATACACGACCGCTGCGCCAATCCCTGCCGCGAGCGCCAATGAAAAGGCGATGTCGGCGGTGACCGTCTTGGCCCTCAATCCGAGAATGTCCGAGTCCGTGCAATCGTTCGGGCAGCGTCGCTCCAGGTCGGCGTACGAGCTCGCCGCGCTCACGCCGAACCCCGTGCCCGCGGCGGCGAGCACCCCGCCGACTCCGGCCAGCACCCAGGTCAGCGTCGGTACGGGACGCTCGAGCACGGGAGGCGCGACGGGCTTCGTCGGCCGACCGACCACGGGCGTTCCGGGCTGGGGCTCGGGCCCGAGACGAAGCACCACCCGGCGCCCACGCTCGCGCTCGCGCAGCACGACACGCTCTTCGGTCACGAAGGCGCCCTTCGCCACCCGAAGCGTATGCGCACCGGGGTCCAACGAGATCGCTCGGCCGCTCGCCGCCTCCGGAGAGCGCACGCCGTCCACGTCGACCGAAGCGTCGGACACGTCTCGGCCTTCGCCGTCGACCACGGCAATCACGAGCTCGGGAATTCGCGCGTTCACGTCGTCGAGCCAGGCTGCGCACTCTTTGGAGATCACGCCCGGGCACTCCGGACGTAGGCATTGGGCGAAGCGCTCTCGCGCGCGGAACAAGTGCCCTTCGTCGCGCGCTTTTTGTCCTTCTTCGGCGGCATTCGCGCACGCCAGCGAAGACGGCGAGACGGCGTGCGCGCGCGGCATCGCCACGGTGAGGCCGAGAGCGGCGACGGCGAGGACCGAGATCCGACGAGCGACACGTGAGGTCGAATGTCCCAAGGGCGATCCCCAACCTACCGGATTCGGGCTCAGGGGAGGCACTCGGGGCGGTACTTTTTGTGTCCGCTCGAGTCGACGATGTAGGGAATGTCGCACCCGGCGGGCAGGCTCTTGGGTTTGCTCGAGCCGGAGATCGAACGCTTGCTCGGGGGTGTCGTCGCGGACGCATTCACCGATGCGCTCTCCCCGGCCGAAGCCTCTCTCGGGACCGCGAGTGGTGGAGCGGCGGAGCTCTCCGACGAGGGCGAGTCGACCACCGTGGAGGAGTCGACGGAATGGACGCTGCCGGACACGGGTGTGTCCGAAACGTGCACGGGTTCCAATCGTGAGCGTGACCGAACCGCGAGCGCGACGAGCAAGGCGAGAGCAAGCCCGCCCACGAGGGCTCTCACCCAAGGCTTCGAGCTCGGCCCCGACGTGTACGGCGAAGGGGGCGGCGCGAGGGAGCGCGCCGTCGGTCCCGCTTCGGAGAGCGGAGCGGGGAGCTCGGCGCTCGGAGCGCTCTCACTCGGGCCTCTCGGAGGAGGACGGGACGGCTTGGGTGCCGCGCGCTTCGCGAGCTCTTGGGCGCAGAGCGTTCGTACCGCTTGCGCCACCACCTCGCGCGGCGCGCGCGGGAACAGCGCCTCGAGCGCGTGCGCCATCTCCGCGGCCGAGGCAAAACGCGCGCGTGGGGCCCGCCCGAGGGCTCGCGCGAAGAACGCATCCGTCCCCGCGGGCAACGCAGGGCGCGCCGCTTCGAGCGAAGGGACGTCCGCCATCAGGGCGCGGCGCATGGTGTCGGCCTCGTTCGAGCCCGCGAAGAGGCGCTCCAATGCAATCGCTTCCCAAAGCACGATCCCGAGCGCGTAGAGGTCGGCCGTGAGATCGAGCGACTCGCCGTGAATCTGCTCGGGACACATGTAGGCGACCTTGCCTTTGAGCGAGCCGTCACGCGTGGTCTTGGCGGCGCGCCCGACGGCCTTGGCGATGCCGAAGTCCAAGACGCGCGCGTTGCCCTCCACGTCCACGAGCACGTTCTGAGGGGAGACGTCCCGATGCACCACGCCGAGCGGCTGCCCCGTCTCGGAGGTCGCGTGGTGAGCGGCCGCGAGCCCGGCGAGCACGTCTTGGCCAATCGCGGAGACGATTCCCGGCGAGAGCGGGCTCTCGGCTCGCGACGCGGCCACCAAGAGCTCGGCCACGGTCACCCCTCGCACGAAAGGCATGACGAGCACGACGTCGCCTTCGGTGCGCACCACCTCCACCACGGGCACCACGTTCGGGTGCACGATACGCGCGAGCACGCGCGCTTCGTCCTCGAGCACGATGGCCGCGGCTTCGTCGTCCGCCACGTCCGGAGACATGGTCTTCAGCGCGACCAGCGCGTCCGAGCGCAGGTCGCGCGCGAGGTGAACCGTGGCCATTCCCCCGCGTCCGAGCACGCCGAGGACCTCGTAGCCGGCCACGAGACGCACGCTGCTCTGCCGCTCCCTCACGGACCCCACGGGTGAAGCGTACCACGAAGGGGACGGTCCTCCGGTGGTCCCCGCCAACAGGTGAGCCGCCGACGTCGCGTCGAGCGACGGCCAACCCGCGGAGCGCATGGAGGAGTCAGGGTCTGCGCACGAATCGGTAGCCACCGGCGGTCGCTCCCCAGACCTGCTTGCCCGTGTCGTCGAAGCCTCGGTCCCACGAGAGAAGTCCCGCCTCGTCGAGCGTCACCTCCGAGCTCGCGTAGGTCGCGCCGTTGAGATCGCTCGCGCAGCGAACGCCGCCTTCGGACTTCTCGAACGTGCTTCCGTTCCATTGGAGGTCCGGGGTCGAGCCGACGAACGACCCGTTCGTTTGCCGCGTCAGGACGACGTCACACCCCGGCCGCTCCGCGCTCTCGGCTTTCGTCACGCTCCGCGCAGAAGGCTCGTCGCAGGCGCCGACCCAGTCCTTCGGGCTCGTGAGCTCGAGCACGCGAGACACGGCCGTTCGCTCGTCTCGACGCTCGACCACGTAGAGCCTTTGCCGGTACGGCTTGCCGAGCGTCTCCATGCGCGCTTGCTCCACGTAGAGCACCCGTGGTCCGAGGTCGCTCGAGCTCACGTTGCAGATCCGCAGCGAGATCGCGAAGTAGGTCTTGTCCGCGTTCGCCTGATCCGCGGAGTCGAAGCGCCCGGTCAACAGGCGTTCGAGCTCGGCTTCGACGACCGGGGCGGTCGACGTCTCCACCGTTCCCGCGTCGACCGGCGTATCCGCGCGAGGGCTCGTGACCTCCGACGAGGAGCAGCCGACGACCGCGAGGGGAACCGCGAGCACGGACACGAAACGAGGCATGGTCAATCGGTTCATCGGCGCTCCTTGCAGAATGAATTGCTCCCGCACGTTCGCGTGGCTCCGGCGTCCGTGCCTCCGTCGCCCGGCGAAGGTGGCGCGGAACACGTGAACGGGCGCGCCGAGAGGCACTCGTCGTCTCCCGTGCAGACCTGACCGTCGGCCAATTGGGCCGCGCACTTGCCCGTTCCGAGCACGTCGCAATAGGCGCCGGCGGGACAGACGAGATCCGGACCGCTCAGCGACGAACAGGTCGCTCCGAGGGCGACGCTCTGGGGCGGACCGCTGCATTTGCCGGGATTACGGGCGCTCTGCCCGTCACAATTGGTGCCGGGCGCGCAGAAGAGCCGTTTGGGGGGACCTGCGTCTTGGAGCAAGATCCCGCAGTCTTCCCCGGTCTTCTTCCACGGGACGCACTTTTTGCCTTCTCCACAATACCCGACCGACGGGTCGCACTCGCCGATGAAGGTCGCATCGCCGATGTCGTCGCAGGCCGCCCCCAGCGGGGCGACCTTTCGGAAGACTTCGTTCCCACGAACACCGAAACATGCGCCGTCGTACAGCGCCGAGGTGAGCGGCCCGCCGCAGGCCGCGGCCGACACGGCGTCGATGCACGTTCGACCACGGGCCTCGTCGAAGGTGATGTTCCCGACCGAGACCGAAACTCCCCACTTGGCGAGGTAGAGCGCGTCGAACGATTGGGTGAGCACGGCCTCACAATTGGACTGTGTCACCTTGGTGGTGACCTTGTAGGGAGCGTCGGAGAATTGCGCCGCATAGCGCTCGATATCCCCGTCCGCGCAGCAGTCGTAGAGCTTCTTGCATACCGCTTTGGCGAGCGCGACGTCGTACGCCGAGATACGCGTCTTCGCGTCGGCCGAGACGGCGCGATCGGCTTTCTCCGCGTCTTCGGCAAGCGCGGCATCGGAGGGCCGTGCGGCGTCCGCCGTAGAGGCCTCGGGCAGGTTCGACGGCGCGGAGTCCGGAGAGTCGGCGACCGACGTGGTGTCGTCGGAGCAAGCGGCCAGCACGACCAGCGAGCTCGAAGACCAAAGAGCGAGAGCGACAAGGACACGGCGCATGAAACCTCTTGTGGTACGGAGAGGGCCTCGCGCAGGGCGCGTGAGGCTTCGCGGGCCGCGCTAAGCAAGAGCCGATCCGCAATGCCCCGAAGCTCTTCTGCGAAGATCGCGAGCACGGAGAGCCCTCGAGAGGACCGTCCCGATCCACTTCGAGGAACCAACCGGGCTCAATCGGCCGGGAACGACTCGGCCTTGCCCGGGTAGCTCACCTCACGAGGCGGAGCGTACGACTCCCATCCGCCGAGGCCTTCGACGAGCCAAGGCCAATCACGGCGCATGGATTGAACGACCTCGTCCCACATGCCGTGCGCGCTCGTTCCGGCATCGACCAGCCGAGCCGGGACGTGCTGGCGAGCCACGTTCTTCGCCGCGTTCCGATACGTGCCCACGCAGCCCGGCGTCGTACACAAGAAGATCGCGCGCTCTCCGCCTTTTTTTGCCCAGGGCCTCGCGAAGCTCATCGCGGCCTCGGGCGCATAGGCCGACTCGGCGAGCACCACCCGAGGAAACCTCGACGGATCGTGCTCCGCGAGCAGCGCCGCTTGCGTCGCCCCCATCGAGAACCCGACCAAGACCATCGGCCCATCGGCGATCCAATCTCCGAACGTCGCGCGCGTGGCGGAGAGCGCGCGCTCCACCCGCATGCGCGTATCCTCGGGCGAGTACCACGCAAGGCCCGCTTCGTTCCCCGGGCCGCGTGGACACACGACGAACGCATGCTCGCTGGCGATGCGGCGCCACGCCGAACAAGCCCACTCGGGCCGATCCGAGCCGCCATGGAGCGCGACCACGAGCGGCCGACGTTCTCGCGCGCCGAGGGGAACCGCCACGCACCCGAGACGGGTTCGGTCTTTCGATCCCTCCGGGGCCGGCAGGTCCATCTGCGAGGCAAATCCGGCCAAGGCAGGCCGCGCGGGAGCTCCGGCGTCGACAGGTGGCGTGCTCGCCTCGACGAACGAACGTGGCGCCTCGACCTGTGAGTCGGACTGCATGCCAAGTTCCTGCTTACGACACGCGCTCGTCGTCGAGGCGAAGATTGCGATAAGGCCCGCGAGGAACGCTCGGGGTCGCGAAGGTCGCATTGCAAGCGAGGCTCGACGGTCTTCACAACTTCTGAGCGGCAAGCCCCAAGCGTACGTCGAAGGCGACACCTTTCAAGCGGCGCGCGCCAGGTCCCCTCACCTCTCCGAGAGCACGCCGTCCTTGACGGAGAGCTTGGTCTTCGTCGCGAGGGCGCCGGTGCCCGTGCGCAGGTCGAAGGCTGCGTATTGGAGTCGGTCCGAGATGGACTTTCGCGCGGTACCTGCGCCACCATGCGCGCATGAAGACCCCTGCCGAAGTCGCCCAGGAACAGCTCGACGCCTACAACGCCCAGAACCTGGACGCGCACTGCGCCTGCTTCGCCGACGACGTGAAGATCGCCGACCTCAACGGTGTCGTCACGCTGGAGGGCATCGAGGCTTATCGCGCGCGCTACGCCAAAGTGTTCGCGGACTTTCCCGAGAACAAGGCCGCGCTGGTCACGCGTATCGCGATCGGCAACGTGGTCATCGACCACGAGCGTGTGTCCCGGAGCCCGAGCACCGAGCCCTTCGAGGTCGCCGCGATTTACACCATCACCGAGGGCAAGATCCGACGGGTCGATTTCGTGAAGTGATCGGCGCGGGGGCCGAGCTCGGGATCGAGCGAGCGCCCTGCCCTCTTGCCTCGACCTCTCGCAACGCGCACGACCCGCTCAGCGACGCCTGTCGCGTGGCCGAAGAGCATGCGGGAAAAGAATCGTTCGCCGAGCGTGCACATCGTGCCGCACCGCGCTAGAAGGCCGCGATGATTGGTCTTTCGCGTCTCGAGAAGTCGTACGGTGGACGCACTTTGTTCGAAAATGTCTCGCTCCAGCTCTCGGCCGGGTGCCGTTACGGGCTGGTCGGGGCGAACGGGTGCGGCAAGTCGACCCTGCTGAAAATCGTCGCCGGCGACGAGCCCGCGACCAGCGGCTCCGTCTCGATGCCGAAAGAAGCGCGCCTCGGGGTGCTTCGCCAAGATCGCTTCCTCGACGACTCGGCCCCCATCCTCGACTTGGCGATGAAGGGCGACACGAAGGTGTGGGACGCGTTGTGCGAGCAGTCGCGCATCGTCGACCATGGAGGCGACGCATCCGGCCTCGCGGACGTCGAAGACGTCCTTCGGGCACACGATGGCTATACCCTCGAAGCACGAGCTTCGGCCGTGCTCGAGGGCCTCGGGATCCCGTACGCCATTCAGCGACGCCCCTTGGCGACACTCTCGGGTGGCTTCAAGCTGCGCGTGCTCCTTGCCCAGGTGCTCGTGGCAGGACCGGACATTCTGCTGCTCGACGAGCCGACCAACCACCTCGATATCCTTTCCATTCGTTGGCTCGAGACGTTTCTCGCCGACTACGAAGGCTGCGCGGTCGTCATTTCCCACGATCAGCGCTTCCTCGAGGCGATTGCCACGCACGTGCTCGACGTCGACTACGGCACCGTGGAGCTCTACACCGGAGGTTATGCGGCCTTCGCGGTGGAGAAGCGCGCCACGCGCGAGCGCAAAGAGGCCGAGATCGCGCGCGCCCAGAAGATCATCGCGGACAAGCGCGCCTTCGTGGATCGCTTCGGCGCCAAAGCCTCCAAGGCCAAGCAGGCCCAGAGCCGCTTGAAGCAGATCGAGAAGATCGAAGTGGAGGAGCTCGTGGAGAGCAGCCGTGCGGCTCCTCATTTCCGATTTCCAATCGAGCGCCCCAGCGGCAAAGACGTGCTCGAGCTCACCAAAATCGGCAAGTCGTACGGGGAAAAGCGCGTGCTCGAGAGCGTCTCGCTCACCATTCGGCGCGGCGAAAAAGTGGCCATTTTGGGCGCGAACGGCCTCGGGAAGTCCACCCTCTTGAAGATCGTGGTCGATCACCTCGCGCCCGACACCGGAGAGTCGCGCTGGGGATACGAGGCCCGCGCGGGCTACTTCGCCCAGGATCACGCGGACCTGCTCGACGATCCGAAGGCCACGCCGCTCGGCATCATGCAGCGCGCCTGCCCGACCGAGCCGGAGTTCGTGGTGCGCGGACGCCTCGGCCGCGTGCTCTTCTCGGGCGGAGACGTGAACAAGCGCATCTCCACGCTCTCGGGCGGCGAGGCCGCGCGCCTGGTCTTCGCGCGCATCATGGCCGAGATGTCGAACGTGCTGGTGCTCGACGAGCCCACCAATCACCTCGACATGGAATCGATCGAAGCGCTCACCGAAGGCCTCAAGGCCTACGAGGGCACGCTCCTCTTCGTCTCCCACGATCGCGCGTTCGTCTCGGCGCTGGCCACGCGCATCGTCGAAGTCACCGAGACCGGCTTCCGCGACCGGCCGGGCACCTACCAGGACTACCTCTCGAGCGCGGGCGACGATCACCTCGACGTCGACGCGGTCGTGTCCAAGTCGAAGAAGAACAAGCGTCCGCGGGACATGGGCGTCACGCCCTGACGTGGGCCTCGGCGGAAGCGACGCAACCCGACGGGGAAGGCCCCGTCGGGTGCGCGAGCGTGCCATCAGCGCAGCGGAACCTCCACCTTGCCGAGGCGAGCCACCGGGGCCGACCTTTCGGAACCGTCCCAGTAAACGGGGCGTCCGTAGTAGTCGTACAGGCCGATCTCGTATTGGCGATTGACGCCCGCGGTCGGGTTCCACTCGGGACTGTTTTTGATGGCCTCACGAGTCAGGTCGACACGGACCGTGCGGTCCGTCCAGCTGATACTGTTCGTCCATCGCGGCGAGATGAGGACCTTCTTGCCGAACCACCAGTTGCTGGTGTCGACGACGAGATAGCGAACTTCCCACGTTTCGTCGTCCACGATGAAGTCGTCGACGTGCCCGATGGCGTCGTCGCTTCCCCGGATGTGGTATCCGCGAACTTCATCTACGCTTCTGAGGTGAGCATCGGTCGGCGCGTTTCCTTCGTTGAACGAAGGAGCCCCCTTCGCGAACGGCCCTGGATAGGTGCCCATCCCCCAAACGCCTGGGTAGTCCCAATAGAACGGGTATCCGTAATATTGGTAATATTCCCACTCGTGCTGGCGGGAGACGGGTTTGTCGGTATCGATGCTCGGGCTGTGTTTCACCTTGTCGCGGGTCAACGCGAGGTGAAAGCGCTGCGTGGACCAATCGATGGTCCGAAAGGAGATGGGCGAAACGAGCACGCTCCGTCCGTCGAAGAACCCCTCGGTCTCCACCACGAGATAGCGAATGACCCACCGTTCGTCGTCGAGGAGGAAGTTCGCGACACTCCCGATGTCGCCGTCGCTCGCGCTGACGGAATACCGTTCGAGATCTTTCAGGCTTCGTAACATGGTCTCTCTCTCGTTCGCAGGTTCGACCGCTCCGCGCGGCGCGACGTATCCCGTGTGCACCCTCGGTGCCATCGGCCAATCCGAGCCGCCGTCGCCTCGGCCGACCTCACGAAGCTGCGTCGAGTCTCACCCGGATCAAGGTTCGCAGGGCCACATCATCGAGCCTCGTCTCGTCCCGGGCGATCACATCGCCCGCGCGGGTCGGCCAGGCCGAACCGAGATCGGCTTCGAGCTCCCGGGCGAATGCAGGAGGAGCCACGACGACGAGCCGTAGTCCGGGCCGTTGGCCGGCAAGAAGTCGCACGCGATCGGAGACTTCGTGCGCGAATTGGGCGCTCGTTTCGGCAGGGACGGGCGTGGTTGCGTCGTTGCTCTTGCGGTCGATGTCCGGGCTTTGGAGGAGCGAGCGCACGTCGGGCGTGGGCGAGAAGGCTTCCCACACGACCTCGAGCGTTTCCCCTACACCCGGCTTCACCACACGGGCGCGCTTGGCGTCTCCGACGAGGAAAAAGACGTCACGTTCGTTCGGATCGTTCATGGAGCTCTCGATTCTTGTGACCTCACCGAGCCGGTGACCGGTCCGGCTGGGCTCTCGCTTGATGGAATGCCAAGCAAGCCCGTGCAAGTCGCTATCCAGCGCCCTCACCGCACGTGGACTGCGCCCGACCTTCATCCCGAAGCAGACCATTTGCGCCACAACCGGGGCGATTGTCGTCCACAAATGACACGCTCGTTCGAGCACTCCTTCACGCGCACGAGGTGGCCCGAGAAGTGCTGCCGAGCCGGGCTCATCGTCGACGCGAATAGAACACCGTGACGGGCTCCGAATCGCCCGAGACGGTCTTCCAGCGGCTATGCCCCTCGAACGAGTACGCTGCCTGCTCTTCCGCGCCGTCGAGCTGAAACGAGATCCGATGCTCCTTCGGCTCGATGGCGTAGTGGGCGACGAACGAAGACCCGGACGGCCCCGCGGAGGGCGAAGGAACGAACCCTGCGCCGGACCACGTGCCATGTTCGAGCACGCCGTCCTTGCCGAAGCGGGTCGCGTCCGTGCTCTTCGCCGCGTCGTCCCAGGACACGGTGCTCGTGGTCCACGTCCCGAGGACCCCCGCCCCTTCGTCCGCCACGGCCACGGAGGCAGGGGCGCCCGTGCCGGATGGCGCCGAATGACACGCCCCGAGCAAGACACCGAGCGAGACGAGATACACGCGCATGTCTTACTCTCGCGCGACTCGCCTGCCCGGACAATCGGTCCCGGAGGCCGAGCGCCCGCACGCGAAGCTCAGGGAAGACGCAGCCAGAAGACGTCGCTTTTGCCGTTCGTGTCGTTCGGCACCAGATTCGTCGCGGCGCTGGTGAACGCGGCGAAGCGACCGTTGCCCGAGAGAGCGGCGTACGAAACGCCTTGGTCCCCCTGAAGGCCCGCGGCGTTCACGTTCACGCGTTCGGTCGTATTTGTCATGGTGTCGAAGCGGAAGAGATCGGCGGCGCCGTTGGTGTCGCCCGGGACCAGGTTGGACGACCTCGACACGTAGAGCACGTAGCGCCCGTCCGCGGAGAGCTTCGGATTTTCGCTATTCTCGTTCGCTTGCGCCCCGCCGATTCCCAGGTTCACGCGCTTCGTGATCCCCGCGGTGCGGTCGCGCACGAAGATGTCCGCGAAGCCGTTGGTATCGCCGGCAACGAGGTTCGTCGCGAACGAGAGGAAGGCGACATAGCGACCGTCGGCGGAGAGCGAAGGCACCGCGCTCACGCCGTCCCCTTCGGCGCCGGTCGACGAGACGCTCACGCGAACCGTTGTTTCGGCCGCGATGTCCCGCACGAAGACGTCTCGACGCGCATTGGTGTCCCCCGTGACGAGATTGGTCGCCAACGAGTCGAACGCCGCGAAGGCGCCGTCGACGGACAGCTCGACGTCGATCGTATCGCCGTTGCCGAATGCCCCAGCGGAAGACACGCTCAGCGGCGAAATGCCCTTTTGGGCGTCGTAGAGGAACGCGTCGAGAGTGCCGTTGGTGTCGCCCGGAACCAGGTTGGAAGCGCGCGAGTAGAACGCCACGCGCTGCCCATCGTTCGAGATACTCACGACATTGCTCTCTCCATTCGCGTCCGCGGCCATGGCGCGGCTGACGAGCGAGGTCGCAGCCGTGACCCGATCGAAGAGGAACGCGTTCGCCCCGCGGGTGGTCGTGCCGACGAGGAGATTCGTGGCCAACGAAGTGAACGCGACGTAGCGACCGTTGCCCGAGACGAAGGGCGTCACGGCATGGCCATCCGGCTGCGCGCCGCCGGCCCCGACGATGCGTGTGAGCGCGTCGGTTCGGCGATCGTAGACGAACGCATCGTCGCGCCCGTTGGTATCGCCCGCCACGAGATTGGTCGCCCCCGACGCGAACACGACGAACCGTCCGTCGGCCGAGAGATTCGGAAGGTTGCTCGTGATCGCGTTCGCATCGGCGCCCAGGGGCGACTTGGTCACGCGAACGATCGATGGCCCGGTCTCCAAGAATCCCGAGTCGGCGGCGTCGGCTTCGAGCGCCGAGTCACCTGCCCCATCCCGCGACGCATCGGCGGCCCCAGCGTCCAGGACACTGCTACCGCTGTCACGAGAGCTCGCGCCGGTATCGGGTTCCGCAGCGTCGCTGTCCGAGGAGGCATCGACTCCTTCGGGAGTGGTCGATTCGCTCCCGCAGTGGAGCCCCCCAAGGCCGACCGCGGCAAAAGAGAGCGCCCAAAGCCCCGCACGAACGGCAAATCGTTTCATCGCGTTGGCTCTTACGTCGAAGGTCGACCGGATCTCCCCCGACCGACCCGAGCCAAAGGAAGGCGAATCATGCGCAAGATCCGTTCCGGAGGTACCGTGTCCGGCATGCCCGAACACCCCTCTCCACCGGTCAGCCTACCCGTGCGCGAGCTCGAGCGTCTTCTCGCGACCATCCGGAGGGCCAGCGGCGTGCAGCTCGACTACGACATGTGGGACCGGCACGGTCGTCAGCATGCCTCGGCCGAGCAGTGCAGCGCCATGGACGCCGCATTCGCGAACGCCTCTCGCGAACGCGAGAATGCGACGCTCGCCCTGCAGGCGCTGGTGACTGCCACGCGTGCGGAAGCGCCAGCCGAGCTGACCACTTGGGCGGATGCCCACGACGCGTACTTGGCCGCGTTCCTCGACGATTGCGCGGCACGCGGCGAGTCGGAGAGCACCGCCGCGTTCGTCGCGCGCGGCGAGCGGGAGCATTGGGCCGAGGTCCGCGCCGGCAAACGCGCCTTCGTCGATGAAAACGCCTACTACGTCACCATGAACGCGGAGCGGTACCGCAGGCTCTTCGGGATCGATCCGTAGGCCACACCGAACCTCGGCCACTCACCAGCCTCACACGAACAGACACGCGCGTTCTTCGTACAGTCGCGGAGGGCGCAATCCCTCGAGAGCCTCCAGACGCTCGCGCGCTGCTTGTAGGCTCCCACTCGTGAGCCCGGCGGTCGACCGGCTCTTGCGCGACGAAAGCAGTGCACTCAAGGCGCTCTCTACGGCACCGTCGGCCCTCTCGAGTCGGCCTTCGGCTTCGCGAAGGATGCGCTTCCGTTCCCGCTCGATGCGCAGGTTTTCTCGCTTCTCGAGGCTCGCCGCCGCGGCATGAGCCTTCACCTCGCGACGTGCGACCACCAGTGCTTCCGAAAGCTCGTGGTCACGGTGCTTCCTGTGAAGCAAGAGCGCCTCCGGTTCCGAGTCGTCTTCGACCGTGCGGGTGAGCGCGCATCCTAGAATGCACGAAGCGACCTCGCATTGCGCAATCGCGACCTTCAGCCACTCGGTTTCTTCGTCACCACGGCTCAGGTTCTCGCTGCTCGGATCACCATGCGTCATCGGAGAACCCGGGTATTCCCACCCGCCGAGCTTCCGGCTCTCCGGGGCGAGGCGCTCGAGCGTCGAAGCAATCAGGCGGAGCTCGTCCTCACGGTCGTCGAGCGGCTGATGTCGTGCGCACGCCTGCTGCAGGATACGGAGCCTCCGGAGCTCGCGTGTGAACCGCTTGCGCAAGTCCGGCAGAGTCCCGCCGAGCGCGGTCAGCCGGAGCTCGTTGGGATGGGGAGGACAAGGCATGGGCTCGATAGACTACCTCGCAGCGTGCGACGAGCGTTCCTCCATCGAGCGTGCGCCTCGGGCTCCGCCGAAGGTTCGGTGCTAGCCTGCTTCGCATGCTTCGCGCCCTCGGAATTCTCGTGGCGGCCTCGGCACTCGTGCTCTCGGCGACGGCCACCGCTGCCGCACCGGTGACGCCGAAGCCCGCGCTGGTCGAGATCGAGGGCAAGCCTTCCGGATATGCCCTCGGCGTGACGCCGCTCGACCATCCCGACGTGTGCAGCGCCAAGAAGGTGCGGCTCCGACTGGGCACCAACATGACCCTCTCGCTCGCCACGTGGCTCAGCACGCCGGCCCCGCAGCAGGGCCCGAGTCCGACCGCCTCCGTGTATCTTGCAAGTGGAACGCAGAAGGTGACCTTCGCCGGCGCCAAGGTGGTTCGCGTCGAGCTGCCGATCGTGGGCCCGCAGAGCAACGGCCCGAGCGTCTTCGAGGTCGACGTGGAGGCGCAAGCGACCACGTGCGGCGCGGTCGCGCCCAACCCGGCAGGAGGCTTCGATACCCGCGCGGCCGCCTTCGCCGCACGGTCCACCTCGCTTTCCGGTGGCCGCACTCGGCTCGACGGCAAACCGGTGGCGAGCGTGCGTACGGCCGGGCGTTTCGACCGGATGAAGATCGGAGACGTCCAGATCGCTTACGCGCCCTCCGAAGCGCAGGCGATCGAAGAGTGGATGGCGCGCATCACCGCGCGGAAGACGGTCGAGATCGAGTCGACCTTGGTCGACGGCGTGGGCGCTTCGGTCCTCGAGATCGTCGCACGGGTCCAGGCGCCGAGCGCGAACGGCCGAACGCTGGAGCTCAAGGCCGACCAGCTGCGCGTGTGTGTCTTCGTGGGGGGACAGCGCGTGTGTCCGCGGGTGATCGTGCCTGCGGCGACGGCGAAGTAGCTCGCCGAGCACCCACCGAAGGCAACGACCTCGCTACGCGCGTACGAAGCTCGCCACGAAGTAGCCGTCGGTCCCGTGTACGTCCGGCAAGAGCCGGAGCATCGTCGGATCGGCGCTTTCGCGGGCGAGCTCGGCCATGCGCGGGCCGGCGAAGGGAGCCGGGCGGAACTCGGGTGCATTCTGCAAGAACCACTCGACCACGTCTTCGCCCTCTTCGCGCAGCACGCTGCACGTGGCGTAGACCACTCGGCCTCCCGGACGCACCAGCGAAGATGCGCGCAGGAGGACGCCGCGCTGAATCTTGCCGAGCTCCTGCAACCCCTCGAACGTGCGCTTCTGCCAGAGCTCGGGTCTGCGACGAAGCGTGCCGATGCCCGTGCAGGGTGCATCGATCAGCACCGCGTCGTAAGGGCCCGTGGCATCGCCTGCCCCCAAGGTCCAATCCACCGCGAAGGTCTCGCGCACGGCGAGCCCGCGTGAACCGAGCTCGATACGCAGACGCTCGAGCTTCTGCGGATGCAAGTCCGCGGCGTCGCAGGTGGCCACCTCGGCCAAGAACGAGGTCTTGTTTCCTCGGCCGGCGCAGGCGTCGAGCACGGTCTCGCCGGCGGTCACGCCGAGCGCTTCGGCGACCAGCTGCGAGCCCTCTTCCTGCACCAAGATGCGACGAGCCCCGAGCGCGTCCACCACCGGACGCGGGCTACCCGCGCCGGTCACCAAGATGGCGCGCGGCGAGGCGCGCCCGGCCGACACCTGAGCGTCCGGCAGCAGCGCGGTGAGCTCGGCCATGACCTTCTCGCGGTCTTCACCGAGCGCGACGCGAAAGGAGACCGGAGGCGCCACGCAGGCCGACGCCAAGAACGCGTCCGCGCCCGCTTTGCCGAGCGCCCGCG
Organism: Polyangiaceae bacterium; assembly: GCA_965225775.1. Lineage (GTDB taxonomy): Bacteria > Myxococcota_A > Polyangia > Polyangiales > Polyangiaceae > JAAFHV01. Next base: position 8,992,445 of record OZ245328.1, on the reverse strand, counting down.
TGAGCGACTCGCGCATCCAGCGCGGCGCGGCCTTCACTTGCGCCGCGACGCGTTCGTCCGGGCCGAAGCCCTTGGCGCGCTCGGCGAGCTTGCGAAGCAGCGCGTTGGCGAACGCGGCCACACGATCGCCGCTCGACGCGCGCACGAGCGACACGGCCTCGTTCACCGCGGCGAAGGCCGGCACACGGTCGAGCCCGAAGAGCTGAAACCCGGCCACCAGCAGGTGCGCGTGCGTGTCCGGATCGAGCTTGGCGCGTCCCTTGGTGGCCGCTTTCTGCAGCTCGTCGTCCACGAAGGCGCGCATACGCAGCGCGCCGTACACGAGCTCGGTGCAAAGCCCTCGATCGCGGTCTTCGAGCTGGACTGCGCGGTCGAGCTCGGTGTCGAGAACGGCAGCCGCGAACGCGCCATCGCGAATCGTGCGCGCGAGCACCTTGCCCGCCACCGATCGCGCCGTGACCGCCGCTCGCGGACGTGCCTTCCCGGGCGGAGGCTTGACCCCCGCGCCGGCAGAAGCCGAACCTTTGGCTTTGGACGTATCGCTCACTCGGGACGGATGCGAATCTGCGGAGGAGGCGTGAACGTGGTGCTGGTCATGCTGTACGGCTGGATGCGAACCACGGCCTTTTCGCACACCGCGAGCTGAATGCCGCCGCCGTTGGCCTTGGTGAGCCCCGGGCAGTACGGCGAGCCGCCTTCGTCGGGGACGGGCGCCGAGTACCCGCCCGAGCCGGAGGAGCCCTCGGCAATGGCGCCGAGGCAGGCCTCACGCTCGGCCGTGCTGACCGGCTTGGTGCCGCGCTTGTAGAGCGAGAGGAAGGCGTCGTCCGCACGGGAGCCGCCTGTGCTCGTGCACACCGCCCAAGCCGACAAGGTGACCGGCTGGAGCGAGCTATTTTGCACGACCCAGTAGCGCACCGGGAGCACCGTCGCGCTGAGGAATCCGGGGCACGAGCTCGACGAGGTGAAGCCGGTCTCGGTGGGCGCGGTGGTGAACGCGGTGTTGAAGGTGGTGGTGTTGCCGACCGCACCGAGCTGCAGATCGACGCCGGTGGTGTCGCAGCCGACCGTGATGTTCGAGGCAGCCGAGGTGCCACCGCCCGGGGTGGGGCTGAGCACGGTGATGGCCACCGTGCCGGGGTTCGTGAAGTACGCCGACGAGACCACCGTGGTGAGCTGGGTGGCGTTCACGAACGTGGTGGCTTGAGCGACGCCGTTCACGCGCACCACGCTGGCCGGGACGAAGCCCGTGCCGAGCACGCTGAGGGTCTTGTCCGCCGAGCCCACGGTGACCGTGGAGGGCGAGAGCGAGGTGATGACCGGCGCGGGGTTGGCGACCGTGATGCTGGACGCGCTCGACGTTCCGCCGCCCGGCGTGGGGTTCACCACGCGCACCGCGATGGCGCCCGCGGACACGAGCGAAGCGGCCGGAACGGTGGCCCGCAGGGTGTTCGCGTCCATGAAGGTGGTGGACGCGGCCACGCTGTCGAGCGTGATCTGCGAAGCGGAGTAGAAGGCCGAGCCGCTCACCGTGATCACGGTGGCGCCGGAGCCGGCCTGGATGGTGGACGGGGTCACCGAGGTGAGCACCGGCGCGGGGTATTGAACCTTGAACACCTGCGGCGCCGAGAGTCCGCCGCCCGGGGGCGGATTGGACACCGTGACCGGGAAATCACCGGCCGCCGTGAGCGAGGCCGCGGGGATGGTCGCGGTGAGCTGCGTCGCGCTCACGTACGTCTTGCTGACCGGCGCACCGTTGAAGAGCACCGAGGTGGCCGGCAAGAAGCCCGCGCCGTTCAGGGTGATCGCCACCGCCGACGAACCGACCGTGGTGCTCGCGGGAGTGATGGAGCTCAGCACCACGTTCGGGTTGGTGACCGTGAACGCGATGGTGGTGGAGGCGCCTCCGCCGGGCGCCGGGTTGGTGACCTTGACCGGGAAGCTGCCCGACGTGACGAGCAGCGAAGCCGGCACGGTGGCCGAGAGCTCGGACGCGCTCGTGTAGGTGGTGGTCAGATCGGTGGTGCCGAACGAGACCTTCGCACCGGCCACGAAGCCCGATCCCGTGAGGGCGAGCGTGAGGTTGGGAGAGCCGGCCACCACGCTGAGCGGGTTCACCTGGGTGAGCTGCGGCGTGGGGTTCTGCACCTCGAAGGTGAGCTCTTTGCTGGCGCCGCCGCCGGGAGGAGCCGTGCCCACCGAGATGCGGAGCGTGCCCACGGTGGTGAGCTTGTTGGACGGGATGGCCGCGCGCAGCTCGGTGGCGCTCACGAAGGTGGTGGCGAGCTCGGCGCCGTCGAGCTGGATGACCGAGCGCGAGACGAAGTTGTTGCCGGTGACCACGATGTTCGGACCGACGCTGCCCAAGATGGCCTTGTCGGGGGAAACCGACGTGGCGATGGGCGGCTTGGCCGTGCCCGGCTCGACCGTGGGGGTCGGCGTGGGCGTGGGCGTGGGCGTGGGGGTCGGCGTGGGGGTCGGCGTGGGATCGGGAGCCGCGTCCGTGTCGATGATTTCAGGGGTCGGGCTGGAGCACGCGCCGGCGAACATGCCGCCGAGGGCGAGCGACGCGACCGCCGCGAACGTGAAGAGTCGAAAACCGTGACGAGGCACTTGCATAAGCCTGGGCTCCCGCGCCGGGTATGCCACATTCCATGACGCGGCGCCACGGAGCCATTCGGCAGGCGGATTTCGGCGGACGCGGCCAGTCTTGGGGTAAATTGATGGGTCGGGCGAACTGACGCTCCCCTCACCGAGAGAGAACCCCATGCGAAACCTACTTCCTTCCGGACGGCAGAGCCTCCTCGCGGCCTCGGTCTTCGCGGCCATCGTCGCCGCCCCCCGCATCGCGAGCGCGCAGCTCTTCACCGAAACCTGGGAGGCCAACAACACCACCAAGTGGGTCGCCTCCAGCACGGTCAACACCTACAACGAAACCGGCACGCCGAGCCCGCTGCGCGACTCCACCGTCGACGACGGCGTGGGCGCGGCCTGCGCGGGCAAGTACGCACGCGAGACCGTGGGTCTCTCGGGCGGCCGCATGTTCATGAAGCCCGGCGTCGCCGTCACCGCGAACACCGACTACTGCCTCATGGCGTACGTGCGCTCGAACGCCAACGGCGATCCCTACGTGGGCATCAACTTCGAGACCACCGGCACCTCCGTCGGCGCGGGAAGCTCGACCGCCGGCGAGTGCTGGCTGCTCGGCGAAGCCAACTTCGACAACACGTTCACCGTCGGCTCGGCCTGCCCCGCCGGCGCCACGGTCATCGGCACCACCGCGGACACGGGCGCCATCGTCAAGGGCAGCAACAACTGGACCTGGGTGCGACGCAACTTCAAGGCTGCGGCCAACGGCTTCGCCTTCATCAAGTACGAGCACTTCTGCGGCAACGCCTCGTGCGTGGGCACCACGCCTCCCGGCGTAGGCCCGGACTTCGACGACATTCGGCTCATCGAAGGCACCTGCCCCGCCACGCCCCCGGCCGACCTCGCGCCGCACACCGCCTGCACCGGCACCACCCCCATCTGCGTGAGCGGCAATGCCGCCACCAATGCCAAGTGCATGGATTGCAATGGCGACTTCGGCTCCGCGGCCACGCGCGCTTGCCCCACCGCGGGCGCGAGCATCTGCGTGACCGCCGGCGCGGACAAGGGCTCCTGCAAGCCGCCTTGCACCGGTGACTTCGGCTCGGCCACGGCCACGCCCTGCGGAGAGACCACGCCGTTCTGTCGTCCCCCGGCCTCGGCCACCTCGACCTGCAAGGCCTGCAACGGCGACGCGGGCTCGGGCGCCACCGAAGCCTGCGCGGCCGCCAATCCCACCTGCTTCACCACCGGCACCAAGGCCGGCTCGTGCGGCAAGTGCTCGAGCAACGCCGATTGCGGCTCGGCCAAGCCCCGCTGCGACACGGCCAGCGGCGTCTGCACCGACGCGTGCGTGACCGACGCCGATTGCGGCGACAAGACCTCCGGCAAGGTGTGCAACGCGCAGAAGTGCGCGGACGGCTGCCGCGGCGACACCACCGCGGGCAACGGCTGCCCCACCGGCAAGAAGTGCTCGTCCACCAACGCGACCATCGGTCAATGCACGGACGGCACCACCACCGGCAAGGACACCGACGGCGACGGCCTCACCGATGAAGAAGAAGCGAAGCTAGGCACCGACCCGTCCAAGTCCGACACGGACGGCGACGGCCTCTCCGACTCCGTGGAAGTCGGGCCGGTGAAGACCTCGCCCATCGACTCCGACGGTGACGGCAAGATCGACGCGCTCGACACCGACGACGACGGCGACGGCATCGCCACCCGCGACGAAATCACCCTCGCCAACGGCGCCGGCCTCACCGACGACGTGGACGGAGACGGCCGCAAGAACTGGCTCGACACCGACGCGGACAACGACAGCACCCCCGACGCCACCGACGGCACGGGCGACGTGAACGGCAACGGCAAGCCCGACTTCCTCGACAAGGACTTCCCGGGCACCGGCAACGGAAACGGCAATGGAGCCACCGGCCTCGACCCCAACCCGAACGGCTCGTTCGAGGGCGGCGGCTGCTCGGTGGGACCGCGCTCGACCTCGGAAGGAGCCACGGCGCTCTTCGGCATGGCGATTGGCTTCGCGGTGCTGGGCGGGGTGCGTCGGCGTCGGCGGGGGGTTTGAGGGAGGAGAGGCAGAGGAAGAGGAAGAGGAAGAGTAGAGAACGAGAAGGGATGCCCCCTCCCGCCCAGGGAAGGTAAGCCCTCACTTCAGGCGCGAAGCTCGCGGTTTTCCGTGGGCTTCGCGCGCTTCATTTTGTGGCTCACCTTCCCTGGTCGACCGCCCCCAAATCGCGTGCTCGGGCTTCGCCCTCCGCGCGCTCAGGGGGCGGTGGAGAGCCTGCGTTGCAGCGCGGGCTCTCGACTACTCGCGAGACGCATCAAGACCTCACGCTCCATCCTGCGCCAAAGAAGTACTCGCGCCGTACACGTGCGTCGAACGGGTTCGGCACGTCGAACACTCTCGTGCACGACCTGCGCGCGAGCACATACGGACGCGTCACAACAACGAGAGCCACGCGTCGAACGGCGCGTGTCGCTTGGGCACGTCGCTCCTGGGCTCCGTGCCGGCGAGAGCGCCGGCGTCGAGCTGTGGCGCACACGGCCTGCCAGCGGCCTCGCGGGCGACGCGAGCGGAACTTGCCGCTGTCATGCCGTCTGCGCCTTTGGGCTCGAAGCCGGCGCTCTCGCCGGCACGGAGGTCCCTATGCGCTTTCTGTTCCCAACGATGCGGCACGAACGCTCGTGCCGATACGCGGTCAATTCTCCCGCCTCCCCTGGAGGCCGCGTAGCGGACGACGAGGGGGAGGCCGACACGGCGTAGCCGTGGCGGGTGGGGGATTCTCACGCCCCGCGCGCAGCACTCTCGTCGCCAGCCAACGCCCTCGGAGCACATCTTGTGGCAGGCGCTTCGCGGGCGGCAGTTGGGCGTCAAGTTCAGGCGGCAGGTCATCCTCGCCAATGTCATCGTCGACTTCTATGCACACGAAGCGCGGCTCGCGGTGGAGGTCGACGGCGCGGCTCATCGCGGGCGTGAGGCGTATGACCGGCAGCGGGATGCGTATCTCGCGGCTCATGGGGTGCGTACGCTGCGCGTGAAGGCTTGGCAGGTGGAGCGGGGGCTCGCGGCGGTGCTCACTGAGGTGCGTGCGGCGATTGGGTAGCGCCGAAGATGCGTTGCGCGGCGCGGGTCAGCGTAAAGACTCGGCGGTCCTCCGTCCAATGGGCTGGGGCGGCAAGGAGACGGGAGATGGCCTCGGTCGCTTCGTTTGCGGTGCGGTCGTCGCCGACGGCGCGGGCGACGCGAGCGCGACCGGCCAGGGCGACCACGAGGGCTCCGGGGCCGCAATCGAGTATCCGGTCGATGCCTTCGTAACAAATCAGACGCGCTTCGTGGCGTGAATAGGCGCGGAGCTCGGCCTGGCCGGACGGCACGGCCGCTCCGACCACGTCGATCGTTCCAACCCCACTACCTCCACTGGTGCGGAGAGCCTTCACCATGGCTGCGCCGTCGCCTACGGTCGCCGCTCCGAAGACCTCGCGCTCTCCTCCGTAGAGAGCCTCGCGTGCTGCGTCGCTCGAGAAGGCATGCCGCAGCGCGAGCGTGCTCGATTGGGCGGAATTGTTCGTCCTTCTCGCCAGATAGGCCTCGGCGCGCGCGAGGTCTCCCAGGTCCAAGGCTGCCATCGCAGCGCGGACGAGCACCTGGTCTCGGGTTTCGAGGCGCCCCCGATCTACGAGGTCACGGCTCTCGTCGAAGCGAGCTGCGAAGGCCCGCGCTTCCTTCGTCCGCGCGTCGCTCTCGGGCAGGGTCAGCTGGGTGGAGCAATCTTCCGCAATGATGACAGCTCCGGGCGTTTCCAGGCCGACCCGATCCAAGAAGGCCTCCCTCTCGGCAACCAACTTGGCCGGGTAGAGCGGCTCGCCCGTTCCCAAGGTGAGCAGCTCGGCGTCGAGCAGTGGAAGCGCGTCCGCGGCTCGTCCTGCATGCAGGAGCCAATCGGCTTTGGCCAGGCGATCTCGTCCAAGCATAGCCGACCCGGCGACGGTGCGGAGCGACGCCATGGGATCGGGAGGCTTCGTCTCGAAGCATCCGCTCACGCAGGGAGGAGCGCTGCGAGGGCGCCTGTGCCGCGTACAGAGATTGCGGGGCTCGACAGGCTCGACAGGCGCGCGAGGACGCTCTCCCTCGAACGCAGCCCCAAGTTCGCTGCACGCCGCGTCGAGTGCGCGCCGCACGGGCCCGGTGCGATTGTCGACATGGAGCGCGAGGGCGTCCTCGAGGCAGCCGAGCGAGTCCGCATCGGGACCGGGAGCGCGCTTCTCGCTGCGCAGGAGATCGAGGGCTTCGCGCCTTCTATCGAGCAAGAGCAACGTCGCAAGCTCTGCGGTGGTTACCTTGGTGTTCGACGCGGAGCGAGCCCGCACGGCGGCGAAGGTCGCGGCTGCGTCCGCCAGGCGTCCTTCTTGATACGCGGCAATGGCCGAACCGATGGAAGGACCACACACTTCGTCGAGTCGCGCCCACGCGCCTCGCGCACGAAGGTTCGATGCGTCGGCGAGGGCCTCATTGCAACCGAAGGCGAGCCGATCGAGCTCGATCAAGCCGAGCACCAGCTCGTCGCTCTTGGTGTCGCCGAGCACGCGCGGACGAAGCGCGCGCGCCACCTTCGCACGGTGGGCCGGCGAGACCACCGCGAGCGTCATCGCGAAGCTGGAGGTCGGCACGTACGAAGCGGCGTGAGCGAGGCCCGTGAGGACCACGAAAAACAAGAGTGGCGTCCGGATCCCCCGAAGGACCCGCTGATTGCGCGAGAGCCCGCGCTCCGCCGCACGTGCAATCCCGTAAAGGACCGACACGACGAGGAGCGCGGCAAACAAGGCACTTACGTGGCGGAGGTACAAGAGGTTGGGCACGCGGTTACCAATCGGTGGGCATGGGCTCGGGGAAGCACTCGACCGTACCGTCGGCCTTCGTCACTGCGGGCGAGTCGGGGCTCAGGCCGGTCCGGTGGCAGAAGGTACCAGCAACGCATTGATGCCCCGCTCGAGTGGTACCTTTGTGGCAAATATAGGCATCGTACGACTGGCCGAGCTCCGGGCTACAATAGGCACCGTCGGCTTTTCCATCGCAGCGCTTCGTGAGGGCGCCGGCTTTAGGGCACGACAGTCCCACGGCGTGCCACGGCACCTCTGCGTCGGTGACGACATTGACAGCGTTCCAAGCGCACACGATCGCGCGCTTCACCCAGAGAGGCTCCAAGTCGGTCTTGTACGGGTGCTTCTGCCACGACGCAATTTGGGCCGAAATCATGCGATCTACGAAGAGTTTAAACGTGTCGTTGGTCGGTGCGCCCAGTAAGGATAGCACGAACAGGCGTGATGCCTTCGACAGACCGACCTCGGTAAGCACCCCCTTCTTGGTCGCCTCGTTGAAGCCGCCAACCGCCAACAACGCCCAAGCGTTCGACACGATGGTCGAGTTGTAGTGCACATTTCCGCAGTCGTTCGAGCTGCGTCCATTAGCGTCCATCTTGCAGGTAATCGCGCAAGCTGCACCGCTTTTTGCGTCGACGGGGTTCAGACAGTTCAAGTCTTGAACGGTGAAGTTGCTTGGCTTCGTCGGCCTAATCGTCTGGTAGTCGACCGTCCCGCCAACATCGGCCCCCTTCGCGGGGTGTAGAAAGTGCCTTAGGGGTCGACCATCGCTCCGGACGTCGTCCGCAAATGTGAAGAGCCCGGCGGAGCTCCCTCGCTTCAACGCTTCGGCATGAGCGGCAAAAACGTCCGCGAGGCCCTCGTGGAGGGCGCCCGCCTCGCCCGAGAAGTTCGACATGGAAGTCAGATCAAGGCCTAGCGGGATCGGTCGCTCTCTACTTTGCGTCGGGAGCCGGTGAGCTCGGAGAGCTTCGCAAGACCATCGCCCCTTCGGCAGTAACGGCAACCACGATATCGGCGTCGAAGTCGGCCGTCGAGAACGGTGCGGGGTTGTCCTGCCCTCCCGAACACGCCATCACGAGGAGCATCATTCCAACCGAACCGAGGCCAATCGCAGCTTTTCTCGTGTCATCCACCTTCCTGGCGGCTGTATCGGCGAAGAGTGGGATTTCGTTGCGTGAGCGACGCAGAAATCTCCGTGCGTTCCCTCTCGCACGCGGTCGCGCTCGGCGCGCAGAGGTCACGACGCTGCTCGTATCCCCCCTGATTCTGCAAGGCCTTTCGACTAACGCGACGAGGCGGGGCGCTGCTGACCCCACCGCGTGCCCAGCGTCACGAAGGAACCTGACCGCTCACACCCCACCGCGCTGGCCGACGGAGCGTCACATCTCGGCCGTGAGGCCTACGACCGGCAGCGGGACGCGTATCTTGCGGCTCGCGGCGTGCGTACGCTGCGCGTCAAGGCGTGGCACGTAGAGCGAGGGCTTGAGTCGGTGCTCACTCAGGTGCGCGCGGCGCTCGGGTAGCGCCGCCGCGGCGTGGGCCCCCGCGTGGGGGCTCACGCGTTCGTGCTCCGCGCCGCGCCGAACGAGGTCACTGCGCCTCGAGCTCCTCACCACTCGTGTCGCTCGTGTTCGGCTCGTGCTGCATGCACACGCACGACACGTTGCTCGCAGCGCCCGGAAGGTCGTCACTCGTGCCGCTGCGGCCATCGTCCACCACGCCGCGGGGCCGACGGGCGCGGCACGTCGGACACTCGCGTGCACGACATCCTCACGCCGACACCATGGCGCGTCACGACCACGAGAGCCACGCGTTGAACGGCTCGTGGCTCTTGGGCACGTGGCTCTTGGCTCCGTGCAGGCGAGAGCGCCGGCGTCGAGCTTGGCGCACACGGCTTGCCAGCGGCCTTGCGGGCGACGCGAGCGGAACTTGCCGCTGTCATGCCGTCTGCGCCTTTGGGCTCGAAGCCGGCGCTCTCGCCGGCACGGAGGTCCCATGCGCTTTATGTTCCCTACGTTACGGCACGAACGCACGTTCCTATTGCCCTGCGCGCAGCACTCGCGTCGGCATCCCGCGCCCTCGGAGCACATCTTGTGGCAGGCGCTGCGGGGCCGGCAGTTGGGCGTCAAGTTCAGGCGGCAGGTCATCCTCGCCAATGTCATCGTCGACTTCTATGCACACGAGGTGAGGCTCGCGGTCGAAGTCGACGGCGCGGCTCATCGCGGGCGCGAAGCGTATGACCGGCAGCGGGATGCGTACCTCGCGGCTCATGGGGTGCGTACGCTGCGCGTCAAAGCGTGGCACGTGGAGCGTGAGCTCGCGGCGGTGCTCACTCAGGTGCGCGCGGCGATTGGGTAGCGCCGGCGCGGCGTGGGCCCCCGCGGGGGGCCCTCACCGTCCGAATGCGGCGCCGACGAACGGCACAATCGACCGGCAGACACGACGTGGGCGGCTGCGTTCGGCGCCTCGAAGGCGCGACGTCAGTGGCGAAGGGGACCACAGACATCGGTGTCGGACACGCAGCCCGTGCGCTCGGTGGAGAGCCCGTAGTCGGCGCGGAGTCCTGGATTGCTCCCGAGCCCCATCGAACGTTCTATCATGCGCCCGAGCAGTCCACACGCCCGGCACGTGCGTCGAACCCGTTCGGCAGCGCTCGCCTGCAATCGTGCTTCGCGCGCCGGCCCCGATGCCTCCCTCGCCTCCTTCTGCGGGCCGCGCTCATCACCGGCTCGAGCGGCGGCAACAAGGCCAAGAGGTCGCACTCGATCTCGAGCAGCAGATGAGGGTGCAGCGTGGAGGTCTCGAGCACGAGCAGCAGGCGACGAATCATCGCCGTGGAGATCGTTCGCTCCCTTCCAGGGACCAGGCGCCGGTGCTTCATGCGCGCCTATCGGCGGCGTGAAGGGAAACGTTGCGAGAAAAAGAGCGGGGCTCGAACGTTTCTGGAACCGGCGGATATTGTGGCTGAATCAGGCCGTCGGAGCGACCTCTGCGAGCGCATACACCGTCTCGCTGCGGTTCCCCGTGCGAGTGAGCTTGCCGCTCTTCACGGCCAACGCCATGGCCGCCTGGAAGTCGGTTCGGGCCGGCCCGCCGAGCGCCTTCCGAAGCGCTCCCGAGGTCTGTGCACCGTCACGCAGCACCGTGGTCGCCTGGGTCACCAAGCGGCCGAGGGCGATCTTTCGTCCGGTCGCCGAACGGCGCTTCGGCGCGCGGCTGCGCGTTCGCGCGGGGGTCGAGGCTGGCACCTTGGCCGACCCAACGCCTATCTCCGAATCGAGCAGGTCGCCTACAGCGGCCCGCCGGAGCTCGTCCACCAGGCGCCGAGTGAAGTCGTACGTGAGGGCGTTCAGCGATTGGAGGAGGTCGGTCATGGGGAGCGTTGCCCGATGCAGGTCGAGGGAGAAAAGGGAGAAGGTGGCCAGGCGAGGAGGGCGCATGGCAGGAACGCCCTTCCTCGCCCGGTCGGGAGAAGCTCAGGCCTCCGGAGTAGGTTCCGGAGCCAACGCGCGGGCGCTCTTGGTGGTGCGGCGGAAGAAGCGTTCCGGGTAGTCGCGGGGCAGCTCGTTCTTGGTGGCGTACAGGCTGAGCTCGGCCGCTTGCGCGGTGCGCTCGGCGTTGATGTCGTCGACGAACGAGAGGATTTCGCGAGCGCGGTGAGCGGCGCGCGCTCCTGCGGCTGCGCGGCGCTCTTCGATGACCGCGTCACCCTTCTTCAGGATGCCGATGAGCTTCTTGGCGTAGTCCTTGAGGGACTTTTCGGGCTCGCTTTGCAGCGACGTCGCCATCGTGCGCACGACGGGAATCTGCGACTCGAGGCCCATGCGCACGATGCTGCTGACCGCCGACTTGAAGTACATCTTGAACCGAGCAGACTTTCGATTGCCGCCCTCGAGGTGGAGAAGGTCGCGACCGAAGTCGATCACGGAGTCGTCGAGGCTGTCGTCGACCGCATCGACGTGGGCTTGAGCGATGATTTCTCGGCGCCAGCCGAGCAGTTGGCCTCGCTGGATCTCTTCGAGTCTCTTGATGCTCTTGGAGGTCTGTGCGGCCAGTGTCTTGTGGTCCCCCGCGAGCAGGCGAGCTTCGGTGTAGACGAGCTCTTCCCAATGCGAGTCCAGGCTGTCGTTCGTACGAAGAAGGGGCGGCATGCGGGCAATGGTCGACGCGTACTCGGGCGCGTGGCAAGCCCTTTTGTGACCCGTTCCGGATGTACTCGAGATCCTTGAAGGATTCAGGACGACTCCCGCAAGCCTCGTTGCACGCCCGCGCGACGAGTCGGCGCCGAGCGAGCTCCGAGCTTCACGAGCCGCCCACGCCCGGTCCGACGGAGCCAACCCCGTCGAACAGCGGAGAAATCGCGAGCGCGCGAGTCCGTAGGTACGCCGCCAGGGCGTGCACACGTCGAAGTTCTCGTCCGGGAAGCACTTACAGGCTCTGCAAGAGCATGTCCGGACGTCCGGAGGTGCTCTTGCAGAGGCTGTAAGACCATGTTCGAACTTGGGAGATGCACTTACAGAGGCTGCAAGAGCATGTCCGGACGGCCGGAGGTGCCGTTGCAGAGTCTGTAAGAGGTTCTCCCGAGTCGGGAGAGGCACTTGCAGAGCGTGTAAGAGCTTCTCGGCGGAAGTTCGAGCCAGGTTCAGCGCGGGAGATCGAGACGGCTCGCGAGATCTGGGTCGATTCGCGCGGTTGAAGTGGGCGTCAGAGGGCGACTTGGGGGCGCACAGGTCGTTTTCGGGGCGCAAGCGCGGACTCGACCGCTCCGGAGGCCGCGCCTCATGGTCGAGGACGCGACGTGCTGACGAGCGACTGCGGCGCGTCGGCCGACCTGCGGAGAAATGCGCCCGAAAGAAAATCGACCGCCCCGACGCAACGAAATCGAGCCGACCGCCGAGAGCCTCCCCGGACCAGGCGAGCACGCGCCACGGTGGCTTCTCGAGGCCCCCTCCCCCATGGGATGCCACTAGTAGCCGTTGAGGCAGGTGCCTGCACCGACCGACATCGCCCTCGGTACAGAGCGAGACCGTGGGTAGCGGGATGAGATTCAAGCCCGCCAAGCGAGCGCTGTCGGCCGCGTAGGCGCCATCGTGGCCGACAACGGAACCAAGATTTTGGACCTGCTCGTCAACGACGAGAAGACCCTGAAGACCGGGACCGAGATGGGCTGGCATGTCGAGTCGGGTGAGTCGATCGACGCGCCCTCGCCCCGCACGGACTTCATCAGCTTCTACTCTCCCATGCTTGGCGGCGTAGTGGTGGCTGGCGGCAATGACCAAGCGGGCAAGCCGATCGGCACCGTGCATCTCTACCGCTTCGACCTCGGCTGGATCCGCATCCCGACCAAGTTCACCAACGTGCGGGCGGCGGTCTTTTCGCCGGCAGACGGCATGCTATGGATTCTGGACGCCGCGTCCGACACCAGCATGAAGCTCTACCGCATCGACCCTCTGACCATGACCTCGGGACGCGGCGCCTCCTTCGCGTGGGATGCCTCGACTTTCCCCAGTCATCATCTGGGGCTCGATGCGAACGGCAACGTTCTGTTGGTCGCGAACACCAGCTCGACCAACAGCAAGACCATGAGGCTCGAGGTCAATCGTCTCGACGGAAAGCTCATCGGCACCGGTCTCTTGCAGAACGAGTACCGCCAGAGCGCGCCCCCCATCGCCGCCTTCGGGGAAACCAGCTTCATCCGTGAAGACGCGCAAGGTCGTATCGTAGGCGTAGACCGCTCGCGCACCGTCCCCTCGGGCGCGACGCTCAACATCGCAGGCATGTTCAAATGAAAAAGTGGCTCCCTGGCGTGGTTCTGTTCGGTGCGCTCGCGCTCGTCGCGCGCGCGCAGAGCGGTTGCTCGAGCGAAAGCTTGCCGGTGGCTCCAGTCGTCGACGCGGAAGCGCCGGTAGACGCGGTGGCCAAGAAAGACGCGTCGTGGTCCAAAGACGGCGGCGCATCACCGGACGCCGGGGAGCTGGAAGGATGGGTCGCCTGGAACGACTACGACCCCAAGTGTCGATTCCAGGTGCCCTCCGACCGTAAATATCTACCCGAGCCTTTCGAGTGGGAGCCGTGTCAAGACACGGAAGTCACACGGAAGATGGCTTGCCGGCGCATCAAAAAGAAGTGGGCCGGCATTCCGCAGGAGTTCATCGCCCCTGGAACCACTATGTTCACCCGGGATGACGGCAAGCTGATGATCTCCACCGTGGAGTTCCTGGGACAGAGTCGTCGCTTCAGTGTGTTTGCGGAAGTGGACGGTCCAATGAAGATCGCCATCCACGAACGCTATGATGGCGAGTGCCTTCTCTCGGAGCAGAGTGGCGGCGGTTCTCGCTACCTGCTTCAGGTTGCGGAACGTGACGCTGAAGGTAGGTGGGCCAGCGGCCCGTCCGCTATTGGCGGCTCTCTAGACGAGCTCGTACCGCGCAAGCTTTTGCGCGAGCCCTACGAGATCGCGCACGCGTTGACAGCCGGGGACCTCGGCTTCGCCAACCTTTCAGGAGGCCGAATCAACATCCACTCATGGTCCGAGCCGCCGACCCTGCTTCGTTCGCTGACCGGGGGCGGAGCGTACAGCGAGCTCTTCATGCACGAGGACCTCTTCTGGTTCGCGTCCGACGCGCCAGCCGCCACCGAGCGCATCTGGACGCCGGAAGGTGGCGACCAGCTCTTCGCCGGAGACGCGAGCGACCGCTCACGCGCAACCGCGGATCTTGCCACCGACGGGAAAGACTGGGTGTGGAGCGAGGGAGAAGGCCGCACGAACGCTGGCTTCCCCATCGTGAAGATGGTGACCGCGCCGTTCACGCGCGACCCGAAGCTCATCCAAAAGCGGGTACTTCGGAACGACATGGGCACTTACGGCTTCGGGGCGCGTCCGCACACGGTGGGATTCGGATACGCGGGCCACTCGGGGAGCCGCAACTCGGACGCGATCCTGGGGGCGATGATCGTGCGCATCGCGGATGGTGCCGCGTGGTTCATCCCTGGCCGAGGCGCGGGGGTGATCGAGTTTCAAAGTGTGCTCGCCATCTCGAAGGACGAAGCGTTCCTTCGCGTCCGCGATGAAAACGGGACCAACCTGTACCGCGTGAGGCTCGACTCCCTCGGGGCGTTCGCGTTGCCTGCGGCGCCGAATTGACCTGGGGTTAAGCCCCGACCCCGCGCTTCGGCTTCGTGTCGTTCATGTCACCCGCGCTGGGCGGCGTGGTGGTGCTCGGTGGAAACGACCTCTCCACCGGCGAGGCGACGCCCACCCTGCATATCTTCCGCAACGGTCAGGGATGGCTCTCGCCGACTATCCGCGGGACCAAGCTCGGCGCGGTTCGCGCGGCGGTGTACAGCCCTGCGGACAAGAACATTTGGCTGGTCGACAACTACGAGACGGGTAAGCTTCGGATCGTGAAGCTGAACCCGTTCACCGGCGCGGCGCAGGTCGCGGGCACGTACGAGTGGGATGAGGCGTCCCATGTTCGTCAAGGAATGGGCGTCAATCCCAACGGAACCGTGCTGCTCTACACCTCGACCGGCAGCACCACGCGCGTGGCTTCGCTCGCGGTGGTGAACAAGCAGCTCGTCGCCACCACGCTCGACACGCTCGAAGGTGGGCACGCCGGACCTCCGGCCACGGCCACCGGCGAGTACAGCTTCCTCTCCGTCGACGACAGCGGACGCACGAAGGCCGTGCACCGTCGTACGTCGCTCACCACGAGCGCCAATACGGCGCTCACGGAATTCTTCAAGTGAAGATGTCTCGTCTCGGTAAGCCCCTCGCGATTGCGGGGGGCTTTGCCCTCCTCGCCCGTTTGCTCGCCTGCTCTTCGGCGCCGGTGGATCCCGCGCCGGCCCCTTCGGCAGAGCCTGTCACTCCGGTGCCTTCCGGCTCGGTCAAGCCCGACGCTGCCGCGAAGGACTCCGGATTGAACGAGCCCTCGTTCGCCGATTGGGTGCCGTGGACGGACCTTTCGCCGACGTGCCAAACGTTCGTTCCACCCTCGCCGGCCTCGCTCCCAGCTCCGATTCGCTGGGAGCCATGTAAGGCCGGGCCCGAGACCCAAGGCCTGGTGTGCGAGCGAGGCGTAATCGACTGGAAGGGCAAATTCTACGAAGGGTACTACGGTGGAGAAGCTGCCGTTCGCGCCGATGGGACCTTGGTCGTGTCCGCCGTTCGCTCCACGTCGCAGGGACAAGTGACGCTGATCTCGGATACCGCGGGCAGGTCGCTCTTCGGCTTTCTCCAGAAGTCGGCGAATGACTGCCTAGTCGATAACTTTAGCGGCGACGGAGATCGATTTGCCTATCGAATGCTCAGTACGAGGGGCAACGCCCCGTCGTTGATCGGGCTGGTTGGCGGGAAGCTTCCGGACGGGAAGCTCAAGGTTCTTCGCTCGTACCCCGACGCCGCCTTCCGGGATGTAGCCGCCGGCGCGACGGCATTCGTCGAGATCGACGGCGCTCTAAACCTCTTCGACTGGGAGAGCGGTCAGAAGCTCGATTCGATTCCCTCGCCGGACGGGCGGCCGATGGACAACACCAAGGTCGTCGGCAACCAGCTCTTCTTCCAGACAGGCCGGCTCACCAACCAGGCACTGTGGACCTACACCGCCTCAGGGAAGACCAAGCTCTTCCGATCCTTCGGAGACGACGAGACTCGAGGCGTCGCGGATTTGGGCAGTGATGGTCGCGATTGGGTTTGGGTGGAAGGCAAGGGGCGAGCGATCGGAGACCGAGGGCCGTATCCTTCCGTACAGGTCATGACCGCGAAGGTCACCTCGGACGGTCTGCCGCCCGTGGCGCGTGCCTTGCGAGGCGGGTTCGTGGGCGCCCCCTTTGGTACCAGCCCTTGGGTCGTGGGATGCGGATTTGCCGCTCGCTCGATGGGCTACTACGAAGCCGACGGCACTCCGAGGCAGCCCATCGTCGTGGTGAGGTTGTCGGACGGCCTGACGCACTACCTGGACACCACGTCCACCAACACGACCGGCTTCACCTCGCCAATCGGCCTCACCTGCGACGAGCTCTTCCTTCGAGGCAACGAGATCATCGACGGCGCACGCGACTACAACGTCTTCCGAGTGCGTCTCGATTCGCTCGGTCCGGACCGCCTGGTTCCGCTGCCGCCCGACGCGGGGAATTGAGGCGGGGTGAGTAAGACGAGGCAGGTTGGGGAGTTTCTCGGTAAGCCCCTCGCGATTGCGGGGGGCTTTGCCCTCCTCGCCCGTTTGCTCGCCTGCTCTTCGGCGCCGGTGGCCCCTGCGCCGGCACCTTCGGCTGAGCCTGTTACTCCGGTCCCCTCGGGCTCGGCTAAGCCCGATGCCGCCGCGAAAGACTCCGGCTTGAACGAGCCCTCGTTCGCCGATTGGGTCCCTTGGACGGACCTCTCGCCGACGTGCCAGTCTTTCGTCGCGCCCTCCGCCTCTTCACTCCCTGCTCCCATGCGCTGGGAGCCGTGCCAGTCGGGCCCGGAGACCCAGGGCCTCTCGTGTCGCCGCCAGGTGATCGACTGGAAGGGCAAGTACCTCGAGGGGTCCTTCAAAGGCGAGACGATGACGCGAGAGGACGGGAGCCTCGTCATCTCGACCGTTCGCTCGACGAGCCAGGGATGGCTCAGCGTCTTGGCGGAACCCGACGGGAAGACCCTCTTCGGCTACCTGCAGAGATCGGATCAGGACTGCGCGCTGGATGGCTTCAGCGGCAAGGGCGACCACTTCGGCTATCGCTTGCTGAGCGCTCGCGACAAGCAGCCCACCCTCGTCTCTCTTGTCGGCGGCAGCCTTACCGATGGCAAGCTGCGGGTTCTCCGCACCTACCCGGATGCCGCCTACCGCGACATCTTCGTGGGGACGAGCTCATTCGTCGAGCGAGACGGCGCGCTCTCAATCTACGATTGGAACTCGGGCGCGAAGCTCGACACGCTCTTCTCTCCGAGCGGTTCCGCGATGTTCAACGTAGCGGTAACGGGGGGCACCGTCACCTTCGAGACGGGCGCACTCGTTGCCGAATCACTATGGCAGTATACTCCCGTCTCCAAGACCAAAGTGTTTCGCTCGTTCGGAGCCGATGACACCAAAGGGGCCGCCGACCTAGGTACTGATGGCACCGACTGGGTGTGGGTAGAAGGTTCCGGTCGAACTACCGGAAATAGAGATGCATACCCGCACGTTCGGGTGATGACTTCCAAGGGGACTCCGGACGGCAATGCTCCGGCTGCGAGGGTGGTGCGAGACGGCTTCATCGGCGACCCGTTCGGAACCACTCCGTGGGTGGTTGGTTGTGGCTACGCGGCACGCGCAACTTCCTTCACGGACAGCAACGGAGAGATCGTTCAGCCGATAGTTGTCATTCGGCTCTCGGATGGCGTTGCCTACCGTCTGGAGACTACATCGACGAACAGGACGGGCTTTAGTGCAGCGATCGGCATCACCTGTGACGAGCTGTTTTTGCGTGGGAACGACATCGTGGACGGTAACCCTCGTCGCAACGTCTTCCGAGTGCGTCTCGATTCGCTCGGCCCGGACCGCCTGGTTCCGCTGGCGGCTGACGCGGGGAATTGAGGGGGCTCGAGTTGACACCATGACGCTCCCGCGGCGCCCCCTTCTCGTCCTCGCACTCTCGATCCCGCTCGCGTGGCATGCGCTCGCGGGTTGCTCGAGCGAAAGCTTGCCGGTGGCTCCAGTCGACGACGCGGAAGCGCCGGTCGACGCGGTGGCCAAGAAAGACGCCTCGTCGTCGAAAGACGGCGGCGCATCACCGGAGGCCGGGGAGCTGGAAGGATGGGTCGCCTGGAACGACTACGATCCCAAGTGTCGCTTCCAGGTGCCCTCCGACCGTAAGTATCTGCCCGAGCCCTTCGAGTGGGAGCCGTGTCAAGACACGGAGATCACCCGCAAGATGGCTTGCCGGCGCATTAAGAAGAAGTGGGCCGGCATTCCGGGGGAGTTCATTGCTCCCGGAACGACGCTGTTCACACGCGATGATGGCACGCTGATGATCGCCACCGTGGAGTTTCTCGGCCAGAGTCGCCGCTTCAGTGTGTTTGGGGAAGTGGATGGCCCTATGAAAATAGCCATCCACGAAAAGTACGACGGCGAATGCCTGCTATCAGGTCGTCACGGAAGCGGCTCACGCTACATCTTCCAAGTTGCTGAGCGCGACGCACAAGGCAAGTGGGCGAGCGGGCCAGCGGGGATTGGTGGCTCGCTCGACGACCTCGTTCCGAGGAAGCTTCTTCGCGAGCCGTACGAGATCGCGCATACCCTTACGGCAGGCAATGCCGGCTTCATCGACCTCTCGGGCAAAATCAAGGTGTACTCCTGGGATAGCCCGCCAGCGCTCGCGCGAACCATTCAAGGAGGTGGCTCCTACAGCTTCGTCCGCATGCGCGACGACTTCTTCTGGTTCGCGTCCGACGCGCCGGCTGCCACCGAGCGTATTTGGACTCCCGAAGGTGGAGATCAGCTCTTTGCGGGGGTTGCGTCCGATCGCACGCGTGGCACGGCAGACCTTGCGACCGACGGAAAGGACTGGGTCTGGGGCGAGGGCGAGGGCAAGACGGCCGCCACTGCTTATGCGACGGTGAAGATCGTGACGGCACCTTTCGCACGAGAGCCGAGCAAGCTCCAAAAGCGTGTTGTTCGAAACGACCTTGGAAGTGGTGCCTTCACGGCAATCCCCTTCGCAGTGGGCTTCGGCTACACCGGGCACCTCTCGAGCCGGCCTGACGGACAAGAGGGAGCAATGGTCGTTCGCCTCGTCGACGGCGCGGCCTGGTTCATCCCAGGGCGAGGAGCTTCCGCGGTCGACTTTCAACACGTGCTCGCCATCTCGAAGGACGAAGCCTTCCTTCGCGTCCGCGACGACAACGGCACCAACCTGTACCGCGTGAGGCTCGACTCGCTAGGGGCGTTCGCGTTGCCTGCGGCGCCGAATTGAACGTGAACCTCCCGCGGCGCTCCCTTGTGGTCCAGGTGCTCGGCGCACGTAACGTCTCGCACGTGACGTCGCTGCCGGCCAATAGCGGGCGCTACAAGTGCCCCACCGAATGCGACGGGCTCTTGCCATGAGGCGCCTCGGCGTTCTGGGCACGGTGCTCGTGATGGGGCTCCTCGGAGGTAGTGCATTCCTCGCGTGCGGCACGGAGGCAGAAGCCCCCGTGCCCCCGCCGAGCCCAGACGCCGGCGCTCCGGTCCTGGACAGCGGGGTGGAGACATCCACCCCGCGTCCGGACGCGGAGCCCGAGCCGGACGTTGCGCCGCCGAGACCGGCGTCCGTACCGGAGGGCTGGGAGCTCTCCGGCAGCTACCGCAAGAAGTGCGGCTTCTACGTGCCGACTCGTCCCGAGCAGATGCCGGAGCCCATACGTCGGGAGCACCGCCGAGATGCTCACGTCGAACACCCTCGCGTGCCACGACCCTTGGGACTGAGCGATGCCCACGCTACCCTCTCACCTCCCCCGCGCACCCCAAAGGCAACCCATGCCGCACGCGCCTTCCTCGTTGCAACGTGTCTTCAGGCTCGTTTCACTCGCCGCGCTTCTTCTCGCCCCGCGGACGGCGCAGGCCCAATCGCGCGATGTCCCCTACCGGTCGGACCACGCGCGGACCGCGAAGACGCCCGTGTCGCTCCCGCTCTGTCCCGACGGCTTCATTTCGGCGCTTCCGCCCCGTGACAAGTTCGAGCTCGCCAAGGCCGACATTCCGACCGACCGCGCACTACACGAGGCACAGTCGCAGCAAGCCATTTCTTTCGCCGAGCTCGACGAACGCTTCTTGAGACCCACGGTCGTCATGGAGTCGCCCACGGGGAGCCTGTTCGCCAAAGTCCTTCCCGCTTTCTCACTCAAGGTGGCAGTCACCACCTCGGAAGAGGGCCCTCGCGCACGCATCGTGAAGGCCAGAGGTCCAACCCGCGCGGCTTTCCCGTGGAAGTCGTCCGGAGACTTCAGAACCTTCGTGGACGACCATCGAGAATGGTTCGGAGTTCCGTCCAATCCACGCATTCGAGTCTTGCTCGACGGCAACGAGGTATTCCTCAGCTACCCCAATGGCGCCACCTCGTTCGGGCACGTGCGCTACGAAAAAGGTGCAGGCTGCAACGACGACCCGCGCGTCTTGGTTTGCTTCTGCAAGCCCTCTCCCGCCGTCCTCGAGAATACGCTCCCCCCGTTCGACCCGTCGACACTGGAGGCTCCCGTTCTGGACGGCATAGAGGCCATCGCTCGCTTTCGCGATATAGCGCCTTACGTGTCGCTCCTCCCGACGCAGAGCACTCGACACGGCCCCTTGCTCGCAACGAACCTCGTCGTCGTTCAGCTCCGGAGCGGAGAGAGCCGCCTCGTTTGGCATATCCGCTATCGCTACGTCTGCATCGCGTGGGCCCGCGTGAAACAGGAGGGCAATCGCGAAGGAGATGCCTACGTCGACGCGAAGAGCGGCATGGTTCACTTTCCTTACGTCCCGACCCGACCCGATGACTGAATGCGACGCCCCCTGAGCCACGAGCGACCGCACGAAATGCTCGCTCTCCTGCGCCCCCAAAGGCAACCCATGCCGCACGCGCCTTCCTCGTTGCAACGTGTCATCCGGCTCGTCTCGCTCGCCGTGCTTCTTCTCGCCCCGCGGACAGCGCAGGCCCAATCGCGCGACGTACCCTACCGGTCGGACCATGAGCTGACCTCGAAGACCCCCGTGTCGCTCCCCGTGTGCCCCATGGTCCGCGGTTGGGCGCCACCGGCACGTGCGGATTTCGAGCAAAGCCAGGTCAACTTCGAAACCGAGCGTGCCCGTCTCGAGGAGAAATGGCGAGAGACGGGAAAGTTCGCTCGCCTCGATGCCAACCTCACCCGACCGACCCTCTCCATCGCCCCTCCAGCGGGAAGCCTGTTCGCCAAAGTCCTCCCGAACTTCAAACTCGACGTCGCGGTGACCACCTCGGAAGAAGGTCTGCGCGCCCGGGTCGTGAAGGCTACCGGTCCCAGCGACGCAGTCTTTCCATGGAAGTCCGTCACCGAGCTTCGATCCTTCGTGAACCAACATCGCGAATGGTTCGGCGTCCCCCAAGACCCACGTCTCCGCCTCGAAGTACGTGGAGGCACGGTGGTTCTACGCTACCCCAATGGCGCCATCTCCCATGGCGACGTAAGGTACTACCCGCGAATGAAGTGCCAGTGGAACCCACGAGAGACGGACAGTCTCTGCCCTCGCTACGGACCATGGCTCGACAACTCGCTTCCTCCGTACGACCCCGCAACCCTCGAAGAGCCCGTCCTCGGCGGCGATGAAGCCATCGACCGCTTGCGCGATGTCGCTCCCTACGTGTCGCTCTTGCCTCTGGATGACGACCCGCAAGCCCCACGTATCGCCACCACGCTGGTCGTCACCTCTCTGCGCGCGGGGGAGAGCCGCCTCGCGTGGTACATGCGCTACCGCTACGATTGTAGGAATTCGGACAACCCGGGAGACCTCGGGCATCGCCAGTGGATCGCCTATGTCGACGCGAAGAACGGCGTCATCTATTGGGACTACCTCTGGCGCCACCCCGGCTGGTGATCGCGTGGCGTTACCCCAGCGAGGCAACGTGCCGGCCTCCCAACCGTCCAGAATTTACGCAACACGCCCCCGGAATCGGCCGAGAACCCCTTCACGATGTCCCTTCGCTCCCTGGTCTCCCTCTCCGCCCTCGCTCTCGTCGCGTTCCTCGCAGCCTGCCAAAAGGCCCCCGCCCCCGTCGTCCCCGACGTCGAGCCTGCCGAGGAGGCCGCCGAACGGGTCACTCGCCTCTGGTGGCAGCTCGCGCCGCTCCACCACGGGGTCTCCCGCCGTGAATTTCACGAGCGCGTCACGGTCACCGGAAAGCCCACCCTGCTGAACACGCGCGAGCAGTGCGTCACCTACCTCACCAAGGTCGACTGGGTCTTCGTCGAGGGCAGCGATTGTTTCATCGTACTGGGCGGGCGAGCGCAGTCGTTCCGATTCGGCGACAAGATGGTGCCCAATCAGAAGCTCCTCGTGCGCGACCGAGCCGACCTCGAGCAGCGCCTCGATGGCCTTGGGATGGGAGCAATGAAAGAGGCGGTCGACTTGCGAATCTCGCAGGCCAAGGGAAAGCTCCTCGCATCGTCCACGCTCTCGATCGACTTCGACCAAACCGCTGCGATCTCCCTCGTCACGGGCGAGCGTGGACGAGGGCCAGGATGTACCTTCCCGTCCCCCGATGCCGGTGACCCGGTCGTCCACGGCGGAGACCGGTGAAGCTCTCTCCGTCCGTTCTCACGCCTTCATGGCCGCGATGGGCAGGCCCCTCACATTGCGAGCGAACGCCGAACGACGCTCCAGCACGCCCCGAGATCCTCGATTCGTGATAGCGCTAGGCGGTGCGCCGCTGCGCGCGTCCGAATTCCGGAGTCTTGGTAGCCGATGAGCCACGTTCTCGAGAGTCAGCGTCGTCTATGCGAGAAGTACGGCACCGGATGGTTTGCATCGCCCGACGATATGAAGGTCGGCATCTCTCGCAACGTCCTTACCGGCCTCCTGCCCTTGAACGGACTGCGTCACCCTCCGGTGGGAGACACCACCGGATGGTACATCTGGGCCGGAGAGGAAATATCCCAAGACCCCGACTTCTTCGTGCCTCTGCATGTGGCCCACCTCACGGAGTGGTGCCCGTCCATCCTGAAGTTTCTCGGACTGCCACCAGGTTGGCGCTTCTTGACAGCCGACGACTACGAAGACGTCTGGGAGGACGCCACGCTTCTCGAGGGGTAGTTCCGGGCACTTCGCACGGCACGAAAGAGTACCCGGTCCAACGTCTCGCTACACGATTCACTCGTGGTGGCTTGACGCAGACACGCGAAGCCTCGACAACATGGAGCGTGGACGACCTCCTCCTCTCCGCCATTCGAGCGCTCGTCGCAGACCTTGCCCGTGGGCGCTATCGCGAGATCGAGGCAGACGGTCGCGCGGGAAGACTCACGGCGTCCGACCTGCGCGCGGCGATTCTCCGACACGGAGAACGTCTGGCACCGTTACCCGAAGACGCCGTGGCCTTGATTGAGGTGTATCCGAGCGAGAGCGATGCGACCCGTCTCTCGCTCGACGTCGCGCTGTGGACGGTCGATGAAACACCGAGCGACCTCACCCTCTCGTTGGTCGCCACTCGCCACGAAGGCAGCGCCCCGTTTCGGCTGGAGGTCACGGACCTTCATGTCTTGTGAGATACGTGCGGCGCCGTGAAAATCAGCGACCTCGTCACCGGGAAGCCGCTTGGTCGAGCTCGTCGAACCATGGCAGAGTGCGCGACACTCATCCACGAGTCCAGGGACCGCTCGTCGAAGTGACTTTCTGCCGTCGCGCGACCAGCATTGAGGTCGACGGAGAACGGCACGATTGACATCGACTTCCGAAGCGCGCGAAGTCCGTTCGTTGACGGTCGGCAGGAGAGCCGCCTCTTTCCGAGAGGAACGTGGAGAACACACCGCGAGTTTGGCTTCGGAATTTCAACACCTTCGCGCCAACGTCGGTCGGACCTGCCCCGGCCGAGAGGCACCTTGAACGCACGTCGGGTCCTCCGGATCTTTGGTAGGGTGCTCGACATGATGGTCCATGGTCGAGAGCTCACCAAGGGGCGACTTTTCCAGGTTTGGGAGTACCAGGTCAGCCATGGACAGCTGCTCATTCGGAGCCCTGCCTCACAAGGGACGGGGGAGGAACGGCTACGCAACGTCGACCTTACGTTTCTCGACGTCACGTACATGGCTCTCCCAAGGCACTTGAATGAGGTCGAGGTCTTGTCGGGCACTTCGGAGGAGGTACGCGAGCTCGAAGCGTTGCTCGGGAAGCCACTGCCGGCCAGCAACGTTCACGTCTTACTCTCGGAGGGCAGGCGATTCCCTGTCGTGGCCACGTTCTTGACGATATCGGAGAACGACTGGGACATCTTCGAATCGCCCTTCGAGTTCCGCTCGCAATTCCGAGGGGCGGATCGAGCGGCCATTTCACCGACTTAGCGCCAACGTCCGTCGCGCCCACCCCCACTCATCCCTCAATCACGCCGAAGCCATGCCCACGCGCCCTATCCGGCTCACGCGCCATCACGTTCCACGGGCCACACGTCCCGACGCGGAGACCACGACCCGGCTCTACCTGTTCAAGAGCGTGTCCGTCCTTCGTGCAACGTACCAAATCAGGCTGCTTCTGTCCCAGGCCGAGGAAACAGGAAAGAAGCTGATCGTCAGGGTCCCGAAGGCCTGCGGGTTGGGCAAAGACCTCGACGAGCTGCGACGTGAACATGCAGCACGCCTCATGGTAGAGAGGGTGTAGGCGCCATGGGACTCTACTTATGCCTATTCGACGGAGACGAAGAGATCGACGGCGTGGAGGTCGGTAGCTACGCCGACTTCGGAACGTTCCGAGATACGGTGCTAACCTGCCTCGAGCATGGCTCCCTCGGATCACGATTCCCCACTTTGATGAGGCACTCGGACTGCGACGGCAGTTGGTCGCCAGATGAAGCCGCAAAACTCCACGTCGAGCTCGACGCCATCGCGCAAGAGCTCGAGAAACTGCCTCCGGTTCCTCTCGACGGTTGGAAGACATCCGTTGCGCGCAGCTTGGGGATGGCACCGACCAACCGACTCGAATGCTTCATCGATGTGGACGGAGAGCCACTCCTCGACGGTCTTCGTCGCCTCTGCCGCCGCTCGACGGACCTCGGTCTTCCGATTCTCTTCCAATAGCGCTTTCGTCGCTCGTTCTTGCTCCTGGCTTGACGGGTCCCCGCCCGTAGGTCGCGTCGAACCAGCCACGAAATCCCCACGAAATCCGACCGACGTTGAAGGCAAGCGCGCGAAGTCCGTTCGTTGACGGTCGGCAGGAGAGCCGCCTCTTTCCGAGAGGAACGTGGAGAACACACCGCGAGTTTGGACTCGGAATTTCAACACCTTCGCGCCAACGTCGGTCGGACCTGCCCCGTCGGACTCGCAAAGCGTGGCTTGTTCCGCTTGCGCTCCCACGGAAGCGAAGAGACGACGGCGGTTCACTCCCGCCCATCGTCCGCCTACCTACGAGGGGCTCGACGATGGGAGTCGAAGCGCGAGCCGAAGGTCTTCGGCCAGCGTTCGATGGGCTGACGCCCCCTTGAGGAAGTGCTCGCAGATGGGGACGTCCAACCCTTCACGCGTGCAAAGGACGACCCGCGCCGGACGCATTCGAGCACCGTCGCCGCGGTCGCCTTGGCCTTCGGCGCCTTCGATCGCGACGTCCACGATGTTGGCAAGGGGTACTTCACGCGGATCCCGCGGCACACCTCCCACCAAGCGCTCGATGTGCAACACCCCACGGGCCGCGACAATCGACACCCGATAGCGCACGCTCGCACGCACACCGAGGACCAAAAAGAGTGCGGCGAACCCGGCCCCCGCGACAGAGACGGCCACGCACAAGACGGTCATTTCCGGATGCGAATCTCCCGCCACGCTCAACGTCGGCCCTGCGCCGGCGAAGTACGCCTGTACCCGCGGCAGCTCGCCTTGCACGCGGCTACCCGTGAAGAGGTCGAAGTCGCCACGGCCGCGTACGACGAGGACGAGCACGTCGTGTGGGTGCTTGTCGGTGGTGCGCCGGACCTTCGCCCCCTCCACCGAATCGACGGCGAAGGTTTCCGCCGCATGCCCACCCAAGAAGGCGCCGCCGCGGGTCACGACACACTGCCCCGGACGCTGGCACTCCAAGCCGAGGAAGCCACTGGTCTCGAGGTCGATCGTCGCCATGACGCCCACCAAGAGCAAGGCGAGAGATGCCAATAGACGCCACCAACCTGCCTCGAATGGCCCGTACCAGAACGTCGCGTCTGCTGCCGGTTTGGCGTCTCGGTAGTGCATGCGCGCGGAGGTTTCTCGTCGATGTGGGGTCGTGGCGTACTTGCTGGAGAGTATGGCGCGCAAGAGCCAGTCGCAAGTCGGAGCGAGGGCGGAACGCCGAACGGGGCGGTGCACCTCCACGAGGACAGAGGAGCGTGGTCGCGGTTCACCCCTTCGGGTATCACGAAGCGCGTCAGCGCACGTCTTCCGATCCGAAGCTGAGCCCACACGTGCACGCGGCGTTTCTCAACGGACCTATCGGGACAAGGGCGACGCGCTCGACTTCCGTGCCGTTCGTCGATGTGGACGGAGAGCCACTCCTCGACGGTCTTCGTCGCCTCTGCCGCCGCTCGACGGACCTCGGTCTTCCGATTCTCTTCCAATAGCCGATTCAATCTCTCGAGGCCGAACGGCTCGCACCTGCTGGCGCTCTCCAGGCGTCCTCCGCGACACGCCCCCGCGGACGAGGCGGCCCCGCGAGCTCGAGCCATTGCACGAAGCCCCCCGGCGGGCTCCACGTGGCCTTCCGGTCGGGTGCGGGCTTCCTCGCGATTGGATCTTTCCGGGCTTTGGGTTGCGGACGTCGGCGACCGACGGTACCTTCGTCCCCGTGACGCACTTCGCTTCACCGTGGTCGAACGCGAGTCGACCTGCCAGAGTCTAAGCCCGTTGGAGAGCTCCCGTCGCGCATCCGTCGCCGCATCCACAAGAGCTTCGTTGCGATCCTCCGGTGCGTGCTCACCTACAAAAGTAGGCTCCGCGCGCTCCTCGGATCGCGCCTCGCCCTTGCGGCGCGACGACGGACACGCTCGTTCCCTTTTTCAACGGACAGCTAGGGCCTTTCAATGACCGAGCAGAACGACGAGAACCAGGTCGTCTTGACGCTCTCGCATGCCGAGGCGTTGGTCTTGTTCGAGTGGCTCGCCCGCCACGATGAGAGGCTTGCATTCGACGATCCTGCGGAAGAGCAGGTCATCTGGCACATCGAAGCCGCCCTCGAGCGAAGCCTGCCCGACGTCTTCTGTCCGGACTACCAGTCGGCTCTTGCCGAAGCGCGAGAGACGGTCCGAAAGTCACCGAACGCGAAGTAGCGGCCCCTTAGAAGCGCCAGGCCGCGTCGGCTTCATGGTCGTCATGTAACATGCAATCAAGCCTCCTACGAGAGGTTCATCCCTTCCCCCAAGACGACGAGCATCCTTGCAGACCCATGAGCCCCCCCACACGTTCGACGAAGCCGACTTCGAGAGACGCCTCTTGGCCATCGACTGGTCTGCTCACCAGAGACGGTTCGACGGTCCGATACCGAGCGCCATTCTTGGCCTGATGCGCTCGCGCCCGGAAGAGTGGCCCGGCTGGCAAGACACCCTCGAAGCCGGCCTGCTCCCTCAAGCGAGTCTCAGCAACGCTGTACCGTATGCCATCCCCTTTCTTTTGGAGCTGCTGCGCGAGCGTCGTGGGCAAAGCGCCATCTATTGGCACTTCTCCATCTTTCTATTCTGTACGGAAGAACCTCGAGGAGACGAGCGACTATTGCGTTGCCGAGAGCTCATTCGGTCAGGGTTGAGCGTGTACCTCCGCGATCTCGTGGACACGACCCTGCCCTTCGCCGTACGGAGCGAGGTCGTATCCGTCCTGTGTAGTCTTCCGGAGGTGAGGGACACATGGGAGAGCACGATGTTGGCGGTCCGGGACGCGGAACGAACGACGGAGCTTGGCAAGACGATCCGCGAGTGGTTGCGCGACGACTAGAGAACACGGTGGTACGATGGTCGGCCTCACGCGATGGAGGAGCTCTCGAGGGGTCCGAAGCACTCCCTCCCGACAGGCATGAGCACTGCACTTCCTGACGGTCGCTCAGCCTCCAAGAGCGGGTGAACCGGGTGCGAGCTCTTTCCTCACTCCCCCGGGGAAGACACCCTCGCGAGCCTGGTGACGCAAATGTCCTCGGCGCGAAGCTCGCGTAGAATTTCAATCACGCTGTCGAGCGAGGGCCTATCGCGCGACCTCACCGAGAGCACGTAGCGGCCCCGGGCGAGGTGGCCTTCGAGGTCACGGGCGTCGTCTTCGGAGAATCCTAGACCCACGAGGGCGCCTGCGGCTCCGCCCAAGGTCACTCCTGCCGCCGAACCGGCGAGCGCCGCCGCGATGGGGCCCGCGGCCACGAAGGGGCCCAGGCCGGGAATGGCGAGCAAGCCAATGCCCGCCAATAGTCCCAAGGTTCCTCCGAAAGCCCCGGCCACACTCGCCCCCGCGACGGCGCCTTGCGGGCTCTTCGTGTGAAAAACGTGGGCCGGATCGTCCTTCGGGTCGTGCGGAAGGACCACCGAGATGTCGTCGTGCACCACGCCCGCGAGGCTGAGCCTCTCCGTGGCCGTCTCCACCTCGGCGCGGTTCGCGAGCGTGCAGATGACCGACGTCGGGCGCGGCCTGGGCAGACGCTTGGTCTCCTCTTCCGGCCCGGAACGATCGAGGCTCATTTCTGCACCTCGAGCAGGCGCGCATCCACGCGCCCCTCTCCCGCCACTCGGGCCGCCTTCGCCGACACCGCGGCGCGCTCGGCCGAGTCTTTCACCGTGCCCTTCAAGACCACGTGCCCACGCACCGTGACCACGGTCACGTTCTTCGCGGCGAACGAGAGCGAAGGATCGGACACGACCGCGCGGCGAATGTCCTGCGTGATGCGCAGGTCAGTTCGCTTCTCGCTTTGGTCCATGGCCGTCACGCTGCGCGGCAAGGGCGCTTCGGGCGATCGCGAGGCCTCCGTGCCTGCGGCCGCTCGCGGCGCGTCTTCACGCTCACGGGGCTTCTCGGCCGAGGTGCTCGACGCGGAGCGAGGCTTGTCGGACGAGGGGGTCCCCACCGCAGGAGACGCGACCGGAGACCTGTCCGGCATGGGCTCCACGTGGTCACGCCTGGCACCGGACTCGGCGACGCGGGCTTCGGCGTCCTCTTCCACGGAGGCCGCCGCGAGCGCGTGCTCACGGTCGAGCAACGCGTTCTTCAGCGCAATCTCCTCGAAGGTGGGGACCCGCGCCTTGCCCATGCCCGCGGCATTGCTGCCTGCTGCCTGCGAGGGATCGATGGGCTGCGGCGTGGCTTCTCGACCGCAAGCCGCACAAGCGAGCACGAAGCCCAGCACGAGCGAGGTCTTGGCCGAGGAGCGAGCGGAGAGACGCGAGGTGCGTTCGATACGGTTCATGAGGTCTCCGGGAGCCATGGCGCCGTCGAGTGGCGCTCACGCTCGTGAACCCACCTCGGTGCAGTCGACGTGCCACTCGACCGCCTGGCGGCTTCCCGCGATTTTCAGCGGATTTTTCGACGAATCCGTGGGCGAGAGCGCCACAGGGGACAAAACTGCCTCGCCTCGATGGCCTTCTTCGAGAGCGCGTTCTTTTTCGGCAACACGCGCGCGACAGCGGCCGATGCACACCTGCCGAGCACGTCGCTCGGCCCAAGCCCGCGAGGTGAATGCATGTCGACCCCCACCCGTTCTCGCTTCGTTCCCGGCAACGACTTCGCGTCGCTGCCTTCCTCCGAAGACGTCTCGGAGGATGCGCCCACCGTGAAGGTCTTG
Organism: Polyangiaceae bacterium; assembly: GCA_965225775.1. Taxonomy (GTDB): domain Bacteria; phylum Myxococcota_A; class Polyangia; order Polyangiales; family Polyangiaceae; genus JAAFHV01. The sequence goes on along the minus strand of OZ245328.1, from coordinate 8,962,533 downwards.
CCCGACTTTCCCTCGAGCGGACGCCTCGCGGTGAGCCCCGAGGCCGCCCCCAAGGAGGTGGACCCCGGTTGACCACGACCCGCAATGCCCCCGAGGCCGAGGCCTCGAGGAGACGCGCTTTAGAGACGCGTCGTCCCGAGGTCTCGGTCTGCCGTTTCCGGGCGCTTTCCTGCGAGCACGAGCCACGCACCGAAGAGGACCACGAGCGCGCCCAATACGCCGACGAGGCCGAGCGACTCGCCCAAGAACAAGACGCCACTCGCCACGGCCACCAGCGGCTCGAGGAGCGTCAACGTAGAAGCATGGCTCGCCGGAACACGGCGCAGGCCCCACGTGAACACGAGCCCCGAGAGCGCGCCGGGCCCCACGCCCGCGATCGCGATCACCCACAGCGAGCCCGACGACACCTCGGACCATGCGCCGCTCGGCACGAGCCACGCGAGAAACGGAAGCCCCACGAGCCCGTGGAACACCATGAGCTCCGTGGCCGAAAAGTACGGCGCCACGCGTTTGCTCACGATCACGTTCGACGCGTAAAAAACGGCACTTCCCGCTCCGAGCAGCGCGCCCACCAGGTCCGCTGGACGAAAGCTCGCCCGCCAAGGCGCGAGCACGAGACAAAGCCCCGAGAGGGCCACCACGAGCGCCACGTAGGTCGACCTCCGCGCGCGCTCACCGAGCACCAGCGGCGCCGCCACGGCGACGAAGAGCGGCGCGAGGTAGTGCGTGAGCACCGCCACGGCCACCGAGGTGCGCGCGTACGCCCCGAAGAAGAGCGCCACGTTGGCCGCATCGGAAAGCCCGAGCCACAGCACGCCGAGCCACGCTGAACGCGGCGCCTTCGCCTTCACGCGGTCCCGCGCCAAGAGCGGGATGGGCACCACCGTGATGGCCACCATGACCACGAACGAGACCAGCTCCTGTGCGATGGTCCCGCGCGCGTGAGCCGCGTGCATGATGAGCGGCCACGTGCCCCACGAGCTCGCCGCCGCCGCGACCAACACATACCCCACCGCGCGAGACTCGGTCTTCGCGTTCACGCGAGACTCGTCTCGAAGGAGGGCAAGGTCACGTCCATCGCGGCCAGGTACCAGGGTCCACGTCGTTCGGGAAGGCTCGGCCGCGAAACGCGGCTCGAAGTCCCTCGGATTCCCGGTTGGCCGAAACGGCCTGTTTACCCTCGTCGCGATTGCTGGTGTATCGATCCCATGACCTCGAGCCAACTCGTTCGCACGACACTCTCCCTCGCCTCCGCCCTCGTGACGCTCGGCCTCGTGAGCGCCGCCCGCGCCGACGACTCGCCCCCTGCCCCGCCGCCCTCCGAGCCATCGTCGACCCGAGCGAGCAAAGCCGAGCCCAAGAGCGAGCCCGAAGAGGCCGACGACTTCCGTCTTCGCATCGGCTTCAACTTCAACGGTGGCGCCATCGTCTCGCCGTCCACGGTCGGCGGCGGTGGTTTCGCGTTCCGCATCGGTGTGCAGCCGAACAGCCTGCTCGGCGTCTACTACCAAGTCTCGCCCATGGTCTTCGCGGGCCTCTCGGCGGGCGGCACCTCGGCCGACGCCGCGGCCGTCGGGCTCTTCCAGAACTCGATCATGGCCTCGATCACCCCCATCGACCTCATCGAGATCGCAGCCGGTCCCTCCCTCGACTACGCCGGAATCGCCACGGCCTCGGTCGCGACCGACGGCACCAGCAGCAGCGCCGGCTCCAGCGTCTTCTTCGGCGCGGCCACGCGCTTCGCGCTCCACCTCGGAGGAAAAAACGAGAAGACCGGTCGCCGCACGAGCTTCACCCTCGGCTTCGATCCGCACTTCATCTTCGGTACGGGAGGCGACCCGGTCGTCGTGCTCACCGGGGGCCTGGGCGCCGACTGGTACTGACCCCGCGCTTCCCGTGATGAAGCCCGTGCGAGCGGTCAGGCTCGCGCGAGCTCGTTCTGGAGCTCGGCCAACGCGTTGTGGTCGAGCGCGCGAAGTCGCTCCCTCCACGACGGCCGTGGCCACGGGAGGAAGACCGGCGCTGCGGTGAAGAGCGCCGTGGCGCCGAGGACGCGAATTTCCGTCGGGAGGTTCACGTCGCGCGAATCGCTTCTCTCAAGAACGCGACGGCCTCCGCGTTGCCCGTCTTCTCGACGATGGGCAGGAGCCGCTTCGCTTCGTCGCCGGGCTCCAGCGGGTCGAAGCCGACGTCCACGGTGACCTTGTAGCCAGTCGCTCGCTCGACCTGGACGCGCACGGCTTCGACGACGCCCTTCACGAAGGCGTGGCCAGCCAGGCGGGCTGCGAGCGAGGGCTGGAGGTTCACCATCAGGGTGACCTGCAGCTTGTTGGCGGCGGGGCACTCCACGCTGTCGTCGTAGACGAGAAGCGTCACGCCCGGGCCGAGCTTGCGAAGCGCGACGAGCACTTGCTCATGGCCCAGCGTCGTGGCCTTGGCCTTCGTCAGCTTCACCCTTGCGGGCTTCGACGTCTCCGCAGGCGCCACGGCCTCCGAGGTCTTGGGCATCGGCTTCGATGCGTGCTTTGCAACGAAGGCCTCGAAGCCCTTCAGGCCGCGCAGAAACGCTCCGAGATTCGCGGCTGCGTAGGTGCGCTCGGTGCCCTCGAAGGGTGCGGTGAAGATGGGGCGCGCATCGAGTGGGGTGTCGCCCGTACGCTCGACGCCGAAGAGGCCGCGCTCGGTGCGTCCGAGCACGAAGAGGCCGAGCTTGGTCTGCTTCGCTGTCGACGTCAGCCGCTCGGTCGTGGGCGGATCGAGCAGGAAGAAGTCGCGGGACTCCGATTGAAAGCGGGCGCTCGCCATCTCGTCGAGAAGCCACGTCAGCGTTGGACCAAGCTCACTCTTGAGCGCGCGTTCCCAAACCTTCTTTGTGGACATCGAAGCTCTCATTTTGCTTTGGCTTTGGCCCTCGCAGCACGCGGCCTTCAAGGCGATGTGGAAGTCGAAGGCGTGGGGTGAGCTCCGTGACTACTACAGCGCGCTTGGTCGGGATCGATCAACGCGCTCCAATCGTGCTACGGCGAGCATGCTCCCTTCCTGCCGGCCGCGTCCTGCCCGCGCGCGGCCGAGCTTGAAGCGTCGCCTCGTGCTAGAGCGCCAATCCGCTTCATTCAGTCGGCTTTCCGCCGATTTGCGTCGCCGTGCTCCGTTGCTCCTCCTCGCCTGGCAGCAGTAGGACTCGTCGTCGCGCCTCGCACGGCTCGCTCGGCGAAAATCCTCGGTCGCTAAGCGGATCGGCGCTCTAATGCCAGGTGCGCATGCCCGCCCCTCGAACGACCGACCTCTTCGACTTCGACCGTTACCTCGCGCGTGTCGGTTTGGACCGCGCAGAGCTGGCCCGGATGATGCCACGCTCCTACGCGCTTCTCCACCGCATCATGTGGGCCCAAGCGACGCACATCCCGTGGGAGAATCTGTCGAACGCCGAAGGCGCATACCCGCGGGTGCTTCATCCTCGGAACGAGCGCGCAATCTCCGACGTGGAACGCGACGTATCCGCGAAGGTTCGAACGTCGATCGACCCCGACGACATCTACGAAAAGCTCGTCCTCTCGAACCGAGGCGGCTTTTGCTACGAACACAACCTCCTGCTCGCTCGCGCACTTCGCGAATCGGGCTTCGACGTGATGCCCATCGGAGCCCGCGGTGTGAACCGCGAGGTCGACCCCGAAGCATCTATCGGCTTTCCGACACACGCCTCGACCCATCTCGTCCTCGTGGCCACGACCGACGACGGCGTTCGCTATCTCGTCGACGATGGCTACGTTTGGGGCGGCGCACCTCGCGCGCCACTCGCGCTCGTTCATGCGCAGCAAACGGTCGACGAAAAAACGGGCGAGCTCTACCGCCTCGTACGCGGTCCCGCGAAAGCCCATTCCCGTAGCGGCTACGAGAAGTGGGGCCCATTCGCGCTGCATTCGGGCGCTCCCGGCGAGACCGACAAGACCGACCATGAAGGGTCGGACGCATGGTTTCTCCAGTACAAGCCTTCCCACGAAGCCGCCGACTTTTGGGACCTCTTCCATTTCGATGCTCGTTCACCGACCACGCTCACCGATTGCCAGACCGGCGCCTGGTACGCGAGTTGTTCGCCGTATCATCGTCAGCCACACATGCGGCTCGCAGCCATGATGACGGACGAGGGCCGGGTCTCGCTGGTCAACGACGTGCTCACGATTCGTCGCGGGGGACGAGTCGTGGAAGAACGAAAGCTCTCGACCGCGCAGGACATCGCGGACGCGCTCGCCCTCTACTTCGGCATTCGCACGCCGTAGCGGCAAAGGCTCGCGCACGCCGACGAAACGTCCGCTCGAGAAGAACGAGAGCGCGCGAGCCACCCGCAGGGACTCAGGCTCGCGCGAGCTCTTTTTTCAGCTCGGCCAAGAGCAGCAGCGCCTCCATGGGCGTGAGCGCGTTGGGGTCGAGCGCGCGTAGGCGTTCGACGACGGCCGTGACCTCGGGCGGAGTGGTGGCCGCCTGCGCGCCGAAGAGCCCGAGCTGCCCTTCGTCCTTCGGAGCCGCTCGACGCTTGCTCTCTTTTTGTCCACGCGGCCTCGGCGCTTCGCCGCGTGTCTCGAGGCCTTCGAGAATGGCGCGCGCCCGGGAGAGCACGAGCTCGGGAAGACCGGCGAGCTTGGCGCATGCGACGCCGTAGCTGCGCGAGGCCGCCCCCGGTCCGACCTTGTGGAAAAAGACGATGTCGCCGTCGTGCTCACGCGCCGAAACCGAGCGATTTTCGCAGCCTTTTTGCGTCTCTCCGAGCTCGGTGAGCTCGTGGTAGTGCGTGGCGAAGAGCGCGCGACACCGCACGACCTCGCCCAGGTGCTCGGCCACCGCCCACGCGATGGAGAGACCGTCGTAAGTGCTGGTCCCACGACCGATCTCGTCGAGCACCACGAGTGAACGACGGGTGGCGCGCGTGAGCACGTTGGCCGTCTCTTTCATCTCCACCATGAAGGTGCTCTCGCCCTTCGAGAGGTTGTCGCTCGCGCCCACACGAGTGAGCACGCGGTCGACCAAGCCGATGCGCGCGCTCTTCGCGGGCACGAACGCTCCCATCTGACCGAGCAGCACCACCAGCGCCACTTGGCGCATGAACGTGGATTTTCCGGCCATGTTGGGGCCGCTGACCAACCAGAGACGCGCGCACGTGGCATCTTCCGCGGCGTCGAGAGAGACGTCGTTGGGCACGAACGCCCCGGCCGCAGCGAGGCGCTCCACCACCGGGTGCCTTCCGTCCACCACGTGCAGCGCGAAGCCTTCGTCGACCTCGGGGCGCACGTAGTCGTGCGCGTGGGCCACCTCGGCCAAGGCCGAAGACACGTCCCACTCGGCAAGAGCACGCGCCGCACGTCGCAGCGACTCGACGTCTTCCGCGAGGTCTCTCACGAGCTTCGCGTAGAGCTCCTGCTCACGCGCCGCGAGGCGAGTCTCCGCGTGCGCCACCTTGTCCGAGAGCGCGTCGAGCTCGTCGTTCGTGTAGCGCTCGCCGGTGGCGACGGTCTGCTTCCTGCGCCAAGCCTTCGGCGCACGCGCCACGTGGGTCTTCGTGAGCTCGATGTACCAGCCGAAGACGCGCGTGTACTTGAGCTTGAGGCTGCCGATGCCGGTCTCTTCTTTGAGTCGACCTTCGAGATCGACCAAGAGCCGCTGGCCGCCTTTCGAGAGCTCACGCGCCTCGTCGAGATCGGCATCGAAGCCCTCGCGAAGCACGTCTCCCTCGCCTGCCTTGGCGCCGGGCTCGTCGGCCAGGGCTTGCTCGAGCAACCCGCGCGCACGCTCGCAGGTGTCCACGTCGAGCGAGATCCCGGGAGCGCCACCGAGCTTCACGGCGGCCGAGACGCTCTTCGCGATCTCTTGCACGATACACGGAACTTCTGCGAGCGTGCGGCGCAGCGAGACCAGATCACGCGGCAGCGCACGTCCCGTCGCGAGCTTCACGGCCAAGCGCTCGAGGTCCGAAACGCGTCCCAGGCGTGCGCGCACGTCGCTTCGGAGCCCTGGATTTTCCAGAAAAAACGCGACCGCGTCGTGACGCTCGCGCACCACGGGAAGACGTGTGCTCGGCGCGAGCAGACGCGCCCGCAAGAGCCGCGCCCCCATGGCCGTCTTGGTCTCGTCGATCTGCGCGAGGAGCGAGCCACGCGTCTCGCCGTCGTTGGTGCGCACGAGCTCGAGGTGATCTTGCGTGGACGCGTCGAGCACCAGCGTGTCGCCGGTGGCCAGCGAAGCGAGACGCGCCACCGGGAGCTTCTTGCCCGGCTCGCACGAGCCTGCGTACCCCAGCACGCGCGCCGCGGCGATGCGCGCCACCGTGCTCTTCGCCGAGCCCTTCGCTTCGCCCTTGCCGAGCTGCTCGTCGAGCAGGCGGTCGGCGTCCTTGATCGATAGGGTCTTCGCTTGTAGCCGCTGCGAGAGACGCGGACGCATCGCGGAGAGACGCGGACCGAGCTCGGCGACCTCCGGCCCGAGCAAAAGCTCGCGAGGATCGAGCCGCGTGAGCTCCGAGAGCGCGGAGCGCACGTCTTCGAGCTCGGTGCACGAGAGCTCTCCGGTGGAGCCGTCGTAGGCGGCCACGCCGTACGTTTCGCCTTCACGCTCGATGGCCACCACGAAGGCGTTTTTCCCGGCCTCGAGGCCGGCGTCGTCGAACACCAGCGCCGGCGTCACCACCCGAACCACCTCGCGAGGGACGATGCCCTTCACGGTCTGCGGATCGGCCATCTGTTCGCACAAGGCGACCTTGTAGCCGAGCTCGGTCAGGCGATTGATGTAGGATGCAGCAGCATGGTGGGGCACGCCCGCCATGGGCACTTCGTCTTCGGCGTGTTTGTTCCGGCTGGTCAGCGTGAGGTCGAGCACCTTCGCCGCGGTCACCGCGTCTTCGAAGAAGAGCTCGTAAAAATCTCCCAGACGGAAGAACAAGAGCGCGTCCGGGTACGCCGCTTTGGCGCCCAGGTACTGGCGCATGAGCGGCGTCTCGGAGGCATCCTTCCCCTTGGCCACGGCCCGGCTCTCAGTAGAACGCGGTGGTCGAGAGGGCGAGCGTACGAAGGTCGAAGAGCACGAGGCCTTGCGAGGCTCCGTCCACGATGACCATCTGCCCGAGCGGCTCGATGTAGCGCATGGATCGCGGGTTCACGACCGAGCTGGCGGCAGCGATGTTCGAGGTGTACGCGGTGAAGCCGCCACGCGTGGAGAACGTGTAGTACGTGCCCGAGGCCGGCGGAACGTCCACGCCGCCCGAGAGCCCGTTCCACATGACGAACGAGAACATCGGGTTGCGCAGAGCGAGCGCCGAGTTACGCGAGACGAGCAGCGCCGCATCTTCCTTCGGGAGGGGTACCGCAGGCGAGCGTCCGTTCAAGAGCTGGTCGCGCGCTTCGCACGACTGCACGCAGCGATCCTGGGCACCACGCCGCACATGGTGGAGGAACTGCACCGGCGAGGCCGTACGCGAGGCGCCCTTGGTCACCCACTGCGACCCGGCGCGCACCTGGATCTTGGCCTGCGAGTGGAAGCAGCACTTCGCCGCCGCGAGCATCGACTTGTTGCTCGCTTGGGGCGGCACCACGGTCGAGTAGGTGGTGTTCCCGACCTTCTGCGAGAAGAAGCGCGAGACCACGAGCTTGCCGTCGTACGCCTCGAACACGGGCAAGAAGCGGTTCGGATTGACGATCGGCGTGGTGGTGACTTGCGGCGTGGGCAGGTAGTCCGCGTCGAAGAGCTGATTGCACGTCTCGTAGCGAGTGGTCGCGTTTCCGCCACCCGGCAAGACGTCCGCCCAACAAGCCTGGTCGACGCGCCAGTAGTCGTCGGTCGGAGAGAGCAGGTCGTCGGTGATCTCGGCGTAGTCGACCATGCGGTCGGCGAGCAGCGGTGAGGTCACCCCGAGCTTTTGCAGCTCGGCCGAGATGGCCACGGCGCGCTCTTTTCCGAGCGACCAATCTTCCACGCCCTGCGTGCAGAAGTGGCTGCCGGCTCCGGAGAGCGTGAGCGACGAAAAGCCGTCGGTCGAGTCGAGGGTGGTCACCACACCTTCGGTGCCGGGGAGCGTGCCCTCGTACACCGAGACCCAGTCTTGGTCGACGTGGACCGTGGGATCCTCGAATGCGAAGCGCACGAAACGAGGGGTCTCGGGGTCGTTCGTCGAGCTCACGTTGTCGCCGAGCCCCTTCGTGTACGCCGTCGTTCCGCTCTCCGTGTATGCCGTGAAGCTCCCCGTATTGAACGGCTGGGCGTCGCCGAGCGCGGTCGGGTCGGCCACTCCGGTGACGGTGGGGCGCATCTTGGGCGAAGCCTTCGAGGGCTCTCCGGACGACGGAATGCTGGTCCCGTAGGGGTCGAAGTAGCTCGGCGGGCTCGCCAAGTAAGGAATGTGCACCCCTTCGGTCGTCGAGCGCAGCAGCGGGAAACGCGAGCGCGGACGATTGGGCGCGGAGACCGGGAAGAAGCCTTCCTGTGTGGTCGGGGCGGAGGTCTTGCCCGCCGACGTTTCACGGGCGGCGTACGGGCTCGTATCGGTCGAGCTCGACGCCTGCGCCGGCGTCAGCGAGCTCGGTGCGAGAGCCTCTGTATCTTTCCCCATGGAGTCCGGACGACGGCACGGGGCGTCCCAGTCGTCGACGTCGAGTGTGACCACCTGACCGTTGGTCAGCGTGACGAAGCCGAAGACGCCGCGCAGGCGGGACGGGCCGAGCGTGTCGGTCCTGTCTTTCCGGAGGTAGCCGCCGAGGTCCGTGAAAACGGCCTCATTGGTCGTCGGGTCCACTCGGTCGATGTTCGCGTTCGGGTTGCAGAGCAAGCCGGAGACGCGCTGGCCCGCCAACGGCAGCTCGAAGCGCGCGAACTGGACGGCCGCGATGGGCGCGGTGAAGGTCACGCGGTCGGTCGCGTCGAAGGGGTTCGACTGCGGATGCGGGCGCGTGAGCGGCATGCGCGGCGAGTCGTCGTCGGTGACGTCGTAGACCATCAACGAGCCTTGTTTCTCGTCGATCGCGTAAAGGTAACGCTTGTACTCGCGCGTCTCCGGGCTCACCGCGAGGTCTTTGACGGTGACCATGCGGTTCGGGTCGGTGAGGCTCGAGGTGACGAGCGGCGCACGCTCCTTGGGCGCGAGCGGGTACGTGAGGTCGACCACGTGCACGATGGGCAACGCCGAGTCGGTCACGTAGAGCTTCGTACGATCCTTCACGAAGGTGCGCGGCTGCGCTTGCCCGAGAGGCTCGGTGAACTCGAGCGCGACGGTCTTCGATGCCGGCGTCGCCTTGGGGTCGAAGCAGCTCGCGGCGAAAGGCAGAGGCTCCACTGCGGACTCTCCCGCGGGGAACGAAGCCGGGTCGACCTTGACCACCGGGGGGACGCTGTCGCGGTACTTCACGCCGTCGTCCCAGGCTGGCCCGCGGGCCACCGTCTTGGGCACGATCTCCGAGCCGCCGAGGTCCAAGCTGCTCGCGATTTTGCAGGGCGCGAGCTGTCCGGGCTCCACGCGCTCGCCGGCCTCGGTGAGGCCCGGGGCGAGTCCCGCGTTCACCACGCCAGCGCCGCGCAAGAAGGGCTTCACGTCGAGCGTGACCACGCGCGCGCGCCCACCGGCGGTTCCGGGGAGCAGCGCAGCCACGTAGTACCCGAACGGATCGCTGTCGTCCGCGCCGACGCCCTCGCGCTTCATCACCGCGACCGCCGCCGGGGCTTCCGGCAGCGAGCAAGCGGGCCACGTGGCGAGCGTAGTGTGCGGCTCGATCACCTTGCCGTCGAGCCCTTGACGGAGCACACCCGCCTCGTCGCCCAGCATGCGATGCGACGCGATAGCGTAGATGCCGGGCTTGTTCGGCTCGGCCGAAGCGACGAACGAGAGGAGCCCGTCCGGCGTGGACGCGATGTCTTGCGGCAGGCTTCCTACGGTGAGGAAGTTGATGCCGGGCTGGCTCACGTCCTGGTCGACCACGCCTCCCGCGGTGATATCGCTCACCGCGACCTCACCACGCGTGGTCTGCGTGACCAACGCATAGAGGTGGTACGGGCGGAACTGCCCGAGGTCGTTCGACGACTCTTCCGCGGTGACGGGCGTGCACTTCGCGAGCGGCACGGGCACGGGAGCGATGCGGCTGTTGCCGTCGTCGGTGCGGACCTTCATGCACACGAAATCGACGCGCTCCGGGCGCTCGAACGTGCGAATGGGATTGTTGGGGGGGGTCTGCGAGCAGCTCGGGAGGCCGGCCAGAGAAGCCATACCCACGAGGGCGAACGCGCCGAATGCAATCCTGAGGTTCACTTGACTCCCTTGGGGAGGGTCGGCTCGCCGAGCGTGAAGACGACCTTTTCGAAGGTGTCTTTGGAAGGGCGCGAGTTGTCGAGGTCGATCATTTGCACGGCGCTCTTGGTGAAGCTCGCCACGTACGCGAAGCGGTACTTTCGGATGTTCTCCGACACGGGCACGTCCGCCTTGATCGCGACGTCTTGCAGGTCGAAGGGGTCGAAGGCGAGCGCGAAGGGCCCGGCCTCCACACGGATGACGTTCTCGAGGCGACGCGTGTCCGGGTTCACCACGAAGATGCTCGAGGCGTCGAAGCACACCACGAAGACACGCAAGGCGTACTTCCCGTTCGCGTCGACGATGGGCGCCAAGAACACCTTGGACGGCCCGGTGGCGAGCGGTACGGGATCGAAGAACGTGAGGCGCTCGGGGTCGTAGGCCTTGTCCGAGTCGGCCGCGCCGGTGCTCTTGCCCACGTCGTTGCCGAGCTCGCCCACGAGTAGCGAGCCGGGCGAACGGTTGGCGAGGAACACCCGCAGCGGCTTGCGTGCGCAAGCGGCGCGATCGGCCTGCACGTCAGCATCGGTGCGCGGGGGCACCGCGGCCGGATCGGCGGCCTTCACGCGGGCCTTGCAGGCGATGCGCGGGGTCGGGTCGAGCGCGAGGCCACGCGAGTCGCTGCCCCCCGCCGCGATGGAGAGCGGGTACGCACGCTCGCGCGAAAGGAACGGACGTCGCAGCGTCGACGACCCCGCAGGACCGAGGTCGTCGTACTGGCGGAGCAGCGAGAGCTCCGCCACCGAGCGCGAGGTCTCGAGATACGCCGGGCGAGGGCGTGCCCCCTGCGCGAAAGCATCCGGGTCGTACGGAATGGTGACGAGCCCCACTCCGCCCACGCGCATTCCGTCGGCGATGAACTGCACCGAGGGATTCTCGAACGTGTCGCCCTTCGTGTAGTCGAGGCCGCTCGAGAGCAGAGTGGTCTTCGTGTCGCTCTGGTGGGTGACCACCAACGTGCTGCCGTCTTCGCTCTGCGCGAGCGCGAACGGCTCACCGGGGAGGCGAAGCCCGCGCGTGTTCTGCGGCTCGCTCTCGGTGTCCGTGCCGGCCGAGTTGCGGCAGATGTTGGAGGCGTCTTGTCCGCACTGGATGCGGAAGGGCGCGTACGAGTCTTTGGTGGCCGTTGCATCGGGCACCGCCGTGTCTTCGGCGACGTCCGCGAAGAGCAGCGAGGCCGAGCCGCGAATGGGCGCGAAGAGACGTGCCTTGGTGCGCGGGGCCGCAGCACCGGTCACGCCTTCGGGACGCACGAGTGCCGACGCGGGCGCGCTCGACTGTAGGTCGGTCCCGAAGGCTCCGACGATGGCCGAGTCACGGATGTAGTTCGCGGCAGGCTGCGGAGGAACGCAGGTCTGACCGAGCGGCGTGCCGTCGACCGGAGCGGCCACGCACGCGGCGGTGTTGTTCGCGCCCGCGTCCGCCTCGAGGCGGAGCTTGTGCAGGTCGTACGACTGGATCGTGCCGCCGTTGTACTGGAGGTCGAAGTCCGAGTTCAGCGCGTAGAGCACGTTGCCGCCATGCGATACCGACAGTCCGACCGGAAAATAAAGACGGTCGAGCGGCGGATCCGTGCCCGCACCGGTCGCGTAGCAGGCCGAGAGGCCCGGGAGGGTCGCCACGAGCGCCGCCCCGAGGCACCCGACAAAACCCAAACGCTTTCGGACACTTGGACGCTGGCTCGAGGCCGCATCACGCAAAGCTCCGAAGAAAAGGGGGGTCATGGGCGCGGGAGCCTAGTTCGTCGACCGCGCGACTTCAATCGCCGTCGTCTCGGCCCCTCGCCCCCGTCTCCTCACGAGACCTTCGGAACCGGCCGCTCAGGCGTCCGCGCGCTCCTTCGCACGAGCGACGTGGACGAGGCGCGCGACCTCGCTTCGGCAGCGCTCGCGGAAGTCGTCCACGCTCTCGCCCAGCGCGAGCTCGAGCGGCTCGCCGACCTCGACGTAGGCACGCGTCCGCGCCGTGCCCGCGAGGCGCGAGAGGTGCTCGACGAAGGTCTCGCCGCCGAACGCCGCGCCCGAGTCGAGCGGGTACACGAGCCCCACCGGCACCACCGGGACACGTGCGCGTGCGGCGGCAACGAACGCGCCCGGCTTGAACGGCCGAACCTCGTCGTCCTCGAACGTGGTTCCTTCGGGGAACAGGCTGATGGTGTCGTCCTCGGCCAGGCGCGCCACCATCGCTTCGATGGCACGGGCACCGCTCGCTTTGCTCGCGCGATCGACGAACACCGTTCCTGCAGCACGCGCGGCCGGACCGACGATCGGCCAACCGGCCAAGTCGCCGCGGCTCAGGACCGCGCCGCCGAAAGTGGAGAGCAGGAGCGCGATGTCGATGATGGAACGATGGTTGGCGATCACGATTCGACCGCGTCCGCGTCCCACACCGAGAGGCCCGGGAGAGGCTCCCGCGACACGCACATCGACCCCGAAGAGCGAGAGCAACCCACGCGACCAGGCCCCCGTGACCGCGTCTCGCGCGGAGGACTTCCGCTCGAGCGGTGCCAGGCGCACCGCCCCGTAGACCGCCGCGCCCGAGGCCACGGTCAGCGCGCCGAACCCGGCCGCACGAGCGGCTTTGCGAACGAGTGCATTCTGCATCGGTCCCGAGCGTACCCGCGCCCGGAGCGAGGCTCAAACCGTACCTCGTGGGAGGACACGGATTGCGCCAGCGCTCGCTCACGGCGCTTTCTCGAACGAAACGACCGGCCGACCGGCGCCGCGTCTCGTAAGCTGCCAGCCGTGAACCCACGCATCGTGACCTCGGGCAAGCGTGTTCGTCTCTCGACCGGCCTCTTGCTCGCGAGTCTCGCCGTGTACGCGGCATGTGGCTCGGACGAGCCTGGAGGCTTGCCGGGAGACCCGGATGCCTCCACCGGCGACACCTGGCGGCCCCCCGTCGACCCCCCGGAAGGCTCGGTCCCCGACGCCCCCGGACCTTCGGGCCCTCGCGTGGAGGTGAAGCGCGGCGAGCTCGTGATCGACGGCCGCCCCACGGTGCTCTTCGGAGGCGAGGTTCCCTACTTCCGTGTGCGCGACAAAGCATTCGACGCGCAAAAGACCCAGGCCTTGTGGAGCGACACTTTCGCGAAGATGAAGGCCGCCAACATGAACCTGGTCGCCACGTACCTTCCGTGGGACTACCACGCGACGGCGGCCGGCCAGTGGGACTTCACGGGCGCACGCGACGTCGGGAAATTCCTCGAGCTCGCCTGCGCGGCGGGCATGAAGGTGGTGGCCAAACCGGGCCCGCTCATCACCGCCGAGTGGCCCAAGGGATTCGGCACGTTCGGGGCCGTGCCCGCCTGGTGGAAAGCGGCTCACCCGCAGAGCCTGGTCAAGAAGGCCAACGGCGACACGTACAGCTTCAGCCCGACCGGCGACGCCACGCAGACCCAGCCGACCTACCTCGACCCGGAGTACCTGGCCGCCGTGGGCGACTTCTACGACCGCGTCTTGCCCATCGTTAAACCGTTCATCGCCTCGCGTTGCGTGGTCGCCGTCCAGGTGGACAACGAAACCAATCAGTACTGGGCGAATCGCTTCGGCGACGTCGACTATTCGCCCGCGTCGCTCGCGCACTATCGGAAGTTCTTGGAGACCCGCTACGCGGGCAACCTCGCTGCGCTCAATGCGGCGTACGGCAAGAGCTACGGCAGCTTCGGCGCGGTCGTGGCCCCCGCCTCCGCTCCCGGCAATCCCTCGGAAGACGTCGCCGCGCGCGATTGGTACGACGCGGGACAAGCCTACTCGCTCGCGTATCTGAAGACCCTGCGCGGCATGCTCGAGCAGCGCGGAGTTCGCGAGCCCGAGGTGATGTTCTTCACCAACGACTCGCCCTTCGGATTGCCGCTCCGCACGGTGCTCGTCCACGACGGCGGCATCAAGAATCAGGTCGGTCTCGCGGGCGCGGACCTCTACCCCAAACAATTCCCCACCAATGGCGAGATCGCCGATCAGCCCTTCCAGGTGGACTACTTCACCAAGCTCTTCGGCGAGAACGGCAAGGCGTACACCAAAGACAGCGAGCGTTACACGTTCGGCGCGGAGCTCCAGGGCGGCTTTTATTCGTTCCCGCTGGGCATCAAGCCCAACGTGACGCCGGAGGCCACCGATCAGCTGCTCGCCAAGAGCTTCGGACACGGCATGAAGGGCGGGAGCTTCTACGTGCTGCGTGGCGGCTTCAATCTGGACGACTCGTCCTACGACTTCCAAGGCGCCATCGGACCCGACGGCGATCTCCGCCCGCGGTACGACGTCATGAAGCGCTGGGGCACCATCCTCCACGACTACGAAGCGGACCTCTCGGCGAGCGACGAGGTGGAGGACGCGGTGACCATCGTGCAAGACGTGGCGCACGCCGTCCCTCGCGGCGACGCGAAGGACGACATGCAGTCGCTCTACGCCCAAGAGAACCCGGGCGTCTTCGGCTGGCTCGCCGACGCGGGCTTCAACCCGAAGGTGGCGGACGTGGCACGCCTCGACCTCACGAACCAAAAAGCTGCGATTTTTCTCCTCCCGGAGATCGTCGACGACCGCATGGCAGACACCCTGGTGGCCTTCTCCGCGCGCGGAGGAGCGCTCGTGGCCCTCTTGGATCCGGGGTCGAAGAACCTCGCCAACGTGAAGTCGCCCAGCGTGACCAAGCTGGCCGCGCTGTTCGACGCCCAGCCGAGCGGGAGCTACTCGTGGCCGGGCTTGGGCCTCCGCTCGGGAGACGCGAACCAGAAGCTCTCCGGCTCGGAAGGTGTAACCCGCACGTATTGGTACGAGAACTTCTTCACGCCCGCGCCCGGGGCCTCGACGCTGGTGGTTGAGCGCACGCAGCCACTCGGCGGAGACGGCAAGGTCGTCGCGTTCACGCGAGCGGCCTCGGCGGGCAACGGCCTTCGCGCGCTCTTCGGCGCCCATTTCCAGACCGCGTTCGCCACCGACGCCTACTACCGCGCCGATACCACCGACCTCGATCGAAAGCGCGCGCTCGTCCGGCACGTGCTCGAACGCGCGGGGGTCTCGCCCGCCGCTCGCGCCACGGGCATCCGCGAAGAAGCCTGGGCACGCCGCTCCCGCGGCACCAAAGCGAAGACCTTCGTCTTCGTGGTGAACGGGCACGACGCGGGTACCGTGCACGTCGATCTCGTCGACCTCGCACGCCTCGGACTCGACGCCACCAAGACGTATGCCGTGAAAAACGTCTCGTTCGGAGGACCTGTCGGCATGCGAACCGGCAAAGACCTGGGCGAGAAAGGCCTCGACGTCGCGCTCGCCAAGTACGGAGCGGCGGTCGTCGTGCTCGAATGAGGACCTCCGAGAGCCTGCGCGGGTTTCTCCGAGCTTCGCTCTTTCGAGCATCCGAATTTCGCGCGCCGTCGAACTTTCCGAGACGGACGCGCATCTCGTGACCCAAGGAAGAGCGAAGGCGCGACTCGCCTCCCGCGCCTTCGCTTCTTTTTCTCCGTTTCCCGGCCCTCCCGTCGCTTCCCTTCCACGCCTTCCTTCCCGGAGCTCTCGATGCGCAAGACGTCCCTCGTGTTCCCCGCCCTCGCCCTCGCCCTCGCCACGGCAGCCGCTTGTGGAGGCAAGGTCCTGCCCGAACAAGACGTCTTGCCCGACGCCTCGGTCGCGCCGCTGCCCACCGTCGACGCGACCGTGACCGAGCCGGACGCCGGCCCCGATGCCTCCGAGATCGACGCGACCGTGGTGATCCCCGGCTTCGACGGAGGACCCACGGTCCCGCTCGGCGTGGTCGATCTCGGTGTGGTCACGGCGGGCGTTCCGGTCGACATCCCGATCCCTCCGAACACGCTCGGCTTCCACGTCACCGTCGAGTCGAACACGCCCTCCGAGTCGCTCGCGGTGCTCGAGATCGTCACGCCGAGCGGGGAAAAAGCCCATGCGCAGGCCACCCCGTTCGGGGGCTCGAACCCCACCAGCGAGACGCTCTTCGGCACCACCGCGGCCGTGCAGGTCCCGCAGAGCGCACACCCCGAGGCCATGCCCGACGTGGTGCCCGGCACGTGGAAGGCCGTGTTCCGCGGCCAGGGCACCTTGCGCGCGAAGGTGCAGATCCAGAGCACCTCGGACGGCGCATTCCACGGTGGCACGCTCGACCTCGACGTGTACGTGCCCCAAGGTCTGAGGCTCAGCGGCTCCGGGCCCATCTCGGTGGCGAACGCGGCGCAGAACCGCGAAGTGCTCGCTCGGCTCGACTCCTACTTCGGCGCCATCTCGGACCTCTACGGCTTGCGCAACGGGAACGTGCGCTTCCACGGCATCTCCTCGAGCTACCGCCAGCTCGACGACCAAGAGCTCTACGATGCCTTCCAAGAATCGCGCGCGACGCCCGCCGGCCAGTCGCTCAACATCGTGCTCTCCGAAGGCGACTCCCAGACGTCCGAATGGTGGGGCATCGCGGCGGGCATCCCCGGCGCCGCCAACAACCCCGGGAACGAGCAGTCGGGCCTTGCCCTGGCGAGCCTCTCCGAAGCGGACGCCGAGCTCGAGGGCTACGTGCTCGCACACGAGACCGGTCACTTTTTCGGGCTGAACCACACCACCGAGATCTCCGGAGACACCGACCCGCTCGCCGACACGCCGAGCTGCCCCGACATCGCGAACGGCAACTTGGAGTCCTGCCCGGACGTGTCGAACATCATGTTCGCGGCGGGCGCGGCCTTCGGTACACCGCAGACCTCGCCGCTCCAGCGCCGAGTGATGGCCGGATCGCCTATTTTCAAGGCGTTTCCCAGCGCGAGCGCCGGATTTACCGCGATCGCCCGAGGCACCAAGACGAAAAAGCCCGCGCTCGACTGGGGCAAGGTGTTCGGCCACCCGGGCGTTCCTCTCTCCCGCGGAGAGGTCTTCACGCTCGCGGGCGCGTGCCGCCATCCGTCGCATCGCCTGGTGCTCTCGGGGGCCGATCGCGTGAAGGTGGACGCGGTCGCGCACGATGCGCGCGTCGCCCCGCGCCTCCGCCAGGCCGCCCAGCGTCTCGTCACGAAGCCCTGAACCTCCGGCCGGCGGGGCTTTCGGCGAGCACGGCTTCGAAAAGCAAACCCCCTCCGAAGCTGCAGGAGGGGGTGGCTCGAGGTTCGCTAAGGTTCGCCCTTTTCGTGGGTCTGCTCGAAGGAGCGGACCTCACGAGAGGGCGAGCGCGAGACCTTACAGTTCCAGGATGATCACGCCGCGGGAGGGCTCTTCCTCTGCTTCGCGCGGGCGCGGGGACCTATGAGCGGGTCCCATCGGAATAGGAAGCTCGAGCACCGGCTGTTGATGCCGAGCGCGCTCGTCTTCTTCGCGTTTCCGAATTTGTTCGATGATGAAGGGAGGCAGCATGAAAAGTCCTCCAAGAGGAGCAGCCGACACCGGCGAACGTAAGGTTACTTTCCCAGGCTAGCAATGGCCAAACCCTGGTCAAGTGTCCCAAGCAGGTGCACGGGCGACGACGTCCTCTTCCCTCGCTCTTCCCTTCCGTCCGCTGTGGGCCGGTCGAGAAAAAACGCGTGGATGAAGGCTTCGCACCCGATTCGGCGTGGTTCACGAGAGACGGCCCCGTGCCGCGTGCACGTAGGCTAACCTCTGAAGCGGCGCGACCTGCTCGCTCCTGAAGGGCGCCCGGCTTCTTTCCCGTACGATTCGTCCGACCCCTTGCTGCCTGCTCCTCGAACTCGACCTCGCTCCCGTGTGTCCTCGTGTTCGCCAGCTCACCCTGGGACGACGAAGACGCGAACGTTCGTGCGCGTTTTCGCGGCGCTTTTGGTGGTGGTCGGCCTGCTCGGGTCGGCCCGGAGCGCTCAGGCGGACCCGTTTTCACTCCAAGGCTCGGACTGGGAAGGATGCTCCGAGCTCGTGCGGCTGGCCCGGGCCGAAGTGGGCGCAGACCACGTGGTGGTCTCGGACAAGCTCGATCTCTCGGTCATCGGACCCAAAGACGCGGTGCTCATCCTCCACCCGGAGAAGAGCATCGACGCCGCCGAGCTCGCCAAGTTCATGCACGCTGGCGGGCGCGTCATCTTGCTGGACGATTTCGGCAAGGGAGACGGTCTCTTGCGGCACTTCGGCATGGAGCGCGTCCCGCTTCCGCAGGTGCCGGCCGAGATGCTCCGGAAAAACCCGAACCTCGCCCTCGCCGAGCCGGCCAGCCCGCATCCTGTGGTGGTCGACGTGCAGCGGGTGGTCACCAACCACGCGACCGGACTGAAACACCCCGACCTCTCCCCGGTGCTTCGCGTGCGCTCGGCGGACGGCAGCCCGGACGTGCCGGTCGGCGTGGCCGGCGCGGTGGGCAACGGACGCCTGCTCGTGCTCTCCGATCCCTCCATGGTGATGAACTCGATGCTCCGCTACGCGGGCAACAAAGCGCTCGCCAAAGGAATCGTGCACTATGCACTCGACGACGACACCTGGGGAGCGCGCAACGGGCGCATCTTCATCGTCGCGGGGAGCTTCGTCTCGCAGGGGCACTTCGGGAGCGAAGAGACGCAGATCGACGCCGCGCTCGCCGCCGTGAAAGAGCTCGCCGAGAGCGTGAAGACCCAGGGTATGCCCCCGGCCATGCTCTTCACGCTGGCCATCGGAGCAGGGCTCGCGGTGGTGGTGTGGGTGGCCACGCGCGCCGGAAAGCTGCACAAACCGCAGTCGCCGCGCTTCACGCGCAAGATCCCCCGCGTCGCGCACGGAGGCGTGGCCGGGCACGCGGCGGTGGTCGCTTCCCCCCAGGCCTCCCGCGTGCTGGCCATGCTCGAGCTCAAGCACGCGCTCGAGGAGCGGCTCTGCCAAGCCCTCGCGATCGACGTGCTGCCGCCTCAATCGGAGCTGGTCACCCACGTGGCGGCGAGCGGCCTGCTCGACCCGCAAGGGCTCGCCGCGCTTCGTCAAGTTCTGCTAAAAATGGCCACCGTCGAGACGCTCGTCCTCTCACGGCGAGGCTCTCCGCCCCCTGCCTACAAAGACCGTGATCTCGTGGAGGCCGCGACCCAAGTGAAGCGAATCGTCGAGCAGATCGAAGAGCGCAAAGGCTCTTCCGGAAACCCGTCGCCCTCCACGCCCGCCACGAAGAGCGCCCCCGAGCCCGCATGAGCGCGAACACCCAAGTCTCCGCCACCGAGGTCGCGGGCGCGAAAGACCGCGTCGAAGAGCTCCGCCGCGAGATCACCCGTGTCTACGTGGGCTCGAGCCGCGGTCCCGATCTGATGCTGGTGGCCATCTTGGCTCGCGGCCACGTGCTGCTCGAAGGCGTACCCGGCGTCGCCAAGACCACCCTCGTGAAGGCCTTCGCCTCGGGCCTCGGCTGCTCGTCTCGGCGCATCCAGTTCACGCCGGATCTGCTCCCGGCGGACATCACCGGCACCTACGTGCTCTCCCCTCGGGACGGCACCTTCTCGCTGCGCGCGGGACCCATCTTCGCGAACGTGGTCTTGGCGGACGAGATCAACCGCGCGCCCGCGAAGACCCAGTCGGCGCTGCTCGAGGCGATGCAAGAGCGCCAGGTCACCATCGAGGGCGACCGCTTCGAGCTGCCCGCGCCCTTCTTGGTGCTCGCCACGCAGAACCCGATCGACCTCGAGGGCACCTACCCGCTGCCCGAGGCCCAAGTGGACCGCTTCCTCGTGCGGGTGCCACTCGGCTACCCGACCGCGCGCGAAGAGGCCCAGATGCTCAAGCTGCACGGGGTCGAAGCACCGCAGGTCCGCGCGGTTCTGAAGGCGGAAGACGTGCTCCGGTTGCAGCACCTCGCCGCGCGCATCCACGTGGAAGAAGACCTCTTCGACTACTGCGTGGCTCTCACGCAGTTCACGCGCTCGCACGCCAAGGTGGCCCTCGGCGCGAGCCCCCGCGCGACCCTCGGCCTCGTGCAGGCTGCGAAGGCGAAGGCCCTGCTCGACAGCCGTCCGTTCGTCGTCCCGGAAGACGTGCGCGCCGTCGCCTCGGGGGTGCTCGCGCATCGTTTGGTGCTCTCCGCGGAGCTCGAAGGCGACGCCCGCGCGCGCGAGCAAATCATCGAAGAAGCGCTCTCCAAGGTCGGCTACAGGCGCGGCGCGCGCCCGGCCTGAAGATACCTGCATCATGCAGCTACACCCCACACGGCCCGCGTTCCACGTCGCCCTCGCCGGGGCGGCCATGGTCGCCGTGGGGGTGGCCGCGCGCGAGCCTGCGGTGTGCGCCTTCGGAGGGGCCGTGGTGTTGGCCATCGCGCTCGGCCGAGTGCTCGCGCACGCCACGGTGGCGCGCATCCGCTCGTCGGGCTTCGAGATGGTCTGGACCACCACGCGCCGCGTGACGCGAACCGCGCGAGGCGCCGAGGTGGTGCTCGAGGCCGAGCTCCGCAACCGAGGCACCGACGACGCTCGCGCGGTGAACGTGCGCCCGCTCGTCTCGAGCATGCTGGGCGCCAAAATCGAGCCGACCGAGATCGAGCTGCCGGCGGGATCACGCGTGAGGTTCGACGTGACCCTCACCGCGAAGCGTGTGGGCCGGTGGGGCGTGCACGGCGTCGCGCTCGAGGTGCGCGGCACTCCGGTCGGCGGCGAGGGACTCTACGAAGTGCCTCTTTTGTTCGCGAATCCTCACGGCATCGAGGTCCTCCCTCCGCGCCTCTTCGCTTCGATCGAGTCGGCCCGCGGGGGTCGCTCGCGTAGCCAGGCCGTGCGAGGACGCGCGGGCAACGCACGGGGCGAGAGCGACGAGCTGCGCGAGCTCCGCGACCACGTACCGGGCGACGCCTTCAAGCGCATCGCGTGGAAAGCCAGCGCGCGCCGACGCAAGCTCGTGGTGCGCGAGATGGAGCGCGAGGAGCGCGACATCGTGTGGCTCGTGGTGGACGCCTCGGTCGAGCTGTGGGCGGGCGAGCCGGGCCATGCCCCGCTCGACGAGACGTGCGATCTCGTGGGAGCGCTCGCCGCGCGCTACGTGACACGAGGCGATCTCGTGGGGCTCGCCGTGGTGGCCACCCGCGTACGCTCGTGGGTGCCCGCGGCCGAGGGCGCGGCCAACTTGGCCAAGATCGCGGCGGCATTGGCCAGCGCCGCGAACACAGTGGACGCCGATCGCAGCGAGCTCGACGAACAAGAGGTCGCGCTGCGTGTGGCCGAGCACGCGCGCCCGCTCGACGCCGGTGGTCTCGCCGACGTTCCTCGAGGGAATCTGGACGCGCTCGCCGCCAAAGCGGAGCTCTTGCGCGCGCGTGCTCCGTTCGTGCCCCGTGCGCCGTTCGCCAAGACCGCACGCGAACAGAGGCTGCGTCACTACTGCGCGGCCTTCGGCATCGAGCTACCTCCGAAGGTGGAAGGCGAACGCACCGAGACCGACTTCGCGCTCGCGAGCGCGCTCGAGAAGATCCTCGAAGAGCGTCCGCGCCCGAGCGTCGTGCACCTCTTCGCGCAAGCACCCGTGCCGGGCGGCGCCACCGAGCGCGCCATCGCGAAGCTCAAACGAAAGCGCATCGAGGTGCTGTTCACGCTTCCCGATTTCGAGCCCAGCCTCGAGGAGGCCATGGCCGCGGCGCGCGCCGAGCGCACCGAGAAGGTCACGGAGAAAGTGCTGGGCGGGAGCCGCTCCGAAGACTACGACGTGACTCGCCTCGTGGGAGACGCCGTACTCACGCGAGTCCGCGCCTCGAAGCGACGCGCCGAGCGGCAGCTACGTAGGCTCGGCATCAAGATCCGCGCGGTGCACGTGCGGAAGAAACCGGAAGAGATCGCTCCTCTCGGCGTCGCCGCGAACGACCAACCGAACGGGCGCGGCAAGGAGCGAGCGTGAGCGAAGATCCCCGAGTGCTCCTCAAAAAGCACGGGCTTTCCCCGAAGAAGAGCTTCGGACAGAACTTCTTGGTGAACGCGGGCGTGCTCGCGAAAATCGCCGAAGCGTGCGTGCCCGACGAAGAACGGGGCAAGGCCCACGTGATCGAGATCGGCGCGGGAACCGGCGCCCTCACGCGTGCGCTGCTCGAACGCGCCGGACACGTGACGGCGATCGAGCGCGATCGGGATCTCGTCCCGCTGCTGGAAGGCGAATTCGGGCCCGCGATCGACCGCGGCGCCCTGCGCCTCTTGGAGGCCTCGGCCACCAACGTCGATTTCCCCGCGCTGCTCGACGAGATGCCCGCGCCCCGTGTTTTGTGCGGCAACCTGCCCTACCAAATCACGGGTCAGCTGGTGGAGCTGGCGGTCGGGCTCGGCACCTCCATCGCGCGCGCGGTGTTCATGGTCCAAGAAGAAGTGGCCGATCGTCTGGTGGCGCTGCCGTCCACCAAAGACTACGGCGCGCTCACGGTGTTCACGCAGGCGCGCTTCGCCATCTCGCGCGTGACGAGAGTCTCGGCCGGCTCGTTCTTCCCGCCTCCACAGGTGACGAGCGCGGTGGTCGCGCTCGAGCCTCTCGATCCGCCTCGCGCGGTGGAAGACGACACCTTCCGCAAGGTGGTGAAGCTCGCCTTCGCCATGCGACGAAAGACCCTGCGCAACGCCTGGGCGAGCCTCGGAGAAGAGCGCGTGGCCAAAGCCGCCGAGGCCGCCGAGATTTCGCTCGGTGCCCGTGGCGAGACGCTCACCGTGGAAGAGTTCGCCAAGATGGCCGCTCGCTACGCCGAAGGCTGAACGAAACCAAAACCCCGGAGAGCTCGTTCGAGCGCTCCGGGGTTTCGTGCGGTTTGCATGGAACGCGCGGTCAGTCCGGCAGCTTGCCACCGAGCTTCTTCAGCGCATTGAGCGCGTCGTCGCGGTCCGGAGAGCTGGAGGGCGAGGTCTGGAGGAAGAGGCGGTAGTTCTCGATCGCCTCGGCCTTCTTGCCCATTTTTTCTTGGGATTGGGCCGCCGCGAAGGCGGCCATGGTGAGCCAACCCGGACGAGGCTGCATGGTGAGCGCCTCTTGGACCGCGAAGGAGAGGTGTCCGACGGCGTCCGCGCTGCGACCCTTCTCTTGGAGGAGATGGCCGTATCGGTAACGCCACCACGCTTGCCGGGGCATGGCCGTACAGGCGATCGACCACTCCGCGAGGGCCGCCGCGTCTTGGTTGTTGTGCTCGAGAAGCTCGGCCATGCTCGCGTGGGCTTCGATGCGGTTCGGCTTGAGCTCGAGGGCCTTGCGCAAGTCGCGCTCGGCGTCCTTCACCGCGCCCTGCTTGAAGTTGACCACGCCGCGCTGCCAGTAGGCGTCGGCCAGGGTGCTGTCGAGCTCGAGCGCGCGATCGACCTCGCGACGGGCGAGGCTGATGTCCGGCTGGGAGGCCTCGTTGGCGGCCCAGGCGACGTACAGATGGTACTCGGCGCGGTTCGCGTCGAGCTCGGCCGCACGGCGCAGGCGAGGCATCGCCGCGGTGACCTGGAGGCCACCTTGACGCAAGTACGCTCGACCCAAGAAGTGGTTCGCCTCGGCGCTGTTGGGGCGCTGCTCGAACACTTTGTTGAGCATCTTGATGGCCTCTTCGGTCTGTCCGATGGCCACGTAGGCCGCGCCGACGCGCAGCATGAGGTCGAGGTCGGTGGGGGCCTTCTCGAGCGCGCCCTTGAACTGCTCGAGCGCCTTCTGCACCTCGCCCGCTTCTTCGAAGAGCATGCCGCGCTCGAGGGAGAGACCGGGATAGTCCTTGTCGACGGCGGTGAGCTTGTCGAACTCGGCCGCGGCCAGGTCGAGCTTACGCATCTTGCGGTAAGCCTGACCGAGGCGGAAGCGCGTGGCGTTGTCGCCTTCGTTCTTGGCGAGAGCCTTTTGGTAGTAGCCGATGGCGTCGTCGAACTTGCCTTGCGAAGCGACCACGTCGCCGAAGGCGCGCTCGAGGGCCGGGGTCTCGGCGAGCTTCGACTTGGCGAGCTCGAGCTTCTTCAGAGCTTCCGCGCTGCGACCTTGTGCGGCGAGCAGCTTGGCGAGCGCCGCGTAGGGCTCGACCGAGCTCGGCAGCGCCGGGTCGGCCAGGGCGATGGCCACGTTGTACTCGGTCTCGGCGACGCTCTTGTTGCCGAGCGCTTCTTCCGCTTTGGCCAGCCAGAACGCGACCTGCATCTCGTTCTTGAAGGTGCTTCGCGCCGTGTTCAGCTGAGTCTTGGCTTCTTGGAGACGCTCGAGCGCGATCTTGGTCTTGGCCGATCCACAGATGGCGTCGACGTCGTCGGGGCTCTTTTGGATGGCCTCCTCGAAGCGCGAGATGGCCTCGGTGTAGCGACCGTCGGCGTAGAGCACCTCACCCTGCCCGATGAGGGCCGAAGCGTTGCGCGAGTCGAGCTTGCTCGCTTCGTCGAACGACGTGCGTGCGTCGGTCGCGCGGTTACTTGCAAGATACACCCAACCGCGGAGCGAATACGCCTGCGAGAGCTCGCCGGGCGAGGCGTTGGGCTTGGCGGCGCCCTCGATGACGCTCTTCAAGTCCTTGAGCGCGGCGGCCTCGTCCTGCTTGGTGCTCCACACGAGACGAGCTCGAGCGAGCAGCGCTCCTACGTGATCGGGCGAGCCCTTCAGGGTGGCCTCGAGCTCCTTCTCGGCCTTCTCGCGGTCCTTCTTGGCGAGGTACGCGCGCGCGAGTCCGAAGTGCGCTCGTGGAGTCGTGCCGCCACCGGCGCTCGAAAACGCGGAAATCGCCGCGTCCGGAGCTTTCGCCGCGAGCTCGAGCTCTCCGCGGACGAAGTGGATGTCGTCTTGGACGGGGTCGCTCGGGTCCTTGCGTGCCGCTTGGTCGAGCAGACTACGAGCCTGTGCGTAGTTGCCCGAGACGGCCTCACGCGCTCCCTGGGCGGCGAGCAGGTAGGGCACCTCGGACTTGGGCGGGATCGTACCGAGCAGGTACGACGCCTTGGCCGAGTACTCGGTCACCACGCCGAACCGCAGCTCGACCGCGTACTCGGTGAGGGCCGCGTAGGCGGCGAGCTGGCGCGCGCGCGGGTTCTTCGACTGAATCGAGACGAGCTCGGCGGACGTCTTGCGGGCGTCGCCGTAGAGGTCTTTCGAGAGCGTCGCTCGAGCCGTCGCCGAGGCTTGAGCCGTTGTCTTTTTCCACTCGTTCGCGTGGAGCGCGTCGCTGATGGCGTGATGCCCGAACGCGCCGTAGGGCGTGGCCTGGAGACCTGCGCCGCCCACCACGAACAGCGCGAGCAAGCCTCCGACCACGAACCACTTGCGCGAGCCGGCGCGCTGGGTGACCGGACGAGGACGATTGGGCTTCGCGTCGAGAGGCGCGTCCATCCCGCCGAACCCACCGCTGATGGCGGGCTGCGGACCGGCGGCTCCCGGCAAGAGGGAGTCGCTCGAGCCTCCGCCGCCGCCGAGATCGACCTCGCCGAACGAGAGCCCTCCCGCGGCAGGAGCCCCACCACCGATGTCGCCGTACCCTTGCCCTCCGGCATCGCCGTCGAAATCGCCGAAGGCCCCCGGGCCCATCGGGAGATCGAGCTCGCCGAACGTACCCGGCAGGTTGGCGTGGCTCGGCAAGAGCGTGCCTTGCTGGGCATTGGCGGGAAGGAAGTTTCCCTGGTGCGGCATCGGCAGGTTTCCCTGCCCCGGCAACAGCGATCCTTGCGGCGCATTGGCGGGAAGGAAATTTCCCTGGTGCGGCATCGGCAGGTTTCCCTGCCCCGGCAACAGCGATCCTTGCGGCGCGTTGGCAGGAAGGAAATTCCCCTGGTGTGGCATCGGCAGGTTCGCGTTGAACGCATTCGGCCCGCCTAGGCCGGGAAGGTCGTTCATCAGGCTCGGTAGGTCGAGCGCGCCGAAGCCACCGCCCGCGGCACCTGCCGGCACCGGCAAGCCGACACCGCCCTGCGCGGCCATCGGCAATCCCACGCCGCCTTGCGAAGGCATGGGCAATCCGACCCCACCACCGTGCGGCATCGGCAATCCGACCCCACCACCATGCGGCATCGGCAATCCGACCCCACCACCGTGCGGCATCGGCAATCCGGCGTGACCACCGTGCGGCATGGGAAGTCCCACGCCCCCGTCCGCCGCCATCGGCAACCCCGCGTTCCCTCCGTGAGGTGCGGGCAGCCCGGCATGACCGCCGTGCGGCATGGGAAGACCGACGCCGCCGTCGAAAGGCATGGGAAGACCGATGTCGGGCTCGGCCGCGAACGGTGCGGGGGCCGGGGCGGGCTTCGGGGCCGGTCCGGGCGGCGGACGATGGACCGCGGCCGGCAAGCCGACGTCGATGTCTCCGAACTCCATGGCGGGCGGCAGCGCGGGCGCAGCGGCTGGGGCCGGAGCAGCGGGAGCGGCGGGGCCGGTCGGTCGAGGAGCGCCGAATCCTGCCGGCCGCGCGACCGGAGCAGGAAGACCGACGCCCGTGGACTCGCGAATGTCTCCGAACTGAGGGGGCGGAGCGGCCTGCATGGGCTTCGGTGCCGGGGCGACGGGAACCGCGCCCTTCGGGGCCTTGGCGACCGGGAAGTCGATCTCGCCGAATCCGGGCACCGCCGGGAGGTCGTCGTCGAGCGAACCGAAACCGCTGAACGAGGGCTCGGGAGGGCTCGGGGCGGCGGGCGCGGGCGCGGCGACGGGAGGCGCGATCGGTGCTGCGAGGGGCGGAGCGATCGGCGCAGCAGGCGCAGGTCTACGAGCAGCCGGAGCCTTGGGTGAGGCCGCGGGCAACCCGACGTCGCCTGCGAGAGCCGGCAGGTCGAGGTCGTCGAGAGCGCCGCTGAACGACGGAATGCGCTGCGGACCAGGGGTCGTCTGCAGCGCTGGCGCACCAGGAGGCGGATTTTTGCCCTTCACGGCGGGCAGCTCGTCGAAATCCGGCGGAGGCGGCACCGGAGGCACGGAGGGAGGTCCGCCCCCGTCGGAAGCGCCGGCGCTCGGGTTTTGCACGAGGAACGAGTGCCCGCACTTGGGGCAGCGCATCTTCATGCCCGTCTTGGGCACTCGGCGCTCGTCGATCTGGTAGGGCGCCTTGCAGGACTCGCACTCGACTTTGAGCATGGGCTCCTCGGAAAAGGCCGAACACGTGGAAGCGTGACGACCCCTCGGAGCGTACCACAGCGGCGCTTTCGTCTCGGAGTTTGCGGACGAAGATGCCCAGGATGGTAGCTTGCGGCGCGTGGAGGAAATCGGCACACCGGCGCCCACACCGAACGCGGAGCTTTCGCCGAGTGCTCCGGTGAGCCGAGATGCGTCTCCGCTCGCGCGACGCGCCTACGCATGGATGGCCCTCTCCGCGGTGCTCTTCGCGACCATGAACTTCTTCGCCCGGCTCGCGAGCGGGCACGTCCCGTGGACCGAGGTCGGGGCCGCGCGCGCCCTCACCGGTGCCCTCGTGGCCATCGCCATCGCACGAGCGCGCGGAGGCACGCTCCGCATCCGAAATCGCCGCGGAATGTGGGCGAGGAGCCTCTTCGGCACGGCCTCCATGCTTTGCACGTTCTTCGCGCTCTCGCGACGCGGCCTGCCACTCGGCGACACGACCACGCTCTTGAACCTCACCCCGGTGTTTCTCGCCTTTCTGACCCCGAGATTTCTCGGGGAAAAGACCGGGGCCCGAGTCTTCGTAGCGCTCGCCATCTCGCTTTCCGGCGTGCTCCTGGTGCTGCGTCCTGTCGTGATTTTCGGTGGGCTTGCCGCCGGACCGGACGCTCCGCTCGTGGGGGTCGTGGCGACGTTCGCTTCCGCGTTCGCCGCGTTCGCCATGATGATGCTGCGCAAGCTCGGGCCGAGCGAAGCGCCGGAGGCCATCGCGGTGCACTTCTCGCTCACCGCCGCCGTCACCTTCGTGGTGCTCGCCCTCCCGACGGCCGTGGTTCCCACGGCCAAAGATGCACTCTACATGCTCCTCGCCGGCACGTCGGCCGGCATCGCGCAGGTGGCCATGACACGCGCGTACGCACTCGAGCGTGCCGCACGGGTGTCGGCGGTCGGATATCTGGCCGTGGCGACCAGCGCGGCCCTCGGCGCGATCGCGCTGCACGAGTGGCCGTCGCGTACCACGCTGCTCGGCATGGCCCTCGTGGTGGCGGGTGGGCTCTTCGTGGTGCTCGAGCGCAAAAGAGCGCCCGCTCCGTCCACCTGAGCGCTACCTTCGGCTCCCGTGGAACCCGACACGGAGCGAACGAACTACGAACGTCGACTCGCCGACCGACGCGAAGCCGTCACCACCCGAGCGGTTCACGCAGGGGAGCCCGTCGACGCGACCGGCGCGCTCGACGTGCCCATCGTGATGTCGTCCGCGTTCGGCTTCGCGAGCGCAGCCGAAGCGGCAGGAGCCTTCTCGGGCGAGAACGACGCCTACATTTACGGCCGCTGGCAAAACCCCACGGTGGAGGCCCTCGAGGCCAAAATCGCAGCGCTCGAAGGGGCCGAGGCCGCGTGCGCCACCGCGAGCGGCATGGCGGCGATCATGGGAGCGGTCGGCTCGAGCGCCGGACAAGGGGACCACGTCGTCGCGCCTCGCTCGATGTACGCGGAGGCCGCGAGGCTCCTCCGCGAGCGCCTCCCTCGCTTCGGGGTCGAGACCACCTTCGTCGAGTCCACGGTCGAAGCGTACGCCGCGGCCATCGGTCCCCGCACCAAGGTGCTCTACGTCGAGACCCCGCAAAATCCCACCCTTCGCCTGCTCGACGTGCGCGCCCTGTCCGAGCTCGCCCGAGAGCGGAACCTGCTCCTCGTGGTGGACGGCACCTTCGCCACGCCCTTCTGCCAGAGCCCACTCGAGCTCGGCGCCGACCTGGTCGTGCACAGCATGACCAAGGCCATGTCGGGGCACGGGGACGTGATCGCCGGCGCCATCGCGGGACGCGCCGAGCACGTGGCACGCGCTCGAGATTTCGTGGTGAAGGGCATCGGAGGAGTGCTCTCGCCCTTCTCGGCTTGGCTCGTCGCACGCGGCCTTCGCACGTTCGCGCTCCGCCAAGAGCAAGCGTGCCGCACCGCGTATTCGGTGGCGCGTGCCCTCGCCTCGCATCCCGAGGTCGCCCACGTGCATCACCCCTCCCTGCCGACGCACCCGGATCATGCGCTCGCGGTCCGGCAGATGCACGCGTTCGGCTCGTTGCTCTCGTTCGAGCTGCGCGGAGAAGACGCCGTGGCCCGTGGCGCGCGCTTCCTCGAATCGGTACGCCTCGCCACCCACGCCGTGAGCCTAGGCGATACACGCACCCTGGTGGTGCACCCGGCCTCCACCACGCACTCCACGATGCCCGCCGAGGCACGCAAGCTTGCCCACATCACCGACGGCCTCGTCCGGATGAGCATCGGCCTGGAGGCGCGCGATGCCTTAGCAAACGACGTGCTCGCTGCCATCGACCGTGCATGTGCGCGCATCGATTGAGCGCGAGGACCCTTCCGTTCCACTTCTGTCTCGAAATATGAAGCCGGGAGCTTCCGAAGAAGCAGTGGGGCAAAACGTCTCGCCCCGGGAATCGTGCCGGGCCTTCCCCCGATTCGTGCTACCCCAAGGCTATGGACCGTCTCGTCGTGGTTGGCGCACGCCAACACAACTTGAAAGACGTGTCGTTGTCGGTGCCGCGGGGCAAGCTCGTGGTTTTCACGGGACCGAGCGGCTCGGGCAAATCGTCACTCGCCTTCGACACCATCTACGCGGAAGGGCAGCGCCGCTACGTCGAGTCGCTCTCGGCCTATGCGCGTCAGTTCCTCGAACAGCTGGGAAAACCAGCGGTCGAACGGATCGACGGCCTTTCCCCGGCCATCGCGATCGAACAACGGCCACTGTCCAAGTCGCCCCGCTCGACCGTGGGCACCGTGACCGAGATCGCCGACTACCTGCGCTTGCTTTTTTCGCGGGTAGGTCTTCCGCACTGCCCGAGCTGCGGCAAGCGCATCGAAGCGCAGACCGTTCAGCAGATCGTCGACCGCATCGAGTCGCTCGGTGAAGGCACCCGCCTCTCCGTCATGGCGCCGATTTGCCGTGCCCGCAAAGGCGAGCTCAAGCTCGAGCTCGAGCGCCTTCGCCGCGAGGGCTTCGTGCGTGCGCGAATCGACGACCAGGTCGTCGACCTCGGCGACGAAATCGAGCTCGACCGCCAGAAGCCTCACGACCTCGACGTGGTGGTCGACCGCGTGGTCCTCAAAGAAGGTGTGCGCGGTCGTCTGACCGACAGCGTGGAGCTCGCTCTCGAGCTCGGCGAAGGACGCCTCTTGCTCCTGCCCGAGGGCAAAGAGCCCTTCTGGTTGTCCGAGCGTTTCGCCTGCGTCGACTGCGGAATTTCCCTTCCGCCGATCGAGCCGCGCATGTTCTCGTTCAACGGCCCGCACGGTGCGTGCCCCGCGTGCGACGGCCTCGGCTCGCGCACGGTCATCGACCCGGAACGCGTCGTGGGCGATCCTGAGCGCACGCTGCGTGAAGGCGTGGTGCTGGCTTGGGGACGGCGCGGCAGCGTCGCTCTGGCCACCGAGTGTGCGCGCGCCAAAGACCTCGGCATCGACACCGACCTCGCCTGGCGCAAGCTCCCGGACGCTCAAAAGCGCTTGGTCCTCTTCGGAGAAGAAGGCGCCGAGCCCGTCGAAGCCACCAGGTCGAAAAAGAAGAAAGCCTCGAGCACCGCCTACACCGGCATCGTGCCTCGACTCGAAGCGCGCCTCTCCGACACGGGCCCCGTCCCGCGCGAAGACGACCTCGAAGGCGAAGGCGCGGACGAGTCCGAAGGCGCCATCGGGGACGACGAAATCGGTCGCTTCGCGGTCGTCCGAACGTGTGCATCCTGCAAGGGTCGACGTCTCCGCCCCGAGGCCCTCGCGGTGACGCTCGGTGGCAAGGACATCTCCGAGCTCGGTCGCATGCCCCTGCTCCGCTTGGTCGACTTCGTGCGCACGATGACCGCCGAGGCTTCGGAGCTCTCCCCGCGCGAACGCACCATCGCCGAGCCCCTGTTGAAGGCGGTGGCCTCCCGTATCGGCTTCTTGGTCGACGTCGGGCTCGACTACCTCTCGCTCGACCGCAGCGCCCAGACGCTCTCGAGCGGCGAGGGTCAGCGCATTCGTCTGGCCACCCAGGTCGGCGCCGCCCTCGTGGGCGTGCTCTACGTCCTCGACGAGCCCTCGGTGGGCCTGCACGCCCGCGACAACGCGCGCCTCATCGAAGCGCAGCTACGCCTCCGCGATCTCGGCAACTCCGTGCTCGTGGTGGAGCACGATCGCGAGGCCATCTTGGCCGCCGATCACGTGGTCGACCTCGGTCCGGGCGCGGGTGTCCACGGCGGGCGTATCGTCGCCCAGGGCACGCCCGAAGAGCTCATGAACGATCCGGCGAGCGTGACCGGACCGTGGCTGCTCGGCACGCGCAAGCTCGCCATCCCCAAGAAGCGCGAGAAGCCGAAATCCGGGTTTCTCTCGGTCAAGGGCGCGCGCGCACACAACCTGAAGAACATCGACGTCGACATCCCGCTCGGCCTCTTCACGTGCTTCACCGGAGTGTCGGGATCGGGCAAGTCGAGCCTCGTGGTCGACACGCTCCTCCCGGCCGCGCGCGCCGCCAAGTACTCGGCACAAGCCCCCGTGGGCGAATGCGACGCCGTGCTCGGACTCGAGAACGTCGACAAGGTGGTCAGCATCGACCAGGCGCCCATCGGGCGTACCCCTCGCTCGAACCCTGCAACCTACACGGGAGTGTTCTCGCTCTTGCGCGAGCTCTACGCGGGACTGCCCGAGGCGCGGAGCCGCGGCTACAAAGCCGGGCGCTTCTCGTTCAACGTGAAGGGTGGGCGCTGCGAGGCCTGCCAGGGCGACGGCGTGCTGCGCGTCGAGATGCACTTCCTGCCCGACATCTTCGTCGCGTGCGACTCGTGCAACGGACGGCGCTACAACCGCGAGACCCTTGAAATCAAGTACCGCGGGCTCTCCATCGCGGACGCCCTCGACCTCACCGTGGAGCAGGCCCTGGTCACGTTCGACGTGGTGCCCAAGGTCCGCGATCGGCTCGAGGCGCTCGCTCGCGTCGGCCTCGGCTACGTCACGCTCGGCCAGCCCGCGACCACGCTCTCCGGCGGCGAAGCACAGCGCGTGAAGCTCGCCCGAGAGCTCGCCCGCAAGGCCACCGGCCAGACCCTCTACGTGCTCGACGAGCCCACCACCGGGCTCCACTTCAACGACATCGAGATCCTGCTCGTCGCGCTCCAGGGCCTGCGCGATCAGGGAAACACCGTGGTCGTGATCGAGCACAACCTCGACGTCGTCGCATGCGCGGACTGGGTCATCGACATCGGGCCGAACGGCGGCGACGGCGGCGGCGAAATCGTGGTCGCCGGCTCGCCCGAGACCGTGGCCGCACACCCGGACTCGCACACCGGTCACTACTTGGCCGACGTGCTCGCCCGCGGGCGTGGAGAGAAGCCACACGCCCTCCGACCCGACCCGACGCGCCCGCTCCCGAAGCCCGCCGAAGACGAGCCCGGTACGGCACCACCGTCGTCGAAATCGAAAGCCAAGCGCAGCGTGAGCGGCGTCATCGCCAAGTCGGACGACACGGCTTCCGATCGCAAGCGGCGGCCGGCCAAAGCGTGACCGTTTCCGTCCGCGAAACGAACACTCGGGATAACATGTGAGCGGTATGAACGAGGTGTACGCTCCCGGCCGGATCGTCGCCGATCGCTACCGGGTCGAGCGCTTGCTCGGCGAGGGTGGCATGGGCGCCGTGTACCTGGTCGAGCACGTGCACATGCGCAAGCGGTACGCGCTCAAGGTGCTGCACCCGGAGGTCGGAGAGAACCCGGAAATCGTCACGCGATTCGAGCGGGAAGCGCTCGCTGCCGCGCATATCGATCATCCGAACGTGGTCGCGGCCAGCGACTTCGGACGCACCGGCGAGGGTGGATTTTACCTCGTGCTCGAGTACGTCGAAGGCCGGAGTCTCGCCGCGGTGCTCGAGTCGGGACCGCTCCCCGCCGATCGTGTCCTCGCCATCGCCACCCAGATCGGCCTCGCGCTCACGCGTGCCCACGCCCTCGGCGTGGTCCATCGCGACCTGAAGCCCGAGAACGTGATGCTCGTGGAGCGCGAGGGTGAAGGCGAGCTCGTCAAAGTGCTCGATTTCGGCATCGCCAAGGTTCCCGTCGCCCACCTGACGCCCGGTGGTTCGAACCAAGCGCTCACTCAAATGGGCTCGGTCTTCGGCACGCCCGAGTACATGGCGCCCGAGCAAGCCGTGGGGGACGCCGTGGACGCGCGCGCCGATCTCTATGCGCTCGGCGTGATGCTCTACGAAATGCTGACCGGCGTGCGGCCTCTGACCGCCGACGATCCCATGGCGATGCTCGCCCAGCACGTAATCGCCCCGGTTCCACCCATGCGGGAAAGAGCGCCGGGCTCCACGGTCGCTCCCGAGGTGGAGGCCGTGGTCCGTAAGCTGCTCGAGAAGGTCGCGGCGGATCGCTACGGGAGCGCCAAAGAAGCGGTCGACGCGCTCGATCAGGCCATCCGTGGCGCGCGGTCCTCCCGCGTGGACCGGGTGGAGGCCTCGGCAGCAGCGAGCGGAACGTGGCGCGCAGCGGACGAGTCGGCCAAGACCATGCTGCCGGACGCAGCGCTTTCGCCGACGCCCCCGCAGACGCACCCCATGCTGCGAAAGCTGCGTGAAAACGATGGTCTCCGGCGCGCCGAAGTCGAAGCTCGAGAAGCCGTGCGCGTGCTCGACGAGGCCGCGAAACCGTTCGTCGATCGCGTCCGAGGCCGCCTGCCTCCGCGGCTCGCGCAGCTCCCCCCTACCGCCCTGGCCGCCTCCGCGGGGCTCTCGCTCTCCGTGCCACTCGTGCTCCTCGCCTTGCTCCTACGCGCCTGCTTGGGCGGCCACGGAGCGAGTGCTCGCACCTCCGAAGGAGACCCGACATCGACGAGCCCTTCGCCGAGCGAAACGCCGACGAAGCCCGTCACGCTCGACGATGCACGCCTCGCCGCAGCGAAGACCGAGGGGCCCGAGGCGCTCTCCGCGCTCGCGCTCGCCTTCCCCCGAGATCCGCGTGTGCCACGCGCGCAGGTCGAGACGTACCGCGCGCTGGGTAAACCGCTCGATACGCTCGCCGCCTTGAAGCGCTGGCTCGAGCGCTCACCCGAGGCGTGGAAAGACGCCCTCGTCGCCGAGACGCTCGACGAGCTCACGAGCGGCACGGCGGAGGTCGCGGACGCCACCTTCGCCGCGCTCGAACAGGACCTCGGCGCGAGCGGCGTGGACTACCTCTACGCGCGAAGCTCCGCAGCGACCGCATCGCCCGCCAAGACACGAGCACAGAAGAGCGTGGCCAAAAGCGAGGTACGCGAGCTCGCCTCGCCCGCGCTAAAGGTCCTCTTCGAATTCCGCGAGGCCAAGACGTGCGACGCGAAGCACGCGCTCCTCGACCGCGTGAAAAGCGAAGCCGACGCGCGAATCGTGCCGATCCTGAAGCCGTACACCTACACGAAGGGATGCGGCTTTTTCGGCAGCAGCGACTGTCACAAATGCATGCGCGTCGATCGAAAGCTCGCGGAGGCGATGGCCTCGCTCGACGTGCGCGCCGAGGCGAAGAGCGGCAAGTAACGAATACCTGACGCCCCCGCACCTCTCGTCATTGGAGCATCTTCGGGTCGGGCTTGCCGTCGGGCGTGAGCCCCGCGCGCTTGAAGGCCTCGGCGTTGCTCGTCGGGACGGGCCCCACCATAGGAGGTGGCGTGACGTCCTCGACCTCGACGTGGGTTCCGCTCTTCACCGCCTCGACGCGGATGTCGAGCAGCCGCGTGGGTTCGGCCTTCACACGCACGCGGAGGAACTGCGTCTGCGTGGTGCCCACCTGGATGCGCCCGTCGGCTACTCGAGCGCGGAAGTAGTTCGCCACGTGCTCGGGCGGGTCGTACGTGCTGCCTACGACCCCGTGGCTGGTGTGCGTGACGATGGCGACCCCGCGCGGGAGCGGGATGCCGAACGCGACGGTCTCGCCGGGCACGAGCTCGCCGGGAGCCAGGTGATCGGGAGCCCGGGGTGCAGGCGGAAGGACACCTGCGTCGACCACGGGCTCCGCCTTCTTGCACGAGGCGACCGTGAGGCACGCCCCGAGCAAGAGTTGCGTGAGTCGGCTCATTCCACGACCGATGCCCACGAGTCGATGATGGTCTGCGTGCGCGGCAACTGGAGGTCCTTCTTGATTTGAGCGACGGAGTTTCCGTTCGTTCCGCCGTTCTTCGCCTGGTTGGCGAAGAGCGAGAACGAGGCCGGAGTCGTCATTTGCGAGCCCAGACGAGTGCCGCCGAAGAAGTCACTCGTGTTCACGTCCGTGGCGCAGGCCTGGCTTTCGCGAATCGAGACGCCGGGGATGAGCTCCGGTCCCTGCGCTTGGAACGGTGCGCTCGTCGGGGCTAGACGGTATTCACCACCGAGAGATCGGTTGGAAATGTTGTAGGGCTTCACGTAGTCGCGCCCGTAGAGATTGGCCGAGCCCGACTGACACACGTTCACGGTCGAACTCACCTTGTAGGTCGCGAAATAGAGGGTCTTGTCGAAGACCGCCATGGGGCCGGTCACACGCTCTCCGTTGGTGAAGTTCAAGTACCAGTTGAGCTCGGGGTGGACGGGAACACCACCTTGCGCGGGGATCTCGGTGACCGACCAGAGCAGGTTGTGGTCGTTGGCCGGCTTCGCGCCGAGGTCGTCCTGGTCACCGTTCGCGACACCGAGGATGAGATTACCGTTCTCGGAGAGGGAGACGACGGGAGGAACCGCGATTGGCTTGTCCCCGACGAAGTCGGTGCTCGCGAACGACGATCCACGGGTGTCGAGGAAGAGCTTGGCGCTCCACTCGGCCGGGTTCGTGGACGAGAGATCGAGGCGGTAGAGAGTACCGTCCGCGTCGCCCACGAAAGCCTTTTGAGCAACGCTGCCCACGGCGTTCGGGAACACGACCGGCGTGCCGACGATCGGTGCGTCGAAAGGCGAGTTGATGACCTTGCAGCTCTGCGCCGGCGCGCCGCTGCAGACGCCCTTGTCGAGAAGGCGCTTGGGCACGTCGTCGTCTCCGCCGTCCGCTCGTGCGAAGTGGCGAACGATCTCGCCGGTGTCGAGACGCACGATGGTGACGCTGCGCCCGGCAACGGGATCCGAACAGTTGGCGGCCCAACCGCGCACGGACGGTCGGGGGTTCATCACGTCGTTCGGAGCGGAGAAGGTCGGCAACGGAGTCGTCCGACGCGGACAGGCGGGCCCGGTGGGGATGTCGTCGTCGATACCGCCCGGCAGGATCGCTACGCCAATCTCGTGGGGCTTGTTGTCCGAGTTCGAGTGAGCGCCGTCGTTGAAGAAAAGCGTGGTGATGACCGGCGTTCCCACCTTGTCGCCGAAGAGACCGTAGAGCTTGTCGCCCTTCTTGTTCTTCTTGCCCTTGTGCTTTCCCTTTTCGCTTCCGCCGGCCGCGATGGTCGACTTGACCTGCCACAAGAAGTGCGGGCCAGCGGGCGCGCCGCTCCGAAGACGGCTCGTCAGGGTGGACAGGTTGCCGTCGGTGACCGGGTTGTAGTCCGCGATACTACCGAGCTCGCCGTCGGACGACACGTCGAGAGCGTAGTAGCCGTCCTTGCCCAAACCCGAGACGAGCACGGTGTGCCACGGCTCGTGTTTGCCGATGTCGGCTGCGCCGCGGTCGAACACGACGTCTTTCACGGCGGGCGTGCCGTCGAGGAGGTTTCGCTGGCCGCCCGGGAAGTTGGTCTTGAGCTGGGGAACCACGGCGGGCGGGATGAAGGCCCAAAGCTCGCTCGGCTTGCTCGGGGTGCCGTCGAAGTTCACGTCGAAGGCGTGGAGGAGGCCGTCGGTCGTGGAAACGTAGAGGGTCTGCCGCTGCCTGTAGGGGCCGCCCGGAGCGGCGGCAGGTGCATAGACGTTCTTGTAGAGCTCGGCATACCGACGATACCCCTCGTCTCGAACGAGAGCCGAAGGAGGACCAGCCACGGCCGGCGACGAATGAATGATCGCGCCGAGCGGCTTGCAGTCGTCTCGATTGTTGCTTTGGCCGGGACCACCGCCCATCGGGCAACGAACGGCGTAGCCGGCCTCGGAGGCCGCGTAGTCGCTCGGCTCGGCAGCCGTCGCGAATCCCCACATCAAACGCGAGCAGTCGTCTTCGTTGGCCTTGCCGAGTTTGACGTTGCCCTTGATGGTGGTCGACTTGCAGGTGTTCTTGTCGACGTCGAAGAAGTCTTTCGTCTCGTTCGCGTCGAGACCGAGCCGGCTACGGAACGTGCTCGAGCCTCCGAGATCTTTGTTGATGAGCACGGTCTCGGTGCCGCCGACCTTGTTCACGCCGTCGTCGAAGCCGTTGATGTACGGGCGGATGGACTCGGTACCGTCGACGTGCCCACCGACTTTTTCGGGCACTGCCGTGAAGAAGAACCGGTCCTTGGTGGTGCGCTGGAGGTTGTACTCGAAGTCGTCCCCATCTCCCTTCGAGACGTTCGCCTCGGTCGTGGTGCCGGCCGCGTTGCAGACCAAGCGCGAGCGCTGGAGGTTGCCCGTCCAGATGTTGGCCGAGCCGGTTTGGTTCGGGTTCGAAGTTCCCGCGCTCGGGTCCGCCTTGAAGGACGCGAGGATGGTGGAGCTCTGCGTGACGCCCGACGCCATGGTGATGGACGGTGCGTACGCGGGCACGGCGCGCGTGGAGGACTGCTTCGCAATCTGGCCGAGAATGTCGGCGAACACCCCGATGAGGTCGGCCTGGGACTCCGCGAAGTACGCTCCGCGTTTGTTGCCGGCCGTGCTGACTTCGTCGCCTTTGACACCGATGTCGTTCAGGTCGCAGCAGGCCCGAGCCGTGGTGCCCGCCGCAGGGGGCGAAGAGGCGCACGCGCTCGCCATCGCGTCCGCGTTCGAGAACGTGGCGCGCCATGCAGAGCAGGTGCGCGGAGAGAGCGGAGCAGGGAGACCGTCGAGCGCCGGGCCTGGCGAATCGTGCCCCACCGCGAACCCCACCACGAACGTCTCGATGGGCGCGGCGGCCCCACCGATCTGCGACGAGACCTCCGTTCGGAGTCTCTCGGCGGTGCGCTCCGGCTTGTAGAAGGGGCAGTAGGCGTTCGCGTTGTACGACGTGCCTTCGGCTCCGCTGGTAGGCGCAGGCAAACCGGCGCAGTTCGCGTCGCGCAAATCGAGGTTCGGACCACCGTCCGTCAGGAGAACCACGTACTGCTTGCGGCAGCCTCCGACCACGTAGGGGTCGAAGCGCGAGGGAACCGCGTTCGGTTCGCCGGCCACGGAGGGCGCGGTGGCCGTCGTGGGCCAGCGAAGCAAGTAGTCGTACGCGCTCGCCATCATGCCGGCGATCGGTGTTCCGCCGTACGGTCGCACGGCGTTGATCGCCTTCTGCACGTTGTCGTTGTGCTTGGCGAGCTGGCTCTGGGTGAGCAAGGGATCAGGGAACTTGATGAACGGCCCTTCCCAAGAAGGAGCGTATTGATTCCTGGCGCCGACGGCCATCTGGACGTCGCTCGTGCAGCCGGGGAACCGACCCATGAGAGGGAATGCAGGGTTCGGATTGCCAGGGCTTCCGGTGAGCGAAAGGCCAGCGGCCGCCGCAGTCGCGTCGCTATTGGAATAGAGGAACGTCCACCCGCCGCCGAGGTTCAGATTGACGGGCGGGAAGATACCTCCGACGAGCGGCCCGAGGACGGGCAAGCCACCCAGGTCGAGGAAGTTTCCCGTGCCTGCGCCCGAGTCCGAGTCGAAGGTCATCAAGCCGAAGCGGGCGAAGCCCGACGCCGAATCGAGCTGGCCGTCGTCGTTCTGGACGAACTCGCAGATGTTGCCTCCGGTGGGCAGCGGGTTCGAGTAGTCGTTCGCGTGGCCATTCGGATAGCTGTAGCTTCCCGGGTTCCACGGGTAGGTCGCGAGATACGACGGATCGAAGACCCTGGAGTTGAAGCTGGGTAGGCCGCTCTTCGTTCCGTTCGGGAAGACACCGCACACGTCGTTGTCGGACGCCGACCCGGAGAGCGGGCGATGGTGCGGCAGAGAATAGTTGCTGTCGTACTTCACCGAAGGAGTGAGGGGCCCGAGGAGTCCGGTGTCCCAGTACGCCTTCTCGAACGAACTGAAGTTCTGCTCGCCGCCGGTCGCGGGCTTTCCGTCGCGGCGCATGACACCGCAGCTCCACGAGGGCTGCACGGTACCCGTGAGGCCCTGCATGATCGAACCCCAGCGGTTCGGATCTTGTCCTCCGACGCCCGGAGTACAGACGGGGAGCGTGCCGTCGGGCATACGCTCCATCGACCCCGACGTGTCGACCAAGAGGAGCACGTTCGGAGGTGGGGCCTGCACGGGCGACATGCCTTGTGCGAACGCGCCTGTCGAGACGAGAAGGAGCGCGAGCGCCGCGCCGGTGGACGCGACCCGTGCGAACACGGCCCGTTCGGAGCGGCTTCGGAGAGAGCGCGCGAGAGACTGCGGAGTAAGTGCCTGCATGATGATGTCGTCCTCTCCTCGTTACCTGCGCACCGGGCCGATGATCATGCGAGCTCGGCCGATTTCGAGCGTTCTCGCGGCGGTATTTCCGACGGGTTCCACCGAACCGCCAGTCGTGACCGTGACGCGAGCGAAGGTCAGCCCGAGATTCAAATCGTATCCCGGGGGCGGCTGGGTGAGCACCGGATTCGAGAACTCCGCGAAGATGGTTCCTCGCATCGTCGAGACTCCCGGCTGACCAAGACCGTGCTCGGTGAGCGCGGGGGGCCCGACCGTAGCCCCGAAGCTGCGCCAGGCACGCTCGATCTCGTCCTGAGAGAAGCGCCAGCACGCCCGCGACATCGGCGTGCCACCCCCCTGCGGGACGGAGATGCAGTCCACCGGAGGAGTCTTCCCGAGAAGCAGAGCGTTCACCATGTAGTCGGCGTTGGACGAGTTGATGTGGTTCGCCATCGCCCCCATCGCGTACTCGGACAGGTAGTGGGCCTGCGTGGCCTGGCGGACGTAACCGCTCGACCTCACCTCGCTCGCGGCACCGCTCACGGCGTAAACGCCCATGAGCGCGAGCAACGCGAGGGTCATCGCCACGATGAAGACCACCGCACCACGTTGACGCCGACGAGCGCTCAGGCGTCGAACGACCGCGGAACGCGCAGACACGGAACGCACGGACGATGGGGAGCGCATCAGTAGTTCATCCTCGCTTGGTTCACGAGAGCGACCTCTCCGGTCGTGACCCGGGTTCGCGCGAAGAAGGGCCCCTGGCCGGTGCACGCGGTCACGTTTTCGTTGATGCAGTAACGATAAAGGTAGGACGAGCCTGGGGCCCCGATACCTTGCTCGCGGTCGGGCATGGCCGTGCGTGTCGTCAATCGGTAGCGGACCGAGCGAATGCGCTGAGGCCCGACCACTCCACGGGGTTGGGCCGCGGGCGGAGCGGTGAGATTGGCGTTCGCCCAAGGATCCTTAGAAGCGGCAGGGGCGCCGAATCCGAACGAAACCATGCGCGAAGGCGAAGTCTCGAGCGCACCGGGGTCGTCGACGGTGAACCCGAGCTTCAGGTCCACCGCGAACTCGCTCACCATCTCGGCGCTGTCTTCGAGGACATTGCCGTCCCCGTTCACCCAAGCGCGCATCAGGTCGTACTTGTACGTGGAGAGCGCGGGGTTCAGGGGGTTCTCGATATCCGTGTTCAACTTGCGACCGATGTACCAATAGGCACCGTGAATGGGGGACACCGCGATGCTCTCGAAGCCGTCCACGCCGCCCTTGCCCGTCGTCTCCTGCGAGTTGAGCACCGCGTCGGTCCGCTGGAGGTTCACACGAGCGGTCGTGCCGTCGTAGGACACCGCGGCGCCCGCGCCGGCGCACGTGAGGGCGTAGTGGTAGTAGCCCTTGGTGTCGGTGACGCGCACCATGAAGGCCTGGGCCGCGACGGGCGTGAAGATCTGGGTGAGCGCGGCGAGTGCATCCGCCGTGGAGACGGCCACTCCCGAAGGGTCCCGCAAGACGCGCAAGAGGGATGGGTCGTCTTGGCTGAGGCGAATGGTCTTTCCGCCGCAGCCCGCGCTTCCTTGCTCGAAGCTTCCGAAGTACTCGTCGCCGCTGGTCAGGTTGCCCCAAACCGCGAACGAATCGGGCGTGAGCGCCCCTCCCGACTGCGCGTCCGAGAGCTCCTTGAGCTTGGGCGGAATGCCGGTGGGGAAATTGAGCGAGGCGAGCGTGGGAGGCAGAAGGCTACCGCCCGTGATGATTCGGATGCCGGAGAGCTGAGACAGCTTGATCTCGCCTTTGGAGCAGGAGCCCGTCGGTAGGCGCGCACACTTCGGGTCGACGCCGATGTTCCCTGTGGACATGCTCGCTGCACGTGACAGATCCGTGCGCAGACGAATGGACGCGAGACGTACGCTGTTTTCCGCGGCGTTGGCGCGGACCTCTTCGTAAAACTGGTTCGCTACGTTCTTCGAGAGGCTCACCACGGCGAGCCCGACGATGAGTCCGGCCACGAGCGAAACCAGAAGCTCGATGAGGGTGAAGCCTCGAGCGAGCCGGCGGGCAACGGAGCGGTTCATCAGTTTTGCCTCAACGTGACGGTCATACTGACGGCGCGAGCGGGAACCGCATTGTTGTTGCAGAGGTCTCCGGTGCTCTGCCCCGCCGAAGTCGCCGCGCAGGCGATCTTGCCGCCCTCCGGACACTGCAGAACACGAACCTCGGCGCGCATGAGCTTGCCGGCCGGGAGAGCGCCGCTGTCGTCGTACGAGACGTATTGAACGCGGTATTGCGCGCAAAACCTGGCCAGCTCGAGATCCGTCGCGCTGTTCGTCAACGGGCGGCCGGCAATGTCGTAAATGGACGAGCCGGACTGGTCGAGCGCGGTCGCCGTGCCCGGTATCGCTCCAATCGACCAATCGGTATCCGCCCCGCCGTCCGAGGTCCCGTCAGGTCCCTGTTGAGCGACGGTCAGGTAGCGCGTATTGCTCGTCTGAGAGGCGAGCGCGGCTCCCCCGTCGGGGAACGGCCAGCCGAACGAGTCCTGCCGCAAGCGCTCGATCCATTCACCGGCGATAGCGGTCGCGATGTCGGTCCGGCGGGCGTCCGAGCCGCCCACGATGGAGGCTCGTTGCAAGCTGAGGACACTGGCCGTGCCTACGGCGAACAGGGTCAACGCCACGAGGACTTCGACCGCGGTGTACCCCGCGCGCCTGGCGCGTGAGCTTCGAGGAGCATGCGATTTCATCGACCGGCCGTTCATTTGCTGAAGATGCGCGGGGCGCCCCCCGGGACGACCAACACGTTACGAGAGAGCCCCTGCTGCACGCCTCCCTCGAAGCGCGCGATAGGGACGATGAGAGGCGCGACGAGGGCCGGCGCGCCCACGAGCGTAGCGGCCGAGCTTGCGACATATGCACGACCGGTCGGCGTGAAACAGACCCACACCTCCGAGCCCGACGGCCCTCCCGAGAAGGGGGTCGCGCGAACGTCGTACTCGACCAAGCGGCCGTCGCTCGAGAACACGAGCTGGTCGACGACTGGGCTCGTGTTGGGAGCAACCACGTTCGACGTGACCGGCGCCGTCGAGATGTCCATGCCGAACGCACCCGCCTGACGACACGTGTTGATCGGCAGGTTGGTGGTAGCGCCGGCCGTCCGAGTGCCCTGCTGTACGGCGAACCTTCCGTTTCCGTTCGTGGAGAACACGATGGCGTGCGCCGAGCCGGTGGCGAGCGCGCGCGACCTGCCGTTTTGCACGAGCTCGGCGACGCGCTGAGCCCCCTGGTAGACCGCGAGGTCTTTGGTACCCCCGAGCAGTCCGGGCAGCGCGAGCGAGGCGAGGATCGCGATGATCACCACCACGACCATCAGCTCGACGAGCGTGAAGCCGCGACGGGAAGACCTACGCTTGAGGAGGATCGAGACACGCGAGGGCTCGGGAGGGAGGGGCTGCACCGGTAGGATCGTAGCAAGCTGCGTACCGTGAGTGCACGTTCTCGACAGTCCTCCTTTCCATGAGTTGGCTCCTTTCGCCTACATGGGTCACCGAGCAACCTTTTCCTCATCTATGCAAAAGGTTGCAAGACGAACACTGACCATTTGTACAGATGCGACATCGGCCCCTCGGCGGGTGCAACGCCACCTTCTGAGGTGTCCCGACAAGGAGTGCTAAGAGGGCGCCCAAGGAGCCATCTCGCATGAACCGATCCGTCGTCGCGCCCTTCGTCCTCGCGCTCGCCCTCGCTGGCTGCACCAAAGACAAACCCCAAGGCGATGCGCCTCCGGTGATGCCCGAGCCCGCGGCGTCTTCGTCGACCACGGGCGCAGCGGCCGCTTCGGCGTGCGCGAGCGGCGGCGGGCAGGTAAACGACCCGGTCACCACGGCGTTCTTTCCTCGAGCCGAAGGCGGCTACTGTGTCGACCCGCAAGGTGAAACGCGAACGTACGGCGAGAAGGGCAAGTACTCGATGGACGAGGTCTGCACGACCGCGTTCGACGGCGAGTGCGAGGTCTACAAGCGCTTCGGGCTGAAGCGCGTGGTCTCGTTCCGCTACGTGGACGGCGGCGGCAAGGGCGCCACCGTCGACATCGTGCTCTCGCAGTTCGCGGACGTGGGCGGCGCGCTCGGCATGTACACGATGCGCATCGTGGCGGGCGACCCGACCGACACCTCGACGCCGCGCGTGCTCGACGTGGGCGGCAAGGCCGCGGGCCCGGGGGGCCTCGGCGCACTCGGCACCGGTCGCGCGTACGTGTGGCGCGGCAACGTGGTGGTCGAGCTCCAGTACAACAACGACCGCGAGACGCCCGCGCAGCTCAAGGCCTCGAGCGACGCCGCGCTCTCCGCCATCGGCAAGTCCATCGCGACGAAGCTCCCCGAAGACGCGGGAAAGCCCGGCAGCGTGAAGCTCTTGCCGAGCGAAGACATGGTGGCGAACGGCCTGCAATTTTTCCCGAAGGAGCCCTTCGGTTGGAAGAACGTCGGGCCGACCGCGATGGGCTTCTACGCGAAAGGCGATCGTCGCTGGCGCACGCTGGCCATGGCGCCGGTCGACGAAGCTCAAGCGAAGGACATGATGAAGACGCTGAAGTCGCGCC
This sequence comes from Polyangiaceae bacterium, assembly GCA_965225775.1. GTDB lineage: Bacteria > Myxococcota_A > Polyangia > Polyangiales > Polyangiaceae > JAAFHV01. The sequence goes on along the minus strand of OZ245328.1, from coordinate 8,918,288 downwards.
CGGGCTCGCTCCCGATCGCGGGCATCGGCGACGAGGCCGTTCACGTGGTGAACCCGGGTGAGTCGGGCGCGCCCAAGGTGGAGATCTTGGTGGCGCGCAAGGGCGCCGTGCTCTTCGGCATCGGCGACGAGGAGTACGCCCTGAAGGCCGCTCCGGCGGACAAGCGTGAAGCCGCGCGCCTCACCAAAGACGAAGCCATCGCCAAGGTGAAGCCCCTGCTCGACAAGCCCGCTCCGGCCGCGGCGGCGAGTGGCTCCGCGAGCGCGGCACCGTCCGGCTCGGCTCCCGCGCCGAAGAAGTAGCTCAGGTCTTTTTCGCGACCGTCCGCAAGAAGCACGCGTCTTCCACCGCGTGCTTTTCGCGCAGCGTACGTGTGCTCGCCACGAGGCGCTTGGTGACCGGATCGTGGTAGCCGCTCGCGTCGCCTACCGAGGGGTCACGGGCGCGCAGCCAGCCGAGCACGGTCGACGTGAGACGATCACGCGTCCACTTGCCCACGAGCGAAGCGAGGCCGACCAAGAGATGGCTCGCGTCGGCGTCGCGCACGAACGAGATCTCGCCGAGCCCGGGGAAACGATACGCGCTGGTTCCCCCGCCCTCCTGCAGGACCACGTGGAGGCGCCCCGCGAGCGGGCCGAAGTGAGGTCCGTAGAAGTCGTATCCGCCGACCTTGCCGCAGACCGCGTGGACCTCGAGGTCTTCGGTCTCGCGGGCGTGCAGCACGTGACGCTCCATCGCGTGCAGATCGACGGTGAAGCGCGAGACCCCGCGCGAGGCCGCCTCGTTCAAGCGACGGTTGCAGATGGCAAGTGTCGTCGAGGCCGCGATCTCGAGCCCGCGCGAAGCGAGCGTCGCGATGTCTTTCGTGCACGCGCGAACGGCCTCTTCGTCGGCCGTGAACGGATCGTCGTCGCGAAAACAAAGGTCACCGTGCGCGGCCGGACACGGTGACGTGAGCGTCTCGTGCGAATCGAGCGAGAGCCTCGCGAAGAGCTCGGCAGGCGAGATCGGATCGGCGTGACGAAGACGCACGATCGCGCGCGCCCACGCTTCACCGAGCGCCGACTCGCCGTAGGCCACGAGGCCCTTCGAGTCGCCCACGCGCTCGGCCATCGCTCCGCGTAGCTTTTTCGACGCGAGCTTCTCCCCGCGCGCGTCGGCTCGTGCGGACACGGCCGTCACCACGAGCGGGCCGAGCAGCGGGCCGAGACCATTTTCGTCGATTCCGAGCAGCAAGCGAGGGGCCTCGGAGGAGGCGCGAATCGCGGGAGATCGTGGCTTCATGGGTGCGCGAGAGGTCGCCTTTTCGGAGGAAGATCGTGCACGTCACGGAAGAGGACCGTTGACGTGAAGTGGAGACATGCTTACCGTCTTGCGCCCTCGAAGCGGAGGGGACCCGTCTTCACGGAGCGAGGCGAACTGCCTCGCTCGCGCATCTCGAAAGGTAGCTCGGGCATGAACAAGCAACAGCTCAAGAAGTTCAAGACCCTCCTCACTGAAAAGCGCGACGAGATCGTGAAGAAGGCGAAACAGACGCTCGAGGAGGACATGTCGCTCGATTCGAACGACCTGCCCGACGAAATGGACCTCGCCTCCAGCGAGTATCTCCAGAGCTTCACGTTCCGCCTCCGCGGTCGCGAGAAGGTCTTCCTCGACAAGATCGAGAAGGCCCTGCGCAAGGTCGACGACGGTACGTTCGGTACGTGCGAGTCGTGCGAAGAGGAGATCGGCGTGAAGCGCCTCGAGGCTCGCCCCGAGACCACGCTCTGCATCCGTTGCAAGGAAGATCAGGAGCGCCAGGAGAAGGACTACTCCTGAGCGGCACTCAGGTAGCGTCGCTCGCTCGTCGAGCCGACACGATCGAGACGTAGGTGGAAGAGGGACGCGCAACAACGCGTCCCTCTCGTGCTTGGGGCTTCGGTCACGCGCCCTGCAGCACGCTACTCCGAGCCGTCTCCCCGACCCGCCGCGACGATGTCTTCGGCGACTTCGGCTTCCGTCTGGAGCCTCGCGAGCGATGCCAGTCGCCGGTCCGACGTCTTCGCTTCCTCGAGAAAGACCTCGTCGCCATCGAGCAGCGCGGGTCGACACGTCGATCCGGTCGGAACCATCGTGGCGACCGAAGACGGGCCGGGCTCGGGCTCCGTGGCGTGCTCGCCGTCGCCCGCCTGCGGTTCGCGTCTCTCTTCGACGGGAGGCCAAGGTCTCGTATATCTCGACGAGGCTCCGGATTCGATCTCGTGCGGATGCGATTGGCTCGACGTCTTCATTTCTTCCCCCCTCCACAGCTCAAGGCCCCCGAAAGCTCGCTCGTGTCGACCACCCGGTCGCCGTTCGCGTCGGAGAAGCCGACGTTTCCGTCGCAGACCGTCTCCTTGCCGTCGTTGACGATGCCCCCGGCAACGCGATTGGCGACGAGCTTCGCGTTGTTGCCGACCACGGTGAGGCGCCCGTAAATGGTGCACTCTGCAACGACCGCGTTGTTGCCTTCGACGACCACGTCGCCGAAGACTTCGCACAAGACACTGGTCGCGTTGTTGCCGGTGATGCGGACATCCCCCCGCACGGTCACGCCACGCAGCGAGAAATTGTTGCCCGACGCGACGACGTTTCCGCCGATGACCGACAGACCGGGTCCTTGTCCGAAGACGGTGACGTTGTTCCCCGATGAGGTGACGTTACCCGTGATGTCGACGCCGTCGGCGACGCCGTCGAGACCGACCACGGCTTTGTTGTCCTTGCCGAGCTCCACGTTGCCGTCCGCGTCGAGCGGCGCCGAGCCACCAGCGAGCGGCGGGTAACACACGAGCTCGACCACCTTGCCGTTCGAGTCGACGATGACGTCGGCGCGTGCCCACTCGCCGCACTTTTCCTGAGGCTTCACGCACACGCCGCCGAGCTCGAGACATGCGCTCCCGTCCGGCGTGACGAAGACGGCGCCCTTACGGTCGCCGACCACCACCGTGCGATCGGCATCGCCCGTATAAGCCGTGCCCAGGTCGGCCGAGTCTGCGCCACCGCATCCTGTGACGAGGCCGAAGCACGAGACCGAGAGAATGAGAGCGTGGCGAATCGAAACGTTCATGGTCGTCTCCGGTAAGCAGAAGAGTGTCGCCCCATGTATCGGGTATGCCGAGCGCCAAGACCGCGTGCGAGGGGCGAAGCCACGGGCCACGAGCGCCCGTGCATCGGTCGCCGCACCGACCCTGGTCGAAGCGAACCGTCAGGTCCCGGAGAGCAGCCAATCGACGCAAAGAGGGTCCCAGCCCTCCTCCGTCAGAGCGGCACGGCCTTCCGTACGCGAGGAACGTTCTTCGAAGACGAATCCCTCGAAACGAGGAACGGGTGCCGGACGTGGAATGCGCACCTCGATGACCTCGATGCTCGACGTCGGAGCCGGCGTCGGGGCCACGTCGAACGCGTGCGCCTCGGGAAGAGCCGACTCGAGTTTTCCCCACGCTTCGCCGACGAGAGGGAGCCAATCGTTCGCTCGATGATCATCCATGTTCGGCTCCCCTCGTTGAACCCAAGAGGTCGCCCGAGCGACCTGTTCCGGTCGACCCGCCGACCACCCGAGGCACCGAAAAGTGCCGAATTTCTGCGAGTGTGCGAGCCATGTCCGAACACCGAGCAGGAATCGTTCCGATCCGGGGTCGGTCTTCCCGTCCGTTGGATTCGGGAGCTCGAACGTCTCGGAAATGACAAGGCCGACGTCCATCACCGGCAACTCGACCGACCACCTTTACCGTCGAGACAGGCCGAAAGCTGCACGTGCGACGCTGGATCACCTCTTGCTGTGCGCGAGATATGAAACGCCCCCTCTGGTTCGCCGCGGCCTCGCTCGTCGTCTTCGTCGCGTGCGGATCGCAGACCAACGACGGTACCGACGACGGCGGCGTCCCCGGAGCGGACGGCGGCAGCAGCGGTGACGGTGGCGACGCGACGGGGGACGGCGGCACGTTGCTCGGCGACGGTGCGCCCGGCGTGGTCCTCCCCGATGGTGCGCTCGCCAACTGCGTCCCGCTCGTCCAAGCCGACGGCACCACGAGGCAATGCTCGGACTGCGTCGACAACGACGGCGACGGCAAGGTCGACTGGCTCGACCCCGAGTGCTCCGGCCCACTCGACAACGACGAGAAAACCTTCGGCACCGGCATCCCGGGCGACAACGTCGACGCCTGCAAGCAGGACTGCTTCTTCGACGGGAACAGCGGCGCCGGCGACGACCGCTGCGAGTGGAACCTCAAGTGCGATCCGAAGAACACGGCCGGGCAGTGCACCTACGACGCGAACTTCAAAAACTGTCCTGCGACGCAGGCCGACCAGTGCAAGACCTTCTGCGCGCCCTTGGTCCCGAACGGCTGCGACTGCTTCGGCTGCTGTGACGTGCGCAAGGCGGACGGCAGCACCGTGAGCGTGCGCCTCTCGTCCACGTGCTCCACCGATACCCTCGACGATCCGAGCAAATGCACGCCCTGCACGCAGACCACAGATTGTCAGAATCCGTGCGACCGCTGCGAGCTGTGCGTGGGCAAGACCTCCATCCCGGCCGACTGCGCGACCACGCCTTCGGGTGACGGCGGCACGCCGGATGCGGCCACCGGCGGGCAGGTGTGCTCGAACGGAGCCCCGGTGTGCAACGCGAACATCGCCTGCCCGTCGGGCACGTACTGCCTCACCGGCTGCTGCACGGCGATCATCCGATGAGACTTCACGAGCTCGAGCTCACTCCCCCTCGGCCGACCATGGACGATCCCCTCGATTCCGCCTGGAAAAAGCGCTTCGGTGGCACCCTCCGCGTCATCCCACGCGGGGACGACGTCGAGGTGTCCGAAGCGGCAACGGCAGAAGCCGAGGGACCCATCAGCCGACCACCGGTCTCGGGTCCGCGTGCGCGACTCTCCGGCGAGCAGGTCACCCTTCGCGGCAACTCCGTCGTTCACCGAGGTGCGGTCCCGGAGCCGTCGCTCACACTGCCCATCCCCGCGCTGATGGTGCTCGGACTCGTGGACGAGCGCCTCACCGTACGGGAAATCGTGGACGCGAGTGGGTTGCCGGACGACGCCGCGCTCGATGCTCTACGCGAGCTGTGCGAGCGCTCACTGGTTCGCCTGAGCGTCTGAGCTCAGCGGGTCTCGATGAGACTCACGTCTCGTGGAGGAGCGCGCCCGCCTTGCGTGCGCGGGTGAAACGCGACGCGACCACCTCCCACCGCACGTTGGCGAAGAAGGCGTCGACATAACGAGCCGCCGCCGCGCCGTAGTCCATCTGGTAGGCGTGCTCGTACATGTCGAGCACGAGCAAGGGCGCCGTCAGCACCCCACTCTGCGTGTGGTTGCTCGACCAGTCGACCACGATCGATTGGCGATGCAGGTCGTAGGCGAGAACCACCCAGCCGCTCCCTCCCGCGAGAGCGCCTGCCGTCGCACGAAACGTCTCCTCCCAGTGCCCACGCGAGCCGAAGCCCTCGGCGAGCCACCGGTCCACTTCGGTCGGGACCGCGCCGTCACCGCCCAGGTTGCCGAAGTAGAGCTCGTGCAGCGTGGCCGAGCCGCGGAACGAGAGCGCTCGCTCTCGAAGGCCGCCGACCACGAAGGCCGGCGCGTCTTTGGACAGCGCCGCAAGCTCCGTCTCCACCTTGTTCAAGTTCTTCACGGCGCCGGCGTAATTGTTCTCGTGGTGCGAGACCACGAGACGCTCCGAGAGCCCGCGCAGCTTGCTCGGGTCGAACGGCAACGGCACGACCGCGTGTGGTCCGGCGGGCTTCACGAAGGGCGCGACCGAAGCGTTCGCGACGGCCGCAGGGGCAGGAGCTCCGGGACGCACGGGCGCACGTGGAGTCTCGGCCGACGCACGGCAACCCGAGAGGAACGCGGCGCCTCCGGCGGCAAAGGCCAAGAGCGCAGTACGACGGTCGGGGTCGTGATCACGAGAGCTCATGGACGAGGCCTTTCGATGACGAGCGAGCGCACGATCGCGCCAGTCGGTTCCCTTCGGCTGTACCATGCACTGGTTTCGGTGAGCCTTCGTCGGGCCTACGTCACGAGGATTTCAGCTCGACAGGTCGAGGACGAGAGGGATGCTTCCACGAGGCCTCCTGCGACGCGTCCCTTCGTCGCGCACGCTCGTGTCATCCCTCCCGCCCTCGCCGTTCGAGCCCCCTTCCCCTCGCGCGTGTCGTCGGGCGAACCGAGCGACTCCGATGCGTTGCAGCGCTGCTTCGCACAGGTATGACCTATTTGCAACGTGCGAGCCAGGACAACGGCTCGGTTTTCTGCGCTCTCTCGCGAAAAAAAACGTGAAATCGCACACCAAGTGACCAGTGAGATGGTCACTCTTCCGACCACTCGCGTAACATCCCAGAGCCATGGGCACTGAAGTAGACTCCAAGGTCGTGAGCGAAGCGCCCGAAAACCAAACCGTTGCCAGTCCTCGCAGCTCGAGCGGCTCGGCATCTCTCGCCGCTCGTTTGCGCGGCAAAGACGGCCCCGGCAAAGACCGCGCGCTCGCATTGGTGCGCGCGGCCTCCACGGTCGGACGTCACTCCACCTGCGATCTCGCCATTCCCGATCCGCAAGTGAGCGGCGTGCATCTTCGGCTCACGCTCGAGGGCGATCGATTGCGCATCCGCGACGCCGGCAGCACCAACGGCACGTGGCTCGGCGGGCAACGCATCTACGACGTGTCCGTGGGCATCGGCGCAGAGCTGGTGATCGGCAGCACCAAGTTGGTGGTCGAACGTGACGAAGGCCTCGTCGGTGTCGCGGAGGCCTCTGCCGAGGGCTTCGGCGAGCTGGTCGGCTCGTCGCGTACCATGCGCGAGCTCTTCGCTTTGCTCGAGCGTGTGGCGCCGAAGGACCTCACCGTGCTCGTGCTCGGCGAGACGGGCACTGGCAAAGAGGCGGTCGCGAGGTCCATTCACGCCGCCTCCACTCGCGCCAACGCGCCCTTCGTCGTGGTCGATTGCACGGCGCTGCCGGAGACTCTCGCGGAGGCGCTGCTTTTCGGCCACGAGAAGGGCGCCTTCACCGGCGCGAACGAGCGACGCGTCGGCTTCTTCGAGGCGGCTCAAGGCGGGACTCTCTTCCTGGACGAGGTGGGCGAGCTTCCGGCGCCGCTGCAGGCCAAGTTCCTACGCGTGCTCGAGCGACGCGAAGTGGTGCGTGTGGGAAGTCAAACGCCCATCCCCATCGACATTCGCGTGCTCGCGGCCACCAACCGCGACCTGCGCCTCGAGATCGACAAGGGCCGCTTCCGCGAAGACCTGTACTTCCGGCTCGCCCAAGTGCGGGTGACCCTTCCTCCGCTTCGTGATCGTCCGGAAGACATCCCGCTTTTGTGCCGGAAGCTCCTGGAGCGAGCGACCTACGACGCCATGATCGAGCACGAGGCGCTCGGTTTCCTCACGTCGCAACCCTGGCCGGGCAACGTCCGCGAGCTCGCCAACGCGTTGCTACGTGCGGGCGCACTCGCGTCGGACGGCATCATTCGCCGCGAAGACCTCGCCGGCGAAGGGTTCGGCTCGCGCACGGACAAGGAGTCCTCGGCCCTCGACTTGGTCGGCACCTTCGCGACGGCGAAGGATCGCGCCATCGACCGCTTCGAGAAGGCCTATCTTTCGCTCTTGATGAGGCGCTGCAAGGGCAACCTCTCCAAAGCCTCACGCGAGGCCGACCTCGCGCGGCACCACCTGCGGGACCTCTTGAAGAAGCGCGAGCTCTACGGAATCGACCACGGTGACGGTGAACCTTAAATCGCTACGCTCCTTCGTCACCGGATGCGCGATCGCGTCCACCCTCGTTGCCGGAAAAGCCCACGCCGACGACGTGGACGACGCACGCAAGACGTTCACCGCGGCCTACGCGGACGAGCGCGCAGGGCACTTCGCCGAAGCGCTCGAGAAGTTCCGTGTCGTCCAGCGCGTGAAGGACACCACCTCGGTGCGCTACCGCATCGCCGCGTGCCTCGACGGGCTCCATAAGCTGCAGAATGCACGCGATGGCTACCTGGCCGTCGAAGAGGTGGCCAAGCCCGAAGACGCCGCCATCGTCGAGAGCTCCAAGAAACGCGCGCGTGAGCTCGAGGCGCAGCTCGGGGAGCTCGCGCTGCGCGTAGAAGGCACCGATCCCGAGAAGCGTGTCTCCATCGACGGCATGGAGAAGCCATTGAAGGACGGCGCGCTCGTGGTCTTTCTGGACCCGGGCGAACACCGCATCAGCTACGAGCCGCGCGGGGAGGCTGCGGTCGTGACCCCCATCACGGTCGATGCCGGACGGCGCACGGTGCTCGTGCTCAATCGCAGCGGGAGCCAGGCGAACGCGGCGACGGCCGTGGTGCCGCCGCCCCCACCCGGACCTCGCCCCCCGGACCAAACGCCAGTCGAAGGCTCGTCCACGAAAACGCTGGGGGTCGTGGGGATCGTGACCGGGACTGCGTTGCTCGTCGGCTCGGCCATCGCGTTCGCCGTACGAGAATCGGCCATTTCGGACATCGAGACCACCTGCCCGGCCAACCGATGCCCGAAGAGCTCCGAGTCCGACATCGTCTCGGATAGATCCCGAGCGAAAGCCATGCTGCCCGTCGCTGCCATCACGGGGGGCCTCGGATTGGTCGCGCTCGGAGGTGGTGTATACTTCCTGATCAGGCCGACGGCAGCCCCTAGCAAGGCGACCGCCGCCCACTCGCTCGAGGGGATCGAGCTCGGACTAGGAGGTCGGTTTTGAATCGCTACACCGTTCTCGGGATCGGCGTGCTCTCGGTGAGCGCGGTCTGCTCGTCCGCCTGCTCCTCCATCCCCGACGTTCAGTTCGTCGACGATGCCGTGCTCGACTCCGGAACGAGCCCGCCCGACGCGGCGACGGCGACGGACGCACGCCCATCGAGCGACGCTCGCCCGAGTACGGACGCGAGCACGGGCGCGACCTGTCCCGGGGCCGTTCCCTCGAACGCCACGAGCTGCTGCGGAAGCATCCCTTGTTCGGGCACTTGCGGGGACCTGTGCAGCGAGTGTCTCGCCAAGTGCGACAGCGACGAAGTGTGCTGCGCGAAGAAGAACGTCGTCCTTTGCCGATCGAAGAGCAGCAGCGCGCCGTGTGACTGAGATGCCGGACGAATCCAGCGGAGCCAGACGCCGATACGGCCACTACGTCACCGACCACGCGATCGGGAAGGGCGGAATGGCCACCGTGTACGCTGCGGTCAACGAGCGCACCGGAGCCGACGTCGCCCTCAAGATCGTCCACGAGGGTGAGTACACGGAAGAGGCACGCGCTCGCTTCGAGCACGAGGCCTCCATCGCGGGGAAGCTCCAACACAAGAACATCGTTCGTGTGTACGACTTCCTCAACGAGCCGGACGGCACGTCGATTTTGGTGATGGAGCGCCTCCGAGGAGAGAGCCTGTCCACCATCCTCGCGCGGAAGGGAAAGCTCGGCGTCCCCGAGACCCTCGCGATCGTTCTTCCCGTGCTCTCGGCGCTCGACCACACCCACCGCGAGGGCATCGTCCATCGCGACGTGAAGCCGTCCAACGTGTTCTTGGCCGTCGAAGCCGGCGGTGAAGTCGTTCCCAAGCTGCTCGACTTCGGCATCGCCACCCGTCCCCTGACGAGCCCTCATCTCACGGCCGACGACGAAGTGCTCGGAACACCGAGGGCCATGTCGCCGGAGCAGATCCGCGGCGACGGAGTGCTCGACGGGCGCAGCGATCTCTTCTCGCTCGCGTCGCTCGTCGTGGAGCTCTTGACCGGAGAAGCCCCGTTCGGCGCGAAAACGGCTGCCGCGAGCTTGGTGGCCGTGCTCGAGCGCGAGGTCGATCCGTCGCGAGACATCCCCGATCGCCTTTTTTTGGAGCTCGAGCGCGCGCTGCGCAAGATTCCCTACGAGCGCCATGCGTCGGCCAAGGAGCTCGCCGAAGGCCTGAAGCGCTCGGTGGACGGGCTCGACGACGAGGCGCTCGCCAAGGCCCTGGCCGGGCTCGCCCCGCGCGACGAGACGTCGGCTCCGGTCACCGAGTCGAGCACCTCTCCGGTCGAGCGACGCAAGCGACCGAACGACGCCAAAAAGTTCGTCCTTCCGCTCGCGCTAGCCGGAGTCGTGGCCGTCACGCTCGCATTCGTCATCGGCTCGCGCTTCGGCGCACAAGGAGGCGAAGCGTCCGCCGCCAACGGGACGTCGAGCGCGGGCACGTCCGCGCGATCGTCATCTCCGACGTCGAGCACGGTCCAATCCGCCACGTCCGAGACCGCGAAATCCGAGACTCTCCCCGTCCCTAGCGCGATCGGGTCGAGCAGCGCTTCGACCGTTTCCAGCTCACAAAAGCCGAGCTCGACCGGGGTGGCCGCCTCTTCGTCCACCAAGAGCGGCAAGACCAAAACGCCCAAGCCGGTCGCGACTCGGCCGGACTTCTGAGTACCCGCGAGAGGGCGCGCTGGTGACGGACACACCCGAGCCGCAGCTCGTCTCGTTCTCCGAGGCCGCGAAGGTGTGGGCCAAAATCGGGCTCAGCAGCTTCGGTGGACCTGCCGGCCAGATCGCGATGATGCACGAAGAGCTGGTGCAGAAGCGTCGCTGGATCTCCGACGAACGCTTTCTGCACGCGCTCGCGTACTGCATGCTCCTGCCGGGTCCCGAGGCGCAGCAGCTCGCCACGTACGTGGGCTGGCTCATGCACAAGACGCGAGGAGGCCTCGTGGCGGGCACGCTGTTCGTCCTACCCGGCTTCGTGACGATGCTCGGACTCTCGGCGGCCTATGCGACGTTTCACGCGTTCGGCCCCATGGCGGCCCTCTTCTTCGGTCTGCGATGCGCCGTGCTCGCCCTCGTGGTCGAGGCACTTCTGCGCGTCGCGAAGCGCGCGCTGTCGACCCGAGCGCACACCGGGATTGCCATCGCGGCATTTCTCCTGATCTTCGTGTTCGCGCTCCCCTTCCCTCTGGTGCTCGTGCTCGCCGGGGCCTCCGCCTACGGACTGGACAAGCTCGGGGTGCGCCTCGAGGCCGAAAAGAAGCCTGCCGCGACGAGCGCCGCGGCCCCGCGCACCACCGTGCTCGACGTACTCGAACGGCGGGGAATGCTGGAGCACGCCACACCCTCGACGCCGCGGGCGCTGCGCGTTCTCGCGACGTGCGCCGTCGTGTGGGCGATGCCCATTGCCCTCGCCGCGCTCGTCCAGGGCCGAGGCTCGGTCCTCGTCACCGAAGGTCTATTCTTCTCCAAGACCGCCGTGGTGACCTTCGGAGGAGCGTACGCGGTGCTCTCGTACATCGCGCAGGAAGCGGTCACGACCTACCATTGGCTCGCCCCGGGCGAGATGCTCGACGCGCTCGGCCTCGCCGAGACCACGCCCGGCCCGCTCATTCTCGTCGTGGAAATGGTGGGCTTCTTGGGCGCCTACCGCAATCCGGGCGTATCGCCGCCGCTCGTCTCGGGCCTCCTCGGGGCGTGCATGACCACCTGGGTGACCTTCGTTCCGTGCTTCACTTGGATCTTCGTCGGTGGGCCGTACATCGAGAAGCTCCGAGGGTATCGGCCGTTGCGAATCGTGCTCTCGGCGGTGACGGCCGCGGTGGTGGGGGTCATCGGCAATCTCTCGGTATGGTTCGCCCTCCATACGCTCTTCCGTGCCGTCGCCGAGCGAGTGACCGGTCCTTTCCATTGGCTCGTGCCCTCGCCGTCCAGCGTCGACCCGAGAGCCATGGCGCTTTCGCTACTCGCGGCGCTCGCCCTCTTTCGATGGAAGTGGAGCGTCCCGAAGACCTTGTTCGTCACCGCGTCGTGCGGAATCGGGCTTCATTTCGTGCTTCGTTGATGCCCTCCGGCGTTCGGCCGGCTCTTGATTCGGTGGAGATCACACCCGCCGCGCCACCGTTCCGGCCGGGTGCGTGTAAAAACCGGGGTCGTCGTACGACGTGAGGCTCTCGCGCACTTTGAAGAGCGTGAACATGCCGCCCATTTCGATGGGACCGAACGGACCCGACCCGGTCATCATGGGGAGGGTGTTCTTCGGGCGGCCCATCTCCATCATGCCGCCCATGCCCTTCTCGCCCATGGCCATGTAACCGGGCAGCACTTTGCGGACGCGATCTTCGAGCTTGCCTTGGGGCACGCCCATCATGTTGGGCACGTCGTGACTCATGGGGTTCATGGTGTGGTGCGACTTATGGCAATGAAACGCCCAATCCCCTGGCTCGTCGGCCAAAAGCTCGACGGTTTGGGTGGAGCCCACCGTCACGTCGATCGTGGTGGCGGGAACGCGCGCCGAAGGAGGGATCGTGCCCCCGTCCGTGGCCACGTGCCAGAACCTGTGACCGTGAACGTGCATGGGATGATTGTCCATGCTCAGGTTGCCGAAGGAAAACCGGACGCGGTCACCCTTCTTCACGACGAGCGGGGCGGTCCCCGGCCAGGCGCGGGAATTGAGCGTGAAGAGATTGAAGTCGGTCATGATCATCGGATTGGGAACCGAGGTCCCCGGAGCCACGAACCACTCGTGCAGCATGATCACGAAATGGCGATCGACCTTGGGGGTCTCGGGCACCTTCGGATGCACCACGAAGAACCCCATCATGCCCATGGCCATTTGGACCATCTCGTCCGAGTGCGGATGGTACATGTGCACGCCGTGCTGGCGCAGGGTGAACTCGTAGACGTAGGTCTCGCCCGGCTCGATGTGCGGTTGATTGAGCCCCGCGACGCCGTCCATCCCGTTGGGCAGGAATATGCCGTGCCAATGAACGCTGGTGCGCTCGGGGAGCTGATTCTTCACGAAGATGCGCACGCGATCGCCTTCGACGCACTCGATGACCGGCCCGGGGGTGCGGCCGTTGTAGCCCCACGCGGTGATGACCATGCCCGGCGCGACCTCGTGCTTGACCACCTCGGCCACCAACCGAAACTCTTTGACGCCGTCGTTCATCGTATAGGGGAGCGTGGCGCCGTTGGGGGCGACCACCGGGGTGTAGCGACCGGCTCCTCTTTGCGCGGACGCACCGCTACCCGAGTCGGTCGGCACGGCTTCGGCCAAGGCGTCTTTGCCGAGCAGCGCGAAAGCGGCCCCCACGGAGCTGGCCACGGACAGGAGATTGCGACGAGAGACGGTCATTTCGATCCTCCGGTTGCCGGGTCTCGCGGCAGCGAGCCTCCCGAGCGGTACGCGAGCTCGTCGCGCAAGATCCAATAGTCACGCAGCGCTTCGATCGACGACCGATAGGCCTCGAGCTCATGCTGTTTCGCGGTGATGAGCTGGAACACGCCGAGCAGCATGGCGTCGTACTGCTCTTGGGAGAGCGCCACGATACGCTCGCGCAGGGGCACGATCCTCTTTCCGTAGGTCTCGGCCACCTCGCGCGCCACGGCGAGGCGTGCGCGGAGCTCGCGCACCTCCGACCTCGCGTCGATGGCCAGGCCCTCTTCTCGCCGCCTCGCTTTTCGCTCCTCGGCTTCGAGGCGTGCGATGGCCGCCGCTTTGGTGTCGAACAGGGGCAGCTCGACCGAGACTGCCGGACCGAGAAAATGCGCGCCGCCTTCGCTTTTGTAGGCCACGCCTCCGTCGACATTGGACACGAAACGCGAGGTCTTGGCGAACGAGACCGCGTGCGAGAGCACGTCCACGTCCGCGTGCGCAGCGCGCAGGTCCGCGCGGTGCATGACTGCCCAGGTCTCCACGTGGGAGAGGTCCGGCTCACGTTCGGGCGGTAGCGGAAGCACGGACGTGAGCGTCCAGGCCGTGCGCTTGCCGTGCAAGCCCATGAGGCGCTGCAGCGCTTCACGGGTGTGCGCGACCTCCCCCTCCGCCCGTAGGCGCTCGAGGCCGATCTGCGCATAGAGCGACTCCTCGTTGGCGAGGTCGAGGTCACGAATGGTACCGGCCTCGTGCTGTTTGCGTGTGAGTGCGAGCGCGGTCTCGGCGGACTCGGCGACCACTTTGCGCATCTCGAGCACCTGGAGGGCGGCCGCGTGGGAGTGCCAGGCCACCTTGGTCTCGAACACGTGCCGAACGATGGCGTCGGTCACGCGGTAGCGCGTCCCCACGAGCGCGCGCGCCGCGATGTCCTTCTTCGTGCCCCGAAAGGCGAGGTCGGTGAGACTCGTGAGCAGATCCGCCTCGACGATGGGCGAAGGCGCGCCGTCCACGGGAAGGCGAATGGAGCCGCCGAAACTGGGATTGCGAAGCAATCCGGATTGCACGAGGTCGGCCTGAGCGATGCCCAGCTCTTCGAGCTCCATTTGCACCGACGGACTGTGCAAGAGGGCGACTTTGACGGCCCGCTCCAAGGTGAGGTCGCCGCGAAGGAGCGTATCGGTGGCACGCTCGGCGTCCCGCTCGAGGCGATCGTCGGCCTTCCATACGATCTGCTCGCCGGTTCTCTCCGCGACGGCCGCTCGGGTGTCCAGCACCGCGCGCGCAGGGCTCGTGCTCGCGCAGGCCGAGAGGGAGAGCGCGAGCACCGACGTCCTCACGAGCGCGACGAGCTTGTCCACGCTCGCGCTCACGGCTTCTTCACGGGCACGAGCTTCATTCCGCATTTGGGGCATTCTCCGGGAGCTTGGCTCGTGACCTCGGCGTGCATGGGGCAAGCGAAGCCTTGGGTGGCGGAAGCCGGTGAAGCGCCGCTCGCGCTCGAAGGACTCGAAGGCCCGTGCGCGTGAACGTGCTCGTGGCCGTGAGCGTGAGAGGCATCGGGAGCCTCGACCGTCGCGTCGCTCACGGACGCGAGCGCGCTCGGCGTCGTCGGCAGCGGAGCCTCTTCGGCCTGCGCGCTGGCGGGATGGGTAGCGGGGAGCGGCGCGAGCTCTCCCGCTCCGCAGCCGGGAATCGCGAGGAGAATCGAGACGACGAAGGATCGAACGAACATGGCATCCTCTTCTGAAGAAGGCGCGACTTCCGGGCGCGCGAGGGCGCACGCCTCCCGTAGCGCCGAGACGACGAAACGTGACCGAGAACCGAAAAACACCGCTCTCGAGCGGGCGGACGAAGGCAGGTGACGCGAGGCGCGCTCAGGGCGCGTGGCAGGTGCAGTCGCGGCAGCCTTCTCCGGCGCACGCACCGCACGTCGCCGCCACCTCACGCGCGAGGGCTTTCTTCGCGCGGTGGACACGCACCGCGGCCGTATTGGACGAGACGCCCTCGGCCAGCTCCGAAAGTGGCCGCTCCTCGACCACCACGTGCTCGAGCGCATCTCGGTATTCGGGACGAAGCGCGGCGAGCACCCGGGCCACGCACGCACACGCGCGACGAGGCACCTTGAACGGAACGACCGGGTCCGACTCGGCGGCGAGCCGAGACGCAGCTCGCTCGCGCACCTCGGATCGTCTCGCCCGATCGACCAGTGCGTGGCGCAAGATCCCGTAAAACCAAGCGCGTGGGTCGTCTCGATCGCGCAGCTCGGCGCGGTGCTCGAAGGCCTTGGCCAAGGCCGCCTGCACGATCTCTTCGGCGTCGCCTCCATGGACTCGCTTGCGCACGAAGGCCTCGAAGGCGGGACGCTGGGCGACGAGCGCCTCGAAGAGCGTCGAGGCGTACGCCTCGGCCCCGGCAGCCTCGGGCACACGGCAACACGGAGACGGGCCAGAGAGATCGAAGTCGCGCTCGGGAGGGATGGTCATCATGGGGTCGACTCGAAGACGCACTCGCCTCGTGCAGATTACACCTCGATGTCGATTTGGGCCCGACGGGAGCGTTCGGACGAGTGTACGTCGACCGGCGAGGTGTCATCCCGGAGCGACCTCTGCGTCTTCCGGGGTGAAAGGTAGACCCCATGAAGACGATCTATTCCACCCTCCTCCACGGCCTGACTTCGATGACCTGCCGAGGCTGCACGGCTCGTGTGACACGCGCGCTCGCCGCCATTCCCGGCGTCGAGCAGGTCGAGGTCTCTTTGGAGACGCGCAGCGCGCACGTCTTGCACGACCCCTCCGTCGAGCCAAAACGCCTCGTTGCGGCGCTCGAAGCGGCGGGTTACGGAACCCAAGTGCCTCCCACCACGAGCTCGCTCCACCCCCCGACCTCCGAAGGAGCCCCGCGATGAGCGACACCCTGACCCTGGCCGTCGAGGGCATGACGTGCGCGAGCTGCGTCGGCCGCGTCGAGCGTGCAGTAGCCGGGCTCGACGGCGTCGAGAGCGTCGCCGTGAACCTCATGACCGAGTCGGCCACGGTTACCGGAAATGGCATCGAAGCCGCTCGCATCGCCGAAGCCATCCGGGACGCGGGCTATGAGGCCCACGAGCTCGTGAAGGCCGAGCCGAGCGCGAGCGCCTCTCCCGAAGATGCGCTCGAGGCCTCCCGAACCAAACACGAGGGCTTCGACTTCGACACGCGCTTCGCGCTCGCGCTCACCGTCCCGGTGGTCGTGCTCACCATGCTCCCCATGGCGGTGCCCGCGCTGCACGCGACGCCTCTCGGTGCGCTCATGCATTTTTTCATGGGCATAGGAGGGCTCGTTTTTTCGGCCCCTGTGCTGCTCTTCGCCGGTCGGCGCTTCTTCCGCCAGGCGCTCGGGGAGATCAAACATCGTTCGCTCGGGATGAGCACGCTGGTCGCGCTGGGGAGCTCTTCCGCGTTCGTCTTTTCGTCGCTGGTGGTGCTGGTGCCCGGGCTCTTTCCAGAGGGAAACCGACACACGTACTTCGAGGCGGCGATGTCGATCGTGACGCTCGTGCTCGTGGGCAAATCGCTCGAGGCACGAGCGCGAGGGCGCGCGACCGAGGCCATCGAGAAGCTCGTCGCGCTCCGCCCTAGCACGGCCCACGTCCTCCGAAAGGACACGAGCGGCAACGAGACGGAAGTCGACCTCCCGATCGGCGAGGTCGTGATTGGCGAGCGAGTGGTCCTCCGTCCCGGCGAAGCCGTGCCGGTCGACGGTACCGTCGTCTCCGGTGAGAGCTACGTGGACGAGTCGTCGGTCACGGGTGAGCCCTTCCCGGTCGAGAAAAAAGCGGGAGACACCGTGCTCGCGGGCACGCACACCGGCCAAGGCTCCCTCGTGGTTCGCACCGAGAGAGTCGGAGAGGCCACCACGCTGGGACAGGTGATCACGCTCGTGCAGAATGCACAGAGTGGCAAGAGCGAAGCCCAGGCGCTCGCCGATCGCGTCGCGGGGATCTTCGTACCGGTGGTGCTCGCCATCGCGGCGCTCACCTTCGCGGCGTGGATGATCTTCGGCCCGGCGCCTGCCCTCTCGCACGCGCTCGTCTCGGCGGTGTCGGTGCTCGTCGCCGCGTGTCCGTGCGCGATGGGGCTCGCCACGCCGGCCGCGCTCGTGGTGTCGACCGGACGCGCCGCCGAGCTCGGGGTGCTGTTGCGCAAGACGAGCGCGCTCGACGTGCTCGCTCGAGTCGACACCGTAGTGCTCGACAAAACCGGCACGCTGACGCGCGGAACCCCTGCGGTCACGAAGGTGAAGAGCTTCGTTGCCGGAGCCGATACGAGCAATCCCTTGGCTCTCGCCGCCGCCGTGGAAGCGCGCAGCGAGCACCCGGTAGGACGGGCCATTTTCGCCTACGCCAAGGCCTCTCCCGGGGCGTCACGTGCGCTCGGTACGCTCGCGCTCGATTCGTTTCGGTCAATCCCCGGTGGAGGCGCGGAGGGACGCGTCTCCGGACGCGAGGTGCTCGTGGGCAAGCCGGACTTGCTCGCCTCGCGAGGCCTGCTCGACGGGATCGACGAAGCGTCTCGCCTTGGAACGAGCGCGTTCGTGGCCATCGATGGCAAGGTCGCGCTCGGCTTCGTCGTGGAAGACGAACAGAGGCCCGAAGCCAAGAAGGCCATTGTGGCCCTTCGCGAGCTCGGCATCGTCCCCATCTTGGCGAGCGGGGACGCCGAAGGTCCCGTCGCTTCACTCGCGCACGAGCTCGGCATCGACGAAGCTCACGCGGCCGAGACCCCGACCAGCAAAGCGGCTCGCGTGACCGCCCTGCGCGAAGCGAAGAGGACCGTCGCCTTCGTGGGAGACGGAGTGAACGACGCCGCGGCCTTGGCCGTCGCAGACGTGGGAATCGCCATGGGCACGGGCTCCGACGTGGCCGTGAGCGCGGGCGACGTGGTGCTCGTGCGAAGTGATCTTTTCGCCTTCGTCGATGCGGTTCGCTTGGCCCGCTCCACCAAGCGCGTCGTCTCGGAGAACTTCTTCTGGGCCTATGCCTACAACGCCGCGCTCATCCCGCTCGCGGCAGGAGCCCTCGAGCCTTGGTTCGGACTCTCGCTGTCTCCCATGCTCGCGTCCACCGCCATGGCCGCGAGCAGCCTCTTCGTGCTCGGGAACAGCTTGAGGCTCAAGAAGTTTCGGAGAAGCGAACGGGCGTGAGAGCGTCTCCGAATCACCGCTCCTGCTTCGCGCGATGGAGCGCGACGAGCGCCGCGGCGAGCAGGCCATCGACGCTCGAAAGCATGGCGCGTTCGGCAATCCCCGCCGAGGCCGTCACGGTGATGCCATGACCATCGAAGAGCACCTCGTGCGAGGCGACGGCGTCGCGTAAGGATTCCGAGAGCACGGACGCCGTCACGGCGTCGGTCGAGGGAAGCAACCACGCGAACGTATCGCCCGAGTAGCGCGAAAGAGCGTCCTCCGGACGCACGTGGGTTGCAACAAGTCGAGCGATCGAACGGAGCACCTCGTCGCCTGCGACGTGTCCGTAAGTGGCATTCACCCTCCGAAACGCGTCGAGCCCGAGGAGCACGAAGGCCAACGGGGAATCGTGCGCGCATGCCGCTGCCCACGCCTCGTCCGCTCGGGCGAAGAGGGACGATCGATTGAGAAGGCCGGTGAGCCCGTCGAGTGGCGAGGTCGAGTACGTCGTCTCGACGATGCGACGAGGAGGTCCTGCCAAGGCGCGCAGAACGATAGACCCGAGGCGCAGGAGAGCTCCGTCTGCGAGCCGCTTCTCGCCGATTCTCTCGTCGTCGACGAAGGTGCCGTGCTTGCTGTGGTCGACGACCCAAAAACCGTCCGCGCGCCGTTCGAACTGGGCATGGGTGCGCGATACTCCGGCATCCGCGAGCACGATTTCGTTCCCCGAGGCACGCCCGGCGGTGACCGGCACGTCTGCGAGCACGTAGTGCCGGCCCAACGCGACGGAGGACGGCGCGTGCACCACGACGAGGTAGAAACGCTCCGACTCCCGGCTCATCGTTGCTCCCGGTGGCTCTTCTGGACCGACTCGCCGAATGTCCGAAAGGCGAGGCGCACACGCCGACCGAATCGACGGCGCCTGGCGTATCCCTAGAAACGAACGTCTATTCGCACCGGAGCCGAGCTTCCGAGCGTGTCCGTCGCCTCGCAGGAGCCCTGCCCATGCACGGTGAGTGGCGTGGCGGTGATGCCGCTCGCGTCGTAAAACTCGGGGGGACCGCTGACGGACACGGAGTCCACGCGCATCGTGGCAACTTGGCCGACCCATTGGCTCGCCGGTCCTCCGTCTTGAGCAACCTCACCGAAACCGCATTGGCAAGGCCCGGGGTTCGTCCCGACCTTCGGCGCGGAGGAGCCGAGGCAGCGCACGCCGGTCACTTTCGAGACGGAGGTGGGCACTTGCAGATCGGCCGAGACGACCGCGAGCGTATCCACGAGCCATTGGCCCGCATCGTCGGGGCCGACAGATTGACTCGACGAAGCTTTGCACGGGTACTGGCCCGTCCTCGCGCCCGAGACCGTCACGACGCATCCGGCGTCGGTCCCGGGCACGATCGACGCGTCCGATACCGGATCTGCATCCGTCCCGCCTCCGTCTTGAGCGACGACGCTCCCGTCGAGGGCCGGTGTCACGGACATCTCCGCGTCGGAACAACACCACAAGCCTACTGCCACGGAGACGACACCGACAAAACAGACGGCAAGGCGCATACTCATCATCGTAAGGTACCAAGCACCGAGCGCCGCCGCACGCGCCTTCGTCCGTGCCATCCGGCCAGTAAATCGAGCGTCGGGCTCCGACCGCGCCACGAGCCGCCGCGGCCCTTTTGCGAGCCCCCGGAGAATCGACTAGCACCTCGGGCCTCGGCGTGCCGGAAGCGGCTCACGCCAGCGGAGGAGAGAGCATCATGGCCAGCGTAAGCACGTACCTGAACTTCATGGGCAACACCGAAGAAGCGTTCGCATTCTACAAGTCCGTCTTCGGCACCGAGTACATCGGCCGGATCGACCGCATGGGCGACGCTCCTCCCATGCCGGGCGCGCCCCCCATGAGCGACGCCGAGAAGAAGATGGTCATGCACATGGCCTTGCCCATCCTCGCAGGCCACGTCATTCATGGAACGGACACGCTCGAGAGCATGGGTCACAAGCTCGTCGTCGGGAACAACTTCACCCTCAATCTCGCGCCCGACACCCGCGCCGAGACCGACGCCCTCTTTGCCAAGCTTTCCGAGGGCGGCAAGGCCGAGGTTCCGCTCATGGACATGTTCTGGGGCGCGTACTTCGGCCTCTGCGTCGACAAGTTCGGCGTGCGCTGGATGTTCAACTGCGAAGAGAAGAAGGCCTGACAGAAGGCCCCCGACCAGCCACGGTTCGCGCTCGCGAGTCGTGGCCGGGAGCGGGTCGACGGCTTCGTCGCACTGCAAGGTCGTGAGCAGCGGGCCGAGAGGGAAAGTGCATTCATCCGGTTCCGCTCCGCCGAGCTCGGGGCTCGCGGAAGAAGTGCGACATTCTACGCAACATCCGACGGGCCCCGGCCGAGAGAGGGGCCGGAGGTTTTCGGGACCATGAAACGACGCAGGCTTCTTGCCGGACTCGCACTTCTCTCACTCACCGCCTACGGATGCTCCGGGCCCGGAGAACCAGCCCCGTTCGAGACTGGCAGCGGCGACTTGGCGGCTCGACTAGAAGCCGACACGGGCGTCAAGTGGGACGTGTATGCGAACGCGACGGGGAGCTCACGAAGTCCGGAAGTCCTCGGTCCCGAGAAGCCCATCCATATTCCCGGCGCCACCAAAGAAGAGCAAGCGAGGTCGTTCTTCGCCAGGTACGCCGATGGCATAGGGCAGCTCCATACCAATGGCGAACTGGGGACAGCGGTCACGGACGAAGACGCCGATGGCGCAGGCGTGGTCAAAGTGGGATTCGTCGTACCGGGAACCATATGGCCCGTCTTCGGAGTATTCAGCTCGATGCACTTCGACCCGAATGGAGGAGTTCGCTATGTCGACCCGGGGCCTAGCGTCGACCTTGCCGAGATTGCAACCGCGCCCAACCTCGATCGTGACGCCGCTATCCGCGGAGCGAAAGAGGCCATCATCCCCAAATGCGGCGCAGAGGTGACAGGAACCCCCACCATCGAGCTCGGAGCCTACCCCGACGAGAATGGCAAAGCCAGACTCGCGTACCGAGTCGACTTCGACGAGGACGCTGGATCCTGCCTGGGTCCACGGGTGTTCGTCGACGCGATCACGGGATATGCCCTCGCCATCCACACCCGAGCCGGAGGGGCAATGGACCTCGCGCAGGGTGGAAGGCACTACTTTTGGCACGCGAGCGACGTCAAATCTATTTCAGTGAGCCAGCGAACCGACTCGCTCTACGAGCTTTCCGACTACGACGGATCCCCTCGGGTATTCACGGCTCACGCCGACCTCTCGGGCAAGACACAAGTCGATCGTCCCGTAACCTCTCCGATACTCGGCATGTGGGGTGACGTCGACCGAGGAGTGAGCGTCGACGCTCACTTCCATGCACGAAAAGCGCTCGATTTCTATCGCGCGGTGTTCGGCAGAAATGGCATCGACGGGCGTGGCAGTGACCTTCAAGTGATTACGAACGACGAGTCTGGGCCCAATGCGAAAGGACCGAATGCGTTCTATAGGAGCACGGACGGGAAGATACGCTTTTCACGTCAGTACGGTGAGGTCTTGCTCGACTCTGGCGCCCGCAGAACCTTCTATCCGATGTCCCTTTCCTACGACGTGGTCGTCCACGAGCTAGCTCACGGTATCGTCCACCAGACTTCGGACCTCGTGTACCAGGGTGAGAGCGGCGCCATCAACGAATCGTTCGCGGACGTCATGGGAGTGAGTGCCGAGCACTGGCTGCCCGAAACGAAGAATTCGGCAGACATGATCATCGGCAAGGAGATTGCTTCCGACGGTCTGGGGCTTCGCGACGTGCAGGATCCGACGAGCCAAGCGCTCTACGATCAACACGCGGACTACGCCAAAAGATACAAGGGCACGAAGGACGAGGGCGGCGTCCACCGAAACTCGGGTATCGGCAACCGAGCCTTTTCGCTCATGACTCTCGGTGGAAAGACGACCACGCTGACCATTCCGAGGGCTCTCGGGTTCGAGGCGACGCGCTACATTTGGTGGGAAACGGTAACGCGAGCCAGCGACCCCAACATGACGTGGCGGAAGCTCGCACTTGCGCAAGCCATCCTCGCCAAGAACCTCGGGTTCGAGACGCACGCTTCGGTAGCCTGTGCGTGGGTCGCGGTCGGCGTAGTAGAACGCTACGAGGTCGACCCGGACTTCACCCGATGCGGCCTCCCTTCGTCATCGCCGGTCCAAGCGAGCTGCGCAGGCGTGGAGAATGGCGTAGTTTGCAGCGACATCACCCCCAACACTGCCTACATCTGTCGAAACGGATCCATCGCGGGCGCACACTATTGTCTCGACTTCTCCAAGACTTGTGCGCACAAGGCCGAAACCTTCCGCGGCTCGCTCGATGCGGGCGGCAACCTGGTCTGCCGATGACACCGTTCCGACTCCCCCTGATAGTCTGTCTCGCCCTGTCGGCAGCCGCAGGATGCGCCGAGGCTCGTGCGCCTCGTCCTCCGCGTCCACCGGGGATTGCGCCTCCGGCCGTCGTCGTTCGGCCGGAAGCTGTGCTAGCGAAGCTCGCGTCCGATGGTAGGCCGGCGCGGGTCGAAGCAAGACCTGCCCATGGGCTCGTCGTGACCTTCGATACGCCTTTGCCCATGGGCGAGACGGCGCCGTTCATGAGGACCTTCGTCGAGCGATATGGAACTTTGCTCGCGTTCAATGCACGCGACGCCGAGATCCCGACGCCAACGGTGCCTGACGAGCTGACCATCGAGGACTGGCAAGTCCAGCGC
Organism: Polyangiaceae bacterium; assembly: GCA_965225775.1. Classification (GTDB taxonomy): domain Bacteria; phylum Myxococcota_A; class Polyangia; order Polyangiales; family Polyangiaceae; genus JAAFHV01. Next base: position 8,895,247 of record OZ245328.1, on the reverse strand, counting down.
GATTCGGGGTGTCGGTCGATTACATTGCGGTTCCACACGAGTACCGAAGAACCAAAGACCGTAACCACTGTGACCCGCGAGTGCGATCGCTACCCCGAGCCGCCACCGCCTTACCGCTCGCGGCGCCTACCGTTCACCGCCAATGGCCCGGTCGAGCTCTTGGCTCACTGCGGCTATTGGGGAAACGGCATCATCGAATCGTACGTGGGGAAGGCGCTCGACAAGTACGGGGACGTCTACAGCATCGGCCTCGTAGGTCCCGGACCATCCGACTCTTCATCGGACCAGTTCTGGCGAGGGAACCACACGTTCATGGAGTACGAGCGTACCGTGCCTCCCGAAGAGGTCGAGCGCCTCTTGGACGATACGGAAGCCGCGTCGCACGGAGGCGCGCGCGCGCCCTCGTTCGGTATCGAAGATCCGCGATGCTCGGCCGTGTTCGACACGGGCAGGGGCTTCGACACCGTGGAGCTCGACTTCCACGAGGGCGACGCAGCGAGCCGCGCGCGCGATTGGTTGCACAAGGTGCTCGGCGAGTGAGCTCCGCAGCCTACTCGGGCCTCACGCCCCCTTTTCCGTCCCCGCCGGGCGCCTCTTCTCCCGCCTCTGCACGCTCGGCCTCGATGTCGGCGAGTAAGGTCGCGTTCTCGACCACGATGGCCTTCTGGCTCGGCGTGGGGAAGATGGCGAACCGGCTCGCGTCCGCGGTGGCTCCGGGAATCCACTTGGTCACGAAGGCCTCGAGGGGTATCTCGCGGGGCGAGAGGGAGGCCCAATCGCCGGTGGCACACTCGGCGGCGAGCTCGCGCTCCGGCCAGACCGGAATCACGTCCGTGCCGTCGACGCTGCCCGCCGCCCAGCCTTCGTCGAAGAGGCCCCAGACCACCTCGAAATCGCAGATCTTGCGGATGAAGTAGTCGTAGCGCTCGGGCGCATCCAGAGTGGTGACGGAAAGCTTCTTGTTCGGGTCCATGAGCCTCTCGCTCGCCGCGACGGGAGGCTCCCATCGACGGCGTCGCGCAGCATGAATGCGGTATGCCGCGCCTACCGTCAAGCTCGTCTCACGGGAGACAGACCTTCCGGTTCTTGCTGCCTCCTCCGGTCGACCGGCACCCGAGCTGGGCAGAGGCATACGTGTGGCAGTAGCTGTCCGAGTCGAGCACACCTCCGTCCAGCGCCGGCTCGAGGTCACCCTCCTCGCAGCTCAGAAAGCACATCATTTGCCCGGTGGACTCGAAGGGGGCGCACACCTGCCGAAAGCCCGACCTGCATTCGCCCGGTACCGCACAGCAATCCGCGTCGGTCTTGCATTGGTGGGTGCAATAGCCGCCCGTCACGCGGTCGAGGCAAATCGCCGAGCCTCCCTGGAGCGCGGCGGCGTCCAAGCCTGCGTAACATTGCGCGACGGACGAACACGCTTGCCCGGTCGCCTCCGGACCTCGCGCCGTGCCCGAATCGAGGGTGCCTCCGTCTTCCACGGTGGCGGAGTCTCCACTGCAGGCCACGAGGACATGTGCCATGGATCCGAGAGAGAGCAACAGTCCCGCGAGCGAGCGAAGGTGCATGAATTCTCCGATGGCCGAACGGCTCGGCAATTGGTCCGGCACCGCAGGGCACCCCGACGGCTCTTACCGTTCGCGATCGGCAGGCACTCTCGCAAGGACAATTGCGGGTGGCGAGCACGTTCGGTCGCAGGCTGTGCTCGGATGGCGCAGACCAATCGAGTGACCAGCGGTGTCGCGAGAATCACGCTCCACGAGTGAATTCTCGGCGCGTTCGTCAGCGACCCGACTGGTCGTCGGAGCGACCAGCCGCGGCGACCCGCTCAGCGGTGGTAAGCCACGATGCCACGGTCTTCGGCCACGAAGATCTCGTCGGCGTCCGCGCTCGCGCTGGTGGGAGCATTGAGCTTGACGGGGCACGCCTGGAACGTCGCGGTGGCCGCGTTGCTCTTCGGGGCGAAGCTCACGCGGCCGTTGGATTGAGCATCTTTGGTGAGGACCACGATGTCGCTGCCGCTCGGATCCACGAACGAGACTGTGCTTCCGTTGAAGGACGTGAGCGGCGCTCCGGGCACGGGCACGCCGCCGTCGGACGTCGTCCCCCCGATCCGCGCGCGGTAGAGCGACGACTCGTAGGCGTAGTAAAGATCGCTACCGTCGACGCCGAGGGCCGAAATGGCGGTCTTCACAGCGACAACCGGTCGCTCGTTCTGACAGAAAGCGCCCTCTCCGCACACGTGCGGTCCAGGCGCCGCCACCGAAGCTGTCGGATGATTGTAGAGCACCCGCCCCGCCACCGACGTGAGAGCGATCTCCGCCGGCTGGTAGTAGAAGTCGATGACGTTCGGCAATGCCGAGAGGTCGTCGTTCGCCGGGGGCGCCCGGTAGAGATGACTGCCCATCATCACGAGCTCGGACGCGGTCCCCGAGGTGAGATGAATGCTCACGAAGTTTCCCGGTGACGGTAAGGTGACCGGGCTCGCGCTCGAGAGGGCCAGACGTCGCACCACGGTTCCCCCCGCCGTTCCGGAGGCCGCGAGCCAGAACGCGAATCCGGGTCCTACGGTGAGGCTCCGAACGTCGTTCTCGTCTTTCGCCAAGGTGCTCGGCGTACAACTATCCGCAACGCACACGTACACGTTCTTCGCGTCCGAGAAGTAGAGCTTGTCGAGGTAGCGCTGGACGCGCTGCACCCCTCGGAGTGTCGAGACCGTGCGCACGCTGCACTTCGTACCGGGCAAGGATGCATCGGAAGGGCCCGTGTCCTCGACCGAAGCGTCCGGCCCTGACGGAGCTGCGCGCTCCTCGGCTGCATCCGGAGGTATCGCTTGCGCGTCGGGAGGAGTCGAGACCACCTCTCCGAACGACGAACACGCTGCGATGGCCATCGCCATACCGCACGACAATCCGAAGAACACCAGCACCTGACCTCGAATCCCCATCACGCTCCGCTCCTCTCGGGTCCCTGCCCACGTCTCGCACCAGGAGCATGTGAACGAGCGACCTCGGTCCCGCCTTACGGTCGGACGCGAGACTCTCCTCGAAGATACGCGTGATGCTCGGTATCGGGGAAAAATGCCGCGCGGCTGCGCTTGCCGCGTGGCCTCCCCTCGTGCAAAAACCCGAAGCATGACGCGCGTATCGACCCGATCGACCCGATCGACCAGGCTCCGGACCTTCGAGCCTTTCGAGCAGCCGCGTCCGCTCGGCGTGAAATCGAACGTGGCGCTCTGGTTGGTCGCCTCGACGCTGTCCACGGCCGCGTGCGGCACGGAGTCCTCGTCGGCGCCCTCGCCCTGCACCGAGTCCCGCGACGTGGTCGGCATCACCAGCGACTACACCTCGAGCGCGGTGAGCGCGTTCCGCATCGCGGACAAAACCCTCGAGACACGCCAGGGTGTCGACCTCGGAAAGGACCCGCAGCTCTCGCTCACGAGCGACCGCATGTTCCTGGTCGCGCGCGACCAAGACGTGGTCTTCGAGCTCGACCCGAGCTGCGGCGCGCCCATCAAGAGAATCAGCGTGCACGACGAGGCGGCCAAGGGCATCCAGAACGCCCAAGACGTCGCCCTCGATTCGAGCGGCGCCTTGTGGGTGCCGCGCTTCAACGACGGCTCGCTGCTCGTGGTCGGGGCGGACGGCGCACGCACGGTCGCTTCGCTCGAAGGCTACGACGACGACCGCAACCCCGAGCCTGCTTCCGTGCGCATCGCGCGCACCTCGCGTGGCGAGCGCGCCTTCGTGACCCTCGAGCGCCTCGATTTCGTGGGCGGGAAAGCCTACGTCTCGCGCCGCCCGTCCATGCTGCTCGAGCTCGACACGACGACGCGCAAACCCGTGGCGACGCACACGCTGCTCGGACGAAACCCGTTCGGTGCGCTGGTCGAGCACGAAGGACGCCTACTCCTGGCCGAGCCCGGCGACTTCGACGTCGACGGCGAAGCGGACGCGGGCGTCGAGAGCTTCGACCCCGAGACCTCCACGAGCCGCATGCTCGTCGGCGAGCGAGAGCTGGGCGGCAGCGTGTCCGAAGTTCGCGTCTCCGGAGCGTGCGGAATGGCCATCGTGGCCGGCCCCCAGAAGGACGTGAACCCCACCGCGCTCGTCTCGTTCGATCTACGCACCGGCCAGGCCGTGCAACCCGCCTCGCGGGCTCCACTGGCCACCGCGGGCTACGACTTGCAAGCGCTGGCCGTGGTGTCCGGAGCGGTGTTCGTGGGCGACCGACGCCGCGCCGAGAACGGCCAATACCCGGTGCACGTCTTCGACGTAGCGGGCGACTGCACGCTCACCGAGCGCCTCGGCCAGGAAATCTACCTGCCGCAGAAGCCGGTCGCGCTCCGCTCGCGCCTGCCGGGTTCCCGCTGAGCTTCGGCACGCTCGCGCCTCCCGTCTCCCGTGATCGAGGGACCACGGCGCGGGTCGACCTCGTGCGCTACGCTTCACGAATGCGACGTTTTCCGCTCGAGATCGGCGTGCGCTCCCCGTGTGAGGTGTCGTCGGACGAGCTCGTCGATACCCGCGAAGGGTACTACTGCCGATCGTGCGACAAGGTGGTGCACGAGCTCTCGCGTCTCACGTTCGACGAGGCCGAGAGTCTCTTCCGTACGGCGCGCCGACAAGGCACGCGCCTGTGCGCGGACATGGTGGTGCGAGACGTGGACGGCGCCGTTCTGCTCGCCGACGGCTACGTGCTGCCTCCCTCGTCCAAGCGAAGGCTTCCTCTCGCGGCCAACGCGCTCGCCGCGGCAGGTGCCGTGATGCTCGCGGCTTGTGCCGAAGCGCCCCAGGTGGTCGTGCCGGAGTTGCCCGAGGCACCGGTCGCGAGTCCTTCGCCGCAGCCTGCAGGGCCCGTCGAACCGCGCACGCCGCCCGTCTCTCCGGTGGTCGCCCAGCCCGCTCCCGTGACCACGGGCGCCGAAGAACCCGAGCCCACGCCTCCGAGCCCGAGTCCGCGAGCGGTCGCGCCTTCGGTTGCGAAGAGCGGTGCCCCTGCCAAGGCCAATCCCAAAGGCAAGAAGCCCGATCATCAGCAGATGCGCGGCGACATCGCGATGTGACCGAGCGGGCGCAAGGCGACCAAGCGACCGCCGGAGCGATCGCGGCCCTCTCGACTCGCAGCCTGCAAGAATCTCGATAAGCCCGAAAAACCCTGCTAGTCGGCGCGCATGGCCGAACAGAACACGCAGCCCGAGACCGACGACGCGGTCGTCAAAAAGGCCGGGCGCGGTGGCATGTTCGTGCTCGCCGCCAAGGTGTTCTTCCAGCTCGTGGGCTTCGTGCAGCAGGCGCTGCTCCCGAAGGCCATCGGCCTGGCCGGCTACGGCGGATTTTCCCGCGTGTTCGCGCCGTCCAGCGTCGTGAGCAACGTCATCGTGTTCGGGTTCACGCAGGGCGTGAGCCGCACCGTGGCGGGCGCGGGCGACAAGGACCGCCAAGCTTTCCGCGCCGCTTACCGCGTGCACCTCGCGCTCGGCACGGCCATGGCGCTCGCGTTCTTGGCGCTCTCGCCGGTCATCGCGTGGTTCCAAGACGCGCCGTACATCACCACTCCGCTCATGGTCATGGCGGGGCTTCTTTTCGTGTATGGTGCATACGCTCCGCTGGTCGGCTTCTTGAACGGCAAGGGCAGCTTCGGGCGGCAAGCCACGCTCGACATGACCGCCGCCACGCTGCGTACGGCGGGCCTGGTCGGCCTCGGGTTCTTCTTCCGGAAGAAGTGGGAGGCCGGGGTCCTCGGCAGCGCCGTGGGCGCCGTGCTCGCGGCGGTGATCGTGTGCGGCATCGCGCTCGCGTGGACCGGCACCGGCGAAAAGCCGACCGAAGACGATCCGCGCATTCCCAAGGCTTGGCCGTACTTCCTCGGGCTCGTCCCGGTCATGGCCGCGCAGCTCTTCACGAGCGCGCTCATGCAAGCGGACATCACCGTGCTCGGGCACTTCTTGTCGGTCTCGGCGAAGGCCGCCGTGGCGGTCGATCCGCAGAAGGCCGCCGACGAGTGGGTGGGCGTTTACCGCGCCTGCCAGCTCTTCGCATTTTTGCCCTATCAGCTGCTCTTCAGCGTGACCCAGGTGCTCTTCCCCATGTTGGCGAAGGCGCACAAAGAAGGGGACGCGGCCGGCGTCGCCAAGCTCGTCTCGCGAGGCTCGCGCCTGGGCGCCATCGTGACCGGGTTCTTCGCCTCGGTGGTGGTGGCCCTGCCCGCTTCGCTCCTGGGCTTCGTGTACGGCAAAGACGTGTCGCACCGAGGCTTTGCCACGCTCGGCGTGCTCGCGCTCGGGCAGGCCGCGTTCGCCATGTTCGGCCTGGTCACCACCGTGCTCGTGAGCCTCGGCAAAGAGCGTAAGGCCATGGGCCTCACCGCGACCGCGCTCGCGCTCACCTTCGTGGTGAATTGGCTCTTGGTCGGTCGGGCGGAGTTCGGCGGCGGTCAGATCTTCGGCTCGGCGCTGGCCACATCCATCTCGGTCGTGATTTCGCTGGGCCTCGGGGTCGTGCTCGTGCGCGGTGAGGCGGGCGCGTTCGTCCCCGCGAAGACCGCCCTTCGCGTCGGGCTCGTGCTGGGTGGCCTCTCGCTGCTCGGTCGTTTCGTGCCCATGCTCCCGAAGCTCGTCACGCCCTTCGCGTGCGTGGGCGTGGTGGCAAGCTACGTGGTGCTGCTGGTCGTCACCGGAGAGCTCGGACGCGAAGACCTCGCCACCGTGCGCGGCGTGCTCTCGCGCAAGAAGAAGTAGCGGCGGTTCTCCCCGTCGATTGGGCTTCGCCGTCGGTCTGCAAAAGGGCAGAGGCCATAGGCTTGCCCGCCCGCCGTCAATGCTCTTGCAAGCTGTCCGAGCCGAGCGCGAGCACCTTCTGCTCCACGTCGCGGATGCGCGCGCGGGTCCATTCTTCGGGGATGGCCGGCGTGTACGTTTTGCCCTCTTTCACCGGGATTTGCGCCATCGCATGCTCCGAAATCGCGGTGATGGTGAGGCTCGGGTTCACCCCCAGATTGGCCGGGATCATGGAGCCGTCGCACACGTAGAGCCCCGGGTGACCGAAGACCTCGTTCTTGGCGTCGATGACGCCGGTCTCTTTGGTCTCGCCGATGGGCGCGCCGCCCAGCACGTGCGCGGTGGTCGGCACGTCGAAGAGCACCTCGGGGATGGACGAGTAGGCGATGCCACCTTTCAGGTCTTTGGCGAAGAGCCGAGCCACCTCGTTGCCGAGCGGAATGTACGTGGGATTGGGCGCTCCCCTGCCCCGATCGGTGTCGAACGCGCGGGTGAAGAGGCGCGTCCACTTGCGCTTCAGCTTGAGCGAGATCGAGTTGTCGAGCGTCTGCATCACCAGGAGGAAAATGCCGCGCTTCGCTTTGCCGAACGGCCAGAGCGATTTGACGAACGTGATCGGCTGGGTGAGCACGTTCTTCACGTACTTGAGCGGCCTCGGCAGGCCGGAGCCACCGTCGGTCAAGAGCGTGGCGAGCGGCGCGAGCGCGTCCGAGCCTTCGCTGTAGCGGACCACCTCCACGTGCGTGTGCTCGTCCGGGTGGAACGACGTGGTGATGGCGATGCCCTTCGAGTAGTTCACGCTGCGATCTTCGGTGGTGACCCCCAAGATGGCCTCGCTGTTGGTGCGCACGTGCTCGCCCAGGCACTCCGAGACGTTGGGCAAGGAGCCTCGGTCGCGGCACTCGAGCAGGAGCTTCACCGTGCCGAGCACGCCCGCCGAGAGCACCACGTTGCGCGCACGCGTGACCTTGCGGTCCTTCTTGAACCACGCGCCGCTCGTCTCGTGCGTGACGGCGTAGCCTCCGTCCGGAAGGGCGCGAACGTCGGTCACCGTGCGCATGGGCTCGACCACCGCGCCGAGCTTCTCTGCGAAGTACAAGTAGTTCTTGTCGAGCGTGTTCTTGGCGCCGTGACGGCAGCCGACCATGCAGCCTCCGCACATGGTGCAGCCGGTGCGATCGGGCCCGAGGCCGTCGAAATACGGGTCGCGGGGCTTCTCGCCCGGCTCGCCGAAGTACACCGCGACGGGCGTGCGCACGTACGACTCCTCGCGGTTCATCTTCTTGGCGATGCTTTTCAAGAGCACGTCGGGCTCACCCTCGAACGGGTTCTGCGCGACGCCGAGCATGTACTGCGCCATGCGGTAGTGCGGCATGAGCGCGACCTTCCAGTCTTTGATGCCCGACCACTGCGACGCCGTGAAAAACGCGTCCGGGGGCACGTAGAGCGTGTTCGCGTACACGAGCGAGCCGCCGCCCACGCCCGCACCCGAGAGCACGAACACGTCCGACAGGAACGAGAGGCGCAAGATGCCGAAGCACTTGGCCATGGGCATCCACAGGGACTTTCGCAGGTCCCAGTTGGTCTTCGGGAAGTCGCGCGGGCTCCAGCGTGGACCGCGCTCCAAGACGCGCACCGAGTAGCCCTTCTCCGAGAGCCGCAGCGCCGAGACGCTGCCACCGAAGCCGGAGCCCACCACCAGAAAATCCACGTCGAAGTGATCGGCCATGACGCAGAAAGACTAGCCCTCTGCGGACACTTCGTCGTGCGTTGTTTATTTCGCGCCGCTCGAGGATTCGGGAGTGCCTGCCGCGGGAGGAACGGGCATGGGAGCCACCGCAGAAGACGGGACGCTCCCCGCGTCTTCCCCAGGGGAAGTCGGCACGGTGTAGGGCCGTGGCGCAGAAGGTCCATTCGGAGGGCACGCGACCATCCCCATGACGACCTGACCGCTCGGAGGCCCCGACGAGCCCGCGCACGCCATGATCGACGAGAGACCGACCGCGACCGCGCCCGCCTGGAGGACACGCGAGAGGCCCTTCGTGCGCGAGGTCGGGCGTACCAGGTTGGTCACCGGGACGATGGTCGTGTCGACCCAGTCGAACACCAGCTCGCCATGTGCATCGTACAAGTAACGCACGCACAGGTCGCGATTGTCGGGCTTTGCCAAAAGCTCGCTCGCCTCGGCTTCGGTCATGCGGACCAGGTCTTTCACGTTCTTCTTGCATGCCGCACAGAAGAGGGTCTTTCCCTCCACGGTCATGGTGTTCCAGTCTTCGTGGCAGGGAACCGGGACGGGCAGGTCTTCGCGGCGCATGAAGGTCAGGTTAACCGCATCGCCGCGCGGCTGTAGTGCGCACCTACGCGACCACGTGCTCCGCCACGACAGGGCTCACGTCGCGGCCAAACGCTCGCCGTTTCGGTAGTCACCGAGCACACGGCGGATCTCGTGCTCACGCAGGATGTACGTCCAGTCGTCCTGCTCCACGTGGCCGTCGCAGAGCATGCCCAGGTGGAGGTGCGCGACGCCGTTGCCCCAACCGGACGTGCCGAGCTTCTCGCCCGCGGCCACACGACGCCTCTCTTTCGCGCCCTCGGCCTGCGCGAACACGAGCGTGGCCATGTGCGTGTAATACACATGGGTCACCCGTCGCGCTCCGAAGGCCAGCGGCTCGTCGAGGGCGAGGCGCACGCTGTTCGGCGTGTCGCGCCCCGAGGTCCAGCGGGTGTGCCCGCGCTCGGAGTAGTCGAGGGTGCCCGCGGCGATGGCGTGCACCGAGAGCCCCAGGCCGCCGATGTCGAGCCCGGTATCGCCCGCGTAACCCGCCAAGATGCCCGAAGGAAGCGGGCTTCGCAGCGCCGGGTTTCGCAGCTTGGGCGACGTCGCGTCCGCGGCACGCGCCTCGAGCGACGCACCGGTGACGCCGAGGCCGAGCACGCCCGAGAGAATCTGCCTTCGTGAGAGCATGCCCGGTCGTCGCGCGAGCGGGCCGTCCTGTGACCTCAGCGCGTGGCTTTTTTCGGAGCGCGCGCGACCTTCGCGGAGGCCTTTTTGACCGAGGCCTTTTTGGCCGTGACCGGCTTCGCGGCGGCCTTCTTCGCAGAGACCTTCTTCGCGTCGACCGACGTCACCGAGGCCTTCTTCGCAGAGACCTTCTTCGCGGGCTTTTTCTCGGTCGGGAACGCGGTGGCGTGGGCTTCGCGCGCCCACGTCGCGAGCGCCTCGTCGTCGTCGTGGAAGGACTCGGGCACGAGCAACCAGTGGGAGACCGCGCGCCCTTTGCCCATGGGCGACCACGGGACGGTCCCCCGAAACGCAGCGAGAGCGGCGTGTCGTTCCGTATCGCGGAGCTTGAGTCCGATCCTGCCGTCCTTCCACACGAGCGCGAAGATGGTCCCGTTGCGGAAGAAGCCGTCGCACGAGAAGAGCCGCTTCTGCGAGACGTGCGCGAGGCTCGACGTGGCCTCTTCGAGACGCTCGCGCAGGAACACGAGCGTCTCGCTCTTCTTCGACGAAGCCATGCTTGTTCCGAGCGTCAGCGCGGCGCGCCGAGCACCGTGTTGGGCAGGATCGCTTCGATTTGCTGGCGCGTGACCGTGCCGCGCTCGTCGACCTCGTAGTCGTCTTTTTCGATCTGGAAGGTGCGCGTGCCGGTCACGTTGGCCTTGCCCACGACGTGGAACGGGATGACCGGGCTCATGTAGGCCTCACGCAGCAGCGTGAGCGCGAGGTCGACCGGCACCACCACCGGCGCACGAACCTGGGTGGTCTGGTCCGCGGGCAACCAGAGGCCGTTTCCACCGGGCTGGAAGTTCAGCGGCAAGGTGTACTTGTCCGCCATGATGACGTTGCCCTGGAGCGAGCGAATCGCCACGTCGTAGCCGTTGGGGTTGTGCACGTCGACCACGATGGTCATGACGATGCCCACGCTGGGCGGGAACGTGGCCGCTTGGAAGCCGCTGATCTCCGCGTGGTTCAGCTTCATGGTGGGCTTGCTCACGCAGCCCGTTCCGAGGGCGAGCAGCGAGCCGAGCGCGAGGAGCGAAAGGAGGCGTGAAGGAATGAGGGGAAGTCTCACCCCTCGAAGCGTAGCGGTTCCTCGTGGGGACACAGGCGTGAAAATCGACACGCACCGGTTCGGCGCCGCAGACCGTGCCGGAACGCCACGCGCGGACGGGCTCAGCAGCGGCAGCCGTAGTACGAGACCTCGGCGCTCTCGGGCTCGCTCGCGGGGACGGCGGGCACGTGCGATTCGGGGAAATACAGCTCGAAGCCCTCCGCGGTGCGCTCGAGTCCGCGGAGGTCGGACGAGTACCCGTCGAGGACGCGCACCGGCACGAGCGAGACCGCACCCGAGGCGTCGTGGGTCTTGCGGTAGAGCGCGGAGAGCTGCGCGCCGAAGTCTCCGCAGCCCCCGTCCACGTTGGCCGAGACCCACACGAGCTCCTCGCCGGCCACCGTGGCCTCCACCACGGAGATCGCGTTCTCGCCGTGCGTTTCCCAGGTCGCGCTCTTGGTCGTGCCCTCGGGTGCGGCCCACTCGGCGTAGTCCGCGCGATGCGCGGTGTACTCGGGCAACGCGTGGAACGCCTCGATGGCTCGGTCACGGAGCGAGTCGCCCACGGCGTGGGGCACGGCGTACTTCGCGCCACGTTCGAGCAGCGCGAACGACGCGTCTTCGCACGAGCCCGCGAGCACACGCAGCTCGGCGGCCACGTAGTGCGCATCCTCCGTACCGGCCCACACCTCCGCGGCGATCGCAGCAGGGCTCGGCTTGGGGACGAGCGCGCCCTTCTCGTCGCGCCCTTCGCCGCGGTAGCGAGAATACGCTTCGCTGTCCGGGGAGAGGCGCGCGAGCCCGACCACCGCGCCCATTTCGGCCTCGCAGGTGCCGCCGCTCTTGCCGACCAGGGTCACGCGTCGACCGGTCACGTGCGCGACCTCGCTCGGAAGAGCTTCCGCCGCGAGCGCCTGCACCACGCCCACGTCGGACGTGTCGTCGGCAAGCTCGTTCAAGACCGAAGGTGCTCCTTCTGCCCAGCCTTCTTCGAGCCCGCGGCCGAGGATCACGAACGAGCGGCCATGGGCCTCGACCACGGTCGCGCTCGAGCGAACGAAGAGTGGCTTCGCCTGCACCTGGGCGAGCTCGGGAGCGCTCGTCTCGGCCGCGGCTTGCGGAGCGGCCTCGGTCGCGCCCGTGGGCTCGAGCTCGGCGTCCGGTCCGTCCACGCCGTCCACTCCGCCGGAGCACGCCACGAGGGACACCAGGAAGAGACCGAGGGAGAAGCGCTTCTTCATGACCTTCCACCTTCGCAACCGACGTGCCGCCGGGCCAAGTTCCGTGAGGCCTCGAAAACCAGGGGAATCGGCGCGCTTTCGGGCGGACTTCGGGTCCGATGGGCGGCCGGCCGACCTCCCTCTGCCACGCCCTCGTGTGCGCGTGGACACCGAGCCGCGGCGGCCCGACGACACCCGGGCGAGCGTGGAGGCTCGCCTCCGTATTCAAAAATCACCAACGTTTTTCGCGCGGTCGCTTTCTCCTTAATCCGCGGTCCCCTTTCCTCGATACTGCCGGCCGCATGTCCGACGAAAGCGCCGACCAGGGCCAAGAGCACTCGACCGCCCACATCGTGCAGTCCCTCGCGGTGAACCTCCTCATCGCTGCGGTGAAGGCCATCGCGGCCTATTTCACCAAGTCCGGGGCGATGCTGGCCGAAGCGCTGCACTCGTTCTCGGACTGCGGAAACCAGGTTCTGCTGCTGGTCGGCGTGAGGCAGGCGCGCAAGCCGCCGGACGCCTCGCACCCGCTGGGGTACGGGCGCGCGGTCTACTTCTGGTCGTTCCTCGTGGCGATGATGCTCTTCACCGGGGGCGGGCTCTTCTCCATCTACGAGGGCACGCACAAAATCCTCGAGCCGGAGAAGGTCGAGCGGGTCTGGATTGGCCTCATCATCCTGGCGATTTCGCTCGCGCTCGAGGGCGGGGCCACCATCTCCAATATCCGCGAGCTCAACAAACGCCGCGGCGCGAAGCCCTTTTTCCAGTACCTGAAGGACACCAAAGACTCCGACCTCATCGTGGTGTTCGGAGAGAACTCCGCCGCGGTGGTGGGCCTCGTGTTCGCGCTCATCGCCCTCGGCATGGCGGCGCTCACCCACGACGGTCGCTGGGACGGCGCAGGCAGCGTGGCCATCGGTCTCGTCTTGGTGGCGGTCGCGGCCTTCCTCGCCAAGGAGGTGAGCTCGCTCTTGCTCGGTGAAGCGGCCGATCCGGAGATCGAAGAGGCCGCCCGCAAGGCCGCCGCCGAGTTCCCCGAGCTCCGTCGCGTGCTCAACTGCATCACGCTGCAGCAGGGTCAAGGCGAGGTGTTCGTTTCCATCAAGCTGTCGTTCCGCAGCGGGCTCGACATCGACGACGTGTGCCGCATCATCAACAAGTTCGAGGAGAAGGTGCGGGCGGCGTGCCCGGAGGCGCGGTGGATTTTCGTGGAGCCCGATATCGATCGGGCTTTGGAGAGTGGGCCTCCTCCTTCGGAGTCTTGACGGCTCGACCTACTTGCGAGGGGCAGGCCCCTCGCGCTCCCCGGCGGCGGTACGGCTCGACCTACTTGCGAGGGGTACGGCTCGACCTACTTGCGAGGGGCAGGCCCCTCGCGCTCCCCGGCGGCGGTACTTCTCGACCTACTTGCGAGGGCGTTCCCCCCTCGCGCTCCCCCCTGGTTTGCTCGCGTGTTCCCCTCAGGAGACTGGTCCGACGGGTACGCGATACGGCTCGACCTACTGGCGAGGGCGTTCCCCCCTCGCGCTCCCCCCTGTTGGTGCTCGCGCGTCCCCTTTGTTTGGCCGCGTGTCCCCTTTCTGGGGCCTGGGGCGATCGACGCGATACGGCTCGACCTACTTGCGAGCTCGCGCTGCCCCCTTTTTGCTCGCGGGTACCCCTCTTGGCGGTGGATTCGCGGTAGGCTCGCGGCGGCATGCGTCGCGTACGACCTCCTGCGGGCCCCATCGATTATGCTCGGCTCGCGCTGAGCCCCGAAGAGGGCTTCGTGCTCTCGCGTGTGGATGCTCCCACCACCACGCGGGAGTTGGTCGCGCTGACCGGGCTGCCGGAAGAGCGCATCGAAGCCATCGTCGACAAGCTCGCCGAGCTCGGGGTGGTCGGAGCCGACCCGGGAGCTTCGCAGCTGCCGCCCGCCGTCACGCCGAGCGCGAGCACGCTCTCGTATGCGCCTGCCGCAGCGAGCACGCCTTCTCATGCGCCTGCCGAAGGCCTCGAAGACGACCCGGCCATCGCCGGGCTCGAGAGCGCCGAGACCGAAGACTCGCTGCTCGAAGACTCCACCGAAGCTCCCGAGACCGAGACGCTCGAAGCGGGTGAAGAAGACCGCAATTACCGTCGCATCTACGAGACGCGCTTTCGCGAGATGCCCACCGACCAGCGCGTGCAGCTCGCGCTCCACGCCGACGGGAGCGACCTCCTGGCGCTTTGCCTCGATCCCGATCCGCGCGTGATCCACTCGGTCTTGCAGAACCCGCTCGGGAGCGTGGAGCACGCGCGCTACATCGCGCTCTGGCATCGCACCGGACAAGGCCTCGAGCACGTCGGTCGCGAGGCCTCGGTGCTGCGTGATCCGCTGGTTTCCCGGCGCCTGCTTCGCAATCCGCAGACCTCCGATACTCTCCTCCAGAAGCTGCTCTCGCCGCGGCGATTGGGCGAAATCTACAAGAGCTGCGTCGACCGCGAGGTGCTCGAGCGCACGCGCATCAAAGCGCGCAACGTGCTCCGCCAAAAGTGGAGCACGGCTCAACCGGAAGAGCGCGTCGAGCTCTTGCTCGCCACCGAAGCGCGCTGCCTCGTCTTGCTCACCAACTGCACCATCGACGGACGCTCGGTGCAGATTCTCTGCGGGCGCACCGCCTTCACCACCATGTTCGTGGCCAGCATGGCGCGCTTCTCCGCGGCCCCTCCGGCGCTGCTCGGGCACATGGCCAAGCTGCCTCTCGTGAAGCGCAATCCGCAGCTCAAGAAGATGCTGATGGCCCACAAGAACTTGCCCGGAGACGTCAAGCGCTCCATGTAGAGCTATCTCCCCCGAGACAGTTCGCGCGCGATTGCCTCTTCTCTTCCCCTTCCCCTCCTCGCGCCCTCGCGCCCTCGAGCGACTCGCCATGACCGACCTTCAATCGAAAAAAGCCCTCTTCGCCGAACGCCTCCGCGCCCGTCTCGCAGGTGACGCCGCCAAAGCCGAGCTGCGCAAAAACCTCGAGCGCGGTTACCTCGAGCTGCTCGAGAAAAAGCTGGGCGACGTCCTTCCGCGCACGGCGCTCTTGCGCCTGCTCGACCCGGCCAAGAAGCCCGAGCTCTACGAGAAGGCCGTGGCCAAGATCGCCGCGGCGGTGGAGGCCGACGCCTACCCGCGCGTCACCGCCCACAAGGCCACCGTGGGCAGCTACGTGCCCGACGAGAGCCGAAAGCGCATCGACGAGCTGCTCGCCAAACCGAACCTGGTGAAGCCCGAGCTCGTGCGCGAAATCCTGCGCCAAGAGGCCATGGAAGAGCTCATGCAAGACGTGCTCTTCGACGCCCTCAAAGAGTTCAACGAGAAGGTGAACCCGTTCTTCGCCGATTGGGGCATCCCCGGCATCGTGAAGAAGGTGATGCCCATCGGCTCGGGCGCGGTCCTCAAGTCGCTCGATGCGGTGCGCGGCGAGTTCGACAAGCGCCTCGACCCGGAGATCAAAAAGTTCCTCGGGGTGTTCTCCAAGAAGGCGCTCGACCGCACGGCGAACCTCATGATCGACAAGGGCGACTCGCCCAAGTTCGTCGAGCTTCGCAAGGCCATCGCCAAGTGGATCTACACGCAGCCCGTGGGTGAGCTCACCAAAGCCATCGACGCGGACGCGGTGCGCCTCGGGCGTGAAGCCGGCATCGGGATCGCCGCCCGCGTGGCCGCTTCGCAAGACCTCGCGAGCGACGTGGAAGCCGCCATCGCCGCGTTCTACGCGAAGCACGAGGGCGAGACGCTCTCGGTCATCCGCGCGCACTACGGCGTCGACTACACGCCGGACTTCGACGCGCTGGTCGAGGGCGCGTGGCCGACCGTCGTCACCGTGGCCACCAGCGAGACGGCCATCGCGTGGGTGACCGACGTGGTGTTCGAGCTGCTCGAAGACGCGGGCTGAGCCTGGACTTCGATCTGCCGCCGGAAGTTCGCCGGCAGATCGATGGGAATTCGGGCGCAGTTCGGTGACTTCGCGCGCAGGGATAGCTGCGCCATCTCGAGCAGCAAGGCACGCTCGACGAGGAAGAGCGCATCCAGGATGAGCCTGCCCATCCGCGCCTGAATCCCACGCCACGCTTGCGCGCGCGCTGCATCCCTTGCGGAAGGGGTCGGCGCGCGCGGCTCGTTTCGGCTCGTTTTTCCCGGCATTCGTGCGGCACGAGACGTGCGAACGCTCGGGCCATGCACAGGCTCGCCGCTCTCGTTTTCGGATCGATCGCGCTCGTCTCGGGCTGCGCCGCGCCTCACGTCGAGGCCCGCTCCACCACCCCGACCTCCGCCGGACCGAGCGTGACACCGCCCGTGAACGAGTGGGGTCCGCAGTCTCCTCAGCCCAAATGGTGGGAGGCCTCGCCGCCCTGCCCGGACGGCGCGACGCTGCGCGGAAAGCTCCCGCCCGAGGGCAACGTGCTCGAGTGCGTGGACGCCAAAGGAACGCCCCATGGACCTTCGAGCGTGTGGTTCCCCAACGGCCACGAGGGCACCCTCACCGAGTACAAAAACGGCATGCGCCACGGCAAGTGGATGCATTGGCTCCACAATCAGCCGCTGGTCGAAGGCGCCTACTTCGAGGGGCGAAAAGACGGCGATTTCACCTACTGGTTCGACGAAGCTTCGGGGTTCGACGCCGAGTCGCGTGGCGACCGCGTGACGAGCCGGAAGAACTACGTGGTCGAGCGCTACACACGCGGGCTGCTCGTGAAGACCACGCACTACAAAGAGGGCAAGCCGGTCGACTGAACGGCGCGAAAGACTCGTTCGCGCGGGTTCGTGCGCGCATCCCGTGATCTCCGGCCCGGCCTCGACTACCCTCGAACGCGCCATGGCCGACGAGAGTAGAGAGATTTGGATCGTGCGCGACTCCGAGTCGTCCGTGCCGAGCCGCGCGGTCAGCTTGAGCAAGCTGCGCCGCGGCGTGAAGATCGGCAAGCTCCGCCTCGACTACGAGGTCGCCCACGTGGGCACCGATCACTGGATGACCCTCGGCGATCTGTTCGAGGCCAACAAAACCCAGACCGTGGTGCTCACCGAGTCGTCGGTGGTCACCTCGGCGCCTCGCCACACGACCACCGCGCAGACCGCGGAGCGCGTGCTCGAGGCGGAGGCGCGTCGCACCGGCGAGAACGAGGCCATCACCTGGACCGACCGCGTCTCCGAGAGCGACATTCTCTCCGATCCGGACATGGCCGACGTGTCCGTGCTCTCGTCCGAGGGAGGCGGCTACGACGACCCCTCCGAGGCGACCACCGCGGTCAATGCGCAGGTCTACCCGCAGCCCGCGGCCCAGCCATTGGCCGCGCCTCTCGTGACCGAATCGCCCGTGCACGAAGCCGCTCGCTCGCTCGCCGAAGCCCCGGCACCCGAGCCCGCGAACGCGAACGCGAGCGTCGTGGTCACTCCCGCGCCGCGTCCGTCCGAGCCGGCCGCGCGTCGCTCGTCGCCCGGCATTCGCGCCTCGCTCCAGGAAGGTCCGCAGCACGTGATCGTGACCGACGTGCGCATGCCCTTCGGCAGCATGGTGATCTTCATGGTGAAGTGGGCGCTGGCCAGCATCCCCGCGCTGCTCTTGCTCACGGCCATCGTGGGAGCGCTGGGCGTCTTGGCGATCACCGTGCTCGCCGCGGTGGGCATCGCCGTGCGGTAGCTAAAGCGCCGGTCCGCTTCATGACCGAGGCTCGCGAAGCGGCCGGCCAGGCAGGCCCTCTCGGCGGGTCCTCGCGGCGGGCCCTCGCGCCGAGCCTTAGCTAGAGCCCCAATCCGTTTAATTCGGTCGGCTTTTCGCCGATTCGCGTCGCCGTGCTTCGTTGCTCCTCCTCGCCTGGCAGCAGTAGGTCTCGTCGTCGCGCCTCGCACGGCCGATTTGCTATGCTGGCGACGCGATGAACGAGGAGAGAGCGCGCGAGGGCATCCAGCACGTCACGCAAGCCTTGACCGCCTCGAAGTCCGGCGCGTTGCTCGACGAGCTCGCCTGGCCTCGTGAGGTGGAAGAGCGCTTCTTCGCGAGCGACGCGACCGAGCTGCCCACGCCCACTTACGCCGTCGATCACGACGGCCTGAGCCATGCCATTCGCGTGGCCCGCGAAGAGCTCTCGCGTATCGAGGGAGAGGGGCCCATTGCCGAGCTCTTCCGCAAGACCCTGGAGACCCAGATCGACAAGTTTCGTTTGCTCGACGCGGTCGGCACGCGCGACTTCGGGCACATTTCCTACGAGATCTACGGCGGCGCCAAGAGCGAGTTCTTGGGCAAGACCAAGCTCGCCCTGGCCGAGCACCTGCTCGACCGCGTGCGCGAGCACGGCTGGGACCGCGCGCGCCGCGAGGCCTCGAGCGAGATTGGCGCAAGCGAGCTGGCCGAGCGCTTCGAGTCGCGCATTGCCGGCAAGAAGGGCCTCGAGCTCAAGGTGCTGGTCGACCCCGCGCTCACCTCCAAGGCCATTGCCGGAACCACCCGCGTGCGCATCCGCGACGGCGCCACCTTTCAATCGTGGGAGGCCGAGGGGCTCTATCGCCACGAAATTGAGACCCATGCCTATTCGGCGCAAAACGGCCTCTTGCAGAGAGACGTACCGTTTTTGCGCACCGGCGGACCACGCGCAACCGAGACCCAAGAAGGCCTCGCCGTGTTCGCCGAGCTCTACCATCGCGCCCTCGCCACCCCTCGCCTACGCAGGCTCGCCTTGCGCGTGAAGATGGTCGCCATGGCCGAAGACGGCGCGGACTTCCTCGACGTCTATCGGTACTTGATTGGCACCGAGGGCCTCGCGCCGAAAGACGCCTTCCTCGACGCCTCGCGCATCTTCCGCGGCGGCATCGTCTCGGGCGGCAGCGTGTTCACCAAAGACACCGTGTACATCTCCGGCCTCATGCGGGTCTATGCGTTCCTCTCGGTGTTCGTGCGCGGCGGCTTCCGCGACGAATGCGAGCTGGTCATGGCCGGCCGCATCGACCTCGACGACGTGCTCGCCCTGGTCGAGCTCTCCCGCATGGGTCTCGTCTCACGCCCACGTTTTCTCCCGCGTTGGCTACGCGAATGGGACACCCTCTTGCCCACCTTCGCGTTCACGTCGTTCCTGGACGGACTCGATCTGACCCCGGTCGAACACGCCTATGAAGACCTGGTCGCCCACGCGGAGGCGGCCCGGCCGCGGGGGTGAGGGGGACTGAACCTTCTTGGGCTTGCCAGGGCCGAACCACGTCTCGTACGCTCGGGTGCACGGAGGGATGAATGGCCGCCAAGAAGAAGGTGTCGAGCGCGAAGAAGATCACGAAGAACAGCACGAAGAAGGTCACGAAGACGGTGAAGGCGAAGGCCACGAAGGCCGACGCCGCACCGAAGACCGTCCTGGTCGGCGAGCCGCTTGTGCTTCAGGTGTTGAAGCACGTGAAGATCGATCCGGCGGTGGCGGGCAAGACCACGCCTTCGGAGGGAATGAGCTCGTACAAGCTCGACGCCGCGCGGTTGGTCGAGGCTTACACGAAGGCTCGCCAAGCGTTCTCCAAGGTGCCGACGATTCAGCTCACGCTGACCGACGCGGCCGAGCCTCTGCTCGCGCACGTGAAGCAGGCCGACCGCGCGTGGCAGAAGGCGCGGCACCTGGCCAAACAGGGCACGAACCGCGGCTCGCTCCGCAAGGATGCCGAGACGCTGCGCAAGGTCTTCTTGAAGACCTGCCGCTTCCTCTACCGCAACAAGCCCAAGCAGCTGGCCGAGGTCGAGCGCATCGCGCTGGGCGAGGGCTTGCCGGACCTCATCCAAGACATGGAAGACATCGCCGTGTTCGCCGAGGGCGAGCCCGAGATGTTCGCAGAGGTGCCCAAGCTCGTCGGCATGGCTGAGCAGGCTCGCGGCTACCAGAAGTCACTCGAGAAGATGAAGGACACGGAGGCCGCGAAGGCGCTCCTGGCCACGCGCAACCGCGCGGTTCAGGCGCTGGACACGTGCTTGGCGGAGGTTCGGAGCGCTGCGGATTACCTCTACGAAGACAACGCCGCCGCCCTCGCACCCTACGTGTCGTCCTCGGCGCTGCGCATGAGCTCGAAGCGCTCGAAGAAGCAGGAAAAGCGGGACGTACCGGCGAGCAAGAAGCCGAAGACTCCGACGAAGCCCGTCGAACCGGTCGAGCCGGAAGAAGAGTAGAGCGAGCACGAACGAGGCCCGAGCCATCCGAAAGGCGGCTCGGGCCTCGTATCCTTCAGGGCGTCCTCTTTCTGAAGGCGACGCCTCGCGAGCGCGTTGCGAGGAAGCTTGGCGTTCGGGCGGGCTTTTCGCTGTTCGGGCGGGCGTTGGACCTGTTCGGACGGGTGTTGGACTTGTTCGGGCGGGTGTTGGACTTGTTCGGGCGTGTGTTGGGCGTGTTCGGGCGTGTGTTGGGCGTGTTCGGGCGTGGGGTCGCCCTGTTCGGGCTCGTGTCGAACTCGATCGGCTGGCTTTCGCCTCGTTCGCCGCGCTCCGGCAGAGCGAGGGCGCTTCGTGCGCGCGGCACGTATCGGCGGCATGGAAGACTGTCGCGAGCCGAAGCCGAAAGGTCGGTGCACCGAAGCCCGAACCTCCGCCACGCACGTGCAGTTGACTCTATGTAGCTCGTCGGCGATGCTCTCACCGCGGGACGCGCTTCTCAAGGCTCGGGGCATGTAGTCGTGCCCGGCTCTATCGCAAGCCATCGTATTAATCGGTGAGGTCGCGTCCCGCTTCTACCTCCATGGCGCCAGACTTCCGGTTGCTGACTACGACCCGACATCTAGCAATGTTGCTAGCTGCGGACGAAACCAGGCTGACGGCCTTCCTCAAGGAACCGGCAAGCTACGTTGAGCGCATCGCAGTTCCCAGGCGTGACAAGTCTCGCGCTCCTCGCGAGGCCTGGAAGATCATCGACACCGACGCGAGTGAGCTGTTAGCGAGCACCGAAACCCGCGGAAATTCGGTGAAGGAATTCGGGCGCGGATTTCGGTGAAGACGCGAGGAGCGCGGGCGCGAGATTCGGTGAAGCTATGTGGTCGGCTTCTTTTTCCTCGCGGAGGCCTTGTCGACGGCGCGTTGCTTCGCCTCTTTCAGACGGTAGCTGTCGCCATCGAGCTCAATGATCTCGGAGCGGTGCACGAGACGATCGACGAGGGTGACCGTGCAGGCGGCGTGGGGAAAGACCTCCGACCACTCGGTGAAGGCCTTATTGGTCGAGACGAGCACGGAGCGACGTGCCTCGTAGCGGCGCGTGACGACCTCGAAGAGGAGATCGGCATAGCGCGCGTTGTACGAGAGGTATCCGACCTCGTCGATGCACAGGAGCGTTGGACCAATGAGGCGTCGCATGCGGCGCGCGAGCGCGCTGGCTGAGTCTTGCGCGGCGAGATCGGCAAGCATGTCGCTGGCGGATGTGAACTTCACCGTGTGCCCGCGCACGACGGCGTGATGCGCGAGATTGCGGAGGATCATCGTCTTTCCAACACCGTTGGGACCGAGCAAGATCACGTTGCTGCCCTCTTCGAGGAAGCCCAGAGTGAAGAGCTCGTTGATGGCCGCACGGTCGATCTTTCGCAGCCACGACCAATCGAAGTCGGCCATCGCCTTGTGCGTGCCGATGCGTGCGTTGCGCACGCGGCGGTCGAGGCTCCGACGTTTGCGCTCGTGCTCCTCGAAATCGAGGAGCTCGTGGAGCCAGGGCTTGTCGGCGACCTCCTTCCACGAAGCGAGCAGACCAAAGAGGCCGAGCCGCTGGAGCCGTGTACGGAGGTCTGCTTCAGTCTCAGAAGGGTTCATCGTCGGTCTCCGATTGAAGGGCGTCGTATTGCGAAAGGGCGTGGGGGCGGACGACGACGGCGCCTGCTTTTGCGTTGGTGACGAAGCGCGGAACTACTGCAGGTGGAAGCCCCCGGTCGTTGCGATTCCGGTCGAGGATCTGCCGCACCGAGCCCACGTCGGAGGCGTCACGCGCGAGGGCCTCCACGATCGCGCGCTCGAGCTCGACGGCGCCGACCGCGTCGAGGGTGGCGAGGAGGCGCGAAGTGATGTTTCCGATATTGCCGCCACGCTCGGCCGCACGCGCGAGGAGCTTGGTCGCACTCGGAGCTGCTCGGCCAAGGCGATCGAGGCCGCGGTGAACGCGAGCTTTTGCCTTGCTCTCGACGAGGGCCTTTACGTGCGACTCGAGCTCGATTTGCTTTCCACGGTCCCACGAGCGCGCGTGGATCGCGACGACCTCCTGGCCGTCGACGACGCGCACGGTGTCGAGCGACGCAACGACGAGGAGAGTCCGGCGAACGCGGTCGTGAGGGACGGAGTAGTCATTGAGATCGAAGCGCAGGTAGGGCGTTTTGCCCACTTCGACCGGGACGTGCTCCTCGCTCGGAAAGGGCTCTGGCGGTGGCGCGAGGAGCCGCGCGCGCTCCTCCACGAAGAGATCCGCGACTGCGCGACTCGTGTCTTCAGGAGCGCGGCGCTGCGCGGAATCTCCGAGCGCCCACGCTTCGGCTTGTGCGTTGAGATCGGCGACGCCGTCGAACGATCGCGCGGCGAAGAAGTTGTCGCGGATATAGCGGATAGCCCTCTCGACGCGGCCTTTCTCGTTGCCGCGCGCGGGAGCGACGGGCCGCGGCTCGAACTTGTAGTGCGCGGCGAGCTCGAGGAGGCGCGGGTTGAATCGAATCGCGTCGCCAATGCGCTCGAGGACGGCGCTCTTGAGATTGTCGTAGAGCACGACGCGTGGAACGCCTCCGAAGAACGAGAATGCGTCGACGTGGCCGCGCAGAAAGCTCGGCATCGCCGCACTCAAGTAGAACCGGAGAAAGATCTGCCGCGACCACGAGAGGACCATCACGAAGCACCAAAGCGTGCGCGTAGCGGAGCCGATCGTGAGCTTTCCGAAGTGGGCCCAGTCGGCCTGCGCTTGCTCTCCAGGCAGCGTTCTGAGGCGAAGAAAGGCCTCTGCAGGGGCCTTCGGGCGCACGCGAGCGACGATCCTGCGAAAGTGCTCCGGGCCTCCGGAGTAGCCTCGCTCCTTGACCATCGCGAAGAGTCGGCTCGCGCGAAGGCGTGGGAACTCGGTGAGCTTCTCGCGGATGAATGGCAAGTAGTCGTCTGCCATCGACGCGCGGGAGAGGACGCGGTCGAGCGGTATTCCGTTTTGGGTGAGCACGCGTTGGACCGTCGTGTGATGGACGTGGAGCTGGGACGCGATGGTGCCAACGGGCCACTTCTCGGCGTGGAAGCATCGAAGGATCTTGGCCTCGAGTTCCTTCGAGATCATGGCGCGTCACCCGCCGCGAGGGAGCCTCGGTATCCGCGCACGCCGCGCGCGCAAGGCTCGGATCCGCGCACGTCGCGCAAAAGCAAACCTCGCGACCGTAGGCATCGAGACACCACAGCACGAACACGAGAGCGAGCTTCCAACCGAAGTGACAATGGCATGGGGAACGGCCTCCTCGACCGCGCCGCCGGACGCGGAGTGCGTCTCCGGAGACGATCGAGAAATCGCGCCGCTTGAGCGTTGCGTCACCGACCCATCAGTCACTTTCTGAGCAACCAATTGGTCCGTCGCGCATCGGTCCCGGTACCGTCCCTGGCTGGCGGCGTGCAGGCGCCGGCCGCGCCTCGAAGCCTGATAGCGCGCGGAAGCCGCGCGCTGACGCTCGAGTCTGGCGAGGTTGGCGCAACCGTCGCTGCAGAATTTCTGTCCGCGATCGCAACGCGGGCAGAGGCGAAGCTGCTTGCGGCACCGCGCGCACGAGACGAGGCGCCAAGTCTCTGAGATTTCCGGCAAAACACCACGACCTCGGTCGTTTTCTGGACTTCCTCGCGGAGACGGGCGACACCACCCCTCGTGGTGGTCGCTCCGGCAGCGATAGCCCTCTGAAGGCTCGGGTGGTCTAGACCCGGGCCTTCGACTTTTTGTCGTCGTTGCCTGCTACGCGATCGTCACGCGAGAGATCAATTCTTCGGACGCGGATCAGAGCGCGAGATCCGAGCAAGGGCTGCGGATTTCACCGGATTCACGCGGCTCGCGGTGCTCGCTGACATGAGTTCCTCACCGCGTTACGAATCGCCCTTGATGCGTACCTAAGAGAAGCGCACGGCTCCCGATATCCGCACCCCTGCGTCTTCGGGTACATCGCAGGCGGGTCCGCTCTCAAGAATGCGACCGTCCACGCCGGAAAATCTCGACTACTCCGCGTCGACGTCGTGGACTTCTTCCCTTCGATCACGCACGCATTGGTAGAGCGATCTTTGACCACCTTCGGCCTGCCGGAGCGTGGCGCGACGCTGATCGCAGACCTCACGACCCTGGCAGGAACTCTACCGCTCGGGTATCCGTCTAGCCCGCTCATCTCAAACATAGTCCTAAGCAACATTGACGCTCAACTTGCGTCAATTGGGAAGGATCTGGGAGCGACGTACAGTCGCTACGCAGATGACATCACCTTCTCTTCCGACAACAAGCTACCAACCATTGCCGAGCTCACCGACATTTTCGGCACCCTTGACCTCAGGATTCACCCCGCGAAAGCCGCAAAACGCGGCCAAGCTCTCTATGTAACTGGATACAGCGTCAGCGACAACCATCCGCACGCACCTCGCAATATGAAGAAGCGCTTGCGGACAACCCTTCACTACGTCAAGAAGCACGGCCTCAAGGATCACGTCGAACACACCGAACGCGGCAGCGTCACGCGCGAATTCGACCGCATTGCGGGACAAATCAATCACATAGCCGAAGTCGACAAGGCAACTGGCAAAACCCTCCTCGCTCTCTGGAATTCGCGACCACTCCCTGGCGACGGAGTCTTGGTTCGCAAGGCCCCAAGCCGGGCAACGCCACTATCGATCTACTTTGACGACAGCGAGTTCAGCAATTGCGGCAAACACTACCGCGCACTTGGCGCTGTACTTGTGAGGGACGTTGAGAAGACACGAGCGCGGATTCAAGAAAGAACCATTGACCTCGCACTGGACCCTCTAATTTCAGAGCGAGCGCGACAAAACCTAAAAGACAAGGGCATCCACTACACGGACCTTCCGCAGGATTTCAGACGTGACGCCGTCCGGAACGTGTCAACGCGTTTGAGACAACGGCATGATGCATTCTATGAAGCGATGGTCGTGAGGTCTGGGGCGTCCGGCTCCGCGCGATGCGACGCGAGGTCGACGAGTTGCGTGGTCGAGTCGCGCGGTTCCGCCCCTCCAGCCGAGGAGCGTGGCGAGTATCCCGCAGGTTGCGGCTCCGCGGCTCGACCGGGAGCGGCACGCTCCTCGGCCTCCGTGGCGGTCTTCGAGGAGACCGGATTGATTTCGACCTTCGCGGGCGGACGTCGGGCGATCGGCGGCCCATTCGGAAAGCGTTCGGGGTGAGCGGCGTAGGCGGCATCGAGCGCACGCTGCCGAGTGGCAGCAACGTCCTCGACGCGACCATAGAAGACGTCTGCCGGCGTGAAGAGCGCGAGCCCGGCGTGATGGTGCTCGTCGTTGTGCCAGCCGAAGAACTCCTGGAGCCAGCCACGAGCGTGCTCGACGCCGCCGAATCGACCGGGGTAGTCGGGTTGGTATTTCATTGTTTTGAACTGCGCCTCGCTGAACGCATTGTCGTCGGAGACGCGTGGTCGGCTGAAGCTGCGCGAGGCGCCGAGGTCGGCAAGCAGCTGCGCGACGGTATCGCTCTTCATCGCGGAACCGCGATCCGCGTGTACAATGAGGCCCGGCTCGACGCCGTGGCGCGCGATGGTCTCGGCGAAGAGTGTGGCCGCGAGGTGCTTGCATTCTTTGACCGCGAGGAGCCAACCGACGACGAAGCGGCTGAAAAGATCGATGATGACGTATGCGTGAAGGAAGATGCCCTTCTCGGTCGTCGCCAGCTTGGTGATATCCCAGGTCCACACCTGGTTCGGCGCGGTCGCCGTGAGGGACGGAGTGGGGTGGACCTGCGCCGCGCGCACGTTGCGGCGCTCGCGAACCTCGCCGGCCTCCGCGAGCACCCGGTACATTGTGCGAATCGAAGCGGTGTACTCGCCCCGCTCAAGCAGTGCGGCGTAGACCTCGGCGGGAGGTTGATCGGCGAACTCGGGGCTGTGCAGCACGTCACGAACACATTGCCTTTCCTCGTCGGAGAGGCGGCGCGAGGGCGACGGACGTGGCGAACGCGCCGCGGACGGAGGTGCTGGGCGACGAGTCCGGTAGAGCGTCGCGCGGCTCAGGCCGAGAGCGTCGCACGCGACGATGACCGGGACGCATGCGTCGCGCTGCTCGACGAGGGCCATCAGACGTCCTCCTCGTCCAGCGTCGGCAGCGCGATGCCCAGCACCGCATGCGCTTTTTTTTGGAGCTCGATGACCGCGTTCGCGATCTTCAGTTTCTGCTCAAGCTGCGCGTTCTTCTTCTTCAGTGCGAGCAGCTCGCGCTCCGCCTCGGTGAGCGTAGGCTTACGCCCGGGCTTGCGCGCCTCCATGCCTCGGCTTTCCGTCGCGGCAAGCTGCTGCCGCCACGCGAAGAGGTGGGAGCTGTAGATGCCCTCCTTCCGCAGAAGCGCCTCGAGAGCGCCACGCTCGCCGCTCGCGAGCGCCGTCTCGGCGGCCTTCAAGATTCGAAGCTTTTCCGCCGCCGAAAATCGCCGACGTGACTTCGGAGCAACGGTCTCGACCGCAGCGCCGTTTACACCGCGTGCGCGCTGCGCGGCATCGGCGACGGCATCGTCAGCACGACCAGGGATAGGGTTCGGTTTGGGCACGTTCGCAGTTCCAGTCTCCGCCCTTCGCTACAGAAAAATCCAGAGGAAGCTGTCTCACACGACGTTGGCACAGAGGGGTCGACCTCGCGATGCATCTACCGGTTCGTGCGCACATCATATTCGACCAGGCTGACGGGCGAAAGCCGCAACAGATGAAAGGGTTCATCGAGAATGCCCTCCGATGGCGACTTGCACAGTGTCAGGGGCGCACCATTTCCATTGTTTTTGAAGAAGGTGATTACATAAAGGCCGCGGAAGCATCGACCCTCGTCGAGGGTGCCCTGGCAAAGCTGCGCTCCGAACAAAGACCGCGTAACATCGTTTCGATTCAGGTAGCTGCAAAGCGGGCTGATCCATGTTTGGCGTTACCCGATATTTTCCTTGGTGCATGGCTTCAGCATGCCTGCCGCAACGAGCCTAACCGCGCGACGTTCCGCGAACGCGACGCGAAGCTCTTCGGCTCCCTTCAACGCCAATTCAGCACAATATATCGTCCCTCTACGCGCGAGCTTTTTACCGCACGGAAGCCGTTCCCAGGGTTCCAACCGCCGGCCGCGGTTCCTGCCGCGGACACCAGCGATCAAGAAGTGAATTCGGGCTCGTCAAGCTGAACGCTTCCCTCGAGAACACGATCCCGGATTCGCTATTCATCGAGCGACGGATTTGCTCGCCGAGCTAGAGCGCCAATCCGCTTAGCTCGGTGGGCTTTCCGCCGATTTGCGTCGCCGTGCTTCGTTGCTCCTCCTCGCCTAGCAGCAGTAGGACTCGTCGTCGCGCCTTGCACGGCTCGCGACTTTTCGAAAGTCCTCGGTCATTAGGCGGATCGGCGCTCTAGGTCGCCTGGACCGACGCTTCGTAGGTGAGCATCCTTCTGACCTGACCATCGCCTGCCTGCACCCGACCTCCAGCGGGGACGACGTCGATGCTATCAACGAGATCCGACCGACATTGGCGCCAAGTGAGCGCTCGAGCCTCGGGGCTAACGACCCGGCCTCCGCTCCGCGATGCTCGAAGGCTCGTCCCAGACGACCCGCTCGCGCCCCGCGTCCCCCGCGGTTCCCCCTCGATCCATCCCTCCGGCAAGTGCGGGAAGTTTCCATCAACGCGGGAAACCTCCAGCAGCACGAGACCTCCTGAGCCGAACGCCACCGACCGCGAAGCTCTCGATATCGTTCGAGGTTCCGACTGCGGGCTGGGGGCAGCAGGTTGGGCACGGCGGTTGCTAAATCGACCGTTCGAGATGCCCGGAGACGCGGTCGCGAAGGTCCCGCCCCCGGTCCCCATCGCCTTCGAGGCCGCCTTTCCGCGCATCTCTCCCCTGCGTATTCTCGAGAGCAACGCCGTTTGCTTTCGAACGTGCGCTTGATGGTCCCTCCACCCGAGCCGAGAGGAACGAGCCCGATGCCGCTTGGCGCCCGGTCCACCTGCACGCACGAGACGACCGACCTCGGCGCCGAGGCCGGACGAGCAGCGGCGCGCGACGCGCGCGGCAATGTCGTGCGCTCGGCGAAGGGCGGGTCCTCGTGAGCGTGCTCGAAAAAGGCACCGTGGTGTGCGGCTCGTTCACGGTCGAGCGCCTCGTGCGCTCCGACCTCTCGGGCGAATGCTACGAGGTGCGCTCGGCGAAGGGCGAGCTCTGCCACGCGCATCTCTTGTGGCTCAAGCTGCGCGAGCGCGGGCTCGAGCGCTGGAAGCACGAGACCGCGCAGGTGAACCGGCTCGAGCTGCCGTGCGTGCCGAAGACCCTGGGCGGCGGAACGAGCAGCAGCAATCGCGCGCTCATCGTGACCGCGCTCGTGACCGGCGAGTCGCTGGAAGAGCTGCGTAAGGCGTGGGGCGGGCGTCTCCCTGGCCAAGTGGCCATGCGCTTTTTGCTCGAGGTCTTGGACGCGCTCGAGACCGCGCACAAGAAGGGCATCGTGCATGGCGCGCTCCGATTGGAGAGCGTATTGGTCGACCCGGACCGCGACGGCGAGCGCTTGTGCATCGCGGACTTTGCCTTCGCGCGCTTCATGGAAGAGAGCTACCGACGCCGCTCGGTGGTGGACGCCCGCGGCGCGACCACGTCGACGTTGGCGCCCGAGCAGCTCGCCGGCAATCACCTCGCCGACGCCCGCACGGACATCTATTCGGCCGCGGCGGTCGCCTTCCGCTTGCTCGGCGGTGACCTCGCCGCTCTGGTGGGAGACGCGAACAAGCCTCCTTCGGACGAGGCGCGCAAGAAGACCGTGCTCGACGTGGTGACCGCGGACGATTTGCCGCCCGCGGTGGGCGAGGCCTTGTTCGCCGCGCTCGCGCCCACGCGCCAAGACCGTCCCGCTTCGGCGTGGTTGCTCGCCGAGCGCCTCCGCGAAGCCCTCGGACTCGCGGCGGCCAAGACCCCGAGCGTCTCGCCTGCCGACGACGAACCGCGCTCCATCACCACGCTCTCCGAGCTCGAGAACGTGATGCTCGAAGAAGCCCGACGCAGCATGGGCCTCGACGGTCCGGAGATGCGCGCGTTGGCCGCCTCGTTGATCGCGCCGGAGCCCGCCGCGCCCGCGTCTGCCCCTCTTTCGGCGCCGGTGGCCGTCGCCGGGCCGAGCGCCGCCTCCGAAGCGAACGTCGACGATCCGTCCAAGCCGAGCCTCTCGGTGCTGGTCTCGGTGCCCACCGAGGTCGCTGTACCGTACACGGATGCCAAGAAGGTCGCTCCGCGCGCGAACCCGCCCGTGCTGCGCAAGATCGCCCCCAAGTCGCCGCAGGCCGGAATCGCGGCGCACGCCGAGAAGCCCTCGGGCAGCGACGCGGTCGACGACTCCGTGGTGCTCGCGCCCGGCCGCTCGCTCTCCAAGGTCACGGTGGGCGCCTCCGGCGAGCTCCAATGGCTGAAGGGCACGCTGCGCATGAAGCGTGGCCCGGGGGGCGAAATCGCGGTCGCCCACGAGCCCTCGCCCGCGCCTCCCCGAGCAGGCGCAGAGGCGCCTCCGTCGAGCTCGGGCACGAACGCGAATGCGAATGCGAATACGAAGCCCGCGGTCCAAGCCGCCCCCGCTTCGTCCGCCGTTCCCGAGAGCGACGACACCGGGCGCTACGTGCTCGACCGACCGATGGCCTCGGGCGGCATGGCCACCGTGTACCTCGGGCGCATGTTCGGCGGGGCCGGATTTTCCAGGGCCGTGGCCATCAAGCGCCTGCACGCCACGCTCGCCGCCGACCCGCGCTTCACGCGCATGATGATCGACGAGGCGCGCATGGCCTCGCGCATCTCGCACCCCAACGTGGTGCCGGTGCTCGACGTGGTGACGAGCGGCGAGAGCGTCATGCTGGTCTTCGAGTACGTGCTCGGTGTGACCTTGAGCCAGCTCACGCGCGCCAAAGCGAGCCGCGCGCCGCTTCCGCCGAACATCGCCGCCGCCGTGGTGGTCTCCGCGCTGCGCGGTCTCGAGGCCGCCCACACCGCCACCGACGAGCTCGGGCGCCCCATGGGCCTCGTCCACCGTGACGTGTCGCCGCAGAACATCATGGTGGCGAGCGACGGCATGGTCCGCGTCATCGACTTCGGCATCGCGCGCGCCCTCGGACGCGCCGAAGTGACCACCGGCACCGAGCTCCGCGGCAAGGCCTCGTACATGGCGCCCGAGCGCTTCCGCGGCCAAAAATCCGACCATCGGGTCGATCTCTGGTCCATGGGCGTGCTCATGTGGGAGCTGTGCATGGGCGCGAAGCTCTTCGACGCCGACGACCCCATCGAGGTCGCGCTCATGGTGTGCACCGGCACCATTCCGCAGACCGGCTACGACCCCATCGACCGCGTCCTCGAGCGCGCGCTCAGCCGCGACCTCGCCACGCGATATGCCTCGGCGGACGAAATGGCACGCGCCATCGAGGCGTCCATGCCGGTAGCCGATCAGCGCACCGTCGCGCATCACGTGCGAACCACGTGCGACGAGCTCCTCCAGCTCCAGCGCGAGGCCCTGGTCGCACTCGAGGCGCGTTTCCCCGACGATCCGGGTCGCCCCATCGCGCCGCTCGGTAAGATCCCCACCCCTGCCGCGATGGCCCCGGTCGAGCTCGACTATTCGGGAAAACCGCCGCGCTCCGCGGTCGCGGTGGCCACTCCGCGTCCTATCGCTCCGCTGCCTTTTCCCGCCCGCCCGCACCTGCCGGCTCCGGCATCGTCTTCGGCTTCGGGCGCGGTCCCCGCAGCGCCTTCGTCTTCCGGTCGCCCTTCTCTCGCACGCGCAGCGAGCGCTCGAGCGGCGGTCGTCTCCGCCCCCGCTTCGTCGAGCGCACGCGTCGAACCTGTCCGCGTCCGGGACGTTCTGCCTTCGTCCCTGTCGGTCGCGGAAGAAGCGCAGCTCGCCCTCGCCTCCGGGCCACCCGCGCTCGCGGCGCCCGACGGTTATCCACCGAAGCTGGTCGTCGCCGCCCTCCTCTTGGCCACGGTGTTTTTCGTCGCGGCCGCAGCGGTCTGGCTCACCAGCAGCTCGTAAGGCCCGCGCCCCCGGCTCCGCCAACCTGAAAAAGACGACGCCTCGGTCGAGCGTCGATATCCCCTCTCGCTGCATACGGTACTCTCCGCCAATGTCCTTCGAGGGGTCCCCGCCGCACTCGCGCTCCGACACCGAAGCCTCGACCAACCGCTCGGTGGTCTCGGGCGCGCTGATCTTCACCGTCGAGCGTGAGCGCGGCGCTCCGTCGAACCGCGTGGTCCCCTTCGACGGCGAGCGCGTGCGTGTCGGCGCGCACCCCAGCAACGACGTGGTCATCGACGACCCGCGCGTTTCACGCTTTCATTTCCAGCTTCTGCGCACCGGCAACGGTTGGCGCATCGTCGACAACGGCTCGCTGAACGGCACCCAGGTCAACGGCGTAGGCGTCATGGAAGCGCGCTTGCCCGGACCCGAGGCGGTGATCGATCTGGGTGGCTCGCGCTTGCGTGTCTCCGAGGCTCCCTCCACCGAGAGCCTCACCACGCTCGACCAGCTGAGCTTCGGCGAGCTTTATGGACGCTCGCTCCCCATGCGTAGGCTCTTCGCCATTTTGGAGCGCGTCGCCACACACGACACGAACGTGCTCATCGAAGGCGAGAGCGGCACCGGCAAAGAGCTGGTGGCCGGGGAAATCGTGCGCCGTTCGGCCCGCGCCACCCAGCCGTTCGTGGTGGTCGATTGCAGCGCCTTTGCCCCGAGCCTCATCGAGTCCGAGCTCTTCGGCCACGCACGCGGCGCCTTCACCGGAGCGGACCGCGAGCGCGTGGGCGCCTTCGAAGCCGCGCGCGGCGGCACCGTATTCCTCGACGAGATCGGCGAGCTGCCCATCGAGCTGCAACCCAAGCTGCTGCGTGTGCTCGAGGCCCGTGAAATCCGCCGATTGGGCGAGGTGCAGGCCCGAAAAGTCGACGTGCGTGTCATCGCGGCCACCAATCGAAGCCTCGAAGGCGAGGTCAACCACGGTCGCTTCCGAGAAGACCTCTTTTACCGGCTCTCGGTGGTCACCGTGCGCGTGCCTGCCTTGCGCGAACGCCCCGAAGACATCGAGCTCTTGGTGCGCGTCTTCTTGGACCTCATGAACGCCCAATCGTCCGACCACCTCTTCTCGCGCGAGGTCCTGGATGGTCTCGCCAGGCATCCGTGGCCGGGCAACGTACGCGAGCTCCGCAACTTCGTCGAACGCGCCGTGGTCTTCCAAGACGCGGATCCGGCCTCGTCTCTGGGGGCGCGGCGCTCCAATGCCGGGCAAGACCCGCTCGACATCTCGCTCCCCTACCGCGAGGCCAAAGCGCGCGCCCTGGCCGCGTTCGAACGCGCCTACCTGGGAGGGCTGCTCGAATGGGCCAAGGGAAACTTGAGCCTCGCCGCGCGCCAGGCCCAAATGGACCGCATGAACCTGCACCGCCTCGCGCAGCGCCACGGACTACGCGACGGACGCGGCCTGCGCGATTGACGATCGACGGCGGCGCGTGACCTCAGCGCTCGCCGGAAGCGCGAGCGCCACTCGAGGCCGCGTGGTTCGAGCCGCTGCCCTTGTCGGCGCGGCTCTTGGCTCGCCACAAAGAAGCCCCGAGCGCCAAGCCCGAGAGCGCCAGCAACACGAACGCGACATGGCCGACCGCGCGCCTCGCGAAAAACGAGGGCGCCGCGGCGTCGGCGGTGCGGGTGGGTCGGGTACCCGAGACAGGGGCCGAAGCGCCATGAGGCTCCGAAGACGAAGGCACCTCGGCCTCGTGCGAGGTGGCCGCGCGCATTTCCGCCTCGGCGGCTTGGCGGGCAAGCGCCCTTCCCGCGCAGCACGTTTCCAGGGCCTCGGCGAGCTCTTGCGTGGAGGAGTAGCGGCGCTCGGGACGCTTTTCGAGGCATTGGTCCACGATTGCCGAGAGCTCGAGAGGAACCTCGGGGGCAATCTCGGACAGGGACTTGTGCCGCTCGAAGAGAATCTTGGAGCCGGCCTCGAACACCGAGGTTCCCTCGAAGGGGAGCCGGCCGCTCGCGAGCTCGTAGAGGCACACGCCGAGCGCCCAAATGTCCGAGCGCGCGTCCACGTCTTTGGTGGCGCGTACCTGCTCGGGCGACATGTACTCCGGAGAGCCGAACACTTCGCTCGTATGGGTGACGCGCTTGCCCTCCACCTCTTTGGCGATACCGAAATCCAGCACCTTCAAGGCGAGGGCTCCGTCGTCACGCGGAACGAGGAAGAAGTTCGAGGGTTTCACGTCGCGATGCACGATACCGGCGGCGTGCGCGTGCCCCAGCGCCTCGCAGGCTTGGAGCACGAAGCCGACGGCCATGGGCAGCGGGAGCGGGCCATGCCGACCCAAGTACTCGCCGAGGCTCTCGCCCTCGAGGAACTCCATGCACATGAACGGCACGCCGGTCTCCGAGCGTCCCAGGCCGATGACCTTGGCGACGTGGTCGGTGGGCAGCTTGGCCATGGCCCGCGCCTCCCGCTCGAAGCGCTCCACCGCGTGCGGAGACTTGGCCACGTCGGGGTTCAAGACCTTGAGGGCCACCCGCTCGTCCCGGGCCGGCTCGTACGCGAGCACCACGAAGCCCATTCCCCCCCGCCCGAGATGCCGTTCGATCACGTAGCGCCCGGCGAACAGCGAGCCGATCTCGACCAGATCGTCCACGCGTACACTCGGGCTAGGCGACGCATCGAGAGTCATACCGGCGATTATCGTAATTTAGCACGTGGGGCGGAATTTGCCGGTCGGAGAAGTCCGAGACTCCGTTCACGCATCTTCGATGCGGCCCCCGCATGGACATCCGGGATCCTGCGACTTCGCATCACGACCGTGCGTGCTAACCTCGGCTCATGGGTTTCCCGGTGGGTCGCCTCGCAACCTACGCGGACGTGCTGGCCGCGCCCGAGGGGCAGATCGCCGAGCTCCTGGATGGCGAGCTCCACCTTTCGCCGCGCCCCGCGCTCGCGCACGCCGTCGCCGCTTCGGCACCAGCAGCCCGTTGATTTACTCCCGTCGGCCAATCGCCGTCGCATCCCGACCTCCTTCGTTGCGATCCTCCGGTGCCTGCTCACCTAGAGCACTAGGCTCCGCGGGCTCCTCGGATCCCGCCTCGGCGGGTCGGGCGCGACGACGACCGGCCTCGGTCCGTAAATCAACAGGCCGCTGGGCGAGGAGCTCGGGCCTCCGTTCAAGCGGGGACGGGGCGGTCCCGGCGGCTGGATGATCCTCGACGAGCCGGAGCTGCACCTCGGAGCGGACGTGCTGGTCCCGGATCTCGCCGGATGGCGAACGGAACGCCTACCCGCAATCCCCACCGAGCTCGCCTATCTCGATCTCGCTCCCGATTGGGTCTGCGAGGTGCTCTCCGCGGGGACGCGCAAGACCGACCGTACCCTCAAACTTCCCAAGTACGCCGCCTCGGGCGTGCACCACGTGTGGATCGTCGATCCCGTCGATCGCACACTCGAGGTTTTGCGCCTCGTGCAGGACGCCAAATACCTGGTCGACGGACTGTACGCCGACGAGGCCAAGGTCCGCGCCCAGCCATTCGACGCCATCGAGCTCGACCTCTCGATTCTATGGGCAGGCATGACCCCCTGAATTCGCGTGCCCCAAAAGGAAACGCGCGCCCCTCTCGTCGAGGCGCGCGCGTCGGTTTCACGAGCTCACCAGCTCGCGAGCTCACGATCACTCGGTGATGGTGACCTTGTTCATGCGGACCGGGGTGATGGGGCGGTCGCCGCCGTCGGTCTTGGTCTTCTCGATCTTGGTGACCACGTCCATGCCCTCGATCACCTTGCCGAAGACCGGGTGCTTCGACTGCCCGGGGGTGAACCAGTCGAGGTAGGAGTTGTGGACCGTATTGATGAAGAACTGGCACGAGCCGCTGTTCGGACGGCCGGTGTTGGCCATCGAGAGGGTGCCCGGCTCGTTCGAGAGACGCGCGGTGTGCTCGTCCTTGATGGTGCCGTCGGGGCCGTCGCCGGTGCCGGCGCGCGGGCTCTTCGGGTCGCGGCTGTGCGGGCAGCCGAACTGCAGCATGAAGCCGTCGATCACGCGGTGGAAGTGCAGGCCGTCGTAGAAGCCGGCCTTGGCGAGCTTGACGAAGTTCTGCGCCGTGAGGGGCATTTGGTCGACGAAGAGCTCGACCTTGATGTTGCCGAGGGAGGTCTCGAGGAGCGCGGTCGGATTTGCCATGGCGAAGCACCGTAAACGCGCCCGCTCCGCTTGGGAAGCCGGCAGTCGCTCGAGTCTTCGCGCTTGTGCCTCGTTTTTCCCCCGAAGACGCGGCAGACTCGCCCCATGAGGAACAGGACACGCACCTTCGGCGCCGTGGTGGGTGCGCTGGCTTCCCTGGCTCTCGGCAGCGCGACCGACGAGCGCTCGGCCAACGCCTGCTCCTGCGCCGGCCCCGAGATCGTTTATCTCGGGCCCAAGGGCGCCGACGCGCCACTCAATACCCACGTTCGCGTGGACGTGCCACCCGGCACCGGCGGCACGTACGTGCTGCGCACCCACCCAACCCCCGCAGCGCCCGCCGTGGTCACGCCCACCACGACCTCGGTCTACTCGGTCGGAACGTCCGGACTGGAGACGTTCGACCTCGCGCCACTCGCGCCGCTCGCGCCTCGCACGCGCTACGAAGTGGTGCTGGTCCGCCCGGGAACCCACCCGCCCAACACGGTGGTCGGTACCTTCGTGACCGGCACCAGCAGCGACACCGTCGCCCCACGATTGTCCCGCGTGGGAAATGTCCGCGTCCATTTGAACGGTGGGAATGTCCGAGGCGGCATGTGCACCGTCAATGGGCCGTGGCTCACCGTGAGCGGCTTCGCCGCGGAAGACCCCGGTCGCCCGGATGCCCGTCTCGCGTTTCTTTTGTGGAGACCGGACGCGCACGGCAAGGTCGACACGAAAGCCACGCCCAGCGCCCTCGTGGAGCCGTACCACGGCGAGGTCGCCATCGGTCAGACCAGCCTCTGCGACCCTCGTAGCTTTCCCTTGCCTGCCGGCCGTACCACGCTGGCCGTCGCCGTGGTCGACGAAGCGGGCAATCGCAGCGCGCCCAAAGCCTTCCAAGTCGACCTCTCGAGGCCTACACCGTGACCCGACGCGTCTTCCTCTCGCCCGCGACCGTCTCGTCGTTGCTGGTGGCTACCGTGGCGGCATTCACGGCGTGCGCCGAGCCCGCTCGACCGACGGTGGTCGTCCCCGCGCGCACCGTGCCCGCCGTGAAGCCTCTCGAGATCGAGCCCGCCGCGACGAAAGACGGCGGCACGAAGAAAGCCGACGGACCTCGTGTGGTCGGATCGTTCACCGGACCGTGCGTGCTCACCAAGGGTCGCGCGTTCTGCCCGGAGAAGCCCTCGCCTCGGAAGCCACTCGTCGCTTCGCCTTCGCTCGGCTTCGATCGCGTGGTCGACGTCACCTTCGGCCGTGATTTCGCCTGCGCGCTGGACACCTCGGGCCAAGTCTCGTGCAGCGGCGGCAACACGTTCGGCCAGCTCGGGGCAGGACTCTCGGCCGAACGCCACGAGCCCGTGGTCCGGGTCCCTCACCTCGATCACGTGAAGGCGTTGCGAGCCGGCCCGTTCACGGTGTGCGCCATCTTGGAGAACGGAAAGCTCGCATGCTGGGGCAAGAACGAAGCAGGTGAGAGCGGCAGCGACACGCA
Organism: Polyangiaceae bacterium; assembly: GCA_965225775.1. GTDB lineage: Bacteria > Myxococcota_A > Polyangia > Polyangiales > Polyangiaceae > JAAFHV01. Next base: position 8,858,361 of record OZ245328.1, on the reverse strand, counting down.
ATACTTGCAAGCCGCACGCGACCTGGTCGAGCCGCATCTGGTCCCCGGGCTCGAGGGCGTGGAAGAGGTCGCCTCGGCCTGGGACACCACTTGCGCGGTCACACGAGCGCACGAGACCTACTGCTTCGGCCGAGCGAAGACGTCCGAGCACGAGCGCCTCGCCGGGCACGAGAACGAGGTCCCTCACAAGATCCCCGAGCTTGCGGGCGTCTCGTCCATCGTGGCCAACGAGAGCGCCTTCTGCGGCGTGAAAGAAGGTCGGGCGCTCTGCTGGGGGGATATCACGATGCTCAGTCGCGACGCCGACGTAGGCACACGCAAGGTGACGTTCAAGGTCGCGGGCGCTCGCCGCGTGAGCCTCGGCGCGAACCACGGCTGCATCCTGGACGAGAGCGGCGCGGTGCACTGCTTCGGCAACGCCTCGGACGGCAAGCTCGGCCAAGTAGCGGCTCGGAACGACTACGAGCCCCACAAGCCCACGCGCATCGAGGGATTGCCGCGCATCGCCGACCTGTCGTGCGCAGGACCTAGCACGTGCGCCACTTCGGACGCGGGCGACGTCTATTGCTGGGGGCGCTTCGGCTACGGAGGAGGCGCCGACGATGTCGCGAATAGGCCCGTGAAAATGCGCCTTTTCGGCGAATAACGAGCGGTCCCCGAACGACGCGCCCCTCTCACCTTACGGGACCGTATATATCTGGCTCTTCTCGAGGAGGAGATTCATGACGTCGTTCGACCCGTCGATGGCCCAAAAGCGTATCGACCAGTTCTGGGAGCTCAACGCCGAGTTCGGCTTGGAGCACTCGTCCGTTCACGTTTACCTGAGTGAGATCGTGAGCGACCGGTACGTTCTCGTGAACGGCCTGCAGCTCATTCACGACGAGCTCCAGCTCGCCGGACTCGGCACCTCGGACGACGAAGGCGACGACGTGGTCGCGTGCGGCGCCGACCTCTCGCTGCCCAGCGTGATGACCACGCTCGCCCACACCAACTGCGGCGACCGCATCCACCAGGGCGAGGCCACCACCTCGTACGAGCAGATCGTCGCGCAGCGCTTCGCGTGCATGTCCGAGATCGGCGAGTACAAGCTCGAGGCCTTCTCGCCCACCGGCGGCGGCACCGACGACGGCCACACGCTCGCGCACGTCACCGTGGCGCACCAGCTCGACGCCCCGCTGCGCAAGCGCCTCTACGACGGGCATCCGGCCTCGTTCATCCTGGTCAACATCGACCTGAAAACCCACGTCGGTCGTCTCGATCCGCCGAACGGCAAGATGCTCATCGGCCAGACCACCGAGTCGAAGTGGCGCGAGGCGCGTGCGGCCTGCGGCGCCGTCGTGGGCACGCTCAAGCACTACAATCAAGACAACAACGTGCACCGGCGCATTCGCGCCGACCTCGGCGAAGCGAACTTCGCGTTCCTGACCGAGCACGGCGTGAAGACGAAAGACGGCGTGGACATCACTCCCGCGGTGGCCTCGGCCATCGTGGCCATCCAGGGAATGCTCAACACGGCCAAGGCCCTCGAGACCGAGCTCGACGAGCGCGGGCTCGGGCACCTGACCGCATCGGTCACCGTGAACCGTCCCCACCTCGACGACACCATCATCTACCTGACGCGCGCCACGGTCTTCAACGGCGAAACCAAGACCCAAGGCTTCGGCACCGACGCGACCAAGTTCTCCGGTCGCATCGTCGAATACCGCGGCGACAAGCGCCTCCTTCTCACGTACAGCGGAATCGACTCGGGCGAGCACCCGGTCCGAACCACCCCGTACACCAAGACTGCTTCGTAACGCCTTTCGAGCGCTCGCTCGAGACGACGACGGCGCTTCGGATCCCATGGATCCGAGCGCCGTTTTCGTTGGTGGACGATCGCTCCGACTACACCTGCTCGAGACGCACCGCGGTGCCGTAGGCGAGCACCTCGGTGGCGCCCTGGGAGAACTCGGTGGCGTCGTAGCGCATGCCGATGACCGCGTGTGCGCCGAGCTCTTCGGCATGCGTGACCATCATGCGGTAGGCCTCCTGGCGTGCGGCGTCGCAGACCTGCACGTACTCTTCGATATTTCCGCCACCGAGCTGCTTGAAGGCGCCCACGAAGCCCTGACCGAAGCTCACGCTGCGCACCACGATGCCGCGCGTGATGCCTAGATACGCGGACACTCGATAGCCATCGACCGAGGGGCCGGTGGTCACGATGACGGACGTGTTCGACGTGGGAGGCGTGCGGTAGTCGGTGCTCATGGGCCGAGAGTCTCGACACGCCGGAACGAGCGGTCAATGCGTGCACGACCGATGACGCGCCGATTTCCACGCGCGATCGAACGCGAAATACGCGCGCTCACCACCCACGCGACGCGCTTACAAGTTCGCGAGAAGCTCGGCGATTTCCGGGAGCGGAAGGACCTTGTCCACGATGCCCGCCGCGACCGCCGCACCCGGCATGCCGTGCACCACCGCGGTCTCGTGCGACTCGGCGATGACCAAGCCTCCGGCCGCCTTGACGGCCTTCGCGCCTTCGACGCCGTCGTCGCCCATTCCGGTGAGAATGACCGCGATGGCATTTTTGCCGCCCGCTTTGGCCACGCTCGTGAAGAGTCGATTGGCGCTCGGCACGAAGGCGTCCGACGGCGTGGGCGCGGCGAGGGACAGCACGAGCTCACCGGTGGGCGAGGCCTCGACGGTCATGCACTGCCGACCCGGGCACACGAACGCGGTGCGACGCGCGGGCATGTCGCCCGCGGAGGCTTCGGCCACACGAAACGCGCCGCGCTTGTCCAGGCGCTCGGCGAAGGTGCGCGTGAACTTGTCCGGCATGTGCTGCGCGACGAGCAGCGTGGCATCCGACGTGGCCTTGAGCTTGCCGAAGATCTCGAGCAGCGCGCTCGGCCCTCCGGTGCTGGCCGCCACGCCCACCACGTACTTGGGGGCCACGTACGGCGGACGGCTCTCCATGGGGCGTCGCACCGAAGCGACGGCCGCATCCACCGGGGGCACGCTGCGCTTTTTGTCGGCCTGCTGCATGGCGCGCACCAGCATGACCTTCTGGAGCACCTGCTCGCGCAGCACGAGCGCGTCTTCGGCGATGTTCTGCGTGGGCTTGGCGATGAAGTCGAGTGCGCCGAGCTCGAGCGCCTTGAACACGTTCTCGCGCTGCGAGTAGCTCGAGACCACGATCACCTGCGCGGGGAACTTGCTCATCACGATGCGCAAGAACGTGAACCCGTCCATGCGCGGCATCTCGAGGTCGAGGGTGAGCACGTCGGGCTTGAGCTGCGAGACCAAACGCAGGGCCTCTTCACCGTCGGCCGCTTTACCGACCACTTCCACGTCCGGGTTGCCTTCGAAGATCTCGGAGATGACCCGCCGGTTGTAGGCGGAGTCGTCGACCACGAGCAGGCGGATGGGACGATCGTGAGGGGCCATGTAGAGATGCGAACGGCGGTCGGCCTTCGGTTTTCACCGAACATGAGAGGCGAAGCTTCTGCCTTTGTAAACCCGAAGCGTCTCGCAAAAGGGTCCGATCACGTGGAAATCCGACGGGTCTCGGACCAAACGAGGTCAAACTCGAGGCTCCGGACGACCCCCGCCATGAAGCCCCACCGCCTCCAAGAAACCAAAAAGGCACGCGCGCTCTCCCTCGTGCGCATGCACCTCAAGGCCTCCCTCGGCTGGCTCGAGGGCTTTCCCCTGGCACGCGAAGGCTCGGACACGGGGGCGTCGCTCGTCTGGTTCGTGCCGGGGGATCCGAGCCGAGCCGTGACGCGGATCGACAAGGCCCTGGTGATTCGTGCAGGACGCACGGTTCGTGAGCTCTCGGGCGAGTTTCCCGAGGCCCTCGCGAGCGCGGTAGGCGACGTGCCGAGCTTCGTCGCCGGCGTGACGCGCGTGCTCACGCGCACGCAGCTCACGCTTCGCGACGGCCACGCGGAGGCCTCGCCCTTCGAGCTCGACGACGTGTTCGGACAGGAAGCGAAGAAGACCGCGCGCGCCCTCGCCTCGCGTTCGCCCGCGCTCTCGCCCACGCTGCGCGCGCTCGGCTTCCTCGGGCTCACCGAGCCACGCGCGGCCGAACGTGCCCTCGTGCGCCTCGCCAAGGACGCCGAGCGCTTCGCCGAGGCCTCTCGCCTGCTCGAGACCCGCGCAAGGCCCGCGTCCGATCTTCCCTACCCCGGCACCTACGCGTGCCGCGTGTGGACCATGCTCGAGAGGGTGAGGCGGTCGCAGCCGACGCTCACCGACTTCCTCGAAGAGGCGCTGCTCGATCCGGTGAGCTACGAGGTCCCGCTCACCGGTGGGGCCAATGCCGCGCGTGAGCTCTCGGCGTCGCTCGGGCGCTTGGCCAAACGCGATCCGGGTCCTGTGCCGAGGGTGAGCCTCCCCCGCGAAGCGATCTTGGCGCCCACGCTCGTGAACGCCCTACGAGAGGTCCTCGGCGACGAGCCGGCCACGCAAAAACGCGTGCTCGAGCTCTTCGCGAGTCTCGAACCGCTCGAAGCCGCGAGGTCGTGGAAACCCTTCTACGACGAGCTCGACGCCCTCGCGGTACGCGCCCACGCCCTCGGTACTTCGGTGCACGCCGTGAAGCGCTCGACGACCGGCAAGAGCCCACCCAACGTGGACACGAGCGGCATCACGGCCGCCGTGATCAAGGTCGACACGTTGACACGAAGAGCCCCGCCCGACGCTCACCCCCAGCGGTGGCTCGACGCGGTGCTCGCGCTCGGTCGCACCGAGCACCGCGAGATCGTGAGTGAGCTCGAGCGCTTGCTCGCGCAGGTTCCCGTACGGCTCGAGAGCGCGTTCCTCCGCGCCGGATTGTGCGAAGACGTGGCCTACCGGTTCGCCTGCTACGACGACGAAGACCGTTGGCGAACCCTCCTGCGCGCGTTCCTCGAAGCGTTCCGAAAGACCCTGGCCGCGCGTGCTCCCGACGTACGCACGCTGCTCGTTCCGTTCGCCGAGAGCTACGCGCGCGGAGTCGGGTACTCGAGACTCACGCGGTCTTTGATGGCTCAGCTGGAGCGACCGGGAAGCGCGCGGCTCTTCTTCGCCGTGCTCGACCGAAAGACCCGTCCCGGGCGCTCCGCCCTGGACGAGAAGCTCGTGCTCTCGCTCGGCCGCGTATGCGCCTCTGCCCCCGACGAAGCGTGCGCGACGCTCTGGTTCGAGGCGCTGCAGCGCTACGCCGCGGTCTACCTGCCGGCCGAGGTGCTCGCGTTCGCGGCCACGCTCGCCGAGAGTCGGCCCGCGTGCTTCGGTGACCTCTTGGGCAAGCTCTCGGCGCTCGATCTGGACGCGCGCGACACCTCGCGCCTGCGCGAGTGGCTCCGCGACCCGAAGCACGTCGAGCTCGCCCGCGACGCGCTGCTCGACGGGCAAGGCGCGCGTCTCAAGGCGGCGCTCGTGCGCATGGAGGCGCTCGCGCACGCGGGACTTCCGCCCCTCGAGCCCGAGCCCCTGGTCGAGCACGCGCGCCCGAGCGCGTTCGTCGATTTCCCCGAAGAGCTTCGGCGTGGGATGGCCCGCGTCGCGCAGCTTTGCGCCTCCCCCGACGTCACCCTCGGCAAGCTGCTCGGGCCCGGATTTCGTAGCCGCGACGACCTCACCCGTGAGCTCGAAGCCCTGCGCGGCAAACGCCTCGTCGCCGACTCGCCCTCGCTCGCGCGCCGTGAAGCGAACCTGGTCGAGAGGCTCGCGTCCCCGAAGGAGAACCATGCGCCCGAGAAGCTCGCGCGCCTCGCCGAGAAGCTCGAGCTCGCGGCCAAACGGCAACGTCTCGAGCACTGGATCGCTGCGCTCGAACGTAGGCTCGACGCGCGCGTGGTCGAGACGCTCGGCGTGCCCGCGGACGAGCCGAGGCTGCGCCGGGAGTCCACGCGCGAGTGTCTGCTCGCCGTGTTCAAGCTCGAAGCGAAGACCCGGGCGCTCGCGAAGACCGTGCTCTCGCGGCGCTTCGGCGAAGGGCCGTGGGACCTACGCGACCACCCGGAAAATGCCCGTTTCGTCGCTTCGCTCGAGAAACGCGGCGCGCGGATGTCGGCCTGGCTCGACGGCATCGGATCGCGCAAAGAGCGCCTGGACGACGGCCGCGAGCTCGTCCTCGCGCTCGAGACCGACCCCTTGGAAATCCTGGAAATGGGGCGCCATTTCGCCACCTGCCTCTCGCCGGGCTCGTTCAATTATTTCTCGGTCTTCTCCAATCTGGCCGACATCGACAAGCGGGTTCTCTACGCGCGGGACAGCGAGGGCCGCGTGGTCGGACGCTGTCTGCTCGGGCTCACCGCCGAGGGCGGGCTCGTGACGTTCCACGCCTACCGGCACGGCACGTTCGACTTCGGCGCCATGGTCGCGCGCTTCGCCGCCGAGCTCGCCTCGCGCATGGGCGTCTTGGTGGTGACGCATGGCACGGTGCCGCTGCTCGTGGCGAGCGACTGGTACGACGACGGGCTCGTGGATCTGGGCGGACGACTGCCCTACTTGCAGGAAGGCTCGGCGCTCCGCAAGGCGCTCGTGGACGTGCCGCTCGACCAGCTCGAGGCGCTGCTCGAGGCTCACCTCGCACCGCTCACGGTGAACGAGCTCACCCTGCCGACGCTCGTGGATTTGCCGGAGATCTCCGCGCGCCCGGAGCTCGGAGTGGGCTTCGTACGCCTCGCGCGGGCGCGTGGGCTCGACCGCCTTCCGGAGCAGGTGGTGCTGCGCTTGGCCGATCTGCTGCACGCGGTCGGACGTCACGATCTGGTCGACGAAGGATGGGTGCTCTCGGCCGCGCGTCGCGCGAGCGCGAGCGACCTCGGCCTTCCGGATCGCGTGCTGCGAAAGCTCGCCGAGCTCTTTCCCTCGGGCACGCTCGCGCTGCTCCGGGAGACGCGCCCGAGAGGCGTGCGGTCTCTGGCCGACGAGTACCAAGGCTCGCGTCTGGTCGCCGCCGCCGAAGCCATGCGAGCCCTCTCCCGGGAGCACCAAGCGGTGGACCTCTACGCGCGCGCCGTGCGAGCGGGGCTCTCCACCGAAGACCGCACGTTGTGCCGCGCCCGCATGGCGAAGCTCAAACGAGGAATGCGCGTCCGACGCCGCGCGACGTGAGCACGCGGCATCGATCGACGGGCACGTCGTCACGGGGTTCCGGTCCCGCACGGCGAAGGCGGCCGCACGCGTGAAGGCGCGCGGCGTTGCCTCGGACGCGTCACCTCACCTGATGGCCGAACGACGACGACCGGCCGACGAGGGAACTACGTCGGCGAGCTCGGGGAGCTCGAGACCGCTGCCGGGGCGCTGCCGGTAGTGTGACGCTCGTCGTGCGGCGGATGCACGACCGCCCCGAAGTCGCGTTCGATTTCGCGCGCCGTCATCTTCGCCGACATCATGACCGACGGCGTGCCGCCACCGGGCTGCGTTCCTTGGCCGACGAGGTACAGATTGCTCACGTCCTCACTGCGGTTGTGCGGGCGGAAGAAGGCGGTCTGGGTGAGGCGCGGCTCGACCCCGAATCCGTTTCCGGCATAAGCGCCCAGCGTCTCCTCGAAGTACTTGGGCGTGATGAAGCTGCGATAGACGACGCGTTCGCGGAGCCCGGGGATGTACCCGCGCTCTTCGAGGAACGTCATCACCTTGTCGACGAACTTCTCGCCGACGCGATCCCAATCGACGTCGCCGAGCGTGTTGGGCACGGGCACCAGCGTGTAGGCCGCATGATGACCCGGCGGCGCCAAGCTGGGGTCGGTCATGGTCGGGATGTGGAGGTATTGCGAGAAGTCGTCGGCGAGGATCTTTCGCTCGAAGATATCGGTCAGCAATTCCTCGTAGCGCGGTCCGAGAATGATGTTGTGGTGCTGCAGATCCGGGTCTCCTTCGCGCTTCGTGTAGCCGAAGAAGATGACGAGGAGCGACATGCTCTGTTTCCGGAACTTGACGAGAGCATCGCGGTTGATGCGCCGGTGCTGCTTGTCGACCAAGCGCAGATACGTATTGGCATAATCGGCATTCGAGACCACGAGGTCGGCGGCGATGTGCTCGCCGGACGCCAGGGTCACGCCGGTCGTCACGCGCTTACGACCGCGCTTCTCGACGTCGATGCGCCGAACCTCGGCGTTCAATCGGAGAGATCCGCCGAGCTCTTCGTACTTGCGGATCAGGGCAGAGACGAGCGCGCCCGTGCCCCCCATCGCGAAGTGGATGCCCCACGTCTTCTCGACGAAGTGGATCATCGCGTAGATGGCCGGAACGTTGAGCGGGTTGCCCCCGATGAGCAGCGGCTCGAAGCTGAAGACCTGCCGCATCTTGTCGCTCTTGAAGAACTTCTTGATGAGCGAGAAAAGAGGCTGGATCGCGCCGAGCTTGAGCAGGTCCGGAACCACGCTCACCATCGACTGGACGTTGCCGAAGTACGTGTAGCCGAGCTCGAGGAAGCCTCGCTGGAAGATGGCGCGCGCGGCCTCGTGGAACCGCTCGTAGCCGTCGAGGTCCTCCGGGGCGAGCCGCGCGATCTGCGCGCGCACCTTCACCGGGTCCGCGTCGTAGTCGAAGTAGGTGCCGTCGTCGAAGTAGATGCGATAAAACGGCAACACGGGTCGGATGTCGACGTAGCGGCTCGTGTTCACGCCACCGCTCGTGCCGCTCGTGATGCGCTGTCCGCCGAGGATCGCGGCGGGAAAGTCGGGCTCGTCCAGCCGAGGCTTGCCTCGCTCGAGGGAGAAGAGCTCTTCGATGAAGTGCGGCACCGTCAGCACGGTGGGGCCCATGTCGAAGGTGAAGCCCTCGGCGCGACGCACGTAGGCGCGCCCGCCGGGACCGTCGAGCTTCTCCAGGATGACGCTGTCGAATCCCAGGCTCTGCAAGCGCATCGCGCAGGCGATGCCGCCGATTCCCGAACCAATCACGATAGCTTTTCGACCAGGCATCTTCTCGAATCCTCTCGACACGGGCTGGAAGTAGCCCTGCGCGCTCCGTCGCGCGACAAGAAAAGGGTGGCGCGCACGTTCCTCGCGCCGTCTCGTTCGAGCCGGAGGTCCTAGGGGCATCGCGTCACTTTTCAAGCCGCCGCGCGACGCGAGGCTCACGGGACCCGACGGGTCGGGCGAGCGTTCCCGGTCACCACGCCCAAAGCACTGCGAGATCGAGCTCGACAGCCTCGAACGGGCGCGCCCGCACACGTTCGTCCCCCGCGAACGCGTGAACCCGGGTCCAGGCCGTGCCCGCGAGCTCGTACACCTCGAGCGTGCGCTCGAGCGGATCCACGAGCCAAACGTGCGCTACGCCCTCACGCGCGTAGATGGCCATCTTCTGGACGCGATCTCGCGCTGCCGTGGAGGGAGACAGAACCTCGGCCACCCAATCGGGAGCGAGTGTGAACGCAGGCGTCTCCGGACGCTCGGGAAGCCTCTCCCTGCGCCAGCCGGCGAGGTCCGGGACGAGCACGTCTGCACCGAGATGCACTTCTTGTTCGGACAAAATGACCCATCCCCCCGGTCCTCCGCGGCCACGCTTGAACGGTGGACCAAGCTCCTCTTGCAGAGCGGAACACGCCGACCCGTGAGGCGATGCCGGCCTCGGGCTTATATGGAGAGTGCCGAACACGATCTCGCCGACGACGTTCGACGGCAGCGCCGCGAGGTCTTCGTAGGTGGCGCTTTTTCGAGCGGGCTCACCGGCCATCGAGGAACGATACCCGACGCCGCGACCCCTCGCCTTCCGAGCGAAACCCGCGCCCCACGAGACGCCCGATTCGTGCGAGCCTCCGCGCGATGAGCACGCCTCGTAAGCCCAAGTCTTCGCCCACGAAAAAGCCGGTCGCCAAGGTGGCCTCGGCGCCGAGCCTCTCGGTCCGCACGCTCGATGCGCTCACCATCGAAGACGAAGCTTCGTTTCGCCACGTGCCGCTCTATCCCGCGCTCAAGCAGGTGGTACTCACGAGTGGCTACCGCTTCCGCGTGCTCCAGAAGAAGCTCGAGGGACGCTGGGACCGCGCGCTCTTCTTGAACCTCACGTTCTGGGGCGCGAGCGGCGACGGCGACGTGCTCGCCTACCCCGGCCTACCGGCGGACGTGGTCGCGCACGTGGCCTGGCACAAGCTCGCCGCCAAAGCGCTCGCGCGCCCCAAGACGCCGCTCTCGGCCGATGCGCTCTTCTTCGGCGAGGCCATCGCGAGCGCGTTCGATCTCTACTTGGTCGGACGATTGCTCGGACGCGCGCCGAGCTCGAGCTTCCTCGCCACGCAAGTGCCGGCCATGGCCGAGTCGGCCCAAGCCGCAGGACTCTCCGCCGAGGGCTTCGAGAAGCTGCTCGCGCGCGTCGCCAAAGCGCCGGAGCGTGCCTTCGAAGACCTTCGTGCGCTGCTCTTCGACGTGGGCACGGCGCTGGTCGCCTGCAAGAGCGTGGAGCGCGCGTGCGACGTGCTCGCGGGCTTCGCTTCCCACCCGTACGCGCCGTTGCTGCATCGCTACGAGCTGTCCAACTGGGTGCTCTATGCACGCGCCTACGCGCCCGACCAGCTCGGTAAAGACCCGCACGTGCGCGCGGTGGACCGCGCCCTCCGCAAGGCCGCCGTGTCCCTCGATTGGCTCGCCAAGGAGTGGCTCGTCAAAGGCGACGTGCCCGTGAAGGCCGCGCTTCGAGCGCCCCGAAAGCGCTAAAAACGCCAGGCTTCGCGTGTTCGCGCGGCTCGCGGTCAGCGCGGCTTCGAGGCTCTCGCGGCCTTCGCGGCGCGAAGCTCGAACACGCGAGCTTCGTGGTGATCGATGCGCGCACGGTAGGCGGCGAACGTGCGCCCGATCACTTGGCTCTCGCGCGAGAGGCTGGTCTGGTCGGGGCGGCGCTCGGAGGTGAGCACGCCATAGTGCAGGTACGCGTCGAACACGTCCTCGCGCTTTCCTCCGCCAATCACGCGGTCTTCTTGCTCTTGGCCGAGCGGGTTCTCTTCGCACGTCTTGCCCGGCTTCGAGGTGGAGACCAAGAGCGGCTCACCCGGGGCATCTCCTACGGCCTTGGTGAGCATGCGGGGCTCGGCCTGGAGAGACACCTCTTGCCCGTAATAGACGACGCTTCCTTTGCCGTAGGCCGGGCCCACGGAGAAGACGCGGTCTTTGGTCTGGGGGAGCTCGTGCGCCAAACGACTGCCGGCCGAGGCCGAGAGCTTGTTGGTGTGGAACGCTCCCATATGAAGGTACATGCGCCGCGCCGGATCGCGCATGGCCGCTTTGAGGTTCGCGTAGATGCTCACCTCACGGCGCGCGAACCACTTTTCGCTCTCGGCTTCGCTCGGGTCGTACACGAGCGTAGAGGCCCAGAGCGCGTGGACCATGCCCTCGAAGCGCTCGCAATCCTCGGGCGAGAGCTCGCGGCAAATGTCGACCTGCTTGGACGTGACCAGGTCGAAGTAGGCATTCGCGTCTTGGAAGTCTTTGGCGCCCGGAGGCGTCGACGCACGCGGCAGCGTCGAGAGCACGGTGCTCTTCTGCGTCACGAGCTTGGCCGCGAGGGCTTCGAGCTCGCCGACCGCGACCGCGGGCGTGGTGGGAATGTCGACCGCGACGAGCCGAACGGGGTGTCCCGCTTTCGCTACACGGCGCGCCGATTGGGGCAAAATGGCGCCGAACATATTGGGGGCGAGCGCCTCGAACAGGCGGTCCGCCGTGCGGTCTTCCCCCGTGTCCACGTAGCGCTGGAGCGGCGCTTCGTAATCCATGGGAAGCTCCACCCCGAGCACGTCGACCAAGCCTTTTTCGGCCAATGCCTCGAAGGCGAGCGAGCTGACGATGCCAATCTCGTTGGTGCCGTGCACCTCGCCCATCATGAAGACTTTGTTCTCGTGCGCCGAAGACTCGAAGCGCTGCACCAGCGGCCGAAGGTCCCACACGGGCGCTCGATTGCGGCTCGTGCAGCGGAGCGGAACCGCGTCGTACGAGAGAAACGAGGCAATCTCGGCTGCGGCCTCGGGCGCCGGTCCGAGCACGGCGCACATGGGGCTCGCCTTCTCGACCGAGCAGGCCGAGGGCAGAACGTCGGCGTCCACCGGTACTTGGGCGTCGCGCTCGACCACCGGCCTTCCGGCGTCTTCCGCTTCACTCGGACGAGGTGCCTCTGTGATCGCTCCCGAGCAGGCGAAGGCCACGAGCGCGGAGACGCACGTTCCGACCAGACCGGTGAACCATCGACGCATGGAGCGCACCTCCTCGAGTCGTTCGCAGACGAGCAACGAACGAGTCGGTAGGGACTAAGCAACGCCCGGGCCAGCCGACTTTTTCGGAGAATCTGCAACCACCGTCAAGGAAGCGACGGCAGGTTCGACGCTTCACGCACGCACGCGCACAAGATCGGAGGTGGCCGTGACGTTCGCTCAGCGACGCGGGGCCGAGGGCGGCAGCGACTTGTTCGAGTCGCCCTCGCGCTCGCGTCCGCTCAAGCTGCGCACGAGGTCGGCGATGGGCTGCTCGTCGAGGACGAACACCATGCCGCTCGGACCGTCGACCACCCCGGCGATGCCGCGCAGCGCGTCTCCCGAGCCGAGCGCGGGGGCCTGCCGGAGCCCGGTGCTCCCCGTGCCGAACACCTCCGTGGCCGAGTCCACCACCAAGGCCACCAGGCGTCCTGCCGCTTCCAGCACGATCCACTTGGTCTTGCGCGTGGTCGGCAGCACCTCGAGCCCGAACCTGCGTCGCAGCTCCACCACCGGCACGATGGCGCCGCGGAAATCGGCCACGCCCGCCACTGCATGTGGCGCCTGCGGCAAGGCCACGAGCGGCAGAGGATTGGTCACCTCGCGCACCGACTCGACAGCGACGGCGTAGGTGACCTCGCCCACCACGAAGCCGAGCAAGCTCTTGCGTGGATCGAGCCTTCGTCTCATCGGACCTCGAGCAGCGGCCGCAGATCGAGCAGCATGCAGAAGAACTCTCCGGCGCGCGCCACACCGGCCACGTGCGGCGGAGGCTCGCCCCCGAGCACCTGCGGAGGCTCGATTTGGCTCTCTTCGAAGCGCTGCACGCCGCGCACTTCGTCCACCACGAGGCCCAGGGTCTCGTCGCCGCCGTCGACCAGGAGAATGCGCGCGCGTCGGTCACGCTCCGGCTCTTGCAAACCGAAGCGGCGCCTCAGGTCGAGCACGGTCACCAGTCTTCCACGCACGCTGGCCACCCCTGCAATGCCCTTGGGCGCGCGCGGCACCTCGGTGATGGGCAAGACCTTCAAAATCTCCGAGATGAGCCCGATGGGCAGCGCGTACGGATCACCGCCCAGGGAAAAAATCAGGTAGTCGAGCTCGATCACGGCGCCTTGGGCGGCCACGGCTCGTCCCTGGATCATCATCGAGGGCTCACCGCTCGTCCGGGTGAGGTTCGAGGGCTCACGCTCCGGAGGGAGCAAGACCTTCTTGGACGGTTCGCGGTTCACGGGGCCCCCCGCAGCGCGGCGTGACCATCGGTGTGCATACGCGTCTCGCCCACCGTGACCACCTCGTCGAGCAAGGCGCCCGCGTCGAGCACGAGGCCCACGCGCTCTTCGCCGAGCTCCGTCGCCCCCGCGAAGCCACGCACGTTGCGGAGCGAGCGCCCGAGCGCCTTGATGACGATGTCTTGTTGCCCCACGAGCTTGTCCACCACGAAGCCTACGCGCTTCTGCCCGACGGCCACGATGACCACGTACCTGCGCGCCGAGGGGCGTGGCTCTTCTTCGATGCCGAAGAGCTTGGCCAAACGAACGAGCGGCAAGGTCTGCCCGCGCTGGGTCATCACCTCGCGCCCCTCGAACACGCGCACCTCGCGCGGATCGAGGAAAATAGCCTCTTCCATGCTCGCGAGCGGCATGCAGTAGGTGCGCCCGCCGGCCTCCAAGACCAAGACCGAGATGATGGCCAAGGTGATGGGCAGCGTGATGGTCATCTTGGTGCCGATGCCCAGATCGCTCTCGACGTCGACCACGCCGCCGAGGCGCGCGATGTTGGTCTTCACGACGTCCATACCCACGCCGCGCCCCGAGAGGTGCGTGGCCTCGGTGCGGGTGGTGAAGCCGGGCGCGAACACGAACGACATCACGTCTTTTTCGCCCAATTGCGGCGCCTCTTCCGGCGTGGTGAAGCCGAGGCGCAGCGCGGCGGCCAAGATGATCTTGGGGTCGATGCCGCGGCCGTCGTCTTCCACCTCGATGACGACCTTGTTGCCCTTTTGAAAGGCATTGAGCGCAATCGTTCCGACCGCCGGTTTTCCCACGCTCATGCGCCCGTCACGCGACTCGATGCCGTGATCGATGGCATTGCGAATCATGTGCATGAGCGGGTCGGAGAGCTCTTCCACGATGAGCTTGTCGATCTCGGTCTCGGCGCCGGTGACCACCAAGTTCACCGGTTTGTCCACGTCACGGGAGATCTGGCGCACGGCCCGGGCGAGCTTCTCGAACACCTGCCCGAGCGGCACCATGCGCACCTCGAGGATGCCGTTCTGCATCTGCCCGAGGTGCCGCTCGAAGGCGCGATGGAGACGCTGCACCTCGCCGTTGATCTCGCGCAGCTCGGGCGATTGGCGCGTGCGCTCGGCGAGCTTGGCCACCTGGCCACGCACGATGGCGAGCTCGCCCACGATGTTCATCAGGTGGTCGAGGCGCCGAATGTCCACGCGCACGGTCTGGCTGACCGACTTGAGCGAGAGATCGCGCCCGGCCAGCTTCTCGAGATCGTCCACCACCGGGTGATGCGCTTCGTGGCGCATGGGCGCAGGCTCGACCGACTTTTTCCCCGGAACGGGGCTGTCGGCCATCAGGGGTCGCCCGGACGAGAGGCGGTCGCGGTCGACGGGCGGGAGCGCGCGCTTCTTGACCTCTTCGAGGGTCACGTTGTGCGCGATCAGCGCCGCGCCCAGGTCGTCTTCGCGCGATTTACTGGCGATGAGGATCTCGAGCTCGACCGCGTCGGGATCCCCGCCGTCGCCGGTGGGCAGGTACGTGATGATCTCGCCGTGCGGACGAGCTTTGGCTTTGAGCTCGTCGAGCGCGGTGTCGATGGTGGCGAGCGGGAAGCTCACGCGCAATCGGAAGAGCTGCGTGCCCGCTTGCAGGTTCACCCGCAGGCGATGCTCTTCGTACTCGGTGAGCACGCCCAAGACGCCCGGGTCGAGCTCGTATTGCGCGACCACGCCGCCGCCACCGCCCGCGCGTGGATCCGCGACGTTTCCCAGGGAAGCGAGCAGCTCTTTGACCTCGTCCGCCGGCTCGGGACCTTCGCCTCGCGCGGCC
The DNA here is from genome assembly GCA_965225775.1 of Polyangiaceae bacterium. Classification (GTDB taxonomy): domain Bacteria; phylum Myxococcota_A; class Polyangia; order Polyangiales; family Polyangiaceae; genus JAAFHV01. Next base: position 8,843,136 of record OZ245328.1, on the reverse strand, counting down.
ACCAAGATGCGCCCGTAGAGCTCGACCGCACGAAAGAGCACGTCCATCACCGCAGGCGTGAGGTCGGCGCGGCCGAGACGCAGGTCGTCCAAGAGCTCTTCGAGCTCGTGCGAGAGCCCGGACAAAAGCGCCACACCGAAGAGACCCGAGAGCCCCTTCATGGTGTGCACGGCGCGGAAGACGTCGTTCACGAGCTCGGCGTCGGACTCGCCGCGGCGCACGTACTCGTCGAGCCGCAAGAGGTCGGACGAGAGCGCGTCGACGATCTCTTGGGCTTCCGAGAAGAAGTCCTCGCGCGCTTTGTCCCCGCCTTCGGGTCGTCCGACGTCCGCCATACGTTCCCGCCCAGCTTATTTCACTCGCGCCCGAACGGCCAACTCACGAAGGTCCGGAGACCGCGGGCGAGTAGTGGCAGACATCCCGCGACCGGACGCCTAAGCTCTCCTTCGTGGGATACGACCGTCCGAAGACCGCAGCGTTTTTGCTCATCGGTGACGAGCTCCTCTCCGGCAAGGTGGAAGAGGCCAACCTGGTGGTGCTCGCGCGCACCTTCCGAAGCCTCGGCATCGATCTGCGCCGGGTGGTCACCATCGGCGACGACGTGGACCTCATCGCGGACGAGGTGAAACGCCTCTCCGAGTCCCACGATCACCTGGTCACTTCGGGCGGCGTCGGCCCCACCCACGACGACGTGACCGTGGACGGCGTGGCCAAGGCCTTCGGCGTGGACGTGGTGCTCGACCAGAGCCTGGTCGCCATGTTGCGTGAGTACTACAAGGAAAAGTGCACCGAAGGGCACCTGCTGATGGCGCGCATGCCGGTGGGCGCCACGCTCGAGACCACCGAGAACGTGCGCTGGCCCACCATCCGCATGAAGAACACCTGGCTCTTCCCGGGCATCCCCGAGGTGTTCCGACTGAAGCTCCCCGTATTGGCCGAGAAGCTCTCGGGCGGCCAGCCCTGGATCTCTCGTGCGGTCTACACGCAGATGGATGAAGGCAACCTGAAGCCCTTGCTCGACGCGGTGGTCGCGAGCTTCCCCGACGTGGGCATCGGCTCGTACCCCAAGTGGGGCGACGCTACGTACCGCACCAAGCTCACCTTCGACGGCCGAGAGGTCGCGCGCGTCGATGCGGCCAAGGATGCGTTCCTGGCGACGTTGCCGGCGGGGGAGCCTCAGCGCGTGGAGTGAGTCGGCGGCCGAGTCGTGGGCATTGGAGGCCCTCGACGCACGAGTGGACGGTTCAGCCCCTCAATTCCCGCAGCCGAGGCCCGTGTCCGTGATGTCCACGCCCGTCACCAGCATGACCATGCCGGTGCCGTCGCCGTTCATGATCTTGAGCTCGTGGTTGCCGCTGGGATTACCGGGGCGATTGAGCCAGAGCGAGGCAATCTTCCCGTTGGGGAGCACGCAAGGCGTATTGTCGTTGCCGTAGGTGCCATTGACGCGCGTCGGGCTCGTGCTGCCGGCGGGCAGACGCCACACTTGTTCGCCCGTCCATTCGCCCTCGAACACGATGCTGCCGTCGCGGTCGTAAGAGGGGCTGTACGTATTGGCGCCTCCTCCCGGGCCGCCTTCGGGTCCGATGACCTTGCGGAAGCCGCTGCCGTCGATGTTCACTTCGCAGATGTTCGAGCCGCTCGCCGCGTAGGCGTCGCTGCCGCAATCGAACACCACTTTGAGGCCGTCCGGCGAGATCTGCGGTTTGCCGTTGTACGCGTAGGGCGAGCTTTGCGTGAGCAGCTTGGAGGGCGACCAGCTCGTGCCGGTCTTGCGGGTCACGTAGAGATCGGACGAGTGGCTCGCGCGCCCGCCGTGCACCACAAGCTTGCCGCCGTCGGCCACCGCCGGGGTGACGTCGCGCATGTTGCGGACCGGGTTTCCCCCCGCGAGCACACGCTCGCCCGAGCGAAGGTCGGGCGCGAACACCGCCAAACACGGGTCCGAACAACCGAAGCGTGAGGTCTCGGCCACCAAGCTGCCGTCGGCGCCCATGCTCATGCGCGCGTCGCTTCCGGAGGAGACCGCCGAGAGCGCATTGGCCACCGGGACCGCCGTGGCGCCGGCCTTCGCTTCGATGAGCTGAAAACCGTTCAACCGAAAGAGCACCCGTCCGTTGCCGGACACGGGCGGCACTTGCGCGTCGACCTTGCCGGAGTCGGTCGGGCTCGCGCCGTCGGGCGAGGGGCCGCCGTCCGAGGGGATCACCGCGCCGTCGGTCGTGATGACCGCGCCGTCTTCGGCCACCACCGCGCCATCGGCGAGGGTCTGCGTGCCGAACGGCGAGGGAGACGCCTCGTCCGACGAACAGCCCACCACCGTCAGGCTCACTGCCGCCGAGCCGAGCGCGCCGAGCGTTGCCCCGAGAACCAACGAGGCGCGCCGCGATCGCGCAGAATCGGCCGAAGCCGAGTCCCTACCCATCTTGTTCACTTCGAATTCCCCTCGAGTCCGTACGCCGCGCAAAGTCGTGCGAGCACACGTACGATGTGTGCACGAGCCTCAGACGGGGGCGAGCCGCGAACGTTCAGAACTTGATGCCGTTTTCGGCGCGGTGCTTCCACCACTTGTAGCCGAGGTAGAGCGCGGGCACGGCGGCCACGGCTCCTGCCACCGGCGCGATGAGCACACCGGCCGCGACGGCTCCTACGGTGGCCGCGCCCGCGACGATGCCCTTGCGCTGTCCTTCGTTGAGAACGTCCGAACGCGTCTTGCTCATGAGAAAAGCGTATCTGGACCCGAGCGTCCGTCAACGCCCGCAAGCCGCCGGGCCGACGACGTTTCGCGACAGCGCAACGTGTGAACGGAAGAGGTCGAAGACCGCGGTCAGGATCGCGTAGGCTCGAAGACCTCGCTTCGGGAGAGAGAACGATGCACGCTCGCCACCTCGTCGGTTGTGTCTGGATCGTGGGATCTGCTGCGCTTTTCGTGGGCGCCCCCGCCTGCGGCTCGGACGCACGCCAAACCCCCGACGACCTCGACCCGAACGCCGACGCCGCGCCCTCGCCCACCACGCCGCCGCTCGTGCCGGACGGCTCGATCGAAGGAGGCCCGGCGCCCAAGCCGTGCACCGGGCTCTGCCTGCAGCAGGTCACGTGCGAGGCGGGAAAGACCACGTCCGTCACCGGGCGCGTCTTCGATCCGGCCGGCAAGGTGCCGCTCTACAACGTGCTCGTCTACGTGCCCAACGCCGAGCTCGGGGCCATCAAGACGGGCGCCTCGTGCGATCGCTGCGGCAGCGTCTCCGGTGATCCGCTGGTCTCCACGCTCACCGACGCGAACGGCGCCTTCACGCTGCCCAACATGCCCGTGGGCAAAGACATTCCGGTGGTGGTCCAGATTGGCAAATGGCGCCGCAAGGTGATCGTGCCCGAGACCAAGAAGTGCGAAGACGTCGCCTTCACGGACAGCGAGACCTTCCGCCTGCCCAAGAAGAAGTCCGAAGGCGACATGCCTCAAATGGCCATTGCCTCGGGCAGCGCCGATCCCTTCGAATGCCTGCTCACCAAGATGGGCATCGACGGCTCCGAGATCACGAGCCCCGTCGGCCCCGGACGAGTGCATTTTTATCGGTCGAACGGCGCCGACACCAATCCGCCCACCGCCGGCGCGAACACCCTCTGGAGCGACCTCGAGGTGCTCAAAAAGTACGACCTCGTCATGCTCCCGTGCGAGGGACAAGCCAATGCGCACGCAGGGCCGGACACCTTGATGATGCGCTACGCGAACCTGGGCGGGCGCGTCTTCACCACGCACTACGGCTTTTCGTGGCTGCACCTCGGCAATCAAAACTTCGAGGCGACCGGCACCTGGGCTCCGGACAAGGTCAATTCGGGCTCGACCACCCGCGACTTCCAGGTGGACACGAGCTTCCCCAAGGGCAAAGCCTTCGCGGACTGGCTGAAGAACGTGAACGCCACGCCCACCTCGGGCACGCTGCCCGTCACCGAGTGGCGCCACGACCTCGACGCCGAGAAGAACCCGCCCTCGCAGCGCTGGGTCTACGGCCCGACCACCGCCGGCCCTTCGGTGCAGCACATGACCTTCAACACGCCCATCACCGCCGCCGAAGACAAAAAGTGCGGCCGCGTGGTCTTCTCCGATTTCCACGTCTCGGCCAACGCGCTCACCACCGTGTCGACCTTCCCCGGGTCGTGCAAAACCGGTGATCTCTCGGGCCAAGAGAAGGCCCTGGAGTTCATGTTCTTCGACCTCGCCTCGTGCATCCAAAACGACGCCGAGCCGCCCCGCCCTCCGCCCGTGATTCGCTAGAGCGCCGGCCCACGCCGAACGAAGACGCGGTGCGCAACGCGGACTAAGAACGCGTCATTTTTTCTGCAGGTCGCGTTCCTAACCCTTAGGAGCGCGTCATTTTCGTCCGAGGTCGCGTTCCTAACCCTTAGGAGCGCGTCATTTTCGTCCGAGATCGCGTTCCTAACCCTTAGGAACGCGTCATTTCCATCCGAGGTCGCGTTCCTAACCCTTAGGAGCGCGTTCTTTTCGTCGGAGGTCGCGTTCTTGGCGCTTAGGAACGCCTCGGCGCGGTCGAAGCCCGCGCTCCCAGCCCCGAAATGCAGCGAAGCCCCCGGAGACCGTGGTCTCGAGGGGCTTCGGTTCGAGCGTCTTCGCTCAGCTCACTTGTTCTTGAAGGCGAGCGGAGCCGTGGGGGGCTCGAGGTATTCGATCTTCGCGTAGGTGAGCACGCCGTTCTGCGGGTCGGACACGATGCCGGTGCTCGACTTCGAGAAGGTGTAGCCGTACTTGCCGGTGACCTTCACCTTGGCGCCGACGGCCGGCATGGGGAACGGGAGCTCGACGCTCCACACTTCGTCCTTGTAGAGCTCTTTGGGGGCTTCCTTGAGGTTCTTGTACTTCTCGAGGGCCTCGAAGACGCTCGCGTAGTTCTTGGCGAAGCCGAGCACGCGAATCTTGGTCTTGGTGTCGCCTTTGGCGTCCGCGATCCAGAACGAGGGGATCTGCAGGGGGTCGCCGTTGGGCATCTTGCACTTCTCGTCGTCGGCTTTGCCGGCCTTGTGGGCCGCGCAGCCGGGCGCATCCGAGATGTTTTCCTGCACGATGTAACCGATCAAGGTGATGTCCTTGGTGGTCACTTCCTTGTCGTGGATGCGGCTCTGCAGGTGGTGGCGAGCGCCGTACACGGTGTAGGCATCGCCCACCTTGATGGGGCTCGTCGGGAGCTGGGGAACGGCCGGGACGCTGGCCTTCTTCCCCGACCAAGCCGGAGTGGCCTTGTAGGGCTCGTCCGCGTTGCCGCAGCCGAGGGTCTGGGCGCCGACAGCGGCGAGCGACAGGCACGAGACGACGATCATGGGCAGGCGGCTACGCATTGGGCCGGGGGTTTACCACGCCCCTTCCCGAGGGGACAAGCATGGACATGAGCCGACGGAACACCGGCATTTTCAGGGCCTCGCGTCACGCTGAGCGCGTCATTTTCCAGTGCGGACGACTGCACGGATCCGCAGGTTCGAAAGCGCCGCCCCCTCGATTCGCCCACGATCGGCCGATCGCGGCTCGGTCGTCCCGCTCGGGCAGGCTCGAGAGACGGTCTTCGCCTACTTCTTTCGCAGCTCGTCGAGCTCGCGTCGCAAGCGTGCGACTTCGGCTTCGGCGGCCTGACGAAGCTTGGATTCTTCTTCGCGAAGCTTGGTTTCTTCTTCCCGAAGCTTGGTTTCCGCTTCGGCTCTGCGCTGGACTTCGTCGAACATCGTCTCCAGACGGCCGATCAGCTCTTCGCTCTCGAGCAAGAGGGCCGTGCCCGCGAAGAACCGAAGCCTGTCGGCTTCGACCTGAACGTCGAGGCCGAGCACCTGGGACGAATAGAGGCCGCGCTGGGGCAAGATGGGCGAGTACGTCTTCGCGTCAGGGCTCGCCAGACGGAACGCGGACAGGTGCCCGCGCGCGCGATCGAACAGGAAATACTCGGGGATCCCGAGGCGCGCGTACCGCGCCACGTTTCGCTCGGCGTCCTTCTTCCGATCGCCCCCGACGTGCACCTCGAGCACCCAGTCGAGGCCTTTGCCTTCGCGGCTCACGATCCAGCTGTCGCGCTCGTGATCGTCGACGTCGAACACGGCGAGCAAGTCCGGCGCGAAGCGAGGCTCGTTCGGGTAGTAGGTCGGCAGCTCGGCAGCGAAGTAGGCGCGGCGTTTCCGCGAACCGAAGTAGCCGCGCAGCGCATCGAGCGCGCGCACCTTCGTCAGAAAGTGGCGGTCGCCTTCGGGAGGCGACATCTCCGCGTACGTCACCTCACCGGGGAGCGCCGCGACCACCGCCATGCGCTCGTCTTCGGACAGCGCGTCCCACTCCTCTTGGGTCGGCGCCATCGGAAATCCGGCCTCGGTGCGGCGAAGCTGGGTCACCACGTCAGCGTCGCGGACGATGCCCTCGTCGTCAAGCGGCGTGGACGCACCCCCTTCGCCGAACGCCTCTCGAGCGCGCCTCTTTCGCGCTTTCCATTCGCGCGCGAGGTCGATAGCTTCGTGCCATGCGCGCTCGCCAGGGGATCGGGATCGAGAGCCTTTCGTCCGCTTCGTTTCGCCTCGTCGCGGGTGCTCTCGGCCTCGCGTTCGCGAGCGCAACGGTCGTCGCGAGCAGCATCGGCTGCGGGGGAAAACAGGACACCGCGAGCACGCCCACGCCGGAGCCGAGCGAGACGAGCACACCGGTGCCCACGAGCTCGCCCTCGGGCTTCGAGCCCACCGCGTTCGTCTCGGTGACGTGCAAACCCGGCACGAACGTGGTCGCCAAGTTCGCCGGGGAGCGCCCGCTCTCGCTCGCCGTCACCTCGAGAGGTGTGCTCGTGGCGGCCACGCTCGACGCTTCGGGAAAGAGCCACGTGCGCCTGATGCGCGATGCCGCCAAAGGCTTCGAGGCGGTGGGCGACGGCGACGGCGCGAACACGCGGGTGGCCACCTTCGGCACGAACATCGTCTACACCGCCGCAAACACCCTCGAGCTGGTCGTTGCGGAGACCCTCGGCAAGCGTGAGATGGCCTTGCCGAAGGCGCTGGGCGCGGGCCCGCACCTCGTGGCCCTCTCGAGCGAAAACGTGTTCGTGTCGGGTGAAGGCGGCCTGTTCGCCCAGCCCCTGAAGCAATCGCTCCAGGACACTCCGGAGCCCGTCGCGGTGTGCGTGGGCGACGACTGCCGCGGAGTGCCTGGAGCGCTCGCTGCACGCGGCGTCACCGTCGCCGCCACGGTAGGCGACAAGCTCTACACGGGCACGGTGAAGGGGCTCTCCCCAGTGGCTTCGGGCGCGCGCGCGACGGTCGCGCTCGGCACGGATTTCATCGGATTTTCCGCGCCGAACGGGCCCGACGGGAGCGCGCGTCCGTTTCTCGGAATGTACCGTCCGCTCGAGTCCGACACGCAGCTCGTGGCGCTCGCGCCGGGCAAAGGCTCGACCTGCACCGAGACCGAGGTATCCGTGCGCGCGCTCGCCACCGACGGCACCCGTCTCGCCGTGCTCACCCAAGAAACGTGTGGTACGCCGCGTGTGGTCTTGCGGGCCTCGCGCGCGTCGCAGCCCACGAGCCTGGCCGAGGTCGGCTCGGCGCCTCTCGCAGCCGACGGAGCGGTCGCGGTTGCGGCGGACGAGACGTGCGTGTATCTCTTCCCCGAAGGAAAGGACGCGAGCGGCTCGGCCGAAGCGGTCCTCACCTCGTACGAGCTCCACGCTCACTGAAGCCGGCTCACTCCGTGAGAGACCGCAGGGACCGCTCTCGTAGCGGTCTCCCACGAAGCCCCACGATTTGTCCTCGCCCGAGGACATGCGTGCAGCTATCCCCAGGGAAGCGCTTCGCCGATCGGCTCGTACTCGACCCGAAACTTCCAACTCACGCGCTCGACGCGCCGACGTCCGCTCCGCGGCTCGGACTGCCTCGAGGGCGCGGCCCGAGCGGCCGCATCTTCCGCACTCGACATGAATCAAGACACCGCACGTTCTACCCTCGCCCACGTGGTCCACGGACCCGAGGGCTCGCTTCGTTTCTCTTCTCCTTTCACGAGTCACCTGCCGCACGTGCCCGAGGGCGCGTCGGTGGGCGACGTGTACGCGGTCGATCGGCTCGATCCGCACGTGGCGCCGCAGCGCCTCGCCAAAGGAGGCACCGCGCGGGCCCAGGTCTACCTGGTGGCCCTGGAAGTGCTCGCCGACCCTTCGTTCCCCGAAGAGGTCCTGACCGAGCTGCGCGCGCTCGACCTCGAGGCCTCGCTCGACGACCCTTCCCTCACCGACCTCACGGCCGTGCCGTTCGTCACCATCGACGGACCCACCTCGCGCGACCTCGACCAGGCGCTCTTCGTGGAGCGAGCTCCGAACGGGGGCTTCATGGTGCTCTACGCGCTGGCCGACGCCGCGCATTTCGTGCCCAAGAACGGCGCGATTTTCGCCGAAGCGCTGAGGCGCGGGGCAAGCGTGTACCTTCCAGGTTTCTCGGTGCCCATGCTCCCGCGTGAGCTGTCCGAGGGCATCGTCTCGCTCAACCCGGACGGACCTCGCCGCGCGCTGGTCTTCCGCGTCACGCTCGACCGCGAAGGAAAAACCCTCGAGACCAAGGTCTTGCGCGCCAAGGTCGAGAGCCGCGCCAAGCTCTCCTTCCCCGAAGTGCAGGCCTTCTACGACGGCGCCCCGGAAGGCGCGCACCTCGCCCGCTCCGAAGCGAAAGACGCGCTACTCGCCCTGCGTGAGGTGGGGGAAGCGCTCATGGGCGAAGCGGCCGCGCGAGACGTGGCGCGCTACCGCCGCGGCGAGACCGAGCTGCGCGTGGAGGGCCCGGAAGGCGAGACGCTCTCGCTGGTCGCGTCGCCCCGGGCGCGCGTGGAAATGTACAACGAGCAGCTCTCGCTCCTCGTGAACCGCGAAGGCGCGCGTTTGCTCCTGGAGAGCCCGGAAGCCCACGTGCAGCCCATCTTCCGCGTGCACCCGTCTCCCCCCGAAGAGCGCCTCGCCCTGCTCTGCGAGACCCTCGCCAAGATCCTCGAGGTGCACGGACTCGGGAAAGACTCGGTCTTCGCGTTCGATCCCGAGAAGCAGAGCCTCGCGCATTACCTATCCAATCTGCCCAGCACCGGTCGTGAGGGACGAATCGCCGACGCCATTCATCGCCAGGCCATCGTGGTCAATGCCCGCTCGTCGTTCTCGGCGGACGTGGGCGCGCACCACGGCGTGGGCGCCGAGGCCTACGCGCGATTCTCGGCTCCGATGCGGGAAATCGTAGGAATCTTCGTGCACCACGAGATGCTGGAGCACCTGACCGGCCAAGGCCCCATCGACGAGACCTTGCGCGAAAAAGTGGTGGTGAGCGCCAATCAATCCAAAGACGTTCAACGCAAAGCCAACGACCTGGTCGGCAAGCTCTTCTTGGACGCGCTCTTCGGGAAAGATCTCACCCTGCCGGTAGCCTCCCGTCCGCGCCGGCGCGGCACGGTCATGGGCTTCACCTCGTCGAAGCTGCACGTCTCGCTGGAAGACCCGCCGCTCGACGTGAAGCTCTACCTGCGCGACGTCGGGCGCCTGCTCGGCGGCAAATGGCTTTTGGTGGCGGACGCGGGAGCCTCGCTGCGCGAAAAAGAGACCCAAGAGATCGTGCTCCGCCTGGGAGACGAGGTCACGGTCTACGTGGAAGGCCGCGACGTGAAACAAGACCGCTGGGTGCTCGCGCTCGGTGAGCCGCCGAAGGCCGGAGGTGAGGCGTGAGCGAAGGCATTCTTCTGCCCGAAGTGGCGCGAGGCACGCTGCTCCCCGAGGCCGAGCGCCTGGTCCGCCTCGAAGAAGCGACTCCTCAGATTCTGGCCTGCGTCGAGGGCGAGACCGACGATATCGCCCTTCAGGCCACGCTCGCGTGCCTGCTCTGGGAGACCCTGGTGCAGTGCAACTGGGCCGGGTTCTATCGCCGCACCGGTGAAGCCATGCTCACCGTGGGGCCGTACCAAGGCACCATGGGCTGCCTGCGCATCTCGTTCGATCGCGGCGTGTGCGGCACGGCGGCGCGTACGCGAACGACGCAGCTCGTGCCCGACGTGCACGCGTTCCCGGGGCACATCGCCTGCGACTCGCGATCGCGCTCCGAGGTGGTCGTGCCCATCGTGCGACGCGGCCAGCTGCTCGGCGTACTGGACCTCGACTCGCCCCATGTCGAAGGCTTCTCGAAGGCCGAAGCGGACGCGCTCGAAGACCTGATGAAGCGCATCTTCGACCCGACATGACGCCACGAGACGTGCCTCAGGCCTGCGAAGCCGACGCGCCCGCGCTCCCTGCAGCCACCCCGAGCTCGTGGAAGCACCCGATTTCGAGCCGCCTCGTCACCGCCGCCGGCCGCCCCAACCATCGCGCCCGCGACGCCTTCTACGTCGAAGGCGAGCCGCCGGACGCGGCAATCTCCCGCAGGGCATCGTGCACACCACGCTCGGATTGACCGGGGCCTTCCATTCGGGCGCCGAAGCCTTCGAAAAGGCCGAAGTCGCTGCGCTTCGCGCCAAAGGGTTCCAGGTGGGCTCGCCCCCCGTTGCGGCGGCTGAGCGAAACACGACCTTCGAAACGATCGACGCCGCGTGCCCTAGAGCGCCGCGGCGTCTTTCTTTTCACGCGCGTCGAATCAGGTGAGCGACTTCGCGGCTTCCACGACGTGGTCCGCGTCCATGCCGAAGAACTTCATGATCTCCGCGCCGGGGGCCGACATGCCGAAGCGGTCGATGCCGAGCGAGACGCCGTCGAGGCCGACGTACTTGGCCCAGGTCGACGTCACGGTGGCTTCGATCGAGACACGGCGACGGCACGACTTCGGGAGGACCGACTCGCGGTACTCGGCGCTCTGACGATCGAAGCGCGCGAACGAGGGCATGCTGACCACGCGCGTTCCCGGGCCGAGCTTCTCGGCCGCGGCGAGGGCGTGCTGGAGCTCGCTACCGGCCGAGAGCAGGATGGTCTCGAGCGCGGCGGTCTCTTTCTTCGCCACGTAGCCGCCGAGGCGCGCGCCTTCGCGACGTGCCTCGACCGAGATGCCCTCGAGCAGCGGGACCACCTGACGCGACAGCGCGAGCAGCGTGGGCCCGTCTTGACGCTCGAGCGCGGCGACCCAAGCGCCGGCCGTCTCTTCCGGATCGGCCGGACGAATGACGTCGAGGTTGGGGATGACACGAAGGCCGGGGATGGTCTCGACCGGCTCGTGCGTGGGGCCGTCTTCGCCGACGCCGACGCTATCGTGCGTGAACACGTAGACGACCGGCAGGTGCATGAGCGCGGCCAACCGAATCGACGGACGGCAGTAGTCCGCGAAGACCAAGAAGGTCGCGCCGCTGGCGATGAAGATGCCGTGCGCGGCGATGCCGTTCAGCATGGCGCACATGCCGTGCTCGCGGATGCCGAAGCGCACGTTGCGTCCGCTGCGATGCGCAGGCGTAAAGTCGTCGTTTCCGGCCTTCAGATCGCCGATGTAGTTCAGCGTGGAGCCGTAGAGATCGGCGCTGCCGCCCATGAGGAGCGGGAGAGCGGTCGCGAGCGGCTGGAGCACGTCTTGGCCGGCCTTGCGCGTGGCGATCTTGGTGCCCGCGGGGAACGCCGGGACCGCCTCGAAGAGCTTACGCGCGTCCGGACCGGCGTACGCGGTGCCCTCGGGCGCGACGTGCGAATACGCGCGCGAAGCGGCGAGCTCGGACGAGAGCTTCGGGTTCTTCGTTTGCCACTCGGTGAAGGTCTTCTGCCAAGCGTCGTGGGCGGCGTCGAGCTCCTTCTTGCGCGCGGCGAAGAAGGCTTCGACCTCCGGATAGACGTAAAAATGCGACTCGGGGAGGCCAAGACCCTTACGAGCGGAGTCGATGAACTTCGCGCCACCTTCGCCGTGCCCTTTGGCCGTCCCGGCGACCTCGGGCACGCCTTTGCCGATGATCGTCTTGGCGACGATGAGCTGCGGCTTGCCGCTCTTGCTCGTGCGCGCGCGGTGAAGCTCGGCCGCGAAGGCCTTCATGTCGTGGCCGTCGACGGTGACCACCTCGAAGCCGATGGCCTCGTAGCGCTTCACCACGTCGAGGCTCTGGGTGGCATCGGCCATGGCGTCGAGGGTGACGTCGTTCGAGTCGTACACCAGGATGAAGTTGTCGAGCTTCTGGTGACCGGCGAACTCGACGGCCTCCATGGCCACGCCCTCTTGCATGCAGCCGTCGCCGGCGAGGCAGACCACCTTGTGATCGAAGATGGTGTGCTCGGCGGTGTTGAACTTCGTTTCGGCCATCTTGGCGGCCACGGCCATGCCGATCGCGTTGGCGATGCCCTGACCGAGCGGCCCTGTGGTGGTCTCGACGCCGTTGGGCTCGTGCTCGAGCTCGGGGTGGCCGGGGGTCTTCGAGCCCATCTTGCGGAACTTCGCGAGCTCGGACACCGGGAAGTCCGGGTACCCCGAGAGCGAGAGCCACGCGTAAAGGAACATGCTGCCGTGCCCGGCCGAGAGCACGAAGCGGTCGCGATTGAGCCAGCCCGGGTTGCTCGGCGAGTGGCGAAGGTCCGCGCCGAAGAGCACGGCGCCCATGTCGGCGCAGCCGAGGGGCAAGCCGAGGTGACCGCTCTGGCAGACGTGCACGGCGTCGAGGGCGAGCCCGCGCGCGGTTGCGGCAGCCTTGGTCAAAACTTCGCTGGGAAATTCGCTCATGGAAAGGTCCTCGGGGGCGACGGGGGGTTCGAGATGACCGGTCAAGGTTCGGACGTGGTCGAAGAGCGTGACCGCGGGTGAAGCCTCGCGGACCGTAGTAAAGGAGCCGCCCGCAAACGAGCCAGAACCGCCCGGGGCACCGCCGATTTCGTCCCGAACGAGCGGCCGGAACGCCACGGTTCACCGAATCGTCACATGGGGCACCGAGGTCTGCGCTGCGCCGGACGGCGTCTCGCGAGACTCAGCCGCGGGCGCCCTTCTTCCCGCCTTTCGCCCGGGCCTTTGCTGCGGGAGCGCCTTGGTCGAGCAGCTTTCTCAGCACTTCGGGGTGGTCCACCGTGATGGCGTCCACGCCGGCCTCCACGAGCTCGGCGAAGAGGGCCTTGGAGGTCTCGGCCCATGTGGCCACGGCGAGGCCCGCGCCGTGCGCACGGGCCACGCCCTCGGCGGTCACGAACGATGCGTGCGGCACGAGCACGCTCGCGCCCGCGTCCTTGGCGAGGCGTACTTCGTCGTACGGTCTCCCCACGTAGAGCACGCCCGTCGCGAGGCGCGGCGCGAGCTCGGTCACGCGCTTGATCGCGCGATGGTCGAACCCGATGACCAACACGTCGTCGTGGGCTTCGCAGCGCTCGACCGAATCGACCACCGCCCGAACCAGCGCCTCGGGCGAGCGGGGATCGTTTTTGATCTCGATCTCCACGCCGATACCGTTCTCTTTCGCCCACACGAGCACGCCGTCGAGCGAAGGGATGCGCTCGCCCGCGTACTTCTCGGAGTACCAGCTGCCCGCGTCGAGCTTGGAGAGCTGCGCGGCCGTCTTCTGGGCGACGGCGCCCTTCCCGGTGGTGGTGCGCGCCAACGTGGAGTCGTGGATCACCACCGGCACGCCGTCTTTGGAGAGCTGCACGTCGAGCTCGATCCACTCCGCGCCCTGCTTGGCGGCGTGCGCGAACGCAGCCAAGGTGTTCTCGGGCCGATGCCCCATCGCGCCCCGATGCCCGACCACGGACGGACGACCATTTCGACGCAGACGGGTGACGAACGACTCTTTCGTGCTCATGGTGAGCGAGTAGAGCGCGCTCGGGCCCCGTCGCAAGGCCGAACGAAGCCCCCGCCCCGCACCAGAGCCTCGACCTTACGCACACGTAAGACGAAATCCGAGGCGATATCCGGGGCTTCCCGACCCTCGATCGTGAAACGAGGTTCACGTTCGTGGGGTGTGAACGCCGGTCGACGAGGGGCGCGATTGCCGACGATCGCGACAGGCGAATCGCCTCTTCGCCGCGTCGGACCGTGAATGACAGGTCACGATCTCGCCTCGCGAAGCGCCCGGGAATAACCGTAAAGAAACCTGAATGTCGCCCGAAGACGCCCCGTCTCAATCGGGCTCGTCGGTTCGGCCACGGCGATTGGCCCGGCGCGAAGACGAGTGGAACCGCCCAACCCGAACGCTCGCGCACGTGGTGTTTCACGTGCGCGTAAAAGGACGTGTCTTTTGAAACTTGGCTCTCTTTTCTTGGTCGCTTCGATTGGACTCGGCACTTTCCTGATTGCACCTCGAATGGCGCACGCCGACGAGACCAAAGCCCCCGAAGCCCCCGCAGCCGCGGCGGCAGCTCCCGCGAAGACGGCCGCGGCGAACGACGAAGAACACGAGGATTTGCGCCTGCGTATCGGCTTCAACTTGGGCGGCGGTTATGCCTTCGTGGGGAGCGCGGGTGGTCCGGCAGTCGGCGTGGGCTTCCGCGTCGGCGTGCAGGTCAATCGCCTCATCGGCGCCTATTATCAAACGGGCGCCAATGTCTTGATCGTCTCGGATAGTGGAAGCACCACCGCGGCGAGCTTCATCCCCAATAGCGCCATGCTCTCGCTCACCCCGGTCGACATGTTCGAAGTCGCGGCCGGTCCGTCGGTCGACTACTACGGTCTCGGCTCGGTGAGCACCACCTCTGCGGTCGCCTCGGGTGGCGTGGCGTTCGGCATCGCGGGGCGCGCCGCGCTCCACCTCGGCGGTCGAAACGCCGAGACCGGACGGCGCTCGGGCTTCACCATCGGTGTCGACGTTCACCCGATCTTCTCGAGCGGAGCCGTGGCCGTCCCCATCACGCTCGGCCTCGGCGCCGATTGGTACTGACCGTCGATTGACCTGACCGCCGCGGCCCCGGTCCCCACCGAGCGCCGCGGCGTGCTCATTCGATGCGACGAACGAAGCGACGCCGATAGGTCGCCGGGGTCATGCCCGTCCAGCGACGAAAGGCGCGGAAGAAGGCCGTACGGTCCGAATATCCCAGGCTCTCCGCAATCTCCGAGAGGAGCAGGCTCTCGTCGTGGAGGAGCTCGAGCGCCCGCGCATGGCGAGCGCACTCGAGCAGGCTCTTTTGGGTGCTCCCGGCGTGCTCCAATCGACGCTGGAGGGTGCGCGCCGAAACCCCGAGAGCCCGCGCGAGCGAAGGAACGTCGGTGCGACCGACGGCGAGGCCCCGCTCGACCGCGGCACGCGCGCGCGAGACGAAGGCGACCGGATCGTCGAAATGCGCCAGCCGGGCATATTGTGCTTCGAGCGCCTCGGACACCTCGCGGTTCGCCGTACGAAGCTCGCACGACAAGAGCTTTGCAGGAAAAACCAGTCGATCCTCGGTCGCTCCGAGCACGACGACCGTGCCGAACGCACGCTCGCAGGGCGCGATTCGGCTCGCGTCCCCGTGCGCGAGCTCGACCCGTGCGAAGCGCACGTTCGGCAAAGCGGCCCGGCAACGGCTCGCCACGATCCCGAAGAAGGCCTCGACCAGCTCGGGAAAGCGGTGAGTCCCTCGCGCCTCACGGAGCACCAGAGCCGCCTCGGCCGAAGCATGCGACGCATCGTCCGGCACCTCCAGAACGAGATCGATCGACGGCCCGAAGGTCCGCACCCCGCGCGCGAAGCGCTCGAGGCCTTCTCCCAGGGTGTCGGCAGCCATGGAATAGGTATCGAAAAAACCGAGGCTCCCGATGGCGAGCGACTCGCCCAGCTCGGCATTGGCGACGCCCGCCGCGGTCAGCGACTCGGCCCAGGCACGGAACGCCGCGCGCGTGACCGGCCCTGCGGAACCGAGCTCGACCAGGCGAGAATCGCGCGCCCGCGCAGCCGACGCGAGGGGCGCGAGCAGCACACTGGAGAAGCCGACCTCCCGCAGTGGAGTCCTGCGAACCGAGGCGGCGCGGGCGCGAACGAGCGGAGAGGTGGGCGACGGCGCGGGCGTGGACGTGAACGTGGAAGGCGACAACGAACGAAAAGGTGCTGCGGACATGGCTCTTGCCGGTGAAGGCAGCGAGACCGCGCTCGGGATCGAAATTTCGTCCGAAGCGGCGTTTTTCACGGGGAATCCTCGCCTTCTCGCGACGCGTGGCGTCGAGGTGCAGCCGATGCGCGTTCGGTGAAATTTCGTCACCTGCAGAGCCGTAGCCGGGTGCGATTGCCCGAGATTTCCGCCCTCGCAGGGCCCCCGGACCTCCCCTGGAGACTGGTCTCGAAGTTGCTCTTCCAGGTGCCAGACCGCACCGAGCCAAGGAGCCTCCCGTGAGCCGAGACCGACACGACTTCGACGCTGCGCCCCCCACGAAGCATCCCGAAGCGAAGCGCACGAGAGCCTCGCACACGCACGAAGCTCCCCCGACCGACGTGCTCGTCCGAAGCCCCGTCCAGCGTCGGGTCGTGTTCGGCGCGGGGACCGATCCGGACGTCTCGGAGTACGTCTTCTGCAAGCGGAAGAACGCCGCCATCTCGCTCGACGAGTGCAAGGGCTGCGGGCGCGCGGAGCATCTGCCCGATCTCGCCCACGGAGAGCGCTCGGTGGTGTGCCGAACCGAGGCGCACTACGTCTCCCGAGAGGCGGACATTTCCGAGCGCTCCACGCGCACGCCGCTCTCGGATCTCACCGGCCGCACCTTCGCGTGCGTGAAGCGCGAGACCCCGTGGGAAACCTTGGAGAGCCTCTTCCTCGACGAAGGCATGGAGGCCTTGCCGGTGGTCGACGACGCGGGGAGGCCCGTCGGCATGATCACCAAGAACGACCTGCTGCGCGCCTCTCGTGAAGGCATCGACGAGGTCACGGCGAGCGAGCTTCCGCACGCCACGCACGTGGACGCGCCCCCGGACACGACCGCGGGACGAATCATGACGCCCATCGCGCAGGTCCTGCCGGAGGACGCGCCGCTCTCGCTGGCCGTAGCCCTGCTGGCCATGGAGGAATCGAGCGAGGTCCCCATCGTCTCGGCCAACGGAAAGGTCACCGGACTCTTCACCACCCGCGACGCCCTACGCTGGCTCGCGAGCGAGATGGGCTACGGCGTCGACATGCGTTGAGCGGGCACGGCCACGGGCGAACGTGGTCGACGGGCGCTCATGGCGCCGCGACGTGCGCGCGACAGGCTTCGGGCAGCTCGCCGTGGAGCACACCGAGCACGCGCACCACCTTCTCCAAGAACGAGTCCGTGCTCTCGACGAACACGCGACGAGGATGCGCGCTCCACGCGGCCTCGATCCGGGCGTCGATGGCGCGTGACTCGGCGGCGGTCTCGATGCGCAGCGGATTGCGGTGGTCGTAGCCCTGGTCTTCTCGCGGCGGGCGAAGGTGCACCACGAGGGAGTACCGAGCGAGCTCCGCGGCGAGCGTGGTGCCGCATTCGCGCAGGTAGTCGTCCGCGTGACCGGGGTAGTACGCGATGCCGTCCAGCGTGCCGCGATCGCAGAGAACGACCCGCGCACGTGTGTCGGGATCGTCGAGCTCGATGCGCTCGAGCTCGCGCTGCACGGAGAAGATGGCGCGCTGGGTGGCCTTTCGCGCGAAGTCGCCCGGTCGCCTCGGAAAGCCTCCCCCGAAGATCACGCTCGCCGCTTCGGGCAAGACGACCACATGCTCGCAGAAGTTCCGACGCGCCACCTCGAGAGCAGCGGTCTTTCCGGCTCCCGGACCACCGGTGAGCACGACGAACACGGGACTGTGCGGGCTTTGCTGACGAGCGGACATGTCGCTCGCCACGCTAAAACACGAGCTGCGATTCTCGAACACCATTCGTGTGGCGCGCGATCGAGGCGCACGCCGTTCGCCGTCAGCCGAGATCGATCCCGTCGCGGCGCGCGAGCTCGTCCTCGAAGAGCTCGTGCAGCGCGCCTTCGATCTCACGACGCATGCTCCGCAACGCGGCGCGGTCGTCGTGTCGTTCGGGAGGGAAGCGCGGGACGATCGGCTCGCCCACCACGAAGTGGAGCGGAACCAAATGGGGAATGGGCAGGATGCGACTGGGAAGCGGCACGGGAATTCCCTTCAAATGGAGCCAGCGCTCCCCGCGCACGTAGGCATTTCCCACGAAGTCGAACCAATCGTCCGCGCCCACCGAGGCGAGCGGAACCATGGGCGTGCGGTTGCGGATGGCGGCGCGCACGAAGCCGTAGCGTCTCCCCCAGAGGAGCCGATACCGAAGCCCACGTGGCTTCACGGCCTCGCGTAGGCCTCCCGGGAGCACCAGCACGAGCTCTTCACGCTCGAGCAAGCGGTCCACGTTCTCGGGAGTTCCGTCGACCGTGCCGACCGAAGCGGCCATGCGACGGACGAAGGGGACCTGCCACCACAGGTGCTCCCCCAAGACCCACACGCGTCGCCTGCGCTCGCGCCAGATGGCGGCCATCGCGAAGACCACGTCCCATCCGAAGGCGTGGTTGGCCACGAGCAAGCCTCGCCCCTCGGGTAGGTTGTCGAGCCCCTCGACGCGCACGTGAAAACGTTGCGCCAATCGGTCGACGTAACCGAAGACCCGCTCGGCCGCTTTCTCCGAGAACGCCTCGAAGGCCTGGTTGTGCTCCGGCAAAAAGCCGTCGATCGTCGAACGTGTCACCGAGCTCCCCTCCCCTTTGCAATGGCCACGGAGACGCTCATGCACGTCCTCGACCAACTCCCGAGTCGCGCAAGAGTGCGCCGGAAGCGAAGGCACCACGCAATCGTGTCACGCGTCGCGCATTCGGTGCGCGAGCTCGTACCTCAGGTGCTCGAGAGCTCGGCGGCGCGCTTCTTCTCGGCGCGGGTCAGGAAGTACACCGCGACGAAGATGAGCGAAAGTGACAGCCAATCCTGGAGCTTCGGCGGAGCGCCTCCCAGAAATGCCCACACGACCAAGGTGGCCGTGGTCCCGGCCACGAGCGACGTGAGACGGTTCACGAGGCCCGCGAAGGTGGCCGTGCGCCCCTTGAACATGAAGATGAACACGGAGAAGAACGCGACCACGCCGAACGAAGTACCCGACAAGAACGCCCACGGCCAAGAGGCCTTCGGGGTATCGATGGCGCCCACGAATTGGAGCACCAGCGGCGAGCTCGTGCCGAACCACTTGGGTGCATGATACAAAAAGAACGCGGCAATCCCGAGCGTGACCGAAGCGGCCATCTGCTCGTTGCCCATGAAGCCCTTGTTGTCGAGCTTGGTCCCGGGCGGACGAGTGTTCTTGTAGTAGTTCATGATGTAGATGCGCACCGCGTACGCCGAGACGTAGGCGCCGAGAATGGTCATCGCCGCGGCCGAGGCGTAAAAGGGCGTCTGATCCGCGCCGCTCTTGGAGAAGAAGAGCGTGACCGCCACGGCGCCGATGGCGAACGCGACGCCCCAGTTCTCTTCGGGGTACACGCGCTTTTTCAGGATTCCCCGACGAATCTGGATGGCATCCACCAGGCGGCTGATGACGATGACCGCGCCACGCATGATGACCATGGCCACCATGACCGAGACGCCCTTGAGCGAGTACATCAGGGTGGTGGTGGGAATGACGACGGCCGTGCACACGCCGGAGGGCACGATGTAACGAAGCTCTCCCGGGAAGGTTCGGCCGGCAATGACGACGGGCTCGGTCGTGGCCAATCGGTACCAACCGAGCACGAGCGTGACGCCGAGGCAGATCAGCGTTCCGGCGGCGGTCGAGTACACGTTGTACTCGATGTCGCTCATGCCGACTCCCTGGAAGTATTTCACGCTCACGCCCGTGACGACGTAAAAGAAGAAATACCCGATACAGAGTTGGACGAGCCGGCCGGTGCTGCCGTCTTCGGTCTTCCACATGCGCGACGTACCCTCGCGAGCCGTCTCCGTAGGGGAAAGGAAGCCGAGACCGACTCGTTCAAGAGGCGTAGCACGGCCATCCTTCCCGTGCGGCGATTCCGATGCACGCGAGGTGATTGACGCGCGAGGCTCTACGCTCTGCGTCGTCTTTCGAAAAGCGCGAAGCCTCTTTCGCAGGACGAACGAATTCCCTGCGTTCGCACCGGTGCGCGTGCGAACGCTGCCCCGCCACGACGCGCCGCCTCACGCGCAGGTGGACTCGCTCAGCGCAAGATGGCGCGGAGATCGCGGGCGACCTCGCTTCGAACGACGGCAGGAACCTCGGTGGGCTCGAGCGCTTTCCCGAAGACGTCTTCGAAGCGCAGTGAATGAAGGCCGATTGGACCGGTCTGAAAGTCGTTCGACGAAATCCCGATGCCGTCGTGGTGGACCACCGCTCGGACACCATAACCGGAGAAGAGCCGGAACGACTCGTCGTAGAGCCCGTTCTCGTGGGGGCGCCCGTGCTGCCAACGTGCCTCGAGCAGTCGCGCCACCAAGGCCTGCGCGCGCAGCGTGCGCATCCGGTCGATCACGAGGTCGGCCAGATCGACGTGCACTTCGCGATCGAGCTGCGCGAACGGAGCGCGCACGTCTTCTCTCCGGAGGTGCTCTCGCCATGCGGCAAGGGTGGGCGCATCCAGGTCGATGCGGTGCGGGATCGTGACGCCCGGGGCGGCGAGCAGCGCGGCTCTCGTCATCGGGCGCGAGTCGACGTCGACCGGTCCTGCGAGCGAGGCGCGGAACAAGAGCGTGCCCGCGCGCGCCAAGAGCCCCTCGAGGAGATGCCTGACCAGCGGATGCGCCGCGAGATCCAAAAACGCCGGCACGGGCCACACGCGGTGCGACACCATGGCGCCCTCGAGGCGAGACGACTCCCACGCGAGCACGTGCGCCACGTGTCCGGAGAGGGCCTCGAAGCGCTGTTTTTCGTTCTCGTGGGTCGCGGGCTCGTCTTTGGGGGAGCGCTTGGGCAGTGCCTCCAATACGCTGCCATTGTCGGCGCGAAGGGCGAGTCGCCCGTGCACCACGGTCGGCGAGAACGAGCGCGCGCCGAACGTGAAGCGTGTCTCGAGGTCGACGCGCACGATGGACCTATCGGCCGCGTCGGCGGCGACGAACGGATTGACGCGGGCCGCGAAGGCGTGTTCGTCGAGGCCTCGCAGCTCGCGCTCACGAGCCAAAAGCTCGCGCGCACGGTGCCCGAGGCTCTCGGTGGTGGCGGCGCGCGCCCAATGCGCGACCCAGGAGAGTCCGGTGTCGATGGCCGCCTCCCCCGCGCCACTCGAGCCCCGAACGAGCGCGCGCCCTCGCCGCGCGAGAGCTTCGAGGCACCACGACGAATAGTGATGCTGACCGTGGGAGGCCTCGATGCCGAGCCGCTGCGCGACCTCGTCGAGGCGGCGGTCGCTCCCGAAGATGCCGAGCTGAAACACCGCGAATTTATGCTTGGAGTCGCGTCCACCTTCGTACCAAGCGTCGTAGAGCGCGTCGCCGAAGGCCTGGGCCGACTCGGGGGTGAGCGAGGCGCGAACGCGCCGAACCAGCGGGTCTTCGAGGTCGGAGCTTTCGTTCGCGAGGCGCGAGAAGAGCACCCCGATCTCGTGCTCGGTGAGCTCGGTGCCGTCCGTCCACGACGGGCTCGGGAGAAGGGCGCTCGAGGCGAACTTGGGGAGCTTGCCCTTCTTCATGCCGGCGAGCTCGGCGCGCACGTCGCTCGGCGCGATGCTCTCGGCGATCGTAGCTTCCGTCACCACCGGAGCCGCGCGGTCGAGGTTCGGTCCGCTCGCCCCGTCAGGCACCGCGGCGAGCGCGCGATCGAGCGCCGCCGAGGCCTTCGCGTCGGTCTCGATCGACCGTGCGGCTCGCAGCGCCTCGGCCATTCCCCGGAGCTTCTCGCGCGCGACGAGATCGGCGACCGCGACGCGGATTTCGGCCTTCTTCGCGGCGAGAACGGGGGCGAGCGCCTCGCCCACTCCGGTTCGTCCGGTAAGGGACTGCGCCGCGATCTTTCGAATGCGCTTGGACGCATCGCCCATGGCCTCGGCCCAAAACGCGGTGGACACGTCGGCCGGGTTCTTGGCGAGCAGCGCCTCGACCAGCACGATGCGCCCGGAGACCTCCCCGCGATGCGCGATGGCGGCCGCGAGGCGGCCGGTGTGCGCGCGCAGGAACGGTACCAGCGGCTGCACGAAGCGCTCCACCTGATGGTCTTCGAGGGCCGGGAGGTGCACGGCCACGTGGACGAACAGCTCGGTCACGAGCTCGTCGTTCGAGGACGAGGCCTCCCGCGTCTCCATCCAGCGCTCCAGCCCGTAGGTGACCGGGCGCTCGGCATCCCGGCTCTCGGGGTGCGACAGCCAGCGACGGTACGCGGACGCCAGATAAGCGGCAGGACCGAACCTATCGAACGCGCCATTGGCGATGAGGCGTGGATTGCCGAACGATTGAAGGACGCTCGCCTCGGACGAGAGCCGGGACACCGCGCTTTCCAGCTCGGCGCGGGCCGTTTCGTCCAGAGTGGCGAGCGCGCGATCGATTGGATTTTCCAGGGCGGAGCGACGCTCGTCCAGCAGGGCGGAGCACGTCTCGCGCACCGCCTTTTTCTTCGCGCGGGTGCCCTCGTCGAGCGCACGGTCGGCGGCCGGGCCATACGCGCGCAGAGCTTCGGCCGCCTCTCGGCGAATGTCCTTGTGGGCATGTCCGAGCAGCTCGACGGCGAACCGTGCGACCTCTTCGTTCTTGGAGGCGAGCGTGAAGGCCAGGAGCCCTTCGGGGGTGGCCGAAGGCAATGCCTGCACGAGCGCGACCTCGGCGCGAGGTCCGAGCATCGAGAGCACACGCGCCGCGGTCTTCGCTCGGCCCAGGGTGTTTTTCCCGTCCCCTCGAAGCGCCGCGCAAGCCTCGACGGTGGACCGTACGAACGACGGCTCGTCACGGCCGACGAAGTGGCCGTACGTGGGCATGAACGCGACCGCGCTCTTCTCGAGCACCGCGAGCCGCGTCTCGGACGGCAGGCGCGCGACGACCGAGGCGAACGCCGTGGCGAGCGGCCCTTCGTCGTACGGGCGCGCGAGCGCGTCCGAGAGCGTCTCGTGCCCTCTCGCGCCGGTAAGCCAATGCTCGGCGAGCGGCAGCCCTGCGTCGACCGACACCTGCACCGCGCCCAAGAGGAACGCCGCCCGAGCGACCTCGTCGAGCGTGGCGGTGAACACGCCGAGTGCTGCGTGCAGATCGGCGAGGCACGAGGGGCCTGCCGAGGTCACGGCCGAGAGGACCGCGGCCACGTCGGAAGGCGCGTGATGCTCTTCGTGAGTCGGGTGTGCGAAGCTGCCCACGAGGCCGAGCACGCGCGCGCCACCGAGACGCTCGAGGCAGGTCCCTTCCGCGCTCACGGAAGAGGCGTGAGCGAGCACGGCCGTGAGCTCGTGCTTCGGGAGCTCGCGCAAGAGGGCAGCAATCTCGCGCTCGACATCGGCGTCGGCCGAGACCACGAGCAAGCTCTCGGCGAGCTTGGGAAGAAAGTCTCCCAAGGGCCAGCGCCTCTGCCAATCGCGAGAAACACGGAAAACGCCCAGGGCGAGCACCAGCGCCTTGCGGGGCGACGAGCGCGCGTGGACCTCCCACTCGCTTCGCAAACGAGCGAGCACCGCACGAGCCGAGGTGTCGTCGTGGGCGAAGACCTGGATTTCCCGGGGGATCGTGAAGATCTCGGGGCTCGCTTCGGCCGAAGACGCGAGCTTTCGGAGAAGGTCTTCGAGGCTCATGGGAAGGCGATCGAGCCTCGGCGCTCGTCCACGAGCACGAGCGGTTTCACGGC
This sequence comes from Polyangiaceae bacterium, assembly GCA_965225775.1. GTDB lineage: Bacteria > Myxococcota_A > Polyangia > Polyangiales > Polyangiaceae > JAAFHV01. The sequence goes on along the minus strand of OZ245328.1, from coordinate 8,819,529 downwards.
GAGGTTCGTCACGGAGACGGTCGAGCTCGTCAATCGAGCGTCGCCCCTTCGGCCACCCAGCGGCCGAGGATCTCGCGCTCTTCGGGGGTGATGTTGGTCTTGTTGGCGAGCGGCATGGTCTGGAGCACGAAGGCGCGCTCGCGAATGCGTGGGGCGAGCAGCTTCATGCGATCCGGGGTGTCCATCATGACGCCGTTCGGCGCCGCCTTGAAGAGGTCGTCGGTGGGGCTCTGCGCGTGGCACTGGGTGCAACGTGCCTCGATGATGGCCTTCGCTTCGGCGAACTTCACGGGGGGCGCCCCCGTCTTGGTGGTGGGCTCCGCACGCGCGGTGAGGATGTACGTGCCGACCAGGCCGGTCAGCACCACGCCCGCGGTGACCGGGAACCACGAGGGATAGACGAAGCGCACGTTCATGAAGTGGCGCACCAATGCGCCCGTGGTCATGACCACGAAGAGGGCCGCCCAGCTCGCCTTCGCGCCCGTGATGGCGGGAAAGTGATTGGACACCATGATGAACAGCAGCGGGAACGTCATGTAGTTGTTGTGGATGCTCCGCTGCTTGGCCTTCAGGCTGAGGGCCTTGTCCTGCTCGCGACCTTCTTCGGTCGACTTCACGAGCTCGCGCTGCGAAGGAACGATGGTCATCCACACGTTGCCGGTCATGCACGTGCCCATGGTCACGCCCACGTGGATGAAGGCGGCGCGTCCGCTCATCACGTGCGTGAGCCCGTAGGCGAGCCCGAAGAGGCCGGCGATCGAGAGCACCGTGGCCACCTTGGGGCTCGACTTGCCCACCGACTGCCACAAAAGGTCGTACACGATCCAGCTCGTCACCAGGCTGCCGAGGCCTACGGCGATGAGGATGTGCGGGTGCACCTTGGCGATGCTGGGGTCGCCCAGGAGCGAGGCTCCCCCCATGTAGTAGACCACCACGAGCAGCGCGATGCCGCTCGCCCAGGTGGTGAAGTTCTGCCATTTGAACCAGTGCAGCACCTTGGGCATCTCGCCCGGCGCCAAGAGCTTCTTCTCGACTTGATAGAACGCCCCCGAGTGCAAGAGCCAGATCTCGCCCTCGTGCAACTTGCCCTTCGCCGGATCCTTCTCGAGGTTTCGGTCGAGCCAGTTGAAGAGCAGCGAATTGCCGATCCACATGATGCCCGCGATGATGTGGACCCAGCGGACGACGAGATCGAGAAGCTCCCTCACGTGTGCGTTCAAGCGACGTACTCCCTTGCCAAGTTGGCCTCTCTTAGCCCGGATTTCGATCGACCGACCGGCAGATCGAGACCCGGGCTCGCGTGAGGCTTCGCTGCACCCCCGGACCGAGTCGCGCTCGCCGAGGGCGAGGTGGCACGAGCGAGGTGAGCGCTGGTCGACGACCCTTCGAATGTAGCGTCTTTTTCACGTGTTCGCGGGCCTTCGGGAGCGCTCTCTCCGTGGATTTTCGCGCGTCGAGAGCACTCGGCAAAATTCTCGACGAGAAGCCGGCGAGGCGGCCCCAATCCGGCCCGACCTTACGCGGGCAACTCCGGCAGCTGCGCAAATCGTTCGCGAGCGGAGGCCTCACGTAGCCGCTTGACGCAGCGTGCAAGCCGCCCGCGAAGCTTCGTGCAGTGTACACGGACGTGCAGACGACCCTCTCCACGGAGCCCCGGACCGAATCACGCCGGTCGGAAGCTGCGACGACCGCACGTGCGTCGGGCGAGGCTCACTCGCGCACCAGCTCGAAGACGCGAGGGCCCGCGAGGTTCTCCTCGCGAAGGGACACGAGCCCTCGCGCATCGAAGCAGAGTCGGCGCAGGGTCTTGCCGTACGGTCCCGAGTCGCGCTCTTCGCGGCAGACGGGGCGCGCGTCTTTGCCCGATAGCTCGTGTGCGCGGAAGAGGAAGGGCCCCGGCTCTTCGCCCACGCGAAGCTCACCCGAGGTGACGACCCAGAGATCCGGCAGCACGGCCGGAACGGCCTCGTCACTGGAAAAGGTCCACTCGAGCTGCGCGCGGTACACGCCGGCCTCCGTGGTGAGCGAGCTCACGACCGACGTGGCCGTCGACGAGGTCTTCTCGCGGCCTCCGTGCACGGAGTGGGAGTCGACGAGGTCGACCATGCGGTAGCGAAGGGTCGCTTTTTCTCGGGTGAAAGCGGCGAAGGGCACCGGTGGCTCCACGCTCGCGCTCGGCTTCGGTGCGGCATCCACGGGTGCGGCATCCGAAGCATCCACACCGGCATCGGTCACGGCAGAGGCGTCCGAGAGGCACGGGACGACGGGAGCCGAGGCGTCCTTCGGGGCGACCGGCGGAGGCGAAGGGCACTGGGTCTCGCGGCACGCGACCACGAGCAGAGCGAGGGTGGTCGGGACGAGAACGGCATGGGAGAAAAGTCGGCGCACGGACATGGGATGGCAGGCTCGAACGCGCTTCGGGCAGGGAAAGCTTCCTGCCAGGACGAACGTTCGGCTGGCGCAGCCTACTCCCGTTCGTGGCCGAGCGTCGCCCGAGCCTCGCGTCTTTCGGGCGCACGCACGGAATTGGACCATCCGAGCCCGCCGTGCATAGTGCGACCATGAGCGTGACTGCGAAAGTGTGTCGAGTGGACGACGAAGACCGCGTGGTGATGGACGAGGGTGACGCCGACGAGCTCGAGCTCGAGCTCGACGACGACGGTTACCTCTCGCTCGACAAGAGCTGGGGTGCGGTCCAGACCATGATCGGCAGCGTGACCGCCGTGGATCTTTTCTCCAAGGAGGCGCTCGACTCCTCGGAAGTGGCTTCGCTCGCGCGGGTCCTGAAGAAGCTGCCCTGGTCCGAAGCGGTCGACGCCTGCGAGGCCCCGGAGGACGAGGAGCTCGACGACGTCGAGTACTACTTCACGTCGTTTCGCTCGCTCGTGCTCTCCGCCGCCAAAGAAGGCACCGGCCTTCGCTGCACGTTCTCTTGACGTCGGCCGCGAGCCACTCGTGAGCGGAAGCTCGGCTCAGCAGTGACCCGCCCGCGAGCCTACTTGACCGTGATTTGACCCGAGCCGCCCTTCACGCTCGACGTGGCAGAAAGCGTGATCGTGAAGGGCTTGCCCGACGCTTGCGTCGTGCCGGCCGAGGTCTGGGTCGAGCTCGTGACCGAGGTTCCGATGACGCCGTCGCCGAGCGGGAGCTTGCCCACGAGCGCGGCGGGAATGTCCCCCGAACCTTTGCTCGCGTCGAACTGGCACACGATCGAGACCGAGCCCCCGTCGGAGGTCCTGGCAGCCGAGCTCACCGAGACCTTGCCCGCGCCCCCTCCGGACCAGCGGAGCGCGAGCGGCTTCGTGCGGTCGACCTCGACCTTGGCCGGAGGAGCGAAGACAGGAGCGGTGAGCGTGATCCCCGAGGCTGGTGCGGTCACCGTGCCGGTGAAGGGCAAGACCTCGCCACCGCGCGACGCGAACGAGATCGTTTCTCCGCCCGACCACCCGTCGACGCCGGTCTTGGAGAAGGGCGGGTACTTTCCGTCTGCTCCCGGGGTCAGCTCGACCCCCGCGAGGCGTGCGCCGCCGATGGTGATGGCTCCGGCCGAGACGAGGGTGTACGTGCTCGCGCCTGCATCGGTCGGAGCGACCGCACCACACACGTAGCTCGTGCAGTCGCCGTCGACCACCGTTTGGCAGTTCGAGGGCGCGGTGGAAGGCGCATTGTCGAACCGGGTGAATTGAGCGACGGCACTCAAGCTCTTGAAGGTGCCCGTGTCCGAATACGTCACCGACACCGTGCCGTAGTCCGAGGCGGCGCCGCTCGAGCCGTCACCCGAGGTCGAGCCGTCGGCGGTCGTGCCGCCATCTTCACCACCCGTGGGAAGCGGCGCGCCATCGGCCGCAGTTCCCCCGCCATCGATCGACGTCGTGGTGCCGTCGACCGTCGTCACCGAACAAGCCACCGAAGCGGCCGCGGTGGCGAGGGCCATCGAGAGGCCGAGGGCCAGGGTTTTGTGGGCGCGGAGCGAAGAGCGGAAAGGAAAAGAGGGCATCTTTCCTTCGTACGCGATTCACGAGCGGAGGCTTCCTCGAATCGACGACGTACGGCCCCGCCGGTGCCGGAGCATCACAAGGCTCGAGCCCGGAGACCTTCACGGACGCATGCGACGCAGTCCTGCACACCCGACGCTTCAATGGGTAAGACGATGTGCGCACGTCCGAAGCACCGACTGACTTCTTGCGCCACTTGGCGCGCGTGGTAGTCCGACCGGGCCTATGCGCTCCTTCCCCCTCCTCGTGTGCGCCGCGTCCGCTGTCTCTGCCGTGGCTTTCGCCTGCGGCTCGACCTCCGTACCGACGGACGAGCCGACGCCCTCGTCCACCAGCACCGCCACGAGCGCGCCGAGCAGCACGCCCACGTCGCCTCCCGACGGCCCGAGCGATGCCGCGCCTCGCGACGCGAACGTGAGCGACGCCACGAGCGCGGACGCATCCGATGCGGGCCCTGTCGACGCCGCCGTCGACGCGGCGAGCGCGGTGCTCGGCGCGTCGTGCAAGACGGCCGGGCCCGCCGGTACGCCGCGCGCGCTCCCCTTGCCGCTCTACGCGGGAACGTGTCCCACGATTGCTGCGGCGCCCGCCTATACCGAGCTCACGAGCTCGGGCGCGACCCGCAAATTCCTCGTCTACAAGCCGACCACCGCGGTCGCGGGAGAAGTGCTGCCGGTCGTCTTCTTGTGGCATTGGCTCGGCGGCAGCCCGGAAGACGTGGTGACCAAGCTGTCCGTTCAGGCGGCCGTGGACCTGCGCCGGTTCGTGGCGGTCATTCCGGCGCCCAAAGGAGACGCTCTCTTCCGCTGGCCTTTCGAGGCGACCCAGTCGCAGGCTCGGGTGGACGAAGAAGCGGCATTCTTCGACGACATGCTCGCTTGTGTCGGCAAGGCGCTGCCCGTCGAGAAGGAGTGCGTCTCGTCGGTAGGCGTGAGCGCCGGCGCGCTATGGACCTCGCAGCTCGCCACGGTGCGCTCGCAGCGCTTGGCGAGCATCGTGTCGCTCTCCGGCGGCGTCGGAGACGTGGTGCGCCCGTGGACGCAGACGCCCCATCGTCTGCCGGCTTTGGTGCTCTGGGGCGGAACGACCGACACCTACCCGTCGCAGGTGCCCATCATGAACTTCGACCGCGCCTCCAAGAAGCTCGAGAGCGCGCTCGCGACCGACGGACATTTCATGGTCGAGTGCATCCACAATTGCGGCCACGCGGTGCCGCCCTTCGATCCGCCTCCCGCAGGGGCGCTCCAGTTCGACGCCGTGTGGCGCTTCGTGCTGGACCACCCTTACTGGCTCGGCGCAGGACAATCGCCCTACGCCACGCAGGCGCTCCCCGCAGGCTATCCCTCGTGGTGCGGCAAAGGCCAAGGCAGCGCCACGGCCCGCCCGGCAGGCTCGGCCTGCAATTGAGGCGTTGCTCCGCGCGGAGCGCATCCTGCGCGGAGCACGTGCCTCGGTAGAACGGGCCTAGTTCGTGGCGAAACAAGCGAAGCGACCCGCACCGCCTTGGGCGGTGAACGAGGCGCAGTTGTTGGTCACGTGGGCGTTGTTCCAGCGATCGGTATTCTGTCCGGTCGTGCTCGAGTCGGTGTGCCCCACGAAGCCTTGCCGATTGTTGGCGTTCGACGTCCAGTCCTGGCACGTGGTGTTGGTGGCCGTTCCGTCGGCATTGGAGCCGGTCAAGAGGTCGTGCTGACTGGTGGGAATGGTGCCGCCCTTTTCGTCGAGCACGTCGGCGGCGGGAATGTCCGTGGTGTGTAGGGCCGCGACGCTGGCCGCGATCATCTTGCCCTTCTGGTTGTACCAGGGGCCCGTGCCGATGCGATCCTTGGCGTTCGTGCCCGTGATGCTCAAGTACGCCTTCCACGTGCGTCCGCCCACGCCCGCGGCCGTGGCCAGCGATTGGCATTTGGCGTCGGCGCCGGCGAGGCCTCCCAGATTGCCTCCCATGTTGCCCGAGCCCGTGCTCGTCACGAAGAAGCTCATCGACGTTCCGGCGTCCGGTCGCGCGACGTCGGCTGCGGCATCTACCGGAGGGGCGGCGTCGACCGGGGGAGACGAAGCATCACTCGAAGGAGCGGGCGTGGTCGTGGTCGAGGTGGGCGCAGTACTGGTGGGTGTGCCCGTGCTGGTCGGCTGGGGACCTGCGTCGCCGTCGAGGCCCGTCTCCTCCGCTCCACCACACGCGACGAAGCTCGCGACCGTGACACTCCCTACGAGACCCACCAAAAGCCAACGTCGATCCATGAGCACCTCCGAGAGGCAGCTTAATGGACCGTAAGGGAGAGGCCCGAAGTACCGCAGGGAGCGTATTTTTCCAGCCCGGCGCAGCCTTGCTATCGCGGTGACGAAATCGCGCGAACCCTTCGGAGCGTTCGACGGCTCTCATGACCATGATCGACGACATCGTGGTTTCGTTTCCAGGTGGCAAGAGAGTGGACGCTTCGGTCGGAGGGCACATCGTGCACACCGACCAGCCGGCCGACCTCGGAGGTGAGGGCACGGCCGCGGCGCCGTACGACCTCTTCCTCGCGTCCATGGCGACCTGCGCGGGCATCTACGCGCTCGGGTTCTGCCAGAGCCGCGGGCTCTCGATCGAGGGCCTCGCCGTCACGCAGCGGCACGAGGTGGACCCCGAGAGCAAGCTGCCCACGCATGTCCGCTTGGACGTCACGTTCCCCAAGGATTTTCCCGAGAAGTACCGCTCCGCGCTGCTCCGCGCCGTCGAAGGATGCAAGGTCAAAAAGACCATCACCAAGGGGCTCGTCTTCGAGGTGGCGGCAACGACCTGAGCCTCGCGCGCAATCCGTGCGCGTGCTCCCGTGCCCGAGATGGCGCCGGGCCGAAGCGCATGCGCACGGAGCCGACTCGTGCCATACGTGCACCATGCAACCTGCGGACAAGAAGACCGAGCTCGCCGATCTTGCCGAGCGAGCTCGCCTGGGTGACGAAGCCGCGCTCGACCGCCTCTTGGCCGAGCTCGAGCCCACCGTGCAGCGCTTCGGGCGCAAGCTGTGCCGGCACGACGAAGACGCGGAAGACGTGACCCAAGACACCCTGCTCGCGCTCACCAAGCACCTCGGGGACTTGGAGAACCGCGCGGCGCTCACGAGCTGGGTGTTCGCCCTCGCGCGGAGCGCCTGCGTGCGAAAGAGGCGTGGGCTCGCCAATGCGCCGCACGCGTCGACCTTCGACGTGCCCGAGTCGGCGGACGGCGCGCCGTCTCCCGAAGATCGAGCGGCGCTACGCGAAGAGACGGAGAAGCTCGCCCGCGCCATCGCGGATCTGCCTCGCGTGGACCGCGACGTTCTCTTCTTACGTGACCTCGACGGACGTCCCGCGAGTGAAGCCGCGACCGAGCTCGGCATCAGCGTGGACGCCGTGAAGAGCCGTCTGCATCGCGCACGCGAGGCGCTGCGCGCGCGTTTCGGCGAAGAGCCCTGACGAGACCCGTCGTCGTCGCGGAAGCGCGCAAACCTCGGAGCGGAAGGCCTCGCGAGTGAGCGACTCGCGAGACCTCTCGTTTTCGTTCACGCGACCTTGGCGCTCTTGCGAACCTCGTTCATGTCGAGCGCGCGCACGTCGGCGAGCAGCTCTTCGAGCACCGAGCCAGGCAGCGCGCCGGGCTGGGAAAAGACACGGATTCCGTCTCGGAACACCATGAGCGTGGGGATCGAGCGGATGCCGAGCGCGCGGGCCAGCTCGGGCTCGGCCTCGGTGTCGATCTTGCCCCACGTCACGTCGGGGTGCTCGATGGATGCAGCCTCGAACACGGGCGAGAAGGCGCGGCACGGTCCGCACCACGAGGCCCAGAAATCGAGCACCACGATGCCCGGCTTGCGGACGGTTTCGGAGAACGTAGCGAGACGAACGACTTCGGTGGACATGGCGAAAGCTCCTCGCTTCGTAGGAGCCTCGGCGCCACCGACAAGGTTCGCCGGACCGAGAAAAAAAGCCGAGCGACGTCAGTCTTCGGACGTGAAGACCATCTTGCCGAGCTTCGCTTCTTCGTCGGACGCGTGGCTGCGCTCGTCTTCCAGGGCCTCGGCTTCGGCTTCGAGATCGGCGAAGCGGTAGCGCACCGGAGAGCCTTCTTCGACGCGCGCCCCCACGCGCACCTTGGTGTGTTCCGAGGCTTCGAGGTCCACGTCGCCGCCGAGCTCCACGATGGCGCGGCCGAGCTCGGCGTCCGAGGGTTGGGCGCCCGCTGCCCGGGACCAGGCCTCGCGCAGGGAATTCTCGGTGGCGGGCGTGCGCGTGCGTGCATGCTCGAGGATGGCGCGAAGCAGTCCGCGACGGCCATTCTCCCGAGCGACCGCGCGCGCCTCGAAAGGCCTGAGCAGCGCACGGCCCAAGGGCAGCGCGAAGATCACGAGCGAGAAGACCAGCGGCACGAGGCCGAGGGCGAGTGGCACGCCGTCGTAGCCGAGAGGCTCGATGCCGAGGTCCGGGTGGCGGGCCATCGACCAGACGTTCCAGATGCGCGCGAGCGTGAAGTTCCCTCCGAGCACCACCAGCGACATGAGCAGGTTGAAGCCGTTGAGTAGCGCCACCATCACGTTGGCGCCCATCTCGTTCCCGGTGAGCCGTGGCAGCTCTTTCGGGCGGGTCCACACGGGCGGAGGCCCTACCGGGCTTTGACGCTCGTCCGCGGTCTTACGGAGCGCGGCGAAGCGATAGGTGATGCCGCCCCCCTCGGAGACGGTCACGTCGCCGTCGTAGTCGAGCATGAGGCGCGCCATGCGCTGATCGGCGGCGTCTCGCGAGAGACCGGTCACGCGCATCACGTCGGCGAGCCCGATGCGGCCCTTTCGAGCGCGAATCTCGGCCACGATGAGGCGCTCGTGCTCACGCGGATCTTCCGGGGCCTCGGTGGGGCCGAAGACGAAGCGGTTCACCTTCTCGTAGAAGGGCGTCTCGTCCCGCGTTCGCGCTCCGTAACGGCGCGCCCCCGAATAGCCGTAGCCTGCCTGTCCGTAGGGCTCGACCGCGAGCGGAGAGAACGGATGGAACGTCCAGAAGAGCGCATCGAGCAGCACGCGGAAGAGCACCGCGGCGACCTGTCCTCCGGGGAAGCCGTTGTCGCGGTCGGAGCCGCCTTGGCGCGCCAGCGTGAGCCCGATCATGACCGCGAGGAAGATGCCGACGTAGCCGAAGATGGCGATGGTGAGCCAGGCGCGGACCACGAAGCGCATGGCGCCTGCGAGTCCTTTCTTCGCCGTCGAAAACGCCTTTTGCAGAGCGTCCACGGTCTCCCAGGGCTTGGTGAAGCCGGTGGGAAAGACGTGCACGAGCTCGCCCTCTTCGCTCACCCGGAGGTGCCCTCGATACTCGTGCCCGAGGTAGGTGAGGCCACGCTCGGCGTCGCGCAGCGCAAGGCCACTCTTCGCGGCGGCGTCGGCGACGGTGAACGGCACGCCACGGGCATCGCCGAGCGCCCTACGAAGGACTTCGGCAGCTTTCTCCGGTGCGAGGAAGGTGGGCTTGGCGTCGGACACGGGAGCTTCGGCGGTGAACCTAACACCTCGTTGCGCCCGTGCTCGTGCCACGAGCACGCGAATGCAGAAGATGGACCACGAGGAGTTTCACGCCCCCCGAGGTCCCCGGCGCGCTTGACTTGCTCGCGTCAGGTGGGCGAATGAAAAAAATGGAGTTTTCCTCGCAAGACGAACACCGGGCCTGGCTCGCGTCGCAAGCCGCCCTCCCCCGTGGATTTCGCGTCGGCAAGACGCAACTCTCGTTCGTCCCGGCGGAGGTGCACAAGCCGTCCAAGATGACCTTGACCCTCATGGTCCTGGACGAGCCCACGACGGACTTCGCGGCGGTGTTCACGCGCAACGCGTTCCCCGGAGCGCCGGTGATCCTCGGCCGCGAGCGCCTCGAGTCGTCGCATCTCTCGGCGGTCGTGGTGAACAACAAGATCTCCAACGTGTGCGCGCCGGGCGGCGTCGAGGCATCACGTGCGCTCTGCACGCGACTCGGCGAGCTGCTCTCGGTGCCGGCCGAGCAGATCCTGCCGAGCTCCACCGGCGTCATCGGCTGGCGCCTCCCGCTGGAGGCGATGGTTTCGGCTCTGCCCGAGGCAGTCGCTTCGCTCTCGCCCGCCTCCATCGTGCCCGCCGCCGAGGGCATCGTCACCACCGACCTCTACCCGAAGGTGCGGCGCGCGCAGGTGGGTGAGGGCAGCATCGTGGGCATCGCCAAGGGCGCAGGCATGATCGAGCCCAACTTGGCCACGATGCTGGTTTACCTCTTCACCGATTGCCAGGTCCCCCGCGAGACCCTACGTGCCGCCCTCCGAGAGGCCGTGGACCCGACCTTCAACTGCATGTCGATCGATAGCGACACCAGCACCTCCGACACGGTCGCCTTGATTTCGTCGGGCAAGGTCCCGTGCGACCTCCCCGAGTTCCGCGCGGCACTCGTACGGGTGTGCGCGGAGCTCACCGAAGACATCGTGCGCAACGGCGAGGGCGTGCACCACGTGGTGCGGGTGCAGGTCTCCGGTGCGCGCAGCGTCGGCGAGGCGCGCGGGGTGGGCAAAGCCATCGTCAATTCGCCACTGCTCCAATGCGCCATTTGTGGCAACGATCCGAACGTAGGTCGATTGGTCATGGCCATCGGAAAATACCTGGGCGACGTAGCCCCGGGCACCGACCTCTCCCGCTGCTCCATCTGGATGGCCGGGCTGCCCATCTTCCGCAACGGCGAGTTCGCGCTCTCGGCCGAGACCGAAGAAGCGCTCGTGCGCCACATGAAAGAGGCCGAGCTCTACGCGAGCACGCCTCCCGCCGATGGTCTCACCTTCGTGCCACCGGTACGCTTTCCGCCGCACGAGAGGCGAGTCGAGATACGCGTCGAGCTCGGCCTGGGCGAAGCCTCGTGCACGGTGCTCGGCTCGGACCGCTCGCACGAGTACGTGAGCGAAAACGCCGACTACCGCACCTGACGACCCGACGCTCGAAAGGGGCGTAGCGGCCCACGAGCACGACGGAACACGCCGTCCCCGACCACCGCATCGCCCTCGGAGAATCCGTGCAGAAATCCAAGACGTCCGTCATGACCGAAGCCCGCGCGCATGCCGTGCCCGTCGGCCCTCGCCTCGAGCGTGTGCTCACCGTGGCCTACCGCGCGCGCCGCGCCGTCCTGCTCGAGGGACCGACCGGCATCGGCAAGAGCGAGATCGTGCACGCGGTGGCGGCGTCGCTCGGCATTCGCACCTTGGTGCTCGACCTCAGCCTGCTCGAGCCACCCGACCTGGTCGGATTGCCCCAAGTGCGTGACGGGCGCACGCACTATGCCCTGCCCGCCCTCTTCCCCCGCGAAGGCGCCGGCATTCTTCTCTTGGAGGAGCTCAATCGCGCCGAGCGCTACATTCAGCAGCCCGCCCTGCAATTGCTCTCGGCGAGGCGCCTCCACGACTACGAGCTGCCCGAAGGCTGGTCGTGCGTGGCCACCATCAATCCCCAGACGAGCGACTACCATGTCACCGCGCTCGACAAGGCCCTGCGCGCGCGCTTCTTGAACGTGCCGGTGCGCGCCGATCGGGCGACCTTTCTCGCCTGGGGAGAGAAGCGAGGACTCTTTCCCGGCGTGCTCGCGTTGGCGCGGGCGCACGAGCGCATCTTGGACGACGTGCCACCTCGCACGTGGGCCTACGTCTCGGATCTGCTCTCCGCCCTCGACAAATCCGAGCTCGCCGACGGAACGCTGCTGCGGGACGCGCTCTCGGGAACGCTGCCGCTCGGTTGGGTCGAGGCCCTGCTCGCCTCCAAGGACAGCTGGCAGAAGGCGTTCACGTTCGACGTACGCGCGCTGCTCTCTCGCTACACCCCGGGCTCGGACCTCTCGCGCGAGGTCGTGGGCTATCGCGAAGCGGGTCGCACCGACCGCCTCGACGAGATCGTCTCGAGGCTCTTACCGCTCTTGGCGGGACCGGAGGCCGGAGTACTGGTCGCCCAGAAGGACCTGACGCTCGCCTCGCTCGAGGCCTTTTTGGCCGATATTCCCGGCGATCAGCGGGACAAGCTGCAAGAGGCGCTCGGCGCCAATCCCACGGCGACCTCGCTCGTGGACGTCACGCCGGAGGAGCTGCTCCAGAGCTACCAGGGAAGCGCCGCGCAGCGAAAGCTCGACACCTGGAAGAACACGCCGCTCTCGTACCATCGGGTGGCGCTCGCCATCACGGCGCTGCGCGTGCATCTCGAAGACCCGCATCGCCTCGCCGACCTCAAGAAGAGCAACGTGGCCCGCACCTGCCTCGGGCACCTCTTGGCGGGCCTTCGCGAGCGTCACGCCATGCCGCTCGTAGAGACCTTGAAGCGCGTAGGCATCACCCCGGTACGCCCCACGTGACCCGCAAAGGACGCGCCGGCGCGAGCGCGAAAGGCGACGCGCGTCCGAACGCTGGCGACGAATGGAGCGAGAGCTCGCGACCCGAGCGCGAAGCCAATCGCAGCGAGATTGCCCGCTTCCTCGAGAGCTTCGTCTCGGACGCGGGGTTCTTGGCCAAGTATCCCTACTACGCGGCCATTCTCGGCAAGATGGTGCCGGTGGCGGATCCCTCGGTCAAACGGATGGCCGTGTCGCTCCACGACGGCAAGTTCTACCTGCACGTCAACGTGGACTCCTTCCTGCGCGAGCCGGACACCTTGCGGGGCGTGCTCCTCCACGAGGTGCACCACGTGGCGCTCGGCCACCTCACCCGGACGGTCTTCGACGAATGCGAGGAGCCCGAGCTCATGGACCTCGCCGTCGAGATGAGCGCCAACGAATACATCGAAGAGCCGCTCCCCAATCCCATCACCTGGCGGGCCTATTCGGCCTTCGGGGTGCGCGCGGGACAGAGCACGCTCGAGCGCTACGAAGCCCTGGTCTCCCATGCGCGTACCACCGGCACGCGCCCGCGCCCGGCGCCCTCACCCGGCGGCGAACCGGCCAAGGCCATCGACGATCACCGCTATTTCGCCCGCGGAAAGAAGGAGCCCGGCGCCGCTGCCCAGAACGCGCTCCTGCTCGAGAGCGCGGTGCAAAAGGTGAACGTGCCCGAGCCCGATCCGAAGAAGCTGCCCGCCCCCGGAGCGCCCAGGTCGCGTGCACATCTTTTGGCCGGCAAGAGCCCCGGACGTCTGATTGAAGAGCTCACCGGCACCGTGCGCGATCCGGACTCGTACGTCGATTGGAAGACCGCGCTCGCCATGTTCGTGGCCAAGGCGCGCTCGCCCACCCCGACGTGGTCGCGGCCGAGCCGACGCTTTCCCGACCGCCCCTTCGAGATGCCAGGCCGCACCTACCGACCGCATCGGGCGGACGAGCCCTGTTTGCTCGCCGCGGTCGACACCTCGCTCAGCATGACTTTGCCCGAGCTCGAAGAGGTGGGACGCCATTTGGCCTTGGTCAATCAGCGTGCGCGCCTCTTGATTGCCGAATGCGACGTGGAGATAGCCCGCATTTATCCCTTCGGCGGAGCCCTCGAGCAGGTGACCGGCCGCGGGGGAACCGATCTGCGCCCCGTATTCGAGCCGGCCGTGCTCGGCTCGCACGCGGTGGACGGGGTCATCTACTTCACCGACGGCGAGGGCCCCTACCCCGAGAATCCGCCCCCCGTGCCCACGCTCTGGGTGCTCACCAAGCCGCAAGCCTTCGGGTGTCCGTGGGGCGAGCGCGCGACCTTCGGCACCTGGGCCAGCCGGCATTGATCTCGCCGCCGAGTCAATCGACGTCGTCGTCTTCGCTGTCGGCCACCAAGGCCTCGGTAGCTTCGAGCAAAGAGGCATCGCCGAGCACGGTCAGGATTGGACGTTTTCGGGCGAGGGCCGAGTCGAAGAGCGAAAGCTGGGTCGGATCGGCGAAGACGGCCTCGAAGTCTTCCGGGGCGAGCGCACGTACGAAGCGCGACGCATAGGTCTCGCGGAGGAGGCGCGTGTAATACGCGACGTCGTAGTCCCGCGGATCGCTCGGGCCGCTCGAGGAAAGTCCCTCGTCGTCCTCGTGGAGCGAGGGTCGGCCCTTCGGCCCCCGGTACACCCGAATGCGATCGCCCGCGGTCCAATGCGAGCGGCCCGCGGCGAGCAGCGCCTCGTACGGGAGCTCCCGACGAACGACGCGAGAGGCTCCGTAGACTTCGGGCGTCTTCGTGAGGCGTACCCGCGTGGTGACGTCGAACGTGGGAAGCGCCCGCCGAGCGAGGCGCGACACCATGTCCATGTAGACCGCACGCACGCCGAGCAAGTCTCCCCGGAGCAGGCGCGCGGAGGCTTTCTGGAGAAACGCGTCGCCGAAGGGTTCGGCTCGGCTCGAACGAAACGCCACGCCCCGGAGCACGAGCTTCTCGGTGCCTTCGGCGGCCCCCTCGGAATAGGGCAAGAGCACGTAGTTTTTCGGCTCGTGCGAGAGCATCGCGCGGTAACGCCCCTCGAATTCGAGCTTCACGCGCGGCGGCAGGGAACGTGCGACCTCGTCCACGATGCGTCGCTCGTCGGCCTCGGTCGTTCCCTCGGGGACCGAGAAGTACACGCCGTCCGTATCGGCTTCGAGCAGGGTCACGCCACGTGCGGACAGCTCGCGGCATAAGATGCCCAAGGTCTCGCGCCCGCGCCGCGTGACCTCGTTCGCAGCGTGCACGTCGGCGAAGCGTGTGAGCGAAGCCGCGGCCAAATAGCCATAGGCGGAATTGACCACCAGCTTGAGCGCCGCCGAGAGCGCCTCGTCCAGGAAGCGCTCGGGAGAGCCTGGCGCGGCAGCTTTGCCACGCGCTTTGGCGGCGAGGCGCTGCTCGAGCCACCCTTCGACCATGGTGAGCAGCGCGCCCAATCGATCCCGCGCAGGTCCAATCCGGTATTCGCACATGAGCGACGGGTAGAGGCTCGCCACGTCCGCCTTGACGATGCGCTCGGCGACCCCGGTCGCGAAGACGCGCAAGGCGGCTCCTTGGTGCGCCGTACCGTCGCTCTCTTCGTGGGCCGGCAATGCAGCGCCCTCGCGCAGGTAGGCCCGCACGAGCAGGGGATCGACCACCCCGGTGGCCGCGCCCGCGTCCGCCAATCGTTCGTAGCGACGCGGTGCCATGCGGGCGAGCGCGAACGGTGCGCCGCCGAGAAGTCGCGCGAGCCCCGCCGCTTCGTGCACGTCGTCCACGGCGTAGCGCTTCACGCGCTCCGGATTGCGCCCGTACTCCTCGAAGATGCGCGCTCCGGGCACGTACTCTCGCGCTTCGCGCGCGAGCCCGAAATGACGAGCAACGGCCTTGAGCCCGTGCCCCGGCAAGTCGCGTGCGGAAAAATCGTGGCGACGCACGGCGTCCATGGTGTCGACGAGCTCGCGTCCCGGCACGGTGAAGCGCACGCGTTTCAACGCTTCGTTCGCCCGTGAAGGCCCACCTCCGAAGCGCGCGCCTCTCGCCGCCGGCCTCGTACGGGGAGACCCGGGCAAACGGCCGAGCGCGAGCGGAACCCGATGAAGCCTCGCGCGACGCACCAAAAAGGGCAGGTCGAAGCCGTGCAGGTTGTGGTTCTCGATCACGTCCGGATCGGCTTCGTGCACCACGCGCTCGAGCTCACGGAGAAGCTGGGCCTCGTCGGCCGGGGCGTCTCCCGCCGCTTCGAGCACGAAGGCACGTCCCTCGGGCGTGCGTACGGCGATCAAGAAGACACGGTCGCGCTCGGGGTCGAGCCCGGTGGTCTCGAGGTCGAGCTGCAAGCGACGCAGGTGGTCGAACGAGAGCCCACGAAAATAGGTGCGTCCGGTGGCGACCAGATACTGCTCTTCGGGAGGGAGCACGAGCAGGCGCCCTTCGCCCACGTCGCGCAGGTTGCCGACCGTACGACCGAGCCGCGCGGACGCACCGCGCAAGAGCGCTTCGTTCAAGGTGCGACCGTCGTCCGCGCGCACGAGATAGCGGAGCTCGCCTGGCCCCTCGAGCTCGCGCACCGAGAAACCTCGGGCGGGCTCACCACGAAGGTCGGAGCGAACGAGCGCGTCCCCGAGATGACGCAGGTCCTCGAGAGACGACACGAGCGCCCAAGGACGGAACCGTTCCCGCTCGTGCACGAGCGCGCTCTCGCCGTCCGGCGCGACCACCCGACGAAAAACATGCGCGAGTCCGTCGTTCTCGGCCCACACCGACACGATCCCGGGGGTCTCGTCCCAGCCGAAAAGCCAATGTTCGCCGGGAGTCACGTGCGTCACGTGCGCTCCGTTGTGCCGGAGCGGGGCGCGAGCAGCAAGGACTCGTTTTGCAGCATGAAGAGTCGACGGTTGAGCGAACAATGGTAGGCTCCGCCCGTCGATTCGATCGACGCTCGACGAGCAGCCGGTCGAAGGTCCTCGCCGCTCCTCGGCTTCGTCAGGCCCTCACCGGCTCGACCGCTCGTGTCTCGCTCCGTCTCCGCGCTCGTTCGAATGAAGGAAGTCCGATGATCCCGAGAATCTTGTTCCTCGACGACAATCTGCTCACCCTCGAAATCACCAAAGAAGCGCTCGAGAACGAGGGCTTCAACGTGGACACCGCCTGTACGCTGGCCGAGTTCGAGACCCTGCGCAAAGCCACCCCCGCGCCCGACCTCTTCCTGGTCGACGTGCAGATGCCGGAGGCCTTCGGCGACGACGTGGTCTCCACCCTGCGTCGCGCATACGACGTGACCGTGCCCATCTTGCTCGTCTCCAGCCTGCCCGACGGCGAGCTCGAGCGCCGCTCGAGCGACTCGCTCGCCACCGGCTTCGTCTCCAAGCACGCGGGCATCGAAGCCTTGATTGGAATGGTGCGCCACCTCATGGCGAACGCCTGAAAGCGCGCATGCCGTGGACCGTGTCCGCTCGCCCCTGAATGCGGTGACCCTGCCCGTCCTCGATTCCCGAATCGACGAACGCGCGCGAAAGACCCACGCCGAGCACGCGGACTTCCCCTGCCGCGCCGGCTGCGACACCTGCTGCCGCTCGCTCCCTCATCTACCCACCATCACCCGGGCCGAGTGGGAACGCCTACGTGAGGCCCTGACCCTGCTCGACGAACCGGCCCAGGAAGACATCCGGCGGCGATTGCGCGAAGAGGAAGCGCGCACCATGGGGAAGACCGTCTGTCCGATCCTCGACCTCGAGAGCGGACACTGCCGCACCTACTACGCTCGACCCATCGCCTGCCGCACCTACGGCTACTACGTCGAGCGCGACGGCGGACTGCATTGCGACCTGGTCACCCGCTTCGCGGACGAGCACCCGGTCGTCTGGGGCAACGGAGAGGCCATCGCCCAAGACATGCGCGACTTCGGCGAGACGGCGACGATTGGGGAGTGGGCGAAGACGGTCAGGGGGGCGGACGACTGACGGGAGGGGCGCTACCTCGACGGTGGACCCTTTTCGACAGGCAACGCGGCGGTTCGGGCCGCCCCCAACCCACGAAGCGGTGCTCAGCGGGCGTTGCCCGTAGGTGGAGGACGGAGTCCTACGGAGACAGGTCGGCCCGTGCTCGATCAGCCGCAGAGGCAGCCGTGCCCTCCGCACACCGCCTCACGTGGGAGCGGGCCTTCATGGGTTGCCTCGAAGGCAAGGATTGGAAGGTTCGGCCGACGGTCCGCGCCCACCCCACGTGCTGATTTTGCACCCCCGTCTCGAACTATTCCTTAAGTCTCTCGCCGGCGGGGCGTCCTAATAGGTGTCTGAGTCGCGTTCTTGTTGGAGATTCCGGAGTGTCGTCGCGAACGGACACTTTTTCCTAAAGTTCTTTCGGGCCGACCCGTTCTCCCCTCTATGGCAGAACGTTGGGATTGGCTGCACGACATCGCGGCGCGCGCGATGGTTTCGTCACCGACCGACGGCAAGGCACTCTCGAATCTTCGAGCAGAGCTGGCCGCCTCGTCGACGAAAGGTCCTCTACCGAGGGATATCGAACAGGCTACTACGGCTGCACTCGCGCTTCTGGACGCGGAGTTGCTGAAGCCCGATACCGAGCGAAGCGGCTCCTTGGACGAGGTGGTTCGGCTCCTCACCTCGGTCCACCCTCCCCGAGCCGGGGACCGAGCCCGACCGCGTCGAGACGGCACCTCTCCCGAACGAAGCGCCGAGAGACGCACCTCGAGCCGGGGCAGGTCAATCGCAGGACAAAGAGCTGGTCGGCGAGTTCATCGTCGAAGCTCGCCAATACCTATCCGACTCGGAGTCCGCGCTGCTGGAGCTCGAGGCGAACCCGGACGACAAAGAGAGCGTCGGTCGCCTCTTTCGTGCATTTCACACCATCAAGGGAGTATCCGCGATGTTCGGCTTCGAGGCCGTTGCCGGCTTCGCCCACGCCGCGGAAAGCTTGCTCTCCCGCATGCGCACGGGAGAGGTTCGCTGCACCGGCTACAACGCGACCCTCGTCCTCCAGTCGATCGACATGCTTCGACTCGGAGTCGACGGCGTGGTTCGAGCGCTCGAAACGGGCGACCCCGCCACGCTGCCCGAGTCGAGCGCGACGCTCGTTCGAGCCCTCGGCACCCCCGAGCTCGGCGTGCCGGACAAGCCCTCCGGTGAGCTTCCCGAGGCATCATTCCTGTTCAACCCGAGCGCGTTCGAGCAGCCTGCACGCGATCCTGGGGCGCCCCACGCTCCGGCCAACCCGCCCCCCGAGCCTTCGGTCAAAATTGCCACGAAGGGCGATGGCGACAGCGGCTGGGTACGCGTAAGGACCGAGCGTCTCGATCGCCTCATCGACATGGTCGGCGAGCTCGTGATCGCGCAGTCGATGGTCTCGCAGGACCAAGTCCTCGCACAGCCCAACTTCGAGGAGTTTCGCAAGAAGGTCGCGCACGGCGCCAAGATCGTCCGTGAGCTGCAGGACCTCTCCATGAGCCTGCGCATGGTCCCGCTCAAGTCGACCTTCCAGAAGCTCGCGCGAGTGGTGCGCGACGTCTCGCTGCGAACGGGAAAAGAGGTGCGCTTCGTCACCGATGGGGAAGAGACCGAAATCGACCGGAACATGGTCGACGTCATCGCCGATCCCTTGGTGCACATGGTGCGAAATGCGGTCGACCACGGAATCTGCTCGAAAGACGAGCGGATGGCACGTGGAAAGCCGGTCCAAGCGGTGGTCAAGCTGGCCGCCTTCCACTCCGGTGGGCAGTTGGTTCTCCGATTGTCGGACGATGGCAAGGGGATGGATCGCAAGGTGATTGCCGCGAAGGCCATCGAGCGCGGCATCATCCGAAGCGACACGGCGATGACCGACGAAGAGGTGTTCAATCTCATCTTCGAGCCGGGCTTTTCAACTCGGGAGGCCGTCACCGACATCTCCGGGCGGGGCGTCGGCATGGACGTGGTCAAACGCGGCGTGGAGTCCCTCAAAGGGCGAATCGAGACGACCACCGAGCTCGGAAAAGGGACCACGTTCACCATCCACGTTCCTCTGACACTCGCCGTGACCGACGGCATGCTGGTTCGGGTGGGGCAAGAGCGCTTCATTCTGCCGACGTTGGCCATCCGAACGAGCTTCAGGCCCACCCCCGAGATGCTCTCGACCATCGCGGGGCGCGGGGAGTTCGTGCGGGTGCGCGACCAGTTCGTGCCGGTGTTCAGGCTTCATCATCTCTTCGAGGTCGAAAACGCCCAGCACGACCCGACCAAGGCCCTCGTGGTGGTCGTGGATTACGGCGAGGGGTGTTCGGCCTTCATGGTGGACGAGCTGCTCGCTCAGCAACAAGTGGTCAGCAAGGGATTGTCGAGCACACTCCTCTCGGTGCCTGGAGTCGCCGGAGGGGCAATCTTGGGAGACGGCCGCGTCGGATTGATTCTGGATCCGCCAGGCCTGGTCGATCTTGCACACCGAACGAACGGCTTCGTTGCCGCAGCCTGAAGGAGGCATCGTGGAAAATGACGCACAGCGCAGCGATAAAGGCGGGAAGTACCTCACGTTCGGACTCGGAGACGAAGAGTACGGCGTGCGAATCGAACATGTTCACGAGATCATGGCTTTAATTCCCGTAACCCGGGTGCCGCGCACGCCCGAGGTGGTGCTCGGGGTCATCAATCTGCGCGGGAAGATCGTGCCCGTGTTCGACATGCACCGAAAGTTCGGCATGCCGACGCGTGAGGCCACCCGGCACACGTGCATCATCGTCGTGAGCGTGGACAAGACCGAAGTGGGCATCGTGGTCGACCGCGTTCGTGAGGTCGTCAACATCCGGTCCGATCAGGTCGAGCCGCCGCCTTCGTTCGGGGCGGACGTCCCCACGGACCATTTGCTCGGCATTGCCACGTCATCGGGCGGCGCGCGCCTCTTGCTCGCCATCGAGCGCGTGCTGTCCACCAGCGAGATCATCGCCGCGACCAAGGCGGCCGCTTGAGCACCCGGACGAAGAAGCCGGTAGCCAAGGCGAAGAGCTACTCCAAGCGGGACGAAGGGAGTCGGAACATGATCAAGAAGAAGCAAGCCACCAAAACGCCCAATAAGAAGGTCGTCCGTCGCGCGGCGGCTTCTGTAGCCGCCGTGATTCCAAACGGAGTCATCGACCTCTCCGATTCGTCGAGCCGCGCCATCCTTTCGGCCTATGGCGTGACCGAGGAACATGTCGGGATCGTGGCGTACCGAAGAGAGGCTGTCTCGGCTGCTTTTCCGGCTCTGCTCGACGCCTTCTACGCGAGAATCGCGAGCCAGCGCGACACGCAGGCCATTTTGGAAAAGTTCAGCTCGGTGGACCGGCAGCGCCCGGTGCTCGAGCGCTACCTGCGTGGCATCTTCAACGGCCGCATCGACGCCGACTACGTGCAACACCGCAAGGTCGTCGGCCGCACCCACGACCGAATCGACCTGCCCGCCTCGTACTTCGTGACCATGTACACCGTGGTCGAGGCCCACTTGCTGCGCGCGGGCGAAGAGCACGCGCACCTCAAGGGAGCGGAGCTCGAGAAGTACCGAGACGCCGTGGCGCGTTTGCTGCGCTTCGACATGGCCCTCGTTCTCTCCTATTTCGACGAAGCACGTCGCCAACGCATCGCCGAGGTGGTGCAAGGAAGGCTCAATCCGATCGACCGCATCATGGGCGTCATCGAGTTCCAGGTGGATGGGACCATCCTCACGGCGAACGAGAACTTCTTGAAGGTGGTCGGGTATACGCTCGACGAAATCAAGGGCAAACACCATCGCATGTTCGTGGAGCCGGCGTATGCAGCCAGCTCCGAGTACGGGGGATTCTGGGAATCGCTCAACCGCGGACAGCCTCAGGCCGGCGAGTTCAAACGCCAGTCCAGGGGCGGAGCGGACGTGTGGATCCAGGCCTCGTACAACCCCGTGTACGACGAGAGCGGCAAAGTGATTCGCGTCGTCAAGTTCGCGACCGACATCACCCAAGTCAAGATCCGCAACTCGGACTTCGAGTCGCAGGTGAACGCGATCAACAAGGCCATGGCGGTGATCGAGCTGGGGCTCGACGGTACGGTGCTCCACGCGAACGAGAACTTCACGCGCTTGGTCGGCTACTCGCTCGACGAGATCAAGGGCCGGCACCACCGCATGTTCGTCGATTCGGCGACGGCCGACAGCGTGGAATACTCGGAGTTCTGGCGAAATCTTCGTGAGGGGCGCTACCAGCCGGGTGACTTCAAGCGCATCGGCAAGGGCGGCAAGCAAGTCTGGATGCGCGCGACCTACAATCCGATTTTGGATCTCAACGGAAAGGTCAGCAAGATTCTCAAGCTGGCCGCAGACGTGACCGAGGCGAAGGACGCGCAGGCCAAACAAGAGGCTCTCGCTCGCGAGGTGGAGCTGAACGCTCAGGCGGCGGATCGCTTCCTCGAAGAAGCGGGCGAAGTCTTGGAGCGAGTGGCCGCGCGAGACCTCTGCGCGCGCGTGGACGGCGAGCACGTGGGCGCCTACGAGCGCCTCAAGTCCCTCCTGAACTCGGCCATCGAGAACTTGGACGGCGCGCTGTATCAGGTTTCTTCGGCCTCCAACGAGGTCTCGACGGCCTGCAACGAGATCACCGGCGCAAGCCAGGCGTTGGCCCAGGCTACCTCGCGCAGCGCCGGCACCATCGAAGAGGTGACGAGCAACCTCCAAGAGATGGTCTCCATGGCCACCCAGAACGCGCGCAACTCGCAAGAGGCCCGCAGCCTGGCCGATGCCGCGCGCGGAAGCGCGGACAAGGGCGCCGAGAACATGGCGAAGCTCTCCCAATCGATCGAGAAGATCAAAGCTTCGTCCGACGAGACGGCCAAGATCATCAAGACCATCGACGACATCGCCTTCCAGACCAACCTGCTCGCCCTGAACGCAGCCGTCGAAGCGGCGCGCGCGGGGGATGCCGGCCGCGGCTTCGCGGTGGTGGCCGAAGAGGTTCGCAATCTGGCCATGCGCAGCGCCGAAGCCGCACGAATGACCTCCCAGATGATCGAGGGCTCGGTCAAGAATGCCGAACAAGGTGTACAGTACAACCGAGAGGTTCTCGAAAATCTCGGAGAAATCAATACGCGGGTGCGCCGCGTGGGCGAGGTGATGCAAGAAATCGCAGCGGCCTCCGAGGTTCAAAGCCAGACGGTCACGCAGGTCAACATCGCCATGGACGAGCTCTCCAAGCTCACCCAGCAGAATGCGGCTACGAGCGAAGAGACGGCCAGCGCGGCCGAGGAGCTCACGGGTCAATCCAATAGCCTCATCGAGATGGTGGGTGAATTCGCGCTCACCGGCAACGAGGCCGTGGCCCCCGAGCCTTCCTCGAGGCAGAGGCCCGCAGCATCGGCCGCGACTCGTCGGAGCGTCGCGCCGACCCGCGGACGGCAGCGCCCTCCGACCATCCGACCGGCGGCGCCTTCCCGGGCGCTCCCCCCACTGCGCGCGCCTGCCCCTAGGCCCAAGGCGAACGGCGTGAACGGGACCAACGGCTCCGCCCGCAGTGCGGCCGCTGCCTTCCCGCTCGACGACGAGATCCTGGGGAAGTTCTGAGCGAACGAGAGGACCTCACGTGAATCTGCAATCGTTGATCGATGTCAATCAGCAGGACAAGATTCGGTGGATCTGCGAGGAGGTCCAGTCGCTCACCGGAATTCAGCTCGGCCCACAGAAGCACGAAATGGTGCAGGGCCGGCTGAGCCGGCGCCTCCGCGAGCTCCGGCTCGACACGCTCGATCAGTACATGACACTGCTCGAGCGTGACCCGAGTGAGAAGACGTCGCTCATCGACATCCTCACCACCAACAAGACGAGCTTCTTCCGCGAGGCTCGCCACTTCGAGGTGCTCGAACGGCACCTCCACAAGACCGTGAAGGCGCGAGGCGAGCCCACGGTCTGGAGTGCGGGTTGTTCCTCCGGAGAAGAGCCCTACACCATGGCCATCGTGGCTCGTAGGGCGTCCATTCCGGCTCGAATCCTGGCGACCGACATCTCCTCGCGTGTCTTGGAGACCGCGAGGAGTGGCCGCTATCCCAGGGAGTCCGTCAAAGATTTGCCCGATACCACGGTGCGCTCCCACTTCGTTCGCCGCCCGGACGGAGTGGAAGTGGTGCCCGAGACGAAGGCAATGGTCGGGTTCGCGCGTTTGAACCTGCTCGGGCCGTGGCCGATGCGCGGAGGCTTCTCCGCCATCTTCTGCCGGAACGTCATGATCTACTTCGACCGTCCTACACGAGAGGCCCTCGCGCGGCGTTACTACGAGATGCTCGCACCTGGTGGGCTGCTCTTCGTAGGACTGTCGGAGAGCCTCAACGGTCTCGACCATCGATTCGATCAGGTCGAGCCAGGCGCTTATCGGCGATGACCCTCTCACTCGACGACCCCAAGCAAATCGTAGTCGGTGTGGGAGACATGAAGGCCTCCGCCGATTCCCGGTCGGACCTCGTCACGTATGCGCTGGGGAGCTGCTTGTGCGTCGTCGTCTACGACCCCGTGGTGAAGGTCGTCGGTATGCTTCACGCCATGTTGCCCGGGGTCTCTTCGGCACCGCACCGGGTGATCGACAACCCCGCCATGTTCGTCGATCTCGGCATTCCGCTCGTGGTGCGGGCCTGCCTCAATCTCGGGGCGCGCCACCAGCGCCTCATGCTGTTCGCCGCTGGCGGTGCGAAGATGGGCTTCCCGACCTCTCGAGAAGGTCGAGGCATCGGCGAGCGGAATATCGCGGCCATGCACCGCTCTCTGACCGAGCTCGGCCTCGTGCTCACGGGCGCGGACCTCGGGGGAAAACTGTCGCGCAAGGTCTCGGTCTCGGTGGGCACCGGGGCCACCTTCGTGACCGGGGAAGCCGGCGTGACGGCCCTGCGCAAGTCTGCATGACAGGCGTGCCCGACTTCATTGAATAGGAACGGGCGTGCAGCGCGTGACGCTCACGCTCTCCGGCAAGACCGCGGGTCCGCCGGGGTCCTGGTGAGGGCGGGAGAGCCCGGAGAGGTACCAGATGATTCGAGTTCTCGTCGTCGACGATTCCGCCGTGGTGCGCCGCTTGCTCACCGAGCAGCTCTCTCGGGAGCACGACATCGAGGTGGTCGGTTCGGCGGTCGATCCGTTCGTGGCGAGGGACAAGATCCTCGCCCTCAAGCCCGACGTGATCACACTCGACATCGAGCTTCCGCGAATGGATGGGCTCGAGTTCCTCCAGCGTCTCATGATTCATCACCCGATGCCGGTGGTGGTCGTGAGCTCGCTCACCACCGAAGGCAGCGACGCGGCGATGCGCGCGCTCGAGCTCGGCGCGGTGGAGGTGGTGCCCAAGCTCGGCAATCAATACTCGACTCCCGACGCGGGGCCGACCTTGGCAAGAGCCATCCGTGCAGCCGCGCGTTCCAAGCCTCGGGTCATGACCCCGGGCGTTCGTTTACCCTCTCACACGGGCGTTCGCAGCATCCGCACGACGGACCGTCTGCTCGCATTGGGCGCTTCTACCGGAGGTCCGGGCGCTCTCGAGCAGGTCCTCACGTCGTTGCCCGTCGACATGCCCGGGGCCGTGCTCGTGCAGCACATGCCGGTCGGATTCACGGGTCCTTTCGCCAAACGCCTGGACGGCCTCTGCTCGCTCACCGTGCGTGAAGCGAAAGACGGCGATCGGATCGCCCCGGGGCTCGTCTTGGTGGCTCCCGCGGGCGTCCATTCGTACGTCAAACGTTCGGGCGCCCAGCTCGTTCTCAGGCTCAAAGACGCGCCCAAGATCCACCACCAGCGCCCGGCCGTGGACGTCCTGTTCCACTCGGTGGCCCAAGAGGTCGGCCCGAACGCGATCGGTGTCTTGCTCACCGGCCTCGGCCAAGACGGCGCGGCGGGTCTCCAAGCCATGCGCGCGGCCGGCGCCCACACCATTTGCGAGTCCGAGGAGTCGTGCGTGGTGTTCGGCATGCCGCGGGCCGCCATCGAGCTCGGCGCCGCCGAGGAGATCCTCAAGCTGGAAGACGTGGCGAACGGGATCATGCGCGCCTGCGCATGAAGGGGAGTGGAGACTCTTCCCGCATCGCCTCCTCCGTTTTCCCTATTTCTTCGGGAAGAACCTCCGAGCGACTTCATGGGCGACCAATGCCCCCAGAGCAATCGGCAGCGCGCCTTCGGTCGCGTAGGTGAGCTCGAGCCCCAGCACCACGGCGAAGACGGGCGCGCGCGTCGCCGAAGCGAGCGCGGCCACCATGCCCACTATGGCATACCCCGTCGGGCTCGCACCGGGGATCCAGAGAGTGGCAACCATCGTGCCCGAACAAGCGCCCAATCCCGCTCCGACCAAGAGCGTGGGGGTCATCACGCCCCCCGGAGCCCCCGACCCGACCGTAGAGCTCGTCGCGAGGAGCTTCGTGACGCTCCACGTGGCCACGATCCAAAGCGGCAGTCCACCTTCCAGAATCGCGCGCAGCGGCTCTTGCCCATTGCCCACCACCTCGGGGACCGAGCACGCGAGCAAGCCGGTGAGAAGACCACCGGCCGCACATGCGTGAATCGGGCGAAGGTCACGGGTGGAGACCTTGAGAGCCTCGCGAGCGATGGAAAACGACCTTTCCGCGAGACAGGCGAATACGGCCAAGGCCGCAAAGGCCGGCAGCTCGAGCGGAGAAAAGGCACCGAAGACTCGCACGCCATAGAGCGGGCCGCCGTGTCCTACGGCGTGAGACAAAGCCGTCCCTGCCCAAGCCGCTGCCACCGCGGTCGGCAACAGCGCAACGCTGCCGAAGCCGGCAATCGACTCGACGGCGAAGAGCGCCCCTGCGAAGGGCGCGCCGAAGCCTGCCGCGAAGCCCGCGGCCAAGCCTGCCGCCGTCAGATGACGAAGGGCGCGACGCGTGAAGCCGATCCGGGTGGAGACCACCCCCGCGAACGAGCCACCGAATTGAATGACCGAGGTCTCGCGCCCGAGCGAGCCGCCCGACCAGGCCGAGACGAGCACGGCGAAGGCCCGCCAGAGCGTGCCGCGGAGCGAGAGCGGGCCGTGTCCTTCCGTCAGAGTGCCACGAAGAGTCGCTTCGGGGCGGCTCTCGTACACGCGAGCACGCTCCACGATGGCCCCCACGCCCAGGCCGGCCAGCGCTGGCAGGAGCAACCGCACGGCTGCCGGAAGCGCGCGACTGCCTGCGACCACCTCGTGTTTGCCGGTCAGCACCGTGAAAAACGCGAGAATGGCCTCCTTGTAGGCGTGCGCGAACGCCGTGGGCACGGCCACGACCAGCGCGAACGCGAGCAAAAACCGCGCGAAATCCCGCACTCGACGAGAACGTTCGTGGTCCGGCGAAGGCGACAAGGCCTCACCCTACCATGGGCGGATCTCCCGAGACTTTCACGACCGAGAGCTTCGCGACACCATGCCGCCGCAGCCGAGCGGCGAGGTCCGGAAACGAACGGACGGCGGGCAGTTCGGCGGCGGCCTCCCTCCCGAGTGGGGTAGAGAATCCGAGCGTCGGCGGCGCGCTCGTCGACTCTCGCCGCCCCTGGAACGCTTCCGTCACCCGGCTCCACAATCGAGGTTCGTCTTGACCGTGCTCTTCGACTCTCTCACCTTCGCCTCCGGATTGAAGGTCGCCAATCGCTTCGTGCTCGCGCCGATGACCAACAAGCAGAGCCACGCCGACGGAACGCTGTCGGACGACGAGCTGCATTTTCTGCTCACCCGTGCGGACGGCGGCTTCGGCACCATCATGACGTGCGCATCCCACGTCTCCAAAGAAGGACAAGGCTGGGAAGGCGAGCTCGGCTGTTTCGACGACGCCCACGTACCGAGCCTCGAGCGCATCGCGACCGGTCTTCACACGAGAAAGAGCGCGTGCATCGTACAGATTTTCCACGGTGGCCTGCGCGCGGACGAGAGCACGAGCGGTCTTGCTCGCCTCGCCCCGAGCGATCTCGAAGGCGCCCACGCGGCGACGCCGGACGACCTTCGGCGCATCGTGGGAGCCTTCGCGGACGCAGCCTCACGGGTGCAGAGCGCGGGAGGAGACGGCGTCGAGATCCACGGCGCGCACGGCTACCTGCTCACGCAGTTCCTGAGTCGCGTGCAGAACACACGTACCGACGAGTACGGGGGCAGCCTGGAGAACCGCGCGCGA
Source organism: Polyangiaceae bacterium (assembly GCA_965225775.1). Classification (GTDB taxonomy): domain Bacteria; phylum Myxococcota_A; class Polyangia; order Polyangiales; family Polyangiaceae; genus JAAFHV01. The sequence goes on along the minus strand of OZ245328.1, from coordinate 8,792,068 downwards.
CTCGTGCGTGAGGTGGTGCACGCCGTACGCGAGCGGACCGGCGAGCGCTTCACGGTGGGCATCCGTCTCTCGCCGGAAGACTTCGGAAACGCGGTCGGGCTCGACTTCGACGAGAGCGTCGAGGTGGCGGGCATGCTGGCGAACGAGCTCGACTTCGTCCACGTGTCGATGTGGCGCTCGGCCGAGCCGACGAAAAAGTACCCGAAGAAGCACGCGATCCCCGTATTCCGGAAGGCGCTCCCGGACCGCGTGAAGCTGCTCGTGGCCGGCTCCATCTGGACCCGCGACGAAGCCGAAGAGCTGCTCGACAAGGGCGCGGACGCCGTCGCCCTCGGACGCTCGGCCATCGCCAATCCCGATTTTCCCCGGCGCGCCCGAGAAACGCAGTGGAACGCTCGTCGTCCGCCCTTCACCCCGGAGGAGCTCGTGGAGCGCGGTCTCTCGCCCAAGTTCGCCGAGTACATGCGCGCGTGGAAGGGCTTCGTGGTCTGACGCTTCCGCATCCGCGCCAGGCGCGTCGCAGGCGGGGCTTCTGCGGGTCGCTCAAGCGAACGCGCGTACGCCGAGCTCGAGCGCGCGCGCATAGGCGTCCTGCGAGGAGGGGTCGAGACGTCTTCCCTCCTCGCACGCGGCGGCGAGCTTGATGGCGTGATCGTCGCCGCTCGCCACGGCACGCTCGACCCAAATCTCGAACGGCTCGGCGGCGGCGAAGCTCGCCTTCGGCATCCCGACCACATAGGCCAGTCGTAGCGCCACGAGAGCGACGGCCATGCTCGAGAGGGCCGTCCGCGCGGGTTCCGGCTCGAGGTGCGCGGCGAGCGAGACGACCGCATCGGTCGCGGTAAGGCCGTGCAGAAGCACGAACGACGCCCTCGGGAGCCGCTCGCCGCGCACGTAGAGCGCGAGGGCAGCGCGCAGGAGATCCCGTGCCAGCACCTCCGGGTCCGATGCAAGCTTCACCTGAAGCAACGCACGCCGCAGCTCGGCTCCATCGCCCAAGCGAGCAGCGAAGTCCGCGGTGATGAGCCCCACGCGGGCTCGCGCCGAGGCCGTGGTGGCTGGAAGGGACTCGAGCACGTCGACGAGGGACTCCTGACCGTCGAAGGCGGGGACGTCGCCTCGCACGAGCGGCTCGGCCGCGCGCACCTCGGCGTACGCCAGAGCCGACGCGAGCTCGGCGCGCGTGACGTCGGAAGGTGCCCGCAGGACGGCGCGCATCGCGTGCCCGATCCGGATGACCCCGTGAAAGGCCGCGCCATGGAGCCCCGGAAAGATCCTCGTGGCGTAGTGCCCCAAGGCGCCCACCGGCCCGAGCTCGGAGACCACGGTGAGCGCGTGTTCACGGAGCGCGGAGAAGGTCTCGAGCGCCGCATCGCGAGACGGGTCGACCGGGCGGAGGCGAGGAATCCACGCGGTCACGTAGGGCGAGACCTCGTCACGGAACCCGAGTCGGTCGAGCGCCTCGATCACCATGGGAACGTGGCTCGAGAGCGAAGGGCCGTACTCCGGACCGTACGAGGCGATGCGCGAGAGCGAGAGCGACAGGGCGGACGGCGCCGACTCGGGCGAAGCGTTGGAGCGGGATGTCATGCGCTCACCCTCGCGCCTCTCGACGAGGCGCGCACGAAGGTGGTCCGTCACTTGGAAGGATTCTCGTAAACGAGAATCGACTCTCGTGGGTTGGCAAGCCCGCCTACGCCGTCGCGAGCTTCGGCCCCGGGGTGACGAACGCGAGTCGGTCACGTCGTCGGGCTCGCGCCACGGAGAGCCGCCCATCCGCCGGCTCGCTCGTCGAGCGCGACTGCAGATTCGTACGCGACGGCCTCGACCCGATGAGCGAAAGTAGTGGTAGCGTACCGGCCCTAGCGGCTTTGGATCCGGTCACCTGCCTCGTCATCGCCACTTTGATGATGCTCCTGAACGGCGGCATCCTGGGGCTGGTCCATCGAGACCTGCCGGAGTCGCTGCGAGCGAGCGCGACCGATTGGCGCATCAGCACCCTGCTCATGGCGGGGGGCAGCATGCTCCTGGCGGCTCAGCAGATGGGCCCCGTCGGGTTCGTCCTACCGCTCGCGAACGGGCTCCTCATGCTGGGCATGACCGGCTACTGGCGCGCCATCCGCAGGTTCTACGATCGCCCCGACTCACCGTGGTTGATTGCTCCGTCGGTGGTTGGCACGATTGGGATTTATTGGTTCGCGGCCCGAGCCCCCAACCTGCCCGCGCGCGTGACAATCGCCGCGGTGGTGTGGAGCGTGCTCTTGCTCGGCGCGGCGTGGACGCTGGGCAAGGCCTCGGATGGGGACCGAGCGATCAGCCGGCGCGTGCTCGCCGGCATCTTCACGGCGACCGCTGGGTTCATGCTTCTGCGCGCGGTCTACTTCGTGGTGAAGGGCACGGCAGCGAGCTCGGTCGTCGACCGAAGCAGCTGGATCAACGCCGTCACCCCCATGCTGGCCGCAGTGATGCCGGTCATCGGAACCACGGCGTTCTTGCTTTTGTGCTCGGAGCGCATTCGCCGCCAGTGGGAACGGGCGGCCTCCACGGACTACCTCACCGGTCTCGCCAATCGTCGCACGCTCAACAGCGAGGGGGACAGCCGACTGGGACGGGCGCGCTCCCACGGTGACGGCCTCGCCATCGCGGTCGTCGACGTCGACCACTTCAAATCGATCAACGATCGCTACGGCCACGACGTCGGAGACCTCGCGCTGAAACACGTCGCGTCGCAGCTCCAGACCGCATGCCGAGGGAAAGACCTTCCCGCGCGCCAAGGGGGCGAAGAGTTCGTCATCCTGTTCGATCGCATCGAGCCCTCCCAGGCCGTGAGCGCGGGAGAGCGCATGCGCGCAGCCGTCGAAGCCAAGCCGTTCGTGGCAGAGGGCGTGGAGCGCACGATCACGGTCTCCATCGGCGTCGCAGCGCTGGGCCCGGACGACAAGACCTTCGACGATCTGCTCCGCCGGGCGGATCGGGCCCTCTATGCCGCCAAGTCGGGTGGACGCAATCGCGTCGAGCTCGCGGATTGAAGCCCGTGGAAGGCCGCGTCACGAGCCACGGGCGTTCCACGTGACTTCGTAAGCGAGAGTCGACGCGCTTCCGTTGGCGATCGGCTCCTCATTTGCCAGGCGTTCGCGAGGCTCAGCCCCAGTGCGGCAGACGCCAGAAGGTCGCGTAGGCGAGCTCGCGCCAGGCGTAGGCTGCGCCGATGCCACTGCCGATCGCGCTCACCACGAAGAGGCCGGTCGCGCCCACGTCGAAGCGCAGCATGGGCTTCACGGTGAGCACGAACGGGACGGCCGAGAGCAACCCCACCCACGCGAACCAAGGCGGCGCGAACCCGAGGCACGCTGCACCGAAGAACGCGGTTCCCGAGGCGAGCACGAGCCCCACTCCCCAGGTGCGCTCACGCAGCGCGGCACGGGCGCCGACGGCCAAGAGGACGGCGAAGAGCACCGTGGTCCAGCGCCCGAAGAGCACGCTTCGGGCGACGGTCACCACCGCGACCACTCGAAGGATGGAGAGGAAGTCCACGAGCGGCTGGGGAAGTCGGCGCATCGGAAGAGCATCGCACTCGAGGCGACGCCTCGCAAACCCGAGCCGCACTCGGACTTCCGGGGCTCGGTCCGGTTCGCGTCTCCCGAGGTGTCGATACGTGCGTCTCGCATGCATCCCGGGTATCCTCGGACGCCATGCGCTTCGCCAAAACTTCGTTCGTGGTCGTCTTGGGGATCTTGGCCTTCGCGGCGTGCCGCGAAGAAGGCGAGCCCGTCGACAACTCGCCCATCGAGGGCGACTCGGGCATCTCGCCCATCGACTCCGGCAAGAAGAAGGACGCGTCGACGTCGACGACCGATTCGTCCACGCCTCCGGAAGACAGTGGAACGCCCGACGGCGGTCCGACCACGCAAGGAACGTTGCTCACCACGGGCGAGATCGAGATTGTGAGCACCCTGCTCGACGGCACGATCGTGTTCATCCGCTACGGCGCGACCGACGCGAGCCTCGAAGCCATCGCCCCCACCGGAGGAACCCCGACGGTCATCGTGCCCAAGCTCGTGATCGAAGGTGCGGACACCGACGACGTGGTCTCGGTGGTCGGTGGGGTGGTCGGCGTGTGGACCGGTGTGAACGCCGACGGCATCGGCAAGCTCTCGGTGTGGAACCGGGCCAACGGTCTGAAAGAGATCACGGCCACTTCCCCCATTTACGAGCTCGACGCCTCGGAAGACGGCACGCGCATCGCGTTCGTGCGTGCGAACGGCACCACGCCTCAGCTCGTGACCGCGCCCTCCACGGGGGCTGCGGCCAACGTCGTCGTCGTTCAAGACACGCTCGGTGACGGCAGCACCGCCAATCCCTGCGCGGCGTTCTACACCTTCGTGGGCACCGACCTGTTCTCGTCCACGTGCAGCGGCGCCGGCATCACGGCCACGGCTCGCCGAACGGGCCCCACCGGCACCATCGTGACCATCGACACGGGTCTCGCGCCTTCGTTCCTTTCCATCTCCAAAGCAGGAGACAAGGTCTTCACGGCCAAGCGCATCACGGCCGGCGGAACGGGCGGCGCGGCCTCGGTGTTCGTGCTCGGCGCGACCGCGGCAACCGAGGTTCCTATCGAGACGGCCGGCGTGGCCGAGGGCTCCATCTCGCCCGACGGCACCGCGGTCGTCTACCGCACGCGCGCGAACGCCCTGAAAAAGGCGGCCACGGCGGCCCCCGTCGGCGCGACCGAGCTCGCCGCCGCGCCCAACGTGATCGGGCTCTTGTCGATCGCGGCCGACTTCAAGACGGTGCTCTCGCACAAGCTCGCCGCGGGCGGCACCAACGGCAACTTGTTCGACCTCCAGCTCTCCTCGGTGGCCACGCCTGCCGCGCCCACCGTGGTCTCGGCCACGGCCACCAACCTGAGCCTCGGCTTCACGCGCGGCGGACGCTACCTCATGTGGGTGCCCAATCCGACCACACCGACCCTCAAGGCCAAGGCCGTCGCCGGCGGCGCGGACCTGGACCTCGGGCCGATCCAAGTGTTCCTCGACAAGCTCGACGGCTCGGACCGCATCGTGGTGGGCGACAACCCCGCCGAGATCACGGTCGGCACGCGAAAGGTCGACGTGGTCGACTTCAAGGTGATCGACGTGTCCACGCAGACCTCCAAGCCGATCGTGAAGGCGGTCGAGGTGGGCGCGCTGGTGATGCCCGGTGGCAAGAACGTGGCCTACACCGAGGCCGCCAAGGGCCTCTACCTGAAGGCCATTCCCTGATTGCCCGAGCGAAGCGACTCGCGTGCACGAAAGAGCCGCGCGGCGAGCGTCGACCACGCTTGCAGGCGCGGCTCGTTCGCGCGAAGGTCTTCCCATGATCAAAGTCTCGATGCGCCACGAGATCGAGTGCTCCACGGACGACTTCTGGAAGTCGTACTTCGACGCGACGCTCGCCAAGCGGCTCTTTCTCGAGGGCCTCGGTTTTCGTGATTGGGCGGTGGTGAAGAACGTCGAGACCGAGACGCGCATCGAGCGCACGGTCTCGGTCGAGCCGGTGCTGGCCATGCCCGGCCCACTGGTCAAGCTCTTGGGCTCGGCCTTCCGCTATTCGGAAGAGGGCGTGTTCGACAAAGCGTCGCAGGTCTTCACGTACAAGCTGGTACCGAGCGCCATGTCCGAGAAAATCCTGGTGAACGGCACCATGAAGGCCGAGGCCCAAGGGCCGGACAAGACCCTGCGCATGGTGGACATCACGGTCGAGGCCAACGTCATGATGGTGGGAAAGCTCATCGAAGAGACGTTCGCCAAGCAGCTGGAAGACGGCTGGACCAAGGGAAAAAACGTGCAAAACGAGTGGCTTCGCGCCGAAAAAGCGAGCGCGGCCAAGTAACGAATTCGAAAGCGCGAGGCGGAGTGTGCGTGCGACCCACGCGACCTAGAAGGAACCAGGTCGACCGAGGCCCGGTCGGCACCCAAAAGGAGCTCTCGCATGTCCGCCTCGTCCGCCTCCCCCACGTCTCGCGCCGCAGGCCGCCGCACCGAGTGCGATCCTCGCTGGGCTCGGGTGCTCGCGCGGGATTCCGCGGCGGATGGCACGTTCGTTTTCGCGGTGGAGACCACCGGCGTCTATTGCCGACCTTCGTGTGGAGCGCGCGCGCCTCGCCCCGAAAACGTGAGCTTTCACGCCACGTGTGCGGACGCCGAGCGCGCCGGGTTCCGCGCGTGCAAACGATGCAGCCCCGAGCTCCCACCGCTGGCCGAGCGTAACGCAGCGCTGGTGGCCGAGCTCTGCCGCGAGCTCGATCGGGTAGAGTCGCCCCCTCGCCTCGACGCTCTTGCGCGCGCCCGAGGGCTCAGCGTCTCGCACCTCTCGCGCACCTTCAAAGCCGTGACCGGGCTCACGCCCAAGGCCTATGCCGATGCCCGAAGGGTCGAACGTGTACAGCACGAGCTCCGGCGTGCACCCTCGGTCACCCAGGCCATCTACGACGCCGGGTACGGCGGCTCGAGTCGCTTCTACGAAGCCTCGGGCAAGGCGCTCGGCATGACCGCCTCGGCGTACCGAAGCGGTGGCCGCGGCGAGCGCATCACGTACGCGGTGGTGCCGTGCCGCTTCGGACAGCTCTTGGTCGCGACGACCGAGAAAGGTGCATGCTGCATTCTCTTGGGCGACCGGGCCGACGCGCTCGTGCGCGACCTCGAAGTCCGATTCCCTTCCGCGAGCCTCGTCGTCGATCGAGGAGCTTCGCGCGAGACCGTACGCGAGGTCGTGCGCCTCGTGGAAAAACCGCACGACCCACGCGCGCTCGAGCTTCCCCTCGACCTACGCGGGACGGCGTTCCAAAGGCGCGTCTGGCAAGCGCTTCGCGACCTCCCGGCAGGACGCACCGTCACCTACGCAGAGCTGGCGCGCTCGATCGACGCGCCGAAGTCGGCACGAGCGGTCGCCTCCGCGTGCGCCCGGAATCCGCTCGCCGTGGCTGTCCCTTGCCACCGGGTGATCGGCAAGGACGGCTCGCTCTCCGGTTACCGCTGGGGGATCGAGCGCAAGCGCGAGCTGTTGCGTCTCGAGCGTGAGGGCGTCGCGCTCGACTCCGAAGTGAGCACGGCTCGGGAGGCGCGGCCTCGGTGAGCCAGCTCGGTCTCTTCGGCCTCGGGGACACGGACGCATCGCTCGAGCCGAGGGTCGCTCTGGCCGAGGGCGCGGTCGTGCTCCGCGGATTCGCACGCGAAGGAGCGGAGACCTTGCTCACCGAGGTCGCGCGGATCGTGCAGAGTGCACCCTTTCGCCACATGGTCACGCCGGGCGGGTTCCGCATGTCCGTCGCGATGAGCAACGCGGGCGAGCTCGGATGGGTCACGGACACGCGAGGGTATCGCTACGCGAGCCACGATCCGGAGAGCGGCCGTCCGTGGCCCCCCATGCCCGACGCCTTCCGGACGCTCGCGACGTCCGCGGCCGCGGTGGCGGGTTACCCCGGCTTTTCACCGGACGCGTGTCTCGTGAACCGATACGAGCCGGGCGCACGCATGACGCTGCATCAAGACCGCAACGAGCGCGCGTTCGCGGCGCCCATCGTCTCGGTCTCGCTCGGCCTCTCGGTCACGTTCCTCTTCGGCGGCCTCGAGCGGCGGGACAGACCGAAGCGCGTGCGCCTCGACCATGGCGACGTCGTGGTGTGGGGTGGACCTTCGCGCCTCGCGTTCCACGGCGTGCTGCCGCTCGCCGACGGCGAGCATCCCCTCGTGGGGAAATGCCGCGTGAACCTGACCTTCCGGGAGGCGGGCCGAGCGTAGACTCGCGCCATGGCCAAGTCTGCTTCGCGCTCGCGCTCTCCTTCGCACGGTGAGCGCGAGGTCTCACCGGTCGTTCGCGGCGCGTGCCGACAGCTCGGCCACTCGCCCTTGAACGCGTGCGAGGGCGCGGTGGTGACCGGGATCGTCTTCGCGGAAGAGCTCGTCGGGCTCGATGGGCTCGCCGATGCGGAAGCGAATGGTGGTGGGGAAGATAGGCAGCATCACCAGCGGCGAGGTCGAGAACGCCCAGACGGCCAACGCTCGCCAGCGCTTCTTGACCGGTAAAAACCGAGCAATCGCCACGCTCCCGAGCACACCGAGCAACGTCACCGGCCAGCGCTTGAGCCCGACCAAGCGAGGCACCCCGAGCAGGTACGGGAGCACCCGAGAGCGCCAGAGCATCGGCGCGCTCCCGTGCGATCCCGAGATCCCCATGGGCACGATGGGCACACCGGCCTGGGCCGCCATACGCAAGAAGCCGCGTCGCCCTGCGAAGTCGACCCGGCTCGCCTGCCAGAACGGCCGCATGGTCTCGTGGTCACCTCCCGGGAAAACCAAGAGAGGCACGCCTCGCGAGAGCGCGTCGAGGCCGGCCTCGAACGTCGAAGGCACGGCGCCCACTTTGCGCATGAGCGCGCCCACGGGAGGAAACCCGAACACCGTGGAGTGCGAGAAGCCGGCGATCGGCCGCTCTCCACCGAAGTGCTCGGCGTAGAGGGCCGCGAAGCAGAGAATCTCCGAGATGCCCATGCCGGCCGAGTGGTTCGCCACGAGCATGAACGGGCGCCCCTCGGGCAGGTTCTCGAAGCCTCGGAGCGAAGGCCGATGGGCGAGTCCGACCAGCGGTCGCACCACGTTTTGCAAGAGCCTCACGTACGCGGGATCGGCCCGACCAGGCCCCTCGCTCGGCTCGCTCGAATCGTTCGTTTCGGCGTGGTCCATGCGGAATCTCAGCAGCGTAACAGGCTACGCCGCACACGAAGCGATTGCGTCACTCGGGTTCGTTTGCGTTGGCCACCTTGCGAAACTCTCGACGTTTTTTGCATGACGCGACCGGTCTCGGGCCTCCTGCGAAGGAGGTGCGCACGAGATTGCGCAGGTTCCGCGCCTTGCACGTCGAACGCGGAGAAAGTACACGCTCCCTCGAATGATTCGTGTCGCCATCACCGGAACGGGCCTCTTTCATCCACCGCAGTCGATCTCGAACGAAGACCTGGTCGCTTCGTTCAACGCGTGGGTCGACTCCGAGAACGAGAAGAACGCCGGCGCCATCGCGCGCGGTGAAGTGCGTGCCCTCGACCGCTCGAGCGCCGAGTTCATCACCAAGGCCTCGGGCATCGAGCGCCGCTACGTGGTCGACCGCGAGGGCGTGCTCGACCCGAAGATCATGGCGCCGCGCATCCCCGAGCGCTCGCAGGACGAGCCGTCCCTCCAGTGCGAGATGGCCGTCACCGCCGCGAACCGCGCCATGGAGCAGGCGGGCATCGGCCCGAGCGACGTGGACGCGCTGATCGTGGCCTGCTCCAACATGCAGCGCCCCTACCCCTCCATCGCGGTCGAGGTCCAGGCGGCCCTCGGCACGCGTGGCTACGCGTTCGACATGAACGTGGCGTGCTCGTCCGCGACCTTCGGCATCTCCACCGTGCGCGACATGATCTCGGCCGGCAGCGTGAAGCGCGCCCTGGTGGTCTCCCCCGAGATCTGCACCGGACACCTGAATTTCCGCGACCGCGAGAGCCACTTCATCTTCGGCGACGCCTGCACCGCGGTGGTGGTCGAGCGCCTCGAGGGCACGTCCGCCAAGGAGCCCTTCGAGATCCTGGGCACGCGCCTCGTCACGCGCTTCTCGAACGCCATCCGCAACGACTTCGGCTTCTTGAACCGCGCAGCTCCCGAGGGACGCGATCTTCCGAACAAGCTCTTCGTCCAGCAGGGACGCAAGGTCTTCAAGGAGGTCTCGCCTCTCGTGGCCGAGCTTGTCTCCGGTCACCTCGACAGCCTCGCCATCGCGCCCTCCGACGTGCGTCGCCTGTGGCTCCACCAGGCCAATGGCACCATGAACGAGTGGACCGCCAAGAAGGTGCTCGGCCGTGACGTGTCTGCCGAAGACGCGCCTTCGCTCCTCCACGAGTTCGGCAACACGAGCTCGTGCGGCTCGATCATCACCTTCCACGCCAACCGCAAGGGCCTCGCCTCCGGGGACGTGGGCGTCGTCTGCTCGTTCGGCGCAGGTTATTCCGCCGGCTCCGTGGTCGTTCGAAAGGTCTGACCGCGAAGACCACGAAGGGCGTGCGCCTCGCGAAGGATCTCCGCGAGGGTCGACGCTTCGCTCTCCGAGCCGTTTGCAGACGAATGCACGACTTGCGCGTCCGACCTGAAAAATGCCGCTAAAATGCGGCATTTTTGCTGCGCACGGAGTTTGCTCAAGGGGTGGGCATGAGCAAGCCCGTTCCCCCGATCTTCAAGTACATGACGACCTCGCCGCACACGATCGGCGTCGAGCAGACCATCGCCGTCGCTGCGAAGATGATGGCCGATCACAAGATCCGCCACCTGCCCGTGCTCCACGGCGGCAAAGTGGTGGGGCTCATCAGCCAGCGCGACGTGTCGGTCATCGAGACCCTGAAAGACGTCGATCCGAAGGTCGTCACCGTGGAAGACGCCATGTCGAGCTCGCCCTACGTGACCGAAGCCGACACCCCGGTGACCCAGGTCGCCGCGACCATGGCGGAGCACAAGTACGGCTCGGCCATCGTCGTTCAGCACGAGAAGGTGGTCGGCATGTTCACCACGGTGGACGCCTGCCGCGTGCTCGCCGAAGTGTTCGACACGCGCCTTCGCTGAGCGCTCGGCGAACGCGTACGCGACCTGGAAAGACCTCGAGCGTGGCGTACGCGAATGCGCCCCCTCGAGAGTCGTCGCCATCCGAAGGCGGCCCGAACGCTCCCCTCCCCTCACGCCTCCGGGGACCGAGCCTCGCGCCGCCTTCTCCTTTGCGACCGTCCAAGGCTATCTCAGCGAATATGACCTATCCCAAAGGCTAGGACCGAAGGACCCTCGAACGGCGTTTTCACGGCATTTCTCGGCGGTTCCATGCTGGCCGCTCGCTTGCAAAACAGGCTGCCAGCTGCCCGTGGGACCTCGGCGCGACTTCCGACCCCAGCTTTTGGTGCTGTTCTAGCCTGTCGCGCTTCTTCTCCCCGGGCAGCTCCCTTTTTCATGAGCCGCCTCTCGAACGCGAGCGACCGCGTCGCCCGTGAAGATCTCCTGCTCTTCGTCAACGCGTGCTTCGCCTGCACCGGTCAGCGCGAGTTTTACGGCGACGGCCGCGGCCAGCGCGTGTCGCTCGATTTTTTGCACCGCTACATCGCGGGTAACTACCGCGACCTCTACGCGCAGGTGCTCGCGCTCGGCGTGAACCACTTGAACCGCGCGCTCATCGTTCGGAACCTGCTCGCGAGCGGCCGTGACACGCGCGAGACGAGCCGCGCCCGCGAGAACGCGCTGATCACGCGCACGCTGCACACGCTGCCCACGCACCGCGCGATGCACTTGCTCGAGGACCTCGCGAAGCACGGCGTGAACAACCGCCGCGCGCGCGCCCTCACCAAGGCGTACCTCGAGCGCACGAAGGACCGCGATTTTCTCGCGGTGAAGTACCGCCGCTCGTTCCGCCGCGCGGCCACGCACGCGCACGTTCCGTTCGCGGGCGAGCTCGGGCCGTTCTTCTTGCGCGGCTGGAAGGAGCGCAGCTTCCGCACGCCCATCTTCGAGTCGTTCCGCAAGGCCCACTACTCGGACAAGGCGCTCTACGAGCTGCCCTATTCGGTGGCCGAAGGCCTCGCGGTGAAGCGCGGCGTTCGACGCGAGACGTTCCTCGAGAAGATCGCGCCGCGCCTCACCTCGCACGAGCGGATGCGTTTGCTCTCCGCGCGTGAGGCCGCAGGACTCGAGACCGACGTCGACTGGTCACGGCAGTCGCTCGTGCGCATCGGAAGCTACTTCCTCTCGCGTTCGCGGGTGCGCACCAACGAAGCCGAGGAGGCTCGCCTCGCACACGAAGCGGAGTTTTCGAATGCGCTCGCGTCTTCTGCGGGGCACGCCGCGCGTCGCACCAAGGCCTCGTACGGGCGTGTGGTGTGCGTGCTCGACCGCAGCTTCTCGAGCTACGGAAGCCGGGAAAAGCCGCTTCGTCCACTCGCAGCGGCGCTCGGTGTCTCGCGATTCTTTCGTGCGACCGCACGCGACTACACGGCGCTCTGGACCTCGTCCTCCACGAACGGCCTCTCCGCGGACGAAGAGCTGCGCCTCACGCCGCACGGAACCACCGACCTCACCACGCCTCTGCTCGCGGCGCTTCGCCTGCGCCCGGATCTGCTCGTGGTGGTCTCGGACGGTTACGACAACGACCCGCAGGGCCTCGCCGGCCAGGTTCTCCACGCCGGCGCTCGGCTGCTCCCCGGGTGCTTCATGCTGCACCTGAACCCCGTCTACGACAGCGAGACGTACGCCCCCAAGTCGCTCACGAGCGCAGTCCCCACACTCGGTCTGCGCGACGCGGAAGACGTGCCCACGCTCATCGCGCTCGCGCGCTTCGCTGCCCAGGGAGGCTCGATGCTCGAGCTCGAACGCGAGCTCGACGTGCGCGTGAGCGCCTTCTTGGGCGAAGCGGCGTGACCGGTCCGCAGAACGACGAACGGCCTATTTTTCGAGGCTCCCATGAACACGACCACGTTCTCCACGGCCACGCTCCACGGCCTTCGTCTCGGCGCTCCCCAGACCATGGGCGCCTTTCGCATCGTGCCCGTCCTTCGCGAACGGGCTCCCGGAGACCTGCGCATCGGGAAGGAAGCCTATGGAGCGTCCGGCTACGGCACGGTGCGCCTCGACGGCGAGGTGCGCTCGCCGGGCCTCGTCTACCGCTCGTACATCCCGCACGGCTTGATCGTTTCGCACACGGACGACGGGTCCGAGGCCACGCTGGGCGCGCGCTTGGGAAACGACAGGGTCCGTGCCGTGAAGCTGCATCACCGCATGGTGAAGGGCCTCCGACGAGACCGCGAGGACACGAACGCGCGCTTTCGTATGCTCCCGCTGCACCTCGCGATGGAGGGCTTCTTGGCGCTCCATTTCCGCGGGCCCGACGTGCTCTTCGCCGAGTACTCGCGCGAGGCCGAGCGCCGTGGCCTCGATCCTCGCGCGGAGACGTCGGTCCGTGGGGCGTGGCTCGCAGGATTCGAGGAGGCGCTGCGCATCTTCGAGCTGCACGAGCACCAGGTGGGGGTCTTGGTCTTCGTGGCCGAGACGCTCGCCACGGTCTTCGTCGTGTCTCACCCCGACGACTACCGAAAGCTGCACCTCTCGCTGCTCGAGGACTTCTTCGGCGAGCTCGTCGCCACGTACGCGCTTCTCCATCCCGAGACGTTGCGTGCGGAAGCCGGGCTCGATCCGTCCCGCATCTCCGACCTCGAGCACCTCGTCTGCGAGGTCGCGCGGGTGCGGAGCGAGTGGGACGACTACACGGCGCTCCTGGCCTCGGGGCTCTTCGAGCGTCCCATCCGCGAAGAGCGCGTGCGAACCTCGGGACGCTTCGTTTTGCAGCGTTTTTTCCCGAATTTCGATCCGAACGAGGAGTGCCACATCGGCGAGCGCATCGTCCGCGACGACGGCACGCTCGAGTACATGAAGACCTTCCGACTCTCGGGAGCGCAGGTGCGTCGCGCCTACTTGCTCTCGAAGCTCGCCGAGTGCGAGTGGGACCTCGAGCGCACCGCGCGTGCGCTCGCGACCACCAAGAGCGAGCTCGTGAAGCGCTTCGTGAACGCTGGCTTCGGGTACCTCCTGAAGCCGCACGTGGTCCGCGGTCTCTGACGCGAGCACACACGAGACTCTCGGGAGCTGGTGCCGCCCGGGAGTCTCGCGCGTCAGCGCACGATGGACTCGCCGTAGCCGGCGGCGCGAAGCGAGGCTTCCATGGCGCGGATCGGGCCTACCGCGCTCGCTTTTCCGTGAGCCGGATTCAAGTAACGGACGGCCGCCGCGTGCACGGCAGCCGGGGTCACGCGGTCGATGGCCTGCGCGAGCGGCAGGCTATTGGGCGCGGTCCCGCCGAGTACGGCAGTCGCGACCGACGAGGTCGCGGCCATGGCGCCGAAGTACCCGTCAGCGTACTTGGCGAGCACCACACGCTTGGCGCGCGCCACCTCTTCCGCGGAAGCCTCGTTCGCGACGAGCTTCTCGAGCTCGGTCGTGATGGCCCGCAGCGTCTCGCCGGTCGCTTCGGGATGCGCCCCTGCCGAAGCCACCACGTAGCCCGTGTCCCGCAAGCAATGAGCGTGTGCGCCCACCACGTAGGCTGCGCCCAGCTCTCCACGAATGCGCTGCGAAAGACGGCTTCCAAGCGTGCCTCCGAGCATCGACACGGCCACCTCGAGAGCGGCGCGATCGTCGGCATTCGCAGCAGGCGCGGGAAGGACCATGGCCACGTCGCTCTGCGTGGCGCCGAGACGATTCTCGAGGTGCACGGTGAACGTGGCGTCGAGCGGCGCCGCCGGCAGACGAGGCTGCGGGGCGAGCGCATGCTTCTCGAAGTCGGGGAATTCGCCTTCTCCTTCGACAAGCGCTTCCTGGAGCGTGACCGGGCCTGCGAAGACCAAGGTCAGGGTGTCGGGCGAGACGTTGGCCTTGTAGAATGCACGTAGCTCGCGTGGACCGATGGCCGCGCGCTCCGACTCGGTTGGCCGTGCGGCGAGCGGGCTCCTTTCGCCGAACAAGTCGCCGAGCGCGAGCCGCACGCTCGCTTGCAGAGGGCCACCCGAAGTCTCCGATAGGAGGAGCGCGCGGTCGCTTTCCACGTCCGAGGACTCGAACTTGGGTGACGCCACCACCTTGGCGAGCCTGCGAAAGACGGTCGGCCAGAGCGGTTCGAGCGCCGAGAAACCGAGCACCACGCCGTCGGCATACGCCTCCGACGTCACCTTGGCGCCCAGCGTGTGCGCGAGCAAGAACAAGTCCTGGCGGCTCGCCTCCGGCGATGCCCCCTTGAGACCGCGCGCGAACGCGTCAGCAAGACCCGGCGCACCGGACGACCACCCGCGTGAGAGCACGAATCCGACCGAGACGATCCGAAAGCGCGCGTCGTTCACGACGAGCACACGCGTGCCGTTCTTCAGGCGCCCTTCGGCCACCTCGGGAAAGGGCGTAGAGGCTGGTTTTTCCAGTGTGGGACGCGGCAAACCGGTCTTGGCGTCGGCCGGTGTTCCGAGACGAACCACCGCATTTCGACGCACGGGCGGCGGCGCCGACTCCGGCTCGGGGAGCGCGCATGCACCGAGAGCGAGAGCACTTCCCAGCGCGACGGCAAAGGACTTCCAATCCCTGGTGATCGAGCCGGACTTCATTGGACCACCTGTCCGGCGAGCGGAGCGTCCGGATCGTAGGAGACGTGCACCACGAGGTGCGGCGCTCGCTGCAGATGCGTGCGCACGGCCTCCACGATGTCTTTGTTTTTCACTTTTCCGTAGAGCTGGAGGCGCTCTTGCTCCGCGTCGGCGATGCCGAATTGGGAGAGCGAGTCTTGCATGCTGTTCGAGAGCGCGATCGGGGACGACAGGTACCTCAGGTGATCCACGATCGCATTGGAGGTGCGGTCGCCTTCGCTCGGAAGCCGGCTGTCGAAGCCTTCGATTTCGTCTTCGACCAGCGAAAGCACACGCTCGCGCGAGGACTCGTCGGCGAGAGCGACGTCCACCATGAGAACGGCGCCATGCCGCCCTCGGAAGAGGTCCACGTCCGAGACGGAGCCAGGGGCCTTCTCGCGTAGCTTGTAGTAGAGGCGATTGTCGAGCGCGCGCGACGCAAAGCCCAGCGCCACGTCCCGAATCGCCTCGAGGGATCCACGCTCGCGGGCCGAGAGCTCGTCGGTCGAGGGGCCGAGCGCCGACCTCGAGTCGGGAAGTCGCCACGCGAGCACGAGGCGTGGGGTGTGCGAAGCCGAGCGCATACGAATGGTCTTCTTGCCGACGAACGGAACGAGCGTTTCCGGCGTGGAGGCGGCGTCGCTCACCAGCTTTCGCGCGACCGGCGTAGAGCCGCGCGGAATGCCTGCGAAGTACTTGATCACCGCCGCGCTGGCGGTGGGTACGTCGACGTCTCCCACGAGAACGATCGAGGCGTTGTCGGGGCGGTAGTACGAAGACGCGAACGACTTGGCGTCTTCCACGGTGACCTTGCCCAAGCTCTCCGGCGAACCGATCGGGGTCGAATGGTACGGATGACCCTCGGGAAAGAGGCTTTCGTAGACCACCGCGTCCAACGCTCCCGCCCCATGATTTCCCACTCGCGTGTGGTACTCCGCGAGCACCACGCGACGCTCGGAGGTGAGGCCCTCTTGGGTGATGCGAGAAGCAGGTGAGGCCATTCGCGCGGCCTCGAGCCAGAGCACCGTCGCGAGCGACGAGCGCGGCACGGACGAGTAGTACGTGGTCGAATCGAACGACGTCACGCCGTTGAACGTGGACGAAGCGGCGCGGTCGAGCTCGACCCCCATGTCGGCGATGCCCGCGGCCGGGTCGCCCTTGAACATCAGATGCTCGACCAGGTGCGCGAGGCCTTCACGTCCGGCCGGTTCGTCCGCGGAGCCCACGCCGTAGCGCACGTTCACCACCACGCCGGACGCCCCGTGGTCCGGGTACACGATGACGTGAAGGCCGTTCTCCAGCACCCAGTGATGGTGCGGATGAGACACGTTCACGTAGACCGGGTTCGCCGCGGGATCCTTCGCGGTCCCACACGCTGCGAGCGCGAACGCTCCGAGAACCACGCACGCAGGCAGCCATTTCGACGAGGGCACGGGCGCAGACTACGTCCGGTCGACCCGGACGCGTAGAGGGAAAAGGCCGGAAAAACGCATTCCCACCCGCGTATGCGCGCGTGCCTTCGTCGACGACGCGCGCGATCAGAAGGCCGGAGGACGCGCTTTCACGTCGGCCGCGGCGGCCTCGAATTCCGCCTTCGGATCGGTCGGCCCGCCTGCTTCGAGGCTCACGATCTCCATGGTGCGCGCGTCGAGCAGCACGATGGTGGGGAGCGCGGTCACTTGAACGCCCGTGAACTGCGAGAACGAGGGATCGAGGCCGTTGAGGGCCACGCTCGGCACCTTGGCTCGCCACGTCTCGAGGTTCTGCAGCGTGGCCGCGACGCCCTGGGTCGGTCCTTCGCCCATCACCGAGAAAAGCGCCACGCGGTTCGGTGCGGCCGCGGACAAATCGGCCATCATTTTGTTGGACACCGAGTCCCACGAGGCACAGAGCAGCACAGCGACGAGGTCGTGGGTCTTGCCGTCGGGGTCGAAGACGTCCACCAAGGAGAGCTTCGAGGTGAGGGTCTTGCCAGGCAAATACCCCGTGACCGTGACGTTCGGGATCACGTTCCCAGGGTTCTTGTCGAGACGGGCTTTCCACCCGAGGTTCTTGGTCGGGTACGGCACGCCATAGGGGTTCTTCGGGCTTTCCCCGCTGTCTCCGAGCGTCGCATCACCGGGGGGAGGCGTCGAGCCGTCGGCCGTGGAGCTGGTGGTCGAGCTCCCGGTGGGCGAGGTTTGCGCGTCCGCTCCCGCATCGTCGGAGGAAGCCACCGTGCTGGACGTACACGCCGCCCCCGCCGCGAAGACCAAAGCCAGCACCGAAAGCCCGAGGATACGCGCACTCTTCATGGCGCATAACGTAGCAGGCTCGCCCACCGAATAGAACGGACCTGATCATCGCGGAAAATGCGGGGAAGATCCCGCCGGCGCCCACCGTACGATGGCGCTGTGAAGCTCTCTCGCAGCCTTCGTCTCGCCGGCGCCGTCGCCCTCTTCGGACTCACGGCTCACTGCGGAAGCCCGCCTTGCCAAGAAGGTGAGACGTGCGACGACGGCTCGCTCGAAGACGGCGGGAGCTCCCCGACCGACAGTGGCTCCGGAAGCGAGTCGGATTCCGGCTCGACCCGCGACGGCGGGGGCTCGACCTCCGATGGCGGCGGCAAGACCGACGGCGGCACCAAGAGCGACGGCGGCTCGGGCTCCGACGGCGGTGACCTCGATGGCGGCTCGGGCTCCGACGGTGGCACCGGCTCCGATGGCGGCGCGAGCTCGGACGGCGGAGGACTCTCGGACGGCAGCACTGGCTCGGATGGCGGCTCGGGCTCGGACGGCGGCGTGCTCGTCGACGGTGGCTCGGGCTCGGACGGTGGCGTCAACCCGAACCCCGGAGGATGCGTCTCCGGCGCGGTGGGCACGCACGTGGCGCGCTTTCGCTGGGCCGGAAATGGACCTTCGTCGCGCGCGTACGTGCAGTACGAAGCCAACAACTTGCCCGATACGTCGCGCTGGAAAGCGGGCGCCTACAGCCGCGGAGCGATTGGCTACAACCCCGTCTTCACCGACACGTTCTTGGGCGTCGGCGGACTCGAGATGGGCGGCACGGTGTTCATGGACGTCGAGCTCAGCACGGCCATGCTGTCCCGCATCACCAAGGTCACGCTCTCGGTCTTCGGGCGCAGCTTCAACACCACGGCGTCGGGCTCGTTCGCGTGGATGACCTTCGACGGGGCGGGCGCGGCACCGAGTGGCCTCGTGTCGAACGTGGCTCCGTACCGGTGGTACTCGGCCGACGCCACGTCCGCGTTCCGCCCTGGAAATGCCGGGGTCTTGCTTCGCATTTCCCCGGCCGGCCCCTCCGGCACGTTGGTGGTGAACAAGGTCGAGCTCTGCTTCGAGACGCGCTGAGCTCGCGAACGTCAGTTGGCGCTCACGCGCCCGCTCACTTCGCAGAGCGCGCCGGTGGTGGCCGACTGCAGCACCACGGAGGTCAGCTCGAGCTCGAAGCCGCGAGACGCCTCGTCGTAGCGCACGATCTTCACCGAGCCCGCGATGGGGTCGCTCGTGTACGACTGCGTGGACGGCACGTAGACACACGGTCCCGATGCGACGTTGCACGCGCTCATGAAGAGCTGCCCGTTCGCATAGATTTGAAGGATGTCGTCGCCGGCCCTGTTGCCCGTGGAGGACAGGGTAAGTTCGGTCTTGATGGTCTTTCGCACGAGCGTGACGCGTCCGTTGTTGGTCGCGCTGACCACGCTCATGCTGCCCGAGACCAGGGGTGGACCCTGGTAGACCAGGTTCTGCCACGGCTGGTCGCACCCGGCACTCATGCTGAGCTCGACCGAAGGTCTCCCGGCGGCGTCGGAGGCCGAGCCGTCGACGGGGCCGCCATCCGTCTCGGTGGAGGCCTCGACCGGGCTCGACGCGGCGTCGAGCAAGGCGGCGTCGAGCGAGTCGGCTGCGTCGCCTAGGTCCGCGTCGTCCGGGGCCGACTTGAGCCCCGAACACGCGAAGATAGCCACCGATGCGAGCCCGACGAGCCACGGTACCGAGAAAAGGCGGGGACGACCTATCGCCATGGCGCGCACGTTAGCGCAAGGTCGCGTCAGGTCACGCGCACTCTTCGTGGAAGCCGAGGGCGACCGAACCACACGAGGCGCACGTGCCGCCGAGGGCGATCACGTCGAAGTAATCTTGCACGCGTTCCTTCGGGAGCTCGGCGTAGCTCTCGCCTTGGTAGGTGACCAAGGCCGAGGGATGCCACACGGTCTCTTTGCACTTACGACAGTGCATGGCGAACGTCATCTTCGGCTCTTTGCGAGCCTTACGCTTGCGCTTCGCGGTCTCGGCGTTCCATCCGTCGGCGAGGGCATCGAAGACGACCACGGTCTCGGTGCAAGCGGTGCAGGCGAAGCGGACGGGGCCGATGAACTGGTCGTCTTTGCGGACGCCGAAGAGCTTGCCGCGGTCGGCCCCACAGGGACAGGCCAGATTCCACACGTTGAGCTCGTTCCGAGTGGAGACATAGGGTTTGTCGGGGCTCTTCGACTCGTGCCAAGCCGAAGCTTTGGCCTCGTCCTCGTCGGTGACGAAGAGAGCCGCAAACCGTGCGCGAAGCTCCGCGTCGGGTTTGGTGGCGCGAACGGTAAGCAAACAGCGCGGCGGAGGAAGCTCGAGGCTCGTGACGTCCATGCCCCACCGTACGGCGAGAAAACTTCCGCGTCCCGCACGATACGCACCGCGTCCGACGAACGCAGGATGCAAGCCCAATCGACCGAAACGAACACGCCCCGCCAAGGCGAGCCGTCGACCGGCACAGGTTCACCGAGATGGCGCAGCAGCGCAGTCCGGCCCTTCACTATTTGGGGAACTGCCCGCTTTTTGAAAGGAGGGCGCCGGATTCCCTGATTGGATGAAGAGTCACGATGGAGGTCGGGTTGTGATCGAGGCCCTGCGGGGACGCGTAGCTCTGGTCACGGGTGCGAGCCGTGGAATCGGCCGCGCGATCGCGGTCGCGCTGGCCAAAGAGGGGGCGTGTGTAGCCGTGAACCACCGCACCGCAGCCGACGCAGCAGACGACGTCGTGCGCGAAATCGAGGCGCTCGGGACGGACGGAATGACCGTGGTCGGCGACGTCTCCGACCCGGACGACGTGGACGAAATGCTGGAGCAGGTCCGCCGTGAGCTCGGGCCGATCGAAATCCTCGTGAACAACGCCGGCATCGCACGCGCCCTTCCGCTCGAGGCGGTGCGCCTCGCCACCTGGGACACCACCATGGCGGTGAACCTGCGCGCGCCCTTCATCGTCTCGTCCGCGGTCATTCCATCGATGCGCGAGCGCAAGTGGGGGCGCTTGCTCTACGTGTCGTCCACCGCATCGCGCGTGGGCGGAATCGTGGGACCACACTACGCGGCGTCCAAAGCCGGCCTGGAAGGACTCGTGCACTCGTACGCGTCCACGCTCTCCAAAGAGGGCATCACGGCCAACGCCATCGCCCCCGCGCTCATCGAGACGGAGATGCTCGCTGGCAACCGCGCAGCCGATCCGGCGCGCATCCCGGTGGGGCGCTTCGGCACGCCCGAAGAGGTGGCGGACCTACTCGTCGCCGTCGCGAGAAACCCCTTCGTGACGGGCCAGACGTTCCAGGTGAACGGCGGCATCTACATGACCTGAAGGCGACGATCGAGGCGCGCGAGGCAGGGGCACGCCTCGGATACGAGGAAAACGCGTGCGAGGCATGGACCTTGGCCGCGTTCTCGCCTAAGGACCCGTCGTCTCTCGGCGCTACGCCGACCGAACGACCGACGATGACCTCACCCCGCTGGGAGATTTCCGAAGGTTCCTCGATTCTCACGCTGGCCCCTCGCGCCGACGGCGGGGCGGCTTGCGTGGACGATGGTGGCCAGGCGCTGCTGGTCGAAGTGGCCACGCAGACCACGCGTCCACTCGCGCTAGCGGGCGGCAAAGCCGAGTCGGGAGCCGCTACCGGTCTCCAGGAGATCGGCGCACGCGGCTGGCTCGTCTCGCATGCCGGCGCAGACCACCTCGTGCGCGTCTCGGGGAGCGAACGAAGCACCGTCGCCAAGGGCGAAAGCCCCGTGACGAGCTTCAAGGTCTCGGGCGAACAAGTCGCCGTGGCCCGTGAAGGAGGCGTCGACTACTGGAACGTGTCGGGTCAGCTGCGCTGGCAGCACGAGGGCGGACCATTCCTCGCGGTCACCGTGATCGGGAAGACGGTGGTCGCCCTCAGGACCGACGGCGAGCTCGAATTCCTCGCCGTCATGAGTGGCAGCGTCACCGGGCGCATGAAGCTCGAGGTCCCCGAGGCCGCGTCCACCTGGCACCTCGCCGCGGTGGAAGGGAGTCGCTTCGCGCTGGGGCTCGGCGACTTCTTGGTCATCGTCGACGCCGCCAAAGAGAAGGTCTTTCGTCGCACGCGCATGCGCACCAAGGTCACCTCGCTCGCGGCCAACGAACGTCGCGTCCTGGTCGGCTTGGACGACGGCTGGGTCCAAGTGGTGGACCCGCTCACGGGTGATGCGCGAGGTGCGCTCGAGACACACCGAACGGCCGTGCGTGCCGTAGGCTTCGGCAAAGGCGTGGTGCTCACCGCAGCCCACGGCGAGCCGCTGCGCGTCTGGGACGAGGCCCAGCTCTCCGGTGCACCTGTCGCAAGCTCTCCCGTTTCGGCGCTCTCCGCGCGAGGCTCGCTGGTGGCCGTCGGCACCAAGGCCGGACGCGCTCGCATTCTGAAAGGCGTGGAAGAGGTCGGCTCGACCCGCCTCGCGGGACCTGCCAGCTTCGTGCACGTGGCCGAAGACGAGTCGGTGCTCGCGGTGTCCGCCTCGCTGGTGATCTGCCTGGAAAAACCTTGGAAAACGCCGAAGCCCGTGGTGCTCGAGAGCACCTGCACGGCCTTCGCCGCCGACGACGCCTACGCGTTCTCCGGAAACGACCAAGGCACGGTCGACGTCTTCGACCTCGAAGCCGGCAAGAAGGTCACGAGCTACGAGCTCTCCGACGGCACCATCAGCGCCTTGGTGCGCCCGAGAGGCGTTCACCTCGTGGTGGGCACCGATGCCCTCGACGGTCGCGTCTTCGTGGTCGACGTGGCGGCGGCGACCGTCGTTCATCGCATCGAGGCCCACCAAGACGCGTTCGGCGTGACGTGCCTCGCCGCGGAGCCTCGCGGAAGGCTCGTGGCTTCGGGCTCCGACGACGGCACGGTGGCCCTGATCGACCTGGCCAAGGGCCGCGTGCTCGCGCGCCTGCCCGTTCCGGAGGCGCCCACGAGCCTCACCTTCGACTCGACTGGCAAGCGCCTCTTCGTCGCGCTCGGCAACGGTGCGGTCACGGCATTCGCGCTCGATCAGAAGGGCAAAGCCTCCCCGGTCGAGGTGCCCAAGACCACCTGCGTCGCCTGGTCGGAAGGGCTCGTGTGCGGCCTCGTCGACGGGCGCGTCGAGCACGTGAAGACGAGCTGACGCCGAGCCGCGCTACGCCTTCTTCTTCGCGTCCTTCTTCTTCAAACGATCGGGGTAAATCGCCTCTTCCCGCGCGAGCATCTCCACGAAGGTGCGGATGCGCGCGGCTCGAGTCTCCGCTTTCTTCGCGGTGTGCACGCGATGGAGAACGGCGTAGCGATTGGTGGCGTCGAGCGTACCGAAGAAGGCCGCTGCGCGTGGCTCGGCGGCGAGCGCGGCGGCGAGATCGTCGGGCACGGTCGCGCGCGACGGCGAATCGTACGCGGCGTCCCAGCGGCCGTCCGCTTTGGCCGCTCGAACCACTTCGAGCCCGGAGTCCTTCATACGCCCTTCGGCGGTCAGGGCCTCGACCTTCTCGCGGTTCACCTTCGACCAGATGCTCTTTTTCCCTCGCGGCGTGAACTTCTGAAGCCACTCGGTCTCGTCCTTCGAGGCCTTCTGGCCGTCGATCCAACCCCACACGAGAGCGACCTCGAGGGCCTCGGCGTAGGTGATCGAGCGCTTGCCCGAATCCTTCTTGGCGATGACGAGCCAGATGCCCGGAGACCTAGCGTGCTCGTTCGCGAGCCACTGGTCGAACGCGCGAGGGGTCTCGAAGCCGCGATGCTCGAGAGCCTTGGGCGCGCTCTTCGCCGGCGCCTTCGTGGGCGTGGAGGACCTCTTGGTGGAGGCCGGGCTTCGGGTGCGCGAGGTCGCCATGCGCGACAGTCTCGCACGAACGCGCGCGCGTTCGCGCACGTCAGTGACCCAAGACGTAGGTCTCGTCGAGCACGGGCAAGGTCGCGAACGCCGACAGCTCGCCCGCACGCGCTTCGAAGCCCCGCACGTAGTCGACCTGAAGACGCAACGTGATGGCACCGGCCTTCGGCTCGGCGAGTGCGACGACGAAGCTACGTCCACGCTCGTCGAGCCTCGTATCCCCCGTCTCCGGCTCGGCCTCGCGACGGCCGAACGAACGGCGATGCGCGTCCCAGTCCCGATGAAGCTCGGTCGACGTCTCGCCCACGATACGCCCGCCCACGTCTTCGACCCACGCCCGTACGCGCAGCGCTCGGAAGATGTCTCCGGTAGGAAGTTTGTGCCCGACCCCTTTGCTCGCCAGGGTGAAGCTCACCCCCTCGGGTCGGAAGGCGAGGTCACGAACCACGAGCGCACGGCGAATCACGGACGGCTCGCGAGACACGCGGAACGCGTGACTCGCGTGCCCCCGAGCGTCCCTCGGCATGTGGCACGACGCGCACGAAACCGAACGAAAAGGGCTGGCGACGTGCTCGCTCGCGGTGCTCTGGAGAAGCGTGGCCGACCCGAGACTCGTGAGCTCGTGACACGTCGCGCAAGCCACCGGTCTGTCCGGTGCGGAGCCCTTCGGCGCGGGCGTCGAGGCGAGGGCCGCGCGCTCGTGGGCATCGATGCCCGGGTGACAGCTCGCGCAGTCGATGCCGTGCGCGTTGCCGAGCGCGAGCCCGAGCGCGGCTCTTCGCGGCGCGTGACACGAGACACAAAACGCCAGCGGCTCTTCCCGGTAGGAGGCCTGGAAGTCGGGACTCGAGAAGCTTTCACGATGCATTGACTCGTTCCACTCGCGCACGGCAGCCTCGTGACAACCTCCGCACGTGACGGGCCCGTCGTGTGCGGTCGACGTGCCACTGGTCGAAGCCTCTCGACTCGCGACTCGCCCTCGCGCCCCGCACGCGCTCGTGACGGCGGCGAGCACGAGCAGGTAGCCCGCAGACGAGCCCACGACCGCGCGCGACCGCATGTCAGAACGTGAAGGTGCCGCGCACCACGTCGAAGGTGAACGTGCGCGTGGGCGTGGGCTTACCGCAGACCACCTCGGCGCGCAGATCGAGCGACTTCGAGGCGAGCTTGGCGAGCGACTTGGCCTTGGCGAAATCGGCCGCGAGCACCGCCAGGTTCGACGTGCCACGCGCATCGAAGTTCACGAACGTGAGGCTCTCGCCGAGCTCGCTCTTGCCCTTCAACTTGGCGCGCAGGTTCGGGTAGTCCTTGGGGGGTTTGGGCGTTCCGTCCGCGAGGACGACCACCACGGGTGACTTGCACGTAGCGTCGGCCGCGGGGGGCCACGAATGAAGGCCCACTCCGGTCGAGCCGTTGTCGCGGGTGTCACGGCAGCGCATGACCTCGCGAGGCTTTTTGGTGCGGTACATCGCGCGGAAAGGTTCGGGAGTCTTCCAGCCATCGCCCTTTTCGACGCGCCGCACGTTGACGAACACGTCGTCCGCGGAGGCCGCCACCACGCCTTCGATTTTCATCGGTCCTCGCAGCTCGTTCCCGTACGGAGGCGTGGGCAGCGGCACCGCTTCCCACTTGCCCGACACGCGCCGGAAAAGAGCATCGGAGCCACGCTCGCCTTTGCCGGCCGCGACCAACCAAAGTGCGCCGCGCTCGAGCCCAGCGAGAAAACCGGCCTCTGGAAGCGTCTCTTCGGTCACGGTCCCGTCGGCGCTCTCCTTGAGCAACGTGCGGCTCGGCAGCACCACGTAGAGCGTGTCGTCCGGCGCGACCGCGTACGTGAAACCCGGCGACAGCTTCGGGGCGAGCTTCGAGGGCGCGAGTTTCTCGCCGTCGTAGACGTACAAGGCGCCGTCGATCTCGAGAACGGCACGCGTAGCGCCTCCCGCGAGCTTCACCGAGGACCTCACGGGCTTGGGAAAGGCGAGATCGTCGACCGCCTTCGCGGGCGACCAGCGCACGAGCTTGTTCGTGGATGCGCCCCCGATGCCTACGGTTTCGCCGCTCGTGAGACGAACGAAGGTTCCCCGCGCGGCGACCTGAGCCAGATCGGCCCCTGGAACTTTCGGGGCAACCACCCACGCGCCGTCCTCTCCGAGCACACGGAACGACCATTTTTCGTCACCGCCGCCAGGCGTCACCACCTCCGAGCGAATCGCGAACAAGGAGCGGCCCGAGCCGTATCCACCGGCCGCGAACAGCTGGAGCACGGGCGTATTGCCGGATCGTTGATTGCCCGCATCACCGAACTGCGCGCCGCTGGGCATCAGGATCTTCCAATCGGAAGCCTTCAGACCGCCCGTGTAAAAGTCCGACGCGCCGACCATACGGCTCGAGACGTCGACCACGGCCCAGAGCTTGTCCGGTGCCTTTCCCCCGATGCTCGCGGGTGCCCAGAAGCCGAAGGCCTTGCCAAAACCTTCGTCGACCAGTGGCTCGAGGCCATCGTCTCCCACGAGCTCGGCCGTGGTGGCACCGCCACGCGACCACGGGCCTTGATTCATGCCGTACGCGAAGACGGCCCCGTTCTCGAGCGGGAACACCTTGCCGTGAATGCACATGCCGTCGGCAATCGCATAGAGCGGTCCCGAGCCGGACGGGCGCGTGCCCCAATCGAGAGGCCCTTCCGCGACAGGCAGCGGCGGTGCGGCACTGCCGCTGGACGTCGCACTAGCGTTCGTGGCGCCGTCGGTCCCGAGAGGACCGGAATCGCCCGGCAGAGCACTGGCTTTCTCGAGCGGTCCTTGTCCGACGGAGTGGCATGCGGCCACGAAGGCCGCGAGCGCGAGAGGCGCGAGTCGAAAGGCGAGAACGCCGTGGGCACGACGAGCAGGACGGTTCGCGAGAGGCATAGGCTCTTCTACAACGCTCCGGCCCCGGAGAGGTCTTCCCGATTCGACGGCACCCGAAAGTGAAGTAGACAGTGCGCATGCGTCGCACGGCCTCTTCCCTCTCGCTCGCACTGTCCCTCTCGCTCGCTTTCCTCCTCTCCTGTTCGTCGACCACGCCGACCGACGCGAGTGCGGACGCGGGTGCGCAGGCGGACGCCTCGGCGGCTACCTCGTCGCTCACCATGAACGACGTTTCCGTGCTGCTTCCCATTCCGGCCTCGCCTTCGGCGCCGGGCACGCTCGGACCGAACGACAGCGGAAAAAAAGGGCCGCTCTTGCTTCAGGCTACCTACGACACGATCCCGAAGTTCGGCGTGAAGCCCACACAAGGGCTCGATTTCGCACGCATGCGGGTGGTCGCCGTGCGCTTCGACGGATGCTTCCCGCGACCCGAGGGATGCGAGGCGCAGATTCGCCTCGTCATGCAGCCGATCACCGACGACGGCCAGACACTCGACTCGGCGCTGCATCTCTTTTATCACCTCGAGCCGTCCGAGCTCGCCACCGTGGTGTCCGAGCTAAGGCGACTTCACACGCTCGCGCCGGAGCTTCCCGCGGGCAAGACCGGACCACTCGACGTTCATCCTGCGCTAGTCGCCCAAGGACTCGACGGCGCGTACGGAAAGGCGCTGCGCGAGCTCGTGCTGCGCTTCGCCGGCGACGAGTCCTTCGTGCGCATGACCTTCTTTCTTCGTGCTCCTCCGAAGGAAGAGGAATGGTTCTTCGGCGGCTTCGATCGGGTCGACGGCGCACTCCGTCAGCTCGACATCGTGGGCGTCGGCAAGAGCAACCAGCGTGTGAATCGTCCCATCACGCCGGAAGGCTATCGGTACACCATCACCCCCTCGCCCAAGCTCCCGGAGAACATCGACGCTCTGCTGAGCACCGAAGCGGCCAAAGCGGCGACGCCCGAGGCTCGTGAAGCTGCAGTCGCGGCACTCTCACGTATCGAGAACCCCGCCAAGTACGGTCCGGATCAGCTCTCGTGCGCGGGGTGCCACGTCTCGACCTTCGTCGGCGAGAGCATGAAGAACGCGCACGGCCTCGACACCACGAAGATGCCCGACGCCTTCCGCACCACCCACGATGTCTCGCGCACCACCGAGGCCGCGCTCGAGCCCTCCTCGCTCCGAGCTTTCGGCTACTTCGCCGACCGCAAGATGATCGGCAACCGCGTCATCTTCGAGTCGGCCGCCGTGGTCGACGATCTCGAAAAGCGGTTTCCAGTCGCGAGGTGAGCGCCGGCAGCTGACCA
This sequence comes from Polyangiaceae bacterium, assembly GCA_965225775.1. GTDB lineage: Bacteria > Myxococcota_A > Polyangia > Polyangiales > Polyangiaceae > JAAFHV01. The sequence continues at coordinate 8,764,540 of OZ245328.1, read as the reverse complement.
GGACGTACGAGCGACCGTCGGCGCGAGACGACAGGCCCTAGAGCCTGACGTCCATGTCGCGGAGGCGGAGCCCGAAGCCCACAGAGACGAGCGCACTTCCCTCGATTTCTCGGAGAATCGAGCGGGCACGGGATCTGCTTAAGGGGAAGCACCGTTTCGCGGTCTTCCTTCCTTCGCTTCTCCCTTCGCTTCTCGTTGCCTTCGCTTCTCCTTCTTTCGCTTCTCCTTCTTTCGCTTCTCCTTCTTTCGCTTCTCCTTCTTTCGCTTCTCCTTCTTTCGCTTCTCCTTCTTTCGCTTCTCCTTCTTTCGCTTCTCCTTCTTTCGCTTCTCCTTGGTGCCTTTCGCGCTTCGCTTCCGCTACACCGCTCGCGCTTCCTTCGAAGACGCTTCGCTTCTCGCTCTTCTTCCGTGTCTTCTTTCTGCGCTCCGACTTTCTTCTTCGAGGCTTCTTTCTTCCGGTTCGTTTCGCTTCGAGACCTTCCTTTCGTAGGCTTTGCTTCGAGCACCTTCGCTTCTCTTTCGGGTTCACGGATCTGCACGGTTCGCGTTGCCTGCGCCCGCCAAGCCTGCGCCCTCGCTTCGTGAGGAGTCGCGCTTGAGCGGGCGTCGTGGCCTCGACCGACCACACACCAGCATGCCTCGAAGGCTGTAGTCTTCGCGCATGCCCATCCTGGAAACGGACACCGAGATTGCCGCGCTGCTCGCGCGGACCAAGCGCATCGCCGTGCTCGGCATGAAGACCGAAGCGGCGGCCGATACGCCCGCGTTCTACGTCGCGAAAGCCTGTCTCGAGCTCGGCTTCGAGATCGTTCCAGTGCCTGTCTACTACCCGGAGGCCACGCACATCCTCGGCCTGCCGGTGTTTCGTCGCGTCTCCGACGTCACCCCGAAGGCCGACATGATCGACGTGTTTCGTCGCCCCAAGGATCTCTCCGGGCACCTCGACGACATTCTCTTGGCTCGTCCGAAGAGCGTTTGGCTTCAGCTCGGCATCGTGGACGATACGTTCGCGAACACGCTCTCGGAAGCGGGCATCGACGTGGTTCAGGATCGTTGTTTGATGGTGGAGGCGAGACGCTTCGCCCGCCCGTGAAGTTCACGAGGACGCGCGAGCCCGTGCAAGGTACTCTCGGAAAAATGCGGGCGGAGGACGCCGGGACACCATGAGCGGCGAGCGTGCGTTTCGACCGAACCTCGTCGCCGGCACGCCGGTGTGGACCCTGGCCGAGGACCTCAACGACGCACGGTGGATGGACGACGCGCTGCTCGTCCCCGAGCTCGAAGGACCACTCGCCATGCCCACGGCGGTGACCTGGCACGTGGCCGACTTCGTCCCGCTCCACGAGGCGCGCGAGAAGTACCCGGACGAGACCCGCGACGCCGAGCGCGCGTTCGAGGCGCGTGCCGCCGCGCTCCGTGACGAGCTCTCGCGCATGGGCTCGCCGTTCTCACGCTACCGCGAGGCCTTCTCGTTACCCTCGCCGGACGAGGCCGAGTCGTGGTTCTACGACCCGAGTCAGCGCGCCGTGCGAGTGGCCAACTGGGGAGCCACACGCCGAGACGACGGAGCCAAGAGCCACGCCGTGCACACCACGGCGCGCTTCGCGGCGCTCACGAGAGAGAAGCCCACGAGCGCCGGGGCCGCACCTCCCACGAGTCCGAGCGGTACACCGACACCTCCGCGAGGCCGACCGTCCGCGGCCCTCGTCGGTGCGCTGCTCGCGCTCGGCGTCGTGGTCGGCATCGCGATCGTCGTGGCGCGACGCGGGCACGCGGGAGAGGCCCGAGTGAAAGAGAGTGAGGCCCCGAGCGCGACGACCACCGCTTCGGCGTCGGCACCGACGCGGGTCCGCGACCGCGACCGCGACGGGCTCGACGACGAGCTCGACGAGTGCCCCGACCTTCCGGGGACACGCGCGGGTTGTCCTCGCGGCGCTGCGGGAATCCTGGTCACACGCGATCGGATCTCCACGGACGAGACCGTCTTTTTCTCGACCGGGAGCGCCAAGCTCGACCCCTCCGGAAGGGCGGCGCTCGAGCACGTGGCCAAGCTGCTCGTCGACAACCCGAGCATCGAAGAGGTCATGGTCGAGGGCCATGCCGACGCGGTGGGCGACGCGGACAAGAACTTCGTGCTCTCCACCGCGCGAGCGCTCGCGGCTCGACGCGCGCTGATCGAGCTCGGTGTCCCGGAGTGGCGCGTGCGCGTAGATGCCCGTGGAGCCACGGAACGACGCGTGGCGAGCGACGCATCGGTGCGGGAGAATCGCCGTGTCGAGCTCCACATCACGAAGGTCGCGCCGCCTCCGCTCTGAGACTCGGCGAGCGACGCCGGCCATTCGAAATGCACGAACGCGAGCCCCGGAGCGAACCGTGAGTCGCGTTCGTGCGTGTTCTTCGCGCTGCGCTTACTTCTTGGGCGCGGGCTTCGCGGGCGCGGCCGGAGCGGCGGGCTTCGCGGGCGCGGCCGGAGCGGCGGGCTTCGCGGGCGCAGCCGCGGCGGGCTTCGCGGCGGCCGGGGCTGCCTTGGGCGCCACCTTGACGAACTTGAGCGTCATGCGGTCGCTCTCGCCGATGGCCACGTACTTGGCGCGGTCCTTCTCACCGAGCTCGAGGCTCGGGGGCAAGGTCCACACGCCGTTCGCGTAGTCTTTCGTGTCCTTGGGGTTCGCGTTGATTTCGCTCTTCGTGGCGAGCTTGAAGCCGGCCGCTTCGACCTTCTCGATGACCCACTTCTCGGGCAAATAGCCCTGCTTCGAGCTCTCGACCGGGTTCGCGTCGGCCTTGGCTCGATGCTGCTCGATGCCGAGCACGCCGCCGGTCTTGAGGGCCTTGTGGAACTGCGCGAGCCACGCGTCGAGCTTGCCGCTGTTCTGCATGCCGTGCAGCGCGCGCATCACGAGCACCACGTCCGCTTTGCCTTCGATGGCGAGGCTCGGCTCCTTGTCGACCAAGAGGACCTCGGCCTTGCCGTAGAGCTCGGGCGCCTTGTCCAGGAACGACTTGAAGCGCCAGCCGTAGAAGGTGCTGCGCTGATCGGCCGGACCGTTCGGGTCGGTGTTGGTCACGAAGAGCTTGCCCTTCTTGGCCAAGAGCGGCGCGAGGATTTCGGTGTACCAGCCCTCACCGGGCGAATACTCGAGCACGGTCGAGGTCGGCTTCACGCCGAAGAGCTCGAGCGTCTCGGCGGGGTGGCGCTGCGCATCACGCTCGGCGTGTCCGGGCACGCGGTGCTTTCCGGCGAGCACGGACTTCAGCCCGGTTTTGGTGTCGGGGAACGGCTTGTCCGCGAGCGCCTTCGCTTCGGCGTGCAGCTCGGGCGTGAAGCGCGCTAGCTCGGCCTTGGCGGCGGCTTCAGCCTTCTCGCGATCTTCGGCGAGCTTCTTCTGCTCTTCGGCCTTCTTCTTCTCTTCGGGGGTGGGCTCCGGCGGCTTCACCGGCTCGGGCGGAGGCGCCGTCACCGAGGCGGCCGTCGTCTGCGCGGGCGCGGGGGGAGGCGGCGGCGGCGGCGGGGGCGGCGGAGAGCCGCACGCGAGCGCGAGCTGAGCGAGAGTACCGACGAGAACGGGGGCGATGAACCGAGTGGGTCGCATGAGGGTGGCTCTACCAGCCCCCACCGCGAGCGGATAGGCCGAAAGGCATCGCCTCGCCGGCGACGAAGAGACGAGACGATTCATCGGCCCACGTGACAACTGCTCAGCGCACGCGAATCGTCGCGTGACCGCGCATCTTGCTCGTGGCACGTACGTCCGCGCCACGCACCGCGACCCCCACCGTGCCGGACGACCCCATGAGCACCCGAGTCTCCGCACGCGGGTCCGAGAAGAGCTCGGGAGCTTGCGCGACCAGCGCGGCGAGGCGCTCGTGGGTGAACGGAAGCCGATACGGCTCACTCGTCTTCACCGCCGCGACGAGTCGATCCACGTCGAGGCCGCCAGCTGCGAAGCGCTCTTTTTCTCCGGGTGCGGAGCTCTCGGCGACCCACGCGATGCCGGTCGAATCGGGCGAATAGCCGAGCTCGCCGAGCACGTCCGCTTCGCCGCACGCTTCACCGACGAAGCGCACGCGTGCGGACACGCCGGCGACCCTCGAGGCAGTCCAAGGCAAGCCTCGCAGCTCGGCGGCGTCGAGCTTCGCGGGGCCAGAGCCGCTCTCGAAGCTCGCTCCGCCCAAGCTCTCCGCCACGCGGGAGAGCGGCACGACCTGAGCGACCAAAAGCGTGTCTTCTTCGGGCATGTTCGGCTCGCTCGCGAGAGGCGGAACCACCGGAGGCTCACGGCGAGATCCCACGTCGGGGCAGGTCGCTCCGAAGCGTAGCTCGGGTCGTAGCTCGAGCGCGAAGCGGAGCGCGAGACCGCCGGGCGCGGGAGCGATGGGTCCTTGGGCGAGCACGCCGGGAGAGAAGGTCGCGCAGCCCTTGCCGAGCGGGAGCGCACGCGGGGTCTCGAGCTCTTCGTAGAGCCGACGCACCTCGCTCCGCACGTCCGGAAGCTTCGAGGCCACCATCCGCTCGACCTGCGGCACACGCTCGCGAATGCGTTCTTCGAGCATCGGGGTCACGTCGATGGACACGATCCCTCCGAGCATCGAGACACGGCACCCGCGTCGCAGCGTCACGCTCACGTGGGGCGGCGAAAAAGTCGCGTCGGGACGCAAGCGGAGCGACACACGCGTCTCGGCCACGGCCTCCGGACGACAGGTGGCGTAGCACCCCTTCCCAGAAGCACAGGCGCGCGCTTCGGCGACGAGCGGCGTGCGAACCACCAGATTTTCCCCCTCGAGAGAGAGCGCGAACGCTCCACGGTCGACCACGAGGTCGAGGGAGCCCGCGATGCCGATGTCGCGTCCGTGCTCTTCGGCGACCCGCTTGGGCACACTGGCCTCGAGCTCCTTCGCGACCGTCGCGAACGGCGCTTCCACCGATACGATCACGCGCGAGGTCTCTCGGCTCGAGCTCGAGAGAAGTCGGGCGCGCGGGCCCGCCGGATCCGGAGGTGCAGAGAAAGCGGCCTCGGGGCCTTCGGGCGCGACAGCGGGCAGCGCGGGAAGTGGCCCGAGACGCACTCGACACGTGGCGGGTACCGGGTCGTGCTCGCCAGCTCGCGGGAGCGTGGACGCGGGCAGCTCGCCGCCTCCACACGCGCCGAGGGCCGTCACCAGCATGACCAGCGCTCCACGATAGGCGCCCGAAGCCGTCCTCACCATCGCGTCACCATGCCCCGACGCGGACGCGCACTCAACCTGCTCGCGCGCGGCGGCGCCGATTCGAGACGGTCCGCGTGCGAGACTTGCGTCGTCCGCGCAGGGCGCGCGGGTCAGCTTGCGACACGAGGTCGCGCTTTGCCTCACTCACGAGACACGCGCGTCCCCACTCGCGCAAAAAAGGCCTCGTTTTCACTCGATTTCGCGCGCTCCTACCGATGGCCCACCGCATGCAAAAGGGTGGGTCATGAGCACGGCAAACTCCACGCAGAACCCCGCCCCGAAGAACCCCCAGCCCGCCGCGACCGAAGCGAAGAGCGACGGCGCGATCGATTGGAAGAAGGGGCTCGAGACCTTGGAGCAGGCCAAGGACGAGATCGCCCTCAAGCTCCACCTCGCCAGCATGGACGCCAAGGACGAGTGGAACAAGCTCGAGACCAGCATCCGCGAGGTTCATCACTTCCACTCGAAGCCGGAGACCCCCGATCAGGAAAAGCACGGCGTCGTGCAGGACCTCCTCGGCAAGGTGAAGGCGTTCGGCGAGAAGCTGACGAAGAGCTGAGCCTTCGCCCGAGCTCACGCTCGACCGGGCTCGCGCTCTCCTGCGGGAGGGCTGCGGGCCCGTGTCCGTCCGAACGGTGCAATCTGCATGCGTTAGCGCAAGCGAATTTCGACCGGGCCTCGCGCGACGACGAAGTCGAGCAAGAGCACTCCCGTGGTGGTCTTCAGTCGCCACCGGTGACGCTCCGACGTCCTCGTGCTGTCGGACTCCCCGGGGTCGATGAAACCGATCGACGACTCTCGGCAGTCGAACCCGACATCGAAGACTTCGACGATTTCGGAGGTATCGTTCACGATGTCGAGAGTGACGTCTCGGCCCCCTTTGGAGCAAGGCTCGGCCGTTCCTGGAGGGAGCGTGTCGATCTCGCCCTGCTTGACCTCCACTCGGACCGACGAGGGTGCCTCGGGCTGACCCGCGTCGAGAATCGCCGCGTCGGAGCCCACCCCCACGTCGGCCGCGCCGGAGTCTGCGCGACTCGCGTCAAACGAGGTCGGCCCTGCCCCCGGCACGGAAAGGTCGAGCCCGCACGCGGCGAGCGCGATCATGATCCCGACCAGCGACGTGTTTCGGACGAGGGCCCGCATGCTTTCAGAGCTAGCAGCCGCCTCCTTCGCGTCAATCGCCTCGACGTAGCCCACGACGGCGACGCTGCGCGCGACGGGCACGGCGAGGAGAGGCGCCCGGTCGAAATACGTGTGCCAGATTCCGTCGAGACCGACACGAGGCAGTTGCCCGCGGCCGAGCACCGGAAGCCGACTCCCGTAGGTCGATGAGCGACGAGGCGACCTGCTGCAGCCCCGGGATCGGTGGGAGATGGCACACCAAATTCGATTGGGCGCCTAAGATGCGGACGTGGACAACGCAACCATCGCACGCGCGCTCGACGACCTCGCCGATCTTCAAGAGCTGTCCGGCATCGCCGTCTTCAAAGTGAGAGCCTTTCGTACGGCCGCTCGCGCGATCGAGGGCCTCGCGGACTCGGTGGTGGAGCTCGCGAAGAACGGCAAGCTGGTCGGCATCCGTGGCGTGGGCGAAGGCGTCGCGCGACGGGTGTCGGAGCTGCTCGAGAGCGGCACCATCGCCGAGGCAGAAGAGCTGAGGAAGAAACTTCCGCCCGGACTGCTCGAGCTGATGAACCTGCCCGGCATCGGCCTGAAGACCGCGCAGCAGGTGTGGAACGAACGAGGCATCTCCAGCATCGACGAGCTCGAGAAAGCCGCCCGCGAAGGCAAGCTCCGTGACTTGCCTCGCTTCGGCCAGAAGCGGGAAGAGAAGCTCATCGCCGCCATCGAGGCCTACCGAAAGCGTGCCCAGGGCCCGAAGCGAAGGCCCATGGCCGAGGCGCTGGTCACCGGCGAGGCCATCGTGGCGCGCATGCGCGCCGTACCGGGTGTGGAAGCGTGCGAGCTCGCGGGCAGCTTGCGTAGGCGAGCCGAGACCGTGGGCGATCTCGACGTGCTCGTGGCCGCCGAGGCAGAGCACACCTCGGCCATCACGGCCGCGTTCGTCGAAGCACCGGAGGTCAGCGAGATTCTCGCGCGTGGCGAGACGAAGAGCAGCGTCGTGCTCGAGGGCGGCATGCAGTGCGACCTGCGCATCGTGCCTCTCGAGTCGTGGGGCGCGGCCCTCCAGTACTTCACCGGTTCGAAGGACCACAACGTGGCCATGCGCACGTTGGCCGTGAAGAAGAAGCTCAAGGTGAGCGAGTGGGGCGTGTTCGACGAGAGCGGTGCGCGCATCGCCGGCAAGGACGAGGCCGAGGTCTACGCGGCCATCGGGATGCGCGTGATGCCTCCCGAGCTGCGGGAGAACCGCGGCGAGGTCGAAGCTTCCCTGAAGGACGAGCTGCCCACGCTCGTGGCCTTGGACGACCTCCGTGGCGATCTGCACATGCACACGAACGAGACCGACGGACGCGGCACGCTCGCGCAAATGGTTCGCGCGGCGAAAGAGCGCGGCCTCGACTACGTGGCCATCACCGACCACTCCGAGACGCTCGCGTTCGTTCGAGGCATGAGCCGCGAGCGTCTGCGCGCGCAGCGCACCGTGCTCCGCGAGGTGGAACAGACCGAGGGATTCCGCGTCTTCGCCGGACTCGAGGCGGACATTCTCACCGACGGTACGCTCGATCTGGAGGACCTCCTGGGCGAGCTCGACTGGGTCGTCGGGAGCGTGCACCAGCGCCTCGACATGCCGAGAGACGTCATGACCGCGCGCGTGATTCGCGCGGTGGAGTCCGGCAAAATCGACTGCCTCGGACATCCGACCGGCCGGCAGCTCGGCGCGCGGGATCCGAGCCCTCTCGACATGGACCAGGTGCTCGCCGCCATGAAACGCGCCGGCGTGGCCATCGAGCTGAACTCCTCGCCTACCCGGCTCGACGTGGACGAACATCTCGCGCGCATGGCTCGAGACGCCGGCGTGCCGGTGGTGATCAACAGCGACGCCCACGCCACCCGGGAGCTCGCCCACGTGCGCTTCGGGATCGGCATCGCGCGCCGCGCCTGGCTCGGCAAAGAGCACGTGCTCAATACGCTCACGGCCGATCGAATCGTCGCCTGGCGTGAAGAGCGCGGTCGACGCGCGCGCGCCTCCTGAGCCCAAGATCACCGAACAAATGCCGCCTTCGGCGCGCCACAAAACTTTTGACACTTAGTGCCAGTTGACACCGAACGCCACGATGCTACCCCGTGGGTCGGAGGTCACGACCATGCGAATCCCGACCCACGGACTACCCAAAGACACCATCCTCGAAGCCATGAGGAAGGCGCGCATCGACGACTTCCCTTGGCGCGAAGGCAAGCTCTTCGCTTACACGTTCGAGGCCGGACCGGAGATCGAAGAGGTCGGCAAGCTCGCCTTCACCGAGTACCTCACCGAGAACGGCCTCGACCCCACCACGTTCCCCAGCCTGCGCACCTTCGAGAACGACCTGGTCGACATGGCCCGCCGTCACCTCGGTGGCGGTCCCGACGTGGTCGGCAACTTCACGAGCGGAGGCACCGAGTCGATCCTGCTGGCCGTGAAGACCGCGCGGGACGCCACGCTCGCCGCGCGCCCTCACGTGACCCGCCCGAAGATGCTCGTGCCCGTGAGCGCGCACGCGGCGTTCCACAAGGCCGCGCACTACCTCGGTGTCGAGCTCGTGCCCACGGCCCTCCGCGAGGACACCTTCGAGGCTTGCCCGAAGGACATCGCGAGCAAGCTCGACGAGCACGGCGACGACGTGATCCTGGTGGTCGCGTCCGCGTGCTCGTACGCGCAAGGCGTGGTCGATCCGGTGACCGAGATCGCCGCAGCTGCCCTCGCGCGCGGGGTGCTCTGCCACGTCGACGGCTGCATGGGCGGCTTCTTGTTGCCCTACTTCGCCCGCCTCGGCGTCGCGGTGCCGGCGTTCGACTTCCGCGTGCCCGGCGTCACCAGCATGTCGATGGACCTCCACAAGTACGGGCTCTGTCCGAAGGGCGCCTCGGTCGTGCTCTACCGAGACGAGAGCCTGCGAACGTTCCAGCTCTTCGCCTGCGCTTCGTGGACCGGCTACACCATGCTGAACACCACGGTGCAGAGCTCCAAGTCGGGAGGTCCTTTGGCCGCGGCCTGGACGGTGCTCCAGTTCGTCGGGGAAGACGGCTACCTCGACATCGCGAAACGCCTGCTCGCCGCACGCGATGCGCTCACCGCGGGCATCGCGAAGATCGCGGGCCTCTACGTGATGGGCAAGCCCCACGCGAGCCTCGTGGCGTTCGGCTCGGACGAGCTGTCCGTCTTTTCGCTCGCCGACGCGCTCAAGCGGAAGGGCTTCGCGGTGCAGGCGCAGCTCGCCTTCGGCACGTGCAAAGAGAACCTCCACATGACCATCAACCCGGGCAACACCGCGCACATCGAGGCGTTCCTGGTCGCGCTCGGTGAGGCCACCGAAGAGGTGCGGCGCGCGGGCGGCGGAGCGCGTGGCTCGCGCGAGCTCGGGGCCACGCTGTCCGCGCTGGTCGAAGGAGACACCTCGGGTGAAGGCATCGCGAACCTCATGGCCTCCATGGGGGGCGCGAACGGGTCGGTGCCGCGCGAGATGGCCGACGTGAACGCCCTGTTGAACGAGCTTTCGCCAACGGCGCGCGAAAAGCTCTTGCTCGCCTTCGTGTCGCGGATGTTCACTCCCTCCCCGGGATGACAGGAAAAAGCGTCACACGCTCGGGCGCTTCGCGGACCACGGCGCACGTCGAGGACTCGTCCGAGCCTCTCGGCCTTCGCGATCGCAAGAAGCTCGAGGCCGAGCGCACCCTCGCGAAGGTCGCGAAGAAGGCCTTCGAAAAGCGCGGCTTCGACGCGGTCACGGTGGAAGAGATCGCGGCCGCCGCGAACGTGTCGAAGCGCACCTTTTTCCGCTACTTTCCCACCAAAGAAGACGTCTTCTTCGGCCGCAGGCGCGAGCAGCTCGAGGCGCTCGAGTCGGCGCTCGTCCCGCTGGCCGACGAGACGCCCTTCGCCACGGTGAGGCGCGCGTTGCTCTCGCTCTCGTCGCTCCATCTGGAAGCGAAAGACGACGTGCTGCGCGAGCATCGCGTGCTCGCCCGGAGCACGACCTTGCTCGCCAAGGATCTCGAGTGGGATCGCCGCGCACAAGAGCTCGTCGCCCAGGCGCTCGCGCGTTCGGGCGACCCGCGACGTGCACGCCTCGTGTCCGGCGCCATCGTGGGCGTGCTCCGCGTCGTCGTGGAAGACTGGGTACGGAGCGAGGGCACGCTCGACCTCGAAGCGGAAGGAAGCGAAGCGCTCGACCTGCTCGCGCTGACCTTCGAGGACGGGCGTAGCGCAGGAAAGAGCGGCGGACGCGCCCGGGCTCGCACGTGAGCGCTCCCGTCCGACGAGAGCCCGCGGTCGAGGCGGCGGAGGGTCCCGCGAAGAAGCCCTCGAAGGAGAGCGCTCCGCGCGTTCCCCTGCGTCGTTTGCTGTCCTTGGCGCGACCCGAGTGGCGTGCGCTCACGGCGGGTCTCTTCTTCTTGCTCGTGGGGAGCACGGGCTCGCTCGCGTTCCCCCAAGGCCTCCGGTTCATCCTCGACGAGGCGCTCGGCCGAAGAGACCCGCACGTGATCGATCGCGCGGCGATGATCATGATCGGCGTCCTCACGTTGCAGGCCGCCGCGAGCTCGATGCGCTACGTGCTCTTCACCACCACGGGCGAGCGCATCGTGGCCCGTCTCCGGAAGGACGTGTACGCGGCCATTCTCCGGCAGGAAGTGGCCTTTTTCGACGCACGAAAGACCGGAGAGCTGACGAGCCGGCTCGCCTCGGACACGACCATCCTGCAGAACACGGTGAGCGTGAACGTGTCGATGTCGCTGCGAAGCTTGGCCACGCTGGTCGGCGGACTCGCGGCGCTCGTGTGGACCTCGCCACGGCTCACCGCGGTGATGCTGCTCGTGGTGCCCCCCGTGGCGATCGGCGCGGTCATGTACGGGCGACGCGTGCGCGCGCTCTCCCGTGACGTGCAAGACGCGTTGGCGAAGTCGAGCACCATCGCCGAGGAGAGCCTCTCGGGGCTGCGCACGGTGCGCTCGTTCGCGGCGGAGCGGCTCGAAGTCGCGCGCTACGCCGAAGCCGTGGACGGCTCGTTCGCCATCGCCAAGCGGCGCTCGCGCATGGGTGGCTCGTTCGACTTCGTGGCCTCGGTCGCGGCGTTTTCCGCGGGAACGGCGGTGCTCTGGTACGGAGGGCACCTCGTCTTGGACGGCGCCATGACCGTGGGGCAGCTCACGTCGTTCTTCGTCTACACGCTGGTGGTCGCGTTCGCGCTCGCGGCCTTGAGCGACGTATGGGCCGACTTCATGAAAGCGAGCGGAGCGGGAGCCCGCATCTTCGAGATCCTGGATCGAGCCCCCACGATGATCTCCGGCACCGAGAGACCGGACGTGGTGCAAGGTGAAGTCCGACTCGAGCACGTCTCCTTCCGTTATCCGGCGCGCCCGGAGGCGCTCGTTCTGGACGACGTCTCGCTCGTGCTGAGGCCCGGCGAAGTGGTGGCCTTGGTGGGCCCCTCGGGCTCGGGCAAATCGACCATCGCGGCGCTCTTGGCGCGTCTCTACGATCCGGAGGCCGGTCGCGTAACGGTCGACGGCCGCGACGTGCGCGACCTCGACGCCGAGTGGCTGCGCACCACCGTGGGCGCGGTCTCGCAAGAGCCTCTGCTCTTCGCGCGATCGGTCGCGGACAACGTGCGGTATGCACGCCCCGAAGCGACCTTGGCCGAAGTGGAAGACGCCGCGCGCACGGCCAACGCCTTCGACTTCGTGAGCGCGTTCCCGGACGGCTTCGACACCCTCGTGGGCGAGCGCGGCGTGCAGCTCTCGGGCGGACAGAAGCAGCGCATCGCGATCGCTCGCGCCGTGCTCAAGAACCCCAAGATCCTCGTGCTCGACGAGGCCACGAGCGCGCTCGACGCGGAGAGCGAGTCCTTGGTGAAGGAAGCACTCGATCGCTTGATGACCGGCCGAACCACGCTCGTCATCGCCCATCGACTCTCGACGGTACGAGACGCCGACCGCGTGGTGGTGCTCGATCACGGCACCATCGTGGACGAAGGAACCCACGAGAGCCTCGTCGCACGAGACGGCCTCTACAAGAAGCTCGTCGAGAAGCAGTTCGCCGGCGCCCGCGACTGAATCCCGGAAAACGACATCTTGCGCCACAGTCTTGCCGTTCGAGCAGGCGCACGACAAGAAGACCCACGCGGGTACGTGTTCGGTCGACGCATTTCGACGGACCGACTAGGTTCTCGCGCATGAGTGACCATCGTTGGAGCTTCTTTCGTGCGGGCGGAGTCGATCAGGTCGTCCTGAAGAGCGGTGCCGATTTGCTGGCGTTGCCCAAGCTCGACAAGAAGCTATGGGTCGCGCTCGCTTGCCCGGTCAAAGGCACCGAAATCGACGAGAAGACCCTCGAGCTCCTCGACACCGACAAGGACGGCATGATCCGCCCGCCGGAAGTTCTCGAGGCCCTCGACTGGGCGAAGAAGACCTTCAAGTCGCTCGACGTGTTCTTCGAGAAGGGATCGTCGGTCGCGCTCGCCGACCTCGACTCGTCCACCGACGAGGGCAAAGCCGTGCTCGCCTCGGCCAAACAGATCTTGGTCGACCAGAAGAAGTCCGCGAAGGCGATCTCGCTCGACGACGTGTCCGCCGTTCAGGAGGCCTTCGCGGGAACTCGATTCAACGGAGACGGTGTCGTCCCGCCCGAGGCCGCCGAAGACGCGGAGCTGCAAGCGGCCCTCGAAGACGTGGCCAAGGCCGGAACGGTGCCCGATCGCAGTGGAAAACCAGGCGTCGACAAGACTCTGGTGGAGAAGTACTTCGCCGACCTCGAGGCCCGCCTCGCGTGGTCGCTCGAGGGCGAGAAGACCGCGGCGCTTGGAGAGCTCACCGCCGCTGCCGCCGCAGCGCTCGCCGAAGTGGAGACCAAGATCGAAGACTTCTTCGTGCGCTGCCAGATCGCTTCCTTCGATGCGCGGGGAACCTCGCTGCTCTCGGCGAGCGATGCCGATCTCACCGCGCTCGCGCAGAAGACCCTCGCGCAGTCCGGCGAAGACGTGCAGAAGCTCCCGCTGTCGCGCATCGAAGGCGGAGCGTCCCTCGCCCTCGAATCGGGCGTCAATCCGGCCTGGAAGGCCAAAATCGCAGCCTTCCGCGAGAAGGCTCTCGTGCCCGTGATCGGCGACAAGAAGTCCCTCTCCGAGGCCGACTTCTCCCTCGTTCGTGAGAAGCTCGCGCCCCACCGCGAGTGGCTCGCGAAGCGCGGCACCTACGCCTGCGACGGCATCGACGACGCACGCGCCAAGGCGCTACTCGACGGCGGTTACAAAGAGAAAGCCCTCGCCCTCATCGAGCAAGACGCCGCCCTGGCCGACCAGTACGACAAGGTCGCGTCCGTCGAGCGCGCCGTGCGCATGCGGCGAGACTTCGTGAAGCTGCTCCGCAACCTGGTGAACTTCGCCGACTTTTACGGCGCTAAGAACGCCTCGTTCCAAGCGGGAACGCTCTTCTTGGATGCGCGCTCGTGCGATCTCTGCATCGCGGTCAACGACGCCGCAAAACACGCCGCGCTCGCCGGGCTCTCCAAAGCCTACCTCGTGTATTGCGACTGCACGCGAGCCTCGGGCGAGAAGATGTCGATCGTGTGCGCGTTCACCGCCGGCGACGTCGACAACCTCATGGTCGGCCGAAACGGCGTTTTCTACGACCGAAAGGGCCGCGACTGGTCGGCGACCATCACGAGCATCGTCGAGAACCCCATCAGCGTGCGGCAGGCGTTCTGGTCGCCCTACAAACGACTGATCCGCCTCATCGAGGAATCGATCGCCAAGCGCGCCGCGGAAAAAGAGAAAGAGTCGACGACCAAGATCGACGGTGCCGCGGCCGAAGCCGCCAAGGCGGACACGGCTCCTCCCACGACCCCCGTCGCGCCCGGTGCCCCTGAGGCTCCCGGCGCCCCCAAGAAGTTCGACGTGGGCATGATCGCGGCCATCGGCGTGGCCGTCGCGGGCCTGGCCGGCTTCTTCACCACCGTGATCGGACTCTTTCTCGGTCTCGGGATCTTCATGCCCTTCGGCATCCTCGCGCTGCTCATGGCCATCTCCGGTCCGTCGATGCTCATCGCCTGGCTCAAGCTCCGCCAGCGCAACCTCGGTCCCATCCTCGACGCCAACGGTTGGGCGGTGAACGCCTCCGCCAAGATCAACGTGCCGTTCGGTGCATCCCTCACGCATCTGCGCGAGCTGCCCGAAGGCGCCTCTCGCATCGCCGACGATCCGTTCGGCGAAAAGCCCACGCCCTGGTTCCGCTATGCGTTCCTGGCGGTGTTGCTCGTCTTGGTCTTCGCCTGGGCGCTCGGCAAGCTCGACGGCTTCTTGCCCGAGAAGGCTCGCCAGAGCACGATTCTCAAGAAGCCCGAGGTCACGGCTCCCGCCGCTACCGCTTCGGGCGCCCCGGCAGCCTCGGCCGCCCCGGCCAAGTAGCCTCGCGACGCCGATCCGCGAGCACTCGACGTCTCGAGAGTGCTCGCGGGTACGACGAGCTCAGGGGCGAAGGCCGAGGCGCTCGATGGTCTTCGTGAAGGTGTCCTTGTCTTGGGCCTTCTCGAGCGCCACCTCGGCCGAGATCTTCTTCTGTACCAGCATGCGCTCGAGGGCCATGTCGATCGTTTGCATGCCCTGACCTTGTCCGGCCTGCATCAAGCTCGCGATCTGGGTGGTCTTTCCCTCGCGGATCATGGCCGAAATCGCCGCGGATCCAATCAAGATCTCGTGCGCGGCGACGCGCCCCTTACCGTCCGCGCTCTTCAAGAGCTGCTGGCCGACGATGCCGGCCAAGCTCTCGGCGAGCATGCCGCGAATCTGCGGCTGCTCTTCGCTGGGGAACGCGTTGACGATGCGCTCGATGGTCGCGGGCGCGCTGTTCGTGTGCACCGTGGCGAAGATGAGGATGCCGAAGCTCGCGAGCTGCAGGGCGAGCTTCATGGTCTCGTTCGTGCGGAGCTCGCCCACGAGCACCACGTCCGGGTTCTCTCGGCCGGCGCTGCGCATGGCCGCGGTGAAGCTCGAGGCGTCCATGCCCACCTCGCGGTGCGTGACCTGCGCCTTGCGGGACTCGTGCACGAACTCCACGGGATCCTCGATGGTGAGCACGTGGCAGGCGCGCGTGCGGTTCACGTGGTCGATCATCGCCGCGAGCGTGGTCGATTTGCCCGAGCCGGTCGGCCCGGTGACGAGCACGAGGCCGCTCCGACGCTCGGCGAGGCGCGCCAGCACCTCGGGCGTGCCGAGGTCCGCGAGGCTCGCGATTTTCTGCGGGATGATGCGGAAGACCGCCCCGAGCGCCCCACGCTTCCAGAGATAGTTGGCGCGAAATCGAGCCTTTTTCTCGTACTGGTAGGCAAAATCGAGGTCGAGCTCCTCGCGGATGCGCCGCGCCTGCGGAGGAGCCGTGATCTCGAAGAGCAAGGCTTCCATCTCGGCGACCGTGACCGGCGCCTCGCGGACGGGAACCAGGTCGCCACGCAAGCGGAGCATCGGGGGGTACCCGACGCCGAGGTGCAAATCGCTCGCGCCGCGGGAGAGCAGCTCGTCGAAGAGCGCGTCTATCTTCGCCATGCTCGGTCAGCCTTTCTTTCCGAAGATGCCGCCGAAAAAACCGCCCTTGGCCTCGGCCTGCGCTGCCTGCGGATCGACGCGTGCCGCTGCGACCTGAGCCTCGAGCTCTTGAGGTGCCTCGGCGAACTGCTTGGCCACCTCGAGCGTGACCTTGCCCGCCTTGACCAGCTCGGCGAGCGACTCGTCGAGCCTCACGATGCCGAGGCCCTTTCCTCGCTGCTGGAGGCTCGGGATCTGGAACGTGCGGCTATCGCGGATGAGCGCCCAGAGCGAGGTGGAACCCGGCAAGAGCTCGGCTGCAGCATGCACGCTTCTTCCGTCCACACCCGGCACGAGGCGCTGCCCAACCACGAGCCGCAGACCACCGGCGAGCGTGAGCCGGATCTGCGCTTGGTCGGCGGGTGGAAACAGATCGATCAAACGCTCGATGGTCTTGGCCGCGCTGGGAGTGTTCATCGTACCGAGCACGAGGTGTCCGGTCTCGCTCGCGGAGACCGCCATGCGCACGGTCTCGGCGTCGCGCAGCTCGCCCACCACGATGACGTCCGGATCCTCGCGTAGCGATCCCTTGAGGGCGCTCAAGAACGAGCGCGTGTCGGTGCCGACCTCGCGCTGGCTCATCATCGCTTTTTTCCTCGGGTGAACGTACTCGATCGGGTCTTCCACCGTGATGACGTGCGCGGCACGCTCGCGGTTCAGGATGTCCACGATGGCGGCGAGCGTGGTGGTCTTTCCGTGTCCGGTGGGGCCGGTCACCACGATGAGCCCCTGATGGTGCTGGGTGGCATTGGCGATCGCTGCGGGCAGGCCGAGCGACGCGAGCGTCGGGATCTCGCGCGCTATGGGGCGAAGGGAAATCTTGTAGCCCGTACGCTGCCGAGACGCATTGACGCGAAAGCGCCCGAGGCTCGCATCGTCGAGCGCGAAGTCCGCGGCGCCGTCTTCTTCGAGCGCGAGCCGAAGGCGCGACGGAACGACCGACATCACCATGCGCTCGACCAGCGCGTCCGCGAGAGGCTCACCACGAGGCACGAGCTCGAACGCGATGCGGAAAAGCGGCGGACGACCCGACACGAGGTGCATATCGCTCACGCGCGAGCTCACGGCCTCACGGAGCAACCGATCGAGCTCGGGTGGGCGAGGAACCGGCTCCGGCTCCCCCCAAGGCGTCACTTCGGGAAGCGGAGCGATCATCGCAGCGGCACGAACCGCTGGGGCGGCGACGGGCGCGGCGGCTGGCGGCGCGGGGGCGGGCACAGGTTCCACTCGCACGGGCGCAGGCGCGGCGACGGGCGCAGGCGCAGGCTCCACTCGCGCGGGGGCGGGGGCGGGGGCGGGCGCGGGGGCGGGCGCAGGCGCAGGCGCGGCGACGGGCGCAGGCGCAGGCTCCGCTCGCGCGGGGGCTGGCCTTACGGGAACCTCGATGCGAGGTGCGACGAGCGGCTCCGGCCTCGCCTCCACCCGCGGTGGCACCTTGACCTCGACGCGTGGCGGAGGCGCGGGATCGTCGGGCTCTACACGAGGGAGCGAGCGTGAAGGCGCGCGCACTTCGGTCCGCGGGAGCGAGCGCGAATCCGCGCGATAGGCCCCCCCGACGACCTCCACACGCTCGATCCGCTCGACGCGTTCGATCCGCTCGGAGGGCTCGTCTCGCTCGATACGACCCGCGCGCTCCACTCGATCCAATCGAGGAGAAGGCCCCTCGTCGGTGCGGGAGGGGACCTTGGGCCTCGGCGGGAGCGCGCACCGCAGCTCGAGGATGCCATCCGGGCGCATCCGCGCGGCAATGGCCACCGTTCCAACGCCTTCGACGCGAGACGTCCAATGTGCCGGTGCATCCACCAGGCCCTCGACATGGTGACTGCCACCGAGCGCGAAGATCGCGGCGATCACTTCGTCCTCGGAAAGGGGGCTCTGTGCAAGATGCACCGGTTTACCCTCCGAGATGGCCACCGGGCGCTCCCTGCCGACCAAGAGAACGTCGGTAACCGGAGGCTTGGTCAGGTGGAGCAGGTAGTCCGCGATTTTCATGAAGAGGACGCTCCTGCGAGGAGCGTATCAAACTCTTCGGTCACGGCGCCTAGCGCATTCGACGCGACACTCGACGGCTCACGAATCCCGGAACGTCGACCCTACCGCGTCCGACACGATCCTCCTCGCACCGACACCCGACGCGTCGTCCGAGCACTCCGTCCCGCGCCGCGGCAGCTGCGTGCAAAGGGCGCAAGTACGCCACTCCTGGTTCGAGTCTCGACCTTCTCCGGTACGGCGTTTCGGGGCCGAGAGCGCCGGTTCAGGCGCGAGTGTCGGCGTACCGAGTACGTCACACCGAACCGAGCAGCGCCTGAATATCGAGGAGAATACGAACCACCCCCTTGAGCTGGGAGATCCCCAGGATGGTGCTCGCCGAAAGTTCCATCTCCAGCGAGGGAGCCGACTCGATGTCTTCGGGCTTGAGACTGAAGACATCCGACACGGCATCGACCAGCACGCCCATCTGAGCCGGAGTGCTCGCGCGGACGACGTCGACCACGATGAAACAGGTGCGTTCGTCGAGCTCGGTCTCACTCATCCCCAGCGTGGTGCGAAGGTCCACCACGGGAATGATTTTACCACGCAGGTTTATCACGCCTCGAATCGACTTCTCGGCGCGAGGAATGGGGGTGACCGAGAGCCCGCAGACGATCTCCCTCACCTTGAGAATTTCGACGGCGAAGAGCTGCTTCCCAAGATTGAAGCCGAGATACCTCCCCGCCCGCGACGGAGTCGTCGACTGTGCATCGTCACGTACAAGCTCGTTCATGACTTCCCCTCGATCATGACTTCCCCCCACTCGCCGATACGGACATGGTTTCGGGCCCTGCCTTGGGCCCTTTCGCGACCAAGTCGAGCAAAAGCCCTGCAATCTTCTCGAGCGGGGCGATGTGCTCGGCGGCCCCTCGCAGGATGGCTTCCCTCGGCATCCCGAACACCACGCAGCTCTTTTCGTCCTGAGCGATGGTGCGTGCGCCCGCCCTTCGCATGGCGAGCAAGCCTGCGGCCCCGTCTCCCCCCATCCCCGTGAGAATCGCGCCCACCGCATTGGGTCCCGCGTGATCGGCGACGGACTCGAACATCACGTCGACCGAAGGGCGATGGCGATTCACGCGTGGCGCGTCGCGCAGAGCGACCTTGTACGACGCTCCCGTCCGGCGAACGACGAGATGGCGATTGCCGGGCGCGATCAAGACCGTACCGGTCGACACCAGGTCACCGTCCTGCGCCTCGCGGATGGTCAGGCGTGAGAGGCCGTCCAAGCGCTCGGCGAACTCGCGAGTGAAGGTCTCCGGCATATGTTGAACGACCACGATACCGGGGGTATTCGGAGGCAGAGCCGTCAGAATGTCCTCCAATGCACGCGTACCACCGGTCGACGCCCCGAGTGCGAGGATGACGTTGCTCGTCCTCGCGAGGGCCAATGACGCTCGAGGAGCGGAGGGAGCTCGCTTCCTCACCCTGGCCACCGACGCGGCCCGAACGGCCTGTTCGAGCTCGACGAGCACACTCTCGACCGAAAACGCGGACTCGGGCTTGGCAATGACCGCCACGGCACCGGCATCGAGAGCCTCGAGCGCCAATCGACTACCCTTCGTCGTGAGCGACGACACGATGACGACTGGCAGCGGAAAGTGCTCCATCAGTTTCCGCAGGAACGTGATGCCGTCCATTCGGGGCATCTCGACATCCAGCGTGAGCACGTCGGGTCTTAGCTCGGCGACCCGCTCGCGCGCCTCGTACGGATTGGCGGCCGACCCGACCACCTCGATGCCCGGCAATCGCGCGAGCTCCCGACAGAGCACCTGGCGCACCACCGCGGAATCGTCGACCACGAGAACCCGAATCGTCATGCTGCCCCCTCGACCGCCCGAATCTCCGTCAGGCCTCTCCCGACATCGAGTGAGATCGAACGGGCGCAACGCCCCCCGATCCGACTTTCGACGAGTCCTAGCCCTTGGACGCGCAGCACGTACTCGGCCACGGACGCATTGCGACGTCCGATGTCCGAGCCACCACGCGGAGAGCTTCCACCCGCCATCCACACCATGAGCTTCCCCAACGTCGCGCCACGACGGACGAGCGCCCGCAGCGTCGCGATCAATCCGGTATCGACGTAGAGATACGGATTCGACCTTGCCTTATTTGGATTAATCAACGACACCGGCAACTGAGCGTGAAGGAGTGCGCCGATCTTGAGCGTGGGTTCGTAGATCGCGATCCCGAGACACGGTCCGAGGCCGTACGTGACGAGGCGAACGGATGGGTCCCCCGAGAGCCTCATCTCCGCGACGCCCACGTGAACGAGACGCTCCGCGCTCATCGCTTCACGAAGATCGAAGGCTCGACGGCCTCGAGCTTCGGGTGGCGCAGCCCCGTAAGGCTCTCGGACTGCCCGACGAAGAAACAGCCCCCAGGCTTGAGCAACCGCGCGGCTTCGTCGACCAGATGCTGGCGGAGGTCACGATCGAAGTAGATCATGACGTTCCGACAGAACATCCCATCCAGCGCGCCCTCGATGGGCAGAGGTCGCCCGGAGAGATTGTAGTGCCGAAAGAGGATCGACTCTTTGACCCGGTCGTTCACAATCGAGGTCGAACGGCTCGCCGATGAATGGAAGTACTTGCGCAGGTAGCCGTCCGGTAGCGTACCGAGGTCGGCGGCTTCGTATTCGCCACGCATGGCGCGGGCGAGAATGCGCGTCGAAATGTCGGTGGCGAGAATCTTGACGTCGACTCGCCCGGATCCTGCGGCATCGTGCAGGGTCATGGCGAGCGAATACGGCTCCTCCCCCGACGAGCATGCCGCACTCCAATAGCGAAAGCGTGTCTGCCCTCCCGAGATGGCTCGCTTCGTACGCTCGGAGACGAAATCGAAGTGTCGCTCGTGACGGAAGAAGTTCGTCACGTTGGTCGTGATGGCGTCGATTGCGCCCTCGAGCTCCGACGCGGCCCCGGGAGTTCCCAGGTAGACCACGTAATCCGAGAGGTGGTCGAAGCCGAGCTTCCGCACCCGCCGCGAGAGCCGGGAGAGCACCAGCATTTGCTTGCCCTCGCGAAGCTTGATGCCGGAAGTCTTCCAGACCAGATCGGTGAGCTTGGCGAACGACGCAGCGTCGACACCGACGTTCGCAGGAGATACGACGGCTTCCATGGTCATGGGCCGGCTCAGAAGTCCGCGAGGTCGGAGTCGTCCAGCGGGATGAGCTCGTCGGCGCGCACGCGTCCGTGTCCGTTTAGTCCGGGCTTCGGGGCTGAGGAGCGCTTGGGGGCGACGGAAGACGGTCCTTCGTCGTTCGATTGAGGACGGCCGAACGCACGAGGCTTGGGACGTCCCGACTTGGAGCTTCGGTCCGCGCCGGACGAAGCTCCCGAACGACGGAGGTCCCTTCCCCCGCGTGACGAAGCACCGCGGCCGCGCGCACCGTTCTCACTCGATCGACCGCGGGGCTCGTCGCCACCGGCCTCGCCGACCTCGAAGCTCCCCACCCGCTCGGCGAGCTCGGAAGCCTGGCTCCCCAGCTCTTCGGCGAGGCTCGCGGACTGCTCTGCGTTCGCGGAATTCTGCTCCGTGACCTTGGAGAGCTCGGAAACGGACGCGTTGAGCGCCTCGAGCCCTCGGGATTGTTCCGCCGAGGCTGCGGCAATCTCCGCCACCAAGTGATCGACCTTCTTCGAGCCGTCACGAATCTCCGTCAGGGCTCGCTCCACCTCTTCGCTGAGCTTCACTCCACGATCGGCGCTCTTGACGGCCTGCTCGATCATCTGCGCCGTGGTCTTCGCAGCCTCGGCGCTCCGCTGCGCGAGATTTCGGACCTCTTCGGCCACCACTGCGAATCCTCGTCCCGCTTCCCCGGCTCGCGCGGCCTCCACGGCCGCATTGAGAGCGAGCAGATTGGTTTGGAAGGCGATCTCGTCGATCGTCTTCACGATCTTGCCGGTCTCGTCGGACGAGTTCTTGATGTCGTCGATGGCCTGGCTCATCCGCTTCACCGCGTCGTGTCCACGCTCGGTGGCGGCGCGGGCATCGTCGGCGAGTCCCTTTGCCGTAGCGGCGTTGTCGGCGCTCTGCCTCGTGCTCGTCGCCATGCTATCGAGCCGAGACGAAACGTCCTGCAAAGCACTCGATTGCTCGTTGGCTCCCTGCGCGAGACTCTGACTTCCGGCGCTCAACTCGGAGGCCGACGACGCCACGGTGTCGGAGACCTGTCGGAGCGCGATCATCGCCTCGCTGAGGCGCTCGAGACCGGTATTGATACTCTCCTTGATGCGGAGATAGTCGCCTTCGTAGTCGCCCTTGATGTTCTGCGTGAGATCCCCGTCGGCGAGCGCTGCCATGGCCGCCTCGACCTCGTTCTGCGCGAGGCGCTGCGCGGTGACGTCGACCGCGAAGTTGACGACCTTGGTGGCCTTGCCGCTCTCGTCGAGGATGGCGCTGTACGACCCTTGGAACCACAGAGCCCGCCCGCCTCGACCGACGAGGCGAGCCGTACCCGATTGAGCCTCGCCGCGGCCGAGCCTCTCCCAAAACGCGCGGTACTCGGCCGAGCTCGAGTAGGAGTCTTCGCAGAGCATTCGATGGTGACGTCCCTTCACTTCGGAGAGCTCGTACCCCGTGGCGGAGAGGAACTTGGAGTTCGCGGAGAGCACGATCCCGTCGAGGTCGAGCTCGATCACCGCCATCGCGCGATCAATCGCCGATTGTACGCCCTCGGATTCTCGGGCTTTGCGTTTCTGCTCCTCCACCATGGCGAGATTGCGCGCCAGGCGTGCGGTGAGAATGCCATCCACCACGAGGGCGACGTCGATCTGGACGAGGGCGGCGAAGGCCTGGCGGAAGCGCTCCAGCTCCTCTGCAGGGGGCTTTTGCGCGGCCACGGCAGCCACACAGTCGAGCTGAATGAGCCTGTACATGGCCATGTAGCGAACGGGGTCGAGATCGATCTCGTCGTGCCTGGCGGAGACGCGTTTTCGAAGCTCGAGATAGGTATCGTCCACCTTCCCACCGAAGAAGGTGGTGAGATAACGAATCAGCATCGGCTTCTGGCGCTCGACCGTCGTGTGTTTGTCGATCACGGCGCGGGTCTCAGCCGACGCCGTCACGTGCCCGTAGAAGTGCTCGACCAGTACGTCCATCTTGGCGAGGCAGACGTCTCTCCAATACGAGATCACACCGAGCTCGGTCTCGCCGACGCCGGCGAACGCAATGCGGCTTCGAATGGTGGGGTCGCTGACGGTCACGGCTCCGAGCGGATACGTATAGCGGGTCTTGCCGCCCGCAGCGGCTTTGGCGTTCCTCGCGCTCTTCGCTTTGGCCGCGCTCGACGTCGAGCTCTTCGCACCTTTGACGGTAGCCTTGGTCGTCTTCTTCATGACTTTCCCTATCCCCTATTCGACACGTTCAAGCCGCACGCAGCGCTTCCTGCGCGTCCGACCTACATCCTTCGCGAGCCAATGCGATGAGTCCCCCGAGCTCGAGCACGAGCCCGACCGTCCCGTCCGGAAGAATCGCTCCACCCGCGATCCCCGGAACCGAGATGGCCGCACCAATGCTCTTCACCACGATCTGCTGCTGCCCCAGCAGTCGATCGACCGCGAACCCCGCGCGCTCGTCGCCGTTCTCGACCACGACGACGAGCGGGAGCTCGGCAGCGTCGTCCTTGCTGTTCGGGTCGAGCGTGTGCCGCAACGAATAGACGGGCACCCATTTGCCGTTCAATTGAATGGCGCGACTCCCGTTCAGGAGGTCGGTAATTCGAGCCGAGGCGCGCTGCACGGTCCGCACGATCGAGAGGGTCGGAACGATGTACCGGCGTCCGGCGACCAGCACCAACATGCCGTCGATGGCCGCGAGGGTGAGCGGAAGACGAATACGGAAAGTCGCGCCTTTCCCACGAGTGGAGAGCACCTCCACCCTGCCGCGCAGCGACTCGATCGCCGATCGGACGACGTCGGTGCCCACACCTCGCCCCGAAAGATCGGTCACGACCTTGGCCGTGGAGAGGCCGGGCTCGAAGATCAGAGCGAAGATCTGCGCCTCGGTGAGCGTCTGTCCCGGAGCGACCAAGCCGCGCTCGGTCGCCTTCTCCAGGATGCGGTCGGTGTCGAGCCCTCGACCGTCGTCGCGGACTTCGATGTGGACCTGATCGCCCACGTATTTCGCCCGAATCTCGAGTTTTCCCTCACGCGGCTTCCCCGCGGCGAGGCGCTCTTCGGGGGACTCGAGGCCATGATCGATGGCATTTCGTACGAGGTGCATCAGCGGATCGCCGAGCATGTCGACCACGGTTTTGTCGAGCTCGATGCTCTCGCCCTCGAGCACCAGCGCGACCTCTTTGCCGGAGCGCTTCGCCACGTCCCGAACGACTCGACGCGTGCGTTGGAACGTCTCTCGGACGGGAACCATGCGGAGCGACATCGCGTGCTCCTGGAGTGCACGCGAGAGCTTGTCCATTTGGCCGACTTGCCTGGCCAATCGAGCGAACACCGGGCTCGCGCGGAGGTCGGGCGAATGACTCACCATGGATTCGGCGATGACCAGCTCACCAATCATCTCGACGAGCTTGTCCAGGCGCTCGGAATCGACCCGCACGCTGTCTCTCGGGGCGACCTTCGTTCTCCGCGGTTCGGGCGTGTTCGAATCGCCGGCAGGCTGGGCCATGTTCCATGCGCCGGCGTCCTCGATCGGAGGCTCCGAGGGATCGGTGGCAAGGTCGACTTCCGCCGGTGAATCACTTTCGAAGGACGAGGAGATCGGAGCGCTCGCGACGGCTTTGGCGTTCACGCGAGGCACCGCCGCGGCAACGGCTGCCTTCAATCGACGGAGGAGACCGGGATCGGCGCTCGGCTCGGGTTCGGGCCGGTGTCGATCGATGTTGCGTGCGCAATCGACCAAGCGCCTGAGCTCGTCGATCGCGGCGAGCACGAGATCGGCGAGCGAGCCGGTCAAGACGACGTCTCCACGCCGCGCCGAGTCGAGGAGCTGCTCGCTCTCGTGCGCAAGCTCCTTCACGCGGGCAAGTCCCACTACCGCCGAAGATCCCTTGATGGTGTGCATCGCACGGAAGAGCGCATTGAGGTGCTCGGGCTCCTCGGGCTCGGACTCGATCTTCACGAGGAGGAGCTCCGACTGCTCCAATTGTTCCCCCGCCTCGGCGAGATAGACGGGGAGGAGGTCGTAGTCGATGCCCTCGATCTCCGCTTGTTCGAGCATCGTGAAGTCCTCGAACCCGCCATCGGGCTCCGAGACCGCCACCGGCGGAGGTTCGACGGCGACCACCTCGTCTTTCGCTCCGCCGAGGTTCGACGCGCCGAGACCGTCGAGGTCCTTGTGCGCCGGCTCTTTGCCCTCGACCAAGAGCTCCTGCACCACCGCAATGGCCGCGGATGCTCTTTCGAAGGCGCGCGCACACACGTCAGCGTCGTCGTCCAAGGCCTTCCTAAGAGCTTCGCGCGACTCACGCACGAGCTCCAAGGAGCGTGCCGTCGAGGCCACGAGCCATCGCTCGAAAGTCCCGAGCTCACCCTCGAGTGCTCGTGCGCCCATCGCACTCCCCTCGTGGCGGAGCAACGAGGAGGCCAGTGCCTCGATTCTGCGTTCGGTCGTAAGCGACACTTGCCGTTTCACGGGACCCCGTTTTGGAGGGGACGACTTGCCCTCTCGCCAATGCCTAACGGCTCCGCCCGAACCCGTTGAAGAGCGAGAAACTCGACATCGGCCCAATATTTCGGGCCACTTTCGTACTGCAAATCGTGCGTTCGGCAAACGCGCGATTGGAACCAGCTTTCCGGTCTCGAGACCTCGATGGCGCAACCGGTGCGCGCGCATGATTCTTTCGTTGGTGTGCCGTGGTTTCTACTGGTCTCGCGACTGACCAGGCGGGCGCCTCGGCAATCGGGTCGCGGCTTTTCGGCCGCACCCTTCAGCGGCTTTCCGGCCGCAAGGAGACGAATCAAGCGGCGAATCGAACGGGCTTTCAATCCCTTCCGGGTTGGCCTCCCGCATGCAAACGCTCCGAGGCGGCGCGCCTCTCGCGCCTCCCACGATCCACGCCGGAGCTTCCATGTCCCTTCGCTCGTCTTCTGTCGTCGACCTCTTCCGTACCTCGTCGCTGGCCTGTGGGGCTCTCGTGCTCGCACTGGGTGCGTTCGCCTCCGGCTGCGCGGCGGACACCTCGCAGGGCGAAGAGGCCGAGCTCTGGGACGAAGGTCCGACCCCGCAGGACGAGTCGTCGGACGCGGCCCACGGTGAGGTGGGCGAGGTCTCCGAAGCGCTTTCCACCGCGCCGAGAATTCAGCTGCCCTTTCCGTGCGGACAGGTCTGGTCGGGCCAGACGCGCACCAACCACAGCCCGCAAAACTCGGTCGATTTCAATCGCGCCGACGACCTCGGGGACACGGTGGTCGCGGCGGCGTCCGGCACGGTGACGCGGGTGGAGAACCTCGGCAACGTGAGCTACGGCCGCTGGGTCGAGATCTCCCACGGCAATGGCTACACGACCCGCTACGCGCACCTCTCGGCAGACACGGTCTCGCGCGGCCAGCGCGTCTCACGGGGCCAGAAGATCGGCAACGTCGGTAGCACCGGTGGTTCGACCGGTCCCCACCTTCACTTCGAGGTGCGCCGCAATGGCGTTGCGATTCGCGCCTCGTTCGACGGCACTCCGGCGTTCTATTTCGGGAGCCGCAACTACACGAGCAAGAACTGCTCGAGCACCTCGAGCACCGGCGCCGGGGGCTCGGCCCCGAGCGGCTCCGCGAGCGGCCGAGTCGAGACCTCCGGGGTCGATCTGACCGTGCGCTCCGGCCCCGGTACGTCGTTCGCGGCCATCGACGCCCTGCGCGACGGCCAGGCCGTCACCATCCGTTGCCAGCAGCGAGGTCCGACCGTCCGAGGGACGTTCGGCTCCAGCGACCTGTGGGACGAAATCGGAGCGGGGTACGTCTCCGACGCCTACGTGTTCACGGGCAAAGACGGCCGCGTCGCGCCCGACTGCCCGTAGTCGTCACGCCGCTCGACGCCGTCGAGAGCGTCCGGAAAGGCGCAGACATCGCAGCGAGACGCGGCCGATACGGATACACTCCGTACCGTGACCGACGACGATCGTCTCCACACGAAGGCGCGGACGACCCTGCCCGACGCTCCACCGTCGCATCCGTCCGACCTGCTCGGCGCCGCCACGGTCCCCCCTCGCGACGACCCGACCTCCCCGGGGCGTCGCGAGGCCATGCCCGAGCCCCGGCCTTCCGAGCCCGTCCTGCGCGAACGGTATTCGACCCGCTCCGTTCTCGGAGAGGGCGGCATGGGC
Organism: Polyangiaceae bacterium; assembly: GCA_965225775.1. Taxonomy (GTDB): domain Bacteria; phylum Myxococcota_A; class Polyangia; order Polyangiales; family Polyangiaceae; genus JAAFHV01. The sequence goes on along the minus strand of OZ245328.1, from coordinate 8,737,297 downwards.
GTCGTGAGGCTCGGCCACGACGCCCAAATCGGCCGCGACGTGGCCATCAAGTCGCTGCGCGCCGACCGCGCTACGCGCGCCGATCTACGCGCCCGCTTCCTACGTGAAGCGCGTGTGCAAGGGCGCCTCGAACACCCGTCGATCGTGCCCGTCTACGAGCTCGGTAAGGACCCCGACGGCGCCCCGTACTTCGCCATGAAGCGGGTAGTGGGCGAGACCCTCGAAGACATCCTGCTCCGCCTCGCCAAGGGGCACGCCGAGACGACTGCCAAATACACACGTCATCGCCTGCTCGCAGCGTTCGGTACGGTGTGCCTGGCCGTCGAATTCGCCCACGAGCGTGGGGTGATCCACCGCGATTTGAAGCCCGGCAACGTCATGTTCGGGAATTTCGGAGAGGTGTACGTCCTCGATTGGGGTATCGCGAAGGTCGACGGTGAAGGAGAGATTGCTTCGGCCGAGGCCGACACCATGCTCGCGGCGACACGCGCCGGCAGCTACGTGGGCACTCTCGGCTTCATGTCGCCCGAGCAGCTCTCCGGCGACGAGGTCGATCGCAGGACCGACGTCTACGCGCTCGGTGCCCTGCTCTTCCAGATTCTCACCTACGAGCCGCTCCACGTGGGAACCGAAGCGGAGATCACCGCCTCCACGCTGACCGGCCTCGGCGCTCGCCCCTCCGAACGTGCTCCGGAGCGAGAGATCCCGCTGGAGCTCGAGGCGATCTGCCTGCGCGCCACGGCGCCGCGCCGCGCCGAGCGAATCGCCTCCGCACGCGAGCTCTACGAAGAGCTCGAGCGCTACCTCGACGGTGACCGCGAGCGCGAGCGCCGCCGCGAGCTGTCACGGACCTACGCCGAGGCCGCCGCGCCCAACGCCACACTGGCACTCGAGGGCCGTGATCCGGACAACCGAGCACGCGAGCAGGCCATGCGTGACGTCGGCAATGCGCTCGCGCTCGACCCCGACAATCGCCGGGCCCTCCGGACCATGACCCGCCTCATGGTCCACCCTCCGCGCGAGACGCCCAAAGATGCCCTCGATGCCATGGAGGAGTCCCGGCTCGAGCTCATGCGCGTCACGGCCCGCATGGGAGCGTTCGTGTTTTCGACGTGGTTCATGTGGTTGCCATTGCTCGTCTGGATGGGCATCCGCGACTACGTCTCGTGCGGCGTGGCGTCCGCCGCGTTCGGCGGTGCGCTCGGGGTCTGCGCGCTGGAATCCCGAAAATCGCACAAGCCGACCGATCGCATGAGCGCGGTCATTCTCGTCCTGGGCGCTCTCGGTTTCTGCGCGCTCACGCGCCTCTTCGGACCGCTCGTGCTCTTGCCCACGGCCGTCTTCGGCTACGCCATCGTGTTCGGCCAGAACCACTTCCGCCCGCGCTTCGGGGCCTTCGCGTTCGGCCTCGGCGTGGCGCTCCTGTTGGTTCCCACGCTGCTCGAGTACGTCGGCATCGTCCCCAAGTCGTACGCGTTCGAGGACGGCGAGATGCGCATCGTCCCGCAGATGGCCGGATTTCCCCGGGAAGGAACGCTGATTTTCCTGGCGGTCGCCAACGTCATCGTCATGGCGTCGATTTGGCGATTGGCGCGGCGCGTTCAGGCCGCCCTCGCGGACGCGGAGACTCGCGTCTCCATTCAATCTTGGCACCTTCGCCTCATGGTCCCCGAAGAGGCACGCCACGCCGTACGGAGCCCCAACGTGCACAAGGGGCGCGTCGAGCTCGAGCTGCTCCCCTCCCTCCCCCGTACCCCTGCGGCACCGGCACGGCCGCCGGGCGAGATCGAATGAAGCAAGACGCGCCCTCCGTGAGACGTCCGCCGACCCGCTCGACCCTGGCCCTGCTCGCGGCCTTCGTGCTGGGGACGAGCTCGCTCGGCTGCACGAGCCTCCACTACGTGACCCAGGCGGCCGCCGGACAGGCGGATCTGATGGATCGCCAGGTCGACATCGACAGGCTGGTCCAAGGTCATCACTTGACCACCGAGCGCCGCGCGCTGCTGGCGGAAGTCGCGCGCATCAAAGCGTACGGCGAGCGCCAAGGCCTCGCGAAGACGTCGAGCTACACCACGTACGTCAATCTGGAGCGCAGCGCCGTGGTGTGGGTGGTGAGCGCCTGCGAAAACCTCTCGTTCACCTCCAAGACGTGGAGCTTCCCGGTCACGGGGAGCATCACGTACCTGGGCTTTTTCCACGAAAAGGAGGCGCACACGTTCGGCGACGACCTGCGCCGAGAGGGATGGGACGTCGATGTACGCCCGTCGCCGGCTTATTCCACCTTGGGCTATTTCGACGACCCCGTGCTCTCGACCATGATCGTTCCCGGCAAGGCCGCCTTGGGCGAGCTGGCCGACACCATCCTGCACGAGACGCTGCACGCGTCTTACTTCGTTCCCGGGCAGAGCACGCTCAACGAGAGCGTCGCCTCGTTCGTGGGCAATCGGCTCGCGGCGCGCTACCTCGACGAGACGCGCGGGCGCGACTCCGACGAGCGTCGCGCCTACGACGAGCTCGAGGCCCGAGCCACCCTGCGCGCCTCCAAAATGAAGGCCGCCTACTTCAACCTCGAGAAGCTCTACGCGAGCCCCCTCCCCGCAGCGAAGAAGCTCGAAGAGAAGGCTCGCGTGCTCACCCAGCTGCGAAGCGAGACCCACGCCCGCGGCGACCTCGGCAATGCCACCCTCGTGCAATACAAGACCTACGGGTCGGGTGAAAACGAGCTCGCACGCCTGCTCGACGCGTGCGACGGCTCGTACCCACGTTTCATGCGCACGCTCGAGGCCGCGCGCTCACGATTCCGCTCGGCAGAGCCCCATGAAGACCCGGCGCGATTGCTCGCGCCCCTCTTGGCGAGCCCCTCGGTCTGCGTGAAGTGAGCGCGCGCGGAAGCGGGCGACGCGCGACGCACGCTCAGCGGCAGGCCGGGAGCTGTTCGTCGGAGACCACCGAGATCTGCCCGGCGCCGGTCACGTGCACGATTTTGCGGGTGACCGTGCACCCGTACCGATCGACCGCACCGGTTTGCACGTCGTAGCCGTCTCCGGAGAGCTTGTAGGCGGCAGGCGCCGAGCCCGTGCACGAGAGGCCCTCGCCACTCAATTGAACCAGAAAGATTGCCTCTTCCGGCGAGTCGATCCCGCCGAAGAATGCGCGAGCCTTGTCGAGCGTGTCCAAGTGGCCAATCTCGGCGCCTTGGGTGTACGCGTAATAGGAGGTCGCGCAATAGCCGGGCGTCCGAGGCGCGGGGGCCGCCACGTCCGCACCGACCGCGGGAGCCGCCTTCGGCACGACGGTGAGCCCGTCGCACGCGTCGGCGAGCACGCGGTAGCTCGCGAAGGCCTTGTCGCAGGCCGCGCGGTCCGTCGCCCCTGCACACGGCTCCCCTTTGCGATCCGCGCCGAGCGTGGCGGTCCACGCCGCCTCGGTGCCACCTCCGGTGGTGGTCGGAGGATTGGCGGGAGGGTCGGCCGGCTTCGGCGCAGCCACGAGACGCGGCTCGGTCGCTTCGGAGCGCTGCCCGACGAACTCGGTGAGCTTCGCGGGCTTGAAGCCGTTCGCGAAGAGCAGCGCTCCGCCCTTGCATGCCGCGGTCATGCCGTCGGGAATGACCTGCGTGGTCGGCGTGGTCGGCGTGGTCTCCACCGAACAGCCGGCCACGAGGGCGAGCGCGAACGGAACGGCAAGGACGGCGAGGGGTCGGGCGAAGCTCATGGCATCGTCCATCGCAATCGACGTGCCACGCGTTTTCCCGGGAAACGAAGGGATTTGCTGTGCCATTCGACCACCTGGCACATCCCGGAACGACACGAGCCGCGGCTGCAGGCCCGAAGGCTGCCACCACGGCTCGTGACGAACGCGTCTTGCGTCGTCGACGCGGCTACTTCGGGATCGCCGGCGGAGGCACGGGCGGCTTGTTCTCGTCCTGCACGCACGAGGAGAGGTCGAAGAACAAGAAGACGAGCGCCTTCTCGTTGGTGTTGAGCGGGTTCGAGTTGCAAAAATTCGGGAAGTTGCCCGTGCTGCCATTTCCGGAGACGTGCACGTCGGTGAAGACGGCGCGTCCGCACTGCTTGTCCGCCGGCTGACCGATGGGCGTATTGAACGAGAAGTACTTGGCCGTCTTGGGTGTATCGAGGTGAATCCAGCGGCGCGAGACCGTGGGTGAGCTGTCGCCCACGCTGTCGCGCACGCCGCTCAGCTCGATCTGCCCGCGGGTGGTGGAGGCTTGCACGTTCACGAGCCAGTCGGCGAACGCGTTGCCCTTGGGGAAGTCGGTGTCGACCAAGAACGGGCTCGTGCCGGCCACGCCCTTGTCCCACTCGGCCGTGGTCGGCAGCGGCGCGGGGCCGTTCTTGAACCAGACGTAGTGGTAGTGCGAAGCGAACACTCGACCACCGGTCTTCAGGTACTCGTCGAGCTGCGAGTAGTACGGAGCCTTGTTGCCGGTGTTCTCGTTGCCCTCGCAGGAGAGCATGGTGATGTCGTACTTCTTCAGCGTGTTCACGTCCGACCAGAGCGTGGTGGACACGGGGCTTCCGCCGGCCAAGCTCGAGCCGTTGCCTTTGAAGAAGTGGACACGCCCCGTGCCGGTGGGGCTCGTGAACTCGCTGTCGTCGATGCCGAGCTTCCGCAAGAAGCACTCGAGCGAGTCGGCGCTGCCGCTCGAGAACGCGATGAGCGGAATGTCACCCTCGGATTGTTTGCGCGGCAGGCGGGTCATACCGGCATCGACCGGCGTGTCGACGCACTTTTCCACCTTGGGAATCGTGATCTGCCGGCGCCACTTGCCGATCTGAATCACGAGCGGGATGTCGTTCCCGACGGGCACGTTCTTGAGGACGAACTCACCCTTCTCGTTGGTGATGGCCGTGACCACAGGAGAGCCCGTGACCTGACCGCACTGCTCGCACGCGATGCCCTCCTTGAAGGGCTCGGGCTTGGAGTTCGGCACGTAGACGATCGCGTTGTAGAGGGGCAGCGTGCCCTCGGGCGCGAACACCTTGCCCGAGAGGGTGGTGCTCCCGCCGCCCGAGCACGCGACCTGCTGGCACTCGAGTCCGACGCAGGGCCGGCTCGCCTCGCCGGTTCCCGTGTCTCCGAACCCGAAGCCACCGCCGCCGTCACCGTTCGGATTGTTCGGATCGACGGCGCCGTCCGATTCCCCGAACGCACTGGGGTCGTCGACCGATCCGCAGTTGGTCACCACCGCTCCGACGAGAAGGAACGCCGAGATTCCGAGTGTGCGCGCAACGCGCTCGTGAGTCCGCATCGATGGCCTCCGCTTCGTAGAGCTTACGACGATCGAACGGCGGGATCTCGAAATCCGACCGCGCACGGAGACCTACATCGTGCACGAAGCCCTGGAATTTCTGGGCGTTCGTGAATCGTATCGACCGACCTCGCTCGATCGAGGCGCCGCGACCGACACGGCTTTCTTCGAACGTCGGTGCCGAGCCTGTCTCGCTTCAGCGCGGGTTCTTGGCTCGCGTGACCGCCTCGCGTACGGCCTCGAAACAAGCATCCGCCATGGGCCCTCCGAGCCCCGCGAAGACGCTTCCCGGACGCCCTTCGTCCCCGGGGAAGCCCTCGAAGGTGATGCCGTCGTCGCTCGGCAGATCGAGCCCGCCTCCCATACGGACTCCGATCACCGAGCCCCTCGCCACCGAAGCGAGCGCGAGCGCGAGGCTCTGCACGAGGGTGCCTCGCGCAGGTCCGTGCGAGGCGAGGATCACGTGCGTCGGATGCAGCACCAAGAGCGCGTCGTGCCACGGATCGGAGTCGACCGGATTGCGACGCCTACCGAAGAGGCTCGCGAGGAAGCCCGTGGCGGGAGGGTTCTCGCGACGCGTGAGCCACATGCGCACGCCCTCGAGCGTGAGCTGGTGGCGTGCGGCGTACTCGCGCAGCGCCGAGGCCAGAGGCTCCCCGAGCTCGCTCGCGGGAATTTCACGGGTGGACGAGAGATAGAGCGGCTCGGACATGCGACGCCCAGCGCATGCGATTCGCGGGACGGTGTCAAGAGCACCAAGGCTCCGCGGCGAGCTCCTGTCACGCGCGAGGGGCGAGCACGGCCACCACGTCGTCCACGCCGATGACGTCGCCCGCGGCGTTGGCGACGAGCCTCCGCGCGAGCGCGGCAAGCTCCGCGTCTTCTCCCTCGAAGCCGTGATCCAGGAGCCGAGCGAAGGCGCGATCGTCGAGACCGACCGGCTTTCCTCGAGCACGCAATCCCTCGCGGGCGAGCGCATCCGCGACGATGGCGTGGAGGTCTTCGGCGCGGTCGACCAGCCTCGGGAACACCACCGGCACCACGCCCGCGTCTCCGAGCCGCGCGAAGAGCTGCGGGTCGAGCTCCCCGTCGTCGGCGAGCGACTCGGGCTCGCGCACGGAGACGAACCCGATCACGAGGTCGAGCGGCTCGGGTCGCTCCCACGGACACTTCTTGTCGAGCAGCGCGCGCGCCACCAAGCGCTGCACCTCGAGAGGGAGCGCCGCTCCGTCGCTCAAGATCAACATGCCGCCGTCGGCGAGACCGAGCGGCGAGGTCTCCGCGTCTTTCCACATCGCCACGTCGTGCTCGGCGCTGGCCGTGCCGTCCACCACCACGAACGGCGCCGTGCGCCGCGGACCGCCCAAGTGCGCGCGCGCGAGGTACGGGATCACGCCAACGCCCGAGGGCGCCACCACCGCGACCGGCGCGCCTCGATGGACGCGCCGCTCCAAGGTCTCGTAGGCCATGCGAATCGATGTAGAGTACACGCCGACGTGCGCCTGCCGCGCGAGGCGCGAAGTGGCCGCCACGTTCCGGCTCTCGCCCTGGGAGAGCCGATGGTCGAGCTTGGCGACGCGAAAGTCCGCGTGCTCCGCGCGTTCGGCCGCCACTCGCTCACGACCCAAGCTGCGCTCGAGCGCGCTCTCGCCCTGGCACGCGGCGGACAGCGTGTCGGCGAACCGCTTCAACGCGATCACTTCTTCGAGGGCCATGGGCTCCGAGCGCGCGGCGCCGGGCACCAACAAGAGCCCCTCGGGCTCGCCTCCGGCGGCCACCACCACGGCCGCGAGCGCGCTCCGGTCCGAGAGCCACGCGAGCAGCGAGCGCAGATCGGGGCGCCGCACCTCGAGCTCCCGCAGCACCTCGGTCCGCAGCACGCCGTACGGCTCCGCCGTACAGACGTCGAGCATCGATTTGGGCAGCTCCGCGGTGCGCGCGTGGGGATAGCCGGCCGCGTCGATGGTGAGCACGCGCGGTGGCGTCAGCATCCAGAGCTCGGGCGAGCCACCACGAGGTCCGGTCGCTTCACGCAGATGGTCGAGCGCGGCCCGCACGGCTTCGGTCGCTTCGCTCTCGAAGAGCGCGGTGTGCGCGCGCGCGACGGCCGAGGTCAGCCGGCCTCCGTCGGGCAAAAAAGGAGCTTCGAGGCTCGGCACCACGAGCGAGAGCGCCAGGACGACCACCCCCGTCGCGAAGGTGACCGCCGGCGCGCCTCCCGGGTTCGACGTCGCGAGGATGGCCCCGAGACCACACACGGGCCCCAGGAACACGAGCAACGCGAGCGCGCGCCGCGAGACGCGTGCAATCTGCACCGGATCGCCGTGCCCCAGCACCCACGTGAGCGCGAGCGCCAAGGCCGCCGCGAAGAAGCGAAAATGCGCCGAAATGGGCGCGCGTGTGGAGAGCGCGGCCAGCACGCCCAAGGCCGGAAAGAGCACCGCGAGCCCGAGCGCCACGCGGGTGCGCTCGCGCGTCCCGAGCTCGAGTCGAGCCGCCGTCGCGCGCATGCCCACCGCGAAGAAGAGGCACCCGAGCGGGACGAGCGCGAACGTCACGGGGTAGTCGGGCACCTCGGCCGCGAGCCGCTTTTCGCCTGCGCCGGAGAGCAGCACCCGCACGAGCGCGAACGCCGAAGGAACGCACGCCACCACCGAGAACGCGAGGGAGACGTGCCCGCGTTTGCTCACCACGCTCATCGGTCCGCTCGTCCGCGCGAGCGCGCGCAGGGCGTACACCACCGAGACCGCCGTGCCGAAAGTGGCGAGCGCGGTCGGCAGCGGCAAGGGCTCGAGCACCACGGACGAGGCGAGCACCACGCAGAACCCGAAGGTCGCGAGCTGGCGCGGACGATCGGCCTCCGGGCCCGCGTCCATGTCCCGCGGCTTCGTGCCGTACCAGACGAAGACCGCCGCGATCGCGAAGGCGAGCCAGGTCGGCGGGTGCGCGAGCGCGGTCGCCCGGAGCGCTGCGACCCCTCCGTAGACCACGCCGGCCAGGAAGATCGCGCGATTCCGGAGGCTCGAACGATTCGTCGCGGGCGAGGGGCGAGACATTCGGACAGGCGAAAAGGGACTTAGATGACGCACGAGACACCCGCCCCGCGCGCACGAGAGCCTCGCGTTTGTGCAGCGGGGAGCGCCCGGAAGTCAACGGCGGCGCCCGCAAAGAACCGGACAAGACCGCCTCCGGAACAGAATCTCGCCCCGAACGTGTCGATGGACTGTGCGAAAGCCCGAGACCCGGGTAAGAGGGGCGACGCTCTTTCGGGCACTTCGGGTCGAGCTCTCGATCCGGAAGGTCCTCCCGCCTGACCTCGGTCAAGATCGGAAGAGAAGGAGCACAGAGACCTCCGCCGACGCTTGACAGCTCTACGTCCATGTGTAGAGTGCCGCCCTCCCTGGGCCAAGGAACGTCGCCGGACGTCCCTCCTTCACGAGCCCTCGCTCACGAACCCCGCTTCACACGCTCATCCAAGACGAGATCCGCACCCATGCCGACGATCAATCAGCTCATCAACCACGGCCGCGAGGCCGCCCGCTGGAAGACTGCCTCCCCGGCCCTGAAGAGCTGCCCGCAGAAGCGCGGCGTCTGCGTCCGCGTGTACACGACCACCCCGAAGAAGCCGAACTCGGCGCTTCGTAAGGTCTGCCGCGTTCGCCTGACGAACGGCATGGAAGTGACCTCGTACATCCCGGGCGAAGGCCACAACCTTCAGGAGCACTCGGTCGTCCTCATCCGCGGCGGCCGCGTGAAGGACCTCCCGGGCGTTCGTTACCACGTCGTCCGCGGCACGCTCGACGCCTCCGGCGCCATCGGCCCGTCCTCGACCAACAAGGTCAACCGCAACCGCAAGCGCTCGAAGTACGGCGTCAAGCGCCCGAAGAGCTGACCTGCTCGCGGCTTCCCAAGAGGCCGCGCCCGCTCGAACGTTCGTCTCCCCAGCGAGCGACCGTCCGCAGCCCCTCCCGAGTTTCCCGAGTTTCATTCACGAGTTTTAGGAGTTACCGATGCCTCGTCGCCGCGAAGTCCCCAAGCGCCGGATCACCCCGGATCCCAAGTTCAAGGACAAGCTCGTCTCGAAGTTCACGAACACCCTCATGTACGGCGGCAAGAAGGCGACGGCCGAGGGCATCCTCTACGGCGCGTTCGACGTCATCGGCGAGCGCTTCAAGGAGGACCCCATCGAGGTGTTCCGCAAGGCTCTCGACAACGTGAAGCCGAAGCTCGAAGTGAAGAGCCGCCGAGTCGGTGGTGCGACCTACCAGGTCCCCGTCGAAGTTCGCCCCGAGCGCCGCGTCGCTCTGGCGATGCGCTGGATCGTCACCTACTCCCGCGACCGCGGCGAGAAGACCATGCGCGAGCGCCTCGCGGCCGAGTTCCTCGACGCGGCCAACGGCCGTGGAAACGCCGTCAAGAAGCGCGACGATACGCACAAGATGGCCGAAGCCAACAAGGCCTTCGCTCACTACCGCTGGTGAGCGCGAGCTTCGTGTAGAGGGATTCGTTCTCTCACGCGAAGCCACGAAGACGCCCGAGACCGAAAGGTCCCGGGCGTTTTTGCATTTTCGTTCGCCTCAGGAGCCGCTCGTTCGTATCGAGCGCTCTCGCAGGCGTCCTCAGCTCTCGGAGCGGCGTTTTTTCCCTCGGATCGCGCGCTCGGTCCAATCGGGGCTCGCGCCGAGCAGCCAGGCCGAGCTGTCCTTCACGAAGGTGGAGCGAATCACGTACGGGTCGACGTTCGACTTTCGCCGCGAGTAGCCGATGGCAAAGAGCGCCACGAGGGCGACCACCGAGAGCAGCCCGAGCGGCCCGCGCGCCTCGCGCTCCACCGTGGCCATGAGGAAGACCGGAAGCAGCACGAGACCGAGCATGCCGAGCACGAGCAACCCATGGGCTCTCGAGCGCTCTTGCCAGAGGGCCTGGCAGGGGCCGCAGATGGGGAGCGGGATCTTGGCCACCCGTCGGAAGGCGAGCGCCCCCAAAGCCCCGAAGCCCACGCGCGCCCACCACGGCACGTGGGAAAACTCCGGAGTGAACGGGACGAGCCCTTCTTTGGTGAAGCACTTGATGCAGCGCTTGGGGAGCTTCGAGCGCTCGTGCACCACGAGGGCTTCCCCGTCGAGGTAGGGGCGAGGGGCCTCGTCGTCGCCGTAAGCGCGAGGAGCGGTCGGCGCAGGAGCAGATTCGGCCTTGGGCGGTGCGTAAGGATTCTCTTCGATGCTCATGCAGGTCGACTCCACGGTACGACGAAGATGGGACGCCGTCCTACGGCTCGAGGCTTGCGCTAGCGTATCGTCCTCGCATCGAGTCGACAGTCACGATTCCGATACCCCTGACGTGCCGTTCGTTGCGCGGGACCCCGAAACCAGGGGCCAGGAGCCAGGGCCCCAGCGGGCTTTGCGCGAACTGGCGCGGCGGAGACGGAGTCCTCCGATGACAGGTTAGGCCAAGTCAGCGGATCGCTCGAAGGCCGAGCTCGTCGGCTCTGCGCAGAGCGCGATCCGCCCGAAGGGCAGCCCTTCACTCTCGGGGGTTTGCCACTCGCCTCGCAAAGCGCCCGGAAGGCGAGCGTTCTCGAGAGCTCGCACCGGAGCATGACGCAGCAGGCGGGCGCATTCTCTCGAAAAAAACTCGCCGAGACGTCCCATCTCCAGACCGTGAACACGAAGTGGTGGTCCCTGAGGCTCGAGCATCGAGGAACACGTCGGCGTCGTCCCCATCGGCGTTCCGAGCGCCGCGAGGCCCCCCGCGTTGACACCCGCCCGGCCCTGCGCTCCCATCGTGCGTCGAGGCGGCACTTCGGCGCTCAGCTCCACGCGCGAGAGTCGTCGCCCACGTCGGAGCCTCGCCATGCGCACTCGGTCGGCCATTCCGTTCATGACCTCCGTGCTCCTCGTCGGATGCATGCACTCTGCACCTCTGCCGAGCCGACCCATCGGGACGAGCACGGGCGCTCCTTCGACCACCGTCCCCACCGAGCTCGACGACGCCGACCCGGAGGCCTTGGCGCTGTTTCGTCCGGAGCTCGCCCCCTACGGCCGCTGGGTCGAGGACGCCGTCGCCGGCACGGTCTGGATCCCGCGCAAAGAAGAGGTCGGAGAGGGCTTCGTTCCTTACGCCTCGCACGGTCATTTCGCCTACCGTGAGGTATCGGGGAACCCGGACTTTCTCTGGGTCTCCGACGTTCCTTGGGGCTGGGTCACGTTCCACTACGGACGCTGGGCCTACCTGGCGCGGAGAGGCTCGTGGGCATGGGTGCCCGGTCGACGCTACTCGGGAGCGTGGGTCACCTTCCGCCTCGGAGAAGGATGCATCATACACACATCGAGCTGCGCCGTCGGCTGGGGACCACGCGCGCCCCACGTGGCCTGGCACGGAGAAGAAGCCATCCGTCGCCCGGCCGAGACCGCGCTCTTCGTCTACGCGCGCGCCAAAGACCTCTTCGACGAAGATCTCTCGTCGCGCCTGCTCCGTGGCGAAGAGCTCGAGGTCGCCTCGGGCAGGAGCCATCTTGCCGCCGACGTCCCTCGCCTCGCCGAGCTGGGCGTCCCGTATTCCCCTTCGTACGCTCCGCCCGTCTACGACGCGGACCTTCGTAAAGCCTGGCTCTACTCGACGCCCGACGCGGCTCGTGCGATGGGACTCTCCCCCTACGTCGGTCGCCGTCCGCTTCGCACGTTCGTCGCGGGAGGCCCGCATTACCAAGTCCCCGAGGACGATCCCCGCTGATGCCCGCTCGTTCCGCCGCCCGCGTTCCCTCGCTTTCGCTCTCCCTCTCGACCACCGCGATCACAGCGCTCGCGCTCGCCCTCGTCGGCTGCGACAAGCCCAAAGAGACGGCCACCTCGAGTGCCGCGTCCTCGTCCGCGAGCGCGGTCGCCGTGACGACCTCCGCGTCCGCGGCTTCGACCGCGCCGCCTTCGGCCACGGCCGAGGCCAAGAAGGTCGAGACCACGCCGCCCACCGCCATCACCGCGCAGCACGTGCTCGTCGCGTGGAAGGGCGCCGAGCGAGCCCCGAAGGGCATCACGCGAAGCAAAGCCGAAGCGAAGAAGCGCGCCGAAGAGGTCTTCACGAAGGCCAAGGCCGGAGGCGATTTCACCGCGCTGGTCACCGAGTACTCGGACGACCCGGCCGCCAAAGAGCGCATGGGCAGCCTCGGGAAGTTCACCCGCGAGAAGATGGCCAAGCCCTTCTCGGACGCGGCCTTCGCGCTCGCCGTGGACGAGGTGTCGTCTCCCGTGGAGACCCCTTTCGGTTTCCACGTCATCAAGCGCAACCAGTAGCGCCTCGTCTCGCCGGGCGAGCGCGAACGATCGCGGTCGCCTCGCGCGATCCTTTGAGCTAAGGGCCGCGCTCATGGTCGAGCCCATGTCCGAAGACCCCGTCACCGACGACGCGCTCACCTCGCGCTTTCGCGTCTACCAACGCACGCGTGGTCATCGGTTCTCCGTGGACGATCGCGTGACCGCGTGGGTCGCCGGGAGGCTCGCCGAACGAGTCGCGCCGAAGCGCCTGCTCGACCTGGGAACCGGCCTCGGATCGGTCGGGCTCATGCTCGCGCACGTCTGCCCGGAGGCGGAGCTCACGGCCGTGGAAGCCCAAGACGTGAGCTTCGCGCTGCTCGTGCGCAACGTGGCCCGCAACGGCGTCGACACGCGGGCACGTCTCCACCACGGTGACCTACGCGAGGTCGTGCCCACGTTGCCCGCGCGCGCGTACGATTTGGTCACCGGCACGCCGCCCTACTTGCCCCTGGGGACCGCCACGCCTTCGAGCGATCCGCAGCGCGCGGCGGCACGCATCGAGCTTCGCGGCGGCATCGAGGCGTACCTCGCGGCCGCGTCGCACGCCGTCGCGGACGCAGGTCACGTGGTGGTCTGCGCGGACGGACGCACCCCGACGCGAACAACGAACGCCGCGCGAGCCGTGGGCCTCGTCCCGCGCGAAGCGTTGCATTTCGTGGCGCGCGAGGGCGACAAGAACCCGCTCTTCAGCGTGTGGACCTTCACGCGCGAAGCAGCCGACGAGACCGCGGAGACGAGCCCGCGCGTCGAACACGTGCACGTCGAACGAGACGCGCGAGGCGAGCGCACCCATGCCTCGCGCGAGGTGCTCGCGTTCTTCGGTGTATGATACAGACGTGTTCGGCGTTCGAGTGTCCGTGGCGTGACGAGCGGACGGATTCGGCTTGAACGATGGTCTGTGATGCGTCATAGCCTCGTCTCAGAAGAGGTACACGGATGTCCTTCCATCGAATGTGTGCAGCGGGTCTCGTGGTTTTCGGCGCAGCCTCGCTGGCGGTCGCGTGCGGCAGCACGGCCAGTCGTCCCATCTTCGACGACGACGCGAGCACGACCGGTCCCGACGGAAGCTCCGTTCCGACCGACAGCGACGGCGGCGGCACGTTCGACCTCGACTCGGCCACCAGCGGCTGCCCGGAAAACTCGCCCACCAAGATCGTCGGCAAGGTCTACGACCCTGCGGGCAAGAACCCTCTCTACAACATCCAGGTCTACGTCCCGAGCGGCGACTTGCCCGAGATCAAGGGCGGCCTGCCGGCTCCCAAGGCGGACGGAACCTGCCAGGGAAGCACCTGCGACTCGGAGATTCTGAGCCCGCTCGCGGCCGCGCTCACCAACACCAAAGGCGAGTTCGAGCTGAAGGGCCCCAAGCTCTTCCCGGGCAAAGACGTGCCGGTGGTCCTCCAGATCGGCAAATGGCGCCGCAAGATCGTGCTGCCCGAGGTGAAGGCCTGCGCCACCACCACGGTGGACAAGGCCCTCGCGCGCTTGCCCAAGAACGGCACCGAAGGCGACATGCCTCAGATCGCCCTCACCACCGGCTCGTTCGACGCCCTCGAGTGCTTGCTCACCGGCATCGGTATCGACCCGAACGAGTTCGAGGCGGGCTACTCCACTCCCACCAAGCACATCCACGTGTTCAAGGGCTCCGGCGGCGGCAACCTGGTGAACGGAAAGAACGCCCCCGAAGCCAGCACGCTCTGGAACAGCGTCGCTTCCATGGGCAAGTACGACATCGCCATGCTCTCCTGCGAGGGCGGCGAGGCCTTGGAAAACAAGCCGTCGAACCTCTCCACCATGCGTGATTACGCCAACGCCGGCGGCCGTGTGTTCACCACGCACTACCACTACACGTGGATGAAGAACAATTCGGCCTGGGGCACGGGCATCATCGACTTCAGCAGCACCGGTAGCTCGCCTTCGTCGTATCCGGTCAACACCACCTTCCCCAAGGGCCAGGCCCTCGCCGACTGGCTCGTCGAGATCGGCGCGTCGAGCTCCTCGGGAACGCTCGCGCTCGACAACGTGACGTCGAGCTCCAAGGGCGTCACGTCGGCGTCTTCGCCGGCTCAGGAGTGGATCGGCAAGGGATCGACCGGGAAGTACTTCTCGTTCAACACGCCCGTCGGTGTCCCCGTGGCCGACCAGTGCGGCCGCTTCGTCTTCAGCGACATCCACAGCGTCGACTTCACCTACGCGGGCGAAGACTTCCCCGTCGCGTGCCCGGCGTTCAACGCTTCGCAGGCCGTGCTCGAGTACATGTTCTTCGACCTCTCCTCGTGCGTGCAGGATCCGACCAAGCCGCCGGAGACCCCGAAGTAGCCGCGCCTCCGCGATCCGCGCCCCCCGAAGCCCTTCGTGGCTCTTCCCTTCGCCACCTCGTGCGAGAGGCGAGAGGACGCGAAGGGCTTCGTCGCGTCGCGGGCATCGCTGCGCGTGACGTGACTCGCTGATCCGACGCGCAGGTAAACGCAAGAAAAAGCGGCGGCGACCTCGCACCGAGCCACGACACAAAAACCCGCAGTTTTTGCCGCTACCACACGCAAGTGTCGTGAGAGCGAAGCTTTTTCGTCTTGAACGCAAGCTTCGAGTGCGTCATAGCGTGGGTCAAGAAGAGGTACGCGGATGTCGTTCCATCGAATGTGTGCAGCGGGTCTCGTGATTCTCGGCGCAGCAGCGCTGGCCACCGCGTGCGGCGCTGCCGCCAAGCGAACCACGTTCGACGACGACGGCGGAACGACCGACGCCGACGGCGGCATCATCGGCGACAACGACAGCGGCGGCGGCTTCGACCTCGACTCGGCCACCAGCGGTTGCCCGGACAACTCGCCCACCAAGATCGTGGGCAAGGTCTACGACCCCGCCGGTCGCAACCCCCTCTACAACATCCAGGTGTACGTCCCGAGCGGCGACATCCCCGAGATCAAGAGCGGACTGCCTGCCCCCAAAGCAGACGGAACCTGCCAGGGCAGCACCTGCGACTCGCAGGTCCTGAGCCCTCTCGCCGCCGCCCTCACCAACACCAAGGGTGAGTTCGAGCTCAAGGGCCCCAAGCTCTTCCCGGGCAAAGACGTGCCGCTGGTCATGCAGATCGGCAAGTGGCGCCGCAAGATCGTCATCCCCGAGGTGAAGGCCTGCGCCACCACCACGCTGGACAAGGCGGTCACGCGTCTTCCCAAGAACGGCACCGAAGGCGACATGCCCCAGATCGCCCTCAGCACCGGCGGCTGCGACGCGCTCGAGTGCCTCTTGAGCGGCATCGGCATCGACCCGAACGAGTTCGAGGCCGGCTACTCGGGCCCCTCCAAGCACATCCACCTCTTCCAAGGCTCGGGCGGCGGCGCCACCGTCAACGGCAAGAACTCGCCCCCGGCTACCGAGCTTTGGACGAGCGTCTCGCAGATGGGTAAGTTCGACATCGCGATGCTCTCCTGCGAATGCAGCGAGAGCCCCGGCAACAAGCCGTCGAACCTTTCCACGATGCGTGACTTCGCCAACGCCGGTGGCCGCGTCTTCGCGACGCACTACCACTACACGTGGATGAAGAACAACTCGGCCTGGGGAACGGGCATCATCGACTTCAGCGGCAGCGGCAGCTCTCCCACGTCGTACCCGATCAACACGACGTTCCCCAAGGGCCAAGCCCTCGCCGACTGGCTCGTCGAGGTCGGAGCGTCCACCACGGCCGGCCAGATCACCCTCGGCTCCGGTATCGTGACCAACAGCTCGCGTGGCGTGCAGTCGGCCTCGTCTCCGGCTCAGGAGTGGATCGGCAGCCGAGACACCGCCAAGTACTTCTCCTTCAACACGCCGGTCGGCGTTCCCGTGGCCGACCAGTGCGGTCGGTTCGTCTTCAGCGACGTGCACAGCGCCGGCGACGGCGGAGATTCCTTCCCGACCTCGGCCTGTTCGTCGCTCAACGCGGCGCAGACCGCGCTCGAGTACATGTTCTTCGACCTGTCTTCGTGCGTGCAAGACCCGACCAAGCCGCCGGACATCCCGCGCTGATTCGCCTGTCGAGGGCACGCCTCTTTCGCGAGGGGCTTGCTCGCGGCCGACGCAAGAAGAGCGAGTCTTCCGAGAGGAAGCTCGCTCTTCTCCGTTTGTCCCGTGGGGCCTCGTCCCCGGACGGTCGACTACTGCGCGGCGGCGGCGAGCGCGCCTTCGTGCGGCTGAGACTGCGCGGGCTCGGGCGGAGCGACGCCCACGGTCTCGAGCTCGGCGACGATCTTGGCGCGCGCGGCGGTGGTGCGGGTGAGCGCTTCGTCGACCTCGAGCTGGATGGCGAGCTCTCCGGCCAGCACGTGCGCCTCTTCTACGGCGCGGCGAAGCTTCTTGAAGCGCGTGATGGCCGACGTCTCGTGGGAGATGGAGACGACCGGCGCGGTGCCCTTGGCCAGGCGGTCGAGCAGGGTGTCGAGCTGAGCCCGAGCCCCCTGCAGCGTATCGAGCGCGGTGAGCTGCTGATCGAGACGAGAGAGGTCACGTTCGGCCTTCTCGAGGACGGCGGCGCGGATGAAATCGGAGACAGGGGCCTTGCTCATGGGTCCAAAGTACCCCCGAAAAGGACACTGCGCAAGCGTTCAGCTCTTGTCCCGGTTGTCATCCCGGCCGTGTGAGTGCAAGGTAGAAGAGAATGGGGGCCGGGGTGGACCTAACCGTTTTGTCGAGCGCCGTTTTGTCCGGCGAGGGCGTGGATGGGCCCGACGTACGCCTCGTGCTCGACGCGATCGGCGATCCCATCTTCGTGAAGGATCGTGAGCTGCGCTGGGTCGTGCTCAACGCCGCCGCGGAGAGGCTCTTCGGCTTCCCTCGTGAAGCGATGCTGGGCAAGACCGACGCCGACTTCTTTCAGCCGTCCGAGGCCGCGTTCTTTCGCGAGAAGGATCTGGAGATGTTCGCGAGCGGCGAGACCGTAGTCATCGAACAAGAGCCCATCACCGACGCGAAAGGCGAGCTGCACTACCTCGCCACCACCAAGACCCCGCTCCGCAACGCGGCCGGTGAGGCCACCCATCTCGTGGGCATCATCCACGACATCACCGCGCTCGTGCGGGCCGAAGAGGCGTTGAAGCGCGCCAACGAAGAGCTCGAGCGCCGTGTCACCGAACGCACGCGCGCGCTCGAGGCCGCCCAAGCCGACCTCGTCCGCAAAGAGCGACTCGCGGTGCTCGGAAGGCTCGCGGGCGGCGTCGCGCACCAGATTCGCAATCCGCTGGCCGCCATCACCAACGTGGGGGCCATCCTCGAGCGCCACGCGAAGGACCCCACCCACCCGACGTTCGGAGAGGCTCTCCGCATTCTCCGCGACGAGACCTCGCGCGCGAACCGCATCGTCACCGATTTGGTGAACTATGCACGTATCCGTCCCCCCATGCGCCGAGCCGTTTCGCTCGAACGAATGGTGGCCGACGTGGTCGAGTCGGAAGAGCTACCGCAGGGAGTGCGTATCGAGGTCTCGGGAGCGGACGCGACCGACGCCCAGTGCGACGAGCTCCAGACCCACGAGGCGCTGAGGAATCTCGTGCGCAACGGCATCGAGGCCATGCCGGCCGGCGGAGTGTTGAAGCTCTCGATCGACACCCCGTCGGCGACCTTCGTCCGCATCGTGGTCGAGGATCAAGGCGACGGAATCCCGCAAGCGGTACGCGAGCGAATGTTCGAGCCGCTCGTCACCACCAAGCCCATGGGACTCGGCCTGGGCCTCGTCACCGCGCAGGCCCTGGTGACGAGCCAGGGTGGACGGCTCGAGTGGTCGAGCGAAGACGGACACGGCACGCGCTTCGAGATGTGGCTGCCACGCGCCCGAGCCAGCATCGGCTGCGGCGCGCTCGAACATCGCTCGATCTAACGCGCGCATGCGGACGCTGGGGCGATTGCGCAGCTCGTTCCATTGAGGTGTCCATGGTCATTCGGGCGACAGGCGCCCGAGCCGACGTTCGTGTACCGAGTGGTGGAGCAAAAGATCACGAATCGGACACCTTGCAGGGAGCCCCCCACAAACCGCAAATAAGTCAGATGTTTACGAGCGCAGCTCAGGTCGGACTCAGGAAACGAGAAGGACCATCGAATAAGAAGTGTCGAGGGAGCGCCTTTTCGTCGACGGAAACCCGAGTAAGCTGACGCCATGTCACCGAAGCAAAGGTTCTTGGTAGTGGCGGCGTTGGCGGGGGCCGCGTGGGCGGGCAACGCGATCGTGGGCTGTGTGGGAGACGATCCGGTCATCGCGGACGACGCCTCGTCGCCGAGCCCGACCGGAACGAACACCTCGACCCCTCCGACCGACGGAGCCGCCGGCAAGGCCGCGGGCCAGGGTTGCGCGGTGTCGACCGAATGCGCCTCCGGCTTCTGTACCGACGGCGTGTGTTGCGGGAGTGCGTGCAACGGCAAGTGCGAAGCCTGCAATTTGCCGGGGAAGCTCGGCACGTGCGAGGCGGTGCCCGACGGCGAAGACCCGGCCAACGAGTGTCCCACCACTCCGCTCGCCACGCCGGACGGCGGCACCGTGGAAGACGACGGCGGCACGGATTCAGGAATCAACCTTCCCGACGGCGGAGTCACGGCGGACGACAAACCCTGCGCCGGCAAATGCAACGGCAAGCGCGCCTGCGCTTATCCCGACTCGACCAAGTCCTGCGGCAGCACCTTCTGCAATACGGCCACCGCGCAAGGCCGCACCTCGTGCGACGGTAAAGGCCACTGCGTACTCGGCATCGAGGCGTGCCAGGCGTACTCCTGCCCCGAAGGCTCGAGCACGTGCAAATCCACGTGCACTCAGCCGAGCGACTGTCTGCCCACGCACTTCTGCGACGCGACGAACACCTGCAAGGCGCGCCTCGGCAATGGTTCGGTTTGCCAGTCGAGCCCTCAATGTCAATCGGGCAATTGCATCGACAACGTCTGCTGCAACGATGCCTGCAACGTTCCCGGCGGCGTCTGCAACGCGACCGGTAAGGTCGGGCAGTGCTCGTGCCCGGCTTGCGCATCCGGTGGGGCTTGCACCCTCTGGTACCCGGATGCCGACAGCGACACCTTCGGTGACCGCAACAACGCCGGCGTCCCCGGATGCATCGCCGGTCCTGCACCGGTGGCCGGCTACGTCAAAGACCACACCGACTGCGACGACGGCAACGCCAACGCGCACCCGGGTCAAACCGCGTATTTCGCCTTGCCGCGGACCAATGGTTCGTTCGACTACGATTGCAGCGGCGCGCTCG
The DNA here is from genome assembly GCA_965225775.1 of Polyangiaceae bacterium. GTDB lineage: Bacteria > Myxococcota_A > Polyangia > Polyangiales > Polyangiaceae > JAAFHV01. The sequence goes on along the minus strand of OZ245328.1, from coordinate 8,717,501 downwards.
AGAAAGAGACGCCGGAGTACCTGAACGGCTGCGGCTTCTGCGCGCTCAACGGGCGCACCTGCAGCGCCAACGCCACCTGCACCACGTCAGGCCAGAAGGCGTACCACGCCTGTTTCGCCGCGGTGAATCCGCTCACGGGCGGCCTCGGCTGCAAGGCCTCCACCGCGACCGGGTACCACACCGCCGTCGGGTGCGGCCAGAACGGCTCGGTCTTCACCTGCGGTTCGTGCACGGCAGCTGGCGGCTCGGCCTCGTCCTCGGCGCTCTTGAAGCAGCAGCGCTGCCGCTGAAGAGCCCCCGAGAATCAACCCAAAGCCCCTCGTGGTCGTCTCGATCACGAGGGGCTTCGTGCGAACGGCGAGGGATTCGGGGCTCCCGCTCTCTCGCAGCGGCTCTTTCACACGGGCGAAGAGCCGCTGAAATCGGCGACCGTCGGCACTGTCGCATCTCGTACGACGTGACCGGACGCGCGTTCGCGGGCATGCTTCGCGGGTGAAGCGGCTCTCGGTGGCATTGATTCCAGCATTCGTGCTCCTCGCCTGCCGCGACGAGAGCCGAAGCTCGCCGGTCCCGAGTCCCCGCGTCCGCGACGCGAGCACGGTCGACGCCGCGCCTTCGTCCGCCGTCGCCACGCCCGACGCGAGCCCTCCGCTCGGCCCCTCGGTGACCGTAGCGTCCCTCAACGTGCATCGCTTGTTCGATACCGTGTGCGACTCGGGCCAGTGCGGCGGTAGCGCCTACGAAGAGCTGCCGTCGAGAGCGGCGTTCGACGCGCAGGTCGCGCAGCTAGGAGAGGGGATCCGAAAGCTCGGAGCCGACATGGTCCTGCTCCAGGAAATCGAGAATCAGAACGGACTCGACGCCCTCTCGCGCGCGGTCCCGGAGATGCCCCATGCCTACTTGGCGGAGACCGGCGGGCCGGCCTCGGTCGACGTCGCCATTCTCTCGAAGCATCCGCTTCGCGAGGTGATTCGCCATACGGACGAGCGGTTCGAGCTCCCGAACGGCGATCTCGCCGCATTCTCGCGCGACCTGTTGGAGGCACACGTCGACACGCCCATCGGCGAGGTGGTGTGCTTCGTGGCCCACCTTCGTTCCAAAGTGAACGACGACCCCGACCGTCGCCTCGCCGAGGCCATGGCCGCGCGGAGGCTCGTCACCGCCACGGCCGCCGCCTACCCGACCGCCATCGTGCTGCTCGGCGGAGACTTCAACGACGTTCCCGGTTCGCCGCCGTTGGAAGCCCTCACCGAAAACGGAGATCTCCTGCGCGTGAGCGCGGACCTGCAGACCTCCGAGATCGGCACCAATCGCTACGGCGGCAATTGGATTGCCATCGATCATTTTTTCCTCGCACGGCACCACGTGGGCCGCGCAGTGCCCGGTTCGTTCGAGGTCTTCCGCGAAGCGACCACGGGCTACGCGGGCTCGGATCACGGCGCGATCCGGGCGAAGTTCAGCCGTTGATTGGGTTGCGTTCTTCGGGGCGCTGCATGACCGCGAGCACGTCGGAGGCTTCGGTCATGGCTTGGTCGAGGGCCTGGTGCGTGGCGAGCGCCTTGAGCAAGAGCCCGGCATACACGTAAGCCACGATGGCGAGCGGAACCAAAACTACGAAGTAGGAGCCGTCCATCGCACATTGCTGCGGAGCGCCGACCGACTCGCCGTGAGGGAGCAGCAAGAGCAGTACGCCGTACGCGACGAGCACGGCGTTGTGCCCCATGGTCCAAAAGGCGACGAGGCGCGCGAGGCTCCTCGTCTTCGGGTGCCTCTTCATGATGCGAATGCCCACCACGAGAGAGGCAATCGCGAGGGCGACCCCGGACGGGCCGAACCACAAGGCGAAACCAGGTTTCATCTGGTCCCACGCGGCGAGGTCGACCACCACGCCGACCGCGGCGAGCGGAGCTGCGCAGATGCCGATGGCGCCGTAGAGGAGCGAAACGAACGCGGTCACCTGGAGGGCGCGCGGAGGCCCTACCGGAGTCTCCGTGTAGCCGGCGATGGCCGGGCCGGCGCGGTAGGCCCCCTCGGCCGAAGCGGGCACGGCGGCGGGCGTGAGCTGTCTCCAGTCGCGGAAGTAGCGGCTCCGCAACCAGAAGAACATACCGACGACCGCGGCAATCACCGCCACCAGGGTGCCGAGGACCGAGCCGAACGTCAGGAAATCGCCCATCCTCTCAAGGTACGGCCGCCTCCGCGCGAACTCTACTCCTTCTTTCGGACCGACCGCCCGAACGAAGGGACGCCGGCCGCAGCCGTCGGCGGTAGTCTTCGGGCATGAAGCTCTCCTACGCGCACGGCACGAGCGACACGCCTCTCCTCGGCGAAACCATCGGGCGAAACCTCGCGCGAATCGCGTCGACCTTCCCCGAGCGCGACGCGCTCATCTCCTGCCACGAGGGGCTCCGCTACACGTACCGAGAGCTCTGGCACGAGGTGTCTCGGCTCTCGCGTGGCCTGCTCGCCATGGGGCTGGCCAAGGGCGATCGCGTCGCGCTGTGGTCGCCCAACTCGGCGGCGTGGGTCCTCCTACAATATGCCACCGCGGACGTGGGCGTAGTGCTCGTCAACGTCAATCCGGCCTATCGTTCGCACGAGCTCGCCTACGTGCTCCGGCAATCGGGCGCGCGGGTGATCTTCTCGGCGAGCCGATTCAAGACCAGCGACTACCGGACCATGGTGACCGAGGTGCGCGCCGAGTGTCCGGAGCTCGAAGAGGCTATTTTTCTCGACGATGCGACCTTCGGCGAGGTCTCCGTCCGCGGCGACGCGGTCCCCTTCGACGAGCTCGAGGTGCGCCGCGCGAACCTCTCCCCGGACGACCCCATCGACATCCAGTACACCTCCGGGACCACCGGCTTCCCCAAGGGTGCCACGCTCTCCCATCACGCCATCTTGAACAACGGATTTTTCGTGGGTGAGCTGGTGCACTACACCGAGCACGACCGCATCTGCTTGCCGGTTCCCTTCTATCATTGCTTCGGTATGGTCATGGGCAATCTGGCCGCCACCTCCCACGGCGCGGCGATCGTCATTCCTTCGGCAGGGTTCGAGCCGAAAGCCGCGCTCGAAGCCGTGAGCCGAGAGCGTTGCACGTCGCTCTACGGTGTGCCCACCATGTTCATCGCGGAGCTCGAGGAGCTCGGCAAGGGAACGTACGACCTCTCGAGCTTGCGAACGGGCATCATGGCGGGCTCGCCCTGCCCCATCGAGGTCATGAAGCGTTGCGTGTCCGAGATGAACATGGCCGAGGTGGCCATCTGTTACGGAATGACCGAGACCGCGCCGGTCTCGACCCAGACGAGGCGCGAAGACTCGCTCGAACATCGCGTCTCGACGGTGGGCACGGTCGGGCCGCACGTCGAGATCAAGATCGTCGACCCCGAGACGGGCATCACGGTGCCACGGAACACGGTGGGCGAGCTATGCACGCGCGGATACTCCGTCATGCTCGGCTATTGGAACGATCCGAAGAAGACCGACGAAGCCGTGGACGCGGCGGGCTACATGCACACGGGCGACCTCGCCACGATGGACGACCAGGGCTTCGTGCGCATCGTCGGCCGGAGCAAGGACATGGTCATCCGCGGCGGAGAGAACGTCTACCCACGTGAAATAGAAGAGTTCCTTCATGCCCACCCCGAGATCGCCGACGTCCAGGTGATCGGAGTGCCGGACCCGAAGTACGGCGAGGAGCTGTGCGCGTGGGTCCGCCGTGTCGAGGGCGCCGCGCTACTCGAGGAAGACGTACGTGCATTCTGCAAGGGCAAACTCGCCCACTACAAGGTGCCGCGGTACGTGCTCTTCGTGGAGGAGTTCCCGATGACCGTCACGGGCAAGGTCCAGAAGTACAAGATGCGCGAAGAGACCGTACGCGTGCTCGGCCTCGTGCTCGAGTGACGTCGAACGCGCCCGTGCGCGCGTGAGGGTGGTCGCCGCCCCGACCAGCTCGGACCGGGAGGCTCGCTTCCGACGACACGTCCCGCGGCGAGCCCGACCTCCTGCAATTCCTGCGCGTTCATGCGGACAGAAAGCTGGTCGGGCATTGGGGAATGGCCGGCTGCGGGCTTCTCACCCGCTGCCCGGAGTGCTATTTCGGGACGCGGGGACAACGCACCGAGGCCGACCGAGCCGAGGGAAGCGAGCGGGCATCCATGAGCGAGTCGAGCGAAACATCGAAAGAGACCATCCTCGTCGTCGACGACAACGAAGCGAATCGCGACCTCGCGCGGGCCACCCTCGAAGACGAGGGCTACGAGGTCCTGGTCGCCACCGGAGGCAAAGAGGGTCTGGCCGTGTTCGAAGAGCATCGGCCCGACTGCATCTTGCTCGACGTGCGCATGCCCGAGATGGACGGCTTCGCGGTCTGCGAGCGTATTCGGTCGATCGAAGGTGGCGCCGGCACGCCGATCGTCTTCCTCACGGCCTTACGTGACGTGGACACGTTCGACCGCGCCATCGCCGTGGGCGGGGACGACTTCCTCACGAAGCCCGTCCGTCCGACCGAGCTCGTGGTTCGCGTGCGAACGTCGCTCGCGCTGCGACGCCTCCGTACGCAGCTCGCCGAGCACTACGATCTCCTCCGCCATCAACGCGACGACCTGCTCCGCGTGCAGCTTCAGAAAGAGCGTCTCTCGGCCTTCTTGGTCCACGACCTGAAGAATCCGGTCAACGCGATGGACCTCAACGCGCAGATGCTCTTGCGCAATCGCTCGCTCGACGACGACGCGAAGAAGTACGCCTCGCGCATCCGCACCGAGGCACGGCATCTCACGCGCCTCATCTTGAACTTGCTCGACCTCTCCAAAGGCGACGAGGGCAAGCTCACGCCGTCCGTCGGAGACGTGGACCTCCCTACGTTGGTGGCCGAGGTGCAAGGCGAGCTCGAGGCCGACGCGCGAAGCCGCGAGGTGGAGCTCGCGACCGACCTCGCCGTGACGCGCGTCTCCGCCGACCCCGACCTCGTTCGTCGCATGCTCACCAACATGCTGGAAAATGCCCTCCGCCACGCTCCGCGCGGCACGAGCGTCATGGTGAAGAGCGTCGAGCATCAGGGCTCGTTCGAGCTCCGCGTCGAAGACCGCGGCCCGGGAGTCCCGGAAGAGAAGCGCGCCAAGGTGTTCGACCCGTTCCTTCAGCTCGAGGGGAGCTGTCCCGACTCGCGAGGCGGACGAGGGCTCGGCCTCGCGTTTTGCAAACTGGTCGCCGAAGCCCACGGCGGCTCCATTCGTGTCGAAGACGCCGCTCCCGGCGCCGCCTTCTGCGTGAGCTTTCCCCGATGACCCCCGAAGAATCCGCGGACCTACGCTATAGGCAAATCCTCGACACCGCGCCGGACGCCATTCTGGTGGTCGACCGCTCGGGCACCATTCAGCTCGTCAATCTGCAGACCGAGCGAATCTTCGGCTATTCCCGCACCGACCTCATCGGGCAATCCTTGGAGGTGCTCATCCCCGAGCGTTTCCGGGCCTCGCACGGTGGGCACGTGTCCAAGTACTTCCACCAACCCCGCATCCGGTCCATGGGCTCGGGTCTCGAGCTCTTCGGGCGCCGCGCCGACGGCAGCGAGCTCGCCATCGAGGTGAGCCTCGGCCCCGTCGAGACCGAGCAAGGGCTGCTGGTCTCCGCAGCCATCCGCGACATCACCGATCGCAAGCGCCTCGAAGCCTCGGCCAGGCTGGCCGCCGAACGGCTAGCGAGCGCCGTCGAGAGCATCCAAGACGCCTTTGCCCTGTTCGACGCCGAAGACCGACTCGTCCTCTGCAACAGCGTGTACCGTACACTCGTCGGAGCCACCTGGACCGGGCCGCTCCTCGGAGCGACGTACCCCCAATTGCTCGATCATTGGATCGGTGAGCTGGATCTCTCGGAGGAACGGAAGACCTGGTTCCGTACCGAACGCCTCGCCGAGCGTGTTTCGCTCGCGTCCACCTACGACGTACGCACCTCCGACGGACGCTCGCTCCGCGTGAGCGACCGCCGCACCGCCGAGGGCGGTATCGTGACCACGATTTGGGACCTCACCGACGACGAGAAGAAGTCGGAGGACCTCCGGCAAGCGCGAGCGAGCGCCGAGAGCGCCAGCGCCGCCAAGAGCGAATTCTTGCGCTCGATGAGCCACGAGCTCCGTACACCACTCAATGCGATCTTGGGCTTCGCGCAGCTCCTCCAGCGCGACAAAAAAGAGCCCTTGTCCGAGCGCCACAAGGACCGCGCGCGCCACATTTTGAAGGGCGGCGAGCACCTGCTCAGGCTCATCGACGACATCCTCGATTTGTCCCGCATCGAGGCGGGCGGCATCTCCATGTCGACCGAGCCGGTCGACGTGGCCGTGGCGCTCGAAGAGGTTCGCACCACGTTGGAGCCCACCGCGACGCGCTCGGGTGTATCGCTCACGATCTCCCCGCCTCCGGCGAACCTGCCCGAGGTTCAGGCCGATCGCACCCGCTTCTTGCAAATCTTGATGAACTACGGCTCCAACGCGATCAAATACAATCGCTCGGGCGGACACGTGGTGCTGGTCGCGAGCGTGGTCGGTGGGTTCGTTCGTGTCACCGTGGAAGATACCGGCCTCGGGATCCCGGAAGACAAACACGACAAGCTCTTTCAGCCGTTCCAGCGGGCGGGCCAGGAGACGGGCCCGATCGAGGGAACCGGCATCGGTCTGGCCATCACCAAACGATTGGCCGAGCTCATGGGAGGCTCGGTGGGCTTCCGCAGCCGTTTGGCGCTCGGCTCGGCCTTCTGGGTCGACATCCCCGTTCGCGATCCCGATGCGCTGCACCACGCGACGACCAAGGGCTCCGACAGCGAGCGCCGCATCCGAGGCGAGCACCGCGGACTCGTTCTCTACGTCGAGGACAACCCCGCCAACGTGGCTTTCATGGAAGATCTACTGGGAGGCTTCGAGAACCTCGCGCTGCTCACCGCCCCCACCGCCGAGATGGGCGTCGAGCTCGCGCGGGCCCGAAAACCCCACGTGGTGCTGATGGACATCAATCTGCCCGGAATGAGCGGCCTCGACGCGCTCCGCATGTTGCGCCAATACGACGAGACCAAAGACATTCCGGTCATCGCCCTCACCGCGGCCGCATCCGAGCGTGATCGGGCACGAGGAGAGCGCGCCGGCTTCTATCGGTACCTCACCAAGCCCGTCCAGGTGGACGAGCTCGAGGCCGCACTCGAAGAGATCCTCCCGCGCTGAGCGAAGACGCGTCCGTATCGACGAGTGACGCTCAGAACGGGCCCGGGCGCTTGATTCCGACCCGGCGTGACGCGGTCAGAGCGGCGAGCACGGCCTCGCGATCGGTGTCCGAGAGGTGCTCGTCACCGAAGGCGTAGAGGGTCGCGTCTTCGCGCCGCGCGTGCGCGCGAAGCTGATCGACGAAGTCCCGTACCGGCTCGAGCCGGAGCGTATGCAAATCCACAGCCGTGGAGAGCTCGGCGAGCTTCTTCCGGAAGTGCTTGTGCTCTTCCAACAGGGTGCGTGCATCTCGCATCGAAACGACGGCCACTCGCGGGATGAGCAGATCGTCTTCGACGTCGAGATGGCGGATGAGCATGGTCTCGAGCTCGGTCCAGACGGAGGCGATACGCTCGCGGTCGTCGGACTCCACGCACTCGATCACGCGGTCGAAGAGCGCGTTCGCTCGGTCGTGATCCGCGCGCATGCCTTCGCGCAGAAGGTCGTCGGGGAGCGGTTCACGCGCGTTCATGGCGGCCTGTTGAGCAAACGACGTGCCGCTCGACTCGATCGCGGTCGAAGGTCCCGAGGGGGCGTCAGATGTGCCGATGGCACGCGGGACGGCCCCGTTCGGGCTCGAACACGGCCCGTTCCTGGCCAACGCCGAAAGCCCCGGCGTCCGGAGAGGTGCAAACCTTGCGCATGGGCGCGGATTTCGCGGGTGGGGCGACGTTCAACGAGGACGACGGCGACGGACCACGAGTCCGAGAAACGCCCCGAGCGCGGCCACGCCGAAGCTCGTCGACCCAGCCCCGAATCTCGCAAGAGGCGCGCTGGCGCACGAAGAAGCCGGAGCCATGAGGGTGACAGGGACCTTCCCGACGCTCGTGGGCTCGTCCGAGCTCGCTTCGCCGACGTCGCTCGGACCGACCTCGACCTCGTTGGCATCGGGCTCGCTCGAGAGCACGTTGGGCTCGTCCGGGGTCACGTCGACCGGATCGGCATCGCCGGCGAGATTGTTCGTTCCGCACGTCGCGCCGATCGAAAATCCGCCGATGGGAGCTTTGGCGAGCCGAGCTTCGGTGGCAGGGCCGTAGTCGCCGTCCTCGGCGATCTTGTCACTCGGGTTGTTGCGGTTCCACAGGCGCTGAAACGCCTTCACGGAGAGCCCCTTCAAGCTCACTCCGCCGGCCGTGTAGTCGTAGTGCACGGGGTCGCTCGAGCCGAGCCAACGAAAGCCGCCGCTCTGGAGCGCGGAGCGATGCGTCGCCGAATCGGAGATGTCGAGCGCGAGACCCGATTCGTGATTGGAGCTGCCCGGGCGAGCGGCGAGCCCGATGCCACAGCGACCCGTCTGGTACCAGCGGTACAAGAGGAATTGCTGAGGCAACGTGCGGAGGCCCGAAGTCACCGACACGGTCGAGCTCCTGCGCGCGGCGATGCTCTTCAGCGCGGCGGCTGCCGGCGTCTGCAGATAGGGGAAAACCGCCGAGCCGAGGCTCGTATTGGGGAGGCCGTCGATGCGCGCGAAGGTGTTGGGGCGGAGACATTGAATCTCGTCCACGAGCTGCGAAGCGAGCCCCTTCACGACCGTGGTGCTGCAGCTCGCCGTGACTGCGCGAGACACCGCGTCGCTCGCGACGAGCGCGCTCTCGGTCTCACCGACGAGCGCGGTCGGATCGGCATCTTCCGACGAGCCCTCGGCCGAGCCGCAACCCGCGACCACCGAAGCGAACGAGACGAGGACGACCGGACCGAAGAAGCGGGTGGCGTTTCGCACGAGACGGAACGTTACGGACATCACGCCTCGAAGCACCTGCTTTCACACTCGGATTTAGCTGAGATAATTCAGGACTTTCCGAGCGAACGGCAAAGTCGAGAGCGGCCGGAATTTTCTCCCACATCTTCCCTCACCTGCCTTCACGGCACGTGTCGAGAGCATGCAATCTGCACCTATGGGTCGCGCTCAGGTGGCGCGCGAGCGGCGGTGCAATCGAATGACGCCCTCTTCTGCGGGCACACCGAGACGCAGGGGAAACCCGTAGTGACCCGTTCCGCGATGCACGTAGAGTCGGTCTCGACCGCGAGCCCACATGCCGTGATCGGGAATCTTCAAGCCGAACAATCGAAGGAACGTCCACGAGAGCCCGAGGCTCACGAGCCCCACTTGGCCTCCGTGTGTGTGTCCGGAAAGCACGAGATCGCCCTCGCCTTCGGGCAGATGCACGAAAGCCCCGGGATCGTGCAGGAGCACGAGGCGGAGCGCCCCTTCGATTCGCGGGTTCTCGCGGCAAACGCGCGCCATGTGCTCGGCCTTGTCGCGCCACACGAAGTCGAACCCCAGCAGATCGACCGGCCCGGCCTCGGTTTCGACGAGTCGACGCCGATCGACGAGCAGCTCGATGCCGTTGCGCTCCATCGCACGGCGCACCACGGTGGGCGCCTCGTGGTCGTGGTTGCCGTGGCAGGCGAAGACGCGACCAGGAAGCGCTTGTAGCGGCTCCAGGGCGCGCAGCAGGAGATCGGGGTCCGAGTGCGACTCCATGGTCAGAAAGTCGCCGGTCAGGAGAACGAGGTCGGGCTTCTCGTCGACCGCTCGCTGCGCGATGGATCGAAGGCGCTCGACCGACATGAAAGGTCCGATGTGCGGATCGGTGATCTGCGCGAGTCGCAGCGGGCGCGCCTCACGCTCGTTGCCGCGAGCATGGGGAAGGGGGCGCGGCACGTCGACGCGGGCGACCCCCTCGCCCACCACGAGATCGACCTCGTCGCGGCGCGCCCCCAACGACTGCACGAGACCCACGAGAGCGAGGCCATAAGGAACGAGCACCCCGAGACCGGGCTTCGCGCCCAAGACCACCGCGATGGCGAGCGGCAATCCGAGCATGGTCCCGGCGGAAAAGAAGGCCGAAGGCCAGCTCACCACGAGGCGATAGACGAGCGGCCGCATGCGCGGTCGCGCGAGCATGGCGAAATTCACGTAGACGGTCGCGTGGAGCGCGGCGAACGCTGGAAAAAGCGGACCTGTCTGCGACGAGAGGCCCACCGCGACGAGCGAGTGGATACCGAGAATGACCGCCACGAACGTCGCGAAGAGACGATTGCGAACCAAGAAGGCGAGCGCGACGGAGAGCACCCAGGCCCCGAGCGTGAACACGGCGAACGTCGACATTCCGGTCGTCGACCTTAGCAGCGACCCGAGTGACGTCCCGGCTCGATTTCCCGGTCGACGAGGCGTTTCAGCTCTCGTCGCTCGAGGTGTCGGCGGCGAGTGAACGTACGTAAAGGTCCTCGACTTTCTTGCGAGCCCACGGGGTGCGACGCAAGAACTTGAGCGAAGACGAGACGCTCGGATCGAACTGGAAGCAGCGTATGGGAATGGCCTCGCCGAGCTTCGCGAAGCCGTAGCGCGCGACCAGCGCGTTCACGATGACTTCCAGCGTGACGCCGTGCAGAGGATCTTTCACGCGCCGCAGAAGAGCGAACCTGCGGACGCTGCACAAGCCCTCTCGACGCCCGGTGCGAACGGAACGGCGAACGGCCCCTGCGCTCGCCTCGAATCCGGGATAAAGGCAGAGCATGGCACTGAGCGAAGAAGCGTTCTCGCAGCGAGTCGAAGCCGGGTGTTCGGCATGCGGCGGCAAGAAGGTCGTGGTCGAGGCCTACGTCGCGCGGAAATTCGTGCTGCTCGAGGGCGAGGTCTACGGGAGCCCCTCGTGGGGCTACAAGGGTGAAGACCTGGTTCGCGGAACCTACGCCATCCGCTGCGTCACCTGCTCCCACGCGATCTACGAAGACGACGCCTGCCCTCGCTGCGCCTCCGAAGGTGGCCTTAGGCGTGCCCTCGAGAGCGAGAGCACGCTGGCTTTCCCGCGCGCCTGCGTGGACTGCGGGAGCACGCGACTCACCGCCACCGCGATGGTGCCAGCCTCCGTGGTCTACGAGGGACGTCGCGCCCAGAAGGCGCGGACCGAGACCGAGCCGGAAGACTCCGGCTTTCACGTGTACCGGGTCGAGTGCAAAGGGTGCCCGAACGTGATCGACCGCAAAAAGCCCTGTCCGGTCTGCACGGCGGGCTGAACGCGCAGCAGCTCGTGGACCGCGCGGACCGGGTGCTTTGACGGCGCGCTCGTAGAAATGCGAGCCTCCGTGCATGGCGAGCGCACTCGTGGCGACGATCGAACGATGGGTGACCTTGGGTATCGACGAAAGGTCGTCGCCCGGGGATCAGCGCCGCATACGCCTCACCAACCAGAGCGCGCTCATCGGGAGCATGAGCTGCGGGAGCTTCGCCGTGGCCTACGCGGTGGCGGGGCCCGCGTTCGTTCGTCCGATGCTCGCCAACTTGGTGGCGGTCGTGTGCTTCTTGGGAGCGCTCTTTCTCGGCAAGATGGGGGCGCGGACGGCGGCACGCCTGGCGGTGCTCGTGCCGGTGAACCTGGTGGTCGTGGTGGCGTCCATGCTCATGGGCGGGCGCATCGGCTTTCTCTATTATTTCATTCTCTTCGCGGCGGTCGCGTTCCTCCTCTTTTCCGAGAAGGAATGGGGATATCGACTCTTGCTCGCGGGCGGCAGCGCGGCATGCGCGGTATTTTCCCTGGTGGCCGCGCCTTCCGCGGCTTCCTTGGGCGACCTCGTCACGCCTCGAATGGCACTCGCGCTCGACGTCGTGGCGGCCAATGCGGTCATCGGGACCGTGTGCCTCATCGTCCATCTCTTCACGGGGGACACGGCTCGCGCCGAAGCGCGCCTCGCCGAAGAGCACGCGCGATCGGAGCGGCTCTTGCTCAACATCCTGCCTGCAGCCATCTCCACTCGATTGAAGGACGACGAGGAAATTGCGGACGGATTCTCCGAGGTGACCGTGCTTTTCGCGGACATCGTGGGCTTCACCGAGCTCAGCCAAGAGCTCAGTCCGCGCGCCCTGGTGGAGATGCTGAACCGGACCTTCTCGGCCTTCGACGATCTCGCCATTCGATTGGGGCTCGAAAAAATCAAGACGATCGGCGACTGCTACATGGTGGCCGGTGGACTGCCCGAACCGACCGAGGACCACACGGAACGCATGGCAGAGATGGCCCTCGGCATGCGGGAAGAGCTCGCGCGAATCAATCGGGAAGGCGGGTATTCGTTGGCCTTACGCATCGGGATCCACACGGGCCCGGTGGTGGCCGGGGTCATCGGCAAGCGGAAGTTCATCTACGATCTCTGGGGGGACACCGTGAACACCGCGAGTCGAATGGAGTCGAGCGGGTTGGCAGGTGAGATCCAGTTGAGCGCGACGACCCACCGAAAGCTCGAATCCACGTACGAGACGAGCTCGCGCGGCGTGGTGAAGGTGAAAGGCAAAGGCGAGATGGAGACGTACTTCTTGAAAGGACCTCGCGCGCGCGCGGAATGACCCCAGATGACGTCGCTTCGTGTGCCACCAATCCTTCGGGCGAAACCGTCGGGCCTCGAATCTCCCGAGAGCTTGAATATCGTTTCACTTTCGCCCGACGTTTCGCTTGGATGAATCAGCCGCTCGGTCTGCCCATTCGGGGTCCGTGGGCCCGGGCGTTATCCGTCTCTTGACAATGACCCGTGATGGGCGAAACTCCGGCCGCTCGACGAATCGCCTTCGCGGCCAGGGGACGTGCCACGAAAACGCCGGTCGAAGCCTCAGGTGAGGCTCGCTCGTCGATGGGCCGTCGTCCGACGCCGTCCTCCCCGTGGACCATGGACCGGCCCCTCAAGATACTCCTCCTCGAAGACGCCGAGACCGACGCCGAGCTCGAGCTGCGTGCGCTCGCTCGCGCGAAATTGGAGTGTCGTCCGGTTCGCGTCGAGACCGAAGAGGCGTTTCGCGCCGCGCTCGTGAACGACCCTCCCGACGTCATCCTCTCGGACTACTCGCTCCCCGGCTTCGACGGCCACGCGGCGCTCGCCATCGCCAAGGAGCTTGCGCCTACGGTGCCGTTCATCTTCGTCTCGGGCACCATCGGCGAAGAGCGCGCGGTCGGCTCGCTGAAGAGCGGCGCCGCCGACTACGTACTGAAAGAGAACCTCGCGCGCCTCGCTTCGGCCGTTTCGCGGGCGGTGGACGAAGCGGAGACGCGCCGGAACCGAGAGCGCGCGGAAGCCGAGCTGCGAGCGGCCGAGCGTCGCTTCCGCCTGCTCGTCGACGGAGCGCGGGACTACGCCATCTTCCTCCTCGACGAGCGAGGCTTCGTCGCCAGCTGGAACGTGGGCGCCGAACGCCTCTTCGGATTCACCGCGGCCGAGGTGGTGGGGACGGATCTCGGCACGTTCGTGGAAGACGTCGCCTCCGGCCCCCGCTCCGCGACGTATCTCACCCTACGAAATGCGACGCTGGCCGGCCGCCACGAAGAAGAGGGCCATCGTCTGCGCAAAGACGGCTCGCGCTTCTGGGCCAACGTGGTGGTCACCCCACTCGACGACGGCGGAAGCTCCGAGCTCGGCTTCGCCGTGGTGGTACGCGACTCTACCGAGCGCAAGAACCATCTCTCACGTATCGAGCGACTCTCGCGCATTCAAGCCGTACTCTCGCGCATCAACTCCGGCATCGTGCGCATCCGCGAGAGGCTCGAGCTCTTCGAAGAGGCTTGTCGCATCGCGGTCGAGCACGGTTTCTTCCGGGTCGCCTTCGTCGCGTCGACCTCGGCCGACGGCGAGCTCGAAGTGGTGGCGAGCGCCGGCCACGATGCCGGGTTCTTGAAAGGTGCGCTCGCGCCGGTCCAGGACACGACCGGACGGCGAGGCGCTTCGCTCGGGAGCCATGCACGGGCGCGCCGGGTGCCCGAGATCTCCAACGACCTGACCAAAGACGAGGCCTTGGGCCCATGGCGCCTCGATGCGCTCGAACGCGGCCACCGTTCGTACGCGGCCTTCCCGCTCCACGCCGAAGGCGGCGCGCCGGCGCTCTTCGGATTGGTGGCCTCCGAGCCCGACTACTTCGACTCGGAGGAGCTCATGCTGCTCGAGTCGCTCGTCGCGGACATCGCCTTCGGATTGGAGCACATCCACAAGGCGGAGCGCCTCGCTTACCTCGCCTTCCACGACCCCTTGACCGACCTCGGCAATCGAGCGTTTTTCATGGAGCGCTTCGGCCATTGGCTCGCCACGAGCGGTCACGAGGGAAAAGAGCTGGGCGTGTGCGCCCTCGACATCCAGCGTTTTCGAGCCATCAACGACTCCATGGGCCGCGCCGTGGGAGACGCCGTACTCAAAGAGGTCGCGCGCACGCTGGTGAGCGCGGTAGGCGAGACCGGCACGGTGGCGCGAATCGGCCCGGACCACTTCGCGTTGCTCTTCCCCGACATCGAGAACGGCACCGAGCTCGCGCGCAGACTCGATCAAACGGTTTTGCCCGCGCTCCGCGAGCCCATCTCGCTCGCCGAAGATCTCCTACGCATCTCGGTGAAGGTGGGAATCGCCACGTATCCGACGGATGGAACCGAGCCCGACGTGCTCCTGAAGAACGCCGAGAGCGCTCTACGGCGGGCACGAGGCTCCGGGGAGGACTACGTCTTCTACGCGCCTTCCATGAATGCCCGAATCGCCGAGACGCTCACCCTGGAGAACGAGCTCCGCGTCGCGATCGAGCGCCAATCGTTCGTACTTCACTACCAACCCAAAGTCGAGCTCACGACCCGACGCATCGTCGGAGTGGAAGCCCTGATTCGTTGGGAGCGCCCAAACGAGGGATTGGTGGCCCCCGCGCGCTTCATCGGTGTCCTCGAGGAGACGGGGCTCATCGTCGAGGTCGGCAAGTGGGCATTGGCTCGCGCTGCCGAAGACTACACTCGCTGGCAAAAGACCTACGATTGCGCGCCTCGAATCGCTGTGAACGTCTCTCCACTGCAGCTCCGGCGAAAGGACTTCGCCGCGGTGGTCGCCGCGTTGGTGGAGAAGGCAGGAACGGACCGCGGCATCGATCTCGAGATCACCGAGGGCGTTTTCGTCGAAGACATGGAGAGTAGCGTGAAGAAACTCTCGTTCTTGCGAGAGCTCGGCATCAAGATCTTCCTCGACGACTTCGGCACCGGGTATTCGTCGCTCTCGTACATCGCGAGACTGCCGGTCGATGCACTGAAGATCGATCGCTCCTTCGTCATGAAGCTCGGACTCGAGAGAGAGAGCCTCGCCATCGTCTCGACCATCGTCGGATTGTCCCGCTCGCTCGGGCTCTCGGTGGTCGCCGAAGGCGTCGAGACGAATTCACAGCTCGAGCTCCTGGGAAAGCTCTCCTGCGACGAATTTCAAGGGTACTTCTTCAGCAAGCCCGTACCCGCTCGCGAGCTCGAGCGCATGCTCGTGATGCGTCCCGACTGAGCACCCGAAGCACGCCATCGAGGCAAATTGCCCCGAGATGTCGAGAGCGTAGCGCGAGCAATGGCCTACCTTTTCTCGGTCTTTTTCGAAAAGATGCCGCATGGCGGAACAATCGGCACTGCTCGTGCATCGATCCTGGAACATGCAACGCTTCGATCCCCGAGAGTCGCCGAGCCTCCCTCCGACCCCGGCGTGCCAGTCCCTTTCGAGCGCGAGCGCCGAGCCCGCCGGAGACGACGCGGGCGCCGCTCTCGATTCGCTCCGTCAGGGTGAACGAAGCGCCGCCGCTGCGTATCGACACGTGGCGAGCTTCGACTCGTTCGCGGATCTCCGACAGGCCCTGATAGGCCTGGCCGAAGGTCACGAGAACCGTGCCCGCGCACTCTGCGCGATGGTGGGGCGCGACGGCCTCCCGGAAGCCGACGAAGCACCGAGCTCCGATCCGAAGGCCTCGCCATGGGAAGCCCTGCGACGTCCGCTCGCACGCTCGACCACCGCGGAGGGTCGTCACGCGACATTGGCCGTGCTGGGAGAGGGCGAGCGCTTTCGCTACCTGCACGCCCTCCGCGCCGAGCGTGCCGTGCCCGGGCAGTTCGCCGAGAAGCTCGCGCGTGAGGTGGTCGCCGGACAACGCGAGGCCTTGGCCACGATCGAACGACTCTCTCGCACCTCGCGTTGACGATCAGCCGCGGAAGCGCGCCACGAAGGTCGCGAAGCCTGCGAGGTAGGCCGTGAGGCGCTCGCGCGTCTTCGCGTCGACGAGCTTTCCTTCGGCGTCGAACGCCCGGCTCGCCCCATCCACGTAGACAGCCAAACCGACGTACGGTGTGAGCCCGAGCGCGCGGAACACGGGCAGCCACGCCGTCTGCGAGAGGCGGGTCCCGACCGGCCCCGGCGTCGCCCCGATGACGCCTACCGGCTTTCCGAACACCTTGGCCATGTCGGCCGGCGGGCGGCTCATCCAATCGATGGTGTTCTTGAGAGGACCGGGAATCGAGCCGTTGTACTCCGGCGTCGCCAAGAGGATGGCGTCCGCCGCCATGGCGCGGTTCTTCAGCGCGGTCACGGCGGCCGGCAGGCCGTCACGACTCTCGAGGTCGCCGTCGTAGACCGGCACCCCCTCCATCGTGGCCAGGTCCAGCGTCATGCCCGCGGGGAGCAACTCGCTCGCGGCACGCAAAAGGGCCGTGTTGTACGAGGCTTTGCGGAGGCTACCCGAGAGAGCGAAGACGTTCATGGCGCATGCTCGATCGGAACATCGGAGGAGGCAAGCCGACCCCGTCCGCCGGGAGAGGATTTTTCGGTCGAGACTGCGGAAAGCCCCATGATCTCGCCGAACAGGGTGGGTACTGCTCGCACCGACTGGATCACCGATCATCCCGTTCGAACGCGGCGTCGACCGGGTCGAACGGCAAGCCGCAGCGCGTGACGAGGGACTTGACCGGGGTGCATCAATCGACCCTTCTTCGGCGTTTTCACCCTATTTTCGGCAAGCGTCCCAGGTTCACGCGACACTGGCACGGCAGTCGCAAAGAGACTCGGCATGAGCGACTCGAAGCCCTCGACCCGGATCGGCAGCACCCCTCGCACCTCCGACGCGAACGCGAGCAAGGGACGCCGCATCCTCGCGGCGCTCTTCTTCGGGGCCCTCGCGGTGGTCGGCGCCGTCGGATGCGCGGCCGAGGTGGACGAGAACGGCAACCCCGTCGAGGACGACTCGATCGACGGCATCGACGAGAGCCAGGTGGGCGAGACCTCGGACGAGCTGCGCACCGCCGGCCCGTGTGCGGGGACCGCCATCGACCGCGCCGTGAAGTGCGCACAAGCCAAAGGGGCGCGCGTGCTCAGCTACTACCGCAGCGTCGCCGAGCAAGAGCGCGTTCGCCGTCAGAACGGCTGCACCAACCGTTGCACCGGAATGGCCGGATGCGTCCGTCCGACCGCCGATTGCAGCTCCTCCCCGCACACGCGATGCCGCGCGGTCGACCTCGTCGCCGACGGGGCTCCGGTGAGCCGCTCGGCACTGCGCGCGTGTGGCCTCGCCAAGACTTCGCTCCCCCACGCCAATCACTACGACCTCGTGAACTGAATCGGGGCGCGAGCACCTCGCGAAGACCTTCCGTCTTTCGCTCGCTTCAAGAAGCTTGGAGCACGGGGTCGTGCACGCGTACGGTTGTCCGCGTGATGCTCGTTTCCTCGACAATCTCGCGGCTCCGGGTCATCGGCCCGGCGCTCTTGGTGGCCGCGCTCCTCGGAGCGGCACTCCCGGAAGAAGGAAGCGCCGTCGCGGCCGGCCCCGTCCCGGTCTCCATCTCCGCGTCCGGAGCGAGGTCGCTCGACGACTATCGCCGATTCCGCGCATTGCACGTGGATTTGGTCGGACGATTCCCGACCCGCGACGAAATTGCTGCATTCGAGCGTCCCGGCTTCGACGAAAATGCCTGGCTGGAAGCCCACCTCGGTGGTCCCGCTTATGCCGACCGACTGACTCGCGTTTACATGGATCCGCTCCGCCTCGAGGTGGGCAACGCGGTCACCGTGACCCCGAACGCGACGACGCTACGCCGCGTGCAGATTCTCGGTCCGGAGGGCAAACCCGAGTACGTCTATTTCCGACGCGGACAGCGCAGGAAGTCCGAAACGACGGACGGGGAGTTTTGCCTCACCGAAGCGCAGACCGGGCTCGAGCTAGTACCCAATCAAGCGCCGCGGGGAACGGCCATTCCCGTGAAGAAGGCCACGCTCGAAGAGGCGACCGTGACCGTGAAGCCGTGGTGGCTCTACGCCGACTACACGGCAGCTTCGCCCTCGCACCGATACGCGCCCGAGGCGAGCCCCATGGATCCGGCCTTCGTCCCCAGCGACAAGCTGCTGAAAGAGCCGGACGGGACCCCGACCACCATGGTGCGTGTTTGTCGCGAAGAGGCGCAAGCGGGCGCGACCGGCACCGTTTACGCGAGCGGACGCCCACCGCCTCCCAAAGGCCCCCTCCCAGCCGCCAGCGCGCCGCCGGGAATGGCCAAAGAGCGGCGGCGCCCCGCGCCCGTCGACGACAAATTCGCGAAAGAGCACCGCGGCGAGCCGCTCTCGTGCCGCAACGCCCTCGCCCTCACCAGCTCGGTCGATTGCGGGTGCGGCGTGGGCCTCGAACATTGTCTACCGGGTGACTCCGACGGAAACGATCCCATCGCGTTCTCCGTGCCGAGCCATTCACCGCTCGGGCCTTCGCTGCCGCTTCCCTCGAGCCCGCAGAGCGTATCGACGTACACGAAGCTCTTCTGGACCCAAGAGGCCTTGCACCTCTTCGACCGCATCTTCGAGGGGGATCGTGATTTTCGCGAGCTGCTCACGGGCTCGGCCTCCTCGGTCAATGGTCCACTCGCGCAGTATTACAGGTCCACGTCGCGCGCGGGTTGCTGTGGACGCGAGCGGGCATTCGGCCTCGACGAAGAGACCAAACCGCTCTTCTTGCCGGACAAAGTTCCCGAAGGCCTCGCGCCCTTCGACGTGGGCCGCTGGCTCACGGTGGAAGACCGCGGTCCACAATCGGCCGGGCTCTTGACCATGCCGGTCTTCTTGGAGAAGTTCGCCTCGCGTAGGGCACGGGCGGCAGCGGTCTATTCCACTTTCTATTGCAAGTCGTTCACCTCGACGGCCAAAGAGCTCGCGCCCTCCACCGAGCCGAACCTCATGGTGAGGCCCGGTTGCGCGGGCTGCCACGCGACCCTCGAGCCCCTCGCGGCCTATTTCTCGCGCATCGAAGAGACGAGCACGGTCTATCTCCCGGCAGAGAAATTCCCCGTGGACGATCCACGCTGCAAGCTCGACGCGAAGGGCAAAGCGCCGGGCTTCTGTGGTCCTTTCTACGATCCCGCTTTTTCGACCAACAAGAGCGGAAAACTGCGCGGAGCCTACGCTTCGGCGGCCAACGCCGAGGCTGGGCCCAAAGGGCTGGCGCAGGTCGTGGTCGCCTCGCCCGACTTCGCGCGCTGCACCGTGGAGCGCGTGACCCAATCGTTCTTGGGCAGATCGCTATCGGCAGACGACGACCCGCTGCTCTCGAGCCTCACGAGCACCTTCGTCTCGTCGAACTTCCGGATGCGCAGGCTCGTCGCGGCGGTCGTACGCTCCGACGCGTACCGAAGGGCGGACAATCGAAAGTCCGAGTCGGTCATGACCACCCTCGCCTTGCCCTCGCCCGGCGACGCGCCGAGAGACGAGACGCACGGCCGCGCCCCCTCGGGGTCACCATGATCCGCCCTCGAGACGTGCTCGGTGGAGCCGCGCTCGTGCTGCTCGGCATCTTCTGCGCAGCGTGCGCGCCTCCACTTCGGGTCTCCCCCACGTCGAGCCCGCTTCCTCCGGTCGTCGCAGAGGCGAAGATCGACACGGCTCCCAAGCGCGACCTGCGCCTGGTCCCTCCCGAGGTGTACCTGCGCTCCTACCTCGCGCTCTTCGGGGAGAAGACCCCTGCCGACGTGCAGAAGCGCGCGCGCGGCAACGACGGAGGCCAGCTCTTCGACACGTGGGACGAGTACCTCGCCGCGCTCGGATTCCCCGACTACCGCGCGGACTTGCCTCGCGCGACCCAGACCAACGCGATCATGGTGGCCACCTTCGAGAGGCTCGGCGTCGCGCTGTGCGATCGCGCGGTCGAGCACGATCTGCAAAAGCCCGTGGCCGGCGAGCCCAGGCGTATCTTCGACTTCGACGCGCCCAAGTCCCTCGACGCGAACGGCTTCGCCACACGCTTCGACGTGCTCCATCGAACGTTTCTCGGATATCCGGCGGCACTCGCCCCCTCGACTCGGGCGCACGAGTTCTATGCGCTTTACACGGAGACGGTCGACCGGCACACGCAGGCCAAGACCAAGTCGCGCTTCTCCCCGGAGCTCTCCGGGTGGGCAATCGTCTGCTATGGGCTCGTGCGCCACCCCGAGCTTCACCTCTATTGAATTGCCCGACGAAACGCGGGAGTGTTCCGATGAACCGACGTCGATTCTTGAAAACCGTAGTGGGTGCGGGAGCCGCGATGGCGGGGGCTTCGTTGCCGTTCGGCGCGCTCGCAGCGGGGGAAGGTCGAGAGGGAGAGCTGTTCGTGTTCGTCCATGCCGCGGGCGGATGGGACGTCACGCTCTTCGCCGATCCGCGCAACGAAAGGCGTGGGCTCGTCGCCCCGGCGACCACGGACAATACGGACACGGGCGCGCTCACGCGCTGGGAAGACGCTCCTCTCGACGGGGACGAAAAGAGCTTCCGACTCGTACGGCCGTCGGGCTCCAACCTGGTCTTCGGTCCGGGCATCGGCGACCTGGCCGAGCTTCACTCTCGATTGACCGTGGTCAACGGGCTCGCCATGAACACGGTGAGCCACCCGGACGGGACGGCCTACTCGGTGACCGGCCGGCACCTCGTGGGCGGCCGCGTGCCTTCGTCCAGCATCGACACCATGATGGCGAACGAGCTCGGTCGCGCCCAGACCTTCCCGCTCGTCTCGGTGCAGTTCCCCTCGTCGTACGTCGGCGACGACCTGGATCGACGGGTCGTGCCGCTCGCCATCGGAAACGTGGGCACGCTCAGCCGCACGCTCACGCGCTCCAATCTCTACGACGACGACAAGGACCGCGACCGCGTGACGGAGCTCCTCTCTCGAGAGGCCGAGACCCTCGCGACACGCTCGGAATACACCGACGTGCTCCGGGGCATGTCGCTGCAATACGGTTCGCTACGCTCGATGTTGGGCTCGAAGCTGCAAGAGGTATTCACACAAGCGGGTCTCCAAAAGGCCCAGCCCCAATTTTTCGCAAAGAAGGCCCGCTTCGCGCAGGCCGCCGCCATCAATGCCGCGTTCACGGTCGAGGCCTTGAAGCGCAACGTGGCCCGCTGCGTCTCCTTCGCGCAAGGCGGCTTCGATACGCACGGCACCAACTACAAAAACCAAGCCCTGCTCCAGCAGGAGCTCTTCGGAACCTTGACCGAGCTCCAACGCACGCTCGACGCCACCCCCCACCCGACCAAAACAGGAAAAAAGCTCGCCGATCATACCCACGTGCTCGTCGTGAGCGACTTCTGCCGGACGCCGCAGATCAATCTCGGCGGGGGACGAGACCACTATCCAAACAACTCCGCCTTGGTGCTCTCTCCGCTCTTCCGCGGCAATCTCCAATTCGGAAAGAGCGATCCCGACCAACTCTTGCCGGCCAAAGCGAAGCGCTTCGCGGACGGCGAACGCCCGATCTCGCCGCCCGATTTGCTGGCCACCATGCTCGCCGCCGTAGGGGTGGATCCGCGCAAATACCTGCGTGACGGCGAGGTGGTCCGGGAGCTCTTGCGCGCATGAAGGCCACGTCGATTGGGGTCTTCCTGCTCGCTTCCGCCGCGGCGTGCTCGCTGCCCGCGCGAGTCGGCACGCCCGAGCGCGCGACCTCCGTGCCCTATCGTGCCGTCGATTGGGATCCGGGGCACGCCGTCTCCGGCCCGGTCGTATCGGTGCTCGACGCCGGGGACGACCTCGTGGTGTTCGAGGCCAATCGCGCCACGATCTTCACGGACGGAGCCGTGGCCGCGACCGAGAACCGTGCCGTCGGTTGGAGCGCGAGCGCCACCATTCCCGCCCCCGACCGCTCCGGAGAGTGGATGCTCGGACTCGACCGCGAGGGAAAGGTGCATCGGCTGCGCGCCCGCAAGGGATTCGAGCCGGTATCCGCGCGATTCGGACTCGGCAACACTCGAGTGGTCGGAGCAGCCGCCATGGGTGGCAAAGAGGCCGTCTTCGCGGTCGACGGAGGCTTCGCGCTCTCCGACGGCGACCACCTGAGGCGGTTCGCCGAGCCGGAGAAGATCCGAGCGGTGGCGGGAGGCCCCTTCACCGCCGTCGTCGCGACCGAAGAACGAGTACTCGTCGTGGAGACACGGACCGGACGCGTGGACACCTATCCGCTCGCCGCGAGCGCGGTCGCCGTCGATTCACGCGGGAGGGTCCTCTTGGAGACCGAGCGCGCGCTCTACACCACCGAGCCTCCCGCCGAGCGCCCCGAAGGCGCCGGGCCACGCGCGCTCGATCTCGTCTACGCGGGACGGAGACTGCACGGTTTGGCGCGCTCGGGGGATCGGATGTACTTCGCAGACGAATCGAATCTGTACACGCTCGATGCCGACGGAGCGCACCGCGCGAGCGGAGTGACCGTGGCCCCGGACGCGCGCCTCGAGGGCTCCATGAGCGGCGACGTTTGGGTCCTCTCCCGCACGGGAAAATTGGCTCGTCTCGCGCGTGGCTCGGCCGAGACCCGGACGGCAGAGAGCAGCACCCCCACCTACGTGCGCGACATCGCCCCGCTCGTGGCGAGAGACTGCGGCCCGTGCCACGCCGAGGGCGGCGAGACCGGCATCGTGCTCACGGCGGAGTCGGGGCTTCGAAGCCGACGGGACCTGGTCCGTCAGCGCGTGCTGGTGGACGGCGACATGCCGCCCAAGTCGAGGCCGCTCTCGGCCAGCGACCGCCAGCTGCTCGAACGCTGGCTGTCGAGCGGAGCGCGCTGACGACGGCTCAATCGATCGTCATACCGAGCTTCGCCAGCGCACGTGGTCGACCATCGCGTCGACGAGCTTGTCCGGGTGGGTGAGCGGGACCATGTGTCCCGTCCCGGAGAGCTCGACCACGCGCGTGCGACGCCCTCGTTTGGCCACCTCGACGGCCATGGCGCGCGAGGCCGCGGGCGAACGCTCCGCACGAACCACGGTCACCGGGACGTCCGGAAGAGCGTGCGCGTCGAACGACGAGGCCTCGTAAAAGCACGAGCGCACCTCTTGGAACATCTTCCAACCGACCGAGAGCGAATGGGCGCGCAAGGGCTCGGGCATGCGCTGCCAGGACCCCGGCCGATTCCAATAGTCGATGAAGTGTTCTTGCCACTCCGCGAGGCCCCCACGCTCCTCGTCGTCGAGAAACCAGCGATTGTCGAGGAAAGCGCGCGACTCGGCGGAAGCCACGGGGTCGTCGAGGTCCGTCGCGGCGGCGAGTGCCCCGAAAAGGACCGGCTCGGCCAGGAACATGGAGCGCAGTCGCGCCCCGAGCATGGGCGCCAAGAGAAGGGCCACGTACCCGCCGTACGAATGCGCGAACAGGTGGATGGGCCCCTCGGGAGCGGCGAGGCCGATGGCCTCGAGCGCGGCTCGGGCGTCGTCCGCCGCCGAGACCTTCGTGCCACGCGCGAGCGCCGGGTTCGGCGCGTACCCGAGATTCGCCGGTGCGAGCTTCTTCGTGCCCTCGAGCACGGACTCGCCCGCGCTGTCCCACATGACGGGCCCGGTTCCGGTGGAATGCAAAAAGACGGACGTTCCGGTCATCTCGAGCTCCTTCAATCCGAAGCCGTCGTCGCCGACAGCCTAGGTCTTTTTTCAAAACCCAGACTAACCGATGCGTTTCGAAACGCAACTTAGGACCGGCGCGCGTGTCGGTCGGGTGGCATAGTGACGGCGTGGACGCGCCTACGGTTTCCGACTTCGATCGCTCGAATTGTTCGGTGAAGCTCGCGCTGGACCTCTTGGGCGAGCGCTGGACCATGCTCGTGCTGCGCGAAGCGTTCTACGGCGTGCGACGCTTCGACGAGCTGCTCGAGAACGTAGGCTGCGCGCGCAACCTGCTGGCCGACCGCCTGGCCAAGCTGGTGGACGAAGGCGTGATGAGCAAGGTGCCCTACCGCGAGGAGGGCACACGCACCCGCTACGAATATCGGCTCACGGAGCAAGGACGGGACTTCTTCCCCATCTTGCTCTCCTTGCTCGCCTGGGGCGACAAGTGGCGTGCGGGCAGGGCCGGACCGCCGGTCCTCGTGAGGCACCGAGAATGCGGCGAGCTCGTGCGGGTGGAGCTGGTTTGCGACGCCGGCCACCGATCGCTCGGCCCTCGGGACACCGAGCCCGTGCCCACCGCGGCTGCCGAACGAAAGCACTCGAAGACGTCGCGCTCGAGCCGCGACCGAGCAGGCCGCGCCCGTCGCGACGACGTGCGGAAATCTTAGGCGCCGCGCGTCGGCGCTTTCACATCGAGAAGCAAAGGCCGACGCCGCGAAACCTTGCGCATCGATCGCGCGCGCTCGTCCGACGAGTAAGCTCCCTCGTCGATGAGCTTCGCCCGCGCGCTCGCCGCCCAGAACCCGAAACGCAAGAAGGGGCGGCGCTACTTGTTCGTGCCCTACGACCAGCTCTCGTCGGCCATGGGGCCCCTCTCGCGCGAGCCCGCGCAAGAGCTGGGGGTCGTGGTGGTCGAGAGCCGCGAGAAGGCTGGGCGCCGCCCTTACCATCGGCACAAGCTCGCGTTCGTGCTCTCGAACCTGCGGCACTTCGCGCTCGAACAGGCCGCGCGCGGCGTGCACGTGGTGCACCTCGCCGGCGACCACGGATACGCCGAGGCCCTTCGAGGCGTCGTGCCCGAGCTCGGGCAGCTGCGCGTCCAAGAGCCCGCCGAGTACGAGCTGCGTCACGAGCTCGCGCCGCTGATCGCCGAAAAGAAGCTCGTCGTCGTGCCGCACGAAGGCTGGCTCTCCTCCGAGGAGGACTTCGCCCAGGCCTGCCCTGCCCCGCAGTTCCGCATGGATGCGTTCTACAAGCACATGAGGAAGCGCACCGGAATCTTGATGAACGGCCAGAAGCCGGAGGGAGGAGCCTTCAGCTTCGACGCCGAAAATCGAAAGCCTTGGAAGGGAGAGCCCCCCGCGCCGAACGCGCCCTCGTTTCCGGTCGACGACGTGAAGCGTGAAGCAAAAGAATTGGTCGACCGTGTCTTCCACGATCACCCCGGAGAGGTCCGTCTCGAGCACCTCCCCGCGACGCTTTCGGACGCCGAAGCGGCCTGGACCTTCGCGAAGGAGCACGTGCTCGATCACTTCGGTCCCTACGAAGACGCCATGAGCGTGCACTCGTCGACACTGTTTCATACGCGCATTTCGGCGCTCTTGAACGTGCACCGCCTCTTGCCGAAGCGCGTGGTCGACGACGCCGTGGCCTCCCGAGCGCCCCTCGCTTCACGCGAGGGGTTCGTTCGGCAAATCCTCGGGTGGCGAGAGTTCGTGCGCCACGTGCATCGGGTCTCGGCTGGCTTTCGCGATCTTTCTTGCACGGGCACCGACGTGCCCGAGGGTCCGGCGAGGCCGGCGCATTTGGGAGCGAACGTGGCGCTGCCTCGCGTTTTTTGGGGCGGCGCCGAGTCGGGCCTCCACTGCCTGGACCACGTGATTGGAGACGTGTGGAAGGAAGCCTACGGACATCACATCACGCGCCTCATGGTGGTAGCCAACCTGGCGACGCTGCTCGACATCTCGCCGCGAGAGCTCACCGATTGGTTCTGGATCGCGTACGACGACGCCTACGATTGGGTGGTCGAGCCCAACGTGCTCGGCATGGGCACGTACGCGGCGGGCCCGCTCATGACCACTAAGCCCTACATCTCGGGCGCGGCGTACATCGCCAAGATGAGCGACTATTGCAAGAGCTGCGCATTCGACCCCAAGACGTCCTGCCCGGTGACTCGGCTCTATTGGAGCTTCTTGGAACGCCACGAGAGCGCGCTCGCCGGCCCTCGCATGGCGGTCCCCTTGGTCGCGCTCCGCAAGCGCTCTCCGGACGAACGGAAGAAGGATCGACAGACGTTCACGTGGGTCTCCGAGACCTTGGCCGCCGGAAAGAAGCTCGTACCGCGCCGGGGTAGCGGCGCGCTCTTCGATTGAAGCACGACGTCCGTCAGGAGCAGGCGTGCATGGCCCCGACGATGGCCGCGAGCGCGACGAGCCCGACGAGGAGCGGTTTCAGGAAGGACCACCACGCGCCGGCCAAAGAGCGTCCCTTCGACCGATCGCAATCGAAGCAGATGGCCCATGGCCGCGACGTATCTTCGGTTAGCGTGCAGCAATCCCCGCACACGGACCGACGACAAGACGCACACGGTCCGGCAGCCTCGGCCCCGCAGAGGGCACAACGCTCGACCCCGTCGTCCTGCGACTGAAGCAGCTGTCCGGTCACCGGCCGAGTGTACTATCCGGGCGCTCGGGAACCAACGGGCTCGTCGAACGAACGCGATAGGCAAGTCCTGCGACGACCAGCAGCGCGAGCATGGAGACGAGCAATCCCGCAACAACCCACGGAAGCACGCGCTTCCGTGGCACATCAGGCGGAGTCGCGACTCGCGGGGGCACGATGTCCTGGCCTCGGACGCCGTCCCATGGCTGCATCATGGGTATTTTCGCGGCCTGCGCGCGCGGAGGCGGAGCTTGCAGAATTGGCTGGGGCGGCGCACGAGGTGGTCCGAGCGGAACGGTTCGTCCCGCACTGGCGGATTGCGTCGGCGAATGGGGCCCTGCAGCACTCGTCCCCGTCCCGGCGACGACCACGCGAACGATGCCGTCCGGCAATGCGGCGAACGCCTCCAGCGCGGCACCGCCGTCCGGGAAACGTCCGCGAGGGTCGCGCGAGAGGCAACGGTCGAGCCACTCGGCGAGCGCGGGCGGCAACGAGAACCCCAGCTCGGCGGCGCGTTGTTCACTCGGCACCATGGTGGGAGACGTGATCTCCTGGAGGACCTCGACCACGTTGCCGCTACCCGAGGCGTCAACCGTCTTCCAATAGCTCCTCCCGGTGAGAAGCCAGAAGAACACGAGCCCCACCGCCCACACGTCGGTCCACGGTCCCACGTGACCGCGCATGAGCTGCTCGGGGGAGGCCCAGAGCGGCGTCCCCACTCCGGCCGTGGTGCGCCCGGAATCGCCCAAGACCTTCGCGATGCCGAAGTCGAGCACCTTGAGCACACGCCCACCTCCCGCGGCGTGCGACGCGGCGAGGAAGAGGTTCTCCGGCTTGAGGTCGCGGTGCACGACGCCGACCGCGTGGGCGTGGCCGAGCGCGTGCCCAAGCTCGATCGCGATGCGCCGAGCCTCCGCGAGGGGCCGTGGTCCTTCTCGCGCGACGTAGGTGGCGAGGTCTTCGCCCTCGAGCAGCTCCATCGCGATGTACGGTAGGCCGAGGGTCTCGTCGACGCCGGAGTCGAGCACCTCGACCACGTGGGCGCTCCGAATGGTCGCGCCGATGCGGGCCTCCTGGACGAAGCGCGCGCGCTCGACCTCGCTCTCGAGCAGGCCGAGCTGCATCACTTTGAGCGCGCGCAGGCGACCCGTTCCGAGATGGGTCGCGACGTAGACCGAGCCCATGCCCCCCGACTTCAGGTGCCTCTCGATGCGGTAGGTCGACGCGAAGACGGACGAAGGAACGAGCATGCCGACCTCCCGAACGTACTTCATGTGACGGACCGCGGATACGCAGCCGTCGTTCGGGCCCGACATCGGCGCCGACGAAGGTTCGCTGCACGTTGCACATTCGTACGACCTCGACCTTTCGTGACGAGGTGTGCGACAAGAGGAAGTGTCGTGGTGAGCAACGGGGACCGGGACGCTTCGCGAGGACCTGCCGAAGACCATGAAACGCACAGCCGACCCCGAGACCCCGAACGAGCTCGCTCGCTACGAAGCGCAAAAGCTCGCCTTCGCGCCACTCGTATTCCAAGGCGCACGCGCCATGCGCGATCTCGGCGTGCTCGCGTCGCTCTATCGCGCGGCCGACGCCGGCAAGACCCCGGACGAGGTGGAGCACGAGCTCGGCCTCGGACACTACGCGACACGCGTTCTGCTCGAGGCAGGCTACGCGGCGGGACTCTGCATCTACGATGAGCCCCGCTTCACGATCACCAAGACCGGCGTGTACTTTCTGACCGATCGCCTCACGCGGGTGAACACCGATTTTTCGCATCACGTTTGTTACGCGCCAGCGAAGCACCTCACCGAGTCGCTGCGCGAAGGCCTCCCGGTCGGCCTGCGTGAGCTCGGCCCCTGGCCCACGGTTTACGAGGGACTGCGCGAGCTCTCGCCCGACGTGAAAAAAGCGTGGTTCGACTTCGACCACCACTACTCGGACGGCGTCTTCGAGACGTGCCTCACGACCGTGCTCGCCACTCGCCCGAAGCACCTGGTGGACATCGGTGGCAACACCGGACGCTTCGCGAAGACCTGTCTTTCCGCCCCGGGCTCGCCCGAGCGTCTCACGTTGGTCGACCTGCCAGGACAGGTGGCCATGGCACGTCGAGCGATCGACGATCCACGGGTCTCGTTCCACGAAGGAGACGTTCGCGCCGAGAGCACGCGCTTGCCGGAGGGTGCCGACGTCTATTGGATGAGTCAATTCCTCGATTGCTTCTCGGAGGCCGAAATCAAAGTCATTCTGGCCAAAGTGCGGGCGGCCGTGCCGAAGGACGGAAGGGTCTACGTGCTCGAGACGTTCTGGAATCGTCAACGCTACGAAGCGGCGCGTTTCTGCGTGATCGCGACCACGCTCTATTTCGCCTGCGTCGCCAATGGCAATAGCCGCATGTACCACTCGGCCGATCTCGAGCGACTCTTGCACGAAGCCGGATTCCGCGTGGAGACGAGCCTCCACGGGATCGGGCTCGCGCACTCCTTGCTCGAGTGCCGACCGGTTTGATCGAAGAACGTCAGATTCCGACCACGAACGCGACCGTGGTGGCCGTGCTCCCGCCGATGTTGAGCGTGCCGATGCGCGTTGCACCTTCTATCTGATAGTCCCCTGCCCGACCGCTGGTTTGCTTCTGCGCGTCGAGCACCATGCGCACGCCGGTCGCGCCGACGGGGTGTCCACCCCCGATGAGACCGCCGCTCGCGTTCACGGGCAGGGAGCCGCCACGTTCGAGCTCGCCCGACTCGATTGCCACGTAGGACCGCCCCGGTGGGGTGATACCGAAATGGTCGATGGCCATGTATTCGCTCATCGAAAAACAATCATGGGTCTCGATGCCGGAAAGCGCCCGGACATCGTCTACGCCTGCGCGACGGAAGGCATCGCCGATGGCGGCCGCGACGTGCGGGAAGACCAGCGCGTCGTCTCGTGAGCGCGAGAGCTTCTCGGCGAGGCCGAGGTGTACCGTGCGATGTCCCCAACCGAGCATGCGCGGAACTCGCTCGATCGCAAGCCCTCTGCGCTCCGCATAGCGTGCCGCGAACCGCGGCGAGGCGAGCACGACGGCGGCGGCTCCGTCCGTGACCTGGCCGCAGTCTTGGCGGCGCATCCAGCCCTCGACCACCGGGTTCTTGGCGTCGTCCGCGGTGAAGCTCGCCTCTTCGTGGGCCCACCCACGTGTCTGAGCGAGCGGATTGTGCTTCGCGTTTCCCAGGTTTTTCCGGGCGATCGCCGCGAGGTGCTCGTAGCGGAGCCCGTAGCGGCGGGCATACTCGTCGGCGAGCGCGGAGAAGGTCGCCGGCCAGACGTAGCGGTAGCCCTCTCCCTCGTGACCGACCCACGAGGCGGACGCGAGCTTCTGTGCGCACTCGAGCCCGCTCACGTTGCGCTCGATCTCCACCCCCGCGACCAGCACGCAGTCGTAACGTCCCGCTTCGATCTCGGCGGTCGCGGCGAGCAGCGCGACGCCGCCGGACGCGCACGCCGCTTCGTGGCGCGAGGCCGGCACGCCGTAGAGGTCGGGCACGGCCACCGAGACGGCCGCGCCGAGATGCCCCTGCCCCGTGAAGAGCTCTCCGCAGAAATTCCCCACGTGCACCGACTCGATCTCCTGCGCGTCGAGGGAACAGTCGACCAGCGCCGCGGCGACCGCCTCGCCGAGCAGCTCGACGATGCCTCTTGCCTCTCGCGAGGCGTTTCGGGAAAAGTCGGTCTGCGCACCACCGAGGACGAACACGCTCATGCG
Organism: Polyangiaceae bacterium; assembly: GCA_965225775.1. Taxonomy (GTDB): domain Bacteria; phylum Myxococcota_A; class Polyangia; order Polyangiales; family Polyangiaceae; genus JAAFHV01. The sequence goes on along the minus strand of OZ245328.1, from coordinate 8,687,223 downwards.
GGGATCGTAGCTCGATTCACGACGGCTTCGGCCCCGCGATCGGGAGCCACATCTCGAAGGTCGCGCCGCCTCCGGGGGTCGTGACGAGACGCACCTCGCCGCCGTGGGCCTCGGCGATGCGCCGCACCACGGGGAGCCCGAGGCCGGTCCCCGTCGGACGAGTGGTGAAGAACGGCACGAAAATGCGGGAAGCGACGTCTTCCGAGACCCCACGACCGTGATCGATCACGGCAAGCGCGATCGCCCGCTCGTCCACGCGCGCCACCACCTCGACCGCGCCGCGCCTGTCCGGAGCCTGCAGCGCATTGGAGATCAAGTTGATGAGCGCTTGGCGAAGGAGGCGCTCGTCGCACGCGACGCGAGGGAGCCCCTCGGGCAGGTTCACTTCGATGGCGATAGCGACGTCTTTCATGGCGAGACGGACCGCTTCGAGCGCGCCCTCGACGATGGGGTAAATCTCGGCTTCGACGACCACCAAGCTCTGCGGGCGGGCGAACTCGAGAAGATCGGTGACCATGCGCTTCAGGCGCTCGGCCTCCTCTTGCACGATATCGAAGAGCGGCTCGGGAGGTTCCTTCGACTTTCGGAGCGTCGCTACGGCGTTGAAGATAATCGCGACCGGATTGCGGACTTCGTGTGCGACCACGGCGGACATTTCGCCCAGCGCGGCGAGTCTGGCTTTCTGCACGAGCTCCTCTTGGGCCGTACGCAGCTCGTGGGCGTTCTTCACGAAGGCGCGCGCGAGCTCGTACGAGACCGCTACCACGAGCACGAGGTAGCCGATGTCGAGCACGTACGGCAGCTCGATCACGCCCGCCGAGACGAGCGAGTCGTTGATGCCGGTCACGGCGAGCGCGACGAGACCGAAGAGCTCCCCGCGCGCCGTATCCGCGCCCAGTCGCTTGCGCCGCAGCGAGCGCACGATCAAGAGCCCGAGCGTGCCCATGAAGAACACGAACGCGAGGTCGCCGCGCCAGTTGGCCTCGGCGTCCAGATACCGAACCCCGAGCCACGGCACGTCCACCTTCGTGAGCGTGGTGACGTAAAGCGCCCCCGGAACGAGGCCTGCCAGCCCGAACGTCGCGGCAACGGCGATCATCGCCTTCTCGTAGGTGTAGAGCGCGCGAGCTTCCCTTCGAGACGAATAGACCAGCCACGATGCCAGGTGCATCGACGTGAAGAGCACGACGAAACGAACGCCGAGGCGAGAGAGGCGCTCCGAACCGACCGTCAGGCCGGTCATGCACGCAGCATACATCGAGCCGAACGCAGCACTCGCCGCGAGCGCGCGACCGCCTCGCATACCTGGCGCGTCCGCGACCGCGTAGAGCAACGCCGCGAACAGCAGGCCGACCACGCAGGTGGTGAAGGATAGAAGAGTCGCGAGGTTCACGTCGATTGCGGCGCTCTTTCGAGCTGCGCCCTCGAGCGGAGCTTAGCAGCCCATCGCTCCCGCGACCGCGATCGACCTCGCGACGGCGCGCATGCCCGAAACGCCCCGAGTTTCGTATAGTGCGCGCCATGAGGGCTTCGTTCATCGCGTTCGTCGGGTTCACGGGTTTGTCGCTTCTGCTCGGAGCCGCCGGTTGCGGCGACGAAGGTTCCATTCCGAAAGGTGCAAAGGCTCCGCTTCTCCCCTCGCTCGCGAAGGCAACGAAAGGGATCGCGTCGATCGAGCCGAATGGCCCGAAGAAGCCCGCGTATCCGCCGGCCGAGCGCCGCACGGTCACCACCTCGTTCTTCGGCACCGAAGCCAAAGACGACTACGCCTGGCTCGAAGACGCGAAAGACCCGAAGGTGACGTCCTTCGTCGACGCGCAGAACGCGCTCACGCGCTCCACGCTGGACGGCTTCGCGGGCCGACGTGAGGTCGAGTCGCGTATCGGCGAGCTGCTCGGGAGAGAGGCGCGCTCGTACTCCTCGCTCCGCAAATCCAAGGCCGGATACTTCGTGCTGGTCAACGAGCCGCCCAAGCAGCAACCCTTCGTGGTGCTGCTTTCCGGCCTAGACGAAAAGGCCCAGAAGCGCACGCTCGTCGATCCGAACGTGCTCGATCCGTCCGGCAAGACCACGATCGACTGGTTCGTTCCGTCGCCCGACGGAAAGTGGATCGCCGTGTCGCTCTCGGTGGGTGGCTCCGAATCGGGCGACGTGCACGTCTTCGACGTGAAGACCGGCAAAGAAAAGGGCGACGTCGTGACCCGCGTGCACGGCGGCACGGCCGGGGGAAGCCTCGCCTGGAACGAGCGCGCCAGCGGCTTCTTCTACACTCGCTATCCGCGCCCGGGGGAGCGACCCGAGAAGGACGCCGACTTCTACCAGCAGGTCTACTTCCACGAGCTCGGCAAGGATCCGAAGACGGACGCGTACGCGATCGGTAAGGAATTTCCCCGCATCGCCGAGGTCGAGCTTTCTTCGAGCGACGACGGGAAATGGATCTTGGCCGAGGTCTCGAACGGCGACGGCGGCGAGGTCGAGCACCACGTGTGGGACGGCAAAGGCTGGAAGCGCCTCAGCAGCTTCGCGGACAAGTGGGCACACGCCTCGTTCGGAGCGGACGGTGCGCTCTGGGTGCTCTCCCACGAAGGCGCGCCCAAAGGAAAGCTCGTCTCGATCGAGCGACCGTACGACCCGAAGCGCGCGAAGACCATCGTGCCCGAGGGCGAAGGGGTCATCGAGCGCTTCGAGGTGACCAAAGACGCGCTCTACGTGGCCGAGCTCGTGGGTGGTCCGTCGCGGCTCCGCGCACTGCCCCGCGATGGCAAAGGCAAAGGGGAAGAGCTCGAGATTTTGCCGGTCTCGGCGGTGGGTGAGCTCGTGCGAGACGGCGACGACCTCGTCTTCAAGAACGAGAGCTACCTGCTCCCGCCGTCGTATTTCCGCTACGTACGCAAAGACAAGAAGGTCACGCCCACCGCGGTAAGCGCGCCGCCCGTGATCGACATGAGCGACGTCGAGGTGGTGCGCGAGACGTGCACCTCGAAAGACGGCACCAAGATCCCGCTCAACGTGCTGCGCAAGAAGGGCCTCGTGCTCGACAAGAGCCGCCCCACCCTGCTCACCGGCTACGGCGGATACAACGTGAGCCGAACGCCGCGCCTGCGCCCGCTCACGCGCCTCTGGCTCGACCACGGAGGGGTGTTCGCCGAGGCCAATCTACGGGGAGGAGGCGAACTGGGCGAAGCCTGGCACCTCGCCGGCAACCTGACCCGCAAGCAGAACGTCTTCGACGACTTCCACGCGTGCGCGGTGCATCTCGTCGATGCAGGATACACGCGAAGCGACAAGCTCGCGGCGATGGGCGGCTCGAACGGTGGTCTGCTCATGGGAGCCTCGGTGGTCCAGCATCCCGAGACGTTCCGCGCGGTGGTGAGCCGCGTCGGCATCTACGACATGCTCCGCGTGGAGACCACGCCCAACGGCGCCTTCAACGTGACCGAATACGGCACCGTGAAAAAAGAGGATCAATTCCGTGCACTCTACGCCTATTCGCCCTTCCACAACGTGAAGGACGGGACGGCGTACCCGGCCGTGCTCTTCACGACCGGCGCCAACGACCCGCGAGTGGATCCCTTCCACTCGCGCAAGATGACCGCGCGCCTGCAGGCCGCGACCTCCTCCGACCGCCCCATCCTGCTTCGTGCCTCGAACGACACCGGACACGGCATGGGTACCCCGCTCGCGGCCGAGATCGCCGAGAGCACGGACATCTACACCTTCTTGCTCCACGAGCTCGGCGAGCTCGGCCAAACGAAAGCCCCCAAGCCTCCGAGCGCGAAATAGCGCCGAGGTCGACACGCCAGTGCCCCACGCCCGTATCTCGTGCGTCGCCGCACGCAGGAGCGCGCGCGTGTGGGGCCGCGTGTCACTCGGCTTCGCGAAGACGTCGGGCGAGCCCCTGCAAGGGCTGATTCCAAGGCATGCCGGTGCGCGCGCCGTTCGACGCCTGTTGCCCTTCGGGCCTGCCGATCAAGTCGAGATGGTCCGCGGGCACGCAGCCACGAAAGTCCCAGCGGGCCTCCGAGCCCACCGGATAGCGCGCGCTCGCGACCGGGATGTGACCGTCGTTCGTCGAATGGGCAGCGTCGAACACCGAGCGCACCGACTCGAAGCGTACGAAGTCGGCGAGACCCGAGAGCTCGCCTGCTCGTCGCATGGGGAACGTCGCGCGCCCATCGCACGCCGCGAGCGAAGGCAACGAGCCGTCGGAGGTGGCCACACCGGCCCAGCTCTCGTAGTGAACGGACGGCACGTCCGGGATGCGCTCACGGGGGTTCTTGGCACGTGCCTCGGAGAGCCAATAGAACGCGTCCTTGATCGAAGCGAGTCGCTCGCCACCCAGGCTGGACACGAACGAGGTCATCTCGCGTGCGAACGTGGCGTCGGGCTCGGGCGTCTCGGGTAAAGCACGCGGGTCGCCGAGCAGACGGAGCGCCGCGTCTCCGAGTGGCGTGCCTTCGTGAGGCGCGCCCAACGTCGTTACGCTGGCGACCTTGCCCGCGTAGCCGAGCTTGCCCACCACGTAGCGCGCGTCGAGGCCGCCTTGCGAGTGACCGACGAGATGCACCCGGGTATGGGCGAGACAGGACGAACGTGTCTCGCCGACGGGCTTCTCGCAGTGCTCGGCGAGCACGCGATCGATCTCCTTGCCGAGCTCGGCCGCGCGGGCGGGGGTTCCCGCATACGGCGAGACGCGTGCAAGGTGCACCTTCGCGCCGCTCTTGCGCAGCTCGGCCGCCACGGGCTCCATGCTCCACGTGTTCGTGGTGGTGGCGTGGAAGGCGTGCACGAGAAGCACCGGACCGGTCGGGACCTCGCGCGTGCGCTGGGCAAGGTTCTCTTCACTCGACGTCTCGTCGGGGAGGGGGTCGGCCGAGCATGCGACGACGGTCGACACGAGGACGGCCAGGGGCACGAGCAAGGATACGGACACGGACACGATGCGCTGCGAGTCGATCGGCATGAGGAGCTCCTGTTCGAGCTCGCATCCTGCGAGACGAAACGTTCGCTCACCATGGGGCGTTCGACCCATCTCCGTGCGCGCATGCCAGCGCCTCGGCGCACGAAGCGCCCGCCGCTTCACACGAAATACCGAGCGACCACCGCGTCCATGAACGCTTGTTTCTCGGGCAAAGGCCCCTCGCCGAAGCTCGTGTGAACGCCGGTCTCCGTCCACTCGCCGAGCACGGTGCACGTCTCGCCGTCGGATGGTCGCACGCCGCGCACGAGCGTGTAGTAGCGGACGTGGAGCAAGGGACCGTCGTCCGTGGGGAGAGTGGCCATCACACCGACGAAGTGGGCTTCGCCGGCCGTCCACGGAGGCGGCAGCTCGACCACACCGAGCAGGTGCGAAGGCCCCACGCGCGAGACCCACGAGCGGAGGCCGTCGGGTGGACGGGTCGAGCTCGGCGGGGCGTCCGACTCGACACCTCGCCACACCGAAGCAAGCCACATGATGGAGCTGTCGCTGCCGAGTGCGACGAGGAGCACCTTCGCGTCGTCGAAGGCGAGCGCACGCAATCTTTGGTGTGCGAACAAGTACGAGAGCGAAGGGGTCATGCGCCCGCTCGGCGTGGGAAGACCGGAATCGAAGGACTCACGATCTCTCGATGTTACACCTATTTTCCCGACGAATCCGCGTTCAGGAGACGCCGTGGCGCACGATCATCCGATAGAGCGTGCTGCGCGCGACGCCGAGCTGTCTCGCCGCTTCACTCATGTTCCCACGTGCCCGATCGAGGGCCATACGCAGGGCCTCCCTTTCGGCAAGGCGACGCGAAGGGGTCGCCTCGGTGGACTCGCTGGAGCCGAACGCTCGGCTCGATGGAGGCGGGGTTTCGCTCACACGACGAACGACGTCCTCGGGGAGGTGCTCGGCGCGGATCTCGCCGTCTTCGGCGAGAGCGGTCGCGTAGTGGAGCGCGGTCTTGAGCTCGCGCACGTTGCCCGGCCAGTCGTGACGACCGAGCAGAACCGCGGCGTCCTCGGCGAGCGTGAAGACACGGCCTTTCGGAGCGACACGCTCGAGCAGCTCGGCGACCAGCTTCTGCACGTCGCTCCGATCCCGGAGTGCGGGAAGCGTGAGACGAGCCCCTTTGATACGGAAGAAGAGATCGCGACGGAACGCGCCCGACTCGACCATGGCCTGAAGGTCTCGGCAGGTCGCGCAGACGAGGCGCACGTCCGCGCGGCGCTCTTCGCTCTCGCCCACGCGGCGGAACGTACCGTCTTCGAGGAAGCGGAGCAGTGCGGCCTGCGCGGAGAGCGGAAGCTCCGCAATCTCGTCCAGGAAGAGAGTGCCACCGGCGGCGGCCGCAACGCGTCCGGTCTGGCCTTGCGCCCGCGCTCCGGTGAACGCCCCGGCGCCGTGACCGAACAGCTCGCTCGCCACCAGGGCTTCGGGAATGGCGCCGCAGTTGATGGCCACGAAGGGCCCACGCGCGCGGGTGCTGCCGGCGTGGATGGCGCGCGCGAAGAGCTCTTTGCCCGTGCCCGTCTCGGCCAGCAAGAGCACCGGAAGCTCGGTGCGAGCGAACTTGGTCGCGGAGACCTTGGCCGCGACCAGGGCCGCGTCGTCTCCCACGATGGAGTCGAAGGGACTCGGCTCGACGGAGGCCGCGACCTGCGGAGGCGGGGGCGTCGACCCTCGCACGAAGAGGCTCGGCTCGACGTACACGAGGGTGGCGAGAGCCGCGCCTTCACGCGTAAAAATGGGCTCGAGCGCCGCACGAAACGTCCGCGCGCCCACCTCGATCTCGCGTGAGCCGATGCTCTTCCCGCGAACCGTGCAGGCTGCACCTATCGACGCACCGAGCCGAGCCAGGTCTTGACCGAGCAGGGTCGAGGCGCGATCGTTCGCGTGAATCATCTTGCCTTGAGCATCCACCAGGAGCGCGGCCACCCGCGAGCGATCGAGCAGCCCCACGAGCACGTCGAGCCCGCCCGGTACCGCGTCGGTGAAGGCGCGACGCCCGAGCGCGCGCTCGATGGCGCGCCCCGAGGTGAGCACAGCGAGCTTCACGAGCGGATTGTGCGCTTCGACCGGACCGGACACGTCGAGCACGCCCACCACCCGCCCGAAGGCGTCCTTCAGCGGCGCGGCGTAGCAGACGAGGCCGTGGTTCTCGCGCTCGTAGTGTGCGCGACCGACCACGCACACGGGCACCTCTTCGACGATAGCCGTGCCGATGGCGTTCGTGCCACGCGCGGGCTCGTCCCAGCGCGCGCCTTCGACCAGACGTGCACGCGTCGCCCGAGAGACGAACGCGCCACCGCCGTGCGAGTGAAGGATCACGCCGTCGAGGTCGGTGAGCAGCGCCACGAGTCCGTGCGAGGCAAGCTCGCTCGCCATCGGCTCGACGATTTCGGCGCTCTCCTCCAAGAGCACGTGGGAGCGCTCGCGACGCTCGACGAGCAGTGCACCGTCCACGCCCGAAGGGGCTGCCTTGCGATCGGCCTCCACGCCGAGTGCGAACGCGCGCTTCCAACGCGCCAGTACGGGGTGACCTGCGACGTAAGCGCGCCCCGTGCTGACGAAGCGCTCCCACATTTCGCGTTCGGGCTCGGCAAGCACCAACATCGATACACCTCGTGAACCAGAGACCCGAAGGGAGGTCGTCGCGTCGAATGGAGGCCGTCCAGTAAAGAACGACCGCGCTCGCCGGTGATTAACCCACGAGCCCGCTTCGACGTCACAAGTGTGCCTTCCGAAGCGCGCCGCGCCAAGCTAGCTCGGAACGCGACACCTACCCGATACGGAGTTTGGAGCGTTTCGCTACACGCAGCAGTGCGTCAATGAAGGATGGTGCCCGCTTTTCGATGGCACGCTCGGTGCTCTAGGGCGACCCCAAGGAGAAGCACCATGACCGTATACATCGCGCCCAACCAGCCGGGCTCCAAAGTCACCTTCAAGGCTCGCTACGGCAACTACATCGACGGCCAGTGGGTCGCTCCGAAGAAGGAGCAATACTTCGAGAACGTCTCGCCCGTGAACGGCAAGCCGTTCTGCGAGATCCCGCGCAGCACCTCGGAAGACATCGATCTCGCGCTCGACGCCGCGCACCGCGCGAAGAGCCAGTGGGGACGCACCAGCGTGGCCGAGCGCGCCGGCATCTTGAACAAGATCGCCGATCGCATGGAGCAGAACCTGGAGGTCTTGGCCCTCGCCGAGACGTGGGACAACGGAAAGCCCATTCGCGAGACGCTCGCTGCCGACCTGCCCCTGGCCATCGACCACTTCCGTTACTTTGCAGGCTGCATCCGTGCCCAAGAAGGCACGTGCGCCGAGCTCGACGACGGCACCGTGGCCTACCACTTCCACGAGCCGCTCGGCGTGGTCGGGCAGATCATTCCCTGGAATTTCCCGATCCTCATGGCCGTGTGGAAGCTCGCACCCGCGCTCGCGGCCGGCAACTGCGTGGTCCTGAAGCCCGCCGAGCAGACCCCCGTCTCGGTGCTCGTGCTGATGGAGCTCGTGGGCGATCTGCTCCCGCCCGGCGTGCTCAACGTGGTGAACGGCTTCGGCCTCGAGGCCGGCAAGCCTCTCGCGTCGTCGAACCGCATCTCCAAGATCGCGTTCACCGGCGAGACCACCACCGGCCGTCTCATCATGCAGTACGCGTCCGAGAACCTCATTCCGGTCACGCTCGAGCTCGGCGGCAAGTCGCCCAACATCTTCTTCGCGGACGTGGGTCGCGAGCAAGACGAGTTCTTCGAGAAGGCCCTCGAGGGGTTCAACATGTTCGCGCTGAACCAGGGAGAGGTCTGCACCTGCCCGTCGCGCGCGCTCATCCAGAAGTCGTTCGCGGCGGAGTTCCTCGACAAGGCCGTCGCCCGCACCAAAAACCACGTACCCGGGAACCCCCTCGACACGAACACCACCGTGGGCGCGCAGGCCTCGCGCGATCAGCTCGAGAAGATTCTCTCCTACATCGACATCGGCAAGCAGGAGGGCGCCGAGGTGCTCATCGGCGGCAAGCGCGCCGAGCTCTCGGGCGACCTCGCCGGCGGCTACTACGTGATGCCCACGGTCTTCCGCGGCCACAACCGCATGCGCGTCTTCCAGGAAGAGATCTTCGGACCGGTGGTCTCGACCACCACCTTCGACACCTTCGAGGAAGCCATGACGCTCGCGAACGACACGCTCTACGGCCTCGGCGCCGGCGTGTGGACGCGCGACGTGCACCAGGCCTACCGCGCCGGTCGCGCCATCCAGGCCGGACGCGTGTGGACCAACTGCTATCACTTGTATCCTGCACACGCGGCCTTCGGCGGCTACAAGCAGTCGGGTATCGGCCGCGAGACGCACCGCATGATGCTCGATCACTACCAGCAGACGAAGAACCTGCTCGTCAGCTACGACAAGAAGCCCATGGGCTTCTTCTGATGAGCGCGAAGGTCACGCGAGTACGCATGACCCCGGAGGCGGAGGCGCTCGTCGAGCGTCTCCGTGCTCGGCACGGCCCCTTGCTCTTCCACCAGAGCGGAGGCTGCTGCGACGGCAGCGCACCCATGTGTTACCCCCAAAGCGACTTCAAAATCGGCCAGCGCGACGTGTTCTTGGGCACGGTCGCGGACTGCCCCTTCTATATCGGCGGCGCCCAGTTCGAGTACTGGTCGCACACCGAGCTCATCATCGACGTGGTCCCCGGGAGGGGTGCCGGGTTCTCGGTGGAGTCCCCGGAAGGTGTCCGGTTTCTCACGCGGTCGCGCATCTTCACCATCGAAGAGCTCGAGGCGCTTTCGGCAGAGGGCGAGCCGCTTCGAGGCCCGCAAACCGCCTAAAGCGCCTTTTTTCGTGCCTTCCCGCAATCGCGGGAAGCACATCGACGGGCCGCACGTAGACTCGTTTACATGCGGCTCTTCGTTTTCGTCGCCACCTTGGTCGTCTCGTCGATCTCGTTCGACACCGTCGCTCGCGCCAGCGCCATCGAGTCCGCGAGCCACTCGACGGTCTCCTACGTGACCGAGAGCGGCACCGTCGAAAACGCCTCCCACTCCACCATCGGTTACTTCCGGAACGACGGCACCGTCGAAAACGCCTCCCACTCCACCATCGGCTACCTTCGGCCCGACGGCACCGTCGAGAACGCCTCCCACTCCACGGTCGGCTACGTCCGCGAAGGCGGCACCGTCGAGAATTCCTCCCACTCGACCATCGGTTACGTGCGCCGAGACGGCACCGTCGAGAACGCCTCCCACTCGACCATCGGGTATGCGCGAGGCGTACGGAGAGAATGGGCCGCAGGCGTGTTCTTCTTCTTTTTCCGGCCTTGAGCGCGGGCGCGGGCGCGCGCGGACAGCGGGATGATGTCGGCCGCCCCGGGGCGTGGTAGTGGCGGCCCGTGAGCCGAGAGGGCCAGGTCGAGCGCGCGTCCCCCTCCGCGCCTCTCGTGCCTCGGGGCGGGGGGCGTGCGTGGTTGCTCGCCCTCGGCGTGGCGCTGATGTTCGCGCTCGACGCATCGACACGGCTCGCCACGGTCATCACACGTGACGATCCGGCCGAGCTGCAGGTGCTCGCGCTCGCCGGAGGGATACCGCACGGCACGAGCTACCCGTTCTACATGGCGATCCTGCGCGCGTTCGCGGCGGTTCCGCTCGGCAGCGCGGCGTACCGGATGAACTTGCTCTCCGCCGTGTGTGGGGCGCTCACGCTGCTCGTGCTCGCGGCCTTCGCGGCTCGGTGGCACGAGGGCCTCGGCGCGCGGGCCTGGGCGGCAGGAGCGTTCGCGGCAGGAGTGCTCGGCCTCTCGTTCACCTTCACGAGGGTCTCGATCTTCACCGGGATGTACACGCTCCACACGGCGATGGCGTTCGCCATGCTCGGCGCGTTCGCGCGGTGGCTCGAGGAGAAGAACGCGCGGGACCTCGAGCTGTCACTGGCGTGGCTGGGCGCGATGCTCTCCAACCACGTGATGACGCTCGCGCTCGTCCCCCCCGTGGCCGCCTTGCTCGCGTGGGAAATGGCCAAGGACGTTCGGGCGCGAGGTCAGTGGAGGAGCGCGCTGCGGGGCGCCCTCTGGGCCGCGCTGCTGTTCGTCGTGCTCGACGTGCTGCTCTTCGCGGCACTCTGGAAGAACCACGTCCCGTTCGATCATTGGGCGTGCATCACCTCGGCGCCTCGTTTCTTCGACGTCTCTCCCGAGCAGGCCCGCTCGTTCTGGTTTTCCTACGTGTACGAGGCCACGTGCCGTCAGTTCCGCTTCGACGTGGTCGGCGCGAGCTGGGGTCAGCGCGCCGAACAGCTCGCGCTTCTCGTGCCACGCCTCGCCGCCGAGCTCTCCCCGGCGGTCGTCGTGCTCGCGGCAGTGGGGGCGGCGAAGCTCCGGACACGAAGGCGAAAGTCGTTCGCGCTCGCCTCGCTCGTGGTGCTCACCCACGCCTGGCTCGCGAGCGGATACAGAGCCACCGAAAAGGCTTCGATTTACCTGCTCCCGGTCACCGGTGTGGTGGCCTGCCTGGCCGCGTACGGAACCCTCTTCGTCGCCGAACGCGCGAGGAGGTCTTTGCCACGAAAGGTCGGCCCGGAGCTTGCGGCGTTGGTCGGTTTCGTCGCGGTCGGCCTGCTCCACGTCGGCACGCGCGAAGGGTACGAGTGGTGCGTGAGCGAGCTCGTGCCTCAGTCGGACGGAGCCCGAGTCCTCGAGCAAGCACTCGGCCGCAGGCCGAACGAGCACGACGAGCACGCCACGCTCGACGAGGCGCGGCGTACCGTCTCCGCCCTGCCTCCCAAGGCCATCGTGTTCGCCGATTGGAGGATCGCGTACACGATCCACTACGTGGCGCGCTACGAACGCGGGACTCACGATCTAAAGGTGTACGAACCCTTCCCCTACGGAGTGGGCGGGTTCGGTCAGTTCCCGGTCGACTACCAGCAGATGGTCATGGCCCCGAACCGCACGATCCCGGTATTTTTCCAGGGGAAGAAGAGACCTCCGCCCCTCCCCGGGTTCGTCGTGGTGCAGCGCTCGCCCGAGCTGGTCGAGCTGATCCGCGAGCCGAGCGCGGACGGCACGTGATCTCCTTCCGGCCCGGAATCGCGCCCGAACACGCATGACGAAAGGCTCGTTCGACGAGCCGCCTCCGCGTCGAGCTTTCCAAAAGGTACAAAAGACGGCAGTCTGGAACGTGGGCGTCTTCGCGCTCGCTTCTCGTGACAGGCGTTCTCTTCGTCGGGCTTAGGTTGGTACGGGCGGGAGGTTTCCCCGCAAGCTCCGGGGCGGCTTCTCCCCGAGGATCCGAATGAACGCAGACGTCCGACAGCCCGGTGCCCAGCTCTGCGGAAAGTGGCGCATCGATCGCGTCATGCGGGTCGGGACGACGGCCATCACCTACGCGGCCACGCACCGCAACGGCGCGCCCGTCGCGCTCAAGGTGCTGCACCGCAGGCTCGCGCAGGATCCGGACCTCGGCGAGCGCTTCAGGCGCGAAGCCTATGCCGCCAACACGGTGCCGCATCCGGGCATCGTGAAGATCGTCGACGACGACACCACCGAAGACGGCTCGCCGGTCCTCGTCATGGATCTGGTCGAGGGCGAGCCCTTGGAAGAGCTGCGCCGCGCATGGGGCGGAAGATTGCCGCTCGACGTCGCGGTCGACTTCAGCACGCAGCTGCTCGAGATCGTGGCCGTCGCGCACGAGCACGGCATCGTGCACCGCGACCTCCAGCCCGAGAGCGTGATCATCGCGCCCGGTGGCCGCGTGAAACTCTTCGACTTCGGCATCGCCAAGGTGCGCACGCCCAACATGACCGACGAGGACCTCACCGGAACCGGCGTGATCCTCGGCGCGCCGCCCTTCATGGCACCCGAGCAGGCCCTCGGCAGGCGCGAGCTCGTGGACGCGCAGACCGACATCTACTCGGTGGGCGCCACGCTGTTCGTCCTGCTCTCTGGGCAAGGATTGCATGATGCACCTACCCCGCTCGCGCAGATCATCGCGGCCTCCAGCACGCCGGCGCGGTCGCTCCGCGCGGTGGTGAACGCCGACCTCGTTCCCGACGCGGTCGTCACGGTCGTCGATCGAGCGCTCGCGTTTCGGAAGTCGGATCGCTGGCTCGACGCGCGCACGTTCGCCTCGGCCCTTCGTGACGCCTGCAACGGGACGCTCCGCCAAGAACCGCACCCGGCCGACCACGAGTCGGACAGCCCGACCCTCGCCACCGGCCCCGAGCTCGAGCCGGCCCTCTTGGAGAACCTCACCGCGGCACAAGGCATCGACCTCGGGACCCCACCTGCCTACGCGGTGCCCGCACCCGTGCAGAACGCACCGAACGACGTGCTCTTGCCCGAGCCCATCGACGATCCGACCATCCCCGTGCCGGACTCGGTCGTGCTCGCCGCGCGCCTCGGAGGCCTGGAAATTCCAGGACAAGCGCCACAGGCGCCCCCGCGTGAAGAGCACGTGCCCACGGTCCCTAAGGCGCCTCCGTCGAGCAAGCGTATCGTGCGCAAGGTGACCTCGGCGCCTCGCATGCAGGCGCAGCCCGCTGCACCGCCGGATCCGGTGGTGGAGACCGCGATGGTCGAAGCCGACATCGACGTACACGACGAGCCCATGACGGTGCTCTCGTTCCCGGCGAAGCGGCACGAGGTGAACACGGACGAGGACAGCGTCATCGTCAACGCGACGCCCGTTCCACCGCCCATGCCCGTACAGCCTCCCGCCGCCGCGTCCGGCGCGTACCCGGCCTATCCGGGCATGGTGGTGCCCCCGGCCCCCGGCTCGAGTCCGTCGTTCGCGGATCCGCCGCCGCGCAGGCCGCGCGCGCACGAGCCCACGGTCATGCTCGTTCCCAAGGTCGCCGAAGAGCCACCGAAGAGCCGCGCGCTGCTCTACGTGGTGCTCGGGGTCTCCACGCTCGCGGTGGTCCTTCTCCTCGTCAATCTCTTCATGATGCGTCGGTAGCCCGGCGAGGCACGAACGTGCGATCGACTACCCGACCGGGCCGCTCTGCGAGTAGGTGTAGAGGTCATGCACCACCGGACTCGCCTCGCCACCGTGCTCGCCCTCGCGCTCGTCTCGCCGCTCGCCGCCTGCGACGATAAGGCAAAAGACGGAACGTCGAACGCCAAAGAGGCTGCGTCTGCTTCGGCTGCAGTCGCCTCGACGAAACCTTCGGCCCAAGCGCCCAAAGAAGAGCCCGCCCCCACGCAGACCACGCTCTCGCTCGACGACGTGGCCCTCACCGTGAACGGGGATCGGGTGCTCTTCGAGGGCCCCGACGCGAAGGGTCGCATCGCCGCAGCTCTCGCCGGGAAGCCCAAGATCGCAGGCGAAAAGGTCCCGCTCGCAGTGCTGCGCGCCGCGAAGACGCCCAAGGTGGTCATGGTCGTGGCGGCGCTGAAAGAGGCCAAGGCGAGCGGGGTGCTCGTGCGCGCTCAGAAGCGCGACAACGCGATGAGCGAGATCGACGTTTCGTGGGAAGCGCCTCTGCCGTGCTCGGCCGTCGCGTCGATCGGGAAAGACGTGGCCATCTCGGTGTGGACCGTCGGTGGGACCACGGCGAAGCGGTTCGCGAAGGGGATGGCCGGCCCCGACCTCACGCTCGGCTCGGAGGGCTTTCGGAAAGGAGTGAACGCGTGCGAGTCGGGCATTGCCATCCTGGCCGCAGACGAGTCGGTCACGTGGGGACTCGTATTCGACCTCGCCCTCGCCACCAAGGATTCCCCCGACTCCAAGAAGCTCATGGCCCTCAAGTTCGACCTCGCCTCGGACGCGGTCGCAGGGCGCAAAGTCACGCCGCTTTGAGCGCGCTCGGACGCTCGAGCCTGTGATTGGCGTTCGTCCCGAGAGCGGTCGGGACGAGCTGCCATGCAGGATTCCCGGTCGCGCGTACGGTCGTACAGAGGACGCTGCCGCATCCTCGGCGTCGCCATCGAGCCCGAGAGCGCACCACGACGTTTCGCTGGTCGCGTGCACGTGCAGCTCGGGCCTTCGGCCCAAAGACCGAGGGCCTTCGGCTCGGAGAACCGGCTCAGAGACCGAGGGCGGCCGTGATGCGCTTCAGCTCCGCGGCTTCGAGCGGAGACAGTCGACTGTCCGCGGAGGCCGCCGCGAGCAGCCACTCCACGAGCTCGGCCTTTTCGTCCGCGCCGAGCGAGACGAGCGCGTCTTCCGCGCGCGAGAGGCCCTCGAGTGCAATCACCGAACGCCGCTCTTCGTCCGTGAGGCCGAGGTCTTTCATCGAGCGGTCGAGGAACGCTCGCTCGTTCTCGGTGACCATGCCATCGGCCACCAGGATCTTGGAGAGGAGCAAACACTTGGCGACGCCGACGTTCATCGTAAGGACGGTAAGCGATCTCGAACCGCCTGCAAACAGCCGCGCATGCATGCCCCGAAGTGACCGGAATCAGCCGGAAACCAAGCCACGGCGCTCGAGCTCGGAGCGTCCGAGCGCAACCTGCTCGGAGCGGTAACCCTCGAACGTACGGCAAGCGAGGAACGTGTCCTGGGCGAGCACGGAGCGTACGTCGTGCCCGGTGTCACGGAGGCGAAGACCGAGCGGCGCGCACTCGCTCTCGAGCGAAGCGTCGAAGCCGTGGTCCACGTCGCGCCCGTCGTCGAGGCGAGCGGTGCCGACGATCGCGAGCATGCCACCCGGCTCGAGCACGAGGCTCGGCGCGTCCTCGAGACGACCTCGCGAGGTGTCCGCGCACACCGTCTCGAAGGCCTCGTCGCCCTCGCCGGTTCGAAGGAAGCTCGGCACGTCTCCCATGGGTGTGTGCCCGAGCACCACGCGCCGAAGGCCCGCGCGCACGAGCTTCGCGCGCACCTCCGCGGGAGGCGACACCAAGTTGTTGGTCGCGTCGCACGTGCGCCCGTACACGACGCTGCGCTGATTTTTCCCGAGCCCGGGCGTGGGTGCCTGATACCGCACGAGCTCGGCCCAGCCGGTCTCTCCACCGGGGAGCCTGAGTCCCTCGCGGTACGCGTCGAGCGAGCGCCGATAGAACACGTTCAGCTGCTCGACCCACGCGTGCGGCTCGAGCGAGGCCTCGACGCCCGGCACGGTGCCGAGGTTCTCCTCCGTGACGCCCCCGTGCACGAAGAGCGTGGGACCTATCGTGACGGCGAGCTGGCAAGCCGCGAGGTACTCGGTGAACACGCCATCGGGCGCGAGGTCGTCCAGAAAACTTCGGACCACGTCCGCGTCTTCCGGGTCGCCGCCTTCGTATCGGAGCTCGTCCTTGCGGAAACCGAACGCCCCCTTCGCGCCCATGGTGTTTTCGAGGATCCAGCGCAAAAGCTCGGACGATTCGCCTCGGACCTCGCTCGGGGCACGCGCGGGGGGCTCGCCCGAAAGCTCGCGCGAGAGACGCAGCTTGTTGATGTCGCGGTTGCCGGCGAGCAAGACCACACGATCGGGATACCTGTATTTTGCATCGAGTAAGGTCGCGGCGATGCGACGACCGAACGGCCCACGATCGATCGCGTCTCCGCCGAAGACGAACGTCGCGTCGGGGGCGAGCACGAGCCGGCCTCCTCCGTCGAGGCTCACGTAGGGCGAGCGCCGACAGAACCCTTGGAGGCGCGCGTAGCTGCCTTCGAGGTCGGTCACGTACGCGACGCGACGGTCGCTCGTGCCGTGGATCGCGGGCGCGCGAGTCACGCGCGAGGCTCCGAAGAAGCTCGCGCGAGGAGCGGTCCGAGCTCTCGCGCCGCGCTCACGTGGCCTTCGCTTGGTAACGCGCGATGGTCTTTTCCATGTCGCGCCCGAGCTCCATGACCTTCTGCGCGTACTCGGCGAGACGCAGGTCTTCCTCGCACGAAGGCTCCCACTTGGGCACCGGGACCGGCTTTCCCTCGGCCTTGTCGAGGGCGACGAACACGATGAGGCAGTGCGTACACAGTCGTTCTTCACCGCCCATGGGATCGCGCGCCGTCACGTCGATCGCGAAGTGCATGCTGCTCGTCCCGGTCCGCACGAGGCGCGCGCTCACGGTGACCAGGTCGCTCGTACGAATGGGCGAGACGAACCGGATGCCGTCGACCGCCACGGTGACCGCGTAGTGACCGCACCAACCCGTGGCCGCGGCGTATCCGGCTTGGTCGATCCACTTCATGACCACACCACCGTGCACCTTGCCGCCGTAGTTCACGTCGGTGGGCGAAGCCAAAAAGCGCAGCGTGAGGAGGTGTCGATCGTCGCTCATCGGCGCACGCTACCGGGTCCGCTGCGCGGCTTCAATCGCGCGAGGCCGAGTTTCGCACGACCGCTCACGAGGCTCAGTTGCCCGGGAAAGGCCTCGACCCGGCACCACCGAAGCTCACGCCCGCCGGGGACTGCGCGACGGCCGGGCCGATCGAGCGCGTGCTCGGGTAGAAGGGCCGCACCTGCTGGTCGGTGCAGAAGAGCAAAAGAGCACCCCCGCTATGACCGAGCCCCTCCATGAAGTACGGCACGGGAATGGGCGCGCCGGTCGGGGTCCCGTCCACGAGGTTCACGGGCAGGATGCAGTCGGCTCCGCCCGAGCAGAGAGCGCCGGTGGGTCCCGTGCCACCCGCTACCGTGACGTATCCATCGCGGCCGAAGGCCACGACATCACCTCGAACCATGTAGCCGCCGAGCGCGTTGGCCATGACCGTGGAGACCGCCAAGGTGGTTCGGTCGATGCGCAGGTAGTCCGATCCCTGATACCCGACGAGCTCGTCGCCGGCAGCCGAGAGCGTACCTTTCGGCGCGACTCCCAACGCGAGAGGAAGGTCGTATTTGCTGGTGTCGGCGCGCACGGCCTTCTTGCAGCCCGAGCCGGCGCTCCACGTGTAAAGGTCGCGGTTGTCGATCGACGTGACCCACACCGTCCCGTCCGAAGTGACCGCTGTCTCCTGGGCCAGAGGGCAGCCGCCGGAAGCCTCCTCGACGAGCACGCTGCCTCCGAGTCGCAGCGAGTACATCTTGCCGTTGCGCCCGGCCGCGTAGGCGATGTCGACCTTGGTCGGGTCGAGAGTCGCGTCCGCCGCCCCGTCGGACGAAGCGTCTGCGAGGTCGCCGTCCACGACCGAGACGTCGCGAGGGTCGGCCGCGTCCGCGGTGGGAAGCGTGGCATCGGAGACGGACGCGTCGGCCGACGAGGTCGAGGGTTCGGTCGAATCCGAGACGGTCAGATCGAGACCACAACCTACGAACGCGACGACGACGACGAGCCACGAGTGCCTGAGCATGTCGAAAACCTATCATTTTCGCAGCAAAAACGGCCAAATGCCCGGAGCCGCAGCACCGTTCACGAACGTCTCGTCATGCGAGACACGAGCGTCGCCGAGGACTGCTACGATGCGGTTCGCGCGCGAGGGTGCGCGCGTCTTCGAGGAGAGTGCATCGTGACGCTTGTCGGACGTTCGTCGTTGGTTTCCTTGCTCGTCGCCCTGTCGGTGGTCGCCTGCGACAAGCCCCAGCAGACTCCTGCACAACAACCCGGATACGCGGGCGGATACGGTCCGCAACAAGGCTATCCGCAACAAGGTGGTTACCCGCAGCAGCAGCCCGGGTATCCCCAGCAGCAGCCCGGGTATCCCCAGCAGCAACCTGGATATCCCCAGCAGCAACCTGGATATCCCCAGCAGCAGCCCACCCCCGGTTACCCGCAGCCCGGCCAGCCCACGCCGACCCAGCCTACCCCGCAGCCCGGCCAGCCAACTCCCGCGCCCACGGCTCCGCAGCAAGGTGGCATTCCTGGCCTTCCCTTCCCCATCCCGGGATTTCCCGCGCCGTCGACTCCGCAACAAGGCGGTGGCGGTGGAACCGCGCAGGCGATCGATCCGAACCTCGCCGCCGCGGCGACGGTGCCGCTCATGGCCTTCGCCAACAGCGAAGCGCCCGGCATGCAGAAAGAGGGCGGAATGGTGGCGGCGAGCTTCCAAGAAGGCCAAAGCATGGAGCAGTCGCTGACCATCCAGCCGGGCAAGTGCTACACGGTGGTCGCGGTCGGAGCGGGCATCCAAGAGGTCGACATCACGATGGTGGCCGTCACGCCGATCCCCGGACAAAACCCTCAGCTCGGCAAAGACACCACGAGCGGCGCGCAGGCCTCGCTCGGCGGCAAGGGCAATTGCATCAAGCTCGCCATCGTGCCCTTCCCGGTTCAGGCGAAGTACGTGGTCACGGCCACCAAG
The DNA here is from genome assembly GCA_965225775.1 of Polyangiaceae bacterium. GTDB lineage: Bacteria > Myxococcota_A > Polyangia > Polyangiales > Polyangiaceae > JAAFHV01. The sequence goes on along the minus strand of OZ245328.1, from coordinate 8,668,113 downwards.
GGCGCCGGTGTCGCCGCCGCTCAGCTCTACGTGAAGTAGCGCCGATCGAGCAACGAGCCGAAATCCCCGGAGGAGCCCCGGTCCGACGACCGCGAGGCTCCTCCGTTCGTTTGTAGACTACATCGATGTGACCGAGCGGTTCTCGACCGGTCCGAGGCCCACGCAGCTCGCCGGTTTGGTCTCGCGCGAAAGCACCGTGACGCGCCCGTCGTGGGCGATGCGCACCACTTCGTCCACCGGACCGAAGCAGCTGTCGGTCGCGAGGTGCACCACGAACGAGTCGTCCTCGGTGCGCACGGAGCGCTCGCACGCGGGGACGAGACCACGCTCGAGCGACGCGACCGCCGCCGCTTGGTACGGGTCGTCGACCGTGCCGAGCACGGACGCAAGCTTCTTGTCGGCCTCGTCCACGACGGTGACGTCGTCTCCTCGAGTCACCACGAGATACCGAAACCCGGGCATACGCCCGTTCCTCTGATTGGAGAATCCGCGCGTGGCGCGGGCGCTCATGAGACGAGCCGTGCACGAGGCTTTGTCTCGAGCGCTCTTGCACGGCTCTCCCGCGCGTTGAAGCACCAGAGGGCCGTCCTTCTCGTCGCTGTTGGCGAAGCCCGAGATCTCGCGAAGCTCGGCGTAGTCGAGTCGTGGGACCACCGCTTCGGACAGGGAAAAGGCGGGTCCTTTGCATGCCTTCTCGGGGAACGAGCCGGAGCTCGAGAAGCGCTTGCAGCCCTCCGACGAGGCGACGATGCCCGACCAAAAGAGCCCCGAGACGAGCCCGACCACAAGCCTCCGCGTATGCATCGCGCGAGCGTACCAACGTCGTACGGAGCGCGAAATACGCGGCGTGCCCCCGGAGACGATGCCGTTCATTTGGCCGCCTTCGACCGCTCCGCGTAGGTGGACTCGGTGAACCTCGACGATGCCCCGATCCCGGCCGACTCCTCTGCGCCTCTTCACGGAGCCCGAGACGGAGACGGTGCCGAGCTCGCCCACGCGAGTCGCTCGGCGGGCGCGCGGTCCGAGGCGAGCCTCGACGTCCCGACGGCCCCGCACGCGACCCTCGGCGCCACCTGCGACACGCTGTGGACACGAGGCGCGAGTGTGCCGCTTCCGATCGCGTCGGCGCTCGTCACGTTCATGATCGACTCGTGCGATCCCGAGAGCGACGAGGCATGCTCGCTCACCCTCGACGACTTCGTCCCACTCGCGGACGGAACGCTCGAACGTCACGCGACGACGGCCGCACCGAACGTGCCCGCACGCGACGTACCTACGCGAACCCAGTTCGACCTCGCCCTCGTCGCGTGGGAGCTCTTCGTGGGAAAGCGCATCACGCCGAGCGACGTGGACGAGCGCGGAGAGATCGCGAGCATGGTCTCCGCACGCGCGAGCTTCGGCCCACCGCTCGGGAGCTTGGAGCGACGCGCTCTCGCGGAGATCGACCCGGTTCTCGCTCGCGCCTTCGGGCATCGCGGGGCGGCCTTCGCTTCGCTCGGCGACTTCGCGAAAGCCCTCGACGCCGCGGCGAGACCGGCGAGTCGACTGCGCGTGGCCGAGTGGCTGCGCGTCGCGCGTGGTCCGGTCCTGCGCGCGCCGCTCGTCACGCCGGAGCCGCCCCGCGTCTCCTCGGCGAGCGAGTCGACCCGCGTTCGCGCGATGCGGCCCTGGCGCGAGACCGAAGAGTCCGCCCTCGCGCTGCTCGCCCTGGTGCGCGACGGGGCGAAACGCGACCCTTCGAGGCATCACGCGACGAAACGAGCGAGTCTCCCGATCCCGCGTCCCTCCGAGCCCGAGTCGCACCCGGCGATCCCGTGGATCGTGGGTCTCTCGGCGGTCGCGGCGCTCGTCGCGAGCATGGCCGCGCTGCTTCGCTGAACGGTCCGACAAACGCCCGATGGCCCTCCGGGACTCGCAGGGATAAAAGCGAGGGATGACCGACACGCCGCGGGCTGACGAGCCGACCCTTTCGCGCTACGCGGCGCTCTCCATCGCCACGTCGATCGTGGTGCTCGCCGCGAAGCTTCTGGCGTGGTGGCTCACGCACGCCGTGGGTCTCTTGGCGGACGCGCTCGAGTCGATCGTCAACGTCGTGGCGGCGGGCGTCACGTTTTGGGCGCTGCGCGTCGCCGCGCGCCCCGCGGACGACGACCACGAACACGGTCACGGCAAGGCCGAGTACTTCGCGAGCGGCTTCGAGGGCGCGCTCATCTGCGTGGCGGCGCTCGCCATCTTCGTGTCCGCGGTGCCCAAGCTTTGGGCTCCCGAGCCGATGACCCTCGGACCGGCCGGCCTCGGAGTCTCCGCCGCAGCCTCGCTCGCCAACCTGGTGGTCGCCCGCGTCCTGCTCGCCGCGGGGAAGAAGCACCGTTCCGCCGCGCTCGAGGCGGACGGAAAGCACCTGATGACCGACGTGGTCACCTCGGGCGGCGTGCTCGTCGGCCTGGTGCTCGTGGCCCTCACGAAGCTCGACCGCCTCGACCCCATCATCGCCATCCTGGTCGGGCTCCACATCGTGCGCGAAGGCACGAGCATCGTCCACCGAGCCGGGATGGGCCTCTTGGACACGTCGATGCCCAAAGAGGACCGTCAGAAGCTGGTCGACGTGCTCGACGGATTCGCCTCGGAAGGGGCGAAATGGCACGCCCTGAAGACCCGCGAAGCCGGCACGCGTGCGTTCGCCTCGGTGCATTTGCTCGTGCCGGGCGACTGGCCTCTTTCGCGTGCCCACGATCTCGCCGAGAGGCTGGAAATCGCGCTCTGCGCGGCACACCCGAGGCTCGACGTGATTACCCACCTCGAGCCTCTTGAAGATCCGCGCTCTTACTTGGACGCGACGCGCGCGAGCCGCGAGGGCGAATAGTACGGGACGGTGGGGCGAGCCTCGACGTTGGGCTCGTCGTCCCCGAAAGCCTTGGCGAGCAAGCGCACAGCGGAGTCGGGTGCGCGTTCCTCGGCCTGGGCCTCCATCTCGTACGCGAGACGCGAGGGGACTTCGGGGCGGTCGTCACGGATGGTGATGCGGGGAATCATCGAGGACATGGCCACGGTCTTCGCAAAAACCGGGCCTCCCGCGAGCGCCAAAAATCCGACGCTCGCGGTGCCCTCGACCGCGCGCTACCGCTCGTAGCCGGCGAGCGTCACGCCTCCATGTGGAGTCCGACGCGATTGCCTTCGGTGTCGTCGATCGTCGCCACGAAGCCCATGGGGCCGATGCCCATCTTCGGGGACACCACCTTGCCTCCGTTCGCGAGCACGCGGTCGAGCGCTCCGTCGATGTCGGTCGTAGCGAGGTAGATCCGCGTGCCCGATGCGGAAGGAACGTTCGTCTCGCTCTTCACGAGCGCGCCCCTCACGTCGTCCTTTCCTCCGGGAAAGATGGCGTGGGGCACGCCCATGAAGACCTCTCGTTTGAGATCGAGCGCGAGAACCTTCTCGTAGAAGGAGACGGCCCGGTCGAGGTCGATGGTGGCCAGTTCGAACCAGTTCACGGCGTGCATGTCTTGTCCCTTTCGCTTCGCCCATGCCCTTCGCATCGGCGACGAGGGTGACCCTACCCGGTCGATTTGACAGCATTCTGTCAGGATTGAGAGCGCCCCTGGTCGACTCGAGAGAGCTCCGGATCGAGAGGGGCGCGGGTCATTCGGTTGGCGAAGATCGAGACCGTGTACGCGCCGATGCCGGCGACCACGTCGAGCGCCGAACGTGCGTCGTAGCCGGCCGCCCCGAAGGCGCGCAGGTCCGCGTCGTCGACTCCGCCATACGTCTCGAGCAAGCGCTCGACGAAGCGCACGAGCGCCGCGAGTCGAGGCTCGGTCGGGGCTTCTCCGCGGGTCAGGCGCCCGGCGAGGTCGCTCTCCCCGAGCTTCGCGAGAATCCCGACGTGCATGGCGACGCAGTAGTGGCACCCGAGTACCCTCGCCATGGTGAGGACCACGGTCTCTCGTTCGACTTCGGGGAGCGACGAACGAGCGAAGCAGTCCACGCCTTTGGTGAACGCCTCGAGCACGGTGGGCGAGTCGGCCATCAAGGCGATCGGGGAGGGCAGATACCCGAGCTTCTTCGTGGCGCCGTCGACGTAGGGCTTGGAAGCGCGGGGGGCGGAATCGGAATCGCGAGCGACGAACATGGCAGTCTCCTCTTCAACTGGTTGTCATTGCAACCATGCGGACGGCGAGGGTCGACCCCGCCCCTCCTCGGAATCAACGGTTCTCGAGGTTCGAAACGATGCGCTGAAGCGTGCGACGCGTGGCCTCGAGGTCCGCCTCGGGGATGCCACGCTCCATCTCGGCCACGGCCTTTCGGACGTACGGCAAGAGGCGCTTCTCGAGCGCGCGGCCGACCTTGCTCAATCGCACGAGCTTCCCTCGACCGTCTTCGGGATCGGCGATCCGCTCGACCCAGCCTCGGCGCTCCATTCCCTCGACGATGCGACTGGTGGTGGGCTTGTCCTTGAAGATCGCCTCGCCGAGGCGCACCTGCGACGTCTCACCGAGCTCCCACAGCCGGACGAGGACGGTCCATTGCTCGGGCGTCATCTCCACGCCTTCCTCCCGGAAGATGCGGTACGTGACGCCTCGCAGCTCACCCTGTGCGCGCAGAATCCAGAACGCGAGCGCGTTCTCGAGCACGATGCCTCGGTCCCCGAACTGATCTCTCACACGAGGCAAGGTAGCGCACGACTTTTGGTTGTCAATGCAACCTTATCGCGAGCTCGGAGCTTCACTTGCGGCGCGCCCCTCGAACACGTCGCGCGCCGAGCGCCTCTCGCGCCACCTCCACGAAGACTCGGCGGAACCACGCGTGCGCCGGGTCGCTCTCGAACGTAGCGGCGTAGCAGATGGCGAACGAAAAGGGACGCAGGGGCACCGGGACCGGGAGCACCTCGAGCGGGGCGAGCTCGGCCATGTGCTCGGCGCACGCGCGCGGCAGCGAGACCACGAGGTCGGACTCGGCCACCACCAGGGCAGCCACCAAAAAGTGAGGTAGGCGCAGCACCACCCGACGCCGGAGCCCCATCGCCTCGAGGGCCAGGTCCACTACACCGCCGGGCGTCCCACGGGGTGCGACGAGCGCGTGGTCGAACGAGGCGAAGCGTGCCGGGTCGAGCTTGCCACGTGTGGCCGGGTGTCCTTTGCGCACCAGCATGCGCATCTCCTGCTCGGCCACCGGTTCCTGCAAGAGACCGGACACGGCCCGAAAGCGTGTGCCGATCGCGAGATCGACGTCACGCGCTTGAAGCGCGCGCTCCACGTCGTCCCCGAGGTAGCTCGCCACGAGGTCCACCCCCGGGGCCTCCACGCGGATGCGTGCGAGCAGCTTCGGCAGGACCAGCGCTTCGATGTGGTCGGTACCGCCCACCACGAACGTCCGCGTCACCGCGAGCGGCGAGAAGGGCGCGGCTTTTCCTCCGAACACGGACTCGGCTCGCCCGAGAATTTCCGCCACCGAAGACTCGAGGCCGAGCGCGAACGCGGAGGGCTCGAGCACCGGTCCGACGCGCAGGAACAGCGGGTCTTTCAAGACGAGCCGAAGACGCGAGAGCGCGTGGCTCACCGCCGATTGCGTTCGACCCAGGCGCCGAGCGGCCTGGGTCGTGCTGCGCGTCGCGAAGAGCTCGTGCAAGACCACGAGCAGGTTGAGGTCGGTACCGGCGAGCTCGGCGCGTTTCATACCCCGGAAGGTTAGCCCCGCCTGACGGGCTCGTCATGCACGAGGTTCATACCGACTATGCCATCTATGAATTGGCTAGGCCCCCGTCCCGTTCCTACGCTCTCCCTCGTTCGACAAGGAGACACGACCATGAGCACGATTTTGGTGACGGGCGCGACGGGGACGATCGGTTCGCAGGTGGTGAAGGCGCTGGCCGGAAAGGGGCACACGATTCGCGCGACGGCGCGGGGCGAAGACAAGTCCGCGAAGGTGCGCGCCCTCGGCGCGACGGCGGTCGACTTCGAATACGGCGACGCCGGGAGCGTCGCGCGCGCGGTCGAGGGCGTGGACCGGCTCTTCCTCGTGACGCCGTTCACGGCCGACCAGGTCGAGCTGGCGGGACGAGTCGTCGCGGCAGCAAAAAAAGCCGGCGTGCGCCACGTGGTGAAGCTCAGCGCGATCGGCGCGGACATCGAGCCGGGCATCCAGCTCGGAAGGTGGCATCGCGCGGTGGAGAAGGAGCTCGAAGCTGCGGGGCTTTCGTACACGCTTCTGCGCCCCAACAACTTCTTCGAGAACTTCGTGAACTTCTACGGACCGGACGCGCAGGGCAACATCTACCTGCCCTGGGGCACGGCGAAGTGCAGCTTCATCGCGGGCTCCGACATCGCCCAGGTCGCCGCGAAGGCGCTCACCGAAGACGGCCACGCGGGCAAGGCCTACGAGCTGAGCGGCCCCGAGGCCATCGGCATCGTCGACGCCGCCGAGACGCTCTCGAAGGTGACGGGACGCAAGATCACCTACGTGGACGTGCCCGAGAGCGCGGCCAAGAGCGCGATGCTCGGGCTCGGGATGCCCGAATGGATGGTCGACGCCATGATGGAGCTGCACGCCATCGACAAGGCGGGTTACGCCGCCAACGTGACCGACACGGTGGAGCAGGTCACCGGGAAGAAGGCGCGCACCTTCGCCGACTTCGCGCGCGAGAACGCCTCGAAATGGCGATGACCCTGCGCTGGCCGTAAGCGATTCGCTCAGCGACCTTCGGACCTCGCGTCGCGTCCGGTCGCGTGGACCAGGCGGACCCGAGAAGTGCGCAGGTCGATGCGCGCGTTGACCTGCGCAAGCCGGGCCCGCGTGAGCTCGCTCTCGGCATCGGTGAGCGTGGTCGACGTGGCGCGGCCGACCAGGAAGAGGTCACGCGCCACACGGTAGGCCTCTTCCGCGCTCCGTACCTGGCGAGTGCTCGTGGCGGACGCCACCTCCGCCTCTTTGACGCTCTGATAGGCCTGGGTGACCTCGAGCTCCACGCCGTCGCGAACGGCGGCTTTTTGTCGCTCGGCCGCGGCCACCCGAGCCTCGATTTCCGTCGCCCCGGCGAGCGCACCGAGGCTATCGCTCGGCGTCCACGTGAGCTGCGCCCCGACCGCCCAAGTGCCGAACCACTCCGGCGACTGCGGAATGCGGCGTGCATTGGGGTTCGCGTAGGTGGCCGCGCCGAAGGCGGCCACGCTGGGATAGGCGCCCGCGCGCACGGCCGCGGCTTGTTTCTTCGCCGCTTCGGCGTTGATGTCGATGCTCCGCACTTCGGTCCGCGACGCCTTGCCTTCGGCCACGAGCTCGGCCAGGTTGCCCCTGAAGACGGGCGGATCGGTCTCGATGCTTTCGCCGAGAGACCAACTCTCGCCATCTTTGGCATGGATGGCGAGCTCGACTTGTTTTCGCGTGATCTCGACCAGGTTCTTGGTGTGCTCGACCGCCAACTCGGCCCCTGCGACACCAGTCTCGGCCCGGAGGACGTCCGCACGAGAGGCCGTACCGGCATCGAACAGGTTCTTGGCGTCGGCAAGGTGCGTCTTGGCGGCGTCCAGGCTCTGCTCGGCCACCACGACGGACGCGCGCGCGCGGAGCCAATCGTAGAACGCGAGCTTGCCCTCCGTGGAGGCCCTCGCATCGGCACTCACGACATCGAGGCGCGCGGCCTCTCGATTCTTGGTGGCCGCCGAGTAGGCCTGATTGATTCGGAGGAAGTAGTCCGAGATTGGAACCACGACTTGCGCCTCGAGCGACCAATTGTCGAGCACCACCGGGAACGAAAACCCAGTGGCCAGCGTGGGCGTCGGATTGGGGGTCCCAGGCGCGGCTGGCGTGGCCACGAGCGATCCCGGACCGAGCGAAGGCGGAGTGAAGTCCGAGAGGCGTGTGTACTTGAAGGTGCCACTGAGCCGCGGCAAAAACGCGGCCCACGCCTGGTCCACACGAGCGGCCGCGGCGCGCACGTTCTCTCGAGCCGCCTTCGCGCTATAGCTCGTCTCCACGGCACGTCGACCGACCACCTCGGCCGTGAGCCCGCCCGACTCGAGCTCGGAAGGGGCTCGCCCGGAGGATGACACGGACGCATCGACGCCATGAGGCGACGCGGGTTCCGGTTGGGCGCTTCCGACCCCCTCCGCGAGCAACACCAGGGCACCCCCGAGGGCCAATCGAGCAGAACGAAGCCTCCCTACGAGGGTCCGAGCCCGTCGCGAGGAGGCGACGATCTCCGGTCGAACGAAACAGACGGAAGACATGAAAACCTCCAAAAAGGGCATTCGTAGAGAATCGGACGATTCCGAGCCGAGCCGTCACTCGGCCGGCGACGCTTGCACCTCGAGCGGGGCACGGGCGGGCTCCTCGGCGTCGTCCTCGATCTCCGGAGGAAGCAATCGGTAGAGCACCGGCGTCACCAGACGCGCGAGGAAGGTCGAGGAGAGCAAGCCTCCGATGAGCACGACCGCGAGCGGCGAATAGAGAGGGGAACGCTCGGCGGCGAGCGGAACGAGACCACCGAGTGCGGTGGCCGTGGTCAGCAAGATGGGGACGAAACGCACCTCGCCGGCCTTGGCAATCGCCTCTTCCAGAGCGACGCCCTCTTTGCGCAGTTGATTGGTGTAGTCGACTAGCAGAATCGAGTTCTTGACTTCGATCCCCATGAGCGCGACGAAGCCGATATTGGCCGTGAACGAGAGCGTGTACCCAGCGAAGTAAAGGCCCACGATACCCCCAGCGATACCGAACGGAATGACCGACGCCACGATGAGCGTGCCTTTGAAGGAGCGGAACTCGAGCACGAGCACGGCGAGGATGCCGAACAACGCCACGGCCACCGCTCCGCCGAGGCCTCCGGTGCTCTCTTGGCGAGTCTCGATTTCACCGGCGGCTCGAAAGCGAACCCCGGGAGGCAGCTTTTCGTTCGCGAGCTTGGCGAGCACGGCCTTGCTCACCCGGTCCGTATTGAAGCCGTCCCGCACGCGCGCGGTCACGAGCACGGTACGCTCGCGTTGATAGTGCACGGACGAGGTCCGAGAGGACTCGAGCTCGAGCTTGGCCAATTGACCGAGCCGTACGGGCGCGCCACCGCTCGACGGCAGCCACACCGAGGAGAGCATGTCGAAGGTGGGCCGCGGAACGTTCGGCGACGAGCCTTCCGGCCTCGCCAAGGTCACGCGCACGTCGAACGGGTCGGCCATGGTTTCCGGGCGAATGCGTGCCACCGGGACACCTGCGAGCGCGAGTCGAACCGTACGATCGACGTCCCATGTGGCCACGCCGAGCTCGGCGGCTTTTTGCCTATCCACGACGACGTGGAGCTCGGTGCGCCGGTCTCGTGAAGGATTGCGGATGTCGACGGTGCCCGGGTTAGCGCGGATCACCTTCTCGACGATTTCGGCGGCTTGGTCGAGCGAATCACGGTCCTCGCCGAGCACGCGCACGGCGACGGGGGCATCGACGGGCGGGCCATTCTCGAACTCCACGAGCTCGATTCGTGCGCCCGGATAGCCGCGAAACGTGCGCCGAAGCTCTTCGTACAGACGAGGCGTGTTCGTCGGATCGAAGTGGTCGACCGAACCGAACACCTCGGCGTAGCTCGCGCGCTCTTCTTTGGCCGGGATATTGTAGTAGATTTGGGGATTCGATTTGCCGACCGTGGTCATGGGCGACTGCATCTCCGGATGCTCCGCCAAGGTCTTTTCCACGAACGCGGCCGCACGCAGGGTCTCCTCGAGCGAGGTCCCGTCCGGCGCGTCGATGGTGACCAGAAACTGCGGCAAATTCGCCTTCGGGAACAGGCTGAAGCCAATCACCGGCACCAGACCGAACGCCGCGGCGCAGAGCGCGAGGGAGAGCACGAGAGCCGTCTTCGGACGCGCGAGCCCACGGGAGAGAATGGGCCTGTAGACCGTCTCGACGGCGCCCGTGAGCGCTCGGAGCGCGCGATTGCCTTCGTGCTTCTCGGGGACCAGCCAACGACTCGCCAAGAACGGCACGATGGTGAGCGAAACGAAGAGCGAGGCTCCCACGGTAACCACCACCGCCACCGGAAGGCTGCGAATGAAGAGTCCAGCCGTTCCCGGCAAGAAGAGCAGCGGCAAAAACGCGAGCATCAAGGTGGCGGTGCAGCCCAGCACCGAGGCCAGGATCTGCTTGGTGGCCTTTCTCGCGGCGTCTTGGGGCGCATGCCCTTCACGGAGGAATCGCGCGATGTTCTCCACGACGACGATCGAGTCGTCGACCAAGAGCCCGAGGGCGATGACGAAGCCGACGATACTGAGCTGATTGATGGAGAAGCCGAAGAGCTTGAGAAGCGTGACGCCGATGGCGAGCGAGAGCGGCACCGAGACCATCACCACACCGGATGCGCGAACGCCGAGCGGCACCAAGGTCACGAGCACGAGCACGATGGCGAGCGCGAAGTCCCGAGAAAAACCGGACAACCGATGCGCGACATTGCGGGATTGATCGAAGCCAATCTCGAGCTTGGCCCCCGGCGGCAGCTCTCGGCGCGCGCGTTCGATCTCCTCGACCAACGCGTTTCGCACGTCGAAGACGTTCTGCCCCGAGCGCACCGGCACGCCGAGCAGCACGGCGCGCTTGCCGCCGTAGCGGGCGAAGTGCCCGACCTCGCCGTCTCGCCAGGAGACCTTGGCCAAGTCCCCCACGGTGAGCATGGTCCCGTTGCCCGAGCGCACGACGGACTTGGAGACGTCGTCCACTGTCCGAAAGTCGCCGGTCGTCTTCACGGCGAGCTCGCGCGCGCCAGCGGTCACTTGTCCCCCCGGGACGAGCACGCCGTCGGCCGAGAGGGCTCCCAGGATCTCCGCGGGCGAGATGCCGAGCGCGGTGAGACGCTCGGTGTCGAGGGCCACGTGCACCTCTTGGGGAGGCAGCCCGGTCATGGTCACGTCACCAGCGCCGGGCACGTTCTCGAGCTTCTTTTCCAGGGCTCGCGCGAATCGTTCGAGCTCACGATAAGGAACGTCTTCGGAGACGAGCGCGAGCTCGAGCACGTTCACTTTGGAGGTGTCGAACTGCTTCACCTCGAGCTTCACGAGCTCTTTCGGGAGCTCGGGCCTGAGCGCGCCGATCTCACGCTCGATCTCGTCGAGCTTTCGGTCGGCGTCGATGTCCACGAAGAACTCCGCCTGCGTCACCGAGACATCGGCGTCGACCTTCGACTTCAGGACCTTCAAGCCGCTCTGAGTGCGAAGCTTCGCCTCGATCGGATCGGTGACGAGGCGCTCGAGATCGGCCGGCGAAGCCCCAGGCAGCACCGCCACCACGGTGAAGGTCGTGCCGGGAAACGAAGGGTCTTCGGCCTTCGGAATGCCGAGCAGACTCGTGACGCCCACGACGACGAGGAGGAGCAGGAGGACAAGCGAGAATTGCGGTCTCTTCACCGCGAAGTCGGTCACGTTCATCGAGTCTTCTCGGGCAAAAGGGCACGAACGAGCCCCGCGCGGAGATGCGCGGACCCGAAATTTCATGGGCATTCGCGCACCACGAAGGCGCGCGCGCACCGCGTCCCCCGAGACGAGGGACGTCGGCACGAACGAAGGCGCGTCGGCGCGTCGGTGGATGCGAGTCGACGAACCGGAGGGACTACGGAACGATGGCGAGTCGATCGCCGTCGCGCAGCGTTCGAGCGCCACGGAGCACTACGCGGTCGACATCCGCGGGAAGCTCGGTGACGTCGACGCGATCGCCGAAGAGCCGCTCGATGCGCACGGGAACGCGTCGGAACGAGCCTTCTGCGGTGGGTGCGAGCACTGCGGCGCGATCGCCATTCTCGTCCACGAGGGAAGCGAGCGGGACGGTGACGGCCTCGGCGCGACGCGGGAACGCGACCTTCACGGTCAGCCCCTCGGGCAAGTCGACCGCGGAGGCTGGAGCGCCCTTCGAGCCGTCCGTGACCGGGCGCACCTCGAGGTCGAGCAGACCACTGCCCGGACGAGCCACACGAGCCGCTTCGGACACGCGGCACGGGTACGAGCTTCCCGGCTTCGCATCGAACGAGAGCGTGCACTCTGCACCCAACGAGAATCCGAGCGCGTCCCGATCGACGAGCGAGACGACGGCAATCTTGCCGCGGGTTTTCCCTTCGAAGTGGAAGACCGGACGTCCCGGCGCGACCACCTCTCCGACCTCGATGGAGCGACGCTGAATCCAGCCGTCGTCCGGCGCGAGCAGGACCGTACGACCGGCATCGCTCGCCACGCCTTCGACGGCCGCGCGGGCCGCCTTCACGGCCGTCACGCCGTCGTCCAGGGCTTGCGGAGGCACGGTGCCCTTCTCGAAGAGCGTGCGAAGGCGCTTCTCGTCGCGCTCGGCCTTCTCGAGGCCGGCGCGTGCCTGGGAGAGGCCAGCTTCAATCGAGGCGCCGTCGAGCCTGGCGAGCGGCTGCCCTTTGCGAACGTAGGCGCCTTGCTCGACCAACACGCCGGTGACCACCCCGCCCACCTTGAACGCGAGATCGGAGGTCTCTTTGGCTTTCCACGTGCCGCCCACGGAGAGCGGACGATCGACGGCGCCCTTCTCGACGCGGCTCATCGTGACGGGGACCGGCTCGCTCGCGGGAGCGGCGCCTGGCTCGGCATGGGCCGCGCGGCATGCGACGAGCAACAGAGAGAGGGCGGCAATGCGGTGCGGCTCAACCACGGCGCACCTTCTTGGTGATGGCCTTGGTGGTCTTGCCCGGCTTCGCATCGGGAGCTTTCGACGCGTGCTCGTGGCCGAAGGGCTCGGCCTCGAGCCGTGCACGTGCTGCTTCGGTGAGCGTGGCGGCGAAGAGACCTCGGCACGAGAGATCGACGAGCGTGTCGACCGGCCGCCACTCGATCCACGAGGCCTTGGCATGGCCCCCTTCACCCATGGCCACGTGCATCGAGACGATGCCGTGCAGCGTGGTGAAGTAGAGCTGACAGACGAGCTCGAGGTCTTCGAGCTCGGGCTGAAGCGCACCGGAGGCCTTCGCGTCGGCCACCATTTTCTGGAGGAACGCGTAGGCGTCTTCCGCGCATGCGCCACGGCGGATGCCGGGAGAGATCTCGGGCAGCGGCGTCATGAACATGAGCCGGTAGTGGTTCGGGTGGCCGAGGCCGAAGCGCACGTACGCGTGGGCTGCGGCGCGAAGACGGAAGACCGGATCTTCGATCGATTCGACCGAGTGGAACTGCTTCGCGAAGAGGAGAAAATCCTCGGTCACGATGGCGTGGAGCAGCGCGTTTTTGTCGGCGAAATGCCCGTAGAGCGCGGTGGCCGTGTACTCGATGCGATCGGCCACGGCCCGCATGGTCACCGCCTCGACGCCCTTCTCGGCGAAGAGCTCGCGCGCCGCCGAGACGATCTTGTGCCGAAGCTCGCCCCGTTCGCGCTCACGCCGCTCTTGCGATCCCATGTAAGGCGACCTCGTTAACGTTCTTCGACCGACCCCCGCAAGGCCCATGGCGCCGACCAATGAGCCGAAGAGGTGGTGACCCGGTGACGGACGAGCCGCCGCGCTTGCGCCATTCATTGTCCCCTCACTTAACACCGTTAAGTAAAGGCGCAACGTTCACACTCGTATCTTTGTTCAATTCCGCAATAAGGCGCGCGAAGCGCCGTCGGAGGACGGATGGCGCCCCTCGTTACGGGAGCACGACGCTCGGGCTCTAGTGAAGCCGGGTCGGGTCGGCCTACGGCACCGTGCCTTCGGCGACGCCGGGAGGCAGTACGTCGCGCGGGGAGACCAGACCCGTGCACGAGGCTCCGCTTCGTTCGCACACGACGGAATAGAGCAGCTTTCGGCGCGGTGCGGCCTCGTCGGACGCGGAGAGCGCAGCGCCTCCGTCTTCGATGGCGAACGTGAGTACGACGGCCTTCGCGAGCCGTTTCGATGGGGAGCCCGGAGCGCCAACGTGTTCCACCTCGTCGACGCGTACGAGCTCCAGCCGACCGTCCGAATCCCCACGAGGCATCGACATCTCCCCTCGCGCCACGAGCGAATCTTCCTGCATGAAGGTCGAGCGACCTTGCACCACGAGCCGCGCGTACACGCTCGTGACGGCGCCGTGACGGGGCATCGTCGTGACCTCCTACTCGTCGCGCGAGGGAGGCAAACCGTGACTGTGACTGCGCGTGCGGGACCGTTCTCTCCGGCGACGGACGAGTGTCCGAAGGTTCACAAAGTGGTTGAACCACTTGGCTCCCACTGTTCTCGGTGGGTTGAAATTGCGCCCGAATCCCGCCCCGAGCCGCCGGCATCGTTCGTGCGAAGGGCGGCGCGATGACCGCACTCGTTCGCTCCGCCGTTGCTCTGGGCGCCACCCTCGCTGCTCTTCTCGTCGGGTCGTCGGCGCAGGCCGAGCCTCCTCCCGGTCGTACGACCGACGCGTCGCCCGAAGCCAGCACGGCGAAGGGGCCTGCTCCGTCGTGGTACGGCGGTCAAATCTTGGCGGTCGACGCCGCGACGTTGGTCCTGGGCGGTAGCGGCGTGGCCGTGCTCGCGAGTGACCTTTCGAAACAGACGAGGCTCGGACTCGGCATTCCGATGCTGTCGCTCGCCGCTTTTTCGTACATCTTCGCAAGTCCGATCGTGCACGCCGTGCACGGCCACCCGGTCGACCCGAACGTCGATCCCACCATGCGAAACGCCGCGTCCGCCCGGGTAGCGGGTCTATGCGGTGGGCTCGCCGTCGGTTTTTTCAGCGCGCTCGCGCTCTCGGGTGGAATCGGGGATCGGCCGCCGTCGTACCGATCGCCTCCCTCGGCCACGATCGTCCCACTCACGGCCGTCGGGCTCGGCCTCGCCATTCCGATCGTGCTCGACGCTGCCCTGTTCGCCCATGAGCCTCGTAGACACTCCCTGGGCATGAATGTCGGGCCGACGGGCGCGTCGTTGAGTGGCACCTTCGATTGACGACGTGCGCGAGCGCGTCCCAGCCAGGCTCACGCCAATACGCGCTCGACCGTGACGGGCACGCCGTTGAAGGCGGCATTGCCGGTGAGCTCGTCGACGAAGTGATCGTCGGTGACGTCGTTCGCGCTCACGCCCGGGCGGCTCGCAGCGACCTGCATGGCCGTGCGTGCGTGGCCCCAGCCATGAGGGAGGCTCACCACACCGGGCGCCATTTCGTCGCTCACTTCGGCACGGACGCGCACCTCGCCGGTGCGTGAACGTAGGACCACTTCGTCGCCGTCCGCTAGGCTGCGAGCGCGCGCGTCGGCCGGGTGGACGAGCAGCGTGCAGGGATCTCGACCCTTCACGAGGCGCGCGGAGTTGTGCATCCAGGAGTTGTTGCTGCGGAGGGCGCGACGTCCGACCAAAACGAGCCCACGCGCTTCGGACGAGCCTACGCGAAGGTCTGCCTCGAGCTCGCTCTCCAAGCGGGGCACGTCCTCGGCGAAGACCCGCGGGACCACCTTGAGCGTGCGCTTGCGCAAGAGCTCGTGGAGGCGCGGCCTGAGCGCGCCCAGATCGAGCCCGTGTGGCGAGCGCTCGAGCTGCGCGATCGAAAGGCGATGCGGCCCCGTGCGCAAGAGGCCGTCGAGCAGGCGACGCGGCCCGAGCTTGCGTACCGCGGCGAGGGCCAGCGCCGTCGCCTTGGGCTTCACGCCGGAGCGCCTCGAGAGGACCTCTCCCGCGAGTGAGGTGAGGATGTCCCAATCGGACCGAGTGTCACCGCGCGGCGGAAAAACAGCCTTCGCGTAGCGTGCCACGTTGCGTACGGCGAAGCCGTAGAGCGCGATGTCGTAGTGATCACGTTCGAGCCCGAAGGTAGGCGGGAGGAGGAGGTCCGCATGCCGCGTGGTCTCGTTTTTGTAGAGGTCCACCGAGACCATGAAGTCGAGTGAGCCGAGGGCGCGATCGAGCGCGGCGCCGTTGGGAGCACTGGAGACCGGGTTGCCGGCCATGGTGACCAGCGCGCGCACTTGTTTGGGACCGGGGGTCTCGATCTCCTCCGCCAAGGCCGCCACGGGCAGCTCTCCGCCGAACTCGGGCAAGCCGCGCACACGGCTGCGGAACCGCGCGAAGCTGCCGCGCATGCCGAGCGAGTCGGCGAGCTTCGTGAGGTCCACGGCGGGCGAAGGGAACATCTTGCCGCCTGCGCGATCCAAGTTGCCGGTGACCACGTCGAGCGCGAGCGCGAGCCACGCCACGAGGCCCCCGAAGCGCTGCGTGCAGGCCCCGATGCGCACGTAACAGGCCGCGCCGTCCGCGCGCGCGTGCTCGTGTGCGAGACGCACGATGGTGGCTGCGTCGATGCCCACGGCTTCGGCTACGCGCTCCGCGGGAAAGCGCCGCGAGAGGCGCCGCAGCTCGTCGAGGCCTTCGAGCACCACCCCGTGCGCGCCGCGCTCCGGGCGCTCGAGGCCGGCCTGGAAGATCGCGTCGATCATGGCGAAGAGCAGGAGCGCGTCTTTTCCCGGGCGCACGAAGTGATGCTCGTCGGCGACCTTCGCGGTCTCGGTGCGACGAGGGTCGATCACCACCACTTTGCCGCCTCGCGTGCGCAGCTCGGCGAGCCTTCGTTTCATGCCGGGCGCGGTCATGATCGAGCCGTTCGAGACCAACGGGTTCGCGCCGATCACCAGCAAGAACCGGCAGCGATCGAGATCCGGTACGGGCATGAGCAGCTGGTGCCCGAGCACCTCGTAGGCGGCGAGCATCTGGGGGAGCTGATCGGCGCTCGTGGCGGAGAAACGCGAGCGCGAGCCCACCGTCTGCGAGAACGTGATCGAGCCGAGAATTCCGCCGTACGAGTGTACGAGCGGATTGCCGGCGTAGGTCGCGAGCGCGTGCGGGCCGTGTTCGTCCAAGATGCGCGCGATGCGAGTGCCCGCCTCGTCGAGCGCCTCTTTCCAATCGATGGGCGCGTGCTTGCCGTCTTTCGTACGACGGAGCGGCGTCGTGATGCGGTCAGGGTCGAGGCGGAGATCGTCGAGGGCGGCCGCCTTCGGGCAAAGGTACCCACGGCTGAAGCGGTCGGCCTCGTCGCCGTCGACGCGCAGCACCTCGCGCTCGCCCGAGGGCCCGCGCCCCACGGTGACCACGATTCCGCACGAAGCCTCGCAGAGCATGCACGTCGCCGGGACCTTCTCCGCTTGCTGCATGCCTCGAGCGTCCGCGGTACCGTCCGTCTCGTCAAGGTGCGTCGCGCACGAGTGCCCGTTTCCGTGTAGAGTGCACGGCATGGCGCGCCGCAAGACCACCGTCGAGGACTACCGGAGGCGCATCCTCGCGGCCTCGAGCCTGCTCGAGAAGAACCTCGACGCGCCGATCGAGCCTTCGACCCTCGCCAAGGCCTCCGCGTTCTCCCTCCATCATTTTCACCGCATATTTCGCGGTCAACTGGGCGAGAGCGTGATGGAGCACGTGCGCCGGCTACGGCTCGAGCGCGCGGCCCGGCGCCTTCGAACGAGCGACGCCAAGGTGATCGAGGTGGCACTCGAGGCCGGCTACGACTCGCACGAAGGCTTCACGCGGGCCTTCGCCGAGCGCTTCGGCGTGGCGCCTTCGCGCTTCCGTGAGGCCACCCTCGCGGATACGCGCCTCGCGCGTTTCGAGCACGAGGTGCCCGCGCCTCGCGCCCCACGCGCGCACGTCGAGGTCCGCACCTTCGACGAGCTTCGTGTAGCCTACATGCGCCACCGCGGCAGCTACCGCGACGTGGGCGTGACGTGGCAGAAGCTGCGCGCCTTCGTGGCCGAGCACGCCCTGCCCGACGCGCTCTACGGCCTCTGCCCGGACGACCCCGACGTGACCGCCGAAGAGCATTTGCGCTTCGACGCCTGCGTGGTGGTGCCCGAGGGCTTCGGTCGCGATCGACGTACGCTCGGGGAGGCCGAGCTCGGCGTCGTGCCCGCGGGAACCTACGCAGTGGGCTTGCACGTGGGCCCCTTCGAGACGCTCGCCGAGACGTACCTCGACGTGGTCGGACGCTGGTTTCCCACGAGCGGCTACGAGCTCGGCGTGGACGCGGTGGTCGAGCACTACCTCGACGATCCGCGCACGACCCCGAGCGAAGCGCTCCGCACCGAGGTCCGCGTGCGCATCGCCGAAGACGGTTGCTAGAATCAACCTGGACGTAGACCGACCGAGATCGTGAGCGAGACGTGGGCGCGCCCCGCGGTCTCCAGCGGATACCGCTCGAAGTCGGCCACGTAGCGCCGAAGCGCACGCTCGGGCCACGCTCCGTTCACGTGCTGCCACGCCCCCCACACGATTCGCGCGGGGTCTCCCTCGAGCGCAAAGGTCGCGTACGGCCCCGCGGGAAGGGTCACGCTTCGGCAGCCGGCGGGCACCTTCGCGTCCTTCTGGACCGCCACGCCGAGCACCATCGTGTAGGGACCGGCGAAGTCGCTTTCGTAATCCGTGTAGACCGCATAGAGGGCGGCGTCGGCAGGATCGCGCGGCAGGGTCTCGAGCACACCTTCGCGAACGAAGCGCTCCCAGGTGGCCGGAATGTCCTTCGCGGCGTCCGAGAGAGAGGTGCGGACGGAGATGCCGACGATCACGCGGTCGGCTTCGTGGTGAGAAGTCTCGGAGACGAGCTCGTTCATGAGGGGTCCTTTCGGGTGAGGAAAAGACCTTACGAAGAGCGCTTGGGGCGAGCTTGACCGCGCGTGCTTTTTTGTCGACGAGCCGGCTGACAGCGCGGACAGCGCACCGTACTGCGTGCACTCTGCACGAGCTTCTCGAGGGTGGTTCCACACTCGGGACAGGGCGATCCGGCGCGCCCGTAGATCACGAACGGGTTGGGCGTGCCCTTCTCTTCCACGTACGGGAGCCTCGGACCGGCAGCGATCGCGAGGTCGAGCGTGCGGAGCAACGTTCGCTCGAGCCCGAGCACCAAGCGCCCCACCTCGTCCCGAGTGAGCGAAGCGGAAGGCCGCTCGGGGTCGAGCTTGGCGAAGAAGAGCGCCTCTTGCGCTTGGATGTTCCCGATGCCGGCCACGAGCTCCTGGTCGAGAAGGGCCACCTTGACCGCGATTTTACGCCTCGAGAGGCCGGCAAAGAGACTCTCGGCGTCGAGACCGTCCACCAGCGGATCCGGACCGAGCGCGCACCATACGGGAAGGTCACGCGTGGCCGGAACGAAACGACCGAACAGGCGCGGATCGGTGTATCTCAAGTGGTAACGCTCGTGGGCCCTCGAGACGACCAGGCGCACACGCTCGTGCGGAAGCGCCGGCTCGTGCTCCTCCGCGCGCGACCACCGGCCCGTCATGCCCAGGTGGGAGAAAACCTGCCCCCGGTCGAGCTCGATTCGAAGCCATTTTCCGCGGCGCGAGACCTTCGAGATCCGCCGACCGGCGAGCGCCCGCGCGACGTCTTCGGGCGTGTGGCCTTCGTCGAGCAGGCGAGCGTCGAAGACTCGAGCATCCTCGATGCGTGCATCGGAAAGCCAGACGCGCAGCCAGGTGCACGCGTGCTCGACCTCGGGAAGCTCCGGCATCGCGGCACCGAGTAGCAGATTCCACGGTTCGACGACCGCGAGAGGCGCGGGTTTCGCGGAGCCCTGGTAGAATGACGCCCCATGTCGAGTCCTGTGCTCACGGGGAGAGTGTTGGGCGGCGCGTATCGCGTCGGCCAGCTGCTCGGTGAGGGCTCGATGGGCTCGGTCTACGAGGGTGTGCAAGAGTCGCTCGGCCGCAAGGTGGCCATCAAGGTCTTGAAGACCCGCGGCCAACTCTCCCAAGCGACGCTCGCGCGGTTCGCGCGGGAGGCACACGCCGCCGCCGAGCTCGGCCACCCCAACATCGTCCAGGTGACCGACTTCCAGTCGCGTGACGGCGAGCCTCCGTTCTTGATCATGGAGCGATTGGTGGGCCGGTCGCTGCGCGAGGTGATCGCGCAGGAGAAGAGGCTGCCCGAGGGCCGAGTGGCGTTCATCGCCAATCAGGTCTTGGACGCACTCTCGGCGGCGCACGCCGCGTCGATCGTGCACCGGGACATCAAACCGGACAACGTGTTCCTGACGCGGCTCGCCGCCATCGACGACATCGTCAAGGTCTTGGATTTCGGCGTGGCCAAGCTCACGACCGAAGGGTCGCTCACCGCGCACGGCGCACGCGTGGGGTCGCCCGCGTACATGTCCCCCGAGCAAGCCGCCGGACGGCCGGTCGACGCACGCACGGACCTCTATTGCCTCGGCGCGACCATGTATCATGCACTCACCGGCCGGCTCCCGTTCGAAACGAACAACCTGGCCGAGCTGCTCACCTGGCTCGAAACGCGCCCTGCGCCGCCCATGAGCACGCACGTTCCGTCCATCGACGCGCGCATCGCCGCGGTGGTCGAGCGCGCGATGGCCAAGGATCCGAACGTGCGCTTTCCCTCCGCGGAGGCCATGAAAGAAGCGCTCGCGCCGCTTCTCCGTCCGCGCGAATCGTGGAGCGGCCCCCACGTTCCGGGCCCGGTGCCGAACGTCGCGCAGCCCGCGCCGATGGCGGCGTCGCTCGGCGACGGCGATCGCGTGTCGCACGTTCCGTTCTCCACGTCGCACGGCCCGCTGGGTCGCCCCATGCCGGTGGGCGTTCCTCCGGTGGTCGTAGGCCCTCCGGGTATGCCCATGCCGGGCGGGCCACCGGTTCCCTCGCCGATGCCCGCGGCACGGTACGGAACGCCCTCGCCCTACCCCTCGCCGCTCGCTGCGGGATGGGCCGCGGGCTCGCATACCGGTTCGCAGGCGCTCGCCCATGGTCACGTGCACGGCGCGCCTCCGTTCGGTGCGGCGCCGATCGCCACGTTGCCCGTCGCGAGCGGACCGGCCTACGGCGCGCCTCTCGGGCCGCCGGCCCCCACCGGCCTCACGAGCGGCCCCTACCCCACGTACGCCACCGGCGCCTATCCCGCCGCGGCTACCGAGGGGGCCTCGGCTTGGAAAATCGCCGCCGGCATCGCGGTGTGGAAACTCGGGATCTTCTTCGTGCTGGGCGCGCTGCTGACGTTCGGGGCAGCGGTGCTCTTCTTCGTGTTCCGCTGACGAACGCCTGGAAGAAACGCCCCTTCACCTCGTGCGCTGCACGTGGGGCCGCTCCTGTCGAGAGCGAAACACTCCGGCGCGGTTCGATTCCTGGCACCACGAATCGAACTATCGCGTGCGATACCATGGGCTTGGGGTTGACCTTGACGCAAGGTGCGAGGACCATGGGTCGTCCATGGACCTCCCGCGTCTCCGCGCTGCGCTCCGCGACGACAGGGCCGTTGCACGCATGCTCGAGCGAGCCTTGCGTCACGAGCGGGCGGTCGTGCCACTCGTCGCGCCGGTGACGACCCCGGGTCCGCACTTGCTCGAGGCCGAGCTCAGCGGCGGACGTGTGGTGCAGGTCTTCGCCGAGCCCGCCGGTGAAGCGGGACGAGGTGGTCAACCGCTCGATCTGCGTCCGCTCGATCGAGGGCAAATGGCCGAGATTTTAGCGCTGATCGAGCATCTCGACGTGCCCACCGCGCCGGCACCGACCAAGCCCTTGATTGCGCCGATCGCACCGCGTCCGATGATTCGGCGTTCGGCTCCCGCGCCCGCTCGACCTGCCGGATCGGCGGGCTCCGCGCCTCCACCTTCGCCTGCGTCTCCTGCTTCTCCTGCCCCCGCGCGACCGAGCCCGGCGCCCACACCGATCGCGTATGTGGCGCCACCGCCCGACTCGGCTCCGCTTTCCGGCATCGACGTGGAGGTGGTGGTCGACGATCCGGAAGACGACGACGACGCTCCCACGCTCATGCAAGCGCCCTCGGGCGAGAACAAGCTGAAGCCCGCGCCGGTGGTCGAGGTCATCGCACCGGCGAAGCCCCAAGCCACCCAGCCTGCCGCCGCGGCACCGGGGCCGCAGGTCCACGAGACGAAGCAGATGCCCTCGGCACCTGCTCCCGCGCCCGTTCCGACGCCTGCGCCGACCGCGCCCGCCGTCGCGCCCGCCGCAGCGGTGGCCCCCCAAACCAAAACGCCTCAAGCGGCGGCGGCGGCAGCGGCGGCATCGCTGTCTCCCGTGACGTCGACCGTCGGGACCATGGGCACCACCGAGGGTGTGAAGGTCATCGTGGGAGGGCGGGACTCGCAGCCTCCGTCGCAAGATCCGGTGTCGTTCGCGGACACGCTCATGCCGCCGAGCTCGTTCGTCGAGCGCACCATGATGCTGCCGCTCGGCGGCGCGGCCACGAGCCCCAAGCCTCCTCCGGCCATCCTCGCTCCGGCCGCGGGTGAGGCGCTTCGATCGCCCGGTGTTCCTGCGTCTCCTGCACCGGCCGCGACGGCATCACCTGCCGCACCTCCTGCGAACGCTCAGGCCAGTGCGCCGGCACCGCAGACTTCACCCAACACGGCGCGCTCGCCCGTCGTGCCTGCCGCGCCCGCGCCGAAGAGCCCGGACTCCGACCCCGCCCTCGCGGCCAAGATGGAGCGGCCCGATCCTCGCGTGGAGCAAGAGCCCATTCAGGCGCCGAAGACCGGCTTCGCGCCGATTCTCACGCCTCCACCGATGGTGCTCGAGCGGCCGCTCACCAACGCGGCCAAGCTCATCGGGCGCATGCTGGCCGGCAAATACATGGTCGAGAGCTCGATCGGCCGAGGCGCCACCGCCGAGGTGTTCCGCGCGCAGCACGCGAGCCTGAAGCGCCCGGTGGCCGTGAAGGTGCTGCACCAGGAAAACCAAGCCTACGTGCAGTTCGTGAAGCGCTTCAAAGCCGAGGCGCACACGCTGAGCAAGCTCGAGCACCAGAACATCGCGCGCGTCATCGACTTCGGCCAAGAGCCGGACGGCCTGCTCTACCTCGTGATGGAGCTGCTCGTGGGCAAGAGCCTCGAGGTGCTGGTGGAGCAGAACGGCCACAAGCTGCCCGTTCGCCAGGTGCTCGACGTGGGCATCCAGACTTGCAACGCGCTCGCCTTCGCCCACGACGAAGGCGTCATCCACCGCGACGTGAAGCCCGAAAACGTGATCTTGGTGCCTCACAAGGACGAAGACGGAAAGCCGTGCGACCTCGTGAAGGTGTGCGACTTCGGCCTCGCCAAGCTTCGTGATCCGGATCCGGAGAACGCGGACATCACCATGGGCGGAGCTGTGTGCGGCTCGCCCGCGTACATGTCGCCCGAGCAGATCCTGGGAGAGAAGCTCGACGCGCGCACCGACATTTACGCGCTCGCCATCATGCTCTACGAGGCGCTCACCGGGGCGCTCCCGTTCGAGGCGATGGGCCTCACGCAGCTCTTCGCCAAGAAGCTGCTCGAGCCCCCGGTCCCGCTCCGCGAGCGCGTGCCGGACATCGACCCGCGGCTCGACGCGGCCATCATGCGAGGCCTCGCGCGCGAACGGGAAGAGCGTCCCAAAGACGCCCGCGTGCTGCGTCAAGAGCTGCGCGCGGTGCTCGCCACCCTGCCCGAGGCCCCGGCGGCGTGAGCCACGCGGAAGGCCCCGAGACCTCGCCCGAGCCGCGCTCGCCGAAGGTTCGACCGGTGCGAGCAGAAGACACGTACACGCTTCGCCAGCGCGTGCTTCGCCCGGGAAAACCGCTGTCGTCGTGCGCCTTCGAGGGCGACGATCTCTCGACCACGCTCCACTTCGGCGCGTTCCTCGCGGACGAGCTGGTGGGCATCTCGTCGATCTACGACGAGCACGAGACGCCCGAGTCCGCGCGCACGGGCGCACGAGCCTTTCGTCTGCGCGGCATGGCCACGAGCCCCGAGGTGCGCGGCCTCGGCGCAGGCAAAGCGCTGGTCGATGCGTGCAAGCTGCACATCGAGCGCACCGGCGGCGGCAGCTTCTGGTGTAACGCGCGCACGAGCGCGGCCGGCTTCTACGAGCGACTCGGCTTCACGATCGACGGCGAGCCCTTCGAGCTCCCGGGCATCGGCCCACACGTGCGCATGCGCGTCGCGCTGTCGAATCGCGCCTGATTTTGCGTTCGCTCAGCGCGAAGCGAGGGCGTCCGCGCCGAACGTAGGCGACCACACGCGCACGAGGTAGTCGGCGATGCCGTTCACCGAGAACGGATCGGCCGCCACGATCGCCTTCACTTCGTCTTCGCTCTCCACGCGGAGGAGGAGAGCGCCGCCTTCACGGGGGACGAACGGGCCCGACGCGATCAGCTTCTTCGCGTCGAACAGGGTCTTCAGATAGGCGCGATGGGCCGGCGTGTGGACGTCGACTTCGGCGAGAGGAACGCGGTAGCTCAGGGTGACGAGGACGAACATCAGTTCTTCGCGTACCACGAAGCGAGCAGCGCTTCTCCGAGACGGAGCGCTTCCGCGCGATCTTCGAGCTTTTTCACCTTGGCCGAGGGGCCGGTGAAGAACAGGTACGTCACGCCCGACGAGGTGCCGCCGACCGCCGGATCGGGGTTGATGCCCAGCTCTTCGGCCATGGCGTAGGAGGCTTCGCCCACGATGCTGGTCGGGCCCACGTCGCCCACCACGCCGAAGGTCATCTTGCCGCCGTAGATCACGAGCACAACGCTGCCCATCTCGAGGCCGGCATCCACGTACGAGAAGCGCGAGCTCTCGCCCGGGACCACCACGTAAGGAAGCTTGGAGGCGTCGAGCGGCGCACCTTTCGAGTCGGTGCCTGCGGTCTGCGCTTGGAACGAAGGGTCGGTGGACGAGTTGCAGACGCTGCTCGACTTGCCGTCGCAGTCGATGTCCATGTCGGCCGTGAAATGCAGCGCGCCGGTGGTCCCGCAGACGGAGATGTTGGCCGGCGTGGAAGAGCTCACGTCGGTTTTGTAGGGCGCGGTGGAAACCGCGCGACAGGAGCGGAGCTTGGCGAGCACGTCGTCCACGGTGACGGGCTCGGGAGCCTCGGGTGCGGGGGCCACCGAGACGGCAGGAGGAGCGGGGGCGCTGTCCGCACCGGAGTCTTGCGAGGCGCGCGGGGCCGAACCGGAAGGCCTCTCGGCCACGATGTCGTCGGCGCCGGTGGTCTCCGCACTCGTGCTCTCCGTACTCGAGCTACACGCGAGCAGCGCGAGAGCGAGTGCCGTAGAACCGAGCATCGACGAGCCGACCTTCATCGGGGCGCACCATACGAGGCTCTGGCGAGACGGCCACCTTTCTCGACGTCTCGCGAGCGAAGAGTGGGATGGACGGCGACGAGGTAGGTCATGCAGTGCGCAACGGCCGGCGCAGACGGAAATTCAGGGGCGAATGTTCAGGTCTGGCTCACATGCGCTTGGGACCGCTGCTCCTCGGCGCAGCGCGGTAGGTCGGACGCTTCTTCTCGGTGCTGAAGGTCTGCGCAAACAGCAGCACTTCGTCGCGCGGGGGCATCACGAAGGCGCGCGTCGGGTTGTGCGGCAGAAGCTTCGGGCGGCTGTCGGTCTCGAGGGCGACCTCGAAGGTCTCGCCCGGCTTCACGTCGAGCGCGAAGTGGGCAGCTCCGTTGGCGTCGGTCACGGCGACCACGTTGCCGAGGAAACGCACGGGTAGGTTCGGCCCGTTCTCGGCCCGCACGCCCACCACCACACGCCGCACGAGGGGCGGGCAGCGAACACTGTACTCTGCAACCTTTCCGCCCTCAAAACGCCGCAGCGAGACCGGGATCGGCTTCGGTTGCTCGTGCGTGACGGGGCAGCGCACGCGAAGCTCGGCCACCTCACCGTCGTGCCCCGCGAGGGTGACCTTGGCGCGGCCGTCCGGACCGGTCGCCGCGATCTCTCGGTCGCGATGCGAGACGGCCGCCTGCTCGACCGGCCGATTCGGATCCGACTCGACCTTCACGAGCACCTCGAACACAGGCGGAGGAACCACCATGGCCTGCTTGCAGCCCATCGACGAAAGGGCCGTCACCATCGAAACGAAACCGACCTGCATTCCCGTGCGAAGCGACACCATCGCGACCTCCGGCGGCCCCCTCGGTCGGTGCGTGCGAAACGTTGCGTGGCCGAGGGAGATTTCGTCCGGTGAGCGCGCGCGCTCGTCCGACGCTGGCCGCGCTCGCTCGGGCATGATGCAATGAATCATGCGTTCGTACTGGCTCGCGCTCGCGCTCGTGTTCGCGCTCGGATGCCCGCGCCCGCGCAAGGCGCCCCCCGGTCCTCCGCCCCTCGAGCTCGCCGAGTCGACGCGCACCGAACCTACGGTCGCCAGTGCGGGAGACACGCGGCACATCGTGAGTTATTCGGCAGAACGAGGCCTTTCGGTCGACGACCGCATCGTGGCGCCACCCGCGGGCGCGGCTGGATTTCCGGCCGCGTCGAAGCGCGACGGAGAGCACGGGCTCTTGGTCAATCCGCTCTACGGGGCGCTCGGCGACCGCCGTGGCGCGGTGTTGCGGCTCGAATCGGCCACGCCGTACCGCATCGTGATCGAGCTCGCGTACACCCTCGGCCAAACGGAGGCGGACGCGATCGAGTTTCGGATTCGGCAGCGCGACGGCGAAGGGTCGATCACGATCGCGCTCCCGAGGTCCGGAGAGGTCGTCTGCCTCGCCGGGGCGCCCCCCGAAGCCGCGAGCGCGGAGCGAAACGGTGCTGCACGGCTCGCGGCCCTCGTATCGGATGCGGGCTCCGACGCTGCGGTGCCGGCTCGTGCGGCGCAAGCGGCCCCGAGAGAGCGGACACTGAACGAGCTGCTCGCGTCGTCGGAGTCTCTTTGCCTGACGGTCGTCGTCTCCGCGCGAGGCCTCCACGTCCGCTCGGGCACGTCCGACCTCGACCGAACGTGCGGCGCGTTCGTGGCCGCCGACGATGCACGAAGCCCCACGCTTCCCCGAAGCGACGGGCGGCTCGACGTTACCGGTCTCGCACGGTGTGCAGGCAAGCTCGCCAAGGGAAGCGGCGCTGGAAAAGGCCGCGTCCTGGTCTCGGCGGAGGCGAACATCCCGTTCGGGGAGATCGTGCAGACGCTCGACGCGCTCCATGTCGAGGGTCTCGCAGAGCCCGCCCTCGGCCTGGCTCGCTGAGGCTGGATCTCGGCCCCTTCGTCGGAGCGCCTGTCGCGTGCGCGTGCGTTCTCAGGGGCTCGTCGGGGAATGCAAGAGCGCCATGAGCGGAATGAGCGCGAGGGCCCCGATGCCCGAGAAGGCGTGCTCGCCCAACGAGACGAAGGCCTTGCTCGATCCTCGGATCTCGAAGGCGACGCGGCCTCCCGAACCTCTCTGCTCGGACGTGAGCGCGAACGGGATCACCAGACGAGGTGCGGCCACGTCGCGATCGAGATCGTCCGCGAGCTTCTTGCGTGCCTCTTCGCTCTGCGTCTCGTCGATACGCAGCGACACCTCGTGCGAAGCGAACGCCCCCACGAGCGAGGTGAGCTGACCGCCGAGCAGGAGTCCTTTTCGATCCGCGTACGGGCTCTTGGCGGCGCCAGATGCGGGCTTTCGTGCGACGATCTCCTTCGCGCGCGCGGCGAACGTGGCATCGTCGGGGAGGCCGACAAGGAAGTACGTGAACGTGCCTTCGCCCACCACGAGCATCTCGGGCGCGGTCACGCGCTTGCTCGTCTTCTTCTTGCCGGTACCCTCTTCCACCGTCTTGGTCTCGTCGAGGAAGAAGGCCCCTCTCGGGAGGCCGAGCGCGGCGCTCGCGGTGCGGAACGTGGAGCTCGTCGCGTTCTTCTTTTTCGGCGCGGACGCGCCCGAACGCGTGCTCTTCTCCTGCACCTCGAAGAGCCGCGCGGCCTCTTTCATCAAGCGCTGTGCGCTCGTCACGTCGGTCGAGGCCGCGAACACGCCGTAGCCGTCGATGGCCTTTTCCAGGGATTTTTGTGCCTTCTTGGGGTCCTTCGTGCTCCGGTACGCGGCGAGCGCGCGCGTGACCTCCGGCAGATCGACACCGTAGGCCGCGCCGAGGGGTTTCATGGAGATCGCGCGAAGCTCGTCCATCAAGGCCTTCGACTTGGCCTCTTCGGCAGGAGGCTGCGACGTCCACGAACCGATGGCGGACATCGCGTCGGCGAGCGGCCCGCCTCCCTGCGAGTAGACCGCCGCGCTCGCGTTCTCGGTCAGCTTCTCGAGCAGCTCCGGGTGCGAGCCCTCGGTCGGCTTCGAGAAGAGCGGGGAGACCCACGCGGACTCGACCGTGACGAACGTGGCCGCGAGGGAAAAGTCGAGGTCGTCGGACTTTTTGGTGGCGTAGAACGTCACGCGCTCGAGCTCGGACGCGAAGCCGAGCGCGTTTTTGGTCCAGCGCTTGAACATGTCGTCCAGGGATTTTCCGGACGGATCGGGCGTGGTCGAGGGATCGACGATGTCGCCGTCCGCTGGGGAAGGCTCGAGCTCTTGCTGCACGATCTTCCGAAGAGGCGCGGCATCGAGCTCGAGCGCGACATCTCCTCGCTCGGGGCGAGGGCCGGTTCGAAGCCACGGGCCGAGCGCGGACAGGCCACGTTCGTTGCCGCAAATGGCCACGAGCGGCGTGCCGCCGATTTCGCACGAGACCTCGTCTTGCGGGTCGTCCTGGGCGGGCTTCTTTTTCTTCTTGGAGGGCGACGGCGACGGCGACGGAGAGCCATCGTCCTCGGGCTCGGGCGCCTCGACCTTGTGCTTCTTCAGCACGTAGCGCGACTTGTTCTCGAGCACCTCCGAGTCTTTGGCGAGATACTCGAGGAAGCGATCCTTGTCGCGAATGGGCAAGACGGCCGCAAAGTCGTAGGCGGACTTGCCACGCACCGCGAGCGCGCCGTCGGTCGGTCGCGAGAAGTCGAACACGCTGGCGAGCTCCATGAACGACTTGGCGGTCTCTTCTTTCGAGGCCGCGTCTTCTTCGCTCTCGGCGTCGCTCGCGTGACGGCCGAACATCGTGGCCCACGAGAGCACGTTCTCCACGTGCAGCCATGCGGTGAGCGAGGCAGGCTTCGGCACCACCACGGGCACGCTCGTCGCGACGACCGGAGGCGTGACCGTGGCCTTCGCGGAAGGCACCGAGACCGCCTCCGGGGCACGAGGCCCGCACCCGACGAGACCTGCCACGAGCACCAGCGCAAAGCGCGTTTTCCGCATGTCCCAGGCTAACACGCAGAATTTCGCGAGCGATAGCGTCCCTCGGCGGATGCGTTCAGCCGTGCGCGGCGTGCTCGGCGAACGCGACGATGGTGCCCGAGGCGTCGCGCACGAAGATCTCTTTGGCGCCGTAGAACGTGGTGCGCGGTCCGACGATCACCGTGGCACCGGCGGCGCGCACCGCAGCCACGGCTTCGTCGAGCGAAGCGACGTTCGTGTAGTAGAGCGCGCTCGGAGCGGGGTCGAGCGGGCCGAGATCCGCGCGCACGCTCGCGTGTGTCTGGAACATGACCTCGTGCCCGTCGCGCGCGAGCAGCACGAAGCCGAGCTTCTCTTCGTGAGGCACCTCGGCCACGACCTGGTAGCCGAGAGTGTCTTTCCAGAAGCCGAGCGCGGGCTCGATGGAGTCGACGACGAACAGCGGAGTGGTGCGAGTGAGCAACATGTCCCTTCGCTACCGCGAATCGGCCTCGGGTGGATTGGACGAATCCGACATTCGAAGGGCGCGAAGCTCGGCCGGGGTCAAGTCGGTGAGGGCGCGCAGGTCGCGGGCGAGGTGCGATTGATCGGTGTACCCGTGCGCGAGGGCGAGATCCGCCGTGGGCCGAGGCTCGTGGGCGTGTGCGAGAAACGCCTGGAAACGAAGCACCTTGGCGAGTGCCTTGGGCGAGAGACCGACCTTGGCGTCGAAGAGGCGCTCGAGTTGACGCTCGCCGAGATCCACGGCTCTCGCGAGATCGACGACCCGGGAGAAACCCGAGCGAAGACGCAGCTCGTCGACCACATGGCGAACACGCGCATCGGGCGCGGCGAGCCTTCGTGCGATCAAGGCGCGATCGACGAGGGCGCATCGTTCCTGGTCGCTGCGCGCTTCGCACAGGCGATCGAGCAGCTCACGCGTGAACGCGCCCCACGAGGGAACGCTCACGAGGTCCACCTCGAGGTCACGAGCTTCGACCGCGGGGAACGGGACGAACGACGCGGCCTCGCCGGGCAAGAAGCGCACACCGAAGAGCCACGTGCGCGAACCTTGCGCGAGGTCCGGCTGGCTCACCAGGGTGCGGCTCATGATGCCGATCACGCTGGCGCGGAAGGCCCCGAGGTCGAACAGGAGGTCCGCGCATCCATCGGGAAAGACGTGGTGAACCCCAGTGGAAGCGACCCGGAGCGTCCAGTAACACGCGACCTGCCGACGCAGCGCGGGGGCGGGCGCGAGCTCTCGGTAGACGAAGGGTTCCACGGCACCTTCAGGCTAGACCGTCCCTGCCGATTGTTCGAGCCTGCCCGGACGCGGCTTGTGTAGGATGCAACCATGAACGTCCTTCTCTCGCTCTCGCGCTCTTCCGCGGTACGCGCGGCCTTCGCACTGCTCTTGCTCGGCTTCGCTTCGGGCTGCGAAAACACGGCGACCGTGGCCTCGAACCTTCCGCTCCAGCGTGTGGTGGTCTACCGCAACGGCATTGCCTACTTCGAGCGCGGCGGGAACGTCGACGAGCAGGAAGTGCGCTTCAAGATGAAGGAAGGCGCCGTGGGCGACTTCCTCGCCACGCTCGCGGTGATGGAGAAGGGCGGAAGCTCGGTGCGCGCGGCGGCCTTCCCCATTCGCAGCCCCGAAGACGTGGCCGAGTGCGATCCCGATCCGCTCGCTGCGGTGCCTCGTCCTCCGCGTGGTCCGCGCGACGAGCCGGAGCAGCCGCGCCTTCGCCCGTGCACCGATCAGGAGCGTCGTCACATCCGCGAAGTGGTGCTCCAGCTCGACGGAAAGCGTCACGACCTGCAGGTGGGCTACGTGACCGAAGCGCCCGTGTGGAGGCCTTCGTACCGACTCGTGGTCGAGGGCAACGGCTCGGCCACCATCCAGGCCTGGGGCATCGTGCAGAACCTCTCCGGCGAAGATTGGAAAGACGTACGCCTGTCGCTCGTCGCCGGTGCGCCGCTCGCGTTCGAGGCCACGCTCGGCACGCCCATGATCCCTTCGCGTCCCACGGTGACCGACCAGGGTGAGGTCATCGCCGCAGTGCCTCGCGCGGAGACGTCGCTCGCGGCCATGGAGTACAAAAAGCAGGTCGAACCTTCCGCGCCTCCTCCGCCTCCGGGAGCTCCCGCAGCCGAGGCCGCAGCCGGCGCCAAAGACGGTTTCGACGAAGACGACGCCTCGCTCGAAGCGCCCTCGCCGAAGGGTGGAATGGCTCGCGCGGAGAAGGCCCCTGCACGCAGCACGAGCCGCACGCGTGGACCGAAAGCGGCCGCCGACCGACCGTCTCCCTCGGTCGCGCCCGTCACGGGAGCCGTGAGCAAGCCGGACATCGCCCAGGCGTACCGCGCACCGACCACGCCCTCCGGACCGCGCAATCTTCAGTCGCTCGCCGCGGTGAGCGCTACCGGTGGAGTCACCCGCTACGACCTGCCCGAGGCGGTCACCATCCCGGACAAGGCGGCCACGATGGTCATGCTCCTCTCGAAGAAGCTGCCCGGCGACGCGGCCTTCTTGTTCGCGCCCGACTCGGCGGTGCCGGACTCTTACGCGCATCCGTTCCGCGTGGTGCGCTTCGTGAACAAGAGCGGCGGTACTTTGGAAAAGGGCCCCATCGCGGTGTTCGACCACGGCGCGTTCTTGGGTCAAGGCATGGTCGATCCGCTCCCCGAAGGCGCCACGGCCACGGTGCCCTTCGCGCTCGACCGCGCGGTCGCGGTGGACCGCTCGGTGAAGCACGACGAGCTCGGCGAGCGTGTGCAGAAGATCGAAAACGGGCAGCTCTTCATCGAGCGCGACAGCGCCACGCAGACGCTCTACCGCATCCGCAACGGCGCCGAGACCCCGGCCAAGGTTTTGGTGAAGCATGCACGCATTTCCGGGAGCCGCATCGAAAAGCCTGTCCCGGGCACGGAAGACAACGTGGGCACCGGCTCGGCCCTGGTCCCCTACGACCTCGGCCCCCGCGCCGAAGGTGAGCTGGTGGTGGACGAGCGCATCAGCGTGCAGCGTGAAGAGTCGTGGACCTCACAGGTGGCCGACTCGGCGGTGAAGGCATTGCTCGCCAATCCGTCGGTGGACGCCGCCGTGAAGAGCTCGCTGACCGAAGCCTGGAAGCTGCGCACCGAAATTTTGCACTTGAACGACGTGGCCAGCGAGCACCAGCGAAACCTCTCCGAAATCGCGAGCCAGAGCGAAGAGACCCGCCGCAGCCTGCGCTCCATCGAGAAGAACAAGATCGCAGACAAGCTGCGCGCGCAGCTCACCAAGCGCCTCGAGGAGCTTTCCAAAAAGAGCGAGGAAGAAGGCAAAAAGCTCGTAGAAGCCCAAGCCAAGCTCGCCGAGAGCAACGTGCGCTTTCGCGATCTTCTTCGGGGTGTGAAGTACGTGGCGCCTGTCACGCTGAAGAAGGGCTGAGTTTCCCTCGTCGCTCTTGCGAGGGCGTTCCCCTCGCGCTCCCCCCTTCGGCACGCTCGTTCGGCGCGGCCTTGCCTCGGCGCTCTTGCGAGGGCGTTCCCCCTCGCACGCTCGTTCGGCGCGGCCTTGCCTCGGCGCTCTTGCGAGGGCGTTCCCCCCTCGCGCTCCCCCTTCGGCTCGCTCGTTCGGCGCGGCCTTGCCTCGGCGCTCTTGCGAGGGCGTTCCCCCCTCGCGCTCCCCCCTAGAACGAGCGCATCCCGAACAGAACGCGCGCATCTCGAACGAACCACTTGGAGCACGAGTCCAACCAGGGGGGTGCGCGAGGGGGGAACGCCCTCGCTCGTAGCTCGCGAAGTACCGAGACAGCAGCGCAGCTGGCCGCACGAGTCCAACCAGGGGGGTGCGCGAGGGGGGAACGCCCTCGCTCGTAGCTCGCGAAGTACCGAGACAGCAGCGCAGCTGGCCGCACGAGTCCAACCAGGGGGGTGCGCGAGGGGGGAACGCCCTCGCTCGTAGCTCGCGAAGTACCGAGACAGCAGCGCAGCTGGCCGCACGAGTCCAACCAGGGGGGTGCGCGAGGGGGGAACGCCCTCGCTCGTAGCTCGCGAAGTATCGAACCGGGAGCGCGAGGGGCCTACCCCTCGCAGGTAGGCCGTGACGTACCGAACCGGGGTGCGCGAGGGGCAAAAGCCCCTCGCAGAGTTCCCCCTCGACGCCGCGCATCGACCACGGTAGGCATGCGTTCCGATGTCGAAAGAGAAGCAACCCGAGACCGCGATCACCCCCACCCGCGCGCAAAATTACCCCGAGTGGTACCTCCAGGTAGTCAAGGCCGCCGACCTCGCCGAAACCTCTCCGGTGCGCGGCTGCATGGTCATCAAGCCGTGGGGGTATGCGCTTTGGGAGAACATCCAGCGCGTGCTCGACGGCAAGTTCAAAGAGACCGGGCACCAGAACGCGTACTTCCCGCTGTTCATCCCGCTCTCCTTCTTGGAAAAAGAAGCCGCTCACGTGGACGGCTTCGCCAAGGAGTGCGCCGTGGTCACCCACCACCGCCTCGAAGCGAAAGACGGCAAGCTCGTTCCGGCCGGCGAGCTCGACGAGCCGCTCGTCGTGCGCCCGACCTCCGAGACCATCATCGGCGAGACCTTCTCGCGCTGGGTGCAGAGCTACCGCGACCTTCCCCTGCTCATCAATCAATGGGCGAACGTGGTCCGCTGGGAGATGCGCACCCGTCTCTTCCTGCGTACGGCGGAGTTCCTCTGGCAAGAAGGCCACACGGCTCACGCCACCGCCGAAGAGGCCGTGGGCGAGACCATGCAGATGCTCGAGGTCTATTCGGAGTTTGCCGAGAAGTGGATGGCCATGCCGGTCATTCGCGGCGAAAAGACCGAGGGAGAGCGCTTCCCTGGCGCGGTGCAGACCTTCTGCATCGAAGCCATGATGCAGGATCGCAAAGCCCTGCAAGCGGGCACCTCGCACTTCTTGGGACAGAACTTCGCCAAGGCCTCCAACATTCAGTTCTTGGACGAGACCGGCGCGCACAAGATCGCCTGGACCACCAGCTGGGGCGTCTCCACGCGACTGGTCGGCGCCATGATCATGACCCACTCGGACGACGACGGCATGATCTGCCCGCCGCGCCTCGCGCCGCAGCAAATCGTGATTTTGCCGGTCATGCACAAGGCCGAAGATCGCGAGCGCGTGCTCGAGTATTGCAAGAAGCTCCAGGCCGAGCTTCGCGCGCAGACCTATGCCGGGAGCAACGTGCGCGTCGAGCTCGACACGCGCGACCTGCGCGGCGGCGACAAGGTCTGGCAATGGATCAAAAAAGGCGTTCCCGTTCGCCTCGAAGTGGGCCCCCGCGACATCGACAAAGACTCGGTGTTCGTCGGTCGCCGCGACAAGTCCCCCAAGGACAAGACCACGCTCACGCGCACCGAGATGGTGGCGAACGTGGCCACGCTGCTCCAAGAGATCCAAGACGGCCTCTTCGAGCGCGCCGCGGCCTTCCGCAAGGCCCACACGCGCGACATCGACACGAAGGACGAGTTTTACGCGTACTTCACCGCGCCGGCCACCAAGGACCCCAACGACCCCACGCCCATCCACGCCGGCTTCGCCATGACCCACTTCTCCGGCGACGTCGAGGTGGAGAAGACCATCAAAGACGACCTCGGCGTGACCGTGCGCTGCATCCCGCTCGCCGAAGGCGAAGCCGGAACGTGCCCCTTCACCGGCAAGCCCAGCAAGAAGCGCGTGGTCTGGGCGAAGAGCTACTGAGCGATTGACCGATTGGCCGATTGAGGCGCGACTGCGAGGTCGTGCCGAATCGACGGAGACGCCGAGGGGGTGACCCTTCGGCGTTTTTCGTTTCGTGGACGTGGCTCTCGTCACGGCAGGCGATTGGCCGTGATCCTCCGCATCCGGCGACGCGTAACCTCGACGCCCTACGCGCTAGGAAGCGGCGAGATGCCGTATTCCTCGCGCAGTTCGACAAGCGGGCGGTCCATGACCTGCCACGGGTCCCAGCCGTCGGTGGGGTCGATCGTGCAGGCGGCGCCGCGCTGCAGGGCAGCCAGCATGGCGCCGATGTCGAGCTGCATTCGGCTGCCCGAGGCGACCGGAGACATGGCGATGCCGAGGTGGAACTCGGCGATGCCGAACATCAAGAAGGCGAACGGGTCCTTCTCTTCGCGTCGGCACCCGGCGTGGAACGCGAGCACTTGCAGCTCGCCCTTCGGATCGGTGCCGTAGCCGCTCAAGACGTGCGTGAGGTCGTGCAGCGAAATAATCTCGGGCGCGCTTCCCTTCTCGCCGGGCAGCTCGAACCCATTGCCGCGTACGAAGTCGAAGTAGCCTCGTCCGAGGCTGCCTGCAGGATAGCCCTCGAGCGAGCGGTAGCGGGTGGCCAGCGCGGAATCTTCGCGCACGTTGGCCATCGCGGCCAGCGCGGACGCAAGCCACCCGAGCCCCTTCGTTTTGGTCGCCTCGACGAGCTTCTCGCGCGCGAAGAAGCGGCGGGCGATATCCATCCGCGCGCGAAAGAGGCTCTTGTCGGCCAGGTGACGCAGCGCCACGAGATCGGGCGTCGCCACGTCGAGCGCCGCCGCGAACCGCTCCACCAGCGCGGCCTCTTCTCGGCTCGCCTCCCCGTCGACCAGCGACACCACCACCATGCCGCGCACGAGCTGACGTCGCATCCGCGGGTCGACCATAGCCGCAGCCAGCTCTTCCGGCGTGATCGGCTCAAGCGCGTCGAGGTCGTGCTGGCCGCCGAAGACCGATTGAGCCGTCTCGAGCATGCCACGCGCATGCTCGTCGAAGCCCCCATTGGCGGTGGCGACCGTCTTCAGGGCGCGGAGACCATAGGGCATGAGCTCGGGGGGAGGCCGGAGGAGTTCCATGGGTCGAGCGTAGAGTGGAACGTCGGGCGAGCAAAGGGGGATTAGGGTGAGTCACCGGCCCCTTACCGAAGTCATCCTTTCACGCACGTCACATTGAAAAACGGGAACGATCCGCCATGGACCGGCTCGTCGATCGGTGACACGTCGGTGATGCCGTACGCGCCGAGCTCACGGGCAATGGAGTGCTCGTCGTAGAAGAACATGGGCATGCCGGGCGCGCGCTCGTACCAATCTTCGCCGAGCTTCGGTCCCTGCCCGTACATGGGGGCCGTCTTCGAGATGAGCGTGAAGATCATCGAACCGCTCGGCCGAAGCGCACGAAAGCAATCGGCGAAGAACTTCGCGCGCCCTGGTGCATCCAGCAGATACGCGAGTCCGTAGCAGAACACGCCGTCGTAGACGATCTCGTCGAAGGGCATGCCCTCGACCGACCCGTGGTGGATGGGAAAGTCGAGCCCGAGCTCCGATCGCGCCATCGCAATCGCCGAAGCCGAGACCTCGATGCCGGTGACCGACATGCCACACTCGACGAAGGGCTTCGCGTTGCGTCCGTACCCCACGCCCGGAATGAGAACGTCGCGCGCCCCTCGTGCCATGAGGGCGTCGCGGGCGAGCAAAGCCGAGAGAGTCGGAGCTTCGCCCCACATCACGCGCTTGGCCGCGAACATCGATTCCCAAAGGTTGGTGGTCATCGGGAGGGTTTAGCGTGGGGACGCGGGGGACGGATAGGGCGGGGGTTTTGATGCGCAGGGCGGATCTTTGGGTTGGGGGCGCTACGAAACTCAGGAATTGATTGCCTGGAGTGCCCGAAAACACTCCGTTCGCCCAGCGGACGCTCCCGCCCCCGCAGACGGAGCTTCGTTCGCCCCGCGGGAGCTCCGTTTTCCGCTGGCGAAGCTTCGTCTCCAAAATCCGCGTCTCCATCTACCGGAAATGACTTCCGTTTTCGGCGACGAAGCTTCCGCGCCCGTAAACGGGTCCCGAAAGGCGCGTCCGAACCTCGCATTTCTCGGGAAATTTGCGTCCTCACTCGGAAACGGAGCTCCGCGCCCGTAAACGAAGCCATGTTCGCAGGGAACAGAGCTTCCACCCGGCAAACGGAGCTCCCGGTCAGTCGCCTCGACCCCGAGTGCCCGGCAACCAACTTCATTTGGTTCACGCTCGTCCCCCGCCGCCGCACGCGCGAGCAGAGACGCATCTTCGGCTCTCTCCTCCCCGTGCGCCATTCGCTCGACCATCATGCTTCGTTGAAGCGAGCTTCGGCCCGAACATTACGAGGGGCATCCACGTGAACTCGCTGCTCGTGACGCAGGCACGGGCTCTCATGGTGCGAGGGGCTACAACAAGCACTCGAAGCTCGGAGTGACCGCCGAGATCGACCTACCTCTCTCGATCCGGCTATTCTGGGAGACCTTGGCATCGATGGCAGGCACGACGGCGACGATTCGCAGCTTCGCCGAGAAGATGCTGGTTCACCAGCGAGACGGCATCCCCGCGCTGAACCCTTCCCAAACCAATCTCCAAAAGAAGTGGGTCAAACACTCGCTCGTGTGCGCGTGGACCGCTGTCGGAATATTCTCTCCGGACGACGCAAAATCGCGTTACGGGGTAACGTGCCCTACCGACGGTGCGGAGAACAACGCGCCGAGCTGCGTGGGACGTGCGAACGGGGTCTATTGCGACGGCCGGCCGGAGTTCGACTACAACGCATTCGAGTTCTGGAACGGCTCGCTCAGGGGCGGTGCACAGTGCGTATCTGGCAAGTACTGCCACCGCACCAAGGGTACCTTCAAGTCGTTCGCGCAGACGGGCACCGACGGGCGCGCGATCTGCTTCGACGAACCCCAGGGGGATTGAACCATGCGACCCGTCTCCATCTTCGCTCTCACCGCCCTGCTCGCGTGCTCGTGCCGCGGGCGCTCGGCGGACCTCCCGGATGCCTCGCCGCTGACGCCAACCGCGAATGCGACAAAAGACCGCGAAAGGATCTGCGTCACTACTCACCCCCGTGGAAGCGTCACCACGAAGTGCGTGCCCCCTTCCGTCGAAGAGGTCACGCCGACCGTGCCTCCGTGAGCGGCGGCGATCTCGCGCGTGATGAAAAGGCCCAGGCCGAGGCCATTGGTGCGACGAGGGACGTCTTCGGCGCCGCGGATCCAGGGGGCGAAGAGCTCTTCGAAACGAGACTCGGGGATGGGCGCCCCTTCGTTGTGGATGTCCAAGACGACGCGATTGCCTCCGACTGCCGAGAGCGTGACCGTGACGGGTCTCTCGAGGTCGCCGTGCTGAATGGCATTGCCGACCAGGTTCGAAACCACCTGCTCCAATCGGTCGCTGTCCCAATCGCCCACGAGCTCACTCGGCACGACGCGACGTAGCTGGAGCGACGGGTGGGCGGCCGCGAGCTCGTCGAGGACCGAGACGACCGACTTCACGAGATCGCTTCGCGTACGCTCGATGGCTATCCCGCCGCCGAGGCGCGCCCGGGTGACGTCGAGCAGCTGGTCCACCATGCGGGCCATTCGCCGCGAGCTCGAGGCAATCTGCCGAACGCGCTTCACCTCTTTTTCGCCCAGCCGGCCTTGCTCGATCAACAGCGCCGTCGCCATCATGATGGCTTGGAGGGGATTGCGCAGGTCGTGGCCGAGAATGCCCATGAACTGCTCGGCGAAGTTCAGGGTCTGCACGCGTTGCTCTTGGAGCCGGTGCGCCTCGGTGACGTCCTCGAACACGGAGATCACGAGGTCGAGGCCGTCGTCGGAGCGAGCCGGAACCGCGCTCGTGCGTACGATGAGCTCCTCGAGCGTCCCTGCCCTTCGAGCGCGCAACAGTTGATCGCGGACCGGCGTGCCCGTCTGCATCACGCGTCGGAAAGAGTGCTCCTCCGAGGGAAACGGGCTGCCATCCAGCCGGCGGAAGTCCCACGAGTGCTCGAGTGCCGGTCCGGCACTGAGGTCGGCGCCGAGGATATGCTCACTGGCCTTGTTGCTCAGCACCACCTGACCAGTGACGGAGTCACGCACGTTCACGCCCACGGTCATCTCGTCCAGCACGAGGCGAAAGCGCTTGGCGGACTCGGCCAGTGACCGCCGCGCCAGCACCTCTCCGGTCACCTCGATCGAGGTCGCGACAATCCAGAAGAGCTCGCCCTTCTCGTCGAAGACCGGCTGAAACGTACTGGTGAAGAAGCGCTCGCGGACTCGCCCGTCGGGGTCGCGCAGTGGCACGGCGTGCTCGGGGCGCGTGAGGGGTTTCTTCGTCCGACAGACTTCGTCGAGGTGGCGGAACGTCGAGCTGAGATCGATCCCGGGAAGCGCATCGCGGAGCAGCTTTCCCTCGATTTCGTACCCTGGAACGAAGGCTCGGTAGGCGTCGTTCGTGAGCGCCACGCGGTAGTCGGGCAGTGCATAGACGCTCACGGCGACCGGCAGCTGACGAAAGAGCGCGGTGAGCTTTTCGCGACCGTGCTCGTTCGTGGAAGGGTCTTCCTGGCGGACCATGCGGGAGGGGCATGTTAACGCAGTCGCGGGGGGTTGTCGTGTGTGCGACGTGGGCCTCACGCGGAGGGCCTTTCTTTCGTCGCGGCGGCTCCCTTGTCCTCGCGTTCAGCGGGGCGGTACTTCTTGGCTCGTGCGACAGCGTTCCCTCGCGCTCCCCTCTTGTCCTCGCGTTCAGCGAGACCGTACTTGGTCGGCTCGTGCGAGGGCGTTCCCCCCTCGCGCTCCCCCTTTTGTCCTCGCGTTCGGCGGGGCGGTTCTCCTCGGACGGATCGTGCGAGGGCTCGCGCTCCCCCCTTTTGTCCCCTTGCTCCGTCACGGCGGGCAAATGTCGGGGTAAGCCGACAGGCGTTTGGGGTACCGTGGTCGGGATGAGCGCGTATCGGGAGGCCGGGGAACGGGCGGATGGGCGGGCTCCGGAGATTGAGGTTTTTCGATTGGATTCGCAGAAGGGGCCGCGCCTCTTCGTGGTCGCGGCGGGATTCTTCTTCGTGAGTCTCGTGGGGGGCGTCGTGATTTACGTTCGCCATACGCCGAGCCTCACCGGCGCGATGGCTTGTGGGCTGCTCTGCGCGGCAACGTTCGCCTTCTTGGGCGTTCGAAGCTTCCGGCGGCTCGTGGTGAGCCACGTACCCTCCGAGCGGACGCTGCGCATCTCGACGAAGACCTGGAAGACCTCCGAGCGGATCGTCACCTTCAATCGGCGTCCCAAGGTTCGGGTCGAAGAGGTGCATCGACAGGTCTCCAATCCCGATGCCCCCGACGTCCCGCCCTCGTATCGCGTTCGGCTCGACGGGTCGCCTCGTGGGTTCACGATCGAGCAACTTCTGCAACGTGAGGCCGCGCGACGGCTCCAGATCGCACTGAACGAGGCGACGTCGACCTGGCCGGAGGATTGAGCGCGAGCCCGGCCAAGGCTGTTGCGTCGCCCGTGCTCACCGACGTCAATTCGTGCGTCGGAAGCGGGACGAGAACGGAATACCTCTATCGGTCGCGAACAGCGTGAGCTCCTTGGTCCCATTCACGTCCTCTGCCGTGAAGGTCAGCTCGGTCGACTTCACCGACGGGCACGACCGCGTAATCGCGATCGTATTGCCGGAGATCACCCAGGACTGCGTATCGGTCCGGTCCACGAGTCCGTCCGGGTTGCTCACCCCCTGCACGGTGGAGCCCTCGATTCGAAGCAGAGAAGCGCCGTCTTCGGTCTCGGGAAGCGCGACCCCATAGGCGATGGTCTCGACGTGAACGTACGTACCGTTCTCGATCGTACCGCCTCGTGCAGCGGGCGGCGCACTGGTCACGCCGCGAATGATTCCCTTCGGAACGTTGCGGGTATCGAGTGAATTGCATCGAGGAACGGCGGCGTCCTCTTCGGGCTCGGCGGTCGACCCCGCGTCGACGACGCTCGACGTCGCATCGGTGCTTTGGCCGCCATCTGCGGCGGGCAAGTCGGGCTCGGCGGGTGAGCAAGCCACGAGTAGCGCCAGGATGACGCTCGACGTGGCAAGGATGATTCTGGGAAGACGAACGAAGCGGCAATCGATAGGCATGGCCGCGCCGTTTGCAGTGGCCATGCCCGAGCCCCCTCGTGGCCGACTGTCGGCGATTCGCGCCACCGCGCTCGCAGCGCCCCTTCATTCACGCGACACTCGCGTCGGACGATCCGTAAACACGAGGATACACACGCCAATCGTCGCTCACCGAGCATGGCATGTAAGGCCCATATAAGGGGACCGAGTCACGTAGTCTCGCGTAGCCTTCGAGAACACGCCCAGTGCATCGAGCTTCATTCGGAAGCAACGAGTGTACGGCACTTCATGAACCACCCGACGCGCGCCATCGCGTGCCGCGGTCATTCATGCGAACTTCCTTTCGATCAGGAGAGCTCATGGTTCCCCCTACCGCACGGCCGTCGAGAGTCCCTCCAAGCGATCCTTCCGACCCGGGGACACCGCGCCCCGTGCATCGACCCGCCGATCCGGCGCGGTGGCGCATGAAGCTCCTCGTGACGTGCGTCGCCATCACCGCGGGCTCGTCGCTCGCCGGCTGCACGGGGTGTGAGGACGTCGACGACGACTACGTCCGCCCCGATGCAGGCCAGCTCATCGACTACCCGGAGCGGCCCGACGGGAACGGCGAGTGCGACTTCGCCGAGCTCGTGACCGACCTCATCGAGCATCAGACGACTGCCACCTCACGCCCTTCGACCGATATCGGCGAGCGTTGCGCCGACCGAAAGGACCCCGCGCAATTCGCCCAGCTCTTCCGTTGAGCAGCACGCGCTCGCCCCTCGACCAGTCACTGGATCGCGAGCCGGCGGCTTCACGAAGTCACCAGGGCTTCCACTCGCGAGCATCTTTGCCGTTCGGCCCGAGAGTGACCCGCGGCCCCTGCGGCGCGCGCGACCGCTGCCTTTGCCCCCACCACCAGAAAGGACACCTTACCATGGCTTACGAACATTGCCGCCCACTCGCCTACCTATTGGCTTGCAGCATCGCCGCGACGAGCGCGTGCGA
Organism: Polyangiaceae bacterium; assembly: GCA_965225775.1. Classification (GTDB taxonomy): domain Bacteria; phylum Myxococcota_A; class Polyangia; order Polyangiales; family Polyangiaceae; genus JAAFHV01. The sequence goes on along the minus strand of OZ245328.1, from coordinate 8,626,421 downwards.
TAGCCCGGAGCCCTCCCCATCCGTCCCACGGGACGAACCGAACGCCACGAGCCCGACGACCGACGCAAGCGCCCCTCTCGACGCGGGAGTTGCGGATGCTCGGGCCCCCATCGAGACCGACGGAGCACCGCCCCCCTCCGCCGATGCCGGGCCGCGTCCCGAGGCGGGCCCCTTGGTCTTCCCGGGCATCGGAACGGTCCCGATCGCGTTCGACTCTCCGCTCGATCCGACCAAGCGGTATCGGCTCGCCCTCGTCTTTGCTCAATTCAACGACGACTTCGCTCCCCCTTTGGTCGACGTCGTCTACGACGAGCCCTTCGCGCCGACCAGCACCTCGATTTCGATTCCTCCCATCTCTGGCGCGAGCGCTGCCAATCTTCTCTGCGCGCGCGCCGGAGCAGTGAAGGGCCAGCCCCCGGGCCCCTGCGACGCCAGCTCGACGTACAAGGTGGGAATCGGCTACGTGATGATCGTCGAAGACGTGAACGCCAACGGCCGCGCCGACTTCAGCGTATCCGGGAAGGACGGGAGCGCGAAACCCGTCGCGCCCGATGTCACGGCGAAGATTGCGCTGGGCGCCCTCATCTACGACGAAACCGGTGGCTCGCGCTTCCCCAGCCCTCCATCCGGGGCCCAACCTCCGCTCATCGTGGACCCTGTCCCGAAGGGCATCACGCTCTACGAATCGTACAAGCCAGGCACCAGCTTCGACGTGCTGCGACCTCGTACGGGGCCGCTTCTCTTCACGCTCAGAGGCCCCAATCTCACCTGATATCCGACCGGTCGCCCGCCGGTAACCCGCCCCCTGTTCCCCGGTAACTCATCGGCAACCAGCCACGTCCTACCCTGGATTTCGCGGGAGATTTCACCCGGCACGCGCGCTGCAACAGGGGGCGGCATGTCCTCCACTTCCGCCCCTCGCGCAGCGTGCGTCGCGTTCTTGCTTCCTGCCTTCGTCCTGTTCGCCCCCGGATGCTCCGGCATGCTCGACGAGAGCACGCTCGCCGACTCCACCAGCGCCGAAACGAGCCCACGGAGCGACGGGAGCGCGTGCTCGTCCGATTCGCAATGTTCGAGCAGGCGCTGCAGCGTGGACGGATACAGCGAGGAGGCGTGTGGAACGTGCTTGGTGGCGCTCCACGTGGGAGAGCCCTGCGGCGCTGCGGGGACCACCTGCAGCCGCACGGCCACGTGCACGGGCGGGGTGTGCACCACCACCCGCGGATGGATCGGAGCTGCTTGCACGCGCATGGCCAAAGGTGGCTCGGACGACTGCGACGAAGAGCTCTATTGCGACTCCACCGGCCGCGACCCGGGTGGTGAGGACGCGGGCACGTGCAAGCGGCTCGCTCGGGCAGGAGAGCGCTGCCCCACCTACGAAGCGTGCGCCTACGGCACGTCGTGCCACGAGGACGTCTGCGTGCCAGACACGAGGGGCGGGCTCGGCGAACCCTGCGGCACCTGGGGTTGCCGAGAAGGCCTCTTCTGCAGAAGGTCGGACACGACCTGTCAGCGAGGCAACGTGCCTGAAGGCGCCCATTGCGAGGACATGATCGGCATCGACGATTGCGTTCCCGGGACGCACTGCGAGCGCCTCGGCGAAGGAACGTCCGTCCCCTACCCGCAGACCTGCCAGCGTCCAGTCGGGTTGGGCGGCGAGTGCACTCAGCACGCGTGCACGACGGACACCTACTGCAAGCTCGTGCCCGGGACCCTGACCTACCAACGCACCTGCCAAGCCCGGCACGCTCTCCTCGAGGCCTGTGAGAGCACCACCGAGTGCTCTTCCGGCCTCGAGTGCCGCGACAAGAGGTGCCGCCCGGCGTGCTCGTCGAACACGGCGTGGTGAGTGGGAGTCTCGGGGCTCGCGATCGTTCCTAAAACACGAACCCCGCACGTGACACAACCGGCGCATCCAGCCCTTGCACGTGCTTCGGGGTAGCGCGGGCCGCGTCGTACGGCAGTCCACTCGGACGTTCGTGCGGGCCGCTCGTCGCGAGCAGGTAAATGCCCGGAATAGCGGTGCCCAAGCCGACCACCAGTGCGGGGATCGACAGAGCGAGGGACGGTCCCACGACCAACTCGCCGTCGCGACGGTCTCCGGCCGAGATCGAGCTTCCGAGGAGGTACCCCCCGAGCGCGAGCGACGGCGTACCGATGGCCAAGAGAATCCCGCCGAAGACCCCTCGGGAGAGCGGCGCGCCGTAGGCCGTCACCTTGGTCGAGCGCACGCTCGCCAGCGGAAAGCGCGCCTGTTTGTACGCGCCACCATAGACTGGCACGCCCGGCAAGGTGCGCGAGTCGCTCTCGTAGGTGAGCACGAGGTCATCGCCCACGCGAGAGGCCCACACGGGGCCCGGCAGCGTCACGGAGCGAAGGCCCGTATCCGTAGAGTCTTGCTCGAGCTCGACACTGGAGAGGCCTCCCGCGAGCTTCTCGTGCCCGTGCGCCGTCTCCACACGAATGCCTTCCGAAGGGGAGCGAGAAATGGCGGCCGAGATCTCCGGCAGCTGGGTCGGCGGGACGGCCACACGGGGCGAACAGCCCACCAAGGCCGAGAGCGCCACCAACAAGCCCGCGATAGCCGCTTGTCTTTCCTTCTGCATCGAGCACCTCACGGTCTCGAGCATAACCTATATGGGCCCACATCGAAGCGTCCCGTCGAATGTCACGCGGATGTTGCCGAGCGCGAGGCGTACACGTCGAGTACCGCGGCCGCTTCCCGATTCCTCGGGAGAGCGCGAGGGGAACGCCCTCGCACCCGTGCGGTACCGCGCCAGCTCAAATCGCGGCGCGCAGCCAATTGCCGAGGTCGCGCTTCACTTGCTCGGGCGACTCGGCCACGAAGAGCGTGCCTTGGTAGTCCGTGGGATCGAAAGGCGTCCCGCAGATGGCCTCGACGTCGAACGGGCGAAGGTCGGCCTTCTCGGAGAAGCGACCGAGCTCCCCGAACGAAGACAAAAGGCCTGCGCCAATCACGCCGTAGGCGCCGGGCCTGCCGTACACGCCGAACTCGATCACGTACCAGTAGAGGCGAATGAGCTTCTCCACGAGCACTTCGTCGGCCCGCAGGGTGACCTCACCGAAGAGGCGATTGAGCTCGGCGAAGTCCTTGTCCGCCAGCATGGGGCCGTGGCCGATGAGCTCGTGGATGACGTCGGGCTCGGGCGTGTAGAGCGGCGCCGAGTGGTGGCGAATGTACTGCGTGGCCAAAAACACCCGGTCGGCCAGGCGCTCCATGAACTGACGCGGAGTCACGAGACCGGCCACCGGCTCGAGGCGGAACCCGGTCACCGGCGCGAGACGCGCGTTCACTTCCTCGAACGAGGGTACGTGATCACCGCGGAAGCCGAGCACCGGGGCCGCTGCGAGGTATTCCGGGCACGCGAGCTTCTCGTGCATGGGCGCGAGGTGCGCGAGCGCGGTGCCCCACACGTCCACCTCGTGCGGCTCGTACGGAACCATCGGGAGCCGGTCCCCGGGCTTGTACGCGAGCGCGAGCGCGGCGATACGGTTGCGACGCTCCCGATAGGCGGGGTCACGGAAGCCAGGGTGGTCACGGTCCAGTTCGACGAGGTCGGGCACGGTCGCTCCATTAGCGTCGGAAGGCCGCAGGTTCAACGACCGTGACCACGCGAAGGCCGGATTTTCGAGCCAGTTTCGCCTGAAATCGCGCACCTCCTGCGCATACGTCACCAAGTCTTCACGCACGCCGCCTCTCGTCTTCCTTGGCTCGACGTGGAAAGCTCGATCCGTTGGCCAATCGGTTGGAACGTCGCCTCCGTGTCTCCGTGCTCGAGCTGCCGGCCCGCTGGGACGCGCACGACGAAGCGCTCGCCGAGGTGGACGCGCTGCTCGAGCGAGGAGTGACCGACCTCGCCGTACTGCCCGAGCAGTGCCTCGGGGGGTACATCTCGCCCACCCTCGACACCGACCTGCGCCCCTTCGCCGAGCCCCTCGACGGACCGCAGGTACGAGCCTTCGCCGCGCTGGCCAAAAAGCACCGCACGCACCTGGTTGCGCCTCTCGTGCTCGCCGAAGAGGGCCGCGCCTACAATGCCGCGGTGGTGCTCGGCCGCGAGGGAGAGCTGCTCGCGACCTACAAAAAAAGGCATCCCTGGATTCCGGAGCGCTGGGCCACGCCTGGTGAAGCGCCGCATCCGGTGTTCCTCGTGGACGGCATCCGGGTCACGATGGCCATCTGCTACGACGTGCACTTCCTCGCCGACGAAGCCGAACGCGAGCTCGGTCAGGCGGAGCTCTTGGTGTTCACGAGCGCCTGGGTAGACGAAGACGATACGCGTCTCCCCACGCTCGAAGCTCTCGCCCGACGCTTCTCGATCGCCGTGGCCAACGCCAATTGGGCGCCCGGCGTCGTGGTGTGTCCGGGCATGGGCGAGTCGAGCGTCTTCGACGCGCGGGGCCAGATGGTCGCGCAAGTTCCGCTCGTGCATGGCTCGCGACGCGCACCGGGACGGGGACATGGAAGGCGCGCCGACGCCGTGCTCGATTTTTCGACGCCGAAAACTTGGCCCTGAGCTTTCGTTCACCGAAGGGTGGGCGAAGTGACCGACCCTTCCCCCTTTCCGCTCACCGAGGTGGTGCTCGGGCTCGGGGCTTTTGCCGTGCTGGTCGCGCTGGTGCAGACGTTCCGCTTGCGTGCGCAGCGAGCGCTCCCACGCAAGCGGATGGCGTTCGCGCGCGAGCGGGGCGCGCGTGGGGAGCGAGCGGCGCGGCCCATCTTGGAGCGGCACGGCTTCACGGTGCTCTCCGAACAAACGCGTGCAGCCTACACACTCACCGTGGAGGGCGAACCGCTCGAGGTGGACCTGCGCGCCGACTTCGTCGTCTCGCTCGACGGCCGACGCTTCGTCGTCGAAGTGAAGACCGGCGAGCTTGCGCCCAGCGTGCGCACGTCGACCACCCGAAGGCAATTGCTCGAGTATCGCCTAGGCTTCGACGTGGACGGCGTGCTCTTGGTCGACGCGGAAAAAGGTACCGTGCGCGCGGTCGAATTTCCTCCGCTCGAGGCCGCGCGCGAGTCGTCGTCTTGGCTCTTCTGGCTCGCCGCGGGAGCGGCCCTGGGCGCAGGCGCGACACTCGGACTGCTTCGTCTGACCACGTGACTCGCTCAGCGCCTCGAGAGTCTTCGATGCCTCCACCCGACGAGCCCTAATCCCAGGACGAGCCCGGCCGCGATGCCGAGCGGAATCTCGAGCTCGGACTCGGTTTCCGCGGGGATCGCGCAATGAGGCTCGAAGAGAGGATCTCCCGGCTCGTGACGGGGTGTCCCGCCGCGGAGAAAACACGGCACGTCGCCCTCGAACACCGAGACCACCCATTCGCGATGCCGTGACGCGTGCGCGAGGACCTGGTCGGCCTCGCGGAGCTGCGACGCGAACCAATCGGCGTAGTCGTCCGGGTTCGCGGCCGCGGTGGCCGTCGCGAGGGCGATGGCCCGGACGACGTCGCGGCGGACTTCGAGGACCTCGTCCGGCTGGTGGACCACCCAAGGCGTCGCGCCTTCTTCGTCGAACCCGAACAAGACCCGACCGAGCACGCTCTGCGGATCGGACGGTTCGTACGAGGCGCGCTTCGAGCGAAGGACTCCGAAGTTCGCGACCCGAGCCGTCACCGTGGGACGGCGCGCGCGCTCGGGCGAACATGGCATCGCGAAGACGTGCGTGAGCGTGCCCATTCGCATTGGACACTCGCCGCTTCTTCTTCATTCCCGGCGTAGAGGAACGAGCGCTCGGTTTCGGCGCCCCTCACGCCTCGCGTCGCGCCGTGCCGTGGTAAGCGCTAGGAGTGGAAGCACTTGCCCTGGAAGAAATGACCTACGAGGCATACGTCGAGCTCGAACGCGCCTCGACGTCGAAGCACGAGTACGTAAACGGCCGCGTGTATGCCATGGCGGGCGGCTCACCCGCGCACGCGCGCCTCGCGCAGGCCATTGGGGCAGAGCTACGTGTGGCGACGGTGCACCTGACGCGCCTAGGCGTCATGCTCGAAGTAGACGCCATTTACGCCAATCCATTGGCATAGGCAGCATCCACGATTCCGTCGCCACACTCGGGCGGCGTCGTTCCAAGACCTCGTGCGTTCACTTGTCGTCGACGTCGTGGAGCTCGTGCAGCATCGCGATGAACGAGCCCTGGGGCGGCGGGTGGTGCGACTTGGCCGTGCTCTCGTCGAGCGAGCGGCGCGCACGCTCCAGAGCCTGACGGAAAGCCGACGCCGTGGGCCAGCGCCCCTCGCGGTCGAAGACGAGCGCGCGGTCGATGGCCGTCACCACCTCTTCGGGGAGGTTCGGCACCACTTCGCCGAGCGAGCGCGCTTGCTCGGTGGCCGCAGCGAACCACCGCGCCTGCGATTCTTTTGCATTATGCACGTTTTCGCCCGTGATGGCGCGGAAGAGCACGGCACCGAGCGAGAAGATGTCGGTCCGGCCGTCCATCTTGTTCTTGCCGGTGCCGATAGCCTGCTCGGGCGACATGAACCCGGGCGTGCCGAGCAGCACGCCTTCCATGGTCTTCATGGCGGTCGCGCGGCTCTTGCCGACGCCGAAGTCGAGCAGCTTCACCGCACCCGAGAGCGTGACGAACAAGTTCGGTGGCTTGAGGTCGCGATGCACGATGCCCGCTTCGTGCACCGAAGTGAGCGTGTCCGCCACGTAGATGCCGAGATCGAGTGCCTCGCCGAGCGGGAGCGTGCCTTGCGCCTCGAGGCGCTCGTCCAGGTTCTCTCCTTCGAGCAGCTCCATCACCAGGTACGGGCAGCGATCTTCGGACACGCCGTCGTCGACGATGCGGCAGACGCCCGGGTGCTTCACGCTGTTCACGAGGTACGCCTCTTCGAAAAAGCGAGCCACGGCGACCTCGTCGATGGAGAGAGGCCGATGCAAGATCTTGATCGCCGCCCACTCGCCGTTCGCGTCCGTCACCGCGTACACGGAGGCCATGCCTCCGCCGCCGATGTGGCTCTCGACGCTGTAGGGACCGATCTTGGTGCCGATTCGTTTTTTCGCGGAAGAGGTCAACGGGGCTTCCTTCGTCGCGTGCGGAAGCTCGGAAAGATACGTGACGAATTCGTCCGGCGCACGAAAGCGTCGCCCTTCGTCGTATCTTTTTAGAGGTGGGAGTCGCACCTTCGAGCCGACCCGGAACGAGCCAAGCCGCGCGGTGAACGCGTGAGCACCACGCTCCGCTTTGCACGCCCGCACGACGGTGCATCCTGGCGGAGACACCACCGGGAGCGTCACGATCGGATTGCGCCGTGCGCCAGGAGCAGTGCATCGCGCAGTGTCGAACCCCTGCACCCGCACCGACCTAATCGACCGCTCGACGCACCTCGCGACGAGCCCGCGCCGAGACTCTCAGTTGCAGCGATTGCGGCGCTTGCACTCGGAGGTCTCTGCCGTGCGAGCCGCGGCGAAGGCCTTCAAGAGGTCGGGATCGACGCTGCGAAACTCGTACGTGGTGCCCTGCGAGCCGCCTCCGGCCGAGATGCCCGCGAGCTTGCCGTCGCACACGAGCAACGAGCCGTCGCCACCCGAGCTCTTCGTGGTGGTCACGATGACCTGATAGGCCACGACCTTGCCCGCGCGCGTCTCGGTGCGGACGCGCGTGACCTTGCCGGCGAGGCTCATGGTCTTGGGAGGCACGGAGGCGAACATGTCGAACGCCGCCCCGAGCACGCGACACGAGAGGCCTTCGCGCATGGCCGAGACGTCGAGCGTGGGAGGGACCTTCTTGCCGAGCAAACGCTCCGTCCCACCGCCGGCGTCGACGCGCAGGTTCGTGTAGTCGAAGAAGGCGCCGAACGTCTCGTCCAGGTCACCCGTGACCGCGACTCCGCCCGAGTGGAGCTTCGCGTAAGGCTTCCGATCGAGCGAGGTCATCGACGGGAGAGCCTGGCTGCCCGAGCCCGTCGCGAAGGCCACACCTTCTCCGAGCACCACGCCGAGGCCGCTCTGATCTTGCGAGCTTGGCTTGAAGTAGAACGTGGAGTCGAGGATGGAGAGCGGCACACCGAGCTTCTTCGCCGCGGAAGACGTGAGCGCTTCTTCGCCGACCTCGGTCGCGTCTTCGACCGCGTCCGGATCTTCGGCCGAGGTGTCCGCCGCGCAGCCGATGGAGGCCAGGGAGACCGAGAGCGCCGCGAAGCCGAGCACACGAGCGAGGAGCGAGTTCATGTCCTGCCCTTTGCGAGACGCGTGCCGAGCCCCCATCCTCCCACATGTAGGCAAATTGCCAGTCGCTTGTCCCATCTTCGCGCTCGAGGTGGATCGCCGATCCCCCAATTCGCCCTTCGGCCTGGATCACGCGTACCCCAATGCGTCAGGGACGAACGGTGACCCGCGCGCGGTAGCCCTCTTCGGAAAACGCGTCGACGCGGGCGCGGGAGAGCGCGGCGTCGATGCACGGGGTCTTATCGTCGCGGAGCTGCGCTTCGACCCGGAGCACGCGACCATCGGGCCCGAAGACCACCGCGTACACCCGAGCCGTATCGCCTTCGCCGAGGCATGCCCGCGCCGCGTCTTGCACGGCTCGAAGCGCCGACACGATCGCGCCCGGAGCGGGACGAAGCTGCCTCGGGTCGGGGTTCGTCTCGCGCGTTCGCTCGACCGGCATGGGCACCGGGACGGAGTGCTCGGGAGAGGCGGACGCGAGCCCGACCGCGGCGCGCATGGCCGCACCGAGATCGGCAGGAACCGGAGGAGACACGGGCAGCGTGGGCGCCTCTTCACGCAACGAGGTCGTCGCCGAGGCTGCGGGTAGTGGGGGCGTTTCCAAGGAGTCGCCCGGCGCCGGAGCATTCACGGCCATTGCACCTCGTTTGCCGGACGCGCTGTCGACACGGGCGATTGGCTGTCGCGCGGGCTCACGTACGGGCGTAGCGGGCGCTCCGGGAGAGTCGGGGGAGTCGGGAGAGTCGGGCAAGGCCGCAGGAACGGACGGCTCGGGCAAACGCTCCGGAGGCAGCCAAGCCTCACGAGGAGCATCGACCGCCGCGAGCCGCGGAGCCTTCGGGAGAGCCTTCTTCGCGAACGCAGGGCTGGCCGCGCGACGTTCGGCGAGAGCCCCGACGAGCGCTCGCTCGTGTGCACGAACGCGGACGTACGCGAACGCATTGGCACCGAGCGACGCGACCAAGAGCGCGGCGCCCACCATCGGCACGAACGCTCGAACCCCGCGCCCTTCCCCGGGACGGAACACCGAAGGAAGCGACGCTCGCAGCGCTGCCCCTCGTGCATCGAGGGCCACGAAGGCCTCGCGTCGTCGGCGGTCTTCCTCTCGTTCCCACTCGATGCGAGCGCGCACGAGCACCATCGCGGCATCGAGATCCACGAGCCCACTGTTCGGCTCGAGCTCGGGGTCTCGTTCGGACGTCCCTCGTGCGAGGCGCCGAACGTCGTCGTCGAAATACACCATGATGCACCACCTCTGCCTCGTTGAGTGGAGAGGTGATGCCCGCGCATTCACGCGAAATTCAGCGCATTTTTGCGATCTTTTTCGTGCACACGGTGATCGTTTCGCCACGCTCGCTCCCACCGCGCGCGCGGTCGGCTTCGGCGATGCGGGACGATCGCCGCGTCACATTCCGGCTTTGGCGATGGCCGCGGCCAGCTCGGGCGAAGGGTGCACGTCGCTCTTGGCCGCCTGCTTGCGCAGGTTCTTGATGGTGTTCACCGGCCAGTCCTTTTGGAAGGCATTGACGATCATCGTGGGCACCGAGCCCTTGGGATCGGCGTGCACCTCGGTGACCACCAGGGTCTTCTTCCCGTTCTCGATCGAGGTGAGCACGAACGAGCTGTGGTGGATTTCGCCGCGCACGTATCCGGTCGGAGGTGCGCCAGCGTCTTGCACCGAGTGGATGTGCACCGTAAAGCGCTTGTAGTTGGGGTCGAACTCGCCACGCGCCGAGGTGACGAAGTCGCGGTCGGTCATGATGGGCGGCGTCTTGATGTGCGTGTAGACGATCTGCTCGAGCGGCGAGATGCGCCGAACCACGCGGGCGTGCGCGGTAGAGTCCATCCACTCGGTGGTGCGCGACGTGTCGGTGATCACGGCGATGACCTGCGAGATGGGTTGCTCCACCACCCCGACGCCCTTGAACGCGATGACCGGGCTGCCCGGCACCTCTTGCTTGAAGACCACGACGCCGCTGTCTTCGGTCACGCGCTGCCACGTGGGTGCGGGCGCGGGCTTGGCTTCGTCCGCGGAGCTGGGGCTCGAGGCCGAGACGACGGGGAGAAGCGCGAGCGCGAGACCGACGAAGAAGGGGCGAAGACGCATGGGCGGAAGCCTACTTCGCACGTCCGGGTCCGTCGAACCTCGGCGCGCATTTCCTGCACGAATCTTCGCAGCGCATCGCGGCATGGCTTCGCCCGAGCCGCTCCCCACCGGTCCCGACGAGAAAAGCGCCGGCTTTTCGCAGACGCGCTGCGTCGACTCGGTCCTTCCGAGGCTGGGCCATTTGGCGGATGGCTCGGGATCGGAGCGCTTCGTAGAACGCGCCAGGTTCGGTTCGGTCCTTGGAGGGTCCCATCATGAAGCTTCGCCGTCGCCTCGTGCTCGCCTCGTCGTTCGCGTCTCTCGCGCTGGTCTCGCTCGCGGCTTGCTCCGCGGCGACGCAGTCGGAAGAACAGGGAGAGACCGCCGACGCGATCTCGATCTCCAACCTGGTGCACCTCGCCAAGGGAGACCTCGACCGCTCGAAACCGGATCCCTTCAACCCGTGGGCGAAGAAGGCGCTCGCCATCGGCGAAGAGAACCGACTGCCCGACGAAGACGCCGAGTTCAAGGCCATCGGCTCGCTCGTGAACCGATTCCAGGAGCACGCCAAGGCCGAGGCCTCCGCAGCCAAGGTCTCGCGCGCGTTCCATGCGAAGACCCACGCGTGCGTGCGAGGCGAGCTCTCGCTCGACGTGTCCGCCCTGCCCGCTTCGGCCAAGGTCGGCCTCTTCGCCGCCAATGCCAAGTACGGCGCCTGGGCGCGCTTCAGCAACGGTGTCGGCTCCAAACAATCGGACAAGAAGCTCGACATGCGCGGCTTCGCCATCAAGATCCTGGGCGTCCCAGGCGCGCGCGCCAAAGGTGTTCCCGGCAACGATACGGCCACGACGCAAGACTTCTTGATGGCCAATCAGCCCATCGCCCCCGCCTCGGACGCGAGGCATATGATGGCCTTCGGCGAAGCCATGATGGGCTCGGCCGACAGCGGAACGTTGCTCGGCAAGGTGGACAACCTCATCCAGGCCGGCGCTTTCCTCACGAGCGACGAAAACGTGCGAATCGTGGATTTCTTGGCCAATTGGGTGCTCGATAAAACCCGCAATACGGGCAGCCTCCTGGGCGACACGTACTTCACCGGCGCGCCCTACGCGCTCGGGCTCGAAGCGGGCGACCCCACCACCGCGAAGGCAAAAGGTGCCTTCAAGCTGGTCGCCAAGACCGGTGTCGTCAAGAACGGCAAATGCACGCCAATCGTGGGCAAACCGAACGACAAGGACCCCGAGTTCATGCGCACCGACCTGGAGAAGCGCTTCGCCGAGAGCGACGTATGCGCCGACCTCTTCGTGCAGCTGCAAGACGACCCCGCAGCCCAGCCCGTCGAAGACGTCTCGGTTCCGTGGAAGTCGGCCCAGATCCCCGTGGGCACGATCGTGTTCGAGAAGCGCAAGCTCGCCGAAGGCGCGGCCGACCAGGCGAAGTGCGAAAACTTCTCCTTCCAGCCGTGGCATTCGCTCGAAGTGCACCGTCCGCTCGGCAACGCCATGCGCGCTCGTCGCTATGCGCTCCCGTCCAGCGCGAGCCTGCGCAACGCCGACGGCCGCGAGCCCACGCCCTGATCGCGAAAGAGGCACGCGACTCGAACGGTCCGTCACACCCGGGGATGACGCTCTCCGGGTGAGCCTGCTACGTTCCTTCTCTCAATCGCGGAGGCCCGTTTTGTCCTTGTCCGAGTCGAGCTTCGTTTCCTGGCTCGCGTCTCTCGGCCTCGTGGTCGACATGGCCAACGGCGCCCCCGAAACCACGGCGCTGCGCGGCACCTGGGTCGCTTCGGTGGCTGCGGAAGAGCTGGGGCTCGACGAGACGGATCGCGCCGCCACCGTGTTCGGCGCGCTGTTCCGCTACTTGGGCTGCACGTCGTACGCCGCCGAAGAGACGCGCCTACTCGGTGACGAGCACGAGGCCGCGCTGTTGCTCGCCCCGATCGACACCAACGACCCGGCCAAGCTCGTACGCGCGGTCGGGCGAGACCTCGGCAAAGACGACCCCGCGTTCGAACGCGCGCTACGCCTCGCCCGCTTCGTGGCCGGTGGCAACGCATTCCTCGAAGGCTACCGCGCGAGCCACTGCGAAGGCGCGGTGATGTTGTCCGAGCGTCTCGACGTCGTGCCTCGGGTACGCGACGTGCTCGCGTCTCTCCACGAGCGCTGGGACGGACGTGGTGGCCCGGATGGTCTCGCCGGCGAGCGCATTCCCGTGGCTTCACGCGTCGTGCACCTCGCTCGCGAGAGCACGGTGCAGCTCATGACCGGAGCGGACGAGACCGGTGTCGTGCGCTGCCTGGCCGAGCGTGCGTCGCACCAGCTCGATCCCCACATGTGCCGCACCTTGGCCGAGAGCCCGCGTTTTTTGGGGGCCTTCCGCGACGAGCCCTTGTGGGAGAAGGTCGTGGAGAGCCTCGAGACCTCGCGCGCGCACGCCTTCGGCAAGATGCCCTCGATCGACACCGTGGCCGAGGTCTTCGGCGACTTCGCGGATCAGAAGTGCCCCTGGTTCGTCGGACACGCGAGACGCGTCGCCGAGCTCGTCGCGGGCGCCTCGGACGAGCTCGGTCTCGACCCGCTCACCCGCGCGCGTCTCGTTCGGGCCGCGTGGTTGCACGACGTGGGGCGGGTGGGAGTGCCCAATCGTATTTGGCAATCCCCGCGCACGCTCGGGGTCATGGAGTGGGAAAAGGTGCGATTGCACGCCTACGTGGCCGAACGCATCTGCCTGCACCTCGACCCGACCATCGCCGCTTGGGTCGGAGGCCACCACGAGCGCTCCGACGAGAGCGGTTATGCCCGAGGAAAGAAGCCCGACTTGCCTACCGCCGTGCTCGCGGCCGCAGACGTGCTCGCCGCATTGGAGGCCGAGCGCCCACACCGTCCGCGATTGGAGGAGTCGGCGCGCGTGCGTATGCTCGAAGAAGAAGTGAAACTCGGGCGTCTGCCGGCCGAGGCGGTTCGCGCGGTGCTGGCGGTGGTGGGCAGACCCTCTCGCGTGTCCGAGGTGCCGCGCACGGAAGAGCTCACCGCCCGCGAGCGCGAGGTGCTCGCGTGGGTGGCGAGAGGCCTCTCCAACAAAGAGGTCGCCGCGAAGCTCGGCATCTCGTCGCGCACGGTCCAGGCGCACACCATTCACGCCTACGACAAGCTCGGCGTACGCACACGCGCCGGCGCGGCGCTTCGGGCTTCCGAGCTCGGTCTCTTGAGAGCCACGTAGTCTCGACGCGAGGACCGGCGACGACGTAAGCTCTACGTCCATGTACTCGTCGCTTCACCGAGTCGACATCGTGGTCAAGCGCGAGGGCGGCGGAGAACTGTTCGTCCAGACCGACCACCGCACGCCCAGCGAGGTCGAAGAAGACCTGGACGTGTCGGTGCTCTTCGCTCTCACTCGGTCCCTGGTCCCCAAGCGGAACGCCAAGTCCGAGGCGAGCGTGCGCTACGTTTGCCTGGAGACGATGCACCCGCGCCTCGTGGAGGTGGTCGCGTCGTGCGGCGCAGAAGCCGAGTCGGCAGGGAAAGCGCTCGATTTGTCCGCGGTCGCGCGCAAAGCTCCCGCCGATCTGGCCGACGCCGCCTTCGCGTCCTTGGGCAAACGAGTGCTCGCGCGGGAGAACCTGCCCACGAGCGAGCAAGGCCTGCGCGCGCTCGTCGAGTCGATGGCCAACCCCCCGACCTTGGACGAAGACGAAATTGGCTATTACACCGCGGTGGTCGAGCTGGCGGCGGCCACGGGTGAAGTGCTGCGCGAGACCTTCGGAGGGCGCTGGGTAGACGATCCGAGCGGCTTCGCCGACGTGCCCTTCATGTTCGGGCTCGCTTCCCACGACGGTTCGCGGCTGAACGCCGTGGGCAAGAGCATCAAGTACTTCTTGCACGGCGAAGCGGAGAGCCCGGTCTATCTGTTGCGAGCCGCCGAAGACACCCACGAGGAAGCAGGTCCTTTGCTGGTGAGCCTCAAGCCGTCGGATTGGGGCATGCGCGGCGAGATGGTGCAGGAGCTGCTCGCGCCCGAGCTCGAGGGCGCCGGAGCGGACGTGCCGTTGGTCGCCTATGGGCACGATCGCCCCAATACGTTCGCGATGATCAAAAAGGACGCGCCGGACACGCCCTCGCTCGCCGCGCTGCGCGAGGAAGCGCTCCGTAACCTGCGCGACGTTCCGGTCCAAATCGAGAAGGTCGCGCTCGCCGAGCTCACGTTCTACGTGGTCTACGGGAGCTACTTCGCGGGCGAGAAGATTCTCGATCAGCCGTTCATGCAAGAGCTCCACGAACGCATCGGAGCGCCGCTGCTCGCGGCCGCGGTGCCGGAGAAGGGGCGCATGTTCGTAGCCAGCGCGCTCGCCCCCGCATCGAGCCTGCTGGCCTTCATCGCGCTCGCCAACGGCACCTACTCGAAGAACGAAGGTGGCCGCCAGATTTGCCCGACGGTGTTCATGGTCTCGGAAGGGCGCATCGTCGGCGTGGCGAAACCGGGAGAGCCCGAGCCCGAGCCGAAAAAGGGCTTTTTCGGGCGAATTTTCGGGAAAAACTGAAATCTCGAACGTTTCCCGTGTAACGCTGCCCCCGCTTCGAGGGTCCCATCGCCATGCTGCTCACCTGCGCCGATCTCGCGAAGAACCTGGTCGAGATCGAAGAGGGGAACGTCTCTTCGTTCGAGCGCGCGGCCATGCGTCTTCATCTCTCGATCTGCGAGCGGTGCCGGCGCTACGTGGACCAGATCGACCAAGTCCGGCGCGCGCTCTCGAGCCTACGCGAACGTCACGTGGCAGGGGCCGGCGGCAGCTTCGAGGACGCCCAGGCCCGAGGGGCCAGCCTCGCGACCGCCCTCGCGGCGTTCCGGGCGGCACGCGACGACGGCTCCGACGACGCGGACGACGAGGACCTCCCCTGAGATGCACCCCGACGACCAACAGGTCGTGGAGCGACTGCTCGCCCGAGACGCGCGCGTGTTCGCCGAGCTCGTGACGAGCCTCCACCCGAGGCTCGTGGCCATGGCCAAGCGCATCGTGCGCGACGAGGCCGCCGCCGAAGACGTGGCTCAAGAGACCTGGCGCAGGGTCACGCGTGCCCTACCCCGATTCGACGGGAAATCGAGGCTCTCGACCTGGATTTTCAGCATTCTCGTCAATCGAGCGAAGACCCACCTCGCGCGAAGCCAGAAGGCTGCCCTGCATGCGGTCACACTCTCGGACGAGCACGATCCCTTCGAGGGGCGCTTTTTGCTGGGCCAGTGGAGGGAGTCTCCGCGGCCGTGGCGCACCGAGGGCGACCCGGAGGCGGAGCTCGCCGGAAAAGAGCTGCGCGCGCTGGTCGAGGTCGCGCTGGACGAGCTGCCCGAGCGTCAGCGCATGGTGGTCACCCTCCGCGACGTGGAAGGCCTGGACGCGGCCGCGACCTGCGAGGCCCTCGGCTTGAGCGAAGAAAACCAGCGCGTCCTCCTGCACCGCGGACGCACCAACCTGCGCGATGCCCTGGATCGAAAGCTGCGGCGGGAAAAATCGACCTCCGCCACGATCGACGTGTAACGAAGCCCGTTTTCACGGGGTCTCAATGGCGAACCCCGAAAGGAACGTCTCATGATCTCCGAAGGTGAAAAAGCTCCCGACTTCGACCTCGTGGCCTCGAACGGCCGCCACGTGAAGCTGTCCGACTACGCCGGCAAAAAGTCGGTGGTGCTCTTTTTCTACCCGAAGGACGACTCGCCGGGATGCACCGTGGAGGCCTGCAGCTTCCGCGACTCGTACGACGCCTTCACGGAGGCGGGAGCCGAGGTCATCGGCATCAGCTCGGACTCGGTGGACTCCCACCAGTCGTTCGAGAAGAAGCACGGTTTGCCGATGACCCTGCTCAGCGATCCTCGCGGCGAGGTTCGCAAGAGCTACGGAATTCGCTCGACCTTGGGCATCCTCCCCGGCCGCGCCACCTTCGTCATCGACAAGAGCGGCGTGGTAAAAAACGCCTTTTCGTCCCAGCTTCGATTGGGCAAGCACGTCGAAGACGCGCTCGAGGTGGTGAAGCGCATCTCGTGACGGGTCGCGCCCGGCTCCTCGCCCCGCGCACGAGCTGCTAACGTGCGCGAACCCCATGAGCCAATCGCACCTCAAAAACCGCCGCATCGTGCTCGCCTCACGCCCGAAGGGAGCACCGAAGCCGGACAACTTCCGATTGGAGACGGTCGATCTCCCCGAACCGGCAGAAGGTCAGGCCCTCTTGCGCACGGTCTGGCTCTCGCTCGACCCTTACATGCGCGGCCGCATGAGTGACGGCCCTTCGTACGCGGCCCCCGTCCCGGTGGACGGGGTCATGGTGGGCGGAGTGGTCGCGCGCGTCGAGCGGTCGCGCAATCCCAAGCTGGTCGAAGGGTCGTGGGTGGTCTCGTCTGCCGGCTGGCAAGACTACTCGCTCACCGACGGCACCGGCCTCCTGCCGGTGGATCCCTCGCTCGGAAAGCCTTCGTTCGGACTCGGCGTGCTCGGAATGCCTGGATTCACCGCCTACATGGGCCTCACGGACATCGGTCAGCCACGCGAAGGCGAGACGGTCGTGGTCGGAGCGGCCACGGGCGCCGTGGGCAGCGTGGTCGGCCAGATCGCCAAGCTCCTCGGCTGCCGCGTGGTCGGCATCGCCGGCGGCGCGGACAAGTGCCGCTACGCCGTAGACGAGCTCGGCTTCGATGCGTGCATCGACCACAAGTCGCCCACCTTCCCCAAAGACCTCGCCGCGACCTGCCCCAAGGGCATCGACGTCTACTTCGAAAACGTGGGAGGCGCGGTGCTCGAGGCAGTCGTCCCGCTCTTGAACACGCGCGCGCGAGTACCGGTTTGTGGATTGATTGCCAATTACAATGCCGACCGTCTCCCCGACGGCCCGGACAAAACGCCGCTCCTCCTCCGCGCGATCCTGACCAAGCGCCTGACCGTCCGAGGGTTCATCATCTTCGACGACTACGGCCCGAAATTCCCCGAATTTCTCGCCAAGATGGGTCCCTGGGTCCACGAAGGCCGCATCAAGTACCGAGAGGATCTGGTCCAAGGCCTCGAGAACGCCCCCCAAGCCTTCATGGGACTTCTCGAAGGAAAGAACTTCGGCAAGCTCCTCGTCCAAGTAGGCCCCGAAACCCTGACTCCATAACCCCGAGCCCGAAGGGGACGCGCGAGAATAAGGGGGGAGTACCGCTGGAACGCGCTCATCAACTGGGAGCGCGCGGCGGGAACGCACGAGTAGGCCGAGAAACACCGACCCCAGCCCGCTGGAACGCGCTCATCAACTGGGAGCGCGCGGCGGGAACGCACGAGTAGGCCGAGAAACACCGATCCCAGCCCGCTGGAACGCGCTCATCAACTGGGAGCGCGAGGGGGGGAACGCCCTCGCAAGCCGAGTCGCAGCTCACGCCCCGAGCCCCAAGGACCAGAACGCGTCGCGAACAAGAATCCCAAAGGGCGAGCGCGAGGGGCGCCCCCTCGCAAGTAGTCCACGAAGTACCAAGCCCGACCTCACCGCGAGCCCAAAAGAAAAACGCCCCTCGACAACCCGAAGGGAGAAGGCGATTCTTTCCGCCATGTCCCGGCCCCCGGTCGCCGAGCGGCTCGCCGCCTTCTACGAAAAACACCTCCGCAAGCGCCCGCAGCAGTCGCGCTCGCGAAGCGTCGTAGAGGCCATCCTGATCGCCGCCCTCGAGGGCATGGTGCGCACCGGCGATGAAGAAGCCCTCACGGTGCAAGACGTCGCGCAGCGCGCCGGCGTGGGCATCGGCTCACTGTACGACTACTTCCGCGACCGCGAGAGCCTACTCGCGGTCGTCGCCGCGAAGGTCACCGAAGACAACCTGAAGGCCTTCGAGGCCTTGCTCGCGCGCACCGGGGAAATGCCGCTGCGCGAAGCAGTGAGCGCCATCGTCGACTTCGCGCTCGACACCTACCTCAAAGACCCGCGTGTCCCCCGAAGCGTGCTGCGCATCGCGACCGGACTCGGGCTCATGTCCATGTTGGCCGAAGGACAGCGCATCTTCTCGGACCAACTCGCAGCCGAGCTCGAGAAGCGCCAAGACGTGCACGTGCGCGACATCCGCCATGCGGCTTACGTGTGCACGCAATCGGTCATGGGGCTCGTGCAGGCACGCATCTGGGAAGAGTCCCCCACCACCACGCTCGAAGAAGCGCGCGGCGCCGTCATCGATATGGTCACGATCTATTTGTCCGGCGGGACTCAGGCTCAGCCGAGCTGAGCTGAGCTGAGCCTCCCTCCGAGCGCGCATCGACCTCACGACCGAGCGAGCTCGAAGCTCCGCGCGACCGGTCAATGCGCCGAGGAGACCTCTCCCGCTTTGACCCACTTGGAAATCATGGCCACCTTGACGAGCTTGTAGCTCACCTTCTTGTCACAGCCGGTGGCCTCCACCTCGCGGTAGTCGTCGGACGAGACCGGCTTGAAGGTGATGGGCTTCGCTCTGCAATCGAGGTCGGTCGCGGCGAGCGGTTCCACGTCGGAGCGTTGATTCTCGAACCAGGCAGGAGAGCCCGCCACCATGCCGGACAGGCTGGCGCAGCCGACACCGAGAGACAGCATGACGATACCCGAGAGCATGGCGAGAGCACGGAACATGAAGAGCCTCCAAAGCCACGAGCATCCGGGAGAACGTGCGCCATCGGCTCGTTCCTCGGACACCCGAAAGACGTGGGCGCGAATGCCGCGAAGAATCACGAAGGCACGAACCACTCGCGCTCCGACTCTCCCCGCACCACCCACTCCACCA
This sequence comes from Polyangiaceae bacterium, assembly GCA_965225775.1. Taxonomy (GTDB): domain Bacteria; phylum Myxococcota_A; class Polyangia; order Polyangiales; family Polyangiaceae; genus JAAFHV01. Next base: position 8,607,384 of record OZ245328.1, on the reverse strand, counting down.
TGAGTGCGCGAAGGTCTCCCCGATTCTGAAAAAAAATGTGGGCGCTTCGGCCGAGACCGATTTACCCGAAAAACTCCGATCATCCGGGCGATTCGGAGGGTCTACTCTCTCTCGCATGGCAAACCATACGGTGGCAGCAAGCTCTCTCCTCGGCCTGCTCGCCTACGCACGCGCCATGCGAATCCCGAGCGAGGGCGTGCTCGAAGGCGCGGGGCTCACCGCGAAGGATCTCGAAGGTCCGGAGGCGCGCATCCCGGAGGCTGCCACGAACCAGGTGTGGAAGGCTCTCTCGCAAGCTTCGGGTGACCCGGACTTCGGGCTCCACTTCGCGGAGCGCATGACCGTGGACGCCTTCGACGTGGTCGGCCACTTGGTCACGAGGTCGCGTACGCTCGGCCAAGGACTCGAGCGGGTGGTGGCCTATTCGCGCATTTTGCACGATTCGGGGCGCATCGACCTCGAGAGACGCGGTGCGAACGCGGTGGTTTTTCCCGGTTGTCGAGGATTGACCAACGAGTTTCCGCGCCATATTGCCGAGTTTGCGGCGGCTTCGGTCCTCGTGCTCGGTAGCCAGGCCACACGCGAGCCTCTCACGGCGCGCGCGGTTCGCTTCCGGCATCCGGCCCCTGCCAAGCTCTCCGAGCACGTCCGGATCTTCGGCGTGGCGCCCGAGTTCGACGCCCCCGAAACCGAGGTCGAGCTCGACGGGAAAGCTCTCGAGCGCGTCATCCCTGGATCCGAAGCTGGTCTCGTGACCTATTTGGAAGCCTATGCGCGCGACGTATTGGCGCGTATCCCCGAGGAGTCCGACATCGTCACGCAAGTAGAGCGCGCCGTTACGCGCAGCATGAGCGAGGGACTCCCGGACATGGACGCGGTCGCCACCCAGCTCGCCCTGAGCACACGCACGCTGCAACGGCGTCTCGCCGAAGCGGAGACCACCTTCCAAGAGCTGGTCGACTCCGCGCGCAGAAGATATGCCGAGCGCTATTTGAGCGATGACCGATTGGCCATTTCGGAGGTGGCCTTTTTGGTCGGATTCTCCGAGCCGAGCAATTTTCATCGAGCCTTTCGCAGATGGACCGGCGTCACACCGTCGGCGTTCCGAGAGGCACGAAAGAAGGCGTAGGCTCAAGGATTGACGGGAGCGGTCGACCCCGTAGGTCTCGAGGTAGCCATCGCCCATCCGATGCCCGGGGTCGGCCGCACGTGCCACCGGCCGTCGAAGCCGACCAAGAGCCCCGCCCCCATTCGCAGGTCGAGGCCTCGGTAGGCCGCCCAGCGAAAACCGAGGTCGAGGAAGACCCCCGATCCCTCCCGGATGGAATCCGAGACATTCCAAGCGTTGTTCAATCCCTGCACGAGCGCGAGCGACACGAACGGGCTCGAGGGTCTGCCCGAGCCGGTGTCGAAGTCGTACACGTAGGCCGTGAGACCGGTCTTGAGGAACCAGGTCGTACGCGGCTTGCCACGCGAGTCTTCGTCAATCGTGGTGGGGTATACGCCGACGGAAAAGCCCAAAAAGCCGTCTTTGACCTCCACGCCCATCGAAGGAGAGCGAAACCCTTGGACCAAGATCTCGCGGTCCGGAGATTGCGCCCTCGCCTGCGAGACGAGCACCATCACGAAGGCGATCACGCAGCAAGCGAAGGGTCCACGCGCTCCCTTCGAGTGGCGCGGGCGCAAACGTAGGGCTCCGGAAGGTCGAAAGCTCATGCCTCGAGCATCGGGCCCACCACGTCCGTACGCAGTGTCCGCGCGCGCCAGCCCGTAGGCCGTGGACGCCAACGGTCCTCAGCGAAGGATCATCGAACCACGATTGACCCGCGCCGCGCGGCACGACACGCTCGTGCCATGAAAGCGATCTGGACTCGCCTCGAAGCCTTGGCGAAAAAGGCGAAGAAGCCGCTCGGCCTGCGAAAAGGAGTCTCCGAGAAGACCCTCTCCGCAGCCGAGAAGAAGATGAAGCTCACCCTACCCTCGGACTTTCGCGCGTCGTTGCTCCTCCACGACGGCCAAGAGGGAGAGCAAGAAGAGCTCTTCGAGTGGATGCCGGGGTGCTCGCCACTCGCCTCGCTCGAGGCCATCGTGGAGCAATGGGCGGACGAGGTGGACAACATCGACGAGGACGACGACGACGACGAGCCAGCGGTGGACGAGGATCCACGCCTTTATCGGGCCATCTTCCACGCGAAGCGCGTCCCCATCGCCGGCACGCCGTACTGGGACGGGGACAACACCCATATCGACTTGTTTCCCGGTCCGAAGGGCAAGTCCGGACAGCTCGTCACCTTCGTCACCGAGTGCGACCGAGTGGTGCTCGGTGAGAGCTTCTCCGCGGCGCTCGAGAGCTACGTCGACGCGGTCGAGTCCGCCGCGTGGAAGGGCGCCTCTTCGCGCGAACACGGCGCCCAAGCCTTCGCGGACTACCTCGTCCAGAAGGCCAAGAAGCCGAAAAGAGCCACATCCGTCGGCACCACCAAAGCAGCCGTCTCACCCACCAAGAAGAAAGCGAAGAAGTAGCCTCGCGCGAGCGCCTCGAGGTGCGCACCGTCTCGACTGCGCGTGCGTGCTGACATCTCGCGGGCGGGCGCCTAAGGTCCGGCCTCATGCTTCGTCTTCGGTCTGCGGGCCACGCGTCCGCCTCGCTGGTTCGCGCTTCTTTCGTCTATTTTTTGGCCTCGGCGCTCGCGTGCTCGCCTCCCACACCGACACCCGGTGGTAGCGCTCCGCAAGCGCCGTCCACTGCGGTCGTCGCGAACGCGAGCGCGACACCGACCGCTTCGCCGAACGCGAGCTCGAGCTCGGACGCGGGGACCACCACCACGAGCGCCCAGGCCGACGCCTCCGCACCGCCTGCCGCGCGCGGACCGCTCAACGTGGTCCTGATCACGATCGACAGCCTGCGCGCCGACATGCCGTGGCAAGGCTACGAGCGCGCCATCGCGCCCAACCTGACGGCACTCGCGAAGACCGCTGTAACCTACACCCATGCCTACTCGACCTCTTCGTTCACCTCGAAGAGCGTGGCCGGGATTCTGAGCGGGCGGTACCCCTCCACGATGGTGCGCACGGGGCGCTTCTTCACCAAGTACCTCGACGAGAACACCTTCATGTGCGAGTCGCTCGCGCCCCGCGGCATTCCCTGCGTGGGCGCGCACGCGCACGCCTATTTCGGCAAAGGACTCTCCGGGTTCGAGCAGGGCTTCGAGGATTGGCGGCTCGTGCCCGACATTCCCTTCGACTACAACAAAGACCCCTACGTCACGAGCCACAAGCTCACCCCGCTCGCCATCGAGGTGGTGGACAAGGTGGCCCAGAAGAAGGGGCCGTTCTTCGCGTGGTTTCACTACATGGACCCGCACGACGAATACAAACCGCACGCCGAGTCGCCCAAGTTCGGCAAAAAGGCGCGCGACGTCTACGACGAAGAGGTCTTCTATACGGACCTTTGGATTGGCAAGTTCCTCGAGCACGTCAAGGCGCAACCTTGGGCCGCGAACACGGCCATCGTGGTCACGGCGGACCACGGCGAGGGCTTCGGTGAGCACGGCTTTTGGCGCCACGCCCACGAGGTGTGGGAGCCGCTCGTACGCGTCCCCTTGTTCGTGATCCTGCCCGGACAGGCGCCGCGCACCATCACCGAGCCGCGCGGGGCCGCCGACCTCGTGCCCACGTTCCTCGAGCTCTTGGGCGCCCCGGCCGACGGTACGTTGCCCGGGACGAGCCTCGTCTCCGAGCTGCGCGGCGGAGCCGCGGCCCCACGTGACGTGGTGATCGACCTGCCCGAAGACGAATACAACGACCGAAGGCGCGCCCTCGTGCACGGACGCTACAAGCTCGTCGTCTCGGGCAACGACGCGCGCTTCCAGCTCTTCGATCTGGAGACCGATCCCGGAGAGAACCAGGACCTCTGGAAGACAAAAAAAGACGTCGCCGACGACATGCGCGATCGCTACAAAAAGCTGCCCCTCGTGGACGTGGCGCCCAAGGGCGGCATCCCGAAACACTGAACGACGACGCTCGCCCGAGGCCTCGACCCGGGAGGCCTCCCCGGGCAGACGCGTGCAGAGCACACGCGTAGCTCGGACGACCTGAAGGCCTCAGTTCCGGCTGGAGCTGGTCGCGTGCGAGGGGCGACGCCCCTTCACTTTGCGGTCCCGCGCGGGCACGGCCACGGTGGGCTCGCTGCCGGCCGAGAAGGCGAACGTGACCGGCTTGGGCTCGAGCTTGGGGGCGCGCCTTGCGAGCGCTTCGTAGGGGGCACGCCCGACTCTTCGCTGCTCGTGCACGAGGGTGGCCCAGATGCCGCCTTCGCGTTGTTCGGCGCGCGCGGCCTGGCGCGGGTCGAAGCGCAGCTCACGCTCGAACGTGGAGCGCTCGGGCGAAGCGCCCAAGATGCGCTCACGAAGCCCGCGCTCGGCGAGCTCACGGAAGACCCCGGGCCCGCGCTTGTCGTAATAGAGAATCGTATGCGCGGTGGAGACCGCCCCTGCCCACGGGTAGGTGCGCAAGGCCCAGCCTTCGCTGAGCGCGTCCAGGGTCTCGTTCACCTCGGCGCGGTCGTCCTCGGACTTCCACGGGCTTTCCGGCTCGAAGAAGATGCCGAGGCCGAGCTCGTCGCCCTCGAGCTCCCACGTCTCACGAATGCCGAATTTTTCCGGCGATTGCGCGACGAGCGAGCCATGAGTGAGACCGAACTCGCCCACGATGTACACGGCGAGCTTGTCCTCGCGTTCGCCCAAAAAATCGAGCGTGGCCAGCGCTTCGTCTTTGGTCTCCGTGGGAAAATCCGTGAAGCACATGGCCTCGGCGGCGATGCCTGCTTCGGCCAAGCGCTCCACGACGGTGGAGACGACGGCGGTCGGGGCGCCTTTGTCGATCAGCTTGAGCACGCGGTCCGAGCCGGACTCCACGCCCAGGGCACAGGCCACCGCGCCCGCTTTTTTGAGCAGATCGGCGCGCTCTTGGGTCAGGTACTTCTCGGGCTTGAGGTCGGTCGCCCAACGCACGTCCAATCCGGAGTCGACGATGGCCTGGGAGATCTTCACCAGGGTCTTCGGCGCCACCGAGTCTTGGCTCAGGTAAAAGTGCCGCGTGCCGTACTTCTCGGAGAGACCACGCAGGTGCGCCACGATTCCGGCGACCTCGCGCTCGCGGTAGGCCGCCGTGCCCACCTCCGCCAATCCGTAGTGACAGAAGGTGCACTTTCCCCAATAACAGCCCCGGGTGGGGTCGTAGGGGAGCACCAGCTTGGGCGCGAAGTAGCGCGCGAGCGGCAATCCGTCGAAGTCCGGCGGAGGGAGCGCCTTGAGGTCTTCCATGCCGTGACCGGACATGAAGCGCGCGCCCATGAGCTTGTCGCGCACGACCACGTTCTTGCATTGGCGGAGAGGCGTGCCGTCTTCGAGCGCGCGCACCAACGCGAGCAGCGTATTTTCGCCCTCGAAGACGCACGCGCTGTCGAAAGGACCGAGCGCCTTCGCGAGCCGCTGCCCGGACAGGCGAATGAGCATCTGGGTGATGCCGGGCCCTCCGCAGGTGACGTGCACGTGCGGGAGGGCGCGCTTGATCTTGGCCGCGAACGCGTAGGCGGGCTGGAGCTGGCCGGGGAAACACACCGAGAGCCCGACCACCTTCACGTCGGCCTCGCGCAGGCGAGGCACGAGGGTCTCCATCACGTAGTCGTCGAACGGATCGGCACCGGGTCGGCCCGCGCGCTCCACTTCCTCGAACGAGGTGAGCCCGAGCGGCGTGCGGTACGCGGTGAAATCGAGGTGCAGGGGGAAGTGCGTGGCGGAGACGACACGCAGCGAGGCTTCCACCGTGGCGACGGCCGAGGCGTAGGCGTCCGGATCGTGGAACTTCTTCTCGTCGCGAAAGATGCGCTTGGCTTCGGCGATTCCCTCGGGCACGGCGTGCGCATCCGCGCGGGTGCGCACGAGGCCGGCGTATTCGAGCTGCTCTTGGTGGGCGAGCGAGGGCTTTCGGTCGAGCTCGGCGAGGCGGGCTTCCAACTTGTCGCGCAGCGCGCCGAGGGCACGCGGCTCGAGCAGGGCGTCGAACGCTTCGACGTTGGCGTCCACCTGCATCACGTCCACCCCATTTTGCCGCAGAAATGCGGTCAGCGTGGGGAGAGCGAGGTACGGAGCCGTGGGATCGCACGTGGGCGGATAAACGAGCGCGACGCGCATGGCCGGCGCATTAGCATAGGGCCTCGAAAAGGCCCGTACGTCTCGGCGATTTCCGCGAAATCAGCGCCTCGAACGTGGCTCAGGTCGCTTCGGCCGCACCTTGGTCCACGCCGGAAGGCTCGGGCTCGACCTTCACGGGATCGCGCAGGTAACGCGTGAGCGGGTTCTCGCGGCGCCAAATCACCGTGTCCATGAAGTAGTGATGCACGTTCACGAACGTGTAGAGCGCAGCGAAATAGGGCGTCCCGCCGAGGTCGGTGAACGCCGACTTCTTGGGCACGAGCGCGCCGTCGAGAAACTCCGGAACGGCGTGGAAGAGCAGCCACGCGAGTCCCACCGCCGAGACGGCCAGGACGCCGAGACGCGCCTTCTTGGTCATCTCGAAGTGCGGAGGCCCCTCACGCTCTTCGGCCTGGTTCGCCTTCAAGCGATGCACCATGAAGAGGTACTGCAGCGAGTGCAGCGCGGGCACCATGTAGCGCACCAAGGGATCGATGCCCGAGTAGACCGACCACAGCCAGATGCTGCAAAAATAGGCCATGAACGGCGTGAAGAGCGGCACACGCCCCTCTCGCAGGCGCCGCCTCACGAGCAGCACCAAGACCGGGACCAGGCTGGCCACGAACACCACGTAGGTGATGCGCTCGAGCAGCGGGCCGTGGGCGAGCGTGGTGTAGACCACCCCCTTCTCTTCCACTTCGGTGCCGCGATCGGCCGGGCTCGACCACGCGTAGGCCCAGCCCGCGAACGCGTGTCCCAAGAGCGCGAGGCGCTCACCAGGAGTGAATGCGATCCCCCGCCGGGCCGCCAGCACCGACAGCACGCCGAACCCCTGCTTCACGTAGTGCCAGCCCACCGTGAAGAACATCACCTGAATCATCCAGCCGAGCGCGACGGCCGACTTCGCCAAGAGCCCGTAGGTGGCCCAAAGGCCCAGTAGAAGCGGGACCACGAGTCCGGCGAAGAGGTAGCGCGCGCGCTGAGCCCCGCGAAACGTGCCGCCGAACGCACGGGCACGAGCATCTTCGTAGAAGAGCAAATAGGAGACCGCGAAGTGCGGATTGTTCACCACGTTCGCGGCATAGAACATGGTGAAGCCCACGGCATATTCGGCCCGGTCGAGGCCGAGTGTCTTGCGCAGGACGAACGAGAGCAAAAAGAGCAGCGGCGTCGCGCCCCCCGTGGCGAGAAACTCCGCCACCGCGCGTGCACGCTCGGACCTACCGCGGGGACTTCGCGCCGGCTCGGCGCTCATTTGCCCGCCAATCGAAAGAGCTCGTTCCAGACGTAGCGCGCGGTGCCGTAGGCGCCGGGGCCGTCGAAATGCAGACCGTCGGGACGGATGGGCGCGCCGTCTTCGATGGTGCGGCACTCTTTCGTGGGGCACACGAGCGACAGGAGGTCGATGGTCGCCAGCGCGTTCTTGCTCGCGAAGCCGCGCAGCACCTCGTCGAGGCACTCCACTCGGGTGGGAATGTCGTCGTAGCGCCAGCTGCCGATGGGATACGGCACGATGGCCACCACGATGCGCCCCGCCCGATCGCCCATGGCGAGGCGCAGCTCGTCGAGTCGATTTGTGTACGCTGCACGGAACTCGGTCTCGCACATGTGGGCCGAGAAAAATGCGCCTCCCATGACGATCACGGTCACGTCGGGGCGGAGCTGAGCCACGTCGCTCGGCCAGTCTTCCGAGCAGCTCGAGCTCTCGTGGTAGACGTCGTTTTCAATCGTCACTTTGGGAGCGAAGACGTTGCACGAGCCGAGTCCGCGCTCGGCCACGAAGCCTCGCGCGTCGTCTTGCACGTGGCGCATGGTGACGCCCAAGAACTGCGCGAGCGAGTCGCCGAGGAAGAGCACGCGAAGCGCCCCGGGCGCGAGGTCTTCCGCAGGAGGCAAGACGTGCGTGCCCACGGAGTACTTGTGGAGCGGTGCAGGTTTGGGCGGGACCGCGAGGGGAGCGATCGATCCGAGACTCGTCGGGGAGGGACGAGGAGAGCCCGGGCTCACCCCACAAGACGCGCACGTCCCGAGAGCGGCCACGACGAGCACGGCGCCGACCGAGAGCAGCACGGGAGCGAGCTTCGCGTGGGCCTTCGACTCCATGGCCTGGGCGCCTTCTACCACGGGCGCCGCCGAGCCGCAGGGGCCACGCGCGAGGCCGTGAATCTGGTAGTGCTGGTGACCATGAAGCTTCGCTCGGCGCTCGGATTCGTGGCCCTCTCGACGTTCACTCTCCTCGGCTGCCCGAGCCCCGAAGCCAAAGCACCGCCGGTCCCGGAGCCGCGCGAAACGCCGACGACGCCCGCTCCCGAGGCGCCACCCGCGGCCAAGGTCGAGGTGCCCGACAACGGCGTGGTGGACGTGGCCGCCTTCGCGGGGCATCGCTGTCTCGTGCGCAAAAATGGCACGGTCGCGTGTTGGGGCAAGGGCAGCTACGGCCAGCTCGGCCAGGGCAAACGCGAAGACTCGAGCGCGCTCGTCGCGGTCGGTTCCGTGACCGACGCCGTCGACGTGGGCGTGGGTCGCGACTTCTCGTGCGCGGTTCGTCGGAGCGGCAAAGTCGCCTGCTGGGGCAACGACGAAGACGGACAGCTCGGACGCGGCAAAGGCCTCGCGCCCGGCCAAAGCTCACAAGCCCCGGTCGAGGTGGTCGGCCTGTCCGACGTCGCGGCGATCTCGGTGGGCGAGTTCCACGCGTGCGCGCTCGGGAAAAACGGCACCGTGAGCTGCTGGGGCAACGGCGAGCACGGGCAGCTCGGCCGCTCGGTGAAGCGCGGTTCGGACACGCCACTCGCGGTGGAGTCGCTCTCAGGCGTGGCCGAGATTGCCGTCGGCGCGAGTCATTCGTGTGCACGTCTCTCGAGCGGCGAAGTGCGCTGCTGGGGGCGCAATACCGAGGGTCAGCTCGGCGCGGGTGTGACCGGCGGACGCGCCAATCCGGTGGTGGTCTCCGGGCTCACCGATGCCAAGCGCCTCGCGAGCGGTCATTTGCACTCGTGCGCCGTGCGCGGAGACGACTCGGTCGTCTGCTGGGGAGACGACAAGACGCTCCAGCTCGGAGGCTCCGCGCTCCCCGAGAAGCGCAGCAAAACGCCCATTGCCGTATCCGGACTTCGTGGCGTGGCAGCTCTCGCAGCAGGCGCACGCCACACCTGCGCAGTGCTCACTTCGGGCACCACGAGCTGCTGGGGAGACGGCGCCGCGGGTGAGCTCGGTAAGCCCGAAGCGCCGACCGGCGAGCCTCGCGAGGTCGCGGCCGGCAAAGGCGCGACGCGACTCTCCCTGGGAGACGGCTCGTCTTGCGCGCTGCGCGCCGACGGGACCGGCTCGTGCTGGGGAGCGGGCAACGTCGAGCTCGCCGCCGCGACGCCCTGAGCGGAGAACACGACACGCGAAGCACGTTCGTGGCGGTGCATGCAGTCTACCTGCATCGGGTTCGAAAGCCCCGCCACGACGTGCCGCTTGTCCTATTTTTGCAGGCGATCGAAGCACCACCTTCCCCGCGGCATCGGTTTGCTACGCTGAGTGGATGACTCGTCCGAACTTGCTCGACGCGCTCCGACTCTCGTCTCCGTGCGAAGCCTCCGAAGAGCAAATCGAGGCGACCGACCTGGCCGGCCAGCTCTTCTGCGTGGCGTGCCGGGAGACCGTGCACGACGTCTCCGCACTGACGCGCGAAGAGGCTTGGGCGCTGGTCGCCCGCAGGCAGGCCGGCGAGCGCGTGTGCATCTCGCTCACCGTGCGAGACGAAGACGGCGCGGTCCGACTCGCCGACGGCTACGCGCGCCCGGTACTTCGGAGCAGCGAAAAGAAGCCTCGTTCTCTCCCGTTGCTGATGCCGGCCCTGGTCGCTGCGGGAGCCAGTGCGCTGGTCGCGTGTACGGAGAACGTGCCCCATGCAGCCACACTCGAGCCTCCCCGTGTCGGGCTCGCCCCGAGCTCCGCGCAGACTGTCCCGGAGGCGCCCGCACAGACCTCGCCCACGACTCCGCCCACGCCCCCGACGCTCGCGAGCCCCACTCCGGACAAGCCGGGAGGAGCGAACGGGCAATCCTCTCCGGATGCCGGCGCCGCGCAGTCGTGCCCACCGGGCAAAGCTCCGCCCAAGGGTCCGGCGCTCCCTGGGCACAGCGTGAAAAAGGGCGGAATGGGCTGACCTCGGGCCGTCCGCGCATGACGCAGGACGGCGCGCGTGAACTTCGCGATTTGCCCATTTTTCCCGGGCGGATGCGCTTCGATGTGGGAAAGTACGGGCCCTCACCAGTCCCCTGCGCCGCCGGCGAGCCTTGCGCCGGACGCCCTCGAAACGCGAGCTAAGCATGACCACTTCTTCGAGCCTCCCCGTTATCGGCCACTGGATCGACGGCAAGACCGTCCTCGGCGAGCACCGCTCGCAGGAAGTATGGAACCCGGCCACCGGCGTCGCGGAAAAGCGCCTCTTGCTCGCGGACAAGAGCACCGTCGAAGCCGCCATCGCCTCCGCCGAAAAGGCCTACCCCGAGTGGCGCGCCACCCCACCTCTCAAGCGCGCGCGCGTGATGAGCAAGCTCAAGAACCTGCTCGAGATGCACGCCGAGAAGATCTGCGCGCTGCTCACCGCCGAACACGGCAAGGTCGCCGGAGACGCCATGGGCGAGCTCCAGCGCGGTATCGAAAACGTGGAGTACGCCTCGTACGCGCCCGAGCTCTTGAAGGGCGAGCACTCGCGCAACGTGGGCCCCGGCATCGACTCGTGGAGCGAGATGCAGGCCCTCGGCGTCACCGCCGGCATCACCCCCTTCAACTTCCCCGTCATGGTCCCTCTGTGGATGTGGCCCATGGCTGTGGTCTGCGGAAATACCTTCGTGCTGAAGCCCTCGGAGCGTGATCCCTCGAGCGCGCTCTTGGTCGCGCAGCTCGCGCTCGAAGCGGGCCTTCCGCCGGGCGTCCTCAACGTGGTCAACGGCGACAAAGAAGCCGTGGACACCCTGCTCGACGACCCGCGTGTGCAAGCGCTGAGCTTCGTCGGCTCGACACCGATTGCAGAGTACATCTATTCGCGCGGCTGCGCGAAGGGCAAGCGCATCCAAGCCCTCGGCGGCGCCAAGAACCACGCGGTGGTCATGCCCGACGCGGACATCGACAACGCGGTGAGCGCGCTCATGGGCGCAGCCTACGGCTCCTGCGGCGAGCGCTGCATGGCCATCCCGATCGTGGTCGCCGTGGGCGATGCCACCGCGGACGCCATCGTGGCCGGATTGAAGACCGAGATCGCCAAGATGAAGGTCGGCCCGGGCACGGACGCCAAGAACGACATGGGCCCGCTGGTCACCAAGGCCCACTTCGAGAAGGTGAAAGGCTACGTCGATCAGGGCGTCAAAGAAGGCGCGACCTTGGTGGTCGACGGGCGCAACGTGAAGGTCGCCGGCCACGAAGACGGCTATTTTCTCGGCGCTTGCTTGTTCGACAACGTCAAGCCCGGCATGGTCACCTACAACGAAGAGATCTTCGGACCGGTGCTCGGCGTGGTGCGCGTGAAGACGCTCGAAGAGGCCATGAAGCTCATCAACGAGCACGAGTACGGCAACGGCACCTGCATCTTCACGCGCGACGGCGAGGCCGCTCGCTACTTCACGGACCACATCCTGGTGGGCATGGTCGGCGTGAACGTGCCCCTGCCCGTCCCGGTGGCGTACCACTCGTTCGGCGGTTGGAAGCGCTCGCTCTTCGGCGACCTGCACGCCTACGGACCGGACGCGGTGCGCTTCTACACCAAGCGCAAGACCATCACCCAGCGCTGGCCCTCGGCCGGCGTGCGCGAGGGCGCCATCTTCAGCTTCCCGTCCACCAAGTAGCCGGCGACCCGCGCCTCGAGCGCGCGTAGCTCACGAGGGCCTTCGTCCGACGACGAGGGCCTTCGTCGTTTCGGGGAGTCCGCGAACGCGCGCTCAGCGCACGAAAGGGAGCTTCGCGGCGTGCACGGCGAGCATGCCGCCCTTCAGGTTGATCACCTTGGTGAAGCCCTTGGACACGAGCACCGCCGCGACGCGACCGGAGCGTGCCCCGGAGCGACACACGAGCACGAGCTCGGCGTCCTTGTCCCACGCGGCCGAGGCGGCCTCGACCGTGGCGAGAGGAACGAGCTCGGAGCCTTCGAGGTGCCCGAGCTCGCCGGTGAACTCGTGTGGCTCGCGAACGTCGACGAAGCGCGCGTGTCCGAGTGCCTCGACGGCGTCGACCGCAAGAGCTTCGCGATAACCGAGCGCGTGCGGATCGGCCATTTCGTAGATCATGCGGGAGCCTTCGGGTTCGAGAAGATATGCGTAGTCGAAGAGAGGTACGGCCACGTGCGTCGAAGCTTCAGGGCTGCTCGAAGCAATAGAGGTGGTTCCCTCTGTCGCAGGAGTCGTCCGAGCCGGCGGCGAACCACTTGTTCTTGTCGCCAATCTCTCCGTATTCCCCCTGGGCGCTGCTCACCATCCAGTCGTCGCACGTCCTGCGCGCCATCCCGCCTCGCAAGCCCGTCCACGCGCGTCCGGTCACGGCCTTCCCTTCCGGGTCGAGCTCGGGGGGATTGTCGAGGGGAGCGTCGAGCCTGGTCGGGGAATCCACGACGAGCCGTTCCATCGTGTCGAACCAGCCCCCAGGGACCTGCACGATGCGCGTGCGCGGAAGCGCATTCGACAAGGCGAGATACGCCTTCCACCTTCGATTCGGCAAAGCCTTGGCGGCCGACGTCGCGCAGAGCGCATCGGCCCCCTCGAAGCCGTTCGAGAATTTTCCGGACGTCGTGTCCGACGTGACGAAGACACGAAACACGTACGGCGGTCCGTCGGCCGACGCATCCACGAGGGGACTCGCGTCCGGTGCGCCGGCCTCGCTGCTCGAGGAGACCGACGGAACCGGCGTTGCGGCGTCCACCGATTCGGAAGGCGGCGTGGAGAACGAGCCACACGCATAGAGGCCCGACACGCCGCATGCTGCGATCACGAGACTACGAAGTGTCCTCCACCGCATCCTCTCGAGCGTAGCATACGACCGGGCGGGCCCCGCGCCGTGGGCGCTCAGCGACCGAGCGTGGCCATGTCGAGCACGAAGCGGTAACGAACGTCGCCTTTCACCGTGCGGTCGTAGGCTTCGTTCACCGCAGCGACGGGCACCACCTCGACGTCCGAGACGATGCCGTGCTCGGCGCAGTAGTCCATCATCTCCTGCGTCTCTCGGATGCCGCCGATGAGCGAACCCGCGAGGCGCTTGTTGCCGCCGATGAGCGAAAACGCGTGCAAGGGCGCGGGCTTCGGCGGGACACCGAGCATCACCATGGTGCCGAAGGGGCGCACCATGCCCATGTAGGCGTTCAGATCGTGCTCGGCCGAGATGGTGTCCACGATGAGATCGAAGCGCCCCTTCAGTTTGGTGAAGGTGTCCGGATCGCTGGTGAGCGCGAAGTCGGTGGCGTTGAGGCGCTTCGCGTCGGCCTCTTTCGAGCGCGACGTGCTCAGCATGGTCACCTCGGCGCCCATCGACGCGGCAAGCTTGACGGCCATGTGCCCGAGTCCGCCCAATCCGACCACGCCCACCTTCGTCCCCTTGCCGACGCCCCACTGACGAAGCGGCGAATACGTAGTGATGCCCGCGCACAAGAGCGGCGCTGCCGCAGCAGGGTCGAGCTTCTCGGGGACCTTCACCACGAAGCTCTCGGTCACGACCACGTGGGACGAATAACCGCCGTGCGTGGGCGTCTTCCGGTCCATTTCGGTGCCGTTGTAGGTGAACGCGCAGCCCTTCTCGCAGAACTGCTCGTGGTGCTCTTCGCACGGACGGCAAGCGCGACACGAGTCGACCATGCAGCCGACGCCGACCATGTCGCCCACGCGGAACTTGGTCACTTCGGCTCCGACCTTGGCGACACGTCCCACGATCTCGTGCCCGGGAATCATGGGAAAGAGCCCACCGCCCCACTCGTCGCGGGCTTGATGAATGTCGGAGTGGCAGACTCCGCAGAACAGGACGTCGATGGCCACGTCGCGAGGACCGGCTTCGCGGCGCTCGATCGAATAGGGAACGAGCTTCTCACCGGCGCGGAGTGCAGCAAAAGCAGAGGTCTTCATTCGGGGATTCTCCTGGGCTCCCACTCTGCGCTCGCTTCGCACGCGCGAGAAGTCCCGAATCGCGCAAAGACCGTGTAGTTTTTCTTCACAATGGCCTCGACACCGCTCAACGCCCTCCACGCTTTCCTCGCCGTGGCACGCCGAGGGAGCTTCGCTTCCGCCGCGACCGAGCTCGGGATCTCGACGTCGGCGCTCAGCCAATCGGTCCGCGCCCTCGAGGAGCGCCTCGGGGTCCCTCTGCTCTCGCGCACCACGAGGAGCGCTGCCCTCACCGAGGCCGGAAGGCGAATGGTCGCGGAGGCCGGCCCCGCCATCGCCCAGGCGCTCGAGGCCATCCGGGGGGCCTCGGAGCGCGCCGACGAGATCGTGGGGCGCGTACGGCTGACCGTCCCGCCGATCGCGCTCAAGCACGTCCTGGAGCCCGTCTTGCCGCGCTTCGTGGCGGCCTACCCGAAGGTCGAGGTCGACGTACAAGTCGAGAACCGGCGCGCGGACATCGTGGCCGAGGGTTTCGACGCCGGGATTCGGCTCGAGGAGTACCTCGCGAGGGACGTGGTGAAGCTCCGATTGAGCGAGCCTTTCCGCTTCGTCGTGGCCGCCTCTCCGACCTACCTCGCGCGCCACGGTGAGCCTCGCGATCCGAAGGACCTGCTCTCCCACTCGTGCGTGTGTTACCGCTCGCCCACCACCGGTGCGGTCTTTCGTTGGGAGCTCGAGCGCGGCAAGAAGCTCTTGCGCGTGCCCGTGAGCGGAAGCATCACCACGAACGACGAAGCCCTCGCCATTCGCATGGCCGAAGCTTCCGTCGGACCCGTCTATGCCTACGAGCCGAGCGTGCTCGAGTCGATCCGGAAAGGACGCCTTCGCATCGTGCTCGAAGCTTATGCCGCGAAGGTGCCGGGATTCTTCCTCTTCTATCCGAGCCGGGCGCGCGTTTCCCCCGCCTTCCGAGCCTTCATCGAGACGGCGCGCACGGTCTTGAGGCGTCCGACGAAAGCGCCGGATTGACACCGAAATGACGAGTGGGAGCCGCCCGCATGGTCCGGGCGAAGCTCCCTCGTCGTCACAGGTCCTGCGCGCGCTCAGAAGTGCTGCTTCACCACGTCGAGCTTGTCGCTCTCGGGGAACCGGAGCCTGCGCGTCGCCTTGTCGATGCAGGTCGCCACCTTGTTGTTCGGGGGCGTGAGCTTCACCGAGACGCCGAGCGGCTTGCCCTTCTTCACGGCCACGCAAATGTCGGCGTTGGCGGAGTCGTCGAGGCCGCACTTCTCGATGAACGCGCTGGTCGACATGGGGCGCCCGAGCTCTTGCGCGGTGAGGTCGGCCTTGCCCTTCTGCCCCATGACCATGGTCTCGGGGTTCTCGTCGATGGCCTTCTCGCAGCTCTTTCCGGCGCTGATCGACACGGACACCTTGAGCTCCTCGTGTGCGCCCGAGGTGTGCGCGTCGTCGTGGTCGTAGATCGAGACGTCGATCTTGGTGCCTTCGTCGGTGAGCTTGTCCAAGTCGGCGAAGGGAATCACGCGCTCCCCGCGGTAGCCGTGTTTGGTGCGCACGAGCGCCACCTCGAACCCCTTGCCGGTGCGGCCCTTCGGGTAGACGATCATCGCGTCGCGGCCCTTGAGGTCTTCCCCGAGCTTGCCCTCGTTCACGTCGTCGTCGGTGGCCTCGATGGTCACCTTGACGCCGTCGGCCACCGTGTCGAGGCGGACCAATCCCGAGAAGTCCTCGTGGCCGGTCTTCGCGCACGGGGCCCAATGATCTTGGCCGTCTTCGTCGTGGAGGTCGTACGAGTGGACCTTCTCGTGCTCGCCGCATTTGTGGCGAGGCTTCACGCCGGCCGACTCCGGGGTGGACCCGACCGGCGGGGGCTTGGTGCCGCAGGCCACGACCATCCCGAGCACGGAAAGGACCGAGATTTTCCGAACGAGGCCCGTCATGACGGTCATTTCTTGGGCCTCGTCCAGACACCGAAGGTGTAACCGCCGGCACCACGACCGTCGACCTCGACCGCGAAGTCGAGCGTCATGTCGTCGTCGACGCACCAGAGTTTGTCGCTGTCGATGACCGCGATGGGGTGCGTGGTGTGGTCCGTGGCGATCAACGCGCCGTTCTTCAAGACGAGGATGTCGATATCCTTGATGCCGTCGTCGGCCACGGCGAAGTAGCGGTAGCACTGCCCTTTGGAGACCTTGACCACGAAGTGGTCGCGTTTGTCGTGCGTCGCGTGCAACTTCCCCTCGTGGGGAGTCGTATAGGCAATCATGCCGGTGGGCGCTCCGCATTGGGCCACCAGAGATTGGTAGTCAGCCTTGTGGCTACCGGTGAAAGAGAGGCCGCCCTTCAAGCACTCGTGGTCACCGATGGTGGCCTTCGGATAGGTGGCCTTCGCGGGATTCTGAACCAGCGCCGCGAGCTCGATCGGTCCCTCTTTTTCGTTCGGATCGACGTGCGCGGCCTCTTCGGCGAGCTCGTGTTTGTCCTTCGCCGGCTTGGCCGAAGCCACGGGAGGCGGTTCCGCGGGCTTCGAGGACGCGGACGTCGTGGGAGCCTCTTTAGGAAGCGCGGGAGCGGGAGGCGCGCCGCAGGCCACGAGCGTCGAAACGACGATGGGCAGAGTGAGCGCGAGCGAGACGAAGGGACGATTTTTCATAGCGGAGCGAAAGGTATCGACAGGCAACCAGGCGGCGAGGTTACGAGACCGTCAGGTTCGACCTGCTCGCCCTCGCGCGCCATAAGCCCTCGGAATTCCGCGACTCTCCCCGAGCGCGCGGATTGCGCACGTTCTCGCTGCGTGGGATTCTCGGGGCATGACGCATCGCCAATGCTCGAGACGCTTCGTGGGAATCGGTTTCGTCTTGCTGACGGCGTGCTCGTCGGACGAAACCTCGAACGTCCCCTCGCCTTCCGCGACGAGCACGAGCACGACCTCCCCGACCACCACGACGCCCCCGTCGGACGCGAGCCCTCCGGCGGACGGGGGAGGCACCACCGACGCCGCGACCACGGCGGACGCGGGAGGCGACGCGGCGGTGCCGAAGACGTGTGCCAATGGCAACTACCTCTTTTGCGAAGACTTCGACGCGCTCGCCACCGGGCCCGCGCAGAGCCCTCGATGGACCAACGACGTCGCCTCGGGCAGCCTCACCATCGACGCGACGAAGGCCCACTCGGGCAAGGCACTCAAGGTCCACACGGACGGCAACGGGCGCGCGCTCATGCGCGTCTCGGGGATCACCCCGCCGGGCAACTCGTTCTATGGACGAATGTACGCCTGGGTCACGGCCTTCCCGTCCGCCCCCAATTATGCCCACTACACCCTGGTCGAAGCGGCGGGCACCGGCAATTCCACGTTGATTCGTCCGGTCGGCGGCCAATACATCATGGAGCGCGGCCAAAAGAAGATGTGGGGCATCGGGAGCGACGGCGGCCCTACCGGCGATTGGACTCGCTGGAAAGAGACAGCAGTCGCCGAGCCGCAAAAGTGGCTCTGCCTCGAGTGGCAGCTCGACGCGACGGATAACACCGTGCGCTTCTGGGTGGACGGAGTGGCCAAGCCCGAGATGACGGTCTCCACGAAGAACCACGACGGCAATCAAGCCCAAGACTTCGTCTTCCCGAAGGTCGACCGCATCTTCTTCGGGTGGTGGCTCTACCAAGGAGGCTCGACCCCGGCCTCGTTCGACACCTGGCTCGACGACATCGCGCTCGGGACCACGAAGCTCGGCTGCTGACGAAAAAGCCACCGCTCGTTCTCGACGACGCGGTGGCTCTCGTTCCTCTCGATTGCCTAGAGCGCCGAACCGCTTAGTTCGGTCGGCTTTCCGCCGATTTGCGTCGCCGTGCTTCGTTGCTCCTCCTCGCCTAGCAGCAGTAGGACTCGTCGTCGCGCCTCGCACGGCTCGCAACTTGGCGAAAATCCTCGGTCACTAAGCGGTTCGGCGCTCTAGTCTCAGCCGCGAATGGCGTCTTCCAACCCGGCGACGAACTTGGGGAGCGCGACGCTGACCACCACGCCGAGTTGGGCCTTCTTCTTGTCGACCAGCATTCCGGCGCGATACTTCCCCAGCGGCACGACCACCACGATCTTGTCGCCGTCGAGATCGAGCAAATAGTATTTGTTGAGCGAGGGGAACCCCGACTCCGACAAGGTCTCCGTGATCATGTCGGTGATTCGATTGAAGAGGGCCGTCGCCACGGGCTGGGAATTGAACCCCGCGATGGGCATTCCGTCGTCGACGTTCCACACGTCGGTGGCCACGAGTCCTGCACCGAGCGACTCTCGAAGTTTGTTCACTGCGGCATTGGCCTTCTCGACGCTGATCACGTTCATTTTCGTCTCCTTGTTCTCGATGGCGATGACCGGAGCTTCGATCTCCGGGAGGGGTTGGGGCCGGACCGACTTCATCACGTCGAACTCGATGTCGACCTCGGAGGGGGCGGAGGGCGGCGCCGTGAGTGCGCCCTTTCCGCGTGCGTTTTCGTCGTGCGTGCGGAGGGCATCGAGCACCACCTCGGCGAGTGGAACCCGCAGACCGGCTTGGCGAACGTCGTCCCGCTCGACCATCTCGATGGCCACCTCGGGAAGTCCGATGAGCGCGTGTGCGGCCGCGAGCCCGTCGCGCTCCTCGAAGTCGGCGTAGACCAAGTCCCCGGCGACGATACCCATGCGACCTACCCGCTCGCCCGAGCGGATGGTGAGATGGCACGTCACCCGCTCCATCGAGACGAGCTGCAAGAAGGCGGCGACCGCGAGACCTTCGACGCGTGCCCGCTTGGCCGAGAGCTCCGCCACGATGGTCCGGTGCACCTCGGCGAGCTCGAGCGGCTTCTGCAAGACCGTGAACACCCCCGACTCACGCAGTTGGAGGCGCGCCTCGAGCGAGGGCAAGGCCGTCATGACCACGACCGGCACCGAGAGCTTCTTTCCCACCATCCACGAAATGAGCTGGAAGCCGTCCACCCCGGGCATCCGGAGATCGGTGACCACCAGATCGACCGGCTCCGTCTCCAACGCGGCGATGGCGTCGCGTCCGTTGGTGGCCGTGTGCACGACGAAGCCGTCGCGCTTGCCGAGCGGAGCGAGTCCGTCGGAAAGGCTGCGAAGAAAGAGCGGCTCGTCGTCGACCACCAGCACGTGCTTCGCGTCGGAAGCGCTCATGGCCCGGTCTCTCCTGTTCGGTTCCCATTCGTCATGATTCACGCTTCATTTCGATGCCTCTCGCGAGAGCGGCAACAAGACCTCGAAGCTCGTGCCGAGCCCCGAGGCACTGACCACTTCCACCGTGCCGGCCATGCTGGAGACGAGCTTCTTCACGATGACCAAGCCGAAGCCCATGCCTCCGGGCCTCGTCGAATAGAAAGGAAAAAACAGGCGCTCCTGCTGCTCGCGCGAGATTCCGCGGCCGTTGTCCGAGACACGAACGTGGGCGTACTTGTCCCCGCAGAAGGCGTCGATCGAAACGAGAGGCTTCGCCACCTCGGACACGGCCTCGAGGGCATTGCTCACCAAGTTCACGAGCACCTGACGGAACGCGCTCACGTCGATGCGCGCGAACACCGGCTCGCGGGTGGCGAAGACGTCGCGCACCTCGATCCCCCGCGCGGAGGCGTCCCTCGCCACGAGATCCATCACCTTGCGGCACTCCGCACCGAGCTCGGCCGTGACCGGGTCGAGGGAGCCGAGCCCGATGAACGCCTGCATGATGCGTAGGATTTCCTGCATTCGATTGGTCTCGGACAGGATCTCGGTCAGGTAGTCGTGGCGCTTCTCGGGGGGAAACGACTCGAGATTGTCGCGCAGCACCGTCGCGGCCATTTTTACGGAATTGATGGGATTGCCGAGCTCGTGAGCCACTCCGGCGAAGGCGTAGCCGAGATTGTTGGCTACGTTCATGCCTTCGGCCGCCCGCTGCACACGAAGCCGATCGGTGACGTCCCGCAGGATGATCCAATGGGAGCCGTCCGGGAGGTCGTAGACGGAATAGCCCACGTGCATCTCACCCACCCGCACCCAATCCCCGACCAGAAGCGACGCCGAGCTCGACCTCGTGCTGCCGAGGCGGTGCCCGAAGAGGCTCTCTACGGTCGCCGAATCGATCTCGGTCCCGAGCAACTCTCGCGCCTTGGGGTTCCGGAAGAGCACCGCCGTGCACGCAGCGTCCACCCCGATGACGCCCAGGTCGATGCGCGCGAGCACCTGCTCGAGCCCGGCCGCGGAGACGGAAGGCGCGATTGGCGAGCGCTCGTCGCGGACGTCGCTCACGCCGCCCCCCTCGCCCCACGAACGACCGACGCGAAGAAGCCTTCGGCGACCCGTCGGCGCTCTTCGACGGCGACCATGTAGCTTACACGGAACTGCACCCGGCCCGTTCGTGGGACGAGGAAGACCTCGTGCTCCGCGGGGCATCGCCACTTCTCGAAGCCCGGGTTCGGTCGACCCAGGTCCTTCGAGTAGCCGAGCCGGACGAGCAGCTCACCGAACGCGGTCGAGTCCTCCGGGCGAGCCAGGTCCATGCGGTACGAGAGCGCACGCACGCAGGACTGATCGCGGGCGAAGGACCCGACTACGACCATGTGACGACGAGCTCGCTCAGGGCGTCCCCGCGCATCTGACATTGGGTCTGCTCGACCCGCAGTTTCTGCTTGCCGACGAAGAGCTTCGCGTAAGCCTCGCCGTCGAGGACCGGACGCTTGGCCCAATCGACCCGCTCGGCCAGAGCGACGATGGCCAAGGCCGACCCCCCCAGGAAATAGCCTCTCGGACGATCGGCCTTGCCGTAGCGCGCGAGGTAGTAGGGCACCTCGTAGCTGCTGCTCGCACGCATCACGAAGCGAACGCCCGGCTCGTACTCGTGCAGGTACCAATGACCGAACCCGAGTCCTCTCGCGATGGCCAGGCAATACGAGACGATGTCCGCCGGGTCCGAGCCGAGGGGCCCGACCAATCCCTCCCATTCCGGAGAGAGCAGCACGTTGCCGAACGTATTGAAGACGCACACCCGCCCGGCCTCGCGCGCCAACTCTTCGGCGACCGGTCCGGCACCGCTCGTGGCTTCGACGCGCGTCACCGCCTCGAACATCGACTCGTTGTAGTAGCTCGAGAGCTGCGCGGCCACGAACACCGAGAAGGCCTGCACGAGGCCTCGCTCGTCTCCGCGCACGCCCTTCATGAAGTCCATGAGGCCCGCGCCGATCGTCGTGATTCGGTCTTCGTCGATTCCGCGCTCCGGAGGGGCGACCGCGCGCAGCGCCGACTCCGTGTCGACGACGGTGGCGAGGGGCTCCTCCCAACCACCGAGTGGCCGGCGCTCGATGCGGAAGCGGCATTCCGGTGCTTTGGCGGCGATGCACTCTTCTTCGTCCGCCCAAGCAGCCCCCGCGGGCAGGCCATAGGCCACCTCGGTCACGGCTGCCGCGAATCCGGCGGTCACCGCGTCGACCGGCAGCTGCCGGGAGACACGAGCGCCGTACTTCTCACGCCACGAAAAGCCGTAGTGCAGCGAAGAGCCACGCGCCGTTCCACCGTATTCGGAGGTCGAGAGGTCGAGCGTGCCGAGCCCCATCCAGGGGAACACTTCGCGTGCAAGCTGCACCTTTTCCACGGGAGTCGTGGCGTGCTCGGCGCGAGCCAAGTTCTCGAGCAACGTACGGAAGGCGTTGCGCGCCGCGCGCGTACGCACCGCGCGCCCCTCGGCGTCACCGAGGGCATCGTCGATGGTCTGGTCGTGGAAGAGATTGTAATGATGACAATGGTAGACGTAAGGCACTCCCGCGACGAACGTGAGGCTTTGCGATCGATCGAAGAGTCGTAGCGATTCGACGCTCATTTTCGTCCCTCAGATACCGAGCTTGGGAACACCGAGGATCTGGCAAGCCGTACGCTCGAGCAGCTCGACCTCGTTCGCGTCGAGCGAGGCGGCGTTCTCCAGTCGCTCGATTGGCAATTGGGTTCGGAGGGCGACACGAAGCATGACCGCGTGCGGGTCGGGAGCGTAGCGAGCCAGGAACTCGACGATCTTCTCGCCCTTCGAGCGGGCCGTGGGGAGCACCTCGGGAAGGGCCGAGGTCACCCGATCCACGATCCGCTTCATGTGGAGCCGCACGAGCCCGAGTGGAGCCGCCCGATCGAAGATGCATCCCATCGCGAAGCTCGGGCTGAGCTCGCGTAGGATCACGAGCGCGTCGGCCGACTCGATGGTGACTTGCATGTCCGAAGACCACGCCGACAACGCGCGCAATCCTTCGCGATTGGCCCTCACGAGATCACCGAAATACCCGGCGACTTCGTCCGGGGCCCAATCGGTCGAGGAGCGGCTCCACGCGTGGTAGAGCAGGCAGTCGGGCATCGTGACGACGAAGAGCCCTTGGAGCTGGACTGCGTCGCGTACGGCCTCTTCCACGGACGGATTCATGGGAAGCTCCTCGACTCGAAGCCCGGGCGGGGGGTGGGAACGAAGGCCCGCGCGAGCGCGTCGCGGACCTCGACGAGATCTTTCGACGGGAGCGAGTCGCGAGTCACGAGGCCAGCGCCGAAGCGTCCCCAATCGCTCTTCACCTCGACGAAGTGGATCACATTGTCGCCGAAATGGACACTCACCCAGGCGCCGGTGCTCTCGCCCACGGTCTGACGAAATTGCTGAAGCATGGCCAACACCGCGGAAACGGCGGCGATTCGCGCCTCGTTCGAGCCCGAGTGTTCGGCCACCGGCAAGCCACCTTCGTCGGCGACGAACACGGCAGAGCACCCCGTGCGCGCGACCACCCAGGTCAGAAACGCGGAGAGTCGCTCGTCGAGCTGGCTCTCCGGCGGCAAGAACGAGGGCACCGCGGCCGCAGCGCCCATGTGCGGAGGACGCAACGTGCGGCGCGTGGGCTTGATGCGCTCGGTGGGCAACGTGGGAGGCGCGATCGGGGAATCCCCCACCGCGGCCCCCAAGAGCTCCCCCCACTTCGTTCGGTCAATCCAAGAGAGAGAGCGGTTCGTCGTCACCATCGGTCTTGTCCTCCAGGCCGAGCCGAGAATCGAGGTCGGATGCGATTCGGTCGAAGACCGCGGTCACGGGCGGAGCGCGACGACGAAGGAGCCCGACCGGCACTCCCTTCGCGCTCGCTTCGACGAACGTCGGATCGCGGGGCACGAAGGCATCGAGCACCAGCGTTTCGGGGAAGAGCGACCAAACTTCTTGGGAGACGCCGAGCGAGAGCTCGTCGCGGAACTGCGCCATCGAGAGGATGACCCCGGTGAGACGCACGGGAAATCCCTTGGCGCGAAGGCCCGCGAGCACGTGCACCAGCGAGCTAACCGAGCGGAGCGCGAGCGGCTCGGTCTGGATGGGCGTGAGGACGTGCTCGGCCCACTCCAGGACCGAGCGAGTGAGCCCTCCGAGCCCGGCCGGAGTGTCGACGATGCAGAGATCGAACTTCTCCTCGTAGGCGGCGAGGCAACGCGCGAGATCCGTCCCGGTGGAGAGTGTCGTCATCCAATCGTCCAGGCTGTTCCAAGGTGGACGTCCGATAGGCAAAATGGAGAACCCGGGTACCTTGGTGGACACGAGTACGTCACCCGTGGCGGAACCGGTCGAGAGCTCGACCAACCCTTCCGCCTCTTTGGCGCGACCCGTGAGTGAATGTCCGATTCCTCCTTGAGGATCGGTATCGACCAAGAGGACACGCCGCCCGAGCTGCGCGAAGGCATAAGCGAGATTGAGGGCGATGGTGGTCTTTCCCACGCCTCCCTTCGGACTCACGATCGCGACACGGATCATCTTCCTACCTACTCCCGTCCCGTGGAGAGCTGCTCGTCTTGGCGTGCTCGTTCGAGCGGAACGTGCACGACTTCCAGGGTCGCCGAGACTAACCGCGACGATCGCGTATGCAAATTCCAAATCGGGGAGCGAGGGCTTTCGCGTGCGGTGTCGACCGTTTGGGTGACAGCATTTTTCGCGCCTCCACGCGCAGCTCGTGCGTGCGCCGGTGAGGCCCTTGGACCACTTCGGGTCTCCTCAGACACTCGGCTTCAGGCCGACGCCCTCGCCGCCGAGCCAGGCCCCTCGCTCGAGCACCAGGAAGCGCACCGTGCCGTGCGCGACGAGCCGCTCGTGCTCGTCGACGATGCGAGCCTCCCACACGGCGGACGTCTTGCCCTGCGCGAGAGGCCGCGCTCGTGCCCGCAGCTTTCCCTCACGCACGGCATGGAGGAACGACGTGTGGTTCTCGAGCCCCACCGGAAAGCGGCCTTGCGCGAGCGCGGCCACCCCCGCCCCGACCGACGTGACCGTCTCGACGAGACCCGAATACACCCCACCGTGCACGATACCGAACGGCTGAAGATGCACCGACGACACGTCGAGCTCGGCCTCGACCTCCTCGGCCGAAGCGGCCACGAAGCGAACCCCCATCGCCTTCACCCAGCCGTCCGGAAGCGAGCTCACGAGAGTCAGCGGGTCGACCGAAGAAGGTTCCATACGTCGAGCATAGACGAGCATCGGAGATTGGCCCGAGAGTTCCCCTTGCCATGCCCGCACGAGCGAGCGGATAGTCGCCGAACGATGCAGGTGCCCATGTCTTGGCAGTCGGTCTTGGCCGAGGAAACTCGCGCGCCGTATTTCCACGAGCTCGTCGCGTTCCTGAAGGACGAGCGGGAAAAACACACGATTTTCCCCCCGGAGAACGAGGTATTTCGCGCCCTCGAGCTCACGCCCTTCGACGAGGTCAAAGTGGTCCTGCTCGGCCAAGACCCGTACCACGACGACGGTCAGGCCCACGGACTGTGCTTCTCCGTTCGCCCACCTACGAAGCCCCCGCCCTCGCTACGGAACATCTTTCGCGAGCTGCGCGACGATCTCGGCATCGTCGTCCCGGACGGGCACGGCGACCTCGAACCGTGGGCGAGACGAGGCGTGCTCCTCTTGAACACCGTGCTCACCGTGGTGGCGCACGAGCCGGCCTCCCATCAGAAGCGAGGCTGGGAGCGCTTTACCGATGCCATCGTGAAGAAGGTCGCCTCGCGGGATCGCCCGGCCGTGTTCTGCTTGTGGGGCGCGCACGCCCGTAAGAAGGTGGCCCTGATCGACGGCTCGAAGCACGCGGTAGTCGAGAGCGCTCACCCCTCCCCTCTCTCGGTGAAGAAGTTCCTCGGGACCCGCCCTTTCTCCAAGATCGACGCCGCGCTGGCCCGTCTCGGACACGACGCCATCGATTGGTCTCCCATCGACCGAGCGCCGCGACGGACGTGACGCGCGCTCGTGGCCACCGAGCACGAGGGTGCGTCGTCGACGACGCGCCGCCTCCGCACGAACCCGCTGGATTTCGGCGCAAATGCGAATTTTGTCGGACCTCCGCGCGCGATGGGCTTTGGAATGCTCGCTGCAATTCGACCCCTCGAAGCACACGACCCCGTGTGCGTGCGTTCGACGCGTTCGGTCTCGACGCGTCCTCGAAGGAGTCCCATGTTCAAGAAGCTTTTCGTCGTCCTCGGCCTCGCCGTCGGCACGACCCTCGCCTTCGCTTGTTCGTCCACCGCCGATGCCGAGTGCGTGGCCGGCCGCGCCTGTTCGTGTGCAGACTGCAACAAGACCTGCGGCGGCAACGGGAAAGAATGCTCGTTCGCTTGTACCGGCGGCACGTGCAACTTCACGTGCACGGGAGGTGGCTGCCAAGCCGAATCGAAGAACGCCGCGGCAGTCACGCTCGACTGTCCGGGAGGTGGTTGCTCTCTCACCGCGACAGGTACGCCGTCCAGCACGCTCGCGTGCTCGGGTGACCGCTGCCAGCACACCTGCTCCGGCGCACAATCGTGCAAGACCACACAATGCAAAAGCGGCTGTCAAACGAGCTGCAATGGCGCGGCGACCTGCGAGTCGAGCTGCACGGCGACCTCGGGAGGGTGTCAGGTCGACGGCCAAAGCCAGGCCGGAGCCATACCTACCCCGACGGGTAGCGAGGCGACGCCCCCCGTGCCGACGCTCCCCGGCGCAGGAGACTGAGCCGCGCGGCGGTCGCGCCCGGCGAACGAGGCGCGTCCACGAGCCCGATTAGGGCGTGGCCGCGCCGACCTCGCAGCCGCTATTGTCGACAGGCTTCGGGGCGGCTCCGGAGCTCGACACGTCGACCGCAGGAGCGCGCAGCGAGAACGCGTGCTTCCAAGGACCTTCTCCCTCTGCCAGTAAGAAGAGTCCGACGAGGGTGGCGACCACGAGCGCTTTGGTGACGTACATGGGGCGGCGTCAGCAAACCTCGGGCCACCGTGCCCACCGCGAATTCCGCGCGAAAGGAGCGCAATCTCCCCTCACGATGCGTCCGCTCGAGCCGACACCGTCGGAGGACGCGAACGCATCGCGGGTGGACGCAATCGAGCCGGCTACGGCACGAGCACGGTCGACCCGATGGTCCCACGCGAACCGAGCGACGCGTGCGCCTCCGCAGCCGATGAGAGAGAGAGCTCCCGCGGAGGACGAACCACGATGGTTCCGTCCGCGACTTTGCCGAAAAACGCGGCAGCGCTCGCCTCGAGCTCTTCACGTAGCGCCGTGTAGTGGAAGAGCGACGCTCGCGTGAGGAAGAACGAGCCGGAGGCGAGCCTCGCAGGGTCGAATGGCGCGGGCTTACCCGAAGCATTGCCGAACAAGACGAGCGTCCCACGAACGGCGAGTGACGCGAGCGAGCCGTCGAAGGTGTCCTTACCGACCGAGTCGTAGACCACGTCGACGCCTCGTCCCGCCGTGAGCTCACGAGTGCGCTCCGCGAACGTCTCGCGCGTGTACACGATCACCTCGGAACAGCCGGCCTCCCTCGCGACTTCGGCCTTGGCGTCGCTACCGACTGTCCCGATGACGCGCGCCCCGAGCGACTTCGCCCATTGTACGAGCAAAAGCCCCACGCCACCGGCTGCAGCGTGCACGAGCACCTCGTGCCCCGAGCGCATCGGAAATGCACGGCACACGAGCAGCTCCGCAGTCATGCCCTTCAAGAGGGAAGCGGCCGCGACCTTGGACGAGACTCCGTCCGGAACGTGCACAACGTGGTTGGCGGCGATCACACGTGCGTCGGCATAGGCGCCCACCGGTCCGCCAGCATACGCTACGCGATCGCCTTCGCGAAATCCGCTCACGCCCTCTCCCACGGCCTCGACGCGTCCAGCGGCCTCGAGCCCGAGCCCCGAGGGCATGACAGCGAGAGGATAGAGACCCGAGCGATGGTAGATGTCGATGAAGTTCACCCCGATGGCTTCGTGAACGATTCGAAGCTCACCCGGACCGGGCGGTCCGACCTCGACGTCGTGGAGCTCGAGCACGTCTTCTGAACCGACTTTGTCGAAGCGGATTGCGCGCATGCCGACCAGGCTAGCAAAGGTTCGCTCGTGTTCGCTTTGCGCGTGCGAAAAATTCCGGGCATGGTGGTAGGCCTATGGCGCCTGAGCACCGGTCGAGGTCGTGGACGAAGTCAGCCCGTTCGCGGAAGTGTCTCTTCGTAGCCACGGCACTCGGTACGCTCGGCGCTATCGAAGCCTGCTCGTCGACCGACGTCGCGCCCGAGTCCGACGCGGGGCCAGCGCTCTCGGACGCGATGTCGCCGCGAGACGCGGCGCGCCCGAACGACGCCGCAATCCCGGACGCCGGACCTCGGAACCTGCCCTGCGCGATCGAAGCCATCTTCTCTCGCCATTGCCTCGAGTGTCACGATGGCAGTCTTGACCTCCCCCGACTCGTCACCCACGAAGACCTCGGCAAGCGACTGCCGACCCTGCCCGACCGCTCCCTCGGCGAAGTGGCACTCGGCAAGATGACCGCGGAGCGTGGATTCATGCCACCACCTCCACGCGCCCGCGTCTCCGCCGAAGACGTGGCCGTCTTGAAGGCATGGCTCGAAGCGGGCAGCCCTCGAGGTACGTGTCCGGAACGGCCCACCCTCGACGCGGGCACGGGAGACGCCGGACCGCCCGACGCATCCGGCGATTGAAAACGGATTGATTCCACGCGACGAAAAGGCAACCGGAACGAGCCGAGATTGACGAGCTGGTCCTCCCGGAAGCAGGATGCAGGGATGATTCCCCCTCGCCCTGCGCGGAGACGCCCGCTCGAACGCGTGTGCACGCCGGCGCTCGTCGCGCTCGCCCTCGTCGGCTGCGGCCATCCCGCGACGCCCCCTCCCCCCGAGCCCGCGAAGGCGCCCGCGCGTCCGGCTCCGTGCTTCGTGGTTCACCAAGGGCGGGACATCCGCGAGCCCGACGCGAAGAAGACGCTGGCCGAGTTGGTCGAGAACCTCAAGCTCTCGCCCGCCGACGAGGCGCTGCGCACGCCCAAGTCGCTCGACGACGTCCGCGCCATCCTGCGCCGCGACCTCGTCTATTTCTATCCGGAGGCTGCCGCGTTCGCGCGCGGCCTAGGCACGGTGGACGGCAAGATCGCCGAGGCCCAGCTCGAGCTCCTGCTCGGGGACGCGATGCTGGTCGCGTCACAAGTGCTCACCAATCAGGAAGCCCAAGTGGGAGCCCATCTGCGAATCGCTCGCGCCAACTTGGCCGGACTCGCGGGCGAAGGGGCCAGCACCGAGCGCAGTCGAATGTTGTTCGGCCTGGTGCGCGCCGTGGAAGAAGGGAACAAAATCGCCGACGCCTTGGGAGTAGTCGCACCGACCCACGTGGCCCGAGGAGCGGAGCTCGTCCGAGAGCTTCGCCAAGAGGCCCCGAAGGACCCACGGACTGCCCTACTATCGGCCGAATACCACCGTATGCGAGGCGAATGGGGAGAGGTGGACGCGGCACTGAAATCGGCCGACATTCCCGAGCGAGCTTCCGCCTTTTGCTATTTGAAAGCCATGGAGCAACTCGAGCGCTTCCGCAATCCTCGCGCAGCGACCGTGGCGCTCCGGGATTGCCTACGCGACCATCCGAGGCTCGTGCGGGCTCAAGCAGCGCTCGTGCTGGCGGCTACCGGGATCGAAGGCGGATCACGCGAGCTCGAGCGCCTGAAGAGGATGGACCAGGACCACTACCTGGTGCTGCTGCTCGAGCCGACCTTGGCAGCCGACCGGGAGATCGTCCGCGTCATGACCCGAGCGGAGGCTGCCCATGGAGAGCCTTGACCTCCGGCACGCGGCTCTGGCGCTTTTCCTAAGCGTAGCCGCCTGCAGCCCCGCAGCGACCATGCTCCCCGCCGTGCCGGCAAGCGCGAATACGCGACAAGACCGCCAAGAAGACCCACCGAGCGACAGTGAGCCATTCGACCCGCCAGCGGACGACGGTCACCCCGAGCCGAACACCACCGTGGAGAATGCGCCGCAGCCGGCATCGACGCCAATCCCGTCCCCCGTTCCCCCCGCCGTTCCACCCCAAAAGCCGAGTGCCGCAGGCACGAAGAACGCGCCACCCGCCGCGGATCCTCTGCTCGAGCGTCTCTTCGGGGGTGCCGGCAAGACCCTGAAGACCGTGCTAGCGGATCGAGAAAAGTACCGATTTCAGGTATCGTACGGGGCAGTGCTCGACAAGGGTGGAGTCCCCACGCTCGAGCGGCACGCTTACTTCGCGGACGCAGAGTACTTCTTCCCGGCCAGCTCGATGAAGGTTCCGCTCGCGCTCGCGAGCTACGAACGAATTCCCGCGCTCCGAACGGCGAAGCACCCCGGACTCGACCGGGACGCGACTCTGGAGATCCATCCCGTCACGGGAGCCGAGTCCCCCTACGCGACCTCACTCTCCCGCGAAACGTGGCGAGCGCTCATCGTGTCCGACAATGCCTCCGCGAATCGACTGCTGGCGTTCGTCGGGCACCGAGAGGCCCATGAATCGCTGTGGGGACTCGGACTCTCCACGGTGCGCGTGCATACGGGCTTCGCGACCGGACGCGAGATCGATCCCGCCACGGTCTCGCCGCGTATCGATATCGTCCCCAAGGACGGACCCAAAGACTCGCTGCCGCCCCGAAAGAGCGTGCTCACCCTGCCCGCCACACGAGCCGCGCGGCTCGACGTGGGCAGCGCCGTCGTCGTAGACGGCAAGAAGGTCCCGGGCCCTATGTCGTTCGCCGAGAAGAACGCCATGTCCCTTCGCGATCTCCAGGACACCCTCGTGCGCATCGTCCGCCCCGAGCTTTTGCCCACCAAGGCGCCCAAGAGCCAGGCCAGCCGCGACGACCTCGACTACCTGAGAAAGACGCTCTCCACGGCTCCCAGCAAATCCGGCCTCCCCGGATACGACCGGAACGTCGTAGCCGACTACCAGCTCAATCCGTTCCTTCGCGGCCTCGAGCGCGTGCGCTCCCGCGACCGACTGGAGATCTACGTGAAGGTCGGGCAGGCCTACGGATTTCTCACCACCAATGCCTACGTGGTCGAGAAGGCTACCGGGAAGAGCTTTTTCCTCGCCGCGACGATCTACGCCAACCCCAACGAGGTCCTCAACGACGACCTCTATGCCTACGATCAAATTGCATTTCCCGCGCTGGCGGACGTGGCCGAAGCCATCGCGACCGAAGCCCTCTCGAACTGACGCCCCGCCGTCGACGCCGGGCGATTGGCGAAGTCGGCCCACGAATTGCGCGCGCAGTTTGCGCGAGACTCCATCGAAACGATGCAACCGATTCGATGGAGCGGCCGGCATTGCGTTCCTCGTTTCGAGCGCCCATAGTGCCCGTCCTGGTTCGGCCGTCGAGCGTCGCATTCCGCGCCGCGGACGGGTGCGCTCGGCTGGAGGCGCTTGAACCACGTAACCGATTCGTCCACGCTCGAACCCCTGCGTAGGCTCGCGATGCTGGGCACCCATATGCCCCGGCAATGCGGCATCGCGACCTTCTCGAACCACCTCTCGAACGCGATCGCGACCGAGCGCCCGGACATCGATTGTTTCGTCGTCGCGATGAACGATCCCGGACGCACGCACGTGTACCCCCCGCGCGTCCGCTTCGAGATCGCCGAGACCGACGTCGCTTCGTACCGCCGAGCTGCGGATTTTTTGAACGTCAATCCGGTCGACTTGCTCTCGATCCAGCACGAATACGGCATCTTCGGGGGCAAAGCCGGCACCCACGTGCTCGCGCTCATGCGCGAGCTGCGCATGCCCATCGTGACCACGCTGCACACGATTCTGAGCGAACCGAGCCCGGTGCACAAAGCGGTCATGGACGAGGTGCTCTCCCTCTCGGCGCGCGTGGTCGTCATGAGCGAGCAGGGCCGGGCTCTCCTGCAATCCGTCCACGGGACGCCCCGGGACAAGATCGATCTCGTACCGCACGGCATTCCGGTGGTCCCGAGCGAGTCGCGCAGCAAAGACCGACTCGGCGTGGAGGGCAAACGCGTCATCCTGACCTTCGGCTTGCTCTCACCGGACAAAGGAATCGAGAACGTCATCGACGCCTTGCCGTCCATCGTCGAGCGATTCCCGGACACGGTCTACATCGTGCTCGGCGCGACCCACCCGCACGTGAAGGCGAAGCACGGCGAGACCTATCGCCTCATGCTCGAGAGCCGCGCGAAACACCTCGGAGTCGACGGCAGCATGATCTTCCACGATCGGTTCGTGGGGGAATCGGAGCTCGCCGAGTTTCTTTCCGCAGCCGACATCTACGTGACCCCCTACTTGAAACCCGAGCAGATCACCTCGGGCACCCTGGCCTATGCGGTCGGTTCGGGAAGGGCGGTCGTCTCGACGCCCTATTACTACGCGAAGGAGCTGCTCGCGGACGGTCGCGGGGTACTCGTCCCGTGGAGAGATCCCGGCGCCATCGCGAAGGCGGTCGTCGAGCTCTTCGGCAACGACCTCGAGCGCAATCGAATGCGTGCGCGAGCTGCGGAATACGGCCGCGAAATGCTCTGGCCGGCGGTGGCGCGCTCGTACGTGCGTACCTTCGAACGAGCTCGCCTCGAACACGCGGGACGCCTCCGCGCTTCGTTCCAGGCGAAGACCCTGGCCAAGCGACCGGCCGAGCTCCCTGCCGCCAACCTGTCGCATCTTCGCACCATGACCGACGACACCGGTCTCTTGCAGCATGCAGCCTTCAGCGTCCCGCGGTACGAAGACGGCTACTGCGTCGACGACAACGCGAGAGCCATGCTGCTCGTCGCTCACCTCGAAGAGGCCGGCACCGAAGACGCCAAGATCGTCGATGCGCTCGGAGCTCGGTACCTTGCCTTCGTCCGCTACGCGTTCGACACCGTTCGCGGCAGGTTTCGGAACTTCTTGACCTTCGATCGCCGATGGGTCGACGAGCTCGGATCCGACGATAGCCACGGACGCACCGTCTGGGCACTGGGCACGGTCGTCGGCCGCTCCCCCGAGACCGGACGGCGCAACCTCGCAAGCGACCTCTTCCACGCCGCGCTTCCGGTGGTGAAAGACATGACGAGCCCACGCGCCTGGGCCTACGCCCTGCTCGGAATCGACGAATACTTGCGAGCCTTCCAAGGGGACAGCAACGTCGAGGCCGTCCGTGACGTCCTCGCCAATCGGCTGCTCGAGCTCTACCTCGACGTGGCTACGGAAGAGTGGCCTTGGTTCGAGCGGTCCGCCACTTATTGCAATGCGAGATTGCCGCAAGCCCTTCTCGCCTCGGGCGCGCGCATGCGACGCGCGGACATGACCGAAGCGGGCGTGAGGGCCCTCACCTGGCTCACTGAGGTCCAGACCTCGGAACACGGCTACTTCGCGCCCGTCGGGTCCAACGGCTTCTACCCCGCAGGAGCCACCATGGCCTCGTTCGATCAGCAGCCGGTAGAGGCCTGCACGATGGTGTCGGCCTGCCTCGACGCGAGGCGCATCACCGGGGACGCCGTCTGGGGAAGACACGCCTCGCGCGCGCTCAGCTGGTTCTTCGGCGAAAACCGCCTCAATGCCGCGCTCTACGATCCGTCGACGGGTGGATGTCGTGACGGCCTACACGCCGACCGCCTCAACGAGAACCAGGGCGCCGAGTCGACGCTCTCGTTCCTGCTCGCCCTCACCGAGATGCGCGCGGCCGACCGCGTGGAGCTCGCGAGGGGACAATCCGCCCTTCCGCCACGAATGCTCGCGGCCGTCGGCGCTTCCTGAATCCACGCCCGCTTCGAGAGAATCGAGAACCCATGACCGTTTCCCGCCGCTACGAGACGCTGCTCCATCGTCACCCGAAGAATCCGATTTTGACCGCCGCCGATTGGCCCTATGCGGTGCATACGGTCTTCAATCCCGGGGCGACCCGACTCGCCGACGGCACCACCTTGCTCCTCTGTCGCGTCGAAGACCGGCGCGGACACTCGCACTTGTGCGCCGCGCGCTCGGCCAACGGAGTGGACGGCTGGGTCATCGATCCGAAGCCAACGTTCGTGCCCGACCCCGAGCACTTCCCCGAGGAGCTATGGGGAATCGAGGACCCTCGCATCACCTTCGTGCCCGAGCTCGGCAAGTACGCAGTCACCTACACGGCGTTCGGCAAGAGCGGACCAGGATTGGCGCTCGCGCTCACCGAGGACTTTCACACCTTCGAGCGCTTCGGCCTCGTCATGCAACCGGACGACAAGGACGGCGCACTCTTGCCCCGGCGCATCGACGGAAGCTTCGCGCTCGTGCATCGCCCCATGCACGACACCGGCGCCCACGTCTGGATGTCGTTCTCCCCCGATCTTCGCAACTGGGGTAGTCACACACTGATGCTGACGGCTCGAAAGGGAGCCTGGTGGGACGCCAACAAGGTGGGATTGTCCCCGCCCCTCATCGAGACGCCTCGCGGCTGGCTCATGCTCTATCACGGCGTGCGCCAGACCTGCGCCGGAGCACTCTATCGCTTGGGGGTCGCCCTCTTCGCGCTCGACGCCCCCGCAGTACTGCTCGCCCGAGGAGAGTCGTGGATCTTCGGGCCCGAGGCACCCTACGAACGCGAGGGAGACGTGGGCATGGTGGCGTTCCCCTGCGGTTACACCGTCGACGCGGACGGTGACACGCTGAACCTCTATTACGGCGCGGCCGACAGCACGGTCGCTCTGGCCACCGGCAGCATCACCGCCATCTTGAGGTGGCTCGACGCGAACGGCAGCACGTCCTGAATCGACGGGTCACGATTCGACTCGGGAGCGACGCGGCCGCTCCTGGCTCGGGTCCGGAGCGCCAGCCAGGCTCGCGCGCACCCGCCGACGTAGAGGACGGGGATCTCCCATGAGGTTCGCGCCGAGTCGGCTGGTCGACTAGGCGCAATCCGCATCAAGATGCTCCGTACTCGCTCGCTCTGCCGCGGGGCGGCCGCCGAGCGACCTGTTGGCCTCCAGCAGCGCGTCGTGCGGCCCTCGCCCTACACCACCCGACACGCCAAAACCTGCTTCATTCTCGGCTCAGTCGAAATGTTGCATGGTCCGGGCACGCGGAGGGCTGACACCGTGTCCGACCCTCGGTATACGGGAAAGGATGAAATACTTCATGCGATTTACAGCCTCGGCTCTCCTCCTCGGGTCGCTCGGTACGAGCCTGGCGTGCGGCAAGACCGCGGGAGAGGCGGTACGGCCGAACGACCCCTCGGCCACGGCAGCCCTCCAGAACGGAGCGCTCGCGTGCAAGAAGGGCTCGTACGCCGAGCCGCTCGTCGTCGACCTCCCCGCGGACCAGCGGGTCGACTTCGAGGCGGGTATGAAGGAAGGCGTCGCGCTCGTCTCGTACGACTGCAAGTCGATCCGGCTGCTCAAGGACTGCCGGCTCTCCGGGGACTACAAGTTCGCCGCGGTGAGCCGCAAAGAGCAGGTCATGCGGCTCGAGAACGGCGACGAGATCCGCGCCAATCTGCCCTTCGCCCAAGGCAAGATCGGCGGCGAGGTCACCACGAGCTCCAAGCTCGACGTCGCCCTCGTGATGGTCGGCAAGCGCTCCACCGCGGCCGAGGTCGCGCGACCGGCGCTCCAAGGTAGTCAGTGCGGAGAGGCCACCCACTTCGTGCGCGCGGCGGTCGTCGGAGCGTTCGCCGTCAACACCGCCACGAGCGGCAAAGCGTCCGCCGCGGCCGAGATCTTCCTCGCCTCCTCGAGCGGCTCGAGCAGCTCCGCCAAGCAGTCGGGCCAGAAGGACGGCGACATCGCGGCCTGCGCGTCCTCCAAGTCGAGCGACACCGCGCCGCCCGATCAATGTCAATCGGCCATCCGGTTCGAGCTCATTCCCATCGCGGACAAGGTCGCCTCGGGCGACAAAAAAGACTCGGCCAAAGGGAAAGACTCGATCGAAGACCCGTGCCCCGAAGGCTTCCGCATGAACGCGGGCAAATGCACCCCGGCCACGGCCCAGGGCCCCAAGCTCTGCAATCGGAACGACGCCGAGGATTGCAAGAAGCAGTGTGACGCTGGAAATCTCCCGAGCTGCCACAACTACGCCAACCTCGCCGTCGTCAGCTTCGGCAAAGACGTCTCGGCCGCGCAGACGAAGACCGACGAGGGAATCGCGATCGACTATTGGAAGAAGGCCTGCGACGGCGACGTCGGCGAGGCCTGCTACGAGCTCGGTTCCCAGCTGCTCACCGGAGGCGGGGGACGTCCAGCGAACGTGGTGCAGGGCGAGGCGGTGCTCGTGAAGGGCTGCAATCTGGGCAACGCGGACGCCTGTTACGCCGTCGCCTACTATTCGCTCAAGGACTCCGGCCCGCTCCCGAAGGACGCCATCAAGGGCATGAGCTTCACCGAGCGCGCGTGCAAGCTGGGCGAGAAGGTCGCGTGTTCGGAGCTCGGCGAGTACTACTTCACCGGCAAACACGTCGCGAAGGACCCCAAGGTCGGGGATCGCCTCATGAGCCAATTCTGCGCGCAGGGAGACGCCGCGGCTTGCTTCGAGCAAGGGCAACATTTGCTCGGGATCTTCAATCCCGATTGGGCCGCCGAGGCCCCGGTGGGCAGCATCCCCGACGCCAAAGCTCGTGGCCGTGCCGCGCTCGAGAAAGCCTGCAAGATCCAATGGTCCAATCACCTCGCAGCGTGCGTTCAGCTCGCACGCGTCAAGCTCGACGCGGGTGAGCCCGGTAGCCGCGCCGAAGTCGAGAAGCACTGCAACCCAGCCAAGCTGAAGGATGCCGACGAGACCGCCTGTCAGCACCTCGGCATGGCCTACCTCGAAGGCCGCGACGGCGCGCAGGACCTCGACAAGGCCATCGTGCTGCTCAAGCACGCCGCGGACGGCGAGGTCTCGGCGCTCGCCGCGCACAAATTGGAGACGGGCGAGGGCCGCGTCCCCAAGGACACCGACCGCGCGAAAAAGCTCTACCAGTACGCCTGCAAAGAGCACCATCTCCAGGACGCCTGCGCCGCTGCGTCCCGTCTCTGACCTACACTTCGTTCTCACTCACCGACGCCGCGTCGAGCCCCGCTCTGCGCGGCGTTCGTGTCTGGGCCGAGCTCAGGCGCCGAACCATCCACGAGACTTCGCCTCATCGAGGCGGGGGAGCAGATACGCCCAGAGCGCCGGGCATCCCTGCTGGATGGGAGGAGCGATGCGCGCCACCACCCGCTCGTAGCCGATGCCGTTCTCGCGCCAGCTTTGACCTTCGTTCTCGAGGTTGAGCAGGGCCGGCATGGCGCGGTCGATCGCGTTGGCGAAGCGTGCCTCGGCCGTCTCGCCCTTCTCGAACTCACGCCAAAGCTCGAGGTAAGGCTCACCCCGACCTCCCGGCAACATTCCGAAGATGCGCGTCACGGCGCGGAGCTCGGCCGCTTTCCGCTCTTCCCATCCCCCTTCGACGAACACCATGGTGTCGCCCGTGTCGATCTCGCCCACATCGTGAACGAGCAACATGCGAATCACGCGATCCACGTCGACCGGCTCGGCCGCGTACTCCACGAGCGTGCTCGCGAAAAGCGCAATCTGCCAGCTGTGCTCGGCCGAGTTTTCGTAGCGAGATAGCCCGGTCGGTCGGACTTTTCGGGTGACGCTCTTGAGCTTGTCGAGCTCGATCACGAAACGAATACGATCGTCCATGGGCACCTCGTAGCGCGAACCGGAGCCGGCGGCACGGCGTTTTTCAATCGATTCTTCCGAGCTCTCGCAATCGAACCAGCACGAGCCGCATGGCCTCCGAGCAGCGAGGTGCGTCGTTGGTGGCGAACCAATCGAGCGCCTCGATTTCGGCAGCGGTCTCCAATCGACCGACGTGGAGCGCCTCGTAACACGTGAGGAGCACCCGTGTGCCGTCGGTCTTGCCGTCGGCCGCACCGACGAACGTCCCTACGAGCCGAAGCGATTCGCCGTCGAGCTCGACCGAAAGCTCCTCCCGGACTTCACGGAGCAGTGCATCCCGATCGGACTCGCCGGGCTCACGCTTTCCGCCGGGGAGGTAGAAGAGGGTCTTTCCTTTGGACCGCACCCCCAGCACACGGCGACTGGAGTAGGTGAGCCAGGCGAGCTTGTCGATTTCACGAGGTGCCGACATGAACGCAGCGTAACCGTTCGGCCTCAATCGATCACGCCGCTCTTCGTCGAGCCCGCGCGGGGTCGCGGGGTGGACTTGGAGTCACGAGCGTTCCGGGGGTTGTTCGTAGCTCGAACGGAGACGATTCCGGACTTCGTGCTCGCCGGCCGTCCGTGTCCCTCGGCGTCCTGCTCCGCGCGTAGTGACGAGACGACCACCAACGAGGCCATCACGATCGCGCCGGCCATCAGGGCGAACCCCTTCGTGAGCCAACCGTTCGCCCACCAGGGAAGCGCGAGACGGGTCGCGTCGGGACCATATCGGAACGCCTCCGGGGTGGGCACGGGCGTGGGCGCGATGGGAAAGAGTCCGGTCTGGGCAAAGGGAGAGGGCGTACCGTTCGTCTGAGGGCTCATGGCGTGCATACCTTTCGAGGCCTCACTCGGCCGTCCACTCGAGGCCGTTGCGCGAAAAATTCACTTTCTCGCGCCCGCTCACGACAGCCTGTGTTCATCTATAATTTCGAGCATTTGGAAACAAAGCTCTCCCACCGGACGATGCGCCTGACACCCGATCGTGCCTCCTCCCCAGGTCTTTCGCGGCGGCTCGCAGCTCTCGCCCTTCTCGGGCTTGCGGGGTGCCACGCGAGCGAACGCATCCCGCACGAAGCGAGCGTGCCACCCGCGTCGTCTGCCACGAACCGATCGGGCGCTGCAGCACCACACGGCACGCGAGTGGTGCGCTCCGCGTCGACGGCTTCGAGCGCTTCGCCCGAGCACGTCGACACGGGGCCTCTCGCGACTCGCAGCTCGCCGATTGCCGCCGCCTGTCGAGGTGGGACCATCGAGCTGCCTCCGGACCTCGAGCCTTGTGCGTGCGACAAGGTGCAGACGTTCGTCTCCCCCAGCGGTAGCACGTCCATTCGGGCCGGAGATTGGTGTGGGCCACCGCTCGACGAGGAGAAGGGGCCACCGCAGACCAGCGCACGCCTCGAAAAGGTCGTTCTCTCGCCGGGTGAGCCGGCTCGTATTCGTATCGTACTCCGCAATCCCGATGCTGAGCTCCGCGTTTACCGAGCGACACGCCGCTACCTTTGGGCACGATTCGTCAAACCCTCGGGCCAGCTTCTCTCCACGGCAGGGTTCGGATCCGGTTCGTACAACGACGAAGCCGTGCTCGAACTGTCTCCCGGGGGGACGGCCACCGTCGTGCTCGAGGTGCCGGGGCAAGTAGCGCGCTGGAGCGGCAAAGACATCATCACCGCGCCGCTGGCTCCCGGCTCGTACGCGGTCGAAATCCAGCTCGGATCGCTGGGTGGAAAGCGGCTACTGCCAATAGAAGTCAAGTAGCCGAAGCGCTACGTGGATTGCACGATCGAGCGCCGGAGTAGAGCCAAGTTGTAGAGCCCGCGCGTCCGAGCCGGAGTCATGACGATGGTCACGTGCTGCTCGGAATGACGAAACTTGAAGACGAAGTCGAACGAACGAACCCGCACGCTCGACGGGTCGCGAACGAGGTCGTGGAAGTTCCCCTCGAACTCCCGGACACGCGTACAAGGGGCAACCTCGGTGAAGAAGTTCCTCCCGACCACACGGTCTTTGGGCAGCCTCGCCAGACGCGACTCGGTGTCGTTGTAGTGGACCACCCGGCCTTGCGCATCCAGGCAAATGAGACCGTACGGCAGCGCATCGAGCTCACCGGGCGAGAGCCGAGACACCGTGCCGAAGTCGATCCCGGTCGAAGACGAGAACGTCCCCGGCGATGCACCTTGGCTCGGAGGCGGCGCGTAGGCCGGACCTCCCGTCGGAACGCCTGCAGAATGCAAAGGTTTGGCGTAGACGTCACTCGAGGCTTCGCGTGCGAACATGCGGGGCAGCGGGGACGGAAGCGGCTGGCGCTCCGAAGGATCGGGGCCGAACGAGCCGTCCGCCGCGCGTTCGTCGCGGAGGCGAGCGAGCTCACCTCGCAGACGAGACACCTCGGCGTGCAAGCTCGTGACCTCGAAGCGGAGCCTATCCCGCTCGGCGAGCACGGCGCCCACGTCCACGGGCTCGCTCGGCGCAGGCAACGTCCTACGTGGACTCGATTTGGGGTCCGATTGACGCATCAATAGCCTCCCGTTCGGAAGGAGGACGAAAACGGAGCCGAGCTCGAAACGGACGAAGCGTAGCTCCCGACGCCGAGCCCAGGCGCCCCCCGTGCGGTCCCGCGTCCGCGCAAGAGCCGCCCACGGAGACGCTCGGCGAGGCTCGTCGACCCGGGACCGTCCTCTCCGAGCAAAAGAACGTCGTGGCTCTCGGGGTCGCCCAACGCCATGAAACGAAGCGCACCGGCTCCGGTCAGCACCACGTCCACGCGCACGATCGAGGCCGAACGTAGGCAGCGGACCGCGTCTCGGCGAAACTGGTCGACGTGATCGAAGAGCGTCGCTCGAATGGGCACGGCAGGTCCGTCGGACGCGGACGAATACAGGGCGCGACCTTGGCTGCCGCATACGATCGCACGAAGCTGCGCCCGGGCGATTTCCCGATCGAGCTCGACCTCCACCTCGTACGTGAGCGCCTCGGGGGATCGCTCGCGCTCGTTCGAGCCTCGCCAAGACGAGGGACGACCGACGTCGCTTCGCGGTTCCCAGGTTTCGCCCGCAGCCAGGCGCGCCGCTGCGTCCACGGCGAGAGGATTGACGGGTCGGCTCGTGCTCTCCGCGACGAGCAACGTGCCGCGCGCGCGTCCGGCCAGCATCCGCACGGTGAGATGGCGAGCATCCCCCGTCTCGACACGGACCTCGTCGACACCGACGCCGGTCTTCGCGATGCGTTCGGCGAGTGTCGAGGCCGAGGCCGCGAGTGCGGCGAGGCCAGCAGAGCGCCCGTCCGACTCGCGTGTTCGTGCGAGCCCGTCGCCGTCCGCGAGCACCACGTCGTCGACGAACGCGAGTCCGCGCAGCGCCGCGACCGCGGCTTCGTGCTCGGCCGGTGCCATCCGATCGTGGAACAAAGGTCGCACTCCCACCTCGCGCGGTGAGAGGGAGATCGCACGAAAGCGCGCGTTCTCGAGGAGAAGCTCACGCAGGCGAAGCTCGGCCGCGGCCAGCTGGGCATCGGACCTCGTCGCCTCGTCCTCCGCGAGCTGCTCCGCACGTCGCATGGCGCTCTTACGCCCCAACATCCAGCCCACCGCCCCGGAGCCTGCTCCGACGATTGCCGACACCACGGGAAGGAGCACGAGCAAACTCGAAGGGTCGCTCACGAAAGTGCCCCTTCGCGAAGACGAGACGCCATCCAAACGCTGTCGGCGCGAAGCGAACCGAGCGAGGCACCGCTCGCGCCGATCACCACCACGCTCCGAAAGCCGTCCACGTCCGCGATCGCGAAGGACGCATCCCTTCCCTCGACCAACGTGGAGGCGAGCTCCCCGCAGCCGAGCTCGGCCGAGGCTCGGTCCAAGAGGTCCCGAAGCGGAACGGTCATCGCGACGGCAGCTCGAACCACGTCGGCGGACGTGGCCTCCGAGGCGTGCACGTTGCCGTCGCCATCCACCACCAAGACACCGACCACGTCGGGATT
This sequence comes from Polyangiaceae bacterium, assembly GCA_965225775.1. Classification (GTDB taxonomy): domain Bacteria; phylum Myxococcota_A; class Polyangia; order Polyangiales; family Polyangiaceae; genus JAAFHV01. The sequence goes on along the minus strand of OZ245328.1, from coordinate 8,566,198 downwards.
GCCGCGGCTCACGGATTCGAACAAACGCTGGGGATCCGGCATCGAGCTTCTCCTTCGGAATCCCCCCGAGGAAACGACTGCGGCGTGGAGGTAGAGGCCGACCCCGGCCAGGGAAAGACCGATTTTTCTCGCGGCGTCCTCTCTCGGATGGCCAATGCGCAACTAGCGGAAAAGTCTCCAGGATCGGACTCGGTCACCCCGGCGGGGAACCGCAGGCAATGTCTCAAACTATGCGGCCGAGCACCGGGGTGCAATCGACCGTCTCGTTTTGCGGAACACTCCGTTGTGGGATCGATACACGTCGCAAGCTCGGCCCTCGAACGACGAAACCCGACCTCGCGATCGGGATCGCGAAGGTCGGGTCTCTCGAGTCCGCAGAGCCGCGTTTTTCGGCTCAGCCCTTGTAGTAGAAGCGCTCGTGCGAGATCTTGCCGTTCTTCCACTGGCGAACGGTGACCTGGCGCATGGTCACGCGCGGGCCGCCCTTGAAGGTGACGTCCATCGTCCACTCCGAGAAGGAGACGTCGCCGGTCACGGCCGCGCGGGTCATCGCGGCGCCGTGGAACTCGCCCACCTTGCCGAGGAACTCAAGCTCGCGAGCGCGGTTGGCGTCTTTGCCGACACACTCGGTGTCGAAGTTCTCCGCCATGACGACGTCGTCGGCGTAGTACTTCTCGAAGGCCTCCATGATCTTGCCCTGGAGGATCATCTCGTTGAGGTCTTTGTCGGCAGCTTCGATGCTCATGGTGTTCTCTCCTCGTGAACGGTGGATGAAGGAAACCTAGGGGGACCGGAGCCTCCCAGGAAGCCACACCGTTCGCAACTCGCTGTTGCTCGAAACGAAACATAAGAGCACGACTGTTCTCGGTTCGGCATCCGGCAAGCTCACCCTTCCGGAGACGGCCGGTACGACGTCCTCAATCGCCGGAGGCGTCCGCGGGACGAGCATCGGTGCCGGCGTCGGACGCCGAAGGAAGCGGTCCGCAGAGTCGCATGGCGACGTTCTCGAGATCGCGCGCGGAGCGGCCGTCCAGGCCGAGTGGGACAGCGAGACCGGGAGGACCGCACGGGTCGTCGGCGCGCGCCTGGGCGGCCTCTTCGCACGAGGCCGACACGAGCCCTCCACAAGCGCGCTGCCGAGCCGCTGACTCGCACGAGGCACGGCTCTCGAGGCAGCCCCCGCAGACAGCTTCCAGGCAAAAGGACGAGAGCGTGACGGACACGACACAATCCGGCCTGCCGGCCGCCATCGCGCGACATGCCGCACGATTGGGTCCTTGTTGTTGGGGGGTCACGAGCCAAGCGCCGAGCGTAGAAGACTCGAGCGGGGTATCGGTCCCGAACAAGCAAGACGAACACCTCGAATGGGCCTTGGTTTCGGTGAGACAGCTCGTGCCCGTACCGAAACACGCCTCGCGGAGCCGTCCGATTTCGTCCTGGGTGCACGAGCCTCGTCCGCCCCCGAGGCCTCCGGTCGAGGGCGTTTGCGCGGGATAGTTGCGTTCGCACTTTTCCGGCACGCGAACAGGCTGTCGGCCTTCCGGTGCACCGCTATCGAGCGCATCGATCTGCGGGCAATCACACGGCTCTACGGGTGCGCCATAAACGGCCTGGGTGCACGCGGCATCCGAAGCGGCGAAGACGAGCACGCCAACGCCGACATAGAGAGCGTTTCGATTCCCTCTTACGGCCGCTGGAACCTTCTTCGAGTCCGCACCTCCACAATACGGGCACACCATCTCCGAGGCACGGACATGACGTTCACAATCGGCGCAAAGTCGAAGCATGGTTCACCTGAAAGCAAAAGAAACTCAACTGAAAGAATGTCGAACCGTCGGTCAATCGGGACCGACGTCGGCGGTGCGAGCATCCGAGCCCCCGTCCGAAGCCATCCCGTCCGTGCCCGCGTCGGGCGAGGGCGCGGCGCAGCGCGCGCGGGCCACGTTCACGTACGCGTCTGCGCCCGCGCAACGCGGCTCCCATTCGGCCCGCCGTCGCTCCACCGCGGCTTTGCAGGTATCCGATGCGTCGCATAGGCGCGTACGTGCCTCCGTCTCGCAAGCTTCGCGCTTCGCCAGGCTGCACGTCGCGCATACCGAAGCCGAGCAGGTTGCGACCCCACCGAGCTCGGCGGCGCACTCGGGGATGCCGATGGTGAACGCCGCACACGAGTCGACGTTCGGGAATTTCCGCCCGTCGGGGAGCGCCACCACGGCGCCGTAGCCCTCGACCCAAGGCGAGCTGCTCTCGACGCCGAAGAGACACGAGCCGCACCTCGACGCCTTGCCTCGCGCGACCGTGCACGAGGGCTCCGTCGCGTTCGACCCCACACAATCCGCGAGGAGCTCGTCGATCTCGGCATCCGTGCAGGACGCGGACGGGTACTTTTCTCTCGGGTGCTCCGCCGCGCGCGGGATTGCGCAAGCGGACAACCACTCCGGAGGTTTGGAGCCCCCGTCGGCGCTCGGCTTCGGGGTCGGGTAGGGTCGGTCCGAAACAGGAGCACCGTACACCGCGACGACCGAACAACCCGCATCCACCACCATGGCGAGCGCGCCTAGCCCGAGGAACCTTACGGTCCGTGAGCCCGTCACCACGGAAGCAGGAAGGGGCCTCGATGTGGTGCCGCGGCAGAACGGACAAAGCGCCTCTTCGGCACGGACGTGCCGATCGCAATCGGCACACAGGCGCAAAAGCATGGCCTACCGTGACCTAAGACGGGCATCCTCGCAAGGCTCGACTGATCGATTCTCGCGGGCAAGGGGACGCTGTCGAGCCAACGCTCCCGATCAGTTCCCGGGCTCGAAGACGAACGGGTAGACGATGGTGGTCGTCGCGTCCTTCACCGCGGGGAACTTGAGCTTGCCCACGGCCAAGAGGACACAATTGACCACCCCTGCGGACGGCAGCGTGGATTGTTCGTCCTTTGCGTTCTCCACTTTGCCGTCCGGGCGAATGGTGAAGCGCACGTTCACGCGCCCCGCGAGGCCGGGGTTCTTGGGGAGCGCCGCCTGGTAGCACTTCCGAATCGTCTTCGTGTTCTCGTGGAGCACGGACTGCACTTCTTGGTCGGAGCGCTTGGCGGTGATCTCCCTCTCGAAGACGGTCGCGCCGTCGGCGGCGAGCCACTTCTCTTTCGGACCACCGCCATCGAGCTCGGGATGCTCGTCCTTGGCCGCGGTCGCCGAGGCGCTCGGCGCGGCCGTCGGAGCGGCTGCCGGGGCCTCTGCAGGAGTCGGGCTACACGCGACCACGACCCGCGCCGCGACGACGAGGAGGACGACGACGACAGGGAAACGCGCGAGAGCGGCGGGCGTGGAGGACGGCATGCCCGAAGGGTATACGCAATCGGGCCCCTCGCGAGCTTCGTGAGCATCCGAGGGGAGAGCGCGCTTGACGACGATGGAGCGCGGGTCGATCTATCGGCCATGAAAAAACCGGTGCTGACGTGCACGACCGATTCGAATGTGCGTCTCGTTCCCGTCGACGAGACGTCGCTCGTCGCGCTCGCCAATCTCTTCCAGCTCTACGTGCACGACTTCTCCACCTACGTGCCGCTCGACGTGGACGACGCCGGCAAATTCGAGGCCCCCATCGCGGCCGAGTGGACCACGCGCGACGATCATCACGCGTACCTCGTGCGCGAAGACGAGACCCTCCGAGGCTTCGCGCTGGTGCGGCGCGGCTCGCGCGTCACCGACGACCCCGAGCCCATGGACGTTTCGGAGTTTTTCGTGCTGCGCTCCGCGCGTTTGCGCGGTCTCGGCGCGAAGGTCGCGCAAACGCTGTTCGATTCGTTCCCCGGTCGCTGGGAGATCCGCGTGCGAAACGGCAACGCCCCTGCCCTCGCCTTCTGGTCGAGCGTCGTCACCGACGAAGCGGCCGGTGAGGTCGCTCAATCGGCGCACGCCGCGGACGGCGCGGCTTGGTCGGTCTTCCGCTTCGAGACCGAGTAGCGCCGCTCTCTTCTACGCGACTCCTCGCCGGTCGCCGCGAGACGAGCCTCCGCGCGCGCCGCCGCTATCGGTCCGACCCGCAGGACCGACCGACAAAAGCAAAGGCCCGAGAGTCTCCTCTCGGGCCTTCGGCTATCGGTTCGCCGTGAGGCGCCCTTCGCTTACTCTTCGTTCACCGCGGTGAGCGATTCGGGAGCGCGGGGGATGGGCGGGGGCGCGGGGCGCTCGTAGGTCTCGCCACCTTCGATGACGAGATTGAGCGCCTTGTACGCCGGGATGCCCGTGCCGGCCGGGATGAGACGTCCCATGATGACGTTCTCCTTGAGGCCGCGGAGCGTGTCGGTCTTTCCGTTGATCGCCGCTTCCGTGAGGACCTTGGTGGTCTCCTGGAAGGACGAGGCAGAGATGAACGACTCGGTCGAGAGCGAGGCCTTCGTGATGCCGAGGAGGAGCGGCTCCGCGATGCCCGGCTTGCCGCCGCGCTCGATGACCCGCTGGTTCTCCTTCTCGAACACGTGCTTCTCGACCTGCTCGTCGACCAGGAAGTTCGTGTCGCCCACGTCCTTGAGACGGACGCGGCGGAGCATCTGACGAACGATGACTTCGATGTGCTTGTCGTTGATGGCGACGCCCTGCAGGCGGTAAACCTGCTGGATTTCGTTCACCAAGAAGGCCGCGAGCTCCTTCTCGCCCTTCACGCGCAAGATGTCGTGGGGGTTCGAGGGGCCGTCCATGAGGGCTTCGCCGGCGCGAACGCGGTCGCCCGGTTGGACCTGCACGTGCTTGCCCTTGGGGATGAGGTACTCGCGTGCCTGATCCGTGAGCTGCGTGCCGTCGTGGGCGAAGGGGGTGATGAGCACCTTGCGCTTGCCCTTGGTGTCCTTGCCGAAGGAGACCTCGCCGTCGATTTCCGCGATGATCGCGTGATCCTTCGGCTTGCGGGCCTCGAAGAGCTCGGCCACGCGGGGCAGACCGCCCGTGATGTCCTGGGTCTTCGTGGTCTCGCGAGGAATCTTCGAGATGACCTCGCCCGCTTCGATGATGTCACCGTCTTGAACGACGATGTTCGCACCGACCGGGAGGAGGTAGCGGGCTTCGAGCGTGGAGTTCGGGAGCTTGAGGGTCTCGCCGGTCTCCTTGTGCTTGATGCTGATTCGCGGGCGGAGGTCCGCGGCGCGCGACTCGATGATGACCTTGCGCGAGAGGCCGGTGACCTCGTCGAGACGCTCGACCATCGTGACGCCTTCGACGATGTCGCCGAACTTCACGACGCCGGCCACCTCGGTGAGGATCGGCATGGCGAACGCGTCCCACTCCGCGAGGAGCTGGCCGGGCTTGACCTTGTCGTTCTCCTTCACCTTGAGGACCGCGCCGTAGACGAGGCGGTGGTGCTCGCGCTCGCGACCCGAGTCGTCGACGATGACGACTTCGCCGTGGCGGTTCATGACGCTCACGGTGCCGTCGTTCTTCGTCGCGATGTTCGCGTTGCGGATGCGAACGTGACCTTCGCTGCGCGCCTCGAGCGAGGACTGCTCGATCTTGCCACGAGCCGCCGCACCACCGATGTGGAACGTGCGCATCGTGAGCTGCGTGCCGGGCTCGCCGATCGACTGGCTGGCGATGATACCGATCGCTTCGCCGATGTTGACCTTGTAGCCACGCGCGAGGTCGCGGCCGTAGCACTTGGCGCACACGCCACGTCGGGTGACGCAGGTGAGCACCGAGCGGATGACGACCTCTTCGATGCCGGCCTCTTCGATGCGCGTGACGAGCGCTTCGTCGAGCTCGGTGTTCGCGGCGACGATGACTTCGCCGGTGAGCGGGTCGATGACGTCTTCCAGGGTCACGCGGCCGAGGATGCGGTCGCCGAGCGGCTGGATGACCTCGCCCGCGTCTTCGAGACGCGTGACGCGGATGCCGTCGAGGGTGCCGCAGTCGAACTCCGTGATGACCGCATCTTGCGCGACGTCCACGAGGCGGCGGGTGAGGTAACCCGAGTTCGCCGTCTTGAGCGCCGTGTCCGCGAGGCCCTTACGAGCGCCGTGGGTCGAGATGAAGTACTGGAGAACCGAGAGACCTTCGCGGAAGTTCGCCGTGATGGGCTGCTCGATGATTTCGCCGGAGGGCTTGGCCATGAGGCCACGCATGGCGGCGAGCTGGCGAATCTGCTGCGTGGAGCCACGCGCGCCGGAGTCGGCCATCATGTAGATCGGGTTGAACGAGGGCTCGACGCTCTCCTTGCCCGTCTCGGGATCGGTGACCTTCTCTTTGCCGATGACGAGCATCATTTCGCTCGTGACCTTGTCGGCAACGCCGGCCCAGATGTCGACGATCTTGTTGTAGCGCTCGCCGTCCGTGATGAGGCCTTCTTGGTACTGATCGACGACGCGCTGGACTTCGTCCTGCGCCTCTCCGAGGAGGACCTTCTTCGCGTCCGGGATCACCATGTGATCCATGCAGATCGAAGAGCCGCTCTTCGTCGCGTACTCGTAGCCGAGGCTACGGAGACGGTCGGCGAGGAGCACGGTGGCCTTGTTGCGGTGCTTGCGGTAGCAGGCGTCGATGAGGGCCGTGAGGGCCTTCTTGTCGAGGGCCTTGTTCACGAGGCTGAAGGACAGACCTTCCGGAAGAACCTCGCTGATGAGGCAGCGACCGACGGTGGTGTTCACCTTGATGCGCTGGCCCGTGGCGGGGTCGATCACGCGCACGCGGATCTGCGTGTGGATCGTGACTTCCTGGTTGTCGAAGGCCATGCGGACTTCTTCGGGCGACGAGAACACGCCGCGGAGGTAACCCTCTGCGCCGCCGTCCTTGCCCACCGAGAACGAGCCCTCGCGGTAGCAGCCCTTGGCGTATTTGCGCTCGCGGGTCGCGTAGTAGAGCCCGAGGACGATGTCCTGCGTCGGGTTGATGATCGGCTTGCCGTTGGCGGGCGAGAGGATGTTGTTCGTGCTCATCATGAGCACGCGCGCTTCCATCTGAGCCTCGACCGAGAGCGGGACGTGCACGGCCATCTGGTCGCCGTCGAAGTCGGCGTTGAACGCCGCGCAAACGAGCGGGTGGAGCTGGATGGCCTTGCCCTCGATGAGGACCGGCTCGAACGCCTGGATGCCGAGGCGGTGGAGCGTGGGCGCGCGGTTCAGGAGAACCGGGTGCTCGCTGACCACTTCCTCAAGAATATCGAAGACTTCCGGACGCTCTTTTTCCACCATCTTCTTCGCAGATTTGATGGTGTTGACGTAGCCGCGCTCTTCGAGCTTGTTGTAGATGAACGGCTTGAAGAGCTCGAGCGCCATCTTGGTCGGGAGACCGCACTGGTGCAGCTTGAGCGTCGGGCCGACCACGATGACCGAACGGCCCGAGTAGTCGACGCGCTTGCCGAGAAGGTTCTGGCGGAAGCGGCCCTGCTTGCCCTTGAGCATGTCGCTGAGCGACTTGAGGGGGCGCTTGTTCGGACCGGTGATGGTCTTGCCGCGGCGGCCGTTGTCGAAGAGGGCGTCGACCGCCTCCTGGAGCATGCGTCGCTCGTTCCGGATGATGATTTCCGGAGCGTTGAGCTCGAGCAGGCGCTTCAGGCGGTTGTTGCGGTTGATGACGCGACGGTAGAGGTCGTTCAAGTCGCTGGTGGCGAAGCGGCCACCGTCGAGGGGAACGAGCGGGCGGAGGTCCGGCGGGAGGACCGGGATCACCGTGAGCATCATCCACTCGGGGCGGTTGCCCGACTCGCGGAAGGCTTCGGTGACCTTGAGGCGCTTGACCACCTTCTTGCGCTTGGCTTCGCTGGTGGCCGAGCGCATGTCCTGACGGAGGGTCTCCGAGAGGGTGTGCACGTCCATCTGCTTGAGCATCTCGAGGATGGCTTCGCCGCCCATACCGGCGGAGAACTTGTCGTCGCCGTACTCGTCGAGGAGCTGGATGTAGCGGTCTTCCGAGAGGAGCTCACCGCGCTCGAGGCCGGTCTCCTTCGGGTCGATGACGATGTACGCTTCGCAGTAGAGGACCTTTTCGAGGTCCTTCAGCGTGATGTCGAGCATGTTGCCGATGCGGCTCGGCAGGCTCTTCAAGAACCAGATGTGAGCGACCGGAGTGGCCAGGTTGATGTGGCCGAGGCGCTCGCGACGCACCTTGCTCTGGATGACCTCGACGCCGCACTTCTCGCACACGATGCCACGGTGCTTCATGCGCTTGTACTTGCCGCAGTTGCACTCGTAGTCCTTCACCGGTCCGAAGATCTTCGCGCAGAAGAGTCCGTCGCGCTCGGGCTTGAAGGTACGGTAGTTGATGGTCTCCGGCTTTTTGACTTCGCCGTGGGACCACTCACGAATTTTTTCGGGCGACGCGAGGGAGATACGGATCGCCGCAAAAGAGAGCGGATCCTTGGGCTTCTCGAAGAAGGAGAAGATGTCGCGCATAGGGAAACCTTTCTAGTTTCGGAAACGAAGCTTCAGTGTCGGGGGGTGCGAGGGGCGCTCGCCGTGGAGCGCCGCGCCTCGCGCGAGGCATGTGCAAGGTGCACGGATGCGGGAGAAGGCACGTCACGCGGACCGGGGAAGCCCACGAGCACCCGGACGACGGGCGCCTCGTGGGACTTCCGCGCGGCCGAGGATCACTCCTCGGCGGCGTGGTCGGTGGCGGGCTTGACCTGCGACGGCTCGAGGAGCTCGATGTTCAGGCAGAGCGCCTGAAGCTCCTTGATGAGCACGTTGAAGCTCTCCGGCAGACCCGGCTCGAGCGTGTGCTCGCCCTTGACGATGGCCTCGTACATGCGGGTACGACCCATGACGTCGTCGCTCTTGACCGTGAGGAACTCTTGGAGGGCGTACGCCGTTCCGTAAGCTTCCATGGCCCAGACTTCCATTTCGCCGAGACGCTGGCCGCCGAACTGGGCTTTTCCGCCGAGGGGCTGCTGCGTGACGAGCGAGTAGGGTCCGATGCTTCGCGCGTGGATCTTGTCGTCGACCAAGTGGTGGAGCTTGAGGACGTACATGACGCCCACGGTCACTTCCTGGTCGAAGGCTTCACCGGTGCGTCCGTCGAAGAGGATCGACTGGCCGCTCTCGGCGAGACCCGCGATGGCGAGGCTGTCCTTGATGGCGCGCTCGGGAGCGCCGTCGAAGACGGGGCTCGCGAACTGGATGCCGCCGCGGAGCTTCATCGCCACCTGACGAATCTCTTCGTCCGACAGCTTGCTCAAGAACGCGTGAAGCTCCTTGTCGCCGTCGTAGATCTTGAGCACAAGCTCACGGATCTTGGCGGCGGGCCAGTTGGCTTCGATCATGTTCTGCATCTGCCAGCCGAGGACGCGAGCGCCCCAGCCGAGGTGCGTCTCGAGGATCTGTCCCACGTTCATACGGGACGGAACGCCGAGCGGGTTCAGGACGATGTCGACCGGGCGACCGTCTTGGAGGTAGGGCATGTCCTCTTCCGCCATGATGCGGGAGACGACGCCCTTGTTTCCGTGACGGCCGGCCATCTTGTCGCCGACCTGGAGCTTGCGCTTGATGGCGATGTAGACCTTCACCATCTTGATCACGCCCGGGGGAAGCTCGTCGCCCTTGGAGAGGCGATCGATCTTGTCGCGGAAGTGCTCTTCGCGGACGCGGATGATCTCTTCGAGCTCGGACAGCTTGCCGCCGATTTCGTCGGCGTCGGTGACCGGAAGCTCGCCCCAGTACTTGTGCGGAACCTCGTCGAGGGCGGCCTCGTCGAGCTTCTGCCCCTTCTGGAGGAGGACCTTGCCCTTGTCGTCGACGAGCTTGCCCGTCGTCGTCTCGTCCACGAGCTTCTTCTTGATCTGGCGGAAGAAGCTGTCGCGGAGGATCTTCACCTCTTCGCGGAGCATGCGCTCGAGACGGATCTTCTCCGAGTCCTCGATGGCCTGGGCGCGCTCGTCCTTGTCGGTGCCCTTACGGGAGAAGATGCGCGCGTTGATGACGATGCCACCCACGCCCGGGGGGACGCGGAGCGAGCTGTCACGGACGTCGCCCGCCTTCTCGCCGAAGATGGCGCGGAGGAGCTTCTCTTCGGGAGAGAGCTGGGTCTCGCCCTTGGGGGTGATCTTGCCGACGAGGATGTCGCCCGGCTTCACTTCGGCGCCGATGCGGACGATGCCGCTCTCGTCGAGGTCCTTGAGGGCCTCTTCGCCGACGTTCGGGATGTCGCGGGTGACTTCTTCCTTGCCGAGCTTGGTGTCACGGGCGACGCACTCGAACTCCTCGATGTGGATCGAGGTGAAGACGTCGTCCTTGGCGATGCGCTCGGAGATGAGGATCGAGTCCTCGAAGTTGTAGCCCTGCCACGGCATGAACGCGACGACCACGTTCTGTCCGAGCGCGAGCTCGCCCATGTCGCAAGACGGGCCGTCCGCGAGGACGTCGCCCTTCTTGACGCGTTCGCCCGCGCGGACCACCGGCTTCTGGTTGAAGCAGGTCGACTGGTTCGAGCGCTGGAACTTGGTGAGCGAGTAGATGTCCGGGATTTCGGCCTTGTCGCCTTCGGCGCGGACGACGATGCGCGAGGCGTCGACGCTGTCGACGATGCCGTCGCGGCGAGCCACGATGCAAACGCCCGAGTCCATGGCGAGGCGCCCTTCCATGCCCGTGCCGACGTACGGCGCGTGCGAGCGGATGAGCGGAACGGCCTGGCGCTGCATGTTCGCGCCCATGAGCGCGCGGTTCGCGTCGTCGTGCTCGAGGAACGGAACGAGCGCGGCAGCGACGGACACCATCTGGTTCGGCGACACGTCCATGAGCTGGATCATGTCGGGGGTGACCATGTGGAAGTCGCCGTTGAGACGAGCCGACACGAGGTTCTCGGTGAACTTGCCCTTCGAGTCGAAGGGAGCCGAGGCCTGCGCGATGTACTTGCCCTCTTCTTCGAGCGCCGAGTACCAGCCCACTTCGTCGGTCAGGCGACCTTCGGACACGCGGCGGTAGGGCGTCTCGACGAAGCCGTACTCGTTCACGCGAGCGAAGGTGGAGAGCGACGCGATGAGGCCGATGTTCGGACCTTCGGGGGTCTCGATCGGGCAGATACGACCGTAGTGGGTCGGGTGGACGTCGCGGACTTCGAAGCCCGCTCGTTCGCGCGTGAGACCGCCGGGTCCGAGCGCCGAGAGACGACGCTTGTGCGTGACCTCGGAGAGCGGGTTGGTCTGGTCCATGAACTGCGAGAGCTGCGAGCTACCGAAGTACTCCTTCACCACCGCGGAGACGGGCTTCGCGTTGATGAGGTCGTGCGGCATGAGGGTGTCGATTTCCTGCGACATGCTCATGCGCTCTTTGATGGCGCGCTCCATGCGGACCAGACCGATGCGGTACTGGTTCTCCATGAGCTCGCCGACGGCGCGCACACGACGGTTTCCGAGGTGGTCGATGTCGTCGACCGAGCCGCGGCCGTTCTTCAGCTCGATGAGGTGACGCACGGTCTCCAGGATGTCCTGGGGCGTGAGCACCTGCGTGTCGATCGGCGGACGCTGCTCTTCGGGGAGGTCGCGGTAGAACTTGTAGTTCAACTTGAGCCGACCGACCTTGGAGAGGTCGTAGCGCTCGGGGTTGAAGAACAGGTTATGGAAGAGGGTTTTCGCGGTCTCGAGCGTGGGCGGATCGCCCGGGCGGAGGCGGCGGTAGATCTCCATGATCGCGTCTTCCGCGGTCTTCACCTTCTCGGCGAGGAGGGTGTCGCGGAGGTAGGCGCCCACGTTGAGGCCGTCGATGAAGAGGATCTTCATCTCTTCCACGCCGGCGGCGCGGACCTTCTCGAGCTTCTCGGGGGAGAGCTCCTCGTTCACTTCGAGGATGACTTCGCCCGTCTCACGGTCGACGACGTCGTGCGCAGCGACCTTGCCGGTGAGCTCTTCCGGATCGACCTGCAGACGGTCCACCTTGGCTTCGCGCAGCTTCTTCATCGCGCCCTTGGTGAACTTGGTGTTCTTGGGGACGATGATCTGCGTGCCGACCTTGATGTCGCGCGTGGAGCGCTGACCGGCGAGGAGCTCGTACTCCACCGACTTCGAGTACTTGCCGCCCTTCTCCAGGTACACCGTCTCGGTGTTGTAGAAGTAGTTCAGCAGGTCCTGCGTGCTGTAGCCGAGCGCGCGGAGGAGCACCGTCGCGTGCATCTTCCGGCGACGGTCGATGCGGACGAAGATGATGTCCTTCGGGTCGAACTCGAAGTCGAGCCACGAGCCGCGGTACGGGATGACGCGTGCAGAATACAGGAGCTTGCCGCTCGAGTGCGTCTTGCCCTTGTCGTGGTCGAAGAAGACGCCCGGGCTGCGGTGCAGCTGCGAGACGACGACGCGCTCGGTACCGTTGATGATGAAGGTACCGGTGTCCGTCATGAGCGGGATCTCGCCGAAGTAGACCTCCTGCTCCTTGATGTCGCGCACGATGCGCTCGCCGCCTTCGCGGCTGTCGTAGATCATCAGTTGCGTGGTCACCTTGATCGGTGCCGCGAACGTCATGCCGCGCTGGCGGCACTCGTCGACGTCGTACTTGGGCTTCTCCAAGTTGTACGACACGAACACGAGCTCACTCGTGCCGTTGAAGTCCTTGATCGGGAAAACACTACGGAACACCGCCTGCAGACCGACCTCGACGCGGTCGTTCGACGGCACGTTCGTCTGAAGGAATTTGTCGTACGAGGACTTCTGAATGTCGATGAGATTGGGGATCTCGATCACTCGGCTGATGCTGCCGAGGTTCTTGCGGATCCTGAAGTTCGACTGGATGACGCTCGCCATCGTTGCTCCTGCTCGCGGCACGACTCGAAGAGAATGGGAGGGCTTCCGGTGCGCGTTCCGGAGCTCCTCGGGATCAGGCTAAGGACAAGTGGGGACGCGCTACCTGACAGGCATCCGTGGGAAAGTCAAGGGTAACGGCACGCAGCTTGCTTTGGGATCGCTGCTCGGGTGTGCAGGTCTGAGTGAAGGCCCGACACCGTCTCACGAAATTCCCGCGGAATTCAGGCACGGGTCTCGCAAGGCCGGAGGCGGGGCTTCCCGGGCCTCGGGTCGCGTCCGGGGTTTCACGGTTTAAGACCGCGGCGGGCCGCCGTAAAGCCCCGTGCAGGGCCCGCGTGCGTGCGTTTTCTGCGCTCAGGGGTCTTCGGGGTCGCTTCCGCGGCGGAGCACACCTTCGTTGGGCGCGAACTCGAGCGTGGTGGACGTCTTGTTCTTCAGGCTTCCCACCATGTAGCCGAGCTCCGCGCGCGAGCGAATCTCGAAGCTCGAGAGTCGCCCGTTGGCGAAGTAAAACGCCTGGTCGCGGCTGGTCACCACGAGCGCGGTGCGCAGGTGGTACTTCAACATGAAGCGCCCGGCGTTGCGCAAGTTGGTGGTGGAGTGACGCGCGCAAGGCTCGACCACGATGGCGGCCTCGGAGAGCCCGCGCTCGAGCAAGTAGGCCTTCATGGTGATCGCCTCGTTGTACGGCGTCCCGGCCGGCCGAACGTTTCCTCCGGTGACGAGCACGAGCTTCGCTTTGCCCTCGCGGTAGAGCGCCACCGCTTCGTCGAGACGCGAAGCCGCCACCGGATGCACCCGCGGCAGCGGCTTGTCCGCGTCGTCCGGAGTGTAACCGGGCACGATCAAGAGATCGTACGGCGTGTCCGCGCGCGCGCGCAGCGCGTCGGATTCGATCACGTCTTGGTTCTCGCGCGAGAGCAAAATGCCTTCGTGGGGCGTGCAGTACGACCACGGACCGGGCACGTCGATCACCTCGGCGATGGGCACCGACGTGGGCGGCGGAGTGCCGCACCCCGAAACGAACACGGACGCCGCGAGCGCGACGAGCACCGAACCGAACGAGCCTCGAAAGCTACGCATCGTCCGTGGGCTCGCCGACTACGAGTCGCTCCACTCGTCGTCGAGCGAGGTGGTCGACACGGGTGCGGCTTCGGTCTCGGGTGTTGTGGTGTAGAGCTCGTCGCGGATGGGAGGCAGCGGGCCGCCGAGATGCTGCGGCCCCACGCGCGCCAAGATCTCCTCGAAGGTGACGTGCACGGTGCGAAACTCGTCTTCGCGTGTGGCCGCGACCGCTGCGGCTACCGTGGCAGCGGGAATGGGGGCCGTAGGCTCTTCGTCCGTGAACGGGAGGACTTCCCCCGTGATCTCGTCGTCGTCCGAAACCGGCAAAACGGGACGCGTCGGCACCGCGGAGACATCCACGTGCCCTCCCAGCTCGACGGAAGCGCGCGGCGCCGGCACCTGACCGGAACGAGTGGACGAACGCGAATCGCCTGAGGACACGAAAGCGAGCTTAGCTCGATTTTCGACGCGCCGCCGTGGTCGTCGCGCGCCCGGAGCATGAAACGCGAAAGAGCGACCCCCGAAGGAGCCGCCCTCTCGACCCGAGCGCGAAAGACCGCGTTCGCTCGCTACCGATTCACTTGAAACGCATGCAACGTGCACCGAACGCGCCGGCCATCATGCGCGGCGTGGAGATCTGGTTGCGATGGTGAGTGACGCTGCTCCAGCCGAGGCCGTAACCGCGGTAGTCGAAGGTGTTGTCCGGCTTGAGCACGGCCTCCATGAGGTTGCCCTTCATGTCGCGCCAGCCCTCGTCGGCCGCGGTAATCTGGACCACGTCGGCGGCGACGCGTCCCGGTGCGGCGACGCGTGCCGAGCCGTCGTAGGTGTTCCCGCCGTCGGCCGGATAATAATAGACGGCAGGCACACCGTTGAGACCGTCGCAGCGGGTCGTACCGTCCGCGCCGGAGACGATCCCGTTCGCGCAGGACGGCGTTTGGCCCGCGACGAGGAACCGGTTGCTCGCGCCGATGTAATCCATGACCTCGGTGGTCGCGAGCTGGCCGCCGTCGTACGCGCAGAGCGCCGCGTAGAGCGCGAAGGTCGTGCAGTTGAGCGACTTCGCGTCCATCTGGTCTTGGGTGAAGAAGCGCCCGGACACGCCGCCGGTGTAGGCCGCGACGATCGCCTTGTCGAAGTAGAACGTGCCGTAGCCGTACGAGCCGGCGGTGGTGGAGCAGTTCTGGTTGTGGGTCACCGCGTAGTCGTTGGTCGGCCAGCCCACTCCCGGCTGCGTGTAGTACTCGGGGAAGAACGCCGCGCCGGGCGTGAGCAGCGACGTATAGAGCCCCGGCTGAATGGTGTAGTTTCCACTGATCACGCTCCACGTGCCCTGCGTGCGGTTGGTCAGGTACTTGTCCTGGCCGGGGTAGAGCAGGTTGGTGGTGGGGTCGGTGACCGTGTACGAGACCTGCGCGCCGTCGGCGCTGGCGGGCAAAACGTCTTCCCAGCCGTTCACCCAGCGGCTCGGGCGGCGCGCGGCCATGTAGCTCTTCACGTCGGGAGCGCCGTTCGCAGCTTGCACGGCCTGGATGAAGGCGCGCATGCGGCCCGCCGTGATCTCGTACTTGTCGACGTAGACCGTCTTACCGGGCTGACGAGGATCCGAATAGCCGTTCACCGGGAGCGTGCGGCAGCAGCTCTCGTGGTTGGTCGCGCCCGAGCCGATCTCACCCGTACCGCACGTCTCGCCGCCCACGGAAGCGCGGCACGAGGGACCCTCGAGGCACTTCTTTTTGGTCGGGCTGCAAGCGCTCGAGAGGCAGTCGCGATCGGCGAGGCAGCCCTTCGTGGCGTCGCATTTGGGCGCGAGGGTGCCGCCGCAGTCCACGTCCGTCTCGTCTCCGTCCTTACGGCCGGTCTTGCGGGGCTCGCACTTGAGTGTGCCGCCGTCCAGCGAGCAGAAGCCGCTGTCGCAATCCCCTCCCACCTTGCACTCCTTGGTGGCCGCACAGACCGGCGCCGTGGGGCCGCCGCAGTCGACGTCGGTCTCGGTGCCGTTCTTCACGCCGTCGTTGGCGTAGGCGCCCGCGCACGCCTTGGTCGGCAGACACACCGAGCTCTGGCAGTCGCGAGCGACCAAGCAAGGCTCGCCGACCTGGCAAGCAGCGGCCTTGGTTCCGCCGCAATCGATGTACGTCTCGTCGCCGTTCTTCACGCCGTCGTTGATGAGGGGCTCACGGCAGACGTAGCCGCGACAGACCGCGCTCTCGCAGTCCTTCGCGTTGACGCACGTCTTTCCGTCGGCGCACTTGGGCGCGACCAAACCGCCGCAGTCCACGTCGGTCTCGTCGTTGTCTTTGATGCCGTCGGTGGGGCTCGGCTTCTTGCACACTCCGCCGATGCACGGGAGCGCGTCGCAGTCGTCTTGGACGAGACAAGCCTTGCCCGAAACACACCTCGGCGCGACCTTGCCGCCGCAGTCGACGTCGGTCTCGTCGCCGTTCTTGATGCCGTCCGTCGCCGAAGGAGGCACGCACTTCCCGCCCGCGCACTTGCCTCCGTCACAGTCGGTGTCCTTCACGCACTGCGGGGGCGGAGTCGACACGTCGGCGGTGGTCGCGTCCGGGTCGTCGACGACTGCCGCATCGGGCGAGCCGCTCGGGGTCTCACTCGACGAGCAGGCAGCCATGATGGAACCGGCGAACAAAGCGATCGGCAAGGCGGTGGCGAGAATGCGCTTCATGAGTTCTCCAACGTTCGAGCGTAGCGTCGAGCCCGGCGAGCTTCCACTCTCGATCTCGCGATCTCCATCGATTCCTAAGGGTCCGTTCCGCGGCGCTTCGTGGATGCGACAGGGCCGACGAATTCGTACGGTTGGTCCGGCACGCGATGCGCCTCGCGACGCGACGGCGCCCGACGGAACGGCACGAATTTCCGCCGAATCAGAACGTTCCGGCCAACCCGAACGGCGAAGGGACGAGGCGTGCCCCTCGCTCGCTGCCCGACTTGGGCGAGGTGGTGAAATAGAGCACCGTGGTGACCACGCCCGCCACGATGGCCGTCGCACCGACCACGTCCGTCACCAGGGAGAAGGTCTCGACCTTGGTTCGCGCGGAGTCCATCTCGGCCGGCGTCACGCCGACTTGGCCGGCCTTGTCGTCGAGCGAGCTCTTCGCACCGAGGCTCACCACGCCGAACGCGACCGTAGCGCCGGTGAGGACCGCCGTGCTCGTGAGCCCGATGTAAAACGGCGCGCGCGAGGGGGCCTCCGGGGGCGGAGGGGGTGGCTTCACGGGCGCGGCACGCTCTCCGACGGGGGCGGGAGTCGGGGCCGGGACCACCACCGGAACCGGCACCGCGGCAGGCTGAGGATCGGCGAGGTCGAGCTTCACCTCGAGGTCGTCCCCGGAGGCCACGTCGACGACCTTGGTGGCCGGCAGAAAGGGCGCGAGCTGCGCGGAGAACTTGTGGCGACCCGCGCCCACGAGCAGCGGAGCGGAGAGCGGGCCGCGGCCGACCACCACGTCGTCCACGGCGATCTCGGCGCCCTCTTTGCTCGCCACGATCCGTACGTGCGCCACGAGAGACGAGAGTCGTGTGACCTCTTTCTCGACCTCTTTTTTGCGAGCAGCCGGCACGTCGCTCCCGCCCTCGGCAAGGTACTTCTGGAACGCCGACAGCGCGCAGCCGTAGTCCTGCAGCTCGAGGCAGGTCTGACCGATATTGTATTCCACACGGTAGTTCGGGGCGATCTCGTACGCCTTCTTGAACTCGATCAACGCCGCGCGAAAATCGGCGTCCTTGAAGAGCGCGACACCACGCAGAAAGTGGACACGTCCGGCTTCGGAGGCGGCCTTGCCTGGAGCGTCCGCGGCGCGCGCGGAGCCCGCTTGCGTAGTGGCGAACGCCGTCGAGGCGAGCACGAGAGCGAGCGCGAAGAGACGAAGGTGCTTCATTTGTAGGGATCCGTGTCGTCGATGGCGTGCTTCGGCTTCTTGGGTCGCGACGTGTTGGCCGGCGCGGGCTCCTCCCCGCGAGGCGCGGCCTCCAACGTGAGGACGATGTCGCCCGTGTCTTTCGGGGTCAGCGTGCGCTCGGTGGCGCGGAACCCCGCGGCCTGCGCGCGCAGCTTGTGGGGTCCGTCGGCGAGCGTGCCCTCGTAGGGATTGGAGACCGGAGCTCCGTCGAGCAAGAGGATTGCGCCCTTGGGAACCGTGCTCACCACGACACGCGACGAGACCGCGCCACCGGCAGGAGCGCTCGGGTTCGAGGGAGGCAAGGACGAAGCGAGCGCGCTCGCAGGTGGGGGCACCACGGCCGAGACGCTCGCGGCCACGGGAGAAGTGGGTGGCGGCGGGGTGCTGCGCGCGCCGAACAAGACGTAAGCCCCGAGCGCGGTCACCAGCGCGAACGCTGCCGCGCCGATCACGAGCGGGGTCGAGCTTCGGCTCGAGGCCGGCGCAATCGAGGTGGCGAGCATGGGCACCTCTGCCGACTTGGAGTCCGCTCCCGGTCCGGACGAGCTCGAGCCGCGCCTGGCCGAGCCCGAGTCGGCGCCCACGTCGGAGCGCGAGCCCGACGAGCTCGACGAAAGCGAGCTCGACCCGGTCTTCAGCGTAGCGAGTGGTCCGCCGACATCCAGGCTCTTCACGCCCTCTTCCACCACACGGCGCACCTTCGAACGCTCTTCTTTGAAGTGCGTCTCGAGCAAGGAGGCGACGGCGCGTGGGTCTCCCCCACCCTCTCGCGCGAGATACGCCTCGAGGCGTTCTTGCATGGCCGCGGCACTGGGGAAGCGGTCCGCCGCGTCGTGCGCCATGGCGAGCTCGCAGATCTCGAGCAACTCGGCCGGCGCGCCTGGCGCGGCCTCCCGGATGCCCCTTTCACGCCCCTGGATTCGGCGCGTGATGACCGCGACGTCCTCTTCCGTCTTGCCGACGAAGCGGGTCTTCGCGAGCAGCTCCCACAGCATCACGCCCACGGCGAAGACGTCCGCACGACGATCGAGCGGGTCTCCCATGACCTGCTCGGGCGCCATGTATCCGACCTTGCCCTTGATGACGCCACTGCGCGTCTGCCCGGCGGTCATGGTGCCCTTGGCGATCCCGAAGTCGAGGAGCTTGGCGTGCCCCATGTACGTGACGAACACGTTCTGCGGGCTCACGTCGCGGTGCACGAGGCCGAACGGCTGGCCGTCGAAGTCCGCCAAATCGTGGGCGTAGTGGAGCCCGGCGAGCGCGTCGGCGAGCACCCGAAGCCCCACACCGAGAGGCATTTCGTCACGGCCTATGCGCGTGAGCACCGAGCTGAACGCCTGGCCCTCGAGGTACTCCATCGCGATGAAGATCTTGCCGTCGTGCTCGCCCACTTCGTACGTGTGCACGACGTTCGGGTGATTGAGGCGTGCGGCGATGCGAGCCTCGTCGAGGAACATGCGACGGAACTCGGGGTCTTCGGCGTACTCCTCGCGCAGCGACTTGAGCACGAGCAACTTTTGGAAGCCGCCGGCTCGCGCCGATACCGCGAGGTGCACGTGAGCCATGCCGCCCGAGCCGAGGCTCGCGACCAGTCGGTAGTCCCCGATCGAACGAACGTCCGAGCTCACGGCGTGGGAACGAAGTCGATCACCGTGACCGACCCTTTCTTCACCAGCACCGAATACGAGCCGGCTTTTTTGGCGAGCTTCGGGACCTGGGTCTCCATGGAGATGACGCCGGTAGGCAGGTTCAAGAAGCCCGCATTGCCGGTGGCGTCGCTCTCCTGCGAAGTCACGCTCGGGGTTCCGTTGCCCTCGTAGTAGTACTGCACCGTCTTCGGATCGCGCACGGCCGTGCGCAGCGACACGCCGGAAGTCGGATTGCCGGTACAATCGGTGGTTAGACCGAACAAATGCCCGAGATTGGGGTCGGTCGAGGACTTCACCTGCGCCAATAGGAAGTCGAGCTCGGACAAGCTCACCAAGATGGGGACGGTGCCCACCTGCGGTTCGGCGGTGAGGTTCGAGTCTTTCGCCGGAGGCGGGTAGACCGCGTAAATGGTGGGCGCCATCTCGCGGAACGACTCGGGTCCGACCGGCATGTGCAGATAGCCACGGAAATGCTTGGGCACGCTCACGACCACGTCGCCTTTGGTGTCCGTGTCGGACTCGGCCAGAGGACTTTTGCATTCCGGGTCGAGTGATGCGCAAGCCTTCACGTGGACGCCGACGATGGGCGTTCCACCGATGAGGCGAGAGAACCTCTGCCGGTAGAGCACCTTCTCCGTCGTGCTCTGCTGAGGCCAGGTCACCGTGCCGAGGCAGCCCCACTTCGGATCGGTGGAGGTCGCGTCGGGCGTGCTGGCGTCGTCGGTCCCCGAGTCGGCAACCGAAGATGGCGCTCGGCACACCTGCTCTTCGCAGCGCATGCCCACGAATACGCCACCGCGGTTCGTGCAATCCGAGTCGGACTTGCACTGTACGACGTCAGACGAGACCAGCACCTGACACGCGAGCGTGCAGGCAGCGAAGAACGAAATCGAAGCTACTGCGCGAAGAGACATGAAGGAACCCGAGCGTATCACTGCGGCCCGAAGCTCCGCAGCTTTCCCATCGACCCCACGAACGCTTTGCGCCGGCCTCACGAGGAGCCCGACGACATGCACAAACGACTGAAAAGACTCAGATTTGGCTGGTCGCTCGACCGACCAATCGGACAAAACAGAACGACCCGGTCTCTTTCGAGAACCGGGTCGCGCTGCGGACGGATCCGAAGAGCTTACTTGAGGGTGACCTTGGCGCCGGCCTCTTCGAGCTTCTTCTTCATGTCGTCGGCGTCGGCCTTCGAGACGGCTTCCTTGAGAACCTTGGGAGCGCCCTCGACGAGGTCCTTCGCCTCTTTGAGGCCGAGGCCCGTGATCTCACGAACGACCTTGATGACGTTGATCTTGTTCGCGCCGGCTTCCGAAAGCTCGACGTTGAACTCGGTCTGCGCTTCCGCGACGGGCGCGGCAGCGGCGGGGCCAGCGGCCACGGCGATCGCGGCCGGAGCGGCCTTGACGCCCCACTTGTCCTCGAGGGTCTTGATGAGCTCCGCGATCTGGATGACGGGGAGGTTCGAGAGGTAGTCGACGACCTGGTCCTTGGTGATGTCAGTCATGTGCGTAGTCTCCTGAAAAATCTTGTAGCGGGTCGAGCCGCGCGAACGCGGCAGTAATACGGTGAGCGGCGATCGGGTTGCGCTTGTGGCGCCGCCCTCACGTCGAGGCGCCTATCAGCCCTCGGACGCCTTCTTCTCTTTGGCAACGAGCGCGTACACGAAGTTCTGCGCGGGAGCCTGGAGGAGTTGGACGAACTGGGTGAGCGGGGCCTGGAGAGTCATGAGGAACTGGGCGCGGAGCTCGTCCTTGCCCGGCATCGTGGCGAGCTGATCCTCGACGGCTTTGCCATCGAGAACCGTCCCGTCCAAAAGCCCCGCTTTGACCTGGAGCTTGCCTGCGTCGCCCTCTTCCTTGCGGAAGGCTTTGACGACTTTGGCCGCTGCGGAGGGATCCTCGTAGCTCCACGCGACGCCCGTCATACCCGTGAGGGTCTTGCCGAGCTTGTCGCTGTAGGCGCTCTCCTTCAAGGCGTGCTTGATGAGCGTGTTCTTGACGACCTGATACTCGACGCCGGCCTTGCGGAAATTCGCACGGAGCTTCGTCGCGCTTTCGACGGTCATTCCCTTGTAATCAAGGAGAACGGCCGAGGTCGCTTTGTCGAACTTGCCTTTGACCTCGCCAATGAGCGTGGTCTTGCCTGCTTTGGTGCTCGTGGCAGCTGCCATGGGATTATGCCTCCTCGGCTTTGCCCGTGAATTCCGCCGTGTCGACCTTCAGTCCGGGGCCCATGGTCGAAGAGACCGTGATGCTACGGAGGTAGGTTCCCTTGGCGGTCGAGGGCTTCTGACGGACGAGCGCGCCGATGAGGGCTTTCGCGTTGTCGGCCAGGGCAGACTCGGAGAAGGAGCTCTTGCCGATGCGGGCGTGGACGATGCCAGCCTTCTCGACGCGATACTCGATCTTTCCGCCTTTGGCTTCCTTAACGGCGTTGCCGATATCGAACGTGACCGTACCGACCTTGGGGTTCGGCATGAGTCCGCGCGGACCGAGAACACGACCGAGCTTACCGACAGCGCCCATCATATCGGGCGTGGCGATGACGCGGTCGAAGTCGAGGAATCCTTCGCTGACCTTAGCCACCATGTCGTCGCTACCGGCGAAATCAGCGCCGGCCTCGCGGGCCTCGCGCTCTTTGTCGCCCTTCGCGAACACCAACACGCGCACCGTTTGACCCGTGCCGTGCGGAAGGACGATCGCTCCGCGAACCATCTGATCGGCGTGTTTCGGATTCACGCCGAGCCTGACCGCGATGTCGACCGTCTCGTCGAATTTAGCAAACTTCGCCTTCTTGACGATGGCGCATGCCTCTTCGACCGTATACTTGCGCGAGGTGTCGACTTCCGTCGTCACTTTCGTGCGATTCTTGGACAGTTTCGCCAATGTGCCTCCCTTGCGGTCCCTCGAGCTCGAACGTCGGGCTCTCGGGCCTCCCACCCTGCCGAAGAAATTCGGCTTCTCGGAATGGCCTCCCGAGCGGTGGTGTCGAGGTTTTCGAGTGCTCCTTCACGAACCATTCGTGAAGGGAGCGACAGAAATCTTCAGCCGACGATGTCGATCCCCATGCTGCGGGCGGTGCCGCGCACGGTGCGGATGGCCGACTCGAGGTCGGTGCAGTTCATGTCCTGGATCTTCATCTCGGCGAGCTTCTTCACCTGAGCTTCGGTGACCTTGCCAACCTTGGTCTTGTTCGGCTCTTTCGAGCCCGAACCCGGCTTCTTGTTGGTCGCGAGGCCGGCTTCCTTCTTGAGGAGCACGGCGACCGGCGGGGTCTTCAGGATGAAGGTGAAGGAGCGGTCCGAGTAGACCGTGATCACCACGGGGATGATCATGTCGCCGCCGGCGGTCTTGGCGTTGAACTCCTTGCAGAAGCCCATGATGTTGACGCCGTGCTGACCGAGCGCGGGACCGACCGGGGGAGCGGGGTTCGCTTTTCCGGCGGGGAGCTGCAGCTTGATTTGTCCGGTTACTTTTTTCATTTCCTGCTCCTACGAGGGGGACTCACCGGGGGCCGGCAAGGCTATTTTCGAGCCTCGCGGCGACACGAGAGGGTCGTAGTGGTGACGCAATTCCCCCCGCGTTGGTCCTAGGGACCTCGGGGGGCGCGTTTGATACCAGATGGGCGCGGCTTTGCAAGGCTTCGATGCGAATCGATCCGAAAATCGTGCTTCGCCCGAAAAAGTCCTGCGAGCGAGCGGTCGACTGGCCGGAGCCGTCCGCCACGATGCCTCACGGCTTCGTGCGACGGCCTCGTAGCGCGAGCGGGGGCCCGAGGGAAGAACGAACCGCCTCGCCGTCCCTCGCCCGAACGCATTTCACGACCCCGAGCCTCCGACGAGCTCCCCCGGGAGGCACGTGCCGACCTGGCCTCCGGGGCGACGCTCGCTCTTGCCTCCTTCGTCGTACTCGACGCCTCGAGCCGAGCACGCTCCTGCGTCGGAGGCACACGCGCGTGGCGCTCGTCAGGACCAGGAAACATGCGCACCACACATGTGCACTACACACGAGTGGATAGCTGTTCTTTCCCGCGCGCGTCATTGCGCCCGATGCAGCCGATGCGGCCTGCCACTGTCGCATTTTGCATCACTCCAATCCTTACGACCTCTTGATGGTCGCCCTACCGAGCGAGTGTTAAATGGGATGTCATGACGAGAAGCTCCACGAGCATCGGGTGGCCGTCGCGCCCCTCGTCGTACGGTGCCTCGCTTCGCGTCCTGCTGGTATTCCTGGCGGCGCTCGTCGTCGCCCTCGGGTCCGGACTCGTGGACACGCAAAAGGCCGGGCCCGGAACACCCGACGCGATTGCCGCGACGCGCTCCAACCTCTCGGCGCTGAGCTGTACCTTCGTGGCACGCTCTCCCGCGGGCGCCTATTCGTTCTCGGCGCGTAAGTGGCAATCCAGTCCACCGAGCCCCGAAGCCGGCCTCGAGGCTGTCGAAGCCGACGTCGACGACGCGGACGCCGGCTCGCGTGAGCTTGTCCGCAACGCGCACGGCGACGGCCATTCGCCGCTCGTCACGTCGTCGCGAGCTCGCTCGGTAGGCCGCGTTCACCGGACCGAGCAGACACGGGTGGCCTCGCGGTATGCCGCGGACAGCTGTCCGACGCGCGGCCCGCCCGCCTGACGCTCGCCGCGAACGTTCTCCGAGTGTCCATCGTCGATTGACCTCGCGCCAGGCCCACCTCTTCGGGGTGGACGAGCACGCGCGCGGCCATTCGCATCGAGCCGAGCTCGCCTCCGAGAGACCGGAGCCGGCGCTCGACGCCACGACCACGACCAATCGAAGGCCCGAATCCCGACACGGGAATTTGCCCCGACTCGGCCGCAATGCGCGCCGAGCCGAAGAAGAACGGACACGATGAACCGAATCCGGATGTCCTTGTTGTTTTCTGCCGCGTTGGCGATCGCCGGCTGCCACCACGACAACCACGTGACGGAAGAGGAAGGCCGCTACCTCGCCACCACGCCGCTCCGCACGAGCACCGAGCTCACCAAGGAGTACGTGGCGCAGATACGCGCCATTCAGCACATCGAGCTACGCGCGTTGGAGAAGGGATACTTGCAGAGTGTCTTCGTGGACGAAGGCCAGCAAGTCACGGCCGGACGGAAGCTCTTCCAGATTCTGCCCGTAGTCTACCAAGCCGAGGTCGAGAAGGCCAAAGCCGAGGCAGAGCTCTCCGAGATCGAGTTCAAGAACACCAAGATCCTCGCCGACAAGAGCATCGTCTCCCCCAACGAGCTGTCGCTCATGAACGCGAAGCTCCACAAGGCCAAAGCCGAAGTGGCGCTCGCGAGCACCCACAAGTCGCTCACCGAGATCAAAGCGCCGTTCGGAGGGTTCGTCGGCCGATTCCACGTGCGCCTCGGAAGTCTGGTGTCCGAGGGAGACCTCCTCAGCACGCTGTCGGACAACAGCACGATCTGGGTCTACTTCAACGTCAGCGAGTCCGAGTACCTCAAGTACAAGTCGCAAGCGAAGAGCGACGCTCCTACCCCGGTGAAGCTCGTCATGGCCGACGGCCGGACCTTCGACCAACCCGGCAAGGTCGAGGCCATCGAGGCGGACTTCGACAATGCCACGGGAAACTTGGCCTTCCGCGCCACCTTCCCCAATCCGAACGGCCTGCTACGCCACGGCGAAACCGGGAAAATTCAGATGTCCGTTCCGCTCAAGAACGTGCTCGTCATTCCCCAAAAGGCCACCTTCGACGTCTTGGATCGGAAGTTCGTCTTCGTGGTCGACGACAAGAACGTCGTGCACTCCCGCCCCATCACGGTGGCGGCGGAGCTCCCCAACGTGTTCGTGATCGAGAGCGGTCTCGACGAGCACGACAAGGTCTTGGTCGAAGGGCTGCGAAAGGTCCACGACGGGGCCACGGTCGCGGTCGATCTCAAAGAACCTTCCGACGTGCTCGCCCACTTGGACGTGCCCGCCGAATGAGGCGCTGATCCATGTTCGCCAGCAAATTCGTTCGTCGCCCGGTATTGGCGATCATCCTGTCGCTCGCCCTGGTTTTCCTGGGTGTACTCGCCATGCGGACCCGCCCGGTCTCCCAATTCCCGGAGATTTCGCCACCCCGAGTGATGGTCTCGCTCACCTTCCCGGGTGCCAGCGCCGACGTGCTCGTGCAATCGAGCATCATCACGCTCGAGCGCGCCATCAACGGCGTGCCGGGCATGAGCTACATGATCTCGGACGCCACGAGCGCGGGTGAAGCCACCATTCAGGTAGTGTTCGACCTCGACGCGGACCCGAACCAAGCCGTGGTCAACGTGAAGAATCGCGTGGACCAGGTGCTGAACCGCCTGCCCGCGCTCGTGCAGCTCGAGGGAGTGACGGTCAATCGCGTGCAGCCCAGCATGCTCATGTACGTGAACCTCTACAGCTCGGAGAAAGGCGCCGATCAGAAGTTCCTCTACAACTTCGCCAACGCCAATCTCTTACCCGAGCTGAGCCGAGTGGACGGCATCGCCCAGACCCGCATTCTCGGTTCGCGCCAGTATGCCATGCGCGTCTGGCTCAACCCGGAGAAGATGCGCGCGTACAACGTCTCCACCGAAGAGGTCATGAAAGCCCTCGCCGAGCAGAGCGTCATCGGCAGCCCCGGACGCCTCGGACAGGCCACGGGTCAGAAGGCGCAAGCGCTGGAGTACGTGCTCACCTATCAGGGGCGCTTCAACAAGCCAGAGCAGTACGAGAGCGTGATCCTGCGCTCCACGCCCGACGGTGAGGTCCTGCACCTGCGTGACGTGGCGAAGGTCGAGCTGGGTAGCGAGTTCTTCGACATCTACTCCAATCTGGACGGCCACCCCTCGGCCGCCATCGTGCTCAAGCAGACCTACGGCAGCAACGCGAGCGAAGTCATCGCGAACGTGAAGGCCAAGCTGGAAGAGATCAAGAAGACCTCGTTCCCGGCGGGCATGGACTACGAGGTCAACTACGACGTTTCGAGCTTCCTCGACGCCTCGATCGAGAAGGTTTTGCACACGCTCGGTGAGGCCTTCTTGCTCGTCGCCTTGGTGGTTTTCGTATTCCTCGGAGACCTCCGCTCGACCTTGATCCCCATCTTGGCCGTCCCGGTCTCCCTCGTGGGCACGTTCGTCTTCCTCCAGATCTTCGGCCTGACCATCAACCTCATCACGTTGTTCGCGCTGGTGCTCTCCATCGGCATCGTGGTCGACGACGCGATCGTCGTGGTGGAGGCCGTGCACGTCAAAATGGAGGAGAAGCACCTCTCGCCGTACGACGCGGTCAAAGAAGTCCTCGACGAGATCAGCGGCGCCGTCGTGGCCATCACGCTCATGATGACCGCTGTCTTCGTTCCGGTCGCGTTCATGACCGGCCCGGTGGGCATCTTCTATCGGCAGTTCTCCATCACCATGGCGGCCGCCATCGTGCTGTCCGGCGTCGTCGCGCTCACGCTCACCCCGGTACTCTGCGCGATGATCCTGAAGAATACCCACGGACTGCCCAAGAAGCGCACACCGATGAGCATCTTCCTCGGTGCTTTCAATCGGCTCTTCGACCGCGGCACGGGCGTCTACACGGCCGTGCTCGCCAAAGTCGTCCACCGCCGAGTGATCACCTTCGGGGTTCTCGCGCTATTCCTCGGCGGCATCGTCTGGATGAACAAAGTGGTCCCGGCCGGCTTCGTGCCCAACGAGGACCAAGGCATGATCTACGCGATCGTCCAGACGCCTCCCGGCTCCACGTTGGAGCACACCAACGACGTCTCGCGCGAGCTCCAACGCATCGCCAAAGAGGTGGACGGCGTGGACTCCGTGTCGTCCTTGGCCGGCTACGAGATCCTCACCGAGGGTCGCGGCTCGAACGCGGGAACGTGCCTCATCAACCTCAAGGGTTGGACTCATCGCACCAGGTCGGTCGCGCAAATCGTGGAAGAGCTGGAGAGCAAATCCAAAGACCTCGGCGCCGTCGTCGAGTTCTTCGAGCCCCCGGCCGTTCCTGGCTACGGCGCGGCGAGCGGATTCGCGCTGCGTCTCTTGGACAAGAACAACGAGACCGACTACCGCGAGTTCGACCACGTCAACAAGGACTTCATGGCGGCCTTGCACCAGCGCAAAGAGCTGACCGGGCTCTTCACGTTCTTCGCGGCGGACTACCCCCAGTACGAAATTCGAATCGACAACGAGCTGGCGATGCAAAAGGGCGTGTCCATCAAGACCGCCATGGACAACCTGAACATCCTGGTCGGAAGCACCTACGAACAGGGGTTCATCCGATTCGGCAACTTCTTCAAGGTGTACGTGCAGGCGGCCCCGGAGTTCCGGCGCTTCCCCAACGACGTGCTCGGCCTCTACGTGAAGAACGACCGCGGGGAAATGGTGCCCTATTCGGCCTTCACGACCCTCAAGAAGTCGCAAGGCCCCAACGAGATCACCCGCTACAACATGTACAACTCGTCCGCCATTCGAGGCGGCCCGGCCAAAGGCTACACGAGCGGCGACGCCATAAAGGCGGTGCGCGAGGTCGCCCAGAAGACCCTCCCGCGCGGCTACGACATCGCCTGGGAGGGACTCTCCTTCGACGAGGCCAAGCGCGGCAACGAGGCCATCTACATCTTCTTGGTGGTCTTGGCGTTCGTCTACATGGTGCTCGCCGGTCAATACGAGAGCTTTCTCCTTCCGCTCTCGGTGATCCTCTCGCTCCCCGCGGGGGTCTTCGGCTCGTTCCTTCTCTTGAGATCGCTCGGACTCGCGAACGATGTCTACGCGCAGGTCGGCCTCGTCATGCTGGTCGGTCTATTGGGCAAAAACGCCGTGCTCATCGTGGAGTTCGCCGTGCAAAAGAACCGGCAAGGGGTCTCCGTGCGCGACGCCGCCATCGAGGCCGCCAAAGCGCGATTCCGACCGATCATGATGACTTCGTTCGCTTGCATCGCCGGTCTGGTGCCGCTCGTCTTGGCATCGGGCCCGGGGGCCGTCGGCAATCGAACGATCGGCGCGTCCGCGCTGGGCGGCATGCTGTTCGGCACCGTGTTCGGTGTGTTGGTGGTGCCCGGTCTCTACTTCGTCTTCGGCTCCCTTTCCCAGGGAAAGCACCTCATCCGGAACGAAGAAGAAGGCCCTTTGAGCGAGGATATGAACCACCATGCGTAGAGCTCCCATTGGTTCGCGCCTCGCGGCTCCGGCGCTCGCCCTGGCGATGACCGGCATCCTCGCGGGGTGCGTCCCTTCCCTCAAAGGAAACGACCCGCGTGAACCGAACAAGGCCCTCCCGACGAGCTTCGTGTCGACCCCTAACGAAGCTCCGACCGCCGCGAAAGACGGGGCAGCCGCCAAGGAGACCTGGGCGAACCTCTTCGGGAGCGCCGAGCTGCGATCCTTGGTCGACGCGGCACTGGCCAACAACCGAGAGCTGAGTATCCAGCTCCAGGAGATCGTCATCGCCGAAAACGAGGTGTCGGCGCGCCAGGGCGAGGTCATGCCCAAGGTGGGGGCCGGCGCGGGCGTCGGCGTGGAGAAGGTCGGAAAGTACACGAGCCAAGGCAAGAGCGACGAGGCCGCCGGGGTCCCGGAGAACCTGGGAAATTTCGCGTTCGGCCTCACCGGCTCGTGGGAGGTCGACATCTGGAAGAAGCTGCGAAACGCAGCGAAAGCCGCGGGATACCGCTACTTCGCCACGGTCGAGGCCAAGAACTTCATGGTCACCCAGATTGTCGCCGAGATTGCGAGGTCGTACTACGAGCTCGTCGCGCTCGACAATCAGGTGGATATCCTGAAGAAGAACATCGAGCTTCAGACGAACGCACTCGAGGTGGTCAAGGTCGAAAAAGAGGCCGCACGCGTGACCGAGCTCGCCGTGCAGCGCTTCGAGGCCGAGGTCCTGAAGAACCGAAGCCGTCTCTACGACGTCGAACAGGAGCGAGTACGGACCGAAAACCGCATCAACTTCCTGGTCGGGCGTTACCCCCAGCCGGTCGCTCGACGGCCGGATGCACTCGACACGCCGCTGCCCGAGGGCATTCAATCGGGTCTCCCCACGCGATTGCTCGAAAACCGCCCGGACGTACGCCGTGCCGCGCTCGAGCTCGAAGCCGCCAAGCTCGACGTGCAGGTCGCCAAGGCCGCGTTTTACCCTTCCCTGACGATCGACGCGGGCGTCGGGTACCGCTCTTTCAACGCGGCCCACCTCGTGAGCACGCCGGAGTCGCTCGGCTACGGGCTCGCCGGGAGCCTCAGCGCGCCCCTCTTGAACCGTGCTGCCATCACCGCGGAGTACCGCTCGTCGAATGCGCGCCAAATCCAGGCGGTCTACGAGTACGAAAAGACGCTCCTTCAGGCCTTCACGGACGTGGCGACACAGCTCACCACGATTGCCAATCTGCAGAAGAGCTACACGCTACAAGCCCAACAGGTGGACACTCTCGCGCGCTCGGTCGAGATCTCCGGAGTGCTCTTCCAGTCGGCCCGTGCCGACTACATGGAAGTCCTCTTGACCCGCCGGGATTCGCTCGAGGCTCAAGTGGAGGTCATCGAGACGAAGCGCCGAAAATTCCAGGCGGTCGTGAGCCTCTATCAGGCGCTCGGCGGCGGATGGCGCAAGGGAACGTGACTCGCTGGACGCCGCCGGTCGAGGGGTGGCGTCTCGTTCGAGCCCGCGGGTGCGAGACGTCAGCGCCAGGCGGCCAGGTAATCGTCCACGAAGTCGCGCGAGCGGTCGATGCGCACGTACGCCTCGCGATTGCGCTCCACGGAGACGTTGCTCGGGTCCGCGCTCCCACGTACCGAGCCCACGATCTTTCCGTCGCAAATCAGCGGTCCTCCGGAATCGCCGCTGGTCGCGATGCCCGTGACCCACTTGACGACGACCTCGGTGCCGTTCACGTCGGTCACCTGGCTCTTCGCCGAGCGGCGCGTGCCGACTGTGTACCGTCCGGCGTCGCCTTCGAGATGAGCACCGAACCCCACCGCTTCGCAGACGTCGCCGACGAGCGGGTTGTAGAGTCCCCAGAAGAGACGCACGTCACCGGCGTAGCGGACGAGTGGTTGCACGTCGGTGATGGGCGCTGCGAGGTGCACCACGGCGACGTCGAGCTTGCCGGGGCAGCCGGGACCGTCCGGCTTGTCGTAGCAGGGATGGACCACCCACTCTTTGACGGGAGCTTGGCGGAGGTTCGGAGCCGTGGGCTGCTTCGAGGCGGCCACGTTGCCGAAGTAGAACGTGGTCGGTTTGCCGAGCGCAACGTGAGCCGCGGTCAGCACCACGGTGGGCGAGATCAACGCGCCCGAGCCGAAGCTCCCCGAAGCGAAGCGCAGCATGCCCACGGCCGGATAGGCGCGTTCGACCTTTCCGCCGTTGATGGCCTCTTCGCCGCTCGCACCGCTCGGCTCCGTTGACGCGCTGGTATCGCTCTCGGCCGAACACGCGAGCACCGAAAGAACGGACAAGGGCAGGAGCACGCGAAACCAGGAAAAGTGCATCTCCTCGAAAGTACGCGAATTTTGCGGGCGAACAAGTCGCGATGACGTCTCCTCGTCTCCGCGCGACCACGCGCGAGCCGAAAACGGATCGCCGCGGGTCGAATGTGGATCGGCCCGGTCACCCGGTCACCTTGACCGGGCGATGCACGGTGCGGTCGACTCTGGAAAGTGACGCTCCATCCTCGCGTTGTGCGCTCGGCGCTCGTTCTCGCAGCTCCTCTCGCCTTGGCGGTCGCCGCGTGCACCGGAATCATCGGTCTACCGGACGTCCCCGACCTGGCCCTCGCCGATGCGGACACGTCCGACGGCGCCATTCTGTCCGACGCGACCACGCGCGACGCGACGTCCGGCGACGCGACGAAGCCCGACGCCGACCTGGACGCGGGCACCGACTCCGGCGAAGGGGGTACCAACGTCCCGCGGAGCTGCGCGGGTACCGGCACGGGAATCGACGACTGTGGGCCGGACGGCGGCAGCTGCTGCGAGAGCGTCTTGGTGGACAGCAAAACCAAGACCTTCAACCGTAACTTCGGTCCCGGCGTCGATCCTCCCTCGGCACCGGCAATGGTGAGCGACTTCCGACTCGATAAGTACGAGGTCTCGGTCGCTCGCTTCAGAGCATTCGTCGCGGCGGTTCAAGCGAATCCCCCCTACGTGCCGCAGCTCGGGAGCGGAAAGCACTCCCACATCAAGG
Organism: Polyangiaceae bacterium; assembly: GCA_965225775.1. Classification (GTDB taxonomy): domain Bacteria; phylum Myxococcota_A; class Polyangia; order Polyangiales; family Polyangiaceae; genus JAAFHV01. Next base: position 8,534,717 of record OZ245328.1, on the reverse strand, counting down.
ATGGCACGGGTAACGCCGTCGGGCTCTCGCTCGCCGAGGGTGGAACCGAGAAGGGCTGGCAGGCGTCCTCGTTCAGCATCGCCGAGTTTCTAAAGGCAAGTACGGACGAAGCGCGCACCGATGGAGGGCACACGCCCAAGTCGACCTACGTCACGAGTGCGGTCGAGAAGAACGACCGTCGACCCGTGAACATGGTGAACTGGGAAGAAGCCTACGCGTTTTGCATCTGGGACGGAGGCTTCTTGCCCACCGAGGCCGAATGGATCTTCGCCGCAGCCAACGGTACGGAGCAGCGGCCGTGGCCTTGGGTCGGCGCACCGCAGGCCTCCAACGCCGGCCCGGAGTACGCCATCCTGAACTTCAACTATCCCCCCCCGAACACGAAGAGCACGAGCAATACGCTGGCTCAGATCGCTCCAGTGGGCGTGTCGGTGAAGGGGGCCTCGGCGTTCGGTCAGTACGACATGGCGGGGAACATGCATGAGCTCGTACTCGACCGCCCGTCCAGCACCGGATTCCCGAGCAATTCGGGGGGTTCGTGTGTCGATTGCACGACACTAAACGGTACCCAGACCATCGTCCGTGGAGGGAACTACGGCGACCCCCCCGACCCCAAAACGGGGAACACGGTGCGCGACTTCGTGGCGATAGGAGACCGGCGCGACTACCAAGGATTCCGCTGCGCACGCTCGCCGCTCTGACCTGCGAACGCGGGGTGAGGACGAGCTCTCGGATTTTTTTCGTCGACGACGCAACGACTTCCACAAGACGGCCGAGAGGGTCACGCTTCGGTACGAACGGTCGGCGAGATGCCACCCGGGGATGCTGGAGCCGAACCGTTCTCTCGAGGTATCCGTCATGTTCGCCCGTCGCCCGTCGCTCGTGCTCTTCGTCTTCGTGCTCTTCGCTTGGCTAACCGGCTGCGCCCCGCGCATCCACGTGATCTCGCAGACCACCCCCAACCCGATGCACAAGACCTCGACCTTCACGCTCGAGCCGCTCACCTTCGACGACCTCCACGTGGGCCGCAAGACCGACGCCGAGTACGGCGCCTCGATGAAGAAGGACCCTCAGGGCATCGGCTGGGAGGGAGACAAAGAAGCCATCGCCACCTCGTTCGCGCTTTCTTTCTCGGACTTCCGCAAGGAATACCGGATGCCGGAGCCGCACGGGACCACCGGCGACTACGTGGTCAAAGCCAACTGCTCGTTCATCGAACCCGGCTACTTCGCCGCCATCTCCAATGAGCCCTCGCGCGTGCGCATCAACGTGAAGATTTTCAGAAAGGACGGCGGCATGATCGACGAGATCGACCTCGAGGGACGCGCACTCACCGCCGACAAACGCGTCCGACTCAAGGCCGCGTCGGTCGAAGCGGGCATGTTCCTCGCCAAGTACCTGCAAAAGCGCACGGCCATCTGACGTCCGCTACGCGGCCCACACCTCGAGGGACCACCGAACGAGTGGCCCCTCGTCGCCTATTCGAAGTCAGCGGCGCTCGTCGTAGAGCGAGCCGCTCGCGGGAAGACTCGGGCTCGGGCCCCCTCCGGGGAGCTTCGCAGGAAGCGGCGTCGCCGAGCTCGACGAGACCGGCGGCGGCGGCGTGGTCTTCGGCTTCTTCGTGCCGGGCTTGAGCGCCTCCACACGAGCCGAGCTGGTCGGCTCGGCGGCTCCCCCGGAGGCCACGAGCGACGGCGACACGCTCGGCGCACTCGGTGTCGCGCTGAAGCCCATGCTCGCCGAAGACGACGCGGTCGGGCTGAGCGTGCCGTTCGAACCGGTCGTCCCCCGAAGACCGAAGGCCCAGGCGCCAATCCCGAACGCCATGACGAGCAGGGCTCCAATCCCTATCCAAAGGCCTGGGCGCGAGTCGCGAGGCAATCGGACGGACACCTCCGACGAAACGGCCACCACTCGCGCGTCGGCGATTGCTACCGGGGGGGTTGACGGAGCGCTCGGGCGCCCCGAAGGGCGCGCAGGGGATGGGCTCGACCCCGCAATCGCGGCGATACGCGCGCGTTCCTGCGCCACCGACTCGGGGGCGAGGGGCGCTAGCGCCAGAACCAAGTCGGCCACGCTCGCGTAGCGATCGTGGGGCGCTCGAGCCAAACATCGCGAGACCACCTCCACGAGCACGGGAGGCGCGGAAGGAAGCGCCGCGCCGAGATCGGGAACGGGGCCCGCGCAGATGGCCACGCTGAGCGCCGCCAGAGTCTCCCCCTCGAACGCGGGACGACCCGAGACGAGCTCGAACAAGATGGTCCCCAGCGCCCATACGTCCGCGCGAGCGTCCGCGGACTTTGCACTCTGCATCTGTTCGGGAGCCATGTAGCGCGGCGATCCGAGCACGGTCCGCGACGTGGTCACCCCGTGCCCGCCCGGATCCACCGGGCTCTTGGCGATGCCGAAATCGAGCACTTTTACGAGCTCGGAACCGTCTTCGCGCTTGGTGAGGAAAAGGTTCGCGGGCTTGAGGTCCCGATGCACGATGCCCTTCGCGTGGGCATACGCGAGAGCCTCGCTGGCCTCGATCACGTACCCGACGGCGCGCTCCACGTCGAGCTTGCCCACCTTCGCGGAGAGCGAGGAGAGATCTTCGCCGTAGAGTCGCTCCATCACGATGTAGGGGATACCGTCGTCGAGGGTGTCGACGTCGAGCACCTTGACCACGTGCTCGCTCGGCACGGCGGACGCCGCCCGAGCCTCGCGTAAGAAGCGAGCCACCGCCTCGCGGTCCGAGGCGAGCAACGGCCCCATGAACTTGAGGGCGACCCTTCGCTCCAGGAGGAGATGCTCGGATTCGATCACGACCCCCATCCCCCCGACGCCGAGTACGCGCACGACTCGGTATTTTCCGGCCACGATCTCGCCGGGGGCGAAGGCGAGCACGGGCGGACGTTCGTAGACGAGCGGAACACGAGCCCCCGAGCGCACACCTGCTTCGGGCTCGAGACCAGGAAGAGACTCGCCACTCCCCGGCGCGCGGACAGGAGAGCCCCCGTCCGAGATTTCGGTCGCCGCCTCTCCGAGACGCTGTTTCGACAGCTCGCTCGTGACGATTCGGCACTCGTCGCAATCGGCCAGGTGGCCGATCAGCGTTCGACGTTGTGCCTCGCTCACGTCTCCGCTGGCGAACGCCACCAGATCGTCTTCTTCGGGACAAGGCGAGGACATGGGCCGAACGAACGAGAGACTATCACGGCACGCCTCGCTCGCTCTGGCTCTCGAGAATCGGCGCCGCTCGTCGAGGGCAGGGCTCGGGCCAGGAAGCCGGGAGGGACGCGGTGGAGCGTGGTCTTCGGGCGCGGTGTCGGGTAGGGTCCACGAGGTCCATGGACGCGCACGCACTCGCCGAGAACCTCTCGCACGGTCTGCGCGACGCCGACGTACCGGCGCTCGCCGAGGCCATCGCGCGCGCTCACCGAGAAGCGATCGGCGCACACCCGGGGCTCGCCCGACACGAAACCACGTTTCTCTCACGTTTGGCCGAGGTACTCGAGGTCGCGAGGGAGAAGGCGAGCACCTCGAGCGAGCTCGCCCATGCGGCCTCCTCGCTGCGAGCCGCCGACCTCTTGCTCGCTCACGCGGCGGGAAAAGGCGATCCTCAGGCCATCGCCGAGGTGGAGAAAAAGCACCTGCGCGGCATCGCCGGACAGAGGCTCCGCGGGCAGCGCTTCTCGAGCGACGAGGTCGCCGAGGTCGAGCAAGGCTTGCGCGAGCTGCTCTTCGTGGCTCGCCCCGGCGAAGCTCCGAAGATTGCACAATACACAGGACGAGGCGACCTCGGCGCGTGGGTCTCGGTCTCGGCCACCCGTGCAGCGCTCAAGGCCCGAAAAAGAACGGCTCGCGAGGTATCGGTCGACGAGAGCGGCATCCTCGCCCGCCACGTGACCCCTCGCGACCTCGAGCTCGACTTCGTCAAGGAAGCGTACCGCCCTGCCTTCAAGGAGGCCTTCCACGAAGCGCTCGCCTCGCTCGACGACAAAGAGCGCCTGTTGCTGAAACAACACGCCGTCGACGGTCTCTCGATCGACGCCCTCGGCGCACTCTACGGCGTACACCGCGCGACGGCAGCGCGATGGGTCGCCAAGGTTCGAGAAGACCTGCTCGCACGCACACGAGACGCGTTCTCGGCGCGCGCCAAGGTGGGCCGAGCCGAGTTCGAGAGCCTGCTCAGGCTAGCCCGTAGCCAGCTCGACGTGAGCCTTCGGAGAGTTCTATGAGTCGCGACTTTGCCCGGCGCGAACGCACTCGGTCGCTCGTCGCCTTCGTCGCCTTCGTCGCGACGGCCTGCACGAGCACGGTCTTCGACGAAGGGGTCGCGTGCGCGGACGCGACCACCACGGCGGCAGCAGATGGCCTCTTTCGTGCGGCGAAGAGGGCCATGGACGCAGGCGACTACGCCAAGGCCTGCCCTCTCTTCGAAGAGAGCCAGAAGCTCGATCCGGCCGGCGGGACGCTCCTCAATTGGGCGCTCTGCCTCGAGAAGGAAGGCAAGCTGGCCTCGGCCGTCTCGACCTTCGAGCTCGCGCGAGAGCGCGCGGGAATCGATCGCCGGCCGGACCGCGCCGACGAAGCACGCGCCCACGTGGCCGCGCTCCGCCCGAGAGTGCCGCTCTTGACCGTGACCTTCGGCTCCACCAAGCCCGAAGACGGACACCTCTCGCTCGACGGCAAAGAGCTCCCGGCGAGCGCGGTGGGCGTCGCGCTTCCGCTCGATCCCGGACCTCACACGCTCCGACTCGAGCGAGCGCTCCCGGTCGAGCTTCGAGTCGACCTGCGAGAAGGCGAGAGCCGCACGGTGGTGCTCGATCGGGCGGACGGCTCGGAGCACTTGCCCCCCACCCCGCCCTCGGCTGTACCCACACCCGAAGGCTCGAAACCCGCGCCGCCGCAGGCGAGCGACATTCACACGAAGGAGCCTCCCGACACGCGCGCCGCGCCCACCGTGGACGTGGGCACTCGCCCCGAAGCGTCGTTCAGCACCGCGTCGTGGGTCTCGTTCGGAGTCGCGGGAGTGGGACTCGGTACGGCCGGCATCACCGGATTGCTCGCACTCTCGGCGCGTGCAGACTACAGCAATAAGTGCTTCGACGACCGCGGCTACTGCACCGACGCGGAAGCTCGCGCCTCCGGAGATCGCGCGCGAGGGCTCGCGTGGGTCAGCACGGTCTCGCTCGGAGTCGGAGTCGTCGCCCTGTGGACCGGGTTGCTCCTCCCGAGAGCCTTCCCCGTTCGTCTCACGCAGGGCGCCGCAGGTCCCGCATCGATCGGGATTCGCGGCTCGTTCTGACGCTCATCCCACGAGGCCGCGCACGAGCGCGCGCAAGTTCGTCGGATCGTAGGGCTTTTCCAGACAAATATTGGTGGTCTTGTCCAAGAACGCGGACGCTCGAGCCGTGAAGGCGCCGCCCGTCAAGAAGACCATTCGACGCGCTTGGTCGGGGTCGAGCTCGAGCAACGCCTGGTGGACGTCCATCCCGGTGAGCTCCGGCATCATGAGGTCGCACACGATGACGTCGAAGCGCTCCCCCGCTTCGCACTTTTTCAGAGCGTCACGTGCGGACGTCAGGGTCACCACGTCGTGCTCTTTCCCAAGTACCCGCCCCAATCCGTTGGCGATGAGGACCTCGTCGTCCACGACGAGAACCCGACCACGCCTTCCTTGCGGCACCACCGGACGCGTGGTGGTGGTCTCGACGGGCATCGAGACGGCCGACTGCGGAGCGAGGGTGACGCGAAACGACGCGCCCCCCGTTGGTAGATTGGACACGGTTATCGTTCCTCCCATAGCCACGATGGTCGTTTTGCAGAGCGCAAGTCCGAGCCCGGTCCCGACCCCCGCTGGTTTGGTGGTGAAGAAGGGATCGAAGATGTGCTCGATCGCGGTCTCGGGAATCCCCACGCCGGTGTCTTGTATTTCGATCACCGCCTCGCCATCCTCGCCGGTGGTGGTCAGAATGCGGATTTCGTTCTGAGCGGCGCGTCCCTCGGGGATGGCCTGGGCCGCATTGACGAGCAGGTTCAAGAACACCTGACCGAGGCGAGCCTCGTTCGCGCGGACGCGAGGCACGGCGCCGTACACTTTCACGAGCTGAGCACGGTGGCGAATCTCGTTCATCGCCATGTTCGCGGACGAGTCGAGGACCCCGAGCAGATCGACCACCTTGACCCGCTCCGGCTCGGCTCGCGAGAAGGTCTTCAAATCCCGAACCACCTGTCGTACCCGGCTCGCGCCCTCGCGAGCTTCTCCGAGGGCGTGCTGGAAATCGCCGAGGGCGGGTCGCTCGGATTGCAGAGACTCGGCCATGAAGTCGAGCGCTGCAATCACGTACGCCAGCGGATTGTTGATCTCGTGGGCGACTCCCGCGGCCAACATTCCCACCGAAGCCAACCGGTCGGCCTGCATCAATTGAGAGCGCATGGCGCGGAGCTCGGTGAGATCACGCACCGTCACGAGCTCGGCGAGACGCCCCTGGAGCTCGACCTCACGACGAGACGACGTCTCGAGAAGCACGAGCTTGCCGTCCGAGCGCTTGTACGTCCACTCCCTACGCGAGGCGAACGTATCTTGAGAGGCGCCGAACGCCGGATACGACCCCGATTGATCCGGATCGTGCGAGAACACGGCGGACGTCTCCACGCCGACGAGCTCGTTCGGACTCGAGCAGCCGCACGACCGCGCGAGCTCGGGGTTCGCGTACACGATGGCGCCGTCGCGGGCCACGAAGATGCCGATGGGCAGCTTCTCGACCAGGTCGAGCAGCTCGCGACGCGAACGATCCAAAGCCACACGAGCGGTGTGCGCCTCGGTCACGTCGAAGATGAACCCGCTCCCACGAATGGTTCCGTCCGGGGCGGGTGGGTTCGCACGCCATGTGAAACGCAGTCGCTTCTCGGCCCCCGACGGCGTCACGATGCGCGCTTCCGCCTCGCGTCTGACCAAGCTGCCGAGCTCCTGGACGTACTCGAGCAGACCTCGAGCGTCTTCGGGAAAGAGCATCCGCCAGAAGCGAGCCGGGTCCCGGAGGAGCGTGTCGGCGGAGAGCTCGAAGATGTCGCTCACGCCCGGACTCACGTAGACGAAGCGGCCGCGGCCTTCGGAGTCGATCACGTAGTCGTAGAGGACGCCCGGAACGGTGCACGCGGTGTTCTCGAAGCGCTCCGTGCTGGCGCGCAGCTCACGCTCGACCCTCTTCGATTGAGTCGTATCGTGCGCGGTCATCACGATCTGATTCTCGTCGAGCCGGAAGACCCGCACCAAGAAGTCGCGACCTTGGAACGACACCTCTCGATCCGCCGGCTCGCCCGTGGTGAGGGTGGCGCTGAAGAGCGCATTTCCCCGCTCCAACATGCCGGGGAACAAATGCGACATGCGCACGCCCACGATGGCCTCGCGAGCGAGGCCGAGCGAGTGCAGGAGCGACGGATTGAGCTCGCGGTAGATCCAATCGACCACAGCGCCGGATTCGTCTCGGCAAGCCTGGAGTACCGCGAGTGGATCGCGGAACGCCGCGAAGACGGCCGCGGCCTGGCGCTCGCTCGCGCGCTGGGCTTCTTCCGCGCGCACACGTTCGGTGACGTCGAGCAGCACGGTGACCGCTCGGCGCACCCGGTCTTCCCCGGCGACCGGCGCGGAGCTCGCCATCACGGTCTTTCGAGAGCCGTCGACCGAGACGAACTGCAAGATATCCGCGCGAATGATCTCTCCCGTGCGCGCCGCCATGGGTCCGGGAAGCTCGTCCACCGAAAGCACCTGACCGTCGCGGTCGAGCACGTAAGGCATGGCGGTCTCCTGCACGTTGCCGTACTCGCTGAGACCGAGCATGCGTGTGTACGCACTGTTGTGCGCCACGAACGCGGGAGCTTTGCCTTCTTCGATCTCGACGAGACACACGCCAATCGGGAGGTCGTCGATGGCGGTGCCGAGCGCCTCGCTCTCCACGGAGGAGTGCGCGAGTCTCCGCCAGGACAGTTCGCTCTCGCTCTGACGCGAGCCCACGCACTCTTCGGCGGTGACCAGGACGAAGCGTTCACCGAGACGTGTCAGCGTGGCGCTCCACGACTTGGTCGCGTCGAATGCGTGGGTGGACTGCGGCCCTAGCTTCACCACTTCGCCGTCGAGAGCGCTCCCCAAGGCGAGCACGGCGTCCGGGGTGAGGGCCCTGTCGAGGAACGATCGCTTCAGCCCGGGCCGAAGCCCGGTCAGCTCGACGAATGTCGGATTGGCGTGCGCCACGTTGCCTTCCAGGTCGAGAGCGCACAGCGGATTCTTGGCTGCCGCGAGCAGCTGAACCACGAGCTGTGTTGTCGAGTCCTGTTGGGTCATCGGCCGAATTCTCGAAAAGAGGACACAGGTCCTAGTGTCTAACGATTTTCCCAACCGAGGGTCCGGCGCAAGGAGGCCCGCGCGGATTTCGATGGTCGCTCGAACGACCACCCGACGCCATGCGAACAATCCCGGCCCCTCATGGACCGCCCCGATCCTTACGATTCCGAAAGGTCGTGAGAGAGCAGGTCAGCCTATACCGATGCGCGTAGAGATCGAAGCCGCGCCCGTCGATGCAGCTTATTTTTCCTTCGATTCGTCCGACGAGTGTCAGGATCCGAATAGTAGGGGACGGTCCTTTTGCGCCCGGACAGGCGCCGTTGGTGACGCGCATTTCTTGCGCCAGGCGCAAGCGCACGGATCTCCATCGCCTTTTTCCGAGCGTGAGGCCGGCAGCGCAAGAAGGCTTCGTCGTTGGACCGCTTGGCGAAGTGTCCTGCTAGTTTGGCCGGGTGTCGACGCAGGACGACCCTTCGCGCGGCGAGCTCGAGCACCGGCTACGAATGGCCGAAGAGCGCTTGGCCGTCATCCTCACCGCCAGTCGAACCGGTGTTTGGGAGTGGACCCCGTCCGCTGGCACGCGCTGGGACGACCGCTGCTTTTCGTTGTGGGACCAGCCTGCGGGTCCGCCCCCTTCGTTCGAGGACTTCCTCGAGCGCGTGCACCCTAGCGACGTCGCCAACGTGCGAGGCGCGGTCGAGCGGGCGCTCGACCCGAGTAGCTCCGGCACCTACGAGGCCACCTACCGAATCCGTCTTCGTGCCGGAGGCGAACGATGGTGCCTCTCGAAAGGCCAATGCTCGTTCGAGGAAGGCCGACCGCGACGCTTCATCGGAACGGTTCTCGACGTCACCGAGCGCGAGCTCGAGCGGGAGCGCGCCGTGGCGGCGGCAAGGCGTGCCGATGCGTGGGCGAGGCTGAACGCCGACCTGGTAAAGTCCACGCGAGAGGCTCAGATTTTTCGCGCGCTCGAGGCTCGACTGGCCGCGGCGCTCGACCTCGAAGGCGTCGACGTCCAGCTCGCCGACGACGCGCGTCCTTCTCGAAATGACGGCTACCCACCCGGTCGAACGCCTCCTTTCGACCGTATCGCCCACCTGCTCGGCGCGGACTTCGCTCGCGCTCGCCATGTCCCGCTCGACGGGAACGAGCTGGTGCTCGCGCCCCTCGTCTCGGAAGGGCGAGTGATAGGTGCCGTGGTGGGACTTCTGTCGCGCGAAGCTCGCCCATCCGACGAAGAGCTCGGTTTCTTCGGCTCGTCCGCCGATCTCGCTGCCGTCGCGCTCACCAACCTGCGCGTCGCGGAACGGCACCGCGCCATGCTCGGAGCCATGCGCGAGGCGGTTCTCCTCTCTTCACGAACCGGCACGGTCGTCTATGTGAACGCGGCGTTCGAGGAAATCTTCGGATTCACGATCGCCGAAACCATCGGCCGCACGCTCGGCGAGGTGTTGGTCCCCTTCGACGGCCGCGAGTTGCACGAGCTTCCTCCACTCGGTGGCAATCCGCGCAACGTCTCCTGCTACCGCGCCAAGGACGGGCGGCAGGTCTGGGCGAGTCTCACCGAATCTCCCATTCGCGACGGCGAGCGCTCGACCGGGCGCCTCACCGTGCTTCAAGACGTGACCGAGTCGAGGAAGCTCGACGAACGGCTGCGGCAAGCGCAGAGCCTCGAGAGCCTCGCCCTGCTCGCTGGCGGGATTGCGCACGACTTCAGCAATCTCTTGGTCGGCGTGCTCGGCAACACCGGACTCGCGCGAAAGGCTCTGCCCGAGGGCTCGGCTGCGCTCGCGCATTTGGACGACATCGAGAACGCGGCCAAGAGGGCAGGCGAGCTCACGCGCCACCTGCTGGCGTACTCGGGCAAGGGACGCTTCGTGGTGGAGCCGGTGGACCTCCGCTCGCTCGTGCGCGACATGGTCTTGCTGCTCGCGACGCGCACCGGGCGCGGCACGAGCTTGAAGTACACCGAAGGCACCGAAATCGAACCGGTCTTGGCCGACGCGTCGCAACTTCGCCAGGTGCTGATGAACGTGGTCACCAATGCGCTCGAAGCCACGGAAGAGCGCGGTAGCAGGGTGACCGTTCGCACACGAAGCATCGTGCTCGGGACGAGCGACGTCGAGGACACGACGCTCGGCGCCGAGCTTACGCCTGGGCGCTACGTGAGCCTCGAGGTCGAAGACGACGGCCACGGCATGGACGCGACGACACGCGCGCGCATCTTCGATCCGTTCTTCACGACGCGCTTCACCGGCCGGGGCCTGGGCCTCGCAGCGGTGCTCGGCATCGTGCGCTCGCACAAGGGCTCGGTTCGCGTCCGGAGCGCCGCCGGTGAAGGAACCACCTTCGAGATTCTGCTGCCCGTCGCTTCTGGAACGCCCGCTCCCAAGCCCGCCTCGCGTGAGTCGATAGCTGCCTACCGAGGAGTAGGGACGGTGCTCGTGGTGGACGACGAGGCGGTGGTGCGCAACGTGGTCAAACGCACCCTCGAGCGCGCAGGCTTCGAGGTGGTGCTCGCAGCCGACGGCGTCGAAGGCGTCGAACAGTTCGCCAAACACAAGGACATCGTCCGCTTGGTGTTCTTGGACGTCACCATGCCCAGAATGACCGGAGAAGAGGCCTTCGAACAGATTCGGAAGCTCGATCCTTCGGCGAGGGTGCTCTTCTCGAGTGGATACTCCGAGTATGCCTCCACGAGCACGGTGCTCGGCTCGGCAGGTGTCTCGTTCTTGGCGAAACCGTTCGGGACAGCCGAGCTCCTCGACAGCATCCGAGCGGCGCTCGAGTAACGCCCGCGGGTCGAGGAGCGGAGCGACGAGGCCATCTGCGAGCGGCGGGAGATGGCACGCTTATTTCGACCGGGCGCCCAATGCTCAGGCGGAGTCGGTCGCGCTCGTGCCGGCTCCGCAGCCCAGCACGCGACGCACGGCCGCCACCAGACGGTCCGGAGTGATCGGCTTGGTCACGGACTCTTCGCCGGGCTCGAACGTCTCGTGCGGCGGGCCCATGTAGACCACACGCATTCGCGGCTGCATCCTCCCGAGCCGCGCAGCGAGCCTCCGCCCGCCCAGCCGCGCGAGCGCGAGGTCGGTCACGAGCACGTGAACGGTTTGCTCTTCCGCGGCGAGCAGAGCATCCCCTGCATTCTCGGCCTCGACGACCCGGTATCCCGACCGCCGAAGGGAAGCCGCCGAAGCACGCCGGGCGAGCGGATCTGCCTCGACCAGGAGGACGACCTCTTCCCCGCGCGCCACCGGACCGCCGTGCGCGACGACCTCGGAGGAGGTCTCCACCTCGCGCAGGAGTACCTCGTAGCGGGTCGTGGTCCCGGTCTGGGAGACGAACAACTGCCCGTCGATCCCCGCCACGGCCGCGTGTACCGACGCGACTCCGGAGGCGCTCCACGACTTTTCTTCGTCGTCGCCTTCGGGACGAGCGGCATCGGTCCCGGGAACCGCCGTGACCCCGAGGACCACGAACCGTCCGGCCGGGGGCTGAGAGCCGCCATTGCCGATCCCGCTCCCGTTGCCGGTCGAGTTCCCCGACGAGCTCGCCTCGACCGCGCGTCGGGCGACGTCGACGACGATCTCGCCGGGTCCGCGTAGGTCGTCACGCGCGCCGAGCACCAGGTGCGAAACGGCCTGCAACAGTTGCCCCGCGTCGGCGTTCACACGAAATCCCGACGTGACGGCGAGTGAGAGCTCTGCGGAAGACCCGGCTAGGCGTCGCAGGAGCTTTTCCATGTCTTTCAGGCTCTCGCCGACGTCGACGGTGCGACGCTCGCGGCGTGCCGCTGGTTTGCCCACCGAGAGAAGCTGGCGCGCGAGCAGGGTGGCTTGCTCACCGGCGGCACGAACTTGCTCGAGGTCTTCGCGGAGCGGATTTCCCTCGTCCAAGTCGTCGAGAGCGAGGCTCGTGTAGCTCAGGATGACGGTGAGCTGGTTGTTCAGGTCGTGAGCGATGGCACCGGACAGGCTCCCGACGGTGCCGAGCGTGCGCGCGTCGCGGATGCGCTCGCGGAGCTTTGCCCTCGCGGTCAAATCGCGGACCTTGACCAAGTACGTGCGAGCCTGGCCAGAACCGATCGCCTCCAGGCTCTCTTCGACGTCGATCTCCCGTCCGTCCCCACGGGTGTGCCGTCTCTGCCGCGTGAGCACGTCGCCGTCCCGCATGCGCGAGGGCTCGACAGCCCATGAAGCGCTGGAAAGATCGAAATCCGATAGAGCATGCTCGGCGAGACGCTCCGGATCGCGCTCGTAGAGTGTCGCTACGGCCGCGTTGACGACCATAATCTTGGACGAACCGTCCACCAGCAGCGTGGGCCGGGACTCCTGGTCGGCTCGACGCGGATCCCGATGACGGTCGACGACCACCCGACGAGCGAGCTCGACACGCCCCTTGAGGACTCCGCCGCCCCAATCGACGACGTGCACGTCGTCCGCGCCCGCCAAGAGCAAGCGCGGCAAGGCGTCGAGACTCGACGCGACGGCGAGCACCACGGCCCGAGGGAAGAAACCTCTCAGCCTCGAGCACAGCTCGACCGCGCTCGAATCGCTCGCGTTTTCGCCCACGACGAAGAGCGCACCATCGGCGGGACGACCGAGCGCTTCGAGCGACGCTTCGAGGAGAACGACCTCGTACTCCGTCCCCAACGCGGACGTGACGACCTCTCCGACCACCGGATCGAGGCCGACCAGAAACGCCACCTTGTCCATGCTCCGACCCGCGCCCCCGCGCGTTCCGGCCGAACCCGACACTTGTTCCACGCTCACGTCCCCTCGGTGAACTTCCGCCAGGATGAACCTTTGTCGGGCAAGTGTCACGCTCGACGCCGCGGATCTTTCCATTAATTTTCCACGAAAAAGCGTCGTTATCCCACATCGAGGGCGAGCATTCGTTCTCCTCTGGTGGGCCTCCATCCAGCCGCCGAATTGCGCCTTTTTTGGAGTTCTTCGCGGATCGGTACAAACTCCTCCGGTCGATGTCCCCCTCCCGGTCAAGCGCCCGTCACGGTGGACCGAGCACGCCCGGAACGCTCGCCTCCGTGCTCGTCGTGGACGACGACGAGAACGTCCTCGGTGCGCTGAAGCGCATACTCGAGCGGGACTTCGACGTGACCGGCACGAGCAGCCTGAGGGACGCACTCGCCCTGGTGAAAACGCGAGCGTTCGACGCGGTCATGACCGAGATCTACCTGGACGTGCAGGCGGCCGAGCTGCTCCTCGGCACGACTCGCCTCCTGCATCCCCGAGCGGCGCGACTCGTCTTGACCGCCGACCCGGCTACTGCCGAGCCACTCCGAAAAGCGGGGCTCGCCGCTCATGTGGTGGAGAAACCACCGAGCCCGGCCGCCCTGACCATGCTGCTCCGCGCCGCCATCGCACGCGCACGAGAGTCCGAGCCGCACTGACCCGCGCGAGCAGGCTCGTCAGAGCGAGCAGCGCGGTACGCTCTTCGCTTCGCTCCCGCAGCCGAGGTCGGCGACGTTGCACACCGTGACCTCGCGTGTGCCACTCGGACAGGTATCCCGTTGGCGGTCGCAATCGCAACGGGTCTCGCCCGCGCAGCACGTGCCACTCGCGACCGTACACGAGGTGCTGGTCTCGGACGGACGCGTACTGAAGTAGCCGCAAGAACAGCTCGAGGTCGGCCCGGAAGACGACTCCCGCGTCACCGAACAGACCCTCAACCAACACGCACACGTCTCGCCCACCGCAGGAAACCCCGGGCTCGCGCAGCACGCGCCGCCTCTCGACGAAGGCGTGCACGCGCCAGTCCCCCCGGCATCGTCTTGCACACGACATCCGCAAACCTCGCCCACGTCTTCGCAGACACGATTGCCCGAATCGGCCGCGTCGGCGCCGCCGTCTGCAGGAAGTCCGTCTCCACAGGAGTCTCCGCACGCGGATTTCGCACACGCGCGAAGGTTGGTCTCGGCGGGCGACGCTCCGGGTGCGCGGCACTCGGACTCGTCGTTCTTGCACTGGACCACCGCCGAGATCGCGCTCTCACAGTCTTTGCCAGTCGCGCAGCAGGCGTCCAGAGAGACCTGACAGGACTTGGCGAGGCACGCCCCGCACGCCTCGCTCTTCTCGGACGAGGTGAGCCCGCAGGTCCCGCCGGAGGTCTCGCTCGGGCTCGGGACGAAGAACACGCACGCCGCGAGCAGGCTGGCCGAACAGACCGCCGCTCCGAGCGAAAACATGCGCTTTACACCTACACGAACCACTCCCTTTGTTCGCACGAAGGCCGAAAAAAACCAAGGGCTCATGGCGATGCGCTCAGAACGAGAGTCCGAGGCCACCGGGGCTCGGGGCGAAGCGAACATGGGTGGTCTGCGACCCCCTGAGGCTCGGCGGTGTCCCCTGCCCTTCTCCCTCGAGCGACCACTCGGTGGTCGAGCCGTCGCGCACTTCGGTGCGCCCCAAGATGCCCAAGGTGATGCCTAAGACGAGCACGCCGGCGCTGATGCCGAGCACCGCCCCGCCCACCCCGGTGACCGAAGAGCCCGCGCTCGAGCCACTCTCGCTCTTGGAAGCCGAAGACGCGAGCGCCCCACCGAGCAGCAGCGAGCCTCCCGTGATGGCTCCCAGTGTTCCGAGCGTGATCGAGACGTTGCTCCCCGCCTTCATCGCGGGGTGTTCGATCCGTTCTCCCAGGGCGTGACGGATCACCTTGGGCTTCGATCCGATGTCGATCTCCACCGCGCTCCCGCGGTTCGGATCGCTCGTCGAGAGAAAGACGAAGCGGTGGGGACCTCGCGACACGTCGACCACGCAGGGCGTGGACGCGCAGACCGGTCGCTGCGCGGTGAGGCCGAACGAGTAGCCTTGGCCGTGCACGGTGGCGCCGGCGACCTCGATCACGCGCGCCTTTTCACCGTTCGCGTCGAGCACCACGCGACCTGCCCCCTCGGGCACCGGCTCGTTCGGAAGCTCGGGGGGCGTGGGAAGCGCCCGCGCCGGCGCGGCAGGAGGAGGCAGAGCAACCTCTCCGCAGGCGAAGGTGGAGCAAGAGAACGCGACGAGAACGAGGGAGGTGACCAGACGGTTCATGGGGCTTGCCCGGTGGAGCCGGCTCGTCGTCGATGTCGCGACGAAATCCGGGGAGTGTGCCACTTTCGTTGCGAACTAGGGCAAATCGTGGAAAAGCGCGGCCATGCGCTCCAAGCTTCGCTTCGCCCTCGTGCTCGGTCTCTTCGCTCGCGTGGTCTCGGCGTGTGGCTCCGACGACGCCACCTCTCCGACCGCCGAAGACGGCGGCTCGACCGTGCTTCCTGGCAGTGACGCGGGCGTGGCCGCCGACGGCGCGCCCCTTCCGACCGACGGCGGAACCGGCCTACTCACCTGCCATGCGACGCCCCGCGGGGACGGTCCGCGCAAGATGCTGGTGACCCGGCCCCGCTCCAAAGAAGCGAGCGGCGCCTACGGATCGAAGGGGAAAACCCTGGAGATCCTCGACGTCTCGGCCGACGGCAAGCTCTCCCGGCCCGGCAAGACCCTGGAGATGGCCGGCTCGACCGAGGGCATCCCATCGTTCACCCCCGACGGCGCCGTGGCCATCGTGCCGCTCGGCGGAACGGCAGGGCTCGCCTCGCTCGTCTTCGACGCCCAAGGCAATGCCACCGTCGCGACGGCGAGCTTCGCCCCCGAGGGAAAGCTCTACGCGGATCGCGTGGTCATCGACTCCACCGGCTCGCGCGCCTTCGTGCTCGACTCCAACGTCGACAAGAACGGCGGGGGAATTTACGAGGTGCGCATCGCCTGTGACGGAACGCTCTCGCTCGTGGGCAAGGTGCTCGCCTCGGAGAAGGCCGCGCAGCTCACCTGGCTCGGGGACCAAAAAGGAATCTACGCCGGCGGCTTGGTCGGCAAGACCGAAGACCTGCACGCGTTCACGATCGGGCAGACTCCCGCGAGCGCCCAAGCGAGCACGAGCCTCTCGGTCTTCGGAGACGGCGCGAGCGTGGCCTCCAGCCTCGGCGTCACGCCGGACGGAAAGTACGCGGTCGTCACCGACACCGGCTTCGAGGTCGGCAATCGTGTCGGAGTGGTCGACCTCGCCACGTTCACCACCAAGCAGAAGCTGACCGTGGACGCCCCCGAGGCGTTCGTGGTCTCGCCGTTCGGCAACGCGATGATGCTCGTCCAGAGCGACACCTTCGACGCCTACGTGCCCGTCACCTACGCGCCCGACTCCGCCACCCCCATCACCCTCGGCACGAAGATCCCGGCCTCCAAGAAGGTCGAGCTCCCCACGCGCCCCGTGGTCCTGAAAAACGGAGCACTGAAGGGCTTCGTCTACGTGGTCGAAGTCTCGGGCATTCGAACGCTCACCTTCGACGCACAGGGAAAGCTCGCCGACGCCGGGCTCTTCTCCATGGACGTCGACAAGGACCTCCTGAACGCGCCCTTCGCACTCGGCGTGCAACCCTGACCGACTCACGGGGCCGACACGGCCTTCGGCTCGGAATCATGTTGCACTGCAAAATTGTCCCTTGCGCTCGGGCGGGAATGGGGCAAAAGGTCGGGCCATGGAGAGCGCACCCAAGGCCGAGGCCGCAGCACCGCAACCGTTCGCCGAATCGAGCCCTTTGGGCCTGCTTGGACTGGCCGTCGGCTGCGCCGCGCTGCTGCCCGTGGCCTTCGGGAAAGCCCTCACGCCGGACGCATTTCGCACTGCAGCATGGTTCTGCCTCCTGTTCGGCGGCGGCTGTCAGTTCTTGGCCGGCATCATGGCCCTCGCCAACAAGAACATGCTCGGTGGCACGCTCTTCACGACCTTCGCGTTCAACTGGGTGATGAACTGGTGGTCGCTCTCCAACATCGCCGAGGGCAAGGTCCCGAACGGCGAGATCGTGTTCGCGGTCGACTGCTGCTTCATCGTGATCTTCATCGTGCTGAGCTTCGCGTTCGCCTACGCGAGCAAGCTGCTCTTCGCGTTCCTGGTCGACATCGTGCTGCTCTACGCGTTCCGCATCGGCAACGATCTTCTCCACTCGCGCGTGTTCGCGCTGCCCATCGCGCTCTGCACGGTGGCGCTCGCGGGTATCGCGCTGTGGCTCGCGCTCGCGATTCTGCTCAACGCTTCGGCCGGCCGCGTGATCCTGCCGATCCCCGGACCCATGTGGAAGCCGGGACCGGGCGCGCCGCCTCCGGCGCACTGAACGCGCCGAGCGGCGATCAGCGCAGGATCTTGAGCAACCAGCCGTCGGCGGCGACCGCGTAAATCGCGTCGGACGTGACGGCCATGTGCTCGAGACGTTGCGTTCCCACGTCGCGCGGGATCGAAGCCACGAGCACGCCCGGCGGTCCCGCGAAGGGGTAGCGGTACACCTTCGCGCGCGTGCCGTCGTAGGTGGCGACGAACACGTTCTCGGACGCGTCCACGTCGATCGCGGTCGCTTCGTCCGGGGGCGCTGCGTCGGACGCATCGGGCACGGCACCGTCGACCAGCGCATCGGGCCGTAGCGGGACCATCTCGGCGAGCGAGCTCCTCGCGTAGGCCTGACCATCGGACAAGAACGCCACCGTCGCCGGGCTCACCACCTTCGTCGACGTGAGCTTCGGCACCGAACCGAAGTACTCGAACGTCTTCCCGAACCCGTGGTCGAAGTAGAGATACGTGGAGCTGTCGGTCGCCGGTGATCCGGTCACCGCACAGCCGTTTTGTGCAGCGACGAGCGCTCCGTTCGCATAGCGGAACCCGACCGTGTCTTGCTCGTTCCCCAAGGCTTGACCGACGCGCACGTTGTAAACGCTGGTCTGACGCTTGGCGAGCAGATGCACCCCGTCGTCGGCCACGCCGTCGAAAGGTCCGGTGCCGAAGGCCATCGAGTCGCCGAGTCGCCGCAACGCCCCGGCTTGGTCCGCGTAGTAGAGCTCGTCGTCGATCGCCCCCACGTAGCGCACTCCCGAAAGCGCGGGGTTCTGCGGCTCGGGCACGCAGGTCGGCCCGACGAGCGAGCAGCGCGAGAGGTTGCGCTCGGTGGTGATCACGAGCTCCGGTCCTGCCACGAACGAGAGCACGCGTAGGCTCGTGATCGTGCCCACCCGCGCGATGCGCGTCACGTTGGGCGTGCCGGGATCGGGGTCGGCGTCGGGGCTCGCCACGTCGGAAGGCCCCTCGACGCTGGTGCCCGAGTCGTCGATCGCGCCGGGGAGAGGGAGTGCGGATGCAGGGCTGGTGATCGAGGCATCGAGGCTCGCCTGACCGAAGGCCCCACACGCACCGAGCGAAGCCGTGGCGGACGCAGCGAGCGCGGTGAGCATCAACGCGAAGTGGACGACGGACTTGGCTCGTGACGCGCGCATGGTTGTTCCTGTTACACGGACGCGTTCGCCGGACGTTCAGCGGCGTCGCGCGCGGAGACGTTCTCGCCGAGCCTCGATGCACCTCACAACTCTCCGTTTCCGTTCGCATTTCGAGCGAACGACCGAACGCGACACCGTACGAGCAGCGAACGCGGGGGATCGCGCGCTCTCCGCTTGCCAAAGCACGGGCTTGGGCCGAAAAAAGGACATGCGTAAGAAGCTCCTCGGTTCGACCCTCGCTCTCGTCGTTTCGCTCTCCGCCTGCGGAGGAGCCGCCCCCGTCGACGCGAACGTGCCCAAGGCCGTCACCGGCAGCGCCCCTGCCGAGGGCACGGCCCCCAAGCCCGCCGCCAAGGACGACTCGGCCGAGAAGGCCCAGGCACTGGACGCGCTCACCGCCGAAGAGTCCACGAAGGGCACGTGCACGCCGGCGCACCAGGCCGAGCTCGAGAAGCTCCGCGCCGAGCTCGAGACCGCCATGAAATCCAAGAAGGGCGAAGACGGCGCGCCGCTCGCGCTCGAGCAGGCCTTCTTCCGCATCACGCCGCTCGACGCGAACGGCAAGAACGTCGAGTTCTCCTTGCAGGGAAAGACGCTCAGCATCGGACACGTGCTCGTCTACTCGGCAAAAGACGTCTCGATCGACGTACTGGTCGGCAAGACGGCCGCGTCCACGGTGCGTTCGCCGTTCCAACGCAGCGCGCTCGCGTCACCGCCCTCGATCGAGCTCGGGAAGGCCGGCAAGGTCGAGCTCCAGAGCGACAGCCGACAGGTCGAGGTGAGCCCTGGCCAGCCGCTCCGCGTGAAGATGACCGGCCAGGGATGCGCCCTGCTGGTCGGCTTCATGAAGCACTGAAGACCGCACGAAGAGCCACGCGACGAGCTCGTGAATCGGTGCCTATCGCCCCTTGATTCCGAGCTCTTTCATTTTGTGCGCGAGGGTACGAATGGGCATGCCGAGCGCTTTGGCCGCGGCGGTCTGATTGCCACCGTTCGCGCGCAGGGCGTCGACGATGAGCTGCGTCTCGAGTGCACGAGTCTCGGCCCGCACGCGTTCTTTGAAGTCGACCGGATCGGCATGGCGAGCCTGAGCCTGCGGCGCGCCCGACGGAAGCGGCGCGCCTGGCGCGACGGATGGCGAAAATGAAGCTTCTGCAGGCCCGACACGGCCCACCGCACGGCGCACACGCTCGGGCAGATCGGCAAGCGTGATGCGCTCACCTTCCGCGATGACTGCGGCCCGCGCGACCGCGTTCTTCAGCTCGCGCACGTTTCCCGGCCACGGGTAGCCGTGAAAGGCAGCCTCGGCTTCGGCGTCGAAACCGGGCAGGGCGCGACCATTGGTGCGGTTCGCCTCTTCGAGGAAGAGCCTCGCGAGCGGCAGCACCTCGGAGAGGCGCGCCCGGAGCGGCGGAATGCGCAACGAGGCGCCCTCGAGGCGATAGAGCAAGTCTTGGCGGAACTCGCCTCGCTCGACCATCGCGTCGAGATCACGATGGGTCGCGGCCACCACGCGCACGTCGACAGCGAGTGGCTTTTCGCTGCCCACGCGCACGAGCGTGCGGGTCTCGAGTACGCGGAGGAGCGCGGCCTGCGCGGGCGGAGAGAGCTCGCCCACCTCGTCGAGGAAGAGCGTGCCGCCGTGGGCGAGCTCGAACACGCCGCGCGTGGTCTTTTCAGCGCCGGTGAAGGCCCCGCGCTCGTGACCGAAGAGCGCCGACTCGAGCAGAGCCGGAGCCACGGCGGCACAATTGACCGCCTGGAACGGGCCTTTCCGACGAGGGCTACCGTCGTGGACCTGCCGCGCGAGCAGCTCCTTTCCGACGCCGGTCTCGCCGAGCAAGAGCACGGGGAGCTCGGAGGCGGCGAGGCGCGCGAGCTGTCCGCGCACTTCTCGCATCGCAGGGCTGTCGACGATGCCGGCCTCGCGCGAGCGCGGCGCCTGTCCGCCTCGCACGGCATCGACGAGCTCGTCCGAGGATGTGCCGTTCTCGGGAAAGCACGCGACGTCGACCGAAGCGCCGGGTAGCTCGGTGACGAGCCGCTGTGCGAGTGCACTCGCCGCCTCGGCGCCGGCCTCGGGCAGAAGCACGTGCAGCTCGTTGCCTGCGTAGAGGCCGAGTCGGTCTACCGGGCGCAGGAGCGCCGTCACCTTGGCGAAGCGCTCGATCGACGAGCCAGCTGCTTTCGGCACGCGCACCCGCACGAGCGCCGCAGGGCGCGCGAAGGTCTTGGCGCGCAAAAGCTCTTGTTCGAGGCCCTGCGTGAAGCGGTCGTAGCCCTCGATCCCGCTCGGCGAAGGAGCCCCTCGTCCGGGCTGCACCACCACGGTGACGTCTCCCGCGCGGACGGTCTCGCCCACCAGGACACGTGCACGTTGCACGCGTTTTCCACCCGAGAACGTGCCGTTGGTGGAGCCGAGGTCTTCCACCTCGACCTCACCCGATTCGCTGACCGAAATGCGCGCGTGCTGACGAGAGAGACTCGCGTCCACCACGACGAGGTCGGCCGGGTGCGCACGTCCGAGGACCAGGCTCGAGCCACGAGCGATGGGCATCGACTTCGCGCCGGAGGTGGAGACGGCCACGACGGACAGCTCGGGCTCGGGCACCTGGGGACCGAGCCCGTCGCCACCACGAAGGGTGGTGAGATCGCCTTGTTTGCGGGTAACGCTCACGGCAAAGGGGAGCATGCGCAGGCGGCTCGTCGTTTTTCAACCCTTCGCCGCGCGGAAGCCCTCTTTTTTCGGCCACGAGAGCGTGTCGAATCGCCACGCGGCACCACGGACCGTGTCTTCGTTCCGTGGTGCATCACGCATCGTCTGCCGAAATGGCCGATTCACCGTCCTCGATGGTGCCATGGGGTTCTTGCGAACCGGGACGACCTCGAGCGGTGTGCGAGCGCGTACGAGACGCGCGAGTCGGAAGAGAGGAGTGAGATCAAGCCGCCCGACGATCGGCTTTTTGCGACAGACGAGTGAGGAGCACCACCACCTTGGTCGACGCTTTCGCGTAGGGCCCTTCGAGGATGAGCTGAGCATGGTCCGGCTTGCGCGAGAGCACCGCGTGGATGACCGAGCCCGCGTGCGAATGAAAGGCCGCGTGCTCCCGCTGAAGATCTTCGATGTCCGGATCCCGGCTCATGCAACCCTCTTCGTACAGCCACAGGCCGAGGTCGCAGTAGTCGTCCCGCGAGACCACTCGAGGATCGAGCTTCTCGTGGGAGGTGCCGTCGATGTACTCGGCCAACCGATATTTCCATCTCATGTGGGAGACGATGGCTTCGTCGTAATTCATGGAGACCTCCATGAAGCGGTGAACGGTCGAATCTCGAGAACTTGAGGAACAAACAAGGTTCCGCGCCTCCTCGCGGTCCTTTGCCGAGCCCGGCAACGCTTTGCCGGCAGACTCGTGCGAAAGCCCTTACGAACGAGGGAAAACGCCCGTAGTTCGTGTTGGCCGAGGTCTTGCGATGACGGCTCCTCAGACGGGGACGACCCCCCGAAGGAGAACCGGACCATGTACATGAACGCGATCATCGGCGGCGGCATCACCACGGCAGGCGGCATCTTGGCGGCCTCGAGCGTCATCGCCAAAGCGCGTGCGAACGCCCAAGAGCTCATCGACAAGCTCGTGCCTTACCAAGGCTGGATCGGCGCCTGTATGTTCTTCTGGGGCGTCTGGGAGACCTTCGAGAGCGTGCGCTCGGTCGGGCAAATCGGCGAGATCGGCGTGCTTTCGTTCGCGTTCATGGTGCTCACCGCGATCGCGGACCTGCTCGTCGGCTTCTTGCTCGCCTTCGGTCTTGCCACCAAATACGCGCTCGGCAAAAACCCGGCGGCGCTCGAGCGTGGTCAGCAGCTCCGCGGCAAGCTCGCCACGGCTCAGATCCCGCTCGGCTTCCTCGCCATCGTGATGGGCCTCGTCTACGCGGTGGTCGTCGGAATCCTCGGCTGACGTGCACCGCGGCCCGGCAAATCGCGGCGGGACCGAAGCCTTCCCTTTAGCTGCTATGGTGCGAGCGATGGCGCCGAGCGACTCCCCGCCTTCCGAAAATACCGGCATAGGCATCGGTACGTCCCTCGATCGCTACGAGATCCTGGGCGCGATCGGCCGCGGCGGCTTCGGCACGGTCCTCCGGGCTCGCCACATCCACACGCGACAAGTGGTCGCACTCAAGGTGCTCCGCTCGAGCGCCGCCCGAAGCGAGGGTGCGCTCGAGCTGCTCTTCCGCGAAGCACGCATCATGGCGAGCGTGCGCCACCCGAACATCGTGCAGGTGTTCGACTGCGGCGTCTCGGAAGGTCGCGCGTTCGTGGCCATGGAGCTCGTCGAAGGGCGCACGCTCGAGGACATCGTCTTCGAGGACGGCCCCCTCTCGGCGGAGCGCCTCCTACCACTCGCCACACAGCTCTTCTCCGGCTTGGACGCCGCTCACGAACGCGGCGTGGTGCACAGAGACATCAAGCCGGCGAACCTGCTCGTCCAGGCGGACGGCACGCTCAAGATCTTGGACTTCGGCATCAGTCGCGCCGAAATGGAAGAGCCGGGAAGCGGCGTGACAGGGCGAGGCACGTGGTCCGGCACCCCCGGATTCATGGCCCCCGAGCAATATGCCATGGGCCCCGTGGACGCACGAGTCGACCTCTACGCCGCCGCCGTGACGCTCTATTGCGCGGTCACGGGACGCACCCCATTTCCAATGGATCTGCCCATCGGAGAGCTTGCCCGTAGGGTCATGCAGGAGCGCGCCCCGTCGGTACAAGATGCCGCCCCGCGTATCCCACAGACCCTCGCGCGCGCCATCGACCGTGGGCTCGCGCGCGACCCCGACGCACGCTTCCCGAACGCCAAGGCCTTTCGAGCGGGCTTGCTCGGCGACATGGGCCACGACTCGTCGACGGTGGGCCCCCTTGCCCCCACGGCACTGCTCGTCTCGGGCGGTCCCCCGACGCTGGGAGGCACGGCAACGCCGGTACTCGGGAGCACCCCGGTCATGGGCCTGCCGAGCCCACCCCCCGTTCCCCAGGGCCTCGGGTTCTCGTCGGCGCCCCCCTCCCCTCACGCCTTGGGCGCGTCGGTTCACACGGCCCATCCTCCCTCCAATCTCCCCCCCTCGAGCATATCCCCCGGTTGGCTCTTGGCAGGCGTGGGCGTAGGTGCGCTCGTCTTGGTGGCGGGCGCGATTGGCGGAGCCTTGGCCATGGGGGCGCACGCGAGCAAAGACCCGTCTCCCAAGTCGGCCAAGGGCGTCGGAGTGCCGGCAGCGAGCAGCGGCGCACTCAAAGAGCTCGCCGATCACGGCGTCTACGTGGATCCGCCGGTGCTCGAGAAGACCGGCTCGTTCGACAAAACACAGGTCTGCGAGGGCCCGAACGACCTGCGCTTCGTGAATGCCAAGTTCGACGTCAAAGACGGCCCGGCCGTCCTCGTTGCCCACAATTGCGAGGTCGAGCTCATCGATTGCGAAATACGGGGGCCGGTGGGCATTCGTTTGCAGCACAACGCCGCGGTGACCGTCCGCCGCGGCAAGATCGTGGCCGAGACCGCCGGCGTCGAGTTCGACGGCTCCGCGCTCACGCTGATCGACACGCGCATCGAAGCACAAGACGGTATTCGGCAGGCCAGCGTCGGCACGGTGAAGCTCACCAGAGTCGAAATCCGCGCTCGCTCGCGCGGATACCTGGCCACCAGCGCGCTCGACACGAGCATGGAAGACACGCACATCTTCGCTCCGGTCGGATTGTTCGCGGGGAGCGGCCACTTCAAAATCGCGCGGGGCGCCATCGAGAGCACGCTGACCGCGATCGACGTGGACGGCATCACCGACGTCGAGCTCGACGGCACCAAGATCCAAGGAGAGACCAGGATCAAAGGAGCGCTGGCCCACGTACAGAACGGCAAGTCGGCGGCCACCTCCTCACCGCTCGTCGAAGGCAGCCCGCTCGTCGATCTCCCCGGTCTCGTGGTCACAGTGCCCCAGACCAATCCCGTGGGCGTGGACGTCTCGGCGTTCGTGACCGTCGTCGAACGTGCGGCCCCCACCCTCCGCGCTTGCAAGGCCGGAAAGGCGGAGTCCGTCCACTTGATCGTGACCATTCAAGGCCCCGACATCCCCGGTCGAAATCACCGAATCGGAGCTATCTTGCCCCACCCGCAAGGTCCGGTCGGAACGTGTGTCGCGAACGCCTTTCGCGCCAAAATTCCCGATCCTTGGATGGATGTCGGCTCGACCCGCCTCTTCGCGTTCGACGTAAAGCTCAAGTAGCGCAGCCCGTCGCCGAGATCCGCTTCGAGAACGCGCGACTCTCGCCTACCTTCGCCCGCCGTGACGGCTCGAGTCGACGAACGGAGCTTCCTCTCACGCGTGCGTGTAGCCTTCTCGGTACGCGAAGGACTCGCGTCCCTCGTTCGCGCCCCCGAGCAGCGACTACGCCCGCTCGACGGACTCCGAGCCCTCGCCATCCTCTGGGTCATCGCGTTCCACTCCGGAGTCGACTCGGTCGGGGTCTTGCCCCCAGGCGAGTACGTGAGGCTCCTTTTCGCGCGCTGGATGCTGCCCATCTGGAGAGGAGCGTTCGGGGTGGACGTCTTCTTCGTGCTCTCGGGATTCTTGATCGCGGGGCTCTTGATCGACGAGCGCGCCCGGACCGGCAAGGTAGCCCTCAAGAGGTTCTGGTGGAGACGTTGGCTAAGGCTCTTTCCCGCGCTCTTCGTGGCTCTCCTAGCCGACCTCGCCACCCTCGAGATCCACCGCGATACCGCATGGGCCGTGCTGCTCTACGTGGGAAACTTCGTCCCCGTGGCGCGCGCCGCCATGCCGTGGACCTGGTCGCTCGCCATCGAGGAGCAGTTTTACCTCGTCTGTCCGGGATTGCTCGCCGTGCTCGACGGAGCGCAAGCGAAGAGCAGACCATGGGCGATCGGAGCCCTCGCCGCCGCGCTCGCAGCCTTAGGAGGCTACCTCGCGCACGCCCAAGGCTATTTCCCTTTCGACGTGGAGATCGTCCCCAACCGCCTCGCCTCTCGCTGGGAGGCCGCGTTCGATGCACTTTACACAAAACCGTGGATGCGCGCAGGGCCCCTCTTGGCAGGTGTCGCCGCAGCGACCGTCTACAGGCTCCCGACCGCCATGCGTCGCTTGGGCGAAGCGCGCGTCGCGGGAGCCGCAGGTCTCCTCGTCGCCATCTTGGCCGGCGCCGGGAGCACGCATTGGCAGTTGGTCGCGTTCTCGAGCCGCGCGATCGGCCTCGTGTACATGGGCACGTTCCGCACGGTCTTCGGGGCTTCGGTCGCGTATCTGCTCTTGTTCGCGCTCTCTTCGCATCCGCTCGGTCGGCTCGTGGGGCGTGTCCTCTCGTGGCGCGGCTTCTGGCCCGTAGCTCAGCTCTCGTATTCGGCCTATTTGCTCAATCCGGTGGTGGCTCTCGGCTTGCGCGGGTACCTCGGTCCGAGCATCTTCGCCGGCCGGTGGTCCGTCCCGTCGCTCTTCCTGGTCGACACGCTGGGCACCTTCGTGGCAGCGCTGTTCGTCTTCGTGCTCGTGGAACGCCCGTTCATGCAGCTCCGCCCGAAGGCGCACTGAGCGACCGAACTTCGGGTAGGCTCAACGCGTGCAAACCTCACACGTCTCGGTGCTCGTCCTCTTGCTCGCAGTCGTCGGCGCGTGCGGTGGTCCTACGCGCGGAGCGTCCGGTCCCGAAGCCGCGAGTGGTCGGCGGATGCCCGACGGCACGTGCGCCCCGTCCAGCGTGGTCACCACGACGGCTTGCGAGACTCGCACGATCCCCGCGAGCAACGCCTCCGGACGCACGGGCTGCAAGTCGGACGCCGACTGCTCGTACGGGCACCGTGGGCGCTGCGTGAAAAATCCGTTCTACCGCTCGAACGACTCCGGGACCATCCGTGGAGAGGCTCGTCTCCTGGCAGGTCCTCCCCCGCCCCCGAACGAGACCGAGTGCGTCTACGACCAATGCGATACGAATGCGGACTGCGGGGCTCGAGCGCGCTGCGCGTGCGGCGAGGGGGAGCATCGAAACACCTGCATTCCCCTCGATGCCTGCCGAGCGGACGGGGACTGTGGAATCGACGGACTGTGCGCGTGCGGAACCGGCGGCGGAGCGAACACCTGCACTCCGGCTAATTGCCGCACCGATGCCGATTGCGGCGCCGGGGGCTCGTGCGCGACGGGCGCCTCGGGCACCTACTGCCGAACCGAGCGTGACAGCTGCCGGTCGAACGAGCAGTGCGAGAGCAAAGACGACTATCGGATCTGCGACTACGACCGCAGCGCGCGTCTCTGGAAGTGCAGAGTAGTCCCGCCCGTGCCTCCAGGCTGATCCGGAACGACCGAGCCAGAACCCGTCAATCGCGGACGACCGCCGAACAATTGGCGCCCTTGGCCCCTCCGGGCACGCGCAGCTCGAAGTCGAACTCGCCGTTATCGGAGCGAATGCCCGCGGGGCCGTCGAACGCGAGCGCCTCGGCCGGAAGGTTACCTTCCCAAGCCAAAACGCCGTCCGCGAAGACGCGTAACGCCGAACCGTTGAGCTCCGCCCGCATGATCCGGCGCGCCCCGGGCACCACGGGGGCAGGCTGCGTTCCAGCGGTGGCCTTCAGATTGATATAGCCTCGGTCGAGACATTGCGCGTGCCGGGATTGACCGGCGTTGCGCTTCACCGAGACCGAGATCTGCGGATTGGGCGCGACTTGCCACATGATGTAGACGGCATTGCAGGTGTCCTTCGCACGAAGGCGGAGCCCCATCTGTCGACGCAGCGTACCGTCCGCGAGCGGTGCCGTGGTGCTGCTCGGTCCACGAAAGGTGAACGCGAGCTCGGCGAGCTTGCTCGAGTCCTTGCCCACCACGCCGCGCATGCCACCCGCATTGACCTTGAAGCTCGACGCTCCCGTCGCAGTGACCGTGGCGGAGGTCGGACAGAACGCGCCCGGGCCGACGGGCGTGACGACCGTGGACGAAGGCTTGATCACCGGAGGCGGCGCGGCGACGGCAGCCGCAGGAGAGGCCGGACGTGGCTCCGAGACCTTCGCCACTTGGGCGGAGCCCGCGGTGAGCACCGGAGACTCGGCGGCGACTCCACGCGCCGACTCACGATGGCAAGAGATCGACACCAAAGCGACCGTCGCGAGCACGAGCGAAACGAAAGGACCCCTCATGCACGGGTAGAACGGCCTACCGTCGCGTAGCTTTAGGATGCCCCGAGAAAGACCGCCTCAGGGCGTGGTCGGCGCGCACTGCGAGCCGAGCGCGGGAAGCGCCCAGGTCCACAGGTTCGAGTCGATACGTGGATAATACATGGTGAACGAGTAACACATCTCGTCTTCGGTATTTTCGCCGAACTTCACGTCGGTGTTGGTGGTGTTCTTCCAAGCGCAGCGCGTCTTCACCACGTCGTTGGTCGCGACCGAGACGTCGAGCGGGTACCAGTACTGCGTCTGAAAGTCCCACTTCGGAGCGGCCCCGAGATCGACCGGTGCGCCCGTACCACCACGGTAGAGCTTGGTCTCGATGGTGGTCCCGAGCTCGTGCATGTGGGGCATCGCCGCGAAGATCTTCTTGCCTGTCAGGGAGGAGGGCACGGTGATGGAGCAGGTGGTATCGAGCTCGCTCTTCTTCTTCAGGTCGATCTTCTGCGTTCCGAAGGCCAAGACGTCCGCTTCGTACTTGCGCGGAGCGGAGGTGCACATGTCGAAGCCGCTCGTATCGGTCTGATTGGTGAGGGCGCTCGCGTTATTGTAGTGAACCTGGACGACGAAGTGCGTCGTCTGCCCTTTCTTCAGGGCGTAACCGGCCTCGGGCGGCATGATCATGTTCTTTCCGCCGGGCGCCCACGCGTACATGAGACGCCATTGCAACGAACCACCGGAGGGACACACCTGCGGAGTGCTCGGGTAGGCGGTGTCGTTCTTGAAGACCAGCACGTGGTGCACGATCTTGGGGTTTTGCACCCGCGGGGTCATGGCCACGATGTGCTTGTCGTCGGGCGAGGTGACGTCCACGCCGTAACAGACGTACTCGTTCTTGGCGTCGACCGGCATGGCCCAAGGCGAAGCCGGTGCGATGGCCAGGTCGGGTTTGCAATCGAGGGGTTCGACCACCCCGCCGTCTCCGGGTACCTGCGGATTGCACGCGACCGTCGACGACGGCGCGCCGGCCGCCGCCCATGAGTCCAAGACGCCGAGATCGACCGACGAGAGCCGGGCATTGGGCGGCGGAGGCATGGGCTGCCCGTCGTCGTGGATGCGGCGGGTGACGAGCTCGTAGACCTTCTTGCTCGGATCGCTCTTGGCGGGCGCGATCAGGTCGGCGTGCGTGACGAGCGACATGGGTGCGCCGAAAGCCGGAGTCGCGCCGTGGCACTTGCCGCAGTTGTCCGAGAGGGTCTTCTCCACGTCGCACGGGAGCCCGCTCGGCCCCGGCGTTCCGGTGGAGGTCGGCGTCGCGGTGGGGACACTCGAGCCCGGCTCGCCGGGCGGCGTCGCCGAAGTGCTTCCGCAAGCGGCCGCCGCGAGCCCGACCGTGACCGCCACTACCCCGAAGACCCAAGGACGAACGATCCGCATCGCGAAAGCATGCGCGAAACCGACATCGATGCCAACGTCGTTCGGGCGATTCGTCGTCTACGACAACTGGAATTTTCCGGGGCCGTGGCGATTTTCGCGCGGAGCGTACCCGCGCGCGCTCATTTGAACTTCGAGTGGCACTCCTTGCAGGTGGCCTTCATCGCGTGAAGTGCGGCCGACGAGGCCTTCGCGTCCTTCGCGGAGGCCGCCTTACCGAGCGCCTCGGCGTTCTCGTGGAGCCGCTGCGCGAGCGCGTCGAAGTCGGGGCCCTTCGAGAAGTCTTTCGTCTTCAGGCTGGTGGCGCCGATGCGCTCCGACACCTCGGTGAACGCCGCGTAGTCGGCATCCTGAAACGATGCCGCATCCATCTTCGAGAACTGCGGATCGGCCACGGTGGCCTGGTTGTCCATCACCGCATCGAGCGAGGTGAGCTTCGGGATATCGGCGATGGGCGTGTGCATCTTCGGGGCGCACGCGCCGAGCACGGAGACGAGAAGCACGAACGAAGACGCGAAGACGGTCGAGCGAGGCGAGGCGTTCATGCCGCGGACCGTACACGAAAGGGCACGCCGGGGCCTACATGTCGACGGTCCCGCTCGAGCGAACGAGACTCGCTGTCGCCCCGCCTTCGACGTGGTGGAGCGTCGGACGCACGGTCGACACGGAGAGGCGCGAGCGAGCCGCGACGACGGCACACGCGACCACCACCGCCGACGTTCCGACCAGAGAAGGTGTGAGCGACTCTCCGAGCACGACATGAGCCCACACCGCGCCGAGCGGCCCTTGGGCGAGCTGGATCTGACTCGCACGGGTAATCCCCGCGAGCGAGAGTCCACGGTACCAAGCGAAGAACGCGCCGAACATGCTCACCACGGAGAGGTAAGCGAGACCTCCGAGCGCGAAGAGCGACGGGGGCTCCACGAGCGGGTGAACGATCAGCCCGAGCATGGTCGCAGTGGCCGAGACGGGCAGCGCGAGCACGAGCGACCAGCAGATCACGTTGGCGCCTCCCATGGTGCGCGAGAGCTTGCCGCCCTCGGCGTACCCCGCGCCGACCAGTACGACCCCAATCAGCAAGAGCCCGTCGGGTGCGGAGAGCCGCCCACCGGAGCGGGCCGCCCCGAAGAGCACGACCGCGAGCGCCCCGGTGATCGAGGCAACCCAAAACGCCCGAGAGGGCCTTTCCCCGCCTCGGAGCACGGCGAATACGGCCGTTGCCATCGGAGAGAGCCCCACGACGATCCCCGCGTGCGACGACGGCAGCGACTGCATGGCGACCGCGGTCAACAGAGGAAACCCGAGCACCACGCCGACGGCCACCACCGCGAGCGATGCCCAATCGCGTCCCGTCGGTCGCTCGGCGCGCGTCAGTACGAGGTAAACGATGGCCAGGAAACCTGCGATGGCCGCACGGCCCAAACCGACCGCGACGGCGCCTAGCTCGGGTACCGCTGCGCGCGTAGCCGTGAGACTACCGCTGAACCCCAGCACGCCGAGCGCCGCGAAGAGCGTCCCGGCGAGCACACGAGGCTCGGAAAGGGTTACTCCAATCGAGCGAGTAGCGTTATCTTGTTCCTTCATGAAGAAGAGTAACGCATCTCGCGCGGGGGCGGAAGTCGAGCGTACGGAGCCCTCCGCCGAAGCGCGAATCGCCGGTCTCTTGCGGGATCGCGCGGCGAAGCTCGGACCGGGGGCGCGCATGCCGTCGGTGAGGGAGCTCTGCGCTTCGCTCGGCGCGAGTCCGGTCACGGTCAATCGCGCGTTCTCGGCGCTCGCTCGCGAGGGATTGCTCGAACCGCGACCGGGCGTAGGCACCTTCGTCGCCCTTTCGGACGCGAGCCACCGCGGCGCCCCCCGAGACGACGCCTGGCAACTCGGAGTCCTCGGGGCCTTCACCGACTCCGCCGAATCTCGTGCTCTCGACGGCGCGAGCCCCGGGCAGATCGAGCTCGGGAGCGGCTATTTGGACGCGACGCTCCAGCCGGTCGGATTGGTCGCGCGCGCGGCTCGGAGGGTCGCCGGGAATGCTCGACTTTGGGGACGATTGCCGGTCGAGGGACTTCCCGATCTTCGCGCGTGGTTCGCCCGCGACGTGGCAGGCGAAGCGACCGAGCGAGACGTGCTCGTCGTGCCCGGGGGTCAAGCGGCACTCGCGACCACGCTTCGTGCGCTCTCGCCGTTCGGGGGCGCAGTGCTCACCGAGTCCCCGACGTACTTCGGCGCGCTCGCGGTCGTACGCACCTTGGGACTGCGGGCCGTACCGATCCCGGTGGACGACGAGGGCATCGTGACGGAAGGCCTCGAAGCCGCGTTTCGAGCCTCCGGCGCGCGCGTGCTCTACCTGCAGCCCACGTATTCGAACCCCAGCGGCACGCGCCTCTCGCACGCGAGACGTCGCGAGGTCCTGGAGATCGCGGCGAGAGTCTCCGCGTTCGTCGTCGAAGACGACTACGCGCGCGACCTCGGGTACGGCAAAGACTCTCCGCCACCACTCTTTCGCGATCCCCTCGCGGCCGGTCGGGTCGTGTACCTCCGCTCGCTCACCAAGACGACGGTGCCGGGCTTGCGAGTGGCCGCCATCGTGGCGCAGGGGCCCGTCTTCGGACGCCTGCGCGCCATGCGGGCCGCGGAAGACATGTTTCTCTCCGGCTTCCTCCAAGGGCTCGCGCTCGAGATCGTCACGGCCCCCGCGTGGGAGGCACACAAGCGCGCGCTACGACACACGCTGCGCGCACGCCGAGATATCGCGCTCACGGCCCTTTCCGAGCACTTTCCGAGCGCCAAGGTGGTGCGCGTCCCCGAAGGAGGATTCGCGTTGTGGGTCGCCTTGCCACGGGGGCTCGAAGACCACGACTTCACCCGAAAGGCGGCCGAGAAGGGCGTGCACGTCAACGAAGGCGCTGCTTGGTTTCCCTCCGCCAAGTCGGGCGAGCTCTTTCGTATCGCCGTCGCCGGCGCCCATGCGGACGATATCGAGCGCGGCGTCCGCGTCCTCGGCAAGATCGGGGAGAGAGCCTACAAACGTGCGTAATACACGACAATGGACGTTCAATTGGCCGCGGCCTTCCACATGGCGCGAAAGGCCCCCGAAGGCAGCGACTTCGGGTCGTTCGAGATCTGGCCCGTGCTGTCGAGGGCCATCCAAACGGCCTGCTTTCCACGTCCCGCGGCGAAGTAGACGACCAGCACGCCCACGCGCTTTCCGTCCCGCTTCTCCCGCGTGAACCAAAGGTCCCACGCGTCGATCTCGTCCGCCTTGTAGAACGGCTCGAGGGCCGCGCGGCCGGCCTCCAGCGGCGCGCCTTCGACCTTACCGTCGGCGTCCACGTCCTCGAGAGCACGTGGCAATACAGCCCAGGCGGCGCGTAGCGCGCGCGCTTGCGCTGCTCGCGCGAGCTTCGGGTTCTTGGAGGTGCGGAGGCGCGCACGCTCCCGCGTGGCATACGAGACGAGCGGGTCCCGCTTCTTGGTCACGCGATAGCCGGCCACCCCCACCGACACGATGGCCACGGCCAAAAGGGCAACCAATCGACGTGGCGCGCGCTCGCGATGGAGATGCACCACGCTGGTCACCATCGGCATCAGGAACGCCAAAACGACGATGGTCTCGGCGAGCAAGGTGCCACCCGCCAGAGGAAAGAACTCCCGGTAGCCGAGCTCGGGAGGAAACATGCGCACGTATTGGAGGACGAGCCCTCCGACCAAGAGCGTGAAGCTCAAGATCGTGTAGCCCTTGAAGAGCAAAAACTCGCGCCGAGCCTCCCGATTGAAGAGCCAATAGGGAAACAGCAAGGGATAGAAGACGTAGTAGAGAAACGGCCGCGGCGGGTGCTCTCGGTAATAGGCCTCGAAAGCCAACTGATTGCGCAAGAGCCGCTTGGCGAGAGCCGAGCGCTCAGCCAACGAGCGCGCCGCTTCCCCCGCGAAAAACACTCCGAGCGCGAGCCCGATCTGCACCACCGCGGACGTGACCGGGAACAGCGCCCCGACCAGCACGATGACGAACGGAGCCGCCGCGAAGAACACGAGGCGCAGCACGAAATCGGCGACGGCCTTCGTCGAGCTCACGGAGAGCGTCCAACGAGGCCGTCGAGGTTCATACGTGTTCTCGGCTCAGAACTGGCAGCAGCGAATACCGATATCCGCCGCCTTCGTCAGACGAGTGGGGGTAGCGTCGACACCACACGACGCGGCCGAACCGCTATTGAACGAGCCGCCACGAACGTGACAGCTCGAGGTGGAGGCCGTGCCGTCGCAGGAGTCGGTCCATTCGGCGACGTTGCCACTCATGTGGTAGAGACCGACGACGCCGCCCTGGCAGCTTCGGAGCTTGGGCCTCATGTTGTCGACCGGAATGCCCACGTAGGCTCCCGTATCGCCGTACTCGGCGACCTGGCCCGTGGCGATGGACGTGTAGCACACCTCCCCGAAAGTGGAGCCGTACGGGTATCCGCTCGGGCCCTGCGCGCCCTGTGCGCTACAGGCGTTGTACCAGGCGTTCTTCGCCGGATCGTTCTGGTTCGCCACGGCGAAGTCGGCCGTCGCGACCGACTTGCCGTCCGTCGTGCCACAAAGAACCTTTCCGGCCCACTTGCAGTACGCGGCGGCATCGCACCAATCGACGTAGCGTACCGGCCAACCGTAGCCATCCAGTTTGGAGAGCGGCTGCGAAGGAGGCCAGGCGCCTGAGGGAACGAAGGTCGGGTTGTCGGTAGCCGTGCAGCCCGAGGGCTGGCCGACACCGACCGGAACATTGGCGCGCACGAACTTGTCGTAGTCGCCGTTGGTCACTTCGGTCTCGTCCATGCAGTACGCGCCGCCGGTGGCTTTGGCGACCGTCACCATGCGAGCGGGGCAGGCGCAAGCTTGGTCGGTCGCGTTGCAGGTCGAGGTGGCGCAATCGGTCGCGCCTTCGCATCGCCTACCGACTGCACACTTCGGACACGAAGGTCCGCCGCAGTCGATGTCGGTCTCTTGACCGTTCTTCGCACCGTCGTTGCACTTGGGGGTCTCGCACTTTTTGGCGGGAGAGCAGAAGCCCCCCGAACAATCGAGCGCGGCCACGCAGGTGCTTCCGTCGCGGCACTTCGAGCACTTCGGACCACCGCAGTCGACGTCGGTCTCGTTGGTGTCGATCTTTCCGTTCGAGCACTCGACGTCCAGCGTCGAGCCGTCGCTCGCATCTGCCGTGGACGAGTCGGTCGACGAGCTTGCGTCGGTCGACGAGGTCGCGTCCGGCGTGCCGACCGTCGCGGCATCCGTGCCGGGAGGGAGCCCGACCACCTGCGAGGGAACATCGCCGTTGGAGAAACACGCCGCCACGGTGAGCGTGACGACCGAAGGAAGAAGAAGGCGAAGGGCGGTGCTGCGCTGCATGGTCTCGAAGCGTACGATCTTCGGTTCGAAGGGGCCAAGAGTCATTCGAAAGGCATCCGGACAGCCTACGAACGCCTACAAAAGCGCCGCGGCGCGGCTGCCTTCTTTTCCGAAGACCACCACGCCGCAAGGACCGCGAACGACGAACTTCAGAGCGCTTTGGCGCGTTCGGTCAGTAGGGTCTCGAGCTCGACGAGCGCCTTCGAGAAGCCCTCGATGCCTTCGGCCAGCTTGTCGGACGCCATCTTGTCGTCCGCGTGCATCTTGCGGAAGACCTCTTCGGTCATCGGGATCTTCGCGATGTCGAGAGTCTTCGCGCGTTCGGCGTCGAGCTTACGCGGCAGGGTGCCCTCGCTCTTCTCGAGCTCGGCAAGGAGCTGCGGCGAGATGGTCAAGAGGTCGCAGCCGGCGAGCTCGGTGATCTCGGCCATGTTGCGGAAGCTCGCGCCCATGACCTCGGTCGCGTGGCCGTGCTTCTTGAAATACTCGTAGATGCGCGTGACGCTCACCACGCCCGGATCTTCGTTCGGCGCGTAGGAGTCTTTGCCGGTCGACTTTTTGTACCAGTCGAGAATGCGGCCCACGAACGGCGAGATGAGCGTCGCTTTCGCCTCCGCGCACGCCACCGCCTGGTGCATGCCGAAGAGCAGCGTCAGGTTGCAGTGAATGCCCTCTTTCTCGAGGATTTCGGCGGCGCGAATGCCTTCCCACGTGGAGGCGATCTTGATGAGAATACGGTCCTTCGAGATGCCCGCTGCGGTGTACTCGGCGATGATGGCGCGGCCCTTGGCCACGGTGCCTTCGGTGTCGAACGAGAGGCGCGCGTCGACTTCGGTCGAGACGCGTCCCGGAATGACTTCGAGGATCTTCAGGCCGAACACCACGGCGAGACGATCGATCGCGCGCTTGGCGATCTCTTCCGGGGTGCCTCCGCCGTTTTTCTTGCAGAACCCTAGCGCGTCGTCGATGAGCGCCGAATAGGCGGGCATCTTCGCGGCCGCGGTGATGAGCGAGGGGTTCGTCGTCGCGTCGCGCGGACGAAACTTCTCGATCGAGTTGAAGTCGCCCGTGTCGGCCACGACCACGGTCATTTGCTTGAGCTGTTCGAGCAGATTCGCCATGCCGCGCAGGTTACCCGTTTTCGGCGTGGGTCGAAACCTCCGCGAGCGCCCGTCGAGAGTCGAGCGCGCGGCCGCGTGGAGCTACTGGAGTGCCTTCGGGATCTGCTTGGCCGCGCCTTCGGTCGCGGTCTTGAGCAGCGCGTCCCTCGAGAAGGGCACGTCGCTCTTGGCACTGCCTCGGACGATGGCGAAGACCTGGCCGCGGCTCTCGTCGCGCAAGATGGCCGAGATCGCACACGCGCGCTCGTCGCACGCGAGCACCGACGCCGAGACCACCGCACGATGGCCGGGATTTTTCGGGTAGGTCTGCAGGCGAAGCGCGGCCTCGAGCGACACCTTCACGAGCTTAGCATCGGCTGGGGTGGCCGAGACCTCACCGACCTTGACCGGAGGCTCGTTCGGACCGGCCGAAGCGGGCTTACGCGAGCCCTCGAGCACGACGGACACGAACGCCAACAGCGCAACTGCCCCGACCAAGCCTCGCCGCATTCCCGGAGCCCATCATGCACGCCGCGAGTGGGCCAACTTTCCGGCGACCGTGTCCACGACGAGCCCGAGCAGCGCTCCCGCGGCGTAGCAGGGAAAGTCGCTCCAAACGAAGGTCGTGCCGAGCACGAGTCTGCCAGGCAAGGTGGCGCGCACGGCGTCGAGCACACCGACGTGAACGGCCTGAGAGGCCTCCACCAGCGCGGAAAAACCGAACGCGAGCAACGCCAAGGACGTTCCCTTCGTTCGCGGGCCGACGAACGCGGCGAGCACGTAGATCAGCGTCGCGTAGAGCGCATCCCCCGCGTATTCGGCGACGAAGCCGGGGAGATGCCCCCCGAATTTCCGACTACCGAGGCCTGCGCACACGGTCAAAATCGTGGCCCCGACGAGCCACGAGCGCGACCTCGTGCGCGCGCGTTCCTCGGTCAAAGCGGGATGCAGCGCTTGCCGTTCCAACAGAAGTCGACCCCGGGACAGGTGCAGATGCGCGTCTCTTTGGACTCTGCCGGATCGCAGCTACAGGCGCCGGGCTTGCACTGATCCGGAAAGTCCGCGATCGAGTTGCAGCAGCGCGCCGAGGCGACAGCTCCGCCGGCGGTCTGGCACTGAGCGACCGGGTCGTTCGGGTCGACGTAGCCGTCGGGGTAGTTTCCGAGGCCACCGTCCACCGGTTGGGCTCCGGCATCCAGGGTGGGCGTGGGGGTCGAGCTGCATGCGACGATCACGCAGGCCGTACCAATCGCGCCGAGCGCCATTCCTCCCCAGAATCGCATACTCGAAGCATCGCATGGGCGGGTTCCGATGTCCGCTGCAGACGTTCGCGGGTCGACGCGCAAAAAAAGCTCCCTCGGCGTAAGCCCGGCGGGCACGCGGCGTTCGGACCGCCATGCACAAAGACAGCCTCCCCATCGCCAAGCCCTGCCACGTCGACTTCGACGCCATGACCCGCGGGGACAAGAGTCGATTCTGCGGAGCCTGCAAGAAGCACGTGCACGAGCTGACCAAGCTCACCGAATCGGAAGCACGAGCTCTGCTCGCCGCGCCGAGCGCCGAAGGACTGTGCGTTCGCTACGTGCACGACGACCTCGGCCACGTGGTCTTCCGAGATTCTTTTCGCGACCGCCCCATCCCGGCGATCTCCCTCGTGCGCGCGAAGCGCGTGCTCCAGACCGCGCTCGTGGCGCTCCCGCTCTCCCTCACCGCGTGCATGGGAGCCTCGCAGCAGCGCCCGGCGCTCATGGGCGAGCCTGCCCCCGCCTTCGCACCCGACGCCTCCGTTCCAGAGGCGTCCGCCGCGAGCGCCGGCAACGATTCGGGCGCGCCGAACCTCCCGAAGTCCGACCCGGACTACCAGAGCCCGAAGCCTGCGCATCCCTCGCCTCTCGCGCGCTGAACGAGTCCTCGACGTCTCGACGAGCTTCACGGGCCTCGCTCCGATTTCGTCGGGGGAGGCCCGTCGGCATTGGGAAGGGTTCCTTTTCTCGAGGGATCGCGTGAAAACGAGGGCACCCGGCCGGAGGAGCACGGCGCTCCTTGCTCCGGTGCGTCATTCGGACGATAGTCCCCTCGCCTTTCTTCCCGCTGGCCCCTAAAACCCGGGAAAAAGCCGCATAGACCCTCGAAAGGTTCGTACCATGGCCAAGAATTCCTTCGGGGCGCAGGCCGCGCTCCAAGTCGGCGGAAAATCGTACACCGTGTACCGCCTCGCCGCGGTGGAAGCGGCGCTCCCCGCCGCGAAAAACCTGCCTTATTCGCTCAAGATCCTCCTCGAGAACCTGCTTCGCACCGAGGACGGCGTGAACGTGAAGAAGGCCGACATCGAGGCCCTCGCGAGCTGGGATGCCAAGGCCG
Source organism: Polyangiaceae bacterium (assembly GCA_965225775.1). Taxonomy (GTDB): domain Bacteria; phylum Myxococcota_A; class Polyangia; order Polyangiales; family Polyangiaceae; genus JAAFHV01. The sequence continues at coordinate 8,496,652 of OZ245328.1, read as the reverse complement.
AGCCCAACAAGGAGATCGCCTTCACTCCGGGCCGCGTGCTCCTGCAAGACTTCACCGGCGTGCCCGCGGTGGTCGACCTCGCCGCCATGCGCGACGCCATGAAGAAGCTCGGCGGCGACCCGAAGAAGATCAACCCGCTCCAGCCGGTCGAGCTCGTCATCGACCACTCGGTGCAGGTCGACTTCTACGGCACCCAAGACGCCGCCCAGAAGAACGCGGACGTCGAGTTCGAGCGCAACCAGGAGCGCTACCGCTTCCTCAAGTGGGGCCAGGTCGGCTTCCGTAACTTCAAGGCCGTTCCCCCGGATACCGGCATCGTGCACCAGGTCAACCTGGAGTACCTCGCGCGCACCGTCATGGTGAACGACAAGGGCGAAGCCTACCCGGACACCGTGGTCGGCACCGACTCCCACACCACGATGATCAACGGTCTCGGCGTGCTCGGTTGGGGCGTCGGCGGCATCGAAGCGGAAGCGGCCATGCTCGGCCAGCCGGTGAGCATGCTCATCCCGCACGTCATCGGCGTGAAGCTCTCGGGCAAGCTCGTCGAGGGCACCACCGCCACCGACCTCGTGCTCACCATCACGCAGATGCTCCGTAAGTACGGAGTGGTCGGCAAGTTCGTCGAGTTCTTCGGCCCCGGCCTCGCCGACCTGCCCCTCGCCGACCGCGCCACCATCGCGAACATGGCGCCCGAGTACGGCGCGACCTGCGGCATCTTCCCGATCGACCAAGAGACCATCGCCTTCCTGCGCTTCACCGGCCGCAGCGAAGAGCAGGTCGCCCTGGTCGAGGCGTACGCCAAAGAGCAGGGAATTTTCCACACGCACGACACGCCGGAAGCCCACTACACCGACGTGCTCACGCTCGACCTCGGCACCGTCGTGCCGAGCCTCGCCGGCCCCGCGCGTCCGCAAGACCGCGTGATCCTCGGCGACGTGAAAGGCTCGTTCGACACGGCCTTCACGCAGTACAAAGAGCGCGCGAAGGACGCCAAGAAGAAGAGCCTGCTCGACCCGGCCAACAAGGATGTGGTCGCCGACGCTTCGGTCGACAACGGCAGCGTGGTCATCTGCGCCATCACGAGCTGCACCAACACGTCGAACCCGAGCGTGCTCATCGCCGCCGGTCTCGTCGCGAAGAAGGCGGTCGAGAAGGGCCTCACCACCAAGCCGTGGGTGAAGACCAGCCTCGCCCCCGGCTCGCTCGTCGTGACCGAATACCTGAAGGCCGCCGGCCTGCTCGAGCCCCTCGAGAAGCTCGCCTTCAACGTGACCGGTTACGGCTGCACGACCTGCATCGGCAACTCGGGCCCCCTCCCGGCACCGGTCTCCAAGGCCATCGACGAGAAGGACCTCATGGTCGCGGCGGTCATCTCCGGCAACCGCAACTTCGAGGGCCGCGTGCACGCCGAAGTGCGCGCGAACTACCTCGCGTCGCCGCCCCTCGTGGTCGCCTACGCGCTCGCGGGCTCGGTCTCGAAGGACCTCACGAAGGAGCCGATCGGCAAGGGCTCGGACGGCTCGGACGTGTTCCTCAAGGACATCTGGCCGACGCAGCAAGAGGTGTCCGACACGCTCAAGCAGTCGCTCTCCGCGAAGATGTTCTCTTCGGTGTACGCCGACGTCTTCAAGGGCGACGAGGCCTGGCGCTCGCTCAAGATCCCCGAGGGCGACCTCTACGCGTGGGAAGCGGACTCCACCTACGTGAAGCACCCGCCGTACTTCGAGGGCATGGAAAAGACCCCGAAGCCGGTGACCGAAATCCTCGGTGCGCGCGCGCTCGCGGTGCTCGGCGACAGCATCACCACCGACCACATCTCGCCGGCCGGCTCGATCAAGAAGGACTCGCCCGCGGGCAAGTACCTCATCGAGCACGGCGTCGATCCGAAGGACTTCAACTCCTTGGGCTCACGCCGCGGCAACCACGAGGTCATGGTGCGCGGAACCTTCGCCAACGTGCGTCTCCGCAACCAGCTCGCCCCCGGCACCGAAGGCGGCGTCACGCGCCACCTGCCGAGCGGTGACGGCATGACCATCTTCGACGCCTCGGTGCGCTACGCCCAGGAAAACGTGCCCCTCTGCGTCCTCGCGGGCAAAGAGTACGGCTCGGGCTCCTCGCGCGACTGGGCAGCCAAAGGCCCGAAGCTCCTCGGAATCCGCTTCGTGGTGGCGGAGAGCTACGAGCGCATCCACCGCTCGAACCTGATCGGCATGGGCATCCTGCCGCTCCAGTTCAAGGCGGGCGAGAACGTGAAGTCGCTCGGCCTCACCGGCGAAGAGGTCTTCTCGGTGAAGGGCCTCTCGGCGATGCTCGACTCGAACTTCGCGAACGGTCGTGAGATCGAGGTCGAGGCCAAGGCAGCGGACGGCGCCTCGCGCTCGTTCAAGGCTACCGTGCGCATCGATACCGAAGGCGAGATTCAGTACTACAAGCACGGCGGTATCTTGCAGTACGTCCTCCGCCAACTCTCCACCTGAAAAACGGGCGGGCTCGGGCGATACCTTCGCCGGGCCGGCGTCGGGCGTGCTCGCGTACAGTAGTACGCTCCGCGCGACCCTCCTTGGCTCGGCTCGGTCTCGCCCGAGCCCATCCCGTTTTTCCTCGCGGGCCGCTTGCTTCGCTCGCGGCTCCGGGACCCGCGGGCCATGGACTCGGGGCCGCTTGCTTCGCTCGCGGCTCGGGTTGGGTCGCGAATTCTAGGGGGGTGCGCGAGGGGGAACGCCCTCGCAGCGTAGTCCCTGACGGGTCGCGAGCTTTAGGGGGTGTGCGAGGGGGGAACGCCCTCGCAGGGTAGGCCTCGAAGCTGCGCGTGCTTACCGCGTAGCGACCACCAAGATTTGTGCAAATTGCACGCATAACCGAAGGAAAAACATGAGCCTCCAGATCGAGACCCTCAAAGAAGGTACGGGCGCCGTCGCCACGGCCGGACAGACCGTCACCGTCCACTACGTCGGTACCCTCACCGACGGAAAAAAGTTCGACAGCTCGCGTGACCGCGGAAACTCCGGCTTCACGTTCAAGTTGGGTGCGGGCATGGTCATCAAGGGATGGGACCAGGGCGTCGCCGGAATGAAGATCGGCGAGCTCCGCAAGCTCACCATTCCCTCGGATCTCGCCTACGGCGCCGGCGGCTTTCCTCCGGTGATCCCTCCGAACTCGACCCTCGTTTTCGAAGTCGAGCTGCTGGGTCTCAAGTAGTCGCGACGCAACACGTCGAAATCGGACGGCCCCGCGGGCAGTCGCTCGTGGGGCTTTGTCGTGAGGCGGGGCCGGAATGGCTGAATCCGGGCCGCTCCACGCGCAACGGTTAGAGTCGAGGGTGCGACGAAAATCGTGACGGCAAGTGGACGACGGCGCGGCAGCCTGAGACCATGCGCTTTGCGCTGCGCGCTCTCCGACTCATGCCGTTCCTCTTGCCCTTCGCCTCGCTTGCCCTTAGCGCCCGTGCTCTCCGCGAGGAGAGGCGCGGACTTCGGCATGAAGACAGCGGCGTGGGGGCGGCGCGATGAGCGCGGCGCTCGAACGCTCGGGCTCGCTCGTCGGGCAGACCGTGGCCGGGAAATTCGCGGTCGAGGCGTACATCGGGGGCGGCGCGATGGGCGAGGTGTACCGCGCCATGCACGTCGACCTCGGGCGGACCATCGCGCTCAAGGTCATGCGAAGCGACCTCGAGGACGAGACGTTCATCGCGCGCTTCCAGCGCGAAGCGAAGGCCTCGAGCCTGCTCGATCACCCGAACACGGTTCGTGTGCTCGACTTCGGCACCGAGTCCTCGGGCCTCGCCTACATCGCGATGGAATACCTCGACGGTCGAGACCTCTACGACGTCATCAAGCACGAGTTCCCGCTGAGCTCGCCACGCATCGTCGACCTGCTCGGCCAGGCGCTGTCGGCCATGAAGGCGGCGCATCGCCTGGGCATCGTGCATCGGGACATCAAGCCCGAGAACATCATGGTGGTGGTCGTCCCCGACGACGAAGGCGGCGAGCCTCGCGAGGTCGTGAAGGTGTGCGACTTCGGCATCGCCAAAGTCAGCGACTCGCGCAGCCCCCAAACCGAGCCCGGACGCGCCCTCACCGGCACCGGTACGCTCATGGGAACGCCGGAGTACATGTCACCCGAGCAGTCGCGCGGCGAGCCCCTCGACGCCCGCAGCGACCTCTACTCGATGGGCGTGGTGCTCTTTCAGATGCTCACCGGGAGGGTCCCGTTCACCAGCGAAACGCCGATCGGCGTCGTGGTGAAGCAGGTCACCGACCTTCCTCCGCATCCCGCGGAGCTACGCCCGGACGTCGATCCTCGCCTCGCCGAGATCTGCCTCCGCGCCCTGGAGAAACGCCCGGCGGACCGCTTCCAATCCGCCGCGGACATGCGGGCGGCGATCCGTGGAGTGGTCGACCCCTCGCAATCCCATCCGCTCACCTCGGCTCGTATGATGGCCGTGCCCGCGGCCTCCTCCTCGCAGGCATCTCTCGCTTCCTACGCGCGCACCTCGTCGAGCGGCGTGCACGCACTCGGCTCGAGCGAACCGGACATCGGCACGCATCCCACGCTCGCCCTCCCGGTTCCCGCCCCAAAGATGGAAGCAGCGAAGAAGCGGAACGGCCGCTGGAAAGTCGCCGTGCTCGTGCTCATCGCGGCGCTGAGCGTAGTCACCGGAATTCTTTTGGTCCTCGTCCCTCGCGTCCTTCGCGACGGCACCCCGAACGGACTCGCCACGGCGAGCACCGCCACCGGCTCGCTCACGACCAGCACCCCGATCACCAAGGCCACGACCACCGGGGACTCCGAGCCCATCGCGTATTCCGGGACCAAGCCGTCCAAGGTCACCCCCACTTCGCCCAACGGATCCGGCAAAAAAACCGTACCATCGGTCTCTGCCCCCTCGGCGTCTGCGTCCGGCAAGCCAAGCTCCACGCCGAGCGCAAGCGCGCCACCGCTTCCGCCACCGGTCCCCCCCAGCGCCACGGCAGACCCCGCGCTCGTGAACACCGAACAAGCCTTCGTGCGCGTGGGCCGAATTTCGACCAGCACCGGAGCTCAAGGTCCGGTGACCACGTTCATGAGCAAATCGACGCCCTCGCTCTCGAGCTGTTACCGCGCGGCCCTAAAAGCGACGAGCTCGGCCAAAGGGGGCACGGTGAGCATCTCTCTCTCGCTCGACGAACGCGGCACGGTCTCCTCCGCGGTGGTCATCGGCGCGATAAACTCGCAGCTCCCCGATCTGCCCCGATGCTTCCAAGGCGTGCTCCAGAACCGTAGCGTCGGACCGATCGACGCGCCCGCCACGGCAGATATCGCCCTGGCGCTCGTTCCATCGCCGTGATTCCCGCACGTTCCGGGAGGTAGCCGGGCACGAGCGCGTACGACTCCGTGCGCGAGCGACCATCGTGCGGTATCGTCGAGAGACATCATGCGATTGCGCTTCGCATTCTTAGGTCTCGCCGTAGCCACTCTTGCCGGAACCGCCGCGCTCGTCGCGTGCTCCTCCAGCGACAAGCCCACTCCCCCGCCTCTCATCGTCACCGAAGACGACGCCGCCGCGGCCGACTCGGCCCCGCCTCCGGTCGAACAAGACGCCGCGCCTCCCCCCATCATGGACGCGAGCACCGTCGGCACGATTTACGTGCATACCGGCAAGACGCTCTTTCTCTTCGAGCCCTACGGCAAGACCCTGAAGAAAATCGGGGACTTTTCCTGTCTCACCACCGACGCCTACTACGACGAAGTCGGCGACATCGCGGTGAACCGCGACGGGGAAATTTACGGCACCACGCTCGACGATCGTTTCATCAAGATCGACCCGAACACGGCGGCGTGCACCCAAATCTCCAAGGACGTGGGCGGCTACCCGAACTCTCTCTCGTTCGTGCCGCGCGGCACGCTCGACCCCGCCAACGACGCCCTGGTCGGCTACTTCGGTGACGAGTACGTCCGCATCGACGTCACCACCGGCAAAATCACCACCATCGGGCGTCTCAACCCGCCCGACGCGTCCACCACCTACGAGTCCTCGGGCGACGTCGTCTCGGTAGGTGCAGATCGCACATACTTGAGCGCCAAGACCCTCAAGGGCGGGATCACCCAAGACGCCGGCGACGTCATCGTGCGCTTCGATCCCAAGACCGGGCAGCGCATCGCCGTGGCGGGAAACAACACGAACCGCGCGAACATCTACGGCATGGGTTACTGGGCCGGGGTCGCGTACGGCTTCACCGCCAAGGGAGAGGCGCTCTCCATCGATCCGCAGACCGGCACGGCCACGCTCGTCCCGCTCGACGCGGGCGGAGCCAAGTCGAACCAGGGCGTGTTCTACGGCGCAGGCTCCACCACCGTCGCGCCCACGCGCTGACGTGCGCGCCCTCGTCCGAGCATCGGCGTTCGTGTGCGCCGCCGCGGTTCCAGCGGCCGCGCTCGCGTCGGTCTCAGGCTGCTCGGACGGGACAAGATCCGCCCCCCTCCACTCACGCTCCGAGACGACGACGCCGCCACCAAGGACGCAGGTCCCCAAGAGCCTCCCGACTCGGCCTTGCCCAAGACCGATGCGGGAGATCCTAGAGCGCCGATCCGCTTCATGACCGAGGATTTTCGCCGAGGTGCGAGCCGTGCGAGGCGCGACGACGAGTCCTACTGCCTGCTAGGCGAGGAGGAGCAACGAAGCACGGCGACGCAAATCGGCGGAAAGCCGACCGAATGAAGCGGTTGGCGCTCTAGCGGCACCCTCTACGTGCAGACCGGGAGGAGCCTCGCCCTCTACGAGCCCTACCCCAAGGCGCTGCGCACGATCGGGCCGTTCACTTGCCTCGCCGCGGACGAGTACATGCTCGACATCGCGGTCGACCGAGACGGCAACATCTACGGCACCACCGAGCTCGATCGCTTCGTCCGCATCGACCCCGGCCAACGGCTCGTGTCGAACGGTTCGGCAAGGCTCGGGGCTCGACTATCCCGTGCTCATCGCCCGAGAGGCACCCTCGATCCGGCCAACGACGCGCTCGTCGGCTACGACGGCGAGTCGTACCTCCGCATCGACGTCGATACGGGGCGCGTCACGGTGGTCGGCTCGCTGAATCCACCCGACGCGAGCACCAACTACGAAGCCACCGGTGATTTGATCTACGCGGGCGACGACGGCATGTTCCTGACCGCAGGCGCCATCGGCGGCTCGGGCGACGCCGGAGACCTCTTGCTCCGCTTCGACCCGAAGACCGGCCGACGCCTCACTCTCGTGGGAACCACCGGCTATCGACGTCTGTTCGGTCTCGGCTACTGGGGCAGTCGCATCTTCGCGTTCACCACCCCGGGCGAGATCTTTCAAATCGATCCGCGCACCGCCAAGGCCACCTTGATTCGCGGGGAAGACGGCGGCACGGCCGACGCGAGCGCACCGGTGTTTCTACGGCGCAGGCTCCACCACCGTCGCGCCGAAGACCCGCGTGCCCTGAAGCACGGGAACCCCACTTCGATTCACATGCATCACGCATGCGTTAGGGGAACTGCGCTTTTCCTTGAACGACCGAGCCTGCCACGATGGTGCCGGGCAGCACGTCTTCCAGTACGGCGCCGTTCGACGCGGTGACGCGCAACGCGAGCCCCGAAGGCTGGTCTCCGACGCCCGTATCGACCACGAAGTAGTTGTAGGTTTTACGTGCAATATTCACGTAAACCCCGCCCTTCTTGTACTCGAGCTTGGCGATGGGCAGCCGGTGATTGCGTACTTGGATGGCCGTGTAGAACTTGGAGCTGCCCTCTTTGAAGCGATACGCCACGGGGCCGGTCACGCCGCAGGCAACGGTTTTCCATGTAATCTTCACGCGTCCGGCCGACAGCGCGGCAATCTTGGCGAAGGCCTGTTCGCTGAGGTCCACGTCGCCCTTGGCGCAGCCGGGGCAGCTGTCCACCACGCGTACGGTCACGCTCCCCTTCGGGCCGTCCACGGCGATGCACGAGCCACATGCCGCGCTCCCCGCGTAGTCCGTCAGGTTCAGCGCCGCCACCATCAGGTCTTGCGGAGACTTGTCGAAGCTGCAGTTTCCGCTGCCGTCCGCTGCGTAGTAGGTCCCCTCGCCTTGCACGGACTGGCCGAGCGGCGTCGGCGGTCCTGGAGGCGTCCCCGAGTCGGTTCCGCCGGTCGGCGTGCTCGTGGGCGTGCCGGTGGGTGTGGCGGTCGGCTCGGGGGTCGGAGTAGACGAGCCCGCGTCGTCTTCCACGGCGGCATCCGGCGCGTCGACCACGTCGGCGTCACCGCAGGCGGAGACCAGACAGCCGACCGCCAAGAGAGAGACGATCGAGCCCCACCGAACGAACGAACGCGACGCGTAGGGAGTGGACATTCTGCTCAGCATACCTCGCGGATTTGCAGGTGAAAGCCCAGGTGTGCAATCGTTCGAGCATGAAGCGCTCCTCCGCGGCGACCCTGCTCGTTCTCTTGGCCATCGCCGCATGCGGAGCGCCGAAAACCCCGCAAATCGCCGGAGAGAACCCGAGTCCGCCCGCCCCGAGCGCGGCAGCAGCCGCAAGCGCCGAGCCGACAAAAGCCGACATCGCCGCACCTTCATCGAGTGCATCGAGCACGACCAGCGCAGAGCCGCCGAAGACCGCGCCCGGGGCCATCACCATGGACGACGACGACGGCTGCACGCCCATCGCGGCGGCGTTCGAGCGCAAGGCGCGTCCGAAGATCAAAGAGTGTTACCGAGAAGGGAAGAAGGACAACGCGCTCCTCGAAGGTGGCGTGCGCATCGTCATCGCCGTGGACGCGTTCGGAAAACTGGGAGCGGTGAAGACACAAGACGTCACGCTCCCGAAAAAGGTCGCCGACTGCATGGTCGCCGCGGTCAAGGCCACTCCGTTTGACGACGCGGCCAAGTGCAAGCGGAAGGGCATCACGCTGCCCATCCAATTCCCGTCCAAGTAGTCGAGGCGCGATGCCTCGCCGTGTCGTTCGGACACACGCACCGGGCCCCGGGTGAGCCCACGGGCCGCAGGAAATTCCAGGCTTTCGGCGATCGTCGCGCGCTGGCACGTGTGCTGCTCGAGGGAGGGACATTCTCGAAAGGAAGGTCCCCAGTGCCTCAGCAGCCCTCGTTCCCCGCGCCTCATGCTCACGCCTCCGAGGCCACCACGTCGTCCGGTCCGGTCGCCGATCCGAACGTCACGCAGCTCCTGGTGCTCGGCTTCGCGTCTCCCATCGCCGCCGAAGAGGCGCGCCTCGCCGCGCAGCGCCTCCACGTCGAAGGAGCGCTCGTCCTCCACGATGCCGTGTTCGTCACCTGCGATGCCTACGGGAAGACGTCGGTCACCGAGACCGTGGACGAGAGTCCGCTCGAAGGCGCGCTGGGCTCGGCGGTGTGGGGCATCTTGCTGGGAACGCTCCTCGGCGGGCCCATCGGAGGTCTCCTCGGTGGCGCGGTCGCCGCGGGCACGGGAGCAATCGTCGCGGATATCGTCGACATCGGCATTCGCGACGCCACCATCACGGGTCTCCGCGCCATCGTGAGGCCGAACACGACGAATCTCGCGCTGCTCGTCAGCCGCGTCGATGCGAACCGCGCCCTCGGCGAGCTCCGTCGCTTCGCGGGCGCCTCTCTCGTGACCACGACGCTGGCTCCCAACGCCCTGGAAGCGGTAAGGCGCGCGCTCGCGGCCTCGTGAGGCCGTCCCGATTCACGTGGCGAAAAGAAGCTCGCGCACCTCGGTCAGCCGACGGGAGCCTCCGCGGACGTCCCCGGTCCGGACGACGCAGGCGGCGCGCTCTCCGCGGACGACGACGGCGCGGGCGAGGAGCCGGTCGCCTCACCATCGACGTCGGAGGACTCGCACGCGACGAGAAGGGCACCCAAAGGAAGCAAGCGAAAGCCACGAGTTTCCCTTGGCGCGCAATCCTAGGAACGCCGCAGCTGAAGTCTCGCAGGTGTCCGTATTTGAACGACATTTCGGACACATCATCGACGTCTTCGTTCGGGTGACATCGTCTTCTTCGGATGCATCGGGATGGACGATGGAAAGCTCGGTGCGTACGACGTGGGCATGACGGATGCGGCCATCTACGCCGAGCTCTTTCCCGCCGTGTACTTGCACTTCCATCGCCGCGACGGGAAGGAGCGAGACCTCTCGGCGGCGAGCCGCGGCGTGCTCCAACACCTGACCCTCACCGGACCTCTCACGATTGGCGAGCTCTCGGCCCACCTCGATCGCGTTCAGTCGGCCACGAGCGAGATCGTCGACCACCTCGAAGGCGACGGACTGCTCGAGCGCATGCGCGACCCTCGCGACAAACGCCGCGTGCTCGTGTGGTTGACCGACGAAGGGCACGCTCGTCTGGTGCGCGATCGGCAGGTGCTGTCCGTCGAGCTCTTGGAGCGCGCCATGGCCGAGCTCGAACCGAACGAACGTGAAGCTCTCCTCACCGGAACGCGCGCGCTGCTTCGTGCAGCTCGTGCGCTCTCCGGCTCTCCATCGAACCACGACACCGAAACGAAAGGATCACCATGACCCACGCTTGCGAGAGCTGCTCCATGCCCATCGAGACCGGCCCGTACTGCCAGCACTGCGTCGACGCACACGGAAACCTTCAATCGTTCGAGGAACGCTTCGAGCGCATGTTGGCCTGGCAAGCGAGGAGAAAGCCCGAAGCCCCGCGCGCCGAGATCGAGAAGGACACGCTCGCCTTCATGAAGAAAATGCCCGCGTGGAAGGACCATCCTCGAGTGATCGCCGGGGTTTGACGGCGATCACCTGAGGCAACTTGCCACACCGATTCGTGGGCGGCGGGGGACCGCCCACGCCGGTCCCAAGGGCGTCGGAAGCCGTATCGTGCGGTGCGAAAAAGCGCGTTAAGCTCGCGCGCATGGCGAAAAAAGGACAAGGCTCATCCATCCACATCGGCATCGACGAAAAGGATCGCGCGGCGATTGCAGGCGGGCTCGCGAAGCTGCTCGCCGATACGTACACGCTCTACCTCACCACTCATAACTTCCACTGGAACGTCACCGGACCGATGTTCACGTCGCTCCACACGATGTTCATGACGCAGTACACGGAGCTGTGGAACGCGGTGGATCCGATTGCCGAGCGCATCCGCTCGCTCGGTCATCCGGCGCCCGGCTCGTACGCCCAGTTCGCCAAGCTGAGCTCGATCAAGGACGCGCCCTCGTCGCCCCCCAAGGCGCTCGAGATGGTCCGCATTCTGGTCGAAGGCCACGAGGCCGTCGCGCGTACCGCACGCAGCATCTTCCCCATCGCAGACAAGGCCGGCGACGAGCCCACCGCGGACCTTCTCACGCAGCGCCTGACGGTCCACGAGCAAACGGCGTGGATGCTCCGGTCGCTGCTCGAATAAACGGCGTCCGAACGGTCCTCGACGCGTCCGACTCCCGGGCGCGTCGGACTCGTGACCTCCTTCGACGCCCTCGTTGGCGTTGGAGCCCATCGCATCGCCTTCCTGTCCGTCATCCTCGCGGACCGAAGCCACTCACCTGCATCCTACACAGACAACCGAGACTTCACGAAGCAGAGCGATATCCCGAGGGAAGGCCGCCATTTCTCAGGATGGCGCCGAAGCCCCCTCGCGAATGGCGCGGCGTCCGGGAGATTTCGCTGCCAGTCGAAGACCGAACGCGCACGATGCGAGGCTCTGCGGCAACTGGATTCAGCTCCCCCGGATCGTCGGGCCGTGGCCTTCTTTCGCACGTGGGCTCGCGCCGTCGCGATGCTCGCGCGGGGACTCTCCGGTGAGCCGACGGAACGCACGAGTGAACGCGCCGACGCTTTCGAAGCCCACGCGCATCGCCACCTCGGACACGCGGACGCCGGGCTCGTCCAAGTGGGCCATGGCCGCGAGCACGCGGGCGCGGCCGAGGTAGTCGCGAAAGCCGAGGCCGAGCTCTTGGGCGAACCTGCGGTGCAGCGTACGTTCGGACAGTCCGCTGTGACGGGCAACGTCTTCGACCGCGAGCGGAAGCCCGATGCGTTCTCGGACGAACGCGGTCGCCGCACGCACCTCGTCGCTCGTGCCGCTCGCCAAATCGAAGGGGCGCGGAGCTCGCGTCCACTCCACGCTGAGCTCGTGGAGCAGTGCGAACGTCCGAGCACCGAGCGCATCGAGCGGCTCGTGCGCCTCGAAGCGCATGGCGAACAGCACGAGCTCGCGACCGAGCGGTGGCAGGTCGAACACGCAGACGTGCTCGGGGAGTCGGTCGCATTCGGGCGCTAGGTACACCGTGCGCAAGTCGACCGGGCCCTCCGCACGCACGCGATGTTCGAGCCCCGCGGGCAAGAACGCGGCGCGCCCCGCGGGAAGCAGCCACGAAGCCCGTGCCGTGACGAGCAATAGCGACCCTCGCGCCGCATAGAGCAGCTGGTGCCTGCGATGCGCGTGCGACCGCGTACGCATGCGTGGCAGGTCTTCGGCGATCCCGAACGACTCGGCGCGCGCCGAGCTCTCGTCCACTTGGGCCTTGGCCATCCGCCCCGCACGCACGCTCATCTCATGCAGGATACACAAGTCGGCGGCGGGCCGATCTTCGTCCTCGCTACAGCGAGAGCGGAGTGCCCAAGCCCGTGGGCTTGGCGGGAGGTGCGGAGACCGGTGCGGACACGACCGAAGCCGAAGACGAGGGCGGAGCGGAGGCGCCCGGCAGGCGAGGAGCGGAGGGCGCGGCCGAAGGCGCCGAAGGAGCGCCGGATCCCGACGGAGCAGGAGGTGCGGAGGGCGCGGGGACAACGCTCGACGAACCCGAGGCCGACGGCCATGCTCCAGCAGGAGGCCAGGGACTCCCCGTAGAAGCCGACGGAGCCAAGGTCGGCGCGGGGCCCGGCGCAGGCGAACCTCCGTAGACGGGTACGGGAATGACCGACACGAGCAAGTAGCGGCAGATGGGATACTCCTCGCACGACTCCGCATAGAGCGCGCGCCTGCCACAGCCATCGACGATGAAGCGAAGAGCGGAACCGTTCGCGTAGCGCCGGTCCATGGTCATCGCAATCGCGGCTTCGCCACACTGCAGGTCAGAGCGCGCGGCTCGCACGACGGTCTCACGGGTTGCCTCGGGGCTGTCGTCGGGTGATGCCGGAGCTGCAAGCACCGCCGGATTGGACTCGGGCCGCTCGAAACGACACCCCGCCACGCTCATGAGCGAAAGCAGCGCCGCCCCAACCAAACGAAATACCGAATAAATTCGCATAGTAGCCTCTCATCGCCAGGAGCCCTCTCCCGTGCGGCGCACCGTACGACGGAGCCTTCGAGAAGCAAAACAAACGACCCGGCTGCTCCGCTGGCAAACCGAGCCGGACACTTCTGCATCGCCAAACGCACGAAAGCGCCGCTTCCCGAAGGAAGGGCGCTCTCGAGAGAACGTCTCGTCGTCTAGCGCGACGAATCGCGGCTGAGCGAGCTCAGACGCGGCGGCGCTTGGGAGGACGGCAACCGTTGTGCGGAACCGGCGTCACGTCACGGATGAGGGTGACCTTGAAGCCAGCGGTCTGGAGGGCGCGGAGAGCGCTCTCGCGGCCGGCGCCGGGGCCCTTCACGAACACGGCGATGGAGCGCATGCCGTGATCCATGGCCTTGCGGGCTGCTTCTTCGGCAGCGAGCTGAGCGGCGAAGGGCGTGCTCTTGCGCGAGCCCTTGAAGCCACGCGACCCGGCGCTCGACCACGAAACGGCGTTGCCGTTCACGTCGGTGATCGTCACGACGGTGTTGTTGAAGGTGCTCTGAATGTGCGCGATTCCAGTCGCGACATTCTTCTTCACCTTCTTTTTGACTTGCTTCGCCTTGCCCGCTGCGGTCTTCGCCGTGGCCATGATCTACTCCAAAAACGCTTTGCTAGAGGTCATCCGCCAACGAGCCGAGCGAGGCCGTGCTGGCGCTAAATCGAAACGAAGGCCGCACGAGCGACCCTCGTGGGATCACTTCTTCGCGGTCGAGCCCTGGCGCGCCACGATGCCCTTGCGCGGGCCCTTGCGGGTGCGCGAGTTCGTGTGCGTGCGCTGACCGTTGACCGGGAGGCCACGGCGGTGACGGAGGCCACGGTAACAACCGAGGTCCATCAGGCGCTTGATGTTCATCTGCACTTCGCGGCGCAGGTCACCTTCGACGGTGTAGTCGGCTTCGAGAAGCTCGCGGATCTTACGGACGTCCGTGTCCGTCAGCTCCTCGGTCTTCTTCGTCTCGGGGATACCCGCGCGCGCGCAGATCTCTTTCGCGAGCGTACGGCCGATGCCGTAGAGGTACGGGAGCGAATAGGCAATTTGCTTGTGACGGGGGAGGTCGACGCCTGCGATACGAGCCATGACGGATGCTCTCTACTCGGTTGGTTCTAGGTTTCAACTGTGGAGGGTCGAAACCCTCAAAATACTTTTCTGAGCCCTGGGGGTTCAGCGGGACCGTCGGTTGATCGACGCGTCCCTCGGGTCACTCTGCGAGGGCGTTCCCCCCTCGCGCTCCCCCCTATTGCATGGGGGATCTCCACGAGTCATTTCGGCTCGGGGGGAGCGTCGCGAGCGACCCAGGGCTAGGGAGGCCGACCGAACCGTACTTCTGTACGGAGAGGGAGGCCGACCGACGCCCTGGGGCGCGCAGCAGCGCCCCCGAGTCGAAATCAGCCTTGGCGCTGCTTGTGGCGCGGATTCTCGCAGATGATGCGAACGACGTTCTTGCGACGGACGACTTTGCACTTGTCGCAGATCTTCTTGACGGACGGACGGACCTTCATGGCTCACTCCAAACGGGTACTTTTTGCGGCTCTCGCGGCTCCTCGCGCGAGGAGCCAAGTCACTTGTGGCGGTACGTGATTCGACCGCGGCTCGGGTCGTAGGGGCTGACCTCGACGGTCACGCGGTCACCAGGGAGAATGCGGATGTAGTACTGCCGCATGCGCCCGCTGATGGTGGCGAGTACGACGAGCCCGTTGTCGCACTTGACCCGGAACATGGCGTTCGGGAGCGCTTCTTGGACGACACCGTCGAATTCCAGCTTGTCGCCCTTGGGCTCTTTTCGTTCTCGACGTTCACTCACCGACATTTCCTCGTTCTCCCCGCAGCCTTCGCAGCGGACTCTCGCTCTTGCCTTCTCGTCACCGAGAAGCTGGACTCAGCCGCCGAGGGCCGCGACGATTCGCGCCGTGACCTCTTCGACCGTTCCTACACCGTCCACCCGACGAAGGAGACCCTTCTTTTCGTAGTGGGGCAAAAGCTCGCTCGTCATCGCTTCGTAGGTCGAGACGCGCTTCTTCACCACTTCTTCGTGGTCGTCTGCGCGGTGCTCGAGCTCCGCATCCGGGGGCGGGGGCTTATACTTCAAGTGGAAGATCTGTCCAGTCCGTTTGTCGGTACGACGAAGGACTGCGCGCTCGATGAGCAGCTCGGCGGGCACTTCGAGCGCGACCACGTGGTCGAGAGCGAGGCCGCGCTCCGATAGCATCGACTCGAGAGAGTCGGCTTGGGGAACCGTGCGCGGGAAGCCGTCGAGAAGGAAACCCTTCTGCGCGTCGGCCTCTTTGGTGCGCTCGGCAATGAGTCCGACCACGACTTCGTCGGGTACGAGACCGCCGTTGGCCATCTTCTCGACGAGAGCCGGATCGAGCTTTCCGGCAGCCTTCGCCGCGCGGAGCATGTCCCCGGTCGAGATCTGGGGAACGCCCCACTTCTCGCAGATGAACTTGGCCTGGGTTCCCTTGCCCGCGCCAGGCGGGCCGACGAACACGAGTCTCATCCGAAGTCCCTCCGACCGCGAATGCGCGTGGCGCGACCGCCACCACCCGAGAGACCTTCGTAGTTGCGCGTGATGAGGTGGGCCTCGATCTGCGCGACCGTATCCAGCGCAACGCCGACGACAATCATCATGGAGGTTCCACCGAAGCGGAACGGAACCTTGAAGGCCTCCGTGATGAGCGTGGGAACGACGCAGACCACCGCCATGTACACGGCGCCACCGAGGGTTATGCGCGTGAGAACCTTGTCGATGTAGTCCGCGGTCTGCTTTCCCTGGCGGATGCTGGGGATGAACGCCTGCTGCTTCTTGAGGTTGTCCGCCACGTCGACCGCCTGGAAGGTGACCGCCGTGTAGAAGAACGCGAAGAAGATGATCAGCGCGACGTAGAAGAAGTTGAACACCCAGTCGCCGCGGTCGAGCGAGCCTTGGAGGGCTGCCATGCCGGGGATTTTGAAGTTCGCCAGCGTGGCCGGGAACATCAGGAGCGACGAGGCGAAGATCGGCGGGATGGTGCCAGCCGTGTTCACGCGGAGCGGGAGGTGAGCGGTCTGGCCGCCGTACACTCGCCGTCCGACACTACGCCGGGCGTAGTAGATGGGGATTCGACGCTGACCACGCTCGAAGAAGACGATGGTCGCGACGGTCGCCAAGATGATGAAGAGCACCGCGCCGAGGTTCAGCGGCTGAATCGAGCCCTTGTGGGTCTCGAAGTAGCTCAGGATTCCGCCCGGGATATCGGTGACGATTCCGGCGAAAATGATGAGCGACGTGCCGTTGCCGATGCCACGCTCGGTGATTTGCTCGCCGACCCACATGATGAACAGGGTGCCGGTGGTGAGCGTGAGCATGGTCATGAGGCGAAAGCCCCAGCCCGTGTGCGCGACCACGCTGCCCGACGTGTCGATGTCGTTGTTGGCAGCGCCTTCCAGAGTCATCGCGATGCCGAACGACTGAACCAACGAGAGGAACAGCGTGGCGTAGCGCGTGTACTGATTGATCTTACGTGTGCCCTGCTCGCCTTCCTTGCGGAGCTCGTCGAGGGGCTTGTAGACCATGGTGAGGAGCTGGAACACGATGCTCGCGCTCACGTACGGCATGATGCCGAGCGCGAACACGCTCAAGTTTCCTAGCGCCCCACCGCTGAACATGTTCACGAACCCGAGCAGACCACCCTGCTTGCTCACGAGAGCACGCATGGCGTTTCGGTCGACGCCCGGGATCGTCACGAACACGCCGACGCGGTACACGGCAAGCATCACGAGCGTGTAGATCACACGCTTCCGGAGCTCCGGTACTTTGCCGATGTTCGCGAGACCCGGGAGAGAGGACATTTACTCGCCGGCCTTCGGGGCGCTCACGAGGAGGGCCTTGCCGCCCGCCTTCTGGATCTTTTCCTGGGCGCTCTTCGAGAAGGCGTCCGCCGTCACGACGAGAGCCTTGGAGATCTCGCCGTCGCCGAGGATCTTGATGCCGTCGAACTGACCCTTCACGATGCCGTGATCGCGAAGCACCTTCTCGTCGACCTTGGCGCCAGCCGCGAAGACATCGAGGTCGCCCACGTTGATCGCCGCCACCTTGGTGGGGAAAGGGTTCTTGAAGCCGCGCTTGGGGAGGCGGCGCTGAAGGGGCGTCTGGCCGCCTTCGAAGTACGGCTTGAAGCCGCCCGAGCGCGCGTACTGGCCCTTCTGGCCACGACCCGCGGTTTTACCGAGACCCGAACCGACGCCACGCCCCTTGCGGAGCTTGACCTTGGTTGCGCCTTCCGGCTTGACGAGCTTGGAGAGAGTATCAGCCACGTTCCACCTCCTCGACCGTCACGAGGTGCAAGACTTTCTTGATGGCGCCACGGAACGAAGGCGTGTTGGCGACTTCGACCTTGGTGCCCGGACCACGGAGACCGAGGCCCTTCACCACCTCACGGAACGCATCCTGGCGTCCGATGAGGCTCTTGGTTTGAGTAACGACGAGCTTCTTCACGGCGTGGCCTCCGCGGCCTTCTTCGAGGCCTTCTTCGAGACGGACTGAACGACGTCCTCGACCTGCTTGCCGCGCTTCTGAGCGATCTGCTCGACGCTGCGGAGCTGGCGAAGTGCGTTCACCGTGGCGCGGACCACGTTGTGGGGGTTCGCGCTGCCGAGGCACTTCGTGAGGATGTCGTGAATGCCAGCGCTCTCGACGACGGCGCGGACCGCACCACCGGCGATAACGCCCGTACCGGCCGAGGCCGGACGGAGGAACACGCGACCGGCGCCGAAGTGACCGAGCACTTCGTGGGGAACGGTCGTGCCGGCGAGCGGAACCTTGAAGAGGTTCTTGCGCGCCTGATCGTTGCCCTTGCGGATCGCTTCGGGAACTTCGTTCGCCTTACCGAGGCCGACACCCACGTGGCCGGATTCGTCGCCGACGACGATGAGCGCCGCGAACGAAAACCGTCGACCGCCCTTCACCACTTTGGCGACGCGGTTGATGTGGATGATGCGCTCCTTGAGCTTCTCCTCGTCGACCTGATCGAATGCCATGTCCGAATCTCGCTATCTTGAGCTTTGCGTTGGGGTTCTTCGGAGCCCGAAGAGACCGAAAATCAGAACTTGAGGCCGCCTTCGCGGGCGCCGTCGGCGAGCGCCGAGACGCGGCCGTGGTAGAGGTAGCCATTGCGGTCGAAGACGACCTGCGTGACACCCTTCGCGAGGAGAGCCTTCGCGAGAGCCGCGCCGACCTTCTTGGCCGCATCGGTCTTGTCGCTCTCGGAGATCGCACCCTTCACGTCCGCGGTGAGGGTCGACATGTGCGCGAGCGTGTTGCCCGTGACGTCGTCGATCGCCTGCGCGTAGATGTGCTTGAGGCTACGGAAGACCGTGACCCGGGGGCGCTCGGCGGTTCCGCTGAGCTTGCGACGAATACGGAGCTTGCGGCGCTCCCGACCAACCAACTGCATCGCCATGACTGAAATCCTTCTGCGTTTCCCGAGGCCGCGCGGCGTACCCCGAGGTTCTCGCTTACGAGAGCAATCCTACGAATCGTCCTTCGAGCTGCCGTCCGTGCGATTCGGAGAGGTCGCGGAGGCAGCCAGGAAAACCTGAATTTTCCTGGCGCTTCCCTAGTCCTCGTCCGGCTCGGACGCAAATCAAAGTGACGAAGATGCTTACTTGCCGCCCTTACCGCCAGCTTTGCCCGCCTTTTCGCGGACTTTCTCGCCGCGGTAGCGGACACCCTTGCCACCGTAGGGGCTGGGGGGACGGAAGCCGCGGATCGTGGCGGCCGTCTGGCCCATCACTTCTTTGTCCGCGCCTTCGAGCGTGATGATCGTGCCCTTGCTGTCGCCCGGGATGGTGACCTTGATCCCTTTGGGGACCGGGAAGTTCACCGGGTGCGAGAGACCGAGCGAGAGGTTGAGAATCGCGCCCTTGAGCTCTGCGCGGTAACCGGTGCCCTGGAGCTCGAGGGTCTTCGTGTAGCCTTCGGCCACGCCGGTCACCATGCTCTGGATGAGGGCGCGAGCGAGACCTTGGAAGCGCGCGCCGTCGCGGCCGCCGACCTTGGGGGTCACGGTGACGCTCGAGCCGTCGACCTTGATCTCCACGTTCGGGGTCACCGCGCGGGTCAAGTCGCCCTTGGGTCCCTTGATGGCGAGCTGGCCGTTCGTGATCGCGAAGGTGACACCCTTCGGGAGCACGACCGGGCGCTTGCCGACGCGCGAAAGACGGGGCTTTTCCTGCGTAACTTCTGCGGGGGCAGTCATGATCTCACCAAACCTCGCAAAGGAGCTCACCGCCGACGCGCTGAGTCCGGGCGTCCTTGTCGGTCATCACGCCGCGGCTGGTCGACAGGATGGAGATGCCCATCCCCGAGCGAACGCGCGGAATGCGATCGAAACGGACGTAAACGCGGCGACCGGGCGACGAAACGCGGCGGATGCCGTCGATCGCGCTCTCACGGCCCTTGCCGTAACGGAGAACGAGAACGAGCTTCTTGGGTCCCTCGGTCTCGGAGACGCGGACGTCGTCGAGAAAGCCTTCGCGCTTCAAAACGTGCGCGACGTGCTCTTTGAGGTTCGAGTGGGGCATCTCGGTGCGGTCGTGGCGAGCCAGACCAGCGTTGCGGATGCGGGAGAGCATATCGGAAATGGGATCGGTCATCATGGCTTCACCAGCTCGCCTTGATTACGCCGGGGATTTCACCGCGGAGGGAGAACACACGAAGGCAAATCCTGCAGAGCTCGAACTTGCGGTAGTACCCGCGAGCGCGGCCGCAAACCTTGCAACGGTTACGGTGCCGCACCTCGAACTTCGGGGGGCGATTGAGCTTCGCAAACTGAGATGCACGCGCCATCTGATTCCTCTGTGTCCTGCTACTCGATGAAATCTTTTAAGGGTGCCTTTTCCAGCCGGGCATCAAGCCTGGCGGAACGGCATTCCGAGATTTTGGAGAAGGGCGCGCCCCTCTTCGTCCGTCTTCGCCGAGGTCACGAAGCTGATGTTCAGCCCCTTGATCACGTCGATGCGGTCGTAGTTGATCTCGGGGAAGATGATCTGCTCCTTGAGGCCGAGGGTGTAGTTACCCTTGCCGTCGAAGGCGCGCCGGGAGACGCCGCGGAAGTCACGCGTGCGCGGAAGCGCGAGCGTGATGAGGCGGTCGAGGAACTCCCACATGTGGTTCTTGCGGAGCGTGACCATCGCGCCGATCGGAAGGTTCGCGCGGAGCTTGAAGCTCGCAATCGCCTTCTTGGAGCGGGTGACGACCGGCTTCTGGCCCGAGATGGCGCGAAGCTCTTCGACCGCGGAGTCGATGATCTTCGGGTTCGTCACGGCGGCGCCGAGGCCCATGTTGATGACGATCTTCTCGAGCTTGGGAACCTGCATCGGGTTTTCGTACCCGAATTGCTTCTTCAGCGCGGGGATGACCTCGTCCGAGTACTTCTTGATGAAGCGCGGCGCGACGGCCTCGGCGGTGGAGACGACTTTTTGAGCCGGGGCTTTCGCTCCGGACTCGCCGCCTTTGCCCTTCTTCTGCTTCTTCTCGTCGGCCATGACTTACTCCGCCTTCGCTTCCGACTTCGCGGGGGTCGCGAGGGTCTTGCCGCTCTTCACGGCGATGCGGGTCTTGTTGCCCTTCTCGTCCTTGCCGGCGCGCACGCGAGTGCCTTTGCCGGTTTCGGGGTCGACGGGCATAACCTTCGAGGCGAACATCGGCGCTTCGCGCTCGACGATTCCACCCTGCTGGTTCTTGGGGTTCGGGCGGGTGTGGCGCTTGATCATGTTGATCCCCTCGACGACGACCTTGTCGTCTTCGGCGAGGATGCGAGCGACCTTGCCCTGCTTGCCCTTGTCCTTACCACTGATCACGACGACCAGGTCGCCGGTACGAAGACGCGCAGCCATCACAGCACCTCGGGCGCGAGCGAAATGATCTTCATGAACTTCTTGCCACGGAGCTCGCGCGCGACCGGTCCGAAGATGCGCGTCCCGATGGGCTCGAGCTGCGCGTTGATGAGCACGGCGCTGTTGGCGTCGAACTTGATGTAGCTTCCGTCGGGGCGCGACTGCTCGCGGCGGGTGCGAACGACGACTGCCTTCGCGGTGTCGCCCTTCTTCACCTTGGCGCCGGCGACGGCCTCTTGGATCGAGACGACGATGACGTCGCCGATGCTGGCGTAGCGACGGCGGGATCCGCCGAGCACCTTAATGCACTGAACGCGCTTCGCGCCGGAGTTGTCCGCGACGTCGAGGTTGGTGCGCATCTGAATCATGGCGTTTTCCTATTGGCCTTTCAGACTTGGATTGAGCCCGAGGCTCATTCCTCGACGAACTTCTTGACGAGACGGACCACGATGAAGCGCTTGTCCTTCGAGATGGGACGGTGCTCCTGGATTTCGACTTCGTCGCCGACCTTGTACTCGTTCTTCTCGTCGTGCGCCTTGTAGCGGGCGCGCGTGCGAACGTACTTGCCGTAGAGGGCGTCGCGGCGAGCCGAAACGGTCTCGACCACCACGGTCTTGTCCATCTTGTCCTTGATGACCTTGCCGGTCATCTTGCGACGAAAGCCGTGGGCCTCGTTCTGCTGGGCATTTTGGGCTTGATCGGACATGACTACTTCGCCTCGCTCTTCGACACGGCCTTCGCGGCCTGCTCGGTCTGGACGGTCTTCACGCGCGCGATGTCACGGCGGGCCTTCTTGAGGGCGCTCGTGTCGTCGAGGCGGTTCGTGAAGTTCTTGAAGCGGTTCTGAAAACGCTCACGGATGAGGGTCTTCTCGAGCTCCACGAGCTCTTCCGCGGTGCGCTCACGCAGATCCTTGGCCTTCATTGAATCACTCCACGAACGAGGAACTTGTAGCCGACGGGGAGCTTGTGGCCGGCCAGGCGGAACGCCTCGCGAGCCATCTTCTCGTCGATGCCCGAGATCTCGTACATGACGCGACCGGGCTGGATGTCCGCGGCCCATTCCTCCACGCCGCCCTTGCCTCCGCCCATGCGGACTTCGAGGGGCTTCTTCGTGACCGGACGGTGCGGGAAGATGCGGATCCAGAGCTTGCCAGCGCGCTTCACGTGGCGGGTGATCGCCATACGAGCGGCTTCGATCTGGCGGGCCGTGAGGCGGCCGGGCTCGACGGCCTGCATGCCGAAGTCGCCGAACGAGACGTCACTGCCGCGCGCGGCAATGCCCTTGTTCGTGCCCTTCATCATCTTGCGGAACTTGGTGCGCTTGGGGGAAAGCATCGATTTCTCCTAAGATTCCGTGGTTCGCTCAGGCGCCCGTGATGGGGCGGCGAACGCGGCGGGGAAGAACCTCGCCCTTGAAGATCCAGCACTTGACGCCGATGATGCCGTACTTCGTCTTGGCTTCGGCGGTGCCGAACTCGATGTCGGCGCGGAGGGTGTGGAGCGGGACGCGACCTTCGCGGTACGTCTCGACGCGGCTCATTTCGCTGCCACCGAGGCGGCCCGAGCAGCGGATACGAATGCCCTTGGCGCCGAACTTCATGGCGGTCGAGAGGGCCTTCTTCATGGCGCGACGGAAGGCGACGCGGCGCTCGAGCTGGGTCGCGACGTTCTCGGCGACGAGCTGAGCCGAGGTCTCCGCCTTGCGGATTTCCTGGACGTCGATGAAGACTTCGTTGTCGGTGAACGACTGGACGCCGGGGAACACGGTCTCGCCCTTGGCGGCGGTTCCGACGTTGCCGGTCTTGAGGGTCTCGATGCCCTTGCCGCCCTTGCCGATGACCATGCCGGGGCGCGCGGTGAAGACGATGACCTTCGCCTTGTTCGCGGCGCGCTCGACCTCGATGCCCGCGATGTTCGCGTTCATGAGGTACTCTTTGACGGCCCGCTTGATGCGGATGTCCTCGTGGAGCCACTTGGCGTACGCCTTGTCTTCGAACCACTTCGAAGACCAGGTCTTGATGACGCCGAGGCGGAACCCGTACGGATGAACTTTCTGACCCATGGTATTTCTTGCTCTCGCTTGGTCTGAAAAAGCCGGGGGGACCGCTCAGCCGCGGACGCCGAGCTCCACGGTGATGTGGCTCATGCCCTTCTGGATACGCGTCGCACGCCCCATGGCGCGCGGGCGCCAGCGGCGCATGTGCTTATTGGGAGCCTTGTCCACGAAAGCGATCTCGACGAAGAGCGAGTCGAGGTCGACCCCCGGGCTCTGCGTGCGCGCGTTCGCGACGGCGCTCTCGATGACCTTCTTGAGGACGGGGGCTCCCGACTTCGCGGTGAACTCGAGAAGCTGGAGAGCTTCTCCGGCCTGTCGACCACGAACGAGATCCACCACGACCCGAGCCTTGCGCGGGCTGATCCGCGCGAAGCGGGCAATCGCCTTGCTGACCATGATGCGAACCTTCTGGGCCCCGTCGTTCTCGCGCTCGACGCTGAATGCGTTCGATTTCGCGAGCCGTTACGGCGACCACTACGATAGAGGGGAGTCACCCGACCACCCTTCCGGGAGACGGGAGCGCGCACTTTACGCAGAACGAGAAACACTGCAAGCGGTATTTTTAGAAACGTACACTCCCCGCTCGGAGTGCGCCGGCGCGACGGCCCACACGCTCCTACTCCATCGAGGGCATTCGTCCAAGCGATGTCATCACGTAAGATGGAGAAATATTTTGGGGATTTCCCCAGCGCCGCAGGTCTGCACGGCGTTCTTTCACCCCTGCAAGCTTGCGGAGGTCGTCTGCGGCTCGAACCCGCGAAATCGCAGAGGTCGGCCAGTGGCACGGCCTCTGCTTAAGGGGAGGTCGGCACGAGCCGGGTGGCCATCCCCCCCCAAGCTGTTCGGTTCGTGCCACTCACTTACGACCCTCCAGAAGGGCTCCAAGTCCGGCAAACACCAGGACGACCCCACACCCCGCAGGCCCGAGCCTCGCGGGGTGTTCTCTTTCGAAGGTTCGCGCTTTCGTTCGCTTTGTCGGGAATTTCAGCCGCGAAAGTCACCTTGCGCAGACGCAACGAGGCGTTTCGCCGTCATCCTCGGAGTTTGGGAAGTCGCATGCAGGATGAGGTGGCACGGCGATGGCTCAGCGGCGGACGGGGAGACGTCGGGCGGCTTCCCCCCATCCGTCCGACGTCTGCCGCCTTGTGCTCTCGCGAAAGCGAGAGCCGCCCCGCACGGAGCCTCCCTCCCCATGCGGGGCTTTTTTTTCCCGAGCGCCAAAACTATCTCGATCCATGTGCGCCATATCGACCGACGTTGGCGCCTTGGACGTGGAATTCGCTGCATCCGCATCGATTCTCGCGATGTCGAACGGTGCGAATACGAAAGCTGAAATTTCACTTTTGGAAGGTGAGGCGGCTCGCTCGCACGTAACCGCCTGGAATGACGTGTCCTGAGCTTGGCACGGTCCGCGCAATAACGGATGTCGGCGTCGCGTTGACCTGGCCGTCCCCCCCCCCAGCCGGTCGACGCGACGCCGATCTTTGTCTGCCGACATGATCGGCACCCGCCGGTCGAGGTGCTTCGCGCTCTCCCGTGGGTT
Organism: Polyangiaceae bacterium; assembly: GCA_965225775.1. GTDB lineage: Bacteria > Myxococcota_A > Polyangia > Polyangiales > Polyangiaceae > JAAFHV01. Next base: position 8,471,958 of record OZ245328.1, on the reverse strand, counting down.
TCTCGACGATGCGCGTCGTGACGACGTTACTCGACCACGTGCGTCGTGGGCGATGGTCGCCTTCATCGCTTGCACGCGACGCGTTCGGATGAGCCGCCTTTCGTGACGCAAGGAGACGCGGTAGAGCCGCGATCCGCACGTAGAAGGGCCGTGAAAAGCACACTAGAAGTGCGGCCATGTCCCACGACGAGAAGCTCATCGAGACCCTCGGCCGAGTCGAAAAAGGCGGCGCGCCGAAGTACCACCAGAAGAACGCGGAGACCGGAAAGCTCTTCGCGCGTGATCGCATCGCGAAGCTCGTCGACCCGGGCTCGTTTCAAGAGGACGGCGCCCTCGCCAACGTGGTCGACGCCGAGCTTCCCGCCGACGGCGTGATCACCGGCACCGCCACCATCGACGGCCGCCCCGTCGCGCTGATGGCCAACGACTCCACGGTGAAGGCCGGCTCTTGGGGCAAGCGCACGGTCGAGAAGATCCTGCGCATCCAGGAGACCGCCGCGAAACTGCGTGTCCCCATGCTCTACCTGGTCGACTCGGCCGGCGCGCGCATCACCGATCAGATCGAGATGTTCCCCGGAAAACGCGGCGCGGGACGCATCTTCTTCAACCAAGTGAACATGAGCGGCGTGGTGCCGCAGGTGTGTTTACTCTTCGGACCGAGCGCCGCCGGTGGCGCGTACATTCCCGCGTTTTGCGACGTGGTGGTGATGGTCGAAGGCAACGCGAGCATGTACCTCGGAAGCCCCCGCATGGCCGAGATGGTCATCGGCGAGAAGGTCTCCTTGGAAGACCTCGGCGGCGCGAAAATGCACTGCTCGGTCTCGGGCTGCGGCGACGTGCTCTGCAAGACCGAAGAAGAAGCGATCGCCTTCTGCCAGCGCTACCTCTCGTACCTGCCGCAGAACTGCGAGCACGACGTCGAGCTCGAGGCTCCGAAGCCGCCCAAGGCAGGCAAGACGATCGAAGAGATCGTGCCTCCCGAGGAGAGCAAGTCGTTCGACATGTACCAGGTGATCGACGCCCTGGTGGACGAGGGCAGCTTCCTCGAGATCAAGCGCCTCTTCGCACGCGAGATCGTCACCGGGTTCGCCCGCATCGAGGGCCGCGTGGTGGGCATCGTGGCCAACCAGCCGAAGTGGCTCGGAGGCATGTTGCTCGTCGACTCGGCGGACAAGGCCGCGCGCTTCATTTGGCTGTGCGACGCCTTCAACGTTCCCCTGCTCTACCTGGCCGACGTCCCCGGCTTCATGATCGGCACCAAGGTCGAGCGGCAGGGCATCATCCGCGCGGGCGCGAAGATGATCGCGGCGGTGAGCGAGGCCACCGTGCCCAAGCTCTGCGTGGTCATTCGGAAGGCATACGGCGCCGGCCTCTACGCCATGTGCGGACCGGCCTTCGAGCCCGAGGCCACCATCGCGCTGCCCATCGCGTCCATCGCGGTCATGGGCGCCGCGCCCGCCGTGAACGCGGTCTACTACAACAAGATCCAGGAGATTCCCGCTGGGCCCGAACGCGACAAGTTCGTCGCCGAAAAACAGGCCGAATACCGCTCGGACATCGACCTCATGAAGCTCGCCGCCGACCTCGTGGTCGACGCGGTGGTGCCCGGCAAGCTCCTCCGCGCCGAGATCGCCAGGCGCTTCGAGCGCGCCGAAGGCAAAGAGGAAATCCGCCTCCCCAAGAAGCACATGGTCCCGCCGGTCTGAGACCGTCGAACGTGAGCTATCCGAGGGCCTTTTCCGCACGTCGGGAAGGGCCCTCTTCCTTTCCGGAGCGAGGGACGCGAGACTTCGGCCATGAAGCGCACCGCGTTCGTCACCGGCTCGGCGAGTGGAATCGGTCGGCACCTCACCTCCGCGCTGGTTCGGCGCGGATACGCGGTATTCGCGACCGACGTGGACGCGGACAAGCTGGCCATCGCCGCACGCGACGAAAAATGGCCGGAAGCCGAGGTCGCCTACGAGACCCTCGACGTGCGTGACCCGGAGGCGTGGCAGCGCGCCTTGCTCGCGGCGATCGCGCGCTTCTCCGAGGTGGATCTGCTGTTCAACGTGGCCGGTGTGCTGCGCCCCGGATTCGTGCAAGATACACGGGCATCGGACGTGGACATGCACTTCGACGTGAACGTGAAGGGCGTGGTGCACGGGACGCGGGTCTTCGCGAAGTATTTCGTCGCGCGTCGCACGGGTCACGTGGTGAACGTGGGCTCGCTCGCTTCGCTGGCGCCCGTGCCGGGGCTCTCGCTGTACTCGGCCTCGAAGTTCGCGGTGCGCGGGTTCACCTTGGCGGCGGCGCAAGAGCTGTCGCCGCACGGCGTGAAGGTGACGTTGCTCATGCCGGACGCGGTCGAGACGCCCATGCTCGAGCTGCAAGTCGACTACCCGGAAGCGGCCATGACCTTCTCGGGAAGCCGGGCGCTCACCGTGGAGGACATCGAACGCGCCATCTTCGACGAGGTGCTCCCGAAGGCCCCGCTCGAGGTGGCCATCCCAGGAACACGCGGATTTTTGGCTCGAATGGCCACCTTCGCACCGGCGACCACCTCTCGCCTCGGGCCGCTCTTCGTGAAGGCCGGCAAGAGCGCCCAAGCCGCGCGTCGATCGAAGCGCTGAGTCACGAAGAGCGGAGCTGGCTCGCCGCTTCGAGCGTGCGAACGTGACGAGCGAGCTCGGACTCGAGCGCTCCGGAGAGGGCGACCACGGCCGCGACCCACGACTCGGCGAGCGCCCGCCGCCGCTGGTCGAGCTCGGCGCGGGAAGCCTCGGCCGCTGCCGTGACCATGCGCGCGAGGCGATCGTAAAAGTCGTCGAGCTCGGGGTGGCTCGGCTGGGCGACCGCGACCACCCACCCGAGCTTCGCGAGCGGCGACTCGGCGCGTAGAGCCGACTTGAGCGCTTCGGTGGCCCTCGCGTGTCCTCGGCGCTTCGAGGCCAAGGTCTCGCTCGCCGCGAGGAGCGCTCGACTGCGATCGCGCTCGGTGAGCCAGCCGACCTTTCGAGTGCCCAGGAAATCGCCTTCGCTCTCCAAGAGCGCGGCGCCTTCGTCGAGACGCCACGAGAGCGTGCGCAAGAGGTCGTTCACCACCGAGTCGATCTCCGCGAGCGGCGTCGGGGCGACTCGTGCGCTCGTGCGCGCAGCTTCGAGCGCCTCGCGGGAAGCCCGACTCGCCTCGGTCACCACGCGAAGCGCACGAGCCGCGGAGTCACGCGCTCCCGGACCACACGTCCATGCGATCTCGGCGAGAGACTCGCGCTCTCGCTGCCGCTCGGCACGCGCCCGCTCTCGTGAGACCTCGGCCGAGCCCATGCCGCCCGCGAGCCCTCCTAGCGCGGTTCCGACCAGCGTGCCCACGCCCGGCATCACCAGGGTGCCGAGGATCGCGCCGACCTTCGCCCCCAAGAGGCCTCCCACCGAGGCGTGCGCGAGCGCGGTGGCTTCGTCTCCCAGGGCGTTGCGCTCACGCGCGTCGCGAGCGCGGCGTTCCATGATTTCCAATCTTTCGCGGGCCTTTTCGGCGCCCTCGAGGGCGCGAGCCGCGGCACGAGCGAGACGAGGTCGAGACTCGAGCAGCTTCACGCCGTCGGCCTCGAGCGTGCCGAAAATCTCGGGCTCTTCTTCGAGCAGGCGCCGGGTATCCGCGACTCCGCAGGCGAGCGCCACGGCGGTACGTGCATCTTGCACGAAGTGCTCGACCAACGCGACGAGCGCGCGCTCTTCTCCGCCCGACGCCACCTCGACCTCGGGCAACCCGAGGTGCACCGAGGCTTCGGACAACGCGTCGTACGCCTCACGAGATCGCTCGAGAGCGGACAAGGCTCGGGCGAGCTCGTTCTGGGCAACGCTCTTTCCGAACGACGGAAGCCCTGCGACGAAGCGCTCGGTCCGCGCGCGGAGCTCTCCCAGGGCGAAGCGACGCCGCACGGCCCCCACCGCCACACCGCCCGAGAGCGTAGTGGCGGCCGAGAGGAGCGCGGCGAGCAGCGTAGGATCCAAAGGCTCGAAGCTCAGGGTGGAGACGAACGGAGACCTTGTCGAGCCCGGCGCACGGTCGTAGGCCCGAACGTTTCCCGCCGGGCGGGGAGACGTCCACCTGGACTCCGGGGCGTTCTCCGTCGTCGGCGTCGAATGCCTTATTTTTCCAAGAAATCTCAGGCTCTCGCGCGGCACGGTTGCTGCTCGGGAGGGCGCCATGGCCCTTCGTCCCCTTCCCGCTCGCGCTTGGATCACGCTCCTTCCTTCGACCCTCGTCGTCTCGACCGCGATCGCGATCGCGTCCACGTCCGCAGGCTGCGGCGGGAGTGATTCGACCGTCCCCGACTCCCCGATGGATGCGGCTTCCGACACCGCCACGAGCTCGCCCGACACGAGCATTCCCGAAGACGCGATCGCACCGGTCGACGCCTCGCCCGACGCCGCCGTCGCCGCGAAGCGCCTCCGTCTGGTGGACGAGCGAGTGCTCGACGAAAAGGGGGCCCCGATTCGTCTGCGAGGCGCGAACCTCGAGGGAGTGACGCCGGCCGAAGCGGACGAGCTCTCCGGCACGCTGCACATGAACTTGGCGCGCTTGCGCATCTCGTTCGAGGGAACCAACCGCGACGACGCCGATCCGAGCGGATTTTCCGCGGCCTACCGCGCGCAGCTGGACGGCTGGGTGGACGCGCTCACCTCGCGCGGGATCTGGACCGTGCTCGAGATGCGCGCGGACGACGCCCTCACCAACGACAAGAGCCTCTACGAGACCACCGGCGCCGGCTTCGTCGCCTACCGCCGAGCGTGGGTGTATCTCGCGAGCAGGTACAAGACCCGCGACTACATCGCCGGGTACGGCCTCCTGGCCGAACCGAGCGTGAACAAGAGCGGCCTCGCGAACCCGGTCGACGTGCTGGTGAAGTTCCAGGGCGCGCTCATGGACGCGATCACGAACGACGCCGGAGACTCGAGCACCCCTTTCTTCATCGGCCCCGATTTCAACTACGACACCATGCAATACCGCTACGACGCCTACTACGAGGCGCACGCCGCGCGGCGCGGGCGGCTCTTTTACGCGGTGAACATGCTCATGCCGAAGCCCTGGATCCAGGACGGCACGGACCCCGCGGGCGCGCAGGTGACCTACCCCGTGTTGCCGGAGGCCACCAACTTCGACTCCCTGCTCGAGGTCAAAGCGGGCGAGAACTACCAGGTGCCGGCCGAGCTCGAGCGCGTGTTCAACAAGCGACGCGAAGAACCCGAGGGCTTCGCCAAGCTCATGAGCAGCTCCTTCGCCCCTTGGTACTTGGGCTTCGCGACCAAGTTCCGCGCGAAGCACCACGTACCCTTCTACGTCGACCAGTTCGGCGCTCCGGTCGGAGCGGGCGGCCAACTCGCCTACGAAAAGGACCTCGTGCGGTACTTCGAGAAGAACGACCTCCACTGGACGCGCTGGTCCTACAACGCCGGCTCTCCGCCTCGAAAGATCGCTGGAAATAGCGCGGTGATCGACTTCTACCGCAAGCTCGATTTCACCAAGGACGGAGGCCTCTGACCTTTCGCGTGGCCGCCCCAGGAGCGGCGACTTCTGCTACCTCTCGGGCGTGTCTCGCGCCGGAATCGTCCGGGCCACCCTCGTCCGTGCGAGGGTAGGCCTCTACGTCGCGCGCCGGCTCGGGCCGGCGATCGCGATCATGATCGCGTACACGCTCCTGGCCGCGCTGCTCGTCCGCTGGGACTCGGCGCGGCACGGTGTCACGCTGCCCGACTTCGGCTCGACGGCGTATGCACTCTACACGCAGCTCTTCTTCGAACCGACCGACCCCCTGCCGAGCACGCTGCTCTCGCGTGTCGTCTTTTGGGTGACGCCGGTGCTCGGCGCCATCTTGGTGGGCGAGGGCATCGTCAAGGTGGGCGGTGAGCTCTTGGAGCCGTCGCGGCGGCACGCGCTCTGGGTGAGGATCATGACCGAGACGTACAAAGACCATGTGGTGGTGTGTGGCCTCGGCCACGTGGGCTTCCGCGTCATCGAAGAGCTGCGTGCGCTCGGGGAAGACGTGGTCGGCATCGAGCGCGAAGGCACGGGCTTCGTGACCGAGCTGCGCGAGCGGGGCGTCCCCGTCCACGTGGGCGACGCCCGCCGTGACGAGCTACTCGCCGGAACCGGGATTTCCAAGGCGAAGGCCGTGGTGTGCGCCACCAACGACGACCTCGCCAACCTCGAGATCGCGCTCGACGCGAAGCGCATGAACCCCAAGATTCGGGTGGTCATGCGCATGTTCGACCAGCGCCTCGCCGCCAAGGTCGGGGGCGCGCTCGAGCTCGATCAGAGCTTTTCCACGAGCGCCCTGTCGGCGCCGGTCATCGCCCTCTCCGCGCGGCTCGCCGGGGTGAAGAGCGCGTACCGCATCGACGAACGCGCACGAGTGGTCTGCGAGTTCGCGATCTGGCCCGAATGGGTCGGGAAGACCGTGGCCGACGTGGAAAAGAGCCGCGACCTTCGGGTCGTGAGGGTCCTCCGTCGCGGCGCCTACACCAGAGCCACGGCGGACGTGGTCCTCGAAATGAACGACCAGGTGGTGGTCGACGCGGACGCCGAAGAGCTGTCGCGCGCTGTGTGAGCCGCCTCGGCCTGTACCTTGCGGAAATTCGGCTCTTTTTCGCGAGCCATCGCCGAGATCCACGCGAGCCGGTGTAGTCTTCCGAGCATGCGGACTTCCCGCCATCCTCGCCTCTCGGCGGCGCCCGGCACCTCTCTCTCTCGCGCATCCGCATTCATGCTCGTCCTCGCGACGACCACCGGCTTCGTCGCATGTGGAGATCCCTCGCGACGCCCTCCGCAGTCGCCGGACAAGCTCGCCCTCGCCGCCGCCAAAGTCACCGACGAGCGTTTTCCCCAGGCCGTAAGCGACCTCTTGCTCTCCGAGCCGGGCAGCGCCGAACGAAAGGCGCGCCTTGCCGGTGTGCTCGCGCGACAAATGACCCGCGCGGCCGAGCGCTTCGAGATGCGCCAGCCCGAGGCGGGCACGGCAGCCGTGCGCGGTGCGCTCACGTTGGTACGTACGGGCGAGCTGGTCGAAGGCGCGCTCGGCCCGGACGGAGGACGCGCCCTGAAGGGAGCCGCTCTCGAGTACGCGAAGCGCGGCGACGACGGACGCGCGCGCGCGATTTACGAGCTTTTGAACCGCATTTTGCCGGAGAGCGAGCGCGCCGAGCCCAAAGAGCACCTCGATGCGGTGAAGGCATGGTCGCAGAACACCGCCACGGGTGGCGCGATGCAAGCGAGCGGAGCGCTCGAGACCTCGTCGGTCGCGCGGCGCATGCTCGAGCCCAGCGCCGAGGCGCGAGACGAAGCTACCGCGCGCGCCACCGCGTGGATCGCGCAGTCGTACGAAGTGCGAAGGCTCTTCCGCGAGCGTAAGCAGCAGCCCGAGCGCGAAGAAGCGATGGAAGCCCTCCGCGCGCTAGGGACCGGCCCGACCGTGCTCGCCGCCATCCACTTGCGTGACGCGGACGCCCAAGGAGCGCTCACCGCCATCGAAAAAGCCGATGCACGCGAGCTGGCTCGACCCGACTTTCTCGCGGCGCTCGAGCGCGTGGCCGACCATGCCGAGCCCGCGGCGTGGCTCGGTCTTCTCCGCGCCTTGCGCACCCCCTCGCGGGACGGGGAAGAAGCTCCGCAAGACATCGAGCTCTTGCGCACGGTCACCTTCTGCATCGCGCTCGAGGCCTATCGGCTCGACCCTTCGATCCCCGAGACGGCCGGAGTGGTGGCCGAGGCGCTCGTCGAGTTGGGCATGCCCGACGCCGCGCCGGCCGTGCTCACCGCGGCCGTGCGCGCGCACCCCGAGCCTCACGTCCTGAGCGGGGCCATCTCGATCACCATGCTCGCGCTGCTCCGCGCCGCCGAGCTCGACGATCTCGCGAGCGCGAGACGAGCGTACCTCGCCGCCGCTCCGCTCTTGGCCATCGCCGACGACGCCAAGCTCGCGCGCCGCACCAACCCCACGGCAGCTCGCGTTCGGGCGATGATGGGCGAGCTCGAGGTGCGCGAAGGCCACCTCGCCGAAGCCGAGGTCTTGCTCAATCGCGCCGCGGCAGCCGAAAAATCCGGGGCGATCCTGCTCGCGCTCGCGCGCATCGATGCGCACGAAAGACGCATCGACGAGGCCGACAAGAAGCTCCAAGAGGCGCTCGTCAAGGAAGACACGTTCCGCGACCCCGCCCTGCGCGGCGAAGCCATGCTCCTCCACGGGGACCTGTTGCGCGACCGTGGCGATCGCGACGGTGCGCGAAGCGTGTACCGCCACGCCCTCGAAGACCTGGCCAAGGTCCGCACCTCGGCCGAGGGCGAGCTGCGCGCCCGTGTGGAGCGCCTGGTCGCGCGCGTGCTCGATCGCTTCGGCGACGCGAAAGGCTCGGAGCGCGCCCTCGATCGCGCCTTCGAGGCAGCGTCGCGCGACAAAAAGCAGGTCGCCGCGACCGTAGGCCAGCAAGTGGCGCGCGCCTTCGTCCGAGGCGACCTCGGCGCCGCCGAAAGCGGCCTGTCACGCGGGGTGAACGCACAGCTCGCGCGAGAAGATTTAGTGTATTATGCACTTTGGACACGCGTGCTCGAGCGCGAGAGCAAGAAGCCGAGCGAAGGCTTCGCCGAAAAGGTGCTCGCGCAAGCGGCCGACGACCCGCGTTGGATAGGGAAAATTGCCCTATTCGGCATCGGGAAGCTCTCTCCCGACGAGCTCCTCTCGGCCGCCAAGACACCTTCGCAACGCACCGAAGCGCTCTTCTACGGCGCCCTCGAGCGCCGCGTGACCGGCGACAAGAAGGGCTCCGAAGACGGCCTCAAGAAGACCATCACCGAAGGTGGGCTCGATCTCATGGAGGTGGGCCTCGCCCGCGACTTGCTCGCCCCCGACCGCGGTTCCATCGGAGGCCCCGTGCCTGCCGTGGGACTCCCCTGAGAGGCCGCTTTTTTCATGGCCGCCGAGCTTCGCACCAAGATCGACTGGGGCTCCCTCGCGCCGCTGCGTCTCCGCGCGAGGGTCGTGGCCGAGGGCGTGTACGCGGGCGCCCACCGCAGCGCGCGGCGCGGTGCCGGCGTGGAGTTCGGCGGGCATCGGCCGTACGTACCGGGTGACGACCTCCGCTGGCTCGACCGACGCTCGCTCCTGCGCCACGAGCACGTACTCGTGCGCGAGTTCGAGACCGAAACCGACCGCGCGCTCCGACTCTGCCTGGATGCGACCGCGTCCATGGCGTACCGGGGTAAACAGGCGCCCGCGTCCAAACTAGCCTTCGCGGCGCTGGTCGCGGCGGCACTCGCGCGCATCGCCATCTCGAGCGGCGACCCGGTGGGTTGCTCGTTCGTGGGCGGCAGCTCGCGTTCCCTGCCCGTCTCGGGTGGTCGCGAGTCGTTCGAACGGCTCGTGGGTACGCTGGAGTCGCTCGACGCCACCGGCGACGGCACGAAGGATCTCGAGATGCTCGACGCGGGGGTGGGATCCATCGCGCGCGCCGCTCGCCGCGGTTCGGCCGTGGTGTTCTTGAGCGACCTGCTCGATCTGGGCGAACGAGCTCCGGACATGGTCTCGGCGATGGCGCTGCGCGGTCGCGTCCTCGTGGTGCTCGAGGTGCTCGATCCGGACGAGCTCGACTTTCCCTTCGACGAGACCACGCGCCTGCGTTCACTCGAGGGCGACTACGAGGTCGAGTGCGACGCGGACGCCAAGGAGCGCTACCTGGAAGCGCTCGAAAAATCGCGAACCACCTGGGAAAAAGCCTTGGTTGCCAAAGATGCGCGCCTCGTGCGGGCGCGCACCAGCGACGATCCGGTCACCGTGGTGCGCCAGGTCCTCGACGCGCTCCGTTGAGGCTGCGAGCCACGCGCGCTCACTGCTTTTTGCAGAGCGCGACGCAGAGCTTATCCTTCTGGAGCGTGCAGATCTGAGAGAGCAGCCCGACCTCTTCGGCCGTGGCTTTGCCCTCGATGACACGTGGCTCGAGGAGCGCACGGGCTTCTTTGTCGCGCTTCTTCAGGTGAAGGTCGCGTGCCCTGGTGAAGTTCGTCTCGGCGGGGCGCTCGGCCGTCACGGCGGGCGCCGCGCTCACTCCGCCGTCGAAGACGATCTTGCGGCCGAGCTTTTTCGCGCACTCTTGCACGCACGCGCCGTCGTTCTGCGCTTTGCAGATCTCGAGCAGGAGCTCCGCTTCGTCCTTGGTGCCCTCGGACGAGAGGGCGTGTTTTTCCACGAGCAGGCGAGCGAGCCAGTTCTGACCGTGCGCGTGGTAGTCCTTCGCCTGTTCGAACGGCGATTTGTCTTCGGGCCCCGCGTCCGCGAACGCGCTCACCGGCTGGGCCGTCATCAGCACCGGATCGGTGGTGGAAGACGGACGCTCGGGAACCGTCACGACCACACTGCCCGGAACGTTGGCCGGGTCGACGGGCGAGTCCGACGAGCCGCACTTGGAGGGCAACGAAAGAAGGGCAATCGCCCCGAGAACCAGCGCTTTCACGGTTTCTTGATCCAAAGCTCGACGTTGCGGTCTTCGGCCTTGCCGTCCCCGGAGGAGGGTCCCCAACCGGAGGTGAGGTCGACCACGCCGCGCTTTCGTCCCTCGGTGGCGACCTCGTCACCGTCCGAGGCGAAGTCGACGCAGGTGCCTCGCAGCATGATGTAGCCGTTGTCTTGGTCGAAGATCTCCACCACGCGAAACTCGTGAGGGAAGTCCGCGATGCTGCTCGTCATCACTTCCCAGTAGGCGTGCCCCGAGGCCGGAGTGATGGCCTTCACGCGGTGCTGGTGGGTGTGCCCGACCATGCTGAAGAGCACGTTCGAGTAGCCCCCCAAGAAGGTTGCCCAATCCTCCGGCAATACCGGATCCGGGGCATCCGTGCCGAACGTTCCACCGTTGCGGGTGAGGCTGCCTTGGGCATGGTGCGAGGCCAAAATCACGAGCTTCGACTCGCTCTTCGCTTTGTCGAGCGCTGGCTTGATCACGCGGTCCACCTCGGTGCGCGTGAGGATACCCTCGGCGCCGCCGTTCTCCGCGGCCGTATCGATCACGAGCACGCGCAACGGCGTGCCCTCCACGTCGAAGGTATAGGTGGCGCGCCCCGAGGATTGTTCGGCAGGGCCGATTCCGTGACCGTCTCCGTGGGTGCCGACCTTGCTCATGAGCGCCTTGCGATCGAGCAACGCGCGCTTCTGATCGGCAATCACGTCGTCGCGGGAGACCGCGCCCTTCAATCCGTTTTCGTAGTGACGAGTGCCACCGCTCGCCGCGACGTCCACGGCTTCGCGCTTCTTGCCTTCGCCCACGGGCAGATTGCCCTGCACGAGCACGTCGTGATTGCCGGTGACCCACTTCCACGGCATGGCGAGGCCCTCGGCTTCGAAGGGGTCTTTGCCGTCGTTGTTCGGACCGGGGATCGGGTCGTCGTCGTTACCCGAGTCGCACTCGACGCGCTTTGCGCCGGAGAGGATATCGAGCACCCAATCGACCTCGTTGGTCTGCGCGCTGTCGGCGTTGTCGCCTCCGAGCAGGGTGAACGCGACGGGGTCTTTCTTGTGGAGCGCGTTGATGGTGCGAATCGCCGCGTTCGACATACGGCACACGTACATGTCTTGCGGGCGGAGCGCGGCGTCCGGGCCGTCGGGTGGAACGTCGAAGTTGCCGAGCCGCGTGGGCGACTCGTCGTCGGCAATCTGGAAGTCCGGGATGTGAACGAAGCGTGTGAGGCGCTTGGCGTTCGGGCCGGGAGCCGGCGGCGTGCTGCCGTCGATCACGCGCGTGGCGTAGGTCTCGCCCTTGTCCTCGCGGAGCTCGGCGAAGCCTTGCGTGTAGTATGCATCTAGCCCGTCGAGCAGCGACGGGTTCGGCCCCGCGCTCGCCGACTGACGCGCCTTCACGGGGACGAACCGTCGATCGAGGGTGGTCTTCACGTCACCGAGGGGCGCGAGCGGCACCACCGCGGTGGGCGTGGGATTTTCGGGCGTGGACGCGGGGGTCGTCTCGGCGGACGAACAGGCGGCCACGAGCAGACCGACCCCGAAAACGATGGTTTTTTTCACGTGAAGCTCCGACCGAGATTCTACACGTCCTCGGTTCGGGGGCGAGCACCCATCACGCGCCGAAAAAACGCCGTTCACGACCGCCCACGAGCCGCGTGCTGGTGCTCAGTCTTCGTAGACGGCGAAGCCTTTCACTCGATAGACGAGCCTCCCTGCGAGCTCGCGCAGCATCTCGGAGCTCCGGCTGAACGCCTCGACGCGCGGGATGAGCGAGCCCGAAAACACGGCTGGATCGTAGGCACGATAGTCGACCGGATAGGCCGTCGGATGCGCCCCCACCGCCACGAAACAACCGACCGCGCGTTTCATGTGGAAAGCGGACGTCACGAGCAAGAGCTTTCGATAGCCGCGCTCTTCGGCGATCTTCATGGTGAAGACCGCATTTTCACGGGTGTTCAGCGACTTGTTCTCGAGCACCACCTTGTCCCGAGGCATGCCCCAGTCGACCAACTGATCGGCGAGCACGTCGGCCTCCACGGTGCCGGGCTTCGCGGTCGGCGAGCTCCCCGAGACGATCACCACGTCGGCCACGCCGCGCTTCCACAGGTCGTACGAGGTCAAGAGGCGCTCGACGTTGCCGTTGTACGCACGCTGCCCGGTGCGATGCATGGGGCGATCTTCGAGCACGCCACCGAGCAAGATCACCGCGTCGAAGTGCTCGCTCCCGAGCTCGGGCGTCTTGGCGTTCGCCTCCGCGGCGATGGTGATGCGATTGGCGACCGGCTCGAGCGAGAAGACGAGCGTGACGACGAAGCCGACGAGCGAGGCCACGCGCAACCGTTTGCCGAGCGGCTTCTTCGGACGTCGAAAAGCGAGCGCGAGCGCCATGAGCCCGAAGCCCCAGGTGTACGGACTGAAGAGCGCATCGAGGATCTTGGAGAGGAAAAAGAACATACGAAGCCCGCTTCACCATAGCCGAGCACGGGCTCTCGGAGGGCTGAGGTGCGCGGCGTGCTCGACAGGCGAGACCGAGAGCCGCATAACCTCCGGCATGAGCCACGAGCGCCCCGTCCACGTCAAAGCCTCCGCGACCCCCAAGTTCAAGAACGAGATCAGCTGCGGACCGCACACCGCCTGGGCGGACGAGCCCGTGGACGCGGGCGGCACCGACCAGGGGCTCATGCCCTTCGAGTTGCTCGCGGCGTCGCTCGGCGCGTGCACCAGCATGACGCTGCGCATGTACGCGGACCGCAAGGGCTACGCGCTCGAAGGCATCGACGTGGGTCTCGAGCAGCGCGTGGAGGGAACCACCCGCACGCTCGTGCGCACCATCGCGCTGAGCGGCACGCTCGACGCGGACGCGCGCCAGAAGCTGCTCGACATCGCCAACAAGTGCCCCGTGCACCGCGCGCTCGAGGGCTCCAAGCTCGTCATCGAGACCAAGCTCGCCGACTGACCGTTCCGACCTCGCCGATTCGCCGACTACGGTCGGTGAACGAGCGACTATTTTGCGGTCGACCGAGCGCGCTTGCCCTTCGTGGCGGGCGCGCTCTTCGTTTCGGGAATCACGCCGAGACCTCGCACGAGGAGCCCGAGCAAGTCGCGCAGCGAGGCGACCGCACCGTCCGTACTCGTAAAGCCTTGGAGCCAGGCCGAGAGCACACCGAAGTAAAGCGAGAAGGCCGCTTGCGCCGCCAGGAACGCGCCCACGTCGTCGCGCACTTCGCCTCGAGTCTTGGCGCGCTCCACCAGGCTCGCGAGCAAACCGAGAAAGCGCGTGGTCACCTCGAGCGCGTAACCGGAGTGCATGCCGTCGAGGGCCGGGGCCATGGTCACCGAGAGAAACGCCTCGGATACTCGCCTATTTTGCCCGTAGAAACCGAGCAAGCGCGAGAAGAGCGCGATCCACTCGTCGACCAGCGGGCCGCCGCCCACCTCGCCTGCACCGGCGTCCACGATTCGCTCGAGCTCCACGTACACGACGCTGCGCAGGAGGTCGGCCTTGTCGGTCGCGTGCACGAACACGGTGCCGGCCGCCACCCCCGCCCGTTCGGCGATGGCCTTGGTGGTGGTCGCGTCGTAGCCGACCTCGGAGAAGAGCGCCCACGCCGCCTTACGAACGCGTTCACGCGTGAGGTCTTTGGCTTTTTGGCGGCTCATGTCGGGCGGCACTGTACTCCAGTCCTCTCTCTCGCCAAAAAGTGACCACAGTCATTGACCATAGTCATCGAGACCCTAGGCTAACCGGCAGGGAGGCTTCGATGACCACGACCGAGACCACACTCCGCACGGCCCTACGCACCTACTTCGCCGAGAACGGCTTCGGCGACGACGGCGGCTATGACGACGCTTGGGTCGACTTTTCGATCGGGCCCGTGCCGCTCCCCTTCCCCAACACCGAGGGGCGAAAGCGCGCCGTACGCTTCCACGATCTGCACCACATCTTGACCGGGTACCGCACCAACGCGACCGGCGAGTTCGAGATCTCGGCGTGGGAGCTCGGCGCCGGATGCAAAGACTTTCACGCCGCGCGCTTCATCAACTTGGGTGGCTTCGTCTCGGGAATTCTCTCGTCGCCGCGGCTCACCTTCCGCGCTTTCGTGCGTGGGCGAAACTCGCGCGCTCTCTACGGCGAGCGCTACGAAGACCTGCTCGACCTCGGTGTCGACGAGGCCCGCGCGAAGTACGTAGGAGAGGGCGGCGCAAAGCCGAAGGACGTCGCGCTCTTCGTGACGAACGCGCTGCTCGGCACCGTTACCGGCCTCCTCTTCGCGGCGCTCGCCATCCCGCTCTTGCCCTTCGGGCTCCTGGCTGTACTTCGCAATCGGAAAGAGAAGGCCAAGGCGACCGCGACCGCGTCCTGAGCGGAGCGCGAAAAGCCGATGAGCGTGCTCAGCTCGTGGGTTCTTCGGTGGGCTTCTCGGGCAGCTTCTTGCCGTACACCCGAGCGAAGATGCCGAGGGCGAGTGCGCATACGAGACCGATGGCGGCGTAGGTTCCCCAGACGAGGTGAGGCGCGCGCTCGCCGCCCTCTTTCGGGAGGTAAGCCGCGATCAGACGACCGGACAGCACGCCTCCGACGAGACCGCCGAAGCCGAACGGCACCAGCGCGAGCCCCATGTAGAGGCCCTCGCGCCCCTTCGGTGCGAACGACGAGACGTACTCGTAGTAGCGCGGCGAGTAGATCATCTCGGCGATGGCGAACACGAAGAAGCTCGTGCCGGCGAGCGCGAGGTGCGGCACGGCCATGATGGCCATGGAGACCGCCGCCACGAAGATGCCGAACGCCATCGCGGGAAGCGCGGGCAGCTTCTTGGTGAGCTTGCCGACGAGCACCTGGAAGATGGCGATGGAGAGCGGGTTGATGAGCGTGATCTCTTCGCGCGGGGCTTTTTCGCCGAAGACGCGCACGATGTAGACCGGGAACGTTTGGTAAAACTGCTCGATGAGCAGGTAGTAGCCGCTCACCAAAACGAGGAACACGACGAGCCTCGGCTCGGTCACGGCGCGTAAGAGCGAAGCTCCGACCGAGAGCGTTTCGGTCTTCTCTTCTGGGCGCTCTTGGAGCTCGCGACAGCCTTTTTCACGACCTTGGCGGTCGGCTTCGGCAGGCGACTTCGCTTCTTTCGCACGCAGGTCGTGAGGCTCGAAAAAGGCCACGAACGCGATCACGAACGCGATCCCGCAGGCCACGATCGAGTTCACCATGCTGGCGCGGAGCGACACGAGCGTGCGCACGATCTTCGTGCCGATCTTGCCGATAACGCTGCCGGCATTGACCGAAGCGTAGAAGTACGAAAAGCCCTGGCTCTCGCGTCC
The DNA here is from genome assembly GCA_965225775.1 of Polyangiaceae bacterium. GTDB lineage: Bacteria > Myxococcota_A > Polyangia > Polyangiales > Polyangiaceae > JAAFHV01. Next base: position 8,456,158 of record OZ245328.1, on the reverse strand, counting down.
TTTGGGCGCGTAGCGGCGCACGGTGCCCGGGATGACCGGCTTCAAGAAGGCTCCCGCGAGCGCCATGCCCATGACTGCACCCCACGCGCCCACGCGCGAGGGAAACGCAAAGAGCGCCGCATACGCGAGCACGTAGGACGCAAAGCTCACGAGCAGCGAGCGACGAAAGCCGAGCTTGTCCGCGATAGCGCCGGTGGCCACCGGAAGCCACGCTCGCACCAACGCGAACACGCCGAGCAGCGCGCCGGTCTCCTTGTCGGTCATGCCGACCTTGCCGGCCAGGTACACCGCCAGGTTGATGTACACGCCGTAGAACGCGAGACGCTCCAGCACCTCGAGCCCGATGGCCACCCAGAACACCCGGGGGAAAGGCACTCGCTGACGCGCCTCTTCTTCTGCCCGTTCACTCGCGCTGACCGTGCTCATCGAGACCTTCGCTTAGCACGACTCCCCCGAACGTCGATCCGAGGCGGAAACCATGGTCGACCGAGGGGCGTCGATGGTAGTGCGTCGTCGCATGGCGAAGGTCGTCCGCAGCGTCGTGAGGAGCTTCAAGGCGAAGTACGCGAAAGAGGCAGCCGCCTTCGTTCGCCTGGGCGGACACGCGGTCTACTGGGAGACCGACGAACGCGCGCGCGTGGTCGTCTCGGCCCCCGCCAAGAAGGACTGGACCGACCTCGGGGTGTGGTCGATGTTCGACCTCGGCCTCGACAAGTGGACCGTGAAAAAAGACGGTCCGTTCGCCGGCCTCGCTCAGGCGAAGGTCCCCGACGACGCGTACCACATCGTCCGTCGACGCGCCGAGCGCGACTCCATCCACCCGGAGGCCACGCGCGAGGTCGCGTTCGACTGCCTCGCTTGCGGCGCCTGCTGCAAGGACAACGAGGTCGTGCTCGACGACGACGACAAGGCCGTCTTCTTGAAGGCCGGGCGCGGCGATCTCTTGAAGAAGCCGTGGGCGAAGCGCAAGGACGGCAAGGTCATCCTGACCTTGAAAGACAACGGCAAGTGCCACCACCTGCGCCGCGACAACAAGTGCAAGATCTACGACATTCGCCCCTCGGCTTGCTCGGTCTTCCCGGTGGCCAGCGAGTGTTGCATCTCCGCGCGCGAGTACGAGCTCGAGATCTTCGACGGGCTTCCGCCCGAAGGCGAGTGGCCCTGGCCGGAATGAGCGCACGCTCGACGGTCATGCCTCGCGCGTGACGAAAACAGGCCTCCGGCGCAGCGTCTCGAGCAAGAGCTCGCTGAACGCGGTCACCCGCCGAGGCACGTGTTTCAGGTTCGGGCGCACGAGAAAAACCGAACCTGCCGGGGCGACCACCTTGGGCAGGACGCGCACCAGCGTGCCTGCGGCGAGCTCGGCGTCGGCGACGAACGAGGGGAGCAAACCGAGCCCGGCGCCCTGCTTGAGCGTCTCGCGCAGGAAGGCCATGTCGTCGGCGATCACGCGTGGCCGCGTCCCGACGACCTTCTCCGGAATCCCGCTCCGTCGAAGGAGGAGCGGAGGCGTGCCCGCGAAGCCCATCCAATCGAGCGAGAGCAGATCGTCGGTCGACTTGGGTGAGCCCCGACGCGCGAGGTAGCTCGGCGACGCATAGATGCCGAAGACCACCTCGCCCACCTTGCGCGCCACGAGCGAGGTGCCTTTGAGACGCCCGGGAGAGACGCGCAGCGCGAGGTCGAAGCCGTCCCGCGCGAGATCCACCACCTGGTTGGAGAAGCGTGCCTCGACGCGCACGTCGGGGTAGCGGCCCACGAAACGACTGGTCACCTCGGACAGCACGAGCGCGCCGATGTCGGCCGTGGAGGTGACCCGAAGCAAGCCCGTGGGTGCGGCACTCGCGTCGGCGCGTTCGGGGAGCTCCGCGAGGGAGGTGAGCAGCGCACCGAGCGAAGGCTTCACCCGATCGTAGAGCTGCGTGCCTTCGGTCGTGGGGCCGACCTTGCGGGTCGTGCGGTGGAACAGCAGCGTGCCTCGAGCCTCTTCGAGCGCGGCGATGGCGCGGCTCACGGTGGAGCGAGGAACGCGCAGCCGCTCGGCCGCCACGGAGAAGCTTCCCACTTCGTAGACGAGGGTGAAGGCGCGCAGGAGGTTCAGATCGATTGTTGCCAATTCGCACCGGAGATTTGGAAAATGGTCCGTTGTTGAAATTCTCGCACGAACTAGGTTCAGGGCTCGAAGGGAAACACACCATGTCGAACGCTCCTCTCCTGGTCACCGGCGCTTCTGGAAAACTCGGTCGTCGCGTCGTCGAGCTCTTGCTCGAGCGCGGCGAGAAGAACGTGATCGCGACCACTCGCAACCCCGCCTCGCTCGACGACCTGGCGAAGCGCGGCGTCACCGTGCGGGCGGCCGACTTCGACGACGAGGCCTCGCTCGTCACGGCGTTCCGCGGCGCATCGCGTCTTTTGCTGGTCAGCACGGACGCGCTCGACACGCCGGGCAAGCGCCTCGCGCAGCACCGCGCGGCCATTCGCGCCGCCGAGGCCGCGGGCGTCACGCACGTGGTCTACACCTCGCTCACGAATCCCTATCCCGGCTCTCCGATCTCCATCGCCGAAGACCACCGCCTGACCGAAGCCGCGCTCGAGAGCTCGAAGCTCGGGTTCACGGCTCTTCGCAACGATCTCTACGCCGACCTCTTCCTCCAGAGCTTGCCCGCCGCCCTGGCGCAGGGACGCTTGGTGGACGCTCGAGGCAACGGAAAAGCTGCGTTCGTGACGCGAGAGGATTGTGCACGCATCGCCGCGGCAACGCTCGCGAGCGATTTTTCGGGTCGGCGTACGGTCGAAGTCACGGGACCGGAGTCCTTGTCCAGCGCGGACGTGGCCTCACTGCTCGGGCGGCTGACGGGCAAGAAGATCGAGCACCTCTCGCTGCCGAACGAGGCCTACGTGACCGCGCTCGTCGAGCACGGGCTTCCCCTACCCGTCGCGAGCCTTCTCGCGTCGTTCGATGCGGCCATCCTGAAGGGCGACCTCGCGCCCGTCTCGAGCGCGGTCCAGGACCTCACCGGCAAAGCGCCGATATCGCTCGAGACGTTCCTCACCGAGAACCGCGCGGCGCTCGGCGTCTGACCACACTCACTCGCCTCACTCACGTCATTTGACGTTCGCAGCGCCCGGCGTCTGCGTGACCGCCTCGAACGAAGCCGCAGGATCTCCCGAAGGAAGGCGCGAGTAGGACTTGTCTCCGCTCGAGCCGTCCTTCGGGTAGACCACCTTGCCGACCACCTTGTCGTCCGGAGCGAGCAAGAAGAGGGTCTCCCCGTTCTTGTTGCTGATGCCGAAGCGCGCAGAGAAGCAGTAGCTCTGGCCGCCGTCGGGGCAGGGCTTGCCGGCGTCGCCTCCCCCGCCCTGCACGATCACGTAGACCCGGGGTGAGACGATGGTCCCGGCCGGAAACGTGAAGGCGTCTTCGATCTTCGGCTCGCCGGTGTCTTGGTTACGATCGGCGATTTTGTAGCCGGAGAGGTCGGTCGCCTGCGTGCCGATCGAAACGAGCTCGATCCACTCGCCCGAGCCGGAGATCTCGTTGATGAGAATCGAGCCGCTGGACAGATTCGAACCGGCGTCGAGGGGTGCACTCGAGTCTTTCGGATTCGATGTGCTGGCGTCGGTGGTGGTGGTCGCGCTCGCGTCGGCCGAGGAGCTCGAGCCCGAATCGAGAGCAGTGGCCGTGGGCGACGACGGTGCGTCCGCAGCCTCTGCGCATGCGGCGAGAGCAGCAGAGACGGCAGCCATGGCGACGACCAGACGAGAAAACCGAGAAACGTACATGGGCGACTCCTTCAAAAGACCACGCGACCTACGACCTTGAGCTCGGTGAAATCCGAGCCGGGAACCTCGTCGCGCGCGCGGGTGGTGGGCACCTGGCGCGTCACGGCGACGAACGTCTCGAGCGGCTCGACGACTCGATAGCCCACACTCCCGATGACCGTGCTCAGCGTGCTCGCCGGCACGCTGGCGTCGGAGACGAGATCGCGCAGGACATGATCGAAGCGCGCGCCCAGGTAGAGACGGGACAGCGGCTCGACGCGAACGAACGCGGAGAGGGCCAAGGCGCGCGCAGAGCCGAGGTCCGCGAGGCCCCACGCGTGCGAAACGAGCGCACCGCCACGAACACGGTCTCCTTGCCACAGCAGACCACCGGTGAGGCGGTTGGCCCTGGAACGACCGGTGCCGGTCGACCCGGCCGAGTACGAGACGAACGCGCCGAGCGCGGAGAGCGTGGGCGAGACACCGGCGAGCGGGTGCACCTCGGCCAAGGCTTCCACGTTCTTGCCGCGGTTTTGCTCGCGGCTCGTGTAGCCCTCGCCGTTGGTGGCGGCGAGCGCGAAGAACCCGTAGCCGCCGGGCACGTCGACGCGAGCCTTGGCACCGAGATCGGCGGGCGTCCCTAAGCCGTTCGCTTCCATGACCGACGAGGCCACCGGGCGCATCATCCACGTGCCGTCGAGGTTGGGCACGGTGAGCGTGGGAATCACACCGGCCGAAATTTCGAGCGGCTTCCACGGCTTGTACGCCGCGTAGGCCTCGCGCACACGCAAGACCAAGCTGTCACCGGCGACACCGATGAGCGCGCCCTCCGAGGCCGAGCGCGTGGCTTCCACGAGCACACGGCCGCGCACCTCTTTCCACTCACCTTCCACCGCCACGTGCACACGAGGCACGTCGAACGTGTGGAACCACGTGTGCTCGCCGGTGGCGCCCGCGGTGTCTCGGAGACCGTACTGCGCGAAGACCTCGAGGCCGGCGCGCACGTGACCTTTGCCGCGCGTAGCCGCTTCGGTGGGAGGCGCCGCACGTCCGACCGGAGGCGCGACGTTCTCGAAGTCGAAAAGCTCGCCGAGTTTGTCCGCGCCGGAGGGCTCGGGTCGAGGCTCTTTCGCGGGAGCACTCGGCGCCGCAGTGACCGTGCTCGGCGGAGCCGGAGGTTCCGGTGGCGCTTGCACGTTCGGGACAACGGGCGAAGGCGAGGACTGTGCCGGAGAGCCAGAGGGCGCCTCTTGCGCGAGGGCCGGGGAGCCGACCAACACGAGCATTGGGGCGAATGCGAACGCGAGACGTCTCATGGGAGCTCCGGAAGCGGCATGGGCGGAGGCGGCGTGCCGTAGAGCGCGCGCAGCTCGGGCGAAGGTCGATCGGACGGATCGTCGGGCATCCCGAGACGCATCCCGAGGTGACGGAGCGCGGCAACGAAGTGAGTGTAGTCAGCGAGCACGCCATCCGAGTACGACGCGCCGAAGTCGGCCAGCTCGTCGGCGAAGCCCTCGGGATCCGTGCCGAAGCGAGCGGCGAGCAGGCGCGCGTTTTCCATGCCGTCGTCGCCTTGGGTGTGAATGCGCGCGAGCACGTGACCGAGCGCACGCCCTAGGGCGATGAGGGCCTCTTTCGTGCCTCGAGCCTCCACCATGCGCGAGACGCGCACGTTCTTCTGCCCTTGCGACTCGAGACGCACTTGCACGGGAAACCCGACCAGATCGCTGGTTCCCCAGCGAGGCTCCGCGTCCGGACGGGCCCATGCCCCTCGCGAGGTCGACACGATGCGCTTCTTCACGTCGTCCGCGAAGATTCCCGGGGGATAGAGGCCAGCGAGGCCCGAGTCGGACAGCTCTTTGACCTCGAGCACGAGGTCGTCGGCGGGGTCGTCGGACTCGCCTCGCACCAGCACCAAGATGCGCACGCGCGGAAAGCTCGCGACACCACTGCCGAGCTCGCGGACCGCATCGAGCACCTCGAGCGCACGCGACGAAGGCTGCACCACGAGGGAGCTTCGGTACCGCTCGAGCGTTCGCGGAATCTGCTCGGTCACGGACGAAGGAAGATCGAGCAGCACGCTCTGCGGATCTTCGGGGTCGACCGGACCGCGTCGAAAACGACGTGCACCCGAGTCGAGCACCGTGAGCTCGGTGAGCTCGCGCCGCACGTCGCGATCGCGGTCGGCGCGCTTCGCGAGGTCGGCCAAAATCGGGCTCGAAAAGTCGGTAAATCGTCCGAGAATCTCGCCCGAAGCGCGTCGGGTCACGGCGTCTCGGTAGGCCACGGCGCCCTCTCGGGCAATCTCGCGACGGACCGCACGAAGCTGCGTACGGGCCTCGTCCGAGCCTTCGTTGGACTGCGACGCGGCGAGGGAGAGTCCGGTGACGAAGCGACGGACGTCCCACAAGTACGGAGCGCGATCGGCAGCGTCGAAGTCGTTGGGCTCGAGTCCGAGCGTGCCGTCGCTCGCGCGAAGCACTCCGAAGTTCTCCGGGTGAGGATCGCCCAAGCTCGGAACCAAGGGCACTTCGAGACCAAAGCGCGAAGGCATGGCGCGTGTGCCCGAACGCGTGTCGACCTTGTAGATGGGCACCGAACCGCGGAAATACTGGAACGGCGAGCTCGCCATGCGGGCGTACTTGCCCTCCACGAGCGCGGGGCGCGTGCGGAGCAGGCTCTCGTCGGCGCGCGTGAAGACGGTCGAAAGCTCGGCCTCGCGAGGGTCACGGGCCTCGGTGGTGCACGCCGAAGCGAGCACGAAGAGCACCGAGCCGGCGAGCCAGGGACGCATACGCCGGGCTCAGCTACCTGCGGGCGAAACCTGGTGCAACGCTCGAACGCTAAGGATTTCGCTTCTTTTCAGGGCGTGCACGCGGACGTCGCACGTTCGTCACCGACGTCACGAGACCGTGCGTGTGTGCTCAACGACCCCAGGCGAACAGCACGGCCGCGACCACCAGTGCCGCGGACACGAGCGTGGCCACGGCAGCGCCCGCATACGAGACGCGCAGCGCGCGCGCAGTCTCGGCTTCGTCGAGCTTGTACGCGCTCCGCAGGAACGCTCGGGTGGCGCGCGACGGAAGTCGTCCCACGCTCGAGCCGATGCGGAGCGCGGCGCGAGGGCCTTCGGTGAAGGCGAGGACCACGAGCCCGAGAGGGCCCACCACGAGGTCCCAGCCGGTCGCGTAGAGCCCGAAACGAAGCGCCCGCGTCCGCGAGCCTCGCGCGCCCTCTCGACATGCACCGAGATCGATCGAGAGACCGTGCACGGCGTGCGCGAGGACGAGCACGAGCGCGAGCACCGGCGCCCCCGTGAGCACGAGCAGGCCCAGGCTTCTGCGCGCCTCCGCGTCGAACAGCACGGAGAGCGCGAGCTCGTGGAAGACCAGCGCGACGGGGACGAGCACCATGGCCATCAGAGCGAGCGCGGCGAGCACTTCCGCCGCGATGGCGAAGAGGAGCGCAGGGACCACCGGGCCATCGGGGAGCCGCTCGAAGAAGGCCTCGGGCTCGACCGTGGTGGCGCGCGCCGTGGCGAAGAGTCGCTTCTGCCAGGGACCGTCGAGGCGTTCCCACGGGATGAGCACGAACACGCCCGACGCGAGCACTTCGTCGCAGGAGCCCGAACAATCCGCTTGGCCACAACGCGCGCACAAAACGGCCGCGGGCACCTCGTCGAACGAATCGACGGGCGCCGGCACGGAGACGCGAGAATCGCGCTCCCGAGGCACATTGCGTTTCGCGGCAGCCACGGCTCATACGAACCATGGCTCCATGCCCGCCCCTCGGCCACTCGAAATCCGAGCGAGGCGCCGAGAGCCGGCTCGGGCTCAATGCAGAGTCTGGCCTTTGGAGGTTCCTTTGCCTACGCGAATGTCGTCCGTGCTGCCGCCCAATCGGAGCGCGAGTACGACCCCGATCAGAGAGACGGCCAGCGTCGCGTAGAGAGGCATCCCGTACGAAAAGCGCACCGTGAACAGCGCGCCGTGGGGAGGTTTGGCCAGCAATATCAGGGTGCTGATGGCCGGGATGGCGGAGAGGAACGCCGCGGCCACTCGCGCTCCGCGCATCTGCACGATGCTGCGTCGACTGAGCACCGTGGGTACGAGCACGATCCACGCGACCGCGTCTGCCCAGAGCCAGCCCAGCCTATGGCGCGACAGATCGAACGCCGAAAGCTCCTCGGTGTAGGGGCTGGTGAGGTGAATCCAGGGCAAGAAAAAGAGCGGGAAGGCAATCAGCGCCACTGCCAGCAAGAGCCCCTTTCCGCGACCGAGATAGGTGAGCGGGAGCTTCTCGGTCTCGGGCATGGTGGGCACGCCGCCGTCCTCGGCGTGTGCGTCGAGGGAAGGAGGAAGCTTGTCGAACGGGGTGAGGGCCATGCCGCAGAGCGGGCAGGTGGTCGCCTCCCCGTCCTCGAACATTTCACGGCAAAAGGGGCATGCAAGAAGAGCCACCCGTGCAGCATAACCAAGGACCATCGTCTCCTCCGGGCTGGTTGCGACACGCCTCGCCACCAAGAGTTCCCCGAGCGAGCGAAAAGGCTGTCCGGCCCGCTCGAGCGCCGAGAAAATTGGTCCGATACGGCCCATCCTCACGCACGGACGCGCGTTGTCGTGCGCTGTCTTTCCGCGGCGAAAGGTTCGAAACGAGCGAAAAAAGCGGGGAAAGCGGGTTGTCGACAGCACGGGTTTGAGGGCAAAGTCCCGGTCCCATGGCTCGCCCGCCCGTGCTCGACGACGCTTCCGTGACCACCTGGCTCTCCGCTCACACGGGTTGGAGCCGCGAGGGCGATGTGCTCGTGAAGACCTTCCGCTTCGACGACTTCGCGGGTGCGCTCGCGTTCGCCGTGCGCGTGGGCATGTTCGCGGAGAAGTGCGACCACCATCCCGAGCTCGAGATTGCCTGGGGCAAAGCGGTGGTGAAGCTCTCGACCCACGAGCCCGCAGGTCTCACCCAGCTCGACCTCACGAGCGCCGAAGCGGCCGACAAGGCCCATCACGCATGAGCAAATCGACCCCTCCCGGAGCGAGCCGGCGCGATCGCGAGCGCCTCGACGAGGCCCGAGACGAGCTGCGCGCGCGCCTCGAGACGCTCACCGGACTCCGCGACCATCCGCGCTTCGTGGAGGCGCTGACCCACCCGAGCTTCGCCAACGAGGTGCCCGGGCTGGCCGACAACCAGCGGCTCGAGTTCTTGGGCGACGCGGTGCTCGGGCTCTGCGTGAGCGAGATCTTGGCCGAAGAAAACCCCACCGCGGACGAAGGCGCGCTCACGCGCATGCGATCGGCGCTGGTGAACGCCGAGGCCCTCGCGGGTTGGGCACGTGAGGTCTCGCTGGGTGATGCGCTCGCGCTCGGCAAGGGGGCTCACCTCGGCAGCGAGCGAAAGCAGACCAACGTGCTCGCCGACGCCGTGGAGGCGCTGGTGGCGTGCGTGTACGAGTCGTCCGGGCTCGCTGGCGCGAAAGCCCTGGTTCGCAACGTGGTGGCCACTCGCGTCGCGGCCGGGGACGCGCTCGACACGCGTGACCCGAAGAGCGCCCTCCAGGAAGCCGTGCAAGCCGAGGGGCATCCCTCGCCGCAGTACCGCGTGAAGGAGTCGAGCGGACCCGAGCACGAGCCTACGTTCGTGGTCGAGGTGGTGGTCTCGGGTGAGGTACACGGCGAAGGCACCGGCAGGTCGAAGCGCCTCGCCGAGCGTGCCGCGGCCTTCGACGCCTTGAAGCGTCGCGAGACGACCTAAACGCCTATTTTTTCCCGGAGTCGGGCTTTTTGGTGAGCGGGCCGTCGTCCACGGGAACGTTGAACACGGCGAGCGGGCCGTCGTCGCGGGCGGTCACGTGAGCCTTCACGAGCTCGTCGAGGTGCCGCTTCTGGGCCTCTTCGAGCTTTCGACGCGAGAGGGTGTCGCGGATCTGAGGCGCGACCTCGTCTAAGGTGCGCTTCGTGGCCGCCACCGTGCCGCGACGCCACACCACGGCGAAGTTCGGACCTTCGGGGACCGGCTTCGCCACGAGCTCGCCGTCTTTCACAGTCTTGGCGGCGGTGACGAGCCCCGGATCGGCCTTCAGCCCCGCTTCGTTGGAGGCGCCGTCGGGCCCCAGAAAGCCGAGATTTCCGCCGCGCATGTTGGTCGCCTTGTCCACGCTCTTCTCGCGGGCGAGATCGGCGAAGGCCTTCAAGGTGAGGTCCTTCTGGAGAGCCGCAATGGCCGCTTTCGCGTCCGCTTCGCTCGAGAACAGGATGCGCTGCACGTGCACACGCTCGGGTGAGTCGTAAAACGACTTGTTGGTCTCGTAGTACTGCGCGACCTCGGCCTGGGGCACCTCGGCAGCGGAAGGCACCTGAGCGCGGACGGCGCGCAACGCGGCGGAGCTCTTCACGCGATCGATCTCTTTGGACCAGGGCAGCTCTTTCGTGAGCGACTCGGCCTCGGCGCCTTCGACGAGCAGGGCCTCACGGATCAAGATCCGCTCGAGAAACGAAGCGCGAATCTCGGCCGGGGTCTTCCCGAACTCCACCAGTTGGAAGCGAGGCACTTCGGCGAGGCGCTCTTCGAGCTCACCCACGGAGATGCTTCGCTTGCCGACCTTGGCGACGATCACCGATTTCCGCGCGCGCTCGGCGTCTTCGAGGGCCGTGGCATGCGAGCGTGTGCTCGACGAGACGGTCGAGAGCAGCACCAAGAGACACGAGAGCGCGAGCAGCGAGCGGCGAGGACGCACGCGATGGGCTTACGCGGGGTCGAGGCTCGCGGTCAAGGCGAGCGTCACGAGGGCCTTCTCCTGCGGCACCCGGGGATCGCGGACTCGCGTCCCCGGCCGTCGGCCCTGCGCCGGGAGACTCAGGCGCGCGCCTTCTTGGGACGCTTTTTGCGGTCGTCGGTGCCGGTGATGCCGGCCTGCGCGAGCACGTCTTCGCCGATGCCGACGAACCGGTAGGCTTCGGGCCGGAAGCCGTACGCCTCGTGCAGACGCGCGACCACGTCGACCAGGCCTTCGGGGGCGGTCTCGTTGGCGCGGACCTTCACCACCTTGCGCAGCTGAGAGAGCGGCTCGCCCATCTCGAGCAGCTCTTGCACGCGCAGGAGAACGTCGATCGGCTTGAGCTCGCGTTTGCCTCGGGCGAGGCCGTCTTCGAGCTCTTTCAGGAGCCGGAGGCGTCGCTTCTCGGTGCGTCCGTCACGGCGGGGCGAGCCGGAGGTTCCGCCCAGCACGTCGTTGAAGAGGCGCGCGACACGGCGCTTTTCCACTGCCTCGGGGCTGCCCCGACGGTTTTGCGGCTTCGCGACAGGAGCTCTCGCCATGATGTTCGGATAGGGTAACCGACACTCACAGGATAGTCCATCGACCAGTCGCGAGAATCAAATCTCGTTCTTCGGGGATGCGCTCGTGCGCTCGGGGTGCGAGGCCGCGCCTTCGTGCTTCTCGGGTTCGATCTTCAATCCGCGCACGATGGCCGAATGGAGCGCGTAGACCACCGGCGTGAGCAGAATCGCGACCACCATCTTGATGCCGTACTCGCGGCCGATCTTCGCGAAAATCCAGCTCCAACGCGCGTTCGGCGTCATCTTGCCGAGGAAGCCCGTGGGGTCCGAGGCCGCGGTCCAGCCCCAGAAGATGCAGTTGATGACCACCGTGTCGACGATCTGGCTGAGCAGCGTGGAGCCGGTCGCGCGGAGCCAGAGGTGTTTGCTCTGGGTGAGGCGTTTCCAGAACTGAAACACGTAAATATCCAGGAACTGCCCGATGAGATACGCGACGATGGAGGCGAGAAAGAGCTGCGCGCTGCCGCCGAAGATCTTGGAAAACTCGGCCTGGGTGAAATAGGTCGATTGATCGATGGGCGCGTAGGTGCCGACCTGCAAGATCACGTAGGCGAACGTGGCCATCACGAAGCCGAGGATGGTCAGAAAGCGCGCGCCCTTGCGCCCGTAGAAGTCGTTCACGATGTCGGTCAGGAGGAACGTGACCGGGAACGGAATGATGCCGACCGAGATGGCGCCGAGCGGAGTGGCGATGGTCTTGCCGCCGATGATGTCGCCCAAAAGCAGGCAGGCCACGAAGACCGTGCATAGGTAGACGAACAGCTTGTGCGAGGCGTCCATCTTGGAGAAGACGGACGTGTCCGCGGGGTCACCGGCGGAAGCTTCGGTCTTCGGGGTGAGCTCGTCGAGACGACGCTCGAGCTCACGAACGCGTTCTTGGGCCGAGACGAGCTCGTCTTGGCTCGATCGAGAGCTTGGCATCGGGGCCGACAGGTTTCGGGTCTTCGCGTTCCGAAGTCAAGGGCGCACCGGCGCGCGCGGCCGGAGTCTCGTCGTGCGCCGGGCGAGCTCAGCCGCTCGTGGGCATCTCGCTCTGCGGGGGTGGCCCTTCGGGCGGCAAGACCAAGCGGAACACCGCGCCGCCCGACTCGCTCGTGCCCACGTAGGAGAGCTCGCCGTCGTGCTCGATGGCGATGCGCTGCGCGATGGCGAGCCCGAGCCCCGTGCCGTGCGCCTTGGTGGTGGCGTACGGCTCGAAGAGACGCGAGGCGATCTCCTTGGCGAGGCCGGGCCCGTTGTCGCGCACGGTGAAGATCGCGCGCCCCTCGGCGTCGGTGTCGATCGAGACGACCACCCTCGCGCCCTCGCGACCTCGCACCGAATCGAGTGCATTCTGCACGAGGTTCGTGAGCACCTGGACGACCTGGTCTCGATCGGCGCGCACCGTGCCCGGCTTTTTGACCACCACGAGCTCGAGCTTGGCGCCCTCGGTGAGGGGCTCGTGGGCCGACACCACGTGGCGCGCGACGCTCTCCGGGTCGAGGTCTTCCGGACGCGGCGAAGGCAACCGCGCGAAGCGGGTGAACTCGGTCACGATGTTGGAGATGCGGTGCACCTCTTCGAGCACGGTGCGCGTGGCCTCGTCGAAGTAGTCGTCGAAGGCGGGGTCTTCTCGTGCGCGCAACCTGCGCAACGTCTCGACGGCCGCCCGGATGGGCGCGAGGGGATTCTTCACTTCGTGGGCGACCCTTCGGGCCACCTCTCGCCACGCGGCCACGCGCGAGGTCGCGGCGAGCCTACGGCGCGTGACGGCGAGGTCTTCGATCATCTTGTCGAACGCGACCACCAGATCGCGCACCTCGCCGGAGCCTTGCACGCGCAGCGGCTTGGCCTCGTCGGTCTTCACTTTGCTGGCCTCGCGCGCGAGCTCGGCGAGCGGGCGGCCCAGGCTCCGCGCGAGCACCACCGCGAAGAGGAGCGCCACGCCGACCGAGACGGCCGCCGCGAGCAAGATGCGCTCGTCGATGCGCGCGAGGGACTCGACGAGCTCGGCCCGAGGCTTCGAGACCGTGAGCTGCAGGGTCTTGCCTTTGGCGTCGGAAAGCGTGCAGGTTGCATGGGCAGTGTCGTCGGGCACGGCCATGGTCCCTACGGCGACCGTCACGCCGAGCGCCGTGCCCTGACGCGCGAGCAGCGGCTCGAGGTGGCGTGCTCCCACGAGGCCGGCCACGTGTCCCCGGCCGGACTTGGCGCAGCGGGAGACCACCGCGAGCGTGCCCTTGTCACGGAAGGAGTAGCTCGCCTCACCCTTTCCCACGGCCTCGGAGACGTCTTTGCGCGACTGCGCGAGCAGCGACTTGGGATCGGCACCCACCACGTCACCGCCGTCGACCGAGAGCAAGAGCTCGTCGAGATCGAACGCCACGCGCTCTTGCGGAACCAGCGACGAGAAGCCGAGCCTCCGATCGGAGAAATCACCGGCCTCGAGGGCTACGAGCGCGCGATCGACCAGCTCTCCGGACTTGCACGCTCCGCCCACGAGACGTGTGTCGCGGTCGGCTTGGCGCTCCACCTCGGTGCGCACGTTCTCGCAGGCGCGGGAGACCTCGTCTTGAAAACGCTTGGTCTCGGCCGTGGCGCGGTCCTGACGCACGAGAACGCCCAGGCCCGCCGTCGAGAGCGCGGCGACGAAGCCGAAAGCGAGCACGAGGCGGGGAGCGAGTCGCACGGGGGTCCGACTCTACAACGCCGCTCGAGCGGAAGGGCTTCCACGAGCACCCGAGACGCCTCGCGTCACCGTCTGCCCGGGCACGGAGCTCAGAGCTCGATCTGGGTGCCGAGCTCGACCACGCGGTTCGGCGGGATGCCGAAGAAGGCCGTGGCCGGACGCGCGTTCTTCGACATGAGCGAGAAGATCTTCTTCCGCCAGCGGGCCATGGTCGACTTGCCCGTGACGAGCAAGGTCTCGCGACCGAGGAAGAAACTGAGGTCGTCGAGGTCGACGTCGAGGCCGCCTTGTTTCTTCGCCAGCTCGAGGGCGGCGGGCACGTTCGGGGTCTGCATGAAGCCGTACATGAGCTTCACCCGGAAAAACCCCTCGCCGGCCTCTTCTACCTCGAAGCGCTTCTTGTCAGGCACCTCGGGCTCGTCGGTGGTGGAGACCGCGAGCAAGATGATGCGCTTGTGGAGCACCTTGTTGTGCTTGAAGTGATGAAGAAGGATGGGCGGCGCGCCGTCGAGGTTCGACGTCATGAAGACCGCGGTGCCGCTCACGCGGTAGGGCTTCAAGGTGCGCAGGTCTTCGAGGAAGGCGTCGAGCGGGAGCGTGGCCTCGCGCATGGAGGCGCCGAGAGCTTCACGTCCGCGCTTCCACGTGGTCATGAGCGTGAAGATGAGCGCGGCGCACGCGATGGGGAACCAGCCGCCGTCCACGAACTTGAGCAAATTGGCGCTGAAAAAGGCCATATCGACGCTCAAGAAGAGCGCGAGCAAGAGTCCCGCTTTCCACGCGGCCATGCCGAACTTGCGACGGCACACCACGTAAAAGAGGATCGACGTGATGCCCATGGTGCCGGTGACGGCGATGCCGTACGCGGCGGCCAGCGCGGTGGAGGCTTTGAACGCGAACACGAGGGCGAGGCAGGCGACCATGAGCGCCCAGTTCACCTCGGGGATGTAGATCTGCCCCTCGGCTTTGCCGGAGGTGTGCACGATGGTGACGCGAGGCGAGAAGCCGAGCTGCACGGCCTGACGCGTGAGCGAATACGCGCCGGAGATGAGCGCCTGCGACGCGACCACGGTGGCGACCGCGGCGATGGCGACCACGGGGTAACGTGCGGCCGGTCCGGCGAGCTTGAAGAACGGGCTCTCTTCGTCGACCACCAGCCGATAAAAGACGCTCTGGCTCTCTTCGATGGTGCCACGCTCGAGCAGCAGCGCGGCCTGGCCGGAGTAGTTCGCGAGCAGCGCCGGGAACACCAGGCTGTACCAAGCGATCATGATCGGCTTGCGTCCGAAGTGGCCCATGTCGGCGTAGAGCGCCTCGCCGCCGGTGATGCAGAGCACGACCGAGCCGAGCACCGCGAAGCCGTGGAAGTGGTTGGCCAGGAAGAAGCGCACCGCGTAGCGCGGGTCGAGGGCGCGGAAGACCTCGGGGTGCCGGAAAACCCAGGGCAAACCGAGCACGCCGATCATGGTGAACCACAGCAGCATGGTGGGCCCGAAGACCGCGCCGATGCCCGCGGTGCCTCTTCGCTGCACGAGGAACAAACCGACCAGCACGATGGCCGTGATGGGCAGGATGAACGTGCGCAGCCGGTGCGACTCGTCGTCGAGGCCCTCGACCGCGGAGAGCACGGAGATGGCCGGCGTGATCACGCCGTCGCCGTAGAGAAGGGCCGCGCCGAACAGGCCGAGCAGCACCAAAAACGCGCCCGACCGACGCGCACCGACCAGCGACAAGAGCGCCAGGATGCCGCCCTCGCCCTTGTTGTCGGCGCGCATGATGAACGTGAGGTACTTCACGATCACCACGAGAAAGAGCGAGTAGTAGATGAGCGAAAGCACGCCGAGCACGTTGTCGTGCGTGGGCTTCACCTCGTGGGCGAAGCACTCTTGCATCGTGTAGAGCGGCGAAGTGCCGATGTCTCCGTAAACGACGCCGAGCGCCGCTAGAGAGAGCGCCGCGAGCTCTTTCGGGCTCTTCGGCCCATGCCCGTGCCCGTGGTGTTGGTCGCCCATTTCGTTGGTCCCGGAAAGGTACTTTCTCCGGGTCTCCGAAAAAAGCTTGCAGTTCTTCGTGGACTCGGGCCCCGCGAGAAAACCGAACGTCCTCCGTCACGCGCTTCCGAGACGATCACGGAGCCTTCCGGAACGGTTCCGGAGGCTTCCGAAACGATTCAGGATGCTTCGGAAACGATCCTTTTCATCGAAAATCGGCGCAATTTCGAGATCTCGAACGAGCTCCGAAGATCCGACCTCCGACAAAATGCCCAAAAATCGGCACGAAGGAGGCGCTGGAGGCGTTCAGGAAGCCTCCCGGACCGTTTCCGAAGCTCGAGATTCGTCGTTTCGAGCCGATTTATAGCCTTACGTGCATACCGCACGCGAATCGCGGCAGCTACGGCGTCACGCGACGGATGGTGGCCGCGAAGACGACGCTGTCGTAGTTGGGCGTGCCATTGGCGCCGACGGCGAAGTCGACCGGCTGGTCTTTGCTCGGATCGATGTTGACGTCCACCATGAGCTGCTGCGCTCCCGTGATGACCGATGGTGACGTGGGGATCACCGTGCTGCCCACGCTGAGCACGAAGTCGACGCCGTCACCGCCGATGCCGTTGGCGGTGGGATCGCCGATGAAGATCTTCACTTGAACACGAAGCCTGCCGGTGACCGGGGAGACCCACCGTCTTACCGCGCGTGTCCCTTGAGCGGGGTGGGCGCTGCCCGCAGCGACTTGCGGAATGAGGGTGCCCGGGTCCACCCAGATGTGTTGAACCGTATCGGCCGCTACGAAGGGCTTGAACACGCGTGTGCTCGTGTCCGCCGTTCCGTAGGACCAGCCGCACTCGCCCTGCCGCTCACGGAAGCCAGCCACCGAGTCGGCGAGCAAGAGCGGATCGGGATTCGAGGGCAGGCAAGGATCGGGGGCCTTCGCGGCGTCCGCCTCGACTGCAGCATCGAGCGGTAGATTCGTCGAGGCGTCCGGTGGGACGGGAGCCGGCGTCGAGGTCGAGGTCGAGGTCGAGGTCGGTGTGGGAACGCCCCCCGCATCGAAGGGGGACGGCGTGTAGGTCGAGCTGCACGCCGCGAGGAGTGCCGCGAGAAGGGTGGGAAGGAACGCTCGAGTCATCGACGATAGAATGCGGCGACTCGCGAGCCGGATCTCGAAAAGTGCAGGCCCTGTCGGTGCCGTGAAATTTCGTTGCTCTGGTCGGACACTTCGTGCGTCGGAGCGAAGGATGCGTGCGCTGAAAGCCGGTTTTTTGGCGCAAAACGTCACTCCGACGACGTGGCCGAGCGCGCCCGAGACGTCAGGAACGACGGACCCGCGCGACGCCGCCCCAATCGATGCCGCCTGCCGCGCTCGAGACGGGCAGCACGAGATCGGCGACCCGTCCGCCTTGTGCGCGCACCTCACCCAAGACGCCGCAGCGGAGCGTGCGCGTGAGCTGTCGCGGGGAAACTTCGCCGAGGCGTGGAGGATGCAGCACGAGCTCGGCCCCTCGACCGGGATCGCTCGCTTGCGTGAGCGCGACCAGTGCGCCGAGCGAGCCATGGGTGACCGGTCGGACCACGTCGAGTGCGAGGGAATAGAGACGCGAGGCGCGCTTTTGCTGGAGCTCGTCGGTGGACACGGGCTTCACGGTGATCTCGTGGCCGGGTCGCGAGAGCACGCCCGCGACGGTGCGCGCGAGCTCGACGAGATACGGGGAATCTTCACGTACCAAGAGCGGCGAAGCGGGCCCTCCCCAGCCGTCGCCCGGCTCGACCGTCCACGCGGGACCGACCGAAAACTCGGCAAGGCGAGCGGGAGGGACCGAGTCGCAGATGCGCTGCGCGAGGCCTGGCGCGTCCCACGAGCCCGCGTCGCGCCCCACGAAGAGCACGGCATAGGCGGCAGCGCCGGCATCGAACGCACGAGCTCCGGCGCGCGGCTCGTAGAGGCCCATGCCGAGCCAGCCGAGATCGTCCGCGCCGCTCTCGAAGGCGCGCAGCGAAGCCTTCAAGTCCTGAGCCTTGTGGACCGTGAGCTCGTCGAGGAACGAGGGACCACGTGCCGCGTTCGGATTGCGCGTGAAGGTCCAGGTCTCGGCGCGCAGGGCCAGGCGAAACGGTCCCGTGCCGTCGGGAGACTCCGGAGAGAACCCCGCCGGCACCATGGCCACCACGGGAGAAGCGAGCGCACGGGCGATGCGCGCCGGATCTTTGGAGGCGAAGCGAAGCACCTGGCCATCCACGCGCGGAGCCGGGACGTCGGCGAGCCATCCGCGCGCGTGACCGTTGCGTGCACGCGCGATCGACGCCGCACACTCGCGCGCTCCGAGAGGACGTCCGCGCCCGGTTTTCAGCCCTGTTCGCACGGTGACGCGCACCTCGCTGCCGGAGAGCTCCGGATCGGACTCGGCGAGGCTCGGCACGAGAGCGCCGGACTCGTCCCGCGCGTACAGCGTATCGAACACGGCGTCCGCGAAGAGCGCCGAGGCCGCGCTCGCGCCGTCGTGCGGATCGAGCTTGTCGAGGGGCCAAGGCACACGCAGCGAGACGCGCCCACCGGGAACCGTTCGCCCACGCGCGAACGACGGACGCTCGGGCAGGCACACGAGCCCGCCGAGGCACACCAGGGCGGAGAGCGTCGCACGACGCGAGAGCCTTTGGCCGTTCATGGAGCCCGTTCGGTGGAGGACACGAGCGCAGTGTAGCAGGACGGGGGCCGAGGTTCTCCGCCTCGCGGCGCGCCGCGCAGGCCGCCCCTCGCGTGGTAGAGAAGGTCTCGCGTGCATCCCGAGCTCTCTCACTTGTCGGCCTCGGAGCGAAAGGCGCTGCTCGTCTCGTTCGGCCGTGCGCTCGCTTCGTTCGACCCGCTCACGCGTGATCGTGGCCTCGCCTACGCACGTGAAGGCCGTGTGATCCGCCTCACCGTGACCGCCACCGGGGTCGAAGCGCTGGTGCGCGGACAGCTCGACTATACGACCTCGGCCGAGCGCCACCGCGAGGGCATTTCCTACGCGTGCGAGTGCCCGGCCTTCGAGCGTGAGGGCCGCTGCAAACACCTGGCGGCCGCACTCTTCGCGGCCGGCGCTTCGGGACCAGGACGCGAGAGCTACGACCCGGAGGCGAGCAAGCTCCCCAAGCTGGTCGAGCGCTACCCGAACCTGCCCTTGCGCTCGCTCGCCTCGAGACTTGCACTCTACACGGGTCAGCGCATCCCCGTTCCCGCCGATGGATGGCGCTCGATCGCGGACTACGTCAAATCGCTGCCTCCCGACGCCCCCAGCGTGATCGCGCGCGCGATCGAGGCACACGAGACCGAGATCCTCGAGACGCTCGAGACCCTCTCGAGCTTCCAGCCACCCGAGCTCGAGCCTTCGCGCCTCCCAGGGTTCCGACACGCGTACCGAGCAGTGTCTGCGCTCTTCACCAAGATCGTGGGCAACGTCACCGTGACCGAGCACCTGCCCGGCCCGCTCGACGCGCGTCATCCGGGATTTTCTTTCGTTTATCGCGCAAGCCAACGAAAGCTCGTGGTGCGTGAGGTCGCTTCGCCGACGCTGGATACGCCGCTCTCGTACGAGCTCACCTTCCCGGTCGATCCCGAAGCCGAGCTGCTCGTGGCGCGACCGGTTTCGCTCTTCTCGATGCGCGCAAGCTATTGGGAAGCGTTCGTGCTGCGCGAGATCCTGACCGCGCTCGCCGAACGAAGGGTGCCCGCGCTCGCCGAGCTCGAGGCCGATCTCGGCAAACCCGTGTGGGAGCAGTTGCTCGACGGCGTCGCGCCCCCCGAAGCCGAGCCCGAGATCGACACCCGCGAGGAGATCGCGTTCTCACTCACGCCGTTCGCCGCGACCTACCTCGACGTGCGCGCCCACGGGCGCTCGCTCACCAAGACAGGCAAGCCCAAGTGGCGCCGCGTGCCCATCGAGACGCTCGCCGACGGCTCGTCCCCTGCCCCGCCCACCGTGCGAAAGCTCGCGCGAGTCTTGTCCGGCATGCCCGGACGCGACAAAGGCATGGCGCGTCTCGACGTGGCGAGCGCCTCGGGTCACGAGCTGCTCGCGATCTTCGCGGGCGTCGAAGTGCTCGCCTGGGAGCCTCGCGCGGGCGATGCGAGCGCGCCCGATCCGATGGAGCTTGCCGTGGGCGACCTCTCGATGGTGCTCGCGCTCGACGACCAGGGCACGGCCCGACCCGTCTTCCGTATCGGCGCGAGAGAAGCCGCGCACGAGGTGAAGCGCGAGGTCTTGCAGCGAGGGCAGCTCTCCGGAACCGGGTTCTGGGGATACGTGAAGGATGCACGTGTCTATTCCGCGGCCGTGCCGAAGGCGCTCCGTCCGTGGCTCGAGAGCTACCTGCGCGACGGCGCCGCGCTCACCTTCCCGCCCGAAGCGATGGAGAAGGTCACCGCGAGGCTCGCTCCGCTCGTGGCGAGTGGCGCCGCCGAGGTGCCGAAGGCCGCCATGGGCGCCGAGACCACCGCCAAGGTTCGCGCGGCGCTGCGCATCGAGTGGCGTCCGGAGGGCTCGGCCGCGCTCGAGCTCTTGGTGAGCGTCCACCCGGACGCGCCGCTCGTGGAGCCCGGGGTGGGTCCTCAGGTCTACACGTTCCGCGACGCCGAAGGGAACCGCCTGTACGTCGATCGCGACTTCGCGGAAGAGACACGGGTGCTCTCCGCGGCGTGTCAGGCGCTGCCGAGCTTCGTCACCTGGCAGTCGCGCTTCGGCTCCACGAGCGACGTCCACGACACCTTGGCGCTCGCGAAGCTGCTCGCGGAAAATTCCCCGGTGGCCCGCGTGGAGACCAAGACCGGTGTCGCCCCCACCGTGTTCGATTGGGAGAGCACCGACCGCACGCTCACCGTCTCCAAGCAGGGCGCGTACTTCGCGGTGCGCGGAGACGTTCGCCTCGAAGGCAAGGGGCTCACGTTGGGCGAGCTGCTCGACGCCATGCGCCTCGCGCGGCGGTACGTGCGTCTCGGCGAAGGCCGCTACGTGGAGCTCCCGGAAGACGTGGAGAAGACCTTGGTCGAGCTCGCCACGGCCGCGGATCTCGCCGCCAGCGCGCGCGCTCGCGACGAAGACGGAACACTTCAGACGCGGGTTCACGACGCCTTCACCAGCATGCTCGCGGAGGCCGAGGCGCTCTTTCATCGCGCGTCCGGCTTCGACGTGCGCGCCCACGAGAAGGCCCTGCGCGCTGCGAGAAAAAAGCCCAAAGCCGCGCCGCGCATCGAGCGCGGAGAGCTGCGTCCGTACCAGATCGAGGGCGTCGAGTGGATGCTCGGGCTCGCCGCCTGGGCGCCCGGCTGCATCCTGGCCGACGACATGGGCCTCGGAAAAACCGTGCAGACTGCGGCCCTCTTGTGGTCGCGCCGCAAGCTCGGCCCGCAGATCGTGGTCGCGCCGGCTTCGGTCTCGTCCAACTGGGTGGTCGAGCTCGAGCGCTTCGTGCCCTCGCTCCGCGTGCTCTGGCTGAACGAACAACGTCATCTCGACCCGAGCAAGCTCGGCCCGGGCGACGTGCTGGTGGTCTCGTACGGGCTCTTGTCGCGCGTGGCCCCGACCTTCGAGAAGACCCTGTTCGCCACCTTGGTCATCGACGAGGCGCAGTTCCTGAAGAACGCGCTCACCCAGCGTTCTTCCCTGGTTCGCGCGCTCTCGCGCACGTTCACCGTGGCGCTCACCGGCACGCCGCTCGAGAACCACCTGGGCGATCTCTGGAGCATCGTCGACCAGGTCTTCCCGGGCCTACTCGGCACCGAAGATACCTTCCGCGAGCGCTTCCGAAAGCCCATCGAGACCGGCCCCGGTGACGGCCGAAAGCTCTTCGCGCTCTCGCGGTTGGTCGCGCCCTTTTTGCTGCGCCGCACGCGAAAAGAAGTGCTGCGCGAGCTCCCTCCGCGCGAAGAAATCACCCGATTCGTCACGCTGAGCGCGGGCGAGGCCGAGAAGTACGCGGCGCTCCGCAAGGCGTGCGAGGTCACCTTCGGCAAGCGCAAGAAGGGCGAGACGGTCGCGCAGGCTCGCATCGTGCTCCTCGCCGCGCTGACCCGCCTCCGGCAGCTCGCCTGCGATCCGTCGCTCGTCGACCCGGAGTGGACCGAGCCTTCCTCCAAGCTCGACATGCTGGTCGAGATCACGAGCGAGCTTGCCCAGGCGAAGAGCCGCGTGCTCGTGTTCAGTCAGTTCACGCAGCTCCTCGACCGCGCGCTCGTGCGCCTACGCGCCGCGGGATTGCGCGTGGCCTATCTCGCCGGCGACACGCCCACCACCTCGCGACGCGACGTGGTGGACGCGTTCCAGCGCGGCGAGTTCGACGTGTTCTGCGTCTCGCTCATGGCCGGCGGCACGGGCCTCAATCTCACCCACGCCAACTACGTCATCCACCTCGATCCCTGGTGGAATCCGGCCGCCGAAGAGCAAGCGACCTCGCGTGCACACCGCATGGGTCAGACCGAGCCCGTCACGGTGTTTCGATTGGTGAGCAAAGGCACCATCGAAGAGGCCATCTTGGAGCTGCACTCGAAGAAACGCGACCTGGCGAGCGCGGTGCTCGAAGGCAAAGCCGCCGCGAGCACCCTCACGCCGGAAGACCTCTTGGCCCTGGTGCGCTTCGGCGAAGCCTGACGTCGAGCCGGAGCTCAGCCTCCGTCGACGTCCGCGTCTACGCTCGCATCCGAGGCTGCGTCCGCGTCGAGCGAGCCATCGTTGCCAGCGTCCTTCGGACAGGCCGGAGGTACGCCGCACTTGCACTCTTGCATGGGAATGCTGCCCGGAGGGCACTTCCAACCCGATTCGGTGCACCTCGGCGTGATGTCTTGTCCCGGTCGAACCACGTCGCTGCAATTACCGCCACTCCCGATGAAGCAGTAGATGGTCTCCCCGGTACAAACGGGCGCCGCGGCTTCCGCCCCGGAGTCGGATGTGGTGGTCGTGGGCGCGGCGACTTCGGAGGTCGTGCATCCTGCAAAGAGCCCCCCCAGTGACACCGCCGCGAAAGCGACTCCAATCACGCCGCGCAGGCCCCGCGCGTTCCACGGCAGCTTCGTCTCGATGGTCATGCTGCACCGGAAAGCAACGGGCGGGCCGCGAACCCTCCAGTCGCTTTTTTACGACCCAAACCCCACTACCGAAGCCACTGGCCCACGATCGCGCGGTCCGACTGGCACAACCTGTCTCAAATTCTTCGCGGCTCAGCGCACGAGCCAGACTTCGTTGCCTACGGAGGCCACCAGCGCAGGGATTGCGCCTCGCTCGGGTGGACAGAGCCCCAATGCGCGCACGCCGTCTTTCGCGTCGAGCCGAAGACGCGGCTTGGCGCCACCTTTGCCGAGGCTCGTCACCACGATGCGATCGTCACCGGTGTCCGCGGTGGTGATCACCTCGGGCACGCCGTCGAGGTCGAGGTCGGCCAACAGCACTTGGGCGCCGACGCCGTCCTGCGAGAACACGTCCACCCCGTCCACACGCACTCGCAGCTTGTTGGGCGGCTCGCGGAACGCGACGCCTTCGTGCGCCGCACCACTCGCGTCGACGTAGCGCAAGCGGCTCGCGGCATCGAAGCGCGCAGGAAGACCGAGCGTCGCCGAGGTCACGCGAGCCGAGTGACTCGCGCAGGGCACGAGCGCGTCGAAGCTCGCGTGCTCCGCGTCGAGCGAGAGACACTGGCCGCCGCCCTCGACCGACAAGGGCAAACCCGCGAGCTGATGGCGCGGCGAGAGATCCGGTCCGAGCGAGAGGCCTCCGCGGTCCGACGTGCCGACGAGCAGCGACCCGTGCGGCGCGTCGGTGGCCACCAAGGCCGCGCCGAGAGGTTCGCGCAGGGGTACGGGCGAGCGGGTGCCGAGGTCGCGCAGCTTCGCGCTCTTCTCGACCACGAACGCCCCTTCGGTCAGGCGTCCGAGCGCCACTCGCGATCGCGAGAGCAGGACGATTTCCTGACTTCCGTCACCGTCCACATCGCCACAGGCCACGGCGAGCACGTCGGTTTCGGTGTGCTTCGCGCGCGCCGTCTTGGCCTGCTCGATCAGGATGGGAGGCATGAACGCACGCACCTCGGCGTCGAGGGGAGCCTTCGCGAAACCATGAGCGCGTGGGCCGGGAAGCGGATTCTTCAGGCGCTCCCACCCATTCACGACCACCGGGTACGCGTCGATGACGAGGCGAAGCTCGCCCTTCTCGATCTCCGGCTGCACGAACACGAGCTCACTCGCGCGGCCGGCGAGAGCTCGAGCCGCGCTCGCCGTGGCGGGCTTTTCGTGCACGCGAGCGGCGATCTTTCCACCCGTGACCTGCGCGATGCGGAGGGCCAGCTCGTCGGCGCGGACCAGCGGCACGTCGCTCTTCACAGGCGCGACCACCAAGAGCGCCCCCGAGCGCGAGGTGCCCACCACGTTCTTCACGGACTCCGCCAGGCTCACGATGGCGGACGTGAGCGGCGACCCGGTGGCCGAGGTCGCGGCGGGCGAACTCGTCGCTTCTCCGGCCGCCTCGGCAAAGCTCACGAATAGCGAAGCGGCGATCGCGACGAGCACCGCCGCACTACGTGCATTTTGCACGTTCATGTCACTCGGCCTTGGGGAGCTCGGGAAGCGCGCCGTCAGGAGCGACCACGGGCGCGGAGGTGCCTGGGGCTCCACCGTCGGCGACGTTCGCAGCGGACGCGGCGTCGGGCCCGCCGTCACCGACGTAGGGCTCGGAGACTTCGGTGGGCTCGGTGCCTGCGAGGAACAGCTCGTTCATCGTGTCTTCGTCTCCCGGGTAGGCAAGCTTACCCGAGTGCGTGTCGATCTTCGCTTCCACGATTCCGCCCGGCCGCGGAAAGTCGCTCTTGGGTTTGCCTTCGTGCGCGGTCTTCATGAACGAGACCCACGCGGGAAGCGCGGTCACGCCGCCGGCTTCAGAGCCACCGAGCGGCTTCCCGTCGTCGTAGCCGACCCAGGTGACCGCTGCGACATCGGTCGAGAACCCGGCGAACCAGGTGTCTTTGGAGTCGTTGCTGGTGCCGGTTTTCCCGGCCACCGCGCGTTGGAGAACCTTGGCGCGCGTCGCGGTGCCGTGATCGACCACGCTCGTGAGCAGACTCGTGGTGAGGTAGGCCACGTCCGCCTCGAGCACGCGACGGGCAGGAGGCTGCGGACGAAGCTCGATGTCTTTCCCGTCCGGCCCCACGATCTTCGTGACGATGCGCGGCTCTTCGTAGACCCCACCGGCGGCGAAGGTCGCGTACACGCCCACGAGCTCCAGAGGCTCGACCTCGTAGCTGCCCAGCGCGAGCGACAAGTCCGGCTTGAGCGTCGACTTGATGCCCAACGCCTTGGCCCAATCCACCACGCCTGCGGGTCCTACGTCTTCGAGCACACGCACCGCCACCACGTTGACCGAGTTGGCGAGCGCCTCGCGCAAGCGCAACGGATCTTTGCCGGTCCAGCCCTCGTAATTGGTGGGCTTGTAGGGACCGAATGGCGCCGGATTGACGTCGACCAGCGTCGCCGGCGTGAACCTTCGCGACGAGAGCGCGTACGAATAGACGATGGGCTTGAAGGTCGAGCCGGGCTGACGGCGCGATTGGGTCGCGCGGTCGAGTGTCCCCGATTGCCCCTCGAAGCTGCCCACGAGCGCCAGCACGTCGCGCGAGCGCACGTCTAGAGCGACGAACGCCGACTCCGGTCCGAGCTCGACGCGGAGCGGGACCTTGCCCTTGGAGGCCTTTTCGTCGTCGGGAGAAGGCACCGGAGCGAGCAAGCTCACACGAACACGTGCCCCCACCGGAGCGAACGCGCTCGGCGAGAGATGCTGCGGGTTGTAGCGCTCGTAGTCGGCAAGCTTGAAGTAGCCCGAGGCCGTCCCGACCTTCACTTCCACCACGCCGCTCGTGTCGTCGGTCGCTTGCACGACGCCCACGTAGACGCGATGCGACTCGAAGCTCGGCGTGCCTTCGTACGCGGGAGTCTCCTTGGAAGTGGGCTTTTTTCCCTTCTTTTCGGGGAGCTGCACCGGAGCTTTGAGACCACCGACGAGCCCATGGCGCTTGTCGTAGGCGAGCAGATTCTCGCGCACGGCCTTGCGCGCGGCGGCCTGGAGCTTGGGGTCGATGGTGGTGGTCACGGTGAAGCCGCCCCGGCCTGCGCGGTCCGGCTCGAGCTCGAGAAGCGTCCGACGCGCGATGGCCACGGCTTCGGGCGCGAGCTCACTCAAGGGCTCGACCAGAGGCACGAGCCTCACCGGCTCGGCCATGGCCGCTTCGTATTGCGCGTCGTCCAAGAAGTGCTTCTCGCGCATTTGGTCGAGCACGAACTTCTTGCGCTGCAGCGCCTTCTTCATGTCGCGGCGCGGAGAGAAGCTCTCCGGACCGGCGATGGTGCCCGCGAGCAGCGCGCTCTCGCCCACGGTGAGCTCACGGGCGGGCTTGCCGAACGCCTGGCGCGACGCCTCTTCGATGCCGAAGCGGCCGTGGCCGAAATAGATGTGATTGAGGTAAAGCTCGAAGATCTCGTCTTTGGTGAGCTGCTCCTCGAGGCGGCCGGCCAAGATGGCTTCGCGCACCTTGCGCCGGTAACTGTGCTCCGCGTCGAGCAGCACGTTTTTGCACACCTGCTGCGTGATGGTCGAGCCACCTTGCCGCACGCGACCCGAGCGCAGATTGACGATCACCGCACGCGCGATGCCGAACCAATTGACGCCCTTGTGCTGGTAAAAACCGGCATCTTCCGCGGCCAAGACCGCGAGCCGCGTGTGCACGGGCACGTCTTTGAAGGGAATGACAGTGCGGCGCTCGGTGAAGAGCTCGGCCAGCAGCGTGCCGTCCCGCGCGAGCACACGCGTGGTCTGCGGAGGCCGGTAGCTCGACTTGAGGTCGACCACGCTCGGCAGATCGGTCTCGTAGTGACGGATCACGAGCACGATGGCGACCAGCGCCGCCACCACGAGCAGCAGCGCGGCCACGAGCGCACGCTTCGTCCAGCGCCACACCACGGCCCCGAGAGTGCCGGACGCCGGATCGCGGTCCCGACGCGCAGCAGGGCGCTTTCGCTCCGGACCACCGCGCTCTTCACTCGCTCCGCGTGCGTCGCTCGTCTCGTTCACGTTCTGCCGAACGCTCGAGGGGCGGTCACTGCTTCCGGCGCCCCGTTTGCCGGGAGAATCGGGGCGTTTCGGAGGTGGAAAGGACGAAGCCATCCTGAGGAGGACCTCTTACTACGCGGTGCGGCTCTGGCACGACTTCTGCGACGTGTCCCGTGTCCTCGGCCGGACGTTCTTGCGAAAAATCGAGGTTTTTCCCATGTTTCTTCGCCCCCTCGCCCGCCTCTCGAGCTGCTCTTCACGTACGCGGTCGGTACCCACGTTCACATGGCCGAGGTTCTCGCTCGTGGTGGTGGGCCTCACCGTGGTCTGCGGGTGCCAAGGAGGCGGCGCGCCGACGGTGACGCGAGGCTGCGGAGGCAGCTCGCAGAAGCCCCCGGACACCTCGGCTCCGGTGGTGAAGCGCGAGCCCCCTCGCGCGGACGAGGGCGACCTCACCTGGGAGGACCTGCTCGGAGAGAGCCCGCAGTCGTTCGACCCGAAGAACCCCGAAGAGCCGCCGCCTTCGTTCTGAGTCGCGAACGCTCGGACCGCGGGCCTCACTCCCCGATCAACCGTTGATCTTCTTCCACGCCGGACGCTGGCCCATGCGCAAGGTCCACGCGGTCACCTCGGGGTACTGCGCGAGATCGATGCGCAGCATGCCGGCGTTCGCGAGGACCGGAAAAACGGCCAAATCGGCGACGGTCAGGCGACCACACGCGAGAAACTCGTTCCCTTTCAGGAAGCCCTCGAGCGCGACCAGGCTGCGGTCGACCTCGGCGCGAGACTCCTCGACGACCTTCGGATTTCGCTGATCTTCGGGCAAGCGAATGGTGTGGGCGAAGATACGCGCCACCGCGGGCGAGAGGTGTGCGGCGGTCATGAACGTCACGCGGGCGATCGCGGCGCGCTCTTTGGCGTTCTCACCACCGAGGCGCTTCGCGGGCGCGAGCGCGGCCACGTACTCCAAGATGGCGTTCGACTCCCAGAGCACGAAGTCCTCGTCGACCAAGGTAGGGACACGCGCGGTCGGGTTGAGCCCGCGGTAGGCGTCGCCCTTTTGTTCCCCGCTCATCAGGTCCACCGTGACCACCTCGTACGGGAGGCCGGCCTCTTCGAGACCGAACATGGCGCGCTTGGTGTTCGGAGACATGGGAAATCCGTGGAGCTTCATGTCCGCAAAAGTACCCGAAAACCGACGAAGGATGCGCGCGTCGGCGTGGCGGGACGCGGCCACGGGTCGCGAAGGAAAAGGCGGGAGGCTCGCGAGCTTTCGCGAAATCCGGGGTATAGCGACCGGGTCCATGCGAAGTTTCGCCGTTCTCTTCGTCGCCCTGGCCACCTTGGCCGTCGCCTGCGAAAAAAAGCCGGAGACTCCCCTTCCCTCCGCCGCCGAGGCCTCGGTTCACGACGCCGCGATCGACGCACGTGCCGATGCCACCCGTGACGCTTCGAGCTCGAGCGACGCCGCGAGCGATGCTTCCGGTTCGGACGCCTCGGTGGACGCGGGCAGCGCCTCGTCCGATGCGAGCAACGCCGGACGCTATGGCACCTTCAAGCTCGCCACGCGAGTGGGGTGCTCCGCGCTCGCCAAAGGGTCGGGGCCACGCTGGGTCTCGAACCGAGACCTGCTCGGTTCGTTCGTCGACGGCGACGACCTGCTCGCGCTGGTCAATCGCAGCCCCCAAGGCTCACTCCCGCCCGACTATGCCCCCCACGACATGGTCGACATCGTGCGCTTCGAGCCCAAGACCGCGGCCGAGTGCGACCGTTGGCAATGCCTCCGCAAAGAGGCGGCCATGGCCATGAAGCCCCTACTCGCCGCCATGGCCAAACAGGGTTTCCCCGCGCACATCGACAGCGTGTACCGCAGCTACGTCGCACAATGCGTGACGTTCAAAGGGTGGGCGGGTCGCTCGGACTTTTGCTCGGCCACCGAACAATCCGCGCTGCCCGGGCACAGTCAGCACCAGCTCGGCACCACCATCGATCTCTTCACGCAGGAATGGAAGTCCGGCGGCGAGACCGTCTTTCGCCAAGGCTTCGGCTGCACCAAGGCCGGCAAGTGGCTGAAGGAGCACTCGTGGGAGTACGGCTACGTCTTTCCGTATCCCATCCACCCGGACGACCTCCACGAGAAGGAAGACTGCATCTCGCGCGGCGACCACGAAGTACCGATCAACCCCAAGACCGGCTACCGCTACGAGCACTGGCACGTGCGCTACATCGGCATCGAGAACGCCAAAGAGCTGCACGAGGCCTACCTCGCGAGCGATCCGAAGAGCCCGAACGCCATCACGCTCGAACAATGGATTCGCAAGAAGCGCGGCATCACCGGTGACGCAGACATGCCCGTCTGCGACGGCTGCAATTGCGGTGCGTGCAGCACCCTCTCCGGCGAGACCAGCGCGTGCGGCGACCGGGCCATGTCGATTGCCGAGAGCGGCAGCCAAGAGGTCGCGAGCGACACGCCCAAGATCGTGTCCGTGCGTCGAGCGACCGCGGCCGAAGCCGGCAAATGGTCCGGATCCGTACTCGCGGTCGACGTGGACGTGCCGGCGCACACGCTCAGTCAACCACCGTTCTTGAGCGTCACGGGACCCGGTTATGCCGAGGCCACGGCGAGCGTCACGGCCTTCGTACCGCTGCCTGCCACGCGGCCACGCGCCTTCCCCGCGCTCGCCAAGGCAGTGCGCATCGTCGCGCGCCCCAAGGGCAGCGCCGAGTTTCCCTGGGCCGCCGGCATGGCCGACCCTATCGTGGGCCGAATCTACAATCGCGCCAATCTGGTCGTGCCCTCACCCACCGGCAAAAAGACCTATCTACTGCCCTTGCCGAAGGGAACGGGCGAGGTCGAAGTCGGTCTCTCGGTGGGCGGGGAGAAACCCTCGGACCTGCGCACCTTCTCGCCCGGCAATTGACGACTCCGTCCGCACCGCCGGCCGGGCCGAGCCCACACGTCGACCTGCGCGCGCTCTTGGTGGCGCGGGCCGCGCGAATGGCCGCGTTCGGGGCGAGCTCGGTCGTGCTCGCGCTGCACCTCGAGTCCCGGGGCTTCCACGAAGCCTCGTTCGGCCTCTTGGTCACGCTCACGCTGGTGGGGGACGCCGCGCTCACCTTGGCGTTCGGCACGCTCGGAGTCCGATGGGGGCAAAAGCGCGTGCTCGTGGGCAGCGCGGCGCTCTTGGCCCTGGTCATGGGCATTTTCGCCATAGCCGAGGCACCCGTCGTGCTTTGGGTGACCGCCACCATCGGCATCCTGAGCCCCTCGGGCGGAGAGGCCGGGCCTTCTGGAGCCATCGAACAAGCTTCCCTCGCCAATCTGGTGACCGAGTCCGAACGCCCTCGAGTGTATGCATGGTACAACCTCTTGGGATCGGTGGCCGTGGCCCTCGGATCCAAAGCCGGTGGTTCGGCGGCGCAAGTCTTCGGCACCGAGACCGTCTTCGCGGCGTGCGCCGTTCTCGTGGTGCTCGGTTCGCTCCCGCTCGCGCGAGTCTCTCCTCGCATCGAATCGAGCACCCGACCGCCCAAGAAGCCGCTGGAGAAGTCACGCAAGGTCATTGCACGGCTCTCCACCTTGTTCGCGCTCGACTCGTTCGGCAGCGGGCTCGTCATGCAGTCGGCGCTCGCCTATTGGCTGAGGCTCCGCTTCGGCTTCTCGGCGAGCGCGTTGGGCACGATCTTCCTGGTCACCAATCTGCTCTCGGCGGCCTCTGCGCTGCTCGCGGCGAGGCTCGCGGTGCGCATCGGACTCGTGCGCACCATGGTCTTCTCCCACGTCCCGGCGAACCTCTTCCTGCTCGGGCTCGCCTTCGCGCCCACCAAGGCCGTCGCGATCACACTCGTGTGCTGCCGCTTCGTGCTCGCGCAGATGGACGTACCGGCACGCATGGCCCTGGTGATGCGCATCGTGCCGGAGGAAGAGCGGGCCCAGGCCGCGACCGTGACCGCGCTCGCCCGAAGCGGGGGCAACGCTCTCGGCCCGGTGGTCACCGGAGCCTTCCTCGCCGCGCGCTCGTTCCAAGCGCCGGTGGTGCTCGCGAGCGTGGTGAAGATTGCCTACGATCTCGGGCTCTACCGTGCCTTTCGCGCCTACGAAGCGGGGCAATTGGCGCAGGACGACAACGTGCCGCGTCGAGAAACGCGCGAGGGCGAAGCTTCGGTCGATTGAGAAGAGACGCGCAGAGGACGTAGCCTCTGTCGTCGAGGCGCGGATACTCTGACTCGATGCGCTCTCCTCGTCTTTTCACGTCTCTAAATTTAGATCAACGGTCGTGATTCTCGAACAAGTCATGCCGCTCGCATGATTTCGTGGCTGACGGTGTTGGCTGTCCGCTTCCATTGGTAGGCGTCGACGAAGCAACGCGCTCGAGCAAGGAGAGCAAAGAGCGTCCTGCAGCGGTGGTTGCGGGTGACGTTCGCGTGGAGGTCTTGCCAGACACGCTCGATGCGGTTCGCGTCGGGGCAATACGGAGGCAGGAAGTGGAGGACGAATCGGTCTCCGTATGCCCTGAGGGCTGCGGTCGTCCGGGTCGACGAGTGGATCTTGTAGTTGTCTAGGATGAGATGGATTCGGCGCGCCCTCTCGTAGCGGCGATCCACGACCTTGAGGAACGCGATGAACAAGCCGCTGTTCTTCTTGTCCAAGCCCGTCGTGACGAGCTTGCCGGTGAGCACGTCAAGCCCGCCGGCGAGGTAGAACTTCCGGTTCGTGCCGGGGGTCACGAGTCGCCGCTGCGTACCGGGCAGCATCCAGTCGCGTCCGATCTTCGGGTTGAGGTGGATGTCTACCTCGTCCACGTAGAGGACAGGTTCGTACGGCGTCGCGCGCTCCTCGACCCTACGAATTTCGGCCAATCGTTCGATTCTCCGGGCCCGCGGCCACGGGCACAAGACGATCGGCTTCGGCGTCCCGAGGCGAGCTCCCACGTGCGCGAGGGCGCGCCCCAATGTGGTCACCGAAACCTGCGGAAGGCCCTCGGCCACGAGCTGCTTCACAAGAAGCTCACGCGTCCAGGTCGGTCGAAACCAACCGAAGTCCTCCGGGCTCCGCTGAAGCAGGCGAATGAGCGCGCGCTCGAACCGCGCGTCAACCTTGCGGGCGCCGTTCCCTTCGCGCCTATCCCGGAGCGCGGCGAGCCCACCCGCGCGGAACCGCTTCGCGACCTCGACCACCGTCGACCGCGCGACCTCGAACATCCGCTCGACCGACGGGCTCGAATCGCCCCGTCCGAGCGCGGCGACGATGAAGTACCGCATCGCAGTCTCCGCCTTCCGCTCTTTCCGTCCAAGTCGGGCGATCGTTCGGCGTTCCGCCCGGCTCATTCGATCTATCATCGCCATCGCGAGCTCCTCCGGTGTCTGGTGTTTGGCGATTCCAGAACCCGGCGAGAGCTCGCTTATTTCCATCTACTTCTATGCGGTGATCGAGGATCTCGCTCGCTGATTTAGCGATCGTCTCGCTCCTCGGTTGCGTGGGAGTGAGCGTCTCCGGCTGCTCGGCCGACGCGGGCACGAGCGACGTCGACGACGGCAACGGGCAGGTCAGCGAAGACGAGCTCCGCAGCGAAGAAGAGAGCTTCGCCCCGCTCGAAGCGACCGACGCCGAGCTCGCCAAAGCGTCCGAACCGGACCGCGTCTTCGATCACGAGCTCACCGTGTTCGCCATTCCCGCCCCCAAGCTCGTGAGCCTCTCGTGGAAGAGCCCGGGAGGATTGGCGCGGCGCACGTTGATCAACGAAGGCCTCGGCTTCTCCCGCGCCATCGGCCATGCCTTCGTGCGCGTCGATTGCGGCGCTTCGGGAACCAAGGCCGCCGAGATGCGCCAGGTCGGCCAGACCAGCACGGACGACTCCTTCCGCACCATGGTGCTCAAAGAGAAGGCCGGGTTGGGCGTGCTCTTCCGCACGGTGCCGGGCGCGCTAGAGACCAAAGAGGAGCTCGATACGACTCTCAAGGAGCGATACGGCTCGGGGCGTATCGCCTCCGTTCGCTACGGCATCTCGGGCGAGGTCTGCCACGCGCTGCTCGACTACGTGAAAGAGTACGACCGGCGCGACGTGGAAGACGAATACGGCTTCGTGCGTCCGCTCTATCAGGAGGGTTCCGGTTGCTCGGCCTTCGCCATGTCGTTCGTGCGCCTCGCCGGGCTGCTCGAGCCTTACATGAGCACGGAGTGGAAGTTCGACGTGCGCATTCCCATGACGCTCATCGGCGGGACCACCAATCCGGGCAACGAGGTATCGGTGGCGCGGCTCTTCACCATCGGCCGCGGCTGGGCGACTCCGACCGAGCCCCATTTGCGCTTGAACGGCTGGGATCCGACCCTCATGTACAAGTCGATCGAGCTGCGCGCCAAGCAGGGCATCAAAGACGGCTCGGTCAAGGTGGAGAAGCGCGGCCGCGCGCTCGGATTGGTGCTCGACCGCCGCACGAAAGCGCCCTCGCCCAAGCTCGCCTCCGGCTTCTTCAGCGGTGAGCCTGCCCCGAACGACCCGAAGCGTTTCCTGACCGCGGAAGAGTGAGCGTCGTCAGCGGACGAGCACGAGCGCCACCACCGCGCCCGTGATCAAGAAGACCGCGAGCAGGGTGACCGCGACGACCACGGCGATCGTGTTGCTGGTCTTCTGGACAACCTGTGCAACCTGCATGTGATGGAACTGTTGCACGGAGGCGAACCCCGCGACAGGGTACGTGCCGGGCGCACCGGGCATGCCCATGGGAGGCTGCATGCCGGGTGCCATCGGGGCGTGGGGACCTTGCGGCAAGCCGGTGCCGATGAGGTGCGCTTGTCCGTAGGGCGCGTTCGCGAGCAGGCCCTCGAAAGCGTCGGGGATGCCGTTCCCGTTGCGGTCGGCCATCATCTGGTTCACCACCGCCACCTGCTGCGCAGCCCGTGCGTGATGCGGGAGCACGGTGCCGCAGTAGGCGCAGTTGGGGCGAGCCATGTCCATGGGCGTGAGGTTCGCACCGCAGGTAGGGCAGCGTAGGTCCGACATACCGACGAGCATGCCACGACTCCCGACGCGAGCCCAACCGAAGGCGCGCTTGTGCTAGCTTGCCCGGAGGCGTCGTGGAGGCGCACGCCGCGCCCAAGACACGAGCCATCCCGTGGTCGCACGCCCTTTCCTCGAGCTGAACGCCGTCGTCGATGCAAAGTACACGCTTCTCTCCAAGTTGGGAGAGGGCGGTATGGGGGTCGTGTTCGAGGCAGCATCGCCCACCGGCGAGCACGTCGCCCTGAAGGCCATCGCCCCCTCCAAGCCGCAGGAGATGGCCGAGCGGCGCGCGCGCTTCGAGCGTGAAATCTCGGTGTGTCGCTCGATCGACCACGAGAACCTGATGCCCATCCTCGACCACGGGATCGACACCGCCACCGAGACGCCTTACTTCGTGATGCCGCTCTTGCGCGGGGAAGATCTGGAGTCGGTGCTGGTGCGGGAAAAGCGCCTCGAGCCGCTCGCGGCGGTGAGGCTCGTCCTCCAGGCCTGCCGCGGTCTCGGCATGCTCCATCAGGGCGGCATCGTGCATCGCGACATCAAGCCCTCGAACCTCTTCTTGGAGCGCAAGGACGACCGCGTGGTGGTGCGCGTGAGCGACTTCGGCTTGGCCAAGTTGGGCGAGCTGTCGGGCACGCTCACCGCGTCGGGCATGGCCATGGGCTCGCCCGCGTACATGGCGCCGGAACAATCCACGAGCGCCAAACACGCCGATGCGCGCGCGGACATTTGGGCGCTGGCCATGGTGCTCTACCACGCGCTCGCCGGGCGCCCAGCGTTCGAGCGCGCAGGCTCGTTTTTCCACTACGTGGTCGACTCGGCGCGCGACGTCCCGCACTTGCAGGAGCATGCGCCATGGGTCTCGCCGTCCATCGTGCGAGCCGTCCACGCCGCGCTCTTGCGCTCGCCGGACGATCGCTGGCCCGACGTGGCCGAGATGGCCTTGGGTCTCGAGATGGCCGTGGGCTTCGACGCGGCCGAAGCCCCGCTTCGCGTGGACGAGGTGCGCCAGGTCTCCACCGCGACGGCCGCCAGGGTCGAGCCCCGCGCCGTGCTGCCGAGCACGTGGCACGAGCTCTTGCGCGGCTGAGGAGCTCCCGCGAGACCAAAAAGGTCGGTACCGAGAGCGAATGGCCGCCGCTTGGTAGGAGCAGCTCGGCCTTGTAGGCTGCCCTCATGTTCAAGGTCGAATCCCGAGAAGGCGCGCTCGAGTCCATCGTTTTGCACGACTCCGCACACGGCTCGCACGTGGTGCTCGCACCATCTCGAGGAGGCATGGCGACGCGCTTTTTCGCGCGTGGCCGTGAGGCCTTCTACCTCGACGAAACGACGTTCCTCGATCTCGGAAAGAACGTGCGGGGAGGCAATCCGGTACTCTTTCCTCAGCCTGGAAAGCTCGAAGGGGACGCGTACGGTCTCGACGACGGCAACACGTACGTGATGAAGCAGCACGGCTTCGCACGAAACGCCTCGTGGGAGGTGAGCTCCACCGGAACGGATGGGGCGGCCTCGGTCACGCTCACCCTCCGCTCGAGCCCCGAGACACACGTGCAGTATCCCTTCGACTTTCATGCGGAATACACTTACTCGCTGCGTGGCGCGGTGCTCGAGGTAGCTCAGCGCTTCACCAACGACGGGCCGAAGACCATGCCCTTCGGCGCGGGATTCCACCCTTATTTCGCGATTGCCCAGGCCGACAAAGCCGCCGCGACCATCGATACCGGAGCGACGCGCGCCTTCGACAACGTCAGCAAGACCGAGGGCCCACTCGGCCCCATCGCGCTCGGTGCGGGCGAGGTCGACCTCCATTTCGTCGACCACGGTCCCGTCCCATGTACGCTGCGCTGGGAGCACGGCGAGATCGAAGTGCGTGGCTCGATCGAGTTTTCGCGCTGGGTGGTGTGGACGCTGCCCGGAAAAGACTTCGTCTGCGTGGAGCCTTGGACTTGTCCCGGCAATGCGCTGAACACGAAGCAGGACCTTCTCCTCCTGCAGCCAGGCGAAACGCGCGAGATCTCGGTCGCGATCGAGGTTCGGCGTTGAGTACGAGCCCACGAGCACCACGCATCGGCGTGATGGGCGCCGGCGCCATCGGCACGTTCGTGGGAGGTCACCTCGCCGCGAAGGGAATCGACGTCACGTTGGTCGGTCGCGCGCGGCTCGGAGAAGAGCTCGCGACGCACGGGCTCCACCTGGAGGACCTCGACGGTCGCGCGGTGCACGTCTCACGCTCGAGCTACCGCTTCGCCAGCGAGGTCGGAGCGCTCGCCCAGGCCGACGTGGTTCTCTGCGCGGTGAAGAGCGGGCAGACCGAAGAGACCGCGCGCGCGCTCGACGCCATCATCCCACGAGAAGCCATCGTGGTGAGCCTGCAGAACGGCGTGCGCAATGCCGCGCTCCTCCGCACGCATCTGGGCGGACGGCGGGTGCTGGGCGGCATCGTCGGCTTCAACGTGATCACCAAAGGCGCGGGCGTGTTCCGCCGCACCACCAGCGGCCCGCTCGTGCTCGAACATGCCTCTTCACCCGCCGTGACCGTGCTGCTCGATCGCTTGACCGCAGCCGGCTTCGAGGTCGAAGCCCCGCACGATATCGCCCCCATGCAGTGGTCGAAGCTGGTCACGAACCTCTCCAACGCGGTGAGCGCGCTGTCCGACCGCCCGACGCCCGAGCTTCTCACCACGCCCGGCTATCGCCGCGTCCTGCGCTCGATCATGGCCGAGGCGCTCTTCGTGCTGCGCAAGACCCGCACGCGCACGGCGCGCATGGGGCCGCTGCCGGTGGCGTTTTTTCCTTGGATTTTGCGTCTCCCCACGCCGCTCGTGCGCGTGGTCGCCAAGGCCCAAGTGAAGATCGACGCCGAAGCGCGCTCGTCCATGTGGGACGACCTCACCCGCGGTCGGGCGACCGAAGTCGATTGGCTCAACGGCGAAATCGTCCGCCTGGCAGACTCGGTCGGGAGGCGCGCGCCCCTCAACCGGCGCATCGTGGAGCTCGTGCACGAGGCCGAGCGCCTCGGGAAGGGGTCCCCTGGCTTTTCGCCCGAGGTCTTCGCGAAACAGCTCGGCCTCTGAGCGCTCGAATCAGCTCGTGGGCTGCGTCTCGCCGAACTTCTTCACCACGGCGAGGACCTCGTCCTCGGTCATGATTTGATCGTGGTCCTTGGCGGCCTTGAGAATGGCCGACACGAGCGCGTCGCTCGACGGGATGCCGCGCTCCTTCAGGTAGAAATTCACGTTGGAAGCGCCGCTCATGAAGCCGATGCAAATCTCCTGCTTGCGGCCGAACATGCCCGCGGGCACACCCGAGTAGATGCGGTCGGCGAGCCAGGTGTCGCCTTTGGCCATGGCCTTGATGATCGCGGCCGCGTGCACGCCAGTCGCCGTGCGGAAGGCATCGCGACCGACCAGCGGGTAGTTGATGGGCACTTGCCAACCGACCGCACGCGCCACCGCTTCGCAATACGCGAGCAGCTTGGTGAGGTCCTGGTGCTCGAGCTGACCGAGCAGCTTCATGTTGAGCAGCAAGAGCTCCATTTGCGCATTGCCGACGCGCTCACCGATACCGAGCCCCGTGCCGTGCACGCGATCGGCGCCGAACTCGAGCGCCCAGATGGCATTCTCCAGGGCGAAACCGCGGTCGTTGTGGCCGTGCCAGTCGATGCCCACGTTCGCGCCGGTGCCGGCGACCACGCTCTTCGTGAACTGCACGAGATTGCGCACGCCGTCCGGCGTAGCGTGTCCGACAGTGTCCGACAGGCAGAGGCGCGTAGCGCCGTGATCGATGGCCGCCCGGAAGAGCGCGGTGAGCACCTCGGGACGGGAGCGAGTGGTGTCCTCGGTGACGTAAGCCACGGGCAACCCGGCTTTGACCGCCACGTCGACCGCTTCGGAGCTGCGCTTCACGAGCAGGTCGAGGTCCCACTGCTCGGCGTACTGCCGAATGGGGCTCGAGCCGATGAACGCGTACACCTCGATTGGGATGCCCACCTTTTGCGAGATGTCGATCATGGGGGTGATGTCCGAGACCACGGTGCGTCCCGCGCACGCGATGCGGACGTTCATCTTGCAATCGACCACCTCACGGCAGAGGCGGAGACAGTCGTCGTAGGCACGCTGCGAGCTTCCGGGCAGACCGATGTCCGCCACGTGGATCCCGAGGTCTTCGATGAGGTGCAAGATCTCGAGCTTGTGCTCGATCCCCGGGTCCTTGACCGAAGGGTTTTGGAGACCGTCACGCAGGGTCTCGTCGAAGAAGGTGGCGTTCTTGGGGATGATGCGTCCCTTCCGGTTCACCTCGTTCCAATCGAAGATGAGCTCGGACGCGCGCGCGTCGTCCGCGGCAAAGTCGGTCATGATCGGAGTATGCCACAAAACCGCGCAAAAATCGGCGCATCGAGCCGGTTTTCCGCACACGGATCATGGCGCAATGCTCCGTAAGCACGGCCCCGCGTACGCGTAGTGGACGACGCACGATTCGAAAACGCAACGCCTCTCCGCGAGACGCCTAGCATGAGCGCATGAGCGATTCGGTGATGGAAGCGGCCAAGTTGCTGGTGGTCCAGCCGGGAACACGCGCGAACTTCAAGCGACGCGTGATGGACGCGATGCGCACGCTGGTGCCCGCCCCGGCCGCGTTCTTCTGCTTCGGCACGAACGACGTGCTCGCGTACCGCGAGGGCATGCGCGTGGTCGACGGCACGACGCGCCCCGTGAGCGCCGACGAAAACGGGACGCTCTCTGCCGCGTTCGGCTTCGATCCACGCAACGTGGTGGTGACGGCGCGAAGGGCCTACCTCTCGGACGAGCTCTACCCCGAGGCCGAGCGCAAGACGTTGGGGTACTTTTCGGCCCACGCGAGCGACCTTTTGACGCGCACGCTCTTCGTGTTCCTCCACGAAGGCGGCGTGCTCTTCGGGCTGGTCGGTCTCGAGCGCCGCGCAGAAGATCCCGAGTTCACCCAGGACGACGTGGCCAAGCTCGAAGCGCTCAGCCCCTTCGTGGTCGCTTCGGCCCGGGCGCAGCTCGCGTTCGACGATCTCTCCCGTGAGGCCTCGTCGCTGCGCGCGCTGCAGCGTGGGACCTCCACCCTGGTCGTCGTCGATCGCGACAGCGGGCGCATCGTGTGGGCCGCCAATCGCGAGCGCGGCATCGAGTGGGACGCGGACATCCTGCCGCACGCGAAGGCCATCGTGGCGGCCGCGGAGCAATCGCTCGACGCGAAGACGCGCGGCGAAGCGCTCCCCACGCCCCCCGCCTTGCCCTTCGGCACCGTCGCGCAGGTCGCGAAGATCGAGGGCGACCCGGTCTTCGCCGGCGCGCGCTGCGCCGTGCTGCGCATCGAATCGATGGAAAAAGCCGGACAAAAGCCGCTCGAGGGCCTCTCGAAGCGCGAGCGAGAGATCGCCCGTTTGCTCGTGGCCGGCTACTCCGGCGTGAACGTGGCGGCGATCGCCGGCCTCAGCGAGAACACCGTGCGCACCTACGTGCGGCGCCTCTACGCGAAGCTCGGGGTGTCCAATCGCGCCGACCTCGTGCGCAAGCTCGTCTCGCCCGAGCCGCGTTCCAGCGCTGGTTCGGCCTCGACCCTCTCTCCGCCGCCGGACTCCGCCCTGGCCGCCGGCGACGACACCCTGGACTGACCATGCCTCTCCACCTCGAGCCGCTGCACGTCGATCACCTCCCCCACGTCATGACGTGGGTGAACGACCACGAGGTGCTCCAGTACTTCGCGAACCGTCAGACCGACGTCACCGAAGCGGAGGAGCGCGCCTACATCGAGGCCCTCGTCGCCTCGCCGAACGACCGCGCCTACTCGGTGCTCGACGACGAGACCTACGTCGGCCAGGTGAGCCTCAATCAGATCTATTGGCCCGCGCGGAACGCCCGCATTTTCGTAGTGGTTCGGCGCGAATTCCAGGGCCGGGGCTTCGGCGCTGCGGCCGTGCAAGGCCTCGTCGAAAAAGCCTTCGGGGAGCTCGACCTCCGCAAGGTGTGGCTCATCGTGCGCAAGGACAACCGTCACGCGCAGGCGATGTACTTGCGGCTCGGCTTCGATTTCGAGGGCGTGCTGAGGGACGAGTACGCCGTGCGTGGCCAGTTCTTCGACATGGTCCGCATGGCACGGCTCGCCCCTCGACCGGATCGCCCCTGAGCGCGATCAGCGTTGCCACTCGGTCTTCTGGACCACGGGCAGTTGGAGCGCGCGCTCGCGGTCGAGATCCAAGTTGCCCACGTGGAGGCAGAGCGGCGTCTGCACCCACTTGTAGATGCTCTGCGTGAAGAGCCGCGCGAACTTCTTGGTCCAGGCCACGATGGTGTCTTTTCCGTACTCGGGGAACATGGCGAGCAGCGCCACCGTGACCTCGTCGGGGGCCATCTTTTCCCCGGCGTAGAGCGCGAAACAGGCGTCGAGCACGGGGAACGGCATGAGGTCGCGCTCGTCTTCCTGACCATCGGCGAGCTCGGCCGAAGCGGGCTTGGCCAACGTCAGGCGGATCCCCTCCGAGCCGGTCTTCTCGAGCAGGTAGTCGAGCAGCGCGTTGACGACCGTCTTCGGCACGTTGGCGATCACGCTGAGCGCGCCTTCCATGTCGCCGCCGATCGTGGTGTAGCCGACCGACTTTTCGCTCATGTTGCTGGTCTGAAGGAAGAGACCTTGCGAGCTGTTGGCCC
This sequence comes from Polyangiaceae bacterium, assembly GCA_965225775.1. GTDB lineage: Bacteria > Myxococcota_A > Polyangia > Polyangiales > Polyangiaceae > JAAFHV01. Next base: position 8,415,670 of record OZ245328.1, on the reverse strand, counting down.
AATTCCACATGCGCGCACCGCGGATGCGCGCTTGCACGTTCTGCTTGGTGGCGGCGGTGACGGTCTCCCCGGGCAAGAGCATCTTCTCGACCGCCGCGAGCTCGGGCGAGCACGCCTCGTCGATGGGGATCACGGCGAACGGCACGCCCAGCTCGGCCGCGGCGGCCTCGGCGGCGCGTCGCGTCTCGTCCGACGAATGGCGCGAGGGCATGAAGAACGCGCGTAGCTGCGTGCGCGCGCGAAGATCGCGCTCTTCTTTGCTCTCGTTCGCGTAGCGCGTATCGACGTACCTTCGCGCGAGCCACAGGCACAAGAGGCTATCGCGTCCGCCCGAGAGCGCGACCCCGATGGTCTTGAAGGCGCCGGTCTTCTCGAAGTAGTCGCCGATGCCGAGCGAGAGCGCGTCGAGCAGGTCTTCGAAGAAGCGCTCGCGTGGCGGAGTGCCTTCCACGAACGAAGGCAAAAAGAAGCTCTTTCCGCGCGGCGCCGGGTACGTGAGCGTCTCGCGCCTCCGCGTGGGCTCGTCCACTTCGACCTTCGACACGCCCACTTCTGCCGCGGCGAAGGCCATCTGATCGTGTCGCCACGTGGTGTTCTCGGTGCGGAGACGCGACGTGCGGTCGAGGTCCACCGTGACCGCGGTGAGCCCCTCGCGGAACCGTGGCGCGTCGATCAAGAGGCGCCCGTTCTGCGCGACGTAACCGCCGCCGTCGAACACGAGGCCGTCGTTCGCGCCCACGAGGTTCGCGTAGACCACCGTGACCTGGTTGTCTCCGGCGCGCGTGGCGATCATCTCGCGACGGGTGTCCACCACTCCGAGGCGGAACGGCGAGGCCGAGAGGTTCAGCACGAGCTCGGCGCCCGCGTACGAACGACGACGCATCGGCCCGTCCGGCGACCACACGTCTTCGCAGACCTCGAGCGCCAGCGTGCCGAAGTCGAGCTCGAAGACCAGGTCACCGAAGGGAACGCCGTGGATCTCGTCGAGCAGGCCCGCGGACCCGCTCGCGAGCGTTCGCTGCTCGTAGAACACGTTGTACGTGGGGAGCTTTTCTTTGGGGACCACGCCCCAAATCTGGCCCGCGTGCACCAAAGCAGCTGCATTGTACACGTGTGCCCCGCGCGCCACCGTGAGGCCAACCGCGCACACCACGCCGAGCTCTCGGGTCTCCACGGCGAAGCGCTCGAGCTCGGTCCACTGGGCGGAGACGAACTCACGCCACTGCACCAGGTCTTCGGGCGAGTATCCGGCGAGGAGCTGCTCGGGGAACACGAGTACGGTGACCCCGTCGGCGGCGGCGGCTCTCGCTTGCGCGACGGCGCGATCGGCGTTGCTCCGAACCGCACCGACCGTGGTGTTCACGTTGGCGATGCCCACACGTACGAGTCTCATCGGCAGTCCTCCCGAAAGGTCGTGCGAACGTATCAGCCCCGAGCACGAGGCGTAAGCACGCGCTCGCTCGCGGAAGACCACGTTTCACGGTCGCGAGCCTCACGTAGAGGCGACCGCGCGCCTTTCCAGAAAAAAGCGACGAGCCCCGAAGGCTTCACGCATCCTTCAGCGAAACGTTCGCACGAGCGCGCGGAACACCGAGACGTGGGCGCGAATGGTGGGCTCGATGTCCTTGCCGTAGCCGCCGCCGAGCGTGGTGACCACGGGAACGCCGAGCTTCTTCACGAACGAAAAGACGCGAGCGTCGCGCGCGGCCAGGCCCGCCTCGCTGAGCGCCATACGCCCGAGCCTGTCCCCGACCAGACCATCGACCCCGGACTGGTAGAAGACGAGCTCGGGCGCGAAGGCCTCGACCCGCTCGAGGGCTTCGTCGAGCGCGCGCAAGTAGGTCTCGTCGTCGCACCGATCGGGCAGGCCCACGTCGTCGCTGCCCGCCTCTTTCTGGAACGGGTAGTTGCGTGCACCATGCAAAGACAGGGTGTAAACGTCCCGGTCGCCCTGGAAGATGTGCGCGGTGCCGTTGCCCTGGTGCACGTCGAGGTCCACGATGGCGACCTTGCGCACGCCGTAGTCGCGCTGCGCGACACGTGTAGCCACGGCGATGTCGTTGAAGACGCAGAAGCCCTCGCCGCGGTCGCGAAACGCGTGGTGAGTGCCGCCCGCGATGTGTCCCGCGGCGCCGTACTGCATGGCCCACGAGAGCGCGGCGAGCGTGCCTCCCACGCTGCGCGTGGCGCGGGTCACCAGGGACTCGGACCAAGGAAAGCCGAGCCTGCGAACGCGCTGATCGCCGAGCGTGCCGTCGCGAACCGCCGCCACGTACTCGTGCGAATGCACGAGCTTCAGGTCGTCCACCGAAGCGGGTGCGCCGAGGAAGAGCGTGCCGGGAAACTCCGCCGAGAGCGCGCCGTGGATGCGGTCGTACTTGCCCAGAGGGAATTTGTGTCCCTTCGGCAGCATCAACGCGTGCATGTTCTCGGTAAAGACCAGCTTCACGGCGGGAGCGGCAGATAGAGTCGCCCGGGAACCGTAGCAAGTCGCGCTCGTTTTCGAGGCCATGGAACTTTCTCGACTTTCGGGCGTTCCAACGACTCCCCGACGGCGACGACCGCAACCCGCTCCGCCCGAAAGCTCCCGAGAGAGGCCCATGAAATCGAGTCATTCCGCGCTCTTGACTGCCGTTCTTGCCCTTTCGATGCTGGCCCCCGGCTGCTCGAAACAAGAGCCCTCCGCGCAAGCGAGCGCGACCGCGACCGCCAAGGACGAAGAGGAGAATCGAGCCCCCGCGGCGGCGGCTTCGGCCGTGACGGCCCCGGCGGACCTGAAAGCGAAGGAGTCCGCGGCCGCGGCGCCCTATGCCGCCTCCGACGGGGTTCGCGCGCGCAAGGCGGCCGAGGGACCCGGGAGTGGAGCCGGCCTCGGCGGAATCGGAGGAGGCCTGCAGGAAGCCAAGCCGTCGGCCCCCGCCGCGACCGCCCTCCCGCTCGCGGCTCCGAAAGGACGCGGCGACTTGGGGGCAAACCAAGGCTTCGCCGCCGGAGAGCTCGACGACTCGCTCGCCGCGCGCGCCGCCGAGCCCAAGCTCGACCCCAACGCCCGCTACGCCACCACCTACCGCCCCGGCGGCGCCGCCCTCGCCGCGTTCGACTCCGCCGTGAGCCGCGGCGACATTCCTGCAGAATACAAAGACCTCGTGGGCGACTTCGGTTCGCGTTACGCGCCCATCATGGAGGCGCCCAAGGACGCGGCGCTCTCGTTCAAGGTCGAGACCGAGCGTGACAAGCTCGCGCCCGCCGGTGGCCTCGTCAACGTGCGCATCGCCATGCGCTCGAGCGCCGCGGAGACCGCACGCGCGCCCCTCTCCGTCCACCTCGTGCTCGACGTCTCGGGTTCGATGAGCGGACTGGCCATCGAGAACGCTCGAAAAGCCGCGGCGAGCCTCGTGGAGCGCCTGGCGCCGACCGACGACTTCTCGATGGTCACGTTCTCCAACTCCGCCGAGGTGCTCGTGCAAGACGGCCCGGTCGGACCCCGGCGCAAGGACATCCTCGGGAAGATCGAGGGCGTGCGCGCCAACGGTGGCACCAACATCTCGTCCGGCCTCGACCTCGGCTACGCGCAAGCGCACGACGCGCACATCTCGCCCGAAGCCGTGAAGATCGTGATGCTGCTCTCCGACGGACACGCGAACGGCGGCGACACGCGCCCCGACGCTCTGGCCGAGCGCAGCGCGCGCGCCTTCCAAGACGGCATCCAGACGAGCTCGTTCGGACTCGGCGCGGACTTCGACGCGCCGCTCATGAGCTCGATCGCCGACCGCGGCGCCGGCGGGTACTACTTCTTGGCCGACTCGTCGCAGATCGCGGGCGCGCTCGCCAAGGAGATGGACTCGCGTCTCGTTCCCGCCGCGCTCGGAGTAGAGGTCCGCGTGCGCCTCCGCCCGGACATCGTGCCGGTCCGCGTCTACGGCTCGCGTGAGCTCCGTGATCAAGAGGCCGCGCAGGTGCGCGCGCAAGAAGTCGCCGTCGACAAGAACGCCGCGAAAAAGCAGGGGATCGCGCGCGATCGCCAGGAAGACGCCGTGGGCGGCATGCGCTTCTTCATGCCCGCGTTCGCCAAGGACGATCGCCACGCCATCCTGATGCAGGTCCGTGTGCCCGCCGGCACCGGCGAGCGCCCCTTGGCCAGCGTCGAGGTCAAATACAAGGATCGCATCAAGAAGAAGAACGTGACCGACGAGCTCGCGGTGAAAATCGCGTTCGCCAAGGACGACGCGGAGAGCGCAGCCTCGGCCAACGCGAGCGTGGTCTCGACGGTGCAAGCGTTCACCGCCGGCGACTCGATCGTGCAGGCCGAACGGATGGTCGACGCAGGTCAGCGCGTCGAGGCCATGCGCCTCCTGCAGGAGCGCGCCGAGCTCTTGAAGCGCGCCGCGGTGACCCTCGGCGAAGCACGCCTCGGCGACGACGCGATTCGGTTGGCGCGCCTCTCGCGCGCGGTGGGCGGCGAGGGCCAAGTGAAAGACGCGCTCCCGCTCGCCGTGCTGCTCCGTGGTTCGGCCTACGGCTACCTCAAGTGAGCCCGCGGTCGAGCGCACCACGATCGAGCCTGTTCCACGCAAAGCACTGGTAAGCTCGGAGCGTGAGCATGTCGGACAAGAGCCGCTACCCGTACCGCGCGTTGCTGGTGGTGGGCCTCGTGCTCGGGTTGGCCGGGGCGGGGCTCGCCTCGGTTCCCGGCCACGCGCCTCCCCCTTCGCGAGCCCTCTCGCTGTCCGAGCTCAAGCCGATCGCGCTGCCCGACGTCGTCCCCGGCGAAGAGATCGTGATGAAGGGCACGGTGCGCACGTCGTTCGACGGAACCGTGTATGATGCAATCAGCCGGACGGACACCACGCCCGGCGGTCCGGTGACGCGACGAGGCGGGCTCTTCGAGCCGGAGACCACGGGGTTCCGTGTGGCGAGCCAAGATCCGACGACGCACGAGGTGCACCTCGTGGCGACCGGCACCGGCGGAGAAGCGTGCTTGGCCCTCGGGATGGCCGCGCCGTGTTTGATCCCTCGCGTGTCCGAAGCGGCGCACGAGCGCCTGCTCTCCGAAGCCGAGCTGCGCGCCACTCTGGTCGGACAGGTCACGGCGGCGTTGCCCGAAGGCCCTCCGCCGGCCGTGCCGACCTCGCGTGTGGCGGGCGGAATGGTGGGGATCGCGGGGCTCGTGCTGGCGCTCGCAGGGCTCGTCGCCTACCTCGCGCAGAAGCGACAAAGCCCCATGACGGCCGTGAAAAAGGCAGCCGACAAGGCACGAAGCGAGATCCGCGGCGACCGCGCCTTCGACACGCTCCGCGTGAAGATTGACGACCTCGTGCACCACGCGGAGAAGCTCGAGCGCGTACGCGAGACCACCGAGGCTCGCCTCGCCAAGCTCGACGTCCGAGCCTTGGAACGAAAGACCCGAGAGCTCGCCAACCGAGGCGCCGCGGAAGACGTGCGCGCGTGGGCGGAGAAAGAGCTCGACGAGGCCCTCACGCTGAAAAAGGACCACGAGAAGTCCGTGCACGGCCTCGAGCGCGTGGTGAGCGCGCTCGGCGTGGTGGCCCTCTCGTCTCGGGAAGAGCGAGGCGTGCGCGTCGACGACGCGGTCAAGGACGCGCTGGCCGAAGTCTCCGACGAGCTTTCGCTACGCGAAGAAGCGCTACGCGAAGCCGAAGAGGCGACCGCGTCACTTCCGAAGGCTCGAAAGCTCGGCTGACGCCTCTCGTCTTCGTGGATCGGCTCAGAGAGGCTTCGCGTGGGCGCGGGAGCCTTTGGTGCCCTTCGCGGCGGCCGTCCGCGGGATCGCTCGGGCATCCTTTTTCGCGGCGTGTGCCACGACGGCGGCCTCGGCGTTCTCCTTGGCGTCCTTCGGCTCGACCTTGCTCTTGGGCTCGTCGCCTTCGTGCTCGGTCTCGCGTTTGGCGACCTGGGGCGCTTCGGTGGAGGGCGCGTCGGGCTTGAGACCCACCATGTAGACGTGGCTGTCGAGCCAGCCGGTCACGTACGCGTGCCGTCCGTCGTGCGAGACGGCCACGCCGCTACCGCGCTGCATGCCGTGGATGGGGAAGACGCGCGCCGTGAAATCGCGTGTATCAATCACGGAAACGCTGTTGGTCTCTTGGCCGTAGTCGGCCGTGTACACCCAGCGGCCGTCACGCGAGACCTCGAGGCTCTTCGGGGCGCTCCCCACCGCGACCTTCTTGGTCACGGCCATCGTGGCCACGTCGTACGCGTGCACTTGGCTCGCCATGTAGCACGAGACGTAGAGCGTCTTCTCGTCGGGCGAGAGAGCCAGGTGGCGCGGGATCGTGCACGCCTTGACGCGCGCGTGGTCCGAGAAATCCTTGCCCTTGAAGACGTCGATGCTGGCGCCGTTGAAGTTCGCCACGAACAGCGTACCCGCGCGCGACATGGCCATGCCTCGCGGCTGCTGACCGGTCTGGAGCGTGCGCACGACCGAGCCCGAGCCGACGTCGATTTGCGTCACCGAGTGGCTGGCCCAGTTGGCCGCGAAGAGGTTCTTGCCGTCGGGCGAGAGCACCAGGATTTTCGGGTGCGTGTCGGTCTTCACCTCGCGCGTGACCGTCTTCGAGGCCACGTCGACGAACTCGACCGAGTTGCGGCCGAAGTTCGAGACGTAGAGCGTCTTGCCGTCGTTCGAGAGCACGCTCTCGACCACGTTGCCGGCGAGGTCGATACGACCCTTGGGCGCGAGCGTGTGGGCGTCGAGGATGGTGACGTTGTTGCGGTCCTTCTGACCGAAGTTCGTCACGTAGAGCGTGTTTCCGTCGGGCGAGAGGGCCGCCCCTTTCGGCATCGAGCCGGTCTCGGCCTTGTGGAGCAGCTCGACCTGCGGCGGTCGCGCGGACGCGACGGCCGGCACGGCCACGGTTGCGACGAGAGAGAGAGCCCCGAGGAGGTTTTTGCTTCGCACGAAGCGGACTCTACGGAAGCCGCGATGCGCGGCAAAATTAGCTGCGAACGTCACTCACGGCGATCGTCGGCGCACGCGCGGTGCATGCGCGAGTCGCTCGCGCACGCGACGATTCACGTCACGATCGTCGACGACTATTCGACCGGCGTGCTGCCCACGCTCGCTTCGACCACGTCCGAGATGGTGCGGTAGCGGCGGTAGTACTTGGTGACCTTGACCACGTAGTCGCGCGTCTGCGCGAAGGGCGGGATGCCTTGATGCCGCATCACGGCTTCTTCGCCCGCGTTGTAGCCGGCCACGGTGAGCCCGAGATCGCCGTTGAACGTGTTGGCGAGGATGCGCAAGTAGCGCACGCCGCCGAAGATGTTCTCACGAGGGTCGTTGATGTCGCGCACCTGGAGGCGGTCGGCCGTCTCGGGCATGAGCTGCATGAGCCCACGCGCGCCCGCGTAGCTCACCGCGCGAGGATCGTAGTCGCTCTCGACCTTGATGATGGCGCGCACCAGCGGCTCGGGGATTTGATAGAGCGTCGCCGCCTGCCGGATCCACTCGTCGTAGCGGGTGTAGCGGGTGAGATCCCGATCCTGCGGGGCGAAGGGCGTGACGCCGGCGCGCGGAGTGTTGCCGGTCGGCGTGGCGCTCTTCATGTAGAGCTTCGCCTTCGGATCGGGGCGCGTCGTGAAGTGCACGACGCCGTCTGCGTCCGTGTACTGGAAAATGTCGGCGGAGGCCGTGAGCGGGAGGACGGCCATCGCGGCGAACACGAACGAGCCGCGGACGAGAGCGCGCATGGTTCGAATGGTGCCGGACTCGACGAGGAAGCGCAACTTCACGCGGACGCCGATGGAGCGCCGCCCTCGGCGGGTTTCTCGAGAGCTCTCGCACCGAGCCCCGCGAGCACGTTCTCCAGCGCGCGCGCGCGCGGCCGGGTGCGTGACGAGGCGTCGTAGATTTTCACGAGCTCGGCGAGCGCGGCCTCCGCGACGACGCGTTCCTCTCCTGCCCACGTGCCGCTGCCGAGCCTGCGCCACAGAAGCGACTCGAGCACCTTCGGGCTGCGCGAGAGCGCGGCCGAGGCGCGAACGACCAGATCGCGAGAATCGGGGGCGAGGCGCATCGCCCTGGAAAAACAAGCCGAAGCCCTGCGCGCTCCGCCGAGCTTCTTGGCGAATCCCTCGCCGGCTTCGGCCAGGAGCGTCACGCGTTCGGCGTCGCTCTTGGCCGTGTCCAGGCCGCGCACGGGGGCTTCGGATTCCTCGTCCGAGAACGCGGGGCGAACGCGCCAGAGGAGCACGAGCAAGAACGCGACGGCGGCAACGAGCACTCGGTAGTCGGTCACGGGACCTCCTCTAGCTCACCCCCGAGACGGATCGAATATTCCGGACGAAACGCGTCGCCTTCGGTCAGGGCGGCCAGACCTGCGTCGGGAGCCCGTGACGGTGCGCGAGCGAGAGCCAGTCCATCAGGGCGGCCACGGTGATGTGCACCAAAAAGCCCTGATAGATGCTCTTCGTGCGCATGGAGAGCGAGCCCAGCGCGATGCCCGCCACCACCGCGCCCACCGCCTCCAGGTACGGCTTCCCGTAGTGGATCATGCAGTAGGGCACGGCCATGGCGAAGATGGCGCCCGACCCCAAGCTGCGCCTCAGGACCCCCAGCCAGAACCCGCGGAAGAACATCTCCAGCGCGAAGAACTGTGCAAAGTACATGGCTTCCCACGCGAGGAAGTCGAACCAGCTCCGCGAAGAGGTCTTGTAAAACGGGTAGTACGAGCCGAAATCGGGCTGATTCGCCACCACCAGCATGGCCGGGAGCACCACGCCCAAGAAGAGCAGGTAGATCCACGCGTGCGAGAAGAAGCCCTTCGTGCGCAGGCCGAGATCGAGCAGCGAGTCCTTGCGGTAGACGATTTTCCAGGTGCCGAAGGGCACCACCACGTAGCCGAAGATACGCGTGCCCGCCCACCAGGCGTACCCGTAGAGCTCGTCGAAGCGTGGAAGCTGCAACGTTCCCGGGTGCGTGCGGTCGTACTTCTCGAGCAGCGGCTTCACGTACACGAGGTAGGCCGAACGACCGCCGTAGTACTCCTGCATGGTCAGGATGACGGCGCACATGACCAGCGCGACGAACGGCCGGTAGTCGGTCTTGCCCTGGGCGAGCAGCTCGCCGCGATGACGGTACGCGTCCTCGTCGAGCTCTCGCCAGGTGTCCCGGAAGAAGAGCCACATGATCGGCATGAGGCCGATCAAGATGGGCACCGGCAAAAACGGCTTGAACGACTCGAGCATCTGCCCGATCGGGTTCGCGGACGGTTCCATCAGAGACCTCCCGGTGCGGCCGTTCGCCGGACGAAGCTCACCCCGCCGCCTTGGCCGCGCACGCGTCCGCGCCCGAACGCAAGCGAGCGAGCGAGACCTCGCGCCCCAAGAGCTCCATCACCTCGTAGAGACCAGGGCTCGCGCTACGACCCGTGAGGGCCACGCGCGCGGGCTGCGCCACGTTCTTGATCTCGAGGCCTTTGGCGGCCAAAAACGCGTGAAACGCCTCGTCGATGCTCTTCGCGTCGAAGGTCGGCACGGCTGCGAGCGCGTCCGCGAGGCCCCGTAGCGTCTCGGCGTTCTCGGGCACGTAGAACTTGGCGGCGGCCTTTTCGTCGAGCACCGGCACTTCGCGCAGGAAGTAGTCGAGCGCCTCGGCGGCCTCCGCGAAGGTGCGCGCGCGCTCGCGGATCATGACGAGTCCCTTGCGAACCACCTCCGCGTCGGGCGAGAGGCCACGGGCCACCAAGAACGGCTTGGTGTGCTCGACGTACGCGTCGTCGGGGACGAGCTCTTGGCTCTTCAGGTGCTCGTGCTGGATGGCGAGGAACTTCTTCTCGTCGAAGCGACCGTCACCGCGGCCGCAGTGCTCCCAGTCGAACGCCTCGATGAGCTGCTTCTTCGAGAACACTTCCTGGTCGCCGTGCGACCAACCGAAGCGCACGAGGTAGTTCAGCACGGCGTCCGGGGTGTAGCCCTTGTCGCGGTACTCGAACACGCTCACCGCGCCGTCGCGCTTGGAGAGCTTCGCGCCCTTCTGGTTGAGCATCATCGGCAAGTGCGCGAGGTCGGGCACCTTCGCGCCGAGGGCTTCGTAGAGCAGGATTTGCGGCGGCGTGTTCACCATGTGGTCGCGTCCGCGCGCCACCAGCGTGATGCCCATGGTCACGTCGTCGATCACCGCGCCGAAGTTGTAGAGGGGCACGCCGTCCGAGCGGAGCAGCACGAAATCCTGCTGCGCCGAGTTCGGCGTGGTCACCTCGCCGAACACCTTGTCGACGTACGTGACCGAGCCTTCGCTGGGCACCTTGAAGCGCACCACGTAGGGCTTGCCCGGTTGCTCGGGCTGCTCGCGCCACTCCTTCGGGTACTTGAACTCGGCCTTCGGGTCCTTCTCTTTGAGGGCCGTGCGCGCGGCGTCGAGCTCTTCACGCGTCTTGTAGCAGCGGAAGGCTTTGCCCTCGGCGATCAGACGCTCGGCGTACTCTTTGTAGAGCGAGAGCCGCTCCATCTGGGTGTACGGCCCGTGCTCGCCGCCCACCTCGGGACCTTCGTCCCAGTCGATGCCGAGCCAGCGCAGCGAGTCCAAGATGACCTGGCGGCTCGCCGGCGTGGAGCGCTCCTGGTCGGTGTCCTCGATGCGCAGCACGAACGAGCCCCCGGTCTTCCTGGCCCACAGCCAGTTGAAGAGGGCGGTGCGCACGCCTCCGATGTGGAGCGAACCGGTAGGCGAAGGAGCGAAACGAACGCGGGGCTTTCCCATCGCGCGCATCCCTAACAGAGCCTCGGCCCCACGACGAGAGGTCTCGGGCCCGGAAGCGTACGGGGTTCGACCCGGTCGGCCTCACGAGCGCGCTCGAACACGCGCCCTGCGCTCAGACCAGCGTGGGCTCGAGCCGGGCGAGAAGCGCCGAAACCTGCTCTTTTCCCCTCAAACCCTCGCGCCAACGCTCGGGAATGGCGTCGACCCCGAAGCGCATGCCCGCGAGTCCGCCAGCGACGCAGGCCGTGGTGTCCGTGTCGTCGCCGAGGGCGATGGCCGCGCGTACCACGTCTTCGTAGGTGCGCTCGCGGAGGCAATCGCGCACCGAACGAATCGTGTCCACCACGTACCCCGAGCCCCTGCCCGGCTCCGGGTCTTCGGGCGTCACGTGCACGTCGATCACCTCGAGGCGCTCCGCGTCGCCCGTTCTCGTGTAGAGCTCACGCAAATCGGAGACGGCCCGCGCGAAGCCCTCGTCGTGCCCTTCGAGCTCGTGGCGTGCCCACACGCAGGCGAGCGCGCAGATCACCCGCGAGCGCACGTGACCGTGCGTCGGGAGGGACGAGCGCTCGGCCTCTCGAACGAGCGTCTCGAGGCTCGCGCTGCGGAAAAACGGGGCCAGCGGCAGCACGCGCATGAGCGCGCCGTTGCCGTTCTCTCGTTCGCCCGACGGCCCCGACACCTCGGCCTTCTGGCCCTCGCGCAGGTTTTGGAACGCGCGCCGCGTCTGGATTCCCACGTCGAACACACGTCCGTCGGGTGTGTACGCGCCGTCCTCGAACCAGGCGAGCAGGCGCTCGGCGAAGTGATCGAGCTCGAGCCCGCCGCGCGTGAGCAAGGAGTCGAGCAGCGCGAGCGCCTGGGCGCCGTCGTCCGACCAGGTGCCGGTCGGAACCCCACGATGCGCCCGGGCGAACCCCTGGGGAGGGACCATGTCGATGAGCTCGCGAGGCGGGATGTTCGCCGCTCGATGGAACTCGTAGGGGACCCCCACCGCGTCCCCCACCAGCATGCCGAAGAGACCTCCACGAACCCGCGACACGAGCGAAATGGCCATACTCAAGGCGTAGCACCGCAAATAAGGTCTGCAAGACTTTATTCACGGTGCCCGTTCTTCCGAAGCGAGGCGTCGAGACTACCAGCGGTTGCACGTGCGCGAGGCGAGCACGGGCGAGACGAGGGTGTCGCACTTCACTTTGAGGCTCTTCATGCTCCACTCGATGCTGGGCTGCGCACGCTCGAAGAGGTCCTTCGGGGCGCCGGCCTCGGCGATGAAGAGCTTGCCCTGCGCGGCGTAGACGGTCACCCAGTAGAGGTAGGGCTTGCCGTCTTCGTCGTGGGCGAGCTCGAGGCGTTTGCCCGGCGTTCCGTCGAGCGAGGTGACGTCGCGCGTGGCGAGCAGCGCGTAGCCGGAGACGTCGCGCATCTGCAAGGTGATCGACTTGGTCCAGAAGCCGAGATCGGCGCGGTCTTCGTCTTCGAGCACGCGCACGGCCACCACCACGCCTTCGGGGCTGGTCGCGCGGTAGGCGTAGCCGTCGTTCGATTGCCCTTCGAGCTCGACGAAACCGGGCGCGGTCGCCACCTTGAAAGGCCGGCCGCAAGCGACCGACGAGAGCGCGAAGAGCGCCACCAAACCAGCGAAAATCATGCGACGGGGGCTCATTGCGCGCGCTCCTCGCGAAGTTGGAGAAGATTGACGAGACCGAGACGACCGAGCCACGGGAACGGGAGCTTCACGGCACCGGCTCCCTGCAGGGCCACGCCGCGAGCTTGGAAGGCGACCGTGATGGTCGAGTACGCGATCTTGTCCTTCAAGAGCTTCAGCTTGCCCTCCATGAGCTCGAGCTCCTGCGTGACCCGCGCGAGCTCGCGCTCGATGTCGATCGCCTCCTTCACGGCGGCCTTCTCCAGGAGCTGCTTGAGGCGCGTCTGCATGGCGCGCGCGTTCTTGATGCGGATGTCGAGGTCGGTGTACTGGTCGGTCACGTCTTCGGCGGAGACGTCGCGGTGGAGCACGTCGCCGATTTTCTCGATGAGGCCGAGCGCGTGCTCGAACTTCTCCCGCGGCACCCGCACGGTGATCTGGTTGTCGTTGCGGAGCGAAAGGTACCCGCCCTGCTCTTTCGCGATGCGCTCCACCTGCACCAGGTTCGGCTGGACCTGGTAGACGGCCATGGTGATGGTTGCGGTATACACAATCATCTGGGAGTCGCGGGCCGGCGCGTTGGTCGGCTCGGGCTTCGCGCTCTCGCCTCCGGCGGACTTCTTGTCGGCCGGAGCCTGCCCGGGAGGAGGGGGCGGCGGCGGGGGCGGCGGCGAGGACGCCGCGAACGGAGCGTTGGCCGCTTGGCGCTCGTCGGCGGGAGCAGGCGGGGCCATGGGGGCCGTCGCGGCGACGGCGTCGGTGGCGGATTCGGGGCGGGCCATGCCTCCGGACATGGCGGACGGGGAGCTGGCCTCTTTCGCCAAGCCGCAGCCTCCTTGCAGCGCTCCGAGCGCCAGGAGGACGACGAGCCACGACTTCGATCGCATGGAGAGTCCTTTCGAGTTTCGTTTCCGGATGGCGCGGCCGGGAGCCGAGCCGTGTCCGAACGCCGACGGCACGACGACCTTACACGAGCGCCTCGAAAGCCTGCACGGCGCGAACCGATCGACGGATCCCCGACAAAACGGCCGCGCGAGGACGGGCGGGGCCGGCACGAGCGGTCGCTCCTTGCGGGGCGAGGCCCCTTCGGCTAAGAGCCCGGGCTCCCATTTGCCGCGCAAGTCACCTTGCGCACCGAGGATATCGACATGAAAAGCCCGCTCGCTACCGTGAAGGACAAGTTCGGAGACAAGGCCAAGCTCGTGGCCGCCGTCGAGAAGTTCACCAGCGAAGACCTCTGGATCGGCCGCACCAACGAAGACAAGGGCCTCGCCCACGTCTCGAACGCGAAGCTCCTCCGCCTCCACGCGACCTTCTCCGAGGTCAAAGAGAAGTTCGGCACCCGCGAGAAGCTCGTGACCGCCGTCCTCGACGTCGAGAAGCGCACCAAGGACGAGGGCTACAAGGCTCGCATCTCGGCTTGGCCGGTTCCCCGCCTCTACGACTACTACAAGGCCGCCGCGAAGCGCGCCAAGGCCGCTGCTCCCAAGGCCGCCAAGGCCGCTCCCAAGGCTGCCGCGAAGGCCGCCCCGGCCAAGGCCGCCAAGAAGGCCAAGTGACGGCGACGCGCGCGCGGCTCTCCGAGCCCGCGCGCTTCCCTTCTCGATGAAGCGCAAGAAGAACGGCCTCGGGCTCTCCCTCCCCATGGGCGAGAGCGGCTATCCGCTGATGGCGGAGATGCTGACCCCCAAGGCCGTTTTCTTTTGTCATGGCGTCGGCGTTCACAAGAACCGTCTCTCGTCGTTCGAGCTCGCGGTGCGCGATGCCGGCGTCGAGAAGGCGAACCTGGTCACGGTAAGCTCGATTTTTCCGCCCAACTGCCGAGAAATCAGCCGAAAAGAAGGCGAAAAGCTCATTCGGCCCGGGCAGATCGTGCACTGCGTGATGGCCCGCCAGGACACCAACGAGCCGAACCGGCTCATCGCCGCGTCCATCGGCCTTGCCCGTCCGGCCGACCGTGAGATGCACGGCTACCTCTCCGAGCACCACAGCTACGGAGAGACCGCGAAAGTCGCGGGCGAATACGCCGAAGACCTCGCCGCCACCATGCTCGCCACCACGCTCGGGATCGATTTCGACCCGGAAAAAGCCTGGAACGAGCGGGAGCAGGTCTTCAAGATGAACAAAACCATCCTGAAAACACGCCACGTCGTGCAAAGCGCAGAAGGCCATCCGAAGGGACTTTGGTCCACGGTGGTCGCGCTCGGCGTGTTCATTTTCTGAAGCTCCGGCGCGTGCCTACGTGCGAGTCTGCACGGCGTCCGCGACGAGCGAGGGAGACGAGAGTCATGGCCGAGACGACCATTCGTGACGAGTTCGACTGCACCATCGAGACCTACTGGGAGAAGTGCCACTTCGACCCGGAGTACAACCGCAGGCTCTACCTCGAGCACCTGAAGTTCCCCGGTTGGAAGCTCATCGAGACGAAGACCGAAGGCGACAAGGTCTCGCGTAAGGTCGTGCTCGATCCCCCGGTGGGCGCGCTCCCCGGACCGGTGAAGAAGCTCATGGGCGACAGCTTCAGCTACACCGAGGTGGGCACGTACGACAAAAAGACCGGCCGCTACACCTTCAACATCACGCCGAGCACCATGGCCGACAAGACCAAGGTCACGGGCGAGATCTGGTGCGAGAAGCTCGGCGAGAAGAAGATCGCACGCCACGCCCGCATCACGGTCGAGGTGAAGGTCTTCATGGTGGGCAGCATGGTCGAAGAGAAGGTCATGGG
Source organism: Polyangiaceae bacterium (assembly GCA_965225775.1). GTDB lineage: Bacteria > Myxococcota_A > Polyangia > Polyangiales > Polyangiaceae > JAAFHV01. The sequence continues at coordinate 8,400,574 of OZ245328.1, read as the reverse complement.
AGACCTCAAGCACTCCTACGACGCGGCGGCTCCGTTCACGAACGGCTTCGTCAAAGACCTCTGATTCGCCGTTATTTCGGCTAAAGTGAGCGAGGCGCACCCCCGGGATTCGACCGGAGCGTGCGCCTCTCGCGTTTCATGACGAGCGCTCAGAACGAGCGCGCGAGCACCGGTACGTAGCTCGTGCTCGGCATGGGCACCTCGTGCGCGACGTCGCGGTTCCACTCGGGCAGGCGCAGCTTGCCGTCGTCGCGGGGACGACCGGGCGAGCCGACGTCTTGGGTGACCTTGGTGCGCGCGTTCGACACGATGAGCGGGATGCCTACCGCCGTGACCGCAGCGCCGGCCAGCATGAGGATGCCACCCGTGGTGCGCGCGCTCGAGTTCACGCTGCCACCGTAGATGGTGATGGAGCCCGCGGCGTACACGAGCAGGCCGGTCAGGAGCGCCACCGGGCCGATCGAGGTCATGACGATGCCGCCCACGAACGCGCCCTTTCGACCGGGGTTCACGTCGAGCACGACGGTCTTGCCGTTCGAGCCGGCGAGCTTGAATGCGCGCGAGCTCTTGATGCCGTCGCCGCTCACTCGGTACATGCGGTCGAGCGGCAGGGACTTGTCGCACGGGGTATGGCAGACCGGCGTGAAGGTCTCGCGATCACTGCGATCTTGCATCTCGAGCACAGTGTCTTCTTCGGCTTCGAGGTGCACCACCACGTGGTCTTCCAGTGCGGCCTGAGGAGCGGCCTGCGCGGGCGCTTGGCCTTGCACCACGACCACTTGCTGCTGCGGCTGCGGCTGCACCACCACGACTTGGGGCGCGGGTGCGGCCTGATTCTCCGCGACGACCTTGCCGTCGTGGGAGGCCTTACGGACGAGGTTCCACTGGAAGGTCTTCGACTCGCCACCGGAGAGCACGGTCACGCGGTTGTTGGGCACGAACTCCGTGAAGGTGCCGGTGACGACGGTGCCGTCTTGGAGCGTGAGCGAGTCCGGCCCGGAGGGCTTTCCTTGCGCGGCCGCGAGGCCTGGCAGAGCCAACATCGCCGCGAACGCCAAAGCTCCCACGCTGTTTCGCACCACTCGACTCGACCTCATGAAGACCTCCGCGCGCCCTCTCGAGCGCAAGCTCATCCTACGCGAGCTTCCCTCCCTCGGGTGAGCCGCGACGCGGTTCGCAATGCAGGCCGCGTGCCCACTCGGGATTCAACGATCCGCGCGCGAAAAACGCGAGGAACGCGAGTCGCGCACTGCCACTCGTGTCGTGCCCTGTGAACCGCCGTTAGCAGCACGAACGCCCCTCACGGCTTACGTGCGCGCGCGAGACCCGTGCCCCTGCGCGACGACCGTTTTACCCATCTTTACCCCGGATCGACGTGCGCTCGAGCTCGGTACGGCCCACCGTATGGGGACCCGGAGGTCTTCGTCATGAACATGTTCACGCGACTCGCTACGGCTTCGACTTTGGCTCTCGCGCTCGCCGCCACCGCTTGCAGCGGAGCGACCGCACCGACCGCGCAGACCTCCGCCGCCACCACCCGCGCCCCGGTCGCACAGACCTCGCACGGCTTCGTGAAGCTCTTCGGCGAAGCCCTCGGCGACGTGGACCTGCGCGCCGATCAGCGCGTCGAGATCGAGAAGCTCGCCGAGAGCGCCGAGACCCGCCACACCGCGCTCCGCACCGAGCTCAAAGCGGTCATGCTCGACATCGCCGACCAAGTGGAAAAAGGCACGGTCGACAAGGCCAGCTTGAAGCCCAAGGTCGATCGCGCCATGTCCAAGATCGACGAGGTGCGCCCGCTCGACCAAGAAGCCCTCGTCAAGCTGCACGGCCTACTCGACGAAGGTCAACGCGCGGCGTTCGTCGACGCGCTCGAGCAACGAGGCCAGAAGAAAATGGAGGAGCACAAGGCGGGAGGTCACCCCATGTTCGCCTTGGCGAAGGAGCTCGATCTCAGCTCGGACCAGCGCGACAAGATCCGCGACGCCTTCCGTGATGCCATGCAGACTGCACGCAATGGCGAAGGCGAGCACGAGCACGGCTTCCGCGGTCACCGAGGCGGCGGACGACATGCCATGCTGGAGGCCTTCAAGAGCCCCACCTTCGATCCGAAGACCGTAGGACCGCAGGGCAGCCTGGCGGAAAAAGCCAAGGGCAAAGAAGACGCGGCCTTCGCGATGGCCGAGAAGGTCTTGCCGATCTTGACCGCCGAGCAGCGCAAGACACTGGCCGCCAAAATCCGCGCACGCGCCACGTCCGAAGATCCGTTCGCAGCCGGCCCCGGACTCTGACCTTCTCCTGAAGATCCGCAGGTCCCGTTCACCCGAGGTGGGCGGGACCTTCGCCTTTCGAATGTTCGAAAGCGCGGCCGAGCGCTTGCCTCGGACGCCTCGACGAGGGCAAGGTGCTCGGGTTGAACGCCGTGGCCAAACGAAAGACACCGGATTTTTTCGCCTGCGTGTCCGCCGTGCTCCGCAAAGACCTCCGCATCGAGCTTCGCACGCGCGAGATCGTGACGACCGGCGGCTTCTTCGCCGTGCTCGTCACCGTGATGGCCAGCATCGCGTTCAGCGCCGGCCCGAAGACCCAAGTGCGCATCGCGCCGGGCGCCATCTGGCTGCCCATCGCCTTCGCGAGCGTGCTCGCCCTCGGCCGAACGTGGCAGCGCGAGCGGGAAGAGAGCGCGCTCACCGGCCTCTTGGTCGCGCCGGTGCCTCGCGCGGCCATTTTCGCGGGCAAAGGGCTCGGAGTGTTCCTGCTGCTGCTGGCGGTCGAGTGCCTGGTGGTTCCCGCGGTGGCGCTCCTCTTCCACGTCGACCTGCTCGATTTTTTACCGAAGCTCCTGCCCATCCTGCTCCTCGGCACGCTGGGCATCGCGGCGACGGGCACGCTGTTCGGCGTGATGACCGTGCGCACGTCGGCGCGCGACCTCGTGCTCGCGTCGGTGCTCTTTCCGCTGCTCTCACCGGTGCTCCTCTCGAGCGTGGCGGGCACGGCGCTGGTGTTCGGGGGCGGAACGTTCGAGGAGCTGCGCGACTACCTCGTGCTGCTCTCCGTGTTCGATTTCGTGTCGATCGCCGGCGGCGTGGCGGTCTTCGGATCGCTGGTCGACGACTGACACGTTCGACGGGACATCAAGCCGAAGCGACGCGCTCGGCCTCCGCACGAATCGCCTCGAGCGTGAGGTCGGTCCCCACGAGCTCGCCCACTCCGACCACGCGTTCGGCGAGCCGTCCACGCGCGTCCGCCACCGCCACGTAGCCTCGTCGCTCGTGACGAACCTTCGCCCCTGCCTGCACGGCGAGCTCGTGACTCGGGCACGACGGGAGGTCGAGCACCACCGCGTCGAGATCGTAGATCACCCGCTCGCCGGCCTCGAGGAACGCGGCCCCCTCGACCACGGTCGATCCGAGGACCTCGCTCGGCACGGAGCTCGTTTCGAAGACCTCGGCGCCGTGCTCGCGTGCGATGCGGACGAAGCGCTCCGCGAACGCGCTCGGACCGTCCGGCGAGACACACGCGACACGATCGCCCACGAGCACGCCGTACGCGAGCAGACGCGAAGCCGCGCGCGCCGAGAGCACGCCGGGCACGTCGTTGCCCTCGAAGATGCCTTGTCCGTCGTGCGCACCGGTCGCGAGCACGGTGGTCTCGGCCCGTACGAGGCGCGCGCCGCGCTCGCCCACCACCAAGAGATCGCGCTCGAAAAACGCGCCCACCGTGGTCTCGAGCTCGAGCGTGATGCGCCCCTCTTCGACCGCCGCGGAGAAGTCGCGCAAGAGCGGCGCGAAGGGTCCTTCGAGCCCTCCCAGCGCGAACGCGGTCCCACCCGCCTCGAGCGCGTCGTCGACCACCGTGACCCGACGACCGCGAGCCGCGAAGGCGAGCGCGGTGGCCATGCCCGAAGGACCCGATCCCACCACGTACACGTCGCGCGAGACGCGCTCGGCCGCGCGAGGAGGCGCGATCTCCGAGGGTAGCTTGCCGAGTCCGGCCACTCGCCGCGCGAACGACTGCATCACCGACTGGAGCCCTGGCACACCGGCGAAAAGCTCGTGGTGATTCATTCCGTCCGGGAAAAACCAGTCGGTCATGCGAAGCACGTCGGTCGTGCGCGACCCGAGCGCATTCTGCGTGGCCACTACGCTGCCCTCGCGCGCCGGAACCCGGCACGTCATCAGGTTCGGCTTGTCGTCCACACGAGCGAGGCACCCGTCGCACGCCGCACGCAGGCACGACGGCCCACGTGGCCTGTGGAACTTGGGGCTCCGTGCGAGCGCGAGCGCACCCGCCGCGACGAGCGTAGCCGCGAGCGGCTCCCCCCGCTCGGCGACGAGAGTCTCTCCATCGAGACGAACGGAGACCGGGTTCTTCGGGCGGACGAGGCGGCGAGCTGTCACGAAGAGAATGGTACCGGGTCGAGCCGCGCTCGGGTCGTTCGATTTGTCCTACAAGGTGCTCTCGCAAATCGAGCCTATTGTCGCAACGCTTCGAAGATCCACCTCAAATCGTACGGGCGTCTCGAGAAAGACGGCTTTACTTCCAGGCCCGGGAACGAAAGACTGGCAGGCGTACGATGAGGATGGGCCTGCTCGGACCTGCAGACGGGGACGTTGCCGCGCTTGGTCGCGGCGCGGAGTTCCTGTTGAACGGTGCCAAGGTGCACCGGGCGGTGTATCTCGGCATCGATGGCGCGCTCGATCGCGCCGTGGCGGCGTGGGCCCGTAAGCTCGTCGGCGACGATCCGAGCGACGCGGCGGCGTGGAAGCGATCGAGCGCGATCGCGCTCAAGGGCTCGCCGCAAGAGATCGACAAGTTCGTGGCCATCGAGCGTGCTCGGCTTCGCCTGAAGGCCCTCGAGACCCTGCCCGACCGCGCGCGCACCGTGGAAATGATAGGCGATCGTGTGGCGTTGCTCGTGAACGACAAGGCCTCGCTCGACGAAGAAGACATCGCGGGCGCGAACCTCATCGTCTTCGGCAAGACCGAGTCGGCCATGGTGAAGGCCATCGGTCCGCGCTGGTTCATCTCGCCCGGTTTGGTCGGCGTGAGCGGTGGCGGCCTCGCCGTGATCGACGACGAAAAAGACGACATCGAGGTCGCCCTCTACGACGGCGCGGGCAAGCTCACCGCGCGCCACGTGCTCGCCATCCATCGCAGCGCGAAGATGCGCGTCCAAGAGGGATGAGCTTCGTGGCCTCGGTGGAAGCGGACGGCATGTCCGCGAACGAGAGGGTAAACAGCGAAGCGGTCGAGACCGTCGCGGTCTTCGGAGGAAGCTTCAACCCTCCGCACGTGGCGCATCAGCTGGCGTGTGTGCTCGCGCGCTCCACACGCGGCGCCGATCGCGTGCTCGTCGTGCCGACCTACCAGCACCCGTTCGCGAAGGCCCTCGCTCCGTACGAAGATCGCCTGGCGATGTGCGAGGCGTGCATGGGGCATTTGCCCGGCGTCGGCATCTCGCGCGTCGAGGCCGAGCTCGGCGGAGAGAGCCGAACGCTGCGCACGCTCGATCACCTCACGAAGGTCATGCCCAGGGCGCGACTGCGGCTCTTGGTGGGCGCGGACATCTTGCTCGAAGCGAACAAGTGGCACGGGTGGGATCGCATCGTCACTCTCGCCCCGCCCATGGTGCTCGGGCGCGTGGGCGTGAGCCACCCGGACGCGCCGCTGCCGGTGCTCCCGGACGTGTCCAGCACACGCGTGCGACGTGCGCTCGCGAGCCCCGACGACGAGAGCGCCGAGTTGCGCGACCTCGTGCCCACGGCCGTGCTCGCGTACGCACGCGCCCACGACCTCTACCGTTGATCCGAATCCGAAGCTCCGCGGGTTCATTTTTTCGGGCGCGCGCGCTCCGGCACGTGCGAAAGATTCGGCTCATGGCGAAGACGAGCAGCTTGCGGGTCCACATCCAAGGCGCTGGAAAAGTCGGGCGCGCGCTCGCCAAAGAGCTTCGCGCGGTGGGCGTGAAGACCACGATCCGCGCCGCGCGCGAGGGGCTGCCGAAGCGCATCGACGCGAACCTCGTCATCCTCGCCGTGCGCGACAAAGACCTCGAGCCGCTCGCGAAAGAGCTCGCCGCCTCGGGCCTCGTAGCTCGCAGCGCCGCGTGCGTGCACGTGGCCGGCTCGCAGAGCCCGGAGGTCATCGCCGCGCTTCGCCCCGTGTGCGCCGGCGTCGCGCAGATGCACCCGATGATCTCCTTCGCCTCGCTCGAGGTGCGCCCCACCCTGGCGCGCGGGCAGCTCCACGTGCACGGCGACGAGGCGGCCATGAAGCGCGCACGCACGCTGGGCAAGCTGCTCGGCATGAGCGCGCGCACGCTGCCCGAGATGGACAAGGTGCTTTACCACTCGGCGGCCGGGCTCGTGGCCAACGGAGCCGCTGCGCTGGCGGCGCTCGGAACGGAGCTGCTCGGCGTGGCGGGCGTGCCGGCCGACGTGGCCCCCAAGATGCTCGGTCCGCTGCTTCGAAGCGTCGCGGAGAACGTGGAAGCGCTCGGCTTCCCGGCGGCGCTCACCGGCCCGGTGCGCCGAGGCGACGCGGCCACCGTGAAGAAGCAGGCGCTCCTGCTGCGCGAGAAGCTCCCGGCGCTGCTCCCGTTTTACTTGGAAAGTGCACGCGCTCAACTGCCCCTGGCGCGCGCGCTCGCCGAGGCTCCGGCCGAGTCGTTCGACGCCATCGCCGACGTGATCACCGAGCTCTCCGCGAAAAAGACCTGAACACCGGAGTAGCGTTCGGACCGTGCATAAACGCACTCCTCGCTGCGTCTGGGCCCGTGCGAAAAGCGTCACGTAGCGAGCCTCGGCCGGTTTCCCCTCGGATTTCCGGGAGGTCGCGGTGGCATAGCTTCTGCTTCGGGCAGGAGTCGAGGTGGGCGGAGGGCTCTCGGGCCGTTCGGCGACCTCGGGAATCTCCCCTAGTCGTCCCGGGCTCCCTTGCCGGGTCGAGTCGCTGAGGTAAGGTGCAAGCGTTGTCTTCCGCTCTCGCAGCCCCGCTTTCGGTCCCCGCGACCCCCGCCGCGCCGCTGTCCGCTCGAGGTTTTCTCGAGCTCGACGACCGCGTGACCTCGGGTGTTGCCGGCATCGTGGTGGTGCGTGCCCCTGAAGGCGGCGCGGTCGCGGTGGTCGAGCATCTCGCGCGGCGGGTCGAGCAGAGCGGTCTTTTCGCGTGCTTGGCGGTCGGTGGACAGGGCGCGCCCGCGTTCCACTTGGCGGCGCGCGCACTTCGGGTGCCCAAGGCATCCGATGCCCGCGTGCTCGCCGAGACGCTCGGTACCGCTGCCGCGCGTCGTCGCACGGTCTTGCTCGCGGTCGCTCCCACGGAAGGCACCTGGGATCGCGCCGTCGTGAACGAGCTCTGCGCGGACGTGCGCGGTGCGCTCGTGGTGCTCGTCAGCGAACGCGATGAAAACCTGCTCGGGGCAGACATCTTCGAGGTCTCCGACGCCCTCGACGACTCGGAACGCCATCGTTACCTCGCGGCCGCCGTAGAGCACGAGGCCCGCAAGAGCCAGGTCCGCAGCGTTCGTGATCTATCGGTTTTTGCCGCCAGGCTGGCTGCTCCGGCCAACCCGATCGCGCGCGCGCCGCTCTCACGAGCCGCTGGAGAGCTCTTGGGCTCGCTGGTGCTCGCGGGTCGCCCCTGGCCGGTCGCCGAGCTCTCTCGGTTGGGCGAGATCCCGACCGAGGCGCTGGCCGAGCTCGTCGAGCGCGGCATCGTCGCCGAGCGCGACGGCGTGGTGCGCCTCGTCGCGAAGCCCTCGAGCACGGTCGAGACCTCGAGCGCCCGCGTGGTCGAGGCTCTCCTCGAGACCTTCCCCGGTGACGCCTGGGCCGAGGCACGCGCCGCCGAGCTCGTGCTCGAACACGACGCCGAGCGCGCCGACGCCCTGCACGTGGCCGCGCTCGACAAGCTCTCCGACCCGATGGCTCGACGCGAGCTGCGTCGCCGTTGGATGCAAGCCGCACGCAATGACCGTTCGCTCATGATTCGCTCCGCGCACCGCGCGCTCGAAGCGGGCGAGCCCGAAGAGGCCCTTCGCTGCATCGAATCGAGCGGCAGCACAGAGCGCGCGGCCGAGCACGCGCTGCTCATGGGCCGCGCCCTGGTCGGCTCGGGTGACCTCGTGGGCGGCAAGGTCGCCTTCGAGCGCGCGCGCGCCGCCGACACGGAGCGCGAGCACGCCCCCGCCATCGCGGTCGAGCTCGCCGAGGTCGCTTACGCGCACGGTGCGTTCGACACCGCCCGTGAAGAAGCCTCGAGCGTGCTGCGCGACAGCTCGCCGAGTCGCTTGTGTCTCCGTGCGAGCAACGTGCTCGGCAAGATCCTGCTCGCCGACGGCAAGTGGGACGAAGCCGACGCTCACTTCGCGAACGACGCCATGAGCGCCCGCGCGGCCGGGCACATGTCCGAGAACCTGCGCGCCCGCTTGAACCGCGCCATCGCGATCCAGTCCAAGGGCCTGGTCGACGAAGCGAACACCATGCTTCGCGCGGTCCTGGTGGACGCGGAAGAGAACGCGGACGAACGCGCGTACGCCTACGCCCTCACGAACCTCGCGGTCGTCGCGTGGACCCGTCGCGACTACGCGACCGCTCTCGACTGCCTCGAGCGCACCTTCGCGATTTTCCGCGCGCTCGGCTCGGCGGCCACGGCCGCGCACACCGTGGCCTCGCTCGCGGACCTGCGCCTGCGGTTGGGTCTGCTCGATCACGCGAGCCAGACCATCGCCTTCGGCCGACGCGCCGGACTCAGCCCCATCCGCGCCGCGCAGTTCTCCCACGTGGCCTCGCGCATCGCGCTCGCCAAGGGCGACCTCGTCACCGCACGCAAAGAGATGGAGTCGGCCATCGCGGAAGCTTCGGCCTCGGGCGACGTCGAGCTCCTGTCCGACGCCCACCGCTTGGCCGCGCGCGTGACCCTCGAAGAGGGCGACGTAAACGCGTGCAAGATGCACATCTCCACGGCGGAGCCGCTCGCCAAGACCGACCGCGCCCGCGCCGAGACGCTGCTGCTCGGAGCGCTCGCCGCGCGAGCTTCCGGCACTCGCGACTTCGACCTCGCCCGTGAAGCGCTCCGCGTCGCCCGCGCCGCCGGTGACGACGACGTGCTCTGCGAGGTGCTGGTGCTGCTCTCGCTCCTGCACCGCGACGCGGAAGACCAAACCTCGGCGCGTGCGTTCTGCGAGCAAGCCATCGCGGTGCGCAACGGCGTGGCCGACGGCCTTCCCCCTCACGTTCGTGCGGCGTTCCTCGCGCGCTCGGAGAGCGTGGCGCTAAGCCGCATGCAGACCGCGCTCGCGCCTGCTTCGGACGAAGTGATCGAGGCCCCTCGCACCGAGCGCTCGCCGCGCATCCTGGCCGAGCCCTCACAGCGTCGCGAGATCGTGGGCGACGACCCGCAAATTCGCACGCTCATCGCCTCCATCAAGAAGGTCGGACGCTCGGACGCCACTGTGCTCATCAAGGGTGAGAGCGGCACCGGCAAAGAGCTCGTCGCCGACGCGCTCCACCGCGCAAGCGACCGCGCGAATGGCCCGCTCGTCTCGGTGAACTGCGCTGCCCTCGTAGAGACGCTCTTGCTCTCCGAGCTCTTCGGTCACGAGAAGGGCGCGTTCACCGGCGCGGCCTCGCGTCGCCGCGGTCGCTTCGAAATGGCCGAGGGCGGCACGCTTTTCCTCGACGAAATCGGCGACATCTCGGCGCGTACGCAGGTGGCTCTGCTGCGCGTGCTCCAGGAGAAGACCTTCGAGCGCGTCGGCGGGACCACTCCCGTGCGCGCAAACGTTCGCGTCGTGTGCGCCACCCACCGCGACCTCCGTGCGATGGTCGAGCGTGGCGAATTCCGCGAAGACCTCTACTACCGCCTTCGTGGCATCCAGCTCGAGGTGCCTTCGCTCCGCGCTCGCCCGGGTGACATCGGTCGCATCGCCGAGTCGCTCCTGGCCCGCATCGGCCTCGAGCGAAACGAGAGCCCCAAGCGCCTTTCGGTCGACGCGGTCGACGTACTCCGCACGCACAAGTGGCCCGGCAACGTGCGCGAGCTGGAAAACGCGCTTCGTGCAGCTTCACTCTTCACCGACGGTGACGTCATCGGTGTGCAGGAGCTCATCGACAACGTGGACGACCTTCGCCAAGCCTCGCAGCTCGTGGCCGCGCCCCTCTCGCTCCGCCAGAGCGTGATGCCTCCCGCGCCGCTCTCGGAGCCGGTGGTGTCGCGTCCGACGCTTCCCCAAGGCCTGCCCTCGGTCGCTTCGGTGTCCTCGCTCGGCGCGGACGGCGACGACGACGGCGGCGAGCCGCTCCCCACCTCGGAAGCCAACGCGACCGCCATCGCGTACGACCAGGTGCGCCGCGGCGACGTCTCACTCTCGGATATGAAACGGCAGATCGAGCGCGACTGCATCGCGCGAGCTCTCGCCGAGACCAAAGGAAACATCACGAAAGCCGCTACGCTTCTCGGCATGAAGCGTCCTCGGCTCTCGCAGCTCGTCAAGCAGTATGGCTTCACGGCCACGGAGGGTGTGTGATGCGTCGTTTCTTGGCTGTTTTCATCGGGTTTGCATTGGTCGGCTGCGTGGCCGAATCGACCCCGATCGTCTCCCCCGACGTCGACGAGGCAAGCGCTCCATCGTCCGAACAATCCGCCGCCGAAGGTACGGGCTCGCGGGGCGAGTTCGCGGTGGACGTTGCGCGCATCGGGAGCACCCAGCAGGGTCTGTCGAGCGGCAAGGATCCGAACGCCACCAACAAGCCCCCGCCCCTTCCCTACCGCGCCGACGAGCCACCTCCGCCTACGCCGAACCCCGGCGACGGACGCTGATTTCTCCATCGCCGGTCGGCCGGCGATGATGGTGTGTGCTGGTGTGATTCACGAAGCGCGTGTCGTCGCCGCTCCCTCCGCGGTGGCTGACTCGCGCTTCGTGGCATTTTGGGGTGGGGCGTTGCGGCTCGGTCGGCTCGGGCTGAGACTTGGTCGGATGCGAGGGCGTTCCCCCCTCGCGCTCCCCCCTTTTCTTTCGCGTTCCGGCCGGCGAGGGCTCGGTACTTCTCGGCCTACTTGCGAGGGCGTTCCCCCCTCGCGCTCCCCCCTTTGTTCGCGTCCCGGCCGGCGCGGGCTCGGTACTTCTCGGCCTACTTGCGAGGTGAAACTCCCTCGGTTCCGTTGACACGCTCCTGGAGAAATCCATGCGTGCAGCGAATAATACGTACACTGACGACTTCCGGGCCGATGCCGTTCGCATGGTCCGACGGGGTGATCGTTCCTTACGAGAAGTGGCCTCGGACCTAGGCATCAACCACTGGACCCTGAGAGACTGGGTTCGGAAGGACGAGATGAGCCGACCCAAGAAGAACAAGAAGGCTGCCGCGGTGCCGGCGCCAGAGGCCGAGACGATGGAGCAGAAGCTGGCTCGTCTCGAACGTGAGAACGCGCGGCTCGTGCGGGTCGTCGAAACGCTCGAAATGGATCGCGAGATCCTAAAAAAAGCGGCGGCCTTCTTCGCGCGGGAAAGCGAGTGAAATTCGCGTTCATCCACGTGGAGAAGGCCTTCTTTCCCGTTGCCGCTCTTTGTCGCGTACTCGAGGTCACTCGGCAGGGCTACTACGCCTACGCGAAGCGTTCTCCGAGTCAGCGACAGCGCGACGACGAGGCGCTGCAGGAGCGCGTTCGTACCGTTCACGAGGAGAGTGGCGAGCGCTACGGAAGCCCTCGCGTGCAGCGGCAACTGCAACTAGACGGCCTCCGCGTCGGCAAGCGGCGCATCGAGCGCGCGATGCTCGGGCTAGGCCTCGTTGGCCGGAAAAGGCGCCGTTTTCGCGTTACGACGGTGTCCGATCCGTCGCACGCGAAAGCCGAAAACCTGCTCGATCGTGACTTCACGGCGACGCGACCGAACGAGCGATGGGTCACCGATATCACCTACGTCTGGACCGACAGCGGCTGGTGCTACCTAGCCATCGTGTTGGACCTGTACTCGCGCGCGGTCGTGGGCTGGTCCGTCGATGCCACAATGGCTACGACGCTACCTCTGCGAGCCCTGGAAAACGCGCTCCAAACGCGTCGACCGAGCGCGGGCCTCCTTCACCACTCGGACCAGGGCTGCCAGTACACGAGCGCCGAGTACCGCCAGGTTCTTGCCGAACATGGAATCACCGCCAGCATGAGCCGACGAGGCAACTGCTGGGACAACGCGGTCGCCGAAAGCTTCTTCGCGACTCTCAAAACGGAGCTCATTCACGACCGACGATGGAGCGGCCTCAACGAGCTCCGAGCTGCCCTTTTCGACTACATCGTGGTCTTCTACAACCGCAAACGCCTCCACTCTTCCCTCGGCTACCAAACCCCCGCTGAGGTCGAGCGCGCCTACGCCCTCGCCTCCGCGGCCTAACCGGGTGTCAACGAAACCGAGGGAATTCCAAGGGCGTTCCCCCCTCGCGCTCCCCCCTTTTTTTTTGCTTCTCGGCCTACTTGCGAGGGCGTTCCCCCCTCGCGCTCCCCCTAGTTGAGGCGCTCGGGGTCTTGGGCCTGCTAGGCTCTGCGCGTGGACGACCTACGCGCGCGCACTACGCTTTTCTGTGGCGTCATCGCGGCGGCGATCGCGCTCTCCATGCTGCTCCGTGGGCGGCGGGCGGTGCACTGGCTCTTTGCGGGGTTCACCACCGAGGTCGGCTTTTGGTACGTGAGCCAGTCCATCGCGGACCTCTCGAAGGACCGCAACTGGATGCGCGTCACCGTGGTGCTCACGGTGCTCTTGCCGCAGTTCGCCGTGCACCTCTTCCAGGCCATCGTTCCGCACGACGACGACGTGAAGCCTCGGCTGCCGCGAGCGGCGCTCATGGTGGGCATTCCCATGCTCGCGCTCGCCGTCTCGCCTTATGCGCGCTACCCGCTCGCGAGCGGCGCCGTGTACCTCTACGTGTTCGGCTTCCTCGCCGCGGCGCTGTGGTCGCTGTGGATGCGCGGCAAGAAGAGCGACTCCAAGGCGGTGCGCGATCGCGTGCGCTTCTTGGTGGCGGTGGGTGGTCTCGCGATGGGCTTTACCCTCGCGGACTTGCTCAGCATTTTCAACCTGAACGTGCCGCCCTTGGGCGCCGTGCTCTCGGTCGTGTTCCTCTTCGTGCTGTCCGAGTCGCTACGTAGGCCGCGCCTCGCCGACCTCTACGAGCTCTCGGGTCGACTGCTCGTGTCGACCGCGCTCGCGTTCGCCATCGCGGGGCTTTTGTACTTCTTCATGAAGTACATGGGTCGCTTCGGCTCGATGTACTTGAACGGCGTGCTCGCGGCCATCTGCGTGCTCGTGCTCTTCGATCCGCTCGAGGCCGAGGTCGAGAAGCGCATCCACCAATTCGTCTTCCGCGAACGCTACGACCTCGAGACCAACGTGACCGAGCTGCGCAAGCGCCTGGCGCACACGCTCGAGGTCTCGGAGATGGTCGAGACGGTCATGACCGGCCTCGAGCGCTCACGCCGCATCACGAGCTCCGCGCTCTACCTGCTCGACGAAGACGGCACGGCGTTCTTGCTCTCCGGCGCCATCGGAGCGAACCCACCCGAGCGCCTCGAGGTGGTCACGCTGAAGCCGCTGCTCACCTCGCTCGACGCCTCGTTCGCCCTCGACGACGTGGAGCGCATGGAAGGCTCGAAAGAAGCGGTGGCGCCGCTGCGGGCCGCGGCGGACACCTTCGGCGATCTTCGCTCGGCCGTGGTGCTCGCCGTACGCGACGGCAGCGATTTGGTCGGTCTTTTGTGCGTGGACGACGAACGCGTGAAAGACCCGTTCACCCCGGAAGAGATCGCCCTTCTCGAGACCGTGGGCTCGCAGATCGGCGTCGCCCTCTCCAACACGCGCGGCTACGCCAAGCTGAAAGACCGCGATCGCCTGGCGGCGATGGGCTCGATGGCAGCGGGCCTCGCGCACGAGGTGAAGAACCCGCTCGGCGCCATCAAGGGTGCCGCGCAGCTCTTGGAAGAGCTCGCGCCGAAGGGCGCCGACGCCGAAGAGTTCAAGGAGTTCGTCGGCATCATCCTCGAGGAGACCAACCGCTTGAACCGCGTGGTGGGGAGCTTCCTCGACTATGCGCGCCCGGGCGTGGGCGATCCGGTCGCGCTCGACGTGAACGCGGCCATCCGGCGCACGGTGCAGATCCTGACCCCGCGCGACAAGCCCTCGCTCGAGCTCCACCTCGACCTCGCGGACGACCTCCCTCGCGCCAAGATCGACGCCGAGCAGCTGCGCCAGGTGCTCATCAACCTCGTGCAGAACGGCATCCAGGCGATGGACGGGCACGGCAAGCTCACCATCACCACCTCGCGTCGCAAGAAGGCACGCGCGGGCTGGGAAGACGACTCGCGCCCCGGAAAAACCGGCCCGGGCGCGGCCGAGAGCACCCCTCGCTCCGAAGGTGGCGCCGACCTCGTCGAGCTCACCGTGCGCGACACGGGTCCAGGAATCGCCGAGAAAATCCTGAAGAACTTGTTCGTGCCCTTCTTCACCACCAAGCAGCGCGGCACGGGTCTCGGCCTCGCCATCAGCCAGAGCATCGTGCAGAGCGCGGGCGGCACCATCGAGGTCAACACGAAGCTCGGCGCGGGAACCAAGTTCATCGTGCTGCTCCCGGCCGCTCCCGACGCCGCGCTCTCCATGGCGCCACCCGGCGCGGATCGCACGGCCGCCGAGTGACGGCGCAGCCTTCGTGACCCCGTGAGCACGTCGATCGCCACGTCCCCGTCGGGCTCTCCTGCGGCGCTCTCACGCCCGCGAGCTCACGCGCTCTTGCACTTCACGGTGATGCTCTGGGGGCTCACCGCGCTGCTCGGCAAGGGCATCTCGGTGGGCCCGCGCGTGCTCGTGTTCTACCGCGTGGTCATCGTCGCCGTGGTCATGGCCGTCGCCGTAAAGCGCAAGAAGCTCGGGTTCGCCGTGCCTCGCGCGCACCTCGTCGAGCTCGTGGGCGCGGGCACCTGCGTGGCCGTGCACTGGATGCTGTTCTACGCCGCGGTGAAGACCGCGGGCATCGCGCTCGCGGTGCTGTGCCTCTCCACGGTCACCTTCTTCACCTCGCTGCTCGAGCCTTGGGTCTTCCGCAAGCGCACGAAGGGCTACGAGCTCTTGCTCGGTTTCGGCGTGGTCGTCGGCGTCGCCCTTCTGCTTCGCTTCGAGACCCACACGACGCCCATGGGGTACGTGCTCGGGCTCGGATCGGCCGTCTTTTCCGCAGCATTCGGCACCTGGAACGCACGCCTCGGAAAGATGGAGCCGGCCGAGCGTCTCACCTTCTACGAGCTCGGCACGGCCGCCGTGGTCACGGCCATCACGTTCGCCTTCGCGCCCGGCTTCGTCCTTCCTTGGGCGGTCTCGGGACGCGACTGGCTCATGCTCTTCGTGCTCGCCATCGGTTGCACGGCGCTCCCGTGGATGTGGTCCTTGCGCATCTTGAAGACGCTCTCGGCGTTCACGGTGGCGCTCGCCGTCGCGGTGGAGCCGGTGTGGAGCCTCGTCTTCGCATACGTGGCGTGGCCGAACGAAGAGCGGCTCGGACCTCGCTTTTACGCGGGTGCGGCCGCTCTCGGGGCGCTCTTGGCGGTGAACGCGTGGATGAAAAAAGGCAGCGACGAGCTCGCCCGGGATGGAGCGAGGAGCGCCGAACGAACGACGAAGTAGCGGGCTCAGTCGTTCTGCATCAGGCCCTTGATGGTGCCGTCTTCGCGCAGCTTGACGCCCTTGGCCGCGGGCTCCTTCGGGAGACCGGGCATGGTCATCATCTCGCCGGTGAGCGGCACCAAGAAGCCCGCGCCGGCCGAGATGCGCACGTCACGCACGCCGATCACGAAGTCTCGGGGGCGCCCGGGGAGCTTGGGATCGTCGCTCAGCGAGAGCTGCGTCTTGGCCATGCAGATGGGCAGCTTTCCGTAGCCGAGCTTTCGCGCGCGCTCGAGGCTCTTCTCCGCCGCGGGCGCGAACGTCACGTCTTTCGCGCCGTAGACGGTGCGGGCAATCTTGCGGATCTTCTCTTCGGCCGAGTCTTCGAGCTCGTAGACGAACTTGGCCGGAGGCGGCACGGCGTCGGTCGCGTCGACCACCTCGCACACGACCTTCGCGAGCTCGAGCGCGCCTTCGCCGCCCTGCGCGAACGCCGTGGAACGCGCGAAACGCGCCCCGAGCTTCTTCGCGGCGGCTTCCACCACCTCGAGCTCGGCCGCGGTGTCGTTGGGGAACGCGTTGATGGCCACCACGGGCGTCAACCCGTAGAAGCGTGCATTCTCCAAGTGTTTCTCGAGGTGCGTGAGGCCCTTGGCGAGCGCCTCCGCGTCGGGCTCTCCGGCGAGCTTCACCGGGGCGCCGCCGTGCATCTTGAGCGCACGAAGCGTGGCCACGAGCACGATGGCGCGCGGGAAGATCCCGGCCTCGCGGCATTTTACGTCGAGGAACTTCTCGCCGCCGAGGTCGAAGCCGAAGCCCGCTTCGGTGATGGCGTAGTCGCCCAGGCTCATGGCGAGCTTGGTGGCGAGCACGCTGTTGCAACCGTGCGCGATGTTGGCGAAGGGTCCACAGTGCACCACCGCAGGTCCACCTTCTTCGGTCTGCACCAGGTTGGGAGAGAGCGCGTCGCGCAGCACGGCGGTCATGGCGCTGGCGGCGTCCACGTCGGCGGCGGTGACGGCCTGGCCTTCGGTGTCGAGCCCGACCAAGATGCGCCCGAGCCTCTTTTCGAGGTCGGCGTGGTCCGAAGCGAGGGCCATGATGGCCATGATTTCGCTGGCCGCGGTGATGTCGAAGCGGTCTTCGCGCGGGGTGCCGTGGCTCTTGCCGCCGAGCCCCACGATCACGTTGCGGAGAAAGCGGTCGTTCATGTCGAGCGCGCGTCCCCAGGTGACGGTGCGCGAGTCGATCGTGCCGCCGCTGGGCATCTTCTTGGCGAAGTAGATGGCGTTGTCGACCAGCGCCGAGAGCAGGTTGTGCGCGGTGGTGATGGCGTGGATATCACCTGTAAAGTGCAAGTTGATGTCGTCCGCGGGCACGAGCGAGGCCTTGCCGCCGCCGGTGCCGCCGCCCTTCACGCCGAACACCGGGCCGAGCGAGGGCTCACGGAGCGCGAGCACCGCGTTTTTCCCGAGGCGCCGCATGCCCATGGCCAAGCCGATCGAGGTGGTGGTCTTGCCCTCGCCCGCCGGCGTCGGGTTGATGGCGCTCACGAGCACCAGACGGCCTTTGCCGCGCGCGGGCTTCTTCAGCGCGGAGAGCTCGATCTTCGCTTTGCCGCGGCCATAGGGGAGGACTTCGTCGGCGGAGAGGCCGAGCTCGTGCGCGACCTCGAGAATCGGGCGAACGTTCATGCCCAATCGCGTATCGCGCAGCACGCCGAGGCGTCAATGGTCGCTCACGTCTCGAGCCTGAGGCGCCCGCGTCTCCCGGGTGAGTGACGGCCGCACCACGAGAGGCGGACGAAGCCGAGCCGAGCGAGGCGCAGGAGGTGCGCCTCGACGGCGTGCGCGGGCCAGCTCGTTCAGCCGTAGCGCTTTTCGAAGAGCGCCTTCACCGCGGGCAGCTCGCGCATCATGGCCAGCGTGTGCTCGGCGTGGCCGTGGGCGAAGCCGTTGCCCACGAAAAGATCCACGTCTTTGCCCACGCCTTCGGCGCCGAGCGCGGCTTTGGTGAAGCTCGTCGACATGGCGAAGAAGTAGACGATGCCGCGATCGCGCGTGCTCAAGATGGCGCCCATCTCGGAGTCTTCGACGTTCACGCACGAGAAGGCCACGTCGACCTCGGCGCCGGCGTTGGCGGCGAGCACCGCTTCGCGCACGGCCACCGGATCACGCGCGTCGACGGCGATCACCGCGTCGCACACGCCGAGCGCACGAAGGTCTTCCGCGAAGGGCGCGTGATTCTCGATGCCGATGACACGCGCGGCCCCACGACGCTTCGCTTCGGCTGCGCACAAGATGCCGCTTTTTCCGCCGGCTCCGAGCACCAGCACGGTGTGATCTTTCTTCACGAGGCGCGCGACTTGGGGCGCGGCTCCGGCCACGTCGAGCACGGCCAGCGCGAGGCGCTCACCGAGATCGGCGGGCATCTTCGCGTACGCACCGCTCGCGAAGAGCACGGCCTCTCCTTCGACATCGAGCTGCGCGCTCGTGCGCCGCACGGTTCCGATGCGATCGATGCGCAGCGGCGTGAGCGAGAGCGAGACGAGCGTCGCCACGCGGTCACCGGGCGAGAGATTCGCCGCGTGCGGATGACCTTCGGCGACCTGGAGCACGCGCCCGAGCAGCATGCCGCCCGAGCCGGTGACCGGGTTGTGCTGCTTTCCACGCGCGGCCACGGTCGCGAGCACGCGCTCGCCGATCGCCCCGTCGGAAGGGTCACCCGCAGCGGCGGCGGCTTCTTCCATCTGACGGAAGCTCGCTGCATCGATGTTCAGGGTTTCCACCGCGAGCAGCAGCTCGCCCCGGAAGAGGCGCGAAAAATCGTTATCCACACGCTTTGCCGGCTGGGGCAAGCCCTTTTCGGGCTCGATCGCGCGGTGGGTGCCGAAAGGGTCGCCCGAGGCCTGGACCGGCCGGGGAAGCGGGAAAACAGGGGACTTTGACAAATTCGAAGCGGAGCCCATGCCGGGTACTTACCGCGACTTGACCATCTTCGAGCGACCTCGTTACTCTCTTTCTTGGTTCTCGAGGCCTGTTCGAGGTAAGTACTCGAGGAATTTCACGGGCCCTGGGTTCGTGAAGGCCGCGCGCGTCATCATGCAGGATCCCGCCCACATCACGGCTTCGCTTCGTACGGGGAAAACGTACGTGCTCCGCTTTATTAGCGGGAAGTACCAGGGCGGCGAATTTCCGCTCGTCCCGGAGAAGCAGATCATCGTCGGTCGCTCCAGCGATCTGGACATGGTTCTCGTCGAAGACATGGTGAGCCGCAAACATGCGCGCATCGCCATGGCCGAGGACCAGATCTGGATCGAGGACCTCGGTTCCACGAACGGCACGTTCGTGAACGGAGAAAAAATCAAGCGCGCGAGGCTGAAGGAGGGCGACCGCGTCCTCATCGGCACGAGCATCTTGAAGGTCATCGCGGGCGACGCCGCCCGCAGCGAAGCCGGAGATGCCCCCGCGCCTCCGCCGCTCGAGACGGTGGCCGCCGCGCGTCGCACGACGCAAGGCAAGACCATGTCCGGAAGCATCGAAGAGGTGCCCCTCCCGGACTTGCTCCAGCTCTTCTCGACCTCGAAGAAGACCGGCGTGCTCGTCGTCCAGACCGACGACGACGTGGGCCGCATCTTCATGCGCAAGGGCACGCTCTACTATGCCCTCATCAACGACCTGACCGACGTCCCTCCCATGAAGAGCATCTTCCGGATGCTCACCTGGCAAAAGGGAAGCTTCGAGCTCGATCCCCCGGACGAGCGCACCTTCCCGAACGAGATGGACATGTCGGTGCAGGAGGTCCTCATGGAGGGTCTCCGCCAAATCGACGAGTTCAACGAGCTTCGTGAGCAGCTCCCCGAGCTCCACACGCGCCTCGTGCTGGCCTCGCCGCTCGTCCCCAAGCTGAGCGAGCTGAAGCCGGCCGACCTCGACGCCCTCCAGCTCGTGCACAACCACGGTCACCTCGAGTCCGTGCTCAACAAGAGCACCGCGACCGACCTCGAGACCGTGCAGGCCGTGCTCCGCCTGATCAAGGGAAAGTACATCCGTCCGGAGTGAGGATGCCTCGGTAAGGCGCGTCGGGCTCCTGGCCTTCTGCGCTTTACCGGCTCCCTTTCCGCGCGCGGGTCGCCGTTTCTGCCCGAGGAGCGGATCGCGCGTCGAGACTCTGGCGCGGTGTCGCCTCGCCTCGCGACGCCTTATGCTCGCTGCATGGCACGTGCAGAGGCGAGCAAAGACCCCGCGGCGTCCAAGTCCGAGCTCTTCCGCGAGCTGAAGTCGCACGGGGCCATTTTGGGCGGCTTCGTCGCCTTTTTGTGGCTCGTGCACCTGGTGAACGCGGTGCTCTTCCAGGGTCATCTGGCGGCGCTCGGGGTGGTGCCGCGCTCTCTCTCCGGCCTCGTGGGCATCTTCTTCGCGCCGTTCATCCACGGCAGCTTCGCGCACCTCTCCAGCAACACACTGCCGCTCTTGGTGCTGGGCTGGTTCGTGATGCTCCGGCGGAAGCGCGATTTTCTCTACGTGAGCCTGCTCACCGCGCTCACCTCGGGCCTGGGCACGTGGCTCATCGGCCCGTCCAACTCGGTGCACGTGGGCGCGAGCGGGCTCATCTTCGGGTACCTCGGCTACTTGATCGCGCGAGGCTTCCTGGAGCGTCGCTTCTGGCCCATCGTCGGAAGCCTGGCCGTGCTCTTCCTGTACGGCGGCGCGCTCTTCGGCGTGCTCCCCGGCGAATTGGGCATCTCCTGGCAGATGCACCTCTTCGGCCTGCTGGGAGGAATCGGCGCCGCCAAGATGCTCGCCACACGGAAGCCCAAAGAAGACGAAAAGCCCCGAGTGCTCACGGAAGCCGCTCAATCGCCCCTACGAGTCCCCCAATCGAGCGCGCGCTCCCGGGTGGAGCTGTCGGGCGCTGCGAAGGGGGAGCCGCTGGAGGTGGAAGACGAGCTGGAGGAATTGAAGCGGCGAGTGGGACGGTGAGCATTGGGCGGGCACGTACCTAACGCTCAATCCTCCACGTAACGACTCGGGTGCATCGCGGGACAGCGCTCACTTCCGCGGGCCGACCCAGCCGGCATTTCCTTTGCACGCGTTGGTGCAGGCGACTTCGAGGGTGGGACATCGACCCGCCGTACAGGCCTCTTGATGGTCGAGCAGGTTCGTCCCGTCTTTGCATAGGCACGAGTACGGGTAACAGCCGGGGCCTCGCACGCATTCTCCTCCGGGAAAACCGGGATCGATGACGGGAGCGGCGTCGGCCACGGCCGCGTCGTACTCCACGGCCTTTTCGCAAGTGGTCGGAGGAGCGAGGTCCGAATTCATGAGGCGACAGACCACGAGGCAAGCTTCCTCGCCGGTCATGCAGCCCGCTTCGTTCGTACGGTCGCCCACGGTCCGGTGGGTTCCACCGTTCGTGCAATTGCAGCGATAGTAAGGGCATCCCCGCGGGGTCACCATGCATTGCGGCCCGACGCCCCCTCCCCCATCCGAAGTAGCCGCCGATGCGTCGGATTCGGGCGTGGGGGGTGTTGAGGAACAGGCTGCGAGGAGGAGGGAGATGGAAAGAATGCGGAACGGAACTCTCATGTTGTACTCACTTATGCGCACACCCCTGCATCGAGCGCGACTTTTGCCAGGGTGGTGCCGTCCTTGGCGAGAAGCAGGAATGCTCCCTCCCTCAGCGCGGACTTGGCCATAGGAAAGTCTTCGTCCCAAATCGGATCCGACTTCGAGACGACGACGACATCTCGCGAGCCTCCGCCCTCGGCTGAAATACGAACGCCATAGCGATTCTGCCCGGGACGAGTCGAAAAGAACGGGACGAACCTCTGCTTCGATGCCCGATCCACTCGTTCCAACTTCTCGAAAAGATGAACCAGCGGCCACTCCCGCTCGGCAACCTCCGCCACGAACCTCTCGAAGGATTCACTCCGCCAGCCGAGACGCTCCGAGGCGCGCCCTAGCGCAACGAGGACCAAGCCACACACCCACCGGTTGTCGTCAGTTCGCGCTTCTAAGGTCGAGAGGTCCACCACTTCGGTCGCGACGCATACGCTCAGCATCATCCCAACGTGACCCGCGCGGGCTCCGGCGGACCTTTGGTCCGTCAATGAAACAACGAACTTACGAAACGGAGCCCGCTCATCGTGAGCTCTCAACCAAAGGGTCAGAGTTTCCTGAACGGAATGAAGAGCCGCACCATTGATAGCTCGCTGCCTGTCGAATGGGAGCCCGGATGGCGCGCAGACTTGAATTTCCCTAAAGCGCATGGCCCCCACCTCGACGTGTCCACGAAGGCTGGCGCCTCATCCGCATCCGGCGAATCAACGACGGGATTCTCACGAGCTCGGAATGGCGACTCATTACGACACGATCCCCTTCGCTCGACCACGACGCTTCACGGCGATCGGCTTCTGCGTGAACGGATTGGTCATCGTGCCGTCCGCAAACTCGAAAGTCTCCATCAACAGATCCACATCCAACACCCACGCTTCGAGCCACGAATGCAGCGTGTACCCGGTCCTCGTCGGTCCCGACTCGTCCATCGTCACGATGCGCCCGTCGGGATCGATGCACGCCCATGCCCCCCCTCCCCAGTCGCAAAGAGGCAGAAGGCCCTCGGGCCACCACTCCGCTCGAAGGTCTGCATAGAGGGCGCCAACGTTCCGGCCGTCCACGTCCGTGTGGCCCCCATCGACGCCGATGAGGCCCCAGCTTGGTCCGTACCCTCCGTTGCCAACCTCTGTGTATAGCCGTCGGAACAGGGCATGCAGGACGACCCCGACCTGTGTTTCCACAGCATCGAGCGCCTTCGCGGACGCCGGACCATACGGAGGGTTATCTCCCGTCGTCGCGTCGACCCGCTTCTTCGGATCTGCGATACGTTTACGGATGGCGTCGATCAGCTCTTCTTCGGTCATCGCCGTCTCCTAGAGGACCCCTCATTCGCTGCGCGCATGGCCTCACTCGGGAGCTCGCAAGAGAACCGCGGGCGCCCGAGCACGAGACCTCTTGCCATCGAGCATTGCACTTCGTGGAGCGCGAACGCATCCAGCGATGTGGATCCGCTCACGAGCCGAGCGCCTCACTCATTTCCCACACCTCCCGCACGCAAGCTCGGAGATCACGCCTCTCAGTTCACGAAGCGAGCGGTCGACGCGTTGCTGAAGATGACGGCTCTCAGAATCGACATGAGCGAGATGAAGTCTTTGTAGTTGCCGTACGGCCCGTAGCTTCCGGATGCGCGCATGAATAGGGGGCCGCGCTTGGAGAACACCAGTAGCCCCTCGACCCCCTCTTTCCTCCTCGGGGATTGGAGTCCGACAATATCCGACGTCGCCACCCTCGTGAACATCGCCTTCTCCCCCACCCAAATGGCATTCGAGGTAAAAACGAGCACCGAATCCTCGTGAGGAGGAGGGTTCCGATACCAGCCGACCGCGGTCTCGCCTTCGGCCAAGGCGAGCTCGAACGAGAGAGGGGTCTGCTCGTCCACGAGCGTGAAGCGGGGCGTATGTTTCATGTGACGGCGTACGACCGAGTAGAAGACGAGCGCCATTCGCGGGACCTTTGCAACAATAGAAAACTCGTTACACGCTCCCGTCAATTCCAAACCACCAATCGCTCCTGGATGGACGCGTCCGGCGGGTACTGCGTGGAAGTTCGGCCCCACGTACAGTGAGCACCCCAGTTGAGAACGAGCATCGTGCACGCCTCGAAGGTAAGCCGCACTCCAATCACCTCACTCGGGCCCGGGGACAGCACGAGCCACGCTCGCTGGAGCGGGCTGCCCATCACCTGGGAGAACGATGGGTCGCTTTCGAGGCCCACGAATCGCGTGCTCCCACACTCCTGCATGTCGACCTCCTCCGGCGCGTCATCATCGACCAGCACGTGCTCCCCGTCGGACGCCACCGAAAACCGGAGAGGCGCTTTGCCCTCGAACCCGAGCCATAGGTCGTGCATCTGGTGGGACAAGCTCCCCTCGTACTCGTGAAGGAGAGCACCTGCGCTCGTTGGGCGCTTCTCGAGAACCTCGAGCAGTCGAGCTTCAATCGTCGAGATGCCGTCGAAGCGGCGCGTCACGAATGGACGCGCCGCTGCAGGACGTCCGCGAGGCATCAGTTGCCCAGACTACCTACCACCTTGCCCGAGGCGCTGACCGCCGCCTGCATCTGGCCGGTGGCGTTCACGACCTGCGAGCCGACGGTGTTGAGGCACGCGATGGATTTCACGGTAATATCGCCCGATATCGAGCCCGCGAGCGAGCCTCCGAAGGTCCCGATGGTCTTCGCGAAGGCTTCCCCGCGGGCTTGAAAGACGACGATGAGCTGAGGAAGGTTCGCCTTGAGCGAATCGATGTACTTCGCTTGCACGTCCGCGCCGGCCTCGATGGTGAGCGCGGGCGGGGTGCACTCGGCCTTGGCGCTGACACTCGCGTCGCAATTGGCGTCACACTTCGCGTCGACCTGGCAGCCGCCCTCGAGCTTACCGCCCTCGCACTTGAGGGGCTCGAAGTCGCCGTCGCACTTGCCGTCGCATTTCACGGCGACGTTCGCCGTGGCCTTGCAGGAGCCGGTGCAGTTGCCCTTGCACGAGCCCTCGCACTTGAGCGCTGCGCTGCCGGGGGTAGCCGTGCAGGTGCCCTGGCACGAGCCCTGGCAGGTGCCGTCCGATTGAGCCCCGGTGCCGGTACCCACGCCGGCCTTCGCCTCACAGGTGCCATCGCACCTGCCGTTGCAATCGACGCTCGGGGATTCGACGGTCGCGGCGCACGAACCGGAGCACTCCGCTTCGCACTTGCCCTCGCAGGCCACAGAAGCGCCGCCTTCCGCCGAGCACGAGCCCTTGCAGGAGACCTGCATCTTGCCGCCCGTACACTGCGGGGGGTTCGCCTTGATGTCGCATTTGCCGCTCACGTCGCACTTGGCCTGGCAGTTGGCCTTCGCGCTGACGGAAGCTTGGCACGTGGGAGGCGCGAACGTGACCTTGAGGCGGCCCCCGACCGTCACGTTGTGGATCTTATCCGCGGCGAGCTTGCACCACGAGGTCGCGGCATCGTTGCCCGTGGTGGATTGCGCGGTAGCGAGCTCTTCGCTGGTCGCGTCGAGGTCGACGGCCATGGTGCGGCAGGCATCGATCACGTCGTCCAGTGAGCGCTGCGCGACCGCCGCGAGATCCGCCGCTGCGCCGGTTGCCACCGAGTACTGCGCGGCAGCCTGACCTTCGAGCTCGACCTTGGTCGGGTCCGAGCAACAGAGCTCGTCGGGCCCACCACACCCTTGCGCGAGCACGGGCACGGCCACGAAGGAAACGAACAACGCGGGCAGCCGCAAGCGAGAGAGCGGGTTCACCAAGACAACCTCCGAAGGCCTCGATTGAAGTGCCTTGCCCTTCAATGAACGAGATCTCGAAGCGTGAGTCAATATGGGTGATGCACTCGCGCGCCGCCCTGCACGACGTTCGAAAAAGAGAACGGCGCGTCTCTTTTCGAGACGCGCCGTACGCGGGACGACGGGGAGCGTTCGCTTACGCGACGCTCACCCTAGGAATCACTTGCCGAGGCTGCCGACCACGTTGCCCGAGGCGTTGACCGCCGCGGTCATCTGGCCGGTGGCGTTCACGACCTGCGCGCCGACGGTGTTGAGGCAAGCGATGCCCTTCACGCCGATGTCGCCCGAGACCGAGCCAGCGAGCGAGCCGCCGACGGTCGAGATGGTCTTCACGAACGCTTCGCCGCGAGCCTGGAAGACGACGACGAGCTGGGGAAGGTTCGCCTTGAGCGAGTCGATGTACTTCGCCTGGACGTTCGCGCCGGCCTTGATGGTGAGCTCGGGCGGGGTGCACTCGGCCTTCGCGCTGACGCTCGCGTCGCAGTTGGCGTCGCACTTCGCGTCGACCTGGCAGCCGCCTTCGAGCTTGCCGCCCTCGCACTTGAGGGGCTCGAACTCGCCGTCGCACTTGCCGTCGCACTTGACGGCAACGTTCGCCGAGGCCTTGCAGGAGCCGGTGCACGAGCCCTTGCAGGAGCCGCCGCACTTGATCGCCGCGGTGCCCGGGGTGGCCGTGCAGGTGCCCTTGCAGGAGCCCTGGCAGGTGCCGTCCGCTTGAGCGCCGGTGCCGGTGCCCACGCCGCCCTTCGCCTCACAGGTGCCTTCGCACTTGCCGTTGCAGTCGACGCTCGGGGCTTCGACGGTCGCGGCGCACGAACCGGAGCAATCCGCTTCGCACTTGCCTTCGCAGGCCACCGAGGCGGAGCCTTCGGCGGTGCACGAGCCCTTGCACGAAACTTCGAGCTTGCCGCCCGTGCACTTCGGGGGGTTCGCCTTGATGTCGCACTTGCCGCTCACGTCGCACTTGGCCTGGCAGTTGGCCTTCGCGCTGACCGAAGCCTCGCACTTGGGGGCCGCGAACGTAACGGTGAGGCCGCCGTTGGCCGTCACGTTGGCTTTGATCTTCGCGACGGCGAGGTTACACCAAGCGGTCGCCGCGTCGTTGCCGGTGGCGGCCTGCGCGGTGGCGAGCTCTTCGCTGGTCGCGTCGAGGTCGGTCGCCATGTTGCGGCAGGCGTTGGTGACGTCGTCGAGCGAGCCCTGGGCGACGGCGGCGAGGTCGGCAGCGGCGCCGACGGCGACCGTGAACTGCGCGCCAGCCTGGCCCTGGATCTCGAGCTTGGTGGGGTCCGAGCAGCAGAGCTCTTCCGCGGCCGAGCAGCCTTGGGCGAAGACGGGGATGGCGATGGCGGCGAGAATCGCCACGGGGGCGCTAAAGCGAGTGAATTTCGTCATGGAAAGCTCTCCTTGAATGTTGCTGAAGTCTAGGCCGAGGGTTCACTCCCGCTAACCCCAAGCTTCGGATGGACGAAAACGTGTGCGATCGAGTCAATCCGAGCGCGCCGAAGGGTGTTTTTTTTTCCCGTTCACGCGGCACGCTCGAGGCACGCCCTGCCCGATCGACTCGGGAAAATGCGCACGGAGGGCAGGTTACACGAAGTTTTGAGGGCGAGACCAGATAGTTGAAGACGGGTGTCTCCTCGTGATGCCCACGCACGTGATCGCGTCTGATCGCGAGATCATGCAATGCGTACGACACGAAGCACGAGTTCTTCCCTGGCGTGCGAAAAAGCCTATTTTCGTAGGCTCTTTTTGCTCCACACGCAGCTCGACGCAGGTCTTGCATCGACACCGATTCAAGTGTCGCACAATGCCTCGCCTTTCGTGTGCGTTCGTGAAGACGACGCGCGTTCGAACTATCCGAGCGCGGCCACGGCCTTCGCGAGCGAAGCGAGGCCTTGCGCGATGCGCTCTTCGGAGAGCGCGTAGCTGAAGCGCACGTAGCCGGGTGCTCCGAAGGCGCCGCCCGGAACCGAAGCGACGTGCGCGGCCTCGAGCATCCAGAACGCGAGGTCTTCGTCGGTGGCGAGGATCTTGTCGCCGTGCTTTTTGCCGAGCAGCCCGCGGCAATCCGCGAAGGCGTAGAACGCGCCCTCGGGGAGGCGGCACTTGATGCCGGGAATGGCGTTGAGGCCTTTCACCATGGCGTTGCGACGCGACTCGAAGCGCGTGCGAATGCTCTCGATCTCACCCTGCGGCCCCGTGAGCGCGGCGAGTGCTGCGTGCTGCGCGACCGCGGTGG
Source organism: Polyangiaceae bacterium (assembly GCA_965225775.1). Lineage (GTDB taxonomy): Bacteria > Myxococcota_A > Polyangia > Polyangiales > Polyangiaceae > JAAFHV01. Next base: position 8,373,295 of record OZ245328.1, on the reverse strand, counting down.
CGTTGGTGGTGCTCTGGCCCTGCACCACGTCGAGCACCTTGGCGAGCGGCGCGGGCGAGATGGACCAACCGATGCGCCAGCCGGTCATCGCGTACGTCTTGGAGACGCCGTCGATCACCACGATGCGGTCGAGCATCTCGGGCGCGAGGTGCGCCGCAGACACGTGACGGAACCCGTCGTAGACGAGCTCGGCGTAGATTTCGTCGACCACGAGCCACACCTGGTGCTTGGCGAGCACGGCGAGCAGCGCGCGCAGCTCGGCTTCGGGGTAGGCAGCGCCGGTCGGGTTCGAGGGCGTGCACAAGATGACCGCTTTGGTCTTCGGTGTGATCGCGCGCTCGAGGGCCTCGGGCGTCATGCGCCAACCGTTGGCTTCGTCCGTGTCCACCAGGATGGGCTCGGCGCCCATCATGCGCACTTGCTCGGGGTACGAGACCCAGCAGGGCTTGGGCAGAATGACTTCGTCGCCGGGCTCGTAGAGCGCGATGGCGAGGTTGAAGAGCGCGTGCTTCGCGCCCACCGTGACCGTGACTTGCTCGGGCTTGGGCGTGTGCCCTCGCGTGCGCGCGGCGTGATCGCAGATGGCCTTCTTCAAGGCCGCGATTCCGGTGACCGCGGTGTACTTGGAGGCGCCGGCGTCGATGGCGGCTTTGGCCGCTTCGAGGACGTGCGCGGGCGGCTCGAAGTCGGGTTCACCGACTCCGAACGCGAACACGTCTGCGCCTTTGGCGCGCAGGTCGGCGGCTCGCGCGTTCATGGCGAGCGTCACACTGGGAGAAACGGCGGAGAGGCGGTGGGCGAAAGCGAGCGACACGCGAGGACGCTACCAGAACTTTTTCGCCCTGCGTCAGGCCTCTTTCGGGGCTTCGTCCTTGGCCTTGCCTTTGGCCTCTTTTTTCTCGCTCTTTTCGGCTTTTTCGGACTTCTCGTCCTTCTCGTCGCCGTCGTCGTTGGCTTCCTTCAAGCCCTGCTTGAAGTTCTTGATGCCCTGACCGAGGCCCTTGCCGATGTCCGCGATACGGCCTGCGCCGAACAGCAGAAGTGCGAGCAAGGCGATGACCAAAAGCTCCGGTGCTCCGATGCTACCCATGGTGACTCGCTCTCTCCGTCTTCCGCTCGCGGTTCGTGACTCGTGCGCTTCGTCCCGCGACTACCGCGGCCCGGCGTTGCCCACGCTTCGCCTTATTTGCTACCAGTGTGCGCCCTTCGCGGCAAGCGTGAGACGAGCGCTTCGACAAGAAGAGTAGAAAGGAGCGCGGCCACCGGCACCCAGACGTACGCCGAGAGTGCGGGGCTTCGGGTCTCGATTTGACGGAGCGCGAGCAGCGCCGCACATGGCCCCGTAACGCCGATGACCACCGCTTGGAGCGTGAGCCGTCGACGTGGTCCTCGCACGAAGAGCCCTCGCAAGGTGACGAACGCCGAGACCCACGCCGAGAGCGTGAGCACGAGCGCACGGAGCCACGGCGGCAACGAAGAAGCGCGCGCGAAGGGAGGGATTCCCCGTAGGACCAAGCTCTTCACGTGCACCGACAAGGTGAGATCGGCCGGTGGCGTGGCGAGGCGGGCGTCGGTGAGCTCGAAGCGCGAGAGGTCCGAGCTCACGTCCACGCGTGCCGCCGAGAAAGTGACCCCGCCTGCGGAAATCGGAGGCTTTCCTACGAGTCGCGGCGGCTCACCGGGCGAACAAAGCCACGTCGCCGAGACGAGCGGCACCACGTGCGTCTCACGTGACTTTGCGGAGGCGCAGGCGGCGCGGCCCTCGTCGAGCAGGTCTTGCACCACCATGCCCGGAGCGTTCGCGTCACGGCCTCCGAGGAGCGCGAGCGCGGCCAGCACCGCCGCGAAAGCTGCACCTTGCACGGAAAGACGATGCGCGGTTCGCGAGGGCGATTCACCCAGCGTGGCCATCACGCGGGCCTCTCCTCGCTCGACGAAACGTGCCCCCGCGAGCGCCCACCCGAGCGGCCAGCCCACCACGAGCGAAGCCTCCGCGGCCAGCACGAGCAGGCTCCGCGCGAAGGGCAGCGTGACCCGGACCGGCAAATTGGGATCCAAGAGCCACGGCAGGACCCGCACGATGGCGCCCGCCGAAGCGCAGACGAGGATGCCCAAGGCGACCCCGAGCACACGCCGCAGAGCCTCGCGAGTGAGCACGTTCACGTCGAAAAACCTGGACGGATGTGCCCGTACCGAGCCCAAGTGGAGGGAGAATCGGCGCGATTCGAACTTACTGACGGGCTCGCGCACCGCATGGTAGCGTCGCTGACTAGCAGCCCGGGGGAGAAACCTCCATCGGGCACGAACCGAGGGCACCGAGAGACATGACCAAGCTCAACGATAAGAAGACGAGGGGAGTGGCTGCGCTGGCGCTGGCGTCGGTCGTTTTCGGATCGACCATGGCGTACGCGCCGTCGGCACACGCGGAAGAAGTCTCGCCCGCCGCCAAAGGCGTGATCGGCGGAGCGCTCCTCGGCAGTGAGCTCGTGGTGATCACCGAAGCGATCATCGGCGTGCGTTCGCCGCTCGCGTACGGTCTCGGTGCCGGTCTCGGCGCGGTGGCCGGTGGATTCGCCGGTTTCGGCGTGGAAAAGAGCGTCAGCGACGGCCGCGTGCCGGTCGTCATGTTGGCCGGCGGCGTCGCGCTCATCGTGCCCGCGCTGGTCGTCACGCTGAACGCCACCAGCTACTCGGGAAACCCCGACGCCAAAGAAGACAAGGCGCCCACCAACCTTCCCCCGGCCGATCCCGGTCAGTCCGGCGGCTCCCCGGTTCAGGGTGTCGCGCCCGCCGCGGCTCCTGCGGCTCCTGCAGCTCCCGGAGGCGGCACCACGCCCGCGCCGCAGGCTCCTCAGGCCGAGGCCCCCAAGGCCGTCGCGCCCCCCACGTCGCTCGTCAGCGTGAGCCCGTCGCAGTTCCGGTTGGGCATGCCCGTGCCGGAAGCACACAACGTGTTCTCGATGCAGGAGCGCCGTCAGCTGGGCATGGCGCAGGTCACCGAGGTTCGCCTCCCGGTGGTCAACGTCACCTTCTGAGACCGGTACGTCCGCAGAACCGCCGCGATTCTCGCGTCGATCGGGACCTCGAAGCGCGAGGGTGCCTCACCGAAGAGGTGCCCTCGTCGCATTTCGAAGGCGCGGTCCTTCACCTGGAGGAGCGAGAGTCGTCCATGGAAGAGGACGAGAACCCAGGGAAGGTCTTGAACATTTCTGTGACATCCGGTGAGCTAGTGAAGTGAGCAATGGAGCGCGCAAGATCCGAATCGGGAACGCGCGCCCGACCCATGGCTTCGGGTGCAACGGAGGACATCGAGCGTGAACACGACGCAGCAGCGCGCGGGTAAGCCGGCAGATCCCATGTTGGGTCGAGTCGTCGCGGGCCGATACAAACTCGAAGCTCGGGCCGGCGAAGGCGGCATGGGCGTGGTGTACCGAGCACGTCACGTGCTCATCGACCGTGTGGTCGCACTGAAGCTGATACGCCCTGATTTACGCGGGGAAACGCATCTTCGCGCGTGGATGCTGCGCGAAGCTCGCGCGGCCAACCGCGTCGACCACGCGCACATCATCGACATCCACGACATCGGCGAGACGGAAGAGGGCGAGCTCTATCTCGTCATGGAATACCTGGTCGGCACCTCGCTCTCGAGCGAGCTCGCGAAGGGTCCGATGACCTTGTCGCGGGGCGTCGACATCCTCGAGCAGATGTGCGCCGCGCTCGCGCGTGCCCACGACCTCGGGGTCATCCACCGCGACCTGAAGAGCGACAACATCCTGCTCACCACGCGCGGCGGTCGAAAAGACTTCGTGAAGATCTTGGACTTCGGCCTCGCCCACCTGGCGATGGACCCACGTCTGGCGCCCAAGGGCGCGGTCTTCGGCACGCCCGAGTACATGTCGCCCGAGCAGGCGCGCGGCGAAGAAGCCGGGCCTCCCAGCGACCTCTACGCGCTCGGCGTGCTCTTCTTCGAGATGCTCACCGGGCAGCTGCCCTTCCGCTCCGGCGATCGCGAGACGCTGCTCGAGATGCAGCGCAGCAGCCCGCCGCCGAAGCCCACCACCATCAAGAACGACATCCTTCCGGCAGCCGAGTCCATCGTGCTCAAGCTGCTCGAGAAGGAGCGTCGGAAGCGCTTCCAAGACGCCCACCACCTCCACGAAGAGCTCAAGGCTCTGCAGCGCGCGCTCCCGAGCGTGCCCTGGGAAGTGGGCCAGCTCGGCGAAAACGCGCCTCCTCCTCCGCCTCCTCCGCCGCAGTCGGCCGGGGTCATCGAGTGGGCGAACCGCGCCGGGCTCTTCTCGCGCATGGTGAGCCGTGCCTATCCGGGCGCGAACGCCCCGCCGGACGTCGCTCAGGCGGTGAGCCAGGTGTGGGATCTGGCCTCACGCGCCACGCGTCTCGAAGGCGAAGTGGCGAGCCACACGCGAAAGCTCGAGTCGCTCGAGCGTCGTGGTCGTGCCCTCCGCGCCGAGATCGGCCGTAAGGTCGAAGAGCTCGCCCACGAAGAGTCGCGCGTGCTTCGCGAGCTCGCGGCCGAACAAGTGGAAGCCAATCGCCTCCGTGAAGGTGTGGCCGCGGCCGAACGTGGCGCGCAGGCCGCGCGTCTGCAGGCCGATCAAGCCGCGCAGCAGCCGCCGAACGCCACCTGGCGTCAGGTGTTCGAGCGCGCGGGCGCAGCCCAAGCGTTGGTCGACGCGCGCCGCGAAGCGCTCGCCGAACGCGAGCAAAAGGCCGCCGCCAAGGACGCTCAGGTCCGCGACCTCCGTCGTCAGATCGAAGAGCTTCGTTCGCAGCTCGCGCGTTACGCCGAGGCCCTCGAAGAAGACCTCGCGTCCGGTCGCGAGAAGGTGGCCGCGCGCACCCGAGAAGGGCTCGGCTTCGAGAAGGCCTTCAGCGACGCTTCGCAGCTCCTGCTCACGCACCTCAAGGGCAAAGCGGAGGCGCGCGACCTGCTCCAAGAGCTGCTCGCCAACATGCACGGCACGGTGGTGACCGGTGCCGCCCCCAAGCCGGGCCTGCCCGGACAAGAGAGCCGCGGGCCGGGCGCTCCCTGATTCGCGGATAGTCGGAAAAACGACCTCGATCGGCCCGCCCAAGCTCGCTCGGAGCCTCGGCGGGCCGCTTCGTTTCGCGCGTCAGGAGACGCCGAGCGCGCGCAACAAGTGAGGGGCCACGTCGCGCAGATCGCGTGCACTTTGCACGAGCTCGTCCGCGGTGGGTCCTTTGGCGAAGAGGGGCACCTTCGCGAGGGTGTGCCCGCCGGTCGAGAGGTCTTCGAGGTTGCCGTGGTCGCTCGTGACCACCACGAGCTCGTCGTCCGTGGCGCGCGCGAAGAGCTCGGCCAAGAAGCGCTCGGTGCGCTGGATTTCGTGCCGTGCGAAGGCCATGTCCTGGCTGTGGCCGGCCTTGTCGGTGAGGAACATCTCGAAGTACGAGAGGTCGAGCTCGCGTGCCCCGGCGAGCACCGCGCGGGCGGCGCCCTCGGGCGTGCGGAGCGGCGCTGGGTAGCCGAAGCCGCGCACCACCTCGCCCGTCACGTCGAAGGTGGCGGCCGCCCCCCGCGCGACGTCGGCCATGCGCCGGAGCACGCCGCCTCGGGCGACCCCCGAGATGGTGCTGGCCGAGAGCGGAAAGGTCCGCGTCCGAGGCTCTTCCCCACGCACGATGCGCCCTGCCCGCTCGGCGCGCGCGTCGTCGAAGGCGTTCAAGAAGCCCGAACGGAGCCCCGCGTCCCGCGCCCGCGCGAACACGTTCACCTCGGCCAAGAAGGCCGCCAAGTCGGCCGACGGAAAAGCCGGAAAATGCCCGTTCGCTCGCGCCATCGCGTCGTGCCCGGAGAAAAGCGTCGCTTGCCCGGTGGCGCTCTGCGGGAGGCCCGGGTAGCCGAGCGTCGCATCGAGGGCGCCGAACGCGATGCCCGGTGCGGGCGGCCCCTCGGCGAGCCGGGCCAACACCTGGACAGGTGCTCCGTCGAAGGGGTTGTGCGCCCCGCGGGTGCCGAGACCGATGCCGTCCACGAAGATCAAGAGAGCGTGGCGAACCCGGCGCATGAACGCTCTTTACGTCGTACGTCGGCGTCGGGCGAGCGGGACGGAACCGACCGAGAGACGCTCGCGGTGTCTGGTCTTTCGTGGGCGCTCTGTGTAGGCTCGCCTTCCATTGCCCGGTTCATCGGGCCTTTTTCCCTACGGGTTTGCCATGAGCGAAGATTCGACCGCGCTTGCCAAGTACCTCGAGATCTTCCCCGGTTGGCTGAAGTCGCTCGGCGAAGACGCCGCGCTGCTCGCCGAGGTGGTGAAGGGGGAGAGCCCCGAGGGCGCGCGCCGTCAAGCCATTGCCGGGCTGAACTACATCTTCAAGTCGCTCGACTTGATCCCCGACGGCATCGACGACCTCGGCTTCTGCGACGACGCCTTCGTGCTGCGCGTAGCCGCCGATTTGGCCTGCGCGGAGCACCCCGAGGCGAAGGCCGGCGTGCTCGGTCGCCTCGCGGAGGAGTCGGTTCACGTGCGCGAGTTCTTGGCCGACGACTACGTCCGCCTCGAGTCGTACGTGAAGAACCTCCGCAAGGGCGCCGCCCGCGGCCGCACGGTCGACGACATCGTGGGCGACGAAGCCGCGCGCACCGCGTTCCTGCACGAAGTGGCCGCCTGGTCGCGCGACTACCAGACGCCGAGCTTCTCGCGCGACGTGAAGACCCTCATCAAGCTGAAGGCCTTCCTGAGCGCGAAGCTCTCGTAGTTTTTCCCTTCGCACGAACGAACACGAGCGACCCGGCAAGACCGAGTCGCTCGTTTTCATTTCGGTGGCCTCACGAAGCCTCGCCGCAGGTCACTCGAGCGCCTTGTAGCCGAGGCGCAGCTTGCCCTTGCCGATCACGCGAATCTTCTCGGTCGCCAGATCGTGGAAGGCCTGCTCGTACTCTTCGTCGTAGTCGGCCATGGGCTTCGAGCGCTTCTCGGGCTTCTGCGGCGACTTGAGCGCGAGCGGCGTTTGGCAGGCGATTTCGCCTTTGACGAGGTCCACCACGAAGAGCGCGCCGTCGTACTCGCCAGGCACCACCGTGGCGCCGCCTTTGGCCTTGGAGTCGAGCTCGGGGAACGCGCGGGTCTTGTGGCGATAGACGACCACGAGCGGAGCATCTCCTGCGAGCGTTCCGGCGAGCCTCTGGCGCTCGCTCGCGGGCGTGCCCTTTTTGGAGAACTTGGCGAGCGAGTCGTCGGACAAGAACGAGAACTCGGACTCCGCTTTGCCGTCGAGCAGCGCGTAGTCGACCGCCCGCAAAAGACCCCGATCGTCACGCTTGGCCACGCGCTCGAAGGCCGCCTCGGTGCAGGCTTTCTCCGCGCCGAGCGAGGCCTTTTCCACGGCTACGCGCGCCGCGGCCAAATGCGCCTCGACCCGACCGACCTTGCGCTTCTCGAGCAGTCCCGCGTACCCGTCGCGCGCGGTCTTCTCTTCCGGCTCGGTCGCCGCGGGCGGACCTTCGTCGAGGCAGTCGGCGTGGCCTTCGTCCGCGAAGATCACGTACCAGCGCGAGCCCTTCGCGAAACACACGCGGTAGGTTCCGGGACCACCCGCCTTCTGCACCACCACGCCGTCCAGCGTGGCCGACTTCTCGTTGCCCGCGAGCGCGCCGTTGCAGCTCAGCGTGCCCTCCGCGGGGAGCACGTGCTCACGGAGGAAATGCGCCTCGGCGAGCGTGCACGCGGTCTTCGCGTCGAGGTTCGCGGCCTTTCGCGCGGTCACCACGCCCGACTCGAGCGTGGCGATGCGGCCCTCTTTTTTCTTCGCGTCGATCTGCGAGAGCACGATGACCGAGACCGACGTGATCGACCCGAAGAGCGAGAGCCCGAGCGCCACGTACGCGCCGGTAGGCTTGGGAATGTTGTGTTTTCCGGCCTTCGCGATGGCTTGCCACGCGAAGAACGCGCCGAGCCAGCCCACGGGTGCGCAGCACGAGAAGAACCCGAGCAGCGTCGCGATGAGCGAGCGCGTGGTGGCCTGCGCGACTTCTTGCGAGGCCAACGCTTGCGCCATCGAGGCCTGCGCCGCGGCGTACTGCTGCTGTTGCGCTTGGCGCTGGCGTGCCTCGTATTCGGCGCGCTCGGCCTCGACCCGCCCTTTGGGGGTCACGGCGTTGCAATAGGCGCACTTGGTGGAGAGCGGATCGAGCGGCGCGCTACAGGAGGGGCAATTCGGAGGGTTCACGGCGCTCACCAGCATACGGCCGAGCGCGCCCGTGCTTCCCGACATTCGGGTGTGCATGCGAACACTCCGTAACGACGCGAGAAATCAGCGCCCGCGCACCACGTAACCGAGCACGAAGCCAATCACCAAGGCGAGCACGCCCACGGCGCCCACGATCCAACCGGGCACGCCTCCGCCGATGCGCGGCACGCCGCTCGCGACCGGATCGAGCACGGGCAGATCGTTCGACGGGAGCGTCTCGCCCGGGCGCGCCGGGGCCTTCACCACCACCGAAGGCGGCGCGGGTAGCTCGCTCACGCGCGGCGAAGCCGGGCTCGCCAGGGTTCCCGAAGGCCCGACGCTCGGGCGACCGTCCATGGGCATGGGGGTCATCGCGAGGTGGCTCGGGTGGCTCATCGACGCGGCGAGCACCGAGGGCGGCATCGGAGTGCCCATGCCGATCGCCACGCGCGGGGCGAGGCCGGACATCATCGCCGGCATCTCGGGCAGACGGCTCAGCGCCTCTTCGCGGTGGCCTTCGATTTCGCCCATGGCCACGGCGAGCGCGCGGGCCATCTCTTGCGCCGTTTGGAAGCGCTGGGCGCGGTCCTTCTGCATGGCCTTCTGGAGGAAGGCGGACACCTTGCCGAGCGCGGGGTCGATGGTCTCGAGCGGGGGAGGAGTGGTGTTGAGCACCGCGCCGAGCACCGCGTACGCGGTGGGCGCGGGAAACGCCGAGCGCCCCGAGAGCATCTCGTAGAGCATGACGCCCACGCTCCACAGGTCCGAGCGGCCGTCGCAATCTTTGGCGTTCTTGATCTGCTCCGGGCTCATGTACGCGGGGGTGCCGAGCAGCACGCCGGTGCGCGTCTTTTGGCCCATGCCGCCCGCCTGGTCCATGACCTTGGCAATGCCGAAATCCAATATTTTCGGCGTGAATTTGCCATTGGGCTCGCGGGCGAGCACCACGTTCTCGGGCTTGAGATCCCGATGCACGATGCCTTGCGCGTGCGCCATGCCGAGGCCTTGCAGGACGCCTTGCACGATGGTGGCGGCCTGCAGGAGCGGCACGCGCCCGCCGTTGTGCGTGTACGAAGACAGCGGGATGCCGTCGAGCAGCTCCATGACCAAGTACGGCGTGGTGTCTTCGGCGTGGCCGACCTCGAAGACACGCGCCACGTTCGGGTGCTGGAGGCGCTGGCAGAGCATGCCTTCGTCGGCGAAGCGCGTGAGCACCTCCACGTCGTCGAGGTACTCTTGGCGGAGCATCTTCACGGCGAGCGCCGGCCCACCGGTCACCGGCTGAGCTTCGTACACGATGCCCATGCCACCGGAGCCGATGAAGCGGGAAAGCTTGTACTTTTGGGAGAGGATCGCGCCGACGAGCTCGCCATCTCCCGGGAAAGCCGCGTTCACGGGAGCGATGCTACTCGGCTGACGCGCCGAAGCGATGGGAATCGCGATTTCGGGACACCGCGCGCCCGCGAATCGCCTTTGTGCCGTGAAAATCGGGGTACGGAAGGACGAAGAGCTCCCCCCCGAGTCGTCGACGATCGAAAAACGGCACGTCGACTCGACGTGCCGTCTCTCGTGTCCGCGGTGACGAAGCCTACTTACGCAGCGTCGCGCCGAACTTCTGCTCCACGAGCGAGACCACGGCGGCGTGGCTCTTGTCGACCTCGGCGTCGGTCAGGGTGCGGTCGTCGGCGCGGTAGACCACGCGGAAGGCCAGGCTCGCGTGATCCTTGGGGATGCTCGCCCCCACGAAGCGGTCGAAGAGCTCCACCTCGCGGCCGAGCGGGCCTGCGGCCTCCAGGATGGCGCGGAGCACGGATCCCGCGGAGACGTCGTCGTGCACGACCACCGCGAGGTCGCGCGGAGACGCAGGAAATCGCGGGATCGCGCGGTACGTGACCTTCTTGGGGAGCGCGAGCAGCGCGGCCAAGTCGAGCTCGATCAGGGCCACGTTCTCACCCAGCTCGAAGGCATCGACCACGTCGGGGTGAGGCAGGCCGAACGAGCCCACGAGCACACCGTTCGCGACCACGCGTCCCGCAGCCCGCGGGTGCAAGTGGAGCGGCCGCTCGTCCGCGGGGAACGCGTCGAGCGTGGGCGCCTCGCCGGTGAGCGCGGTGACCAAGCCTTCCACCACGCCCTTGGCGTCCCACACGTCGACCGGCTCCGGCTTGGTGAGCCAACCGGGCCGATCGCCCGCGAGCACCGCCGCGAAGGAGACACGCTCTTCGGGCAGGCCTCCGGGCTCGCGACCAGGCAAAAAGCGCGGTCCGACCACGAACGGAGCCGACGAACGAACGCCGTGGCGACGCGCGTGCACCACGGCCTCGAAGAGCCCTGGCAAGAGACTCGTGCGCATGACCGTCTGGTGATCGTTGATGGGGTTTTCCAGCACCACCGTGGGCTCGGGAGCGTGCACGGCAGCGAGCGCGCGAGGCGACGTGAAGCGGAAGGTGATCGCCTCGGACAGGCCGAGCTTCGAGGCCTCCGTGCGCACGCGGCGTTCGAGCGCTTCACGCTCGCCCACCTCGCGTGAGCCACGCACCGCTGGAAGGACCGCGGGCACGCGGTCGATGCCGTGCACGCGCACCACCTCTTCGACGAGATCGATCTCGCGCGCGAGGTCCGGGCGATGGGTCGGGAGAAGCACGGTGAGCTCGCCGGGGGCGGACTCGGTCGTCTCGCAGCCGAGGCGCTCGAGCACCGCGCGCGCGTCCGCGAAGGGGATCACGATGCCCAGCACGCGATCCATGAAGGATGCACGGAGCTTCGCGGTAGCCCTGGTTTTGCCGAGCGGAGCTGCGTGGGCGACCTTCTCGCGTACGTAGCGAGGCTCGGACACGACCACGCCCGAGGAGACTCCTTGGGTGAGGCTCACGGCATACGCGAGCGCGCCTTCGAGTGCGGACGGATCGGTGCCGCGCTCGAACCGGTGGCTCGCTTCGGTGTGGAGCCCGTGCCTGCGCGAGGCTCGTCGGACGCCGCGCGCGTCGAAGTAGGCGCACTCGAAGAGCACGTCTTTCGTGGTCGCGGAGATCTCGCTGTTCTCGCCGCCCATCACGCCCGCGAGCGCGACCGGGCCTTCGCCGTCGCACACCACGAGATCGTCCGACGAGAGCTTTCGTGCGACGCCGTCGAGCGTGGTGAAAGGCTCATTTTCCTGGGCGAGGCGCACGGTGATACGCCGGCCGCGCACCTTGGCGAGGTCGAACGCGTGCATGGGCTGACCCCAACCGAGCAGCACCAGGTTGGTGACGTCGACCACGTTCGAGATGGGACGCACGCCGAGCGCGAGCAAGCGGTAGCGCCACGCGAGCGGCGAAGCGGCGATGGTGACGCCGCGCAGGATGGCCGCGGAGAACTCGTGGCAACGATCGGCCGCGAGGATCTCGATAGGCACGTCGAACGGGACGTCTTCGGCGCCGAACGCGGGCGACTTCGGCGGCGTGAACGGCACGCCGAGCACCGCGGCGAGCTCACGCGCGAGGCCCACGTGACCGAGGCCGTCGGGTCGGTTCGGGGTGAGGCCGATCTCGAGCACGGCGTCACGCATGGCGGGCACGGCCTCGGCGAGCGGCGTTCCTTTGGGAGCCACGCCGGGCGGCAAGATCAAGATGCCCTCGCCCTCTTCCGAGAGGCCGAGCTCCGACTCGCTGCACAGCATACCCGAGCTCGACACGCCGGCGATCTCGCGCGGGGCGATGGTGAGATCCTTGGCGGGCAAGTACGCGCCGAGCTTCGCCAAGATCACGAGCCCGCCGGGGTCCGGGACGTTGGGCGCGCCGCACACGATTTCTTGGTGGCCCTCGCCGAAGTCGACCGTGACCAACCGGAGGCCGCTCTTCTTCGGGTGAGGACGGAGCGAGACCACTTCGGCGACGACGCAGCCTTCGACGCCTTTGCCGTACTCGTGCAGACCTTCGACCTCGAGACCTGCGCCGGTGAGGAGCTTGCCGACCTCGTCGGCGCTCTTGCCTTCGAGTGCGGGGAGGAGCTCACGCAGCCAATTGAGCGATGCTTTCATGATGACCCGTCGTGTTCGTTTCGGGAGAGAGAGTCGGGAGGCCGGTCAGAACTGCGAGAGAAAACGCGGGTCGTTTTCGAAGAGCAGCTTGATGTTGGGGATGCCGTAACGAAGCATCGCCACGCGGTCGAGCCCCATGCCGAGGGCGAAGCCGGTCCACTTTTCCGGGTCGATTCCGCAGTGCTCGAACACCACCGGGTGGATCATTCCGCAGCCGAGGATCTCGATCCAACCGGTGTGCTTGCAGAGCGAACAGCCTTTACGCGTGCCGTCCGACTGCTTGCAGAATACACAACCGATGTCGACCTCGGCGCCGGGCTCGACGAACGGGAAGTAGCTCGGGCGCAGGCGCACCGGCGTGCCCGGTCCGTACATGCGCTCGGCGAACTCGGCCAGGATGCCCTTCAGGTTGGCGAGGCTCACGTTCTCGTCGATGAGGAACGCCTCGAGCTGATGGAACATGGGCGAGTGGGTGGCGTCGTCGTCGCGGCGGTACACCGTGCCCGGCGCGATGAACGCCATGGGCGGCGCGACGGTGGTCATCGCGCGCACCTGGATGTTGCTCGTGTGCGTGCGAAGGACGTGCTTGGACTTGGTCCAGAAGCTGTCCTGCATGTCGGTCGCGGGGTGATCGGGCGGGAAGCCGAGCTTCGTGAAGTTGTTCGCTTCGTGCTCCACGTCCGGACCTTCGAACACCGCGAATCCGAGACCGCGGAAGATGTCGATGACGTCTTGCCGGACCTGCGAGATGGGGTGCACGTGGCCGAAGGGACGCGGCGTGCGCCCGGGCAGCGTGAGATCGAACGGACGCGCCGTGAGGTCGGCCTCGCGCTTGGCTGCGGCGAGCGCGGCGAGGCGCGATGCGAACGCGGCTTCGACCTCGCCCTTCACCTCGTTCACGCGCGCTCCGACCGCACGACGCGCGTCCGGAGAGAGCTTGCCCATCTGCTGCAAGATGGCAGTGAGGGTGCCTTTTTTGCCGACGATTTTGGCATTTTCGTCGCGAAGGGCCTGCTCGGTCGGAGCGCTCGCGAATGCCTCGACGAACGTCGCGCGGAAGCCCTCGAGCGACTGCTCGATTTGTTCACGTGCGGCGAGGGCGGGGTCCTTTTCGGTCATGGTGTCTCTCTAGCGCAATGCGCAAGAAGTGGGGTTGAAATGGGGCGACGGTCTCGCTCGGCTGCGCGAGGTCTTCGCTTCAGTGGAGCGCGCTCGCGGTCTCGCGGGCGGCCTGCGCACGCTCGTGGGCTTTGGCCTTGTCCGCCGGGGACGAGAGCTTCGCTTCGGCGGCCTCGAAGCGCTTGGCCACGTCCTCGAAGTGCGCGACCTGGCCGGACTCGGGCGGCGAGAGCGCGAGCAACCACGCGGCGTCGAAGGCCGCTTGAGCGGCGAAGGGGCCTCCTTCGGCCGCCAGTGCGTCGAGCGCCTCCACGTGACGGAGCTCGTACGCGGAGGGCGACGGAGCCTGCATCATCGCGGTCGCGCTCTCCGGAGCGTGGCGCAGCGCGAGGGCCAGCGCGAGGTAGAGGCGCCCCTCGGAACTTGCGAGCTTGCTCGGGTCCTTCTCGGCCGAGGCGAGCACCCGATCGGCTTCCGCGCCGCGGAAATACGTGGCCGCGAGATCGAGCCGCGCACGCACGAGCCCGAGGTAGAGCGAGCCTTTCGCGTCGCTCTCGTGCGCCCTTGCCGCGCGCGGAAGGCCTCGCGTCAAGACTGCCTCGGCCCAGGCGTCGTCACGGGGAACGTCACGGAGCAGACGCTCTCCAATCGCGAGCGGCAGCTTGGACGCGAGCGCCAAGAGCGGCGATTTCTGAGGTTGCGAAGCCCGCGGCGGCAAGAGCAAGCCGTCGAGAGCGTCGATGCGCGAGCCGCCGTAGAGCTTCGAGAGCGTCTGACGTGCGCGCGTGACACGTGCATCCTGCAAGTTCCCCGCGGCCGAGGCGTCACGCAGGCCGGTGAGCGCCGCGTCACGGCCACGGAGCTTTCGCGGCTCCATCGCCTGGTCGAGCGACGCTTGGTACACGTGCGACAGCTCCGGGTCTTTTTTCCACTCGGCGGGCATGGGCACTTCGCGCACGCGCTCGACGAAGCGCATGTCGGCAAGGCCGGCCTCCACCGCCACGATGGCGCGCCCCGGTCCCTCGAGTCCGGCGCCGATCTTGGCGAGATCGTCGATGGCCGCGCCTTGCGAGGTGAACCACTCCTTGAACGGACCGCTCGTGAACTTGAGCACCGCTTCTTTGGTGAACGGAGGCGACATCTTGGGGAGCGGGCCCACCGTTCGCGCGAGCTTGCCCGCTGCCCAGAGCGCGACCAGCGTGTGCGAGAGGCCCTTGTCGAGCGGGCCGAGCGCCGCAGGATTCTCCACGATTTTGGCCACGATTCCGTCCGCGCACTCCGGAGGCGCGAGGGTCGCGCGGAGGGCGGCGAGCTCTTCCGCGGGCAGGCCCTTGCACACGACGAGCTCGGCGAGACGCGCGTCGCGTTTGACCGGGTCGGTCTCGTCGAGCGCGCTCGACAAGAGGAACGCCGCGCCGTCGCTCGCGCCTTCCTTGGAGGGAGCCAACGCATCGCAAGCGGCCGCGGGCTTCTTCTTCGGCGCGGCGAAATACGGGGTGCAGCTCGCCGGCGCGGGGGCAATCGCCTTCTTCCATTTGCCGTCGGAGCGCATGGCCTGCGACACCACCGTGGAGACGTCACGCGAGGCGGGAGCGAGCTCGAGATCGGGACGGAACGGCCCCTTGATGGCGAACGGATCGGCCTTCTTGGGAGCCTCTCGAGGCGCGGGAGGCACGGGGGCGGAGGCCGAGGTGGGCGCAGGCGGCGTGGGCAGCTTGGGGGGCTCGGGCGGCGCTCCGCAGGCCACGAGAGACGAGAACAAGAACGAACCCGCGAGTGCGCGCCGCGCCGTGAAAATCATGGGCCGCACCTTACCAGGGTCGCACGATTCCCGATCGGGCTCGGTTCGCGTCCCGGACATGGGAGTTTCGGCGAGGCCTGATATACTGCTCGAGATGTCGGACAGCCCCGAAAAGCCCGCGACCGACGTCGTCTTGCTCGGCCCCCCGACCGCAGACGGCGAAGGCGTCCGTGTGCTCCGTGCGCGTGAAGACCGTATCGAGGCCGGCGAGGTTCGCCCGGTGAAACACGGAGCGCCGCTGCACTCCGGCACCGAGATCGTGAAGCTCTCCCCGCGCGCGGACGCCCCGCAGGTGTGCGACGTGGAGGTCACCTACGCCCCGCCGGCCACCGGCAAACGAGGCAAGGGACCTGCCCAAGTGGCCTCGTCGAGCTACCGCGAGGGCTGGGACGAGATCTTCGGCAAGCGAGACGACGCGCACGCGCATTCCGCCCCGGACGCGCTGCCGGCCCCGCGTCCCGATCCCAAGACGCTCAACTGAACTTCGCCCGTTTCTCCAAGAACTCGCGCATGCGCGGGACCACCACCTCGGGCCGTTCCATCAGGGAAAAATGGCTCGATCGCACGATGCGCAGGTATTCGGCGTCGGGCATGCGGCGCGCGATCTCCTTCGACTGATACGCGGGCGTGAGCGGATCGAGCAGGCCGCTCACCACGAGCGCGGGCTGCTCGATCTCACGCAGCAGGTGGTAGACCGAGTGGGCGTCGAGCTCTTGGAAGAGCCGGAGGAAGTTCACGAAGCTCGGCCCGAACACGTCGTCGAAGTAGCGCGCCAAGAGCGGCTTCAGCTGCAGCGCGTTCCGCCCCGCCGTGAGCGACAAGAGGCCGGTGGTGGGCCACTCCATGATGCGCGTGAGCTGCGCGAGCCGCCCCGCGAGCTCCGGATGGTCCTGCAAGAAGTCGAACACCGCGTGAAAGCGCTTGGCGAGCCAAGGCACGGTGAACACGGGTTGCAGCCCCGTCGAGAGCACGTGTCCATAGGTGCCGTTCAAGAGCACGAGGCCGCCCACGCGCTCCGGGTACGAAGCGGCCATGTCGAGCGAGACCTGCACGCCCATGCTCCAGCCCATGAACACGGCGCGCTCGATGCCCTCGGCGTCCAGGATGGCGCGTGCATCTTCCACGTGATGCACCACCGCGAGCCTGCGTTTCGAGGCTGGAGAGTCCGAGTCGAAGAGGCCGCGGTAGTCCCAGGTGATGAAGCGATACTCCCGGTGCAGCTCGTCGAGCGCGGCGCTCCACGCATAGAGGCGACCGCCGAGACCGTTCGCGAGGACCACGGTCTTCTCGCCCGAGCCGACCACTTCGTAGGCGATGCCGGTGCCATCCGCCCCCTTGGCGCGCTTGCTTCGGAGGGTCGACTGCCAGCTCTTTCCCGATGCGCCGTTGGTGCTGGAGGAGCTCTCCACGTGCGGGTGTGCCATCGGTCGAACGTACCACGCACCCGTGTCCACGTGCCCACGCCGGACGTCATCCTTTCCGCACAATTACGGCATTTTTGGGCGTCTTTAGGCTGGCCCGGCTCGTGAAGAGAGGAGAAGAACCATGCGTACTCTCTCGTCGCTTCCCGGCTCCGCGTTGCTCGTGTCGCTGCTCGTCGCGTTCGCGACTCCCCTCGCCTCGTGCGCGGTCGAGCCTGCGCCCACGGTCGAAATGTCGGCCGTGTCACCGCACGAGGTCGATGCGTCCGGCGCACCGCAAGCCGAGGTCGTCGCACGTGCGCCCGGCTCGCTCATGGCCGAAGCAGGCGCGGTCTCGGACCTCGAAGGGAGCCGGCTCCCTTGGCTCGACGGGAGCACACTCGTGCTCGACGACGACGGAGAGAGCGACACGGTCGATCCGCTGACCTTTCGTGTCGAAGGTGGAAACGGAGTGCCCGGGCTCGACTTTTCAGGGCTCGCGAAGGCAGGCTTCCACTTCGGCTACTCGCGTGGCGACTACTTCCGCAGGCCCACCTACTCGACCACCTCGCGAGGGGACTTCTTCTACTTCGAGGGCTACGAGCGTGGGAATCACGGCAGCTACGCGCTCGTGCACGCCGAGCCGGGCCGCGAGGCACGCGTCTTCGACGTGGTCGCCGACGTCTATGCGATGTTCCCGAACACCATCCTGGTACGCGACACGAACGATGTTTTCATCGGCGCGAGCGTGGTGGAAAAAGACACGTTCGGCCCCGATTTTCCCGGCTGTCCGATCTCGATCTTCGCTTCGCAGAACGGGACCTACCTCGCGCACTACGACGGCCACGGTCTCACGCGTGTCGCGTTTCCCGGCACGGGCGCGCTCGACTCGATGTCGCTCATGGCGGACGGGCGCCTGCGCATCACGACCCGTTCCCCCGACGGCGACGCTTACCCGCCCACGCAGGAGATCCGCGACACCTGGATCGGCGAGAGCTCCGGCGCTTTCGTTCTGATCGCGCACGAGCTCCACACGCTGGACCTGGGACAGTGAGTCACGCGCTCGCCTGACGAGCCTACGCGTTCCGTTCGGCCGAGAGACCTTCGCTCACTGACACGAGAGCGGAGGGAGCTCGGCCTTGGAGGCTCCGTCGGCGATCTGACGCGCTTGCGCGAACACGTTTCGGTAGGCGTCCACGCGGGCCATGATCGAAGGCGCCTTGGTGCGCTCGTCGCCGTCCATGGCGCTCATGCTCACCACGCCGAGCACTTGGTGGCTGCCGCGGGTCATCACCGGGCCGCCTGAATCTCCAGGGCATACGCTGGCTTCGAGGAAGAACGTCTCGCCCGTGGTGGCGCGGATGGCTCCGCCTTCACGGAGCTTTCGTCGGATGGCGTCTCCTGAGGTGGCGCACCGGCCGAAGCCCACGGGATCGACGTCTTCCCCGATGCGCGGCGGCGAGTCGAGACGCACGGAGAGCGTCTTCAGGCCGACCAACTTTCGCTCGAGCACGACCACGGCCATGTCTCCGGCGCCGCCCTTCACGCCGCACGGAGGCGCGACCACCGCTTTGGCTTTGATTTCACCCCAGGCGAAGTAGTCGCCGCCGAGCTCGACCTTGAGCGTGCTCGGGTCCACGTCTTCGTTCAAGAACTCGCCGTGCGGTCCGCGCTTCACCACGCAGTGATGCGCGGTGAGGATGAGGTCTTCGTCTACGGCGGTGCCGGTGCACGTCATGTTGGGCAGCACGAGACGAACGATCGCGTCTTCCGGGTTGGCCAGCGCGAAGGGCGGGGAGAAACGCGCGACCGCGTTGCTCTCGGCGGCGGGGCGGACCACCACCGGCTTCGGCTTCATGGACGAGCAACCCGTGCCGAGCGCGACCACTCCGAGCGCGAGGGCCAGGGCGGACGCCGGGGGAATGGACGAACGTCGCTGCGACGGCCCGACCGCGGGACGAGCAGAAGGACGAGACGACACGGGTTCTTGCACGCCGATCCTCGCAAGGACAGGAGCTCACTCGCACGGCGCGGCCCCGGCCGCAGCGCGTGTTCCCAGAGAATCGAAGTCAGTGCGAAAGTTCGACGAGACCCACTTGGCGGGTGGCGTTGTGGTACGCGAGCTGACTCTTCTCCGGATATGCCTGCGCGTCTTCGACCCCGAGCTTTCCGAGCTCGCGGAGGATGTCGGCGCGGCGCGTGGCCGAGGCCACGAGGAACGAGGAGCAGCGGCCTTCTTCGGCGGCGCAGCGGGCGAGCACGCGTTGCTCGGCAGCCAGGGCGTCGGCGGAGCGGCCTTGGTCGAGGAGCGAACGAGCGTAGAGGTGCTCGACCGCGGGGTCTTTTCGGACGTTCTCGGGCTGGGACTCGATGAGGCTCACGGCGAGGCCGGGCGTCTTGGCGTCGAGGTAGCTCTGCGCGAGCCCCTGCACCTTGACGGGGTCGTTCGGCGCGGTGGCGAGGTCGGTTTCCTTGGCGCTGATCTCGGCGCCGTGGAGGCCGAGAACGGGCTTCTCACGCTGCGTCCCCGACGCGAGCCAGAGAACACCGAGCGCCGAGAGCACCACGCCGTTCCAAAACCGAAGCCCCATTCGCCGCATCCTCCAGTGTCTCGTGTCTGCCCGAGAGCCAGGTCCGACGACCGGTACCCTCGTCTGCTTCAATAAAAGTGTCGCACGACCTCGGCCGAACGCCACCCGGGTTTCCCCAGACAGCGTGTCTCGGAGGAAGTTCCCGGAAAGGTCGGGTCGTGGTCGTTTTTTTTCGGAGCGCACGTTTTCGAGCGCCAAGGCCACTCGATCGCGTGCTTCAGGCTGAAAACCGCGAGCTTCGTAGGTCTTGGGTCGATTTCTCGGACGCCCGAGAAAGGGTGCGCATACGTCCTACCTGGACAGCCGCTCCCCTTCCCTCGGGGTCCTGTGGGTCCGGTCACTCGAGCTATTTTTTTCGACCCTTGGCCGGGGGCGCGGCCTTGCCCGTGGCTTTCGGGGCCGGACGGGCGGGAGTGGCCACCGTGGCGGGGACGCGTCGAGGCGCAGGCGCGGGCGCGGCTGGGGCTGCGACGGGCGCGGGGCGAACCTGGGGAATGGTCACCGGTTCGGGGGCTTCGTCCTCGACGAGGAACGACGCGGCGAGCTCGCGCAGGACGTAGTCGCCCACGGCCTTGGTGCCGAGCTCACCGCCCACGTCGCGCGTGCAGTTGCGGGTGGCGATGGCCTTCTTCACGATGCTCTCGAGGCGCGCTTCTTCGCCGCGGAAGCCGAGGTGGGTCAGCATCATGCCCACGGTGAGCACGGTGGCGAGCGGGTTCGCCAGGTCTTTGCCCGCGAGCGGAGGCGCCGAGCCGTGCACCGGCTCGAACATGGCGACGCGCGTGGGATCCGACGCGTGGAGGTTGGCGCTGGCCGCCATGCCGAGGCCGCCCTGAAGCGCCGCGCCGAGGTCGGTCACGATGTCGCCGAAGAGGTTGCACGTGACGACCACCTCGAAGGGCGAGGGATCTTGCACGAGGTAGAGGCAGAGCGCATCGACGTAGACGTGCTTCGCTTCGATCTCGGGGTACTCCTTCGCGACCTCGAAGAAGCAGCGGTACCAGAGCTCGTGCGCGTGCTTCATCGCGTTGGACTTGTCCGCGAGGTGCACGCTGCGCTTGCCGTTCTTCTTGGCGAACTCGAAGCCCGCGCGCACGAGGCGCTCGACGCCCTTGCGTGTGTTCAGGTCTTCGTTGATGGCGATCTCGTCTTGGGTGCCGCGCTTGAACTGGCCGCCCATGCCCACGTAGATGCCCTCGGTGTTCTCGCGGAACACGGTGATGTCCACGTCGGCGGCGGTGCGCCCCTTGAGCGGAACCAGGCGATCGTCGAGGGCCTTCATGGGGCGCACGTTGGCGTAGAGATCCAAGCCGAAACGCAGGCCGAAGAGGATGTCGCGCGCGTGCTCGAGACCGGGAACTCGCGGGTCTCCGAGCGCACCGAGCAGCACCGCGCTCGCTTCGCGCTTGATGCGATCGGCGATCTCTTTCGGGAACGTGGTGCCGTCCTTCAAGTAGCGGTCGGCGCCCAGGTCGAGCTTCCACATCTCGAGCGGGAAGCCGCGTGCGAAGACGTAGAAGTCGAGGATGCGCTCGGCCTGAGCCACCACCTCGGGGCCGATGCCGTCTCCGGGGAGGAGCACGACGAGCTGCTTTTTACGATCGTTCACCATGGGCTCCACTCGTAGCGGACCTTTCCCTCCGGGCGCACGGACAAAACGTGCGAGGCGGCGTGGTAGCGGATAGGCCCTCGAAAACACGAGCGCCCCGACCTACGGAGGTGCCTGGGAAGAGGCCACTCACGAGGGACGGGGCGTGGGGAAACGTCGGCGACGCCGACGTACGCGATCAGCCGAGGAGCTTCTCGGTCGGCATGAAGGGCAGCTTGTGCGCCTGGGCGACCGGCTCGTAGGTCACGTGGCCGCCGTAGACGTTGATGCCCTTGAGGAGCGCCGGGTCGGCCTTGGCGGCCGCGACGAGGCCCATGTCCGCCATCTTGATGGCGTACGAGGCGGTGGTGTTGGTGAGGGCCCAGGTGCTGGTCTGCGCGACCGCGCCCGGCATGTTGGCCACGCAGTAGTGGACCACGCCGCCGACCTCGTAGGTGGGGTTGTCGTGGGTGGTGGGGCGACACGTCTCGATGCAGCCGCCCTGGTCCACCGCCACGTCGACCACCACGCTGCCCGGCTCCATGCGCTCGATGAGCTCTTTGGTGACGAGCTTGGGGGCGCGCGCGCCGGTGACGAGCACCGCGCCGACCACGAGATCGGCGCGCGCCACGCAGGCTTCGATGTTGGTGGGGTTCGAGTAGAGGGTCTCGATGGCGCCGCCGAAGACGTCTTCGAGGTAGGCCATGGTCTCGGCGCGGACGTCGAGGACGGTGACCTGCGCGCCCATGCCGACCGCGATGGTGGCGGCGTTTTTGCCGACCACGCCGCCGCCGAGGATGACCACGCGACCACGACGGGTGCCGGGCACGCCGCCGAGGAGAACGCCCTTGCCGCCGTGCTCTTTCTGGAGGCACGAGGCGCCGACTTGCACGGCCATGCGGCCGGCCACTTCGCTCATGGGCTTGAGCAGCGGGAGCGAACCGTCGGCGAGCTCGATGGTCTCGTAGGCGACCGCGGCCACCTTCTTGGCGGCGAGCTCGCGGGTGAGCTCGGGCTCGGGGGCGAGGTGCAGGTACGTGTAGAGGACGAGGTTCTCGCGGAAGAAGCCGTACTCCGCGGGGAGCGGCTCCTTGACCTTGACCACCATCTCGGCGCCCCACGCCTCTTTGGCGGTGGCGACGATCTGCGCGCCCTGCGCGACGTACTCTTCGTCCTTGATGCCCGAGCCGATGCCCGCGTTCTGCTCGACGAGCACCTTGTGACCGCGCTGCGTGAGGCTCCTCACGCCCG
Organism: Polyangiaceae bacterium; assembly: GCA_965225775.1. GTDB lineage: Bacteria > Myxococcota_A > Polyangia > Polyangiales > Polyangiaceae > JAAFHV01. The sequence goes on along the minus strand of OZ245328.1, from coordinate 8,351,316 downwards.
CAGGGGTCATGCCGACACGGTACTCACGGGTCTTGATCTCTTTGGGGACACCGATGATCACGGGGAGCTCCTCTTCGTGCGTCGTCCACGAACTGGGGCGCGAGGGGCGAGAATCGCCGCGAGGCGCCCGGACGAACGGCGCGGAGCATAGTCACGCGCGCGCGCTCCGCGTGGCCTTTTTTTCCCGATGCGATGCGCCAAAAGCGCGACGTGGCGAGGCGCCGTGCGTCACGGCGTCGACGAACCCGATGTCACGGGGACGTCACCTGCGCGAAGGTCACACGAGCAGGTGGTCGAGGACCATCTGCACGATGGCGGCTTTTCGCTTGGTGATGAACGGGCTCGCGCTCGCGTCCGCCGGCCAGAGGGCCTTCACGAAGCTCTCCTGCTGGAACGCGAACGAGGACATGGCGATGCACGAGAGCACGAGGTTTCGTGCGTCCACGTCGCGGCGGATGTCGCCCTTTTGACCCATGTCTTCGATGCGCGAGACGATGGCCTCGAAGAGCGGCCGCACGTTTTCGTCCAAGACGCGGTGCGCTTGCTCGCGGTTGGTCTGCGACTCGTGGCCCACGATGGCCAAAAAGACGCTGTTGTTCGAGTAGAAGCCGAAGAGCAAATCGATGAAGGCCTCGGCGAGGATTTTGATGTCCTCGCGGGTCACGTCTTTGCGTTTGGCCTTGCCGCGCAGGCCCATCTCTTCGAGCAGATCCCAGACGCCCTTGGTCATGGAGTCGAGGCCGAGCTGCAGCACGGCGTCGAAGAGACGGGCCTTGTCCTCGAAGTAATGGTGGATGAGCGCCTGCTGCACGCCCGCTTGGCGCGCGATGTTGCCGAGACGGGCGCCGTCGAAGCCCTTGGCGGCGAACTCGGTGCTCGCGGACTCCAGGATGCGACGCTTGGTCTCGCTCGCATTGCGCTCGCGTTTGGGCGGCGGCGCCGGTTCTCCCGACTCGCGCGGCTCGAGCGCGACGATGCGTGCAGTGGTGGGGCGCGAGACCGACATTCCGAGTTCTTCGCAGCTTAGCCTGAAATCGAAGGCCATGCAGGGCCCGGTTCGCGCGGGGCGCGTGACTACTCGCGGCGAACGAAAAGATTGCGCGCGCCGCTGGTGTCTCCGCCCGGTGCTCCACGGAGGCCGACCGAGAGACGCGCGTCCGCGGGAACCTCGCGCGTGCACGGACGCTCTTCGCCGCCGTCGGCGATGGCCACCACCTTGGCGCCCGCGCGACGCACGGTGAGCGTCTCGCGCGCGACCACCGGGCAGAACGGGCCGCCCACTTCGAGCTCGGTGCCGCTCGGGTCGCGCAGGACGACGAGCGGCATGGACGCGGTGACGCGGAGCTCGAGCGTGAGCGCGCCGAAGGTCACGTCGGGCAAGAATGCGCTCGCCCCCGAGCCGAGCAGGAGACCTCGCTCGAGCTCGAAGCGATACGCGTCCTGCGACGGAAGACGATCGGGCGCGAGGAAGCTCTGGTCTTTCACGAGCAACGGCCGAGGGATGGGCGCGTACTCGTCGCGCACGCCGTGGCGGTACGCGCGGAGAAAGATGCCCTCTTCGCGCTCGTCGAGCCACACGGCGAGGCCGGGGTCGGGCGAAGCGACGGCGCGCGTGATCGGGCCGCCTTCGCCGGGCACCGGATCGGGGGCGTCGAGCTGCTGCTGGAACGCGCCGAACCACGGCTGCCAGCGCAGCCAGCGTTTGCCCGTGAACAGCAGCGGAGCGCCCTCGGAGGCCGGAAAAAGCCTCACTTGCGAGAGCTCGGTGACCGGAATGGCGGGCTCGAGGCCGCCGTCGGCGCTGATGATCCACACGCTCTTGAACCCGGGCAGCGCCAGGTCCGGGGCGATGACCGCGAGCGCGCCGCCCGTGTCGAGCGGCACGAACGCGCGGTTCTTGCTCGCCACGAGCTCACGCCTGCGCTTGGTGGTGCGCGAGGCGTCCGGGGAGAGCCACTCGAGCGTCGACAGCGGAACGCCGTTTTCGTCTTCGCCGCCGGCGACCAGGATTTCTCCCGACGCGAGCCGAAGCACGGTGGGATTTTTGCGGGCCACCTCGAGCACGGCGAGCCCCTCGATGCGCGGCTCACGTGTGACCGGATCGATGACCTCGAGGGAGCGCAGGACCGGCTGCCCCGCGCCACGGCCCCCCACGAGCAGCGTCTTGCCCGAGGCGAGCACCACCGCACCGTGCTCGGCGCGCGCGTCGTTCAGCTCGATTTTCACGCGTGAGAAGTCGCCCACGTCGTTGCCCGAAGGCACGTAGACCTCGGCGGTCTTCAGGGGCGCGCCCGTGTCCGGATCGGCGCCACCCGCGACCAACGCCCCGCGTACCGGAGCGCTCGGCACGGCGTCGAACGAGGTGATGGTGGGCGAGAGCCTGCGTGTGCCGAGCCCGGTGGGCAGCGGCGTGAGGGTGCCGCGGGCCACGTCGGCGAGGTAGGTGCGGGGGACCTGCCCGAGCACCGATTTGCCCCCGGCGACGAGCACGTGGGTCGAGTCGATGGCGCCGAGCGTGGCTTCGGTGCGGCGATCGACCGGGGTCGTGAAGCGGCAGGCCTGCGCGCGCGGCAAGAGCAGCAAATCGACCGGCCCGCTATCGGCGACGCGGGAGAGCGCACGCCAGCCGTTGGACGGGCTCGGCTGGGAGACATCGGCCACGAGCGTTCGCGTGTTCACCGACAGCCCCTCGAACGAGGTGCTCGAGTCACGCAGGAAGAGCGACTGGAACTGAGGCGCCCCTTCGACCGGCTCGGTGTCGCTCCAGGCGTAAACCACCGCGTACGCCTTGTCCGCCGAGACCGGGCAGGCCCCGAGCGTGTTCAGCCGGACGGGCCGATCGACGACCACCGTGCCGGGCTTGCACGCCACCACGAGCGCCAATCCGGACAGCACGCCAAACGCCAGTTTTCGCGCCCGAAGCACGACGAAAGCCTAGCACTGTCGGGCCGCTCGGGACGATCAACCGGCGGCTCGGGGGCCGCGACCGCGCGCGGGGCATCGAAGAATCGCGCGCGCGGCGCGAGGCCTGTCGTGGTGAAGCGCGGGCGACCCCCGAGGAAGCGTGGACGCCGGAGGTCGACTCGTTTTGGATGTGCGGTGCCCCATGCCCCTCTCCTCTCGGGTTCGCTTTTTCCTTGCTTGGCTCGTGGTCCTGGCGCTGCTCGTGTGGCCGCGGGCGATCGCTTGGCCGGGGGTCGATGCGCTGCCTTTCGTGTTCGTCACGTGCGGCGCGGTGGCCGCGGTCTCGGTGGTCTTTCGGGCCGCGAACGCCGTGCACGGGCGGGTACCGCTGGTGCGCAAGGAGCTCTTGCTCGATGGGCTCGTGGCGCTCGCGGCCGTGATCGCGCTCGGTGGCTCGCGGGAGCGGCCGGTCGTGCATAGCGGGAATCGGCCCGCGCAGGCTTCTCTCGGCGTGCTCGCCGAGCTCTACGATCCGTGCGAGCGGGGGGAAGCTTCGGTGGTGTGCAGCGGCGTCGCGCGCTCCGTCGGGTACGTCTGCGAGGACGGCTACACGGTGAGCGTCGAGTCGTGCCGGAGTGGGACGTGCGAGAGCGGCGCGCTCTCGGAGCCGGGGACCGGACGGGGACGGCTCTCGTGCAAGGAGACGCCATGATTTCTCGGGATCTGCGCACGCTGTGCCTGGCCTTGCTGGTCCCTTCCCTTTTCGTGGTGCGCCACACGATGGGGCACCTCGAGGCTGGTCCGGGAAGCCTCGTGGTCACCGTGGTCTTGCTGGCGCTCGGCGGCGTTCCGCTGGGCGCCCGACTGTCCCGAAGGCTCCGCGCGAACCGGGCTCCGAGCACCGACTCGCCGCAGGCCGAGACGTCCGGCGCGGGCTCGGTTCCGTCCTTTCGGTCCGGTCTGGCCGACCTGCTCTGCCTCGTGCTCGCCCTCGCCGTCTGGGCCGAGCTTCGCTCTCCCGAGCCGCTGCAGAGGATTCAACCCCTGCAAAACGATAAGCGCTGCGTCATCGCGCCTTGCTGAGCCTGGACGAGCCTGGACGAGCGCGGAGGCCTGCTCGGGCGGTGAATTCGGCACGCGGGGCGGGTTTGGAGTACCCTTCGGGAGGCTCCTCTTCCGGGCGCCACGTTTCACCATGTATCCGAAGGCCTTCGGGAAATACGTCCTCGAGCGCGAGCTCTCACGCGGGGGCATGGCGCGTGTGCTGCTCGCGACGCTGAAAGGCGCGGGCGGCTTCGAGAAGAAGCTCGTGGTGAAGCAGATCCGCGACGAGCTCTCGCACGACGGGGAGTTCGTGCGGCGGTTCGTGGACGAAGCGAAGACCACCGTCGCGCTCAGCCACCCGAACATCGTGCCCGTGTACGAGCTCGGCGTCGAAGAGGGCACGTATTACCTCGCCATGGAGCTCGTGAGCGGCGTCTCGGTCGCCGAGCTCTTGAAGGCCGATCGCGAAGCCGCGGGCAAACGCGTGGGCCTCTCCGCGGAAGAAGGCGCCTACCTCGGCGCGGAGGTGTGTCGCGCGCTCGACTACGCGCACCGCCGCATGAAGGTGGTCCACCGCGACATCACGCCGCGCAACGTGATGGTCGACGAAGAAGGCCAGGTGAAGCTCATCGACTTCGGCATCGCGGCGCCCGCGCGCGTGGCCGGACACGAGGTGTTCGGCTCCCCCGGTCACATGCCCCCGGAGCAGATGGCCGGCCGCGAGCTCGGCCCCGCGACCGACGTGTTCGCGCTCGCCGTGCTCTTGATGGAAGCGTGGTCGGGCCGCGCGCCCTTCCGTCGCGCCACGCTGGAAGACTGCGAAAAAGCCATGGCCGGGCCGCACCCGAAGCCGAGCGACGCGCACCCGGATCTGGCGCCGCTCGACGACGTGTTCGCCCGCGCGATGATGCTCGATCCGGACGAGCGCCAACAAGACGCCGACGAGCTCGGACGCGCGCTGCGCGCGTTCCTGAAGGGACGCGAGACCGAAGACTTGGCGCGCAAGCTGGGCGAGCGCGTGCGTGCTTCGCGCGAGGCCGCCGAGCCCGCGTCGGCCATTCCGTCCACCGGAGGACCGGGCACACGCAAGCTCGCCGACGGCAGCGAGGGCGAGGCCGAAGAACCTGCGGTCTACACGCGGACCTTCGCCACGCGCGAGTCCGAGGTGGGACCGAGCACGCGTCGCATCGCCAGCATCCCGCCTCCCGCGGACGAGGCTCCGGTCGCCACCAAACCTTCGCCCTCGTCGGCTTCGTCTTCGCCCAAGTCCGCGCCCAAGTCCGATTCGCGACGGGCGGCGAGTACCAGCGCGAACACCGACGACGACGACGACGCGCCGGAGAAGCTCGAGACGATCGCGACGCGGCCCATCGAGACGCCCGCTCGTCTCGATCTGTCCGAGTCGGTCGCGCGCCGAAAAGCACCGCGGAACAGGCTCTACTTCGCGGTGGGGCTCTTGGGCATGGTCGCCGTCGGGGTGGCGCTCGCGCGGCGCGGCTCGCTCGAGGGCTCGTCGGGCACGAGCACGCAGGACGACGCGGGCCTCGCTTCGTCCACGAAAGACGCGACGGCGCAGGTGACCGCGATCACCTCGAGCGAAGCGGTTTCGTCCGCGTTCGCGTCGGCCTCCGCGCCGGCCTCGGCTACGCCTTCGGGCTCGGCTGCCCCTTCGGGATCGGTCGCGGCGCCCACGCTTCCGCTCAGCGCCGGCACGGCGAGCGCCGGTACGCCGCGCCCCGTCACGCCGGCGTCCGCCACGACGCAGCCGGCCGTACCCAAGGCGACCTTGGTGCTGCTCGGAGACTTCGGGACGAAAGTCACGGTGGATGGCATCTCTCGTGGACGTACCCCTACCCGCGTGGCGGTCGACCCTGGTCCGCACGACGTGCGCTTCGTGTTCGAGCCCACCGGCGAGTCGCGCGGAGAGCGCCTGACGACCCGCTCGGGGGAGCAAGTGACGCTGCGCGCCGAGTTCACCGGAGCGAGCCCGACGGTGCGTATCCAGCGGTGATTCGCGGGCGTTTGGGTGGTAAGGAACCCCCATGCCGGACTTCTTCGACCTGTCCCGTCACTTCACCGACGAAGAGCGCGCCATCAAGACGAGCGTGCGAAAGTTCGTCGACGCTCGCGTGCTGCCCACCATCGGAGAGCACTTCGAGAAGGGCACGTTCCCGAAGGAGCTCATCCCCGAGATCGCCGAGCTTGGGCTCCTCGGTTGCAATCTGCAAGGGTACGGCTGCGCCGGTCTCTCCAACATCGGCTACGGGCTCGCCATGCAAGAGCTCGAGCGCGGTGACGCCGGCGTGCGCAGCTTCGCGAGCGTGCAAGGCAGCCTCGCCATGTTCCCCATCCACTCGTTCGGGTCGGAGGAGCAGAAGCAGAAGTACTTGCCCGAGATGGCGCAAGGAAAGCTCATCGGCTGTTTCGGCCTGACCGAGCCCGATTGGGGCTCGAACCCCGCCGGCATGATCACCACCGCCATCGACGACGGCGACTCGTGGGTCTTGAACGGCACGAAGCGCTGGATCACGAATGGCAACATCGCCAATCTCGCCATCGTGTGGGCCAAGGTCGGCGGCGTGAACGGCGAGGTGCGCGGCTTCATCGTGCCGACCGACACCCGCGGCTTCGAGGCTCGCTTGATCCACAAGAAGATGAGCCTGCGCGCCAGCGTGACGAGCGAGCTCATCTTGGAAGACGTGCGCATCCCCAAGGACGCCATTTTGCCCAACGTGCGCGGCATGAAGGGCCCGCTGTCCACGCTGTCTTCGGCGCGCTTCGGCATCGCCTGGGGCGTGCTCGGCGCGGCGGAGGCTTGTTACGAGTCGGCCCTCGACTACGCGAAGAACCGCGTGCAGTTCGGCGGAAAGCCCATTGCCTCGCACCAGCTCGTTCAGGCCAAGTTCGCCGAGATGCTCACGCAGATCACCAATGGCCGCCTCTTGGTGCTCGAGGCGAGCCGCCTCAAAGACGAGAAGAAGCTCGTCCCGCAGCACGTCAGCATGATCAAGCGCCACAACGTGCGCGCCGCGCTGGAGATTGCCCGCGTGTGCCGCGATATCCTCGGCGGCAACGGCATCACGCTCGAGTATCCGGTGATGCGCCACCTCTGCAATCTCGAGACGGTCTACACCTACGAAGGCACGCACGACATCCACACGCTGGTGCTCGGGCAGCACATCACGGGGATTTCGGCCTTCGGGTGAGATTCCGGGCGTAGTGGCGCGCTCCGCAAGCACTCGTCACTGGCCCGACGGCGCGGGAAGCGTGACGGCATTCGGACGACATACCTAACGAGCAGGACCGGGCGGGTCGAGCGTCAGGCCGTAGGCCGTTCGCACGCCCGGTGGCACGAGCACGTCGAGGGCATCGTACGACAGGGCACGGAACGGGGCGGATGGATTGCTCACGAGCGCGCGGGTGGCGCTCCTCCAGGCACCCACGATTTCTCGCGCATCCTCACTTCGTAGGGCGAAGGTGAACGGAACGAGCTTCGGCCGAACCCGACTATTGACGTGATCCGCATAGAGAGTCAGCAGCGCGGGTCGGTCGAGTCCGCAGACCTCGATGGTCTTCCGGCCGACCGCGCTGCCATTGCGGGGTCGAGGAACCCATCGCTCGAGGCCTCCGACCTTCTCTTTGCAGAACCGAATGGCCTCGATGGGGTCGATGCTGGCATCACCGGGGTCGAGGACGAGTGGACTCTCGCGACCAGGGGGAGGTTGCTCGGCGACCAGCGGAGTGCTGCCCACCGCGAGGGGGAACTGGTTCTTCTTGAAGGTCCGATTGCACTCGAAACAGACGAAGTAGAGATTCTCCCACGTCCATGTGAGCCACCAGTACACGGACTTTGGTCGGTAGTGCTCGACGTCACGGTACTTCGATCCTTGCTCGAGAAACTCGCAGTAGCAGCACTTGCGCTTCTGGGCTTCGGCGAGGTCGCCTTTGACTCGTTCGTACCCGTCGAACTCGATAGACTCGCCGTTGACGACGGCAATCCTTGCGGCAGCGAGGCCTCTCGTTCGGGTCTCATCGAGCCACGTGGGCTCGGGTCCCTTCACGATCCGAATCACTCGGCGGCCTCGCGCTCCACGGGCTCCCAGTCGAACGTGATGCCGGCCTTCTCCAATTTGCCACGTAAGGCGCGCAGCTCGGCGTCCTCGGCTTCGGTGCGGGTCGGGTCGGTCGCCAACAGGCCGTAACGTCGTGCGTCTTCGCCGAGCTCGGTCGGATAGAGCGCGTTCATCTCGAAGAACGAGCCGTACAGCTCCGAACCGGTGAGCAACCCGGGAGCGCGAGCGGAAGGCCGCGCGGTGACGCTGCCGTCTTCGTCTTGTTCGAGCAGCCACACCTCGTCGGCTTCGAGGCCAGGGAGCACCATCGGCGAGTGGGTGGTGGCGATGAACTGCAGCCGAGGAAACGCCCTCTTGAGCGCGGGGATGAGCTTGACCTGCCAGGTGGGGTGAAGGTGGAGATCGATCTCGTCCACGAGGACGATGCCCTCCATCTCCTCCGACTCGATCTCCGCGCCGGCCTCCAGGAGGATGTGACCGACGAAGTCGGCGACCCACGCGATCAGCGATTGGTACCCTTGCGAGAGCCATGCAGCCGGCACGCGAATGGAGTCGCCCTTGGTGCCGGTCGCGATGTCGAAGCGGTGTGCTTCGGCCAGGTCGTGTGCCGTCCTGATGCCACCACGGCCACGAAGCTCGAGCTTGTTGACGTGAGGGAGGATCCCTCCGCGTACGAATATCTTGTCGAGCAGCTTCGCGAATGCGCGACCGAGCTCGGGGCTGAGAAGATCGACGAACCCGGTGCCGATGAGCGACTCGCCGAAGAGTGGGCGCACGCGGTCGAGCATGGAGTCGAACGGCCGCGACGCCTTGCCTGGTGAAGGCAGGAGACGAGTCGGCCCATAGCCGGCAACGAACCAATCGCGGAGCTCTCGTGCCCGCGCCATCGTGAGGATGTCCTGCTGTTGCCCGCGTGCATCGGCGTGGGTGAACCAGGGCGCCCAGCCGACGAACGACGACTCGCCGTCGAGCACACGGCCACGCGGATGAAGCTGCAGACGCGACAGGAGCTGGATGCCGGGGACGGGCGAAGCAGCGCCCTCGCGATCCGGATTGTCGCGCGAGACGTCGAACCCGGGATAGGTCCTTTGGGCGTGCCGCTCGGCGCTGAAGCCGAACGTGGCTTCGATCGTGGCCTCGACGGGATCCGCCCGCCGAAGATCGGGCCACGAGGCGACGACGTCGGTGACGAGCTGGGTGCCGAACTCACGCCCGACCGCAGCAGTGGCGATGGTCTGAAGGAGGGTCGTCTTGCACAGGCGGTTTTCCCCGACGAACACGGTCCACATCCGCGGGTTTCCGGACGCGTCGGTGAACCTCACCTTCGTGTCCCGAAGGAGCTTGACGTTCTGCACGTGCAAGTGCCGGAGATGCATGCCGTAACTCTACCGCGTCACGTGGGCGCCGCGCCTGCATTCTCGCGCGCGCGCGGCTGTCGGTGCCCGCGAAAAACCCAACGCCGCCTGCACTTCGACGTGGCCCTCACCCGATGAAAGGCGCTTCGAACGTGCCGAGCTGTCGCAACGCTTCGAAGAGCGCGATGCCGGTGGCGTTGGCGAGGTTCAGTGAGCGTACGGCGCCGATGGTGGGGATGGCCACGGTGCGGTCGGAGAAGCGCTCGAGCAGCTCGTCCGGGAGGCCGACGCTCTCTTTGCCGAAGACGAGCGCGTCGCCGCCGGCGTAGGTGCGCGTGGTGTAGCCCTGCTCGGCGAGACCCGTAAAAAGGTGCAGCTTGCCTTCGGGTGAGACCTCGGAGAACGCGCTCAGGAACGCGTCGAAGTCGGGGTGGGTGTGCACCTCGACCAGGTGCCAGTAGTCCACTCCGGCGCGCCTCACGGCGTGCTCGTCGATGCGGAAGCCGAGCTTGCCCACGAGGTGCAGCGGGCACTGCGTGGCGGCGCAGAGGCGCGCGATGCTGCCCGTGTTGGGCGGGATCTCCGGCTCGACCAGCACCACGTGCAGCGGCGCGGAGACGAGCTTCGTGCGAAGACGGAGGGTGTCGTTGGTGGTGCGGGGCATGGCGCGCGCAGGCTACTCGATGGAACGCGACGATGCGGCCGGATCTCCGGGGCATCGGCTCATAATCCTGTTCGAGAATCGCGCCTCGTGATTTAGCGTGGCCCGATGAAGCGGCTCGTCGGCCTCTCGTTCGCTCTCTACCTAAGTGCAGGCACTGCGGCGATCTCGTGTACGCCCGCGCGCGAGCCTGCGGTCGGCGTCTCGGACAAGCCCCGCGTATCGCCCAAGCCGAAGCGCCCGGAGAACCCCGGCCTGGTCGCCCCGGCCGACATGCGCTCCGGCACGAGCGAGCTCTCGAGCACACGCGTGCCCTCGCTCGGGCACGCCTCGGGGCGCTGGGACTTCGTGCTCTCCGCGAACGAAGCCGGCAAGGCCGCGCTCGCGCCGGGAGGCGACAAGGTGGCGGTGGGTGCCAAGCTCGTGATGGATCACTTCGAGCGAGGCACCGGCGAGAAGGGCCCCACCATGGCCATGGAGAAGCGCGAAGCCGGCTTCGACCCCGAGCACGGCGATTGGCGCTGGATTGTGGTGGGCTCGAACGGCAAGCTGGTGTTCGACGGCAAGACCGAGCGCTGCTGGGGCTGCCATGACGATGCGCCGAAGGACCGGGTGTTTCCGAAGCACGAGTAGCGCGGGTCGTTCGCGCGAGTGGGTCACTTCCGTACGCGGTAAAGCGTATGCGTGACGTCCTCGAGCCAGTAGACGGCCTCCGCGTCGACCTGCACGTTGGTCACGGCCCAGGACGGTCGTGTCTGCAGCGTGGCCATACTGACCGCGCGGCCAGAACCGGAAGCTCGCACCCAACGTACTGGCTCCTGCCTCGACGAAGCCGAGCTCAAGCTGGCGAGCGGGCACGGGTACGTGCCCGAGCACTCCCCGCGGAATCACTACCGGCTCGCACTGTCCCGGCTTCCGCTCCGAGAGCGGCCGGAACATTCGCCATTCGATCATGGGAAACCTAGCTCGTGCGTCGAGCAGAACTTTTCCCCACCCGATTTACCGGGTCGCTCCCCCCTACAGACGGAGGTTCCATGAAACAGAGTATCCGTTTGGCAAGGTCACTTTTCCTCGGTCTGGCGATGTTGTGTGTTGGGAGTCGATTCATCGTGGCTTGTAGCGGAAGTGACGAGACGACTGGCGACGGGGGCACCGCCAAGGATGCTTCGACGAAAGACGGCAGCGCCGTCAAGCCGGACGCCAGCGTCCAGGACTCTGGCAAGTCGGACGCGAGTCAAGGAGCGGATGCGAGCCGCGACGCGGCGAGGGATGGCTGATTCGACCGGTCACCATTCTACCGACATGACCACCACAATAAACCGAAAAAAAAAACTGACCGAGGCCACTGGCACTACAACGAGGACGAATCGCGAACATTCTCTCGATTCGGACCGAGCCAGTGTGATTCGCCATGCTCGACGCGACAACCCGGGCGCACTCGCGACGGCAAAGCTCAAGCATCCGGCACACCGACAGTCGACAGGAGCGCCAAACGGGCCGAACGACCTCGCCCCGAGCAACGTGCCCCTCGGCTCCGCCATTTCTTTGACCGTCTCGCGATGTCGGCTCTCGGAAGCAAGGGAGCTGACCTCGCAGACCTTCACCGGTCATGCACCGAGCATCCCCCTTGCCACGCCCCACCCTCGCCCGGAGAAGACACGATGCTTAGAAAGCTATTAGCAATTACGACACTGCTCGGAGCCCCCACGATAATGGTCGCGGCATGCTCGAGCGCACCGGGCGACGGCGCCGACGCTTCGACACCGGACGCTGCACCAAAGAGCGACTCGAGCCCTCCTCCCACGGACGCAAGCATATCGAAAAAGGACGCTTCACCGCCAACGACGTGCGAGCAGAACATCTCCGGCAAGGCTTCGGAGGTAAAGAAGGCAATCGACGATGCGTCGCGAGGCTTTGGCCCTTACAAGTCCACCCCGCCGTCGTCAAGTCAGTGTTCTGCTGCGAACATAGCCGCCTTCAAGTCCTACCTGGCGAGCTTGCCCTCGAACGCGACGTACGACGACGTGATCAAGAAGTTGACCGAGATCAACCCCGGCTGTGCGACTTGCACCTTCAAGGCCCAGACGGGAGCCACCTGGGGCCCGTTCGTGACGGTAAAAACCTCATCGGGTGGAACCGGAGCCTTCTCGAACTTGGCAGGCTGTTACGAAGCGCTCGGAGTCAGCCTGGCATGCGCAACCGCGATACACTACTTCGACAAGTGCGCTGCCGTCGCGTGCAGCGCCTGCAAGGACTCCGAGGAGTCCCAATGCCGCAAAGACACCTACGGCAAAGGAGGCCAGTGCGCAACGGAGTTCGGCCCGGGGATCGCGACAGCCTGCAAGGACGACCAGCGCTTCGCCCCTGCTGGAAAGGTCTGCGAAAAGCAGGGAGAGAGCATCATCGTAAATCTCATGACGGGGGCTTGTGGCCCAACTTCGTCCGACGCGGGCGCCGGCGGGTAGAGGCAGCACGCGGGCGCCGGTGGGTCGCCGCGCTCGATTGGCGTGGCGACTTCCTATCATCACAGACGGTGCCCCCCCCAGGACGTCAATTCGGCCACACAGCCACCTTCCGCCCGAACTAGGCAGCGCGACACCACCAACGCTGCAACCCGACCGAAGCGCCCCCCGGCAGGAGCATCGATGCTTGGACAACGCACTCAACTTGTACTCTTCTTGTCGCTAGCCACGAGCTGCATTGGTGGCAATCCGCTACCTGGCGCACCGCTCGGTACGTTCACGACGACGGGCGGCATCCGAACCAATTCGTGCGGGGCCGGCTTGGCCCTGCGCAATTCCTGGAAGTCGGACATCGAGCTATCTCGCGAAGGGAATCTGCTTCGTTGGCGGGAAGCCGGAAGTGGAACGACGCTCTCCGGCGGCTTGGACGCCAACAACAAGGCGTCACTCCGTGCATCGAACAGCGTACAAGTAAGGACCGACGCCGGCTCGGTGACATGTACGTACTCCTCGACGACGCGAATCGACGTCTCACTCGATCACGGAGAGGTCCCCTCGAAACTGACCGGGACATTGGAGGTCGCGTTCCGCGTCGACGCAGGCGACTGCACTTCCGTCCTAGCCGTAGCGGGTGGCAAGTTCGACTCCCTACCTTGCTCCGTCGACTACACGCTTTCAGGCACCAAGACGAGCGCAGCTCGCTGACCCGTCAGCAGATCCTCAGGTCTCCATCTGAATTCGGGTCGGCACGTGAGACTCCGCACCGACCCAATCTCCGCTCTGCGAGGCGCACGCTCGACGATCTCGCGCCAGAGCCCCGTCCATTCGGGTGCATCGAGTTTCAGGACGCCATGAATCGACGATCGTTCGATCTCACGCAGGTGGCTTCACGCCGTTCAGAGCACGCTTCCTGTCACCGAACCTCATGAGACCTGGCGAGACTCGACAATTGCTCGAACAGACGCGGGCTTCGGCCATCAGGGACGCTCCGAGGGCCTCGCTCGCCGAGCCTAGACGTCTCGTCGGCGAGGACCGTCGTTCGGACGGAGCGAGTGAGCGCACGACGTTCGCTCTGCGCGTTGCCAGGATCTTGCCGTGGAGCCTGCTCGTGGGCGCGTTCCTCGCGTGCTTGGCAGTATCCGTGAGCCTGGTCACGAAGCGGACAGTTGCCCCTGGAGAAGCCGAGATACTCCACGAGGCTTCACGCATCCGCGATGGCCTTCGCCTCTACGTCGATGCCCGGGAAGGGGAGCACGAGTACGTCGGTGCGCCTTCACGAGTATGGGTTCTCTATCCGCCGTTCACATCATGGCTCGTTTCCCATATCCCTAGCCAGCACGCAATCGTGGTCGGCCGGTTGCTCTCCATCCTCGCCTTCCTCGGAACGCTCGGATTGCCAGTGCTTTCCGCGCCCCGCCGCAACCGCGAAACCGCAGCACTCGCAGCGCTGTTCGTGGGTTCGATTTTCGTTCTCTGGCTCTTCACGAGCATCATTCGACCCGACCCCTTCGCGGCCCTGCTCACATGCGTCCTGCTCGAGAGAGTCGTTCGCCTAGCTCACGTCGACGCCGTGGTCGGCCTGCTCGCGAGCGTCGTCGTGCTCGTAAAACCGAACATGAGCGGGGCACCGATGGGACTTTTGCTCGGGGGCCTTATGTGGTCCCGTCGGAAGGATGCCGGGTACGCGCGTGGTGCGTTGTTCGCCGCCACAGCGACCTTCCTCGTCGGTCTCACGGTACTCGCCTACTGGAGCAATGGCTCGTTCGTCGAACACTTCGTTCGATCGTTCGGACATCCGTGGACACTCTCGAACCTGACCTCGCGCGTCGTTCCTCGTCTCACCACCGTCGCCGGGCCCTTCGTGCTGACCGCCTGGCTCCTGCTCTCGCGACGCAACGAGCTCTCTTCCCGTATCGTGATGACGGCTCTCGCGACGAGCCTCATGGTCACTTGCGTGACGCTCTCCCGCTGCGGAAGCGCATCCAACTACTGGCTCGAACCGCTCACGATTGCACTCGTCGTCGTCTCGAAGCGCGCCGAGTGGCCAACGGTGCAGCGGCTTTCGACGCAGTGGGCTTGCCTAGCGCTTTTGACCCTTCAAGCGAGCGTCTCCGCCTACCTCGCCATCGATGGTGTGCTCGACCTTCGAGAGAGTGCCGAAGCCGATCTCGCGCTCGTTCAGCGAGCAAAGGACCAATGCCATGGCATCGTTCGCGCGGATCAGCCCGGGATTGAGTACGAGCTGAACGGCCGCGTCGTGGCGACCAATTTCACGTTAAATCGCGCCATGGAGACCGGCCACTTCCCCCCCGGCCGGTTCCTCGACGAGTTGCTGGCCTCGACGACGACTTGCATCATCACGACGAACGCTGGTGGGGAGCCCTTCAGCGGATTCATTCCGGCTGCGCGTCCGTTGCTCGCGGAACGCTTCCGGCTCGACACCATCACGAAGAACGGCAGTCTGTATGTACGACGGGACGTCTCCGCCGACTCTACCGATGGGATCGTTCATGCCGGTGAGGAAAGCACGCCTCGCTGAGGAGACAGAGCGACGTCCGCATCGACGCCCCCGAGCGCCCGTGCCTGGAACGAAGAACGGCTGGACTGCCGACCCTGCCAATCGAGACAAGGAATTTGCATGCACATCGACAAGATAGCAAACGAAGTCTTCGAACAGTTCGTCAACGAAATCCCGGGATTCATCGCCGCCTCCCTGGTGGATCTCGACTCGGGCATGGCACTGGCCGCGAGGAGCACGCGACCTGACCTCGATCTAACAGTCGTCAGCGCATACAACAGCGAGTTCGTAAAGCAGAAGATCAGGATCATGAAGGCACTCGACCTCGACATGCCAATCGAGGACATGATCCTCACGTTCGGAGACCACATCCATTTCATCAGAGTGCTCTCGCCCACCCTCTTCATCGACCTGGCGGTCGACCGTAACATGGCCAACATCGTCATCGTCCGCAGGTCGATGAACCGACACTCGCAAAGGGCAGCTCAATGAACACGCTCGAAACGACGATGAGGCAGGCTATCGCCTCGCGACCGGAGGTGGCAGCCATCGCGTGCGTGGACGGCCAGGCCGGATTGGTGCTCGGAATGTTCCTACGCGGCGCCATTCCACAGAACCTCGTCGAAAAGGCTGCTCACGCCGGCCCGGAATTGGCCAAGTTCGGTGAGGCATTCGTAACGTCCGACGAGTGGGTCCACGCGTTCGCACGTGTCCCCAATCGTCCGGGACTAGTCGTCATGGGCGTTGCCGAAGCCGGCGCCGACGTCACGTTGCTCCGAGCTTGGCTCCAAGAGGTCGCCGAGAAGGTCGGGCACGGGCCTTGATCGTGGAGGTCGAGTCTCGGCAGTCAGCGCTGGATTGTGGTGGGCTCGAACGGCAAGCTGGTGTTCGACGGCAAGACCGAGCGCTGCTGGGGTTGCCATGACGATGCGCCGAAGGACCGGGTGTTTCCGAAGCACGAGTAGCGCGGGTCGTTCGAGCGAGAGTGAGAAGCCCGCATTCGTGCCGCCGGTGGCCCAGTAGACGAACCGCCCGTCCGTGACGACACCGACGGCCTGGAAGTTGGCGGCGAGAAGCTTCTCCGCGGTGCCGTCCTTCGGCACGGCCACGATGCGGCCCGCCTGGCTTGTCCAGGTCGTTCCGACGTAGACGTCCGACGCTCCGAGCGCGTAGGTGGAGAGGTCGGTCCGAACCACCGTCGGCTGGCATACACCGGCCTGACATACGCCGCCGAGGCAGTCGCGCCCCACGGCTCCGCAGTTCTTCGGGTCGGTGGACAAGTCGCGCGCGCTCGCGTCGGCGTCGACCTCTGCGTCCGATGCAGCGTCCACCGACGCGTCGAGACCGGGAGTCGGGATGGCCCCGTCGGACTGGCCCCCGTCGGGCGTGCCACGGACGTCGGCGTCGGCGGCGTTCGAACCGGGAGCGGGTTCGTTCGAGCCGGGAGCCTCTTCGCTCCCGCAAGCGGCCATCGCGAGGAGAGCGAGGCCGACGCCCAAGAGCGCGCGGGGTTCGGTGAGCGTTCGCATGCTCCCTACGTCCGTCGCGCGCTCGCGCATTTCCCCTCGGATTCCCCGTGCGATCGCGCCCGCGGCGGAAACCGAAGGAAACGGACTCGGCGCACCTGGGCCCTCGGATTGGTGGGGTCGGGCGGCAAGCTGGTGTTCGACGGAAAGACCGAGCGCTGCTGGGGCTGCCATGACGACGCGCCGAAGGACCGGGTGTTCCCGCGGCCCGAAAGAGTCCGCGCTCGAGCCGCTTGTACAGTAGGCAGTAACCGGTCCTATCCCACCACAACGCCTTCAATCGATTGCATCCTGTTTCGACCAGGCTACGACCGCCCACGTCAGCCCTCGCCCAAGCCCAACCCCGGCCTTGGTCGACGGCGGAAAGTGCTGAAATCGAGATCAACCAAATGGCTTGTATCTCACGGGCGACGGCAGCTCCGCGAGGATCAGAGCTACTCGCACGTCCCGCTCACGTTCGGACCGTTCGGGCTCGAGATGCCACCACCGCAAGAGCCCGAACAGCAGACCACCTTACTGTCCGGGTCGCACTTCTGACCGGAGGCGAGACACGTGGCCGTATCCGCCACGGAAGCGTCCACGACCGCGGCATCGACCGAAGCGTCCTGTGGGGCTGGGGTCGTGCTGCTACAGCCCAAGACTCCAGCGACCGCGAGGACGACGAAGGTAACTTGTTTGATGTTCATGGAACCTCATACGCGCATCGGAACCCGAGCGCGAAATTGCGAACGTCGTTTCCGACGGGGTCACGCGGGCCGGGCTTCGCGGGATCGTGCGGAAAGGTGATCGGGGTGTCGAAAGCAGACGGCGGATTTCCAAGGCGTTTGCCGAGGTAGCTGAACACGGTATCGTCAGCCGTCACGTGCAGCGAGCGAATCACCTGTCCGTCGAAGTCTGGGACGCGCGGGGGAAGGGTGGTGGTGAGAGCGGCCTGAACGCAGCGCGACTTCACCGCGGCAGTAGGTCCTAGTACGACCGGAGCGCTCGACGAGAACATGCCGGAAATCTCCTCCTCGCAGGTACCAAGCCATTCTCCGACATTGGTGGCAAGACCTCGCGTCCCGCGCGGCCCGGTGTCGGCGTACATCGATGTGACGGGGGAATTGAGCGGATACTGTCCGGCCAACACCTCCGGAACGTAACCTTCGTTGACACTGAGATCGCCGTCAGGCCCATAGGGGAATGCGTTGCTCCACGGAAATCGTTGCGTGAGTGGCGCCTCTTGTTGCCCGGCTCGAAGGACCTCCACCACGCTCGGAAGGCGACCGCCCTTCGCGAGGCAATACGCTTGCGCCTCGGCGCGAGACACCCCAACAACTGGGTGCTCCCTCCTCCGCCTGTCGAGCTTGCCTTGGACCCATCCTGAAGGCTGGGCCTTCGGCGGGCGTTCGCGCTCGTAGATGCTGTAGAAAAGATCGTCGAGAGTGTCTGCCGGATCCGGCAGCCCCTTTTCGGCGAGGTAGCTCGCGTAGGCCTCATAGGTCACGGGGTAGCGGTCCAGGGCGAAACTAGGCGTCCACACGAGCTGCCTGGGTTCTCGCCTCCCCTTGGTACTTGGGACGCCGCGGTACAAGTCACCGTCGTAGAAGAACGGAGACCACTTCGACATGCAGAACCACGTGCCACCCAGGCAATCGGCTCCAGGTCGTGCGGAGCACGTCTTCGGAGTCGGAACCTCCGGGAGGGAGCTCGGCATCTCACAGTGCTCGGGGGGACCGTTTTCGGCGGAAGCATCTTCGCCCGTCGAGGCATCGCGGGCAACACTCGCGTCCGACGACGAGCCTCCGTCCGGGCCTGGCACCGGCTGGCTCCCGGTCTCGGCTCCGCAGTGGAGGAACGCGAAGAGAGCGAACCCGCCGACAAACGAGCGGGAAGTGAGTGCCTTCACTGGGTCGAGCTCCCGTACCGGCAGAACGTATCCGAATCGAGCCGTTCGAACGGACGGCGCACACTTCCGCGAAAGGCGGGACCGCCGACCGCCTTTTCAGGTCCGGAGGTCATGCTCCAGCGTGGCCCAAGATGCTCTCGACGTCCACCCTGAACCACAGCTAGCCTTCGGCCATGGGGACCACCAAAACCACAAAAGGTAAGTCGAAGTCCGTTCAACCCTCCACCAAGAAGAAGGCCGCGCCCAAGGCCAGCACGGCTGCGGCTTCGGCGCCCGCAGGCGATACGCTGCTCGTCGGCCTGCGCGGCGAGCGTGAGCAATTGGCCGTCATTCGCCAAAAGCTCGCTCCGCTCACCGAGGTCGAGTCGCAGGCCTTCCTCGTCACGCTCTCGCCCGAGAAGTGTCGCGACAAGGCGAGCTCCACCAAAGCGCGCGACGTGTTTCGTCTCGCCATGTCGTGGGCACGCATCATCGGGGCCAATCCGAACGATCCCGGAGTACGCCCCAAACGTGCGCGCTGGTTCCTGGATTGTGCGAGTGCCCTCGGCGAGCTCTTGGCGGGCAATGCCGGACCTCGCAATCCGTCCGTGACGAGCGCCCTCATCGACGCGCAATCCCGAGGAGCCACCCTGACGCGCGAGGTAAGGAGCTCCGCATTGGACGCGCTCGGCGACGATAGCGCGCGTGCCGAAGAGCTGCGCCGGGCCTTCACCCCTCCGGCGCGTGACGCACGCGCCGAGGGGCTTCGCAATGGCAGGAAGCTGCTCAGCAAGTGGTTCGAAGACGAGGGATTGAGGGTTCGCCTCGGCCTTCACGACGTGAACGAAGACACGCTGGCCGAGCTCGAGGCCGCGGCCGTGGAGCTCGAGAAGGCGACCGCGTCACGCGGCGCCGCTCAGCAGGCCGACCGTGACACCCCCGCCGAAAACGAAGCCGAGGGCCGCCTCTTGGTGGCCATGAAGTGGATCTGGAAGGACTTCAAAAAGGCTCGCAAGAAGGGGCTCTCTGGCCTGGTGCTCCCGGTCTCCCCCGCGATCTTGCGCGGGCTCGGCATCGGCAAGTCCGGCGAAGACACGGAAGACCCCGACGAAGACGAAAACCCCTGAAGTTTCCACACGCTGCAGGTACTTACGACTCGTCTGCAGCAAGAAACGACTCGTCTGCAGCAAGAAACGACTCGTCTGCAGCAAGAAACGACTGCTCTGCAGCAACCTACGACTGGCCTGCACGAGCTTACGAGGGGCCTGCACGAGCTTACGAGGGGCCTGCACGAGCTTACGAGGGGCCTGCACGAACTTACGAGGGGCCTGCACGAACTTACGAGGGGCCTGCACGAGCTTACGACTGGCCTGCACGAGCTTACGACTCGGGCCGGGGTGGGAGCGCGGACGTCGAGCGCTCCCACCGCGTTGCCGCAAGAGATACCTTCCGTGGTCCGCGTGAGGCGACCGAGCGGCTCCAGAGCGCTCCTGCACGACCTGGCGACGTCGAAAAGGGAGCGCGAGGCTCCCTTTTCCTCAGGAAACGCCTGCGGCCGTCAGGGGGCGACGGCGACTCCGCGGAACTGCGTGTTGGTGCCGGCGGTCGCGAGGGTCACGCCGGTGGGATTGGTGCCGCCGTCGTCGACGAACCGGACGAGCTTGGCGGGGTTGTCCAGCGTGGTGCACACGACGTGCACGGCAGCGCCGACCTTCGCCGCGGCGACGTTGATCGGGGAGGCCGTGAGACCGGTCTTGAACGTGGCGGCGAGGGTCCAGGTGGCGCCATTGGAGGTCCACTTTTGAACGCCGCCCGCCCCGGTGCCCGCGATGCTGCGCGTGTCCGCGACGTACAAGGTGTCGGGTCCCGCCACCGCGGCGCTGAGGTCGAGCATCATGAAGCCGTTGGGCGTGGTGTTGGCGTTCGTGATCCCGGGCAGATTCGTGCCCGTTTGGCCGGCAGTGACGGGCAAATTGGTGCCGATCGAGAAGAGGCGAAGCGTGGTGCCTCCGGCGCCGGACTGGGTATCGCCGTAGAGCTGACCGCCGAAGATGGCCACGGCTCGCATGTTCTGGGGCGCAGCGAGGATTTGGAGCCCGCCGGTGGTCGCGAGCGGCAGGTAGTAGACGCCGCCGAGCGCGCCGGCCGCGTTCTCTCCGCTCACCCAGAAGGTGGTGCCGTCGTCGGTCGCGGCGGCGCGCACGCTCACGCCGGTGAAGGCCGCGTCGATGCGGGTCGTGGTGTCGATCGCGGCGAGCTTGCTCACGCGCGCGACCAAACGATTGGTCGCCGTCGAGGCGGTCGCGTTCACGTCGGCCACGCCGGGAATCGCCGCGTATCCGGCCAGCGTCACGAACTGCCCGTTCCCGGAGAGCGTGAGGGCCCCCTCCGTGGTCGAGTTGCCGGCGAGCGCGAACGGCTGATTGGCGCCATCGACCGCGGTGGGGAGCGGGATGGTGCGCGCGATGGCGCCATCCGACGAGCTCCGCTCTTCGAGGAACACGGGAGCCGACGCGGCGCTGAGCGCGGTAGCGCCCGCGCCGACACGAACGACCATGAATTTCACCCCGGGGCCTGCGTCCACGCTCGAGTCGACGCCACCGTCGCTCGCGTCGACGCCGCCGTCGCTCGCGTCGACGCCACCGTCGCCCGCGTCGACGCCACCGTCGCCCGCGTCGGTCGTGCTCGTCTCGGGGGTATTCGCGTCGGGAACGCTGGTGTCGGGAGTGTTCGCGTCTCGCGTGGCGGAGTCTTTCGCTCCCGTATCGACGCGGGCGTCACGTGCGCTGCTCGCATCTTCTTCGACGCCGCTGTCTTCGCCGTCGGTCGAATCGGAGCAGGCCACGAAGAGTGCAGCCGGCAGGGCAACGGCGAGAGCGATGAATGCAAGACGATTGGCGCGCATGGAGCCTCCGAACTGGGGATGAGCCCTGGGCGATAGGTGGTGAGGCCCCGCAAAGCAAGCCGCAAGGACGTGACCTCCGTGTGACGGACTCGCGGCGACGCGAGCTCGAGGCTCGTGACGTCGACGCTCGGCCCCCGAGCCAGGGCGCAAGGGGCCCCACGGGCGTCTGCCGGGTACGCTCGACGCCGTGCGCTCCAGGCGAGTGCGAGCGGCCGTCCCAGCATGGTTTCCTACGAGGAACCTGAACGAGCGACCGTGGTCCCTCGGCACGACTCCGGTGAGTGCGCGGACGGCGAGCGCTTCGCTCGAACAGCAAGCGAAGCGGCTCGAGTAGCTCCCGATTCGCGAACGCGCCCCCTTGTGGTGATATCCCAGGATGCTCCCGGACTCGCTGCGCGCCCGCATTGCTACGCTTCCACCTGCCGTCGCTGCCGCTGTGACCCGCGCAGTCGCGCTCAGCGACGCGAGCGCGCCAGGAGACCGCACGAGTGACGAGCAGGAGGCGTGGGGCGCCGCGCTCGCGGCGTCGGGCCTGACCGCACACGAGGGGCGGTGCAGCGAACGCCCGATTCCCGACGCCCGCACGCTCACACCGGCACAGCGACTCGTCGCCGAGCTTGTAGCCGCGTATCCGGGGCTCGTGCTCGACACCTGGCCGGTGTTCGCCGCGACCTGGCTCACGCGTCGGTGGCTCGGCCTCGACGAGGATTCGACCGGTTGGTTCGCGCCGCTCGGCGACACCCAGGAACCGCGTTTGCTCGCCCTTCGGACTGCCGCCTACGAGGAGCCCGGGCGGGCGATGGCGCTCCTCGATGGGCTCCCGTGGCACACCCGCGTCGAGCTGCTCGTGGTGCTCGCCGTCGCCCCCGACGATGTCAATGGGACACCGATCCATCGGCTACTCGAGGGCATGCTCGCGAGCGCAACGGCCCCCGCCCGCGGTGGCCCTGACGGATGGGCGACGCGGCTCGCGGATTGGGTCCTCGAGCTCCACGCCGCGCCCCATGTCCCTGGCGAGCGCCACTCGTCGGGGGTCCCCGATCGCGTCGCCCAGATGCTGATCGCCGCCCTCGTCGCGACGGGCGAGGGGGTGGCCCCGCGCCACGACGCGCTGCTGCGACTCGGCTGGGGAATGTTCGAGGCCGTGACCCGTGCCAGCATCGAGGCCATCCCGTCCGAACGGCGCGACGCGGCCCTGACCGCGGCGTTGGCCGAGGTGATGTTCGACTCCGAGCGCCGGCGGCTCGGCGCGCTCTACCTCGCGACGTACCCGGAGCCACGGTTCGCGGACGCCGTGTTCGCCAACGTCTCGACCGCGGACAACCCCGCGCGTGCACTCGCCAAGCTCGAAGATGTCGCGCTCGCGCACCCGGTCCTCCGCGATCGGTTGGAAGCCGCCCGACGCGCGCTCGCCGGCGGCCCCACACTCCAGCTCATGAGCACCACCTCGATGACGGTGGAGGCACTCGCCAAGCTCGCCCCCATTCACCGCCGCCAGCTCGAGATTGCGAACCAGCGCTACGGCGGGCAGGAGATCGCATTCGAAGACCTCGTTACCGCAGGCGCTGGCTCTAAGGAGAGCGCCGAAGACGGCGACGGAGAGCGTATCCGCGTCGACACGCTCGAGCTGCGCGTGATTGCCGAGCAGGGCGGCACCGCGCTCTACGACGCCTGGCTCTACATGGGCGACAGCGGCACGGTGTTCGCTTCGGGCAGCGAGCGCGTGGTCGCCGAGGTGGTCCAGCGTGGCGTGGAGAGCAAAGACCGCGCGCTCCGTACCGCGCTCGCTCCGGTGCTCGAGCGGCGGGCGAGGCCCAAGGCTCACGCGAAGGCGTCGAAGCCCGAAAAGGCGAAAGCCCCCGCGAAGGTTGCGAAGCCTGCGAAGGCCGCTGAGCCCGCAACGCCTGCAACGCGCGCTAAGCCCGCAAAGGCGGCTACGCCTGCAACGCGCGCTAAGCCCGCAAAGTCTGCAAAGCCCACCAATCCTGCGAAGCCCAAGAAGCGGTGCCCCCTGCTGGGCAAAAGCCCCTCCACGCCCCCGCCCTCCTGGCGCGCCAAGTCATCCGCGTCTCCTTCGCTTCGCCGAACGCTCGTGTAGCCTACTCGCCGTGGCTGCCAAAAAACCCGTGAAGGCTGTTGCGATCGCTCCCAAGGCGAGTGCGGCAAAAGGCAAAGACAAGGCGCCGGATGCGCCCGTGGAAGCGGGCTTCGTGCCTGCCGGAAAGGGGTACGCGCTCGGTGTTCGCGACGAGAAGCTCGTCTGCAAAAACCCGAAGGGACAGCTGCTCGGCAGCGTGCCGAAAGACGTGCGCGAGAGCGACGCGGGCGAGCAACTGCAAGGCGTGATCGACTTCTTGAAGGCCCACGAGCGCGAGGTCGCGCAGACCGTGGAAGGCTGGATGCTGCGCTCGCTCCCCACGCCCACCGCCGTGCTCGTCGCCGTGTGGAAAGACCAGGCGTACCGCCGCGCGCTCGAGAACATGGTGGTCGTGCCGCAGACGAGTGAACGCGCGAGCGCGGGCTTTCTGCGCGGCGTGGACGCCAAGAAGGGACTCGGCCTCGTGGACGCGGACGGCGAGACCGTGTGGACACGCGCGGAGACCTTCGTCGTGCCGCACCCGATCCTGCTCGAGAACCTGGACGACCTGCGCGCGCTCTGTGCCGAGCTCGGCATCACCCAAGGACAGAAGCAGCTCTTCCGTGAGGTCTTCGCCAAGCCAAACGATCTCGCCGCCGACCAAGCCGACATGGGCACGTTCCGCGGCGGAAAATTCGAGATGCTCACCCACGCGCGCGGCGCGGCCAAGTCGCTCGGGTACCGCACCTCGGGCACCTTCGCGGCCTGCCGCGTGTTCGAGAACGGCAAGACCACCGAGGCTCGCTTCGAGCTCGGCGGCTACGACCCGGACGACGAAGCGATCACCGAGACCCTCGGCTGGGTCGACGGCGCCGGCGACACCATCCTCGTGAAGGACGTACCGCCGGTCGCGTTCTCGGAGGGCATGCGCATGGCGAGCGCCATCTACGGCAAGCGGCTCGTGGAGAAGAAAGAGCAGGGGGACGACGATGTCTGATCGAAGCGCCAAATCCGAGCGAAGCTCCGAGGACACGTGGGTGCGCGCGGGGGCGATTGCCAAGAAGTCCGCCAAGACCGATCCGGTCACCACCGGCGAGCTCGTGGCCATGGAGTTCACGCACCCGGCCGTCGAAGGCCGCACCATCGTGCGCCTGGTCGAGGCCTCGCTGGACGGCGCGACCGAAGCCGAGATGAACGTGCTCGGCTTCGCGCCCGCCGGAGAGAAGACCACGGTCGGCCGCACCCGAAAGCGCGCGCTCGGATTCCCCGCGTGGGCGCTGGTCCATCATCCCTCGAAGGCGCGCTTCGCCCTCGAGGTCATGCGCGACTTCCGCAAGGGCGCGACCCGCGCCAAGACCAAGCCCGGTCACGCCAAAGACGCGTTCACCGAGATTGCCAAGAAGCTCGAGCGCTCGGTACCCGCGTTCATGCCTTCGTATTGGGAAGAAGTGGGGCGCACCTTCCTCGCCGAAGACGCGGCGAACCTGGCTTCGCAAGCGTTCGAGAAGGCCCGCACCGCCGAGCGCGCGTACAAGCTCGCGGTCGACGAAGACCTGCGCGCCGCGGCCTACTTGGAATTCTCCGCGGCCGGCGCCGTGCCCGCCAAGTCGCTCGCCGGTTACGCCGACGACCTCACCAAAGCGTTCGGTCCCAAAGAAGCCGAGCGTCGCTTTTTCGAGCTCAACGTCCAGCGCATCAAAGGCGGCGCTGCCCCGTGGACGGGCATGGCCAAAGAGCTCTCCAAGCTGGCCAAGGCCGCCGGTCGCAACGATGCGGACCTCGAGCTGCTCGGCGCCGTGCTCGCTTCGCCCTCGCTCAAGAAGGCACCGCCCGACTTCTGGGCCACCTACCGCGACGCGCTGATCGCGCTCGCGAAGTCGTCGCGCGAGGCCAAAGCGCGCATCGTATGGCTCTTCCCCGAGCCGCGTTCGTTCCAGAAGTTCTTGCCCACGTGGCTCGATCTGCTGGACGAAATCGGCGCGGTGGACTTGGCGGTCGAAACGAACGAGGCCGCGCGCTTCGCCTCGGCGCTCACGCGCTTCGTGACCTTCTCGGACGACTGGGGCGATCGCGAAGAGCCGATCACGCCGCGCTACTTCACGATGCTGGAGGCGCTCGCGAAGACGCTCGTGAAGACGGGCGAGCCTCTGGCGCTCGACTCGTACCGACGTTGGGGCGACGACGGCGAGTACTCGCCCGACATCCTCGAAGCCGCGCTCGCGCTCGGGCTCACGCTCGAGAAGCCCAAGGGCGAAGACCCGAGCGTGTCGCTCGGTGACGCGTTCGTCAAAGACCCGCAGCTCTTGGAGGCGCACCCCGAGTACGGCAAGCTGCTCGAGGCAGCCGTCGCACGGAAGTTCGGCGAGGCCGAGTTCGAGGCGCGCGCGAAGGGCAAAAAAGGCCTGGTCGCGGCGCGACGAAAGCACCTGCTCGGCGTGATCGAGAAGCTCGCCAAGGGCGCGCTGCCCGCCGTGAACGAGCACCTCGAGACGCTCACCGAGAGCACCTCCGCGGCGACCTTCACCGAGTTCCCCGAGGCGGTCACTGCGCTCGAAGCGGTGAGCGTGGGAAGCGCGTTCGCGCGCACGCTGCGCGGAGGCCTGGTCGACGAGCTCACCTGGCCTGCGTTCGAGGAGGCCCTGGCCGCCTTCGCGGGTCCCAAAGCGGAGATCGAGCTGCACGGCACGCGGCAGCATCCGGTGGTGCGCTCGGGTCGCAAGATCGTCGTGTTCGACGGGCGCGTGCGCCTGGAAGAGCGCGACCTTCCGCCCATTGCCAAGGAGCCCAAGGACATCTTGTACGTGGACGGTGATCTGCTGATCACCTTCGACGATCCGAAGACCGACAAGAACAGCGCGATCTGGGCGAGCCACGCCAAGGACGCCTTCCCGCTCGACATGTGGCGCTCGCGCATCCCCGAGATCGCCGAGCTCGCCGGCGGAGGGGCCACCACGGGCGAGGGTGTGGCGCTTCACCGAGGCGACAAGCCGGAGAAGATCCGCTTCCACGCCTTCGCGACCGACGGCACCACCGTGTGGCAAGGCCGCGAGACCTACGAGGAACGGCTCAAGCTGCTCGAGCTCGATCCGAAGACCGGCAAGACAGGGCGTGCTTCGTGGCCGGCGTTCGTGCGCGAAGCCTCCGAGGTGAGCGATCGCTTCGCGCTACGCGAGGTGCAGCTCATGCCGCTGCGCAACGCGGAAGGCGCGCTCACGGGGTATGCCGGCGGCCTCACGGGCCGCTACGTTCGGCGCGACGACGCTACGCGTGACGTGCAGATCACACGCATCGACGGCAAGAGCTGGAGCGGCATCTTCACGCCCGACGCGCTGCTCGATTTTCCCGGGACGAACGAGCTTCGCCCGGTGTCGGTCTCGGGCGCCTGGTCGGAGGACACGAGCGACGAGCTCACCATCTACGGGGGTGTAGGCGCCGACGTAGAGCCCACCGGGGAGTTCGGGGACGACAAGTGGAAGAGCGCGGCCTTCCCGCTGCTCCCGCGCGAGGCATGGCTCGACTACCTGACCGTGCGCGACGAAGCCGCGAGCCGCGTGCTGCGTGCCGTGACCGACGAGGTCGCGAGCGCCATCTTGGCCGAGGCGGCCGAGGACGACGCCGAAGACGACGACGCGCTCACCCATTCGCTCGCGGCGGTCGAGAAGCACCTGCCCCAGCTAAAGAACGCGGTCCTCAAGCGGGCGGTGGCCATCGTGGCCAAGGTCGCCACGGGCCACCAAACGAGCCTGGGACGACTCCGGGAGAGCGGCGGCGGCGAAGGCGCGAGCGACGACGCGTTCGAACAAGCGCTCCCGCAGGTCCCCACCGAAGGCTACGAAGACGGCTTCTGCACGACGGACATGAAGGCCGTCGGCGCGGCCTTCCGTGACAAGAAACGAAGCAAGCTCAGCGGCTCGCGTATCTCGTGGGAGCTTTTCGTGGAGCACCTGGCGAAGGTCGCGTGTTTCATCGCCACGCGTGCGAGTACGGGCGACGAAGCCCGCGCCACGCTGCGCGAGATCGCCAAAGGCGTGGCCGAGAGCGGCCTGCTCGGTCTCACCGTGACCCGCGCCGAGCTCCAGGTGAAGACCGGCTCGACCTTCTTCTCCGGCAAGGCCAAACACGTCGACACCTTCTTCGCCGATCTGGGCGGCCAGCTCGTGTTCGCGCGGGTGGTGGACGAAGACGAAGACGAGCCGCAGCAGAAGGTGAGCGTGCTCGCCGCGGGAGAGGACTTCGTTCCGCCTGCGGACGCGACGCTTACCTCGAAGACCACGCTGAGCATCCCCGACGATCGCGCTTTCGTCGACGAGGTGCTGCGTGATCTCGAGGCCAAAGGCCCCGTACCGCACGCGACCCACGCGGCTGCGAAGGTCGCCGCTGCGGTTCCGCTCACGCCGGCCGAGGCCGTCTTGCTGCTCGCGGGTCTACCGAGCTTCAACGAGTACAAGAACGACTTCCTCGGCAAGGAGCTGCGCGCCACGCTCGACCTGAAGCAGGGCGACGCGTCGAAGGCCAAAGACAAGCTGCGGGAGCTCCCGAACGGGCAGCTCTTCGCGCTGCTGGCGGGCGCGGCGAACGTGCCGAGCGCGGCTTCTTTGTGGGCTTTGCCGGAAGAGCCGGGAAGCTCCGCAGAGGCGCTGATCACGACCGCCAAGGCCTTGCTCGGCAAGACCGTGGTGGTCCGCGAGGAGCTGGTCTCGGTGGTGGACCGCGAGCTGCAGATCGATCTGCCCTCGCGGAAAGCGCTGGCCATGGTGCTCACCGCGAGCTCTCCCGAGAACACCTGGCTCACCGCGAGAAAACCCGCTCCGAGGTGGTTCCAAGTGGGCCACAGCGGAGACTTCTTCTCGGCCGAGGTGGTCGCCACGATCGGCAAGCTCGTGCCCTTCTTGGCCACCTCGTTGCCGGTGGGCGACGAGTACCGCGCCGCCATCCCGGCGCTCTACGACCGCGCGAAGGCCAACCTGGAAGCGCCGGACTTCTTGCTGCCGCTGGGCGAGCGCTACGAAGAGGACGCGAAGAAGGCCGCCGCGATCCTGGACCGCGTGGGAGGAAAGAAGGTCTCCTTCGACACCTCGGTGGACCAGAGCCGTGAGGGCCGCGACAACGGCACGGTGATCGCCGTGCTCGCGGGCGAAGACAACGTGGAGCTCGGGCTGCGCACCTCGAGCCTGCGTGCGAACCGCGCGGCGGTGCTCCCGTACCTCGGCGTGGGAGGCTCCGGAAGCGACGACGACGACGAGCTCTACGGTCTCGATGCGGCGCGCGCGGCCTACTACCTGCTCTCGAAAGAGTGCGAGGAGCTGGTCGAATCGGTGCGCACGTCCAAGGCGCCCGAGGGCAGCTACGAGCTCGATCCGAGCGTGTCGGCCAAGAAGGTGGTCAAGGAGATGGCCGCCGCAGCCGGCATCGACGAAGACGCCGCGGCGCTCTACCTGCAGATGCTGGCCGTTCCGAACCCGAGCAAAAAGAACGTGATGCTCTGGAACGGCTGGAAGCCGGCGCGCTACGACGCGGCGGTGTCCACGTTGACGAAGAAGAAGCTCGTCATCGAGGGCAAACGCGAGCGCGCCGGACGCGACGTGTTCCTGCCGGGCGCGTGGGAGAAGAAGAGCCGCGGCCTCTCGCTCGAGGCCTACAAGGTGCCCATCTACGACCGCGTTTCGTTCGACGAGCCGTGCGTGACCGTCGCACCGAAGACGCTCTTCTCACGCGCCTTCGCGCGCTGGTCGAGCGGCGAGAAACCCGGCTTCGTGGACGTGACCAAGAAGGCTCCCAAGAAGAAGTAGCCGCACCGACAAGAGACGCGCACGGGTCCCGAGAGGTTCGGGCTCGTGCGCGAATCCCGTTCTTTTTCCGAGTCCCGGGCTTTGCCCGCAAGCTTGAGAGGTACCTTTCCGCGATGCAGTCACCTCCGGCCGAGATCCTCTACGAAGACGAGCTTCGATTCCTCGAGGCGTGGGACCCCGAGCGCCGTCCCAAGGGCTTTCGGATGACCGCGCGCGCGGTGGTCACCTTCGTGATGGGCTCGGCGGGCGAGGCCCTCAAGCTTCCCAAGGGGTCGAAGAAGAAGGACGTGCCGCCGAGCTTGGTCATCTCGCCCAAGTTCGTCGGGCCTCGTGCGCTGGTCGAGCGGAGCGTGATCACGCTCGCGGGAGAGCGCGGCCTCCTGCTGGTGGGCGAGCCGGGCACGGCCAAGTCGATGCTCTCCGAGCTGCTCTCCGCGGCCATCTCGGGCACGTCCGCGCTCACCGTGCAGGGAACGGCGGGCACCACCGAGGAGCAGCTGCGCTACGGGTGGAACTACGCGCTCTTGCTCGCCAAGGGGCCATCACCCGAGGCGATCGTGCCTTCTCCGGTGCTCACGGCCATGCGCACCGGAGCCCTCACGCGCATCGAAGAGGTGACCCGCTGCTTGCCCGAGGTGCAAGACGCGCTCGTGTCGATCTTGAGCGACCGGCGCCTCGCCGTGCCCGAGCTCTCGGGCAGCGCACCGCACGTGGAGCACGCGGAAGAAGGGTTCAACGTGGTGGCCACGGCGAACTTGCGTGACCGCGGCGTGTCCGAGATGAGCGCGGCGCTCAAGCGTCGGTTCAACTTCGAGACCGTGCCGCCCATCGCCCACGCCAAAGACGAGGTCGCCCTCGTGAAGGCGCGCGCCACGCGCACGCTCGAGCGCGGAGACGCGCGCCTCGAGGTGGACGACGCGGTGCTCGAGACCATCGTGACCGTGTTCCGCGATCTGCGCCTCGGACGGACGGAAGAGGGCTACGCGGTGGAGAAGCCGAGCACGGTCATGAGCACCGCCGAGGCGGTCGCGGTGGCCTCGGCCGTGGGCCTCGCAGCAGCGTATTTGCCGGGCGATCGCGACCTACTCGGCCTCGTGCCCGGGTACCTGTCCGGCGTGGTCACCAAAGACGATCCGAAGGACCACGGGCGCCTGCTCGCCTACTGGGACGGCGCCGTGAAGAAGCGTGCAGAAGACAAGCATCGCCTCTGGCAGACGCTGTTCGAGCTGCGCGGTCTGCTCGAGCGCTGATCCATGCGCCTCGCGGACCTCGACCCCAAAGCGGCCCCGGACGCCCTCGCGACGTCACGGGAACCTTTCCTGATCGGCGTGCGCCATCACTCGGCCGCGCTGGCCGCAGCGATGCCCGTCCTGCTCGAGGCCTACGCGCCCACGGTGATCGCCGTGGAGCTGCCGGCCGACCTCGGCGCGTGGATCCCGTGGCTCGGCCATCCCGAGCTCGGCGCTCCGGTAGCGCTCTCCGCCACGTGCGCGGATGGCTCCCTCGCGTTTTATCCGTTCGCGGATTTCTCCCCCGAGCTGTCCGCCATTCGCTGGGCGGTGCGAAGCGGCGTCGAAGTGCTCGCCATCGATCGCCCGGTCTCTGCGCCCGCGATACGCGGAGAAGACGATGCGCCCGGCGCCGGCAAGCTGCTCGCACGCGTCGAAGACGGCGACGACGTGGAGGCCCTCTGGGATCGTTTGGTCGAAGTGCACGGAGGCTCGATCGAAGAGAGCATCGCCGCGAGCGCCGAGCGCCTCCGCCGCGCCGCGCTCGCCTTCGGCTGGCTGCTCCGCGCCGACACCCTCGCCGGCGGAGGTATCCAGCCCGAGGACCGCGCGCGCGAGAGCCACATGCGCGCCGCCATCGGCCTCGCCTCGAAGACCAAGGGCGCGCGCGTCGCCGCGGTGATCGGCGCGTTTCACGCCAACGCGCTGCTCTCGAACCCCGTGTTCGAGAAGCCTCACGCCGCCGCCGAGACGCCGCACACGTCGAGCGACGCTCCCATAGGCGCGCTCGTCCCCTACGACTTCGAGCTGTTCGACTCGCGCTCCGGTTACCCCGCCGGTATTCGCGATCCGTCGCTCGTCCAGCGTGCGTACGAGCTCCACGTGCAAGGTCTGCCTCTCGAGCACGCCATGCCCGACCTGCTGGTCGCCATCGCGCGCGAGCTGCGCGAAAAGGGGCACGTGGCCTCCTTCGCGGACGTACGCGAGGCCATGCGTCTCGCGTGCGATCTGGCCACGCTGCGTGGGCAAGGCTCACCCGGAAGGCGTGAGCTGGTCGAGGCCATCGAGACCACCATGGCGCAGGGTGAGCTGCTCGGACGTGGCCGCGCGCTCGCGCGTGCGATGTCCGTGGTGCTCGTGGGGCATCGCCGAGGGCACCTCGCGCCGGACACGCCACGCTCCGGACTCGCGCTCGACGTGGAGCGGCTGGTCGAAAGGCTCGGGCTGCCCGGTCCCACCACCTCTCGCGAAGCCAAAGAGCTCACGCTCGATCCCTCGCGCTCGGATCTAGATCGCGAGCGCGCGATCGTGCTCGGACGGCTCGAGGTATGCGGCGTCCCGTATGCTGAAAAACGCAGCGATCGACGCGGCAGCGCGCTCTCCGTGCGAGGCACGCGCGCGGACGTGGAAAACCTCACGCTGCGCGTCTCGCTGCGGTACACGGCCGAGACCGCGGCACGTGTGGAGCTCTCGGGGATGTTCGGATCGACCCTGGAGAGCGCAGCCGATGGGGCGCTGCGACGAAGCTTCGCGCGTCTCGTGGAGCGTGGAGAGGAAATGGCACGAGGGTTCGTGGCCCACCTCGACCGCGCCGCAGAAGCGGGTCTGGGCAAGCTCTTCGCCGAGCTGCTCGATCGGCTCCACGAGCTCTTCGTGCCGAACGCTGGGCTCGCCGACCTCGGCGCCGCTCTCGTGCAGCTTGCACGGGTCGACGAGGGACTGCGCCCTACCCTGCCCGCCGTGCCGCATCCCGAAGGACACGCACGCGACGCGAATGCACACGAGAAACGCTCGCTCGCGAAAGAACGCGATGACCTCGGCTTCGCGGCGCTCCGTGCCCTCGACGGCATGCTGGGCACCACCGAAGAAGCGGACATCGTGGCGTTCGCCGAACTGCTCGCGCTGTTCGCGCGGCAGGATCTGGCCACGCTCCGACACGTGGTGTCGACGTTCGTCGAACAAGGAAGCCCACTGGTTCAAGGGGCCGGTATGGCGGCCAAAGTGGTGCTCGAGATGGACGAGGCGCCGGCGTTCTACGCGTCGTTCGTCTCGCTCTTCGACCGTGGAGGCAACGACGTCGCTGCGGCGCTCGCTCGCACGGGCTCCATGCGCGGAGCGCTGCTCGTCGCGGGGGCCAAGCTCGAGGGGGATCCACGCTTCGCCGAGGCGCTCTTGGACGGGCTCGATCGCCTCGACGATGCGAGCTTTCTCGCGCGCCTTCCCTCGCTCCGAGGTGGGTTCGACGTTCTCTCCGCCGGGGATCGCCAGCGCCTGCTCGAGGTGCTCGGCGCGCACGAGGGCACGCTCACGCTGACGCTCTCGCCCGAGGCGCTCGCCGCCTACGCGACCGCCGATCGCGAAGGGATTGCCGCTCTTGTCGAGGTGGGTCTCGTTTTCCCGAAAGCCGAGCTCGGATCGACGACGAGCACGAGCGAGGCTATGCAGACTACGCGCTCGCGAAGATCACACGCGATCGGCCTGGTCGACCGCGTCAGGCTGGTGCTCGGGCGCGAGCGCGAGCGGCTCACGAGCGGAGCCACGGGGTATGCGCGCGCGCTCGACGAGCTCTACGGAACGGGCCACGGCGAGGGGTCGCGCGGAGGTCGCGACGAGAGCTACCCGACGGCCCGCGAGTGGGGCGACGATCTCGCGTCGCTCTTCGGTCTCGCCGTGCGCGAAGAGGTGCTCGCCGAGGCCGCAAGAGGCGGAAATGCCGGCGCGCTGGCGCTCTTGAACGCCGACGAGGTCACCCCTTCGGTGGAGCTGCTCGAGCGCATCTTGTCGCTCAAGGGTGGCCTCTCGGATCGGGAATTTACGCATCTGAAGCTTCTCTCGCGGCGCATCACCGACGCACTCGTGAAGGAGCTGGCGACCACGGCCATGCCGGCCTTGGTGGGTCTCGGCACTCCGAGGTCGACCCGGCGAACGAGCGGTCGCCTCGATCTGCGCCGCACCATTCGAGACAACCTGATCACCGCCTACCCGAGCGCCGAAGGCCCCAAGCTCGCGCCGAAGAGCTTCGCGTTCCGCGCGCGCACCAAGAAGAGCCTCGACTGGCGAATCGTGCTGGTGGTCGACGTGTCCGGCTCGATGGAGCCTTCGGTCATCCACTCGGCGATCATGGCCGGCATCCTCGGCGGCCTCCCGGCGATCTCGACTCACTTTTTGGCCGTGAACGACCGCGTGATCGACCTCACGGAGGCCGCCCCCGATCCGCTCGAGCTCTTGCTCTCGGTCGACATCGGCGGAGGCACGCTGCTCGCGAAGGGCCTCCGCCACGCACGCAGCCTGCTCACGGTCCCTTCGCGCAGCATCGTGGTGCTCGTCTCGGACTTCGAGGAAGGAGGCTCGGTGGGCGAGCTGGTCTCCGAGGTTCGTGCGCTGCGGGACTCGGGGGCGGTGCTGCTGGGGCTGGCCGCGCTCGGGGAAAACCACGCCCCGCGCTACCACCGCGCCATCGCCGCGCAACTGGTCGAGGCCGGCATGCCCATCGCGGCGCTGAGCCCGGTCGAGCTCGCGAGCTGGGTCGGCGAGCGCATCCGAGGAGCACGATGAGCACACGTCCCGACGTGGCAGCCGACGTGCTCGCGCAGCTCACGCAAGCGGTACCGCCGCGCGTGTCCAAGCGGCTCGACGCCCGCCCACGCGTGGCCGACGAGTGGACGTGGACGTTCGGCACCTCGGTCACCGTCGCGGCCGGTGAAGAAACCGTCACGCTGGCGAGCGAAGGAATCTCTCGAGCCGAACAGGCCACCTGCACCTGCCTGCTCGCGCCTCGCTGCTTTCATTTGCTCGCCGTGCTCACCGTCCTGCCCGTAGCAGACGCCGGCGCCTCGAATGCGGCCACGTCTCCACGCGAAGCCTCTCCGGAGCACGCGACGCTGCGTGGTGAGAACGAGAGCCAAAACGAGCGGCCGAACGAGACCACGCCCCTGACCGAAGCGGACCGCGCGCTCGCCGGTGAAGCCTCGCGTCTCGGTGGGACCATCCTCTTCGATGGCCTGGCGAGCCTCTCCACGATCCGGCTGGGCGAGCTGCTTCGCCTGGTGCACGCGTGCCGCGGACAAGCGCTCTACCGACTCGAAGCGTGCGCGCTCGGTGTCTACGAAGCGGCCCGCGATCTGCGCGCGAAGAGCCCGGACTTCCGACTCGCCGACGCGGCCTCCCGCCTCGCCGAGCTTCTCCTGGTCGCGCGTCGCCTCGGGCAAGGAGACACGTCCCCCACCTGGCGAGGAATCGCGCGCCGAACGTACGCGCCACGAACCGGCCTTCGACTGACGGGCATCGCCTGCGAGCCCGTGCTCCGACGTGGCTACGCAGGCGTGGTCACCTACCTGACCGACGGACGAGACGTGTATTCTGCACAAGACGTGATCCCCGGCGACGCGGAGCGCGCGTGCTCTGCCTACGACGCGCAGCTGCGTTTCGGCGAGACGTCGCTCTCGCATCGGGAGGCCGCGCGAGGTGGGCTGCTCTTCGCCCGCGCCGAGGTCTCCCCCGAGGGCCGACTGGGGGCGGGGCGCGAGGTCGCCTGCGTGGCCGTGGGCGCCGACGCGTCGCTGCTCGAGCCGTTCTTCCGCGACCGCCTCGCCGCTCAGCTTGCGCGCGCCGCGCGCGGCGAGCGACAGGGCCTCGTCTTCCTCGAGGGCACGCTCGACGTGCGCACGGGAGAGCGAGGCTTCGTGTTGCAGAGCGCGGACGCACGCGTGCCGCTCGGTATCCCGCTCGACGAGGCGACCTTTCCCTACCGCGAGAACCTGGAGCGCCTTGCCCGGGCCGGCGCCCAGGTCGCGCTGGTGGCGCGGATGGTCGAGGGTGAGCTCGAGCCGCGACCGATCGCCGTGGCGCTCTCGTCCGACGACGGCGCGCGCGGCCCCTGGTTCTCCCTCGGCTACGACCGCCTCACACGCGCCCACGTCGAGCCCAGGACCACGAAGCAGACGCCCGTGCCCGACCTGCGCCAGGGCACACGCGAGGAAGGCACGGACCTGCTCTCGGCGCTCGCGCCCGTGCAACGCCGGGTGCTTCGTCACGCACTCGCGGGCCGGGCCAGCCTGCCCGGGGCGGCGTTGCCCGAGGTCGCACGCGAGGCTGCCAGGCTGCGCGACGCGCTCTTTCCGATCGCCGCGGACGGGATCCTCGCGCTCTCGACCGCGCACGAGCCGGAGCGCGTGGCCGAGCTCTGGCTCGCCCTCCACGTGTACCTCGCGTCCGCGTCTCGCTCGCTCGTGAGGAGCGCGTGGGGCCTCGGACCCGCGTAAATCACGGACTATTCGGCCGTTTCGAGGGAGGTGACGGAGCGGGACCAGAAAAATGGAAGGACCCCGTCGAAAGTCCTTAAGGCCGTGAAGCATCGTCCGTTCATGGATGTCAGCCCGACGATACGTCGTGGGCTTCCGAGGGAAATGACGATGGCACCGTTCCTCAGCGAGGCTCGTGACGAGCTCGCGATCGACGCGACGTCCGCGCCTGCGCCTGCGCCTGCGCGGAACGTCGTTCACGCCCCGCCGACGACCGCCATTTTTCCGGGAGGGCTCCATGGAAAAAGCGATTGACCTTACGCACTTGGCTCTCGATAGCGAGGACCGCAAGGCGCTCGAAGTCGCCTCACGGAATGCCGTGGCCATGCTCTCGTCGCTGCCCGAGGTGAAACCCTACCCGACCGTGGTGGCGAAGATTCGGCGTGTCACGTCCGACCCGCGCGCGACCGTGGCGCAGGTGGCCGAGGTGGTCGAGAGCGACCTCGCCTTCTCCACCAGCATGCTGCGCACCGTGAACTCCGCCGGCGCCGGTATGGGCAATCGCTGCTCGACCATCAAACACGCGGTCGCGCTGCTCGGCATGAAGCGCATCGCCGATCTGGCCGCGGCCACGGCCGCACTCGATTTCGTGCAGTCCGAGTCGCAAGA
The DNA here is from genome assembly GCA_965225775.1 of Polyangiaceae bacterium. Lineage (GTDB taxonomy): Bacteria > Myxococcota_A > Polyangia > Polyangiales > Polyangiaceae > JAAFHV01. Next base: position 8,314,997 of record OZ245328.1, on the reverse strand, counting down.
GGCACGAGACCTCTTCACGCACTCGCTCGGCGCGGCCTCCATCGCGCGCATGATCGCGCCCTATATCGGCATCGGCGCGGACGACGCCTTCACGGCGGCGCTGCTCCACGACGTGGGCGGGCTCATCTTGATGCAGGCGGGTGCGCGCACCTCACCCAACGACGACGACGCATGGGCCGCGGACGAACGCGCGCGCCTCGGCTACGACCACGGTCACCTCGGTGCCACGGTCCTCGCCATGTGGAACCTGCCCGCGCCCATCCCCGAGGTGGTGCTTCGCCATCACGACTGGCGTCGAGCCGTCCGAAGGGGCGGAGATTTGGCTCGATTCGCGGCCATCGTGCGCGCTTCGGACCTGCTCGCGCGGCTCGTGGTGAAGCGTCGCGAGCCGGTGGAAGCCGACCTCGAAGCCATCAAGAGCGAGCCGTGCGTGGCGCTGCTCGGTGTGCAAGCCGAAGAGCTCCTGCGCATGTGGCCCGCCCTACGGGATGCCGAACGCGACGGACGCTCGCTCACCGAAGAGGTGCCGCCGAGCACGCGTGACTTCGCCTCGTTCGATCAGGCGCGCCGCGGACTCTCTCCGGACGCCGAGCGCCCGTCCACGCGCTGGGGCCCACTGCTGTCGCTCATCGGCTGGCGCGCCTGAACCGACTCGCCCGAGACGCGTACGCGTGAGGAGACGTGCCGCGACGGCTCGAATCGAGCTACCGTCGCGGCATGCGCGCCATGGTGATTCGTGACAAGGCCCTCGTTCTCGAAGACCGCCCCGAGCCCACTCCCGGCAAGGGCGAGGTACGCGTGCGCGTGCACGCCTCGGCGGTGAACCGCGCCGATCTCATCCAGATCATGGGCGGCTACCCGGCGCCCCCCGACGCCGTCGCGGACGTGCCGGGCCTCGAGTACGCGGGCGTGGTCGACGCCATCGGACCTGGCGTCTACTCGAGAAAAGAAGGCGATCGCGTGTTCGGCCTGGTCGGCGGTGGCGCGTACTCGGAGTCGATCGTGGTGCACGCCGAGACCACGTCGCTCTTGCCCGAAAACATCCCCTTCACCGAAGCCGCCGCGCTCCCCGAGGCCTACCTCACGGCCTACGACGCGATGGTCGTGCAAATGGGCCTCGCGGCCGGCGAGACGGTGCTCGTGCACGCGGTGGGCAGTGGCGTAGGCACCGCGGCCGTGCAGATTGCACGTGCCATCGGGGCACGCACGATCGGCACGGCACGCTCGCAGGACAAGCTCGACGACGCGACCGCGCTCGGCCTCGGCACGGCCATCTTGCCCGAAGACGGAAAGTTCGCGGACGCGGTACTCGCCGCGACCGACGGACGCGGTGTGGACGTGGTGCTCGAGCTCGTGGGCGGATCGTACGTGCCCGAGTCGATCGCGTGCCTCGCGCCTCGCGGCAGGCTGGTGCTGGTCGGGCTGCTCGCCGGCGCGCGTGCCGACGTGGACCTCGGCGCGGTCCTCCGAAAGCGCCTCACGATCCGCGGCACCGTCATGCGCTCGCGACCGCTCGACGAGAAGATCGCCGCCGCGCGCGTGCTCGACCGACACCTCGCTCCACTCTTCGAGGAAGGGCGCCTCTCGGCTGTGATTCACCGCGTGATGCCACTCGCCGAGGCCAACGAAGCCCTCGCGCTGATGGGGAAGAACGAGGGATTCGGCAAGATCGTGCTCGACTGCGCGCCGAGCTGAGACGAGACGAGACGAGACGAGACGACGTTAGTGATTGCGCGCGTGCTCGACGCAAAAGAGGGTCGGCACGCCGCACTTCGCGCACGAGCACACGCGGATATCCGCGCCCTCGGAGGCCTTGGCGCCGCACGCCGTGCACGTGCGATCGTTCGAAGCAGCGGACGCCGCCGTGGACGTGACCGGCCCCGGACGCATGGACGCGCGACGCGTCGCCTGGGCGGCCAGCGTGCGACGCTGACGCACGAGATCGACCAGGTGCTTGCCGAAGAAGAGCAGGTAGTTCGAGAGCGAAGCCACGAGACCGATCCGCGCCCCCCACGAGCCGAACGCCGCCGAGAGCACGAGGCCTCCGGCCATGAGCATGCCGAGCCACTTCACCCGCACCGGCAGCACCAGGTACATGCGGATTTCGTAGTTCGGATAAAGGGTCGCGAAGGCGAGAAAGACCGACGCGTTCAAGTACACGTTGTCGACCGGCTCACCGCCAATGAAGGCCGCGGCGGTCGTGCCGAGCATGCCGAGCAGGTAGTAGACGTTGAGCTTGAACGCGCCCCACTCGCTCTCCAGCGTGCGCCCGATGAACCACGTGAACGAGAGCTGGAACAGGATGAAGAGCGGGTTTCCGCCGCTCGGGACGAACACGTAGCTGACGAGTCGCCACACCTGGCCCGCGCGCACGGCGCGTGGGTCGAGCATCATGGCCGAGACGATCTCGGGCCTCACGAACATGAGCGCGAAGGTTACGGCCATGCCGGCGACCACGAACGTGGTCAGGTTCGGAATGGCGAATTTTCCGAAGCGGCGCTCGAGGCGCGAGAGAAAGGCGTCCATGTCGCCCTCGGCCGTAGCACCCGCCGCGTCGTCCCGGAAGGCCTACGCGAGACGCGCTACGCGGGTCCGCGGGTGGGGTGGCGACCCGTTCGAGCGCGCAGGCGCACTCAGTTGTTGGGCGAGCCGCAGGTGAGCCAGGTGTCGAGCTTCGCGGCGAGGTCCGTGCTGAGGTTGCCGATTTTGCCCTGAGGCATGCCCTGACCGCACGTGCCGGTCGCCGACATGTTGCAGAGGATGGTGGACGTGGCTTTGTCGGTCGAGCAGGGATTGATGTACGGCTTGTTGTCGATGGGCTTGGTCTGCCCCTGCTTGATGAAGTTCGCGTAGGTCTTTTCCGCGCTCGCGTTGTCGATCTGAGGCGTGATTCCGCCGGTTGCGGTGTGACATGCTCCGCAGTCGGTCACGAGCTTGGGCAAGATGTCCGTCTTGAAACTGACCGTACAGGCGCCGCCGTCGATCGCGCCTTTGCCGTCGCAGAGCGCGGCGCCCGTCGTGCCGGCTTCTCCGCCGTCGAGAGCCGGGTTGTACGGATCGGGCGCGGTCGCGTTGCGGAGCGAGTCGGGCGTCGCGTACTTCTTGTCGTAGACGCCCTTCGTGTAGTCGGTCTCGCCACAGGCGACCACGACACCGAAGACGCTTCCGAGAACGAGCCAAACGGTCCAGCGCTGCATGGGCATCATTCTGGCCGTACGAAGGGCACACGCGCAACCTGGAAAACCAGGTGAATCGTCCACGCAAGCCGTGCGGCGTGGATCGGAAATGAACCGGTGCACAGACGATCCGCCACGAGCCGCGCGAGTTGCGTCCCCAGTGATTTCCTCGTGGAAATTCTCCTGCGCGTCGATAGACTCGTTCCCTGTACGGAGGGTGCGATCATGACGGTCTCTCAGTCGATCGAGAAACTCGAAAACGGAACGCTCGCGCATCGAATCGCCGGACGCTCGTACGCTCGTGCGCGCACCTTCGTGCTCGCCGCGCTCGCGGTGGTTGCGCTCGCTTCGGCCACCGGCTGCGTGAAGGTCGCCCCGTACGAACGTGGAACGCTCGCACACCCCACCATGACCACGGACGACATGGCCCTCGGCGTCGACGCTCACGTGCGCGGCGTGTCGGAAGGTGCATCGGGCGGCCTCGGCGGTGGCGGCGGCGGGTGCGGGTGCAACTGACCCGATCGAGCCACGTGTTCGTGTCGCATCCCGATGCGCACAACCCTAGGCAGCCACGGCGTCGCACGGCTCCGAACGACGCTCGAAACACAGCCCCGGCCGCCGACTTTCGAATCGTAACGAGGACCCTTTCGTGTACCGTAGGCGAGTGAAGTCGCGCTCCGACCGCAACACCCGGGCCTCTCGGTGGCTCTTCACTCTGACCGCCGTAGCGGGACTCGGTGCGCTCTGCGCGTGGCCGTCCACGGCGTACGCCGGCGAAGACGCCGCGGTTCAGAAGACCGTGCAAGAGGTCATGAGCGAGGACTACCCGGGTAGCCTCGCCCCCGCGAAAAAGAAGCTCTCGGACGCGCTCGCGCTCTGCATCCGAAAAGGCTGCACGGGTCCTGTCAAAGCGCAGGTCCACATCTCGCTCGGCATGGTGGCCTCGCAGCTCGGCCAGGGCGACGAAGCGAAGACCCAGTTCGCCACCGCGCTCAAGTCGGACCCCAGCGCGAAGCTCCCGTCGTCGGGCGTCACGCCCAACATCCGCAGCCAGTGGGACGAAGCCGCCAAGGCCGCCGCTCCCGCCCCGAGCGACGAGCCCACCGCCCCTGCCGCCGAGTCGGGCACCGTGCCCGAAGGCTGGTCGAGCGCCGAAGCCTTCAAGCTCGCCAAAGAAGGCCTCGAAGCCGACCAAGCCGGCCGCCTCGAAGACTGCATCGCGAAAGACCAGGCCTCGCTCAAGCTCGACGAGCAACCGCGCACGCGCCTCCACCTCGCCTCCTGCGAGAACCGCTCCGGCAAGCTGGTCGAAGCCACCAAAGACGCGAACAAGGCCCTCGAGATCGGCCTTCAAAAGCGCGACGCCGCCGTCATGAAGGCCGCGCGTCAGCGCGTGAAAGACCTGCTCGACCGCGTGCCTCACGTCACGTTCGCGCCGCCCGCCGGCGTGACCGATCTCGTCGTGAAGTTCGACGACCGCCCCGTTCCTTCAGACGGCCTCACCAAGAAGTTCAGCGTCAACCCGGGCAAGCACCAGGTCGTCGCCGAAGGCCTCGTGAACGGCCTCCCCGCCACCTTCGAGCAAGAGGTGGACATCAAGGAGCGCGAGCTCGTCACGGTGACCATCACGCTGAAGCCGCAGGGCGGAGCGGTCACCCCGTCGCAAATCAAGTGCATGTTGCAAGCGAAGTCTCAGGAAGAGGTGCAGAAGTGCCTCCCTCAGAATTCGAAGAACATGGTGATTCGCCTCGGCCTCGACTTCAGCACGTACGCCGACACGAACTCGGTCTACGTGGTCTCGCCGGGCGTGAACGCCTCGGTGGTCTCGCCGACCTCGGGCTGGAACATCGGCGGTAACTTCTTGATCGACGCGGTGAGCGCGGCCTCGCCCGACATCGTGTCCACCGCTTCGCCTCCCTTCCGCGAGCGTCGTTTCGCAGGCGGTTTCGGCGGCGGGTACAAGCCGGGGCTTTACGGCGTCCAGCTGAACGGCAACATCTCGTCCGAGCCCGACTACCTCTCGGTCACGGCCGGTGGCGCCATCGTCGCCGACCTCAACGACAAGCTCATCACGCCGCGCCTCGGCTACTCGTACACCCACGACAACATCTACCGAGGCCCGGACAACTCGACCAACAACCTGTTCCAGGTCCACGAGTTCGAGCTCGGCGTCACGTTCGTGCTCTCGCCCACGGCGGTCTTGCTCGTCGGCGCGACCGCGCAGTTCGAGCGCGGCGACCAGTCGAAGCCCTACCGCTACGTGCCCACGTTCGACCCGGTCACGGTCGCGCCCTTCATCCCCAACGGCGCCACCATCGACCTCGTGAACAAGTTCCGTCAGCCGATTCGCCCGCTCGAGCAGCTGCCCACGGAGAAAGACCGCTACGCCTTCGGCTTCCGCCTGAACAAGCGCTTCGGAAACTCCACGCTGCGCCTCGAAGAGCGCCTCTACTTCGACACGTGGACGCAAAAGGCCAGCACCACCGACATCCGCTACATGGTGGACCTCACCCGGCGCCTGCGTCTCTGGCCCCACGTGCGCATCCACGCCCAGACCGGCGCGAACTTCTACCAGCTCGCGTATCCGGCCATCGCGGACCCCGGCGGCGCCACCCCGACCACGCTTTTCACGTACCGCTCGAACGACCGCGAGCTCTCGCCCATGGTCTCGGGCACGTTCGGCGGCGGCATTCGCATCGCGCTCGGCTCCCTCGAAGGCGACGTGCGCTACGGCCTGTCGTTCGTCGGAGACCTCCTCTACTCGCGTTACTTCAAGGCACTCTTTCTCACGGCGAGGACCGGCGTGTACGGAACCGTCGCCTTCGACGCCGAGTTCTGAAGCGCTACTCTCGACTTTAGGGCTCGACCCACTCGACCCACTCGACCCACCGCAAGTCGGCCCTAAGCGTAGGCTCCTGGGCTCTTCCGCCCGCATCTCCCGAAGCTCCCCATGCAACGCCCCAACCGCTCCACCTCCATCCTGGGCACCGCCGTCGTCATGACGGCGTTCTTCGGCGGCTGTTCGCTCGACCCCGTTCTGAACGGGAACATCAAGGCGCTCGGCGACGAAGACCCGAACATCCCCGAGGGCGAGTACCACCGGCAAGGACAGCCCTGTCTGCTCTGCCACTCGTCCACCGGACCTGCCTCGGGCTCACCGTTCGCGGTGGCCGGCACCGTCTTCGCGGGACCGTTCCAGCCACGCGGCGCCGGAAAAACCTGGGTTCGCGTGCGTGACGCCGCCGGCGTCCAGGTCTGCAAGACCACCAACTGCAAAGGCAACTTCGTCTTCCGCGACGAAGACTTTACCCCTAACGGCGCCTTCAACAGCAAGCCCGGACCGACCTACCCGCTGCTCGTCAGCATCCAGAAGACCCTGCCGGGCAACCCGGTCGGCGTCAGCCGCTCGATGAACAGCCACATCGGCCGGGAGGGATCGTGCGCGGGCTGCCACAAGCCGCCGCCCGACACCCAGAACGTGGCCTTCTTCGATTCGCCCGGCGTCGTCCGACTGTACGAGAACGAAGCCGACGCCAACAAAGCCGCCGCTCCGGCCGACGAAATCTGTCCGCCGCCCGAGCCTGAAGCGCCCTTCCCCTGTCCGGAAAATCCATGAGCCTTACACCGAACGCCCGTCCCGAGGTCGCTCTCGGACCCGAGCCCGAACCCGAGACGACGCAGCCTACGCGTCGACGATGGCTACGTGTACTCGGCGTCTTGGCCGTCGCCTTCGCGGGCTCGGCAGCTGCTGCGGCGTGCGCTTCGGTGCCGGACACGAATCGCCTCACCACGCTCGCCGCCGAAGACGGCGCGCCCCTCGAGCCGGACTTCGCCATCTACAAGGCGAGCGTGAACGAGGTACTCGAGCGCCAGTGCGGTACCCTGGACTGCCACGGCCAAGCCGGCCGCGCCTACCGCATCTACAGCCGCTCGGGCCTGCGCGTGTACAACCCCGAGGCAGGTCTGCTCTCGGGAATCACGCCTACCACCGAAGACGAAAAGCGCTACAATTTCCAGTCGCTCATCACCGTGCAGCCCGAAGAGATGCGTCGCGTGATGGCGCGCGGTGGAGCCGAGCCGGACAACCTCATCATCCTTCGCAAGCCCCTGCTCGTGGAGCGCCACAAGGGCGGCCAGGTCATGTCCGGCCAGACCTACAACTGCATCACCGGCTGGCTGCGCGCGCCCATCGGCGGCAAGCTCGACGACAACTCCGACAAGGCCTGCAAGGCCGCCTTGCTGGTTCGCTGACGGACGCTTTTCGCGCGACCTTCGGCGCGAGCGGGCTCGTGAGGGAATGAGCCCCGCGCCTTTGCCTACCGCCATGCTCGATTCTTCGGAGCACGTCCACATCGCGTCCGCCAAACGTTGGCGCCTCGGAGCGGTCGTCGCGGCCGTGGTGGTTCCGCTCGCGCTGCTCGCGCTCTTCGAGCGACAAGTGCGGAGGCTCGACGCTTTGGCCGACCACGGAACGCAGACGAAGCCGCTCTCGGCGACGGTGCGCGACCACTACGTGGAGTACCGCTACGAAGTCGACGGCACGACTCATACGTCGAGCACCGAACGCGAGCATGCCCCGGCCCCCGAGGCGCTCGAGATCCGCTACCTGCCCGAAGAGCCGAGCTTCTCGCGGCCCGACTCGGACGGCACGCGCACGAGGGCCGAGGCCGCCAAAAACCGCGCGAACGTCCCCAAGATCCTGCTCGGGGTGTTCGCCTTCTTCGCGCTCGTCGCGGGCGCGGCGCATCGCGATCTCACCCGCCGACTCGCGGGCACGAAACCGACCCGACGCGAGCTCTCGCCGCGGTCGCTCGCGGCCGTCACCACGGTGTTGCTGCTCGCCATGACCGTCTCGGTGAACCTCTACGACGACGTGCACGCGGTCGAGACGAAGGCCTTCGGAGCGCGACCGTTCGGACTCTCGGTCACGCTCGTCGTCTCGCTCGTCGAAGCCCTGCTCGCCGTGCCGTACTTCTGGGTGCTCGAGCACGGCTACCGTATCGTCCTCGCGGCGAGTCGAGACGGCGCGTCTCTCTCTCGGGCGGGGCTCTTCGTCTACTTCCTCGACCTACGCCAGCGGAGACCCGAGCTTCGTTCCTCGCAGAACGTCGTGCTCGCGGGTCTCGCCTTCTTCGTGCTGCTCGCGGGCTCGTGGATCGCCTACGCGCACGCGCGCGGAATCTGACGCGAGCTCAGCGAAACGAGCCCGGATACGACGCGAGCTCGTCGACGGTCGCGGACCAGCTCGAGGGTCCGGTGTGGTTTCGCGCGTACTCCTGCAAGTCGTGACGAACGGTGCGCATCGACGCGCGCATCGGCGGGAGCGGCGAGTTGAAAACGGGAACTTCGTAGCTACGGCGCTTCGGGGATTTCTCCATGACGACCTCCTCGTGCCGTCATGGGTACACGCGCCGCACGCGAGGGAGAAAGTTTCCGGCGCATTCCGGTGTGTGCGTGTAGGACGCACGGCGACCTGGAATTTCCGGGCGATCAGCGAATCGACGTAGGCGCGCCGCGCGAAGGCCGAAGCGAAGGAGGCACGCCTTCTTCGGTGCTCATCTTGGACGGCGGGATCGAGACGGGCATCTTGTCGCTCATCTCGGCGGCGTCGTTCACGATCTTGGTGGCGACGGCCGCGCGCGCGTTCTTCTGGCTCAAGGTCGCGTGGTCGACCACCGCGTGCCCCTCGAGCAGGTCGAGGTACTCGAGGTCGAGCTCGCCTCCCGAGGGGAGGATGAACACGCCGAACAAGTGCGCCTGTCGACGAATCTCGGTCACCAGGTTGCGCGGCACGTGCAGCGCCGCGTGCGTGATCAAGTGGATCACCGGGTCGCGCTGGTCGCGCGCACGTAGCAGCGCGATTTCCGTGGCGAGCTGCGCGAACACGCGCGAAGGATTTCGCCCACGCTCGCCCTTGAAGCCGAGCATGTAGGCTGCAGGCAATTGCCCCGGCCTCGCGCGCTGCACGTCGTAGAGGCGCGAGTCGAAGAAGCGCAGCCACACCTCTTCACCGGCGAGCTGGAGTTTCTTGCCGAGAGCGATGGCGAGCCCCCGGGCAAACACTTGGCGATCGCCGCGCATGGAGGCCGAGGCGTCGATGAGCAAGTAGTGGAGCCTTCGTGCCTCGTCCGGGGCTTGCTCGCGCGTGTAGAAGAGAAGCTCGTTTTCGATGAGCCTTCGCGCGAACTCTTCTTCGTCCCAGGCGAGCTCGGTGAGCACGAGCGAGTCGAGCGAGCCCTTCTGTCCGATGCCCGCATAGCCGTGCACGGCGTGCGTACCGGTGGCCTGCGTGCGGCGCGTCTCGAGCACGCTCGGCAAGAGCTCCAGGCTGAAATTCACGATGTCGTTGGCGGCGGGCGTGCTCATGGCAGCCAGCAAATCCACGTGCGCGAGCGCCCCCGCGGCGGTGGACTCGGGGCCCAGCATGCCGAGCAAGCGCAGCGTGTCGAGGTCGAGCGCGTCGGCAAGGGTGAGCACGTGCAAACGCGAGCGTCCGAGCGACTCGAGCATGGCGAGCTCGAAGTTGCGCGAGAGCGCCGCGAAGAGCTGCGGCAGCTGAGGATCGAGGTCGCGCACCATTTCCGGATCGAGCGGGATGGTGGCTGGGTACGGCGGCCGGAGCTTCGCGCGCTGCACGAGCGACCCGAGCACCCGAGCGAGTACGACCACCACGAGGTCGTCCGAGAGGCGCATGGTCGCGGCACGCGCGGAAGCCTCGCTCTCGGCAATCTCGCCCACCACGGAGCGGTACATCGCGGCGAGGTCCGCCCCCCGAGGCACCTTGGCGAGCACGGCCTCGGTGCCCGGGCGCACGCCGATCTCGAGCTGCTCTTTCGGCGACGCGTAGAGGAGGCCGAGGTCGTGGATCATGAAGAGCGGCAAGTGGATGCCGAGCTTCGCGAGATCGCGGTACCAGCGCAGCGCGCGCACGATCATCATCGGAGAAGCCGCGCGCACCGACGAGAGCGCGAGCCCACCGAGCGGGCCTACTACGGCGGGATCTTTGGCGAAGGTCGGGGAGACGGGCATCGTAGGTATTTGGGTGACGTTGCGCGGACACGCGGGAAGAAACTCCGACCGCGAGCGCGAGCGTAGCGCGTTTCCGAGCGGCGCCGGAGAGCGACGATCATCTCGAGGGAACGAGGATTTTCGAGCAATCGGCAGGCGGCGAGAGGCGCGACGACGAAGCCTCCCCCGAAAGGCCTCCGGGGCGTTCGGGCGAGAGCGACCATCGTCGAGAACGTGCTCAGGAAGGGCTCACGCATGCCCCCTACCCTCGTTCGGTACGCCTCGGATACGTTCGGGGAATGAGCTCCTCGGCACTGCGTAACGCGATCGTTCTCTCGCTGGTCTCACTCTCACTCTTCGGGATGACCGCCTGCAAAAAGGCCAAGCCCGGTGAGGCTTGCAAGAAGAAGGGCGAGATCAAATGCATCGACAAGACCACCGGGGTGGTCTGCGTGAACGACAAGTGGGAGTCCCTCACGTGCGAAGGTGCGACCGGCTGCATGAGCGTGGCCGGCTCGGCGAGCTGCATGCACACGAAGTACGCGGTGGGCGAGCCGTGCATGAACGAGGGCGAGCCCGCGTGTACGGGCGATCGCAAGGCGATGGTGAAGTGCGAGAACAACCACTGGAAGCTGCTCAACAAGTGCACCGGCGCTCTCGGCTGCTCGGCCAACGTGAACGGCGCCAAGTGCGACATGGGCGTCGGCGCCGAAGGCGACGCGTGCACCCCCGAGAACGAAGGCAACGCCTCGTGCACGGCGGACAAGAAGAACATCCTGCTCTGCAAGTCCGGCAAGATGACCGTGGCCGCGCACTGCCGCGGCATGCGCGGCTGCCGTCAGATGGGCAAATCGATCGAGTGCGACGAGACCATCGGCGACCTCAACGACATCTGCGACTCGAGCGACTGGGAAGGCAAATTCGCCTGCTCGCAGGACAAGAAGATGCGCCTCGTCTGCAAGAACAACAAGTTCGTCAAAGACCGCGACTGCAAGTGCTCGGTCATGATCGACAAGGTGAACTGCAACTGAGCTTCACCCGGCGATCGCCCTCACGTGCCTCGCGTGAGGGCTCGCCCGGGCACTCGAATCACTTCACCGAGAGGATGCCCTTGGCCACCAAGGAGCGCACGATCTCGAGCGTCTCGGAGGGCAAAAAGCCCGTATTTTCCGCGATGGTGTCGATGTCCGTGTTGCCGTCGACATAGGCAATCACGATGCTCGCGCGCTTGTCGACCGCGCGTGCCGCGAGCAGCGTCACACGATCGACGAGCAGGGTCGGCTTGGTGGACCTGCCGAGCTCGGCCGCGGCGGGAACGGCCTTGGCGCCCCCCTGCGAAGACGGCGGGCTGGCAGAAGACACGGAAGCCGCAGGAGCTGCAGGAGCTGCAGGAGCCGCCGATCCCCCCACGGCCATGATGGTGATGTCCGAGGGAAACTTGGACGGGCCCGACGACGCCGGAGGCGCCTCGAGCGCGGGCTCAGGCGCACGTGCCGCTGCCAAGGGAGGCGCGGGAGCCATGGGAGGCGCCTTCTGGGCCGGGATGTCGAAGTCCGACCCGAGAGGCGACGCGCTCGGAATGGCGGCCTTGGGGAGGACGAAGCCGCGCACGGCCACCGTGTGCTCGCCCGAGTCGCGAGACATCGGGAGGGCCTTTTTGGTGGGCTCGGGCTCGGGAGCCTTGGGCCTCGAGCTCGGCTTCTTGGCCTTCGTGGCCTCCGGAGGAAGTGGCGGTGCTTTGGCAGGAGCCTTGGGCGCCTCTTCGAGGTCGAGCTCCAAGTCCAAGAACGGCGACGGACTGGCCAGCGGCGTCGCGATTGCAGCCTGCTCTTGCGCTGCGGGTGCGGGCGGAGGAGCCGTGGGCTTGGCGAAGGGATCGGACGGCTTGTTCGGGCCCGTCGCAGGCGCGGGAGCCTTGTTCACGCTGGAGGCTTTGGGGTCCGGACGTGGGATCGCCGGACGCGTACGCCCCGCCGCTCGCAGGAGGGCCGGGTCGACCTTTCCTACGATGGTGGCGTTGCCGGAGTCGTGACGATCTTCGTCATCGTCGTGCAGCTTCGGCAGCGGCGGCTTGGATGGCTTCTTGCTCAAGACGTCCTGTCCCTCAGTCCCCAGCGACGCGAGCGAAGGCCTCGACGAGCCGCATCCTTCATCGCATCAGCTCTGCTGCGTTCGGTCAACGCCCGAGCGCGTCTCTTTGCCGATCGTCAATCGATGCCCACATTGTCTTACGTTCCCGCAAGTGACGCTTTCGGACTTCGAAACGAATCACGCGGTGGTCTCGACGAGAAGACCACCGCGTGAAATCCGAGTGCGCCGAGGCTCACGCCGACGCGCGAGCGCTCAAGCGTACGCTTCGATGGGCGGGCACGAGCACACGAGCTTGCGGTCACCGAGCGCGTTGTTCAATCGGCCGACCGCCGGGAAGAACTTGCGCTCACGGGTCGCGGGCGTGGGGAACGCGGCGAGCTCGCGCGAGTAGGGGTGCGTCCACTCGGCGCGCGCGATCGACTCGATGGTGTGAGGCGCGTGCTTGAGCGGGTTGTCGTCCTTCGGGAGGCGGCCGTCTTCGACCGCGCGAATCTCCTCGCGGATGCCGATCATGGCCTCGCAGAAGCGATCCAGCTCGGCGAGCGACTCGCTCTCGGTCGGCTCGATCATGAGCGTTCCCGGAATGGGGAACGACATGGTCGGCGCGTGGAAGCCGTAGTCCATGAGACGCTTGGCGATGTCGTCGACCTCGATGCCCGCGCTCTTCTTGAAGCCGCGCATGTCGAGGATGCACTCGTGCGCGATACGCCCGTTTTTACCCTTGTAGACGAGCGGGTAATGCGGTGCGAGGCGCGCGGCCACGTAGTTCGCGTTGAGCATGGCGACCTCGGTCGCGTGAGTGAGGCCCGCGCCTCCCATCATGCGGATGTACGCCCACGAAATGAGCAGGATGCTCGCCGACCCCCAAGGCGCGCTCGAGACCGGTCCCACCGCACCGCTCGCGTCGAAGACGGGCTTGCGCGGGAGGAACGGCACGAGATGCTTGCGCACGCCGATGGGACCCATGCCCGGGCCGCCACCGCCGTGGGGGATGCAGAAGGTCTTGTGCAGGTTCAAGTGGCACACGTCCGCGCCGATTTCGCCCGGGCTCGTGAGCCCGACTTGCGCGTTCATGTTGGCGCCGTCCATGTAGACCTGGCCGCCGTGATCGTGCACGATCTGGCAGATTTCGCGGACTTTTTCCTCGAAAACGCCGTGGGTCGACGGATACGTGATCATGAGCGACGAGAGCTTTTCGCGGTGCGCTTCGGCCTTCTTGCGGAGGTCGTCCACGTCCACGTTGCCCTGATCGTCGCACGCGACGACCACCACCTCGAGGCCGGCCATCACCGCCGAAGCGGGGTTCGTGCCGTGCGCCGACTGCGGGATGAGGCAGACCTTGCGGTGACCTTCGTTGCGGCTCTCGTGGTACTTCTTGATGGCGAGAAGACCCGCGTATTCGCCCTGCGATCCGGCGTTCGGCTGAAGCGAAACGCCCGCGAAGCCAGTGACCTCGCCGAGCCACTTCTCGAGGTCCGAGAAGATGCGCATGTAACCCTTCGCTTGCTCGAGCGGAGCGAACGGGTGGAGCGAGTTCCACCACGGATCGGTGATGGGCATCATCTCCGAAGTGGCGTTCAGCTTCATCGTGCACGAGCCGAGCGGGATCATCGAGTGCGCGAGGGAGAGGTCGCGTCCTTCGAGCTTGCGCATGTAGCGCAGCATCTCGGTCTCGGAGCGATAAGCGTGGAAGACCGGGTGGGTCATGTACGCGCTGGTGCGGCGATGCGAGGCCGCGAGCGGGCTCTCCGCTTCGGTGGCGAGCTTGGCCACGTCCGCGTTCGCCACGCCGAAGAACCCGAGCACCTCGGCGATGTCGGCCGGAGTGGTGGTCTCGTCGAAGGCGACGCCGAGACGGTCTTCGCCGATGGCGCGCAGGTTGGTACCTGCCTTCTGTGCGGTCTCGAAGACCGACTTGGCCTTGGCCGCGTCGAGCTTCACCACCACCGTGTCGAAGAAGGCGCGAGTCTCGACCGTGAGGCCGGCCTTGCGCAGGCCGTGGGCGAGCACGACGGCCGATGCGTGTACGTTCTCCGCGATGGCGCGGATGCCCTCGGGCCCGTGGTAGACCGCGTAGAAGCTCGCGACCACGGCGAGCAGCGCCTGCGCCGTGCAGATGTTGCTGGTCGCCTTCTCGCGACGGATGTGCTGCTCGCGGGTCTGGAGCGCCATGCGGAGCGCGGGCTTTCCGTGTGCGTCTTGCGACACACCGATGATGCGTCCGGGAAGCTTACGAATGAACTCGTTCTTGGTGGCGAAGAAGGCCGCGTGAGGTCCGCCGTAACCGAGCGGCACACCGAAGCGCTGCGAGTTGCCGAGGGCCACGTCGGCGCCGATCTCGCCGGGCGGCACGAGCAGCGCGAGCGAGAGCAGGTCGCAGGCGACCACGAAGAGCGCGCCTTCCGCGTGCACCTTCTCCCCGAAGCCGCGGAAGTCGAACACTTCGCCGTGGGTGCCCGGGTACTGCACGAGCGCGGCGAACGCGCCGAGCTTGCCGAGATCCACGGTGCGGTGATCGCCGACCTCGACGTGGATGCCGAGCGGCTCGGCGCGGGTCTTCACGACCTCGATGGTCTGCGGGTGGCAGTCGCTCGAGACGAAGTACGTGTTCTTCGTGTCCGAGCCCTTGAAGCCGTGCGCGAGCACCATGGCCTCGGCCGCCGCGGTGCCTTCGTCGAGCAGCGAAGCGTTGGCGATCTCGAGACCGGTGAGGTCGATCACCAGCGTCTGGAAGTTCAGCAGCGCCTCGAGGCGGCCCTGGGCGATCTCCGCCTGGTAGGGCGTGTACTGCGTATACCAGCCGGGATTTTGCACCACGTTGCGCAGAATGACGGTGGGCGTAATGCACGAGGAATACCCCATGCCGAGCCAGCTCTTCGCGACCACGTTGGTCTTCCCGATGGACGCGAGCTCGTCGAGCATCGCGCGCTCCGAGAGCGCGGTCGTCACGTCGAGCGGCGCGGGCAGACGAATCGACTGCGGCACGATCTGCGAGGTGAGCTCGGCGAGCGAAGAGACGCCGAGCGTCTCGAACATCTTGTGTTGCTCGGCGGCGTCGGGGCCGACATGACGACGAACGAACGTATCGGGGTGGCTCAGGCGAACGGACATGGGATTACCTTGGGTCGGGCGGATGAACGAACGACGTAAACACGAGCGGCGCCGGCTCGGAGAGCGCGACGCCGCGTACGAAACGAGTTTCCTCGGCGAGGACTTAGAGCTCGACTTCGGCTCGAGCAAGTCGGGTTCGCACGTGGCGGCGATAGCGAGACCCGGTCACTCCCACTTCTCGCCGGTCGGCGTGGACGTCGCGTCCGTGTCGCCCGGGATCGACTTGAGGTCGGGGTTCATGCGCTGCTGCTTGATGTTGTGCCAGTCGGCGCCGGTCTCGTCGTCGTTGAGGCCGAACTGACCGTCGAGCTCGGCCACGTCTTTGCCCATCTTGTAGAGGAAGTAGCCCTTACCGTGCGACTCGGAGCCTGCGCCCACGAGGCCGATTTTGTGCTCTTTCCACGTAAAATGGACGAGGTTGCCGGTCTTCGTCCCTTGCATCTCGCCCCAGTGGCTCTGGTCGGCGCGCTTCCACTTGCCGAAGATGTTGCCGCCGTCTTCGACGAGGTGGAGGTAACCGTAAACCGGGTGGAAATAGACGCCGGTGAAGGTCTCGCCTTCGGGCATCTCGCCGGCCTTCACCGTGGCGGACTTCGCGCCTTCGGTGGTGTTGCAAGCGGTGACGGAGCCGGACAAGGCCAGCGCCAGCGCGGGGACGACCAAGAGTCTCGCGAGCTTCATGGGGCGGGACAGTAGCGCCGTTTCGTGCGCCGTTGAAGAGCGGCGAGAGGGGATGCCGAGGGAATCCGACGAGAAAACCCGAGGCGCGCGAAAGCGCCGTACCGGCCTGCCGCTGGGCGGTGTGGCGCGCTCGAATTCGTACGGTCTTCCGCGAAAAAATGGACCGAGGGCCGGGCAAAAAAAGAATCGGCGCCCCCGACGTACCGCGTCGAGGCCGCCGACTTCCGAGGCTTGCCCGTGCAACGCGTACGCGCTTACGCGTCCGCGTGATTCCGGTTCACGCGGCTCACACGGTGATCCAGAGAATCACGTTCTTACGGTCGGCCACCGCGCGACGAGACAGCTCGGCGAGCACGGCCAGGTGACGACGGAACTCCGCGCCGACCGCCGAGCTCCACGAGTCGCCGAGCGAGGCCACGCCTTGCTCCGAGAGGCCTGCGAGGTGCGCGACCAAGCTCTGCGGGACCGCGAGCAGCAACCGATCGCTCGACGGACCGTGCAGCGCCACCGTGTTCACCTCGTTCGCCTGGAGACGATCGGCGCCCACGGCAAGACGCATCAGGTCTTCCATCTCGGCGGGAAGTAGCCCCGGAAGGTCCTTGGCTCCCAAGGGCTGGAGATTCACGGGCTGGCTCGCCTCGGCCGGGAAGGGCTCGCTCGGGTCGGGCGCGGTGGTCTGGATGACGATGGGCTCACCGGTCACCGGATGAGGCACCTTGCGCTTCACGGGCTTGGGCAGAGGCGCCTTCCACCCGACGAAATGCCGGCGAAGCTCTTCCGAATCGGCCACGAATCCCTGTGTCACCACACCCATGCGACCGTCTCCCTGCGAACGGGCCCGAGAATCGTGGCCCCCGCGGACCGATTTCGGGTAACGTTGGTAGTGCGCCACGCATCACGCATGTCGCGCTGGAGACCGTAGGCCACGGCGGCCTAGCTGTCGACCCAATTATTCGAAACGTGACCTGATACCGGTCAAATTCACGATTCGCCCGGGGTTTTCGGGGTCGCTTCGGTGCTCTCGGCGGCCGCGGCGAGCACGGCGCGGGTGCTGGTCGACTGCTCGCGACGTCGGACGAGACCTTCCTGGGCCGTCGAAGCGACCAGACGACCGTCCTGCGTGAAGACTCGGCCGCGCACGAGCCCTCGGGAACCGCTCGCGCTCGGGCTGTCCATGACGTGGAGGAGCCATTGGTCGGCACGGAAGGGCCGGTGGAACCACATCACGTGGTCCAAGCTCGCCACCTGCATGCCCCGGCTCAGCCAGGTCACGCCGTGAGGCAAGAGCGACGTGGTCACGAACGCGTGGTCCGAAGCGTAGGCCAGAAGGTACGGGTGCAGCGTGGGGTCTTCGGGGAGCGCGTCGACCGTCTTGATCCAGGTCATGCGGCGCGCCTCGCGCTTCTCCGGTCGCGAGGGGTGATCGGCCGCGCCCACGGTGCGGATGTCGAACGGCTGCTCCCCGGCGAAGCGCTCGCGGACGAACGCGGGGAGCTTCTCCACGAAGGGGGCGTAGCGCTCGCGGTCGGTGAGGCAGCTCTCCGGAGGCGGCGCCTCGGGCATCACGTCTTGATGCTCGAAGCCTTCTTCGGGAACTTGGAAGGACGCGGCCATGTTGAAGATGGCCTGGCCACTCTGGATGGCCACGACCCGCCGGGTCGCGAAGGACTTGCCGTCGCGGATGCGGTCCACGTCGTAGACGATGGGCTTGGTCACGTCCCCGGGCCTCAAAAAATAGGCGTTCAGCGAGTGGACCGCGCGCGAGGTGCCCACCGTCTGGACCGCCGCCGAGAGCGCTTGGCCGAGCACTTGGCCGCCGAACACGGTGCCCCAGCCGAGGTCCTGCGACTGGCCGCGGAACAGATTTTCCTCGATGCGCTCGAGGGCGAGAAGGGTGACGAGCTCGTCGAGTACGGCGGACATGACCGAGTCCCTTAGCCCGCTGCGTCAACCCAGGCAATTCGGGCGTAGAACGGGCCTTGGGCCGTCCGTTCGGACGACACCGGAAACCGTGCGCGCGCGTCGAACGGCCGCGCGATCGTGCTACTTTCGGAGCATGACGCGTACTTGGGTCCGTGGAGCGCTTCTCGTCCCTGTCCTCGCGACGATGGTCGCGGCCTCTCCTGCGTGCGTCGGCGACGACCCCATCGTGACGGGAAGCCCGGACGCGGCGACCACCTCGACCCCGACGGGCAGCACCACCACCTCGACCCCGGACGGCTCTACCCCGCCCCCAGTCGACGCCGGCGACGCGGCCGCCCCCACCTGCTCGACCGGACTTGCCGACTGCGACGGCAACCCCGCCACCGTCTGCGAGACCGACACGCGCACCAATCCGACGCATTGCGGCGCCTGCAACCGCACCTGCGGCGGCACGGCGACCTGCCAGGCCGGGGATTGCCTCCCCGAAAAGCTCACCGACGCGCTCAACAAGCCCTTCGGCCTCGCCCTCGCCGGCCCTCGCCTCATTTGGCACGAGGGCGACCTCATTCGTGGCTGCCGCACCGCGGACTGCAACGCGTCCAAGATCGCGCTGGTCGACGTCAACATGGGGGCGGGCTTTCCCACCGGCGCGGCTTCGCCTCGTCAGATTTACGTCGAAGGAACGAACTTCTACTTCAGCCAATGCGGACTGGCCGGCAGCGGGTGCGGCATCGCCGTATGCGACGTGGGCGGCTGCAAGCTCAACGGCGCGACCTCGCTGCTCGCCGACAACGGAGGCTATCGCCGAGCGAGCTGGGTGAGCGGCGGGAACGGCCAAATCTTCATGTTCCAAGGGCTCGACGGGCTCAGCCGCGTCGACATCGCCGCGAAGACGCTCACGTCCGTGGGCGGCACGTACCGCGTGGGAGAAACGGTGCAAGCCGTGGACTCCGGCCCGCAGCGCTTCGTCTACGTCGACGACTCGAACAGCATCGCCAATCCGGTGGGTGGCCTCTTCATGTGCCCGGCGAGCGGCTGCACCGCGGCGCCCACCCGCCTCCTCCCGCCTCCCATCCGGCACCTCGCCATCGCGGCGCGCACCGCGTACGTGGCCACCGGCGGCGCGAACGCCGGCTCGGGGTCGGTCATCGCCTGCGACACCGGCGGGTGCTCGGGCGCCGGCACGGTGGTCGCCACCAATCAAGCGTACGTGAGCGACATCGCCGCGGACACCAAAGACATCGTGTGGACGACGACCGGCGCGCAGAACGTGGACAACAACACCGCGGCGGTCGGCACGGTGATGCGCTGCACGGTCCCCTGCACGACCCCCGTGAAGGTCGCCGAAGCCCAGGTCAATCCCGTAGCCGTCCAGATGGATGCGGACTACATCTACTGGGTGCAGCGCGGAACGAACGCTTCGCCGAACGGCAGCGTGTGGCGCAAGCGCCGGTGAATCGCGGGCGCCCGTGCGTGGGTTCGACTCGCAGGCTTCCGCTCCGAGCTCGACTCGTCTGGACGATGGCCTTCACGCTCGTGCCCGCGTGCGCCCCGAGGCCTTCTTCCTCGGACACGGTGGTCATTCCTACGCTCGTGCCGCCTCCCGCGCGGCCGGCTCCCGCCCCCTCCACGAGCAGCGCCAGGCCGACCGGCACGACGACCGAGCCCCAGCCACGAGCACGAGAAGGACGGGCCCCGGGGACGGCCATCCTCGTCGAGTGGCACGGCAAGTACTACGCAGCCACCGTGCTCTCCACCACCCCGGACGGCCTCACGCGCATCCACTACGAGGGATACGGTCCGGAGTGGGACGAGGACGTGGGCGAAGACCGCATCCGCCCGCGACCCGAGGGCGACACCGACGGCGCCGACGAGCCCGGCTTCGATTGAAGCCAGGCCCTTCGCGCCAGGTCACAGCACCGACGGAGGCTTGACTGTGCCATCTCCGGGCGTGCCGGGGTCTTTGGGGTCGAAGGGTGCCGTGTCGTCGTCGTCTTGGACGTAAGGGTTATCGGGCACGGCCGCGAGCGAGCGCCACATCTCGGCGTTCTCCGGGGTGGTGTCACTGGCGGCGATGGTCATCGTGTAGAGCCGCTTGTCGCTCGCCCTTTGGCGGAGCGTGGTCCATTGCGTGAAGGGCACACGTGCCCCGTCGGGAGCAGGCAATTTGCCTTTGATGATGGACATCATGCCGCCGAGCTTGCCTTCGACCTTGGCCGACGTGACACTCGCGCCGAGCTTGCTCGAGAGGGCGGCGGAGTCCCGTTTCACGATGTTCTCGAGCGTGGCCGACTCGCCCACGAGCAGCTGCGTCGGCTCGGAGAAGAGGACCACGTGCGCGTCGATCGAGGGGTAGTGCACCTCGACCACGAGGCCTGGACGCTTGGCGATGGTCGCTTCGCTGCAATCGATGCGCACGAGTGGATGAGCCGGAAGCGCGAGCACGTAGCGGTCGGATTCGCTCGCGACGAGCAGCACTTTTCCTTTCGCGGTCGCGTGATGGCTCATCGCGCAGCGGCCGAGGGACTGCCAACCCGCGGGAGGGCCTTTGCCCTCTCGTTTGGGAGGCGAAGAAGGACGAGCGGCGGCAGACGCGGGCGCTTCGGGGGCACGCTTCGGGACCTCGACCGGCCGAGCGGCGCCGCATCCCATCGCACACGAAACGAGCGCCGCGCCCGCGAAGACTCGCTTCACGATCATGAGCTCCACGTTAGGCCGAAGGGCCGCGGCAGCGCAACGAAGCCTCACGGCGCACGCAAGGTTTTCGGTGCAATCCAATAGATCTTGCCGCTCGTGTCGTCGGCGACGAAGAGCCTCCCGTCCGGCGCGAAGGCCACGTCGGTGGCGCGTCCGTCCGGGCGGAAGCCGCTCGCGAAGACCTTGGCCGGATTGATGGGCCGGAGGGAGCCGGGATCCGTGGGGAGCCAGACCACGCCCGTCCCGCCGAACGAGGTGAAGACACCGTGGAGTGCCACGAAGAGTCCGTGGCGGTAGGGCTCGGGGAAGCCTCCTCGATCGAAATCGAGTCCGAAGTTGGTGTCGTGGAGCGGAATGGCCACGAGCTCGCGCCCGACGTTCGCGCAATCGTGGGTGATCTGGCTCGGGTGCGGGCTACCCTGCCCCACGCAGCACGGGTATCCCCAGCTTTGGCCGATCTTGCCGAGGAGCGAGAGCTTCTCGGTGCCGCCAACGCCGTCCCAATTGTCGCCGCTGAGCTCGCTCGCGTAACACTCGCCGCAGCTCGCCGGCGAACAACGGAGGTACATCGGATTGCGGAAGCCGTCGGCCACGAGGCTCGGCACGACCGGGAGAGGCCTGCCGCCGACGTCGAGGCCGAACACCGCGCCGCGCGCCATCTCTTCGTCGCTGCACGACGAAGAGTCGAAGCGGCCTCGCGAGACGAGGATGCTGCCCGACTTGGTCTTCTCGAGCGTGTGCGTCCAGCGCACGTCGGGGATGCCCGCGCCTCCCAACTTGGCCACGAGCTCGCTCGGTGCGCTGGGCGCCGCGCGCTGGCCCGTCACGTACGGGTAGCGTCGCACCTCGTCGCTGCGTGTATAGTACAGATAGCCGCCGTCGAAGAGCATGCCGTGTACGCAGGTGAGGTTCTTCGGGTCGGTCTCCACGGCCGCGCAGGTGCGGCCGTCGGCCGCGGTGGAGGTCGAATAGTCGAGCACCGCGTCGGCGCGGCCGTCGTGGTCGTCGTCCGGGAGCACGACGATGCCTCCTCGACCGCCGAACGCGCCGCCCGGGGTGCCCATCGAAGGTGCCGCGAGGAAGAGGTCGCCGTTGGGCGCGAATTTCATCACGCGCGCCTCGGCCACGGTCGCGTACTCGCGCACGCAGAAGCCCTCCGGCACTTGCACGGCTGCGGCGTCGGCTCCAGGGAGGTCGCAGAACGCGCCGCCCTTGCCCGCCGGGATGTCTTCCATGGTGCACGACGGAGGCGGCTCGGGTGGTGGGCGCGACGCATCCGGGGGAGAGGCGTCGGGCACGGGCGTGGACGTGCTCGCCGGAGGAGGTCCGTCCTCGGCGGTCGAACAGCCGAAGACGGAAGCGGTCACCGCCAACGCGGCGAGGGTGGCGAGCGCGGTGAACGCGAACGCGGACGGAGCGACGGGCGACGAGGAAGCGGAGCGCACGCCTCTATCCTACCGCGTTCCGACGAAGACGTCCGGCGCTCGAATTCGTGCACCCTTCACACGATTTTCGAGACTTCGATGGCTCCGCTCGGCTTGGTCACCGGGGGGTCGTCTTTGGTGGAAATCTCGACCTCCGTGTCGGCTCGAGGCTCGGGCGGGTTCACGAGCGCAAGCGAGATTGGCGGGGCCTCCGCCGTTCGCTGGCCCGCTCCCGGTTCGTCCGGCGCGATCTTCGCTGCGGCGACCGAGCCTTCGGCGCCTTCCGACGCGGCGACGCTCACGGAGATCCCGGCCGAAGGTGAAGAGCTCGTGCCTTCGCCTTTCCGGGCCGAGGCCGCGGTCAGCGAGGGCATGGGGGCGAGCGACTTGCCGAGGACCACGCTCTCCGGGGGCAAGACGCCGTCTTCTTCGAGAAACTCCGCACGAATACGCGCCGCCACGAAGAGCGAAGGAAACGAGAGAAACACCCCGGCGAACCCGAACACGTGCTCGAACGCGATGAGGCTCGTGATGAGCACGAAGCCGGGTACCCGCACGTGGCGAGCCGTGAGGCGCGGGCTCAGGTAATACGACTCGACCTTGTGCAGGAGGAACGTGACGCCGAGGAAGACGCCCAATCCGAGCGGCCCCTTGGCTTGATAGGCCATGAGGCAGAGCACGCTGCCCGCCACCAGATTGCCAATCACCGGCACCAGCGCCGACACGAAGATGAGCGCCATGAGGCTGGGAACGTGAGGAATGCCCAAGAGGAGCAGCACCGGCAGCGTGGTCACCGTATTGAACGCGGCGACCACCAATTGGAGCTGCATCGTCACGCTCACGGCGTCCGCCACGTGCTCGGTCCAGCGCAAGAGCCGACCTACCAGCGACCTGCGGTCGATTTGGTCCTCGAAGAGATCGAGCTCGTTCGATTCCAGCCGATAGACGACCCCCATGACGAAGCCGATGGTGGCCTGCACGAAGAAGCGCCCCACCGCCTGCGCCACGTTGAGGGCCTGCCCCGCGTAGTCCTTCACGTGGGCGAGGATGGCTTCGCTGTCGTCGAGGTAGTGGTGGTAGCGCTCCCACAAGGGCTGGTGCTTCAGGTCTTCCAGGAAGTCCGTGCTCTGCAGGCTCTTCCAGCGCTCGAAGCCCGACAAGACGCCCACCGTGACCGCCCCGGCGAGCGCGAGCACGAAGAGCACCACGACCCCGAGCACGATGCGCTTCTTGGGCCAGCCGGTCTTCGCGTGGATCTTGAGCTCGAAGAAGCGGATGGTGCGCTCGAAGGCGACGAAAAAGAGGAGCGTCGCCCACAAGTGACGGAAGAGGAACAAGAGCCCGAGGAACGCCCCGATGGCCAAGACGCGCGCGAGCGTCTTTTCGCGGAGGAACGAGAGCAGCCGGTCTTGCGCAGGAGCCATGGACACACGAGCGTACATGGTCGGCGCACCGCTTCACGCGCCTTTTTTGGCGACCGAAAACGGCGAAGCTTCGAAGGTGCCCGGTGTTTCCCAATCGTCACGAGCCGTGCGCCGCCGATCGGGCTATGAGCCGCGACATGGCAGAGCCGCTCGTGGCCGTGGTGATGGGTTCGCGCTCGGACTGGGAGACCATGAAGCACGCGACGGCCGCGCTGGACGAGCTCGGCGTACCCTACGAGACCCGCGTGGTGTCGGCGCACCGCACGCCGGATCTCCTGGTGTCCTTCGCCAAGAAAGCGCGCGACAAGGGCCTTCGCGTGATCGTGGCCGGAGCGGGTGGAGCGGCTCACCTCCCGGGCATGATCGCGGCGATGACCACGCTTCCCGTGCTGGGCGTGCCGGTGCAATCGAAGGCGCTCTCCGGGCTCGACTCGCTGCTCTCCATCGTGCAGATGCCCGCGGGAATCCCGGTGGGAACGCTGGCCATCGGAGTGGCAGGTGCCACCAACGCGGGGCTGCTCGCCGCGCAGATCCTCGCCACCACGGACCCCTCGGTAGCGGCGCGCCTCGAGGCGTACCGGAAGAAGCGCACCGACGACGTGCTGGCCCACCCCGATCCGCGAGAAGACGCATGACCACCATCGGCATCATCGGGGGCGGGCAGCTAGGGCGAATGATCGCCCTCGCCGGGAGCAAGCTCGGATGCCGCTTTTTGGTGCTGGATCCTTCGCCCTCGGCCTGCGCCGGTGACGTGGCCGAGCTGCTCGTCGGTCGCTACGACGACGAATCGCGACTCGTGGAGCTCGCCCGTCGCTGCGACGTGGTCACCGTGGAGTTCGAGAACGTGCCCCCGGACGCCGCGCGCTACCTGGCCGCGCACGTGCCGGTGCATCCGAGCCCCGAGGCGCTTCATACCTGCCGCGACAGGTTGCTGGAAAAAGAGGCCCTGCGACGCTTCGGCGTGGAGACCGCGGAGTACCGCACGGTCGACACCGAAGACGACCTTCGCCGCGCCGGAAACGAGCTCGGCTATCCGTGTTTCTTGAAGACCCGAGTCTTCGGCTACGACGGGCGAGGTCAATACGTGCTGCGCTCCGAAGCGGACGTTTTGCCCGCGTTCGAGGCCTTGGGCAAAGTCCCTTTGATCTGCGAGGCACGCGTACCGTTCGAGGCTGAGCTCTCGCTCATTGCCGCACGCAGCCCGAGCGGGGAAATTCGCGCCTATCCGCTCTCCGTCAACGTGCACCACGAGGGCGTCTTGCGCTATTCGCGACCGGGGGTCTTTCCCGTCACGCCGGAGCTTCAATCGCGTGCAGAGGCCTTGGCGACACGCCTCTTGGAGGGGCTCGGCTACGTGGGCATTCTGGCCGTCGAGCTCTTCTTGGCCGGAGGCAAGCTCGTCGCCAATGAAATGGCCCCCCGAGTCCACAATAGCGGGCACCACACGCTCGAGGGCTCGCGCACGTCGCAGTTCGAGAACCACGTGCGCGCGGTGCTCGACCTGCCGCTCGGCTCGACCGAGACGCTGCGCCCGACCGCCATGGTCAATCTGCTCGGGAAGGTCCCCGACCTCGCGCCGCTGCTCGTCCTCCCCGACGTGCACGTTCACGCGTACGGCAAGTCGCCCGCGAAGGGCCGCAAGGTCGGACACGTGACCGTGCGCGCCGGCAGCCAGGCCGAGCTCGAGGACACGTTCGAGCGCGTGGCCATGCTCGTGGATCCGAGCCTGGCCCACCGCATTCCTCGGAGCTGAACGTCCGACGCAGCTCGCGCGGCGGTCGTCGAATTGCGCCGGCCGAGCGCACTGCGGCGCAAAGCTTGCGCCCGAGCAGCATCGATTGCATGCTCGTGACCGCCGACCGACGGTTTTCACGAGCAATCGAACGTGCACGCGGATTGCAAAGGTCCCGGCGACGACATCGCCTCTTTCCCCGACCAGCCGAACCGCCTGGAGAATTCCCATGACGAGCGTGACGACCGAATCCCTCCCCAAACGAATCCTCGTCTCGACGGACTTCTCGCCGGCCTCCGAAGCGGCCCTCTACACCGGCTCGACCATGGCCAAGCACTACGGCGCGCGGCTCGCGGTCGGCCACGTGGCGCCCTTGGGCGGCGTGCTCCATCCTGCGTTCCCGAAGCTCGAACGCCTCGAGCTGCTCGAGGTCTCCGAGCTCGAGCGGCGCGCCACCGCCGCGGTGCTCGCGTACACGCACAACCTGATCGGCAAGGGCGAGGGCGACCTCGACGTTCTGGTCGCGTCCACGTCGAGCAGCGCCACCGCCGACACCATCGCGCAGCAGGCGGTCGACTACAAAGCCGACCTCGTGGTGGTCGGCAGCCACGGCCGAACCGGCCTCGAGCGCGCATGGATCGGCAGCGTGGCCGAGCGCGTGGTGCGCACCTCCCCGTGCGACGTGCTGGTGGCGCGTGCCGAGAAGAAGAACGCGAAGCCCGGGCCCGTGCTCGCGGCCATCGACCTCGGAGAGACCTCGACGCACGTCCTGCGCGTCGCCGCCCGCGAAGCGACCGCCCGCGGCTCGGAGCTCGTCGCGCTCTACGCGCTCGACGCCCCGAACGACATGCTGCCCTACGGCATGCTCGGGCCTTTCGGCATCTACGTGGCGCCGCCCGACCCCAAAGGCCAAGACGAGCTGCGCGAGGCCGCCGAAAAGACGTTGCGCGCAGCGCTCGAGGCCGCCGACGTGCGCGCCAAGGTGACCATCCTCGACGGCCGAGCACCGCACGAGATTCTGCGCCTCGCCGAGAGCCAAGAGGCGTCGCTCATCGTGTGTGGAACGCACGCACGTAAGGGTCTTGCACGGGTAGCACTCGGAAGCGTGGCCGAGTCGGTCGTTCGCCACGCCGGCTGCTCGGTCATGGTCGTCCGGATGTAGAGGCACTCGAGAGACCGCTCGCACTTCCCTCCGAAACGCCGCGAAGAGACCATCCGCGAACGCCGAAACTCGGAAACGAGTAGGCCGCCGCGGGTGGTCTTTTCCATTTCAGGGTCAGGACCGTTCTCGATTGCAGGACCAACGCCGCGCGTTAGTCGCACCACGAGATTCAGGCATGTGGATGAAGATCACCCCCACCCTCGAAAGAGCCTCTTTTATTCCGAAAAATGGCTCGCTTTCGCGCCTATTTGGCGCCGCAAGTCGCGAGGCCACGGGAAGAACCGCACGGGCGA
This sequence comes from Polyangiaceae bacterium, assembly GCA_965225775.1. Lineage (GTDB taxonomy): Bacteria > Myxococcota_A > Polyangia > Polyangiales > Polyangiaceae > JAAFHV01. Next base: position 8,288,275 of record OZ245328.1, on the reverse strand, counting down.
CTCCGAACTTGCGAAAGGAGCAGCCGTACTTTGTTGCCCTTAGGCCGGGGCCATGTAACTGTCGTTGATCCTGGGGGGAGGGGCGACTCATGACAGAACCCCATCGACTGGCTAAGTACGACATCGTGGCCCGCATCGCCCAAGGGGGCATGGGGAACGTGTACCTTGCGCGATCGAGCGCGCTCGCCGGCTTCTCGAAGCTGGTGGTCGTGAAGACGCTGCGCAGCGACTTCGCCGAAGATCCAAAGTTCTGCGAGATGTTCCTCGACGAGGCGCGCCTCGCTGCGCGTTTGAACCACCGAAACGTGGTGCAAACGAACGACGCGGGCGTCGACGACGGCACCTACTTCATGGTGATGGACTACCTGGACGGCCGCAACCTGTGGCGCATCCAGAAACAGTACGCGAAAGAGGGCGAGAAGCTGCCCCTCGCCGTGAGCGTTCGCATCCTGGCCGACATGCTGGCGGGCCTTCATCACGCCCACGAGCTCGCCGATTTCGACGGCAAGAACCTCGGCGTCGTGCATCGAGACGTGTGCCCCGCGAACGTGTTCGTCACCATCGACGGCCAGGTCAAAGTGGTCGACTTCGGCGTCGCCAAGGCAAAAAACCACTCCCACGAGACCCAGGCCGGCACCATCAAGGGGCGCGTCGTGTACATGTCGCCCGAGCATGTCTCGGGCAAGAGCATCGACCGCCGCGCGGACGTGTTCTCCGCGGGAATCATGCTGTGGGAGGCCCTCGAGGGCACCCGTTACTGGGACGGGCTCGGCGAAGCCCAAGTGCTCGGCCGGCTGCTCTCGGGCGAGCTCGGGCCGGCCCCCACGGCGGCTCATCCCGAGCTGCTCCGCACGGCCTGCACGCGCGCGCTCGCCCACGCTGCCGAAGATCGCTACCCGACGGCACACGCCATGCGACTCGCGCTGGAGGAGTGGCTCGAGCACAACGAGCAGCGCAACGGACTCGCCGACCTCGGGGCGAAGATCAAAGAGATCACGGCCTCGGAGCGCGCACGCATCGCCGAGCTCTTGGAGGAAGCGGCCGCCGCGAAGCCTACCGATCAGCTGCCTGCTCTCGAACCCACCGGCGCCTCGACGCTCTCGGCGCTCGTCGGTGAGTCGAGCATCAGCTCGGGTCCGGTGCGCCCTCCTGCCCCCTCGATGTCGGGAGTGTCCAGCGTGGGCGTGCCTTCCCTCTCGGGTGCCGGAATTCCTTCGAGCCCGCCCACGGCCACGAACCCCACGGTGACGGCCACCACCACGCCGAGCCTCCCGCCTCCCGCGCCCGAGTCCTCCGCGAAGAAGCTCTGGCCCTTCGCCGCGACAGCCGCTCTCGTGCTGGTCGTGTTCAGCGCGTGGCTCGTCTTGCGCGCTTCGGACAAGGGCGCAGCATCTCAAGCTCCCGCCGTTCCGGCGACTTCGCTCGCGGTCGTCGTCCCGCCCCCCGCGCAGACGGCAGCGCCCACGCAAGTGCCCGTGGCGCAGGTCGGAGGAGACGTCACGCTCGACGTCGCCATCAGCCCGCTGTCGGCAAAGGTCTTTTTGGACGATCGTCCGCTCGGCGCCAATCCGTTCCACGGACAGCTCGCCAAAGACGGCAAAGAACACGTGCTGCGAGCCGAGGCCGCCGGCTTCAAGCCGCGTGCGTTCTCCTTCGTGCTCGACCGCGATCGCGCCATCGACTTCACCCTCGAGGGCTACGCGGTCGGCGGCCGAGGAGCTTCTCCCGTGGCCACCGCGCGCACCGGAACCACGGGAACCCCGGGAAAACCAGGAGATCCTGCGACGCCCACGAGCGAGCCCACGGGAATGCGCGAGCTTCCCCTGAAAGACCATGACACGCCCAAGCCGCAGCTCGACACCGATGTCTTCCGCAAGCCGTAGCTCGACCAAGCTCCGCGCCTTCCTCTTCGCTTCGCTTCTCGGATTGTCGGCATTCGCCGGCGCCGAGGCACGCGCCGAAGACACCAAGGAGGCGATGGAGCGCTTCGAGCGCGGCGTCTCGCTCTACCAAGCCGGCGCCTACGAAGGCGCATTGCTGGAGTTCGAGGCCGCCTACAAAGCGAGCGGAAACTTCCGCGTACTTTTCAATGTCGGCCTCTGCAAAATGGAAAGCCGCGACCCGGCCGGCGCTCTTCTGGCGTTCCGCCGCTACCTCTCCGAAGGTGGAGAGAAGGTGGACGCGACGAAGCGCGCCAACGTGGACGCGCTGATCAAGAAGCTCGAGCTCTCGGTCGCTTCGCTCACCGTGAAGAGCGACGCCCCGCCCGGCACCGAGGTGCGCATCGACGACGAACGCGTCGGCACGTTGCCCCTCTCCGCGCCGCTCACCGTGCGCACCGGTCGACGCAAGGTCTCCATCGTGTCGGGCGCACAACGCGCGGACAAGACGATCGACGTGATGAGCGGCGAGTCGCCGAGCGTGGAGCTGTCTTTTCCGACCGCGCAGGCCCAGGTGGCGACGACGCCGCGCGCGGACGAGCCGACCAAAAAGGAAGACTCGGACGGCCCCGGAGCCTTGTGGGTGCCGTGGACGCTGGCGGGTGCCTTCGGCGCCGCGGCGGTGGTCACCGGTGTGGTCGCGGTGGGCGCTCGCAACGACGCGGAGACCGCACGCGCGACCTTCGGAGCCGCGCAGAGCGACATCGACACCCCGAACAAGAAGGCCACCACGTTCGCCGCCGTGACCGACGTCTTGCTCGGAGCCACGGTCATTTCCGCAGGAATCGGCACATTTTTCACCATTCGTTGGCTCTCCCGCCCGAGCCCTTCGGAGAAGAGCGCGAAGGCGACGGAGAAACGGCCGCTCGTGGGTGGTTCGAATCCGATTCGCAAGGTCGAGCTCGTCCCGGCCGGAGCAGGCCTTCGTCTACAAGGAGAGTTTTGATCGTGCGCCCGCGAACCCTGCGCGTTACGCGCGTCGTGACCGTCGTGACGTTCGTCGCGTTCGGGCTCGGAAGCGTCGCTTGTGTGGAAAAGAACCCGGTGGTCGAGGTCGGCCGGGAGGCCGGCGCGAGCGTTCCTCCCGCGCCCGAAGTGCCGGGAGACCTGCCTCCGAGCGACACCGCGGATTGTTCGACGTGCAACGAAATCCTCACGAGCAGCCTGCGAAAGGCGGCCTGCCGCGGCAATGCCAAGCCGAGCTCGGCCGAGCTCCTGGGCGCTTACGTCGATTGTGTCTGCAAAGGCGAGTGCGCCGAGGCGTGCACGCTTCATTGTGGTGGAGCCCCGCGTGATCCGGCCTGCGCGGCGTGCGCGGCCGAGAAGTGCACCGACGCGGACAAGAAATGCCGAGAGGACGTGAAGCGATGAGCCCGGTCGAATTTCGCTCGGCGGCCGCGAAGGTGTACGCGCCCCGATTGCGTGCGCTCTCCGTCCTGGTCACCGTCTCCGGCCTGATCGCCCTCTCGGGCGCCATCGACGCTTGCAGTCTCTACGCGAACGGCGAGACCGTGCAGTGCAGCGAGGACTCGGATTGCCAATCACGCGGCCCCGACTTCGCGGGAACCGGATGCGCCAAGGCCGGTCCCAAAGCCGGATTCTGCATCGACGCCCGTGAGCGCGTCACCACCGGGGAGTGCGTCGAAAACGCCGACTGCGTGGACATCAAGGGCCCCGGCTCGGTCTGCGCCACCGGATCGGACGAGGTCCCGCGCTGCGTGCAGGTCATCACCGACGAATGCCCGGTGGTCGTCGGCAATCCGTTCATCGAAGGCACGCAGCTCTTCGGCGTGGTGGGCGACATCCTGCCGAGCGACCCCGGTTACGTGCGCGACTATGCCCACCTGGCCGGCGCAACGGTCGCGCTGAACGAGCTCCAAGCCGGACGAGGCATCGAGCTCCCCGGGAAAAAGCGCATCGCGCTCATCGGTTGTACCCAGTCGCGACCACGATCGAGCGGCGCGCATCTGGCAGCGCTCGGCGCCAAGGCGGTCGTCGGTCCGACCGACGAAGCGTCTCTTTTGCGCGTGGCCGAGCAGACCGTCGGCGCAAAAATTCCGCTGCTCACGGCCTCCTTCGGCAACGACTCGGCTTCGGCCGTGCCCAGCGGCTCGAGCTTCGTGTTCTTGGCCGGTCCTTCCCGTGAAGCCACCGTAGCCCTCCTCAACACGTATCTGGCCGAGATTGCCGGTGACGTGAAGAGCGCCCAAGGGAGCGTGCGCGTGGCCGTGGTGCTCGGCAAAGGCCGCGAGCTGCTCGGACAGCAGCTCTCCGAGCGCCTCACCTTCAATGGCAAAACCGCCATCGTCAATCAGAACGACCCCTCGTGCGGCAATTGTTACCGCGCCATCGATGCGAGCAAGCTCACCCCCCAGCAGGTCGCGGACGAGCTCTCCACCTTCGGCGCCACCGTGATTGTCCCGCTCACGGACACCACCTGGGGCGCCCAGACGCTGCCCCTGCTCGAGTCGCGCATTTCGGCGGCCGCGCAAAAGCCCGTCTACGTGCACCCGGTCATGGCCGAAGAAGACCCGGGCTATCGTGTGCTCGCCGCGACCGACCCCAATCTGCGCAAGCGCTTCGTCGGACTCTGGCCCTCGCGCGACGACGGCTCGTTCGCCAGCTTCCGAGAGCGTTACCGCGCCGCCACGGCACCTCGAGCGGGCGTACTCGGCCCCGAACCCACACTCGCGGCCGCGCGCGCCTACGACGCCACCACGGCGCTCTTCTATGCCGCGTATTCTGCGGGCCGCCGCGCCACGGACGGCGCGCTGAGCGGCGCAGGCGTGGCGGCGGCCATGGCCCACGTCACCTCCAAGGGCGCTCGTCGCATCGGCCCGGGCCCGCTCGAGGCACTCGACGCCATCGGTGAGCTCAACAAAGCGGACGCCAACGCCGCCAAAGTCGACTTCGACGGCCTCTTGTCTACCTTCGAGCTCGGCACCGAGCGCGCCATGCCCACCCGCTGGCAGGTCTTCTGCCTCGACACCTTCGGCAAGTATGCTGGTACGGCCCGCTCGCTCCGCGACGGCGGAGCCTTCGAGGGCGGCACGCCCGGCCTCTGTCGCTGATTGCGGATCTTTCCTTTCGTCACCTCGGAGCCCGAACGTCCATGAAGCTCTCGGTATCGTGCCTAGTCGGTCTCGCCGTCGCGCTCGGCCTCGGACTCTCGGGGTGTTCGTCGTCGAGCGCGTCTGCCAATCTGCCCAAGCTGCGCGTAGGCACGGTCCCCTGGGCCGGCTGGAGCGCGCTCGACGTGGCCGAAGCCAAGGGGTTCTTCGACCAAGAAGGCGTGGACGTGGAGGTCGTGAACTTCGGGGTCGGCGGCGACAGCGACCTGACCGACGCCATCGCCAACGGATCGATCGATTGTGGCTTCTATATGCAGGGCACGATGCTCACGTATGCCCAGGAGCGCGACCAACCGGTGGTGTTCTTGGGCGAAGTGGACTGGTCGTACGGCGGTGACCAAATCATCGTGCGTCCCCCGGTCGAGGCCTCGGTCGAGGCGGTGCGCACGCGCAAAGTGAAGGTGGGCACCTACTCGGAGGCGGCCAGTAACCTGCTCCTGCTCGACTACTATTTCCGGGACACCTCTCGTCACGCCGCGTGGACGCTCGACATCGCCGACACGGACATCGTGGAGCGCCCGGGCGACGACCTGGTGGCGAGCTACTTGTCGGGCGAAGACGGCATTTCCCTCAACGCCGACCCGGACTCCAAGCCCCAGATCGCTTCGGGCGGCGAGGTCGTGGCCACCAGCGCCAGCTACCCGGGTGTCTTGGCGGAGGGACTCATGGCCAGTCGCGACCGCTACAAGGCCATCGATCCTGCGCTCTTCAAGGGTCTCCTGAAGGGCTGGATCCGCGCCGTCGACTACATGTACGGGCGCAATCACACCCGAAATGTCCTCAATCTCGCCCACCACGACGAGGTGGTCGAGCTCGTGCGTACCGGCACCTTCCTCTCCGGTGAGGTCTCCACCGACGAGGTGGTCTCGTACCTCGCCAACGTGCGCGTGCACGGCCTCGAGAAGCTCAAGTCGGTGAACTTGGACACGCGTGAAGACGTGCTGCTCGCCGACTACGGCACCAAAGGCATTCAGCCGCTTCGCAGCCACATTCGCGAAGTGTCCAAGTTCGTGAAGCGCATCCACCCCACGGCCAAAGAGTTCGACCTCGCCACCGGAGTCGACACGGGCCCCATGGACGCGGCCATCCGCGAGCTGGAAGCAGAGAAGTAGACGCGAGAGCTTGGGAATCGAAACGCTTGCGCGGGATACGCGGTAGCTGGGCAGCGCGGAACCGCGCCCAGTCCTCCCTCGAGTGTGCGCGTAGAAGGCTCGAAACCAGCCGAGAGCAGCCAGGCTCGCGCCGTCCCTGAGCGAGAAGGGCATCTTCGCGCGCCACATCTCGAGGTATCCGGCCGTCGGCCCTTTTCGCGTCGCGCCGGACGGGCCCCTTTCGACCTCGAACAGCCCACGGCCCACCCCTCCCACCCTTCCGGGGACAGCCGGAGCCCATCCGGGGACAGGGGGACCCCACCCGGGGACACTTCGGGCACGGGACACGCGAACGCCAACCCGGGGACACGCGATGCCCGGTCTGTTCCACTCGAGACAGCACTCGGTAACCGCGATCCGCGGGCGTTGTCGCGTCCCCGGGTGCACTCGGCGTGTCCCCGGCTCGGATCTGCGCCATTCTGCTCGGGCCTATCCTGTCCCCGGGTCGGATACGGCGCGGACGGTTGCCCGAGCGGCCTTCCCCGGAAGCGGGCCCAGCTCGAAAGAGCGCCGTCAGGAACCATTTTGTTTGTCTCCCAAGGCCAAGGATTGGCGAGAGAAGAGCCTGGACGACATCGCGCTCGCCACCGATGGCGATCCGGAAGCGGCGGCTCGGGCGATCAAGGTTCGCGAGGGTGAAGGCTTCGACGCCCTGCTCGACGACGCCAGCTAGATTGTGAGCTACGCCCCCAACGTGGCCGCAGAACTCGAGACCGTCGGCGTCGACGCGCAGAGATCGTCGCCGAAGGTAAGGAGTGCATCGACCGCCTCACCCCCGAGGTGTTGAAGCGTCGCGCCGAGACCACGGCGGTCTCGTTCGTGCCTCAGCGCAATCGCGCAGCCAACGCAGTCTACCTCCTGCTGAACCGCCTCTATCAATTCGGCCGCAACGTCTTCCGCGAGCAGCCCCCCAAGCCCGAGCCTAGGCGAGCACCTACTCGCGCTGTGCCGCGCGAGGAAGACCTGCGAGAGAAGAAGCTGCTGAAGGGGCAGGGCTAGTTCACCGCGCAACGTGAGCGTGGTCGCCGGCCGCGGGCTCGATGGGTCGCGCAGCCGTTCTCTTTTTGTCTGGCTGCGCGACCAAGGTCCCGCCGCCCCAGGTAGAACGGAACAACTGGCGGACGAGTGGGCTGGCCGGTACTCTAGTCCCATGAGAGAGGACCGGTCCGTAGCGTTGAAGCGTTCGCTCGTTCGTCGCGCAACTATCCTCTTCCTCTCCCTGGTGGGAGCGACATGGGGCTGCGCTTCGTTCGGAACCGCTGCCTCGGACGTCTCTCTCGATTCAGGGGTCGAGGCCGCGGCGTCGGAGCAGCCGGAAGCGAGCGTGGATGCAGGGCGGCCCGAGGCCGGAGGGCGATGCGGGTTCGCCGTCGACGATGGGTTCGATTCCGACAACATCGACAGCGCGTGGTCGGTGACCCAACACGAGAGATCGCAGATCGGCACCTCCAACCTCTTCAAGAAGTCCGGGGCGAAGAGCCTCCGGCTGTCCGTCGCGACCACGTCGGACGGCGGCGCCGCGCAGGCCGGGTACCTGCGTCGCGGCTTGAACGGCGCTCCTTGCCTCGCGCTCGACTTCTGGCTCAAGGTCGAAGAGGACGCGACGGGCGACATGTTCGTCGCGCTGGTCAGCGGGCCGCGAGTCGTCGGAGATGGGGGCGCTACCGGAAGAAACCTGGACGTCCGGATCATGCTCCGCCCCGGACGAAAGTTGATCTTCGGCGAGCAATCCTCGGGCGGAGAGGACTACTCGGAGTACGCCAACGTGGCGCTCGACGATGACGCGTTTCACCACATCTCACTCTAAGTGGATGCGTCGGGGCTGCGGCTCAAGATCGAGGCGAAGGTCGACGGAAAGAGGCTGAACATCCCGACAGACAAGCTGCAGCTGATCCCCACGGGAGAGCTCCAAACGCTTACCCTCGGACCGTCATTCGCTCAAACTTCGGCGAAAGCGACTTTCTACTACGACAGCGTCGAGCTCCGTTGACGGTCCCGACGGCAACACCCCAGGGCCGGCAGACCCGGCCCCGGGCGCGAACCACGTGAAGCGTCTCACGAACCCAAGAACCAGATCGAACGCGCCTGTTTGCAGCGAGCCCCTCGCGCCTCCGCGGTAAAAAAGAGAAGCCCTGAGCGGTACTTCGGGTGGCGCACGACGTCGGCCCGACGTCCGCCCCGCGTTGCCGCCATGACAACGGGGAGGTCGCTCAGGAGGGTCGACGCGGGTCCGCGACACGATTCCCTCCGTAGAGGCTCGACGGCGAGACCGCCATTTCGCCCGGCTCAGAACGTACAATCTTGGGGCGCTCGCTCGCGGGAAACTCCCACTCCCCGCCCGAGGAGCACCATGTCCCGATTCGACCTATTCGTGTTCGGAGCCACCAGCGAGCTCTTTCAAGACCTCGTCCGCAAGCACACTCCGTGGTTCGAGAAGAACGTCGAACATCTCTATCTCATCCAACGCTCGAACGAGACTGCCGAGGCGTACCGACCGCTCGAGCGGAGAAGCGTCGTCAATCTCGACTGCGCCGACCCGAGAGCCTTCCGTGAGGGACTCACGTATCTCGTGCGCGCGCACGCGGGCTCGACTCGCCCGAAGCAAGTGTTCTCCACGTACGGAAAGTTCACCTGGAACTACGCACCGAAGAACCCCTACTTTGCCTTCAGCGACGACGGCTATCAGGTGAACCTCGGCTCCCGGCTGCAAATCCTCGATGCCTTCCGCAAAGCCGGTGGACCGGTGCGCCATCATCTCATGGGCTCGCTCTTCGCGTGCTTCCCCTACACCGGCGACTATGCCCTGAGCATGTGGTACATCAATCAAATCCCGAGGAGCGCCGAGTATGCGGACGTCGACCTTGCCGTGTACAATATCGGAGGGTGCCGAACCCGATTCTGGGACCATGCCCGCGGGGGGCCGAATCCTTTCGTCCACGACGAGCTCCCCACGAGCGAGCTCTTCCGAGCTGCCTTCGTCGACTACAACCGAGGCGTGAAGACCTTCTACCCGACGCTCGCCTCGAGAATCGCCTGTTTCCTCGGGAGAAGGGGAATCCGCCTGCTGTGACACGGACTCGAGAGCCAGCAGGTCCGGCCATTCGCATGGTGCGGCCCATCGACGAGCCGGGCGTGCGGCTCCTCGAGATCGGGACTTCCGATTCGACGTTCCAGGCCTACCAAGAGACGTGGGACATGTGCCTCGTCACGGACGGCGTAGCGGATTGGCGCTACCGCGGGCAAGAACGGACCTCGCTCGCTGGGAACATCCGCCTGAAGGAGCCTGGCGAGCTCTTCCGAACGGCGAGGGTCCACCGACCGGCCGGGTACGTGATCGTCCAAATCGAGCCTGCTGCGCTTCCGAGGTACCTCGGTCACGAGGCCGGGAGCCATCTTCGCGCGAACGAAATCGAGGGGGCGGAAGCGTCCACACTCGCAGTGCTCCTGCGGCGTGCCCATCGAAGCGACAGCGCACTCGAGCGCGGCTCCGTCCTCGCCACCCTCGTCGAGCGCGCGCTCGTTCCACGGCTCGAGAGGCACGGTCGCACGATCCGAAAGGCCACCTCGAGCGGGACGCTGCGACGTGCTCACGACTACCTTCAGGCGCACTTCTCGGAGGAGATCCCGCTGGCGTCGCTCGCGTCACTCGTTGGGATGCACGAAGTCTCGTTCGTGCGCGCCTTTCGCCGCGTGTATGGAGTGCCTCCGCACCGACTCCAGACCGAGCTTCGTATTCGCTCCGCCAAACACCTGCTCGACCTCGGCGCGAGCGGCGCCGAAGTCGCCGCGACTTTAGGATTTCACGACCAGAGTCACCTCACTCGACACTTCAAGAACATCGTCGGACTGACCCCCGGACGCTACCTGGAAACGCGCCGGTAGCGTGGCCGCTCCGACTGCGGGAGGAGGCGCGGCGCGCGTCGATTCGACTCTACTGGCAGCTGCCCGCCAAACACGTTCCACTCTGACAACACGTGCCGTCCTCGCATTGGTTGCCCTTGTTTCCCTCGCGGCCCCACAGTCCACCGTTGGGGCAGCCGCGCATCACGCAGGCGGCTCGAGGGGCGAGGAGATACGCCGTGGCCGTGCTCACCACGTCGACACAATCGGCGCCGCTCGGGCAATCGCAGCTCGTCTGGCAGAGGCGCTCCACTTCCTGCCCGAGACAGGGAGGCGCCGTGCCCAGACCCGGGCCCGCGCCGCAGCAGGAAGAGGCTCCCGCGCATCGCGTCTTGCTGTTTTGAAGCGCCGTCGCCGAGGCTTGGACACGACAATTGCCGGCGTCCACGGGAGCGTCGGGCGTGGCATCGGCCGCATAAACGGCGCCATCGCCGACTTGGCCGTCGGTCGAGCTCGACCCGTCGTTCGTGGACGCATCGACCACCGGGCGCGTCGGGTCGCGACCACTACCCTGCGCGCGCTCGGCTTCCGTCAGGCAATCCTCGCCCACGCAATTCGTGGACGAATCGACGCACGTGCCGCGGTAGCAGGTACTCGCCGGGTCACATGCCTCTCCGGCGCAGCGTTCGTCGAAGTAGACGGGCAGCGTGAGGAGCGTGTGCGGCTTGAAGGCAATGCGCCGGCGGGCCACGTAGCAGCTCGTGTTTCCGCGCGCCGAACCCGAGGTACAGAGCGTCGGGTCTTGCCCGCCGAGCCCCACCGCGACCTCCACCACGATTGCCTTTGCGCGATCGGACGACGCCTGTGGGACGACCATCACGTCCCCGAGCTCGACAGCCCCCTGCCCCACGCACGACGGGAAAGGCACACCTGCGTTCACGTCGTCGCTCGGCCGCGCGAGCTCGGCCGCCGTCTCGACGACCCGAAGCACGTATTTCGGACGTCCTGCGCACAAGGCCGAGTCGCCCGAGAGCACGACGCGAATCTGCGTGGCGTCGAGGCAGGCCGAAAGCCCCGAGGTGACCACCGTAGACACGACGACGACCGCGGTTCCGAAGGAGAGTCGACGACTCCATCGCGAGGCAGGCACACGTGCAGGCATCCGACGATTCTATCCGAGAGGCGACGGGGCGTGGTCGCCTCGTGAGCGTCTTCGCGCGAGCTCCAGTCGGTCGCCACGGCGCACGGCGTGACAGGGAAGTACAATCCTCGGCCTCGCCCGAGTAATTGTCGTGTGAACATGGCGAGCGTGTTGCGGCGATGTCACACTAAGCCTTCACCAAAAGGGCCTCGCCGACCGGCGTGACGCTATCCCGCGTCTGCCCCAGCCGAGCCGGAAGACGCCTCGACCGCATGGGCGACATTTCGTCCGCCGTTCCCTTCCGAATCGGAATGCACCTGGCGGTGTGGGACGCCGAGGCGAGGTGCGAGGCTCTATGGGATGGTCTCGAGGTCTCCGGCGTCACCATTCATCGCGTGCGCTCGTCATCGGCGCTCGATCGTCTGGAGCCCTGGCAGGTCCACGCGATTTGTGTGGTGGTCGCCGAGGCGATGGACGGTCCTGCTCGCGTCTCGGCCTTGAGGGAGCGGGCCTACTGCGGTCCACTCGTCGCCATGGCCCCGCGCGAGCGCGCGAAAGAGCTCCTTGCCGCAGGTGCGGACGACTGCGTGCGAGACGACATCGACCCGAGCGAGCTCACCGAGCGAGTCCAGACCATCGCACGACGAACCGGCCCCTACGTCGTCGGTCCTCTCGTGGTCGAGCCGGTGACGCTGCGCGCGTGGATTCGCGGCAGGGAGCTCATGACCCGGCGGAGCGACATCACGCTGCTCGCCCACCTCGCCTGTTCGGTGGGACGGCCCGTATCGATCCAAGAGCTGGGTCGCCATGTGTTCGACGAGCCGAACATCGAGCGAAACCGAATCGACGTCACCGTGTGGAGGGTTCGAAAGGCTCTCGATCGCGACGCTTGGGTCCTAGAAACCGTGCCCTCTGCCGGATTCCGCTTGAGGCAACGGCGCGACGATCCCTGAAGCCCACCGAGGCGTGACCGCCTCAAGCCGGACGACCTGCCCCCACGGGAAGCACCAAGGTCCGCAAGGCCGCGTTCTCCGCGCGAGCTTCCCATTCCGCCAAGGGCGCCAGATGATTGGCGGGGGCCGGAGCGAAGCGCTCGGTGTTCATCAGCTTGCGCAACACGTGTGGATCGAATCTGCCTTGAACGAGCGCCCGAACCAGCGCCTCCCGCGTGTTTCCCTGGAGGTCGCGACGCGCCACGATGACGTCTCCGGGAATCGGACCGGCAATCCCCAAGATGCGCAGCGGCATGCCCAAATCGGCGGTGATGAAGGCTTCGCCGCGGACGGAGGCGTACGTGGCCGCCACGTCGATCCTCGAGAGCGCGAGGGCCTCACCGAGTCCCGAATGAGAACCGATCAGCTCTTCGCTCGAGAAGAGCGACTCGAGCCGGTAGCCGGCCGATTGAAGGAACCAGCGAGGCACCACGTACCCCGCCGCGGAGAGCTTGCTCACCCACCCGATGCGCGATTGCGCGAGGTCCCCGAGATAGAGCAGCCGAGAGCTCAGCGGCACGACGAGCGCGGAGTAGTAGGAGACTTCGTCGTTGCGGGTCGCCACGACGATTGGCTGAGCGAGCTCCGCACGCACGAAGTCGCGCGCGACCAAGGGTGGCGCCCAAGCCGTTTCGGCTTCGCCCGCCGCTACGGTCTCGTAGAGCGCCGCGTACGAAGGCACGAAGAGCGGGACGAGCACGGGCCCGCCCTCTCGCACGACCACCTGATTCAGCTCGTCGAACGCAGCGAGCGCGAGCGGAGAAGGCGGCGTTGGAACGGCGAGTCGGACGGAGGGGTTCACGCTCGTAGCAAACACCTCGCACATGAGATCGCCCGGCCCGGCGCGTGACATTTGGGTGTCACGTCACGCCTGACTCGGCGCGCGAAGACGTGACATCCTCGACCTCGACGGTGGGGACCTTCGTCGATCGGTGGCGAACGCCGAGAGACTTGGTCGTCCACGACGGAGCCCGAGCCCGTACCCCCACCTACACTGGCTCCCGTGAAGCTGGCGTGGCCGCGAAGGCTCCGTGCTCAAGTGCCGGACGCGGAGCTCACGGACCTCTCCGAGTAAAGCGCGCACCCTCTCGAGGCGTTCGCACGTGCTCGCCCAGCATCGAAGTCGCCTTCCGAGGCGCTTCGGGTTGCTCATCGAGCATCCTGAGCCGCCTCGGGAGGAGGTTCGCATGCTCTCGGGGCAACGACGAGCCAGGTCGAGGAGTCCGACTCGACGTTCGTTCAGGAGCACGCCGACGTGAGCAACGGCTGCCTCGAGACGTAGGAGACAAGGCGCTTGCGTGGCCCTCCGGCGGACCAGGCACGCGCATGTCATGCGCGCCGATCTCGAGGCAAAGGCCTGAAGCGGCAAGCGCCTGAAGTTGTGGGACGGGCGGACGTGTGAGAAACTAGTGAGCTGAACTCCAACGCCATGTCCGACCTTCACCGCATCGGTAAGTACGAGCTACTCGCTCTCATCGCCCAGGGGGGCATGGGTAACGTCTACCTGGCGCGAGCGGAGGGCCTCGGGGGGTTCACCAAGCTCGTGGTCATCAAGACCTTGCGACCGGACATGGCGGACGACCCGAAGTTCGCCGACATGTTCCTGGACGAGGCACGCCTCGCAGCCCGGCTGAACCACCGGAATATCGTGCAGACCAACGACGTGGGCGCGGCCGACGGCGTCTACTTCATGGTCATGGACTACCTCGAGGGGCGGAGCCTCTGGCGGGTTCAAAAGGCCGAAGCGAAGACCCCCGGCATCCTCCCGCTGGACGCCTCGGTGCGCGTCGTCGCCGACATGCTCGCCGGTCTGCACCACGCCCACGAGCTCGCCGATTTCGACGGCAAAAGCCTCGGTGTGGTCCACCGCGACGTGTGCCCGGCCAACGTCTTCATCACCACCGACGGTCAGGTGAAGGTGGTCGACTTCGGCGTGGCGAAAGCAAAAAACCACGCCCACGAGACCCAGGCCGGCACCATCAAGGGCCGCGTTGCCTACATGTCGCCCGAGCACGTCATCGGAAAAGCCATCGACCGCCGCGCCGACGTCTTCTCCGCCGGCATCATGCTCTGGGAGGCCATCGAGAAGCGCCGCTTCTGGGAGGGGCAGGGCGAAGCGCAGATTCTGGGCGCCCTGCTCAAGGGAGATATCCCGGACCTGCCCGGAGGCGCCTGTCCTCCGATGTTGCGGTCGGCGTGTGCGCGCGCCATCGCACCCGCCCCCGACGATCGCTTCCGAACGGCTCACGAGATGCGGCTCGCCCTCGAGGAGTGGCTCGAGCACAACGAAAAACGCAGCGCGCTCACCGAGCTCGGCCAGCGCGTGAAAGACCTCTCGGCGGAAGAGCGCGCCCGGGTCGCGCAGCTCGTCGAAGCGTCGGTGAGCCCCTCGGCACGTGACGGCGCGCTGCCGGCCTTCGAGGCCTCCGTTTCGACAGCGCAGGAGTCGAGCATCGCGTCGCGCCCTCGCTCGACCCAGTCTGCGGTCGCCCCGAGCACCACGGCCCCGGCGACGGCTTCGCCGACCCTTTCCTCGCCTATCGTGCTGCCCCAGCACCCGCAGAAACGCCCGATGTGGCCCTTCGCGGCCGGTGGCGCAGCCGTCGTTTTGGTGGCCGGCGCGGCTATCGGACTTCGCCTCGCGGGCAGCAAACCCGCGGGCGGAGAGGTACCCATAGCCTCGGCGACGGCATCGGTCGCGGCCACGTCTTCGGCCACCGCGGATTCGGTCCGCCTGACGGTCAAGGTCACGCCTGCGACCGCCCAGATCTTCGTGGACGAGCAGGAGGTCCAAGGAAACCCCTACACCACGAGCTTCCCTCGCGGGAGCGGCAAGCATCTGGTGCGCGCGGTCGCCCCTGGGTTTGCCACGAAGAGCGAGCTCGTCGACCTCACCGAGAACATGCAGGTGGGACTCGCGCTCGAGCCCGCCGCGGTGGCCCCCGGCAAGACCGTCTACGTTCCCGTCGTGAAGCCCGGCGCGCCGACCACCGGTGGGCAACCCGCCGCCGTCGCCGCACCTGCTGCCACCACGCCGACCGCCGAGCCCGCACCGACCGGTAAAGCCCCGCTTCGCCCCGTGGATACCAGCAATCCTTATGCGCGCCCGAACGGTACCGGGCGCGTGGTCGACTCGAATAATCCCTACGGAAAATGAAACGAACAGCACTCGCTCTGGGCTTCGGCCTCGTCCTCTCCACGGCGGCTCTCACCTCACCGGTGATGGCTGCGGATTCGCAAACGCAGCAGGCCGCCGGCCAGCACTTCGAACGCGGCGTCGCGCTCTACGGGGAAGCGGACTACCGCGGCGCCTTGACCGAGTTCAAGCGCGCGTACGAGCTCGCCCCCAATCCGCTCGTGCTCTACAACATCGGGCAATCGCAG
This sequence comes from Polyangiaceae bacterium, assembly GCA_965225775.1. Lineage (GTDB taxonomy): Bacteria > Myxococcota_A > Polyangia > Polyangiales > Polyangiaceae > JAAFHV01. The sequence goes on along the minus strand of OZ245328.1, from coordinate 8,272,696 downwards.
TTCCAATTGCGGAACTATTCGGCCGCACTCACCACGTTCGAGCGTTACCTCGCCGAAGCGGGCGCCAATGCGCCGCACGAGAAAGAAGTCGAGCAGAGCGTCGCCACGTTGAAGACGCGCGTCGGTCGCGTCGACATCGAGAGCAACCTGCCCGCCGACGTGCAGATCGACGACGAGCCGGTCGGAAAGACTCCGCTCACCAAGCTGCTCGTCTCGGTCGGTAAACACCGCATCGTGGCCACCCACGAGGGATCGGCGCCCCAGGAGCGCACGATCGAAGTCGCCGCCGGAGACTCCCTTCCGGTGAAGTTCGCCTTCGACGCATCGGCCAAGCCCACTCCCGGCCCCGCGGCTCCGTTCACTCCGGCAAAAACCGAATCACACCCGCCCTACGCCACCATCGCCTGGGTGGCGACCGGTGCGCTCGCGGCTGGCGCCATCGTCACCGGCGTGGTGGCCACCACCTCGAGCAGCTCGCTCGCCGACGAACGCGACAGCGCCACGGCCACGCGTGAGCGCCTGGACAGCCTCTCCGGACGCGCCAAAGGCTTCGCGCTCGCCACCGACATCCTCGGGGCGGCCGCCGTCGTGGCCGGCGCCGCAGCCATCTACTTCACCGTCACTCGCCCCAAGGGCGACCTCGGCCCCAAGGCCCAAGTCGGCGTCGCGCCGGCCGGCTTCACGCTTCGCCTTACCTATTGAAGACCATGCGAAACCGACCCAAAACGGCCAAGCTCGTCGTCCCGTTCGTGCTCGCGGGATTGACCATGGTGCTCGCGGCCTGTAGCCTCATTCTCGACACGAAAAAAGACCAATGCACGGTCGACGGCGATTGCGCCAAATTCGGCAGCACGTCGAAGTGCGTGTCGGGCTTGTGCTCGCAGAGCTCGTCCCTTACCGACGGCTCGACGCCGGACGACGCCGGCTCCGACGGCTCGCTGCCGGACGGCGCCTGCATCCCCAAAGAGCCCAAGACCTCGCGTGAAGACTTCTTGAACGAGCAATGCACGGATTCGAAGTGCATTCCGTTCGACGATTGTGCCCGAGTCGGACTGTGCGACGGCGGTCTTCCGCCACTCGTCGATCCGCCGGAAGGAGGTGTCCAGTGAAGACTCGCTTCGCCCTCGGCGCGGGATTGCTCTCGCTCTCGCTTTCCCTTTCCGCTTCGTCCGCGTTCGCGCAGACCTCGGTTCCCACGGTGGCGTGCAATTCGCTCCCCAACCCGGTGTACGTGGCCGGTTCGAGCGCGCTCCGCAACTTCGTGGGCGTGGTCGGCAAGTTGCTCGCCGCCGACGCCGCCCCCACCACCGTCGTGTACCAATCGCAGGGTTCGTGCACCGGCGTACAGCGCATCTACGACGTGGACCCTGCCAAGCGGGTCATCAAGGACATTCCTTCCGTCAGTGGCAAACCGGCAAACTACGCCATCTTCTTCAAGACCGACGGCACCGCCCAAGAGTGCTCGCTGGAGACCAACGGCAACGAGGTGAACATCGGTCTCTCCGACGTTTACGCGAAGACCTGCGGCTACACCGAGAACCCGGCCGGAGCGATTGTGACCGATTATCCCGGTCCCGTGCAGCCGATGACCTTCGTCGTGCCGGCGGGCTCCAAGCAGACGGTCATCAGCGCCGACGCGGCCTACCTCGCGTTCGGGCTGGGCGGAGCCAGCGGCAAAGCCACCCCCTGGATCGACCCGCGCCTCTTCTTCGTGCGAAATGCCTCTTCCGGCACGCAGCAGATGCTCGCCACGGCCATCGGCGTTCCCGGTGGCAAGTGGTGGGGTGTGGATCGCGGCGGGTCGAGCGCGGTGCGCGACCAGCTCAAGATCATCGTGGATCCGGTCCAGGCCGACGCGGCCATCGGCATCCTCTCGACCGACGTGGCGGACGCCGACCGCGCGAACCTGCGTGTGCTCGCGTTCAAGGCCAAGGGCCAGACCTGCGGCTACTTGCCCGACTCCACCGCGACCTCCCGCGACAAGCAGAACGTGCGCGACGGCCACTACGAAGTGTGGGGCCCGGCGCACATCCTCGCGCGCACCTCCAACGGCACTCCGGTGTCGAGCGCGGCGCAGGCGTTCCTCGCGCGATTCGTGACCCCTCGCCTCCCGGACGAGCTGCTCTCGGCCATCGTGGACGGCGCGCTCGTGCCTCAGTGCGCGATGCGCGTCACCCGCAACGAAGAAGTGGGCGCTCTCGCGAGCTTCCAGCCGCCCTACAGTTGCGGCTGCTACTTCGACCAGCGCACGCGTGGCTCCACCACGTGCAAGGCATGCAAGGACAACTCGGAGTGCCCCTCGAGCGCACCGACCTGCAACTTCGGCTACTGCGAAGTGCGCTGACCTCGAGCACCGCCTGAAACGAACGACGGGACGCGCCGCGCCAGTGGCCGTCCCGTCTTCTTTTCGTGCCGCTCTCCACCGGGCGGGCGTTCAGGTCCCCGGCCACGGTGGCGCCCCTCGACGAGCCGGGCCTTGACTTCGGAAGGACGAAGCAGCGACCATGCGCTTGGCTTTCGGTCAACCAGCGTCGACGCTGCTGCCCGACCCCCGAGAAACCAGCGCCCTCTCGCAGTTTTTCGTCCTCTTAAGTCCGCGCCTCTTCCGCTTCTCCCCATGCCTTCACCTCAACGTATCGGCAAGTACGAGCTGCTCGCCCACATCGCGCAGGGCGGCATGGGGAACGTGTACCTGGCGCGAGCCGAGGGGCTCGGTGGCTTCACGAAGCTCGTCGTCGTGAAGACTCTCCGGCCGGACCTCGCGGACGACCCCAAGTTCGCGGAGATGTTCCTGGACGAGGCGCGCCTCGCCGCACGCCTCAACCATCGAAACATCGTGCAGACCAACGACGTCGGAGCGGAGGGCCGCTCTTACTACATGGTCATGGACTATCTCGAGGGTCGAAGCTTCTGGCGCATCCAGAAGGCCGAAGACACGACCCCCGATTTGCTCCCCCTCGATGCTTCGGTGCGAATCATCGCCGACATGCTCGCCGGGCTCCACTACGCCCACGAGCTCACCGACTTCGACGGCAAGAGCCTCGGCGTCGTGCACCGCGACGTGTGTCCGGCCAACGTGTTCGTGACGACCGATGGTCAGGTCAAGGTGGTGGACTTCGGCGTCGCCAAGGCCAAAAACCACGCCCACGAGACGCAAGCCGGCACCATCAAAGGGCGCGTCGTGTACATGTCGCCCGAGCAGGTCATCGGCACCAGCATCGACCGCCGCGCGGACGTGTTCTCGGCCGGAATCATGTTGTGGGAGGCCATCGAGAACCGCCGTTTCTGGGAGGCCAAAACCGAAGCCCAGGTGCTGGGCGCGCTCATCAAAGGCGACTTTCCGAAGCTCACCTCGGAGTCGTGCCCCGAAGCCCTCCGGGAGATCTGCAACAAGGCCCTCGCGAGCTCGCCCGACGACAGGTTCGCCACCGCGGAAGAGATGCGCCTCGCACTCGAGTCGTGGCTCGAGAAGAACGAGAAGCGAGGCGGACTCGTCGAGCTCGGCCGTAAGGTGAAAGAGCTCATGCGCGGGGAGACCGCGCGCATCGCGACGCTCACCGAAGCTTCGGTCACGCTCAGCCGTGAAGAGTCGCTCCCCGCGCTCGAGCCGGGCTCGTCGACGGACTCGAGCATCGGCTCCCGCCCGCGCCCCACCGCCTCGGCTTCGGTCTCGGTCTCGCACCCGAGCGAGTCCGCGCCTGCCGCCATCGCGCCGAGCATTCCCGTCCCTGCGCAGAAGCGTTCACCGCTGCCTCTCGTCGTGGGTGTCGTGGTGCTTTCCGTCGTCGCGGTAGTCGCGGTGGCTGCGAACTTCCTCCGCCCTCCATCGACGCCGACCACCTCGTCCCAGCCCTCGGCCCCCTCGCCGGACGCCGCGATTGCGACGACGCCCGAAGTCCGCGTATCGATGATGGTCCGCGTCACCCCCGCGAGTGCGCAGATCTTCGTCGACGACGTCGAGGTCAAAGGGAACCCCTACGAGACCACGTTCCCGCGAGGAAGCGGGAAGCACGTGGTGCGGGCGGTCGCGAGCGGCTTCGCCCCCAAAATCGAGACGGTCGATCTCACCGACAAGAGCGTTCAGCTCGCGCTCTCCCTCGATCCACAGCAGCCGACGGCGCCGACGGGCAAAGGCAATCGCTACGTTCCACCGCGGCCGACGGGCGACGGACCGACCCCTCCGTCGACCAACACGCCTATCTTCGACCCGCCTCCCACGAGCAAGTCGACGCTGCGGCCCCTCGACACGAGCAATCCGTACGCGCATTGAGCGCGAGCGGCCGTAGCCGACGAAGGCGTGGCTTCGGCCGTGAAAATCGTCGCGAAATCACCGTGCCAGCATCGACGTGATTGCGCACGTCGCGACGCAGCGCGGTGCGGTGCGGTGCGCGAGCGCAATCATGCGAGGTGAGCGAGGATTGACCCCGAATCGACCGCGCGCGTCATCTGCTTGCACCTACAATCGCCCCTACCAGCAACCACGTCGTGCGACATGTCGAGCATAGGCGACCCGCGCAAAAGCAGCGCAACGCCAAAACAAAGCTTGCGCCTCCATGGGGCGCCCGTCACCATCTCAACCGCTCGATTCTCGTACACTTTTCGCACCTCAATAGGAGACCGTGCATGCCAAAAGCAACGCTTCGCAGACGCCTTGGACTGTTCGTCGTCGGAACCTTGTCGCTCGCCGCGCCCTTCATTTCGAGCGCGCAAGCTTCTCCACCGGCCTGCGTGACTCCGCGGGCACCGACGCTGGTCCCCATTGGAGGCGGCTACGATAGCGTGGCGAACTACGTACGATTGGTCGCAGCCAACGCCACCGGCACCTCGATCGACATCTCGGTCGTGCCTTCGACCTACGCCGAGACCCGCGCCGAGGCCATCGACAACGGCGACTACGATCTCGCGCTCGAGCACGTGGCCGAGCTTCACGATGCCTGCCAAGCCATCGTGAACACCGCGACCTTTCCGGCGGGATGTCGGGTCGGACTCGTCGAGGTTTGGGAGCGTGCGGACGCGAGCAAGCCCGCGGTCGTCTCTGCCCTCGGGAGCCCTGCCGTCGACGGCGTCTTCGTGCTCGGCGGTGACCAGGGCGCGGGCATGACGGTCCTCGCGGCGACACCGTCAGAAGCGGCGATCGGAGCCACGTACGCCCGTGGAGGAGTGATCGGCGGCACGAGCGCGGGCAACTCGGTCCTCTCGCGGACCATGACCAACGGCTACACCGACTACGGCGACTCCACCGTCGGGTTGCAGCTCGGCGCCCTCGACATCTGGGACGGTGTCACGGATCCCCTCCAGCGAGGGTTCGCGTTCGGCTCGACCAAGGCCATCTTCGACCAACATTTGTACGAGCGCGGACGATTCGGACGCCTCCTCAACGAAGCCGCGCGCACGGCCGACCGCTCCGGCAACGGAGGCCTCTTGGCCATCGGTGCCGATACGGACACGAGCCCCGTCGTTCGTGGCGATCGCACCATCACGGAGGTCTTCGGCTCGAGCTCGGTGACCATCGCGGACATGCGGACGTTGAACAGCGCGTACGCGTGGGTCGGGACCGACGGAAAGCCGGTCGCCTCGCCCGATCCCGCGTCGACCCCCACGGCCGCCCTCTCCGCTCGAGACGTCTTGGTGCACGTGCTCGCGCCGCGGAGCGGAGGCGGATCGATCGGCTACGATCTCAATCAAAGGATGGCCTTCCTCGACGGGACGCCTCGTCCGGCGTGGGGTCAGCGCGCGAACCGGGCCGGCAATCCTGAGCTCACCTCGGCCCGGCCCATTCTCGTGGGCGGCGACCTCTCGGTCGGCCCCGGTTGGCCGGGCGAATCGAAGGTCCTCCGGGAGCTCGTCGCCCGTGCGAAGTCGACGGGTCCGATGCTCGTCGTCGCAGCCGGATACGACGACGCAGCCGCCGCCGACGCGGACATGGACGGCTATGCTCAATCGTTGACGGCCTCCGGTTGGCCGGGCGCCGTTCAGAAGGTCGTCTATCCGGCGACGATCTCGAACACCCAGCTCCAGAACGCGGCCGGGGTCATCTTCCTCGGAGCGAATCAGAGCGCGATTCCCGCCCTGCTCGCCGACCGCACCTTCGTCAATCTCGTTCGCAGCGCGCACGCGCGTTCGTCCATCGTCATGCTCGATCGCTCGCTCGCGGCCATCGCCGGCGACACCTACGACGCCATCGACGACTCGTCCGACGCCATCGACGCGTGGAAGGTCTCCCAAGCCGTCGTGCGACCGGCCCTCGGGCTGGTGAGTGCCTCGCACCGCACCGTCGCGATCGAGCCGAGGCTCCAGTACGACTACCGCTACGGAAGGCTCTTCGGAATTCCGTTCGCGTCGGCCGGAGTGCCTCCACTCGCCTTCGGCATCAGCGAGGGCTCGGCGCTCTTGGTCACCTCGCGAGGTGCCACCGTCATCGGAGAAAACCCGGTCATCACCGTCGATACGGCCCGAGCCACGCGCTACGTCGGCGACAACGGCGCGATCGGCACCCTCAACGCCGTGGTGGACGTATTCGAGCCCGCACAGCGCATCGGGCACAGGTTCCATCCGCGTGCCCCGCACTGGTTCCTCGGAACCGACGCATTCGACTGGACGCCACGTCGTCAACGCTGACCCCTCGAGCCTGCTATAAACTCGGCGCACACCCCAGCCGTCACCGACGTCTGGGGTGGTTCGCCCCCCGAGCTCCGCGAGATTCGACGACCCATGCGCCCCTCACTTCCGCGATATTTCCGCACCGCTGCTCTCTCGTTCACGCTGTTCGGAGTCGTGGGCGTGCCATCGGCCGCGCTGGCTGCGCCCCCCTCGGAGCCTGCACCGGACGACGCCTCCGCCAAGGCGCTCGCACGATTCCGGCGAGGGCAGGAGTTCTACAACGAGCGAAATTTCGCGGCCGCCCTCGTCGAATTTCGTAAGGCCTACGAGACCGCGCCGAACTACCGGGTCCAGTTCAACATCGGCCAGGTCTGCTACCAGATGCAGGACTACGTGTGCGCTCAAGCGGCGTTCACGCAGTACTTGGCGGGCGGCGGGACCGAAATCCCGGAGGCTCGGCGCCAGGCCGTCGAGCAGGAGCTCCAAGGGCTCCGTCAGCGTGTCGGCTCGCTCGACCTCGCCGTGGACGTCGCAGGCGCGGAGGTCTCGGTCGACGACACCGTCGTCGGAACGACCCCGGTCGCCGAGGCCATCCCGCTGAGCGCAGGCCGCCACAAGCTCGTCGTGGTGAAGTCGGGCTTCGTGTCCGTGACGCGCAGCTTCGACCTCGCAGGACAGGACGTCGCCCACATCAAACTGACCCTCCCGCCGATCACCGCAGGAGGCCCGATCACTCCCCAGCCGACGGTGCCGCAGCCCCCTCCAGCGGAGAAGCCGAAATCGAACGACAACTCCATGACTCCGCTCAGCTGGTTGGGTTACGGACTCGGAGTGGGGATGCTCGTCGGCGGCGGCGTGACGGGTGCGATGGCACTCGGTGCCAACGGCGACGTCAAAGAGAAGGTCTACACGAACGAAGCCGACGCCAAATCCGATCGCGACCGAGCCAAGGTGCTCGGGATCACGACCGACGCGTTGATTGCCGGTGGCGTCGTGACCTTGGCGGTCACCACCATCTTGACGTTCGTCGTCTCCCGCGACGGGTCGAAGCGAGCCTCGGCGCTCACGTTCAAGCCCGCGGGCGCCTCCTTGGCCTTTTGATGATGTCGGCACCTAAAATGAAATTCGCTCAACCGATGACTCGACGATTTGCCGTATTTGCGGCGGCTATCGGCACTGCCTTGTTGGCGGCCTCGTGCTCGCTCCTGGCGACAGGAGGCCGTTGCAGCACGAACGGGGATTGTGCCACTCGCTCCGCCGGGGCCATTTGCGTGGAGGGCGCGTGCATCGCGAGCGCCACCGTGGACGGCGGCAACGTGGACGGCGGCCCGGTCGTGAGCGACTGCACGACCACCGAAGAGTGCGTCGCGCGGCTGGGCGAGTTCTCGATTTGCGAAAAGACCAAGATGCGCTGCGAGAAGCTCCTCTCGACGGACTGCAGCAAGGTCTACGGGGACTACAAGAACGACAACGCCATCTTCGTGGGCACCCTCTTCAAGCAAGGGGACACGAGCGGAGATCTCGGCGCCAGCCCCGACGCGCTGGCGGCCATCGAGTTGGCGTTCGACGAGCTCAAGAACGCTCGCGGGGGGCTTCCTACCCCCGGCGGAGGACCATCACGCCCCCTCGTCGCCGTCGAGTGCAATCAAACCCAAGACGCGGTTCGAGCGGCCCGGCACCTCACACGCGACGTGCGGGTCCCGGCGATCCTCGGGGCGAGCACGAGCTACGTGACGATTCAGGTCGCCACCCAGACGACGGTCGAGGACGGCACTTTCCTGCTTTCCCCCTACGCGAGCAGCCCCGGCCTCTCCACGCTCGAGGACAAGGGTCTCGTGTGGCGCACGTATCCCTCGGACGCCTTCCAGGCCGCGGCGATCCCGAAGCTGGTGGACGAGATCGTCGTCAATCCGAACTTCACGACGCCGCGAGCGTCTCGACCGTCGCAGACACCGGTCCGCATCGGTGTGGTGTTCAAGGACGACACCTACGGCCAAGGGCTCCGCGACATCATTCTCTCGAAGCTCCGATTCAACGGGAAGTCCGCGACGCAAAACCAAGCCGACGGCACCCTGAAGCTCTTCAGCTACCCCAACACCGACGACCCGGCCTTCGCGACGTACGACTTCACCGAGGTCGCCACCAAGGTCATCACGGCCCCCTTCGACATCCTCATGATCCTCGGGACGTCGGAGTCGGCGTCGATCTTGAGCTACGCCGAGTCTCATTGGAGCGGCGACGCGCTGCCCTACTACATCTTGCCCGACGGCGTCGCGAGCTCGTCGAAGCTCTCGATTGCCATCGACAACATCGTGACGGGCGGCACGGTCGACAGCAAGAACATCCGCAAGCGCATCCGTGGCACGATCATCAACAACTTCTCGGGCCCGGTCTTCGACGCCTTCTCGTTGCGCTTCAAGGGCAACGCCATCAATGGATCGAATGCGTACGACGCAGCCTATCTCTTGATGTATGCAGCCTACGCGAGCGGCAACAAGCCGCTGACGGGCGCCGGGCTCGCGGAGGCCATCGGCAAGCTTCAGGGACCGGGTCCCAACGTCGAGGTCGGCGCGAACGGCCTCTCGACGGCCATTCAGGCGCTGGCGAACGGTGCCGTCACGCTCACCGGTACGGCCGGAGATCTGAAGTACGATCTGACGTCGGGCGACCTCGTCGCGGCGAACGCTGCGGTGTGGTGCCTCGGGGTCGATTCCCAAGGCAAGGCCCGACTGGTGCAGCAATCCGGGCAAACCTACAGCGTCACGAGCGACGCGCTGAGCGGGACCTTCCCGGACAAAACGACCGGGCCCGATCCGTGCAACTTCCGCTGATCCGAGCGGGTATACCTTCGCCCCGTCTGCCGATTCGGCCCCACGCGAACCGAAGGGCGCCGCGACCGCCACGACCAAGCGCGCCGACGACGCTCGTGGTCGTGTGCCGATGAAGGGCTCGTAGAGACGAATTGCGCAGTGGGAGGGGCTTTACCAGCGACTCGAGGAGATGCATATGTCACGACGTAGACTTGGTTTGATTGGCGCTGCGACTTGCCTGGCGGCCTACGCGATATTCGCCTGCTCCGACTCGAGCTCGACGGCGCCCGACGCCGGTCCGGCCCCCTCCCCGTCCTGTCCGACCGTCTCCGAAGACGGAGCGACGGCCCCCGTCGATGCCTCGACGACGGACGCCGCGACAGGTCAGGTCCACGGCAACAAGCTCATGATGGTCGGTGGAGCGCTGTCCGATACCTCCCCGATCTGGACGCGGACGATCGAAGAGGGTGGTGGCGTCTCGGGGATCCGGTTCCTGGTCGTCACGGCGGCTTTGACGGCATCTGCGGGCAATTTCTCCTACTATCAGGACCTGCTGCACCGTGTGTACGGGGTGTCCCTCGACCATATCCAGCAGGCGCGCATCGGGGACATCGACGACCCGAACACCAAATTCGAGGACGAGTCGACCTACAAGGAAAACGGGGATTCGGACGCCGAGGTCGCGAAGGTGCGCGACTGGGCGACCGTGGTCTGGTTCTCCGGAGGAGACCAGGCGCACATCATGTCGACCTTCACCCGACCGGACGGAACCGATCGCAAGGTGACCGCCGCCATTCGGGAGAAGCTCGCGGCAGGTAAGCTCTTGGTCGCGGGGACGAGCGCGGGCGCGGCGGTGATGTCCGACCCGATGATCGGGGAGGGTGATCCCTACAAGTCGTTCCTTTATTCGCCCCTCTACACGAAGTACTATCCGACCGTAGAGCCGGACGGTGGGTTCAATCCCGAGAACGCCGTCTTGCTGAACAAGGGCTTGGGCTTCTTGACGTCCAAGTACCACGTGCTCGTGGACACGCACTGGTTCCAGCGGAGCCGCTTCGCGCGTCAGGTGAGGGCGCTCGACTTCATTTCGGGGGCAGGAGCGCTCGACACGAGCATGAAGGTCGGCCTGGGCGTCGGGGAGAACTCGGCGCTCCTGGTCGACATGAACGAGGGCGTGGCCGAGGTGGTCGGTGACGTCGACTCGTCGATGGTCGGCGTGGTCAACACGAGCGAAGCCGTCACGAGCGGCAATACGAACCCCTACAGCGCATCGAAGGTCCGGATCGGCTTCATCGGCGCTCGCGACCGCTTCGCGCTCCCCACGGACGTGAACCCCAATGGAACCTTCTTGCCCGAGGCGAGCAAGCACCGCTACTTGCCGTGCAATGGCAATCTCGGCCTCCCTCCGCTCACGGGCGACATGTTCGTTCCCGGCGCGCTGGTCGACTTGCTGAAGAATCTGCTCGACGGCGAGCTCGACGGCACGGTTTGCCACGCCGACGGGCTCGCGTACCGACTGAGCCCCGGAGCGACCGCACTCGGCGGCGCGCCCTTCGCCGTAAAGGGATTCTTCTTCCGCTTCACCACCGACGCGAAGACGAAAGAGTTCTACAGCAAGGATTGGGGCTGGGAGGTCGAGAACGCGCTGATGCAGGTCGGGACCGGGACGGGAACCATCGCCCCTCCCTTCTGACTCCTACCTCCCGACCTTGGCCACCGACACGCTCGAAGGCTCGGCAGTGAAGGCCGTTGGGCTTTCTTGGCACTTTGACTGGTAACTTCAGAGAAGGTTAGGCGACAAATGCGTATTTCGACGAGACACTTGGTGGGCGTTCTTGGCGCCCTTGCAATCGGCGGAGGCACGGTCCTGGTCGCCTGCACCGGCGACGACGGCTCTCCCGTGACGCCGACCAACGACGCGGCGGCCGCCACGGCCACGACCTCGACGCCGATTCCATCGACGCCTCCGCCCCCTCCCACCGACAGCAGCGTTCCCGACGTCGTGACGTCGACCGACTTCACGAAGTCCATCTCGGCGGGCGGCTACACGGCCTGCGCACTGAGCAACACGGGCAGGGTGATCTGCTGGGGAGACAACTCCGAGTCGGAAATGCTCGTCGCCCCGAAGCCCGGAAGCAAGTGCGCGGAGCTCGGTGGGGACACGGTCGATTGCGATCCGCGCCTTCCCACGGAGCTTCGGCTCCCGTTCCCGGTCACGGAGCTCGGTGTCGGACACCTCAGCACGTGCGCCATCTTCGCCGACGGCGCGACGAAGAAGGTCGGCTGCTGGGGCAACAATACGCAAGGTGAGCTCAGCTCGGCGACCGACGCGGGTGTGTCCTCGACCGTGGTTTTCATCCCCTTGCCGGCTCAACCGAAGCGGCTCTCCGCTGGCCGATACTTCAAGCTCGTCGAGCTCGAAGACGGGAGCATCTGGGGCTGGGGCGACAATCGCTACGGCCAATTCGGCGGGAAGAACCTGAGCGGCTCGCCCGCGCCGGAGAAGGTATTCCCGTTCGGCGACGGTGGAGTGGACGCTGGCTCCGTTGTCGATTTCGGCACTTCCGCGCTCGACACCTTCATCGTCACGACCCAAGGAATGTGGGGGAGCGGAGACAACACGGCGGGCGAGCAGATGATCCCCAATCCGCCGACCGACGAAGTCCACACCTTCACCAAGATGCCCGTCCCCGACTCGGGGGCGCCGCTGGCCGCCCTGCACAAGGGCACCGCGCGCGCCTACGGACAATGCTACCTCAACACAATCGGCGAAGCCTGGTGTTGGGGTGACAACTCCACCGGACAGGTCGGCTCGACCGCTCCGGGCGCGAGCACCATGGTCCCGGTCAAAGTTTCGCTTCCCGCCGGCAAGAAGGTCTCGAGCATTTCGGAAGGCGGGGGAAACGTCTGCGCCTCGCTCGACGACGGCACCGTCTTCTGCTGGGGAGACAACCAAGCGGGCCAGACCGGCCAGCCCGCGTCGGGCGACTTCAGCCCCCCCACGCAGGTGGCGGGCCTCACGAAGATCGCGTCCGTCGCCGTCGGGTACTGGCGCTTCTCGTGCGCCCTCTCGAGCGACCACAAGACCTACTGCTGGGGAGACGGCAGCTACGGTCAGCTCGGCAAAGCGACGGACGGTGGGCTGCTCACCAGCGCCAAGCCCGTCGAAGTGCCGATCGTCTGGTAGTGGCGAGCCCCGGCTCCGCGCGTGCGTCAGTCGCACGTACGCGCGGAGCGGGTCCGATTCCGTGCGGACGCAACGACGCGCGGAACGCCATCGGCCGACAAAAGCAAAAACGCGGCGCCCTCTCGGGTCTGCCGCGTTTCGTGTTTCGAAGCCTCGAAGCTCAGGTCTCGATCGAGACCGTGTGCAGTCCCTGGAGGTCTCCGCCGGAGAGCTTCACGAAGTAGATCTGCACTTGAATGGTGCCCACGCGGAAGGCGCGGTAGCCGCGGAGGCCCTTCTTGAGAGCCTCGAACTTGGCGGCGTCGGGGTGATCGATGAAGCGGTTCGGCGAGAGCGCCGTGCCCACCGTGGTGGTCTCGACCGGCACCGAAGGATCGATCTTCAGGATCTGGCGCAAGCGATCGGCGTTCAGGGTGCCCTTGCCGGCGCCGGGGACGAGGACCACGTCGAAGGCGACGTCACTCTCGCTCGGATACTGAAGGCCCTTCGAGAGCGCGGCCACCGCGTCCGTGCTGGTGGTCGAGCACACGCCCGCCGCGACCAGACGGCCACGCGCGTAGAAGCCCTCTTCCGCGGTGCGGAACTTGTCGCAGGTGACGAGCGCGCCTTCGCAGCGGTTCCAGCCGATGAGCTCGTTCGTGTCGGCCCAGTAGAAGCCTTCGGACTTGGAGCCGATGGCGCGGCACTGCGGGTAGTGCGTGCGGGCCGACGTGAGCGCATCTTCCGTGGTCTCGGCGTCTTCGTCCGTGAGCTCGGCGTCCGAGCCCGTGGGGGCGGCGCACCCGACGACCGAGAAAACCGAGAGCGAGACGGCGGCAAAAAGAGCGAGAGCGCGCATGTACGATGACCTCGGCCCGTGTATGCCGCGCGACCTGGGCGAGCGCAAGCGGTAACCGCGCCCTGAGGCACGAAAAGTCAAGAAAGAGGAGCCTCGTCCCGACGCCCCCGCGAGGCCCTCGCCTTCCCTCGCCTGGCCGGCCGGTCCGTCACCTGGTGGAACCGGTCGGAAAGACGAGAAGAATCGGCTCCCCGTTGCCTCGGGAAGTGTGTCCGGAAGCGTGACGTTCGGAAGCCCCGCGTGTACGCTCGAGAGTCCGTCGAGATTGGAGCAAACGTGGATCTCTCCGAACTGAGGATCGGCCAACCCGAAGAGCTCGTGACCCACGCGGGCACGAAGCTGCGCGGGTGCACCAACGTGGAAGCGGCGTGCAGCCTCTTCGCCCGCGAGCTGTTCGACAACTGCACGGTGAACGGTGAGCGCTCGCTCGTGCTCTCGCGCATCTACCTCACCGTGCCGTACCGAAGGCTCACGCCGGCCAATCAAGACCGCCTGCGAGCCAAGCGCGGCGCGAAGATCCCGCCGAACGAGCGATTCCTCTGCCTGGTCGGCACGCACGGAACGCAGCCGGCCTGGTGCGACGTACGGCAATCCCAGGGGCACGCGGCCATCCCCCTGGACGCCGAGACCATCGCTTCGGCGCCCATGCTGTCCCGCCTCTTCGAACAAATGGGCGTCGAGCTCTCGGCCGAGCAGCGCACCGAGTCGGGCATCGTGGTGGACGGTGTGGGTCGGTCGTTCGGCCTCTTCCACGTGCTTCACGCCAAGGGCTCGGCCTTCGTGCCGGCCCAAGAAGAGTTCGTCCTGCCTCACGGAGTGGAGTCGGTGCTCGGCTGCGGCACCGTGCTGCTCGACGGGGCCATCTCCATTTGGATTGGCTTTTCGCGGCACGTGGTCGGCTCCGACCAGGCCATGCCGCTTCTCCCCATGATGCCGATGCTCTGGCAAAACATTCAATCCACGTACCGAAGGGGAGCGATCTTTGCATCTTGATGCCCTCCTCGAGCTCGTCGCGACGAGCCCTTTGCCCATGGCCGTCGTCGGCGCGGACGGCTCTTTGGAAGCGTCCGCACGCTTCCGCCAATTGGCCGGGATCGAGCCCGGCGCAGCTTTGCCCGATTGGCTCTCGCAGGACCACCCCGAGTGGGTCGCGGCGCCGGTGCCGGTGGGCATCGTGGAGATGTTCGCCGCCAGCGTGGGCGACATGCGCCTCGTGGCCCTGCGCGACCGCACCGAGCTGGTCGAAATGGAAGATCGCCTGTGGGCGCAGCAGACCGCCCTCGCGCGCGTCTACGCCGAGCTCAAGGTGCGCGAGCATGCCCTCGGCAAGAGCATCGAGGCGCTGCAAAAGCGCGAACAAGAGCTCTCTCATTTGAACCGCAACCTGGAGGCGCGCGTTCAGGAGCAGCTGGCGCAGCTCGAGCGGACGAGCTCGCTCCGGCGCTACCTCTCGCCCGAGATTGCCAATCTGGTGCTCACCGGCGAGGCGCCCCTCCTCCAGACGCGCAAGCGCAACCTCACGCTGGTCTTCGCCGACGTGCCCGCGTTCGAGGAGCTCTCGAACGACCTCGAGTCCGAAGAGCTCATCGACATCCTCTCGGCCTACCACCGCGAGATGACCGCGGTGTTGTTCGAACACGGCGGCACCATCGACAAGTTCGTCTCGTCGCGCATCATCGCCTTCTTCGGCGATCCCATTCCGCAGGAAGATCACGCCGCGCGCGCGGTCCGCGCGGGGCTCGCCCTGAGGGACGCGTTCCGTCGATTGCGGGAGATTTGGTTCCCCGGCACCGACGTGGAAATGAACGTGGGCATCCACTCGGGCTACGCCACGGTGGGCAACGTGGGCTCCGAACATCGTGTAGACTACACGGTCGTGGGGCGCAACGTGACCATCGCCTCCACGCTGCAGCTCGATGCGCCCCCGGGCGAGGTCGTGGTGAGCGCGCGCACGTCCGAGATGGTGCGCGACCACTTCAGCATGGAGCCCGTGAAGCTGCCCGTGCGCACCGGCCGCGCGGTCGCGGCGCTTCGCGTAGCGGGCCCCAAGGTGCCGACCGCCACCAACCTGGGGACCAACCTCGGCCTCGGCTCGAACCCCGGCGCCGCCACCAATCCGCCCGGCCCCACCACCATTCCCGTGGAAGCCCCCGAGCCCGGCAAGCGCCTGGGCCACTACCTTTTGGAAGAGGTGGTGGGTCGCGGAGGCATGGGCCAGGTCTTCCGCGCGCGGGACGAGATCCTGCATCGCACGGTGGCCGTGAAGGTGGTCGCGCTCGAGCTCAGCTCGGACCCGCGCTTCAACGAGCGCTTCATGCGCGAGGCGCGCGCCCTCGCCAGCTTGAACACCCCCTACATCACGCAGATCTACTCGGTCAGCCAGAACGAAGTGCCCGCGTACTTCGCCATGGAGTTCGTGGAAGGTCGCACGCTGCGCCAATACCTCGAAGAGAAGCGCACGCTCTCGGTGGACGACGCCTTGGACGTGTTCCACCAGATCGTGCTCGGGCTCTCGGCGGCGGCTCAGAAGGGCGTCATTCACCGCGACGTGAAGCCCGAGAACGTCATGCTCACGCACAAGGGTGACGTGAAGCTGACCGACTTCGGCCTCGTGAAGTCCACCGAGGTCGACGCGCGCACCACCACCGTGGGCATGATCTTCGGGACTCCCTATTACATGTCACCCGAGCAGGCGCGCGGCGAGGAGATCGATTTTCGCGCGGACATGTATTCTGCAGGGGCTCTCTTGTTCGAGGTGCTCACCGGCGAGCCCCCGTTCCACGGGCCCACGGCGCTCAACATCCTCTATCGGCACCAAGAAGATCCCCTGCCCACGCTGCAGCAGATCGGCCACACCTTCCCCACGCGCGTCTATTCGATCATCGAGCGGCTCATGGCAAAGAGGCGGGAAGACCGCTACGGAAGCTACGACGAGCTCGTGCGCGCGGTGGAAGAGGCGCAACGCCTGGCCGCGAGCGGCGTGGTCTCCCGCGTGGGAGCCTCGCTCGCCACCGGCAGCTCCGAAGGCTGACCGAAGAACACCGGACCGAGGTCTCGCCCGGCTCAGCCCGAGATGGGCGCGGGGACCTCGGGTTCGCCCGTGAAATGCGACTCCACGAAGGCGCACAGCTCTTCGTGGCGGGCGCGCGCGTCGGCGCGTCCCACCTCGATGAGGCGCCCGGCGAACTCGCCGTCGAACAGCAGGTAGCTCAAAAGGTCGCTCTCGTTCTTGGCGTTGCCGCGATCGGCCACGTGGCGGAGCAGCCGCCCGGTGACGCCCTGCACGCGCGAGAAAGCCGGACTGTGCACGAACTCCGCGGCCATCTTGCCGATGTCGATGCGCGAGCGTACGAGCAGCGCGCGCAGCCTCTTCATGCCGTGGCCCTCGGCATATCCGAGCGACCGATTGAGGGTCTCCACGAAGCCCGGCCCGTAGGCGCGGCAGCCGGCATCCAAGATGCGATTGATGCTCTCGAGGCGGGCGAGATCGGTGTCGATGCGGTCGAGCAAGAGCGCATTGAGGGTCTTGCCGAGCAGGAAAAACGGGCCGGGGAACGTCTCTTCGCTCTCCGCGCTGCCCTGGAGGCCGTCTTCGTCCACGTGACGAGGATTGACCACGAGCACGCTGTCCGCGCCCAATCGCCGCGCGGGAGAGAGCGGCACGTTCTGACGGAGGCCGCCGTCGCAATGGTACTCGCGGTCGAGCTGCACGGCGCGGAACAGAATGGGAATGGCGGCCGAAGCGAGCGCGTGGCGAATGTCGATACGCGCGGCCCGGGGAACGATGGTCGGGTCCATGCTCCATTTGGGGAGCGTGAGGCCTTTGCGCTGCACGAACACCACGGTCTTGCCGCTGGCCACGTGGGTGGTGGAGACCGTGAGCGCCTCGAGGTGTCCACGGTCGAGGTTTTCGCCGATGCGCTCGAAGGGCACCGATCGCGAGATGAGCTTCTCCAATCCACTCGCATCCAGGATTCCACGCTCGCGCGGAGGGACCTGCGCCGCGGCTTCGCCTTCGCGGGCGCGGCCCAAGAGGCGCGTGCCCCACCCGAGGACGCCGCGCAAATCGGTGCGGACGAGGTCGCCGATCTCGAGCTTGTGCCACACCTCGGAGAGCCGCTCGACCGCGCCGCGGCCCTGGTCCGCATAGGCGGCGAGACCACACGCGTTGAGCGCGCCCACGCTGGTGCCGCACACGATATCGAAGCGAATTTCCCTGCCGAGCGTGCGGGCGACCTCGCGCACCACGTAGTCCACCACACCCACTTCGTAAGCGCCGCGCGCAGCTCCCCCGGCGAGAACGAGAGCGAGCCGCTTCGGGGAGGTCATGCTCTCAGGATACGAGCAGTTTCGAGCGGTGGCGCGCCTCGTGGGCCGCCGTCACGTCGAAAAAAAGAAGCGCCCCGAGCCACCCTCGCGAACCTGCGAAAAAAGCGACTCGAGGCGCGTGCCTGCGGCGAAGCTCAGCTCAGTCGTCGTCTTCGCCCTGGCCTTCGCTCGCCGAGGAGTCGGACTTTCCGTGCAAGGCGCGGTAGGCCTTGAGCCAGAGGTTGTCCTCGGGCGATACCGAACCTTCGGGCACGAACGGGGCCGTGACGGCCAGCGCGGCATCGATATCGTGCGACGAAAACGCCCCGGACGCGA
The DNA here is from genome assembly GCA_965225775.1 of Polyangiaceae bacterium. Lineage (GTDB taxonomy): Bacteria > Myxococcota_A > Polyangia > Polyangiales > Polyangiaceae > JAAFHV01. Next base: position 8,254,617 of record OZ245328.1, on the reverse strand, counting down.
GCCAATCCCCGAGGAACTCCGTCCACGAACCGGAGACTCGACAGATGGGGTTACGGAACGAGAACGAGTAGACACCGTGTGGTGTCCACACGATTTCGGGCTCCTCGTAGGTGAGCGCCACGCCCTCGTTGACGATTTCGGCGTGCTCGTCCTCGTCTTCGTCGTCGTCCTCGTCTCGATTCTCGGCCGCGGTCTGGCGGAGCATCTTCGTGTGCTCGAGCGCACGCTCGGCCTTCATGAACGAGAAGCCGATGCCCGCGAAGGGATCGTCCACGCTGCCCTGATACACCTTGCACCCGCGCGCGAGCCACGCGCGCAGGTCGGGCGGGAGCTCCAGCCCCAGGCCCTTTTCGAGCGCGGAGATTTCCTCTTCGGACGAGGGTTCGAGCTCCTCGTCGTAGATCTCGGCCTTGCCGCTCGCTTTCAGTTGCTGGAAAAACGTCTCAATCTTTTCGCAGAGGTCGTTCATCGGGAAGCAGGGTCGCATGGGCCGAGGAGCAAGGGCAATGGGGAGAATGGCCCTCGTGGACGCCCCCGTGAGACCGCGACGCGATGCGTGAAGCACCTCAGGCTGTCACGCTGAGTACCCCCGCCACCGCTGTGATCACCAGGACCACCACGTCGACCACGATTCCCTTCGTCTGCTCGGCGCCGCCCGCGCTGCGGCGCACCACGATGGCCCCGACCATGAGCCCGATCACGCCGAGGGCGGCGAAGAGGGCCACGGGCCGGACCACCACCCCTGCCGCGAGGCCGGCCACCAACACCATCTCGACCGCTCCAATCGCTTTCCAGCGTGCGGCCGAGACTCCGAGTCCGTCCCGTATGGCGTGAGAAGAAGCCGCGCCCGCGAGCTTCCCCCCTCCCGTGGCCAGCAAGAGCGCTCCGAGCAGCACCGAAAGCACGATACGCACGATGTTCATGAGGTCCTCTCTCGACTGGCGGATGGCGAGCGACGAAGCGGCGGGACGTGCCGCCGAGCCGCGACGGCGCCCCTACGCCCTGACCGTTTCCTCAATGGCCGTTGGCCTCGATCGAAATGGCCTTCCATTGCTCCCACGTCTTCAATCGCCCTTCGTAGACGGACGGTGCGACCATGGTGGGCATCGTGCCGAAGAGCACGCGGAGCGGCGGGTTCTCCGCGTCGACGACCTTCAGCAAGGCGCGTCCCGCAGCCTCCGGACGCCCGATCATCGTGGGAGGCAAGGACTGCATCTGGCGACCGCTCGCCGCGCGCGCCTCGTCGTACTGCGCCTGCGGAGTCGCGTGCGTGGCGCTGCTGCCGGCCCAGTCGGTCGCGAAAGGACCCGGCTCCACCAAGGTCACCTTGATCCCGAAAGGCGCGACCTCTTGGGCCAGAGACTCGGTCAATCCCTCGAGTGCCCACTTGGAAGCGTGGTAGCCGCCCAAGAGCGGGAAGGCCGCGATTCCCCCGATGGTCGAGATCTGCACGATGTGTCCGGACCGCTGAGCCCGCAAGAACGGCAGGACCGCTTGGGTCACGTGGAGGACCCCGAAGAGGTTCACGTCGAGCTGGCGACGAAGCTGCTCTTCCGAGATCTCTTCCACGGCGCCGAAGAGCCCGTAGCCCGCGTTGTTCACGACGACGTCGAGTCGCCCGAGGGCCGCATGCGCGCGCTCGACCACCCGAAAGGCCGCGCTGCGGTCGGTGACGTCGAGCTCCATGGGGACGAGCGCTTCCCGGTACTTCGCCACCAAGTCGTCGAGCGCGCGCGACTCCCGCACGGTCGCGACCACGCGATCCCCACGATCGAGCGCGGCCTTCACGAACTCTCGCCCCAGACCTCGCCCCGCCCCCGTGATGAACCAAGTCTTTTTCGACATGAACGTCTCCTTACGAACACCAGATGCCATCCGAGACACCAGGTGTCAAGTTAGGCACATAAAGTCGTCCGGACAAGGGGGACGGATGTGTCGCCACGAGAAATCGGCCTGCGAGCTCGAGCAACCGCTGGACGGGCGGGAGGGTGCGTTCGTTTCGAAGGCGAAGTCGACTAGGGTGGCTTCATGGTGAGTCCCCGGGCTCCGAGTCTGCTTCGCGAGCGAACACGCCTCGCCGTGCGCGCCGAGCTCATCGAAGTCGGTCAGCGCCTCTTCGTGCGGCAGGGCTACGAGAACACGACCGTGGAGCAGATCGCCGCAGCCGCAGGCATGTCCAAGCGGAGCTTCTTCCGGTACTTCGAGACCAAAGAGGACATCGTGCTCGGCAAGTACGAGCGCTCGGGACAGCAGTTTTGCGAGGCCCTCTCGGCGCGTCCTGCAGAAGAGGACCTGTGGACCTCCATGCGCCACGTCTTCGGGTATGTCGTGCAGTACGCGGCCGATCCGGCGCAAGCGGCCTCGATGCTGGAGATGGAGCGCATCTTCTCGTCGGACAAGCTTCGCGGCGCCTACCTCGCGCGCATCGAGGTCATTCAGCGTGATCTCGTCGAGGTCGCGCGGAGAAGAGCCGCAGCGACCGGGCGACCATGGGCAGCGGACGACCCGACCCCCATTGCAATCGTTGCCTGCGCATTCGCCTGCTTGCGTGCGGCGAACGACACCTGGCGCACCAGCGGCGGCTCGCTCGGCCCTCTGCTCGATCGCGCCATGGCGGCGGTCGTGCGAGAGCGCTGAGGACTTCGCGGAAGATCTCCACCCCAGGAGTGAAGTCGCGCAGCCCCTCGGAATGGCCGCGCAGCTTTCCGGAGTCGCCGCGCGGTCTCTCGGAATCGCCGCGCAGCCTCTCGGAATCGCCGCGCAGCCTCTCGGAATCGCCGCGCAGCCGCCGGAATGGCCGCGCAGCTTCCCGGAATGGCCGCGCAGCCGCCGGAATCGCCGCGCAGCCTCTCGGAATCGCCGCGCAGCCGCCGGAATGGCCGCGCAGCCGCCGGAATGGCCGCGCAGCCTCTCGGAATGGCCGCGCAGCCGCCGGAATGGCCGCGCAGCCTCTCGGAATGGCCGCGCAGCCCCGAATCACTCGAGAATCCGGGCACTTCCGCAAGCGCGCCCCCGTTCGCTCATCCGGGACCAACTTTTTCCGCAACGACTTTCGGGAGAACGCCGAGAGGAGGGCACAAGGCGCGGGACGGAACGGTTCCGAAGCCCCGCTCCTTGCCCCTCAAAGGAACGAGTCATGTCTACTCCGAGCAAGAAGTCCACCAAAGCCACCAAGACCGCCAAGCCGAATGCCTCCGCCAAGGCCCCCGAGGAGCACACGAGCGCAGCGCTCGCTCTCCCGATGGTCAGTGATCCGGCGGCCTTCTTCGCGCAGCAGGCGCACCTCCTCGCCGAGGTCGATCCCAAGTCCCGCAAGAAGATCTCCGTCAGGCAGCTCACCGCCGACGCGCAACGCTTGCTCAAGCTGGCCACGCCTCACCGCGCGCTCCTCGTCGCCGCCGGACTCGAGGCCAAGTACATCGACGAGCTCCCCATGCGCGTCGCCATCGCCCGCGCGGCACAAGCCGTCCGGCAGCTCAGCACCGGCAACCGCAGCGAGCGGGAGATGAAGGTCATCGCCCGCGCCGAAGCTCACCGCGCGGAGATGATTCGCGTGGCGCGCTACGCGCTCCGTAAGGTTCCGTCCGCGCAGGAAGCGCTCTCGCGCATTCAGGTCGGAACCGGCACGGCCGACCTCGTCCAGGACGAGCACGACCTCGCCGCGTTCTTCAAGGAACACGCCGAGGCCTTGACCGCCGTCGACGTCGACCCGGTCGCCATGGCCCGCGAAGCCGTGCGTCTCGCCGACGAGGTGACGAACCTCGTGGCCGACCGCAAGAACCGCGTCACCGGCGGCACCCCCGAGGTCATCGACCGCAACAAGGCCGTGACCTTCGCGCTCGAAGCCCTCCGCGAAGTGCGTGATTGCCTCGCCTACCGCTTCCCCAATGACGCCAAGCTCCAGGCCACGTTGGCCAAGATCGGCGTCACCCCCGACGGCGCCACCTCGGACGTCGACGACGACGAGGAGGTCGTCGAAGAACCGGAAGAGAAAGACCCGGTCGCGTGACGTCGTGAACGCGTGAATGCATCGAACGCTTCGCTCCCGAAGCCCCACGAGCCGACTCGTGGGGCTTTCGGGTTTTGTGGGGGGCGAGGGGCGCGGTCCGAACCCCTCGCAATCACGGGCCTTTGCGGCGTCCGCCGCCGAGCCCACGCGGACAGACCCCGAGCCCAATCTCCTGCGTCCCCCACTTCGGTCCCGGCACGGGCATTTCGAAGTCGACCTCGGAAGCGCGCTGGATATTCTCTTCGCGTGATTCTCGTCCCCCTCCTCCGTGAGTCCCTTCTCCCCGGTGAGCGACGCCCGATCGATGTACTCGGCATCGATCGCGAGCTCTCTTCGCACCTCGGCACGCTCGACGTCGGCACCGAGGTATGCACGCTCACCATTGCCTCCGCGGTCGAGGTGCCTTCCCTCGTGAGCGGGCGCTTCGGCACGGTCGCCGTAGTCGAACGCGGGGAAGCGAGTGCGGCTGCCCCGAATGGTCCGGTCTTCTTGCGCGGTATGCGAAGAGCGTCAATCGCCAGCGCCAAGATCGAATCCAAGCGGGCCGTCGCCACACTCGTGGTCCACGACGACGCCGACGACCTCGTGCCCTCGGCGAGCTCCGCCGCGTCGATCCTCGGAGCCATCGCCGCCGGCGCTCTCCCCGAGGCGGCCGCGTGGCGGGCATCGCTCGACGAGAGTCTCGCGGCGCTGGCTCGCGCGGTGTGCCCGCCGGACGAACGAGGTTCCCTGGTCTCGGCCGAGCGCGCCGCGACGCTCAGGCGCCTCGAGACGACGCTCAAGGCGGCCCGTCCCGCGCGCGAGGCCGCACTCGCCCTCGAGAACCTGGCGTCGACTCTGCCCACGGGTAGCGCGGACGCGAGCGCAGCCGCCGAAGCGAGCCCCGTCCCCGAGACGCAGCGTCGTCGTCTATGGGCGCAAGTCGTCGAGATTCAACGCAAGTTGGACCTCTACGACCTCGACAAGCACGAGCTCGGGAGCGACATCTCGAGGCTCGCCAAGCGGCTGTCGCAAGCTGGGCTTCGGGACGAAGCGAAGGCCGTCGCGGACCGTGAGCTCCGCCTGCTGCGCGGCATCGACGCCTCCCACCACGACTACTCGACCATCTTCTCGCACCTCGATCTGATGTCGCGGTTGCCTTGGCATGCGTCGACCGCAGCGTCGCTCGACCTCACCAAAGTCCAGGCGATGCTCGACGAGAGTCACGCCGGGCTCGAGCGAGCGAAGACGCGCATCCTCGAGTACCTGGCCGTGAAGAAGCTGGGCGGCACCGGCGCCTCGACCGTTCTCTGTTTCGGCGGACCGCCCGGGGTCGGAAAGACCACCATTGCCTCCGCTATCGCCAAGGCTCTGGGGCGCCCGTTCGTCCGGGTAGCGCTCGGTGGCGTTCACGACGAATCGGAGATCCGTGGGCATCGGCGCACCTACACCGCGGCGAACGAGGGTCGCATTTTGGCCGGCATGGCCCAATGCACCACCAACGATCCGGTCATGCTGCTCGACGAGATCGACAAACTCGGCACCGAGCGCGCTCGAAGTCCCATGGCCGCCTTGCTCGAGGTCCTCGACCCCGAACAACACACGCACTTCGTCGACAACTTCTTGTCCGTGCCCTACGACCTCTCCAACGTGCTCTTCGTGTGCACCGCGAACGACCTCGGCCGCATCGACCCGGTGCTCCGCGACCGCCTCGAGGTGATCGAGCTCGATGGCTACACGGTTCACGAAAAGCTCGACATTGCCGCTGCCCACTTGCTCGGAAGGCTGGCCACCGAACACGGCACCGACCGCCTCGACGTCCCACGCGACACCATGGCTTGGCTCATCGAGCGCTACACGCGTGAGGGCGGAGTGCGCGAGCTGAAGCGCGTCCTCGCGAAGCTCTACCGCAAGCGAGCCTTGGACCTGGCGAAGCTCGAAGAAGGTGCCACTCGCCCACCCCCCGAGACGCTCACACCCCAAGAGGCGGAACGGATACTCGGGCCGGCGCGCTACCGAGAGCCGGCCGCGACCAGCACGCTTCCGCCTGGCGTGGTCCTCGGCCTGGCGACCTCGCAGAGCCAGGGCTCGCTCCTTCGCGTCGAGGTCGCCACCGCCCCGAGCAAAGCGAAATCGAAGGGAGAAATCGTGCTCACCGGCTCGCTCGGCGAGGTCATGCGCGAGAGCGTCCGCACCGTGCTCGGGCGCCTGCGCACCAACGCTCAGGCCTATGGACTCGACGACGAAGCATTCCACCGAGACGTCTACGTGCACCTACCCGACGCGGCGACGCCCAAGGACGGGCCGAGCGCGGGCTGCGCGCTCTTCGCCGCCGTCTTGTCGGCCCTGATTGGGAAACCAGCACGCGCCGACGTGGCCATTACCGGCGAGCTCTCCCTCACGGGCGAGGTGCTCCCCGTGGGCGGCATTCGAGCGAAGGTCATGGCAGCCGAACGCGCCGGATTGCGAGTCGTGGTGGTCCCCGAAGAGAACCGCGCCGACGTCCCGCCTGGGCTCACCATCGAGGTCGTGTACGCCGTGCGCGACACCGACGTCGCTCGGGTGCTCCTCGGTCGAGACGAGGTCGAGGCGAAACCCGAGCCCGGCTCGGCAAAAGCCACGACCAATGGCTCCGCAGCCTCCCCAACCAAAGCGCCCCGCCCTGCAACGAGCGCACGCACGCGAGGACGAGCATGACCGACCTGAAGGCCCTCGAGGATCGTATCGCCCCGGAAGCCGCGCTTTTCTCGACCGAAGAGGCCCGAAGGCTGTTCGATCTCGCCGACGCGGAAGGATACGACTCGCCCCAGCTGCGCTCGGCCTACTCCAGCGTTCGAACGGATCAAAGCACGGCGGCGCTCGTCGCTTCGGCCACCTGCTTCGCCCTCCACGGTGATACCTCGGCCGTACCGCTCGTGCTCTCGGCTCTCGAGGAGCTCGTCCGACTGTATGTGTATGGTGACTCGTTGACCCAAGCGGCGGGCGCGCTCACGGCGCTGGTGCACCGGATGCCCTCCGACGACCCGAGCCTGGGCGACATGGCGAATCACGCGAGCGACCTCGTACGGAAGGCGGTGGCGAGCGGCATCTCGAAACGAACCGACTCGCACGCAGTCGCGCTCCTCGTAGCGCTCGCAGCCGACGAATCGGCGGAAGTGCGAAAGACCGCGCGCGCGGCGCTCCCCAAAGACCACCTGCCGGCCTGGCACGGGATCTTCTCGTCCGATCCTATGCCCAAGGCCCTCGAGCTCGCACGCTCCCGCCCATCGTCGAAAGCCGGTAGCGACGGAGCTCGCAAAGCGGAGCAGAAGGTCACCGAGCTCGTCACGAAAATCTGCACCGTGTACGCGAGTGGCGACTACGAAGTAGCCAGGGCATCCGAGGCAATTGCATCCCAGGCCTCGACTCTGCCCGACGAGCTCGTAGTCGACCTCGCGCGACAGGTGTCGCGGCCCGATCACCGCTCGAACGTGGATCCATTGCTCGCGCGCGCGCTCACCTGTGACGGGGGAGATGCGCTCGTGGTAGAGCTGGCCGTGCGCTGGGCAGACCGAGGCGTTCGCCACCTCTACATGCGCCTGATGTCGACCATCGAGAAGGCGAACATGCCTACCAAGATGCGCGCGCGCATCGGGATGGCCCTCGTGCAGGCCGCTTCGATGGAGGGCCGAGCCGAGGGGGCACGAGTCAACCTCGCCGAGCTTGCCGAAAAGGTCTTTCCGCCGTCCGAAGCCAATACGCTGGCCGAATGGATCGCTGCCTCGCCGAGCGACGAGAACCGACGCGACCGCCACGAGGTGTTGGGCGAGCTGAGCTCCCTCCTCACCAAAGCTTCGCCTGACCGGCTCATCGACTGGGCCGTGCGAACGATCGAGGACGGAACGGACCTCGTCCATTTTCATACGAGGAGTCTAGCCTTCAAGATGTTCGCGGGCGCGACACTCGAGCGCCGACTCGCGCTGGCCACACGCTACGCGTTTGCCGAGGCCCCCGGCGTAGTCGCCGGTGAGGACGAGGACGAAGAGGGCGGCCACGTGGTTCGACGACGTTGGGCCATCGAGCAGCTACTGGGCCCGTCTTTCGACGAGGCACGTCTCGGCCCCAAAGAAGCGCTCGCAGCGCAGCTCTTTGCTGCCCCCGCCATCCGAGCGCTCATGCTCACGAGCCGTTCTCTTCACTATTACGTGCTGCCCCTGGCGAGAAAAGCACTCGTGCGAGGCGAGCTCACGTACGACGCCGCCCTTTCGACGGTGCGTGCCATCACTGCGGTCTTCGAAGCAGCCAACGCACCGTATCCACCGAGCCAGGAGATGCTCGACTCGATCGAGCCGACGCTCGGAGCTCCGGGGGAACGTATCCCGCTGACGCAGGAGGAACGTGCAGCCTACATGAGCCTCCGCGAGGCTCGCTTCGTGACGGACCGAGAGACGCTCGACCTCGACGTGGTCGGAGAGGACAGCGCCGAGGCCCGAGCCCGGATCGAGACACTGGTCGAAGCCGCGATCTCGTTCGACCCGAAGGCGATCCAGGCATTCGTTCGAGCGATCTACCAGCGCGCTGCGGGCCCAGCGATGCAGAAAGCCGTCGAGCGCATTCTCGAAGAGGTCTACGACGACGAGTACACGGGCACTGCCGCGGAAGAGCTCGAGGGCCTCCGCATCGCCTACGACATCGCAATCAAGAAGAAGTTCGGAGAGCACACGCCTGCGCGCGCCACGGCGGAGAGCGCGCCGCAGAAGGCCTTCCTCGATGCCGCGAGCGCACGAAGCCTGCTCGACCGCGCTACGGATGCCTTTTTCGAGGACGTGATCGAACCGCGACTGTCTCAAGTGGCAATGTGGCACGCCCAGAGCGCGGCGGTGCTCGCCTCCGCCGCTTGTGTGCTGCACGGCGCCACGGCGGCCACCCATCTTCTCGCAGCGGGTCTCGAGGCCGACTTTCTCGATCTCGACGTACAACGGGACCTCCGACGCCACTTGGGGATGCTGGTGGAGATGTCTCCTCCTACCGCTCGGCACGTTCGTGAGCTGGCCGACGACGACAACGTTCTGGTTCGGCTGGCCGTGGCTGAAGGTCTCGATTCGAGCCTGCCGGCCGCACGGGAGCTCTTGACCAAGCTCGTTCGCGATCCGAAAGAAGTCGTTCGGAACGCGGCACGAGCAGTCCTCGGCGAAGGAGCAGTGCCCTGGTGGATGGGGGTCTTTTCGCGCGATCCGAGCGAACAGCTCTCGCCCGAAGACGAAGCGCGCCTCGCGCCCGTGCTGCGCGAGATCGTCTCCGCGCTCGGACCGTCCGAAGACCGCAAGAAGCCGAAGGCCACGCTCTCTCCCGCCCGAATCCGAAGATTGTCTCGAGCCTTGCCCGCCAAGCTCGCCTGCGAGCTCGCGACCAGCCAAGGCCGCGGGCTCGAGGCGTTCCACACCCCCTCGCCCTGGGTCGCCCCCATTCTCGACCGAGAAGGAGGAGAGGATACGTTCTTCGCGCTCTTGGCCGAGTGGTCGACGAAGTTCATGTCCTCGAAGCCCGTCGCCACGGTGATTGCGGCTCTCCCCACCGAGACTCGTCGACGCTACCTTTGCCGCACGTTGAAGACGGCCTTGGACGACGGCAACGACAATCCACTCGGGCTCTACGCCCTGGTGACCGATGCCGCGAAGAAAGCGGACATGGATACCCTCGCACGCGAGCTTCTGAAGTTCACGGAGCATGAATCGTTCGGGAAGGCATGCGAGCGGCTCAGCCACTGGTTCACGACGCGAAAGTCGGTACCACCCGAGCTTTCGGAGTGGGCGATCGCAGCACTGCGAACGCCACGAGAGGACCACGATCCGCGAAGCAGCTTCGCCGAGGCCATCGCGTGGAAGCTTCCGCCCGCCCAGCTCCGGCCTGTCGCATACGAAGCGCTCGGCTCGACCTCGCGCCCGAGGCGACGCTGGGCGCTTCGCGCCGTTCTCACGCGTTGTCATTCGACCTTCCTGGACGGACCGAAAGCGGCGCGTCTCAAAGCCTTCTTCGACGACCCGGCCTTCCGCGCGGAAATGATGCGCGACTCCGAATTGCTCGATCTCTGTCTTCCCCTTGCGCGCGCCGAGCTCGTCGAGCGGCGGCTCGATTTCGACAGCGCATTCGACGTGGCAGAGACCGTCGTCGGCGGGGCCTTCGCAATGCGTCCCATGCGGAAAGGGAAGCGCCTCCCTCCGCATCCGAAGCTCACCTCGGAGGAGCTCGACGCCTACCTCGCGGTGCGGGAAGGACACCTGTTCGAGAGCTCCGACTGGCGGCCACACGATCTTCACGTCATCGAGGGCGCCCCCGACGCTCTTCGGGACCACCTTGCTCGGTCGCTCGAAGCCGTGCGGGCGGGTGACGTGAACGCCTCAGAGGCCGTGGGGATCGCCCTCTACGGAAACCCGACCGAGACGGTGTTCGAGACGGGCAAGCTCATGGCCGAGGTCTACGCCGAGGCCGGCGTACCGACAATCCTCGATATGGGCATGAAAAAGGCTTACGCGGCCTTCGGGGAGCCGATTCCCAAGTGGTACCGCCAACGTCGAGTCGACTCCCTCTGATTGCGGCCCCTCCCTGAACCCCCGAACGTCCAGGTCGAAAAGTCCCCAGGTGAGGTGCGTTGCGGCCCTCGATTTCGCCTCGTACGCTCGGCTCATGAGCGCTCGCGTCCGACTCGTTTCGATCCTCGTGGTGGCACTCGGCTCGTCCGCATTCGCCGTGGGCGCGTGTGGGGACGCCGCGACACTTCCGACCCCGGCGGGGGATGCGAGCCCACCGGCCACGTCGCCCACGGGCGACAGCGCGACGCAACCTCCGCCGAGCGACGCGCAAACCGACGCGCAGGTCGTCGCGGACGCGAGCGACGCCGACGCGGGGCCCATCGAGAACCGCAACATGGGAAACTCCATCGGCTGCGGACGCGCCGGCGCCGGCAAGGGACTGCAAGACCGGACGATCACCGTCAATGGCAAAGTCCGCCCTTATCTGCGCTTCATTCCGCAGAGCTACGATCCCAATAAGCCCATGTCGCTCGTGGTCGTTCTGCACGGATCGGGGGGCACGAAGGAGCGGGCGCGCGAGTTCGGCTTCGAGCCGGAGGCCAACGAGCAGGCGATCTTCCTCTACCCCGAAGCGCTTCCTCAGCCCCCCGAGAACGAGAATCGCTGGCAGACCGAGGCGGGCAGCGAAGACTACGCCCTCTTCGACGCGCTCGTGACCGAAGCCGAGACCACCCACTGCATCGACAAGGATCGGCTCTTCGTCGCCGGGTTCAGCCTGGGCGCGCGCTTCACGTCCATGCTGGGGTGCTACCGTGGCAACGTCATTCGCGCCATTGCTCCGGGCGCTCCCGGAATGAACGCGCAGAGTATTCCCCTGGAGAAGGGTCCGTGCCTGGGAGAAGTGGCCGTCTGGGAGACTTGGGGAGAGGCCGACCTCGACCACAAGGCGGGCGCCGAGCTCGTGAGCGAGTACTACCGCAAGGCGAACGGCTGCTCGGCCACGAAGCTCCCGGTGAAGCCCAATGGCTGCACGGCCTACCAAGGCTGTCGCCCGGAAGTCCCCACCCAGTGGTGCACGCACGCGGGAGGCCACATGTGGCCGGCCTATGCGCCGGCGGCGGTGATGAGCTTCTTCGGCCAGTTCAATTGACAACTTATCGACTCACTTGCCGCTCCCACTCGGCCGGCAAACCAATCTCCAAAAAGACCGCGTACGCATGCTCCGGATAGACCTTCACCACGCTCGTTTTGACGCGCTCGAGGGCGGCGTCTCTCGCCCCGGTGTCGAGCGGGACCTTCGAGGCGCGTAGCGCGGCAAGCTCGCTCGCCACGGCGCGCTCGACTACACGAAGGTACTCGTGCTCACGCGCCAGAAGCTCGGGTCCTCCCGACGTGCCTCGTCCCGGGTGCACGAAACGCGGGCCGAGCGCTGCAATCTCGTCCAGGCGAGCATGCCACTCGGGGGTCTTTCCAATCTCGAGCCACGAATGCGCACGATTGGCGACCAGATCCCCCACGAACACGTGCTTTTCCCACTCGACCACCAGGTGAGCCTCGCTGCAGCCCGGGCCGAGATCGTAGAGCTTCAGCGTGAGCCCGGCGGCGCGTAGCTCACGCGTGCCTTCGGGGAGTGCCTCGGGCGAGGGGGTCTCTTTCGGATAGTCGGGAGCGTAGCGCTCGTAGAAGGCGCGTAAGCGCTTCTCGTGCACCGAGGGAACGAGCTTCGCCACCGCGGCCGAGGTGACCACGCGCACGCCGTGCTTTTGAAACGTGGCGGTGCCATTGAACTTGTCCGGGTTCGCGTGCAAGACGATGGCAAGCTCGAACTTCTTGTGGGTGCGCGCCTCGGCGAACGCGATCATGCGCTCCGCTTCACTCGGCAAGAACTGCGTATCGAGGGCAATCAGTCCGGTGGGGCCTTCGATGAAGTAACTCTGCGTGGAGAAGCCCCAAGGAACGGAGGTCATTTCGGTGACGGCGGCTCGTGCGCTCGTCCCCGAGGCCTCGGAGAGATTGGGCGGCGCGCCCGCTCCGTTCGTGGTGGGCCCGTGGCAGGCCGCGAGCGTGAGACCGAAGGCGAGCGTGACGACCGAGACCATCCGGGCGGTGAAGGACATGCGCTCACCATGGTCCCAACCGCACTCCGCGTGAAGGCCTGGTCCGGCCAAGGATCGATCCGATTCGGCCACGGAGAGATCGGCGAGTCCCTGCGCCGATCTCGCGCAATCCCGAGCAACTCCCGCGCAGCGTTGTCCGGACCGACCGCTTCGTGCGCGCCGTTCGTGCGAAATAGCAGCTTCATTTCCTCGGCACACGTGTTGCGAAGGGCCGGTCGTCACCGACCACGACCCGAGGAGAGAACACCATGAAGCGCCTTCTTTTTCCCTTGTTCGCAACCTTCGCCCTGCTCGCCGGCTGCGCAGCCGACACCGAACCTTCTCCCGATTCGGACGCCGTGCACGTCAACACGGGCGAAGAGGTCGAGATGAGCCCTGGCGTGACCCCGCAGCTGCGCTGCCGCTCGGGCAAGACGCCGACGCCGATGACGTGCTGCGACGTCTCGGACGGGTGCTCGCGCAAGTACCGCTGTTACGCCTGCGATATCTGATCGAGCGCCCGGCGGAGCGAAGCGTGGTAGTTCGGTCGTGTGGACCGCGTGCTCTACGTCTTCGCTCCGGGTGGCCTGCGGAGCTTTACTTTGCCGAGCGAAGGCTCGGTCACCATCGGCCGCGCCGAAGAGGCGGACGTGACCGTCGACGATCGCTCGGTCTCGCGACTCCACGCACGCCTGCACCTCGGAGCTTCCCTCAGCTTGGAAGACCTCGGGAGCGCCAACGGGACGCGCCTGCGTCGACCTCGTGCCGCGGCCGAGACGCACGAGCTCGTCGAGAGCAAACTGCCCGCGATGATCCGCGTCGCGCTCGCGCTCGACGAGCCCGTGTCGCTCGGGCAGGTCACGATCGTCGTCCGCTCGCACGGGAGCGAAAGTGCTGCGCCGGAGCACGCGACGCAGGTCAAGCGAGAGGCTCGCTCCGGCGACGTGGTGGCGCTCGCCCCGGCCACCGTGCACGTCTTCGAGCTCGCGACGCGTATCGCGCAAGGCCCGCTCAACGTGCTCGTGACCGGTGAAACGGGCGTCGGCAAAGAGGTCGTCGCGCTGCACGTGCACCGAAGCTCCAAACGCAAAGACGGACCGTTCGTCGACGTCAACGGCGCGAGCCTCTCCGAGAATCTCGCCGAGAGCGAGCTGTTCGGCCACGAGAAAGGCGCCTTCACCGGCGCGTCCGCGGCGAAAAAGGGTTTCTTCGAGGCCGCGCACGGCGGCACCCTGTTCCTGGACGAAGTGGGCGAGATGCCGCTTTCGCTGCAAGCCAAGCTCTTGCGCGTCCTCGAGTCGCGCAAGGTCACCCCGGTAGGGAGCACGCGCGCCGTCGAGGTCGACGTGCGCGTCGTTGCCGCCACCCATCGCGACCTGCCCGCCGACGTGCGCGCAGGGCGCTTCCGGCAAGACCTGTATTTCCGATTGAACGGCATGACGCTGAACGTGCCGCCGCTGCGCGAACGCCGGGAAGACGTTCCCGAGCTCGCGAGACGCTTCGCCAAGCGCGTCGCCGACGTCATGGGCATTGGCGTTCCCACCTTCTCGCGCGAGGCCGAGGTTGCGCTGATAGCGCACGGATATCCGGGAAACGTACGTGAGCTGCGCAACGTAGTCGAGAGGGCCTGCGCGCTCGCCACCGGCCCCGTCGTCGAGCGGGAGCACCTCGTCTTCGACGAGAGCACGAGCCCCGGGTCCGATCCGCCGCCGGGTGGTTCGCGATCTACATGGGCACCACCCGCGCCCTCAGTCGACGGTGGGCTCAAAGAGACGCTCGCGGCCGAAGAGAAACGTCGCATCCTGGAGGCCTTGGAAGCCTCGGCCGGCAATCAGACCAAAGCCGCCGACAAGCTCGGAATGCCTCGACGCACGCTGGTCGCGCGATTGTCGGAGTACGGACTCACCAAGCCGCGCAAGAAGTGAGCGTGAGCGCGGGCTCGTCAGAGGTCTCGCGCACAGCGAAAGCCGACGAAGGTCGAGGGCCCGGGGTCGAGCGCCTCGGCGCGAAATGTCGAGCGAGCGCTGAAGGCCGGAAAGATCCACGCCCCGCCGCGAAGGACGGGTCGCCCCGATGTCGACCGGCATACGGACGCCTCGAGGAACGGCACGCCTCTCCAGCAGCCGTCCGTGAGGGGCAGGTAGTCGTCTTCCACCCACTCTGCGAGGTTACCAGCGAGCCCGCGCACTCCGGCGAGCGTCATGTCGCGCGCAGCGTCCGGCGACGAAAGCGGACGCGGACCGTACGGCCGCGTCGGATCGAGCAAACGGCAATCCAGCGAGCCCACCCCGCCTCCTTCGAGCTCGGTCCCCAAGGCTTCTCTGCCAATCACGGCATTTTCGCAGACGGTCGGCTCGTCTCCCCACGGATAGTCGGTCGATTGTGGACCGTTGCTCGCCGCATACGCGAGCTCGGCCTCGCTCGGCAGTCGCTTTCCCAAGGCTCGGCACACCTCTCGCGCGAGCGCTCGATCCACGCAGGAGAGCGGCATCTCGTCCGCGCTCGGGTCGTCCGGTCCACGGTACGTACAGAGCGCAGAGGCCTTCCTGGCCGAAGAGCCCCGCACGGGATCGCGAGACACGAGCCCGCGTCTCTCGAGCTCTCGGAAGCGCCCCACCGAGAGCTCGTCGCGATCGAGGACGAACGAGGGGACGCGAACGAGCTGAGCGCGCTCACGCTCGCCCGGGCCGATGGCGGTGGGTGAAGAGCGCATCACGAAGAGACCTCCGTCGAGACAGACCTCGTCCTCGTCGAGGCGCGCTCCGTTCGCGCGCTCCGCACACGGAGCGACCCGCGCACCTGCGAACGACCCGGGGTGGAAGGCAGGGTCTCCCCGTCCTTCGGGCGCGAGCTTCAAGGGCTCGAGCGAACCGGAACGAGCGTCGCAGCTCGCGTCCGCCGCCGAGGGCACGCCGAAGCACGCAGCGCCGATCTCCACGAACACCTCGGACGGTTCGGGCGGCAGACGCATGCGTGCGTCCAAGGTAGTCATGGTCGACGGCTCACCACCAGCGGCCGAATCGCGTGCACGATACAAGCGAGCGCGGACGAGCCAGGTCCCCGACCGCTCGGGCACCACTCCGAACGAGATCGGGAAGCTCTCGGGCGTCACGTCGAAGGTGCGGCGGCACGCCGTGCACGCGAGCGTTCCGCCGGGGTCGAGCACCTCGACGAGCAGGCGATCCGCCAAGGTAGGCAGGGGGGCATCGGTGGCGAGGGTGACCCGCCATTGGGGACGCACCTCGGGGTCCGATTGGCAGCCGAGCATCGCGAGCAAGACGCTCGCCGAGAACCAACGGCGCACGCTCAAGGGGCATCTCCGGGATAGACGCAGCGAAAGCCTTGGAGATCGGTCGCCTCGACATTTCCGACGGCGCGAAGCGCCGAGCGGGCCCGCAAGAGGCCCGAGGTAAAGTCGGCGCTCTTGAACAGTCGCCTCGCGCCTCCTCGGCAGATCGGATCGGCCGCGATGCCGACGGTCCGGCATTGGGACACGGGCAAAAAGTCGTCCCGAACGTGCTCGAGCAGACTCCCTCCCAGGTCTTGCACACGGTCGCGCGAGACGTCGCCGTCCGTGCAATCGCGCCCGTCGTGGCTGCCCGCAGGCTCCACGGCCCCACGCGGACACGCCGCGCCGACGCGGGGGTCGGGGGATCTCGAGAGGCTGGTCGTGCAGCAAGCCGGCTCGCGATCACCCCAAGGATAGAGCCTGCCCTCCCCGCGACCGGTCGCGGCGTGCTCCCACTCGGCTTCGCTCGGGAGCCTACCCGACTCGAACGCGCAGAGCGCCTCGGCCAATTCGCGGGACACGCAATTGAGCGGAAACGCGTCCGCGTTCGGCTCGTTCATCCCACGGAAGGTGCAGTACGCGAGCTCCGCGCCGGCCGACGCAGGAGCCGCGCGAGACCCGAATCCACCGGTAACTGCGCGGCGATATCGACCCACCGTGTACTCGAGGCGGTCCATTCGGAACGGCGAGAGCATCACCACGCGGAGCGGCGTGGGAGACTCCTCGAGCGTCCCCACTCCGGCCAATGAAGCGTCTCCCATCATGTCCAATCCACCGGCAATGCAGGGGCGATCGGGGTCTTCGGCCCCGAGGCACGGACGCGCCGCCAGCAGAGGCGAGGTGCCGACGCGTGACGGCTCCGCGCGAGCCGGGTCTTCTTCGACGAGCCCGTCGGATGCAGCAGCGTCGAGCCGCGACCCGTCGACGCACGTGCGCCCGCGCCCGAGATCGACCGCGCGCCCCACGCATGCGAGCGAGATCGTCACGCGCACGCGCCTTACCCCTCGCGAAGGAGCCTCGAGGTCGACGAGCCGATCGAGCGCGACCTCGGGCAAGGGCTCTCGCGCGCGAGCGCCGGAGTCGAGCGGACGTGTGATCGAGCGGCGCGCCGCGAAGAGCCGGATCCGCACGCGCGCCGGGCCCACGATGCCGAGCGAAAAGGGCCACGCGTCACGGTGATCGACCGCATACTCGCGCGTCTCTCGCACGGCCTCGGAGGCAGGAGCGAGCACGTCGATGCGCAGCGTGTCCACACGAGCCACGGGCACCCCGTGCTCGGCCAGGACCGCCGCATCGGTGTCGATCACCAGCACCGACTGCGCACGCACCTCCGGCGACGAGGCGCAGGAGAGCATCACCAGGGCACCGAGGCGAAGCCCGTCCGTCTTCAAGGCGCGCCCGATTCGGCTTAGGCTCGCCCTCATGACCCAGGCCTCTTTCTTCACGGCGTGCCTCGCGCTCGGGCTCTTCGCGTGCAAAACCGAGGCTCCGGTCGCCGGCACCGATTCAGGTACGACCGATGCCGCGACGCCGCCGGACGCAGCCCCCGACGCTGCGCTCCCCTTCCCGCTTGGTCAATCGTGCGAGCCCGTGACGTTGCCTGAAGGAACCGAAGAGAAGGCCTGCTCGGAGTGCTCGCAATCCCGCTGCTGCGACACGCGCAAGACGTTGATCGCCTTTCCGGACGCAGCCGATTTGGCCGCGTGCCTGGCTCCCAAGACCTGTGACAGCGATTGTGAAGCCGCATGTTTCGCCAAGTACCCGTCGCCCGCGCAGGCGCTGCTCGATCACGGGGCGTGCAAGACCTATCGCTGCAGCGGGATCTGCACCGACCCTCCGGCCGCCTGCGAAGCGTGCCTGAACACCAAGTGTTTGAACGAGTCCCTCGCCTGCGACCGGTCGAAGGATTGTTTCCTCGCGGCCGGGTGCATCGGGGCGTGCCCCACCAAGAACGCGGCCTGCGCAGACGCGTGCTTCGCGAAGTTCCCCGCGCGCGCCGAAGTGGGCGCGCTCGATCTCTGCAAGAGCGCGCGCTGCAAGGACGAGTGCCCTTGACCGTGGGGCGCGCGAGCGCCCTCACGGAGCGACCACCCACCCCGAGCTGCCCCCGTCGTACGGCGCGGGCGGCGGGGTGGGCCGCGTCGCCAAGAACGTGACCAGCACCACGGTGGCCACCACGCCCGCCGCTCCGGCCCAGAAGAGAGGCTTTTTCACCAGCGAAACGCGCTCTTCGACCAGACGCGCGCGAACGCTCGACTCTTCGCCCGGCCCCATCACGATCTCCTGCGTGAAGGGCACGTAGCCCTTCTGCGCCACCACCACGCGGTGCGCTCCTGCCCGCCGCGTCACGTCCACCGGCGTGAGGCCCACGTCCACGTCGTCCACGCGAACCTGCGCGCCCGGCACGGAAGACGACACGTGCAGCACACTGGGAAGCTCGGCCAGCGTGAGGTTCCACGAGGTGCGCTCCCCGGGCGAGAGCTCACGCGTGAGCACGATGTCGCGAAAGCCTCGTCGCGTGAGCGTGACCACGTGCGTGCCGGGATCGAGCTCGAGCACGAAGCGGGACGACGACGGCGCGCGGCCAATCCCCGGAGGGAGCACACCAGCCTCCATCACGGTGAGCCCCGCGAGCGAAGACGCGTTCGAGGCACGAACGCGAAGCGGCCGACCGTCCACGGCAATGCCCGCGTCGGCCGGCTCTAGCGTCACCGTGACACGAGGCAAGATGCGCGAGTATTCCGCGAGAAAGCCTCGAATTTCTTCGCGAATGCTCGCTGGCAGCTCGTCTTCGGCCGAGGGTCGAGCGAGCGCCATCGTGAAGTCGTCGCGCGCGCGTGTGGCTCTTCCCAAGACGCGCTCGCACACGCCCAGGTTGTAGAGCGTGAGCGCATGAGGACGTGCCGCGAGCGAAGACTCGAAGGCCCCTAACGCCTCCGCCCAACGCGTGGCGCGCGCGAGCTCGTTGCCTCGGTCGTAGTCCCGTCGCGCTCGCGAGACCGGGTCCTCGGCGCCCGCATCTTCGCGCGTGGGCTCGTCCGCGCGCGCAGCGCCGCCCGAGAGCAGCGTCATCACCACGAGAGAAGCCCATCTGCGTCGCATGGCTCAGTGCCCGAAAGGATTGTCGGTGACGAGACCACTCGGACCGCGTGAGGACGAGACAGACGAGACGGACGAGACAGTCGCGGTTGCAGCTTGGGAAGGCAGGACGGGCGCCTTCGCACGCCCGGATTTGGCCGGCGCCGCGGTGACCGACGCCGTTGCCGAAGGCGTAGTTTCGGCCGAAGGAGGCGACGAGGCGACGGCACTCGGCGTGGGCGACACCGGGGAAGCGGACGACGAAGTGGGACGAGCCCCGGACGCCTGCGCGCCGGTAGCCATGGGAGCGTTTGCCTCGGTCGGCGACGAGGCGATTCGAAGTGCGAAGCCCCCAAACGCGAGCACGACGAGCACGCCACCGAGAGGCGCGAACCAGCGCACCCGTGACCTTCGCGCACTCGAGACCGCGAGCGACGTGACCTCGGGCAAGACGGGCGCCGACGAGCCCGGCACGGTATCGACCGATAGGCCACGCGCGGACGATGGCGGCGGGAGCTCGAGCACGAACGCGCTCGGCAGCGATGCCCCGAGCGAGGTACGGAGCGCCGTGAGCGAGGTGGCGCGCTCCTCGCGATCCGCACGCAGCAGATCCATGACCTCGTCGGCGAGCTCGGGGTCGAGATCGGGCACGGCGGCACCGAGCGGCTCGATCGCGCCGGTGACCAGGATTTTCAGCACGCCGCCGAGGGTCGCGGCTTCGGTCGGCCGCTTGCCCGCGAGGCACTCGTAGAGCATCACGCCGAGCGACCAGAGATCGGCGCGAGCGTCCACGTCGCGCTCGCCGAGTGCCTGCTCGGGCGCCATGTAGTACGGCGTGCCCAGCATCGCCCCCGTGGTCGCCAGGCTCTGCGTGGTCGCGCCCAAGGTCTCCCCCATGGGCGTCGCCAGCTTCTCGACCTGCTTGGCGATGCCGAAGTCGAGCACACGCACGCTCACTCGCTCGGCATCCACGCCCTCACGTGCAAGATACACATTGTCGGGCTTGAGGTCTCGATGGACCACGCCGGCAGCGTGCGCGGCCTCCACCGCGTCGAACACGGGAAGGAGCACGGCGGCCGTCTCGGCCACGCCGAGCGCCCCTTTGCGGCGCAGGCGCTCGCCCAGGGTCTCTCCGTGCAGGAGCTCCATCACCAAGAACGGCGTCTCGTCCGACTCGTGCACGTCGTAGAGCGCGACCACGTTCGGGTGGGTCACCGCCGCCGCGGCGCGGGCCTCGCGAACGAATCGCTTTTTCGCGCTCTCGTCGCGCGCCAGGTCTTCACGAAGGAGCTTCACGGCGACCTCGAGTCCGTCGTCGAGCCGCTTGGCTCGCCACACTTCACCCATGCCTCCGCGCCCGAGGCGACCCTCGAGCGCGTAGCGATTGGCGAGCACGCGTGCACGACCGAGCTCCACGCGCGAGAGCATACCGCACCCGCGCGCGGCGTGGGCTCAGTCGCACACGGGCGGATCGGGACACTGCGTGTTCGGCGTGCGATTGCGCGTCTGCTTGCAGTTGGCGATGTCCTCGAAGGTGTTGCCCGGCAAGAAGTCCACCGCTCGTCCGGTCCAGCCGCGCTCGATACCGTTCTTCGCGCTGTGCGCGATACGGGTCGAGGTCACGAAGGCTCGGGAGGGCTCGCCGAGCACGGTGATGGCGGCCTCGTTCGAGATGGGGTCGTCGCTCCCGGGGGTTCCGCACGAGAATCCGCGTGTGCCGGTGTCGCCGCCTGCGTACTCGATCACCGCATTTTCGATGCTGTTTTCGGGGGACGGCTGATTGCCGAAGACGATGCCCACCCAATCGCCGGGCTTGGGCGTGGCCTCGGCCGAGGTCAGCGTGACCTTGCGATCGGCCGTTCCCGCAATCTTCAAGATGCCTTTGGCGGCCACGTTGCTCGTCCCGCGGTCGACCCAGATCCCGCTCGCGCGGTCGGACGTGACGAACTTCAAGGTGACCCCGGCCTCCAAGGTGAGCGTGGCCGGACCGTTCGCGCCCACGATCGGGATCTCGGGGAGCGCTCCGTCACCTCCGACCACGTAGGGCACGCCGCGATCGTGGAACACGGTCGACTCGAACACCACGTCGTATCCCTGGCTGCCGACGAGGCGCATCGCGTCCACGGTGTTGCCCGTGTACTTGCCGGTGGGCACGCTGTACGCGGTGGCCGCGGTGGTGCGCACGGGCATCTCGCCCGAGCCGCGCACCACGAGGTCGTGCGAGTCGCTCGAGAAGGCGCCGTGCGTTTCCATGTACACGCCGTAGCGTCCGGAGCCCTCGATGGTCACGTGATCGACCGACGCGAGCGACTGGGGAGGCGCGTTCGCGTCCCCGAAGAGATGCAGGGTGGCCGCGGCGCGTCCGTCGGGCCCGCCTCCGCCGCGCAGCGTGGTGTAGGCGAGCGTGACCTTCCCCTTCGGGTAGACCAAGAGGTCGTTCCATTTCGTGTCGGTCTCGGCCTCGATCACGATGGGCTCGTCGGCCTTCCCGGACGCCACCAAGAACGACTCTTCTCCGGCCACGGTGCCGCCCACGAGGAAGCGCGTGCCCGCGGCCATTTTGACCACCGCGCAGGGAGCGATCGTCAGCGTCGCCTTCTTGCCCACGGTGACCATCGACTTCACGCGGTGGAGCCCGGGTCCCCAGGTCTCGTCGGCCGCGATCGTTCCCTGATGCTCCACCGCGGGTCCGGTCGGCGTCGGGCACTTCGAGGGCACCGGAGTCTCGTCGCCTCCGTCCGTGCCGGCCGGCGTCGTCGTGCTCGACGAGCACCCGACGAACACGGACGCGAGCGCGGACGCCGCCATCACGGAGACCAGCGAAAGCTTGAAGACCACATGTTTCATCGAAGACCTCGGGGGCAAGCTCGCGGACGGTGCGTCGGCGACGAGTGAAGGATAGCAAGCCCCGTACCCGGGAAATCGCCTTCGGATCGCCTCGCTGCGCGGGGCCTCGAGGCGTGACCTGCGCCACCGAAGCGCAGCCGGTTGCGCACACCTTGCTCAACGACGAAACGCTCAGCGGTACGGGACGGGCTTGTCCTCGACCAGGAGCGCGGCCACCGCGGATGCCGGGCCTCCGTGTCGCGCGATGGCCACGAGCTGCCGCGGGTCTTCGGCGCGAAGCGCCTCGAGCTGCGCGCGCACGTCGTCCGTGAGGCCGCGCGTCGCGAGCACGTGCGCACGAGCTTGAGCGACGTAGAGCAACACCGAAGGACGCGACTCGTGCGCCGCCAGCGCGTCCAGCGCTTCGCTCGTGTCTTCTCCTTCGATGGATCGCACGAGCAATCCTACGGCACGCAGCGCGCGCTCCCATTCCGGATCAGGATGCGGAGGCGTGAGCCGCGCGAGCTCTTCTCTGGCGCTGGAAATGTCCTGATTTCCGATATGCCACGACGCGAGCGATTGCACCCTCGAGGCGAGCGCTCGAGGCTCCAGCATCGAAGGCTCGACCATGGTCATCCAGCGGAAGGCGGGCTCGAGGTGCCCACGTGCGGCCACTTCGCTCGCGACGTGGTGGACGAAAGCCGCGTACCGTCCGTACTCGAGCGCCGACTGCGTGCGGCCCGGATGTTTCTCGATCGCGACTTGCATACGCGCGAGCCCCGAAGGCACGGTCGACGGTTCGTCGAGCTCGCGGAGCGCGAGCGCGAGCGTGCGGAAGCGCATCACCTCGGGGAGCTCCTTCGACGCACTCGCCACGAGGTAAACGAGCGCCATCGCGAGAGCCGGGACCATGCTGCTCGTGAACCACACGAACGCGGGAAACGCCGCCGCGCCGAACACGGCACGATGCAGGCGGAGCCGCGCGGGACGCCACTCGACCGGAAGGAGCGCCCGCAGCCCTTCGAGCAGCGCCGTGTGCAAGGCCGCGCACGTCACCGCGAGCGCGAACAGCTCCGTCATCGCTTCGCCGCTTTCACGAAAGCACCTCCCCGGGCCTTTCGAGTAGAGCACTCGCCGACGCCGACACTCGGACAAAACGACGAGCCCGCGAGCTTCGAGGCTCACGGGCTCGGGGATTCACGAAGCTTCGGCGCTCAGGCGTCGTCTTCGAGAGCGGCGCCGTGACAAGCCTTGAAGGACTCGCCGCTGCCGCAGGGGCACGGATCGCTCTTGTCGATCTTGGGGGTCTCGCGCTTCGGCATGATGACCTGCGGCGCGCGACGCGGAGGCGCCGCGAGGGCCGCCGCGGCCTGCGCTTCTTCGTCGGGACCGTAGAGCTCGCCGCCGTGCGCCAGCTGGAGCGAAGCCTGGGCGCGCTGGTGGCGTTCCATGTCTTCGCGTTCGAGGCGCTCGATCTCGGTCTCTTTCTGGACGCGCACCTTGAAGAGGGCCGTCGCCACGTTGGAGCTCGTGGTCGCCATCATGGTGACGAAGATGTTGTAGCCCTCTTTTTTGTACTCTTGCTTCGGGTCGCGCTGGCCGTAGCCACGCAGACCGATGCCGTCGCGGAGGTGCTCCATGTTGGTGAGGTGCTCGACCCACTGACGGTCGATCTCCTCCAGGTAGTAGTGACGGAACACGCGCAGGAGCAGCTCGCTGCCCATCTCCTTCTCGCGCTCGTCGAGGATGGCCACCGCCTGCGTGTAGAGTGCATGGGCCACGTCGGAGCGATCCCCGAGGTGATCGAAGTCGACCGGCTTGGAGCCGAAGTGGTCGAGGAAGCCCGAGCGCATGGCCTTCCAGTCCCAGTCTTCGGGGGCGGCTTTCTGCGCGGGGCAGCACTCTTCCACCATGGCGCTGATGAGGCCGTCCACGAGGTCGAGCAGGCGCTCGCGTTGCTCGGTGAGGCTCTGCGCGAGCTCCTTCTGGAGGCGCTTGTAGACCTTCTGCGCGTCCTTCTGCTCCGACTCCTTCACGTCGAAGCGGTACCCGAACTGCTGGTAAACCGCGTTGCGCAGCGCCTCGAAGTCGCGCAGCGCCTTGATGTCCGAGGCCTTCTTGGCGGGCTTTTCGTCGCCTTCGGGAGCGGCTTGGTGCGCGAGCATCATCTCGTCGATGGCCGGCAACACCTCTTCCGCGAGTCGCGGCAAGGTCTCGATCTTGCGCGCCTTGCCCGTGGGCTTGCCCTCGTCGTCGAGGATCTCGGGCTTGTAGATGCCGAGCAGGAGCTGCTGACGGACCGTGTACACGGTCTTGCGCTGCTCGCTCATGACGTCGTCGTAGTCGAGCAGGTGCTTGCGGATGTCGAAGTTACGACCCTCCACCTTGGCCTGCGCGTCGAGGATGCTCTTCGACACCATGGGGTGCTCGATGGGCTCGTCGTCCGGCATGCCCATACGCTCCATGAGCGCCTTCACGCGGTCGCCGCCGAAGATGCGCATGAGGTCGTCTTCGAGGGAGAGGTAGAAGCTCGACGAGCCCGGGTCGCCCTGGCGCCCCGCGCGGCCGCGGAGCTGGTTGTCGATGCGGCGCGACTCGTGGCGCTCGGTGCCGAGGATGTGCAGACCCCCGAGCTTGCGCACTTCGTCGCCCTCGGCTTTGCACTGGACCTCGAGCTTCTCGAGCAGCTTCTTGAACTCCTCCGGCTCGGCTTCCGGATCGCGCCCTTGCTCCTTGAACTCGAGCTTGGCGAGCATCTCCGCGTTGCCGCCGAGGATGATGTCCGTGCCGCGGCCGGCCATGTTGGTGGACACCGTGATGGCGCCCTTGCGTCCGGCCTGCGCGACCACGAACGCCTCTTTTTCGTGCTGCTTCGCGTTCAGCACGGCGTGCGGCACGCCCTGCTTCTTCAGGATCTTCGAGATGGCGCCGCTCTTCTCGACCGAGGTGGTTCCGACGAGCACCGGCTGGCCGCGCTCGTGGTAGTCGAGCAGCTCGGCCGTGACGGCGGTGAACTTCTCGCGCTCGGTCTTGTAGATGAGGTCCTCGGCGTCTTTACGGAGGATGGGCTTGTTGGTCGGGATGATGACGACGTTCAAGTCGTACGTCTTGTGGAACTCTTCGGCCTCGGTGTCGGCCGTTCCGGTCATGCCGCCGAGCTTCTTGTAGAGGCGGAAGAGGTTCTGGAAGGTGATGGTCGCCATGGTGCGCGTCTCTTCTTGGATGCGCACGTTCTCCTTGGCTTCCACCGCCTGGTGCAGACCGTCGGACCAGCGACGACCCGCGAGCACGCGGCCCGTGAACTCGTCGATGATGAGGACCTTCTCGTCCTCGGTGACGAGGTAGTTCACGTCACGCTTGTAGAGTGCATGCGCTCGCAAGCACTGGTTCAAGATGTGGAGCGACTCCAGGTTCACGGGGTCGTAGAGGTTCTTGATGCCCATGAGCTTCTGGGCGGCGTCGACGCCCTCGTCGGTGAGACCGACCGAGTGGCCCTTCTCGTCGACGATGTAGTGCTCGTCCTTCTTGAGGCGCGGGATGACGTCGCTGATGCTGCGGTACTTGTCGCTCGAGGCCTCGGCCTGACCGCTGATGATGAGCGGCGTGCGGGCTTCGTCGATGAGGATGCTGTCGACCTCGTCCACGATGGCGAAGTTGAGCTCGCGCTGCGCGTACTCGAGCGCGGAGAACTTCATGTTGTCGCGCAGGTAGTCGAAGCCGAACTCGTTGTTCTGGCCGTAGGTGATGTCGCAGCGGTACGCGTGGCGTTTTTCCCAGTCGCCTTGGCCAGGAACCACGATGCCGGTGGAGAGCCCGAGCCAGCCGTAGAGACGCGCCATCCACTCGGCGTCGCGCTTGGCGAGGTAGTCGTTCACCGTGACCACGTGCACGCCCTTGCCTTCGAGGGCGTTCAGGTAGCAGGGCAGCGTGGCGACGAGCGTCTTGCCTTCGCCCGTGCGCATCTCGGCGATGTTGCCCTTGTGGAGCACCGTGCCGCCGATGAGCTGCACGTCGTAGTGGCGCATCTTGAGGACGCGCTTGCTCGCCTCGCGGCAGACCGCGAACGCCTCGGGGAGGATGTCGTCGAGGGTGGCGCCGTTCTCGAGCTTCTCTTTGAACGCCGGGGTCTTCGCCTTCAGATCGTCGTCGGACAGCTTCGACAGCTTCGACTCCAGCGCGTTGATCTGCTCGACGAGCGGTCGGATCTTCTTGATCTCGCGTTCGTGTGACGTGCCGAAGACTTTCTTGATGGCCCAAGCGAACATGTTGGAAAAACTACCCTTTCGGCCGAACGAGCGGCGAGGCACGAGGGCCGGCGAAGCGTGCACCTGGTCTCGAAGCGCGCAAGGTAGTCAGGCCGGGGCCGGAGCGCAACGCGGGACGGTACGAAGGTTGCTGTCGCGCGGGAGGATCGCGCGCACCGGCGGCCGAACCCATGGCCTTCCGTTCAGGTCATGGGGAGCGGGTTTCCCTGGCGGGACGAGCGCTGTCTCCGGGCTTGTGTGGACGCGTGACGCGTTCGAACCTGGGTCATGCTCACGACCGTCTGCCCCTGCTGCTCGTGTCCCGACGCCTTCGAAGCCTCCCGCGTGACCGTGGAGTGGTTCGTCGACGGCACCGCGACCTCGGACACGAACTTCACCGGAAGGGTGCTCGTGTGCGCCGACTGCGGCTTCACGCGACACCACATGGCGAACCCGCGCGAGTGGGCGGCCGCGGCCTTCGCCAAGCCCGTGCGAGCCACGGGCACGCCGTATCGCTGAAGAACACGGCCGGGCCGCCGTTCCAAACGCTCGATGTCCAAGCTCGGGGAATCGAGAGCCCGACTCGCGAAGCTCGCGACTCCGATGCACCTCGCGCAAGTAGGCTCGCTGGTCCTCGTGATGATCGCGGGGGCCTTCGCCGGCCGCGCGACCGCGGTGGTGCCGGCGCCAGCGAAGGCGTCGAAGCGAACCGTGGTCACCCCCGTTCGCACGGCGGTCACCCACGAGCCCACCCAGGTCATCACGCTGGACGACTTCATGAGGGACCCGTCCATCGTCGAAGGCGACGCCGCGCCGGTGTTCAACGCGATGGACGGAGGTCGCACCGACCTCGGCGCGTTCGTCACCGCGCTCGACGAGCTCACGCGCGCAGGCCGCTGAGCTCGCCTCGCCGGACCCGCCGATACGGCACGTCCGCGCCTCTCGACGCCACTCGTTGCTCCCTATAGACCCGTTCTGGACCAACGCAAGAGCACCCGAATCGCGCGCGTTCGCCGGCCGACCTCCACGTCGAGAAAACGAGCCTCTCCCGCATGCGAGGAAGCTTGCTCGGGTATGGGCGTTCGTGCGTATGCTAGGCAAGTTCGGCTCGTGCGTTCGCGCGATGGCGCCCGCGATCGAAAGCCGGAGACGCACCCAAGGAGAACGAGATGAGCAGCCTCGAAGCGACCCTTTCGGCACTGACCCAAGACTTCGTCGAGCGAGTCACTCGGGCCCTCCGGGAAGACCTCGCTTCGGCCGCGAGCGTCGCGGCGAAAGCGCCGCCCTCTGCCCAGCGCGGTCGCCCTGCTGCGGCCAGACCCGCGAAGGTGGTTGCCATGCCCGAAATCCCTCCGGCCGATCCGACGCCGAAGCCGGTCGGTGCGCGACCCGGCAAACGTGCGGCTCCGCCCGTGGCCGCCAAGCCCGTTCCGAAGCCTCCGCTCCCGGCGGACATCGGCGCGATCGTCGAACGAATCCTCATCGCGTTGGCCGACGGTCCGCTGCTCTCGGAAGACTTGCGTGCCGCCGTGGGAGTGTCCCGCGAGCGCCTCAATCGGCCGCTCCGTGAAGCGCTCCGTCGCCGTCAGGTCGTGCGCCACGGCGAGCGTCGCCTGACCACCTACGCCCTGCCCTGACCCGCACGAAACGCACCAGCGCTCGACGAGCAGGCGTCGATTCGGGACGGCCGCGCCTGAAGTGCATCGGGGTGCGGCCGTTTCTACTGTGGGCGAGCCGACCGCGCCTTCGTGTCGACGCTCGCGCAGCAGGAAGTGCCATGGCATCGAGGCAGAATCGTCGACTGCGAGGAGCGCACGTGGAGCGCCGTGGGTACGCGAACGTCGTCTTGGCCTTCGCGGCCGGGACGGTGCTGGCGACCACGTCCTGCGGCGGGGCCGAAGGCGGCGACGCGACCGCGAGCGTGGAGCTCATCGATGCCACGCGTGGAGCTTTGACCACCGCGAAAGTGCGCTGGGCGAACGGGATGTTCGGTCCCGGCTGCAAATCGCGCTCCGGTCAGTGGAGCGTGCCCATCGACCCCACCGTGACCACGATGGACAACCCGCTCTTGTCGGTGTCCCGAAATGATGCAACCTGCACGCTCAAGATTACCGAGTTCGTCGGAGACGAAGTCTACCGGGCGACCCCTCCACTCGTCCTGACCAGCGCATTTCCCCCGGTCGCTTCGCCCTTCAATCGTCCAGCGTCAGCCGGAGGGAAGTCCGCCTTCTACGGCAATGCACGCATCGGCACGACCACCTTCGACGGCCCGTTCACCCTGACGCTCTTGGTCTCGGGCGAAGCCGCCGAAAGCGCGGTCTCCGCCTCGGGCACCTACGCCACGTCTCGCGCGTCCGCCTCGGTGACCACTGTGTCGGCCCCCGACTACGCGGTGGACATCTCGACCCTGGCCTTCGAGTTCGACGCCTATCCCCTCGTCACGGCCGTCACCGGGCACCTCGCCTTGACCACGGGCACGTACGAAGGCGAAGGGTACGTGGTCGTCGATACGCTGCCCACGACCCCGACCTACGCCGACTACGACGCGGCCTACAACGCGGGCAACGTGCAACCGCTCCTCAATGGCGCGACCATCGCTGGCGGGACTCTACTTTCCGTCGGGAGCGCACTCACGAGCGACGTGGTTCGTACCGTGCTCGTGAAACGTAGCGTCGACGGGGTGCCCTCGTATCAGGTGATCACGGTCACGTTCCCCGCGCAATCGGCCTCGAGCGGCGTGACGCAAACCGTGAAGACGCCCAAACTACGCGACATTTTCAAGCGATCGGGCCAGCGATTGAAGCGCTGGTGGAGTGGCAAGTAGCGCTGGATGGCACTCGCGCCCGACCGAGAGCGCCCACGAAGCTCAGAGACTCGCGGTACGCAACGTCCCGCGATCACAAGAGAGATAGGGAAAACTCGCGCCGAACAGCACGAGCTCGGCGCGACCGTTCGGGCCCCCCCGGAGCGTGAGCAATCCACCGGACGAGGTTCGAATCTCGTAAGCTCCGGGAAGGGTCTTGCTCGGTTGTGCCTCGAGCTCGACCGCTGCGTCCACCGGACGAACCAAGATGCGGTCGCCTTTGCGGGTGACCACGAAGCGCTTTTCTTCCGCGACGGGAATGTAGTCCTTGTCGGTGAGCTTGGACCAGCGCCTCGCCTCACGACGGCACCGCTGGTCCACCCACAGCTCGGATTGGCCTTCGGGGATCTCGGCCGCGCTCGCGAGCTTGGGAGCCTCGGCCGACTTCTGCGCGGGCGCGCACCCGAAGAGGCCCACGCCGAACGCCGCGCTCGCGGCAAAAATCACGAGGCCCGCGCCCTGCGCGAGACTCGAAAGGCCCTTGGATTTCGACGGCGTCTTCATGGGGTGCTCGGGAGGGTTCGTAGCTCGGCCGGGGCCCGGCATTCATTCCGAGTCGCCACCGGCAACGAACGATTCGCGGCTATCCCGATGCGTTGAACGAAACTCGGATCCACTGCTACCTTCGCGCGATGGATACCTCGCTCGTCCCGGAGATCGGCACCGTCCCCCAAGCGCTACGTTCGTTCAGGATCAGGTGGATCGAGGACCTCGTGCGAACCGAGCGAGGAGAACCGGCCATCGGGGCCACCTTCGCCGCGCAGCACGCGAGGCTCTTGCACTTTCTCGACGTCCGCGAGCGCGCCGAGCTCGCAGGTCCGCTCGGACGCGTGCCGGGCTCGTTCTCCGTCCTTCCCCACGAGATCGACCTCGTGGTCGAGACGCTGCGCCCCGAAGACCCCATCGTGGTGGTCGATCGCAACAACGAGCGAGGGCTCGCGTTCGCGAAGGCGCTGGAAGGGCGGGGCTTTCGCATGGTCGCGCACATGTGGGGCGGAATGACCGATTGGCGAGCCCAAGGCTACGGCACGACCCGCGAGAAGAAGCTCAAGTTCGAAAAGCTCTCGCGCATCGAGGCGGTCTTTTCCGCCGAGAAGCGATTGCTCTCCAAAGACGACATTCGTGCGCACCTCGGAGACCCGCGCGCCATTCATCGGCAGAAGCTCGCGTCGCTGCTCACCCACGGACACCTCTCCTGCGTCGACGGCCGCGACCACGGCGCGCTGCTCGGGACTCCCGGAGGCGACGGCGGAGAGCTCTTGCTCGCCCTCTCCGCGCTCGAGAAGCTTCGCGGCCGTCCGATCACGGCCGAGGAAGTCGCCCATGTGCTCGAGTCTCGCCTGGATGCCTTCGGTCCATGCGCCATCCACACGGACATCGCCAATGGCAACAAGGTCATCGCCTACCTGAGGAGCAATCCGAAGGTCGCGCCCCACGTCGAGAACGTTCGAGAGACACTCGAGTGGAGGAAGTTCTTCGCGCAACCGCCTCGCGAGCTCGAAGACGAGATCCTGGAAGCCCTCGTGACGCCGGAGCACCTCGGCTGCGGGCACCTCAAGCTCTCGCGCCTGCGCGCGGACGACTACGGCACGCGTGCCGAGCTGGTCGACGCGTTCCTGCGCACGTTCTTCCGCGCTCGCTGGGCCGGCACCCCCGAAGCTCACTACGTGCCTCTTCCGGGAGGTCACGCCGAAGGCGCGGTACTTCGCGTGCGAGTTGCCGAAGAGGTCGGCCCCTTCACCGAAGTACCGCTCGTCTCGCCCATGTGCGGAGGCTCGCAGGTCTTCGTCGCGCATCCCGAGGTGGCCGTGGCGATGCGCCGCTTCGTGGTGCGCCTCTTCCAAGACATGGGCCTGATCGAGGCGGACAAGGCCTCGAGGCTCGAGCGCGAGATCGACGCGTTGGCCGAGGTCCAGCTCGGACACACGTTGCATGCCCTCGGCGAGGGACTCCCCATTTTCGATCTCCACTTCGATCGCCGGGGATGCCTCGACGTGGAGGAGGCCGGAACGGTCGGCTGACCGCGGCCGAAACGGGCGCAAAGCATGCGCGAAGGCGCGTGTTCGCGATGGCCCGCCGCGCCCCGAAAGCGCATTTTTCACCTGTTTTTCGTGCAACTCCGGCCCTTCGAGCTACCGTGGCAAGGGTGGAACTTCGTCTCTCGCGCTCCTTCGCTCGCTCCGCTGCGGCAACCCTCCTCGGAGCGGCCGCGCTCTCCGTGTTCGTCGGCCTGTCCGGTTGCGCGGGAAGCGCGTCGAGCGCAGGCGAGAGCCGTCACGACGACGAGCCGACCGAGAGCCTCGTCGGGCAGGTCGAGTCCGCGCTCGTGCCGTCGGACCCGGTCTCCAAGGCGGTGAGCGACAGCTGCACGACCTCGGCCGTGAAGGGCCTCGGTGAGCAGTTGGTCGCCGAGATCCAGTGCCTTCGCCCGGGCACGATGGCGCGCATCGACGACGTCCCCAACACCACGCTCGGCAGCGCGGTCTTTCCGTACATGCAGACCCCCGCCGCGGACGCGCTCCGAAAGGTCGCGAAGACGCGCACGGTGAAGCTCGTCATCAACTCCGCGCTGCGCACGCTGCCCCAACAATACCTGCTCTACCGCTGGTACAAGACCGGTCGCTGCGGCATCGGCCTCGCCGCCACTCCGGGGACCAGCAATCACGAGTCGGGCGTCGCGGTGGACGTCAACGACAATGCCGGCTGGCGCACGGGTTTCCAGAGCAACGGCTATCGTTGGCTGGGGGCGAGCGACCCGGTGCACTACGACTACACGGCAGGCGGAGTGAACATTCGTGGCCTCTCGGTGAAGGCCTTCCAGCGCCTCTGGAACCGAAACAATCCGAACGACAAAATCGACGAAGACGGCGCTTATGGGCCGGCCACGGAGACACGTTTGGCGAAGTCCCCCATCGGAGGATTCCCGATCGGCGGCTCTTGTCCGGACGGTGGAGTGAAGGACGCCGGGGTCGACGTGGACGGCGGCGCCATCGGGCCGGATACGCCCAATGAAGCTCCCGAGACCCCGGACGCGCCCGAACCGGACGCCATTCCCGACCAGCCGGGGAGCGGTCTGGCACCGGTGGACGAGTCGCCGAGCGGTTGTGCCGCGGCGCCCCGCGCGTACTCCGGCGGCGCTGGTTTTGCCGCAACGTCGATTCTCCTCGGATTGGGCATCGTGGGCTCACGGTCGCGCCGAAGGCGACGTACCGCGCCTGACGGAAAGTAGTCGAACCATTGCCGATTCAGCTACCGTATCAGGCGGAGGAGTGTGCTCATGCGCATCGTTTCGCTGATCTCGGTATGCTCGATGATGCTCGCCGTCGCGAGCTTCGGTTGTAAGAAAAAGGACGGAGAGGACGGCAAAGGAGCGGCGCCCTCGGCCTCCGTTTCGGCCGCGCCTTCGGCCACACCGTCCGCCGCCGCGTCGGCCGCCAAAGAAGACCCCGACGCCTGCCCCAAGGGGAACAAGCCGCCGGAGTACAAGTACGCCGACGTGAAATTCACCTGGTCCGAGAAGCCTTCCCTCGCGGACGCCCCCAAAGACAAGGCCTACGCCAACGTCGGCGGCAAGACCTTCGAGCTCCCCAAGGTCGAGCTCTGGATCTCCGAAAAACAAGGCGAGATCACGTTGCGCACGAACGACGGCGTCCTCCTCGGACCTTCGCTCATGTTCAAAGGCGTTCCCAAGGCCGGCCTCACGCTCGACGAGAAGTTCGGCCAAAACCGCGGCTACTTCCAGGTTCCCAAGAAGGGAGACACGGTCGAGTGCTCGAAGCAGACCACGAGCTACAATGGTCAGAACGCGCGCATCGTGAAGATCACCAAGTACGACGGCAAAGTGGCCGACGGTAGCTTCGTCACCACCTGGCAGGAGAGCTTCGGCGAGAAACGGAAGTTCTGGGCCGCCGGCACCTTCAAAGACGCCAAGGTCGTCATCTTCAAATAGAGCACGCGAAGCGCGCGTCGAGGCCGTGGCGAACGACCTCGACGCGCCTTCCGTCAGAGCGTCCCGAGCTCGGCCAGCGGTACCGGCGGCGAGAAGGCCCCCGCGAGCCTCGACGCGACGGGGCGATAGGCCAGCGTGAAGAGCGCCGTGAAGGCCAAGTCACCGGCCAACGTGCGACCATAGAACGGGATTGCCTGAACGAAACACTCGAAGAGGCCCGCGCCGGTGTGCGCGTACATTCCCGAGGCCAGGAAGACGCCCAGGTTCGAGAGCAGGAAGAAGGCCAGTCCTCCCGTGAGGGCCGCCCCCAGCGCACCGAAGCTTTTCTTGCGCAGCGCTCGACCGAGCGCAGCTTGTGCGAAGAAGCCTGCGTAAACGAACGGCGTGACCCAGGAGAACGCCGCATACCCATGGATTCGCGCGAGGGCGAAGTCCCCGAGAGCCATGGTGAGCGCCACGAAGACCAGCGATTGCCAAGGCTTCATCGTGCGGCCCGCGAAGACCGCCGAAGCCCCCACCGGCGTCACGTTGGGCGGATGAGGGACGACTCGCATCGCCGCGGCGAAGAGGAGCACGAGCAGCGGGAGCAGCGGAAACCGGCGGAGGCCGAGCCGCTTGGTCGAAACGCTCACGGTTTCCTCCGCAGCTGAACGAAGGCGTGTTTCGGAGAGCCGGACTTCAGGTCGACGGCAATCCACAGGTCACCGAGCGAGCTCGAGAAGACCGAGAAGCCTTCGGCCGAGGGCCCGGCCTTGACGGCCTCGGCAATGACCGAACCTTGTTTTTGCAGGGTCGCGCCCGAGGTGTAGGCCTGGGCGTAGGCGGGAGACGGCGTGGTACCGTCGTAGGTCTTCGCCACCACGAAACCAGGGGCCGTGCCTTCGGGCGCAATCGCGGTCAAGGAAGATGTCCCGAGGCTCGTCACCGTGACGAGCTCCACGCGGGTCGCCGCGGCCACGTTCGCCACCTCGGACGCCGCCGCACCGTAAATGGCGTCTCCACCGGAGAGCGAGGCCCCCACGAACGCATTGCCGAGCCGGTCCACCGCGACCGGACCGGAGTTTCCGGTCCACCCGAAGAGCTTCGCGGGAGCCTTGCACGCGCCCGAGGCGACGAGCTCTTGATTGCAGAGCTCCGAGGCGTAGAGCCCGTTGTCCGTGCTCGTCGTGGCGGCCGACGCGAAGGGTGAAAGTGCAGAATACACGAAGGTCTTGGTGCCCGCACCCACCGCCGAATAGACTCCATTGCTCTTCGCGCGGGCGACCACGCGGTCGTAGTCCTTGGAGTAGAGGAGCGCCTCACCGGGGAAACCCGCGCCGCTCCCGGTATAGGTGAGCACCGCGAAGTTTCCGAACGGCAGGTCGACCATGCCGTCGGCGCCGTAAAAGAACGTAGTGGGGAGTCCCGTGGCCTTGGTGAAGACCAGGTTCTTGGAGGTCGACGCGCCCGTCGCGCCGGCGGGAACCGTGTACCGGATCACGCCGGGAGCCGGGGCCGACGCATCGGGTGCAGTATACACTTGAGTGGTGACCATCGGTCCGCCGTGGTTGCCCCAGCGCGCGCCGATCACGTCTCCGTCCACGGAGAAGCGCGCTACCACGCCGAAGGGGAGATTCGGGTCGATCACGACCGCGTCCTCGTACGCGCCGGGAGACAGGAACACGGGGGCCGGACGAACCGAGCCCGCGTCGCTCGCATCGGACACAGCGGCGTCCTCGGACGAGGCATCGGGACTAGGCGCTTCGCCGTCCTTCACCGGCGTCGTACCGGTGGGTGAAGGCACGGGCGCCGAAGCGTCCGGCGTGGTCGTCTCGGGGTCGGACGAACACGCGTAGGTGCTCGACGCGATGGCGATCAGAGCGACGAGCGACGAGCCGATGGAACGGCGGAGAACGATGGAAAACGACATGGCAAGGCTCCTCGAGCGAACGGAGCCGAGCGCGAAGGGCGCACGCGAGCGGACACACGGGCGAAGACGAGCTTCGCCCGAGATTCCACGAGGATGAGCTTTCGACGAGCGAGGCCCAAGCACGTGGAACCGAGACCCCACGCGGACGACGAGCGTCGACCGACGAAGGATTCGCGTCCTCTCACCTCCCCTCGGAGGCTCGGACGAGACTTCCCGGATGACTCCCGAGAAGACGACGCGCGGAGGTTTTCGGGCTCGTGGTCGCTAGCGACCGAGGTCGCGTTTCCTACCGCCCGAACCTTCCCAGGAGACGATTCTCCCAGTGGAAAAAACGGGTTTCGTTCCCACTTACCGCTGCGGGGCAGCCCCGGATTTTCACCGGGTTCCCTTTCGCGAGACGCGCGGAACCTACGCCGGGTGCCCCGCCGACGCAAGCCCCCGCCGAGTCACGTCCGAATCGGGCGCGCAAAGCCCGCTGGGGCCAATACGTCCTGGTCTTGCTCCTGGTTTCGGATCCCGAGCCCGATACGGCCGCATCGCAAGCAGCAGAATGGCTACCGTCGATTCGAACGACACGCTCACGATCCCCTGAGATTCTCCCGCGAAGCGTCGACGCCACGACCGCCGCGAGACCGGCTCAGAGCCAGCCGTTCTCTTCGTACCAGCGCACGGTGAGCGCGGCGCCTTCCGGCCAGCGCACCTCGGGCTCCCAACCGAGCGCCTTCTTGGTCTCGCTGGGCTCGCACACGAAGTGGTTCTCGAGCATGGCCACCTTCTCGGGCGTGAGCATGACGGCCTTCTTGGCGACCTTGCCGTACGCCTCGACCACGTGAGCGGCGGCGCGCATCACGCCGAACGGAACACCGGCACGGAAGAGCGTTCGTTTGCCGATGGCGCGCTCGATCTCGGTCATGGCCGCGCGCTGCTCCCACACGTCGCCGTCGGCGACGAAGTAGATCGAGCCGCTCGGGACCTTCGCGTCGATGGCGCGCACGCAGGCCTCGGCGCAATCGGGCCCGTAGATGAACGTGAGCTTCGTGTGGCCCCCGCCGGTGATGGGCAGCACCCGACGCTTCACCGCCTTGAAGGCCTCGAGGATCTCCACGTCACGCGGGCCGTAGATGGCCGTGGGGCGCAAGATGGTGACCGGAAGCTCTTTGGAGAACGCGAGGCACGCCTTCTCGGCCAATAGCTTGGAGCGACCGTACGCCGTCACGGGCTCTTCCTGATCGAGCGTGACCGGCAGGCCGTCGCGCGAGGGGCCGGAGGCCTCGAGGCTCGAGACCTGGACGAAGCGCACGAGGTTCGGCGCGTGCTTCTTCGCGGCCTCGAGCAGGTTCTCGGTGCCGCCCACGTTGATCTCGTGGAACTCCTCTTTGGTGCGCGCCTTGACGATACCTGCAGAGTGCACGATGGCGTCCACGCCCTTCACCGCGGCTTCCACGCTCGCGCGGTCTTCGACGCTGCCCTCGGCCATCTCGATGCGCGGCAAGGTTTGGAGGAACTTGCGGTTCGAGGTGCGACGCACGAGCACGCGCACGTCGTGCCCGGCTTTGCTCAGCCTGTCGGCTACGTGGCTTCCGAGAAATCCGCTGGCCCCGGTGACGAGAATCTTCATGCCGGCCCCGGATTACTCGATGCGTGCGCCTGCGTCGAGGGGAGCGCGACTTCGGCTCACTGGAGCTCGAGTGTGTAGAGGCACATGGCCTTGGTGCCCGTGCCCGTACACGCGGCGACCGCGCCGACCGTCGTGGTCGTGCCCGCGTCGACGCCGACGACCCAGAGGTTGGAGAGCGGCGAGGATAGGTTGAAGCGCTTCGCTGCGGTGAACAGGGCGTTCTTGTCTGCACGCTCGGCGATCACGATGCGCCCCGAGGTCTCGAGGTAGGCAAGCCTCGACCCGTCCACGGAGACCGCGAACGACTTCAAAGGCCCCGGCGCGACGAACAGCGAGAGGCTGGCCGACCCGTCTTCGCCGGTGAGAATCGGGCGACTCGGATCCGAAAAGACGTAGAGACGATCCTTCTGACCGAACACGGCGAACGCCTTGTCGCTCCCCGGAACGGCCGCGCCGTCACGCAAGAGCCCGGGCGAGGCGCTCGCCCAGCGCGCTTTCGCGCCGTCGTCGACCACCGCGAACGACGCACGCATCCGGTCCTCCGCCGAGAGCGGGATGGG
The DNA here is from genome assembly GCA_965225775.1 of Polyangiaceae bacterium. Taxonomy (GTDB): domain Bacteria; phylum Myxococcota_A; class Polyangia; order Polyangiales; family Polyangiaceae; genus JAAFHV01. The sequence continues at coordinate 8,217,688 of OZ245328.1, read as the reverse complement.
CGCGCTGCCACCAGGCGGCCCTTCCGGGAAGAGCTTGCCCTCGGACGGAGAGGCCACCCAGAGGATGGTTCCGAAGCTCGTGTAGGCCGTACCGGTCGCCGTGATCTCGCGGACCTGCTTCGCCGAGAGCAGGCGGGCGTCGTCGACGATCGTCGCCGTGCCCGGAGGCCCCGCCTCGGTGACGCTACCGCCGTCGAGAGGGCCGGCCTCGGGGCTCGTCGTCGCGCTCGGCTCGGGCGCCGGAGAACCGGAGCCCGCATCGTTCGTGGTGACGGGAGCCGAGCCGAACGAGCTACAAGCCGCCACCCAACCGAATGCCGAGGTTCCGACAATCCAAGCAAGCCCGACGAGTCCGCCACGTGAGCGATTCATACAGGCAAGGTAGCGTACGGAGGACGAACGGACCAGGCAGAAAGCCCGCACGGTGGCTCGAACTATCCCGAGGCGACCAACCGCTCTGCAATCGCGTGGGCGAGGGCTACTTCTTCACGACCGCATAAAACGTGCTGTCGCGACGCTTCACGCGGACCAACAATTGACCGTCTCGCGCCGCCTCCTGCACCTGGCTCGCGGTGGGATCGTTCGTACCGTCCACCTCGACCAGCACGTCGCCGGCCTTGAGACCGGCGCGGTCCGCCGCCGAGCCCGGGGTGACCGCCGCCACGCCGGCGATAGGCTTGGCCTTCAATCCGATCGACGAGGCCTGATCCGCCGTGAGATCGCGCACGGTGAGTCCGAGACCGTTCTGCTGGGCGACCGGCTGCTGCATGGGGAGCGCCGCGACCGGAGGCTCCGGACGCGCCGCGAGGGTGACCTGACTCGTGTAGCGTTTGCCGTCGCGAATCACCTCGAACGGGAGCGCCTTGCCCACGTCGTGCGAGATGATCTCACGAATGAGCTCGCGTCCGTCGTGCACGGGCTTGCCCGCCACGGTGGCGATGATGTCGCCTTCTTTGAGGTTGGCCCGTTGAGCGGGACCATTGGGATTGACCGAATTGACGAGCGCCCCCGCGCGAGGGTCGACCTTCATGGCCGTGGCGAGCTCGGGGGTGAGGTCTTGGATCCCCACGCCGATCCAGGCGCGCTCGACCTTGCCGCTCTTCAGGATCTGCTCCCCTACCCGCCTCGCCAGGTTCGAGGGCACGGCGAACCCGATTCCGCTCCCTCGACCGATGATCATCGTATTGATGCCCACCACCCGCCCCTCGAGGTCGCACAGGGGTCCACCCGAGTTGCCGGGGTTGATGCTCGCGTCGGTCTGAAGGTAGTCCTCGATGGCATTCATCCCGATGCCGCCGCGCCCCTTGGCGCTGAGCACGCCGGTGGTCACCGAGTATCCGAGTCCGAACGGCGAGCCGATGGCCACGACCCACTCCCCGACCCGGCTCGCCTCGGAGTCCGCGAAGCGCGCGGCGGTGAAGCTCTGGCCCTCGATCTTGATGACCGCGAGATCGGTGGCGGGGTCCCGCCCCACGACTTTGGCCGGGAAGAACCGGCCGTCCCGGAAGCGCACGCCGATGGAGAGCGCGTTCTCGATGACGTGGTTGTTGGTGAGGATGGCGCCGTCGGCGGTGAACACCACGCCCGAGCCGGTGCCCCTCGCGATGGGCGTATCCCCGCTGCGCCCGAACATCTTGGTGAGCGGGTCGGGCTCTTCGCGCGCGGTCACGTCGATCTGCACCACGCTCGGGCTCACCTTCTCGGCGACCTGCACGAACGCGTCGGACAAGCGCCGCGCTTCGGTGGGCGTCTGGGGTTCGGCGCGGCCCTGCGCGAGCGAGGTCCCGGGCACGAGCAACGCGAAGAGAGGAACCAAGAAGAGGGCGTGACGACGACGGAGGCGCATGCCCGGAGTCTTCCGCGCCGCGAGAATTTTGCAAAGCTTTCGGCAGTCGAGCGAAGATCCGAGGCCGTAAAGGAACTTTACGAACGAGGTCCCAGCCCCGACGGTCTCCGCGAAGCGGCGCTGATAGGATGCGGCGCATGACCCACGAGAGCGGCAAGACTTTCTTCGTCACCGGCGCGAACACCGGTATCGGCAAGGCGACGGCGTTCGAGCTCGCGAGGCGCGGGGCGCGCGTGGTGCTCGCCTCACGCTCGGAGGAGAAGACGCGCCCCGTCATGGCCGAGATCGAGGCCGCGGTGCCCGGAGCGAAGCTCGACTTCTACGCCCTCGACCTCGCGAATCTGGCCTCGGTCGATCGCTGCGCGAAGTCGTTCCTCGACTCGGGCGCGCCGCTCGACGTTCTGATCAACAACGCGGGCCTGGCCGGGGCGACCGGCACCACCCGCGACGGCTTCGAGGTCACGACCGGGACGAACCACCTCGGGCCCTTCCACTTGACCGAGCTGCTCCTCCCGCGACTCCGCGAGGCCCCGCACGGTCGCGTGGTGAACGTCGCCAGCAAGGCGCATTTTTCGGCCAAGAAGCTCGATTGCTCGGTCTTCGAGAAGCCCATCTCGTCCGCGACCGGCACGCTGCCGCTCTACTCGCAATCGAAGCTCATGAACGTGATCCACGCGAAAGAGCTGGCCCGCAGGCTGGCGGGGACCGCCGTCACCACGTATTCGCTCCACCCCGGGGTGGTCGCCTCCGACGTCTGGCGCGAGGTCCCTTGGCCCTTCCGTTCGCTCATGAAGCTCTTCATGATCACGAACGAAGAGGGAGCCTTGACCCAGCTCCGCTGCGCCACCGACGAGACCCTCGCGAAGAGCACCGGGCGCTACTTCGACAAGCAGCGCGAGATCCCGTCGAACCCCGTGGCCGAAGGCGAAGACGTGGGCCGCGAGCTCTTCGAGCGCTCGAGCGAGCTCGTGCGAAAGGCGCTCGCCCGGGCGTGAGGCGCTCGGGTCCAGCCTCCGATCAGAGCGCGTTCTGCGCTCCCGGAGTGCCGGTGCACACCACGAAGTCACCGGTCTTGTCCGGATTGCGGCACGCGGTCTTGTTTCCGGTGGTCGGCACGGGCAAGGCCTTCGGGTAAGCCACGCTCGTGACGATCGAGTTGTCCGGCGCGAGCAAGTGCACGCTCTCGCCGCTGGTCGCGCTCACGCCGAACCCCGCGTAGAAGCAGCCGATGACCGCGCCGGGCACGCACGCCTCTTTGGCGTACGGGCCGACCGGAAGGTCTTTCTTGGAGAGCGCGACGAGCAGGTAACCACCGGCTGCGACCTTGGTGCCCGTGGGGAATCGGACCGCGTCGGCGACCTTGGGCGTATTGGCCGTCTTGTCCGTATCGGCGACCGCGTAGTCGCCCAGGTCGAGCTCGCTCGTGCCCGTATTGGCGAGCTCGAGCCATTCGGACGACCCGATGGCCGCAATCTCGTTGAAGACGAGCGCCCCCGGGGCCGCGGCCGCCCCGGTCGAATCGGAAGACGAGCAGGCCATACTGGCCACGCCCGTTCCGCAGAAGGTCAGGCACAGAAGAATCGGTCCGAGGCTGAGCTTCATTGTCCGCGTCCGGGATAGGGGCGAGCCTGCTTGACGTACAAGGTCGCCGGTTGACTCGGGTTCTCGTCATTGTCGAATTTGAACTCGACGTCCATCGCGTAGGCGCCCTTGTTGCCCGCGGCCGGTCCGTAGGCCGGCGAAAAGCGCGAGTGGATGGCCGTGAGCGCCACGCCGAGCTGGTGAATCTGGGTGGTGGTGAGCACGGTCTGCCCCTGCGGAATCAAGCTCGAGTGCGCCAGGTACGTGATGGGCTGATTGGGCGAAGAGAAGTAGTAGAGAAACTGGTCGCTCGAGACTCCCGAGGGAGGCGCGACCACCTCGACGTCGCCGCCGAACTGCACGTTGACGTAGAGGGCGGGGTCGATGCCGGCCGCGTCGAACGGATTGGACGTCACCGCGACGCCGTTCGCCTCCTCGTCCGGGAAATTCTTGTGGACGAGCAAGGCCATGCCCACGGTCTTGTGATCCACGCCGTAGTACGAGCGCTCCTCGAAGGTGCGGAAGAGCCATGCGCTGGCGTAGGTCTCACGAATGGCCCCGACGACCTTGTCCCAATTGGCGGGATCTCCGCTGTGCGATTCGTAGCAGCCGGCACAAGGGAAGCCCTCCAGGTCTTCGCTGTTGGTGCTCGTTCGGAAGCGCATCTTGTGATTGGGATATTCGGCGGCGATCTTCGCGCGCAAGAGGTCTTGGAAGGCCGTATCCAGCGGGGCCGTCATCATGGCGTCGCGCAGCTCGCCGAGCTTCTGCACGCGCACCTTCGAGTCCGACGTGAAGCTCGGGTCCGCCAGATACCCGTCGATCCTCGTATAGAAGCCGTTCTGCTTCATGAACTGGTCGTAGAAGTAGATCGGTACCGCGAAGGCCTTTTGGATGGGCACGTCCTTGGTGCGCGTGAGGATCGAGTAGTGCGCGGCCTTCCCGCCGAAGGCCAGCACGGACTTTTTGATGGCCTCGCGCAGCGATTGGCCGGTCGCAGGCTCGGGCGTCACGTTCTCGATGTCGACGAGGCCGGTCACGGTCAGGTCGGGCGTGGGCAGGGTCACCGGCGCGGGCTTGTGCGCTTTCCAGAACGCCTCGGCCTCGGCCTGCGAAACCTCGCGCATGGTCCACGCGGACGCGCCGACCACGAGCTCGACGAGCTTCCCCTCGAAGCCGCGCAATTGCGTGTTGGTGAGGGCGTTCCGAAGCCCCATGTTGGGGGTCTTGCGGTTCTGCGACAGCACGTTCACGTGCGAGAGCGGCGTCTGAAAATCCTGGGTGATGAGCCCTTGCACCACCGAGATGTCGTTCGGCGACTGGTCGAGCACCAAGATGTCCTCGAAGGACACGTCGAGGTTCTCGAGCTCGGCCGCTTTGGCGAAGCGCAATCGCCCCACGCCGGTCGCCAACGTGAGCGGCTGATAGTCGATGCCGGCGTAGAGCTGGTCGGTGGTGATGATCCGCACGTCCGCGGGCAGGTTCTTCGCCTCGACCGCGACCGCGTCCGACGTCGGGTGGAAGTAGAGCCCCGGCCCGAAGAACGCGTTCTTCTGGATGGTATGGTAGAGGGACGCGATCATGGTCGCGCTGGCCGTGTCGTACGGGGCAATCTCCAACGCCCACACCTTCGGCCCCTCGTAGAAGGTGACCGCGCCGAGCAAGAACCGCCGGTCGGGCGTGTAATACTCGGTCGTATTGAACTGCGACAGCTGCGGAACCACCGGCAGATTTCCGCCCGACAGGTGAGTCGACACGAAGTCGTAGTGAATCTTGTATTTCACGCTATTTTGGAAATACAGGGCCCCGGAGTCGGCCTGGTCGAGCACCACCTTGACCGAGCGCGCTCCCGGCAAGGTGATGTCGACAGGCTCGCTCGCGAGGGCCGTGAAGTCCGGCGTGCAGCCGATGCGCTTCACGAACTCTGTGGCGCTCCCCGCCGCGCCTATCTCGCACGTGCCCTCGGTGATGGTGGTGTCGGCCGGGGCGGCGTCGTCCGAGGTGGTGCTACACCCGGGAGAGAACGCCGCCGCGACCATCGCCAATCCGAGCACGGCCACCTGACGGATATCGAACCGCATGACTCTTCGCACCTTCAGGGAACGAGGGAGAAACAATAAAACCCGCCGTAGCCGCCGCCGGAGCCCACCGTGACGGCGCTGGCCTGCGGGCCACCCATCTCGACCAGGTTCGCGCCGGCCTTGCATCCCGACTCGGTGAGCGACGACATCCAATTGGCGCCTGAGCCCATTCCACCGCCTCCTCCGCCCCCGCCACCACCACCGCCGCCGCCGGGACCGCCTTGACGAGGCCAGGAGTGTCCGACGCGGGGCTTGCCCTCTTTGGCCAGATCACCGACGGCGCTGGTCCAGCTGAGACAGGTGGCGTCCGCCGCGTAGAGCTTGCCGGAGGTGTTGCTCCCGGTGAGCATGTCGTGATTGTCGACGGCGGCCTTGGTCGGGTCGGGCTGATGATTGGGGACGCCGTCCTCGTTGGGGAAGTCGTCTTTGATCGTCGCGTCACCGTTCTGCGGACGGTCGAACAGAAGATCGGCCTTGGTGGGCGCGAGCAGACGTCCCAGGCGGTCGTACCAAGGGCCATTGCCGATGCGGTCGATGGCGTTCACCTGGTTGCCGTCTTCGCCCTCCACCGCCGAGAGGAAGGCCCGCCAAGGCTTGTTTCCCGAACCCGGCAGGGACTTTTCCGCCAACGTCGCGCAGATTTTGTCGGCCCCGCGCAGTCCCGCGCCCGGGCCCGTCTCCCCGAAACGAAGATCACCACCGAAGCCGTCCGCGCTCCCGGACAGCTCCTGGAGCCCACGGAAGCTCGTCACGAAGAAGCTGAATTTGTCCGACGGAATGGGGACGTCCGAGAGCGAGCTCGCGTCGCTCGAGGTCGAGGTCTCCGAAGTCCCTGCGTCGGAGTTGCCCGTCGCGTCGGCCGGGTCGTCGACCGTGACTGCGCTGCCACCGCACGCGAAGACCAACGCGCCGACCACGACCGAAAGAGCCGCCGTGTTCACGGCGAACAAGGTTCGTTTCATGCTTGCTCCCTTTCCCTCGGGCGAACGCCCCTCGCCCCTCATTTGCACGTCAAGTCCGCCTGACACGTCTGCCCGTTCGGGCATTGTGTCGTGTCCGTACAGGAGACGATTCCTGGGACCTCCACGGTGCGCTCGACGACGGACGAGATGACGAGCTCGACGCGCCCCGACGAGACGACCGTTTGGGACTTCGCCTGCCGCGAGACCACCACGGTGGGGAAGCCCGCGACGCCAAGCCCCAAGAGCTTGGTCACCAACGGCGCTGCAATCTCGAGCGTGCCGGTGTCGTCGGACTCGCACTCGATCTTGCCCTTCGTGCCCCCATGGTGGCTGATGTCCAGGGTCGCGACGATCTTGGCGTTGCCCGCCGCGCCGGCCTTGTAGCCGATCGTGAGCGCCTTTCCGGTCTCCAGCTTGGGGACGTCCGCGCCCAGCTCCAGCGGAAGGACACCCTTGGTCGAGAGCTCGAACGGAACGAAGTAGTCGCCCTTGGCGGAGAGCGTCACCGCGTCTCCCTCGGCGAACGGCGGATACGCGAGCTTGGTCCCCGCCGGCGCTTGATACGCATTGGCGACGGGCGACATGGCGACCTCGCTCGCGCCGGCTTCGGTCTTGAGGCCGCGCACGGTGACCACGCCCGCGCTCTTGGCGGTCGGATACGCCTGACAGGTGTCGTCGGCCACGCAGGCCTTGCTGCCACCGCACGGCGTGCTGCAGAAAGGAACCTTGGGCGTCACGAGCTTGCACGAGCCTTCGGTGGCGGCAGTCTCCCAAAGGATGTCCGAGGGGGTAGGCCCGTCGTAGAGCTTGCCCACGAAGGTCGCCGAGCCGGCGCTCGCGGGGCTATTGCCGATGGCGGCGACGGGAGCGACCACCTTGACCTGGAAGGACCCGGCGAGGACCGCGGGATCTCCGGTGGTCGTAGGTCCAGTGACGGTCACGGCCCCCGCGTCCGCGGCGCCTGCGTCGTCGGCGGTGCTCGTGCTCGACGAACTGCACGCCACGGCCCACGCCATCGTCCCTAGAAGTCCATACGCCACGAATGCTCGTCCGATCGTCGTCATGCTCGAGTGCTCTCCTCGCCCTTTGGTGAGATGTGGAGGCCGGAGGGAAAACCGATCACCGGTTCGGTCGATTTTTCGGAAACGTCGTCGGCCGGTCACGGCAGCGCGAAGAGCGCGATCGACTCGTCGTGATCCTTGCAATCGCCGCCCTGGTCGGTCTTGTCCGAGGCGATGGCCAAGAGCTTCGCGTCCACGAACGCGAGCCCCTCGGCATTGCAATACGCGACCTTCCCGGACGACGTTCGCGGCAGGTCGTAGCGTGTGCCTCCCGCGGAGACGGCGAAAGGAGCCGTGCCGAGCGTGCCCAGCCAGACCGCGGACGATTGCTGCGACAGCACGGCCAATGTGTACGTTCCGCCGTCGAGCGCGCGGACCGCGAGATCCGAGTAGTCGTCGAAGTCCACGGTGGTGGGCAGCGCGAGGACCTCGCGGCTCTTCCAAACGCCGCCGTCTCGCCCGAGCACGTGGATACGCCCATTGCCCGACTTGCCGTCGTTGCACGCGTTTCCCTCGCAGAGCGCGAGCAGGAGGTCTTCGTTTCCCACACGCAATCGAACGAGCCCCTCGAACCCGCGATTGGGGTCGGCGAAGGTCACGTCGGTCGGCTCGTCCGCCACGCGCGCGCCGGAGTCGTCGATCTCCACGATTCCACCACGAGAATCGGCAGCCCCGCGGGTCTCGCGAGCGACGAAGAAGCCGCCCGAGCCGTTCCCCGTGACGGCCTCGAAGTTGGAGCTCGTCACCTCGCCGGCGCCGAGCGTGCCTTCCAGCAATCCCGGATCCACGGAGGCAACGTGCGTCGCATTGTCGAAGACCACGCGAAGCCGCCCGGACTCGAGCGACAATCCGCTCGCTTCGTAGCTCGGGAGCGCCCCCGAGAAGAGCTTGTCGAGCTTCTTCTCCCCCCGCAGCGCGAGCGTGCCGGCGGCGCCCGTCGTGGAGCTCGTGCTCGTGCCCGTATCGGCACCGCAACCGTTCGTGAGCGCAGCGACGACGACGAGCAGAAAGGCTGTCCGCCTGGAGAGAGACATATTCATCGCGAGGGTCCGTTCGTTTCGAGACGCGGAAATCCCCCCGACGCGCGAGCGAGCGCGATGCGCGCACGCCTGTACCCGAGCTTCGCTTCGCACAGCTCACGCTCCGTGCGCAGGACGACGTCTTCGGCTTGGAGCACCGCCGTGTAGTCGACTTGATGCCCCTTCAACGCGTCTTGCACGAGCGCGGCGTGCTCGGTGAGCAGCGGCTCCACCGAGAGGCGATAGCGGTCGTAGAGGTCACGCTGCTTCACGGCTTCGTTCCGCGTGATCGCGACCTCCCGAAGAATCTCCGCGACGTGCCCGGAGCGCACGTCGGCCACCTTGGCGCGCTCGGCCTCGGCCGCCGCGATTCGCCCCGCGTTGGTGTCGAAGATGGGCAGCGATACGTCCACCGCAAAGGCCAAGTCGTGGGTGATGTTGGACATGTCGGAGTAGCGATACCGAGGCACGGACGCCAACGAGATCCATGGGTAACGTTTGGCCTTTTCGGCGGTCACCACGTGGTCGCGTTGCTCGGCGCGCGCCGTGTCCGCCTTGAGCGAAGCGCGCTCGGCGAGGGCGCGTCGCTCGAGCTGCGCGAGGTCCGGGACCGATGGTGCGTCGTCCGCCGTGCTCGGCGCGGGGAGCTCGAGCGACGTGCCCGCGGGCAACCCGGCGAGCCCTGCCAGCTTGGCCAGCGTGGTCTCCCGCTCGAGCGCCAGTGCATCACGCTCTCTCTCCCCACGCGCGACCGAGAGCGCCGCGAGACTCACGTCGAGCTTGGTCGACGCCCCGTGGGCGACGCGCTCACGAAGCACGTCGAGGAGCGCGCGCCTCGTCTCCACCGCGCGCTTCGCGACCGCGAGCAGCTCGCCTTGCGCCTCGGCGGCGACGTAGCCCGCGCGCACCGCAGCCTCGAGATCCCAAGCACGCTCGACCAGCTCTTCTTCGACCTCGCGCGTACGAGCTTCGGCCGCGGCGCGCGTGGCCGAGTACACGGTCGGCTGCGGAGGATTCCATCCGAGCCCCAATCCGAAGCCCATGCGGTCCGGGGTCACCGCGTGCAGCCATTCGACACGGAGCGTCGGGTTCTCCAAGGCAGACGCGCGAACCACGCCGGCTTCGGCCACCTGCCGTTCGTGGCGGGCGGCCTGAAGCTCGGGGTTCTGCGCCAGCGCCACCTGGACGAGCGAGTCCTGGCCGAGCACGCGGCGCGCCCCCGGGGCAGGTTCGGTCACGGGACCTTCCTCGGCGCGTGCGGAGCCCGAAGCGAGAGCGACGCCCGCGACGATCGACACCACGTACGCGAGCCGAGTCAGAGCGGCCATGACACCCACATCGGTTGGCGTTTGTCTCGGTCGAACACGATGACGATCTCGGACTTGCCGTCCTGGAGCGAGAGGCCTTCGGGCTTCAATCCGCCGAAGCGATGCACCAGCGCCGGCGCGGCGTCCTTTCCGGGAGCGACCTTCCAGAGCGCGCCGCCGGTCTCGCTGCCGCTCGCGCCCTTCGGGAGGTTGCCCACCACGACGAGCGAACCGTCCGCCCGCACCACGAGGTCGGCGATGCCCTCGCAACCTTGGTCGGTCGGCCCCGGGCAGAGCCGGAGCTTCGTGAACGGCTTCACGCCATCCGCCGGGATTTTCCCTACCGAAAGCGTCTTCACCGGATCCTCCAAGCGGAGCACCTGGGCGGCGCCGTCGATCAGCGGAGCCTTGAGCCCGAGATAGAGCGCGCCGTCGCGAAAGCTCAAGCCTTCCACGTCGACCAGGCCGCGCGCGCGCTCGAGGTCCGCCTCTTCGGGAGCCCAAGGGACTCGTCCGTTCGCGGTGCGCGCTTCGGTGAGATCGACCCGCCCGAGAATCTCGAGCTCGCGCCCACGAAGCGCGAGGTGGAGCAGCATGCGTCGACTCGCCGGGCTCTTGCCCTTCGTGTTGCGCGAGTGCGACGTGGTGACGAAGAACGTGCCCTCGGGCCCGGGGCAGATCGACTCCGGGTCGTTCAGCTCGTCGAGCCCCCGAATCACGAGAGTCGAAGGGTCGAGCTCTCCCGCGGGCGAGAGGGCGAACACGTGCGGCGGGTGCTTTTTTTCCCCGTCGTTCACGTCGTCGCTCACCACGAGGTAACGGCCGAGCGCATCGGACCAGGCGACCCCGGAGAGCTCGAGCGTGCTCGGCGTGAGGATCTCGCGCGCCGCGGGCTCGCCGGACTTCACGGCGTCGGGCGCGCGGCTCGTGCCCTCCGGCTTCGGCTTGGCCGAGCACGCGGAGCACGCCGTCGGACCGAACGCGAGCAGCAGCAGCGTGGCCCATTGACCGTAGAGCGCGTCACGGAAGAACGACACGAAACGCCTCCCCCGGAAAAACCGGCGCCTGGCCACGAAGGCGAATGGACACCCGACGCCCCCAAGCGGGCAACGTCGGTGAGACGCGCGCGCGAATCGGGACCTCTTCGATCTCGGGAGCGACCTCGATCACGTCGCCCATCAGCGCGTGCGAGAAGGCCGCGGGCCGATGGAGCTCGGCCGGAGACCCGACCACGACTCGCTCGGCGGCGCGCTCGGGCAAGATGGCCACCACCACGCCCGGCCGTGCCGTCACGAGAGACGCGATCTCGGTCGCCGCGTCCACCACCTCGCCCACCCGATGCGAGACGGTCGACACCACGCCGTCCACCGGCGCCTTGATTACACGATCTTCCAGCTCGAGCTCGAGCTTCTTCACGGCGGACTCTCGCACGCGCACCGCGATGCGTGCAGGTTCCACGCGAGCGTCGACCAGCTTCCGGTGGTCGCTCGAGAGCGACTTGTCGAGGCCGGCCTGACCTCGCGACGCGGCTTGATCGTAGGCCTCGACGCGCGCGCTGAGGGCCCGCATGCGCTCGCGGGTCGACTCGGCCTCACCGGCCGGAACCATCTGTTTTTCCAGGAGACCGTCGAGCCTGGCCATGCGCCCGGAGATCTCGACGAGGCTCGCGCGGTCTCCGCGCTCGGCCGCGCGCGCACGGAGCACCCAGAGCTCGGCCCGCGTGACCTTCGAGTCTTCGTCTTGTCCCGCGGCCACGAGCTCCGCCCTCGCGCGCTCGAGCTCGGCGATCGCCCCGTCGCGCGCGGCCTCGATGGCGCGCCGGTCGAGCACGGCCACCACCTCGCCCGCCTTCACGGCTTGTCCGACCTCGACCTTGAGCTCCACGATGCGCCCGGGCGTCACGGACGAAATCGCGCGATGCACGTCTTCGCCGTAGCCCACCGCACCCGAGCTCGCGTCGAGCGAGCCACGCCTCAGGTAGACGAACCCGGCAGCGCACGCCGCGATCACGACGAGCGACGGCAGGTACGGCCGCAGCTTCGAGACCAGACTCGGAGGTGAGGGAGAGAGCGTCATCGCGGTTCAGAGCTCGAGGGTCGCGTCTTGTTTGAACATCGCGGCGTCTTCCACGCCCTCCACGCCTTCGAGGGCGCGAACCAGGGCGACGTCGGCCCCGGGCGAAGAGAGGCGCAGGTGGTAGGCGTACTCCTGCACGCCGCTGCCCGAGCCGCGCACGTCCACGAGGGAGGCTTCACGGCAGTGGCGATCGAGCAGCGCCGTGATGGCCGAGTCGGTCTCGGGCTTGCCCGGAGCTCGGAAGCGCAGCACCGCGTCGAAGCGTTGCCTCGCGCCGAATCCGGAGGCCCCGAGCACGATCGCCGCCGCCGAAAAGGCGAGCGTTCCGAGGATGGCCGGTGCGAACGCTTGCACACCGCACGCAACGCCCACCCCCAGCGACGCGAAGAGAAACACGAGGTCTCGCGTGTCTTTCAACGTCGCGCGGAATCGAATCAAGGTGAGCGCGCCCACCATGCCGAGCCCTCGCGCCACGTCGTCGCCGACGGCCAGCATCACCACCGCGGACACCACGCCTCCGAGCGCCAAGGTCTGCACGAAGGTCTTCAGGTAGCCGACGCCCTGGTAGGTCAGGGTGTACACGGTGGCGATCACCGTGGAGGCCGCGAACGCGAGCAGCATCGCGGCGAGGGTCACGTCCCAACCGACTCGACCTCCCATGGCTACGGCTCTCCGCGCTCGGCGCGCATGCAGCGCACCGCGGTCACGTACTTGGAGAACGCCTCGCGACGCAGACCGAAACGCGCGACCGCTTCCGGCCAATAGCTCGGCGGACGCCCACGGAATTTCATCTCCACGAGCACACGGCCTTCGCCGAGGTGAGACCTCGGCTGCCCCTCGGCGAGCACGGGCCTCCACGCGCCGGGGACGGGGCGGAGCTCGCGCGCCGTCGCAGGCTGCCAACCGATGTCGCGGTCCAAGGTCATGCGCACGTCTTCTCCGGGATTTCGCGAGGCGAAGGCCTCTCGGAAGCTCCCCACGAGCAGCTTGGGCTCGGCGCGGCGGAGCACGAGCTGACTCACGAAATGCTCGAGGTGCGCGCGGTCCTTTTCGGCACATAGGCGCGGATCGATCCGCCCCTCGAGCACCGCACGAACGTGCGCCATGGGCATCACGGCGCGCTCCTTCAGCGACACCATCTTCACCTTGCGCTTCACCTCGAAGAACGCGTTGCCCGCAGGAGGCTCGCCGTAGCCACGCACGCGAAGCTTGATGCGGTCGGGTGACTTCGAGGTGTGCGCGTCGAAGAAAGAAAAGCCGCGCGTGTCGAGGTAGAGCGAGACGTTGCGCTGCACCTTGCCCGCGCGCGCCCACGCGTCACGCTCGAGGTACGGCTCGACGAAACGCGCGAGGTCTCGCGCGGCCCGCTCGGAGAGCCAATACTTGAGCTCGTAGCGCTCGAACGTGGTGCGCGCTGCGGGCATCTCCGGCGAGGCGACCGGCGCTTCACGCCGCGCGGGAACGGTGGGCCGCTCGAGGCTCGGAAGCCGCTCGGGCACGCGCTCGGTCACCCGCTCTCGCACCACCGCGTCGTGCGCGAATGTCGTGCTCACGAGTGGTCCCTTCGAGGACGCCAGTGGACCGATTCGACCATCTCCGAGCCTGTGGGGCCCGGTCACGAAAACGATCACTTCCGGTGACGAATTCGTGAAGCCACGGGCCTCTTTCGGCCAAGAACCCACGAATGCCGGGCAATTCGCGTGTCGGGAAAGGCCTCACCCGAGCACGACGACCGGTCAACCGTCGGGGGAAGCGTCACGCGACGTCGCCTCGGTGCGCTCGACCGAATCGGCGGTCCGCCACGCCCACACCACCACCAGCACCGCGCACACACTCGAGAGGCTCTGCGCCACGGAAGAGAGCTGCGGCCACCGAGCGGCGACGAACGAGCCCGTGGCGAAGGCGAGCGCGGTCACGCCGAGTCGCCAATCCGTGGTGAGCGCGAGCGCGAAGTGGAGCTGCGCCCACACGAAGAGCGCCGCCGCATCGGACTCGGTCCGCGACATCCCGAGCAGCGCCGTCGCCGGCACGAGGAGCGCTTGGATGACGAACCCGGCGAGCACCACGCGCGAGAGGTCGCGGTTCAGCTTGGTCCTCCCGAGCGAAACTCGCTCCCGCGCGAAGACGCCCGCGCACGTGACCGCCGCGACGACCTTCGTGCCGAAGACCCACGCAACCTCGGGCCGCGCGGAGAGCACGAGCGGGCCGAAGATGCCCATGAGACACACCGCCGTCCCCACGACCAGCCTCGTTCGCCGCCCCACACGCGGGTCGTACTCGCGCTCGAACGTGGCGAGGCGACGCTTCTCTTCGGCGCGCGCACGGAGCGCCGCTTCCACCCGCGCCGTGAGCTCCACGGGAGGCGAAGGCATGACCGCCAGCGCGGCTTGTGCCGCCTCGGCCGAGCCGTGCAAAAGCTCGAACGCGACCATGCGCTCGCACACGTTCTGCAGCCCCTCGCGTGCGTCGTCGTTCAGAGGCCAGAGCTTCAACGCCTCCAGGTAACCGAAGCGCGCTGCGCCGAACGCTTCGTAGAGGGCATGACGATCGAGCTTGTCCGGCGAGCCTCCGAGGCTCGCGATCATCTCGGCCTTCCGCGCGTTCGCCTCCTCCGCGAGCGCGCTGGAGCCTCGATGGGTGAGAAAATCGCTGAGCGCCGCGCGCACCTCTTGGGCCGAGGTGTAGCGATCGTGCCGCCGCCGCTGCATGGCCTTCTCGCAAATCGCGACGAGGCCTCGCGGCACCTCCGGCGGGAACGAAGGCGACGACTCCAAGATGCTCCGCACCATCTCCGCGAAGACCTTGCCCGTGTGCGGCGGTTTGCCGGTCACGATCTCGTAGAGGGTCGCGCCGAGCAGGTAGACGTCGGTGCGCTCGTCGATGAGGGGCTTGGGTCCGCCCAGCATTTCGGGCGCCATGTAACAGGGTGTCCCTGCGGTTTCTTTCGCGTCCCGCGCGAGCGGCAGACGCCCCTCCGGATCGGCGACGAGGCTCACGGCGATGCCCCAATCGAGCAGGTACACCTCGCCGAACTCGCCGATCATGACGTTCTCGGGCTTGATGTCGCGGTGCACGATGCCCTTCGCGTGGGCGCGGCTCACCGCGTGCGTCACCTGCACGAGCACACGCAGGTGCCACTCGAGCACGTCGGTCGTCTTGAAGCGCGAGCGCACGAGCTCGGGATCACGAACGAGCTCGTCCCACGGCGTGCCCTCCACGAGGCGCATCGCGATGTGCGGACGCCCCACGTCGTCCACGCCGACGTCGTAGATGGGCACCACGTTCGGGTGCTCCACGCGACCGGCGAGCCACGCCTCGCGCAAGAGACGCGTGGCCACCCGAGGGTCGTCGGCGATCTCGCTCCGCACGGTCTTCACCGCGACGAGACGCCCGACCGAGAGCTGCTCGGCGGCCCGCACGATCCCCATCCCGCCTTCGCCGAGGGTCCTTCGCACCACGAAGCCGGGCACGCCCTCGCTGGACGGAAGCGAAGCGGGCGAGACGCTCGCGGGCATCTCGTCGCGAGGTTCGATCGTGCTCCGCGGACGCTCGACCAGCGTGCCCTTGACGACGTTCGAGAGCGAGGCGGCGAGGGTCGCCATCACCTCGCTCGCCGCGAGCGTCTCGTCGAGCTCCACCACTCTAGAAGAGTCGCTCAGCGTACATGGATTGGGAAGCCTTCTTCGGGAAGGACGTCGTCTACACGTCGCGGAGAGCCACCCGAGACCAGGGCTCGGCCCCGAGGGCGAGCGCCGCCTGATAAGCCGGGTGCGGTGGCGCGGGCAAGTCGACCACCTCCAGCATCTCGGCTCCGGCGAGGCGCGAGAGACGCCCCGCGAGGCGCACCAGCGAAGGGAGCAGATGCCCCGGCGGGGTGGTCGAGTCGAACGAAAAGCGCGACAAGATCGCGCGCGTGCCCGGGACGAACGGCGGATCGAGGTGCGCGAACGTGAGCGTCGCCGAGGCCCGCGGCACGTTCTTGCGATCGACCACCACGAGCTCGGCCGGATCGAGACTTCCCCGTGCGCTCCCGTGGCCGAGATGAATGGCAATCGCGTCCACGAGCGAGGCGTCGAGCGCGCGTGGTCTGTCGAAGCGATCGTCCCGCGCGAGGCGCCTGCGCTCGGCCAAGTTGGCCTCCAAGAACGTGACCGCGAGCGCGTCTTCGGGCACCCCGAGGCGCGCCGAGTACGAAGGATGTTCGCTCACGTCACGCGCCCCTTCGGTCTTCGTGCGCACCGAGTAGGCCGGCATCCAAAAGCCGAGCTTGCGGTAGAACGCCATGGCCGGATTGCGCTCGAGCACCTCGGCGGCGAGCACGGTCGGAGCATCCAGCGTCGCCCCCCGCGCGACCCGCGCGAGACCGTCCAAGAGCGCGCGCCCCGCGCCGTGGTTTCGCGCGTCGTCGGCCACGACCAGCGAACGAACCTCGCACGTCCATTTGGTCGCGGGGTCGACCCCGTGGCGATCGATCCAGCCCTCGACCTGCCCCACCGCTTCGCCCTCGAGCGCAGCCACGAGATGCACGTGCCGCCCGGCGAGTGGCGACATTCCTCGTGAGCGAGCCTCCTCCGAGAGACGCAGCGCGAGGTCCGCGTAGACCTGCTCGTCGCGCGTGCCCGGGTAGCTTCCCCACGACTCGTGCACGTCCCAAAGCACCCGCCACAGGTCGGCGAGGCGCGAGCCGTCTCCCGGGTAGGGGGCGCGCACCTCGAGCGCGGGTCTCAAGCCGGCCACGGCTCCCCCGAGCCTTCCGGGAGATTGCACTCGACGTGCTCGAGGCAGAGGCCTTGCGGCGGCGCGGTCTGACCGAGCATCGCGCGGTCGAGCGTTTCGAGCGCCCGCGCGAACGCCCCGGGCTCGAGGTGCCCACGGCCCACGTCGACCAGCGTGCCCACCAGGATGCGCACCATGTTGTAGAGGAACGCGCTCCCTTCGACGACCACCTCGAACACGCGCGGATCGCCGCCCGGCGCCTCGACCAGCTCGAAGCGATGCAGGGTGCGCTCGGTGTTCTCGCGTTCGTCGCCTGCGCTGCGAAACGCGGCAAAATCATGGGTCCCGAGCACCGCGGAGCACTCGGCTTTGGCCTTCGCGAGGTCCATCTCCCAGCCCACGCGCCACGATCGATCGGCGAGGCTCGGGTCGCGCACTTTGTCGAGCAGCACCCGATACCGGTAGCGCTTCCAGAGGCTCGCGAAGCGCGGGTTGTATCCTACAGGGACCTGGCGCGCGCGGCGCACCGCGATCTCGTCCGGCAGGTGGCGGTTCAGCGCGAGCACCCAGCCGCGCGCGGGCAGCGGCATGGTGGTGTCGAAGCCGACCAGCTGACACTCGGCATGCACGCCCGCGTCGGTGCGGCTCACCCCTCGCGGGAGCGAAGCCTTCGGATCGAGCTCGGCGATCGCCCCGCGCAGCTCACCGTCGACCGTGCGCGCGTCCTTCTGCCAGGCGAACCCGGAGAACGGCGTGCCTCGGTAGGCGACCTGGAGAAGCACACCACGGAGCTCCGCAGAAGCCGCCGAAGGCTCCGGAGCGTCATCCACCGCCGGCGTCTCCGGGGGTGCCGAGGTTGGGAGACGAATCGGGGAGCTTGGCGCCGCGATCGGGAGGGCCGAGCTGATCGCCCGTGGTGGGCGGAGTGGCCACGCACACGCGACCCGAGCACACGCTCGAGAGGCAGTCGTCGTCGCGAAGGCACTCGTCGCCGAGAGGCCTTCGCGTCTCTCCGCATGCGGCCAGCAAGACGCACGCGAGCACGAGCCCCGAGGCGACCCCGAAACCGATCCTCGCGGCAGTCTTCGCGGTACTCGGGACGACGGCCCGCATCACGTGCTCAGCGGCTCTTCAGCGAAATGGGGACGTTGGCTTCCACGCAGCCACCCTTCGGGGCCGGGTAGGCGCCGTTGCGCATCGAGTTGGCGATGCACTGCGCGACCGCGGCATTTCCCGTGCTGTTCGAGGCGACCGAGGCCGAGCAGGGAAGCCCGTTGGTGCCGATGCGCAGCGCGATGGTCACGCCACCGGAGAGCGTGCTGTCGGTCGCGAGAGCCTGGTCGTAGCACTTGTGCGCGCTCTTCGCGCGGAAGGCCAGCATGCCTTCGAGGTCGCCCGAAGCGGTACCCGAGCACTTCTTCACTTCGCAGCCGAAGGTCTGCGGTCCGGACGCCTGAACGACCTTGGGTCCGGTCTCGGGGCCGGCGTCTTCGACGGGCGGAGGAAGAGGAATGTCGTCTTCGATTTTGCGCGGCGGCGGGGCGTACGAGGCCGCGGCGTCCGGCACCACCGGAGGCGGGGGCGGAGGCGTGTCGGACTGGGACTTCTTCCAGAAGACGACTCCACCTACGAGCAGGAGGAGAACGACGGCGGCCGCGGCGTATTTTCCGTTTCCAGAAGAAGGAACGCCCGCAGGCGGGGGCGACGAAGCAGAGCTCATGATCCTCGGGTCCTCGTATCCTCGTTCGAATCGGTTCGGCCCGAACGCCTCCCCGCGAAACCGCCCGAGTATACAGACCCGAACCTCGACGGGTTCAAGTTTGCGCAGTGCGGCTCAGGAGAGAGAGGGCGGTATCGCCGTAAACTCTCGTATTTTCAAGAACTAAGCCAGAAACTTCCCCCGGCGTATCTCCCGATGCGTGCTCGAGCACCACGGTCGCTTCGGCGGAGAGAAACGGCACGAGCGCGCCGAGCACCAAGAGGGCGGAGGCCAAATCGGCATACGGCGGGTCCAAGAAGACCAAATCGAACGGCGCCCCGAGGCGCGAAGGCTCGGCGAGCGCACGCTCGACCGTGGTCGGCAGCACGGTGACCACGTCCTGCAATTCGAGGCTCTTCACGTTCTCGGAGATGGCGCGGAGGGCATCTTTCGCCTTTTCCACCAGCACGGCGTGCGAGGCCCCTCGCGAGAGCGCCTCCAGGCCGAGCGCCCCGGTGCCCGCGTAGAGGTCGAGCACGCGCGGGCTTTCCCCGGAAAAAACGCCTCGCGACGTCAGAATCGAAAACAGCGCCTCGCGGACGCGGTCTTGCGTGGGGCGGGTGGCGTTCGACTTGGGCGCGACGAGCTTTCGCGAACGAAGCTCTCCTCCGGTGATGCGCATGAACCCGGGCTACCACAACGAACCGTGACGCGATGCTCGAGAAGGGTCGACGCCCAGGACACGAGCGCTGTAACCTCACGCCAGGATGCGAACCCGTGCCCTCTCCGCCAGTGCTTTCGCGCTCTTGCTCGCCTTCGTGGCCCCCTCGGGCCAGGCGTTCGCCGCCGACTCCGCAGGGGCCGGCGCCAGCGCGGCTTCGGCCCAGACCATCGCGGTCTTGGGGATCGACTCCGACGAGGCCCAAGACCAAGCCGACGCCCTCTCCGACGCCCTGAAGTCGCGAGCCCGCCAGGCCCCCGGCTGGACGCTCATGGAAAAGAGCCCGTCGCTCGGCTCGCTCACGGTGCAGCTCAAGTGCCCGGCCAAGCCCGACGCCACCTGCCAGCAGAAAATCGCCGACGCCCTGAAGAGCGACCGCTACGTCTGGGGCGTCATGTCCAAGGCGGGCGGCGGTGGCCAAGTCAACGTCGAGCTTCACCTTTTCCGCCGCGGAAAGCCCGACTTCGTCATCCGCGAGACCTATTCGGACAGCCTCAAAGACCAGAACGACGAAAAGCTCCGCGGCCTCGCCCGACGTCTCTTCGAGGAGCTCACCGGCACCTCGGCAGGTCACGTGGTGGTACACGCCGGCAAGGGCGACGGAGAGGTCATCGTCGACGGCTCGCGTCGTGTCCGCCTGGAGAACGGTCGGGCCACCATCGAGCTCGCGAGCGGCGTGCACACATTGGAAGTACTCCCCGCCGGCTCTACGCGCCGCACCAAACAAGTCACGGTGCAGAACGGCGGCGAGACCGTGCTCGACATCGAGCTCGACGCCGGCGTCGGCGGCCCGCAAGAGCCCAGCAAGCCCTTCCCCACCCGCACGGTGGTCGGCGGCACGCTCGTGGTGGTCGGCACCGCGCTCGCGGTCACCTCGGTGGTGTTCGGCGTGAAGTGGATCGGCCTCAAGGGAGACGAATCCGGCCTGGTCGACAAGCTCAACGCCGGACGCAGCGCCGCCCTCGCCGACCCCGCCAAGTACCCGCAGGGCTCGGTCTACACCGGCGGAAACCCCTGCAGCTACTCGGCCTCGAGCCCCGTCCAAGTGATTGGCGCAGGAATGTCCACCAAAGACTTCTGCGACAAGGACTCCTCGGCCACCACGGCCAGCGCGCTCTTCATCGGACTCGGCGTCGGCGCCTTGGTCACGGGCGGTATCGGCGCGTACCTGCTCACCACCAAGAGCTCGAGCGAGACCACCAGCGCGCCACTGCCCAAGGCTGGACGCGTGAAGGTCGAGCCGGTGTTCGGGACGACCAATGGGTTGTCGTTGAGCGGGACGTTCTGAGGGGACGCGTCGACGTCGGAGAGAAGACGAAGACGAAGACGAAGAGAAGACGAAGACAGGGGTGCCCCCACTCGCAGGTGCTCGGCTTCGCCTGCGCGCCTGCGGTCTCCCCCAAATCGCGTGCTCGGGCTTCGCCCTCCGCGCGCTCAGGGGGAGACGAGAGAGCCCGTGGTCGGCGCGGGCGACTTGGGGGGCCACACGACACCGGGGCCCCCACCCGCCCAGGTCAATCGAGCCCTCTCTTCACGCGCGAGGTCACGGGTTTTCCCCCGGGCTTCGCGCGATTCCTTTTGTGGCTCGATTGCCCTGGTCGGCCTCCCCCAATGAGCGTGCTCGGGCTTCGCCCTCCGCGCGCTCAGGGGGAGGCTCGAGAAGACGAGGGCGGCGTATAATCCTTGAGTACTCGGGGGTGTCGGTGCCGGAGAAGGGCTCGGGGTGGGCGCGATTGCTCGGGGCGCATTGAGCATAGTCGGCAGCGGTCGGAGTGCGTTGTGTCGGTCCGAATGGCACCCCGAACGCGAATGCCCATCGTCACGTCTCGAGGCGGTGCAATCGTGCACCGCGCGTTGGAGCATCGATGGTGTGTCTTGGCATGGGATAGGGATTCGACGGCAGCGCGTCCAATGTGAGCACCGTTCGTCCCGAGGGCGAGATTCGGAGCTCCTGCGCCGGCTCCGGCAGCTCGAAGTTCTCCGTGCCATCCAGCGCTACGATGCGGGGCGCATGGCCATGAATCTCGAGCACCGCACGCGTCCCGTTCCGAGCAGCCGCGCAAGACTCCACGAAATCGGGAAACTCCCACTCACGGACGACGGACCACGACGCGAGGTCGATCCAAGCAAGCCGGTTGGCGTAGGTCACCACCAACTGCGACGCATCGTCCAACAGGGCGACGAAGCGAATCGAACCGTGCTTCATCATAGGCAACGCTCGACTTGCAAGCACGAACGTTGACAATTCCGCTCGCGGCTCGAGAGCTACCCAGCCGACCTCTCCACCGTAGCGACAAACGAGAAGTCTTCCACCGCGAGGATCGAACGCTGCTGCCTGGGCTTCGACATCTTCGTACACGGTGCGCCCCTCAGCCATCTCGAATACGTAAACTCCGTCCGCTACGGCAAGAGCGTGCGTCCCGTGGCTGTTGAAGAGAAGCTGCGGGTAGTAGGAACCGAAAAGGTCACTTAGCAGCTTCCATTCGCCTGCCGGCACCTTACCTGCCAGAACCATGTCGTGAGTGGCCACGACGACGGGGCCATGGTTCGCGACGGCGATGAGCGGATAGGTACCCGCGCACGGGCGAACGATGGGCGTGTGTGGCACGGCAAGCGATCGGTCCACCACACCAAGGATATGCGCGCCTTGGTGAAGAATGACCGCATGGCCGGTTTGGCAGTCCACCTTCCAAATGTCAGCAGCGCCGTCGGTGGCAAGCAGGTGCTCATCGTCGACGAACGCCGCGTCACGAACCCGCACGGAGGTCTCGAATGAACGAGTATGAACCTTCATGGAACCCATTGTACTCGGAAATCGCCTCCAGCTCCGACGGTTCGGAGCGGCATCCCCCTTCCTCGCTTCGCACAGGCGAGCGATGCGCCCGCAGGAGACGACTTCAGGGACTGTCGTATGGAGCAGCAACACGAAGGCGCTGGCGTCCGCATCAACGCCGACGCTAGCGTCGACGGACGCGGAGGCTTCCGGAGCGCCCCGTCAACGCCTCCGTCCTGGAGTGGTGGCGAAACCGCGCCCTCCGTGCAGCACCATAAGACGAGCGCTCCGAGTGAAACGGCGACGGGGGCGAAACGGGGAGCTAGCCTCTCGTAGAGCAATGGCCCTACTCGTCGCGCGAGGCGTCAGGAGCTCCAGCGTCGACCGCGTTGGGGAGGGAGCGCACGAGCCGAAACCCACCGCCCGGACTTCCGAGATTTCGTAGCACTGCGATTGAACGAGCACCTGCTCGAAGACCCCATGGCGGGGGCGTTGGCGAAACCACCCCGAATGAGGACGGAGTAGGTGAATACCGCGGACTTCTGCGTGTCCGAGTTCATGACAGCGGTTGCCACGAAGTGGCCGAAGCCCTCGAGATATGCAGAGCCGTGCGAGCCGCTGATTTTCGCGAAATTCTGGGGCGAAAGAGCTTCCCAGCTCGCCAGATCGCTTCATGAGCGGCCGCGAACCCTTCGTAGGCCGGATTTTTGGCCTCTTGGTGCGTCCTCCAGATTCCGTGAGCTGCGAACGACGCTTTTTTGTCGGGAAATAGCGAAGGGCCCGAGTTTGGGAAGCGTCCGCGCCGCTTACGAAGGCTGCCTCGCCGTCTGGGAAGCCCCCCGCGCCGTCTGGGAAGCTCCAGCGCCGTCTGGGAAGCGCCCCGCGCCGTCTGGGAAGCTCCGACGCCGTCTGGGAAGCTCGATCGGGCATGCCGGGTGGCGGAGGGCGGCGCTGATTCTCGCGGGCGACATGAGCGTGCCCGACACGACGAGCCGGCTCTATCGAGCGCTGGTCGCCAAGGGATTGCAGGTTCCCAAGGCCCTCTTGGGCGCGCACGGCACGAACCTCGCCGCGAACAAACGCTCCGACCAGATCCTGCACCTGCCCGCGCTCGCCGAGCGGTTCACGGAGCGAGCGGGGGTGGGGACTTCTTTCGCGGGATGAACGGCATTGCCCTACCCGCGCTGCAAGTCGTCGAGCGGGATGCCGGGTACTTCGAGGGCCGGCGCAATCCGTCCGACGTCAAGACGAACGCCGTTGCCCTCTCCATCGTGGACGAGCCGCCGGCCCAAAGGGCAGAAGCTGTCGCTTTCTTCGGTCAGCCTCGATACTTTCGCACCGAAGTCGGCAGCTTCATTGAAACCCTAGCGAAGTGAGATCGCACCACGCGAACCTTCTCCCTCGTCAGCATCCATGCGCCGCAGTACTTGAACGATGGCTGCCGCTCGACGGGCCGAACCAGCTTTCGATATCGGCCGAACTAAACCTAGAGCTTCGTGATACGAAGAGCCCCATGAACCAGCATCACACGGGCTCCTGCCTTTGCGGCGCGATCACATTCGAGATTGAAGGCCCGTTCGAGCAGTTCTTTCTTTGCCACTGCGCTCATTGCCGCAAAGACACGGGCTCGGCCCATGCATCGAACCTATTCTCCTCTACGGCCAAAATCGTCTGGACCTCTGGGAGCGACAAGGTAACGGCTTACAGCCTTCCAGGAACACGTCACGCGCGAAGCTTCTGCTCCACCTGCGGCTCGGCAATGCCGCATGTCGACCAGACGTTCGTAGTCGTTCCGGCCGGTTGCCTCGACACGCCCCTCCAGCTCACGCCGAATGCCCACATCTTCGTCTCCAGCAAGGCAGTCTGGGACCAAGACCTGGCCAACCTTCCGACCTTCGACACGTTCCCGCAGGGCTGATCCTTCCGCAACACGTCACGTTGGACGCGGCTCGAGGCGTAGGCATCGAGCATGACGCCCCGGATGGTGAACAGGCCTCGCCCGACACGTCGCAACGGCACGTGCGCGGCTGGCGCACGGTGGCGGCCAAAGAGCGTGAACATCCGGGATAAACGGGCGATCTGGTAACCTACCGGACGCCCTCGACCTACACGGAGCTCTTTTGATGTGGAACCCCCGCCGCTTCGCGGTCGCCTTCGCACTCCTCGCCGCTTGCGGGAGCACGGCGGTCATCGAGCAAGACTCAGGCGCGCCGGCGGGGGACGCCTCACTTCCGGTAGTCGATGGAGGAGGCGTAAATCGCGCGGACGTTGCCGTCGATGCGGCACCGCGCCCTGACAGTGGCGTCCACCCGCCGGGGTCGTGGCGACCCTTCCCTGGCGCGCCCGCCCGCTGCGGCATGGAGCTCTCGGAAACCCCCGAAGTGTCCGCGCCGCACATGGAGTGGAAAGATTGCGCCTCGCCGGCCGAGTGCCGATACTTACAGCAGAACTGGCGAGTCACGAAGCTGACTCGAAGGGCGCTCAATACTCGTCAGGCCGAACACATCTTCGTCGCGAATGGGAAGATGTATCTGCACTACTCCCGGTTTCTAGACGACGGAGTCGGATTGTCGCTTGAGGTCGTTGAAGAACTGGGCGTCGGTACGATCTATGCCACCTACGCGCTCAACGACCCTATCGAAGACTGCCTCGCGGCTATTTCGGCGTCCCCGAACGGCATTGGCTCCTTCGCGATTAGCAGCACGAATGAGAACAAGGACCAGGTTGACTTCTGGGCGGGATGGTCATCCTTGGCCACTCCTCTTGCGGTGTCTACTCGAGCCATCTCGCCCCTGGAGACAGGCGTCGGCAAGACAACGGTTCCCGGCAGCCTCTCCTTCGGCCCGAATGCGCTCCACATGGAAGCCGCGGGCATCAGCCTCACCCGCGTCTTCACGCTGAACACGACCACCAAAGCCTTGAGCTACGCGTCGAGCACGTCGCCGGTGATGGGGACGGAGCTCCCGCGGTGGACGCCGACCGGCGTGATGGTACTTGGCGACCAAGCCCCCTACAGCCTGCGGTTCATGCCGGTAGGAGGCGGCAACACGGTCGTCGCTGCGCCGAGCGCGGGGTACAACGTCACCTTCGCGGGACTCGACCGCGCGCGCGGCAATGCGCTCGTTTGGCTGGAGACGCAGGAAGGCGCGGTCGACCGCAAGAACCTGACCGTCTTCACCTCGCCCTACGCGGAGAATGCGGCGGGCCTCACGCGCCGGCAGGTCGCGAAGCTGCCCGACCCCAACGCCGCGCAGGGAACCTTCTTCGACGGCTTCGTGGTGAACGCGGGCATGCTGCTCACGGTGACCTCCTCGTCGAACCTGAGGCTCGTTCGCCTCTCAGACGGAATGGGCTGGAACATCGGCTTACGCGGCCCCGCCACCGGCTACACCGAGGCCCTCTACGTCGACGACGACAATCTCTACGTCGGCATGGATACCGTCTCGGGAGCGGCACGCAATCAGAACGGGATCCTCAAGATTCCCCGCGCCTCCCTCGGCGAGCCGACGATCCCCAGTGGGCTGTGAGAGCGTTGATCCGGGGGCGACAGACTACCTCCCCCCCTTGGCGCCTCTCGCCTCCTGACTCGCGTGATACACGTACTTCCGCGCCCGATTGATGTGCCCCATGGGCTTGTGCGCGGGAATGGCGTGCCACGGCGAGAACGCGAGCGCGTCGCAGGCCTCGGGGGTGGTCGCGGGGTTCGAGGACGGGTCTTGCGGCGGCAGGCGAATCTTCGCCACCGGGACGAACGGCGCGTCTTCTTCGCGCCACTCGCGCGAGGCGTCTTCCACGGGCGTGCGCACCGGGTCGGATTGGAACTGCACGAAGAGGCGCATGCACACTCCCTGTTTCGCGGCGGCGAGCAGGTCGTCGCGTAGGTAGTTCGGCGAGCTCCGGTCGGGGTGTCGCTCGAGGCGTGAGTCGCAGGGGCGCGCCGTGACCTTGACCGCTTGATGCGCACCGAGGTGGAACGCGCCTCCGCTCCAGTATTGCGACGTCACCATGCTGTCGACCGGGGTGGTCTTGGAGAGCGCGGGCGCGCCCGTCTTCGCGTGCGAAGCGAGGAACAAAAACTCGGCCGCGCGTCCGCTCACGTTCGCCTTGGCGAACTCCATGAACTCCACCGCGTCGCGCCCCACCGGCGTGGGCGAGTTGGTCATCAAGAAGTCCTGCGTGGTCGGCTCTTCGGGCAGGTACTTCGGACCCGGCACGTCGAAGACCTTCACCGCCATGCCACGCGCGTCGAGCTCCGCGTCGTCCTGCTTCCACCCCACGCCGTTCGAGAAGCGCACCACCACGCGCCGGTCGGGCTGACCGTCCGCGAAGATTCCGAAGCGCGAGCGTGGGTCGCGATGAGGCTCGAGCTCGATCTTCCCCTCGAGGCACGCGTGCGCCTTCGCGTGAAAGCCTCGCGAGATGGGCTGCTTCCGACGCTCCGCCGACTCCTTCTGCAGCGCCTGGATGCGCTTGGCGAACTCGGCGAACTGCGCGAGCTCCTCTCGCTCCGAGCCGAGGTAGTACTCGGTATCGAGCTCGGCGTGCCCATCGGCCGGCACCTCTTTGGGAGGCGCAGGCTCACCGTTCGGATCGACCGAGCTTGCCCCCCCATGCCCGCCCATCGCATGCCGCGGCGTCGCGGATTCTTCGAGAGGAGACGGACCACACGCGGACACCGAGAGAGCGGCCGCCACGACCACGGCCACGATCAGGAGAGAGCGCCTTCGCGGGCCGGGCGAAAAGAACGAAGAGTGAACCACCGAAGCAGGCTACCAGCCCGACACCCCGCCTCGACAAAGTCCCGGGAGCCTCCGTGCGTCGACGTCACCTCGGGCGCCAGGGGTGGATCGTTCGATCCTGGGCATTCCAATACCCATGTAAAATTCGGATATCGCTGCACAATTCC
Source organism: Polyangiaceae bacterium (assembly GCA_965225775.1). Lineage (GTDB taxonomy): Bacteria > Myxococcota_A > Polyangia > Polyangiales > Polyangiaceae > JAAFHV01. The sequence goes on along the minus strand of OZ245328.1, from coordinate 8,190,940 downwards.
TTAGAAGGTTTCAGAACGGAGTCCGTCTGCAAACCATGCGGTTCGCTCGGCTCGCTCTGGTCCTCGTTCCCCTCGCCCTCGTCTCCGCCGCCATGGGCTGCGCTTCTTCGAACACCGACGGCCCCCAGCCGCTCGTCTCGGGGAGCGTCGAGCTCACCCCGCCCAGCAACGAAGAGGCGGCTCGCGCTTCGGCCCAGCCCGGCTCTCCCGAGGCCGTTCAAGCCGTCTCCGGCAAGACCCTGGTTCGTGGGCTCATGGGACTCGCCGCCACCCCTTCGAGCGATCCGTCACGAGCGCGCGCGGAGGCCATGGCCACGCACGTGATCGCGGTGCTCGAGCGCGCCGAGCCGGGCAGCCTCGACCGCTTCTCGAACGAGATGCGGTCGAAAGACGAGAAGCGCATCGTCGCGGCGTACGTGGGAATTCGCGCGCGCCTCGTCGCCGTGACCGACTCGCCCGATCTCCGCGCCGAGCTCGAGAGCGATCCGCTCTTCGCCGGTCAGCTCGTGCCCACCTCGAAGTCGAGCTTCGGTGGACACGTCGCCATCCTCGCCCCGGGAGACGGCATCCCCGATCTCGGCCGCGGTGCCGACGGGCGCTTCGGCGATTCCAATACCGGCGCGTGGGGTGCAATCAAGGATTCGGCTGGACTCGTCGCCATCCCAGGCAGCCTGCGCGATGTCGACAACGGAACGTATGTGCCCGATCCGGAGTCGCGCCTCGGCGCCTACGCGGCCACCCGAGGTTATCCCCCGGGATCGGTCGGGGAGGCGGTTCACAATGCAATTGGAACCATCTACGTGCTGCTCGGCACGTTCGGCGAAGAGAAGATCGGTCGCGTGTTCAACTCCCCCGAAGCACGTGCGCTCTACGGCCAACCGGTCGAATCCGCGGCGGGCGCTCAAATGGCCGCGATTGAGCAGCGCTATTGGGCGAACGTCGCCAAGGAAGACCCGGCCTCTCCTGGCGGTCAGCTCGGCGCCTCGTTCTCCGCCACCGTGCGCGACTCGCTCCAGCGCCACATCTTCGGCAACCCGGGCAGCCTGGATGCGGGTACCGCCGCGGACTCGTCCGTCCCGACGAACGATGCCGGCACGGCCGACGCGGCCCCCACCGATTGCAACGGTCGCGCGGACGGATGGTGGTGCCAAGGCGGCGTTACCGGCTTCATGGTCTACTGCGGCGGCGGCCAGATCGGCGGAGGCTGTCCTTGCGCCGCCTGCGGCGGAACCGCCGGACAACGCGCTTCGTGCTCGAACGCGGCTCCGCCCGCGGCCTGTACCTCGCGCTGATCGACGCTTCGCAGCTCGAAGACGGGGCCTCGCCGACACGCGCGACGCTCCGTCTTGGTGCGCTCAAATCCCGATCACGTCGACGAGGCGAGCTCGCCCTTTTTCACGCCCCACGAGGGCACGTGCCGCACGCAGCGCCCCCTGCGCGAAGAGCTCGCGGCTGGTCGCACGGTGGGTGAGCTCCAGACGTTCACCTTGGCCGAGCAAGTGCACGGAGTGGTCGCCGATGACGTCCCCGCCGCGCACCGCGTGCATGCCCACCTCGTCCGAGGTGCGCGTGGTCTTTTTGCCTTCGCGCCCGTGCACGAGTCGGCTCTCGGCCGCGAGGGAGTCGCGCGCCGCAACCACGGCCTCGGCCAAGCGCAGCGCCGTTCCACTCGGCGCGTCGGCCTTGTGCTTGTGGTGTGTCTCGGTGATTTCCACGTCGTAGCCGAGGCCGAGCAGGGAAACCGCGCGACGCACGAGCTCACCGAGCACGAGCACGCCCACGCTCATGTTGGGCTCCCACAAAACCGCCACGTGCGCGGATGCGCGGTCGAGCGCGGCTTGGCCCGAGTCGTCGAGCCCCGTGGTTCCGCTCACCAGCGCAACGCCCGCCGAAGCGCACGCCTCGGCGATGGACGGGAGCGCGGACGGGTGGGAAAAGTCGATGGCCACACGCGCACCCGAGGCCTTCAGCGTCTCGAAGCCGGTGACCACGCTCGCCCCGTTTTTTCCGGCTCCCGCGAGCTCTCCCGAGTCCGCGCCTGCGAGCTCGTGAGCGGCCGCGAAGACCACACGGAAGCCCGCCTCGCTCGCGAGACGCACCACGGCTCGACCCATGCGACCGCTCGCGCCGAACACGGCGAGCGGCGTGGCCTCCGAGCTCACGAGACGCGCGGGTCTTGGCCCGCCTTCGCCACGAAGGCACGCACGGTCTCGATCACCTTGGCGCGCGCGGCATCCGAGATGGGGGCGAGCGGACCACGCACCGTCTCCGCGGTAATGCCGGTTCCCGGAGTGGCGACCATAGCCGCCTTGATCGGGCCCGGATTGGCCTCGACGAACATGACATCGTGCACGGGAAGCAGGGAAAAATGCGCCGCGCGCGCTTCGTCCCATTTGCCTTCCAAGGCGAGACGAGTGGTGCGCGAGACGTGACCCGGAAAGAGATTCGAGCTCACGCTGATGACGCCTTGGGCGCCCAGGGCGATCTTGGCCAACGTGAGCGAGTCGTCTCCGGAGAGCACGGTGAGCTTGCCCTCGCTGCGACGCGCGAGCTCTTGGGTGCGCAGCACGTTGCCGGTGGACTCTTTGGTGGCCGTCACGTTGGGCGCAGCCTCCATGATGCGTAGGAGCGTGTCCGCGGTGAGGTCGATGCCCGTGCGCGCGGGGATATTGTAAATCACGACGTCGCAGGAGACGGCTTTGGCAACCGCCACGAAGTGCTGGAAGAGGCCCTCTTGGGTGGGCTTGTTGTAATAGGGCACCACCACCATGACCGCGTCCGCGCCCGCTTTTTCTGCGGCGACGGAGGCCTCGATGGCCTTCTTGGTGGAGAACGAGCCGGTCCCGGCGACCACCTTGGCGCGCCCCTTGGCGGCCGCCACGCAGCGCTTCACCAGGTCGAGCTGCTCGTTCGCGTCCAGGGTGGGGCTCTCGCCCGTGGTGCCACAAGGAACGAGGCCGCTCACGCCGCCAGCGAGCTGCGCCTCGAGGAGCTTCTCGAAAGACGCGACGTCGACGGACTCGTCCGGCAAAAAAGGAGTGACGAGGGCAGTGAAGGTTCCGCGGAGCTTGTGCGAGGCCATGGGCTTCTTTTTCTACGCCCTGACGCCCCGCGCAAGCCAGAAACCTACGCAGCTACCGCGTCGTCGCGGTCCGGGCTCATGAAGCGGCCGCGCGCGCCGTCGAACACGTGAACGCCGCCCGAGCCCACCTCGAACCACCAGGCGTGCAGGCGCACCCCGGGATTTTTGGCGACCGACTCGTGCTCGGCCACGTGCTCGAGCTGCCTCAAGGTGACCACCTGGGAGAAACGATCGATCTCCGAGAGGTCCGGCTCGGCCACGGCAGCGCGACCGCAATGAAAGTCCTCTCGACACTCGTGCGCGTGAGCGAGCCACTTTTCGACGTCGGGCGGCGCACCACCGTGGAGCAGCGCCTTCATCGCGCCGCAGCTGGAGTGCCCGCACACGATGATGTCACGCACACCGAGCGCCTCGATCGCGAAGGCGATCGCGGACGAGACCGAGCGATCTTCGGACTTCGGCCCGGGGACGAGACCGCCGACGTTGCGCACCACGAAGATGTCGCCCGGCTCGGTCGAGGTGATGAGGTTCGGAACGAGACGGCTGTCCGCGCAGGTGACGAGCAGCGCCTCCGGCGATTGCCCCTTGGACAGTCCCGCGAACGTTTCGGCGTACCGCGGTCGAACCTCCGAGTGGTACCGGCGAAGACCTTCGAGGAGAGTGTTCATGCCGTGGGACATTCCAAGAGGTGTGCCAGCGTAATTTTCGACGTTTTCGACCCATTTTCTGGCGCGACGTCCGCGATGCCAGACAGGTCGACGTCGGCTGTCCCCGACACGAAGAAAGCTGCTCCGCGGAGAGAGCGAGATGCGCCGCGTGTGACTATGATTCCGCCTCCATGAAGCGGGCCCGCCCCATCGCTAGTCGCCTCTTGATGAGCCACGGAGCGCTCGCGCTCCTGGTCGCCTTGGGGCTCCTGGCGACGCTGCAGGGCCTCCTGCGCATGGTGGGCCTCGTAGCCGTCGTTCGCCAAGACGACCTGTCGGGTCTCGACGTCGAGGAGACCGTGCATCGCGCCGCGTGGGCGGTCGAAGTCGCGGCCCGTCACGGACGTGCACGCTGCGATCTCGGCAGCGAAGACATCGCGCGAGCCGACCTCGTCAAAGCACGCGACGCGCTCGACCTCGTGCTCGCCACGCTGCACGGTCACGGCGAAGAGGCTCGTGAAGGTGCGGTGGTCACCTCGGCCACGCGCTACCGCGATTTTGCAGCCAAAGCGACCGCCGGCGACACGTGCAAGACCCTCCGCGATCCGGTGGTCGACCGCGCGCGTATCCAGCTCGACGAAGAGCTCACGGACGCCTGGGTCGCCCGCTTGAACGAGCTCCACGTGCGCATCCGCGAAGACGAAGACGAAGCGAGGAAGATCGGCACCACCAGCGCGGCGCTCGGCTTCGCAGTCGCCATGATCGCCGCCGTGGTCGCCATCGTGGTGACCCGCACCACCGCGGCCAGCGTGACCAAGCCCATCGCCGCGCTCGCGAGCGCCGCCAATCGCCTCGGAGAGGGTTCCTTCGAGCCCATCGAGGTCTTGGCCGGCCCTCGCGAAGTGCGCGAGCTCGGTCGCGACCTCGAGCGAATGCGCCTGCGAATCCAGGAGATCGACGAGCTGAAACAAGGTTTTTTGGCCAACGTCTCGCACGAGCTACGAACGCCACTCGCGCGCCTCCGTGAGGCCTTGTCCCTCTTGGGGGACGGCACCTTGGGCGAGCTCAATCCGAAGCAGGCACGCGTCATGGCCCTCGCCCGTCGCGCCTGTGAAGAAGAGGTCCGCCTCGTGACCACCCTGCTCGACCTTCAGAGGCTCCGCTCCGGCCAACCGCTCAAGGTGCCAGGAGAAACCACGGTGAGCGCGGTCGTCGACGCGGCCATCGCCGCCGAGCGCGAAGGTGCCCAGCGGCGCGACGTGACCCTCCGCATCGGCAAGAGCACCAAACACGCGCTCTCGGCGGATGCTTCGCTGCTCGAACGCGCCCTCGCCAATCTCTTGCGAAACGCGGTCAGCGTCTCGTCCGCCGGACAAGAAGTGTTGGTGGACGCGGAAGAAGCGGGCAGCGAGATCGTGGTGCGTGTTCGCGACTCCGGTCCCGGCGTCCCCGAAGAGGTCCGCAAAGGCCTCTTTTCGCCCTTCGCAGCCGCTCCCGTATCCGGCGTCGAGAGACCGTTCAGCCTCGGCCTCGGCCTCGCCTTCGCCCGCGAGGTGGCCCGCGCCCATTCGGGGGATCTCGACCTCGAACACTCGGACGAGCACGGCAGCGTGTTCAGACTCGTCCTTCCTTCGGACAGCTCGGAAAGCTCGGAGACATCATCATGACCACACCCCAAGAAACCCGCCGCTTGCTCGTGGTCGACGACGACGTCGAGCTCTGCGAGCTCCTCGAGCTTCGGTTCACCGCCAAAGGGTTCGACGTCTCGCTCGCCCACGACGTGAAATCCGCCGTCGCCAAGCTCGGACGCTCCGCCATCGACGTGGTGCTGCTCGACCTTCGCCTCGGCCGAGAAGACGGACTCGACGTGCTCCGCGAGGCACGCGAGCGATGTCCCGAAGTTGCCGTCATCGTGCTCACCGCGCACGGCTCGGTCGAAACGGCGGTCGAGGCCATGCGCACGGGCGCGTTCGGCTTCTTGCTGAAGCCCTTCTCCGACCACGAGCTTTTGCAGCATGTCGAGCACGCGGTCGAAGCTTCGCGCTTGAGGCGTGAGGTGAGAGGCCTCCGCAGGCTCGTCGGCGAAGAAGCACAGGGAGACACGATCGTGGGCGTGAGCGCGGCCATCCGCGACGTGCGCGAAGTCCTCGGGCGCCTCGCCCCGACCGACGCCACCGTGCTGCTTCTGGGCGAGTCCGGCACGGGCAAAGAGCTCGCGGCGCGCACGCTTCACGCGCTCTCGGATCGACGAGACGGCCCCTTCGTCGCCGTCAATTGCGCGGCCCTCGCCCCCACCCTGCTCGAGAGCACGCTCTTCGGCCACTTGAAGGGCGCGTTCACTGGAGCGGGTGAGGCCCGGGAAGGCCTGTTCGCCGCCGCACGAAGGGGCACGCTCTTCCTCGACGAGGTCGGCGAAGCCTCCCTCGAGGTCCAATCCAAGCTCTTGCGCGTCCTCGAGACTCGCCAATTTTCGCGTGTAGGTTCCACCAAGGAAGAGGAGACCGACGCGCGCATCGTGACCGCGACCAATCGCGATCTGCGCGTGGAAGTGGTCGAAAAGCGCTTCCGCGAGGACCTCTTCTATCGCCTCTGCGTGGTGCCCGTCGCCATGCCGCCGCTCCGCGATCGCGTCGACGACGTGCCCCTCCTGGCCGAGCTCTTCTTGGAGCGCGCCGCCGCTCGACACAAAAAGCAGCCGCCTAGCCTGGGCCCCGAGGCCCTCGCGGCCCTCACCAGCCACTCGTGGCCGGGCAACGTCCGCGAGCTCGCCAACGCCATGGAGGCCGCGGTGCTGCTCGCACGTGGAGACACGGTCGACGTGGAGAGACTTCCCGGCATCGGCCTTCCACGCGAAGGCTCCTCGCCCACCACTGCGCTCCCTTCGACCGACGCGACGGCAGCACCCGGGCTCGACCGAGCGCTCGCGGCCATTTTCGCGCCCTTCGAGACCGACACCACCGCGGAGCCCCCTCCCCTCAAAGACGCTCGCGATGCCTTCGAACGCACGTATCTGGCAGCCGTCCTCAAGCGCTCGGGCGGCAACGTGACCGTCGCAGCACGTGTCTCCGGACGAAATCGTACGGACTTCTACGACCTTCTCCGCAGGCACGGACTCAAAGCAGGTGACTTCAAGGGCTGAGCGCGACACGAGACGGCTCGGAATACGCGCGGAGCCCCGACGCGTACTCTGCCATCATGTATCGGTCGTCGATTGGAGGGGCGCTCGTCTTCACGGTGATCTTCGGCGCAGCAGCCTGCCGTGATCCCGTGTCGACCAGCGTTCCCGGGTCGCCCAGCGCGAGGGAGCTCGTCGCACCTTCCGTGAGCGGGGCGTTCGCTGGCGGGGATGCGGGGAGCGCCGGCGCCTCCCCCCTCACCTCGAAAGAGGCGCCCCTCGTCGACCTCTTGCACACGGTCGCGTGCACCGTCGCGGTCTCGTCCAAGGTGGACAATCCGAAGGACTTTCCCGAGCACCTGGTCGACGGGAAACCCGAGACCGCGTGGAACGGGAAGACCTCCGATTTGCACGGATTCATCGCGTTCCGGACGCCTCGCGTCTCGAGGGTACGCAAGGTCGAGCTCACGGTGGGCTTCGACCAAAAAGGCCCTCGCGGCGACCTCTTCACCCAGAACCATCGCATCACCCACGTGCGCCTCTCTCGAGAAGGTAAAACGCTGCGCGAAGTCGACCTCGATCCGAACGTGCGCGGCCTGCAGAGCATCGAGCTCGACGAAGAGGGAGGAGACTTCCGGCTCGACGTGCTCGCCACGTTGCCCGGCAGCGAAAAGAGCTGGAAGGAGCTCACGGTCTCCGAATTCCGCGTGATGGGCACCACGGGTGGCGCCCCCGAGAATGCCGAGCACCTTCCGGCCATGGCCATCGGCAATCTGGACGGCGTGCCGGAGCGAAAACCCGTGGGCCGAGGCGCGCCCCCTCCCGGCCCTTTCCCGAGCCTCGCCGCGCTCTGCGCCGCCTACGACAAGGCACTCTCACCTCTGATCGACGCGGCCTATCCGGGCGACCGTTACCCTGGAAAAATCGAGGGCCCGCATTGCCGTCGATTGGAGGACAAGGCGGTGCAGAAGGCCGCGGCGGGGCTGGTCGGGGGAGCGTTCGTCGGAGCCGAAGTGGCGCACGTCCACGACGCCGAAGAAGAGTCCGCGCGCCTCGTGCTGGTCACGGACAAGGGCTATTCCCTGACGCAAGTCGTGCTCTGGTCCCGGTACCACAACGACCCCGGCTGCGGACACGCCTCGCGCTCGGCCTTCGAGGACGCCACCCAGGCCACGGCCGGAAGCCACTCGGCCTCGATCGTACGCGTGATGAACACCGACATCTATTGGCAGGGCTCTCCCGATCCGGGAGGAACCCTCGAGCGCGCGTATGCGTGCAAGGTCGACGCGAAAGGCGCAGCGCTCTGCGAAGGTCCGCTCGTGACGGGTAAGTCGACGGGTTGGCCGTCCGGTTGGTCTCCCATGGACGGCAAATTTCCGGAGGTCACCGTCGCCAATACCCATTGGGACTTCCGGAAGACCCCGATCCTCGGCGTCGCCGGCGACCTGAGACTCGGCCCATGACGAGGGTCGTGGTGCCCGGAATGCGCGAGCACTCCGGGGCACGACTCGTCGCGCGGACGCCTATTCGACCGAGCTCGACGCGAGCTGATCGTCTCCGTGGCTCGGCACGAGAGAAGGACGTCCGACCACCAACGGATCGACGGCGCCGATCGCGGCGAGGTTCTTCTTCGAGTACGGCAGGCGGTGCAGCACGTACCGCATGGCATTGAGACGTGCGCGCTTCTTACAGTCGCTCTTGATGACCGTCCACGGAGCATCGGACGTGTCCGTGTGGAGGAACATGGCCTCCTTCGCGCGGGTGTAGTCGTCCCACTTATCGAGCGACGCCATGTCGATCGGGCTCAATTTCCATTGTTTGAGCGGGTGGAGCTTCCGCTCTTTGAAGCGTCTGCGCTGCTCGTCCCGACTCACGGAGAACCAGAACTTGAACAGGTGCAGCCCCGAGCGGACGAGATGGCGCTCGAGCTCCGGCGCCTGGCGCATGAACTCGTCGTACTCGGACGGGGTGCAGAACCCCATCACGCGCTCGACCCCGCCGCGGTTGTACCAGCTGCGGTCGAACAACACGATTTCACCGCGAGTCGGCAGGTGCTGCACGTAGCGCTGGAAGTACCATTGACCGCGCTCGCTCTCGCTCGGCTTCTCGAGCGCGACCACGCGCGCACCACGAGGATTGAGGTGCTCCATGAAGCGCTTGATGGCGCCGCCCTTGCCGGCCGCATCGCGGCCTTCGAAGAGGATCACCACTCGCGCCCCCGTCTCACGAACCCATGCTTGCAGCTTCAGGAGCTCGACCTGGAGTCGGTACTTCTGCTTCTCGTAGGTGGAGCGCGCGAGCAGATTTTTGTAAGGGTACGCGCCCTCACGCCAGCCGGGAGAGAGCTCGGTGTCCGAGGTCTTCACCGGGGCTTTGGTGTCGACCGTCTGCATCAAGAGGCGCTTCAACGCCTTTCGATCGTCGGGCGAGGCCCCGTCCATGAGCGCGCGAAGCTCGGAAATGAACGGACCGGGAGTCTCGTCCTGCGCGTGCTGACGTAGCAGGTCGGCCACGGTCTCGCGTTGCACGACCTCCGCACGTACCGTGGCCACGTCGACCACGTGCTTGCCGATCGCGAAGCGGTTCGGCCCGGGCGAGCCGTCGAGCCTGTCACGCGCCACGAGCTCGGGCGATACGGGGTCGGATTTTTTCGGCTTCGAACCGTTGGTCGCGGGCTTACGACGACGTGCCGGCGAGGGATCGTTGCTCGAATCGTTTTCGCTCATGTGGTTCCTCGAGGGGCCCTCTCGGGCGTTTGCCCCGGTCGGCGCAAAAGCGCACGCGAACGCGGGTCGAAGTGGCGATCGAAGCAACGCACGTGCCCGCAGCTCGACGCATGAATCCCCGGTACTTTGGCCTCCCGAGGCTCGGCCCCGGCACGCGATTCGTGCGCCTTCTGCGTGGCGATGCAGGCCGTGCGCACGGAAGCCTCGACATGCGCAATCGTCACGCCGACCGGGCCAATGTCCCGAAATCTCTCGAACGATGCGCGACAGATCGAGCGAGCAGACGTACCTCGTAGGGCAGCACCGCCGCTCGAAGGGTCGTATCGATGAAGCGCTGGACGAAACGTGGATTGGTCGGATTGCTCGGATTGCTCGGGCTCGTGGCCTGCAGCACGGCGAGTGACCCTTCGCCCGACGCAGGGGACGCCGGAGCGAGCTCGGAAGAAGATGCAAGTCCTAGGGACGCAAGCTCCGACGGTACGACGGACGCGCCCCTTCCCTTCGAAGCGTCGGCGGACGCGCCTTTCGAGGCATCCCTGGACGCATCGGACGCCAGTGGAGACGCGAGCGACGGAGACGCGAGCGACGGAGACGCGAGCGACGCGGGAGACGCCGACGTAGCCGACGCGACGGATTCCGGAGACGCCGGGAGCACGAGCGACGCTGGTGACGCTGGATTGCTCCCGTCGCCTCTCTTCGCGCCAGGGGAGAGCGGAGTCGCCTACCAAATGCGTGCAACCTGCACGGTAGTCGCCTCTGGCCGAGTGGGGGCGGCCGACAGCTGCTGCAGGCAAGCGACCTTCACCGAGACGACGACGTGCGACACGGTGCTACGCGAGGAGCCCGACGGAGCGGGAGGCCTCGTGGTGGTCGTCGAACCGATGCAGAACTGCGTCGCGACCCCTTCGGCGGACACGTGCACGCAGAGTGGCACCATCCCACGTTGCAACTCGTCGGGATTGGCCTGTCCGTTCACGACGGCAACCTACGGCGCGCCCTCGCTCGTGGCTGGCACCTACGTCCGTCGCACCTTGGCCACCCCTCCGACACCGACGTTCGCGGACCACTATTGGAGCCGCTGCGCGACGGCCGGGATGGTCCCGTTCACGACCGCGACCTGCAGTCCTGCCAACGCGGTCCAAGTGACGACGCAACGAATGGCTGTCTTCACCAAAACCGGTCCTGGGGCATTTCGAATCGTGCGCTCGTGGGCGCAGAACGCGCCCATAGGGGCATGCTCGGTTCCGAGCTGGCTTCCTGGGGTTCAATCGCTCGGTTCGAGCACTTTCGTGGACGGCATGTCCGCCCAAGGCGGCACCTTCGGTATCGGAGCGCACAGCTGCAGCTACGAGCTCAGCAAGAAGTGAGCGAGGGCCTCAAGAGATCTGCGAGACCGGAGCTTCGTCCACACCGCGTCGACTCCGCGGGCTCTGGCGTTCGACGTCGCGCGTCTCCGGTGCTTTCAGCATGAGGCCCACGATCACCAAGACGGAGGGGAACAAGAAGGCCAGGTACGCCCCCACTCCCGCAGCCTGAACCATCACGATGGCGCCGAGCAGAAAGCCACCGAGCGCTGCCCCGGGACCGAGAGCACGCTGCAAGAACGCGCGTCGCGCGAACGGCCCCTTCGCGGTAAGGGCGCGCGCGAGCAAGACCGGAAGATCGGTAGCCGCGCCCGAGAGATGGGTCACGCGCGTCCGCCCTTTGGTCGCCAAGCTCACCGTGGCATTGAAGAGGCCCATCACGGCCGAGAGCCCGTACACGAGGGAAAGCTCTCGTGCGGTCTCGGGCTCGGCGCCGAACGGTCCGAATGCGCCGACCGCGCCGAGCACGGCCAGGACCGCGAGGGCGACCGCGACGAAGGCGAGTGGGCCGTGCATGCGCTGCTTCGGGGCTCGACCGATCCATACGGCCGCGATGGCGGCCCCCACCCCGAAGCTCACGATCACGAGCCCGTTCTCGATGACGCTCACGGGGGTGTGAGCGTTGAGCCCCACCTGCGTGGTGGTCCCGGTCACGTGCGAGACGAACGTGCGGCACGCGAGGAAGGCGCCAGCGTTGACCGCACCGGCGCCAGCCGAGAACGCACCGACCTGGAGAGGGGAGCTCATCGCACCTCGAACAGCAAGGTAGGTGCCAGCCGAATTTATCGGCATTTCGAACACTTACCTCGCCAAGAACCGTCGGTTTCGCCCGACGCTGTCGGCTTCAGCCGAGTCTCGGACGCGTCGAGCGTGGTAGGCTCGCCCTCATGAAGTGGATGCTCGCCTTGCTCGCGCCGACCCTCCTTGCCCTCTCGGCATGCCGAGAGCCGAACGTCGCGGGAGCCTGCGGCAAGCAGCCCCAATGTCTGTCCGGGCTCGCGTGCAGCTACGACTCGGCCCGTGGCTGTCAGGAGTGCCACTGCAAGTCGCCGTTCGGGCAGTCTCCACAATCGGGACCGCCCTCGCCTCCCGTCTCGCCGTGACCGGCCGTTCGGTCCGTCGGATCGGGCGTGGGCCCGTGAGGACGGACGAAGGTCGTACGACGTTCGGAGCTTGGGCCGAGGACCTGTAGGCGTCAGGGAAGCGAGTAGCGAACTCCGGCCTTCTGGCCCGTGCGCACGATCCGGTTCGTCTCGAGCCCGATGTCCACGGCCCGAAGGAACTGATCGCGCGTGACGCCCAGCAGAGCCCGTACCTCACTGGCACCTACCGGCTTTCCGGCACGAGCCAATATGGCGAGCACGGCCTTCAGGCGGGCCTCGCGAATGGCGATGTCGGCCGGACGAGGACGACTCCGCCCTCGGAGATGACGTGGGACCTCGGGTTTCTTGTACTTGCGGTGAGGTCGCGAAGAGCCCCGCACTCCACTCGCCCGAGCTTTCGCGTCCAGCGGACCGAGAGCCGACGCAAGCTCGACAATCGACCCGACGGGCGCGGACGTCAAAGCGTGGACGACGTTTCCTGCAAAGTCTTCTGCAAGCCTACGCAGCGTGACGACCAGGTCGCTCATAACGCGCGCTCCTTCTTTGGCTCGGATTCGAGGGGTTCGAGTCGACATGATTGCTCATCCCCCACCAATCAGGATAGCCACGCATGCTTTGCACGAGCAAGTACGATTGCAGTTCGAGAATAGAAATTTCCTAGTCGCCTTCGCCCGGAGCGGCGTCGCCGAGACTGGCGCTTATGCGTGGCGGCATTGACATTTTCGCCACAAACGTAGGCCGACCGCACCGCACGAGAAGCGGGCGCACACAATTGCCACGGCAGCCTGTGGCGTTTTGCCACATCCCCATTCGTCATTCGGTTCGACGGTGTATCGGCATCGTTCTCGTGGCTCGTGAGGTCGCGGAGCGGATTGAATGGTTGGGCTACTGGAGTGTTCGGGCTCCGCTCTTCTGCGTCGCTTCGCGGGGTGGGGTTGGGATCGGCTCGTGCTCACGTTCTGAGGCGCTTCGCGAGACGGCTGGGAGCGCTTGCTGGGGGGCGTTTCCAGGGCGCTTCGGCTTCGGCGGCTCGCTGGCGCGGGGCGGCTTGGGCTACTTGCGAGGGCGTTCCCCTCGCGCTCCCCCTTTCGGCTTGGCGGGCTCGCGGGTCCTTGCTCGGCTCGCGGGGCGGCTTGGGCCTACGGGAGAGGGCGTTCCCCCTCGCGCTCCCCCCTTTTTTCGGCTTGGGGGGCGGCTTGGGCGACTCGCGAGGGCGTTCCCCCCTCTCGCTCCTCCTTTTGCGGCTTGGCGGACTCGCGGGAGTGGTCTTGGATTTGCTGAGCGGCGGTCCGTTCGCTCTTCCTTCACCCTTCGAGGTCCTATGAAACGTGCTCTCTGCTGTCTGTTCGTCATGCTCTCGATCAACGGCGCCGTCTCTCGCGCCTCGGCCGATGAACCGTTGTCCACGAGGCCTGCGACTTCGACGTCAGGGGACGGCGGGCGCACGACAACGACATCTCAGCCGGGCAGTGCGTTCCGCACCGAACGAAATAGCCTCACGCTTCTCTTTACGGGTGTCGGACTGGCGTTGACGGGACTCGGAGGGCTCGGGGGTGGGTTCGCCGGCACTGTCCTGGGACGACAGGCGTGCGACGACGATGCGCTCGCCTCGACTCGAGAGCTCCCGGCAGCGGACGGCGCCAAGGTCTACGATGTCGCGTACTCACGATGCGTGAATCGCAGCGGGGCGGTCGTGGGGGGCACGGCGGCCATGATCGCGGGTGGCGCGTTCACGGCCGTGGGCGCCGCGTTCATCGTCGCGGGTGCGTGGCGGGTGACGGTGCCCGTGGCGTCCGGGAAGGGTCCGAACGTGGAGCTCGGGCTCGGCTCGGTCGGACTTCGCTGGGCCTTCTGATCGACGCGAGCCGCCAGCGGATCTCAGCGCGGCAGCGGGGAATCGAGCACCGCACGACGGAGCCGGCCCGAATCGAGCGCGGTGATGAAATTGTCGCGCGACGACACGTCGTTCACGAAGCGAAGGTCGGCATCGTCCAAGACTTCTTTTTCCACCAGATGAGCGAGGTGGAGGAGCCGATGCGTGTGCGCACGGAGACGACCGAGCGCATACCCGGTGGCCGTGGCCGTCTTCAGGATGAAATTCCAATCGCTCGATTGCAGCAGCAAGAGCTCGCGCACGGCCTGGTCGAGCGCGGCACCACGCGTCCCGCCCACGTGCCGGTGACGCGACACCAAATCGCGGACGAGACGGGTGGCGTGGTGCACGTGGCGCCACGTCCACGCGGCCTCGGGACCTACCCAGACTTCGCCGTAGCCTCCGGCGCCCCACGAGGAGGCACTCGGTGTAGACTGCACGCAGTACGGCTCCTTCGCGAGGTAGCCTCCCAACGTCGTCGGAGCGACCACGTCCTTGCCTTCTTGGGCGAGCCGCCGGAACACGGCCTCGAGGAACCAAGGCCCCTCGAACCACCAATGACCGAAGAGCTCCGCGTCGTACGGAGCGACCACGATCGGAGCTCGGGGAAGGCTCTTCGCGAGCCCTGCGATTTGCTCGCGCCGCCCACGCACGAAGTCGCCCGCGTGCTCCCACACGCGGTCGCGTGCGGCGCCCGGCATGTACGGCTCTTTGTGATCGGTGGAGCCGGTGATTCGGTAGTACTTGAGGCCGGTCATCACGCGCGCACCGAACGGGCCGACCTCGCCGTAGAGCTCGGACTCGGGCAAATCGAAGCCGATATCGCGATAGAAATCGCGATAGTACGCGTCGCCGGGATACCCCTCGCTGCGCGACCAGACCACGCGGCTCGACTCGGGATCACGCCCGAAGAACGCCACGCCGTTGGGCGAGACGATGGGCGCGTGAACGCCGAACGGTGGTCGCGGCGAGGCATTGGTGATGCCGTGCCCGTCGAGAATCGTGTACTTTACACCTGCTCGCGCGAGCTCACCGTCGAGGTCGGGGTGGTACGCGCACTCCGCGAGCCATGCGCCGCTCGGTTTGCGCCCGACCATCGCCTCGAAGCCCTGCATGCCGAGCGCGAGCTGCGGGAAAAGTCCCTCTTTCGCGGGCAACATGCCGGGTCCGTAGACGTGCGTGGCCGAACACGCGATGAGCTCGAGCCTGCCTGCGTCCCAATGCGAGACGAGCGCGTCGATCACGCGCCCGTTCCAGCGGTCCCACACCCGCCGCGCCTCGGCGAGCTCGTGCCGATAGAACGCGACCACCGGCCCGAAGCGCGGATCGTGTCCCACGCGCGCGGCCTCGTGTTCGACGAGCTTCTCGAGACGACCGAGGTGCGCCTCGAAGCGCGCGCAGAGCAGCTCGTCCGAGAGCATGGCCGCGAGGGGCGGCGTGAGACTCATCGTGAGCGCGAAGGGCACCCCTTCGTACGCGAGGCGATCGAACGCCCCCACGAGCGGCAGGTAGCACTCGAGGAGGGCCTCGTAGAGCCAGCGCTCTTCCAGATGGCGCTCGTGCTCCGGGTGGCGCACGAACGGGAGGTGCGCGTGGAGCACGAGCGCGAGGTAGCCCTTCGCCATGCCGCGCAGTATCGCCGATTTACGGCCCTTCCGGGGGGCCTACGTGCGGATTACTTGAAGATGTCGCCCTGCGTACCGCCGTGACACCCACCGCCGGTGTTGCATCCGCCCGCCGCGAGCGGCGACGACATGACCTTCTCTTTGGTGCCGTCTCGGGCCGCCACCTTCGCGCCGTTGATGGTTTCCCCCGCGGGCAAGTCGATCGAGAAGTACATGTCCGGCTTGGCGCTGCGGGCGCTGAAGAACTTGCCGTTCGCGAGCTTGATGCCGATCTCGATGTCCGGTTTGGAGGCCACGCCCGCCGCGATGAACTTTTTGTTGTTGCTCGCGTGGCAACCGAGGCAGTCGCTGGTCTTGGCGGCCGCGGTCGTCGCGGGGCCACCGTTGCCGTTGTGAACGGTCGAGAGCGGATCGGTCGGCCCGGTCATGGCCGTGTAGGCCGCGGTGAACACCGGACTCGTGGGCGCCGCATCGCCGCCACCGTCGACCGTGGGGCCGCCATCGCCGCTTCCGCCATCACCAGTTGGATTCGTGCTGGCGCTGGTCGTGGGCAGCGGGGTGGGCGTCTTGCGGGGAACGATCTCGTAGGCGCCCGGGTCTTGGGAGCTGCACGAGACGGTGGAAAAGGCGGCAACGAAAGCCGAGACCGCCACCAAAGCAGCGGCCGAAAGGGAAGTGCGCATGCGCATGGTCGTTCGACTCACGGGCTCGGGTTCGCCTCACGGGACGACCCCGCGAGGAACCTCAGTATACAGTGGAGAGACGCCATTTCACGTCCACGCCCGCACGTCGTCCGTTTTTCCAGGGTGCGACTGGAATGCTCCGTTCGGGCTGTCGCGCTCGGTGACTTGGCAAGCCGAGCTCGGCCTAACAGCCCGGGATCGATACGAATTTCCCTACTGGGGGAGTTTCCCCCTTTCGCCTTTACAAGAGGGCGTCGATCCGTATACTCCCGCGTCCCGAACCGGGAGCTCTTTCCCGTTCGGCAACCCCCGCCGATTCGGTCGGGGTCGACGCGCAGCCTAGCTCTTTTGCGAGGCTTCGTTCGGCTCCCATCGAGCGGCTCAACAAGAGGGCACTTCCATGTACGCGGTCATCAAAACGGGCGGAAAGCAGTATCGAGTCGCGCAGGGCGACACCCTTCGAGTGGAAAAGCTCGTCGGCAACGTCGGTGACACCGTCACCCTGAGTGAGGTTCTCCTCCTCGGTGGCGAGTCCCTCAAGATTGGTCAGCCGACCGTGGCGGGCGCCAAGGTCGAAGCCAAGATCACCGCCCAGGGCCGCGGAGAGAAGATCATCGTCTTCAAGTTCCGCCGCCGGAAGAACTACCGCCGGAAGACGGGCCACCGTCAGCCGGTCACCACCCTCCAAATCACCGGCATCAAGGGCTGAGAGGAGACCGCCATGGCTCACAAAAAAGGCGCAGGAAGCACCCGTAACGGCCGCGATTCGAACGCGCAGCGTCGCGGAATCAAGGTGTACGGCGGCGAGACCGTGACGGCGGGGAGCATCCTCGTTCGCCAGGTCGGCTCGACGTTCGCCGCGGGCAAGAACGTCGGTCTCGGGAAAGACTTCACCATCTTCTCGCTCATCGACGGCGTCGTGAAATACGAGTGGCGCACGAAAGACCAGAAGAAGGTCTCCGTGTACCCCGCGACGTGATTTCCGTCTCGTACGGAACCGGGCAGTAGACGGAGCGAACATGGCTTTGGGGGACAAGTCGCGACGAGCGACGACGTCGAAGGGGGATCGAGCCAGCACGGGTGCCGGTGCGCGAACAGCGCGCCGGCCGAAGAGCTACAAGCTCCTGGCTGTCGATTTGGACGGAACGCTGCTCGACCACAACGGCGAGCCTCACGAGCGTGACGTCCAGGCCATGCAAGCGTTGATGGATCGAGGCGTCGCGGTGAGCATCATCACCGGGCGCCTTTATTCTGGGACGCGTCCGAGCGCGGAGATCGTGGGCATCAAAGGGCCCGTGGCCTGCGCCGACGGCTCTCACGTGGTGCGTGTCTCGAACGACGAGACGCTCGTGCATCACGGAATTCGTGGAGCCAACGCGAAGCGCCTTCGCGAAGCCGTGGTGAAGAACAACCTCGCCACCTTCCTCTTCGCGGGCGATGCCATCGTGTACGACCACGAGGGCGAGACGTACCTGCCTTACCTACGCACGTGGTCGGCCGACATGCGGCGCGCCGTGCAGGTCTCGGAAGACGAGCTTTGGAAAGCGCAGTCGGGCCTCACGGCTGTGGTCGCGCTCGGTCCAGAAGCTGCGATTTCCGCGGCCGTCGACGACATCCACAAGGGCTGCAAAGACCGCGCGCACGTCGCGGCCTTTCCGGTGAAGCGCGTGCCCGGCAATTGGGGTCTCATCGCGCGTTCTTCGGGTGGCACCAAAGGAACCGCCCTCGAGTGGCTAGCCGAGCATCACGGCTGCACGCTCGAAGAGACCGTTTGCGTCGGAGACTGGCTCAACGACGTTTCCATGTTCTCGGTGAGCGGCCGTGCCTACGCCATGGGCCAAGCCCCGGACGCGGTGAAGCAGGTCGCCACGGACGTGCTCGAAGAGACCAGCGAAAAAGGCGGAGGCATCGCGAGAGCCGTCCGTGAGTGCTTCGGCGTACGAGCGTGAGCTTTAGCGTGGCTTACGAGGCCGTTCCGATCCTGAGCGCGGTGCTCGTGGTAGGCATCCGTCTCACCTTTTACCTGTTGAAACGGGCCGCGCAGGAGCCGAGCGAGGCGCGCAGCCTTCCGCCCGCTGACGACCCACGCTGGACGCGTCCGCCCGTCGAGAAACAGATCGTCGGAGCGAAGTGCATCCACTGCGAGCGACGCTTCGTGGTCGCCGAAGACGCCCGCGACTGCACCGAGTGCGATGCTCTCGTGCATCGAAAGACGTGCGCCAAAGAACATCGCGTGAAGGCCCACACGAAGTCGGACATTCCTTACCGCTGACGAGGTCGCCCCGGTGAGCCGATGCTCTCGACGAGCATGTCCCATACGGCGCGGACCCGAGGCACGTCGCGGAGCGCGCGGTGCGTGACCAAGAAGAGGTCGTCGACCGGCCAGAGCTGCGTGTCTGTGTGCAGCTTTCGCGACGAGCGCAGCGGCACGAGTCCGTAGTGTGCGAGGCTCGGCTCGGGAACCAGGACGATTCCCGCGCCGCTCGATGCGACGGCGAGTTGCACGGCGAGGCTATCGGAGCGGACCACGAGCGACGCTTCGTCCACGCGGCTCGACAGCCAACGCGAGGCGGGGAGCTCCGAGTAGCGTGCGCCCCATCCGATCCACGGCGCATCGGACCACGAACGCAAGACGCCCAGGTCGCGGCATAGCTTTTTCGCGCCGGCGGCCACCCAGCGCACCGAGACGAGCTTCGTCACCAGGAGCTCTCCGCTCTTCGGACGCACCGTGCGGAGTGCGAGATCGGCCTCACGGCGCGAGAGATCGAGCACCGCTTCGCCCGCCTCGAGCTCGAGACGAAGCTGCGGGTGGCGCGCGCGAAGGTCCTTCACGAGCGGCGCGACGACGACCGACGCCACGTCGGGTGGACAGGTCATGCGCACCACACCCGAGACCTCCCGCTCGAGCCCGTCCGCCGCGGACGCGAAGCGATTCATGCTCGCCTCGATCTCTTCGGCGACGGGCAACAGATCTTCGGCGGCTTTGGTGCTGGCGATCCCCTCCCTGCCCCGATCGAAGAGCGAAGCGCCGATCGTCTGCTCGAGCACGACGAGCCGACGCGAGACCGTGGACCCGTCGATACCGAGGAAGGCCCCCGCCTCTCCCACGGTTCGCGAGCGGCAGAGGGAGAGAAAGAGCTCCACGTCGTCCCACCGGAGACGAGGTTTCACGCGCGAGGGCCGTTGCATGAGCGCAACGACACGTTCGTCGGCGGATTGTGGCGATGCGTTCGAGAAATGCCTTTCCCCATCGGAAAAAGAGCGACCACCGTCGCGCCGTCGTGGGTTCGGCCAGGGTGCGCCGGCGACGAGCGAACGGACGCGAAGGTCAGAACGTGCCGCCGAGCCCGACCATGCCACCGCCCGGCACCGGGGCGACCGAAGGCATCAGCCAAGACGCGGTCTTGCGCTTACGTGACTCGTCGAGACGCATCTGGCCGTGGACCCACAGAGGAATCCCGATGGCCGAAAAGACGATGCCTCCGGCGAGCGGAAAGAGCCCAATCGCGGCCACGAGACCCCCGAAGTCACCCCGGAACGAGCCGCGCGAGCTTCCGTAGGCGTAAAACACCGCGGCACCGGCGAAGCTCGCGGCCCCGACCGAGGTGAGCACGATGCCGGTCGTGCGTTCACCGCTCCCTTCTTCCACGGGCTCGGACGACCGCTTCGCGGACGACGAGGCCGCAGGCGGAGACGAAGGCTCGGAGAGACCGGGGCTCGGTTCGTCTGCATGCGCAATCGAAGACCCGAGCACGAGCGAGCCGGCCACGATCACCGACGAGAGAATCTTCAACGGCCTTCCCTTTCGCGCGTACGTGCGCCGAAACCGTCGCACGACAAGAGACAAGCATGCCGAACTTCCCTCCCCTCGTCTCGACCATTTCCAAGCCCCGAGCGAGAGAAAGCGCGAGGGCACCAAGGGGAGCGCGAGCGGGAACGCCCTCGCAGAGCCATCACGGCACTTCCCGCGATATCCCGCGCCGCGACACCCCAAGCCCTCCAAGACATCCCGAAGGGGTGCGCGAGGGCCCCCCCTCGCCCCCATCAAGCCCCCAAAACTCGCGCCACCTGAAACACCAAAACGGCCAGCAGGTACGCCACTCCGTAGGTGTACGCGAGCACGAACGCCGGCCAGCGCAGGCTCTTGGTCTCGCGACGAATGGCCGCCACAGTGCTCATGCACTGGCAGGCCACGACGAAGAATACGAGAAGAGCGAGCGCGTTGGCGGGGCCGTAGAGCACCGTGCCATCGGCGCGCTTCGCGTCTCGGAGCTTGTCCGCGAGCGGAGCGGTGTCGTCGTCATCGAGGTCTTCGAGGCCGAAGATGACGCCCAAGGTGCCCACCATGACCTCGCGAGCGCCGAACGAGCCGATGAGCCCGACGTTGATGCGCCAGTCGAATCCAGCCGGTTTGGTGACCGGCTCGATCGCGTGCCCGATGGCCGAACCGACCGAGCGCTCGATCGCGGTCTCCGCCGTGGCGGGACGAATCGCCTCGGGTGCGGGCACCTTGAGCAGCACCCAAAGCACCGCCGACACCGCCACGATGGTGGTCCCCACGTCACGCAGGAATCGCTTGGCCGTACGGCTCGCTTTGCCCAAAACCACGCGCCACTCCGGCATGCGGTAGCGAGGCATCTCGAGGACGAGAGGCAACGACCGGCCCTTGGTGGCGGTGCGCCGCAGAATGCGAGAGGCCAAGAGGCCGAGGCCCACGCCGAGCGCATAGAGCCCCAAGAACATGGCCGAGCGGAACAGCGGCCCACGAGAGACGAAGAACGTCGAGATCAAGAGCGCATACGTGGGCAACCGCGCCGAGCAGGTCATCAGCGGAAGCACCAAAATGGTGGTGAGCCGCTCCTTCGGATCCCGCACGATGCGCGTAGCGGAGATGGCCGGAACGGCGCACGCATGGCCCATGAGGAGCGGAACGAACGAGCGCCCCGAGAGCCCGAGCGCGCGCAGCACACGATCGACGAGGAACGCTCCGCGCGCCAGGTAGCCACTCGCCTCGAGCAGGTCGAGCGCGATGGAAAGCAGGACAATTTGCGGCATGAACGCCAGCACCGTGCCCGCGCCCCCGAGGAGGCCGTCCGAGAGGAACGACGCGAGCAATCCGTCACCGAGCGTCGCCGCGAGCTTCTTCTTGCACAAACCGAGGACGGCATCGATGGCCGACGTGGCCGGATCGGCGACCAGGAAGACCGCCGAGAAGAGTACGGCCATCGTTCCCACGAAGAGCAGGGGGCCGACGATCGGATGCAACATCCACGCATCGAGCTTTCGCGTGAACGAAGGCCCGCGCGCCGCATCTTCCCTTTTCGCGCCGAGCGCTTCTTTCGCCAGCGCGACCGCGTGGAAGTCGTCGCGGCACCTGCCGGGCTCTCGTGTCGCGAAAAGCGCGAGCGCTTTTCCACGGCTCTCGGGGCGCCTCGCGCTGACACCGAGAACGGGCACGCCGAGCTCTTGTTCGAGCCGCGCGACGTCGAGCGAGAGCCCGTCTTTTTCGACGAGATCCAGCTGCGTGATCAACACGTAGAGAGGCCAGCCTTGTTTGGCGAGGTCGAGAGTGAGGCGCAGGCCGAGCGCCAGCTGCGATCCGTCGATGACCTGCACGACGGCGAAGCCATCGCCACCCACTTGCGCATCGACGAATGCACGGGCCACGCCCTCGTCGGTGTCGACGTCGACCGTGGCGCTGACCGAGTAGAGTCCCGGCAAATCGAAGATGCGCGCCGTCCGGCCGCCGGGCAGTTCCACGTCGGACTCGAGCACGTCGACCGTGATGCCCGGAAAATTGCCGACGTGCGCTTCACCACCCGTGAGCGCGTTGTAGAACGAGCTCTTGCCCGAGTTCGGTCGTCCGATCAGGACGAGACGCCTCTCGGCCGAAGGTGAGATCGAGGAGCTGGGGCCGGCAGAGCGCTCTCGCTCGACCGGTTTCCCCTCGACGTGGCAGGAGTCGGTCATGGGGCGCGGGCTTCCTCGACCACGATGCCCTCGGCGAGCGAGGGGCCGATCGCGAACTCACCTCCGGCATCGGACGCGACGTGCAGTGGACCGCCGAGAGGCGCTCGTCTCAACACGGTAAGCACCTCCCCCACCGCTACCCCGACCGCCGAGAGCCACGCCGCGTCCAGTGGCTCGAGCGCGAGCTCGACCACACGAACCGCAGTGCCCGAACGGGTGGAGGCCAGGGTCGTCACGGCCCAAGGTTTAGTCCTCGTTCCCCTCGCTCGTCCAGAATCCCGGCTCGTCGATGTTCGCGAATCTTCCCGAAAAAGTGGCGCGTAGAGGACGACGCAGCGCAGATGGTGCTCCCCGGCTGCTCCCTACGGCCACCGAGACCTCGCCTGCCGTGGAGAACACGACGTGGAGCGCGATCCTTCGGTAGGCTCGACGGTCCGTGGTTTCGTCCAAGGGCTTCGGCCTGCGCCTCCAGATCGTGCTCTCGCTCGCGGGCGTGCTGCTTCTCTCGTACGTGCCGCTCTTCTTCGCCATCGCGGGAGTGACCTCCGCCACGCTGCTCGCCTCTCGTGAACGCGCGGCGCGTTCCATCGGTCGCGCGGTCGCCGCTCATGTTGCGAGAGCCAGCGAGTCGAACCACGGCGCCGCGCTGGACGCGGTATTGGCGGCCGACGTAGGGGACGGAGGCGCGCGCGCGGTCGCGATCTACGACCACGAGGGAACACGGGTCGCCTCCGCGGGCGACTCCGCCGAGCTTGCGCGTATCGAGGCACCGCCTCGTCCATTCTTGGAGGCGGCGAGACCCATGCGCGGTGCTCGAGGGCGCGCGTTCGACGTGGTGATGCCCAGCGGCGACTCGGCCATCGTGGTGCGCGTGCCCACGGACGAAGAGGCGGTCAATGCCGCGCCGCTCGTGAAAGTCGTTGCGCTTTACATGCTCATTTTCGCGGTGGGCATTTTGGCCTTCGCGTACTTCGCGCTCACGCGGGTGCTCGTTCGTCCCATCGAGCGGCTCTCTGCCGCGACCGACAAGGTGGCACGTGGCGCGCGCCAGCTCGAAGTACCCAAGCAGGGAGCGCGCGAAATCGTGGAGCTCGCGCAGTCGGTCGATACCATGACGTCCAAGCTGCTCGCGGACGAGCGTGCGCTCCGCGGCAAGATCGACGAGCTTACCCGCACCACGTTGCACCTCACCGAGACCCGCGCGCAGCTCGCGCGCAGCGAGCGTCTCGCGAGCGTCGGCCGACTGTCCGCCGGGCTCGCTCACGAGATAGGCAATCCCCTCGCCGCCCTCCTGGCCATGCTCGACCTCGTCTCCGATCCGGACATGCCGCTCGACGAACGCCAGGATTTTCTGGCTCGCATGAAGCGCGAAACCGAGAGAATACACGGCATTTTGCGTGATCTACTCGACTTTGCGAGACCCGAAGCGGACGCTCCGACCAGCGAAGGGGCGGCGGCGGCGGTCGTGCGCGAAGTGGTCACCGACGTCCAGTCCTTGGTGGTCCCGCAGAAGGTGTTCCGCGACGTGAACCTCGCCGTGGAGGTGCCGAACGACCTGCCCGCCGTCGCGATGAATCCTCAGCGCCTCTTGCAGGTCGTCCTCAACCTGGTGATGAACGCCGGACACGCGGTGGCCGAGCGCGGCAGCGGCCCACGAGACGTCCGGATCACCGCGAGTCTTGGCGAGGGTCGCGTCCGCATCGACGTGACCGACAACGGCCCGGGCGTGCTCGAGAGCCTTCGCGCGAAAGTCTTCGAGCCGTTCGTCACCACGAAAGACGTCGGGGAAGGCACGGGGCTCGGACTCGCGGTCTGTCGAGGGCTCGTCGAGTCGGCCCGAGGCACGATCGATCTCGATGTATCCCACACGGAAGGAGCGAAATTCGTTGTCACCCTCCCGGTGGCCGAAGACCCGAACGCCCCGAGAGAGAGCCGGAAGCTGCGTACTCCCTGAGTCACCAGGGCCTCGCCACAATCGTGGAATCAGGGAACGACTTCCGCCTTCCAAAGATCGGCGAGCCACCGTTCTGTCGTACTGTCGTCGTAAATCGCGTTTCCGGAGCCCCAATACATGGTGGTCGCGTCCTTCACCCACACCGTGCCGGCATGGCGAGGCACCATGTTCGCGTCCGTGGACGGGTACCAATTCGAACCGTCGGCCGTGTACCAATTGTCCGCGAGATTGCCGTAGTCGTTGAATCCGCCGAGCACCCACATACGCCCGTCGAAGGTGGCGAGCGAATGGTAGTAGCGGGGCGCGAAGGGAGGGTCCTCGGCTTCCTTCACCCAGCTCGCACCGTCCGCGGTGCTCCAGGTATCGACGTAGGTTCGTCCCTTGGGGAAGAGCGCATCGTCGTAGAGTCCGCCCGCGACCACCCACAGGCGTCCGTTGAGCGTGGCCTGATTCCCGATGATCCCACGTCCACTCCACACTCGTGTGGAGGGGGCGACCTTCGCCCACGAGAGACCGTCGAGCGTGTTCCACACGTCCGAATACGCGGCCGGTGCCACGTTTCCGAGGCCGAACCCGCTGAACGATTGGCCGCCGAGCAGCCATATCTTGTTCTGATATTCGGCCACGTACGAGAACGTGCGCGTCGGATTGATTCCCCAGGTGGCCGTCACGCGGGTCCAGTCTTTCCCATTGGTCGAGGACCAGACGTCGTTCTGGTACTCCCCTTGAAGAGGATCACCTCCGACGATGAACATCTTGTCGTCGTGCACCACGTAGCCACCGAAGTGACGTCCCTCCCAGTCGAGCGAGGGGTCGAAGGTGGCCGGGTTGGTGAAGGTATTCGCCTTGTCTTGCACCCACGTCAGGCCGTCGGCAGAGCTCCACACGTCGTTGGTGCAGAGCGCGACGGGGTAGAGGATCGGATTCCAGCCGCCGATGGCGTACATGCGCCCGTGGTAGACGACGCCACCGACTCCGTCGCGGGGACCGAACGGTAGGTCGTCGGTCAGCTTGGTCCACCGATAGGTGCGCTTCTGCGAAGGAACGAGCGTGTGGAACGCGGTCTGGGTGACTTGGCCTGCCTCGGTCACACGTACGCGCACGCGCACGCCTCCGCTCGCCGGCACCACGAAGAGCACGGTGCGCGCGAACGCATCGACTTGCTCCTCCGGGACGGGAGCCCACGAGAGGCCATCGTCCAGGGTGTACTCGGTGGTGAGGGCGCCCACTCCACCGTCGGGCACACCGGCGTCCGCCGGAGGCACGGGCCACGTGACGAGATGCGTGCTCTCTCTCGCCCAGCCGCGATCGGGCCCGACCAGCTTCGGCAGGCCCGCGGATCCATCGGCGCCTCCGTCGGCCGCGACTGCACCATCCACGAGCGCTCCATCACGAGAGACGGCGCCATCTTCCGTGCTCGCGGCATCGACGGTGGATCCGTCGAGCGACGAGGCACCGCCGTCCTCGCGCACCGAAGGTCCGACCGTCTCCACACACGCGGCGAAGCCGACGACGACGGAGCAACACACGACCACCATCGCGACACGACGGAGGGAGCGTCCGGAAGACCCGAACCCGAGATTCGACGGCAAAGGGGCTCCACGTATCGGGCGAGAGGAACTGCAGGTGGCGACCTCGACTTCGGTGCAAGTCGGAGTCACGACGTTCGAGCGAAGCGCGACCGCACGGGGATAGTGCCTCGTCGTGTCGAAAACCGGTCAGCGCGAAGCGAACCTTTTTTCTTTTTCATGCTCCACGCCTACTTCGGGCTACCGGCGGCGCTTCGTGAACTGCTCGAGCGGCACCACGTCGAGGCGTTCTGCCTCGAGGCGCTCGAGCAGCGCGGGAAGCGCAGCGACTCCTGCAGGCTCACGTTCTCCTCGCTCCGGGGCATCGTGGAGAAGCACGATGGCTCCGTCGCTTGCGCCCGACAGGACACGCCTGAGCACGTCGTCCGAGGTGGTGCCGGACAGACCGTCACGCGCGCCGACGCTCCAGCCGATCACCTGGAGATCGAGCTCGTCGACCACACGCGCGATGATCGGGTTCGTGTGCCCGATAGGCGGGCGAAAGAGACGCACTTTCTCGCCCACGATGTGCTCGAGCACGCGACTCGCGCGGCGGAGGTCCGCACGCACGAACGACGGCGATCGTAGGGAAAAAAGCCGATCGTGAGCGTACGAGTGCAGCCCCACGGTGTGACCTCTCGCGAGGATCTCGTGGACCACGTCGGGATGGGCCTCGGCCTTCTTGCCGATCACGAAGAATGTACCCTTCACGTTCTTCGCGTCGAGCGCATCGAGCGCCTTCCGCGTGTGGACCGGGTGGGGTCCGTCGTCGAAGGTGAGCACCACGCCGCGCGCATCGGCAGGTCCTCGCACGAGGGCGTCCACGTACATGCGAAGACGCAGCACGAATACGCCGAGACACGTGAGCGCACCGTAACCGAGCAGAATGGTCACTACGGTGACCAGAGGCAGAGGCCCTTTCGCCACACTCCACACCGGCACCGCCATCACCCCCACGGTCGCCGCGAAGTACGCGAGGCGAGCAGGCGACATGTCAGCGCTTCTTTTTCGCGTTCGCGGGAGGCTCTTCTTCGAGCTCTTCTCCCTCGTCGTCGGCGAGCTCGGCTTCGGCCTTCGACGCCACGCGTACTTTGGGATCGTCCTTCGCGTCTTCTTCTTTTCCGGAGTCGTCGTTGTCGAGCTCGAAGAAGCCGCCGAGCACGCCCGCGATGACCGGAAGGTACGCGGCCGGAAGGTCACCGATGCTTCCCGTGCCGGCCTTCAGCGCGGTCAGATCCAAGTTCACGTGAACCCAGCGGCGGAGCACGAACAGTCCGCCGAGCGCGAGCAAGAGACCGAAGAAGGCTTTGAGACCAGCCTCGATTTTTCCGTTGGCCGACCAAACGGGCTTGCCCGCGACGAGGCCGGTCAAGAGTCCGGTACCGGCTGCGGCGAGGTACGCGATCACCGCGCTCGTACCGGCCGTGACGGCGAGGCCGAGCCCTTGCACGAGCACGGCGGCGACGATGGCGCCCAAGATGGCACCGACGATGAGACCGACGAACAGTCGCTTCAGGAACATGGGAGCTTTCGGATTCGCCTCGACGAGTTCGCCTGGAGCGTAGCAGTCCCGTGGGAAATTTTGCTCGAATCGTGGGCGCGCTCGAAAATGCAGCACCCCCACGCGCGGGCGATTTCAGCGCGGGTCCGAGACGCCTCGGTCGGAAACGCCCGCGGCGTGGCGCGAGGCCTCGAAGACCAAGCGCTTCACGAGGCCGGTGCGACGGATCTCGCGCCACCTGTCGGGGGAGAGCGCGAGCTCGAGCGCACGTGGCTCGCACACCAACACGACCAACTTTCGGCCTCGGGTCATGGCCGTGTAAACCAAGTTCTTCGCGAGCATCACGAAGTGCGACGACGAGAGCGGCACGACCACCGCCGGGTACTCGCTGCCCTGCGACTTATGCACTGTGCATGCATACGCGAGCACGAGGTCGTCGAGGTTCTTCGATTCGTAGACCACCTCACGATCCGCAAAGGTGACCACCAGGCCCGCATCGTCCGGGAGCAGCCGCGCGACGAGGCCCACGTCTCCGTTGAAGACCTCGCGGTCGTAGTCGTTCTTCGTCTGCATCACCTTGTCGCCCGTCTTGTAGAGACGCGTGCCGCGACGCAGCCCTCCGGGGCTCGGGTTGAGCTCGGCCTGCAGCACTTCGTTGAGGGCGAAGGTGCCGAGCGGACCGCGGTTCATGGGGGTGAGGACCTGCACGTCGCGCACCGGATCCAAGCCGAATTTACGTGGGATTCGTGTCTCGACCAGCTCGCGTACGATCCGCGAGGTGCTCTCCGCGTTCTTGGAGCGCACCATGAAAAAATCGGACTCTTCGCCGCGCTCGCCGGACTCGGGGAGCTCTCCGCGGTTCACGGCGTGGGCGGCGAGGATGATGCGACTCGTCTCGGCTTGACGGAAGATCTTGGTGAGCCGCACCACGGGCACCACCTCGGAGGCGATCATGTCGAAGAGCACGGCGCCCGGGCCCACGCTCGGGAGCTGATCCACGTCGCCCACGAAGAGCACGCGTTTGCCGTCGGGGATGGCGCGCAGGAGCGCGTCGCACATGCGCACGTCGACCATGCTCGTTTCGTCGATCACGAACGCGTCGCCTTCGAGCGGCAGGTTCTCGTCGCGCTTGAAGGCCGCGGTCTTCGGATCGAACTCGAGGAGCCGATGCAGCGTGACCGCTTCGCCCCCCGAAGACTCGCTCATGCGTTTGGCGGCACGGCCTGTCGGAGCAGCGAGCCTCACGAGGAAACGCGCGGCGCGATAGAGCGCGAGGATCGCGCGCAGCAAGGTGGTCTTGCCCACTCCCGGCCCGCCGGTCACCACCACGAAAGGCGCATCGACCACGGATCGTAGCGCCACCTTCTGCTCCTCCGAGAGTGCGACGCCCGCGCCCTTCTCCACCTCGGCGAGTTGCGATTCGTCCAGAGCTATCTCACGCAGAGGCTCGCTCTTCACGAGGCTCACGAGCCTTCGCGCGAGGCGCGCTTCGGACTCGAACACGTCGGTCGCGTAGGCGTGTTTTTCCCTGCCGTAGCGATCGCCGTCGACCACCACGTGACCTCCCGCGACGAGCGCGGTGAGCCCACGCGCGAGCGACTCGTCGTCGACGTCGTCTCCCAGGAGCACGCGCGTCTCGGCGAAGAGGGCCACGGTCTCGGCGTAGGTGTGCCCCTGTTCGGTCTGGTCGCGCAGCACCTGCAAGAGGCCCGCTTGGTGGCGAAGCGGCGAGTCGCGCGCCACACCGACCGACTCGGCGATTCGATCCGCCGTGCGGAACCCGATGCCGGATACATCGAGCGCGAGACGATACGGCTCGTCGGCTACGACCTGTGCCGCTCGCTGCCCGTAGCGCTTCACGATGCGCGCGGCGAGCGCAGGAGTGGCTCCGTGCGACTGCAAGAACACCATGACGTCGTGGAGGGCGCGGTTGTCTCGCCACGCGGCGACGATGGCCTCGACCCGCTTCTTCCCGAGACCACCCACCTCGAGCAATCGCTCCGGAGCTTCGTCGAGCACGCGCAGCGTGTCGGTCCCGAAGGCCTCCACGATCCGCTTCGCGTAGGTAGCGCCCACGCCCTGCATCACGCCCGAACCGAGGTACTTTTCCAGGCCTTCCAGGGTCTTCGGCTCGAGC
Organism: Polyangiaceae bacterium; assembly: GCA_965225775.1. Taxonomy (GTDB): domain Bacteria; phylum Myxococcota_A; class Polyangia; order Polyangiales; family Polyangiaceae; genus JAAFHV01. Next base: position 8,161,592 of record OZ245328.1, on the reverse strand, counting down.
ACGGTGAGCCCGTCCGCACGCAGCTGCTCGCCGTGCACCGCGTCCTTCTGGTACGTGCCGCTCACCCGCACGCGAGCGCCCGCGTACACGCGCGGAAAGACCCCCACCACGGTGAGCGTCTGCTTGCCGTCGACCGAGAGCCGCAGCACCCGAAAGCCGCTCGCTTCGCTCTCGTAGGTGACGCGCAGGACTTCGCCTTCGAGCGTGATCGACACGCCCGATGGATAGCGCACCTTCACCGAGCCCGATGCGCACCGAGCCCACAAAACACGAAACCCCGCGTGTCCGAAGACGCGCGGGGCTCGTGGGAGAGGCCGAGGGCCTCAGTTGGTGGTGGTGACCTGGAGCAAGGTCGGTCCGAGGTCGGTCGTGAAGTAGTTGGTCACGTAAACGAAGACCGAACCGTTCGCGGGGACGGTGACACCGGACAAGCAGGAGTCGAAGATATTGCCGGGGTCGCAGGCGGAAAGCGCGGTGTCGTTCACCCCCGTACACACGAGGCGAGCCGCGTCGTCAGCGGGAACGCTCGGGTAGGTGGCGATGACGGTGTCGAGCCCATCCGCCGTGCCGACCTTGATGGTGCGGGCAGCGGCTCCGGTGTTTCGCACCTCGACGTAGTCGTAGACCGTCTGCGACGACGACGTGAGCGTCAACGGACACGACGAGCCGCCTGCACGCGAGGCCTTCTGCGCCGGGTTCTGGTTGACGACGGCGCTGATGACCGCGTTCGCCCCAGCAGGCAACGTCAACGGTTGCGCTGCGCCGACCGCGTTCGTGTGAACCTCGAGCTTGAGCTTGGACGTTACCGTGGAGGTGTTGAGCATCGTGTGGACGACGATCGTGCCACCCGCCGGGATGTCGACGTTGAACGCCTCGGGGAAGTCGCGAACTTCGCCGACACACGTCTTTCGGTCGGCCGGCTGGTTGGTGCCGTTGTACATGGCGACGAGCACGTTGGGGATACTCGACGCGCCGGTAGGCGTACGGTTCACGATCGTCACGTTCAGCGCTTGCGCACTCGTGTTCTTGATCCGGGCGTAGTGCACGGAGGTCATCGCGCCAGAGTCCACCGTGGTCGCGCAAGCGCCGACGGTGAGCTTCGGCTGCTTCGTTCCGAAGTAGGTGAACTCACCAGTGGCGACGGCTCCGACGATGGGGGACACCACGAGCTCGTCGAGCGGACGCGGGGCGCAGGGTTCGGGAGCTCCCTTCATGCAGCTCGCCGAGCAGGTCTGCTTGCGAACGTCGCTCGCGCTCGACGGCGGGGTGGTGCCGGGGCCGCAGAGACCTTCGATGTAGGTCACCTCGTTGGCCGTGCAACCATTCACGACCTCGTTCTGACAGAGGCCCGAGATGTAGGAGCAGGTGGTGTCGCAGTTTTGAACCTGCGTTCCACAGAAGCCACACGAGTTGATCTTCCGCTCGTTGGGCAGACAAGCGTCGGCCGCAGTCTTCTCCCCCGTGCAAGCACCGTAGTCGGCGGGGTCGACGATCTTGGTTCCGGCGGTGGGGCCAGCGATACAGAGAACCTTCTGAACGCCACACTTCCCACAGCGACGCTCGATGATCGTGTTGACGGGAACCGCTGCCGGGCAGGGATCTCCGGCCTTCGGAGCCGTCGGGTCGAAGAGCTCGCCCGGACGAGGGGTGACCGCCGACCCGTCAGCGGCATCGGCATTCGCGTCGGTCACAGTCGCGTCGGGCCTGGCAGCGTCGGGCTTTGCCGAGTCCGGAGTCGAGCTGTCCTTGGGCGGCGTCGACGAATCCTTCTTGCCGGAGTCCACGACCGGTTCGACGGCAGCGTCTTCCGGATCGTCGACGACCGTCGCTTCGGTGGCACAGCCCTGGGCGACCGCGACGAACAGTCCAATCGCCCCGATGCCGAAAATTCCAAGACGAGTCTTCATGTGATTCTCCGAGGTGCTCAATCGAAGCGAAGTCAGTTCGCCGTCGTGACTTGAAGAGTGTTGGTGTCGTAGATGCCGTCTTCGGTGACCTGACCGAAGTACACGACTACGCTGCCGTTGGCGGGTACGGTGACACCGTCGAGGCAGGCGTTGTAGTCGACGTTGTTGCAATCGTCGTTGTAAGAGGCCGTGCATGCCGTCCGCGCCGTGCTGAGCGGAACGCTCGGATACACGGCGATATAGGAATCGGGCACGGTGTCGGCGGCCAAGAGGTTCACCGTACGCGCCGTGGCCGACGAATTGGTGAGGCGAACGTACCGATAGGGGGCTTCGACACCGAACTTGGTGACCGGACAAGCGTTGGGCCCATCGTACGAGGCTGGCGCGTTCGGCGAGCCCGACACGGCGAGGAACTTCGTCTCGTCGAACGTGAGGTTCTGGTCGACGGATCCACCGACGGTCTGGGAGATGGCGAGGGTGTGGTCGACCGCGACGGGGGTCTCGGTCCCGACGAAATTCGTCTTCGCCTCGAGCTTGACGGCCGAGGCGGTGGTGTTGCCGAGTCCCACGTAGACGATGACCGAGCCATTGGCCGGAACCGTGACCGTGATCTTGTCCACTCCCGCGTGGTCCGAGCACGCGGCGCGGTTCGCGGGCACGGTCGCGCCCGGGTAGTAAGCGAGCGCCACGCTCAACGCCGTGTCTTTGTTGAACAGCGTCACGTTTGCCGGCGTCGCCGTCGTGTTCTTGAGCTCGACGTAAGCGGCGACGGTGCTCGTCGTGCTGAACACGGCAGGGCAGTAGAACGGGAAGTCCATCAGCGGAAGCTTCTGGCTCGCGTCGAGCGTCGCATTGTACGCAACGACCCCACCCGCAGTGGCCGACACGGTGATCGTGCCGTCTGGCCCGCGCGGTGCGCAAGGCTCAGCGGCGCTGAGTCCGCAGGTCGCCGAGCAAACCTGACGACGAAACTCCGCAGGATTGGCACACGTTGCGAGGTACTTTACGGTACCTGGTACACAGCCCCCCGCGACCTCACCGGAGCACAGACTCTCGGTGTACGTGCAGGTGTTGTCGCAGGTCTTGACGGACTTCCCGCACAATCCGCACGAGACGGACTTCCGCTCGCCGGGAAGGCACGCGGTCGGGTCGGTCTTCGCGTTGAGACACGGTCCGTACATGCCCACCACGTTCCCGGCCTCGCACAGTGCCTTTTGGGTCCCGCACTTGTCGCAGCGACGCTCGACGATGGAGTTCACGGGAATGCCGGGAGGACAGGGATCGCCCGCCTTCGGTGCGGCTGGATCGAACGGCTCGCCGGCCTTGTCGATGCTCGCGTCTCCGCTGTCGGGCGAGGCATCGGTGACGGTCGTCGAATCGGGCTTGCTCGCGTCCGTAGGCGACGTGGAGTCCTTGGCCGCGTCTTTCGGAACGACGCGGTCTGGCGAGGCGTCCGCGACCGGCTCGACGCTCCCGTCCACAGGATCGTCGACTGTGACGGTCTCCGTAGCGCACGCAACCATCATGCCAGTCGCGGCAAGAACCGAAGACAACCCCACAAGCGCCGACCGTACGTTCATTCTCGTCTCCACCCCCCCAACAGAGCGCCGGGGTGCTTCGTATAGTCGCGCTCGACGAACATTCAAGGAAGAAAGTCGTCTTTTCGCGCACGTTGTGCGTTGCACGGTGTGTCAAGTTTTTTCCACCGTCACTGGAGCGCGTCATGGGCTGTTTCGGCACAAAACGAGGCGTCACCTGGTCGACCCAGTGACCAGGTGACGCAAAGCGAAACGGAACGGAGGGGGCGTGGCCCTATCGGGCCTTCGGTACATTGACAGCCGCGATCAGCTCGGTGCCGACCGCAAGGTATCCAGTCAACGCCCAGGTGCCCATCAGGCGCGGGTTCTTCCTAACGAACGAGCCATCCGGTCCGCGACATTTGTCTGCGTAGTAGTCGAAGAGGCACGGCCCAGGGTGCGGGACCTCCTCGCGCTCGAACGGGCGACAATGAAGATGCGCAAAATATCCGAGCGACCATGGACGCGACGACACGACCATGGGGGGTCCTAGCGCATCATCCGGGAGCAGGTGCGGAGGGCACTCGCCTATGGTCTCAGCCTCGTATCGGTAGGCCACCACGAGGTTTCCGCAGTCGTCCTTCCCTCCGATAGGGACCGCCGTGTGAAACACACGCCCGAACCGATAGAGCCCGTCCGCCAACTGAAACGCGAACACATCGCCGACCTTCGGACGGTGCCGCTTCTTCCGCATCACGAGCAGCGGAGGCGCGTCGGCTTCAATCTGAATCATCGGCGTGATGCTCGACTCTACGCGAGCTTCTCTCGACCACAAAAAGCCGATGTCCCCGATCGGCGAACCGACCAGGGACATCGTGGTGCGAGACACGGCTCGGTGATCAGACGTGACATTCATGAGGGTCGACGACCGTCGCTTCGGTGGATCGCCCTACCGAGACGCCGCTTCGTTGACCGCGTCGATCATCTCGTCGCCGAACGCAAAGTCACCGTATCCCGCCCAAAAGCCCAAGAGGTTCGGGTTGCACGGCATCGGATTCCCGTCCGGGTCACGATACGTGTCGTAGTAACTGAAGCAGGGGCCCGGCGACGGAACCTCTTCCGGCTCGAACGGCCGGCTTTCGAGATGGGCGAAGTAGCCCCTCGACCACATGATCGGCAGGATCAGCGTGGGAGGACCAAGGATATCCTTCGGAAGGAGTCGTGCAGGATAGTCCTGGAGACTCTTCGTCTCGTGCCGATACGCCACGACGAGAATGTTGCCGCTTTCGCCCTTCCCAAAAACGGGCACGTCCGTGTGAAACACGCGACCGAAACGATAGATGGCGTCGGGCAGCTGAAACGCGAACACATCGCCGACCTTCGGACGGTGCCGCTTCTTTCGGATCACGAGCAGCGGCGGTGCATCGGGCTCAATCAGAATCATCGGCGTGCGCTCGACTCTACGCGAGCTTCTCTCGACCACAAAAAGCCGATGTCCCCGATCGGCGAACCGACCCGGGGACATCGTGGTGCGAGAGGCACGACCCGCTAGGCGTTGAGGCCCTTCAGGTCACGGCTCGGCGATCAGAAGTGATTGTGACCTTCGTGACCACCGCCGCCCGAGGGCTTCTCGTCCTTGGGGCGCTCGGCGACGAGGCACTCGGTGGTGAGCATGAGGCTCGAGACCGAAGCCGCGTTCTGGAGAGCGGTGCGGACCACCTTGACGGGGTCGATGACGCCCTGAGCAAGCAGGTTGCCCCAGGTGTCGTTGGCCGCGTTGTAGCCGAAGTCGTCTTTGCCTTCCTTGACCTTGTTCACGACGATCGAGCCTTCGAGGCCCGCGTTCGAGACGATCTGGCGGAGGGGCTCTTCGATCGAGCGGCGGATGATCTTCACGCCGAACATCTGCTCGTCCGAGAGCTTGAGGCTGTCGAGCGAGGACTGCGCGCGGATGAGCGCGACGCCGCCGCCGGGGACGATGCCTTCTTCGACGGCCGCGCGGGTCGCGTGGAGGGCGTCTTCGACGCGGGCCTTCTTCTCCTTCATCTCGGTCTCGGTCGCAGCGCCGACCTTGACGACGGCGACGCCGCCGACGAGCTTGGCGAGGCGCTCCTGGAGCTTCTCACGGTCGTAGTCGGAGGTGGTGTTCTCGACCTGAGCGCGGATTTCCGCGATGCGGCCCTTGATCTTCTCTTTGTCGCCCGCGCCGTCGACGATGGTCGTGTTGTCCTTGTCGAGCGAGACGCGCTTGGCGCGGCCGAGGTCGCTGATGGTCACGTTCTCGAGCTTGAGGCCGAGCTCTTCCGCGATGACCTGACCGCCGGTGAGGGTCGCGATGTCCTTGAGCATCTCCTTGCGGCGATCGCCGAAGCCGGGGGCTTTGACGGCGGCGCAGTGGAGGGTGCCACGGAGCTTGTTGACGACGAGGGTCGCGAGGGCTTCGCCTTCGATGTCCTCGGCGAGGATGAGGAGCGGCTTCTGGCTACGGGCAATCGCCTCGAGAACCGGGAGCAGGTCCTTCATGTTCGAGATCTTCTTCTCGGAGATGAGGATGAAGCAGTCTTCGAGGACGGCTTCCATGCGCTCGGGGTCCGTGACGAAGTACGGCGAGAGGTAGCCGCGGTCGAACTGCATGCCTTCGACGACGTCGAGGGTGGTCTCGGCGGTCTTCGACTCTTCGACCGTGATGACGCCTTCTTTGCCGACCTTCTCCATGGCCTCGGCAAGCTTCTGGCCGATTTCCTTGTCGCCGTTGGCCGAGATGGTGCCAACCTGGGCGATCTCCTTGGGATCCTTGGTCTGCTTCGCCATCTTCTTGAGGGCGTCGGTCAGGGTGGCGACCGCCGCGTCGATGCCGCGCTTGATCTCCATCGGGTTGTGACCGGCGGCCACGAGCTTCGAGCCTTCGCGGTAGATCGCCTGGGCGAGGACCGTGGCGGTCGTGGTGCCGTCGCCGGCCACGTCGCTGGTCTTCGAGGCCACTTCGCGCACCATCTGGGCGCCCATGTTCTCGAAGCGGTTCTCGAGCTCGATCTCCTTGGCGACGGTGACGCCGTCCTTGGTGACCGTCGGCGAGCCGAAGCTCTTCTCGATGACGACGTTGCGGCCCTTGGGTCCGAGGGTGACCTTCACCGCGTCCGCCAGGGCGTTCACGCCGGCGAGGATGAGGTTACGAGCGGTCTCGGTGTAAACGATCTCTTTAGCTGCCATGGTGCGATACCTCTGCTGAGCTCAAAGCCCTCGAACTCGAGGGCAAAACAAAATCTTCGTGCTTCGCGTTCGTCGCTCTCTGGTCGTCGAGGACTAGCGAAGCGATTTCGGCGTCGAGACGGCGTTCGCCGCGCGGAAGCGTACGACCGTACGCTGAGCACGCGAACGTCGTCCCGACGTCGAAGGCGCGAGCTAGGCCTCGATGACGACGAGGATGTCGTCCTCGCGGACGATGAGGCGCTCTTCGCCTTCGATCTTCACTTCGGTGCCCGAGTACTTGCCGAAGAGGACGCGGTCGCCGACCTTCACGTCGAGCTTGCGCAGGGTGCCGTCTTCGAGAACCTTGCCGCTGCCCACGGCAACGACTTCACCCTCGATCGGCTTCTCTTTGGCCGAGTCGGGGATGATGATTCCGCCCTTGGTCTTCTCTTCTTCCTTCACGCGCTTGAGAAGGACTCGGTCCTGAAGGGGACGAATGGCCATGTTGCGACTCCTGAGCTTTCGAAGCTGAGTGGTTTCGTGTGTTTTCCCGATGCGAACACCGCATCGGAGACGATCGGGAGAGGGGTGACCGACGCGAAAGTCGGAGGAAGCGGGGCCCCTCACGGGAAGGCGTCGGTCGATTGTTAGCACTCGTTCCCTCCGAGTGCTGACAGCGCCGCGAACGTAATCGCTGGGCGGAGTCCGTCAAGGCACGCCGTCACACTTGCGCCCCTTTTCTTCAAGTCCTCGGAAGTACGAGAAAATTTTGCGCGCCCAAACGCTGAACGCCCGTACCTCTCCGGCTTAGCAGTTGACCGGGTCGAGCGCTAAGCCGCCCGTCGTACAAATTCCCGAGAACGTTAGCGAAAATTGCTCAAGGGTCGGACTTTCCGTACCGTCCATAGATGCAGACCCCACCGGAAGCGAAGGCTCGGCACGGGGTGAGGAGGTGCTCGTCATGACCATTTTGGCTACTGCTTCTCTCGACGGCTTCTTCAAGGACGCACTCGAGGACGCGATGAAAGCGCGTCGCATCGAGGCCTCGCCGGGTGCCACGACGTATCTAGCCGGGGTCCTTTCGGAATTCGCCAAACCCGACCCCGAGCGCGAGGCCACCCTGGACCGTCCCCTCGCCTTCCTCCTCGACGAAGCGCTCCACACGAACGACCTCGGTGAGCGCTTCACCAAGCTGCGCGCCCTCGGCGACGGCACCCTCTACAGCTCCGGGTTTTTCCTCGATCATTTCGAGCGACGCGGGGTCGACCAGAGCTACCTCGTGGGCATCGGCGCCCGCGCCTACGAGTCCGCGGGCAGCCTCTTGGTGCGCGGAATCAAAGAAGAAGACCGCGGTCTTCACCTCTTCCACGAGCTCGCCCAACGCTTCGAGTCCTTCGTCGAGGTGGTCGCCGAAGTGGCGAACCTGACGCTGGCGAAAGGTGCCGAGGGCTCCAAGGCCATCTTGAAGCTCTACGAGCGCTGGATGAAGACCAAGAGCGACACCCTGGCCGACGCGCTCTCGGCGCACGGCTTCCGCACGCCTCGAGGACGGCAGGTTCTCCAGTGAGCGACCTCGGGGCCAAGCGCCTCGAGGGGTACGGCGCCGGACTGGTTCGCGAGATCGCCCTCGCGGAGCGTGTGAAACAGGGGCTCACCCGGCTCTACCGGCTGGACGAGCTCCCCCACGTGGGCGACTTCGTGACCGAGGCCGGCGAGTCCGAACGCGAAGCGCTGTTCGTTCGCGAAGCCGAAGACGATCTCGAGATCGAGCTGCGCATGCCGAAGCTCTCGGCGCGCGAGGTCGATCTCGAGGGCGGCAACTTGGATCCGCTCTGCCAGATCATCGAGGGCGTGAGCCACTTCGTCTACTTGGCGGCGCGTGTATCCCGCAAGCGAGAGACCACGCAGCTCGAGCTCGAGATCCAAGCCGAGGTCGACAAGTACGTGGTGCTCGCGCACGCCCTCCCGAGCTTCTCGTCTCGCACGAGCGAGAAGCTCCGCGAGCGGCTCTTCGGCATGGTCTCGTACTGCCACGAAGAGCACACCACGCTCGGCGAGCGCTACCGGCTCGCCAACGACACCGCGCAGAAGTACACCGAGAAGCTCGAGCGCAAATACGTGCAGAATCCACACGTCTTGAAGATGCGCGGAGAGCTCCGCTCGTTCTTCGAGATGGGCCTCGAAGAGAAGCTGCGCGCCGCGCGCGTTTGACCTATTCGCTCGATGGGGGGCGCTCGCGTTCGTCTCGGGCTGAGCCTTGGCCGGATGCGAGGGCGTTCCCCCCTCGCGCTTCCCCCTGTTTGCTCGCGCTCCCCCTGTTTCTTGGGCGGCACCGTGCTTGCTACTTGCGGCGCATGGACGACATCACCAGCGCAGTGCGGGCCATGTACGAGAAGTATCCCTACCCGCCGGCTGCGACGCCGCAGATCCGTGTGGGGAGCGATGCTCGCATGCTGCTCTCGTACGGGTTGCTCGCGCGGAAAAAAGGTCGTCCTTTGCAGGTGTTGGACGCGGGTTGCGGGCGCGCGGCGGGCCTCGTGGGAGCGGCGGCCGTGCAGCGCGACGTGCAGTTCACGGGCATCGATTTGAACCGCGTCGCGCTCGACGAAGCGGGCGCCACGATCAAGGCGCGTGGGCTGACGAACGTCAAGCTTCAGGCAGTCAACCTCATGACGCTCGAGGGCCTCGACGTGCCGGAGGGTGGGTTCGACGTGATCGTGTCTTCGGGCGTGCTGCACCATCTCTCGAGCCCGGCCGAAGGACTCGCGAAGCTGAAGGCCGTGCTCGCTCCGCACGGGATGATCTCGCTCATGGTGTACGGACGCGAGGGTCGTCACGCGCTCTACCGCACGGTGCGCGCGCTCGATCTCGTGGTGCCACGTACGCTGCCGCTCGAGGAGCGCCTCGACGCCGCGAGGCACCTCGTGCGCGCACCGCAGGCCGAAGCGCTCTTCGCGGGCCCCTTCGCGGACGCGCCTACCGTGGCCGACGCCGAGCTCGTCGACCGCTATCTGCACGTGCACGAGACCAGCTACACGGTACGTGAGCTCTACACACTTCTCGAAGAGGGCGGGATGAAGCCGCTGCGCTGGAACGAGCCCGAAATCTGGGACACGAACGAGGTGCTTCCCGAAGCGCTGCGCGAGCGCGCGGCCAAGCTCTCCGACGTCGATCGGTTCTCGCTCGTGGAGGCGGTGGCGTATCGACCCATGCTCGACCTCGTGGTCGCGCACTCGGACAACGAGCTCCGCCCCGCGATTTCACCGGCCGCGATCGACGACGCGATGCTTTGTGTGAGCCCGGACGTAAGCTTCACCGTGGAGACACGTAGCCTCCGCGGAGAGGTGCGCCCCGAGCGTGTGGTGGTGAAGCGCAGGCGCCAAAGCCTCGTGTTTTCGGCCGCGCCGCTCGCAGCCGCCGCGCTCGTGCTGAGGGACCAGTCCGCGCCCTTTCGCGGGGCCGAATTGATCAAGGCGCTCGGGGGCTTCGGAGTAGGAGCACGCGACGCGCGCGCGGTCGCTACGGAGCTCTTGCGCACCGAGATCCTCTACGCGCCTCACCCGGCGGACAGCTGAGGCTCAGCGGCTCAGCGGTAGGGAGCGTCCGCGCGACGCTCTCCACGCACCTCGAGGATCCACGCGACGAGCCCCTCGATGGCGGGGAAGAGCGCGCGTGGATCGTCCACGTGCTTCGAGGTGAAGGCGCGGATGGCGTGCAGGCCTTCGGCGGCGAGCGTGACGAACGTGCCGCGAAGCGAGCCGAGCATGGCGTGCTCGACCTTGCCCGCCAACATGGGGAGAGCGTGCTCGGGAAGCGCGAAGCCGGGGAACGAGAGATCGACCTCGGTTCGGGCGACACCGTCGTCCCACACGGTCACGATGGCGAGCTCGAAGGTGCGCTCTTCACCGCCGATCGTGCGCACGCCGACCGAGAGCCCCTCGATGGCAGGCACGCTCGGGACCAGAGTGCCGGAGCGCTCGACGGCAGTCGCCTCCCAGGCCGGGCGGGTGTGCGCGAGCACCTTGGGGAACGGAAGACGCGCGACGATCGACGCGAGCACCTTCGCTCGCGCGACTAGATTTTCGGCGTGTTTCGCGATCCACTCCGCGTCGTCTTCGACCTTCAGGTGGAACGCAAGTCGATGATCGTCGAGACGGACCTCGTCCGCGAGGCCGAGTCCTCCGAGCAGCGTATGAAGCTCCGCTTCACCTAGCGGATCACGGTCGAAGCGATCCTTGGGTGGCTCGACGCGCAGGAAGAACTTGTCCTGAAGCTCCGGGGGGAGCAGCGGCGACTGGCGGAAACCGTCGAGCATCCCGAGCGGTCGCATGCGAACGTCGACCCCGAGCTTGGGATAGGTGAGCGTCGCTTCGATGCCGAGAGCGCCCTCGCGTGGCGCGTCCACCAAGGCGAACCGAACCGGCCCTTCGCGACCATGGACGAGCACCGGGCTCGTGCCCTCCGCGAGGCCGGTGCGCGACGCCACGTAGTGCGCGATCTGCCGACGACGTTCGCTCCCGAGCGCAACCGTGCCGAGCTCGCCGTCCAGCGCCGAGCCGCGCGGCAACAGCTCGAACGGAACGGAAAATTCCGGGTCGAACCCCCACGGGATATCGCACGAGACGTGCAGCACGTAGCTGTTGTCGATGTGCCCCGAGCGGAACGAAGGGACCGTCTCTTCCTGCGGAGGAAACGTGAAGGATACAGCTTCTCCGCCGACCAGCCTCGCTGCCGGGATACGGATCACGGCAAGATCGGTACGACGCGCGTCACCTCGTCCCATGACCACCGTAGCTACGCGCGCGAGCGTGAGCACCACGGCGTCGAACTTCGCGCCCGCTCCCGCGCGCACCGCGATTTTCCCTTCGAGCGGCTCGCCTTCGGCGATCACCGACGACGCGAGCGTGGCCTCGAGCACGATCTTGTCGTGAAACCCGTTCGGGGATCGCGCCACCAGCACCGAGCGACGGCCGTGCCCCGCAGGCCGCACCACCCGAGGAAAGACGCGCTCGACCGGATCGATGGCCCAGTCGACGTCCAAGGTCGACTTGAGCTCGTGCGTGATGGCGCAGTCGTAGCCGGCGAGCTGCGGGGGAAGCCACGCGGGAAGATCGAACGCGAAGGGGTAGCTGTGCTCTCCCGGTGGCATGCCCTCTTTCGGGAGGTCTACCCGGGAGACCAAGTGGAGGAGCGCATGGCGCTCGACTCGTCGATTCTTGCCGGAGCCGTAGCCTGCCCAGGCTTCGCTGTGGAGGTCGAGGTAGATGTGCTCGGCTCGTGGGATGTGCTCGGGCACGTGCAAGACCAGCGTTCCTTCGTTCCGCTGCCCGGCGACGAGCACGCCAGCGTTGCGGAGAAAGACCTGGAATTTGCACTTGGGAAAGAGCGCCATGGGCACGAGCGTATGCGAAAAACGGGGCGGTCGACTCCGGTCGAACGTTCGGCTCGCGCGAATCCGAGCGCGTGCGTACCTTTGACCTCGTGACGCCCTTCCGACCCATGCCTCCCCCGCCCGCTGCCTTCGCGCGTCCGCGCGGCGAGCAGCACCTCGGCAACCTGGCCATCGGCTACTACGTGCTCGGTGGGCTCACCATCCCGGTGGGGCTCGTCTTCCTCGCGCACGTCGCCATCGGCATCGCCATGGTGAACGGATCCTTTCCGGACTCGGGCGCCAACAATCCCCCTCCCTTGTTCGGTTGGCTGTTCATCGGGCTCGGCCTGTTCGCCATGATCGTATGCGTGACCATGGGCATCCTCACCATCGTGGCGGGGCGCTGTTTGTCGCAGAAAAAGCGGCTGACGTTCGTCTACATCGTGGCGGGGCTCCTCTGCATGAACATGCCCCTCGGCACGCTGCTCGGCATCCTCACGTTCGTCACGCTCTCGAACGAAGACACGCGCTCGCTGTTCGGTCCACGAACCTGACGCTGCCGAACCTGAAGAGGGTCGCGGCGCGGTCGGTCACTCGGCTTCGTCGGAGCTCGCCACGGGCTTTCGTGCACCATACAAAGACCCCATGGTCGCGTACGTGACGAGGAAGAGCGCGGCGCAGACGAGGGTCACGTTCCACGCACGCAACGTGGCCAGGGGATGCGCGAGCGGGCTCGCCGCCTCACGGAAGGCCCACATGGGGTGCGCGGCCACGTCCCAGGAGTTGAGCCGCGAGAAGCGACCCAGGTAGATGCCGTAGCCGGAGAGAAGCGCCACCACCACCACGAAGCCTCGTGCCACGTGTACGCCGAGTCGGTCGTGCACGAGCCCCGCGACCATGCGCAGCGAGCCCACGCCGAGCACGAGCCCGGCCCACGCGTACGTCCCGAGCATGACCGCATCGAACCAGAGCGAAGCCTCGTGGCCGTGCCGGAGATGCATGAGGTCGGTCACGAGGTAGGGCGCGTTGGGCAAGAACAGCAGCCACGGTATGCCCAGGAGGACGAGCCACTTGGGCTTCGCGCCATCACGGACGGCCTTCGTGAGGCCGTGCGCGAACGCGAACGGGACCCACGCGAGGAACAGATTCCACGCGAGGAACAGGTACGCATACGAGCCCGTCCAGTAGACCCGCGCGAAGAGCAGCGCGAGCGCGAAGCCGGTGAGGGCGACGAGTCGAGGCAACGGAGAGGTCGTGAGAGCTCGGAGCGGGCTCGAGGACGCCATCTTCGACAAAGGATAGCGCGCCTTCTCGCGGACTCTCAGCTCGGCGTCGGAAGACGCTCGCGAAAGGTCGAAAAGGCGCGCTGAACGGCTCGTGGCTCTCGCTTCGAGCGGGGGTCAGAGACCGAGGAGCTTGGCGATGTAGTAGCGCATGGTCTCGGTGGTGCCGCCGCCGATGCGGATGAGGCGCTGGTCACGGAAGGCACGCGCCACGTGGTACTCCTCGATGTAGCCGGCGCCGCCGTGGAACTGCATGCACTGGTCGATGACCTCGCTCGAGAGCTCACCGACGAAGATCTTCGCCATGCTGATGAGCTTGACGGTGTCCATCGAGACCATGCCGCCGTTCACGTATTTGTCGTCGTTGTACGACTCGGCGGCCTTGTACGAGAGCGCGCGTCCGGCCTCGAGCTTGGTGAGCAGATCGACGAACTTGTGCTGCCAGTACTCGCGCTTGATGATCGGCTTGCCGAACGCCTTCCGATCGCGACCGTAGGCAATGGCGTCGTCGATCGAGAGCTGGAGCGCAGCACACGCACTCGTGGCGGCGATGAGGCGCTCGGTCTGGAAGTTCTGCATGAGGTACATGAACCCCATGTTCTCTTCGCCGAGCAGGTAGCGCTTGTTCACGCGCATCTCGTCGAAGGCGAGCTCGGCGGTGTCGCTCGCGTGGTTGCCCACCTTCTTCAGCTTGCCCGAGACCGAGAAGCCTTTGGTGTTCGTGGGCACGAGAAAGAAGCTGCAGCCGTGTGCGCCTTGTTCGGGCGCGGTCTTCACGAGCAGGGTGACGAAGTCGGCGCGCGTACCGTTCGTGATGTAGGTCTTCGCGCCGTTGATGACGTAGTCGTCGCCGTCTTTGCGGGCCCAAGTCTGGATGCCCGCGACGTCGCTGCCGGCGTTCGGCTCGGTCACGCCGAGCGAGGCGATCTTCTCGCCCTTCAGCGCGGGCACCAAGAACTCCTGAATCTGCTCTTTGCTGCCGAGGTCCGCGATGACCGGAGTGGCCATGTCGCTCTGGACCAAGAGGCCCATGGTGACGCCGGCCGAGCGGCAGTGCGGGAGCTCTTCGCCCTTGGCGACGCTGAACCAATAGTCGCCGCCGATACCGCCGTGCTCTTCCTTGTAGTGTGCAGAGAAGAGCCCCAGCTCACCCGCACGCTTGAACACCTCGTTCGGGAAACACTCGCTCTTTTCCCACTCGTCGACGAAGGGCGCGAGCTCCTTCTGGGCGAACGTGCGGACGGTCTTGCGGAACTGCTCGTGCTCTTCACGGAAGGGGGACGGCATCGAACGACTCTCCTCACCGGGGTGGAACGTGCTTCCCCGTAGAAGTATTTCGTACACGAAACTTCTCGGTTCGCAACACTTTGTCCGAGGCCGACGCTTCGAACGACACGAGCCCCGCTGCGTACGGAGACGCGGCGGGGCTCGGGATTTCACGCGCACAGGCGCGCGCGGGGGCGATCAGCGCTTCTTTTTGGCGGCTTTCTTCGGCGCGGCCTTCTTCGGCGCGGCCTTCTTCGGCGCGGCCTTCTTCGGGGCAGCCTTCTTCGGCGCGGCCTTCTTCGGGGCAGCCTTCTTCGGGGCAGCCTTCTTCGGGGCAGCCTTCTTCGGGGCAGCCTTCTTCGGGGCAGCCTTCTTCGGGGCAGCCTTCTTCGGGGCAGCCTTCTTCGGCGCAGCCTTCTTCGGCGCGGCCTTCTTCGGCGCGGCCTTCTTCGGCGCGGCCTTCTTCGGCGCGGCCTTCTTCGGCGCGGCCTTCTTCGGCGCGGCCTTCTTCGGGGCAGCGGCCTTCTTCGGCGCGGCCTTCTTCGGGGCAGCGGCCTTCTTCGGCGCGGCCTTCTTCGGCGCAGCCTTCTTCGCCGCCGCCTTCTTGGGGTCGTCGTCGTCCGAGGAGACGTCGTCGGCCGGCTTGGCCGCACCCGCGGTGCCGTTCACGGTCGGGCGCGTGATGCCCTCGCGCTGAGACGCGCGTGCCGAGAGCGTGCCGCGGACCTTGCCGTCGAACTCGTCGAACTCGAACGGCTTGTCGATGTACGCATCAGCGCCGTAGAGCGGGCTCGTCAGCTGGTTGAGGTTCTCGCCGATGCCGGTGAGCATCACCACGCCGGTGTGGGCGAGGGCAATGTCTTCGCGGATCTTGCGACACACTTCCCACCCGCTCATTCCGGGCATCATCACGTCGAGGACGACGAGGTCGGGCAGGTGCTCGCGAGCGAGCTTCCACGCTTCTTCACCGTCGCGCGCTTGAATGACCTCGAGGCTGGGGTCGCGCATGGTCGTGAGGTGGCGCGCGACCAGCTCCAGCATGGACGGCTCGTCGTCGGCGACGAGCACGAGAGGATTCGACGTTGGCATGGCCCACATCTTCTTTTTCCCGCCCGTCGAGATCAAGGACCTTCGCACCGGGTCCGCGACTCGTCGCTCGAAGCGCGCAATCGCGGACCTACGGGTGCTTCGCTCTTTACTCGTCGCGGAACTTGGTGGGTACGCGCGAGGTCGACTCGACCAGCTGACGCGACGAGTTCACGTAGCGGACGATGGTGGGCATGTTGCCCTTGGTCAGCTTGACCTTGTTCTGCATCATCGCCTTGATGGGATCGATCTCCTTCTTGATGATCGCCTTCCACATCGCGTAGGGCGCCACGATCACGTACGGAGCGGCCTGCACTTCGGCGGCCGGGAGGTACTTGATCTCGCGGCACTCTCCCCCGTGGACGTCGAGCCAGAGGCCCATGTCGTCCGGGATTCCGAGCGCGGGCTCGGCCTTGACCACGAACGCCACCACTCCGTGCGTCCAGTCTTTGCCGTGGAGCTTGTAGTCGGGGTTTTCGTTGATCGCGGTCTTGTAGGCTTGGGCCCACTCGGGAGAGGGAAAGTCGTACATGCCGCCCCTATACCCCCATCTTCTTTTCGCGTCGCGCCTTCCCGCATGCGAAACGAAAGGCTCGGCGAACCCGCGCGAAATCGGGTCCGGTGCGCAGGATTCGTCGCACCACGAGCCGTCCCGAGCCTGCGCGCGAACGACGAACGACGGGCCACGATGTCGGGCAGGAGCGCGCCTTCGTTCACGAATCGGACGAGTTCGGGTGGACTTGACCCG
This sequence comes from Polyangiaceae bacterium, assembly GCA_965225775.1. GTDB lineage: Bacteria > Myxococcota_A > Polyangia > Polyangiales > Polyangiaceae > JAAFHV01. Next base: position 8,145,225 of record OZ245328.1, on the reverse strand, counting down.
GCCCTGTCGGCGATCATGACGCGACATGGCGAAGGAGAAGGTCCACGGTCGGGGGGATGCGAGGCTCGACGGGGTGCTGGACTTCGTCGCGTTCGCGGCGCGTCCCATGCCGCTCGGCACCCTGCTCGACGAAGGCCCGAGGCGAATCGCGGCCATCTTCGGCGCCGACGTGTGCTCGCTCTACGTGCTCGAGGGTGACGGCGGTGAGCTCGTCATGCGCGGAAACGTGGGCTTCGAGCGCGCGATCGGCACCGTGCGTCTGCACGTGGGCGAAGGCATCACCGGCCGCGCGGTCGAGTACATGCGCCCGGTCTCGGCCGACGTCGCGCAGACCCATGCATCGTACAAGCACTTCGACGGCCTCGGCGAAGAGCGCTTTCCGGTCTTTCTGGCGGTACCGGTTCGAGGACGACGCGGACCGCTCGGCGCGCTCGTGCTCCAGCGCAAGAAGGGCGCCTTCACGGACGAAGACGTGGCCCAGCTCGCGCTGATGGGTGGCCTTCTCGCCGCGGGGATTTCGCAGGCGGAGTTGCTCGACTCGCGCCGTGAACGCCACGAGCGAAAGGCCGGCGGAGGTACTCGCAAGGTCACGCTGCCCGGGCGGCCGTTCGTGCCCGGACGAGCGCTCGGTGCGGTCGCCGCGCTTCGCCGACCTTCTGCGCGCCCCGCCGAAAAGCCGCTCGATCGCGACGAAGCGAAGGCGCAGCTCCGTCGCCTTCGTGGTGCCTTCGACGTGGCCGAGAAGGCCATCTTCGCGCTGGCCGACATGGCCCGAAGGCGCGAGCTCGAGGGAGGCGCGCGCTTTCTCGATACGTACCTGGAAATCCTCGGGGATCAGCGCTTCCGCGAGCGTGCCATCGAGCTCGTCGAGGTGGACGGAGGAATCCCGCAAGCGCTCGCACGGGTGGCCCGCGAGGTCACGCGCACCGCAGCCAGTGTCACGCGCGACGCGTTCCTCGAAGAGCGCGCGAAAGACGTGGAAGACCTGTGCGACGCGCTCACCATGGTGGCCGTTTCGGACAAGCGCGCCGAGCTTCCCTCGAAGGCGATCTTGGTCGGCGACGCGCTCACCGTGTTCGACTTGCTCGTGTCCGCGCGCACGCAGCCCGCGGGCGTGGTGCTCTCGGAGCGCGCGTTCGGCCCTCGCACGAAGACGCTGCTCACGCTGCTCGACGTGCCGGCCATCGTGGGCGTTCAAGGGCTCTTCCGCTGGGCCTCGGACGGCGACATCGCGCTGCTCGACGCCGACCACGGGCTCGTCGTGATCAACCCGTCGAAGAGCGAGATCGCCAGCGCGCGCGAGCATCGCCGCGAGATCGAGGGAAAGTACCTGGATCTCTCGGGCGAGACGCCCATCGAGGGCGAGGCGGAATGAGCGGCGCTCGATGCGCCCACGCGAGCGAGGTCGCGACGGGCGTGAGAGCGGAAAATTCCGAGCGAGCTAGACTTTCGCGAGCGATCCAATCCGCGGTCGAGTTTCGTGTTTTGCTGGAGTGCACCTCGTGACCACCGAAGACGACTCCACGAAGGCCGCGCTGAGGGCCGAAAAAGCCAAAAACCTGCCCGATCTGGCGGACGTCATCGACGACGACCCGCCTTCGATCACGGAGGTGAACGGCACCGTCGCGCGCTTCGACATGAGCTACGCGCCGGACAAGCCGCTCCACCGCACGTTCCAGGCGCCCTTCAAGGCGCGAGCTCCTTCGCTCGTGTACCTCGCGTTCGCGCTCGTAGTGCTCGGCGTGGTGGTGACCGCGTACAACGGCAGCACGAGCTCGCGCCTTTGGGTGTGGATCGTGGAAGGCGATCGCAACCGCCCGCTCGGCGCGCAGCCGCTCTCGATCCTCATCTTGGTGTCGGCGCTCGGCACCGTGCTGCGCTCGTGGATGCGCGGCGTGGTGATCACGCACGAGGGCATCATGACCCGCGAGGTGCTCTTGCTCGGCGTGCCCCGCATCAAGAAGTGGGCGTGGGCGCAGATCGATCGCCTCGTGCTCGACGACAAGGGCGTGATGCTCGAGCTATGGGACGGCACCTACGAGCGCCTCCCGGACGTGGCCGATCCCAAAGGCCTCTCCGACCTCTTGGAGCAGGTCGCCCTCTCGCGAAGCAAAGACGTGACGAGGCTGCGCGAGCTCGAAAAAAAGGGCTAATCGTCAGAACCCGCCCTCGACGCCGAGGCTCGGTATGGTGATGGGACCGACCTCGTCCGGAACGCAGCGCTGACCGGGCACGGCGCTCTCGAAGCCTGTCTCACCGATGTCGCGGCACTTCACTTGGAAGGCTTCTTTGCGCAGCGTCGCGTTGAGCCACTCGGCGACGAACGACACGTAGCCGCTCTCTCCGAAGGTCCAGCGCTTCTCCACGCGGAAATCGAACCGGTAGAAGTCCGGAAGACGATAGGCATTGTAGGGCGGCAAGGGGACGCCGCTCAGGGTCTCGGTGTACGGACGACCCGTGTAAAAGAAGAACCGCGCCCCCGCGCGCCAGCCCGCGCCGATCGTGTACGAGCCGGCCACGTTGAGCACGTGCGTGCGGTCGAACTCACCGGCGATTTCACGCTCCGGCACGTTGATGCCGAGACCGCCCAAACCGCGGAAAAAGAGCACCGGACGCGTTAGCCGAGTGGACCGCGAGAGCGTGTAGGTCAAAAACCCGGTGAGCCGCTCGCCGAAGCTGCGTCGAATCGCGAGCTCGAGCCCGTACGTCCTGCCGGAGACGCGTCGTGAGCAATCGCGATCGAGGATGTCGCCTTGGTTGGGGCACACGGCGGTCGCGTCGCTGAGGCCGAACGCGTTGGCGACGAAGACCGTGGGCACCACGGTGATCTTCGCGGGAAGCTCGATCTCGGCGCCCTGGCTCGCGTGAATGGTGCTTTGGAGACCATCCGAGAGTCGCCCGATTTGCAGCCCAGGAACGGGCAAGACGAACGCGGGCGGCTGATGCTGCAGGCCGAGCGTCGAGACGTACGTCACGCGAGGCGAGAGCTTCACTCGAGTGGCGAGGCGCGGGTCGAGCGAGGGAATGGCTGCATCTTCCCCGGATATCGAGCTCCGGCGAAGCCCGGTGGACCACGAGCCGAAGAGGTCGCCACGAATGCCCGGCACCACTTCGATGCGCGGCGTCACCTTCCACACGAGATCGGCGCGCAGCCCGATCGCGACGTCGTTGCGTGGCGGATAAAGCTGCGAGAAGCGCTCGTCGGTCTCCTCCGCGCCGTCGACGAGATCGTAGTGGTCGAGCACGACGTCGGCGCCGCCGCGGAAGAGCAGCTCGGGAGACAGGCGTTTTTCCAGCTCCCAGCGCGCCGCGAGCATGCGGTCGCGCGTGGACTTGTCCTCGCCGAACGCGCTCACGTCGATGCCGAGGGTCACCGCGGCGCGCACGCGGCCACCCTCGATTTTTCGATCGTAGCGGGTGTCGAGGCGATGAAACTGCGTCGCGAAGACGGTGCGCGTCTCGGTCTCACCGCCACGCGTTTTCACCTCCCCGAGGTAGTCGTGGCTTCCGAACGCGAAGACCGAGACGCGATCGTCGGGAGTGAGATCGTAAGCGACCCGCGCTTGGTAATCCCAGTAGTCGAGACGAGTCTCGGGGACGAAGAGCGAGAAGAGCAGCGCGGTGTAGCTGTAGCGCCCCGCGACCAGCGCCGTCCCCTTCCCGTTCGCGAACGGAGCCTCCGCGAGCGCGCCGGCATCGAAGAGGCGGATGTTGCCCTCGCCGTGGAAGCGCTTCGCGGGCTCACGGAGCTCTCCCGAGACGAAGCCGCCGGCGAACTTGCCGAAGCGCGCGGGCGGCGCTCCGGCGAAGAAATCCACGCGATCGATCATGCCCGGGTGCACCACAGCCGGACCGAGCGCGAGGTGATAGAGCAGCGGCACTCGGATGCCGTCCAGCAGGTAGCCCGTGTTGCCCGGAGGTGCGCCGCGCACGAAGAAGAACGGGAGCCCGCTCGCCATCGGAACCACCCCGGGCAGGGTCTCGATCGCACGGAACGCGTCACCGAACGCGCCGGGAATGTCCCGGATTTCGGCCTGTCCGAGCGTCGTCTGACCAGCCTCCTTGCGCTTGCCTCGGACCTCGACTTGTTCGACCGGAGCTGCGCGTGGCACCTCACTCGGAGGCTTCGGCGCGCCCGACGTCGGGCTCGGAGTCGGCCCCGGAGGTTCGGGCTCGACGGGTGCGACGAACGAGAACGGCATCCGAATACGCGCGGGCACGGGGACGCCGTCACGCATCGCCGGGTCGAAGCGAAAGCCCCGCGAGGCGACCAACGCGGCCTCCGCGAACGGCTCGTCTCCTTCGACGACCCGTGCATCCTGCACACTTCCGTCCTTGGCCACCACGAGCTCGAGCACGACCTTGGCGTCGCCGCGTCCCGACTCGGGGTACGGCACTTCGCCTCCCGCGACGAGCACGGGCGCGCTCACGCCGCGGAGGCGCGCGTCCGGTGGGGCCGCTGGCGACGGGCTCGACGGGCTCGCATTCGGCGCACTCGGTCCGTCGTCGTGTGGGGGCTCGTCGTCGCGGGCGGACGAGACTTCGGCGAGCGAGCTCAAGAGCGACGCGACGAGGACCGCGACGACGCGACGAAATCGGCTTTTTTCTTCGACGATCATGGGCGGACGACGCGAAGGCCCGCCACGAGCTCGCCTCCTACTTCCCGAACTCGGCGCGGACCTTTTCGCGCAGGTCGGAGTCCGAGAGCACCTCGAGAGCGGTCTTCGCGAGCGCTCGCGCCGCGTCGAGCGCGGTGGCGAACCCTCGTTCGCTTCCGGCGCACTCGGCGAAGCGGTGCTCGTGGCAGAGGCTCTCGCCCATGTCGCAGATGGCGAGCCACGGATGAATGGCCGGCACGGCGTGCGAGACGTCGCCCATGTCCGTGCTCCCCGCGCCCACCTTGTCCGTGCGCTCTTCGGCGACGCGTCCGCGCGAGGCGAGGTGCTCACCGAAGGAACGCGCCAGGGCGAGGTTGTTCTTCATGTCGCGGTAGCCGCGCCGGAGGGCGATGTCGACCGTGACGCCGCTGGCCATGGCTGCGCCTTTCGCGCAGCGCTCGACGATGCCACGGACGCGCTCGAGCTCGCGGTCGTCACGGGCACGCACGGCGAACTCGCACGCGGCGAGCTCGGGGATGATGTTCACCGCTTGACCACCGTTGGTGACGAAGCCGTGCACGCGTACTCCGTCCCGGAAATGCACGCGCTGTCCGTCGATCAGCCGGAACGTGTCGAGGCACGCGGTGAGCGCGCTCGCGCCTTCGTGCGGAGCGACCGCGGCGTGCGCGGGCTTTCCGTGGAAAGTGAACGTGAGCCAAATGGAGGCGAGTGCGGGGTGCGCGAGAATGTCACGATCGAACGGGTGGAACATGATGGCCGCGTCGAGGCCGTCGAAGCATCCCGCCTCGAGCATCTTGATCTTGCCGCCCCCGCCTTCTTCGGCAGGCGTCCCGAAGAGCACGACTTCTCCACCTGCGGCCTCGGCCGAGCGCGCGGCAGCGAGGAACGCGCCCACGGCACCGGTCGCGATCAAGTTGTGACCGCACGCGTGGCCGATCTCCGGGAGGGCGTCGTACTCGGCCAGCACGGCCACACGCGGTCCGCCTTTTTTCCCTGCTCGCGCGGAGAACGCGGTGGGCATCCCGGCGAGGCCGCGCTCGACCTCGAAGCCTCTCGCGCCGAGCAGCTCCGACACCCAGGCGGCAGCCTTGTGCTCTTCGAAGCGGAGCTCGGGGTTTCGATGGATGTCTTCGCAGAGCTTCTTCAGCGCGGCGGTCTCGCGCTCGACGGCATCGTCGACCGCGGCGCCGAGGGCGGCGGGGAGCATGCACGCAGTGTAGAGCACGCCCCTCGAACGACCGAGGATTTCGGACTCTTCGAGGCGCTCTCGCGCCTGTCTTCCCCTCGAATCGAGGCGTTTTCGGCTCGTTTTCGCGACGTCCAGGCGCCTCAGAACCCGAGATTGAAGATGCCGGTGACCGGCAGGCCGCCGTGCCCGGACACGTTCACCACGCCGAGCTGTACGCCACGAAGCTCGTCCGTGTGGTTGAAGAGGCCCACCTGCGCGCCGGTCACCCGATGCGCGAGGTTCACGACCCCCAGCTGTGCACCGACCATCTCGTGATCGACGTAGTCGACGACCCCGATCTGCGCGGCGCCCGCGAAGTCGTCCACCACGTTGAGCCCCGCGAGCTGGACGGCCGCCGAGGCTCGACGCTCGACGTAGTTGCCGAGCCCCACCTGCGCGACGCCCGAGAACGAGCCTCCCACCAGATTCCCGAGCGCGCCGAGCTGGAAAACGCCCTCGAAATCGTGATCGGTGAGCGACACCGCGCCGGCCTGCACGACCCCACGAAACGTCTCGAGGTCGTTGTTTCCGTTGTCGATGTTCTGGCCCAAGACCTCCCGATAGAGGTTGTTCCCCGTGTACGCGACGAGGCCCACTTGGGCGATGCCGGAGAAGGTGCGCGCGGTTCCAGCGAGCACGCCCAGTTGCAGCCCGCCGTCGAAGTCGCGTCCGGCATACGCCACGGCACCGACCTGGGCGCCACCGACGACGCTCGACTCGAACGCCATGTCGGCCGGTGCGATCCCGAGCAAGACGTGCGTGGTGCGGCGGCTCGCGCCCTGGAAGAGCGCGGCTCGCACGAGCGAATACGACTCGACCGACGACGCTCCGACGAGCCCCAGCTGACCGAGCCCGACGAAGACGTCGTCGTCATCGCTCGACTCGGCGGTGTTCACGATGCCGAGCTGGAGCCCACCGTGGAAACGGGACGCGCGGTTCATGCCACCGAACTGCACGAGGCCCACGAAGTCTTCGGAGGCGTTCTTCGCGAGGCCGAGCTGCGCCACTCCGCGAAAGCTGCCGGTCGACTCGTTCCCGGCCAGGCCGAACGCGAACAGACCTTTGAAATCCCCCGAATCGTTCTTCCAACTCGCGAGCTGAAAGAGGCCGACGAAGTCGTCGGCGCGGTTGCGGTACGCGCTCGCTTGGAAGAGCCCCACGAAGCTTGCGGCCTCGGTGTCGTAGCCGAACTGCACGACCCGCTTGCGAGGGCCAGCGGTGGGCTCGTCCGGGTCTTCGGGCGGCTGCGGCGGCGCCTGCTGCGGCACCTCGAGAGGAGGCTCGACCTCGTCCACCGGAGAGAGCGACTCGAGCGGAACGTCGCGAAACTGCCCGTCGGCCATGAAGCCACCGAGCTGCGCGACCACGTCGTCGAGGGCTTCACGCAGACGCGGCTCGAGCAAGGGGGCGGGCGGCGGTGCGAAGGAGCCGGCCGCATGAGCGACCACGTTCCCGGTCTCGAGGTCGCGTACCTCGACCACCACGAGGTAACGGCCGTTGGAGAGAGTCACCGTGGTGACGAGCACCGACTTGGCCACCGCCTTGAGTGCGGAGCTCGAGCCCGCCGCAGCGACCACCTCGATACGCTGCGCCCCTGCCAATCGCTCGCGAAAATGGCTCGAGAGGCGGGCAACGGCACGAGGCGCGAGCGCCCCCGAGCGGTCCTCGATCGACACCACCGCGACCGAAGAGGGCAGCTCCGCGCGCGCCGGCTCCACGAAGGTGAGCGGCGCCGCGGCGAACAGCACCTGGACCGCGAGCCCCATCCCCACGAGCCGACGACGCGCCATGCGTCGAGCGTAGCGACGTTCGAGCCGGGACGAACAGCTTTCGCGCGCTCCGGCTCGAGCCTTGCGCCGCGCGGGCCAGCGCTCAGCGACGCCGCTTCTCGAGGCCCGGATATACGAAGAGCAGGCCTAGCATGTAAAATACACACAAGGCGATGGTCGCGCCCACGCTGCGCTGGATGGCGCTCTTGGTGGTCGGGCCGTTCGCCGCGTAGAGCGGGATGAGCAAGGTCACCACCAGGAGCGAGAAGAGCAGGAGCTTCTGCATCAGGCGGCTCCGAACGGGCGTCCGCGACGCCGATCTTCCAGGTACTGACGAAGCACGATGCCGAGGTACTGCGGGTCGCGCACGAAGTAACGATGGAAGAGCCTGCGCGGCTCTTGTCCCAGGCGGAACGCCCACTCGAGGCCCGAGCGGCTCATCCACGCGGGCGCGCGTTTCACCGTGCCGGCGACGAAGTCGAGCGTGGCGCCGATGCCGAGCAGGACCGCGGGCGAGACCGCCTCGGCGATCTCGTGGCAGAAGAGCTCTTGTTTCGGAGCGCCGAACGCGACGAGCACGATGTCGGGCTTGGCCGCGACGATCTTGTCCACGATGGGTGCCCGCGTCTCTTTCGGCTTCGAGAGATCGACCATGGGCGAATCGATGCCCACGATGCGGAGCTTCGGGTGGCGCTCGACCATCTTCTCGGCAGCGAGCGCCGCCACGCCGGGACCTGCTCCGAGCAAGTAGAGGCTCTTCTCCTTGGCCTCGCAGAGCGCCACGAGAGGCGGCACGAGGTCCGAGCCGGACACCTTGGCAGGCAGGCGCGTGGGCATCAGCTTCGACGTGACGACCACGGGAAAGCCGTCGGCGAGGCTCAGCGCGGCGGCCTCGTAGGCTGCTGCAAAATCGGGGTTTTCTTCGGCCAAGACCACGTGGTCGACGTTGGGCGTGACCACGAAGCCACCCTTGCCCGAGTCGGACAGGTCCATGACGCGAGCGAGCGCTTCTTCGAACTCGAGCACGTCGACCGGGACACGGCCGACGCGAATCCGCGAGGCGCGCTCGCTCATCGGTGCTCGAGCACGATCGAGCCGAGGAACTTGGCGCGACCCGCTTCGTCCAGCGTTCGCGATGCCGCGACCACCGTGGTCTCGCCGATGAACACGCCGAGGATGGCCGCGTCGAGGCTCTGCACCATGGGCACCGTGGTCGCGTTCTCCGAGACCATGTTGAGCACCACGAGGCAGCGTTTCCCCTTCACGGTAAGCTGCTTGATTTGGCTCAGGGTGCCGTCCATGTCGACCAGGCCGATGGCCCGCGCGTCGAACACGGCGAGCTCTTGGCTCAGCTCTTTTCCGATGCGCGCGAGGCCCTGCGCGATCTCGAGCATCGCGTTCGGATCCCGCTTGCTCGACCCGACGATGGCGAGCGACTGCCAGTCGGACTGATGGCAGCGGAGCCACAACCTCTGCCACACAGGGTTTCCCAGCGTTGCCGCTGCGCCTTGGCCACCCGAAACCGCGTTCGTCATCTTGCCGTCCACTGTAACGGAATTTGGACCCGTCCTGACAAGTCGAAGGACGTCGAAAGGTCGGAAAAGGTCGTTTTCGTCACGGCTGCATGTACTTTGCACGCAGCGAGGCTTCCGACGTCACCCCCACCTTTTGTGCCTTGATTTTGAGCTCGATCGACTCGGGGGTGTCCGCCTGGGCCACCCCGGCCACGGTGGCTCCGGAGAGGGCGTACACGGTGAAAACGTAGTCGTGGTCGGGCGTGGCGTTCTTCGGAGGGCACGGACCGAGGTAGCCGTAGGTGGCCGGAGCGAACGTGACCGTGGACTGCTTCGACCCGGCCGGAGCCACGCTCGCGGGCGTGTACCCGTTCGGCACCGAGGCGCCGACCTGCAGTGTCGTCGAAGGCAAATCGTAGAGGATCCAGTGCACGTTGGGCACGGTGAGGTCCTTCATCACCACCGCGTAACTGGCGGTGCCGGGCGGACCTGCGGTCCACGTGAGCGAAGGCGAGGTGTTCGCGCCGTTGCACGTATGAACCGCCGGGAATCGCCCGTTGTCGGCGAGGGTGCCACTGGTCAGCACCATGGGCGCCACGGCGGAATCGGCCGCGTCCGCCGCGTCGGCCGAGGCATCGAGGGGGGCGTCGGTTCCCGCGTCGGTCGGAAGAGCTGCGTCCGGCTGGGCGGCGTCCGGAATCGAGGAGTCGACGGCAACGGACGAGTCCGTACTGGAGCTCGCGTCGACGCCGACCTTACCCGCATCCACTCCCGCATCCGTCGCGGTCTCACTGCTGCTGCACGCGGCGACCACCATCGCCATCACGAGCGAGCCGGCCATGGCGATTTTCGGCCCACGACGCTGTTCGAGCTTCATTCGTTGTCCTCGATGCCCTTCCGGGCCGCTGATGTCCACGGGTCCACGCTTCGCTCCCACGACCGAAGCCACGCTCCACGACCGGCTCGCGACCGAGGCCGGTGGTGGTCCGTAAAATCGGCAGGCTCCTAGCGTCACTTTTTTCACGCGTCAGGCAAGCCCGAATCCCTGCTATCGTCGGGAGGCTTTGTTACGCCTCGGCGCAATCCCGCTCCTTCTCGCTACCGCACTCGTGACCAGCGCGTGCGTGGTGAACCTCACCGGCCCCGATGAACCGGGGCCGAACGGCGACGTGACCGGAGCCCCGGCCGACTGCTCCCAAGGCCCGAAAGAGCCGGGAGCGGCTCCGCAGGGCAAGCCCGGGCCGCACTTCGTCGGGCGCTTCTCGGAGACCGGACAGTTCGCCTGGCCGGGCACCGAGATCACGGCGCGGTTCACCGGTAGCTCGATTTCCGCGATTTTGGAGCTGCCTGCCGCGGACGCGACGTACGACCCCGCGGCGGACGAGCGCGTGTTCACGGTCACCGTGGATGGCAGCTCGTACGAGCTCGCCGTGAAGGCAGGAAAACGGCGCTACGATCTCGCGAGCGGCCTCGACCCTGCCGCAACCCACGAGGTCGTCTTGCACCGTGAGTTCGAGGCCAGCGGCGGCCTCGCGACCTTCGGAGGCTTCGAGCTCGCGCCGGGTGGAACGTTCGCCCAGCCGATTGTGCGCACGCGCCGCATCGAGATCGTGGGCGACTCGATCTCGTGCGGGTACGGCGTGCTCGGTAGCGACGGCTCGTGCCCGTTTTCCTACGGTACGGAACGGCATTCTCTCACGTACGGCGCCATCGCGGCGCGCACCCTCGACGCCGAGCTTTCCACCGTCGCGTGGTCGGGCAAAGGCCTTCTTCGCAACGAAAACGGCGACGAAGGCGGTCAGCCGGCGCAGGGCGGCGGCACCGCGGAAGCGATGCCGGAGCTCTACGGCACGGTCGCCGCGGCCTCCGTCCCCGGAGCCCCGCAGACGGGCCTCGCCTACACCCCGGACAAAGCGAACCCGCCGCAAGCCGTGCTCGTCCACCTCGGCACCAACGACTTCAACGCCGGCGTGGTCGATGCCGCCTTCGAGGCGCGCGGGGAAGCGTTCCTGAAGACGATTCGTGCGCAGTATCCGGAAGCGCACGTCTTCTTCGCGCTCTCTCCCATGCTGAGCGATCAGCTCGGCCCGCAGGTGCGCACGCGCGCGGCCGCTTCGCTCAAGGCCATCGTCGAGCGCTCGGGCGACCCGCGTGCGTACTACATGCAATTTTCCGAGCAGCGTCTCGCGCGCGACGGCCTCGGCTGCAACGGTCACCCGAGCAAACGCACGCACGAGATCGTCGCTTCGCAGCTCGTGAAAGCCATCCAGGAAAAGCTCTGCTGGTGACCCCTTGAGCAACTACCGACCCGGCCCGCAGCGCGGCAAATCCGCCTCTCAGCTTCAGTTCGAGGCGATGCAGCGGCGCATCAGCCAGCGCTTCGGTGAGTTCGGCGAACGAGACGCCGACGCGGACGCGATCGACCCGCTCGACGACAACCACATCCGCGAAACCCTGAAGGTCATCGCGGGGTTGCTCGTGGTGTCGGCGGTCATGACGTACACGCTCGGCACGGCGTCGCGCATCGTGAACATCGCCTCGGCGGTGATCGCGGCAGCTTCGCTCGGCCACGTGCTCACGCGCTACCCGGTTCACATCAGCGCGCGCTACTTCCTCGGTATCTCCATCTTCTTGGAGGCCGCGACCGACATCCCGACCTTCTGGCACCCGCCTCTCGCCTTCGCGGACATGGCGTACTACGCCTCGCTGAAAGACTTCGCGGGCGTGCCGGGCATGTCGTTGCCGCTCTTTTTCTTCGGCGCGCTCGGGCTTTTGTACCGCGCACGCAAAGCGACTCAACGGCGAGACGACATCGTTCCTCCACCGAGGCACGCCGTCCGAATCATGACCTTCTTCCTCGGCGCGGTCGTCGCGCTGGAAGCATACGGTCTCGTTCGCGGCGGAAACCTCACGCCGAGCTTCTTCCAGATCCTCCACCTTTTCACGCTGCCGGTGGTGGGCCTCGCGTTCCTCTATGCGTTCCGCGGCTATGAAGACTTGCCCGCGATCGGCGCCATCGTGGTCACGGTGGCCCTCGTGCGAAGCGGCCTCTGCGCGGTCACGTACTTCACGCTCGCGCGCTCCTTCAAAGACACCGAAGGCTTCTTCGTCACCACGCACGCCGACACGGTCCTCTTCGCGACGGCCATCTTCATCTTGCTCGGCTACGCGATCGAGAACCGAGAAAAGAAGACGGTTTGGCGTGCGCTCGGCCTCGGCGCCGCCATCTTCGTCGGCATCGCGCTCAACAACCGTCGCCTCGCGTTCGTCTCTCTCGGAGCGGCGCCGGTGATGATGTACCTCTCGCTCCGCCCGAGCCCGACCAAGCGACGCGTGACCCGCGCCGCGTTCTTCGTGGTCGCCATGGTGCTCCTCTACGTCATCGTCGGAAACCAGGTCGAAGGCGATGCCCCGCTCTGGAAGCCGGCCAAGTTGGCGATGAGCGTGCTCGACCAGAAGGACTCGTCCAGCGAGTCCCGCGACATCGAGAACTACAACCTGATCTACACCATGAGCCAGAGCCCGGTGCTCGGTCAGGGCTTCGGTTGGGAATACAAAGAGAAGCTCCAGCTCTACGATATCTCGGAGCTTTTCGCCCTCTACCGCTACATCGCTCACAACGGCGTGCTGTGGATCTGGTCGGTCGGCGGAGTGGTCGGGTTCACGGCGCTCTGGCTGATTTACCCGCTCACCATCACCTTCGGAATCCGAGGGTACCGCACGGCGCAGAACCCCGTAGAGCGCGCGGCCGCTCTCGCCGGGATCGGCGTGGTGGTGGCGACGATGGCCCAAATCTGGGGCGATCAGGGCTGGAATAGCTACCTGACGCTCATTCTCTTCTCGCTCGCGTTCTCGGTCTTGGCGCGTTTGGAAGCCGCCACCGAAGAGGAATGATCCGAGAGACGCGAAGGATCGACGCGCGCAACTTTTCCCGCTCGCCGTCTTGGGTTATCAAGGTTCTGTCGAGCTGAAACTCGACAGAACAGGCCTTTTTTCTCAGGGAGACGGGCCGTCACCTAAATGTTGCTCGGTGGGGGAAGCAGAATGCGGTGCGTCAGCGCACGGCATGGTACCCTACGGGACCCCGCATCATGGGCTTCGAAGAACGGCGTATCGGAACAGTCATCGGCAAGTGGCGAGTCGACTCCCTCCTGGGGTCGGGCTCCATGGCCGCCGTGTATGCCGTCACCCACCGGAACGGGTCGCGCGCTGCGCTGAAGATCCTGCACGGGCAGCTCTGCAACGACGAAGCGGTGGTCGAGCGATTCCTGAGCGAGGGTTACCTCGCGAACGTGGTGAAGCACCCGGGAATCGTGCGCGTCTTCGACGACGGCATGACCGACGAGGGCTGCCCCTTCCTCGCCATGGAGATGCTCGAGGGCGAGACCCTCGAAGACTACTGCGAGCACATGGGCCCGCGCCTCGAGCTCGAGACGGTGGTCGGCATCGCGGACAGCATCATGGATGCGCTCGCGGCCGTTCACGCCGGTGGCGTCATCCACCGCGACCTCAAACCGTCCAACGTATTTCTCACGTCGGATCAGCAGATCAAACTTCTCGACTTCGGCGTCGCCAAGCTCTCCGACAAGAAGTCGATGAGCAAGCTGAGCCTCGTAGGCATGGTGCTCGGAACGCCCGCCTACATGGCACCCGAGCAGGCGCTCGGTGCGCGTGAAGCCGTCGATGCCCGCTCGGACATCTTCGGCCTCGGCGCCATGATCTTCACCATGCTCACCGGCGAGAACGTGCACCCGGTGGAAGGCACGCAGCAGAAGCTGCTCGCCGCGGCCACGTCGAAAGCGCGCTCGCTCGCCACCGTTCTCCCCGATTTGCCCCCGGGGATCATCGCGGTGGTCGATCAGGCACTTCAGTTCAAAAAAGACGACCGCTGGCAGACGGTCACCCAGATGCGCAACGCGCTGAAGGAAGCGACCGACCTCGCTCGAAATCGGAGCCTTCGTCCACCGCCGCCTTCCACCGCACGGGTCTCGGACTACGTGAAGGGGCAGCCCAAGGGTGACGGCACCCTGGTGAACGTGAACGCGCCCGAGTTCGACGATGCGGCCACGCAGATGATGACGGTGGACGTGCCGAAGGCGCCTCCTGCGCCCCTCGCGAAGACCCTCATGGGCATCTCGGCGAGCGACCTCCCGGGTGCACTCCAAGGTCCGGGCGCTCCCAATCCATACGGGCACCCTGCGCCGCTCGGCGCACCGCCTGCCACCGTGAGTGGACAGTTCCTCGCGGTCCCTCAGCCCAGCGAGAGCGGGCGCATGGGATTCTTCTACGACAAGCGCAAGTCGAGCGGCGCGATGGCGGCGGTCGTTCCTCCCGGGCATGCGCCTCCACACCTATCGACTCCCGAACAACTCGGCCCTCACGAGAGTGGCGGGATCTCGGCCCACCCCTACGGATACGCCCACGAGAACGGCCACCACGTCTCGCAGAACGGCTCGTACCCGTCCGGCGCGGAGACCTCGTTCGAGGCGAGCCAAAGCCGCCCTCGCAAGAGCCGCTTGCCTCTCGTGATCGGCATGTCGGCCGTCGTGGCCGTGCTCGCGGGTGCGGGTGTCTACATGCAGGCGAGCAAGCGCGACGCGGGCGGAAACCCGCCTACCGTGCCCTCGTCGCTGCCTTCGGCGCAACCGTCGAGCCTCCCGACCGCCCCCAGTGCGAGCGCGAAGCCTGCGGTCACGGCCGACCTCGAGCTCCCCGCCAATCCCGGTGCGGCCACTGCGTTGCCCACGGCCACCACCGTGGTCGCCCCCTCCGCGAAGCCCACGGCGTGGGTCGCTCCGACCTCCAAGGGAACCGCGACCGGCACTGCCACGGCCAAACCCACGGCGACGGCGAAGCCCGCTGCCCCCAAGGGCGACGGCCCTCCCGACATCGAAATCCTCCAATAGGTCGATTGGATGGTCGGAGGCCGCTTCGTCGCGAGGCGGTACGATCGACGACCTGCACGCGCGTTCCCAATGCGCGCTGCGGGCCGCGGCTCGACGTGTTCTCTCGCGAGAATGAGCCCCATGGACTTGCGATTCACCAAGATCCCTGTGGTAGCGTGAGCATGGAGGAATTTCCGACCGATGGCGAAAGACGGCACGCTCTTCCAGACCGCAGACAAGCTGAGCTCCCCCGGTCGGGGTGGTGGCGGAGGCCGCCGCGGTGGAAACCGCAACGACGACGACGAGCCCCAAGTCACCTTGGGCGACCGCGTCCGTGATGCCGCGAAAGCCGCCTCGCGTAGAAAGGCCCTCACGGCCTTCGTAGGGGTCATTTGCCTCGCCATGACCGTGGTCGCGGCGATCTTCGCCCCGAAGTCGTACGAGGTCGAAGCGAAAGTCCTGGTTACGCGCGCGCAGCTCGTCGGCGTGGCCAATCAATGGGGTCCGACTCCCGAAGAGCAAAAGGCACAAGCCAAGCAGTTCGAGGAGCAGGTCCGCGCCCGCGACAACATCCTTCAGATCATCAAGCAGACCCAGCTCGTCGAGCGCTGGGACTCGATGCGGCAGCCGCACCGTCGCTTGCTCGATCAGCTCGGAGCCAAGGTCGGTAGCGCTCCCCCGAACGACGAGCAGAAGTTCGACGCGCTCATGAAGACGCTCGACTCGAAGCTCCGCGTCACGGTCGACGACGCCACCGTGAGCATCTACATCGAGTGGTCGGACCCGGTCGCCGCGCGCGACATCGTGGCCGCCGCCATGAAGAACTTCCAAGACGCCCGCTACGGCGTCGAGATCGGCGGCATCAACGAGCAGCTGAAGATCCTCGAGCAGAACGTAGCGCGCGCCCAAGGTGAAGTCGCAGCGGCCGCCACGGAGCTCGCGATTCGCCAGCGCGACATGGACGGCAAGCCGGCCAACGCCACGGTGACCAAGTACCTTCCTCGCACCGGCTCGGCCCCTCCCCCACCCGGCGCCGACCCCGCGCTCGTGAAGAAGCTCGAGCAAATCCGCGGCGAAAAACAGGCGATTGAAGACCAGCGCCAGCAGCGCGTCGCGCAGCTCCAGGCTCAGCTCCAGGAGCTCCAGCAGCAGTACGCCGACGGTCACCCGGCCGTGCGTGGCCTCAAGGACAACATCAAGGCCGCTCAAGCGGACACCCCCGCGCTCACCGCGCTCAAGCAGCAAGAGTCGGACACGCTCGCGCAAATCGAGGCGCAGAAGAACGCAGCTCCGAAAGACTCCACCAAGGATCCGAAGCAACTCGTCGCCACTCAGGTGCAAGTTGCCGTGGATGCGGGCGTGCCCGCGCGTCCGAAGTCGATCAGCGACGTGCAGGCCGAGTTCGACACGGCCCGCAACAAGTACGACCAGCTCACCACGAAGCTCGAGAGCGCACGCATCGAAGCGCAGACCGCGGAAGCCGGCTTCAAGCGCCGCTACTCCGTCACCCGTCCGGCCGAGCTCCCTGCGGGCCCCAAGCGCCCCTCGGGTCTCATCGCGGCGCTGCTCGGGATCGCCCTCACCGTGATCGCCGCGCTCGCCACGGCCGCCATCGCCGACCGCTTCTCGGGTATCTTCTTCGAGCCCCGCCACGTACGCGATCGCCTCGGCATCCCGGTCTTCGGCACGATGAAGTGGTGAACCGAACGGGCTTTCGAGGCCGAATTTAGCCTCGAAGGCCCTTCTCGCTCGCTCGTGCGGAACGAGCCTCCCCAACGCCCTCGACGTTCGTGATATCGCTCGAAGGAAGGTCCTTGGCGCGTCGCTCGCCGACGCTCCGAAGGCCGAGACCTCCGCTCAGCCGCTCACCGCCCGCACGATGCTCCCCTTCGCGATCCTCCCTCCCATGGACACCACCAGCGCGGTGGCGCTCCAGGTTCGTCTCGAGGAACGTGGACGGTTCACGGACGAAGCCACGAGCGTCGCCGCGAAGCCGGTCACGCGTCCGGTCCTCGAGAGCGAGCTTGCACCGCAGGTTCGCTACGACCTTTTGTGGCACCACGGGTTTTCGCACCTCGTGGTGATCTACGCGCCACGCTTCATCGTGCCGGACACGACCGACATCGGGTCGTTGACCTTCACCAGCGCGACACGGGAAGAGACCAACGCGGCGAACAACGCCGGCACGCTGCTACCTCAGCAGTTCGGAGCGTTCCACAACGTGGGCCTCGGACTCGAGATCGAGGAGAAGCGCACCCACTGGGGATTTTACCAGTTCGCCGGGTACGGACCGATTTCGAACACCGCCCTGCTCGTGCAGAAGCCGTGGGCCGGTGATGGACTGCCCGCTTCGCCGTACCCGATCATCCCCACGCTCGGCGCGTCCACGTTCAACCTGCTCTTTTTGCAGAGCCAAGCTTTCGTGAACGTGCGCCTGTCGCGACGGGTCACGCTCACGCCGCTGGTCACGTTCGGTGCGTTCGGCGGTGCGGACGGCCTCTCCCGCGGCAAAATCCCCCTCACGTACGGCCCGGGCGCACGCCTCACGCTCGACGTGAAGACCACCCCGCTCGACACCTTGAAGACGGCGATCGGTGGAGGATACACATTTCCCGCGCTCTTCGACGGCGACCAGATCGGCTCCCCCACGGTGCGTCTCGAGGCGGAAGAACGCCTCGTCCACCAGTGGAGCCGCCTGGTTTCGAGCGAGGTCGCCGTGGGCGCACAGACCGCGCAAAACCCCACGTTCGGCGCCCGCCTCTACCCCACGGGAGAGGTGAGCACTACGGTCGGTGTCGAGCACCGCACGAGTGAGACCCGCTTCTCCACGGTCGGCCGCTTGGGCCCTTGGATCAACTTGCTCTCCGGTGACGTGGAGCAAAAGGTGGAAGGCATCGTAGCCATCAACCACCGCATCGATCGCACCACGCTGCGTGGTCAGGCCTCGGTGGGGGCCATTGCCGGCAACACCGACGTCATCTCGCGCTACGTGCTCGCGACCGGTCAAGCGGGTGTCGCGTACCAGTTCACCCGTCACTTCAGCGCCGACCTCGGCATCCGCGCGACCGACCAGTTTTTCAGCAACGCGCAGCGAAAGTTCGACACCCAGCAGCTCATGATTTTCGGCGGTCTCACCGTCGCGACAGACCCGCCGCTTCGATTCTGACCGCCTTCCGACCGCGAGCCCCGATGCCGACCGAAGACCGCGACGAACCCGCGACCGCGAGCTCGGAAGCCTCCGCCGAGAAGCCCGGCACCGACCCGAGTCAGGCGGCGTCGGAACCGAAGACCGAGGCCCACGACGAGCACGCGGAAGAGCACGCTCGCCGCGACGTGGCTACGGCCATGCGAAACGCGGTGAAGCTCGGCCTCTCGCTCATGGCTACGTGGGCCGTGGCGCTCGGAGTACGCTTCATTCTGCCGCGATTTCTAGGCCCGGAGCGCTTCGGTCAGTACACCTGGGCGGAGAGCACGGCGGCGCTCGCGTTCATCTTCGCGGGCCTCGGTCTGAACACGTACATCCAGCGCGAGGTCTCGGTGAAGCCGGCCCACGCGTCGGACTTCTTCGGCGGCGTGCTCGTGGCTCGTGGGCTCGTGATGGGCCTGCTCTTCGGTGGGCTCTACGCGTACGCCACGCACGCCGATCGCGACCCCGAGGTCCACCTCACGGTGCTCGTGTTCGGCCTGACCCAGGCCTTCATGGTCACCAACGAGTCGCTGGCCGCGCTGCTCCAAGCGAGCACCAAGGTCGGGCGGCTCGCGGTGGCCAACGTGGCCGCGAAGCTCGTATGGGGGGTGGGCGTGGTGGCCATGGTGCAGGTCACGCACCGCTACCCGCTGCTCGCGCTTCCCATGTTCCTCGCCGAGGTTTTGAAGGCGCTCGTGCTGTGGCCCTCGGTCCGCCGCGAGATCGGCCTCGTGCTGCGCTTCGACTCGCAAGTCACGAAGGCGGTGCTCATCGCGTGCATCCCGTTCTTCGTGAACACCATCTCGTACACGATGGGCAACAAGCTCGACGTGGCGCTCTTGAAGTCTCTCGCCACCGACGCGACGAAGAGCGTGGAAGAGGCGGCGCAGGCCGCGAAGGTCGAGGTCGGTCTCTACGGTGCGGCGCAGAACCTCGCGTCGCTCGCGATGCTGCTCGCCCCGCTCGAAAGCTGGGTCATCACGCCGCTGCTCACGCGCGCGCTGAAGCGCAGCGAAGACGAGTTTTTCGCGATCTTGAGGCGCGCGGTGGAGGGCATCTTGGTGGTGGCGATCCCGGCCACGATGACCATCAGCCTCGGCGCGAGCTTCTGGGTCCGCATGACCACCGGCTCGAAGTACCTCGACGCCGCACCGGCGCTCCAGCAGCTCGCCCCTTCGTTCGTCTTCACGTACGCGGCGGTGCTCTTCGCCACCGCGCTCATCATCATGAAGCGCTCGTGGAGCGTGACGCTCATCTCGCTGAGCCGCTTGCTCCTCCAGCCCATCCTGATGTGGCTCGTGATCCCGTGGGCCCACCGAAAGTTCGGGCTCGGCGGCGCGGGCATGGGCGACGCGTTCTGCTTCACGTTCCTCGAGCTCTACGCTTCGCTCGTGTTCCTCTACACGCTCGGACGGCGCGCCGTGGATCGGCGCCTACTCGCCGCGCTAGGCAAATCGCTGCTCGGATACGCGGCCGCGGCTACCGTCGATCACTTCACGAAATCGCTCGGCGACGCGCGGCTCGTGCTCGCGCTCGCGACCTACGCGATCGTGGTCCTCGGCACGGGTGGAGTGAAGATCGCGGACGTGAAGGCCGTGATCGGCATGGTGCGGAACCGCAAGGCGCTCGCGCAGGGCTGACTCCCTCGCAGGGCGCACGGGTTGCGCCGTCACGACGCGAAACGTCGAACGTGCGAATCGATGCGGAAATCCCGTGGCGAAATGCCACGCGAGACGAAGGGCGACGAAAACGGACACGGTCGTTCGTTTTTCGAAAACGGTCCGCCAGACATGACGATAGAGTTGACGCGTCGTGCAAATCGTTCCGGGAACCAGGCTTGGGCCTTACATTTTCGAACGCCCCCTCGGAGTAGGAGCGTTCGGAGTCGTCTGGCTCGCTTGCCGCGAAGAAAACGCACAGACCAAGGTCGCCATCAAGGTGCTGCATCCGCAGGCCGCGGTCTCGCACGAGAGCGTCGAGCGCTTCCGTCGCGAGGCACGTGCGCTGAAGCAGCTCTCGAGCGAGCACATCGCGAAGATGCACGAGTTCGTGGTCGGCCCGCCCTTCGGCTTCGCGCTGGTCATGGAGTACATCCAAGGCGAGCTCCTGTCGGCCGTGTTCAAGCGCACGAAGCTCGGCGTGGAAGACGCGCTCTACCTGGGCATCAACCTGCTTCGCGGCGTGGTCGAGATGCACCGCCACGGCATCATCCATCGCGACTTGAAGCCCGCGAACATCATGCTGAAGCCGGTCGCCGGCGGCTGGCGCGCGGTCATCCTCGACTTCAACCTGAGCCGCTTCAAGAGCGGCACCGACGAAGACGGCAAGCCGCAGGGCAGCCTCACCACCATGGGCTCGGCCATCGGCACCATCCCCTTCATGGCGCCCGAGCAAATCGTCGACGCGCGCCGCGCAACCGAGTCCGCCGACGTGTATTCGGTCGCCGCCATCTTGTTCAACGCGGTGGCCGGTGAGCCCGTGTTCGACATGGCGAGCTTCCGTCAGAAGCTCAGCGACGAAGCCCGTCCGGTCCCCACGGGCCGGACCGACGCCGTCGCCGTGGCCTTCACGGAAGCGGTCGCGAACGGCCTCAAGCGTAAGCCAACCGAACGCTACCAGAGCGCCCAAGAGATGCTCGACGTGCTCGGCGCGATCCGCAAGCAGAGCGTCCAGCCCACCAGCAGCCGCTGACCTTTACCTGCAACATGCACGTACTCTACCTCACGACCGAGCTCCCCTATCCGGCGGTGAGCGGAGGGCGCGTGCGCACCGCCGCCGACCTCGCGCTGCTCGACTCCCTGCCCGAGGTCCGCTCGGTCGACCTGCTCTGCCTCGAAGAAGAGCCCACTCCGCCCGAGGCCAAGCGACTCGTCTCGGAGAAGCACCGAAAGGTGCGCCTCCACGGGCCCATTTTTCATCCGATCCACCTGAAGCGATTCCCTCATTACCTGCCGCTCGTGGCCGCACTGCGCGTCTTGCCGGGATACCCTTACCTCGCCGGCAAGTGGGCCAGTGCCCGCGTCGCGTTCGCGATTCGTCAGGTGGTGCGCGCGCGCCGACCGGACGTCGTCTACGTCGATCACTTGGGCATGATGGTCTACGAGAAGCTGCTCTCGCGGCTGTGCCCGGGCGTGCGCCTCGTGCTCGGTCAGCACAACGTCGAGAGCGACTTCTTCGCGCAATTCGCCGAGCGGAAGTCGGGCCTCGTGAAGATCGCAGCCGAGCTCGAGACCGCGCGCGCGCGAAAGTTCGAGCGCGAGTCGATGCGCCGCGCCGACGCGGTGGTGGCCATCTCGTCGAGCGATGCCCAAGCGTTCCGCGAGCTCGCCAACGTGGACGCACGGGTGGTCCCGCAGGTCGTCACGGTCACGCGCACCGAGTGGACGCCGCGCACCGGTAAGCGCCTCGTGTACGTGGGGAATCTCTCCTGGCATCCGAACGTCGCCGGGCTCGACTGGTTCACCTCCGAGGTGTGGCCGAAGCTCCGCGCGAAGGTGCCCGACGTAGCCCTCGACGTGGTCGGCTCCGGCCTCCCGAAGGACGCGAGCGGCAAGGAAATCGTGCCGGAAAAATGGAAGCTTCCCGGCATCACCGTGCACGGCTTCGCGAAGGAGCTCGAGCCCCACTACGCGACCGCGAGCGTGTTCGTGGCGCCCATCTCGGGTGGCTCGGGCGTGCGCATCAAGCTGCTCGAAGGCTTCCGCGCCGGCATCCCGCTGGTCACCACCACCGCGGGCGCGCTCGGCCTCCCGGTCGAGTCGGGCAAAGAGCTCTTCGTGGCGGACGATCCCGACGAGTACGCCTCGCACGTGGCCACGCTCCTCGGCGACGTCGCACTCCAGCGCACACTGCGCGAGAACGCGTACGCGTTCCTGGAGCGCGAGCACGGCCTCGCGCGCGCTCAAGACGTGCTCCGCGACGTGCTCGGCGCCTGAGCACGCGTACGTCTCGGCCTCCGCAGCGCGTGCGAACGCGCCCACGCGTACCCGCGCATCTGCGCTGAAGGCGAGCCCCGCACACAAATCCGCGCGCCCCCACGAATCGGTTCGCCCGGAGCGAGGCCCCTTTGGTCTATTCTCGCGGCATCGTGGACAATCGCAAGAGTCGTCTCGGAATCGCGCTCGCCGCGCTCGCCTTCTACGCGGTGTTCGTGTGGCGGACGAGCTTCGTGCTCGGCGGAACGCGCATCTTCGTCCTGTTCGAGGACGCCATGATTTCGATGCGTTATGCACGGAATCTCGCCGAGGGCCACGGCCTCGTGTGGAACGTGGGCGAACCGCCCATCGAAGGGTTCACCAATTTGCTCTGGGTGCTCTGGATGAGCGTCGGGCATTTGTTGCACCTCAGCGAGGCGAAGATCTCGCTCTTCATCATGCTCACCGGGGTGGGCATCCTGCTCGCGAACGGCTGGGTCGTGTCGCGCATCGCGAGACGCATCACCGACTCGCCGTGGGTGCCGGTCGCGGTGCTCGCCGCCACGCTCTTCGACTACCCGCTGATCTTCTGGACGCTCCGCGGGATGGAGGTGGGCGCGCTCACCTTGTTCGTCGACGTGCTGCTCTACCTCGTGTTGCTGAACGAGGAGAAGTACTCCACGGGCCGCACGGTGCTCATGTCGGTGCTCACGGCCGCGGCGCTCCTGCTTCGCTCCGACTCGGTGGTGCCCATCGCGCTCATCGGTCTCTACGGGCTCTACACCGCGGAAAAGCGCGTGCTCTTCGCCATCACCATGGCCGCCGGCGCAGGTGGCGCGGTGGGCGCGCAGACCATGTTCCGCTTGAAGTACTTCGGCGATCGACTGCCCAACACGGCGTACCTGAAGCTCATCGGCATCCCGCTCTCCGCCCGCGTCAAGCGAGGCATCTTCGTCGCACTCGAGATGCTCGCCATGCACCTCGCGGTGCCGCTCGCGGTGCTCGTCGCCCGCCTCACCGGCATCGACAAGCGCTTCTACGAAGACCGTGCCAAGCGCCGCCGAGTGCTGCTCGGCGCGCTCTTCTTCGCGCAGATCGGGTACGCCACGTACGTCGGCGGCGACGCCTGGGAGTGGATGCTCTACGCGAATCGCTACGCGTGCGTGGGCATGCCCGCGCTCATCGTGCTGGTCGCGGTGTGCATCGACGACCTCGTGCGCGCCGAAGACGGCGTGCGAGCCGCGGCGGCCAAGCGATTCGCGAGCGCGCTCGTGGGCGCAGGTCTCGTGCTCGTGCTGCTCAACGTGTACGGCAAGCTGCGTCCCGAGGTGGGCGTCGCGCGCACGATTTACTTCAGCAAGACCCCCTTCGCGCTCGGCGGGGTGTTCGCGATGCTCGGCGGCGTGTTCTTTCTGAAGGACCTCCGAGAGGGACTCGGTGAAGCGCTCGGATGGCTGAAAAAGCGCTTCGCGGCTCGTCCGACGTTCGTCTCGGCAGCGCTGCTCGTGACCGCCCTCGTGTGGTTCCCTTCGCACGCGGTGGCGCTCGGGCGTTGGGCCACGCAGAACGCGGCGCAGTACCTCGACGAGGCTCGCTACACGCGGCTCGGCCTCCTCCTCCGCGCGACCACGCCCGAGGACCACCGCATCGCCGTGGCCGCCGCCGGCGCGACGCCGTACTTCTCGCGCAGGCCCACCGAAGACCTGCTCGGCAAGAACGACAAGTTCATCGCGCACCTCCCGCCGAAGGGCGTGTTCTCGCCCGGCCACGACAAGTGGGACTACGAGTGGAGCCTCGGCAAGCGCAACGCGCAGCTCATCGTCGAGCCGGTCGACGTGAACGACGAAGAGCAGAAGTACATCGACGGTCTCGGCTTCACGAAGCTGCCGAACGAGATGCTCTTGCGCAAAGGCGCGCCCGGCGTGGATCCCGCTCTCGTGGGCGCCACGGTGGACACCGTCGCCGAGCTCGAAGAGGTGCTCCACAAGACCTCGTTCGTCTTCCCCGAGACGGCCAAGGGTATCGATCTCGGCGTCGTCGCCCTCTTTTCGCTGCTCGCGGTCGGCCTCGTCCTCGGTCTCTCGCGCGACGCCGAAAAGACGGACGAGCTCGAAGCCGAAGCCCCCGAGCCCACACCGGGCCCGGCCATCGCGGCGGGACACGATCACATCCAGACGCTCGACGGCATGCGCGGAATCGCGGTGCTCTCGGTGCTCGCGTTCCACTTCGCGTGGGAGTTTCCCGAAGTGGGGCAGCTCGCCATCCAAGTGAAGCGCGTCTTCTGGACGGGCTGGATCGGCGTGGATCTCTTCTTCGTGCTCTCGGGGTTCTTGATCACGCGAGGCTTGGTCGCCCCGAGCTCGAAGCCGCTCGGCACGCGCATGAAGATGTTCTGGATGCGCCGCGTGCTGCGCATCTTCCCGCTCTATTACGCCTTCGTGATCGTGGGCAGCATCATCGGAGCGGCGCTCGGCCACTGGATCCCCGGCCCGGCGTACTGGCTCTACATGCAGAACTACGTGCTCGCCTTCGACCCGGAAGAGCTGCGCTGGACCGCGCACTTCTGGTCGCTCGCCATCGAAGAGCAGTTTTACTTCGTGTGGCCGGTGGTGGCCTTGGTCACCCCGAAGAAGAAACTCGTCTCGCTCACGCTCGCGCTCATCGTGGCGTGCGTCGTCGTGCGGGCCGGCTTCACCTTGAAGAGCCACATGTGGGATCCGCTCACCACGGTGAAATTCGTGTATCGCGCAACCTTCACCCGCGCCGACGGTCTGCTCATGGGAGCCCTCGTCGCCACGCTCCAGCGCGAGTCGTCTCACCCGATAGCCCACGTGTGGAGGCGCCTGCGCTTCCCGCTCTTCGTGCTCACGGGCCTCGGCACGCTCGGACTCTACGTGGTGGCCAAGGGCCTCAACGGCTACGACCGCCGGGTCATCTCGGCCGGGTATTTCCTGCTCGCCACGTTCTTCGCCAGCGCGGTCTCACTCTGCGCGGACGGCGAGATCGGTCCGCGCGTGAAGAGCTTCCTGTCGTCCAAGGTGCTCGTCTCGTGCGGAAAGGTCAGCTACGGCATGTACATCTTCCACTGGCCGATCTTGGTCTTGGCCGTGCCGTGGTTGAAGCGCACGCAAGAGGGCATGGCCGAGCCCATGCAGCTCGCGCTGAACCTCGGGTTCATGGTGGGCGCCATCGTGCTCGTGTGGGGCTTCGCGCAAGTCAGCTTCCGCTACTTCGAGTCGCCCTTCTTGAAGCTCAAAGAGAAGTTCCACGGCTGACCGCCGCGGACGTCGAGACCAATTCGGCTGGATGAACCAGCCTCCCGTGAGATCACGCGCCGAGAGATTCGCCCATGTCCAGTGCCTCCTCGAAAGCCTCGTCTTCCTCGCGCCTCACCGTGCTGCTGCTCGGCGCGGACTACTACGGCACGCTCGCGGCGGTGCGCTGCCTCGGTGAACGCGGAGCACGCGTGCACGTGGCGGACGAGACCACCAAGGCGCGCGCGCTCTACTCGAAGTACGTCTTCGAGAAGCACGTGCACCCGCCGCTGTCCGAGCCCGGCCGGCTCGTGGACTGGCTGGTCGACTTCGGCAAGTCCCACCCCGACACCGTGCTCTACCCCACGAACGATCACCTCGCGTGGTTGCTCGCCGCCCACGAAGACCGCATCCGCAAGGTCTTCCTCACCATGCACCCGGGCGAGAAGACCACCCTCGACCTCTTGGACAAGGGGCGCCTCTCGAAGGTCTGCGAAAAGCTCGGCATCGACGTGCCCGCCACGCTCTACGCGGACTCCGACGCCGAGCTGCTCGAGCTCGCGAAGAAGCACGCCACGTTCCCGTTGCTCATCAAGCCGCGCACCCAGATTTACCTGGAGAGCGGCATCAAAGGCTCACTGGTCGAACGCGCCGAAGATCTGCCGAGCACGCTCGAGCGCTACCACGCCATGGTGCGCTTCAACCCGGCGCTCACCTCGCGCCATCCGGACATCGCTCGCCCGATGCTCCAGGCTTACCACACGGCCGCGGAGACCAACATCTTCAGCGTCTCCGGCTACGTCGACGACGAACACTTGGTATCGCGGTCGGCCATGAAGGTCCTTCAACGTCCGCGCAAGGTGGGCATCGGATTGTGCTTCGAAGGACGCGAGCCCGAGCCCGCCGTGACCGAGCAGTTGCGCGCGCTCTTCCGCGAGGTCGGCTACCGCGGAGCCTTCGAGGCCGAGTTCATCGCGGACGGCGATCGCCGCATGCTCATCGACGTGAACCCGCGCTTTTATAGCCAAATGGGCTTCGACGTGGCCCGCGCGCTTCCGCTCCCGTACGTGATCGCGCTCGTCTCGGCAGGGCGCAAAGAAGAGGCCCACGAGGCCCTCGAAGAAGCCGCGCGCTGGAAGCCCGCGGGCAAACACGTCTACTGCCACGAGCTCATGCTCGACCTCGTGCTCACCCTGCAGGGACTCTCGGGGCAGATGTCGCGCGCCGACGTCCGTCACTGGCGCACGTGGCTCCGTGAGAACGCGAGCCGAAAGACCGACGCCATTCGAGACCCGAAAGACCGCATGCCCGCGCTGGTCGACGCCGCGTCCTGGGTGAAACACTTCGC
This sequence comes from Polyangiaceae bacterium, assembly GCA_965225775.1. Classification (GTDB taxonomy): domain Bacteria; phylum Myxococcota_A; class Polyangia; order Polyangiales; family Polyangiaceae; genus JAAFHV01. The sequence continues at coordinate 8,118,507 of OZ245328.1, read as the reverse complement.
CAAACATCCCCGTAGCTTCGTTCGTTCGTACGTCCTGAACCGCTGAGAGGTCGTCCTCGTGCTCTCCGAACAAGCCAAAGCTCACCTCGGCTCGGGTCTCCACGCCAGCGTGGTGATTGCAAACTACAACCGTCCCGAGCTGGTGCGTCGCCTGCTCGAAGACCTCTCCACGCAGAGCGTTCCCGCCTCCACCTACGAGGTCGTGGTGGTGGACGACGGCTCGACCGTCGACGTGCGCACCGTGCTCTCGCCTTCGGAGTTTCCGTTCGCGCTCACCGTGCACCGTCAGACCAACGCGGGCGCGGCCAAGGCCAGGCAGAAGGGCGCCGAGCTCGCCCGAGGGAAGGTCGTGGTCTTCCTCGACGACGACATGCGCGTGGGACGCGACTTCCTCGCGGGGCACCTCGCGCTCCACGACGGGCCGGACACGGTGGTACTGGGCCAGCTCCGCCCCGACGCGGACATCGCCAAGATGCCGCTCTTCGAGAAGTTCTTCGCGCGACAACTCGAGAAAAAGGCGGACGCCTTGCTCGCCGGCAAGGCCAAGCTGCGAGGCCACGGCGTCTACACCGGCAACGTCTCGGTCGATCGCGAGCTCTTCTTGCGTGTGGGCGGATTCGATCCCGCGTTCCGCGCGCTGGAGGACGAAGAGCTGGGGATTCGTCTGGAAAAAGCGGGCGCGCGTCTGCTTTTCTCCGGCGAGGGCTCGAGCCTGCACGGCTCGGACAAGACCTCGCTCGAGAAGTGGCTCGCCCGCAGCTTCAACGACGGCACTTTCGCGGTACGTGTAGGACGCAAGCATCGAGACCTCGCCGAAGCGAGCCCCTTCCGTCACCTGCGCCAGATCTCGCCGCTCTCGATCCCGTTCCTCGGACTCGGACTCGGCCTACCGTGGGCGGCCAAGCCCATCGCGGAGCTCGCGGTGCGCGTGGCCGTCTCGGCGGACAAGCTCGGCCTCGAGAAGCTCGCCATCGCCGGCGCCACGTTCGTCTACGGCGTGCAGTTTTACCGCGGCGTCCGAAGCGAGGCGGGCGGCCTCGGCGACGTGCTCGCGGAGTATCGCGCCTTCAAGAGCGCGCTCGGCGAGATCTCGAAGGAAGGCTCGGGCGAAGGTAGCGCGTACGGCGCGTTCGTATCGGCGGTGCGCGAGGACCACGCGGTCATGCGCGCCTACCAGGGAAAATACGGCCAAGGAGAGGGCGGCGCGGGCAGCCTCCCCGCGGACGGCGTGAAGAAGATCGGCTTCCAGATCTTGGTCGCGTACAGGCTCATGCGGCTCTTCCGGGCCCGCGGCAACACGCTCGCCGCGCAGTTCACGAGCCGCCTCATGCGCCACCTCTACGCCTCGGACATCCACTGGGACGCCGAGCTCGCGCCCGGCGTGATGATCGTGCACGGGTTCGGCTTGGCCATCAGTCACTCGGCCAAGGTCTCGCGCGGGTGCATCCTGTTCCAAGGGGTCACCCTCGGATACGGCACCGACTCGGAGGGACGAGCGGGCGCACCCGTGCTCGAAGAGAACGTGCACGTGGGCATCGGCGCCACGCTCTACGGCCCCATCACGGTGGGCGAGAGCAGCAAGATCATGGCCGGCTGCGTGCTCGGCGAGAGCGTGCCCGCGCGGTCCATCGTCGAGGCCCCGAAGCCTGCCGTCGTGGCCCGAAAAGCCAAGCCGCGCGCCTGATTTGCCCTCGTGACGTGCGATTCCTTTCCCGTGTATGCTGTGGAGCGATGTCCAAGATGAGGCTTCTTTCCGGTTTCTGCGCAGCGGTCGCGCTCTCCTCGTTCCTCGGGTGCGCCTCGACCGGTCCCTACGTGTGGGCCTCGAGCCTCACTCCCACGGTCGAGAAGAACGACGCCGCCATCGGCCCCAACGACATCGTGAACGTGCGCGTCTTCCGCGAAGACACGTTCTCGACGCGCGAGCACGTCCGCCCCGACGGCAAGATCTCGGTCCCCGTGGTGGGTGAGGTCATGGTCCGCGGGCGCAAGCCCGACGAGGTCGCCAAGGAGATCGAAGGCCGCCTCAAGAACATGCTCAAGGAGCCGAACGTCACGCTCGTGCTCGAGCAGCCCGCGCAGATCACCGTGTCGGTGACCGGCGAAGTGCGCCAGGGCGGCACCTTCCAGCTCGAGCCCGGCACCAACGTGCTGCACGCGGTGGCTTCGGCTGGTGGTCTCAACGACTACGCCGACGGCGACAAGATTTTCCTCGTCCGCAAGAAGGAGGCGCAGCGCATTCGCTTCCGCTACTCCGACCTGCGCTCGGGCGTCACCACCAACATCACGCTCCAGTCGGGCGATCTCATCGTCGTCGAATGAGACGCGAAGTCGCCTTCGGCCTGGCGGGCCTCACCTGCGCGCTCACCCTCGTGGCGTTCGCCGCGTGCGGTGATTCCACCACGCCGAGCGACGACGCCGACGCGGGCACCATGGTGCTCCCCGATGGCGCCGTGGTTCCCATTCCCACCGGAAGCACCACGGGCAGCACGACCGGATCCGTGCCACCTCCCGGCCCCCCGCCCAACGGCTCCGCGGGCTGCGGCAAGTCCGCCACGGGTGGCTTCGAGCAGGGCAAGACGCTCACCGCGGCAGGGAAAAACCGCACCTACGCGCTCTCGGTCCCCGAAGGCTACGACGCGAACAAGGCCTACCCGCTCGTCTTCGCCTTCCACGGCGACGGCGGCACCGGCGCTGCGCTGCGCGGGTCCATCAAGGTCGAAGAAGCCTCCAACGGCGGAGCGATCTTCGTCTACCCCGACGGACTCGGGAAGACGTGGGACCTCGACACCGCACCGACCACCAACGCCGACGCCGCGTTCTACGACGAGCTCGTCTCTTCGCTGAGCGCGGACTACTGCGTGGACAGTGCACGCATCTTCACGACCGGCTTCAGCCGCGGCGGCTACTTCTCGAATCAGCTCGCCTGCTGGCGCGACACCGTTCGTGCAGCCGCCTCGAACGGCTCGGGCGGTCCTTACGGAGCGGCTGGCGCGAAGTTCGACAACCAAGGACGACTCGTCTGCCCGCGCGGCAAAGGCGCGCCGGTCATCGTCTTTCACGGACAGAACGATTCGCCCAGCGAAGGCCAAAAGACCCTCGACTACTGGTCGTTCGCCAACGGATGCCCGAACACCACCGCGCGCACCGACGTGGCCCCTTCACCGTGCAAAGCGGTCGACGGCTGCGGCGAGCCGGTCGTCTGGTGCTTGATCCCGGGGCTCGGCCACCAGATTTGGCCCGACAGCAACCAAGCCACCTGGGACTTCTTCTCGAAGCTCTGAGCACCGACCCACGAAGGTGCGTGACGAAAAAGAGGCAGGCCACCCGAAGGTGCGCCTGCCTCGTCCGTTTCGATTCACCCGCGCGATCGCGAGTCTCGTGTCAGGGGAGACCTGCTTCCCGCAGGCTGAGCTTGTAGATGGCCGCTTGCCCGATGTTGCGTCCCATGGTGGATCCCACGAAGAGCGTCTTCGAGTCGGCACCACCGAAGGCGAGCGAGGTGGGGACCTGACCGCTCGGGAGCGCGAGCGTCCCCCACTTGGTGCCCGAAGCCGAGTAGGCCTCGACTCCCGCAGTGGTTGCGACATACACATTCCCGACGCCATCGACGGCCAGACCGTCGGGGGAGCCACCTGTCGCCGCGAAGACGGTCGGTGCACCGACCGCGGAGCCATCGGCCTTCAGACCGATCTTGACGATCTGGTTCTCGCCGGTGAGCGAAACGAAGAGGGTCGCGCCGTCTTTCGACACGGCGATGCCGTTCGGGTGCATGCCCTTGGCGAAGGCGGCGATCTCCGTGGTGACGGTGGGGCTACCGGCTGCAAGATACACGCGTTCCATCGGCTGTACGTCGCCGGGGTACATGGGATCGGTGAAGTAGATCCCCTTGCCGGTCACCACTTCGCAGTCGTTGGGCGAGTTGAAGCCGAGCGCGTTAAACGAGCTCGTGATGGCCGTGCGGCTATCGCCGGGGCTCGCCACGGTGCGCCGCGCGACGGCCGGCGGGTTGGTCTCGGTGAGCACGAGCGACCCCCCATTGGCCGGGTCGTAGCAGAGGCCGACCGTGGCCGAGGAAGGGCGCACCGCCGGAGGCTCGGTTCCCACGCGAGGAAGCTTCCACACGTGACCGGCGCTGCTCTCCGCGTAGGGATCGGTGATGTAGAGCGAGCCTGCCGCCCACACGAGCCCGTCCATGTAGCCGAGGCCCATGGCCGTGGCGTCACCGGTGGAGAGGTGCACCGCGGGAGTCACCCCGGCGAAGGGGTTCGGATCCGGTGCGCCATCGGGCAAAGGTGCACCGTCGGGGATGGTCGGGCTACCGTCGGTCTCGGGCTTCGCGCCGTCGGGGAGCGTCGTCTCGCCGTCTTGGTCGATGACCGTGGAGGCGTCTTGCTCGACGACCACACCGCCGTCGGGTTGCTCGGTCGTATCGCTGGACGAACACGCGTACACGCCGAAGGGCGCGAGCACGAGCACACAAGTGAGAGCACCAAGCTTCATCGCAAAGTCCTTTTCGAAGGCCGGGCAGGTCACCCGGACATCCTCACGGCTGCAAGCCGTGTTCCCCAGTCGCAACGGTCGAAACGAGGGTTAGCACGAAGCGTCGTACGCGAAAGACCCCACCGATTCGCCTCATCGAACGGTCATCGGGGCGAGTTTGCCGCGACGTACCGCCTGGGAGGGCTACGCTTCGGAGCGCTTCTTGTGCGGTTTCGCGGGGATACCGCTCACCACGGTGTCCGGCTCGACATCCGAAAGGACCACCGCGTTCGCGCCGATCACGGCCCGCGCCCCCACCCGAACCGGCCCGAGGATGCGCGCGCCGCAGCCCACGACCACGTCGTCTTCGATGATGGGGTAACCGTTGTCTTTGGCGGTGCCCACCGTGTTGTTCCCGAGGAACTTCACGCGATTGCCGATGCGCGCGTCGCCGCCGATCACGATGCCCAGCGTGTGCGTGAAGTTCACGCCCTCTCCGAGCACGACGTCTTTGCCGATCTCGATCCCGAAGAGTGCGGTTTGCACCATTCTCAGCGCATGGTTCACACCGGGCACGCGCCCTCGAGCGGCCTCGCGCACGCGGTTCAGAAAGAGCACGCGGTAGGCGTCCTGACTGGCCGCGACCGACAGCACCTCTTTGGCGCCGGGCTTCTCGACCGAGTCCCCTTGCTGTCCCTTGGACGCCCGCGTGAGCTCCACAGCGTCGCCCACGAGCTTGGCGAAAACCCCTTTGCCCATCACACCCCCGAGCCGCGAATGACCACGCCGAAGGTCTTCGCGAGAATGTACATGTCGAGCCAAGGCGACCAGTTGCGCACGTAGTGCACGTCGACCTGGACGCGCCACGCGAACGACGACGCGTTGCGATCGCTCACCTGCCACATGCCGGTCATGCCCGGCGTCGCGCGCAAGATGAGCTTCTCGTTGCCGCCCATCTCGGGGATCTCGCGCTCGATGTACGGGCGCGGTCCGACGAGGCTCATGTCACCGCGGACCACGTTCCAAAGCTGAGGAAACTCGTCCAGGCTGTACTTGCGGAGGATGCGTCCGATGCGGGTGACGCGCGGATCCTTGCGGAGCTTGTGGAAGACCTCGTACTCGGCCTTCAGCGCCGGATCGGCGTCGAGAACCTGCTTGAGACGAGCCTCGCCGTCGCCGTGCATGGTGCGGAACTTCGCGGCACTGAAGTAGTTGCCGTTCCGCCCCAGGCGCTTTTGCATGTAAAATACAGGTCCCTTCGAGTCGAGCTTGATGAGAAGCGCGATGAGGACCAAAAACGGCAGGACGAAGATCCCGCCCACCACGGTGAGCGACACGTCGAGCATGCGTTTGGCCAAGGTCGGCCAAGGCAGGAGCAGCTGCTGACGGACCTCGACGCCGAGCACGCTGCCCACGCTCTTCGCCGGGACACCGAGCGTGGCGAACCCGAACAGATCCGGGATGACCAAGAGGTGCGAGAACTTTCCGCCCACGCGCTCGACGATGGAGAGAAGCTTCATCGAAGGCTGACCGGGCATGGCCACGATCGCGTACGGGATCTTGAGCTTCTCGGCGAGCAACGGAGCGAGCGACAAGTCGCCGACGAGCGGCACGCCTTCCACCTCGGCGAACTTTCCGCGCGGGAAGAGCGAGCTCTTCACGGGGAAGGCCGAGCCTGGCGTGGAGTGCTCGATCGGCGCGTTGGGCGGCGGATAGGACTCGATGTCCTTCGGCGCCGAAGAAGAGGCGGGCGGAGCGTCCGGACCGAGCAGCTCGTCGGCGAAGGCCGCGCGCATGGACTCGGAGAGGAACGTGGCGGCGTGAACGTTGATCGAGTGCACGTCGACGTCTTTGCCGTTCACTTGGCTCGCGAGCAGCGTGCCGTGTTTGGCGCGGTCGTCGTCGAGCAGCACCACGGGCTTCAGACCGTTACGCGGCTGGGCCTGCAGCGTGCGCACAACGAGACGTCCCGTCTTCGCGGCACCTAGCACGATGACGGGAATTCCCCACCAGCTCGTGCGCGAGAGCTTTCCGCGGACCAACGCGCGAAGCAACGGCACGAGCGCGATGGTCGCAATCCACCACGAGAGCTTCGACGTGAGGTGCCAGCGCGCCGAGAGATTCCCGCCCAGCGACAGGATGAACATGGTCGCGTGCACGAGCGACGTGCCGAGCACCATCTCGCGGAGCTCGTCCGGGGCGCTCTTCGCAAGCGGCGAGTAGAGGTCCAAGAACGCGTAGACGACGAGGCAGAGCAAGAGCGTGGGCACGACCACGTACATCTCGCTGGTCAGCACGAAGCCGTCGGCCAGGAAGTAGTCGACCAACATGCCCACGAGGGCCGTGAGCAAGAGGCTCGAGGTGTCCACCGCGACGAGCACGAGCGACGTGAGCACCGGTCGATTCAGAACGTGGAGGCCGGCCACTTCGGGGTTGGCACGAGCCGCGCTCGACACGTCGGAATAACCACGCTTCTTGCGCAGCTTGACCTGCTCGAAGACCGCGCGCGAAATCTGGGCTTCGCTGCACGCGCCCATCGAAACGAGGATGCGCCCAATCTGACCACCGCGCTCTTCTTGAGCCGCGAGCGCGGAATCGATTTGCTCCTGCGTGACCGCGCCCATCGAGAGCAGGATCGTGCCGAGGTAGGTGTCTTTGCGGGCACCGCCGTCGCGAGGTTCGATTCGACCGAAGAGGCTTCCCTGGACCTTGAACTCGGAGCCGGTCGGAAGCTTGATCTCGGGCAGCGCGACCGGAGCCGGCGGCAGGTTTGCCGTCAGGCTGTCGGACATCAGCTCTTGATCGAGCTGGAGCGAGAGCGGCCCCGGCAGTCCTTCGGCGAGGAGACCTGCCGGGATCTCGATCTTCATGGACGGATGATCGTCCTCCCCCAGCTCGTCCGTGAGCGGCTTTTCGGGAGAGGCTTCGGGCTCTCGGGCCTTTTTGACCGCGTCGTCTTCCACCGTCACGCTCTCACTATCTCACAGAACCGACATCCCGAACCAGGTCACGCGCGGGATTCGCCGACCTCACTTCGACGCGAGGGCCGGGGACGGAGTACGATATCGCCCCATGTCGCTTCGTTTCTCGTGGACGGCGTCCGCGCTCGCGATTTCAGTCGCCGCCTGCCAATCCCCGACCCCGTCGACGCTCCCCGCCCCTGCTCCTTCGAGCAGCACGCCTCGTGAGCCGACGACGACCACCAGCGCGACGCCGAGCCTCGACGCCGGCGCGGACGTCGCCCAGGCCGCTGCGACGAGCTTCGTTCCCGAGCGCATTTGGTCGCAGAGCTCGGCCATGGGAACCCACGTCGGTGTGGCCGCGTACACCACGCCCTCGCGCGACGCCGCGGCGGTACGCGCCGCGTTCGAGGCGGCGCTCGCCGAGATCAAGCGCGTGGAAGCGCTGGTCACCACTTGGCACGAGAGCGAGCTCACGCGCGTGAACGCGAGCGCCGGCGGCCCCTCGGTCGAGGTGAGCGGCGAGACGTACGACCTCGTGAAGGAGTCGGTTCACGCGAGCGAGATCTCCTCGGGAACCTTCGACATCACCTTCGAGGGTCTGCATGGCCTCTGGAAGTTCGACGAGGACCTCGATCCGCACCCTCCGACCGACGCTCAGATCAAGGCCAAGCTCCCGCTCTTGAACTATCGCCACATCAAGCTCGAAGACGGGCCCCCGACCAAGATCGGCCTAGCGAAAAAGGGCGTGAAAATCTCGCTCGGTGGCATCGCGAAGGGCTACGGCGTCGACCGCGCGGTGAAGGTGCTCGAAGCAGCGGGCCTCACGTCGTTTTTCGTGCAAGCCGGAGGCGACCTCTTCGCACGAGGGAAGAAGCCCGACGGAACCGACTGGTCGGCGGGAATCCGAGACCCGCGCGGCGAGCATTCGTTCGCGCTCTTGCCGCTCACCGATCACGCGTTCAGTACGGCAGGCGACTACGAGCGAAGCTACGTGGTCGGTGGAAAACGCTACCATCACATCATCGACCCGCGCACCGGCTACCCCGCGAAGGCGTGCCGCTCGGTGACCATCTGGGCGCCCACGGCTCTCTTGGCGGACGAGATCGACGACGCCGTCTTCATCTTGGGCCCCGAAAAAGGTCTCGAACTGGTGGAGAGACTCGACGACGTAGGGGCGGTCATCGTCGACGCCCACAACCACATGTGGATCAGCAAGAGACTCCAGGGGAAAGTGCGCATCACCGCCCCTCCCACCGACGGTCTCTGATCCCGGCGATCCGCGAGCGAGCTCGGCGCGTAGCCTCGGCCGAAGCAGTTTCCTTAAGGAGGAACATCGCATGCGTATCAAAACTGGAATTTTGGCCCTCGCGTTCGGGACGCTGGTCTCGGCGGGCGGATTCGTCGCCGGCTGCAGCGACGACGCCGCCGTCACCACCGATAGCGGCGCGCCCTCGGCGACCACCACCCCCACGGGCTCGACCTCGTCGACCGTCGACGGCTCGACGCCCACCACGACGCTCTACGAGCGCCTCGGCAAGAAGGACGGCATCTCGAAGGCAGTCGACGCCATCATCGCCGCCGAAGCGAAAGAGGCCGACGTCATCAGCTACTTCTACTTCCAGAAGCTGCCCTCGGGTCCGCCGGAAGCCGGCCACCCGTCGCTCGCGCAGGTCCGTATCTGCCTTATCAACCAGCTCGTCGCCGTCTCGGGCGGCGGTGACAACGCGTACCCCGGCACCCCCGCGGACAACGAGGGCTGGCAGTGCCGCGACATGAAGACGTCGCACGCGACTCTCCACATCCCGGCGGGCATCTTCGACAAGTTCGTCACCGTCGCGGCCGGCGTCCTCAAGGGCGCGGGCGTGGCCGACGCGGACATCGCCACCATCGGCACCGTCCTCAACGGCACGAAGAGCGCGATCGTCGACACGGCAGCTCCCGAAGGTCCCTTCAAGGCCCCGACGGACGCCGGCGGCGGCGGCTGATCGATTCGTGATTCGGCCATCGGTCGCGGCGACTCGCGTCCGCGACCGACGGCTTCACGAATCACCGGTAGTCTCCCTACGTTTCCGACCGAGCAGCATTCCCGAGCAGGAGTCGTATCGTGAACCACGAAACCGAGAACGTGAAGCCTACACGGAATCGAACCTGGGCGAAGTGGGCCCTCGGAGCCGGCGCGACCACGATCGCCGCCGTCGCGTTCATGGGCTTCTTGCACACGCCGAAAGGTCGCCCTCTGCTCGCCAAGATGGGCGGATGTCCGATCAAAGTCGCCTCGGCGGCCGAGCTCGAGAAGGCCCAAGCCGACGCCATGAACGCCGAGAAGGGAAAGACGCCCGCGAAAGCGCGTTTCGCCGTGGGGTTCGAGCTGCGCAAGACCAAGCTCGACGACGTGGAAGCCTGGGCGAAGGCACGCGGCGTCTCGTGCAAGGAGAAGCGCGAAGGATTCCTCATCTGCTCCGAAGTGCCGGCGGCCGCACTCCCGACCACGTTCGTCTCGAGCAAGGCGATGGAAGTGACCTTCCTCTTCCGTCTGTCGGACAAAACGCTGACCAACGTCTCGGTGTGGCACAACGACCTTCGCCCCGATGCGGCCGGTCGCGAGGTCTCGGCGACGTTCCGCGGGGTCTCGGGCATCGAGGGCGCAGCCACGGAACAAAAAGGGTCTCCCGAGATCTTCGACCACGAAGGCGCCATGGCAACTGCAACCTACAAGTATTCCGACTACGCGGCCGAGCTGACCGCGCTCCAGCTGGGCGGACGGGTCACCCTTCGTCAGAGCTATCAAGCGCTCGACTGAATCAGCGGAGCACGCGTCTCACGGCGTCTTCGAGCTCGCGCGCACTGCGCACCTCGAGGACGCTCGTGCATTTCGAGGCATAGCGCGCCATCGCGCTGTCTCCCTGGCCCCACGCGCCGCGCGACTCGGGACACATCCAGACGAGCGCACGCGCGCGCTTGCCGATGGCATCGAGGGCCTCGGCGCCGTCGTCGAGGTAGTTGGTGCGACCATCTCCGAGGACCACCACGGTCGTGCGGCGATCGACGCTCGAGAGATGGCGCTCGGCGAACGCGCGGAAGACGCGCCCGTAGTTCGAGTTCGAAGCGATGGAGACCACGCGACCGCCGTAGGCTTCCGCGAGCGCCGAGGACACTGACCTCTTCGCGAAGAGCTGCGTGGTCTCGCCGAGCTCGCTCACGAAGACGAACGTGCGCGTGTCGTCCACCAGGGATTGCGCGAGGTAGACGAGCTCGAGCAAGAAGCGCGCGACCTGGCGCATCGACTCGCTGATGTCGCACAGAATGACGAGTCTCGGCTTGCGGGGGGTCTTCGCTCGAAGCACCGGGAAGAGCGGCACGCCGAAGGTGCGAAAGGCGCGCCTCACCGTGGGTCCCGAGGCGATTTTCCCTCGCGAGGCGCGACGTCGACGCACGGCCTCGCGACCACGAAGCTTCTCGACGAACACGCGCACGGCTCGCCTCACCTCGGCGACCTCGGCCGCCGAGAGCTCGTCGAAGGGCGTGTCGACGGCCGAAGAGTCGCGGGCCCTCTCGGGAGGCGTCGCGCGCTTCTTCACGTGCTCCCGAATCTCCGCGAGCGTGCGCGTGAGCTCGGCGCGCAGCAGACCGACGAGCTCGTTCGAACGAGTCTCACCGAAGGCGTCCACCAGGTACGACGAGAGCGCGTCGAGATCGGTTCGCGCGCGACCGGCGCCGAGACGCTCGACCACCTTGTGGACCAAGAACCCGGCTTTCAACGGGGAGTCCGCAGAAGCCAAGAGGTCCGCAGTCCCACGCGCACCGAGCAGCCGCGTGAGCTCGCCACGGCCTTCGAGCAGCGCAGCCAAGGTCGCGTCGTCGTCGCCTGCTTCCAGGGCAGCCAGGTATTCCTCGATGGCCGCGATCTCCGACTCGTTCGCCCCGGCTCGCGCGAGGCGCTCGCGCAGCGACAATCGCGAGCCCGGGTCGAAGAATCGATCGAACGCGTGCTCGAAGACCTCTCGGCGCTCGGGGCGGACGTCGAGGAGGGCCGCGATCGCGTCGCGTAGACGAATGCGAGCATCGAACCCGAGCAGCACGAACGCGCGCGCGACGTCCACGGACTGGCTCGGCGCGATCTCGAAGCCTTCGCGTCGCAGTGACCAGAGCAACTCGCTCGTCACGCGAACGAGCGCGCGCGGATCGGCCATCAGGGAGTCTTCGCGGCCGGCGCTTGCGATTGTTCCGCGGGAGCGGGCTCGGCCAGCAGGCTCTGCACGAGCGTCTCGAGCTTCGCGTCTTGGCCAGGGTCGTACCCGACGAACACCTCGCGCACGACGCCCCGGCGGTCGACCACGAAGAGCGATGGGATACCCGTCACGTGATACGCCCGCGAGACGATGCCCCCCGGATCGGAGAGCGACGGGTACTTGATGCCCGAGAGCTCCGTGTAGGTTGCAGCTTTTTCGGCGGTGTCGGTGGTCATGCCGACGACCGAGAGTCCCTGAGCACCGAACTTGGCTTGTAGCGCGGTGAGCTTGGGCGCGACCATGCGGCACGGGCCGCACCACGTCGCCCAGAAGTCGACCAGCACCACCCGCCCACGAAGAGCGGCGACGCTGCGAGGCGCCTGTCCGATGGGAATCGCGCCGTCGAACGAGGGCGCGGCGAGTCCCACGTGCTCCATGCGCACCACGTTCTCGGGGCCTGGGTTTTCTCGGAGGTCGACGCGCAGCGAGAGCGGCTTATCGTCGCGCTTCACGAGCACGACCACCTTCGAGCCGGCCGCGTGCGAGCTCACGGTGCGTACGACTTGAGACGCTTCGCTCACGCTCGTGCCGTCCACCGACACGATGCGATCGCCTTCACGAAGACCGCCCGCTTCGGCTGGGGAGCCTCGAACGACGTGGCTCACCCGCACGCCCGTGAGCGCGTCGTCCATCCAGACGCCGAGCCAGCCCGGGCGCGTGCGCACCTCGGACGATTCGGCGTGGGCCGGCATCGTGAGCCCCACACCGAGCGTGGCCATCGAAACGAAAGCCAGCATCTCTACCCGAGAACGTCGCGCCCCTCGCATGGGTCGAGTGTATCAGCGCCCCGTGCGATCGAAGAATCGGCACGGCGAGCGAGGGACCACAAAAGCAACGTGGCGCGAACCCGACCGGGGGTCACGCCACGTACAAGCTCGGCTCTCGGTCGCACCTGCTCAAGCGACCCAAGGGAAGTAAGCCATCGCACACTCGAAGGGGACGGAGCGTGCGGTTCGAGCAGCATCGGTCAGCCCGACCGGAAGCCACGAGAATCGAGAAGGGAAAGCGCGAAGCGAAGGGCGAAGAAGAAGCGAAGCGAGCGAAGCAAGAAAAAGAAAAGAAGCTAGAAGAAGCGAATAAAGCGAAGGGCGCGGCAGTTAAAGGGAGAAGCAAGCCCCGCGCGTGCAGGCTGCTTAAGCAGCGACCGTACCAACTTCGTTTTTTCCTGATTTCTTCGAGTTCTGCTCTTCAGAATCGGAGCGACCGGCCGTCACCGGCGACAGCCGGGTCAGAGAGTGGCGCATTCATCGCAAACTTTGCGAGGTTGGCACGCTTCTCTCGAAGTTGGCGTTTCGTCACTTTTTTCCGCGCGCACGCAAGGCCTCGAAGAACCCGCGCAGCTTCGCTGCCGAGGCCTCGGCGAGCACGCCTTCCACGCTCTCGAAGCGATGGTTGAGCGCGGGTGTGGTGCCGATGCCGAACAGAGTGGCCACGGCGCCGCCCTTCGAGTCTCGGCAGCCCCAGACGACCCGAGGCACACGCGCGAGAACGAGCGCTCCCGCGCACATCGCGCAGGGCTCTAGGGTGACGTAGGCCGTGACCCCTTCGAGGCGCCAGGAGCCGAGGACCTGCGCGGCGCTACGGATGGCCTCGATCTCGGCGTGGGCGGTCGGGTCCTGGTTGGACTCGCGGAGGTTGTGCGCGCGCGCGATCTCGCGCCCCTCGTGAACGAGGATGCAGCCGACCGGGACCTCACCGAGGCTCGCGGCGACGTCGGCCTGCTCGAGCGCCAACATCATCCAGGAGCGATCGGAGGCGAGGGCCGGGTCTTCCGGTGCGGGAGACGACTCGTTGAGCGCGTCGACTTCGTCTCGCGCGCCGGGTTCGGTCCGTTGGGTCATCGCAGCTCTGAAGCAGCCCCGAAAAGCGAGAAGCGCGACTCACGAGCATTTCGTGCTCACGGTCGCGCTTTCGAGAGTCTTCAGCGCACCCAGAAAGATTCGAACTTTCGACAACTGGTTCCGTAGACCAGTGCTCTATCCAGCTGAGCTATGGGTGCGTTCTCTTCCCAGTGGGTCGAGGCCGGCGCAGAATACTCTCAGGAATTTTCCCGTCAACGAAAAGAGCACGCGCCACGAAAATTACCTCAAAACACCGAGAATTGAAGGGGTTTTCGTGACGACGATCAGTCGAGTCGTCGCCAGTCACCTTCGGAGTCAGTGTCGCCGTCGAGCTCGCCGTGGCTGCGGTGGGCGGTTCGGGGCGGCGGTCGGGGCGTGCCGGGCTTGTGAAAGACCACCTGCTCCTTGAGGCCCTCTTCGAGCTCGGCCGGCGAGATGCGATGACCACGCTCCGCGATGCGCATGAGGGACTGGAGGTGACGGGTCCAGTGCTCGGGTAGCTCACCGTGCTCGGCGAGGCGGTGCGACTTCACGGGCGACGGCAGGATCGACGCGAGGAAGAGACACTCGGAGAGATCGAGCTCGAGGGGCGTTCGACCGAAGTAGTGCGAGGCGGCCTGGGTGATGCCGTAGACGTCGGGCCCGAACTCGACCACGTTGAAGTAGAGCTCGATGAGGTCGTCCTTGCGGAAGACCTGCTCGAGGTAGTCGGCCAACACGATCTCTTCGAGCTTCCGAGAGAGGGTCTTTTCTCGAACGAGAAAGAGATTCTTGGCGAGCTGCATGGTGATGGTGCTCGCCCCGCGCACGAACTTTCGAGCCTTCACGTTGGCCACCAGGCTCTGTCGAATGGCCGTGTGGTTGAAGCCGTGATGCCGGAAGAAGCTTCCGTCTTCGGTGGTGAGCACGGCCACCTGCATGAACGGGCTGATGCCCCCGAGCTCGGTCCAGTTGCCGCTTCCCGGGCCTGTTTTCGCCTCTCCGAGGGTGCCGTCCGGATGGGTGATCGTGTGGGTGAACGTCGTGGCGAAGCGCTCGCGCGCCATCACGGGAGGCACCTCGGTCGCGCGACAACGGTCGTCGATGGCGTACTCGAGCTCGAGCGCGTCGAGGTTCTTCGTGTCGAAGGCGATACGTCCGCGAGCGCCGAAGCTCCCCGAGAAGCGTGCCTGTCGCACGGTGGGCATGAGCCCCTGAGGAACGCTCGAGGCGAGATCTTGGCAGGCGACCGTAGGAAGATCGAAGGCGAGGTTGGCACGGAGGTGCGTCGGGTCCTGTTCGACCGTGCCGTGGAGCCCGACGTGCGTGGTTCCAAGGGTGAGTCGTCCATCGTCGATGCGCACGAGCTCACCGGTGAGCAGGCCTCGTCCGGAGACTCCGACGGTGAGGCCACGGAGGGTCTCGCGCGAGAGCTTGGGCTGTTCGAGCGACGCGTTGGCAAGCTTCGCTTCGCCGTCGAACGTGGCGCTTTTCCCTGCGGAATCCAGCACGATTCGCGCCTTCGCTTGCACGGTGGCGCGCGAGACCTCGACGAAGCCGAGCGCGCCCTCTCGGAGGCCCAAGAGCGAGAGCGGAAGAGGCCCGCCGTCGATCACCAGCGTGGGCTCGCCTTCGGCGACCGGGGACGAGAGCTCGATCGAGAGGGGCGTACTCTTGCTCGCGCCATCTCCACCCGAGCGAAACGAGACGACCAGCGCGTCTTTGCGACGAAGGAACGAGAAGGGCCCCGGACCGAGCGTGACGGGCGTGGGTCCGCGCACCTCCACGGACAACGCCGGCACACGCACCTCGCTCCCTTCGGGGAGCTTTTCGGCGAGAGCCGTGGTGACGAGCGCGAGCTTCTTGCGAATCTTCTCGAGGTCGGGGAACGGAACGAGCGGCGTGAAGGGCTCGGCGGCAGCCACCGGAGGCGTCTCGGGAGCCTTGGTTTTGCCCTTCTTCGCGGGAGGAGTAACCGGTAGCGGAGGCGGCGAAGGCATGGCCGACGGTTGGGCGGCGGGCACTTCTTGGAGGTCGGGCGGCTGCGTGACCACGAGGGAGACCGAGTCACCTCGCGCCGCGTGGAAGTGGCGATCGGCGTCGAGCTCGAGAGCCGCGCCGCGAACGACGAGCTCGGCATCTGAGCGCTTGAGCGAAACGGACTCGGCGTGAAGCTCGAGGGTCTCGTCTCCCGTGGCCACACTCGCGCCGGTGACGTCGAGAGATTCGCCTTTGGAGGCCCAGTGCAGCGAGAGCCCGTCGATCGCCAGCTCACGTTCGTCCTTCTTTTTGCCGGGTGCGGACGGTGTGCGCTTGGCCTTCCAGCGGGCGATGCGGGCCGAGATCTCGTCCGGCGTTCCCTCGAGCGAGATTTCGCCTCGGTGGACGGCAATGCTGCGAGGAGCGAGCGTGGCCGAGAGCCCGACGCGCACCTCGGGCAGCTTCGCCACCAGGCCCGGCTCCCCTTCCGGCTCCACGGTCACGTCGCGGAGGGTGACGGAAAAGAAACCGGGACGTACCTGCCCGACGCCGACCACGACGTGCGCGTTCGCCGACGCGGCGGCCACCTTGGAGCGCACGAGTGGACCCGTCGCCAAAAGCCCGCCCCCCGTGGCCACTGCGACGAGGGCCAGGGCGAGCAACGCTCGACGTCTCCAGGGAGGGTTCACGGCTGCCGGAGCTTAACGCTCGAGGCGAGCGGGACGAATTTCTCGGCGTTCGCTTTCCTGAAAATGGTCATTTTCACCGAGAGATCGTCACTCCCGTGCGAGACGCCTCCGGGGAGGTCCCGAGCGCACGCGGAACCGACAAAAGCCACACGCGCCTCTCGTGGTGATGAGAAGCGCGTGGGCGAACGTAAGGTAGCGGAGCTTGGTCAGCCGACCGTGACCTCGAACTCGTCGCCGGTGGCAGCCGACTCGAGACGAGGAGGAATGGCGCGGAACAGTCGTTCGATCTCGTCTTCCCACTTGGTTTCGCTGGCGCGTCCCGGCTCGAGGTCGCGCGCGATGGTGGTGAGCTCTTTTTTGCGGTCCTCGGAGAAGCCGAACAGCTCTCCCACACGGTCGAGCAGCTCTTTCTCTTTGGGGTCTACGTCGTTGTCGACGCCGGACACCCAAGCCGCGGCAACGTAGGCGAAGGCGCGGTCACGTTCGGAAAGCGCTTCGACGAGCAGCTCGTCGACCGGGAGGGGATTCTCGAGGAGGTTGTCGAGACGTCCGCGAAGCTCTTTGGAGAGATTGAAGACCTGCGCAGCGGCCAAAACGCCCTGCTTTTCGCGGTCTTCGAGCTTTCCGTCGGCCCAGGCCATCATGATGAGGAGAACCAAAGTCTCGGTGCAGGCGTCGGCGCTGATGGTTAGGCGTTTCATGTTCCCCTCGTTGGGTTCCGTGGTCGGATGAAGGTAACCCGAAGTCGTGCCCGAGGGCTATTCTTGTGGTTCTCTGCGAGGCCAGCTACGGCGCGCGATTGCGAGGGCGTTCACCCCTCGCGCTCCCCCCTTTCGTGGACTCGGGTCGGGGCCAGTGGGGCTCTCGGGTTGAGCTGCGGCTCGGCTTGCGAGGGCGTTCCCCCCTCGCGCTCCCCTTTCGTGGACTCGCGGTCGCGGGCCCGGTGGGGCTCGCGGGTCGGGGCCGGTGGGGCTCTCGGGTTGAGCTGCGGCTCGGCTTGCGAGGGCGTTCCCCCCTCGCGCTCCCCCCTTTCGTGGACTCGCGGTCGCGGGCCCGTGGCTCTCGGGTTGAGCTGCGTTTCGGCTTGCGAGGGCGTTCCCCCCTCGCGCTCCCCCCTTTCGTGGACTCGCGGGTCGCGGGCCAATGGGCCTCTGTGTGAGCTGCGGCTCGGCTTGCAAGGTCGTGGTCGCGCGTCGGCCCCTAGACTTACGGTGTAAGCCACGGCTCGGCCTGCGAGGGCGTTCCCCCTCGCGCTCCCCCCTTTTTTGGACTCGCGGTCGCGGGCCCGTGGCTCTCGGGTTGAGCTGCGTTTCGGCTTGCGAGGGCGTTCCCCCCTCGCGCTCCCCCCTTTCGTGGACTCGCGGGTCGCGGGCCAGTGGGGCCTCTGTGTGAGCTGCGGCTCGGCTTGCAAGGTCGTGGTCGCGCGTCGGCCCCTAGACTTACGGTGTAAGCCACGGCTCGGCTTGCGAGGGCGTTCCCCCCCTCGCGCTCCCCCCTTTCGTGGACTCGCGGGCCGCGGGCCAATGGGGCCTCTGTGTGAGCTGCGGCTCGGCTTGCACTGTCGTGGTCGCGCGTCGTCGGCCCCTAGACTTACGGTGTAAGCCACGGCTCGGCTGGCGAGGGCGTTCCCCCCTCGCGCTCCCCCCTTTCGTGGACTCGCGGGTCGGGGCCCGGGGAGCTCTCGGGTTAAGCCACGGCCCGGCTTGCGAGGGCGTTCCCCCTCGCGCTCTCCCCTTTCGTGGACTCGCGTAGTGGACTCGCGGGCCGTGGGGGCCTCTGGCGTCGAGCTCGGTTCCGCCCTTCGGCGCGCCACAAACGAGTCGGGCGAGGGCACCACTAGGGGGGTGCGCGAGGGGGAACGCCCTCGCCGGTAGCCCGAGCCCTATCGCGCCGACCAGCCTATGCGCCGCACAAGAGCTCCACCAGGGGTGCGCGAGGGGGGAACGCCCTCGCATCCGCAATGCGAGATCCCCATTGGGAGCCGACTGCCGTCGCCCGGCAGGGACGGATGCCGAGGCCCGTCCGGGAGGACAAAAGGGAAAAGGCCCGAAACTGGAAAGTTTCGAGCCTAATCAAAGAAAATCCCGGCGACGTCCTACTCTCCCACACGGCTTCCCGTGCAGTACCATCGGCTCCGAAGAGCTTAACTTCCGAGTTCGGGATGGGATCGGGTGTGGCCTCTTCGAAATCATCACCGGAAACTTGTGGGTCGTACCGAGCCGACGAAGTCGGCAAGGCGTCCAAAACTAGTGTGTGCGTGGTGCACATCGCGGACTCGTAACCC
>OZ245328.1:4682500-8092500 GCA_965225775.1 Polyangiaceae bacterium | reverse complement strand
GGCCTCGCACCTCGGGGCGCTCGTCGACGTGTGCGGCCAGGGCTTCTTGCGCGCCGATGGCGTCGCCGAGCAGACGCTCGATCGACTCCTCTTTGCTCACCTGACCTTCTTGCGCCGCTCGCTTCACGAGGTCGGACGAGATGGGCACGGTGTCGTCCACTCGCGCGACCACGTCTCCGCCGAGTGGCACGGAGACCGACGAGCTCCCGCACGCGAACGCGAGCACGACCGCCGAAAGACCCGCGAAAATCCGAGCCAAACGCTTCATGTGCCCGCTCCGACCAAGCGCGAGGAGACGCGAAGAGCGATGGCCCCGGTCGCAATCCAGAGAAAAGCGCGAACGTCTGCGGCGCCGGCCAGAGCGTGACCGCCCCACACGAGAGCCGCGCTCCCGATCACAGCGAACACCACTCCGAACGATTCGTACGACCCCATCTCGACCTCGGAGCATACCGATCCGGCGCGAAAAGTGGGAAACGAGCCGACGTTCGTGCGCGACCGGTCACGCGCGGCGTCAGGTGCCGAGCTCGAACCCGATCGCCACGCCGCACACCACCAAGAACGCCACCACCCAGCCCACGACGCGGCGACGCACGCGGCGCCTACCGGGAGGCGCGTGTCGGGCCAGCGCGACGTTCGCGAACGCGCCGATCACGGCCATTCCCGCGCACACCGTGTAGAGCCGCACGAAGAGCGCACGCTCCTTGGGCTCGATGCCCCAGCCGATTCCCTGGAGAACCACCGTGATCACGATCCCCACCAGCAAAAACGGGACGTCTTTGCGGCCGGCGCGCTGACGAGGCTCGAGGCGGCCTCGATCGACGATGCGCGCGTCGTCTTCTTCGCGACGCGGAAAGGCCGGCGCAGCCGAGGCGAACGCGAAGGTGGCCCAGCCGAGCATGCCCAAGACGCCGCGTGTGGTGTCGAAGCGCGAGGGCCCGACGTTCGCGGGGACGAGTGCCCACACGAGCAGGCTCGACAGCACGAGCCCCCACACCGACACCTGACGCGCGACCGTTGGGCGCTCTTTGTCGATCAGCACGGACGCGCCCAAAACGATCGGCCCGAGCAGCGCCAGGAGGCGTGTTTGCCAGGGAACCCCGTGCGCCCAAGCGCAAGTGGCCACGGTGACGCCCCACGCGTAGAGCCCCGGGATGCTCGCTTGCGCCGAAGCGCCGAGCTCCGAGACGCGCGCGAGCACGGGCTTCACGCCGACTGACCCGCGAGCAGACGCGAAGCGGAGACGAGCGCGTCGCCCGAGGCGACTTCCTTCGCGGCGGATAGGCCGAGCGTCTTCCAGAGGTCTTTGTCGAGCAAGTGCGACGGTCGGACGTTCTGCAGAGCGGCCAGCATGACCTGCTTGGTGCCCGGGTTTTTGGCTTCGAGGTCGTTCAAGAGCTGGCCCACGATCTTACGCTGGAGGCCGTCTTGAGAGCCGCAGAGATCGCACGGCAGGATGGGAAAAGCCTTCTCGGCCGAGTAGGCGACGATGTCTTCTTCGGCGCAGTAGAGCAGCGGGCGAATCACCACCTGCCCTTCCTGAGAGACCATCACGGGAGGCATCGCGGCGAGCTGGCCCGCGAAGATGAGGTTCAAGAGAAGCGTCTGCAAGACGTCGTCGCGGTGGTGGCCGAGAGCTATCTTGGTGCAGGAAAACTCTTTCGCGACGCGATAGAGAATGCCGCGGCGAAGGCGCGAGCAGAGCGAACAGAAGGTCTTTCCCGCGGGGATCTTCTCCGTGACGATGGAGTAGGTGTCCTCCTTCACCATCGTAAAATCGTACTTTTCGCGGGCCATGTAGTCGACCAGCACGTCCGCCGGGTAACCGGGGTGGCCCTGGTCGACGTTGACTACCTTGATCTCGAACCGGAACGGCGCGCGCTCTTGGAGCGAGCGGAAGCGGTCGAGCATGGTGTAGCTGTCTTTGCCGCCGCTCACGCAGACCATCACGCGGTCTCCTTCGGAGAGCATGCCGAAGTCGGTGATGGCGCGGGCAAAAGCGCGGGAAATGCGGCGTTCGGTGGCGACCGGGTCCATGGGCCACGGACGCATAGCACGGCGAAGGCCGCCGGACGACCCGCGCCTTTCTTCCGCTCCCCGAGGGGAACGAATGCAAAGTACACGAGCCGACGGGCGGCCTTTTCCGGTCGAAGACCGTGGTTGCGTCAGCCGCGAGCGGCTTCTTTGGTAGCGCGCTCGGCGTCGAGGATGAGCTCGAGGAAGGTCAAAACGCCGTGGCCGGTGCCGCCCTTGGGGTTCCACGCGAAGGAGCGATCCGCCATGGCGGGGCCGGCGATGTCGCAGTGGATCCAGTTCTTGGCGTTGCCGATGAACTCGCGGAGGAAGAGCGCCGCGGTGATGGATCCACCCCAGCGATCGCCGGTGTGCTTGAGGTCGGCGACGTCGCTCTTGAGCTGGTCGCGGAGCTCTTCGAGGAGCGGCATGCGCCACATGTTCTCGCCCGAGACCTTGATGGCGGACTGGAAGGCCGAAGCGGCCTCTTCGGTGCCGGCGTACCAGCCAGAGCAGGTGTTGCCGAGCGCGACCACGCAAGCGCCCGTGAGCGTGGCGTTGTCGATGAAGAGGTCGGGCTCGAGCTCGCGAGCGTAGGCCATCGCGTCGGCGAGGATGAGGCGCCCTTCCGCGTCGGTGTTCACGATCTCGACCGACTTTCCGTCGAGCGAGGTGAAGATGTCACCGGGGCGGTAAGCGTTGCCGTCGGGCATGTTTTCCGCGGCGGCGAAGATGCCGTGCACCTCGACGTCGGGCTTGAGGGCAGCCACGATCTGCATGAGGCCGACCACGTTGGCGGCGCCGGACATGTCGTGCTTCATCTCGCCCATGCCCGCGGCGGGCTTGATGCTGATGCCGCCGGTGTCGAAGGTGATGCCCTTGCCGACGAAGACGAGCTTCTTCTTCTTCGAGCCCGAGGGAACCCAGGACATGTGCACGAGGTGCGGCTTGCGCTCGCTGCCCATACCGACCGCCTGGAGCAGCTTCATGCCGCGGCGGACGATTTCCTTGTAGTCGAACACCTTGACGCCCAGGCCGCCCTCTTTGGACATCTTCTCGGCGAACTCGGCGAGGCTCTGCGGGTAGAGCACGTTCGGCGGCTCGTTCGAGAGGTCGCGGGCGGTGTTTACGCCGACGGCCACGTTCTGTCCGAGCTCGACCGCGGCCTTCAGGTCGGAGCCGATCTTGTCGACCGCGAGCGTGATGGTCACGTGGGACAGCTCGGCCTTCGGCTTACGGTCGCCGGTGAGGTAGCGCGTGAAGCGGTATGCGCCGAGCTCGATGCCCTCGACCACGAAGCGCACGCGGCGCTCGGTGCCTTCCGGAAGGGACACCACGATGCGCTTGGCCTTCTCGCCGTTGGCGGTACGGCCGACCTTGGCGCCGAGCGTGCGGAAGTCGCCGTCGGCGAGAGTCTCCGAGTCCCCCAACCCGTAGACGACGACCTTGTCGAACTTGATCTTGCCGAACGTGGGGAGCGAGAGAACCTGGTCCTTCTTGCCCTTGAAGTCGTCTTTTTTGATCTGCTTCGAGAGCTGACCACCGAGCGCCTTGTCGACCGCGTCGAGCGCGGACTTCGCGCTCTTCTTCTTCGGGTTGCTCGAACCGAGCGCCGGAACGAAGAGGGCCAGAACGTCGCCGGACTCCTTGACGGGGTCGGCCGAGCGCAACGTGAATTTGAGGGGCATCGAGATCCTCGGGGGAGAATGGGGTGGCGAAAAGCGCCGTCGCGCCTAGGCGCGGGGGTGCCGCTTTATACCCGTTCCGTGGCTCGATCGGGGAAGCGATCGGCGTGGCGCCGACCGACGAAGCCTTTGCCGCTCCGCGTAGAAAACGACACGCGCGCTCTCGCGACGAGTGCTCGTCGCGAGGCGCGCGCGGGGGAAATCGCACGCGTTCGGCCGCGTGCGCCGCCTTGGCTGCTAGTCCGTTCAGCTCGACGCCGAGCCGGCGAAGCGCGCGTGCGGACCCATCGACAAGCTCACGTGGGACTTCGAGTCGGGCATGGTGGAGAAGAAGCTCCGCACGGGAACGCCGTCGACGCGAAGCGCCATCGAAGCGGGACCGTTGCCGTACGCCCACGCGACTCGGCAAGGAATCGTGTATTCTACACCACTAATCGCGTCGGTCGCGCGGAGCACGATGGGAGCGCCGGGCTGCGAAGGAGCCGACGCGGAGACGAAGAGCGCCGCCGCGCTCACCGCACGAATCTCGGCCTGGACGATGACGCCCTCGCCGATGAGCTCGGCCGGGAGGACCAACGAAGGGCGCGCGAGCGGTCCGGCCAGCGGCAGCTCGAGGTCGCCGGTGACCAGCTGAAGGAGCGAGAGCAGCTCGATTTGTTCGGAGGCGGTGAGAGGCTCACCCACGAGCTCGTGCCGGGCTTTGAGCTCCCAGAAGCGAACGAGGAAGTCGAGTTTCTCCATCATGGGGCACCTTCTTTCGAGGTCACGATCGGCACGAGGCCTGCGCGGAGATGAGGTCGTCGTCGAAGACGATGTGCAGTCGACGTGCCACTCTTGCGTGTGCGGCGACTCGGTTCTTTTTCCCTACGCGCCAGCCTCGAAAATGGGTGAAACGAGCGGAAAGAACGACAAACGTTCCTCCCGTCGCGACACGCCTGCCATGGACCGCGCTCGAGGCGACACGGCATGGTCGGGTGCCGCGGACGACAGGTGTGGGCCGATCACCACGCTTGCGGTGGGACCTTCGGGAGGCGAAAGTACCCGTGTGAAAGACAGGTTCAGGGTCCTTTCGTGGGCGGCGCTCGTGGTCGCCGGGTCGGTGTCGGTCGGAGCGCTCTCGGGCTGCGCGACATCGCCCGTGGTCTCCATGGCCGAGGGGCCGCGCACCTACGACGGGTCGGAATACGGGGCGGTCATGGACCGCTGGACCCGTACGCACAGCCTGATTCGCCTGCCCACGGTCGACGATCGCCTCACGGTGACGTCGACCTACGAGTCGTGGGATTTTCGCTGGTCGTACGTGATGCGCTACGCCCGTGACTACCGCCTCTCGGCGGAGGAGCGGCAAGCCATGCTCGACAAGACCCTGCTCGAGACGCAGACGTCGCACCGTTTCCAGGTGGCGCTCTACGGCAACCTGCCGCCCCGAATGACCGACCTGACGCGACCCAACTGCGCCTGGGTGGTGCGCTTGATCGACGACCAGGGCAACGAGACCGCCCCCACCCGCATCGAGCAGGTCCTGCGCCCCACCGCGATCGACAAGGCGTACTTCCCGTACCTCAGCGTGTGGCGTCAGATCTTCAAGATCGATTTCCCCAAGAGCAAAGCGGACGGCTCCCCCACCCTCGCGAAAAATGCGAAGTGGATCGGCCTCGCGTTCTCCGGCGCTTACGGCCACGACGAGATTCGTTGGGCGTTGACCGAAGAGGGCGAAGGGACCCGACGCGCGGCCATGCGCTGACGCCGCGCGCTGGCCTCTGCTCTCGCCAAGCTCGTACCGCGAGAGACGACCGGTCGCGAGATGCCCGCAACGAACGAGGCGGAGGCCGACGAACGTTCGACGTTCACGCGCGAATGCGTTGACGCTCAGCCGGACGCACAAAAAATGCGACGCGCGACTTCGGCCTCCGAGGAGAGCGGAGTGGAGACCGAAGCCGCGCGTCAAGATGACCGCGAAAGGGAGCCGGGAGAGAGGAAGCGCCCCTTCACGGGGTGATGAGCCCGAAGACCCTTCACCAAGAGGTCGGTGAGCCCGTGCGCCCACCCTCATCTGTTATAACGGACGACCTGGGCGGATGCAACTCTTTCCGATCGAAATCCCGAGGAGGCTTCCCGAGCGGGAGCACCTTCGGGTAGAAGGAACGAAGTCTCTGCGCCCGTAGCTCAGCTGGATAGAGCGTCGGCCTTCGAAGCCGAATGTCGTAAGTTCGAATCTTACCGGGCGTGCCAGATCGAAACGTGACGAACGCCGAGCGCCCTTGCAGGGCGGACTCGGCGTTCGCATTTGGAGGCCCTGGAATCGCAGGTCAGGCGGTCGGGGCGATCACCTTGGGCAAGAGTCGCTCGAGCTCGGCGAGAGGCTCCTCCAGCGTCGCGATGGCGCGAGACCAGAAGCCTTCGGCCTCCAAGTCTTCGCCGATCGACTCACGCGCCACCTCGTGCGCGAGAGCGCCGCCGGTCGCTCGGAGGAAGGCCTCGTAGCGCGGCAAGAAGCTCGGACCTTCTTCGCGGAAGCGCGCGAAGAGACCGCGCGAGAGCAGGTAACCGAACGTGTAGGGGAAGTTGTAGAACGAGAGGTCCGGGATGAAGAAGTGGAGCTTGGAGGCCCAGAAGTACGGGTCTTCGGCGCCGCGCTCGAGCGACTCGCCGAACACCTCGCGCTGCGCCTCGCTCATGAGGGTGCAAAGCTCCTCGGTCGAGACCTCGCCCTTCGATCGCGCTTCGTAGAAACGTGTCTCGAACAAGAAACGAGTGGGCACGTCGAGAAGGAACGCGGCGGCGTCGCCGGCGACCTCTCCGAGCAGCTGCGCGCGGGACGCGTCCGTGATGCCTGCTTCGGACAAGAGCCCGGCGGACAGTACGTTCTCGGCGAACGTGGAGGCCGTCTCGGCCAGGGTCATCGGGTATTGCCGGGCGAGCACACGCGTACCCGCGAGAACGTGGTGGTGGAAGGCGTGGCCGATCTCGTGCGCGAGCGTGGAGACGTCGCCGAGGGCTCCTTGGTAGGTCATGAACACACGGGACTCTTCGGTCACGTCACTGCCCGTGCAATAGGCCCCGGGGCGTTTGCCGTTGCGGCCCTCGGCTTCGATCCAACGCTGGTCGAGCGCGTGGTCGAAGAAGGCGAGCAATCCGGGGTACGCTGCGCCGAACGCGCGCCGAACCAGCGCCACGCCCTTGTCCCAGGGAACCCGCTCGGTCTCCGGGAGCGGCAGCGGCGCTTCCAGATCGAACCACGAAATGGCGGAAATTCCCATGGACTTCGCCTTGAGCGAGAGGCCTCGACGCGCGAGCGGACGTCCCTTCTCGACAGCCGAGCTCATCGCCTCGAGCGTCTTGCGCGAAATACCTGCATCATGCAAGGCAACGTCGAGGAAGTGCTCTACCCCTCGGCGACGATAGAGCGAGAGCCGGGTGCCTGCGATGCGATTGATGGCCGCGGACGTGACGTCGCCTACCGAAGCCCATGCGCGATTGCCCGACTCGAAGGCAGCACGCCTCACGCGACGATCGGGGTCGGCCATGAGGGACCGACGACGTGCCATGGGCACGGTCTCTTTGCGGCCGTCCGGATGCTCGAGCTCGAACGTGAGCTTGGCCGACACGGTGTCGTAGAGGCGTCCCCAGGCGAAGATCCCGTCCGTGCCGAGGTCGGCCGCGAGCGCCTCGAGCGCGGCAGGCATACGCTTTGTCGCGTCGATGCGGAGCTGCTCGAGGAAGTGCACCGCACCTTCGAGACGAGGCTCCGCGTAGAGCGCGCGGGTCTCGCGCTCGTCGGCCGAGCCGAGCACGCGCCGCAACTCGCCCGTGGTCTTCTCGAGCGTCGCCCTGAGCAAGCCGAGTCGCCCTTCGGCGGCGGCGAAACGAGGGTTCTCCGCGTCGGCCGAAGCGAGGCACGTGACGTAGGACGAGAGATGCCCGAATCGCGCGAGGCCGTCCTCGTAGCGGAGCACGAAGTCGACGAAGGCGACGCGCGACGCGACCGAGAGCGAAGGCAGCGCCTCCGCGTCCGTGAGCAGCGAGGCGAAGTCGGCCTCGAGCTTCGCGACGAACGCCGCGGTCTCGGGTGAGTCGAACGAAGGAAAGAAGGAGGAGAGATCCCAGGTCGGTTCCACACCTCTCCTCTAGCAAGCAGGTCGCCGAAGACGAAAAACCCGTCGGGAGGGTCCATCGGATCCGCTCGCCGAGCTCTCGCGGTCACGGGCGCGAACCGTGCGTACGCTAGCGGCGACGGTGTGCGTGATCCGCGAACGGCGGGCCCGCACCCTGGAAATCATGCCACTTCGGCGATGGCCCGGACCTTGCTCTTACCTCCACGACCGCTTGGAGGAACGATGAAAGACTGGATGGGCAGGGTTGGACTTTATGGTCTCGTGAGCGCAGCGATCTTCGGGTCGAGCCTCGCGGGATGTGCCGGCGAACGCGATCCGATCAACCGGGTCCAGCAGGGAGTCGTCGACAAGGCGTTCTTCATCGGAGCCAACTACGAAGACTTCCGAGACGACCCGGAATTTCGCACGAAGAGCTTCAACATCGACAGCGGTGCCAACGTCGAGAACGCCGCCGGCACGATCGGCGGCGCGACCGCCGTGGACCGCATTCGGTGGGAAGTCACCGAAGACATGCTCTTCGCGAGGCGCTCGTACCAAGAGTCCCCCGGCGCCGACAACCGCGGACTTCCTCGCAAGGAAATCGCGCCGGGCAAGTACGAGTTCCCCGGGAAGCCCACCGGCACCATCATCGCCGCGTACAAGATCCTGTCGCACTTCGACATCCGGCGCGAATACAACCCGTCCACTGGCGAAGAGCAGAACACCATCGTCGAGAACTCGACCGACAGACCTTGGTACCAGCGCGACCACATGCGCGTCGACTGGTCCATGAACCTCGCCGAGAGCAGCAGCGGCGATACGAGCTGGGTGTTCGGCGCGGGTTCCCACGCGACGGCGATTCAATACTCGCCGACCAACGACAACGACGAAGACCGCCCGCACTTCGAGGACGGTTACTTCGACATCACCAGCAAATACCAATTGAAGAGCGAAGCCCTGCCCGGCTTCGGTGTTCCCGAGTGCGTGCTGCTCGGATTCTTCAACGGTTCGAGCTCGTTCGACTGTACGCCGACCGAGGTCAAATTCCGCAGCTCGTTCGTGCGGATGAACGGCGACGAGGACTACGAACCCTTCGAGGAGTCGCGCGCTTCGCGTGACATCGTGGGCAACTGGGGAAATGCCGGCAACAACTTCAATCGCGAGTACGGCGCCGCGCCGATCACCGCCTGGGACCCGCAGTACGGCTACACCGACGCGAAGACCAAGACGTTCTTCGCGATGCACAACATCTGGACGAAGAGCCACCAGGAGAAGGCCTGCTCCAGCAACGACGACGCGGACACGGACGGCACCGCGGACGCCTGCTCCAACGCCACCACGGGATATTCGGGCAGCAAAGGCTCGCAATGCGACGTGCACATCGGGAAATGCACGATCCCGGTCCGTGACCGCGAGATCCGTACCGTCGGGTACTGGCTCAACCAGGACACCCCCAACGACCTCACCGACCAGGTCGCCGCGGATGGGAAGACCATCACGCAGCCCGGCCCGATCGAAGAGATGACCATCACCTGGAACCAGCTCCTGCGCAACGCCGTAGCGACTCGCCGAGAGGTGGAGTGCAGGCGCACCAAAGACGGCGACCGAGACACCTGCCACGCCCAGTTCTTCGAGGGCACGGGCCCCGACGCCAAAGAAATGGTGGCCTTCGGTGGCTGGGGTGTCGACAAGGTGAAAGCGCTGCCCGTGGACAAGGGCAAGCCGGTCATCGCCACCTGCCACAACCCGGTTCGCGCCTACGACCCCGAGTCGTGCGGCAAGCCGGGCGAGGTCACGCGTCTCGGCGACCTCCGTAAGAACTACACGATCTACTGGCCCTACGCTTCGCGCGCTCCGTACGGAGGCGTGGCGTCCATCGGAGCCGACCCGCTAACCGGCGAGATGCTCGGCGCCACGGCGACCATCATGGGCCGCTCGGCTACGGCCGCCGCCGCGCAGCAGCGCGACATCATCCAGCTCGCCATCGGCGATACCAAGGTCGAAGACCTGATCTCGGGTGGGCAGGCGCAACGCTACGCCGACCTCGTGAAGAGTGGACGCGTCAACGAGGTCATGGCCCACGGCAAGACCCCGGAAGAGCACCGCGCCATTGCGTCGCAGGTGAATCCTGCGGGAATCAAGGCGGCCCTCGGCGCGACCACCGCTCGCCTCGACGCGATGACGCCGGTGGAGCGCACGCTCGAGCGCGCCAAGCTGCGCTCGCAGGACTCGCTGCTCTCGCCGCGCATCGCCGCGGACGACCAGCGCGTGGCCGGGCTCATGAGCCAGCTCGACAAGTCGCCCCTCAAGGCGGACGTGACGGACAAGAACCTCCAGCAGCTCGTCGCGCAATCTGCCAATCAACAGACGAGTGTCTATCAAGCCATCAAGGGGTTCTCGCAAACCGACCCGGGGCAGATCCAGGATCTCTTCGACCGTTACCAGGCGTACCTCGGCAGCAAGGGAATCTGCTTCCACGACTCGGCTGCCGCAGCCGGCGCGGGTAGCATCTACCAAGCGGCGCTCGCCCCCTACTTCCAGAAGAAGTACGAGGGATTGGACCCGAAGGAACGCGGCGTCAAAATCTACCAAGAGCTCTTGCGCGAGGCCGTGAAGGGCATCGGATTCCACGAGATCGGTCACTCGATCGGCATGCGCCACAACTTCGCGAGCTCGTGGGACTCGCAGAACTACGCGCCGCAGTACTGGCAGCTCCGCACCAAAGAGGGCTCGGCCACGGCGAAGTGCCCGGACGCCGGCCGCACCGGTGGCAACGACACCTGCATGGGTCCGCGCTACCTCGACCCCGTCTCGGACGACGAGCAAGGCCTCGACCCGGCCGAGCCGCGCCCCGGCATCGAGTACTTCGCGAACACCTCGACCATGGAGTACCAGATCGAGCGCTTCGGCGAGACCGTCGGCGCCGGCACGTACGACCTCCACTTCATGAAGACCGTCTACGGCCGCGTGCTCGAGACGATGGACGACAGGATCGTCCCGGCCGACCAGCAACAATACTTCGCGGTGAAGACCCTCTCCCAGGGTATTCCCTCGAACTTGGTGTTCGTGCCCAACGTCGGTTACGGCGTGCACTACACGAAGCAAGCGACCCTCGCGAAGGTGTTCGATCCCGAGCGCGATTGCCGTCCGGCCACCGACGCGGAGAAAGAAGCGGCCAAGTGGCGCATCGTGCACGGCAAGATCTGCGCCCCTCCGCCGAAGAATCACCTCGCCTACGACGACATGAAGTCGTCCGAAATCGCCTTCACGGACAAAAAGGGTGTCGACACCCCGATTGGCGCGGACGGCGTGCGCTGGGCCGGCGTGGACGAGAACGGCACCCGACTCGTTCGTTGGCACTACCGCTACGGTGAGGACTACAGCCGCGGTGGCTACATCCACGCCAAGCTCTTCGACAGCGGCGCGGACATCTACGAAACCACGGTGAACGTCACCCGTAGGTTCGATCTCACCTACCCCTGGACCTACTTCCGCCGGCTCAACAAGGAGTTTGCCTGGTGGTCGGTCCCCAACGCGGTCGGCTCGAACACCTTCGCTCGACTCCGCGCCTACCACTGGAACACCACGACCGACATCGGACGCGCGTCCCCAGCGGATCTTGCCAATCCGGACCAGGATCAGGCCGCCGTCTATGCCTCGAACGAAATGTTCAACTTCCTCCAGCGCGTCATCCTGATGCCCGAACCGGGCACCTACGGCCCCAGCGCGGACACCACGACCCGCACGCCCAAGCGCGCCAACGCGCTGACCATCTTCGACCTCACCACGGACACGAAGAACGCCGGAAACATCGGTGAAATCGGCATCGTCGATGGTCGATACGTGCAAATCGACTTCAACAACGCGCTCGGCGGCAGCTGGGACTACTCGCACTACCCCGAGCACATCGGGTTCGACGACGAGAAGGTCCTCGCGCTCCGCGAGATGGTCGACTCCCGCCCCACCCTCTCGACCATCTCCCGAGAGAACGCGCTCGACGGTCGCGACCCGTACATCAGCTTCCGCACCGACAATCCCCAAGCGATGGATCGTCTGCTCGGTGGCATCTTGGCTCAGGATTGGGAGACCATCGCGCCTTCCCTCTTGGCCGACAAGAAAACCCTCCAGACCTTCAGTCTTCTGGACCGTGACTCGAGCAAGCTCAAGCGCCCGGCCGGAGCGAGCATCGTGTTCCCGAACACGGGCTACTCCAACGCCATCGGCATGGGCATCTACTCGATGCTGTTCTCCCGCTTCAGCACCGATCTCACCCTGGCGAACAAGCTCCGTATCCGCTTCGCCCAGGACAACGGCCCGAAGATTCCCGACGCCAAGCGCATCTCGTTCACCGACCCGGTGACCGGCTTCCGCTACGACGCCAATCGCTTCGGTACCGAGACCATTCAAGGTCGCGACGTCGAGACGGGCATCGCCTCCCGTATGCTCCAGCGCGCCAACGAGCTCGTTGCGGCGGGCTACCAGGTGAAAGAGCTCAACGGAGCCCCGGTGTTCGACGCCTTCGGCGAGCCCGAGCTCGTGCTCGTCAACGGAGCCCCAGTGGTCAAGGCGGCCGATCAGGTCGCTGCGCTCCGCCGGTACATCGGCCTGCTCGACGGTGTTCGCCAGGTGGGCAACATCTTCGGTGACGGCCCGCTCGGTGGCGGCGGCGGAGGTGGCGGCGGCGAGTGAGCCCGACCGCGGCGCGATGAACGAGAAGGCGGCCTCCGGAGAGCTCCGGGGGCCGTTTTCGTACGTGGAGAGCGAGTGCGTCGCTCGAGGTCAGTCTTCGGGATACGTGAACCCGAAATGCATGCGAACCTCACGCATCTCGGAGGTGTGGCTCCCGTCGGCTTCGCGGACGACGAGGTCGGGTTCGTGGGTCTCCGGGTGTTCGCCGAGGCGACACGCGAAGAGCGAGAACAGCGGCGCGAGGCCCCGCTTCGGGACCACGTCGCGATGCTTCACCGCGGAGAACCCCGCATCGTGCGCCGCGGCCATCGCGCGCGCTTTCTGCGCGGTGGGGAAGCAGAACACGAAGCGCGCGTCGGGGTGATCGGCGAGGGCCCGACGCGCGGCCCGTGCGTAGTCGGCCACGGTCCCTCGAAGCTCGAAGCGGGCATGGGCCTTTTGGGAGTCGGCCGGGACCACCCCCGCGCCGACGTCGAAGTAGGGAGGGCTCCCCGTGACGAGCTCGAACGAACCGCCGACGTCGGTCGTGCGCAGGTCGCCGTGATGAGCGGTCACTCGTGCGTCGAGGCCGTTCATCGACAAGTTGGCGCGCAAGAGTCGGAAGCTGATGTCTTGGGCCTCGACGCACGTGAGGCGCGCGTCTTCGCCGAGTCCCCACAAAACGAGCATGCCCACGGTCCCGATGCCCGTGCCGAGGTCGAGCGCGTGATCCGTGCGGGGCCCGTGAACGCTCGCGTAGTACGCGGTGAGCACGTCGTCGGTGGAGTGGCGGTGCCCGTGCTTGCGCTGGAGAATGGGCCATTTTCCCGTGAGCCCGTCGCACGTGACCGGTTCGCCGAGCTCGGCCTCGAGTGCGGCGCGCGCCGCCTCGTGAGCCGGTAGAAGCTCGGGCTCGCGTCGGAACGTTCGTGGCGGTCGGGGCTCGGCGTCGTGGTCGGAAGACACGCTCGTGCGGTAGCGGAGTCGCTATCGCGGCGCAACGACTCTCGACGAAAACCGTGCGCGCTACACGCTTCGGACGCCCGGATTTTGGCCCGGCGGGACGAATCCCCTTAGGGATGAGGCATGCGCTCGGGATCTTCGGCTTCGCGTCTCTCGGTTCGTGCGGGCACGATCTTCGCTCTCGCGCTGCTCGCGCCGTTCGCTCACGCCGCCGGGGCGCCCCGACACGCGAGCCCGACGCCGAAGCCCGGCAAGACCGCGCGCATCGAGACGACGCACGTCGCCGAGGCACCGGCGGTGCACGCAGGACAAGGATCGCTGACGGGCAAGACCACGCTCGACCCCGAGCTTCAAGCCGCCATGGTCAAGCTGCTCGACGAGACGCGTGCGCCCGGCGGCGCCATCGTGGTGTCGAACGTGCGCACCGGTCGCATTCTCGCGTGGGCCTCGCGCGGACCGGGAGACTGGGTACGCGACGCGAACACCTCGAGCGCGAGCGTGTTCAAGATCGTGACGACGACGGCCTTGCTGGACCGGCACAAAGCGTCGTTGGCGACGCGCCAATGCTACACCGACACCGAGCACGGGATCACCGAACACGACCTCGAAGACGGGCCTCGGGACATCGGATGCGTTCCGCTCTCCGAAGCCCTCGGACTCAGCATCAATGCCGTGTTCGCGCGACTGACGCTGAAGCACCTCACGCCCGCCGAGCTCCGCCAGACGGCAGCGACCATCGGCTTCGGCTCCAAAGTTCCGGCCGACGTGGACGCTCCCTTCGGTGACGTGACCATTCCCGACGACAGGCTCGGCCTCGCTCGATCGTCCGCGGGCTTCTGGAACGCCAAGCTTTCCCCCTTGGGAGCCCTATTCGCAATGCAGACCATTGCCAATGGCGGCGAACGAGTGAAGCTCTTCGTGCACGACGACGGCACGACCCAGCCGACCAGGGTCTCCCTTGGACGCGCCATGAGCACGGAGACCGCTCACGCGATGACCCAGATGCTCGAGGTCACCACCAAGCGAGGCACGGCCGCGAAGGCCTTCCACGATCCCCAAGGCCGCCCCTTCCTCCCCAACGTCCGCGTGGCCGGCAAGACCGGTACCTTGGTTGGTGGACATCCGAGCCGGATGGTCTCGTGGTTCACGGGCTTCGCCCCAGCGGACAAGCCCGAGATCGCCGTGGCGGTGTTGCTCTCGAACGACGTGACGTGGTGGTCGAAAGGCAACGTGGTCGCGCGCAAGGTCTTCGAGCAGTACTTCGCGAAGAAGTAGCTCCGAGCCCACTCCAACGAGCCGAAGCTCAGCGCGCGAAACGAATCCACGACTCGGGCAGCGGCCCGCCGAGCAGCTTTTCCGCGCCCGCGCGGTCGAGCAACGCGAACGTGAAGGTCCCACGAAAGACCCCCTCGCCTTCTTGCGAGAGCACGATGCTCATCTTCACGATGCGAGGCGTATCGCTCGTGATCGTCCCTCGACCGTGCACGGGCACGCCGATGCGCACGGGCTTCTGAAGGCGAGCCTCCACGGCAGCGGTGAAACCGAAGCGCTCTTTCAGGCCGAGCACGACCCAAGCGCCGAGCTCGTCGGCTAGGGTCATCACGAGCCCCCCGTGCATGAGACCGGGCGGACCTTGGTACTTCTCGCCCGGCGTGAAGTCGACGCACACCTCGTTGCCCTCTCGATACGGCTCCAAGTGGAAGCCGATAGGATGACTCGGACTACAACCGAAGCAGGGCTGATTGGCGCCGAAGGTCTTTTCAGGGTCGAGCGGCACGCGTTCGGTGGTCATCCGAGCGCAATACCGCGAAAGGTCCGTCGTGGGAATCGTCGCCGACACTCGACCATCGCTGGGCGTCGACAGCCGCGATCCTGCGTGGCATCGTTCCCGAGGTGAGTGCATCGCACGAAGAAATCCGTTGGGACGAGCTCTTCGCGACCCTGGTTCCCGACGAGACCGGGAGCCTCACGTCGCCGACCCCCCTAGCGGATCTCGCAGCGCGTCTACGCGCGCTGGAAACCGGACGCGGGACCAACGACAGCAGACTCGCCCCCATGCTGGAGCTCCTCGCTCACTGCGAGCGCATGGAGCGGGAGCGCGCCGAACGCGATCACAAAGCGAACAATGCGCTCGCGGGCGTGCACGCGAACGTGGCCTTCCTCGATGCCACGCTCGGACTCGATTCTCCCGACCAGCCCCTCGCTCGGGACGCGACCCCGGAGGAGCGCGCCGTACTCCTGCAGGCGTTGCGACATACCGTTCAGGCCACGAGGAAGCTCGCCGAAATTCTGAAGGTGCCTGCCGTTTCCAAGAGGGCCTGAGGGTCAAGCTCGCCCGGTAGGGTCGGGTCCTTCGTCTTCGAGTCCGATGCGCAAGGTCACGAGCTCGGCCAGAATTTTGGTGACGTCGGTCGGAGCTCGCGACGCGTACGTCAGCTCGTGGGAAGACTCGCCGTCCCCGCGGAAGACGACTACGGTCATGCCATCCTCTCGAAGGGACTTCGCTTCGATGTACTCCGCAACGTTACGAGTGCGCATCCCGTTGACGGACAATAGGACGTCCCCGTAGCGCAAGCCCGCACGGGCCGCCGCACTGCCCGCGAGCGCACCGAGCACCGGTACGCCCTCGAGCCCCTTCGCGAGCGCGAAGATCTGCCGTTTGGGGATCATGGGGTCCTTCGTAGGCACCCGCGCGAACGCAGCGCTCGCGCGAGTGCTTCGGAGCGCTCCGATATCAGACGGAGAGGTCCTTCTCGACGTCGGCGAGGGCGATGCGTGCCATGGCCAGGTTCGCGCGGTTGCGGTCCAGTGCGACGTAGAAGAAGAGCGTGGGCCGGCCGCGGAGAGGCCGAATGAGATGGTACTGTTTCCCGAGCGTGATCAGAATGTCTTCGATGGCATCCTTGAGCGCGAGATTGTTCATCGTCTTGCGCTTCGACTTCACCACCTCCGTGTTGCCGGCGGCGGCGACCTCGAGATTGAGTCCCGCTCCGCCCTCCGAACCGAGGAGCATGCCGCTCTCCGAGTCGACGAGGGCTGCTCCTACGAATCCGTCGATTTGATTGAGCTTCGCGAGACTGTCCTTGATGTTCATTTTAACCTCCAGTGGTTCCAGTGTGTCCGTATCTTGCGAGTCGACCTCGGCAAAACTTGCCGCAGGCGACCCCAAGTCCTCGAATAAGTCGTCGAGAGAGTCCTCCAGTCCAGCCTCCCCGGGTGGGGCGGGCGGGGCCTGCGTCCAGCCTCTACGAGTCGGCGCCACCTCTCGGCGTCCCTCGTCGATGCGACGGCAGCTCTCCATCAATAGCTCTTGCCAATTCGAGCGCACGGACCTCTCCGACGCGTGCGCGCCCGAGCGCATCGAGAACTCACCATCGCTCCAAAGCATGATCTCGAAGAAGGCTTCGTCGCCGGTGACATTGCGGGTAGCCGCGTGCTGAATGGTGCCGTGATCGAAATAGAGCTGGCCTTCGTCTCCGTCGTGTTTGATGGTCAATAGACCCGTAGCGCTGGACAGGACGTACAGCTGAACGATGTCCGGCAGGGTCTGAACAGAGATTGCACCCGAGAACCCGACGCGAGGCGGCGCCAATGCACGATCGACGAGCTCGAGCAATCGCTCGAACTCGAAGGGCTTCTCCAAGAAGCCCGTGAACGGGCCGGAGCTGAGTCTCTGAACGTCGGCGGAGGTGAACGCGGTCATCACGACGACCGGTAGGTTGGGTCGGGAGCGGCGGGCAGCGAGCACGAGATCGATACCGCTCATTCCTGGCATGCGGATATCGGCGACGAGCAAGTCCGCCGCGGACTCCTGCATGAGAGCGAGGGCACTGATGCCGTCGTTCGCGGTGCTGAAGCGATACTGCGGACGCACCCTCGCGAGACGACTCGCCAACGACCACACGAGAGCTTCTTCGTCGTCCACCAGAAGGACACGTCGAATATTGTCCTCGTTGGCCGTCATCGACGGGGACACTATGCAGCGGCCGTGCCAGACGGAGCCGACTTCGTCCGTCACGGTATTTTCAGCGCTGCGGGCTTAACCGCGGCCCGACCGCTGCCGTCCATCCGTTGGACGAATGTCCATTCGTCCAGGACCTGGAATCTTCGGTGTCCAAGATTGGGACGCTGGGGGTGGGATACGCGCGGATTCTGCGTGGATTCCCTTGGTACGTGCCTTGCGAAGGCTTCCGTGGCGGCAACGTTCCGCGCCACAGGAGACCTATGGCCTACCTCAACGTCCGCGAGAGGCGAGTCGAGACCACCATCGCCTACGTCGGTCCCCTCGGCTCGGGGAAGGCGACGAATCTCGAACAGCTCGGCCGTCGGTCGCATCCGAGCGCTGTCGAAGCTGTCCGGCGAAACGACGAACGAGGCGAGGCGCTCGTCCTCGATTGGACGGCAACGGCGCATGCTCATTTTCGAGACTGCTCGGTCTCGGTCAGGATCGTCGCGCCGAAGGGCCCCTCGCCGGAGCACATTCGAAGGCTCGTGCAGGAGTCGGACGGAATCGTGCTCGTGCTCGGCGCCGAGCCCGCGGCTGCCGGAGAGAACCAGCGCTTCGCCGATCTGGTTCGAGGAGCAGTCGCCTCCTCTACCAAGCCGAACGTACCGGTCGTCGTCCAGGTCAACAAAAGCGACCTCCCCGACGCGCTCGCCGCGGAAGAAGTCGTGCGACGGCTCGATGCGGAGTGGCCGCATCTGACGGCGACGGCCCTATCTGGCGACGGGGTCGTGGCGACGTTGGAGAGCATCGTCGAGCAGGTCCTGAGCGCGCTTCGGGGAGGTCACGACTCGACCCCCTCGGAGATCGAGCAAGGACGAGTGGGGGCTCGCGTCGAGAGCAATCCCCTGCTCACCGCTCTCAAGCAGGTTCTGCGGGAAACGGTCCGCGACCACGTAACCGAGCTCGGAGAGAGATTCGCGGAGACATTGGCGCGCGACTCGGCCGCCGCAATGGAAATGCAGGAAAAGAACACGTCGGAACTGGCAGCGCTACGCCTCGCGCTCGTCGACGAAAGCGCTCGTACGAGAGCATCACTCACGACACTGCGTGAAGAGGTGGAGGCATTGCGCCAATCGACGAGCGAGCTACGCCTTCGCGTCGCGACCGGTGCGGAAGAGACGGTTCGGGCACTGGTCGCGACGTCGGTTAGCCTCGCGACGCACGCCGAACACCTGGCGGAGATCGAGAGAAAGGTACCCGTCCCGGAGGTGTTCTCGGAATTGTCGCGCGGAGTCGCCAAGGCCTCGGAGGACCTGGCCTCGCAACGAGTTTGCCTCGACCGCCTCTCCGCCGCGCAAGAAGACGAACGCACGCTCGAAGCTCTCGCCGAGCTCTCCTCGAGGACCGATGCCCTGGTATCGACACTCGCCTCCCATGGTGCTGCGCTCGCGATGATAGAGGCGCGCGCGGGAGATACGACACCTTGGGACCGCATCGCGTCGCGGGTGGACATTCTCGCTACGGCAGTCTCGTCTCTCGAGAAAAAGACCGTAGCGCCGCTGGGCGGAGAGCTCGCGAAGATGCGCGCCGAGGCAAGGAAGGGCATCGAGGACTTGGCAGTCCAACTCCCACGCGCGAACGAAGAGATGCGCACCGACCTGCTGAAAGCACTCGAAGTGCGCTCGCGAACAGACCGAGAGCACACGAGCGCCACAATGAACGCTCTCCGAGCCTCGATGACGTCGCTCTCCGATGCCGTCGAACGTTCCGACGGCAGCGAGCGACTCGCGACCCTAACGACGACGCTCGACGAGATCCGCCTCGAGCTGGGCAATTTGAAGAGCCTCGACGAGGCGCTGAGACTCTCGACTCGTAAGGCGGACGAGCACGCCTCGCTCGCGTTGTCGGCCGACGCTCGAGCCGAGGCAGCGCTCGAAGACCTTCGCAGCCGTTTGGGTGAGCTCCAGTCGGAGCTGAAGAAGAAGAAGAGCTGGTTCACCTGAGCCGACCCACACCTACTCCCCACTTCGACCAATCGACACCACGAGGAGCTCGCATGCCCACCGACAAGATCGCCAACGAAACCTTCGACCACTTCGTCAACGAAATCCCGGGCTTCATCGCTGCCTCGCTGGTGGATCTCGACTCGGGAATGACACTGGCCGTGCGGAGCACGCGGGCCGACTTCGATCTGGCCGTCGCCAGTGCCTACAACAGCGAGCTCGTG
This sequence comes from Polyangiaceae bacterium, assembly GCA_965225775.1. Lineage (GTDB taxonomy): Bacteria > Myxococcota_A > Polyangia > Polyangiales > Polyangiaceae > JAAFHV01. Next base: position 8,072,904 of record OZ245328.1, on the reverse strand, counting down.
AAGCAGAAGATCAAGATCATGAAGTCCCTCAACCTGAACACGACCCTCGAGGACATGATCCTCACGCTCGGAGATCAAATCCATTTCATCAAGGTACTCTCACCCACTCTCTTCATCTACCTGGCGGCGGACCGAGCCATGGCCAACATCGCCATCGTTCGCAATTCGGTGAACCGACATTCGCAAAAGGTGGCCCAATGAACGCCCTCGAGACAGCCATGAAAGAAGCCATCGCCTCCCGACCGGATGTAGCAGCGATTGCCTGCATGGACGGCCAAGCAGGATTGGTGCTCGGAATGTTCGTGCGCGGCGATATCCCACAAGATCTCGTCGAAATGGCTGCGCTCGCCGGCCCGGAGTTGTCCACCGCGCCGCGGCTCGGGCAGGACGAGGCCACGGATGAGTGCAACGAGGCGTTCGTAACGTCCGACGCCTGGGTACACGCCTTCGCGCGAGTCCCCGAGCGTCCGGGACTGGTCGTCATGGGTGTGGCCGAGGCCGGCACGAACGTCACGTTGCTCCGCGCTTGGCTCGGGGAGGTCGCCGGGAAGGTCGGACGCGCGTCTTGACCGTGGAGGTCGCTTCTCGGCAGTTCGTCGCACGCTACGTCTCCCTCGAGACGACCGAAGACCTCTGTGCGTTCGTCGACGAGCTCGATCTCGGCTCGGCAGGACAGCTCGTCTTCGCGACCGAACGGACCAAGGGGGCGGTCTACGTAGAAGACGCGCGGATCTGCTGGGCGGCAGCCGAGGGTCTCTCCGCGCGTCTCACGGAGCTCCTGGTTGCCAATGCGAAGGTGCGCTCCCACGAGATGGAGACCCTCTATCGCCGCTGCAAGGCCGAACGAACGCCCCTCGGGGAGTACCTGGTAGGTACGGGTATCGTGAGCGCAGCGGACCTTCGCGCTGCGCTCGCTCGGCATACGGTCGAGTCGATCCGCGCCCTCGCGACCGCCGGCGCGGTCGCGGCGTGGTGCCCTCGCCCGCGCGGCGGATACAGCCCTCGATTCACGTTCGGCACGTCGGAGGTTCTTGCCCGAGCCGGCGCGGCCTCGGACGAAGCAAGATCCGCTCGCGCGGCCAGTGAGCTCGAGGCCTGCTTCTCCGAAGGGGAATGGGGCTGCGCGCTGGTGAGAGACGAGTCGCGAGCCGCTCCCTCTCCGATAGCGGTTCACGGTGCTCCACCGGAATCGGCGCGCGAGCTCTCGAGGGTCGCGAAGTGGGCGACATCGTCACTCGATATGACCGAAGCCTTTCGGGCGTTCGATGCGATGTTGACGGTCGACCTACCACGCGAGCGGCGCACGCCGCGGAGGGAGGTCATCGTTGCCTTCGGACACGAAGGGATCGTCTACGTCGGCGAGGCGACTGCGCAGGCCCCCGCTCGAATCCTGCATCGACGCACTCGCGCGAAGCGCCAACGAGGATGAGTCATGGCCTTCTTCGATCCCCACGAACAGAGATTGTGCGTGCGCGTCGTCTACGACGGCGCAGCCGGCGCGGGCAAGACCACGAACATGCACCAGCTGGCCTCGCTTTTCGCGTCTCGCGACCCGAACCGCGTCGAGACATCTTACGAAGTGGAGGGCCGCACGCTCTACTTCGATTGGCTCCAAATTCGAGCGGGGCTCGTCGCCGGGATTCCGCTACTCTGCCAGATCGTGAGTGTGCCCGGCCAGGTTGCGCTCACCCCACGTCGAAGGCACCTTCTCGCAACGGCCGACGTGATTGTCTACGTGTGCGACAGTCGACCGAACGACATCAATCGGGCAATGGGCGGTCTCGCCATCGTTCGAGAGCTCATGGCGGAACGAGGCGACGATATCCCGATCATTCTCCAAGCCAACCAACAGGACCGACCAGGAGCCCTCGAGGGCGCAGAGGTCGCAAAAGCCCTCGGGCTTTCGCACGCCACGCGCGTCGACGCCATAGCCTCCGAGGGGGTAGGAGTCGTCGATACCTTCGTTGCCGCGGTTCGAGACCTCTCTCGTGAACTGAGAGAGCGGGCTGGCCGCTCCCGCCTCGCGCTCGAGGTGCGCCGAGCCTCGACGCGTTCGAGCCTGCTCGACGAAATCGCGGCGCTCGCCATCGACCGAGAGGCGGCGGCCGAACTGCTCTTGGAAGAAGCCTCGGCGTCCCTTCTGACGCGTGAGCTCAGCGAGGAGCCCCCGACGACGCATATCCCTTTGCAACGCGTGGCGTCCAACGTCTCGGGCGGGGGAATCCTTCTTCCGACTGCGGACGTGCCTGCCGGGTTCATTTGGCCGGCACACACGGGACGAGACACGCTGCGGCGCATCTCCGAGCGCGGAAGGCTTGCGCGAACGGTCCGCCGTCGAGCAGATGGTCACTACGAAGTGAGGACCGATGGCTACGTCATACGAACGCACGAGCGCGAGCGGTACGAGAGCATCGACGCGGCACGCCAGGCCCTCGTTCGTGCGGCACGCGAACGCGCGCAGCTCGAACACCTGACCTTGCCCGACGCAGTGCTCGTCGCCAGTGCGGACGGTGACGACGGTTTCTGCGTTTGGTCGTTGATCCCGGAGGTCGAGCCTCTGGCCGAGAGCCTCCTCCGAGTATCCGACGCGGAGACCTCGCGCCGCTGGCTCGAGGCCTATGGCACGGCGTTGGTCGAGGTCGCGAGGGTGCGCGCGCGCTTCGGGCTCGAGCTCTCCTCCAGGCTGGTCGATTTCGGCTTTCGCGGAGAGCGACTCCGCTACCTCGGCGAGATATCTCGCGTATCCTCGCCCATTCCGGCACTGAAGTGGGTCCTCGCGACTGCATTGGCGGAGGCAGAGCGGGCTGGCTGGGATCCTTCCGTCATACGTGCAGCCTTCGAGCGAGACGCCTCCCGCCGCCTGTCGGCCGAGGAGCTCGGCTGGGCACTCCGAGGAGAACCTCTCGATACTCTGGCCGCCATGGAGGGCTCTGCGGTGACTACGCGTTCACGTACCAGTTTGGGACGGGCGGAAGACCATTGAGCTTGCACCTCGCCTCGAGCTGAGAAAGGCTTCCTTCCGTGTTCGGCGCATTCGTCTCGTTCGGGATCGCGGTGGTCGGCTCGGTAGGCAATCTCCTACGCGAGATCGTGCCCGGGGTCCCGCTCGAGCGAGTCGCCGTCGAAGACATGGACGAGGCCCAGCCGGAGGCGGCCTGCTGGGTCATCGACCTTCGCGAGGTTCTCCCGACGCGGGCGGCTGCGTGGCGCAGAGCTGGACGGCAAAGCCAAGTCTTGGTGGTCGTGAGCGTTCGCCCTCTCACCATTACCGAGCTGGCTGACATCGCCCCCGACGACGTGGTCGTACTGCCGAACGACGAGCTCGTTCTTCCGAGACGGGTCAGCCTCGCGCTCGAGGTCGGTCGGTCTCGACTCGCGCTCGCCTTCGCGGACGAGGCGCTCCGGGAGTCGATCAACGGGGTCGCCATCGCGGACGTTTCCCAACCCGATGCGCCTCTCGTGCACGTATCTCCGGCGTTCGAGCGGCTCACGCAGTTCACCGTTCCCGAAGTCCTCGGGAAGAACTGTCGAATCTTGCAGAGGAACGACCGCAACCAGCCCGGAATTCATCACCTGAAGAGGGCGGTCGCCTCCCGCGCGCGCGCGTCGGCCGTCGTGAAAAACTACAAGAAGGACGGAACGGCCTTCTGGAACGAGGTCACCGTGTTTCCCGTTCTCGTGGACGGGCGACCGACCCGATGGATGGCCGGAGTTCAACACGACGTCACGAGCTTGGTGTCCGCGCAGGCCGAGATCGAATCGCTCTATCGCTTGCTGCTCGATCAGCAGACCTTCGATCAGGCCATTCTCGACGGAATCGCGCTGGGGATTCTGACCACCGACCACGAGGGGAAGGTCACGTTCGCCAATCGAACGGCGACCCAGCTATTGCACGTCGACACGGAAGCGGCGACCGGCAGCGAGGTCGCCACCCTCCTACGCCTCCCGAGCCCGCCGAGAGCGCTACTCGACGGCGCCTCGCGGACACAACTCTCGCACGCCTACACCACGAGCGAGGGGGCCGAGCTCGACCTCGAGATCTCGATAAGCGCCGGGGATGGCCTAGACGACGCGCGCGTCGGATTCTTCGTCATCTTCCGCGACGTGCGCGAAGAAAAACTTCGCGAGACGGAGCGACGCAGGTTCGAGAGGCTCGCGGCGATGGGCACGATGGTCGCGGGATTCGCCCACGAGGTCCGCAATCCGGTTGCCGCACTTCGCTCGCTCACCGAAGAGCTCGAGGAAGAGCTGACGATTGCCGGGGTCCACCTCCCGCACTCCGGACGTATGCTCCGCGTGCTCGAGCGCATCGAGCGGCTCGTGCGCACGTCGCTCCGCTTCGGGCGCCCGGCAGCGCCCAAGCGCGGGGCCCACCGGCCTTGGGTCATTTGTTCGGCTGCACTCGAGGGCATTGCGCCCCGAACGTTGGGCGCGAGCGAACAGATCTCCGTGGAGTCCGACCTCGAGCTGCCGGACGTATACGTGGACGACGGTCAAATTGCGCAAGCGCTCGTCATTCTGCTCGACAACGCCCTGGATGCGGCAGGCGGCCCGAAAGGAGTGCACCTTCGCCTCCTCCCCGGACGCCCGACCGACATCGACCCCCGCTTCCGAAAGTCGGTTCCCCCGCCTGCATTCGCTGGCGTTCGCTTCGAGGTCGTGGACGAAGGACCGGGCATTTTGCCGGCCGATCTGTCCCGTATCTTCGATCCGTTCTTCACCACGAAACCATCGGGGACGGGACTCGGTCTCTCCATCGCCCAGCAGATCGTCGCCGAGAATGGTGGTCGATTGGAGGTCACGTCGACGCGTGGAACGACCACGTTCGCGATTACCGTTCCTTGCATGGAAGGCTCTCCTGCCTCGGCCTGACGCTACCGGTCGCTTGGCGCGGCCCGCTCCCCACGCGACGCGAGACGCGGGCGAAGACTTGTCTCGGTCCGCGCGTCGCGTGGATCAGGGATCCGTAGGCTTTTCCGGCTTGGTCGACCGCCCCACCGTCATTTGGTAGTGCTTGATTTTGAGGTAGAGCGTGCTCCGCGGCATGCCGAGGCGTTTAGCTGCCGCTTCGACACGTCCGTTCTCAGCATCCAGCGCCAACTGGATGTGCTCCCGCTCAATCTCGTCTCGTGTGGCTGAGCTCGCACCGGCCATGAGACGGGACGACGACGCGGTCGGAGTGTCGAGGTCGGGGGATGACGGCCTGGGAGCTGGGCTGGCGTCGGCGTCGAGACGAATGTCGTCTTCGCGGAGCTCGCTCGTCGCTCGGAGGAGCAAGGCTCGTTCGAGCACGTTCTTGAGCTCGCGGATGTTCCCCGGCCACGGATAGCCTTCGAGCTTTTCCTGAGCCTGACGCGAAATGTCGACATGCTCGCCGCACTGCTCCGTCAGCAGATGGCGGGCGAGCGGCAGGATGTCCTCTCGGCGTTCACGCAGTGCCGGGACGGACAGGGTCACGGTCGAGACGCGGTAATAGAGATCGGCACGAAAGGTCTTTCGTGCGACGGCGGCCAAGAGATCGTGGTGGGTAGCTGCCACGAGCCTCACGTCGACCTCGCGTTCGCGCACGCTGCCGACACGCCGAAAACGCTTGTCCTCGAGGACCTTCAGGATCTTGGGCTGCACCTGGACGTCGATGTCACCGATTTCGTCGAGGAAGAGCGTGCCCTGATCGGCCGCGTCGAAGAGCCCGGTCTTCTGCGCATGCGCGCCCGTGAACGCCCCACGTTCGTGCCCGAAGAGCTCGCTCTCCACCAGGTCGCGCGAGAACGTCGCGCAGTTCACGTCCACGAAGGGTCCGGTCCCACGGGCCCCGATCCGATGAATCTGCCTCGCCAGCACGGTCTTGCCCGTTCCGGTTTCACCGAGGATCAGGACGGAGCAATCGGCGTCCCGTAGGCGCTCGACTTGGTCGTTCAAGCGGCGCATCAGGTCCGACGTGCTTACGAAGGCCGCGACGGACCTCGGACGGATTCCCGAGCGGCCGGTGCTCCGACGCTCTACGGCGTCCTTCGCGAGCGAGATCAATCGGGCGACATCCACCGGCTTGGGAAGAAAGTCCTCGGCGCCCTGCTTCACGGCGGCGACCGCGACGTCGATGGTGCCGTAGCCGGTGATCACGTAGACGGGCACGCTCGCGTCGAGGGCGCGCAGGCGCGGGAGCATGTCCACGGCGTTTCCGTCGGGGAGACGAAGGTCCGAGATGACCACGTCGGGTCGTTCCACGCGAAAGGTCGCGAGGGCCGCCTCGCATCCCTCGACCTCGAGCACCTCGAATCCAGCGGCCCGCAGCGAGGCCGACATCCCGAATCGAACGTGTGGATCGTCTTCGACGACCATGACCCGTCCTTGCCTGCGTGAAACCGCGGCTCTCCCCATGGCCTCAACTCTACGAGCCTCGGAGGCTTCGCGAAAGCTCGCGGCGACAGAATTTTTGCTCCGGGAATCGCAATGCTCCCCACTCAATCCAAGCAAATGGGTCGACATTTCAACGATTTGACGGCGCACCCAGCCCGAATCTCCGCCGGGTGGTCGAGCCGTCGACCAGGCAGACGAGCGCCTTTTCAATGCAGGCGTGCCCGTGCGCCATCAATCACGGGGTCGCACCTCAATCAGAGTCGGCCGAGCAAACCTTCTGCGCGGAGCTTCCAGACCATGGCGACCGCCTCCAGGAACACCTTGCGGCTCATCTTGGAGTGGCCGACTTTGCGGTCCACGAACACGATGGGAACCTCGCTCACCTTCATGCCCTTGAGGATGGCGCGGTACGTGAGCTCGATCTGGAAGGAGTAGCCGTTCGAGCGAACCGACGGGAGATCGATCGCCTCGAGGGCGCGACGCGAGAAGGCTTTGTAGCCGGACGTCAGGTCGCGGACGGTAAGCCCCAGGATGGTGCGCGAGTAGAGCGAGCCGCCCTTCGACAGAAAGTGCCGCCCGAGGCCCCACCCTTCCACGCCACCCCCGGGCACGTTGCGCGAGCCGATGACCACGTCCGCGCCGCGATCGAGCTCGGCGACGAAGGCCGGCAGGTACTTGGGGTCGTGGGACAGGTCGGCGTCCATCTCGAAGAAACGGTCGAAGCCCTCGGCCAAGCCGAGCTCGAACGCCTGAAGGTACGCCGTGCCCAGGCCGAGCTTCCCCTTGCGGTGAAGTACTCGGATCATCGGGTCTTTTTCGGCCAGCTCGTCGGCGAGGCGTCCGGTCCCGTCGGGGCTCGCGTCGTCCACCACGAGCACGTGCGCCTCCGGGAACGTCGTACGAACCAAGGAGACGAAGCGCTCGAGGTTGTCGCGTTCGTTGTAAGTCGGCGTGACGACGAGCGTACGGGGCATCGGGCGCCTCGGGGTTCTACCAGACTCGGGCCCCTTCCGGCCCGCCGAAATCGAGGGTGCATTCGAACGCGCCAACCGGTCGAAAAAGGCTGGTACGATGGGCCGTGGTCCTGAAGACGACTCGCCCACCGCCTCCACCCGGGAGCTCCTCCCGGGACGTCGTGGCGTCTTCGCGAAAAAGTCGTCACAAGCTCGACGAGCTCGCCAAGACCGGCGAGGCCGAGGTCGAGAGCCCCGAGCTCTCGCGCACCCGCAAGATCGCCTCGGCCTTCCGAGACGTGGGCCTCGCGCTCGCCAAGACGCACGACCTCGACGCGCTCCTCAGCTTGGTGCTCGCGCGCATCGTCAGCACCCTCGAGGCCGACCGCGCCACGATTTACCTGCTCGATCGCGAAAAGAAGATGCTGGTGAGCCGCGTCGTCCAAGGCGGCGAGGCAAGACAGATTCACCTCGCCGTGGGCGACGGCATCGCGGGAACGGTCGCGGCCACCGGCAAGACGGTGCTCGTGAAAGACGCCTACGAAGACGCGCGCTTCAACCCCGAGTGGGACATGACCTCGGGCTACCGCACGCGCTCGATCCTGGCCGTACCCATGCACGACACCGAGGGCCGAACGAGCGGCGTCGTGCAGGTGCTCAACAAGAAAGAGGGCAGCTTCACCGCGGAAGACGAGGAGCTTCTCACGGCGCTCGCCACCTCCGCCGGCATCGCCCTCGAAAATGCCATGTTACTCGCCTCGCTCGCGGAGAAGAACCGCCAGCTCACGGCCACCAAAGAGCAACTCGAGCACCGCATCCGCGACCTTCGCCTGCTGTTCGACCTCGAGCGCGCGATGGGCCACGTCACGTCGCTCGAAGAGCTGTGCGCGTCGGTCCTGAAGGAAGCCGTGAAGACCTCGGGCGCGAACACCGGGGCCATCGCGCTCCGCCACGGCCCGACCGACGAAATGCAGCTCTACCTGCTGCCCCACAACGCCCGGAAGACGCGCCACGTGCCGTGGACCCGTGGCAACGGCTTCTTGGTCGACGCCGTCACCAAAGGCGAGGCCATCTTCGTCAAGGACGCGCGTGTCGACTCCCGTTTCGACACCGAGACGGAAGAGCTCGTGGGCAAGGGGCAGGCGTGTGTGGTGGCCGTGCCCATCGAAGGCGAGACCGGCGAGACCATCGGCTCGCTCGCGCTCTTCGGAAAGCCCGAGGGCGAGACCTTCGGCCAAGAAGATCGCACGCTCTTGCTCCTCTTCGCCGCCAACGCCTCGACGTCGATCCGCCTGCAGATGGCCCGCGAGGGACGCGAGCGCGAAGAACGCCTCACCACCATCGGGCGCCTTCTGTCCGGCGTCATGCACGACCTGAAGACCCCGCTCGGCGTCTTGAGCGGCTACCTGCAGCTCATGGTCCAAGCCGACGAACGCGCTCAGCGTGAAGAGCTGGGTGACATCGCCCACAAGCAGTTCGGGCTCATCTCGGCCATGCAGCGCGAGGTGCTCGAGTTCGCTCGCGGCGAGCGCAGCATGTTCGTGCGAAAGGTGTACCTTCAACCTTTTTTTGAGGACATTTCTCGGCAAATCGAGGGCATTTTGGCCCGCGCGGGGGTCGAGCTCGTGGTCAACCTGGAAGACCGCGGCACCGCCCGCTTCGACGAGGGCAAGCTCACGCGGCTCGTGCACAACCTGGCGCGAAACGCCGCCGAGGCCATGGCCGCTCAAGGCGGTGGCAAGTTCACCATCACGGTGAGGCGAGACGCGTCCGGTGCGGTCGTGCTGACCTTCGCCGACACCGGTCCGGGCATCCCGAAAGAGATCCGCCACCGCCTCTTCCAGTCGTTCGTGACCAGCGGCAAGAAGGGCGGCACCGGTCTCGGCTTGGCCATCACGAAGAAGATCGCCGACGAGCACGGTGGAACCATCGAAGCCCTTCCGTCCACCCAAGGGGCGGTGTTCAAGCTCACGCTCCCGCAGCCAGGCCCCACTACGTGAGCGCGCGCGTGACACGTTCGCTCGGAAAATTCCTGGGGTTCGTGGTCGCCACCGTGGCGCTCACCGGCGCGGCACGCGCGGACGACGGCGCCCCGCCGTGGACCGATCTCGACGAGGTGCCTCTCGCGGACGGCGTACGCTCGGTGGTCCCTCGAAAGGGAGACACGGCGCTCTACACGGCACCGGGCAAGCTCGACTCGCGGCGCGGCAGCGTGCTCGGCTCGACCAGGCTCCCTTTCTTCGGCTCGAAGCGCGGCGCGGGTTGCAGCGGCCATTGGTACCTCGTGGGACCGCTCGCGTGGATCTGTTCGGACGTGGCCGAGCTCTCGGACGAAGAGCCCTACCGCCCGGTTCCTCCGCGCTCGTCGACGGGCCTGCCGTTCCGCTATTTCTTCGCCGGGCGCGACGGTGCGTACGGCTACTCGTCCATCGCGCGAGCAGAGGACGAAGCGCCCGACATGGAGCTCGAGCACGGCTTCGGCGTGGCGGTCGTGGGCGAGCGCACCGCCCCCAACGGCGAACGCTTCGGGCTCTCGCGCAGCGGCTACTTCATCCCGCTGAAGGACCTCGTGCAAGCGCGGAGCTCGGGCTTCCACGGAGAGCGCATCGTCGATCACCCGGCCGGCGCGCCGCTCGATTTGGCGTGGGTCGTGGTGGAGAAGGCCAACGTCTTCGCGGCGCCCAAGGCCGGACAAAAGCCGACCGGACAGAAGGTCCGCTTCGAGCTGCTCCACGTGGCCAAGGTCGAAGGAACGTTCGCCCGCATCTCACCGGAAGGCACGCCCGAGGCGTGGATGCGCCTGGCCGATCTCGCCCGCCCGCAAGTCACCACGCCTCCCACCGAGGTGGGCGGCGAGAGCGCGGTCGAGCGCTGGATCGACGTGGAAATCGCCTCGCAAACGCTGGTTGCGTACGAGGGCAAGACCCCCGTGTTCGCCACGCTCGTCTCCACCGGGAAGGGCGCGCCCCACACCGAGCTCGCCACGCGCACGGGCGTTCATCGCATCTGGGTGAAGCTGCTCGCGAGCAAGATGGACAACCTCGAACGCGACGACGTCGAGCACCACTACTCGCTCGAAGACGTGCCCTGGGTGCAGTTCTTCGACAAGGCGATCGCGCTCCACGGTGTCTTCTGGCACCACGACTTCGGCCACGTGCACAGCCACGGCTGCGTGAACCTCGCGCCGCTCGACGCCGAGTACCTCTTCTCGTTCACGGGACCGCACATGCCCGCCGGATGGTCCGCGGTCTTCCCCACCAAGGTCGAACCCGCCACCGCGATTCGCGTGCGCTGAAGGCGTGCCACGCGCCACTGCGAGGCATGGTAAGCCCGACGTCATGCGCCGGGCCGCGAGCATGGGTTTTCTCCTCGTTCTGAGTGCGGTCGGGTGCCGGACACCGAGCGATCGGCCTCCTCCGGTGATGCCACGTCGGTCCGTGGCCGGCGCTCCCGAAGCCGCTGCGCCGAAGCCATCCGAGGCAGCCCCATCGAGCGCTTCGCCGACACCGCCCTCGCCGAGCAAAAGCCCGGTCCCTCGTCGAAAGGTGCTCCACGCGGCGCGAGCCCTTCAGCCGACGACCGGCAAGGTCGTCGCACCTGCCTACGTGCTCGTGGAAGGTGAGCGAATCGTGTCGGTCGGCACCACGGCGCCCACGCCGAGCACGCCTCCTACACCAGGCACGCCCACCACGACCGAGGTCATCGAGCTCGGCGACGCGACCATCCTCCCGGGCCTCGTCGACGCCCACTCGCACCTGCTCAGCGCCCAGGGCCCGGAAGAGTCGGCCATAGTCACCGAGGTTGCCACGACCAGCGACGCCGACCGTGCGCTTCGAGCCGTACGCTTCGCGAAGCAGATGCTCCGCGCGGGCTTCACCACCGTCCGAGATCTCGGCAACTCCGGACACGGTGCGGATGTTTCGCTCAAGAGAGCCATTCGAGCGGGCATCGTGGACGGGCCGTCGATGATCGTCTCGACACGCGCGCTCGCACCCCCTGGGGGCCAATTTCCCAGGCTCACGGAGGCCGCCGCCGACCTCGTCGACCACGAGTACGCGGTGGTGAAGAGCCCGGACGAAGCGAGGGCCTCCGTGACCCGTGCGTTCTACGAAGGTGCAGATTGCATCAAAGTGATCGTCGACCATGGCCCGGGACGCTCACTCGATCGCGAGACGCTCGAGGCCATCGTCGCCACGGCGCACGCGGCCGGACGGAAGGTCGCAGCGCACGCACTCGAGGACAAGGCCGCGCGCGCCGCCATCGCCGCCGGAGTCGACTCGATCGAACACGGATATTCGCTCTCGGACGCGACCCTCTCGGAGATGGCGAAGAAGAAGATTTCCCTCGTAGCGACCGATTACCCACTCACGCACTACCTCGGATTCGTGCCTGCGGGCCCCTCTCACGACGCCGTGCGCGAAGCCCTGACCAAGTTCCACGCGAACAATGTGGAGCGCTTGCGGCGGGCGAAAAAAGCCAATGTGACCATCGTCGCAGGCTCGGATGCGTACGTGGAAACCCCCATCGGCGACCGAGGACGTGAGGCCCTACTCGTCTTCCGTGCCTACACGGAAGCTGGCTTGAGCCCTCTCGAGATCGTTCGTTCGGCGACCGTGAACGCGGCAGCGCTCCTCGGACGTCCCCCCGGCACGTCCTCCTTGGAGCCGGGCAGTATCGCGGACCTCCTGGTGGTCGACGGAGATCCCCTCGCCGACCCGAGCGCACTCGAACGCACGGCTGCCGTTTTCGTGGCCGGCAGACGGGTGGAGCTCGAACGCTGAGAGTCACGCGGACACGAGAAAAACAGGGCTCGGGCCCGCGAGCAGGCGTAGCGCGACGCGCCAGATTTCGCGCTCTCCAACACTCCCAAGTATGCGAAAAGACAGCCTAACGCGGGGCGCAAAGTGACGAGATATTCGGACTTTCAACGAACGTTGTGTCGCCGAACGATTCAGATTAAGTAGCGCGCTCTCGTGTGGCTTTTCGCCGCAGGGCTCAAGGAGTGTTCCGTCATGCGCGTCTCGAAGATCGGTAACTTGGTGGTGGGTGTCCTCGGCCTTTCGTTGACCCTCGTGGTGGCCTGCTCCGACGACCCGACGGTGACCCCGGCCCCCGCACCGGTGCAGACCTGCCTCGGCTCGCTCAAGACGGCGAACGAAGCGAGCTGCTTCGAGAACGGCTTCGCCTGCCCGTACCCGCTCGACTGCCCGACCGGCTTCCAGCAGCAGGCGACGTGCACCTGCAACGGCACCAAGTTCGTGTGCACCTCGTCCGACGGCGAGACCATCGCCAAGGGCGCGACCCCTGCGTGCAAGGACACCCAGGAACCCAACCCGGACGCGTGCCCCGCTTCGCTCGCCGCTGCTGAAGGCAAGGCCTGCAAGGTCACCGGCGGCGTGTGCAGCTTCGTCGGAGCCACCTGCACCGACGGCACCAAGAACACCGACTTCTGCACCTGCACGGCGGGTGATGGCGGCGCGTTCCAGTACGTGTGCACGAAGCGCATTTGCCCGACCGGCAACGTGCTCACGCCGGACGCCAGCGCGGACGGAGCGAGCGGCGGGTGATTTCGGTACTCTCCGCGGTCCGCGATCTGGCGCGACTCCGTGAAATTTCCACGGTGTTGGTCAGGCACGGCTTCGGAGAGATCGTCGCGCGTGCCGGCTTCGGAAGGACCCGAAAGCCGAAGGGACCGGGCGAGTCCCTCGAGCCCCCGAGCGAGCTCGACATCGCCCCCGATGCGCTCGCGCAGGGCGAGGCCGAAAAGGCCCGCGCCAAGACTGCCGAGCGCATCCGTCTCGTGCTCCAGGATCTGGGCCCGTGCTTCATCAAGCTCGGGCAGATCGCCTCGACACGAAACGATCTGATTCCCAAGGACATCATCGTCGAGCTGAAGAAGCTCCAGGACGACGTGCCCGCGATCTCCTTCGAGGAGATCAAGAAGACCATCGAGCTGTCGCTGGGGAAGCCGCTCGACACGGTCTACAAGCGGTTCGACGAGACGCCTCTCGCGACCGCCTCGATCGGCCAAGTGCACCGCGCCACACTCGAGACGCCCGAGGGCGACGTCGAGGTCGTCGTGAAGGTGCAGCGCCCCAACGTGGCGAGCTCCGTCGTGCGCGACGTCGAGCTCTTGCACATCATGGCGGCGGCCATCGAAGCGACCATCCCCGAGGCGAAGATCTATTCGCCCGTGGGCCTCGTGCAGCAGTTCGACCGCTCCATCATGCAGGAGCTGAACTTCCTCATCGAGGCGGAGAACTGTGAGAAATTCGCGGCGAACTTCGCCAACGACCCCGCGATTCGCTTCCCCAAGGTCTACCGCCAGGCCACCTCGAAGAACGTGCTCACGCTCGAGTTCTTCGACGGCAAGAAGCTCAATCACGCGGTCCGCGACGGCTACGACGGCAAGCTCATCGCGAAAAAGTCGGTCGGCGTCATCATCAAGATGGCCTTCGATCACGGCTTTTTCCACGCCGATCCGCACCCCGGGAACATCATCATCCTGGGCACCCCCGAAGACCCCGTCATCGGGCTCATCGACGTGGGCATGGTCGGTCGGCTCTCGCCCGAGCTCCGGGATCGCACGGTCGATCTCCTGATGGCGGCCGTGCGAAACGACTCGATCGGCGTCGCCGACGCGCTCTACGCCATCGGACGGCCCACGCGCAAAGTCGACATGCGCGAGTACCGCGCGGAGGTCTCCGTGCTGGCCGAGAAGTACCTCGGCAAACCGCTCAAGGAGATCGACCTCGGCGCCATGCTGCGCGACCTCGTGCAAGGCGCCATGAAGTACGGCATCGAGATCCCGCCCGACTTCATGATGGTCGGCAAGACGCTGATGACCCTCGAAGGCATCGGCAAAGAGCTCGACCCGGACCTCGACATCTTCGGCGAAGCCACGCCCTTCTTCACCGAGCTCCTGATGAAGCGCTACTCGCCCCAGCGCATCGGCAACGAGCTCATGCGCGGCGTGGAGCAGCTCTCGCGCGCCGGCTACGACATGCCGCTCCAGCTACGCGAGGTCCTCGACGATCTGCGCCTCGGACGGCTCGCCATCCGCGCCCCCGATCCGGCCCTCGCGCTCGCCACCGAGCGCCTCGGACGGCGCGTGTTTTCCGGCCTCTTCGTGGCCTCCGCGACCTTCGCCGGCGCGTACCTCGTGCGCGGCGAAGAGAAGGTCTTGGGCGCCGTGTTCTTGGTGCTCGGGGTGCTCGTGTGGATTGGTCACGCGCTTCTCGACTGGCGTCGCGGCTCGCGCACCTGACCGCGTCGAGCGAGAAATTCGTGGCCCGCCTGTAAGCCACGATTCGCCCTCTCGTTCGGTCCGGCATGATGCGCTCGACTCGCTTCGTCCCCGTCGCCCTCGCGGCACTCGCCTTCACCAACACGATCGCCTGCGGCGCGATGCCCGCGCCCCAAGCGCCCTCGATGGCCGCCATGCCCGCTGCCGTGGTCGCGCCGGGAGGCCCCCAGGCCGAAGCCGCAGCCGCGCCCGCACCGATGCAAGCCTCGGCCTCCATGCGATCGAGCACGGCCATGCCGTCTCTCGCGCATCCCGCTCCGCCGTCCGTATCGCCCCAGCCCGGCTCCAAGTCCGCCGGCGAGGCGAGCCCCTCGACTCCCTCAGGTCCTCAGCACGGCGCCGCCAAAGGCAAAGAGGTCTCGAGCGAAGCGCGCTCTCTGGTCATCTACACGGGCCAGCTCGCGATGCTCGCCGAGTCGGAGAAAGCCCCGCAGACCATCGATCGCATCATCGACGTCGCCGAGTCGCTCGGCGGCGGGCTGCTCGGCCGAAGGGACGACGGCGTCGACATCCGGGTGCCTTCGCAGAGCTTCCGCGCCGCGCTCAAAGAGCTCGAAGGCGTCGCGCCGGTCACCGCTCGCTCCGTGCAAGCGCAAGACGTGAGCGAACAAGTGCACGACCTCGAGGTGCGCCTCTCCAACTTGAAGGCCACGCAAAAGCGCCTCCAAGAGTTCCTCGCGCGGGCCGCCGGCGTGAACGACGCGCTCACCGTGGAGCGCGAGCTCGAGCGCGTCGCGCAGGAGATCGACACCATCGAAGGCAAGGTGGGCTTCCTGAAAACGCGCGCCTCGTTCTCCACCATCACGGTCACGGTGCGCGAGAAACCCAAGCCCGTCGCACCTCTCGTCGTGGCGCCGCCCCCGCCCGAGCCGCCGAAAGTGAAGCCACCAGCGCAGCTCCCCGACCTGCCGGTCGCGTGGCTCGACAAGCTCGGCATCGGACCGCTGCTCACCCTGAAGAAGAACTGAACCGGAGCACGACCATGAACTTTCGCACCGCTCGCACCGCCCGCATCGTTCGCACCCTGGCCGCTTCGTTCGGTCTCGCCGCGCTCCTTTCTTCCGTCTCGCTCGTGACCGGCTGCGCGAGCACCGCCCGCCTCGACACCCCCGCCGGCTTCGCCACCCTCGAGAGCAACGACGACTTCGCCTACCGCGCCTCGAGCGCCAAGGGCGTGGTGCTCGCCACCCGCACCGAGAAGAACGAGCTCAAGGCCAACACCGAGTTCTGGACCGAGAGCATCGACCAGAAGCTCGTGCATGCAGGATACATCAAAAAGGCCGAGAAGACCGTGCAGGCCCGCGGCCTCGAGGGCAAGCAGCTGCGCTACAGCGTGGACCGCGGCGGTCGCGAGCACTGCTACTGGGTGACCGTCTTCCTCAAGGGAGACCGCGTGGTGCTCGTGGAGGCCGCCGGCGACGCGCAGCCCTTCGCCAAGGCCGAGCCGGAGGTCGAGCGCGCCATCGGTACGCTCCGCATCGACTGATGCCTCCGAGACCCTGAAAGATCGGGCAAAGCCCATGGAAAGCCGAAAGGCATCGTTCTCCGAGGAGGACGATGCCTTTCGTGTTCGCCGGGTCCCGAAGGAGCCTAGCGTTCCCCGGCGAGCCTCGCGCTCGAAGGCGCGAGACACGTCGAGCGAGGTCTTTTCAGACCTTGCCGTTGAGGAAGAACGCGATGACGAAGCTGAGGAGAACGAGCGACTCGATGAGCGCGAGAGCGAGGATCATCGGGGTCTGGATGCGGGCGGCGGCGCCCGGGTTGCGCGAGATGCCTTCGAGAGCGGCAGCGGCGGCGCGGGCCTGGCCGGTGGTTCCACCGAGCACGCCGAGGCCGATCGCGAAACCCGCACCCGCGGCCGCCCACATCTTCACGTCGTTGGCGTTCGCACCGGCGTGCGCGCCTTCCTGCGCGAGAGCGGCGAAGGGAACGAGGAGGGTGGCGGTGGCGCTGAGCGCCATGAGAGCGAGCTTGCGGGAGGTCGACATAGGGGGCTCCTTCAGGAATCCGAAATTACGGTAGGCGTCTTGGGGTTGTTTCGGAGCGCGCGCTTCGCGATTTGCGGGTGACGGTCGCGACCGCGCGCGCTCTTAGTCTCTTTTTTTCGGCTTGGCTACTCCTCCTGCGTTCAGCAGGAGTAGCTTCCGGTTCGTCGTGCGTGAGGTTCCGGGCGATCAGGCGTGAGCCTTGGCGCCGAGCTCCTTCTTGTGGCCCTTTTCGTGGCCGTGATCGTCGTGAGCGCCGTGCGCTCCGTCACCGTGGTCTTCGTGCTCGGTGGCGAGGGTGATGTAGATGGAGGCGAGCAGGCAGAACACGAGTGCCTGCACCGCAGCCACCAGCGTGCCGAGGATCATGATGGGGATCGGCAGGAAGAGCGCGAAGATGGCGATCATGATCGACGCGAGCAGGTGGTCGACCGCGATGTTGAGCATCAAGCGGAGGGCCAGCGTCACCGGGCGAATCACGAACATCGTGAGAAGCTCGAGCGGGAAGATCAGGATCGCGAGGGGCAGCATCGGCCCCATCATGTGCTTGAAGTAGCCGAGCCCGTTCTCCTTCACGCCGTAGTAGTTGAAGGCGACGGCCACGATGATGCCGCAGGCCGCGGTCACGTTCAGGCTCGACGTGGGGGGCAAGAAGCCCGGGATCATGCCGAGGAAGTTCGACGCGAGGATGAAGAGCGCCGAGGTTCCGATGAGCGGGAAGTAACGCTTGGCGCGCTCGGGTCCCATCATGTCGCGCATCATCCCGTAGAAGTACGAGACGATGACCTCGAGCAGCGTGCGGAGCGAGAGCTTCTCGTCCGGGATGACCGACTTGTCGTAGTCGGCGATCTGCTTCTTGGCGGCGAACGCGACCGCGATGAGGATGGCCACCACGAGAGCCACCGAAAGGATGGGCTCTGCCTGATGGTCCCCGACCGGCTGCTGACCGACGAAGGTCTTGCCGAAGTTCTCCATGTTCTTCCCGAGGGCGGGGAACATGGCGACCAGGTAGCTCAAAAACGACGTGTGCTCCGGCATGGGCGAGCGCTTCCTATCACAGGTTTTTCTGGAAAAGCACCAATCGATTGCGCACTGCTCCGCACGAAAAATTTACCGGTTCGGAGCATGAAAAAAGGGCCTCGTATCCGTTCAGGTGCCGTGCGGAGCGATCGGCCGAAAGGCGAACGGGTTCGATTACTTCCGAGGGCGAAGACTCCCGCGGAGGCTGCTCAGCGAAATGCCGATGGGCAGCGAGCCGTATCCGACGACCAACGCCATAGGGTCGACCAAGCCGCGTGTCATGAGGGCCCAGACGCCTCCGAAGAGCACGATCATCTTCACGAGCCCGAGGGCGGCCCACGCCCCGGAGAATTTCTTCGGCGGGTCTTTTTTCTCCGAGGATTTCTCCTCTTCGCCTTCGCCTGATTCTTCTTTCACGAGCTCTTCGGGATCGGGCGTCATCAGCGCCTCGACTACCTTGGTGAGCACGTAGAGGTTCGAGGTCGCGATAACGGCGCCGACCAGCACCGACACTCCGACCTTCGGAGAGAAGAACGCGAAGCCTCCCACGGCGAACACCGCGCCCACGATGGCAACGAGCGCGATCGCGGGCTTCATGCCCTCAGGCGGCGGACCTTCGTCTTTGCTCTTCGACTTCGTGACTTCGGCGCTCATGGCTTCTTCTCCGACTCGGTCGACGCTTCGTCCTGCGAGGCGCGTTCGTGCTCGCGCTCGAGCTCACGCTCACGCGCGCGCCGCTCGCGTTCGACCTCACGCTCGCGTTCGAGCTCACGTTCGCGTCGTTCGCGCGGGCTCTCGAGGGTCTCGTCTTCGGTCTCGGCGTCCGCTCCGGCTTCGGCCTCGGGCACCGCGCCGTCTTCGTAGCCTTCGGGCATCGGGACCTTCCAGGGGTTCTCCCCGCGGCCGAGCTTCTCTTCCTTCTCGATGTCGACCTGCATCTGCTTGGCCGCTTTGAAGAGCGCTCGGAAGCCGGCGTAGACGCCCACCACACTGAAGATGCCGGTCATCCAGTTCCCCGTGAGGAGCTTTCCGTCCAGCCATTTGCCGAAGAAGTAGCCGACGGCCATCGACACGACGAGCTCGAAGCCCACCGAGCCGTACCGACCGTATGCCTTCCATTTCATGACGACGCGGGCGCTATCACCCACCGGCACGCCGGTCAAATGCCGACCTGCCGCGCGAAGAGCCTTCGGGCCTCTCGCCGAAAACCACCCACCCCAAGGTGTCCTTTTCGGCCCGAACCCGGCAAAACCACCTTCCCAAGGTGTTTTTTTCGGACCCAACCCGGCGAAACCACCTTCCTAAGGTGTTTTTTTCGGATCCAACCCGGCAAAACCACCTTCCCAAGGTGTTTTTTTCGGATTCGATCCAACCGAACCACCTTGGAAAGGTGGGGTTTCGGGTTCCGCCCCGTTCGACACCCTCGAAGGGTGGTGTTTCGGGTTCCGCCCAGTTCGACACCTTCGAAGGGTGGTCCGGCCCCCAGCGGCACGAAGGGTGGAAGGACGCGCCGTGCCACGACGAATCGGCGTCAGCGCGTGCAGCATGCATCGACCACGCGATAGGATTTGCCCATGCCCGACGAGCCTCCGGCGTTCCCGAAGCCCCGTGCACGCGGCGGCGGACAGTACCGAGAGCCGGCGCGAATCGCTCCGGCCGAGACCGAGAGTCGCCCGCGCGTGGTCGTCTCACGACCCGACCCGCTCGTCGCCCCCACGACCTCGAGCGACAAGGCCCCTTCCCAGCCGAGCGATCGTCGTGCGCTCGAGGCGCGCACGAACGGCCCTTCGCCCGAGCTCGCCCGGGAGCTGCTCGCCCCGCTCCCGATCGATGCAGAGCGCACCTATTGGGAGAAGCACCGCTTCTTCTATCGGCACCCGCGCCTTTCCGCGGCATTTCTGTTGGGCAGCTCGTGTTTCCTCGTCGGACCGAGCCTCGCGTCTCACGGAGCGTACGTCTCGACGCGTGGGCTCGTGCTCGGCTCGGCCTTCGGGCTCTCGGGCGCTTGGGTGCTCGTCGCCGGGGCACCGCTCGATCCCGACGGGCGTCCGCCCGGCTGGTGGCAAGCCGGGTTCATCGGGTGCATGGCCGCGGGCTTCGTGCTGGGAGCGGTCCTGTCGGCGCTTCTCTGAGCGGATCGAAAGTCGACGCCACGCGAAGGCCCGCGATGCTGATTCGCAGGGGGACTGCTAGCCTTCTCGGCATGCTTCTCTCTTCGAGGACGTTCCGCGCGGTCTCCGCCGTGCTCACGGTGGCCACGACTTTGTCGCTCACGGCAGCGAACGCGCTCGCCCAGCCTCAGCCTCAGCCGTATGCGCCGCCGCCTCAAGGCGGATACCCCCAGCAGTATCCTCCGCCTCCTCAAGGTGGATACCCGCCTCCCCAAGGTGGATACCCGCAGCCGTATCCTCCGCAGCAATATCCTCCGCCTCCTCAAGGCGGATATCCCCAGCAGTATCCCCCTCAAGGCGGCTACCCGCAGCAGTATCCCCCGCAAGGCGGATATCCCCAGCAATACCCGCAGCAGTATCCGCCCCAAGGCGGCTACCCGCAGCAATACCCGCCGCCCCAATACGGCCCGCCTCCTCAAGGCTACCCGCAGCAGCGCCCTCCCGCCCCCGAGCCGGCCGAGGCCCCCGAGCCCGAGGTGCCCACCCACGCCCCGAAGTTCGCGCTCTATCTCGGAGGGCGTATTTCCTACATGGGCTTCGGCAACGCCTTCTACGCGGACGTCGCCTCGGGACAGAGCGAGACCACGGGACGCATCGTGGGCAATGGCCCAACCTTCCAGCTCGACCTCGGCGTACGCCTCGCCAAAGCGTGGATTCCGTACGGCTTCGTCGAGCACGGTCTCCTGTCGCAAGGCGGGTACTTCAAAGACACCGACGCCCACGCCTCGACCACGTTCGTGGGCGGCGGCCTGCGCCACATCTCGGGTGATCCGGACAGCGTCTCGTTCATGCAAGACCTGTCGGTCGGTCTTCGCTCGGTGAGCGTCTCGCGCGGCGACGAGAAGTTCACCATGAGCACGTTCGAATGGGTGCGCCTCGGCCTCGGAGCGGAGATTCGGTTGCACACCCGCTTCACGCTCTCGCCGCTGGCCAGCATCTCCGCCGGCTCCATGAACGATGCCCACGGCAAAGTGACCTTCAACGACGGTCGCCAGCCGCAATACTCGGCATTGAACCGCGAGACGATCGACGCCTCACGCCCCTACGTGGCGCTGCAGATTGGACTCGGGTTCCACTTCGACCTCATCGGCGACTGACCACGCCGACGGTCCACACGACGAAGGGCGCTCCCTCGCGGGTAGCGCCCTTTTTCGTTTTTCGCAGTCGAGACCGACTCCTACATTTCCGGGCCGGCGTCCGATCCGCCCGAGTCGTAGAAGTAACGGAGGGCGAGCGAAGCGAACGTGGACGGATAGGTGGCCGAGACGTCGCGACGAATGCCGAGCTCGATGCTCCAGCGCCTGTCCACGTACCCTGCGCCTCCCGAGACCGAGTGCACCTTGAGGGCTTCGTCGAATCGATAGCCGGCGCGCAGCGGCACGTGCTCGGCCACGAAGACTTCCGCGCCGAGCATCACGCGACCGGCCGTGCGGCCGTATGTGGTGAAGTCGGCGACACCTTCGGCTTCCACGGAGACGATTCCGGTTTGGTAACCGATGCCGCCCATGAACAGCGTGGGCGCGACGCCCGTGCCGGGGTTCGTGAGGTTCTTGCCCACGGCGCCGATGCGCAGTCCTTCGATGGGGGCCAGTGTGACGCCGAGGTCGATCGTGGCGGTGTTGAAAATCGCCTCACCGCGAGTCCCGCCCGACACCAAGCTATCGCCGAGAGGACCGGACGAGACCGATTGATTGACGCGGAGGTACCGTCCGGTCACCCCCACCGAGAGCTTGTCGATCAGCGGGTACGCCAATGTAAGTCGAAGGTCGGTCCATTGGCGGCGCATCCCGTTGGGATCGGTGATGTTCCACACCCCGCCGAAGCCTCCCGCGAGGCGATTGGTGCTCGAGTCGACCACCGCGCCGCCGTAGCTCTGGCGTCGGGCCTCGGGCCCCCAGGCTCCGAGCGCCTCGAAGTGGTAGACGCGACTGAGCGGTAAGTTCGCGGGATTGCCCCACAAGGCGTTGGTCGACGAGCCGAGCGCCGTGCGTGCACCGCCCATGGCGACCGAGCGGGGGTGCTGGACCTCGCCGAGATCGAAGCCTTGTTCGGGCGACGTGGTGGACGGGTCGGCAGAGGCCGCTCGCGAGACGAGCACGAGCGCCGCGAAGAATCCTGCAAAGAGGCCAAGTTTGGCGCGAAGGCGGCGACGCATGGATTCCACCCCTAACAAGCCCCTCGCCCGGGGGACAATTTCCGGCAGATCCGCAAACCAGAGTGATTTCTTATGTTTGCCCACTCTTGACACGCGATCGTCCGAAAATTTGACGAACTTTTCCGTGCAACGTTCACGTGACACGCCGATTCGGAAGTTGTTGCGAGGGGTTGCCGAATCCGGTCCTTCCGCGCGGCCGCGGCGCGGCATTTCGCGGGTGTTCTACAAGCAATAAAATTGCGTACTTCCGAACATTTACATCTTTTTTTCGAATGCCCGTGGACGGCCGCGAGAATCGGGTGCTAGCTCCATGGATGTCGCCGCGAGCGGTCGGCGGAGAGCGCATCGGGTCTTGGGTACGGGTACTTCCCGCTCCAAACACCCCAGACTGGAGTGAATCCGGTGCGTTGCCCCTCGATCGCTGGCGGGACGAGTAGTACGTGGACCGAGCGGGCTCGGCTCACTGGAGTGGTTTTGTGTTCGTTCCAAGCGGATCTCGTCCCGATGGGTTCCGCTGTTTTCTCGTCCCTTTTCAACAAGTTCACT
This sequence comes from Polyangiaceae bacterium, assembly GCA_965225775.1. Classification (GTDB taxonomy): domain Bacteria; phylum Myxococcota_A; class Polyangia; order Polyangiales; family Polyangiaceae; genus JAAFHV01. Next base: position 8,050,411 of record OZ245328.1, on the reverse strand, counting down.
AGCCTGCTGCCACGGACGTTTCATCGCTTCCCAGGTTCCTGGGGCCTCGGCATTCGAGGGGCAAAGCGTTGAAGTGTTCGCACCTCAATTCGTCTTCCGGACTAGCCGACCTGCCGTAGCGCCGCGTGGATTCCTCGCAGGCGAAGCCTTGTTTCGTCCTGTCGTTCACGGACTCGAGCGGCCCTGCCGTCTCGAATCGCTCGAAATCGCATCGAACCATGTTCTCCCGAAAACTTCGGACGGATGGCACTTTCCCACAAGGAACGGGCTCTCCTGAGGAAGACCTGGGGAAAACTTGGGGACGGCAATCGCCGTCGCCGATGCGGAGGGGAATCTTTGCGTCGTCATTGAACCGGCTCTTCGGCGTCGACCCTATCGGCGTCGCGCCTTTCACGAATGTCGCGTACGTCGCGTGTGGACATCCTGTGGACAATTGTCCTGGACCTCGTCGCTTGTCGTTTGAGCAATCGAAGGTCGGTACTGCGCAAGTCACGCTAGTGACTCACTTTTCTCGGTGACCGGGCGTACTGCCCGCACCACCTTCCGCTTCGCCGGCCCCCTGGGGAAAACCGGCGGAGAAGGCCTTCTTTTCGAGTTGCTCGGGTGGCTCAAGTCGAGCGGGCTCCCCGTCAACTCTCGCGTCTTCGAGGGAATCGTTTCGCATGGGAATGATCGATCGCGCGCACGACGAGCTGTGGGATGACGCCGTCGCGTTCACCCGGGGACGTTCTCCGGGCAGCTTCGAGCAGTGGTTCTCGGGTGTTCAGTTCGAGGGACTGACCGACGGGGTGCTTTCGCTTCGCGCACGGGACGAGTTCGTCCGTGAGTGGGTCGAGCAGCACTTCTTGCCCACCCTTTCCGATTATCTACGGGCCCAGACGGGCCTCTCGATCCAAACCGCTTGGACCGTCGGAGGCGACCTGGAGCGCCCCGTGGTCGATGGACCGGTCGCGCCCGCGGTGCGTCCGCGCCTCCTTCGTCCGTCCACTCCCCCGGCGCCGCCTGCTCCGGTCACGAATCCCGATTCGGGTCCGGTCAGCGCGCGCCGTCCGAGCGCGCTCGCGGCCCCTCCGCCCATCACGCTGAACCCGAAGTACACCTTCGCGAACTTCGTGGTGGGACCGTCGAACCAGCTCGCCCACGCCGCCTCCATCGCGGCTGCCGGCGGGGGTGGTCCTCGTCACAACCCGCTCTTTTTGTGCGGCGGAACCGGCCTCGGAAAGACCCACCTCGTGCACGCGGTCGCGCACCGCGTCCGCGCCGAACGCCCTCAAGCGAAGATCGTCTACATCTCCGCCGAGAAGTTCGTGAACGAGTTCGTGCAGGCCCTGCAAGACTCGAAGATGGGCGAGTTTCGCAGCCGCTACCGCGACAAGTGCGACCTCTTGCTGGTCGACGACATCCAGTTTTTGGCCTCGAAGACGCAGACGCAGGAAGAATTTTTCCACGCGTTCAACGCGCTCCACCAGGCCGACAAACAGATCATCGTCACGAGCGACAAGTACCCGCAGCACCTCGAGCGCATGGAGGAGCGGCTCATCTCCCGCTTCACGTGGGGGCTCGTCGCCGACATCCAAGGTCCCGAGCTCGAGACCCGCGTCGCCATCCTGCGGAAAAAAGCACTCGCCGAGAACATCGACCTCGAGCCCGAGGTGGTGCTCTTGCTCGCTCAAGCCGTGCGCAACAACGTGCGCGAGCTCGAGGGCGCGCTCATCCGTCTCGCCGCCAAGTCGAGCCTGCTCGGTCGTCCGATCGACGTCGACTTCGTCCGCACCGAGCTCGCCTCCACCGTCCCTCGCGTCAGCGAGACCGGCGTCGACGACATCCAGCGCGCGGTCTGCCATCACTTCAAGCTGACCGAGCGCGAGCTCTGCTCGAAGGATCGCCACAAGAGCATCGCCTTCGCGCGCCACATCGCCATGTACCTGTGCAAGCAGCGCTTGAAGTCGAGCTTCCCCGAGCTCGGCCGCGCGTTCGGCAACCGCGACCACACCACCGTGATGAGCGCGGTGCGCAAGGTGGAAGCCTTGCGTGAGTCCGACTCGGAAGTGCGCGCGCACCTCGAGGCCCTCGAGCGTAAGCTCGGCGGCTGAGCCGAGCCGAGGTTCCTTCTCGGCGCTTTCGGCGCGCTTTTCGGCGCTTTTCGGTGAACTGACGCTTGCAACTAGACCACCACGGCCTATCGTCTGTCGGATGCATCCGAGGGCGGTAGGCCGAGTGCATTTCGAGCGCCGAGTCACTCGAACCGAGAGCGCGAGGCGCTCGTGAGCCTGACCCCCGAAGACGAAGACGTGGCCTTCGCGCTGGAGTCGGTGCCGGGAGTTTTGTCGGTCAAGAAGGTGGTGGGCGGATCGCCGTCGATTCGCTACGTGGTCGAGCTCGCGCCCGAGGGCTCCACCTATCCGCTCGCGCAGGCCACGGCGCAGCTCATTCGCATGCGAGGCACGGGCGAAGGTGTGGAGATGCTCGTGCACGGCGTGCCTTCACGGATGGCCGAGCGCCTCGTGCCGCTCGTGCTCGATCCGATGGCGCGAGAGCGCGCGCGCACGCGGGCGCTCCTGGTCGAGAGCCGCCATCGTGAGCTCGAGCGCTGCGTTCAGCCTCCGTCGAAGAGACGCGAGTTTCACATGGGGCCGCTTCGCGTGCGCATAAGCGAGGAGAGTCCTCGCGGCACGCTCGTGCTCGGCCTACCGGAGCTCGCCGACGCCGCCGGAGCGTGGTTCGAGCGGACCACGCCGCTCGGGGATCCGTCGGACGCGAGGGCTCGCATTCGGCAGTGGAGCTACGCACGGATCGTGGCCGAACTCGCGACGTTCGAGCCAATCCTGCGCGAGACTTCGGCGAAGGGGCTGCTCCTTCGAGCCGAAGTGTTCCTGGTCACCGATCACGCGAGTCTCCCGCGGGCCAAGGAGCTCGCGAGAAAGCTCGACGCGAAGAGTGTGCGCGTGTTGGTCACGCCGTTCGAGCGCGCGTTGCCGACCAAGCCTGGCACACACGTGCCCTACGCGAGCTACCTCGATTTCGAGCACCTGCTCACGAATCGTGCGGTGCTCGTGCTCGATCCGAGTGGGCGAACCGAAGCGCTCGAGCGCGACGATCTCACGGTGCGGGTGGTCGCCGATTTGCCGAGCGCGCTGCGCCGGATCGCGCGGAACGACTTCACGCTCGTGGTGGTCGACGCGACCAGCCGCACGCGCGGCGACCTGGATTTTCGCGCGCTCTGGCAGCGTCACCCCGAGCTCAAAGCGCGCACCGCGCTCCTCGTGACACCGGAGCAACTCGACGCGCTCCCCGTCTCCACACGCGCCCCGGACAAACCGCGTCCGCTCGCCATCCGACCGCTCACGGCCGCGGCGCTTTCCGAGCTGCTCGACCACTTCGGTCATCGCCCCTCGAAAATGTGCATACTGCACACGTACTGCTTGCCGGATATTCGACGAGCCCGCGCGACCCGAGCGTCTCGCCGCGTCCAGCACCAGTCGAGGCCGTGAAGTCTCAGCAGTACGAGCCCTTCAAGAAGACCTTCTTTTTCTCCTTCGCGAGACGCTCGCCGAGCTCGGGCGAGAGGTACGCGCCGATCGAGGTGTCCTCCGAAGACGTGGTGAGCACCGGCTCGTCGTCGTCCACGCTGCCCACGACGATCGAAGCCGTGGCCCAGTTCGCCGGCGCGAGAAACAGGCCTTCGGAGGGACCTTCGTCTTCGTCCGCATCTTCGTCTTCGCCGTTTTCGCTGTCTTCTTCGTCTTCGTCTTCGTCTTCGTCTTCGTCTTCGTCGTCCTCGTCGTCTTCGCCTTTTGCGGCGGCGGCGAGCAGCGCTTCGAGCTCGGTGAAATAGGCCGCGGGGATGGTCGCGAGGGCGTCGGTCGAGAAGTGGCTCGCCTCCAGGCGGACAGGCTTTTTTCCCTCTTGTGCGTGCGTCACGTAGAGGCCCGCGAAGAAGCGCTCGCTCGCCATGTCGTCCGGCTCGCACTCCACGGTGCCGGGGCTCACGAACACGAGCGGAAGGCCGCTCGACTTGCGATGCCGCTCGGTGAGGGCGTGGGCCTTCTTCACTTGCGCGAGGGTGAGGTCCACGTCGAAGCGCCGACCGAGCACGAGCACCGCGTACTGACCGCGGTCGAGTCCGAACTTGGGGAGCTTGGGGAGCGCGCCTGCCTCAGGGGTCGTCTTGGCCATGTCCGAACCTACGCGCGCGCGGCCCGCCATCTTCCTCGGGCGCCCACGAACACGGCAGCAATTGCCAAAGAAAACGAACACTTAGAACCATCAACACTCGGCACGTCGTTCGTTCCTTGGACCCGCTTTCTCTTCGAGGGCGGGCGGTCCGCTCGGGCTCGTCCTCGGGTGGCACACCGTGCTAGACCTTCGCGCCGATGAACCGTCTCGCTCGCTTCCTTTCGGCCGCTTGTGTGGCCCTCGGCGTGCTCGCCGCCTCGGGCGACGCGCAGGCCTCCATCGTGGAGCGCGTGGTCGCGGTCATCGGAGACCGTCCGATTCTGCTCTCGGAGCTGCGTCACCGCGCCCGTCCGCACCTCGTCGCGATTGCCGCGCAATCGCCCACGCCCGCGCAGCAAGCCGCCGCCGAGAGCGAGAAGATCCGCGAGGTCCTCTCGCGCATGATCGACGACCGCCTCGAAGAGAGCGAAGCCGATCGCGCGCGCATCTCGGTCACCGCCGAAGAGGTGGACGCGGGCATCAAGAACGTCGCCGCTTCCCAGCGCATCACCGTGGCCGAGCTCTTGGCCGAAGCGCCGCGCCAGGGACTCTCCGAACAAGACTACCGCGACGAGGTTCGTCGCCAGCTGCTCGAAGGCAAGCTCATCCAACTTCGCGTGCGCGGACGGGTGCGCGTCACGGACGCCGACGCTCGCACGGCCTACACGCGCTGGATCCGCGAGTTCGGTGGAGACGCCATGGTGGAGCCGCGCATCATCGCGCTGCGCATCCAGCCGGGCGCGACCGATCAGGACATCAAGGTGCGGGAGACCTTCGCGCAGGAGCTGGTCATCCGCTCGCGCAAAGGCGAAGACTTCTGCTCGCTGGTCACGCAGTACTCGGACGACACGCAGACCAAGACCACCTGCGGCTCGCGTGGACCGCAGCCTCTCCAGGCGCTCTTTCCGCCGCTCCAAGAGCTCGTGCGCAAGCTCAAGGCCGGCGAGACCGGTGATCCGCTGCGCTTCGGCAACGAAGCCATCCTCATCGTGCAGACCCGCGACGAAGCGCACGTGCCCGCCTTCGAAGAAGTGAAAGACGCGATGCTCGATCGCGCCTTCGCCGAGGCGATGGAGCGTCAGCGAAAGCTGTGGCTCCAAGAAGTGCGCAAGCGCTTCTACATCGACGTGCGACTCTGAAATCCGGCCGGATTTCGAGCTCCGGGACCTTCACGCCCGCGCGGCTTCGGACCGCTGTGGTGGGGCTCGTGCTCGTGTGCACGCTCTGGCCGTTCCACGTGCGCTTCGGACTGCCGCACCTCGTGGAGAAGCTCGACGAGATCGAGTGGGAGCCGCTCTACGGCGTGGTTTCCGGGCGCGGTCATCCGGGGCACGCCTCTCCTCTGCGCGACATGGTGCAGAACGTCGTGCTCTTCGCGCCTCTCGGGGCGCTCTCGGTGTTCGGACGGAAACGCCCCGAGTCGGTCGGTGAGCACGTGATGTGGCTCGGGCGAGCCACACTGGCCGCGTTCGTCGTCTCGGTGATCGTGGAGGCGCTCCAGCTCTTCACCGACGACCGAGTGAGCCAGCTCGGCGACGTGGTCTTCGACTCGCTCGGAGGTCTTCTCGGAGCCGCCGGCCTGCTGCTGATGCGTGCTCGGTCACGCCGCGTCTGAAGCATGGCGAGGCTCCGTAGACCCGGGCTCGATCACATGCATCTTGCACGGACCTCGAACGCACGAAAGCCGTGCTCCTCGAAGGGAACACGGCTCGTCGCATCGATGAAACGAACGGGGCGCCTCCGAAGAGGAGCCCGAGCGAATCAGCGCTTGGAGTACTGGAAGCGCTTACGGGCGCCCGGCTGACCGTACTTCTTGCGCTCCTTCTTGCGCGCGTCGCGCGTGAGGAAGCCGGCGCGCTTGAGCACCGTGCGCTTCTCGGGGTCGAGGAGGCAGAGGGCGCGCGAGACGCCGTGACGGACGGCTTCGGCCTGGGCCGAGTGACCGCCGCCGCGAACGGTGGCGACGACGTCGAACTGATCGAGGGCTTCGATGAGCTCGAGCGCCTGACGGGCGATCATGCGCGAGGTCTCGCGCTCGAAGTAGTTTTCCGCGGTGTTGGTGTTCACCGTCATCTGGCCCGTGCCGGCGGAGATCCAAACGCGCGCGATCGCGGTCTTGCGCTTGCCGGTGGAGTAGGTGCGGGTCTGAGCTTGTGCCATGGTCGTTTCTCTCAGAGCTTGACGGTGAGGGCTTGCGGTTTCTGGGCCGCGTGCGGGTGATCCGGGGTTGCGTAGACCTTGAGCTTGCCGAGCATCGAGCGTCCGAGGACGTTCTTCGGGAGCATGCCCTTCACGGCCTTCTCGATGGGGAGCTCGGGCTTGCGATCGAGCAGATCGCGGTAGGCCTCGGCGCGGAAACCGCCCGGGATGCCCGAGTGGCGGTAGTAGAACTTCTTGTCGAGCTTCTGGCCCGTGAGCTTCACTTTGCCCGCGTTGACGACGATGACGAAGTCACCGGTGTCTTGGTGCGGAGTGTAGGTGGCCTTGTGCTTTCCACGAAGCACACGAGCCACCTCGCTGGCGAGGCGACCGAGCGGCTTGTCGGTCGCGTCGACCACGAACCAGGCGCGCGAGGCTTCGGCCTGCTCTTTGGTGGCGGAGTACGTGCGTCCTGCGAGCTTGTTCGGGGCCGCTGCGGCGGGGGTAGACATGATGCGAAGTCCTTTTACCGGGTCACTGGCGCGGGGAGTCCCTGCGGGGGGCGGGAACCTATGCGGAGGGTCCCTGCGTGTCAAGCGACGCGGAGCACCTTTTTGGAGAGGCGTCCGAATCCCCTAAAAACGCGTGTCGCGGGGGGATCGAGGGCTCGGAGGCGCCCTTTGGAGAGGCATCCGCCGAGATTCGAATACGGGGCGAGCCGCTTACCGCGGAAACGGCGAGACTCACAGGAATTTTTCGCGCGATTTTTTCTGCCTCGAAGCGGCGTAGGGCGAAGTGGTGGTGTAGGGTGACCTCTTCTCGGAGGTTTTCGTGATCGAGCCCGGGCAGATCATCGACGGCAAGTACCGCATCGTGCGTGAGCTCGGAGCCGGCGGCATGGGCGCCGTCTACGAGGGCGAGAACGTGCGCATCGGTCGCCGTGTGGCGATCAAGGTGCTGCATGCAGAAGCTGCGCACGCCCCCGACCTGCGCCGCAGGTTCGAGCGTGAGGCGCGGGTGGCGGCCAAGATCGGCTCGCCCAACATCTGCGACGTGCTCGACCTCGGCGACCTGCCTTCGGGGCACGCGTACCTCGTGATGGAGTACCTCGAGGGCGAAGGACTCGACTCGCTCCTCACCCGCGTCGAGCGCCTTCCGGCCAAGGAAATCGCGCCCATCGTGGTGCAGCTCCTCGACGGCCTGAGCGCCATGCACGGCGCCAACATCGTGCACCGCGACCTGAAACCCGCGAACGTCTTTTTGACCGATTCGGGCGGGCGCGAGCTCGTGAAGATCCTGGATTTCGGCATCTCGAAGTTCCAGGCGCAGACCGAAGACCTCCAGAAGACCGAGACCGGCGCGCTGCTGGGAACGCCTCTGTACATGTCGCCGGAGCAGTCGCGTGGCCTCGAGCTCGACGGACGCTCGGACATCTACAGCGTGGGCGTCATCCTCTACCGCGCGCTCTCCGGCGGGCACTGCTTCGATGCGGACAACCTCCCGCAGCTGCTCTTCAAGACCGCGCTCGAGGCGCCCATTCCGCTCGAGCCTCGCGTCGACGGTGTGGACCGCTCGTTCGTTCCCATCGTGGAAAAGGCTCTCGAGAAAGACCCGGCCAATCGCTACGCGAGCGCGCGCGAGTTCCGTGACGCCATCGCCGACTGGATGACCGAGCGCTATCCGGAGGTGCCTCTCGCGCCGCCACCGGCTCGCTTCGAGGGAGTGCTCGAGGCCTCGGGGGCTCGTCCGCAGTTCGACGCGCGACGCCGCACCGGTCCGTCGATTCAGTCGGGTGAGCACGCGGCCGCGGTCATCCCGCACACGCCCATCACGGGTGGCAGCGGTGGCTCGAGCTCGAGCAGCTCGAGCGGCTCTAAGAAAATCTCCCCCGCTGCGGCCTCGGTCGATCCGAGCGCCGAGCCGAAATCGCACGAAGATACGGCCAATAGCTGGGAGGCTGGTGGGTCGTTCCGAAGCGTCGAAGCGGTGGACGTGAACGCTCGAACCACGGCGAGCCAACCACCGCCGGCCCCCGCCTCGAAGTCGAAGATGGGCCTCTACGTGGCCGTCGCCGCCGCCATGCTGGTCGTCGGAAGCGGCGGTGCGTTCGTCTTGAAGAGTCGCGGAGGCGAGACCTCGCACGGCGGTCCGAAAGAGCCCTCCGCGCTCGAAGCGCACTCGTCCGCGCCGACCAGCGCCAGCGTGACCACGCCCCCCGTCTCGGACCACGCGAGCGCCTCCGCGGCCACGCCGAGCACCGCCGCACCGGCGGCGATCGAGAGCGCACAAGCCGCCACGAGCGCCACGGCGGCTTCCACGACCACGACGCCCTCGACCACCACGAGCCTCAAGGCGAGCGTGGGTGGAAACGGCGGAAGCGGAAGCAAGTCGACCGCGACCACCGCGACCACCGCAAAAAACGCGACCGCAGCCTCTCCGGACAAGCCGGCCGACAAGCCGCCGCCCGCCGATCCGACCAACAAGCCCGGACGAAAGATCCGCACCGACATCTGACGGTCGAGCCGAAACGACCTCGTCGAAGTCCTCGAAGCTACGAGGAAATTCGACGAGGTTTTCGCTTTCGAACGGTCAGAACGCCTTCAGGTCGGCGAGCAAGCGCTTGGCGATCACGATGCGCTGGATCTGCCCCGTGCCCTCGAAGATGTCGTAGACCTTGATGTCGCGGAACCACTTCTCGAGGAGCTGGTGATCCTTGGCGAGCGTGCCTTCGACACCGCAGATCTCGATGGCCTCGATGCACGCCGCGATGGCCGCTTGTCCTCCGAGGGCCTTGGACATGCTGGCTTCTTTGGCGTTGGGGATGCCCTGATCGGCGAGCCAACCCGCGCGCCAGGTCACGAGCCGCGCGGCTTCGAGGTCGCGCCCGACACGCGCGAGGCGCTCGGCGATGGCGGAGTAACGAGGCACGTGACGAGCGAGCGCGTAGTGCTCCTTCACGAAGTCGCGCGCGTACTCGTACGCCGCGCGCCCGATGCCGATGGCCATCGCCGCCACGATGGGGCGCGTGTTGTCGAAGGTCTTCATGGCGGTCATGAAGCCCTCTTTGGAGGCGTATTTTTCCTCGCCGCCGAGCAGGCACTCTTCCGGCACGCGGCAGTCTTCGAAGACGAGCTCGGCGGTCTCGCTGGCGCGCAGGCCCATCTTCTCTTCGATGCGTCCGACCGAAAAACCCTTGGTGCCCTTCTCGACCACGAACGCGCGGTGTCCGGCGCGGCCGAGCGACGCATCGAGCGTGGCGAAGACCACGTTCCACGAAGCACGCGCGCCGTTCGTGATGTAACACTTGCGCCCGTTCAGGACCCACTCGCGGCCCTCTTTGCGGCAGCTCGTGCGGATGCCGGCCACGTCGCTGCCGGCGCCCGGCTCGGTGAGGGCGTACGCGCCCCATTTGAGCGTTTCGCTCATGTCGTCGAAGATGCCGAGGTACCGCTTTTTCTGCTCTTCCGTGCCCGTGCCGCGTACCGGCGGTCCGCCGAGGCCGGGGCCCGGCATGCACAAGGGCAGCGCGGCGTCGCCCCAGGCGAGCTCTTCGGTGACGAGCAGCGTGTCCACGTTGCGCATGCCGTAGCTGCCGGTCTTGTCGACGCCGGGGTCTTCCTTCTTCGTGCTCGCGGTCATGCTGGTGTTCAGCGTGGCCATGGTGCGGAGGAAGTCTTCGGGGATGCCGTGCGCGCGATCCCACGCGAGGCTCTGCGGGCGAATCACGTGCTTGGTGAGGCCGCGGATGCTCTCGCGCAGCGCTTCTTGTTTTTTGCCGAGAGAAAGCTCGATGGTCATGGTCCAGTCTTCCTTTCGACGCTCAAACCGCGGTGCTCTGGGTTTCGGGGGTGGGCAGCACGAGCGCGAGAGGAGGCCTCTCGAAGAGCTCGCACGCGGCGGCGAGTTGGTCGGCTTGTTCGGCCGTGAGCACGCAGAGCTGCAGCTGCTTCGCGTCCCGCATGAGCTTCTCCACCGGGTAGTCGCGCATGAAGCCTGCGCCGCCGTGGAGCTGCACCGCCGTGTCTCCCGCACGCATGGCCGCGCCGAGCGCGTGACTCGTGGCGTACGCGCTCTTGCGCAAGCAGTCCGCGAGCGGCTCACCCGTGTCCCACGCGGCGGCGGCCGCGTGGACCAGCACGCGTGACGCTTCGACGTCCATGGCGCGATCGGCCACCGTGAAGGCCACCGCTTGGAAGTGCCCGATCGGCTTTCCGAAGGCTTTTCGCGTCTCCACGTACGCGCGTGCGATCTCGAACGCCTCGCGCGAGAGGCCCACCGCACGCGCCGCGACCAGCAGCGACTCTTTGGCGAAGAAACGAAGCAGCGCCGCGGAGAAATCTTCTCCACCGGTGAGCCGTGCGCTCTCGTCGACGGCGACGCCCTCGAACGAAATCTCGCAGAGGCTCATGGCGTCGAGGCCGAGCGTGGTCGCGCGCTCGCCCACGGTGACGCCGGGCGCGTCCGTGCGCACCACGAAGGCTCCGAGACCGTCCCAGCCGAGCGAAGGCTCGACCTGCGCGAAGACCACCAGGACCTCGGCGCGCGAGCCGTTGCGCACGTAGCTCTTCTTGCCCGTGAGGGACCAACCCGAGGCGGTCTTCTCGGCACGCGTGGCGAAGCCGGGCCGATCGACCAGCGCGCGGGACTCGCCGAACGCGACCGCTCCGAAGCGAGACTCGGCGCCGTCCGCCGCGAACGGCGCGAGCAGCGAGGTCTTCTGAGCTTCGTCGCCCAGCTCGGACACGCAGGTGGCGAACGCTCCCGGACCCGCGAGCGCGAACGCGGCGGCCGGGTCGCCCGCGGCGAGCTCTTCTTCGAGCTGCACCAGCGTACGCAGGCCGAGCCCAGCCCCACCCGCGGCTTCGGGGATCTGCGAGAGCCCAAGACCGAGCGCGAACGCGGCGGCTCGTGCCTCGGCGGAGAGCTCACGCGCCTTCTCGTGCTCGCGCATCTTGGGTCGCAGCGTGGAGGACGCGAGGTCCGCCACCTGGCGCTGCATGAGGGTCTCGTCTTCCGTGGGGGCGAACGAAATCATCGCGGCTTCTCCTCGAGCGAAAAGGTTTACGTGCGAAAGATTCGCATGAGAAGGAACCCTTCGGACGCGCGATTTTCGGTGCGAAAGACGAAAGAGACCGGTCCGAGCAGGGAGCTCGGGTTCGTCGGATCTACGTGAGCGCTGCTGTCAGGGCTTGGGAACGTCGACCGTGGTGCGCGTGCCCTGGTCGCGGACCGGATCGAAGTCGAACTTGAGCCCGGTGCCGCTGGTGGTCTTCTGGAGGCGATAGCCCTCGAGCCCGTTGGCGGCGATCGTGCCGTCGTCGAGGGTGACCCACACGTCGTATTTGGTCTCGGCGCCGGGGTCGACCACGCCGGGCAGCTTCACGGTGATGTCGTCGGAGGCGATCTTGGTGACGCGGTAGACGCCCACCGTCTGCTTCGAGTTCGCGTCGGCGATGCTCACCTGGAGGCGCTTGCCCGCGAAGCCCATCATGTGGGTGAAGGAGACCTCGGCGTCGTTGCCGATCGACTTGCCGACCACGTCCACGAACTGCGTGTTGTGGTCGTAGACGATCTTCACGAGGTTGTCGGCGGGGTCCTTCGGCTTGAAGGGCTCCACGTCCACGGTCCACGAGTGGTCGAACGGGGTGGGCTCTTTGTCGAACTTGCCGGTCTTGTTGTGGTCGGCCCAGAAGACGAGCTTGAGGTTTTGCCCTTTGGGGAGCGAGAGCGGCGCGCGGATGTTCGACTCCGGACCACCGAGCGGATCTTGGCGCAAGATGGCCACGATGTTCTCGTTCGCCTTGTCGACCACGCGGATCTCGAACACCTCGGCGACGTGCGAGTCGGCGCCGCGAATGGTGAAATCGAGGTCGTAAAAGGGCGAATTGTTCGGCGTCGCTTCTTTGAATTTGTCGACGTCGGTCACGAGGAAGCAGCCCGTGAGCAGACCACCCGCGACCACCGAAACGAGACCGGGAACCAGAGCGCGGACGAAGCGGAACGAGGTCATCAGAAGCTCACTTTCGCCGAAGCGGCGCAGCCGGTGGGACCGCAGAAAGCCGAGACGTCGGGCATCTTGCGCCCACGCGCGGCGCGCGGCGTCTCGGACGAGCTCGAGAGCAATCCCCAGGTGATTCCGCCCGCCGCGACCACCGCGCCGCCGATGAGCAGCACGTCGGTGACGCCGATCATGGTCTTGGCCGACGAGCGCGCCGAGGCCAAGTCGAAGGTGGACGGGCAGAGGTCGTTGGGGCACGCCGAGGAGATGTCGCTCTGCTTTCCGAGAGCGACCACGCCGGTGACCGCGCCGGCCACGATCATGGCGCCGCCCACGCCGGCCACGACCCAGGGGGCCACGTTGCTCGAGCTCTTCTCGGGAGCAGGTCGCGCCGGCTCGGTGGGCTTCACGGGAGGCGGAGGCGCCTCCACCGGCTTCGGCTTCAGCACCACGTCGCGGGTCTCTTTGGAGCCGGCGAGCGCGTCGAGCTCCCAGACTTCGTCGAGGTGACCTTCGGCGCGCACGGTGATCACGTGGCGCCCGGAGCGGATACCGAGCGATACGGTCTCGCCGGTGACCGGGTACGAGTTGGTGATGCGCTCGCCGCGCACGGGAATGCGCACGTCGGTCAGGAGGACCTTCACGCCCGCGGGCGCCTTGATTTTCATGGAGACGCGGACCACGCCCACGCCGAGCGTCTGGAGGTCACGCGTGATCTGCGCGCGCTCGTCCGGTTCGATGTCGGCGACCTCGCGGAGATACTGCGAGTAGGCCTCGATGGCTTCGCCGTCGCGCTCGAGCTTCATGGCGCACAGGCCCATATTGCCCAGGATTTTGGGCGAATGGGAGATCTCGTAGGCCGCCTTGAACTCACGGTAGGCATCTTCGATGCGCTCGCCGTCCGGGTCTTGGAGGAGCGAGACGCCCGCCTTGAAGTGGTTGCGCGCCTCGTCGCTGATGGGAACGTCCGCTGCATGAGCGAGCGAACCGACGAAGAGCGTTGCCGTGACCAGGCCGAGAGCGGCCAGTTTCGCGAGTCGGGACATCGTTCGCGAAGGTAGCTTTTTTGGGCAAGTGGCGGAAGAGCAAGGTCCGTCCGCCGGCTCGTGGAGCGCCGACCGCGGCCGAGTCGACGCGCGAAGGACGATTGTGCCGGCCTTTTCCCGAGAACGTGGAAAAGGAAAGCGTCACGTTTACAGCTCGCGCGCCCCCGGCGTCAGGGTGGACGAGGCCGGTCGTCACCGCGTCTCCAAGGAGCCCGATGAAATTCTTTGCCCTTTCTTTCCTCGTCGCGTCGACCCTCGGCCTCGTGGCGTGCGGGACTCTCCCCGAAGACACCCAGAAGCCCGGTGCGCTCGCCACCATGAACGGCACGCTGGCCGTCCAGAACGGCGCGACCGCCCCCGGCTCGGTGCGCGTGGCGCTCGTCTGGAGCACCGAAGGCCAAGAGAAGAAGAACGGCCCGCGCTACAACGTGGCCGAAGACCTCGAGGTCGCGCCCGCTTTCCCCGCGCGTTTCCAGCTCACCCTACGCAACCCGCCGCCCTCCGAGGCGCTCGTGCTGCTCGAGAAAGACATGGACATGCCCGTGGCCGTGGGCAGCGTGGTCGCGTACGAGGACAAGAACGGCAACGGAAAGCTCGACCTCGTCGACGCGACCGCGAGCTCGTTCGTGGACGGCATCGTGGGCACCAACGACGATCTTCTCGTGGTGTGGCTCTCGCGTGAGCCCTCCGCCAACCTGATCGCCGAGATGCGCGATCCGCAGGGCGGGATTCCCCATGCAGGATACAACCTTTACCGCACCCACCGGTCGATTTGCCAGGTGTCCATTCCGCCCGCTGGCGGCGACGTGGCCAGTCCGGGAGCCCCGACACCGAGCGGGATCCGGCCCCTCACGGAGCCGATGGACAACGGCTGCAACGAGCCGAACGTGACGGCGTGGCTCCCCATCGACGCGCCCTTCGATCTGCCCATCACGAACGATCCGAAGTTCAATCAGCTCATGTGCCGCAGCAAGGACTCGGGCCCGACGCCCACCTCCCCCGACGCGCCTCCGCCGGCCTCGAGCTCGTCGTCTTCTCCGGCGCCGGAGGCTCCCGAGCAGCCCAAGACCTATCCGCTCCCCGGAGCGAAGGGCCTCGTGTGCAGCGCCGACGGCCGGAGCTTCACGCAGAGCTTCTGCCCCGAACCGCAAGGCCTCTGCCCTAGCGGCGACGTGGCCTGCGGGGCTCGTGTCGAGACCCTGCCGCCCGGCGCGCCCGTGCCCGCCGGCTGGCCCTGCCAGGTCCGCTGATCGAAGCGAGCGTCCGGTGCCCGAGATCGAGTCGCGCGGATTGTCTTCGGAGGAGGTTCGGGCGCTCTACGTGCGCTACGGCTACTTCCTCCGCAGGCGGTGCCGCGTGCTCCTCCGGGACGAAGCGCTCGCCGACGACGCCTTGCAGAATACATGCATGAATCTGCTGCGCGGGGGCGCGGAGCTGCGCGCGGCCGACGAGCCCCTCGCGTACCTGTACCGCGCCGCCGATCGCGCCTGCTTCGACCTCTTGCGCACTCGGAAGCGGAAGCCCTTGCACGGCGCCGAGCTCGACGCGCTGGACACGAACGCGGTGGGCGCGGCCCCCGGAGGAGATGCCTGGATGATGCACGCGATGCACGCCTTGCTCGCCGAGCTCGACGACGACGAGCGCACGCTCGCGGTCATGGCCTTCGTGGACGGCTTCGACCAAGGCGAAATCGCCGAGCGCATCGGCGTCTCCCGCGTCACGGTCAACAAGCGCGTGGCTGCCCTGCGCGAGCGCGCTCGACTTCACCTCCCCGATCCTCGACCTTACGCGTCCGAGAAGCCCTCGGCCAACGTACCCGACCCCGAAGGAGCGTCCTCATGAGCGATGCCCACCCGAGCGCCTTCGCTCTCGAGAGCACGGCCGCCGGACACCCGAGCCCCGAGACCACGCGGCACCTCGCCGAGTGCGAGGCTTGTCGCATGCACATCGAAACATTGGAAAAAGAAGCCCGCGCATTCGCCGGAGAGCCCCTCCCCGACTTCTTGCGCGAGCCGAAAATCGTGGATGCGACGAGGCCTCCGACCTCCGAGACGCGGGCCACGCGGTCGGCAGAACCTCGCTTCGAGACGCGTCCGAAGAAGAGCTCGCTCGGCCGTGTGTTTCCGTTCGCGGCCACGGTGCTCCCCCTCGCAGCAGCGGCTTTGGCCGTATTCGCTCTGCAGCGCCCCGTACCGCACGAAGAACCGCAGCTCGAGCCGACCGCAACCTCGCCTGCCGTGCGATTCAAGGGTGGACCTACGATCGCAGTGATCCGCGAGCACGAGGGCACGCAGGACCGCTTCACGAGCGAGGTCTTCGTGAGTCCGAACGACGCGCTTCGGGTCGAGCTCGACGTGGACATCGAGGGCACGTACGAGGCGGGCCTGCTTGGCGCGGACGGTTCGTGGGTGGTACTGCTCGCGCCGACCATGCTGCGACCGGGAGCACATTACTCCGAACGCGCGGCGCGCTTCGACGCCCATCCGGAGGCCGGGGTCCTCGTAGCGGGCCCCGAGGTCGAAGTGGAAGCCGCACGCAAAACGCGCGATTTTTCCCGGGTCACCGTGCTGCCCGTCGAGGTCTCGCGCGATCCATGAAGGGCGTAGGCTTCGCCGCGACGACACTTGCACTCTGCACGCTCACGGTGTGCACGAGCGAGACGTCGGCGCGTGCGGAGGGCGGACCGGTCCGCGTGCTCGTGGCGGTGGGCAGCTCGCGCGGCTTAGGCGGCGAGGTCCAGCTCAAGCACGCCGGGGACGACGCGGCTCACGTGCGCGACGTGTTCGTCGAAGCGGGCTGGGTCAAGCGAGAGAACGCCTTCGTGGTGCGCGAGGCCACGCGCGACGTGCTCTTCGCGGCCATCGATCGTGCGCGAGCTTCTCTCGCAGGGAAGCGCGCCGAGGACGTGGTCTTGGTGTTCTATTTTTCCGGTCACGGCACGGCGACCGAGCTGCACCTGGGGGATGCCGCGGTGCCTTTGGCCGAGCTCTCCGCCAAGCTCGCGCAAGTTCCGGCGGCCTTCCGCTTGGTGGTGACCGACGCGTGCCGCACGAACGCCGGAGCGGATCCCACGCGTGCAAAAGGCGTGACCGCGGAGCCAGCGTTCGCGGTGAACGTGAGCACTCCGGTGGAGGCGCGAGGCACGGTGTGGCTGCACGCGACCGCGGACGGCGAGGCTGCACAAGAGTCCGACGAGCTCGGGGGCGCGCTCTTCACGCACCATTGGGTTCAGGGACTGCGAGGAGCCGCGGACGCCAACGGCGACGGACGTGTGACGCTCGACGAGAGCTACGCGTACGCGCACGGGCAGACCTTGCTGCGCTCGTCACGAGGGTCGGGCGTGTACCAACGACCTTCGATGCGCCTCGACCTGCGCGAGTCGGCGCCGGTGGTGCTCACGCACACTCAGCTCTTGCGCGCGGAGCTCGAGCTCCCGCGTGGCACGGACACGCACTACCTGGTCTACGGCTACGGCAGCCACGCGGTCGCAGCCGAGCTCTTCGGGCTGCCCGATCGGGCGGTCACGGTCACGGTCGCACCGGGTCGCTACGTCGTTCAGGCACGGCGTGGCCAAGGCGACGGAGCCCTCGAGCTGCGCATCGCCGCAGGGGAAAAGAGGGCTATCGCGGCCACCGACTTCCGCGCCTTTCCACGGGAGCAGTTGGTCTCCAAAGGGGGAGAGCTCGAGCTTCGGCCTCACGAGCTCACGCTCGGCTACGGCGCGTCGATCGGTGGGTATGCGGGCTACGGGCACGGAGGAGTCTTCGGGTACGCGTACGCGTGGGACGGCTTCGCGCTCGGGCCCTTCGTGAGCTTCGGCCTCGGAGGCGAGACCACCCCGGCATACCGCTCGACCACCACGGAGCTCGGCGCGGGCGTGCGCCTCGAGCGTCGATTCTTGCAAGATGCACCCATTTCGTTGGCGCTCGGTCTCGCGCCTCGTGTGGAAGGCGTGTGGCAGACCTTGAAGCGGCTCGACGCCGACCGCGTGGGAGCGGCCGGATACCCGACCGAACAAGCCTTGCGGGCGTTCGCGGGCGGCGGCTCGATTTACGGAGCTGCACGCGTGCCGGTGAGCGACCGTGTGCTCCTCGGGCTCGAGCTCGGCTTCACGCTCACCGCAGCCAAGGCGGGAGACTCGCTGCGCGCGTACCCCCGCGGAACCGGCTCTCTGTTCGTGGGGCTTCGGCTCTGAGAACACGTCGCTTTCGCGCAGCGTCGCGTTCGCCGAGCTGCGGCGATCGCGCGGAGCAGTGCTAAGAGCGCGAGATGGCGTTCGTTCCCGCTCATCTTCCTGCTCGTTCTCTCGATCGCCGCGTGATCTTCGCGGCCCACGCGCGAGGGGTCCTGGCGAGAAAGGACGGCGAGCGCTTCGTGCTGCCGCTCGAGGACGAGCTCGCCGGCATGGGCATCGCGATCGACGATCGCCATCACCTCGGTGAGCTCGACGAAGCCCACGCCGAAGTGATTGCTCTGCTCGACCTTCCCACGCTCGCCGATGGCTACGAGGTTCTGCCTCTGCGTGCCATGGCCGCGGCCTTCGACGCCGAGCTCTTCTCGATAGCCGGACGCGCCCTCCACGTGACCGACTTCGTGACTACCACGCGCTTTTGCGGAAGATGCGGCGCGCGCACGGAACGATCGCCCACCGAGCGCGCGGTCCGATGCCCGAGCTGCACGCTGACCGTCTATCCGCGCATCGCCCCCGCCATCATCACGCTGGTGCGCCGTGGCGAAGAGGCGCTCTTGGCGCGAAACGCCCGCTTTCCGGGGATATTCTACAGCACCCTGGCGGGCTTCTCGGAGATTGGCGAGTCGCTCGAGGAGACGCTCTTGCGCGAGGTGCACGAAGAGGTGGGCGTGCACGTGAAAGACGTTCGCTACTTCGGAAGCCAGCCGTGGCCCTTCCCGCATTCGCTCATGGTCGGTTTTACCGCCGAATGGGAGAGCGGCGACATTCGCATCGACGAGAGCGAGATTGCCGACGCGCAATGGTTCCGCGCCGACCAATTGCCTCAGATTCCCCCCAAGTTGAGCATCGCGCGAAAGCTGATCGACGCCTGGGTGACCGAGGTCACGGGATCTCGCTGACCCTCGGGCTTACCCGGGAGAACTTTACGTTCGACCCGTTTGCATCCGGAGCCGATGCCAGCAAGACTCTTCGTCCCATGAAGCTCGCACGCCTTCTCCTCGCCTCCGTGTCCGTGGCAGCGCTCGCGCTCGCCTCACCGAGCGTGGCCTCGGCAGACGCTTCTCCTGCTTCACCCACTTCACCCACCGCGCCCGCATCTCCCGCGGTGTTCGAAGCCGTACCGAGCGCGCTGCTCTCCGGCCTCTCCAATCACGCGGCCGCGTTCGAACAGATGAAGATGCGCGGTGCCTTCACCATGGACGGCAAGGTCGAAGAGGTCGACGGCGACGGGAAGGTCTCCGAGACCAAAGAGATGAAGCTGCGCGTGACACCACGCCCGGCCCAAGCGCCCCTCACGGAGGTCTTGCGCTACGTGGAGAACGGCGTCGACAAGACCGAAGAGGCGCGCGAAAAAGCCGCTAATCGCAAGCCGAAGAAGGACAAAAAGGAAATTCGGATGCCGTTCTTGGCGACCGAACAGGCCAGGTACGTCTTCGCCGTGGTGGAGCACGACCGCGTGCATCCCGAGCGCGTGAAGGTCTCGTTCGTTCCCAAAGAGCCCGCCGAAGACGCCATCAAGGGCTCGGCCTGGGTCGACACGACCTCCTCGAACGTGCTCAGCATGGGCTTCTCGCTCAGCAAAAACCCCACGTTCGTCGATCACGTCGACATCCAGCTCACCTTCGGGCTGCAGACCACACTCGGTCGGGCACCTTCGGAGATCACCTTCGACGGACGCGGAGGCTTTCTCTTCGTGCACAAGCACTACCGAGGCAAGGCGACGCTGAGCAACGCACGAATCGCCTACTGATCCGCTCGACATCGAGAACCAGTTCGTCGCACCGAAGGCGGTCACACTCGGGCCCGCTCGGGCGACGACAGGTCATGCGAACCACGCAACGCCTGCTTTCTTCGGTCCTCGCGCTCCTCGTGGCGGCGAGCTGCGCACGTACATCCGCGCCCGAGGCGGACGCGCGGAGAACCGAGTCCAAGACCACGCACGGAGGTGGAGGCGAGGGCGACGCCGGAGCTCGCCTGCCGGACGCCAAGGCGGCCCTCGCGGCCGATGGTGGCGTGGACTCGGCGACCGAAGCTTTTCGCGATCCGGACGGGAACGACGAAACGACCCCGGAGAGCAGCGGGAGCGGCTCGCTGCCGGAGAGAGGATCCTTGGTGGTGGTGGGCAAACCGCCGCTCGGCCTCGAGCGCGTCTGCGACCTTCGCGCGTTCGGCAACAAGCTGTATCTTGCACATGCCAATCGTCCGCTCGGCTCGGACGGCGCCACGATCACCACCTACGACCCGAACGACGAGAAGAAGCCTTTCGCCGTGACCTTCGATTGGAATCGGGCCGGCGAGCCCACCAAGGGAGGGGGCGGCGGACAAGGGTTCTTACGCGTCCACGCCATCGACGGGCGATTGTGGGTCCCGGACGCGGACCCTCCTTATGGCGGACTGGGCGCGGCCGATTGGGGCACGGAGGGCTACGTGTTCGTATCCAATCACGAGGGCGCGTTCGCGCGGGCGAGGTATCCGCATGCGGGCCTCCCTGGCCTACCGGGGGCTGGCCCCGAGGGCAAAGCAGGGGCTTCCGTGCTACCGCGCGCGTACCACGTACTCGACGTGGTGAAGTTTCGCGGACATATCTATGCGTCCACGGGCTCCGTTCCTCCGGAGGCGCGCGCGTGGAACGGGCCCTCTCCGGGGGCCCTGCACGTGGCCAAAGACGACCTGTCGCGCTTCTCGTATGCGCTCGGTTTTCCTGCTCCGTACCCGGGTGGCGTCTGGCGACTCACCTACCTGACCCGATTCCGCGATCGGCTCTACGCGGGCATTCAGGACTACGACGGGGCGAGTCCTTACGACTACGCGGTGTTCTCGCTACCCGAGGGCCGTGACGTGCTCTCCGAACGCGACGCGGCCGGCGTGCGCATCACGGAGCGCGGCGCGGCGTGGACCTTGCGTTGGTACGCCGACCGCGGCGCGCTCTACTGGATCGCGGGCACGTCGGACGGAGTGGTGAGCCTGCGCAAGACGACCGACGGCAACACGTGGCAAGCGCTCGCGTTGCCCGCCGAGCTCGGACGACCGAGCGACATCGTGCGATTTCGAGGGCGCTTGGTGGTGCTCGGCGAGCGTGGCCTGGGAGCGATTTCCGAGGACGGAACGACCCGCGTGGTGGCCACCGTGACGCAGAAAAAGAGCCCGTTCGCGATCGACGACATTCTGTGCGCGCCTCCGCTCGAAGTCCTGGGCGATACCCTCTATGCCGGCGGCCACGACCGGGGAGCGACCCTCTACCGCTTCGAATAGCTGGGGTTATCTCGATCCGGATCCCGCCGATCCCCGAGCTCGCGGAAGTCGCGATCCTTTCCCCGCTCCGGGCGAGAATCCCCTAGGCTTACAGGCATACGAAGGAGTCGTGGCCCATGATTGTTCGCCTATCGCTCGCTGCCGCAGTCGTCCTGACCATCGTTGCCTGCGGAAGCTCGGACCCGTGCAACCGAACGAGCCCCTGTCCCAACGACGTCCCGGCGACACAGGCCCAAAAGGACCAATGCTCGGCCACCTTGAAGGCCAACGAAAATAGCGCCTGTTATTCGGAACGAGTCGCTTTCGCCAACTGCCAGCTCGACAACATCGTCTGCGGTGGCAACGGGCAGACCGACGTGATTCTCTCGGGCACTCAGGCGACCAACAACTGCACGAATCAGAGGGCCGACGTGCTCGCCTGTTGCACCAAGAACCCGAGCGCGACCGCGTGTCGCTGACGTCAGCCGAGGACGGGCAACGCCCGCTTCTTCACGGGTAGTGCGGCGAACACCTGCTCGCGAGCTCGGGTCTCGGGTCGTTCGACCCGCGGACTCGGCCTCGCGAGCCACGCGTCGCGCACCTCGGTGTCGAGCAAGTGTGTCGGACGGACGTTGGAGAGCGCATTCGCCATGATCGCACGCACGTGGGGATTTTCCTTCTCGAGCGTGCTCAAGAGCTCGGTCATGCGCTCGCGCTTCAATCCCTCCTGCGAACCACAAAGATTGCAAGGCAAGATGGGAAACGCCTGAAACGCCGCAAAGGCGGCGATATCCGCCTCGGCACACTCGACGAGCGGGCGAATCACCTCGAACCGGCCACAATCGGTGGTGAACTTGGCCGGCATCGCCTGGAGCTTGCCCGCGTAGAACAGATTCAAGAGAAACGTCTCGAGGCCGTCGTCGCGGTGGTGCCCGAGCGCAATCTTGTTGCAGCCGAGACGCTCGGCAGCCGAGTAGAGAATGCCTCGCCGGAGCCGCGAGCAGAGCGAACAGTACGTGGCTCCCTCGGCGAGCTTCTCGGTCACGACCGAGTACGTGTCCTCGGAGAGGATCTCGAAGTCGACCCCGCTCGCCTCGAGGAAAGCATGCAGCTGCGTTCCGTCGTATCCGGGTTGGCGCTGGTCGAGGTGCACGGCCACGAGGTGCACGCCAGGGGCGTCTCCCGAGCGGACCATATTCCGCAACAGCGAGAGCATGGTGTAGCTGTCCTTGCCGCCCGAGACCGCGACCAAGACCTTGTCTCCCGGTGAAAATAGGGAGTACCGCGCGCTCGTCTCACGCACGTGGCGGTAGAGGTGCCTCTCGAGTCTCTTGGCTTCGTGGCTCATGCTGTGGGCGAGGTATGCCCGAGCCCTCGCGTGGACGCCAGCGGCGCCGTGGGCGACTCGCGAAACGATAGGGTTCGTACGATCAGCCTGGGAGCGCGGCGCGAACGATACGCTCGAGGTCGTCCACGCTGTAGGGCTTCTGCAAGAACCCAGTCGCGTCCAGAGGAGAGCCTCGCTCGGCGTCCGCTTTGGCGTAACCGGAGGTGAGCACCACGGGCAGCGCCGGGGACTTCTCGCGGAGCGCGCGCATGGTCTCGAGACCCGAGAGGCCGGGCATGGTCATGTCGAGGACGACCAACACGATGGCGTCACGATGCTGGTCGAAGAGCTCGAGCGCGCGAGCGCCGTCTTCGGCTTGAAGGGCCTCGAAGCCCATGTATTCGAGCAACATGGCGACGCTGGAGCGCACATTTCGCTCGTCGTCGACCACGAGCACCCGCCCCTTGCCTCGCCACTCGGGGGACGCAGGGGGAATCGAGGTGGTGACCGGACGTTCGCCACTGGCGGGTAGCACCACGGTGAAAGCCGTGCCCTTCCCTAGGGTCGACTCCACCAGGATGCGCCCTTGGTGCGCGCGAACGATGCCGTGAACGGCGGAGAGCCCGAGCCCACGCCCCTCGGGCTTGGTGGTGAAAAAAGGCTCGAAGACTCGCTCGCGCGCTTCGTCGGCCATTCCGCGCCCCGAGTCCCGGACCTCGAGCGCGACGTACTTGCCTGGGGCCAGCCCTTTGAGCTCGGGCTGCCCGTGCGGTGCGTCGGATCCGAGATCGAGCCCTCGGGTGCGGATCGAGATCGTGCCCGAGCCGTCGAGTGCTTCGGACGCGTTGGTGAGCAGGTTCATCACCACCTGCCGCATTTGGGTACGGTCGGCGAGCGCCGCCGGTGCATCGGGGGAAGCTTCGAGTGCGAACTTGGCGTTCTTGGAGAGCACCGCGTCCAGAACGTGGGTGAGCTCGTTCACCACCTCCCCGAGGTCGACGGCCTCGACCGCGAGCTTCCCTTTGCCCGAGTAGGCGAGAAGCTGCCGAGTGAGCTCGGCCGCGTGCTGCGCGAGCCACTCGATTTGCTCGAGGCTCCGGTCGAGCCTCGCGGGATTGTCGTGCGATCTCCTCGCAATCGCCGCGTGATTGACTATTCCGGCCAAAAGATTGTTGAAATCGTGCGCGACGCCGCCGGCGAGCAACCCCAAGCTCTCGAGCTTTTGCGAGTCGAAGAAGCGTCGTTCGAGCTCCTTTTTCTCGTTCTCGGCATTGATACGGCCGGTGATGTCGAAAACGTACCCTAGATAGTGGGTGAGTGCGCCGAACTCGTCGCGGACGAGGTGGGTGTGGTCGTAGAGCCAGACGACCTCACCGTCGGCTCTGCGTAAGCGATATGGCTCGTGCTCGAACGACGACTCGCCGCTCGCGCTTCCGACGCCCACCTCGCGACTCACCCGATCGAGGTCTTCTTGCACGATGAGCGAGGCGTACGAAACTCGTCCCGAGAGGAACGCCTCCGCATCGAAGCCGGTGACCTCGGCTACGTTCTTGGAAACGTACTCCACCGGCCACCCCGGGGCGTTCCTCCACTTGAAGAGAACCACCGGACCACGCTCGAAGAGGCTCTTGTCGTCGAGGAAACCCACACGCCTTCGGTCTACCGTCTCGAGAACTTCACCGCAAGAATGCGTGCGCCGCCCGCCCTACGATTCCGAACGATCGTGGGCACTCAGAACGTGAAGGTATATCCGACGTATCCGCCTTGGGCGGACACCCCGGCGCGAATCCGCTCGATTTCGCGAGCGGCGCGCCAGGTTTTCGGAGGGAACAGGTAGGGCAAGAGCGCCCCCGCGAAACCCGTGAACGCGGGCACGATGAAGTGGACCGAGCGCTCGGGAACGCTCCATTCGAGGACGCGCCCGTACGGGGCGCCGCTCTCGATCGCGACCATGATGGGCCCGAGTGCCGCGGAGGCGAAGGCCAGCGTGAGCGCCGTGGGCCACACCGAACGAGCCGACCCCTCTGGAGGAGGTCCGTAGGCGAAGGAACGGTCGCACTTGGGAAGCGCCAGATACATGCCGCCCACGAGCGTGCCCACGCTGAGTCCGACCAAGCCCGAACCGAACGTGCGCCCGGCCACGAGCGAACCGTCGCCGTCGGTCCGTGCGCGCCAGGCCTCCACCGACTCCCCCTCGGATTCGCGACGTGTGCCGATCTGGCGGAACACCGCCGTATCGAGGGCGATCGACCCGACCACGCCGGCGACGAGGCCGCTCATGTAGACCCAGTCGGTGTTGCTCGCTCGCTCGCACAGCTCGATCTCACGCGTCTGGCGCGGAGCCGAGTCGCTGGCCGCGTACACGTACGGCGGAGGCTCGGGGGGAAGCGGCGTCGCGGGTTCCAAGGCTCGGCCACCCTAGCAAAAAGCCGCGGCCGGGGGAGAGCGAAGGGCACAGGTCGGCCGCCGTCGGCTCGATCGCGACCTTCGCGCTCTGGCTGGTCGACCCATTTTCTCGCGCGCTACGCCTTTTTCGGGCGCCGAATCGCCTTCTAGTACGCTCCCCTCCATGGGAGACAAGTCCGCGACGGGCCGATTCCCCGACACGTTCACCGGCCCGGTAAGCCTCCAGCTCATGCTCGGCATCCAAGCGTACAATGCCCCCTCGGGGAGCATCTCGAAGGACACCACGCTCCACTACGACAACGTGGTCATCGAAGCGGAGCGTTGAGCTACGTTCGTTCGTCCGAGCTCAGTGGGCGGCGGCCGCCACGATGCATCCCACGATGCCGAGCATCGTGGCCCCGAAGCTCGCGAAGAACACGGTGGAGAGCGTGGGCGATTCGTTGCGGACCTTGCGCTGCTGCGCGTAGTTGGTCGCGTGCGGGATGTCGGTGAAGATCCCGAAGAAGTAGCGCAGGAAGCGCGCGCCGAAGCTGTCCACGTAGCCGGCGTTGGTCGCGAGCCAGCTGCGAATCATCCAGCCCGTGATGCGCGCCGTGATGGCGCCACCACAGAGCAGCACCAAGAAAACCATGAAGAGTGCATCCATTTGGCCGAGGTCTCCGTGCCCTCCTCCGAGCGTGGGCTACGGCGAGAGGCTGCGTCCGCCGAGGAAGCCGGCGGCCCGTCGTCTCGAGTGTACGCGCACGGACCGTGCTTCTTCCCCGAGGTCCGTGCCTCTCGCGCGTTTTCTGCGCCGTGCCCACCGCGGTGAGGCACGGATGCGGTGCACGGGCGCGCAGGTCACGCGCGTGCCGCGGCGAGCGGCAGGAGAGTGCCTCTCTTTCGGGCAAAAAGCGCACGTTTTCGGGGGTTCTCGGGCACGCCGAGCTTTCACCTGGTTTTCGGGCGTGCGATGGTAGAAACCATGCGCGTTCCCTCGCACGTTTTCCGTGAGTACGACATCCGTGGCGTCGCCGATCGCGACCTCTCCGACGACTTCGCCTACGCCCTCGGGCGAGGACTTGCGACCCGCCTCGGCGAGGCTGCCGGCAAAAAGACTCCCAGGCTGTGCGTCGCACGCGACTGCCGTCTCTCCGGCGACCGGCTGCACGCCGCGCTGACCCGTGGCCTCTTGGAGCACGGAGTCCAGGTGGTCGACCTCGGCGTGGGCCCCACGCCCAAGCTGTACTTCGGAGTCCACCACCTGGGCACCGATGGCGGAATCATGATCACGGGCAGCCACAACCCGGCCGACGAGAACGGCTTCAAGATCATGAAGGGCAAAGCGTCGTTCTTCGGCGACGACATCCAGTCCCTTCGAAAGACGCTGGAAGACGAGACCTTCGGCGAAAAAGGACAAGGTTCGGTCGAACACGTCGACGTGGAGCCCGCGTACGTGGAGGTCATGAAGAAGGCCTTCGACTTCTCCGGCGCGAAGAACCTGTCTTTCGTCCTCGACGCCGGCAACGGAGCCGGAGGTCCTTTGGCGCTGAAGACCATGAGCGCGCTCGGGCTCACGGCCGATCCGCTCTATTGCGACATGGACGGTCGATTCCCCAATCATCACCCCGATCCCACGGTGCCGAAGAACCTCGAGGCCTTGATTGCCCGAGTGAAAGCCACGGGCGCGCGCGTGGGCCTCGCATTCGACGGCGACGCGGACCGCCTGGGCGCGGTCGACTCCAATGGGGACATCATCTGGGGCGACAAGCTCATGATCCTCTTCTCGCGCGCTTTGCTCGCGAAGAATCCGGGAGCTGCGGTCATCGGCGAGGTGAAGTGCTCGCAGACCCTCTACGACGACATCGCCAAGCACGGCGGCCGCCCCATCGTCTGGAAAACGGGCCACTCGCTCATCAAGACCAAGATGAAAGAAGAGCACGCGCTGCTCGCGGGCGAGATGAGCGGACACCTGTTCTTCGCCGACCGGTACTTCGGCTACGACGATGCCACCTACGCGGCCCTGCGCCTGCTCGAGATCCTGGCTGCCGACGGACGCACCATCAAAGAGATGCTCGCGGACGTTCCGGTCACTTTCAATACCCCGGAAATCCGGGTGGATTGTCCGGACGCCATCAAGTTCGACATCGTGAAGGCCGTAACGTCCAAGTACCAGGCCAAGGGGCTCGACGTGCTCACCATCGACGGAGCGCGGATCACCTTCGACAAGGGCGGTGCGCCCACGTGGGGCCTCGTGCGAGCCTCCAACACCGGCCCCGTGCTCGTGCTGCGCTTCGAAGCTGGCAGCGAAGCACGGCTGGCCGAGATTCGCGCCGAGGTAGAAGCCGTGGTGGCGGAGGAGCGCAAGCGACTTGCAGGCTGACGCTCCCAAAGAGTGGACGGTGGCCGACATCGCGCGATGGGCCACCGACGACTTCCGCGCGCGAGGACTCGAGAGCCCGAGATTGGAAGCGGAGCTCTTGGTCGCGTTCGCGCTCGGTGTAAACCGCATGCAAATCATCGTGGACGGCGCGCGCCCGCTCACCCCGCCCGAGCTCGCCAAGCTGCGCGAGCTGGTGAAGCGGAGGCGGGCGCGCGAGCCCATGGCCTATTTGCGCGGAGAGCGCGAGTTTTACGGCCTGGTCTACAAGGTGGACAAACGAGTCCTCGTGCCCAGACCGGACACGGAGACCTTGATCGACGTGGCGCTGGCCCGCACCCCCGACGTGGCCATGGGCGGTCGCATCCTCGACCTGTGCACCGGCTCGGGCTGCGTAGCCATCACGCTGGCGAAGCAGCGCCCCACCGCCGATATCGTCGCAACTGACCTCTCCACGGAAGCGCTCGCCGTGGCGCGCGAGAATGCGTTCCGATTGGGAGCATACAACGTAGCCTTCGCGCAGGGTGACCTCTACGAGGCACTCGACCGCACCAAGCTTCCGTGGTCGCCGCCCAGGTTCGAGCTCGTGGTCTCCAATCCGCCCTACATCTCGTCGAGCGAGTGCGAGACCTTGATGCCCGACGTACGCGACTTCGAGCCGCGTATGGCGCTCGACGGCGGAGACGACGGCCTGGTCTTCTATCGAAAGATCGTCGAAAAGCTTCCCGAATACCTGGTCCCCGGCGGGGTGGTCGCGGTCGAGGTCGGTGCCGGACAAGCCCCGGACGTCGCCGAGCTCTTCGCGCGGGCCGGCCTCTCGGACATCGAGTCTCGCAAAGACCTCGCGCACATCGAGCGCGTGGTCAGCGCGAGGCGACCCTTGCCATGAGGCTCGGCCCGGTCTTCGGGGTGCTGCTGCTCAGCCTGATTGGGCACATGAGCATCGCCCGCTGGCTCGAAGACCATTCCACGTGGATGCACCGGAACCGCCGCGCGACACGCGTCGTCTTCTTCGTGATCGCGCTCTTCGGGCCGTTCTTCCGTACGCTCTCGGTTTACCTGGGCCTCGGCCAAAACGCCGCCCCCTACGCGCTGGTCGAGGTCACCCTGGCGGTCTTCGCGGGCTCCACCGTGGGCATCATGAAGACGTTCTTTTGGCTCTACGGCAAGCTCTCCGGAAAGCTCCACGAGCACCTCGCCAAAGCCGCCCACTCCGCCAACAATGAAAAAAGGGGGGAGCGCGAGAGGACCTCGGGTGCCGACAGAGGGGAGCTCGCGGGGGGAACGCCCTCGCTCGCAGACTCCGAAGTATCCCCCACTCCGATTGGAACCACGAGTCCCGATAGGCGGGAGCGCGAGGGGGGAACGCCCTCGCTCGTAGACTCCGAAGTATCCCCCACTCCGATTGGAACCACGAGTCCCGACAGGGGGGAGCGCGAAGGGGGAACGCCCTCGCAGGCAGCCCCTACCGAGTCGTGGGTGCCGGCCTTCCGCGAGCAGGAGGAAAAGCGAATCTCCCGTCGATTGCTCTTGGAGAGAGCGCTCGGCACGAGCTTGCTCGCCACCTCGACGGGCGCCATCGGCTGGGGCATCGTCCGCGGACGACACGCCTTTCGTATCGACGAAGTGGTCGTGAAGATCCCCGGCCTTTCCCCCAAGCTCGACGGCTACACCATCGCGCAAGTCTCCGACGTGCACGTGGGCACCTTCGTCACCGAACGTGAGCTCGAGGAGGGATTTTCCCTGGTGCGGTCGATGAAGCCGGACCTCATCGTCGCTACCGGTGACCTGGTCGATCACGATCCGGCGTATTGTGACCTATTTGCCGGAACGCTGGCGAAGCTACCCTCTCGAGACGGCACGTATTGCATCTACGGCAATCACGACTACACGACCGGCGCGGGCTTCGTGGCCGACGCCCTGGCGCGCGCCAAAGTGCCTCTCCTGGTCAACGACGCTCGAGTGATTCGCGCGGCCGAGGGCGGCTTCTCGCTGGTCGGAATGGACGAAGTGTGGGGCCGCTGGTGGGGACGACGCGGGCCCGACCTCGACCGAGCGCTCGCCGGCGCCCCCGGAGATTTGCCTCGCATCTTGCTCTCGCATCAGCCGAAGACGTTCCGCGACTTTGCGGGGAAATGCGCACTTCAATTGAGCGGTCACACCCACGGTGGCCAGATCAACCCCGGGTTCCGGCCTGCCGACTTGGTCTTCGAGTACGTTGCGGGGCGCTACGAGCGCAACGGCAGCACGCTCTGGGTGAACCGCGGGTTCGGCGTGGCAGGCCCCCCTTCTCGCGTGGGCGCTCCGCCCGAGATCACCAAGATCGTGCTCGTCTCGGGCTGACGAGAAGTCATGCTCTCAGTTCGTCGGCTTCGGCCGGCGTTCTGAGAACCTCGTCCAACGGAGAGAGCGCGACCTCACGAGCGGCCGCCTCCGGATCCACCAGCACGAGCAGGTGGTCTTGGGCGCGGCTCGTGGCCACGTGAAGGAGATGCGGACGCTCGCCGAGCCAACGCAAGTGCCGCGATTTGGTGGCCGTGACCGAGAAGATCACGACCCGACGCTCGCCACCTTGCAGCCGATGCACGGTGCTCACCAAGACTCCGTTCCGATGCGAGAGGCCTCGCGAGAAAAGCTCCCGCTCGATGCGCACACATTGCCCGACGAACGGGGTGAGCACCGCCACGTCCGAGGGGGCCACGCCGTCGGCCACCAGACGCATCACGAGGTCGAGCGCGTAGGCGGCTTCGGCCTCGTTCACCACACCTTCCGGCGCGCGCTCCCCTCGCCCGTCCACGGGAATGACCATGACCGGCGCAATCAAGCGCCGCGACACGTCCGAGAGCGAGCGAGGCCTCGTGCGTACGTCCAATCGGTACCCGCTGTAACGAGAGGCGATATCGACGATGGGGGCCTGCGAACGGAAATGCTCCACCAGCGTAATGCGGGCGCGCGCTCGTGGCTCGGCTGCCGCTTGAGCCGAGGTGGAGGCGTCCGAGCCCATTCGGAAGGGCGCGGTGGCCTCTTTGTCCATTCCTTTGGCGAGGCGTTCATCGACCCGCGGGTCGAGCGTATAAACGGGAGGCAGCTGGGCTACGTCGCCCGTGAGCATGGCCCGCTTGGCTCTTCCCAGCGCCGGCACCGCGTACACGGGTGCGCATTGCGCGGCCTCGTCCACCACCAAACGATCGATGACGTCCTTTTCCTGCGGGAATACGGTACGCATCGAAAGAAGCGTGCATCCTACAACTGGAAAGAGCGGGGCCAACTCTTGGAGCAGGCGCGCCAAGGACTTGCCTCGACCAGGGGAGCGCTCTCCGCTCACCGCAGCAATCGCGGAGCTCAATCGTTTGGCGAGCTCTTCTTTGTGTTCTCGCGCCCAGGCATCGCGGACGATCAGCGCCGCCTCGTAGAGCTCGGGATCGGGCTCGCAGGTGGAGGCGGCCTCCGGAGCTCGGGCGAGCTTGGCCTCGATGGCCGCGAGCTCCGCGCGCGCCGAGGGAACGGAAAGGATTTCGCGCGCCTCCGCGAGCTTCACCAGGGTCGCGTCGAGCGCGGCTCGCTGGCGCTCGGCGTCCTCGATGGCGCGCGCCGGATCCAGCGCCCCGAAAGGGACGGGCAATCCAAGGGCGCGTAGAGCCGGTTCGATGCGAGGCGCGCGAAGCTCGTTGGCTCGCGCCCATTTCTCGCACCCGCGCTCGATCGAGGCGTTTTTGCCTTCCAAGTGCAATCGCACGAGCTTCACAGCGGCGTCGGCGTGCTCGCGTCCCGCGCGCAGTGCTTCGTCGAGCACGTCGGAGGCGACTTCGGGAGCGACCTTGCCGTCGAAGAGCGCGATTCGTGCACGAAGCGCGACGACGTTACGCTCGATCTCCCGCTTTTTGACCTCTTCTGCGGCGCGCGCGTCCTTGTGTGCTTCGCGCTCGCGCAAAAGCTTGCGCATGGGCCGGGCTCGCTTCTCGAAGGCCGCGCGAGCGTCCGCGAGCGGCAACGTTCCTGAACGCCCGAGGGCGTCGAGCGCCACCGAAAGCGCATTGAGCGTGGTCTCGGCGAGGGTGCGTCGACTCCCCAATCGAAGTCCGAGAGGAACGTCCGGCGCATCGACGAACGGCGAGAGCGCCTGGTCCACGGCCGCATTGTTGGTGCTGGTCACGACCAAGGGCCACGCCATCGAGCGCGAGGGCGCTTTTTCCCACACGTTCGCGAGCGCACAGGCGACCACGGTTTGTGCGGTCACGAGGTGAAGCAAGGCGGTCTTTCCACACCCGGGCGGCCCACATACCGCCACGAGGTCGCTCGTGCCCTCGAAGGCTCGTGCTGCAGCGAGCTGCGAGGGGGTCGGCGGAATGCGGCCGGTGGCCCATACGTGTCCGTCGTGGGGTCGGCTCGCCTGCGCGCCGAGGTACACCGCGAGCGGACCGCGCGCGGGTACGGGCTCGTCCACCATGGCGCGCAGATCGGCGCGCAATCCGCTCGTCGGATCTCCACGGGGAGGAAGCATCACGAGCCCGTGAGGAAAGCAGCGCAAAGCGCGGCTCGCGTGCGCGCGGCGAATCGCGGCTTCGCCGAGCGCGTCCAGGTCGTCACGCGTGAGCGGGGCCGTCGAAACGGCGGGCTCGCTCGGGACGGACGAGTCGTCGTCACGACCTCCTTCGCCGCCGGACTCGAGCACGCGAATGGCCGCGCGTACGAGCGCACCGAGCCCCCCTCGCGAGGCATCGCCGATCTCGGCCAACGCCGCACCGTCCAGCCCGAAAAGCGAGTACCAGACGCCCCCGTGGACGGCATACGAGGCGTCTTCGTCGATCTCGAGCACGAGGGCGGTGGGGATCGGCATGGGCGCACCATCCCGTGCCGCCGAAGGGATGGCAAAGCCGCGGTCTCCGAGCATCCAGCGCGCACGAGCGCCACCGACCGAGAAGAGTGGAGCCGCGCGCGAGCTGCCTTGTTGCACGAAGGTGACCAGCGGAAATCCGAGCGTGAGCGAGTCGTCCGATTCGGTGGACAGGAACGTCGCGTGGGCCTCGAAGAGCGCGCTCGCGCGCGCTGGGATCGGCTCGAATCGCATCGACGAGGCTTCCCCGAGCACGAGCGCGGTCGCGTCGTCCGGTGCGTCGGAGAAGAGCCTCAGCGAGAGCGCCGCGCCATCCGGGGCGGACCGGCGAAGCACGGGATGCGGGTCGAACACCTCCGAGGTGACGCGTGGTGGAGGCGTCACACTCGCTTGCTCACGCGCCATTTCGTCGAGCGCACGCAAGCCGTAGCGGAGAGGATCGAGCGAACGTGAGCCCACGCGCGCTGCACTAGCGCAAAGACGGCGGGTGCGAAACCGAACAAGCCGAGCGTCTGCCGTGGCACAGTCGTTCTCGATGATCTCTCCCGACGACATCCGCGACGCGTATGAACGAATCACGCCCCACGTGCGGCGGACGCCCGTTTTGGCGATCGCGGGCAGAGACCTCGGGCTCGGCTTCGACATCGAGCTGAAGCTCGAATTTCTGCAAGTGACGGGCACCTTCAAGCCACGAGGCGCGTTCAATACGCTCCTGGTCCACCCGGAGGCATCGTCGATCTGCGCGGCTTCGGGCGGCAATCACGGCATCGCGACGGGGTACGCAGCCAGTCGATTGGGGCGACGCGCGCGCATCTTCGTCCCCGAAATTTCGTCCCCGGCCAAGGTCGCACGCATCCGTGATACCGGTGCCGAGCTCGTGGTGGGTGGAGCCCGCTATGCGGACGCACTCGCCGCGTGCGAAGCGTACGCGGCCGACTCGGGGGCGTTCTCCGTACATGCGTACGATTCTTGGGAAACCATCGCCGGCCAAGGAACCGTTGGACTCGAGTGGGAAAAGCAGACGCGCGGACTCGATACGGTACTGGTCGCGGCCGGAGGCGGTGGCCTCGTGGCGGGTATCGCACGCTGGTTCGAATCACGCGTGAAGGTCGTCTCCGTCGAGCCCGAAGGCTCGCGAGCCTTGCAGGCCGCGCTCGAGGCCGGCCACCCGGTCGACGTGGACGTCGCCTCGGTCGCGGCCGACTCGCTCGGCGCGCGAAACGTGCTCTCGCGCGTCCACGAAACGTGTAAAGCGCATCTTTCCACTGCGTTGACAGTGCCCGACGCGGCCATCCTCGAGTCTCAAAGGAGGCTCTGGCTGGGCGCACGTATCGCCGCGGAACCCGGCGGCGCCACGGCACTCGCGGCGTTGGTCTCCGCGGCCTACGTGCCCCGCCCGGACGAGCGGGTGGGCGTGCTTGCGTGCGGGGCAAACGTGGACCTCACGACCCTCGCAGCTCTGGTGGTCTGAGGATCGCGGTCAATCGGCCGCGCGATTGCCCAGCAGCAAAGCTCGCATATCGCCCTTCGCGCGGAAGCTCTCGACGAGCAAGTACGGCCCGAGCACCAACGTGCCGCCTATCGCGCCGAAAAGGCCGAGCGCGATCCCGGCTGGCGTGAAGCGATTGCGCCACGCGATCCACGAGCCCGAGAGCAGCAAGTAGCAGGAGAAGTCCAGGTCGAACTGGCCCGCCCACCCGGCTTTCGCCACGTCGCCGAAGAAGACGGGAAAGAGGTTCCACCCTCCGTGGCTCACGGCCATCACCGTGTAAGCGGCGAGAGCTAGCGTCATTCCCACGAGCAGTGCACGAAACGTGTTCATCGGAGCCTCCTCACGGCCCTCCGCGCACGATGCTGCGTGGTCCGCGAGCACGACCTTGCGGGCACGGGTGCACGGAGGCCATGACCCCGGAGGTCATGAAACGCGCCGCCCGCCGCCCGAAGCGAGGGCCGCTCGCTAGCCGCCCAGCCCGGAGTACTCGTCCGGAAGATCCACGATCACTCCATGCCCGGCGTCGACGTCGCGCTCACCCCCTTTCCGGAGACGGGGCCCCAACGAGCGGCCGTCCAGAGGGCGCTCGACGACTCCATTTCTGCCATGTTGTGCGTGACCGAAGATGCCGTGACGGGCGTCCACGTCGAGGTCACCCTCCGGAACGACAAGGTCGGACATTCGTGGCCGAGTGGAGCGGGCCAGGACCGCCGCGCATGGGTCGAGCTCGAGGCCATCGACGCCGCGACGGCGGAGCACATCCACCGACGTTCACCTCGGCGTCCACCGTATCGAAGTGGGTACCCGGATC
This sequence comes from Polyangiaceae bacterium, assembly GCA_965225775.1. Taxonomy (GTDB): domain Bacteria; phylum Myxococcota_A; class Polyangia; order Polyangiales; family Polyangiaceae; genus JAAFHV01. The sequence goes on along the minus strand of OZ245328.1, from coordinate 8,016,361 downwards.
ACGTTGCGTGTCCACACCCGCTCCCTAGCTCGAGCCGGGTAGCTCGAGAGCGAGCCTCACTCGAGATGAGCGAGCCCCTCGTGTTCGACCAGTGCGACCCAGGCATGCTTGCGGGCCTCGTAGATGGACACTTGAGGCACGAAGTTCGCGGCGTCGGCGAAGCAGCCCAGGGTCACGGCGAGGAACTCCGAAGTGAACGGAGGAGTGTCTCCTGCCATCTCGAAATAGAGCGTGGAGCCGCACTTCGGGCAGAAGTGGAACGTGAGCTTTCCGCCCGCATCCCCCGTGCGATGAAAGAGCGACTCTTCACCGGTGATGTCCACCACTTGGTCGCGACGGAATCGAGCCTGGGCACCGAACGCACTCCCCGTACGACGCTGACACGCGTGGCAATGGCAGACCGAGGCGCGCACGGGCTCGCCGAGGGTCTCGAGGTGGAGCTGTCCACACGCACACTCGGCTCTTCGACGAATCATTCCTGCAGAATAGCCGACCTACGCCACGTGCCAGCCGAGAACCGGATCGAACCACTCGAGCTCGGCGGCCTTCACCTCGACCGATTCGCCCGTGTTTCGATCGTCGGCGAGGTACACGTCCGACGACGTGCGGTGGGCGTAGACCACGAGGAGCGCATCCTCGGGAGGTACGCGCGCATGGGAGAGCTCGCTCGCGGCCGCGGAGCGACGGCGAGCGAGGATCGGATCGATGCTGACGAACGAGTCTGTGTCGCGCGGCATGGCGTCCCCTTCGGTTCGCGAGCGTGCCGTCCTCCTCGGCGCACCCGCTATACCTATCGCATAGCTCATTTTTCGCCCCCAATCACATGTTTTGGCGCAGCTCCTGCGTTTGCGCCAAGAAGCCCCCGATATCACGAGCAAAATCGGCGCCCGGAATTTCCCTCACAAGCCGGAAATTCTGCACACACGCACCAGATGCGCGGGCGCGCGAGCACCTTCGAGCCGCGAGATCAGTAGATTCCGGGCACGAGCGCGCGACGACCAAGGTCGAAGCGACGGGTCGGGTCCCGCCAGAGATCCACGCCCCAAGGCGTGCGAAAGGCCTCGCGCACGACCAGCTCGGCGAGCTTGCCTCGAGGAGAGAAGCCCCACTCGGCCTCCTGCGAGACGTCGTCCGGATCGGCGTAGGTGCGCCACACGAAGAAGCCGAGAAATCCCGGCTCGTCGAGCAGCGGCGCGAGCAGCCCGTGGTAGGCGAGCGCCTGCGCGGGCTCGTCCACGTGCACGTTCTTCATCGCGTCGGGCCACTCCCAAGGACGAAGGGCCGGATCGGGGCGCGTGGTGTAGCCGATCTCGGTGAAGAGCACGGGCTTCTTCCACGTGGAGACGAGCGCACGCACCTTCTCGCGCACGCGCTCTCCCCCTTTGCGAAGATCGGCCGCCGAGGCGCCCTCTTTCTCCGCCAGAGGGTAAAACGCATTGATCCCGATGACGTCGAGGTCGCCCAGGATCACCGTGTCGTCGACGTCGTCCCAGTTGGCCGAGTAGGTGAGCGGTCCCTTGTAGATTGCACGAATCTCGGAGACCAGCTTGGAGAACGAGGGAGCGTGACCGCTCGTGACCCAGGACCGTAGCTCCACGCCGCACGAGAGGAGGTCCACGCCCGACTCCTGCGCGACCTTGGCCCAAGTCTTCACGAAGCGTCCGTAGCTCTCCATCCAGGTGGCCCACCCGGCGGGGGTCTTCGGGTCGACCAGAGCGCGCCACTCGCCCGACTCGACCCACAAGTGCGGCACCAGCATGACGCGCAGCCCTCGGGCGTGAGCCGCACGTACGGACGCTACGATGGCGGCTCGGTTGTCCTCGAAGGGAGCCTCGAAGCGAAGGTCAACGCCGCGGCCGCCGAGATCGTTGACGCGCCCGAACGGGGTGAGCGCGACCCACGAGCCGCCCACGGCGCGCGTCTCGTCGAGGGAGCGAGAGAAGGCCTCGCTGCCGTAGCCTCTTCCCGGGTGGTACGCGTTTTCGATGGGACCGATGGTGATGCCACGGACCTTGCCGAGTCGCTCGGTGAGGGTGTGCGGAAGGCGCGGGTCGGGCGAAAAGGCCTCGTCTCTCGGACCGTCCGCGCCGGCTTCGCGAGGCGCACCGGCATCGCGGGCGAGCATGGCGCGCGCGGGAGGGGCGCCTCCCACGAGGCCCAGGGACAAGGACGCGACGAACGCGCACGTCGCGCCGAAGCGAGCCTTCCATCCGAACGATTCGGTCACACGACGCGTATAGCGAAGTTCGCCATCCCTCGAAAGCACACTCGTTCGACACGAAAACGCTGCGTGACTCGAGCGCTCGGCCCGGTCCGCGCCGCCCGCCGCTCAGCGCACGATCGCCGAGGAGGTGGGGCCGGCCGCGGCGAGGCACGTCTCGAGCTCTTGCTTCTGCGTGGCGCACGAGCTCGCCTGCGCGACCTCGGTCTTCTTGCGATCGATCCTGTAGTCGGCGCCGCAGACTTGTGCATCATACAAGCACCGCACGTACGCTTCTTGCTCGAGCCCGCACTTCGACTCGATCGACTCCTGGCACTGCTTGCGTTCGTCTTCCAATCGAGGGCCGTCTTGAGCGCACTTCTGCTTCTCGCAGATGGACGACGAGCAGGCCGGGGCGAACACGAGCACGGCCATCCACGAGAGGATCGACGCGACTTTCGGGAACGATGCGGTCCTCATCTCGGCGGCATCATAGGGCGAGGCCGTTCGGGGGCAAGGAAGCCACGAGCGTTCTTCGCGGGCGCTCGGATTTTCGAGACGCTCTCGTAAAGGCTTTCACACGTTCGACACGAAAACGCCCACGAATCCTCGCAATCGCCACGATGGACGCACGCGGAATTTGGCCGCGGCTCGTGCGTCTTCTTACGATCCGTCCGAGGTCCGATGAGCGCGTCGCGCAAAGCCAGTCTCCCCGATCGAAAGAGCCGCGCACGCTGGCTCTTGCCCCTCGTGTTCGTCTCGTGCGGCGCGGTGGGTAGCGCGCTCGGCCTCGCGTCGTCGACCCCGCTCGAAGCGTTCGCGGCGCCGAAGGTCGCGAAGGATCCGTCGGTCGCCGACGTCACGCACGTCTCGGCGCGGCCGAGAGGGACCGAGCCCGAGGACTACCCGGTCGTCGATGCTTCGGCGGCCGGCTCGCGAGCACCGTTCACGCGGCTCAACCCCGAGACGAGCGTGGGGCGCGCGTGGCTGCTCGCCGAAGGCCCCGAGCCACAGCCGGGAGACGGACGTCGCTACGTGACGTTCACCTTCGACGACGGCCCGTTCGTGGAGACCACACCGGCCATCTTGCGGGTGCTCGAGCAGCGCAAGGTGAAGGCGGCATTCTTCGTGGTCTCGCAGTACCTCGAAGGACACGACCGACGCGCCGAGCGCACACGCGAGCTCTTGCGCGACATCGTGGCGCGCGGTCACCTCGTGGGAAACCACACGAAGGATCACAAGAACCTCTCGACCGTCTCGCGCGCCGAGGCCGTCTCGCAAATCGACGACGGCGCCGCGCTGATCGAAGAAACGCTGGGAAAGAAGCCGCTGCTCTTTCGTCCACCGTACGGCGAGCTCGACGGCTTCGGACGCGAGCTCCTGCACGCGCGCGGCCAAGAGCTCGTGCTGTGGAGCATCGAGGCCGCGGACATGAAGAACGACGATCCGGACGCGATGGCCAAGAGCCTGCGCCGCCAGATCGAGCTCAACCAGGGCGGCATCGTGCTCTTGCACGACATTCGCCCGACCACGCTCCCCACGCTGAAGAAGGTGCTCGAGCACCTGCACCAAAAGCGATGGAACCCCGCGCATCCCGAGCGCGTCGGATATCAGATCGTCGATCTGCCGACGTACTTCGCGCTGACCGAGGCCTCACCGCGTCCTTATGCGAACCGCGAAGCTCTCGAAAACGCCCGCCACGAAGCCTTTCGGCGGAATCACCCCGATTGGCGCGCGCCCGAACCGAGCGCGCCCTCGGAGGGCTTGAACGAGGGGACCGAAAAGGCCTCGGACGACGAGCTTCGCCTGTAGACTACACGCGATCGAGCGCTCTTCGAGGATCGTGCACGGAGCGCTCGTGAGCGCTCAGGAACCGCCGGCCATGCTCTCGCAGGTGCGAGCGCCTTCGCCTTGGAACTTCCCGTCTTCGATGTCGATTGGGCAGTAGCCGCCGGCGCGGATTTGGTCGATGAGCTCGACCACTGCCGACGACGACCAGTCACGAGCGCCGTCGAAACGCGCGCGGATGACCCCGCGTTTGTCGACGATCCAGGTCTCGGGATAGAGGTGCGTGCCGTACTTCTGCGCGACGATCTTCGCGTCGGGGTCGAAGAGCACGGGGAACGGAGGTTCTTCGCGGAGCACCGCCTTCAGCGTGTCTTTCACGGCCTCGGGGCCTTCGTCGGTCGACACGGTCAGCACCACCACGTCGCCTTTGGGCTGCACGATGCGGGCGAGATCGGCGAGCTCGGGCATCTCTTGCAAGCAAGGACCGCACGTCTTGGTCCAGAAGTTCAACACGACCACCTTGCCGCGGAACGACTCGAGCGAGACCGTGTTGCCCTTCATGTCCTTCAGGACGAAGTCGGGGGCCTTGCGGTTCGCGTTGGCGTAGGTGGGCGTGAGCAGACAGGTGGGCGCGCAGCGGCGACGCGTCTCGCCTTCGCGGGCGACCGACACGAAGCTGTAGACCCCCACGGCCGCGAGCGCGACGAACGCGAGCTGGGCCACCGGACCTACGGAAGACGGAGTTTTCTGCGCCATGAGCTGCTCGGAGCCTAGCAGCCTCGGGCAGCGACGAGAAGCAGCCCGAGGGTCGGGACGCGGGAATTCCTAGGGCTTGGACTGACCCGTGGACGAAATCCAACGCGAGGTCTTGGCGGCGCGATCGATGGCGTCTTCGATGCGAACCAGCGCGGCCGTGCCCGGGGCGCCGAGGGCGTGGCGAACGGTCTTGGTCTTACCTTTGGACGTGACCGTGACGATGGCCGTGCCCTTGTTCGCGGTGGAGGCGTAGTCGTCCTTCAAGGAAAAGAACTTGGAGGCGAGGATCAGGGTTCGCAGCTCGGACACGCGCTTCGGATCGACGTGGTCGAGCTTCACGCCCACGGTGTCGACCGACGAGACCCCCTTCCAGTGAACGTCCCCCGAGCGCACGAGCACGACCGCGTAGGTCGGGCAGTTGCCCGTGCACGAGCGCTCGAGCCGCACGGTGAGCTCGGGATCGTTCGGCGGAGGCGCGTCGATCGCGGGGTCGCTCGGCGTGACGGTCTTCGCGCCGGCATCGGTGGGCGCGGCGTTCGTGCTCGGATCTTCTTCGACGTCGGGCGGAACCGGCGGTAGCGGGGGCGGAGGCTTGGGAGGCTCGACCGGGATCATCGCGACCGGGGGTCGCTTGGGCGGAGGCTCGCACGCCGAGGAGGCGAAACCGGACGTCACCGAGAGCCCCAAGACGAGCCATGTCGTCGCGCGAAAGCCGCCTTTGCCCGTGACCATGGCGCGAGAGCTTAGCAGGCCACGGCGCCGAACGAACCCACGTGGATTGCAGCCGGCTCGGCCCCTCGTTCGAATTCGATGCGACAGACCCGGACGAGCCCCGTCGAGGGAGCGAAGGCCGCGCGCACACCGCATCGCGGGCCGCTTTTTTCCCTCCCGAGGTCTCTCGTCATGAAATCTTCGATCTTCGGCGCGGCCACCGCCGCTCTCCTCGTCGCGCTCGTCGTTCCTTCCGTCGCCTCGGCTGCCGACTCCGAGCGGGGCCCGGGCTACGTCGAAGCCCACGTGCTCGGCGCCTCGATCGGCATCGCCAGCGCGAACGGCATCTCGGCCACGGCCGTCAGCTACCCGATCGAGATCTCCGGCGGGTACCACGTGAGCGGACGCCACGACGGCTTCGTGCTCGGCGGGACGCAGCGCTTCTTCTTCGGCAACGGAACGGGTGGCGCCACGGTGGCCCGGCTCGGCTACGACATCGCCGTTCCCATCGGGCGTCGCGAGCTCACCATCGCGCCGTACGCGTTCGGAGGCGTGTATTATGCATTCGCCGGCGGAGACCCCGGAGCGCACCTCGGACTCGGCGTGGAAGGCCGCTTTTTCCCCATCGAAAAGCACGACGAGGTGATCGGCGCCCAGGTGGTGGAGACGCCGAAACGCGTGGTGGTGGCCGCGAACCACATCGAGATCCGCGAGAAGATCCAGTTCAAGCACAACGAGGCCACCATCGACAGCGTGAGCGACTCGCTGCTCGCCGAGATCGCGCAGGTCATCAAACAGAACCCGCAGCTGAAGAAGCTCCGCATCGAAGGGCACGCCAGCGCCGAGGGCGACGCCGCCGCCAACGAGAAGCTCTCCGACGCGCGCGCCAAGGCCGTGCGCGAGCACCTGGTTCAGCGCGGCGGCGTCTCGGCGGACGTGCTCGAGGCCAAGGGCTACGGCGCGAAGAAGCCCATCGCGAGCAACGACACCGAAGAGGGTCGCGAGAAGAACCGCCGCGTCGAGCTCAACATCGTGGAGCAGTCGTCCACGGTCGAGAAGATCGAGATGCACAAGTCGTCTTCCGGCTCGGGCGGCGACGGGTTCTTCTTGGTGGCCAAGCCCTTCGAGCTCGGCTTCGTGACGGGCACGCCCATGGTGACCACGCTCACCTTCCAGCTCGGCGCCGGTTACGCGTTCTGAGCGAAAAAGCCGGGGAATCGGCGGCTCGCGATGCTAGGACGGGCGGCGCATGTCGTCCGTCGATCGCGAGCCCCTTCCCCTTCCTTCGCCGCCCCCGTTCGAGGCCCCCGCCTCCTTCGTGCCCGCGCTCGCCGCGCTCGGCGTCACGCTCGACGAGGCGCGAATCACTAAGCTCGGGGACTACCTCGCTCGGCTCGTGGCCATGAACGAGCACGTGAACCTCACCGCGGTGACCGATCCGGTCGAGGTGTGGACGCGTCACGCGCTCGACGCGCTCTCGCTCGTTCCCCACCTCGCGCACCTCCCCGCCGGCGCGCTCGTGCTCGACGTGGGCTCCGGCGGCGGAGTCCCGGGCATTCCGCTGGCGATCGCGCGCCCCGACCTCGAGGTCATGATGGTCGAGGCCACGCAGAAGAAGGCCATGTGGCTCGAGATGGTGAGCGAGGCGCTCGGCCTCGACAACGTCACCGTGGCGCCCGAGCGCGCCGAAGAGCTGGCCGAGACCGACCTCGCCGGCACGTTCGACGCGGTCACCGCGCGCGCGGTGGCGAAGATCTCCCAGCTCGTCCCGTGGACCGCTCCCTTCGCGCGCCCCGGCGGGCACCTCTTGTTCATCAAAGGACAAAAGGCACCCGACGAGCTGCGCGAAGCGAAGCGTGTACTTTCCAGGTACAAGCTGCGTCACACCAAGACCGAGCTCACCACCACCGGTCGAGTGGTCGTGCTCGAGGTGCTCGGGGAACGCTGAGAGGCTCGAGCGAAGTCGCGCTCAGATCGAGACCATCTCCAGCAAGCGCTCGCGTGAGGTGACCCCCACGTGGCGGGCGACCACCCGGCCGTTCGAGAAGGCCAAGATGGTCGGGAAGCCCTTCACTCCGTATTTCGCGGCGATGCTGGCGTGCTCGTCTCCGTCGATGGAGCGGACCGCGAGCTTGCCTGCGTAGTCGGTGGCGATCTTCTGGAGCACGGGAACGAGCGCGCGACACGGCGCGCACCAGGTGGCGGTGAAGTCGAGCAGAACGGGGACCTCGGAGGCGAGAACCTCGCGTTCGAACGTGGACGGATCGACCTCGGGTATGGACGAGTGGCTCATGGGAGCTCCTTTCGTGGAGGAGGGTCTCGAGCCGTGAGGGCATTACGGATTCGGCCGAAAAACGGTCTTTTCCCGGGTCATCGTGCTTTTTTTCGAGTCGGGCGTAATGTCGATCAGCCTCGGCACCTGACGAGGAGTCCCTCATGTCCGACGACCTCGACGACCTCGATCACATCGCCCATCTGGCTCGCGCAGCACGCGCCGAGCTCGCCGCCTTGGCGCGGGCCGAAGGGGTATCCCCGGAGGATGCCGTAGACTGCGTGCAGGAAGGGCTCTGCACGCTGCTCACCTACTCGCGGAGGGACCGCACCGAGGACGATCCGCGAGCACCTCGCGAAGAGTGGGGAGCCCTACTCGCGGGCATGGTGCGCAACGCCGCGAGGAATCGACGCAGACGGCATCATGTCGCCAAACCCCACGCCGAGCTCGAGTCCCTCGGAATTCCCGACGTCGGTGCACGCGCAACCGACGACGCGCTGGCCGACGCCGAGGCCCACGTGAGGCTGCGCGCCTGCGTGAACGAGCTGTGCGACACGCAGCGCGCGGTGGTCACGCTGCGCATGCTGGAAGAGCGTCCCGGCGAAGACGTCGCACGTGCGCTCGGCATCCAGACCGGACACGTGGCCGTGCTGCTCCATCGCGCCAAGACGCAGCTTCGTGCCTGCATGGCGAGCTGAGCATCAGCGGCGCGGGACACGGTCGCGCGAGCTCAGGGAAGTTTGGAAGCCCACGCCAAGACGACCTTCGCGTCGGGGTAGACCTTGAGTGCGGCGTCTTTGGTGCGCTTCTCGACCGGACAGTGCTCTTCCGCGGGAAACTCCTTGCGACCGAGCTCTTTGCCGGTGTGAGCGTCGATCGCGATCACCTCTTCGTCGATGGCTTCACGAGGGAGCGAGAAGGAGCCTCCCCCGGAGTTGCCCTTGCTGTCGACCAGCACGTAGCCGTCGCAGTCCTTGAGTTTTCGCGAGGGTTTGGGCTGCGCGGTGACGGCGATGTCGAGCGTGGACATGAGCCCGATGCGACCACTGCGTGTGAGTCGCCCCCGACTCGCCAAATAGATGGCCATGACTTCACCCTGACGCGCTCCGCCGAGCGGAGATTTCGCGAGACCTTGGATCCAAGGGCGGGCGTTCTCGACCGAGAAGTCCGTCCACTTGGCCGGAAGGGAGAGCTCTTTCGAACCGCCGTCGGCGCGGGTGATCGTTACGGTGAAGGGCCGGGCCTGAGACGCTCCGTAGCCGTCGAGCGCGTCGGACCAGAGCGTCCCGATGGTCTCCTGGGGAGAGAACACGACGCTCCCGCTCCCGAAGGCGTCCATGGTGACCGTCTTCCCACCGAAGACGACCTTCGACTTGGGTGGAGCGAGCAGCCTGAGCGTGATGCCTCCACCTTGCTCCATGAGTGCACCGCCTGCGGTGCCGAACGACCACAACGAGCCTCCGGAGATCTGTTTGGGTCCACCGCCGACGACTCGCACGAAGAACGGTTCGGTGGGGAGCTTCTTCGCCTGGTCCGGCGAGAACGGAAGGGAAAAAGAAGCTCTTCCGTAGTACTTCTTGATCCCGCTCCGACCCCGTGCAGTCGCCGCCGTCTCGACCGAGCCGCCCATGTACGAGAGCCTCTCCACCGGGACTACGACCTTGGCGAGGCCGCTCGTGTCGGCCACCGCTTCGACTCCGGAGACCTCGGCCGAGAGCCCGGGCAAGGTCTTCACCCCGATCACGTACTCTTTCCCGTTCGCCTCGAGCACCTCGGCCGAGACGGGCGCCTCCCCTTTGCAACCGACGAGGACGAAAGATGCCGCGACGAAGAGGACCGAAGCCGAGGAAGAGAAGCGGCGTGCGCGCATGACGAAGGAGTACGCGCTTTCTGGGCCGGCCTTCCCTCGACTTACCCTTCAGACCGCGGCGACGGCGAGGCTGCGGCGGCGCTTGCCTTTACCCACACGCGCGTCGAGCTCGGAGAAGGCGCGTTTGTACGCCTGGAACGTGCCGCCGGCCTCCACCGCGTCGAGTACGGCCAGCCCCTCGGCCTCGCCGCCTTGTGCGAGCACGTACTCGACCCAGGCCCACTTGGCGCTGGTGGAGCGCACGTCGGCGCGACCACGAAGACCACGCGTGAGGCGCTCGAGGCGCTTTCGCACCACGTCGACGCCGGCGAAGGGCTCACCGTCGAGCGGCGTGTTCCGCTTCGCACAAAACGGCGCGATTCCCAGGGAAACCGGCACGATCTTGGAGAGCTCGGTGGTGAAGGTCACGCACTCGTCGATGTCTTCGTCGGTCTCACCGGGCAGGCCGATCATCAAGTAGAGCTTGAGTCGATCCATGCCGTGCTTCTTCGCGCGCTCGGCCGCGAGCACCAGGTTCTTCTCTTTGGCTTTGCGCTCGAGCGAGGCTCGGAGGCGCTCGCTCGGTCCGTCCATGGCCGTGGTGAGCGTCTTGTATCCTGCACGCTTCAGCGCGGCCACGAAGTCGTCCGACAGGCGATCGGGGCGGAGCGACGAGAGGCCCACTTCGCGGCCTTGGTCGGCCAGGGTGTTCACGATCTGCACGATGCGCGGGTGATCGCTCACCGCCGCGCCCACGAGCCCCACGCGTTTCGCGTCGTCCGGGATGAGCGACAGGATGCGCTCCATCGAGGCCATGCGCATGCCGCCGTTGGTGCTCCGGCGCATCACGCAGTAGGTGCACATGCGGGAGCAGCCTCGCTCGGTTTCGAGCAAGAACATGTCCGAGAGCACCGCGTGCGGCGTGCGGATGGGCGCCCAAGCGGGGATGAGTGAGTCGTCGACCTTGGCCACGGTGGGCAAGATGGATCCGTGCTCGTCCGGGACGAACACGTGCGGGATCTTGGCGAGCGCGGCGATACGTTGCGCGCGTCCGGGTGTGCTCTCGAGGATGCGGAGCACCTCGGGCACGAGCTCTTCTGCTTCGCCGATGATGATGGCGTCCGCGAAGCCGGAGAGCGGCAGCGGGTTCGAGAAGGTGAGCGGCCCACCCATGAGCACGAACGGATGACGGTCGTCACGATCGGCGCGTTTTACCGGGATTTCGGCCGCTTTCAGGAGCGCGATCATGCCGGCGATCTCGAGCTCGTAGGCCACGCTGAACGCGACCACGGGGAAGTCGCCGAGGAACCTTCGGCTCTCGTAGCTGACCGGACGGCCTTGTTCGGCCGCACCGCCTTCGGCTTCGTCGTCGAGGAAGACGCGCTCGCAGGCGAGACCGGGCGTCTCCATGATGGCGCGATAGATGCGCTGGTAACCGAGCGAGCTCATGCCCGCCCCGTACGGCGACGGATACGCGAGCCCCACCGTGAAGGGCGCCTGCTTGTCCATGCGGCCCACCTCGTCGGCGAGACGCCGCCGGATGCGGTCACGAAGGACTTCGGGGGACGCCACTAGAGCACCGTCGGGGTAAGAGGTCCGGTCACGCGGGAGGGTCGAGAGCCGTGAAGGTCGCGGAGGGCGACCTCGACGACGAGGCTCTCGGGGCTCTTCTTACGGATTTTCCCTCACGGAGCAAGGCGCACGAACGATTCGTGCAACGTGCACGCGCACGCCGAACCGGAATCGCACACTCGAAAGGGCGCGCGGGGACGCCGAGCTCAGGGGGCGCCGTCGAGGCGGAACCGGAAAAACCCGGCCAAGATGAGCTCGTCGCCGCGAATGAGCGGCGTGGGCGAGCCTGGGTTCACCTGATTCACCTGACCGGCGCGATGGATCCAGGTGCCGTTGGCCGAGTGCAAATCGATGACGAACGCTCGGCGGTCGGGACGCTCGATGCGCACGTGTTGGCGCGCGATGGCCCTCGCCACGAGGTCCACGTTGGCCTGCGGGCCGCGACCGAGCAGGATGCCGCCTTCGGTGGGGAGCTGGATGACCGAGCCGATGCGCGGGCCGTCGCCGACCGAGCTGTCCGCCCCCGAGCGACCGAGATACGTGAGGCGCAGCGGGCCTTGCGCGCGCGCTTGGCGGGGCTCGTTGATGACGTGGTAGAGCGCCTCGCCGAGCTTCTCGTCGCGCCAGATGTAGCCGTCGGCGCGGCAAAAAAGCGCGCGCTGCTGGGTGGACTCGTCCCACGTGGCGCCGAGCGAGCCACCGAGGTTCATTACGCTGGAGGCGAGCACGGCCGGGATACCGGCGGCCCACGCCTTCCGGATGCCGTCGAGAGGATCGTAGACGAGCACGTGGACGACGAGCGCGGACGCTTGGTTCGGAGCGAGCGGCTGCCCTTCCCGAATCGGCACGCAGGCGAGGTTCTGCGCGGCAATCGCGCGCTGCATCGCAATCAGATCTTCGCCCGGTGGCGCGAGCAGGAAGACGGGCCTTTGTCGCATCGTCTGTCGCAGCATACGGAGAGGCCTCTCCCAAAGGAAGAGTCGCCTTGCGCCGGGCTCGAGGATTCGCACAAACGCACGAAGCCGGCTTCTCACGGGGAGAAACCGGCCTCGGCGGAGCGCGCTGACTATTTGCTCAGCACACGATCAGACGACACTCACGGACGATCGGCGGCGCTGCGGGGCATCAGCTTGCGCTGGTTGAACGAGTACCCGCAGATGCCGACGAGCGCCGGAGTGAAGGTCTTTCCGAGCGTGAGCGCGGAGTTCTTGAAGGTGGCGTCGCAGGCTTCGTCGACGCGGAGCACGTTGTCGACCTGCGCCTCGCCGAAGTCCTTGCCGGCCGCCGCGTCCGGGTTGAGCGAGGTGACGACCGCGCCGTTGATCTGGCAGAGCATGCCCTCGTAGGGCTCGCCCGTGGCATCCGTGTTGTAGTCCGCGGAGGTGATCACGTAGGGCGAGAACGGGAGGGTGGTCGTCGCCGCGACCACGGTGATGCGCGGGTTCGAGATCGTGGTGACCCCGAAGGTCTCGGAGTACTTGCCCGCGACCTTCACCTGGTTGCCGACGGCCACCGTGGGGAGCGCCGCGCCGGTGCTCACGAAGAATCCGCTGAACGGCGCGGTCGAGTTGATCTGCACGAAGAAGCCCTTGTCGCTGTCCGTGCGGACCGCGGTCACGTAGAGGTCGTCCACGCGGACTTCGTCGCCGGCCTTGGGGTGATTCGCGCTCGTGGGATCACGGAGATCTTGGACCGTGACGAGCTTGGCGCAATCGTCCTGGGTCGGGTTCGAGACCTCGGGGCAGTTGTCGAGGCCGTTGGCCACGCCGTCGCCGTCGATGTCGTCGGCCGAGGGAGGCGTGCAGGTCTCGCCGGTGGCGAGCGGGCACTTGTCGCAGGCGTCGCCGATGCCGTCGCCGTCGGCGTCGGTCTGGGTCGCGCCGCTCATCGGGCGGGGCGGATTGAAGACCGTGGGGCAGTTGTCGGCGGTGTCGAGCACGCCGTCGCCGTCCTTGTCCGTCGCCGTGATGCCGTTCTTGTAGGCGTCGCGGTAGGGCGTGCACGAGGGCTCGTTCTTGACCGTGTCGCTCTTGCAGAAGAAGAGCGGGTAGATCGCCTCGCCGGCGGTGCGAATCTTGGCGAGCGTGGTCGACTTCGCGGTGTCTTGCTCGACGCAGGCTTTCTTGGGCACGCCGCAGACGTCGAGGGTCTCGCAGGCGGTGCCACCGATGGCCGCGAGGTTCAGCGTGCTCGCGTCGCCGTAGAGGGGCTTGCCGCCGCGCATGACGAGGATGGTGTCTTCCACGCCGGCGTCGATGACCGCGCGGTAGCTCTTGCTCTTCGAGGCGTCGAAGATGGCGATGTCCGCCACGTAGCCGGGCTTGAGCATACCGGCGACCTTGTGGATGCCGGTCGCGAAAGCCGCGTTCTGGGTGACCATCTTCCAGAGGGCTTTGTCGCTGAAGTGCTTGCCGAAATACTTCTGGTTGAGGTCGTCGGCGCAGCGGAGCTCACGCGAGAGGTTCATCGAGCCCGAGGCCACCCAGTCGGTGCCGAGCGCGATTTGGACGCCGAGCTGGTCGTACATCTTGACCGACGCGGTGTCGCCGTAGAGGTCGACGTTCGACCGGGGCGACCACACGAGCGCGGTCTGATCGGTGCGGTACTTGGCGACGTCGGCTGCGGAGACCGCGATGCCGTGCACCACGCCGGTCTGCTTCTGCACGAGGTCGTGCGACTCGCCGTCTTCGCTCTGGCAGGTGAACTCGGCGTGCGCCGCGTCGTCGATGCCTTCGGAGATGTGCGGCAGGTAGCCTTCCAGCGACTCGATGCTCGCGGTGGTGCGGCGCGTGGCCGACATGGCGGCGCACGTGGTGGGCAACGTCGCGCCCGGATCGCTGTCCTTCAGCGGGAAGGTGTCGGAGTCGACCAGCTTCGCGCTGAGCCCCTCGAGCTGCGCGTTCGAGTTGTCCAGGTTGCGGAGCAGGTTCGCCGCACCGCCGGCGCCGGCCGTGGACGTGGCGCCGCTCATGATGAAGCGGAGCTCGGCGAAGCGGACGACGTCGGTCGAAGCGCCACCGGCAACGGTGATCTTCGTATGGCCGCGAATTCCCTTGCGCCAGTCGTGACGGTGCTCGTAGCGCTCCGTGCCGTGTCCCTTCGGGGGGTTGTTGGCGAACGCGATGTGGTCGTGGGCGTTGATGAGGCCGGGCGAGATGACCACGTCGGTGCAGGTGACGACCGAAGCGGCCGCGTACCCGGCCGTGGCCGAACAATCGGCCGCCGCGCAGAGGATCTTGTCGCCGTCGTAGAAGACCTCGCCCGCGTCGGCCACGGTCTCGGGCAGGAGCACGGTGCCCTTCAAGACGACGCCTTTGGTGCCGGTCTTGGTCTGCTTGCACGCCTCGCGCGAAACGGTGGTGGGCGAGTCCGGCTTGGAGGCATCCGGAACGGTCGAGTCGGTCGAGCTGTCCTTCGGGGGATTGATGGTCGCGTCGGGAGTCTCGACGACGCCGCCATCTTCAGGGTCGATGGTGGGGCTGTCGGAACAGGCGGCGGTGTACGTCGCACCGGCGACGAGCGGGAAGAGAAGGAGCGACCAGCGTTTCATGGTTGGATTTCTCGCTTGGCGATGAGGGGTTCGGGGTCCCCCCCGAAAGGCGGCGTAGCATAGCTTCCACGGGCGAACGTGCACGTGCCGATTCCGCGACTTTAGCGCCTCTTTCCTGCGTTACGAACCGGTTCGGACGTCCGTCGGGACCTCCCGACGCGCGGCGTCGAGAGAGGTGCGCTATCGTGCCCGCCATGCCGAAGGTCGATCCGCTTCACGAGCTCGAGCACGATCACGGTCATCTCACGCGCCTGGTATTCGAGCTGCGCGACCAGCTCCACGAGGCCGCCGCGAAAGACCCGCAGGAGGCCCACGCCGCCTTGGTAGAGACGATTCACGCGCTCGGGGAAGACCTGGTGGAGCACTTCGCACGCGAAGAAGAAGGTCTCTTTCCCTTCGTGAGCGAGACCGTCCCCGATCTGCGCGACCACGTTCAGCGGCTCTCCGCCGCACACGACGCGGTCTGCGGGGCCATCCTCCGCATGCGCCACGCGGTAGGCGAAGACGCGTCCGCTTTCGCGGCGCGCATCCCCTCCTTGCTCGCGCTGCACGAGCGCTTCGATGTGGCGTACGCCGAGCACTCCCGCGACGAGCGCGCGCTGCTCGACGATCTCAAGTCGCGTCTCGACCCCGACGCGCGCCGCACGTTGGCCACGCTCCTTCAAGGGCTCTGAACGTTCACGTCGATGTCGCAGGGCGGTCGCGCCGCGGGAACGTGACGCTGCGATAACCCTCCCCGGTTCGGGAGCGCCTGGGCGTTCCCGAACGACGCCGCTTCCTTCCGACGTGAGCCGCGCGCCTCGAGATTGTCGAGGCGCCGGCTACGGACCAATCGCGGAGCGTGCTCGCAGCCGAGTTCGGCCCGGCCTCGAACGTTCGATGCGTCGAACACCGTCAAGGTCGTGCACGCCCGGTATAGTTCGAGCCAAACGAGACGTTGAGCCGCGTCGAATCGATCGTCGTCTCCCGTAGAGTTCGTCCCCGCTCACCAGGTCGAGGCACGGTCGGTTCCTCGAATTTCGTCCGTTCGAGAGCGAAACGTTCGGCCGACCGAACGAAGTCACGGTGTGTTCGACGGATCGAACACTTCTTCGGACCGGGAAGACCTCGAACGATTCGAATTCAGGTCCGAATCGGATTCTCGACGAGGCGGCACGCCGGGTGCAATGGGGCCGACACGCTTCTTGCGGGTCCGCGGGTAGCGCAGGGGAGAGACATGGGGAACGACGTTCGAACCGACCTCTGGGTCGATCGCATTCGCACGCTCGAAGTAGCGCTGGCGCGGTGCGGACGAACCGATTTGTCGCGGGCCGTGCTCGCGATCAAAGAGGCATTGGCGGACGCCGCTCGCGTGGACGAGCTGCGCGACCCCACTCTCGCTTTGGTGGCCGAAGCAGTAAAAGACCTGCGCGCTTGCGTGCTCGACGCGACCCGAGCGCCGAACGAATCGATTGTCGAAGCCCTCGTGAGATTGAGAGAGCCGAGCCTCTCGGACGAAGATTGGGTCGACCTCGAAGACGTGGAGGAGCCGCACGAACGCACGGGGTCCATGCGACCTCCCCGAAGGACCTCCTATCCGGCAACGTCCCTCGCCGACGGCGCGTCCCTCGATTCGCTCGCCGCAGTGTCCGCGAGAGCATCTCGCGCAGAGGTCGCCCACGAGGCACCTGCGTCCAATCCGTCGCACTCTCCGACCACACCGGCGCCGAGCGACCACATGGCCGCGGAGACGTTGCTTGCGGGGCTCGCGTCTCTCGAGAGCGACAATCTCGATGGCCTGCTGAACGACCTGGTTCCCCACGCGGTACCGGAGACGGACGAGCTCGGCACCATGCGGAGCCCGCTCGTCAAAGGCTCTCCCGACGCCCGCGTGCTCATGAAAGGAGAGCTCCACCCGGGTCTGCTCACGGACCTCGTCCAGCTCTTCGCTCAGAACGCCGAGACCGGACGGTTGGTGCTCCGGGAAGAGACGTCGCGCCGAGTCGCGTCGATCTTCTTCGACTCGGGAAAGATCGTGGACGCCGCTCTCGACGGCGGAGTGGGCGAAGACGCCTTCATGGGCGCGATGGCCATCCGCCGGGGACTGTTTTCGTATCAGCGAGGGGTCAAAGCCGACCAGTTTCGGATCACCCGCTCCACCAAACACCTTCTATTCGAATCGCTGCGATTGATCGACGAGAGCCCCTCGGAGCTCTCCGCGCACGCCCCCGCCCACGAGGAGTGAGACCATGGCCCATCTCAACGTGAAAGATCGCGTCATCGAGGCGAAGATCGTCTACTTCGGCGCGGGACTGAGCGGCAAGACGACCAATCTCGAACAGATCAAGCGCCTCGGACAAGGCGGTAAGTGCGGAGAGCTGGTCTCGCTCGACACCGACGGCGACCGCACGCTGTTCTTCGATTGGCTCCCGTTCGACGTCGGCAAAGTGAACGGCTGCGACGTGAAGATGCAACTCTACACGGTGCCCGGGCAGCCGCAGTACGCGGAAACCAGGAGAAAAGTGCTGGCGGGCTCCGACGTGGTGGTCTTGGTCCTCGACTCTCAATCGGGCGCGATCGACCGAAACCGCGAGGTCATGAACGACCTCAAGGAGAGCCTCGCTGCCAATGGGCTCTCCCTCGACGAGACAGGTTTCGTCCTTCAATTGAACAAACGAGACCTCCCGACGGCGATGCCGCCGTCCGACCTCCTCGACGCGGTTGGCCTTTCGGGGTCCAGCTACATCGAAGCGATCGCTTCCTCGGGCCAGGGCGTGTTCGAAACGCTCCGCGAAGCCACGCGGAAGGCGCTCGCGCAGGTTCGAGACGCGGCTCGCGAACGCACACCGGCACTGCGCACGAACGGCACGTCGGGACTCGACGGACGCTCCCTCTATGCCGCGCTCACCGGGGACGCAGAGCTCCCCGGACAGACGAAGGTCACCATCGCTCCGTCGCCTGCCGCGACGGCCAACGGAAATCATGCACCGGCGCCCACGCCCGAGCGGCTCGAGTCGTCACCGAGCAGGGAGCCCATGAACGGGAAGAACGGGACCATCGAGCCGAACAAGTCGATCGCCAACGGCGCCCACGCCTCGAACGGTAGCCATACGAACCAGGCGTCCGCCGGCGCGAGTCGCACGCGCGAATCCCTTCGGACGGACGTGGCCGGCACGTATCCGTCGTCGGCGCAGCTCAACGAGATCGTGGCTGGCCATCGCGCGCTCTCCCGCCGAATCGACATGCTCGAGCGGTCGCTCGAACAGGCCGTACAAACCGCCTTACGCAACGTCGAGACCGGGGTGGTACAGAAGACGGGGGAGAAGCTCGGTCAATCCCTGGAGCGGGCATCCGTAGAGCTGCGTGGGGCGATGGACGGCTCGCTCGCACGCCACGGGTCCGACGTCCGCGCAGCACTCGACGACATCGGCCGCCGCGTCGACGAAGCGCGTGACCCACGCATCGACGAACTGGCGAAGTCGCACGACTCACTGCGCGGCGCCCTCCAGGCACTAAAAGGTCAATTGAGCGCCTTGCACGGCTCGGCGGACGGCCGCTTCGAGACCTTGGAGAAGGGTCAGTCCGGGCTCGCCTCCCGCGTGGACGAAACGAAGGCCCGCCTCGGACAGCTCGACCGCCTCGCCGAAGCGCTCCACCCGCTCGCCGCCATCGAAGCCCGTGTAGCCACCCTCGGAGACGTGGAGCGCCGCATCATCGAGCTCCCCGACGGGGCGGCGTTCGACGCCATGAGTCGGAGACTCGACGGCCTCCACGCCACCGTGGGCCGCCTGGGTGAAGTGGAAAAGAAGCTGCAATCGCTTCCCGAGCTCGACGTGAAGCTGCGTGCACTCCCGGAGATCGACCGCCGGCTCGGCGCACTCGGCGAGATCGAGAAGAAGCTCGCCATACTAGCTTCGGTCGACCGTCGATTGGAGAGTCTCGAGCGCGACAGAGTGACAGCGACGACGCTGGAGACACGTCTCGGCACGTTCGCCACCGTGCTCGGCTCCGAAGTCGACGGGATGCTGGAGAACCGCTTCGCCAATGCTCGGGAGGAAGCCAAGAACGACCGACTTGCCGTCTCGGACGCCATCCATCGACTGGGAAAACTGGTCGCCGAGGTCGGCCACGGACTCGGCAATCGAATCGACGCGTTGACGTCGCAGGTCGCGCGAGTCGAGGCCCGTACCTCCGAGCTCGATGTCCGCACCGAGCGGATGGCCCAACGACTGGAAGATATCGTCGCCAACGTGGAGGCGACGAGCGAGGCGATGGCACGCTCGCAGGGAGCGATCTCGACTTTGGAAAAACGAATGGACGTGCACTTCACGGGGAGCGCGAAGACCTTGGAAGACGGCTTCTCGACGGCACACTCGCACATTCGCGCACTCAACGTGGAAGTCACGAAAACCGGGCAGATCCTCCACCGACTCGCGGACGACTCGCAAAAGAAGGGCTGGTTCCGCTGAGCCATGGCGGACCCCGCGGCATTGCGGCAGACCTCCACCGTCGGGATGGGGGACCGCGAGGTGGTGGTCACGAGCCGGGTGCTGTTCGAGCCCGAGCCCATGATCTTCACCGAGGTCACGTCCGAGGGCGAGATCCTCGCCAAGAGCCACGTGATCGTGCCGAGCGCCGATGCGCACGACGCCCACGAGCGAGGGGGCGCCGCGCTCGCCTCCACGCTCCGAGTGCACCACCTACGCTACGTCCACACCCTCATCGGGGGTCAATCGGATCGACCGAAGGCCGTCGCGAACAAGCCGGAGTTCTCGGCGGGCACGCTCGCCCGCGTGGTGGTGGGCGTAGGCGGACGGGTCGAAGAGCGAGACGGCGAGAATCAAGTACCAGGAACCTGGTTGAGCGCGGCATTCTTGGCAGTACCGGCACTCGACGAGCTCGACGAGCTCGGCCTCGGTGGGCTCGACCGCGCATCGATCCGCTCCAACCGATTGTCCGTGGTCATGGTCCGGACCGCAGAAGAGACACGATTGACGTTCCTCGAGTCCCGGGACGACCTCCCCCGACTCACGGCGACGACAGCGGAGCTCCCCTCCCCGGACTCCACGGTGCTCGCACTCGCCACGTGGGAGGTGAACAAGGGGCTGAAGAGCCTCACGGGCGACCTACCACGGGAAGCCTCCCTACGATTGCTCCGCAACAATCACAGCGTGACCAAGGGTATGTCGCCCGAGGCGGACCTGGTCGACCTCGTCTTCTCGAGGGGACGACTGACGTTGGTCCCGTTCGACGGGGGCTGGCTCTGCGCGCGCATCCCTCCCGACGGAAATCCGACCGAGACCATTGCGGCCCTCGGCGAGCGTTGCATCGCTCCTCCTCCCGAGTCTTCCGAGCGCACGACCACCCCGGAGGATCGACGCGCCGTACTCGGAGCCTGCTTGACCCGAGCGGTTCGCCTCGCACGAGTCCACCTCGGATTCGCCGTTATTCGCAATTACTTCAAGAAGGCCCTGGACCAAGTCGCGGACACTCACCCCTGGGTCCGCGGGGTGAGCTTCTCGCTCGACGGGACCGTCACCATCGAGCCGTCCGTGGAGCCCCCTCGAGGCGACCTCGTGCGAGGTGCGAGCGCACTCGTGGAGGCCTTCGCCGAGCGTGCGAGCCGCGTGGCGCCCGACCTTGCGCCCGCCGAGCTCCTCGCGGCACTCGACCCCCTGGCCGAACGTCACGTTACTACCCCCTGACTCGAAGGAGAGCTGCATGACCATGACCGAGACCGACCCCGAGCAATTGCTCGAGCTCCTCGACGGATTGACGGACGACCTGGTCGCACTGGAAGAGCTCGCGCCGCTTCGGCTCGAGCCGCAAGCTCGCGTCGAGCCCTTCGCCGGCATTTCGGCGACGGCCCGAAAGCACCCCGACGCCCCGCCTCGCGTCACGCTTTCCCCTCGCCTACGCGGCTCCACCTCGAACGTGCTCGCTACCTTCAAGTGGGTATGACGTGAAGGCCGTATCGTTCGCACAATCGGGGCGCTCGGCCGAAGTTCGTACGGAGGCGAACCTCTTGCAGGCCCTCCTGGTCGAACAAGTGCCCGTCAAGATGGCGTGTGGCGGAAAAGGACTCTGCGCGACCTGCCACGTCTACGTCGACCGTGGACAAGAGTCGCTCTCCCCGCTCACGCGAAAAGAAGAGCGCACCCTCGGACTCTTGGGCGAAGCCGACCATTCTTCCCGACTCGCGTGCCAAGCGAAGGTGCTGCGCGAAGGCGTGGTCGTGCGATTGCCGCGCGGCCTCTACATCGAGCGCACGGCCGACCTCGACGAGCTCGTCGGCCGGCGTACGCAGACCCGAATACTGCATCCGGTCACGGGCCGCACGCTCGTCGAAGAGGGAAAGATCATCACCCGCAGCGTCATCGAGAAGCTCAAGCAAGTCGACGCCGACATGCTGCGCCTCATGGAAGAGAGCCGCCGAGCGTGACTTTCACACACGGAGAACGAACATGAGCATCATCGTCGGTCC
This sequence comes from Polyangiaceae bacterium, assembly GCA_965225775.1. Lineage (GTDB taxonomy): Bacteria > Myxococcota_A > Polyangia > Polyangiales > Polyangiaceae > JAAFHV01. Next base: position 7,995,200 of record OZ245328.1, on the reverse strand, counting down.
TCAGCCGATCAAACACAACGTCTACACCTTGGAGGAGTTCCTCCAGCACGATCTCCAGAAGGGCTCGATCTTCACGCGCAACGCCCAAAAGGCATGCCACGTCTCGGAAGACTTCATCGTCGCCCTTCAAGCCGGACTCGAACAAGAGGTCGGCGACGCCTCCGCCGTGGTGCTCTACAAGTGCGGCTTTCAATGGGGATTGCGCGACATGAAGCGATTCGAAAGCACCTTCGCCCGCGAGTACGACAACGACGTTCAATCGGCGAACTTACATTTCCTGATGGAGACATGGTGGTGGCCACTCCAGACCATGGGTTGGGGCAGCTGGGACATCGATTTCTCCAAGAACGATCAGGGCATCGTCGTCGTCAACGTGTACGACTCGGCCGTCGCCAAGTCGCTCGGCGAGGTCGGAAAACCCGTTTGTTATCTCTACGCCGGGATGTTCGCCGGGGTGCTCACCCACCTCTCTCGCAGGCCGCTCTCGGGCATCGAGATTCAATGTTACGCCATGGGCGCCACGTACTGCCGATTCGTGATCGGCGCCGAAAAGCGCATCAACGCGGTCGAGTTCTGGCTCGAGGAGGGGGCGACGGCGAGCGACGTCCTGAAGAAGCTTTGAGCAACTCGGCCAGCGTCGTCGCGAAGCGACACTACGTCCCCTCCAATCGCGCGGGTGAAAAGGAAAAGGAGAGCACCGCCAAAGCTCTCCCCGAGCCGGTCGGACAGAGCAAAGCAGGGATGCTCTTCCGAGGGATTCCTTGGTCCGGCCAGAGCTCGGGGGAGCGCCCATCCGCCGTGTTCGTTCCGACGGAAGACCCCCACCTCGACCAGGCTTGTCGAGCTTTCTTCGCATCCATCCGCTGGACCGGCGCCGCGCCTGCGCCCGCGACCTCCGAACAATCGTCCCGCTCGGTGCGGGCCATCTTGGACACCTTCCGCTGGGAGAAGACATGAACGACCAAGTGCGCGAGCTCCTGTTCCGAACGGAGGCCGAGTTTCCCGACGATGCCACGCGCAGCACGCTCATCGGCTACGCGGACGGTATGGTCGCACGCCTGGAGAGCATGCACGCCATCGAGCGTGCCGAGAGCGCCATCCTGGACGAGGTGGTTTCCGTGGTCCTCGGCAAACACCCTGCAATCCCCGAAGCTCACGGCTCGGACGCCGCCCAGCGCATTCGTCGTGATCAAGCGATGGTGCTCCGCTACGCGGCCATGGCCATGCTCGTCCACGACGAGGGTTTCATCCGAGACCGACTCGCTGTCTGGCTGCGCACCATCATGCTCGCGCTCTGCAAGCCCGAGCAGGTGCTCGTGGGCTATCGCGCGCTCGTCGCTGCATGCGAGCACCACCTCCCTCAAGAAGACGCCGGAGCCATCACGCCGTACCTACGCGTGATGATCGACGAGTTCGAGCCCTACACGCGGAGCATGTCATGAGCGCAAAACCCGAGACCCGCCTGCGAAAGCTCGCCAAGAACCACTTCCGCGAGGACGAGTACTTCTCCCTCAACGTGAAGAGCGGCATCATTCGGAACCCGACCGGTACCCGCATGCTGGGCATTCCCGCAGACCTCTTCGCGGGTCTGCACGCCGGCCTAGAGGAGGAGACCGGTGCGGCCTCCGGTGTGGTTCTCCACTCGTGCGGCAAGTGGTGGGGCGAACGATTCTGGAAGCGCCATGCTGCCGAGGTTCGCAAGTTCTACGGGACCGACCTCGCGGACATGTCGGTGCACGTCCAGCAGAAGCTCATGCGCCGAGTTTTCGCGCTGCTCGGCTGGGGACTCGTCGAGACCAACTTCGACCTCATGGAGAAGGGCTACCTCGAGATCGTCGTTCAGAACGCCATGTACTCCGAGGTCGTCGGCAACCTCGGACGAACGACGGATCATCTCTTCGCCGGAGTACTCTCCTCCATCATGAGCGATCTCGCGGGACGACAGCTCGATTGCGTCGAGATTGCTTGCAGGAGCAAAGGGGACGCGTCCTGCTCGTTCCTCGTCGGCCTGGAGAGCCGCGTACGCGTCGCGGAAGCTTGGGTGAAACAAGGGCGTACGCGCGCCCAGATTCTCGACCAGCTCGCCGCCTCGGAGCCCGCGTGAAATCGCGCTCCGCCTCGTGATTCGGAATCGAATCGCCCCCCCTCGACCCCTCTTGGAGGTCCAATGAATACCGCGTTGACCAGAATGATGCGCGCCGCCGAAGGGCGCTACCTCACCGAATCCGAGGCCCACCAGGTGCGCACCTGGGCTCTCGGAATGACCAGTCGCTTCGATCTAGCCGAGCGTTTGGCGAACACATCGAGCGCCATCGTCGCCGCAGTTTGCGAACCCGCAGGCGGCACCAACGGTGTCCACGAGGGTGGATTGCCGAGGGCGGAAGCGACCGAAGCGACCGAGCTTACCCTCGCCTACATGGCCAATGCCGTCGTCCGCGACGACCCGGCCTTCTTTCGTGCGGCATTCGTCGAATGGTACGTCGACGTCGCGTCCACCGTGAACGGCAAAAAGTCCCTCGACGCCTTCACCCAGAAGCTCCGGCGGGCGCTCGTCGCGAACCTGGAACCCCAGGAGATCCGCGCCCTGCAAGTCTACCTCGAGGCCATCGAAGAGGCGGTGGCCTCGTGAGCACGGCTCTCTTCCGCCGCCTCGAGCTGCGCGTCCGGGAGTCGCGCGCCGCCCTCGCGCTTCGCCCCGTTCCGCTCCCGCCGACTTTCGCTCGCCATCAGGGCGATTGGAACGGGCGGCCGCTCACCATGGCGACCGAAGTCCTCGAGGGTGGCGGTATGTCCCTGCGAATGGCACGAGTGGAGTCGACGGGCGCCATGGAGTCGCTCACCATGCTCTTTCTGCCGCCTCGCCAATCGGGGCACGCCATCTTCGGCGCCGACCTCGTCTCGTTTTCTGGCGTGCTAGGTGCGGTCATCCTCGACGTGACGCCGAAAGGACCGACTCCTTCTCGCCCCGAGCTCGCGCTGGCGAAGCGACGCCTGCTCGACGCCGGGACGCCTCGCGCGTTCTCGGACGCCGACTCCGCCGCCCTCTTCTCGGAGGAGGCCGTGTTCGTCAAGCCACGACCGGACGCCGAGCGCGAAGTGGTCGAAGCGTTCGAGGCGTATCTCGAGGCCTTCGAAAAGAGCGTCGCGGCCCACGTCTCTGCGGACGAGGCAGCCTCGTCGGAAGACCGATTCTTGAAGCTCTTGTCTTCGGTCAAACGACAAGGGCAAGTGCTCACCAAGCTCTTCGGCAAGGACTTCGTCGAGGGCTATTTCTCTCGAGTCTTCTGCGCCTCCAACTCGGCGCGCCACTCTACGGAAGCCGCTTGAACCTGGTCGTCGCCGCCGATGCCCTCGCCATGCCGGGCACGCTCCTCGTCGAGCGCTACTTCGTCGAAGCCGTGCTCGGGATGGGCACCTACGGTCGAGTACTACGCGCGCTCGATACCGTGACGGGCAAGGTGGTCGCCCTGAAGGAATTCGCCCGCCAGAGTGGTGCCGCGGGTCGCTTTCTCCAGGAGCTCGGGTGCCTCTTCGAGCTCTCGCACGCCAACATCATGGGGTGCGAATCGTTCGTCATGGCGGGGCGTTGCCGCTACCTGGTCTGCGAGTACATGGCCGGCGGCAGTCTGCGAGACGCTCTCACCTCTCGAGCCTTCTCGACCTCGACCCTGGTCGACGTATTGCTCGACGTTGCGAACGGAGTCGTCCATGCCCACGACCGTGGCATTCTCCATCGCGATCTCAAGCCCGAGAACGTCTTGCTCCACCGACATGGCACTCGCCTCGTCGCCAAGGTCGCCGACTTCGGCATCGCGGCCGTCGCAGGCTCCATGGACGCGCAAGCCTGCATCGGCTCTCCCGCTTACATGGCACCGGAGCAATTCTCGGACAGCTACGACGAGCGAGTCGACCAATACGCGCTCGGCGTCATGCTCTTCGAGATCGTCTGTGGGGTGCGTCCGTTCCGTGGCACTCCCGCCGAGCTCATGAGCCTGCACCTTCGCCGCGAACCGGAGGTGCATCTCTGGGTTCCACGGCTCTTCTCTCGCACGATCCGACGAGCCCTCGCCAAAAAGCCCGACCGCCGTTTCGCTTCCGTCCGACACTTTCGGGACGCCCTGATGCTCGCCGTCGCGAACGAGGGTCAATCACTCGACAAAGAGGGTTGGCCCTCGATCGAAGCTCCCGAGCTGATCGTATCCATGCTCGGCCGGACCTACGTCTCCGCACGCGACGCGCTCCACGTCCTCGACCCACGTGGGCGTCCCGTCGACGTCCAAGAGCGCGCCGACGACGTCGTCGGTGCCGACGAGATGGTCGCCATTCGACGAAAGACAACGGTCATCGTGAGCTCGGTCCGAGGCGCCCGCACCGTGACGGGCGTCCCAGAAGATGCGAGCCTCGCGCTCTCGTCCGACGGGACTCTCGCCTTCGCGCATCGTGGCGCGCTGGTCACCATCGATTCCCGCGGTCGGGCGCAACGTGTCGCCGACAGCGGCGCGAGCGCGCCTTGCTTCGTCGGCATCGAGCAGAAGCTCGGTTGGTTCGAACGCACGGCCGACGGCTCTCACTTCAGAACCGGGGGTGTCCGGCTCGACATTGCCGGCACCGTCGAAAAATCCTGTTCCAATCGAGGCCGATTCGAGGTCGTCGGAAGAGACAGCCTCGAGCCCGGCAAGGTGCACATCGTCCGACTCGGGCAGGTCGGTGTGGTCGATGCCCCCGGCAAAGACGTCTCTACCGACGGCGAGACGTACTACTCGGTCTCCGAAGACGGCAGCCTGAGCTCGTTCAATTGCGGGTCGGGCAAGGTCGCGCGGACACGCTTGCTCGCACCACTACTCGCGGTCGGGGCCGGGCCCGAGAACGTGGTCTGCGCGACCACCGAGGGCCAGCTAGTCCGATTCTCATGAATTTGCTGGTTCGATGACCCGAGCTCCCGGAGGCACACGATGCGTACCGAACACACCGACGCCCTCGAAAGACCTTCGCTCCGATTGAAAGCCGACACACGCTCCGCGCACGACGACGTGGAGAAAGTGCCCTTCGCGGCGAGGCTCGCTTTCGGAAACGTCTCTCGTGGGGACTACGCACGTCAGCTCATTGCTTACGGGCGATTGCATGCGGCGCTCGAGAGACGGACACGTGGCAGCTCGCTCCCGGTCGTTGCACGAAGCGACTGGGCGTTCGACGACGCATTCGACCTAGGCCACGACTACCGGGCTCTCGAAGGCCCAGCGGAGCTCGCGGTGGCCGCGCTCGAAGCGCGGATCGTCGACGAGGCCTGCTTCGCCCGTCTTTGTGGCTACGCCTACGTGCTCGAGGGCTCTGCGCTCGGATCGGCATTCATGGCGCCCAGGCTCACGAGCGCGCTCGACTTGAAGCCCGACCAAGTCCGCTACTACCGCGGACTTGGTCCATGCACCATGCAAGCATGGCAGACGATGCGAGCAGCTCTCGACCGCGCCCTCCACGAGCCTGCGGCTTATGCCGCTGCCCTCGAGGGATCGCTCGCGTTCTTCCGGCAAATGCGCGCCATTTTGGCTTCGTTTGACGAAGGCTCGCCGACCGAACCGCACACGATACGCCACGGCTCGACGGTCCGATCCCACGAGGATGGTCCGCGCGAACACGTCGATCGACACGTGCTCTGACACTCAACCGTCGGCGGCAGCGTCGCTGGATGCGTCGCCCGTACCCGCGTCGGTCGGGACCGAAGAATCCACCGGCACGGCAGCGTCGACCGGCGCCGCGGCATCACCGGTCGTCGCGTCGGTGCCGGAACCCGAGTCCGAAGGGATCGGCGGAGGGGCCGCTTGTGCGGGAGACGCGCACTGCGAGTCGGGCACGCTCGCCGGCGCCTCGCCCTGAGTGCAGCGAGTCGTGATGGTCGCGCAGGAGGTGTCCGTGTAGTCCCCGTCGTCGCAGCGAGTCTTCGCGTCCGCGCACGTGCTCACGAAGGCATCGTGGAACGCGCGACGCACGCACTCTGCTGCCGTCGCGCCGCAGCCCGAAGGGTCGGTGGTCGAGGAGATGCAGGTCGAGCGGGCCGAAGAGCATGCCGAGAGCGACGAGCTCGCAATCGCGGGGCTGCCGCCTCCGTTGCGATCGCGACGGTCGACGTCGCCACGCGAGCTCTGTCCGCCTCCGCCCGAGCCGGTGCTCGAAGGGAAGGCCGGAAGGCAGGCCACGTACGCGTCTCGGCAGGTTGCCAGATCGTTGGTAGCGCGACAGGTATTGAAGCTCGTGAGGCACGTCTCCGAGTCCACGCGGAAGAGCTTCACGTCGCATTGGGCGCTCTCGAGGCCGCTAACCACCCGAGCTCCTGGATCGGAAGAATCGGAGCAGGCGTAAGCGAAGAGAACGAAGGTCATCGAACCAAGAACCGTGCGAATCGAAACCATGTAGAACTCCGGGGAAGGGCCCTCGCCTTGTTCGTGGGTCGACGCGACCTCTAGAAGTCTTTCGCGGCGACATGCCGAACGGGCGAAGGGATCACGTTCGACGCTGCCCTCGGGCTCGAAGGGCTCTCGTCGGTACATGCCCGGAGCGCTCCGGTTCCTTCATTGGATTCGTCGGAAATTCCGTATCGAAAATCGTCGCCTTCGGCTTGAAGGGAGCGGGCCCTTGCGGACAAGCAAGGGAATCGGTGTAGGAGTGACCTTCGTGACCGCAGATTCGCAGATGCACGACTCGGCCCTGGAATGGCCCGCGAAGTCGCGCGCGTTTCGTTCGGTTCGTCGCGTGTCGACGGCGCTCGCAGCCACGGTCGTCGTGCTCGCGTCTCGCGACGTGGCGGCGGCGGAGCCTCCCTGCGCAGACCCTCGCCTCGAGATCCTCGAGCCGCTCGGCCCACCGTGGGACGACGCATTGCGTGCATCCTGCAAAGACATTCCACGTGGCCCGGACGGCGATCCCGATGCGCACGTCAAGCTGAGACCGCTCGGAGGAGAGCTCGTTCTCGAGGTTCGTCTCGCGGACGGACGCGAAGCTGTACGCCTGGTGAAGACCGTCGACGGGCTACCTTCCACGCTCGATGCCGTGCTTCGCCTGCCCGTCATCGTTCCGAAGCCGGTCTCGCTCCCCGAACCGAAGCCGGTCCCCGAAAAGGCCCCCGCGCCCGCCGAGCCGCCGCGTCCTCGAGAGCCTTCGCGAGGTGACACACTGGGCATCGACGCCGGTGCGGTCGTCGGGGGCCGCATTGCCGGGAGCGAACCCTACATCTCCCTTTCCCCCACTCTTTTCGGTCAGTTACGGGTCAAGGGCTTCGCGCTCGGGCTCTCCGTTCGCTGGGAAGTGATCCAAAAGTCCGCCAACACACACAGACCGGAGATGAACACTCTCGCCGCCGGTCTCGTCTTCGGGCGACGCATCGGCTCCATTCCGTTCGCGGTCGACCTCGGACTGTCTCCACGCATCGCGGTGGTGACGCAAACGACCGGGCGACGCGCGGACGAAGTGGACCACTCCGTCGCCGACCTCCGGGTGGCCGCCTTCGGGCGAGCCTATTTCGGAACCGGCCAGCTCCGCTTCGTGGTGGAGACGGACGTCGAGCTCAGCCCCGCCGATCTGCGCAACGACCGCAGACTCGACGCGACGCTGCCACTCTTGCCTTCATGGGGCCTCGGCCTCTCGGTGGGTGCTGCCTGGAGCGATCCATGAGGCGCGCCGAGAGCCAACCTCGCCTCATGAGGCCGTTGCGCCTGGTCGAGGTGGACGACGGAACGCTGGTCGAGCGATTGGCGGCGGGCGATACGTCCGCCCTCGGAGCGCTGTACGATCGTCACGCGCGAGGGCTATTTTCGTTTCTGGCGCGAGTCGCCTCGTTCGACGAGGCCGAGGACCTCGTGCACACGACCTTCTTAAGGGCCTCGGCCCGGGCCAAGAGCTACGATCCGAGCAAGGGCGAGGCGCGGGGATGGCTCTTCGGGATCGCGGCCAAAGTGGTGCAAGAGCGGCGACGCGCGCTGCTTCGTCGCGCGCGAGCGTTCCTCCGCGCGAAAACGTCCGAGGTGACCACCACGCCGACCACGGGAGACCGCAACGACGTGGCCCGCGCGCTCGAGACGCTCAGCGAAGCCAAACGGGTGGTGGTCGTGCTGTCCGAAGTCGAAGGCTTCTCGTGTCAGGAGATCGCCGACATGCTGGAAATCCCCGTAGGCACGGTGTGGACGCGTCTGCATCACGCCCGAGGCGAGCTGCGCACGTACTTCGAGAGGGGAGCCCCATGAGTGCATCTTGCACGCGACTTTGGGAGGTCGAAGCCGCTCGCGACGGGCGCCTCGACGACCGTGCGCTCGAGAGGGCGCAGAAGCACCGCGGGCATTGCGTCGAGTGCCGGCAAGAGCACGCGCGCCTCGCCTCGTTGGGCGCGCTCTTGAGCGACGCCGAGCGCCCGGCCATGGACGAGCTCGGGGCGAAGCGCCTGCGGGCGAGAATCCTCGCCGACGCCGAGAAGGACCTTCGCCGCGAAACGCCCGAGGTCTCCGCCCCCACTCGTCCCTTCCGAACGACCTTGGCGGTCGCTGCGGTGCTGCTCGCGACCGTGGGCGGCTACGGTGCGCTTCATCGCGCAGGAGCGCCGCAGAAGGCCGCTGTCCGCGTGGAAGACGAGGGAGGCGCGCGCTTCTCGCGCGAGACCCAGGGCGACGTCGAGCACGTGACGTTGCTGGACGGCACCGTTCGATTCGCGGTCACGCACGAGGGCTCGGGCCCGCACAAACTGCTCGTGAAGGTGCCCGACGGCGAGGTGGAGGACATCGGAACGACCTTCCACGTGACCGTGCGCGAGGGTCGCACCGTGCGCGTCGGTGTCGACGAAGGACGTGTCGTCGTGCACACCACGGAGAGCGGCGCACACGGTCGGATCGTCTCGGCCGGCGAAGTGTGGGAACCCGAGCCTCTCGCGAGCCGCACGAACGTGCCCTCGCCGAGCACGATTCCCGCGCCGAGCGTCGCTGCAGCGAGCGTGACCTCGTCCGCGAAGAGCGCGGACGTCGCACCTCACGAACGCCCCAAAGCGGTGGGCACTTCGCCCGTGAAGTCCGACGCCTCGAGCACGCCGAACAAGGGCGCGCCTTCCACGATCCCGTCCTCGTCCGCGGGCGAGGACACGGCCTATCTCACGGTGGTTCGCCTGCTGCGCGAAGGAAAGCGCGACGAAGCCAAAGCCGCGGCACGTCGCTACGTGGTCCTCTATCCGGGCGGCCTTCGACGCAAAGAGATGGACGTGGTCGCCGAGTAGCCTCGTCGCACGCAGCTCAGAACGCTCCCGCGATGGCGAGCACGTCGGCGAGCACTCCGGCCGCAGTGACCTCACCGCCCGCGCCCGCCCCCCGCACGACGAGCGGGTAGTCGGCGTAGCGCTCGGTCGTGAACGAGACGAGCGCTTCGGTCCCACGGAGACCGGCCGCCGGATGATCGAGCGGAACCGCGACCGGTCCGACCTTGGCCGCACGCGCGAGCGGGTCCACGGTGGCGAGGTAGCGCAGAACGAGACCGCGCTCGCGCAAGCGTCGAACACTTTGCTCGAACGCGTCGTCGTGCGCCTCGAGCGCTTCGAGAAAGGCGTCCACGGAGGCGTGTGCCAAGAGCTCCCGTGGGACGAACGGCTCGACGCTCACGTCGTCGAGCTCGAGCGGTATCCCGACTTCGCGCGCGAAAATAAGGGCCTTTCGAGCGACGTCGATCCCGCCCAGATCGTCCCGCGGATGGGGCTCGGTGTAGCCACGAGCGTGTGCCTCGCGCACGGCGACCGAGAGCCTCCGCCCGAGCGAGACCTCGTTCGAGAGATACCCGAGCGTGCCCGAGAGCGACCCCTCGATGCGAGCCACCCGGTCGCCCGTGCGCACCAAGTTTCGGAGCGTCTCCACCACCGGTAAGCTTGCGCCGACCGTGGTCTCGTAGCGGAATTCACGTCGCGACGCTCGCCGAGCCTCGAAGAGCGCGGCGCGCTCGGACCAGGGCACGGCGAGCGGCTTCTTGTTCGCGGTGACCACGTGCACGCCTCGCGAGAAAGCTGCAGCATACACCTGCGGCATTCCTTCGGAGGCCGTGCAATCGACGAGAACCGGCGTGCGAAGGCCTTTCGTCGACTCGATCAAGGCATCCAACGGCTGTCGCGGAGCGCCCGGTCCCGCACCTGCCTCTCGCACCAAGAGCTCGCGCACACTCGCGGGAGGGAGCCCTCGTTCGTCGAAGATCGCCGTCCGACTATCGACGGCGCCGACGACCCGCAGGTCCACGCCGTGGTGATCGCGCAGGCGCTGCTCGACACGCTCGATCTGCCCGAGAAGGCTGCCACCGACCGTACCCTTGCCGAGCAGGAGCAGACTCACGCGCTCGGCGCGCAGAGGCTCGTCCCCCGAACCCGACCCTTGCCCACCATCCGATTTGACAGACACGTGTTCGCTATACTGGATTCATCCCATATCCTGGAGGGCCAAATGTCCGAACGTACGTACCGTCCCGAGACTCTCGCGCTTCACGGGGGTCAATCCCCGGACCCGACCACCGGCTCGCGCGCAGTGCCCATCCATCAAACCACGTCGTATCAATTCCGTGACGCCGACCACGCGGCGAACCTCTTCGCATTGAAGGAGTTCGGCAACATCTACACTCGGCTCATGAACCCCACGACCGACGTGTTCGAGAAGCGCCTCGCCGAGCTCGACGGCGGAATCGGCGCGCTCGCCGTCGCGAGTGGCCAGGCCGCCATCTCCCTCGCACTCTTGAACATCGCACAAGCGGGCGACGAAATCGTGTCGGCCGACAATCTCTACGGTGGCACCTACAATCTCTTCCGCCACACCTTCGCGCGCTTCGGGATCAAGGTCCGATTCGTCCCCTCGAACGACCTCGCCGCGGTGGAGCGAGCCATCGGCCCAAAGACGAAGGCCGTGTACGCCGAGTCGATCGGCAATCCCAAGCTCGACGTCGCCGACCTCGAGGGCCTCTCCAGGATCGCTCACGCGAACGGCGTCCCGCTCGTTCTCGACAATACCGTGTCCCCTTTCCTGCTGCGCCCCTTCGACCACGGAGTGGACATCGCGGTCTACTCCGCGACAAAGTTCATCGGCGGACACGGAACCTCGATCGGAGGAGCCATCGTCGACAGCGGAAAGTTCGATTGGAAAGGCGGAAAATTCCCGCTGATCACCGATCCGGACCCGAGCTACCACGGGCTCGAGTTCGTGAAGGCGCTCGAGCCGCTCGGCAACCTCGCCTACATCATCAAAGCACGAGTCACGCTGCTGCGAGACCTCGGCCCCGCGCTCTCGCCGTTCAATTCGTTCTTGTTCCTTCAAGGCCTCGAGACCCTACACCTCCGCATCGCGAGGCACTCCGAGAACGCGCTCGCCGTGGCGAAGCATCTCTCGAAGCACCCGCAGGTGAAGTGGGTTCTCTACCCTGGACTCGAGACGAGCCCCGAGCACGAGCGGGTCAAGAAGTACCTCCCGCGCGGAGCTGGAGCGATCTTGGGATTCGGGGTCGACGGCGGCCTCGAGGCCGGACGCCGATTCATCGACCGCTTGAAACTGATTTCCCACGTCGCCAACGTGGGCGACGCGAAATCCTTGGCCATCCACCCGAGCTCGACCACTCACCAACAATTGTCCCCGGAGGAACAAAAAGCGACCGGCGTGACTCCGGACTACGTGAGGCTGTCGGTCGGGCTCGAGCACGTCGACGACATCTTGGCGGACATCGACCAAGCGCTCGCTCGGGATTGACGGACGAAACGACGATGCCCCTCGTTCTCCCGGAAGACCACCCGTTTCCGCACGAGCACACCAGCGTGGACGCCCGGCGGCTACGGGTGGGCATCGTCAACGTCATGCCCAAGCTAGAGGCCTACGAGCCTCTCCTACTCGGTCCGCTCTCGAGACTCTCGACGCACGTCGAGCCGGTGTTCGTCCGGCTCGAGAGCCATGCCTACCAGAGCAGCGACCACGGCCACCTCGAGCGGTTCTATCGGCCACTCGCAGCCCACCTGGCGGACGGGCCGCTCGATGCGCTCGTGCTCACGGGCGCACCGGTCGAAGAGCTCGACCTCGAGCAAGTGCACTATTGGGGCGAGCTACGAGAAGTACTGCTCTACGCGAGATCGCACGTCCCGAGCACACTGGGATTGTGCTGGGGCGGACTGGCGCTCGCCGGACTGCTCGGGGTCGCGAAATCGCCACTCCCGAAGAAACTGTTCGGAGTGTTCGCCAATCGGGTGACGTCCAAGCACGACCCGCTCGTGGCCGATCAAGACGCGGTCTTCCCGTGTGCACACAGTCGGCACTCCGGCATCACCGACCCGGAGCTCGAGCGCGCGGCTCGCGAGGGAGTGGTCCGACTGCTCTCGCACGGAGACGAGACGGGATACTCGATATTCGCGTCGGCGGACGGCCGGTACGTCGCTCACCTGGGTCATCCGGAGTACGTCGCCGAGCGGCTGGTCTTCGAGTGGAGACGGGACTCGCAGCTCGGAAGGGACGACGTCTTGCCACCGAAGAGCTTCGACCCCGAAGCTCCGGTCACCTCCTGGGAGAAGCATCGCGAGACGTTCTTTTCCCGATGGCTCGAGTACGGCTCGATTGCGAAGAGATTGCCCCTTTCGCGCGATGGTCACGGGAAGGGAGGAGCATCGCCGTAGGGAACGAGCGGCAACGCTACCGAGGCGGCCCCGGTCGTAGGCACGCCAGCCACCGAAACGTCGGCGTCGAGCTCGTCCAAGCTCTCGTGGACTCGAGCGGCTCGCCACGCGAACCACGCAAACCCCATCGAGAGAAGCGCATAGAGAACGGCCACGGAGCCGAGCGCGTCGAGCCTCGCCATTCGGTACACCTGATCCTCGGCTTCGGAGAACGTGACGTAGAGGACGAAGCTCACGAGCGCGAGGTTGTGCACCGTGGACCAGATGGCCACCCCGCGCGCGAGAGCTCGCGACTTCGCGCCTCGGCGGGTGAACCGATGGCCGAGTACGAAGTGCGCCATCGAGAGAGCGATACCCGGAAGCCCGAAGAGGGTGGCGAGACCTGGTTTCCCCCGCGGCCCGTCGAGCTCGACGAGAGAGCCGACCGCCACGAGGGGAAGCGACGGCAGCCACATGACGCCGAAGATGAGGGAAAAGAGCGCGGTGACCTTGAGCGCTTTCGGCGTTTCACGGAGGCGCGCCACCAAGCCGGGTCGACGCTGGGAGGCCCGATACGAGCCCGCGGCGTCGACCATGACGACCTCGTGCGTGGACCACACCCCCTCGTCCCTGCGGACGACCCCTCGGTAGGCGAGCACGACCGTGACGACGAGTGCTGCAGGAATGCCCAGGAGGAAGAGCTCGAACATGACGATACCGACGCGAAGGGATCGGCGTTCATTCCTCGATTGTGGGTGAGCGGTCGGAAAGCCCACCTCAGCGGCGAACAGAGCCCAATCCTATACCGATAGTGTCATTTTTGTCGTTCGCGGTCCGACCGTCAGGATTTCGAAAGGGTGAAAACCGCGACCATTTTTCGACTACTTACGGACACTTGCCCCAAACCGGCAGCGAGGCCGGATCGAGTTTTCGGTCGACTTCCATGAAGGCCCGCTATCTTTGTTCGATGCGTACGTTGCTCCCAAGACGCGAACACGCACCTGGGTACAAAACGCTTCCGGGGCTCGGGCCGGTGAGACTGGCCCAGCCCGCCACCGAGCCTGCCCTGGAAGCCGCCACACGCACGAGCTCGTCGGACGACCTCTTCTCCTTCGGCGACACCAAGGTACTTCCGCGCGGGCCAGAAGAGGCGAGCGCGGCACAGCAACACAGGCTGGCCCTCCGACGAGAAGAGGAGTCCAGCGAGCTGTCCGAGCTCTGCCGTATCGAACAACTTGTCGTGCAGCCGCCCGTGCCGCGCCGCTCGGTGAGGGCGATGGACTACCGCAACGTGGTGGCCAAACCGCTTCGCGGGGCTTCGTTCGTGGAACGAGTCGAAGTGACACGAGGCGATCGACGACGCGACGACGAATGACGAACATCCGTCGCTATTCGAGAGTACTCGGAATCGCGCGACGTTCTTGCCAGTCGAGTGCTTCGCTGGATAGTCTGTAGGTGCTGGGGAGCGGGGCGAGCGCGAGGAGCGAGTCGCTGATGATCCCGTGTTCCCTCTTCCAGTCCAGCGACCCGCACGAGGCGCGACCATGCGCGTCCTGATCGTCGATCCACGCGAGTGGATGTACGAGAGTTTTTCCACGTTTCTCGGGCCAGGACACCACTTCGACAGGGTGGACGACCTCCGCCAAGCCGAGCAACTGCGTCTCGCCGCTCCCGACGGCCCCCCCTACGATGTCGTGCTCGCTGCGGACGACGGACGGGTCGAGGGGAGCCTCGAGTGGCTCGGCCGTATCAAGATCACCGAGCCACGCACCGGGACGGTGCTCGTCACCCGCAATCGAGCTCGGCGTCCGAACGCCCTCGTGGACGTGGTCGCAGACGAGCCGCTCTCGGTCGAGACCCTCGAGCAAATCTTGGACGTCTTGGAGCGCAGAGCGCTTCGTGTGCTCGCCCGCAGCCTCGCCGCCGCTCCGAAGGAGCCGATCGAAAACGTACCCGAGTCCCACGGCCCGACCGCGGCGAAAGACTCACCGGCACGCCGCCCGACCTGAGCGAGGCCGCGGACGCCCAACGCGCCGCTTTGTGGCCCGCGCGCACTCGTGCGACGCTCGGAGGGCATGGGAACGCCCGAGAGAGGAGTGCACGAGCTCCGCCCAGAAGACGAGGCAAAGTTCCTGGACTTGCTACGATCCGTCTACGGAGAGACCTATTCGCACCGGTCGCTCTATCGGCCGGGCGGTTTGCGGGCGCTGCTCGAGGAGCGGGCACTCCTCTGGGGAGAGTTCGACGACCAGGGAGAGCTCGTCGGGCATACGGGATTTCTGCGCAAGGATCCTCGTGGCGACTACTCCGAATCCGGGCTCAGCTTCGCCCGCCCCGGACGGATCGCGCGACGCGTACGTAGCGAGCTCGAAGGGCGCGCCCTCTGGCCAAGGCTGCTCGCCAGCGCGAACACGCCACTCGTGCATCAACACACGACGACCTGGCACCCGCTCGCACAGCGCTACGCCGAGCGCTACCTCGGCGCGAAGTTCTCCGGTCTCCTGATCGCGTACACGGTCGGAGAGCGACTCGAAGGCTTCGCCTCGCGCGAGCTGATGGACGCTGTGGCGCTCACGTCCGTCGTCACCCCGCTTCCCGCGCGGCCACCGGCCATGGTGCCCGAGGGTCCGCTGGCGGATTGGCTGTGCTCGTTGTTCGACGGTTTCGGTCGCGCGACCGTGCGCATTCCGCGCGAGGTCCGGTCGGCTCCGGTGAGGCTCGAGACCTTCGAGCGGAGCGAGGGGCTCGACCTCGTACGCCGCGTCGCGGTGCGCTCCGACGAGACAATCGAGCTTTCGTCCGACTCGCTCGAGCCGACGGGCCATCGTACCGACCTCGTCCACCTGCCGACCGACGATCGCGCCCGTGCATTCTACACAATCATTCGAGCCGGCTACCTTCCGGTGGGTATTCGTGTACACGCCACTCGCCCCGACGAGGTCGTCTTCCAACGATTGACGACCACGGCCCGAACCGAAGCTTCCAAGCGCTTGCTGAGTCCGGAAACCAGCTTGATACCCAGCATCCGGCCCCACGTCGTGCGCTTCGCCGAGCTCGTCGCCGACACCCCATGAGCACCCGACATCCGACGACGGGATACGTAGATCGCCTACTGGCGCGCGCGGACGGCGCGTTGGCGACCATATGGATTACCGGCGTATTCGTCACCCGCGATCCTGTCGACGGAAACGCCCTCGAGCGGGGCCTCCGGCTCTTGGTCGAAGAGACCCCACGCCTTCGAATGGCATTCGACGAGCGCCGAAAGGGATGGTGCTCCCGTGACACGAGCACACCGACCCGAGTGAACGAAGCCGGCCAACGCTCGCTCGACGAGCACGTGCGCGCCCTGCTCGACGCGACGCTCGATCTTTCGAAGGACGTTCCGTTCCGCGTCTCGACGGGACACCTCGACGACGGGCGGACCATGGTCGGCATTCAGTTGCACCACTCGGTCGGAGACGGGCGCGCCTCACTCGCCATCACCCGTCGATTCTTCCAGCTCGCGGGCGGGTCGAGTGGAGGTGGCCCGCTCGAGCCTCCGGCCATGACCGATGCGCGAGCCTTCTCGCGCGCCCTCCGCGAGCCTCGCGCCCTCGCGGCGATGCGTGATCCGAAGTACCGCGTGCTCGCCCGTCGTGGTCGTGCGCTCCAAAAGGCGGAGCGAGCACACGTCGGATCTCCGACCCTCGACTCGATTCGCGTGCGTTTCGCCGAGTCCGCCGACTCGCGCACGATGTCGGAAGCCTACTTCGGCGCGCTGCTGGCCCTCACCACCGCCATGTACGCGCCCGGGCCCGACTCCCCCCTTCGCCTCCGCATTCCCGTCGACTTGCGCCCTCGCTTGGGGCTCGGTGAGACCTTGGAGAATGCGTGCTCCGCCCTCTCGATCGAGCTCGACCCGGACCGTGTGGCCACTCTCGTCGCCAAAGGGAGGATCGGCGCCGACGAGCTCGTCGGATTGGTCCCGAAGGCCATCGCGGAGCTCCGCGCACGAAGACTCGAGTGGGGCACGCTCGTAGAATGCATGGCCGTCTCCCGGCTCGCCACGCGCGCCATGCTGCGCGACCATCTGCGCCCCGATCTCTTGTCCGCGTGCCGTGCGAACACGCTGGTCACGACCTACCTGGGCAACATCGCGCCTTACGTGCAGAACGCACCTTTCTCGATCGACAGCGTGCAGTCCCACACGCCCACCTGGGGGGCGACGGGCTTCCGCGTGGGCCACGAGCTCACCTGGAATCTCGCCTGTTTCGAGGGCATTTGGGACGAGGCCATGCGCGCCCGTGCACGTGAGTCCGTCGAACGATGGCTCTTCGACGTCTACGGACTCACGGCCCGGAGAGTGCGATGAACGTCTCGCTCACGGGAGCCCCCTCCGTGTATTTGGCTTTCGCGTCACTGCACGTGCTGCTCGGCCATTTCGGCTCGGCCGTCGTCTTCCGTCTGCGCTTCGGACGCCACCCGCTCGTGCTCTACCGCGCGGATAAGAGCACGCCGCACGCGGCGGCGACTCGCGGTGTGGCCATCGCGTCGTCGGTTTGGGCTGCTGGCCTCGTGGCGAGCGCCTATTGGCCGCAGTTCCGCGAGAGCGCGCTCGGGAGGCCGGTGTTCGACGTTTCTCCGCTCCTCGGCTGGACGATCGCCGTGCTCGGGCTGCTGCTCATGCTCGTGGGACAAGCCGCGATGGGAGAGGCGTTTCGCGTCGGGCAGCACGAGGCTGATGCTCCGGCGGAGCTGCGAACGGACGGCCTGCACGGGTGGTCGAGGAATCCCATCTACGTCGGGTCTTTCGGAGCGCTCTTCGGAATGACGCTTTGGTGCCCGAGTGCGCTGCTCGTGCTCTCACTCTCGGCAACCGGATACGGCATTCATCGACTGGTCTTGGCCGAAGAGCCTTTCTTGGCGGCGCGCTTCGGACAGGCCTTCGAGGCCTACCGAAAGCGCACTCCTCGTTACCTGGGATGGCCAGGATGAAGGACCATTCGCGCCTCCCCGTGACTCCCGAGGCTCTTCGGGAGATGCTCGTGCCGAACACGGCGCGCAGCCTGCTCACGCTCGTGGTGCTGCTGGGCACGACCTTGGGTCTCGGAGCGGTCGCTCGTTTGCTCCCCCCACCTGCGGCCTTCTTCGTCTTGATCGTGGCGGGCTTCTTCGCGAACGGGCTCATCCAATTAGGACACGAAGCTTGGCATCGCAATCTCTTCGCGACGCCCTGGGCAAACGACCTCTTCGGGCATGTCTTCGCGCTCCTCTCGTTCGTGCCGTTCCGCGCGGCGCGGCACGCGCACATGCTTCATCACCGTCACAATCGTACCGAGCGAGACCCCGACGCCTACAACGTGGGTGCCCCCGGCCTTCGCGTGAAGGTCCAGTTCTACGTGGTCGTCGCGGCAGGACTCCTGCTCGCGCCCCTTCATTTCGGAGCTCTCTACCCGGCCGTGTTCATGCGCGGTCGCGAGCTTCGCACGCACCTCGTGGAGGTGGCCGGTATCGTCGCGACGTGGGCTGCGCTGCTCCATTGGGTCGTGCTCCCGAACGGCCTCGGCCACGCGCTGCTCGTCGGTTGGTTCCTACCCTATGCCTTCGCTACCCCTTGGAACGGGCTCAAGTCGATTGCCGACCACCATCACAATCGATGGCGCGGCGATCGGTTCCACACCGCCACCACCGTCCGAACACACCCCTTCGTGACGCTCGCCTGGAGTGGGCTCAATCATCACCTCGATCACCACCTCTATCCGCGCGTGCCCGGCCCTGCGCTTCCCAGGCTCCACGAGCTCCTGAAAGCCGAGCTCTCGCGTCGCGAGGCCCCCGTGTTCGACGGCTACGCCAAGGTCTTTTGGCAGGCGTTCCTCGCAGGTCCGACCTACGTGGAAGGCGGCCAAGCGTTCCTCGTGGACGCTCGTGCCAAGAGTCGCAGCCCCCGTGCATCGAACGAGGCGGGCTCGTGATCCCGCCTCCCCGGAGCGTACCGTTCGAGTCCATTCGCTACGAGGACGGGGCCTGGCCGCTCACTCGCTGGGACAAGAACCTTCGCTACATCGGGAAGAGCTTGGTCCACAAACGCACGCCCTGGACCGAGGCCGATCGCCTGCACGCGGAGCGGGCACGCGCCTACCTCGAAGGTCGACGTTGGCAAGCCGAGCGCCGACCCGGTGACGGCGTGCTCCGCTGCGTGCTCGGGGGAGACCTCATGTGGGTACGCAGCGGGTTCGGGCGCGTGTTCTCGCCCGGAGCACGCGCCCTCCTCGAGTGCGCCGATCTACGGGTCGTCAATCTGGAGACGCCCATCGTACCGGAGCGCTCGGTACCCACGTACAGGTACGAGACCCTCCACTACAATGCACCTCCCGAGTACCTGGACGCGCTCGAAGGACCGGGAATCTCCCTGGTCTCGCTGTGCAACAACCACGCGCTCGACCAAGGCCCCGAGGGACTCGCGCGAACACGCGAAGTGGTCTCGGAGCGACGGCTCGTTCCCTTGGGGGGACCCGAGCGCGGTGACGAGCTAGCCCGCGTCCAGATGGACGTGGGAACGCGAACGGTCTCGCTCGAGGCCACCGCGGTCACCTACGGGATCAACCATTCGACCGGACAGACCCCGGGCGGAATCCCGATCGCGCGATTCGGCGCCCCACATGCAGCGGGTCCGCCTTGGAAGCCTCGCTGGCCGGCCGACTCCGCCGACTTGCGGGTGCTCGTTCCGCATTGGGGCTACGAGTACGAGTACTTCACGACCGAAGCGCAGCGGCGGGACGCGCTCGAGCTCGTTCGGGCAGGGTGTGACTTGGTGGTCGGTAGCTCGCCGCACGTCCTGCAGCCGGTAGAGCTCGTGTCGATCGACGGCGCCGATCCCGATTGTCCGCTTCAAGTAGTTCGAGGCGGCTCGCCGCGCTTCGGTGTGATTGCCTGGTCACTCGGCAATCTGGCCACCATCATGCCCACCCTGGCCTGTCGCGTGGGCGCGCTCGTCGAGATCGAATTGCTCGTTCGCGAGGGTGAGGCACCTTCCCCCGCCGCGATCCGAATACATCCTACCTTTTCGGCAAGAGGCCTCCACGAGCTCGCGCACGGCCTGCGCCTCGGCATGAATGGCGCCACCCACTTGCTTTCAGAGCTCGAGATCGCCCATCCGAAAGCCCGAGTCTTTCGTCGTGCACGCGCCCACGCCGAATCGATCCTCGGCCGACTCGCATCCCGATCGGCTCCGATTCCTGCCGTTCACTCCACCGCTACTTCCAACCCGATGACCCGCTCGGAGAGCCCGATGTCCGCATCTTTCGATCCCCCGCTCGAGCTCGAAGCCATTCCGATGGCCATGGCTTCCGCCGTACGCCCACGGCTCTCCAGTCTCGACCGCGCCGGCTATGCGAGGTTCTTGGAGGCGATGGTCCACTACACGAGGGGAAGCGGCGCACGATTGAAGCACGCCGCACGCGCCTCTGCCGACACTCCGGTCGCCGCGTTCTTCGCCAAGCTCGCCGAAGAAGAGGCCTCGCACTACAAGCTCGCCGAGGCCGATCTGCGCGACCTCGGGGGTGAGATTTCACTCGATTGTCCGACGTCGGTTGCACGATTCGACGCCGATTGGCACAAGGCGGGCGATCCGAGCGCATGGCTCGGCGCGCTCTACGCACTGGAAAACGTGGCCGGCCATCTCGCGGCAGACGTACCGAAAGAGCTCGTTCGACTCGGGCTCGAGAAGTCCCACGTCCGCTTCGTCATGACACACCTCTCGGCCGACGCCGAGCACGGTCACGACACGGCGACCTGGGTCGGACGCGCGGACCGCACCAAAGTGGTCGGGGCTGCGCGAGAGGCCGCGCGCTTCTGGGTTGAGCTTCACCTCGCTGCGTTCGACGGGCGCTGAGGCCTCTCGCTCGCACCGCCGGGCTCAATGCGAGCCCTGCACCCGGTACGTCTCCCACACTTTTCGTGTCTCGTCGGAGAGCTCACGGGCGAGCTTCTTCGCCCGTGCGTCCACCAGGTCGAACGCTGCCAGCTGCGCGAGCCTCTGCTGGGTTCGGAACGGCTCGGGCACGTGCGCCCAACCGGAGCCGCCCAGCTGTTTCCCCGCGTCTTCGGCAAGCTCGTCGAGCTCACGCTCCGAAGCGAGGTCGGCAATCGCGAGCTCCCGATAGGAAAAGTCCCACGATTGCACCCAGTAGGCGCTCGCCTCGGGCGCGGACTCGAAGGGGGCAACGCCCACGAACTCGGGCGTACGCGGACCGAGAAGGGACATGAACATGAGCGTGTAGAGTGCACGACCTTCGCGCGGGCGCCACACGCACGGGTCCTCTGCGGGCTCGGGGGTGGAGCGCCCCTCGATGACCACGTCGTCGTCCGGCGCATCGGACGGGCCGCGAAGACGCAAGAGGACCTTCACGTCGAGTCCGCTCCCGATGCCCATCCGAAGGCCGCCGACCTTCACCACGTCGGAGTACGGCGGACGCATGCGAGGGTCGTTCTGATTGGCGACCATTTGCGCCCACTTCGAACGGACGAGAGCGTCCTCCGAGGGGGTGACGTGGGTCATTCGTTTATCGACCCAGGCGAGCCACTCATTTCGGTCCCGCGACGTGTTCCGACGGATACGCGCCACGAGCGAAGGAACGTTGCGAGACGGCGCACGCGCGAGGGCAGAGCGATACGCGCCGAAGTAGGTGGCGACCAGCTTGTCCGCGTCGCAGGTGAACGGCACCTCGTGGCAGGTCAAATGGAGCGACGCTGCATACCGCACCAAGTCGACCACTGCGGGGCCGTAGCCGGATTGGTCGAAGTCTTCGAGTCCGAAGGTCGTATCGGTCACCACGAACTGCTCGACGTGCGCGTCGCCGTGGATGGCCACGATGGGTAGCTTCGAGCGCACGTCGGCGAAGGCCGCGCAGGTGCGGGCGGAGTATCGGGGCTCGAGCGCACGAAAGTACCGATGAGGACTCGACTCGAGACGATTCAACACCTCGGTCGAAGCGCCGCGAGCGGAAAGGGCCGCCTTGTCCAGCAGGAAGGACTCGTTGACCTTCGCCGCTCGGGTGGTCGGGCAAGGAGCGAGAGGAGGGGGGAAGGCTCCCGCGCCACAACCGACGGCGGACACCGCCACGAGCCCTAGCCCGACCACGAAGGTCCGGGCCCGGAAGACGTTCGAGACGATTGCTCCGCGTTCGAGGTTCATCGAAAAAGCCTGCGGGGGCCGACCCCGATCCGTTCTTGGCCGCTCTCGACGTTTCCTTCACACGCGTCGAGCGGCCTCGGCAGAATACCGCGAGGCCCGGGACGATACACCGTGAGGCCCGCTTTTTCCCGCGTCCTGCGCGCGCGTGGCGCCACTGCCTTGGACTTGCGGCCGATTTCGGGGCGAAGTGGCCGACTTTCGAGTGAGCAGCGCGGTCGCACCGAGCACGAGGTGCCCGCACGGCAAGCGCACGAAAGCTCGCAGGCCCGTCGGCAACACGCCGACTGACCGCGCACGTCCTGCGCGGGGAGAGCTCGTCGTGGCGCGGGCTCGGGTTGCACCGCCCGAGACCGACCGAGTACGTTCGTCGGCTCGATGCGACACTTCTTCGCCCGTGCGGCACTCTGCGGCTCCGCATTCCTCTCGGCCTTCGCGTGCGCGCGCCCTGCGGCCGCGGCCGAAGAGCCCGCCCCGGGATCGGCACCTTTCGCCTGGGGTGACTTCACTTGGATGAACGGCCAGAGCCGACAGAAGAGCTTCCCGCTCGACTTCTCCAAGTACCTGACGGTGAGCCTCTACCTGGACACGTACTACGCGTACTCGTTCAATCACCCGCGCGACAACACGCTCACCGCGACGGCCAGCGTGGCCCGCCACAACGAGATCCAGATCAACTTGGCCTCGGTCGGGTTCGAGTGGAACTACAAGAACGTCATCGGGCGATTGTCTCTCCAATGGGGCAACATGCTCAACGTCGTGCAAGACCTCGACGGCTCCACCGCCCGGGGGCGCTCTCTCACCTCGCAGAACATGCGCTACATGCGCGAGGCCACCCTCGGGTACCACTTCGACGTTCAATCCGGATTGAACCTCGAGGCCGGCATGTTCATGTCGTACATCGGGCTCGAGAGCTACCTGCTCGCGGAGAACTGGAACTACTCGCGCTCGATGACGTGCGAAGCGACGCCCTTCTATTTCCACGGGGTGCGCGCGCAGTACTTTCCCACCCCGAAGGTCAAGATCGAGCCATGGCTCATGAACGGCTGGCAGACCTACGGCAAATGGAACTTCGCGCCCTCCACCGGCCTCGCGTTCCGATGGAATCCGACCGACTACATCGGAGTCATGGCCAATTTCTACGTGGGTACGGACACGCGCGGAATCTCCGACCGCGTGCGCTTCCACCACGACGACAGCCTCTTGCTGAAGTACTTCGACCGCCCCGAATCGAGCGGCATCTCGAAGCTCGCGGTGAGCCTGAACAACCACGTGGGGTTCGAATCGGGAGGCGAAGGGCAGCCCGGCCCCGAGCGTGCGCACGTGCTCGGCACGAGCCTCGCCCACCGAGTGTCGTTCCTGCGCGACCACTTCGCCATCACGTTGCGCGGCGAGTACTTCTCGAACCCCTCGAGGTACCTCGCGTCGTACGCGCCGCCCGGATTTTCCCAGGTTCCCGGAGACAGTCTCCGCGCCTACGGCGGTACGGCCACCTTCGAGTACATGCCGGTCGACTTTCTCGGGGTGCGAGCGGAGGTCGTGCATCGTCGCGCCAACGTGCCGTACTTCGCGGGTCCGGGAGGCACCACCTCGGCCGATGGTTACCAAGACGGCAGCACCGCGGGCTTCGTGGTCGACGCGCGCAAGCAGCAGACCCTCGCCGTGCTCTCGGCGAACTTCCGCCTCTGAGCGCCGTCCGGCGAGGTCAGGTCGGGAGCTCTCCGGCGAGCATCACGGCGCGCATCTCGGGTGTCACCTTGGTGAGCTTCTGGGCGTCGTCCACGCACGCGAGCTTGGTGTGTCCGGTGGCGATCAGCGCGTCTCCACGCAGGAGTCGATACGAATACACGAGGGACACCGAGCCGAGCTCGGACAGCGTGGTCTCGCACGTGAGCTCGTCGTCGAAGCGCGCGGCCAGCCGATAGCGGGTGGTCGCCTCGACGACGGCCGTGTGCACGCCGCTCGCGGCCCACTGCGCGTAGGCGATCCCGCGCCTCCTGAGCCACTCGACGCGGCCCGCCTCGAAGTAGACGAGATAATTTGCATGATGCACGATTCCCATGAGGTCGGTCTCGCAGAAGCGGACGCGGAACGTGTGGGAAGAGGTCGCGCGCGTAGGGTCGAGGACGGCTTTCGACATCGTGTCCCGGCGCATACCACGACGAACGGCTTGGCGTTCGCGCGGGAATCGCGCAAGACTGCGGCGTGGCCGAAAAACGTAAGCTCCCCGTGCTCCAGTCGACCGCGCCCGGTGCGAGTGGTCCGCGTGGTGGCGGCGGGAACGCCGAAGACGAGGGCGAAGATCGACCGCCGTGGCACTGGGTCGGCTTCGGCACCGTGGGCATCTTCGGGGCCTGGTTACCCGCGATGTGGCTCGCGCAGCAGCTCTCCGATCGGCTCGTCGCGCGCGTGCTGGGCAACGTGCCCGACGCCGAGGGTGCGGCGCGCTCGCTCGCCAATGCGAGCGCCCAAGAGCGATTCCGTGTAGGCCTCATGCTCGCCGTGCCGCACGGCATAGCCCTGGCGCTGGCAGCGGTGGCCGGTGGGTATTTGGTCGGTCGCTACGGCAAGCTCGGCCCTCGAGAAGCGGCCATCTCCGGCGTGGCACTCGGCATCGTGATCGGCGGCCTCACGTTCGGCGTGGTCGGCCCCTCGGGGTTCGTCGCACCACTCGTTCTTGCCGTACCGTTCGCCGCACTGGGTGGACACATCGGTCGCAAGCGCGCTGGCGCCGCGACCGACTGAACGTCGTCGACATCGGGAACGTCGCTCAAGGCTTCTTCGCCACCACCACCTCGAACGCACCATCGTGTGCGATCACGTCTCGAAAGCCCGCTCGCGCGAGGGCCTCTTCGTACCAAGAGCGCTCACGGAGGCGACTCACGCAGGGATCGAAGCCCACGAGGAAGTACGTCCAGAAGAACTGCACGGCCAAACGATCCGCGGTTCGGAACTCTTCGCAGACCACGATTTTTCCGCCCGAAGGCAGCGCCGCATAGGCCTTCTCGATCAGCATACGCGAGACGTCGGCCGGCCAATCGTGGAGCACGCGCACGAACGACAGCACGTCGTAGCCCGAGGGCAGCGCCTCGCTCAGAAAGTCGCCCCCACGAAAGCCGAGACGCCCGTCGAGTCCTGCCTTCTCCGAGCGCGCGCGCACGAGCGGCTCGACCGCGGGCAAGTTGAAGACGTCGGCACGCAGGCCCGGACGACCCTGGCACATGGCCTCGGCCACGATGCCGTCGCCACCCCCCACGTCGAGCCACCGAACCTTCTCGCCCGCGAAGAGCTCGTTCGCCCTCGCACCCAACGCCTCGACGATGGGAGGTGTCCCGCGCGCCATGCTCTCCTCGAACGAGGCGATCTGCTCGGGCGTCTTGGGAGGCCAGTCGAACCCGGTAGGCGTGATCTTGCCGCGCACGATGTCGGCTTGGTGGCCGGTCATCTGTTGCCATGGATAGGTGTCGCGATCTCGCTCGATGGACCGCTCGCCGAGCACGGCTTCCACCGCGGGAACGAGCGGTTCTTCTGCGTGGTAGACGGCCTCCAGGATGTCGTCGTGGGTCTCGGTGCGTACCACGAGCCCGAGACTCTCGAGTCCGTCCATGAGCTTGTACATGCGGAGCGGCACGGCTTCGTTCCCACGAACGAGCTCGCCCAAGGTGCACGGTCCTCGATCGAGCCTCGCGAAGACACCGAGCGCGTGCGCGGCCTCCACCAGATCGAGCGCTTTTTTCCCATGAAAGAGCAGCGAAAGCAGCGAACGCGCGTTCATCGGGTGGCCTCGTCGCGGAGCGCGATCATCGTGTCGCAGAAGCGCTCGATCTCGTCGTCCGTATTGTAGAAGTGCGGCGCGACGCGGATCGACCCGCGGTAGCTCGTCACGAAGCCACGCGCGAGCATGGTCTGGAAGACGTCGCGGTCACCCGGGAACGAGACGCACGCGATGGCACCACGCTCGCCCACGTCGGTGGGCGTGATGGCCTTCATGCCGGCGGCGACCGCGCGCTCCAAAATGCGTCCCGTGCGGCGCAGGGAGGCTTCGCGAATGGCCGGAACGCCGATGTCCGACACCGTGGCGAGTCCTGCCTTGGAGGCGAGAGCGCCCACCACACTGGGCGTTCCTGCGAGAAATCGCCGTGTTCCCGGCGCATGCGTGCTCGCGTCTCCGAAAGCGAGGGGGTCGGCCGTGCCCATCCAGCCGGTGACCGCGGGCGTGAGCGAAGGCAAGAGGCTCGGCTTCACGTAGAGGAAGGCCGCGCCCATGCCGCACAAGAACTTGTGCGAGCCGCCCAGGAGAAAGTCCACGTTCCACTCGCCCACGTCGATGGGGACCGCACCCACGGTGGCGAACGCATCCACCGCGACCAGCGCCCCCATCTCGTGGGCCCGACGCACGATCGTTCGCACGTCGACCAGCGCGCCGGTGGTCGGAACCGCATGAGGAATACACACGAGTCGCGTGCGAGCGTCGATTGCGGACAGCACGCCCTCGAGGTCGACGCGCACGCCATCGCGCGACGGCACCACGACCGGCTCGGCGCCGTAGCGCACGAATCCCTTGAAAAGAAAGGGCGCGGTGGGAAAGTCGAGAGTGGTCGTGACGAGCTTCGGTCGCTCGCGAAAGTCGAAACACGAGACCACCCGTCCGAGCAGCGTGGCCACGTTCGCATCGGTGACCACCGACCCGGGCGCCGCACCGACGAGACTCGCGAGCGCGTTTTCGTGTCCGGCCAGCTCGCCGAAGAAGCGATCCTTCCAGAGCTCGTCGCGCCAGTGCATCCAGAGCTCACCGAGATCGGCCATCGCATCGCGTGCCGCACGAGGCAGCGCGCCGGTGGAGCACGCGTTCAAATAGACCGACTCCGCGAGCACGGGCATCTCGGCCCGCGCCGCGAGCATCTTGCTTTCCGGATCGCTCATTCGCCGCTCGCTTCGCCCATCCCGGGGCGCGCTTCGGCCTCGCTCACCGCAGGACGCGTGCCGCTCACCGTGTGGTTCTTGGTCGGTCTAGGGTCGCCTTCGACCGGCGCGGTCTTCGCGACCTCACGCTCGGCACCCGGCGCATATCCGCCCTCGCGGTTCCAGGTCTCGGTCATCTCGACCCGAATGTCCCAGAGCACCGGGAAGAGCGGCCGGGTCATGCGGGTGGCGAGCAAAACCGTGGGGAAACCGTCGAGCGCCTTCACGGACTTGGCCACGCCGATCGTGCGCCGCACCAGCATGTAGTGGCCGACGAGCCACATCTGAATCGACTCGTCGAGGTCGAGCATGGCCTCGGCCAAGCGATGTGATTCGGGGCTGCGCTGGGGCTCGAGGTAAATGTCGATGGGCCGCATTTCGCGACGTGCGCACCAGCGTTCGAAGGCCTCCCAGACGGCCTTTCCGGCCAGTCCGAAGCGCGTGTACCCCGGGGACTCGAGGCCGCTGCCGTTGCCGAGCTGCCGGCGCACCACCTGGAACACGTCCGGAGGCATCGTCTGGAGGATGCGCATCTGATCGTTCAACGAGCGCGCGATCAAGAACATGCGGTGCAGCTGGGCGAGCGCCGGCGAGAGCTTGTCCGAGTCGAGCGCGCGAACGAGCTCGACCGAGTCGACACCGATCTGCTTCATCCACAGCTCTTGCGCCTGGTGCACCACCTGGAAGAGCAGCTCGTCCGGCACGGACAGCGCCTCGTACTCGGTCTGCAGTCCGAGTAGGGTCTGGGTCTTCAGGTACACTTCGTAGTCGAGCTTGCCCTCGCCGACGTTCTTGCGAAGCGTGGTGTTCAGCACGGGCCCTTCGAGCGCGATGCGCAATTCGTCCGCGTATCGATTCTCGTTCATCGTCCCACCTCTTTCCTCGGCCGGCATTCCTTGCTACCGAGCATGCACGTGCCGTATGGCGCTATCCCGAAATGAACACCTGGTTAGCGGTTACCCATTCTTGCACGTGAAAAAGCCTCGTTCCGCCCGCACGGCGGAACGAGGCTCACCACCCTCAACGTACGTTTTTGGTCAGCTCCCGAAGACGGCTCGCCATGTCCGGAATGGGCATGCTCTTGGAGAGCCAGCCGTCCGTCTCGCACTCGCTCGCCACGCGACGAAGCTTGGTGTCGTCCGCGGCGGAGAGCAGCAGTACGCGAGTGCCCGTCCCCACGAGCGAGCGCACCTGCGCGACGGAGGCGCGCGGGTCGGGTCCGAGGACACTCGCATCGAGCAGCACGAAGTCCGGAGACGACGCGGTGAGAACACGGCCGACCTCGCCGATCGACGTGACCGCGTCGGTCGTGACCTTCTCGTACGCGAGAGCGCGCACGAGAAGCTCGACCTGCATGGGGTCGTCGTCGACGAGGACGGCGCGGATCTCCGTGGTCACGATCTCTTTCCTTGCGGCAAGAGTCGACGAATCACCGAGATGAGATGATCTCGCTCGACCGGCTTCACGTACTCGATGCAGCCGGCCTCTTTGGCTTTGCTGCGCTCTTCTTGACCGGCATGCGCCGTGATGGCGACGACCGGAACGTGAGCCGCGGACGGGCTCGCCTTGATTCGTCGGGTGGCTTCCCATCCGTCGATACGCGGGAGCGACAGGTCCATCAGGATGAGATCCGGGATGTCGCGCGTCGCGCGCTCCACTCCGGCCTCTCCGTCTTCCGCTTCCAGGAGCTCGAACTCGCTGGAGAGGTAACGTCGGACGATGTCGCGGTTCTGCGCGCTGTCTTCTACGTAGAGGATGCGCGGCAAGAGCTTCTCGATCGATCGCTTGGAAGCGACCAGAGCCTTCGCCTGACGAACCAATTCGTCCATGGCGACGCCGCCCTTCGAGAGCACGTGCGAGACACCGTCACGCAGTGTTCGTTGCTCTTCGGGAGTGAGCGTTTTTCCGGTCAAAACCAGGATGGGAACGTCGTTGCCTTCGGCGCGAAGGTTCCGAAGGACCTCGAAGCCGTCCATACCGGGCATGAGCAGATCGAGCACCACCATGGCGGGCGAGACGACGCGTGCGCGGAGGAGTGCCTCTTCGCCGTTGGCCGCTTCGACCGTGGTGAAACCGACGCGACGTAGGCTTCGGGAGACGAGCTCACGCGTACCGGGGTCGTCGTCGACCACGAGCACGTCGCCGGCGTCCGGACGAATGGACTTCTTCACCACCGAGACCAAAAGATCGGGCTCGACGGGCTTCACGAGGTAGTCGCACGCGCCGAACGAGAAGCCGCGCGCGCGCTGCTCTTCGACCGACAAGATGACCACGGGGATGTTGGCCGTGGACGGATCGCCCTTGAGCCTGGCGAGCACGCCCCAGCCGTCGAGCTTGGGCAAGTGAAGGTCGAGCAGGATGACCGAGGGCCGCTGCTCGCGGGCGATGGTGAGGCCTTCGACGCCGTCCACCGCGGAAAACACCTCGAACGCGCCATCGATGAGATGGCCGCGGAGGAGCTGGTGCACCATGGGATCGTCGTCGATGATGAGCACGGACAGCTTGTTGTCCGTGAGCGGACCGGCCGCGCGCTCGACCACGGTGGCCACGCGCTCTTCGGTTCCCACGCCGCGCACGAGCGCGCCGGGCAGCTTGACCGTGAAGGTCGTGCCACGACCGAAGACGCTCTTCACCGAGACCGTGCCGCCGAGCACTTGAGTGACCTCGCGCACGATGGCGAGACCGAGACCGGTGCCGCCGACCTTGCGGCTCGGAGAGCCGTCGACCTGACGGAACTTGTCGAAGATGTGCGGGAGCTGATCGGCCGGGACGCCCGAGCCCGTATCTTCGACGGTGAGCACGAGCATGGTGCCCTGCGCGTCCGCCGTGACCACGATCTCGCCGCTGTCCGTGAATTTCGCAGCGTTCGAGCAGAGGTTCAAGAGAACCTGCTTGAGCTTGAGCGAGTCGGTGAACGCGACCTCCGCGCCGGGGTTCACCACGGTGCGCATCTCGACTTCTTTGCCACGCAAGAACTCGCGCACGGTCGAGGTGCACTCGACCAGCATGGGCTCGATCTCGACGTTCTCGTGCACGATCTCGACGCGACCGGCCTCGATCTTGGAGAGGTCGAGGATGTCGTTGATGAGCGCGAGCAGCGTCTTGGCGTTGGCCTTGATGACGTTCATATCGCGACGGCCGTGCGGGGTGAGCCGCTGGCCTTCTTCGCGGAGAACGAGATCGCAGTAGCCGAGGATGCCGTTGAGAGGCGTGCGAATTTCGTGGGAGAAATTGGCCAAAAACTCGCTCTTCAGGCGAGCCGCGGCTTCCATCTCCTGCGCGCGCTGCTCCTCGAGCGTGCGGGCCCTGGCGAGCTCGCTCGCGAGGCGATCCAGGTCTTCGTTCTGCTGGCGCGTGACCTCCATGAGGAGCGCGCGCTGCTGGAACGTGGCGAGTGCACGCGCGGCGACGACCGCTCGTGCCTCGAGCTCGCGCTTGAGCACCGCGTTCTCTTCGAGCGCGGCGGCGAGCTTCTCTTCGAGGGTTTGGTCGCTCACGAGGACGCTCCGAACACGAGCGAGGTGAGCGTCGTGTTGATGTGGAAGCCGCAGTAGGTCTCGAAGTACACGTTGAACCCGACGCAGGGCGGCGCGCTCTTGAACGTCTCGGAGAGATTGCCCATCTCGCCCATCGCGCTCGCTTGCCAGACACGGCCCGAGCAGTGGAAGAGGAACGCGGCCCGCGGATTGGGCACACGCGCCGGAACGTCGACCTCGAAGAACTTACGCGTGTCCGCGGCCGGATCTCCGATGCGCACGAGCTCGAGCTCCACGCCGGGCTCCAGCATGTTCGCGAAGAGAATCGAGCCGTCGGGGAGAGGCTTCCAGGGAGCGCGGATGAAGTACTCGCGCCCGACCTTGAGCGCGGTGGGCATCACGCCGAACCCGGTGGGCTTGCCGAACTCGAGGTCGTCCGGGGTGACACCGAGCAGCTCGGCGTAGCGAGCCGCCGCCGGCTTTCCGTCGATCTCGATGGCGCGGTTGGTGGTGACGTCCACCTTGGTCAGCTTCAGGGTTCGACCGGTAGGGTGATACCAGTGCGAGCGGAACGCCGACCAAGGCGCGTCCGTCTTGAAGAGCACGGTGGCGACCGAGTCGGTCGTGACCTCACCGTCGACGTGGATCAGCGCCGACTGCTTCGCCGGGTCCTGCTCCGAGTCCGCCGCGCCGCCACCGACGGCCACGAGGCCCTGGTTGCGGGACATGATGCCCATCAAAAACTCTTCTTTTTTGTAACGGAAGCCGTCGTCGATCACGAGGGCGACGTGCTTCTTGCTGGAGAGCTGATCCTCGGAGACCGAGAGCTCTCGCGAGGCGCCGAGGATGGCGTCTTCGCCCGCCTGGACCGCGCCGGTCGACAGGTTGCGGCCCACGCCGATGCCGACCTCGAAGTCGCCGGAGAGAGCGCCGAGCAGCACGGAGTCCGAGTGGATGCCTTCCCGATCGATCTCGCCAGCGGAGCTCGCGCCCACGAGGCGCGCCTTCGGAAACCGTTCCCTCACCGCCTTGTTGAGCGCGACGTGGTCGTGGGCGCGCGGAGCGAAGAGGGTGATGAGCTTCGGCTCGCCACCATCGAGCTGCTTGACGAGGGCTTCGACGGCTCGGACGGGGTCTTTTTCGGCAGTTCGCGCCGACTTCAGGCTCACGCTGGGCATGGGAATCTTGGTCGCTTTCGAGAAAGAGGCTCGGCCTCGGGAGTTCTGGTTTTTCGGGTTCGAGTGAAACTGCGGGATTGGAGAGAAACGCACCGGGCCGCGGCCCCAGAAAAGAGACCCGCGGCCCGACGCTAGAGCGAAGCGCTTGGCTAGTTCAAGCCGCTCCTCGGGTGGTTCGTATGACACGAACCGGTGCATTGGTCGAAAGACTCGCGACCGCCACCGACGTACATGCTCTCGATCGGCCCGAATTGTGCGACGTGACTATCCGGATAGGACTTATGGCACGAGAGACAGGCCGCTTTGCTGGTGCGCGTGATGCCCTGGCGGTCCAGGTGGCAGCTGCTGCACTTGTCGAGCGGGGCGTCGAAGCGGTTCGAGCGCGAGTGGATGAAGTGCGTACGCACCGCGATGGGTCCCTCGAGCTCGAAGGCCAGAGGCACGTGGCACGAGGCGCAGGCCGCGCGATTGTCGTTGGCGTGGAGCACCTTGGAGAGCTCTCCGCCCTTGGAGTGGCAGCTGTTGCACGGACCGGTGTTGAGGGTCGCGCTGGTGTGCGTGGTCGTTCCGACCTGGATTTCCACGGTCTTCGAGAACGGGATGTCCTCCCCCATGTAGACGCGGCGGCCCTTGACCGTCACGAGATAGGTGCCGGGACGGGCGTCGGCCGGGATGTTGTAGACCCAGTTGTCCGGCGGCGTGCGGGCCCAGCCGGCGTGGGTGGGATCGAACGCTCCTCCGAAGAGATCGTCGGAGGTGGGGAAAAGGCGGAACTGGGCGAAGACGTTGTCGCGGGCGAAGGTGGCCGTGGTCTGCACGTCGCCCCCACCGACGAACTGCGAGAGCTCGGCGATGGTGCGGATGGGCTTCACGTCCTGAGCCGGTCCGATGATCTGGCTCATGAGCATGCGCTCACGGTGCTTACGGCGGTAGTAGGTGGTCGTCGGGTCGAAGAACGCGCGGTAGTATTGGATACCGGGTTCGTTCGCGCCGAAGATGACCTCGTTGTAGGTGGGCAGGGTGCCATCCGGATGGAGGCGATTGCCCGCGCCGTCGCGGAGCGTGATTTTCCAGCGAATGTCCGTTCCCGGAGCATAGGTGCCGTCCGGGCGGGGTGCAGTCTGGGCGTCGAGGTCGATCTTGAAGCCGTACGCGTACGTGGGCGCGGCAATCTGCGTGACCGGCACGTAGTAGGGTTGGCCCGGCTTGAGCGACCAAAGAACCTTGAATCGCGTGGTGGTCGGCGCGAGCGTGAAGGTCTTGTCCGGGTAGCGAGGATTGCGAAGCTCGACGAGGGCTTCTTCCTGGAACTTCTTGGAGCCGCCACACGCCGTGGAGGTCGCGCAGTCGTTGGTCCACTGGATGGCGCGGTAGCGACGCACGAAGAAGTCGTCGCCGTCACGGCGCTCGCCGTCGGTGCCGGCATTGAGCACGATCGGGTAGCCGGTGGGGCGGCCCGCAGCGTTCTCCTGCTGGACCACGAAGATGTTCGGGGCCTTCATCCAGGCCGCGTCACGATAAAACCTGCGCCGCGTGAACGTACCGTCCGCATTGGCGAGCAGCACGAACTCTTGGTCTGCCAACCGAGTCCCGCGCCACGACAGCGAGGCGAAGTCGCCGGTCGAGTCGAGCCCTTTCACACCTTCGTCCACGGTCGTGTCCATCACCGCTCGCAGGTCGATCTGCGAGATGTGGAACTTCTGACCCTTCTTGAGCTTCAGGGGAACGCCAGCGGCGTTCTCCACCTCGAGTGCGAGACCTACGGAGGGAGTCTCGTCGTCGCCGCATCCGAGTGCAGCAGACGATTCACCGAGCTCGTCGGCGGGGGGGTCGGCGATATCGCCGGCCGCACATCCTGCGAACGAGGCAACGAGCGCCGCGAGGGCGACCATCGTCAAGTGGCGTGGACGGGGAGTGCTATGGGCTATTGGCATGGATTACCTCGCTGAAATTCACGGGCACCGAAAGAACCACCAAATCACACCGGAACGTATCCTCCTTTCCTTCCCCCCCTTCCCGCGTCTTTCCAATCCGAGTCTTCGTCAGCGCGACGTCGCGATTTCGATCTTCCCGAGGGCCGTCTCGAGCTCTCCGAGCGCGGCCACGAGGCCCTCGGTCTTCGCCGGAGAACGCTCGGCGTGGAGCTGAGTCGCGGCTTCTTCCGCCGCTCGTGCAATGACCACCAAGTCCGTCAAGCCGAGCAATCCGGCCTCACCCGCGAGCGAATGGAGCTGGCGAGCCACGTGCAGCGCGTTCTCCCCTTCCAAGTTGTTCGCAATCCGACGACCTTCGACGATTCGCTCTTTGGCAAGCTTCGCAAACCGGGGAAAAAACTTCTTCTGCAGCTCTTCGAGCACGTTCAGCCCGCCTCCTTCACGACCGAATTCACCTTCGCGACCAAGGTCCCGAGGCCGGCATGTTTCGATATCCACCCGCTCGCTTGCGCTTCGGTCGCACGTCGGGCGAGGTCGTCGTCGGCGAGACTGGACAGAAGATAGATGGGGATCTTCACGTCGTAGGCGCCCCTCAAAAGCGCGGCGAGGTCGTCTCCGAAGGCCTCGGGCATTTGCACGTCGACCAGGATCAAATCAGGTGGCGTGGCAGTGCGCAAGGCTTCGAATTCGTCCAGTGTCGTCGCGACCGCGACATCGAAGCCCTCGGCCACGAGCGCGTCTTTGGCGAGCTCGAGCACGAGCGGGCTATCGTCGATGATCAAAATTCTACGCGACATCGACATCCTCGTGATCCATGAGGCCTTCGAGAGTCCGGAAGAGGTCTCGAAGGACGAGCGGCTTGTGCAGAAAGACGTCGGCTCCGGCGCCGAGCGTGGCTTCACGTACGTCGCTCCCGCCCACGCTGATGGCGAGCACGGAGGTCTTGGCGTGGCGTTCGTCGGCTCGCAACTTCGCGATCAGCGAAGCGCCGTCTTGCATGGGCAGGTAGTAGTCGACGATCACGAGATCGTACGTACGCTCGCCGAGCTTCTCCCATGCCGACACGGCGTCGTCCGCCTGGTCGAGGCGCACGCTGCCCGCGCGTTCGCGGAAGTACTTGAAGACGGCGTAGGAGAACATGTCGCGGATGAGGCGGTTGTCCTCCACGAGGAGCACGGCGAGCTCGCTCGGGCAGGACGAGATGGGTCGCACACGGGGTTTCGTGAGGCGGTCTACGAATCGACGTAGCGCGGGCATGTCCGCTTCACCGGGCGTGTCGAATCGGACCGCGAAACCCGAAGGGGCGCCGGGACCGCTCGACAGGCGAACCTCGGAAACGACGCCGGCGATCTCCAGGGGCGAGGTCTGGCGAGAGAGAGAGAGTCGGAGTGAGAGACGCTCCCCCACCGGGGCCAGCGCGTCGGTCACGAGAAAGACGGACGTCTCGCTCAGCTCCACCGCGTAACACACGAGCTTGCGGTCCGAGAGCGTCGCCTCGGCTCGCAAAATCCCGCTTCCACGGCCATCGAATGTCATGCGTGCTTCGTCCTTCCGAGGTTCGGGGGAGTGAGCTTCAAGGTGAGCTCGACCACTTCGCGTACGAAGCTGTCGAGGCCTCGGCTCTTCGAGACGTATCCGTCGGCTCCCGCAGCGAGCGACAAGAGTCGAAGCTCGTCGTCCGGCAGGGTCGAACAGAGCAAGATGCGGAGCTCGGCCGACCCGACCGCCCGCTTCAATCGCGCACAAAGGGCGTCGCCGGAGAGATCGGTTCTCTTCACGTTCGCCACGATCAGATTGGGACACCAATTGGCGACGATGGAATCCACCTCTCCCAAGGCCAGGGCGATGCGAACGTCGGCGCCTTCCGCGCGCAGACTCGCTTGCATGAGCTCGAGGGTGATTTCGCTGTCGTCGATGAGGAGCAGGCGCACGCGCTCCCATTCACCGCTCACGCTGCCACGCGACCCTTTGGCGGTCGCGCCGGACACGGGCGGGGGCTTGTCGCTCTCTTCACCGGACGCGGGGAACGGAGGCTCGACCGTCACGGGCTTCGGCGCGGTGACCGGGCTCGTGGGACGCTCGCTCTTCTCTTCCGCTTCGGTGGCCTCGGTCGGAATCTCGGGCTCGGGCAAGAGCCCACTCAGCAGGTCGAGGAGCGAGCTTCGGACCTTGCGCCGAACCGGACGACCGCTCGGCGGGGCCTCCGAGGCCGTCGACTCCATCTTGTCGCCGAAGAGCACGATGGGGCACCGACCGGCGACCGCGCGCTCGATGGCGAGGTGCCGTTCGCTCGCTTCGCGACTGCCGCACGACGAGTTGATGTCCACCAGCACCACGGTCGGGCTGCCGTCGTCGTCAAGGAGCCGACCGATCTCGTCCGCGTCGGACGAAGCCGTGGCTCGGTAGCCTGCGCCTTCGAGGAAGGCACAGACCCCACGACTACGTGGGCCGTCATCGTCGACGACGAGGACGCGACTGGTCACACCGTGGTGCATAACGACCGACCCCTAGAGCATCCTGCGCAGCGCAAAGATGCAAGACCGAGCGACCCCAAGAATTCCAAAAAGTTCGCGCGCGCTCTACGCAGCGCAGCTATCCCTCGAGTGATTCCTCCGACCGGCCCACGTTGTGGGTCCACCGAACCGCTATATGCGCAAACGGCAACCCAGACCGCAAGGCGGCTTGGCGCATCAGCCAGAAACGTGCCACCCGCTTACGTGCGGATTCACCGTCATGAACTTGGCACTACGCCAATTGTGGCGCGCCAAATGTGGCGTACCTACGCCAACTTTGGCGCACTTACCTCATCCGCCAGATTCGCACCTTTCGAGACGTTTCGAGACACGTTCGACCGCGTCAACGGAGGGTCTCGAGCTTCTTCTCCCCAAACTTCACGCGCACATACGATGACAAGGAGAACTGGTCGGGCGAGTAGGTTTCGGTCGTGCCGTCGGGCCAACGAATCTCGATCGTGGCGGCGTTCGTCCCGCCCTTGCACGGATCGGTCCCTCCGAGTCCGAAGAGCAGCGTGCTGCCGTCGATGCTGTCGTAGGTGCCTCGGCTCGACTTCTTCTCGCGCACGATCACGCGGTCACCGACCCGCACGGTGACCTTGGTGCCGAAGGCGTCCGTGTGGACTTTGCGACCGTCACCGCGGACCGAGATAGCGAGCCACGCGTTGCTCTGACCGACCGTGTTCTCGAACAGCATGTTGGCGCGACCGCCGCCCATGTCGCGCGCGCCGAACAGAAGATCGGGATCGCCGTCGTGATCGAAGTCGGACCAGGCGATGTTCTGCCCGGCCTTGCCTCGCTTGCCGCCTTCGGACGTGTCGTTCACGCCCGAGACGAGCCCGAGGCTCGTGAACTGGCCGTCGTTTTCCTGCCGAAAAAGGCCGAAATAGCCCTTCTGTTCGGCGTCGAAGTACGCGCCTTCGTACTTGTCCGTGCGCGTGAGCGAGAGGTCGAGCCGCCCGTCGTTGTCGAAGTCGACCATGGCCGCGTCGATGTCGCCTTCGTTGTACGGAAGGCCACGATCCAAAAACTCGTTGGTGAAGGCGAAGCCTCCCGCTTTGCCACGGTTCACGAGGAGCTGCGTGGGATCGCTCCACAGCCGGCTGTCGTCCGAGCCGTCACCGTGGCTGATGGTCGCCATCCACACGTCCGGGAGGCCGTCGCCCGTCAGGTCGCCGCAGTCGATGCCGAAGCCGTTGGACCCGACGATCTTGTCGGACGAAACGGGCTGCGGATCGCGCCCTTTACCGGTGCGGGCGTTCCAGTAGTTGCCCGTAGCGAGAGCCGCGAAACCTCGCTCTTCGGCCACGTTGGTGAACGAGCCGCGGCCGTCGTTTTCCCACAGCTGCTTCCAGCCGTTGCGCACGCTGACGCCGTACGTCGAGACGAACACGTCGAGGTCGCCATCGTCGTCGTAGTCGCAGGCGACCAGGCCGTCGGTCGGCTGCGCGAGCACGCCGGGCAGCGCTTCGGCGGTGAGGTCGGTGAAGGTGCCGTCGCCGTTGCCACGCAAGTACGCGTTCTTCACCGAGTAAGTGGTCTGACCGTTGCCGACGAAGAGGTCGACCTTGCCGTCGCGGTCGAAGTCCGCGAACACCGCGTTGGCCGCGTACTTGAGCTTCTCCACGCCCGCGTCCGCCTTGGGCGTGAAGTGGCCCTGGCCGTCGTTCAGCAGAATTTGGCTCGTATTTCCCGCGATATCGATGTCGAGCCCGGAGAAGCAGTCTTCGTCACCGTCGTTGTCGACGTCGGCGAACGCGAGGAAACCCGACTGGAGATCCTTCAGGCCGGAGCTCGCCGAGATGTCCTCGAAGGTGCCGTCGTGTTTGTTCCGGAACACGAGGTGCTCGTACGGGATGAGCTTTTGCGGGTTCGGAAAGAGCGAGTGCATCACGGCGTCGTCCCAGCCGTCACCGTCGATGTCGACCATGGCCAAGCGGCTGTGGTCGTTGATGGGGATCGGAGTGGGCGGGCTTACGACGAAGTTGTTCTTCTGAAGGCCGCTCTTCTCGGAAACGTCGCGGAAGAAGTCACGCGTCGGGGCGACCAAGGGCTTCGGCCCGCACACCGTCCCGGGTGTGGGCGAGGTCGATCCCGGCGGCGGGCCACCGTCGACGATGGCGGTGGAGCACGCGGCTCCGAGGACGGCGAGGACGGCGAAGGACGTGAAAGCAAGGGCGCGGGACATAGGCGCCTTGGGTTTGGAGGGCCGGAGGCATGGAGGCACGTCTCAAATGCATCCGCGTTCGAGACGTTCGCGAAGTGCGTGTCGACGCGGCCCGGGACGGCCGAGCCCTGGAGGCAGGTGAACGAGCGCAAGCGCTCGAAACCATGCGATTTCGAGGCGAACGAAGCTGAACCGGGGAGCGAGGTCGAACGGGGCGGTCGGGGCGGTCGGGGCGGTCGCGTCGGAGACGATCGGGGTAAAAGCCGTGAACGGCAGGCCCCCGAGATTCTGAAGAGCGGCTTCGCACGAATCTCGAAAAACTTTTGGCGCGCTCGGGCGTTCGAGCCGGACCGTGACCTACCGAGACCCCGCCGAGGCCCTCCGCGAACGAACCCGCACCCTCGAAGCCGAGCTGCGCGATCTCGAGGCCCGCAAGCAGGACGCGGCGAAGCTCGACGACGAGCACACGAAGCTCCGCGACCGCCTCACGAAGACGCGCATCCTCGCCGAGCGTGCCGAGCAGAAGCGTTCGCTGCCCATGCTCGAGTCCATCCGAATCGCGTCGCCCTGCGATGCTCGCTGGGACGAGATGACCGGCGACGACAAGTCCCGCTTCTGCGGCAAGTGCGAGAAGAACGTCTACAACCTGTCCGCGATGAGCCGCGAAGAAGCCGAGCTTCTCATGCTCGATCGCGAGGGTGATCTCTGCGTGCGCCTCTACAAGCGCAAAGACGGCACCGTGCTCACGGCGGATTGCCCGGTGGGCGTGCGACGCAAGCGACTTCGCCTCGTGGGCGTGCTCGCCATCGGAGGAGGACTGGCGGCCTCGGCGCTCGGGTTCGGGGCATCGCGTGCATTCCACACGCAAACGGTAATAGGCGACATGCGCGTCGAAGAGCCCGTGGTCATGGGCGGCATGATGCCCATCCCCGCGGACGCAGCGGCTCCGGTGGTGCCGAGCGCGGTCCCCTCCGACCTGCCCTCGAAGCACGAGCCCGAACAAGGACACCGCATGGGACGCCCGGCCGCCGTCGCGCCGATGAAAGACCGCAAATGAGCGAGCGTGATCCGATCCAAGTGCTTCGCGAGCGCACGGCCAATCTCGAAGAAGAGCTGCGCAGGCTCGATGCGCGACGGCGCGAGAGGAGCGCCCTCGACGGCGAAGCCAGCCGAAAAGCGGACGAGCTCGCCAAGACGCGCACGCTGCTCGATCGGCTCGGGAAAAAGCGCGCGCTCCCCATGCTAGAGGACATTCGCATCGCTTCGCCCTGCCCCGCCGACTGGAACCGGATGGTCGGCGACGACAAGAGCCGGTTCTGCGGGCAGTGCGAGAAGAACGTCTACAACCTGTCCGCGATGACGCGCGAAGAGGCCGAGCTGCTCGTGCTCTCCAAAGAGGGAAATCTCTGCGTGCAGCTGTGGAAGCGCGCGGACGGCACGGTCATCACCGCCGATTGTCCGGTGGGGCTCCGGCGTAAGCGCATGAAGCTCGCGGCGGTGATCGCGGTGGGATCGGGCCTCGCGACCAGCGCGCTCGCGGTCTTCGCGCTGTTCGCTACCGCGGGTGAGCCGCCGCCGCCGCCGGTGCCGCCGAGCGATCCGATTCCCTACGTGATGACCGAGACGCCTCCGCCTCCCAAGGTCGAGCCGGTGGTGCCCGACCATCGCGTGATGGTCGCCGGCGGCGCGGTGGCGATGCCTCACCATCCGGAGTCCGTGGTGGCGCCCAAAATCAAAAAGCCGGCCAAAAAGCCGGCTCCTTGAAGGCTCGAACGTGAAGCGTGCAGCTCGACGAGGCTACTCGTCGTCTTCTTTGCCGCCGTTCTCTCCGAGGGGCTCGAGCTCCATGCGCGCGAGCGGCGTGCTGTCGGCGTAGACGGCCATGGGGGCCACCGCGCGGACCACGTCGCGCATCTGGAGGGGCAGGCCGTCGACCATCATGGGCGCGCGCGCCACGCCGGCGAGCTCGAGGGCGGTGTCGAGCAGGGTCTTCTCGACCGGCGGCTCTTCTTGCACGGGAGCGTCGTCGGGCAGATTGCCGACCTTACGCGCGTAGTCGAGCGCGTGGCGAATGCCGCCCATTTCGTCGACGAGCTTCTTGTCGAGGGCCTGCTGGCCCATCCACACGCGGCCCTGGCCCACCGCGTCCACTTCGTCGTGGGTCATCTTGCGGCCTTGCGACACGCGGTCGACGAACACGTCGTAGAACTGGTGCACCTTGTGATCGAGCTCTTTGCGCTCGTCGGCGGTGAAGCCACGGAAGAAGGACTCGGCGTCGGCGCGCGGGGTCACCTTGCGCACCTCGACGTTCACGCCGAGCTTGCCGAGCAGCTCGCTCACGTCGGCCTTGCCGTAGAAGATGCCGATGCTCCCGGTGATGGTGAGCGGCAGCGCGTAGATCTTCGAGCCCGCGGCCGCCACGTAATAACCGCCGCTCGCCGCGATGGATCCCATGGAGACGATGAGCGGCTTCTTCTGCGCCAAGAGACGCAGCTCGCGCCACATCACGTCGGCGGCGAGCGAAGAGCCACCGGGGGTCTCGATGCGCAAGACCACCGCTTTGATGCTCGAGTCTTCGCGCAGGCGCTTAGCCGACTCGGCGATGGTGTAGCTGCCGCAGAGCTTCATGCCCACGAGCGGGATCTTGCTCGAGCGGCCGTCGACCATGTCGCCGTCGATGTAGAGCACACCGACCTTGTTGCGCTGGCCGAAGCGGACCGGAGCGACCGCTTCTTCTTGGTACTTCTCGACCGAGATCTTGCGGCCGACCACCTCTTGGGTGACGCGGTCGAGCTCGTCGTCGAAGGCGAGCGTGTCGACGAACTTGGCTTCTCGGGCCTCCTCCGCCACGAAGGGGCCCTTGGCGGTGGACGCGCGCACGTCGGCTTCGGGCAAATGCCGGTAGAGCGACATGTTGCGCACGAACACGGCTTCGCTCTGGCGGAGCAGGTCTTCTTGGTCGGCGCGCGCGACGTCGCTCGCCTTCTTGTTCATGAACTGCTCGGGCGCGGACTTGTGCGCGCCGATGCGCACGAACTCGGCCTTCACGCCGATCTTCTCGAGCAGCCCGGCCAGGTAGATGTGCGTCGTCTTGAGGCCCGAGTAGCGAACGCCACCGGCCGGATTCAAGACCACGCGGTCGGCGCTGGCGCAGGCGTAGAGCGCCTTGGGGCCGGCGTCTTCGAAGCTGCAAATGACCTTTTTTCCCCGAGCGCGGAGCACGCGGAAGGCGTCGGCGAGCTCTTCGGCGTGAGCGAACGACGTGGCGGGCTCGTCCCGCACGAGCAGCGTGACCGACGCGATGTCCGAGCGCTCCGAGAGGCGCCAGAGCTTCTGCAAGAGGTGCACGTGGGCGCGCGTTCCGGGCGTCGCTTCGATGCGCAGGCTCACGCCGTGCTCGGAGCGGGGGATGCTGGCCGGGCTCGAAAAATCGCTCACCGAAGCGGTCAGGTACTGACCCGTGTCGGTGGTCTTGCCGAGCGCGTTGCCGACCAGCGCGCCGCCGCCGAGCGAGGCGTTGCGGAGGTAGAGCTCGATGCCCACCGTGGCGAGGTACGAAGGATCCGAGCGCGAGAGGTTGCCCACCTCGATGTCGCCGCGAGCGCGTCCGACGCCGGGGATGTCCACGCCGAGCGTGGCGCGCGGGCGGGCTTGATCCGCGCCGTAGTCGTAGCGAACCTCGGCGCCGAGCTCGAAGGCGCGGGTGCCGGTCGGACGGAACGCGACCGCGCCCACGTACTGCCCTTGCAGCACCGGGAAGGCCTTCGAGCCGTCGCCCACCAGGACCGGACGCGTGGACGGGTTGTTCCAGTCGTGGGCGACCAGCGAGAACGAGAGGCGCGGACTCGGGCGGTAGGTGGCTCCGGCCGAGAGCCCGACCAAGCCCTGCACGTTCGGGTTGGGTGAGAATGCCGACTGCAGCGAGACGCCGATGGCGATCGACTTGCCCACGCTGTAGCCGAGACCCCAGGTGAGCCAGGTATAGTCTTGGCCGAAGTACGGCGCGCCCGCGGTGGACGGCGGTGAGATGTAATCTACACGGAAGCCTGCGCCCACGCCCCAGAGCAGCGGGGTCGAGAGATCGAACGAGTGACCGCACGCGACGCGCTGGGTGTCCGTGCAGCGCACGCCGGTCCAGCGCAGCTCTTTGCCGGTCAAGAAGCCGAGGTTCGCGGGGTTCAGCACCAGCGCTTCCCCGGTGTCTTCGCTGGCCGGGCTGCGGCCGGGCGAAGCGAGACGATCCGCACGCGAGGGGAAGGGCTCTGCCGACGCGACGGACGCATACGCGACCGAGACCGCGACCAGCGAGAGCGTCGAGAGCAGAGAGAGGGCGGTGACCGGTACCTTCGCGAACGAACGCTTCACGACATGCTCCTTGATGCACGCGTCCCTTGCGGCGGTGCCCGAGGGACGCGGCGAGTGCGATTTACCCCAGCGTGGCGAGCTTTTGCAGCGTGGCCGCTTCGGCGTCGAAGGTCTTCTTGACCAGCTCGGAGTAGACGAGCTTCTCCGCCATGGGTCCGACCAACGAGACGTTCACGTCCAAGGTGCCGCGCACGATGCGCTTCGTGCGACCGCGGTCGAGCGACTCGAACAAGTAGCTGCCGCTCGAGGCGAAGAACTTTTGCCACTCGGGCTTCACGTTGGCCTTCACGCGCCAAGAGGCGGCGTGCCGACGGATGTCGTAGACGGTGGTCTCCTCCCACGCGCACATCTCGGGGGTCACGTACTTCTGC
Organism: Polyangiaceae bacterium; assembly: GCA_965225775.1. Classification (GTDB taxonomy): domain Bacteria; phylum Myxococcota_A; class Polyangia; order Polyangiales; family Polyangiaceae; genus JAAFHV01. The sequence goes on along the minus strand of OZ245328.1, from coordinate 7,952,443 downwards.
GCGAAGGCCGGGATCTTGATGTTGGCGCGGAAGCTCCACACGCGCTCGAGGCGTGACTCGTCGACCGAGTGGCTCTTCTGCTCGAGCGACTCGATGTGAGGGAGGCGGGCGACCAAGGCGTCACCGAGGCCGGGAGAGAGAAACGCGAGCTCGACGGCGTCGAGAGGGATGTCGAACTCGTGGGCGATCTCGAACTGCACGAAATACCTCGGTTTCGGGAAGCTACACCATGCCGCGAGCGCGTGCGACTTCCTGGATTTCCTGGGAGCGACGAGCGAGCTCGTCGTGGTCTTTCACCGGCAAAAAGCGCGAGCGACTGCCTTCACGCGGGACCACCACGTAGCCGGCCTCGAGCGAAGAGGTGAGCTCTTGGAGCAAGCGCTCGAACTGGATCGCGGTGCGTCCCTGGACCTTCTTTTCGACCGCGAAGTACGTCCACGGGAAGTCGGCGTGCGCGAGCGCGTGGGCCGAAGCCAAGAAGGTGTTGGTGTTGAACACCGGCACGCTCGAGCCCTCGAAGCCCTCGGGGAGACGGAACTCCTCGACCACCTGGAGCTTGCCTTGCGCGTGGACGGGGATGCCGCCGCGATCGCCCTTGGCCTTCTCGCAGACCTCGACCATGACCTCTTTGTTCGAGTCGAGGAAGCGCCCGAGCACGAGCGGATCGATCGACGCGCCGAGGTTGTCGAGGTTCGCGATCCACACGGTCTTGCCGCCGTCCGAAACGAACTGGTTCAAGAGCGGCGTGCGCCTCAGGGCATCGACCAGGTCGCCGTGCCCCGTGGCGTAGACGCTGGGTCGGCCGTCGTCTTCGTGGAAGAGGCCCCCTTCGGGCGCGAGACGGAGCCCGAGGTCTTGCATGAAGACGTGCACGTGCGAAGGCGCGTTCCGTGCGACGAGCGCTTCGCGGATGGCGGCGTCGGTGGCCTCGCTGGTCATGAGCCAAAGCGGGACGGGGGACTTCGCGCGGGAGCTCGCGCTCTTGTTTTCGGCGAGGCGGAGGTCGAGGAAGGTCTTGCCGTCGAACGCTTCGACCAGGGCTTTCACCACGCCTCCCATGCGCGTGGCCATGCCGCCCGCGAGCACGCAGAACGCGAGCTCGCCACGATCGATGGCGTCCTGGCCGAGCTTGGTGAGACGGGCCGCCTCTTCCGAGCCGGGCTCGGGCAAGGTCGAGAGCTCGTCGGCTTTCGGCGGGAGCACCTCGCCCGTGAGCCTGTTTTTCGCGAAGAGCGCGGCCTTGTCCGAGAGGCCGCGGGCCAGCTCGACCAGGCGGTCGTCGCGGAAGCCTGCGCGTGCGAGGCGAGCGCGGAGCTCGGGATCGAGAGAGCGAAGCTCGGTGAGGATGTCGGGGGTGCTCATGGCGTTCCGTCACGAGTGTCGCCCCATTTCGAGAGCCGAGGTGCGAGAAAAGGCGACAAATGCGATCGAGGCCCTTCTGGCACGGCTTGCTCGTGCCGTCGGGAAGGTGTGAATTGAAATGAGCGTACTGGGGATTCGGACCCGCGAACGCCGCTCGTGCCCTTAGGTCGAGCGCGGGGATCGGGATCGAGGGGAGTGAGACGATGGACACCTTGCGGACGTCACGCGCGAAGCGGAAGCTCGATGCTCGCGGCATCGGAGGGCTCTTTTGTATCCTCACGCTGAGCACGATCGTGGCCTCGGCAGCCACCGGCTGCGTGGCCACCGCGGAGAGCATGCCCTCGCGTGGAGTCGTGGTGAGCGGCCCTCCGCCCGCTCCCTTACCCGAGTCGCGCCCGGCTCCGCCTTCGGGTCGGGCCGCTTGGGTGGCCGGCTACTGGCACTGGACGGGAATGCAGTATGCATGGATCCCCGGCCACTGGGACGCCTCTCCCACCGGTGCACAATGGGTGGGTCCCCGGTACTTCCAGCAAGGCGGCCAGTACCACTACGAAGCCGGCTCCTGGGCACGTGGCAACGCGCTGAGATAAGCTCTGCGGGTGAAGAGGAGCACGGCGGGCTTTCTGCGCGTGCGGTCCGGGGATAGCCTCGAGAGACGTTGATCCGCAGGTCTTACGTTCGCGCGCTGGTGCTGCTCGCTTCGTGTCTCGTCCTGGCTCCGGCCGAGGCCGCGAACGGGCCGATCTTGCACGAGCCCATCCCCGAAGACGCGCGCGAAGACGTGTCGCTCTCGGTGAGCTTGGACGGCGAGCTGCCCGCGGCGATCGAGACGCGCAGCGGCCTGGTCACGGCGCCCGATCCGACCAAGCCGGACGACGCGAAGCGCGCGCCGTACGCGCCCGGCCAGAGCGGCCCGGGCGGCGCACCGGACTCCACGTTCAGCCCGGATCGAAACACGAAGAAGCCCGACACGCTCCCCTACGACGAGCCCTTCCGGCCCTCGACCGCGCCCTTCAAGCGACTGTCCGCTTACGACGCGGTGGACGACAACTTCGTGCTCTACGTGCGCAATCCGCGCGCGATCGCGGTCTCGCTACAGTCCGGGCCGGTGATCGCGGAGAGCGAAGAGACCTTCTTCGCCGACCTCGTGATCGACCTCGTGCCGCATCACCCGTCGCGCATCCCCACCGTGGGACCGGGCACGCGCGTGGTGAAAGCGCGCGCCGGAGTCGGCACCCAAGACGTGCCCATCCGCATCCAGAAAGACAGCGCCGAGAACTGGTTCGTCGAAGGCGACGCCATGACCCGCGCGCGCCTCGTCATGCAGCTCGCCGCGCCTCGTGCGGCGTTCGGAGGCGCCTTCGGGGATCCCTCGTGGGAGCGCCTGCCCTACGTGCCCGCGCTACCCTCGAACGTGGCGCGCTCGCAAGAAGCGGTGGCGCGCGCGATCGGCGTGAACAAGGGACTTTCTCCCCACGACAACGTCACGCGCATGGTGGCGTACTTCCGCAGCTTCCAGGACTCGGACGAGAGCCCTCCGCCGGTACGTGACATCTACACGGATCTCGCGCTCTCCAAGAAGGGCGTGTGTCGACACCGCGCGTTCGCGTTCTTGATCACCGCGCTCGGTCTCGGGATTCCCACGCGCATGGTGGCCAACGAAGCCCACGCTTGGGTCGAGGTGCACGACGGGACGCGCTTCGTGCGCATCGACCTCGGCGGCGCGGGCAACATGCTGCGCGATCCGCTCTCGGCCAACGTGCCCTTCGAGCCGCCTCCCGATCCGTTCTCGTGGCCGGTGGGCGCGACCCGCGGAGACGAGCTCGGCAACCGCGCACGCGACGGTCAGAGCGGGCCGAGCGGTCCGAACGGACCAGGAAATTCGAGCGGTCCGAACGGACAACCGTCACCGAACGGCTCGGCGCGATCGGGCGCGGACGGCAAGGGTCAGTCTCCGGACCTTCCGCCGCCGGCAGCCTCGGGAAGCGCCTCGTCGTCCCGTAGCTCGCGCGAGTCTTCGGGACGTGACGGCGCCTCGACGAGCGGCGCGGACGCGGGCATGTCGAAAGAGATCCCGCTCGACGACGGACGCCCCAAAGCGACCGTCGAGGTGGGCTTCAAGTCGCCTGCGGCGAGCCGCGGCGGCAAGCTCGAGGCCGAAGGCGTGGTGCGCGCCGAGAAAGAGCCTTGTGCGCACGTCTCGGTGGAGCTCGTGCTCCGCGAGGCGGGCGGCCACGAGACGTCGATCGGGACGCTCGCCACGGACGAAAAGGGACGCTACCAAGGGGCCGTGTCGCTTCCTCGAGCTCTCCCCCTCGGCAACTACGAAATTTACGCGCGTACCCCCGGCGACGCCCGCTGCGGCAAGGGCATCTCGAAATGAGCGCGGTGTTCGTTCCGTTCCTCTACGAGCTTCGCGCCAAGAAGGTGAAGGTCGGTCCGCAGGAAGGCGTGGCGCTGGCGAAGGCGCTGGTGAAGGGCCTCCACGAGAGCTCGCTCGACGGTTTTTACCACGTGGCGCGCGCCATCTGCGTGCACCGCGAGAGCGACCTCGACGCCTTCGACGAAGCGTACCTCTCGCACTTCAAGGGCATCGCCGGGCAGAGCCTCGAGCTCGTGAAAGAGCTCGACGAGTGGCTGAACGATCCGAAGCTCAAAAAGTCGCTCACTCCGGAAGAGCTCGCGGCGCTCGAGTCGCTCGACATGGCCGAGCTGCGCAAGCGCTTCGAGGAGCGCATGAAAGAGCAGCGCGGCCGCCACGACGGCGGCAACCGCTGGATCGGCACGGGTGGCTCGAGCCCCTTCGGCGCCAACGGGACGCATCCCTCGGGCGTGCGCGTGGGACCTGCGGGAGGCGGCAAGAGCGCCATGGGCGTAGCCGACGCGCGTCGGTACCGGCCGTATCGCTCGGACCTCGTGCTCGACGTGCGTCAGATCGAAGTGGCGCTACGAAAGCTGCGCGTGTTCCAGCGCGAGGGACTCGAGGACGAGCTCGACATCGAAGAGACCGTGCGCGAGACCGCGAAGAACGCCGGTGAGCTCGAGATCGTGCTCCGGCCACCGCGCAAGTCGAACACGCGCGTGCTCCTGCTGATGGACGTGGGCGGCTCCATGGATCCGCACGCCGAGGTGGTCTCGCGGCTTTTTTCCGCGGCGAAGCGCGCCTCCAACATCCGCAGCCTGAAGACCTACTACTTCCACAACTGCGTCTACGGGCGCATCTACGAGACCGAGCGCTTCACCGATCCGGTGCCTCTCAAAGACGTGATCGAGCAGTGCGGACCGGAGTGGAAGCTCGTCCTCGTGGGCGACGCCGCCATGCACCCGACCGAGCTGCTCGGCGCGGGCGACTGGGAGTACTACACGCGCGGCGGAGGCGAGATGATGCCTGGCATCCGTTGGCTCATGCGCCTGTCCGATCACTTCAAGCGCGCGGCGTGGCTGAACCCCGATCCTCCGGCCTATTGGCGCGGAGGCACGGCGGAGCAAATCTCCCAGGTGTTCTCCATGTTCCAGCTCACGCTGGACGGCCTCGGCGAGGCGGTCACGCATTTGTCCAAGGGTGACGTGAAGAGCCGGTGAGCGTGGCGTGACTGCGTGAAGGCCGCGCGCGAGCTCTCCCCGGTGCGCTACCCCCGACGATTGAGCGACCTCGCCCAACGCACCGCCAGCTTGTCTAGATCGTTCTCGACAAGAGCGGCTCCACTTGGGAGACGGAAGGCGAACACGGACCCGAGCCCTGTCCAGCTGCCGTCATCCGCCCTTTGCCGAGGATGGCAGAGCGTCGCGCTTTGGCGCGCCCCGCTCACTTCCGCGTGAGCGTGATCTTCTCGAACTTCGCGCAGACCACGCCGGTGCCCGAGACGCCGAGACGTGCTGCCAGCCTCCCGCCCGTGTCGACCGTGATCTCGGCTCCGCGCGACGTGCTCATGGACATGATGGGGCCGTTGATCGAACGCTCCGCCGGGACGAAGTTTCCCACCTGGGTCACTAGACCGACGCGTGCGGCCGCATCGGTCGCGACGGGCCCGGAGGACGAGACGTTGGCAAGGAGCTCGAACCTCCCTGCAGTCGTGGGGATTTCGAGGGTGGCGAGGGCTTCGTTGGTCGAGCTCCCGTTCTTGCAGAGCACACACGCTCCGCTGGTATCGGCCATGAACGTGCCGTCGGTGACCGACCATCCGAGGCAGGTGAACACGACCGGACCACCGTCGTTCGCATCCACCGACGCGTCCGCCGGCCCCGCGTCGATCGGCGCGGACTGATCGACCAACCCCGCGTCCGGAGGCACCGCGATGGCGTCTCCCACGGGAGAAACGGCGCCGTCCGTTACGCTTCCATCCGACACGGGCTCGGTAGGCGCCGAGCCGAACGACGAGCACGCCACGAGCACCGCCGCGGCCGAGCCCGCCATCAGCCCGGCCGCGAAAAAGGTGCGAAGTGCACTCATTTCTTGGGAGCGCTCGCGGCGGGCTTGGCGCTGCCCGTGGGGGCCGTCGCGGGCTTGGCGCTGCCGGTGGGCGCTGTGGCGGGCTTTGCGCTGCCGCTGGTGGCCGGCGCAACCGAGGCTCCCGGCTTGGCCGAGGGAAGCGCGCCGGGCTTCTTGGCGCTACCGCTGGTGGACGGCGCGGCCGAGGCGCTGGGCGCGAGATCGGCCGAGGGGAGCGGCTTCGGCTTGGCGCTCACGGTCTGCGTGGGCACGGGCGCGGGCGGGCTCTGGTCGTCTTCGTGCGTGTACTCGTAGATGCCGATCACGATGCCGATGACGGTGACGATGCCGAGCACCAGGAAGAAGATCTTCCAGAACGAGTACGGCGCCTTGCCGACCACTTCGCCGGTCTGACCGTTCACGAGGAAGCGGTAGACCTTGTCGTTGTAGCGGTAGGCCGCGATCCACACGGGCAAGAGCACGTGCTTGAACGTGACCTGCGTGAACGTGTTGCTCACGTTGAGGCCGCGGTGGGTGTCGCCGCCGATGTCTCCGGCGCAGCGGCCTTCTTGGACGCGCGACATCTTCTGCTGACCGATGCCCCACGCGGGCATGAGGTCGATCGCGTAGGCCTCGGCGCGCCAACCGGCGAGGTAGTGAGGCGCGTAGGGGATGAGCTCTTTGGTGTTGAACGTGGAGAACTTGTCCACGAGATCGGTCGGCAAGCCTTTGCCCGCGCACACCAGCGTGTCGTCGAAGAAGTCGCGGCGGTTGCCCCACGCCGACTCCCAGCGCGTGCGCTGCACTTGACGTGTGCGGGTGACCGACTGCCCGTTCTCGTAGGCGGTGTAGGTCTCGGTCTCGTAGTAGTACCAGCCGCGCTCGGCGGTCCAGTTGGAGTGGACCATCGAGTCGAAGGTCCAGAAGGGCACGTAGACGCCGCCCATCTCCTGCACCTTGGCGATCTTGGTGAGGTCGTTGGGGCGGAACCAGAGGCTCGCCAGCCACTTTCCGAAGAGGTCGTTGGCGGACTGCTTGTTGACCTTGAACGGAACCAGGCTCTCCGGACGAATGGCCTGATCGTTCGTGTGGGCTTGGAGAACTTGGTGCGATCCGCAGAACGCACACGCGGTCGTGCGTTCGCCCTCGCCGATGTTCACCGTGGCGCCGCAGTCCTTGCAGGCGATCGTGGTGACCTGCACGCCGAGGCCCTTCATGGCCATCGCCATGCCCTGCTCGATCGGGATCTCCCGCACCTGCGCTTGCTGAACGTAGCCGGCCGGGTGCTGCACGAGCTCGGGCCGAGTCTGGATGGCCTGCTGGTGCCCGCAGTAGGGGCACTTCATCGCCTGCGCGCCGGCGTCGTAGTTCAGCTTCGCGCCGCACTGAGAACAGGGAAAGGACTGTGCGTCGCCGCCGCCGGGTTGAGTCATCGTCGGCTACCCAAGCTACATGATGCGAAGGCCTTCGCGAAAGAGAGGATCGCGAGGTCTCGCCGGGTGCCGAATCGAGCCGGTTTTCCCGTGCTAACGAGGGTTCTTTCGCTTCGCGGCGGTCTTCTTCGCGGCGGGCGAGACAGTCGCGCTCGGCAAAGCCTCTCGCGCCATGGCGAGCATCTTCCGCACCGTCGAGAGGTTGCGCCCTGTGCCCTTGGCAGCGAAGGGCAGCTTGAGCTTGGAGCTTGCCATGCCCTCGCCGTAGTGCACGTGGACCTCACGTCCGATCACGGCCACCTCTTCGTCCACTGCGCCGCGCACCTCGGAGAGCGCGTCCGCTTTCGGAGGTGCGTCGAGGAAGATCACGATCACGCGGTTCGGCGCGCGATCCGCGAACGGGCACGCCGCCAGCACCCGCTCGAGCTCGTCCGCGTCGCGCACCATCACGCCCACGGGCTTGCCGAGCTTCTTCGCGAGCGCGCCTTCGAGCAGCGAGGTGACCGCCGCTGCGTCACGCGTGTCCGAAAAGACGAGGTTGCCGCTCTGGATGTACGTGCGCACCGCGGTGAAGCCGAGAGCCTGCGCGAGCGAGACGAGCTCGGCCATGGGCAGCTTGCCGGTGCCGCCCACGTTCACCGCGCGCAAAAAGGCCACGTGGACGGTCACGCGGGCTCCGCGCTTTTCGAGGGCTTTTTGGCGTGCTTATGACGAACGTAGAGCGTCTTGACCACCTCGGCGACGACCTCGCCGGAGGCGCTCCGCACGGTGGTCTCGAAGACCGGCTCGACCTTGCCGTCGCGCAGCGCGCGGGACCTCACGTCGTCGACTTGGTCGGGCGTGATGCGGAAGGTGGCGGTGACCGTGCCTCGACCCGGCTTCACGAAGCGGATGCTGGCCGCTTTGTCCCACACGACGAAGTCCGGACCGAGTGCGCCGAGCAGGATGAGCACGAAGAACGGATCGCACATCGCGTAGAGCGAGCCACCGAAGTGCGTGCCCACGAAATTCCGGTTGGAGGGCGCGAGACGCATGCTCGACTCGATGGCGAGCGGCTCACCGTGCGCGCCACCGGAGAGCACACGCACACGAATCCCCGCGCCCAGAAAGGGTGGATAGAGGTTCATGAGCGGCACCACGGCCCGCGTGGAGAACCGCTTGGCGAGCGCGAGATACACGCTCATCGGCCATCGGCCTCTTTCTTGGGGAGCGCAGCGGAGAGCCCTTCGATTTGCTCGGCGCCCTCGAGCACGGTGATCGACGCGCCTTCGAAGTCTTTGCCGATGGGCTCGTAACTGCCGCCGAGGCACTGCGCGAGGAAGGTCTCGGTGACGGCGTTGAACGAGATGCGGTTCGGCGGGCGCGCGAAGCCGTGGCCTTCGTCCGGGTAGAGCACGTACGTGACCTTCGAGCCGTGCTTCTTCATGGCCGACACGATGGCGTCGCTCTCGGCGCGCTTCACACGAGGATCGTTCTGACCCTGGCCGATGAGCAGCGGGCGCACGATTTTGTCCGCGGAGCCCAGCGGCGAGCGGGACGCGAGGAACGTGCGGCCGTCGGGGGTGCGGTGGTCGCCGATGCGCTTCGTGAACTGCTCCACCTCGGAGACCCAGTAGGGCGGAATGGTCTCGAGCAACGTGGAGAGGTTCGACGGCCCGACGATGTCGACGCCGCACGCGAAGCGCTCGGGCGTGAACGAGAGCCCGACCAGCGTGGCGTAACCGCCGTAGCTGCCGCCCATGATGGCGGTCTTGCCCGGCGCCGCGATGCCCTCTTTTTCGGCCCAAGCGACCGCGTCCAAGAGGTCGTCGTGCATCTTCGCGCCCCACTGGCGATCGGCCGCGTTCACGAAGGCTTTGCCGAAGCCGGTCGAGCCGCGGAAATTGACCGAGAGCACCGCGTACCCGCGGCTCGAGAGCCACTGCGCTTGCGGGGAAAATCCCCACGAGTCGCGCGCCCAAGGTCCACCGTGCACGAGCAGCACCATGGGAAGCGGCTTGTCCGGAACACCGTTCGCGTCGGCATCGGAGGCGAGGGGCAGCGTGAGGTAGCTCACGAGGGAGAGTCCGTCGCGCGACTTCAGGACGCGCGGGTGCATGGGCGAGAGCTTCTTGTCGTCGAGGCGCGCGTGCGACGAAAAGAGGTACGTGGCCTTGCCCGCGGGCTCCTTCTTGGCGCCTTTTTTGGCGCGATCGTAGCGGAAGTAACGCGTGGGACCGTCCGAAGAGGCGACCGAGACGAGCCAGCGCGCGTCGTCTTTGGTGCGCGTGACGATGTCGAACGAGTCGCCCTTGGCGAGCTCGCGCAGGACGTCGAGGTCGGGCGCGAGGCTCGCGTCGACCGAGTGCCAACGCGCCTTCTCGTAGCTGGCTTGGGCGGCCTGGGGCTTCAGCGTGACCGGGTCGAAGGTGGCGCCTTCCACGTCGGCTTGGCCGTCGTCGACGTAGACCGCGGTCTTGCGCGTCTTCATGTCGAACCCGACGAGCGCGGCCGTGTCGCGACCGCGGCTATCTGTAAAGTACAAGGTATTGCCGGTGGCGTCGAAGGCGAGCGGCGTGGTGGTGAGCGTGTCCTCGAGCGGGATGGTGCCGATCGGTTCCCAAACCGGGACGGCCTTCGGGTTCTTGGCGCCACTCGGCGCGGCCTTGCGCGCGAAGAGCTTGGTGGAGCCGTCGGGCTCGGACTTGGTGGCCACGCGCACCTTCAGGTCTTCGTCGGTGACGAAGCTCGACATGTCCGTGTTCTGCTCGAGCAGCTTCTTCTCGCCGCTCACCACGTCCACGGTCCACAAGTCGTGGTAACGCGCGTCGCGATCGTTCAGCGCGACCACGATCTCCTTCGGGTGCTTGCGGCTACGCGCTTCGATACGCGCCTGCACGCGGGGCAGCGGCGTGAGGTCGCGATCGACCTTGGTCTTCACGTCGACCACGTGCACGTGGAAGTTCTCGTCGCCGCCCTCGTCCTGACGGTAGAGCACGTGCTCACCGGTGAAGGCCCAGGTGTAGCTGCGGATGCCGCGCTTTTTGTCGGCCGTGACGGGCACCGCGCGGCTCGGGTCTTCGGCCGGACCCACGAACACGTTGAGCACACCGTCGACGCTCGACAAAAACGAGATGCGACTCCCGTCCGGGCTGAGCTTCACCGCGGTGCGATCGGGGTTCGCGAAGAAGAGCTTACGCGGAGGGAGCGACGCGTCGGCGCGCGGTGGCGCAGCCTTGGGAGGCTCTACGCTGGCCGAGGCGCGCGCGGGCGCGGAAGCCACCGGAACGGGCGCAGCCACTCGGGTGCCGGTCGTATCCGGACCACACGCGGTGGCGAAGCAGAGAGCCGCGAGCGGCAGACCGAGAACCGAACGAAGGCCGATGCGCATGCCCTCGTGTCTACCGGAATCGGGCGCGCGACGCACCGACCGAAGCTCACGGAGGCTCTCGCTCCTCCAGAAGCTCAGAAGCGAGCGACGGCGCGCAGCGCTCCGCCGAAGAGCACCACGGTTCCCGCACCGCCGGGCGTCACGCCGAAATCCGGACCGAGCTCGAGCGCCACGTGCTCGCCCAACCCGAGCGAAGCGTACGCACCGAGACGTACCCAAAAGCGCGCCGACTTCTGCGCGCCCATCGTGACGAACGATCCGAGCCCCGCGTCGGGCACGAAGAAGAGGCGGATCGTGGGCGCGAGAGGAAGCGCATAACGAGCCCCCACGTCGAAGAAGAGCGCCTTTGGACCTGCCGCGGCGCCCTCGATGTTCGCGCGCAGCTCGAGCCCGGGCACCGCTTCGAGGTGGTAGCCGAGCGTGCCGCCGATCACGAACGACGTGGCCGATCCGGTGGCGTTCGACGGCCTCGAGACCGCGGAGAGCAGGCCGGTCGCGAGCCCGATCGCGAAGGGGGCATTCTCGGCGTACGCGTGTCGAACGGCAGGCGGAGCGGGAGGCTCTGGAGGGGCCACGGCGACCGGCTTTTTCGGCTCGGGAGGTGGCTCGACCGGCTTCGGTGGCGCGGGCTTTTTGTTCTGCCAGGGGAGCTCGGCGTTGGCGATGCCCTCGGGCCGCAAGAGCAGCGCGAGCATCTCGCCGATCTCGGGAACTTCGGCGCTCTCGTCGACTTCACGGGCGAGGATCTCCACCCGACCGGACGCGATTTGGCACACCTCGAGCTCCAATCGATAGCCGACCGGCCGGCGTGTCACCGTGCCGCGAACCGTCCAGTCGACCTTGGCTGCGTTGCCGAACGCGCGATACTCGTCGCTCGTGTCGGGAGCGCCGTCGGTCACGGCGGCTTTGCCGGCCGCGAGCTCGGCCGCAGCGGGCAGGACGTGCTTCTTGGACGTGACCGCTGCCTCGGTCGCCGAAGAGGCTTTCGCGTCTTCCGGAGGGAACCCGAGCACGGCCACACGATCGGCAAAAGCAGGCCCTGCGAGGGCGAACGTGGCTGCGAAGGCCGCAGCCGAGAGTCCGAGCTTGGAGCACGACGAGCGAAGCGAAGAAGGCATGCGCGGCGCGAAGTAGAGCACGAACGCGAGCGCCGCGCCGAGTCCGCCCACATCGAGGCAACCACGGTTGACACCGCCTTACCGACTGGTAAGCCCACGAACGACGAATGGTCGCCCCGCGCCGAACCGGCTCAGCCAAGACGAACGCGACGAACGCGACGAACGCGAAGCGCGGACACGCTCTCGGGGCTCGAGCCCCCGCAGAAGGCGTTCGCCCGCGCATCGTCAAAGAAGCCACGCGCCTCTTCTCCGAGCACGGGTTCGACGGCACGGCCGTGCAAGACATCGCGTCCGCGGTCGGGGTCACGAAGCCCGCCGTTTTGCACCATTTTCCGTCGAAAGAGCACGTCCAGGATGCCGTGATGAGCGAGATCCTGCAGCACTGGGAGGCCACCTTGCCCGCGCTGCTCGGCGCCACCGCCGGCGAAGGACGCTTCGAGACCGTGCTCGGCGAGGTGTACCGGTTCTTCGCCGACGACCCGGCGCGCACGCGCGTGGTCCTTCGTTACGCGCTCGACCGCCCGGCCGAGGCGCGTATGGTCCTGCGTGAGCGCGTGCGGCCCTGGCTCGGCACGGTGGCCGCGTACGTGGAGCGCGGACGAGAGCGAGGCGTGCACCACCCCGACGTCGACGCCGACGCCTACGTGCTCTCGATTCTGCAGCTGGTCATCATGGCCGCCGCATCCTTCCAGACCACCCGAGAGGCTCTCCCCGGGGGCTCGAAGAACCGCTACGAGCAGGAAATTTTCCGCATCGCGCGCGCGTCGCTCTTCGCCGCGAGCGCGGGGCCGCCGCCCCTCCCGACGCGCTCGACGCCCAGGAAAAAACGCGACTGACCGCCCCGCCGAGGGAAGCGAGCGTGCGCCCGCGAAGGCCGCTCTTTTCTCGCCTGTTGTAGGCCAACCGGCAGGCTGCTAGGGCTCGGAATGGCCGTAGTCCGTCCGGGCGCGACCTTCCCTCTCGTGAGCCTTCGACCCAGCACTCGTACGTCCGTGCACGTGGACCTCCCTTCGCGAAAGGCGACCAAAGCGCTCGCCGCGAAGGTGGCGGCGCATCTCGTGCCGGGAGACCTGATTCGCCTGCACGGCGGGCTCGGCGCCGGCAAGACGTTCTTCACGCGTGCGCTCCTGCGCGCCCTGGGCCTCGACGAACGGGTCGCGGTGACGAGCCCCACGTTCGTTCTCGTGAACGAGCACGAGACGCCCAAGGGTCTCGTGCTGCACGCCGATCTCTACAGGTTGCGCGAGTCGGCAGGTCCGGTCGAGCACCCCGACCATCGACCTGCGCTGCTGCTCGAGGTCGCCCGGCTCGGCCTGCGCGAACGTCGCGGGGACGGTGCCATCGTGATCGTGGAGTGGTCCGAAGGAGCGGACGATGCCCTAGGTCCCGAGGCGCGCCTCGTGATCGAGCTCGCACGAACCACCGAAAATTCCAGGTCGGCAACGCTCTCGGGTGCGCTCGCCGAGGTGCTCGCGTGAGCCGCGCCAAGTCTTCGCTCGAGCCCGTCGCGCTCTTGGGAGTCGGCATCGCCGCGGTCGCGTTCGCGCTCGCCGTGTGGCCGAAAAAGAGCGCCGAAGAACACCACGAGCCCGAGCGCGTGGTGGCCGGCGAGGCGCGCTACACCTTCGACTTCACCCGCGGCACGGTGGCCGTGTCGGACGTGCGCGGAGAGAACGAGGTCACCATCGAAGCCTCGCTCGTGGTCGACGGCACACTGCGCCCACTCGCCGGTCCCAGCACGGGCTCGGACACGGAGAAGACGGTGGAGGTTTCCGCCGCTGGTCTCCGCATCAAGGTCGCACTCGTGCTCGACCAAGGCCTCTTGCGCGCACGTGTACTCGACCCCGAGACGCTCGCGCCCCACCGAGTAGAGCTCCGCTTCGACCTGCCCGCGAGCGGCTCGGTTTGGGTGCCCGGCGCCGGAGAGCTTTCCCGCTCGGACTCGCTGCTCGCCAACGCAGCGATGCTCGATCGTGGCGATCATCCGTTCGTGGTCGTGGCCCCGTTCGGCGCCAAAATCACGCTCGAACCGCCGCACGGAGATCCCAAAAACCAGGTCGCCGAAGACGCCTCTCTCGCCCTCGAACCGGACGCCGCTCCCCTCGCCCTTCCCGAAGGGGAACGCGAGGGCGGCACGGACGAGCCTCAGACGACCAGCGTGAGCATGGGTCGCTTGATCGTGACCACCGAGCGCGTCGCTCAGCCGCCGGCCATCGCGTCGGACGCCGGGAGCGAGGCCGGCACGGACGCGGGACGTCCACGCGACGGCGGCGCGAAAGACGCGAGCGCGGACGGAGGCAACGAAGACGGCGGCGCGGACGACGACGACGAGCGCGACGACGACGAAACCACCACCATCGCGGCGGCGACCCCGGTGCCGGACGGCGGTCCGAGGCTCGATGCGCCGCTCGTCTCCACGCGCAAGCACGCACGCCCCGAGCTCGCGGTGTTCCTCGGCAAGTCACCGGAGGCTGCTTTTTCCGAGATCTGGACGCTGCTCGGGCTCCGCAAAGATCGCGTCTTCGGGCGCGTCACGGGCGCGACCTCGGGGGTGCGTCTCTACGGCGTCGACGATACCGGCCATCCGCAAGTACGCGCCACGCTCGGCCCCACCGGAGAGTTCGCCGTGGAGGCGCCGCCCACGGTCGACCATTGGTACGCGCTCCAGGGCACCGCCACGAGCATGCCCATTCGTTATCCGCCGGGGACGGGCTGGCCGCTGGTGCTCGACCTCTCGCCAGGCGGGGAGATCGCGGTCACCGTGATCGACGCGGACACCAAAAAGCCGGTGCCTTCGCGCCTCTGGGTGCACGGCATCGAAGGCACGCTGGATCCCTCGTTCGGCCCGGATTTCCGTGCCTCCGGGGCGGGTCCGCTCATCGACGTCTTGAGCGGTGACGTAGTCACGCCGCTCCCCAAAGGACGCTACCGGGTCGAGGCGACCCACGGGCTCGAGTGGACCGTCGACGCGAAGGCGATCGACGTGAAGAGCGGTCAGCGCGAGACGGTGAAGCTCGAGCTGAGGCACGCCGTGGCGACCCCCGGGCTGGTCGGTTGCGATCTGCACGTTCACGCTCGTCCGAGCTTCGACACGTTGGTTTCGGTCGAAGATCGCGTGACCACGCTGGTCACGGCGGGCGTCGAGTTCGCCGTTCCCACCGAGCACAACGTGGTGGGCGACTACGGTCCCGCCACGACGGCGCTCGGGCTCGGCCGCTCGTTCTCGAGCGTCACGGGCGTGGAGGTGACCACCTACGGACCCCGCTACGGACACTTCGGCGTCTTCCCCTACCCCGTCGACCAGAAGGTTCCTCCGTACCGACAAGTGCGCGCGGGACAGATGTTCGAGGCGGCGCGAAAGGGAGATCCTTCACGCATCGTGCAGGTGAACCATCCACGCCTCGGCAAGGGCATCGGGTACTTCAATATCGCCGGATTCAGCCCGAAGAGCGGCGTGGTCCCGGTGCGCATGCGGACCGACTTCGACACCATCGAGGTCTACAACGGCTACGAAATCCAGAACGCGGCGCAGGTCGAGTCGGTGCTCGCGGACTGGCTCTCGCTGCTCGCGCACGATCACAAGTACGCCGCCACCGGGAGCTCGGACTCGCACACCGTGCAGTACAACTGGGCGGGCTACCCTCGCACACTCGTGCGGCAGGACGACCCTCTCGCGGGCGAACCGGGACACCCCGCCGATCCGACGCAGATCGTCGCTGCCATCAAGGCCGGACGCTCGATCGTGACCAGCGGTCCGGTGATCGATCTCGTGGTCGACGGCGGCCGCCCCGGCGAGGAGGTCTCGCTGCGAAGCGACGCCACGAGCGCCCACGTGACCGTGACCGCGGCCCCGTGGATCGACGTGACGAGCCTCGAGATCTACGTCGACGGGAAGACCTTCGTGACCAAGACCATCGCGCAGAAGCCGAGCACGGTCGGTCGAGAAGCGGGCACCCTCGCCGAGCTCCAAGCGCGAGCCGTGCGCTTCGACGGCGACATCCCGCTCACCTTCGCTCCGGGAAAGCACTTCGTGGTCGCCGTGGCCCGCGGGCAGCGCAAAGCCGAAGACGTGCTACCGTTCATGCCCTTCACCCCCATGGCCATCACCAACCCGGTGTGGATCGTGCGCTGAGCGACATTTCCGCAAGATGCGAAAGAGAATGAACTTTTCGCAAATCGCTCGCAACGAACGTTCGTTCTCGACCGAGATGGCTCCGCGACGTTTCTTGCTGGGCAGTCCAGCCGGACGCCGCTAGGGATGAAGATGTCGATGTTCGAGCACGTTCGACCCGTCAGGCGGTATTTTTCCAGCGCTTTCGTCGCAAGCCTCCTGCTCGTGGGATGCTCGGGCTTGCGCGACGACGTCGCCCCCACGTCCTCTCCGGAAGCTTCAGCACGTGCCGGTGCGGCACCTACTGTCGGGGCACAAGGCTCGGCATCGCCCACTTCGGCCCCTTCCGGCGAGCCGACCACTTCACCGACCACCACCACCTCGCCCACCCCTGCTCCGCCCTTGGCGCTGCTCGCGCCCGGCAACGATGCGTTCCCTTGGGAGCGTCAGAGCCGACACGTGGTCGTGTGGAACGACACGCGTGATCCCGAGGGCAAAGCTCCGGTCGAGGTCGCGTACTCGATCGACGGCGGAGCCAAGTGGGTCGTGCTCGACGCGACCGAAGTGGACCCGATCTACAAACGAGCCTGGCTCGACGCCCCCGCGGTCGGCGGTGTGGACGTGATGGTGAAGGTCACCACCGGCGGACTCACGGTGACGAGTCGGAGGTACACGCTCGCGCCATCCAAGAAGCGCGATTACACCTACCAGCGCCTCACGCCCGACGCTCCCTTCGGCGGTCGAGACGGCATGGGCGGCGTCGTCTACAACGGTCGTCTCTACGGCATCGGCGGGTGGAACCCGTACACGCAACCGCTCGAGACCATGAACGACGTTTGGAGCAGCGCCGACGGTATCACGTGGGTGCAAGAGAAGCCGCAGACGTTCCTCGACAAGGCGACCTTCGACTATGCGAACGACTGGGCCGGCCGCCACTTCGCAGGCTACGTGACGTACGCGAACAAGATGTGGATCGTGGGCGGCGATCCGAACCAAGGCACCTACCAGACCGACGTGTGGTCCTCGACCAACGGTCAGACGTGGATGCGCGAGTCGCTCGGCCCCACGTACGGACAGCGCGCGCTGCACATGACCGCGGTCTTCAACGACAAGCTCTACGTCATGGGCGGGATGTCGTTCGCACTCGGATCCGACCCGCCTGGATCGGTGCCCCATCCCCTCGACGACGTGTGGACCTCGCTCGACGGTGCGAACTGGTCGATGGTGCCGAGCACGAAGCGCTTCACGCCCCGGGGAATCATCGGAGATCAAGTGGTCTTCGGCGGGAAGATTTGGCTCGTCTCGGGCGGTCGCTACGACTCCGACCACCCGGAACGCGAAGGCCTCGACGACGCGTGGAGCTCGAGCGACGGCATCAACTGGACGCAGGAGTACGCGTTCGCGCCCTTCTACGCGCGCATCTACCACTCGGTGACCGTGTACGACGGGCGCATTTGGGTGCTCGGCGGCTACAACCAGATGG
The DNA here is from genome assembly GCA_965225775.1 of Polyangiaceae bacterium. Classification (GTDB taxonomy): domain Bacteria; phylum Myxococcota_A; class Polyangia; order Polyangiales; family Polyangiaceae; genus JAAFHV01. The sequence continues at coordinate 7,935,137 of OZ245328.1, read as the reverse complement.
GGAACTTGAACGACGTCTGGTACTCGGACGACGGTCACAACTGGTACTCGGCCACCAACCCGGCCGTACCGGAGCGTCACGCAGCCACGGTGTGGGTCAAGGACGGCGCACTCTACTGGGGGACCGGCAACGCCTTCGCGAACGACCCTCAGGGGAACGGCCAGTGGGTCGCCGACATCTGGAAGATCACGCCGACTCCCGTTCCCTGAGCGCCCCTCGCCGCACCTCGCGCGAGCTCGCGAGAGTCGAGGCTCGCCGAGCCGTCGAGCAAAGGCCTAGGATTCTTGGAGAATTCCGAGGGGCAGAAGCCCTGCGAACACCCGCGGACTTTGGTACGTTCCATCCCGACCGTCCATGAGCTCGCGCGCTCCCCAAGAAGGCCTTCAGGGCACGCCGTTCGGGCGATACCGGCTGCTCGATCGGCTCGGGAAAGGCGGCATGGCCGAAGTCTTCAAAGCGAAGAGCTTCGGCGTCGAGGGCTTCGAGAAGATCGTCGTCATCAAGCGCATCCTCCCCGAGCTGGTGGAGAAGCCGCTCTTCGTGGACATGTTCATCCACGAAGCCAAGCTCGCCGTGCGCCTCTCGCACGCCAACATCGTGCAGGTCTTCGACCTCGGCATCGCGTCCACCGAAGAGCACGGGCCGGGCTCGTACTTCATGGCGATGGAGCTCGTGCACGGGTTCGACCTGGCCACGCTGCTCACGCGCACGCGACGACTCCAAGTTCCGCTGCCGCTCGAGATGTGCGTGTATGTTGCAGCTGAAGTCGCGAAGGGCCTCGACCATGCACACAGACGCCGCGACGAGCAGAACCTTCCGCTCGGTATCGTGCATCGCGACGTCTCTCCGCAGAACGTGCTGCTGAGCTACGAGGGCGAGGTCAAAGTCACGGACTTCGGCATCGCCAAGGCACGTGGAGCGCTCGAGCCCACCACCGTGGAAGATACGCGCGCGCGGAAGCTCCAAGGCAAATTCGCCTACATGAGCCCGGAGCAAGCAGCCGGTGAAGAGGTGGACGCGCGGAGCGATCTCTTCTCGCTCGGCAGCATGCTCTACGAGTGCATCACCGGGGTGAACCCGTTCAGCGGGCCCACCACCTTCGAGACGCTGCGGCGCGTGCAGACCTGCGAATACCCGCCGGTCGAGCTGCTCCGCCCCGACATCCCCAGCGACCTCGCCGCCCTCGTGAAACAAGCGATGGCGAAAGACGTCGACGCGCGTTTCCAAGACGCCGGTCGCATGTACGAAGCACTGCTCGCGTTCCTCTACGGACAGGGCAAGCGCTTCGGTCCTCACGATCTCGCCGAGTACCTCGTGGCCTTCCGTGGCCCGCGTCACAAGACCGAGTCGCTCATCGAGCCCACGCTCGACGCCGACATTCCCGGCGTGAACGTGACGCCGGTGGAAATCCCTTCGGCCGCGCCTCCTCCGGTCAACGCCGAGTCCGGTGCGTTCTTCACAGTCGAGCGCGCGCTCGAGCTCGGCGAGCGTCGCGAGGTCACGGCGCTCGCGCTGCTCTTCGGCGATCGCGACGACGACGCCTCTCGCGACGAAGCGGCGCTCACCCTCGAGCGCTACGGCGGCACGCTGCTCCTGCGCGAAAAAGAGCAAATCGTGGCGCTCTTCGGGCTCACCGATCCCGACTCGCGCGACACCGAGACCGCCACGCGCTCGGGCCTCGTGCTGCTCCGCGCGCTCGGCAACACGCGCCCCAGTGCAGGCGTGCACACTGCACGCATCCACGTGAGCCCGACCGGCGAGGCCACGCGCGACGACCGCCTCGAGGCCCTCGTGCAGCAAGCGCGCGACCTCGCGAAGGCCGGGGTCGGCCTCTTGGCCATCAGCCCACCTGCCTACCGCTACGTGCGCGACTTGTTCGTGTTCGACACGATGAGCGACACCAACGTGCCGGGCTCGCGCTCGATGACCGTGGTGGTCAAGGACGTGCGTGGTCTCTCCGAAGCGTTCGGGCGCTTCGTCGGACGCCGCGACGAGCTCCGTCGCATCGGCGAGGTCCTCGCCTTCTCCACGCGCAAGAAGCCCCGCGTGCTCACGCTGCGCGGCGACAACGGCATCGGCAAGACGCGCCTCTTGGTCGAGACCGAGCGACGCTTGAAGAAAGGTGGCTACAACTTCGCCACCTACATGGCCTCGTGTCCGGCGCGCGGAGCCGAGTTCCCGCTCTCGGGCATTCGGTGCATGCTGCAAACACTTTGCGGCGTGCGCGAGGGCGACTCGGCGGCACAGATCAAAGAGCTGCGACCCCGACTCCGCGCGCTCGGCATGCAAGAAGACGAGGTCGACGCGGTGCTCTCCGTGCTGGGCGCCCAGAGTCGGAGCACGCAAGCAGGTAGTGCACGCGCCTCGATCGCCGCCGCGTTCGCCAAGATGGTCGGAAGCCTCACGGACGATCGACCTCACGTGTTCGCGTGGGACGGCGCCCACGCGATGGACGCGACCAGCCTCGAGGTCTTGAACGAGGTCCTCGGGAGACTGCCATCGGCCCGCGTGGTCATCGTGCTGGCAGGTCGCGCGGGGTTCTCGCACCCGCTCGAGAGCCTGCCCTCGCACTCGTCGGTCGACCTCAAGGATCTCGCCCCGGAAGATCTGGAGCACCTCGTGGCGCTGCGCCTCGGTGTGGGACGCGTGCCTCCGGCGCTGCTGACGTTCGTGCGCGAGCGAGCGGGTGGGCACCCGCTCTTCGTGGAAGAGGTCATCAAGGGCCTCGTCGACGCGCGCGCCGTCACGGTCGCCGATCGTGCGGTCGTGGGGATGCGCCTCGTGGGCCAGGATCTCGCGCTGCCGAAGACGCTTCGTGGGCTCGTCGCGAGCCGTGTGTCTCGTCTCGGCGCGGAGGAACGAGGCATCTTGCAAGCCGCCGCGGTCGTGGGCGACCACGTGGAGCTGCCCGTGCTCGCCGCCATGACGGGCCTCGGGATTCCTGCGCTCACCAAGCCCGCGAGCGTGCTGAAGAGCGAAGGGTTCTTGGTCGACAGCGGACCTGCCGCGCTGCGCTTCACTTCGCCCATCGTGCGCGAAGTGGTGGTGGACGCGCTCACTCCCAAAGCGGCCACGTCGCTGCACGCAGCCGCGGGCGCCGCGCTCGAGACCGTGTTCGCGAAAGACCTCGCCGAGCACGCGGTCCGCATCGCCACGCACCTCTACGAGGCCGGCGAGCGCGAGCGCGTGGCCACGTACTTCGCGATGAGCGGCAAGCGCAGGCTCTCCGCGAGGCAGCTCGAAGCGGCGGCGCGCGACTACTCGCGTGCCATCGAGCTGTGCGACGTGGACACCCGAGACGCGACCGAGCTCACGCAGTGGCTCACCGACCTCGCGGACGCGGTGCGTTTGGTCCGAGCGGCCCCCGAAGCGTTCGAGATGAGCGAGCGGGTGATCGCGCGCGTGGACGCCGCAGGCACCGTGAGCGAGCGGGTGCGCGCGCGCATCGCCGCAGGACGCATGCTCGCCGCGCTCCACGCGTTCGACGCCGCCAGGGCCCAGCTGTCGCAAGCCGAGATGGTCGCGCAAGCCGACCCGGCGCTGACCAAGTCGGTGCTCATCACGTCGGCGGAGCTCGCGGCGAGACAAGGCGATTTCAAGCGATCGCTTTCGCTCCTGGAGCGTCTCGAGAGCCGCTCGGTCGACGAAGGCGACAAGGTCGAGGCCCACAAGATCCTCATCTTCCTCGCGCAATCGAACGCCGCGCTCGGCAATCAAGCGCAGGCCATCCGCTACCTGACGCGGGCCGAAGAGGCTCTCCCGGAGGACTCCGCCGCCGCGTGCGAGCGTCGGAAGGCCTCCGCGCTCGTGGCCTATTTCGCACGGGATTTTCGCGGTTCGGCAGCCGCGAGCGAAGCGGCGGTCGACCTCGCACGCGAGCTCGGCCTGAGCTTCGAGGTCGCGCTCAACCTGCACAACATGGGCGACGCGCTGGTCCGCCTCGAGGACTACCCACGCGCGTACGGAGCGTTCAAGCAGTCCCTCGCGCTGTGCGACGAAGCCGCCTACGATCGCCTCGCGAGCCACGACCGGATGTTCCTCGCTTTCCTGGACGCGGTGAGTGGAGACGAAGCGGGGCTCGTGCAGCTCCACCTCGGCATCGCGTACGCGGAAGCCCACGACTTCACCTGGGACGTGCTCACCGGGCGCTGGCTGCTCGCCAAGCTGCACCTGCGCAAGGACGAGCGCGTCGCGGCACGCAACGAGTACGAGAAGCTCCGCGGCCTCGCGCGGAGCGTGGGGAACAAGCTCGTCGAAGGCGACTGCGACGAGGCCCTCGCCCTCATTCCTCGGGCGTGAGATTCGTGGGACGCAGATCCGTCGCTCGAGCGTAGGGATGTCGGCGATGCCCCGTATCGTGTCTCGTTCCCACGTCTTCGCGTCGATCGCGATCGCTCTCGGCGTGGCGTGCGCGTGCGGCAACCCGAGCACGGCGCGCCCTGTCGAAGCGAACGCACGGCCTGCGCCGAGCGCTTCGTCTCCCGCTGCCGCCGAGGCGTCGAGCCCGGACGCGTCCGGAGCGGATGCCTCGACCGATGCTTCGTCCGAGCAGGTGAAAACCTCGGGCCTCGACGCGCTCGTGCACGAGATCGCGAAGCACCCCGAGGTGACCACGCTCGACGCAGTCCCCGCGATTTTCCCGCTCGAGCTGAAGCGCAACTTCGTGCTGAAGCACGGCCTCGCGCGTCGCGGTGAGCGAGGCCACCTGGTCGAAACCCGCGTGAGCCAGAGCGCCGATCCGGACGCCCCCCGCGTGATCGCATGGGACGAACGGAGCGGTCTCGTCACGAGCTACAACGGAGGCGCGCCGAAGCAGACCAACGGTCAGCGGCTCGATCTCCACCAGTTCGATCCGACGACGAGCCGCTTCACGCTCTCGTCGATCGACTTTCCCATCACGCCAGGCAAGCCCGAGCTCGGCGCGAGCGGATGCGACACGTGCCACGGTCCACACGCTCGCCCGATCTTCTCCATGTACCCCGATTGGCCGGGGTTTTACGGTTCGGACAACGACGAGCTTTCGCGCAAAGAGAGCGCCACACAGACGGCGGAGCTCGCCGACTACCGCAAGCTGCGCGCGCGCATCCCGAGCCTGCCGCGGTACGCGCCGCTCTTCTCCGAAGACACGACCGCTCACCTCGGCCGTCCACTGTGGGAGACCTTCCCCTACCGCCCGGACACGCGCGACGACATCCACGCGATTTCGCGCGCGTTCGCGTTCCGGCCGGGGCTTCGGCTCGGCCTCGTGCTCGCGCGCATGCAGGCCCGGGCCCTGGTCGCGCACGTGATTCGTCACCCCCGCTACGCGAAGCTCGGCCCCGCATTCCTCGGCACGTTGCTCGAGTGCAGCCTGTCGCCCGAGGCCTCCGCGAAGGTGCTCCGCGACGCGCGAGAAGCCCTGAACGAAGCTCCGAAGCTCGTGGGCAGAAAGCTCCACGAGCGCCAAGCGTGGAAGATGTTCGACCTCGACATCCGCGACGTCGACCTGCGCTACGGCTACGGACACGAAGGCAACGCGTCGGACGACGCGGGAAGAAATCCGATGGCCATCGGGTACATCGGCACGTACTGGAACGCGTACTTCGATGGAAGCGCCACGCTGGACGAGCTGGTCGCCAGCGGCCTCCTCGACGACCTCGAAAAGACGCATCCGACGCTCTCGGGCCTCGTCGTCGCGAACGGGCTGCGCAAGAAGTACGCGCACCTCGCGGAGCGCTTCGCCCTGGATGCACCGTTCTTCGATGCGATGGATCGTCTCGGCACGTGGATCCCGATCCCGTATCCCGGCGCGCTCGACGCCGTGCACCACCGCGAGGGATTTCCCAAGGCGTACCGTGACCAGCACGAGAAGCTCTGCGGCGCCATCGACGACCTTCTGAAATAAATCTACAGGCTCACGGGAACCCGCGCGACGCGCGGCTGTCGAGGTTCGGCCGAGCCATCGACATGAAGAACACCCGACGACCGACCCCGCCGCGCACGTCCCCGAAACTCGGCTCCGCGCGGGCAAGTTGCCTCGCGTCTCCCATACGACGTACGCTCGTTCGAGCCACGGGGGGCACGAACGAACCGTTTCGTCGACATGCGACGCGGGGTTTTTCCCTTCGGGAAGCGAGATCGATGCGTTCGTTGCCTTCGTCGTCGACCCTGGTCCGTTTCGCGAGCGCCGTCGGTCGTTCGCTCTTCTTCGTCGCCACACTCGCCTGCGTCACCTCGCTCGCGGTTGCAGGATGCAAGCATTCGAGCGGCGCCGTGCTGGTCGCGAACGGTGGCACGTTCGGCGAAATGCGCGCGGTGAAGGGAACCGTGACCATCACGGAAGGCGGCGCCGCGAAGCGCGCGCCCTACCCGAGAGAACGTCTGGCCGACGGCGCGGAGGTGACATTGGGCGCGGGTGCGCTCGCGTGGATCAGGCGTGACTCGGGCGCCGTGTGGCTCGCTGCAGGGCCCGCGACGTTGGAGATGCACGAAGACCGTGTGAAGCTCGTCGAGGGGCGGGCCTTCGTGGACGGGGAAGACGGGCCTCCCGAGCGCATCGAGTCCGGCAAGAACACGGTCGAGCTCTCCGATGCCCGTGCGAGCGTCGACGTGTCGAAGGACGGCGCCATCGACGTCTACGTGCTGCGAGGAGCCGCACGTGCATCCCAGAAGACAGATCGGGCGATCGCCGGAGAGCGACTCACCCTGGGGGCCGACGGCTCGGTCGCACGCGCGGCCGCCGTGGCCTGGGACGACTGGACGGGAGGACTCGCCACGGCCGATCCCGGCGCGCAGCCCGCGCCGTTCGGCCTCGGAACGGTGGGCGCACGACCGGCCGGTGACAAGGGAAAGCCTCGCTTCTCGCTCGTGGTCGAGCGCCTCGACGTGCGCGTGACGGTCGACCACGACTTCGCGGTGACCGAGGTCGACCAGACCTTCGTGAACCCGAGCAGCAACACCGTCGAAGGCATTTTCAGCTTCCGAACGCCTCCGGGTGCCGTGCTCCACAAGTTCGGTGTGGACCGCGAGGGCGAGCTCGTGTGGGGCAAGGTCAAAGAGAGCGCTGCCGCCCAGAAGCAATACGAGAGCAACGTCTACCAGGGCTCGACGGAGGACCCGGCGCTGCTCGCGTGGGTGGGTCCAGGAGAGTACGCGGCTCGCCTCTACCCGATTCAGGCCGGCGCGAAGCGGCGCGTGGTGACGCGCTACGCCGAGTGGCTCTCGAGGCAGGGAACCAAGGGCGACCGGCGCGTCTACGTGTACCCGATGGCTGCCGAAGGGGCGCGTGGGTCTTTGCCGCGGATCGAAGAAATGCGCGTGGCGCTCGACCTCGAAAAATCGGGGGCTGCGCGCGTGCGCGCCGGGATGAACGGCCGCACCGACGGCGGCAAAGTGGTCATCCAGGCCTTCGACTTCGTACCTCGCGCGGACCTCTCCGTGGAGCTCTACGACGACGGCGCGAGCGAGCCCGTCGCGTACCGCGCACCGCACGCGCTCACCGCGGACGACATCCCGATGAACGCGGACGCGAAATTCGCCAGCAAAGTCTCGAGTGAGGAGCCCGACTACCTGCTGGTGCCGCTGCGAAGTCCACCCGCCAAAGACACGAGCCCCGGCGTCGACTTGGCCATCGTGGTCGACACCTCGGCCGCGACCGATTCGTCCGCGCTGGCCATCGCACGCAGCATGACCTCGGCCTTGCTCGCGCATCTCGGCCCCGACGACCGCGCGGCACTCTGGGCAGGCGACGCGACGCTGCGTCCCGTCGGCGACGGGAGCGGCGAGCTCGGCGTGGTCGATGCCGCGAAGAGGCGCGCGTGGCTCTCGGGCCTCGCGGGGATCGAGCGCGGAGGAGCGACCGATTTGGGTGCACTCCTCACGGAAGCGGCGAGCAAGCTGGACGGGAAACGTCGAGGCGCGGTGATCTACGTCGGAGACGGTGCACCGTCGGTGGGCGAGCTCTCGGCCAAGACACTTCGGGATCGTCTCGCCAAGCTTCCGCCGTCGACGCGGCTCTTCGCGGCGGGAATCGGCGCCCGCGCCAACGTGGCGCTGCTCGACTCGCTCACGCGGGGCGCCCCGGTGGAGTCCGTGGGTGACGCTTACGCGGCGGCGCGGGCCTCGCTCCGACTGCTCGAAGCCGCGCATCGTCCCGCGTGGGTCGGAGCGACCGTGGACCTCTCCGGAGTCGAGCGCCTCTTGCCTCGTGACCTGCCGCCCGTAGGCGCCGACGAGAGCGTGCTCGTGGTCGGTCGCCTCTCCGGCAAGGCTCCCACCTCGCTCGACTTGAAGAGCGGTGAGGCGTCGAGCCACGAGGCGCTCCGCATCGTGACGATCGAGGACGGTGGCGACCTGCGCAGACGCTGGGGACAAGGTCGAATGCAAGAGCTGCTCGCCGAAGGCGCGGGCCGCGCCTCGCTCGTGGACATCGGGCGACGCTTCGGTCTCGTCTCGCCGTACACCTCGCTCTACGTGCCGACCGCTCGCGAGGTTGCCCAAGGCGACACGTCGCGCGCGGACGAGCTCGCCGAGGCGCGGGCCGAGGCCATGGAGCGGCGTCGCTTCTGGCGTCCTTGGTCGAAGGCATTCCGCTCGTCGGACGCCACGGTCGAGGTCGCCACCAACTCGTCCGCGGACAACAAAGAAGGCGGCACGGGCGCGCGCGCCAAAGGCGAGGAAGGCTCGATGGGCAATCCCAACACGAAGCCCACGGAGCAGCGCTACGGCGTACGTGGTCCTTCGAGTGAGCCCGCCCCGACCGCCACCATGGCAGCCGCCGCTCCCCCCGCAGCGAACGCGCCGAGCGCGCCTTGGGGTCGCGACGAGAGCAAGTCCGACGAGTCTGCTCGTGGAAACATGTGGGGAGGCGACATCTCCGCTGCGCGAGAAGCCGCCACCAAGGAAGCCGCCGAGTTCGGCATGATCGGTATGCTCAACGTGGCGGCGGGTGGTGCCCCCGCCGAAGATGCGTTCGGCGCAGGAGGCCTCGGCCTCAGCGGAGTAGGCGAGGGAGGAGGCGGACGCGGCGAAGGCATCGGTCTCGGCACCATCGGGGGCGTCGCGACGGCCCATGGCCAGGGCTTCGGCAACGGACACGGTCGGCTCGGCGGCACACACGCCACGACGACGCCTACGCTACGACAAGGCACGACCCAGGTGACGGGTAGACTGCCGCCCGAGGTCATCCAACGCATCGTGCGTCAGAACTTCGGTCGGTTTCGGCTCTGCTACGAGAATGGCCTGCTCGTCAATCCGAAGCTCTTCGGTCGGGTCGCCACGAAATTCGTGATCGACCGCTCGGGCTCGGTGTCGTCTGCGCAGGACGGCGGCTCCGATCTCCCGGACAAGGGAGTGGTCTCGTGCGTCGTGCGTGCCTTCGGCAATCTTTCGTTTCCCCAGCCCGAAGGTGGCGTCGTGAGCGTGGTCTATCCGATCGTCTTCAACCCGGGCGACGGCGTCCCGCACGGAACCCCCGCGCCCACTGGCGAGACCGTGGCGCCGAAAGCCCCCATCTCGAGCCTCGGGACGATCGGTCACACCCCCAGGCCCTGCGGTGCAGCGGCGAGCTTGCCGCTCTCGGAACGCAGGACGCTGTGGAGCGAGCGTCTCGGCTCGTCGACGTCGCCCACCGAGGCCGTCGCCATGTACCGACGCGCGCTCGAGAGCTGCGAAGCCCCGACCTGGAGCGAGCGCACCACGCTGCTCTTGCTCATGGTCGAGCGCGTTCGCACGGTCACGGCCCGCGTCGCGCTGTGGCGCTCGTTCTTGCTCACTCCGGCTGCGGACGTCGTCTACCGCGCGATCGTGGTGCGCGTGCAGAACGTGGCGGAGCTCCAAGAGCTCCACAAGGCCCTGGGCTTGGCCTCGGTCGATCCGGACCTCTTGAACGGCATGCTGGCCAAGGCGAAGACCCCGGCTGACAAACTGAGCGTGCTGCGCGCAGCAGCCGTGAAATGGCCGGACGACTTCGAGCTCGGCCTGCGCGTGCTCGAAGCACACGAAGATGCAGGAGACGACGCGGGTGGGCGTGCATGGGCACGCAGGCTTCGACGTCGCGCGGACGCGACCGCGCACGTGTGGACGAGCGTCGGTGAGTACTACTTGAGGCTCGCCGCGAAGGGCACCGGAGCGGACGCCGAGCACGATCGCGTGGAGGCGCGTCGAACCTTCGGCGAGCTGGTCGAGTTCGCCCCCGAAGATCCCGCCGCGCGCAGGCGCCTCGGCGATCTCTTGCGCGCCCACGGCTGGTACGACGAGGCGCTCCGTCAGTACCTCACCTTGCAGGCGCTCACTCCCGACGACCCCGCCGTTCCGCTCTTGATCGCTTCGGCCGCCCAAGGGCTCGGTCGCGTGGAAGAGGCGGTGGGGTGGGCCGAAAAAGCCGCGGCAGCCGGTTCTCCGGACGGAACGAGCCCGCTATCGCGTGCAGCTCGCGCGAGTGCTCTCGCGTTCGTGGCGTGGGCTCGTGAGGAAGCGCTGCGCACGGGAAAGAAAGACGACGCCGAGAGGCTCTTGGCCCGTGCACGCCGACTCGGATCGTCGGGGACCAACACCACGGTGAAAGCGGATCCGCGTGCCGACGAAGCGAGCGTTCGTGTGATCGTGACGTGGGCCCACCCCGAGCTGCACCCGTCCCTCTGGACCAGCTCGCTGGGGGCGCCCATGCCTTCTCCCGACAACTTCCCCACGCACGGAGTAGCCGAAGCGAAGCTCACCGCCGCGCCCGTCACGGTCGAGCTCCGGCTCGAGCCCGAAGACGCTGCACGCGCCGCCCGACTCGGGCTCCTCGCCGACGTGACCGTAGTGATCGGCTCCGGCACTTCGGCCGAGAAAATCCTGAGATCCAAGGTGACCTTCGGAACCACTTCCCGCCCCGTACCACGCTCGTCGATCACCTTCCGTGACGGCGCGCTCACCGTCACCGAAGCCCCGGTCGAGAAGGCGGGTGCACGATGAGCACGAACGAACCGAAGCCCGAAACCAAAGCACCGAGCGCCGAAGCGAAGGTCGAGGACACTCCCCCGAGGACCGACGCGAACGTGGAAACGAAGCCCGGAACGGCGGAGGAGACCACGACCGCGAAGAACGAAGCGAACGTGGAGCACGACCCGCTCCCTACCGCCGCTTTGCCGCTCGGACGCCGACTGATTCGAACCGCGTTGCGCTTCGAGATCGTGCTCTCGGTGCTGGTGGCAGGAGCTGCGTGGACCTCGGACTTCACGCTCTTCAAGCCGGGGACTCAGCCGGTGGCCATCGAGGCCATGTCCACGACCGTGGGCGACCTGCGCACGCTCCACTCGGAGGTGAACGTTCACGGTCGCGAGATCCGCGGCAGCGCACGCCTCCACGACGGCGACGACGTGAAGAGCGGTCCCGATGGCCGCGCGCGTGTGCGCCTCGACGACGGCACGGTGCTCCTTCTCGACGCGAATACCGAGCTTACGTTGAAAGACCAGCGTGTCTCGCTCGCGCGCGGGCGAGTCTTCGTCCAAGCTGGCGCCGCTTCGCGCACCGAGATCGCCCTGCGCGATGCGGTGACGAGGGTGGTCTCGTCGTCCGCAGCGTTCGATGCCGCGGACACCGGCAAGCCGTCGAAGGTGTATTGTGCACGCGGTGAGCTGGTGGTCACCGCCGGTGGTAAGTCCGCACACGTGCAGAGCGGCGAGACCGCCTCGGTGGGCGCGGGTGAGCCCAAGGTCGTTCCCGAGACCGCCTTCGACGACTGGACCGGTGGCCTTGCCGTACCTTGGTCGGGGGAGCGCGCTCCGGCAAGTGCGATCGCCGAGCTGTGGGGTGGCCAAGGAGAGGCGGACACCGGGGCTCCGCTCGTGGTGCGCTCCGCCAAGATCGACGTGGTCGTCGACGGTGAAGTCGCGAAGACTCGTGTTCGAACCAGCTACTTCAACGGCTCCGACAGCGCGACCTTCGCGGACGTGCGCATGGCCCTCCCCGAGGGCGCCATCGTCACCAACGTGTCTCGCTTCGACGAGGGCTCGGTCGACGAGAACCACGCGAAGGTCGCTCCGGGTGTGCGCGAGCCGGGCGGCGTTCACGGGCTCGAGTGGGCTGGCGGAGGCTGGCTACGCGGCAACCTGACCAACGTGCGGGCGGGAAGCTCGGTCGACCTGGTGGTCGACTACGTCGAGTGGCTCCCTCAAAAGGACGGACACGCGACCTACCGATTCCCGATGGCGAGTGACATGGAAGCCCCGATGGTCGGAGGGCTCGAAGCGCGCGTGGAGTCGCGATCGCAAGCGAAGTGGCTCTCCGCCAGCACGGGCGCCGCGGTCGTCGGAGGAACGATCGAGCTGCGTCGCGCCGACATTCGTCCCACCGGGGATCTCGTGGTGGAGCTGTCCCCCGCCGTGGTGAAAGAGAAGAAGGTGCGCGCATACGTTCAGAAGGGCGAGCGCGGCGAAGACCCGTACGTGCTCGTGCGCACCGAAGTACCGGACGTGGCCGAGAGCGCAGTCACCTTGGCGCTGGTGCTCGACACGTCGAGCAGCGTGGGCCCCGCTCTCCTCGAGACGGAACGCGCGAGCGTCGATGCCATTCTCGACTCGCTCGGGCCGAAGGACTCCGTGGTGGTTCTCGCGGCCGACCAGAGCACTCGGGTGCTCGGGCCCGACAAGCCCACGTCCGTGACGCCCGAGCTGCGCGCGAGCATCCGCAAAGCTCTCGCCGAGGTACATCCGGGTGGCGCCTCGAACCTCGGGCTCGGACTCGAACGAGGAGCCGACCTGCTCGACGCACGAGAAGAGCGCGCCGGCTCGGGCATGGTGGTCTATCTGGGAGACGGTCGTCCCACGGTAGGCGAGATCACCGCGCGCGATCTGCGCAAGCGGCTCGCCCGACGCGCGACCGGCGTGCCTCGCCTCGGCGCGCTCGCGATCGGACAAGGCGCCGATCGTTGGATGCTCGGCGAGCTCGTGGCCGGAGCAGGCCCCGTGTTCGACGTGCTCGATCGCCCCGACGCGGCACGAGCGAGCGCGGCCCTCGTGGCGGACGCTCTCGCCCCCACCCTGCGCGACGTCTCGCTCGAGCTCGGTCCCACGATCGACCGCATTTATCCCCGTGATCCGCAGAGTCGGCTCGCGGGCTCGACGGTGGAGGTCGCCGGTCGCCTGCGAACCGAGATGCCCAAAGAGGTGCGCCTCCGGTACCGCCGAGGCACCAAGCTCGTCGAGGAAACGCGACCGGTCGAGCTCGTGCGCGTCCCCGAGATCGCGGACGTCTCCAAGCGCTGGGCGCAGAAACGAATCGAAGAGAACGTCGGTCACGAAGACGGCGTCGAGTCGGCCATCGCGCTCGCGACCAAAGCCTCGCTGCTCACCCCGTGGACCGGTTGGTACTTCGACGGCTCGCAGGCTTCCGCTCCCTGGGAAGCGCGCATGCTCGGTCTCTCTCCCATGCAGGATGCAGCTTTCGCCGCCAAGGTGGAGCCCGCACCTCCTCCGGCGTCACTGCTGCTCGAGCCGCCGGCGTCGTTCGAAGGCGAGGACACACTCGAGGAGGCTCTCGAGGTCGCGGCACGCCACTCGCTTCTCGAGAACGTGCCCGCCATGATCGCGTGCCGCGACGCACGCGCTTCGATCAAGCCGGGCGTGCGCGGCGACTTTCGGGTCGACGTGACGATCGACAAAGAAGGTCACGCGAGCAAGGTGGTGGTCGCGGCGACCACTCAGCAGGACGACGATCCGGTGCTCGATCGCTGCTTGCGCGTGGTCGTCTCCGCCGTGCCCTTTTACGGTGCGGGAGTCTCGGTCTCGTTCTCGCAGAACATTTCGCTTCCACCCGGACAGAGCTCCAAACGCACGCAGTGCTCGGTCGCCGCGAGCCTCCCGCTCCCGGTACGCCGCGGAGTCTGGCGCGCACGAAAGAACCGCGGAGCGCTCGACTACTCGGCGGCGGCACGCGCATGCGAGCTTCCCACGTGGAACGATCGCCGCGCGCTCCTCGGCATCTTGGTGACCAACCTGACCGCGGTGGACGGGACGTCTCTGGCCAACCGGCTCACCTTCGAGGGCGCCTCGGACGCCGCAGCGTTCGTGCGCAAGGAGTTGCTCCGGAACGCACGAATCGGCACCATCTCGCTCGTCGACCTACGCCGCCTCCTCGTCGACGACGAACCCAAGATCGATCGCGCGCTCGACAAGGCCTATCGCGCTGCGCGCGACGACCGTGAGCGCGCCACCGTCCTGCGTCGCTTCCTTAGGCTCGCGCCCCACAGCCCGCTCGGGAACCGACTGCAGCTCGCGCTGCTCGAGAAGACGAACGACCGCCCCGCCCTCCTCGAGGCCATCGAGCACGTGCGCTACGACCTCTATTCGGACGCGGGTCTGCTCGCCGAGTGCGCGTCGATCTTGCGTCGCATCGGCCTCGACGAAGAAGGACGCCGCGCCTTCGGAGAGCTGGTCGAACGTGCGCCGAACGATCCGTGGACGCTCGGGTACGTCGGCGACCGCCTGCGCGCCGAGGGGCTTCACGAAGAGGCGCTCGCCTCGTACTTGCGTCTCGAGGCGACCATGCCCGACGACCCGGCGGTGACCTTACGCATCGCGCTCGCACACGCCGGAGCGGGAAGGCTCGACGTCGCCACGCGCCTGCTCGATCGAGTCGCGCAGACGGGTGGTCGCGGCGACGACGGACGACTCGGCGAGCTTGCCTCGATCGTCTCGGCCTCGCTCCTCGCGAACGCGCGTCAGGCTGGAAAACCCAGCGACCCGACCGATGCGCTGCTCGTCCGCAGGCTCGCGCAGACGTCCCTTCCGGACGTGGCCAGCGTGCTGCTCGTGCGGTCGGCCGTGACCGACGAACGCATCGAGATCTCGATCGCACGCCAAGAAAAAGACAAGGACGAGCTGCCTGCCGACCTCGACGCTTCGGCGATGGGTCTCGCCGCGGTGCGCGTGGAGCGCGGTGGCGGAACGGCGCGCCTGCGTTTGCGACGGACGTCGGGATTCTCGAGCACACGGCCCACGCACGCGCAGGTCAGCGCTCTCGTCATCGACGGCAGCGACCGGAGCAAATCACGCGTGGTCACCCGTGAGGTGGACATCGCCCCGGGCGACAAGGGCACCGAGCTTCGATGGAACGGCGAGGTCTTTCAATGAGCGACACCGAACGCCTCGAGCCCACGCAAGCAGACCCCGCGACTCCTCCCGAGGGGGCCATGCTCGACGACGCGATCTCAGCGCCGAGCGAGCAGCCCACGGAGACCTCGCGGGAGCCTTCGGCCACGCTGGAAGAGGCGAAATCCATAGCGCCGTCGAGCGAGCCGGTGCCTGCGCCTGCGCCGCACACCATCGAGCCTCCCGTACCTTCGGGGCCGTATCGCACGCCGCCTCACCAGGTGCGTGCGCCCGCGCCGAGACCTCCCACGCGACCTTACGTGGGAGCGGCCGTGGCCACGTTCGGACCGATGCTGTGGAGCTTCGTGGTGGCCGGCCAGTTCACGACCTCGTGGTCGACCGGCAAGCCCCTCGCCCAGGGGATCGCCATCGCCGCGGTGTTCGTATCGACGCTCGCGGCGTGGATTCTCGCCATGCGAAGAAGCCATCACGCGGTTCCTGCCGGGAGCAAAGCCGCGCTTTTCGGACGATCGCTCGTGGTCGCCCTCTGTTCGTTCGCTCTCTTCGTGGTCGCGATCGTGACCGCTACGGCCTTCGGCGCGGCGAACCCGAAGAGCCACGACTTTCTCATCGGCTTCGGTCTCGTCGCGGTCGCGGTGAGCGCGACCATCGCCGGCCCCAAGCTCACCACGTCCGAGCCGCGGCCGCGCACGCACGGCCAAAAGTTCGTGGCCGTGGCCCTCTGGGTCCTCGGCTCGCTGGTCACCTTGGTGGCCGGTGTGGACCTCGCGACCAACGGCTGATAACCCGAGGGGGCATCCCCTCCCGACTTCCGTAGACTCTCTCGAGATGCAACCCAGGAACTACGGAGCGCTCGCCCTCCTCTGCGCGACGATCTTCTTCGAGCGCTTCGCGTACTACGGCTTCCGCTCGACGCTCATGCTCCGCCTGCGAGACGAGGCGGGAGCCGTGCCGGCGTCGATCGGCACGCTCTTCCTTCTGATCTCGGTCTTGCTCCTGGTCGGCTTCGCCACCGGTGGTGCGCTCTCCATCGCCACCCGCAGTCGCTTCTTGTTGCTCGGTGCTTTCGCGGGACTCGCGGGCTCGCACATCGCGGGAGCCTTCTCCGCGAAAGCCGGCGCGTTCTCGATCGCACTCTTCGCGGGGATCGTACGCCCCCTCGTATTCCTCGCCATCTCGGAAGAGATCGATCGCGAAGCGAGGCTCTGGAAAGCCGTGGCCGTCGCCGCGTGCATTCAGTTCGTCTCCAACCTCGGGTCCGCGCTCTCGTCGATGGCGGGTGGCGTGGAGCACGCGAAGGCAGGCACGCATTTCATCCCTGCGGTGTGCGCCGTCCTCGGACTGATCAGCGTACTGATTCTCGCGTTGGCCCTGCCAGGCAAGGCCTTCGATTGGGCCGAAAACCGCGACCAGATCCTGCCCGGCGCCTCCGGGCTCTACCGACCGGAACCGCAGGTACTTCGCGCATCGTCGGGCCCCACGTTCGCCGCCCTCGGTCTCGCCGCCACGGCAGGCATGCTCTCTGCGAGCGCACAGACGCTCGGCTCGCACGCAGCCTTCGAGACGATGTACCGCTCCGGCGAAGCGCTGAAGAGCACCCGGACCGCGATCTTTCAGGTGATAAACCCGTCGATCGTGTCGGTGCTCGCGCTCGTACTTCTCGGGCTCGGGGCTTACCTGGCGTCGACGCGCTCGAAGCTCTCACCGGCCTGGCTCTCCGCCACGGGCCTCGGCATTCTCGGCCTCTCCACGTTCGTCATGGCCGCATCTTCGGCGGCATCGTCTTCCACGCTCGCCATCGGGAGCTCGATCCTGGACGGGCTCGGCGAGGGGTTCGTGATCCCCGCGGTGATGGCCTATTTCCTCGCAGCGCCTTCGTCGAAGTGGGCTGGCGCGGCTGGCGCGGCATCGGCCATGGTGTACTACCTCCCCGGCCTGGTGGTGAGCCCGATCGCGGCGCTCCTCCACGAGACCGCGCTCACCGTCGCTCTGGTCTCGATGGGCCTCGCGTGTGTCGCGGGTGCGGTGGTCACCGCGATCTTCGGACCGAAGCTCGACCGCGAGACCGCCTGACGGACGCGCTCAGGTCAATCGCGGCTCGCTCGCGCGCTCGGTTCCCGGTGCGCGAAGCGGCGGCTGTCCCGTGGTCTCGGTGACCGCGAGCCAGAGGTCTCCGTCCGGATCGATGCGCTTCTTCTCGCGGGTCACGATCTCGAGCGGCACGTGCGTGAAGATGCGGTGCGTGCGCCCCACGATGATGCCGGTCTTACCGGCCAAGCCGGCGTGCACCGCGTGCCTCGCCAGCGCATCGCAGAAGATGCTGTCCTGCGCGTTGGCCGGCACGCTGCGAATCATGTAGCTCGGGTCGATGTACTTGACCGTGACGTCGGTGCCGCGTGCCGTGAAATGCGCGGTGATGACATCGCGGAGACGCGGTCCCACGTCGGCGTCTCGGCTCGCGTAGCGCACGTTTCCGGAGGCGTCGCGCTCGGCGGTCTCGGAGGCGGCCAAGTTCAGGTTCTTGCCGCACCCCTCGGCGACCACGATGAGCGCGTGAGCGCGCTCGGCCAGCCTTCGCTCGAGCTCCGCGAAGAGACCGTGCTCCCCCTCGAGGTCGTAGTGCACTTCGGGCAAGAGGCAGTAGTTCACGTCGCGACTGGCGAGCGTGGCCGACGCCGCGATGAACCCGGAGTCGCGCCCCATGATCTTCACGATGCCGATCCCGTTGCGCGCCCCGAGGGCTTCGGTGTGGGCCGCGTCCACGGCGAGCCTCGCGAGCTCGACCGCGGTATCGAAGCCGAAGGTCTTGTCGACGAAGGCCACGTCGTTGTCGATCGTCTTGGGCACGCCGATCACCGCGATGGGCAGGTTTCGCTTGGAAATTTCCTGCTCGATAGCGTGTGCGCCGCGCATGGTGCCGTCGCCACCGATCGTGAAGAGCACGTCGACACCGTCACGGACCAACGTATCCACCATGGTCTCGGCGGAGCGTCGGCCGCGCGAGAGCCCGAGGAAGCTCCCCCCCTGCTTGTGCACGTGACGAACCGCCTCGGGACCGAGCTCGACGGGCGTCACCCCGTGCGCGGGGTCGAGCCCCTGAAAGCCGTAGCGGTACCCGAGCACGCGCGCCACACGGTACTTGTGGTGGAGCTCGAGCACCATCGAGCGCAGCACGTTGTTGATCCCCGGACACAGGCCTCCGCACGTCACGATGGCGGCGGTCACCTTCGCGGGCTCGAAGTAGAGGCGCTCACGTGGTCCTGCTTTTTCGAGAAGCAGCGGGGTCGTCGCCGGCGCGCCCAGCATGGTCTCCACGTCGAACAGCACGCGAGCTTCGTCCGGGACGTAGTCGGCGACCTCGTCGCCCGCCACGGTCGACAGACCGAGAGGCGAGCGAATCGTGCACGGACCGAGCGTTCGAACTTGAAGATCGCTTTGGGTAGGCATGGCGACCGCACGATACGCCAAGAGGTCGAAAGCCACGTATCTCGGTCTATTTCCGACGCGCAAAGCCTGCGGCACCGTAGGAGCTTTTCCCTCTACGGGGCGTATACTCGCTCGACGTGTCCGCTCGCATCGCCTCGCCCTCGACCACGCCCAAGCGCACGATGACCGGTTCGTTTCGACGAGCCGCGCTCGTCGCTACGGGAGCGCTGTTGCTCACGAGCGCGTGCGACGGCCCTCGCCTCGCTCGCGACGGCACGGTGATCTTCCCTCAGAACGGAGGCGGAGGAGCCTCGGTGTTGGGCGCGAACGGCCTCGAAATCCGCGACAAGACCGACAAGCCCGCACCGGTCATCTCGCGCGATCCGAACGAGCCTTGGCGCGCGCCCATCGGGTTCATCCTCCCGAGCGACGGGCGCTTCGTCGAGACCAGCAAGCCCACCGTGCTCGCCACGACGGGGCTGGGCATCGTGCTCCGTCCGAGCGACACACGCGTGCCTTCGTGGGGCGGAGAGGTCCTCGTGCGCGTGGACGTGCTCGCTCCGGCAGCCGAAGGAACGGCACGCTGGGGCGAGAACGTGGTGCTCGTGGTGGACGGCCGCGGCGAAGACACGCTCGCCCTCGCCGAGGCCGCCATCGAACAGCTCGCGGGTCGTGACCGCGTGAGCATCTGGGACAGCGCCGGCTCACGCCTGGTCCTTCCTTTCGTGCCCGCCTCCAACCGATCGCTCGCGCTCGCGGTGCTGGACAAGCGCCTGAAAAAGCCATCGCCAGGTGCCCTCGACCTCGGCGGCACGCTCGAGAAGGCCTTCGCGTCCGTGCCCAAGTCGGGCTCCACCTTGCGCGTGCTCGTGCTCACGAACGGAGCTTCGGATCCGTACTCGAAGCCGGTCGCGAAGGCGGTCGAGGCCGCCGGTCGCGCCAACCTCTCGGCCGTGGGCACCACCAACGTGACCGACTTCGGCAAGCTCTCCGCGCTCACGGCGCTGAGCGGCGGAAGCACGGGGGCAGCCGCCGATCTCGACGCGCGCATCGAGTCCGTGCACGAAGCCATCCCGGTCTCCGGAGAGACCAAGTTCCGCGACGTGCGACTCACCTTCGAGGGCTCACCCGCGCCTTCGCACGTGCTCGAGGCCACGGGCGGAGAGGTACGCTGGCGACTCGACGCCGGAGAGCTCGCCCTCGGCGACGTGCGCGCCGGCGAGGCCCGCACCGAGATGCTGCGCGTGACCGTGCCCGCGTGGGTCCCCGGCGAGCGCTTTTACTTCACCGTGACGGCCACGGTCTCGGACGGGCCGGACGGCAAACGAACGCGCTCGTTCGCCGCGCATTTGCCCTGCGTCTACGACGACGACATCGAGCGGATCGCCAAGTCGCGCCACGGCGACGTCATCGCGTACGCCTCGGCCCTCGCCACGTTGAAGCGCCTCGACGCAGCCTTCGTCGGCGACAACGTGCAGGCCATGCCCGGAGGTCTCCGAAGCCTCGCCGAGCTTCACGCACAATCGATGAGCCTCATGGCGCGCGACCTCAAAGATCCGTCGATCGCCGAACAAGCGGACCTGCTCACGGCCATCCTGGGCGTCACACGCTGACGCCCCCTTCGGAGCGAGACCGCTCAGCGCAGACCGAGCTGCTCTCGAATGGCCTGCTCGTCCGTCATGGGCTCCGTTTGCTCGGCTTCGTGCTCACGCGCCGCGGGCATGTCTTGCGCCGTATCGCGGGGGATCGGCCCTGAGCCGAGCGGACCGTAGGGCGATGCGTAGAGCATCAAGAGAGCGCTCAGGAACACCACGACGACGGCCACCCCGGCGAGCTCGGAGCGTCGACGCTGCGCCGGATCGGGCAGCGTGTCCTCCTCGCCGTCGAGGTGAACCATGACTTCTTCCAGCTCGGAGCGCGGTTCGTCGACAGGCTTCATGGATCCTCCGGGGCTATCCCTTCGAGAACGGCCATTCATGAAAAGGCTTAAGCCCGCGCTTCGCTCTTTTTCTTCGGTCGGATCGCCGGGCCTTCGCTTTCACGAGTCCTTTCGACGCGTTCGACGCTACGCGGTCACACACGACTCCCGAGCGCACGCTCGAGTCCGGCGAGCAAATCGGCGAAACATTCGGAGACCTTTCGGCGCTTGGCGAACGACGCGGCCTGTCCGGACCAGAGCGCGAGCAGGTCCGCTTCGTGGCGAGCGGCGGCCTCGCGTCGAAGGCCGGTGGTGAGAAAATTCTGGATCGGGTACGGGGGGAGCGCGTGCTCCTCCGAGCGCATGTCGCGCAAGAAGCGATTCACGATGCCGCGCGCGAGACGACCGGAAAACGCCTTGGTGAGCTCGGTGCGGCTCGCGTCGGGACCGACCAGCGCGCGCTTGTGGGCCTCGCTCGCGCCGGACTCGTCGCAGGCGAGAAAGAGCGTGCCGATCTGCGCGGCGTGCGCGCCCAACGTGAGCGCGGCAGCGATGCCGCGACCATCGGCGATGCCCCCGGCGGCCACCACCGGGGTCTTCACCGCGTCCGCGACCTGCGGCACGAGCGAGAAGGTGCCCACGAGCGACTCCTCCGCAGGGCGCAAGAACGAGACCCGATGTCCACCCGCGTCGCTCCCGGTGGCGACCACGAGGTCCACGCCGGCGGCCTCGATGGCCCTCGCCTCGTCCACCGTGGTGGCCGTGCCCATGGTCACGATTCCCCGCTTTTTCGCCCGCGCGAGGAGATCCGGAGAAGGTACACCGAACACGAAGCTCCACACGGGAGGAGCGGCCTCGAGCAAGGCCTCGGCCTGCTCTTCGAAGCGTTGGCCGAACGTCTCGGGGTACGTGGGCGCGGACATCCCGAGCTCCGCGAACCACGGATGAAGACGCTCGACCGCTCGTGCGTACTCGTCCACCGAGGGACGAACCTCACGCTCGCCCGGGAGCGGCACCCACAGGTTCACCGCGAACGGGCGCGACGTACCCTCACGCAGCTTCGTGACCAGCGCCGACACCTCCGAAGGCGGCAAATGATGCGCGCCGAACGACCCTAGCCCACCCAGGTCGGACACGGCGCACGCCAGCGCGACACTGGAAATTCCGCCTCCGAAGGGACCCTGCACGATGGGGTGAACGATGCCGAGCGTCTCGGTGGCGGGCGTGGTGGGCATGATATTCTTGCCGAAAGGCGTAGCAGCCGCGAAGGAGATCGCCGAGCCGCACGACGCCTCTGTGGCCGTCGACCGCGGGATTCGCGCTATCGTTTTCACCTTGTCAGCCGTGAGCTTCCCTACCGACCATCGTCCTCGATCGACTTCGCTCGTTCCACGCATGCGCGGTGCCTTACTCGTGCCCTTCTTGACGGCAGCGCTCGGCTTCTCCTCGGCGGCGCGAGCCGATGGCCCGGGCGAAGGGCGCGAGGCGCAAGCGGAAGACCTGTTCCAGCGCGCCAAGGCCGCTATGGCCCGCAGCGACTACAAGTCGGCCTGCCCGATGCTCGCCGAGAGCTACCGCTTGGTACCCGGCGGGGGAACGCTGCAAAATCTCGCGGTTTGCTACGAAGAAGAAGGCAAGATCGCCTTCGCGTACAACCGCTTCAACGAGCTGCGCGCCAGCGCCAAGAAGGCCGACCGAGAGGACCGCGTGAAGCTCGCCGAAGAGCACATCGCGAAGCTCGGTCCGCGGATCTCGCGCTTGCGCCTCGTCGTCCCCGAGGCTTCTCGCACGCCCGGTCTGACCATCAAGGTCGACGGTGAAGAGTACGGAGAGGCAAGCTGGAACGCCGGCATCGCGCTCAATACCGGAACCCACGTGGTCATCGCGTCGGCGCCCGGAAAAAGACCGCTCGAGCTCCGTCGTAAGCTCGACGACGAAGGCGTGACCGACAGCCTCGAGCTCCCCAAGCTCGTCGATGCACCACGCAGCGCCTCGCAAGCTCCGCCGAACGCGCAAGCGGGAGCCTCGCTCGCCGACCTCGACCGAGTGTCCGCCAATCGAGCTCTCCGGACCACGGGCTTCGTGGTGGGAGGCATCGGCCTGGCGACCGCGGCGCTGGGCGGAGTGTTCGGCGTGCTCACCCTCACCACCAACAACGCCGCGAAGAGCGCCTGTCGCGACAATACCGGGGGCGTACTCAGCACCAAGGTCGATCCCTCCGGAAAGGTCTACGACACCGGCGCCGAGTTCGACGAGCGCGGCGTGTGTTACGGGCAAACCCCCGCCTACCGGACCGCCAACGATCTGCACGATCGGGCGAACACCTACGGCACCGTCTCCACCATTCTCGTCCCGGTCGGGCTCGTGGGATTGGCCCTGGGCAGCTATTTCGTCTTCACGAGCAGCAAAGACTCCGCGCGTTCGCCGAGCACCCGCGCCTTCGTCATGCCGACCCTCGGAGGCGCCACCCTCGTGGGAGAGTTCCAATGAACCGAACCAAACGAATGGCCCTGGTGGCCGGCGCGCTGGGCGCGCTCTTGGCAGCCTGCCAGCTCATCGTGGGGGTCGAACAAGAAGCGGACACGCCCCGCCCCGAGAAGGCCCCGCCCGTCCCGGACGCCGAGCCGCCGGACGCGGATCCTTGCCCTCACGCTCGTCCCCCGGGACCACCTTCGGCCGCGAACGAAGGAACCGCGTCGACGACGCACGTGTTCGCCATCCGAAAGGCGATCTTGGGCGGCCTTCCGCAATATCCACAATCGTTCGACTTCGACAATCGGTGCAGCTGCGCGAATCGAGACAATCGCGATCCGAGTCGTCCGTCGACCTCGTGCGTTCAAGCCAACGAAGCTTGCGCTCCCGGCCGAGAGTCGGACGACAATAGAGGCGCAGATCTGGGCGGCACCGCGATTCTGGGTGTCGGCGGCGACAACATCGCGTCGATCGTGAGCGCCGAGCTGAACAATCGATTCGAGCGCGGAGATCGCGGGATCTTGGTCAAGCTCGAGGGGTACAACGAAACCGACAACGACTCGGCGGTGGACGTGACCATCGTCCCTTCGGGGGGAATTCAAAGGCCGGCAGGCAGCTCCGCGGACAGGCCGCGCTCCGAGGTCTGCTCCGAGGCGACCTCGACGCCCTATCGCCCCACATGGGACGGCACGAAGCGCGACGTTTGGTACCGAGAGAAGTCGAGCGCGCAGCTTGCCAAAACGCGTGGATACGTGGTGGCCGGCAAGCTCGTCGTGGAGAACCCCAACGGCTCCTACAAGCTTCCACTCTTCGGCCAGATCGTCGAAGAAACCCACCCCATCTTGGTGGCCGATCTGACGAAGACAGCGAGTGGGTTCAGCATCACCGGAAACTTGGTTGGAGTCGTCTCGACCAACCGCCTCATCAACATCATCGGGACGCTCCAGAACGCCGACGCCGGCGTCGACTCTGGATTTTGTCAAAACCCGGCCTTCCCGTTCGTCACGGGATTGATCTGCGGCGGACGTGATCTGCTCGAGTCGGGCAACGACCCCACACGGCCTTGTGATGCCGTCGCGCTCGCGATCGGCCTCGAGTCTCAGGAGGTCACCGAGGGCGACAACAGCTTCGACTGCCCCCAGCCTTTGCCTACCTATCCCTGCGACGCGTCGTGTCCGCCCATCGACGCCAGCGGGAAGTGACGCGCGGTCGTCTCGCTCGTTTCGAGACCGTCCAAGAAGGTCCGCGCCTCTTCACGGGCCGCCCTCGTGGCGAGCGCGAAGTCGCGCGGGCCGAATCGACCATGAGCACGCAGGTCGTTCGTCTCGTCCGGAGTCGTGACCACGAGACGGTCGAGCGCCTGGCGTAGCTCGGCCAGCATCGACGCCCTCTCGCTCCCCGCTCGCGCCACACAGTGGCGCACGACATCGCGCGCGAGCTCGGCATGACCGGCTTCGTCCACGGCGAGCCGCGCCAGGTGACGCCCGAGCACCTCGCTCGAGACTTCGGAGGCTCCTCGAGCCAAGAGCGCCGCGCACGCCGCTTCCCCCACCACGCCCTCGAGCAAGGACTCGCGCGCCACTGTGAGCGCCGAGAGCGCGCGAGGCTCGATGGCCGCCGCCTCCGGGTACGTCGTGGGCTCGAGCGTGCGCCCCGCGAAACGCGAGGCGATCGCGTAGGCCTTTCGTGCGTGTTCGACCTCGTCCATGGCCGCCGAGTGCGCCCGCATCACGAGGTTCGGCGGCGCTCCGATGGAGAGCAGGTCCAGCGCGAGACGAGAGAACGCGGCCACCGAGGCGTGCTCGGTACGTGCATCTTCCAACCATCCCGCGGCCACCTCGCGACGTGTCTCCGGACGGAGCGCCGAGACCTCGAGCGCGGCGAACGAAGCGTCGTCGCCCCACACGGGAGCTCGTTCGCTCTCGCTCGCCTCGGGCAAGACGGGCTCACCCCGGCGCCGGAGCGGACGGCCGTGAAGCGCGGGTGAGGTCACCAGGAAGCCGAAGACGGCCGCGAGCCCTCCGGTGACGATGCTGAACACGGCCGAGAGGATCGCGCCGATCGCGAGCGCCTTCCCGCTCCCCGTCACCCCACGGGTGAGCGAGACGATGCCGAGCACCGCCGCCGTGAGCGCGCAGACGGCGCCCGCGAACGCAGCCACGAGCATCATCGTGGTGGCGGTATCCGATCCCGAAATCACGAAGGCCGCGCCGACCATCAACAGCGGAAAGACGATCACGGCGGCGGCGCCCAAGATGGCCGCGACCAGCGGCAAGCGCGAGCCAGGAGGCGTGGTGTTCGACGCGGGATACCCAGGATTCGGCGCAGGCGCGTGCATCTTCCAAGGATTGCACGCGTCGATGCGCGCGTGCCAAAATATCGGCCGCGCGACGCGAGGGAGCTACACGCGTCGACCGACGCGTCTCAGGCGCCGGTGATCAGCTTGGCGAGCTCGTCGTGCACGAGGCCGTTCGAGGCGAGGATGTTCCCCGCGCGCACGTCGACCGGTCCCTTGGGGAGCCCGGTGACCTTGCCACCCGAGGCGCGCACGAGCGCTGCGCCCCCTGCGAGGTCCCACGGGTTCAGCTTCTTTTCCCAGTAGCCGTCGTAGGTGCCGTCGGCCACGAGGCACAGATCGAGCGCGGCCGAGCCGCACCGACGCACGCCGCGCGCGCGCTTCTTCACGGCTACGAAGGCGGCGAAGTTGTTCTCTTCGCTGGTCGCGCGGTCGTAGGGAAATCCGGTGGCGAAGAGGCCGTCGGCGATCTCCGTGGTGGCGCTCACCTTGCTGGGCACGCCGGAGCGCGTGGTGCCGCGGAGCACGTCGCCGCGCTCGTTGCACACGCCCTCGAACACGAGGCCGAGCGCGGGCGCGACCACCACACCGACCACCGGGATTTCGGCGCCGTCCGACGAAGGAACCACGAGGCCGATCGAGACCGCGAAGAAGGGATGGCCGTGCACGAAGTTGGTGGTCCCATCGAGCGGATCCACGAAAAACGTAGGCTTTCCGCGCTCGGTCTTGCCGCCGCTCTCTTCGCCCACCACGAAGAGCCCGGTCTTCTCCAGGTGGCGAAGCAAGATACCCTCGGACTCGCGATCGAAGCGCGTGACCAGATCGGTGCGTCGCCCCTTGTGCTCCACGTCGAGGGGCGCGCGGAAGCCGAGCAGGGTGTGCGCCGCCGCTTCGTTCGCGGCCACGCGAGCCACGTCGCAGAGCTCGAGGAGTCGATCGTCGGAGAGGGTCATGCGTTTGCTTTCGGTCGAGCCGAGGGTGGAGAGACGGAAGTCGGGTGCGGTCAGGTGGAAGACGTAGATCGCGACGAGAGCGCAGTAAGCAGCTTCTGGTGGATGCCACCGAAGGCTCCGTTGGAGAGCAGCGCGACGGTGTCGCCCGGGCCCGCCTCGCGCACCAGGAGCTCGACGATGGCGTCGACGCTCTCGGTGTCGGTCGCACGCGCGCCGATGTCCGCGACCAGCTTCTTCACGTCGAGGCGCTCGGACTCGGGCACGTTGGTGCGCCCGAGAGGCGCGAGCACCACGCGCTCGGCCGACTCGAACGATCGTGGGTAATCGGCCTGATGAAGCGCGCGGCACGCGGTCGCGCTGCGCGGCTCGAAGACGGCGAAGAGCTTTCCGCCGCGGTGCTTCTGGCGGAGCGCGCGCAGGGTCTCGTGCACGGCGGTCGGGTGGTGCGCGAAGTCGTCGTAGACGCGCACGCCGGCCGCTTCGCCCACGAGATCCTGGCGACGCTTGACGCCCTCGAAGGTGGCGAGCCCCGCGCGCAGCTCGGCGAAGCCGATCCCGAAGCCCTCGGCGCAGGCCGCGAGCACGCAGAGCGCGTTGCGGACGTTGTGAGCACCTGGGCTTTGCATGGCGAAGCGTCCGGCCGAAGACCCGCCCACGAACACGTCGAACGCCTGCACGCCGTTCTCGTCGATGGGCACGGGAGCCGCGAGCCAGGTGGGAGGCTCGGCGCCGGTGTCGTCGCCATCGAGTGCACAATGCACGACGCGGCATTTGGCCTTCGCGGCCACCGCGCGCACCTTGGGATCTCGCGCGTCGATCACCAAGAGACCGCCCGCGGGAAGGCGCTCGGCGAGGCGCTCGAACTCGCGCACGTAAGCCGCCTCGTCCGGGTAGATGTCGATGTGGTCGTGCTCGATGCTGGTGAGGATGACCACGTCGTCCGAAGAGACGCCCACGTAGTCGAGGAACTTGGGTTCCTTGTGCCAGTAGACGGCGTCGTACTCGTCGCCTTCGACCACGAAGGGCGAACGACCGGGGATGCCGCTCGAGCTCGAGCTGCCGAGCTTGCGCTTGGCGTTTCCGATCTTGGCGCCCTTGCCGAAGTTCTTGGGGATGCCTCCGATGAAGAACCCGGGCTCGGTGCCGGCCTTCTCCAAGAGCCACGCCGCCATGGACGAAGTGGTGGTCTTGCCGTGCGTGCCGGTGACCACGAAGGGCCTTCGTCCCTCGAGAAAATGGCTGCGAAGTGCGCCCGACATGCTCGTCTTCGCGAGCTTCTTCGCGTCCGCGGCGAGCGCCTCCGGGTTGTCCTTGCGGATGGCGTTGCCCACCACCACGAGGTCCGGATGGTCGTCCAGGTGGGAGGCCTCGTAGCCTCGCTTGCACACGATGCCTGCCGCTTCGAGCGCAGGGCCGATGGGCGGATCGAACGCCATGTCCGCCCCGCTCACCTCGTGACCGGCCTCGCGGAAGAGCGTGGCCAGTGCGCCCATGCCCGTGCCGGACACGCCGACGAAATGCACTCTCATCAGACCTTCTCGAAGGTGAACGCTTCGTCCTTCACGTCGACGCGGATCTTCGATCCGGGCGGGTAGCCTCCGGCGAGAATCTCCTCGGCCAGCGGGTCTTGCACGTTCTTCAAGATGGCGCGCTTCAAGGGACGCGCGCCGAACGCGGGCTCGTAGCCGAGGTCGACCAGGCGGGTCTTCGCGTCCGTGGTGAGCTCGACCTTGATCTCGCGATCGACCAAGAGCTTCTCCAGGCGCTTCAGCTGGATGTCGACGATACCGGTCAGGTCGCCCTTGGAGAGCGGGCGGAAGATGATGACGTCGTCGATGCGGTTCAAGAACTCCGGCCGCAGGAAGTTCTTCAGCTCTTCGCGGAGCACGTCGCGCAGCGCTTCGCGTCCCTCGGGGGACTCGAACAGCTTCGGATCGGTCTCGAGGATGCGCTGCGATCCGATATTGGAGGTCATGATGACCACCGTGTTGGAGAAGTCCGCCGTGCGGCCGCGGCCGTCCGTGAGGCGTCCGTCGTCGAGCACCTGGAGCATCAAGTTGAAGACGTCGGCGTGGGCTTTCTCAACCTCGTCGAAGAGCAGCACGCTGTACGGCTTACGGCGCACGGCCTCGGTCAAGAAGCCGCCCTCTTCGCTATCCACGTAGCCGGGAGGCGCGCCGACCAAACGCTGCGCCATGTGCTTTTCCATGAACTCGCTCATGTCGAGGCGGGTCATGGATTGTTCGTCGTCGAAGAGGAACTCGGCCAGGGCCTTGGCGAGCTCGGTCTTGCCCACGCCGCTCGGGCCGAGGAAGAGGAAGCTGCCGATGGGCTTACCCGGGTCGCGAAGACCCACGCGGCCGCGGCGCACCGACTTGGACACGGCGCGCACGGCTTCTTCTTGGCCGACCACGCGCTTCGTGAGGCGGTCTTCCATCTTGAGGAGCTTCTCGCTCTCGGCCTCGAGCATGCGCGCGATGGGAATGCCGGTCCAATCGCCGAGCACCACGGCCACGTCTTCTTCGGTGACGATGCGCGAGGTGTTGCCGGTGGTGGCCTCGCGGGCTTCGGCGGCC
This sequence comes from Polyangiaceae bacterium, assembly GCA_965225775.1. Lineage (GTDB taxonomy): Bacteria > Myxococcota_A > Polyangia > Polyangiales > Polyangiaceae > JAAFHV01. The sequence goes on along the minus strand of OZ245328.1, from coordinate 7,906,425 downwards.
TCGGCCACCTCGAGCTTTCGCTTCACCTCGGGGATGTGCACGTGCTCGAGCTCGCCCAGCTTGGCGAAGTTCTGCGTCTTGCGGGCCTCGTCGAGCTCGTTCTGGAGCTTCGTGTATTCTTCACGGAGCGCGGTCGCCGCGGCCACGGCCCCACGACGCGAGTCGAGCTTCACGCGCATCTCGGAGACGCTCGGCTCCAAGGTCTTCAGCTCCGCTTCGATGCGCTCGCGGGTCTTGAGGCTCATGGCGTCCACGTCGTCCACCAGGCCCGAGAGCTGCGCCTTGAGCGACGAGAGGCGGCGAATGGCGTCGTCCACGTCCGACGGGATGCCGTCGAGCTCGACGCGCTTGCGGGCCGCCGCCTCGTCGAGGAGATCGATGGCGTTGTCCGGGAGCGCGCGGTCTTGCACGTAGCGCTTGGCCAGACGCACCGCCGCGACCACCGCCGGATCGCCGATTTGCACCTTGTGGTACGTCTCGAAGCGCGTGGCGATGCCGCGCAGAATCTCGATGGCCTTCTCCGGCGTGGGGGCGTCGATGGTGAGCGGCGTGAAGCGACGGAGCAGGTTCGGGTCCTTCTCCTGGAGCTTTCGTACGCCTTCGGGCGTGGTGGTGGCGAGCAGGCGCACCTCTCCGCGAGCCAAGAGCGGCTTCAAGAGGTCGCCCACGCTGCTGCCGGCGCCGCCTTGTCCGAGCAAGGACTCGATGCCGTCGATGAAGAGCACGGTGTCCTTCTGCTTCACCAGCGCGAGCACTTGCTTCAAGCGCTCTTCCACCTCGCCGCGCAGCTTGGCGCCGGCCATGATCGAGCCCACTTCGAGCTCGTGGATGACCAAGCCGGACAGGTTGTGCGGCACGTCTCCCTGAGCGATTCGCGCGGCGAGCGCTCCCACGATGGCGGTCTTGCCCACGCCCGGCTCGCCCACGAGCAGCGGGTGGTTCTTCTGACGGCGCTCCAAAATCTGAAGGAGCCTGCGCACCTCGACGTCGCGTCCGATGACCGGGTCGAACCCGTCTTTTTTGGCGCGTGCGGTGAGGTCGATGGTGAAGCGCGCTCCGACCTGCGGATCGCCCCCGGCGGTCGACGAGGAGCCGGACGTTCCGGCGGGCGGAGGCACATCGCGAGGAACGCTCTTCAGGGCCTCCATGTGCGGGCGCAGCGAGCCCGGTCCGAGCCCGAACGCCTGCAGCACCACCGCGGCAGGACCACGGATCTCCTGGGAGAGCGCGTTCAGCAGGTGGTCGACCCCGACGGCGCTCTTGTCCGCTTCTTTTTCGGCGCGGCCGAGGAGCTGGAGCGTGGCCGTCGACAGGTAGGCGAGACCGCCTTGGCTCTTCGGGAGACGGGTGAGCTGGGTCTCGGCTTCGACGGCGAGGTCGGTGGCGGAGATGCCGGCCTTCTTGAAGACCTCTTGCACCCCTCGGTCACGCTCGATGGCGCGCGAGAGCAGGTGGAGCGGCTCGACCTGCCCGTGCTTTCGCTCGTCGGCGAGGGACTGCGCTCCGGCCACGAGGGCCTTTGCGTCGGGAGCATACTTCTCGAGGTGGATGGTCTGTTCGGCGCCCATGGGAACGAGGATGCTAACACCAGATTTTGAGCCTGCGCGCCCGCCGACCCATGATTTTCCAGGGCTTCGAGTAAAGCTTCACGAAGCGGGAAAAGCGTGGGCTCGTTAGGTCTCGAAGAGGTCGCGCGCTCGCGCGAGACCCGAAAGCGCGCTCCGTGGAGACGTCGCATCTCGGCGCTTCGTGTGCAGAATGCACGGTCCCCTTCCCGTGCGAGCTGCAAGTGTTATCTTCGCTCGACCATGTCCGAGCGCGTCGTCGTTTACGTCACCGACTACTGCCCCTACTGCACCCGAGCGAAGTCCCTGCTCGACAAGCGCCAAATCCCCTACGACGTGGTCGACGTCTCGAACGACCCGGAGAAGCGCCAGTGGCTGGTGGACACCACGCGGCGTCGCACGGTGCCGCAAATCTTCATCGACGGCACCCCGGTGGGTGGCTCGGACGATCTCCACGAGCTCGACCGCAGCGGCAAGCTCGCCACCATGATGAGCGCGAAGCCGGCGTCGAGCTGAGGGACGCAAAGGAGACGCACTCGTGGTCTCCGTAGGATCCATCCAAAACGCATCTCGCGGTGTCGAGCGTGAGCGTGTCACCGTGTGGAGTGCACGGAAGAGGATTCGTCACACTCTTCTCGGGTGCACCCTGAGGAGGACATGCCCGCTCCGTTGATTCAGCAAGTGCTCGCGCACTCCGGGGAGCTCCAGCGCGCGCGCACGCTGGACGACCTCATGCGGGTCGCGAACGCCGCCGTGCGAGACGTCTCTCGCTACCGGAGCGCATGGCTCTCTTGGATGGATCCGGAGAACGACGAGAACGTGCGGCTGCTCGCGCTGCGCGGGACGATTCTCGTCACTTGGCAAGACGCGCTCGTCATTCCCATCGCCGGCGACGCGATGGTGCAAGAGATCATCGCCGGCGGAAAGCCCGTGGTGGTCACGGACGCGCGCACCGACCCGCGCACCAACAAGGATATCGTCGCGCAGCTCGGCAATCGCACCATCATCAACGTGCCGGTGCTCGTGGCCGGACGCGTGCGCGGCACCCTGGGTGCCGGAAGCTTCAACGATGAAGGCGTTCTTCCGCCCACGGACGAGGAGTTGGAAGCGCTCACGGTCTTCGCCACGCAGATCGCGCCCGCGTTCGACCGCGTGGTCGCCTTGGAAGAGCGCGACAACGTCGAGCTCGAGCGCAAGAAGCTGGTCGCTCACCTGCAGCGGCTCGAGCGCCTCGAGCTGATGGGCGTGCTCTCGGCCGGTGTCGCCCACGACATGAACAATCTCCTCAGCGTCGCCATGATGAGCATGGAGATCCTCGCACGCGCGAAGCTCGACGAAGACGAGCGCTCCTCGCTCACCGACGCCTCGGGCGCGCTCGCCAAGATGCGCGACATCAGCCAGCAGCTCTTGAGACTCGGTCGTCGCGAGGAAAGCGCCCACACCGAGCTCGATCTCAATGCGCGCGTCGAGAGCACCATCAAGCTCGTGCGCCCCTCCATTCCTCGCGGGGTGCGTTTGCTGCACGAGCACGAGGCCACCCCGCGCATCGAAGGAGACCGCGTGCAGCTCGAGCAGGCGCTCGCCAATCTCTTGCTCAACGCCCGCGACGCCGTCGGAGAGTCCGGGCTCATCACGCTGCGGGTCGACGAGCGGCGCTTGGACTCCGGCGCCCTCCCTGCGGCGCTACGCTCGCGACCAGGCCGCTTCGCCCACGTTCGCGTGAGCGACTCGGGCCCGGGATTGAGCGACGAGGTCAAGCACCAGATCTTCGACCCGCTCTTCACCACCAAAGCCACCGGCACCGGCCTCGGGCTCGCCGTGGTGTCTCGCATCACCGAGCAGCATCAGGGCTTCGTGTCGGTGGAGAGCAGCCCCGGCCGCGGCACGAGCTTCGATCTGTATTTCCCGGCGCTCTGAGCCGTTTTTGCGTTCGGCCCAGTCGTCAGGAGGCTCGGACCCCCTCGTAAGTTCGTGCAGGCCCCTCGTAAGTTCGTGCAGGCCCCTCGTAAGTCCGTGCAGGCCCCTCGTAAGTTCGTGCAGGCCCCTCGTAAGTTCGTGCAGACGAGTCGTTTTTCACTGCAGACGAGTCGTTTTTCACTGCAGACGAGTCGTTTTTCACTGCAGACGAGTCGTTTTTCACTGCAGACGAGTCGTAAGCTCGTGCAGACGAGTCGTTTTTCACGGTAGGCGAGTCGGCTTGCCCTCCGACCAGGGACCATCGCGCGGCCCGGCTCAAGGGTCGGTGCGCTCGCGGGAGCGTCGCTCGAGCAAGGCGAGGAACGCAGCGCCCACGAGCAGCACCAAGGCCCACGGACCTCCTGGCAGGCCGAGCCCTCCAGCGTCGCAGCTACCCGAGCTCGGCGGGAGGTCGAAGGGAGCGCGAGGACTCGCGGCGGGTGGGGCAGCTTCGATGGCGCTCGCGTCAGCGCCCGCATCCGCTGGACCTGCGTCGGGTGCGGGAGCTCCTGGCTCGGGCAAGACAGCGTCCGGGTCCCACATCGACACGCCTCGGCCGAGGCGGGAAAAATAGACCGTTTCGCCTTCCACGGCGAACGTGGTTTGGATGTCGGTGACGACGCGACGGGTTCCCGCAGGGGTGCCGTCGGTGCGCCAGACGTCTTTGCCGACCTGGAAGAGGAGCCGCCCCGAAGGGGTCGCGCGTCCCTCCCCGATGGTCTGACCGGGACCTACAGTGGCGAGGCGTGTGGTGCCGCTCGCGCTGCCGTCGCTGGTCCAGAGCTCACGCGAGCGCGTTTGCACGTGCGTGGGGTCGAGCACCTGCACGCCGAACACGACGCCCGCGGACGCGCTGCCCACGCCGCGGAAGACCGCATCCGGCGTGGACCACGGGAGCGCGAAGGTGTGCGCGGCGGTGCCGTCGGTGACCCCGAGCGAGCTGTACGCCCCCGTCGCGAGCACGAGGTTCCCTCGAAACGTGCCAAGCCCGGCGACCACGGGCTCGCTCGAGTACGGCTCGACCTCTCCCCAGCGAAGTGGTCGTCTGCCGGACTCAAGCACGATCCCCTGCGCGCTCGCGCCGAGGAAGCTTGCGCTGGAGAGCACGGGAAGGGCCGCGAGCTCCCCCTCGTGCACCACGAAGGGCAGCGTCGTGGTGCCGTGCGAAGACGACCCCGGAGAGGGACTCTCCGAGGCTACGTCGACCAAGAACACGAGGTCGTCTCCGTCTCGGCTCTTGCCCGAGATCCCGGCGGCGCGTCCTTCCGGAGACAGATCACCGACCATCTGCGCCGTGCGACCGTCGGTTCGATAAAGCGCCAGATCGGCCGGGGAGACGCCCGCGGGCGCGCACGTATGCGCCGCGAAATAGAAGGCTCCGCCCGACGCTCCGAGCACCTCGGGGCGTGACGACGAAGGCCCCGGGCACAGGTCCCCGAGCGACCAGGTGCCCGTGGGCGTGCCGTCGGTTCGATAGAGCTCGTAGCCCGCGCTCGCATCGCCCACCGGGCGCGCCACGAGGTACATGAGGTTGCCGTCGAAGGCGATGGCCGCGGGCTCGGCGGCGACCTCGAGGCCGAGCGCGAGCGGAGCACCGCCGGTCCCGAGAAAATACACGCGTTGCGGAGAAGTGCCGTCGCTCGAGTACGCGATGACGACCACGCGCCCCGAGCCGAGCACGTAGGGGCTCGCCGAGGGCAGGTACTCGGTCACCCGCGTGGTGCGCGCGGTGCCGGCGGAGAGCTGGTGGAAGTAGCTCGTCTGCGTGGTGGTGTCGTCCTGCCAGACGCCGATCGCCGTGCCCATCACACGAGGACCGGACAGGTACGAGGTGGCCGTCATGGGCACCACCGGTCGCTCGAGCCCAGGCCCGGCCAGCGCCACGTGCGCGACGAAGAGGCTTCCGACCACCAGAGAGACTCCCTCACGAAGCGCGCGCTGCATGAAGACTTAACGGCGCGAAACCCCGCGCCCCGTAGCCCACTCCCACGAGAGGCAGCGGCGGGCTCGCGCACACACCGGATGACACGAGGTCCGGAACCGGTATCGTGAAAGGCTGGGCTTTCTTCAGCAAAGGCAGGACTTCATGCGAAACCTCTCGACGTTGCTCGTCGTCTCCTCGATCGCCTTCGGCGCGGCGGGGTTCATGGCGTGCGAGAGCGACCCCGCGGCGGCGGACGACGCGGGCACGAGTGATTCGGGGAACGACTCGGCCACGGTCACGCCCGACGCGAGCACGCCCATCGATGCGAGCACGACGAGCGACGCGACGAGCGACGCGACCGATGCCCAATCGTCCGCGAGCGTTTCCGGATCGCTGGAGGTGCGTGCCGCGGGCTCGCTGCCCACCACGGCCAAGCTCGGGACGCTCACGCCCACGCGAGGCTCGGTCCAGGTGCGCCCGAAGCCGAGCGGAGGTTCGGTGGTCACGGTGCTCGTGGGAGAAGATAAGGCCGCCACGAACGCTCGCACGCTCGAGATCTCGATCTTCGACGACGCCGGCACGTTCGACGCGGGCGAAAAGTTCCCCGCCGACGCCCCGACCCAGACCTTGGTTCCGCTGCGGCGCGTGCGCCTCGAGACGTTTCAGAGCGACGGAAAGTCGTGGCGCACCGAGGGCGACGGCGAGCTCTCGGTGGTCGCCGTGACGGCCGGCACGGTCACGCTCCAGCTCAAGAACCTGGGACAGTTCGATCGAGGCGGCGCTCGCGACATTTTCGTGGTCGACGGCACGGTGACGCTCCCCATCGTCAGGCTGCCCGACACCTCGGGAGGAACGGCGAGCCTCACCTTCTCGAACGTACTCCCCGAACCGATCACGAACGACGCGGCCAACATGGTCGCCACGCCGAGCACCCTCGCCAGCACCAGCGCGACCCTCTCGGACAAGAGCTACCCGTTCACCAACGACCGACGGAGCGCGTCTCTGTCGGACGTCGCGACCGGCACCACGCGCAACCTGCGCGTCGCGTTCCCCTCCGGGCATTTGCCGCGGGTCGGCCAGAGTTTGCCGCTCGACAAGTTCGACCGCGTGAGCGTCGTTTACTTCGAGGGAACGGCCATCAGCGGCGCCGCGGGCGAGAAGATCTGGGAGGCCGATCAGGGGAGCATGGTCGTCGAGGCGCGCACGCCGACCTCCCTCACGCTTCGGCTCACCGGAGCGCGCATGCAGTCCGAGTCGCCGGACGCGAAGGGCCTCTTCACGCTCGACGGAACCCTCACCGTGCCCGTCGCGGGGGAATGACGTTCCGGACGCGAACGAAAGGCTTCGCCCTGCCGTTACCGGAGTAAAAGGCGAGCAGGATGGCACCTAAGAAGGTCCGCACCGAGCGCGAGAAAGTGGAAGCGCAACTCGCCAAGTACGACGAGTGGGTCGCCGAGCTCGAGAAGCGGCGCGGCGAGCTCGATCAGGGAAAACCCTTCTACACGCGGCTCTTCTACGCGTTTCCCGTCATCGCCCTGCTCGGCTTCTTGAAGAACGTGGGCATCGGCGCGGCGTGCCTCTTCACCGCGGTGCTCATGACGTCGTTCGGTTTGTACACGGTGCGCGTGCGCGCGAGCGACTACCGGACCAACCTCGAGGGCTCACGGAAGATGGCGCAAAAGCTCCGTAAGACCCTCGAGGAGATGCCTCCCTGAGCGAACGCGCGCGTCAGTTGGCGGCGTCGAAGATCTGGCGGACGTAGGCCTTCACCGAGGCCGGCGGCTGGTAGAACGAGTACGCGCTGTGGCTCGCGAGGCCGTTCTTTCCGGCCAAAAAGTCCGCGATTTGCGCGCGCAGCGAGGACTTCATACGCGCCCCGGCGAACACCACGTGCACGTGGCGAAGCTCCGAAGACGGCCAGCCGTCGTGACCGGGGTTGCGGAAGAAGGCCGCGAAGCCCATCGCGTCGAGGCGCGCGATCAGCGTGCGCACCTGCGCGTCGGAGAGACCACGCACGCTGAGGTCCGTGGCCGCCGAGTAGGGGTGTCCGCTGGCCACGCCGTCTTGGAGGTGGGTGCCCGCCGAGGCCGGGGCGCCGCCGATGGTCTGGGTGATGCGCGCCGCCGTGATGCCCACGCAGCGCAGGCGGTCGGAGGCCACCGGATGCAGGCCGAAGCGCAAGATGGCGTCGACGTGCGGGCACGAGGCCGGCCCGGAAGGAACGGGGATCTTGCACGTATCGTCGGTGCCGGTGTTCACCGAGCAGCCGTTCGCGCAGACCTTGATCACGGTGGCGCGGCCGGGCCCGTTGCAGCGGTAGAGCGTGTTTTTGCTGCCTCCCGTGACCTTGTCGCCGCCGCAGTAGTCGCCGGTCTTGGCGTTCGAGTCGCACGTCGTGCCGGCGAGCGACTCGACCTGGGCGTCGGCGCCCGCGTCGGCCGTCTCGGTCGGCGCGCCGGTGTCGTCGCCCTCGTCGAGCGAGGAGCCGAGGCCGTCGTCGAAGGCCGGCTCGAGGCCGTCTTCGGGGTGCTCGTCGCTCTCGTCGTCGGGCGCGGTCGGGTCGGCCGAGACGGGCGCGAGGGTGCCTTCGCTGTCCGACGCGCAGCCGACGAGCGAGGGGACCGCGACCAGCGCGAGCGCTCCGAGGAGCAGACCGGGCACCGCGAACGAACGAGCTTTCGAGTCGAGTTTCATGGCTTCTCCAGGGGGCTGCGTGGAGCGACGTCGCTCCCGTGGAGAGGGCCTTTTGCACGACGAAGGCCAACCCTCCGCGCGAAGGATTGGCCTCGATTTCAGCCGGAACGGATTCACGAGTCGGCCGCGGGGCCGCTGCTCGGTGCGGCTCGCGAGCCGCTACCGCAGTCTCAGATGCCGAGCCAAGGACCGGCGGGGATGGTCTCGGTGCCGCGGCGGATCTCGAAGTAGAGCATCGCGCCGTGGCCTTCGTCGCCCACGGTGCCGATGCGCTCGCCGGCGCCGATCTCGTCGCCGACCTTCACGTCCACCGTGGCGAGGTTTCCGCTCACCGAATAGTAGTGCTCGCCGTGATCGAGGATCACGAGGCGGCCGTAGGCGCCGTAGCGATCGGCGAAGGCCACGCGACCGGCGAACACGGAACGGACGGGGGTGCCCAGCGCCGCGCGCACCTCGAGACCGGGACCGTCGGTGCCTTCACGATGCGCCTGGCGCGTCTCGGCGCGCCCGGCCACGGGAAAGAGCAAGCGTCCGCGCGCCGAAGAGAACCCGCCCAGCGTGGAGTCCTGCGAGGCTCCCGTGCCGCCGTAGACGGCCACGTAACCGCCGCCGGCGCCGTTCGCGCCGCTCGACGAGAAGGCCGAGTCGAACGCCTGCTGGCGACGCTGCTCGTCGGCCATGGCCATGCGGGCCGCATCCATGGCGCTGCGCTGGCTCGCGAGCGAGACGCGGTCACGCGCCACACGCTCGAGGTTTCGCGCGAGCTCTCCGCCACGGCCACGCAGGCGCTTCTCTTCCGCGAGGTCGTTGGAGAGGGTTCGACGCGCGCGCTCGACGCGCATGGCGTGGGACACGAGCGCCTGGAAGCCTCCGCCCACGGGCAGCATGCCGGCGCGCGAGAGCTTGTAGAATGCACGTCCTCGACCGAGCGAACGCGCGTGCACGTCGGCGAGCTTGGGACCGAGCTCGGCCAGCTCTTTCTTGGACTGCTCTTCTTCCGAGTCGAGATCGGCGATTTTGCGATCGAGCGCGGCGAGGGCCAGCGCGGGCGAGTCGGGCGCGGCCACGGCGGGGTGCGGAGGCATCGCGCGGGGCTCGCTGGGCGCGAGGGCTTCCAGGGCGCGAGCCTTGGCGTTCGCGGTGTCCGAGCCCTTGTCGAGATGCGGAGCCGCGTGGCCGACCGCACCGGTGAAGGTGGCGGCGAGCAGCGCGATCGAAGCGAGCTTGAGCCTTCCGTTCATGGGCATCACACCGTCACGAGCTTGCGCAGGCCGAGCGAGGCCGCGGTCATGCCCAGCACCGCCCCGGTCACCACCATGCCGAGCGCCACGTGCCAGGGAAGGAACGAGGGCTCCACTCCGATGAGCAGCGCGAGCTCGCCGTCGAGTCGACCGCGCACCACGAAGAAGAGCACCGCGAGCAGGGCGATGGCGCCGGACGCGCCCATGGCGCCTTGCGCGCTGCCTTCGAGGAGGAACGGACCTTTGACGAAGCGATCGGTCGCGCCGACCAGCTTGAGCACTTCGACCTCGGTCTTGCGGCGCTGGAGCGCGAGGCGAATGGTCGAGCCGACCACCGCGAGCACCGCCGCGAACACCACGAGCGCCAGGATGCCGGCCGCGGTGACGCCGCCCTTCACGAGCTTGGAGAGGCGCGCGGTCCACACCTGGTAGGTCTCCACGTCTTCCACCGCCGGGATCTGGCGAATCTTGGCCACCGTGATGTCGAGCTCCGCGTCGCCCATGTCGGGACGAACCTCGAGCTCGAGCGAAGCGGGGAACGCCTCGACCGGGAGGGCCGCGAGCTCGGTCTTGGCCGAGGTCTCGGTCGCGCCGAACTCGCCGCGCGCTTGACCGCTCGAGACGTAACGAACCGCGAGCACGCCGGGGACCTTCTCGAGCGCCTTCTTGAGGTCGTCGATGTCTTCCTGGGACGCGCCGTCCTTGAAGTAGATCGAGGCGCGACCGGCGTGGGCCCAGCGCTCTTCGACCGTACGCAGGTTGGTCACGACCAGCAGCGCGGCGCCGAGGCAAACGAACGCGACGGCCAGGGAGAAGACACTGAGCGCGTGGAGTCGCCACTCGCGGAGCATGCCGCGGCGGGCGCGGCGCGTCGTGCTGATGGAGGCATCGATCATCTGGAGTTCCTCGGGTCGTCGGCGATGGGGCGCGGAGCACGGAGCTCCGGAAAAACTAGGCTCGGGGGCTGTTCAGGCGTACGGCGCGCGACGGGCCGAGCCCGACGCGCCGACGCTCAGAGCGGAAGGCGGTTGTCGTAGAGGTCTTCTTCGGCGGTCGCGACGCCGGTCGGCACGTCGATGGCTTTGCCTTCGTCGAGCACGATCACGCGACGCGGGCGCTGGTCGAGCAGCGTGCGGTCGTGGGTGGCGAAGAGCACAGTGGTGCCGGACTCGTGGATTTCCTCGAAGAGACCGAGCACGTCGATGGCGAGCTGCGGATCGAGGTTCCCGGTGGGCTCGTCGGCCAGCACGAGGGCGGGCTCACCCACGATGGCGCGCGCGACGGCGACGCGCTGCTGCTCGCCACCGGAGAGCACTCCGGCGAGGTCTTGTCCTCGCCCGGTGAGGCCGACGCGCTCGAGCGCTTCACCCACGCGGGTCTTCACGAGGCGCGGCGAGAGGCCGATGACCTCGAGCGTGATGGCCACGTTCTCGAACACGGTCCACGAGGAGACGAGCTTGAAGTCTTGGAACACGACGCCGATGTTGCGGCGGAGGAAGGGCACCGAGTCGTCCGTGAGGCGGGCCACGTCGCGGCCCATGAACAGGATGCGCCCGTCGTCCACGCGCTCGGCGCGGTAGAGCATGCGGAGCAGGGTGCTCTTGCCGGAGCCGCTCGGACCGGTGATGAACACGAACTCGCCGCGCTCGATGATGAGGTTCATGCCGCGCAGCACGGGCGCGCCCGGCCGGTAGGACTTGAACACGTCCTCGAACATCAGGATGGGCCGCTGGGCGGCGTCTCGCGTGAAGCGCGTCCCCGCGCGCAACATGGGTTTGAACGCCCGCTCTTCGTCCGTTCGCGACATACTCCGGCGGTACCAGGGGCCCGCGAACAGGACCAAGTTTTCGGCCAACTCCGCTCCTACCTCCCCGCTCTCGCTCGAGAAATCCGAGGGCCCACCTACACGGTCGCCATGCGCCGAAGTCCCATCGAGCGGTTCGACCCGGCCATCGAACGCTCGAGGCCGGATCCCCGTCTTTTCGGCTACTTGCCGAAGAAGCGCCGAATCCCGCTCTTCGCGCTTTGAATGAACCGCGGAAAGATCGAGTCTGTGGCCTGTCCCGCCTTTCCCGTCGCCGGCCGCTGTCCGGCTGACGTACCCTGAGCGGAACCATCCGAGGAGCCTTCGCATGAGGAACGTGGTGTTGGGTTTGGCCGCGGCTATCGCTCTCTTCACGGCCGGCGGGGCGAACGCCCAAGGCAGGTTCAGCAACGCCGTCTCGGGCGGCGCGAAGCCCGCGACCCCGGCCCCCGCACCGGTGGTCCCTGCGGGCGGCCTGATGGGTCGCGCGGTGCACTCCTCGCCCGTGGTGGCGTTCTCCGGCGTCGCCGACCCGATGAACCTGCAGAAGCTCATGGACCTGCGCTCGCGTCAGCCGAAGACGTGCGGCCCCATCGAGGTCTCGCCCGGCACCTGGGTGCGCATCGACTGCCACCTCGACACATCGCGCATGACCAAGGCCAAGGTCCACTTCAGCGCCGCCAAGCTGCGTCTCGCCAAGGCGGGCAAGCTCTCGCTCCGACCCTTCGTGCGCACCACGGTGAACCTCGGCACCTCGAACCGCCGCATCGGCGCCGCGGTCCCGGGTGGCGTCGCGCCCGCGCCGGCCGTCCCTGTCCCGACCCCGGCCACCGGCTCGGGTGGTGAGCGCGCCGCAGGCCGCCCGGGTGGCGACGGTCCCGCGGTGGGCTCGGACTCCGGCTCTTTCCCCAAGCTGGTCGACCACCGGACCGACGGCTACGAAGGCCCGATCAAGAACCAAGGCTACGTCGGCTCGTGCACGGCCTTCTCGCTCTCGTCCACGCTCGACAACGCCATCAAGCGCGCCGGCACCTCGCAAGAAGCGAGCTCGCCCTCGCACATCTGGTCGTTCTACGCCGTCCCCAAGATGGGGACCGCCGGCGACTCCAACGTCGGACAGACCATCGCTCCCTGGAACACTTGGCCGTACAGCGGCAAAGAAGCGTGCAAGATGTCGTCGCCCCAGTACGAAGACTGCGGCGAGGCCTACGGCGTCACCCCGGGTACGGCCCGCCAAGACCCCACCTTCGTGTCGAACCTCAACAAGGCCACGCAGGGCGGCGCCTTCAAGATCGGCGCAATCGAACAACTGAAGACTCTCCCGCCGGACGTGGAAGAGCTACAGGCCTCGCTCGCGAGCGGCGCCGACCTGTGGATCGCGATGAAAATCGACGGCTCGCGCTGGTCGAACGGCAAGATGAAAAACTTCGTGATCCCGGACTGGACGTCGTCGGACATCTCCGGCGGCCACGCGGTGACCATGGCCGGCTACCGCGAGAACGCGCAGGGCAAACGCGAGTACCTCATCCACAACTCGTGGGGTACCTCGTGGGGTGACGGCGGGTACGCCTGGGTCAGCGAAAAGATGGTGCAAAACTTCATGCACTACGCCTTCCGCGTGAAGCTCGAGGGCGCCTCGGCTCCTACCGCGCTCACCGACGACGACTGCGGCGGCGACGAGCTGATCGACTCGGCCACCGGCTTCTGCGCGACCATCTGCCCCGACGACTCGCGCCCCCACAACGGCTGCACGAGCACCGCCTCCAAGGCGCCGCGCAAGTAAACGAGCCCGCCGCTCAGGACCCTCGACGAAAAAGGACCCGAAGCTTCGCGCTTCGGGTCCTTCTCGTTTTCCAGCTGTTTCCAGGCGATTCGCCGAGGGCCTCAGTGCGAGCGGCGCAGGCTCTCGGGGGCGACCTCGGACTCGGGCACGTCGTCGTCGTCTTCGCGAACGTCGGGCTTGGGTGCGTCTTCCTGGTGCTTGGCGACGAGCAGGAGCATGGCGGGGAGCGCGATCATGGAGACCAGCATGGCCACGATGAGCCCGCCGATGACCACCGTGGCGAGCGGCTTCTGCACCTCCGAGCCGGTACCGGACGAGATGGCCGCCGGGATGAAGCCGATGGCCGCGACGAGCGCCGTGGAGAGCGGCGCGCGCAGTGAGAGAAGCGCCGCTTTGCGCACACGCTCGCGCACGTCGGGCTCGTTCTTGATCTGCATCAGGTTGGTGGTCATGACGATGCCGGTCATCACCGAGACACCGGCCAGCGCGATGAAGCCTACGCCCGCGGGAATGCTGAACGGCAGCCCTCGCACCACCAGGGCGAACACACCCCCCGCGAGCGCGAAGGGCAAATTCAGGATGGTCACGGCGGCGTAGCGCGCACTGCCGAAGGTGACCACGAGCATGAGCGCGATGATGGCGAGCGAGATGGGCACCACGAGCGAGAGGCGAGTCTTCGCGCGGTTGAAGTTCTGGAACTGTCCGCCCCAGACCACCTCCACGCTCGGCGCGGTCTTCAGGGTGGCGACCTTGGCTTGGGCGTCTTTCACGAAGCCGACCACGTCACGGCCGCGCACGTTGGCCTGAACCACCACGCGGCGGCGCATCTGCTCGCGCCCGACCTGCACCACGGTGTTCTCGTTGGAGACTTTGGCCACGCTCTCGAGCGGGACGATGGTGTGGGTGCTGGTGGTGATGGGCAAACGACGGAGGTCACCTTCGTCTTCGTTGCGCTCTCCGCCCACGCGGAGCACGAGGTCGAAGACGCGCTCGCCTTCACGCACCTTGCCGATGGGCGCACCGGCGCGGGACATGGCGAGCACGTCGAGCACGGCCGAGGTGGACACGCCGAGGCGGCCGGCACGCTCGCGGTCGACCTGCACGCGCAGCGAGGGGAGGCCGTTGATGGCCTCCATCTTCACGTCGGCCGCGCCGGGAACGGTGGCGATCGAGCGACGAATGGCCTCTGCGGTCTCCACCATGGTGGCGAGGTCGTCTCCGAAGACCTTGATGGAAACGTCGCTCTTCACACCGGCGATGAGGTCGTTCACGCGCATCTCGATCGGCTGCGAAAACGCGCTCAGCGTGGCCGGAACGCGTGCGTCGACGCGGTCGGAGAGCTCTTGGGCTAGCTTCTCGGGGTCCATGCCAGGCCGCCACTCTTTGCGCGGCTTCAGGATGACGAACACGTCGCTCGACTCGGGGCCGGCCGGGTCGGTCGCGCCCTCGGGGCGTCCGATGCGGTTGACCACCGTGAGCACCTCGGGAGCTTCTTTGAGGGCAAGCTCGGTCTCTTTGGCGAGGGCCACGGCCTGCGGGAGAGACGTGCTCGGCGGACGCGTGGCGTCGATCGCGAACGAGCCCTCGAAGATGCGCGGCAAGAACTCCGCGCCCAGCGTGGCGCCCGAACCGAGCAGCCCGAGCGCGAGCACGAACGCGCCCACCGTGACCGTCTTCGGTCGCGTCACCGCGAAGTCGACCGCAGGCACGTAGGCCTTACGCGCCTGCCGAATGAGCCAAGGATCCTCGTCGGAGTCGGCCTTCAAGAAGCGGGGGGCGATGGCCGGGATGATGACCAGCGCATAGATGAGCGCCCCGAGAAGCATGAAGCAGAGGGACACCACGACCGGGCGGAACATCTTGCCCTCGACGTCCTCCAGGCTGAGCAGCGGGAGGAACACGAGCACGGTGATGACCACGCCGAACACGGCAGGACGGGCCACGTCGACCACGGCCTGCGTGATGGCGCGACGCCGGCGGGCGCGGTCTTTCTCGCTCGCACCGTGGGCCATGGCGTGCTCTACCGCGACCACCGCGCCCTCGACCACGATGCCGAAGTCGATGGCGCCGAGCGACATCACGTTGCCGCTGTAGCCCACCAGCGAGAGCCCGATGAAGCCCACGAGCATGGCGAACGGGATGGCGCCGGCGACCAAGAATCCCGCGCGAATGCTGCCCAGCGTGAGCAAGAGGCAGATGACGACGATGACGGCGCCTTCGGTGAGGTTCTTGCCGATGGTCTTCACCACGTCGTCGATGAACTCGGCGCGGTCGTAATAAGGCTCGATGTGCACGCCGGCGGGCAGGTGCGTCTTGATCTGCTCGATGGCCTCTTTGGTGGCCTTGACCACCTCGCGGCTGTTCTTGCCCTTCAGCATGAACACGCTCGCGCCGACCACCTCGCCACGGCCGTCGCGGGTCATGGCGCCTTGGCGGAGCGCCGGCCCCGTGTCCACCTCACCGAGCTGCCCGATTCGGACGGGAACGCCCTTTTCGTCGATGTGGACGATGGTCTCGGCGATGTCTTCGATGCCGCGGAAGCGCCCGTCGCCACGCAAGACCACTTGTTCGCCCTGGCGCTCGACGAAGCCACCGCCGGCGATGCGATTGTCGCGGCCGAGCGCGTCGCGCACGTCGTCGATGGAGAGACCGTGGGCCGCGAGACGCGGAGGGTCGACGGTCACGCGGTACTGCTTGAGCGCGCCGCCGAAGCCGATGACCTCGACCACGCCCGGCACTTGGCGCAGGCGCGGAGCGAGCTGCCACTCGACGATGGTGCGCAGCTCTTCGCTCGAGCGGGACGAGTCCGCCTTGAGCTCGAACATGTAGATCTCGCCGAGCGCGGTGGTCACCGGGCCGAGCTCCGGGCGACCGAGCTCGGGCGGGATGTCGTCGCGTACGCCCGTGAGGCGCTCGTTCACCTGGGCACGTGCAAAGTACACGTCGACGTCGTCCGAGAAGACGAGCGTGACAATCGAAATACCGAGCTTGGAGATGCTGCGCGACGAGACGAGGCCCGGCGTGCCGGCCATGGCGCGCTCGATGGGCTGCGTGATCTGCGCTTCTACTTCGGTCGCGGAGAGCGACGCGGCGCGCGTGACCACCTGCACCTGCACGTTGGTCACGTCGGGCACGGCGTCGATGGGCAGGCCACGCGCGGCCACCACGCCGAGGCCCATGAGCATGAGGCCGATCAGGATGGCGAACAGCGGATTGCGTGCCCCCCAGAGCACCAGCGCCTTCACGCGCGAACCTCGAGCGAGCGGTTCATTGTTTGGTGACCTCTCCGCGCAGCACGAAGCCGCCTTCGACGGCGATGCGCTCGCCGCGGGTGAGCCCTGCGTGAATCTCGGCGACCTGAGGCGTGCGACGCGCGATCTCGACTTTGCGCACCTCGAACAGGCCCGGCTCCCTCTCCACGAAGACAACGTCGTCTTCGGCGAGCGGCTGCACGGCGCCCGACGGCACGAGCAAACGTGCCCCCGCCTCTTGAGGGAGCGGGATGGACGCGCGCACGAAGAGACCGGGTCTCAGCGAACCGTCCAGGTTGGGGACCTCGATGAGGGCGCGGGCGGATCGGCTGGATTTTCCGACCTGCGGCTCCACCACGAGCACGTGACCCTTCACCACTTTGCCGGGCAGGGCGTCGAAGGTGATGGTGGTCTCGGTGCCGATCTTGAAGTACGCGAGATCTTGTTCGTACACGTTGAGCGAGGCACGGAGCGAGTGTGGATCGGCGATGACGAACGCCGTCTCTTGAGGCTGCAAGAAATGCCCGAGCACGGCCTCACGCCGAACCACCACCCCACCGATGGGCGCGACCAAGGTGAGCGTTCCCGCGCCGGTGATGGTGCCGCTCCCGACCGGCTTGTTCACGCCGAGCGCCTGCAGCTTGGCGGTGGCCGCGGCAAGCTCGGCCTGGGACTTCGTCGCTTCTCCTCGTGCCACCTCGGCCTCACGGGCGGTGGTGAGCTCGCGCTGGAGCAAAGCCTCTTCACGGGAGGCGTTCTCTTTGGAGATGCGCGCGACCGCTTCGGCCGAGACGAACTCGGCCTGTGCCGCCGCGATGGACGGGACGACCAAAGTGGCCAGCACTTGGCCCTTTTTCACGGGATCCCCCACCTTCACGGAGAGGGTGGCCACGCGCCCGTCGAGTACCGTGCCGACCTCGGCGTAGCGGTCGAGGTCGTACTCGAGAGAGCCTGCCACATCGAGGTCGTTCTGGGCAGTCTTGGCGCCGGCCACGTCGACCTTCACGCCGAGGCGCTCGAGTGCCTTCGGGTCGAACTTGACCGTCTTCGGACCGGTGGCGGCGGCCGGCTCGGCGGCCATCGCCTTCTCTTTGCAACCTGCAGCACCACCGGCCAAGACCAGCAGGACGGACGCGAGCGCGAGCTTGGGCAGCAGCGGGTTCTTGTCGGGTACGTTCATCACTCGAGCGATCGCGAGAGGTGGGCGCGAAGCTGCGCGGGACGGGCACGGGCGCGACCGAACGAGACGGAGCCCCGCCGGTCGACGAGGCCCCAAGGTAGACCTTACAACTCCGAAAGGAAAGGTCTCGACGGCTCCTTTCCTCGCGATTTAAGGTTCCGGGCAGCGTGACAAAACGCCACAACCCCAGCGGTCGACGCCGCCGTTTTCCGCGAAGCGGCCCGCACCAGGCGAGGGGTGGCGCGCCTGCAGCACGAGACCTTCAGCGGGGGACGACCGCGTTGAAGTAGTCGCGGCGCGCGTAGGCGTAGACCGCGAAGCCCCACCAGGCGAGCACCATGAGCAAGGTGAAGGCCGTACCGATCCCGAGCAACGAGTCGGTGGGGACCATCGATGCGACCTCTTCATGCCCCTGGAGGGCTCGCGCGATCTCGGCCTTGCGTGCCGAGGAGTCGAAGGCGAAGAGCACACGCTCGAGCGTGTAGTACGCGGTGCCGCCGAGCACGGCATGAAGCCCCCAAGGCCGCGGGCGCAAGAGCGCTACGCCCATGGCCACGAAGACCCCGATGTAGACGAGGTGATAGAGCACCGCGACCACGCCCCCGCGCACGTCGCCGAAGAGCGGCACGTCGGACGTGATGGAGCCGAGCTCGAACAGCGCCGAGAGCAGGAAAAATCCGCCCGACGACTTCATGGTGAAGTTGCCCTTCACCGCGGGCACCGGAGGACCGGCAACAGGACCACCTTGGGGAGCGGCGCCTCCCACGTGCCCACGCGCGTGCGGCGAGCGCCAGGTCACGCCTTCTTTGGTGGCTCCGCAGAAGCGACACAAGATGGCCGCGTCTTGGATTTCTTCGGCGCAGTAGGGGCACTTCATCGTGGCAGTGTCATACGGGAGTGAGCGCGCCTGCTGCGAGGAGCGCGTCTCCCGAGGGTACACGTGGAAGCCGCTGCGCGCGAAGTGCCGCGCGCGAATCGACTACTCGGCGAGGGCCGTGCGACGAACGCCTGCGCCCGCGGCTTTGCGCGACGAGGCTGCGGGGGCGAGCGACGGGACCTTGGAGCCCTCACCGTCCGCGCTGGGATGCGCCTCCACCAGATCTTCGAGTGTGCTGCGGAGCTGGTACATCTGCCCGAAGCCGAGGCCTTGCCCGATGAAGGGCACGCCGTATGTGAGGGCGGCCAAGACGACGACGACGGGCAAGGCATAAAGCGCCGAAGGCGACTCCCCCAACGTGTGCTGCGAATAGCCGTAGGCCATGGCCAGCAGCGCGAAGATGCCGAGGACGAAGTACACGGCCGTGTACATGGTCCACACGTGCGGGTGCGGCCCGAAGCGCGCCGAGAGGCGCGAGGTTCCTTCGGGCCCGGGCTCGACGTCGACGATGACCTGGGGCGACCACAAATGCTGCTCTTTGCGGGCGAAGGCGAGCTCCAATCGATTGACCAAGGCAATGCCCTTGATACGGTCGTTGGTGCGCAAGAACTGCCCCACGCGGCGAGCCATCTCCTCCGGTGAGAGCGAAGAGGTCAGCTCGAAGGTAGGCCGCGGCTTGGGGAGCGTTTCGGACATGACCCCTCGAGCCTAACCGGCGAAATTCGCGGGGCGAGGCTAGAGCGTGATTGCCGCGATGCAGCGCGCAGCTTCTGCGCGAGCGCGGGGAAATCGCTCCGAATTCCCACGCGAACGACGCAACGCGTGACGACGAATCGCTCGGCCTGGCTCAGCCGCCGACGCCGAACTTGAAGGGATAACCGGCGACTTGCGTGGGGGTGTCGGCCGCGGGGAAACGCCACGACTTCACCTGACGGACCACGCAGCCCTCGACGCGCGGATTGCCGAGGCTCGAGTTGGCGACCGAAGCCGAGCCCACCGAGCCCGAAGCATCGATGCTCCATTGAACGGTCACGCCGCCCTTGAGGCTGGGGTTCTTCTGCGCCTCGCTCTCGTAACAAGCGCGAAGAGCGCCGGTGTGCGCGACCACCACGCGTCGAATCTGCTCGGAGCTGAGTCCGCCCTTTGAGGCGCCGGCGCCGGCGCTGACCGAGACTTTCGCCTCGCCAGGACCTCCGCCACCGTTGCCGTTGCCATTGCCGTTGCCGGTCCCACCACCGGAGCCGCCTCCACCGGGGCCGCCGGTCCCCTTGCCGCCGGGGCCGCCCGAGCCGCCGCCGAAGCCGCCGCCTTTGCCCGCGCCCCACCCCGTCTGCAACGTGCCCGCACCGAAGGCCACGCCGGCGCCGGTGCCACCGCCGCCCGGTCCTCCGCCCTTCAGCGACGTGCCCGGCCCCATGCCGAGCACGATGTTCTCGCTCTTCAATCCGCCGAGCGCGTCCGCCACGGTGTTGATGGACTTGAGGGTGTTTTGAATTTCTTTGCCGGTATCGCCTTCGAGGACTTCGCTGAGGCCTCCGAGGTGCGTGGAAGGCTTGGGATCGCCCGGGATTTTGGTGTCGCTCTCTTTGCCATTGAGGCCGAGCTTGCCCTCCGCGCCCTTCATCTTCTGGCCGCCGCCCTGCTCTTTTTTGTCTTTGGCGCCCGGGTCCTTCACGCCACTCCCGCCGGGATTGGGGTCCGTTCCGGGAGCGGGAGGAGGCGGCTCCTCCAGGTCGGCGCGCTGAAGTCCGAAGCGCGCGGCATTGTCTTCGGGGGTGGAGAGCTCGACGGGCTTGGGCAAGCCTCCGGGCGTCATCAGGGTGCGCATGAGCCCGATGAGCCCACCGTGGAACGTGGCGGACGAGAAGATGGCGAGCAGCACCATGAGCTCGGGCCAGGCGAAGCCGGCGATCTTGGTGGGCTGCGCCGTGTATTGGAAGAAGATGGCGAACTGGCCGTACTGGATGAGACCGTAGTCACCCGGCATGACCGGAACGGGCATTCCCGTGGCGCCCACCTGCGCCGGGTCTTCGCTGCGACCGCGCAGCATGAGCACGCCGGCACGAGCGCCCTGCGCGTCGAGCAACCAGCCGCCCTGCGCCGCCCGGAGCGGCATGGTGCTCATGGTGATGCCGTCCGGGATGGGGAGCTCGGCGAGGGCGTCGTCGCCGAGGACGAAGGACTTGCCCTGCGCGAGGGTGCGCAGCGCGACCACGGTGGTGCCCCACACGGCAGCGACGCGAAGCACCTGCGGCGCGAAAACGGCGGGACCCATGGCATGCGGAACAGCGGTCACGGAAGCCTCCTAGAGGGGACAGCGTAACAGGTTTCCGGCGGCGGTCTCGCGTCCGATACACTCGGGCAGATGGCCGAAGAGGATGCAAGCCGCTACGAGGAGTACCTCGCCCTCGAGGAGCATGCACGGGTACGCCACGAATACGTGCGCGGGGAGATCTACGCGATGGCGGGAGGTACGCCGGAGCACGCGGCGCTCGCAGCGGCAACCCTTCGACTCGTGGGCAACCAGCTGCACGCAGGTTGTCGCACCTACAGTTCCGACCTTCGCGTACGCGCCGAAGCGAACGACGTGACGAGCTACCCTGACGGCACGGTGGTCTGCGGCAAGGTCGAGCGCTCCACGAAGGACCCGCTCGCCATCGTGAATGCGCGCAGATCCGCCTCGTCATCGAAGTGACCAGCCCGTCGACGGTCACCTACGATCAAGGCGACAAGCTTGCACAATACAAGAGCATCCCCGCTCTGCGGGAGGTGTTGCTCGTGTCTCACGAAGAGGCGCGTCTCACCGTGCACCGCCGCCAAGCGGACGGCTCGTGGAGCACGCACGTGTCCTTACGAGGCGAGACTCTCCACCTCACGAGCGTGGGGGCGGACCTCGACGTAAGTGCGCTTTACGACGCGGCGAGCGAGGGGTGAGAACCGAGCCGGCTCCGCGCGACGAACGTCAAGGCTCGCCGAGCGGCTGAAGCGTGAACAGCTTGCCGACCTTGACGTTCCCCCCGAGAAACTTCGGAATGCGCGCCTTCTTGAGCTGCGTCTCGATGCAGGCACCGGTCGCGTTGCCGACGAAGGGGCCATCGTCCACCTCGGCATCGACGATTGCGCCGGAGTTGCCGAACGTAGACTCGTGGCGACTCTCCTCCGCGAAATCAATGGAATCAGTCAATCGACATAGAACGTCTTGCCGACCTTCACGGGGGGTCCGGCGAAGGGCGGGATCGTGGCTTTCGCATAGGCGTCCGTCACGCACTTCCCGACCGCGCTCTGCGCGAACGGTCCTCCATCCACCTTGGCCTGGCTCACCTTGCCCGAGGGCAAGAAGGTTATCGTCACGTGTCCGGTCCCGACCATCCCTTCGGGGCGCTTGCAGCCTTGGAGTTTGATGGACGCGAGCGCCTGGGCCGCGTGCGCCCGGCTGAATTCCGGAAGTCCAATCCAGAGGCGTTGGCGCATCTCGACTCCCGCGGGAAAATTCCCCTTGGCGACGCGAGTCTGCCCGAGCTCCCCTTCCAAACAGCGGCACAGGTCGGGAGAGGGCACGATCTCGGGGCGGCTCGGGGAAACGGGCTCGACCCGCACACGCGTCACCTTCTGCTGCGCGTCGAAGGTGAAGAACGTCTCGACGAGCCTCCCCTCACCTGCGGGTAACCCGCACTTCTGGAGGGTAGCCTCGGGAATCCGTAGCCACTCGATGCTCTCGGACTCGGGCTCGGCCGCGTCCTTGCGAAGGGTGCACGCCGATGCGAGCACAGCCACCAAGACGAACGACGTAACGAGAGTGCGGCAGTTCATGCGTATGTCCCCGGCTCGGCTCAATCGACCTTGAACATCTTGCCGACCTTCACCGGCGTTCCGGAGAAGGCAGCTATGGAGACGTTCTCGAACGCGTCCGTGATGCAGCCCTCGATTGCACTATGGATGAGGGGTCCGTCGTCCACCTGGGCGAGGATCACCTTGCCCGAGGGCGCGAAGGTCACGGTCACGTGCCCGGTCCCTGTCGGGCCGTTGGGGGTCTTGCAGACCCCCGTATCGACGCCACCGAGCCCGGCCGCCGCGCCCCCGCGGTCGAACGTGGGGAGTGAGCTCGGGCCGGGGCGGGCGAACGCCATCCGCTGGCGCAGCTCGACTCCCTCCGGAAAATGGCCTTTGACGACTCGCGTCTGCGCGAGCTCCGC
Organism: Polyangiaceae bacterium; assembly: GCA_965225775.1. Lineage (GTDB taxonomy): Bacteria > Myxococcota_A > Polyangia > Polyangiales > Polyangiaceae > JAAFHV01. Next base: position 7,883,957 of record OZ245328.1, on the reverse strand, counting down.
CTCCAAACAGCGACACGCGGCGGGCGAAGGCGCGAGCTCGGGGTGCTTCGGCGAGCCGGGCTCGACCCGGACACGCGTCACCTTCTGCTGCGCGTCGAACGTGAAGAACGTGGTCACCACGCGCGCCTCACCATCGAGCACGGCGCATTTGTCGAGCGTGGCTTGGGGAATGCTCAACCAATCGATTCTCTCCGCATCGCCCGGGGGAACGGGAGCGTCCACGTCCTTGCGGAGGGTGCACGCCGACGAGAACACCCCGACGAAGACGAGCGAAGAGAAGAGAGCGCGGCGGTTCATGGCGCTTCCCTTAGACCATTTCGCCCTCGGCGCGAAAGGTCGGCGGTTTCTATGTGAAAGATCATTCGGTCACGGGGTCGACCTCGAACACGTTGCCGACCTTCACGTCTGCGCCGACGAAAGGAACGATGCCCACCTGGCGATAGGCTCTCGCGACGCACTCGCCGACCGGCGTACCGGCAAAGGGGCCCGAGTCGAGTGCGGCACTTCGGACCTCTCCCGAGCCCGTAAAGGTCACCGTCACGTGCCCTCGGCCGCTGGGCCCGCCGGAGGCGCCACACGCTCTCGCGGATCGACGGCCCTCCGCCAATGCACTCGCAGCCGCGCCTCGATCGAACGGCGGCCCGTTCACGGACGATGTCGAGGGGAGCGGCGATGGCGGCCGCAACGGCTCGAGGGGCGGAGCAAGCTCGCCCTCGAACGACGGAGGCCCACTCGCCTCTTGCAAGGCTGCGCTCGGCGGGCCGTGCACGCGGCCCGGGGCGCCACAGGACACCAGCATCGAGAGCACCGAGCCGAAGAACGTCAGGCGAGCCCGCATTCGTGGACAATAGTCCACTTTAGCAAAGCCCGCTAGAAGCTGCTCTCGTTGCGGGTCTCGGAGAGCTCGTGGGAAAAGCTTCGGTGGCCCAGATCTCCGGCGGAGAACTCGGCGCGTACGCGGCGGAGGAAGTACACGATTTGCGGGCTCTTCAAGCGGCCCTCGACCTCGAGCGCCTCGAAGCGGAACGACTTGCCGCCGTCTCCGGTCTTGCTCTCCACCACCGCAGCGCCCGCATCTCCGGTCTCTTTGCCGACCGGACCTTCGCGGGTCGGGGCGGTGGGCGCAGCGCCGGCGTCGCCTTCTTTGCCGGGCTTCTTGGGCGCGGGCTTGGCGGGGGTGGGCTTTGCAGCAGGCTTGGGCGCGGCAGGGCGCGCGGGCGCGGGCTTCGGGGGCTTGGCCTCGGCCGAGCCGGACAGCGTGGCGGCGCAAACCACGGCGGTTCCGCCGAGGAAAACGAGCGCACGCACGGCGCGCGCGAGCATGGTCCGCGAACGACGAGGAGGGTTCATCCTTTGGCTCCGGGGGCTTTGGCAGGGGGCGCGGCAGGCGCGGGCGCCGGTGCCGGTGCGGACTTGGGCGCCGATTGCGCAGCCGAGAGACGCTTCTCGGCTTCCGCGTGCGAAGGATGATTCTTGGGCGCCACGTCCAAGAATTTCTCGAAGTACGTCTTGGCTTGGTCGGGCTTCTTCAAGAAGTCCGCGGTGAGCACGCCCAGATTGAAGAGCGCCGAGGCGTGTTTGGGCTCACGGTCGAGCACCTTCTCGAGCAGTGTCTTTGCTTCGTCGAGCTTGGGGCCCGGTTTTCCTTCGGATTCTCCGCGCAGCGCGCCTGCCAATCCCACCTGAGCGTCGAGGTCGTCCGGGGCCACTTGGAGCGCGGCGCGGTATTGTTCTTCTGCTTTCGCATACGCGCCGGCGCGCAGGAGCACGGCGCCCATGTTGAGACGCGCCGTCGTGTCTCGCGGGTCTTCTTGCGCGGCCTTCTGAAACGACGAGAACGCCAGCGCGTCGTCGCCGTCGGCCAATTGCACGAGGCCCATCACGCGCAGCGCCGCGGGGCTCTTCGGGTTGGCGTCGAGGGCCTGTTTGGCGAGCAGCTTGGCCGACTCGCGCTCTTGTTTGGCCAAGTGACAGAGCGCAAGCTCCGAGAGCGCGCCTGCATCTCCAGACTTGCGCACCAGCACTTCGCGAGCTTCTTTGATGGCCTTCTCGTATTGGCCCGAGTCGCGCAGGGTGGTCGCCAAGAGCGAGCGCGCTTCGGTGGCGCTCGGATTCTCCGCGACGAACGCCTCGAGGCCTTCCGCGGCGTCTTTGGAGAGGCCACGTCGCCGACGGACCTCGCCCAGCGCGACGGCCACGTCTTCCTGGTCGGGAGCGAGCTTCTGCGCGGTCTTGAGCGAGCTCTCGGCACCCGAGGTATCCCCGTCCTGCGCGAGCACCACGCCGAGGTCGAAATGCGCCTCCCACAGATTGGGGTCGATTTTCACCGCCTCACGCAAGAGCGCGATGCCTTGAGCGCGTCCGCGGGGCTCTTTGGCGAAGGTCACGCCTTGCACCATCTTGGCCACCGCCACCGGGTTGGCCGGCGGCAATCGCACCTGCGCGCTCGAGGGATCTTTGGTGGTCTTGCCACCGCAGGCCACGAGCGAGAGCGCGCCCAGGATTGTGCAGAATGCACCGAGTCGTCCGAGCGCGCGCATCACTTGGCTCCTTTGACGGGCGCAGGCGCTGCGGCAGGCGCTGCGGCAGGCGCAGGAGCCGAGGCCCCCGGCTTGGGCGGCGCGGCTTGAGGTCCACGCCGGGGAGCTTCGATGAAGGCCGGCATGGGCGCGGGTCCCTTCGAGCGCACCTCGAAGCCGGTCTCGGCGAAGGGCGGGTAGAGCTCGGCATTCAAGCGTCCGAGCGCCTCGCGCATCTTGGCGGTCCATTGATTGTAGATGCCGAGGTCGATGGCTTTTTTCCAGCCGTTTTCGTACGCGTCCAGGCTGCGCTCTTCGATGGGCACCACGAACTCGTCGATCTGCGACTGATAGGCCTCTTTGTCCTTGTCCGAGAGGTTCGAGGGCGGGGGCGCGTCGCGCAGCGCTTTGGCGAAGCTCTCGTAGGTGCGGCCAATCTGGTAGAGCGCCGCCGTGCTCCACTCGGCCACGCCGAGCGAGACCGTGTCGAGAAAGATGCCCGAGGCGGCCTTCAAGAGCTCGGCCTTCTGCTTGAGTCGCGCCGAGAGCTGCTTCACGTCGCCTTGGATTTGGATCTGGTCGAACTTCTTGAGGACGCGCTCGCCTTCCATGTAACGCGCCTTGGCCGCGTAGAACTTGCCCTCGGGGCCGAGCTCGCGGCCGCGCGTGCGACCGAGCGAGACCGCTTCTTTGAGCGACAGGTCCGAGCCGCGTTCGTCGTCGGTCTTTTGCTGCGCGATGGCGAGCAGCACGAGGCCTTGGGCGCGGTGGTCGAGGTTGCGCGAGCGGCCGATGTAGCGCCGGTAGAGATCCACGGCCTCTTTGTTGCGGCCCGCGTTCTGATGCGCGCGCCCCATTTCGAAGACCACCTCGTCCGCCTCGGGCGAAGAGCCCCACGCGGCGATGAACTTGTTGCCCGCGGCCACGGCCTTGTCGTGCTCGCCGGTGGCCACGCGCAGCACCACGGCGTTGTAGCCTGCATCTTTCGCGTGCTCGAACTTCTGGTAGTTCGGGTGGTCGCGATCGGCGTTCTGGGCGATGGCCTCGTGGAGCTCGGCGGCGTCGCCGAAGAGCCCCATGGCTTGCAAGGTGGACGCGGCGATCCACGCGCCCTGCGGCGCCTCCGGGCGGGTCGCGTACTCTTTGCCGGTGACCAGCTTGGCGGCCTCTTTGAGCGTGGTGAGATCGCCTGCTTTTTGCGCCTCGAGCTCCGCGTTCACGCAGGCCTGAGCCGCGCGCGCGTCCTTCGGGAACTCTCGCGCGGCACGCAGGTACGCTTGCGCGGCGCCCGAGTGGTCGTTCGCGGCGGACTTTTGCTCGCCCTGTTTGAACACCGATTGCACGATGAGCGTGTCGAGGCGCGCTTGTTGGCTCTGCGAGGCGAAGGCCGGCGTGGATTTCAGGCGGCGCGCCCAGGTCTCGATGTTCTCGTAGTTCTTGGAGCGATTGAACGAGTCCAAGATGAGCTCGCCCGCGCCTTGGGCGTATTGGCTGCTCGGGAACTTCTCCACGAGCGCGCCCAGGATCTTCACCGAAGGATCGTAGACCCCGTAGTCGTAATAGAGCTTTCCCTGGCGGAAGAGCAGCTCGGGGAGCGCGGGGTCTTGCGGGTAGAGCTGCGTGTAGAGCTCGAGCGCCTCGGCGAACTTCTTGTCCGCTTCGGTCTCTTGGTAGCCGCTCTGGGGCTTGGATTTACGGGCCTCGAGCTCGGTCACGCGCACACGCTCGAGCGAGGCGATGGCGTTGTAGAGGGCGTCGTGGCGCAGGGTCTTTTGGGGCTCCGAGCCGGCTTCTTCTTTGGGCACGCCGCGCGCGGCGTTCATGTAGTGCGTGGCCGCTTCGGTGTTCTTGCCGAGCCTGTGGAAGTCGATTTCGGCCAGGTAAAACTCGATTTGGTAGGCGTTCTTCTCCTGGGAAAACTTGGAGAGGTACACCTCGTAGAGGCCGGCCGTGCCCTCGAACTCGGTGCGGCTCTTGTCCTTCTGGGCCTTGGCGTGGAGCTGCAGGGCGTGGTCGCGCAGCTGCGTCTCGATCTGCTTCTGCGTCTCGGCCACGTTCTGCGGGTCGCCCTGGGTCTTCGACCAGGGACCACCGGCGGTGTACCCGGCGAGAGCACGCGCGTAGGTGGTCTTCAGCTTGGGCCAGTCTTCGAGCGTGGCGTAGCCGTCGGCGATCTGCAAAACCCAGCGCCCGGCGTCCGGGTGGGTGGGCTCGAGCTTGAGCAAGAGCTCGTAGGCTTCGATGCCGCGCTCGTAGTGCGCTTGATCGTAGAACTGCGTGGCCAGCGCGCGCACGACCTTACCGGCGAAGCGGTCTCCGCCGATCTTGGTGAGGAAGCCGTACACGTCCGAGGCGGTGTTCTTCTCGTCTTCGGTGAAGACCTCGACCAGGTACTTCAGCGCTTCGCTCTGGAGCTCGTCGAGCTGCTTCTTTTTGCTCGCGCCCTGCACCTTGTCCGAGTCGGTCACCTCGAACACGCCCACGAAGCGCTTGGCGGCTTCGTCGGTGCGACCCATGCGCCAGAGGCACCACGCGCTCTTGAACAGCGCGAGCCCGTAGAGCTCGCTGTCCTTGTGCTCGAGCACCTTCTCGTATTCGACCAGCGCGGCCGGGTAGTCGTACTTTTGCCCGAACAAAAGCTCCGCGCGCGCCATGTGGGCGTCGGCGACGAAGCGCGAATTCGGGTGGTCGCGCAGGATGCGATCGAAACGCGCCTGGGCCTCTTCGGGCTTGCCTTGCTCGGTGGCGAGGAAGCCGTCCACGTAGAGCGCGAGGTCGTACTGGGGGAACCAGGGGTAGTCGCGCAGCACCCGAGCGAAGAGCTGGCGCGAAGGCGCGTAGTCCGGCTCGGGCGCGGGGCCGCGCGTGTCTTGCGGCTTCTTTTCCCACTCCTTGAAGCGCTCGACCACCTCTTCGCGCTCCACTTCCCACTTGAGCTCACCGAGACGCATGAGCGCCTCCGGCATCTCGCGGGCCTCGCGCGGGGTCTCCGCGACGAACGTGGTGAGCAGGCCGATGGCTTCCTTGCGGAGTGCACGGATCTCGACCAGGTCGCGCTCGACGCGCGCGTCGAGCTGCACACGCAGGCGTTGGCGAACCTCGTCCGGGAGGCGCGGGCCGCGCAAATCGGGGCGCTTCGGTCCTTCGCTGCCGGCTTTGCCGCCGCGTCCCACCGGGCGCTTGCTGGGCCCCGCGGTGATGGTGCGTTCGTCCGCGGCTTTCACGCTCGTGGTGGGCGTGTTCGTGGGCGTGGTGGTAATCGTGCCTGCGCCCGCGCCTGCGGTCGCTCCTGCCGGCACGGCTGGCGTGCCGGGCTTGGGAGGCGCCGATTGCGCGACGTCGGCGCTGGCGAAGAGCGCGAGCACCACCGAGACGCCGAGAGGAAGCGAAAGCGAGCGCTTCATTTGGCCTCTCCTCCCACGTACTCGTCGGGCCAGTCGTCGCCCTCGAAGGGCCAGTACTCTTCGCTGTCTTTCAGGTAACGAGCGGCGTCGAGCGAGTCGACCGCGTCGCGCGGCAAGAAGCCGTCCGCGATGGCCTCGATCTCCACTTCGAGCGCGCGCTTCTTGCCGAGCACCGACTCGATGCGGCCGAGGCGCGCACGTCGCAAGAGGCGCGAGAGGCGCAAATCGAGCCGCGAGAGCGCGTCTTTGGCGAGCACGATCTCGGCGGCGCGCAGCTCACGTCCGGCTTCGTCCACCCGTTTGCCGAGCTCCACGGCGCGCTGTTCGTCGCGCTTCCAGAGCCCGCCGAGGTCGGTCGGAGAGTCTTCTTGGCCGAGCGCGCGGGCCTTGGCGGTCTCGCGCTTCATGCGCTCTTCCAGGGCGGCGAGCTCTTGCCGGAGAGGCGCGGTGACCGCGGGATCGTTCTTGCTGGCGGCGAGGTCGTCGATGTCGCGGCGCAGGCCCTCGAGCGAGGCGCGCGCGTCCGACTCGCGCTCGGCGAGGTTCGGTTTGTCTTCCGTGGCAGGCTTCACGCCGCCGTTGGTGGCGAGGCTCTGCTGCATGTCCCCGAGGGTGCGCTGCGCCAAACGGAGGCCGCTTGCTTCGTGCTCGAGCACGCCCACTTTACGTGAAATCTGCACGTAGCTCGGATCGACGCGAACCAGCGCGGCCACCGCGCGCAGCGAGTCCGGCGAGACCGAGAGCGACGTGGCCTCCACCGTGCCCGCGTCGGCGCGGTTCCTCGCCGCGGAGAGCAGCGCGGTCACGCCACGCTCGCTCCGGCCCAGGGTTCGCGCGGCGTCGCGCACGGGCTCGTACTTGGCCAAAAACGCGCGCAGCTTTTTGTCGCTCTCGGCGAAGCGGCAGAGGGCAAGATCGATGTACGCGTCGAGCACGCCCGCTTCGTCTTCGTAGCGGTGGTGCTTGTCGAGCTTCTTCAGCTCGTCGAGCAGCTCGCGCGCGCCTTGGTAGTCTTTCTTCTCGTAGCGGGTGGTGGCCGCTTCGTAGAGGGCCTCGGAGAGGCGGTCCGAGTCGCGCGGGACCAGGTAATAGTAGTAGCGCGCGTCGTCGTGGCGGAACTGATCGTGGGCCACACGGCCGAGCGCGAGGCGGGCCAGGTCGCGCACCGCGAAGAACTTCTCGTCGGCCAAGACGGGCGTGGTCGCGTCTTGGCGCTTCGGATCGGCCACCTTGCAGAAGAGCGCTTCACCCTCTTTCGGGCGACCACGCTCCACCTGGATGAGACCGGACAGGTACGTGGCCTGCGACCAGAAACGCGAGGTTTCGGGAACGCGTGCATAATACCCGAGTGCGGCGTCCGGCTCTCCGGCGGCTTCTTTTGCGCGCCCAGCGAGGTACGCGAGCTCGGCCTTCACTTCTTCCGGGGCGGTCTCGGGCACGCTCTTCAGGTCGTCTTGGGCGTCGGGGAAGTTCTTGGTCTGGAGGCCAATCTCCACGAGCTGCCGAACCGCGCGACGCGCGTACGGTCCGCGTGAGTCCCAGGCGCCTTTGGTCTCGAGCACGCGCCGCAAGTAGCCGCGCGCGGTCTCGTAGATGCCCGCGTTCGCGTAGGCTTCGCCCAGCACGTACACGGCCGCGCGACCGGCGTCGGTCTCTTCCTGCAGGGAAAAATCCTTGCTTTCGACGAGCTCGGTGAGGCGCGCCACGGCTTCGTCGGTGCGGCCGGTGTGGGCCAAGGTCTCGGCTTCGGCCACGCGCTCGCGGAACTCGTCCGCCGAAGGCGCGCGCTGCGGACCGAGCCTGCGCGCGCTCATGGCGGCTTGGTAAGCGCGCATCCCCTCGCCTCGCGTGAGGTCTTTGGGGGCGGTGGGCGTGAAGGTCGGTGCCGCGGCAGGCACCGCGGGCGCTTGTGCCGCGCTCGCGCTGGTCGACGGAGCCGCACTCGCGCTGGAGGAAGCCGCGGGCGCACTGGAAGGTACCGCGCCCGCGGGCGGCTGCTGCGCCGAAGCGAACGAGACGAGACCGAGCGCGAGCGGAACGCCCAGGGCCCAGAGACCGCGTCGCCTCACGGAGCCTTCCCGGCCGGCGTGGCCTTGGCGCGGAGCCGCACGCGCACGTCGTAGCGGCCGGATTTGTCGCCCGGGAAATCGGCGCCCATGGTGCTGTCGTCGAAGAGCTTCACCTCGACCTTGAGCAGTTGGTCTTTGGGCACGTCCACGATGAAGCGCGAGCGCTGCGAGGAGCGGAACGACTCGTCTTTGCCGTCGCGGCGCTCGGCGTCCACCGTGATGGCGTGGCGACCGGGCGCGACCGCGTGGTCGTAGACGGGCTTGGGATCTTCGGCGCGGAAGCCGGGCGGCGAGGTAAAAATCACGCCGTCGTCGAGGGACAGGGTGAGCTTGGCCACCTTGGCGTCCGAGCCGTCGGCCTGCACCTCGATCGCGATGCGTGAAAGATACAGGTTTTGGCTGGCTGCGGCCACGCGCGCCCGGAGCGCGGCGATGTCGGCGAGGATTTTGTCGTAGTCGACCGGGGCCCCGGCATCCATGGCCTGGGGCAGCTCGTTCGGCTGCGGCGTGAGCGGCGAAGGACGAATGCCGCCCTCGTACGTCTCGGGCTTCACCGTGGGCAAATCGCCCGCATCTTCGGTGCTGGCGCCGCCGTCGGTGGAAGAAGGAGTGGCCTCGGCGTCTGCCTTGGACGAAGCACTGGCCGCGGGTACGGGCTTTCCGGGTCGCCGAGGAGCTGCCCCGCGCGGCTGCGCGAAAGCGAACGGAATGGCGAAGCAGAAGGCCCCGAGACCCACCGCGAAGAGGAGCCGCCTGGGAGTGAGCACGCGACGAGCTTAGCGGGCGACCGGCATGGAACGCACTAGGGAAACACCTCGGGCCCTCCAGCGAGCCGTGACCGCACCTACATCGACCCGCACGTCTGCGCTTTCCCGTGGGTCACGAGACGCCGAGGATCCGTTTGCGGATCAGCGTGGGCTCAGCGTGGGCAACGCTCGATGGAGACGCGCGTCATGTGGACCGGGACCTTCGGTTTGTCGTTCGAGCGACGCTCGACCGCGGCGATGGCCTTGGCCACGTCGAGGGTGCACGTGCCGAAGACGTTGTAGTCGTTCGCCGGTCCGTCTCCGACCACGATGTAGAGCTGGCTGCCGCTCGGCACGAACACGTCGGCCTCGGGGTTTCCGGCGGCCATCGAGAGCACGCCGGTCACCTGCGGCGCGTGGTTCTCGTTCGGCAGCGAGTAGCCGGGACCGCCGGTGCCGGTGCCCTTGGGATCTCCGCCTTGGATGACGAAGTCGGGGATGACCCGATGCCAGAGGAGGCCGTCGTAGAAGCGCCCGAACTTCCACGTGGTGCCTTGCAAATACGGGCGCGTGCCGCGCGCGAGGCCCACGAAATTCGCCACCGTGATGGGCGCGGCCGCTTCGTCGAGGCGACACACGATCTGCCCGAGCTCGGTGTCGATCCGCGCGGTGAGCACCCCGTCGACGGCGGGATACCCGGCGAGGGCCTGCGCGAGGGTGAACGAAGCCGCGCTGCCCGCGGGATCGAAGGGACCCGGCTCCGGCGGAGGAGCGGCATCGGTGCTCGCGTCGGGGTCGGCGTCGCTCGCGTCCGGGTCGGCATCGGCCTGCGCATCTTGCGCGGAGTCGGCAGCCGCATCACGCGCGCTCGCGTCGAAATCGAGGGAAATTCCCGAGTCGCCAGGGCCAGGGTCGGGCACGCAGCCGTTCGAGGCGTCCGGGATCGAGGTGTCGACCGAGGTCGCGCTGTCGGTCGAGGCTTCGGCGCCTCCGTCGGTCTCGACCGGAGCCTCGTCGCTGCACGCCTCGAAGAGCGCCGCGGTCGCGACGAGAGAGACCGCAAGTCCGAGTCCGCCGAAGCGCAGGGCCGTCTTCATCGGGCGCACCTTAGCAGCACCAGCAGCACCAGCGGCCACTCGCGGGCGCTCACACGAACAGAACGCGCAGGTCGCCGCCCACGTCGCGGGCGTCTTCCAGCGCTTCGTGGTGCACGCGTTTGCTCCACTTGAGCACGTCGAGCAGCCCCTCGAGATCACGCGCCTCCACGGTCTCTCGAGCGAGGCGCCCGGTGACGAGCGACGCGAGCGTGCAGCCCGTGCCGTGCGTGGGGCCGAGCTCGAGGCGATCGCGCGAGAGCTCGACGGTCTCGCCGGCCGAGACGAGCAGGTCGACGGCGCGTTTTCCGCCCAGGTGCCCGCCCTTCACCAGCACCGCGAACACGCCCGTCTCGAGCAGCTTGCGGCCCGCGGCTTCGGCCTCCGCGAGGCGCGTGACCCGCAGCCCGGTGAGCACCTCGGCCTCGGGCGCGTTGACGGTGGCCAGCGTGGCGCGAGGGAGCAGCTCTTTCTTGAGGGCGCGTACGGCCGAGCTCTCCAAGAGGCGCGCGCTGCCCCGCGTGGGCAGGAGCACGGTGTCCACCACCAGGGGAATTTCCGGGTATTTCCCGACCAGATGCGCGACCGCGAGCACGTTGGCCGACGAGCCGAGCGCGCCCGTCTTGATCGCTCTCACGCGCTGCACGCGCAGCACCTCGCGCGCTTGGGCTTCCATCTCGGCGGCGGGCACCGCACGTGAGGCGCGCAGCCCCGAGGTGGACTGCACGGTGAGCGTGGCGGTGACCGCGCATCCCAAGACCCCCGCTCGCGCGAAGGCCCGCGCGTCCGCCAAGAGCCCGGCCCCACCGCCCGGATCGAGGCCACCGATGCTGAGCGCACACGCGGCCGATTTCGCCTTGCGAACGGACATGCCCTGAACACTAGCAGCCCCGCTCCGCAGGGTCGCGACCACCGAGTCGCGAGATCCCGACACGTGACGCGCTCGCACTCGCGAGGCTCGACGTCGCATCCCCGTTGACACCTACGCACGCGCAAGGTTGACTGGGCGAGCCCTTGCGCCCTCTTCTACAGAGCTTCCAGCAGACCGCCGCTCGAGTGTCCGTCGTCGGCGCGGCCCTCGCGCTCGTGTGCCTCCCCTCGAAGGAAGCACGCGCGCAGTGCGTGGACGAAGAGCTCAAGCAAGACCTAGTGGGCGGGCGCCACTACCGCGGCGTGCAAGAGCGGCTCTTCCAGAAGGCCTTCCGTCACGAGCTCTCGGTGATGGGCGGTCTCTACGCAGCCGACCTCTACTCCTCCAGCTGGACGTTGGGCGGCGCGTACACCTTCCACTTCTCGGAAGACCTCGGCCTCGAGGCGAGCCTGGCGTTCAGCCGCTTCCGCACCGCCGTGACCGACACCTACGAGCGCCGCTACCCGCAGGTGCAAGTGGAAGAGCGCACGGACAAGCCCGGGCGCCAGTATTTCGGCCATCTCGTATGGTCGTTCGCGTACGGCAAGCTGCGCTGGTTGGGCGGCGGCATCAGCCGCTTCGACTTCAACGCCGCGCTCGGCGCCGGCGTCACCGACGACTCCACCGCGCAGGGCGTGACCGGAAGCTTCGGCCTGGGCACCAAGTGGTACTTCGGAAAGTGGTTCGCGCTCCGCATGGACGCCCGCGACCACGTGCTCCGCGAGACGCTCATCGGCGAGGACCACCTCGTGAACGATCTCGTCTTCACCTTCGGCGCCAGCGTGTTCGCGCCCTTCGGCGGCTGAAGACGGAAGCCTTGTTGCCCCTCGACACCGCCCAAGGCCCGGAGAGACGGTAGTGGATCGGTCGAAGTGCGTGGTGCTCGTTCCGTATGGCGGGCACGTCGAAGTGGAGTGCGAGCGGAGCCTCGGTCGATTGGAAGACCAGGGCTACATCGTGCGGCGCATTCCCTCGGGAGCGGGCATCGACCTGCAGCGCAGCCAAATGGCCACCGACGCCCTCGCCGACGGCTTCGAAGAGCTCTTTTGGATCGACTCGGACATCGCCTTCGACCCGGCCGACGTCGACAAGCTCCGCGCCCACGAGCGCCCGCTCACCTGCGGGCTCTATTCCAAGAAGGGCGCGCGCGAGCTTGCCTGTTTCGTGCACCCGGGCACGGACGAGCTCGTCTTCGGCAAGACCGGCGGACTTACCTCGATTCGCTACGCGGGCATGGGCTTCGTGCATTCCCGCCGTGAGGTCTACGAGTCGATCCGCGAGACGTGTCAGCTGCCCGTGTGCAATCGCCGCTTCAAGCGCCCGGTGGTGCCCTACTTCCTGCCCACCCTGCTCGAAGAGACCGAAGGCGAGCCTTGGTATTTGACCGAGGACTACGCCTTCTTCGAGCGAGCCCGCCTCTCGGGCTTCGGCCTCTTCGCCGACACGTCCATCCGCCTCTGGCACGTGGGCCGCTACAAGTACGGCTGGGAAGACGCCGGCAGCACGCTCACGCGATACAATACGTACAAGTTCAATGTGAAGTGAGGACGGGCGGTCGCGCGGGCGAGTGAGCCTCGGCAAGACGCGAGACGGGTCGCGAGCTTGCATGGTTTCGCCGCTCCGCTTATTGCTCCAGCGTCCGATGGTCGCGTCCCGAACGAGCTCAACGGTGCGTGGAGCGTGGGGCACGGCTGGCCTCGTCGCTGGGCTCGTCGTTGCGCGCTCCGCCTCGGCCGAACCTACGCCGCATGCGCGCGCCGCGCTCACCTACGAGCTTGCCCCCGAGGCCGCGGCCTGTCCCGAGCGGCAAGTCTTCGTCGACGCGGTGGCTTCGCGCCTCGGGTACGATCCCTTCGTCGCCAAAGGCGACCGCGAGCTCACCCTGCGCGTCGTTCGCCGACGAGACGCCTTCGTGGGGCGCCTCACGATGGGAGGCACGAAAGAGGTGGTCTCGAAGAGCTGCGCCGAGCTCGTCGACTCCCTCGCCATGGCGGCCGCCCTCGGGCTGGACCCCGACGCCGCCTTTCGTCCGCCCGATCCGCCCAAGCCCGAGCCTCGCCCCGATCCGCCCAAGCCCGAGCCTCGACCCGATCCGCCCAAGCCCGAGCCTCGACCCGACCCGCCGAAGCCCCCGCCAACTGCGATTCTTCCGCGCACGACCGAGGCGCGCCTTTGGCTCGGCCCCTTCGGCTCGCTCGGCGAGACTCCGTCGCCCACGCTAGGACTCGCCCTCGGCGCGAGTCTCTCCCGTGGCCCTGGCGCGCTCGAGCTCGAGATTGGCAGCACACTGCCGTCTGCGGTCAGCATCGGGAGCGGTGGGCGAGGCACGGCCGCGGGCGCGGTGACTTCCGGACTGCTCGCGGCGTGTGCGCGGCTCGACTGGTTCGGTATCTGCGCGACCGGCCAGCTCGGCTTCCTCCATGCACGCTCGAGCGACGTCGACTCCCCCAAGTCGGAGCTATCGCCCTATGCCGGGCTGGGCGTCCGAGCCTCGGTCACCCACGACCTTTCCTCGCGGCTCTTTTTGAGGTTGGCCCTCGACGGACAGGTGACCGTCCTGCGCTCGGACCTCCGCATCGACGGTCTGTCCGTCTGGACCACGTCTCCCGTCGTCGCGCGGCTCGGCGGTTTCCTCGGAGTGCGTCTCTGACATGGGCCGAGACCTCGCGCTTACGGCGTTTCGAGCCATTTACGATGCGAACGTCGACTACGTGCACGCGACGCTGCGCCGACTCGGGGTCGCTTCCGCCGAGGTCGAAGACGTGGCCCACGACGTGTTCGTCGCCGTCCATCGCCACCTCGACGACTACGACCCGGCCCGCCCCGTGCGCCCGTGGTTGTTCGGCTTCGCCTACCGTATGGCGTCCGACCACCGACGCCTCGCACGCCACAAGAACGAGGTCTCGGGCACGGTCGCGATCGATCCTGCCGACGACGGCCCCCTCCCCGACGAGCACCTCGAGGGGGCGAGGGCGCGTGTTCTCTGCCAAAAGGCTCTCGATGCCATGGACTTCGACAAGCGGGCGGTACTCGTGATGTTCGAGATTGACGGGCTCACCGCGCCGGAGATTGCCGAAAACCTCGAAATCCCGCTCAATACCGCCTACTCGCGGATCCGGCTGGCGCGAGCCGAGTTCGAGCGGCACATTCGAAGGCTCGGAGAGTCCCCGTGAGCGCGCACGAAGAGCTCGATCCCATGAGTGGCCTCGCGGCCCGCGCTCTCGCGGCCGAGCGAGATCATCTGCCCCGCGACGCGGCCCGAGCCGAGCGGCTCTTCTCGCGCGTCGTCGTCACCGTGGGCGCCGTGGCCGTGGCTACGGGCTCGGCCGCGGCAGCGGGCTCGGCCGCAGCGGGTTCGTCCGCAGCGGGTTCGTCCGCAGGCGCGCCCTTGGCTTCGGGGGCCGCCAAGGTCGCGGGGGCCACGATGACCGCGAAGGCCGCCGTGGGGCTCGCAGCTCTCGCGTTCGCCTTGGGCACGGGCGCAGGAGTGGCCCTCGAGCGGACCCGAAGCCCCGAGCACGCGGACCCCCGAAGCGAGCCCTCGTCCAGCGCCGGTTCCAGCGCTGCTCCCGTGCCGGAAGTGCCCGCGTCCGTGCTCCCGCCTCTCCCTGCCTCGGCGGCCATCCCCCCGAGCGCCAGCGTCGCCACGTCGCGTCCCTCGAGCTCGCCCGTCCCTGTGCCGCCCGAGGCAACCGCGACCACGCAAGACCAAAAAGACGCCGAGCTCGCCGCCGAGCGAGCCCTCGTCGACCGTGCGCGCAGCGCGCTCGGACGAGGCGACACCGCGGCGAGCCTCGAAGCTGTCGCCGCTCACGAGACACGATTCCCTCGCGGTCGACTGACCGAGGAACGCGAGCTCGTGGCGATTCAAACCCTCGTACGTCGTGGAGACGGCGCCGCGGCGAAAGCCCGCGCGGATCGCTTCCGAAAGACGCACCCGAAGAGCGTGTTTCTGCCCGCGATCGACCGACTCGTACCGCCCTGAGCGGCTCGTCGGAAAAAAAACGACGAGCCCGGTGACGGATCGTCGTGCCCGCCCCAAACGGAGGGTGAGGGCGTGATCCACGCTCCTCGTCCTTCGCCATCTTGCCCTCCCATCGTGGCCTCGTGCCCGCGACGGTGCGCGTGGTGTGCCCCTCGTCGCGGGCGCGCTCGGTCGCGCACGTGCGAGTGCGAACGTCACACCGAAAGTCCCCCTCATGCGTTCGATCTTCGCGCTCGCTACGTGCCTCGTCGTGTCCATTCTTGCCTGCACCGAGACCTCCGAGAGCGCGGGCGGCGCCTCCTCGGCCGACGTCAGCCGCTGCAAAGGCGGCTGCGACAAGATGAAGTTCTTCCAATGCAGCTCGGCCTCCGAGCAGGCGCGTTGCTACGACGATTGCAACACGGCATCGGCCTCGCAAATCGAGGTTTTCGTGGGCTGCGCAGAGTCCTCGATCTGCGATCCGGCCTGCCGCACCAAGGTCGCGCCGGCCGACCAAACGCCCGAGGGAGCGAGCGTGACGGCCTGCCAGAGCGCGTGCAAGAAGCTCGTCTCCTGCAGCTTCCTCAAAGTGGGCGACGAGCTCGCATGCACCGCCGAATGCCAAAAGAGCGCCTACCAGTTTCAGATCGACTGCGTGAACGGCAATGCGTGCGGCGACATCCCGAAGGTGTGCGGTAACCTCGAGTCCGGAGGAGGTGGTGGTGGTGGTGGTGGTGGTGGTGGTGGTGGCGACGCGTCGGTTCCGGATCTCGGACTTACCGAATGCCAATCGTCCTGCGACAACCTCCACTTCTTCGAGTGCATCGACGCGACCGCGCTCGCCTCGTGCCGGGCGAAGTGCACGACGGCCAAGCCCTCGCGCGACACCTTCGTGTCGTGCGTGCGCACCGCGAGCCCCGACTGCAAACGCGCGACGCCGTGCCTCGACGGACTCTGATTCCCTTTGCGCGCCGGCCAGGGGCGGTTACACCGTCGGATGTGACGCCTGTTCGATCGCCCCTCGCCGCCCTCGCCGCCCTCGTGGTGGTGCCCGCCGTCGTCGCCGCGTGCACACGCACCGTCGATCTCGGCGGCAGCCTTGCCCAAGCCGACGCCAGCGCGCCCGCCGGCGACCTCGACGGCTCGACGGTCCAGCCCCCGACGGGAGACGCCGCCTCGCCCGATGCCAGCACCGGCAACGACGCGAGCTCCCCCGTCGACGCCGCGACCTCGCCCACCTTCGTCTTCGTGACACGCTCCGTCTACGACGCGAACATGGGCGGGCTCGCGGGCGCCGACCAACGGTGCCAAGCGTCGGCGAAGGCCGCCAAACTACCGGGCACCTACCGCGCGTGGTTGTCCGACGGTACGACCGACGCGAGAAACCGAATCACCGGGACGGGCCCGTGGCTCGAGGTCGGCACGAACAAGGAGCTTTTCCCCACGCTGGCGTCGGTCCAAGGCTTCCCGGAAGCGCCGCTTCTCCGCGACGAATACGGCGACGTTGCACCCGAGCGTTGGTGGACGGGCACCTCGTCGAACGGCATCAAACACCCGCAGACGTGCCAGAGCTGGTCCACGAACGCCCAAAGCGTAGGCGGAATGACCGGACATAGAGCCTCGGACACCGGGCGGCCAGGAAAAGAGTGGACCGAAGAATCGGCCTACTCGTGTGTCACCTCCGACCTCCAGAAATACGCCCTCATCTGCTTCGGCGTGCTCTGAGTCCATCCGCCTCTGGCACGTGGGCCGCTACAAGTACGGCTGGGAAGACGCCGGCAGCACGCTCACACGGTACAATACGTACAAGTTCAATGTGACGTGAGGGGTGGGCGGGGGAGCGTGGCGCGATTGGAGTGCCCCGTGAGGCCTCGGGCCCCGCGGGTGAAGGCGACGACCTGGCTCGCGGCGAAGCAGGCTACGTCAATCGCGGCCAGCGTCCTGAAGAACCCCAGCCTCGATCTCCAGCTTCAGTAGTGGGGCCGGCCTTGGTGTGTCTCGGCAGGGCACCCCGACACTCGCCGCGAGGGTTCGGCCCCCCCCGGAGCTCGGTCCGACTACTCCCCCTTCACACAAGCCGGCCCACCAGGCGCCGACCAGCAGCGAAGGGTGCCCGCTTTGTCGAGCGCGTAGAGGATGGGGATGTAGCTCCCACCGTACTCGATCTCGAGTTGCATTCCCTCGAGCGCCGGGAGCATCGTGGGGCCAACACACGGAACGTCAACGACCGAGAGCTTCGGTCCGATAGCGACCTTGCACGTTTGCCGAGCGACATCGGCCGGGAAGATGTCGACCGCCCAACCCTCGGGTGCGATTCCGACGTACCAGACATGCCCCGCATAGTCCTCGTAGAGGCCACCTGGATAGACGCGCTGAATCCGCGGAAGCCCGGTCAACTCTCTGACGTAGTTTCGTTCGGGGCCACGGCCGGCAGTAACAACCGAGCCGTCGGCTCTAAGGAATGCGGCCCCGCTCGAATAGACCTGCTGTCCAACTTCCGACCACGATATTCCGACGACATCCACGAAGTCCCCGGAGCTCGTGACTTTCGTGCCGTCGAGGGCCAACACCTGGCCGCCCACGATGCAAAAGAAGCCACTGCAAGTCGATGCCCCGTGCACCGCGGAGTACACCTTGAGCGTGGCAGGTCCGAGCGAGGAGACATCGACGATATCACCAGCACTCGTTTGGCAGAGATTCCCCCGGAAACAGCGAACCACTGTGGCCGAAACCGCCTGCACTGACGCGGCATTGTACGGGGGCACGCCAGTCCCTCCAAGGACGCTGAAGTGTCCGTCGTTGCCCTCGACCAGGGGCAGGGACAGCCGACGCGCGATTAGCCCATGGAGCGTGGACGGCGGAGCTTCTGAACGATACTCGACGACCTCTCCATCTCGGCGAATCGCCAGAAGCCCCGACCACTGCGACTTGTACGAATACGGCTGAAACGCCACCACGTCCGTCGCGACCTCTTCCCCGGACGAGGATCCGCAGGACAGGCCGAGCACCGCGAGCAGCGCCGCTGGAAGACCCCATCGCATCGGCCTACTCCCCCTTCACACAAGCCGGCCCACCAGGCGCCGACCAGCAGCGAAGCGTTCCCTCTTTGTCGAGCGCGTAGAGGATGGGGATGAAGTCATCTCCGAAGTCGAGCTCGGGTTGCATGCCTTCGAGCGCGGGCAGGATCGTAGGGCCGACACAGGGCACATCCTTGAGCGAGAGCTTCAAACCTGTGAACACTTTGCAGCGCTGTCGGAGCACGTCGGCGGGAAATGATGTCGTCAGCCCAACCTTCCGGCGCCATACCGACGTACCACATGCGCCCGGAGTAATCCTCGTAGATGCCACCCCGATGAATGCGGCGAATGGGAGGAAGGCCGCCGAGGTCCTTGATGAACCGATTGTTGGGACCTTCCCCGACAGTGACCACCGAGCCGTCATGTCGCAAGAACACGCCTCCGTCTCGATAGATCCCTCCCCCAATATCGGCCCAGGACGTTCGCCGAACGTCCTCGATGCGCGAGCCGACGTCCAGACTAGTCCCGTCCGCTAAGAGGGCCCGACCGCCGACGATACAGTAGCGACCATAACAATCAGATGCACCCCGCACCTCCGAATGCGATCGAACGACAGCTTGCTCAAGTGAGTCACCATCAACCACATCGCCACCCGAAGTCTGACAGAGACCACCGGGAAAGCATCGAACCACCGACGGCGGCAGCCTCTGCCGCGACTTCTTCGAATACGGCGCCCCACCAGGAGCACCGAACAACCAATAGGCGCCATCATCCGACTCAACAAACGGCAGCAGGACACGGCGAGCCCGCAGGTCGGGAATAGCAGTAGGTGACAAGTCTGTTCGATAGTCGACCACCTCCCCCGCCTTGCGAATCACCACCACCCCCTGCTCGACAGCAAAGTCGGAGTAGCACTGAAACGCCACCACGTCCGTCGCGACCTCTTCCCCGGACGAGGATCCGCAGGACAGGCCGAGCACCGCGAACAGTGCCGCTGGAAGACCCCATCGCATCGGCCTACTCCCCCTTCACACAAGCCGGCCCACCAGGCGCCGACCAGCAGCGAAGCGTTCCCTCTTTGTCGAGCGCGTAGAGGATGGGGATGAAGTCATCTCCGAAGTCGAGCTCGGGTTGCATGCCTTCGAGCGCGGGCAGGATCGTAGGGCCGACACAGGGCACATCCTTGAGCGAGAGCTTCAAACCTGTGAACACTTTGCAGCGCTGTCGGAGCACGTCGGCGGGAATGATGTCGTCAGCCCAACCTTCCGGCGCCATACCGACGTACCACATGCGCCCGGAGTAATCCTCGTAGATGCCACCCCGATGAATGCGGCGAATGGGAGGAAGGCCGCCGAGGTCCTTGATGAACCGATTGTTGGGACCTTCCCCGACAGTGACCACCGAGCCGTCATGTCGCAAGAACACGCCTCCGTCTCGATAGATCCCTCCCCCAATATCGGCCCAGGACGTTCGCCGAACGTCCTCGATGCGCGTGCCGACGTCCAGACTAAATCAGCGAGCGAGATCCTCGATCACCGCATAGAAGTAGATGGAAATAAGCGAGCTCTCGCCGGGTTCTGGAATCGCCAAACACCAGACACCGGAGGAGCTCGCGATGGCGATGATAGATCGAATGAGCCGGGCGGAACGCCGAACGATCGCCCGACTTGGACGGAAAGAGCGGAAGGCGGAGACTGCGATGCGGTACTTCATCGTCGCCGCGCTCGGACGGGGCGATTCGAGCCCGTCGGTCGAGCGGATGTTCGAGGTCGCGCGGTCGACGGTGGTCGAGGTCGCGAAGCGGTTCCGCGCGGGTGGGCTCGCCGCGCTCAGGGATAGGCGCGAAGGGAACGGCGCCCGCAAGGTTGACGCGCGGTTCGAGCGCGCGCTCATTCGCCTGCTTCAGCGGAGCCCGGAGGACTTCGGTTGGTTTCGACCGACCTGGACGCGTGAGCTTCTTGTGAAGCAGCTCGTGGCCGAGGGCCTTCCGCAGGTTTCGGTGACCACATTGGGGCGCGCCCTCGCGCACGTGGGAGCTCGCCTCGGGACGCCGAAGCCGATCGTCTTGTGCCCGTGGCCGCGGGCCCGGAGAATCGAACGATTGGCCGAAATTCGTAGGGTCGAGGAGCGCGCGACGCCGTACGAACCTGTCCTCTACGTGGACGAGGTAGACATCCACCTCAACCCGAAGATCGGACGCGACTGGATGCTGCCCGGTACGCAGCGGCGACTCGTGACCCCCGGCACGAACCGGAAGTTCTACCTCGCCGGCGGGCTCGACGTGCTCACCGGCAAGCTCGTCACGACGGGCTTGGACAAGAAGAACAGCGACTTGTTCATCGCGTTCCTCAAGGTCGTGGATCGCCGCTACGAGAGGGCGCGCCGAATCCATCTCATCCTAGACAACTACAAGATCCACTCGTCGACCCGGACGACCGCAGCCCTCAGGGCATACGGAGACCGATTCGTCCTCCACTTCCTGCCTCCGTATTGCCCCGACGCGAACCGCATCGAGCGTGTCTGGCAAGACCTCCACGCGAACGTCACCCGCAACCACCGCTGCAGGACGCTCTTTGCTCTCCTTGCTCGAGCGCGTTGCTTCGTCGACGCCTACCAATGGAAGCGGACAGCCAACACCGTCAGCCACGAAATCATGCGAGCGGCATGACTTGTTCGAGAATCACGACCGTTGATTTAGTCCCGTCCGCTAAGAGGGCCCGACCGCCGACGATACAGTAGCGACCATAACAATCAGATGCACCCCGCACCTCCGAATGCGATCGAACGACAGCTTGCTCAAGTGAGTCACCATCAACCACATCGCCACCCGAAGTCTGACAGAGACCACCGGGAAAGCATCGAACCACCGACGGCGGCAGCCTCTGCCGCGACTTCTTCGAATACGGCGCCCCACCAGGAGCACCGAACAACCAATAGGCGCCATCATCCGACTCAACAAACGGCAGCAGGACACGGCGAGCCCGCAGGTCGGGAATAGCAGTAGGTGACAAGTCTGTTCGATAGTCGACCACCTCCCCCGCCTTGCGAATCACCACCACCCCCTGCTCGACAGCAAAGTCGGAGTAGCACTGAAACGCCACCACGTCCGTCGCGACCTCTTCCCCGGACGAGGATCCGCAGGACAGGCCGAGCACCGCGAACAGTGCCGCTGGAAGACCCCATCGCATCGGCCTACTCCCCCTTCACACAAGCCGGCCCACCAGGCGCCGACCAGCAGCGAAGCGTGCCCTCTTGGTCGAGCGCGTAGAGGATGGGGATGAAGTCCTTTCCATAGTCGAGCTGCGGTTTCGTACCTTCCAAGGCCGGCACGATAGCTGGACCGACGCATGAAACACGCTTCAGGGATAGCTTCAATCCCACAAAGACATCGCATTGTCGCCTAGGCACATCGGAAGGAATGACTGTATCGGCCCACCCGTCGGGTGCCATCCCCACGTACCACATGTGTCCCGCATAGTCCTCATACACGCCGCCCCGGTGAATCCTCCGAATCGGCGGCAATCCGACAAGCTCTCGAACGTAGTCCTTCGCGGAATCGTAGCCCGCTGTCGCAACCGAGCCGTCCGAACGCAGGAACGCGTAGCCACCGCGATAGACTTCTCCGCCGATATCCGCCCAGGACACGGCCACGATGTCGACAACGCCACCACGGACCACGACGGTACCATCCCTCGCCAAGGCGCGGCCGGCGACTATGCAAAATGCGCCGTCGCAGTGCGAGGCGCCTCGAACTGCTGGATAGTCCCTCAGCGGCACCGTTCCAAAGGACTCCGGGTCCACGACGTCGCCGGAGGAAGTCTGGCACAGATACCCCTGAAAGCATCTCGCAATGTTCGATGGAACGGCTCGTGTCGACGATACGGCAAGAGGAGCATTACCCCCGCCCTCAAGGAGCAGAAGGCGACCATCTATGGCCTCAACGAAGGGCAACAGCAGGCTTCGCAGGTTGAGACCAGGCAGCGTGACGGGTCCGGCGTTCGAGCGATAGTCGACAGTCTCACCACTTGCATTAATCGCGAGTAGACCTGACCATTCAATCCCGGAGAACGGCTGAAACGCCACCACGTCCGTCGCCACCTCTTCCCCGGACGACGACCCGCAGGACAGGCCGAGCACCGCGAGCAGCGCCGCTGGAAGACCCCATCGCATCGCCCTACTCCCCCTTCACACAAGCCGGCCCACCAGGCGCCGACCAGCAGCGAAGCGTGCCCTCTTTGTCGATCGCATAGAAGACAGGGATGAACGCTTCGTTATAGATGACTTGCGGCAACATGCCCTCGAGGGCTGGCAGCATAGTCGGGCCCACGCAGGGGACATCCAGAGGAGACAGCTTCTTCCCCGGCCTCACTTGGCACTGTCGCCGCGGCACCTCCGCCGGAACGAGGTTGTCCGCCCACCCTTCGGGCGCCACGCCTACGTACCACATGTGCCCCGAGTAATCCTCGTAAACGCCGCCGCGGTGAATCTTACGGATGGGCGGCAATCCGGTGAGCTCGGTGACATAGGCTTTCTCAAAGTCCCATCCCGCGGTTGCGACTGACCCGTTGGCTCGAAGGAACGCATACCCATTCTTACCGTCGAGCGGCGAGCCGAAGTCGACCCACGATACCGCAACCACATCCACGAGTGTCCCGGAGATCTCAGGTCTGCGCCCATCAAGCGCCACGGCATGACCTCCGACAAGACAATACAAGCCGTCGCAGGTCGTCGCGCCGCGAACTGCGGGAAAGTCGGTAAGGCCGGTCATCGCCGACGGAACCGGCTCGACGACATCGCCAGCAACCGTCTGGCACACATACCCTTGAAAGCATCGAACAATCGACGAAGGCACCGCTACCGTCTTTGGGGCGGGCTCGGCCAGATCAAGCAATAGGAGCGTACCATCGGACGTCTCCACTCCCGGAAGGAAGAGATTGCGCAACTTCAGCCCGGATACAGTGGCAGGCGGAACACTCACCCGATAGACGAGAGCATCCGCGCGCTTGTTGATGGCAAGAACGCCCGGCCCCTCGCGTGCAGAGAACGGCTGAAACGCCACCACGTCGGTCGCCGCCTCTTCCCCGGACGAGGATCCGCAGGACAGGCCGAGCACCGCGAGCAGCGCCGCTGGAAGACCCCATCGCATCGGCCTACTCCCCCTTCACACAAGCCGGCCCACCAGGCGCCGACCAGCAGCGAAGCGTTCCCTCTTTGTCGAGCGCGTAGAGGATGGGGATGAAGTCCTTCCCGAACGAGAGCTCCGGCTGCATACCCTCTAGGCTAGTCAGAATCGTAGGTCCGACGCAGGGAACATCCTTCAGCGAGAGCTTCAACCCCACGAAGACCTTGCAGCGCAGGCGCGGCACATCAGCGGGAATGATGTCGTCGCCCCACCCCTCTGGCGCCATCCCGAGGTACCACATCCTTCCGGAGGAGTCCTCATAGATGCCACCGCGATGAATGCGACGAATGGGAGGAAGCCCGACCAAGTCCTTGACAAATAAATTGTTCGGGCCTTCCCCGACGGTAACCACCGACCCATCACTTCGCAGAAATACGGCGCCGTCTCGATAGACTCCATCTCCGATGTCGGCCCATGACGTTCGCTGAATTTGCTCAACTAGCGTACCCGCTTCAAGCGTTGTCCCGTCGACCATGACGACGCGACCATCAACGATACAGTAGTCACCATTGCAATCCGATGCGCCCTTGACTGCTGAGAACACACGGAGACTAGACTCCGCGAACGAGTTAGTATTTATGACATCTCCATCCGCAGTCTGACAGACACCATTCTGAAAGCATCTCGCCACGGAAGGTGGAAGCCGCTGCCGAGACTTCTTGGCATAGGGCGCCCCGCTAGGGGCACCGAACAACCAATAGGCCCCATCATCCGCCTCGAGAACCGGCAGCAAGACGCGACGTGCATGAATGTCTGGAATGCCAGCAGGCGACAGCTCGGTTCGATAGTCAATCACCGCCCCTCCCCTGCGGACCACGACCACCCCCTGCTCGACAGCAAAGTCGGAGTAGCACTGAAACGCCACCACGTCCGTCGCCACCTCTTCCCCGGACGAGGATCCGCAGGACAGGCCGAGCACCGCGAGCAGCGCCGCTGGAAGACCCCATCGCATCGGCCTACTCCCCCTTCACACAAGCCGGCCCACCAGGCGCCGACCAGCAGCGAAGCGTGCCCTCTTTGTCGAGCGCGTAGAGGATGGGGATGAACGCGTCGTTATCGATGACTTGCGGCAACATGCCCTCGAGGGCTGGCAGCATGGTCGGGCCCACGCAGGCGACATCCAGAGGAGACAGCTTCTTCCCCGGCTTCACCTGGCACTGTCGCCGCGGCACCTCCGCCGGAACGAGGTTGTCCGCCCACCCTTCCGGCGCCACGCCGACGTACCACATGTGCCCGGAGTAATCCTCGTAGATGCCGCCGCGGTGAATCTTACGGATGGGAGGTAGTCCGGTGAGCTCGGCGACATAGTTGTTTTCGAAGTCCCATCCCACAGTCGCGACAGAACCGTCGGCCCGAAGGAACGCACGCCCACCACGATAGCGCCCCCCACCAATGTCGGCCCACAACACCGCAACCACGTCTACCACGACTCCAGCAACATCAACATTGGAGCCATCGAGCGCAACCGCATGACCTCCAACGACGCAATAGATGCCGTCACACGTCGTTGCGCCTCGACCTTCGGGAAAGTCACGAAGAGTCGACTGGGAGAACGAGCCAGGGTCGACGATGTCACCGGTTACCGTCTGACACACGTACCCATGGAAACACCGAACAAAAGACGACGGAACAACATTCTTCGCCGGTGTTGAGGGACTGGTTTCGTTTAGCGCGAGCTGCAAGAACTTCCCATCAAGCTGTTCCAAGAACGGAAGCAAGACCCGGCGCAGCTTCAGCCCTGGTAGAATGGTCGGTTCAGCGTTTGAACGATAGTCGACGGCGTCCCCATTTGTCTTGATGGCGAGAACGCCCGCTCCTTCACGTAAGGAAAACGGCTGAAACGCCACCACGTCCGTCGCCACCTCCTCCCCGGACGAGGACCCGCAGGACAGGCCGAGCACCGCGAGCAGCACCGCTGGAAACCCCCATCGCATCGAACTACTCCCCCTTCACACAAGCCGGCCCACCAGGCGCCGACCAACAGCGAAGCGTGCCCTCTTGGTCGAGCGCGTAGAGGATGGGGATGTACGCATCGTCGTGCGTGAGCTGAGGCACCATCCCCTCGAGCGCGGGCAACACGCTAGGTCCCACGCAGGGTACGTCGAGGAGGGAGAGCTTCTGCCCAATCTTCACCTTGCACTTTTGTCGCGGCACCTCCGCCGGAACGATGTTGTCCGCCCACCCCTCGGGCGCGACACCGGTGTACCACATGTGCCCGGAGTAGTCCTCGTAGATGCCGCCCTCATGAATCCTGCGAATCGGCGGCAAGCCGACGAGCTCTGACACATAGGTTTTCTCGAAATCGTATCCCGCCGTCACGACCGAGCCGTCGGTCCGAAGGAACGCATAGCCGCCGCGGTAGATCGCCCCCCCGATATCGACCCAAGAAACGGTCACCACGTCGGAGACAGTTCCGGGAATCACCCTTTTGGAGCCATCGAGCGCCACCGCACGACCTTCGACGATACAGTACGAGCCGTCGCAAGTGGACGCGCCTCGACCTTCGGGAAAGTCGCGAAGAGTGGGCTGCCCGAACGATTGAGGATCGACGATGTCGCCACTATCAGTCTGGCACCGGTCCCCCGGGAAACACCGAACAACAGACGACGGGACAACGTTTTTGGCGGGCGCCAGGGGACTAGTTTGGTTCAACGCGAGCTGCAAGAACTTCCCGTCAAGTTGTTCCACGAACGGAAGCAAGACCCGACGCAGCTTCAACCCTGGCAGAGTGGTTGGTTCAGCGTTTGAACGATAGTCGACGGCGTCCCCATTTGTCTTGATGGCGAGAACTCCCGCTCCTTCACGTAAGGAAAACGGCTGAAACGCCACCACGTCCGTCGCGACCGCTTCTCCGGACGACGACCCGCAGGACAGGCCGAGCACCGCGAGAAGCACCGCTGGAAGACCCCATCGCATCGAACTACTCCCCCTTCACACAAGCCGGCCCACCAGGCGCCGACCAGCAGCGAAGTGTGCCGGCTTTGTCGAGCGCGTAGAGGATGGGCACGAACGCATTGTCGTGAATGAGCTGAGGCACCATTCCCTCGAGCGCGGGCAACACGGTAGGTCCCACGCAGGGTACGTCGAGGAGGGAGAGCTTCTGCCCAATCTTCACCTTGCACTGTTGTCGCGGCACCTCCGCCGGAACGATGTTGTCCGCCCATCCCTCGGGCGCCACGCCGACGTACCACATACGACCGGAGTAGTCCTCGTAGATGCCGCCCTCATGGATCTTCCGAATTGGAGGCAGACCGGCCAGCTCGGTGACGTGCGTGTTCTCGAAGTCGTACCCCTCCGTCACGACCGAGCCATCGGTCCGAAGGAACGCATAGCCGCCGCGGTGAAGAGTCGACCCGATGTCGACCCAGGACACCGTAGTAACTTGCGCGATCGTTCCGGGGATTTCGATCTTGGAGCCGTCGAGACTCACGACGCGACCCCCAACGATGCAATACGAGCCGTCGCAAGTCGTCGCACCTCGACCGGCCGGAAACTCACGAAGGCTGGCCATCCCGGGCGAGGCTGGCTCGACGATATCTCCGCTGCCGGTCTGACACACATACCCTTGAAAGCATCGAACAATCGAAGAAGGTACCGCTATCGGTTGTGGCATCGGCTGACGGAGATCGAGCAGGAAGAGCTTCCCATCGGTCGCTTCCACGACCGGAAGGAACAGGCTGCGCAACTTCAATCCGGAGAGAGTCGAAGGCGGAGCACTCGCGCGATAGACCAGGGCCTCCGCGCTCTTGTTGATGCCAAGAACACCCGCCCCCTCGTTCAGGAGAAAGGTCTGAAACGCCACCACGTCCGTCGCCACCTCTTCCCCGGACGACGACCCGCAGGACAGGCCGAGCACCGCGAGAAGCGCCGCTGGAAGACCCCATCGCATCGGCCTACTCCCCCTTCACACAAGCCGGCCCACCAGGCGCCGACCAACAGCGAAGGGTGCCCTCTTGGTCGAGCGCGTAGAGGATGGGGACAAAGGCATCGTTATTGGTGACTTGCGGCTTCGTGCCCTCGATGACCGGCAAGATGGTGGGCCCAACGCAGGGAACGTCTCGCAGAGACAGCTTCTTGCCTACCCTCACCTTGCACTGTCGCCGCGGCACCTCTGGTAGAACGAGGTTGTCCGACCACTCCTCGGGAGCCACGCCGAGGTACCACATGTTCCCAGAGTAGTCCTCGTAGATACCGCCCTTATGAATCTTACGAATGGGCGGCAATCCGACGAGCTCGGCGACATAGATCCTCTCGAGGCCGTAGCCCGCCGTTGCGACCGAGCCGTCTGCCCGCAGAAAAGCGCACCCGTCCGCGAAGATCTCTCCACCAATACTGGCCCAATTGACCGCTACCACCGCAACAAAGGGGCCAACAAGATCCACTTTCGCACCAATTATGGATTGTGCCCGACCTCCCACGAGACAGAACATACCGTCGCAGTCGGAAGCGCCTCGCACTGCAGGCAAGTCACTCAGCGAAGCCTTTCCGAACGAGTCGGGATCCACTACGTCACCAGAGGCTGTCTGGCAGAGCGCCCCCACAAAACATCGCACAATCGAAGTCGGAACAGGTATCGACGACGGCGTAAAAGGCCCATTGGTATCGCGGGTGAGCTGCAGCAGCCTTCCGTCCATTCCCTCGACGATGGGCAGCATCAACCCGCGCAACTTGAGCCCCGGGAGCTCCACTGCCCCCGAGTCCGAACGGTACTCGACCGTATCGGCATTCGCCTTGATGGCAAGCACGCCGATGCCGTCACCTTGCAGAAACGGCTGAAACGCCACCACGTCCGTCGCCACCTCTTCCCCGGACGAGGATCCGCAGGACAGGCCGAGCACCGCGAGCAGCGCCGCTGGAAAACCCCATCGCATCGGCCTACTCCCCCTTCACACAAGCCGGCCCACCAGGCGCCGACCAGCAGCGAAGCGTGCCCTCTTTGTCGAGCGCGTAGAAGACAGGGATGAACGCGTCGTTATCGATGACTTGCGGCAACATGCCCTCGAGGGCTGGCAGCATCGTCGGGCCCACGCAGGGGACATCCAGACGAGACAGCTTCTTCCCCGGCTTCACTTGACACCGGCGCCGCGGCACCTCCGCCGGAATGAGGTTATCCGCCCACCCTTCCGGCGCCACGCCGACGTACCACATGTGCCCCGAGTAATCCTCGTAAATACCCCCGTCATGAATCTTGCGAATGGGTGGCAATCCGGCAACTTCGGAGACATAGACGCTATCAAAGTCGTATGCGGCAATTACGACTGAGCCGTCGGTCCGAAGGAATGCGTGCCCTCCGCCGCCATAGAGAGGTCCGCCGAAGCCTGCCCACAAGACCGAGGTCGTCTCGGTGACTGGGCCCGGAACGACCGTCTTGGAGCCGTCGAGGGCCACTGCGCGACCTCCAACGACGCAATAGATACCGTCACACGCCGTCGCGCCTCGACCTTCGGGAAAGTCGCGAAGCGTGGGCTGCCCAAAGGAGCCAGGGTCTACGATGTCGCCGCCGGCCGTCTGACATACGTACCCAGGGAAACACCGCACAATCGAGGACGGAATCGGACTGGGCCGGTTGAGCTCATCAAGCAGCAGAAGCTTCCCGTCGCTATCTTCAACAAACGGGAGGATGAGGCTGCGGAGCTTCAACCCTGGCAGCGTCGCAGGCTGAGCGCTCACGCGAAAGTCGACGGCTCCCCCGTTTTTCTTGATGGCAAGGACGCCCGCTCCCTCCCGCAAGTAGTACGGCTGAAACGCCACCACGTCCGTCGCCACCTCTTCCCCGGACGACGACCCGCAGGACAGGCCGAGCACCGTCAACAAGGCGGTAAGCGGAGCTCGTAGAGGGGATGTCGCTTGCATGGCTGGACCGGTCCTCGGAACGTGGCCGGCCAGAAAGCTTGCCACAAAAGGCCGCGAGGTGTGGTGGACTCGGGGCGTCCGGTCCACGGCCGGCGCTTTCGCCCACCATGGCCACCAAAAAAGCCACGCCGAGCTCGAAGACGTCGCGGACGAACGACACCGCGCAGGAGCGCGGGCAGGCGGGCGCGTCTTCGCTCGATCCGCGGCTCGTGGCGGCTTGGATCGGACAGGCGGCGAGCACGGCGAGCCCATCGCACGTGCAGCCCCGCGCGGTCCTAGGGGAGCGCGCGCCCGCGGTCGACGACGAGACGGCCGCGCAAGACCCGGAGCTTCTACGTCGCCTCCTCCGCGCCAAAGACCGCATGGATGCGGCGCCCGAGGAGGCCTGGCCGGTCAAGCGGCTCGCGCGGGTCAGCGGCGTCTCCGAGGCGCATTTCGCGCGCTCGTTCAAACGCGCGTTCGGCGTGCCGCCGCATCGGTACCTGCTCACGCGGCGCGTGGAGCGCGCCACGGCATGGCTTCGCGACTCCGACCTGCCCATCACCGAGATTGCCTTCGTCACCGGCTGGGAGAGCCTCGGCACCTTCGGCCGCACCTTCCGCGACGTCACCGGAGAGAGCCCGAGCAGCCTACGCGCACGCGTGAGGGCCGAAGCGAACGAGCGAGCAGCCTGTTGATTTACTCCCGTCGGCCAATCGCCGCCGCATCCCGACCGCCTTCGTTGCGATCCTGCGGTGCCTGCTCACCTAGAAAACTAGGCTCCGCGGGCTCCTCGGATCGCGCCTCGGCGGGTCGGGCGCGGACGGCGACCGGCCTCGGTCCGTAATTCAACAGGCTGCTGGGCCGCGTCCCCGCGTGCATCGTCGCGGCCGCTCACCGCCCGGACCTCACGATCGCAGTTTCGGAGAAGCGGCGCCTCGGCGCGGACGGTAAACCGGTTCTCCAAGAAACGGAGGACACATGAGCCAAGGTGTGGACGTTGTCGGCATTTATGTTCGAGACCAAGACGAGGCGTTCGACTTTTACGTGGGAAAACTAGGCTTTCGCGTCCACACGGACGTGAAGAACGGCGCCTACCGTTGGCTCACCGTGCAGCACCCGGAGCAGCCCTCGCTCCAGCTCGGATTGTTCGTCCCCGGCCCCCCGGTCCACGACCAGGCCACCGCCGAGGCCCTCGCCGCGCTCGTCGCCAAAGGCGCCATGCCCGCCCTCGTGCTCGTGGTGGACGACTGCCGCCCGCTGCGCCGCCCTCCGCGACAAAGGCGTCGAGCTCACCCAAGAGCCCACCGAACGCTTCGGCACCGTCGACGCCGGCTTCCGCGACCCGAGCGGCAACGGCTGGAAGATGATCCAATCCCGCCGCTGAGAGGTGACCCATGAAAGAGTCGACATGGATCCGAAGCGTGCACCGTTGGCAGTGCATGGCCTTCGTCGTGGGGGTGATCGCCAACATGGTGGCAAAAGCGCGAGGGGTCGAGGCCCTGTGGGTCGGAATGACGGCCCTCGTTCCCCTGATCGCGCTCACGCTCACCGGCCTCTGGCTGTTCGTCGAGCCGTACGCGCGCAGCTGGAAGCGTAGCCGCCGGACAGCGGGCCTCTGACAGCGGCCCCCAGGACCGAGCGAAGGAGCACGTCGACCGGGAGGTATCCTCCCAATCGACGTGCTCGTCGAGACCGTGCAGTCCGCGCTCACTCACACGAATCCGCGCCCCTACCCCCGCGCCCCCTATCACCCCGACGTAGGCCGCTCGAGTCGGCCGTCGACGTGCCGGGCGAAGCGGCCTTCTTCGCGGGGGTGGGTCGGGTCGTCGCTGGGGAAGGGCCAGCCTCCGAAGCGCGTGCGGCGGTAGTCGTTCATGGCCTCCTGGATTTCGCCCGGAGTGTTCATGACGAAGGGGCCGTATTGAACCACGGGCTCGGCGATGGGCCGGCCCTGCAGCATCAAGATCTCCACGGTGTCCGCGCCGGCCGTAAGCTCGATCGCGGCGTCCGCGCGCACGGTGATGGCCGCGTGCTCGTCGAAGGTGCGGCCGTCGATCGTGAGCTGCGAGCCCACGAAGAAGTACAAATTGCGATTGGCGCGGGCGTCCGCCGGGGGCAGCGTGGTCTTGGCGAAGGGCTCGAGGCGGAGCGCCCAAATGGCCAGATGCGAGTCTTCACGTGAGGCCCACGAGCGGGGCGGCGGCGCGGGAGGCACGGCTTCGTCCAATGCTCCCGCAACCACGGTAAAGGTCGCCGTGCGGCCGGCCTCGTCCTTGCGGGTGATGCGCGGAATGGACTCGTTCCACAGCATGGCAAAATGCGGATCGGCGAATTTGTCCGCCTTGGGCAGATTGAGCCAAATCTGGAAGAGCTCGAGCGGATTGGGAGCATCCTTCTTCACCAGCGGGAACATCTCGCAATGCACGATGCCCTTGCCGGCGGTGAGCCACTGCGCGTCTCCGCCGCCGAAACGCGCGGTCGCGCCCAGCGAGTCGGAGTGGTCGATGAGGCCTTCGCGCACCAGGGTGACCGTCTCGAAGCCGCGGTGCGGGTGCTGCGGAAAGCCCGGCACGGTCTCGCCGTGGTACATGCGGAAGCCGTCTTTGACCTCGAAGTCGTTGCCGAGCCTGCGCCCCTCGAGCGAGACCGCCGGCCCGAGCGCGTCGTTGCCCGCGGGGTAGGCGTCGTCGTGGTGGACGCAGAACAAAAACGGGTCGTCGGTGGGCCAGGGGAAGCCGAGCGGGCGGACACGCAGGATGGACGAGCTCATGCCCTCTTCGGTAACACGCGCCGAAGGCCGCGTAACCCCGAGGGCGGAGAACAGGGCGTTCTCGCCGGGGGCAAAACGCGAACGCGAACGCGAACGCCCGAGGCCCGACGCTTCGGACTTCGGGCGCTCACTCGGCTCCGCCGAGGTCGAGATCAACGGGTCAGTCGTCCTTGGCGCCGGCGCTGATCCAATCGCCCACGAGCTTGATTTTGTCGGCCGAGAGCTTGGTTCCGCCGAGCGGCATGGGGTTGCCGCAGTCGGTCGAGTGGTCGATCTTCTTGAAGAGCAGGCTGGCCGCGACCGCGCTGGGGGTCACGCGGGTCTTGCCGGCGCAGCTGGTGGTGCCACCGGTGCCCGCGGCCTTGTTGACCAGGTTGGAATACGCCGCCGCCTTGCTGGAGAGATCGAGGCCGGTGGAGTGACCGGCGGTGTGGCACGAGGTGCACGTGCCTTGGATCACCGTGGTGTAGACGTTGGTGAAGGTCGGGTCGGTGCCCGTGCTCGCGTCGGCCGGGGTGCTCGAGTCGGTGCCCGTGCTCGCGTCCTTCACGGGCGTGCTCGAGTCCGCCACCGGTGTAGTGCCGGCATCGCTCGTGGTGCCGGCGTCGGTCGTGGTGGAGTCGTCGCTGCTACAGGCGACGACGGAGACGAGAGCGGCGAGCACGATCGAAGACAAAAAAGCTTTGGTCATGAGGTCCTCCTCCAGAAGTGGCAAAAGACCCTAGCACTCTTTGTCGCACTCGCCCCCGCGTTCACCTTCGCGCGACGAGGCGCAGCGTCCGGCTCGTGGCACGCTCCACCGTCAATCGGGCGCGTGTGGGCACGAGCGCCGCCCCGACCGCCCCAGTCAGGCAATGCCGAAAGAACCCGTGCACGAACATGGGGGCCTCGAGCTCGAGCACGTGCTCGTCGTGCGCGCGAACGTGCACGTCGGCGCGGCCCCCCTCGAAGGTGCCGAACCACAGGTCCGAGGCGTGCTCCAGTACTTCGGCCGCGGTGCGCGGCCTCGGAGGAACGAAGCCATTTTTCCGGGCTACGCGGTCGAAGAGGCGCGCCCCCAGCGCGAGCTCGTCCTCGCGCGAGAGCCCGAGCGATTGCGAGGCCGAATAAAACCCCATGACCGCGTCGAGGTCGACCCAGGTGGACGAGACCTTCTCTTCCCAATGGTCGCGCAGAGAAGCAGGAAGGGCCTTGCGGTAGCGCCCCCATAGACCGCGCGCCTCGTACCAGGTGCGCCCCACCACGAAGAGCGAGGCCCGAGCGCCTACACACGGCTTGGCGCGCGAACCCTCGGCGCGCCAAAGCTCACCGGTCAGCCATCGACGCGCGCGGGCCCGCCTCGAGCTGCACGTGCCGACCGGCAAGCCGAGCCTCTGGGCCACCTCTTCTTTGCCGAGGCCTTCGCGCTCGAAGAGCTCCACGATGGGCCGTAAATCCTCGGGCATCGAGCACATCCGGTCCCGAACGAGCGCGGCGCGCCGAAGCTCGTCGAGCCGCGTCTCCACGTCGTGCGGAGTGTCGTTCGAGGTGGCCGGAGACCACGAGAGCGCGCCCGGCTCCGCGAGCTCGTCGGCCGAGTCATCGACCCCTTCCGAAGGGAAGGCCGAACCGCACAGGCGCACGTCACGCTCGCGCTTGCGTGCTCTCGGGACCATTCGCGCGACCACCGCATGGGCGAAGGCGGACTCGGAGCCGGGCAGCACCCGCGCGCGCTCCCGCAGGAGCACGAGCAGCGCGTCTTGGGCCACGTCGTCGGCGTCGCGCACCCCTTGGCGACGAGCGAAACGAGCGAGACGGGAGCGAAGGTCGGCGAGCTCGGCGGACATATCGACCACGACTCAGCAAGGACCGCACCGCCCCGGATCACCCGCTTTCGTTCGAACGATTCGAGACATTCGGCGCCATGAACGGGGCATGGTCGACCGGCCTCGGTCCCCCATGATCGCGCCGATCGTCCCTCGTGGGCGGGCGTGGGCGGGCTTCCGTCCCCCGGCGGATGTCCGCCCCCCTGGACTCACAGCTCGTCGACGATGAACACGATGAGCCCGCCGAGGCCGAGCAGCACGCCGGCGCCGGCGCACACGAGGCCTCCTACGAAGCCCCACAGCAGACGCGAGACCAGCTGGTCTTCGCTCTTGTTGGTCAGGATGAGCTCGTGTTGCTCGCCCATGCCCGCGAAGAGCACGAGCTGACTCGAGGGCGACATGCGGTAGCCGTCGTTCACCGGAGGACCGGCTTCGCGACGGGACGGTCCGAGCGCGTAGAGCGGATCTTGCGGCACCAAGAGCTCTTCGGTGTACCGCATCGACTTGTTGAACCCGAGCCACGAGGTGGTCGAGTGCCCGCGCGAGGCGAGGAACGCCTGCAGATGAGGCGAGGCGTCGTTGAAGGTGCCGGAGCTCGCCACCTGCTGCGCGTCGAGGATGACCTCGGCCCCTTGCGGGACGATCTTGGCGAGCTGACCGGATCCGTCGTCTACGAAGAACTCGCGCTGGTCGACCTCTTTGATGATGGTCGCCCAATAGCTGCTCCGCCCCGATTGACGATGCTCCATGACGGTGATGCGAGCCCACACGGCGTGACGACCGCTGAAGGGCGCTTGGAGCACGCCTTGTTCGCCGGGCACGATGCGTCCCTTGATCTCGACCGGGCCGTTGCCCGGGGCCTGCGCGACGGGCGAGGTGGGCGTGGCCAAGATGCGCTGCCGGCGTCGGAAGTTCTTGAGGCCGGTGAGCGTGACGATGATCCCGATGACGAAGAGGATCGTCCCGAAGATGAACAAGGGAGCCATCCGTGGATGGTATCCCCGTCTCCGCGACTGGACCAAGCGCAATGAAGGCCTGCAAAAACAGGCACTTCGTGCACGAATCGCGGGTCACCGCGCGCGGGGCGGGCCGAGCTCGGCCGCGAAGAGAGCGCGCGCTACTCGGGCAGAGCCTCGCCGCGCAGGAGCGTCTCGAGCTCGAGCTCGGTGATGACACGCGTGCCGAACTTCTTCGCTTGGTCGCGCTTCGACTGCCCGGTCTTGTCTCCGGCCACGAGGTACGAGGTGTTCTTCTTCACGCCGTCGTGGACCTCGCCGCCGGCGGCGCGGATGCTCGCGTGCACGTCTTCGCGCTTTCGGGAGAGCACGCCGGTCACGCAGAACGACTTGCCCGAGAGCGGACCGTCGGTGGCCACGGCTTCGCGCACGGCGGCGCGTCCCACGTTGCGATCGACGAGCTTTTGGTAGAGCTCGCGCTCGGCCGGGTCGGACAGCGTGGAGACCACGCTCTCCACCATCTTGGGACCGAAGCCACGGATTTGCCCCACGCGCTCGGCGAGCTCGGCCGGCGTGAGCGCGAGCATGGCCGGGAGCGAGCCCAGCTCTTCCGCGAGCTGTTTGGCGGCGACCTGTCCAATTTGGGGAATGCCGAGTCCGCACAAAAGCCGGTCGAGCGGGCGCTCTTTGGAGGCGAGGATGCCGTCGACCACGTTCTTGGCGCTCTTTTTCCCCATGCGGTCGAGCGAGGCGATGCGGTCGACGTCGAGGTCGTAGAGGTCGGCCACGTCCCGCACGAGGCCTTTGGCGACCAATTGCTCGACCAGCACTTCGCCCAGGTTTTCCATGTCCATGGCGTACCTTCGCGAGAAGTGGAAGATGCGCCCGGTGACCTGCGCGGGACACGAGCGGTTCGTGCAGCGAAGGGCCGCTTCTTGACCGAGCTCGGGGCGATCTTCTTCGCGAAGGCGCGAGGAGACCTTCTGACCGCATGCAGGACAGATGGCCGGAACCTCGAACGGTAGCGTGCCCTGGGGGCGCTCTTCTTTCACCACCGAGACCACCTGCGGGATGATCTCGCCGGCCTTCTCCACGAGGACCATGTCGCCCACACGCACGTCGAGCTTGGCGAGGTGCTCGGGGTTGTGGAGCGAAGCGCGCGAGACGGTGGTCCCCGCGAGCTCGGTCGGATCGAGCTCGGCCACGGGGGTGAGCGCGCCGGTGCGTCCCACCTGGACCACGATCGCACGAACGCGGGTCTTGGCCTGCTCGGGCGCGAATTTGTAGGCCACCGCCCACTTGGGAAACTTCGACGTCTCGCCCAGCATGTCTTGGTGGCGATAGGCGTCCACCTTGACCACCGCGCCGTCGGTCTCGAACGGATACGAAGCGCGCGCGGCATCGATGGCGTCGATGGCAGGCCCGATGCCGTTCGCGTCCACGGTGACCTCACGGCGATGCGTGGGCAAGCCGAGCTCGGCAAGCCACGCGAGCGAACCGGAGTGCGAGGGGGTCTTTTCCACGCCCTCCACGGCTTGGTAGAACACGGCGCGAAGCGGGCGGCGCGCCACCTCTTTGGGGTCCAGCATGCGCACGGCGCCCGCCGCGGCATTGCGCGGATTGGCGTACGGCTCGAGCCCCTCGGCCTCGCGGGCCTCGTTCATCTTGTCGAGATCGCGGCGGTAGATGACCACCTCACCGCGCACGGTGAGCGTGTTTTTCCAAGGGATCGTGAGCGGCACGCCCTTGATGGTGCGCACGTTGGCGGTGATGTCCTCGCCCGTCTCGCCGTCGCCGCGCGTGGTTGCAAGATGCACCTTTCCGTCCTGGTAGACCACCTCGACGCTGGCGCCGTCGAGCTTGGGCTCCACCGTGAAGGTGGGCACCTCGGCGTCGGGCAGGCCCTCACGAACGCGCCGCACGAACTCGGCGAGGTCGTCTTTGCCGTACGCGTTGTCGAGCGAGAACATGCGCGTCTTGCGCTTCACCTTGGCAATCTGGGTGCGCGCTTCGCCGCCCACGCGCTGCGAGGGGCTCTCGGGCGTGACGAGCTCGGGGTGGTCCTTTTCGATGGCGCGAAGCTCGCGCAGGAGCGCGTCGAACTGGGCGTCGGTCACCGCCGGATCGTCGAGCACGTAGTAGCGGTAGTCGTACGAAGCGATCTCGGCGCAGAGGGCGGCGTGGCGTTCTCGGAAGGACATCTCGCCGCGCAGCTTACCAACGCGCCACGCGGATCGAACGCGCGAAACGCTCAGCGCTTATGCAGATCGGCGAGCTCGTGGATCATGGCCACGAACGAGCCTTCTCCGCCCGCCCCCGCGTCCCCGGCGAGGAACTTCCGTGCGGCCACGAGCGAAGCGTGGAACTGCTCGGCCGTGGGGCGATCGTCGCGATTTTGCGCGAGCCCGCCGTCCACCACGCTCACGATCTCTTGAGGGAGCTCGGGCGCCACTTCGCGCAGCGAGCGCGCGGGCTTGGTGGCCGCGGCGAACCATTGCGCGTAGGTGCTTTCCCCCTCGTGCACGTAGGCCCCGGAGAGCGCGCGGAACATGACCGCCGCGAGCGAGAAGACGTCGGCGCGGCCGTCGATCTTCTCCGTACCCGAGCCCATGGCCTGCTCGGGCGACATGTAATTGGGCGTGCCGAGCAGCATGCCCTCTTGGGTCTTTCCCGCGATGGCCATGCTCTTGCCGACGCCGAAGTCCAAGACTTTGACCGAGCCTTGCAAGGTCAAAAAGAGGTTCGCGGGCTTCAGGTCGCGGTGCACGATGCCGGCGCGATGCACCACGGTGAGCGTGTCGGCGACGTCGATGCCGAGGTCGAGCGCGTCGCCGACGGTGAGCTTTCCTTTGCTCGCGAGGTAGGAGTCGACCGTCTCGCCCTCCAAGAGCTCCATCACCAAGTACGGGCAGCGGTCTTCAGAGACGCCGTCGTCGAGCACGGGCACCACGCCCGGGTGCTTCACGCGATTGACGAGGTAGGCCTCTTCGAAGAAACGCGCCACGGCGGTGTCGTCGGTGGTGAGCGGCAGGTGAAGGATTTTGAGCGCGCGACGATGTCCGGCGTCGTCCGAGACGGCGTACACGGTGGCCATGCCGCCGCGCCCGATCACGCTGTTCACGAGGTACGGACCCACCCGGGTACCGAGCCGCTTGTTCACTGGGTCGAGCTGTTGCACGGAGGGTTCCTTTTGCCGGACGGAGGCCGCACCACCGAACGAGAACGGTAGCACGCTCCGAAACCGGAGCGGGCAAGCTCGAACGAGCCTACATGCACCGCAGACCTCGGGAAAATCCTGGGTGAAACGAGGCATTCCGGGTCGACGAGCTTCTCGCGCGTCACGAGAAGTGCAACCCTCGTCCCATGCCGGCAGACCGCTCCGACGCACTGAGACGTGACATCTCCACCCTCGGGCATCTGCTCGGCGACACGTTGCTCGAACAAGAGGGACCGGCCCTCTACGAGCTCGAAGAGACCATCCGCGCGCTCGCCAAAGAGCGCCGCAAAAGAGGTCGTCGCGGCCCTGCCGCCGCGCGCATGACCGCGCTGCTCGAGGCCCTGCCCACGAAGACCGCGGAGCGCGTCGCGCGAGCGTTCACGCACTACTTCCAGCTCGTGAACCTGGCCGAGCAGCACCATCGCACCCGCAGGCGCCGCGAGCACGCCCGCGCCGGTGAGGCCCAGCCCGGCTCGCTGCGCAAAGAGCTCACGAGCCTCGCCGAGAAGGTCCCGCTCGCCACGTTCCGCGAGGTGCTCGCCAAGACCTCGATCACCCTGGTCTTCACCGCCCACCCGAGCGAAGCGCAGCGCCGCACCGTGCTCGACGAGCACCGCACGATTGCCGAGCTGCTCGCGCGGCGCGATCGCAGCGAGGCGGTCCCCGAAGAGCGACGCGAGCTCGAGGAGCTCTTGCGCGAGGCGGTGACCACCCTCTGGCAAACCGACGAGCTCCGGAAGGCCAAGCCTCGCGTGGGCGACGAGGTGAAAAACACGCTCTTTTACCTGGAGAACGTGCTCTTCCCGACCATCCCGCGCTTTTACCGCGCGCTCGAAGACGCCCTGGTGGACGCGTACGGCCCGGTGGCTCGCAAGGTCGAGGTGCCGACGCTGCTTCATTTCGGTTCCTGGGTGGGAGCGGACATGGACGGCAATCCACACGTGACCCCCGAGGTCTTGCTGGATACCGCGTATGCCCAATCCATTCGCATCGTCGCGTTGTTGACGAACGAGATCGTCGGCCTCGGGCACGCGCTCTCGCAATCGTCCCGCCGGGTGCGCGTCTCGGCCGAGCTCGAGGCCTCTCTGGCCGCGGACGCCGCGCTCATGCCCGACATCGCGCCCCACTTCGAGGACGCCACCGAAGACGAGCCCTACCGGCGCAAGCTGCGCTACGTGCAAGCGCGCCTCGACGCGCTCCACCGCGCCCTGCAAGAGGGCCGCGCGAGCGCCAAAACCACGCTCGAGCGCCCCGGTCACGCCTACCGCGAAGAGGCCGAGCTCCTGCGCGACCTGCACGTCGTGGCAGGCTCGCTCGCCGACAACCAAGGCGCACGCGCGGGGCTGCGGCGCGTGCGCGGCGTGATTCGCCAAGTGGAGACGTTCGGCTTTTTCCAGGCCAAGCTCGACGTGCGCGCCCCGTCCGCGTGGGTGAGAGACGCCGTGGCCATGGCGTTGCCGAGCCTCGCCTCGGCCTCGGACGAGTCGGCACGCCTCGACGCGTTGGCCGAGGCCCTGCGCACGAAAGCAGGAAAGGCCGAGCTCGCGAGCTCGCGCCCCACGGGGCCGGGAATGGCGGCGCTCGATGCCTTGGCGGCGGCGCGCGCGGTGACGGCGGGGCGCGGCGCCGAAGCGTTCATTCTCTCCATGGCGCGAGGCGCGGACGACATGCTGGCCACCTTGGTGCTCGCGCGCTACGCGGGGCTCTATCGTCCGGAAGAGGGCATTGCCGCGCTCTCGGTGGTGCCGCTCTTCGAGACCCTGGACGACCTCGACCGAGCCGCGAGCGAGCTCGAGCGAGCCATCGCCTGCCCCGAATACCGCACGTATTTGGCTCTGCGCGGCAACGTGCAAGAGATCATGATCGGCTATTCGGACTCCAACAAAGACGCCGGCATGCTCACCTCGTCGTTCGCGCTCTACCGCGCGCAACGAAAGCTGGTCACCGTGGCCGCGCGGCACGGGATCGCGCTCGAGATCTTCCACGGGCGCGGCGGATCCATCGGGCGCGGCGGTGGCCCTTCCCAGCGAGCCATCGAGAGCCTGCCCGCCGGCTCCATCGACGGACGCTTCAAGCTCACCGAACAAGGCGAGGTCTTGGGCTGGAAATACCTCTTGGCCGAGATTGCCGAGCGCAACCTGGAGATCACGGCCGCCGGCGTGCTGCGGGCCAGCGCCCAGAACGCGGCGCGCGTGCCCGGCCTCGCGGACGACGGCGCGGAGTACGAGCGCGCCTTCGAGGACGTATCGGCCGTGGCCCTCGAGACCTACCGAGGCCTCGTGTCCGACCCCGACTTCGTCTCCTATTTCACGGAGAGCACACCACTCGACGAAATCGGCAATCTCAACATCGGCTCTCGCCCCGCGCGGCGCAGCGCGGGAAAAGCCCGCTCACTCGACGACCTCCGCGCCATTCCTTGGGTCTTCGCGTGGACCCAATCTCGCCAGATGGTGCCCGGCTGGTTCGGCGCCGGGCGCGCATTGACGCACCTCTTGCGCACGCGAGGCGTCGACTACGCTCGGACGTTGGTCTCGCGCTGGCCCTTCCTCGCGTCCACCTTGGACGCGCTCGCGGTGGCGTTGGCCACGGCCGATATGGACATCGCGGCGCGCTACGCCGGTCTCGCTGGCGACCGCATGGCGGCGCGACGCCTCTATCGACGCATCGCGCTCGACCACGGCAGGGCCGTGCGCGCCCTGCGCGTCCTCTTCGGCCGGGCCAGCGTGCTCGCCCACCAGCCCACGCTCGAGCGTTCCATCGAGCTGCGCAATCCCTACGTGGACCCGCTCTCGTTCGTGCAAATCGAGCTGCTCCGCCGCAAGCGCGCGCTCGACGCCGAAGGCACGGTCGACGAAGACCTCGCACGGGCGGTCCTCTTGACCATCAACGGCGTCGCCGCAGGCCTACGAAATACGGGTTGAATCGGCGCGCGCTCAGAAGGCGTACGACAACCCCGCGCCGAAGCTCGGTCCACCGCGATTGAAGGTTCGGGCTTGGTAGCCGCCTCGTGCAATCAAGCCGAACCCCACGCCGAGGTCGAAGCGGGCCTCGCCGAGCAAGCGCACGCCCGCGGTCTCGGCGTGAGGCATTCCGGTGACCTCGACGATGGGGGCCACCAAGAGACGAGGATGCGCGAGCACGTCGAGCCGTGTGTACCCACGCGCACCGAACACCTCGATCCCCTCGCCCCCCAAGACGAGCTTGGTCCCGTACGGATCGCCGATGAGGACGGCGCCTCCGCCGCCCACCGAGAAGCCCACCTCGGTCACGCTGGTGAGCAGCTCACCCTCGAAGTGGAGCCAATCGGTGGCGCGCAACCTCACCCGCGGGGCGCCGTAGTTCAATCCCACGCGATTGCGAGACGAGTCGGCCTCGGAGGACACGAGCGACTCGCCCCGCACGGCACCGGCGCGCAGACCGAGCTCCGAGACGAGCCCCAAGAGGCGATAGGTGAACGCGCCCTCGAAGCGATAGAAATGGTCCGGTGAGCTCACCCCGTTCGCGCGGGTGACCGAGCCGAACGAAGCGTATTCACCCGAGGCTTCGACCACCGAGCGCCTTCCGCGGAGACGGACGAGCGTCTCCTTTTCCGTTCGATCGTCGAGATCGTCGAGCACGGTCACCTCGTGGGGGTGCTCGCGCGTGGCGAACGCGGCGACGTGCTCGCCGGCCGTGGTCTCGAGCTCGATCGAATAGAAAAGCCGGTCGCGCACGGCCAATGCGGGCACGATGCCCACGTACGTCCCCGCCGAAGACGAGCCCCGCGCGAGCTCCACCTCGCCGCTCGCGCCTCCCCCACGATAGACGAGCAAGACGCGCTTGACGAGATGCGCCCGCTCCAAGGTGACCTCGAGGATCTGCTCGCTCGATTGTGCCGCGGTGAGCAGCGGTGCGTGGTGCAAGATCGGGCGCTCGGGCTCGGCGGGGGCCTTCGGCTCGGATTTCGCCGCGGGCGCAGGCACGGGGGCCGGGGCCGACTCGGCGTACGCGGAGCCGGGGACGGAGGTCCAAACGAGGGCCGCGACGAGCGCGCCCCACGGGGTCGTTCGATTCACCATTGGTAGCTCACCGCGAGACCAGCGCCCGGGCCGGCATGGTTGATGGTTCTGCCTTGATAGGAAAAGCGCGCCGACACCGTCAAATCGGGGACGAATTGATAGCCAATCTGCGCGATGGCGCGCGCCCCCACGTCGCGCGAGCTCGCCGGCTGATTGGTCACCTCGGTGCGCAGCACGATCGGCACGCGCGGTACGGTCCGCCACTCGAGCTGCACGATGCCTCGCTGGCCCACCGTGCCGAGGACCTCCCCGCCGATGGAGAGATTCGTACGGAGGTCGTTGCCGATGCGCACGAACCCCTGAGCGCCGCCCGTCACTCCACCCTCGCGCAATCCGAGGATGGGCCGCAGCAAAAACGAGAACCCGGACGTCGGCGCGACCTCTCCCTCGATGTAACCGTAGGTGAGGCCCACGCTCGAGGGGTCGAGGCCGAGCTCGTCGAGATCGCGCAGACTGCCGCCCTCGCCTCGCAAGACGCCGAAGCCGGATCGGACGGCCCGCAATCCCACGTCCCTCATGCGATACCCCACGGCGCCTTCGGTCTGGAACACGTAATCGTTCGCTTTCTTCACGTTGAACGACGCGAATTCGCTCTGGATCGTGACCTGCACCAATCGCCCCTCGGCGCGTCGACTCGAGGGCAAGGTCTCCACGGACACCTCGCGGGGGCTGTCGGCAGCGCCGACCACGGCCACGGCGGTGCCATCGGCAAGCACGCCCTCCACGAAGTACTCGAGCCCCGGATCGGCCACGGCGTCACCGGGCAGCGTCGCCGTCCAATAGCGCGGCGAGAGACTCTGCATGGGGAGCGAGCGGTACGAAGCAGCGCCCTTTCGTCGGACGTGCAGCACCGCACCTCGGAAGCGCTCGTCGAGCTCGAGCGCGTGCCGCTGTGGCAAGCCCGCGCGCACCCGAACGAGGGAGCGCTCGTTGTACGTGAGCGGCCGCGGACGCTCGGCCGCAGGGGTCGTGTCGCTCTTCTCGCGCGCTTCGGCCGCGGTGAGCGCCGCTGCCTCTTCGAGCAGGACGCGACGATAAGGCGACTCGGGATGCGCCGCCGCGAACGTGCGGTAAGCGCGCGCCCGCTTGTTGGGCTCCGCCCCCGCGAGATGC
This sequence comes from Polyangiaceae bacterium, assembly GCA_965225775.1. Lineage (GTDB taxonomy): Bacteria > Myxococcota_A > Polyangia > Polyangiales > Polyangiaceae > JAAFHV01. The sequence continues at coordinate 7,841,298 of OZ245328.1, read as the reverse complement.
TCCATCAGAGTGCCGAGCAGCTGCGCGTCCGACGACATCGGCGCGGCGAAGGACGGTCCCTTCGAATCGGGATTGTTCGGGTCGGGCGGCTTCGGCTTTTCTGCAGGAACCTGCGGCGCGGCCGAGCTCGACGGGGCGGGAGGCAGTCCCTGCGCGACGACCACGTCTCCAGTGGCCGGAACACGGTTGGTCGCCCCTTCGGGCACGGCCAGAGAGAGCGCTTCCCGGACTTGCCGCAAGCGTAGCGACCCGATGAGGAAGCGCTCGTTCAGCACCGCACCGGTCACCGGGTGGCGCACGCGCATGGGTCGCCAGAGCTCGACGAGGTCGCCGTCTTTGGCGCCCTTGGCCGCGCCGAGGTCGACCACGAGCTCGCCCGAGTCGATGGCCACTACGGTGCCCTCACGAGCCTGGACGGGCGCGGCGCGAGCCCTGTTGGACTCGGCTGGACGAGGCTCGGCGCGCGAGCCCCTCGAGGCCGAGAGGAGCAACACGACGAGAACGGGGACGAGAGGGCCTCGAGAGATGGCACGGGCCATGATACTCCTTGAGTGGTTGAACCACTCGACCACACAGCAACGAGCGTGCCGCAGGTTTCGGCGCTCCGGAGGCGGTCCGATTCACGGCATTTCGGCCCACTTCGTTTCGGACCATGCATCCTCTCCACCCTTTGGCCACGTCGACTGTGGACGGCAGGTAACACGGGCTCGGTACCACCGCGGAAGACGTGACACGGCACACGTTCGTCACGACAGCCCGAGACGCGAGATCTCGCACGAACGCCCGTTTTTCACCGAGACGACGCGTGCGTGTCGTGAGAGCCTGGGAGAACGGCGCGAACCTTCCTTGCTCGTGCGGACCATCCGGCTACTCCTTTGAATCGGCAATCGTGATTGCCCGAGTCCTTGCATGAGCCGCGGCACGGTGTCGCGGCTCCTCGACGACGCTCCACTCGGTCTTCCTCCCATGCCCATTCCTTCTTCCTCGCGTCCGCGAACGCGCTCGCTCGCGTGCGCCTCACGAACGCTCCGACACGCCGTGGTCTCGGCGCTCACGCTCGCGCTCTTCGTCTTCGCCTTCGTCACGTGCGGACCACGCCCACGCGAAACCGTCGTCGAAGACGAGCCCGAAAGCCCGATGCCCGCGCCGTTCGACGCGTCGGTCGACGCCCCGCCCACGGTCGTCTGCCAAGGACGCGAGTGCGATCGCGTGACGTGCGAAGACGGCAGCGAGACGACCATCTCGGGAACCGTATTCGCCCCCAATGGCACACTGCCGGTCTCGGGCGCGGTGGTCTACGTGCCCAACGGCGAGGTTCCCCCGATTGCGGACGGCGTCCATTGCGAGACGTGCGCGTCTTGGCTGCCCGAGCGCCCGGCCGCGATCACCACCTCGTCCGCGGACGGCAGCTTCGTCCTGCACGACGTGCCCATCGGACTGGACGTGCCCGTGGTGGTGCAGGTCGGCAAATGGCGGCGCACGCTCACGTTGCCCAAGGTCGAGCGGTGCGTGGATCACCCGGTGCCTCACGAGCTCTCCCGATTGCCTCGCAATCGCCGCGAAGGTCGATTGCCGCGCATCGCGCTCACCACGGGCGCGTGTGACGACCTCGGCTGCCTCTTGCCCAAGCTCGGGATCGACCCCGAGGAGATCGGCGTGGCCTCGGACGGCGACGGTAAGTCCGTGCACGTCTACCTGGGCGCGATGGATCCGGCGCGTGGCCCACGCGGTGCACCTCCGGCGTCGAGTCTGTGGTCGAGCGCTGCTAGCCTGTCCCGCTACGACATGGTCTTGCTCTCGTGCGAATGCGGGGAGCGATTGGAGAACAAGGGGCCCGCCGCCAACGAAGCCATGACCCGCTACCTCGAGGGCGGCGGACGGATCTTCACCACCGACTTCATGTACACCTGGTACCGCGACACCCCCTCCAGCGCGCTACGCAGCGCGATCGACGTGGCGGGGGGCGGCCACGAGGGCGGCAAGCCGGTCTCGATCGTACCGGGTGAAGGCAACGGCAAGCCCTTGAGCGAGTGGCTCCGCACCTCGGCACCGGCATCGCCGCAGGTGACCGAAGGCCAGGTCGACTTCGAGAGTGTGTTCGACAACCTGCGGTCGGTGGACAAGAGCCGCGTGCGCGTGTGGGCGCAATCGTCGCGCCCGAACGCGCCCTCCTCCGCTCCGGGGCCGCGCATCGTGTCGATCGATTTCCCGCTTTTGGCCGCGCCGGAGAAGCGCTGCGGACGAGCCGTTCACATCGACGCGCACGTGAACCAGGCTTCGGACGACGACCGCGTGGGACCCGACTACCCGCGTACGTGCGCCGCGACCATGGGCCCGGGCGAGCACGCGCTCGCGTACTTCTTGTTCCACCTGGCCACGTGCATCACGCCGCCGGCCACGCGCCCTACGGCCCCGCCGCCGCGCTGAACGCTCGAGATTCACCTGCGTCTTGCGCCAAATTGGCCCATGCGCACGTCGTGCGCACGAGCATCCGCAGTACGACACGTGTCCCGAAAGATGCGCGCTCGGCCATGCGAAGGAGCATGACCTCGGCGCGACACGAGAATAAGTTGGAGTGGGGGGTCTCCGGGAATACTCCACACTTCTCCTCGACACGTATGCCGACCACCGACTTCCCGCACCACGCACCGACCGACACGCTGGCGGCGCTCGGCCTGGTCCGCCAGCCGTTGTGGATTTTCGACATCGACCAGTCACGCGTGCACTGGGCGAACGTGAGCGCACTCGAGATTTGGAGCGCGACCTCGCTCGAAGAACTGCGCTCGCGCGACATGGCGGCGGACATGTCTCCCGCAGTGGCGGCCAGGCTGAAGCAGTACCAGCACGACTTCGAACGGCAGCCGGGGGCCTCGTTCTCCGAGATGTGGACGCTCTACCCGAAGGGGGTGCCGCGCTCGCTGCAGGTCGTCTTCAGCGGGTTCCGGCTCCCCGACGGACGCATGGCCATGCTCTGCGAGAGCCTGCTCACGCACGTGGCGGACCCGGACAATCTACGCAGCGCCGAGGCGCTCAAATACACCTCGGTCATGATTACCCTCTATCACCCGGGCGGATACGCGCTTTACCGCAATCCCGCGTCGCGCTCCGCCGCGCCGGACGGCGGCCTCGTGCACCGAGAAAGGTTCGTGACCGAGCAAGACCACGACGCCTTCATGCAGCAGCTCGAGCGCACCGGCGAAGCGCGCACCGTCAGCCTGATCCGAACCGCCCGCGGTGAGCGCTGGCACGAGGTCACCGGACGTCGATGCAGAGACGCCATGACCGGGGACGCCGCGTGGCTCGTCAGCGAGGTCGACGTGCACGACCTCAAGGCCACCGAAGAGCGGGCGCACTACCTCGCCGATCACGACTTGCTCACCGGCCTTCCCAATCGCGCCTACGTCGCGCGAAAATTCCAAGAGCGTCTCGACGAGCTCCGCGGCAAAGGTGAAGAAGCGGCGCTCGTGCACCTCGATCTCGACGACTTCAAGACCGTCAACGACGCCCTCGGCCACACCGTGGGCGACGAGCTCTTGGTGCAAGTCGCCACGCGCCTCCGCCAGGGACTGCGCGCCGAAGACCTGGTGGCACGCCTCGGCGGAGACGAGTTCCTCATCTTGGCGGCCTCGTCGGACGTGATCGACTACGTGGCGAAGCTCGCCGACCGTTTGCTCCGCTCGGTGGCGCAGGCGGCCATGATCGGGGAGGCGCGCGTACGCGTGACGCCCACCATGGGCATCAGCCTGTTCCCCCGTGACGGCGCAGACATGGAGACCCTCATGCGTCGCGCGGACATGGCCATGTTCCGCGCCAAGGCCAACGGCCGAAACGGCGTCGCGTTCTTCACCCAAGACCTCGACAAGGCCGTGCGCTCGCGCATGAGCCTCGAGTCCGACCTTCGCGTGGCCGTCGAAGAGCGTCAGTTTTCGGTCTATTTTCAGCCTCGCGTCGACTCGCGCGACAACCGCATCTGCGGCGCCGAGGCCCTCGTCCGCTGGAAGCACCCGGTGCGCGGCATGGTCATGCCGGGCGAGTTCATCGGCGTGTGCGAAGACAGCGGGCTCATCGTGGCGCTCGGGGCGTTCGTGCTCGAGACCTCGGCCATCCAGCAAAAAGCCTGGAAGAGCATGGGGCACGACCTCCGCATTTCGCTGAACCTCTCGCCTCGCCAGCTCGCCGACGTGCACTTCCTCGAGGCGGTCCGCGAGATCGTCGAAAAGACCGGCTGCGACCCGAGCTGCCTCGAGCTCGAGGTGACCGAGTCCGTGCTGCTCGGCCACGACGACCGCACCATTCGCGTGCTCCAAGAGCTGCGCGAGATGGGCTTCCGCATCGCCATCGACGACTTCGGCACCGGCTATTCCAATCTCGCCTACCTCGAGCGATACCCCATCGATTGCCTCAAGATCGATCGCACCTTCGTGAGCGCACTCGATCGCGCCTCGCCCATCGCCGAGCTCATCGTCACCATGTGCCAGACCCTGGCCCTCAAGACCGTGGCCGAAGGCGTGGAGACCGAAGCCCAGCTCGCGTGGCTCAGGGAAAAGGGTTGCTTCGAGTACCAGGGGTATCTGTTCAGCCCTGCCGTCCCGCCCGAGAAATTCGAGGCATTGCTCGTTAGCGCCACGTGAAGCTTCGCTCGGAATCCCTCGATTTTTCACGTATTGTAGCGATTGCGTGATGGCCTCCCTCGCACACTTCGTCCCTCGCGGAAGCCCCCACGGAGCGAGCTCTCGTGGCGGTCGCGCACGCCTCGCGGCTTCGGCGGTCGTGCTCGGGGGCCTGCTCGCGGCGAACGTGGCGCAGGCCTCCGAGAAAGAGAAGTGCGTGGGCGCCTTCGACCGAGGTCAAAAGGCGCAGAGCGATCGCTCGCTCCGTCGCGCCGAGACCGAGCTGCTCGTGTGTGCCCAAGAGAAGTGCCCCTCGGTCCTACGTGCAGACTGCATTCAAGTCTTGAACGAAGTCCGTGCAGCCCTTCCCACGGTGGTGCTCTCCGCCAACGATGGCCACGGCCACGACCTCACCGAAGTGACGGTCGGCGTGGACGGTGAATCGATCGCCAAGAAGCTCGACGGCAACGCCATTCCACTGGATCCAGGTCCGCACACGATCCGTTTCGAGACACGCGGCGCCAAGGCGGTGATGATCCCGGTCACCATCTACCAAGGGGAGAAGAACCGCCGCATCTCCGTGTCGCTGCCGGCGAGCGAAGAGCCTCGTCCTGCAGTCGCAATGCCCGCCCGAGAGCCCGAGCGCTCCGCCATCGGATTCGCCCTTCCCGGGGCGCTCGTGGCCGTCGGTGCGGCGAGCCTCATCGTGGCGGGCGCGAGTCGCGCCGCGTTCGACTCGCGCGTGGAAGACCTCCGCGCCACGTGCGCTCCAGAGTGCACGCAGAACGATCGCCAAGATCTGTCCCGTACGCTGACACGCTCCAACGTCGCGCTCGGTTTGGGCATCGGCGCGCTCGGCTTCGCGGTCGTCACGTGGTTCTTGACCGCCCCCGACTCCCCCACGAAAGCGTCTCTCCCCACCAAGATGGCCTTCACGTGGTGAGCCGCACGCGCGTCTACTCGGGCTTCGGCGCGCTGCTCGCGTGCGGGGCAACGTGGATCTCCGCGTGCGGGCCGGGCTCGATCGACGACCTCACGGGAGGCCGCAAAGATGCCGGCATCGGCACGCCGGACGCGAGCGGTGACGCCGCGGACGCCGGGGTCTGTATGCACGCCGCTGCCCCCGAGCCTCCTCCGGGAGTCGAAGGACCGGGCGGTCGCGACTTCACCTTCGCGCTCGACAAGATCCGACTCGAGAACGGCGACTACACGGGATTGCCCAAGCCGCGCGGCCTCGACCTCGATCGCACCTGCACCTGCCCGGAGTCCGACTCGTGCGTGCTCCCCACGGGCGGAAAACGCTCGTGCGACGACCCCGAAGGACGCGACAATCTCGGCGCCACCCTGCTCGGACGCGCGGCCGCGCTCTTCTCCACCGTGCGCCCGGACGTGATCGAAGGACGCATCCGCGACGGCGTCTACACGGTGCTCGTCGGCGTCCAGGGATGGAACGGCACCCCCGACGATCCCGCGCTGCTCGTGAGCATCGGATTCTCTTCGGGCATCGAGAACCCGAGCGGCGGCGACGCCGGCAACACCAAGCCCAAGTTCGACGGCACCGACGTCTGGTCCGTGCATCCTGCAGCTTTGCTCAACGGCAACGCTCTGGTCGGAAAGTCGTGCTCCTCCTCCCCCTGCGTACCGGCCAACCTCGACCAGAACGCGTACATGAGGGGCGGCGTGATCGTCGCCAAGTTCGATCGCGTCTCCGTGGGTATCGAGAGCGGCGCCTTCGTGCTCGAGGTTACCTCGGCCACCCTGACCGCCAAGCTCGTCACCTCGGGCTCCGGCGCGCGCATCGAGGGCGAGCTCGCCGGAAGGTGGCCCACCGATCGCCTGCTCGCGAGCTTCGCTTCTCTCAAGGATCCCATCTCGGGAAAGCCGCTCTGCCCGGACAATCCCACGTATCAAGCGCTCAAGAAGACCGTCTGCGAAGCCGCCGATCTGGCCACCGATCCGAAGAAAGACCGCACTGGCGCGCCCTGCGACGCCGTGAGCGACGCCATCTCCTTCACCGGCTCGACCGCCAAGCTCGGCAAGGTGGAGAAGGGCAACACGGACGCCCCGCCCTGCTCCGGCGTCGCCGACACCTGCGCGAAGTAACTACTCGCCGAGCACGTGCACCACGAGCTCACGTCGATGCGGCGCATGCCTGTGCTCGAACAAATAGATCGCCTGCCACGTGCCGAGCAGCAGCTTTCCTTCGTCGAAGGGTACGGCGAGCTGTGTGGCCGTGAGCGCGGCGCGGACGTGCGCGGGCATGTCGTCGGGCCCCTCGTCGACGTGTTCGAACGAGGGGTCACCGTCTTCCACGAGTGCGCCGAAGTACCGCAAGAGATCGCGCAGAACGGCGGGGTCGGCGTTCTCTTGAATCACGAGGCTGGCCGAGGTGTGGCGAAGGAACAGCGTGACGAGCCCACGCGAGAGCGACGACTCGCGCACGATCCGAGCGACGTCCGAGGTGACGTCCACGAGCGAGCGCCCACGAGTCTCCACCGTATGACGGGCGAGGTGTTGCTTCATGGCCGCAAGGTACCGCCGAAGCAGACGCTCCGCTCGCTCGGCGAACGGGTGAGCCGAAGACCAGTAGGCGCCTGCGCTGCCGAAAGGGCATCGTTCGTTCGTCGAGACCGGCTCGTGCTCCTCGATCCGAGCTGATTCTCCGAGGATAGTCCGATCCTCGGACGAAGCACGACGCGATTCGCGCGAAATCCAGGCAATTCTCGGTCCGATAGGACGCTTCGAGACGCGGCTTCATCGTATACTCCGGCCGTACATCGTGTACGCATCGGGGGTCGGAACGAGGACGCATGAGCGATAGGTTGACGTTCGGATACTTCGCCCAGGAAGAGACCACCCGAGAGGCTTCGGAACGCCTCCGCGAGTGGATGGCCGAGCGCCTCGGATGCCCGCTCGAGCTCTCGTACTCGGGCGGATACGAAGCCCTCGCGAAAGACCTCGAAGCGCAGAACGTCGACTGCGCGTGGCTGCCGCCGGTGGCCTACGTGAAGGTGCCCGCCGCGTGCGTGGAGCCGCTGCTCGCCCTCGAGCGTGGGCGCCGCACCGGGTACCAATCCGCGCTGGTGGTCCGAGCGGACTCCGCGATCGAGCGCGTGGAAGACCTGCGCAACGCACGTGCGGCGTGGGTGGATGCGTGGAGCGCGAGCGGCTTCGTGGTGCCGCGTGTGGGCCTCAAGCAGCTCGGCATCGACCCGCGCAATTTGTTCCGCGTCGAAGCGTTCCACGGCTCCCACAGCGCGGCGCTGCGTGCGGTGCTCGACGGCGCCGCAGACGTGACCGGAACCCACGCGCGCCCCAAAGCGAGCGGCGAAGAGGGCTTCGAGGGCTCGTGGACCCTGGTCGAGGGCAAGGCCATGCGCGTGCTGCGCACCTTCGGCGACGTCCCGTCCGACCTCATCGCCGTGCGCCCGGGTCTCTCCGACGAGAAGAAGCAGAAGCTCGCCAGCGTCTTCAAAGAGGCCGCGCAGGCCAAGACCGCGGAGATCAAGGCCATCTTCGGGGCGGACAGCTTCACCGACGTACCCACCCGCAAGGGCTACGACGACCTGCGCACGTCGCTCGAAGACGCGAACCGTGCCGGTCTCTTCGACTGAGCGCGAATCGCATCGAGGCGATTGTGCCTCGACTCCGGGCCCTTTCGCCCACAGGTGTAGGGAGAGAACGAGGTCCGCGGACCTTCGCGCTCGCCGAATCCCATGCACTTCGTCAAAGAGTCGATTTTCCCCGTCAGCGCCGAGAAGCTCTGGGCCTTCCACGAGCGCCCGGACGCCTTCGCGCTGCTCACCCCGCCGTGGCAAAAAACGGAGATCTTGCAGCCACCTCGCTCGCTGGAGGTGGGCACCAAGGTGTTCGTCCGCGTGAAGGCCGGCCCCATTCCCTTTTGGCAGACGGTCGAAGCCGAGCACGTGGCCTACGAGAAGGGGCGCATGTTCGCCGACCGCATGAACAAGGGACCGTTCGCCAAGTGGCTCCATCGTCACTTGATTTCCCCGGTGTCCGAACACGAGAGCCGCCTCGTGGACGACATCGACTACGAGCTGCCCTTGGGCCCGCTCGGTCGACTGTTCGGCTCGGGCATCGCGAAACACGAGCTCGAGAAGCTCTTTTCGTACCGCCACGAGATCACGCGCAAGACGCTGCTCGAGATGGCCTGAGCGTCCGTCGCTGGCACCGTTTGGCACGGGCAGAGAATTTTCGACCCAGGGAAAATCCAGAGAAACTTCGCGTTTCGTCGCGGTCCGCGCTTTGCAGCCCCGGCAAGGCATGACGACTCCTCGCACGGTCTCGGCTGCGCTGTTCGTCGAGATGGCCGCCTTCGTGGCGGGGCTCTCCGCATGCGACGTCGGAAGCGGCGCGTGTGAAGAGCGCGCCACCGCCCCCGACGTGACCGTCGCACTCTCGGCCGACCGGGCCTGCGCGCTCGCCAAGAAGCTCGACGAGGGCAGCTCGACCCGACTCACGGGCTCGTTCTCCGCGGCGTGCGCCGAGGCGTGTGGCTCTCCGTACAACCAGTGCGAGATCGACTCCGCGTACACGAGAGCCTTCCTCTCGCGCAGACCGGACGCGAGCGTCGACGCGGCGACCACCGTGGAAGACGGAGGCATCGTCAGCGCGCGCTGCCCTACCGAGACCGCGAAGCTCGCCTGCCGCCACGACTACGGCTGCATCGGCGGACGCGCCACCGAGGGCCTCTCGCCGAGCTCGCGCACCACCGCCGACGACCGCGAGCCCTACACCGCCATGGCGCACCTCGAGGCCGTCAGCGTAATCGCGTTCGAGCGACTCACGAAGGAGCTCGAGCACCTCGGAGCACCACGCGAGCTCGTCGTGGCCGCGCGAAAGGCCGTGCTCGACGAGCGTCGCCATGCCCACGTGGTCGGCGAGCTCGCCCGCTCGCGAGGCGGCGCGAGCATCGTGATTCACTCCGATCTCTCCAACGCCTCGCCGCGTGATTTGACCACGATCGCCCTGGAAAACGCCCGCGAAGGCTGCGTCCGCGAGAGCTTCGCGGCGCTGCTTTGCGCGTACGCGGCGAGCGCCTCGCCGGACCCCGAAGTGCGACGGATCATGCGGGATATCGCGCGGGACGAGGCAGAGCACGCGGCCTTTTCGTGGAACATGCACGCATGGGCGCGCACGCGTGTCCCGCGCGAGCAGGGCGAGCGCTTGGACGCGGAGATCGATCGCGGCTTCGAGGAGCTCTCTCGCACGCTCGACCAGGACGGCGCCACGTTCGCGTGGGCGGGCGCGAGTCCCCAGGTCGCCCACCGGCTCATCGCGAAGCTGCGTGCGTCGAGCGAGCTACGCTCGTCCTGAGACGACTACTTTCGCTTCTTGGCCACGGCCACGGCGCGCTTGGGCCAGCCTTGCGCGAGCACCTTGAGCGCCGCGCACACGTCGGTGTCCTTGCACTCGCCGAGCTCGTCGCGGAGCGGCGGCCAGGCCTCGCCCTTGGGCTTCGCGCCGCGCATGTCCGGGCCGCGCCAGGTGGGAGGCGCGTGCGCGAGCGAGGCCTCACGATCCGCTATTTTTCCCGAGCTCGGGCTCGTGAAGGGCACTTCGAGGGTGGGCAAGAGACCGACGCGCTGGACCGGCGTACCGTCCGGCAAGGCATAGAGCAGCGTGGTGAGACGGAGCACCCCCGTGCGCGGCTCGTCGTCGAAGTACTCCTGCGCGCAACCTTTTCCGAAGGTGCGAAGACCGAGCGAAGGACCGCGCCCGTACGAGGTGAACGCGCCGGCGAGCATCTCGGCCGCGCTGGCCGTGCCACCGTCGACCAAGGTGGCGACCGGGCCGCGGAACCTGTCTTCTTCCGCGGTCTCCACGGCGCGCTCGATCTCGATGGTGCCGTCGCGTCGCTTCATCGGGAAGAGCGGCGCCCCCGGCATGAAGATCCCGAGCGCGTGCATCGCGCCGTCGGTGGAGCCTCCGCCGTTGCCGCGCAGATCGAGCACGACGCCGGCGAGCGCGCGCTTGGAGGGCGCACGTTCCTGATGAATCACGCGCGTGAGGTCTTCGCCGAGATCGTCGCGCACGTCGTGGATGCCGACCACGAGCACGTCGCTCGAGCCCCAAGCGATGCGCTCGCTGGTGAGCGCGCTCTCGGCCTCGTGCGTCGGGCTCTCGGGCACGGGCCCGCCCACGGATAGCTTCTGCAGCTCACCTTCGCGCAGAATCACCGCGGGCATCGGCACCTTGGAGTCCGAGGCGACGAACCCGAGCTGTTCGATCTGCTCGAGCGGAAGGCCCGCGGTAGGCAGGTCTCCGATGGAAAGCACCACGTCGCCCTTTTTCAGCGGAGGCGCGGCGCCTTCGTCGAGCGAGACGCCCACGGGGGTGAGCTCGCTGCGAGTCCAGAGAGGATGAGGCGCGCTCGACGAGAGGTCCACGTCGTACACGCTGGCCTCTTCGTCGTACGGAGCCCAAGCGCCGTGCGGATCCACGATGGGCACGTAGGCGCGCACCGCCGCCGCGAGGACCGTCTCGCCCCAAGCGTGCGCATCGTGAGGCGGAAAAAAGCGGTCTCGCGCGGCGTCGCCGAACTTCTTCGCGTCGGGGCCGAGGGCCCGCTCGAACTCCCCGACCTTCTTGCCGATTTCCTTGGCCGCCGCGAGCGCGTCACCCGAGGCAGGAAGAGGAGCCGTCCCGGAGGCCGCGTCTCCACGCGAAGCCGAAGCGCGTGCGGCGTCGAAGGCGGTACGAAGCTCGTCGACCCACTTCGAGACCACGGCGCCCGAAGCGTCGGCGGCGGCGCAGTCTCCCTCGTTCGACTCGAGCTCGGGGAGGACCCGCCGCAACTCTTTCGCGAAAGCCTCTTTGGGCGCGTCGGGTGCCACGCTCCACAACGCGTGGGGATCGAGCCAGTCCGAGGTCGATTCCACGAACGACACGCGATCGACGTGGGTCGGAGGGGTAGCGAGAGTGCCTCGGACCTGCTGCACGATGCGCTTGGCATCGTCGCAACGAAGCGACGAGGGGCGCCCCGACGGCATGTGGAACGCGTAGCCGCTGGCTGCTCCGTCGTCTTCCTCTTCGTCCTTGAGGCCGGCGGGCGCCTCGACGCGGCGCTCGCGTAGGGTTTGAGGAGAAGGAGACGTGAGGGCCTCGTGGCGGGCATAGAGACCCGCGCAGACCCCGCCTGCGAGCGCGACTGCACTCACGGCGATACCGAGGACGTTCCGCACTCTCACCAGACGAAGTCTATCAGGCCGATCCGCACGGGTCTCTTTCTCGGCGCTCGACGTGCATGCCTCGCGCTCGACGCGGCGAAATTCCTGCTGGAAGCGCGCTTATCGAAGCGGACGCGCCTCGTGCGTGCGCAGCACACGAGACGCGGATTGCAGAAGTGAAGGGCGGCGTTCGTGGAAGTCCTCGGCTTCGCTCGCTGCGCTTCCTCCAGGAATCGTGAGAGCGTCGACTTCGGTCGAGCGAAGTCCCGGCTCAGAAGCCCGAGGCCATCGGCCCGAGCTCACGACGGAGCTTCACACGGGCGCGCTCTTCGAGCTGACGAACGCGCTCCTTCGAGACGCCGAGGCGATCGCCCAGGGCCTGAAGCGTGGGCGGGTCGTCGGCCATGATGCGCTCGGTGACGATGAGCATCTCGCGGTCCGAGAGCGTGCCGAGCGCCGTCTTCACGAGGCCCTTGGCGATGTGCTGCTTCTCGTTGGCCGTCGCCTCTTCTTCGGGGCTCGGGTCGGTCGAGCACATACGCTCCATCATCGACGACTGGTCGTCCACGGCCGCATCCAGGCTGGCTTCGCGGCCGGCCAGGATGGGCAGGAGCTTCTCGACGCGGTCTTCGGAGAGGCCCGAGGCCTCTGCGAGCGCCTTCACCGAGGTGTCCTTGGCGGTGCGGTAGGCGCGGAGCGCGCGGCGCTCGCCCTTGGTGGTGCCCACCCGAACGACCCGGAAGGAGCGGACCACGTATTCGCGGATTTCCGCGCGAATCCAGTACGCGGCGTAGGTGGCGAGGCGGCACTCCTTGTCCGGGTCGAACTTCTCGGCAGCGCGGAGAAGTCCGATATTTCCCTGCTGAACGATGTCTTCCAGCGGGACACCCCAGCGGCGGTATTCGAGTGCGATCGAGACCACGAACGGCAGACAGGCGACCACCAGCTTGTCCCCGGCGCGACGGTTGCCCGCGCGATACTGGATGGCAAGCTCGTGTTCGGCTTCGCGCGACAGCGGAGCGGAAGCTCCGAGCCTCTGTCGGTAGTGATTCAAGCTTGAAGTTTCGGATGCCGAGCCCATGCGGTCCTCCGGCGCTTCGATCGGGGGGCGACGAAAGTCGTCGCGGGCGGGATCGGAGCGTCGCGCCCCCCTTTGCATCGTTGATGCCATGCGAGAAGTGCGGGGAAAGTGCAGAGTCCGCACTTGCATAGGGTTTCACATGCGCAAGCTGGTCGAGCCTTTTCGTTCACCGACGCAAGCGTTGCGCGTTTTTCGAATTTCGCCCCTTGTCGGACGTCGATAGGCTTCAAAAATAGGCCTTCCGCGAGGAAAGTCGCCGCCGTGGCGCCTTCGATTGGCAGGCCCCCACCTATGCACAAACCTTATGCACATTCGACTTAAACCCTATGCATGTCCGCTCCGTACCGTACCTCGCGCGGTGGTCACGAAGCTGACGGGGGCCGTCATGAAGGCTTTGAAAGCCGAGGACTTTCCCGACAGTCGCCGGTGCACACGGACGGACCTCGAGGCGAACGAGCCTGGACAAGGGAGCGTTCCGGCTTCGAAACGAGGCGAAACCGGGAAGCACGAGCTCCCCGGTTCCTGGTGGGCGCATCGGCCCGGACGAGGCGACGTGCGCCGTTCGAGTTACGGGCTCTTGGCGCCGAGCGGGGCGAAGAGCAGCTCGACATCGTCTTCGGTGAGGGCCGCGCTGCCCTCGCCTTCGCCGAGAATGGCGTCCGCCACGATGCGTTTTTTCCTCTGCAGGCGGAGCATGCGCTCTTCGACGCTGCCGGCCACGTACAGATGGTGCACGAAAACCGGCCGGGACTGTCCGATGCGGTAGGCGCGGTCGGTGGCCTGCGCTTGCACGGCCGGGTTCCACCAGGGGTCGTAGTGGATGACCATGTCCGCGCCGGTGAGGGTAAGGCCGGTGCCACCCGCCCGCAGGCTGATGAGGAAGACGTCGACCTCGCCCTTTTCGAAGCGACCGATGGCCTCGGGGCGGTCGGGGGTGTTCCCGGTGAGCGTGGTGTAGGCGATGTTGCGCTCGGCGAGCGAGGCCTCCAAAAGGCCAATCATGGTCGTGAACTGGGAGAACACGAGCACGCGGTGACCGTCGTGGAGGAGCTGATCTGTGAGGTCCTCGAAGACGCGGAGCTTGGCCGACTCTTTGGCCACGGCACCGGTCATATTGACCAAGCGCGGATCGCAGCACACCTGTCGGAGCTTGGTGAGCGCACCCAAGATCGGGATGGTCGAGGCCGAGAGGCCCTTCTTCTTGATGATCTTGCGGACCTCGGCGTGCGCGGCCACGCGGATGCTCTCGTAGAGCTCGCGCTGCTCGCCCTTCAGATCGATGGGCCGGTGCAGCTCGGTCTTCGGAGGAAGCTCCTTCGCCACCTCCGCCTTGGTGCGACGAAGAATGTAAGGTGCAAGGATCTCGCGGAGCGTCTCGAGGCGCTCGGCGTTGCGCTGCTTCTCGATCGGGAAGCGGTAGAAACGGGAGAAGTGGAGCTCGTCCCCGAGCAGGCCGGGGTTCAAGAAGTCCGAGAGGGCCCAGAGCTCGCCCAGGTGGTTCTCCACCGGGGTTCCCGAGAGGCACAGGCGGTGGTCGGTGCGGACGGCGCGCACGGCTCCGTGCGCACGACCCTTGTCGTTCTTGATGGTCTGCGCCTCGTCGAGGACGAGGATGGAGAACTCGAACTCGGCGAGCTTCTCTTCGTCGCGGATGACGACCGGGTAGCTCGTGACGATGACGTCGGCGGTGTCGAACTTCTCGTAGAGGGGCGCGCGGTCGGGGCCGTGGAGCGCGAGCACGCGAAGGCGCGGAGCGAACTTGGCGGTCTCACGGGCCCAGTTATTCACGAGGCTCGTGGGGGCCACGATGATGGCCGGCTTGACCAAGAGGCCGCGCTGCTTGAGCAACGCGAGGTGCGAGATGGTCTGGAGCGTCTTGCCGAGACCCATGTCGTCGGCGAGCACGCCGCCCACGCCGCGATCGACCAGGTGCTGGAGCCACGCGAGGCCCTGCTTCTGGTAGGGGCGAAGCTCGGCGCGCAGGCCTTCGGGCTGTTCGACCGGCGGTGGCTCGCCGAAGGTCTTCGACTCGAGCACGGCCGAGCGCGCTTCACCGACGATTCGAAGCTCGGCGTTGTTGTCGACGAAGACCTCGTCGAGGCGCTTCAGGGCGTCGAGCTTGCCGTCGGGCACGGGCAAGATGCCCTTCTCGATGGGGCGGCCGTCGTAGAGCTCGGCGAGCACGCGCAAGATGCCGCGCAGGCGCTCGGTGGGGAGCGAGAGGTAGACGTGCTCTTTCACCGGCACGGCCACGCACTTGCCGGCTCGACGCGCGAGGTCGAACAGACCGTCGCCGTTGGCGCTCTTCTCGAGCAGATCGAGCAGCGCGGGCAAGAGCGGAACACGCTGTCCGTCGAGCTCGATGCCGAGCTCCACGCCGAACCAGTCGACGCGGTCACGGGCGCGATCGCTCTTTTTTTCCAGGGTCTCGACCTCGGCGTACCAGCGGGGCTCGGGCTCGACGGTCTTCCACTCGTGGGCGTCGTCGATGGTGACCCGGAAGCCGAGCTTCTTCAGCTGCGGCACGATGGCGGTCTGGAAGGTGCAGTAGTCCGAGGCCGAGCCTTCGCACGCGACCAGGTAGTCGGCATGCACGCCCGGGGCCGCGGCGAGGTGCTCGAGGCACGAGAGATCGAGCATACCGAAGCCTTCGAGCAGGCGACGGGCGCGGATCTCGGAGGCGCGGTCACGGGTGACCCCCATGCCGTCGTCTTCGTCTTCGTCGTCGCCGAGGGCGGGCACGATCATGCCGCTATAGTCGAACGAGAGAGCGAGCAGAGGCATGCGTGTGGTGTCGTACGCGGACGACAGGCCGGCCGCGCGATGGGACACCACGTCGTCCGTGAAGACACGCAGGCAAGGCACGGGCGCGCCCGCTCCGGCGACCGACGGCGCATACGCGGCCGAGGCGGCAGAGGGGCCCACCCACCGCTTGCGAAGCGAGCTCACGGGAGGCGCGGAAGACAAAGGCTTGGAGTGCTCGGAGGCGGTCGTGGCCTCGGAGTCGTGGGCAGTCACGAGGTCGACTTAGATCACATTCGAGGGTTCCATGTCGAATGTAGAATGCACAAAGAACTGAACTTGTGTATGCGTGTATTCTCCCCGTCCATGATCTCGCGAAGGTCTTCCGCGCCCCACCCACTCCATCCCACATCGTCCATCGGCGCCGCCTTTTCGGCGTTCTTGGCGACTTTCGCGGGCATCGGTTCCATCGCACTATCCATGACGGGATGCGGACCGTCCATCCCGCCCCCTCGAGACCGCCTCCACACCACCGAGGCCGCCATCGCGGTGGCCGAGAAGTCGGGCGCGGACAAGGTCCCGAACGCCTCCGAGGTGCTGGTCAACGCCCGAGCCGGGGTCGCCCGTGCCAAGGCATCCATGAAGGAAGGCAAGAACCGGGAGGCCGAGGCGCTGCTCGTGCGCGCGGGCGCCGACGCCGAGCTCGCGGACGCGCTCGCCCACGAGGGTGAGGTCGCGCAAGAGGTCGCCAAGGCCAAGGCTCGTCTCGCCGAAGACCCCGCCGCGAAGCCGGTCGAGGAGAACAAAAAGTGAGCGCCCGTCTCCGCCGCCTCCAGCGAACCTCCAGTGAATCGATCGTCGCCTTCGACTCGACTCGGCTGACCTCCCTGCTCGCGCTCGGCGTGTGCGTCGTGGCCGCGACCGGCTGCTCGCCGGTCATGCCTCCTCCGGAGCTCCGCGAGGCGCGAATCGCCTACGGGCACGCCAAGTCGCAGGCCTCCGAAGCGCCCATGGAGCTCGACGAAGCTCGGCGGGCGCTCGCGGCGGCCGAGAAGCGCTTCGAGGAGATCGGGGCGGAGCCCGAGGTGGCGAGCCTCGGCTTCGTCGCGGATCGAAAAGCGAAGCGAGCCGAGAGCGTTGCGCGACGAATCGGGCTCGAACGCGAGCTCACCAAGCTGCGCGAAGCCGCCCTCGCCCGCGAAAAAGAGACGGCCCTCCGCGCCCAAAAAGAAGCGGAAAAGGCCCGCGAAGAAGCCGAGCGCAAGCAGCGCAAGATCGACCAGGCCAACGCCCAGCGCCGCGCCGCCGAAGAGCGCGAACAAAAAGCCCTCGATGCGCTCAAGCGGCTCTCGTCCGGCGTGCGCACGGAGCCCCGAGGCCTCGTGATCACGTTGGCCGGCGCGGTCCTCTTCGCGTCCAACGGGGCGACCCTCACGCCCGCCGCCAAGACTCGCCTCGACGAGCTCGCCCAGGTCATCCAGCGCGACAACCCGACCGCCAAGCTCGTGGTCGAGGGCCACACCGACAACCAAGGCTCGCACCAGTCGAACACCTTGCTCTCCAAGGCGCGCGCCGAGGCCGTCGCCGGCTACCTGGTGAAAAAAGGCATCGCGAAGGATCGCGTGCGCACCGAAGCCGTGGGCGAGTCGCGTCCGCTCTCGTCCAACACGTCGAGCGAAGGACGCGCCACGAACCGCCGCGTCGAGATCGTCATCGAGCGCTGAGCTCGGCGCGACGAACTCGGAAGAACGAGACCTCGGGCGCGAAACCGACGAGCAGCGAGAGCGCCCGCGTGCGTTCGAGCAACTCCACGCCTCGCGGTACGAAGAATTCCGCGACGTTGCAGCTTTCGCGAACGTGAGAGAAGCGCGAGCGCCTTCCGTTCACGGCGAGCATGCTTCGCCACGGCTTCAGCTCGAGAGACCGAGATGATCGCGAAGTCGGCCGAACGCGTCGAGCACCGCGCGCGCCTGGGCCGAGCGGTAGAAGAGCGCCTGGGTCACGTGACCGGCGGGCTTCTCGCGCAGCTCGCAGCCCTTCCAGTACCGCGCGAGGGCTTCGGCTTCGTGACGGACCACGAACGCGTCGTGGCGGCCGTAGACGAGGATGGCCGCGCGTGGAAATACGGGGGGAGCGTGACGACTCACGCGAACCGGAGCGAGCGCCTCGGCCAGGAGATTGCGTGCATCATGCAGTGAACCGGCGGAAGCGGCGAGCGCGTTCCAGTCCACGATGCGGGTCATCGCGTCGCGCGTGAAGATCGGCAGCGCGGAGTCTCCGGCGCCGCGCAGGACCGCGGCCAGCGGGAAACGAGAGAGCGCCGCCACGAAGCCTCCCATGATGCCGCCTTGGCTGAAGCCGCTCACGCCGACCGCGGTGGAGATCTCTTCCCGGAGCGTGACGAGCAGCGCGCGCCCCTCGTCCACGGTGGCGAGGTTCATGGCGAAGTGCTCGGCCACGGTACGGATGCGTGGTCCCGTCTGCCCGTGTGGGCGACGAAGCCCGTAGAGCGGGCTCTCGAGCGAGACCGTGCCGATGCCCTCTCGAAGCAGGTGCCGCGCGAAGAGTCGGCGCCGCGCGAAGCCCTCTTCTCCCGTAGCGGCGAGAAGGACGCAGACACCCCGAACCCGCTCGGGGAGCAGCATCTCGACGTGCGCACGGCGCGACTCGGGAGGGAGCAGACGCGCCGCGGGGGAGAAGAACGAGCCGCTCCGGACGCGCACCCCGAAGATGCGCGTCTCCTCCGAGTGCCACTCGATCTCGGCGCGCCCCACCGCTCGCTCGGGCGTGTAGTCGCGCACCTCGGCGGAGATCGCGCGCAACGTGGCCACGTCTCCGAAGCCGTGCTCGAAGAGCTTGCCCGTGCGAGCGAGCCGCGCGACGAAGCGGTCGACGAGCTCGTGGACGAGAGGCGGCGTGGCCATCGTGTCGTCGACTACCACGATAACCGTCCGACCGTTCGTCGTCGTCGAGCGCGGGACGAACGGGAACGGCCAGCGCCCCTCCACTGGCCTGGTCGACGAACGACGGCCGGACCGTCCAATCGAAAAGCGACGAGAGATCGGGGTCCGGTGCTCTACACTGCAGGGCTGATGGACCCCGAGTCCCGCATCGGCACCGTGCTTGCCGGGAAATACAAGCTCGAAGGTCTGCTCGGAACGGGCGGCATGGGGGCCGTGTACGAGGCGCTGCACCTCGGCGTGCAAAAACGCTTCGCCATCAAGGTGTTGCGTCCGGAGGCCTTCGCCGACGAAGCGAGTCGCTCGCGCTTCACCAAAGAGGCGCAAGCGGCGGCCAAGATCGAGCACCCGAACGTGGTCGCCGTGTTCGACGTGGGCGAGACCGAAGACAGCGCGCCTTTCATGGTCATGGAAATCCTGCGTGGTCGTTCGCTCTTCGACGCCCTCGACGGTGGCCCGTTCGAGGTGACCCGCGCGGTGGACGTGGCGTGCGAGATGCTCTCCGCGCTCGACTGCGCGCACCGCGTGGGCATCGTGCATCGCGACGTGAAGCCGGCCAACGTCTTCTTGGTCGACGAGCCCGACGGCTCGACCTCGGTGAAGGTGCTCGATTTCGGCGTCGCCAAGTTCACCGACTCGAGCGACGAAGCGAGCCTCACGCAGTCCGGCGCGATCGTGGGTACGCCGCTCTACATGGCACCCGAGCAGTTCTTGGCCGAACGCGAGGTGGACGGTCGCGCGGACGTGTGGGCCGTGGGGGCGACGCTCTTCCAGATGCTCACCGACCGACCGGTGCACCTCACCACCAGCGCCACGGCGGCCGCGGCCAAGGTGGTGAGCGAGCCGGCTCCGCTCGTGCGATCGATTCGTCCCGAGGTCGACGAAGAGCTCTCGAACATCGTCGCGAAGGCGCTCTCGATCCAGCGAAACGACCGTTTTTCCTCGGCGCGCGAGATGAAAGACGCCCTCGAGCGGCACCGCATCGGCGCCGGTGAGACCGTCCCGGGAACGCTCTCCACTCCCCCACGAGCCTCGACCCCCGAGCCTTCCCGCGGCTCCGCGCCTTCCCCGCACACCGACGGCGGCACGCGCGCGGTCACCACCTCGAACAACCCCGAAGCGCCCAGCCGCGAACCTTCGGTAGGAAAACACGCCCTGCTCGGGCTCGCGAGCGGCGTGCTCGGCGCGCTGGTCACGGTGGCGCTGGTGCTGCGCTCGAGCAACGAACCTCCCGCGGCCAATCCGTCCGCGCTGCCGCCTTTGCCCACCGTGCCCGACGTGTACCGTCCACGCGAAGAGCCGCGTGAGGCCGAAGCCCTGCCCGTTCCTCAACCCAGCACCACGACTCCGCCGTCCACGCCCACGACGACCGGCAAGCCGAGCACTACCGGCGCGCCCAGCGCCCCGCCGAGCGCGAACGGAAAGTCCAAACCGACGTGCGACGAAGGCCAAGTGCCCTCGAACGGGCATTGCTGCGCGAAAGGACTCGTATGGCAAGGCGAGCGCTGCGAGCGCCCCCTCGCCACCGATTTTTGAGCGCGCTTCACGCGCAAATTTGGACGTGGGTACGCGTTTCAGAAGAAGCGGAGCCCGAAGCCGACGGGCGCGTAGAGCACGCGGTTGTCGTTGGTGGGATTGGCGAAGTAGTACCCGATACTCGCCGTGATCATCCATTGCCCGTACGGCTGCGTGGCCACGGCGAAGCCGAGGTCGAAGGTGGGCGAAAAGACGATGTTGGTGGCCAGGTTCTTCGCCGAACCGTTGCACGACTGGGCTTGTCCGCCCAAGAGGCCGAGCCCGACCCAGGCCCAATCGAAGGCGCGCACGGACACGGCCGGACCGACGGAGAGAAAGTTCGACCCGGCGAAGCTCCCGCACTCCGAGCCGACCGCCGCCAGCGCGCGGACCAAGATCTCGGCCCGCTTGGTGAACGCGTAGCCGCCCTCGGCCGAGAGCCCGATCGATGCCCCCGAAGCGCTCGCTTCTTGAGGGCCCTTGTCCGCCTTGAAGAAGACGTACGGAACGGCCACGAAATGCAGGCCGAACACGAAGCCGTCCGGATAGGGACCTGCGTCTTTTTTGGGCGCGGGGACCACCGGATCGGGCACCCGCGGCGGCAGAGGCCGGGCGGCACCCGAGCTCGAGGCCGGGCGCACGAAGGAGAGCGTCTCCGATTTACCCGCGCTGGCGGTGAGGTCGCGCTCCTCGCGGTAGCTCTCGCCTTCGACGACCACGTGATGGGTGCCCGCGCCGAGCAAGAGCGCCGTGGGCGTTCGCTCCTCGAGGGACGAGCCGTCCACGTAGACGCGCAGACCGGGAGGGTCGCTCTCGATGCGGATCTTGGCCGAGCGCGCCTTGAGCTGCGCGGCAGCGATGGCCGCGGGGGCCGCGAATTCGCCCTTTTCGCCCTCTTCCGCGATGTAGCGCTCGTAGCCGTCCACGGCGGCCTGCACGTGCCCCAGGCGCTCTTCGCTGAGGGCCAGGTTGTAGACGATGACCGGTGCATGATGCAGGCGTTCCGCTTCGGCGAACTTGCCGCGCGCACCCAGGTAGTCGCCACCTTGGTAGAGCTTGACGCCCTCTTGGAAGGTCGCTCGGGCCTGGTCGAGGTCGGTCGCGCGGGCGAGCGAAGGCGCTCCGATCACCAGGGCGGCCACGGCCAGACGAAGAGCGACACGAGCGAGACGTCCCACCGCACACGACGCTAGCAAGGCCGCACCGAGGAAGGGCAAAAAAGGCAAAAAGCGGCGCGTTTTGCTGGGAGCGCGAGGGGCCTTCCTCGCCCACTTCGCCCGAAACGACGCCGACGACGTCGGACTCGAGTCGCCGGGTCACGTCCCACGGTACGCTCGAGCCGTGACCGACGGCCCCACTCTCGACACCAAGACCCTGGACCGTTCCGTGGTGCGACTGCTCGCCAAGGGGCAGGAGCACGCGGACCTTCGCAAGAACGAGCAGGTCGAGCCGGCGCACTTCGCGCTCGCGCTGCTCCAATCCGAGGCGGGGTCCGGGATCGCGCGGAGTAGAGGGCTCGACGTGGATGCACTTTGCATGGAATTGACCGGCGCGTGCAACGCCTTACCGGGGACGAGTCCTTCCCCGAGCTACCTTTCGTCTCGTGCGCTCGAGGTGGTGGCCGCGACCACTCGGCTCGCGAAGGCGTGCGAGCTCGTCGTGGCCGACGTGTCGATCTTCATGCGCGTGCTCTCGTCGCACGGACATCTGCCGGCCGCCCTCGGAACGCCCTGGACCACGGAAGAGCGCGCGCTCTTCTTGCCGATGGCGCAAGCCGACGCTCCGGCCATCAAACCGGCCGCTCGCATCTGGGGACCCGAGCTCGTGGTGCGCGAGCTCCGTCGCGAGCTCGAGGCGCGCTTCGGCGGACGTTCCCCCGGGGCCATCGAGGCCGAGCGTTTTCTCGCGGTGATCGGCGATCGCGTGCCCGGGTTCGACGTCTCGCCCGACGTGGGGCGAGTCGACCTCGAGCGCGACGGCCGAACGCTCACGCTCGAGTGGAAGGACGACGACGAGGTGCTCGAGCTGCGGGTCGAGGCCGGTGCACGCTCGCGCAAGAGCGCGTTCGCGTGGAGCCTCGAGCTGAAGACGTTCGTGGCCGCGGACGGACGGGACCTGCTCGCGAGCTTCCGCGAGACGGTGCTCGAGCTGGCCGAGCCGATCACCTGAAGGACGCTCGCAGCGCATCGCGTCGCGAGCGTCGCACTGCGCGACGATCGACCACGAGAGCCATCGTAACGGCTCGCGCGCCGCGCCGATTCGCTATGCTCGACCTCCGTTCATGAGCACACTCTCCTCCCGACTCGAAGAAACCGTGCGCGCGGTCCGCGCGAAAACCTCCCTCACCCCTCGCGTCGGGCTCGTGCTCGGAAGCGGCCTCGGGGCCTTCGGCGACACGCTGGACGACCTCGTGAAGGTGCCGTTCCACGACCTGCCCCATTTGCCGCAGTCGAAGGTGGTCGGTCACTCGGGCAACCTGTGCTTCGGGAAGGTCGGCGGAGTGCCCGTCGTCTGCATGCAGGGTCGCGTGCACCTCTACGAAGGTCACCCGGTGGAGTCGGTGGTGCACGGCGCGCGCACCATGGCGAAGCTCGGCGTACGCGCGGTGCTCGTGACGAACGCGGCCGGCGGCATCGAGGCCTCGTGGACGCCCGGCGACCTCATGCTCATCTCCGACCACCTGAACCTCACGGGACAGAACCCGCTGGTCGGCCCCAACGACGACACGCTCGGACCGCGCTTTCCGGACATGACCACGGCGTACGATGCGGAGCTCCGCGCCATCGCCCACAAGGTCGCCAAAGACGCTGGATTTTCCCTGCGGGAAGGCGTGTACGCGGGCCTACTCGGACCGACCTACGAGACCCCTGCCGAGATTCGCATGCTGCGCACCATAGGCGCGCACGCGGTGGGCATGAGCACCGTGCTCGAGACCATCGCGCTCCGCCACATGGGCGTCAAAGTCGGCGCGCTCTCCTGCATCACCAATCTGGCCGCAGGCATCTCCAAGACCGAGCTCAACCACTCCGAAGTGGAGGAGATCGCCAAAGCCGCGCGCGAACGCTTGATGACGCTCCTCCGTGGCTGGATCGCCGGAGCCGGAGCATGAGCCTCGACACCGAAGCCCTCGCCCCCGTCGAGGCAGAAGCCCCTGCCCCCGAGAAGACCGTCAAGGCCGGCAAAAAGCCCAAAGCCAAAGCCGGCAAAAAGCCCAAGGACGACAAGAAACCCAAAGCCAAAGCCGGCAAAAAGCCCAAGGACGACAAAAAGCCCAAAGCCAAGGCCGACAAAAAGCCCAAAGCCAAGGCCGACAAAAAGTCCAAGGACGACAAAAAGCCCAAAGGCGACCACGCGCACGATTCGCTCGAGGCGCTGATTGAAGAGGCGAAGAAGGCGCAAAAAAACGCCTACGCGCCCTACTCGAAGTTCCGCGTCGGCGCGGCGCTGGTCACCAAGAGCGGCCGCGTCTTCCACGGTTGCAACGTGGAGAACGCCTCGTACCCGGCGGGCATCTGCGCCGAGCGCACGGCCCTCGTCTCGATGATCGCGGCCGGCGAGAAGAACCCGGTGGCCATCGCCATCGTCACTCCGGGTAAACGCGGAGGCTCTCCTTGCGGCGTGTGCCGTCAGACCTTGACCGAGCTCGCCAAGAACGACCTCCGCATCGCGCTGGTCGGCTCGGACGGCAAAGGCCCTTCGGCTCGCCGCGATACCACGCTGGGCGCGATCTTCCCGGACGCGTTCGACTTCGAGCCCGAGCACGACCCACGACGCTGATTCCGTCATTTGCTCGAGGGGATAGACCTTCCGCAACCGAAACGCGTACGCGAGATCCATGACGATGAAAGGTTCCGTTCGACGAACGTTGGTGGCTGCCTCGGTGTCGCTCTTCGCGATGATGGCTGCGGGCTGCACGAAACCGGTGCCTCCCTCGGCCTCGCCTGCGGAAGGTGCGAGTGCGAGCGCGAGCTCTCCCGACAGCCCGGTCTCGGCGAGCCCGGCATCTCCGAGCCCCGGGCAGGGCGGGCGCGCTCGCATCGACAACACACAAGTGGTGGCCGGCGCGAGCTGCAAAGGCTACGGGCGCGCGTTTTCGGCCTCGCACGGCGCGCCGGTCTTCACGCGGGACGGCAACGTGCTCACCTCGCAGGAGATCCGAAGCGGCGGTGGATGCCCCAAGCGCCCCGTGTTCACGCTCGCATACGAGCCGAAGACCGAGTCGGGCAAGACGGTGCTGCTCGCGCACGTATGCGAAGACCCCGAGGCAGACTCGTGCGAGATGATGCTGACCGGGAAAATCAGCTTCGATCTCGGTGCGGCGCTCGCGGCCACGCACGCTTCGGACGTGCGCGTCGTCGACCCCTGAGCCGCCCCATCCGGCGACAACGCTCCGCGAACGAGAGGCTCTTGGCGCGCGCGCCGTTCGACCCCAGGGTCCCGCGCGAGGCACTCGGCTCGCTTCCCCGAGCCGCGCTGCTACGATTTCGACGACGGTGAGGGACTTCGAGCGCGATCTCGAGCGTCTTCTCGAAGGAGGCTTCGATGTCGTCCGATGCGTTCGCGATGATGGTGGGTGGCGGCTTCGCGATTGCTCACCTCGCGCCCTTCGCGTCTCCCTTCTTTTACTGGCGCGCCGAGCGCGCGACACGCGGGCTCTGGCAAGAGAGGCCCTTGCCGGGGCGGGTGTTGGAGAACGCGGCCTACCGCTCGGGCGGCGAGGTGGTGACCGGCCACTACGAACGCGCGCCCACTTCGGTGCGCATCGCTGCGGCCAGCTCGATCGTCTTCGGGTCGATGTTCGTGCCCGGGCTCGCGTGGGCACTCGTGGGCCTCGTGATGATGGGCGCGGGCCTGTTGGGCATTCCGGGGCTCATCGTGGCGGCGTGCCTCTGGAGCTCGGGCCACAAGCTGCTCCGGGGTGATCAGGAAGGCGCGATTTCTTCCGCGCGTGCAGCCACCGGTGCGCTCTACCTCAACGTGTTCCTGGTCATCGGCGCAGGCCTCGTGGCCGCGCTGGCGGACAGCCGCGACGTGCTTCCGCTCGCCGCGTTCGTCGGTGGGTACGCCCTGCTCTCGATCGGCCAAGCCCTCGTGGTGGCCAAAGCGGCGCGCACCGTCGCCGCTCTCCACGGGGACGTAATCGAAGGTGTGATCGAGGACCAGCTTCCGTTCATGCTGCGAAAGCTGATCGAAGCACGTCGGGCGAAGCGGGCGGCGCTCTCGCCCACTCCATCGGCCGTCTGAAGGCTCGTCAGCTCGCGTGGAATGGGCGAGCATGGCGCGTATGAAGCGTCTCGTGCTCTCGCTCGCGCTCGTGTCCTCGGTGCTCGGAACGGCGTGCACGCGCACACCTCCCGCCGGTGCCAACGCGGATCCCTCGCCCGCCGTCGTACCGCCCGGCGCGACGCCCTCCAGCGAGCCCCATGCCCCCGTCACCGCCGCGCCTTCGCCGCGTCCCGTCGCGCCTTCGGCGGGAGGTGGAAAGCTCGTGGGCCCGTCCGGCGTGGCCGATTGGAACGCCCTGCCGCAAGGGGAAAAAGACCGTATCAAGAGCCTGCCCATTCTCTATTTGCACCAATCGGTCGGGCAGGATCTGGAAGACGGCTCGGAGGCCAACGGCTTCAAGTTCGAGTACTTCGGGCCTCAATCCACCGCGCTGGTGAACGGGCCGAACGGCGGCATCTTCACGGACGTCGGCAACGTACCCAACGGCGAGCCGTTCAAAAAAATGGACGTGGTGCGCCGCTCGCTCAAGGTGACCAAAAACGCGGCCAAGATCGTCTCGTTCAGCTTCGGCTACGCCGACGTGCGCGACGAAGACCTCGCCAAGGTCTCCGCCGAGTACCAGAAGCTCGTCGCCGAGGTGAAGGCCAGCGGCGCGCGCTTCGTGCACGTCACGCCTCCGCTCGTCTACAGCGTGGCCGAGAACCCGCCGAAGCAAAAGCTGCGCGACTTCATGCTGAAGACCTTCAAAGACGACGTCATCTTCGATCTCCAAGACGTGGAGAGCCTCGACGGAGGCAAACGCTGCCAGGAAGGCGGCGTGTGGCGGATCTGCCAAGCGAATCGCTCGACCGCGGCTTGTCCCAGCAAAGGTCAGGGCATCGACGGAGACGGCGCCGGACACCTCTGCGAGCGCAAAGCGAAGGACATCGCCAAGGGCCTTTTGTACGCGTTTTACCTGGCTTCGAGGTAGTCGTCGGGATCAGCGCTCGCCGTCCTCGAGGTCTTCCGGATTGCCGGGCGGACGAGGGAGGAACAACCGACCAACCGGCAGCTCGATGGCCTCGAACGGAGCGATACGCGCCACGGCCGTGTCGTCGAAGGCGCCCGCCTCCACCCACTGGCCGTCTCGGAGGACGCGCGCTTCGAGGGTCCGAGCGTCCGGGTCGACTACCCAGTAGTGCGCGACGCCGTGCTGCGCGTAGAGGCGGCTCTTGTAGACGCGATCTCGAGCGGCCGTGGACGGAGAGAGGATCTCACAGACCCAGTCGGGCACGACGTCTATCGGGCGCACGTCGGGCTCGGCGAGACGCGGGCGACGCCAGCCTGCGAGGTCCGGTCTCAGCACGTCGTGGGTGGAGAAGCGCACGTCGACCTCGGGGAAGATCCACCAGCCGCCAGGCCCACCGAAGCCGTCGTCGTCGTGAAAGGGACCACCGAGGTAACGACCGAGACCGCGCTGAGGGTTCGAATGTCGGGGTAGTGGCGCGGGCGACGTGACGAGTCGTCCGCCGAGTAGCTCGACGCGGGAACCTTCCGGCGAGGCGAGCACGTCGGCGTACGTGGCGAGTTGGAACGCGGTACTCATCCTTTGCGCAGCGTACCATGCGAGCGCCGCGCGGCCACGGAGGCCGGATTCGCGAGAAAAACGAGGCTCGCGGAGCGCTTCGGCGCCCGATTCGGCGAGGGCGGGCACCGGTCGGGCTCGCCTCGGAAAATCGCCGAACGATTACGCGGCGCTTACCTCGAGCTTCGCCTCCGGGTCAGGCGCAAATCGGACGACATCCGTGATACGACCGCTCTAGTGAGACCAGGCTCTCTCGCCGATGGAGCGATCGTTTGCGACGGATGGGCCGTCGACCGTTTCGTCCGTAAAGACGGCGGAAGCGAATGGTATTCCGCGACCGGTCCCGGCGGCACGGTCGGCCTCGTGCACGTGCTCTTCCTGCGCCTTCGCGATCGCTCGCTCGCGCGCTGGAAGACCGAGATCGTGCGCGTGAACCGCGTCGGCCACGCGGCCATCCCGCGCACGCTCGGCGGAGGCGCGAACGACGCCGGTCGCGCGGTCATCGTGACCGATCCGGTCTCGGGCGAGTCGCTCGAAGAGCTGAGGCGTGCCTGGGGCGGTCATCTTCCGGGTGAAGCGGCCATGCGCCTGCTCACCGAGCTCGTCGACGCCCTCGACGCCGCGCACGCGAAAGGCCTCGTGCACGGCGCGCTCCGACCGGAGAGCGTCTACGTCGACAACGAACGCGTCTCCTCGCGCATCGGCATCGTCGACTTCGCCTACGCACGCCTGCTCGAAGAGAGCTACCAGCGCTCGCGCCAAGCGAACGACACGTCGGGTGTTTCGCTGCGCGCGACCACTCTGGCGCCCGAGCAGCGCAATGCGGGATTCGTCGCGGATGCACGCACGGACATCTATTCCGCCGCGGCGATCGGCATGCACCTCTTGGGCCTCGACCTCGGGCAGCTCGCCCTCTCCGAGGCCGCGCCCGCGCAGCGACTCGAGCTCGTGCGGTCCAAGGTGCTCGCGGAGAACCTGCCGGAGAGCGTGGCCGACATTCTCTTCCGGGCTTTGCACCCTTCGCGCCCTGCGCGGCATCCCGCGGCGCGTCTCTTGGGCGACGAATTGCGCGCGGCCCTGGGCGATCGGCTCACGGTCGCGCCTCGCCACAGCGAGCCGGTCGAGGCCGGAGACGACCCACCGACCATCGCCACCATCGCCGAGCTCCAGCACGTGCTGCTCTCGGAGGCGCGCCTCTCGATGGGCGTCTCGGACACCGGTGTGGATCCGTTGGCGGTGCCTCGCGTCGAGACGCCGTTCCAATCGAGCGACAGCGTGCGCCCGCCCGAGCACGGCGAGCCCGAGTCGGCCCGCGCGCTCGGCGGAATGACCATTCCGGTGCCTCCTTCGGCCGCGGGAATCGTGGTCGAAGAAGGCGCCACCGTGCACCCGCTGGGCTCTCCCGAGTCGCGCGAGAACACGGCCTCGGTGGTCACCAGCGCGCCCGCCCTCGAGGCCTTCCGAGCGAGCCTCGAAGCCCGCGCACGCGCGGAAGCGCGCAACGCGGTGACCGTGCCCGTGCCCGCGCGGGTCGATCCCAAGCCCGCGCCCGATCCGAAGACGCCCGCGCCGGCCCAGGCGAACGTGCCTTCGGCGCCCGCTTCGGCCCCGGCCTCCGCGAAAGCCCCCGCGTCCGCTCCGGTCTCGGCCAAGGCGCCCAGTTCGTCCAAGGCCGAGCCCGCAGCGACTCCCCCGCCCGGCCCCACCTCGGCGCGCGGAGACCAAAAGACCGACGCGGCCTCGCCCGAGCACGTCGGCGGATTGCTCGCGGGGCGCTATTTCCTCGATCGTCCGCTCGCTTCGGGCGGCATGGCCACGGTCTATTTGGGTTGCCTCGTGGCGGGCGCCGAGATGGTCCGCACGGTGGCCATCAAGCGCGTGCACGCGAGCCTCGCGGTAGACGCCAAGTGCACCGCCATGATGCTCGACGAGGCGCGGCTCGCTTCGCGTATCTCGCATCCGAACGTGGTGCCCATCTTGGACGTCATCCGAGAGTCGGGCGAGATCATGCTCGTGCTCGAGTACGTGCACGGCGTCACCGCCTCGCAGCTCGCCCGTGAGGGCACCAGCCGCACCCATCTTCCGCCGGCCATCGCCGCGGCCATCGTGGTCGGCGCATTGCGAGGCCTGCACGCCGCGCATCGTGCCACCGACGAACACGGACGCCCCATGGGCCTCGTGCACCGCGACGTGTCCCCGCAGAACATCATGGTGGGCATCGACGGCGCCGTGCGCGTCATCGACTTCGGCATTGCACGCGCATTGGGACGCGCCGAGGTCACCACCGGCACCGAGCTGCGCGGCAAGGTCGCTTACATGGCGCCCGAGCGCCTGCGTGGTCAAAAGACCGACCTGCGCGTCGACCTCTGGTCCGCTGGCGTGGTGCTCTGGGAGCTCGTCTCGGGCAAGAAGCTCTTCGAGGCCGACGACCCCATCGAGGTCGCCGTACGCGTGTGCACGGGCACCATTCCGCAGACCGGCAACGACGCCATCGACGCCGTGCTCGAGCGTGCCCTCGCGCGCGACTTGGACCAGCGCTTCAAGACCGCCGCCGAGATGGCCGACGCCCTCGAGCAGAGCCTCACCATCGCAAATTCAAGGGAAATCACCGAGGTTTTGCACAAGGGCTGCGAGAAGCTCCTCAATGCCCAATCGGACGCGCTGGCGAGCCTGCGGCAACGCTTCGCGTCGCGCAAGCCGGGTGAGCTCGTCTCTTCGGTGGCGCGAACGCCCATTGCCGTGGACGACGACCCCGGGCCCGACGTACGCCAAGAGGACACGGGGCCCACCAGCATTCGTCGCTCGCCGGTGGACACGCGAGACGCGGCGCCACTCGAGCTGGTGGTCCCCGCTTCGATCCCGCGTCAGCCGATTGCCTCGAGCTCCGGCCAAGCGTCCGCATCGGCTCCCGTCTCGGGTGCCATTCGCACAGCGGCGCCCGTCCCGGCGGCCGGGACTCCGCCACATTCGGGGACCGTGCCACGCGCCGCCCCCGTGGCGTCTTCGGCCAAGATGGCCACTGCCGCGAAGGTCGAGTCGAACCTAACCGCGCCTCCCGCATCGGACGAGCGCCCCGTCGAAGCCCCTCCGCTCGAAACGCGCGAACCGAGCTCGCCGCAGAAGGACGCCGCCAAGCTCGAGACGACCATGACCGCCGCGGGCGGAAGCTCGCGGAAGGGCGCGACCCAACCCCTCGCGCCGCCGATGACCGCTCCCACGCCCGAGCCCCCTTCGGCCGATACGTCGTCGGCGTTCGCGGCCGTACCTGCGTCCCGCAAAGGCTCGACCATCCCGCTCGTCCCGGCGCAACCGGCTGCCGCCGTCCCGGTCGCTACGCCGGGTCCCGCGCCCGAGGCCGAGCCGGTGATCGAGCTCGACACGTCTCGAGGGCCACCCGCTCGCACGAGCCAAACCGTGCCCATCGGCGCGCCCGCTTCGTCGACCGGTCCGGTCAGCTTGGGACCGCTCTCGCCCCATACGCCCGGCATGGCTCCGATGGGTCCCATCGGCATGCAGCGCGGAGAAGCCCGCACCTCGAGCGTTCCTTGGGGAGTGATTGGCGCCGTGCTCGCCGTCGTGGTGTTGGTCTTCGGGCTGCTGGTCGCCGTGCTGTTCGCGATGTCGGGCAACTGACGAGGCGGAGGTCGTCGTGGCCTCCGCCTCGCTGACGATTCAAGACTCGACGGACGTGTCGAGCAGGCGCAAATCGATCTCCAACGTGCCGCCCAAGATCTCCGCGTAGGGCTTGCAGAGCGCGACGGCCTCGTCGAAACCGGAGAGCTCCATGATGGAGAAACCGCCGAGCAGCTCCTTGGACTCGGCGAAGGGTCCGTCGGTCGTGGTGAGGTGATTGTCCTTGAAGGTGAGGCGCTTGGACTTGGAGCTCGGCTGCATATCGATCGTCTTCACGAGCACGCCGGCTTTGCTCATCTCGGTCCGCAAACGCGTGAGCTCGGCCTTCTGCGAAGAAGGACGGCCGCCTTCTTTCTCCGTCGCCGCGCTGGCCTTTTCAATCAAGAGCAATTGAAGGGGCGGGTTCTCGGGCCTGGGGGCCATGCCGAGGTCCCAGGGCTCGGTCACGGCGCCGAGCTCGATTTCGCCACTGCCGAGGATCTTGCCGTAGCGCTCGGCCCAGCCGATGGCTTGCTCGCGATTGTCGACCCGGATCAAAAGAACGCTCGCCGGGAGCTCGGTCTCTCCGGCGTAGGGCCCGTGCTTCACGGTGCTCTTTCCGTCGCGGAACGTGAGGCGCGTGCGCTCTTTGCTGCCCCGAAGGCCTGCCCCGTCCAAGAAGCGGCCTGCCTGCGCGTGCGCACCGATGAACGCCCCCATCTCTTGCATGAGCTTCGGCCCCGGCAAGAGGCCCGCTTCGGTGTTCGGATCGTTCTTGTGCATCATCATGAAGCGCATGGGTCTCTCCTGGTCGCAGATGAAAATCGAGGTTCGTAGAGCTCGGCCCTCGAGTCGAGCGTGGATATCCGTTCGAGCCGTTCGGGGCCAGCATCGACCCGACGAAGGGGTCACGGGCGGATCGACAAGGGGGCGATCTTTTTGTAACAGCCGAAGATTACTGAACTATCTATCGCCTCAGAACGTAGCCCGAGCTGCGCACGACCGGCAGGTCGCCGACGCGTTCACCGGCCAAGACGAGGGCCCTCCCATGACGACAGATCTCCGCACCTACCGTCTCTCCATCGCCACGGCAGCCGGGCTTTTCGCGCTCGCCGCGCTCGCCTCGTGTCGACCTGCGGAGCCCGGTCCGCGTCCGCCCAAGGTCGCCGTGGTCGACATCGCGCCGCGCCCTCACGCGAAGGCTGCCCCCGCACCGGACGCTCCCGAAACGAAGACTGCCCCGCTCGCGCCACTCGTGGAGCCCGTCGCGCCGGAGGAAGCCTCACTGGAGGTCGGAGACGACATCCCTCAGCCCAAGACCTGCCCTCGCCTCTCGCCCCCCAAATCTCCGCCCATCGACACCATGGATTGGTTGGGGCTCTTCGACGTGATGGTCTCGGACTTCCCAGAAGCCAAACCGCCGCGCCCCGCCGACAATCGCCGGGCACGCGATAGCATCTGTTTTCGGAGCTCCGGTGCGACCGGCGTTGCGCCCGAGCTGGACCCGAAGGCGTGCCCGCTCGACGAGACCGTGATCGAGGCGACCACCGACCATATGTTCTTCGCGGACAGCTTGTACATTCTCTGGCCACGAGGAGAGCAGGTCTCGGTCTATCGCACCATACGGGCGAGCTTCGGTGCGGGCCCGGACCGCCCCGGTCAAACCCAGTACGCCTCGGGCCAGCGCACGAAGCAGCTGCTGGCTGTCCTCGAGACGTCGGTCTCGGAGCGATGGGACACGAAGGCCAATGAGCCTCGCATCGACTCGGGAGAAGCGAAGCTCGTGGTCACGCGCCTTGCGGGCGAAAAGCAGCTCGTGCTCTCCCCGCTCGCCCCGAAGACCACGGTCCACCTGCGCGGCACGAGCGTGGTGCTCGAACCTCCCGCGGGTACCCGCATGAAGTGTCCTACGACGTTCGAGGTGCCCTGAGGGGCGCTGCCGTCGCTCGTGAGCGGTGGGGTGGCGTGTCCGCGATAGTCGCGGCCCTCTCTCTTGGCACTCGAGCGCGGTCGACAATCCCAGGGCACACCGGCCGGCGCGGTGGTATGCGCTGACCATGGACGTCTTGAGCGACGTGCTCAACGTGATGCGCATCGGCTCGGCCGTGGTGGCCCAAGCCGAGCTCGTGCCTCCGTGGGGGCTCGCCATCGACCCGGTCGCCGAGGCGCACGTGCACGTCGTGCAACGGGGTCACTGCTGGCTTCGCCTCACCGGCGAGCACGAGCACGAGTACCTACGGCTCGACCAGGGGGACGTGACGCTCCTCCGCGCCGGCGTCGCGCATGCCATCGTCGACCATCCCAAGACACCACCCGAGCCCCACGAACGCGTGCTCGCCGCCATGCCTCGTCGACTCGCGGCGTATCGCTCGCGGCAGGAAAAAGCCGCCTCCACGACCACGGTCGTTCTTTGTGCGAAGTACGTCCTGGACGATACGGGGCCTCATCCGCTCACGGCTTCGCTCCCCCCGCTCGTGCACCTGCGCGCCGAACGTGCGACCCATGACGAACGATTGCAGCTCTTGCTCGAGCTCTTGCGCCAGGAGACGCTCGCGCCAGGCAGTGGAAGCGAGCTCGTGGTGCCTCGGCTCGTCGACGCGCTGCTCGTTCTGGTCGTGCGTGCCTGGCTCGACTCACGCGAAGCTGACGAAGGTTGGTTCGGGGCCTTGCGCGATCCTGCCATCACCCGAGCGCTCACGCTCGTCCACGAACGCCCTGCCGAGACTTGGTCGGTCGAGCGACTCGCAAAGAAGGTGGGGCAATCCCGAGCCACCTTCGCGCGCAGGTTCGCGGAGCTGGTCGGGGAGCCGCCGGTCGCCTATCTCACGCGTTGGCGGATGTGCGTCGCGACCAAGCTGCTCGGCGAGACCGACCTCTCCCTGGAGCGCATTGCCGAGCGCATCGGTTACGAGTCCGGGGCAGCATTTTCCAAGGCGTTCCGTCGCTCGCGCGGGATGTCGCCCGGTCGGTATCGACGCTCGCGTCGGCCCTGAGCGTCTGCCGAACGAGACGCGCGGACAACTCTCCGAGCCCCTCGGACCTGTCGGCGCGAGCGGCTCTCGCCCACATTGGCATCGGTTCGGCCACGCGCTCGTCATGACGACGAGCATGCCGCGTCGTACACGCCCCATCCACGAGGAATGCCCATGTTCATCGTCCATCTTACGTTTTCCGCCCAGAAGTCCCGCGCGCGCGAGCTCATGTCCGAGCACGAAGCGTGGATCGCCCGAGGCTTCCAAACGGGCATTTTCGCCCTCGTCGGCAGCCTCGAGCCACGCCGGGGCGGCGTCGTCGTCGCCCACGGCATCGACCGAGCCGAGCTCGATCGAACCCTCGCGGAGGACCCGTTCGTCGCGCACGGCGTGGTCGAAGCCGAAGTCATCGAGGTCACTCCCGCCAAGACCGACCCGCGCCTCGCGTTCCTGGTGCCCAGGGTGTCGTGAGCGAGTGACCCGCGAGCCGAGAACCGCGTGGCGACACGAGGAGGCCGCGGGTATGACCGGGTAAGAAGGAGGAGGCGGGCGCCTCCTAACACACCCACTTTTGGTCTACAACCATTGTCCCGCAAACGGGCCCCTTCTTGGACGAAATCGCTTTCGTGAGGTCAAAAGCCTCCTCGTTGGCGGTCGTTGATTTAGCCTTCGTGGCGATGAAGGGGAACGAGGGCGAACGACAGGCCGCAGGCGCGGGAGAGGCCGGTCTCGCGGCGAGCGCATCGCCATTGGTCACGATCGGACCACCGCCGCTCGGGCTCCCGAAGGGTGGCGGCGCCATTCGGGGCATGGGCGAAAAGCTCGCAGCCAATCCGGTCACGGGCACGGCGGGGCTCTCGATCCCGCTCCCCACGAGCCCGGGTCGCTCCGGGTTCGGGCCGGAGCTCGCGCTCACCTACGACTCGGGCGCGGGCAACGGGCCCTTCGGCTATGGGTTCTCGCTCGGCCTCCCCACCATCTCGCGCAAGACCGAGAAGGGCCTGCCCCTCTACGACGACGCCACCGAGTCCGACGTGTTCGTGCTGGCGGGCGCGGAGGACTTGGTCCCGCTGCGCCGCGCCGACGGGGAGCTCGAGGAGGACATCACGAGCGCTCCGGGCTTCGCGATCGTGCGGTATCGCCCGCGCACCGAGGGGGCGTTCGCACGAATCGACCGCATCACGAACCTCGCGACTGGGCACGTGCACTGGCGGGTCACCTCGTCGTCCAACGTGACGAGCCTCTTCGGCACCGACGCGAGCTCACGCATCGACGAGCCGGGCGTTTCCGACCCGCCGCGCACGTGGTCGTGGCTCCTCCGCGAGAGCCGGGACGACCGAGGGAACGCGATCGTCTACGAGTACGTCGCCGAGGACGACGAGGGCATCGACCATACGCGCCCGAGCGAGAAAAACCGGGACCGGCGCGCCCAGCGCTACCTCGCGCGGGTGCTCTACGGCAACACGACGTCGTGCGTCCGCGAGCCGGATCTGTCGCGCCTGGATTGGCACTTCGAGGTCGTCTTCGATTACGACGAAGGGCGCGTGGAAGACGTCGCGCGCGACGCCGGCATCCCCGCCGACGAGCAGCTCGACCGCGTGCTCGCCTCACGCGCGAAGGGACGATCGTGGGCCGCGCGCCCGGATCCCTTCTCGTCGTACCGCGCCGGCTTCGAGCTACGCACGCACCGCCGTTGCGCACGTGTGTGCATGTTCCATCGATTTCCTGCGCTCACGGAAGGCCTCCCTGCGGCGGTGGCGCGCGAGGGCGTGCTCGTCGCCGAGACGCGTCTCTTCTACGAAGACGCCGCTGCCACCCTAGCGCTCGAGGCCGAGCTCGCGCACCAGGGCAGCACGAGGTTCGCCTCGTTCATCCGTCGCGTCGTTCAATCGGGCTTCGTGCGCGAGGAAGGGGCGCCGGTCGTCATGCGAGAGGGGCGCGCGCTCGTTCCGTACGTCCGCGAGTCGATGCCCGCGCTCGAGCTCGGGTTCCAAAAGGTCGTCGTCTCGACGCAGGTGCAGGAGCTCTCCCGCGACGCTCTGACGAACGCCGCGACGGGGCTCGCCGGCAGTGCGGCGTGGGTCGACCTCGACGGAGAGGGCATCTCCGGCATCTTGGTCGAAGAGGGAGGCGCGCTGCACTACAAGCGCGGTCTCGGCGAAGGCCGCTTCGCCCCTGCGCGAACGCTCGCGACCAAGCCGGCGCTCTTCGCGATGGCGGCGGGGGGTACGCAGCTCCTCGACCTCGCGGGCGATGGACACCTCGACGTGGTCGCGTTCTCCGGGCCCACCCCCGGGTTCTACGAGAGGGACGACGAGGGAAGCTTTCAATCGTTCCGCCCCTTCCAGAGCCTCCCTACCCTCGATTTTCGCGATCCGAACCTGCGCTTCGTGGACCTCAATGGCGACGGGCGCGCGGACATCTTCGTCACCGAGGAAGACGTCGTCACGTGGTATCCGTCGCTCGGCGAAGCGGGCTTCGGTGCGCCGCGAAGGGTGCACGGCTTCGACGCGGACGAAGGCCCGCTCGGAAGGCCAGGCGCCCCGAGGCTCGTGTTCGCCGACGGCAGCGAGAGCCTCCATCTGGCCGACTTCAGCGGCGACGGCCTCACCGATCTCGTGCGGATTCGAAATGGCGAAGTGGCTTATTGGCCCAACCTCGGCCATGGCCGTTTCGGGGCCAAGGTCACGATGGAGAACGCGCCGCGCTTCGACCGCGACGAGGCGTTCGACCCGAGCCGCCTTCGCCTCGCCGATCTCGATGGCTCGGGGGTCACCGACATCGTGTACCTCGGCGCGCAGGGCGCACGCCTCTATTTCAATCAATCCGGCAATCGGCTCGCCGACGCGCTCGATCTACCTGGATTTCCCGTCGTTTCGCCCACCACGACGGTGTCCATGGTGGACCTCCTCGGGCGTGGCACGCCGTGCCTCGTGTGGTCGTCGCCGCTCCCGGGCGATACCGGCCGCCAGCTCCGCTACGTCGATCTCATGGGCGGCAAGAAGCCGCACCTCCTCGTCTCGACCACGAACGGGCTCGGCGTCGAGACGCGTGCAGAATACACGTCGTCGACCACGTTTTACCTCGCCGACCGCGCGGCGGGCACGCCGTGGGTCACGAAGCTCCCCTTCCCCGTGCACGTGCTCGTCCGCACGGTCACGAGAGACCTCGTCGGGGGCAACGTCTTCGCGACACGCTACGCGTACCACCACGGCCATTACGACGCACACGAGCGCGAATTTCGCGGGTTCGGGCTCGTCGAACAGTTCGACACCGAGTCGATCGCGACGGACGAGAGCCTGGCGGCAGCGGCGCGTCCTCCGCTCGACCAAAAGCCTACGAACGCGGGGGCGGCGACCAACCTCGAAGCGTTCGCGCGCACGCCGCCGGTGCTCACGAAGAGCTGGTTTCACACCGGCCACTATGACGACCGCGACGTCTCCGAGCACTTCGCGAGCGAGTACTACCGCGAGCCAGGCCAGACGCCCGCGCAGGCGCGCGCGGCGCTGCTCGCCGATACGGAGCTTCCGTCCGGTCTCGACGTAGCCGAGGAGCGCGAGGCATGCCGCGCCCTCCGCGGAAGGCTCCTTCGCAAAGAGGTGTATGCCCTCGACGGCACGGAAAAAGAAGGCATTCCGTATGCGGTGACGGAGGCGAGCTTCGCGGTAAAGTGCCTCGTTCCGAGAGGGCGCGGGCGGCACGCGGTGTTCTTCACCGAGGCGCGCGAAGCGCTCACGCAGCACTACGAGCGCACCCCTGCCGACGCGCGGGTCACGCACGAGATGGTGCTCGAGACCGACGCCTTCGGCAACGTGCTGCGAAAGCTCGCCGTGGCTTACGGTCGGAAACGCACGAGCGCGAGCACCGAGCTTTCCGCCGCGGACCGCGAGGTGCAAGAGCGGACCGTCGTCGTCTATACCCAAGCCGCATTCACTCGGAACAGGGTATCTCCGGCGGCGATTGCGAGTGGCCATCATCGCACGCCGCTGCCCGCCGAGACTCGCACGTACGAGATCACCGGCCTCACCCTGCCCGCGGGCGCCACGCGCTTCGCCATCGAAGACTTCGCCGGCGCCGGCTTTGCGCTCCTCGATGGGCTCGAGGACGTGCGATACGAGGACACGCCTCCTACGGGCCGTCCCGCTCGGCGCCTCGTCGAGCATGTGCGTGCGCTGTACCGCCGCGACGACCTGACTGGGCTCTCGCCGCTCGGGGAGGTGGAGAGCCTCGCCCTCACGGGAGAAGCGCAAAGGCTCGCGCTCACCGATTCTCTCCTTCAAAAGACGCTCACCCGCGGCGGAGAACGGCTCCTCCCGAACGCGCGGGCCGTGCTCGAGAGCAAAGGGGACGATGGCGGCGGGTACGTCTTCGAGAATGGCGGGTATTGGATTCCCTCGGGGCGCGCGTTCTTCTCTGCCGCAGCGGATCCGAGCGCCCCCGCGAGCACCGCCGGCGTCGAGCGTGACGCCGCGATCGATGGCTTTTTTCGCCCGCGGATGGGCGTCGACACGTTCGGCGCGCGGTGGACGGCAGACTACGACGCAACGTCGCTGCTCGGCGTGTCGACCCGCGACGCGCTCGGCAATTCGGTCAGCGTTCGAAACGACTATCGTGTGCTCGGCCCCGCCGAGGTGACGGACGAAAACGGCAATCGGCGCGCGGCGCTCTTCGATGCGCTCGGGCGCGTCGCAGCGACGGCGGTGATGGGCAAACGCAGCGAGTCTCTCGGGGACTCGCTCGTGGGCGTGAAGGCGTGCCTCTCTCTCTCCGAGGTGCGCCGTTTCACGCGCGATCCGAAGGCCCATGCGACGGCGCTGCTCGGAAACGCGACGTCACGTTTTGTCTACGATCCGGGCCGGTTCGCTCGAACGGGCGAGCCTGCGTTCGCCGCTGCGCTCGCGCGTGATACGCACCTTCACGCGATTTCTCCGGCCACGCTGGGTCGGGTGAGCGTCGCGTTCGTGTACGCGGACGGCTTCGGGCGCGAGGCCCAGACCAAGGTCGAGGCAGAGCCGGGCGAGGCACCGCAGAGGGGCGACGCGCGTGTTCTCCCGAGCGGGGACGCGGTGGCGGGGGCGCTCGTGCGAAACGCGGCGGGCGATCCGGCCATCGCACCGGCGGCCGCGCGTTGGCTCGGCACAGGACGAACCGTGTACAATGCACAAGGGTTCCCGATACGAAAGTACGAGCCCTTCTTCAGCACGACGCACCTCTTCGAGGCGGAGGACGAGCTCGCGGCGCAGGGCGTCTCATCGATCTTGTTTTACGACCCGATCGGGCGCGCGATCGCGACGCTGCACCCGAACCGCACGTACGACAAAGTGGTGTTCGGGCCCTGGCGCGCGGCGACCTACGACATGAGCGACACCGCCTCTCCACGCGGCGACGAGACCGGCGATCCGCGCACCGATAGGCACGTAGGACCGACGCTCGCTCGCTACTTCGCCGACCACGGCGCGGGATACACCACGTGGCTCGCAGAGCGCGAAGGCGGCGCGCTGGGTCCTCACGAGGCCGCCGCGGCGCGGAAGTCGCGTGTGCACGCCGACACCCCGAGCGTGGCCCACCTCGACACGCTCGGCCGCACGTTCCTCGTTCACACGAAGAACCGCGTGGATTGCCCGGGCCACGCCGACCATGGCCGCGAGGAGGTCTTTTCTCAGCGCTCCGAGATCGACGTCGAGGGCAACGTGCGCGCCGTCGTCGACGCGAAGGGCCGCATCATCCAGCGCGTGGACCACGGCATGCTCGGCCAGCCGCTCCGCACCGCGAGCATGGAAGCGGGCGAGCGGTTTGCCCTCGCCGACGCGGCAGGAAAGCCGATTCGCGCGTGGGACAGCCGCGGTCACGTGCGGCGCATCACCTACGACGTGCTCCGAAGGCCGACCGGCCTGTGGGCGACCGAGAATGGCGTCGAGCGGCTCGCCGAGCGCACGGTGTACGGCGAGGGCCGCGGCGACGCGAAGAACCACCGCGGAAAGCCCTATGCCCATTACGACGGCGCTGGCATCGCGACCGTGGTCGCCTACGACTTCGAGGGCCACGCGGTGGAGACACGCCGCGACCTCTTGCGCGGGCACTCCCCGGCGGTCGACTGGCGCTCCGAGCCCGCGGCGAACGGCGGGAGCTACACGAGCACCAAGGAGGTCGACGCGGCAGGCCGCACCGTGCGCGCGACGACCCCGGACGGAAGCGTGCATCTTCCACGTTTCAACGAAGCGGGGCTGCTCGAGTCGGTCGAGGTGGCGCTCCGCGGCTCTGGCGCTCGAACGTCGTTCGTTCGCGAGATTGCCTACGACGCGAAGGGGCGCCGCACTGAGATCGCCTATGGAAACGGCGCCACCACCACGTACGCGTACGATCCGCTGACGTTCCGCCTCACGCGCGTTCGCACCACGCGACCTTCCGCCGAAGGCGGCACCGCGACCGCCCTCTTTCGCGACGCGCGGGTGGTTCAAGACCTGCGTTACACGTACGACGCGGGCGGCAACGTGGTTCGCCTCGAGGACGCCGCGCACCGCACCCTCTTGCGTGGCGGCACGCAAGTTGAGCCCGCGAGCGAGTACACCTACGACTCCACGAACCGCCTCGTCGAGGCCACCGGACGCGAGCACGTGGCGCAGGGCGGGCTTGCGTTCGACCCGCCGAATGGCAACTACCGGGACTACCCCTTCGTCGGTCATCGGGCGCACGCCAACGATCTCGAGGCACTGCAAGCTTATGTGCAGCGCTACGAGTACGACGCCGAGGGCAACTTCGAGCTCTTTCGCCATCTTGCCGCGAGCGGCGGCTACACTCGGCAATACGGGTACTCTGCACCGAGCCTCCTCGAGCCGGGCAAAACGAACAACCGCGTCACCTCCACCCAGGTAGGCAGCGCCGGCACCACGACCGAGCGCTACACCTACGACGCGCACGGCAATACCCTCTCTATGCCGCACCTCGCGCGCCTCGCGTGGGACTTCGAGGACCAGCTCACCACCGCCAGCCTCGGCGGCGGCGGCACCGCGCACTACGTGTACGACGCAGGCGGGCAGCGGGTGAAGAAGGTCATCGAGGCCGCTTCGGGGATGCGCACGAAGGAGCGCATCTACCTCGGAGGCTTCGAGATTTACCGCGAATATGGCCCTGACGGCGTCACGGTAGAGGACGAGCGCGAGACGCTCCACGTGATGGACGACACGAGGCGTATTGCCCTCGTGGAGACCAAGACGGTGACCCGCGGGAGGGCAGCCCCGGAGCCGTCGGTCCTCCGCTACCAGCTCGCGAACCACCTCGGCAGCGCCACCCTCGAGCTCGACGATGCGGGCGCGGTGATCGCGTACGAGGAGTTTCATCCCTATGGGACGAGCGCGTTCCAGGCGGGGCGGAGCGCGGCGGAGGTGTCGTACAAGAGGTACCGGTATACGGGCCTCGAGAGGGACGAGGAGACCGGGTTCGGGTACCATGCAGCGAGGTACTTGGCCCCGTGGTTGGGCCGGTGGGTGAGCTGTGATCCGAGTGGGATTCGGGGTGGAACCGCGCTGTACAGGTTCGCGGCGGCGAATCCAGCGCGGCTCGTGGACCTCTCGGGGCACGAGCCTACGGTGCCGGACTACGACCCCGAGACGATGGGGCCGGTGCTGGCGATCGTCGGCACGAAGGGGGACTCGTCGGCCTCGGGGCCGATACCCGCCCTGCAGCAGCCGAAGGGTGCGGCGGACGCGGAGCAAACGACGAGAGCGACGCCGAAGCGTGGGCCCGAGGGCTACCGCCCAACCCCTTCCGTCCCCGCCCGCCCGGCGTCGCCACCGACGACAACGTCGCGAGTCGTCGACGGGATTATTGCAAAGGCGACGATGGAGGCCAGCTACTTTGCGGCGCTCACCGGCACGACTCCGTACTGGAACTTCTCGAACTTCACCGAACTGACGCCGGAACGTCGAGGCTTCCTCTCGGGACTCGGAGTACCCATCGGAAAGCCGGAACTCCCTCCGGACGCGGACTTCGCGACGCGCGAAGACCAAGAGCTCCGGTTCCAGCGAGGGGAGAACTATGCCGCCCTCTTCGAGCTCGCAGCCGAAGTGGGGGGACGCCTCGCGGGGCCGCACGGCGGCGGATCTGGGCGGGGTCCGACGGGGCCCACGCCACCCGCGGTCGACCTGGCTCCGGAGCCGAGCCCGGCTGGAGCGGGCGGGCGGACGCCGCAGGGACCGATCGAGGGACCTCCAGTCCATCTGTCAGATTCAGCTAACGGACCTAAGTCGCCATCAGCCCCAACTAAAGGTTCGTCGAGGTTTAAGGATCAACTTGAGCGAGCCATCGCGGAGCACCTCGAAGGCCAGGGACGGACCGTGTTGCCCAACCCACGCGAAGGGCAACCCGGGGCCGGTAGACAGGGCGACGGCTTGGTCGACGACGTGTTGCACGAATTCAAGACTCTCGATCCGGGTGCGGACTCGAATACCGTGCGCAACGTAGTGAGCGCATCCATCAAGCGAGGCGGCCAAGCTCGTGAGATCGTGATAGACGCCCGCAACTCGGGCCTCTCGAAGGAGCAAGCCGAGCGCGGGGCGGCTCGCGCGCTCGGGGTCGCTGGAGAAAAGCTCGACGGCCTAACCATAATTGGCACAAACTACCAATTCCGGTGGTCACCACGATAGAGACACATGACCCCTCCGCTAAGCATATTTATCCAAAACAAATACACCGTAGACACCGTAGTCGCCGCCCTGGCCGCCATACTCGGACCCAACCTGTCGGCCATCAATCTCGACACGGGAACCATCTATGAATGCACCATCCTGAACATTGACTGGATCTTGATTAATGAGCACGAACTGGAGAACGACATTGTCGACTTCACAAACTACTCGCATCAAATTGATCTTGTCCCAACCAAGCCCCACATGTTCAGCCCGCACTACGATCAGATGTACAACTCTTGCGCCACTTTTGTCGCAT
The DNA here is from genome assembly GCA_965225775.1 of Polyangiaceae bacterium. Lineage (GTDB taxonomy): Bacteria > Myxococcota_A > Polyangia > Polyangiales > Polyangiaceae > JAAFHV01. The sequence continues at coordinate 7,798,883 of OZ245328.1, read as the reverse complement.
CCAGTCTTGCAAGCTCTCTAGGCTGCCGAACCATAGTCGTCGCCAAGTTGCAACGGACCGTAGCGTCGTTCACACCGTGACACAGCGGACTAAATGGCGCCACTCTTCCCAACACGTCGCGTCCTCGCATCGTCCTCCCGAGCGCCGACCTCTCACATCAAGAGTCAACACCCAGAGAGCCACATGAAGAGCGAAACGATCCTGGCGCTAGACGAGCTCTTCGAACGAATGCCCGTGCTGAAGGCAGGGGGGCCCGTCTCGACTCAGGAGCTCGACGATGCCGAACGACGGGTCGGGGTACCGCTACCGCCGGACTACCGTGAGTTCGTGCAGCGATATGGTGGCGCCATCGTGGGAAGCCTCCCAATCTTCGGGCTTCGAAACGCAGAGGCGATGGCCGACCGAGACTTTTCGGTTGTCGACATGACAAAACGAATGCGGGCGGACCGGTGGGAACCCACCGACGAATGGGCGGTCATATCTCTGGACTTAGGAGGCAACCCGATAGGAATCAACTCGGCGGGAGAGGTCTTGATCTCCGACCACGACTTCGGAGGGGTGTGGAAGATTGCGGACACATTTGAAGCGTTCGTGTTGCTGCAGCTATCAGAATGTTAGGCCGAGCAACGCATCCGAAAAGGAGCGCCTCTGAGCCGTTCTGGCGTTTGGGAGAAAGAGACCGACAGCGAGAAGAGCCGGATAGTTGCGGACTCAACCTGCTGCTGCGAGCACCAACTCTTGAAGCGGGTCACAATGACATCATTCTCGGGACAAATTCGCGCAATTAAGCAGCTACTTTCCGAGATGAAGCGCCAGGACTTCGGATACCCCATCGACCGCAACACCGTGCTCGCCCCTTGCGCGACGCGGATCCGAGCGTCCCTCCCTGAGCAACTTCGAGCTCTTTATGACGAGTGCGACGGAATGTCTCTTCCAGATGTTCATAACGGAATCTTCATCGACTCCGCCGAACGAGTTCTATCGGCCCCCTCGCGAGGCGACGCTGTCTTGCTTGGGGACTCACTCGAGCGATTCGTCCCGTTCGGGTCGGACGGTGGCGGCAGCCGGTACGCTATGAGCGAGGCGACAGGGGCGGTACATATCCTACCTAGCTCAGGAGGCATATTCGATGGCAGGTACATTGCAGACCGTACTGCACCCGCAAGGATTGTCGCGGAGAACCCATCGCGCTTCATCGAGCGAGTCGAGGCCGACGTGCGTGCGTTCGTGCGCGGCGTCGAAGGTCACGAGTTCCTTTAGGTACGTCCACCTCGGACCGCCGCTCTTGCCGTCGTCGCGCGGAAGCGGAGAAAACCACGCGGCTCGTGTCGGCCACGCCGCCGGACGAGACCGCGGAAGAGAAGATCGAGCGGCTCGAACCCAATAGAAGGCACAGGAGGTTTCGCTCTCGAGTAGGCGCGTGTCCTAAGTCGCTCAATTCGACCCCTTCGAAGCCATGACCCCTCCCCGAAGCAAATTCATCAAAACGAGACGAAGCCTAAAGGCAAGCAAGAACGCACTTGCAGCCATACTCAGATGCGCACCCATCACGAGCGAACCTGACGTAGGCACCATCCACACCTTCGACACAATCGGGATATCCTGGGCGCTCTTCGACGCACACGGACTCGAAGACGACGGGCAGCTAAAGTTCACACAGTACCAGCAAGAACTAGATCTACTCCCAGTCAAGAAGATGAGCGCGAGCACGGAGTACGAATCATTCTACAACGCTGCAGCGCATCTGGTCGCTTCAGAGACCTCCCTTTCACTCGCATGCGAAGTCCTCTTGGTTGCCAACCTAGCAACATGCGTTGCGACGTACATCGGCGGGCGGCGCCAGCCCACAACACCCAATTCGGCTTAGGCGGTGGCCACGGCAGAGACACATGACTCCTCCGCTAAGTATATTCATCCAGAGCCATAAGGAAGTTCACGCCGTAGTCGCGGCTCTTGCTGCGATACTCGGTCGCGATCTGTCGGCCACTCATCTCGACACCGGAACCATTTATGAATGCACCGCCCTGCGCATCGATTGGATCTTGCTCAACGAGCACGGGCTGGAAGACGACACTGTCGACTTTACAAACTACTCGTATCAACTCGATCTTGCCCCAACTAAGCCCCACATGTTCAGTCCGCACTACGATCAAATGTACAACTCCTGCGCCACTTTCGTTGCTTCCAGCCTTGCCAGCCCTCTAGGCTGCCGAACTATAGTCGTCGCGAAGTTGCAACGAATCGTAGCGTCATTCCCGGGGTCGGCTCAGTAGACTCCCGTGCCATGCCAAGCCTCGGGCGAAGCCACGCGGTTGTGGCTGGACCAACGGGTCCGGCCACTATCAGCCACCCGAGGCACTCCGGCCAATAGTTTCCGCATTTTCCGAATATGAGTTCAGGCCACACACCACAGAGAAGCCAAATTGATCAGCGAGCGAGCCAGAGCCATCTTAGACAACCACCGCAGTGGCCCCGTTGCGGAAATCGCTACCTTGCTGTCCACCGGAACCGAGACCGACCGACTTCAGCTGTGCATAGAGGTCATCACAGCTGCCGAGCAATCGCACCTTACGACACAACGCTGGTTCGCAGCCGCAAGGCTGCGTATTATCGAAAGGAACATCGTTCATCGCAGTACTTCATTCAGGCATTCCATTCATGAACGCTAGCACGGTGAAGGACTGGCTGGAATTTGGCCTCCACGCCGGCGCGCGCAGGGCAATAAGATTAATAGAACGCGTTCGCCCAGGCTGCCCGACGCAGGCGTCATGGCTGGACTACTGGCTACCATTTTTGGCCCGAACGACACTCGACCAGCAGCTGACACACGAGCACCTGAGGCGCCGGCTCATTCCTTGAGCGGAGTAACAGGCAGTCGCAATACTCCGCGCGCGACTTGGCGCTAAAGATCATCGAGCCAAAACCGGCCTGGGATGCGCCGCACGTAGAGGAACGGTTGCTTGCGTTCGCTCTTGCCGACGGACACCGAAGCCACATTTGGCACGATGCCGTCGACGTTTGACCCCTGCATACCGACCCCGACGACGGAGAAGGACGATGTCTGACAAAGCCAGTCAGGCACTGCGCAAATGACTCCGAGCCTTCCACCCCACGAGCCAAACCCCATGACCACCTTCTCCAAACGCCTCGCCACCCTTCGCGCCGTCCTCCCCACCACGGACCTCTCGCACATCGAGAGAGCCGAGGACGACTCCCCCGCGAATTGGCGCGCGGCGATGGCGCAGATGTCCACCAACGTGGCTCCCGAGCTCCGCGAGCGGCTCGCGCTCGTGCACGCGCTGGCGGACGTGGCGGACGACGACGTGGCGCTCGTGAGGGCGTTCTCGCGCGTTCCGCAGGTGACGACCCTGCGGGACGTGGCGCTGCTTCCGAAGGCGGAGCTCTCGCGGATCGTCGACGAGACGGTCGACATCGATCCAGGGGCGGCCGAGCCGGGCCTCGCGAAGGCGGTGGCGCTCGAGGGGTTTTCGTGGCGGCTCTTTGCGGCCGAGACGACGAGCGTGATTCGGCGCATGGTGCGGGACGACGAGCTTCCCATCGCGCGGCAAGAGGTGAAGGCGAAGGTGGCGGCTTTCTTCGAGGCTCGGCCGGACTTCGATATTCGGCGGACCTCGCTCTATTCGGTGCTCGGGAAGCGCACGGACGAGGACGCAGAGGGAGAAGATGCGGAGGTCGTCGAGACGCTGAAGACGCTGCAACGCGTTCAGGCGATCGCGCCGCGGGCCGAGGCGGTTGCCACGCTGATGGCGCGGAGCTTCGTCTCGGCGCAATCGGTCACCGACGTACCGGAAGCAACGTTCATCGCGGCGCATGGCGAGGCGCTCGGGGCCGAAGATGCCAAACGGGTGTATGCGCGCGCGGCTTCTATTCGGATTCGCAACGAGCACGCGCTCATGGGGTTTCGCGAGACGTACCGCGGCTCCGGGCTCCGCGCGGTGGACGGAGACGAGAGCGACGACGACCGCAAAAAGGCGGTCGCCGACGCGCTCGCGGACAAGAACCTGCCGTTCAACCTCGAGGCGCTCTTCGGCAGCCAAGACATGTGCGAGTGCTCGCACTGCACCAGCGTGCTGAGCCCCGCGGCCTACTACGTGGAGCTTCTCCAGTATCTCCGCAACAACAACACCAAGACGGACGATCCGCGGAGCCTCGTGGGTACTCCGCTCGAGCACCTCTTCGCACGGCGGCCGGACTTGGGTTGCCTCGAGCTCACCTGCGAGAACACCAACACCGTGCTCCCCTACGTAGACCTCGCGAACGAAGTGATGGAGAGCTTCGTCGTTCATCGCGAGAAATACGCCGCCGAGACGCAGGCTCCGAAGCGCGTGACCTTGGACGTGCACAACGTCGACGACGAGACGAGCGGAGAGCTGCTCGCCGAGCCGCGCCACCCGAACGTGACCGCCTACGCGGTGCTCAAGAACGCGGTTTATCCGCTCTCGATGCCGTACCACCAGCCCATCGACGCGGCGCGGGCTTACCTGAAGCACCTCGGCACGAGCCGCCACGAGCTCCTCGACACGATGCGCACTGCCCACGATTGGGACGCGGCGGGCGACCCGCGCGTGCACCTCGACGCGCTCCACGCCGAAGCCCAAGAGCGCGCCGTGGACGCGGAGGCGCTCGGCATGGTGCATGAGGAATACATTATTCTCGCGCGGGAGTCGTTTTGGTCGAAGGCCTACGTGGAGGCGGTGACGGGCGCGCCGAAGACCGACGAAGCGTACGGGGCCGATATCGGGGTGCGAGCCGCGCCGGCCTATTATGGATACGAAGGGCCGACCGCCGAGGCCGACATGCTGTCGCTCGACGAAAGCAAGAAGCTCGGTCTCACGTTCGTGAAGGCGCAGTTCCTACCCCGCACCGGCGTTGCGTACGGCGATCTCGTCGACGCGCTCCGCACCCGCTTCGTGAACCCACTCACGGTGCGCACGCGGGCGATTTCGCTCATGAGCGAGATACGTGCATCGTACCGACTTTTGCAGCAGCTCGTCGACGCGGCGAGCACCGACGCGGAGACCCGCTTCGCCCGTGTCGTCGACCAGATCGTGCAATTGCAAAAGGCGCGCGCCGCCCTCGACGCGAGCGACCCGTGCAGGACCGAACGACGACCCGTGCTCGGGCTCGCCGAGATTCGGCAGTGGGTGCATTGCGACTTCGAGCCGCTCGGCAAGCTCGTCGTGCTCGACTCGGGGGAGGCGCCTACTTTGGCGCGCTCGGGGAGGCTCACCTTTCGAGGCGGCCAGCCGTTCGGCACCCTCGAGAGCACCGGCACCATCGTGGGCCTCGACGGCGCTCCGCTCGGGCGCGTGCTCCCCGACTCCTCGGTCGTGTGGTTCGTTGACGAGCCGCGGATGTTTTTCCTCTACGTGTGCGACGAAACCGACGCCATCGTGGGCCGCCTCCACAAAGACCGCTACGTCGAGCTCGTCGTAGGGTCGACCTGGGGCCCGGCGCGGTGGTTCGCTTCCATCGATTCGTGTGACCTCGAGAAAGTACGGATTCGGCACCTCGACGGCACTGCGCTCGATTCGACCGAGTACGAAAGGCTCCTTCGATTCCTTCGCTTGTGGAGGCGGCTCGGGTTCACCATCGCCGAGACCGACCAGCTCGTTTACGGCATCGCGAGCGCGAGCTCCCCCGCCCCGGCCGCTCTACCCGGGGCGACCGAGACGAACACCTACGGTGCCGTGTGCCCGGTGCCTCCGCGCGTGCCCAGCGTGGACATCACGCCCGCTCTCCTCCACGAGATCGTGGCCACGAAGGAGGTGCTCGATCGCACCGGGCTCGAGCTCCCGCGCCTGCTCGCGTTTTGGGACACGATTGGCACCTACGGAGAGGGTGCACTCTACAAGAGAACGTTCCTGATCCATGATTTGCTCGGAATCAATCCTATCTTCGCCGCCGACGAGCGCGGCGCGTTCTTGGAACAAGGGGCGACGATAAGTGGTCATGCGGGCGTGCTCGCGGCCGCTCTGCGCGTCGACGAAGCGGCGCTCGAGAGCATTCGCGTCCTCCGCGGCCTGGGCGACGAGCTCACCCTCGGCAACGTGTCCATCTTCTATCGGCACGCCGTTCTGGCCAAGGTCCTGGGTGTGGGCCCGAGCGCTCTCGGCAGCGTGCTCGCCCTCTTCGGGGATCCGTTCGTGTCGCCGAGCGCTGCACGCGCCCTCTTCCGCGCGTGGGACGAGATGGAGCGGACGGGTCTCGACTTCGCGAAGTTGGCATTCGTGGTGCTCGGCGTCGACGATCCGAAGAGGCCGCTCGCTCCGAAGGCGACGACGGTGCTCAAGCTCGCCAAGGCGCTCTCCGACGGGCTGGTGGCGATCGATCGGGACCATGCCGACATCGCCGCAGGGGACGAGGAGAAGGCGACGCTCGACTTCGTTCGTGCCAAAGCGGGGCTCGTGTTCGACCCCACTGTGGTCGACCGAATCGTCGGCCTCCTCGAAGGCACGGCGACGTACACGACGAACGCGCCGGCGGGGCTGGTCGTGGCCATTCCGGAGGCGCTCGAGAAGCGTGTGAAACACGTCGTCGGGAAGGCGTTGCCCGGCGCGCCCGCCGTCGCGGGTCAGGCCCAGATGATCGGTGTGCTCTCGAGCACCGACGTCGCTAGAGCCAAGGCTTTGTCTGCCGATCCGGGGTGGACGGCAGCGATCGATCGTCTCGGCAAACAACCGCGGCGCCTGTTCGACGACGCGCTCTTCGGTCTCTTTCCCGCGGGCGATCCGAAGGCCGATGCGGCGCGCGCGATCTTGCTCTCCGAGGACGTGCTGGTTGGCGATACGCCGACTCCTCCGCAGAAGCGGCTCACGTTCCTTTCGCGGCTCCTCCCGTTCTTGCGTGAGCGGCTCGCACGAACCCTCGTCGTAGGTACGCTCGCGAGCGCGGTAGGGCTCGGGTCGGAGACGACCGAAGCGCTTCTCTCGGAGGTTCTGACGACGGCGACCGGTGAGCCGTTGCTCGCTCCGCTCCTCGCCCTGCGAAACGCACCAACGGGAGTCGCGACGGCGTGGAGCGGCTACCTCGTGCCGAATGGGAGAGATCCCGTTGCGTTCGTGGTGATTGCCGATCGGGCTCCCACGCCGATTGTCGTCGACGGCGTCGCCTACCCGTTTCTCCATCAGCAAGAAGATCCCTCCAATGTGTTCTGGACGGACCCGGTCGTGCTCGACCCTTCACGCCTCGCGACGTTGCAGACGACGGGCCTCGACCCGGCGACCCTCGAATGGAAGAGCGTCGTCGCACCACGCGCGCCAATCCCCTCCTCCGCGCTCCTCCCGGAGCTCGCCACGGCGACGATCGAAGAGGGGCTCACGCGGCTCGGAAAGGCCGCGATCGTCATCGACGCGCTCGCGCTCTCGACGACCGAGGTCGTTCACTTTCAAGCACACGGGGCCGATTTTTCCGGATTCGATTGGAATGCGCTCACGTTCGCGGCGTGGGCGCGCCTCGCTGCGTATCACGGCCTCCGCGACGGCATTTCGCCCGCTGGGAGCACGCTCGTCGACTTGTTCGAATGGGCGCAGGGTGCCACCGCCACGCCTTCGGAAGTGGTCGCTCGACTCTCAGCGACCACCGGAGAAGACCCGAAGGCCCTGTCTCTCCTCGTGCGCCCCCTCGGCTTCGACGTGGAGGCCCCCGTTCCGTTTCGGGACGAGCGCGCCCTCGTGACGATCACGCGCGCGATGAGCCTCGTGCGCAGAGTGGGCGTCGGTGTCGAGCAGCTCTTCGAGTGGGCCGCGCCGCACTCGACGTTTACGCCGCGGCAGACCACCGCCGAAGCGATGCGATTCACGATTCGCTCGCGCTACGAACGCACCGAATGGGAGGAAGTAGCCAAACCCATTTTCGATGGACTTCGCGAAAACCAGCGCCGCGCCCTCGTGGATTTTTTGCTCGTGCAGGAGCCACTTCGTGCGTGGGGTGTTCACGACGCGGACGGTCTCTTCGAGTTCTTCCTCATCGACGTTCAGATGGATCCCTGCCTCGAGACGTCGCGCATCAAGCAGGCCATTTCTACGGTTCAGCTCTTCGTGCAACGCTGCTTCCTCGGCCAAGAAGAGCGCGCCGGCACCGGCGTTCCTCGCGCTCTCCTGGACCGCAAGCGCTGGGAGTGGATGCAGCGGTATCGCGTTTGGGAGGCGAACCGAAAGGTGTTCCTCTACCCGGAGAATTGGATCGAGCCCGAGCTCCGCGATGACAAGAGCCCCATCTACAAAGAGCTCGAGTCCGAGCTCTTGCAGAAGGACGTCACGCGCGACACGGTCGAGACCGCGCTCAAGAGCTACCTCTTCAAGCTGGACGAGATCGCGAACCTGAAGGTCGTAGGCGTCTACTATGACAAGGAGACGCGACCGGGAGAGGCCGTCGTCCACGTATTCGCGCGCACCCGCGCAACACCGTACGTCTTCTTCTACCGTACCTTCAATGAGACGACGCGGGATTGGAGCGCTTGGTCGATGGTAGAGGTCGACATTCCCACGTATTCCTCCGAGGAGCCGGAGGACGCGCGGGTAGACGAGGCGGGCACGGGCACCTACGTCGTGCCGGTGGTTTGGCGTGGTCGACCTCTCCTCTTCTTTCCAGTTCTCTCACTCCGCTCGGTCGCGCCGAGGGGCACGGTCAACCTTCCGATGGAGACCGCGGTCAGCAAGTACTGGGAGGTGCGCCTCGGGTGGAGCGAGCTCCGCGGAGGCAAGTGGGCTCCAAAGCAAGTCTCTAGCAGCTCATTCACGACACGACCGAACACGTCGCCAATGAAGGTCGACCAACTCGAGATCGTGCCACGGCTCGCGGAGGCGGATCCGAGCGGTCCGAGGGTTCTCATCGACGTTCAGGAAAGGAACGACATCTACATTGGCACCTTCGAGTTCGTAGGGAGCTCGATTTTCGCTGGCAACCGTGGCACTCCCGGCGGCGCGCTGCGGTTCGACAATACGCGGTTTCACTATCGCGCGGGTGTGCGCTATCCGGAGATCCACTCGCTCCAAGCGGGCGCGATCGGCGCCCCGCCGTACGAAATGACGACGCCGTTCTTCGTGGACGCGCTAGCGCGGACGGAGGCGAACGTCGCGGCAAGCGCCGGCACGCTCTTCACCCACACGTTCGCGGCCAGCCTCCTCGGTCACCTGCACGGCCACGGCGTCGACGGATTGTACGAGGTTTTTGCCAATCGCTACGAACGCGCCGTCGAACGCGCCGACACGTACGGGCTCGACGGCACCGACTATCACGAGCTCCGGCGGCCTTATGCTCTCTACAATTGGGAGGTCGGGTTCCACGCGCCCACGCTGCTCGCGGACCGGCTCCTCAAGGCACAAAAGTTCGACGAGGCGCTCGCCGTGTTGGAGCGCGTATTCGACCCGAAAATGGCTGCCCGAACGCCCTCCGACACGAAGCCGTACTGGACGTTTCCGCCCTTCAAAGAGGCCAAAGCCGACCGCGCGATGGAATCGTTCCTCCGCGGGCTTCAACCAGGAAAGGCCGACGCCGTCGTCTCGGGGTGGCGCGACAACCCCTTCTCCCCGCACTTCGTCGCGCGGGCGCGACCAGCCGCCTACATGAAGTGGACGGTCATGAAGTACATCGAGATCCTCATCGAGTACGGCGACTGGTACTTTAGGCAGAACACGCTCGAGACTATCCCTTACGCGATTCAGCTCTACGTGATGGCCGCCCACCTGTTCGGCCCGCGCGGCCAGCGCATTCCCAAGCGCGGCAAGGTACAGAAGCAGACGTACCTCTCGCTTCTGAACCGGTGGGACGCGTTCGGCAACGCGATGGGGGAGCTCGAGCTCTTGTTCCCCTTCAGCAACCAGACCTCCGAGGCGACCGTGCCGGTCGCGGGAGAGCCGGCGTTCGCGAACGTGTTCGGCTTCGCGAGCACGCTCTACTTCTGCATCCCGGAGAACCCGCGGCTCGAAGAGGTACGCGCGACCATCGACGACCGGCTTTTCAAGATTCGGCACTGCCAAGACATCGACGGAGTGGTGCGGAAGCTTCCACTCTTCGAGCCGCCGATCGATCCAGCGTTGCTGGTGCAGGCGACGGCGCAGGGGCTGAGCCTCTCCAGCGTGCTCGCCGACCTCGACGGGCCGATGCCGAACTACCGATTTCCGTACCTACTCCAAAGGGCTCTCGAGCTGTGCGCGGAGCTGAAGTCGCTCGGCGCGGCCTTCCTCGCAGCGAGGGAGAAGCGCGACGCAGAGGGGCTTGCGCGCCTCCGCGCCAAACACGAGCGCACCATGCACACCCTCGCGATGGACATTCGCAAGCTGCAGCTGGAGGAAGCCGAGCGTTCGATCGCCGCGCTCGAGCAGAGCCGCAAGGCCCCCGCTTCGCGCATGGCGTACTACCTCAAGCTCATTGGGGGCGACGTGAACGCGGTGCCCAAGGCCGACGGGGATTTTCGGGAGCTTCCCATCGCGGTCGACAAGCCCGGAGACATGGGCGGGCTGCGCCTGACGGCGGACGAGCAGGAAGAGATGCTCAAGTCCGACTCGGCCGCGGCCTATCAGGAGATGGTAGGCGGCCTGGAGGCGCTCGCGGGCCTCTTTCACGCGATGCCGACGTTCACCACCGCGGCCCATCCGATGGGCGTGGGCGCCGACGTGCAGTGGGGCTTCCCGAACATGGCCCACGCAACGTCCGCACATGCCCGCGTCGTTCGGATTGGTGCCGACCGACTGGCTCACGAATCCGGGCGCGCCGGCCGAAAGGCCGGGCACAAGCGCCAGCTCTGGGAGCGCACTCACCTGGCGAACCAAGCCGGCTACGAGATCAAGAGCATCGACAAGCAGATTCTGACCCAGAAAATTCGCCTTTCGATCGCCAGCCGGGAGCTCGAAAACCAGCAGAAGCAGCTCGACAACGCGCTCGAGGTGGAAGACTTCCTCACGAACAAGTACACGAACGAGGAGCTCTACTCGTGGATGGAGGGCTCGCTACGGGGCCTCTACCGGCAGGTCTACACGCTGGCGTTCGACGTCGCGAAGCGAGCCGAGAAGGCGTTCCGTTTCGAGCGCGGTGTCTCGACGACCAGGTTCCTCGACCCGGGATATTGGAACGCCGGGCGAGACGGCATCCTCGCCGGGGAGCAGCTCTTCGTAGGCTTGAAGAAGCTCGAGGCGGCGTACGTCGAGAAGCGTGGGCACGACTTCGAGCTCACCAAAGCGGTGTCGCTCCGGCGCCTCGACCCTCTCGCGTTCTTGCGCTTGCGCGAGACAGGGAGCTGCGAATTCACGCTTCCCGAGGTGCTCTTCGACATGGACTTCCCGGGCCACTACGCGAGGCGCATCAAGTCGGTCGCGCTGAGCCTGCCTTGTGTAGTCGGGCCCTACACGGGCGTGAACGCGACCTTACGTCTGCTCGAGCACGAGTACCGAACGAGCGCGATCGCGAAGGACAAGAACGACTACCCGAAGCGAGAGGGGGAGGACGACGCGCGCTTCGCGACGACGAACGTGCCCATCTCCGCGATCGCGGTGAGCGGCGCGCAGAACGATAGCGGCGTGTTCGAGCTCGCGTTCCGCGACGAGCGCTATTTGCCATTCGAGGGCGCCGGCGCGACGAGCAAATGGCGCCTCGAGCTCCCGAGCAAGATTCGGCCTTTCGACTACGAGACGCTCACGGACGTGGTGCTCCACGTGCGCTACACGGCGATTGACGGTGGCGACAAGCTGCGCGCGACGGCCTCTGCCCACGTGGACGCGTACGTGAAGTCGGTCGAGGAGCTCGCGAAGAACGAGGGGCTCTTCGCCGCGTTCGACCTCGCGAACGATTTTCCCGACGCGTGGCATCGGGTGAAGGAGCCTCGCGTGCCGGCCGCGGAGCGGGTGCTCGATCTCGGGTCGCTCTACGAGTGGCTGCCAACCTTCACCAAGGCATGGAAGCCCGAGAAAATCCTCGCGGCCGACGTGGTGCTCGCCTCGGCCCCTGCGCTCGCCGCGACGATTCGGGCGGGCACGCGCGACGTCGCGCTCTCTCCCGGGGCTGCCCTCGGCGGCCTCGCGACGTCGGTCGCGCGAGGGGCCGATGTGCCGATGAAGGATTGGAAGGTCGCGATCACGGACCCGAGGGTGTCGCTCTCGAGGGCGTGGCTCGTGGTGCGGTACGTGCTGAAGTGAGCAGCCTCACGCCGCTCCATCCCCATCGGCGTCGTCACCGAGCACCTCGGCTCCCCACGACGACATGAAAACGCGTATCGCGAGACCCTATCGCTCGGGGTCGTTCCTTCGCGAATGTCACGCGTTCGAGGCACATCTCGAAGAAGAATGCGTCCGCGGGATCACGATGCCGAGATCCCGCGCGCCCCTCTCGCGCTCACTTCGCCTTCTTGGCCGCGAAGAGGCGCTTCCAGAGCTCGTCGTCGAAGTTGGAGAGCGCCTGTGTTCCTTGGGAGGCAGCTTTTCCTTGGCGGATCACGACCAGCTTTTGGCTGCGCGCCACGTAGATCTTCTGGTCCGCGGCGCCGAGTGCGGCCACGAGATCGACCGGTGCGCTGGGCATGAGCGGACCTGTGCCGGGTTGGCTGGGAGGCAGCAAGTAGCTGGATTTCCCGTTGAGCCACCAAAGCAGCCCGTAACTTGGGTTCAGGGTCTGCGAGGTGTCGAGCGCAACCGTGAGGTAGCTCGAGGGTACGATGGGCGTCCCGTTCCACGCGCCGTTCGCCTGAACGAGAAGCCCCACGCGCGCCATGTCTCGTGCGGTCATCTCGAGGGCGTGGATGGGCTGACCTTTGCCGTCTTTTTGGAATTGGCGCGTGGTCCACACCGAGGCGCCCGCGCCGATGCGATCGAAAAGCGCCGAGCGCGTGAAGTCTTGGAGCGACTTTCCGGTCTTGGCCTCGAGGACGCCTTCGAGGCAGTGGTAGCCGTTCGTATTGTAGCGCCAGGTGGACCCGGGCTCGGCAACACGCATGAGGTTGTCGTCGAGGCCGCTCGTCATGGTCAGGAGCTGCCGCACGGTAATGGCCGACTCGTTGGCCGGGGAGTCGTTGGTCCAGCCCACCGGAACGAGCGACGAAACCGTGTCCGAATCCTTGAAGGAGCCGTCGGACATGGCGATGCCGGTGAGCAGCGAGACGATGCTCTTTTGCGCCGAGGCGATGTCGCGCAGGGTGGTCTCGTCGGAGGTCCAATAGGACTCGATCAGGATCTTTCCGTCCGCGAGCACGAGGAAGCTCGTACCGTTGGTCTGGCCAATCCAATCTTTGACATCGGAGAGGCCTTTGGCGTCCCACCCTGCCGCGGCCGGATCGACGGTCGCCCACGCCCCTGCCCCGTTCGCCGGGGGAAAGTAGGTGCCGGAAGGTTCGGGAGCGGCGTCCGGACTCGTGCTGCCGGTGGTCGAGCCGGTCGGAACCGGGCTCGCGCCATCGGTTGCCGCGTCCGGAGTTTCCGGAGTGACGGTCGCACCGTCCGACGAGCCACTGCAGCCAGGCAGCGCCGCGGCGAGCGCGGTTCCGAGAGCGACGAAGGCCAGTGCACCGAGCGGCAGGCTCGTGAACCCGCGCTTCCGCGGGGTGCGGGAGCCAACAGCGAGAGACAACGTCGAGGGCTCGGACTCGGAGCGAGGGTCGTAGGAAGGCATCGAGGCCACCGTTCGCACAAATCGTTCCGCGAGCTCGGACCGCCGAGACGCTGGAATTTCCCGGGTACGAGCCGCCCGAGGCCACGCGATGACCTGGACGTCCGGAGGTCCAGTGGACGCGCGATGATTCGCCTCGGGAGCCGAGTCTCGTCCCTGGGGACACGAAGCTCAGCGGGTCCAGAACCAAGCGACGAGTCGCGCTCGGCTATCGACGAGCGCGGGGCCGTGATCGTTCCACCCCTCACCCCCGAGTCGGATCCGTGGCCGGGAGCTCGGCGACCAAGTGCTCCACGCAGGTGCGCACGGCGGCGGTCAGAGAGCGCCGGGTACGGTGGAGAACGTAGACGCCGCCCGCGTCGCCTTCGTAGCCGTCGAGCACGCGGAGGAGGCGCTTTTTGGCGACGTCTTTCGCGCAAACGACCTCGGGCAACATGGCGATGCCTACTCCGGCGAGGGCCGCGCGATACGCAGCAGACGACTCGTTGAGAGAAAACCGCGGCTCGAACGAGACTGTCCTTTTGCGCCTCCCCACCACGAACGTCCAGCTCGCTACCCCCTCGTCCGCTCGCTTGGCGATGCAATCGTGCTCGGAGAGATCGTCCAATCGGCGCGGCTCACCTCTTCGCGCGAGGTACGCAGGGCTCGCGAAGAGAAGTTTCCGCGTGGGACGCCAGAGCTCACGCGCCACCAAGTCGGTGCTGTCTTGGTCGACCTTGCCGCCGTGAATGGCAATATCGAACCCCTCGCTCAAGAGGTCGGTCCGGCGGTCCTGGAGCTCGAGATCCACCGACACCCCCGGGTGCGCGAGGAGATAGCGTGAGAGAACGGACGTCACCGCGCCACCGAACGTGATGGGCGCTCGAACCCTCACGCGACCTCGCGGCTCGGATTGAAGCTCTCGCACGAGCAAGGCTCCCTGGCCGAGGTCGTCGATGGCGCGCGAGGCGTGCTCGAAATACGCATGACCGGCCTCGGTGAGACGAAGGCTTCGCGTCGTACGCTCCAGCAATCGCAAGCCGAGGGCCGACTCGAGGCGAGCGATGCGGCGACTGACGGTCGAGACGGGCACCCCTCGCTCACGCGCGGCAGCCGAGAAGCTCCGGGCTTGCACCACGCGAACGAGGAGCGCGACATCGTTCAAATCCGGAATCGTCGTTTTTGCACCCACCGCAAAGGTCGCTTTCACGGGGCCACACTAGTGCGCCGCGCACGCGACGCCTATGAATCGTCGAGCTCACCGCTTCTCTCGCAGTTCGGCCGTACCGGCCGTTCGACCAGGTGAGCGCAGAAGAGGAAATGTCATGCTGATTGTGACGGGTGCCAACGGCAAACTCGGTCGCCTGGTCGTGGAACGTCTGCTCGAACGGGTGCCGCCCTCTCGCCTCGGGGTGAGCGTGCGTGACCCGGCTGCCGCGAGCGCTCTCGAAGCGCGCGGCGTGCGCGTTCGCCCGGGGAACTTCGATTCACCGGAGAGCCTTTCGCGGGCGTTCGAGGGCGCGTCGCGCATCCTCGTCGTCTCGTCGAACACCGCGGGAGCCGATGCCTTGAGGCACCACCGCACGGCCATCGAGGCCGCCGCAGCGGCCGGGGCCGAGCACGTCTTCTACACGAGCCACGTAGGAGCCTCGTCCACCTCACCGTTCGCGCCCATGCCCGACCACGCCGCCACCGAGCGAACACTCGAGACGTCGGGGGTCCCGTACACGATCCTACGCAATGGATTCTATGCCGACTCGGCCCTTCAATTGCTCGGTCGAGCCGCCGAGACAGGCGACCTACGCGTCCCCACCGACGGAAAGACCTCGTGGACGGCGCACGCCGACCTCGCCGAAGCGACGGCCATCCTCATGACCGAGCCGACCCTCACCGCGAACGGTACGTTGAACCTGACCGCCTCGGAGGCGCTCGACTTCGAAGACATCGCCCGGCTGCTCGCCGAGGCGACCGGCAGGGCCATTCACCGAACGCCTACCTCGGACGAAGAGTTTCGCGACGCCATGGTGGCTCGTGGCGCTCCGCGAGCCCGCGCCGACCTGCTCGTGGGCCTGTTCCTCGCGAGCCGACTCGGGCAATTCTCACGAGTCGACCCCACGCTCGAAGGGCTGCTCGGGAGAAAGCCGGAGCGCTTCGTCGACTTGCTTCGCCGCGCGCTATCGAGCGCGAGCTGAGAGAGAAGCCTCGGGACGAAGGTAAATCCCCGTCGTTCAAAGCGGTCCCGCGCTCGGGTTCAGCTCGTGCTCCTCCGCGATCCACCGGTCCACGCCGATGGCCTTCTCCAAGGTATGAAGGGCGGCATTGAGCATCCGGTGCTCGGGCTCCATCCCGCCGGTGGGCTCGTCCGGTAGACGGTGGAGGTACTTGCCGTCGCGGGTCCAATGTCGGCTCTGATCCGCCGCCGTAAAATGCACGGGGCTCTTGCCCGGCACGGTGGCCACCATATGAACGTACGGGTAGTCGTCGGTTCGGCGGCGTTCGCTCTTGAAGCTCTGGCGAAGGTCCAAAGGGCGCGTCCCGAAAGTGGTCAAGAGCTCGGCCACGGCGCGCGCCGAAACTCGTCCTTGTTTGCGGGTCGCGCCGCGGTCACGCTCGCACGGACACGCCGCCGAAATCCCGCATTTGCAACCGCCCGCTTCCGGGATCGGCTCGCCGAGGCTTTTCGGGTAGCCCGAGACCTTGGCTTCGTAGGCGAAGAATGCGCCGGTCTTCTTCAGTGCGACCACCACGGCGTAGGTGCTCCCCATGCCGTTCCAGGTGTCGTAGATCACGAGCTCGGTCGCGTTGCGTACGTCCACGGCCAAAGGCTCGGGCGAAGGTCCGTCCACCTCGATGGCGATCGCCGTCGGCGCGGTGCTCGGTCCTGCGTCTCGCCACAGATTGACGGGCCCTTTGCCCGAGACGGCTCCTCCGTCAATCGAGCTGGGTGCGGAAGACTCGTCCGCAACGGCCTCGGATCGAGCAGTCGCGGCATCGGTCTCGGTCCCGATGGGAACGGTCGCGACCGGGCGCTTTCCGGACTTCGCGCCGTCACAACCGAGCAGCACCACGAGCACGAGACGAAGCGTCGAGCGTCTCTCCATGCTCGAATCCTACGCGACTTGTCACTCCTGCACACGGAGACGGACCCACGATTCAGGCGAAACGAGCCACACGAAACCGCGACCGCGGTAAGCGCGGAATGCAGCGGAGACTGACCGCCGAGAGGAATTCGGCGGGATGCCGAGGCGCCAAACCGAGTAAGGTGGCCTCTTGAACATTCCCGAAGCTCTCGCGCCACTTTTCGACGAAGGCATCATCGACCGGGTCGTGAGGCCCTTGATGAGCGGAAAAGAGGCGCAGGTCTTTCTGGTCGAGTCCGGGGGCGAGCTTCGCGTCGCCAAGGTCTACAAAAACGCCGACCACCGCAGCTTCAAGAAGCGTGGAGACTACACCCAAGGTCGGAAGACCCGTAACTCCCGCGATCAGCGCGCGGTGGAGAAGCGCTCCAAACACGGCCGCGCGGAAGAAGAAGCGGCGTGGAAGTCCGCGGAGGTCGACATCATCCATCGCCTTCACCTCGGCGGGGTTCGGGTGCCGATCCCGTACGCGTTCGTCGAAGGTGTGCTGGTCATGGAGTGCGTGGTCGACCCCGAAGGCAATCCGGCGCCCCGGCTCGGGGACCTGGCCTTCGACCCCGAGGGCGCGAAGGCCATGTACGACCGCGTGCTGCAGGAGGTCGTGCGCATGCTCGCCGTGGGTGTCGTCCACGGCGACCTCTCCGACTTCAACGTGCTCGTCTCGGGGGACGAGCCCATCGTCATCGACTTTCCTCAATCGGTCGATACGGCGTCCAATACCAACGCGCGAACCCTCCTCTTGCGCGACGTTGACAACATTCATCGTTTCCTCGCGCGCTGGGCGCCCAAGCTCCCACGCTTGCCCTACGCCGAAGAGATGTGGGCCCTCCACGAGAACAACGCGCTCGCCGCCGACACGGTACTCACGGGGCAATTCCGCGAGACGGTGCGTGCAACCAGCGGAGACTCCGTCATCGGCCTCATTCGCGACGCCGAGCGCGAAGAGCGAAGGCGCAGTGAATCCCTCGGGGGCCCTCGCTCAGTCCCGTTCGACGTAAGACGCCCCGTCCCTTCGAGCCCGTCGCCCCGCGCGCCCAGCACGAGCCCCTCGAGCACCGGACCATCCAGCGCGCGTCCTGCGCCCCGGAGCCCCTCGGACCGTTCCAGCAAGCCGCGTCCGGAGAAGAAGGGCTCGTCGCCCCGAGACCGACGCCGACCGTAGGTCGAGCGCCTCTCGCCCCGCCCCGAAGCCCCACCTCGACCACCGGCCTCGAAAACCCGCGTCACCCCCAGGCCCCTCTCGCGCCCACCGACGAGCCCCGACACTCGATCCACGAAAGAACCGCTCAGGACGGTGCGCTCGCCTGTCACGGAATGTGCGAGCATCGGTGGTCGTTCGGAGCACCACATGACCAAGAGTTGGTATTCCCTTGTCTTCCTTGCCGCCGCGCTACCTTCCGTGGGCGCCTCCTTAGCCGCGTGTGCGCCGAGCGCGCTCCCTCGCGCGGGAACGGGGAGTGAACCGCGACCGATGCCCGCGCAGAGCGTGCAGAGCGCAAAAGCCGCGGCCCTTACGACCCCCGCCCCGAAGCCGGCCACCCCCGTTCGCTATGTTGGCCTTCTGGCTCGCACGCCCGTCGTCGCTACGATGACGGCCTCTCCCTCCGGGGGCACGACACTTCAGGTCGTCGACGCCGCGGGCAAGGAGCTCGTTCCAATCACGGCCTATGCTCCGTCCGGTGCTCCCGGCACGTTCCGCTCACAGAACGGCGAGGCGGTGGTCTCCGGGAAGGACTTGGTCGTTACCGTGCAGAACGAGGGGCGGCCGGCCACTCGCTACGAGCTCACGGAAGACGTACGCGCCGCCATACCGGGCGGGCAAGTTCGGACCAAGCTCGCGCGAACCTCCGAAGAGACCGGCGCGAATCTCCTCGCCACCCCGATTCTCGAAGGCCCCGCATTCGCAAAACTACGCCACGTCACGACCGAAGACGTTCTCCAGATGACGGAAGAAGCGGCCGTAGGCGGGGTGACCTTCGATATCCCCTTCCTCGACGCGAACACGCTCACCGTGAGCATGGACGCAGACCTTCACCGAGGCTCGGACGGACACGTAGGGGGCAGCGCAAGCTTCAATCTGGCTACCGGCTCGCGCATCGGCGTGAAGGCCTTTCGAGCAGACAAGCGTCCGCTCTTGCTCGCCACGCTCAATGCGCGAGTTGTGGAAGGCTGGGCTGCCACCAAGCATCGCTACGAGCAGGAAAAGGACCCCCTTTCGCGATGCGACAAGACGGTCGCGGAGAACGAAATGGATAGAAGTGCCCCCGAAATGAGAGAATCCTCGCTCGATTCTTTTTGGGTAACGCCGAAGGGGATCGCGTTCGAAAATCCGGTCTCGTTTTCTTGGGCCAGGAGAGAATGCACGCCGCCGCTCGATTTGCTCCTGACCTGGTCGACTCTGAGAGAGGTCATCGACCCCACCGGACCACTCGGACCCTACTTGGGCTCCGGCTCGACGCGATGAAGGCGCCCTCGCCCCACGCATTTCCGCGCTGCCGCTCTTTCGCCCTGGCGGCCCGAACCGGGCCTGTGGTCTTCGTCTTGGTGGCGTGCCAAAACCGCCCCCCGGAGGCACCGCCGGAGACGCGCCCGCCCAGTCGACCGGCCGTTGCAGCCCAAGAAGCGCCCGCGCCCGCCGTTTTGCGCACGACGGACGTCGATCTGATCCCACGGGGCCTCGTCAAGCTGGCGGTCTCCTCCGTCGCCGACAACGCGACCGACTTCGCCTCCCACCTGATTGACGGCCGCACGGATACGGCTTGGGTTAGCGCACCCGGGTCTCTCGAGGCGAGCATCGAGCTCACCGTTCCGAGCGATGCGCGCGTGACCGAGATCGTTCTCGATACCCGCCCGCCGCAGAACGCCAGGTTCACCGCCTACCAGCGTGTCGGACGCGCCCGCCTCTTGCGCAAGGGCACCGTGCTAGGCGAATACGATGTCGACCCGGCGCAGGGGTCGATCACGATCCCGGTCCACGGTAGCGGGGGCGCCTACCGTCTGGAGCTCGTGGGAACGCAGGCTGGAAGCGCCGCGTCGAGCGCCTCGCACTCGCTGTTCATTACCGAATGCCGCATCTTCGGAACGGCCGCCGAGCCCCAACCAGGGCCATCCCCCAAGCCCCCACAAGTCTTGGTGGGTAGTCTGGACGCACGTCCGCTCGACATCCCACTTCCCCCACCGACGCTCGTCCGTGAAGCGTATCCGACCCTATCCGCGCTCTGCACCGCTAGCGTCAAAGCCAATGCCGCGAACTTCGAGGCTCGACGAGCGTGGGCACAGGAAGGTCTCGACAAGCTGAAACGAGGGGAGTTTGCCCCCTACATGGCCGAACAGTATCGCAAGTGGCAGAGCGTCCGCCCCGCCTGCAAAGAAGTCGCACTCTCTCCACGCTTCGAGCCGCACGGGAGCTCCTGGAGCGCGATTCACGCCATCGAAGTCTCCTCCTTCGCCCATCGCGAGACACATCTCGTCGGAAAGAGCTCACGCGGCTTCGTCGAGCTGCCCATCGAATGGAACCTCTCCGACGAAGCCGAGGGCGGCCCCGTCGCCCCCGAGACACCAATCGTGCCGAGCTCGCTTTCCGAGATTCGCGCAGAGGGAGCGCAGCTTCTCGTGTCCGTCGACTACCTCGGCCCTTATTGGACCGACGAAGACGTCTACTGTCCGAAGCCAGGGGAGTGCACACGCTACGAGTGGGCGTGGCGTGGTGTGACCCGATGTGACGAGGGAACAGAAGGCGTCACCTGCCAAGTCTACCGACCGCAGGAAGGCATGCCGCTCGGGCGCCGCCGCAGGGTTCCCGGCCAGAAGTGGCAGCTCATCCCTTGGAAAGAGGAGCACGCCTTCACCTTCGACGGGAACACGCTTCACGTCTCTTCCGGGGTGCAGTGGCTCCGAGCCCCTGGAAAAGCAGATTGAACGTGGCGCTCGAGGCCGCCTGTCGTTCGGATGCCTCTTGTGCTCGGGCTCGTACCCACTGCTTCTCAGATTCCGTGGCTCACGGAAGACCGCAACGCTAGCCCCTCAGTCCTGAACGTTCCCGTGCGGCAAGTCGCCCTCGAGCAGCACCCGCTGTCCCGGCGCGCCGGGCGTGCGCGACTTCCAGAAGGCACTCACCATGCTCTTCATGGTGACGCCACCTCCCGTGTCGTACGTCCAGAGCGCGGGCTCGTTGAAGATGCCATGGAGGTTTTCCTCGCCCGCGCGATTGGGGTCGGCCGGAGCATAGAGCCAAGCCACGTTCGCCATCGAAGCCGTCATTTGTTCTTTCCAGGCATCGCGGGCGGCGCGCTCTTTGGCGGTCAGGGTATCGCCTTCGAGCGGAAGCATGTGCTGGCGCATGTACAGCTGATCGGTGCGATTTTGCCCCACGAAGACCCGAATACCGAGCCCTTTCGGCGCCGGGCTCACGATAGCCGAATACACCAATGGACCTGTCAAACAGGCAGACGCGGGAAGGCCCTGCGCGGTCGCGAGGGGCAAACAGCGGGAGTTGGCGACCCCCTTGAATGTCGCCATGATGTCGCTCGTGACCACCAGGTCCGTCTTACCGCTCCCGAACATCGTGTAGTTGGGGTCGCTCCACGTTCCGGCGTTCCAGAAGGCACCGGCCATGAACGCAATGCGCGTATCGGCGGTCGAGCGGGGCATGCGGTCCGCGATCTGGTCGACGTTCTGCGAGGCGCCGAAACCTCCAGCCGATCCTCCCGCGACGAGAATGTCGGCGTTGGCGTCGTCCAGACCGTAGTTGCGACGCAGGATATCGACGACCGCGGTCGCGTTACGATGCCCCATGAACACCCACTGCTCGCCACCACCTTTTGCGTTGATGGGCTGCGGCGAAGCGTTGGTGCCGACCCACAGGTCGCTCGAGCAATAGTGCGCGCGTACGATATTGGCGTCGAAGAGCTCCGGATTGACGGAAGGGTCGCGACTGAAGAAATTGACGCCGTCGTCGAACAGGGACGTCACCGCGCGGTCTTCACCGCTGCCCGCCGAAGAAGTGAGCTCCGGTCCGCGACCCGTACACTTTCCGTACGTTCCGTCGCAGAAGCCCCCTCCCTGAAAATACAGGATCCACTTGTGGCTCCCACTCGGGGAGGGCGAGATCTCGAAGTCGAACGGTGTTCCGTCGTTGCACTTCGCGTCGGCGAAGCGGCTCATTCGCTTCGCGGGATAGACGACTTCCGAGCGCTGAACGGGCGCGCCGCAAGCCGCGACGTCGTATCCGGAGCAGTCACGACGGCAGGTGGCTTGCCCATTGGTCCATAAGCCCGCGAGGGAGCTGCACGCGACCGTGTCGCCGTCGCAGAGCTCGTCGTCGTCCAGCTTCCCGTCGCCACAGGTGAGTGGTCGCTCGGCGTCGGCGGTCGATAGAGCATCCGAGCCCCCGTCCGTCTCGCTCGGAATCCCGCCGCTGTCGCCTTGCACGGAAGTGCCGCCGCCGCCACTGCAAGCGCTCACCAGCGCGAGAGCCCAACATGGCGCGAGGAGTGCGAACACGACGGTTGTGGGCCCAGGCCAACGGGAGAAAGGCTTCATGTAAATTGGACGTCTGCACACGACATGCCCGAGGCCCAGCCCCCACTTTTTGCTAGGAATTCGGGCGTTTTCGACCGCTCGCCCGGACGAGTATGGGTCCCTGGACATCCATAGGTTCAGGAGACGACACGCTCACGGGCGCTCCTCACGGCGGCGGAACGACCGAGCCTCAATACGGCGCGCGAATGGCCTCGAAGCTCATGTCCGAGAAGTCGTGCAAGAGCTTCGCTTCGCCGATGCCCTTTTTGCCTAGCGCGCGGGCCATGAGCTTTCCGCCCTCCGTGTAGACCAGGCGCGTCCCGTCGAGGTCGGCCCACTCCCAGGTGCTCGCGTCGATGGGAGGCGTCCTCTCCGGGAGCGGCAGCTCGTGGGAGTCCCAATAACAGCCTTTGCCCGGCGGTGCTCCGACCTCGGCGTGCGCAATCTTGCGGAGCACGTACCCGTACGGCAAGAGCTTCTCGAAGACGTCGGGGTCGCCTCTTCGCCCCATCGAGCGCAGGACCCAACCGTCGCGCTGCAAGCGAACGTAGTAGACCCCCGGGCATTCTCCGCCGAACGAAGCCGAAGGGTGGTACGACGTATCGATCTCCACTTCGCGCGCCTCACGTAGTGGCTTATGGCCATAACCTTGGTTGATCCACACCTTGCCGCGATCGGTGAAGAGGCCTCCACCGTGCCAACAATCCCCCTTGGCGAGCAAGGTGAGCGCCTTCACGTACGGCGCGCGCGAGATGGCCGTCCACGAGCCTTTGGTCTGCGTATTCCAGCGCCCGTTCATGGCAAAATAGACGAAATGACGACCGTCCGGCGAGAGGTCCGCGCGACGCTCGTAGATGCGCCCTCGCATCCACTGACCCACCTCGAACGTGTCGCGGCGTCTATCCCAGCCAATCGTGCAATACGTCTTCGAGGGGCCTCGCCTGACGATCAGCCCGACGGGCACGTCTCGGGCGAGCAGCACGTGGAGCCTCGGCGGGAAGACAGCCATGCCTCAGCGTAGCAAATCGCCACGAACCGTCGCGCCTCGCGCTGTCGAAGGGCCATCACCGAAACCGATGGGTCGCATCGAGATTACGCGGCTTCCGCGACCTTCCGCCCGAGCATAGGCTCGTTCGTGTCGACCCGGCCGCGTCCTCCCAAGGAGGTTGCATGGTCGGACCCCATCCGATCTGCGCGAAGACCTGAAGAAGATGACCGTGCCTACGCTCGTGCTCCACGGCGACGACGACCAAATCGTCCCACTGGAGACCACCGGCAAGGTCGCCGCGACGCTCTTGCCCAAGGGAACCCTGAAGGTCGTTCCCGGCGCGCCGCACGGCATCTGCACCACGCACAAGGACCTCGTCAACGAAGAGCTGCTCGCCTTCATCAAGGGCTGAGCGCCGCTCGTCACGCCTCGTTCCGGAGCACCGAACAGGTCGTAGCCGCCCGACCTGTTCGGAGTCTACCGGGAGCGCGCATCGGTTCACGCGCTCCGTCGTGGGCTCGTTACGCGCTCACCACGTGCTCGAAGCCGAGCGGGATTTCGTCGGTCACCGAGTAGTCGACCACGAAGAACGCTTCCATGCGCAGCTCGGCGCGGGCGAGGTCCGTGAGCGCGGCGACCGAGAACGTGCCGAGCGGCTCGTCTTCGCTCATGTCGTCTTCGTCCCACAGCTCCACGGTGGCTTCGCCGTCGAACGGGAAGCTCAGCTTGGCCTCCAAGGTCTGGCCATTGGCGAGGCTCACGTATTGGTCTTTGGCATTGGGGAAGCGAACTTCGCCCTTGGGGGTCTTGACCACCACGTAGACCTCGGTCGCGCCCACTTCTTCGCTGACTTCGCAGCGGATCGAGTGGATGTTCACGTAGCGCTCGTCGAACGTGGCCGCCGACTGGGTCACGCTGAACGCGATGTCCACGGTCTGGTCGCCCAGCGCGAACGAGCCCGCCGTGTGCGGCGTGGGATCTTTCCAGGTGAAGCTCTTCGTGTGCGTCCCGTCCGAGAGCTCGACCGTGATCTCCTCCTCGAAGGCGAACGCTTGACGAACCTTCCAAGCCGCTCCGGCCGCCAGCGAGTGCTTCGCGCCGTCTGCGGGCACGGAGGTCTCTTTGGCGCCTTTGACGGTCAAGGACAGCGCGAGGGGCTCGGTGCCGGCGCCCGCTTCACGAGTGAGCGAATAGACATTGAAGTGTTTCACGTAGGCATCCTTTGCATGCGCCACCGCGATGGCGGCGCCCGGATGCTCGCACGTTCCTTCTTCCGCTTCGCTAGCTTTCGTCAGGCGATGCGTGGCGCACCGTCGGACGACGAACGCCCACATGCACGCCCATTTGCACCTGCGAGGCCCGGGTGGGCGCTCCGTCGGTACCGGTGCGATTCAGCCCGCGAACTTCTTGGCCAGCGCGGCGCGCACGGCCTCGGGGGCATAGCGCGACACGTCTCCGCCGTGGCTCGCGATCTCGCGAACGAGCGACGCCGAGACGAACCCGTAGTTCGTGCGCGTGGGCAAGAAGATGGTGTCGATGCTGGGCTCGAGGTCGGCGTTGGCGTGCGCGATCTGGAGCTCGTACTCGAAGTCCGTGGCGGCGCGGAGACCCCGCACGATCACGCGCGCGCCCTTCGACTTGCAATACCCAATCAAGAGGCCGTCGAACGAGTCGACCACCACGTTGGGCAAGTGCGCCGAGACCTGCTGGAGCAGCGCCATACGCTCGTCCGCGCTGAAGAGCGGCTTGCGCGTGGGGTGGATGCCGATGGCCACGATGACCCGGTCGAACAGCGCCGCGGCGCGCTCGATCAAGTCGAGATGCCCATTGGTCACCGGGTCGAAGCTTCCGGCGTAAACGGCGAGTCGACCGGAGGTGCTCATGGCTTCTTCGCGGGAGCAGCGGCGGGCTTGGGCGCCGAGGCCTTCGGGTCGGGCTTCTTCTCCGGGTTTTTACCGGGTTTCGGGGTGTCCGGGACCATGGGCGGCGGCTGGACGGGCGCCGCGCCGCGCGGGTCTTGCGCGCCGGGGGGCGGACCTTGTGGCTCGGTCATGCCGATGTCCGGCTCGATCCACATGAAGCGGCCTTCGTCGCCGAAGGTCACACGGAACACGGAGAGCAAGCTCGATCCCACCACACCCGCGAGGTCGAGGTCGAGCTGCGTGCGCAGCTCGGGGAGGTCTTTCGCCTGCATGGCGGGGACTTGCGGCATGTCGAACGAGCCGATGCGCAGGTTGGGCAAGGTGCCGGTGCGCACGTTGGGCAGGCTGGGCGCCGCCTGGAGCTTGGTCGGGTCGATGCCTGCCTTGCGGAAGAGCGAGTCGTCCACCGCGAGCGGGAACATGGCCGACGAATCGACCAGCATGGGGAAGAAGCCCTCGTCCTTGGTGGCCAAGGTGGCGCGCACGATCATGCCGCCGCCGCGCACGTAATAGAGGGGAACGCGGCTCGCATCCGGCGGGGCCGCGGGCTCTTGCTTGCGCACCACGAACTGCGACCCACGGCGGTCGAAGGTGACGTGCATGTGGCGGAGCAAGTTCACGCCGAGCATGGCCTTGATGGGCGCGCCGAGCTGGTGCGAAATCCCCGACAAATCCTGGGTGAACGCGGGCACGTCCTTCACCTCGAGCTGCGGCCCGAAGCGCAGGTTCACCCACGCCGGCTCTTTGCGCGAAGCGGAGTCGATCACGAGCTCGCCCACCGAGGTGGACACCATGCCGAGCACCTGTTCGCCTTCGAGCTCGAACGGAACGATGAGCGCGGGCCCTGCGGGAGGCATGTCGACCGCGGCGATCATGGCGTTCTCGATCGCGAAGGGATGACGACCTTGCCCGCGCCGCGCGAGCTTGGCCACGTCGCGCGCCCAAGGGTCTTTCACCTGCGGATCGCGGAGCATGGCCTCGAGCTCTTCGGCGGCTTGCTCCACGTCGCCCTGGTACCAGTACGCGCGACCGCGCACCGCGTGGGCGTCGGTGGTCTGCAGGCCTTCGGTGAGCTTGATGGCCTTCGCGTACTCGAGGCGAGCCAGCGCGACCCGCGCGGCCAACGTGAGGATCTCCGGATCCTTCGGGGCCTCTTTCATCCCGCTGTCGGTGGCCTGCGCCGCGTCCTCGAAGTCGCCCGCGCGAAAGCTCGCCTTGGCGCGCGTCTGCCACTTTTCCGCGACGGCCGAGCGGGTCGGAACGTTTGGGTCGACGATGGGACCGCAGGCCGCAATCGAGAGGAGCACGGCGGGAATCGAAGCAAGGAGGCGGAGCGTTCGCATACGGGTTTCCGGTAGCCCCGAGGGTCGGCTCGAGCCGGGCGCCGAATGCGCCAGACCGAAATGCCCACGAAGGCGGCGAGGGAGCACTTAGCCCATCCCCCCGGGGGGGTCCACGTCCGAGCGATTTCGGGACCCGACCCGCGCGCGGGCGCCCGGCCGAAGTGCCAAAAAGTCCGTCATTTGTGTCGAAACGCGGCCACCGCGCGAATCCTGCGTGTTCAGGTGCCGGAAGAGGGAGGCGACGGAGCCGTGCCCCAGTTCCCTGCGTCACGTCACCGGGACTTCCGGGCCATGGCTTTCTCGTAGGCGGCTTGCAGCTCACCGAACACCGAGCGCGCCGGGCGAGGCGCCCCGAGGTGCAGATGGCGCAGCTCTTCCATGAACGCGTTCCAGAGCGGAGCGCCTCCTTTCTCGAGGAGCTCGGCGCGCACCGAGAGCTCCCTGCTGGCGCGCGTGTGCCTCCGTCCCCAAGCGCCCATCTGCGCGAGTAAGGGCACGAGCTCGATCGAGGCTTCGGTGAGGCTGTAGATCCTTTTTTGTTCGTGCCGAGGGTCAGGCCGCCGCGTGACGAGGCCCGAAGCCGTGAGGCGCTTGAGACGATCGGCGAGCACGTTGGACGCGATGCCCTCCTCGCTGTTCGACAAGAGCTCGCCGTAGGTGCGTCGGTTGCCGAACATGAGATCGCGGATCACGACGA
Organism: Polyangiaceae bacterium; assembly: GCA_965225775.1. GTDB lineage: Bacteria > Myxococcota_A > Polyangia > Polyangiales > Polyangiaceae > JAAFHV01. The sequence continues at coordinate 7,771,683 of OZ245328.1, read as the reverse complement.
GGCTCCAACGATCGCCGAGCAGTTCGAGCGTCAGGTTGATGGGACAGCCGGATCGCCCCTTGGGAGGCACGGGCATGAGAGGAAGCTACCACTTGCAGGTCGCAAGCGGTACGGGTAGCCTCCGACCACTTGCGCATCGCAAGTGGTCTGAACCTGGAGGTCCACCATGTCGCTCGCGCTCTACGGCCACCCTTTCTCCTCGTACACACAGAAGGCGTTGGTCGCGCTTTGGGAGAACGGCACCCCCTTCGAATTCCGCGAGTTCGGACCGGACACGCCGGAGCACATGACCGAGTGGCTCCGACGCTGGCCGATGCGCAAGTTCCCGCTGCTGGTGGACGGCGACCGCACGGTGGTCGAGACCAGCATCATCATCGAGTATCTGCAGCTCGAGTACCCGGGCCCGGTGCGCCTCTTGCCCGCAGATCCGAAGGCCGCCCTCGACGTGCGCTTCCTCGACCGATTCTTCGACCTGCACGTCATGGACGCGGTGCAAGTGGCGGTGGATAGCGCCTTGGGGAAACTGCCCTCACAAAAGGAAGAGGGGCTGCGCATCGCCCAGGAAAGACTGGAACGCGCCTACGCCTGGCTCGAGACCACGCTCGCCGGCAGAACCTGGGCAGCGGGGAACGAGCTCACGATGGCCGACTGTGCCGCGGCGCCCTCGCTCTTCTACGCCGATTGGGTTCACCGGATCTCCGACGCCTATCCGGTCCTCCGCGCTTACCGCGCGAGGCTCCTCGCCTGGCCCTCGTTCGCACGCGCCGTGGAGGGCGGCCGGCCCTTCCGTCAGCTCTTTCCGCTGGGCGCCCCGGACCGCGATTGAGCAAACGCTCGGCAGCGCCCGGCGCCCGCGTCTTCCTGTACCAGAGGCGGCCGGCTCGCTCAGGCGAGCCTCCGTCGAGAAGCTCGCCCCACAGGACGGGAGCTCGAAAGCGCGCGGGACGGTAAGGGAGCCCCTCCACCGTACCGGCGACAGCTCGTGAACGACCGCGGCTCAATCGCTCGGCAGAGCTTCCACGAGTGTACGAAGACGCTCTTCGACCTTGGCCAGGTAGTCCTCCGGTTCCGTTCGAGCTGCGGCGCGGGCTGCGTAGCGGACCGTTGCCAGAAGTAGTTCGACGTGAGCTCTCGGCCAATGGCGTGCACGCTCGACGAGCCCCACTCGATCGCTCGGCCAGGTCCCTCCGACGATCCTCTCCAACGTCAGCTTCGCGGCGGATTCGGCATGCCAACCGAACGTGCTGGCTCCCTTGCGAATGCAATCGAAAGCAAGCGTGGGCGAAGCGAGCCGGAGGTGACGCTCCACGGCCACCAGGGTCGTCGCGATGTCGCTCGCGCCGATCGTCGCTGTCGGCGGCAGGCGCACCGACCGCGGACGAACGCGGTTCGCTGGCACGCGCAAGTCGATGACCGAAAATCCCCCTTCGGTGAGCGCAGCAACGCCCTCCGCCGGTGACGCCGAAGAATGGAAGCCAATCGTGTACTGGTCCGCGCGAGTCTCGCTGTCCGCGGTCAGCTCGACCCAGAGAACCTCCGTTTCCATGAATTGCTCGACGGCCTTCATCATCGCGTCGAGGCGCTCGTCGAGCACCGGCGCCTCGGCAATCTCCCACAGGAGTTTTGCGCGCTCTCCGTGGGCGGGAAGATGGAGCACGCAGAGGGTCTCCTCGAAGCCCTTCGGAGCCGCACTTCCGAGGGTGAACACCAACGCATACGCGACATCTTCATTCTTCACGTTATTCTCCAGGGCCTACGGGACGGTGTTCCCGAGATTCGAGCACGACTACGCACGGTGCCATCGGGTGCTCCCCTTACGCGGGACTTACGGCGCGAGCCTCGACCGTCGGCCGCATGTAAGCCGCGTGTAAGGGAGTGGTCCGCCTCGGCCGCTCGTATGCGGGAACGTGTCCGAAGACTCACTCTCCCCCGACAAGAAGGAAGAAACTTGCCGATCCTGAGCCTCACGTCCGAGGGCCTGACCGTCGACGGAAAGCCATTCTCCCTGCCTTGAACGAGGGCGCGCCTGGTCGAGGTCTTCGGAAAGCCAGGTCCCGAAGACCGCAACCTCTACGGCATCCTGTGGCCCTTCCCGTCGGCGGTGGTGATCGCGCTCGAGAACCTGCACGTGCCCGACCCTTCCAACCCGATTGTGCAAATAACCCTCCGACCCGCCGAGTCGCCCGGCTTCACGGTCGAGGGGCTTCCCTGGGACAAGGTGAAGTTTCGCAAGACCGAGTACGGACCGGAGAAGCGCCTGGGCGGGTGGGTGCTCTCGAACAATGGCGACACCTGGGCCCTCTGTCCTCAAGCACGGCCCGCCGCGAAAGCGGGCCCACGCAAGCTCGTCGCGGCCAAGGCAATCCGCTCCAAGAAGCCGCTCGACCTCAGCTACGCGAAGGTCCCGAGCAAGAGCGTGGTCGAGATCGTCGATCCCAACTTCAAGCTGCTCGTGCTCGAACACCTCATGTTCGAGGCCAAGGTGCTCGAGCCGGCCTTCCGACTCGAGGGATTCGTGGCCGCCTGGAAGGAACGCGACATCGATCTCGAGAAGGAAGGCTACGACGCCCCCATCTCCGAGGTGGCGGAATGGTTCGCGGCGTATCCAATCGACCGCAAGCTCCTGAAAAGAGGTACGATCGCTCGCACAACACCCGGGCACGGTGTTGCACGGGGTATTCCCTCACTGGACGGGCGAAGACGACACCTTCGCGATCACCTCCGCCGAAGACGCCAAGCACCTCCCAGCGATCGAGGAGATTCGACTCATTTCCCGCAGCCCCGTCGCGACGCGACGCTGGCCCGGGACTTCGCGGTGCTGGGCGTAACAGCCACGTTCGGATTCGCACGCGCTCTTCGCCGCTTTGGTCGTGAGGTAGAACGAAGGCGCGCGGGTCGGAAAGAAGGCCTGCGCCAGCATGGCGTTCGGCATCCGAAACGCTCAGGAGCCCGCGGGCCTCATGGCCTGTCGCTCCAGGTGATTGAGCGTCGAGTCGAGAGGCTCCCTCGCCGAGACGAACGACGCGGGGATGCCGTCGTAGCCGCTTCGGACCGCGACGACCCCGCCGACGATGGCGCAGGTCGTGTCGCGATCGCCGAGCCCGGACACGGTAGTCCACATGGCTTCTTGGAAGTCGTCGAGGTGGCGTGCCGCACACCACAGCGCAAAAGGGACCGTATCCGAGGAAATGACACGACTCCCGCTTCCGAGCGCAGCCACGGCCTTCCCCACGGTGTGGCTCGACGGCAATGCAGCAGCCTTCAGCAGGCCTTCCTGCGTAGGTCCGGCGGGTGTGAGCTCGGCAATCGCACGAAGGAAAGACTCGGCACCGTCCGAGTGCCAAGGCGCGGCGCGTCCCTGCCACGCGAGAGCGGTGGCGACCGCGACGGCGATGGCGCCGGATTGTCCATCCGGATGGGCATGGGTCGGCTCGGCCGAGGCCCGAGCTTCGCCAACGACACGGTCGAGGTCGTCGGCGAAGTAGGCGCCGATGGGAGCTGCGCGCATGGCAGCGCCGTTTCCCATCGAGCCCTGCCCACCGAAGGCCTCGCGGGCGACCGATTGCCAGGGCGCGCCGTTCGCGATTTCCGAGAGAATGGAGTGAGCCGTTCCGCCGTAGCCGCGAACCGGATCGCGCGCGTAGCGCTCCGCGAAGCGCCGTGCGAGGAGGTCCTCGTCGATGGCTCCGCGCTCGCGAAGGACCTCGAAAATGGACAGGGCCATCGCCGTGTCGTCGGTCCAAAACCAAGGGGAGCGCGGGACTTCTCGGCGCGCGATGCGCATCACCGCGAGGCCCGGAACCCCGAAGAAGCGCTCGCCGAAGGCATCCCCGACGGACAGGCCCTCGAGCGCGAGACGCGCGCGACCGAGCGGGGACTCGTCTCCTCGGACGACGACGAAAGACGAAGGCATTGGAAGAGTGTAGCGGACCCCATAAAGGTAGCTAGTACTTTTCATTGGCGCCCGTTGCGAGGGTCGCGCCTCGGTGCCGAACCGAACGTGGCGCCTGGTTCCTGCGCGCTCAGGTCCCGGACGAGGGCGGTGCCGAAGGCTCGCTCGGCTCGAGTGGCTCGACCCTCAGGATGCGATCGCAGCGCAGCTCACGGCGACCGAGGCCGGGCACCAGATACCCGATGGCTCGCGGCGGATCGACGTCGGCCAACACCTGCGTGACCATCACGGTCTCTTGGCGCGCGGGTTTACCCGAGGCACGCACCACGACCTTCACGGCGGTCTTCGTCTCCATCGACGCGACCAACGCCGCGATTACCGTCGCGCGGGCTTGTTCGTTCGAGACGCGCGTCTCCCAGAGGTCGCGCGGAGAGACCGGCTTCAGCACCTCGAGACATCGCCCGAACACGTGCCGCATGGCCGACACGTCTCCGCCAGCGCGATGCGAGCCCTCGACGGGCAAGCTGAAATGACCACGCAGCGCTTGCAGCGAATGATTCGGCAAGAGGAACGAGCGACGCGAGAGCGCGAGCGTGTCGATCCAGTGTTCGAGCGAAAGCTCGGTGCCCGCTCGCGCCAGCTCGGCGCGAAGAAAACGCGCGTCCCATTTGGCCGCGTGCGCCACCGGAACCGCGCCGTCCAAGAGCTCTTGGATGCGCGAGGCCAAGTCCGCGAACGTGGGCGAACCGCGCAGCACCTCCGGAGAGAGACCGTGCACCTCGCTCGCGCCGCCCGCGCGCTCGTCTCCGGGCCACACGAGCGAGTCGAGGCGCCCCACGCACTCGCCCCCCACCACACGCTCGATGCACACCTCGACCACACGATCCCGCTCGGCGTCGAGCCCGGTCATCTCCAGGTCGACGAACGCGAAGGGAGCCTCTTCGATGGGAAGATCCCAGGGCTTTCCGTGCGGTCCGTCCACCACGCGCCTCTCAGGTACGCTCGATGGTCATGGCGATGCCCTGTCCGACACCGATGCAGAGTGCAGCCATTCCGCGGCGCACGCCTTGACGCCGGAGGCCGTGCACCAAGCTCACGAGGATGCGGCAGCCGCTCGATCCGATGGGGTGTCCGAGCGCGATGGCGCCGCCGCTCGGGTTCACTTTGGCGGGGTCGAGCTCGAGGCCACGAATGCACGCGAGCGACTGGGCGGCGAAGGCCTCGTTGAGCTCGATCATGTCGAGGTCGGAGGTCTTCCACCCGGCTTTCGAGAGCGCCTTTTTGCCGGCCGAAATGGGTCCCTCGCCCATCAAGTTGGGCTCGAGTCCGGTGGTCGCGTGCGAGACGATGCGCGCGATGGGCTCGAGCTTCGCACGCGCGAGGGCATCGGCGCTGGCCACCACCACGAGGCTCGCGCCGTCGTTCAAGGGCGAGCTATTGCCGGCCGTGACCGTGCCCCCCTTGCGGAACACCGGCGAGAGCTTGGCGAGCCCTTCGAGCGTGGTCTCCTCGCGGACCGATTCGTCGCGCGAGAAGGTCTCGATCGCGCCTTTTTTCCCGGGGATCGGGACGGGCACGATCTCGGCGTCGAAGTGACCGGCCTTCTGCGCCGCCGAGGCTTTCTGCTGCGAAGAGAGCGCGAAGGCATCTTGATCGTCGCGGGAGATCTTCCACTTCTCGGCCACGTTCTCGGCGGTCTCGCCCATGCTGTGCAGCGGGAAGCGCTCGGCCATCTTGGCGTTCTCGAAGCGCCAGCCGAGGCTCGTGTCGAAGACCTTGGGCGGCGTGCGGGGGAAGGGCTCGTCCGCCTTGCCGAACACGTAAGGTGCGCGGCTCATGTTCTCCACGCCACCGGCGATCACGAGGTCGGCTTCGTTGGTCCAGATGCGACGGGTGGCGTCGCAGACGGCCTCGAGGCCCGAGCCGCACAAGCGGTTCACGGTCACCGCGGGGACCTCGTACGGAAGCCCGGCGAGCAGCGACGCCATGCGCGCCACGTTGCGATTGTCTTCACCGGCTTGATTGGTAGCGCCGAAGACGACCTGATCGAGGTTCGCGGCGAGGCCCGCGGTACGCTCGGCGGCAGTACGCACGAGATGAGCCGCAAGGTCGTCCGCGCGCACCTGCGCGAGCGTGCCGCGGTGACGGCCGATGGGGGTGCGGAGAGCGAGGGCGATATACGCGGAGCGGAGCGACATTCGCGCGAGGCTACACCCGCGAAGGCGCTCGGGAAACCGCACACCACCCGCGACCGAAAATACTCGGGATAACGACTCCCGATTAGCCGACGTCCGGCGACGAGATCGCGAGCAGCGCGAGGGCTGCGTCGAGCACGTCTCCGAAGATCTCGTGAGGTGCTTCTCGGTGCGACGGGCCGTCGTGCGCTTCACCGAGACCACTCAGCGTGAAGGCGAAAGCCTCAGGCTCGTCGTCGAAGCGAGCTCGGTGCACGGTGGCTCCGACCGCGTGCACCCCCGAGCCGACACGTTCGCGCGGCTCGGAACGAGAGGATTCGGGCTCGAGCGTCGGCAGTGGCTCGTCTCGACGCGCGGAGTCCACCGCCACGCCGATCACGGTGACGAAGCGTCGAGGAGCATGCGAGGACCGCGCTCCCGGGACGGGATTGGAGACCGACGAACACGCCTCGTCGGCAGAACCGGAAGAATGAGACATCGGAGCTTCGGGCCTTTCAGAACGTGTAGAAGAGCTCCACGGGGAGCGTGAAGGTCGCGGACGAGGTGCCGAGGCTCCGGTTCTGGCTGTCGATGCTCTCCGAGCCGACGGTGCCGAACATGCCGACGCCGCTCCGCAATTGGAGGTGCCGCGAGACCTGGTAGCCGACGCGCATGGCCACCGTGATGCCCAATCCGAACGAGCTGGTCGACTCGTCCACCACCGGATTGCCCGGCGTATCGAGACGGAGCTTGCGTTCGCTGCCGCCGAAGTAGAGCCCGAGCGCCACGCCCGGCATGAGTGCGAAGCGCGAGGTGAGCGGGATGTCGTATTGAGCGGAGAGCTCGGGCATCCACGAGGTCTCGGAGCGCCCGCCGCTCCCCTCTTCGCGTCCAATCGACTTCTGCAAGAGGCCGAACGAAGCACCAATCACCAGCTGGTCTTTGACGTGGTACTCGACCGTAGGCGATAGCCGGAAAAACAGCGTGGAGTTGTTCTCCGAGGGCCCTGACAGGCTCTCCGCCGACGACGTGGAGTACGCGAAAGCCGTGCGCAGGCCCACCGCGAGCGCTCCCTTTTTGACCGGCAAGGCCACCTCGTCTTCGCTCGCCGGGAGCACGACCGCGGGCGGAGGCTCACCGCGCTTTCGAGCTTCGTAGTCGGCGAAGGGATCGGGCTGCGCCGAGGCCATCGACGAGAGCGTGACCGAGGAAACGACACACGAGAGAACGGTCGACCATCGCAGGGAGAGCTTCATTTCGCACCGTCCTCGAGCTCGAGCCGAACCTCGACCCGTCGATTGCGTTCGCGACCGCGCTCGGTGGCGTTGTCGTCCACGGGACTGTCCGAGCCCCGCCCTTCCGAGACCAAGAGGTCCGCGGGTACCCCCTTGGACACGAGCGCTGCGCGCAATCGCGCGGCACGGTCGGCCGAGAGTTTCTTGTTGGCCGGGGCATAACCGCGGTTGTCCGTGTATCCGACGAGGTTCACCTTCTTCAGCGCCTTTCGATTGTCGACAAGTGTCTTGGCGAGCGCGCCGACCTGCGCATCGCTCTTCGGGTCGAGGCTCGACGTCCCATTGGTGAAGACGATGGGCGGATCGAGCAGCAGCGCATCTCCCTGACGAGCGATCCCGCGCAGTCCGGCCGGGACCTCGAACGTGGGGGCCGCGGCGATCGTGGCCCGATAGGCCTTCTCGGCCGCACGGGCGCGGTCGCGGCACGGCTCGAAGCGTTTGTCGTTGCAGGCGACCTGCGCGGACAAGAGCGTCTCACGTGCGCGCAGCGTGCCTTCGGGGTCTCGCTCTCGGCAGCCCTTGGTCGCGCAGAGCTTCTCGGCCACGGTCGCGTCCCGCAAGGCGTCTTCGGCCTCGCCGCGCATGGCTTTTTCCTTCTCGGCGTCGGTCGGACCGCTCGGCGGAAGGGCCACGTGGAGCACCTCGTCGAAGGCCTTGCCGGCGCGCTCGGCGAGCTCCACCGTGGCGCGGAAGCGCTTGGCATCGTAAGCACGCCTCGCCGACTCGAGCAGCTCTTTGGCCTGGGCGAGCCTCTTCACGTCGCGGTCGACGCAGCGCTCCTTTTTGCACACGGTGGCGAGTTGCCCTGCCTCGCGGAGCGCAGCGTCTCCACGTGCTCGCGAGGCTTCGAGCTCCTCCGCGCTGCCCGAGTCGGCGCCGGCCTCCACGAGCGGACCGAGCAGCGTGATCACGGATTCGGCCTTCGCACGCGCCTCCGCATAGCGCTTCGATTGCCAATCGACGCGGGCCATCGTCAGCGATTGATCGGCCTGCGCGAGCTTGGCGCGATCCTGAGGCGAGACCTTCTCGGCTTCGTCGCGCAGGGCGAGGGCCCGATAGACACGCGAATACGCGGTCTTCCACGCCGGATCCGTCGGCGCTTGGCCGGCATAGGTCGCGACGCGCTTCTCGGCCACTTCGTCCGCGGCGTCGGCTTTGGACACGGGTGCCGGCGCGTCCTTGCGCGGCTCGGGCTTGGCCTCGGGCGCGCCCTCGGGCTTCTTGTCGGCCACCTTCTCGCTCGGCTTCTCCCGAATGCCGTCGAAGAAGTTGCGCGCGTCTTTGGCGGACTGCTCCGCGAGGGGCAGGTCGTCCTTCTCGTAGGCGGACGTGGCCTTGGAGAGTGCCTCTTCTCCACGCGCGAGCACGGTCCGATCCGCGTCGGTCGTGACGCGCGTCTTGGCGAGGCCCCTGGCCCTCTCGGCTTCTTGAATGGCGGTGAGCGCGGCCTCCCACGGGCGAGCCGAAGCGAGCGCGGGCTTCTTTCCTTTCGCATTGGCCTCGACCAGACGCGAGAGCTCGGTACGCGCGGTGGACGCCGCGACGAGCGCAGGCTCGCATGCGCGCTCCTTGAGCTTCTTCTCTGCGGTGACAATCGCGGCCAAGGCCTCGGCCCGTGCCTTCTTGTCGGGCTCGGGCAGCTTCTCGTTCGCGAGTGATTTGGCCGTGGCCTTCGCCTCGTCGAGCTGGGTCTTGGCGTCGTCGCACGCCGCGGTCTTCGTCTCGGGCACCTCCGCACGTTTGGGCTCTGCCGAGGGAGCGTCGGCCTTCTTGGGCTTCGGCTGCACCCGCACCAGCACGGAGAACGCGCGCCCGGCGAGGTCTTCCGCTTCGGCGAACGACTTCTTCTCGAACCAGCCGAGGGCGCCGCTCACCAACGCTTTGCCTTGGAGCGTGGCCGGGTCGTCGGAGGCGACCGCCTCCGCGCGCGATAGCTCGATTTGCGCCTTTTGGACCGCTGCGGCGGCCTTCTTCTGAGCCGCGTCCGTCTCGGCGGCCTTGCCCTGAGCGAGCACGATCGAGGTCTTCGCGTCGCACGCGCGAAAGCGCTCTTCGGCACGCAGGGCGAACTCGTACGCACGCTCGTAGTCTTGAGCGTCGAAGCGCTTCTGCGCGAGCTCGAGGATGGACTCGTACTCGCGGTAGACGGTGCCGCACGTCTGGTCCTTGGCTTGTCCGAGCGCCTCGCTCTTCTTGAACGAGAGCTCGACGATCTTGCGCTCGGCGAGGGACCTGAGCGAACCGTCGCGCGCGGGCTCGGGCGCTCGCGCGGGCTCGGCGACGCGGACGGGAGCCACGACGTCGCTCCGAGTCTCTCGCGTCTCGCGTATCTCGCGCGTCTCTCGCCCGGGCACCACCACCACGGTCGGCCCTCGCTCCGGCGTGCGCGAGGGCTCGGGTGCGGCGCGCTCGGGCTCGCTCTTGGCAGGGGATTTCCCCTCGCGTCTGGACTTCTCGAGCGCGGAAAGGAACGTCTCGCCTTGCTCTCGCTCGGCGAGCGCATGGGCTGTACGAAACTTCTGTATGGATTGACGCGCCACGAGCGTCGCCTTTTCGTCTTCACCGCGCGCCGCGAGCTCTTTGGCCTTGGCGAGCAGCTCTTTGCCTTCGGCCACGAGGCCGGGACGAGCCGCGGCCGTCGCGGGGCTCGTGTGGTCGAGCGCGGTCTCCGCCTCCACCACGGCCGGGGGTGGCGTGCGCGCAGCGCAGCCCGTGGCACTACCGAGAGCGGGCAGCGCCACCACGAGACCGAGCAGGGAACCGTACGATCGAAGAGGTCGTTTCATGGGGACTTATCCGGGGACGCGTGGTCGGAAGAACGGGGAGAGCCGGAGGTGGCGCGCGTCTCGGCGCGCACCTTCTCCCGGGCGTGGATGGCCTTGAGGGTCGAGAGCTCGCCCTCGGCCGTATCGAGCAAGAGGTCGCGCAGATCGGGGTCGAGGCCGGCGCGGAAGAGGGACTCGGCCTTGGCCACGAACGACTCGAAGCGGAGGAGCTCGACCTCGGAGCGACGCTCGCCTTCGCCCCGCGGAAGCTCTTCCGAGAGGCTCCTCGCGGAAGCACGGAGCTTCAGGATTCGCTCCCCCGGATCGGCGCGAGGGTCGGCGACCACGAACCCGGCTTCGCCTCGTGCGCATCCCGAGAGGCTCGAGAGGACGACGACGGCCCCCAATACGACCCCAATCAAAAGACGGACCATGCGAACCTCAAGCGAAGCGCGTGCGCGGTCTGCACGTCACGAATGGGTTCGGCGTCGCGACGGACACCGAGCGTGTAGACGAGCGAGACGTACTTGCCGAGACGGAGCGCCGCGGACGAGTCCCAACGGAACACCGGTCGATACGTGCCCTTGCCCGAGAACGCCGAGTCGAACTGGTCCTCCCCGAGGAAAGCGTCGAGCCTCGAGTCGACGTCCAGAAGGCCTCGCACACGGAAGCCCACCATGGCCGTGGCCTCGGCGCCGAAGGTGCTCACGTCGGCGAGTCGGCGGGCGGTGAGCACGTCTCCGGTGACGTCTTCGACGTAGCGCCCATCGAAGAAGAAGGCCTGCCTTGCAGCGACGCCACCTCGCAGCGCGAAGCGCAAGACGTCGCCCTCGTGGGCCGTGCCGATACCCGCGCCCTCTTGCACCACGAGCGGACCGAGCTCGGGGAACATGCGGTAGGTCTGACCGGTCTCGAAGCGCTCGCGACGCTCTTCGCTCCCGTCCGGGCCGTAGGTCACCGCCTCCAGATTGCGTCCGGGGTAATACTTGGTGGGAAAGAGCGAGGTATAGCCTGCGGCATGGCCGTAGGGCCCAATCACGCCCCCCAATCGGTACGTGTAGAGAAGCTCGGCGCGCACGTCGTCGGTGAGCTTCTGGAGAGGCAGCTCGGCCGAGCCCTTCGGAGTGGCCACGATGCCCAGCGCGGACTCGTCGGCCAAAAGCTCGAACGACGCCAAATGCCTGCCCGTATCCAGCGATAGCTTGAGCTTGGTGAACGCGCCGAGCACGAGCGCTTGCCCACTCGTGCCTCCTCCGAGCGGATTGGACTTGGCCGCGAGCGATCCATCGGCAGCGAGGATCCAGGACAATTTCCAAGGGCTCGGGGATTCCGCCACGGCCGGCTCGCCGAACTCGGTGCGCACGAGCTTGCCGTCGTCCACCACCAGGCGAAGGTGCACCACCTCGCCCTTCGGGATCATCACGGCGGACGAGCCCTCTTCGGCACGAGGGTCGCTTCCCAATGCAATCGAGTAGCGACCGGCCGGCAAGTAGAGCCCGGTGGTCGCCCGCTCCCCCGCCTTGAGATCCGCGCGGTACGGACCGAACGTGCGCACCGGGTCGAGCGCGCCCACCGAGAACGGCTCGTCCACCGCGCGACCGCGTGGATCGACCACGGCAATCCGGAGCACACCGAAGCTCGCCTCGATCGTGGTGGTGCGTCCTTCATCGACGTCCACTTCGGCCTGCGTGCGCGACGACGCGGGCCCTTCGCCCACGAGCACTTGGTAGTGCCCCGGTGGCACCACGATGCGCTTTCCAGGCCGCCCCGTCGCCAACGTTTTGCCCTCGAAACGTACCACCACGTCCACCGAGGCCGGGGTGCGCGACTCGAGCGCAGGCACGAAGATGGCGCCCATGTCTTCGGGCACGTCGGTCGGATCCACGTCGGCCTGATCGCGCGGGGGCGGTGCCGATTCCTCGCGTGGCTCGGCAGCGTACGCCAGCCGTTCGGGACCTGCGAAGGCCAGCACCGCGAAGAGCGCAGCCGCTCCCCACGATCGGTCGTGCCGACTCGGCACTCGATGCACTCTACACAAACAAGCACGCATGGGGCCTCTTCGCGGGGGACGGGACTCGGAAGCAAACGGAAGCAAACGGAAGAGAGGAGCGCGTCGGCTTCGGGGAGCTCGAGTCGACGCGCGAACCCCATTGAGCAAGTCCGGTGCCTGCGAGATTCGTGATCGCGGCGCAAGCGAGGCCATCGGACCTTGCCGAGCGCGCAATCACGCCTCGAAAGTCGATGCACGCACCAAGCATCGCTTCCGCCAGCGCTGCCCGAATCGAGGGCTACGCAGCATCCTTCGAGGCCATTGGCACGACGGCAATCGAACGATCAGTCGCGATTGCCCCGAAGGCACTCGGCATCGGGCTCGGCCGCTCTTTCGACCAGTAGACCAGGCCGATCCTCAATCCTTGCAGCGTGCGAAGCGCGCTACCCGGCGACCTCAGAGGTGGATCGGCAATCCGTCACCGCTCGGCGCGGAGCTCGCCTTGGGTGCGACACGCGCGCTCGGCACGGACGAAGGTCCACGCGGGCCCTTGGACGTCTCCGGCGAGGGCGCAGTGGGCCGAGGTTCGGGCGCCGCGGACGAGGACGACGTCGACACGACCGGCATAAGGCTCGAAGAAGAGACGACCGGAACCGAGGGGCTCGCGAACGACGACGGAATCGCCGAGTCTTGCCTCGTCTCGGACGGAGGCTGCGCCGCGCGGAACAGCTCCCGGACACGCATGCCTATCGCCAAGAGGAGGAGCACACCGAGGGCGGCGAGCATGGCCTGCGCGCCCGCACCGAGACCGGCCGGCGCGGGCTTCGCCTCGAGCGCGGGGAGTGGCGAGAGTCGCTCGGGAGTGGGCGTCGACACCGCCGAATCCGCCGCCTCCTCCGAGGTTCGTTCGGAGCTCACGACGCCGTCGACTGCGGACACTTCGAGGGCACGCGCGAAGTCGAGGGCGCTCGACGTGCGGAGCGTCGGATCGGAGACCAGCGCCGCATCGACCGCACGAGCAACTCGTGCGAGCAGGGCCTCGCGATCGACATCGTGACCTTCGTTCGCACGCGCGCACGCGCGCTCGAGCGGAACGAACCCCTTCATGATGGCGAGCATCTGGGCGGCCATGGACTCGGCCTCGAAGGGATATTTCCCTGCAAGAAGCCGGTAGGTCACCACGCCGATGGCCCACACGTCGCTCGCCGGGCCGACCTTCTCCCCCAGCAACTGCTCGGGCGACATGGTGCGCGGCGTGCCCGCCACGCTCGCCGTCGAACCATCCATGCTGCCGTCGAAGAACGACGCGACCCCGAAGTCGACCACCTTGGCCCCGCTCGCGGTGAGCACCACGTTCGAAAGCTTCAGATCCCGATGCACCACTCCGGCCATGTGAGCCGCGTGCGCGCCCAACGCCACGTCCCGCACGATCGCCAAGGATTCTTCGCGCGGGAGCTCACCACGTGCGAGCCTCGCTTCGAGCGACTCGCCCTCGAGCAGCTCCATGACCAGGTACGGCACGCCAAGCTCGCTGCGCGCCACGTCGAGCACCTCGACCAAGTGAGGAGAGTCGAGCTTGGCCAAGATGCGCGCTTCACGTTCGAAACGACGAACGGCATCTTCGTCGCTGCTCTGCGCGGGACGCAGCAACTTGAGCGCGCATTTGCGCCCGAGGCCCTCGTGCACGGCCTCGAACACGACGCCCATCGCGCCGCGCCCCAGCTCTCGAACGATGCGGTACCGTCCCCCGACGAGATCGCCGGGGGCGGGCTGCGCGAAGCTCACCCTCGCCTCGTGCGGCGAACGGCTCTTCGAGGGAACGGCTCGGCGTCGTCCTCGAACGCGTGCACCACGTCCCGTTCGTCGAGCTCGCGCTCGCGCGTCCGCTCGGCCACACGCGCGTGACTCGAAGGCGGCGGAGGCACGTTGAGCAGCGCGCCCGAAGCGACGCGGTAGCTCCCCGGGCTGGGCACGAGCGCGGCTTCCAACGTGCGAAGTAGACGGAACATGGCGATCTCGCGCCTACGCTCGCTGGTCGGATCGTGGAGGAACGGCAGTACGAACAGGATGCCGAGGCCCGCCGTGCCGACGAGGACCAACGCGAAGAGCAGCATCACCCACGGAGAGGTGCTCGTTTCACTCCGGCAGTCGAAGGAAACGCGTGTACCCTGCATGGACGCGTAGGTGCGTAACGTGTAGCGCTCTTTGCGAAAGCGCGATCCTCGGGTCCACGTGAAAAAGCCCGTGGTCGGCTCTTCGACCGAGGGTTCCCCGAGCTCCTGCGCGAGCACGCGCCGGACGGCGTCGGTGCACACGTCGAGCGGTACGTCGAACGTGCGCACCTCTTGATCGGCGCGGCTCCGCGTACGACGCTTCTTCTTGGACTTCGCGGAGCGGGACATGACGGGACTCTCATGTTCGCGCTCCGCGCCGCGCCCGTAAAGGTGCGTCTCGCGCCGATCGCCACGACGAAGGCCGCCGGGCTCGAGCTTCAGCGCGCCGACTTGGCGATCGCGCGAAGGGGCGACACGAGGTCGATCTTCTGCCGGGTGATGCCGGTCGACCACGCTTCACGGTCCACTTGGCCGAGGAAGAGGCGAATCCCGGCAGGCTCGTTGCCGTTGCCGTGCACCAAGATCACCGCGCCGTCGTGGGTCTTCTGCCCCTTGGCGAGCCAGGCGTCACCATCCAGCGCGAAGAGGCCTAGCGCGGAGAGCTCGCCACGACGACGCTCGTCGTGGATGAGGCCAGGGAAGCGGAAGAGCGCGCTCGGCACCTCGCCTTGCCCCAGCAAAAGCTCCTCATTTTTGGTCACTTCGGAGCGGAAGTCCACGCTCTGCGCGGTCAAGAACGCGCAACTCGTTTTGGCCGGGTTGCAGTTGAGTGGGTGCGTGAACGAGTGGTTGACCCACACGATGTCGAGCTTGCCGGTCTTCTCCCACGCGAACAGCTGCGCGAGCTCGGTCGGGTGCGCTTTGGCCCACCCTCCGGTCATCGCCACGCCCACCGCGAGCGGCTTGCCGCGCGCCTCACCGGCCTTCACCACCCAATCGAAGAGCGCCTTGTCCCAGGGCTTGCTCGACTGGCACATGTCCACGGTGAGGGCCACGTCGAGGTCGGTGCCCCCCTCCCCGGCGAAGCTCGAGAGCGCGGCCCCTGCCTTGGCGCGGAGTGCCTTCACGTAGTCCGAGTCCGCCACGGGCTGGGCCGAGAGATCCGAACGACGCACCACGAACGAGCGCAGACTTCCGTCCGCCACCACGAGCGCGGCCTCGACACCGTCGAAACGAAGGGTGCGCACTTGCGTGAGCACCGAGCCCGCCGTGAGCGCGACATCGAGCGGCAAGAGCGCCTTGCTCTCCCGCGCGACCGCGAACGAAGCGACCGCCGGCGTGAACGCCTCCACCGTGTGTTTGGCCGTCAGCGCTCCCTCGGACGAGGTGCCCTCTTCGGCCTCTTCCCCGCCGTACGCACCGGACGCGTTCGCGTCGTCGGTCTCGGTCTGCTCGGCGCTGCACCCCGCCCCGCCCACCGAGAGCGAAAGAGCGAGCGTGATTGTCGACAGGAGCGAGGTCGAGAGGGGGCGGACGAACATCACGAAACCACCTTTCCAGGCTCTCGCGGTCCGCGCCAGAGAGAAGCACCACGCCGCCCTCTCGAGGCTCTACCGAGACAGTGCGTCGCCCGAGCACGCGAGCAATCGAAACCCAAGTCTTTTCAAGCACCTGACACCTCCCTGACAGTCCCCATGCGCTCGCCTCCGTGGTTGCTCGTGCCCGACATCGTCGAGCTCCCCAGGGATCGGCTGTCCCCCGAACGGACGTCATGGCGAATCCTCTCGCTGCGTGTTCGTCTACCCTCGCCCCGATTGGAGGACCTGCGCATGACCATTTCGTCGACTCCCACTGCCCGCTTGCCCTGGAAGATCCTACCTTTCACGTTGATCGCTGTCGCCATCGGGGCCCTCGCGGCGACGGCCGCTTGTTCGTCCGATCCGGCCGTAGAGTCCGACGGAGGCGCCTCGACCGATTCGGACTCCGGCGGTGGCGGTGGCGGTGGTGGTGGTGGTGACGACAGCGGCTTCGACAGCGGCATCGTGAGGACCAAGTGCCCGCCGTACGTAGGGCCGTCGGGCAAAGGTACGGCGACCGCCTCGTTCGGCACGCTGGCCGACGTCCCGGAGATCACGTGTCGAACGCTGCGTAAGAGAGACGGCTCGGTGGCCGGCTTCGCGGCAAGCTTCGGGAGATTCCAGGCCGTGCACCCGAGCACGCTCGTGCAGCAGCAGATGGAGCGCATGGACCGCTTCGAGGTGACCGCGTTCGGGAACTACACGGGTGACGGAGAGCTCACCACCACGCGCATGGACTACAAAATCCAGAACGCCGCGGGCGCTTCGGTCTCCGGTGGCGGCACCCTCACGCTGTCCGAAGGCGGAAAGAAGGGCGTCGTGACCGGAGCGGACGGAGCATCGTTCACCTTCGAGTGCGACCCCAAAGACGACACCGCGCCCACGGCCGGCCCTGCCCTGACCGACGCCCCGGGCCGCGCGATCATCGAGCGCGAGCGCGGCGGAGACGCGACGCTGATCGAAGGCATCAAGTGCCGCGAGTCGGCGCCCTCCAGCTTGCCCAATCTCACCATCAGCTTCCCCTACGGCGCTTTCGACGCTCCGAGCGACGGACCGTGCGTGCCCGAGCGCACGCTCATCGAAGCCAAAGTGAACGGGCCCGGAACGTACGACATCGAGCCCGGCTCGTACGTGATTCGCGGCCTTCAAGAGATCGCCTTCGTGGGTACTTCGGTGAACGGCAAGACCGCCGTCACCCTGACCGGCGCAGGTCCCGCGAAAGGCACCTTCGCCGGCAACACGCCGAGTGGCGCAGGCGGCAAGAACTTCAACGGCTCGTTCACCTGCCCCTCTCCGTAGAATCGGCACGCCTCTTTTCCCGTTCTTTTTCGTTTTTCGTCGCGGGGCATCCGAGAGGAGCCTCGCGACGAACAACGTGGGGAACGCTCGCGAAAGAGACCCATGCCCCGACACGTCCCGGCGACTCCGCCGCTCCTTGCCCTCGCCCTCCTGCTCGTGCCCTTCGCTTCCGCGTGCGGAGGAAAGATCGCCGCAGAGGATCCGAGCCCCACGGCCGTCCCCGCCCCCACCGCCGTTCAGCCCAGCACGCCCAGTCTCTCCGAGTACTGCGAGGCGCTCCAGCCTTCGCAATGCGGGGACAATCTGTGCGTATCCGAAGCGGAGTGCCGCAGGAGCTACTCGAACGCGAGCGAGGCCTTCCTGCGCGCCGTGATCGAGTGCAGCCGAGAGGGGAAGCTCTCGTGCGGGTATCCCGACACCTGCGTTTTCGAGCGTATCGGGGCGACGACCGCCACGCGCGCACAGGTCGAGGTGGCCAACGTGTACTGCAGCTCGTGCTTCCCCGACGTCGACGAAAACCAGTGCCGAACTGCGGTGCTCCGACCCGAAGGGGAAGCCCCTTCCTTCTCTTTCGGCTTACGCGCGCTCGCGGACGCCGCGGCCGAGGGCGCCCGCGAGTGCGCGACGACGCCCCGGTTGCCTTCCAGCTACTGCCCCGGCGAATTCTTCACGTGCATCGCGAAGTTTCGGCCCATCGCGGCGTACACCGAATGCCGTCGCGAAGCGCCGTGAGCGGGCTCGTGTGACGCGAGCGTTCGTCCCCGTGTTGGAGAACGATCGTGCGATTCCGCTCCAGCGAAGACCGTGCGCGTCGCCGGGGATCTCCGAGATCCCCTGTCACGAGACCCGGTCCGGCACACCGAAAACGTTCGGCACAGTGGCTCCGAACGTCGATTTTCGGGCAAATTGCGCAAACCCATAGCGTCACTTCGCGGCACGAAGCTTGATACGAGCGAGGGAGAACGAATGCCTGCACGGCAGGTCGCAATTCTTCGTCGTCAGCTCCGGTCGCCTCTGGGCCCTTCGGCCATGCAACGGGTACGCTGAGGTTCGACGTGCCCGCAGTGCCCCGAATGCCGATCGAGCCCCCTTCATGACCCAAGACTCCTCTACAGTGGCCGAGGTTTCGGCCGTTCCGCGCAGCGCGACCCGCTTCGTGCTCTCGGTCACGGCGGGAGCGAGCGCGGGCAAGTCGCTCGCGGTGTCCGCGCGCTCCCCCGGGCGTCTCTTCGTCGGCAAGAGCACCACGTGCGACCTCGTGCTCGACGACCGCCGCGTCTCGCGACGGCACCTCGCCGTCGAGGTCTCGAGCGAGGGCCTTCGAGTCACCGACCTCGACTCCACCAACGGGACGCAGGTCTCCGGACTCCGAGTGCTCGGCGCCTATTGCCGCGGCGGGGAGATCATCGGCCTCGGCGACACCACGCTGCGTGTCGACGTGGACCACGAGACCGCGGAAGAATCGCCGGACGTGCGCATGGCCTTCGGACCTTTGGTCGGCGCGAGCCTCACCATGCGGCGCCTCTACCGCACGTGCGATGCGCTCGCGAAGTCGACGAGCCCGCTCCTGATCGAAGGCGAAGCCGGCACGGGAAAGCTCGCGCTCGCCGAAGCGCTGCACTTGGTGTCGACGCCCGACGAGCCGTTCACGGTGGTCGAGGGCTCTCGGTACGAGAGCGAAACTCTGCCCGATCGCGGCACGCTCTTCGTACGAGAGGCCGCCGATCTCTCGCTCGAAGCCCAGAGCAAGCTCGCCGCGGACCTCGTACTCGCGCGCACGAGAGGCCTGCGCGTGGTCGCCTCCACGCGTCGCGATCTCGACTCCGCAGTCGAACGAGGAGCCTTCCGCGAAGAGCTCCTGAAAGAGCTCGCCGCTTCGCGCATCGAGCTTCCGCCACTTCGCGAGCGACGCGGGGACGTGATGCTGCTCGTCGAGCACTTCTGCCGCGAGCTTCGAACCTCGAGCGACAGGCTGCCCACGAAGCGAGTGGCCGAGCTCACACGTCGCGACTGGCCGGAGAACGTGCGTGAGCTACGGGCCGAGGTGGCGCGTCTCGCCGCCGGCCAAGTCGCCGTGGACAGCCGCGCGCGCGGGGCGGACGTGCCCTCGGTGGACTCGCTCGGTCTCCCGCTCGATTTCCGCGACCTCGTGGTGGAGCTCTCGCCGTTCGCGGTGGCCAAAGACGAGGTCTTGGCTCGCTTTTCCGCGGCCTACGTGACGTACGCCGTGCTCGCCCACGGTGGGCACGTCGCGCGCGCCGCTGCCGCTTCGGGGCTGGCTCCACGCTACTTCAACCTGCTCCGCGCACGCACCCGCGAGAAAGGTGAATGATGCACGCACATCGTCGACCGAGCCTCGGGTTCCGGATGTCCGCTCGCTTTTGCATCGGAGCCTTCGCGCTCGTGGGTGGCGAGAGCGCCTGCCGCGCCCCCACGCAGGTGACCATCGAGATCGTCGGCGAGGTCCCCTATCGCGAGGGCATGTCCGTCGCGGTCCAGCTCGCCGAGCGAGGTGCCGCGGAGAGCGCGCCCGCGCGTGTGGTCACGAAGAGCCCGTGGAAGCTCGGGGAATCCATCGGCACGGTCGTGGTCGGTCCCGGAGACCGCGCGAGCCGCGAAGTGGACGTGCGCATCGCGCTCGGCATCGATCGCGACCCGACCACGTGCACGGCCACGGATGCACGCGGCTGCTTGATTTACCGGCGTCGCGTGTCGTTCGTCGAGGGCGAGCCGGTCTCGATCCGCGCGGTCCTCCGCAGCGCGTGCGTGGGGATTTACTGCGACGCCGAGACCTCCTGCCGTGCCGACAAGACCTGCGGTCCTCTCGAATCGGAAGACGCGCCCGGTGCCCCGAGCGCCGCGACCCGCGTGCCCGTCGAGACCGCTTCGCTCGATCCCTACGCGAAGCTCGTGGTGGCCGATCGCCCGCGTCACTACTACCGATTCGACGAGCCTCCCGGATCGACCGTGGCCAAAGACACCATGGGGCGAGCGGACGGCGTCTACTCGAGCACGGTGCGACTCGGAGCGACCGGAGCGCTGACCTCCTCGCAGGGTACGGCCGCCTACTTCGACGGCGTGAGCTCGAGCATGGACGTGCCCGGCGTGGACGACTTCCCGGGCGCCATGACCCTCGAAGCGTGGGTGCGCTCGGACTCGCCCAGCGACACCGACCCGATCATCGTCGAGCGGATCGACAAGACTCCGACGTCGTCCCTGTTCGGCTACCGGCTGAGCACCCCGGCGGAGATCGGCATCTCGTTCGATCTCTTCCGCGGCGGGGCGCCGGCGTTGCGCCACGGCGAGAAGATCCCGCTCAGCGACGGGTTCAACACGACCTACCTGGTGGCCATCGCGCAAGGCGGAAAAACCAAGGTCTACGTGAACGCGCAGCTGCTCCGCGAGGACACCTTCGTCGACCAGCCGCCACCGCCGTTGGTCTCGCCCCTTCGCGTGGGGGGAGCGAGCGCCGGTCATTTTCGCGGGACCATCGACGAGCTCGCCCTGTACGACTATCCCCTCGCCCCCGAGGTCATCGCCGCCCACTACGCGGCCGACAGGGCACCCCCAAATCCGTGAAGATTGCACTCATCATGGCGGCGCTCGCCGGCCTACTTTCCTTCGCGAGCTCCGCTCGTGCCGACGAGACGCTCGACTGGAAGGCGCGTGGAGACGCGGCCATGGAAGCGGGGCGCGCGGCCGAAGCCCTGGATGCCTACGAGCGCGCGGCCAAGGTCTCGCCGCAACCGGCACTCGACTACAACCGGGGCCGCGCGATGCTGGCACTCGGCGACTTCGCCGGCGCGCTCGAGGCTTTCGAGTCGTTCACGAGAAACGCCCCCCCCGAGCTCCGCGACAGGACGAGCCGCCTACCCGAGGTGATGGCCGAGCTCTCCACCAAGGTCGCCTACGTGCGCGTGACGTGTGCACGATGCACGGACTCGTCCGAGCTGCGCCTGCGTGGTCGTGCGCTCGCCCGAGGGGGACAGCTGCGCACGAATCCCGGGCCGGCCGAGCTCACCGTGACCACGCGAGGCTTCGTGCCGTTCCGACGGACCCTCGAGCTTGCGCCCGGCGGTCACGTCACGTTCGAGGCCCAGCTCGAAGCCGAGCCCACGACCGGGCGCCTCGTCTTCCGGGTGACTCCCTCGACGGCGCTCGTGTCGGTCGATGGTGGGAGACGTACGCCATTGCCCCACGCGATGGACCTGTCTCCGGGACTTCACGAGCTGCGCTTCGAGGCGGAAGGCCACGATTCGCGCGCCGTGTCGCTCGTCGTCGAACGAGGCAAAGAGCGCTCACTCGACGTGGGTCTTCCGACCGAAGCGCCTTCCATTTTCGCCCGGCCGTGGTTCTGGGCCGTGGTCGGTGCGGCCGTGGTGACGGCGACCACCGTGGCGATCGTGGCGGGCACGCAGCAGCGTGGCCTCGACGACGGAACGCTCGGAAGCTACCGACTGCCCTGAATCAGCGGCCTCTTCGATCGAGCCTGCGCAAAGTCCTGCGTCCCGACCCCGAAGCGGCCGCGTCGAGTCCCGAGAATCGTGACCGATTCGGCCCGTCGGGTGCGGCGAGGTTGCTTGAGATGCCGTTGCCGAATCGTCACGGTCGTGCGGACACTCGTGTTCGCAAAAAGTCGAAAAGAGGTCCTCGCCACCCGGTGAGATTGCTGCGACATTCAGAGGATGCGCTCTGTCTTGATCGGTTCGATTCTTTCGGGAGCGTGTGTCGCTCTCTTCTTCGCGTGCAACTCGACCGAGGCCGGCTCCGAGTTCCAAGACTCGGGAGGCACCACGCCCGAAGCAGGTCCCGGCTTCGACGCCGATTTCATCGGTGAAGGCGGAGACGCCCTGGGCAGCGACTCCTCCGAACCGCCCACGGCGTGCGGCAACGGAGTGAAGAACCCCGATACCGAAGTCTGCGACGACGGCAACAAAGCCAACGGTGACGGCTGCACCTCCGGTTGCCGCGTGGAGCCGGGCTGGGTCTGTCCGATCCCGGGCGCCAAGTGCACCGCCATCACCTGTGGCGACAAGCTCATCGCCGGTGACGAAGACTGCGACGACGGCAACGCCAACGACGCCGACGGCTGCTCCTCCAAGTGCCGAATCGAAGAGGGCTACAAGTGCGGAGCTCCGGGCACTCCCTGCGAGAAGACCACCTGCGGCGACAACAAAAAAGAGGGCGTCGAACAGTGCGACGACGGAAATCTCGATCCCTTCGACGGTTGTGATCCCGACTGCCGCGTCGAGCCGAAATGCGCGGCCGGCACCTGCACGGCGGTCTGCGGCGACGGCCTGAAATTTCCCGGTGAGCTCTGCGACGACGGCAACGTCCGTGCGGGTGACGGCTGTTCGGCCACGTGCACCCTCGAGCCCGGATTCACGTGCACCAACGCGCTCGGCACCCCTCCCGCGTCGAAGTCGCTCTACATCGCCTACCGTGACTTCAAGGCTGCGGCTTCGGCCGGTGGTCACCCGGACTTCTTGGCCGCGAACTTCACCGACCCGGCCATCAACGTGGTGGCCAAGGGACTCGTGCAGAATGCACTCGATGCGCAGGGCAAGCCGCAGTTCTTGTCGCGCCGAGGCACGGGCAACCTCGACATCATCACCGACGCGACCAGCTTCTCGTCCTGGTTCCGTGACACCGCATTCTCCAAGAAGGTCGTGTCCAAGATCACACTCGGACTGGTCGGCGGCTCCTACGTCTTCGACGACTCGAATTTCTTCCCGCTCGACGCGGCGCCCGGCGCGTGGCCCGAGCGTCAAGACGACGGCAACGGCAACATGCGGAACTTCCTCTTCACGAGCGAGCTCCGCATCCCCTTCACCTACAAGGGCGGCGAAGTCCTCAGCTTCCGCGGCGACGACGACGTCTGGGTGTTCGTGAACGGCAAGCTCGCCGTGGACATCGGCGGCGTGAAAGAAGCCAAGACCGACGGCGTCACCCTCGACGCCGCCAAGGCCACGCAGCTCGGCTTGGTGGTCGGCGGCATGTACGAGTTCGTGGTGTTCCAAGCGGAGCGCAACCCCACGGCCTCGAACTACAAGCTGACCCTCAACGACTTCGACAAGGTCCTCACCAAGTGCCAGAGCGTGTGCGGCGACGGCGTGAAGACCCCCGACGAAGTGTGCGACGACGGCACGGCCAACAACACCGGCGCGTACGGTCGCTGCAACGCCGACTGCACCAAGCGCGGACCCTTCTGCGGCGACGGCATCGTGCAGGCCGATCAGGGCGAACAGTGCGACTCCACCCAGGGCTGCACGGCGGACTGCCGCCGCGCCGAGAACGGCCCGCGCTGATCACGAGCGCGCGCGTCGCGCCCACGTGAACGTGCAAGACGCCGACGGATCCTCACGGGTCGGTCGGCGTCTTCGTTTTCGAGCGGCGACCACATGGATCGCTCGATCCTCGGCCGGGGGTGATCCCGGATCGCGCGTGCCTCATCCCTCAGCTGACCTCGCGAGACTGCTCGACTTTACGAGACCACGCGATCGAGTCGCCTGGGGCCTCGAGGATCCAGGAAGCACCACGGAAAGATCCAAGTAAATTCAATACGTTATGTTCTAGCGATCACGCGAGGCGCCAGTAGGATCATGGGGTGATGACGAAGCGATCGCTGGTCCCGTCCCTGCTCGTGCTCGCTGCATGCTCGACCTCGGTCGCCTGTTCGACCGCGTCCGATCCGGCGCCCTTCGACGATGGCTCGGGCGTCGACTTCTCCACGCCGAAGGCCATCGCGGTGCGGCCCGACGCGGTGAAGACCTCGCAGCACTTCGCGGACTCGGCCATCGTCGAAGAGGGCAAGGTCTCGCTCGCCGACGACGCGGAGAACCGCGCCATCTTGGACCGCCTCGTCCCCGGCACGGTGTTCGCGGGCAATCGTGATTCGAAGACCGCCGATCTCACGAAATCGAAGAACCCCTACGGCTTCTTGCGCAAGGTGGTCTCGGTCGCCAAAGAGGGAGACCGCGTGGTGGTCACCACCGAGCCCGCGTACCTCGATCAGTTCTTGGAAGAAGGCGACCTCGTGTGGAGCGCCACCTCGCCCACGCCTTCCATCTTCGAGGAAGGCGCGGCCCTCGGCACGCAGGGCCTGCACGTGCAGGGTCCCGGCGGAACGAGCTCGGGATCGGGATCGGTCGGAACGGACACCACGCTCGAAGATACGAGCCAATCGAACGTGAAGTTCCGGCCGGTGGTGAAGGTCTCGAACGCGAAGGTGTCGCTCGGCTCGAAGTTCGAGGGCGAGCTCAAGCTGCGTAAAGCGCTCGGCATTCCGTACGGCGTGAAGCGAGCCTCGGCGAAGCTCGATCTCGATCCGGTCATCGGCGCCGACATCGAATACGGCGTGAAAGTCCTGACCGCGCAGTCCGCGCAAGGTGGCTCGCTCTACAAGAGCTTCGAGAGCCCCAGCGTTCCCATCCCCATCGGCGGTCCCATTCCGCTCACCATTCGCCTTCGCGCAGAGATCAACTGCAACGTGACCGTGACCGGCGAGGTCTCCGCCACGAGCCGCGTCGGCGTGAGAGGCCACGCCTCGGCCGGCTTCCGTTACGACGGCGGAACCGACATCGACGTGATGTCCGACGAGCCCACGCTCACGGTCGAGCACCAGTTCGTCGGCGTGCGCGCCAAGGCCGGCGTCACCGGCGAGTGTGCGGTGCAAGCCGTGGTGAGCCTGCTCGCCTTCGACGCGGCCGGCATCGAAGTCAAGGTGGGTCCGTACGGCGCGGTCACCGGCGAAGTATGTGCAACCTACAGCAACCAAACCGCGCAGGCCGGCTTCGCGCTCTACGAACAGCACGGTCTGCGCGTGAACGCGGGCGCCCGCCTTCAGGTTCCCGGGCTCGGCTTCCCCTCGATCGACAAAGGCCTCTTCTCGTTCAAACCCGTGAAGAGCGATCCCTTCTATTTCGTCGGCAGCGCGGAGACGTGCAAGCTCACCGTGAAGGACAGCTGCACCGGCAAGGTCGACGGCGTCTACTGCAGCGACTACGAGCCGAGCGTCGCCTACGAGTGCAAGAGCGGCGGCATTTCGGGCGGTCAAACCTGCGCGCTTCCCAAGAAGTGCGTCGGGCCGAACGGCGCAGGCAGCACCATTCAGTGCCGCTGATCGCGCCGAGCGCTCACGGCGGGACGACCACCTCGGAGAGCTTGGCGAACGTGCGGCCCTCGGCGCGAAGCTTCGCGATCAACGCGCGAAGACCCTTGGGATCCTTGCCGAATCCATAGGGCGCCCCGAGGTGCGCCAGCACGACCACCACGTCGAGCGTGGGGTTCTCGTGCACGAACGAAATCACGTGCCGCGTCTCGCGCTCCGCGTCGAGGCACGCGGCTCCCGACGCAGCGCTGCGGCACGCGGGTAGGCCGATCGAATCGAGCACGTCCACGTTCCAACCGAAGTGGAGCGAAAACCCCGCGACGGCCGCTGCGGAGAGCGAGCGCTCGTCGTACTCGCCGTAGGGCGCACGCCAGTACGGCTTCATGGCGGCAGCAGCGGGCGGGCTCGCCGGCGCATAGGCCTCGCGGGTGGCGTTCTCCCAAGACTTCGCGAGTGTCTTGAGCTCCGTGGACCACGTCACTCCGGGCGAAAGGTGCGGGTGGTTTCGCGTGTGGTTGCCCACCTCGTGCCCCTCGTCGACGATGCGTCGCACGAGCTCGAGCGTCGCGCGATTCGGGCCGGAGTCGTTCTTGCGGAGGTCCTCGGTGACGAAGGGGCCGGCCACGAAGAACGTGGCTTTTACACCCATCTCGCGGAGCGCATCGAGCACCTCGGCGCCCGTCTCTTTGGGCACCCAAGCGCAGTCGAAGGTGAGCACCACCTCGGGCGATGCACCGCGCCGCTTGAAGTAAGGGAACTTGGCCGGATCGACCCGACGCGTGTGCGCGAAGTGATCGTGCGTGTCCACGTAGGCGAGCTCCGAACCGTCGGCCGCGAGGGCTTTTCCTCGTACGCCCTGGGCGCTCGCGGACACCTCGCTCGCGTCGAGCTCCCGGGTCGGCACGATGGGGGCGTCGTCTTTCCTCGGAGGTTCCGCTCCGCATCCCCAGAGCCACCCGACGACGACCGCTCCGAAGGTTCTTCCCCAGCGCACGAGAGCTTTCAACGCCGACCGAGACGGCTCGATTCCTCGATTCTTCGACGGAGCGTCTCGAGAACGCGCGAAGGCCCGCTCTCTTTGCCGCGAGGAGCGTCGCGATCGAGAGCGGGTCCTTCGGCGTCAGCCCGCTTTGCGGGCGAGAGGTCCGAGCAAGAGCTCGACCGGTGAGGGCGTGCGGCGCAGCATCGAGGGACCGCAGCGTAGGAAACGATCCCCCTGGCTCGGACGAAGCTCCATCGGAGCGCGCGGCCTCCGGGCTCGGGCACAAGGAGAGAGCGTGGTGGTCGCGTCGGCGGGCTCGGAGGCGTGCATCGCTGGCTCTCCGAGCCCGGGGAATTGCTCGAGGCTCATTCGGCCGCCGCGTGGGCAGTGGCGACACGAGCACCGTCGTCGACCCGCGCGGGCTTGGCGCGAGCGGCGAGCACCGGCGCGAACGAGTCGCGGTACGCATAGGCGAGGTAGATGCCGACGGCCGTGAGGAAGATGGGAAGCGGCAGTCCTTCGGGGGCGAGCGCGGCGTGATACGCGACGATGTTCACGACCACCGGAGCGAGCACGGTGAGGGCCAGGGGAACGAAGCGACCCGAGAGGAGCAACAGCCCGGCCACCACCTCAGTCCCCTTGATGAGCGGGAACATGTACCCGGTCGCGGCGAGCGCCCCGAGGAACGCTCCGGCCTTCTCGGGAGCCGGAGGCATGGGCAAGAACTGCAGGAACCCGTTGAGCCCGAAGAGCAGAAACAGCGCTCCGAGGACGATACGCGCGACCGTCGGGGCTTTTTGCGAGACGTTCATGGGGTCACTTCCTTTCGAGAAGCAACAATGGCCCTCGGGAAGATGTTGCGCCAGCGGACACAAGTAGAAATAATCGTTCGCGTGGAAAGAACGATCAACTTCGACGGCGTCACCGCGTTTCTGGCGGTGCAGGAGACGCAGAGCTTCACCAAAGCGGCGGCCCGTCTGGGCATCGCCAAGTCGGCCGTGAGCCGTCGCGTGAGCGAGCTCGAAGAGAGCCTCGGGGTGAGGCTCATCCACCGAACCACCCGCAAGCTCCACCTCACCGACGCCGGGACCGCCTATGCGGCGCACGTCGGGCGCGCAGTTGCTGCGCTGACCGACGCGAACGAAGCCGTGCGCGACCTCGGCGACTCGGCCAAAGGTCGTGTTCGTATCACGGCGCCGGTGGACCTCGGCTCGACGTTCCTGCCCGACACCCTCCGGAGGTTCCGCGAGAAGTACCCGGAGATCTCGGTCGACTGCGTGCTCGCCGGCAGGCGCGTCGATCTCGTCGCCGAAGGAGTGGACCTCGCGCTCCGCTTCGGGCAGCTCCAAGATTCGTCGTTGGTCGCGCGAAAGCTCGCGCAGGGCTCGTCGTTCTTCGTGGCCAGCGCAAAGTACCTGGAAAAACACGGCACGCCGAAGAAGCTCGCCGATCTCGCCACGCACGAGATGGTCGTGCATCGACCCACGCAGAGCAACACGCGGCTCGACGTGGAAGGCCCGAAAGGGCCCGAGAGCGTCGACATCGCGCCGATGCTCTCGGCCGACGATCTATCGTTCGTGCGGCGCGCCGTGGTCGATCATGCCGGTATCGCGCTGCTGCCCTGGTTCCTCGTCGCGCCCGACGTCGACTCCGGCGAGCTCGTGCACGTGCTGCCGCGCTACCGGCGGCGCGGTGGCGACGGGCACCTCGTGTACCCTTCCGCGAGGCTCTTGCCGAAGCGCGTCTCGCTGCTCATCGACCACCTGCTCGACGAGCTCAAGATGCTGCGCGCGGAGCCCAAGGTCTGACCGACGCCCGCCGCGGACTCACGCCGCGCGCAGCGTGAGCAGCGTCACCGCCGGTGCCGCTCCGAGGCGGATGGGCGGCCCGGTGGTGCCGAGACCCGGGTGCACGTAGAGCGTGGAGCGACCGTCTCGGTAGAGGCCCAGGTTGTACGTGTGCGCGAGCGTGGCGAGCGAGTAGCGCTTCGCCAAGAACGGGATCGCGAGCTGACCTCCGTGGGTGTGCCCCGAGAGCATGAGGTCTACACCTTTTGCCACGACCTTCGGGAATACCTCGGGATCGTGGGCGAGCAGCACGCACGGCACGCCCTCGGGTCGCTCGGAAAGCGCGAGATCGAGGTCGGCGCGCCGGGTCCAGGTGTCGTCGATGGCTGCAAGATGCAGCTTTTCGTCCCCACGCGCGATCGTGAAGCCTGCGTTGCGGAGGACCTTCACGCCTCGCTCGCCGAGGTACCCGATGAGCGGCTCACCGTTGCCGAAGTAGTCGTGATTTCCCATGGAAACGACCACCCCGTCGCGAGCTTGCAGCGCGCCCACCACCCGCGCGATGTCCTCGTGGAAATCGACACCGCTCGTGACCATGTCGCCCGTGACCACGGTGAGATCGGCGTCGAGGGCGTTGGCGCGCGCAGCCCACGCGTGGCCCCACGACTCGGGCGTGAGTCCCCCGATGTGCAGGTCCGAGAGGTGCGCCACGCGGTAGCCATCGAAGGCCGGAGGGAGCCCGGCGATGCGCACGTCGACGCGCTCGGTCCGTACCCAGCGGCGCCGCACGAGCACGCCGTAACCGCAGACCACGAGACCGGTCAGGTAGAAGAACGCGAACGGCTCGAGGGGCAAGAGGCGTCCTCCCGCGACGAGCCCGACGAGCGGGCGCACGATCGCGTAGAGCAGACTCGGCACGAGGGCGAACGCGCACGCGGTCCAGTGCACGAAGTACGGAACGATGAAGAAACGCACCTTCCACAGTGGTGTGCGCACGTCTTCGAGGCCGTTCCACACGTACACGACGAACCCCGCGTACCCGGCCGATGCGACCACGATCGCGAGCCAGGCAGGATGCGACGTGCGCGCCTGCAGGGTCGCGTAGACCGCGAGAAAAAAGCCGATGTGCGCGACGGCCGTCAGTGCGAGCAGCCCGCGCACCATGCGCGACGGAGATCTCAAACGACGATGCGCCCTTCCACCAAGACCCCGTCGTCGAGCACCGCGCGCACGGTCGCCTCGTGAGCAACGAGCGCGATCACGTTGCCTTGCGAGGGCAAATCGCCGGACATGCGCATCCAGCTTCCGTTCGAGCGGCGCAAGAGGCGTGCGTTGGCCGCGCCCGCCCAGGCCGAGCCTTCCGGCGAGACCGACAGCGCGAGCAAGGCGCGAGTCGTCTGCACGGCCTCGAGGATTCCTTCGCGGCGGTGGGTCACGTGCAGCGCGTGACCTCCTGCGCCCACGGTCACCGCGGTCGCGTCGGGCAGCGCGGAGATGGCGTGCAGATCGCCGTGGCAAATGTTCGACAAGAGATCGGCCCGTTCGGCGTCGCAGCGCACGATGGCCCCACGATCGCCGCACGCGATGACCTCGGCGCCGAGCCGCGCGACGTCGGAGAGGCGTGAGACGCCGGGAGCTTCGAGCACGGCCTCCATGCGTCCCTTCGAGAGGCGCATGGCGACGCCGCTCGTGGCGGACTGCAAGGTACGGCTCACGCTGCCACGAAACGGCATCTCGCCGGTGAGCCACACGTCGCCGTCCGGAAAAACGCGTGCATGCTGCAACTTCGTACCCGGAAGGCCTCCGTGCAGCACGAGCGCGGTCCCACGAGCGGAGAGCACGGCCACGAAGCCCTGGTCGCCGTAGAGCAAGAGCTCGTTTCCGTCGAGCCAGGTCACCCCGCGAAGCAGCCGTGGATCGACCTCGGGAGGAAGCGCCACGCCTTTCCACACGCCACGCTCCCACACGAGCAAGCCGGCTTGGGAGATGGCCGCCACGCCTCCCCCGAGCGAGAGCGAAGCGTGGCTCAAGCCGAGCGGCCGCGCGGGCGTCGAGACCGCCGAAAAGCGCCAGGAAGATGGCTGGGAGGCGACACTCTCGGGGAAACGCTGAGCTCGCCCGTACGGAAGGGTGCCGGGCGTGGCGACCTGGGCGAGCGCGGGCGAGGTGGCTGCCGAGTAGTTCGCGGCCGAGACGCCGGGTCCCACGGGATGCGGAACCTGCGGCGACGTGGCGACGAGCTCGGCCGTGGCGGTGACGGTCGCGGCTTGTGCGAGAAGCGCCGGGCTGGCAGCGGCGGCCTCGAACGTACTCGCCGAAAACGAGAGCGACGTGGGAGCCGTCGCCTCGAAGGGCGAGACCAAGCTCCGTTGTGGGGTGTCCGCGTCTTCGAGCGGAGCGAGCGCGGCGTCGAGCTCGCCCACGAAGGCGATCACGCTCTCCTGACGATGCGCCGGATCGGCGGAGAGTGCGCGCGCGATCACCGCATCGACCGGGTCGAGCAGCTCGCGTTTACGCGCGAGCTCACGCGGGAGGGTGGTCAGCACCTTGGCGAGAGCGGGCCGCTGCCCGTTCAAGATGCGCGTCACGATCACCAGCGGATTTTCACCTTCGGTGAAGGGAAACGCGGGCTTTCCCGAGAGCATTTCGTACGCGACGGCCGCGAGCGAGAAGACGTCGGTGCGGAGCGAAACGCGCTTGTTTCCGCGCTCGTATTGCTCGGGCGGCGCATAGCCGAGCGAAGCCCCGGCGAGGGCCGCCGTGCGCACCAAGTTGAGCTCGGCGAGCTTCACGAGACCGAAGTCGGTGACCTTCGCCACCTCGATGCCACCGTCGGTCGACAAGAGGATGTTGGACGGCTTGAGATCGCGATGCACGACCTTCTGCGCGTGCACGGTCTCGAGGCCGGTGGCCACGTGTCGCAAGATTCGCCGCACGCGCTGCACGGGGAGCGCACCGGTCGCCTTCAGCACTTGCTCGAGCGAGGGCCCGTTCACGAACTCGAGCACCGTGAACGGCAGCGCGATGAGCGCGCCGCCCGCCGGGGTGACCTGCGCCACCGCATGATCGTAGAACCTCACGACGTGCGGGTTCGGGATCATGGAGAGCATGCGCAGCACGTCCGCCTCTTGTTGGAAGCGTCGCAGTGCATCGAGGCTCACCGTGTCCGGCCTAAGCACCTTGGCGAGCACCACGGGTCCGTTGGGATCGTTCCAGTGCGCGCGAAACGCCCAGCCCTGTCCGCCCTCGCCCACGCAGTCGCGCAGGTGGTAGGTCACGCGCCCCGTGCCGGTGAGGACCTGCCCGAGGAGCATGTCCCTCAGCGCGGGCTGTCGTGGGTCGGAGGGGGCGGCCATCGAACGACGAGAATACCCGAAACGGCGCCTCTTCGCTCTTTCCGCAAGAGCCCGCATGTCGGCCGAAATCCCACGAAAAAGCCCGCGATCCGAAGACCGCGGGCGCTTTCGTGTCCGACTCGCCGTGCCGCTCTCCATCGAATCGACGGAGGTACGGGTGGCGACGAAGGGCGTGACGGGCGGAGCCTTGCTCAGCCCTCGAGCATCTTGATCAGCGTTTCCTTGTTGGTCACGCCGACGTGCGCGCCCTTCTTCTCACCGGCCTTGAAGACCAGGATGGTCGGCACGCTGCGGACGCCGAAGCGCTGCGTGACCTTCGGAGCGTCGTCGATGTCGAGCTTCGCGACCTTGTACTTGCCGACGTTCTCGTCGGCGATCTTCTCGACGATGGGAGCGAGCTGCTTGCAGGGGCCGCACCAAGTGGCGGTGAAGTCGACCAGCACGGGAATCTGCGAGTTCGTCACCTCGGTGTCGAAGTTTTCGTCGGTGAGCTCGATGACGTTCTTTCCGGCCATGACGGGTCTCCTTAACGGACGAAGGCGCACACGCCCACGTGGGCGGGCCTTCTTGGGCTCTCGATCGGTCGGGCACCTTGCCCGGCGGACTTTCAGCTTCCCAAAGGTAAGCAAGGCCTTCGGGAAAATCTACGGGGCACGTTCCGATCTGCGAATTCTCTCGATCGGAGTGCGCCTCGTGTCGGACTTCACGGACACTCGGCGAAGGGTACGAGGCGCGACCGCCGCGCGCACGAATCGGCTTATTTTCCAGCGTCTCGGCGTGCGCCGAGCACCTCGTCCGGGGCGCGCTGCGCCGAAGGAACGACCGGCTCCGGACGCGCGGACGGTCGCGATTTGCCGAGCTCGAGACCACGCGTGATGGCGCGCGCGAGGTCGTCCGCCGGTGCGTGGAGACGCAGCGTGAGACCCGATCCGTGAGCCTCGGCGACGATGGAGTCGATGGCTCCGCCGAAGCCGACGATGCGGAGGCCGATGTCCTTCGACCACGCGAAGCGCTTTCGTTCGACCAAGCGAGCGAGCACCGCTGCCTGCTTATCGCCCTCGCACGCGAGCTCGGCGCGCACGTCGAAGTCTTCGCCCGGACCGCCCGCACGAATCGCGAGCCCCACCCCTCCGACCGAAAGCACGGCCGACATCACGTCTTGGGGGCTGTCTTCTCCGCCTTGCGATGCGCCGGAAATTTCGGCGGAGAGCTCGCCCCGGAGCCTCTCGCGAAGGCCCTTCGGGAGCAGCGCCGTGGCGAGCACGGTGGGCTTCTCGAGCCCGGGCTGCGAGGTGACGGCCGTGGCGAGCGCGACGTGCGACGCCTCGGTGGAGGCCGAGGGCCGCTCGCCATCCGCAGTCGCGATCATCGACGAGAGCCAGGCGCCTTCGGCCACCAAGAGGAGATGGGGCCCTCGAGGGCCTTGCCCCTCGCGGAATGCGAGCCCGGGATGCGCGCCCTTTTGCTCCTCCATCACGTGGAAAGAGCCCACCGTCTTGGGAGCGGCCTTCGAGCCTCGAGCCTCGCCGACGCGCTCGGCGCAGGTAGCGAGCTCGCTCTCCGTGATGCCGACGTGCGCGGCGAGACCGAACGTCCCGCGGCTCTCGCCCTCGGGGATGGCCACCGCGAGCTCGCTCACGCGATCGAGCGGGTCGAAGCCACACCCCTTGGCGAGCTCGTCGAGCCCGAGAGCCTTGGATGCGCTGCCGTCCGCCTCACCGAGCACCGCTTTGTAGACGGGCGAAGCGCGCAGCGCCGGCACGTCCACGTGGCCCACCAAGAAGCTCTCCCGAGGCACGGCGTCGAGCGGGCCGGACTTGGCGGACGACGGCGGAACGACTCGGTTCCAGGTGAGTCCCACCAGCACGGCGAGCGCGATGGCCATCACCAGCGCGATGGCGATCGGATTGTCGATGGGCGAGAGCTCCTTCTCCGGGAGCGGGTCCGGCAAGGGAAGCGGGCGAAGCGGCGGAAAGGCTTTTTTTTCGGCCTTTTCGGCCTTTTCCGAGGGGGCGGTCTCGCGCGCGGGGGCGGACGAGGGCTTCTCGGACGAGGGCTTGGCGCCGCCGTCGACACGCGCCTTCTTGTTCTTCTTCTTCGCCGCCATGGGCGAAGGTCATATCAGAACGCAGGCGGCTCGATCGCGAAGGCCGACGGCAATGGCGGCGGCTTCATTTCGCCCGCCTCGCCATCGCGGCATCCATGAGCTCGATCGCCCAGGCCGGGCGCTCGAAGCCGACGGGAAGCGTGCATCGTGCACCCTCATCGCCGAAGAGCGCGTCGCGAAGCTCGGACACGTCGAGCCAGCGCACGGCCCGCCGTGGATGCAGCGCTTTGCCGATGGCGCGCGCCACACGAGCAGGCACCCAAGGGGCCAGCGTCTCGAGCGCAGGCAAAGGACCGTGCGGGCTCACCTGAGGCTCGGCGCCGGTGAGCAGATAGAAGACGAGCGCCCCCACCACGAAGACGTCGCTCTGCTCGTTGATGGTCGAGTCCGACTCGGGAGGGTTCGCGTGCGAGCGCTCGGCCGACTCGACCACCAAGCTGTCGTCGTCGAGGCGCATGATGCTTGCGGCATGCAAGTGACGGAAGGACATGCCCCGCTTGTGGCCCTGCTCCATGTGGAAGAGCAGCACGTCCACCACACGCATGACCTGAGCCAGCGGGAGCACCCCTCCGTGCTCTTTTCGCAGGCGCTCGAGGCTCTTTCCGCGGGTCACCGCGGGGAAGCTTCCGTCTCCGTACGTTTTGACCGAACCGCGCGCGCCGAAGCTCATGCTCGAGGCCTTTCCCGAGGATGCGAAAACTCGCACCGTCCTCCAGATCGTGCCCCGGTCGCGGAAAAGCGATCATCCACCTGCCGCGAATTCTCCGAGTATCGCGCTCGCTCGCGAAAAGGGCGGCTTTCGGTGCAGAATCGACCGAGGAAAGGTACGCTCGAGGGTCATGGTGGGTCGAACGTCGCTCGGCGCTTTCGTGCTCTCGGCCTCGGGCGCGTTCGCGTTCGTGGCCTGCGCTTCGGCGTACGTGGCGGCGGTCTCGGACGACGCAGGCTCGGGAGATGCCGGTGCGCGCCCGGTCGAAGCCGGAGCAGCCCGTGACGCCGCGACCTCACCTCCGACCGACGCGAGCGCGGACGCTGCGCCTTCGTTCGAGAGCCCGTGCAAGCTCGGGACGCATTTTTTGTGCGCCGACTTCGACCAAACGACCTTCGAGGAGTTCACGCGCACACGAGCCGACTCGACCGGAGCCGTGACCGTGAGCTCCGTGCTCGCAGCGAGCCCACCTCGTGCGATGCGCTCGACCTTCTCCCGCCGAGCCTCCTCCGCCAACGACGGGGCGGCGCGCGCGGAGAAGGAAATCACCGGGTGGAAGCGCGTTCGCGTCGCGTTCGACGTTCGAGTGGAAGCTCCCGAGTGGAAGTCGGGGGACAGGCCGATCACGCTGGCGACGATCGTGCTCAACTCGACCAAGGAGTACACGGGCACCGCGCTCTTCCTGGACGAGACGGGCAGCTCGTTCTCGGTCGAGAGTCTACCTTCGGAGACGCGCTACGTGGCCACGCCCGCGCCCTTTCCGACCGGTCGCTTCTTCCACGTCGACCTGGACTTCGACGCGGACAAGGGCAACGTCGTCCTCGCGGTCGACGGCAAGACCACCTCCCGCCCCTTCACGCCGATCAAGCCGACCGGCGCCTCGCAGCTCACCACGGTCACGGTCGGCGCTACCCTTTTCGACGCGCCCACCCCCGCCGTCACGACCACCTACGACAACGTGGTCATCGACCTTCCGTAATCGACGAAAGCACCATGGGAAACACCTTCGGGCACCTCTTCCGAGTCACCACGTGGGGCGAGTCGCACGGCACCGGGATCGGCGCCGTGGTGGACGGGTGTCCTTCGCGACTCGCGCTCTCCGAGGCCGATCTCCAGCCGGATCTCGACCGCCGCGCACCGGGCCAGAGCACCTTGGTCACGCAGCGGAAAGAGTCCGACACAGTGCACATCGAGAGCGGCGTGTTCGACGGTCTCACGCTGGGGACCCCCATCTCGCTCCGCATCGTGAACGAGGATCAGCGCTCGGCCGACTACCGCGAAGTGGCGGAAAAATACCGACCGAGCCACGCCGACTACACCTACGACGCCAAGTACGGACACCGCGATTACCGAGGCGGCGGACGCACGAGCGCGCGCGAGACCGCGGCGCGCGTGGCCGCGGGAGGCATCGCACGGAAGCTCCTAGCTTCGCGCTACGGCGTGGACGTCGTCGCGTGGGTGTCCAAGGTGGGCACCTTCGGAGTCGAGAGCGACGTCGAGTCCGTGACCCGCGCAGAGGTCGATCACACCCCCATGCGCTGCCCGGATCCGGAAGGCGCGCAGCGCATGATGGATCTCGTGCATGCCGCACGCAAATCGGGCGACTCGATCGGAGGCTTGATCACGTGCTCCGTGCGCGGTTGCCCGCCCGGCTGGGGTGAGCCGGTGTTCGATCGGATCGAAGCGGACCTCGCCAAGGCCATGATGAGCCTCCCGGCGAGCAAAGGCTTCGAGATCGGCTCGGGCTTCGCGGGGACCGAGCTCTCCGGTCGCGAGCACAACGACGAGTTTTTCATGAAAGACGGCCGCGTTCGTACGCACACGAACCGCAGCGGCGGCGTACAGGGCGGCATCACCAACGGCGAGACCCTCCACTTTCGAGTGGCTTTCAAGCCCACCGCGACCATCCTCCACGAGCAACGCACGGTCACGCGCACCGGAGAGGACACCACCTTGAAGGGCCGCGGACGCCACGATCCCTGCGTTTTGCCCCGCGCCGTGCCCCTGGTCGAGGCCATGGCGACACTCGTGCTGATCGACCACGCGCTCCGCCACGAAGCCGGCCTCGCGCGACGCTGACCGACGGACCGCTCAGGCCCCGAGCCGTTCGCGCAGGAACGTCACGGTGCGATCGAGCGCGACTCGGGTGGGCTCGCCTTCGGCGTCGATCAAGTGGTGCGTGAGCACACTGTGCGCGGGCTTGGGGGCCCTCGGATTCGCGCGCTCCGACGGGATTTCGATGCC
Source organism: Polyangiaceae bacterium (assembly GCA_965225775.1). Taxonomy (GTDB): domain Bacteria; phylum Myxococcota_A; class Polyangia; order Polyangiales; family Polyangiaceae; genus JAAFHV01. Next base: position 7,735,342 of record OZ245328.1, on the reverse strand, counting down.
TTCGAAGCCCGCGCCGAGCTCTTGCCGAAGCCGCTCGAAGCGCGCGGGCGGACAGAGCGGATCGCCCGTGAAACGAAGGCCGAGAACACGAGCGCCTCGCTCCACTTTCTCCCGCACCGCGGCGAGCTCGGTCGGCGTGACGTGCAGCGCGGCGCGCTGCGCGGCGGTCGGTCCGACCGGCAGCGAAGGCTGCGAGAGCACCGAGGCCGTGACCGGAGTGTCCAGCATCATGGCGAGGCCGAAATTCCCGGTGATGCACATGCCGACCACGCCCACGCCCGGACCACCACACTCGGCGTGCGCGAGCTTGGCGAGCTCGCGCAGCCACACGATCATGGGGCTCGAGCCGTCGGCTGCGAGCACGTGGATCTCACGGCGGATGCACACGCGCGCAATCGACCGTGCAGCGTACCCCGGAGACATGGGGCGCATCGGCTCCCCGAAGAGCTGGGGCACGTAGACGGTGAAGCCCGCGTCCACCAGGCGATTGGCGAAACGAATCATCTCGGGCGTGATGCCCGGGATCTCGGAGAGGACCACCACCGCACGTCCCGCTCCACGCTTGTAGAACGCACGCTTTTCGCCCAGAAGCTCCACGGACTCGAGGGAAAACCCTTCGATTTCGATCATGCGCGCGAGAATCGCACGAATCGCGAGGCCGCGGACCCGGCGAGAAACGGCGAAGCCCGAGGGCGAACGCTCGCACCTCGGGCCATGCCTGCGAATCCCCCAGCTGCTCGGCGCTCAGTCCTCCTTGGCGGCGAGTCCCTTGCGAACGCCTGCGCCACCGCAGATGAACGCGATCACGAGGCCCTGGATGCCGAGGAACATCGCCGCTCCCATGTCGAGGTTCTCGAGGACCAGTCCGAGCCCGATGTCGGCCGCGCCGTAGAGCACGCCCGCGAACACCACGGCGGCCATGGCCGTCTTCTGGCTCGCTCGCGTCCACTTGGCCCCACCGAAGCCCGCTCCGGCGAACGAGAGTGCCGTGGTGAGGTACCAGGCATAACCGCCGATACCTGGAATATGCACGTTGAGGAACACCACGTCGAAGACCAACGCCACGACGACCGCCACCGCACCGAGCGCGAAGGCGAGCGCGGGGGAGAGCCCGCTCGGCTGAGGCATTCCGGACAGCATTTTACCGGCACTTCCGAGCCCGGGCAGGCCCGACACTCCGGGAATTCCCGGCATCCCGAAGGACACTCCGCCCACGCTCGGCATGGTCGCCGAGGGCTGCTGAGGCTGCGCCTGAGGCTGCGGGCCACCGTAGGCCTGCTGCGGCTGACCGTAGCCCGGCTGTGCATACCCTTGCGGGGCCTGCTGCTGCGGCTGACCGTAGCCCGGCTGCGCGTACCCTTGCGGGGCCTGCTGCTGTGGCTGACCGTAGCCTTGCGGATAGGCCGACGGGGTCGCCTGCGCCTGCTGCGGCTGACCACCGTATCCCTGGCCTTGTTGCGCGTTCGGCCAAGGGCTTTGAGACTGGCCAGGAGCGGGCAAGCGAGAGCCGTAGCGGGGATCGGAGGGCGGGCTTTGCATCGGACGGGTCCTTTCGGGGGGCAGGGAGAGATGCCTCGAGCTCTCCCATTGCAGCCCTCGTGCCGCGCCAAAAGCAGCCGCTTTTCACGACAAATCGCCGACTTTTCCTCTCGGCGTGCAACGGCTTGCCGGCAAGAGAGCGCGAACGGTCGTCGCCCTTGCCGACCGCTCAGCTTCCGCGCGTCTCGGTGGTGAGGGCCGCCTGCTTCGCGCGCATCAGCTCACGGAGCTCGGCGCGAGCGATGGGCTTGTCGAGCTTCGGGTTCGGCACCCGCTCGAGGAACGCCCGGCCTTCCGCCGTATGCGCTCCGCCGGTGATGAAGACGATGCGCGAAGCGATCTCCGGCCGCACGGTGCGCACCTTCTCGTAGACGTCCATGCCGCTCACGTCCGGCATCATCAGGTCGCACAAGACGACGTCGAAGTCCTCGCGTAGGAGGAGATCGATCCCCGGCTGTCCACCTTCCGCGAGCGTGGTTTTGTGCTCACGAAGCATGCGAGAGAGCGCGCGGCTCACCCCCGGATCGTCGTCGATGACGAGCACACGCAGCGGCTCACCGTCCACGGAGGGAGGCATGCTGGAGAACGACGGCTCGGCGGCAGCACTCGGCAACTTGGCGGGCTCGGGTACGGGCAAGCTCGGGGCACGCTCCGCCGCGGAAACGACGGGGGCAGGCTCGGCCACGGCGACAGGGGCGCGCTCCACTGGCTGGCTCGTCGAACGAAGAAATGGCGACAGCACGGGCGTCGGCGTCGAGATGGCGACCGGTGGCAAGGACATGCGCGCCGCGGCTTCGAGCTCGATTCGGAAGGTGGTCCCGCGCCCCTCTTCGCTCTCCACTTCGATGGTGCCGCCGAGCGAGGTCACGATGTTGTGGCAGATGGAGAGGCCGAGTCCGGTCCCCTGCCCGACCGCCTTGGTGGTGACGAACGGGTCGAAGATGCGCGGCAGCAGCGCCTCGGGGATGCCCGTCCCCGTATCGGAGACCTCGAGGCGGATGCGACCATTCGAGAGATCGCGCACGCCCACGGTGATGACGTGTTTGCCGGGGTTTCCATCGGGAATGGCCTGCGCGGCATTGACCAGCAGGTTGATGAGCACTTGCCCGAGACGCCCGGGATTGGCGAGCACGCGCGGCTCGCACTGAAAATCCCGAACGATTTTCGCCTTTTCGCGAATGTCCGAGTAGGTCATGCGAATGGCCGTCTCGAAGGCCTCGACGACTCGCACCGGCACACGATCGTCGTCTTTCCCTCGCGACAGCTCCCGGAGCTCCTGCACGATGGTGGCCACTCGCCCACACCCCTCGCGCATCTCCCCCAAGAGTCCGAGGGCCTCCTCGCGATCGACCGATACCGCGGCTCCCTCGGTGGACTGGCCGGCGCCGACACGCTCGGACAAAGTCTCGATGCCGGCGAGCACGTAGGTGAGCGGGTTGTTGATTTCGTGGGCGGCACCGGCGGCGAGGGTTCCGAGCGAAGCCAAGCGGTCGGCCAAGATGATGCGGGCTTCGGTGCGCTTCCGCTCCGAGATGTCGCGCACGGTGAGGATCTTCATGTCTCCCTCTCCGACCGAACGATTGCTCGCCTCGACCGGAAAACGCGCACCTGGGCCGCGCACGGCAGACAGCTCCACGGCGTCGTTGCCAGTCTGCTCGATCGTCGTGTGACCTTCGAAGAGCTCGTCGACACGGAGTCCAACGAGGTCGCCCGATTCGCGCCCGAAGAGGCGAATCGCGGCAGCATTGGCATCACTGACCCGCCCGTCCGCGTGGAACAGCACGCCCTCCGAGGTGGCATCGGAGAGCGAGCGAAAGCGCACCTCGCTCGTACGGAGGCGCTCGACCGCCTCGCGCAGGCGAGTCTCGGTCTCACGAGCCTCGAGGGTCCGCGCGGCCACCGCTTCTTCGAGGTCGGCGTACTCGCTCACGGTCCTCCGATTGGCCACGAAACCGAAGCACCACACGAGAAACGTGGCCGCATACGGGAACAGCTGCACCGACGGCACGAGACCGTAGGTCATCAGCGCGTCGTTGGTCGCGAAGACGAGCGCAACGCAGAAGACCGAGACCACGATCCTCCGTACCGACCACGCACGCACGGGAAATGCCCGAAGCGCGCGGAAGGCGAGCAGCGCCATGACCACCTCTGCCGCGGCGAACGGCAAATAGAGCGGACCTGGCACGAGCGCGAAGTAGTCCGGCCCCTCGAGAGCGCGCTGCGAGATTGGCTCGTTCGTCACGACGAGCGGCGTGAAGACGACCAAGAGCCCGAGAACGGCGGAGAGCGAGAACAAGACCCGCTGCGTATTCCGCGGCACCTCTCGCTCGAAAAACGAGGATATCGCGCGCAAGAGCAGCGCGGGCAAAACGGACAAAGCTGCATACTGCATACGTATGCCCACGCGCACGCCCCAAGGGCCGGTGGTTCCCCGATCGATGAGGACGCCGAGCATGTAGAGCATGCCGACGACCACAACGAGGGCGACCCGGGCGTGCATCGAGGTCGAGCGTCGGCCTTGCCACAGCCAGAGCTGGTGGAAGAGGATGGGCGCCATCGTACCCGCACAAAGGAGTACGACCGCCGGCGGTGCCGAGCCGAGCTGCATTCGCAACTTCTCAGTAAAGCACGACCTTTCACGCCAAGGAGGTCACAGCTTCGCCCATGGTTCGCCCGCGCGCTCGACGCAGCAGGACGTGGTCGACGGAAAGCCTCGACCTCATGAAGGAATCAGCGAACGCATTGCGCCAACCTCAGGGTGCGCCGAATTTGCGCTTCTTCAGCGTGAGGCGCACCTCGGCGAGCACTTCGGCGCCTTTGCGCTGAGCATCGGTGAGCGTCAATCCGACCGAGCCATGGCGCCAGGCGAGTGCGGAGGCGAGCGACTCTCCGGCCCGGGCGAGCTCGACCGGACGATCGGACGGGTGCTCGGAGTGCCCGATCTCGTCGAGTCCGAGCAAGACCTTGCCCGAGAAAACCCAACCTCGCTCGTCGGGTCGATCGATGGGCTCGAAGGTCATGTGACGGAAAGGGAGCGTGGGGCCGTCGGGTCGGGCGGAGGTAGCCCCCGGCTCCGAGACGAAGGCCCGATGCGGCCCGCGGAGGTCCTCCGGGGGCTCCGGCAAAGCCTCGAGCCCCTGTCGCAGCTGCGCCAGAGTGAAGGTCGCTTTGGGTCGGGGCGCCCGGTTCATGGTGAGGCAGTGTAAAACGAATGGACGTTCCTGCGCACCGTCCGGAGCGCAGGGATGTCGGATTCGGCACGCGAACCGGTCACGAAGCCAAGTCGCGCGCTGCTCGGGCAGAGGGGCGCCCGTTCGAAGAGCGAAGAGCCACCCCGGACCCCGGTGGTGGCTCTTCGACTGCGCTCACGCAACCGCGCGGGAAGCACGGTCGCGCTCACGTCGTGCGATCAGGCGAGCGAGTAGGTGGTCTTGCGGCGGTCGCCCTGCTTGGCGAGCACCTTGGTGGCCAGCCCCTGGGCAATCGCCTTGGCGAGCTGGGGACGCTCGACGCCGAGCTCGCGGCGGAGGTCTTCCGAGTAGAGGCCGCCACCGTTCTTCTTGAGCACCTTCACGAGCGCGTCGAGCAGCTCGCCGGACTGAGCGTTGGCGCGGGGAGCCGCGGCGACCGGAGCGGCCTTGGCGGGCTTCGCCTTGGGGGCCGGAGCAGCCTTCGCCTTGGGGGCCGGAGCAGCCTTCGCCTTGGGGGCCGCGATCGCGGGGGCCGCCGGAGCAGCCTTCGCCTTGGGGGCCGCGGGCGCCGCAACGGCAGCCGAAGCCGCGCCGAAGATGTCGATCTCCGTAAGCGACTTGAAGACGGCGCGGGCAACGGCCTGCGCGAACTGGGTGCTCAACGACTCGATTTCCGATTGAAGCTTGCTCATGAGGTAGCTTTCTCCTGTCCGTTGCGGGGAGCGCGGTACGCAGCCCACCCTTGCAACGTCGATTGATAGGGGACAGATGAGCACGAACCGCTCGATTGGCCTTGACCCGATACGGCTCATTGCTCGAAAAAAGTGCCCCTCGAGATTCACTTTTTTCCGAGCTGTCGTCGTGTGGAGACGGCACTACCGCCCGCTCGAGAGACGAAGCTGGCGCACGACGTTCACGCGCACGTCGACCTATCGCGTAGCGATGTCGCGCGGTCTTCTCGCGCATTTCTCGAGTAATCCGACAAAAGTCGGCGACCTTTCCCTCGGCTGACCCGCCTCCATTCGAGGGAGGACGGGCCGGAGTCCGACCACTCGACGGACACGCCCAATTGCTCAAGTACCCTCGTCACGGCCGAATCAGGCAGCGATCTTTGTCTTTTTGGTGTTTCTCAGGCAGCGCACTGTTTCCATGGCCGCACCTTCGACGTACCGACCGTTCCAGAAGAAGTGCATTCGTCCGATCGGGTGGAATATCCGGGAGAGTCACCATTCGACGTCGGCAACCGGAACGAGAGAGCAGCCATTCCCGACAGCGACATTTTACGCCAAATTCAGCGTATTCCGCGAAACGCCGGACGACTTCACATCCCCGTAAGTCCGACGACGGAGGGGCGCCGTCCACTCCGCCCCGTGGACCCGCGGGCGAAACGATTGGGATTTCGGGAGTAAATCAACGGGACACCAGCAACTTACATCCTGCTTACATCCAGCCGTCGCACCCAAATCCAACCCTCGCGCCTCGCCAGTTCAATCTCGCTAGGGACGGGGGGATCGCAGATACCGCGCAGGAAGTCGACCCCCGCAACGGCGGCAACCACCGCATCGAAGCCATGATCGCGCTCGATCGCGAGCTCGACGAGATTGGCTGGGACGCGAATTTGCCCTTCCAACTCCTTCAGGAGGCCTCGTCGTATCGAAGCTTCGTCGGGAACGTTCCCCTTGTAGCGCGGCGGCTTGCCCCGAAGCGCCATCATGGTGGCCGCGGGATAAACCTCGATGGCGCGTATCCCGCGATCCTCGCATTGCCATGCGAGCTCGACCGGCCGTTCGAGGCATTCACGAAGTCGCTGGAGTAGCTCGAGAGCTGCCCGCGCCGCCCGAGCAATTCGGTCGGCACCCACCTCGAGCGGCATCTTTCCCACGTTTTCGTGCACACGCCTATCGGTCATTCTCCTGAACAGCAGGTTAGGTTCGTCGCCGAGTGGCATTCCGGCAACATGTCCGGTCAACGCGTCGGATAGCGCGGCAGGCCAGCCCAGGGGAGCATCGACTGCCAAGAGCGCGTCGGTCGCCCCCTCGAGCCAGGTCGCGATTCGGGCGACGGGATCGACGTGCTTGCAAGAAGGCTCCACGGACGAGAGCTCGAAAGCGCCGTCCAATCGTCGAGTCACGAGAGCGAGCCCCGTATTCTCGGGGCGCGAAGCGGCATCGACTCCAATGACGAGCAGCTTCGGCACTCTTTTCGACGCCACATGCCCCCGAGACGTTTCCTGACGTCGGCTCGATTGCGCTGCGGTGCCGTCTCGTACTCGGTTTGCGCGCCGCCCTCGAAACGCAACCTTCGTCGATTGCCTACCGAGTCTCGGCAGACTAGCGCAATGGTCCGTACGCTACGTTGCGCATCGATCCCGCGGGAAGTACTCCGAATCGGAACAGTGTTTTCTCCCTTCGAGATCGGCTCACGGACCGGAAGGGCGACGACGAGCACGGCGGTCCCGCCCCTCCTCGACGAACGGGCGAGTTGCTCGGGCGCCTCCCGCTCGACGCGATGTCGCACGAAAAAGACGCTCTCGAAGCTCGGCGAACCGAGGACGAGAGCGCCTATTTTTCGGAATCGATTCGGTCGGGGAGGCCGGATTCGAACCGACGACAACGAGCACCCAAAGCTCGTGCACTACCAGGCTGTGCGACTCCCCGAGGAGACGAGGAGTGTCTTAGCACCCTGCCCGCCCCTAGGAAACCCCGCTACTTCCGGAGGGCGCCGATCGCCTCGGCGAGGCCCGCGGGGGTGGCCTTGAGCTTCACGTAGAGATGGTCCGCGTCGGTCTCGATCGAACCCACCCCGAGGACCGGGGTGATCACCGAGAGGGCCTTTCGCAGCGCCTTGTTAGCGGCGATTTTGGGCACCTGCATGAGGTCGAGCACGATGCGGTCGCCCTCGGCCTCCACGATGGCCGGCGGCCTCTTGGGCAGGAACTTCACCACGTTCCCGGGCTTGGAGAGATCGAGCGCGCCCGAGCGCACCAGCATCGACACGGGCGACTCCACGTCGGAGAGCACGGTGAGCTTCACGTCGCGGAGGCGCACCCCGACCCGGATGGACTCGGGCGAGATGTTCACCTCGTCGATCTTGATCGACGCCGCCGCGCGCAGCGGAGTGCCCATCGCGTCGATCACCGCGCTGAAGCGCAGCGCCGGCGGGGTCGCGTCGATTTCCACCTCTTTCGGGGCTTTTTTGCCCTGGATTTGCCCTGCGAGCCAACGGAGGCTCGCGAGCGGCACGCCGAACTTGAGCGAGGTCGCGTTCGAGGCGGCTTTCACGACCTCGTCCGGGTTCTTGCGCAAGTAGCCGACGGCAGCCTTCAGGATCGCGCTCGGTTTGAACATTCTCCCGAGCGTACCGGGTCGGACTGCCGTGAAAAGCCCCAAGTTTCCGCGCGCCGCGTCAATCGGCGAAGCGCGCGGCGGTCACGCCCACTCAGGCCCGAACGATGGCGTCCCAGTTGTCCGCGATCTCGTTCGCGGTCCACACCGTGGTGTCGCCCTCTTTGAACTTGCCGGGGGTCTCCACCACTTTGAACGAGTACATGCGCGCGCCGGCCACCGCGAGCACGTAGCCCGTGCGTGCGCCGCAGAGCTCGCTCGACAAGAAGAGCGCGGCCGGGGCCACGTGCTCGGGACCCATGGTGTCCATGCCTTGGAACATGGGAAGGTCCTCGGTCATGCGCGTCTTGGCGATGGGGGCGAGGGCGTTCACGGTGATGCGGTGCTTCTGCAGCTCGATGCTCATGGTGCGCGTGAGGCCATAAATTCCGGCCTTTGCGGCGGCGTAGTTGGCCTGTCCGAAGTTGCCGAGCATGCCCGAGACGCTGGTCGTGTTCACGATGCGCCCGCCCTCGCCACGTGCGATCGCGTGGCGCGCGAAGGCCTGCGAGCAGAGGAACGTCCCCTTCAGGTGGACCGCCAAGACCGAGTCCCACATGTCCTCGTCCATCTTGGTGAGGCTCTTGTCGCGCAGGATGCCGGCGTTGTTCACGAGCACGTCCGCGTGCCCGAAGGCGGACACGGCGAGCGCGACGATGGCCTCGGCGCCCGCCACGGTGGCCACGCTGTCGAAGCTCGCCACCGCCACGCCACCCTCTTTGCGGATCTCGGCCACCACGCTCTCGGCGGGGTTTTCCCCGGTGCCGCCGTCGCGCGCGCCGCCCACGTCGTTGACCACCACTTTCGCGCCTTCTCGGGCGAAAAGCCTGGCGTGCTCACGGCCGATGCCGTTCCCCGCGCCGGTGACGATGACCACTTTGCCTTCGAGAAGACCCATTTTTTTGACCTCCGCGGCCGTCCGCGCGTAGTGTTTGAGGTTTTTTCGTCTACGCGCACCGAGAACCGGGGTAAAGAGTGGCGAACGCCACGAGGGGCGGGTTCGGGCGAGGTTCGGCTTGAAAGTACGGGACACGCAGCGCTTTTCGACTTCGCTCTTGGACATCCAGGGCGACCTCGACACGTCGCCGGGCTTCCGTTTCCCGACCATCGCGCCCGAGCGTGAGCGCGACACCGAGCCGGGAGCGCAGCCTGCCGCCCCCCAAGTGAAGGACCGCGCGGCGCTGGTGATGCTCACCGGAATCAACGCCGGGCAAGTGTTCACCCTCGCAGAAGAGGGCGAAAATACCCTCGGACGCGGCTCGGACTCGACCTGTCTCGTGGACGACTCGGGAGTGAGCCGCCTGCACGCCCGCATCTACCGTGACGCCGAGAGCGCTCGCTGGCTGTTCGAGGATCGCGGGTCCACCAACGGGAGCTTCGTGGGCGGCAAGGCCGTGAAGGCCCCCATCGAGGTCAAATCGGGCGACCGAATCCAACTCGGCCCGAACGTGGTGCTCCGCTTCGCCGTCCTCGACGCGACCGAAGCCGACCTGCAGCGAAAGCTGTTCGACTCGTCCACCCGCGACGCACTCACGCACCTCTACAACCGACGCTACTTCGCCGAGCGCCTCGTGGCCGAGGTCGCCTACGCACGCCGCCACCAGACGCCGCTCGCGCTCATCATGCTCGACGTCGATCACTTCAAAGCGGTCAACGACACCTACGGCCACCTCGCCGGGGACGCTGTGCTGTGCGCGGTCGCCGACGAAATCCTACGTGTCGTACGCACCGAAGACGTGGTCGCGCGTTACGGCGGAGAAGAGATGATCGTGCTCGCACGTGCCAGCGGCCGAGACGCCGGCGCACGCCTCGCCGAGCGCATCCGAGCGTCCATGGCCGAGCTTCGTGTGAACGGCTCGGGGGCGCCCGCCACCATTCGCCTCACAGTGAGCTTGGGCGTGGCCGTCTTGGACGAGCTCGACCTCGGCACCGAAGAGTCGGCCCTCATCGGCCTCGCCGACGCACGCCTCTACCGGGCGAAGCAGGCTGGTCGCAACCGAGTCGTCACCGAGGATTCATGAACGCACCGGGGGGACACCGCGAACGCGCATCGAACGGGACCGTGCGCGCGCGCGGTCTCGGTCTCCGTGGGCTCGGCCTCGGGCGGCCGGTCGCGAGCTTTTTCGTGTGCGGTGCGATGCTCGCCGCCTCGCCGCTCGCGTGCTCGACCACCGAAGACCCTGCGACGCCCACCACGGTCACGCGCCCGACCGAGGTGACCTTCCCCAAGGGCTTCTTGTTCGGCTCGGCCACCGCTTCGTTCCAGATCGAGAGCGGAAACGGCAACACCGACTGGGGCGTGTGGGCGAGCCTCCCCGGCAAGATCAAGAACGGCGACAAGCCGGACGACGGCCCCGACGCCCTCGCCCACATCGACGAAGACGTGGCCGCGCTCGTCGCCTCGAAGCAGAACGCCTACCGGTTCTCGTTCGAGTGGGGAAAACTGTACCCTACACGTGAAGCGTTCGACGCCGACACGCCGGACCCGGCCACGCTCGCGAAGTACGAAGAGCTCGTGAAGAAGGTGCGGGCCGCGAAGCTCGTCCCCATGCTCACGCTGAGCCACTTCTCGCTCCCTCTGTGGCTCGCGGATCCTCGAAAAACCGGGCCCTTCGGCTGGGAGAACCCCGCCACGGTGGACGCCTTTGCCGGGTACTGCTCCCGCATCGCCAAGCGCTTCGGAGCGGACGTCGACCTGTGGGCCACCATCAACGAGCCGGTGGTCGCACCGCTTGCAGGATACATCCAAGGCGGCTTCCCGCCCGGGCTCACGCTCGAGGTCGATCGTGCGCTCGCGGTGGCCAAGGCCGAGGCGTACGGGCATGCGCGCTGCTACGACGCCGTGCACGCGGCGGACACGGTGGACGCCGACGGCGACGGCAAAGCCGCGCTCGTGGGTCCCGTGCTGCATCAGCGCGACGTGCTCCCCAAGGATGCCACGGACGCGGACGACCGCGCCGCCGCCGACCGCGTCCGCTACGTGAACAACCTCTGGTTCGCCAACGCCACCACTCGGGGCGACTTCGACGACGACTTCGACGGCAAGCTCGACGGCCCGAACGACAAAAAGGCCGACCCCGCCCTGGCGAACCGCGCGGACTTCCTCGGCGTGAACTACTACACGGCCATGGTGGCCTCGGCGGCCGGCGGCGTCATCCTGCCGAGAGTGAACGCGGTCATCAAAGCCGACCACCTCGAGTCCGATCGGCCGAAGACCGACTTCTACTGGGACATCCACCCCCAGGGCTTCGCTACCATCCTGGACGAGATTGCAGAGTACAAGCGTCCCGTTTACATCACGGAGAACGGCATCGCCGACTCGGCGGACAAGAACCGCGCGCGCTTCTTGAGCGAGCACCTCTTCGAGCTCGGCTACGCCATGAAGCGAGGCCTCGACGTGCGCGGGTACTTCCACTGGTCGTTGGTCGACAACTTCGAGTGGAACAGCGGATTTTGCCCGCGTTTCGGGCTCCTCACGTTCGATCCGAAAACGCGCGCCCGCAGCGTGCGCAAGAGCGTCTCGACCTTCACCTCGATCATCGAGGCGTCCCGCATCACCCAAGCCGACCTCGACGCGCTGCCTCCCTACGCAGCCCCGACTTACTGCCCGTAGAGCACGGCCGAGGGTGCGCACGCGGCTCGGCCATTCGTCGAAGGTACGTGCGACGGCGCTCGCGGCGGCGATGCTCGTCGCGTCGACACGCCTCGCTCGGGCCGAAGAGCCCACTCGGGCGCCGCAGCCTCCCTCCCCTCCCGAAACCGCCGCGCAGCAGGCCGCGCCCGTCGCCGCATCACCGGCTTCACCCGAGGTCAAAGCTCCCGAGCCGACCAGCCCGCTCGCCGCGCCCTACCCACGGGGAGCCGAGGGTGCAGCCGACGTCGTGCTCGAGCTCTTGGTCACCACCACGGGCGAGGTGCGCGATCCCAAGGTAGTCGAAGGCCGCGAGCCGTTCTCGTCCGCGGCGCTCGCGGCCATTCGTAAGGTGACGTTCAAGCCGGCCGAGCGCGGCGGATCACCCGTAGCCGCGCGCATCCGTACCAAGATCTCGTTTCTGCCTCCGATCGACGCGCCCGCGGAAATTCCGCCCGATCCGTACGTGCTCGAAGCCTCGGACCTGCCCGCGAATCCCTACGCCGACGGCGCGCCCGACGAGCCGGTAGTCGACGTGGAGGTGCTCGGCAAAAGACGTATCGCCGGCAAGACGAGCCTCGGACGAGCGGAGATTCGCGACATGCCGGGAGCCTTCGGCGACGGCTTCCGCGCCATCGAAGCGCTGCCCGGCGTAGTGCCCATGGCGAGCGGTCTCCCCTTTTTCTTCGTGCGAGGCGCGCCTCCCGGCAGTGCCGGCTATTTCCTCGACGGCATTCGTTTGCCGGTGCTCTTCCATCTCGGTGCGGGCCCGAGCGTGGTGCATCCGGGCCTGGTCGATCAGATCGATTTTTTCCCTGGCTCGGCGCCGGTCGCGTTCGGACGGACCTCGGGCGGGATCGTCTCGGCGAGCAGCAAAGAGCCTCCTGGCAGGCTGCACGGTGAGGGCAACGTGCGCCTGCTCGACGCGGGTCTGCTCGTGGAGGCTCCTCTTCCGAAAGAGCGTGGCGCCGTGCTCGCCGCCGGTCGCTTCGGTTATCCCGGGCTGCTCTTGCCGCTCTTCGCCCCCAACACGAAGCTCTCGTATTGGGACTACCAGGGGCGCCTGGTGCTCGACTTCGGCAAGAACGATCACGTCACCGTGATGGTGCTCGGCAGCTACGACTACCTCGGACGAAGAGCACGATCGAGCGGAAACTCCCCCACGATCTCCGATCCCATCGGCCTCGGCGAGAACGAGAATCCGGGCCTCGAGACGCGCACCATCTTCGAGACCGAGTTCCACCGACTCGACGTGCGCTACGACAAGAAGACCGACACGGGTCGCATGCGCGTAGGGCTCACGTGGGGCTTCGATCGCAGCGCGCTCGGCCTCAAAGATCGCCTCACGGCGGACATGATCCAGGGGCGCGTGGAGTGGGAAAATGCGCTCTCCAAGACGCTCGTCGCGCGCGGAGGGTTCGACGTGCTCTTCCAGAGCTACGAGGTCGAAGGCGAGGGCGGCGCGCCCGCGAACGCCGAGTTCGTGAAGCTCTTTCCGAAACGCGACGAGCTCTCGGTCGGTGCTCGCGCGGATCTGCAGTGGTCTCCCGTGCCGCGCGCCAAGCTCACCATGGGCGTGCGCTTCGACCACTACGGCGCCTACCGCATCGACGGCTTCGACACCGCGCCCTCCCCCGACCCTCTGGGCGGTAGCCAGGTCGCCATCGAGCCTCGCGTGGCGAGCCGCATCGGGGTGTTCCCGCGCGTGGTGTTCGTATCCACCGCCGGGCTCGCCTCGCAGCCACCTCGCTTCGTCCTGCCCTTGCCCGGACTCTCGGTGGGACGCTTGGCCGAAGGTCTCGAGCGCTCGGTGCAGACCAGTCACGGCGTCGAGCTCACGCTTCCTGCTGCCTTCACGCTCACCACGACCTTCTTCGGAAGTCGGACCATCGGGCTCGCCGACGTGTTCGCCGCCTGCCCGGGCGCACGAAACGCGTTCACCGACGGCAACGCGTGCACGGCCCGATCGCAGGGAGAAACCTACGGGCTCGAGGTCTACTTGAAGCGAGCTTTCTCCGAGAGGCTCACCGGTTTCGTCTCGTACACACTCTCTCGCTCCACCCGCATCGTTCGCTCCGATGCCTTCGGAGCGTTGCCCGTGGGCACGGCCGCGCCGGACATTCCGACCGGCACGAACGGTACCGTCGCGCTGAGCCCCGGCACCGTGGAAATCGTCTCCGACTACGACCGCACACACGTCTTCAACGCCGCTGCCGCCTACGACATCGGCCGTGGGTATCGGGCCGGTCTGCGCTTCGTACTCTACACGGGCAGACCCTACACGCCCACGCGCGCCGACGGTTCGCTGCTCGCCGCTCCCAACAGCGAGCGACTCCCGCTCTTCTCGCGCTTCGACGTCCGCCTCGAGAAAAAGTGGTCGTTCGGACCCGATCGCTACGTTTCGGTCGTGCTCGAGGGACTCAACGTCACGCTCCGCAAAGAGGCGACCGGCGTCACCTGTGGCACTACGGCTGGACCTGACGACGTGGACCTCGGCAATGGCTGCGTGGCCGACGAGGTCGGGCCGATCGCCGTCCCGAGCCTAGGCGTCGAAGGCGCTTTCTGAGCGCAAAAGACCGATCGGCAAGGGGATTTCCCCAATTGAGAGTCATCCTCGTATCGAAATATTTGCGGCCGAGCCGACGTGCCGAATGGATGCTAAAAATAGAGGATCATGGGGCGGCTCTCCCGGTGGACCTTCTGGCTCGTCGCGACTTCGGTCGCGGCGTGTTCGGCGGTGCACCTCCCCGGAGAGGTCGTGGAGCTCGAGCCCGACGCCGAGGGCTCGCTGCTCGACTCCGGGGGCATGCTCGTCCCACGCCCGGACGCCTCGCGACCGCGCGACGCATCACCGGCCGATACCGGGGTCGATAGCGCCGTACCCTCGCCGCCTGCGGGGCTCGCGGTGGATCTCGTCGACCTCGACTCGGTGCGCGGAACGGTGACCGGAAGCGTGATCGTGCACCGCGCGAGCGACGAGAGCGCGATCGTCGGGTATGCGGTTCACTGGGCCGATCGGCAGGGAAAAAGGCTTCCGAGCGTCGCGTCTCTGGTCACGTGGGTCGCGAGCGGCGAAGACTTCACGCTCGAGCTCGCGGGCGAGAACGTCCCCGTCGGCGGAGCTCGGCTCTCCGTGGTGCCCATGACGCTCTCGGGCGAAGGAACGTGCGCCACGTCGGTGCTCGTGGATGCCTTCTCGAGCCCCTTGGCCGAGAAGTTCGCGGGCACGGCCGCCTTCTCACGCGACCCGGACGGCAGCAACGGACGTCTCGTGCTCGACGGGGCGGTCCGAGATCCACAAGTGCTCGAGAACGGCTCGCCGGGCGCCGTGACCTGCGACGAGCTCGGCCAATCGTGCGCGCGCTCGCTCTTGGCTCCGGCCTACTGGCGTGTTCCCTTCGTGTCGCTCGCCGAAGACACCGCGCGAGGAAAGACACTTCGTCCGTTCTTCAACGCGACGGGCGCACACTGGCTCGAGTGCCTGCGTGACGGTACGTCGGGCTGCTCGCTCGTCGACGTGACGGGCGGGTTCGGCGCGGGCAGCGATTCGGAGGTCGCGCGGGCGGTGGTCGATTCCGCACGTTCGAGGGTGTTCCTCGCGCAGCGCGGGGGCGCGTCGATCGTGACGGCGAGCGGCATCACCCTCGCGACCGTGCCCGGCTACGGCGTCACCGAGCCGGAGATCTCCAACGCGGTGACGGCCCTCGACTCCGCGACGGGCCGGTTCTTCGTCGCCGGAGCGCCCATCACGGGGCAGAGCTTCGTCACGGCGTTGTTCGCCTGCGAAGGAAGCGGCACGAGCTGCGTTCGTCGCGACACGACGACCGGTCTTCCCCCGGGCACCACGGCGCGCCAGCGCGCCCCCGGCTACTTCGCGGTGGACGCGTCGTCGCGTGTACTGCGCATGGATGTATCCTACACGAACAACGTGGGGCCGACCAACGCCAAGGCCTTCGTCGCCACGTGCTCGCTCGACGTCGACACGTGCACCTTCGTGAGGCTGAACGCGCCGGGACTCTCTCCTTCGTACGAGATCACGGGCGGCGCCGTCGACCGACGCCACGCGAAGCTCTGGCTCGCGCTCGACGAGCGCTCCGGCTCGAACAGCCGGAACGCGAGCGCTGCATTGCGCTGCGAGCTCGATGGGTCCGCCTGCAGCCAGGAGCTGCGCTTCGCGTGGGCGCCGGGTACACAGTCCGCGGGGCGGCTCGACGTCCTCGTCGACGAGCGAGAGGACCGCGTGCTTTTCGTCGAGCGGGGACGCGACGCCAAGACCGTCCTCGTCGCGCGGAGGCTCCCATGAGCGTCCTTCGTGTGAAGCCCCTGGCCAGCCGAATCCTCGCTGCCACGGGCCTCGTCGCCTCCGTCGCGACGGCCTGCACGCCGGACCCTGTGCGCGATCCGGACGTACTCGTCTACGTGCAAAAAGAGGTAGGTGCAGCGCCATCTGCACCGACGTCGACCACGGCCCCCGAGGGCGACGCGAGCGCGCGCGATGCGGATGCTGCCGCGAGGCGAGAAACGTCCACCGATGCTTCCGCCGAGGCTTCACTCGACGCGTCCGCGCGCACGAGCCTGCGGCTCTCCGGCACGGCCGACCTGCGCTGGACCGAGCGGTCCCCCGTTCCCGCCGAAGGCTGCGCCGCCGATAGCCCGGAGGCGCCGTACCGAACGACCACCTGCTGCACCAGGGACGTGACCCTCTCCGATACTGCGGTGTCGGCCGTCCCGGTCACCGTCGATCCAGCCACGAATACGATCACCGTCGGCGCCGTCCCCCTCGTCTACGGACCCAAGACGTACTGGCAGGGAGTGATGAGCTGGTCGTCCAGTGCACACTGCACACAAATCCTGCGTGCGGTGGCAACCACCAGCCAAGCCGTGGAGGCCCCTCGTGCTCGCGCCTTCGTGAACACCGTGACGCTGCGGTGCCCGGTCGCCGAGTGGAACGAAGACGAGGCCGCCTACGCTCCTTTTCTGGGCACGGCGTTCGTATCGGGCTCGTACCGAGACCTCGTCGAAGCTGTCCCGGTCGGGGGCTGCGAGAGCACGGCCAAAGTCACGTTGCAGCTCGGGTTGCGACCCTGAGCGATTTCGCCCCACGCCTGTAAGGCCCCACGCGAACCCACGTTCGGTCGGCCCATGCGCGCCGCCGTTCCCTTTCTCTCCGCCCTCACGCTGCTCACTTCCGCCGGAGTCGCTCGAGCCGACGACTTCGGAACCACGCCGCCCCGCGCGGCTTCCCCCGTCGAGCAGGTCGCGCCGTCGAAGACCCCCACGGCCGTTCCCGACCGAGTGGACGACCGAGACGACGGTGAGCTTCCGGGAACGCCGCAAGGAACACCGACCGACCTCGACCTGGGCAGGCCGAACCTCTCGTCACGAGAGGCTCCGATCGCCAAAGACCCTCCGCCCGATTGGGCCGTGCTCCACGGCGGCTTGCGTCCGAAGCTCGGAACGTTCGGTGGCATCGCCACACTCGCTCTCGCCCAAGCACGCACGGAGCGCTTCTACGGGCTCTTTTCTCTCGCCGGCGTGCGCAACGACGCCGGCGCGCACGCGGGACTCTTCCAGCTCGCGCTCGGCCGAAATCTGTCCGACAGCTTCGGAGGTGCGTTCCAAACGAGCCTCACCGAGAACCGAGCGCGACACTTCGCCGGACTCGGCCAAGTCACGCTCGCCTACAACCGTGCCGGAGAGATGGCAGGCGTTGCGCAGGTTGCCGGCTACAATCGCGCAACATCGTTCGCCGGGGTCGCCCAGCTCGGAGGCTACAATCGTACGGACGAGGATTTTACCGGGATCGCACAGCTCGGCGCGGTCAATCACGATCGAAAGCGCTTCACCGGCCTCGTCCAGGTGGGGGTCGTCTCCGCTGCTGGGCGCACTCCGTTCGACGACACCGGCGAACGCGACGAGGGCTTTCGCGGGTTCGCGCAGGTGGGACTCGCGACCTCGTCCGGCGCTGGATTCGCCGGTCTCGCGCAGGTCGGTGTGGCCGCGTACACGGCCAAGCGCTTCTCCGGTCTCGTCCAAGTCGGAGTGGGATTCGCCGACGCCGATACTTTCCGCGGTCTCGCTCAAATTGGCGGGGTTCCCCTCTCGAGGACCTCGTCGGTCGGGTTGCAGATCGGAGGTGGCACGCTCGCTCTCGAAGAGCACCACGGCGTGCAGATCGGTGCAGCCTTCAACTATGCGAGGCTCCCCTCCGGCGCCCAGCTAGGAGTCGCCAACGTAGCGGAAGAAGTACACGGCGTGCAGATCGGCCTGTTCAACCACACGAAGCGCCTCCGCGGCATGCAGCTGGGGCTCGTCAATCATGCCGAAGACGGCCTCCTCCCGTTCACCGCCATCTTGAACTTCGGTTTCGGAGACGAGCCCGACCACGATCACGACGACGAGCGCGAGAGCGCCTCCCGCGAATAGGCGAGCGGCTCGAGATTCGTCACTCGTCCGCAACGGACGCAAGGCCACTCGCTCGCGCAACGCTTCGGGCGCGCCTTCATCCCCTTACAGGCAAGCTGCACATGGTCGCGTTGCGCTCACACGGCGGGCACGCGACTTGTATCGCCACGGGCGAGCACGGTTCGCGGACGACGCCCTTCCGCGAACACGTGAAACGAAAGGAACGTGTCATGAGATCTCGAGCTCCGTTCGTGAGAGAAGGCCCGCGCATCGACCTTGGCCCGCACCGGCGGGGGAGAGGGGATCCCGTGCCGCACGAGAAGTTCCCTCCGCTCCCGGCCGTACCGCAGAGAGAATGAGGCGAGTCGTATCGACCGGCCCCTCGAAAGTCGAAAGCCTGCGAGGAAGGCGCCTCGCAGGCTTCCGAGACTCGAATCGCGAGAGCTCGCGATCCTGATACCGACGACCGCAACACGCCGCGCGTGCGCTCGAGAGATCGAGGCACGGAACCTTGGACACTCCGACGCAGCCGGGTCGATCGATGCAGAATGCAGCGAGCGTGCCAGCGCGCCCCATCCGCAAGTCGTCCTGCTTTCGGGCTCGGCGTCAATCGATGCACGCAACGGCAGGCCCGGGCGGCGTTAGAACCTCGACGACCGTGCATGCTCCGCCACGTCGCTCCCTCAATCGGGCGAGAAGCTGGCCTCGGCGCGCTTGACCTGGAGCTCACCACGAGGGCCGACCTGCACCACCGCCACGTACTCGAACCCGGCCGGGGGGTGGGCATCGAAGGTGACCACGTATCCCGTGGCGAGCGAGCCCTTCACGTCGCGATGACCGTTGGCGGCCCACGAGCCGGAATGACTGGGGGCGATCTTCTGGCGCTTCACGAAGGCCGCGTACGCCTTGTCGAGCGCGACATCGGCGGCCCGGGCGGCTCGAGCGACGGCGTCGGATTCGTCACGCAGTGGGCCCACGAACGAAGCAGGAGCGGCGTCGGCGCTCGCATCCGCGGCGTCGGCTCCCGAGTCCTTCGACACGCCCGCGTCACCCGACTGCGCGTCACCCGGTTGCGCATCGCCGGGCTGCGCATCGCCGGCCAGGGCCGCGGCGTCGGGAGGCTCGGGGACGGAGGCGTCCACCGTACGAGCCTCGGGAAGAGGGGCCTCCGGGACCTCGGGGACCGCGCTCTTGCCGCATGCCGCGAGGGTGAGCGGGACGACGAACGACACCAAGAGCACCTGTGCCACGCGCGAAGACGAGCCGAACCTCATGGTCGGAGCTTTTCGCGTACCTTCCGAGAAAAGGCACGAAAACCGCGACACTTTCGCGAGTCCTCCGCCTACGAGCGATCGAAGAACGGAACCACGAAGAGGCCGGGCGTGCGCAGGACGAGGCCGGTCGAGACGGACCAGATCGAGGTGTCGCCGAGGCGCGCGTCCGAGCCCTCGAGGTAGAGTCCCGTGCTGGTCTCGCCGAGCATTCGACCGAAAAATCCGCGGTGCTCGGGCGGCCCTTCGAGCTCGCGCACGAACGAGCCGGCCTCGAACACCATCGCGGCGGCGACCCCCTTCCCGAGGCGAGGGAGGTCTCGCTCGCCGAGCACGCGCACTTGCCCGAGCAGCGAGAGACGCAAGTACCCGAGCGCGGAACGGGACGCCTTCGGCGCCAGTGGATTTTCTCCGAGCCGGCTCCAGAGCACCACGTGCGCTTCGGCGAAGCCCCCGTCGACCCGAGCCGAGCTCGACGCCACACGCATGTATCCCACACCGAAATCGAAGCGACGCCCGAGTGCGGACTCGTCCAGTTGGAGAGGGTGCACCGCGATTCGAGTGTCCAGCGGCGCTTCGGTGGGCCGCCCTTGCACGGCGAGCGCGCCGGTTCCCAAGGAGACACGTGCCGGCGGGAGCGCGACGCACCCCGAGCCGAGCGAAACCATCGCCAAGACCATGGCTGCGCGACGAACCACGCGCCGACGCTAAATCACCGGCCCTCGACACGCGACCGGAATTCGCGCGGGAACGAAGGCCGTCCCGAGAGCCCGAACCGGGTTCCACCTTTCGAACGGGCGGAGGTGTGGAGAACCGAGTACGAAGAGGGCGTGTCCGCGAAACTTCGTTCGGTGCTCGGGTCGTTCTTCGTCTTCGCTGCCGGCCTCGGCGCGGCGTGCTCCAGCGGCGGGACCGACGTCACGCCGACTCCGGACGCAGGATCGTCCGGAGAAGACGCGAGCACGCCGACCACCGACGCGGCCGTGCTCCCCGGAGAAGACGCGAGCACCGGACCGGACGCGAGCAGCGCCGCCCTCCCCTCGTGCCTCGGAGCCTCACGCCCCATGCGCGGCGTCGACGGGATGCCCTACGTGGACGCCACGCTCGGCACCGCACCGGCCGCGGGAACGGGCGCTTTTTTGCTCGATTTCGCGAGCACCTCGAGCACGGTGGACTTGGGCGCGTTCGCCGAGCCGAAGCCCGTCGCGAGCGACTGCAACCCGTCGCTACTCGGTGCACTCTGCACGTTCACGGAGCTCGAGCTCTTCGGAAATCAGGGCAAGGTCGCCCTCTTCACGGCGGACTACTCGTTCGTTCGCGCCGGGGTGAGGCAAGCGGGCATCTTCGGCACCGAGCGTCTTCGCGCCCACGTCTACACGCTCGACCACGCCGGAAAGACGGTCCGTCAGGCAACAAAAGATGCATCCTGCAAGGATCCCGAGCTCGTGGCCGCGGGCTTCGTCGCGCTCTCGACCGCGGGCTTCTACGCGAACGCGTTCTCGGATCTCAAGCAGCTCACCGAGCTCGATTCGGCCGCCGGTTCGGGCATCAGCGTCCCCAACGTGCCCACGGTCCCCGTGCGGATCGCCGGAGCCGCCGGACTCGCCCAGCTCGACACCGGCTTCGACGACGCGGTGACGCCCTACTCCATCAACGTCAATCAGGCCTACTTCGACCGAATCCGCGCCATGTCTCCGAACGCGCTGGTCCGCGACACTTCGCGCGACGTCACGCTCTCCACGTGCGCAGGCGTGTCCGAGCCGGTGGAAGCGTATCGCCTCGCCACGGGCAGCGCGGCCGAGCTCGTGTCCATCGGCGGCGCGGCCGTGCATCCCCGACCGGACGCGGTGATCTTCGTGAAGAAGACCCCGGCGGCGGCCTATCGCTGCGGGGGAATCGGCACCTTCACGGTGCCCGCAGCGCAAGTCGGCGCGTCGTTCTTCGTCGCCGCCAAGACCACCGTGTTCGATCCCTTCTCGGCCCGCGTGTGGATGCGCTGACGCGGACCGCTCGAGCTCGAGTCGCGACCGCTCGGCCGAATCGAAACCTCCAGGACATCTTCGCGGCCCCATCGTGTCGCCGATGAGCTCCGGTATCGACGCCCTCGGCTTCGCCGTCCCCGATTCGTTCTTGGCCCTCGAAGACCTCGCCGCCGCGCGCGGCGTACCGCCCGAAAAATACCTGGAAGGCATCGGTACGCAGGCCATGGCCGTACCCGGTCCGGAGGACGACACGGTCACCTTGGCCACGCGCGCCGCGGCCGACGCGCTCCATCGCGGCAAGGTCGATCCGAGCGAGATCGGCATGCTCATCGTGGGGACCGAGACCGCGGTCGATCATTCGAAGCCCGTCGCTTCGTTCGTGCAAGGCATGCTGGGGCTCCCACGGGAGTGCCGCGTGTTCGAGACGAAGCACGCCTGCTTCGGCGGTACCGCGGGCCTCATGGCCTCGCTCGATTGGATCGACGCGGGCCGAGCACGCGGGAAAAAAGCGCTCGTCGTGTGCGCGGACATCGCGCGCTACGGCCTGCGAACGCCGGGTGAGCCCACGCAAGGCGCGGGCGCGGTGGCGCTGGTGGTCTCCCACGATCCGCGTGTACTCCGCATCGATGCGGGCATCACCGGCTCTTACGCGAACGACGTGCTCGACTTCTGGCGCCCGCTCGACTCGAAGGACGCGTACGTGGACGGGCGCTACTCGGTCGAGTGCTACCTGGACGCCGTGCGCGGCACCTACCGCTCGTACCGCGCTCGCGCGGGCCGAGAGCACGAATCCGGTCTTTTTTCGGGCTTCGAGGCGATGCTTTACCACGTGCCGTACGGAAAAATGGCCCGCAAGGCGCACGCCGCGCTGCGAGCCGAAGACGGCGACACGAGCCCGGACGAGAGCTTCTCGAAGCTGGTCGCTCCCGGCCTTCGCGTGCCCGCGCGCGTGGGGAACGTCTACACGGGCTCGCTCTACCTCTCGCTGCTCGGGCTCTTGGCCGAAGAAGGCGACCGCTTGGCAAACGCGAACGTGTCTCTCTTCAGCTACGGGAGCGGTTCTTGCGCCGAGCTTTTCACGGGCGTCGTCGTACCCGGGGCGCGCGCCCACGTCCGCGACGTCACCGAGGTGCTTGCCAAGCGCACTCGCCTCGACGTGGCGACCTACGAGCGCATCTTCGCCGAGCGTGACCTCCGCGAGAAGCGCCCGGCCGCCCTCGCGGAATGCAAGCAATCGAGCGCGCCTCGCTTCATGGGCTCGTACGAGGGCAAGCGAGTCTACGGCTGAGCGGGAGACACGTGGTCACGAGCCCTCTCGAGCATACGGCCGACGAGCGGCGCGCGATCGCCTACATTTCTGCCGGTTTCCCTCGACTCGACCTTCGCTCGGGGGTCGGCTAGCGGGGCTTTCGGAGCAGGCGCGACGCGCAAAGGAGCGACCTCACGAGGCGGCGGAGGCAGCACGACCTCCGGCTCGCGCGGGGTCTTCGCACATCTAACGACCGCGAGCGCCCCCACGAGTCCGAACCTTCCCGCCTCGTATCATGCTCGACCTCCGACGCGAGTACCGCTCAATACGCCGTGGTCATGGAGAAGCGCTTCTTGCTCGTCGGCCACGAGAGCTCTCGTACGGCCTTGTCCACGCATGCGGCCACGGCAGGATCCTCGGGACTCGTGGCGACCGTGACGCCCATCGCGCGCCCATCGCGCACCGCGACCTTCACCACCACCTTCATGGACTCGGGTGCGCCACAGGTGGAGAGAAACTCGGAGTTTTGCATGGGCTTCGACAAGTCCGCGTCGCTCAGCTCAGGCTCGGATTTCACGGCGTCGAGCTCCTCCGGCACGGTGAGCGCTTCGTCGTAGCTCTGTCCCGAGTGCGCATAGGCGACGGGCGCGAGCACCGGCAGCTCTTTGCGCCCCGGCCCGGACGGTACGTAGCTCGGACGCGACGGGGCCTTCGGAGGCGGCGTGGGGTCTCCACAGGCGCCGAGCAAGAGAGTGAGGGTGAGCAGGCCGAGCGCGTACGAGCGTTCCATCGTCTCGCGATGGTAGTGCACGCGGCAGGCCGCTTCCTATCGACTTTCGACGCACTCGCGACGCGCGGGAGCATCGCGACACCGACGCGTACGATTTTCGAATGAGCCTCTCGTGCGGCGTCCAAGCCATTCGTTGACGGTCGCTCGTTCCTGCGCGGAGCGGAGCGCATTCCGTTCGTGTGCCGACTCGCCCGTTCGCTCGATGTCCGTACGTCGAGGCCTCGAGGCAAGGCCGAGCGCGCGCGCATCGACGACGACCACCGCTTGCCAGGCACCGATCGAGGCTGCCGAGGAGAGATTCCATGCGTGTTCCGATCCGCTCCATCGCCGTGTCGACCCTCGCGCTCGTCGGGACGTTCTCCGCGTCGGCGTGCCTCTCGCGTCCGGTGTCCACGATCGAACCCGAGACCAAGACGAGCCTCGTCTTGTCCGCACGGCAGGGCGGAGTGGACAAGATCGACCTCCTCTTCATGATCGACAACTCCGCTTCGATGGCGGACAAGCAGGAAATCCTCGGCGAAGCCGTGCCCGATCTCATCACGAGCCTGGTGCGTCCGAGCTGCCTCGACGACGACGAGAAGCCCACCGGAGAGCTCGCCGACCCGAATGCCGAGAGTGGCAAAGAGTGCAAAAGCGGCCACCCCGAGTTCAAGCCGGTCACCGATCTGCACATCGGAATCGTGTCGTCGTCCATGGGCGGAATGGGAGGCAGCGGCTGCGCCGATCCGTCACGTCCGCACGAACGAGACGGCGCGAGGCTCCTTCGACGCGCGCCCGACGGGGGCGAGGTCTCCGCCCTCGGCCCCGCCAATTACCTCGCCTGGTTCCCCGACGTTGCCGCCAATCGAGGTAAAGCGGGTCCGGAGGGCACCCCCGCCATCGGCGATCTGGGACAGCTCACGAAGCTCACCGTCGACCTCGTGCGCGGCGTGGGCGACGACGGCTGCGGCTTCGAGGCTCAGCTCGAGAGTGTCTATCACTTCTTGAGCGACCCTCGCCCCTACAGCGAAGTGACGGTGACCGACGGGAAAGCCACCCTCGACGGCGTGGACAAAACGCTGCTCGGCCAGCGCGCAGCCTTCCTTCGACCGGACTCGCTCGTCGCGGTGGTCATGCTGACCGACGAAGACGACTCGCAGGTGGATCCGACCTCGCTGGGGGGATTGGGTTATCGCTGGGCGCACGACGTCGCGCTCTCCTCGAACGTCCCACGGGCCTCGGTGAACGGCATTTCCTTCGCCGGGACCACCTCGGCCAAGGGCACCTCGGTCTGCGCGCAAGACCCCGGCTCGGAGGCCTGCAAATCGTGCCTGGATCCCTCCACGAAGGGGGACCCGGCTTGCGCCGACAATGGCGGTTTCTTCCCGGGCGATCAGGACTACATGAACGTGCGCTTCCACAAGATGAAGGCACGCTTCGGGATCGACCCCCAATTTCCGATTGCACGCTACGTGGACGGCCTCACCAAGACGAAGGTCGCCTCGAACGGGCGTGCATGCACCAATCCGCTCTTCGCAGCCGCGTTGCCGCCGGAGAAAGACGAGTACACGGACGCCGAGCTGTGCGACCTCCCCCTCGGCAAACGTCGCCCGGAGCAGGTCTTTTTCGCGGTGATCGGCGGGGTCCCGCAAGACCTCCTGCACTACGATCCCGCCTCTCCCGGAGCCCCGCTGGCCGAGGACGAGTGGGACGGTATCGTCGGCAAGGACGAGGCGCACTACGCGCGAGACGAGGGCGTGGACCCGCGCATGATTCAATCCACGAAGCCGCGAGCCGGCAGGCCTCAGCCGAGCACCACACCGGGGGACAATGCCGAGGGCACGCAGGTTCGGGACTACGACACCAAAAACGTGGACCTGCAGTATGCATGCACCTTCCCCCTCAAGAAGGAGCGCGACTGCTCGACCACGACCTCGTGCGATTGCAATGGCACGCTCGGGCTGCGGCCGCCGCTGTGCGGAAAGACCGGCAAAACGCAGGTCTCCGCGAAGGCCTATCCCACACCTCGCGAGCTACGCGTGGTGCGCTCGCTGGGGCAGCAAGGCATTCCGTCTTCGCTCTGCCCCATCTCGCTCGACCCCACCACGGCAGACGGAAAGCCCAACCCGCTCTACGGGTACCGTCCGGCCGTGGGCGCCGTGGTGGAGCGTTTGAAGTCGCAGTTCAGCCCGGAGTGCCTGCCGCAAAAGCTCGACCGCGACGAGTCCGGAACGGTTCCGTGCGTGGTGCTGCACTCGCTTCCCGTACCGGGCGCGCGCTGCCAAGACATTCCCGGGCTCTCTCCCGCCGAGCCGGAGGTCGCCGAGGCTTTCCTTCGCGGAAAACGAGCGTCCGGAGATCGCTCCTACGACGGCAAGACGCTCTGCGAGGCTACGCAGCTCCCCACCAAAGCCGGTGAATCGTGTGTTCGCTCGGACGCCCCGGGGTACTGCTACGTCGAGAACACGGAGAGCGCGAAGCCCCTTCGTCGTTGCTCGCAAGCCGTGCAATTCTCCCGCGCAGGCGCCCCGCGTGAGGGCATGACCACGGACCTTGCCTGCATTCAGCGCAACGGCAACGACGCGAACGCCGGCAAGAAATGACGCGGAGCCGGACGGATCGCACGAGCTTTGCTATCCGTCTCGCATGCCTTCTCTCGCACGTCCGTGCGCCTCGTTGCTCCTCGTCGCGGCAGCGCTCGCCGCGTGCGCGTGCCGCAAGAAGACCGAGGACCCGCATCGTCCGGTCGAGCTCGTGCTCCCGGACGCGGCGCGCCTCGACGAACCGAGCACGTCCGGGGTCTCGCTGCCCTCCTTCGCGTGTGGCGCGCCCGCGCCCAAAGAGGCCCCGGGGTCGAAAAAGAGCCTCGACGAGCGCACCTACCGCGTCTTTCCTCCCGAGGGATACGACGCGAGCAAAGCACTGCCGCTCGTGCTCGCGTTCCACGGATACGGCTCGGACGGCGGCGGATTCCAGAAATGGTTCCGAATGGAGGACTTCGTCGACCACCGAGCACTCGTCGTCTATCCCGACGCCATCGGAGGCGCATGGGACCTCGGAGGCGACCGCGACATCGACTTCGTGGAGAAGCTCGTGAAGGCGGTGGGGAAGGAATATTGCATCGACTACGCGAAGGTGCTCGCGTTCGGCTTCAGCTACGGCGCCAAGTTCGCGCATCACTTGGGCTGCACTCGAGCGAACCTGGTGAAGGCGATCGCCGGTGGCGACGGGAGCTTCGGTGGACCTTCGTCCTCGTGCGGACTCTTGCCTGTCCTCGTCACGCATCGCACCCACGACGACAACGAGCTCTTGTCCTGGGGTAAAGGCGCCGTCGACACGTGGGTCGCAGCCGCCGGATGTGCGAAGACCCCCGAGCCGGTGGACCCGACCCATGGCTGCGTGCGCTATCCGGGGTGCCGCGCCCCGGCGAGCGTGACCTTCTGCGAGGACACGTACTTCGACCCCACCTGGAAGCACGAGTGGAATCACACGGTACGAGAAGAGTACCGAGCGCTCACCTGGACCTGGTTCGCCGCACTTCCCTAAGGCACCCGGTCGAAATAGGTGTGCCAGCTTCCGTCGAAACCGACGCGAGGCAGGTGCCCGAAGAGGGAGACCGAGAATTTCGGCAGGCTGCTTCGGCCGAGATTGGGTAGGGTACGCTGGTGTCCGATCTCGACAAACTGCGTACTCGAGTGGCCAATCTGACCCACTCGGTGGCGAAGACCGTCAACGAGGGCTTCGAAGAGTACCGCCTCGGCGCAGGCATGTGGCAGGTCGAGCTCGCCACCCCCGAAGGCCCGTCGACCGCAGGTGGGGCGCAGGCCCTTCAAGCGCTGCGGCTCCTGCCCACGCGACCCGGTTACGCCACGCTGGTAGTCGGCACGGTCAACGGCGTGCTCTCCACCG
Source organism: Polyangiaceae bacterium (assembly GCA_965225775.1). Lineage (GTDB taxonomy): Bacteria > Myxococcota_A > Polyangia > Polyangiales > Polyangiaceae > JAAFHV01. The sequence continues at coordinate 7,708,013 of OZ245328.1, read as the reverse complement.
CCGAGCTTCGTACGTTCGACCACGTGGCCGTGACCCACGAGGTCCGCTTTCGTCGGCCGCTCGAGATCACGAGCGACGAGTACGACGACTTTCTCCGCAAGGCCGAGGTGGTGCTGAACCTTTGCCGTATCGCCTCGAAGCGGGTGCCGCCTCCGCCCGAGCTCGTGGCCGAAGGCAAGGCCCTCGCGAACGCCTCACGAAATGCCCGCAACCTGAAGCTCGTCGGCATCGCCGTGGTGCTGCTCGTGCTCGGCATGGTCGCGCTCCGCTTCCTGGCGAGCTGACGAAGCGCTTCGCACATTCCTGAACGTACCGTAAGGTCGAGGGATGGGTTGGTTCTTCCCGCTCGTTTCCCTGGTCGCGATGGAGATCGTGCTCGGGATCGACAACATCGTCTTCCTGTCGATCTTGGTCTCGGCCCTGCCGCAAGAGCGTCGCAAGACCGCGCGCATGTTGGGTCTCGGGCTCGCGCTGGTTGCTAGGCTCGTGCTCCTCTTGGGCATTCGCTGGGTGATGGGCCTCGAGACCGCGCTCTTTCGATGGTCGTCGCTCGGCTTCGTGCCCGAGGGCTGGGTGGAGAACCATCACGTCGACGCGGTCACCGGCAGAGACCTGGTGCTCTTGATCGGTGGAGCGTTCTTGATCGGCAAGACCACCACCGAGATTCACAAGAAGATGGCGGGCGACGAAGAAGCGGAGGTCGCCGCAAAAGCGAAGGGCGCGAGCTTCGGCTCGGTGATCGCGCAGATCGTGGTGCTCGATCTGGTCTTCTCGCTCGACTCGGTCATCTCGGCCATCGGCATGGTCCAAGAAGTGTGGATCATGTACGTGGCCACGCTGATCGCCGTGGGCTTCATGGCGGCCTTCTCCGAGAAGGTCTCGCGCTTCGTCGACGAAAATCCGACCTTCAAGATGCTGGCCCTGGCGTTCCTCGTGCTCGTGGGCGTGATGCTCTTCGCCGAGGGCATCGGAACGCACGTGAGCAAGGGCTACCTCTACGCAGCCATGGCGTTCTCGATGGTGGTCGAGCTGCTCAACATGCGCGCGCGCAAGAAGGCACCTCGTCCCGAAAAAGAGGTGAGCGCGGAAGACGGCGCCGCTTCGCCCGCGAAGAGCGAAGCGGTCGTCGATCCCGTCAGCCCTTGAGCACGTCCCGGATCTTGGGGACGAGCGCGTCGATCCCGCCCACCACCGAGAGAGTGCCGATCTTCTCGGCGATGCGTTCGGCGTGCTCGAGCTCCTTGAGGCGCATCAAGGTCGGGTTCTCGTCGAGGAGCTTCGCGGTGTTGAGCAAGCTGCGTGTGGCCGCGGTCTCTTCGCGGCGGGTGATCACGTTGGCCTGGGCGCGGCGTTCGGCCTCGACCACCTGATTGAGGATCTGCCGCATTTCCCCCGGCAAAATCACGTCGCGGAGGCCTGCCGAGACCAAGCGCACGCCCATGGCCTCGGCCCCCTCGCGCGTGCGCGCGAGCAGCTCGGTTCCCAGGTCCTCTTTGCGCGACAAGAGCTCATCCAACGTGACCCGCTGACAGACCTCACGCAGGGAGAGCTGGAGCGCGCGATGGAGCGCGTCTTGCCAGCTCGCATGCGCCAGCACCGCGCGATCCACGTCTTCGAGCTTGTAGCGAACGCTCACGTTGAGGCGGAGCGAGACCTTGTCCGCGGTGAGAAGCTCCTGACCTTGGATCTCGATGCCTACCTCGCGCAGCTCGACGGTGGACACGTCCACGCGACGAGTTCCCGTCCAATACGCGTGCGTGCCCGGACCGAGACGCGCGTGGAGCGCACCGTCCAAGAACGCGAGCCCGAGCTGCCCCTCGCCCACCGTGAAACTCACGAGATGCGCCGCCGCGTCTGGCGCCTTGAGCAGCGTACGCACCGCGCGATGCTTCACCTCGGGAGGGTCCACGTCGATCACCTCGACCCGCACGGGCGGCCTCGCTTCGGTGAAGAGGTACTCACCAGGAGCCAAGAAACGTTTGAAGTTGTCGCCCGCGAAGACGATCCCTCGCTGCGTGTCGAGCACGCGCACACGCGTGAGCTTACCGGCGAGCTCCGGATGACTGGCGAGCGCTTCCACGTCTTGCGTGACCACCGGCTCGAACGGACGAGCCACGTCGATCTTGAGCGCGTGACCGGTCTCGAAGAGCACGTGACGACCGGGCGGGAGCCTGCGCACGAAGACCCCGTCCACCGAGAAAATCCCGGTGGTACCAGCCTCGATCTGCACCACACGGAAGTGACGTTTCACGTCGGGGTGGCGTAAGACCGCGTCTTCGGCGCGGTGCGAGAAGAGGCCCGCGGGCGTGGGTTCGACCAATTCGAAGGTCACGCCCGAGTCGGTCCCGGGAGAGCGCACGAACACGTGCAGACCGGGCGGAAGGAACTCCAAGAAGACCCCACGATGGAACGCGAGTCCCAGCTTGCCCTCGTCGACGTGCACGGAGCTCGTCACGGCACGCACGTCTTCGCGCTCCACGATGGCCTCGAGCCCTTGGAACGAGGCGCGGGGCGCCGAGAGAAGCACACGCTCCACCCGCGTTCCTTCGGGGCGGAACGAGCGGTGTTTTCCGGGTGCGAGCACGCGGTCGAACTTGCCGTCCACGAAGCGGAACGCGATCTCGCCTTCGCTCACGATGTCGGTCCGCACCAGCTTTTCGCGCAGCTTTTCCCCGAGCTCCAAGACCTTCACGGCATCTCCTTCTCGACTTCGATCACGTTTCGCAGTGACCAAACGAGCGCCCCTCGCCGAACGACGTCGATCCCGAGCCTCGAAGGGATGGGCCTCGCGTGGAGGCGAAGAGCGGCCGCGCCGGCGCTCGCTTCCGAAGACCACGGGCATCTTCGGTCACGAGGCGACGAAGCGGTCGCGCCCATCGCGTGCACGCGCGCGCAAGATCCCGCTCGAGGTGGAGTCGACTGCCCTCCTTCGAGATCGTCGTACGGACGAGCGAGGGACGCTCGACCTGGAGGTGGCATGCCTCGGAAACACGTAGGCGGATCCGCCACGCGTCCGTCGAGTGAGCGTTCGCTCGGATCTCGAATAGCGACTCCACCGCGGTGGAGCGTATCAAAGTTCCGCGAGTGTCGACGTCGTCACCTGCGGTCGAGCTGGATCACCCGCCGAATGCCACGCGACGCGTGCACCACCGACAGCACCACGAGACAGGCCGTCCCGAGCAGCGCGAAGACACGAGGCCCGTCTTTCGCGAGGCCGGAACGTGCAGAAATCGCGGCCGATCCGAAGATCCCGAGCGCCATCACCAACACGCCCGTCTCGAGAAGCGGCTTCCGTCCGCGCATGCGCAGCGTGAGGTTACGAACGCCGAGGAACACGTAGCCGACCGCGACCACGCCCGACGCGGTCGCGGTGTCGAGGGCGTGCACGGCGTGCGCGAAGAGCACGGAAGCGCCGAAGAGCACCAGCGTCCCGAACGGGGCGATGGCCCCGCCCTTCCGCGCGACACGAAGCGCGCCACCCGCCATGGCGAAGACCGAGCCGGCCAGGGTGACCACCAGGAGCACGTCTCGCAGGTGCACGGGCCCGTATCCGAGACTGCCCAGACGCTCGGGCCCCACGAAGGCCGAGACCAGGCAAACCGCGGCGAGCAAGAACGTCGCTTCGACTTGATTCAAGAGCCCGAGCTCGAAGACCCCCGTTTCGGCCTGCTCCCAATAGGTCGCGGACGCTGCCGCGGTGATGGCACACACCATGGCGACCGTGGCGAACGAAGACGCCCCGATGGCCAGTGCGGAGAGTGCGGCGATATACGCGACGTTCAGCAAATCCAGGCCGTGATCGAGCAGCTCTCCGAGCGCCGAGCTCTGTTTGGTTCGGCGCGCGTGCGCTCCGTCGGCGTTGTCGCAGAAGTTGTAGAGGTGCAGCGTGAGCGCCGCGAAGGCGAACGCGGGGCCACCGCGCGAAGAGCCGAACGCGAGCACCACCACGAGGCCGAGCAGATTGGTCAGGTGCCCGACGTGGGTGATGGTGTTGGGGTGAAGGCTGCGCGGAAAGCGCTTCACCGCCGGCTCGACGATCCGCCGCTTGTACCAAGGGAGCAGGAGGGAGCGGTCGCGTACTTGGTAGTCGAGTCCGGCCATGGAGCCGAGACGCACGACGGCACTCGGTCCTTCCCGAGAAAGTGTGCGCGTTCGGCGATACGCAGGCCGCGTAAACCGCGTCGCTCTCCGAGCGCACGATTTTCAGGGAGTGGGCGTGAGCTTTCGCATCAAGAGGTCGCGCGCATTGGCCGTGTGCACCAGGGTGAGCTCCCCGTTCGGCGAAGCGGCCAGCGTATCGTACCTGTAGGCGCCGCCGGTCACGAAGCCGAGCGTGCGACTCGACACCACGCCGGCCGTGGAGATGCGATAGGCGTACGGCTCGTAGGGCTGCGAGCCTACGGGCTCGGTCCTGAGGAGCGTGAGCGAGTCGTCCGCCGCGGCTTGCAGGCTCGAGAACGGTTGGCCTGCGATCGACGTGGCCAGAACCACGTCCCGCGTCATGCTGGTGTCGCTCAAGGAGTACACGCGAATCGTGTTGTAGTTCGAGCCGGTCGAGATCGCGTTCCAGAAAAGAACGTGCGCGTGCCCGTTGTGCGACTGCACGAGGCGCATCTGTGCGCCGAGATTGATGCCGAACGTCCAACCGACCGTGAGCACCCACGGATCGGCGACGGTCTTTCGCGTGTAGAGGCCCACCGTGCCCGAGTCGCGCATCACCGCCACCACGGGCTGCCCGGAAGAGTCGGCGTAGACCCCGAGATTGTTGACGGAGTTGCAGGCGGCCACGAATTCGGGGACGGTGAAGGCGCCGCCCGCGGGCTTCTTCGCGATTTGGATCTCGCAGCGGTCGGGCTGATTGACGGACGAGATGGTGGCACGCGCGACCAGGAAGCGATCGCCCGCGTCGTTCTCTACCGCACGCAGCATCGAGACGCGGGTGTTGTAGCCGAAGGTCGTATAGCCACCGTTTTCGATCGCACCGGCTGCATCGAAGTGATTGAAATTGACCTGGTCGCGTCCTCCCGTCGCCGGCACGGCATACACGCCGTACGAGTCGCGATCGGGACGAGCGAGGTAGTCGTACGCGAACGCGCTGAAGATGCCGCTGGAGACCGGCTTCACGGCGCCGAACGGACCTTTGCCGATGAAGTGGCTGTAGCTACCGGCGGCCGTGTCGTTGAACGAAAGAAAGAGCTCGTGACCGGAGGGCAAGTACGTCGAGCGCATACCGTCGATGGTCTTCTGAGCACCGAGGGTGGTGGTGGTCTCGGTGACGACCACGCAGCGCCCGAAGGCACACGTCGCGTTGGGAGCCGTGCACTCGCTGGAGACCGTGCACGCCCCGGGAACGGTTCCACCATCGGTCGAGCCTCCGTCGCCCATCGCACCATCGGGATTGGCAGAACCGTCTCCCGAGGTCCCGCCATCCGAGGCGGAACCGTCGCTCTCGCCCCCGGAATCTCGCACGGAGGCGTCGGCGCCCGTTCCCGTCCCAGTGCCCGTGCCTGTTCCCGTTCCAGTGCCTGTTCCCGTTCCAGTGCCCGTGCCTGTTCCCGTCCCGGTGCCCGTGCCTGTTCCCGTCCCCGCGCCACTGGGGTCTCCGGCGGGATCGGCCTCGCTGCTTCCGCAGGCAAGAAGTGAAGACGACGCAAACGAAGACACGAGAACGGCAAGGCCGACGGACCGGAAGACGCGCATGGTGCCCATGCTTACGTGGAATGCGTCGGGATCTTCCCTCCGTCGAACGGGACTTGGCCGAACGGCGGCGCGCGTGCACACTCCGGCCATGGATTGGAGCGAAGGCAGCTACGAACATACCGCCGAAGTGCTCGACGAAGTCTCGCGGCAGCTCGTGTCGTCCTGCGTCGTCGGCCCGGAATTGCAGGTGCTCGACGTCGGCTGCGGAACCGGAAATGCCGCGCTCGCGGCGGCTCGGCTCGGGGCGAAGGTCGTGGGAATCGACCCGGCCGCGCGCCTCGTCGAGGTGAGCCGACGACGCGCGGCGAAGGAAGGGCTCTCCGTGAACTTTCAGGTGGGAGAAGCCGCAAAAATCCCCGCCGCCGACGGCGCGTTCGATCTCGTTCTCTCCGTGTTCGCGGTCATCTTCGCGCCGGACGCCGAAGCCGCCGCGCACGAGCTCGTGCGTGTGACGCGCCCCGGAGGCCGCATCGTACTCACCACATGGAGTGGAGAAGGGGCGATCGCCGAAGCCGGCCGAATCCTACGAAGCGCACTGGCCGAGCTCACCCCGGACGCACCGGCGCGTGCGGCTCCCGCCTGGGGAGACGCGGCCTTCGTGCGCGCGCTCTTCGAGCCGAAAGGGACCGAGGTTCGCATCGAGCCACGCGAGCTCGCCTTCACCGCCACGTCGCCCGAGGCCTGGTTCGAAGAGCAAGAGACCCATCACCCGGTGTGGCGAAGCATCGCGCGCATCCTTCCTCCCGAGGCGTGGAGTCGCGTTCGTGAACGATCGGTCGCCGCGCTGCGCGCGCACAACCTGGATCCGCAGGCCTTTCGCGTGGGCTCCGGTTACTTCGTGGTGACGGTGACCCGCACGGCCTGACCCTGGACCTCGAGTCGTCCAGAGACTCTCGACGCGTCCAGGTCGACCCGGCAATAAACCAATATAATTTCAGCATCTTGGACACGTTCGACGCGGCACGTCGTTTGCTGCTCGACCGAGCATGTCCAATCGACTCGTGCCTTCTCTGTTCGCGCTCTTCGCCGGCGTGACTCTCGTTTCGGGCTCTCTCGGAGCGTGTTCGTCGAGCGAGACCCCTCCCCCTGGGGACGCGGACGCCGCTCCGATCCCCACCACGACCGGTGAACCGTCCGAGGCCTCGGTTCCGGACGCCTCTCCCGATGCGACCTCCGATGCGACGGCCGACGCCCCCGCCGTACCGAGTCCGGTCGAGACGCGCAACGTGGAGAAGCTCACCATGACGTGCGTGGCGGCGCCCACGGACTACGGCGCCTACGGCACGATCACTCGCTACGATCGCTACGAGCTGCCGAACCCTAGCTGGGTCGGAGACACGCCTCTTCCCGTGCAAGTGCTCGTGCCCTCGGGGGGCAAAGCCACTCACCCGGTGGTCTTCTTCTCGCATCCGTTCGGCGGCAGTGATTGGCACCGCATCCAGGGTTTCTTCGAATTGATGGTGAGCCACGACTACGTGGTGGTGTTCACACCCTACGCGACCAAAAATGTGACCGTGTGCAATCGCTACGACACCCTCTGGGGAGGACATCGCCTGGCCGTCGATACGTTGGGCGCGAAGGTCGGCATGGATACGACTAGCGTCGGTTTCGTCGGGCATTCGTTCGGCGCGGGGGCGACGCCATGGATTGCGCACGAAGCCCTGAAGGCCCGCGGCTGGGGAAAATCCGGCTCGTTCATGCTCACCTCCGCGCCTTGGTACGGCTACCGAATGACCGCGGCCGAGTGGGCCGAGTTTCCTTCGACGACGCGGCTGGCCACCCTGGTCTACCAAGACGACACCACCAACGATCACCGCATGGCCATCGACGAAGTGTTCGGCGCGTTCGGCGGGACCAAGACGTACACGAAGCTCGTGTCGGCGCAGCACGGCAGCGCGTGCAATTTGGTCGCGGACCACGGCGTCCCCACCGGCTCGGCTACCGTGCCCGAGGTGGACGCGCTCGACTTCTGGGGCTTCTGGCGACAAGGGCAGATGATTGCATCTTGCACACTCGAAGCGAACGCCGGAGCGTGCGCGCTACTCGAAGGCACGGCCGGGGCTTCGATCTCGATGGGCACGTGGAAAGACGACGGGACCGCAGTGCCGCCGGCCGAACGCTCGACTGCGCCCACGGCCCCCCGCGCCTCGAGCGAGTACACCTTCGGAATGCCCAAGAAGGCCCTCTTTCCCTGCGACGGCCAAGCGCCTTAGCCTTCGAAAGACGTCGCGCCGCCACTCGCGAAAGTGGCGGCGCGTTTTCGTGACCGAGACGGCTCAGGCCTCGGGGCGGCGGCGACGGCGCACGAGGAACGCGAGCGCTCCCACGCCGACCACGAGACCTGCGCCGCCCACGGGACGCGCGCCGGGCGAGGCTTCACAGGCGCCGACCGAGACGTTCGCTTCACCCTCGCAGGAGTTGCCGGAGCAGCTGCCGGTGGCGCTCGCGTCGACGCGGAGCTTCAAGATGGCGTTGAGCGCGGCGATGCAGTTTTCCAGGTTTCCGCCCGTGTCGACGTAGTTGCCGTTGCAGAAGAGCGCGCCCTTGGGGTCTTCGCACTGCGCCTTGCAGCCACCCGAGAGCTTGGCCTTGCAATCCACGTAGCCGGAAGCTTGGCAGTTCACGCTGCAATCGACGTTCGCCTTGGCCTTGCAGGAACCCGAGCAGCTCGCTTCGCACTTGGCGTCGCAGGTGGCGCTGGGCGGAGTGGCCTGGCAGCTCGCGTCGCAGCGGGCGCCGCACTGAGCCTTGCACGAGGCCTGACACTCGGAGCCGTTGGCCTTGCCCTGACAGCTGGCGGAGCACGAGCCTTCGCAGTCGAGGCTACAGGAGCCTTTGCAGTCGAACGAGCCGGGGTTGCCCGTGCAGCTCCCCTTGCAGCTCGCGCCGCAGGAGGCCGAACAATCGGCGCTGATGTCGGCGTTGCACTTGCCGCTGCAGCTCGCTTCGAGCTTGCCCGCGCAGGCGGCCTCGAACGAGACCGGCTCGCACTTGGCGGTGCACCCTCCGGAGACCTCGACCTTGCACTGCGCGTCCGCCTTCACGTCGATGTTGCCGCAGGCTTCGATTCCCGCGTGCGCCGGGCTGGCTGCGAACGCCAGCGTGGCGAAGGCCAGGGCAGAAGTGGTGATTCCGATGATGGTGCGACGAGTCATGAAGAGACCTCCCTTGGGGTAGCGAAAGACGAAGGGCGCGCGTAGCAATTCAGAGGCCACGCGAAGTTCCTGGGACGCGAGACATTTTCGAGGAGAACACGACCGTGAGCCCCTGGCGACGACGTCGTGCCGAGGGCGTTCCTCGTTCACGCGCGGTGAAGTAGGGTCGCCACATGACGCTCGTTCGTTCCAGGCCCTTCGCGCCCATGGCCTCGTAGTGGAGACCGAAACGACCGCGGAGGATGCGGCCGAAGCGACGCCCTCACCACCCCCCATCCGGTTCTTGTACCGCGACGACGCGATGGTGATCGTCGACAAACCGGCCGGCCTCGTCTGCCATCGCACCGAGATCGCGCCGGACCGCGACGTGGTCATGACGCGTGTGCGCGACCAGCTCGGAGCGTACGTGTTCCCGGTGCATCGGCTCGATCGCGGGACGAGCGGAGCGCTGGTGTTCACGCTGTCGTCCGAGACAGCCCGTAGCGTGAGGGAGTCGTTCGACGCGGGCTTGGTCGAGAAGACCTACCTAGCCCTCGCGCGCGGGCATTTGCCGGGTCTCGTAGGTGAGCGCTCGCGCGTCGACTACGCCATCCCGAAGGCCGAAGGCTCGAAGGTCCGCGTGCCGGCCGTCACCACCTTCGAGAAACTCGGCGAGGGAGAGCATGCGTCACTCGTGCTCGCGTTCCCGGAGACCGGTCGCTTTCATCAGATCCGGCGTCACCTGGCGCATCTGCGTCATCCACTCGCGGTGGACTCTGCCTACGGAACGGGCTGGTGGAACCGCGAGATCCGGGAGAAAACCGGCCTTTTGCGGCTGGGACTGCACGCGGTCGAGGTGACGCTCCCGCACCCCGTGACGAAACGCCCGATCACGGCCCGTGCACCCGTCCCCGACGACCTGCGCCGGGCGCTCGAGGTCTTGGGCCTCGGTGCGGCGCTTCGCGACTACGAGGCGCGCTCGCCACGACCGACCACCTGAGCCCTCAGCGTGCGCGGGGCACGAGCACCGACTCGGCCAAGAGCTTGAGGTACTCGGGACCGATCTTGCTCTTCTGTCCGAACCAGGCGCGAAAGTAGACCGCACCGGCGAGCATGTCGTAGGCGCTGTCGAGGTCGAGGCCGGGCTTCAGTCGTCCTTGGCGCTCGGCGCGCGTGAGCACGTCGACGAAGAGCGCGCGTCGCTCGGATTGCAAGGCGGTCACGGCCTCGGCAAGCTCCGGGTCGTAGGGAAGCTGCGAGACGATGCCCTGCACGGCGCGACCGAGGCGGGTACGAGTGAGCTTGCGAGCAAGGCGCTCGAGCAACGTCTCGAGATCGGCGTCGAGGTCTCCCGTATCCGGCGCGCTCTGCGGGCCCGACGAGAGCGCGGCGCGAAAGGTAGCCACCACCAGCGCGGCGCGCGACCCGTAGCGCCGATAAACCGTCGGACGGACGAGCCCTGCACGCTCGGCGACCGCCTCGATGGTGGCCTTCGCGTAGCCGCCTTCGGCCAGCAGGGCGAGCGTGGCGTCGTGCAGCGCGGTGTCGACGTTCGGGTCGCGCGGACGTCCGCGCGGGCGACCCGCTGGGTGCTCACTGACCAGCCTTAGCGATCCGATTGAGGCATTTTTCGAATCGGCGAGGGAGGTCGATCGCTTGTGGGCGACACGGGTCATGCGGGCTCTCGAGGTGGTGAAAATGGTTGTGCTGCCATGCGTGTGCACCTGGTCCCCCCCCTAGGCCCGGTCCCCGCTTCCCGAAGGTGGCGAGGTGCCAAGATGTTTCCCTCACCGGACCTCTCGGACGGTGAGCTCGACATCCACGTGCACACGATTGGGTAGTACCGCCGGCGGCAGGCGAGGAGGCAGGTGACCCGAAGAAAAATGGATGTGGCCATCCGTTACACGAGCGCCGACGACGGACGTGAGCACCTCGCCAATGGCTTTCGCTCGCGCGAGGGCCAGATCGTCGTGCGTCGAGAGGGGCTCGGCTTCGTGTGGCATCACGGAAATGCGCAGATCGAGCCGGTCGAGGTCACGCAGCTCGGGCGCGAAGGCACGAATGCTCTGTTTGGCGGGCTCGTCGAGGACGGCGCTGCCTCGTGCGAATTCGAGCGGCCCGGTGAAGGATGCACGTATCGCGGCCTCGAGCACCGCGGCCTCGACCGTCGGCCCAGGCCGACGCTCCAAGGTTACGGGGATTTTGCCATCGCCGAGGCGTGCGAGGGCTCGCTCGGTCTCCGGGAGGTTCACCTCGGGCAGCACTTCGCCCACGAGGCCACTCGTGTTTTCGCCGGCCCAGAGCCTACCCCACCGCACACGCGACGCGCCCGCGAGGATCGCACGCACCGGCTCCGAAGAAGGAACGGTCGGGTCGACGGTGAGGTCGAGCTCGACGTCGGATGCAGGAAAAGCCCCTCGAGCGGTCGCCTCCAAGGTGGCGCGCTCGGCGGCAGACGCGACCTTCCCGTGCAGGTTCACGCGTCTCGGCTCGAGCGTGATGGTGAGACGCGCATCGGGCGGCGCGCGAGGGGGCTCGACCACCACGAGCGCCGCTGCTCCGGTGGGGACGCGAGCCCTCGCGTGCGCTCGAAGCGCCGCCCGGGCGACGAGCCCGAAGGCCAGGAGCCCGAGCACGGAGAGGGCCATGCGCGCGTGCAACCGATCTTCGTCGAAGCGAGCCACCGGGATCGACTTACACCACGGCCGATGCGCGTGCCTATCGGGCTGACGCCTTGGCCGACTGAGCCGCGACGAATCGACGCGCGATGCCCCGGAGGTTCTGCACGCTGAAGGGTTTGTCCACACGCTCGTTGGGGACCTCGGCGAGGAACGCCTGCACGGCCGGATCGACCGCGCCTCCGGTGACGAACACGAACCTGTCGGCCTGCGCGGGATCGATGGCGCGGACGGCGCGATGGAGCGTCTGACCGCTCACGAAGGGCATGGTGAGGTCGCAGAAGACCACGTCGAAGGACTCTCCCGCGCAGAGCCTGGAGAGCGCCTCGCGGGGGTCGACGATGCCGACCACCTCGTGCTCTGCGCCGAGCGAACGCACGACGATCCCGACCAACGTGGGCTCGTCGTCGACCACGAGCACGCGTCCCCGAGTGCCGTCTCGGCGCACGGTGACCGAAGGACAGGAAGGAACGGGAGATGCGACGGCCGGAAGCACCAGACGAAGCGCCGCCCCACTGCGAAGCGATTGACTGAAGACCTCGCGCTCGAAGGTGAGCTCGCCTCCCAGATCGTCGACGATGTGCTGGCATATGGACAGCCCGAGCCCGCGTCCATTACGTGCAGCTTGCAAGGGATCGTCGATGTCGATCCCCGCGCCGAGGCTCCATCGTACGTTGACCGCGACACGTCCGTCTTCGGTGAGCTCGCCGTCGACCACCAGGCGATTTCGCTCGAGGTCGATGCCTCGGAAGGACTTGGCTGCGGCGAGCAAGAGGTGCACGAACACCTGCGCGAGACGCGTCTCGTCGGCGAGCACGTGAGGGAGCTTCGGGAGGTTCCGCTCCACGGTGGCGCGAGCGCGGAGCTCGTGCGTGGTCATGTCGAGGGCGAGGTCGAGCGCGGTGCCCACCTCGACCGGCGCGAGGCCGCTCGTGCCGCTCACCAGCGCACGAAGGCCACGTACGATCTTGGTGATGCGCTCGGAGCCGTCACGCGCTTCGGAGAGGGCCTGGACGAGCTCGGCCTTCTTGATGTCGAAGGTGGTGGCGTCGGTCTCGGCGAGGTCTTCCAGGGTGAGCTCGAGGCTCGCCAAGATGGCGGCCAGGGGGTTGTTGATCTCGTGCCCGATGCCGGCCGCGAGCGCGCCGGTCGTGACGAGGCGAGCTTGTTTTTCCCGCTCGACACGCGAGCTCTCCAAGACGGTGACGTCCCGGTAGATGGCCAAGTACTCGACCGGCACGCTGCTGCCGGGCTTGCGTAGGGGGAGGACTCGGAGCTCGAACCACGCAAGCTCACCGTCGCGACGAAAGCCGACCACGGCCGGACCGAAGGACTCGCCGCTGGAGAGAGAGCCGCTCCACGGCATGCTCTCCGGTACGAGCGGAGAGCCATCGCGACGGACCCATGCCCAGGCCAAGGACTCGAGCTTGTCGTGCGCGACATGGAGATCGCGGCTGTCGAGGCCGAACACGCGCTCGGCGGCAGGGTTCACCTCGAGCACCCGACCTTGGGCGTCGTAGACGAGCACGGCCTCTTCCGAGGCTCGCATGAGGGCCTCGCTGCGGGCGAACACGCGCTCGTCGCGCGCCCGCACGTCGACCAGGACCTTGCGAGCTCGACGTAGCTCGAAGCGTTCCATGACCTGCCCGGCCAAGAGCTCGAGCAGACCGAGTTGCTCCGCGGAGAAGGTTCGCGGCTGATGATCGATCGCGCACAGCGTGCCGAGCACGTGGCCGTCCGACGTGCGCAGCGGAACGCCCGCGTAGAAGCGCACGAAGGGCGCGGCGTCGACCAACGGATTGTCGCAGAAACGTGCGTCTTCCGACGATGACGGGACGACGAGCGGAGCGCCGTCCGCGACCACGTGAGCGCAGAACGAGACCTCTCGCGAGGTCTGCGGTGCGGCGAGCCCGTGCCGCGACTTGAACCACTGCCGATCGCGGTCGACCAGCGACACGAGCACGATGGGCACGTCGAGCAGCGCGGAGGCGAGCTTGGTGAGGCCGTCGAACCAAGCCTCGGGCTCGGTGTCGAGGAGGTCGTAGCTGCGAAGCGCAGCGAGACGCGCCTCTTCGTTGGCAGGAATCGTCGCACTCTTCACGGGTCGTTCCTCGAGCCGATCGACGTGCCGCCAAGCCAGGTGCCCCTCACCCGCATTACGTCACGATACGTCACCCAAAAGGGTATTCGGTCCATCGAGGTTTGGCCAGGAAGCTACACACGACATCTCCGAAAACGACTCGAAACATTCGAGTCACTCGCGTTCGGGAGGCGGGCCTGTACGGACGCTACTGGGAGCGCGCGCAGGTTCGGGGTTGACGCCGAGGGCGAACCGCGGGACGTCGACGGGATGTCATCTCGCTTTCGTCACGGGGCGGCGCTCGGTCGTCTCGGTCCATTCGTCGCCCTCGCGTTCGGAGCATGCGGGATCGCATGTTCACCGGTCGCTCCGGTGGCTTCCGCGCAGCCGGGTCGCGTGGCGGCCGAGCCCGAGCCTACCGCGCATGCGCTGGCGTCTTCTCTCGCCCACGAAGTCGGCCCTCGACTCGCCGGCTCGAAAGGGGATGCCGCGGCGGTCGTCTGGGCCGAGAAGACCATGCATTCGCTCGGATTTCCCGTGGTGCGGCGAGAGCCCGTCACGGTGCCGGTCTGGGTTCGTAAGACCGAGCGCGCCGAGCTCGTGGCGTTCGGAGAGAAGACGCCGCTCTCGGTCACCGCCCTCGGATGGAGCTACGGAACCGGACCTTCCGGCATCAAGGCGCGGGTGGTCGAGGTGGGCTCGGTCGAGGCCATCGAACGCGCTCCGGAAGGAAGCCTCACCGGAGCCATCGTCTTTTGCAACGTGCCCATGGAGCGCACGGCGAGCGGCGAAGGCTACGGCAAAGCGGTGCCCACGCGCGCCAAGTGCGCACTGGAGGCCGAGAAGAAACACGCGGTCGCCGCGCTCATCCGCTCCATCGGGACCGACGAGACCGACCATCCGCATACCGGGTCCATGCGTCGCGAAGGCGCCAAGATCCCTTCCGCGGCGCTCTCCGTGGCTTCGGCGAAGCGCTTGTCCGAAGCCCTCGCCAAGCGGGATCGGGAGATCTCGGCGGGCCGCGCTTCGCCCTTGGAGGTCTCGCTCGTGCTCGACACCGAGCGTCTGCCCGATGCCTCGTCCGCCAACGTGGTGGCGGAAATTCCAGGCACCACGAAGAAGGACGAGATCGTCGTCGTGGGAGCCCACCTCGACTCGTGGGACCTCGGTCAAGGCGCGGTGGACGACGGCGCGGGCGTGGGCATCGTGCTCGCGGCAGCGCGCACGTTCGTGAAGCATCCGGGCGAGCGCACGCTGCGGGTGGTGCTCTTCGCGGCGGAAGAGAACTCGCTCGCGGGCGGCAAGGCCTACGCGGAGGCGCATCGCACCGAGCACCATGTCGCGGCGCTCGAGCTCGACGCGGGCACCGGCCTCGTGGTGGAGCTTCGCGCGCGTGCAGGACGGGCGATCACGCTGCCGAGCGTGCCCGGTGTGAAGACCTCGAGCGAGCCCGCCGAAGGAGGCGCGGACATCTCGCCGCTACGTCAGCTCGGCGTGCCCATGCTCGATGCGCGGCAGGACATGAGCGACTACTTCGACGTGCACCACACCGCCGCCGACACGGTGGACAAGCTGCGTCCGGCTTCGCTCGCGCAGGCCACGTCCGCCGTGGAGACGCTGCTACGTTTCGCGACCGACGCGCACGTCGACTTCGGCACGTTGCCCGAAGCCGAGCGCGAGCGCTCACGCTGACACGCGAAGCTCACATGTCCTACACGCTCCGCGAACGAAGAAGCCCCGAGCGTTCACGAGAACGCGTGAGGCCTCCGGCAACCACGCTCGGACGTGCGCTCAGCCTTCGAGCAGCTGCTTGATCGTGCCGTCGGCGACGGCCTTCTCGACGTCGACCGCGCCACCGAGAAGCTTGCCCTTCACGAACACCATCGGAAACGTGGGAAATCCGGCCCAGAGCTTGATGGCGAGGCGCTTTTTCCAATCTCCGAAGTAGCTGCCGTACTCGAGATATTTGAAGCTGTGGCCGCCCGACTCGAGCGCCTTGCGCGCGCGCTTCACGAACGGGTTCTGCGCCATACCGACCACCACGAGATCGTTGGAGGAGACGGCGCTGTCGACCTCCGCGACCGCGTCGGCGTGGAACGCCTCGAGCTGTGCCGCGGCGGTGGGGAGGAGCATGTCTTGGGTCAAACGCTTGAGCATGCGCCGAGTGTGGCACGAGTCGTGACGTGTACGAAGCTCGGTCGGCTTCCCTTTCGTAAGCATCGAGAAGCACGAGCGCGGCTTGACCGGCCGATGCGCACGAAGTATCCCCCGCGCCGAACGTAGCGACGTGCGAGTCCGTGAGGTGTTCCTCACCGCCCTCGCCCGGAAGAGGCCGACGCTTCTTCGGGGGAAGATCCCTTTCGTAGCTCGCTCTTCTGCAGAGGTTTTTCGCTGATGGTTTCTCGCATGTCGTGGCCGGAGATTCGTCAGAGTGACGACTACAAGGGCCGCTGGGTCGCGCTCGACGACTGCACGTACGACTCGAAGACCGGGCAGCCCTCCTCCGGCAGTGTGGTGGACGCGGACGAAAATCTGGTGGTGCTCTGCAACCGGATGCGTGCGCAAAACAGCCGCCACTGCGCGATTCTGTTCTGCGAAGACGAAGAAGCGTCCTGATCCGTCCACGCGCGTAGGCGCGACCACCGCGACGGGCCGCCACGTTACTCTCGCGCCATGATCGAGATCCGCGAAGACGATGTATCGGGACGAGCCACGCTCGAGCTTTTGGAGCTGCACTTGCGCGCCATGCACGAGAGCTCTCCCCCGGGACACGTGTTCGCGCTCGACACCTCCGGGCTTCGCCGAGACGACGTGACCGTGTGGACGGCGTGGATCGGCGGTGAGATCGCCGGAATGGCTGCGCTCCGTACGCTCGCGGAAGGCGCGAGCGAGGTGAAATCGATGCGCACGCACCCACGCCACCTGAGGCAGGGAGTCGCCGGACGTTTGCTCGATCGGTTGATCGCCGAAGCACGCGCACGCGGTTCGAAGCGCCTCCTGCTGGAGACCGGAAGTGGACCGGCCTTCGAGGCGGCCATCGCGCTCTACGCGCGCCGTGGATTCGTCCCGACGGAGGCCTTCGGCGACTACGAGAAGAGCGCGTTCAACCAGTTCTTCGCGCTCGCTCTCGTGTAAGGCCGGCGCAGCTCAGCAACCGGTGGCGCGCTCGCGCCTTCGGTAGACGCTGGCGAAGCGCTCGGGCACATCTTCGTAGTAATCGACGAGGTTGCTGGTGAGTGGTCCGCCGTCCAAGAGGGTGAGCTCGGTCATCTTGTCCAGCATGGCGCGCAGGATGTCGCGCTCCTCGTGGGTGTGGTTCACGATCACCAGGATGCCGTTGTCGTCGAGCATGTCCACCGCGTGCGCGAAGAGCTCTTCGGGACGAAGCTCATTCGCGGGGAGCCCCCATCGGAGCAGCGCGAAGCGCGTGACGAACGGGTAGAAGAACGTGACCAGGTGCACGGGCTTCTTCGCACGAAAGGCCAGAAAATCCGCCACTTCGTAGACCGACTGCGCGTGCGCGAGGGCGGCGTGTGCGCGCCCGTGATCGGCCCGCGTGAAGAAGTCGTCGTAGATCACGTTGCCGTCGATCTCGACCCCGGTGAGCTCGACGTGCGTGGCCGAGGCGGCGCGCCTCGCGAAGGCCGCGAGCGCCGAGGCGTACACGAAGTCCTTGCTGCCCACGTCGACCACGCGCACCCGCTGGGCCTTGGGCACGTGCACGAGCGCGTAAGCGTCGAGGCACGCAAGCACGTAGAGACACTCGCGATAGGCGCTCACAGGTCCCGTCTCGGGCACGCCCTTCGGGTAGCGAAGCACGAGCCGGTCGATCTCTCGCTCGGCCTTCCTGCGCTCCGAGGCCTTCAAGTAGGCGAACGCTTCGTCCTTGGACTCGTGGTCGAGCACCGGCGTGCCGCGCGAGAAGGCGAGCCGACGGCGGAAATAGAAGCGGATCCGGTTGATCGGCGCGAAGAGCACGGTGAGCGCGCTCAGATCGATGCGGCGGTCGCCCAGGTGCCGACGGAGCACCAAGAGACCGATCAGCAAGACCACCGCGACGATCGCGCGCACCATCACCTTCGAGCCTACGACGCTCCGCGCGCGAGGGGCAGAGCGATCGCTCGGGGACCGAGCGACCTCACGGCACGCGGGTGAGCGTTCCGTGCGCGGGAGTGCAGCGATCGGCCGGGGTGACGTCGGCGCGAAGGGAGATGTCGACGGACCAGGGCCCTTGCGGGTTATTGGGGTAGCGCAGGCGGAGCACGTCACCCGTGGTGGGCGCATAGCCGGGGGTGCTATCGAGCGCGTACTTCACGGTGAGCGTTCGCGGCGCGGGTGCGACGCCCGAGTCGGTGCCGAAATTGGCTGCGGGGAGCGCGGGATTGAAGGTCAGGGTGAGCCGCGAGAGCACCTCGGCGCCGCAGACCTGTCCGAAACAGACATAGAGCTGCTTCGCTTCGCTCGCGGGCACCTGGACGTCCGGGAGGCTGCCCTGGAGGCTCGGCTCGACGTAGATGCTGGAGCACTCGCCGCTCGACGCGGAGTCCGAGCAAGCCGCAAGCGATGCGAACGACGCGAGCGATACGAAGACCAGCGACGCGACGGACACGGACATCGAACGGGGCGAACGAGCGGACGGGTGACCATGCGACATTGAGGGGCCTCCGAAGGAAGAGCGCGACGAAGTGTTCACCATAGCCCAATCAATGCGCTACGCCATGAAGAATGCGGGCTTTCCGAAGCGGCGCACGACCGGCTCGAGGCGCATTCGTTCGACAAGCGCCCAAGGAGATTGTCGCGCAGGCGTGCTGGTGTCGCGCCTTTGTCCCGGCTATAAGCGGGCAGCATGACGCTCGAACACGTTTTCCCGGAAGCGGTCGGTGAGGCCACGGCTCTGGTTCTGGACCTGCAAGGGCGCCCGGTGGTGGCGTTCGTGCGCGCGAGCGACCAGAAGCTCTGCGTGGCTCGACGCGGAGACGCGGGCTTCGAGGTAGACGAGATCGCCCCAATCGGGGACGGAGCGAGCGAGAGCGACCTCGGCCTCATGGTGGGCCGAGACGGACGCCTCGTGGTGGCGTTCTTCGATCCGGAGAGCGAGTCCCTCTCGATCGCCGAGAGCGGCGATTCGTGGACGGTGACGCGGCTCGGGGCGCCGAGCAACGACGACGAGGAGCTGGACGACGATCTGCAGGTCTCGTCGGTCGGGCATCCGCTGGCGCTCGTCTCGAACGGCGCACACGCCGTGCTCGCCTACCGCGAGTGCACCGGCGCGGGGAACGTGGTGAAGCTCCGAACGCTCGACGGGTCCAGCGAAGCGCGCACGGTCTACGCCGGCAACGTCGGGCATTTCATGGCCCTCTGCCCGGGCGAGCAAGGGCACACGCTGATCTTCTCGGACGCGGGCGACGACGGCCGCGGACCGTGGCTCTACGCCGCCAAGCTGGCCGAGTCGACCGTGGTGAAGAAAGCCTCGCGCATCGACGGCTCGAGCGCGGCCGACGCGGGAGAGACCGTGCGCGCGGTTTCGCTTCCCGGCGGGGCATGGGTTGCGTCCTACAAGGACAGCGAAGGAGCGCTGCGCCTGGCCGATACGCTGACCGACGCCAAGTGGAAGGTCACGAAGGGGCGCGCCCTGCCCTCGCGCGACGCATCCGTCTCGGGACACGACCTCGCGGTGCGCCCCGACGGAAAGCTCACGCTCGCCTGGGTCGGCGACGTGGACGACGTGCTCACCCTCTCGCTCGCGACGCGAGACGCCGAGCGCGGCTTCTCGAAAAGCGTGGTCGTCTCGACCGATGTATCTTACACGCCAGCTCTGCGCATCGCGGTGGGCGAAGCGACGCACCTGGTCTTCCGCGACGACGCCGAGCGATTGGTGTACGCGCGAGTGGAGTGAGCAAGAGCGCGACGAGCGAGCGAGTGCCGTTCGTCGATTGACGGGCGACTACAACGCCGCGCGCCAGACCGAGCCCATTCCGGCCCCCACGCCGCGATTCGCCCAATAGACGAAGCCGTCGGCGATGGTCACGGCGACGGGCTGGTCTTGGCCCGTCGCGATGGTACGCGGGGCGACACAATCCGGGAGCGCGCACACGCGAACCGTGCCGTCCGCGACGGTGCTGGAGCCGCTATTGACCCACGCGGCGAACGTGGAGCTCGCGGCGATGGCCGCGGCGGCTTTGTCGGTCGTGGAGACGAGCGTGGCGCTCCCGCCGCAGCCGGCGGCCGCACATTTCTTGATGCCCTCGGTGGACGTCGCGAACACGAAGCCACCGCCGGCCGCGATGTAGGTCGCGCCGACGAAGAGTCGAGTGTTCCCGGTGCAAGGCCCGGTGCCCGCCCGGGTGCAGCGATCGACGCCGGCCGACGACTGGGAGACGCCGGCGATGTAGATGTTGGTAGCGTCCGCAGCGATGCCGGTGGGGACATCGCTCCCGAGGCCCGTACCGGTGAACGCGAGTGTGGAGAGCGGCCCTTGGCGCGCGGATCCGGTGTTCTGGGAAGCGAACAGGGTGGAGCCTTCGACCGCGATCTGCGTGGGCGTGTCGGTGAGGCCGCTGGATGCCTTGGGTGCGAAGCCGTTCAAACATCCGGACACGCCGCATTGGAACACGTCACGACCGTTGCCGCTCGCGTTGCCGGTGGCAATCCAAGCGACCTGATTGCCGTCACTCACGATGGTGGTCCCCCGGGGCTGGCTTGCGCCGACGACCACGTCGGAGGTGATCACGGTGGGGGCTCCGGTGCAGCCCGTGACCGCGCAGCGCTCGACGGCGCCGTTTCGCAACCAGAACGCGCTGCCTCCCGCGACGGCGACGCCCAGCGGTTGCACCACGCTGCTCGCCACGACGACCGGCGCGCAGAAGCCCGCGTTGCATTTCCCGCCCCCGCACGAGTGCCCGCAGACGCCGCAGTTCTCGGCGCTGGTGTCGGTGTCGACACACGTGGTGCCGCAAAGCTTTCCTTGGGTGCACGCGCCCGAGTCGCCCCCCGCGTCGGCCGACGTGCTCGCGTCGGGGACGGGTAGATTGGTGCCGGTGTCGACCGCGACGGCAGCGTCACCTGCGTCGGGGGTGGAGGGGCCGAGGTCGGGGTCCGAGCCGACGCAAGCGCCGAGAGTGGCGAAAGACACGAGCGTGGCGATGCAAGACGAGCGGAAGAGCTTCACCCCCGGAGCATGCGGGAGCTGCCGGCACAAGGCAAGGACCCCAAAGGGGTGACGTTCATTCGGATACGGACTCGCGTGGCGCAAAAAGCGCGTTGTGTCTCACGGTCGGAGAGCGCACCGGACACGCGCGGAAACGCAGCGGAGCGGATCTCGCTTACAGCGGCCTTATTTGCGAAGGCCCACGCACGGACTGCGGGCCACGAGGTTGACATCCAGGTCACGGGGAAATCATGCTCCGGTCATGTCGGGTTCAGGTTTTTCCGTCTCCATCGAAGCCATTGCCGGAAAGAGCGGTTCGGCCCAAGCGCTCTACGAGGAGCTCTATTCGGTCGTCGAGGCGAACGTGCGCCGGTTCGCGAAAGGAAAGGCGTATCGCCAGGTGACCGAAGAGTACCTCGAGACGGCGAGCGAAGACGGCGCCGGACATGCCGAAACGCTCGACTTCGGATTCGGCGACGGGGCAGGTCTTTGCGAGGCGTCGGCTCACGCGTGCGACCATTGGTTCCGCATCTTCGTCTCGGCACTCTCCAATCCCCTTCACGAGGGCGCACCGTCTCCAATCGACCTCGTCGCCGCCAGCCACGGGTACAAGGTCGTCGGGAAGCGCCCCTCGACGACGTCCTTGCTCGAGCGCTGCAAAACGCCCTTGGTGATCGTACGTGGGCAACTTTGCGGAACGGGAAAGCTCGGCCGCGAGGTCATTCTCGTGAGTGACGATCTGGAGGACGGCGCGCTGCGAATGGAAGATCTGAAGGCGACCGAACGCGAGGCCGTGGAGGGGGCCGTTCGCGACCAGCGCTGCGAGTGCCGCATTTGCGTGGCCCTCCGGGATCCCGAGCTCGCCCTGAAACTGCCCAAGAAGGCGCGGGAGCTTCGATAGAATCGGGCGCGGGTCCGGGGCGAAGGAGATCTGAATGGACCTCGACGAATTCGAGCGGCGCACACGGGTCTACGTCGAGGAATGGGGAAGCGAGCGCGAGTGCTGCCCTCCGGCCGAAATTCCGCTGCTGCTCGCTCTCGCCGACGACCCGATTCGGCTCGAGGTCGCCGAACGCGTGGCTACGTATTGGATGAAGAAGCTCAGCGTATCCGAGCCGAATTTTCGGCAATACGGGACCTTCTCGTACCTGCTCACCTTCGGGTGCACGTTGCATCTGCTCGGCCGGAGGCAGGACGCGCTCTTCGAGAGCGTCCTCGCGTCCAAACCTCCGAAGCACGACGCCTGCATCGCGCAACACGCGCTGCTTCGTCACTACGTACGAGGCACCTATCCGACACTCGAACGAGTGCGCCGAAAGGCGCTTACCTTCCGCAATCTCCACGAGAACGTCGGGAAGGTCCCCGAGCAGGCGCTGTACGAGCTCCTCGTGAACGGAGACACCCCGGGCTGGCACGAGAACGCACAGCCTTACCTGCAGCTCGTCGCGCTGCTTCGCGGACGGCGCAACGGAATCACGGAGCCTCGAGACATCCTGAGAACGTTGGTGGAAGACTTTCGCGGAAAGCGCGAATGAAGCGGTCCTCAGGGCGAACGGCACCGCATGAAGACGACCGTCACGTTGCCCGAGGGGAGATGCCGAAGGTGAATACGGGAGACGTGGGAGCTACGTTTTTCCCTTCTTCGCTTCACGGAGCGAGAGAGCGCGCGCCCGCGGCATGCTTCATCCACGTGGCGGTCGCGGCATACTCGCGAGCTGGAGCGAACGAAACCACGGACCGATCCACCTCGCGACCGGGTAGGCTCTCGGGAGCACAGGGTAGAGGCACACGAACCCGCGCGACGTCTGGTCAGCCCGTCGTCCGACCGGCTCGTCGCGGGTTGCACCGGGCGAGCTCACGAGGGCGACCTCGAACGATCGGGATCACCACGCTCCTCGAGTCGTCGTGAGAGACGGCCGGCTCGACGCCGCGAATCGAGAGGCCGAGCTCGCCGGCCATTCTCACGAGGATCGCAGGAGCGTTCACCACCGAGAAGGCCCGTCCTTGCTCGGCCGCCCACATCGCGGCGCCCACGATGACCTGAAGACCGAAGAGGTCGATGCCCGTCGAACCGGAGAGATCGATCGTCACGGCCTTCGACTCGTCTGCAAAGGCCTCGAGGAACCGGGCTCGGGCGGCAGGCAGCCCCGCGGGCGTCAGGCCGTCGGCGAAAGGGACGGCGTCGTTCGTGCTCGGGTGGAGGAGATGCACTCCCCACTACACGGCGTCTCTCCGGAAAGATTCAAGGATTTCGCCGTGACACTTTGCCACATCGACCGAGAGAGAGAGACGCACGGCTCGGCCGACGTTCGAGCCGGAAGCCTTCGGAGGTTCGGCTCTTTCCGTGGGGAAATGAGCCTTTTCGCGCAGCAAGCGGAGAGACCAGCTCGTGCTGTCCGAGCTCGCTCACTTTCCTGCAGGCCTGGACGCGGGATCTTCGGGTTCCATATTGGCGGGGGTGCGGCCCGACCAGGCTCGCACGCCGGAGAGGGCCGCGATCAGCATGGAGAGCACGAAGACCGGGGGAGAGAGCGCGGGAGCGAAGACGAGCACGAGCGAGCCGATCCCGAACGCGACGGCTCCTGGCCAGAGCTTGGGGAACGCGAGCAGCGCGGCGACGCAGAGGAGCGCGGCCATTCCCGCGCAATCGAGGGCGATGACTTCACTGCTGGACATTCCGAGGCGCAGGGCAATCGCGCGATGTAGCGCGAGGAAGAGGAGCCCCGAGCCAATCGTGGCCATGACACCTCGGTTCGCTCGGTTGACGAGCAGGCGCCTTCGCCCGACTCCTGCCACCACGCCGAACGCCACCAGCCCGAAGGCGGACAGAGCAGCGGGGAGCCGCGCCGACGGCTGCTCGGACAGCCTCATGGCGGCGACCAGCCCGCCGATGCCCAACACCAAGATGACCGTGCCCAGAAGCAACACCCTACGCGGCAGGGAGGAGACCGACAGATCTTGGTCTTTTTCGATGGCGGCGAGCTTGGCCTCCCGCGCGGCCCTCACGGAGTTCCGCATCTCGAGCTCTTCGACGAGGGCGAGCTCGGCGGTGGTGTCTTCCCCGCGCGAAGCCAGCTCCTCCACCAAGGCGCGAAGTCGGGCGAGGTGTTCTTGCTCGCGCTCCACCCGAGCGAACGAGCGTAGGGCGCGGACGAACAGCGGGTCCAGCTCGGCGTTCGACGGCCACACGCGCGATGCCTCTTCGAGTGCGATGCGAATCTCCAGCATCGAGCGCTCCACGGCCGTGCGGCTGCCGCGCTCCAAGGCTTCGAGGGTCGACGTAGCGCGCGCGACCAAGGCTCGCGCTTCACGGTGGCGGAGGTAGTCACGGACCGCGTCGCGCAGCGCGATTGCGCTTCCGGGTCGCTCTTCCGGTAGGCGCGAGGTCGCCGCGTTGAGGAGAGTCGCGAGCTCGGTCGGGATGTCGGGCCCGTACGAATAAGGAGCACTCATGACGACGCTGGCCACGACCTGCATGAAGACCTCGCCCTCGTGGCGAGGGCGGCCGAGCAGCGCATGGTGAAGCGTGGCCGCCATGAGATAGACGTCGGTGGCCGGTCCGATGGCGCGCTCGTCGCCTCCGAGCATCTCCGGAGCTGCATAAGAGGGCGTGCCGGCGAAGGGGGCGTCGGCCGAGACGAGCTCTCCCTCGCGGTCGAGCGCGATGCCCCAATCGGTCAAGTAGACCTCACCGAAGCTCCCGAGCATCACGTTCTCGGGCTTGATGTCACGGTGCACGATGCCTCGCTCGTGGGCGAGGGCCACCGCATTGGCGACGGCGCAGAAGATCTCGAGATGCGCGAGGCGGCGATCGTCTCCGGATTGAATGTGCTTCCAATGGGGATGGTCCGGGCGCTCGATGAGGTCGAGCCAGCGCACCCCCTCGACGCGCTTCATGACGAAGATGGGGTCGCCTCGCTCCGAGCGCCCCAAGAGATGCACGGGCACGACATTGGGGTGCTCGAGAGCTCCGACGATTCTCGCCTCGCGCACGAGCGAGTCACGATCGAGCGCCGTCTCGTGGAGCACCTTGATGGCCACGTCGCGCCCCAACGAGCGCTGACGCCCGAGCAAAACGCGCCCCATTCCCCCGACGCCGAGCACCTCGCGCACCACGAGCTCGGATTCTTGCTCCTTCACCCCGAGTGCAGCGTCGCCGAAGCGCCCGAGCCCCAGCGGACCTCCCAACGAGACGACCGGCAGCTCTTCGTACGTGAGCCCGGTCCGAGGAGCGGACCCGCCGCCCTCCGAAGTCGGCCGCTGCGGCCGCACCGTGAGCATCACCGACCGCGGGGAATCCCCGTCGGAGGGCCGGGTAGAGGTGGTCATGGGTGTATCCTAAAGGACCTCCCACGATTCTCAATCGTAGACGACGGGGCCGAACGGGGCCGAGCTGCCTCCTGCTCCTGCCGGTCCGTTCCGACCAAACCACCGAAATCAGCGGTCACGATTCTCATCACGTGATTTGGCCGTTTTGGGTTTGGGACGTTTGGGACCCAAAACCAGGAGGTGGGGCCCCAGTGGCCTTTGCGCGAACCTGCCGCGGCGGAGGACAGAGTCCTCCGATGACAAGTCGAGCTAGATTAGCGGGCTCGATCGAAGATCGTGACCGCTGATTTAGCGGCGCGATGCAGTGGCCGAGAGCGCTCGGCCGCGCCTCAGGTCCAGGAGCCGAACGTGATGACGCCGGCGACGAAACCGCCCGGAAGCGACGCAAGGGCGAAGAGCGGCGTGGTCGTGTAGCGCGAATCTTCCTCGAACCGTACGAACGCGACATCTTCGGAGGCTGCACGAAGCAGACGGTCGGCCGCTGCGAGGGCGCGCAGATCGCGTCCAGAGTGATATTCCTTCGGGCTCTTTCGGACGTCCTCGTTGTGCGCGAAGAACAGGTTGTCGCGAACCGAGCGCCCGTCACGTTTCGCGGCCGGGCGCTCGATCACGAGGCGCTCTGCCGGAGCGAGGCCCAAGGCCGTCACGAGTCCGTCCAGTCCCCCCTCGGCCACCGCCACGAAGGGGAAGTACGGCACGTCCGTGTCCGACGAGCAGACGACACCACGAAGCTGCTTGGCGACGGCATTGGCCAGCTCGTGGGCCTTCTTCAGAGCTTCGACGTGTGCATTCAGCTCGCCGAGCTTGCGACGTCGAGGAAAGGCCCCCCAGTTGGTCGCGACCAGCTCGAAGAAGGGTCGCTCGTTCGGATGATGGTAGGCGCGCACTTCATTGCACTGCGCAAGGAGCAACGCCACCTCTCGAGCGGAGGTCAGCTCACCGAGCGCACTGCGCAGCGCCTCGGTTCCCGTCGGATCGAGAGTCGACCGAGGGTCTTCGAGGCCGGCGTCGTCCGCCTCGTCTTCTTCCTCGTCGTCTTCTTCCTCGTCTTCCTCTTCCTCTTCGTCTTCGTCTTCGTCTTCGTCCTCTTCCTCTTCGTCCTCTTCTTCTTCCTCTTCGTCCTCGTCTTCTTCCTTCAGCTTCTCGAGCTCGTCGAAAGACATCTCGATGAGGGACTGGAGGTCGTCGGATCGGTCCTCGACTTCGTCGTAGGTCTCGAGGACTTTCTCAGCGGCGTCGGCATCCTTGACGGCAATGGCAACGAGCGCTGTGAAGCGCGCGCCGAGTGAGGCGGCTTCGTCGATCACGAGCGTCTTTTGCGCTTTTCGCGTCGAAGGCGTGAGCACGACCGCGGAGGCCTCACTCGACTCGGGGAGCCCGGAGACGGGAAGCGTGCCGGAGGGCAGCGCGCCGGGAAAGAGCTGCACGAGGAAGTGCCACGTCGAGAGCTTGGTGACGCGTGCGACGTACGAACCTTCGGGGACCGGCACGTCACGGGGCTCGTCGAGACTCCCGGTCACGAGCACGAGCTCGCCTTGGACCACGAGCGGTGCTTCCACCACGAAAATCGCATTGGGAAGCACGGACGGCGGCGCAGACGGCACGAGCTCGACCGAGACGCGCACGTGAACCGCGTCGTCGACCACGAGACCGATGAGCCCAGGAGCCGACCCGACACGCCGATCGACCCACGGATCGTCGACGAAGATGTCGTCCCATCGTTCGCTCCCCTCGACGAGGCGGGAACGGCGACCCAGAAAAACGAGGGAGTTTTCAGCTCTCTGGCACGAATCGAAGAGGACCGGCATGGGTGGAGAGATGGTACGCCGAACGATCGGAGATCTTCCCGTGGCCACTCCACGAAGCGCCGAATCGCGAGCGCCTCCGTGCAGAGCGAGTCGCGTGACGAGCGTGCATGTCGACAGCCAAGCGCTCCTCGGGTGAGGCGGGCTCATGGAACGACCGGTCCTTCGGAGGGACGACGTGACGCTGCGACAATCGTCGGGTCACTTCGCCTCGGAGCTGCACCACTTGGCCATGAATTCGGCGGTGAGCTCGGCGCGTCGGCGACCGTAGGGGCGATCCGTGAGGTCGAACGACGAGATGCGATCGGTACGAAACGAGCGAAAGTCCTCGCGGAGGCAGCACCATGCGACGACGATTTCCTTCTGTTCGTAGTAGGCGAGCTGGATGGGCCAGACGGTCCGGGCGGTGAGCCGGCCGTCGACGTCCTGATACGAGACGTCCACGGCCCGTTCGTTCCGCATGGCCTCCCTCGCCCGCTCGAGGATGGGCGTGCGCGCTCCACTGCCCTTCTTGGCGAGATTGATGTGCCAAAGTCCCTGATCTTCGATGCGCGCGCGGAGGTCGTCGTTCGAGGCCGTGGCAATCTTGGCCAGCGCATTGCGCGCCGCCGCGCCGAGCTCACCGTCGGGGAGCGTCTGGACCCAACGCGCCCCCAGCACGAGCGCCTCCAGCTCGGCCGGGGTGAACATGAGGGGAGGCAAAAAGAAGCCGGAACGGAGAACGTAGCCAATGCCCGCTTCTCCTTCGATGGGCGCGCCGAGATTGGTGAGCGTCTGAATGTCTCGGTAGATGGTCCGGACGGAGACCTGTCGCTCTTCGGCGAGGGCCTCGGCGGTCGTGGGTCCCCTCCGACGCCGAAGCGAGTCGAGGATCGCGAAGAGTCGTTCGGTCTTGTCCATTTGCCCTCCGTTCTCGCGTCGTTCGAGGCGCCGAGACTTCAGCTCGTCGGGCGAGCTTGTAGCGCCTGCATGAGCTCACCGTCGAGCTTCTGCGCGCGAAGGCGAGCCGGACGATCGGCGACACGCGCCAGATAGGCCATGATCTCGGGCTCCGCCGGGACTGCGCGAAGCTGATGAACCGTGAAGTCGAGCGAGCTCGCGAGCTGGGTGTCGGCTGCGGTGAAGCGCTCGCCGGCGGCATAGGAGTGCGAGGAGAAGTGGCGCACCAGGTTTCGGATCGTGTCCGCGTAGGCGCCGAACGAGTACTCCGACGGCACGTGGGCGATCTTCCGGAAATTCAGCGCCACGCTGGGGTCCAGGACGGCATCGTTGTAGACGAGCATGCGCAGGTAGGCCGCTCTCTCGGGGTCGTCGAGAGACGGCGCGAGCTTGCCCGAGGAGAATCGGTCGGCGAGGTAGATCGTGATGGCCGCGCGCTCGGTGAGGACGAGTCCGTCGATCTCGACCGCCGGGACCTTCTTGTGGGGGTGAATCGCGCGGTACTCCTCCGGCGCCCCGCCGGGCGCATTGGGGTCCACGAAGCTCACGTCGTAGGGCACTTCGAGCTCTTCGAGGAGCCAGCGCATGCCGGCCGCGCGCGACCAGGGGTGGTAGTGGAGGACGAGCTTGCTTCGGTCGGGAGAGGTCATGCCCGAGGGGTATCGTCGAGCCGTGACAGATCCTGTCAGGAGCCGGGCGCGGGGCCGCGATCGGCTCTCGTCGCCCCGGACTTGACCGAGGTTCGCGCACGTGGCTTCAACGTCGGTCGGATCTCGCTGTTGGCTTCAACGTCGAACGAATCTCGCTGCGCTACTTGGACGTCAGTCGGAGATCGCTTCCTCCCGCCAACCTCGTGCGAGAATGTGGAGCAAGCTCGCAGTCGAGTTGGTCTCGATGGTGAACAGCTTAAGGTTCGGAAGTGCCAGACCTGCCTTCAACCAACTATCATACTGAGCTTTGAAGGGACCGGCCTCCTCGGTCTCTGACGCGGTGAGCACGGATTCGGATGCGATAATTCCAAAATTCAGGTTCGCGATCATTCCAAAGCAATCAAGAAATCGGATTGCCGACTTTCGGCCGCCCGGCCACTTCATCGACACCACGACCTCGTCCACCTCGCCCGGCTGCCGCCGATCGACCTTGAGCTCGAGAAGTATCGCGTCGTGCCACCAAAGCTGATCAAATTGAGCTGCGATTACTTCCATTTGCTCCAACCTCAACGACCCACTGCGAGGGTCAATGCTGGTGCGTACCGAACGAGGAACGACGTAGATCCTACCATAAAAGTCCTCGTTCGGCATCGCCGGGGCGTGGACTAAAGTGACGACGGCTGGACTTCACCATCGGACGAATCTCGCAGCGCTACTTGAAAGTCAGTCGGAGATCGCTTCCTCACGCCAACCGCGTGCGAGAATGTGGAGTAAGCCCCCTGTCGAGTTGGTCTCGATGGTGAACATCTTGAGGTTCGGAAGCGCCCCCCCTGACTTCAGCCACCTGTCACATCGATCTTTGAAGGGACCGAACTCCTCGGACTCCGAGGCGGTGAGCACGGATTCGGATGCGACAATTCCAAAATTCAGGTTAGCGATCATTCCAAAGCAATCAAGAAATCGGATTACTGACTTTCGGTCATCCGGCCACTCGATCAACACCACGACCTCGTCCACCTCGCCCGGCTGCCGCCGATCGATCTTGAGCTCGAGAAGTGTGGCGTCGTGCCACCAAAGCTGTTCAAACTGAGTTGTGATTACTTCCATTTGCTCCAACCTCAACGACCCACTGCGAGGGTCAATACTGGTGCGCATCGAACGAGGAACGACGTAGAGCCTACTTTGGAAATCGTGGATCGGCGTCACCGGGGCGTGGACTAAAGGTGGTGAAGGTGGTGTCGGAGGTAGCGGAGCACGCCCACTCGCCCCATCCACATGGCTTCAACGTCGGTCGAATCAACTGGGATCTCCTCCCCGTTCCGGTCGGATCTCGTCCCCCCGTTCCGGTCGGATCTCGTACCGCACACTTGGCTTCAACGTCGGTCGGTTCTCGCTGCAGGTCGGTTCTCGCTGCAGCTCGCTTGGCCGGGCAAATACCGTCAGCTCTGGTCCCTGCTGGAACGAAGCGTAGGTACACGTCGGCTGGCTGAAGGCGCGTCTGGGTTCGAAGCTGTTCCAGCGTCTCGCTCCAGGAGTCTACGGTCGGTAGGTCAGCGGCATCTCCTCCATGCCAGATCACGAATCCCACACCGGAGTCGAACAAGCCCCTCAGGAAGCTGACGAACGTCGTTTCCTCGATCGGGACTCCGTCCTGCTGAGCTCTCCATACGTCGTCAATAAGGGACTCGCCCCTGCCCGTGAGGTCGGTCACCAGTCGACACTGGCGCCAGTCCGCGAAGTTGTCGGCCGCAACGCTCTGGAGGTAGTCGTGGGCTGCGTCGATCGGGCAGATCGCGATCGCTTCCGGATTCGGTGCGCATAGCTCGCGCTCGATAAGGATGAACTGGGACATCTTAGGGGGCCTCCTCGATCGGCACGATTACGTCGAAGTCGAAGATATCCGGAACGGAGCACTTCATCGACCTGGCGCATCGTCGCGAACTTACCTTCAACGTCGGTCGGATCTCGCGGGGTCGCCTCTCGCTCTCTCTCGCTCGTTCGCGGCCAGGTTCGTACCGTGGGCACCCAGGAGCGCCTTGGGCACCTGGAGCCCGCGAGAGATCAGCGCGCGACTGTTCTGGGTCCACTCGCTCGGCCGGGACTCCCGCCTCGAGCCGGTGGTCGCGAAGGTGAGGTCGTGGCTGGCGGCTCTCACATGTAGCCAGGCTTCCAAGGCTCGACGAGGATGTCCTCGATCTGGCCGTTGATGAGCAGACCCCACAGCTCGAGGACTTTGGCTCGTCCTACCGGAATCATATGGCGTTCACCCCCATCGTGGAGGTTCTCGAACACCAGCCGCCCATCGCGATGCGCGGACAAACACCACCCGGTCCCATCGTGAACGACGGACACGTCGCCGTGTTCACGGTCTGCGACAGCCAGCTCGTCGAGGAGCGCCGGAAAGGTCGTCGGGGGTGGGTCCGTGTCGCCGGAACCATCCGTATGGAGAATCGTATACACTGGTGAAGGTCCGGTCTCGAAGTTCACATACATGAACGCCGGGCAACGAAGAGGAAAACATCGATCCTACCTCGCAGTGTGCCTCGCTCATCGAGACTCCCCTACGAACGCGGATGCGTCGAAGATTGTTGGCCAAGCCCTCCCGGCATGAGTGACCCCCTCCAGCCCGATCCCGTCTGCGCCCTCCCTCCAGGCCATAAGCGAGCCTCCGTGCGACAGCGCCGAGTGAGAGAAGCTCCAGTCCCACTGGTTCCGCTCTGACGGTGGCAATGACGATGCGAACCGAATGGTGGAGAAGAATCCGACGCCGGTGAACTCTCTCTCAAAAACGCGCGCCCGGTCCAGGCCAGCACGAACCGCATCACAAAAGCGCTCTTTCCCAGAAAACAGTTGTTCCAGCGCGAACAACTCCAACTCATTCAGATCCATCAAAAGGCCTTCTCGTTGCAGTTGATATCCGAAAGACGTCCCCAATACTTGGCCTTTCGAACTGAGGGATGTTCGCGGCGCTCCCCGAAGGAAGGGCAAAGAAAGAGCGCGAGGATCCGACCGACGTTGGCGCTAAGCGGTTGCAACCGGACCTCCCTCCATCTTCAACGAGCACCTCTTCAAAACCGTTCGATTATCGATCGACGGGCTCGTCGAAAACGGCTGCGGGCCGTTTCGACCGACGCATGGATATGCGTGCGGTTCGCGGCCACAACGATGAAACATCCACGAGGTCTGCTTCGTGGGACCGGCATCGACATCCTCCATCGATCGCCCAGCTCGTCGATCTCGGGTACGGGGCGTGTTCGACCGGCGCGTGGAGTGCGTGTGGTTGAGGCGGAGAGCGGCAAATCTCAGGGTCTCGTCAGCGGGAGCCGCGCCCGACGAACATCTGCACGTCGTCGATCGCCGTCTCGGCGTAACCAGCCGTCTCCGGATCCCTTAGGAGAAATTCCAGTCGAGGCATGACCCTATCGAGGTCGAGCTGGCCATGGATTCTCGCGACATGCCCAAGGCATGTCGCGGCAATTGAGCGCACGCTCGCGTCAGCGTGCGAAGTGAAACCCAAGCACTTCTCCTGCACCCAACGCCAATCGGTTTCGTTGAAGGCCATCGAAACCAACGCCTCTCTCAAATGGTACAGGTCGGCGGATGCGAAGATCCGCTCTGCTTCGGCTTTCGAGAGTCTCTGCGGTTCTTGGTACTTCACTTAATCACCGATCAGGATGACGCCCTTCCGGTTCGCCATGCCTGCCCTCATCGACGTCGGTCGGAGCTGGCTCCCGGATTTCGAGCAGCGGCCACCAATCATCGATTGAATTTCGAGCACTTGGCGTCAACGCCGGTCGGACCTCGTCGGATCTCGTTGTGGCATACTTTGCTTCAACGTCGGTCGGATCTCGTTTGCCAGCGCAAGAAGTCCAGCTGACCACAGTCGCAGAGCGAGCCGCGCGACACACAGACGTTCGTCTCCGTGTCGTCCGCTCAGGGCGTATCGACTCGGAGGGCTAAGGTCGCGGCCTTCCGAAAAGTACCGCATAGACATCGCGGCCAAGGACGGCCCACTCCGCCGCGCGCTGTTCGGCACCTGGCTCAGGAACGCCGAAGGTCAGCCTCTGAAATCGATCCAAGAGCGCGTCGACTACCTCCTCGGCCGTAACCAGCCCGCTCAGGTGGGACGTCAACAAGCCCCGTTCGCCGACGAGCAGATCTTCCAGGAACCGAGCCAGGTCACTATGGTCCCCAGGTCGCTCCCCAGCGAATCTGCACAGCATCTCGACAGCGGCGCGCACGGCAGGCTCAGTCATCTCGCTCTCCGTCCTTTCCATCAAGGGCCACCAAGGAATGCGCGGATGGCGTCCACGCCCTCGACCGTCTGGAACTGCACTCTTGCAAAGGATCCGACCGACGTTGAAAGTTCGAAGCCCAACTCGCGATGCATTCTCCAAGTCTCCAGTCGGATCCCGCTCCATGGACGGCGCCGCAAGCGGGCGATCTGCGCGCGAGGGTTGGTTGCGAGACCTCGAGTCCGCCGGCCGTCATCGGACGGATTTCGCGCAGTTGGCATCAACGTCGGTCGGGTCTCGTTCACGCTCTGGACCGGCAAGCCACATCGAGCGACGCGGGACCTCGACCTGCTCGGCTTCGGGGATCCGGGCGTCGACCATGTGCACGAGGTCTTCGTCGAGGTGCTCGCGCTCGACGTGGCCGACGACGGCGTGCGTTTCGACCTCGGGTCCCTCGCGGTCGGCCTCATCCGCGAGGAGCAGGAGTACGGTGGGGTGCGCATCGAACTCGTCGCCCGCATCACGAACGCGCAAGTGCGCCTGCAAGTGGATGTCGGCTTCGGCGACGCGATCACACCGGAGCCAAGCGTCGTCGAGTTCCCGCCGCTGCTCGACTTCCCGGCGCCGCGTCTGCGCGCCTACCCGCGCGAGACCGTGGTTGCCGAGAAGCTCGAGGCGATGGTGCAGCTCGGCATGGCCAACAGCCGCATGAAGGACTTCTACGACCTCGCCGTGCTCGCGCGGGACTTCGACTTCGACGGTGCGCTGCTCACCCGCGCGATCCGCGCGACCTTCGAGCGCCGGAAGACCGCGCTGCCGGCGACGACCCCAGCCGCGCTCACGGCGACATTCGCCGAGGACAGCGCGAAGAACACGCAGTGGTCCGGCTTCGTGCGCAAGTCCGGCGTGCGCGATGCCGACGGCCTCGCCGAGACGATCGCGGCCGTGCGAGCGTTCGTCGAGGCGCCGCTCGCGGCGGCGGCGAATCACCCCCCCGCGCCTGGGACGTGGCGAGCGGGCGGGGCGTGGGGGTGAGCGGAGCGACCGGGTCACGGAGCCGGCCGCGTCGCGATCGAGTGCACTGTGCCGACACCCGTCACGGTGTTGCCCTCGCGGAGCTCGAAGTGGCATCCGACGCGGCAGCGGTCGCGCTGCGCCTCCCAGTCGAGGAACGCGAGAATGACCGGCACCTCCTCGCCGGAGGCTGCGTTGTCTTGCCCCACCAGGTATACACGGGCCTCGACATCGTCAGCTGCGTCGGTATGCCGGACCTGACAACGATAGTCAGACTGAATTCGTCGGGGCGAACCGTCGCCGCGTTCGCGAAGTCGAACGCTGCAGATCGCCAGGAAGCCGAAAGCTGGTTTCGTGAAATCAGGCAGCATCGAAGGACCTCACGGCACCGGCATGAAGGGCCACACATTCGCCGGCCCCAGCAACGGAAGGTGGGTGTTCGGTAGCACCACGGCGGGGACGTTTCGGTCGACTTGGAGCAGCACGTCGGCCGGCAGCGCGCTCCGAGGAACCTGTGTTTCCACGAGCGTGTAGGGAGCGTCACCGAACCCTCGCACCGCTTGCCGTGCGTATGAGGCCGCGCCCTCCGACGTCGCCGAGAAGTACTTCACCTCAAGGCCGCTGAGGCTCTCCGGAATGCGTCCCGTCGAGCGGATGACGCCCAGTTCTGCGTCACCAACAGCCCGGTAGAGCGAGACCATCTCGCCGCCACCCCCTGCAGCGGTTTCAGCTGCGGCCGACTCAGCAGCAAGTTGAGACGCGGCACCACTCGACGCCCTGAGCTCGCTTGCAAGAGCCCCGTACTCACTCGCTGCGCCGCCCGCGGCAGTCTCGACTGCGAGTGCGAGCGTGTGGCCGAGGACCTGGTCGGCTGTCTGGTTTCCGCGATCGATGACATTAACGTGGAAGACATTGCGCGTTAG
This sequence comes from Polyangiaceae bacterium, assembly GCA_965225775.1. Lineage (GTDB taxonomy): Bacteria > Myxococcota_A > Polyangia > Polyangiales > Polyangiaceae > JAAFHV01. The sequence continues at coordinate 7,673,379 of OZ245328.1, read as the reverse complement.
ACCGTACCCGAAATCCATCTCCTTGAAAACATCGGAGCCCCATCCGAACTGAGCGATGTTCGCGGCAAAGGATCCGACCGACGTTGACGCTAAGTTGTTGAAATTTCGAAACCAAACTCACTATGCATTCTCCAAGTCTCCATTCGGATCTCGCTCCATGGACGGCGCCGCAAGCGGGCGATGCTGTCCGCGTGGGTTGGCTACGACACCTCGGGTCCGTCGGCCTTCATCGGTCGGATTTCGCATACTTGGCTTCAACGTCGGTCGGATCTCGTCGCCGCGGACACGCAACGCGGCGTTCCATCACGGCACCACCGGGTAGGCCGTGATGATCTGGTTCGCACCAGGCCGCACGATGACTCGAACGGCGGTCTCACCTGCGGTGCCAACGGTTCTGCCCATGGGAACGAATGTCCCAGGCTCTCCGGAGACAGCGGCCTCCGTCATGGAGCACGCCTCATCGACGACTCCGCGTGGGTGGTGAAACTCCAAACCCAAACTGTCGAGGCATTCTCCAAGTCCAAATCTCGCTCCCTCGGTGGCTCGTCGCGCTAGCCGTCGCCCCGCAGACTACTCCGCGCCGGCCTGGGACGGTTACGTGGCCCGGGCTCGCTACCGTGGTCGGTCGCGAGGGCTCGCTTCCGCCGGCCCTCGTCAGCCGGAGCTCGCATACTTGGCTTCAACGTCAGTCGGATCTCTTCGGCTGCGCTGCTTCCGGGCAAATACCGTCAGCTCTGGTCCTTGGTGGAACGAAGCGTAGGCACACGTCGGCTGGCTGAAGGCGCGTCTGGGTTCGAAGCTGTTCCAGCGTTTCGCTCCAGGAGTGTACGGTCGGTAGGTCAGCGGCATCTCCTCCCTGCCAGATCACGAATCCCACACCGGAATCGAACAGGCCCCTCAGGAAGCTGACGAACGTCGTTTCCTCGATCGGGACTCCGTCCTGCTGAGCTCTCCATACGTCGTCAATAAGGGACTCGCCCCTGCCCGTGAGGTCGGTCACCAGTCGACACTGGCGCCAGTCCGCGAAGTTGTCGGCCGCAACGCTCTGGAGGTAGTCGTTGGCTGCGTCGATCGGGCAGATCGCGATCGCTTCCGGATTCGGTGAGCGTATCTCGCGCTCGATAAGGATGAACTGGGACATCTTTGGGGGCCTCCTCGATCGGCGCGATGAAAGAATCCTACCGACATTGACGCTAGGCCATTGAAAATCAGAATCGAAACTCGCGATCCATTCTCCAAGTCACCAGTCGGATCTCGCTCCATGGACGGCGCCGCAACCGGGCGATACTGCGCGGGGTTGGTTGCGAGACCTCGGGTGCGTCGGCCGCCATCGGCAGAATTTCGTGGGCTCGGCTTCAACGTCGGTCGGATGTCGTCGCCACGATCGGTCGGATGTCGCTGTGAGATCGGATCGACTCAGCTCAGTCGTGCTTGGTCCGAAGAATTACCTGCTCACCGTCAGGCGTGTTGCGAATCGCGTCGGCGACGGACGCCCCAATCCGCATCACGTCCGCGTCCGCGGCTGCAACGAGGTTCTCCCAAGAAAACTTGCCTCCAAGCACGAAGGGCACCTTGGGAAGTAGCCGTTCGCCGACTGCCAGTCGACGGTTCCTCTGTTCCCACTCCCGAAGTGCTGGAGCTCCTGTCTGGACGTCTGGATCCGAGAGGATGAGCAAACACCACTCCTCAAGCCCACGTCCGACGACCTGGAGGTCACCAGTCTCTGGATCGAGCTGGAGCACCTTTCCGTCTTTCAGACCATACTGAACGCCAAATGCATCCTCGCCGAAGAAGAACACGCCTTCGTCCAGCCTATCGTAGCGCTGGCGCCAGAGCCCGTTCTCGTTCCATGCGATCACGTCGAGCGGGGCACCGTCAACACGCACCAACGGACGAAGCACGAGAGCCCCGTTCCAGTATGCGCCTCCGTTCGAGCCTGCGTAGAACGACGCCAAGGCATTCAGTACGGGTGACACTTCAGCCGGCACCGCGACGGACCATGCCACAGATCGGCGATGGACAAACGCATCGAGTGTACTCATTCCTTCACCTCTAGCCAAAAGTCATCTTCGCGCCACAGGCACTATCCTTGACGATCTGCCCGAGCTTCGGTTGTCAGGCGCTCGAACTGGAGCGAAAGGACTCGAGGAGGCGTAGAAACTCCTGAAAACCCTGCTCGCCGGCCGCGTCTACGAGCTCGGCGCGGCTGAAGACGCCGACGTTCTGCCCGGGGCTACACCGTTTCTTCAGGCGCATCGCTACCCCCGAGAGCCCAAGCGCCGCGTTGTCGCTACGCGCCCCCCAAGTCGAGACCATCAGGCCCAAGAAGGCCTGATACCTCGTGACGAGGTAGTGGTCCTCGGCTTCGGGCCAGCGGACCCGATCCATCTCGAGTTCGATGAACTCGACGTACTCGAAGGTCGCGTTGCGGAAGTCGACGTCAATCATTCTGTTCTCTGTTGACGCGTCGATGCTGGCAGCACGGCGCCGGAAAACCACGTCGGCGAGTGGTCCCTCGAAGACGACGCGCTCCATCCACCTGACGAAAGGCGGAGCGTTTCTCATCGTCGATTGCTCGTTCCGAAACGCGAAGCTGAAGGGCGTGGAATTTAACGGAAGTTTTCATGGGGTAAGGGCACACGTTCGCCTCAGCATTGGTCGCCTCGCCACCTTACCCATTCGCAGCATCTGGCTCCCGCCGCGCTTTCGACACGACGACAACGATTCGGTCTGGCACCGTTGGGTGGTTCGTCCAGATGCGTACGCGAACGAGCTCCGAATCGACTTCGCGCGATAGAACGATCTCATCGAGCACGGTGCACACCGACAGAGTCTTGGTAGGAGTCAACACAGTTCCGTCGAATTGTGGCGCACCAGCTTCTTCCATGGGCTGATCGTCGAATGCAACATTAGTACTACCGTCGCATCCGGCCAGTGTTCCTACTGCAACACAAGAGCTCGTTGCCCAAACACTGACGCCTCTCACCAGTTCATCAGGAAGCACGCCGCAGGAATGATCCATCACGAAGAGCAGCGCATTCGGTACGTCGACATCTACGGACACTCTCATCTCCGACTCCTTTGCCTCGCAACCGCGCGAGCTTGGTCACGACTACAGCTGACACGTCCTGAATGGCGCCGCGGGGGCGTCTCGGGAGGCGAGAGCCACGCCGGCGCGCCCTACCCGCCCGCGAACGCCACGATCTCCGCCGTGAGCTTCTCGACAAATGCCGCATGATGGACGAGTGGCTCGGGCATTCCAGGTGGCGGGGCGTGCATGAAGGAGAAGTGGCCCGCTCCCGGCTCCACACGGAGGTCGACCGAGACCCGTGGCGCGAGGGCTTCGCGCAGCCACTCGGCCTGCGTGGGCGGAGTGACCGTGTCGCGCTCGCCGGCGCGTACGAAGACGGGGGCCGTGACGCCGTCGAGCGCCCCGGGTGCCTGGTAAAATCCGGTCGCCGGGGCGAGCAGGGCGAGTCGCGAGAGGCCGGGGACGCGAGGCATGGTCAAGGGCCTTCCCGGTCCCATCCACATGGTGGCCCCCGCGAGCGCGAGCAGCATCGCCGCGCCGATGGAGTGGCCGACCCCGACCACGGGTCGTGCGGACGTCGAAGGCGGCGCGAAGGCTTCGAGGGCGAGCACGAGCCTGCGGGCACGGAGCACGAGGTCTTCTTCGGCGACCTTGGGCCCGTCCGTGCGCGCAAGGACGAGCCGCTCGAAGTGAGGGGCAATCACCGTAGCGCCATTCGCGGCCAGCGCCTCCAACAGAGGCCCATGGCGCTCGGGATTGCCACCTCCGCCGACCGCGAACAAAACCACGTGCGACGGGGCCTCACTCTCGAGCACGGTCACGTCGAAGGGATGCGTCTCGTCGAGCAAGGTACGCTTGGTCATCGTGCATGAACGATCGACGGAACGAGCAACGGGGTCAATGCTGGTGCGCCGTCCCGCCAATCGGTGGCCTCCTGAAACTGAGGGTCGCGCACCGCCCACGCCCTCTCGCGTCTCCCCCTATTTTCGCCGCTTTGGGCGAAAATTTTGGGGGAGACCGCAGGCGCGCAGGCGAAGCCGAGCACCTGCGAGTGGGGGCATCCCTCTCTTGCTCTCCTTCTCCCCCTCTCCCCCTCTCGCGTCTCCCCCTATTTTCGCCGCTTTGGGCGAAAATTTTGGGGGAGACCGCAGGCGCGCAGGCGAAGCCGAGCACCTGCGAGTGGGGGCATCCCTGCAGGTTTCTGCTACTTCACAATCGGCCGCAAAATCGTCCGCCCGTCTTTCTCGGCCACCTCGAAGTCCACGTCTTTCCCGCCGTGCTGGCCCCTGAGCTTCTCGCTCGAGGTGCGCAGGCTGCGGGCGACGCTCTCGAAGGTGGTGGTGGCGGTGGACTCGCCGCGCATGCGCTTCTCGCGCACGTATTGAGCGTAGATTTGACGAATGCGGTCTTCGGTGAGCTCACCGGGACGCGCCTTGGGAATGTCCGGTTTGCCGACCGGGAGCGGACGGGCGACGGGCGACGAGGGCGCGGGCGAGACCATGGCTTGCGCGGAGTCGCGGCGCGGGGGCTCGATGCCGACTCGGCGGACGGCCGGGCCCTTCGGCATGGGCGGCGGATGATAGGACTCGGGCACCGGCGCGGGCGCGGGATCGGTGGCGGGCGGCGAATCGCGAAGGTCGCGGCGGCTCGCGCGACGCTCGGCGTCCGAGAGGCTCATCGGACGGAAGGGCTGCGGCTGAGTGTCCGGCGAGAGGCTCTGCGGATAGGAGTCCGGTGGATTGAAGCCCGGTTGGGTATGCGGCGCATCTTCGCCGAAGAGGCTCGGCACGCGCGGGGAGCGCAACGACTGCGGGCTGCGGGTGGCCGGTTCGCGCAGCGACGGCGGTTTCATGATGGCGGCGAGCGGGTCGGCCTCCCACCATTGTTCGCTCGAGGCAGGCGCGTCCGTGCGGCCGCCCGGGCCGTCCGTGTTGGGGCCGGGAGGAGGACGTACGGTGTCGATGCCGTCGTCTTCTTCGTCGATGAGGCCGTTCCCACGGGCGGGACCGCGGCCCACGCCCATGTCGGGCTCGTGAAGCTGCGCGAGGAAGTCCTCGTCGCTCATGCTGTCGAGCTCGGCCAAGTCGACGTCCACGTCGATCTCGAAGTCGGCGTCGCCACGCTTGCGTGCGGCGTCCGCCGCGAAGCGCGCCTTGGCTTTTTGCACGTGGCGCTTGTAGGTGCCCTCTTCGATCTGCCGGCAGATGCGCTGCCAGTAGGTCTGGTAGGTGCTGTACTTCTGCAGGGCGACGTTCAGGCGGAAGCGGAGCGCGGTGTTCCGGAAGTTCTCCTTGCGGAGGATCATGAACCTACGGTCCACGTCTTTGCGCTGCACCGAGGGCTCGAGCTTTTCGAAGCCCATGAAGTACTGATCGTAGAGCGCACGCAACCGGTCGAGGCGAACCTCGATCTCGGAGATGTTCATCTCGATCTCTTTGAGCTCCACGTACCCTCGTCGACCGTCCTGAGACGCCCCACGTACGATCTTACCGCGCTTTCGAAAGGCGCAAGCGGCGATTCAGAGGCGATTCAGAGCGGGGTCACGCGGACGTTGTCGAAGCACACCTTCGCGTCCCAGTCGTTGAACCCGAAGTGATCGTGGCCCGCTCCGGCGAGCGGCGAGGGGTCGACGAAGACGTGCATCTCGGCGCCGTTCACCGACCAGCGCACGGTCTTGCCGTCGGCGCGCTCGATCTTGAAGTGGTAGATTTGTCCGGGCGCGACCGGCCGCTTGATCGCATCGTCCGACTCTTTGTCGACGTGGAGCTCTTTGCGATCGGCGCCGTGCTCGTTGATGCGCGCGAGCACGTGGATGGTGTTTTTCCAGCCGCCGAGGATGGCCAGGTAGCTGGTGGCGTTGGTGTAGGAAACCGTGGTCGCCGAGGACTGACCGTCGCCCCAGACCTCGGTCTTCAGGTCGCCGTCGGGGCTCTCGGAGCGGGCGTCGAACTCGATGCGCGCGTTCACCGGGAGCACGCGGTTCAGCCACACGCCGTGGTTCCGTGCGCCTTGTCCGCAGAGCCAGCCGTTCTCGACCTTCCACGCGGTGGTCTTCGACTGGTTCCAGTCCGGACCGAGACCGCTCGGGTCGGGAGTGGTCGGCGTAGCCGAAGCGCTCGCCGTGGTCGCCGCCGAAGCGCTCGCCGTGGTCGCCGCGCTCGGGGCCGCATCGGGTTTTCCGGCGTCCCCTTTGAGATTCAAGCTGAACTTGGGCCCGGACGAAGCGTCCGAAGCTGCGTCACGTGAGGGATCGAGCTGCGCGAGCAGGCCTGCATCTTCCGAGGCGGCAGCCTTGGCGGATGCGGCCGGGGTGGCGACCGAAGCGTCTGCTTTTCCGGGCTTTCGCTCGAAGTCGTCGAAGAAAGGCGCGGTCATGATGCCGACCGAGGGCGTGAAAGCCGGCGCGGTGGCGCTCGCGTTCGGGCGAGCCGAGGCTGCGCCCGAGTCTTCCGGGACGGCGTTGCCCGGGGGAACGCAGGCCGCGAAGCCCGCGAGCGCGCCGAGCGACGCCAGCGCGAACACGCCGAGGGAGGTGGACACGAAGAGCCGGGACGAGACCGAACGCGGGGCGGACATGACCCGAACGCTTTTACCACGTCGGCCGAAGCGCGCGGCAGGCATGCATGCCCTTCCACTTGTTCAGGGGATTTATGGCTTTTTCCGCTTCACGCGGCCTTTTTTGGTAAACGTGGCGCACGCCATGCATCCGATCCTCTTCCGTATTCCGCTTCCCCATATGCCCATCAAGCTGTGGTGGGGGCTCGCCCTCATCGCGGCCATCGCGGTGATTTACGGCCTGCTCGCGCGTCGAAAGGGAGACAACGCCTCGTTCGCGACCGGTCTCATCGTCGCGCTCTTGTGCGGCGTCGGTGGCTTCGCGGCCCGCGAGATGAAGTTCGAGGCAGAGAACCTCCCCATCTACTCCTACGGCGTGATGCTCGGCCTCTCGCTGGTGGTGGGCTGGTACCTCACGCTCTCGCTCGCCGAACGCGACGGCCTCCCCAAAGAGACCATGGCCAACTGCTACGTCATCGTGGCGCTCTCGGCCGTGGTGGCGTCGCGTCTCCTCTACATCGCGACCAACCCGGACGAGTTCAAGCAGTTCTCGGACGTGTACGACCTGCGCCGCGGCGGCCTCGTTGCGTACGGCGGCTTCTTGGGCGGATTCATCGCCAGCTGGGCCTACCTCTCGGCCAACAAAATCAAGCTCATGCCCTGGGCGGACGTGGCCGTGCCGAGCCTCGCGTCGGGTCTGCTCGTGACCCGCATCGGCTGCTACCTCTTCGGCTGCGACTTCGGCAAGCGCCTCTCGGACACCGCGCCTTCGTTCCTGAAGAAGCTCGGCACCTTCCCGCACTGGCCCGAGCACACGCTCTCCAACGGCGACGGCTCGCCCGCGTTCGTGCGTCACTTGGATCTTTTCCGCGGCACGCCGCTCGGTGCCGACGTGCTGAAGGCCAACGCCTCGCTGCCGGTCCATCCGACGCAGCTCTACGAGTCGCTCACCGGTCTCTTCTTGCTCGTGCTGCTGCTCCAGCAGCGCAAGACCCAGAAGTTCCGCGGTCAGATCTTCTTCCTCTTCACGTTCGCCTACGGCGCGATTCGCTTCGTGCTCGAGGTGCTGCGTGACGACACCGAGCGTGGCTCGTTCGGTCCGGCCATCGCCGAGCACAACCTGATCGCCGGCTCGCTCCTGCTCTTCGCGCTCGCCTTCACCTTCGGCATCGCGCTCGGCATCAAGAACCCCACCGTGCGCACCGTGGCGCGCGTGCTCTCGTTCGTGCCGGCGGTGGTCGCGTACGTGACCTTGCGTCCCGCTTCGTTCGGCAAGAGCGAGCTCATGCAGCTCTCCACGAGCCAGGGCATCGGCCTCCTGTCGGCGCTCGCGTGTGCGTTCTTCTACGCGCGCTTCTGGGAAGAGGCCCGTCAGAACCCGGCGCTCGCCATGAGCCGAGCGAGCCTCGGTGAGGGCGCCGCCAACGCCGAAAAGAAGGACGACGAAGACGGCGAGGACGACGAAGACGGCGAGGACGAGGACGGCGAGTCGACCGACAAGAAGGCCAAGACCGACAAGATCCCCGCCCTCAACAACGAAGACGACGACGACCACGACAAGACCAAGGCCGACGCTCCGCTCGCCAAGGGCAAGGCGCTCGGCGGCAAGAAGAAGGGCCTCAAGAAGAAGAAGCCCGCGCCCAAGGCCGAAGCCTCCGAAGAGGACGAGCCCGAAGCGAAGAAGGACGAGAAGGAGGAGACGTCCGAAGACGAAAAGTCCGACGAAGCCCCCAAGTCCTCAGGCAAAACGTCCGAAGACAAAACGTCCGAAGACGAAGCCCCCAAGTCCGAAGACAAAAAGTCCGAAGACTGACCCGAGACGACGAGAAGCCCGCGAGACCCCGAGTTTCGCGGGCTTTTTCGCGCGAATTTTCGGCTCGCTCGCGACCGAACGAGCTCACCGCTCAGTCACGGTCCGCGCCCTTTTGCTCGATGTCGGCGTAGTACGACTTCAAGATCTCGCGGCGCGAGATCATGCCCGAGGGTCGCCCTCGTTCGTCGAGCACGGGCACGCGGCGGATTTTGTGCACGAGCATGAGGTCGGCCACGTCTTCGACCGGCGTGGTCTCGGACACGGACATCACCTTCTGCTTCATGGCGTCCGCCACGTCGACGCCCGAGCCGACCGAGTGGATGGCGAGGATGAGATCGTACTCGGAGACGAGCCCGACCATTTCGCCGGTGGCTTCGTCGACCACCGGCGCGCCGCTGATGCACTCGGCGACCAGCACGGCGATGGCCTTTTTGATGGTGTCCCGACGCACGAGCACGATCGGGTTCTTGGTCATGATGTCGCGGGCCAGTTTCATGGGATTCCTCTCACCGTTTCACGAGGCCGTGCGCGCCTGCGCGCATCACAAAGGACAGAGCACGATGGTTTCGTTGCTCGCGTCGAAGCGAAAGCCCGTACGCGCGAGCTCGCGCTCGACCACGAACGAGGCATGCCCGACCCAGATCTCGACGCCCTCGTGGGCGATGCCGAACGCGCGCACCACCGTGCGACCGGCCGGGCTCGTGAAGGCCAAGATGCCGTCGAGCTCCTCGAGACGCGCGGTCACCTCGTGCAGCTTGGCCTGTCGCGCCGCATACGCCGCCTCGAGCTTGCTCGAGCCGTCCGCGACCGAAGGGCTGCGCCGCTTGGCGGCGTCGAGGAAGTACGTGAGGCGCTCGAGATCTTTGTGGGCCTCGGCGAGCTCGGTGCGCAGGCGCTTGCGCTCGATGACGCTCTTCGGGTTGGGGCCGATGCCGATCACGGTGGAGACGCCGAGCTCGCTACCGAGGGCGTTGGTCACCACGTCACCGCGTGTGTGCACGCGTCCGCCGCGGATACCTTTGGAGGCGCTTCGCGACTCGGTCACCACGCTGCCCGAGTCGGCCACGGTAGACTGCACGATCGAGTCGGCGACGCGCAGCACGGTGCCGCACTCCACGTGTGCGTCGAGCAGGTATTTGCAGGCGATCGCGTGACCCGCGAACACCCGTGAGCCGGCCACCACACCGCCCGAGACGAGCACGTCGCCCTTGGCGCGCACCTCCGCGGACTCCACCGTGCCGCCGATCACCACGTTGCCGTCGGCCTCCACGAGAAAGCCGGGCAGCACGTCGCCACGGATATGCACGTTCCCCGGGTAGTGGACGTTCCCGGTCTCGAAGTCGACGTTGCCGCGGATCTCGAGCAGGCGATCGACCGAGATACGCGATCCGACGGCGAGCACGTGCCCTTGCAGCTTGGAGAAGCACGCCGTGCCGTCTTCCGAAAGGGTCACGTTGGTGCCGGGCACGATGCGATTGTCGAGCGGGGCGGCGGGCGCGATGGGGTTCCCGAGCACGTCTTTTCCAGGGATTCCGGGCACGGGCGGATGCCAGCGCGCGAGGCACTGACCGGGTGTGACCTCGACGAAGTCCTGTCGCTCGCGGAAGTCGATCTCGCCATGCTCGCCGCGTTTGCCGGCGGTGCGCGCCTCGGTGCTGGGGTCGAACAGCCACTCGATGTAGCCGTCGGTGCCTTCGGTGGGTGCGGTGCACGTGCACACCGTGAGGTCGTCGACGGGCACGTTGCGGGGAATGCTCGCGACGAGCTCGTCCAGGCGCGAGGCTTCGATGGGCGCGACGCCCACTTCGGCCAGCGCGAGCTCCAGCATCTCTCGCGTGGGCGCAGGCTCCGACTCCGAGGGAGTCCAATGCAAACCGCATCGAAACGCGTCCGAGCTCACCCCCACCCGTAGTCCCATCCACCGATCGTACCTGGAATTCGCGAGCGAGGTGAGCTGCGACGACGAGGCGCGGGCGAACGCGCAGCCCTTGCGCCGGCTCACACCAGGGGCGGGCGCTCTTTGGCGAGCCAAGCGCTCGTGGCCACACTGGCGAAGAGCAGCGCGAAGCCCGAAGAGAGCGCGACGGCGCCCCACCCGAGCGAGCTCTGGGGAATCGGCACGAGCCCCGAGACGGCGAGGCCGTGCACGAGCGAGGTCGCGACCGGGACGAGCCCGGGGCGGGCAGCACGCCTACGGACGACCAGAACGACCATGCCCAGCAAGAGCGCGAGATCGAGCAGGAGCGAATGCGCGGGGAGCGCGCCGCCTCGCCAATCGAAGGTCCACACGACGAGATGGGAAAGCGTGAGCGCCCCGGCGAAGAGACGTGCGCGTTCGTTCGGCGCGACCGGTTCGAGTCGGGATACGGAAGCCCACGTCGCCGAGTGAACGGGCGTCTCTTCGGCGTCGGGCGTTCGGTACGCGGTGCGAGAAGCTTCGGTGGGCTCGATCCGCTGCGTGCCGAACGTGCGCAACCGCGAGAAGGCGCGGAGGACCATGGAAAACACGGCGAAGGATGCCACGGGAGAGAGCGCCCCCGGGCGCACGATCACGGTGACCACGAGCAAAAGACCGTGCAGGATCCACACGTTTCTTTCGCTCTCGCGGCGCGCCACGAACAGCGCGAAGAGGGCGAGCAGCATCGGGGCGACGGTCACGCTGCTCCACACGAACGAGTGAACCAGGAACGCCGCGCCGAAGAGAAAGGCGGCGCCTGCGGTCACCCGACGCAGGACCGTCGATCCCCATGCGTCGAGAGTGCGCATGGACGTGACCATGTCCTCGAGGTTCCGCGGCGCGAGCGCGCCGAGCGCGAACACGAACGCCCCCACGAGGTAGCCTCGCAGTGGAAGCAGCTCGCGTGGCGCGAAGACCAAGACGAAAGGCAGCGCGACGAGCCCGACAGCCCCCGCGAGCGCCACGGCCCACGTTCTTCGGGAGAGACGCATATTCAATGCCCACGCTATCGCGGCGAGCTTCACCCCGAAGAGCACGAGCCACGGGAGCGCGAACGAAGCCCCGACGGCCCCCATGGCCGCGCACGTCTCGGTGTGGAGGGTGAGGTCGACTTGATAGAGAAGCGCGAGCATGCCGAGCATCACGGCAGGACGCGCTTGGCCACGACGCATCAAGAGCGCCGCACCGCCAATGGCCGCGAACGCATAGAGCTCGGCCAAGGCCGCGACCCCTACGCGGCCGAGCAGCCCCGGTTCACGAGAGAGGCCGTTCGACACCAGATGCAAACCCGCCAAGACGAGCAGCGCGCTCACCAAATAGAACGGATTGTAGGTGACGAACCAGCGATGCAAGAGCGCCCGCCAGTAATCGTCGGGTGCCTCGGAGCGGGACGATTCGAGGCGCTCCGAAGCATCCGGAGGCATGGGCGACGGCGGCGGGGACGAGTGAGGCGGGAGCATGCCCGGCCATCAGCAACCCGCGTGCCCCTCGAAGGTGCGCCGCGATGCCCTATTTTTTACCCGTGTTCGCGACGGGATCGACCGAGTCTCGGACAACCTGTCACGCCGCGAGGGGCGGCGTGTCCAAGTTGGCAATCCGAACGTTCAGAGGCTGCCGTTCAGCGGGTCGAAGCGGTCGCCACCTTGATGGAAGGGCGACTCGGCGCTGCCCTTCTTGCCAGTGGAAGGCGCGCTGCCTCCAGCGGTGCCGGGCGCCGCTTTGGCCTTCTTCGCGTCGCGGGCCTTGTCGGCCTCGGCGAGACGCTTCTTCTGCTCTTCGGTCAGTGCGGGCTTCTCGAAGGCCGGATCGGCAGGGAGCGGAGCCTCGACCACCGGAGGCGGAGGCTGAATGGCCGCAGCCGAAGGAGGCGCGGACTCACTATTGCCCGAGAGCCAGCTCACCAGACTGCCGCACACGACCAAGCCCACCGCGACCGCCGCGAAGGTGAAGGCCATGCGCTTCTTGCCGGCGCGCAGCGCGGCTTCGGCCGCATCGTCGTCGAGATCGATGGCGAGCGACGACGGAGGCGTGGAGAGCGAAGCCGCCGCCAAGCTGCTGGGAGGCGCCACCGACGCCACCGTTGGCATCAAGCTCGGCGCATTGCTCGAGGCGGGCGTGTCGTCGTCTTCGTCGTAAGCCACGCGAGGAGCCGAGGTGAGCGGCGCCTCCCCTGACGACGCAGCGGTGAGCGGAGCCTCGGCGTCCATGGACTCGAAAGCAGCTTTGGCCGCAGCAGCCACCAGCGGAGTGGTCGCGTCTTCGTCACGTTCGCGCGCGGGCTCGGCAACTTCGTCGAGGCCGGCCACCACACCGAGGGTGGTCCACGAGTCCGAGTCCGGAGCTTGGACTTCGGTCTTCGCGTCGAGCTCGCCGCGCTCGAGCGCCGCGTCCATGTCGTCGACGGTCATCGAACGAACGCGGCCATCCGCGAGCTTCACGAGCCAGAGATCCTCGTCGGTGTGAACGTCGCTCATTCGTGTCGTCCTTTCGGTGGGCGCGCGGACGCTACGCGACGTCTCTTCGAGGTCTCCTGAGAAAATGGGTGCAGATTGCCTTTTTCTCGCACCGTGTAGGACGACGCGCCGCACACTCCTGAACATGCGGCGGCGATCGATTCGATCACCGCGGCGAACGAGAGGAGCTCGCGGCGCCTCGCAAGGCTATTTGTTCGACTTGCGACAGGTGCCCGAGCCATCGGGAACCTTCATCATGTTGCCGCACGTGAGGCCCTTGCCGCAGGCGATCCCGGCAATGCCTCCGCACATCTCACCTTCTTTAGCGGGCACGCGTGCGGACGGCGGGGACTCGGTGCTCGGCGAGGCCGAAGGCGCGGTGACCACGGGCGCACTCGACGAGGCCGCGGGCGCAGCGCTCGGCGCCGGCTCCGGAGCCGTGGACGAGCTCGTGCTGCCCGACGCAGCCGTGGGGGTGACTGGAGACTCGGCCGGCTTGTCGCAGGCCACCAGCGAGAGAAGGCCGACCGACACGGCGACGAAGAGGGCGACCGAAGGAGCAGCAAACTTCATGAGATTTCTCCGAGGTGATAGGCCGGCATCGACACGCGCGCGATCGCGCCGCGCATGACGCGCGAGGACTTTACGCGAAAGTCGCTCACGGAGGCGGTCGACACGAGTCGACACGTCGCGCGACCCGAAAAACTTCGCCTCGAACGGCTCGCGACCCGAGTGGGACGTGGTCCCTCGAGAGGGCTTGGGCTAGCGTTGCTGCCATGCGCGCTTCTGCCGTTCGCTTCGCCTTTTCCCTGATGGTGCTCGCGGCCATCGCCCCCCTCGACGTGGGCTGTTCGAGCTCGACGCCCCCCGACCCGAGCTCCCAGGCCGGTGGCGCCAAGGCCGTCTTCGATCCGGGCGCGGACTTCTCCAAAGAGGGAGCCTTCTTCGACCTCCCCTACCCGTCGGACGCGCGCCTCGACGCGAAAGGCGCGCCCGAGCTGGCCGCCTATCCCAATCCATCGTTGGCCATCATCGACCAGTTCAAAAAGGTGGCAGTGGAGCGAAAGGGATTCCCGGTGCTGTCCATCGGGTACTTCCGCTTCGACAAGCCGCTCGAGACGCGCGACGCGAACGTGGCCATCCCGGGCGAGAAGTCGCAATCCATTCTGCTCGTCGACATCGACGAGAAGTCGCCCGAAAAGGGACGCTTCTTGCCAGTGGTGGCTAGCACGCCCTCGCCTGACGGCTACGTGCCTTCGTATCTGCTCGCGGTCTCGCCGCGCCCGGGCGTGCTGCTGGCGCCCTCGCGCAAGTACGCGTTCGTGGTGCGCACGCAGGTGAAAGACGCCGAGGGACGCCCGCTCCAGGCGTCCGAGGGTTGGAACAAGATTGCCAAAGGCGAGTCGCCCGGCGGCACCAAAGGCGACGCCATGGTGGGGCTCTATGCGCCGCTGCTGTCGGTCCTCGATGCGGCCGGTATCCCGCGCAGCGAGGTCGCAGCGGCGACGGTGTTCACCACCGGCGACATGGTGGCCGACACGGCCGAGCTCACGAAGAAGCTGCTCGACAAGTACCCCGGTGAAGTGAAGGGCTTCGCCTTGGAAGAGAACCCCGCGCTCGCCGCGGCGCCGTTCTGCCATGTGACCGCCAAGATTTCCCTCCCGCAGTTCCAGAAGGGCAAGCCTCCGTTCGATACCGAAGGTCTCTTCGAATTCGGAGCGGACGGACTGCCCGTCAAACAACGCGACGAAGACGTGAGCGTCTCCATCACGCTGCCCAAAAAGGAGATGCCCGCCTCGGGTTATCCGCTCATCGTGTTCTTCCACGGCTCGGGAGGCCTCGCCCGCGAGCTCGTGGACGGCGGCACCAAGGGCGACCCGTACGAGGTGTGGCCGGGCGCGACCGTGGCCAAGCTGGGGTTCGCCATGGCGGGCAGCTCGCTGCCCATCAGCCCCGAGCGCGTGCCCGGCGCCAAGGACTACGACTACCTCAACCTCAACAACACGCCTGCCATGCGGGACACGTTCCGCCAGGGAATCTTCGAGTCGCGCGTGCTCATCGCGGCGCTCGCCAAGGCCGAAATCCCGAAGAGCGTGGTGGACGCGTGCGCCGGCCCGAGCCTTCCCCAGGGCGCCACGGCCTACAAGCTCGACGAGACACGCCTCAGCGTGCAAGGCCAGAGCATGGGCGGCATGTACACCAACATGGTGAGCGCGGTGGAGCCCAAGATCGAAGCCGCCGTGCCCACGGGCGCGGGCGGCTATTGGACCTACTTCGCCCTGCGCACCACGGTGCTCCCCAATGCCTACAATCTCCTGCGGTTGCTCATCGGCACCCGCGAGGAGATAACCTTCATGCATCCGGCGCTGCACCTCATCGAGACGGCCTGGGAGGCCATCGACCCCATCGTCTCGACTCAACGCCTCGCCAAGCGCCCCCTGCCCGGCCACCCCGTTCGCAGCATCTACGAGCCGGTGGGCAAGGGCGACTCGTACTTCGACACCAACATCTACGATGCCATGGCGCTCGCTTACCAGCACCCGCAGGCGGGCGACACCATCTGGCCGACCATGAAGACCGGTCTCGACCTGCTCGGCATCGGCGAGAAGGCCACCTACCCGGTGAAGCTCAACGTGAAGAGCGACGACGGAAAGCCTTACACCGGTATCGTCGTTCAATACGACAATGACAACGGCGCCTTCGACGGCCACGGCATCTACCGTCGAGTCGAGGCCGTGCGCTACCAATACGGCTGCTTCCACGCGAGCTACCGCAAGAACGGTGTAGCCGTGGTGCCCGCGCCCGCGCCGCTCGGCACGCCCTGCCCTGACTGACGCTGTCCTTTCCCCGAGGTCACGAGAGAGGAGCCCGCTTCCGAGCTGGGCGCCTCTCTTCTTCGTGAAGCTCGTCTGGAGGACCCTCGGACGGCTTCGTCAGCCGGGGGCGTTGCGGAGGAAGTCGGCGACCTGGGCGAAGCGCGAGTCGAGGTAGGCACGCACGTCGCCTTCGATGCCGCGAGCGTTCATCGCGTGGGTCATGCAGCGCAGCCAAGCGTCGCGCATGGCAACGTCCACCGCGACACGACCGTGACGCATGCGGAGCGCCGGATGGCCGTGTTTGGCCATGTAGTCTTGCGGACCGCCCAGCCACCCCACGAGGAAGAGACCGAACCTGTCACGTGAGACGCGGGACACCTTGCCCGACTCGTCGAGCGGATGCAGCTTGGCCAGGGCGGGCTCGAGCTCGTCCATCGCGTCGTAGAAGGCCTCGGAGAGGGCGAGCACGTTCTCGCGCCCACCGAGCGCGTCGTAGGGGGTGGTCGACATGGCGCGCGCAAGCTAGCACTCGCGCGGGACGATCGCAGGCGTTCCATCGAGCGAAATCGCGTGCAAGCCTTGCGGACGGCGCACGATCCGCGCGCTCCCTCGCGGACTCAGGCAGGCTTCGGGACGGGCTCTTTCGGCCCCCTCGGATTGGCAATTTTCCCGTACGCCTTGAGCTTTCGGTACAGCGTGGCCGAGCCGATGCGGAGCTGCGTCGCGGTATGGGTCTGATTGCCGTCGTTCGCGGCGAGCACGGCCAAGATGTACTCACGTTCGATGTCCTCCAGAGGTCGAACGCGCCCCTTCACGACCACGGGCACCGCGAACGCTTGCCGCACCTCTTCGGGTAGATCCTCGAGCTCGACGCGGACTCCCCTCGCGAGCACCACGGCGCGCTCCATCGCGTTCTCCAGCTCGCGTACGTTCCCCGGCCACTCGTAGCGCAAGATCTGGTCGGCGGCGCCCGGCGAAAGTCCGGTGATCTTACGCCGCGTGCGCGCGGCCACCTCGCCCAAGAGCACCCTCGCGAGGGGGAGAATGTCCTCTCGGCGATCCACGAGCGAAGGAACGTGGAGCTCGACCACCTTCAATCGATAGTAGAGATCCTGACGAAAGTCTCCGGCGGCCACGGCATGGGCCAGATCGCGATTGGTGGCTGCGACGATACGCACGTCCACCTTCCGCGACTTGTTCTCTCCGACACGCCGAACTTCGCGCTCTTGGAGGGCGCGGAGGAGCTTCACCTGCATGCCGGCCGAGACCTCCCCGACCTCGTCCAAGAGAAGAGTCCCGTGATTGGCGGCCTCGAAGAGCCCCGGGCGGTCTTGAGTGGCACCGGTGAACGCGCCCTTCACGTGCCCGAAGAGCTCGCTCTCCAAGAGGGTATCGGCAATCGCTCCACAATTGACTGCAATAAAGGGCCCCGAGGCGCGCGTGGACTCGTCGTGCACGAGACGAGCGACGCGCTCCTTGCCCGTACCGCTCGCCCCGGTGATGAGCACCGTCGAGTCCACCTTGGCTACGCGGCAGGCGAGGTCGACCAGCTGACGCATGGTCTGCCCGTGCGCGACGATCCCGAGCGGCTCGACGAAGTCACGCGCGACCCTCACCAGGACGCGCCGATGGTCGCGCAGCTTCTTCTCGGTCTCCTTGAGCGACTCGATCACGCGCTTGAGGGAGACGTCCAGGCATTCGGCCAGGCGGGCAGGCTCGAAGTAGCGAAGCTCGTCCCCGCGCTCGTCGCCCCATTCGGGCCGCGTACGCCCGATCAAGTGGCATATCGCATCGCCCTTGCCGATGCAGCGATCCTCCAGCACGTAGACCTCGTGGCCGACCGTACGGCTCACGTAGCCGGAGGTGAGCCCGCAGATGGTCCAGCACATGGGCGAGTCGGCTCGACCAAAATGAAGGAGGTGCTGCTCGGCCTCGTAGGACTCGCCGAGACGCGAGCCACCGGGCGCGAGCGGATCGTTCCCGCCCGCCTCGAAGCGGAAGAGCCCCTCGAGCACGTGGATGCGTGGTCCGGCGAGCCGCCACTCGTCGTCGCTCTCCCACACGAACTTCTCGCGCATCGCTTCGGCCATTCGCCAACCGTGAGCGAACCCGAATTGCGTGAGCACTGCACGCGCCGCGTTCAGGCCGAAGTTCTCGACCAAATACTTCCGCAATAGCCCCATGGCGACCGCGTCGATGAGCAGCGCGCGCTCCCCGGCGAAGCGTATCAACCCGCCGTCGGGATCGAGCTCCAAGAGCTCGTCGTGAGCCAGATCCTCAGCACGCATCGGTCTTCACTCCTTCGAATCGATCGGGACGCTACGCCATCGTGATGGAACAAAGCGAACTGCCCGGGACGATTGCTCCGATTTGACGACTCGACCAAAACGGCACGCTTGGTGCAATGACTCCGATCGAAGGGGACCGCGAGCCGACGCTCGCCCCCGCCGGCCACGTGCAGCGTTTGCATCTCGGGCCAACGGAGATTCGATATGAATTGGAAGCAGGCCGAACAATCGTGGCGGCACATCGAGATGCACGCGCGCTCGACCTGGCCGAAGCTCTCCGACGACGAGCTGGCGGCCATCGCCGGAAAACGTGAAGCGCTGGTCGAAAAACTGCGTGAGCACTACGGCATCGTCGAGTCGGCGGCCGCGCGAGAGGCCGACGCGTGGATCGCGCGTCTCGGCTCCACCGGTAGCGCGCCCCCGGAGGACGACCGAGCCTTCACGGAACTCGCGGACACCCCGAGCGTACCGATCCTGGGCGAACGCTGAACTCGCCCTTCACGAACCATCGAAATGAGGGACTCATGCAATCCAAAACGAAAATCGTCACGACCGTCGGGGCGCCGGAGCGAGCCCGGTCGCGCTCAAACGCGGAATCGACGCGGCGGTGAGCGACGTGATCGCACACCTCGCACGAACGTCACGACCGACCCGCGATCGAGGCGAAATCGCCCGCGTGGGAACGGTGAGTGCCAACGACGCGTTCATCGGGGACATGATTGCCGATGCGATGGCGCGCGTCGGACACGAAGGCGTCGTGACCACCGAAGAGTCGAACACCATGGAGACCACGTTGGAAGTGGTCGAGGGCATGTTGGTCGACCGAGGCTACCTCTCGCCCTACTTCGTGAACTCGCCCGAGCACATGGAAGTAAAGCTCTCGGACGTTTCCGTGCTGGTCTACGAGGGTCGAATCGAGGGGGCGCAGGCACTGCTCCCGCTCCTCGAGTCGGTCGCCAAGTGGGATAAGCCCTTGCTGCTGGTGGCCGAAGACTTCGATGCCGCGGCACTCGCCACGCTGGTGGTCAATTCCCTACGAGGTTCGGTTTCCCTCTGCGCGGTGAAGGCTCCCGGGTACGGCAACGACCGATTGGACACCTTGCGCGACATCGCCGTGGTCGCCGGGGCTCGTTCGCTCTCTTCGGAGACCGGCTTCGTGCTCGCCGAAGTCGAGGCCTCGGACCTCGGCCACGCTCGCTCGGTCACGGTGTCTCGAGACCGCACGACCATCGTCGCCGGAGCGGGAAAGAAGGACGCCATCAAGGCTCGCGCGAAGCAGATTCGGCGCGACCTCGACGACCACCCGACCGACGCGGAGAGCGAACGACTGCACGCGCGGCTCGGACGCCTGGTCGGAGGTGTGGCGATCTTGCGTGTCGGCGCGGCCACCGAGACGGAAATGAAGGAGCGGCTCTCTCGCATCGACGACGCGCTCCACGCGACCCGGGCCGCGGTGGAAGAGGGGGTGGTCGCGGGCGGAGGTGTCGCCCTCTTGCGCGCGGTAGAAGCGATTCGCGGTCCGACGGGCAACGGGGACGAGCGCTTCGGGATCGAGATCGTGCGTCGCGCACTGGAAGCTCCCCTGCGCCAAATCGCCGAGAACGGCGGGGTCGAGGGCAGTGTGGCCGTCTACAACGTGCGCGAGGGCGCTGGCGCATTCGGTTTCAATGCCGCAACCGGCGTCTACGAGGACCTCTTGGAGGCGGGAATCTTGGACCCCACCAAGGTAGTTCGTGTCGCCCTCCAGAACGCCGCGTCGATCGCCGCCATGATGCTCACCACCGAGGCCACGGTCGCGAGCGCGTCGGACTACGGACCTTCCGAATACGATTGAGGCTCACCCATGAAAATCAAAGTCGTCACCAACGGTCCGCTCATCGTGCTCGGACCGTGCGAGCTGGTCGATCACGACGGCGCGGCGTTCGCACCCCCCAATGCAGCTCGATTCGCGCTCTGTCGATGCGGAGGCTCGTCCAATCGGCCCTTCTGCGACGGCACCCACGCCAGGAGCGGCTTCTTCTGCATTCGACGCGACGCCGAATCGGACGCGGTGGCCTCTCCCCGTTCGGGCGACGCATGGAACGAACGAA
Source organism: Polyangiaceae bacterium (assembly GCA_965225775.1). Classification (GTDB taxonomy): domain Bacteria; phylum Myxococcota_A; class Polyangia; order Polyangiales; family Polyangiaceae; genus JAAFHV01. Next base: position 7,653,376 of record OZ245328.1, on the reverse strand, counting down.
GTACGGAGCGGTGGTCGGAACCGCAGGGCCCGGCGGGTATCTCCAACGACGTACCCACGATGAATGCGCGGCCCGCGCTCACGCGGGCGAGAACCTGAATGTACGAGGTCCTTCGCGATAGAGACCGGAGTCGGCGCTCCGCGGACGGCTCGACCTGCGCGTCGAGCTTCGTCACGGAGCCGCCGGGGCACGCGGAGCTTTTCGCACTCCTGCGCCTCGACGAGGTGCACCTCGAGCCAGGCGCCCATGATTTCGCGCCGCCGGCCGGGGCATCGGTCGTCGCGAGCTACGTGCGCGAGGGCTCGCTCGTATTCGAAGACGCTGTGGGTCACAGCGAGCTCGCGTCGTTCGGCGAGATTCGCGTGCGGGCTCTCGGAAAGTCGGACCGCGCACCCGACATCAATGCCTCGGAGACCAATCCCGTCCAGGTCTTCGAGCTCGCATTCCGCTCCACGAGCGCCCCCCTGATCGGGCCGGCCGCCCGCAAGTCGTTCGGCTCGGCGGACCGACGTGACGGATTGCTCGTGGTCGCCTCGCCGGACGGGCGAGACGGGTCGCTTCGGCTGAACGTCGACGCCTCTCTCTTTTCGGCTCTGCTGGAGGACGGTCAGCACGTGGTGCACGCGCTCGAGGTCGGCCGAGCCGCCTGGCTCCACGTCGTCGCGGGCAAGGTCGAGACGTCCGGACTCGTGCTCGATACCGGGGACGGAATGGGAGCGGAAAGCGAGATCTCCCTCTCGTTCACCGCGAAAGGTCGCGCCGAGGTTCTATTGATTGACCTCGCGGCCACCCGAGCTTCGATCGTACCGCCCCTCGAGACCACACCCGACGCTTGACCGGACGGACGCTCACGTAGTCCAAGATACGCGAGAGGCTACTTCACCCGCGAGAGGCGCAGCCGTTCCTCTCTTCGATGAGCTCCCGCGCGCTCGATCCTTCGCAAGTGTTCGCCTACTTGCGGCCCGAGGTACGTTCCTCGGACCGCGCGTTGGCGTTGCCCGTAGCCAAGGAGGACGAGACGCTGGCGAGGCCGTTCCTCGGCCGCATGCAGGTCACGCTGCTTCATCGCAGCGAAGAGGCCCATCGCTACCTCTTGCGTCGCGACCTCGAGACGCTCGGCCTCGACGAAGACGCCGCCTTCGCGCTCGGAATCGAGAATCTCGAGAGTTTCGTGGGGCACGGCAAGGTCCGTCTCGAAGCCTCGGGGCCTGGGTTTTCGCTGCTCGCCGGGGAAGGATTCGAGTCGTCGCTGCTGCTGCTACCGAACCTTTGGCATTGGCTCTCGGAGCTACTCGACACCCACGAAATCGTTGTGGCGACGCCGACTCCCGAGGTGCTCCTCGTGGTGTCGGCGTCGGGCGCGGCCGGGCGTGCGGACGTGGTCGAGCTCCGCGAGCTCGCGCGACGGCTCGGCGAAAGACGCCCTGCCGCCGACGAGCTCTACGCTTGGAGAACGGGCTCTTGGCGTGTGCTCACGCTCTTCTCGTGAGGTTCAGGAGAGCAGATAGCCGCCGTCGACCACCAAGGTCGCCCCGGTGACGTAGCTCGAGGCTTCGCTGGCCAAAAAGAGCGCCGCCGTGGCGATGTCGTCCGGCGTGCCGGTGCGCTTCAGCGGAACCCGCGCGAGAAACGCATTGGAGAGGTCGGCTTGGTTCGCGTTCGGGGCGGCAGCGCCCGTGGCCGCGCGTGCACCCGGGGTGTCGATCGAGCCGGGGCAAATGGTGTTCACGCGAATGCCGAGGGGCCCGAGCTCGAGAGCGAGCGAGCGGGTGAGCATGAGCATCCCGCCCTTGGACGCGTCGTAGTGGGCGAGCGCGCCGGTGGGGTGAATCGCGTCGATCGAGGCGACGTTGACGATCGTGCCGCGTCCGGCCGAGCGCATCTTTCGGGCCGCGGCCTGGGCGAAGAAGAAGGCGCCGGAGAGATTCGTACGAACCACCTTCTCCCAGAGCTCGGGGGTCACGTCGAGCGCGGCCGCGAACGGGAAGATGCCTGCATTGTTCACGAGACAATCGAGGCGTCCGAAGGTGGTCACGGCGTGCGCGACCACGCGCTGCGCATCCTCGGGGAGAGAAGCATCGGAACGAACGGTCTCCACTCGAAAGTCCTTCTCACGCAGGTCATGCGCGGCCGTCGCCAATCCTGCGTCGTCCAGGTCGGACAGCACCACCGAGGCGCCCGCTTCTGCGAGGCGCGTGGCCACCGCCAGACCTATACCTTTTGCCGCGCCCGTCACGATTGCAACCTGGCCGCGGAGTCGAAACAGCTCGTCGAAGGGTCGGTTCATGCCGCCGGCGACTGCATTCGGCATGCCCGAAGCGAGGCCGCCCCTCTCCCCTCGACGTCAACGAACGGGCACGGCGAGCGCGACGGCCTGGGATTCGATCTGGCAGTTCGACTCGGAGCACACGCTCATCTTGAACGTGCCACTCACATTGACCGTTCCGGCCGATTTTCCCTGGAAGGGCACGCTCATCTGCGCGGTCGTGAGGCTCGTCTTGGCGAACTCGCCGCCCGATTTCGAGAACGTCTTCCCCTCTTTACCGAGGAAGTCGGCATTGGCGTCGTTGGCGATGAACTTGTACGGATAGCCATCGTTGATGTGGTAGCCCTCGGTCGCGCGCAGCGTGAGCGCGGCATTGCAGCGCGCGCCGACTTTGCAATCACCAGGCGCGGTGAAGTCGATCACGAAGTGCGAGCCGGACACGCGCGCTCCCACGGGCTTCGCCGGGGGCTCGGGAGCGGCAGGCGCCACGCTGGCTTGCGCGGTCGCCGCGAGCGCTGCGCTCGCTGCGGGTGCTGCAGAAGGGGCCGGCACGACCTCGGGCGTGGTGGGCCGCACGCCGAGCTTCGACGGGGCCGCGCTGGACGACGCTGCTGCGACGAGCGCCGTCACAGTAGGTGCAGGCGCATCCTGGGGAGCTGCCGAGGCGGTCGCCGATACCAGCGCGCTCGCCGCCGGTGCCGCCGACACGGACACGGCCGGCTCGGGCGAGGCGCTCGCTGCCGGCGCGGGAGAGTCGGTCTTGCTGCAGGCCGAGCCGAGGGCGGCCACGAACGAGGCCACCATAAGTGAGGAAGGAAAGCGCGCGAGAGCCGACAACGTCGAACGAAGAGAGAAGCTCATTGCCGATATGTTCCCGCTTCGCACGACCAACGGGAAGCGCCGTGAACGCCGCGAGCCTACATCCCCGTGAGGCCTCGAGGCCAGGGCCGGACAGCCGACCCCTTCAGTGGCACAACTTCGCACACCTCGTCCGACCGAACTTCGCCTATTTTTCCGCAGGATTCGGTTCGGCACGGGCTTCGCAAATGCCGGCGTCACCATGACCACGACGCTTCGCCTCCACGCCCTCTTCGCCACCTTGCTCGGAACCGCGGCGGTCGCCGTGGGCTGTAGTGGAGCTATCGCGAGCACCAGCGAGACCGACGGCGGAACCACCACGAACGCGGACGGCAGCGTCTCGCCCGACTCCTCGGTCACTCCGGACGGTGGCGCGGATGCCTCCTTGCCCGCGTTCGACACCACGGTGTGTCTCGACGACAACGAGCTCAACTATCTCTTTCCGAAGGACGCGACACTCACGGTGGGCGTGGACTTCTTGGGCGGCTACCAGGTGGAAGGCCAGAGCGAGGCCACGGGCATCGTCGCGTCGCCCCACAAGGTCGGAACCGCGTGCTCGAAGGCCACCGACGCCACGGCATGCACGGCCGAGCTCGGAGCGTTCGACCCGAAGACCCCGAACTGGGGCTGCAACGGGTTCTGCCCGCCGTACCCCGGACATCAAGTGCGCACGACCAGCGGAGACAAGGTCTCGGTCATCGGACAGCGCGAGAACGTGCAGAAGGCCTTCTTGCCCATCGACAAGCCGAGCGAGGCCGTGGCCGCCGTCGCCGCACGGTTCACCGGACTCGATTGCCAAAAGCCCAATGTGCTCGTCAAACCCGACGGCACGTACGTCGTCAAGACCGTCAATGGCACGTGCACCCCCAATCCGAACGACTCGAGCAAGAGCGTCGACACGGTGGACGAAGCCGCCTACCTGGTCACGGCGGACGGCACCATCACGGAAGTCGGCCGCGTGCGCGTGAGCGAAGTCGCCCACGACTACGGGTGTCCGCTCGCGGGACGTAAGCCCGAAGGCCTCGCCCCCGTTTGCCCGACCGGAGACCGTGCGGGGGGCTACTTCGCCAAGATGGCGCACCTGGAAGCCGCGAGCGTGGTGGCGTTCGCGCACATGGTCGAAGAGCTCCGCGCGCACGGAGCGCCGGCCGAGCTCGTCGCACGAGCGGAGAAGGCCATTGTCGACGAACGACGCCATGCCGAATGCATCGGGGCGCTCGCCGCACGACGAGGCTCGACGGTGCCGGCAGTCGAGGTCGCGCCGATGCGCGTTCGTTCGCTGCTCGAGATGGCGGTGGAGAATCGCCGCGAGGGCTGCGTCCGCGAGACGTTCGGCGCGTTGGTCGCCCACTACCAAGCCGAAGCGTCCACCGAGCGCCCGGTCCGAGACGCGATGAAGGCGATTGCCGTCGACGAGACGGAGCACGCCGCGTTGTCCTGGGACCTCGACGCCTGGTTCGCCACGAAGCTCGACGAGTCCGAGCGCGCCACGGTGGAGGCGGCAGGCCGCGCGGCCGCGCTCGCCTTGGAGGACGAGTGCGATCGGTCGCTCGACGACGAAGCGCACACGGTGGTGGGCCTTCCCTCGCGCAGTGTGGGGCTCCGGCTCTTCGCGGGAATGAGTGAGGGCCTCGGCCTCACGGCCTGACGTGCACCGAATGAAGCTCAGAACGCGGCGTCGACCTGCACACGTCCGACGTCGCGTGAGCCGTCGCCCCGGCCCCAACCGTGGGTGTAGTCGAACTGCAGCTTGAGCAAGTGACCATTGAGATAGACGCACGTGCCGGTCGACACCTGCTGGCCGGCTTCGTCGCGCAAGGCCTTGAACGTCGAGTCGGTCTTGCCCATCACGATCATGTGCTCGTAGCGGCCGAGAAGCTCCACGTGGTCGGTCACCATCATGCCGGCGTGGAAGAAGCCACCGAAAGCCGACCTCGTGGGCTCGGCGTCCTTCCCGACGGTCTTATCGGCGGCCGAGCGCAGGATGAACTCTTGGAAGAGATAGAGGCCTCGCCACTTGAGCTGATTGTCCACGGCGAAGTACGAAAAGTCCGTCGTTCCGGAGGCGTAGCTCGTGCCGAAGGTACCTGACTTCCTTTGGGAGGCATGGTTGTGAGCGGCGCCGATTCCCGTCGCCAAACGAAGGTTCGGGAGACGAAAAGGATCACCCTCGGAGTCTTCGTCGAACGCGCCGAACGGGTGCACCGAGAAGCGACCGGAGACGAGCGGGCCGAAGTGTCCGGGCACGAGCCGATTGATTCCCTGCCCGCTGCCCAAGTAGACGGCATAGGAGAGCTTGTCGATTCCGCCGAGGTTGTTCGAGCCGATCTGGATGCCGGCGTCGCGTCCGATGCCGAGCTCACGTACGACGATGGGCCTGTCCGTGAACGAGAGCGAGTTCTCGCGTACCGTCCGAGAGCGATCCATCTGGACGAAGAACTGTCCGACGCGAATCGAAACGTCACGATGAAGGCCGTACTCGAGATAGGCATCGTAGATCGGCGAGGTCGCGTCTTTTTCGTAATCTTGGGCGCCGAACGCGAATTGAAGACGATAGGTGAGGTTCTTCCTGAGGATGTTGCCATCGAACATGAGGCGCACGGTGCGAATCGCGGCCTCGAAGGTCGAGATGGCGCCGTGAGAGTCGGAGTAGGTTCCACGAACCTGAATACGTGGACGAAGCGTCACCGAGAACATGTCCGAGCCCTTGGAGCGGACAGTGACGCCCTTTCCGGGAGCTGCGTCGACCACGACGGGAACGGGGGTGGCGACGTCGGCGAAAGCGGGAATGGGCAGCATGAGCTATCTTCGGTGAACGTCCGAGCGAACCAATCGATAAGTCCGCACGACACGGGCGATCGACGACCGTCGTAGCCGACCCGCGGCCTCGACGAACCCCCCTCGAGCGAGCGGGTCGTGACGACCGCAACTCGATCGAAAAGGCAAGGCCCCACCGCCCGAAGCTTCGAGCGCGATGAGGCCGTGCCGGTATCGTGCGCCGAGAGTGACGACGGTCAGGCCGCCTCGAACTCGTCGTCGTGCTCGTCCGCGACGTCACGTCCACCGAGATCGATGGAGATACCTCCCCCTGGTTTCGGGGCCACGGCGCGCCTCGTCGATTGCCGAGGCGCACTCTTCGGCAACGCCGGGGGCTTGGCACCGGGGCGCTTGGGGGCCGCCACGGTCGCGCGGCCTCGCCCGGCAGGACGCCCCGTATCGAGCTTGAAGAAGGCCACCGAGTCCTGAAGCTGAACGGCCTGATTGGAGAGCTCCGAAGCCGTCGACGCGAGCTCGTCCGCCGCGGCGGCGTTTCCTTGGATGGTCGAGTCGAGCTGCTGCATCGCCCGGCTGACTTGATTGGCACCCGTCGCCTGCTCGCCGCAGGCCGCGGCGATGTCTTGGACGAGCTCGGCGGTCTTGCGAATGTCCGGAACGAGGCGCTCCAGCAGCTGGCCTGCACCTTCGGCTGCCGTCACGCACTGAGTCGTGAGCTGGCCGATTTCCCCTGCCGCGGTCTGACTGCGCTCGGCGAGCTTCCGAACTTCGGAGGCGACCACAGCGAAGCCCTTGCCGTGCTCACCGGCTCGCGCGGCTTCGACGGCCGCGTTGAGCGCGAGCAGGTCGGTCTTTCGCGCAATCTCTTCGATTGCACCGATCCGCGCGGCGATCTGACGAATGGCCACCACCGTTCGCGCGACCGACTCACCGCTGGTCTTCGCGTCCGCCGCGGCCTTCGAGGCGATGCGGTCGGTCTGTCGAGCATTGTCCACGTTTTGCTGGATGCTCGCGCTCATTTCCTCCATCGAGGACGTCGTCTCTTGCGCGGATGCACTCTGCTCCGACGTGCCGTGCGAGACGGACGTAGCGCTGGTCGTGAGCTGCTCGCTTCCCGAAGCCACGCTGGCAGCGGCCGCACCGACCTCGGTCACCACACTCCGCAGGCTGTCCACCATGGCGTCGAGCGCGAGGCCGAGCGTGTCCTTCGTCGAGAGCACCTTGACGTTCGCGGAGAGGTCCCCTTCGGAGATGGACTTCGCGACGCGAGCTTGCCCTTCGAGGTTGTCGACCATCCTATTGGTGTCACGCATCATCTGGCCGAGCTCGTCCTCGGACCGAACGTTCGCGCGGACGGACAGGTCCCCTTCCGAGACCGCCTTGACGAGCTTGACTACCTCGGCGAGAGGGTGGGTGATGCTCCGCGTGATGAGCAACGCCACGGATACCGTGAGCACCAGCGCTAAACCGACGCCTACGGCGAGCGCGGTCCTCGTCTCTTTGGAGGCCGCTTCGATATCTGCCGCCGCAGCTTGGGTCGCCTCACGATGATGCACGACGAGCGCGTCCTCGGCGTCGACGGTCGCCTGGACCGCCGCGACGTACTCGGCTTCCACCAAGGTCATCGCTTCGCGGGTCTTCTGCTGGCGACTGAACTCCAGAACACGGGCACGAATCGGGCGGATTTTGGCCCGCCGCTCCTGGACGGTCTCGAGCATACGCCTCTCTTGCTCGTTCACCCCGCCGGCCTCGTAGCGCTTGATCTGCTCGTCGATGACCTTGAGTCGATCCTTCAAATCGATCTCGATTCGGTCCATCGACTTGAGGTCGGTCGCGATCACGTGCCGAAGGACCAGCTCGATCTGCGAACGCTGCGCAATCTCGGCCTGGGTGATGGCATCGAGTGCGAGCACGTGTTTCTCCTTGGTGACGGTAGCTAGCGCGGTCACACGATTGAGCTGCACGAAGATCGTGGCCCCCAAGAGTGCGACGATGGCGAGCACGGCGCCGAAGGCCGTGATGATCCGGGTACCTATCTTCCAATCCTTCATCGCCAAGTCGCCCTTTCTCGTGACGTCTTCGACCACGCGGCGGTGCACGCCACGCTCCGATTCCCTCGGCCCGACCGTACGGCCGTCGGGGACCCGACCGCACTCCGCCGTCCGATTCCCACGACCGCGCGGGAGCGAATCGAACGAGCAGCCGGCGGTTCACACTTGCGAATCATGCCGCGCGCGCTTCGAGCCCCGAGTATTCCGGGTCGAGCCCGAGCGAACGACAGAGGTGCTCGAGCTCCCCCGAGACGTTCGTCACGGCGAAGGCTCGTCGGCGGGAGGTGGCCCACTTGGCCACGGCGCCGATCACTCGAAGCTGCTGCCGTTCGATCGCGCTCGCGCCACGAAGGTCGAGCACGACCGGCCCCGTGCGAGTGACGAAGTGAGCGACGATTCGTGCGCGGGCGGTCTCGAAGCCGCTGGCCATCAGGAGGTCGTCGTAGGGGAACGCGGAAATGGGGGGGGTATCGAAGAGAGCCACGCCAATGAAACGACCCGAGCGCCTACGATTTCACCGTGTCGCTCGGGCAGGCCTGGAATTCGTGCGACCGCGTCCGTTGCCTATTTCGCATTTCACCGCGCGCGCGGCTCGAATCCGGAAATCGGAGCGCTCCAGCTCAAGATCGTCGGCACCGCGCCGTCTCGGATCGACGGTCACGATTCGGAGGCAGGCGACGCGGCCGTTTCGGGCCGGCCCCCAGAAGCATGAGGTGGGAGCCAAGCGGGCTTCGCGCGCAACCGACGATAGGCGGACGGCATCCTTCGATGGCAAGTCACGTTGACTCGCGGGCATGCTCGAAGATTCCGACCTCCGATTCGGCTCGGCCCGCAGCTCGCCCGCCACTTCTACGGACCGACGTCCTCGCGATTCCGCACGATCCAGTCGACCCCTCGCTGACTCAGACGCCAGGGCGTTCCGCGCGAAGTCCCGAAGGTCACGAATCCCGCGGCTCGAAGCTCACCGTAGCGACGATCACTCGAGTCTCCCGGGGTGAAGCTCCATTGCGTGGGCGCGGGAAACCCCGCATTGACGTAGAGCCCGGCGAGCGAGCGCATGAGCTCTCGTGCGGGCTCGGAGAGCGGCGCGCCGTCCGAAGGCGCCCGCACGCACGGTGCCGCGATGCCGAGTCGCTCGAACGCTGCGAGCTCGGAGTCGGCGCGCCACGCGCGCAAAAGCGGCGCGGAGAACCGAAACTCGTCCGATTGGGCATGGGCTGCGCACTCGGTGCAGAGCCACACTCCGTTGTGGATGGACCGTCGCTCGTCTTCGGTCTGCGCGGCGTCGTAGCGAGGCCCTCCGGGCATTGCAGCGTGTATCGCGAGCGCGACGCCCCGCATTTCCGCAGCCGTGGACACGCGGCAACCGCGATTCGAGCAGACCTCGCCGACACGTTCCGAGAGCGCTCGGGCCGTCTCTCGCGAGAACGAATGACGGACGTCGGCCATGGACTGCAACGGATTGAACGGCAGTGGGCGGCTTCGGACAAGACCCCCCGGCCCGCGAGACGGAAGAAGCTCAGTCGGAAACTGCGTCGCGAACCCCATCGCGCGACGCATCGACGGCCGCGTCACGCGGCGTCTCGGTCGTCTCGGAAGGCGGAGGACTGCCCGGCCAGCGATAGCCGATGGGAATGGGCTCGTCCCGACGGCTGCCGAGGTGCTCTTCGACCGGAAGTGGGCCTCCACACGGACCGCGTTCGAGGCGAGGAGCCTTCACCCCGCATAGCGCCGAGCTGAACTGCGTGATGACGACGCGCTCGTTCCCGACGCAATGCCAAACCCAAACGTCTTCGCCCGCCTCGATCCCGGTTCGGAACTGTTCGTCGGGAACGACCGTGGGCGCCCCCTTCATTTCCCAAGCCTTGGTCGCGCTCCACGCCAGCATGAAGAGCGTCGTTCCGACCACCAGACGTCGCATCGCGCGAGGCTAGCACGATGGGGCTTGGACGAGTTGTCGTAGACCACCTACGCCGACGACGCGCTGACACGATCTCTCGCGGACGGGTCGACGGCGCGCGGACACTTTGGCGGAGGAGGAGAGATTCGAACTCCCGGTGGGTTGCCCCACGGCGGTTTTCAAAACCGCTGCCTTAGACCACTCGGCCACTCCTCCGAACAGGTCCCTTTTAGCTGCTTTCAGCGTCCGACTCACCTCAAAAGAGTCGGGGTCGAAGTCTCCTCGCGATCGGCGGCGCGCGGCACACTCGCTGCATGAGCTGGCAGCATGAGCCACCCCGAAATTCCCGAAGCGGCCGTCCACTGGGATCTCGTCTACCGCACCAAGGCGACCGACGGCGTCTCGTGGTTCGAGGCGCGACCGACCGCGTCGCTCGAGCTCGTCGCAGCCTGTGCGCTCACGCCGGAAACTCCCATCGTGGACGTGGGCGCCGGAGCGTCACGGCTCGTCGACGAGCTGCTCGAGCGCGGACACGAAGACCTCACGGTGCTCGACGTATCGGCAGAAGCACTCGCGCTCACCCGCGCACGGCTCGGCGCGAACGGCAGGAGCGCTCACGAAGTCGTGGCGGACGTATCGCGCTGGCGCCCTTCGCGCAGGTACGGTCTCTGGCACGACCGAGCCGTGTTCCACTTTCTCACCGCCCCCCTCTCGCGGGCAGACTACCTTCGGACACTTTGCGCAGCCGTTCCTCCGGGAGGGAACGTGATTGTCGGCACGTTCGCACTCGACGGCCCCGAGAGGTGCAGCGGTCTCCCGGTCGCGCGCTACAGCGAGGATTCCCTGGCCGAGACGTTCGCTTCGGTCGCGACCTTGGTGGAGACCAAACGTGTCCACCACGAGACCCCATCGGGCGCCCTCCAGTCCTTCGTGTTTTGTCGATTCGCCCGACGATGAGCGGTCGCCCTCGGGAGCGCATCGTCCACGGATGAAATTCGCCCGCAGTCCGGGTCTCATCGTGCGATGGCCGCCACCAAGAAGACGTCACGCCCCACCCTCCGCCTCGGCTCCACCCAGCTCAAGTCCCTTGCCAAGTATTGCGAAGATGCGCTCGCGGTTTTGAAGGAGCACGTCGAGGTCGAGGCCTTCTCGACCGAATCCGACGAGCGCACCGCAGCCGAGGCTGCTGCGAAGGCCCTGAAAGGGGTCGAGCAGACCAGCGACATCGATTGGGGGTTCTCGGGCTGTACGCTAACCGGCCCCGACCCGAAAGGCGATGGCGTGGAGGTCGTGAAGCCGACGGCCAAGTACGGCACGGCGCGAGTGCTCTCCGACGTGCCCGACGCCACCGAAGAGACCCTCGGAGACTACGTCGACGAAACCGCCCAAAAAGCCTACAAAAAAGCCGCCGCGCTCTTGGACGCGGCCGGCACGGTTCGCCAGTTGAGGCTCACCGCAAAGGAAGACCAGGGCTACACGGTGTGCATTACCCTGGCCGCTGGAAAGAAAGACGCCATCGGCGTTCTGACCGTGCGCAGCGACACCTGAGCCGGGCTGAGTAGAGAAAGCCATCGACGGCCGAACCATCGAGCTGGCGGCCGTTCGGTCACACCTTCGGCCCGACCCTACCGCCGCCGCATCCCGACCACCGCTCGTCGCGCTCCCCGCGACCTGCTCACCCCGAGATTTCCGTACCCACGTCTCGCTCGGCCTCGGGGGTCCGGCATGCATCCAGGTACCCCTCGGACGGCACGCCCAGAGCTTGATTGAAGCGCGACCAGAAGTGGACCGTGGCCATCGTGACGGCGACGACGACCATATCGTCTTCGGACAGAAACTCACGAACGTGGCGGACCGAATCCGCAGTCACCGCCGAGGGGGAGCCGGACGCAGCGAGCGTATACCGTGCGACGGCTTCTTCTCGAACGCCCAGCTCACCGAACCGAGCCTCGTCGAGCGAGAGCAGGATGCCGAGCTCACGCTCGTCGAGCGCGACCCGTGACGATGACCGCGCCCACGTGGCAGCGTTCATATCGACACAGAACGGGCACCCGGCCCGCAGCGCGGCCACGATCCTCACCACGGCGAGAAGCCTGTCTCCGTTCGGCGCGGCAAGGTCGCGGCCCGTCGGCGCCAACGCCTCGAGAATACCAGCCGCAATCGCCCCTTTGACGAAGCGTTGCAAGAGGCGCGCGGGCAGTGGAACCTTGCCCACCACCCGCGCGACCATCTTCAGCAGCGGAGAGAAGACGGCCCGTTCACGAACGGTTACGTAGGGCTTCCCCTCGTCGGTCGCCATCGCCGGGGTCAACCTCGAGAATGTCCGTCGCGATCGGTGGGCTTCCCGAGATTGAGTGGCACGCGTAGGTAGCGAATGCCGTTGGCGGCGGCCTCGGGCAGTCGTCCCGCGTCGATGTTCACCTGCACGCTCGGATAGAGCAGGCGAGGAGCGCGGAGCTTCGCATCACGCGCTTGCCTCCGCGCCACGAACTCCTCCCGCGGCGTGGATGCCCTCAATTGCACATTGCGCTCCTTCGACGCGCCGATGGTGGTTTCCCACTTCAAGATGCGACCCTCGGGTTGATAGTCGTGCCCGACGAACACCCGGGTCGCGTCGGGGAAGGCATAGAGCTTGTCGTGGATGGAGACGTAGAGGTCTTCGGCCGAGCCTTTGGGGAAGTCGCACCTGCCGGTCCCGTAGTCTTCCATGAAGAGCGCATCACCGGTGAAGAGGGCATCCCCAATCCGGAACGTGACACACGCCGGAGTATGACCGGGAGTCGCGATGGTCTCGATCTCGAGCGACCCGACCTGCAAGACCTCGCGATCGGCCAACAACTTGTCGAACTGGCTTCCGTCGATTGCGAAGCTTTCGGGCATGTCGAAGACCCCACGAAAGACGGCTTGGACGTCTCGGATTCGCTCTCCGATGGCGACCTTCGCGGAGGGGTACTTCGTCTTGAGCCAGGCCGAAGACGAGAGGTGGTCGGCGTGTGCGTGAGTCTCGAGGATCCAATGCAGCTTCAGCCCTTTGGCGTCGACGAACGCCGCGAGCTTCTCCGCCGACGTCGTGCTCGTCTTGGAGGAGAGAGGGTCGTAGTCGAGCACCGGATCGATGACCACGGCATCCTTCGTGCTCGGGTCGTAGACCACGTAGGTCAGCGTGTAGGTATCGGAGTCGTAGAAGGTCTGAATCTCGAACATAGTCGTCGTCTCCGCGTAGTTTGCAGGGCGGTGGTAGGAGCCACCTTCGAGGGCAAAGGGTTCGTCGTCGGGGTGTTTCGGGTCGATTCGCCTCTGAATTAGCGGTCATGATCTTCGATCAAGCCCGCTAATTTAGCTCGACTTGTCATCGGAGGACTCTGTCCTCCGCCGCGGCAGGTCCGCGCAAAGCCCGCTGGGGCCCCACCTCCTGGTTTTGGGTCCCAAACGTCCCAAACCAAAAACGGCCAAATGACGTGATTGAGAATCGCGACCGCTCATTTAGACTCAAGGAGCCATGAAGGAGTCGACCGCACCACCGTTGGTGACGTCGATGTATCCACGAGCGCGAAGCTCTTCCACGGCTCGGCCAGCCCGATGCCCGCTCGCACAGACCACGACGAGCTTCGTCTTCTTGCCCCAGAGGGATTCGGCTTTGGAGGAGATCTGGTCCACCGGGACGTTCACGGACTTGTCGGCATGCCCTTCGGCGAACTCGGCGGGGGTGCGCACGTCCACCAGAACGGCGCCAGATTCGAGCGCCTTCTTCGCTGCAGGGAGGTCTGGCGTGGTGGGCATCGGGGACGCGGCAGGCGAAGTACCCGTGCTTTGCTCCGCTGGTGGGGAGGCCTTCGCACACCCCGAGACGAGCGACACGGCCGCCAACAAGAGCAGGGTTTTAGTCAATTCGTTCATCTTCGACATCTCGCTCTCCACGCACGTCAATAACGCGCATCTTTCGGCTTGCCACCATTGGGCCAATCTTTCCCTTTCGCGGCGAAGTCGGGTCTCGCCTGGGTGGTAAAGTAGGCGGCTACGTCGTACGCCTCCTTCTCGGAGAGCGACCCTCCTGCGCCGAGAGGCATCTTGGCTTTGACGAAGCCGGCCGCCGTCTCCAATCGGGCCATACCGGCACCGACATTGAAGGCATTGTCTCCCCAGAGCGGAGGAAACTGGTAGGCCGTGCCAGCAGGTTTTCCGAGCCCGTCGACGCCGTGGCACGCGGCGCACTTCGTCGCGTAGAGCTCCTTGCCGTGCGCCGCGTCCGGCTGAATGCCGCCTGCGAGGCGCTCGAAGCCGCGTCCCTCGACCGAGCGCCCGATGGGCACGTCCTTGGAGAGCCATCCGATGTACGCGACGATGGCCGTTTTGTCGGAGCTTCCGGCCGGTAGGGGCTTGCCATTCATGCTGCGTTCGAAACAATCGTCGATTCGATCTTCGAGGGTGGCGACCTTCCCGGCTCTCGTGCGGTACTCCGGAAACACTCCGGTCAGGCCGACCCAAGGCGCGGCGCCTGCCGTCGTCCCGCCTGCGAGGTGGCAGCTCGTGCAGTGCAGTCGATTTCCCACGTTCTTGGGCAGCTCTTCGTAAGTTGCCTCCGCGATTCGCTTCCCACGCTTGATGGCATCGCCGAGCGGACCATCGGGAATCGTATTCGGGTCGGGCACACGAAGCGGAACCTTGTCGGTCGGCCCCGAACCCACCGTCGAGCTCGGCTTGAGATCGCTCGGCGTCGTCGCTGGCGGGTCGTGGCGGATGAAGGTCGAGCTCTCACGCTCTCCGCAGCCTCCGGCAGCCGCGACGGCCGCGAGCGCCAAGACGATCGTGAGAGCGACCACGGTCGGTCGAGTCTGTTTCATCGCAAACGCTCCATGTCGATTGACTCTCGCTTCAGCAAGAACCACTCCATCGGACTTCTCCCGGGCTTCTTCAGGTATCGTTTCCACGACGAGCGCCGGCCCGAGCAGGCGGGTTTCGCGCATCGCATCGAGTGAAACGAGATGAATCATCGGGCGTGAATCACGCTCAGCGGCCGTTGCGCGTCTCCTGCGCGCTCGCCACGATGGCGTCGAAGGTCGCCTGCTCCACGTGTTTGGGCACGTAGGAGCCGCCGGCCGCACGTAGCTGAGCGTAGAAGGCGCGGAGGTGGTTGCGCGAGCCACGCATCAGCGCGTCGAGAGACATTCGAACGTCCTCTCTCGAACTACGCGCTCGGACCGCCTCCAGGTCGTGGAGATCCAGCTCCTCGATTTCGCATCCGACCTCGAGCGCGGACGGACGACTCTCCTTGCCCCGAGCGACGAGGGCGCCATAGAGCTCGCCGAGCGAAACGTTGGTGAAGCGTCCCGCTTCACCGAGTGACGGATCGGGCACTCCGTACGTGTCCAGCAACTCGCCGACCCGATCCATATGGGTCTGCTCGCTGGAGGCGACGTTGTCGAACGACGGGCCTCCGACCCCTCCAATGGCGAGGTACACGTCACGCGCGAGCTTCTCTTCCTCACGAACGAAGGCGAGATCGCCGCGTTCCACGTCCGAGATCGAGGGAGTCTCGGAGGCACACCCGGTAAGGGCAAGCACGCCGGCGACCACTATCCCCGAAAGATATCCACGCATGTCGGGCTCCTTTTCGCGAGACCGTGCTCGGTCTCGCCTGGTAGGAGCCAATCGGACGGCGAGTGGGTTCGCCCTCTCGCGTCGTCCGAACGATTGTGCTCAGCGCGCCGAGAGCACGAGCACGTATTGCTGTGGCAATGAAACTTCCTTGACCTTCACGAGGCCTGCGCCCGAAGCATCGGAGAGCACCTCGTCGACCGAGAGCCGATGCTCCGGCGGTGGTCCCATCGTGGCGTTTTCGGCGAAATCCACCACCACCACTCGACCGCCCGGACGGAGCTTGTCGCGTAGCTTCCGGAAGTACGCCGCTCGGTGCGAGATGTGATGAAGCGTGTCGACGATGAGCACCACGTCCACCGGTTCGGGGATCTTGGGGTCGTCGACTTCGGCCTTTACGGCGACCATGCCAGCCAGGCCTTCACGCTTCGCACGCTCGTCGAGGTAGCGAACCATGTCGGCCTCGACGTCGATGGCGAAAACCTTACCCTCGGGGACCTTCGGCGCTATTCGCACGGAGAAATAGCCGGTACCCGCGCCCACGTCGGCGACGAGGCTCTTCGGCCCGAGCTCGAGCGCCGCGAGGACGACCTCGGGCTTCTGCCACGCGTCGCGGTCTTTTGCGTCGAACACCTTGGCCCACCCTTCGGCGCCGTCGAAGCGATGGTGCATCCCTTGACCGTGATGCGTATGGCCGTGAGGCGCGGACTCGGACGCCACCGGGCTTCCCGGCGTGCCGGGCGGTGGGCCATGGCATCCCACACCTACGACCTGGAGTCCGAGCACGAGCAAACCGAGCTTCTTCAACGAGACGTTCCTTCCTCTCGAGGTCCTGACGCGCCTTCGGGCACCTCGCACTCTACCCGAGCGCTCGACGGCCCGCGCTCAAGTGAAGGGCCAAAAACCGCGCTTTTTCTCCGGCTCGTTCGGCGCCGCTTTGCTTGAGGCCTTCTCGCGGCACGTGCACCGTTCGCTCTTCGGCACGTCGCCGAGCACGGCTTCGATGTGCATTCCGCAGCCGGCAAAGGTGGGCTTGTGGCAAGTCTCGCAGGTGGTCCTTCGGCACATGACGAATCTCCTTCGCTCCGATTCGGAGCTGATGACAGTGAGAGCCGATGGTCCGGCGCGAGGGTTCGCGCTGGGTTCGGCTCAAGGCAAAAAAAGCGAGGCCTGGAGGAGCACGCGGTCTCCGGCGGTATCGACGATGCGCTTCGCGTCCGCGCTGGCGTCCGGCGCTAGAATCCAGTGGCGCTCGTAGTCGAGCATGAGGCGCATCTTGGGCGTGATTTGCGCTTCGATGGCCGGAGTGAGGGTGCGGAAGACACGCGTGTCGGGGGCGCTCTCCGTGTTGCGGTGCAGCTCGTCGTAGCGCACCTTGAGGAGCACGTGCCCGGCGAGACGCACCCTCGCGAACGCCACGAAGCCGAGCGCGCGACCGTTCGGGGCCACGGCGACGTCCGCCGACGCGAACGCGGGCTGCGGACCGGAGACGATCATTCCCTGCCCCGAGAGAATCTCCGCGCGCAATCGGACCGGCTCGAGCTCCAAAGAAACGCCCGCCCCGGACCGATTGCGCTGTGCACGCGATCCCTCGTAGGCGCGCGTACCGTGAAGGCCCCAGAAATAGACCGAGAGCTCTTGCCGATGCGGATCGGAGGCGCCTCCCGAAAAGACCCACGATCCGGTCACGCGCCCCGAAATGTCCTTGGCCGGGTCGTCGTCGACGGCTCCCATACGCCCTTGGGAGACCATCAGCGCGTAGGAGAGAGACAGCCTCTTTCCGAATGCGAACGAGTCGAAGGCCTCCACGCCCAAGTCGCGAAATCCGTAGGCGTTGCTGACGACCTTGCCACCCGTCACCCGACTCTCGAGCAGAAGCTGTGAGGCCGGTTGCGAATAATTGACGAACTCGGACGAGAGCGGGTTGGCTTCGACGACCTCGTCCGCCAAAGGGAGCTTGAACTGACCGACCCGGATGCGTGCGCCCGGAAGGTAGGAGAACGTGATTCCAGCATCCATCACCGTGGCCGGAGTGAGTCGGGTGACACCGGCCTTCCCGAGCTCCACCGTGGCGATGTAGGAGATCTTTTGGTCCGTTCCCGGCACCGAACCCCTTACGCCCGGGCGCAAGCGCCTGACCGTCAATCCCCAGGTCGCGTCACTGTCGGGCAGCGTATTGAAGGTGGCCCATCGACCTTCGTACGCACGTAGCTTGGGCGACGTGAGGCCGGTGACCCGCTCGCCGAGCACGTTCGCTTCCCCCACCACCTGGGCGAAGCCGAAGAAGCGGAAAGGCGTTTCCTTCACCCCCACTTCGGTCGCCGTGACGATGGGCCAATCGGCGGCTTGCGCAGGCCCAGGGCCCGAGAGCGTGAGAGCCAAGAACGTGAGCGCAGCAGGAACGACGACGATACGTTTCACGACTTCGCGCTATTGCGCATCGCGTGCCAAGGAAAAGTGGCCGCGATTTCAAGGGGATTCGCGAGAAGTGAAACATCGTGAAACGGACTTCGGGTCGCCGAAACGAACGAAGGGACGGCTCCGTCGAGCCGTCCCTTCTATTGTCGGGCACCGTCGCGCGAGCTTCAGCGCACCACGGGGAGCTTCGCTTCGTTCACGGCGAGCATGCCACCGGCCATGTTGACCACCTTCTGGAAGCCCATCCGCGCGAGCGCAGCGGCCGCCCGGCCCGAGCGACCACCGGAGCGGCAGACGAGGACGATCTCTTGTGATTTGTCCCAATCGGCGGCTCGCTGCTCGACGGTACCGAGGGGCACGAGCTCGGTTCCTTCGAGGTGGCCGAGCTCGCCCACGTATTCGTCGGGCTCGCGCACGTCGACCATGCGCACGTTTCCACGAACCGCGACCACTTCGGCCACGCTCGCATCTCGATACCCGAGATCGTTGGGGACGGCTTTTTCGTAGACCATGAAAACCTGGCTTTCTTCGGGGAAGACCGGACGATACGCTCTTCCATCGATACGGGTCGAGTAGACGCGTGCCGCGGCGAGCACGCGGCGAACGAGTGTCAGATGCCTTGCGCGACTTTTCCGCAGGCTCGATTGGCCGAGACCGCGACGTCCAGCTTCTTGGGGGGCGGCAGCGAGAGTCCGTTCATGAGCGCCACGAACTCGGACTTGCTCTTACCGGCGATGCGCGGATTGAAGCGTTTCTCTTCGCCGATGGTCGATTGCGAGTGTCCGCGGTAGTCGTGGCCGGGCAAGACGATGGTCGTATCGGCGAGCGCGAAGAGCGTTTCGGTTATCGAGCTGTAGAGGGCCTCGGCGTTGCCGTTCTGGAAGTCGCTCCGCCCGCATCCGCGCACGAGCAGCGTATCGCCCGTGAAGACGTGCCCGTTCACCAGATACGACATACCGTCGTCGGTATGCCCGGGCGTGGAGAGCGCCGAGATGGCGAGATCGCCCACGCGGACCACGTCGCCGTGCCTGAGCTTCACGTCCACGCAGGGCGCGCCGATCTCACCGGCGCACGTCTTCGCTCCGAGACGCTCGCGCAGGGTGCCAGCCGACGTGACGTGGTCGGCGTGCACGTGAGTCTCGAGCACGTACGAGAGCCGAAAGCCAAGCTCGGCCAAGAGTTTCACGTCTCGCTCGAGTTGCTCGGCGACCGGGTCGACGAGCACGGCCTCGCCGCTCGTCTCGTCGGCGAGCAAGTAGGTGTAGGTGGAGCTCTCGAGATCGAACAGCTGGCGAAGGAACATGGGAACCTCGCTCCGGACCTTCGCAAGAATGGCACCAGGTCGAGCGAGGCCGATTTCGCGGCGTTCCGGTGGGGCTGCGTCCCGCTTGAAACGAATTGAAACGTCAGGAAGTCGACGCTCGTAACTTCCTCTTGCGGCCCTCTTCGATGCCGAGCTCGCGCATGCGGCGCCAGAGGGTCACTCTCGAGAGGCCGAGCAGCTTGGCGGCTTGCTCGCGACTTCCACGCGCGCGTACGAGCGCAGCGCGAATCTTGTCGGCATCGTGGGCCTCGGCGTCGGGGAACGAGGCCGCATCCTCGCCGGTGAACGAGACGTCGACGACGTCGGCGGAGACAACCTCGGGCGGCAAGTGCGAGAGCTCGAGGCGCGGACCATCGCCGATCACGTAGGCGTACGCGAGCACGTTGCGAAGCTCGCGCACGTTGCCCGGGAACGGGTAGCGCACGAGCGCCTCGAGCGCGGCCTCGGATACGCTCGCGATCGTGCGGCGGTTGGTCGCGTTCATCTCGACGATCAGCTTCTCCACGAGGAGCGGAATGTCCCCCGGACGCTCGCGGAGAGCTGGCAGGAAGATGGGGATCACGCGCAAGCGATACATGAGGTCTGCACGAAATCGCCCGGCCTCCACCTCGCGACGGAGCGCACGATGCGTGGCGGAGACGATGCGCACGTCGACCGGCAGAGGCTCGCGGGCACCGACCGGAATCACCGTACGCGTCTCGAGCACGCGCAGGAGCTTCGCTTGCAGATCGAGAGGGAGCTCGGCCACTTCGTCCAGGAAGAGCGTCCCTTTGTGTGCAAGCTGCACGTGGCCGGGCATGTCGCGGACCGCGCCGGTGAACGAGCCCTTCGCGTGTCCGAAGAGCTCGCTCTCCAGCAAATTCCCAGGCAAAGCGGCGCAATTGAGCGCACGGAACGGCCCCTTCGCGCGGCGCGAGCACGCGTGCACGGCCTGCGCGACGAGCTCCTTGCCCGAGCCCGTCTCGCCGCGGACCAGGACCGTGACCTCCTCGGCCGCGGCGCGCTCGAGCAAACGAAAGAGCTCCTTCATCTTCGGGTCGCGCGTCCACATGCCGTGGAAGAGCACGCTCTCGTCCGTGCCGAGCTCACCCGCGTCTTCGAGCGTGAGCAGCCATCCGAGACACGACGGTGTGCGGGGAGGCGCGTAAGGTCCGGTGATCGGAGCCGCCCGCACGCGCATCATGCGCTTCCCGTCGCTCGGTCGAGGGATGGTGGCCTCGACTGCGCGCCCCGCAGCGAGCGCTTCGGCCAGGGGACGCTTGGGCCTTCCGCCGCACAAAAACGCGGGTGCGGAGAGTCCCACGGGCACGGGACCGCCGCAGATGCGCTCGGCGTCGAAGGTGACGACGACCACCCGCAGCTCGGCGTCGAGCACGATGGCCGCGCCCGCCGCCGTCCCGAGCGCTGCGGTCACGAGCGCGTCGGTGGAGGTACGGGCGGGGCGTCGTTGGCTCACGTGCTCGAGGGATTCGGGGAGGGTGCTTCGGAAGGTCGCGCCGAGCTCACGGCAGGACGGGTGGTCGCGTGCTGGAGCAGCATACCCACGGTCATCGCCACGACGAAGAGAAGAGCGTCGCGCTGACCCGCCGCCGCACTGACCAGAGCAGGGCCCGGACAGAATCCACCGAGTCCCCAACCGACACCGAAGAGCGCCGCGCCGGCGAGCAATTTGGCGTCCACGTCCGAGCGAGTCGGCAGATGGAAGATCTCGGCCAAGAGCGGCTTGCCGCGCTTTCCGAGCAGCCGATGCGCGGTCAGGTGCACGGCAATCGCACCGCCCATGACGAAGGCGAGGCTCGGATCCCAGTCTCCGCTCACGTTGAGGAAGCCGACCACCTTCTCGGGCAGGGTCATCCCCGAGATCGCGAGGCCGATCGCGAAAATCACCCCGGCGAGGGCGGCGTATCCGAGCTCTTGTCGCTTGCTCATCCCAGACCTCCGACGCGGTAGGCGAGAAACGCCGTGAGCCCGCCCGTGAACATGAAGGTCAGCGTGGCGACCAGCGATCGGCCGGAGAAGCGCGAGAGCCCACATACGCCGTGACCGCTCGTGCATCCGTTCCCGAGACGCGTCCCGTAGCCCACCAAGAGGCCCGCCGCGACGATGGCCCAAACGGGCAAGTGCGAGGGGGAAGACGGAAACGAAGAAGGCCGTGCGAAGAGCATCACCACGCCCCCCGCGAAGAGCCCCAAGACGAAGGCCAGGCGAAAATCGCGGTCTTGCAGGGTGCGCTGGAAGAGCCCGCCGTAGAGACCGCTGATGCCTGCGACCTTCCCGTGGACGGCGAGAACGAGCGTGGCGGACAGGCCGATGAGCATTCCGCCGATAGCCGAGGAAATGGGTGTGAAGTGCGTCATATCAGGGTCGATTGGGGGTGAGAGGAGAAGCGGCCGGAAGCTCTTTCCGACTCGAGTTTCGGGCGAAAAAGACGATGGCGGCAACCAAGACGAGTCCGACGGCGACCGGCGTCCCGACGTCGCGGAGTGCCCCAGGCGGGAGCTGCTTTCCAAGAAGAAACACGCCCATCCCGAGAACCAACCACCCGAACGCTTTCCGCAAGGTTTCCGGGTTCGCTTTCTTCGCCAATCGAGTCCCGACGAGGCTGCCCGCCACGCATACCGCCGTGATGGTACCGAGCAAGGGCCAATGGAGCGCGACCGTCGCGATGTGTCCGGCGAAGCCGGCGAGCGACTGCATGGCGATCACCATCAACGACGTAGCGACTGCGCGCGGCATGGGCAAGCCGCCCAGCAACGATAGCGCCGGAACCACCAGAAAGCCGCCACCAGCCCCCACGAGTCCGGAAATCGAGCCGACCGCGAAGCCGAGCGCGAGCGCCTTGCCGATGGCGAGCTCCTCGGACGCCCCCGCAGGACGAGCCTTCCGCCCACGCAGCATGCCGATCGAGGTGAGCAGCATCATGCTGGCGAAACCTACCAGCAGCAGCGTGGCTGGCACGAAGTGCGCGAGCCTTCCGCCGACGTACGCGCCCGCCATACCGGCCACGCCGAAGATGGCGCCGACCCGAAAGGCTACTCGCCCCTCACGAGCGTGGGCGATCATCCCGACCAGACTCGTGGTTCCGACCACGAAGAGCGAGCTGGCGATCGACTCGCGAGGGTCGAGCTTGGCGACGTACACGAGCATGGGCAAGGTCAGGATGGACCCGCCGCCTCCGAGTAAGCCGAGCGTGATGCCGATAAGGGCCGCGAGGACCGCAGCGAGATAGAGCATTCCCCGACGTACTGCACGGGTGGTGCCAGACGAATCCGCCGTAAAGTCGGAAAATTCTCACCGTGGATGCCAACCGAGTGGCGCACTTCCGACCGCTCGTTTCACTATCTGTTTCAACTTGTTTCATCTCGGGGAATCCGACCGCCAGCTGGTAAGGTCTGCGCATGAAGACGCCACTTCGCCCCGCCGGCGCCCCGGTGCGCGCCGAACGCCTCACTCGGCTGGCAACGTGTCTCGTGACAATCCTGCTCGGGGGCGGGCTCGCGGCCTGCAAGTCGGAGCCGTCGTCGCTGCCGAGCACGCCTGTCGCCTCGGCGACCTCGGGAAACGTCTCGGAACCCGAGCCGGCGCCGGAAGGGAGACCTTCGGACGCGAATAGGACCGCCGACGCGCCGGAGGTCCTCGAGACCTCACGCGGGAAACTCGAGCTCCATCCGATTCGACACGCCACGGTGTGGCTCCGCGCAGGCGACAAGGTCGTCTGGATCGATCCGTGGAGCCAAGCCGACCTCGCCGCCGGCCCCCCCGCAGACGTCGTGCTCGTGACGGACATTCACGGCGATCACTTCGACGCTCCGGCCATTGCCAAGGTCTCCAAACCGGGGACCCAGGTGCTCGGCCCCGCAGTAGTGGCCGAGAAGCTCGCCAGCGTGACCGTGATCGGCAATGGTGGAAAGCTCGACATAGGCGAGATCGCCGTGGAAGCCGTGCCGATGTACAATCTTCGGCGAGGCCCTTCGGAAGGAAAGCTCTTCCACGACAAAGGCCGCGGCAATGGCTACGTGGTCGGCTTCGGTGGCAAGCGGGTGTACTTTTCCGGTGACACGGAATGTACGCTCGAAATGCGGGCCTTGCGCTCGATCGACATCGCCTTCGTGTGCATGAACCTGCCCTACACCATGCCGCCCGCGGAGGCGGCCGAGTGCGTGAAGGCGTTTTCCCCGAAGGTTCTCGTCCCCTACCACTACCGCGGCCAGAACCTGGACGAGCTGGTCACTCCTCTGTCCGGCACCGGCGTCGCCATTCACCGACACGAGCTCTACTGAGGGATCGCACGGCTCGACGAGAGAGAGCGACGCCTTTCCGGAAGCGCTTCGACTATACTCTTGGGCCTGGTCTTGAGCTCCCCTCCCGAAGTGCGAAACGTCGCCGCCTCCGTCTCCCCCACCCCGTTCGAACGCCTCCCGTACGGTCCCCGCCTCGCCGACGGGACGCCGCGATTCGTGCTCGAGCAGCGGCTCGGGGCGGGAGGCATGGGCGTCGTCTATTTGGCCGAAGACCGCGAGCGCGGCATGCGGGTCGCGCTGAAGACCCTTCAAAACGACGACCCCGGCAATCTGGCCCGGTTCAAGAGAGAGTTCCGCGCTCTCGCGGACGTGGCTCATCCCGGCCTCGTGGGGCTCTACGAGCTCTTCGCCGACGACGGTCCCTGGTTTTTCACCATGGAGGCCATCGACGGCGTGCGCTTCGACACCTTCGTGGCCCACCGCCCGAAGGCAGGCGAGGTCGATCACCTCCTCTCCACGCGCGTGAAGAGCCTCTCGCGCGAGGACCTCGCCACGCGCGAGATCTTCGCGTCCGAAGACGAGCTCCACACCGGCCCCATCGAGCGCTTGCCGCGTCCAGTCGCTTCCCTCGATCGCCTCCTGCCCGCGCTCTCCGAGCTCACCGACGCGGTGCTCGCGCTTCACCGCGCGGGAATGACCCATTGCGACCTCAAGCCCTCGAACGTGCTCGTCACCGACGACGGGCGCGTGGTGGTGCTCGATTTCGGACTGGTACGCGCGCACCCCCGCGGCGACACGGGTCCGTCGAAGGTGATCGAAGGAACACCGCACTACCTGGCCCCCGAGATCGTCAAAGGCTCTCCCCCCACACCTGCCTCGGATTGGTATTCGATAGGGGTGATGCTCTATTGGAGCCTAACCGGTCACCTGCCCCTCTCGAGCGCGCACGTGGGATTCGTCGCGGACAGCACTCCGTCGACAGTGGGCACCCGCGCCTCCGCCATCGTGGAGGGCGTGCCGGACGTGCTCGACCGGTTGGTTTCGGATCTGCTCGCCTACGACAGCGAGCTCCGCGCCGACGGACGCACCATTCGCCGCACACTCGCGGCATTGGAGGGCCGCGATTTCGAGCGCGAAGGCAGCACCGGGGCGCACCGGGGCCTCGGCGAGCCACCGTTCGTAGGACGCGAAAAAGAGCTCGGGGAGCTCGAAAAGGCGTTCTCCGACGTCGCGAGGGGATTCCCGACCTTCGCCCTCGTGCGTGGGCCTTCCGGAATCGGAAAGTCGGCCCTCGTGCGGGAGCTGGGCCAACGCCTGACCGATCGCTCGAGTGCGCTGGTTCTCACCGGCCGTTGTTACGAGCGTGAGCAGGTCCGCTTCAAAGCCCTCGACGGCGTAGTCGACGCGCTCGCAGCGCATTTGGCGCGATTGCCGCAAACGACACTCGGGCGCCTCCTTCCCGAGGGCGCACGCGCGCTCACCGTGCTCTTTCCCGTACTGGGCGCGGTCGACGCCATCGCGGCCATGCCCCCACTACCTCACGACCTCGAGCCCCGAGAGGTCCGCGCGAAGGCGCTCGGGGCGGCTCGCGAGCTGCTCGCCCGATTGGGCGCCGAAAAGCCCATCGTCGTCCTCGTCGACGACGTGCAATGGGGAGATCTGGACAGCGCAGCATTCATTTCCCAAGCGATCGACCCGGACTCCAGAACCAGGCTGCTCTTCGTCGGAACGGCGCGCACCGAGACCCGCGAGAGCGAGGTCGTTCGTGCCATTCGAAACCACGCGGTGCGGCTAGTCGACCTGGAGATTGGACCGCTGAGCACGTCGGATTGCTCGGCCCTGGCGCGGAGCATCGTGGCCGGCGAAGACGGCGCGCCGCGCGAGCACGCGCCTTCCACACGCGACGATCGGGCCGCGAAGGCCGCAGCAGAAGCAATCGCGAGGGATGCCGGTGGCTCCCCGTTCTTGGCGCTCGAGCTGGCTCGATGGGCGGCTCGCTCCGGAAGCGAAAAGCGACCGGCGACCCTGGACGAGGTGGTCAGGCGTCAGGTGGAGCGACTCCCCGACGGCGCCCGATCGCTACTCGAGGCCTCCGCGCTGGCTGGTGTTCCAATGCCCTCCTGGATGCTCGGGCGCGTGGCGCACGTCAGTGGCGATCCGTTGCCGGTGGTGCGGCTTTTGTGTGCTCGGCAGCTCCTTCGCGCAAGCTCGGTCAATCTGGGCGAGGTAGAGCCGTACCACGACCGAGTACGAGAAGTCGTCGCGTCCCGTCTGCCCTCGGAGCGACGCAGAGAGCTGCACACCGAGCTCGGGGCCATGCTGCTCGGCATGGAAGGCGCGGAACCGGAGATGGTCGCGCGCCACCTCGCGCTCGGCGGCGCCAAGGCCCGGGCATTGCCCCTCTTCGTTCGTGCAGCCAAGCGCGCGGCAGCAGCTTTCGCCTACGATCACGCGGTCGCACTGCACCGAGAAGCGCTCGCCTGCGCCGAGGAGAGCGCGCGCCCCGATCTCGAAGCCAAGCTCGCCGAGATGATGGTCCTCGGCGGACGCTCGGCCGACGCAGCTCCCATCTTCGCACGGCTCGCCGCGCGGACCGGAGACGGAACGGAGGGCGAGCGCTGGCGAAGGCGCGCTGCCGAAGAGTGGCTCAAATGTGGCCGATTGGACCTCGGCATCGACGTGCTCCGAGAGGTGTTGCGCGCGGTCGGATTGCGCTATCCGGACTCCCAGACCGAGGCCATGGCACGTGCCGTGGCGCGAATCCTCCGCATTCGCAATCTCGACGGCTCGTTCGTTCCGCGGGAAGAACGGGACATTCCCACACGAGACCTCGCGCGCCTCGACGCGACACGCGCCGCCGGCACCGGACTCATGCTCGTCGATCCGCTGCGAGGTTACGGCTTTCTCGCCCGATTCCTACTCGACGCGCGCGAGATCGGCGAGCCCACCCGCGTGGCCGCGGGCCTCGCGTTCAATGCGGTCACACTATGCCGCGGCGGCGAGGAGGGCTTTTCGCGAGCGACGAAGTGGCTCGCCGTGACACGGCGCGTGGCCACCGAGCGCGACGATACCTACTTGCACGGGCTCGCCGACGCGTGCGAAGCCGGCATTCGTGTCTGCACCGGTCGCTGGGCCAGCGCTGCCGAGCTCGCCCTCTCCGCTCCGAACAAGCTGCGCAAGTCCGGGACGCCGGCTACCTGGGAGTGCACGGCGGCAATCTCGCTGGGACGTACCGCATTGTATTTCAAAGGAGACTTGCAGCGTCTCCGCGAGGAGACGGCCCGCCACACGAGCGCCGCCGACGCGGTAGGCGACCTCTTCGCCGGTACGTACGCGAGGGTGCACGGGTGGTTCACCGCCGCCATGGACGACGACCTCGCGACCGGCCGTAAGTCCTTGCGCACCAGCCTTCAACGCTGGTCGTCGCTCGGCTTCCACGCCATGCACTTTTGGGCGCTCTACGGTGAGCTTCAATACCATCTCTACGAGGGCACGGCGCAGGCCGGTCTCGAGCGGCTCGCGCACGCCGAAGCCGACCTCTCGCACTCTCGCATTCTGGCGATGCAATTTTACCGCGTTTTTCTACGCATCACCGAGGCGAACCTCTTGCTCGCGCGTGGACTCCCGAACGACCTCCGCGACGCGAAGCGACTCGCCGTCCGATTGTCCGAAGAGGGCCCGGCCTATGCGCGGGCCGCGGCGGCGCTCGTCGAATCGCACGTGGCGCAGAATCCGAGCGGAGCCGTCGAGGCGGCCGTGCGCGCGGTGCGCCTCTTCGAGCTGTCGGACATGTCCCAATACGCAGGCGCTGCGCGTCTTCGCCATGCTGACCTCGTGCGGGGCCGCGAAGGAGAGCGCGCCGCCGCCGAGGTGCTCGAGACGGTCGCTCGGAACGGCGTGAAGAAACCCGAACGCTGGCTGGAAATGCTGGGGGCGCGCTCGGCCCGCGCTCACTTCAGGTAACCGTACGCCGACCCACGGAGGAGCACCGCGAGCGGCACGGACCTCACCGAATCCGCATCCGTTCCGCCTCCGATGGCGCGCGAGAGCCTCGCCAAACGAATGGCGTCTTCCCCGAGCCGCGGGTCGGACAGCGTGGTAGCCGCACGCTTCAAGATCTCCGCACGTTCTTGGAGGAGACGGGTCGCGGGCAGTCGAAGCTCACGGTCGACCAGACGCTCGGCCTGCACGATGGAGTCTCCAGCCAAGAAGGCCTGGACGGTCGCCACCACGCTCGGATCCGCGCTGGCCGAGCTTTCGGCATCGTTCGAGGCATAGACCACCGTGACCGGCAGCTCGTCGGTCGTGTTCTTCTTGCGCAGGCGATCCTTGTACTTGATCTCCACGCTCCCGAGAGGCCGCGAGCCCGTCCCCGGCGGGATCTGCAGCTCCATCAAGATCGCGTGACGATCGTCTCGGGCGAAGGCGGGCATGAAAAACCGCATGCCACCCGGCGCATCTTCATGCCGGTCGCGTGCGATCCCCTGCTTTTTTGCGGCGTTCACGTCCATGGCCACTTCCTGGGCGCGCACTTGGGCGGCCTCGCGCTGCTCGAGCGCATGCGAGCCGTAGACCCGAAGCGGAATCACGTCCGGCCGCAGGCGGACGCGTACCTCGACCCCGAGGGCGGCCGGAACCAAGCGCGAGTCCATCTCTTTGGCCAATGCCCCTGCAATCTGGGAGGAATCGGCCAAAAAGTAGTAGCCCCCCGCTCCTCGGTCGGCGATGGAGCTCATGAGGGGAGCGTCGAAGTCCGCGCCGAGACCGAAGGCGCTCGTCTGGATGCCGTCTTGGAAGGCCCGCGCGCTGCGCTCGGCGAGCGACTCCGGGCGCGTGTCCCCTCCGTTGGCGTGTCCGTCGGACAGGAACATCACGATCTTCACGGCCTCGGGGGAGATCTTCGGATCGTGCGCTTGCGCATAGCCGAGGTCGAGACCGGCGGAGATGTTCGTCCCGCCGTTGGCGTGCACCTGCTCGATGGTCTCCAAGATCCTCTTCCGACGTGGTCCCACGGGGCCATCGGCGACCAGCACCTCGGCCGAGCTCGAGAAGGTGACCATGGAGAAGTCGTCTTTCGCGTCCAAGCGCTCAACCAGGCTCTGTGCGGCCTTTCGCGCATTGTCGATGGCATTCCCACTCATCGAGCCGGACACGTCGAGCACGAGATGAACGGAGAGCGGTGCGCGCGCCGTCTCGGTCGCACTCGACCGGAGCGAGATGCGGAAGTTCAGCTTTCCCCCCGAAGGCGCGACCTTGGAGCGCTCGGGCTCGGCGCGGAACGCGAGGGCGACGTCGGTCGGCGCGGGCATCGTGGACGCGTAGCGCGCGCCGAAGTCACCGACCAGATCCTTGTATCCCGCAGGTATGTCGCCTCGCCCCACCGCCGCATCGAACGCCGCGAGCGCCGCGCCCCCCGGACGGTACGTGGTCGCGTAGCGTGCGTTCGGATCGAGGGCGGGCCTCGCCTCCGGAGCTTCGGCCGCAACCTCCTCCCTCGGCGCGACGGCCTGGGCGCCTTTGGCGAGATCCAATGGCTTCGTGGCCTGCGGCGCGACGGGCGACGGCCGATTGGCGCTGAGCGGCTCGACGCCTTCGATGGGCTTCGGAGCGAACGCCGGCGCGGACTTCACCTTGGTGGGGGTGGGAGCCCAGCCCCCGCGTCCGGCGAGCTTGCCTTCGTCGGACGAGGCTCCGACCGCAAGCGGACGCGGGACGACCTGGGCTGTGCCCTTGTCTGCCTTTTGTGGAGCGTATCGCTGGGCAGGTGCGGCGGGGAGCTGCGAGGTCGCTGCCGGGGACTGAGCTGCAGGATGCTCGCGAAATGCGGGCACGGCCTCGGGCTCGGCCGGAGAAATCGTGGGCGGCGGCGGCGGAACCGGCGTGGGCTCGGACGACGAGGTGACCACAGACTGGGCCTTTTCCTCGGGCGCTTCGGAGGCTCGCTTGCAAGCCGCCGAGGCCGAAGTGAGCGCTACGAGAGCACCGAAGAAGACCGCGCGCATTCTCGTCGACATCGTCGTGAGCCTCCCCTCGGGCCGAGACGGAGGCGCCCGGCCATACGAAGAGGGTACACCCCGCAGACGAGGTAAAAACAGCCAAAAGGCGCCAAATCAGCGGACAGGACCGCACTCACGTAGCCGCTGCGGCTACTTCGCGTACGCCTCGATCATGGGCGCGAAGGCCGAGTCCACCGCGTTGGCCGCGGCGTCGTCGGCGGCATTGGTCGCGACGAGCATCACCAGGTCCTTCTCCGGCGCAATCCACACGGTCGCGTAAAACAAGGTATTCGACCCGCTGTGCGTGAGCACCGTGCCGCCGCCCCAATCACGCTTGGTCACGCCGAACCCCATCGCGTAGTTCCCTCCCAAGGGAGGAGTCTGCAGCTTGGTGAAGCTCTCCGCGGAGACGAGCCCCGCCTGTCCCTTCGCGCCCCGAGCGTGAGCGTGGGCGAACTTGGCCCAATCGTCGAGAGCGCAGTGCACCGTACCGGCAGGCCCGAGGGCGAGCGGATTGTCCGATGCAGGCCCCGGCGCGATGGGCACGTACTTTCCGGTCTTTCCGTCGTGTCCCCAGGGCGCGTCGACTTGCCCTTTGCTCGCGGGAGGACCGAACCCGCAGCTCGCCATACCGAGCTTCGCGAAGATGCGGCTCTGCATCATCTTCTCCCAGGGCTCTTTGGCGATGGATTCGAGGATTGCGCCTGCCACGATATAGCCGGCATTGGAGTAGACGTACGTCCCGGGGGACTGCGCGGGCTTCGACACGAGCAACTCGACCACGGCGTCCTTGCGTGAGCTCACGAGATCGGTCGCGCTGCCAGCTCCGCTCATCCACGCTTGGGACGGGTTGGCGGGCAACCCCGCGCGATGGTAGAGCAGCGCCTCGAACGTAACCTCGGCGAACGCCGGATCCATGGGCACGTCGGGCAGGAGGTCGATGAGCTTCGTCTTCCAATCGAGCTTCTTTTCGTCGACCAGCATCGCAGCCAAGGTCGCGGTCATGGCCTTCGTGTCCGAGCCCAGATGCCACACGTCCGCCGTGGTGACCGGAACCTCTTCGCCGAACTTGCGTGTGCCCACGGCACCGCGAGCCACGGGAACGCCCCCGCGGTAGGCCGCAGCCGCGAGCGCCGGAATCCCGGATTCCGCACGAATCGCCTCGAGCTTCGGGCCGAGATCGTCGACCGATGGAGAGCCCCCGTCCGCCGCGTCGGGCATCGAAGCGTCGACCGAAGCGTCCTCCGTGGAGGGAGGCGAGACGGATGCCGTGGTGCAAGCCATGAACGAGACGGAGACGACGAGCGCGATCTGCGCGACCAGAGTGGGAGCGACGAGCTTTCGCATGCCTTGGACCTACCATGCCAAGCCACCTCGGTCGAAGACGAAGCGGCAGGCGCCCGCGCTCGACCGACAATCGGTGGTACGCTTCGGTCCGCATCATGCTCGTGTCAATCCTCCGAGACAACGCCGCCCCCGTCCGCGCGCAACTCGCCACCTCGTCCGAGGCCGACGTCGCTTCGCTCGAAGCGCTGCTCGACCGGCACTTCCGGACTGGTGCGGCCACCCACCCGGACCTCTCGCTCGACGCCGAGGCCTTCGTGCGTCGTCTCGCCGCCCACGTCGAGGCCGAAGGGCCGCTCGTACCGGACGATCTCCACGCGGACGACTTTTTTCTCGCGGCGGCGTGCCTCGAGGGGATCGAAGGCGCGGTGACCGTCCTGCAGCGCGACTTCCTCTCGCAGATTCCCTTGTATCTTGCACGTGTCACCAAGGCCTCCGATCGCGAGAAGGCGGAAGACATCGCTCAGGCCATCGCGGAGCGCGTGGTGGTCTCCGACGGCACGCGCCCCCCTCGCCTCGCGGACTACTCCGGCAAGGGCCCGCTCGGCGGATGGCTGCGCGTCGTCTCGGTGCGCATGGGCCTCAATGCCAATCGTAAGAAAGACGGTTGGGTGAGCGAGTCCGACGCACCCGAGGTGCCCGCGGGTCTCGATCCCGAGCTCGACCACTTCAAGCTCCGTTACAAAGACGAGTTCAAGGCCGCCTTCGAGGCCTCGTTCGCCGCGCTCGACGACGACCAGCGACTCTTGCTCCGCCTGCACTCGTCCGGCACGCATCGCGGCGAAGACATCGCCAAGATCGTGGGCATCGATCGCTCCACCGCCATGCGCAGGCTCGCGCGTGCCCGAGAAGTGCTCTTCGAGACGACGAAGGCCACCATGACCGGCAAGCTCGGCATCTCTCCGACCGAGTTCGAGAGCATCGCCCGTGCGGTGCGGAGCCAGATCGAGCTTACCCTGAGCCGCGTGCTCGCTCCTCGTCCGTGAGCATCACGTCATCGGACCGTGAAGCGGCCGCACGTCGTGCATCGAAGTGGACACGAGCGTGTCTCTCCCGTGTACTCGAACGAGCTTCGCCGACGCCCCGTTGAACCCGATGCCCACGTCTTGCCCCGACGAAACCACGGTCGAGCGCTTCTTGTCCGGCAAGCTGGACGAGCCGAGCCGACGTCGCATCTTGACCCACGCCTCGGGCTGCGACGCGTGCTGCGAGCTACTCGGAGCATTGGTCGGGACCGAGCAAGGCGCGCAAGGCGAACGAACCGTACGAGGCGGCTCGGGCGCCCCACACGAGCACGCGCTCGGACGCGGGGTGAATCTCGCGCGTTACCGCATCGAAGAGGCCATCGGCTTCGGTGGAATGGGCGTAGTCTACTCCGCGCACGATCCTCAGCTCGATCGCAAAGTGGCCCTCAAGGTGCTCTGGGAAGGCTCGCCCGCCGAGCGCGAACGTGCCGAACGTCTGCACGGCGAGGCCCGCGCGATGGCCAAGCTCGCGCACCCGAACGTGGTCCCGGTCTTCGACGTCGGCGTCGAGAACGGTCGCGTGTTCGTGGCGATGGAGCTCGTGGAAGGGGGCACGCTCCGCAAATGGCTGACGATAGGGCCGCATCCTTGGCGCG
Source organism: Polyangiaceae bacterium (assembly GCA_965225775.1). Taxonomy (GTDB): domain Bacteria; phylum Myxococcota_A; class Polyangia; order Polyangiales; family Polyangiaceae; genus JAAFHV01. Next base: position 7,620,987 of record OZ245328.1, on the reverse strand, counting down.
AGGTACTCGCTCGCTTTCGGCAGGCCGGCGAAGGACTCGCGGCGGCGCATCGCGCAGGGCTCGTTCACCGCGATTTCAAGCCCGAAAACCTGCTCGTGCGCGCGGACGGCACGGTGCTCGTCACCGACTTCGGGCTCGCCCGCGCAGTGCCTCCCGGTGATCCGGTCTCGACGAGACCCAATCTCGACGAGGCCGACGGCACCGAGACCGCAGGCACGCCCGTATACATGGCGCCCGAACAGCTGCGCGGCGAATCCCTGGATGCGCGCGTGGACGTCTACGCGTTCTCGGTGGCGCTTTGGGAAGGGCTCTACGGCAAGCGCCCCTTCGAGCTCGACGCCACCGAAGGCCTGCTCGCGCGCATCGCCAAAGGACCTCCGACACCGCCGAGCGAACCGAAGGTGCCCGAAGGGATTCGTCGTGCACTGGCACGAGGAATGTCGTTCCGAAGGCGCGATCGGCAAGACACGATCGACGAGCTGCTGAGCGAGTGCAAGGTCGCGGCCGAGGAGAAGCCCGACAAGACCAAGCCCTTCGTCGCACTCGCGGTCGTCACGCTCGCGCTTCTTTTCGCGGGTGGAATCGCGATCGGCCGAGGCACGTCCAGCTCGAGTCCCCCACGAGTGGAGACCACCTCCGCCCGGGTCGAGGTCCCCGAACCGAACCGCGGCGAAGGCGGCAGTGCTCGACCGGAGCCGTCGTCGCTCGTCCTCACGACTGCGCCCAGCTCGGCGGCTGCGATCTCCTCCGCCGGTTCGACGGCGAGCTCCCTCGCTTCTTCGGTCGTCCCCGGGTCCACGCGCCCCGCCTCCACGCCAACGGCGGCGCGGTCGGCCACATCGCCCACGACTTCCGCTTCGTCGGCATCGACGCCACGAGCACCCGACGCGGGAGCGCCTCCGAAACCGGCGAAGACCGAGCGACGCTCGACCAACTTCGAGCCCTTCGGCATGGAAGCCATGGCCGCGGTCGAACACCTGGAAGCGAACCTCCCTTCCTTCGACGTCTGCTGGACGGAGACCTGCACCGACTCCATGTGTCACTTTTGGGTCGACGCCAATGGCGCCGTGGTCCGCGCGGGATGCGCCGGATACGTGCGCAATACAACCACTTCGTGTCCGGCGTCCGAGGCCTGCATGGCGCGTACGCTACGCTCGTTGCACTTCGCGCCGCCGCCCAAGGGCAATGGCGAGTGCTCGGTCTCGTTGCGCGGTCGCTGAGCTCGCCCGAATCGGAGAGCCCCTGCTCGCCTGCGACCTCGCCAGGCGTTCGCTCGGGCTTTGGCCTATTTTTCCCGAGCGGAGCTCGAGCTCAGGTTCTGCTCACGTTCCTCTCATCCTCTTTCGGTGCACCACCGCCTCCCGACCGGTGTCAATCGCATACGGGAAGCGAAGACGGGCAGTGAAGCCCGGTCCGAAGCTCCCGCAATCGGAGGCGAGCGACCCCTCGGCCTCCCCGGAAAGGACACATCGGACATGAAGAAGAGCTCGTTTTTCGTCGCGGCGGCCATGGTGGGACTCGTGGGGATCGTGGCGCAGTCGGAGACCGCTCAGGCCGAGGTCTCGGCGCGTCCCGGACCCGTCGTGATCGGAACGGTCGCTCCTCCGAACTTCGTGCTGAGCACGGTGAAGGGCGTGATCAAAACCGGACAAGCTCCGCTTCCGGGCGCGCCTCTGACCGGCTTCAACTGCGACGACCTCTACGTGAGCGCCACCAGCAAAGAGCAAGTACCTCCCGCCCCGGGAAATCTCTTCTCCACCCCCAAGTGGACCCGAGGTGCGAAGGCGACCGGCTCCTGGGCCTCCGGGCAGTGCACCTTCACGGTGATCGTGCCTCCCAACAGCGAGTTTTACGTGCAAGTGAGCCCGAGCAACAAAGACTACCCCTGTCACTACATCACCGGCATGAGCATCACGCCCGGGGCCTCGCCCATGATGAGCGTGCCGAAGGGACAGTCCAAGAACACGCCGGACTTCGTCGCGCAGGGCAAGCCGGCCTGCGGCTACGTCAACTGAGAGCCGACCGTGGTCGCGCGAGCACACGAGCGCGCGACCGTTCATGGGGTGGGAGGCACCGAGGGTACGAGACGTTCGCGTCTCCGTGCCCTCGTGGCCTTTTGTGGATGATTTACGGCTCTCGGGAGAAAATCACGACTCGCGCAGATTTCCGCGCATCACTCCCTTCTGCGCGGTGACAGGGGAGTACGGGGCACGGAAGAGCCGCTGTCCCGGGGTCGAAGCGCACGCCGCGCCGCTTCCGCCCGTCCGCCTGCACGCCCCTCTGCGGGCACGGACGGAACGTCCCCTTCAGCGCGAGCCTTACGGAGATCACATGGACCTCTGCACTTCGCCTGCCCAAGACACGATTCACACGTTCGACGGCTTCGAGGTCGACGAAGCTCTCTTCGAGCTCCGCAAAGACGGGCGAAAGATCGACCTACAACGCCGCGCCTTCGACCTCCTGGTTCACCTCGTTCGCCATCGGGATCGCGTGGTCACCACGAACGAGCTGCTCGCTTCGGTCTGGAAGGGCACCGTCGTGTGCGAAAACGCCATTGCCCAAGCGGTGACCACGCTGCGCAAGCGACTCGACACGGACGGAGGACCGAGCGCGATTCGCACGGCGCGAGGCCGTGGCTATCGATTCGTGCGCGACGTCTCGAGCTCCCCCCAATCGCCGCCCTCGTCCGAGCGACGACCGACGTCCACGCTCCCGAACGCGACCTCGACGACCCACGGTGCGACCGTGATCGTGATGAGCGGAGACCTGCCCGAGGGCACGCTGGACGCCGTCATGAACCTGCTCCGCGAGCGCACCGGTCGGGAGCCGCGTGTGGCGACGTTCGACGACGAGGGGCGCTTGCCGGCTAAAATCTCGCCGGATCGCGCCTCCGAGCTACGGGCCATGGTGGCCTGAGCACCTCAGTCACGAAGCTCGACCAACGAGGTCTTGCGCGAGCCACAACCGAGCGTGAGCACCACGACCCGATCGAACGAGTCGTGCGCGAGCATGCCGTCCACGAGGCCTCCGAGCTCGGCGCCCAGCGCACGAACGAGAGCGGGTACACCGTTCGAGTGATGCGCGACGACGGCGACGGTGCCCGGCTCGAGCGCCGAGAGCTCGCGAGCGAGCGCATCCACCGATGCCGCGGGTCGCACCTCGACCGGACGATGCAGCGCCTCGGCGAGCGGCCCGAGCGTGCGCTGCGTGCGGACCACGTCGGTCGCGTAGAGACGCGACGCCCCCGAGGCCAAAAGCAGATCCCGAAGGCGCACGGCACGCGCGCGCCCCACCTCGGAGAGCTCGGCGTCTTTCGCATCGCCCGATTTTTCCGCGTGCCGGGTGACGATCACCGTGACCGGACGCGCGGCACACACGAGAGGTGGGCGAGGCTCCGTCGCCGGAGGCGCACAGCCCATCGAGAAGGAGGTTGCGACAAGCAGCCCCACGAACGCGCGCGCCGACCACCGCGACGTCATTTGCTCTTCGCGAAGAACGCGCTCACGCGAGGCGCCTGCGTGGTCCGGTAGACGTGACAGAGGTGGAGGTTCTCCAGGGCCTGATCGAGCAGGCGCGGACCTCCCACGAAACGCGAGGCTTTGGGTCGGAAGAAGGCCTCCACCTCGGCACGTTTTCGCTCGTCGCAGAAGGCCGCGCCCACCCCGGGGAATCCAGCGGCCCAATCCCTCGGCAATCGCACGACCAGCTTGTCCATCTCGGCATTCAAGAAGTCGAACGCGAGCGGAACGCCGGCCGGAGTCCTGGCGACACCCCAGAGAATGCGCACGGTGTCGCGTGCATCGAGCTCGGGGTCGAGCATCAGCGCGAGCGCCGCCTTGGCCAACGAAGGCTCGCGGAACAGACCGAGGGCCCAGATGGCGCGATCGCGGTCGGCACGCTCTTTCGCGTGTTTGGCCTCCCCCACGAGGGCGTCGAACAGCGCCCTGTCCCCGAACGCGGCAGCCACCGAAAGCACGGTCCCTTGCAGCTCGGGCTCGACCGCGTCTTTGTCGGAGATCCAGGCCTTCGCCAGCTTCGTGCAGGCTGCACGCAACGTCGGGTCCTCTCCTTGGTCGGCCACGATCTCCACCAGGGACGGACGGATCCAGCGGGTCTCTTCGTCTTCCCCCGGCTTCGATTTGAGCCCGAGCTTCTTGGCGCGGTCACCGAATGCACGCCGGACGAACGCGGCGTACGCCGCCCGATTGCCCTCGTCCACCAACGGGACGTCCCGCAGCGAAGCCACCGGGCCGAGCGCGGCGTCGACCACGTGCACGTCCGAGTCTTTGGCGAGCGCGGGCACCAGCGAGAGAAAGTCCGCCAGGTTTCCCCCCTCGGACCTCGCGCTGGCCAGCACGTCGCCGGCGAGGGAGATACGCTCGGCGGGGCTCGTTCCGTCCAGGTGACCGACGAGGTGCGCGAGATCCGCGGGCGACCTCGCGGTGCGGTAATAGCCACTCGCCTCGTCGTTGGGCACGACCCACTCGGGACAGAACGGAAGGGCGAGCGCGCCCTCTTTTCCCTCGAGCAACGTGCACGCCCGCTCGACCTTCTTGCCGGCGCCGAAGCGCGCGCAGACAGGTATTTTCCAGGGTGCGGCGTCGGTCGCGCCCGAGGAGCCGAGTGGCAGGTAGCGCGACTGCGAGAGGCCGAGCTTGGCGCTCGCGGCGCACGTGAGCGAAGTCTCGACGCGTGGGACGCCGGGCCTTTCCAAGAACGTTTCGAAGGGCCCGGCTACGTCTTTCCCGGACTCGGCCGAGAGCGCCGACAAGAGGTCGCGTGCGGTCGCCGTGCCGTGGGCGTGCTCGCGCAGGTAGCGCTGCACGCCCTTCTGGAAGACCTCGGGCCCGATCCATCGTTCGAACATGGCGATGACGGCGGCCCCCTTTTGGTAGGTGATGCCGTCGAACGCATTGTGGATGTCGTCCTCGGACGCGATCGGTTGGCGAATTGCGCGCGCGCTCACCAGACTGTCCGTGCGCATGGCACCATTGGCGGCAGCAGCACGGTTGGCGGCGAATCCCCAGTCGGGACGATACCCATCCACGATCTTCGGCGTCATCCAGGTCGCGAAGGCCTCGTTGAGCCAAAGGTCGTCCCACCACGCGGTCGTGACGAGATCGCCGAACCATTGGTGGGCGAGCTCGTGCGCGTTCACGCTGGCGAAAGCCCGACGAACCCCGGTCGACGCCATTCCCGGCTTCGACAAGATGAGCGATTGGCGATACGTGACGAGCCCGGGATTCTCCATCGCGCCGCCGAACATGGGCACGGCGATGAGGTCGAGCTTGTCGTAGGGATAGGAGCTCCCGAAGTACGACTCGAGGCGCTCGAGGACCGGCTTGGTGCTGTCCGCCGCGAAGCGCGCCCAGCTCTCTTTCCCGCGCGGTACCACGATGCGCACGGGGGTCCTTCCGACCTTGCCCGCGTCCACGTAGCCGAACGGCCCGACCGCGAAGGCAATCAGGTAGCTCGGGAGAGGTTTGGTCTCGGCGAAGCGGTAGCTCGTGAAGCCGTCCGCTCCCTCTTCAATGGCGATGGGAGCCGTGTTGGAGACGGCAGAATCCCCTTTTTTCACGCGAAGCGTGAGCTGCCACGGCACCTTGTAAGAGGGCTCGTCGAAGCACGGGAAGACGCGTCGTGCTGCCAGGGGCTCGAAGTGGGTGAACACGTACGGTTCGCCGCCTTCGATCTGCTTCGAGGCGCCTTCCAACTCGGTCGACGAGAGCTTGCCTGCATACGAGATCCGCACCTTGGCAGCCCCCGCGGGGAGCGGGCGGTCGAAGGCGAGTCCGACGAAACCGGGAAGCCCACTCACGATGCTCGCATTGGACGTCTCGCCTGCCACGTTGGCGCTCGCCGTGCCCAAGGTGAGCCCGTCCGCCTCGAGCCACAGAACCGAGACCGGTGTGCGAAGCTCGACGTCCATGCGCATTTCGCCCTCGAACGTATCGCGCGAGGGAACCACGGTCAGCGTGGCCGCGACACGCGTCGGTCGTGCATTGTCGGGCAAACGCAACTTCGGGGAAGGTCCGTTCTCGGCGGCCGCTGGCACCTTCGCAGCCGAGGCGCTCGGCGCGGACGAGGCCACGGGGCGCGGAGGTGTCTCGCTCGGCTTGTCCGCACACGAGGCCAGACCGGACACGAGCAACGCGAGCATTCCCGGGAGCACGAACGAAAGGCGTCTCATGGTCGCACGACCTTTAGCACCTCGCTGCGCGCGGCGAGCGACGGTCCGAGCCCGGCGCCGGATTGACCGTCTACGGTCGTTCACGAGAGATCCTTCCTCTCGACAGCTCGTCGAGAAATTCGCGGCCGAGACGTTGCCGCATACCCCCGATTGAGCTACGCCGAAGCGCATGAAATGGCTTGCCTCCTTCGCCCTCGCAGCTGGCGTGCTCTCCGCGTTCGCCGCCTGCAGCTCTCCTCCCCGCGACAACGTCTTTCCGGAAGACGACGCCGGCTCCCAACCCACGGGAACGGACAGCGGAACCTCCCCGACCGACGGCGGAACGAGCACCTTCGAGTTCGACGGAAACCTCCCGGACGCCGCCGTCAAGGACGAGTGCCGCAAGATGGACGTCGTGTTCGTCGTCGACGACTCGGGCTCGATGGCCGCGGCCCAAACGAAGCTCCGCGCGAACTTCCCGCGCATGGTGAACACGCTGAATGCGTTCAAGACGAAGTCGGGCGCAGACCTCGACTATCGATTGGCCGTCACCAGCACCGATACCTCTCGCACGAGCCTTCCGAGCGGCGGGCGAGGTGGTTTCGTCACCGCCCCGCCCACCGGCTGCTCGGCCGGTGGTGGAGGGCGATCGTGGCTGGAGCGCACCGATCCTTCCGTCGCGGATGCCTTCGGATGCCGCGCCGGCCTCGGCACGAGCGGCAGCGGCATCGAGAAGCCCATCGACGGCCTCGTCATGTCCTTGACCGACCGCGCGACCGACCAAAATCAGAACTTCCTCCGCGACGACGCCTTGCTCGCGTTCTTCGTGCTGACGGACGAAGAAGACAGCAGCTCCAATACGCCCCAAGCCGCGATTCAGAAGCTCGACACCCTGAAGAAGGTCCGAGGCCGCTGGGCAGGTGCGGTCATCTCGGGGCAGAAATCGGGCAGTTGTTCGTCGGGCACGCATACGGCGTCCCAGGCTCCCAAGCTGCACCAACTCGTGGAGGGCGCGGCCGATCCGGCGACCGGACGGAACAACGTGATCTGGCGCACCATCTGCCAAGACACGTTCGACACCGCGGTGAAGGACGCGCTCGATACGTTCACCGTGGCTTGCCTGAACATCCCGCCGCTCCCGAAGTGAGCGCCTCCGGCGTTCAGGGCCGAGCGTCGATCGACGGCATCTCGGTCCGCACGCCGGGAAAGCGCTCGGCGAAGCGTTTTTCGATCTGCCTCGCCGCGAAGACCTCGGGCTTCGCGGCGAAGGCCGGCGTCGGGCGAACGACGCCCGCGAAGAGGTCGTCGAGGCCGTAAGGCGCAATCACCTCGAGGCGGTCTTCGGCCGTGAGACGCACGCCGACGGCCGTCGCCGTCTCGGACCAATGCGCCATCGCGTGCGCAGTGGAACGATACGGCTCGTGCCCGTTCCAGGCGGCCATTTCGGCCTGATTGGTCACCGAATAGAGCTCGCCCGGCACCTCCGCCGCGAGGCGCGCCTCGAGCGCCTTCTCGTCGCGAGGGTCGGTCGAGAAGTACACCACGTCCACGTCGCACGGCACCTCGCATCCCGAAGGGAAGAGCGTGGACCACACGGCATTTCGCACGAACCCCGCCGCCACGTAGGCATCCGGCAGTTCGAGCGCTCGAACCGCGCGAAGCACGGCGGCACGTCGCGCCGAGGCCATCACGATCTCGACGAGGCGCCGTTCCACGAGCGCAGAGTAGCAGTCTCGTCGCTCGAAGGCCGCCGAGCCATGCGTCGACCTCGAGAAAATCCGAGCGTTTCGCGCTCCCTGCGCGGGCACGGCACACGTAGACTCGTGTGGAGGCCGTCCGGGGCGGGCGTGAACGCACACGATGAACGACTTCGACACTATAAAGGGGGGCTCGCCGCACTTCGATCGCGACGGCGATACCTCCAGTCGTTCCGTTCGTGAAGCAGCGAGCCTCCGAGCGCACGTCGCGCCGCACGACGCGCCGAAAATTCCCGGGTACGACCTTCATCGGGTGATCGGCAAAGGCGGCATGGGCGTGGTGTGGGCGGCCCACGAGCACAAACTCGACCGCCCGGTAGCGATCAAAGTGCACGCCTCGACCCAGGGCGACGACGTGGTGACCGAGCTCTGGAGTGAAGCACGAATCGCTGCAAAAATAGGCGATCCGGCCATCGTTCGCGTGTACGACGTGGGGCACACGCTCGACTTTCGCCCCTGGTACTCGATGGACCTCGTCGAGGGCTCGGACCTCTCGGCGTTGCTCGCGGACGGACCATTACCTCCTGCGCGCGCGCTCGCCATCGCCGCGGAGATCGCGCGCGCCGCCGGCGCCGCCCACGGACACGGCATCGTCCACCGCGATATCAAGCCCGCCAACGTGCTCGTCGACGTGAACGGTCGCGCGCGCGTGCTCGACTTCGGCATCGCCATGGACGCACGCGCCGGGGAGGACAAATACAAGGGGTTCATGTGCGGCTCGCCACCGTACATGGCCCCCGAGCAGGTCACGGTGAGCCGAGTCAGTCCCGCCACGGACGTGCACGCCATCGGAGCCGTGCTCTTTCAGATGCTCACCGGGAAGCGCCCCTTCGCGGGCGAAGACGACGACGCTCTCCTACGTGCCATCCTCGAGGTCGACCCGGCTTCCCTGGTCGTCGATCCTCGCATCCAGCCCGACGTCGCCCGCATCCTCGTGCGGTGCCTCGCCAAGAACCCTGAAGAACGTTACCGCAACGGCGCCGTCCTGGCCGAGGTGCTCGGCGCGCTGCTCGAAGGCCGCCCCATCGAGAGGTCGCCCTCGTCGATCGAGAGGCGCCCGACCACCTCCGCACGCCCCGAAGCCAAACCCCGCCGAGAAGAAGCGTCCAAGCATTTCTCTTGGGTCTTCGAGCTGCGCTCGTCTCCCGAGAAGCTCTGGCCGTACGTGGCCCACACCGACCGCATGAACAAGGCGTTCGGTCTCTCCCCGGTCGACTTCACGGACGAAGCCGCGCCGGAAGGTGGGACGCGTCGCTACGGCAGCATGCGCGCCCTCGGTATGGGGCTCGGCTGGCGCGAGTACCCGTTCGAGTGGGTGAAGAACCGCGAGCACTCGGTCTTCCGCTGGTACAAGTCGGGCCCGCTCGTCGCGCTCTGGAATCGCGTGCATCTTACACCCACGTCTTCCGGAGGCACCCGCCTCACGCACGAGATCTGGGTCGAGCCGCGGGGCATCGTGGGAAAGCTCGCAGCCATCTTCGAGATCGGCCAGAAGACCGCACGCAACGTGGCGAAGAGCTACCGCAGATTGGACGACCTGCTGGTGCGAGGGCTCGACGAGGACCCCTTCGAGGCGGCCCACGAGCCGGGCTCCGAAGACCGTGAGATGGTCCACACCGCGCTCGGCGAGCTGCAGAAAAGCCACGATTTTTCCCCTGCATTGGTGGAAAAAGTGGAGCATCTCTTGCTCGCTTCGCCGGCTCGTGCGCTCGCACGTTTGCGCCCATTCGCCATCGCGGACGAATGGCAGGAAGACCGGCGCGCGGTGCTCGATCTGTTCGTGCATGCTGCAGCGAACGGGCTCTTGGAGCCGTCGTGGGACACCATCTGTCCGAGCTGCATGGTGGCCCACGAGTCGTGCGAGAAGCTCGAGGCGGTGAAGAGTCGTGGCCACTGCACGGCCTGCGAGAGCCGATACGACCGCGACCTCACCGAGTCCGTGGAGCTGGTCTTCCACCCGCACCCTCGCGTTCGCCCCACCGAGCGCAGCACCTATTGCGTGGGTGCGCCGGCGCTCCGCCCGCACGTGCTCGTGCAGCAAGTGCTCGAGCCGGGCGAGGTCCGTGAGATCTCGGTGGAGGTCCCGGCCGGGATCTATCGAGTGGCCACGTCGACCAACGAGCTCCCTCTCGAGCTCCGTGCGAGCGTGGCGGGCTACTCGTCCATCACGACCCTCACGGTGACCGACGGACGCGTGCAAGGTACACCGGTCGTGGTGGCGGCCGGAGAGGTCACCGTGACCCTCCACAACGACAGCGAGCACGAGCTCTCGATTCGCTTGGAAATCCCAGGCGCACGCGCAGACGGCGTGTCGGCCACCATGGCCATGACCCACACCACGTTCCGCGAGCACTTCGGGGACGACCTCCCCGCCGACGACGAGCAGCTGACCGCGAGCCGTGTGGCGTTCCTCTTCGCCGACTTCGGCCTGGGCAGCGAGGTGTACGCCGAGCTGGGCGACGCCGCAGCATGCGAGGCCTTTCGAAAGCTCGATGCGCTGGTCGAGACCGTACTCGAGAGAGAGTCGGGAGCCCCGGTCCCCGCGCCGCTCGGCACCGCCATCGGGGCGTTCGCCTCGGGAGCTCGCGCAACACGCGCAGCACTCCGATTGATGGACCTCGCTGCGAAGACCGAGTGGGGCGCACGCCTCCGCGTCGCGTGCCACGAAGGCCGCGTGCTCGCGCTCGGACGCGCCGGCAACGTGGAGTACTTCGGGCAAGCGGTGCACCGAGGAGCCGCACTGCTCGGCGACGCCAGGCCGGGCACGCTAGCGCTCTCGGCGTCCCTCGGGGCCGAACGCGAGGTCCTCGGAATCCTGGCCGAGGCCGACGCACGCCCCCATCTCGTCACGAGCGAGAGTGGGCCCTACCGCGGGCGCCCGGTGGTGCTGGCCGTGCTGCACGACGCATGAAGTCGCGTGCCTGCACGTGCATCCTCCACGTTTCGGACGAGACCCCTTTCCTCCACGCAAGGTCGCGATAGTCTGAGGAGAACGCCGTGGCCGACCAAGACAAGCCGGAGAAAAGCCCCGAGACTCCGCGCGCGGCCGAGCCGCCCTCGCAGGGCTACACCCGCCGCATCTCGACCGAGACCACGGCGGTCATGCGGCCCGGGGACCTCGCACGCCTCTTGGAGGCGCTCACGCCGGAAGCACGTGCAAAGTACAACCTCGACGCGAGCGGCGACATTCCCTCGTTGCGACGCGTGCCCGAGGCCGAGCCCACCGTGCGGAGCTTCGCCAAGACCTACGACTCGGGCGAGGTATCGATCGAGGTGGGGCCCGTCGACCCCTTGCCTTCGAACGTGGAGCAAGAAGGCTTCTCGGGCCCGGAGAGCGATCTTCCGCACACGCCGCCATTCGTGCGCATGCCCGAAGACATCGAGCCCGCGCCGAAGCCTGCCGAGCCCGCCACCAAGGCGCCGCCTCGAGGACCGAGCGCCGTCGAGATGGAGTCGCGCTTCGCCGACGGCGACTACGAAGGCGCCATGGTCATCGCCGAGGCCATCCTCGAACGGGACCCCGAGAACGACGCCGCACGCGAGTGCCGCGAGAGATGCGACCTCTTTCTCGTGACGAGCTACACGACCGAGCTCATCCGGCTCGACCGCATCCCCGTGCGCCTACCCCAGCGCGAAGAACACAAATTCGCGCAGCTCGATCACCGAATGGGCTTCGTGCTCGCGTTGGTCGACGGACGCACCACCATCGAAGATATCGTCGATGGCAGTGGCCTCTCGAAGCTCGAAGCCTTGCGCCTCTTGGCCGACCTCGCGCGCAGGCGCGTGATCGACCTTTTGTGAGCGAAGAAGGCTCTATTTCCCGCGGATCGTGACCGGTCCGGCCGAAGCGGACACCTTCACGATCACGACCTTCTTGTCCGCGTCGTATTGGAACGTTCCCCCCTCGACCGAGGTCGGGGCCACGTCCGCGCGCACGCGCAGCACCACGGGACGCGAGGCCGACGAGAGCGTCACCACGAAGCCCGTGCCCTCCGCGACGGCTTCCAGCGTGCGCGTCTTTCCGTCTTCTTCGTGTTCGACGAACGAGGTCTTCGTGGCCGACGGATACACCAGCACCGTACGCGAGCCCTTCGAGGCGGCGTCGCCGAGGCCGAGCGTCGCGTCTTCCACGTCCATGGGCACGATGGCGCCTTCACGAATCCAGAGCGGAAGGCGCGCGCGGTCCTGCGAATAGTCGACGCCGACGGTCGCCCCGCCCTGCTCGGTCTTGGTGGACCAGAAGTCGTAGTAGGTGGCCCCCGCCGGTATCACGACCGTTCGCTTGCCGCTCGGATCGAGCAGCGGCGCCACGAAGAACGCGTCGCCGAGGAGGTAGCGGTAGTCCCCCGCCCACGTCTCGGGGGCGCCCACGGGGCGAAGAGTCGGCGCGACCTTGCCGGCCCAACCTTCCTCCGAGAGCGAGTGGAAGAAGGGCACGAGCGCATGATGGAGCGTCGACCAATACTTGTAGAGCGCAACGGTCTCTTCGGCGTGATCGGGCACGGTCCAGGGCGTGAAGTTGCCGCGCCCGTGGAGCTGCATGAACGGATTGAGCGCGCCGATCGCGGTCCACCGCGCGAAGTTGACGGAGTCGAAGGGAATCTCGGGCCCGGCGAGGTTCTTGTCGTCGTGGTCGAGGTAACCGCCGATATCCGAGCCGACGGTCACGTACCCGGCCTTCGACGAGACGAACATGTGGTCGAGCGCGTCCGCGAGGCCCACGTAGTCGCGCCGGTTGTCCCCCATCCACGCGACCGGAGCGTGCTCTTTCTTCGCGAAGAACCGCCCCTCGAATTGGTACGAAGCGTCCCACGCGCGCACCATGGTGACGAAGTCGTCGCCGCGCACGCTGCGGCCGTAGGCGAGGTAGTCTTCGTAGTAACGCTCGGAGTACTCCTGGCGGGACTTCGTGCCCTCGAAGCTCTTCACCTTGTCCGAGAGGATATAGCTCTCGCCGAAGTCGAGCTTCCAGCCGTCGATTCCGGCGTTCAAGATGGCGTTCTGCTGCTCGTGCCAGAAGGCGCGTGCGCTCGGATTGAAGAAGTCCACCGCCGCGCCGCTGCCCTTCCACCACTGCCAGGTCTGACCGTCGTCGAGGTAGTAGTTGCAACGCTGCCCCTCATCGAAGCTCGGCGAAGGACCGCTGTAGAGGTCACCGCCCGGCTCGAAGTCGAACGACTGGTCGTTGTTCATCTGAGTGACCCACAGCACCACGCGCACGCCGCGCTGGTGCATGTCGCGGATCATGCCGGGCATGTCCGCGTAGCGGGTCGGGTTGGGGACGAAGCTGTTGTAGGCCGTCTCCCAAGGGCTATCGATGACCACCGCGCCCACGGGAATACCGCGCTCGCGGAAGCCGTCGACGAACGCGTAGGTGTCGTCCCGGGTGGAGATGTCTTTGCTGATCCACGGCTCGAACGCCCAACGCGGCGTGCGCGGCGCACCGAGAGGCTTCACGGCCGGCTCGGTTCGCGGACACGGATCGGCACCTCCGTCGGCCGCGGGGGCCTTCGCTGGATCGGACGTGCTCGAGCACGCCACCGCGGCGCTCGCCACGAACGCGCCTACCAGACCGAGCGGAGCCACACGAACCAAGAACGAACGGACGGTCGAGCGAGGTGTCATCTCGCGGCGCAAGCTAGCGCGACGAGCGACCAGAGGCCGGTGCTTCGTCCCTCGTATCGTGACCGCTGGGCGGTGCGCCGCCGTCCACTCGGGTTCACGAATCCTGTCTCGCGGTCGCCATTTCGGACAAGATCGGCCCGAAGACGCGCCTTTGCCTCGGATGCGGTCTGGCTCGTGCTTTGCTCCGCGCACTCTCCATGACGCTCCGCAACAATGCCCGATCCTTCGTCTTTTCGACCGCGCTAGTCGCCTCGTTCGGAACGCTCGCCACGCTTTCTTCTGCGGCCCTTGCCCAGCCTGCCCCCGAGCTCCCCGCTCCCTCGGCGAGCAGCGCTCCGCGAGAGGCGCCCCTCGCCCCCTCCGCATCCGTGCAAACCACACCCATCCCGCCCGGGGCCACCACGCCGCCCCCCGTGGGAGTAGCAGCGATCGCCCCGCCGAGCGCCCAGGTCACCGTCGACGCCGAAGAGCTCGCGAGCCTTCGTCGTCTTGCTTTGCACGGAGCGAGCCCCTTCGCCGACGCGCGCTGGGCCATAGGTCTCACCGGGCTCGGTGTGTCGGCCGTCGCTACACCGGTCGGAGCCACGATGATCGGCCGAGACGGTCGCTCGATCGGCGCGGGGATCACGTTGGGCACGGGCATCGGCGCAGGCATCGGGAGCCTCGTCGTGCTCAGCGGATTGCTCGTGAACCTCAATCCGTACTCGGACATCGGAGAGGCCATCGCTCGGGAAAAAGCTGCCGGGAAGTCGGACCGGGAAGCGCTCGCGGCTGGTGAAGCGAGCTTCGAGAAATCCGCGGACGAAGCGCGCACCGGGCGGAAGGTGGCCGGAGTGCTCGGGCTCGGACTCGGGATCGCCGGGCTCGGAGCGGGTGCGGTCACGGGTCTCGCCGACTTCACGAGCGCGAGTTTCTCTCGCCGAGATCAAGACGGAGTCACCGCTGCACTGACCGTGTACGGCATGCTCGCGACCATCTCGGGAGTCGCGGCCTTCTTCACCGAGACCCCCATCGAGAGCGCGTGGAACGGCTACTCGGCGGGCAAAGGTACGAAGCGCACGAGCGCGCTCCGACTCTCCGGGTTCGGCGCGGCTCCGCTCCCGGAGGGCGGGGCCACCCTGGGACTCGGCGGCACGTTCTGAGAGACGGGCCTCAACTCGAAGTCGGAAGCACGAGCTCCTCGAGGGCGGCACGCAAGCGCTCGGGGATCTCGCGCGGTCTGCGCGTCTCGCGATCGACGAACACGTGCACGAAGAAGCCCTCGGCGATGGCCTCGTCGCGGTCGTCCAGGAAGACCGCGAGCTCGTACCGAACGCTGGATTTTCCGAGCGATCCGACGCGAAGGCCCACGTCCACGTCGGCGGGGTACGAGACCGGCGCGCGGTAGCGACAGCCCGACTCCACGCAGAGTCCGATGGCCTCGCCCGCGTGAGGGTCGAGCCCACCCCGGCCGATGAGCACGCGGTTCACCGCCGAGTCGAACCATGCATAATACACGACATTGTTCACGTGCCCGTAGGCGTCGTTGTCCGCCCAGCGGGTGGGAGTACGGGTAAACTGCACGTACTCGTCGCGACGAGCCGCGGGCGAACGTTCGCGGCCGCTCATGCGCGCACCGTGTAGTCGCGCGCGCCGCGGAAGAGCGACTCCATGAGCGCCTCGTCCACGGCGAGAGGCGCGTTGTCGACCAGACGCTTCTGGATGGTCGCGCCTCGCACGAGCGCCGGAAGGGACGATTCGGCGAGGCCGACGTGACTCCAGCCGAGCGGAACCTCGCTCACCGTCATGAGCTCGACCAAACGCGTGGACAGCACTTCCCCCGCATCGTCGAGGGTGGCGCCGCGAACGTCCGCCCCGAGGGCTTCCGCCGCGGCGAGGTGTCGCTCGGGGCACGCCGGAGCCGTACGTCGGAACACCGAAGGCGCCGAGACCACCACCGAGACTCCGTGCGGGACCAAGGGGTGATGCTCCGGATACCCCGGACAGCGGTACGATTTGGCGAGCCCGGCGACCGCGTACGACATGGCGTGCGGCAGGTGCACCCCCGCGTTGCCGAAGGCCACCCCGGCCAGCGTAGCCGCCCACGAGAGCCCCTCGCGGGCCTCCGCGTCCGAAGCGTCGCGCACGCCGCGTTCGAAGAATTTTCCCGCGAGGCGCAGCGCTTCCAAGGCGCCCAAGTCGCTCCACGGATTGCGACCTTGGCTCATCGGGCGCGCGCACGGCGAGCTCGAGCGCGCGCGCACGGCGAAGCGTCGCGCCGTATACGACTCGAGCGCATGGCAGAGCACGTCGAAGCCACTCGCCGCCACCACCGAAGCCGGCAAGGTCTTCGTGAAGGTCGGATCGACGAGGGCGAGCGTGGGACGAAGCCTCCGCGAGGCGACGGCCGTCTTCACGTTCTTCTCGGCGAAGTCGAACACGGCGATTCCGGTGCACTCGCTGCCGGTACCCGAGGTGGTCGGGCACGCCACGTGAGGCGGAAGCGGTCCCGGGATTGGACGCCCCTCACCGAGTGGGGCGTTCACGTAGGCGAGCAGTTCCGCCGGATAGGTGGCGTAGAGCGAAGCGAGCTTGCACGTGTCGATCGAAGAGCCACCCCCGACCGAGACGTACCCGTCGAATTTCCCTCGGAGCGCGAAGTCGATGGCCGCGCGCACGGACACGTCGGTCGGCTCGACCTCCGTGTCCGAGAAGATCTCCACGTGAACGCCCGAAGCCTCGAGCGAGGCCTTCGCGACGTCCACCGGCCCGAGCGCGAGCACGCGTTTATCTGTGTAGAGCGCAACCTTTCGCAAGCCCATGCCCACCACGTGCGCGCCGAGCTCGTGCACCGCGCCCGGACCGAAGGACATCGCTTGCGCGTCGATGGAGAAGACCGTCTCGTCGTCCGAGAGCCCGTGTGCACACGTCATGTCTCGATGGTCACGAGATGCCCGAGCCTTGTCCACCGAAACCGCGCGAAACGCGCATGACCTCGGGGCTCCGTTCCCGTCTCCTCCGCTCCCGGAATATCCCGTGATACCTTCATGAGCGATGGCGAGCACGCAGTGCACCTCGTGTGGCGCCCCGGACGACGGGGAGCTTGTAACCTGCAAGTATTGTCGACAGCCGGTGAGCGCCGAGGCGCAGGCGAGCGCAATCCCCTGCCCTCGGTGCCGCGCGCTCTGCCGATGGGGCAAACAGAAGTGCGGCGCGTGCCAGGCGTGGATCGTGGTGGCGTGCGTGTTCTGCGGCGCCATCTCCCCGCACAACCAACAGGCTTGCTTGCGCTGCCGTGAGCCTTTCGCGGGCGCGCCCGCGCGTAAACAAGCCATGCAGCAGCAGCGCGCCAACGCCGAGACCATGCAAACCTTGGGCGTGGTCGGGAACATCGCCGCGTCGTTCTTGGGAGCCGCCGCAGGCTCGGCGGTGGTGAACCACGGGCACTCTTCCTGGGGCGACTCTTCGTTCGACTACGGCGGAGACTCGAGCAACGATTCCTGGGTCGACAACACCAACGAGAGCCCGCCCGAGTGGTCGGACGACGGTGGCGACTTCGGGTCGAGCGACGATTTCGGCGGCGGCTTCGACGAGTGAGGCGGACCCCCGCGCGCCGAGCCCCGACCAGCGCTCGGCCCGAGGGATTTCACGCCCGACCGCGTGTCGTGGGCGCACGAGGAACTTTTCACCTTCGGTCTTGTCGAAGGCCCCACGTCCATTTTCCGAGGGAGTTTGTGCATGCGTCGTTCGACCCTGCTCGTGAGTGCCTTGTCGGTCACCGTCCTCGCCTGCGCCACCGTGGCCTCGGAGGAGCGCGCGAACCGGCTGCTCGAGAAGCAAGGCATCGACATCCCTTCCGCGGACGAGAACGCGCTCGGCCCCGCCCCGATGAGCCTCACGGCGAGCGACGGAACGGGCCTGAAGCTCGTGTCGATCACGGCCAACGCGGTGGTGGAAGACCCACTCGCGTTCACCGAGATGACCCTGGTGTTCGAGAATCCACTCGACCGGCAGCTCGAAGGACAGTTTCGCATCACGCTTCCACAAGACGGCTCGCTCAGCCGCTTCGCCATGAAAGTGGACGACCGCTGGCAGGAAGGCGAAGTGGTCGAAAAGCAGGCCGCGCGCCGCGCCTACGAAGACTTCCTCCACCGCAAGCAAGACCCGGCGTTGCTCGAACAGGGCGGCGGCAACGAGTTCACGGCCCGGGTTTTTCCCATCCCCGCGCGTGGTCGCAAAGAGATCGTGCTCTCGTATTCGGAGACGCTCAAGGGTGACGCGCCCTACGTGCTCCCGCTACGAGGGCTCCCGAAGCTCGAAGAGTTGGACGTCACCGTGCGCGGCGGCCCCGGCACCGCACCGAAGACCTTCCGTCGCACCGACTTCGCGCCCGGCAAGGACTTCGTCGTCGAGGGGCGCGGTGTCGCGCGGAGCGCGGCCATCGTGAACGACAACCTGGCGGCCATTCGTGTCGTCCCGTTCGCCGAGTCCCGGCCCGAGGTCTTCGATCGCGCCATCGTCATGGTCGACACGTCGGCGTCGCGTGCGCTCGACCTCGAGGCGGAGATCGCCCTGCTCGGCAAGCTCTTCGCGAAGCTGCCGCCCGAGACCAAGCTCCAGATTCACGCCTTCGACGAAGATACGACGCCCATCTACGAAGGCACCGCGGCGGGCTTCGGGCAGGCCGAGCTCGAGCGTCTGCGTACCCGTCGCGCGCTCGGCGCATCCAACCTTTCGCTCGCGCTCGGCCACGCCAAAGATCTCGCCGCGAAGAGCCCGGGCCAAAAGCGCGTGGTGCTGGTCACCGACGGAGTGGCCACCGCTGGAGAGACCGATTCGGCCAAGCTCGCCGCCGCCGTCGAGAGCCTCGGAGCCGCGGGAGTGGACCGGCTCGATGCCATCGCCGTGGGCGGTATCCGAGACGACGCATTTTTGCGACGAATCACCGGGAAAACCCTTCCCAAATCGGGCGTCGTGCTCGGCGCGGAGAAAGGCGCAGAAGTCATCGCGCGGCGCCTCGGAGAGGCCACGAGCCGAGGGGTACCGCTCGCGGTGGAAGGCGCACGGTGGTCGTATCCTCGCGAGCTCGACGGCGTACAAGCAGGAGACGAAGTCCTCGTTTTCGCGGAGCTCTCGGAGCCGCGCCCGCTCTTGGTCACCGCAGCAGGCCACGAGTTTCGCCCTGCGCCACGAAAAGTGGACCGTCCGCTCATCGAGCGCTCGTGGGCCAAAGCGAAGATCGAGAGCCTGGTCGCCCACCCGCTGCCCGCCGGCGAAGAGGCCACCAAGCGCGCGATCGTGGATCTCTCGGTGAAGCACCGCGTGGTGAGCCCGCACACCTCGTTCCTCGTGCTCGAGACCGAAGCCGACTACGCCCGATTCCACATCGATCGGCGCGCCAAGCTCGACATCCTGACGGTGGCCGATGGCAAAATCGTAGTGGCGAAGCGCTCGCGTTCCGGTGAAGAAGACGAGGACCGCGACGGAGACGAGCGCAAGGCCTCGCGCGACGACAGACCGACCGACCCGCACATCGCGCGTCAACAAGCGCTCCGCGAGGCCGCCGAGTTCGGCTCGATTGGACTGCTCCCTTCTCCCACGGAGAGCGCGGCAGCGCCGGGAAGCGGCAACGACCCGATGTCGGCGCGAGGCAACATGTGGGGCGATAGCGTCGGCGACTCGTTCGGCGCGGGTGGGCTCGGGCTCACGGGCGTAGGCGAAAGCGGCGGCGGACGCGGCGAGGGCATCGGCCTAGGCTCGATTGGAACCATCGGACACGGAGCGGGCACCGGGCAAGGACAGGGATTCGGGTCGGGCCACGGACGTTTGGCCGGGGGCCACGGCAGCAGCGCTCCGACCCTCCGCGGCGGCATCGTCGAGGGCGGCGGCAGGCTCCCTCCCGAGGTCATCCAGCGCATCGTTCGCCAAAGCTTCGGACGATTCCGCCTCTGCTACGAGCAAGGGCTCCGAGAGAACCCGACCATTGCCGGCCGAGTGGACGTGCGCTTCGTCATCGATCGCTCGGGCGCCGTATCGGCCGTGTCGCCGGGCTCGTCGCAGGTACCCACGTCGGTAGCGACCTGCATGACGCGCGCGTTCCGGAACCTCTCGTTTCCCCAGCCTGATGGAGGCGTCGTCACCGTCACGTACGGCATCACCATGCAGCCCCCGGACAGCCCCAGGCAGGCCCCTGCACTGCCGGCCATGCGCTGGACTCCCGGCCCAGGAGGCCCAATCGGAAACCTGCGATCGCAAGCGCCCGACGAGCCGCCGGAGGGTGCACGCCTCGAAGGGGAGCCCCCTTACGAAGGAAAGCTGAAGGGCGTCATGAGCGCACTCGCCGAGGGCAAGGTCGGCGAAGCCAAGGACCTCGCGAACACCTGGCAGAAGTCTTCGCCGACCGATGTTCTCTCGCTGATCGCGCTCGGCGAAACCGCGGAAAAATCGGGTGATCCGCGACTCGCCGCCCGAGCCTACGGCAGCATCATCGACCTCTTCGGATTCCGCGCCGACTCGCGTCGCTTCGCGGGCGTACGCCTCGAGCGCCTCGGCGACGTGGGCAGCCTGGAGCTCGCTGCAGACAGCTACGCGAAGGCGGTCGAGCAGAGGCCCGATCACCCCGCTGGACATCGTCTGCTCGCCTACGCCTTGCTCAAGCTGAAGAAGCACGAAAAGGCCTTCGAGGCCTGCGCGAAGGGACTCGCCCGCGAATACCCCTCGGGTCGTTTCGCCGGTGTGAAAGAGATCCTCGCCGAAGACCTCGGGCTCATCGCCGCAGCCTGGAAAAAGGCCGAACCGCAGCGCTCCGCCGAGATCGACAAGCGCCTCACCGACGCCCACGGAACCGTGGAGAATGCACCGAGTTTGCGCTTCGTACTGAACTGGGAGACCGACGCCAACGACGTGGACTTCCACATCATGGACGGCAAGGGAGGCCACGCCTACTACGGCACCCCCGAGCTTCGCTCCGGAGGCCGACTCTACGCCGACGTGACCACCGGCTACGGTCCGGAGTGCTTCACCATTCGCACGCCCAAGGCAGCGCGCGCCTACCCGTACAAGCTGCAAGCGCATTACTTCGCCCGCGGCCCAATGGGCTACGGCATGGGCAAGCTCCAGATCGTCGAGCACGACGGCGACGGAAATCTCACCTTCGAGGAGCGCCCCTACGTGGTCATGGTCGACCACGCGTACGTGGACCTCGGCAGAGTCACGAAGTAGCGCGCCGCTAACGGCGAAGTCCGCTCGTACGTAAGGGCGAGCGCTCGCCAGGCGCGTTTTCGAGGGCAGGATCTCTCACCTATTTCGCGGAGATCCGAGCCACCGGGAACGCGCCTGCTACGTTTCGTATCGTGGGCGGAGTTTTCTCTCGGCGCGGTTTCGCAGCCCTCGCCACGCTGGGGTTGGGGTGCGCGGTCGTCGGCACGAGCGACGCCTCGAGCACCGTGTTCGGTGGCGAGACCAAGACGTTCCCCTATCGCCAGAAGAAGTTCCTCTTCTCGCGCGAGGGGCCCGGAGCGCTCGTGCACGTCCCCGACGGCACAGCCGACGGCGCGACCCTCCCGGTGCTGGTGTTCTTGCATGGCCAGAACAAAGACCGCCACATGCATCCGCGCTTCGACGGCGGCCCGGGCGACCTCCGCAAGATAGCGTTGGAGCTACGAACGCAGGGAAAAACGTCTCCCTTTCTCATCGCCGCGCCCACCCACACCCGCTACGCCACCGGCGCGACCGTGATGTGGCCCACCTTCGACGTGGAGCACTTCCTGGACGCCACCGATACCGCCCTCGGAGGTCGAGCGCGCACCGATCGCGCCCACGTGGTGGTGGTCGGCCATAGCGCGGCCGGGTGCAACCCGAATACCGGACTCTTCGCCGCACGCACCATGCAGAAGGTCCGCGCCGTGATCGCCGTGGACACCTGCCTCGCACCCGAGATCTCGCAGGCCTACCTGGATCTCGCGCCGAAGACCGACTTGCAGGTCTATTGGACCAGCACCCCGGGCTGGAGTCGCGCGTTCCCCGAGCTCGAGCGCGAGTGCCTGGCCCCGTCGCACTCGTGCCGAGTGATCGAAGTGCGGGATCTCCCGCCAGGCTCCCCCCCTCACGATGCCGTTTTGGGAGAAGCGCTTCGGCGTGCTCTCCCCGCGCTCTTTCCGGTCACCACGAAGCCGAAGGCGGTCGCGACGACCGAGCCCCGCGAAGCCGACGAACGACCCCTCGCCGCGGGCGATTGAGCCTCGGTTTCCTCGCGCTGGCCGGCTCTCAGGGAGGCGGCACGAGCTTGTGCACCACGACCGGGTCACCGCTACCGGCAATGCCCTGGCGCACCACGAACGTGACCATTCCGCCGTTCATCTCGTTGGATTGGAAGGTCACGGCCCGTCCCAATACCGCATAGGGGCTGATCACTCCCAGGCCGACCTGGTCGAAGGGAGCCACCACCGCCACGCGCGAGGCCGTGGCGAGCGGCGTGTGCGAGGCCGTATCGAGCAAACCCGCCGACTGGAGCAACGCAGGCATTTGCCCGTTTCCGTCCGCGCCGTCGAGAACCACGATGGTGCCGCCCTCTTGGGCGAACGTCCGGAGCGGGGCATTCCAGCCCGCGCCGATCACGGGTGCGTCGACGGCGGTCAATTGGGCCTGATCGTAGACGAGCACGACCGAGGTCTGCGACAGCTTGAGGACGTTGCGGAGATCCGCTTCGTCGTTCGACACCGTATATTGGAGGGTGCGCCCGAGCGCGGCCGCGCCGACGATGAGCTTGACCCGCGCCACGGACGACGGATTGGCCCATTTCTCGAACGAGAGGATTTTCAGCGGGTTCGCCGAGGGCAAGAGCACCGAGTTGGTGAGCAACTTGGACTGCGCCGAGTTGAGCACCGAGCCTTCGTAGTCGTGGCCGATGGTGACCACGTGACCGGGATTCGCGCCCTGGCACTTTCCGGCGACGCAAACGTTCGATGGGCAAATCTTGTCGCACACACCGCAGTTGAACGGGTCGCTCTGGAGGTCGACGCACACCCCTCGACACGCCTGGAGAGGCGGAGTGCACGGAGGGCGGCACACGAACGAGCCGCCCACGTTCAAGCAGTCGGTGTCGGGCGCAACGCATTTGACGAAGCACGAGCCGCACGTGGCCGCGTTGTCGTACGGAGGCGGTGGACACGCATCCACGCTCGCGTCGCTCGCGTCCGTCGCGCTTCCGTCAGCGGTCGCGTCGGTGACGCTTCCGTCACGGCTCGCGTCCGTGGAGCTTCCGTCACCGGTCGCGTCGGCGAAGCTCCCGTCACTCGCATCGGCCGCGCTGCCGTCGTTGGCGTCCGAGAAGCTCCCGTCTCCGGTGGCATCCGACGAAGCATCGAAGGATCCGCTGCAAGTTCCGCCGGAACAGGCTACTTCGGGGGCGCACGTGGCGTCGCAGCGTCCGCAGTGGCGAGAGTCCGTGAGCACGTCCACGCAGTCCGAGCCGCAGAGCGCATAGCCCGGCTTGCATGCCCCACCGACCAGCGCGTTTTCGAGGCCGCAGCCGGGCACGACGCTCACGACGAGCGCTCCCGTGAACACGAACAAGCCGAGCGAGCCGAGCAGGCGACGAACGACGGACTTCTCGCTCACGGGGTCGCTCCTTTGGGTTTCGAGCTCATGATGCGAGCCCGGGTCACGTAGAATTCGACGCGGCGATTGGCACGTTCAGCGGCTTGGGTCTGCACTTTCAGCCGCGATCGGCCGAACGATTCGGCCTTCAATCGCGGGCCTTCGACGCCGAAGCGCTCCAGCAAGCGGACCACCGAATCGGCGCGATTGCGGGAGAGCACGCGGTTGTGCTCCTCGGTGCCGGTGGCGTCCGCGTGGCCTTCCACGCTCACCTCGAGGATGTCCGGGTTCTTCTGAATGAATTCGGCCATCTTCTCGATGATGCCCCAGCTGGCGCGGCGCACACGCGGGCTGTCGACGTCGAACAGGATGACGTCGTCGAGCAAGATGCGGTCGCCCTCGAGTCGCACCTTCTCGTCCCGTGGCGGACATCCGTTGGTCTTCGGATCGTCCGTACGCGGACCGGGCACGTCCGGGCACGCGTCTTCGGCGTCGGGGATGCCGTCGTTGTCTTTGTCGGGCGGGCAACCGTTGGTCTTCGGGTCCTCCGTGCGCACGCCGGGAACGTCGGGACACGCGTCTTCCTTGTCGACCACGCGGTCGTGGTCGCGATCGGAGGGGCAACCGTTGGTCTTCGGGTCGTCCGTACGCACACCGGGCACGTCCGGGCACGCGTCGTCCTCGTCGAGGACTTTGTCCCTGTCGCGATCGGCGGGACAGCCATTTTGAAGCGGATCGGGCGAGCGTACGCCCGGCAGGTCGGGGCATGCGTCTTCGTCGTCGTATACCGCATCGCGGTCGCGATCCTTGCGCTCGGGGCACCCGTTGGTGAGCGGGTTCTTGGTGCGCACGCCGGGAACTTCGGGACACGCGTCTTCGTCGTCGAACACGGAGTCGCGGTCGCGATCGGCGCGCACGCGGCCTTCCGGTCTCGCGTAAGCCACGTGCAAGCCCACTGCGAAGACGTGCGCGTCGTCCGGACGGAACGCATCGTCGGGCTGGAGAATGTGTGTGTACCCGAGGAACGGTCCGCACGTGACACGGCTCTTCCCAGCGCGGAAATCCCAGCCGATCTGCCCATCGAAGCCGAGCCTCGAGAGGCTCCCGGTCTGCGCGAGGCCGAGGTGACCGGCGAGCCACGGGCCATCGAGACGCGTCTTGCCGAGCACGTGCACGCGTGGACCGATCATGGCCAGGAACGCCGTACCCGTGCCTTGCTCGGCCACGTTGGGCGCGAGCGGCGGATCACCTTTGGACAGCACGAGACCGCCGAGCTGCGCCTCCACGCCCGCGACGCGCGTGACGCCGATTTCCAGCGCCGCGCTGCCCTGCACACCGAGCCCGAACTCTCGCCCTTGGCTCCCACCCACCGCCCGCGCCCCCGCGAGCGTTCCGTGCGGGGAGACGTAGACCTCGTCCGCGAGCGCGCTGCGCTCGACGAGCACGAGGGCGCTCGCGACGACACCGAGCACGGTCGCCGCGACGAACTTCGGCGAGCACGAGCGTCGAAATTTTGGCTTCGAAAGCGTCAAGGAGACCGCACCACGTCCTTCCTACGGACGAGTATGCGAAGGCCATGCCGCGCCGACCGCGACGCCCAGTCTCAGCGCTTGGCGTCGCGACGGCTCTCGAGCTCTTCCCAGCGTGCCGTAAGGCGCTCGGCCTCGGCGCGCGCAGCCGCTTCCTTCGCGCGGAGGGGCGCGGCATCCCCCGGACGCTTCGTGTAGAGGTCGGGATCGGCGAGCTGCTTCTCGAGCGCGGCGACCTCGTCTTCCGCCGCGGCGACCTTGTCGAGCAAGCCGTCGAGCTCGATGCGCTCGGCGTACGTGAGAGGCTTCAACGAGGGAGGAGCCACGCTCTTCTCGGCCTTTTCGGGATTCTCGCGCTTCTCGGCCTTGTCGAGCTTTTCAGGCGTCTTTTCCGCGCGCTTCGCTGCGCTCGAAGCCTCCTGTGAGCGGCGCTCCGCTTCGTCTTTGAGCGAGCGGTAGGTCGAGTAGTTGCCTTGATAGTGCACGGTTTTGCCGTCCCCCTCGAAGGCCAAGATGCCCGTGGCCACCGCATCCAAGAAGGCGCGATCGTGGGACACGATCACCGCGCATCCCGGCCAGCTCTCGAGCAGATCCTCGAGCGCGCCGAGCGTGGCGATGTCGAGGTCGTTGGTCGGCTCGTCGAGCAAGAGCAGGTTCTTTCCCTCTCGAAGCACCTTGGCCAGCGAGACGCGCGCGCGCTCGCCACCGGAGAGGGACGAGACCTTCTGGCGCTGTTTGTGGCCGTCGAAGAGAAACCCCTCGAGGTAGACGCGCAAGTCGACCTTCTCGGTGCCGAGGTCGACTTGGCCGCCACCGGTCGCGAGCGCGCCCTCGTGACCGGCCACGTTGTCGTAGACCGTCCAGTCGTCTTCGAGCTGGGCTCGAGCCTGATCGAAGAGCGCGACCTTGGTATTTTGCCCGATCTTCACCTCGCCTCGGGTCGCGCTCAGATCGCCCGTGAGCAGGCGCAAGAGAGTGGTCTTGCCCACGCCGTTCTTGCCCACGATACCCACGCGCTCTCCGGCGACGAGGCGCAGCGTGAGGTCGCGGATGAGCTCTCGGCCGGCCAGGGTAACGGCCACGTTCTCGAGATCGAGGATGCTCTTGCCGAGGCGCGCCACGTTGCCGTCGAGGCCGCCCAGGTTGACCTTGGCCACCTCTTCACGAGGCTTGTCGGCGATCACCGCTTCGGCGCGCTGGATGCGTGCCTTCTGTTTGGTGGTGCGGGCCTTGGCGCCACGGCGGAGCCACGCGGTCTCGCGTCGCAGGAAGTTCTGGCGGTTCTGCTCCACGCGTTCTTCGTGCGCGAGCAGCTCGGCCTTCTTCTCCACGAAGTCCGTGTAGTTTCCCTCGAACTCCGTGAGCGTCCCGCGGTCGAGCTCGAAGATGCGGGTGCACACCGCATCGAGCACCCATCGATCGTGGGTGACCATCAGCACCGAGCCCTTGAAGGTCTCGACCAGGTATTTTTCCAGCCAATCGATGGTGTCGGCGTCGAGGTGGTTGGTGGGCTCGTCCAAGATGGCGAGATCCGGGGAGGCGACGAGCAGCTTGGCCAAAGCCACGCGTCGACGCTCTCCGCCGCTCAGCGTGCCGACCGCGCGCTCGAGCATGGTGATCCCGAGCGCCGCGCACATCTCTTCCACCACGTGCGTGCGCGCGAAGCCGCCCAGGCGCTCGATGTCCTCGGCGAGCTCGGCGTGCTCGGTCAGCTCGGCCTCGGTGGCGTTCCCCGTTCCGAGCCGCTCGGTGAGCGCTTCGTAGGCCCGAGTCGCGCGCTCCCATTCGGCGAGGCCCGACGAGACCACCTGCCGCGCGGTGTGCTCCGGGTCGAGCGCGGGCTCCTGCGGAAGATAGAGGATCTTCGCACCTCGGCGCATTTCCAGCACGCCGGTGTCGCTCGGCTCTTCACCGGCGAGCACGCGCAAGAGGGTCGACTTTCCGGTGCCGTTGATGCCCAAAAGACCGACCCGCTCGCCCTCGCGCACGGTGAGCGTCACCGACTCGAACAGCGTGCGAGGACCATACGCTTTGGACAGACCGCGCGCGGCGAGGAGGCTCATGGGCGGGCTTCTAGCAAATCGCCGCGCCGGTACGGGGACTCGATGCGTGCAATGCGCATCCTTTACGGAGCGAACGCGAACCGGGCTTCGCACCGAAGAATGAAGTTGCCCCTTTTTCTCGCGAGGCGGAAGACTGCGGCTCTCGTGCGCCCGAAAAGGCTCACGAGACGAACTGCTCCCACGCTTGCTTCCAGGAGAAGCCATGCTTCGACGTCATCGTCTCGTCGGATTCGTCGGATTCGCCGCGCTCACGGCCCTCTCGTCGGCCGCCAGTGCCCAGCCCGCCACCACGACGCCTCCCCCGCCTCCCCCTCAGGGCTTCGGATACGCTGCCGACAACCTGAACCCTGCCGAACGCGGCAGCGACTTCTTCACCGCCGAGTCACTCGACTTGCGCGGTCACGGTCGCTTCGCCTTCGGTGTGCTCGGTGGGACCGCCTACCGCGTGATCGCGGATCGCCGCGAAGACGGCGGCGTGAACGCGTCGCCGGTGCGCAACCAGGCCATGATGTACCCGGGCGCGACCATCACGCTCTACGATCGTCTTCGCCTCGCGTTTCAGGTTCCTTTCGCCTTCTACAGCGACGGCAATCGCGGCCTGATGCCCGCGACGCGCGACGGAAAGACGGAAGCTGCGGCCAACTACTACGCGCCCGCCGAGCAAGTCGTGCTCGGTGACGTGCGCATCGGCGCAGACGTTCGGCTCTTCGGCACCTACGGCGACAAGCTCACGATGGCGCTCGGCGCGCAGTTCTTCGTTCCCACCGGGAAGCCCGATTCGTACACCGGCGACGGCAATCCGCGTGTGCAGCCTCGCCTCTCGGCCGCGGGTCAAATCGGCATTTTCGCCTACGCCGCGCAGGTCGGCGTGCACCTCCGCACCCGCGACGACGTGGCCTACGGACGCGCGTACGGCAACGGCGGCGCAGTCGCGCACGAATTCACCGGCCAGATCGCGGCCGGACTTCGCCTCGCCGACGGACGCGTGACCATCGGCCCCGAGCTGTACGGTCGCAAATCGTTCGAGGACACGAACGGTCAGAGCTCGCCGGTGGAAGCGCTGCTCGGCGGTCACTTCGGCATCACCGACACCATTCGACTCTCGGCCGGCGTGGGCGCCGGGCTCACCAAGTCGTACGGCGCTCCCGTGGTGCGCGGCATCTTCGGATTCGAGTGGACTCCCCCGAGCCCGGTCGAGCCTCCCCCGCCGGACGAGGACAAGGACGGCATCCGCGACGAGATCGACGCCTGCCCGAAGGAAGCCGGCGTGGCCCAAGCGGACAAGGACAAAAACGGCTGCCCCGCCCCCAAGTCCGACCGCGACCAAGACGGCGTGATCGACGAGCAGGACAAGTGCCCCGACGTGCTGGGCATGCGCTCGACCGATCCGGAGAAGAACGGCTGTCTGCCCGACCGCGACAAGGACGGCATCCCCGACACGCAAGACGCCTGCGGCGACGTGCCCGGAGTGGGCGCCCAGGAACAATTGAAGAACGGCTGCCCGCCCGACCGCGACCAAGACGGCGTGCTCGACAACGAAGATGCCTGCGTGGACCGCGCGGGCCCGCGCCGCGCCGATCCCAAGAAGAACGGCTGCCCCGAGGAAGACACGGACAAAGACGGCATCTTCGACGAAGCCGATGCCTGCCCGAACGACGCCGGCAAGCCCAACGCCGATCCCAAGAAGAACGGCTGCCCCGACGCGGTCATCAAAGACAACGTCATTCAGATCTCCAATCAGGTTCAATTCAAGACCGGCAGCGCAGAGATCCTGAAAAACGCGGAGAACGACGCCACCTTGGCGGCCGTGCTCGGCATCCTCGAGAAGCACCCGGAGATCGCCAAGCTCCGCATCGAAGGCCACACCGACGACCAGGGCGTGCCCTCCGCCAACAAGAAGCTCTCGCAGGCTCGCGCCGAATCGGTCCAGAAGTGGCTGGTCGGCAAGGGCATCAAGAAAGAGCGCCTGACCGCGGTGGGCCTGGGCGCCGACAAGCCGCTCGACCCCGCCAAGACCGAAGACGCGCGCGCCAAGAACCGCCGCGTCGAGCTCCACGTCGAGACCACGGGGGCCGGCAAATGAAGCGCTCAATCTCGCAGGACAAAAGGATCTTCGGCATGTCCCACCTCGCACTCCGCACGGGCCTCGCGCTCGCCATCGCCTCGTCCACGCTGATTGCGGGAACCGCCTTCGCGGAGACCGCGGTCATTCCCAAGGGCACCGCGCCCAGCAACGCGCCCGCCACCAAAGGAGCGACCGAGGTCGCCGGCACCGGCAGCTTCGCCGCCCAAACCAAGGTGGAAGACGCGACCGGCAAAGACGCGACCGAGCTCACGTTCAACGCCGGTGGCCTCTTCATGAGCGGCAACTCGCGCAGCGTGTCCCTCACCGCAGGCGCCAAGCTGCGCTTACGTCGCGGTCAGAATCAGATCGGGGCGCAGTTCTTCGGCAACTACGCGCGCGGCGGCAAAGCCACGCAAGTCACCGACACTGCAGCCAACCTCCAAGGCTTGCTGCGCGACGACTACTTCTTCGCGAATAACTTCGCGGCCTTTCTCCAAGCGACTGGCAGGCACGACAGGTTCCAGGCCCTCGACTTCCGCCTCACCATCGACCCGGGTATCGCGGCCTATCTGATCGAGACCAAGAAGCAGCGTGCCTGGATCGAAGCCGGCCTTCAGATCCAGCACGATATTCGCAACAAGTCGAAGCTCGACGAGGACGCCACGAAGGATCTTGCTCCGGGCACTCCGCCTCCGCCGACGCCGGATCTGACGGCGACCTTCGCCAACGCCCGTTTCTACTTGGGCTACGAGAACAAGCTCTACGAGAACGTGAGCTTCAACACGGGCCTCGAGTACATCCAGAACCTGCACGAGTCGGCGAGCCGCTACCGCTTGAACTTCGACGCCGGGCTCGCCGCCAAGGTGAGCGACAAGTTCGCGGTGGCGACCACGTACACCATGCGCTTCGAGAACCAGCCGCTCCCGAACATCGAGAAGGCCGACTCGATCGTCTCGGTGAACCTGCTCTACTCGCTCTTCTGAGCACGAGACCCGCTTCGCTCGGCGAGGGCACGCGCGCTTCGGCACCGTGCCCTCGCGGTCTTTTGTAGGGACGAACGCAGGCCCTCGTGCGACGATCGGGCCCACGATGCGAAGGCTCGTCAACGTGGTGAAACCGTATGCGTGGGGCTCCAAAACGGCCATCGCCGAGCTTTTGGGAAACCCCTCCCCGAGCGCCGGCCCCGAAGCCGAGCTGTGGATGGGCGCGCACCCGAGCTCCCCTTCGAGCCTGCTCACCGAAGAAGGGGAAGCTCCGCTCGATCTCGTAATCGCCGAGAATCCTCGGGGTGAGCTGGGAGAGGCCTCGCTCTCCGCGTTCGGTCCCAAGCTTCCTTTTTTGCTCAAGGTGCTGGCCGCGGCAGCTCCCCTCTCCCTGCAAGCGCATCCCTCGGCCGAGCAAGCCAAGTTCGGCTTCGCACGGGAGAACGCGGCCGGCCTCGCGCTCGACGCGCCCACGCGCAGCTACAAAGACGACAATCACAAGCCCGAGGTGATCTGCGCGCTCACGCCTTTCTGGGCGCTCTCGGGCTTCCGCTCTGCCGTGGAGATCGCACGCATCTTCCGCGCGCTCGCGGTTCCGGGGCTCGCCCCCTTCGCCGCCCGACTCGAGTCCGAAGGGGACGAAGCCGCGCGCATCCGCGAGGTGTTCCTCGGGCTCTTCGGCCACGACGGGAAAGCCGCACTCGCCGCCGAGGTCTCGAGCGAACGATCTCTCGCCGCGCTGAAGGAGGCCGGCTTCCCGAACGAAGCCACCTGGACCGCACGTCTCGCGCGCGAGTACCCGGGAGACATCGGCGTGGTGGTGGCGCTCTTGCTGAACTTGGTCCTGCTACCGCCCGGGCATGCGCTCTTCCTCGATGCAGGGAATCTACATGCGTACCTCGACGGCACCGGCGTCGAGCTCATGGCCAGCAGCGACAACGTCCTGCGCGGCGGCCTCACGGTGAAACACGTCGACGTGCCGGGGCTCTCGGAAGTCTTGGACTTCCGCCCGGGCGGCGTACCCCGTGCGGCTCGTATGGCCACGAAAGAGGGCGCCATCGCCTACCGCACGAGCGCGCGCGAGTTCGCGCTCTCGCGCATCGAGCTCTCGGGACAACGTACCTTCGCGCCCTCGGAGGGCCCGGAAATCCTGCTGGTGGTGCGCGGATCGGCCGAAGTCACGCGCGGCGAAGAGTCGATCGACGTGGGACGGGGCGAGTCGGTGTATCTTGCATCTTCGAGCACGCCTCTCGTGCTCTCCGGCGAGGCAACGGTCTTCCGCGCGACCACCGCGTTGTCGAAGTCCTCGGGCGCCTGATAGAACGGGTCTCCCGATGTCGAAACGTCCCGAAGCTCGGTGGGTGCTCGCGTCGTCCGTGACGATCGCGCTCTTCGCGATGCTCTCTCCCGAGGGCGCTGCACGCGCCGAAGAACCCCTCGAACCCGACACGGACGACGGCTTCGGCGCCTGCGAAAAATTCGAGGAGCGTGCCGACCGCGAGCTCGACGCGTGGTCGAAGGAGCAGCCCAAGCTGCCCTACAAGCCGCAGAAAGAGGAGACCATCCTCGGCGGCCCCTGGGTCGAGCTCACGCGCGCCATCGCGCACTCGAGCGGCATCCTGGCCGCCACGGTGCTTCCTTCGATCGGAGCTCAGCTCCGCGACAGCAAGCCGGCCCCCACGCTCTCGTTTCCGTGGAGCTTCCAAGTCGGCCCGGCCTACTCGTGCTCGCGCGAGAAGGGCACGTTCGTGGTGAAAAAGCACATCCCGAACCGTCTCATGCTCGAGCCCGCCATCGTGCCCGTGGGCAGCACGGTCGCCATGTGGATCCGCCCCGGCTACCGTGTCCTCGTGCACCCGAGCACATGGGCCGCGGGCTTCGGTGCGGGCGTGGGAAGCACCATCGATCTCTTCGGCTTCAAGAACGAGCCAGGCGTGCGCGCATCGGTGAGCCCCGAGCTCGTGGTGCAGTTCGGCCACTGCTGCGACCACGGCTATTTCACGCTCGCCGTGCGCGGTGACATCTACTTCGCCGGCCAAGATCGCTTCACCATCGGCGGCAATGCAGGCTACACGTATTTCTGAGACGAGCCGTCCTGCGGGCCTGGAGGTCGTTCAGTTTTTCGCAGTCGGCGCGACGTCCGAAGTGGTGGCGGGGCGCTCGTTCTCGGCCAAGAAGCGGAACGCCGTATCGAACGTGCGCTCGCCCTCGGCCACGTTGCCGTGCGTGCACCCGGGCATCTCCACGTAGAGCGAAGGCACGCCGTTCGCCTCGAGCTTCTTCGCGGCGCTCTTCATGCGGAACGTGACGTCGAACGAGCAGGCCGAGGTCACCACGGCCCGCGCCTTCGCGAGCGACTTCACCGAAGGGTCGGTGGGTGCACCGATGAGCACGACGCGCGTGTACCGCTCGGGGTGCGCGAACGCGAGCTTCTCCGCGATGGTCGCGCCCTGCGAGTACCCCACGATCGTGATGCCCTCGTCCGGGATGCGCTCGAGGCCGGCCGCACGCAGGGCCGCTTCGATGCGCTCGTGTTGCTTCATCGGATCCCACGAGAAGGTGTGGAACCCCGGAGCCCCCGGGCAAGGCGTGTCGCCATCGATGGCCACGATACCTCCGTGCGCGCGCGCGGCTTCCGGGAACGACTGGAGGTACGCGCCTGCGTTCGAGCACACCCCGGGCAAAAACACGGTCACCGGCGCTTTGCCGTCGCGCGAGCGCACGAACGACGCCCTCGAGTCCGAGGGCACGGCGAGGCTCTCCACGACCGCAGGAGTCTCCGGCTCGGGCACGGCCGCCTTGGCCACCTCGGCCGAAGCTTCGGACACGAGCGGCTTCGCGACGGCCGAGGCGGGCAGCACGGTCTCCGGGGCGTTCGCCTTCGAGGAGGAAGGGCCGACCGAGGGCGCCGCGCGGTGCTCGCACCCCACGAGCACGGACATCGAGGCGAGCCCGCACATCATCACGAGCGACGAGAGACCACGAACGCCTGCGGTTCCGAGCTTCATACCGAGGACGTCGCCGAAGCGGCCGCACCTGTGACCGAGCCTCGCACGAATTTCGAGGTGACCGTGCGAACGCTGCGAACATCCACGCAGGGATCGAGAAAACAGCGCCCCTGCCTTGACCATGCCATCGCCCGATGGCAGCTTCACGCGCATGAGCTCCACCCAAAACCGGGCCTTCTCGGACGAAGGTCATGCGTTCACTCTGCCCTCGACTGCGGTGTTCGAGCGTCGCGTACGCGGAGACGGAGTGGATCTCGCCGTGACCGAGCGGGGAATTCCCGGCGCACCCACGGTGGTGCTCGTGCACGGGTACCCGGACTCGCAGGTGGTCTGGAACGACGTGGCCGTCGCGCTCGCCAAGCGCTTCCACGTCATCACCTACGACGTGCGCGGCGCGGGTCGCTCGAGCGTACCCACGGCACGGAGCGACTACTCCCTCGCGCACCTCTCGCGCGACCTCGGCGCCGTGCTGGACGCGATCGCCCCCGGCAAGCCCGTGCACCTCGTGGGGCACGATTGGGGCTCGATTGCCTCGTGGGAGTCGGTCACGGATCCGTCCTTTTTTCCGCGCCTCGCGAGCTTCACATCCATCTCCGGACCGTGCCTCGACCACGTCGGCTACTGGCTTCGCGACTACGCCGGCACGAACCCCGAGAAGGCCGCCAAGCTGGTGAAGCAGGTCGCCAAGTCCTGGTACGTAGCCGCGTTCCACCTGCCCTGGCTCGCGCCGTTCGCTTGGTCGTCGGGGCTCGCCAAGGCCATCCCGGCGCTCATGGAGCGTGGCGAGGGCGTCCCGCGCGACGAATCGCGTGAGCGTACCCGCGCGAGCGACGGTCTCCACGGGATCGCGCTCTACCGGGAAAACATGCTGCCGCGCTTCTTCTCACCCCGCGAGCGCACGACCCGAGTACCGGTGCAGGTCGTCTGCCCCAAGAGCGACGCGTACGTGTCGCCATGGCTCAGCGAGGGTCTCGACCGCTTCGTGCCGAACCTCTTCCGCCGTGAAGTGGAGGGCTCGCATTGGATGCCGCTCGCGCATCCCACGCGCGTGGTCGGCTGGATCGAAGAGTTGGTCGACCACGTGGAAGGAAAGCGAAAGAGTCCGGCACTCGAGCGTCTACGCGGGGCGAAAGCCCGAAGAAAGCTGGCTCTCGTCACCGGTGGCGGCTCGGGCATCGGACGCGAAACCGCGCTCGCGCTGGCCCGCGACGGGCACTCGCTGGTGATCGCCGACATCGACGGCGAGGGCGCCCGAGAGACCGCGGACAGGTGCCGAGCGCTCGGCGTCGACGCCGTCGCCCGGGTGGTGGACGTCGCGAGCTCCGAGGCCATGACGGCTTTCGCCGAGACCACGCTGCGCGAAGACGGCGTGCCCGACGTGCTCGTCCTGAACGCGGGCATCGGGCTCGCCGGGAGCTTCTTCGACACCACGGTGGCCGAATGGGAGCGTGTGCTCGGCGTCAACGTGTGGGGAGTGATCCACGGCGCGCGCTTGCTCGGCCGCGCCATGCGCGATCGCGGCGAGGGAGGCCATGTGGTCATCACCGCCTCTGCGGCCGCATTCGCGCCGAGCAAAGCTCTCCCTGCTTACGCGACCACCAAAGCGGCCGTGCTCATGCTGGCCGAGTGCCTGCGTACCGAGCTCGCGCAAGAGGGCATCGGCGTATCGGCCATCTGCCCGGGGCTCATCGACACCCCCATCACGCGTCGCACGCGCTTCGCCGGCAGTGACGACACCTCGCAAGAAGCCCAGCGCGCAGCGGCCGAGAAGCTCTACCGCATGCGCGGCGTCGGACCCGAGGTGGTCGCGCGCGCCATCGTGGAGGCCATCGAAGACGACACGGCCGTCGTGCCCGTCGCCGCCGAGGCCCACGTGCTTCGCTTCTTGTCGCGCGCGGCGCCGTCCATCGTGCGTCGCATCGGCGCGCTGGACCTCGCCCCGAAGGTCGAAAAGACCCGAGAAAAACGCGCCTGACGTGAGACCTCGTCGCGAACCACGAGCGGAGACGTCGCGAGCTCCCGCGCCTCCGAAGCCCGCGAGGTACCGCATCGAAGACGTGGCTCGCCTCGCCTCGACCACGGTGCGCAACGTGCGCTCGTACCGAGAAAAAGGCCTCTTGCCACCTCCAACACGCGAGGGTCGCGTGGCGTTCTACTCCGACGCGCACGTGGCGCGATTGCGAACGCTCGGTACTCTTCTCGAACGAGGATACTCGCTGCACAACATCTCCGAGCTTTTCGCGAGTTGGGAAGCGGGCAAAGACATCCGCGACGTGCTCGGCCTCGAAGAGGCCATGACGAGCCCCTTCTCGGACGAAGAGCCCACGTTCGTGGACGTGCTCGAGCTCGCCACGCTCTACGGCGTGCCCGATCCGGCCGTGCTCGCGCGCGCGGTCGAGAGCGGTCTCGTGGTCCCCCAGGAAGACGGCCGACTGCTCGTGGCGAGCATGCGTCTGCTGCGTGCCGGCGCGGACCTTCATCGCGCCGGCATTCCCGTGACCGAGCTGTTCGACGAGCTTCGTCGCCTCCGCCGCGATGTCGACGGCATGACCGCGCGGTTCGTTCGCATGGTCGCCGAGCGACTCCTCACACCTCGGCTCACCGAAGACGCGTCGACCTCGAGCGTTCAGGAGCTCGCGACCTTGGTCCGGAGCATTCGTCCGCTCGCCAAACGCGTCGTCGACGCCGAGCTCTCCCGTGCGCTCGACACCCACGTGCGCGCCGTTCTCGGAGACGGAATGACCCGACTCTTCGGCCCCGAAGGCACGCGTCCCACGAGGAAAAAAGCGGCAAAGACCTCCTCCTGATGCCGGAGACGGGAAGCGTTCGTGGGGGCCTGTCGTACTGCAGGGATGGTACTCTCGAGGAGAATGACGTCGCGCTCGCTCCGAAGCTTCTCGCTCTTCGCCGGGCTCCTCGCGGTCGTCTCCTGCACCACGAAGCCGCCCACCCCCGAAGGACCGAAGGCGCTCCCGAACGAGCACGGGCGCCCCGACGCGGCAGCCCTCGCCACCGTCTCGGACGGCGTGCAAGACGCAGCTCCCGAAGCCTCCGACGCGTCGACCTCGGCGAGCGGTCGCACCGACCCGGCCTGGACCGACCCGGTGCACGTGAAGGGCCTGTTGGCCGATTGTGCCTATTCCCCCGAAGGGGTCTTGCGCCCCAAGGAGATCGACCCGGACCATTGGGAAGACGGGACCGCGCTCTCCTGCGAGGCAGGGCTCTACGGCCAATCGTGCGCGGTCGACATTTGTTATGCGCGAATGAAGGAGGAGTGTTCGCCCAAGTGCCAGAAGACCTGCGAAACGTGCGGTCAGGGCTGCGTCGGTTCGTGCCAATCCTGCAAGAAGAAGTGCGGCCCGAACGACGGCGCCTGCCGACTCGCGTGCGCCGAGTCCTGCGCGGCGTGCCGCCAGGAGTGCCTCTTCGTCAAGGATCGCTGCGCCTCGGGGACGTGCGGCAAGTTCTCCGCGGACTGCAACGCCGCGCTCCGCGCACGCTGGGTCGCTTCCGGCTGCAAGAAGGGATGCAAGGCGTTCCTCACGTGCAGCGAAACCTGCGACGACCGCGAGACGTACGACGGCCCGTGCCGCACGGCCTGTCGCAAGAAGCACCTGAAGAACTGCGAAGCTGCGTTCCAAGAGGCCTGCCAGTTCAACGGAGGTCTGCTGGCGGGCGAGACCGATGATCCCTGATCGCGGCACGGCCGGAGCAAGCGAACGACCGGTCGGCCGAAGGTGGCTCACCGGCCTCGCGCTCGCGGCCTTCGTGGTGGTGCCCGGCTGCAGCTCCGGTCGTTCGAGCCCGCCGAGCCCCACCCCGGTCCAGGTCGCGGCGCGAGCCTCGGCACTCCCTGCCGGCGCTCCGGCCGCTCGCTCCCCCATGATCCGCGTCGAGGCAGGCTCGTTCGTGCGCGGACACGACGACGCGGAGCGACGCGACGAATCGCCCGCCCACCGCGTCCATTTACATGCGTTCTACATCGAGAGCACGCTCGTCACGCGGCGCGACTTCGCGACCTTCGTGGACGAGACTCGCTACGTGACCTCGGCCGAGCTGGCCGGCGTGGGCATCGCTTCGTACGAAGGCCTCGACGATTGGGCCTGGGAGCGTGTGCCCCACGGCTCGTGGCGCAAGCCCTTCCGCGATCCGAACGAGCCGGGCAGAGCGGACGGCGGACCCGACGTCGCGACGGCGGTCGCCGATCATGCAGCCTTCCTGAGCGACGACGCGCCGGTCGTCATGGTGAGCTACGAGGACGCGGTCGCCTATTGCGCTCACTATGGCGCTCGACTGCCGACCGAAGCCGAGTGGGAGTACGCCATGCGCGCCGGCGCTGAGAAGACACGCTATCCGTGGGGCGACTCCCCGGAAGACGCCACGGGGAAGCTCGCGCTCAACTTCTGGCAGGGCACGTCGCACCACCACAACTTACGGCTCGACGGCTTCGTCTACGTCTCCCCCGTCCGTGCGTTCGCGCCCAATCGACTGGGCATCTACGACCCGGTCGGCAACGTATGGCAATGGACGGCCGACTACTACGCGAAGGACACGTACCGACACGCGCATCCCGAGATCACCGATCCGAAGGGGCCACCCACGGGTGAAACACGCGTGCTCCGCGGAGGTTCGTGGTGGTGCGGGGCCTGCACGTGCGAAGGCAACGGACTCTTCTACCGAGGCAAGGCCGCGCCCAAGGCCGCCTTCAACAACAACGGCTTCCGCTGTGCGAAGGACGCCTCGAGCCCCTGAGCGGCCTCGCTCGTGCGCCTCCGGCGAATCGTCTCTCGTGAGTCTCGGCACCTTCGTGCCGCAGCGCGCCTCGTCGCGCTGGGGACACGCACCACGGGATCCTCCGCGTTTCGTTCGAGTCCGCGTGCGTCGAGGGCACATGCGCGCAGGTGCGACTTCGTGGGTGCGGAGCCTCGCGTTTCGGTCGACGAGTGGGCGCGATTTCGCCCTCATGGTAGCCTAAGTGACCGTGGTCCAAGGACTTCCCCCCACCACACGACACCGCTCGCTCGGCGAGAAGACGCCCGAATGACGGTGCGTCTCGGCCAGACGTTGCACGGCAAGTGGCGCCTCGACTCCTTCATCGGTCGCGGTGGCAGCGCGGACGTGTACGCGGCCACGCATCGCAACGGCAAGCGCGCCGCGGTGAAGATCCTCCACCCGCAGTACGCCGCCGAGCCCGAGCTCTTGAAGCGCTTCCTGCGCGAAGGGTACGTCGCCAATAGCCTCGCTCATCCGGGAGCGGTCTCGGTGCTGGACGACGATCGCTGCGAAGACGGCTCGGCCTATCTGGTCATGGAGCTTCTCGAGGGCACGCCGCTCTCGGACTTCTCGAAGAAGAAGACGCCCCTCGCGGTGGGCCTCGTGCTTCGCATCGCCGACGACGTACTCGACGTGCTCGCGGCCGCGCACGAGCGAGGGATCGTCCACCGCGACATCAAGCCGGGCAACCTGTTCCTGACCCACGAAGGCCGCACGAAAGTCCTGGATTTCGGCATCGCGCGCTTGCTCGAGCCCGACGGCGGCGAGCCCATGACCCTCTCGGGAACCTCGCTCGGAACGCCGGCGTACATGGCTCCCGAACAAGCACGCGGACGATGGGAGCTGGTCGACGGACGCACGGACCTGTGGGCGCTGGGCGCCACGCTCATCGCGCTCCTCACCGGGCGCAAGCCGCGCAAGGCGGACACCGCGAACGAAGAGCTGCTCTTCGCCATGACCCAGCCCATTCCGCCCTTCGCCACCTTCGCGCCCGGCGCCCCGCCCGAGCTCTGTGCGCTCGTCGACCGAGCCGTCGCGTACGAACGCGACCAACGCTTCGCCAATGCGCGCGAGATGCAGACCTACGTTCGCGCGGCCATGGCGCAGCTCGCGCCGATCCTCGCGAACGTGCTCGACGTGACCGGCGACGCCAGCGTGCCCGGTTGGAAGTCGAACACGATCAACATGAACCCCTCTTCGAGCTCGCACGGAGGATCGCGCACCGGCACACCGCTGCCCGTCGCGGCTTCGCTCGCGCCCGCGTCGCCGAGTCAGGCTCCCGAAGCGACGCAGAACCTCGCGCCGCCCGGGTTCTCGACGAGCGGTGCGTACGCCGCCATGCCGGCGCCTCCGTCGGTCCCGGGGTTCCAGACGCAGGCCTCGTCCGACGTTTCCTCCTCGCACGTGGCGAACGTCCACGCGTCCGGGCCCGTCTCGCAGGCCGTGCAGGCCGCGCCCGCCGCGAAGGGCCGCGGACTCTACGTCGCGATCGCCGTCGTCCCGCTCGTGATCGTCGTCGCGCTCGGCGCGGGCTACTTCGCGCGCAAGCGCCACGCGGACACCGCCGCGGCCTCTGCCCCGGCTTCCGCGGCCACATTCTCGCAAGCCCCGGTCGCGACGAATGCGAACGCGAGTGCGAGCTCGGCGGCCATGGCTCCCCCCGAGGGCTCGGTCGTGCCTTCCCTCGTGCCGAGCGCGAGCGCGGTCCTCGCGTCCGCGTCCGCGTCTGCCGTTCCGGCGCCCGTGGCCTCGACGAGCACGAGCGCCGCCGCCCGCGCAGCGACGCGCCCTCCCGCGGGAGCGAAGCCGACCACCGGGGCTGCCACGAAGAAGCCCGAATGCACCGACATCTTCTCTTGCCGCAATGAATAATCGAAAAACGAAGGCATTCGCCGCACTTCTGATTGGCCTATCGAGCGTGCTCGTCTCGCCCGCGTTCGCGCAATCGCGCCCCGCGCAAGCCTTGGATCCGGCCGAGAAGCTCTTCGAAGAGGGGCGCACGGCCATGGCGGCCAAAGACTACGTCACCGCCTGCGCGCGCTTCGAGTCGAGCCACAAGCTGAGCCCCGGCGGTGGTGTGCTCGCCAATCTCGGCGATTGCGAAGAGCGCCGAGGCCGCTTGCTCGCCGCACGGGACGCCTTCAAAGCGGCGGCCGAGCTCTTCACCAAGGCCGACAAAAAGCAGTACGCCCTCGAGCGGGCCTCGTCGATCGAGCGCACCATTCCTCGCCTCGCGGTCGACGTGGCCGAGCCCAAGCCCGAGGGGCTCGAGGTCCTGCTCGACGGCAAGCCGCTGGCTGCACGCAGCGAGACGCAGCTCGACCCGGGCACGTACGCGGTGGTGCTGCGCGCTCCGAAACATCGCGACAAGACCTATTCGGTCACGCTCACCGCCGGAGAGAAACGCACGCTCACCACCGAGCGTCTCGAGGCCGATGCCCCCCTCGTCGCCCCCGCACCGGAGAAGCCTCGCGTAGAGGTCGCCGACTCGAGCGGCATGCCCTGGCGCACCACGGGCTTCGTTTTGGCGGGTGTGGGCGCGGTCGGTCTCGGCGTGGGCGCGGTGACCGGGCTCATGGCCATCGGGAGCGCGGGCACCGTGCGCGACTCCTGCAACCGCACGACGACACCTGCAGTCTGCACAAATCAAGAAGGCCTCGACGCCATGTCGTCGGGCAGCACCCAGTCCACGCTGTCCACGGTCGGCTTCGTGGCGGGCGGCACCCTCTTGGCCGCAGGCATCGTGATGATCGTGGTCGCGCCCAAGAGCGACAAGAAGACGGCCCTCGCGCCGATGATGGGTCCGGGGGTGGGCGGAGTGACCGTGTGGAGGGCTTTCTGATGCGCACTCGTTTTTGGCTTTTCGGAGCAGCCACGGTCCTCTTCGGAGGCGCCTTCGGGTGCAGCGCGCTCTTGGGTGTGTCCTTCGGGGACGCCGTGCTCGACGACGCCGGAACGCCCCCCGAGGGTCCCACCTCGGACGCCGACGCGGCGCTGGTCTCGGGGGACTCCGGCCGTTTGGATCGCTGCGCGGGCAAGAAGGTCTGCGACGTCTCGGGCGACTGCGTGACGCCCACTCCGGAGAACGGCTGCGGCGACCCTTCGTGCAAGCCCTGTTCGGCGCCCTTCGCGACTGCTTTTTATTGCGACAAAGACGGCAAGTGCCAGGTCGACGGCAACTCCGCCAATGCCGGATGCGCGGCCGGCCGCGGAGACTGCGACAAGGCCGTCGCCAACGGCTGCGAGGCCTCGTTCAACGATCCGCGCACCTGCGGCGGCTGCAAGACCAGCTGCGATGCCACCTCGACGCCTCTCTGCTCCCCGGTCGGCGCGACGACCGACGCGGGCGCGGGCGACGGGGGCTCGGCCACGACAGACGCTTACCGCTGCGGCGCGACCTGCACGCTCGGCTCCACGCAATGCGGCAACAGCTGCGTCGACATCGCGACCAGCGTCGATCATTGCGGCGGTTGCGGAAAACCCTGCGCAGCGGTGGCCAACGGATCTCCGGCGTGCCGAGGTAGTCAATGCGGCGCCACCTGCTCGGCCGGGTACTCGGATTGCGCCAACCCTGCCGCTCCCAAGACCTGCACGCCTACGCCCAAATGGTACCGAGACGCCGACGGCGACGGCATCGGCGCGGGCGCCGCGACGTTGGGCTGCACGCCTCCGGCCGGCTACGTGAAGATCACGGGCGACTGCGACGACACGAACGCGAGCGTGTTCCCCGGTCAGCGCGCGTTCTTCGGCACTCCCTACACCGCCGGAGGCGTGTCCTCGTTCGACTACGACTGCGACGGCACCGAAGTGGGCACGTACGACCCCTTCCCCGGCAGCTGCGGCGTCGATTGCGACGGCTTCGGCTACATCCCCACGACCCGCAGTGGCAAAGGCGTGAACGCTTATTGCGGATCGACCCGCACCCGCACCTGCATCCCGAGCGGCCCCATCGCGTTCCGCGCCCTCCCCACCTCGGGCACGTGCTCCTCGACGGACCGCTCGGCCACCGCCGTCCCCTGCCACTGACCGAGGGCCTGCCCGAAAAGCCGAAGGCCGCGCCTTCTCCGGATGTCGGAGACGGTCGCGGCCTTCGTCGTCGAGACTCGCGTAACGGTTAGTGACCGTGCGGGTCCATTCCGGGCGGCATCCCCATTCCGGGCGGCATCCCCATTCCGGGCGGCATCCCCATTCCAGGAGGCATGCCCATCGGCGAAGGAGGAGGAGCTCCGGCGTCGCCCGACTTCTGGAACTTCGTGAGCTCGACCGAAGCCCATTCCGCGGGGGAGGGTCCGATCACGAACACGAGGTCCGAGCCTTCCTTCTTGGCGAAGTGCTTCTTCTCTTTTTCCTCTTTACCGATGCGGAGCACGTACTTGCCCGCGCCGTCCTTGAGGGAAACGGTGAGCGTCGCTTCAGCCGGATCGAGCCCGGCCTCCGAGGTGCTCTTGCCGTCGGCGAAGTCGTCGGCCGAGAGGTTCTTGAAGGTGCGGAGGATCTCGGTCACCTTGCCGTCGTCGAACTTGTCGATCGGCTTCGCGGGGTCGGCGGGCTTGGCCTTGAAGGTCCCGGCCCACTTGTCGCCCTTGGTGAACGAGAACTCGCCCGCCTTGTTCACCAGGGTGACCTGGGTGGCGTTCGTGTCGTCGAACTTGAAGATCTCCGCGTCGCGCCAGCTCTTCACTTCACGCGCGTAGATGTAGCTCGAGTAGCCGGTGCCCGCGAACACGCCGGGCTTGCCGTCCACCATCAGCAGCTGGCCACGACCACCGGATTTACCGAAGGTCGCGTCCACCTTTTTGTCGGCTCCCTTCCACGCTTGCACGTGGACGGCCTTCTCGGCGTCGAGCTCGTAGTCCTTCTTTTGATCGTCGGTGGTGGCCGCGTTCACGACCTCCTTGACCTTGATCTCCTTCAGGTTGTCGAGCATCGACTTGACGGCTTGTTGGTTCGCTTCGGCCTGGAGAGGCTTCGTGAGAACCCACTTGTCGCCCTTCTTCTCGAGGACGATTTCGCCCTTCTTGCCGTTGGTCACCGAGATTTTGTCGGTGTCGTCGGGTGCCTTGATCTCGGGCAGCGGATCGGCGCTCGTCGTGGTGGCCTTGCCCACGTCGGCGTCGGACTTGACCTGCTTGTAAGCAAGTCCGCCCAGCGCTGCGAGCACCACCACACCGACGATGATCTTCTTCTGCGTATCCATCTTGTTCGACCTCAGGCGAGAGAGACGTTCGCGCGAGCCGCGTCACGGCGCATGCGGCGGAAGACTCCGAAGAGCGCGAAGATCAGCGGAATCACGAGCACGAGGGTGGCCTCGATCCAGTGCTGCTGCTTCTTGCGAGCCTGCTTCATTTCGTCTTCGCGCTTCTTGATCTGCTCGTCGGACTCGTCCTCGAACTTGGGCTTCGAGACGTCGCCGTACACGAGGTTCGGCTCCGAGAGGATCTTGGCGGAGACCGCGAGGAGATCGGTGTCGCCGGTCATCCAGTCGAGGGTGTTCTTGAACGCCAGGATGGTGTTCGTGAGCGCCTGCTGGGCGTAGGGGCCGGCGATCTGGAGGAGCTGCTCGTCTCCGCCACCACCGGGCATCATCATGCCCATCTGTCCCATGTCCGGGCCGTTGCCGGCGCGGGCGAAGGGGTTCGTGAGGAAGTCCGCCGAGGCGACCACCAGCACGCGCGAGGGCTTCTCGCTCTTCTCGGGAACGGTCACGCCGTCACCCGAGGGGAACGCGGTCTTCAGCGTGCCTTCGATGGCAGCCGCGAGGTTCTGCTGAGAGAACTCTCCCTTGGGCTTCCAGGCCTTGAAGGCCTTG
Organism: Polyangiaceae bacterium; assembly: GCA_965225775.1. Lineage (GTDB taxonomy): Bacteria > Myxococcota_A > Polyangia > Polyangiales > Polyangiaceae > JAAFHV01. The sequence goes on along the minus strand of OZ245328.1, from coordinate 7,577,630 downwards.
AGGTCGACGCTGTCGGTGGTCTCGCGGAGCGCGCGGGGCGTGCTTCGCGCGACGACGCGGAACTTGTCGGCGGCGACGTCGGGCTGCTTTTCCTTGTGGAGGACGATCGACGAGGCGAAGGGGAACGCCAGGCCGGGGATGCGGAAGAATCCGGCGAAGCCCGTGTCGAGCAGCTGCTCGTCACCGGTGAACGCGGGATTGTCCTGCACGTCGAGGAACTGCGGGAAGCGCATGCTGGCGAGGCCGCCCTGAGTCATGACGCCGACGCGGAAGGGACGACCGAAGTCGAGCACGGCGTCCTTGCGGAGCTCGATGCCGTAGCCGTCGAGGAGTTTCTCGAGACCGTGGGTGCTCAGCGTCGCCTGCATCTGCGCGTCGCTGGTCTTCACGTTCACGGCGCTCGCCACGACGACCAGGCTCTTGCCCTTCATCATGAACTGGTTGACGCGCTTGAGCTCCTTCTCCGTGTAGTCCTTGTTCGGCTGCGTGATGAGCAGGCCGTCGAGGGAGTCGTCGATCTCCGAGCCACCCTCTTTGAGGTCGACGTCGACGAACTGATAAAACGGGAAGTTTTGCAGCACGATCTGCTGGAGCGAGGGCTTGCCCATGTTGGCCGGCACGAGGTTCGTGTCGGTGAGCTTCATCTCGTCCTTGCCGGTGACGATGCCGATCTTGTGCTTGATCGAGTCGCCCTTGTCGCGAACTTCGCGGATCTTGTTGGTGATCCAGAACTCGAGACCTTCCGAGCGGTCCGGCGGGAGGAACTTGATGGCGTCCTTCTCCGAGCCGTACTTGAAGACGATGCCCATGAAGCCTTGGGTGACCGAGGCTTTCTCTTGGTCGTCCGAAGCTTCGCCGAACGGCTGTTCGACCAGGCCCGCGTCCTTGGCGGCCTTCTTCTGCTCTTCGTCCTTGGCTTCGATGAGCGTGAAGTCGAACTTCCCGCCGCTCGCCGCCTTGTACTCGAGGAGGAGGTCGCGCAGGTCACGCACGAAGGCATCCAGCTTGGGGAGGCCCTTGGTGACGTACACGTCGACCTTCATTTCCTGCTTCATGCTGCGCAGGAGGTTTCCGCTGCCCTTCGAGAGGGTGAAGCGTTCGTTCTTGGTCACGTCGATGCGCTTGTAGCCACCGACGGCCGAGAGGACGTTGATCGCGACGAGGATCGCCGCGATGACGAGGATGAGCGCGCCGGCTTCGGTCGCTGCTTTGGCTTTGCGTTCCATGTTCTTTCAAGCCCTCGCGATCAGCGCCACCTCCGGCCCTCGAGCTGCCGGAAGGATTCGAGCAAACACAGCACCGTGACCGACACGAAGTACACGACCGCACGAGTGTCGATGAGACCTCGAGCGAAGGGTTCGTAGCGGGTCTGGAAGCTGAAGAAGGAGATGACGTCGCCCGGCCAGCCTTTGACGAACTGGACCAACGAGCCGACGAAGAAGAGGATGAGCAGCGTCGCCGCGGTGGCGAAGTAGCTCACGATTTGGCTCTCGGTCATGCCCGAGAAGAGCATGCCGATCGCGATGCCGGCGCCGCCCATGAGGAAAAGTCCCAGGATCGACGACCAGAACGGACCCCAGTCGAACGCGCCCATGTTCCAGGGGAACTTGAACATGACGACCGGGTAGAGAACGAGCAAGCCGATCTGCACGACCAGGACGCCGAGCGCGCCCAGGTACTTGCCGAGCACGACCTCGCTGTCACGAACGGGCAGCGTGATGAGGAGCTCGATGGTGCCGAGGCGCTTCTCTTCGCTCATGGCCCGCATCGTGAAGAGCGGGATGGTGAGGAAGCAGACCCAAGCGGGCACGAAGTCGAACATGCGGCCCATCGACGCACGGTCGATCTGCCAGATGCCGCCTTGGTAGAAGAAGAAGTACAGACCGAACAGCACCATGCTGGCGCTGATGACGATGTACGCGAGGGCCGAGTTGAAATAACCGGCGAATTCGCGCTTCGTGATGGTCCAGAGGTTCTTGGTGAACGAAGCGCGCACTTGCGGCGCCGCGACGTGATCGAAGGTGGGCTTCTTGGCCGCGGTCTTCGGCGCGTCGTCTTCGTCTTCGTCCTCGTCGTCCGACGCTTCCTCGGACTCCTCTTCCTCGGATTCCGACTCTTCCGACGTGGTGTCGTCGTCGTCGTCTTCCTCCTCGGCCGCGAGCTTCTTCTTCTTCTCTTCTTCGTCTTTCTTCTTGTTGCTCATGGCTCAGGCCTCGTCCTCGTCTTCGTCGTCCTCGTCCTCCTCGTCCTCGTCGTCGTCCGCGACAGGAGGAGGCTCGCCCTTTCCGACGTGGCGGTTTCGCCGTTCGTCGCCGATGGTGAGGTGGCGGAACACGTCTTCGAGAGTCTGCGTGTCACGGTGGAGCTCGAGCAGGACCCAGCCCTTGTCCGCGATCGCCCGGAAAATCTCGGCGCGGAGGTCGGTGTCACGCTCGCTCGTGAGCTCGAACGCGTGCGCGCGCTCGTCGGTCGGGAGCTCGTTCACACGAGCCGCGCCCTTGATGCTGGAGAGCAGCGCCGTGACCTCGTTCGCGCGGGGAAACGCGCCGGTGCCGCGGTAGGGCTGATTGCCGCCGGACTCCTGCACTTCCACCACGTAACGAACGCGGCCGCTCTTGCCGCGGATCTCGTCGAGCGAGCCGTCGGCCACCACTCGACCACGCGACACGATGATCGCGCGGGCGCAGGCGGTCTCCACTTCCTTCAGGTTGTGGGTCGACAGAAGAACCGTACGGTCTTTGCCGATCTGCTTCAGGTAGTCGAGGAACTCGGCCTTTTCGTTGGGGTCGAGGTCGCTCGTGGGCTCGTCCAGGATGAGGATGGGCGGGTCGTGGATGAGCGCCTGAGCGAGGCCCACGCGCTGGCGGTAACCGTGCGAGAGCTGGCGAATTTCTTTGCCGAGCACCTGCGCCAAGCCCGCCACTTCGACCACGGCCTTCGCCCGCTTCTTGAACGTGCCTTCGTCGAGGTTACGAAGGTCCGCGGCGAACTTCAGGTACTCGTAGACGCTCATCTCCAAGTAGAGAGGAGCGCGCTGCGGCAGATACCCGAGGCTCTCGCGCACGGCGAGCGGGTGATCGAAGACGTCGTGGCCGTTGATGCGCGCCGTGCCCGAGGTGGGGGCGATGAAGCACGTGAGAATGCGCATCGTGGTGGACTTGCCGGCGCCGTTCGGCCCCAGAAAGCCTACGACTTCGCCGCGGTTCACCTCGAAGTTGATCTTGTCGACCGCGCGGAAGGACCCGAAATTCTTCGACAGGTCGCTCGCGTAGATCATCACGTCGGTGGACATCCGACCTCCGGTAAAGGATGAGAAAGTGGCGGAATTCCGCCGGGACGGTCGCCCCAACGGGGTGATCGTCGGTTTTGTTCCCGGAAGATCGACTTCTTCTTCCGAGGGAGTGCGAGCACCGCCGCACACGAGGCCGGCGATGGGGCAAGCCGCCTGCAGCGGCTCGCGAAAGTGCGTTTTTTACGGGGAATTCGTACAGACACACCCCGTGCGGGCGCACTCTATCGACACGATCCGTGGTGTCAATCTTCGTGGTATCGACCGGCACTCCACGGGTGCATGGATGTTCAGGTCGAGCGAACCGTCGAGAGACTCGCCCGGCCCCGGTCAAACGCATGCGCTTTACACAGAGCTGACGACGCGCGACGTCGAACGGGCCCCGTGATTTCTCCCGACTCTTCCGCGGGATTTCGGTTTACGTAGGGCCATGCGTCTTCTCCACGCCCTGCCCGTCTTGTCGTTGCTGGCCCTCACGACCTCGTTCGCTCACGCCGAAGAGGCGCCGCCCGCTCCGAAGGCCGAGCACGAAGAGCACGAGGAGAAGAAGCCGCACGCCGTCTACCCGGAGAACGTGGTCTTCGCGGACCTCGGCCTGCACGTCATCGGCATCGGCTACCAGCGCAAGGTGAGCCCGCACCTCGCGATCTCGGTCTCGGGGAATTTCTACGATCCCTGGACCGTGACCGACAAGCTCGGCGACGTGCGCGGCGGCGTGCTCCGCGTGCGCCCCTACTTCTTCTTGCTCGACGAGGCCCCGCGCGGCCCGTGGATCTCGCCCTTCTTCCAAGGCGGCGTCGTGCGCGGCGAGCGCAACGGCGAGAGCAAGATCGGCCCGGCCGGCGCCCTCGGTGCGGCCATCGGCTACGCGTTCTTGTTCGCCGATCGCGTGCACCTGTCGCTCGGCGTGGGCGGCCAGATGCATGCAGCCTACATCCCCGATTCGTCCCGCAAGCCGAGCTTCTACACGGCGGGCCTGCACATCGACGGTACGCTCGGCTTCGCGTTCTGAAGGGCCGCTCGCCTCTATCCCGTAGCCCTGCGGCCGTCTCGCTCCCCGGCGCGACGGCCGCTCGCACGTCGGCGGGTTCAGCGCCTCGCCGCGCGCTCCAAGAGCGCCCCGAGACGAGCCCAGTGCCGCTCGGACGAGACGCGATCGTACACCGGCAGGTCTTCCACCGCGAAGCCGTGCGCCGCACCGGGATACACCTCGAGGGTGTGCGGAACGTTCGCGGCGGTCAGTGCATCCTGCAGCTTTTCGGTGACCTCGGGCGTGTGCCTCGGGTCCTTCTCGGCGATGCCCACGTAGAGCTCCGCGCGAGCCTTGGCCGCGAGCATGGCCGGCGCTTCGGGCGTGACCAAGAAGCGCCCACCGTGGAACGAAGCCGCGACCGAGAGGCGCTCGGGAAACTCGCACGCCATGCGCATCGCGAGCCCACCACCGAGGCAATACCCGAAGCATGCGACCTTTCCCGCACGAGCTCGGGGCTCGGCCTCGAGGTGCGCGAAGAAGGCCTTCGTGTCGCGCGCGACCGCGGCGTCGTTGGCGGTCTCCGCGATCTTCATGAGCCGCGCCATCTCGGGACCTCCGGAGAACACCGAGCCTGCGTCGAAGGGCTCGTAGGCGCCAACACGATAGTAGAGGTTCGGCAAAAGCACGTAGTACCCGAGCGCAGCCACCCGGTCGGCCATCTTGCGGAGCGCGGGCCGTAGCCCGACGCCATCCATGAAGAAGATCGCTGACGGAAACGGCCCGTCACCCGCGGGAGAGGCCACGTACGCGTCGCAGGTGCCGTCTTCGGTTCGAATCTCGATCTCGCTCATCGCTCACCTCCACTGCGAACCATCGCCTCGGGGAGGGCGCCTCGCCTCCCAGCCATCCGTCCGAGACTACACGACGACCGTCCCGTAGGGGCCGAACGGTTCATTACATGGATTTGCGCGTAGGCGCCTCCCATGTAACATTACATCTCGAAGCAATGGTCGACACCGAACGTAACGATTGGGGAGAGGGCCCGAGCGCCAAGCGCCTCGTGGTCGCGCTCTTGCTCGCGCTCGACGGAGAGCCGCTCCCTACGCGCATCGCCGTGCCCGCGTGCGCCCTCTTCGGGATCGGCGAGTCGAGCGTGCGTGTGGCGCTGGTGCGCCTCTCCGCGGCGGGGCGAATCGAGTCGACCGGGCGCGGCGAGTACCGCTTCTCCGAGACCGAGGCCGAGCGTGCCCTCGAGCTCTCGCGTTGGCGTTCCGCGATCTCCCGGGTGCGCCCCTGGAAGGGGGCCTACGTGGGCGTGCACGTCGGGTCGCTCGGCCGTGGGGATCGCTCGGCGCTGCGGCGTCGCGCCCGAGCGCTCGAGTTGCTCGGCATGGTCGAGCTCGGCCGCGACCTTCACGTTCGCCCCGACAACCTCGAGGGAGGGGTCGCCGGCATTCGAGAGCGCCTCCAGAACCTCGGCCTCGAGCACGAAGCGCCGGTCTTCCGGCTCTCCGACCTCGACGTGACGACCGAAGCGAGCCTCCGTTCGGCCTGGGACGGCAAGGCGCTCGGTGCATCTTACAAGCGAACGCGCACGCGCATCGAAAAGTGGCTGAAGAAGGCGCCCTCCCTCGAGCCCGAGGTGGCCGCCCGCGAGGCGTTCCTCTTGGGCAGCGCGGCCATCCGGCAGGTTCTCTTCGATCCCTGGCTCCCCGCGCCCCTCGTGGACGAAGATCTGCGCCGCGACTTCTTCGACGCCGTAGTCGAGCTCGACCGCCGCGGTCGCGACGTCTGGCTCGCGCTCTTCGCCCTTCTCGAGGGCGGGGAGCCGCGAGTTTTGCCCCATTGAGCCGCGCATGAACACCGAACCTGCCGACCCCGAAGCCCCCGCCTCCACGGACGACGCCGAGCGCATCCCCAACGTGCTCGACTTCGTCGACAAGGCCGAGCTCGCGAGGCTCACACGTCGCTCCGACGTACGCGGTCTCTTCGCCGTGCTGTCCACCTGGGCGATCGTCGCAGGTGCGCTCGCGCTCTTGGCTCGCTATCCGCACCCGTTGGTGTTCGTGCTGGTGGTGGTCGTCGTCGGCGGTCGCCAGCTCGCGCTCGCGATCCTGCAACACGAAGCCGCGCATCGAACGCTGTTCGTGTCGCGCTTCGGAAACGACGTCTTCGCCGACCTCGTGTGCGCGCGGCCCATCGGGGTCGACGTGGCTCGCTACCGTAAGCACCACCTGCGCCACCACGCCCACACGAGCCTCGCCGCCGATCCCGACGCGTCGCTCACCGCACCTTTCCCGACCACGCGAGCATCGCTCGCGCGCAAGCTGCTCCGCGACCTGTCGGGCATCGCCGGTCTCAAGCGACTGCTCGGGCTCGTCCTGATGGACCTCGAGCTGATCGAGTACACGGTGGCTGCCGACGTGCGCCGCAGGCCTAGGGCCGGCCGCAAGCCGAGCGACTACCTCCGAGCCTTCGTGAAAAACGCCTCGGGCGCACTGCTCACGAATGCGCTCATTTTCGGGGCATGCGCGGTCACGGGGCACGCCTGGGTGTATTATGCATGGATCGTGGCGATGCTCACCACGTTCGGCGCCTTCATGCGGATACGCTCACTGTCCGAGCACGCCTGCTTGGAGCACGGACCGAATCCCATGACGAATACACGCACCACCCGAGCCGGCCTCCTGGCACGAGCCACGGTGGCGCCGATACGCGTGAGCTTCCACCTCGAGCACCACCTCGCGGCCTCCGTGCCGTTCTTTCGCCTACCCGAGCTTCACCGACTCTTGCGCGAGCGTGGCGCCGTAGGAGAGCCCCCGGGATACGTCGACGTCTTGCGCTTGGTGACGGCCGGACCGGTCGCGCCACGCGACGCGCGCTCCGGAGCGTGACCGGAAGCCTTCCGAGCTCGGGTCGACGCGAGTACGCCGACCGCGGACGCGAGTCGAATGAGCGAGTCCACGAAGGCGGGCTCTCCTTGCGCATCGATCATGTGAGGGAACGGCGCCACGGCAGCGAGCCGTGCCGGATCGGTCTTCGATAGACTCGATCGTTCGGCCGCATCCGCCAAGACTCGCACCGAATGCGCGACCGCCCGACGAAAGAGCAGATCGCAGCCCGTCTCGGCGAGCACGCGCGCCGCGGCATCGTCTTCGGAGAGGCCGCGCTCGACGAGGACGAGCTCGAGCCCGAGATTGACGGTGCCCAATGCGGCGCGAACCGCCTCGAAAGGACGCAGACGCCGACCATGCACCGCGACGCCTTCCGCGACCACGTTGGCCGTGAAGGCGAGCTCTTCACTCCTCGCGAAGCGGACCGGCGAGGGTAGGCGTTCGAGCGCTCGTTCGAGCAGGGTGACGGGCTGGGCGCCCGCGGGGACCGGAAGGGACGTGAGCTCCACCTCGGCGACGAGCGCACCGAGTGCCTCGGTCCCACGCCGGGACAATCGCGGACGCTCGCGCGCGGCCTCGAGCGAAGCACCGGAAGCTCGCGCATCGGTCACGCGCGTGAGGGAGTCACGATCGAGCTCGCGGAAGTACGCGGTCGCGATGGCGTCTCGCTCGTCCGACGACTCCCCGGTGCGGGCCAGGGCGAGGAAGGCGCGTGCCCCCGAGGGCGCCACGTGGCCCTTCTTCGCTCGACGATCTTCGCGATCGGCAGCGGCGTCGACCTCGAGCGTCTCGGCCGCGGTCAGCACTTCGTACAGACCACCGTGATCGTCCGCCTCGCTCGCGGTCGCGTGCGCGAGGCGAGCGAGCAAGCGGACGAGATCGTCGTGCCGATCGCGATCGAAGGCGAGCAAGGTGGCGAGCACGGCGTCCCAACCGTCCGTGCGCCGCGCGAACACGTGGTAGTCGTCGATCTCCTCCGAGAGCGCGTCGGACATCGCTTTTTCCAGCAGATCGTCGTCCGAATCGGAGACCTCGGCCATCAGCGCGTCGAGGTGCACCACGTGCACGTGCGTGTGGAACGCCAGCGTCAGCAGGTCTTCGGGGACCTCGGCGAGCTTCTCCACCACGACGCGATCTCCCGCTTCGAGGAGGACCTCGAGCCAAACGCCGAAGCGTGCCGCATCGAAGCGTGCATCTTCCCCGTTTTTTTCGCTCGCCCAAAGGTCTTCGTCGAACAGGTCTCGCAGCTGAGCCGCCGAGGCGTACGCCAGCACCTCACCGGCGTCTTCGAGCCCCACTCGATGAACCAGGCGCGCCAAGGCCGCGGGCTCGAGCGCCGCGATCCGACTCGGGAGCGCGGGGTCTTCGAGCACGCGGGCGAGCAGCTGCCGGGGAGACGACGTGACGATCGGCATGGGCCACCTCTTCGACGGGTTCGGGGACGAACGCCGGGCGCTCGACGACGTGCGAAGCGTGCTCGGCCAGCGAAGAGAACAGGTGGGAGAGCCCACCCACGTGGTGTCGCGTATGGAGGTCGAGCACGAGCTCCACCTCGGCACGCGTGCGCACCGCGGAGAGGGCCTCGGTGAGCTGCGAGAAGAACGCCGCATAGATGCGCCGCAACGTGGGGCGGAGCTCCGGATTCACGACCAGGCTCGGATAGGCGCGCTTCGCGTAGCCGAGGGCGTCCTCGGCGAGCCGGACCGCGAGCCCCTCGGCGAACCCCTCGTGACGCGTTCCTTCCGCGCGACCGAAGAGAATCACCATCCGAGCCCGAGACTCGACGCAGAGCTCGACCACCTCGCGCGAGAGCACGTGATAGCGAGCGTCACGCGCCGAGCGGAGAGGTTCCCGCTCGTCCCCGAGCGAGGCGATCTTGCCGCGCGTGAGGCGCACCACCCGTTCGACCAATGCGTCCGGAAGCACCTCGGCGAACAGCGCCTCTTTTCCCGAGAAGTACCGATAAACGTTGCCCGTCGAGACCGACGCTCGCTCCGCCACACGAGCCATCCCGACCGCCGCGACCCCTTCTTCCGCAAAGAGCTCCTCCGCCGCCGCGACAATCCGAGCCCGCACGTCTTCTTTGGGTCGCTGAGCCATCCCAAAAGTGAACGTACCATTCGCTTTTCACGCGAGCAACCCCTCGCGCCTCAAAACGAGATCTGCACCGTACTTTTCAAGGTCGAGTCCAATCCCCCCACCGCGGCCGGCGGCCTCGAGTCATAAAGCGACGCCAACGACAACTTGAACGCCAAGTGCTTGTTCACCGAAAAAAGCGCCTCGAGCTCGTGCAGGATGCGATGGTCCTTCGGGTCGTCGAAGCGCGGCTGAACGTACGCCGTCTGCGCGAGCTTGAACCCCGGCATGGGCGTCACCAAGACCTGCCCATAGGTCGAGAGCCTCGCGAAGGAGCTGCGTTCCCCTGCATCGAGCTCCCTATCATCGGCGAGCCGCTCGTACTCGAACATGGGCTGCGCGCCCGCGGCGAGCTCGAAGAGCCCCGAGTGCACGATCTCCACGCGCGGCCCCATCCCGGCCACCGCCCGCACGGCGAGCCTGCGGATGGCGTCCACCTGGTACTGCACGAACGTCTCGAGAAACAACGGCCCCCAGAGCTGTCTGCGATACCGAAGATGCTCGAAATGACGCTCGACCAGCTCGTCTCCTCCACGACGCGCGAGCTCTCCACGCACGAGCAAAAAATAGACACTCGGCCCCGTGCGGTAGCGAACCTGCGCGGAAGCGCCCAGCACCAAGAGCCTCGTATTGCCGGCGCGCACGTCGGCGGAGCCGTCCACCGTCCCGTTCCACCCCGGCGTATCCGATCGGCCGACCAGAGGCTGCACGTTCACGATCTGCGCGCGCGCCTCACCGAGCAAGCCGAGCCACGCGACGACCCCGACTCCGAGGCTCACCCCGAAGGGCATCCTCGATTTCGCCTCGAGCACTCGAGCCTCGCGCCGCGCCATTCGCCCTCCGTAGTCCAACGTTTTGCCTCTTTCGAGCGTGACGCGGCGCCTCCTCGAAAAACCGCGAAAACCTGGCGATTTTCCAGCCCATTTGGCTAGGCTTCGCGCGTGCTCACCCGTGCGTTTCCCCTGGTCGTCGTCGCTTCGTCCCTCGCCTTCACGGGCTTCGCCTGCTCGTCCACCACGACGAGCGGCACGTCACCGGAGACGCAAACGGCAGACGCCGCGGCATCGGCGGACGCATCGCCCACCGCCCTGCCCCCCGAGCACACCACCCCCGATCCCGCCCTCCTGCCGAAGGTGACCGGCACCTGCCCCACCTTCGCGCAAGGCAAGGCCACCTTCGCGCCGAGCGGCATCAAGCCGCGTGACGTCATGCTCACCGTGTCCGACGCCGCGAAGACCAAAGACGGTCCGGTGGTGTTCTTCTGGCACGGGACCGGTGGCGACCCGAGTGAAGCCAGCGCCGCGTTCGCCTCGTCCACCATGAAGGAGATCCTGGATGCCGGCGGCATCATCGCGGCCCCCTACCACGACGACGCGGCCGGCCAGCTCCCTTGGTTCCTCGCGCTCGGCGGCGATCGCGACGACGACCTCAAGGTGATGGACGAGGTGCTCGCTTGCGCCATCCGCGATCTCGGCGTCGACACCCGGCGCGTGTACTCTGCAGGCTTCAGCGCCGGCGCGATGAACACCATGCAAGTGGCGACCCGCAGGTCCGGCTACATCGCGAGCATCGTCTCGTTCTCGGGCTCGTATTTCGGGGAAGCACCCGAGCAGGACCCGAAGAACCTCTACCCCGCCATGCTCTTTTACGGCGGTCCGCAGGACAAGGTCATCATCAGCTTCGAGGAGGGCTCGAAGAACTACAAGACCAAGATGACCGAAGCCGGTCACTTCGTGTTCCTGTGCAACCACGGGAAGGGCCACACGGTCCCGGTCGACGCCCGTGCAAGCGCCTGGCAGTTTCTCCAGGACCACCCCTTCGGCGTGCGCCCCGAGCCCTACGCGAAGGGCCTCCCCGACGGATTCCCCGGCTACTGCGAGCTCTGACCGGCAAACGTCCGAGCGAGCTTGGTCGCGCGCGAAAGTACCGCGCGACGACGACGAGGGGTATCGTGAGATTCGCGTGTGCCGTCTCTCCTCCACGAGGCGCGGGGCGCCTCGCGAGGAGAAGCGTGTTCCGCCACGAGGGTAACGAACGAACCGACGCCGAGAACCGCCTGCTCGCGGGCTACCTCGCCAGCACGTCCGGATACGTGAACTCTGCAGGTTTCGTTCTCATCGGGGCCTTCACCTCGCACACCACGGGAAACGTGGGACGCTTCGCCAACGAGCTGGCCATCGGGCACCGCGTCTCGGCCCTCTCCGCGGCGCTGCTCCTCGCCGCGTTCTTCGCGGGAGCTTTCACGGCCAGCATGGCGATCGAGGGAAACCCCTTCGGGAGGCTGCCCTACACGTACGCGGCGCTGCTCTTCGGCGAGGGCGTGCTGCTCGCCATCTTCGTGGGCTCGACCCACCTCTTCGACGGCCCACGCGGGTGGGACGTCTCGGCAGGTGTTCTGTGCGCCGCCATGGGCCTGCAAAACAGCTTGGTCACGCGCCTCTCCGGTGCGGTCGTGCGCACCACCCACCTCACGGGCGTCATCACCGACCTCGGCATCGAGTCCGCGCGCTGGTTCCGCTATTGGCGCGGCTCGCTCTCGGAGCGCGTGCACGTGCCGCTGGCCTTCGGAAAGAACGCGCTCACCCGCCCTTCCCCCACCAAGCTCGCGCTGCTCCTCACCATCATCGGCGCGTTCGTCCTGGGAAGCATGGCCGGCGCCGCCGCGAGCCACTCGTACGGCCGCGCCTCGCTCTACTTGCCCATCCTCGGGGTCATTTCGGGAGGAGCCTACGCGATCACGAACGGCCGAGTGAGCCGCAAAGACCGCGAATAGAGGCCGTAAACCGACCGGCATCTCCGCGAGACGACGCGCCGTCCGATGCGCGAACAAATTTGCATCTTTTTCATGCGACTCGCCCACTGAGCCCTTCGTGAACACGGCCGACGACCTCTACGCCGAGGACCGCGACCTCGCGGAGCGTTGCCTTGCGGGAGATCGGGCGGCTCAGCGCGAGCTCTTTCGAGGCATGTCGAGGCGCGTGCACGCGACCCTCTACCGACTCTTCGGCACCAATCACCAAATCGACGACTTGGTGCAGGAGGCGTTCATCCAGGTCTTTCGTTCGCTCGAGCTCTACCGAGGCGAAGCCTCGCTCGCGACCTGGGTCGACCGCTGCACGGTGCGGGTGGCGTATGCGGCGTTTCGCAGCAGAAAACGACGTGTGGGTTACCTCGAGGCCATGCCCGACGTGGCCTCGGACGAGCCGTCTGCCGAGCAGCGGCTGGTCGCGCGCGATGCCCTTCGAAAGCTCTACGCCATTCTCGACCGACTCGATCCGGATCACAGGGTCGCCTTCGCGCTCTTCGCGCTCGACGGACGGTCGATGGAAGACGTGGCACGCTTGACCGAAGCCTCTCTACCGGCCACGAAGTCGCGCGTGCTTCGCGCGCGGCGCGAGGTCGAGACGCGCGCCCGCAAAGACCCGGCTCTCTTGGCCTTCGTTCCCGAGGAAGACGCATGAAACGCAGGCCGCCCATCCCCCTCGAGGTCGAGCCGCTCGACGATGCTCGCTGGGCAAAAATCGAGGAGAACGTGCTCTCCGAGGTCGCGCGTACTGCGCCCACGCCCGCCCCCACCAGCGCACCTCGCGCGCCGACGAGACCCACCGACGACCACACGACCGAGCCGAGCGTGGTCCGTGCGCGCATCGCGGCCGCCGTGTTCGGATTCGTGGCCATGGCCGCGCTGGTCCTCCTCTTGCTCCGCACCTTCGCTCCCGCGGGCGCGTCCGGGTCGACTTCGGGCAGCGCGGTCGCGTCCCCGTCCGCACCACTTCACGTGGCGAGCGGAGACTCCGCCTCGCACGCCACCATCGGCTCGGCCGAGCTCGAGATCGAACCGCGCACCGAAGTGGTCGCCACCGGCGACGATGGACGCGGGATCGTGGTGGTGCTTGAGCGCGGAGCAGTCACCTTCGAGGTTCCGCCACGCGCGGAACGCCCCCCTTTCGTGGTGCAAGCCGGCGACGTCGGCGTGCGGGTGGTGGGCACTCGCTTTCGCGTCGCTCGAGAAGCCGACGGCGTCACCGTGAAGGTCGCGCACGGCACGGTCGAAGTGAGCTACCACGGGGAAATTCGGCCTGTTCACGAGGGCGATCACTGGTCGAGCCGCGAGAATGCGACTCCCTCTTCGTCGACGAAGGCCGAGGTCGCTCGCGATCCGAGCGCGTCCGCAGCTTCCGCGCCCGACCCGTCCGCGAGTGGTCCTGTCGAGCCTCGCGCGACTTCGAGTGCACGTGCGCCGTCTCCGGGTCTCTCTGGACTCGACGACCGCGCAGCCTACGAGGCGGCAGCTCGAAGCGAGGGCTTCGACTACGCCGGATCCCTCGCCGGGTATCGGAAGGTCGCCGCCCGCGGCGGTCCTTGGGCCGAGCCCTCCCTGTTCGCGGCGGGTCGCCTCGCCGCCGAGCACGGGGACCGAGCGACGGCTCGCGCCCTGCTCCAAGACTACCTTCGCCGGTATCCGAACGGTCGCAACGCCGCCGACGCCCGCGCACTGCTCGCGCGACTCGGGTAAGTTCGAGACGTGCGTTCGAGGGGATCGCTCGTGCAGCGAATCGTGTTGGCGGCCGTCGTGTCGGCGGCTCCGTCCACGCGCGAAGCGCGAGCGAGCGAACCTTCGCGGGTGGTCCTCGTCGGAGGCGGGGCCGAGCTCGACCGAGCGGCCCGAGTGGCGCTTTCTTCGTGGAACGTCACGGTGGTCTCGGCCGACGGGCTCGTCCCCGACGCGGCCGATGCCGAAGGCCTCGCGGCGCTGGCTACGCGCTTCGAGGGTCGAGGAATCGCCTGGTTCGCACGGGGCACGAAGGGCAACACGCTTTACGTGTACGACGCAACGACCAAGCGGACCACGTCCCGGGAGATCTCCGGCAGTCCGCCGTTCGACGAGCTCGGGGCGGCCTCCGCCGCGCTCTCGCTGAAGACGCTGCTTCGTACGAGCGATCTCGCGCCTCCCGAAGAGCGCACGAACGCGCCCGCACCCACGCCACCTGCGCCTAACGTCGCCCCCCGGCCATATCGACCGCCAGAGGACGAACCTGCGGCACGGCACGATTTGCTCGAAGGATCGGTCTCACTCGGTGCGCGCACGTTGGCCGCCAGCGTGATGCCGAGGCTCGGCGTGTCGGTCCGCGCATTCGCCGGTCACGCCACCGCGCTCGGCATCTCGGCGCGCGCGGACTTCGGCACGACGAGAAGCGTGACCGGAGCGAACATCGACGCGAGCCTGTCCACCTTCGACGGATCGGTGGCGGCTCGGCTCCGGCTCGTGCCCGGCTCGCGTGTGTCGGTGGAGCCCTTCGCGGGATTGGGTGCACACCTCACGCACCTGTCGGGCACCGTGAAGTCGTCGATCGAAGTCTCCTCCGAGCGGCTCGACTTCTCCTTCGACACGGGCGTTTTCGCAGGGATTCGGCTCGCGCCACGGATCACCTTGGGAGGCGAGGTCGCCGCCGCGTGGATGACGCGCCGACAGCGTTACACGGTCGAAGGGACTCCGGTGCTCGAGCTCCAGCCACTTCAGGGATCGGCTACGTTGGCCATCGTCGTGGGGCTTTTGTGAGCGCGCGTCGTACGGTCGAACGTCTCGTACGTGGCCTCGCGGTCGCGTGGCTCGTCGCGTGTAGCCTCGAGGAAATCGAGCTCGTTCCGGGCCCCCCGAGCACCTCTCGCCTCTCCGACGGAGGCCCTACGTCGGACGCGCGCGCGAACGCCGACGGCTCGACGTGCTCCGCGAATCGCGCGGATTGCCGCGTGGTCGCCGACTCGTGCGCGGTCGACGCCGACTGTTGCACGGGCAGATGCCGAGGCGCGATCTGCCTGCCGAGTGGATCCTGCGCGAGCGTCGGCGAACCGTGCACGTCGCGCGGAGATTGCTGCTCCGGCTCTTGCGAAGCGAGCCTGGGCGGAACCGCCACTTGCCTCGGGTTCTGCCACCCCGACGGTGAGGCTTGCGCACGAGCCCAAGACTGCTGCGGACTCGCCTGCCACGGAGGCGTCTGCGGCGGGCCGCTCTGCGGAAAAGACGGGGACGCGTGCGCCGACACGCTCGATTGCTGCGCGGGCACGTGCTCGGGCGGAAAGTGCCAGCGCGACGAGCTCGCCACGTGTCGGCCTACCGGAGAAGACTGCAACACGGGCTCCTCACGGCCGTGCTGCGGCGGCGCGTGCAGCAAAGACAATCGCTGCGCGTACGGCGGCGGCCCTTGCCTCGCACCCGGCACCGTGTGCCTCACAGGCGCCGACTGCTGCAGCGGCACGTGCGCGCCCGACGCACGCGGCGTGACCGTATGCCAGGCGACATGCGCGGCAGAAGGTGCATCTTGCAACTCGACCGCCGAGTGTTGCTCCGGTGCGTGCAGCGGCACACCGGGAGTCTGCGCACCACGCGCGTGCAAGACCGCGGGAGACGCGTGCGCCCGCGCCGAAGAGTGCTGCACCGGAGTCTGCGACGGCGGGCGCTGCGCCACGAGCTGCCCGTGAGCCCGACGCCTGCTCGCGAGCGGTGTCGGGCCCACACGCCCGAAGAAGGTAGGCTTTTCCAGCAAATCGAGCCCTCCTGACGATTTCTGCATCCTGACCTCGTCGGCCGACCACTGGCACTCGAGGAAGGTGCTCATGCTCGAATCTCGCTCGGTCCGAAGCGTCGCGACGGCGCTCTTCGGCGCACTGGTGGCCGTGGGTGCAGCCCACTGTGGGAGCTCGACCGTGATCGACTCGGCCGACGACGGAGGGTCCTCCGAGGCCGCCGCGAACGAGACCGGGACCTTCCCGCCCGCCGACGGCGGCGCCTGCCGAACGGTAGGTGCAGGATGCACGAGCCCGTCCGAATGCTGCGTCGGGGCCTGCAACGCATCCGTCTGTGGAGGCACGGCCGCGGACGGCGGTGCGCCCGCATGCAACCTCGACGGCAAGGCGTGTGTCGCCGGCTTCGACTGCTGCTCGGGCACGTGCAACGGCGGCCGATGCATCGGCAACACGTTGACGCCCGCAGGGGACGGCGGCCCCACCGTGGGCGGTATCTGCAAGGGCCCGACCGAAGCGTGCGCGCAGGGCCAAGAGTGCTGCAGCGGATCGTGCCAGCCCGTCACCGGACAGGCGGGTGTCGTTCAGTGTCGGGACGCGTGCCGCGGCGACGGCGTGGCGTGCCAGAACGCTCAAGACTGTTGCTCGCTCGGTTGCTTCGGGGGCGTCTGCGCGAGCGCCCGACTGTGCATCGTGCAAGGAGAGACGTGCACCACGAACGCCGAGTGCTGCTCGGACATCTGCCAGGGCGGACGCTGCGCGATCGACGAAGCGAACGGCCGCTGCCGCCCCACGGGCGAGACGTGCAACTCGGGCACCAACAGCGGCTGCTGCGGGGCCACGCCGGGGAACGACCTCTGCGACAAAGACAACTTCAAGCCGCCGCGGTGTATCGCTCCGCCGCAGCAATGCCGAGGCATGTCGGCGACCTGCCAGAACGACGGGGATTGCTGCTCGGCCCATTGTGATCCGGCCTCGAAGACCTGCACCACGCCGTGCGTTCCTGCAGGCACGACCTGCACGACCGGCAGCGATTGCTGCACGTCGAGCTGCACCAACGGTCGCTGCGACGCGCCTCCCGCGCCGCCGCCCGGCCCGACCCCCGGCGCCGACGCCGGCGCGCCACCCGTGTGCCTGCCGGTCGGCGAGGCGTGCACCCAGAGCGCGCAATGCTGCGGTCGATTGTGTCTCGCCGGCTTCTGCGAGCGTCCCCCTGCCTGAACGAACGAAAACCCCGACGGAGGTTCCATGTCCGAGAGTCGTCCCGCTTCCTTCCTTCGCACCGTGCTCTTCGTCGCTACCGGAGCACTCGTTTCCATCGCCTGCAGCTCCGCGACGGACGCCCCGTCGAGCTTGGGGGCGAGATGCGCCGGCGCGACCGAGTGCCCCGACGGTCGCTGCGTGACCAGCGGCGACTTCCCCGGCGGCATTTGCACCAAGGTCTGCAACTCGAGCGCGGATTGCCCGAGCGGCTGGGAGTGCGCCTCGAATTCGAGCGGAATATGCCTACAAAAATGCTCCGGGCCCGCGGACTGTTCGTCCTACGGCTCGCAGTGGACGTGCAAAGAAGAGAGCTTGCAGGGTTCCAGCTCCGGTAAGGCGACCCTCTGCAGCGGCAGGTGATCGCCTTCAGCGCCAAGCCGCTTCGAGCCGTTTCAAGAAGAGCCTCCCGGCGCGTCCGAGAGGCTTTTCTTTCGGGTGGACCAGCACCGGCACGAACGAATACCGCGCGCCACCCTCGTACGGGACCTCCACGAGAGAGCCCGTACGAAGCTCTTCTTCCACCATGGAGACCGGCACCCAACCGAAGCCGAGGCCCAGCGCGATAGCCCGCTTCTTCATGGAGAAATCGCTCAAGTAGAAGACCCTGGGGCCGCCGAAGATGCGCGTGTCGGCGAGGCGCTTGGACTCGCTCGAGTCGTGCACGGTGAGCTCCACGTGGCGCTGGAGCTCCTCGAGAGTCACGCGCGACTCCCGCGCGAGCGCGTGCGCACGCGAGACGGCGAGCAACACCGAGACCTCCTGGAGCGGCCGCTCTACCAAGGACTTGGATCGCGAATAGTCCTTCACCAGCATCATGTCCGCGCGATCCCGCTCGAAGCGGTCTTGCACGCCACCGAGAAACTCCACGCGCACCTGAATGTGGGTGGGCACCGAGTCTTCCACCAAGCTGCGCAGAGTGGCGAGCACGGGATCCATAGGCAAAATCCCGTCGATCACGATCTCGATGCGCGGCTCCCACGACTCGTGGAGGCGGCTCGCCAAGGCCTCGATGCGCCTCGCGCGAGCGAGCAACACTCGCCCCTCCTCGAGCACCAGCTTGCCACCCTCGGTGAGCACGGCGCGGTGACCCGAGCGATCGAAGAGCGCGATGCCCAAGCTGTCTTCGAGCTGCTTCACCCCGTACGACACCGCCGATTGCGCGCGGTGAAGCTCTTTGGCGGCCGCAGCGAAGCTCTTGTGGCGATCGATGGCGTCCAGAACTTCGAGCGCGTCGAGCGTGAACGGCACCCGTGAAGAAGGCTCTTTCGTGGCCATTTCCCGAGCTTCCCACGGCTCGGACGCTTCATCTATAATTTCGATAAAGAGGGTCAAAAGCTTCTACTTTCCCCGTCCGCTTCGGCGCCGTACGCCCAGGGTATGCACCACGCACGCGGCACCGTGACTCGCCAAGCCCACGTCGACCTGCCCGAGGGCACCGTGGAAGAAGAGCTCGGCCGGAACGGGTTCTTCGGAAAAGCGTCGCACCTCTACCGCCGACACCCGCCCGTGGGCTGGACCGCGGTCGAGGGCGAAATCCGACCGCGCGCCATCGTCGCCACCGAGCTTCCCGGCCTGGGCGCCCACCGAGAGTGGCCGAAAGCGCGCGTCGCCTTCCTCGAGAACGACGACGTGGTGCTCCACATGGCGCGCCTCGCCGAGCCCATGAAGAACGTGTTCCGCAACGCGGACGCGGACGAGATCCTCTTCGTGCACTCCGGCGCGGGCACCTGCCGCACCGACTTCGGACCGCTCGCATACGAGCGCGGCGACTACCTGGTCTTGCCCCGTGGAGTCGGGTATCGACTCTTTCCCAGCACTCCTTCGCAATTTCTGATTGTCGAGTCGATGGACGAGGTCAAAGTGCCCGATCGCGGGCTCTTGGGCCGTCACGCCCTCTTCGACGAAGACGTGATGGTCGCCCCCACGCCCGAGAGCGAGCCCACGGTCGAGATGGCCGTGGACGCCGGACGCACCTCGTGGCGCGTCGACGTACAGCGGCGCGGAACCCTGTCGCACATCGACTACCCGTTCGACCCGTTCGACGTGGTGGGCTGGAAGGGCGACCTCTATCCCTACCGATTGGCGACCCGCGACATTCGCCCGATCATGAGCGAGCGTTACCACCTGCCGCCCAGCGCCCACGCGACGTTCGTCATGCCGAACGTGGTGGTGTGCACCTTCCTGCCGCGCGGCCTCGAGACCGGTGACCCGGGCGCGCTCAAGGTGCCTTTTTACCACTCGAACATCGACTACGACGAAGTGCTCTTCTACCACGACGGCGACTTCTTCAGTCGCGCGGGCATGAAGGCGGGAATGGTGACCTTCCATCCGCAGGGTATCCACCACGGGCCCCAACCGGCGGCCGTGCGCGCGGCCGTCACCAAAGAACGAACCAACGAGCAGGCGGTCATGATCGACACGCGCCGCCCGCTCTCCATGACGGAAGCGGCCAATCGCGCCCAAATCCCCGATTACCACATGAGCTGGAGCGAGAAGAAAGAACGATGAGCACGACGATGAATCCCCTCGGCATGCGTGGGCTCGCCTTCGCGGAGCTCTCCGGCAATCGCGACGAGCTGGGCGGTCTCTTGCAAAAGCTCGGGTTCCACGCCGAGAGGCGCCACCCGAGCCGCGACGTCACGCTCTATCTGCAGGGCGAGGCCGCGTTCGTCGTCAATGCCGACAAGGACTGCTTCGCGGCCCGCTTCCGCGAAGCCCACGGACCTTCGGTCGCTTCGCTCGGCTTCTTGGTGGAAGACGCGCGTCGCGCCTTCGACGAAGCCGTCCGCCGCGGAGCGCGCCCGTACGAGGGCGACGCCGCCAAGACGTTCGCGACGCCGGCCATCTACGGCGTGGGCGACAGCCTCGTCTATTTCGTGGACGGCCAAGGGCCCTACGGCTCGCAGGTCGACCGCACGCTCGACGTCGCGCTCGGCCCCGGCGCCGTGGTCGACATGGGACTTTTGCGGATCGATCATTTGACCAACAACGTCGAGAAGGGCGAGCTCCCGCGCTGGTCGAAGTTCTACGAGGAAATCTTCGGCTTCACCCAGGTGCGCAGCTTCGACATCGAGGGCGCCAAGACCGGCCTCTATTCGTTCGCGCTGCGCTCGCCCTGCGGCACGTTCTGTATCCCCATCAACGAAGACAAGGGCCAGAAGGGCCAGATCGCCGAGTACCTGCGGGAGTATCGCGGCGCCGGCATCCAGCACATCGCGCTCACCAGCCGCGACCTGCTCGGCACGCTCGACCGCATGGGCGGCGCCGTGCCGACCCTCGACATCGACGAGACCTACTACGAGCACGTCTTCGACCGCGTGCCCGGGGTCCGCGAAGATCCGAAGCGCATCCAGGCGCACGACGTGCTCGTCGACGGCGACGCCGAGGGTTACCTGCTGCAGATCTTCACCAAGAACTGCATCGGTCCGGTCTTCTTCGAGCTCATCCAGCGCGAGAACCACGCATCCTTCGGCGAAGGAAACTTCGGCGCCCTCTTCCGCTCGATCGAGCGCGACCAAGAGCGCCGCGGCGTCATCTGACGCCGCACACGAGTCACCTCGGAGAGCCCGTCGATGGGGGTCGGCGGGCTCTCTTTTTTCCGCGCCATCGAAAGATTCTCGCGTCCGTGTACGTGGGCGTACACGCGCGCGTCGTTCGCCCGGTTTCGACCCAAGGCGTGCGCGCGCGTGCGGGTCAGCCGCGCATGGCCTACCGCACGAACCCCAAAGATCCGCTGGCGCCTCTGCGCGAGAGGGAAGAGCTCCGACTCGTCGCCGAAGACGCCAAGCGTCGAAAGCGCCTCGCCACGGTCGGCTCGATCGGCTGCGTGATCGCCGCGTTTGCCGTGATTTTCGCGCTCGCGCCCTCTTCGGCGCATCGAGAATGCCACCACGTCGAGGTGCGTTGGGAGAACGCGCCCGAGATCCCGCCCAGCGTGTGGACCACGTGCGTCCAGAAGCCCTGAGGCCACTCGAACCGCAGGATTGACGTGACGTCGGCCAGGATGCGAGAAGTCGGGACGATGAAGATCGAGTGCGTGGTCCTGGATTTCGACGGCACCTTCACCGACGTCGACCTCGAGTCGGCTCCTTTCGAACCGGCCTTCCGCGCCGCGCTCTCCGACTTGCTCGGCCGCGACGTGACCGACGATTGGGAGGCCGAGCGCGCGCGCATCTTGGCGAACCCCAACGCGTTCGGTTGGGAGTACGACGGCAAAGTGGTCGCGCCGGCGACGGCCGATCCGTATCTGGTCGGCACGGCCACCGTGCAGGGGCTTTTGAACCGCGCGGCCCTCTTGCGAAACCCGGTGGTTCGCAGCTCGGTCACCCACGCGCTCTATCAAATCGCCTACGAACGCACGCTCACCGCCTTCAAGCCCGAAGCCAAAGAGGTGCTCGAGGCGCTGCTCGACACCGGCATTCCCGTGCACGTGGTCACGAACTCCAATACCGACGCGGTCTCCAAGAAGATCGACCAACTCGGTCTCGCGAAGCGTTCGTCGCTACACGTCTCGGGCGACGCCAAGAAGTACTGGGTCACCGAGACCAAGTCCCCCGACCCGACCTTCCTCGCGCTGCCTGCCTACGAGCGCGGAGAGGGCCTCCCGCGGCCCATCTACGTGCGCCGAGGCTGCTACTACGACATCCTGCGCAAACTCTGGTCGAACCCCAAGATTCGCCCCGAGTCCACCTTGGTGGTGGGCGACATCTACGAGCTCGACCTGGCGCTGCCGGCCGCGCTCGGAGCCAAGATCGCCCTGGTGAAGCGCAAAGAACCCTTGGCCTACGAGCTCGAGCGCACCCGCGCACACGGCGGAAAGGCCATCGGTTCGCTGCTCGAGATTCTGCCCATGCTCGGACTTACGGGCTCTGCCAAGGCACCGTCCGGCAAGACCTCGGCCGGCAAGAAGACCACCAAGCACTGAGCTTCCGGTCGTGCGCGCGCGGGGGCGGCGCCCGATCGGGTCTCGCCTCGCGGCATTGAGTCGCGTAGGGTGGACGGTGCAATGGGATTGTTCTCCAGCCCGACCGCCCGAAAGGCCAAAACCTTCGCTTCGCTCTTGCTCGCGCTCTCCGGACTGACCGGCTGCGTCCGCCAGGTCGCGCCGGCGCGCTGCCCCAAAGAGGGCGGCAATCCCTGGTACCAAGCCGTCACCGCGCATTTCGTGGTCACGACCGACCTCGAGGAACAGAAGGTCCGCCCCGCGGTGCTCGAGCTCGAGCAGGGCTACGCCGAGCTCTCGGCCGCCGCGTTTCCGCGGGGCGCAGGCACCGCCGACCGGCTCGCCATCGTCATTCTCCGAGACGACCAGGAGATGGCGCAGCACTTCCCTTCCTACGGAGGATTCTCGGCGGAGCGCCTCGGCGGGACGCTGGAATACGAGCCGACCTTGGTGTTCCCCGGGCCGCGCTATTCGGCCTACCAGACCTACGTGAGGGAGACCTTCCTCCACGAGCTCACCCACCGCTTCATCGCCTACAACTACGGGGCCGTGCCCATGTGGGTGAACGAAGGGTTGGCCGAGTATTATTCTTCGCTGCGAATCGACGGTGACAAGCTGATCCTCGGAGACGCCGTCGGGGCGGCGGTCGGCTCGGCCATCAGCCCGTCGATCGCCGAGCTGCTCGCCTCCAATCGCGAGACGTTCTACGCGGAGAAGCAGAAGGTCGAGCTACTCCGAGACGCTTCGCGGCGGCGCTACTACGCGGGCTCCTGGGCGCTCGTGCATTTCCTCCTCAATGGCGAAGACGCGCGACGCAAGCGCTTCAGCCACTTCGTGACCGAGCTCGGCGAAGGGAAGAGCCAAGAGGTCGCGTGGGCCGACACCGTCGGAAGAGAGGCGCCCGACTCCCTCCAATCGAGCTTCGACACCTACCTCAAGCGGTACGATTGGGATCGATTGGTGTTCCCCGCGCCCCGCATCTCCGTCGCTCCGATCGAGAGCGTGCGGGTCCTGTCGGACGCGGAGAGCGACCTCGTGTGGGGACGCGTCCAAGCCACCAGCAAAGACGAACGCTCGTTGGCCCTGCTCGCGTTCGATCGCGCGCTCGCGCACGACCGGAACGCGCCCGAGGTGGTCTATCGACGGGCCAGCTATCTGCTCTCGATCGGGCAGGTCGACGAGGCCATCTCGGAGTTTCGAAGGGCGACGTCGCTCGGCACGGTGAGGGAGCGATGCCGCGCGGCGTTCGGGCTCGACCTCGCTTTCGCGGAGAAAGCGTACGACAGCCTCACCCCCGCCGACCGGAGCGCCCAGGCCGTCGCCGTCGCCAACCTCGCAGAGTGCGCGGAGACCGTCTCGGAGCTGACGCGTGCCGCCCGTAACTTCGGGAGGCAGCAGAACTTCGAGCGCGCCACGAGCGTCGCGGATCGCGCCGTGTCGCGGGATCCGGGTTATCGCACGGCCTACGAGGTGCGCGGCACGGTGCATCGGCGGGCCGGACGTTTGGAGCTCGCTGTCGCCGACTTCGAGCGCGCGTTGTCCCTCGTCCCCGACGGCGAGGATCCGCACCCCGCCGCGGCAGCGCTCGCGGAGGCTCGCGCCGCCCTCGCCGCTCAGCGCGGCAAAAAGCGTACGGAGTAGCTGGCCACGGTCTTCCCTCCACGGGGCTTCTGGAACTCGACCGATTCGAAGACGCCGACCACGCATGCGCGGAAAGCCTCGCCCTTGATCGCCGTGCGAGGCTTGCTCACCTGGGCCTTTCCACCATCCCGCTCGATGGCCAGATCGACGCCGAAGTCTCCCTTCTGGCGAGGCTCCTCCGCTTTCGCATAGCACGCCCGAAGCTCGGGAAAATGCGGCTCGACCGAGCGCAAAATCGGCGCTTT
Organism: Polyangiaceae bacterium; assembly: GCA_965225775.1. Taxonomy (GTDB): domain Bacteria; phylum Myxococcota_A; class Polyangia; order Polyangiales; family Polyangiaceae; genus JAAFHV01. The sequence continues at coordinate 7,553,725 of OZ245328.1, read as the reverse complement.
GGTGACGTCGTCGTTCGGGCCGCCGCCGATGTGGAGCCCGAAGTTGGAGACCTCGACCGGGACCGTTTCGGCGACTGCGATCGCGCTCGCGGAGGCTCTCGCGGGCGGAGCGACCACCGACGGGGCGGCGCTCGCAGAAGGCGCGACGGGCAAGGCCGACCCTACACTCGCCGCGGAGCCGGGCGCGCTCGCGAGGGGTGCGGCGTCTTCCTTGGGCGAAGCGCCTCCTGCCGAGACGGCGCTCGGCCCTTGGGACACCACGGCAGGAGACGGAGTCTCTTTGCACCCCGCGAGCACGAGCACGACGGACGAAGCGAGCGTTGCGAGGACCTTTCCGAGCTTCACGCCGCGCAGCCTACGAGGGTTCGACGAAACGGCCGAATTGTCGGCGAATGCTCGCGTCAGGTCGGTCAAACGAAGGTGAACGGATCGGCGTCCGCGAGGCTCTTCGTGACCGTGACGCCCGGGAGTCGGTGGGCGAGGCGCTCCACGAGGCGGACCAGCGCGGCTCGCTCGCCGGTCGAGTGCAGAGTACACACGATGGTCATGCCGGCCTTCGCGGCCGCGAGCGCGTCGTGGTGGCGCATCTCGCCGAGCACGAAGATCTCCGCGCCCGCCGCGCGAGCCTCACCGAAGTATTCGCCGCACGCCCCGGCCCCCACGGCGGCGCGATGCACCGGGCCTCGCCGCGGCCCCGCGACCATCACGTGCGAGATGCCGAGCGCGGCCTTGAGCTTCTCCACGATCTCTTCTCGGGTGCCGGTCACGTTCCCGACGCGTCCGTAGCCGGGTCCCGTGGGCGAAGGCGCGATCCGCACGAGATCGTAGGCCGGCGTCTCGTACGGATGCGCGTGCTCGAGGGCGCGGATCACGTGCGACGCGCGATGAATGGGCACGGTCATCTCGAGGCGCACTTCGTCCACGCGCTCGAGCGTGCCCGCGCTGCCCACGGCCGGATTGGAGGCCTCGCTTCCGAAGAACGTGCCTTGGCCTCGCGTGCGGAACGAGCAGCTCGAGTACTCCCCGATGACGCCGGCGCCCGCCATCGAGAGCGACGAGGCCACCGTCTCGAGCTCCGCTTCGGGCACGAAGGTCACGAGCTTGTACTCTGCATCTTTATCTGCGGCGAGCTTGAGCGGGCGTCGTTCGCCCATGCCCACCACGTCGGCCAAGAAGTCGTCCGTGCCGCCGGGCGCGGCGTCGAACGCGGTGTGAGGCGAGTAGATGGCCACGTTCCGGCGGGCCGCCTCGAAGGCGATGCTGCCCGCGACGAAGCGCTTCTCGGCTTTGAAGATCGGCGGATGGTAGGCGACCACCGCGGACACGCCGAGCGAGAGCGCCTCTTCCCAGACGTCGGGCGTGAGGTCGACGCACACGAGCACGTGCGAGAGGGCCTCGTCGGGATTGCCGACCAAGAGCCCCACGTTGTCCCAAGAAGCGGCGAGGCGGGTGGGGGCCAGCGTTTCCATGGCGTCGCACAAGGCTCGAACGGTGCTCATGCCTCGACTGGTAGCACGGGCGAGGGTCGGCCAGGAGCCTCGCCCCTGCGAGGAACCCAGGTGTGCAAATGGTGCGGTCAGCGGCGAACGAGGGCGAAAACGGGTCCTCTTCGAACCGAGGCTGTACGCTCTCGCTCGGACGCGACGAACCTCGGTTTCGCGGCTTTTCCGACAATCGACCGCACGCGGTGATCGGTTTCGACCTCCCGGACGCACGAAACCCGACGGACCCATGCAGCTAGCCCGCACACTCCTCTCGACCCTCTCGAGCAACAAGCGCGTCGTCGCACGAAACCTCGCGACCTTCGGCGTCCTGTGCGGGATCGCCGTGGTGGCGAGCTGCGGCGCACGCACCGGCCTCGACTCGGACGACTACGCGGACGCACGCGCCGGCGACGGGAGCGCCGACGGGCCCTTCGAAACCGGAGCCGACGCGAGCCGCGACGCCACGCTCGATGCGCCCATCACGTGTACCCCGGGCGAGTTCCCGCTCACCGAAGCGTTCCCCGCCGTCATGTTCGTCATCGATCGATCGACCTCGATGAACCAACGCTTCTCGGGCGGTGACACGCGCTGGAACGTGCTGAAACAAGCGCTCGCGGCCACGCTCCCGCCGGTCGACCGCACCATGGCCATCGGCGCGCTGGTCTACCCCGCAGCGGACGGCGCGTCATGCACGGCCCCCGGGAGCCCCGATTTGTTCCCGGCCGTGTCCAACGTGGACCCGCTGCTCGCCAAGCTCGCGAGCCAAGGACCGTCCGGCTCGACGCCCACCGCGCAATCGCTCGACGCCGCCGCGAGCGCCCTCGCCGGCATGCGCACCGCCACGAGCGGCAAGGCCATCGTGCTCGCGACCGACGGCGCTCCCGATTGCAATTACGGGCTCGACCCGGCCACCTGTCGTTGTGTCACGGGCGCCACCTGCACGCGCGCGGAGCGTTGCCTCGACGATACGCGCACGGTGCAAGCCATTGCACGCTTCGCCGCCCAAGACATTCCGACCTATGTCATCGGCATCCAAGACAGCACCAATGCCACCTATTCCGACGTGCTCGACGCCATGGCCGTGGCAGGAGGACGCGCGCGCGCCGGGACCCGCAAGTATTACGCGGCCACCTCCAGCGCCGAGCTACGTGACGCGCTCGTCACCATTCGCGCGCAGGTGGGGGAATGCACGTTCCTCTCGACCTCGGTCCCCAGCGATTCGGGCTCCATTACATTGACGTTGGGTGGCGTCCCCGTCCCCTTCGACCCGACCGGGCAGAATGGTTGGCGGTGGGCCAATCGCGCCAACGGTGAGATCGTGCTGACCACGGATCTTTGCTCCCGAGCTGCAACGGGGAGCGTGCCCTTCACGGCCACGGTCTCGTGCGATCCACCCGACGCGGGCAGCGATGCGGCGGACGCGTCGGAGGATGCAGATGCACCGGACGCCGACCCGATCCCCGAGCCCGATCCGGTCCCCTGATCCTGGTCCGCGAGGATCCAACCTCACTCCGTCGTGGCAAGAAAGTTACGGACACGAGAGGCGCGCACAGCGGGGCAATTTGCCTCGACGTCGGCGCGTGCATACACAGGCAAGGTCCGCAAACAAGTGCCAGCGAACGCCACCGCTACGTCTCCGAAGGTCAGATCTTCCCCACCTTGAAGTCGATTCGGCGCATTTTGCACCCTCCGCAAATGACCGATATCAAAAGATATTTTAGAGGCATCCCTCGGCACGGCGCATGACGCGCGCCACCTGGAAATTTTTTTACACTTTCTCAGGGTGTCGGGTTGCACGCACGTGTGGGCCGAAGTACGACGGGGAGGATGAACGCATTTCGCCTTCTGGCTGTCCCCGCCGCCGCCGCTCTGATCGCTACCCTTGCTGTTGGTTGCAGCTCCGAGGTCTCGCCCGAAGAGGAAGACGGAATCTCGGAAGACAACATCACCCCGGAGAACGCGGCCACCATCTGGGGGCTGGCCGAGCTGTGCGACGGAAACATCGCGCGGCACTTGGCGGTGAGGAACCAGGAGACCGCGGGCGGCGTCGTGCGATGGCAGTGCGGTGACCGCGAAGGGGTGGACGGCGAGCTCGACCGCGGCCAAGAGTACTGCGAGTACATGGCCGTCTCGAACGGCAAGAAGGTCACCAAGGCGACCGAGGTGGTGAAGGGCAAGCCCCTCTACTGTCTGTTCACCTCCATCTACTCGGACGTCGACAACAAGGGCACCTACGACGACAACGGCAAGAACACCTACTCGAGCGGCACGATCGACGCCGAGATGGCCACCGCGCTCTCGTCCGCCGCCAACCTGAACGCCCCGTTCGACAAGAAGCTCGTGCGCATGAAGGGTCAGTTCAACACCCGCGGCGCCGCCACGACCCTCATCAAGGATGCCGTCGGCTTGAACGCGGCAAAAGGCTCCAAGAAAGACCTCGCCTACCAGCGCGCCGCCGCTTGCTACTTGGCCGGCAAGACCGCCAACGCCGACGTGAAAGCCAAGCTGAAGAAGGCGTGCGAGAAGAGCGACCTCTCGGTCGCCTCCAAGTGGAAGGCCGCCACCGCACTCGGCGTGGCCGTGGCCGAGACGGGCAAGCCCGGCTTCGAGGAGCAGCGCTCCATGTACGCTTGCATGTCGGTCAACCGCCTTGCGAACGGCGGCGTCGACTGGCGGGCATCCGACCCGGAAATCTCCCACATGATCGTACGCGCCTCGCTCGAATGCGGCTGCCAGTACGACCCGCTCCCCATGGCGCTGCAGGGCTTCATTCAGGGCACCTGGTCCGCCGCGGACAAGCTCCCCCCAGGCTGCCGTCGCGCCAAGCTGAAGGACGGCACCGAGTCGCAGCAACTCACCATCTGCGAGGTTCCCGCCAGCCGCGTGAACGAGCTCGAGACCGACTTCGACGTCGCCGAGAACCTCTCGAAGCTCTGCAACGACACCTACGGCAAAGACATCGTCATGACCGCTCCGGCTCGCGCCGTCGAGAAGCGTGGAACCTGCACCAACAAGACCGCCAGCGCGTTCTGCGCGGAGTGGACCAAGGGCGCGAAGTGAACGTTCGGGGGGTAAAGCTCGGGCTGCTCTTCGCCGGGGTGCTCGCGGCGGCCGCGTTCGCGCCGGCGTGTTCCAGCGATCCGGAGGCGACCGAAGAAGACAACGCGACCGAAGAGAACCTGGCCGAAGCCGACGGCCTCTTCGGTGACGACCGCGTCGCGGACGTGCTCAAGAAGGACCTCACCAAGGTCCCGAACAGCTTCCAGCAGGCGGAGAAGCTCTTCAAAATCGGACGGGCGTGCGCGCGCACCGACTCGAAGGAAATCTTCGTGGTCGAAGAGGCTCAGACCCGCGGAGCCGCGGGCACCTCGAAGACCACCACCATCTTGCCGCGCGCCGTGGTGACCGGCTGCAACACCCCGGACGTGAAGGCGCCGAACGGCGTCTACGATCCGCAGTGGGCGAGCTACAGCCTCTTCGCCGCGCTCTTCAGCGATCCGGACTCGGAAGCCGGCAAGAAGGGCGACACCATGGTCTTCGATCGCGTCGAGATGATGGCGCTCGATCGCAAAACCGGCCTCTACAACTTCTACGTGTTCGAGCCGGGTCCCGTCGCGAACGGCCCGGGCATCATGCAACGCATCCGACTCCTGCCCGACAACTCGGTGTTGGTGTACGAGAAGAAGCCTGCGGTGAAGCGCGTCTCCAAGACGCCGAGCACGCAGAACCGGCAGTGCAACGACTGCCACGTCAATATGGGCCCGCTCATGAACGAGATGAGCGAGCCGTGGACCAACTGGGTGAGCACGCGCAAGCTGCTCCCGGCGGACACGAACATCTCCGGCGACACCAAGGCGATCGTGAGCGAATCGACGGCCCTCGACGGCTCCCACTCGCGCACGAGCTTCGCCAACGACCTCGAAAAGACCATGCTCGCGGCCATCGCCGCGTGGAACGAAGGTCTGCCCAAGGAAGACGGCACGGTGGTGCCCGGCACCGGGTTCATCCAAGCGAACCTCGAAGGCAACCAGCCGAAGAAGGTCTCCGGCCTTTTGAAGAGTGTTTTCTGCGAGACCGAGCTCCGCTACACGTCGGCCATCGAGACCGTCCCGCTCGAGGTCTTCTTCGATCCGTTCGTATTCGGCAGCTCGATCCAGCGTCCGCAGGCGTACTCGCTCGACCTTCTGCCCGTCATGATGCCGGTGCGCTCCGAGATGGATAAGCGCATCGAGCGCGCGCTCCAGAAGAAGGGCGTGCTCTCCTTCAAGACGGTCACGGCGGTGCGGCTCTTCGACGAGAAGAACGACATCTTCTCGGCGGCTCGCTGCGGGCTCTACCCGAAGGTCGTGGCCCAGCTCCCCACCGACGCGACCAAGGTCGACGCCCACGTGCGCAACGTGCTCCGCGGACAGACCGACGCGACCATCCCCGCGGGCCCGCGCCGCGACTACGCGAAGGCCCTGCTCGACGACACGCTCGCCGCGGACAAGGTGACCGCCGCGCGCAACGCGTACCTCGCCGAAGCGACCCCGCGCCTCAAGGCCGAGTTCGAGAAGATTCAGTCCGCCACCGGACGCACCGAGCTCAAGAAGCGCTCCGCCGACCGAAAAAAAGCAGCTGAAAAGATGTTCCCGGGAGACCGCGCGCCGCTGCCGGTCCTCACCCCGGAAAAGTAACCGAGGCGCCCCTTCCCGCGCTCACGCTCGGGGCCGCCCGCCAAAACCCTGCAACTTGCACGTATCGACCCTTCGAGGATCCATGAAGCCCTTCCGCACCTCCACTCTCGTTTCGCTCTTGGCGCTCTCCACCGCGGCGCTCGCCGGGTTCGTCCTGCCCGCCTGCAGCGCGGCTCAGGAAGAGACCACGCCGGAAGACGAAGAGAGCGTCGACAACCTCACCGTCGCCAACGTTCCCGCGGACACCTTCCTCACCAACGTGCTCGGCAAGTCCAAATGCACCGTGGTTGTGAAGGGCAAGAAGATCGCGGCCCGCACCGGCGGCGTGTGTCCCACCAAGCTCTCGCAGGTCCTCGACGTGCTCGAAGGCAAAGGCACCGTGACCCCCGCGCCGACCGGCTCGGCTGCGCCCTCGGGCTCGGCCTCGAACGGCAACGGCGGCATCGTGCCCCCGGGCGGTTCGGTCGCCGGTCCCAACGTCTTCGTGGTGGCCGAGATGGGCGACAAGCCCGCCCTCGACAACACCTACCGCTTCGTCCTCTCGGGCGGCGCGGGCGTGGCGAACGAGAAGCTCTACGTGGCCTCGTTCGCCTCCGGCCGCGGCGCTCCCGAGACGGGCGTCGAGGTCATGGCGTGGAGCGAGAAAATCCAGGCGTTCGTGTTCTGGAAAGAGAACGGCGGCAAGTGGGAGCGCATGGGCGACGGCACCATGGTTCCCGCGCAGGCGAAGGGCGCGGCGCCCGCGTTCGAATGCGCCGGCTGCCACACCTCGGGCGGCCCACTCATGAAGGAGCTCCACGACTCCTGGGCCAACTGGACCTCGACCTGGTTCACCGTGTCGGATCCGCAGTCGCCCGACGCGAACTTCAAGCGCATGTTCCAGAAGATCGTCCGCGCGGACGACATGGAGCGCCAGATCATCCTCTCCGAGCACCTCCACGTGAAGGGCCGCGTCGATCGCGCCAAGGCCGAAAACAAGCTCAAGGGCATCGCCACGCAGCTCTTCTGCGACGTCGGCGAGGGCACGCTCATCGCCGCTCACTCGAAGAACAGCCAGCGCTTCGGCGACGTGCAGACCTTCTCCAGCATGCTCCCCGGCGCGTTCGTGGTGAGCGCGCTCTTCCGCGCGCCGCGCACCGGCACCGGCACCGAGCTCGGCCTCGAGAACAACCTCGGGCTCTCGCTCCCGACCATCGACGGTCTCTCGATCGACTCGAAGGCCTACGCCGAGACGCTCAAGAAGAACGGCTCCAAGATCTCCGGTCAGGCAGGTGACAGCATCTTCCCGATGAACGGACCCGAGAAGAGCTACGCCGACAACGACGCCATCCAGGAGATGCTCCGCCAGAAGCTCGTGGACAAGGACTTCGTGGCCGACGTCCTCATGACCGACTTCACCACGCCGACCTTCTCGAAGGCTCGCTGCGCCCTCGCCGACTCGCTCCCCGACACCTGGACGAGCCCGGACGACCTCAAGACCAAGTTCGCGGCCAAGCTCGCGACCAGCAACGCGCGCGGCGCCAAGGGCCTCGCGGCTCGCCTCGGCAAGCCCACGGACATCGCCGACCACACGAAGACCCTCGAGGCGTACGGCAAGGCTTGCGCGGATCGCAAGACCAAGAGCGCCGCGGACTTCACCACCGACACCCTGAAGATCCTCTCGCAGCGCCGCGCGGAGTTCCTCGAGACGTACGGCCAGCTGGTCGAGTCCGACGGCCTCCTCCCCACCGACAACCTCCGCTCGGTCCCGGGCGCGCAGCGCTTCAACGGCACCACCTGCGAGCTCGAAGCCTCGACCGCGAAGTTCGTCGGCGAAGAGTGATCGACCCCCACGCGCACGACGCGTGACCTGCCGAACGGCGAGGCGCTCCACGAGCCCTCGCCGTTTTGCTTTCGTCTCTTGTTCTTCAATGAAATGGGTGGTTTAGGGGCGATACGCATGCCGTCGATCGCGTTCGAACAAGCACTCGCCCACGTCCAGGCGCTCTCGCCGGCAGAGAAGCTTCGCCTGGTGGCGACCGTCTCGGAGGAGCTTTCGGCCCTCTTCGCCGAGCCGGGAGAGGCGGACGGCGCGGACGAAGAGCGTCCGACCGACACCATGCGCGCGCCTCCGGTGGCGCCGGTGATCGAAGGTCCCCTCAGCGACGGGCGCGTGATGCGGCCCACCCTCCGCGCCGGGATCCCCGAGAACGAAGAGCTCGAGCGGCTCGCGCGCTTCGGCGATTTGCGCGAGCTCGAGTCCTTGTGCACCCTGTGGGACTTCGACGACGACGTCCTTCAACGCGTGGCGGACGACCTCTTGACCGCGCACGCCAGCGTCGAAGAATACGAGAACGCTCGCAAGGTCTCGGCGTTCTTGGGCGAGCACATGCGCATGCGCGCGCCTCGCGTCTGACGTCCGACTGCTGCGTGTAGACGAGCCCTCCCACCGCCCGAACCCGAGAAGCGCCCCGAAGCATGCCCCTCCGACCCGCGCTCCACCTCGTCTACCACGCGCTTCTCGAAGAGAGCCGCGAGACCCACGAGATCACCCTCGACGACGTCGCTCGCGCGGTAGGCACGGTGGCCGTGAGCTCGGCCGAGGTGGAAGAGCTCTTCGACGCGCTCGAGGCCGAAGGACGCGTGGTCGTGGACACGCGCGACGACGGCGCACGCGTCTCGCCCAAAGAGTCTTTGGCCACCGTGCTCGCCGCCGCCCGCGAGATCGCGAAAGACACGGGAAAAAAGCCCACCATCGCCGATCTCTCGGTCCGCACCGGGCTCGGTGAAGAGACCGTGCGCGCCGCGCTCCGCTTCGCGACCATCATGGCGCGCTGAGCGAGGTGCTCTCGGTCGTCCTGCCCTTTCGCGACGCATCCTCGTGGATCGCGCGGGCCATGTCCGGCGTGCTCGCCGAGCCCGAGGTCGACGAGCTCGTCGTGGTCGACGACGGGAGCCTCGACGGCGGCGCGGAGATCGCCTCGCGGTTCGCCTCGCGTGATGCGCGCGTACGCCTCGTGCGCGGCCCCGCGCGGGGGCTCGTCGCGGCGCTCGGCGCGGGCATCGAAGCCTCACGAGGCGATCTCGTGGGGCGCATGGACGCGGACGACGAGTCGCTCCCGGGGCGGTTCGCGAAGCAGCTCGCGCAGCTCGCCCAAGACCCGCGGTTAGGCCTCTCGGCGACGCGCACCGAGGTGGTCTCGAGCGTGCCCATGCCCGGTCTCGAGGCGTACGTCGCCTGGCAAAATGGGATCGTCACGCCGGAAGATCACGAGCATGCGCTCTACATCGAATCGCCCGTTTGCCATCCCTCGGCGGTGCTCCGTCGCGAGGTGCTCGAGCGCATCGGCGGCTACCGCGACGTCGGCTGGCCCGAGGACTGGGACGCGTGGCACCGTGTGCACGCGGCGGGCTACCGCATGGCAAAAGTGCCCGAGGTGCTCCTACGTTGGCACCACCGCGAGGGACGCGCGACCTTCGGGGATGCGCGCTGTTCGCCCGAGGCGCTCGTGCGTCTGCGGGCTTCGTTCCTCGCCGAAAAGATCCGCGCGAGCGGTCGCCCGTTCGTGATTTGGGGCGCAGGAGACACGGGAAAATCCCTGGCGCGCGAGCTCTCGCGCTGCGGTGCACGGCTCTCCGGATGGGTGGATCTCGATCCGCGCAAGGTCGGCAATATCGTGCAGAACGCACGCATCCATTCGCCCGAGGAGCGCCCGCCCGAGGCCTTCGTGGTGATCGCGCTGGCGGGTCGAGGGGACCGCGCACTCTCGCGCGAGGAGCGAGATCGCGCGCGGGCGACGCCTCTCGAGCGGTCTTCGGGGGTCGAGCCTGCGCCTTATGCGCGAGACGTCGTAAGGCGACGCTTGCTCACGGAGGGCCTCGTCGAAAGCCGCGACTTCGTGCGCGCGGGGTGACGGGCAGCGGACGATGCCCGCTACGGAACGTCGCGCAGCGTACGCCGGTGGTCGTCTTCGAGCGACTGGCGAGCGGCTTCCCAATGCGCATCGGCCGCCCCTTCCGGGCGACCTGCGGCGAGCCACGCGTAGTAGGCGCGTGCGCGGATCGCGTCTTCGGTGGGCGGCGCGATCGCGAAGAACGCGTCGCAGGTGCCGGTCGTCGGATCGAACGGAGCCGCGCCGAACCAATCTTGGCGCCCTTCGGGAATGCCTCGGTACCGGTAGCAGCGCTTTCGTAGCGGGCAGTCTCCGGCCGGGCACATCGTGATGTCGAGCGGCACGCTCTCGAGGGTACCTGCGTGCGCGCGCGGCGGCTACTTGAGCTCGACCGAGCGCAGCGTGCGCGCGAGCACGTGCCCGCCCTCGAACCCCGTGGCGTCGGTCGACCAGAGAGGAGCACGGGCGTGCCCGAGCGCGACGGCCACGATGGCGTGACGCTGCGCCACCGCCTGCGGGTCGGAGGTGGTGTTCACCGGGAGCGCACTCACCGCTTGTCGCGCGAGAATGCCCGAGTCTCGTCCGAGCGCCGACCACCACGAAGGCACCTGACCGAACTCCTTGTAGAACGCAAGCACCTCGGGGTCTCCCAGGTCGTCGGCGGTCTTCGCGACGATGGGCAACACTCCCGCGGAGGCGGAGAAGAGCCGCGCATGAGCGCCGTTCGAGGGGAGCTCGGCATCGAGTGTGAACCCGACCGACGGATGCTGCAGACTCGGCTGCTTGGTGCCGAGGACCTTGAGCTCGTCGAGCAAATCCGACAGGCATCCTCGCGGACCCGCCACGAGAAATCCCCGGGTTTTGTCCTTGGCCCAGGCCTCGAGTGGGAAGCGGGGCACACCTTGGCGCGAGGGCTGCACGCCGCAGTCGACCGTCTCGAGTGCCTTCTGGAGACCGCCTTGAGCGAGCGCGCCTTCGAGCGAGGTCCGCCCTCGACCGAACGACGAGGTGAGCAGCTGCGCGCGCGCTTCTCCCTGCGCGACGAGGGCCCGCGCGAGCACGGAGACTTGAGCATCGCGCGACTCACCGAGCACGTAGCCCGCTTGCGTGGGCAGAGGCTCTCGCGCCGGAGGATGGAGCAGCATCACCGGGAAGCCGTGCTTCTCTCCCCATGCGAGCGCGCGATCGGCCGAGAGCGGATCGATGCCGGCGATCACCACCGCCGCGCCTTCGCCGAACAGCTCTTCCATCGCCGCGTCCGTTCCCTCTGCCGAGGGGGACTTCGGATCGCTCGAGTCGTTTCGCACCACGAGACGGATGGAATCGCGACGTTCGGCCGAGCTCTTCGGGAGCTCGAGCGCCCACGAGACCCCTCGCAAAACGGAAGCGGCCGCGTCGCGCTGTTCCGGGGAAAAAATAGGCAGAAGGAGCCCGATCGTGCGGCCCTGCACCTCGCGAAGGCCACGCCTGCTCGCCGCGAGCTCGAGCACCTGGGGGCCTGCGTCGCCGAGAGCGTCGGCGCCACCGGGGGTCACGTCGAGCAGCCACCGCGCGAGCTGCGCGTCCTCTTTTTGCGCGGCGATCTTGGCGAGGCGCGTGGCCACGAGGCGCTGGATGTCCGCGCTGTAGCCGCTCTGTCCACCAGCCTGGCGCATGCCCCGGTAGGTGTCCTCGACGACCTTCGCGGGCATGCCCTCGAGCGCGGTCGAGATGGCCCGGCGACTCGCGTCCCGCTTGTCTTCGGAGACGCCGCGCAGCCACGCGTCCATGTAGCCGATGGCCTCGTAGTCGTCGCCCGCACCGAGCGCGGCCAGCGTGAGCTCTTCGAGGAAGATGCTGCGCACGGTCTCGTCGACCGCCTTACCGGCGATGGACTGCAGCGATTTCAGCGCGGAGGCGTTGTCTCCGGCGTGGCGCTTCGATTTGGCCTTCGCGAGCACGAACATGTCCGCTTCGGGGCCGGCATGGATCGAGCGCGGAGTCGCCTCGAGCAACGCGAGCTGCGCGTCGGCGCGGTAGTAATCGTCCGCCTGCATGAGCATGAACGCGAGGTAGAGCCGCGCGGTCGTGATGGTCCCGTCGTTCGGATAGCGCTTGATGTGCCGGTCGAGCCCCGCTCGCAGCGTGGCCGGAGCCTGATCACGGCGCTCCCATGCGTCCCGCAGCTCTTCGAAGCTCTGCGTGGCGTCTTGCGTCTGCGAGGTCGCATAGACCGGTCGTCGGGAGCGCCCGCTCCCACCACAAGCCGCCGCCGAAATCGCGAGGACCACGAGCAGCGGAACGAGGGTTCGACGGGAGCGAAACATGGGAACGGGAAACCGACGATACGACCGAACCCTGGGTTTCGGAATCGCGATCGCCGCTTCGCACGCAGCCTCGGCTCGGTGCGGACGACGCGTCCGGAAACTCAGCGTGAGAACTGCATCACGCCGTCTTCGAGCGCGGCGTGCCGGAACGTGACGAGGTCGAGCGCGTAGTTTTGATAGAGGCGCCACGGCGCGGCCGAGCCTTGCCTCGGGAAGCGGTCGATCGCGCGCTTCACGTACCCCGAGGTAAAGTCCATGATGGGCTCCTCGCGCAGGGTCGGGTCGGTGCGGCGAGGGGTCGCGCGGCGGTAGCCGTGCTGGTCCATATGGGCGAGCAGGCGGCACACGTATTCGCTCGTAAGGTCCGACTTGAGCGTCCACGAGGCGTTCGTGTAGCCGATGGCGAGCGCCAAGTTGGGTACGTCGCTCAGCATCGCGCCCTTGTACGCCATGGTCTTGTCCGGCTCGACGGCGACGCCGTCCACGGTCATGCGAAGGCCCCCCAAGAACTTCAAGTTGAGCCCGGTCGCGGTGACCACCAGGTCCGCGGGCAGCTCTTCTCCCGAGCGAAGTCGGATACCCGTCTCGGTGAAGGTCTCGATGTGATCGGTGACCACCGAGGCCTTGCCGCTGCGGAGCGTGCGGAAAAGATCGCCGTTCGGGACCAAACAGAGGCGCTGATCCCACGGATCGTACGTGGGCGTGAAATGCGTGGAGACGTCGAGCTTTTCGCCGACCTGGCGATTGACCAGACCGACCAGGGTCTTCTTCGCGCGCTCGGGGAACTTCCGGCACAAGTTGTAGACGGCCATGCTGGAGAGCACGTTCTTCCACCGCGTGACGAAGTAGACGGCCTTCTCCGGCACGCGACCGCGCATGAAGTCGGCCACTGCGTCGCGTTCGGGCATCGAGACGATGTACGTGGGCGAGCGCTGGAGCATGGTCACGTGGGCGGCTCGTTTGGCGAGCTCGGGCACGAGCGTGACCGCGGTGGCGCCGCTGCCGATCACCACCACCCGCTTGCCCTCGTAGTCGATGTCCGACGTCCACTTCTGCGGGTGCACGACCTGGCCGGTGAAGCGCTCGCGCCCGGGAAATTCCGGGGTGTAGCCGCTTTCGTAGTCGTAGTAGCCGGCGCACATGAAGAGGAACGCACACGTGTAGACGACCACGGTGCCTTCGGTGTCCGCGTCGTCTTCCCGCACGCGCACCTCGACGGTCCAGCGCGAGGTCTCGCTCGAGAACGACGCGCGCTCCACGCGGTGGCGGTAGCGGATCTTGTCCGTGATGCCGTACGCCTCGGCCGTCTCGCGCAGGTACGCGAGGATCGAAGGGCCGTCGGCGATGGCCTTGGGGTTCGTCCACGGTCGGAAGGAGAAGCCGAGCGTGTACATGTCCGAGTCCGAGCGGATGCCCGGGTAGCGGAAGAGGTCCCACGTACCGCCGAGCGTGTCCCGCCCCTCGAGCACGAGGTAGCTCTTGTTCGGACAGTGCGCACCGAGGTGGTACGCCGCGCCGATTCCCGAGATGCCCGCACCCACGATCAAGACGTCGACGTCACGCTGTTCCACGGAGGCTCCTTCGCGTTCCCGAAGAACGCGAGGGAGAGACTACCCGGACTTCACGTCTCGCGTGAGCGGCTACGGTCGCCCGCGAAAATAGCGTCGCGGACGATTTGACGGAGCACCGCCGCGTCGAACGGCTTCTCCACGCAGCGGTCGCGTTCGTCGTCGAGGAAAGCCGCGGCCTGGGGTGTGAAGGCGCCGCCGGTCAGGAAGATCATGCGCTTCGCTTGCTCGGCGTCGAGCTCGCGCAGAGCGGCGTGGAGCTCCATGCCGGTCGTCTCGGGCATCATGAGGTCGCACAAGATGACGTCGAAGCGCTCGCCGCGGCGGAGACGCGCCAGGGCGTCACCGGCGTTGGTGTGGCTCGCCACCTCGTGCTCCGTCCCGAGGATACGCTCGACCGAACGCACGATGGCGTGCTCGTCGTCGACCACGAGCACGCGTCCTCGACGGCTCGGACGCTTCGGGGGGCCCGAGGGGACGGCCTGCTGGATGGAGGAGACGATGGCAGGCGGCAAGACCACGCGGAACGTGGTTCCTACGCCGACCGTGCTCTCCACGTCGATGCGGCCACCGAGCCCGATGATGGTGGTGCGGCAGAGCGCGAGACCGATGCCGGTCCCCACGCCGGCCGCTTTGGTCGTGAAGAACGGATCGAAGATGCGGCTCAGACGATCTTCGGAGATGCCCTCGCCCGTATCGCGAACCTCGACCACCGCGCGTCCTTCGAGGTCGGTGAAGGTGGAGACGCGGATCTCGTTCTCGGCAGGACGCCCTACGGGAATGGCTTGAGCCGCGTTGATGAGCAGGTTCAAGAACACCTGGCCGAGGCGCGCTTCGTTCGCGCGAACGCGCGGGATGGCCGTGTAGCGCTTCACCACCTGGGCGCGATGGCGCGTCTCGACCGAGGCCATGTTGATGGCCGAGTCGAGCACGTCGGCGAGGCTGAGGCTCGTGGCGCGCTCGGGCTCGGCGCGCGAGAAGGTCTGCAGATCACGCACGACCTGACGGATGCGCTTGGCGCCCGTGAGCGCCTCGGCGAGGGCGTCGCGGGCGTCGGCTTCGTTGCGCACCTCCGCCTCTTGGCACTCTTTGAGGAAGTCCAAAGATGCGACCAAGTACGCGAGAGGGTTGTTGATTTCGTGGGCCACGCCGGCCGCCAACATACCCACCGAGGCGAGCCGGTCGGCCTGCATGAGCTGCGCTCGAATCGAGCGAATCTCGGTGACGTCGCGGGCGGTCCACAGGACGGCGCGACGGCCTTCGAGCTCGATGTCACGACTGGCGGAGACCTCGAGCGTGACCAAGTGCCCGTCCGAGTGCTTCGCGCGGCGCTCGCTCACCATGCCGGCTTCGTCGATGGAGGTGGCGTCTTGCGCGAACATGTCGCGCAGGGCAACTCCCACGAGCTCGGCCGGGTCTCCTCGACCGAGGTAGCTCGCGAACTCGGGGTTCGCGTACACGATCACGTTCTCGCGGCTGACGAAGACGCCGATGGGCAGCTTCACGATGAGATCGAACAGCTCGCGGCGAGAGCGTGCCAGCTCGGCGCGGGCACTGCGGCCGTCGGTGACGTCGAACAAGAAGCCGCTGCCCCGGAGCTCGCCCGAGGTCGCCGCACCTGCCGCGCGCCAGGTGGCGCGAATGCTCTTCTCGAGCCCCGAGGGCGTGACCACACGCACCTCGGCGGCGCCGCTGGGCGCCCGTACCTGCTCGGCGAGCGTTTGGCGCTCTTCTTCGACGATGCAAGCCGTGAAAAGATCCATCGACTCGAGCACGGCCGCGGGCTCGAGCTCGAACATGTCTTTGAAGCCCGGGCTCAGGTACACGAAGCGCGCCCCGTTCGCGTCGATCACGTAGTCGAAGAGCACGCCGGGCACGGTGGCCACGGAGCGCTCGAAGCGCTCGGTGCTGGCGCGCAGCGCACGCTCGACGCGCTTCATGGCGGTGATGTCGAGCGCCGACATGGCCACCTCTTCGCTGGAGACGCGGAACGCGCGCACCACGTAGTCGCGCTCGCCGAGCTTCACTTCCTGCTGGAAGACCGTGCCTTCCGCGATCACCCTCGCCAGGGCTTCGCCCACGCGCCAGCTCATGTCCGGATAGACCCGACCGAGCCGCTGACCGACGATGTTCCCGCGAGGAACGCCGAGCGCGTTCAAGAGCGCCTCGTTCGCCTCGAGGAAGTTCCAGTCGATCACCCCCGCGGGCGAGCGCACGGCCTCGAACACGGCCAAGAGGTCGTGCGAGCTCGCGAAGACGCCGCGGTACTTGCGCTCGGACTTGGCGCGCTCTTCTTCGGCGTGCGCGCGGTCGGTCACGTCGAGCACCACCGAGACGGCGCGATTGCTCGTGCCCGCGACGGGCGCAGCCACCGCCACCACGACTTTGCGCGCGCCGGTGGACGGGGACACTTGGATCTCGAAGGGATTGACCAGCGCGCCCGAGGCGACCGCGAGACGCGCGGGCATTTCTTTGGGCAGGAGCGCGCGGAACCCGTGAGGTCCTACGGCTCTCGTGATCGTAGCGGTCCCGCCCTGAGGCGCCGCGAAGGTGTAGTCGAACGCGGCGTTCGAGACGACCACGCGCTCGGTGGGGCCGGACGCCTCTTCGTGGGTCTCGAGCACGGCGATGCCGACCGGCAGCTGCGCGAGCGAGAGCGCGAGCGCGTCTTCTTCGGCGGGAGAGAGCGCGAGCCCTTCCGCGCGACCTTCGGCTTCACCGGAGAGCACGAACGTGGTGCCTTCGACCCCTTCGAGTCGACGCACTTGGGCCCGGAACCGCCGCTTGAACGAGCCCGAGGGCTCGAACGAGAGCGTGAAGGACTCGTTGGAGGTCGCGCGTTCGAACTTCTGGAACGCGGTGGCCGACAGGACCTCTCGCAAGTGCACCGAAGCAGGCTCCGCGGACGCGCCCGCGAGCACCGCGAAGGCGCTGCTCCACGCGACGAAACGGCCGTCGGCACCGGTGAGCGCGATTGGATGTGCGACCGAAGCGAGGAGGCTCCGAACGAATGCCATTTCCCCGACCTCGGACATCATGACTCCAGCAAGTGGTCTTCTGCGGTTCGCGCTTCGAAGCGCGGGCAGAAGCATGCCGGACTCGACGCATCGACGCAATGGGAGAAGGCGCGACGCCCGCGCCATCTTTACACCACGTGGACCTTGACGCGCGAGATCGCGTAGCTCGCTCCCGATTATCCCGGGCGAGCTTCTCTCGGGGGGCGTCGAACCTCGCGCCCCCCACGGAAACCGTCGGCCGCTTTGCGGCGGACGAGCCCGCTCGACTCGTGGCTCAGGCCACGCCGAGCAACCGCCGAAAGAGCTCGACCTCGGAGCGAACGGAGAGGTCGTCGTTCACCGCCGCCGCGATCTCGAGCCGCTGCCCCAGCAGCGAGATCGCCGGGAACCCGAAGGCCTCCCCCGTCCCCTTGAGCACGTGGGCGTTTTTGTGGATGGTCACGAAGTCCGCATCGTTGGCCGCGCGCTCGAGCTCGACGAGTTGCGCGCGGCAGCTCGCGAGGTACTTGGGCACCAGAGCGAGGGCCTCCGGCGGGAGGTCGGGAGAGGGCTCGAGCGCCTTCGGGGCGACTCGCGCGGCGACCGACACGGTCGCCGGAGGTGCCTCGACGGCCTCGGCCGGCTCGGGGGGAGACGGAGCGACCGGAGCGACCGCACGAGGCGCCGCAAGCTCGGGGCGCGCTTCGGGTTTGCGTGCGAAGGCACGAATGGTCGAGAGCAGACCTTTGCGATTGATTGGCTTGGCGAAGTGTCCGTCGCATCCTGCAGCGAGGCAGCGCGTGACCTCTTCCTGCATGGCGTGGGCGGTCATGGCCACGATGGGCGTACGGGCGCGCCCTTTGGTCGCCTCGTCCATTCGAATGGCGCGGGTGGCCGCGTATCCGTCCAAATTCGGCATTTGGATATCCATGAAGATGAGATCGTAATCTCCGGTGCTGGCCAGCGTACTGGCCACGCGTCCGTCTTCGGCGAACGTGAGACGGAAGGGAAAGGCCTCGAGATGCGCGGCGACCAGCTCGCGATTGATGGCCACGTCGTCCGCGACCAGGATCGAAAGAGGCGGGAAGGTCTCGGAGGGCTCGGGCGTCGGCGCTTCCGGGACAGGAACGCTCCCGGCGACACCGGGCTTCGCGTCGGGCTTGACGGCGGTGGTGAGGGCTTTACGCAGCTCCACCCGGCGAAGCGGCTTGGCCACCATGGCACGAATGCCGAGGGCCCGACGTTCGTCGTCTCCGGGCAGGTCGTTGCCGATCCGGTGAATCAAGATGATGGCGCAATCGAGCCCCGCCAACCGCTCGCGCGAGAGCTGCTCGGCCAGCGCCACGCCGTCGTACGAAGCGTCGAGCACCACGAACGAGAACCCACGCTTGGCGAGCGCCGCGCGCCGCACCTTGCCCAAGGCTTCTTCGGTCGAGCTCGCTTCGCTGACCACCACGTCGAGCGAGTCGAAGGCTTCACGGACCACGTTGCGCGTACCGCCGCTGGGCGACACCACGAGGGCGCTCGCGCCCGCGAAGAGCTCGGGCGACGCGGCAACCTCTTCCTGCGCGGCTTCGCCCGGGTCGAGCTCGAGGGAGAACGAGAACGTGGAGCCCGAGCCGACTCGACTCGACACCTCGAGTTTGCCGCCCATCTTCTCGACGATGGCCTTGGAGATGGTGAGCCCGAGCCCCGTGCCGCCGTAGGTGCGCGTGGTGGAGTTGTCCGCTTGGGTGAAGCTCTCGAAGATGGCCTCGAGCCTGTCCGCGGGGATACCGACGCCCGTGTCGGTCACGCGAAAGTGATAGAGATTCGGCAGGGTTTTGTCGCGAATGACGTCGAGAACCACCTCGCCGCGCTTCGTGAATTTGAGGGCATTGCCGACCAGATTGAAGACCACCTGGCGCAGGCGAATGGAGTCGCCGATAACCTCGCCGCCGACATCTTCCCCGACGTGGCAGACGAGCTCCACGTCCCGAGGGACTCGCGTGGCCAGGACGTCGCAGACGTCTTCCGCCATCTCCCTCACGGTGAACGGCGCGCGCTCGAGCGTCATCTTGCCCGCTTCGATCTTGGCCACGTCGAGCACGTCGTTGATGACGTCGAGCAGGTGCTCTCCCGCGGTGCGCAGGTTGTGGACGTAGCTGAGCTGCTTGGCGTTGAGCGGCGTGTCCGCGAGCAGCTCGCCCATGCCCACGATGGCGTTCATGGGCGTGCGGATCTCGTGGCTCATGTTGGCCAAGAACTCGGTCTTCGCCATGTTGGCCCGCTCGGCCGTGGCGCTGAGATCGCGGAGCTCTTCTTCGATCCGCTTGCGCTCGCTGATGTCCCGCAAAATGCCCGTGAATTTGGTCTCGCCGAGCACCTGGAACTCGCTCAGCGTCACCTCGACGTGGAACGTGGTTCCGTCGCGACGTCTCCCCAGGATCTCGCGAGCACAGGCTTGCAGCGTACCCCCGGAGGAGGCGACGTCTTCGGCGAGCACGAGCGACGAGTGTTTGCTCACCGGGTCGGCGAAGAGCATGCGCACGTTGTGGCCGACCAGCTCTTGCGGCAGGTAGCCGAACATGGCCATGACGGCGGGGTTGGCGCGCTCCACCACGCCGAGGCCGTTCACCGTGATGATGGCATCCACCGCCGTGTCGATGATCGCGCGTAGGCTCGACTCGGCGTGCTCGAGAGCGAGCCGGGTGGTCGTCTGCTCGGTGGTGTCGCGAACGGTCGCTACGACCGCGTACGGCAGCTCACCCGCCTGCCGCACCAACGGCTGCGCGTTGATGTTGACCCAGATGCGCCGCCCGTCGGGACGAACGACCGAACGAATGACCCCCGAGGTCGCGAGACCCGTGGAAAACGACCGAGCGACCGGGGAATGACCGGACTCCGCGCCCTCGGCGCCGTGGCCCGAGAGGGGCCACAAGACGTCGTGGCCCTGACGGCTCAAGAGCTCTTCCCGCGTCAATCCGAGGATGTGCTCGGCGGCGGGATTGCACGAGACGATGCCGCCTCGGGCGTCCTGGACCAGCACGCCTTCGGCCATGGCGTCGAAGACGCCGCGCAGTCGAGCCTCGCTCTCGGCGAGCTGGGCTTGCTGGTCGATGAGGGCCTTCTGATGCGAGAGAATCTCCGCTTCGTGGGCGAGCTCGCTGCTCAGGTCTCGACCCGAGGCGTAGAGCGCGCCGTCACGCGCGCACACCGTCCAGCGGAGCGGGACCCAGCGTCCGTCACGGTGTGCGTAGCGGTTCTCGAGGTGGAAGAAGCCGTCGGCTGCGGCCAGCGCTCCCGAGAGAACGACCCGGGCTTTTTCCCGGTCTTCCGGGTGAATCCAATCGTAGCTCGGCTTGAGGCGCAGCTCGTCGAGCGACCAGCCGAGCGAGCGCTCCCAAGCGGGATTGAGCTCGCGGAACCAGAGGTCTTCGTCGATCGTGCACATCAGGTCGAGCGTCACGTCGAAGAACCGGCGCTGCGTCTCGAGCACCGGGCGCTCGCGGTCGAGCTGCAAATGCTCACGCCGCGACTCGAGCAGCGCCACCACTTGGGCCGCCAATCGCGCGAGCACCAATTCGTCGACCAGGCCGATCGTGCGCGGGACCACGTCGGCGACCGCGAGCACGCCGATGATGTTCCCGTCTTTCATGGTGAGCGGCATGCCCGCGTAGAAGCGGATGTGCGGGTCGCCGGTCACGAGGCGGCTCGCCGACGCTCGCGGATGGTTGCGCGCGTCGTCGAGAACGAGCTGCCGTCCTTGCTCCACCACGATGGAACAGATGGCGTCGCAGCGCGCGGTCTCTCGGACAGAGAGCCCCTTGCGCGACTTGAACCACTGCCGGTCCGTATCGACCAGCGAGATCGCGGCGATCGGGACGTTCAAGAGATGCGCGGCGAGATCGGTGAGCGAGTCGTAGAGCGGCTCGGGCGCCGTATCGAGGATCTCGTACGAACGAAGCGCCGCGAGCCTCGCCTCTTCCTTTTGCTGAGCGAAGGGAGACGACGTCATGGCTTCGTGTTCGCTCGGCGGACGGAGGGGCCTTCCAGCACACGTGAGGCGAGAACGGGGGCAACGGGCGCGAGCACCACGCAGGCGGTCATGGGCTTCCCACCGCCTTGGGGAAGCGTCGTCGTCACGAGGTCGGGAGCGGGTTCGCGCGTCGCCATCTTTTCTCCTGCCCCATTCTTAACGTCGTGAAAATCCTGCGCATAAGGCCCGCGCTCGGCCGATTGCATGCTCTCTGGCTTGGAGGCGCCCGGCGCAAAACCAGGTCGATGTAGGCAGAACGGCGCGTGAGCTGTCCCGAAGGATGAGCGGATGCGCAGGGGCGCAGCTCCTGGGCTGGCGGGGCTCCAACTCTCGCGCGGACGTCGGAAATCGCGACTCCCGGCCGAGGCCCCTTGCGCGCGGCCTTCTCCAGGAATTTCCCGCAAATCCTGCGGGGTACGAACCTTGACGCGGAGCGCCCCATCTTCTAGATGCGAGCCGTGTCGAAAGCTGCCGAATCGGCCGAGAAGAACAGCGTGGTCGCGCCGGAGACGGCTTCGCGACGGGCGTTCTTGCTGCGGCGCCTGCACTCGCTCTCCGGAGTGGTGCCGGTAGGCGGATTCTTGGCGCTGCACCTCTGGACCAACGCGACCGTGCTCGGAGGCCGCGAGCCGTTCGACCACGCCGTCGGCGACATCCAGAAGATCCCACTTTTGCCCGCCGCCGAGGTGTTCGGCATCCTGCTGCCGCTCGCCTTTCACGCGTTCTACGGCGTCTTTCTGGCCTCGCAGGGCCGGCCGAACGTCCAGAGCTACAGCTTCGGGCGCAACTGGGCCTACGTGTTCCAGCGCATCACCGGCGTGATCGCGTTCGTCTTCGTGCTCGTGCACCTGTGGGAGCTGCGCGTGCAGAAGTGGCTCTTCGGGCTCTCCCACCTCGCCTTCTACGACACGCTGGTCGCGCATCTTTCGGCGGTGACCGTCGGGCTGCCGCTCGTGGCGCTTTTTTACCTGATTGGCGTAGCCTCGGCGGTGTTCCACTTCGCGAACGGGCTCGTCACGTTCTGCCTCACCTGGGGGCTCGTCGCTTCGCGCGCCGCGCAGCGTAGGCTCGAGATCGGCGCGTTCGTCGTCGGTCTCTCGCTCTTCGGCCTCGGCGCCACTACCGTCGTCTCACTGGCGACGGGCACACACGTTTCGGCGCTCGCGCCGCCCGCTTCGATCGACGGGACCCCCTGTCCGTAATCCGATTCTTTCCCTACGACTCGCTTCCGCGATTCGTTTCGTCCGTGACACCACGTAACGCGCATCAGGAGTAGCTCATGGCCAAGGCCGGCACCACCACCACCGAATCCGGAAAAGTCCGCCGCGTCATCGTCGTCGGCGGAGGCCTCGCGGGCCTCACCACGGTCATCAAGCTGTGCGAAGCCGGCGTTCCGGTCGACCTCTTCTCGCTCGTCCCCGTGAAGCGCTCGCACTCGGTGTGCGCGCAGGGCGGCATCAACGCCAGCGTGAACACCAAAGGCGAAGGCGACTCGCCCAAAGTGCACCTCGAAGAGACCGTCTACGGCGGCGACTTCCTCGCCAACCAGCCCCCCGTGAAGGGCATGGCCGACGCGGCCCCCGGCATCGTGTTCATGCTCGACCGCATGGGCGTGCCCTTCAACCGCACCGCGGAAGGCCTGCTCGACTTCCGCCGCTTCGGTGGAACGCTCTTCCACCGCACGGCCTTCGCCGGCGCCACCACCGGTCAGCAGCTGCTCTACGCACTCGACGAGCAGGTCCGCCGCTACGAGACCGTCGACGTCGAAGACGACAAGGGCATCGTCGTCCGCGGCGAGAAGATGGTCCGCAAGTTCGAGTTCTGGGACTTTCTCTCCATCATCCAAGACGACGAAGGCCGCGCGCGCGGCATCGTGGCCCAAGACCTCAAGTCGATGCAGATCGAAGCCTTCCCGGGCGACGCCGTTTGCCTCGCGACCGGTGGCCCCGGCATCGTGTTCGGGCGCAGCACCAACAGCGTGATCAATACCGGCACCGCGGCCGGCAGCGTGTACCGCCAGGGCGCCTGCTACGCGAACGGCGAGTTCATCCAGGTTCACCCGACCGCCATCCCCGGCGCCGACAAGCTCCGCCTCATCTCGGAGAGCGCGCGCGGCGAAGGTGGTCGCGTGTGGGTTCCCAAGGATCCCAAAGAGAAGCGCCGCGGCAAAGACGTTCCCGAGAAGGACCGCGAGTACTTCCTCGAGAACAAGTACCCCGGCTACGGCAACCTGGTCCCGCGCGACATCGCGAGCCGCGAGCTCTTCCTCAAGTGCTTCCACGAGGGCAAGGGCGTCTACAACCAGAAGAGCGGCAAGAACGAGCTCGAGGTCTACCTCGACCTCACGCACATCCCCGAGCCCACCCTGCGCCGCAAGCTGGCCGGCATCCTCGAGATCTACGAGAAGTTCGTGGGCGAGGACCCGTACCACAACCCGATGCGCGTCTTCCCGGCCGTGCACTACTCGATGGGCGGCCTCTGGGTCGACTTCGAGCGCTCGGCGGACGGCTCGCTCGTGAAGGGCTCGCCGCGCAACCAGAGCACCAACATCGAAGGCCTCTACGCCGCCGGTGAGTGCGACTACCAGTACCACGGCGCCAATCGCCTCGGTGCGAACTCCCTTCTCTCCTGCATCTACGCCGGCCTCGTCACCGGCCCGGCCATGGCGAGCTACCGCCAGAACCTGCAGAAGAGCTCGTGGGACCTCTCGTCTTCGCTCTTCGAAAAAGCGGAGAAGCGCGAGCAGGCCAACTACGACGCCATCCTCAAGATGGACGGCCCGGAGAACCCGTACGTCATCCACAAGGAGCTCGGCGACACCATGCTCCGCGACGTCACCATCGAGCGCCACAACGGCACCCTCGAAAAGGTGCTCACCAAGATTGGCGAGTACGAAGACCGCTACGCCAAGATTGGCGTCACCGACACGAGCGCGCGCGCCAATCAGGGCGCTCAGTTCGTGCGCCACTTGAAGAACATGCTCGTCATCGCCCGCGTCATCGCCACGGGCGCCAAGAACCGCGACGAGTCGCGCGGCGCGCACTTCAAGCCGGACTTCAAGACCCGCGACGACGCCAACTGGCTGCGCACCACCATGGCTCTCTACAAGGAGGGCGAGGGCTCGCAGAGCGAGGTCAACTACGTTCGCAGCGTCGACTACAACCTCTTGGGCAAGCCCCTCCACGTGACCGACGAAGTGGACATCTCGCTCGTCACGCCGCGCGCCCGTAAGTACGAGAC
The DNA here is from genome assembly GCA_965225775.1 of Polyangiaceae bacterium. Taxonomy (GTDB): domain Bacteria; phylum Myxococcota_A; class Polyangia; order Polyangiales; family Polyangiaceae; genus JAAFHV01. The sequence continues at coordinate 7,529,565 of OZ245328.1, read as the reverse complement.
CGCCGGCGCCGCGAGCGCCAGCGCGACCGGCAAGACCGAGTCCAAAGAACCCGGAAAGGAAGCAGGCGCGAGCGCCTGAACGAGGACACCATGGCAGACGGATCCAGCAGGGAATCGGGCTCGAAGAAGAAGTCCTCCGGAAAAATCGTGCGCCTCCGGGTGCACCGTCAGGACGGCCCGCACGCGCCGGAAACCAAGCGCGTGGAAGAGTTCGAGATCGATTGGCATCCCCAGATGAACGTCATTTCGGCGCTCATGGAGATCCAGCGCAATCCGGTCACCTCGGAAGGCAAAGAGGTCGCGCCGGTGGTGTGGGAATCGGTGTGCCTCGAAGAGGTGTGCGGCTCCTGCACGATGGTCATCAACGGTCGCGTGCGTCAGTCGTGCACGGCCCTCATCGACCAGATCTCGCCCAACGGCGAGGTGATCGACCTGTCGCCGATGACCAAGTTCCCGCTCGTGCGTGACTTGGTGGTCGACCGCAGCCGCATGTTCAACGACCTGAAGAAGGTGAAGGCGTGGATCAACCTGGACGGCTCGCACGAGCTCGGCCCGGGCCCCCGTCAATCGCCCGAGAACCAGGAAGAGGCCTATCCCCTGTCGCGCTGCATGACCTGCGGTTGCTGCATGGAAGCCTGCCCCCAGGTGAACGACGCCTCGAACTTCATCGGGCCCTCGGCCATCAACCAGGTTCGCCTCTTCAATCTGCACCCGAGCGGCAAGATGCACGCGAAGGAGCGGCTCGAGGCGGTCATGGGCGAAGGCGGCGTCTCCGACTGCGGCAAGGCGCAAAACTGCGTCGAGGTCTGCCCGAAGGAGATTCCGCTCGTGGACAGCATCGCGCAGGTGTCGCGCCAGGCGACCAAGCAGATGTTGTTCGGGTGGTTGCTCAAGTAGGCCAATAGAGAGAGACGAGAGAAGACAGAGAAGAAAAGAGAAGGGGTACCCCTCGAGAAGGGATGCCCCCACTCGCAGGTGCTCGGCTTCGCCTGCGCGCCTGCGGCCTCCCCCAAATTTTTCGCCCAAAGCGGCGAAAAAAGGGGGAGGCGCGAGAGACCGCGTTGCGGCGCGGGCCCCTCGCCTCCTCGGAGCCCATCCGGAAGAGGCCCGCTCAGGGAAGCTCTCTTTCAGGCGCGAAGCTCGCGGTCGTCCGTGGGCTTCGCGCGCTGCATTTCGTAGAGAGAGAGAAGGAGCAGGGGTGCCCCCTCTCGCAGGTGCTCGGCTTCGCCTGCGCGAGAGGTTCGCGCTGCGGCGCGGGCGCTCGAGTGCGCGCGGGGCGCGATTGCTCAAGTTGAGCTCGATTGCTCTGGGGCGCAATCGGGGCTCGCGGGCGGCGAGGGCTTCGGCTCGTGGCTCCGTGACTTGGCTTGCCCGATTGGGGCGACGCGTGGCGGGGGTACGGCCTTAGCGGCGCGTGGAACGGCTCGTGGCTCTTGAGCACGTCGCTCTCGTCCTCCGTGCCGACCAGAGCGCCGGCCTCGAGCTGTGGCGCACACGGCACGCCAGCGGCCTCACGTCACTGCGCGAGTAACACGTGCCGCTGTCATGCCGTCTGCGCCGTGGGGGCTCGAAGCCGGCGCTCTCGCCGGCACGGAGGTCCCTTTGCGCTTTTTGTTCCCTACGCTTCGTCACGAACGCACGTTTCTCACGCCCTGCGCGCAACACTCGCGTCGTCACCCCACGCCCTCGGAGCACATCTTGTGGCAGGCCCTTCGTGGGCGGCAGTTGGGCGTCAAGTTCAGGCGCCAGGTCATCCTCGCCAATGTCATCGTCGACTTCTATGCACACGAGGTGAGGCTCGCGGTCGAAGTCGACGGGGCGGCTCATCGCGGGCGAGAGGCGTATGACCGGCAGCGGGATGCGTACCTCGCGGCTCATGGGGTGCGTACGCTGCGCGTCAAAGCGTGGCACGTCGAGCGGGAGCTCGCGATGGTGCTCACTCAGGTGCGGGCGGCGCTCGAGTAGCGCCGCAGCGGCGTGGGCCCCCGCGGGGGGCCCTCACCGTCCGAATGCGGCGCCGACGAACGGCACAATCGACCGGCAGACAAGACGTGGGCGGCTGCGTTCGGCCCCTCCAAGGCGCGCCGTCAGTGGCGAAGGGGACCACAGACATCGGTGTCGGACACGCAGCCCGTGCGCTCTCCGCTGCAGCACATCTGATTTTCGCCGCACCCGCCGCGAATTCGGAAGCAGGAACAGGTGGGCGTGGTCTCACCCTCGAAGAGTACACAATGGCCTTCGCACGGCTTTCCGCCGCAACAGACCCGAATGTTTCCCTTCTCGATTGAAGCATCCGTTCGGAACACACAATCGGTTCCGTCGTTGATGCGCTGGCCATAGTCGGTCGTGTCCTGCGGCAGCGGATCAGGCTCCGGCGGTCGCGGGGCGCCGTCCGGATAGGTCGACGGAAGAGGTGCCGGCCCCCCTTCGCTCGTGGCGGAGTCGGACGATTCTTCTTCGCCCTTTTCGGCATCGGGGTCGTCGGCTCCGCTCGAAGAGGCAGGGCTCCCACACGCGAGGACGATCGTCGCCACGGCGAGTGCCGAGCCCACGAGAAGCGTACCGATGCGAACACGCGACATGGAGGACCTCATCGACAAAGCGTGGAGCAGGAGCTCCTCGGCGCGGGACAGCAAAGGGCACCTGGCAAAGAGCCGCACCCACCCACCAACCCGAAGCACGAGCAGGTGCCGTCAGGCTCACAGGTGCCTAGGCACGGCTTGGCGTTGCAGCAGCTGAACACTCCACCTGGCGACGGTCCGCAGGGCAGCTCGGCATCGGGAACGGAAGTGTCCGCCGTGGAGGAGTCGCGCGTCGCACTTTCGGACTGCGCGTCTTTGGAGCTGGAGCCTACAGAAGAGGCGTCCGCGCCAGCCTCGTTCACGACGCCGACCGGATCGCTGGGGGCGGAGCCGTCGTCGAACAGTCGACCTCCGCAGGCCGCCATCGAGGCGATGTAGCTCGTGCCAACGACGATGGCGCGGACGGTTCTCATAGACGGATGGCTTTCAGGTGGACGTGGTCCGAAGTAAAGGCCTGCTGATTGTAGCAGCCTTCGGGAAAGTCGCTCTTGTCCGAGCTCGTAAAGGTACGAATGAAACGCGGCCGCTTGTTCGAGTCTATATCGAGCAGAGCCATGTCGTTGTAGTCGCCCCAGTACCCGGGGCTTCCGCCTCGAGTGTCAGGGCACACGTACCCCAATGACACCAGCGTCTTCGGCCGGAGTCGTCGACCGACGCTAGCGTTGCCTTCGACGGGCGTGCTCTCGAGCTCGACGCTGTCGCCGTTCGGCTCCGTGGACCTGGTGAGGTAGGTCAGCTGCCACTCACCCGGTATTCCGAAAAACGGAAGGCCTTGGAAGGCCGTGACGGCTGGTTGATACTGGTCGCCACGTTGATCGAACGTTGACCACTCCCTAAACGGCGAGCACTTCTCAAGACGACGATCACAGCTTGTCGCCTTGATGTAATGACTACCGTCATCCCGCAATGACGTCGTGAAGACCCGGACGGCGTCGGCACCCGAGGCATCCGAGGCAGGCCCCACATCGAACGAGAACTCGGCGCCAGTTCGCATCGCCGAATGGGCGAAGGCGATGTCGTGCCCGTTCTTGCCGGAATCATCGCTGAGCCTCCGCATACCGCTCCAGCTGGCTCCGTTCCAGATGGAGCCGACCACTACGTGGCCGGCGTTCTTCGCCGCCACATACAGCTCACCCGTTGCAGGATTCATCCGCAGTCGCGGGTGGGATTGGATAACCTCACTGCCAAAGGGAATGGGAAGCATGTGAAACTCACCAGCCACCTCTGAGTCCGCCTGCCACACATGAATTTGGGACCTTCCGACATCCAGAAAAGCGACGAAGACACGCCGGTCACCTCCGGCACGGTTGCTGCCGGCGACTGTACTCGCACCATCGTAGAAGTCGTAGTTGGAGTTGACACAAGTCCAAAGTGCAAACGACTTCCCCCCGTCCGATGACCGAGCGATGCATGCTCCACCCAGTTGGCCGCCAATTCCACCTCGAATCTCGCCAGACGGGGGAAACTTATGGGCGGGCACTGCCAAGCTGGTCATGAAGACGTAGCGTTGGTCGTAGAGAGAAGTGGCGATCGATGGATCACCCCAGAAGACCGGCCATTCTTCCGTGGCAGGCACTTTACCGCCGTATCGGAAGCTCGCTCCACCGTCTTCCGAGTAAGACCACCCAAACATGGATGCGCCGCGCCGGACGATCCTGTCAGTCGCCGAGTAGAACGCGTATGGAGACCCGACGTAATCGTTATAGGCGACTGAGACCACCGAACGGCCGTCAAAGTTCGCGACCGCAATCGCGGACTCCGCCTCATTCCCCTTGTACTGTTCGTCGCCGTTGGCCACGGCGGTTACCCGAACCCCTTCGAGAGTGCTTTCACCCGATCCGAGAGGCGCTGGCGCCGAGCTAGCGCCGGAACAGGCGCTCAAGACGCCTGCGCAAACAAGAGCAAGACAAACAGAACTGTGCTTATCCCGAGCTTCCCATCCAGTGGTTTTCGACACGGTACCGAGAATCGACTTTCTCGCCCAACCGCTCGCAAGAAGCTTCCACCCCTCTCGAGAGCGTTGGACAACGATAGCCCCATAGTCCGTTCTGTCAAACAAGAAGTTCGGTGAAGCGCAGACGGGCGGCGCGAAAGGTGGAAGCCCCGTGCACGGTCGAGCGTAGCCGCTACGAGATGCCTTCGTTCCGACCGTCTGCGCCGGTGTATCGGAGGAAGGCCGGAAGTCGTTGCGAGGTTTCCTTGAGCGGCTCTCGATTAGTCGCAGTGCTCCCCGAAGTTTTTCGCCAAGCCGGCGAACAACGGGGGAGATGCAGAGAGCCCGCGTTTGCGGCGCGGGCTCTCGACTTACTCGCGAGAAGTGGGTGTGTGGCTCGTCAACAGCGCCTTCCCGCCGCCGGCCACGACACGTGAGCTCAGCTCACTTCACCTCGAACACATCCGCGTGCACGCCGTCGACGCCCTTGTTCGTCACGGCTCCGCCTTCGCCTCCAGCAGGGCCGTTGCCCGCAGGGCGCGCGATCTTCGTCTGCGCATCTCGCTTCGGCTCGGAGCCTCCGGCCCATGCGATACCCGCAGCGATGCCGCCAGCGCCGCCACCACCGCCGCCGCCGTCGCCGCCCTTGGCGCCGTTGCCTCCGTTGCAGGCTGCGCCGGAGCCGGTCCCTCGGACGCCGCCAGCCTGGCCCGTTTGGCCGGCTCCGCCGGCTCCGCCAGGTTTCGCCGCCTTCGCAACCAATTCGACGGACTGGAGGGTGACCGTGCTCGCGAAGGAGACCAGAGCAATGCTCGACCCGCCCGGGCCGCCGCCGAAGCCACCTTGACCGCCGCATCCGCCTGCGCCGCCCGCGCCGCCTGCACCAGCAGTACCGTAGCCTCCGCCACCTGCGCCGCCGGCACTACCAGCCGTTCCATCGATGCCCTTCGCACCGACGAGACCTGTGGACGCGAGCGTCGCGACCGAGGTTGCGCCCGCGCTCGTATTCCCGGGCGCGCCAGCCGTACCATTTCTTCCAGTCCCACCGGCGCCGCAGTCCGCGGTCACGTCGCCTTTTCCTCCTCCCGGTGGCTTAGGCGAGCCGTCGTCCCCCTGGAATCCGCTGTCGCCGCCTTTGCCACTCGTGCTCGCGCCACCTCCCGGACACATGCCCGTAGTTGCGGAGGTCCCCCCCGTACTGCCACTTGCGTCCCCGCCCTTCGGCGCACTCGCCGCGAGCGTGAACGCCCCATCCTTCTTCGGAGGAGCATCCGCCCCGTCTACCGCCTCGATCTTCGCCCGAACGAACTGCACGTTCGTGCTCTCGCTTACAAAGACACCGATGCTGCTTTCACTCGGCGCCACGCCGGCGATCCCAAGCACCTCGACGTCCGAAACAAGGACCACGTCGCTAACCTTCGTGATCTTGATGCCGTAGTCCGGCTTCGACGCCGTCACCTTAGCGCGGCCACCTGCCTTCGCGAAGTCACACGTCACGCCGCCGTAGAGCGAGACGCCCTTCGTGATGTCGAGCGAGCCTGGATATTCACCCTCGCACGCGACGACTTGCGACTTACCGTTCGCGAGCGCCTTGGCGATGGACTTCAGAGGCTGGGCCTTCGTGCCTGGATTGCTGTCGTCGCCGGTCGGTGAAACGAAGACCGCGCGCGATTCGACAAAACACTTCTCGGGGTTCTTTTGCGGTTCGTTTGGAGTATCGCAGCCGGGCGGCGGGTCTGCATCGGCCTTCGCGTCCGTACTTGAGTCGGTCGAGCTCGGGCCATCGGTCGTCGTCGCGTCAGCGCTCGCGTCCCCACACACTCCGTACTCGCAAACGTCATCCTTGAACGATGCGAAGCATCCCGCGCCTAGCCCAGCCAACGACAAAAGGCTCACCACACACAGCGCTCGGACCTTCATCAGAACCTCCCCATCGTCGAAAGACCGACACTGTCAGGTGCGAACGAAGGCACCACCCACGCACTCGCTCGCTTTCCGCGTTCCTGCCAGGGCTTCAGAATCAACGCAGTCACCACTGCAGCGCCGATCGCGACTCCTCCGCCGACAAGCGCGATCGCCGATCCCGTGTTCAGCGACTTTCCAGAGCTGAGCGTGTCCTCGAACTTCACGCATTCAGCAGAAGTTCGCACCGCGCAGAGGTTCGGCGTGGCCGAAGCAGTCAGATCGCTGCTCTTCCCTGAAGCAGCAGCCCCCAACCCAATCCCGACCCCCAACCCCGCCACACCCACTCCCGCAAGCACCCCTGGCAGCACCCAGCTCCCCGAGCCCGCCTCTTCCTTCGGCGGCGGAGGCGGCGGCGGTGTCCCCACCCCTGTACTCGAGTACTCCACCAGGATCGTCTCCCCCGCCTTGGCGCAGGTCACCTGGCGCTCCTTGCGGCCATCCGGCCCCTCCATCAGCACGCCGTGCGCCTTGCCCACCGTGACGATCACTCGCCCCGCCTTCGGCTCTCCGTCCACCGTGAACGGTCCCGTCACCTTCACTTCGATCTGGCAAACCTTCGACTCGCACTCGCGAGCAAACTGCTCTGCGTCCTTGCGCGCTTCGGCCGTGACCTTCTCGGAAGGGGGAAGCGCGAGATAGGTACGATAGAGCGCGAGCGCGTCTCCGTACTCCCCCAGCAAGTGCTCCATACGAGCCGCGTTGAACAGCGGCCCCGGCAGCGGGTTCTTCGCGTACGCCTCGAGAAACTTCTTCCGCGCCTCGCTGTACTGCCCCGCGTTCGCGAGCTTCTTTCCTTCTTCGTGAAGCGCCTCCGCCTCGGCTCGGCGCTGGTCAGCCGCAGCGTCTGCGCGCGCTTCACTCGGCATCATCACGATTCCCACCCCGAGCGCCATGGGCACCACGGCTGCCAAGGGAGCCATCTGCACCAGGGCAGCGGCCATCATCATCGTTCGTTTCATCGTCACATTCCCTGAAGGTGAAGCGGATTCGGAGCGGTCGTCGGTCGCGGCTGCGGTGCTGCGCTCGGCGGCACGTTCGGCGCGGTCGGCGGAAGAACTGGCGCGGTCTGCACCGGAGTGGCCGTCGCGGTCGGCCTCGAAGACGGGGAGCCCAGGCCGTGGGACGGCGTCGCACTCGGCTTCGTCGTCGCGCTGCTCGGGACCACCACCTGCGTCGCGCTCGGGGTGGGCGCGGGAACAGGCGTGCTGGCGGCGCTCGTGTCTGCGGGCGGCGCCGAGGCGGACGCCGGCGTCGTGGGCGCGCTTGTGCTCGTCACGCTCGCGCTCGACGCGGGCCCCTCGTCCGTGCCGTGGAGAGCGGCGCGTACGACCAAGAGGAAAGCCACCCCGAGGGCCACGGCGACCGCTCCGAGGAGAACCAGCTTCCAGGTGGCTCGCCTGACCCGCACCGCAGGCGCCGTTTCAGCGACGCGCCTTGCGGGCGAGGAGCGCTCATCCGTAGCGACCTCGTTCTGTTGAGCGGCCGGCGCTGGGATCACTCTCGGTACCGTGGGAGCTTCGGCGGCGCGCTCTTCCGCGAGCTCGCGAAGCGCAGCGTCGCGACGCTGCTTGTTCTCGTGGAGCTGCCTGGCCACCGCGACGGCATCGCTCAGCCCTGCGATCTGCGGCTTCTTCTGGCGAAGCGCTCGCAGCATCTCGTCTTCCGTGGTCACCGGTGCGCGGGGGTCGGTGGTGTAACGCGCGACCGGCATCGGCTCGATGTCCACGTCGGTGTCCGCTCGACGGCTCACCTTCGATTCGTCCACGGTCGGCTCGGCGCTCGAGATAGGTCCACCGAGACCCGGCGCGGTCGTGTTGCGGCTCATCGGCTACATCCCCACCGAGGGAGACTCACCCTTGGTTGCTGGACGAACCGGAGCTTTCGTCGGTGACGCGGCCTTCGGAGCAGCGGCCTTCGGAGACGCTACCTTCGGTGCGCTCGTAGCCGCTGTCGAAGGCTTTGCCGCACTGGCCACAGGTTGCTCAACGGCCGCCCGCGCGACGGTCGCCGAAGGCGCTTCGGTCGGCACCGCTGCCGAAGACACTTCGGTCGGCACCGCTGCCGAAGGAGCTCCGGTGGCGAGCGGGCTCGGGCTGGGCTGGGAAGAAGGCACGGGATCCTTGGGCTCGGCGAGGCCGGTGTGAACCGTACTCGAACGTGCCTTCTTTGCCCAAGCGAACGCCGCCGCGACCGTGCACAGCAGCACGACAGTCACCGCAATCACCACCGCCGCGAGGCGCGCGCTCACGCGCCCAGGTGCCGGCGCGGATACGGGCTGCGGCGTGGCCGGTACTGGAATCGACCGCGCTCGCTCTGCCGCGACGGGAGGCATCGGAGAGGTCGCTCGGCTCAGCTCGGGAGCCGCCGCACGCGGGGGCGGCGTAGGAGTCGACTGCACGGGAGCAGGGACGGGGCTACGAGCGGGCACTCGGCCGGGAGCGCCGATCATCGGCGTGGTCGACGCTTGCCTCGGCGGCGTGTTCTGTCGCGCCGCCGCATCATGTGAGTTGGGGCTCATTCGATCCGTACTCGGAGCACGAAGCCCTTCGTTATCGACCGGGTTCGCGAAGTAGATTCGCGGCTTCACGGTCTCCGCGATCGCCGCGGCGGAGGCCACCGTGGCTGGCGCCGGCGCGCGCCTTCCGGCAGCGGGAGCAACCGACTCGTCCGTCTTCGCGAGCGCGACGGAGACCATCTCACGGTTGTCCGAGTCCCAGTGCGAGCCCTGCGTCGCGCGCGCGACCGATTCCTCGTCCTCGACCCCCGCCGTCGCGAGCAACTCTTCGACCGGCATGCGGTCGGTGTCGTGCTTCACCGGAAGGTCGCGCTCGGCCGCCTTACCGTACTCGGCCTCGATCTCGCGCAGCTCCCTGGCATAGTCGAGCGCCGAGGCAGACCGCTTCTTCGGGTCCTTCTGAAGGTTCTTCATCACGTGGGCGATAAGCCGCGGCGAAAGACCGTTCATGTACCGTGAGGGCACCTCGGGCGTGTTGAACTGGTGCCACGCGATCAGGTCTTCCGCCGACTCGGCGTCCCAGAATGGCAGGCGCTTGGTGAGGAGCTCGTAGAGGATGACCGTCAACGAATAGAGGTCGGTCTGTTCGAAAGCCTCCCCGCGGTACTGCTCCGGCGCCGCGTGCGTGTACGTGCCGCGGAACATCTTGTCCGGCCCGCAGAGCGCTTCGGTCACCAGGCGCGAGATGCCGAAGTCGAGCAGTCGCAGGCGCGTGGTCATGTCCGACATCTGCGCGATGTAGATGTTGGCCGCCTTGAGATCGCGATGAATGAGCCCAGCCTCGCGGTGTGCGTAGGTCAGCGCCTTGCAGATGTCGGCGCAGATGGCGAGGCTCGTGCGTATCGGGATCCAGCGGCTCACGTAGTCTCGCGGCTGGCCCATCATCTCGCGCTCCTTCGCCTGGCGGAGCGCTTCGTCGTCACGGCGTCGCAGCTCTTCGATCAGGTTCTGGAGCGTGCGTCCCGGGCCGTACTCCATGGCGAAGAAGGGACGCGGCGGCACCTCGTCGGTCATGCCGCCGTCGAACACCTGGGTGATGTTCACGTGCTCCAGGGCGGCCTGCTTGATGGCCTCTTCTCGGAACTCGGCCTGCGCGGCCTTGCTGGTGAGCTCGTGGTTCAAGAGCTTCACCGCCACCAGCTTCTTCATCCAGCCTTGCTGGACCAGATAGACCTCGCCCTGCCCTCCGCGGCCGAGCGGCTTCACCACCACGTACTTCGTGCCCGGAATCACCTCACCCGGCGTGAGCTTCCGGCGCTCGGTCTTCGAGATCATCGAGCGCCCTCACCAGCGCGCGCGGGCGCGGCCCACAACGAAGGAGCAAAGGTCGCGCTCGAAGGAGAGGACGTTCCGGTACGCACGGCAAGAGGGGATGTACCAGACTCTTCCGCGGGAGGCATGCCAAGCGTAGCACCCACTGGGCTAACGTCACGTACCGGCACTCGGCGTTCCTCCCCCTTCGCTTCCGGCTTCGCGCGCCGGCCCCGAGGCCTCCCTCGCCTCCTCCTCCGCGCCGCGCTCATCACCGGCTCGAGCGGCGGCAACAAGGCCAAGAGGTCGCACTCGATCTCGAGTAGCAGATGAGGGTGCAGCGTGGAGGTCTCGAGCACGAGCAGCAGGCGACGAATCATCGCCGTGGAGATCGTTCGCTCCCTTCCAGGGACTAGGCGCCGGTGCTTCATGCGCGCCTATCGGCGGCGTGAAGGGAAACGTTGCGAGAAAAAGAGCGGGGCGGGGCGCTTTCTGTAACTGCCCGAGATTACGTCTGTATCAGGCAGCCGAAACGCTCGCCGCCAACGCGTACGTGGTCTCGCTGCGGTTCCCCGTCCGGGTGAGCTTCCCGCTGTTCACGGCCAACGCCATGGCCGCCTGGAAGTCGGTTCGCGACGGTCCGCCCATCGCCTTCCGAAGGCCTCCCGAGGTCTGCGGCCCCTCACGAAGCAGCGCAGTCGCCTGCGTTACCAGCCGCCCAAGCGCAATCTTGCGCCCGGTCCTCGAGCGCTGCTTCGGTGCACGGCTGCGCGCTCGCGCGGGGGTCGACACCGGCGCGGGTACGCGCTCGAGGGGTGCATCGAGCTCCAGCAGATCGCCCACCGCCGCTCGCTTCAGCTCGTCGACCAATCGGCGCGTGAAGTCGTGCGTCAGCGCGTTCAGGTTCTGGAGCAGGTCGGTCATGGTGCTTGGGCTCGGGCTCGGTCGAAGGCTGAAGGTCCAAGAATGCGGCCGGGCGAGGAGGGCGCATGGCAGGAACGCCCTTCCTCGCCCGGTCGGGGGTAGGTCATTCTTCGGGCTTGGGCTCGCTCGACGCGAGCGAGCGCGCCGTGCGGGTGGTGCGGCGGAAGAAGCGGTCGGCGTAGTCGCGCGGGAGCCCGTTCTTGTTGCCGTAGAGCGTGAGCTCCGCGTGCTGAGCGGTGCGCTCGGCGTTGAGGTTGTCGACCAGCGAGAGAATCTCTCGAGCGCGGTGAGCTGCGCGGGCGCCGGCGGCTTCGCGGCGTTCGACGATGGCTTCATCGCCCTTCTTGAGGATAGCGGTGAGCGACTTCGCGCGGTCTTTGAGGACCTTCTCCGGCTCGCCCATCAGTGCCGTCAGCATGCCGCGTACCACGGGAATTTGGGCCTCGAGGCCCATGCGCACAATCGCGCTCACAGCGGTCTTGAAGTAGAGCTTGAAGCGAGCAGACTTTCGGTTGCCCGACTCGAGGTGGAGCACGTCACGCGAGAGGCCTTCGACGCCGTCGTCGAGGCTGTCGTCGGCCGCGTCGACGTGGGCTTGGGCGATGATCTCGCGGCGCCAGGCTAAGAGCTGGCCGGACTGAATCTCGGTGATCTTCTTGATGCTCTTGGTGGTCTGCGCGGCGAGCGTTTTGTGGTCGGCCGCGAGGAGACGAGCTTCGGTGTAGACCAGCTCTTCCCAATGCGATTCCAGGCTGTCCGTCGAACGAAGTAGGGCAGGCATGGGCACAATGCTCAACGAGCCTGTGCTTCGATTGCAAGGACAAATTTTCGACCACGCATACCCTTCCGAAATCGTTGAACCTTTGCAGCCGACGTCCGCACCCGCACGACACGTCTCGCCCCTCGCGACGGGGCGAGGGCGAAGAAGTCCGACCATCCAGGGCCCGGCTCGCGGAAGGCGCGTCGACTCGCGCTTCGACGGGGCGAATCGCGCCAGTTTGCGCAGGATCCTGCGATGCGCGCGCCTGGAAATGCCACAGTTTCTGTCCGGGGAGCATTTCAGCGCGTTGAAACGTCACAGATGACGCCCGGAGCCTCGATGACACGCGCTGCAAATGCCACAGATGACGGCCGGAGCCTCATTTCAGAGCCTTGAAATGCGTAAGTGCGTGTCAGCTGTGACGGTCGCAGGCGTTGCAAGAGCACCTCCGGGCGTCATCTGTGGCAATTTTTCGCGCTGAATTGCTTCCCGGACAAAATCCGAGACATTTTCACCGGCTGAGATCGAAGCAGATCGCGCGATCTGGCGCGATTCGTCCGGTTGAAATGGGGCTCGGGGAGCGGATTTCGGGGCCGCAGGGCGATTTCGGGACGTGTGCGCGGGCTCTAGCGCTCGGGAGGCCGCTTGGCGTTCGTGCATGCAGCTGTCGTGCACGAACGCTCGATCGGGCCCGCACCACGACCCGCGCATCCGGCGTTTTTTCAGGGCTTTCGGCTCGACCTGTCGTGAGCGAACGAGCTCGCCGGCCCCCGCGTCCTCGCCCGTGAAGATCGCGAGCGTAGGGTCCACCTCATCAGGCGCGACCGATCGGACGCGCACGGTCCGCTCCGTTCAGCGGGCAGAAAGTCGAGCACAGAATGAGAAAACGAATCGTAGGCGCGTGGGGATTGATCGGGCTGGCCGCAGCCTGCGCAGCTCCAGCCGACCGCGCCGAGGAGACCGTCGGGGAGTCGCTGGGTACATCGAGCGAGGCGCTGTTCGCGCCCAAGGACCCTGAAGACGGCACACCACAGGCAGACGTGGTGGTCACCGTTCGCGAGGGGGACACGGTGATCGGCTCCGGCATCCTCATCACCCCACGGCTCGCGTTGGTCGCGGGCCATGTCGCCTACCTGCCAGGCGCGGCGGTCGTCGAGGTACGAGGTGTCAAGTACCGCGTCGCCTCGAAGGGGTACCTATCTACCGGGAATCCCGTCCCAATGACCGGTCGAGACGTGGGCTTGATGCGGCTCGCAGAAGCGGTGGATGGCCCTTTCACTGGACTCGACCTGATTCGAGGGGCTGAAGTGCTTGCAACACGTCCGTCCTTTGCTCCCGTCACGCTGACGAGTGACAATCGGTTTCCCTTCCAAGCGTACGTGGCATCGCGAAACGCCGATGGTCTTCACATGGGCGCTATCGGTGGAATCACCTACATCTACGATGGTGCGTTCTGGCTCGAAACGCCGCGCACCGAGGAAACGGACTCGGGCGGACCGCTCTTCACGAAGCGAGCCGACGGAACACGCAACCCGATCGGCCTCGTGTCGGGGGCGTCGAACGCCTACCCAAGTTTGTGGGGCTTCTCTCGGCTCGACCTGCCCGACGTGAAGGCCTTCGTCACCTCGAAGGCCATCGATTCTTCTCGCACCTCGACCTGGTATCGCCGACACGACAAGGTCGCCGCGGACTACTGGTACGGCGAGGCCGACTACACGGGACCTTGCGATACCGCGCGCGACTCGGACTGCGACCACTGGTACTCGAACCACGACAACTGTCCGAGCAAGTTCAACGCGCTCCAGGACGACTCCGACGACGACGGAGTGGGTGACGCGTGCGATCTCTGCGCCGAGGCCTACGACCCGCGCCAGCCAAACTGTAACGCGGACGCCGAGGGCGCCAAGGGAGCGCCCAAACTCGGGGACTTGTGCGACCCCACCCCGTGTGCCCGCGCCGAGAGCTACATCCGGAAGACGAATCAAGTCTGCGTGCCCGCGACACCGCCGTACCAGGGGCAGAACTGCACCGCTACTCCTGTCGCCGACTCGTTCGACGTGACGGCGCTCGGCTCGTACCCAAGGACCGGAGGCGGCCGAACCCCAGTGCCGCGGGTCGTGCCCAACGTGCCGACGGAGTTTCGATTCTGCCAGGACGTGGATAGGAGCGACATCACTATCAACTGCTTCGATCCGCGATATATCTCGAACGATCAGCTCAAGCAGTCCGAAGCGCCAAAAGATTCACAGTTCCCTTGGCACCGCGTGACGATGGACAACCTCGGCTACGCCCAGCCACAGACCTACAACTACGGGCAGACCGTGACAACCGCGCGTTGGCAATACGCCGCCGACGCGAACCGATGGTTCTCGGGCGGGCAGCAACTCGTTCCGCTGCCGGCCGGCTGCACCGATCCGCTCAAGTGCCTGGCAGGCCGCTTCTGGTACCACGCCAGTACCGACGTGGGGTTCGTCGAACACGGGAGCAAGCCCGATCTCACGAACTCGTACTACCCGGTCTCGCCGGTTCGCCCCAGCGTCGCCTACTGCCCGCTTCCCACCCCCGAGCTCTCGTGGACGCTGCCTGCGCCCACTCCGCGCGGCCTGGTCCTGCGTGAGATCGCCGTTCCGGCGTACGCGATGTTCCAAGAGTTCCGAATGGACGGACGCGCCGCGTCGCTCGTGGTGCCGACCTACTCCGAGGCGGGCACGCTACGCGGACCGGCGGCGATCGTCCGAGACGATGGCTCGCTCATCAGCGCTGGCGACACCCCGGGCTGCGGCAGCGCGCGCATGGACGTGAACCTGCGCGACAAGTTCAAGCAGTGGTCGTGGTCGAGCGTGGTCGAGCCGAACGAGCAGATTGGCTCGCTCTCGCCCGAGATGGTCGCCGTGGCGCTCGACGGCACGGCCGTGGTCGACTCGGCGGTGGTGAAGGGCAGCGCGCTCGTTTCAGGAGGCTCACCTTCGCAGGGCGGCGCGCCTCCCGCTCGTACCGAGCCGGTAACCGTGCTGTCTCGTGCTGCGGGCGGTCTCTTCCTCATGGGCGGCGTTGGTGCGCCCGACCCCGGGACGGTGTACTTTCATCCCATGCCCGGCAAATGGAGGAAGACCAACTACACCTTCCCTGCCGATCAAACTCCGTTGGCCGCCACCTTCACCTTTGCGGACCACCGGCTCTGGGCCATCGCACAGTCGGGCACCACGGGCCTTCTGGTGCGCATCGACCCGAACCTTGGAGTCGCCGAGACCATCATGAAGTTCACGCTGCAAGAGAATGACCGACCGTACCTTTCGGTCGATCGCGACGGCTCGGTTCTGCTTGCACGGGCACGAGGCACGTCGACCGCCCTCGTGAGGTTCGTCCCGGTCGGAGAGCGAGTGCAGGCGGAGACCATCGCTCCGGCCTCCGGCCTCGCCCTCCGTGGACCGCTGGCCGCCGACGCGGGCTACACGATCTTCACGCGAGCGAGTAGCGGCGCACGTAACGTCTCGCACGTGACGTCGCTGCCGGCCAATAGCGCGCGCTACAAGTGCCCGACCGAATGCGACGGGCTCTTGCCATGAGGGGCCTCGGCGTTCTGGGCACCGTGCTCGTGATGGGGCTCCTCGGAGGCAGTGCATTCCTCGCGTGCGGCACGGAGGCCGAAGCCCCCGTGCCCACGCCGAGCCCAGACGCCGGCGCTCCGGTCCTGGACAGCGGGGTGGAGACATCCACCCCGCGTCCGGACGCGGAGCCCGAGCCGGACATTGCACCGCCGAGACCGGCGTCCGTACCGGAGGGCTGGGAGCTCTCCGGCAGCTACCGCAAGAAGTGCGGCTTCTACGTGCCGACTCGTCCCGAGCAGATGCCGGAGCCCATACGTTGGCGGGCGTGCACGCGCGACATCACGGGTCGCGGGCTTCTCGATGGCGGCGCGGGCGACGGCGGCCTGCCGGGCTGCCGTGAGATGGAGCCTACCTGGGGCGGTCCGACCGGGAACATGAACGTCACCCACGGCACGGTCGACGCGACCGGCAAAGTGCTGCTCAGTCAGATCCGTGTGACCGACGGCGGCATCTACTACGTGCTCGCCGAAGCCGACGGCCCGGTCCGCAACGCCACTTTGGCAACGCTGTTCGACGTATGCCGCATGTACCCGGAGGCGCTCAGCCCGGTGGGCCAGCTCTTTCGCGTTTCCGAACCGAGCAAGTTCGGGATCCGAGGCTTGATGTTCACCGGTGTGAACGGCTCGAGCGAAAGGCGGCTTCGGGAGCTCGTCCCGAATCCGAACGTCTCGGCGAACTTCGACCTCGGCGCTTCCGTGCTCGTCGAAAATGGAGGCGCTGGGCTCCTCGTCGGCCCATTGGCAACCCTTCAAACCAAACCACTTCCCGACCGGCCAGGGCGTTTCGGGCAGGAGTTTCCCCTTCAGTTCGTCGGGGACAATCTTCTCTTTGCCAGCGAGGCAGGAAGCGAGTCCGCGGTGTTCGCCTACACGAAGGACAACACCTTCGTCTCGCTCGTGGACGATAAGCTTCCGACGACTTCCGAAGATGCCTTTGCCACGGACGGGAAGGAAGCCGCGTGGCTTCACTCGACCGGTTGCAACTCCTCGGGTTGTGCGAGCCTGGAGCTTCGCACGGCGCCGTTCGCGCTCGCGCCCCTCACCGGCCGCCGCGTTCGTTCGATGGCCGACCCCGGCACTGGCGGAACAGTAGGCTGCGGTCGCACCGCATTCCGCAGCAAGCACGGCTTCAACGTAGTCGACCTCACCACCGGACAGGCCTGGCTAATTCCGCTCGACGGTCCAGAGTACAATCTCGTGGGCCTGCCGTATGCGCTCACGTGTGACGAAGTGTTCGCGACTGCGGCCTACTCGATTGACGGCGGCACCGCCTACCGAGGCGTCCGGATTCGACTGGATGCCCTCGGCCCGGGGAGCCCAGCGAATTGACGGCTGGCGGCAAGCAGCCACCAGGAAAAGCAGCATGCGGACCCCTTCGGGAGGTCCGCAGCCTCGGCCAAGGATCAACGGGCCCGAGCCCTCACCTCGACGTACGCGTGGAGCATACGCTCGAGCGCCCCCGCTCGCCAGCTCGGCTTTTGCCTTACCCCACCCGCAGCTCCGCCCAAAGCGGCAGGTGATCCGAGAGCTCCCGCGTGAAGCCCTCCTTGGTCAGGTGATCGCCAGGGAAGAGTGGGAAGAAGTCCCCGCGAAAGAAGTCGACCACACCAGCACGCTCGGTGAAGCGCTCGCCGAGGGCAGGCAGGTGCAAAATCTGGTCGTAGCGCTTGTTCGCAGCCAGGTTCGTTCCGTGCGCGCCCAAGAGCGCCTTGGGCACCTCGAGCCCGCGAGAGACAAGCGCGCGATAGAGGCGACTCTCGGTGTCGGGCACGTTCATGTCGCCCGCCAGCACGAGGGCAATGGGATCGGGCGAAGCCTTGGCTTTCGCTTCGGCCCACCGCGCGAGCGCCTCGATCTCGGCCAGGCGGCCCTGCTCGGTCGAGCCCCAGCGCACGTGCGCCGTCGCGAAGACCAGGTCGACTTTGCCCGCGCGAAAGCTCGCCATGTACGGCGGGCGCCACCACTGCGGCATCACGTATTCGTCGCCGAGGCGCTTACGCTTGCCGAGCACCATCGAGACGAGGCCGCTCGGCTTCACGAAGCGTCGATTGAAGAGGAAGCAGGCGCGCTCGTCGGTCGCCCCCGGATCGTCCAGCGGCTCGGAGTAGATGGCGTCCCAAGATGCGCCCAGCTCGTCGAGGATGCGCCGAAGGTCGCCGGTGTCTCGGCGAAGCTCGACGAGCGAGACCAGAGAGAACGAGCGAAGGACGCGCGCAATCATTCGAATGGCGCGATGACTGCGCTTCACCCGCCCGAGCTCCCGCACGTTCCACGTGGCGAGGATGATCGATTGCCCTGGAATCGCGCGAGGCACGCCCGCCTCACGCACGCGCTCGGAGAGCAATACGCCCCCTGTCTTCCCCATGCCGTCCTCCCAGCAGAAGCGTAGCGGACCGCGGAGGGCATCTTCAAGCGTGGGCCGATTTGCGGTTGCACGATGCATGCGTCGCGTTGCACCATGTCCGCGGGGGTTGATGGGTCCAGCTGGCGGTCGCGTCCGCGCGCGCTTTGCGGCTCGTCTTCGTTCCCGCCCCAACCGTTCGACAAGAATCCGCGCCGACTGAGCGTCGAGCGCACCGCAGCGAGGAGAAGCGCATGAACAAACTTCAGTCGAGCATTGCCGAGCTTTCCACCCAGTTCGCCCAGGCCGTAGCGCGTGCGGTCATGGCCACGCTCGCGAGCTCCGTGCCCGCAGTCGCAGCGCCTGCCGCGCCCCTGTCTGCGCCTGCCGCCACGAAGCCGCGGGCGGTTGGCGGTCGCGCGCCTGGCCGACGCGGTGCCGCTTCGCGCAAGCCCGGGCGACCCGCCAAGGTCGCGGCGGCCACAAAGAGCGCTCCGCCCTCGAAGGCCGCGGCCCCGGCGACCGGAGCGGTGCTGCGCGCCAGTCTTCCCTCCCCCGCGACGTTGCGGCTCGTGAACGCGATCGTCGAGGTGCTCGCGCAGGGCCCGCTCTACTCAGAGGACTTGCGCCGCGAGCTGAACCTCACGCGGGTGGAGCTTGCCAAGCCGCTCGCGGAGGCCTTGACGAGCGGGAAGGTGATGAAGACGGGAGAGCGAAGGAAGACGATTTATCGGGTGGCGTGAGGCGGCACGCGGTGAGCGAAGGGGCGCGCACTGCGGTCGGGCCCATTCTGTTGACAACGCGACGTGTCGGACTTGAGCCTGCCGGCGGCCAGCGCGCCCGGCGCTCGTTGCCGACACACTGGATGACCATCGATTCGGGAGCTACCTAGCTAGGAACCCTCGATGCCGCACGACGAGCATTTCCTCACCCGCCTCGACCGCGTGACCCGTGAGCAGACTGAGCTTGCGCTCGCGCTCTATCGGGACCACGAGTTCGTGCGCAGCTTGATGCACGTGGTCGCCCATGCGGGCGCGACCGAGCGGGTTGCGTTGGCGCTCGAGCACACGCCGGGAGGGCCGCACGTGATCGTGGCGCGGGACGGCGGCTTCGTCACCTGCCTCGGGGCGGGAATGGCGACGACTGGCTGCACCGTGGTGACACGCCGCTACCTCGACTCGGCCCTCGCTTCGGATGCCGATTTGAAGGCACGGTACGCGAGCGCGCGCGCCTTCGCTCGGCGCGGGGAAGGCGACCAGGACTTCCTGCTGCGCGTGTCGACGCGAAAGAACATGCTCTCCCGCGAGGAGATGATGGGCGCGTCGTCGTTCGCTCCGCTGTTCGCGCATCGCCTCTACGTGGAGATGGGCAAGGCCGTCCTCGACACACTCGAAGCGACCGCGCGCCTGCGGTTGCCGGTCGATCCGCGTCGACTCTCCGCCGAGTACGTGGAGCTTCACTCGCGCCGCGTATGGATGGCCGCATATCTCGCACAACTCTCGGCATTCGCGGGAGCGACGCCGCTGAAGGACCTCATCGGCAAGCTCGGCTCACAAACGTTCTCTTGGTATACCCACCTGCTCACGACCGGCACGTTCGTCTTTCGAGGCCTGTGGGCTGCCGGCATGGTGGGCGAACCGCTGGTCGACAGCTACCGCCATTGTGTCGCCACCAGCACGAGCGGCTCTGCCGTGATGGACGCCGCTGCGGCATTGACGACCATCGCGCTACGGAACCACAAGACGCGCGACGCGATCACGGCGTTCGTCCGCGAGCCTCCGAAGCACGGGGACGAGATGGACGAGCTGCGGACCTACGCGTGCGCGCTCGCCGCGAAGACGCTCGAAAACGCCGAGGCGATGCGTGAGGACGCACTCCTAGACGGCGCCGATCGCTACGTGGCCACCTGCGCACGCAAGCTCGACCACGACGACCCCGACCGCATCGGGGACGCAGCCCATTGCCCACCAGACCTCGCCATCGCTGCTCTGCTCCGAGAAGGGCGCAGCGCACGCGGCCCCGAAGGGCACCTCATGCCCTTCGCAATGGCCCCCGTGCTGGCGACCGTCAAGGTCGAGGCCTTCCACTACCCGCACGCCATCGCGAGGAAGCTGCTCAGCCCGTGGGGCTCGAAGCAGGTCGCGCGGCACATCGGGCAGTGCTTCGCCGGAGGAGAACCGAACGCCCCCGTGAAGGTGGAGGACCGACCGGGCCGGAACGACCCGTGCGCTTGTGGGAGCGGGAAGAAGTTCAAGAAGTGTTGCGCGTGAGGGTGACCGTCGCACAGCGTCAGAAGGTTGACCGGCGACGGCCGGGCCTGACGAGGTGCGCTAGCTTCGCCCGCTGAGAGGAGCGACGAGCCAGCAGCTTTGGCGTATGCTGCGGCCATGGTGCTCGGTTCGCTCGAGAATCCTCCCATTTTCGAGGTCGTCTGCGGCGTGATCTTCGACGAACTTCCCGCCCTCGACCCGCTGCGGGTCGGGCTGTTCTGGGCGGCGCACCCTGAACGCTACACGAGCCATGAGCTCCACCCGCCGATCCGGGACGAAGCTGGCCTCCAAACTTTCTCCGGCGTTGGCCCCGTTCGGTCATGGCTCGTGGGCCCGACCGAAGAGTACGTGCTCCAGATCCAGCCGGATCGCCTCTATTTCAACTGGCGCCGCCGAGGCAATACGTACCCACGCTTCAATACCTACGAGGATCGGCGCGGAGTGCTCGACCGCATGCTGGAGGAGCTCGGCCTCGTGAGGAGTTTCTGCCTGGAGAGCATCGGAGCCGCACCCGAGGTCCGCGCCATCGAGCTCGCCAAGATCGACATGCTCGACTTCGTCGACTTCGATGAGCTGGAACGTTTGGTGCCCGCGATGAAGGCAGCGAAGGGGCTGGCCCAATCGGAGCTGCCCGACGTCCGCATCATGCTCAAAGAGACGATCGACGAGGTTACCCTCCGAACGAACCTCTCGACGGCACTGTCGACCGACCTTGTCCCCACGCTACGCTGCGATATCCTTGCTCGTAAGCGCCTTGCGTCCGAGGACGACCTGAGGGACGGATTTCGAGGATTGAACGCAGTCCTCAACCGAACATTCGAACAGCTCCTATCTCAGGAAGCGCTCGCGCGTTTCTCCAAACCGGCAAGTCACTAGCCCCCATGGGGAGCCTCGCTCATGCCTTTTGACGCTGTTCGGGACGAATTCGATTCGCGCGCTACCATCGAGCCATTGCGGACGGGACCTTCCCAAGAGGGGCCTACGGTCTTCGTGGACGAACGCTCGCCAAAGTCTCGCTTGACTCCCGCATGGATCAGTCGCGTGGAGAGCCTTCCCCCTCACTACAGGCAGGCCGCCGCGCAGGTCCTCGCCGAGCAGCACTTGGAGGAGGTCCTCAGTCTGCAGCTGGCGGACGCGGAGCGCCTTGGGTCACTCTTCGCACGCGCAACGAATGCGGCTGCGACGGTCGTTCGGCACGCTCGTGGTGAGTGGCTTGTCGCCTTCGTGCGTGGCTGCCTTCGTGATCACTCCGAGAATGCCGCGCTGCTTCGCTTCGCGGCCGGCATGATGAAGACTACGCGCTCATCTGGCGACGTCGGGGCATACCCCGAGCTCCTCGCAGCACTCTCTGAAGCTGGTGATACTCGCTCTTTCGACCTCCTCGAGCGGATGCTCGTTGCGCACGCAGGACATCCCGAGCTCTCCATCGCGGCCTCACGGTTCCGCCGCGCTGGCCTACGCTGCGTTCAGGTCCATTCGACGAACAAGGATAGACAGCCTGCCGCCGACGTGGCCGTGGGTCTGGTCGAAGGCTTACTAGCAGTTGGCCAATACAGAGAAGTCGAAACTGTACTGGCCGAAGTTGACGTTCACACCATCCCGATCGAGGTGGTCTTGGCTTTCCTCCTGACCGCCAAGCGGGCTCGGGAATATCTCCCCACGTACGACACGCTCGGGCAAAAGCTCGTCCAGCGCATGCGTGAGAGCCATCGGAGCGACGTCGACGACGTCGTGGCCCTGCTAGCCTGACATGGCTACTCTGGCAATTGCGCAGGTTCCGGCGGAAGACATTCTCGTGCTCATTCTCGGAGAGCCGTCGCCAGGGCAGCGCCACGTAGGGCTTGGGTATCGAGCCAGCGCCAACGCTTCGTTGAGCTTTCTCCATCTCGCCGGCCATAGGGACCTGCGCAACGATTCACGCATCGAGCCGAAATACCGCGCGGTTCGGGTCACTAGCGTCGCCCCCGTGGCTCACGCCGCCGTCGTGGCCCAGTGCAAGCGAGCTGCACGGGCTGGACACCGGTGTGAGCTGGAGCCTCGTTCGCGACAACGGCGGCGCGGTTCGCACCATGATGCCCGAGAAGCCCGTCAAGCTCGGCGCAGCCACCCCGGAAGAGTCGACCCGTCAGTTCTTCCTCAAGTACTCGGCCGCGCTTCAGGGCAGCGGCAACGAAGCCGAGCTCACCGCCCAGCCCGACGAGGGCGGCGACGTCCAGGGGCTGAAGTTCGTCAAGTTCGGGCACGTGGTCCCCGGCACGACCTTGCCTGTGTTCGACTCCGAGACCTTCGCAGCGTTCACGCCGGAGGGCGAGATGCTCTTCGCGAACGCAGGCTTCCACCCCGGCATCGAGTCGGTCGAGACCAGCCCCAAGCTCGCCGAAAGCGATGCTCTCGCGAATGCCCGCAAGGCCGCCGATGGCCGCTGCGGGGCGCAGGCCGAAGAGACCACCGAGACGCAGTCCCGCCTGGGCGTGGTGGCGGAAGGCGTGCCGTCGCCGCGCTTGGCCTACCGCGTGACGCTCGGCGAGTACGAAGAGTGCCACTCGCCCCAGGTCACCATCGACGCCATCACGGGAGCGGTGCTGGGCTTCGCGGACGGATCGGCCTCGCTCATCGACGCGAACGCCAAGGGCGTGCACTTCCACGCCAAGGGTGAGCAGAGCGACGTGAAGACGGTTCGCTACGAAATCAAGAACGGCAAGAACGTGCTCGAGGCCCCCGCCATCCGCGGCACGAACGAGAGCTGGCTCCCCAAGATCATGACCCGGTCGTGGACCGGACCGGGTACCGAGGTCGACATCGAAGCCGCGAATCTCGGCGCGTGGGACGACAACTCGAACAAGAAGGGCGCCGCTGTCGACGCCCACTACCACACCGAGCGCGCGCTCGAGTTCTTCCGCACCGTGTTCCAGCGCCGCGGCATCGACACCGAGGGCACCCGCGACGTCCTCTTGATCGTGCACGACAACACGCTCTCGAACGGCCAGAACGCCTGGAAGTACCAGCGCGAAGGCGTGAGTTACAAGCGCGGCGCCCTCGAAGTCGTAAGCGTCGGTGATGGCGGCAACGGCTGGCTCCCCGTCTCCTCCTACGACGTGCTCGTTCACGAGCTCACCCACGGCATCACCCGCAACACGTCGAACCTCGTGTACGCCTCCGAATCGGGCGCTCTCAATGAGGCCTTCTCGGACGTCATGGCCGCGAGCGCGGAATACTGGATTCAGAGCTCGCGTAGCCCGCTCGTGGTCGCGCCCAAGCCCACGATCATCGGCGAGCGCGTCACCGAAAACGGCAAGGGCATTCGAGACATGGTGGACCCGCAGAGCTTCGGCGACGCCGATCACTACGCGAACATCATCCAGTGCGCCCCCAACGTCATGCCTGACAAGTCCAACGACTTCTGCGGCGTCCACAGCAACTCCGGCATCGCCAACCGAGCATGGAGCCTCATGGCCCTGGGCGGTGTCCATGGAAAGAGCGGCATCCGAGTGCCTGCCATCGGCTGGGAGCGTGCCGCGAGGCTTTGGTACGGCACCATGACCCGCACGCGCAGCGTCGCGACCATGAAAGACGTGGCTGCGCAGATGGTGACTCGAGCGACCCTGTACGGTGCCGACGCCGTCATCTCGACCGCCTGCGCCTGGCATGCGGTCGGCGTGGGCGACTTCAAGGTGAGCGGCTTCACGACCAGCATGTGCGGCCGCGTCGCGGCGGCGACCCCCAAGCTCCCCTTCGCGACCTGCAACGGCGTGGCGTTCGGCT
Source organism: Polyangiaceae bacterium (assembly GCA_965225775.1). Classification (GTDB taxonomy): domain Bacteria; phylum Myxococcota_A; class Polyangia; order Polyangiales; family Polyangiaceae; genus JAAFHV01. The sequence continues at coordinate 7,505,655 of OZ245328.1, read as the reverse complement.
ACGTGTGCAACGACAACGCGATGAACAGCGCGTACGTGTGCGTGAACGGCTCGATCTTCAGCAGCGCCACCTGCCAAGACCCCACGAAGATTTGTAAGAAGCGCGCCAAGGACGACTGGACCGCGACCTACGACGTGGTGAACGGCCTCGCCTGCGAGTGATAGAAGTAGAACCCCAAGCGGCGGCCGGGCTATTGCTCGGCCGTCGCCATTTTTCCCGAGTAGTCGCCATGTCCCTTCGCTCCCTGGTCTCCCTCGCTGCCCTCGCTCTCGCCATCGCAGCCTGCCAAAAGGCCCCCGCCCCCGTCGTCCCCGACGTCGAGCCTGCCGAGGAGGCCGCCGAACGGGTCACTCGCCTCTGGTGGCAGCTCGCCCCGCTCCACCACGGCGTCTCCCGCCGTGAATTTCACGAGCGCGTCACGGTCACCGGAAAGCCCACCCTGCTGAACACGCGCGAGCAGTGCGTCACCTACCTCACCAAGGTCGACTGGGTCTTCGTCGAGGGCAGCGATTGTTTCATCGTACTGGGCGGGCGAGCGCAGTCGTTCCGATTCGGGGACAAGATCGTGCCCAATCAGAAGCTCCTCGTGCGCGACCGAGCCGACCTCGAGCAGCGCCTCGATGGCCTTGGGATGGGCATCGAGAAGTCGGAGGTCGCCTCGAAAGTCACCGCCGCCAAGGGGCGATTGGTGGTCAGCTCCGGACTCGAGATCGTCTTCGAAGGACGCTCCGCCTTCTCACTCGTGACCGGCAAGAGCGGTCAACTGCAAGGCTGCTTCGACCCTTTGGACGGTGGGCCCACCACCGGCCCGAGCGGGGACCGGTAAGCGTCACGACGCGCGGGTGAGCCCCTGGTCGCGCACGAGCGCGATTCGCGAGGTGAGACGCTCGTAAGCCCGTAGGCCTGCGGACGTCAGGTCTTGCTTCGGCTTCGCGCGAAGCGTCGCGCGATGCGAAGCAGACTGTCGGAGGCGAAGGGCTTCTCGAGACGCTCGTTAGGCACCTCCGCGAGGAACGACGCGACGAACGGGTCGGTCGCACCTCCGGTGACGAAGACGAATCGCTCCGCCAGTCGAGGGTCGAGCGCCACCGCCTTCTCGTAGAGCTGCTGTCCCGTCACGTGGGGCATCATCATGTCGCACAGGACGAGATCGAAGTCGTCACCGCGCGAAAGAGCGGCTGCTGCTTCGCGCGGATCGGCCAACGTGACGACCTCGTGCTCACGAGCGAGGAGCCGTCGAATGGAGCTCAGCACCACGACGTCGTCGTCCACCACGAGAATTCGCCCGCGCGGCCCTGCAACGGCGGGCGGGACTTTCGGCTCGTCGACTGGCACGCAGGCAGGAAGAACGATGGTGAACGTCGAACCGCGCCCCTCTTCGGAGTCGACCAGCAGCTCGGCCCCCAGTGTCGCGGCGATGTTGCGCGAGACCGAAAGTCCGAGGCCGGTCCCCTGCCCCACCGGCTTGGTGGTGAAGAAGGGATCGAAAATTCGTTTCCGCAGCGAAGGCGGAATTCCCGGACCGTTGTCGGCGACCTCGACGGCCACTCGGCCGTCCGCGAGTGTGCGGGTCCGAACCGTCACCCGATTCCGGGCGAGCTCACTCGACTCGAACGCCTGCGCGGCATTGACCAACAGGTTCACCAGAATCTGCGTCAGGCGCGATTCGTCCGCCATGGCGGAAACCGCGTCTCCAATCTCGACGACGGTCACCGCCTTACGCTTGAGCTCGTGCGAGGCCATGCTCACCGAGGTCTCGATCACGATAGGCATGTCCACGCTTTGGAGGACCACGTCTTCGCGAGCGAGCGAGCGCAACCCGCGCACGATCTTGCGGATCTTGTCGGCCCCTTCCCTCGCCTCGCCCAGCACGTCGAGCAACTCCCGGAGTCGCGACGAAGGGGACGGTCCGGCAATGACCCGGAGCTCGTCCATCGCGAACTCGACATTGCCGATCACGTACGCCAGCGGATTGTTGATCTCATGACCTACCCCGGCGGCGAGTGTTCCGACCGTAGCCAGGCGCTCTTGCTGCGTGACACGCTCGGTCGCAAGCTTGGAGGTGGTGACGTCGTCGAAGGTGGCGAGCACCTCGAAGAGCTCACCGTCCACGAAGCGAGGCACGGCGTTGACCTTCAACCACTTCGTGCCCCTCGACGATTGAACCCCGATGACGGCCCCACGCACGGCCTCCTTCGTCTTCAGGCACTGCACGACAGGCTGGTCGTCCAGGTTCATCCTCCGACCGTCTTCGTGAACGACCGGCCAGTCGGGGTCGAGAACGCTCTTGCCGGAGAGCTCGTCGGCAACAAGCCCGAAGGTGCCTTCCATCGGGCGGTTCACGAGCGAAAGGGTGCCATCGGCGCTCACCACGACGACGCCCTCGCTCATGCTCTGGAACAGAACCTCGAAACGTTCGACGGCCCTTCTCGCGCGATCACGTTGGCGAGCCAGCTCGACCCTCATCTTCCTCGATTCGAGTTGGTCGACCACTTGTCGAGCCAAGAGTCCGAGGAGGTGGAGCTGTTCGGGACTGGGAGACTTCGGTTCGTGATCGATGGTGCAGAGGGTGCCGAGCACGAAGCCGTCGGGGGTCCGCAGTGGCATCCCCGCGTAGAACCGGACTCTCGGCTCGCCCAGCACGAGCGGGTTGTCCGCGAAGCGCGGGTCCACGTGCGAGTCGTGGACGATGAGTGGCGCTCCGCTCTCGACGACATGGCCGCAAAAGGAGATGTCACGGGGCGTTTCCGGCGCTTCGAGCCCGTACCGCGCCTTGAACCACTGGCGGTCCACGTCGATCAGCGAGACGAGCGCGATGGGCGACCCGAGCACGTGGGCGGCGAGCCGCGCGATGTCGTCGAACTTCGCCTCGGCTGGAGTGTCCAGCACGTCGTACTCGCGAAGGGCTGCGAGTCGAGCTTCTTCATCCGCGGGAGCGTTCGGCGGGCGCATATTCTGCGCGTACCCTAAACGCGCAGGGCGAACAACCATCGTCGTGCGGCGACCGCGAATCGTCGCGCACGACGTAGACCATAATGAAGACGATCGAGCCTCGACTCATGCCCGATCGGCAGGAATCGACTCGCCGGAACGGTCGTCGCGGCAACTTCCTACGTCGCGCGCGAGGCTACGGAGAGCGCGCCGTTCACCCAGGGCGCGGACCGAGCACGACCACTCGAAGTGGCGAAAGGCGCCCGTCTGGCTCGAGGAAGAAGGCGCCACCGGCCTCGAGCGCCTCGAGCGCCCCCGGAGAGTCCATCTCACGTTCGATAGGCCTGCCCGCCAGGCTGCCCGAGCTCGACGAGCCTCGCACCGCGCACACGAGGCGTCCCGACGTCGGGCTGCATTCGACCAAGAAGAAGAACGGATAACTGCCCTGCCTGAACGAGAGCGTGAGCTCTCGCCCGCGACGCACGATGACCGGCTTCGTCGCGAAGTGGCCAACGTCGGTCGAAGCGACGAGGCTCGCCGACGGGGCACATGCAGCGAGCGAGGCCAGGAGCGCTACGGCGAGGTACGACCAGGGACGACGAGAGACCATCCGCAGGCATGTCAACACGCGCACCCCCGGGGGTCAATCCGCGCGAGCCACTCGGATTGCGAGTATCCTCACCAATCGCGGTCCCTCACCGAAGCGCGTTCTTCACCAAGTAGATCACGAGTCCGCCGCGCAACGTCCAGGCGATCGTGCGAACCCAATTGGTGAACACGAGTCGCGTATGGGCGCTCGCGTCGAAGCCGGAGGAGAGGCGCTCGTGCATGGGAACCTGCAAAAAGAAGGTCGAGGCCCACACGATGCCCACGAGCCCGACGCCCACGTAGCGCAGCACCCGATCTTCACCGGGCAAAGCGGCGAGCCAGAGGGCGCTCCCCAGTTCGATCACCATGGGCACAATCACCACCCACGTGGTGCGCTCGGTGTGGGCGCGCTCGTACGCGGCCGAGGCCGACTCGGGCACCGCAGCGAAGAGTGGATAGTGCACAATCTGGACGAACCAGATGAGCCCCACCATGAAGAGCGTCGACGCGAGCTGAACGAGGAGCGCGGACTTCACGAGTCTCTCAGGGCTTCGGCTCGACCACGTGCATGCGCAGTGTCTCCGCAGGAACGAGCGCCGTGGCTCGCGCATGCGTGGCCGCGACCACCACCGGCGGCGCGACTCCCGCTTCATGAGCCTCACGCCAACGCGACGCGCACACGCACCAGCGCTGACCCGGCAAGAGCCCCGGGAACCCCGCGCGCGGCGTGACCAGGTCATTGCCTTGGCTACGCGTATAGTCGAGAAACTCGCGCGTCATCTTGGCGCACACCACGTGGCGACCGGTGTCTTCTTCTCCCGTGGAGCAGAGCCCGTCCCGAAAGTAGCCGGTGAGCGGGTCTCCCGAGCACGACTCGAGCTTTTGGCCGTCGAGGTTCTTGTCGTCTTCCCGACCGACCACGAGCTTGGGCGGAAGCGGACACGACTCACTGGAAGGCGCAGAGGCCGGCGCACTCGCCCCCGGGGCCGAACCACGAGGATCCCGCGCGCAGCCCGTCGCGAGCGAAAAGATCGCGAAAAGCGAGAGGAGCAGACCTTGAGTACCGAGCGCGCGTCGAACCGTCATCGAGAGGAAGACCATGTGGGCGATCTTCGGGGACGGCAAGGCTCCAAAGGGCGGCGACGGAGAGAGAAGAGGAGAAGGGAGAAAAGAAAGGGGGAGACCCAAGAGACCACGAGCGGCGCGGGGTCCTTGCGTACGCAGGGCGCGAGCGGGCGGTCCTCGTGTTTACCCGATTGGTGCGACGCTTGACGGCACGCCTGCCAACCCGAAGAAGAGCGCGCCACTCCTACCCTCGAGAATGCCGGCTTCGCACCCTCACGGAGCGGGCGGCGAGCAGGTGCCGAGCTCCGAACAAGCGCCGTCCCGACAGAACCCGCTGCATTCCGTGTCGGCCGAGCACGGCTTGGCAACGCACGTGCGGAGCGCTCCGGCCGAGCACACCAGATTGGGGCTTTTGCACTCCGCGTCGGTCGTGCACAGAGGAGGACCACAGATTCCCGTGGCGACCTCGCAGTGCCCCTTGAGAGAGCCACCGCAATCGGTGTCGTCCTTGCAGCGCGGGACGCATCGAGTGCCATCGCAGCCTCCGGGCGCGAGGCAGACCCCATTGGGTGTTCCGGCGTCACCCGAGTCAGGGGTTGCTCCGGCGTCGCCCGAATCGGCGGAAGCGTCGTCGTCTCCTGCGTCGGGCAACGTGGGGAAGGTAGGCAGCGGGCTGCACGGCAATCCCAAGACACACTCGTTGCGCGGAGCGATGCCGCAATTCGCTTGGCCAGGGTAATAGCAGAGCTCGCCGGGGCCACACTCCGAGGAGCCGCGGCACGCTCCGCCGCTCTTCACGCTCGCGTCGCTTCCCGCATCACCGCCATCCGAGGACGACGAAACGCTCGAGCACGCGAGCAAGACGAGAACGAGCGGAAGAGCGCCGAGGCCGAACCGGATCGGCGCCGCGAACGTTCGGCGATGGGGGAAGCGCTGGGAAGGCATCGGGGTCGACCTTTCGGTGGGCGCCCTCGATAGGGAGGGCACGGAAGCGGTAGAGCACCGGACGTGCCACGCGTGGATCGCGCATTTGGGCCGAAAGTCGCACGGTCCGGTCGTGTCAATCTGCGCCAGCCCTCGACCCGCGCTGTCGATGCGCTCGGTCCCGAGCCTCGGCTCACCATGTGGGAGGCCTTACGGGCCGTCACCGTCGACGCCGCACGCGATGACGAGGTCGACCGCTGGATCGAGGACCTTCGAGGAGCGACGCCACCGAGGTCTCGGGACGGCCTCGTGACACCTTCGCCTAAACGACTCATCTTGGGCGATTCCGCGTGAAACGCCGTCCCTCCCCTCGTAAACCTAGGGAATGAACGTTCGCGCTCTTCCTTTGGTCACGCTCGCGCTCTCCGTTCTCTCTACAGCCGCTTGCACCACCATTGCCCCCGAGGAGGACGCCGGCACGTTCGCCGGCTCCGACCGCGATCGAACCTGCGAGGCCGAAGCGACCCTCCGCTTCGAGAACTGTCTCGCGTCGTCCTCCCAAGGCGGGCAGCCGGTGATTCCGCGGGTCATCGTGACCTCGAGCATCACGTCCGGCGCCAACGGCCCGGAAGTTTGCACGGTCCCAGACCAATCGTGGCTCGCGATCGGCACCTATGGCGGCGGTGGCAGCGCGGCCCGTGCGGTCAATTCCGGCGAAGACGAAGCGGGCGATCGCGTCGACGCGAGCTGCTCGGTGGTCCCCGAAGGGGATGGCTCGTACCGCATGCAAGGCGCCGTCACCCGCGCGCGTGCGGGCACACTGCGCGTCGTCGGCGTCTTCCGCCCGGAGAATGCACCTCAGAAGGGCATCACCGTCGAGCTCATCCGCCCCGACCTCGGAACGTTCACCCAGACCGACTGCGTCGCCCGGTACGACGTCAATCCAGCCGCAGGCATCACCGACGGACGCGCGTGGTTCCGAGTCTCGTGCCCACACGTGAAGAGCCCCGCCACACGCTGACGGACGTCGCGCTCGTTGGTTCCGATCCCGCCCCTCACCGAAACGGCGCCTGCGGTAGCACCAGGGGCGTCACGGTGAGCAGCGTGGCGGCGCCCGAGCCGAAGTCGGCCGGGTGCGGCACCACTTGGGTTCGTACGACGCGCCCTTCGGCTCGTGTGACCACCGAGAGGCCTCCGATGACTCGCTCGCTCGGGATGGCCGGATCGTGCGCGGCCTCACGGGGCTCGGCCGACACCAGCCACGAGGGTGTGTACGTCACGCCCGTGTCGAGGTCTTCCACCATGGGCTCGGACGGGAGCTCGGCGTCTTGGAAAAGACCCGGGTTGTCGCGTGAGAACCAGGTCAGCCTGACCCGGTCTCCCACCGGGACGGGACACGCGAAGGCGAGGCGGTACATGACGTCGGACTGGTTCACGGCGAGCCGATGGTGCCCCGATCTTCTCTCGCACGCACCTTGGATTTCCGAGAGCTCACCAGGATCGAGCTTCGCTCCGATTGTGGATGCACACGTGAAGGCTGCGACGCTCTCGTGTTCTGCAGGCCCCGGAGTCGCGTCCCCGTACGATGCCAGCGGACGATTCCGCGCAAGGGGCTTCCGCAGCGGCGAAGGCTCTGCGATCATGGGCCCATGTCCGATGCGGAGGATCCCAAGAAGAATCCCCCGCCGCGCCATTTCCCGCCTCTTCCGCCGGTGAAACCTCCGCCGCCGGGGCGCGGGACAGACCCGCGGCAGACCGGCGCGCTTCGAATGGCCGAAGGACTCGCGGGGCGCTTGCCGAGCGCGGTGCACACGGGCGTGGGCTTTCGTGCCTCGGCGGTGGACCTGGGCGAGCTGAAAGAGCTGCTCGAAGCCGGCACGCGTCGCATCACCATGGCCCAGCTCGAGGCCCGCTTCGACGACGACCTGCGTGGCTTCATCCACTCGGTGGTCACCTCGTGGGTGCAAAATCCCCGAGAAATCGTGAGCGAGCTGCACGAGAGCGGCATCCGCGTGCGCATCGTCACCGAAGACGACTTCGGCACCTACACGTACGCGTTCGACGTGCTCCCGCGAAGCACCTGAGAATCCCCGTGGCCGACCCCGACAATCGCCTCTACCTGACCCGCGCCGAGCTCGCGCTGCTGCGTGTGGTGCGTGACTCGGACGAAGACCACGGTGGGCTCGACGCGCACGAGCTGGTCGAGGACGAGCACGAGGCCATGGCGCGCCTCTGCGATCTCGACCTGGTCGAGGCTCTCGGGGAATACGGCGAAGCGCCGGACGGCGAAGAAGACGAGCGTGCCATGGGGGACACGCTCGTCCGCTACCGCATCACCGGCAAAGGCGTGCTCCGGCTCGCCGAGGATTGAAGGTCACGCGACCAACGCGCCTCGACCGCCCTGCGCGAGGGCGTGCCGTGCGCGGAGCGCCTCGTCGTAGGCCTCCTCGAAGGTCGCGCGCTCGATGGGGCTGGCGAGCCACGGGGCTCGCACGATGTAGCCTCGAAGGCTCTTCACGACGTCGAGCGACAGCGACATGACGGAAGACTGCGCGATTCGGTGAAGTTGGCTCATTTCGGTAGGGACCTCCGCTCGGGAAGAGGAGCAGGAGCGATGCCAACGCCGATCGCCCTGCATTTCCCGAGCTTTCTCGCCGAACGCCGAACGAGACGGTGAGGCGCACGTGCGAAACCGAGGCGAATCGGCCCAGATTCGCCCCACGTCGTTCTCCGCTGAGCGTCTTCGTCTCCAGCACAGAGACGCAGGAACCCGCCTTTTCGCGGCCATTTTCAATAAAAAGAAGCGTGCCTCGAGCACCTGGGCTCGGCTCTGGCACATCCGATGCTTCGACCCGACCGAGCGACGGGAGACCCGTAGTGAAAGGCCTCCCGTCCGAAAGGCCGAGCCATGGTTCCGCGAAAGAAACGCCACGATTCGCGACGTGAAGAAGACGACCTCGAGCCGCCGACGCTTCGTTCGCCTGCCCCCATCTTCGACGAAGACGAGGCATACGACTCGGAGCGCCCGACGCCCATCTACGGCATGACCGACGAGCGCGAGAGCGTCCCCATCAGCGCGCCGCACTGAGTCGCACGGCTCCTGTCGCGCCACGTGAGACCGAAAAGAAAGGAGACTCCCATGAACAAGATCCTCGCTGCCATCGACACCACGGCTCGCGCTCGTGACGTGCTCGGTGCCGCCCTGGCATTGGCCGAAAAGAGCGAGTCCAAGGTCGTCTTGTTTCATGCGGTCCCTCCTCCGGCGCCGCTCGGTGAGCCCATCGTGGCCACGCGCGAAAACTTCGGAATGGACCTTCTGGACGCCGCACGGCGCGAGCTCACCACGCTCGCGGAAGAGGTCGGCCCCGAGCGCATCGCCGGAGTCGACGTCGACTTCGCGAGCCCGTGGAGCGGCATCTGCGAGGCGGCCAAGAAACACGACGTGGAGCTCATCGTGATCGGCGCACACGGCTACGACCTGCTCGACCGTATCTTGGGCACCACGGCCGCCAAGGTCGTCAATCACGCCGATCGTTCGGTGCTGGTGGTGCGTGAGCCCCAGCGCCCGCCACTCGAGGCCGACCCGGTCGAGGTCGTGCCCGAGGCGCCTGGCCTGGAACCTGTCGCGTTGGCATGACTCGACTGACGCACGATTGGCCTTCTCACCGAAAAAGTGCCATGTTCCGGCCACATGCAGAGCACGCCGGAGCGGACCCTCACCGACATTCTCACCCCCTCTCGCTCGGGCCCCCGCGACTCACGCGGAGAGCACTTCGAGATCGACATCCCGGACGGCTGGCAGCAGGGGCGCGGCGCGTTCGGGGGATTGGTCTTGGGGGCGTTGGCGAATGCGGTGATCGCGAGCGAGCCCGACCCGCAGCGTAAGCTCCGCACGCTGACCGGAGAAATCCCGAGCCCGGTGCCCATCGGGAAGTCGACGATCGTGGTCGAAGAAGTCCGCCGAGGCTCGGGGGCGAGCACGTGGCACGCACGTTTGCTCGGCGACGACGGCGTCTTGGCCTTGGCCACGGTCGTGCTGGGCAAGTCGCGTGTCCAAGACCCGCCGCGCGCTACGAGCACCATGCCCGACGTGCCCTCGTGGGAAGACGTCCCGGCCATTCCCATCGGGCCTCCCTTGGCGCCCGTGTTCACGCAGCACCTCGAGATGCGTCCGACCGGTCCTTTGCCGTTCGCGGGCGGCGCACAGCCACTATCGGCGGGCTACGTGCGCACCAAAGTCCCCCCGAAGAAACTCGGGCCCGCCGAGATCCTCGCCTATTGCGACGCGCATTGGCCGGCGTTCTTCGCCACGGCCTCCGAGCCGAGGCCGGTCGGGACCATCGCGTTCGGGCTGCAAATCCTCGTGGATCCGGACACCTTGGATCCCGCGCAGCCGCTCTTTCATACCGCGCGCGAGATCGCCTGCCACGAGGGCTTCTCGGCCGAGCTGCGCGAGCTCTACGCGCAGGACGGCAGGCTCGTGGCCGTCAATCCACAGACCTTCGCGATCATTCGCTGAGCCTGGAAACGCGCGGGCGGCTCAAACGCCTTGGGTCTCCGGAGCCCAGATGTACTTGTGCATCTGGAGCTGCACGCGCACGGGCAGCTTGTCCTCCAAGACCCAGGCGACCACCTGCTTTGCAGCCAGCTTCCCGAAGACCGTGCTCGCCAAGAGGTTCGGGGTCTTCTCGGAGAGCTTTCGATCGCGCACGGCTTCGCGCATGAACTCGTAGTCTTCGCGGCTCGCCAAGACGAACTTCACTTCGTCGCGCGGGGTGAGATGATCGAGGTTGGACCAGCGATTGCGGTGCGCTTCGCCCGAGCCCGGGGCCTTGAGGTCCATGATGCGGTGCACGCGCGGATCCACGCGTGAAATGTCCGCTTCGCCGCTGGTCTCGACCAGCACGGTCTTGCCCGCGTCGCACAGCTCGCGCATGAGCGGGAAGACGCCCGGTTGAAGCAGAGGCTCGCCGCCCGTGAGCTCGACCAGCGCCGTGTCTTCGGCCAGAGCCTTCGCGAGCACCTCCGCGCGCGCCATGCGAGTGCCGCCGTAGAAGGCCTGCGTGGTGTCGCACCAGGAGCAACGCAGGTTGCAGCCGGTGGTCCGCACGAAGGTGCACGGGAGCCCGGCGAACGTGGATTCGCCCTGGATGCTCGCGTAAATCTCGTGGATGACGAGGGTGTCTTCTTTGGCCACGATGCTCCTCTAGTCGTCTCCGTCGGGAGGAGCAACGTCGCCGGCGGAGGCGCCTCGATCACCCGACCTACGACTTCGTGCGGGGACCTGGCGCTTCGGCGGACGAGCTCTTGCCCTCCGACGACCTTCCTCTGCGGGCCGACCAGGCCCAGAAGGACGACGCGAAGAGCACGGCGTTGGCTCCCGACATGATGAGGTAGCGCGCGCCGAACCAGCGCGACGTCGCGAAGTAGCCGAGCAGGTACGCGAGCGCCGCGAAGGAGAGCCGCGGCGTCACGCAGATCGACATCATCGCCGCGATGGTGAACCACACGAACATCAAGAACCGCTGGCTCTCGTCCGGGGAGACCCCTGCCAAGGCCGAGCCCACGTGCAGGCCCATCTGCGACGCGAACGCGAGCGCAGCGGCCCCCACGATGGCGCGGTTGGTGGCGCTCTTGCGCATGGACTCCCGCGCCACGTACGCGCCCACGATCACCACCACGAAGAGCACGAAGGGCACCGGGAAGAGCGCCGAATAGTCGGGGTTTCCAGGGTAAAAGTGGCCCACCACAGCCGGCACCACCACCCACAACACACCGAACACGGCGAGCAGGGAAGCTCGGCCCTTGGCACCTGCGTGAGGGTCGAGATCCTTTCCGAGCTCGGCCAGTTCGTGCACCCGGGCGCGCTCGCGCGCGAGCTCGGCCTCGATCGCGTCGACCTTCGCCTCGCGGGTCGGGTCTTCGGGGAGCAGCTTGGCGAGCAAGAGACGCGCGGCCCGTACGTCGCGGTGCCCGATCTCGTAGTCGATCATGGCGAGCGTGGCGCGGCGCAAACCTTCTTCGGCTTCGTGATTGCCGGGCCAATCCTCGAGCGCCTGGCGGAAGCCGAACGCGCACTCGCCGAAACAATTGTAGAGCGTCTCGCGGTGCTCGAGGGCGTGGGCGTCCGGCGCGGCCAAGCAGCGCTCGAGCTCGTGGAGCGCGCGCCCGGCGCTCTCGGAGAGCTTGGTCGAGCCGCGGTGATCGAGGAAGGCCTGCAGCGCGAGGCGCAGCTCTTCGGCGGACCCGTAGCGCGCGCTCGGCTCGTTCTCCATCGCGCACGACCAGATGCGTTGCAGCTCGGCCGGGGTGCCCTCGGGAACGGGAGGCGCATCGAAGACGGACGCCATGATTTGCGTCAGGTTCTCGCCCTGATGCGGGGGCTTCCCGGTCACGATCTCGTAGAGCGTGGCGCCGAGCAGGTACACGTCGGTTCGCTCGGTCACGACCGAGCCGCCGAACATCTCGGGGGCCATGTAGAACGGCGTTCCTGCGATGTCCGTGGACTCCGAAGCCAGGGGAAATCGCTGGGATCCGTCGTCTTTCGTGGAGACGGCGATGCCCCAATCGAGCACGTACACCTCGCCGTGCTCGCCCACCATGATGTTCTCGGGCTTGATGTCCCGATGCACGATGCCGCGACGGTGCGCGAAGTGCACGGCGCTCGCCACCTGCATGAGCGTGCGCAGGTTCCACTCGAGGGCATCGGCCGCACCGAAGCGCTCGCGCACGAGAGCCGGGTCCTTCATGAGGTCGCGCCACGCCGTGCCCGTGATGCGCTTCAGCACGAGCAGCGGAGAGCCGCGCTCGTCGAGGCCGAGATCGTAGACCGGCACGATGTTCGGGTGCTCGAGCGAGCCGGTCACGAGCGCCTCGCGCAAGAGCTTTCCCTTGGCGAGCTCGCTCACGTGACCATCACGAAGCGTCTTCACCGCCACGTCGCGTCCGAGCGAGCGCTGCGTGGCCGAGCGCACCACGCCCATGCCGCCTTCGCCCAGCACGGATCCGATCTCGAGGCCGCCGGCCGGACCGGGGAGCAGACTCCGCTCCTTCAAGCTGGTGAGCGTGTCCACCGTCCACGCGGGCGGCGGCGACACCGAGACGACCGCGGCCGGAGCCGAGTCGAGCGAGCTCGCGTCCACCGTCTGCGCGATGGGCGATGCTTGGTCTTTCCGATGCATGCGTCGCGCCCCTCGCGTCGAGGCTACCACGCTCCGGACTACGCACGTCGACCGGTCACTCGACCTCGATCGGGATCTCGGTGGGCGCCGGGGCGGGCGCGCGCAACATGGAAGGCCGGGGAATCGCGTAGTAGCGCCAGAGCCCGTAGGAGGCCGCCAAAACCCCCACCGCCGCCAAGAGGAAGGTGCGCACGAGCGGAAACGCGAAGCTGCTCGGCGTCGCGACGGGGTGCTTGGGGCGCTTGGGCTTTTTGCGGATCACGGCACTTTTGCAACAAATTCGTCGCGACGGTCCGCCGAGGTTACCGTACTCGAGGGGAATCTTCGAACCGTGCCTCATGGACGACTCTTCGCGTGTTTGGCTCTCACGGGCATCCTCGCCGGATGTGCGGAGGACACGCCCGCGCCGGCGGTTCCACGCACGCCGCTGGTCGTCCGCCCGAAGGCCGCTCTAGGTCCCACGCCCGTCGAATGGACGTACTGGGATCCCATCGAGCCCGCGCTGCGTGAAGACGTTCCGCGAGTGCAGAAGCTCCCGCTGAGCGACGGGCAGGTCACGCGGCCCGCAGGGGCGAAGGCACGGTGGGACGCGCTCTCTCCGGCGGCGCGCGAGCTCTTCGCGAAGAACGGTTTTTTGGCGGTCGATCCGGGAAAAACCGTGGACGACGACGGCGACACGCCCTCCTTGGACGAGCTCTACGAGCAGCTCGACAAGCAGCGCGTGCCGACCCTCCTCACCGTGGATGCCCTGGTTTTTCTCGCGCAGGCCGCGGTGGACCGGGCCCTCGCGGACCACGAAGAGCTCGTGCTCGCGCCGGCGCTGAAGAGCCTCTTGAAGAGCCTCGACGGCGCGCTCGCCATCCAGGAAAAATCGGTCCCTCACGATCTCGTGGAGGCGCTGCGCCTCGCGCGTGGCTTCGTGGCCGTGGCCTGCGCGTTGGCGCTCCCGGGCTACTCGCCGCCGCAGGAGCTCGCGCCCGGCGTGGGCGAAGAGCTGCGTCGCATCGGCGCGCACGCGGGCACCGAGCGCAGCCCGCTCTTCGGGGTCACGCTCGACTACGCGAGCTTCGCGCCGAGCCACGCGCTGCGTCCCAACGACGACGTGGACCGCGCGCACCTCGCCCTGGCCCAAGCCGCCACGTGGCTCGCGCAGGCGCCGTTTTTGATGTCCTCGCGCGGCGACACGCAAGGCAGCCCGGTCGACGTGCAGACTGCACGCGTTCACACGCGAGCCGCTCTTTTGCTGGGGCATCTGCTCGATCCGAGAGTCTCCAAAGAGCGCGCCGAAGACTACGGCAAGCTCGTGCGTGCCTTTTCGTTCGTGTCCGGCACCTCCGACGATCCGCTGCCCACGGCGCTGGTCGACGTGGCCACCGCGGTGGGCGTCTCGCTCGATGCCCCCACGCAGCTCGCCAACGTGGCCAAGCTCGATCGCGTGCGCCACTCGGCCATCGAACGCTTTCAAGCGGGCGGCTACGACGGCGTGGCGAGCTTGCGTGTCGGCGAGACCTCGAAGGGAGCCACCTCGGCCGGCGTGGGTCGCGCGGCGCTCGGCGTGCGCTTCTTGGGCGCAGCCGCTCCCGCCGACTCGCTGGTGCTGCAAGGCCTGGTTTTTCCTTATGTCGGCACGGCGACCAAAGAGGCGAGCGGCGTCACGCAGCTCTCCGGTCAGCGCGCCTTCGCGGTGGGCACGGACGTGGCCGCGTGGCTCGGCTCGCGCGAAGCGGAGAAGCTCCGTCACGAGGCGGGCGACGACGCCTTCGCCGGCTTCACGGAGGCCCGCGCGCGCACCGACCGCCTGCGCCCCGAGCCGCTCGCGCCCGCGCGTCACGCTTCGCTTCACATGAGCACGCTCGACGTGCTTGCCACCTACCTCGAACCGTCGCGCGCCGAGCTCTCGCTCCCGGCGAGCTTCTCGTCCGCGTACGCGCGTCACAAGGTCGAAGTGGTGCTGGGCGCGTGGGCGCACGAGCGACACGATACGCGCCCGTTCGCGCGCGCGGCCTCCTACGCGACCACCACGCCGAAGCCGCGTCCCAAGCTGGAAATCAAGGACGTTCCGGCGTTCGTCGAGCCGCACCCGGAGGCGCTCGGACACCTGCTCGCGTACCTGCGCCAAGCGAGCCGTGGGCTCACCGCGCAGGGCATGCCCAAGAACACGAGCGGCGCGGTCGCGCTCGCCGAGCTCGAAGATCTGGTGGACGCCGCTTACCAAACGGCGACACGCGCGGCCAACGACGAGCCGCCCACGCTCGAGCTGTCCTCGCGCCTGGCCGGATTCTCGGATCGCCTCGAGTGGCTGCACGGGCTCACGGCGCTGCGCACGGGCGGCGTGCTCGCCGCGCACGTGCACGCGGACGCGGTCTCGGGGCGCGCCTCGGTGGCCGGCATCGGTGGCCTCGGCGAGCTGCACATGGCTATCCGCGAGCCTCGCACGGGAAACCTCGTGCACGCCGTGGGCGCGCGTTTTTCGGGCCTGGAAGCGGTGTGGCCGCGCAACAAGGCCATCCACGACAGCGCCCTCAAGCAAGACCTCGGCAAGAGCCCGCTCGCGCCTCCCCCGTGGGTCTCGGTCTATCTCGTGAAGTGATTCGGCTCGCCGCCGTCCCACGAAAATCGCGCGCGACGCGCGATCCTGCGCCACACTGAGGGTCCCATGCGCGCCTTTCTTCCGCTCGTCGTTTCGTCGCTCGTGCTCGTCCAGGCGTGTGCCAAGCCGAAGGTGGTCGCGCCCGAAAGCCCCCCCACGCCGATGCCTGTGGTGGCGACCTCGGGGCCGGCGCTGCCGATTGCCCCGCGCCTCGATCTCGACATCGCCACGTCTCCCGGTCTCGTGCGCGTCGACAAGGAGCAAGACGTGTTCGTGCGCATCCGCACGAAGGGCCTGCCGGTTGCGGAGAAGAAGCGCCCCACGCTCTCGATCACCCTGGTAGTCGACACCTCGGGCTCGATGGAGGGCGCGGCCATCGAGCAGGCGCGCTCGGCCTGCGCGGCGCTGGTGGACCTCTTGAGCGACGGAGATTTCCTATCCGTCGTGACGTTCGGCTCGCAGCCCAAGGTGGTGGTCGAGGCCGCCACCGTGACGCAGAAGAGCCGCGCGGACGCGAAGAAGGCCATCGCCGCCGTTCGCGCCGAGGGCACCACCGACATGGCCGGAGGACTCACCGTGGGCCTCACCCAGGCTCGCGCCATCTTCCGTCCCGAGGGCATCAACCGCCTCGTGCTCGTGGGAGACGGCGTGCCCAACGATCCGACCTCGGTGCTCGCCCTGGCCGACAACGCCAAGGCCAATCGCCTGCCCATCACAGCGCTCGGCCTCGGACCGGACTTCGACGAGACCCAGATGACCGCCATCGCCCAGCACTCGGGCGGCACCTTCCACTTCGTGGACGACGCGGCCAAGGTGGCGACGGTGTTCAAGGAGACCATCACGCGCATGGAGCGGCTGGTGGCGCAGAACGTTTGGATGCAGATTACACCGGGTCCGGGCATAACCCTCGAAGAGGTGGTAGGCGCGGTTCCTTCGACGACGGGACGTGGCGTGAACGTCCAGTTGGGCGACGTGGCCGAAGGTCAGACTCGCGACGTAATCGTGCGCCTGCGCGCCAAGGGAAAAAAGGACGGCGCGAACATCGAGCTGGTCGACGCGCTCGCGCACTACCGCCTCCCCGACGGCGCGGGACAAGACCTCACCGTCACCAAGTTCGCCGCGTTGAAAGCCACCTCCACGGAGGGGCTCGCCAAGGACTCCGTAGTCCTCGAGCTCGAACATCAGGCCACGAACCTGCGCGTGGCGAACGGCATCGTGGAGTCGATGGCCGCGGCGCGGAACGGCGATCTGCCCGCCGCGCGAAAGCTGCTCGACACGGCCCTCAAGCTCGCCACCGAGGGGGCGAAGCGCTTCGACGACAAGGCCCTCGGCAAGAAGGTCGACGAGATGAACAAGCTCCGCAAGACCCTGCCCACGCTGGTGCCCCCGCCCGAGCCGAGAGAGAGCAACATGATGGCGCCCGGAGGTGCACCGCGCCCCGCCGACCGCGCCGCAGCCCCCGCCCCGGTCGCCGCTCCGGTCGCCAAGGCGAGCGCCCAGGAGTCCATGGAGATGCGCGCGACCCATGGGAGCGCGGTGAAAGAGCTTCAAGGGCTGTAACTCCGCCTTCGCGTCCCGGACTATTTTCGGCCCGCAGCGCGTGATTTCGTGGCGTTTCAGGGTAAAACCCGGAAACCTATGCAACGTCACCCGTACGCCGACTTCGTCCACAAAGTGCAAAAGCCCGCCCGGTACTTGGGTGGAGAGTTCGGCGCCAAGGTGAAGGACTGGGACGCGGTGCAGGCACGCGTATGCCTCGCGTTCCCCGATGTCTACGACATCGGCATGAGCCACCTCGGCTTCAAGATCCTCTACAAAATCCTGAACGACGACCCGCGTACGCTGGCCGAGCGCTGCTACACGCCGTGGGTCGACATGCAGGAAGAGCTGCGCGCGCGCAAGCTCCCGCTGGTCTCGCTGGAGAGCGCTCGTAACCTCTCCGAGTTCGACGTGGTCGGCTTCTCGCTCCAGTTCGAGCTCACCTACACGAACATCCTCACCATGCTCGATCTCGGGGGAATTCCCCTGCGTTCGGCCGATCGCGGCGAGTCCGATCCGCTGGTCGTGGCGGGAGGTCCCTCGGCCACGCACCCCGAGCCCATCGCGCCCTTCGTCGATGCGATCGTGATCGGCGACGGCGAAGAGCGCACCACCGAGCTCTCGCTCCTGTGGACCGAGCTGCGCGAGAAAGGTGTATCCCGCAAAGATCGCCTGCGCGCCCTCGCCAAGCTGCGCGGCGTGTACGTGCCCTCGCTCTACGTCACCGAGGTCTGTGCAGATACCACGCATCACGTGGTGGCCCGCCCGACCGACGAGGCGCTCCCTTTCCCCGTGGTCCGCTCGCTCGTGGACGACCTGAACCGCTTCCCCTTCCCGGACGACGGACCGGTGGGCGGGCCCGAGGCCATCTTCGACCGCATGTCGATCGAGATCGCGCGCGGCTGCACCGAGGGCTGCCGCTTCTGCCAAGCGGGCATGATTTACCGCCCCGTGCGCGAGCGCGACCCCGACCAAATCGTGGAGACCATCGTCTCGGCCGTGAAAAAGAGCGGCTACGACGAGGCCAGCCTCACCTCGCTCTCCACCGCGGACTACTCCTGCATCGCGCCGCTCATCAAGAAGGTGGCCGACCGCCTCGCGCCCGAGAAGGTGAGCCTCGGCGTGTCGTCCTTGCGCGCGTACGGCCTCGAAGAAGACGTGCTCGACGACATCACCCGCGTGCGCGCCCAAGGCGTGACCTTCGCCCCCGAAGCGGGCAGCCAGCGCATGCGCGACGTGGTGAACAAGAACGTCACCGAAGAGCAGCTCATGACCACGGCCGAGCGCATCTTCTCGCGCAACTACGCCAGCATGAAGCTCTACTTCATGATCGGCCTTCCCACCGAAGAGGAGGAAGACGTTCGCGAGATTGCCCGCGTCGGCGTGCGCACGCTGAAGATTGGCAAACGCGCCTGGAAAGAGCGCGGCAAGTTCGGCGCGCCCAAGGTCACGGTGAGCGTGTCCACCCACGTGCCCAAGCCCCACACGCCCTTCCAATACTGCGCCATGGACGCCCCGGACGACGTGCGTCGTAAGCAGGGCTGGCTTCGCGAAGAAGTGCGCAACACGGGCGTCGATCTGCGCACCCACGACAGCGAGACCTCCTGGCTCGAAGGCGTGTTCGCACGCGGAGACCGCCGCTTGGGCGACGTGCTCGAGCTTGCGTACCGCAAGGGTGCGCGCTTCGACTCGTGGGAAGAGCACATGCGCCTCGACCTGTGGGAAGAGGCCTTCCGCGAGGCGAACATCGAGCCGGCCGATTTTCTCGGCACGCTGCCGCTCGGCACGCGCCTGCCGTGGGACCACATCGACGTGGGCCTCGAAGAGGGCTTCTTGGCGCGTGAGTACCGCAAGGCTTTGAAGAGCCGCCTCTCGCCGCCGTGCGGAAAAGCGGCCGGCATGTTCATCCACCACACGAACCTCGAAGACGCCCAGGCCGATACGCGAAAGCTCGTTTGCTACGACTGCGGCGTCGGGTGCGACCTGTCCGCCATGCGCAAAGAGCGAGTCGGGTATTTGACCCAGCTCGGCGCCAAGTCGAAGCGCGTGCGCTCCGAAGAGGAAGTGGCCGCCATCAAGGCCAAGGTGCCGCAAGGCCGCAAAGCCCCGCCGCGCCTCGAGCAGGGCGAGCCGCGTCGCGTGCGCTTCGCCTACCAAAAGCTCGGATCGAGCGCGTTCCTCTCGCACCTCGACTTGATCCGCGCGATTCCGCGCGCGTTCCGTCGCTTGGGCGTGACCATGTTCTATTCGTCGGGCTTCCACCCCAAGCCGGACATGGTCTTCGGCCCCGCGCTCTCGCTCGGCGTCTACAGCCTGGACGAGTACGTCGATGCCAAGCTCGTCTCGGACATCGACGAAGCCACGCTCGCGCGGCATCTCAGCGAGGCCTCCGCGGACGGCCTTCGTTTCACCGGATGCCGCGTCCTCGGACCGAACGACGCGGGCGTGAACAAGCTCATCACCGGCGCTCGATACGTGCTCGCGTTCCCCGTGGCCTCGCTGCCCGGAGGCGTGGATTTCCTGCGTCGCCGAGCGGAGTACGTGCATTCTGCAACCGAGCTCCGCGTGCTGCGCAAGATCGAGGGCATCGGCAAGTGGGTCGACGTGAAACACTTCCTCAAGACCCTCGAGGTGGAGGCCGAAGGATCGCACGAGCTCTTGGATCGCGCGCGCCTCGGCGGCTCGGTGGTCTCGGTCTCGTTCGACGTGGCCATCACGGGCGGCGGCGCTGTGAAGGCCCACGAGGTCGCCGAGGTGCTGCTCGGTGAAGACGCGAAAGACACGCCCTATGCGGTGGTGCGCGCGGCCATGGGCGGCTTCCTCGACGGAGAGCTGGTCTCGCCGCTCGAGGTCGAGCGCTTCCGCAAGCCGTTCCGCTCGGTGGCGGGAACGGGCGGCTCGGGCGCCCACGAAGGCGGCGACGAGACCGAACGCGCCGTCGCCGAGGCGCTCGCGAACCCGCACGAAGGCCTCGTGGACGACATCGCCCAGGCTCCGATGCTGACCTCCGCGGAATGACCGAGCCGAGCCTCGCGCTCACCGCGGGCTTGGTTTTCGCGGCTTTCGCGGCGGGTGCCGTGGACGCGATCGGCGGGGGTGGCGGGCTCGTCACCCTGCCGGTCTTGCTCGCGTGCGGGCTCGATCCCAAGATCGCGCTGGCCACGAACAAGGGCCAAGCCGTGTTCGGCGCGATCTCGTCCGCGGTGAGCTATTCGCGCCGTGGAGTCGTCGATCGCGAGCGCGCACCGACGGCGTTCGTGGCTGGTCTGGTCGGCTCGGCGTGCGGCGCGCTGCTGCTCACCGTGACCCGCCCGGAGCCGCTGCGTCCGCTCGTGGTGGCGCTCTTGCTCTGCGCGCTCGGCACGGCGCTCGTCCCGAGGGACAAGCTGCCGCGCTACACGCCGAAGCACCCCACGCTCGCGCTCGTCTCGATGGCGTTCGGCCTGGGCGCCTACGACGGTTTCTTCGGGCCGGGCGTGGGCAGCATGCTCATCGCCGCCAACGTGATCTTCTTCGGTGACTCGCTGGTGGAGGCCTCGGGCAATGCCAAGATCGTCAATCTGGCCTCCAATCTGGCGGCGTTCACCATCTTCGCTATCCAGGGAAAAATCCTGTTTCGATTGTCGATCCCCATGGCCGTGGCCAATGCAGCCGGCGCCAACGTGGGCGCGCGCCTCGCCATTCGCGGAGGCGACAAGCTCGTGCGAAAGGTGCTCGTGGTGGTGGTTCTGGCCGTGGTCGCGAAGCTCGTACGCGACATCCTGAAGTGACGGCCCGAGCCGATCAGGTCGAGACGTCTTCGGGCGGGGACTCGAAGCCCACGTAGCCTTTGCCCGGCGAGAGGTCGTTCGTGGCCATGGCGGCGCGGTTCTCCTCGACTTGTGCTTCGAGGAAGGCGATCTGCTCTTCCAGCTTGAAGCGCCGGAGCTCGTCCGCCCCTTCGAGTTGGTCGCGTCGCGTGCGAATGGCCGCCTCGAGCGCGGGCATCACCATCGCCGCCTCGAAGGCGCGCGTGCCGGGAGGAAACTCGTTCAGGCCGGGGTCGTTCGACTTGCGCGCTCCACCCGCGTTGCTCGAGCTGCTCGAGCCGCCGGGAGCCTGCGGGTCGATGGGCACGAACATGGCCACCACCACGCCGACCGCCACCGACACCACCAGGAAGAGCACGGGCCACATGGCGCGCGATTCTTACGCATTCGACGCGTCGCAGGTAGCCAAATGTCGCGCGCGTGCCTTGCGCCGACCCCTCGGCGGAGCGCACGGCGCGCGTCACGCCTCGTGCGTGATCCACGCGACGTCGACCGACGGATCGAGCACGTAGCCGTCGTCCCGCGTGACCAAGAGCCCACGAAGCCCGAGCTTGCGCAAGGTCGCCACCGCCACCCGCACCCGCGTTTGCGCGGCCTCCACGAGCACACGCTCTCCCGGCCACCCCGCCTCGGCGAGCTCGTCCACGGTGAGGCCTCGTCCGCGGTCAAGGTCGTCGGCGCGCTCACCGGTGTGACGCTCCACGAGCGCGAGGACCAGTCTGCGAAGCGAGCCGCGTCGCTCGAGGCTCACCGACTCGCCCTCGGGGAGCACCACGGTGCGCCCGTCTCGCGTGAGCCGAAGCACCGCTTTTTTCCCTTCGGCGCGCGCGGGGTTCGAGCCTCGCGCCGAAGCCTCGCGCACCTGGCGCACGATCCGCTCGGCCGTGCGCGCGGCGAAGCGCACGTCGAAGCTGGTCGCGTACGTCTCGGCCTCCGAGCCGGACGCGAGGCCCTCCGAGCGAGGCGCGCGCAGCTCACCGAGCCACGCGGCGAGCGCCGACGCCCGTTCGTCACGCTCGTCGGGTTCGTTCGAGATGGCCGCCCGAAGCAGCGCGAGCCCCGCCGCCGAGAGCTCCACGGAGAGAGAGACCACCGGATTGCGGATGCGCGCTGCACACGCCCGCGCCGCTTCGAGCTCCACCGAGGCCGCCTCGCCTTCACCGGAGACGGCCAAGAGCGACGCGAACGATGCGTGCAGAATACCCGTAGGCCGGTGCGCGGGGAATCGGTACAAAAAGCGGGCCGCCGCCTCGTACCAGCGCCGCGCCGTCGTAAGCTCCCCGGTCTCGAAGAAGAGGTCTCCGCACACGCTGGCGTAGATGGCCTCGTAGTGCGACTCCTCGAGCGCGGAGAGGCGTGAAACGGCGCGCTCGAGCAGCGCGCGCGCGCGGTCGAAGGCCCCGAGCTCTTGCTCGAGCTGCGCCAGGTTCGCCAGCGCGAGCGCACCGTCCAGCAGCTGACCTTGAGCCTCGCTCTGCGCGAACGCGCGCTCGTTGTAGGTACGCGCGGAGCGCTCGTCGCCGAGATCGCACGCGAGTCTGCCCATGCAGGCCTGGTTCATGGTGGCGAGCCTGCTCGCACCGAGGCGCGCGAGCGCGGCTTCCGCTTCCACGTGATACGCCCAGGCTTCACGGGACCGCCCCTGGTAGCGCGACTGGATGCCCTGGTAGACGCCCGCCAGCGCGAGGAGCCCAGGAGAAAGGCCCGGCATGGCGCGCACCCGCGCGAGATCGGCATTGCACGCGGCGTAGTCGCCCAGCGAGTTGTGAACGCCTTGTCGCGCGAAGAGGAGCTGCGCCACCGCCGACGGATCGACGGCCTCGGGTGCGTGCTCGTCCGACGTGCTCGCCTGCTCGAGCTGCGCCTCGAGCGCGCTCGTGAGCTCCTCGATGCAACGCTCGCCGGGGAGCGCCAGAACCAACGCGAGCGCGCCCGCGAGCTCTCCCTGGAGACGCGCCGTCTCGCGCGTGCGCGGCGCGCTCTTCACGTACGCGAGCGCCGCCGAGAGGTTCTCTTTCTCGGCGTGCATCGCCGCGTAGAGCGCGACCGCGCCCTTCTCGTCCGCGAGCGCGCGCGAGGCCGCGAACGTGCGCGAAAGCCCGGAAAAGAAGCGGGCGTGACGCATACGTGCATCGCGCACACTTTCGTCACCGAGCGCGGCGAGCTTCTTCTGGCCGAGCTCGCGGATGCTCACGTAGAGCGCGAGCCGACCGGCCCGCGAGACGTGCACGAGCGACTTGTCCCGAAGCGCCCCGATCACGTCGACCGCGCTCGTGGGCCCCGCGAGCACGGCCTCCGCGGCCTCCAGCGCGAAGCCTCCGGCGAAGACCGAGATGCGCGCGAGCGCCTCGCGCTCTTCCGCGTCGAGCAGGGCCCACGAGCCTTCGAGCGCGGCCCCGAGCGTCGCGTGTCGTCCTTCGGTGCGACCACGCGCGCCGTCGAGCACGTCGTGACCGAGCGAGAGGCGCTTCGCGAGATCCTTGGCGGAGAGCACCCGCGTGCGCGCCGCGGCGAGCTCGATGGCCAAGGGAATGCCCTCGAGACGGCGCACGATCTCGAGGGCGGCACGAGGGTCGTCGCCCAGGGTTCCGCCCACTTCGCGCACGCGCGAGACGAAGAGCGAGACGGCCTCGCCGTGCTCGGGATCGGCGCTCGACACGTCGAGCGGGAGGAGCTCGATCACCACCTCGCCCTCGACCGAGAGTCGTTCGCGCGACGTCACCACGATCACCGCTCGGGTGGCCGCGCGGCACCATCTCCCGACGAGGCTCGACGCGAAGACGAGCTGCTCGAAGTTGTCGAGCACGAGCACCATCGGCCCGGAGGCGACCAAGAGATCTTCCACGAGCGTGGCGAGCGCGCTCGCCGAGACGTGCAGACCTGCGCCCCCCTCGCCTCGCTCACCCACCACGGACGAGACGGCGAACGCGAGATCGCTCTCGGTCTTGGCCTCCGAGAGGTCGCAAAAATAAGCTCCGCCGCGCGTCGCGTACTCCGGGCCGAGCCGATCCAGCAGCGCCGAGGCCACGCGCGTCTTGCCGATGCCGGGCGGGCCCACCACCGTGAAGAGACGTCGTCCGGCGACGACCTCGGAGGCGATGCGATCGAGCACGTCGACCCGGCCGACGAGCGGTGAGAGCGACGGCCGATGGTTCGTGCGCGACGGCCGCGCGACGGGCAAGAGCTCGAGACGCGCGAGACGGCCCTCGGGCTCTTCCCGCGTTTCGGCATCGCCGCGCACGCGGGGGAGATCCCGCGCGACCGATCGTCCGCCCTTGGCCTTCACCGAGGCCTCCTTCGGCGAAGACTCCGCGTGAGCCAGGCTCCGTGCACCCTCGAGTCCATCGGCGTACATCAGGATGCCTCAATTCCGCGTCGCATGGTGATCCGTCCCACGGACGTGGAACAGCAACGAACGTGCCTTCACGAAGAGCAGCTTTTTCCCGAACGACCCCGCTCCCGTGCACTTGCTAACGCACCGGGCCGAGGCCGAGGCACGGCGATCGAGCGACCCCCTCGACAGTGCCGTCGCTTCCCGTGCAGAATGCACGGGTGAGCTCCGCCAAGAAGACCACCGCCACCACGAAGCGCTCAGGCACCTCGAAGAGCCCGTCCCCGAGCACCGCCACGAAGGCAGCGGCAAGCAAGGCGAAGTCCCCTGCGGCCAACCCCGCACCCAAGAAGGCCGCAGCCCCGAAGGCCTCCCCCAAGGAGACCGCAGCCCCGAAAGCCGCGCGCGCGAAGGCCACGAGCAAGGTCTCCCCCGCCCGGAAGCCAGAAGCTCCGAAAGCGGCTGCGAGCCCGAAGAAACTCGGCCCGCGCTCGGACTTCGGCGCGCCCATCGATGCCTTCTTCGGCAAACAACCGGAGGCCCTCAAGCCGCTCTTGATCGAGCTCCGTCGTCTCGTGGAAGAAGCCGCGCCCGAGGCCACCTCGTCGCTCAAGTGGGGCATGCCCTGCTACGCCATCGGCGACACCATGATGTGCCTGCTCGGCGGCCACAAAGCTCACGTGAATCTGGTTCTCTCCGGACCGCCCGGCACCTACGCCGATCCTCGCGGGCTGCTCTCGGGCGACGGCAAGACCGGTCGACATCTCAAGATCACGAGCCTTGCCGAGATGCCGGTCGCCGACGTGAAACGCTGGCTGCGCGCCGCCGCGGACCACGCCCGAGGCCGTTGAGCCGGGCTGCGTATCCCCCCGGAAAGAGACGTCTTTTTCGCGCAACGTTTCGGATTTCATCTTCTTTAACGTGCGTGGACGCGCGGCGAGTGGCCTAGTCGACGGCATGAAACGCCTCGCCACGCTCTTCGCGCTGACCTTCGTCGCCTGCTCGTCTTCGGAAACCGTCCCGGCCACTGAGACCGAAGCGAGCACGCCCGCGGCCGATGCCGGCACGGACGCGAGCGTGGACCCGCAGGCCAAGCTCGTGGAAGCGGTGAAGGCCACCTCGTGGACCAAGCTCGCCAGTGGTCCTTCCGTGCTCGGGCAGGGCAAGCAAGACGACCTCTTCTTCGCCTCGAAGACCTTGGGCTTCGCGGTCAATGGACCTTCGTCGGCCATCTACCGCACCAAGGATGCGGGAGCGACCTGGCAAAAGGTCTTCGAGCACAAGGGCACCTTCTTCCGCTCGGTGCTCTTCACGGACGAGCTCCACGGCTTTGCCGGCAACCTGGGCGCCGGCCTCACGCCGTCGATCGACGACAAGACCGCGCTCTACGAAACCAAAGACGGAGGAGACACCTGGACGCCCGTGACCGCCATCACCGGTCCGGAGATGCCGGGCGTCTGCAACCTCACCGCAGCCGACAATCGGAACCTCTTCGCGGTGGGACGCGCCAATGGGCCGGCCAGCATGCTCGCCTCGACCGACGGTGGCGCCAATTGGGTTTCCACGGATTTGTCCAAGAGCTTCAGCATGCTCATCGACGCGCGCTTCACCTCCGCCAACGAAGGCATCTTGGCCGGACAGAACGTGGGCAATCCGGCCACGTGCACCATCATGCGCACGACCGACGGCGGAAAGACCTTGGAGACCGTCTTCGCCTCCAAGACGAAGAACAGCCTCTGCTGGAAGCTGCATTTTCCCACGCCCGAGGTCGGCTACGTGGCCGTGCAGGATTCGTCCTCCGGGCCGCCGAGCTTCGGCAAGACCACCGACGGAGGAAAGACCTGGACCGAAATGCCCCTCCCCGACGGCGGCAATCCGCGCGCGCCGTACTCGGCCATCGGGATCGGCTTCTTGACCGCCAAGATTGGCTGGGTCTCGCCCGAAGACAGCAAAAAGCCGACCTACCGCACGTTCGACGGCGGCGAGACCTGGGAAGAGGCCCCCGATCTGGTCGCCCCCATCAATCGCTTCCGCTTCGTGGACGAGCGCACCGCGTATGCCATCGGCGCCAATACCTGGAAGCTCGAGCTGCCCGCTCGCTGACGTACGCCCATGAGCCCCTCGCACGCCTCGAGACCCCGGTGGAGCCCTCGCGCGGCCATCTTCGCGATGGCCAGCCTCGCCGTGCTCGGCTCCTCGAGTCTGGTCGCGTGCCGAGAGTCGGACGAGGGCCGAGCGCCTTCGCCCAGCCCCCCCGTCGCGACCGAATCGCCCGAGCCCGGGTGCGTCGCGACGCCCTCCTCGTATCCAGCCGGCCCCTACGGCTACACCTTGGGCGCCGTGCTCCCGGACAAGGAATTCCCTGGCCTCCGTGAAGACGGATCGCCGGGGACGCTCTCGTTCCGTGCAGACCACACGCCATGCGCGACCCGCTCGACGTTGCTCGTGCTGCGCGTGATGGGCGGCACCTGGTGCGGCACCTGCCTGTGGCACGCGGCCCATACCGCCGAGCTCACCGAAGGCGTCGACGGGGCACGACTGCACCTCGTCGACATGCTGGTCGGCAATGCCGACGCAGGTCGCGCGCAGGCCCGCGATCTTGCGCGCTATCGCGAAAGGCTCGACCGGCCGGAGCGCGTGCCCATCGCGCTCGACCCGGATTTCAGCTTGGCTCCGGTCTTGCCCGCCACGGGGGCGCCTTTGCCGCTCTACGTCTTCGTGGACTCCCGCACCATGAAGGTGCTCGGCCACGTGGGCAATCCGGGACCCGACCACCTCGCGTATCGGGTGCACGCCCTGCTCGCCAAGCTCGACGGACTGCCCGTCCCCGAAGAGCCGCAGGAGCAGCTGGTCGACGGCGCCTTCACACGAGACGAATGGGACATGATCCGCGACATCGGCAAAGAGGAGCCGCTGCCGCCCGATCCCAGCAATGCGGTCGCCGACGATCCGAAGGCCGGAAAGCTCGGGCAAGCGCTCTTCGAGGACACCGGCTTTTCGGGCACGAGGGCGGTCGCTTGCATCACCTGCCACGACCCGAAAAAAGGCTTCTCGGACGGTCTCGCGCGCCCGGCGGCACCGGCCCACGGTACGCGCAAGACGCCGCGGATCGCCCTCGCGGCCTTCGCGCGCTCGCAGTTCTGGGACGGACGCGCCGATACGCTCTGGTCGCAGGCCTTGGGCCCCTTCGAGAACCCGGACGAGATGGCATCGTCGCGCGTGGAAGTGGTGCGGCGCATCGCTTCGACCCACGCCGACGCCTACCGCGCCGCGTTTCCCTCGCGCGTGCTGCCGGACCCGAGCACCTTGCCGGAGCGAGGAAAACCGGGCGATCCGAGCTTCGATTCGCTCGCGCCCGACGTGCGCGAGGCCGTCACACGAGTCTTCGTGGACGCGGGAAAAGCCATTGCCGCTTACGAGCGCACCTTGCGCGGCCCGAACATGCGCGTGGACGCCTATGCGCGCGGAGACACGAGCGCCCTCACGCCCCTCGAGAAGACCGGGCTCGCCGTGTTCGCCCAAGTGGGGTGCATGCAATGCCATTGGGGCCCTCGCTTGACCGACGACGCCTTCCACGTGACCCGCATGGCCACGGGTCGCGACGACGGACGCCCCGACCCGGGGCGCTTCGAGGGCCTCACGCTGTTGGCCAAGGCCGAGTTCGGCAGGAGCACCCGCTACTCGGACGCAATCGTCCCCCTCGACCTGCCGACCGTGCCCGACCCCGGCACCCTGGGCGCCTTCAAGACGCCCTCGCTCCGCGGCATCGCCGGCCACGGTCCTTACGGGCACGCCGGCACGGTCGCCACGCTGGTCGAGGTGACCGAGCTCTACGGCCAGGGCGGACTTCCCGAAGGCGACGAAAGGACCACCGGGGCGCGTCGCCCGTGGCTTCCCACATTCGACGTCACGGCCCAATGGTCCCTCGAGCCGTTCGTGGCTTCGCTCGGGAAATAGCGGATATTCGGGCTACTTCTTCAATCGCTCGGCGAGCTGCGTGCACGGCTTGCTGGTGGCCGCAGCGCCCGAGCACCCGCGCGCGAAGAAGCTCTTGGCCTTCGTCGGGTCTTTGGGGACGCCCCACTCCCCGGCATACGCCATGGCGGTCAATCGGCACGCTTCGTCACGCTTGAGGTCGCAGCCTCGGGCGAGCGCGGCGAGCGCGGCCGGCACGTCTTTTTTGGCTTCGTCGCCGAGGTTCCCCTCGAGCGAGAGCAACCCGAGCTCGGCGCAGCGTTTGGCATCGCCCGCCGTGCAGGTGCGCGAGAGCACGGCACGAGCGGCCGCGGGATTCTTCGCGGTTCCTTGGCCCTTCAGGTACCTCGAGACGACGGCGAAGCATCCCGGCGAGTAGCCGAGATCGCAGGCGCGCTGGAGGAGCGAGATGAGGCGCGGCGCGTTCTTGTCACGCGCTTCGATGCGCTCCTCGAGCTTCATGCACGAGTAGGCGTGACCGCTCGCGCATCCCTTGTCGAAGGCAGCGTCGGCCTTCTCGTCGCTCTTCGTGTTCCCGTAGAGCCCGTCGCCGACGAAGCTCCCCACGTAGAAGCAAGCCGGAGCGACGCCGCCGTCACAGGCGCGCACGTACAGTTTGGAAGCCTCGACGAAGTCCTTCTCGTTGGGCGACCCGGGCGCGGCACCGCCGATGGCGATGCAGCTTTCGCCTTTGCCTTTGCAGACATCGGCCACGCCGGTGAGCAGGTGCGCCAGGTTGTAGCAGCTCTCGATGCTGCCCTTGTCGCATTGGGTGCGACACGAAGCAGCGTCGGTCGGGGCGCACAGAAATGCCTCGGCTTTGGCGGTCGGCGTGCACTTTCCGCCCTCGAAGGCATAGCCGTTCGGACAAGGATTCGAGACCGCCGCGAGCGCCGTTTCCGCATTGGCGCGCGCTTCTCCGATGGGGAAAAGCTCGACGCGAATGGCGGCCTGGCATTGGACAGGCGGCTTGGTCGCGTCCGGAGTCGAGGACTTGCAGGCTTCGAGCGAGCCGTCGCGCAGATTGGTCTGTTTGTCGGACTCGCTCTTCGCGTCCGAAGACGCGCCGAACACCGAAGCCGCCGCGGTGACGGCGGCGCCGCTGCCACGCTTCATGGCGAACGCACCGACGTACACGGCGCGGACGAAGTGCGTGGCGCCCGTGCAGGCGCCGGAGAGCTCACCTTTGGTGGCGGAAGCGCCGAGCGCCGTGGTGCGCCCGACCATGGCGGTCGCCAAGTCGAGGCTCGTGCCACGCGTGAGCCCACCGGCCAGCGTGGCGCCCGAGACGGGCAGCGTGGCTCGAACTTCGTCGCTCGACTTGAGCTGCACGAGGTCTTCTTTGAGGCTCACCCCGGCGAACTTGTAGTCCCCCGCGAGCTCGCAGCTCGAGAGCACCTTGAGCCCGTCGCAGCCGTAGTGCACCACGGCTCGCCCGGACTTCATGGCGAGCTCGAGGTCGGCTCGCTGCGCGGAAGGCAAATCGATGACGAGCGTCTGGGCCACGTCGGGCACGGCGGTGCACGCCGGCCCTTGGGTCTCGCCCATGGCCTGTTTGGCGTTCGGAGCTTCGGCACGCACGGCCTCGGCAGCCGCTCCGGGACCGCAGGCGACCGAGGCTGCACCGAGCGCGAGCAGCGCCAGCGTGGAGACGGAGAGCGCGCGGGTCCCGCGTGATTCGATCGGACGGAAGGAGGGCATTGCGCACGGGCGGTAGCATGCGAAACCCGCTCGCTCAAGATCGTCCGACGACGCGTCGCTTGAGGGCGACGCTTCGAGCGACGATTGTGCCCGAGAAGTCCCCAATCAGATCGATTTCGGCTCGCACGTCATTCGCGCGACCAGCTCGAGATCGTCGGGTGAGCCACGTTCACGGAGAGCCCGCACGACGCGAGCGCGGTCTTCCGCGCTGCGGTTTTGACTTAGCTTCGCTTTGCACGAAGCCCGCTCCACCCGAATGCGAATCCCGACCAGCGCCCGCCCGAGGTCGGAAGCGAGCTCGGGCGCCAAGAGGTTCGTGCTCCACGGGTCGTCTGCTCCGGCCTCGTGCACGCGCGACAGCTCGTCGAGCAGCGACTCGAGCTCGTCCGCGGAGATGGCGCGGCTCGGACCTTCGAGGTGCGCGACCACGTAGTTCCACGTCGGAACTTGTTCGGTAGGAGTCTCGTACCAGCGTGGGGAGACGTACGCGTGTGGACCATGGAACACGGCGGTCATCCTCGCGCCCGTCTCGGCCAGCTTCCCCAATCGATTGCCCCTCGCGACGTGGGCGAGGACCGAGAGCGAGGCCCCCTCTTCGTGCACGAGGAGCGGCAGGTGCGAAATCTCGAGCTCGCCGCTCGACTCCTGCGCAATCACCGTCCCGAACGGTCGTGTCCGGCACAGGGAGAGCAGATTCGTCCGGTCGTCGTCTCGGAACAGGTCCGGCAGGTACATGTTCGTCTTTTCGCAGCACGCGCACGTGATGACCAGAACGAAGGGCATAGTGCGCGCTGCGTCGAACGCGCTTCGTCGGGCGCCCTGCGTCACGAACGCTTTGCGGCGGGACGAAAAATCGTCGTGCGCGCAGGTCGCGCGCAATCACGAAAGGCTACGAATTCAGCCCTCGCACGCCGGTTGCTACGGGCGCTCGCCCTCCGAACCACCCGAGGCCCATGAGCATCGACTACGTCTCCAAGATCCCCAACAACGTGGACCTCTCGAGCAACAAGACGCTGCAGCGCGCGCTCGAGCACTGGCAGCCTCGCTACCTCGATTGGTGGCGTGAGGTGGGCCCCGTGGACGCGCTCACGAGCGACGTCTGGCTGCGCACGGCGGTGAGCGTGGACCCGCAAGGGTGGGCACACTTCGACTACGTGAAGATGCCCGACTACCGATGGGGCATCTTCCTAGCGCCACCCCAGGAGGGCCGCACCATCGCCTTCGGGCACCACCGTGGGCAGCCCGTCTGGAACGACGTGCCCGGGGAGTATCGAAGCACGCTCCGACGCATCATCGTGACCCAAGGCGACACCGAGCCCGCCAGCGTGGAGCAGCAGCGGCACCTCGGGCGCACGGCGCCTTCGCTCTACGACCTTCGCAATCTCTACCAGGTGAACGTGGAAGAGGGCCGGCACCTGTGGGCCATGGTCTACCTGCTGCACGCCTATTTCGGCCGCGACGGGCGAGAAGAGGGCGAAGAGCTCTTGGCGCGGCGCTCCGGGGACGAGAACAAGCCGCGCATCTTGGGGGCCTTCAACGAGGCCACCCCCGATTGGCTCTCGTTCTTCATGTTCACCTTCTTGACCGACCGCGACGGAAAATACCAACTCGCGGCGCTTGCCGAGAGCGGGTTCGATCCGCTGGCGCGCTCCACGCGCTTCATGCTCACCGAAGAGGCGCACCATCTCTTCGTGGGTGAGAGTGGCGTCGGGCGCATCCTTCAGCGCACGGCCGAGGTCATGGCGCGCGAAGGCGTGAGCGACCCCGCCGACGTGAGAAAACACGGCGTCATCGATCTGCCCACGATCCAGCGCTACCTGAATTTCCACTTCAGCGTCACGCTGGACCTCTACGGGTCGGAGGTCTCGTCCAATGCGTCGACCTTCTACACCTCGGGGCTGAAGGGCCGGTTCGAGGAAGAGAAGATCTCCGACGACCACGACCTGTCGAAGCTCACCTATCCGGTCTTGCACGTGGAGGGCGACAAGCTCGTCTCGGGCGAAGACAACGCGCTCATGACCCTCAACGAGCGCCTGCGCGACGACTACATCGTCGATTGTCGCGCAGGCGTGGACCGCTGGAACAAAATCTTGAAGCGCGCGGGCTCGAGCTTCGAGCTTGCTTTGCCCCACAAGGCGTTCAACCGGAAAATCGGGCTCTATTCCAAGCTCCATGTGGACCCCACCGGTCGCGTAATCGGCGAGGCCGAGTGGCTCGCCAAGAAGGACGCTTGGCTCCCCACCGACGCCGATCACGCCTTCATCGCGTCGCTCATGGGGCGCGTGACCGAGCCCGGAAAGTACGCGAGCTACATCGCGCCGCCCGCCCGCGGCATCGGCAATCAGCCGGTCGACTTCGAATACGTGCGCTTCTCCTGAGTCGCTCGTGAATGCCATCCCGACGAGCCGACTGGTCCGCCAGCACCTCATCGACCCCGACGTGTGCATTCGCTGCAACACGTGCGAAGAGGTGTGCAAACCCAAGGCAATCTTCCACGACGCGCGGCAGTACGCGATTTCCTTCGAGGCCTGCAATGGCTGCAACGACTGCCTCCCGCCCTGCCCCACGGGCGCCATCGACAGCTATCGCCGCGTGGCCACGCCGTACACCACGACCGAGCAGCTCGGCTGGGACTCCCTGCCGGACGACGCGGCCCCCGAAGCGCCGAGCGTGTCCGGCGCGGCCGGGACAGCCTCGGGGAGCCCGATCCTCCCGGAAGACGTCGCGCGCATCGTGGCCGAGGCCACACGCACGTCGGGGGTCGTGCCGCCCCCTTGGTCCGCCGCACATCCCTACGTCGGGCTCTACGCTCCCGAGTCGCCCATCGTGGCGACGGTGACCGGCAATCTGAGGCTCACCGACGACGACGCAGAAAGCGACATTCGCCACCTCGTGCTCGACTTCGGCAACGCGGCCTTCCCGGTGCTCGAAGGCCAGTCGATTGGTGTCCTCCCCCCGGGCACGGATTCGTCGGGCCGCCCCCACCACGTGCGCCTCTATTCGGTGGCCAGCCCGCGGGACGGGGAACGTCCACGCCACAACAACCTGGCCATCACCGTGAAGCGCGTGACGACCGATCGCGAAGGACGACCGGTGCGAGGCGTGGCCTCGAATTGGCTGTGTGATCTGCCGAAGGGCGCCGAGGTACGCGTCACCGGCCCGTACGGTGCGAGCTTCCTCATGCCCAATCACCCGGGCGCCAAGCTGCTCATGGTGTGCACGGGAACGGGGGCCGCGCCCATGCGTGCAATGACCGAGCGTCGGCGCAGACGCCTCCCGCGCGCCGAGGGCGGGGAGATTCTGCTTTTTTTCGGGGCGAGGTGCCCGGGAGAGCTCCCGTATTTCGGCCCGCTGGGAAAGCTGCCCAAGAGCCTGGTCGACGTGGAGCTCGCCTTCTCGCGCGTGCCGGACCATCCGAAGGAGTACGTGCAAGATCGCATTCGTTCGCGTCGCGAAGACGTCTCACGTCTCCTGCTCGACCCGAACACGTTCGTGTACGTGTGCGGCCTACGCAAGATGGAAGAAGGAGTGCTCTCGGCCTTCGCCGAAGTCGCCGAGAGCGCCGGCCATCCGTGGCCGGAGCTCGTGGCCAAGCTCGAGCGCGAGGGACGATTCCACCTCGAGAGTTATTGATCACGGACTGGACCGACGGTGGCTCGCTCCGACCGACCCATGCACACGCACGCGTTCACTCGAAGGTACATGGCACTTTCGCGCCGCCGCGGGTCGCTCGATCACGCGATGTGACATGTCGAAAGGCGCGGTGCGCACGCTGGCACCTCGAAAAGTCCCGAGCTACCCTGGGTGCCCATGCGTCTTACACGCTCTTTGCTTCTTCCCCTGATCGCCCTACCCATCTTCATTGCTTGCTCGGCGGAGGTTACGGACGACGCCGCGACCGACACGGACATCTCGAACCACACCGAGGGCGAGTACGTGAACGCGAACTCGGCTCTCTTGTGGGCCGACAGCGAGTACCCCGAATTCCTCCGCTCGGAAGAGAGCCTCGGGCTGGAGCCACTACCGGTCGCCCTGCCCGACACGGACCCTCTGTCGGTGAGGCTGCAAGCCTGGCTCGATCGCCTCGATGCGGCGGTGCGCGCAGGGTTCAAGGTGCGCAGTGGTGGCGCGGAGCTCGTGACACCGAAGCCGCGCATTCGTGTGCTCCCCAGCACCGACAAATTCAATGCTTGGGTCTCCGGCGTGCCGGGGTGCATCGGGCGACCCGTGGGGCAGGCGCCGACGGCCCCGAAGTCGGGTGCGCTCGCTTTGCTCGACCGCGCCCAGGTGCAAACCGCCGCCTTCACGTGCGTGACCCCCAGCGCATGGAAGGGCCCCGTGCCTCTGCAATCGCTCTTGGAGACCACCAAAGCGAAGTGCAGTGTCGCCGTGGTCGACGACCACGTCGAGATTGGCGGGAGCACTTGTGCCGGAGCCGGCGGGCAGGCCGACGACCTCGCCGTCTACTCGACGTCACCGTACATCCACTTCTCGACCGATCTGCTCTATCGCTTGAACGAGAAGACCGTCGCCGTCGTGCTCGCACACGAGCTCGGGCACTACTACCGGGCGCACGTCTCTCCGTTCTTCGACCAGAAGTACAACTTCTGGTTCGACCGTGACTCGTCGTCGGCGCGGCGCCCTGTCCCGGCGTCCAATGCGGCCGAGCTCGAGGCGGCCTACCGCGAGGTCGTCGAAGGCGCGAAGCCCCTCGGCACCGAGGCCTTCGAGTCACGGTACAGCGCCCGCATGCGCCCGTTCTTGCTCCACGGCCTCGCACCCAAGCTCTTGGAGCGCAAAGAGGCCACCTTCGTCTGCAAAGACGCGCGCGACCTCTTGGCACGTGATTTCCCCACGCTGGAGGTGGGTCAGTTCCCCTCCAAAGAGACGCAGGCGGCCTTCGTCGCGTTCGAGAACGCACTCGCGGCTTGTGCACCCAAGCTCGGCTTGGGTGCGACTCCGGACGAGAAGACCCTTCGCTTCTCGGACGTCGTGTTCGCCGCCTTCGCCCACAAGACGGGCAAGCTCACGCTCCGCCTGGACTCCACGCTGGCAGACGTCTTGGATGGTCAGAACATCAATGCCAAGAAGCTGGACGACAAAGCCAAGAGCCTCGTGAAACGTCTGCGCGACAATCGCATCGGCCTGTACACGACCGAACAAGAGGCAGACGACATGGCCCTCGAGCTCTCGGTCAAGGTGGGCCTCACCCCGACCGAGGTACTCGATGGCTGGGTCGACTTCATGCGCGCGGTCGACGACCTCTACGCGTCGATCTACACGCCCGAGCAGCTCGCCACGCTGCGCGCGACCGACCCCGACGCTACCACGTGCAAGGCGTTGATGGACGCCAATTGGAAGCGCGACGACGGCACCGGTCGCATGGTGCCCGTCACCATGAGCCTCGGTCAGCTCGACGAGCCCCACCACGCGAGCTGTTACCGGCTCTACAATCTGTGGCGCGAGAGCAAGGTGCATCGCTACTTGCCCACACGCGCTCCGGAACAGCTCGCCCCGGCGTGGAGTGAGCTGCAGGGTCAGGCGAAGACCTTGTCCGGAAGGTAGTCGAAGGAGAGCGAGGCGCGCGACTCACTCACACGGAGCGCGCGCGGAGCTTTCTTCCGCGCGCAGGCCGAGCGGTCCCGAGCTTCTCCCAGAGCGCTCGCGCCACGGGCCCCGGGCCACGGTCCTCGCGCCGGACGGTGACGAGCTCGATCGTCTCGGTCTCGAATTGTCGGACCGAGAGCGCGACGAGTATCCCTTTTCGAATGGCGTCGCGCACCACGTGCTCGGGGAGACCTCCCCAGCCGAGACCAGCCTCGATGATCTGAAGCTTGGCGGACACGTCGGTCACGGTCCAGCGAAGTCCCCCATCGACCAGATTGATGGCTTGGGAGCGTGCGCGCTCGTCACGGGCGCTATCGGTCAGCACCACCTGGGGATACTCGCGGAGAGCGGCGAGCGGCGCGGGTGAGCCGGCTTTCGCCAGGGGGTGATCGTGGCGGACCACCGGAACGATTCGCACCTGAGAGAAGGGAGCCGTATCCAGTCCCCGAGCGTCGACGGCGGAGGCATTGGCAATGACCATATCCGCACTTCCGTCCGTGAGGGCCTCCATCGTCCCGGCGAGGCGCTCCGTGCGCAGCTCGAAACGCACGAAGGGAAAGGCCTCTCTCACTCGGGATACGGCGGCGAGCACGGGAGGTAGCGGGGTGACCGCCTCGATCACGAGCCGAACCAGCGGCTCGGCGCCTCTCCCCAATGCACGACCATAACTCGCGAGAGCCTCGGTATCGGACACCACGAGAGCGGCCCGCTCCAAGAAGCGACGGCCGGCATCGGTGAGGGTAGCGCGGTAGGCCGTGCGATCGAACAGCGCGACCTCGAGCTCGCCCTCGAGGTTCTGCACGAGCTTGGTGATGGCGGGCTGGGACTTGTGCAATGCCTTCGCGGCCGCGGCGAACGTGCCGAGCGTCGCCACGGCGTGGAACGCCCCGAGCTGATCGTAGGTCATGCCCCACACCATAATCCAGACCTATGAAGTCCATCCAGAACTACGACTTTGTTGGATGCCTCGAATGCCTATACCTCCTGAACCATAACCCCATCGCATAGGAGGGTGACATGAAGGCATCGACGAATCGTGTTGTCGTGACGGGCGCGAGCAGCGGCATCGGCTTGGGTCTGGCGCGCCGTTTTCTCTCGGAAGGTTCCAAGGTGATCGTGAACGCACGTGACGGGGAGAAGCTCCGACGGGTTTGCGCCGAGCTCGGTGGAGGAGACCGTCTGATCGCGGTGCCAGGAGACATCGGGGATCCGGCGACGAGCCGGAGCCTAGCGGAGACCGCCGAGCGGGAGCTGGGAGGCCTGGACGTACTGGTGAACAACGCGGGCATCTTCGGGGCGAAGCCGTTCCTCGAGAGCACCGAAGCCGACCTCGACGGCTTCTTGACGACCAATCTCAAGGGCACGTTCTTGGTGACTCGAGCCCTGGTCCCCTTGCTCCTCGAGGCGAAGGGAGGGTGCGTGGTCAACGTGGGAACGGTGCTGGTCGATCAGCCGACCTCGGGCATCCCGTGCGCCGCCGCCATGTGCGCGAAAGGCGGGGTACACGCCTTCACTCGTGCTTTGGCGGTCGAGCTCGCGTCGCGAGGCGTCCGGGTGAATGCAGTGGCACCGGGCATCATTCGAACGCCGCTCATCGGCGCGGGCGCCGACGGGCTCGCCGCCATCCATCCACTGGGCCGCATCGGCGAGGTCGAGGACATTGCCGATGCCGTGCTCTACCTGGCGAAATCCGCGTTCGTGACCGGGACGATCCTGGACGTGGACGGAGGGTATGCGCATGGCCGGTGAGAGCACCGAGCACGTCACGGTCTGGGGCATCCACGTTACGGACCAGGCGGAATACGCCCGCTACCGCGAGGCCATGACGCCCATTCTCGAGCGATTCGGCGGATCGTTCGGCTACGACTTCGTGGTCGGCGAGGTGAAGAAGACGGAAGCGCCGCATCCCATCAATCGGGTCTTCACCATGCGCTTCCCCGATGAAGCGAGCTCGACCGCGTTCTTCGCGGATATCCGCTACCGCGAGGTACGCGCACGCCACTTCGAGCATGCCGTGGAGGGTGTCGCGTCGATCGGCGCGTTCACGCGAGCCGTCGCGCAGCACGCCTGACTCGAGGGCGGCCTCCGAGCCTCGGGGGTCGCCCACCTTTTCCGCGAATCGTCCGGTGATCGGCGGGTTCTGCGGTGAGGCGACCGGTTAACAGCGCGCCCCTCCGCGCCGTTCTTTCGAGATGCCCGAGCCGCGCGAACAGGTCGGGCCATTTTACCGGAGAGGTGATCCGTGGCTCCAGGTGGGACAGAAGACCTAGGGGCGGGCCGGCTCGTC
This sequence comes from Polyangiaceae bacterium, assembly GCA_965225775.1. Lineage (GTDB taxonomy): Bacteria > Myxococcota_A > Polyangia > Polyangiales > Polyangiaceae > JAAFHV01. Next base: position 7,468,127 of record OZ245328.1, on the reverse strand, counting down.
ATCGTGGCCGGCGAGGGCTCCACACCGCATCGTTGGGAAGAAGGCCTGGCCGAGCACCGGCCCGAGGTCGTGCGGAGTCTGGAAGAGGCGGCGAGCCTTCGGGCCCACGACATCGTCATCGTCGACTTCCCACAGCTCGACGAGCCGCGACTGGAAGCGATTCGCGCGAGCATCTCGGATACGCCGGCGATGCGCATCCTCACGGCCAATCACGACGAGCTCCGATACATTCTGCGCACACGCGTCTCCGAGCTGTTTCGCCACGTCGTTCCACGCGAAGGTCCGGCGACCAACGTGCATGCGCTGGTGTCGGCGCTCCGCGCACCTGCACGGGTCGCGGGCGAAGAATCCGAAACCGAGCCGTCCGAGCAAGCACGCGAAAAGAGCTGGCAGGCAGTGATCGAGCTCCTCGAGTGGACGGTCTCCGAGGCCGTGCGAGTTCCCGGGGTCGTCATTCGTACCTTCAAGCCGGGTCCCAACAAAGTCGAGATTCAGCTCGTCTTTCGTCTCGGGCGCGACTTCGAGAAGTTCCACTGCGAGCTGCCTCGGCGCTGGCGTTGGCCCGCGCGCGCACGAGCTGGCGAGGTGTTCACCGAGGTCGACCGTGCCCACCCCACGGTGCAAAACCTCGGCGAGATCGAGCAAGACCAAGAGATCTTCGTGCGAAAGCTCGTCGGCACATCCGACGGCGCGTACCTCGCCATTTTGCCTTGGAGCAAAGACGACCACATCACGGTCGCCCTCGGCATGTGGATCTCGGATACCGCGACCGAAGAGGAGAGGAGCGCGCGCACGCGTGTCGTCACGGACCTTTACGCCAAAGCCACCCGAGAGGTTCCCCAGTTCACGCTCCCTCGACTGGACAACACGACCGACGGCGTCCGCTACCTGCTCGAATACAACTGGGCCATCACGAAGAATTACGTCGGCCCCGATAGGCGGCGCCAAGACACCTCGCTCGTCAATCGCTACATGTTCGTGGGCAGGCGAAAGGCCGTAGCTCCGAACGTCGCGAAACGGGCGGGTGGATTCGTCGACCGCGTCCCCTCGTGGGTCGGCGGCTACTTCGGAGCGTATGCCGCACTGGCCACGATCGATACGTTCTTCACGGCGCGCTACGTGAGCGGGGGGCAGGTCATCGAGCTCAACCCGGTGCTCGCGCCGCTGGTCGTGCATCATCCGTGGCTGTTTCTGCTGGCGAAGAACGTCTTCGCGCTCGTCTCCTTCGCGATCATCGTGCGATTCCATCTCTTCCGGCGGGCCAAGTACGTCTTGAGTGCGAGCGTGGGGCTCTACGCGGCGCTCGATATTTATTGGGCGGTGCTTTTGATAGGTCCTTTCATTCGGTGAAGCTCGCGGGGGGCCTCGCGCTTCCATCTTTTCAACCCAGTTCCGGCGGGCTCGGCTCGGTACGGCTCGGTCTACTGGCGAGGGCGTTCCCCCCTCGCGCTCCCCCCTATTTTTCTCGCGCGGCTCCGGTGCGACTCGGTACGGCTCGGTCTACTGGCGAGGGCGTTCCCCCTCGCGCTCCCCCTATTTTTCTCGCGCGGCTCCGGTGCGACTCGGTACGGCTCGGTCTACTGGCGAGGGCGTTCCCCCTCGCGCTCCCCCTATTTTTTCTCGCGCGGCTCCGGTGCGGCTCGGTACGGCTCGGCCTACTGGCGAGGGCCCTCGCGCTCCCCTTCTTTACTCGCGCGGCTCCGTTGCGGCGCGCGGCTGCTCGGTCTGCTGGCTAGGTCTCCCAGCATCCTTCGTTACGGTCCGGCATTGAATGGTGGTTGCGGCGGGGACATTGACGAAGAAGAAATCGATCGAGCTCGGACTCAAGAGATCTTTTTTCACGACGTTCTCGGATCGTGGGACCGCCTTTCGCGTCCCTCGTCGAACGGTGGATGACAAAGATGGCACAGCTAGGTCAGCCTCGAAAGTCTCGTCGTCTTTGGTGGATCGCGGGAGTGCTCGCGGTGGTCTTGATTGCGGCGTCGTTCGGTACGCCGAAGGCGGGCTGCTCCGGGTCGACCGAAGACGCTCAGCCCGCTGCAGCGGTCGAGTCCGTATCGAGCTTGCTCGAAGAGCTCGACCATACGCCCTCCGCGCCGGACGGTGCTACGCTCGCGCGGCTATACCCCATCAATCCTACGACCTTCTGCGCGACGGCAGGGCGGGTCACCCCGGTCGGGAGTGAAGCGCTCAAAGTCGATACCGGCGGAATGCGCGGCGTGGTGGCCAGTGACTCGAGCCGCGCGGTGGAGCTCGCTTTCGTCTTTCGTGGGGAGAGCAACGACACGGCCCCGCTCGCGAACGGTGAGCTCCGCCAGCAAATTGGAGTGAAGCTCCGCGCGAAGGATACGTGCAACATCGTCTACGTGATGTGGCACGTCGCGCCGAAGCCTGGTCTTGCCGTATCGGTCAAGAACAATCCCGGCAAGAGAACGCATGTGGATTGCCTCGACCAAGGCTACATCAATCTCAAGGCCAAGGCGGCCGTCTCCGTTCCGGAGGTGAAGATCGGCGAGCCGCACACTCTACGCGCGGACCTCGAAGACGACACCCTGGTCGTGCACGCCGACGGTGTCGAGGTGTGGCGAGACAAGCTCCCCCCGCAAGCCTTCACGTTCGACGGCGCGGTCGGTATCCGATCCGACAACGGCGAATTCGACTTCCAGCTACGCGTGCCCGGTGGTGGGAATCGTCAGGCCCAGTGCCAGAACGCGGGAACCGAGCTGGCTCACTGAGCGAAAGACTCACCCCTCCGACCTCGACCTCGTCGCACTAAATTTAGCCTCGACTCCAACGAGGGGAGCGCGAGGGGAACGCCCTCGCGAGCCGCGCATCTGCTCACGCCCTGCGCCCTCCGACCTCGACCTCGTCGCACGAACTTCACCCGAGACGAGACGTGCTGGCGGCCCTCGACCACGAGCGCGAAGTCATTGGCCAACAATTCCCGGGGCCCCAGAAGTGCGTGGGACCGAACGGTGCGGCCCCCCTGCAGTGCAGACAACTCTACGAAGGACGGCGCGCGCCTCGTTTGCCGAGGTGCTCGCGGCTTCCCTCCCCGAGGGACAGGGCCTCAGGGCTGAGCATCTACGGTCAATCGAATTCCAAGGACCGCTCCGTCGAGGCCGGTCGCCACCGTGCCCACGTCGCGAGCGCGCACGGCGCGCACCACCGCACCGAGAGTCGGCGCGAGCTCCAGGTGAAACCCCCGCGCGATGGGCACTCGCACGGCCACGGCGACTCCCACGATGCCGGCAACGCCATTGGCCTGCACGCCGATTCTGGGTGACGCCGCCTCGCCACGGACGTTCAACCAGGCGAGGTCGACGAACGGTCCGAGCTCGAGCGCGAGCCACGATCGCGAGCCCGAGACGGTCCAGCCGAGCGATGCTCCGACCACGTACGAGTGACCGGAGACTCGGCCGTTCGGGCTGACCTCCGAGAGCATGCCGCGCGCCCCGGCGGAGAGGCCGAGTCTCAAGGGACCTGCCAAGCGCAAGGACCCCACGGCATCACCGCCGACGAAGGTCGCGCCCAAGGTGGCATGCTCCAAGGCGAATCGAGCGCCGATACGCGGGCCGCCAGCGGGAGGAGCGGCGGGCGTGATCGCTTCGCGAGCAATGGCACGAGCCCGCGGCGGGACCGGGGGCGCGCCTCGCGCCGGAGCGGCCGGGGCAACCTTGAGGGTCTCGAGCCAAGAGGCCCGTAAGAGCCCGTCCGCGGCCGAAGCCAGCGCGACGGCACGAGCATCTTCCGGCACGCCTTCGAGGGTCACGGTGCGCTCGACGGTTTTTCGTGTCACCGCGTCTTCCACGACGATGCGCGCGCGGGTTCCCTCGACCTGCACACGGACACGCGCGTCGGCTCGTGTCGACGTCGTGCCGACCACCTCGACGCCCGGAGCCAAAGACGCGTTCAGCGCGCGCTCGAAGCCGACCGGGAGGGTCGAGGCCTCCTCGACGACGACCGTCAGCGCACGCTCGGCGGCAATGGCCGGGGACGCAGGAAGCACGAGGGCGAGCGCCATGAAACCTGCGCTGATTACGGCCCCGCGAACGCGCACGGACATCACTTGCAGAAGCGCACCATCGCTCGAGCATACACGCCCGAAGGGTATTGTCGGAGGTATGCCTCTCGGGCGGCGGCGCAGCGTTCGTGATCGCCCAGCTTGCCGAGCGCCTCCACACGCCTGGCCGCGGCGTCCTCCGCAAGGGCGGAGCCGGGTCCCAGTACCAGGGCGTCGGAGAATGCCTCCGCGGCGCCCCCGGGGTCGCCGAGCGCGTCCAGACGAAGCCGCCCGAGCTCGAACGCAGCCAAAGCCGCATGCGGATCGGCGCGATGCTTACGACGGACGTCGTCGAAGAGACGCGCGGCCTCCGCGAGGCGCCCGTCGACCCTCGCCTTCTGCGCTGCCTCGAAGAGCGAGTCGCTCGGATTCGGAGCCGGACTCGGCCGCGACGCCCCCGAAGGAAGCGCCGCCGGAGACTTCGGAGCGAGGGAGGGTCGGTCGGATGAACCGGCCGAGGCGCCCGTGGCAATCGGTGCGTCAGGCTCCGCGGAGGAGCCCGATTGCACGGGCACTGCAGGAGAGTCCGCATCGAAAATGCGCGTCTCACCGGCCGAGACGAAGCCCAGCTCGGCGCCGCGCAAGGCAATTTGCACACGCCCCTCACGCACGCCGACTTCGACTCCGGTCTGGCTGCGGATCACCGAAAACACCGTCCCCACCACGCGCACCTCGAAGTCGCCGGAGGAGACGACGAACGAGCGACGCGTAGGATCGTGCGAAGCTTCCACCTCGATCCGTCCGTCGTCGAGTGCGACGCGCACGTCCTCGCGGGATGTCGACAATATCCGGGCATTGGCGCCGGGAGAGACGCGCAATCGGGACCCCTCCGGTAGCTGCACGAACGCACCGGCATCTACACCGAACGCCGAAGCGGAAGCGGAAGGCGCGACGGTCGCGAGCGAGTCGGGACGCGAGCGCCCGAAGTAGAACAAGAGCAGCGCAATCGAGGCCAGAAGGGGAGCTGCGAGAGCCGCCCCGCGCACGATGCGGCGTCTCCGCCGCACACGAGCCATCTCGCCCGCAACGCCCTTCCATTGGCGCGCGAGCGCGGAATCCCCGGGCGCGGGCGAAGCCACGTGCTCCGAAAGTCGACGGGTCATCGTGCCCCCTCCATCTTTTTGCAGAGCACGTCTTCCGCGCTCGAGAGCCTTCGTTTGGCGGTCGCGAGGGACACGCCGAGCGCATCCGCGACCTCCTCGAGCGACAGTCCTTCCACGCGACGCAGCACCAGGGCGGCGCGCTCGTCCGCCGACAGCTCGTCGAGCGCGCGGTACACCGCCGAGAGCTCGGCCACCACGTCCGGGGGGGCCGTCGGGGCGACGAACGCGTCGAGATCGAAAGGCTCGCGCTTGCCCGCGAGCCCGAAGCGTCGCAAGAGCCCTGTCCGGCGGATACGTTTGCACACGATCCGCACGGCAATCGACGTGGTCCACTTCACGAACGACTGAGGATCGTCGAGCGACGCAAGCTGCGTGAACGCGGCCACGAACACGTCTTGAACGACGTCTTCGAGGTCTTCGTGGCGGCCGAGCAACCGATGCACGAGCCCCGTGAGGCGGACGGCGTGCCGATGAAACAACGCCTCGCACGCCCACGACTCGCCCGCGCGCGCCGCGAGGACGAGCACGGCGTCGGTTGGCCCGGAGTCTTGGACGACCGCGGGGCGTGTTCGGGTGCCGACCATCTGGGGGACAAGGTACCCTCGGGCAGCCATTCGGCTCGACGTGAGTTTTCGTGAGCCGATCTTTTCCTTCGGGGCACCTCCTCCCCCGAAGCGCACCTCTCGCGCCGCGTGCCCGCCCACAGGAGTCCACACATGCGCACCGTTCGGACGCTGATGCTTCTCGCCCTGCCGCTCGCGGGGTCTTCGCTCATCCACGCCGGCTGCGGCGGTCTGGACCTGGACGTGATCGTCGACGGCCCCGACTCTGCGACCGAGGGCAACCTAGGGAACGACGCCGGAGAGGGTGGAACGGGCGAGTTCGGAACCGGCGACGCGACACCACCCAAAGACGGCTCGAGCTCTTCCGGTGACGACACCCAGGCCGGCTACTGCGCAGGCAAGGGACCTCCGGTGCTCGTGGGCGGCGACGGGGGCTTCGTGAGCACCTGCCAGCTCGCCAAGAACACCTTCCGCTACGCGCTCTGCACGTGCGACGGAGGCTTCGTGAGCAGCCACGCGCTCCGAACCGATGCCTTCGACAGCACCAAGGGCCCTTACTCCGCGGGCTCGGCGACCATCGGTGGCTCGGTCGGAAGCAACGGCAACTTCAGCTCCTCGGGCGAGGTGGACGTGGGGGGCTCGCTTTGGGCGAGCAGCCCGTCCGGGCTCACCTTGGGCGCGGCCGCCCAGGCGCGCGCGGAATTTCATTCTGCCGGCAATACGAGCACCGGGCCGACCTTCGCTGTTGGAACCGACGCCTTCGTCGCGGACAATTGGAACGCGAACGGCAGCGTGACGGTAGCGGGCAAGCTCACCATGCCCGCCGGCAAGACGCTGACCGCTCCGACCAAGACCATCGGGACGCAAGTCACCGCTCCGGTCTCGGTCGGACCGGCCTGCGACTGCGATCCGTCCAAGCTGCTCGACATCGGCGGCATCGTGGAATCCTTCCGAACGAGCACCAAAAACGACAATGCCGCGATGGGTATCGATCCGGCCGCGTTCGAATCGGTCCAGACCGCGACCACGCGCGTGGTGCCCTGCGGGCGCCTGTTTTTGACGCGCATTTCCACGTCCGCGCCGCTCACGCTCACCCTCACGGGCCGCACGGCCATCTTCATCGGTGGCGACGTGGCCCTGGGCGGCGATTTCAAAATCGACGTTCCCAATGGCGCCGAGCTCGACCTCTTCATCGCGGGCAACGTGGTCGCCTCGGGTGCGTTCCAGCTCGGCAGCTCGGCCACTCCAGCGACCGCACGCGCCTACGTCGGCGGGACGGGCACCATCAATCTGTCGCAAGCCTCCACACTGGCCGGCAACGTCTACGCGCCCAAAGCCGAGGCGGTGCTGGCCTCCGGCGGTACGGTCTTCGGCTCGGTCTTCGTGCGCAGGCTCGCCACCCAGGGAGACCTCACCATCCACTTCGACGAGTCCATCGTCAAAGGCGACCCGAACTGCACGCCTCCCTCGACCTGCAAAGTCTGTGGAGACTGCGGCGGAGGCGCGTGTGTGGGTGGGAAGTGTGGATCTTGCACCGACTCCAGCCAATGCTGCGCGCCGCTCCTCTGTCAGAACGGCTCGTGCGTGGCCAGCATCCGCTGAGGCGCTCGAACCACGGAGCTCGGGAACACCCCGAATTCCACGCGCCCCGTTTTCGACGAGAGCTCGCGTGATAGCCTCGATTCATGGCTAGCGCAGCTCGGATAAGCAAGCAGCTCGAATCGTGGGGAGCGGAGAATGTCCGCCAGATCTATCTGCGCCTCGGCGCGGAGCACGCGTACGGCGTGCCGCTCGCGAAGGTGCGTGGGCTCGCAAGCGAGCTCGGAACCGATCACGCTCTCGGGCTCTCGCTCTGGGAGACCGGCGCGCACGAGGCGCGCATCCTTGCGTGCATGCTGCTCGACCCGACCGCACTTACCGAAAAAGCAGCCAGCGCGCTCGTCATGTCGTCTTCGTACGGCGTGATGGCCGACGAGCTGGTGAGCCGTGTGCTCGCCGAAGCGCCTTTTGTGGCCAAAGCACGCGACGCCTGGCGGGAGGCCAAGAACCCGCTCGTGCAGAGGGTCGGCTGGAAGCTCTTCGCGAAGTCCGTCGAAACCCTCGATGCGGTCACAATCGACGCAACACTCACGCGCCTCGAGCGCGAGATGCCCGACGCACCATTCCTCGTGAAAGAGGGAATGAACTTTTGCCTCGTGCAAATCGGCACTCGACTCGCTACCTCGACCGAGCGCGCTGTCGCCATCGGTGAGCGTCTGGGCGTCTGGGACCTGCGGCCCATTCCCAAGGGGTGCACCTCGGCCTACGCCCCCGAGTGGATCGCCGTGCTCCTCGCGAAGAAGTCCCCCGAGTGGAAGACGCGGGCGGCCCGAGCCGTGACCGTACGGGACGCTGCTCTCAAGGCCGCAAAAGCAGCTTCCAAATCCGCAAGGGCCACCTCTACGAAGAAGGCGGGAGCCGCCAAGGCCGCACCGAAGAAGACCGCCACTCGCAGTCGTTGAGGCGCGCGATCCTCGTCCGAAGGTCGAGCCGTCGACCGAGCTCACTCCGACCGAACGGTACGCTCTCCATCCACCTCGCCAATCGGCTCGGACTTCGCACGCTCGGGCTTCCGGAAGGCCGCGCAGGCCAGGAGCACGAGGGCCGGCGAGGCCACCATGTGGTAGCGATCCTCCCCGAAGAAGAGCGCGTGCGCCAACGCCGTGGTGCCGAGCAACGAGGCCGCCAAGAGAAGCCCCGGGCGCGCCGCAGGTCGTCCGGGAAGGGGCAAGAAGGGCAACCCGAACGCAATCACCGCGAAGGGCCAAAACGTGGGCTCGTCCGCCTTGAACGCGAACACCCCGAGCAGGACCACGAGGCCCAGCAGCAGCACCTGCAAACGGCGACGCGGCGCGAAGGCCACGGCGCCCAGCGAGGCGAATACCAAGAGGACCCGGTGGGCATTGGAGAGCAAATCGCGGGCGCTCGCGCGTTTCTCTTCGGGCCACGCGGCGGGCTTGGCCTCGTGTAAGTACTCCACCGGGAACGACTCGTGGTCGAAGGTATAGCCGAGCTTCTTCGGGACGAGCGAGAGCCAGCGCCCCGGCTCTTTGGCCATCCACGAGAGGCCGTAGTGCAACCAGCAACGGTCTTGCTGCACTTGCCCCGTGACCTCACGGCAGCCGTCGGCCGAGCGCAACGTCTCGAAGCGTCCGGTGGCCCGCGGGAACGCGCCGATGGCCAGGTTCCACCCGGCATTGGTGCTCACGAGGGCACACCCGTCCATCACCCGGCAATTGCGCGCGGTCCAAGGGAGCACCGGCGCGAGCGTGGCGACGAGCGCAATCGCGAGGGCCACCGCCAATCCCTTGGCACGCGCACCGAGCGGCTCCCGGGAGAGCTTCTTCGCAGCGACCAGCGCCAAAAACGGCGCGCAAAAGAGCGCGGTCGGGCGCACCAGAATCGACACGCCCAAGACCAGCGCACCGAGGACGAGCCCACGTAGCGGACGGCGCTCGTCACGAGCGACCAGGTAGAACGACGACAGCGTGAGCACGGCCGCCAGCGGCTCGCTCATGGTGAGCGCCGAATAGAGGACGAGCCCCGGGTGGAGCGCCACCACCACGCCCGCGGCACGAGCGCGACCCGAGGACAAGCACGTGGTCCCGAGCAACCACGTGACCACCGCCAAGAGCGCGCCCACCACCACGTTCACCGCATTGGCCACGGGCACGTGCGCGCCGAAAATCTTATAGAAAAACCCGAGAAAAGCGCTGTATCCGACCGGATAATGGCACCACGGATGCCACACCGCGTGGCCGGCCACCATCACGTCGTCCGAATATCCGAAGCCCGCGGCGATGCGCCTCGCGCCGAACTCGTAGTAGTGCCCGTCCCAGACCGGCTCTCCCGCGTACGAGCGGGTCACCCACGCGCGCGGCACGAGCGCGAGCACGAACAGCCCGAGACCGAACAGCGTGTCGCGCATCCGTGTCTTCTCGCTCGCCCCACGAGCCTCACGACGCCGCTCGGAGCGGCCGTCGCCTGTCACGGGCCGTTCTCACGCATGCGACGGAGGTACGTCTTCTGGACCTGCACCGGATCGAGCCGCAAGAACTTGGCGAGCTCGATCACGAAGCCGCGCACGTACACGATGGCGGGAAGCTCGGAGAAGCGCTCCTCTTCGATGGCCTCGATGTGGGTCTTCGTGATCTTGGTGCGGGCACAGATCTCTTCCACCTCGATGCCCTGCGACTCGCGCACCTTGCGCAACAAGGCTCCCGAGAACTCGCTGTCCGGTCCGATCTCTCGCAAGAGCTCGTTCTTCATGAGCAGCTGCTCGGCAGCCAGCGCAGGGCGCGGCACGGCGTCCGTCTTGCGGTCTTCCGGCTCGGGAAAAACCGAGAGATCGTAGGCGCGACGGCGAATCGGATCGAGCAGCGTGTCGTAGGCTTCTTCGAGGCGCGCCTGCTCGCGCGAGAGCTCGGTTTCGTCCAGGAGCGAAGAGGTGCAGAGCCCTCCCGAGGCGTACATCTCGCGCTTGCGCTTGTAGGCGCGGCGGATCTCTTCGTCGCTCGAAGAACGCGAGGTGCCGAGCGCGGCGTAGAGCGAGGGGTCGGCCTCCGGCAAAGGAGGAGGCGGGGCCATCGAGTCCTTACGTGCGGCGGTGAGTGCCACCACGCGGCGCGCGATGCGCTCGATGTTGCGTGCGGCCTTGGAGGTGGGCACGTCGGTCAAGAGCGGACGCCTGCGCCGCACCGAGACCCACACGGTGTCGTCGTGCTCGATGTTTCCCAGCTCGTCGAGCCACACGCCGTAGTGGACGCGGGCGAGCTCGCTCATCCACGTGCCGAGCTCGAGGTCGGTGCGCACGCGAGTCTGATTGACGACCAGCTGGAATCGCAGGCGATTCGCCTCGACCCAAGCAATCTCCGCCAATCCGCGATCCATTTTTGCCAGCGCCCGCACGAGGTCGAGCGGCTTGGGCAGATAACCGAAATCCACCAGCGCGCGCTCCATCATGGAGAGGCGGAAGCGGTCCTGCGAGAGCGTGCGGCGCAGCGCACGTCGGTAGGCGGCACGCAAGAAGCGGTACGTGGTCTCGATGGCCGGCGGCTCGGGCACGGTCACGCAGATGGGCACGTCCGCGGCGAGCATCATGTCGACCGCGAAGGGCGTGGTGCCCGGGCCCACGTCGACCACCAGGATGTCGGCTGGGATGCTGCGCAGACGAGAGAGCCAGCGCACCTTTCGGCCACCGCGCAGCGCCGGGATGGCCTGCACCGCATCCACCGCGGCGGGGAGCAGCTGCAGACCCGGGACGAGCGTGGTGACCAGGGCCTTCTTGAGCGCGCTCTCGCCGCCGTCTTCGATGCCGTGCGGATCACGCGCCGCGGGCAGACCGAAGTGAGCATGCAGGTTCGGCCCGGTGGGGTCGGCGTCGACCAAGACCACCGATTTTCCGAGCTGCGCGAAGTACACGGCCAGGTTCTCGGCGACCAGGCTCTTGCCCACGCCACCGCGGCCCCCGCCGACGACGAACAGCCGGCGCGCGCCGCGCAAGCTCTCCGGTGCCTCGTACGAGCCCTCGAGCTCTACGGGAAAAGACGGGTCTTCCGGCATCGACCGGGGCACTTAGCACGGCGGACGAGCACGCGACACGGGAGGAGTGTTCAGCGGTAGGCGTCGAGCGAGCGACGGAGCAGCCCGAGCACGCGTGCGCCGAGCTCGGCACCGCGGAAAGGACGCGCGAGGTAGTCGTCGCAGCCGCACGCGTAGGCCTTCACGATCTCGCGCGAGCAGTGTTTTTCCGAGACGAAGAGCACCGGCAGCCCGCCCGGGCGCGACTCGCGCATCTTGCGCGCGAAGGTCTGTGCGCCGTCACCGGGGAGCGCGAAGTTCACCACCGCCGCGTGCAGCGGACCGTGCTCGGCCAGGGCCGCGCGTTCGCTTTCGAAAGCGATCACGTCGAGGCCTTGCGCGCGCAGGGTCTCGTCGAGCTCGGCTCGCGTGGCCGGCTCGTGGTCGACCAGCGCGATGCGCAGGCCCGGGGTACGCAGGCTCTGCGGAGGCGGCTCGTCGTCGTCGATGGCCATCACCGGAACCGCGGCCGCCGCCAAGATGGGCCGCGAGGAAGGCGGGCGCGGGTAGCCCGAGGGGCTGGTCGAGGTGCGGGCACTGGGCGGCAGCGTGAGGTTTCCGATGCGCTCCCAGTCGCGCTCACCGAAGCTGAAAAAGACGCCATTCGCGGCGCGACGAGCCACCGCGGCCGCCACCGCGAAGCGCGTGTCCGGGAGCTCCACGCGAGCGAGCACCCATTCGCCGTCGGCCACCTCGACGCGAGCGCCCGACTCTTCCGTGCCGGCGTCCGAGAGACCGAGGGGACCCGACACCGAGCAAAGCTCAGTAGACGCCGTCATGCGGAGCTCGCTGGAGGCCGTCATGCGAAGCTCGCGGGAGGCCGTCATGCTGTCGTTCAGCGCGCTCGGACTTTCGAAACGCAACGCGATACTTCGCATAACCGAGGCCATGCATAGCGCAACGTCCCCCCCGCGCAAGGTGCCGAGGGAATGGAAATTTTCGGGCCAAACCCCCTGTCACATCCCGTACCAGGCGGATCCCACGTCCCGTCCCGGAGACGTCTCGAGGGTCGGTCGGCGATCCGAGCGGATCCGGAAGTCGGGCACGATTCTCCGTGGGAGAAGGCTCCTCGAAGGCAAACCGCCCACCTCGAATCTTCACGCCTCGCCCTGGTTTTTGACCCGTGGTAAGGGTTTCGCCCGTCATGGCCATGAACCTCAAGGGTATGGGTCTTTTCGTCGCGGTGCTGGCTTCGCTCTCGGAGGCGGCCACCTGCCAGAACTCGTCCGGTCAGCCGGATGCCACGAAAGACAAGGTCGAGGTCGCCGACGTGAAGGTCGACGGCGTCGATACGAGCGCGCTCACCACGCGTGAGAAGCGCGAGTTCTCCACTTACGTGAGCGAGTTTCTCTCGCCCTGCTCCAGCACGCCGGTGCCCATCGCCCAGTGCGTGAACGAGAAGCGCCAGTGCGCCAAGTGCCTGCCCGCGGCCAAATACGTCCTCAAGGGCGTCCGCGACGGCATGAGCCGCGAGCAGATCGAGAAGGCCTACAAGAACCGCTTCGACCCCGAGAAGGTGAAGAACGTCGCGCTCGACGGCTCGCCCTCCAAGGGACCGGACGCCGCGCCCATCGTGGTGGTCGAGTTCGCCGACTTCGAGTGCCCGCACTGCGGTCTCATGGCGCCCATCATCGAGAAGGCCTGGGAAGAGAACCGCGCCAACGTGAAGCTCGTCTACAAGTTCATGCCCCTCGGCGGCCACGTTCACGCCGAGCCCGCCGCACGCGCGGCCATCGCGGCCATGAACCAGGGCAAATTCTGGGAGATGCACGCCAAGCTCTACGCGAACCAGCAACACCTGGAGCAGGGCGACCTCGACCTCTACGCGAAGGACATCGGCCTCGACATCGCCAAGTTCAAGGCCGACATGATCGCCCCCGCCACCAAAGATCGTCTCGACCGCGACCGTAAGGCGGCCGACTCGCTCGAAGTGAAGGGCACGCCCACCATCTTCATCAACGGTCGTGAGTACGACATGAAGACCGAGCTCGGCGAGTGGTTCGGCCAAGAGCTCGCCTCCATGGGCAACGCTCCCGCGGCTCCGGCCACCGTGGCCTCTGCACTGCTCGCCGTCGATGGCGGCAAGGGCGACGCCGGCAAGGCCGAAGCGGACGCCGGCAAGACCGACGCAGGCGCCAAGAAGTGAAGTCCGTCTCGGACGGCTGCGGGTGTTTCCCCACCGGGCGACACTACCCTGGCATCGCGCACCTCCTGCGCGTGTCGGTCCGCGGCTTGGCCGAAGAGTTCGCCCCCGACGTCCCCTGGGACGACATCCCCATCGCCCTGCTCGACGTCGAGACCACGGGCCGTGACTCCGGTCAGGACCGCGTGATCGAGCTCGGCATCGTGGTGGGGCGCCGCGGCGAGGTGATTGCAAAGTACAACTGGATGATCAACCCCGATCGTCTCATCGCGCCGGACGCCCAGGCCGTGCACGGCATCTCCGACGCCGACGTCGCCGACTCGCCCCGTTTCGAGGCCATCGCCCACGAAGTGAAAAAGGCACTCGAAGGCTGCGTGCCCGCCGCTTACAACGCGCCGTTCGACCGCGCCTTCATGCAGGCCGAGTTCTCGCGCGCCAAAGCGGATATCTCCGGGGTGCCCGCGCTCCGTCGCGAGGTGGAGTGGGTCGACCCGCTCGTGTGGGCTCGAGAGCTCCAGAGCGACGAACGCTCTCGCGCCCTCGGCGACGTAGCCGCCCGCCTCGGCGTGAAGCTCGAGAACGCGCACCGCGCCAGCGACGACGCCGAAGCCGCGTTGCACGTCCTCTTCAAGCTCGGGAAAGACCCGCGCGTCCCCAAGCCGTACGGCGCCTTCATCCAAGAGCAGCGGCGCCTCTCGCTCGCCCAAGCGGACGAGCGGCGCATGTGGCGCAGCTGAGCAGAGAGGCGCACCCAGCACGGCTCCCGTGACGCGTGCGCGACTTGACGGGACCGAACGCTGCTCGGAAAAAACCAGGTTTCTGCGCTGGTCCATTCTTTGCTCCGGCGAGCGACGATGAACGTTCACGCTCGCAGGCCTTCGGCTCTCTTCTCGACCCTCACGTGCTCGTGCGCACTCGCGCTCGGCGTCTTCGCCTGCTCCACCTCGACCGAGCCCGTGCGCGAGACCGACGCGGGACTTCTCGTGGATGCGTCGTCCGTGCTCGACGGGAGCACCTCCCTCGACTCCTCGGCCGACGCTTCGTCAACCTCGATGTTCGGTCAGCCCTGCACGCTCGGAACAGACGCTGACTGCAGAGAAGGCCTGTTCTGCCTGCAAGGTCCGTCCGGTGGGAAGGTGGGCTTTTGCACGCGTAAATGCCCGAAAACGTCGAGCCAAGAGTGCTCGGAGGCCCCAGCGGGAACGGCAGCCTACTGCGTCGTGACGGACGTCGACCGCGACGGCAACAAGGGCTGCGCGTTCGTCTGCGCCCAAGGCGCGAGCACCTTCACCTGCCCCGGGAAGCTCCGCTGCCAAACGACCGAAGAGCCCCCTGGAAGCGGTCAACGGTTGTGCCTTCCGTGAGAGCCCTCAGCGCACCGAGACGAGATCGACCTCGAACACGAGGATCGCGTTGGGTGGGATCACGTCGCCTGCGCCACGCGCGCCGTAGCCGAGCGCCGGGGGGATCACGAGCTTGCGCTTCTCGCCCACCTTCATACCGACCACCCCTTCGTCCCACCCCTTGATGACCATGCCCGCGCCGAGCGCGAACTCGAAGGGCGATCCCGTGTCGAGGCTCGAGTCGAACTTCGTGCCGTCGGTGAGCCACCCCGTGTAGTTTACACGCACCGTCTGGCCAGCTTTGGCCTCGGGACCGTTCCCGGGGGTGAGAATGGTGTAACCGAGACCGCTCGCGGTCTTCTGCGCGGCTTCCGTGGTGACCTTGGTGTCGGACGAGGACTTCTGGCAAGCGGGCACCACGAGCGCGAGCGAAGCGAAGAGGGCGAACGAAGCGAGTCGGTTCATGCGGCGGACTCTCGCAGACCTGGGCGAAGAGCGAAAGCCGCGCCTGCTCCGAAGGCAAGTCGCCCAGCCCGCCGAGTCCGAGATCGTCGTGCGGAAGACGCTCGGCCAACCCCCAACCAATCGCCATCCGCATGAAATAACTACACTTTTCGGAATAGTTCCTTAACAACCTACGGCCCCTCCCGTTAAACCTGGATGTGACTACCTCCCTCCGCGTCGCGCTCTTCTCGGTCGATCCTCCCGGCCTCACCTTGTTTCGGGCCTTCGATCCGGAATCGTTCTTCGTCATCCCGGCGATCAACGACGCGCTGGTGCACATCGACTCGGACGGTCTGGTCCAGCCGTCGCTCGCGACCGCCTGGTCGCAGGTGTCCCCTTGCGAGCTCGAGCTCGAGCTACGCCAAGGCGTGAAATTCCACGACGGCTCGACCTTCGACGCCGACGACGTGGTGGCCACGTTCGTGGCGCACCACACACCCGGTCCCTCCGCGAGTGCGCTGGCGGTGCTGGCGACCATCAAGGCCGTACACAAGGTGGACGCCTACCGCGTCCGCATCGAGACGCACCATCCGGACACGATGCTCGTGCGTCGGCTGTTCTTCTTCAGCGTCTATCCGAAGCAGGCGCTCGCCGAGCACGGTCGTGACGGACAAGAGCTTCACCCGGTGGGCACGGGCGCCTATCGCGTCGCGCGCTACGAGCGCGGCCGCGAGCTCGTGCTCGAGCGCAACCCCGACCATTGGGCGAAGCGCGCCTCGGTCGACGTGATCCACTTGCCGATCTTGCGCCAAAAAGAGTGGGTGCATCGCCTCTCCACGGGCGAAATCGACGTGGCCCTCAACCTCGACTGCCACGACCGCATGCGCGCCGAGCGCATCCCGGGCATCGTCGGCGCGTCGCGAGAGGCGGCGCTCTCGCAGTGGTTCTTCCTCGCCAATCGGGGCCCTCTCGCGGACGCACGTGTGCGCCGCGCCCTCAATCATGCCGTCAATCGCCGCCTCCTAGTGGATCTCACCGAGCACGGATACGGCGCCCCGCAGCGCAGCGTGGCCAATACCCACACCGAAGGCTATGTGGCGCTCGCCCCCTATCGTTACAGCCCGGAGCTGTCGCGAAAGCTGCTCGCGGACGCCGGATACTCGGAGGGCTTCCGCCTCCACGGACTCGTCAGCGAGACGAGCACGGCGCTCTATTTCGCGGTGCGCGAGTTCCTCGCTCGTATCGGCGTGACCCTCGAGGCGGACATCGTCCCTCGCAGTACGTGGATGCAGACGGTGGTCGGCGGCAACGTCACCGGCAATCCGTACGGCGGGGACTTCGCGCTCACCTCGTGCGACAACCCCGTCCTTCACAGCCTATTTTTGCAGTACACGTTCTTCCACTCCCAAGGTACCGGTTCGATCGTGAAAGATGCGGGGTTCGACGAGCGCGCCATTCGCGCCGCGACCGCCGTCGACAATCCCGGCCCGGCCCTCGCCGAGCTCGAGCGCTACCACCGAGACGAGGCGCTCATGCTGTTCACGGTCGAGCAGCACGCCCACGCGGCCTGGCGCGAAGGGCTCGCCGTGGAGCTGCCCCGCTCGGGACACTTCGACGCCGGAGCCTTCTGGAGCCTGAAAATTCAATCGGGCGACTATACCAATCGCGCCTCGCTTCCCCCCGCGAGCGAGCCCTCGGTGACCGAGCTCGGCACGCTGCTCGAGGGCACGAGCCACACCGGAGCCTTTTACCTGGGCGCGGACGCCAAGCTCGACGACCCGACGGCCAAGCGCATTTGGACGAACCTCACCGAATCCGAGAAGCGCTGGCGCGTGCAAGAAGAGCCGATGCTCCGCGAGCTCGTGAGCGCGATCGAAGCACGCGCGAACCTGAGCAACATTCTTTCGTCGACCGACCGCGTGGCCATCATCGGCTGCACCCCCGAGGGTCGTGAGCTCTTCCACAATCGTGGCTACGAGCTCATGTTCGGCGAGGGTGATCGCGGCATCTTCACCCGACTCGGCAGCGACGGCGCGCACGGCTGGCCGGCCATCGAGCGCGCGGTGGAAGAGAGCGGCGCATGGCTCGGCCCCGTGCACCTCTCGCCCGAAGGACGCCCGGCCGGCGCACCGGCAAACCTCTTCCTCGCCGTCTCGCCCGCGGTCGACACCGATGGCGCGACGATCGGCTACACCTTCGTGCTCTCGGACTTTTCGGGTGAAGAAGAGCGGATAAAGACCGCAGCCACGCGCACCATCCTCGAGAACGTGCCCTATGGCCTCTTCATGCTCGACCGAGAAGGGCGCATGCTGGACGGCTACTCGGACGCGTGCCGCGACATTTTCGTCGACACGAACAACATCGACCTCAAGGGTCGCAAGATCACGAGCCTGCTCGGCATGAACCGCCGCGCCGCGGAGAACTTCGAGACCGCCTACGAACAGGTGATCGAAGACTTCTTCCCGCCCGAGGTCTCGCTCGGCCAGCTCCCCACACGCATCGGAATCGGCGATAGGACCTACGCCCTACACGGCTCGGTCGTGCACGACGAAGACGGCGCCGGAGTGAAGGGCGTGCTCTTCACCGCGAACGACATTTCCGCCCTGGTGCAGGCCGAGAAAGAAGCGGAGCACCACCGCGCCACCATCGCCATCCTCCGCTACAAGGACGCGTTCGAGTCCTTCGTGCGCGAGCTCGAAGCGAAGCTACGCGCCTGGGAAAACGGGCGTCCAGTCGATCCTCGTGAGGCTCGTGCCGAGCTCCATACAGCGAAGGGCGTGCTCTCGCAGTTCTCGCTCCTCGAGCTCGCTGCATTCATCCACGAGCTCGAAGACCACGAGAGCATCGGCGTGGCCGACCTCGGTGCTTTGCGCGAGAAGCTCGTGGAGACAACGCGTTCGCACGGAATCGATCCCACGGCACGCGTCGAGACGCATCTCGTGGAGGAGAGCACGCTCGTCGAGCTCGAGCGCTACGTGTCGGAAGCCGAGACGCCCGAAGAAGAGCTGGCGCGCGCGCGCTCGGTGTTCGCGAGGCTCCGTGAAAAGACGGTCGCAGACGTGCTCGGCCCCATCGTGGAGAGCGCGGCGCAGCTCGCCGAGCGGCGAGGAAAGAGCGTCTCGGTCGAGGTGCGCGGCGCGGGGGCGCGCGTGCCCAAACACCTGGTCGAACCGCTCTCGACCCTGGTGCACCTCGTGCGCAACGCGGTCGATCACGGCATCGAGGCCATCGAAGATCGCGCGGAAAAATCGCCGGAAGGCAAGCTCACCTTGGACGTCCAGCGCGACGCACACGAGCTCCGCGTGACGGTCACCGACGACGGCCGTGGCATCGACGAGACCAAGGTGGTGGCGAAAGCCGTGGGCATGGGCGTGCTGACCGACGAGGCGGCGAGCCGACTCCCCGTGGAGGAGCGGCTCGCACTCGTCTTCGTGGACGGGCTCAGCACCGCCAACGACGTCACCGATATCTCCGGACGCGGCGTGGGCGTAGCGGCGACCAAAGCGGCGGTCGAGGCCGTGGGTGGCAACATCCACCTGCAAAGCCACGTGGGCCTCGGCACGACGTTCACCGTTACTCTCCCCCTCGAGAGCGCTGTGCCCGAGAACGACGGCGCTCACCTCACGAAGAGCGCCTCGTAGCGGCGCTGCATCTCTTCCGGGGTGACCTTCTCGATCTCGTGGCCAATCAGCCATTCGTGGCCGAAGGGATCGCGCACCGCCCCCGAACGCTCTCCGTAGAAGTGGTCTTGGATCTTCCGGACCACCACGGCTCCTTCGGCCACGGCTCGCGCAATCACGGCATCGGCATCGTCTACGTGGAGATGAATGCCAACCGAGGTATTTTCCCCGGTCGGGCCCATGATTCCCAGCTCGGGAAACTCCTCCGACACCATGACGGTCGTCTGACCGAACAGGAGCTCTGCGTGTCCGATGCGCCCGCCCGGCTCCACCAGGCGAAACTTTTCTTTGGCGCCGAAGGCCTTCTCGTAAAACGAGATGGCAGCGGCGGTGTTCTTCAGACGCAGGTAGGCGAAGACTTCGTGGATCATCGGGAAGGTATCTCCGTAGGCCGAGTGGGAAGCTCGAGTCCGGAGGAGCTTGCCGCGCTCCTTCGCGATTCGATTGAACGAATTTGACCTTCGCGCCCAGGCACGGCCGTGCCCCTCGGTACGTGGTTGGGCGAAGAAGGAGCCGCCGCGCGGTATTCGGCCGGGCGAAGGCCCGACATTTCGCGAAACTCGCGGCAAAAATGCGCCTGATCGGCGTACCCGAGGTCGAGCGCCAGGCTCGCGTCGTCTCCTCCCGCCGAGCTCGATACGCCAACGACGGCGCGCTGGAAACGAAGCACACGGGCGTAGGTCTTCGGCCCGAGGCCGGTCGCCTCCCGAAAGCGCCGTACGAACACCCGATGGCTGTAGCCGCTGCGCGCGACCAGCTCCGCGATGGACGCTCGGGGTGAGGCGGCAAGTGCGCGCACGGATTGAGATATCATTGGATGAACGTCGAACGCACGACGGACACGCTCGAGAATCTGGGACTCGAAGAGATCGAGCCTCGTGTCCAGCGTGCGACACTCCTCGAGACGCTCGCGTAACCGACGTTCCTCGGCAACTCCCCAGACGTCCGCGAGCGAGAGGTGCGTCTCGCTCGCTTCGCTCCCCGGGATACCGAGCAACGCCGCGCACGCGCCAGGCTCGATCATGGCCCCCACGGAGTCGACCGCGAACGAGACGTCTTTGCGGTACGCCGACGAGCGCGCTCCTCCGATCACGCTCCCGCGCAAGACCAGGTCGGGTTCGAGCAAGCGCAGCGGAGCGTGGCCCGAGCGAACCACCAGGTGCATGGCCCCGGTCGGCAACACGTGCTCGACGGCATGCCCGATCGACGTCCCGGGAAGCGCCCGGCTCGCCCAAACGAGCCGTACGAAAGGCCGAAGCTCCGCCACGGGAGCCCGCGAGAGCGACGTCGGCTGCCTCGGCTCACCCATCTTCCTACCCTGCCCGCTCGCCCTCCCGCGGGCAAGCCGTCACTCGATTTCAAAGGGAAAGAGCCGGACTTCGCGTCGATCTCGTCACCTCTCCACCACCACCCGGACGCGCTCGATCGTGGCCTTGGCGACGACGCGGGTCGTCTCGCTCGGGCCCTCGGCGCGGAAGGACACGATGAGCGTGCCGGCCTCTCGCACCGGCACGGGCAAGATACGGGACTCGCCGGGAGCCAAGACCCAATCGAGCCAATACGCGAAGCCCTCGACCGAGCGAGAGGCACGAGAGACCGTGACCGTCGCTTCCGTGACCTTCACGGTCTCTTGGGTGCGATTGACGAGCCGGGCGCGAACGGCGCCGCGTCCGCATCCCTCGACGTCGAGATCGTACACCCGCAAGGGCTTCCCCGAGAACGACGCGGACGCCGGTACCCCGTGCACGCGCGCCTCGCAAACGAGGGTCGCGTGCGGTGGATCGACACTGGCCTCGATCTCCGCCGGCGACTCCGACGCCGCCTCCGAAGCGACGGCGGACGCTTCGACTCGAGAGCGCAATACAGGCGCCGTAGGCACGGCGGGCACGATGGTCGGAGCACGCGCGACCGCGGGATCGGCAAGCTTCGGCGAGGCGCAGGCCACGAGCTGAACGAACACGAGAAGAAAAAGGGACGAGCGCACGGGCCCGGTCGGACACTCGTGCTCCCGAGAAAGTTCCCGCGCCCGACCGAGCCGTCAGGTGCGTTCGCCGAAGATGGCCGTGCCGATGCGCACCATCGTGGCCCCCGCCGCGACCGCGATCTCGAGGTCCGCGCTCATGCCCATGCTGAGCTCCGCGAGATCCGGGGCCACCACGTTGCGAAGCGTCACGAGCGTGGAAAATACACGTTTCGCGGCGGGAAGATCGTCGAGCGGAGGCATGGTCATGAGCCCCTGCAATCGGAGCGCGTCGAACGCGCGCAATCCGGCGACGGCCTCGGGCAACGCCGCGGGGTCGACGCCGTGCTTCTGCACCTCGCCGCCCACGTTCACCTCGAGCAGTACGCGCAGAGGAACCATGGATTTTTCCTCGTAAAGTGCGCGCCTCCGCTTGTCGAGCTCCTTCGCGAGCGAGACCGAGTCGACCGAGTGCACCACGTGCGCGTGTTTGGCGACGAGCTTGGCCTTGTTCGACTGCAGGTGCCCGATGAAGTGCCACTCGATGTCCGGGAGGTCGCGCAGCTCCTCGGCCTTCTCGGCGAGCTCTTGCGCGTAACTCTCGCCGAAGCGGCGCTCCCCGAGCGCGTACGCCTCGCGAATGGCCGAGGCGGGATGGAACTTGGAGACGCACACGAGCGCGACCGAGCCCTCGGGCCGACCGGCGTCCTCGACCGCACGCGCGAGGCGCGCCTTCACCGCCGAGAGACGCTCGGAGAGCTCGGAGCTCATCGCGAAGGCTTCGCTTTCGGCACCCCGTGCCACACCATCACGTCGCTGTCCCGGGTGAGTGGACCTCCGAAGAAGTCTCCGAAGACACGCATCTTCGTGAAGCCGTTGTAGTGCATCAACGCCTCCCATTCTCGAGGGTAAAACTGCCTGTGCGCGAGCGGCGTCGCGAAGGCGGGGCGGTCCTTGTCGGCCGGGAAGAACTGCATCGTGACGAGCAAGACCTGACGAATGGGGTCGTAGTCGAAGAGCTCGTTGTAACGAACGCGCCCCTCGGCCGGATGACGGAACGGCGGCGATCCGTAGGGCTTCTCGGGGTCGCGGGCCAGGTTCTCGGCGAGCGGAACCGAGAGGTCCACCACGAGCTCACCGCGCGGCAAGAGGTGCCTCTTCACGGTCGAGAAGAAGCGCTCCACACTGGGCCTGTCGTACAGGTGGAGCGCGGTATTGAACGGGCAAAAGACGCGCGCGAACTTCTTCCGCAGGCGCACGTCGCGAATGTCGCCCTCGACCACGGTGACCCGCTCGGCCACATCGGCGGGCTCGTCCGCCAGGCGCGCGCGGAGGTCTTGAAGCATGGGCCGTGAGTGGTCGACGGCGGTCACCCGAATGCCGTGCCGGGCGAGAGGTAGCGTGATGCGCCCATTGCCGGCCCCGAGCTCGAGCACGGGCCCCTTGGCCTTCTTGGCGACCTCGACGTAGTAACGAACGTCCGAGTCGCGCGCGGCGTAGGTGTGCGTGTAGTAGGTCGGATCGGCGTAGTGCGCGAAGGAGCCGAGCCGCTCGAGCGCCTCCCGAGGATCGGGTTTCGCCGCGGCCGGCGCAGAGGGAGACTTTTTCACCGTGTCGCGTCCTCAAATGAAAGACGTGAGGCGCGAGGACCTTCGGAGAAGGGCTCGGGCCTCACGGCAGTAGGTTCGATCGAAGTGGAGTGGGCGTGACTCAGACGCCGGCGCGGGCTTGCGCGTCGATCCACTCCGAGACGACGTCGTTGCTCGAGCGGTCGTAGTGGACCTTGCCCGAGGCGATTTCGCGGAGCGCGGTGACGGCGGCCTTGTTCTTCGAGGGGACGAGCGAGGGCTGTCCCTTCATGAGCTGGCGCGTGCGGTGCGCCGCGAGAAGCACCAGGGCGAAGCGGTTCTCTTCACGCTCGAGGCAATCTTCTACGGTAACGCGCGCCATGGCTTTTCTTCCTTCTCGTACGAATCGTGACGACCCCTCGTGGATGCGGAAGCACCTACGGGGGCTATGGGTCTTAGCCTTCCTTGCCCGAAACCGCAAGCGTGTGGCAAAACCGAGAGGCTCGCCGAACCCCTCTTTTTTCCGCTGCTCCGGCTCACCTTCGTTCGACTGGTCACGATTGACCGAAGGTGCGGAACCGATGTTCAGCGGCGCCCCGAGACCACCGAGATGCATCCGAAAGGCCCCAGCGCGCGCATCTTCTTGGTGCGCCACGGCGAGACAGACGACAACTACGGGGGCGTTTTCCAAGGTCAGGCGGGGCGTGGACTGAACGCGCGTGGCCGGGTCCAGGCCGAGAAGCTCGCACTGCGCCTGGCCGAGCTCGAGCCGGGCATCGATTTGCATGCACTCTACACCTCGGACCTCGAGCGCGCGGTCGACACGGCGCACGTGCTCTCCGAGGTGCTCGGCCTGCCCGTGCACGTGGATGAAGGGCTGCGCGAGGTGTTCGTCGGGGAGTGGCAAGGCAAGACCGCTCGCGAGGTGGAGGAGATCTGGCCGGACGAGGTCGCTGCGTGGAAGGCCGGTCTCGACGTTCGTCGCGGAGGCGGCGAGACCTACGCCGAGCTCGCCGCGCGCATCGCCGAGGCCATCGACCGCGTGATCCAGAAGCACCAAGGCGGGCACCTCTTGTTCGTCTCCCACGGAGCGGCCATCAAGGCGTTCGTCACGAGCCTCTTCGGGCCGGTCGCCCCGGGGTTGAAGATCTTGGGACCCATCTCCAATACCGGGGTCACCGTGCTCGACCGCGACCGCGACGGCTCGACACGGCTCGTCGTGTGGAACGACGTCTCCCACCTGCGCGACCCGGTGGTCACGGCCGCCAAGACCCTCCACGAGCCTCCGCCTCCGGCGCGCTCGTCCAAAAAGGTCGTCAAATGAAGCCTCAGACCCGCACCGAGCTCGGCGAGCTCTTGCGGCTCGCGTGGCCGATTGCCGTCGCGCAATTCGGGCTCATGCTGCTCGGCCTGGTGGACGTGGCGTTCTTGGGGCGCGTCTCGGTCCGCGATTTGGGCGGAGCGTCCATCGGGAGGTCCATCGGGTTCGCGGCCATGTCGATTGGTATCGGCATCGCTTCGGCCCTGGAGCCGCTGGCCTCCCAGGCCGTCGGTGCGGGAGAGAACGGCCGCGCCTGGGGTGCGCTCGGCAAGACGCTGCGTGCGCTCGCCCTCGTGTGGGTGCCCACGCTGCTCGTCTCTTACGCGCTCACCTCGATTTTGCCCAAGGTCGGTGTGGACGCCAATCTGGTGCGCCCGGCGCGCGAGTACCTGATTGCGCAGGCCCCGAGCCTGTTCTTGTTCCCGGCCTTCTTGGCCATCAAGTCGTACCTGCAGGCGCACGGCCGCACCCGCCCCGCGCTCGTCGCCGCCGTGGTGGCCAACGTGGTCAACGTGATCGCCTGCGCCGTGCTCGTCCAAGGCGACGCGGCGCTGACGAAGGTGGGCCTCCCGGCTTTGGGTCTCCGTCCTCACGGCGCCCTGGGGGCGGGGGCCGCCAATGCCATCTCCAATCTCGTCTTGTGCGCCGTGGTCTACTTCGCCGCCCGACAGCTCCGTGAGCCCGAGGTGGAAGGCGGCCCGTCGCTCGGGCGCATCTTCTCGTTGGGCGTGCCCATGGGCTTGCAGCTCAGCGCCGAAATTGGCGTGTTCGCGGCCGTAGGCGTCTTGGCCGGACTTTTGGGCGAGCACGCAGTCTCCGCCCACCAGATCGTGATCGGACTCTCGAGCTTCACCTTCATGGGAGCCCAAGGCATCTCCAGCGCGACCAGCGTGCGCGTCGGATACGCCGTGGGCGAAGGCCGCTCCGCGCGCAGCCCGGGATTGCTCGGCCTGGCGATAGGTGCAAGCTACATGTGCGTGACCAGCCTGGTTTTCTTCCTGATTCCCACCTACTTGGTGGGCCTCTTCACGGAAGACGGACAGGTGATGGGCACGGCGGTCGGCCTCATGCACGTGGCCATGCTCTTCCAGGTGTTCGACGGCGTGCAGAGCGTGGCCGCCGGAGCCTTGCGCGGCGCGGGTGACGTGAAATTCCCCTTCTGGGCCAATGTCGGCGCGCATTGGCTGGTAGGCGCGCCGTTGGCGCTGCTCTTGTGTTTCCACTTCGAGATGGGCGCCAAAGGACTCTGGTGGGGTCTCTTCGCCGGGCTCTTCGTCATCTCGGTCTTGCTGGCGCGACGCTTCGTGGTGGTCTCGCGCGGGCTCATTCAGCGCGTCTGAACACCTGTCGCCGCGCCTTCGATTCGTCCCGACTCGACCTCGGGAAATTCGGAGAGAGGGAGCTTCGAGTCGACAACTCGGTCCGTGCTCGCGTACCACTCTCGCACGGGCATGAGCCACGAACGACCTCGCACGGCCCTCGTCTTGGGGGCACTCTCCAGCGCGACGGACCTCGCCGCCGGTGTGCCCGTGGGCACGTCGCTGCGAACCTGTCTCGTGGCCACGGGACTTGGAAAATCCCTTGGACTGCGCGGCAGCGAGCTCCGGGACGTGTACTTCACGGCCCTGCTCCGGCACCTCGGGTGCACGAGCTTTTCCCACGAGGCCGCCTACTACGGCGCGGGCGACGACCTCGACGTGCTGCGTACCTTCGAGGGACTCGACCCACGAGGCACGACCCGCATCGCCGCGCGAACGCTGAGCCGGTTGTCGAGCGGCCGAGGCCTCGGAACACGTGCCCGCGCCATCGCTCGTACGCTCGCTGCGCCAGGTGCCGGTGACGCACTCGCCAAGGCCCAATGCGACCAAGCCGCGGCCCTCGCGTCGGACCTCGGAGCGAGCGACGAGGTGGTGCGCTCGCTCGGCCAAATCTTCGAGCGATTCGCAGGAAATGGCGCGCCCTCCGGACTCCGAGGGCACGACATCGCGCTCCCCGCGCGCCTGCTCCACGTGGCCTCGACGGTCGAGATCCACCATCGAGGAGGAGGACGCGAGCGCGCGCTCGACGCCGTGAGCGCGCATGCGGGAAAGACCCTGGACCCGGAGATCCGTGCCACGCTCGTCTCCCGAGCGGACGACATTTGGAACGTGCTCGAGATGCCCTCTCCCTGGGACGCGTTCCTCGCCGCCGAGCCCGAAGAAGACGCGTCCGAGCGCGACCGCACGTGCGATCTCGACACCGTCGCGCTCGCGTTCGGCCGCTACGCCGACCTCAAGAGCCCCATTTTTCTCGGTCATTCGTCGGAGGTCGCGGCGCTTTGTGTCGCGGCCGGAGCGGAGGACGGAC
The DNA here is from genome assembly GCA_965225775.1 of Polyangiaceae bacterium. Classification (GTDB taxonomy): domain Bacteria; phylum Myxococcota_A; class Polyangia; order Polyangiales; family Polyangiaceae; genus JAAFHV01. The sequence goes on along the minus strand of OZ245328.1, from coordinate 7,441,974 downwards.
TACCGCGCGAAGAGCTCGCGAAGCTCCGCCGCGCGGCGCTCTTGCACGACCTCGGCATCGTGGCGGTACCCAATGGCGTGTGGGAGAAACCCGGCCCCTTCGACGACGCCGAGCGCGATCTCGCCCAATCGCACGCCTTTCACGGCGCACGCGTGCTCGGACGTGTCCCGGCCTTCGCGGACGAGGCTCGCATCGTCGGCCAGCACCACGAGCGCTGCGACGGCAGCGGCTATCCCATGGGGACCCGCGTCCCCACGAACGAACGCGCCGCCCGAATCCTCGCGTGCGCGGACGCGTATCGCGCACGCCTCGAAGAGCGCCCGTACCGGCCCGCCTTCACCGCGGAGGCAGCCGCGGACGACCTGCACCGCGAGGTCCAATCGGGCAAGCTCTGCGCACGTGCGCTCGACCGGGTGCTCGGAGCCGCCGGAATGCGCCCGAAAGCGCCCTCTTCCAGGCCCCCCTCGGGCCTCACCGAGCGCGAGCTCGACGTTCTTTCGCACCTCGCACGCGGACTGACCAACAAGGAAATCGCGGTCGCGCTCGGCATCGCCCCCAAGACCGCGCAGCATCACGTCGAGCATATTTACGCCAAAATCGCGGTCAGCACGCGTGCGGCGGCCGCGCTCTTCGCCGTGCGACACGACCTCGTGCGACCCGCCGCCCCGAAGCCTCGCGCGCACTGAGCGCCCAGAGAAATCGTGTCTGGATGGGGCATTCGCCCCATGGGCGCTCGCTTGCCGCAATCGTAGGGTCGAGCCTCGACGAAGGGGCCCGACCATGCACGACGAGCGAGACACGAAACCCGACCAGCGGGCACGCACGTGGAGACGCGTTGCCGCCCTCGGCGCGCTGCTGGCGCTCTCGGCGACGGCCGCGCCCACTCTCGCCGCCGACCACAACGATCCGGTGCGCGTGCAGGCCACGGGCACCACCACCGGCGATCCCGCCCCCGACATCGCCGACATTTTCGCCTATTACCGTGGCCCCACCGGCAAGCCCGACTCGGTCGTGCTCGCGCTCACCTGGCGTGTCGATCCTTTGTACGAGGTCACCTTCGATCCGAGCATTCGGTACGGCATCCACGTGGACGCGGACGCCTCGTTCTCCAATCTGGCCGAAGCGCGTGGCATCGGAATGTCCGCCGAACACGACATTTGGATCTGGTTCGGCAAGAAGAAGGGGACCGTCAACGAGTGGGGCGTCTACCTCGAGAACGTGCCCGGGCTCGGAGGGAAGAAGGTCGCCGGTGACGTAGGCAAGATCCTCCGACCGGCGCCCGGAGTGCGCGTCATGGCCGGCCTCGCCGACGACCCGTTCTTCTTCGACCTCGACGGCTTCTTCGGGGGGCTTTCGGTGGCGCTCGGCAATCGCGCGGGCAATCCCGCATTCCCGGAGCAAAAGCGCGCGGGGATCCAGCCGTTCGACGCGACCAAGGTGGCTCGCCCGTTCGGATTCGTGAACGGGAACGACGGATTCGGCCGTACCAACGTTCATTTCGTGGCCATCGAGGTGCCTGCCTCTTCGGTGGTGCTGCAGAAGGACGGACGTCACCGCGACCTCCACGTGTGGGCGACGACGGACGGAAAAGTGGGCCGCAAGACTTCGGGAAGGACGCTCTCACCATGACTCGCCACGAACCGTCCTCTCGTCCCACGTGGGTGCTCGCCCTCGCGACGGCGCTCGTCGCCCTCTCCGCCTGCAGCGCGGAGGACACGACCGATTCGTCCGGAGACGACTCCACCGAAGCCCAGACCGCCGCCGCCTACGACTTCCAATTGGCAGGTCCCTACGAGCGCATCGACGCCATGGGAGTCGCGCTCACCTCGACCGCGCTCACCAATCGCGACCGCCGCCAGCTCTTCACCAATCAGGGTCCCGGCGACGACAATCAAAACAAGTTCCAGAAGGACTCCCCCGTGACCGAGGTCTCGAGCGCGGCCTACCACCTCGTGACCTTCCGGCACTACCTGGCCAAGATGCACGGCGGTTGGGCGGAGCAGCTCCGCGCGAAGGGCTTCGAGCCCTGTTCGCGTCACGTTCCGCTGCTCGACATCGAAGCCGTCACCCCCTGCACCACGCAGCGCCTTCGGCGAAACCACGACCCCGACGGGCCCGTGGTCCTCGACGTCGCCATTCCCGATTGGGTCACCCTCAGCGTGGACGAGCCACTCGGATTTCCAAATGGTCGTATCCTCGACGAACAGGTCAACGACGCGGTGCTGGCCATGGGCTTCTTGAAGATGGGCGGAGAATGCCCGGGGGACACGTCCGGCAAGGCGGATCGCAACGCGGCGGGAGTGCCCATTTGCAACGTGGAGACCTTCCGGAACGTGGCGCTCAATCCGCCCAAGAACGACCGTGAGTTTTCGAGCACCTTTCCCTACTTCGCGAAGCCTTGGTTTTACGACGTGGAGCCGGGGTTCGAGTATTGGCCCACGCGCCCGCGGAAGAGCTCGCCGTGAGGGCGCTCGGCGCGTTCGGGGCAATCGCGGCGGCAGGCACCTTGTCGGCGCTGGTGGTAGCGCTCTCTCGCACCCCCGCGGCGGGTGCAGCCGAGCCGCACGCGCGCGGGGCCTTGCCGAGCCGCGGGCAGGCGGCGGACTACGCGAGCGCACGTGAGCAGCTCGCCTCGCGCGTGCACGTCGCCGAGACGCTCGCGGAGGGCTCACCGGAGAGCTTCAATCGGCTCGCGGATGCCGCCGGATACCGGCTCGACTATGCCAGGCTCACCGGCGACTACGCCTCCTATGCGGCGGCGCAGGCCCACGTGAATGCGGCGTTCGCGGCCGTCGAACGACGCGGACTGGCCGGTGACACCACGTTCGTGGGACCTCGCCTCCTGAAGGCACAACTCGACTTCACGCTGCACCGCAACGACGAGGCGATTCGCGCGCTCTCCGGTCCCGAGCTCGAGGCGCGGAGCTCGGACGACCCGCACCTTTTGGCCGAGATCGTAGCGCTGCGGGGGGCGGCCCTCTTCGGCAGTGGCCACTACGAAGACGGCCTCGCCGCGCTACGCGAAGCCGTTCGAACCTCGCCTTCCCCGAGCCACGTGCAGCGCCTGTCGCTCGCGCTCGCGAAGGTGGGAGAAGACGACGAGGCCTTGCACGGGCTCGCGGAGACGTCGAGCGATCCTCCGAGGACACGCGCGTGGCTCGCCCTCGCGCGCGCCGACGTCCACCTCGGCCGAGGACGCCGCCGCGAAGCTCGACGCGAGATCGAGGCCGCGCGGGCCGCTTTTCCCGGCGATTGGCACGCGGACGAGCACCTGGCCGAGCTCGACGCGGAGGAAGGTCACCTCGCCTCCGCGAGGAACGCCTACGAGAGCCTGGTCGCGCGCACGGGCGATCCGGAATTCATGGACGCGCTCGCCCACCTCGTCGAGGAGCCGGATCGCGCGAAGTCCCTGCGCGCGCGGGCACATGCACTCTACATGGAACGCCTGGCGCTCCTGCCCGAGGCGACCTATGGACACGCCTTGGAGCACGCCCTCCACGAGGTGTCCGACCCGGCCTTCGCGGTCTCGTTGGCCGAGAAAAACAGGGACCTTCGCCCCGATGGAGAAGCGCTCACTCGCCTGTCGCAGGCCTACTTTCGCGCCCGTCGCACCGACGATGCGGCGAGCACGATTCGGCTCGTACGAGCGTCACGCTGGACGTCGGCGGAGTCTCTCGCGACCGCCGAGCTCGTGCTCCGCGCGATTGGCGACGTCCAAGGGGCGATCGAGGCAGGCCGACGAGCCCGCGCCATCGATCCGAACGCGCCGGCGCGCGTGCATTGGCTGACCGAGAAGGTCGAGGGGCGGTAGGCGCCGCCTCACGCGGCGGCGTTCGCGTACGGTGTCATGGGAGGCGTCTCGATCACCCGCCCCACGCGTGCGAGGGTCTTCCAACCGAACACCCCTAGGGGCGACAGGTCCGTGTAACCGCCGTCGAGCACGTGCTCGAACCCGGCGCGTGTATTCTCCACGAAGCACACGGCTTCGTTCTCGCGCATCTCGCGCAGGGTATCGTTCATCACCACGGGCGAAGGCGCGTAGCGTTTGGCAATCGCGCGGCAATACTTGAGGTGACGCACTTCGTCGGCCACCACGCGGTCGAACACGGCGGCCGTCTCCGGGTCGAGGGTACGGAAGGCCTCGGCGAATACGGGGAACTGCGTGCACGCGCGCTCCTCCACCACTTGGAGCATCAAGTAGGCCTCCATCACGTCGCGCCGCGTGCGCACGCCCCTCGAGAAGAAGCCTCCGAGCTTCGCGTCGAGCCGGCCGATGAGGCGTAAATGCTCGGGCGCCGGGCCCACCTCGACGCCTTGTGCGTCACGCCTCGCCTCGAAGAGCGCCGCGTGCTCGACCTCGTCCTGGGCATGGCGCGCGATCATTCGCGAGAGCTCGGGGTCGTCGACCAGGGCGAGCGCCGAGTCGAACACCTTGGACTCGCCATTGGACTCGGCGTCGGCCACCTGATTGAGCATGTGAGCGCGCCCTTTCGGAGTGGCGAGCAAGTGCGAGAGGAACGAGCGCTGGAGGACAGATTGCAGATCCATTCGATTGCTCCTGAGGTTCGAACTGAGTGAACGAGTGACCATTCTGGTTTTCTGGTCATCGCGAGACGCAAAAAAGCCGCGGACCGAAGGTCCGTGGGGTACGTGGGGTACGTGGACGAAAGGGAGACGAGGCCGCGTCCCGACTAGCGGGTTCGCAGACCGTTCAAAACGAGATCGATGCCCGCGGCCAATCGGCGCGGAAAGTCGAACGTCGAGCGGTAACGCTGGAAGATGAGCGTGGACGTATTGAGGTCTTGGAGGAGGGTCGCCACCTCGTCCACGTCGAGGTCTTTGCGGAAGCGGCCCTGCTGGATTCCGAGCTGGAGAATCTCCACTACGTTCTTGCGACCGAGCACGCGCAGCTCTTCGAATTGCGGCATCCACTGCGGCAAAAGCTCGGCGAATTTGCCTTCGAGAAGCTCACGCACCAACGGCCTTCGTCCGATGTCGGTCAGGCTCTCGGTCGCGACCGTGAGTAGGAGCTCTTCGGCGGGTTTACGAGGATCGATGAGGCGTGCGGCATGCGCCGTCCACTCGCGGATTTCCCGGTGGACTGCCTGATAAAAGAGGTCTTCTTTGCTCTCGCAGGCAAGATACACGGTGCCTTTGGCGACGCCCGCACTCTTGGCGATCTCGTCCACCGAGGCCTTACGGAAGCCCCGCTCGGCGAAGGCCTTCGCAGCGGCTCCCAGAATGCAGTCGCGTTTGGCTTGCTCCAAGTTGACCAGAACTATGAATCCGGTCATCTCGGCCGTCAAGCCAGCCACGCGCTTTTCGTGGCTCGGATTCCGAGCCGCTCAGATCGAGGCTTCGGGCTCGGGCAGCGGAGCGAGGCGCAGGCCCTTCTTCTCCAGACGCGCCAGGATGTCTTGGTCGCCGCGCACGCGCACGCGCGCACCGTCTTCGCCGTAGACCTCGTCGAGGACACGGGCATGCTCGTGCAGCTCGGCCACCTTGGCTTGTTCGGCGTACGGCACGAGGTAGGTGCGCTCCACGTCGGTCGAGTCGAAGTACGCGAGGATGGCGTCGCGCACCGTGGTCACGCCCTCGGGGCGATGCGCGGAGACGAACAGCGCATCGGGGTACTCGCGGCGGAGCGCGTTCGCCGTGGTCTCGTCGACGCGGTCGGCCTTGTTGAGCACGAGGATGGTCGGTACCTTGGTGGCGCCGATCTCTTCGAGCACTTTTCGGGTCACCTCGTGCTGCGCGCGAAACGTGGCGTCCGAGGCGTCGACCACGTGGAGCAGCAGCGAGGCCTCGTGGGCTTCGTCGAGGGTCGACTTGAACGAGGCCACGAGGTCGTGCGGGAGCTTCTTGATGAAGCCGACCGTATCCGAGACGAGCACACGGGGCTTCACCTCGGGGTGCAGGGCGCGCACGGTGGTGTCGAGCGTGGCGAAGAGCTTGTCCTCCACGTACACCTCGGAGCCGGTGAGCGCGCGCATCAAGGACGATTTGCCTGCGTTCGTGTAGCCGACCAGCGCCACGCGACGTGCCTCACGACGGTGGGCGCGGCGGTTGTCTTGGTCCTTTTGGACGATCTCGAGCTCTTCGCGGAGCTCGGCGATGCGGTCGCGGATCTTGCGGCGGTCGAGCTCGAGGGCGGCTTCACCGGCGCCGCGTCCTTGCTGACGCTCTTTGCCGCTGGGCGACTCGCGCAGGCGCGGCGCGGTGTACGCGAGGCGCGCGATCTCGACTTGGAGCTTGGCTTCGCGGCTCTTCGCGTGGCGGTGGAAGATCTCCACGATGACGCCGGTGCGGTCGAGCACCTGCACGCCGGTGGCACGCTCGAGGTTACGCGCTTGGCTCGGGCTGATGTCGTGGTCGACCGCCACGAGGGCGTACGGCGACTCGACCTCGACCTCGTCGCTGTCCGTGTCGCGCTCGTCGTCGTCGGAGTCGCCTTCGCGCCGAATGCGCGCCTTGTCTTTCGTGCGCGGCACCGTGGTGCCGGTGTGCCCGCTGCCGTGCGTGAGCGCGGCGAGGTCTTGCAGCTTTCCGTCGCCCAGGACCGCGGCCGGCGAGAGGTTCTCGCGCTTCTGGATCACGGTCGCTTCGGGCGAGTACCCGAGCGTGCTCACCAGGCGCCCGAGCTCGGCGAGGCTCGCTTCGAAATCGACGTCGGAGACGTCGGGCAGGTGGATTCCGACGAGAATGGCGAGCGGCTTGGACGGTACGGTCACGCGCTCGTAGCTAGCACTTTCGCCGAGAAATGGCCGATGAGTCTCGAGCCTACGCTCACGGCGCGACGGGAGGCGCGCAGGGATCGGGTGGATCGGAGGAGGTGGCCGGCCCCGGCGGCGTCACGCTCGAGCCGTCACGCTTCGCGTCCGGAGTGGACGAATCGACGCTCGCGTCGAGGGCGGTCGCATCACTGCCGGAGTCGGAAGAGGCATCGGCCCCCGCTTCGGTGGTGGCATCCGAGCCGGAGTCGCGTACGCCCGCGTCCGCCTGGCGGTGCGCGCGCGTCGCGAAGAGCTGCAACTCGGCCAGCGAGCCGTTCCAGAGGTCGGTGTCCACCGCGCCGGAGACGCCATTGGAGCGACCGCTCTCGCTGGTCTGCCAAAACTGCCACTCGGTCCAGCCGGCGGGCACGTCCGGGCAATTGACGTTGTAGTTGGCGACCCACAAGGGATAGCTCTTGAAATTCTGGCCGATGACCGGCGCCATGAAGGCCGCCGTGTAGACGATGGGCACGACGCCGAGCTCGGTCTCGACTTTGGCGAGCCATTGTTTCGCACGCGCGACCAGCTCGGCGGGCGTGAGGCCGTCCTGGTTCTCGAGGTCGAGCACGGGAGGCAGGTCTTGATTGGTGAAGCCCGCGCTGCGAAGCGTGGAAATCACCAGGTTTGCCTGCACGTTCACGTCACGCGAGGGATAGAAATATTGATAGGCGCCGCGAATCAGGCCGGCGCTCTTCGCGTTCGTCCAGTTGGTGCCGAACTTGAGGTCCTGGTTCTGGCCGGAGGCGAGGCGCACGAACACGAACGCGCGGCCTTCGGCCTTTACCTTCGTGAAGTCCACCGTGCCTTGGTACGACGACACGTCGATCCCGCGCACCGTGGTGGAGCTCTTCGCGCAGATGCGGAGCGCCTCCGAGGTGTCGCCCACGCACACGCGATCGCCCGCGGTTCCCGTGCATGCAGCAGCAGCAGCGAGGGCCGCGAAGATCGCGACGAAGCGGACCGGACGAACGAGACGAGGATTCACGGTCAGCATGGAAGCCGTACTCGGCCGGCGGGTCGAGAAATTTACCGGGATTCGTTGGAAACGAAAATTTCCAGGGGTTCGGCTCTCGGGTGGGAAACTTCCCTACTCGGAGGCTTCGGGGAGTGGCTGCGGCGCGGAGGGCTTCGGCGCCGGGCGCACCCGCTTCTCCACGGCGAAGAGCAGCACCGGGAGGAGCACACCGATGCCCAAGGTCACGATCGCCACGCGAGGCATGCCCTCGAGCGACTTGTCCGCGCGCTCGGTGAGCAGGAACGACGACACGATGGCGCCGGTGGCCGACGCGAGGTGCTGCACGGCGGATTGCACGCTCATGAAGGCCGCGCGCTCTTCGGGCCGCGGCACCTTGGAGGTGAGCGTGCTGTACGAGAGATTGCGGATGCTCATGGCGAACATGAAGGCCACGAAGATGGCGGGCACCGGCAAGAGCGGCGGCGCGAACACGTAGCCTGCCACGATCACCATCGAGAGCAGCGCCGTGCCCACCGAGCCCACCGCCGCCGCGCCCACCTTGTCCACGAGCGGCCCCACGCGACGGGTGGTCGCGAAGCTCACCACGCCGCCCGCCATGTAGAGCAAGCCGAGCCGATTCTCCGGGAAGGCCAGGTTTTTCAGGGTGAACGAGGAGATGTTGGGCAGGAGCACGAAGCTCGAGCCCATGGCCACCATGGTCATCGCGTAGGAGAGCAGGATGTCCTTGCGGAGCAGGCCACGCATCTCGTCCAGCACGGAGCGCCCCCGGTGCAGCTCGAGGTGAGCGCGCAGCACGGGTAGCTTCCCGACCGCCAGACCGGCCACCACGGCGCCGAGCAGCGCCGTCAGCACGAACGGGGCGCGGAAGCTCACGCGCCTGGCGAGCTCGAGACCGAAAGGCACACCGAGCACCGAGGCAGCGGCGAATGCCCCCATGATTTTGCCCATGGCTTTGCCACGTCGCTCCGGAGGGACCACGTCGGCCACGATGGAGAGCGCGAGCGAGGTGGCGGGCCCACCGAAGAGCCCGGCGAACACACGCGCCAAGAGCAACGTCGTGAGGCTCGTCGCGAACGCTCCGGCCAGCGTGCCCAGCACGAGCCCCACCATGGACACGAAGAGCGCGCGCCTTCGCTCGAATTTGTCGAGGAAGAAAGCCCCCGCGAGCCCCGAGACCGAGGCCGCCGCGGTGTAGCTTCCGGTGACCCAGCCCGAGTGGGACTGCGAATAGCCGAGCGCGTCCGCCATGAAGGGCCCGAGCGGGCTCACCATCATGAAGTCGAGGATGTTGACGAACTGGACCGCCCCCACGATCCACACGACCGAGCTCTCGAGCGCGCTGCTCGTGGGCTCGTCGGCGGGTCGAGCAGCCCCTCGGGTGGGTTCGGGGGTCTCTTTCACGGAGGCCAAGGTACTCACTCCTTGGGGGCCGCTCGCCTGGTTTTCCTGCAACAGGCTGTTCGATCCGGTCGAACAGCCGAGCCCGGACGCTACGACGCAGTGCGAGATGAAAGTCGCGATCGGGGCGCAAGTGGCCTAAAACCCGGCCTCGTGAGCGAGTGGACCCCCAACGGTTGGCAGCGTTTTCCCCTGCAGCAGGACGTTCCCTACGACGACGAGACGGAGGTCTCGCGCGTCACGGAGAAGCTCGAGAGCTTGCCTCCGCTCGTCACGTCTTGGGAGGTCGAGAAGCTGAAAGAGCTCGTGGCCGAAGCGCAAGCCGACCAACGCTTCCTGCTCCAGGGCGGTGACTGCGCCGAGACGCTCGACGAGTGCAGGCCGGGCATCATCGCCAACAAGCTCAAGATCTTGCTTCAGATGTCGCTCGTGCTCGTGCACGGCGGGAAGAAGCCGGTCATCCGCGTGGGGCGCTTCGCCGGACAGTACGCGAAGCCCCGCTCGAGCCCGGAAGAGACCCGCGACGGCGTGAGCCTGCCCAGCTATTTCGGCGATCTGGTGAACAAAACCGCGTTCACGAAGGAGGCTCGCCGCGCCGATCCGAACGCGATGCTCGCCGCCTACGCGCACTCGTCGATGACACTGAACTTCATCCGCTCGCTCACCGCGGGCGGCTTCGCGGACTTGCACCACCCCGAGCAGTGGGACCTCGCGTTCCTCTCGCGCGCGGAGCTTTCTCCCGAGCTCCGTGCAGAGTACACCAACATGTCGCGCACGCTGGCCGAGGCGGTGCGCTTCATGGAGGCGCTCGGCGAGCGCTCGGTGGCCGAGCTCACGCGCGTCGAGTTCTTCACGAGCCACGAGGGTCTGAACCTGCGGTACGAGGCCGCGCAGACGCGAAGGGTCCCCCGCCGCGCGGGCTTCTACGACCTCACCACGCACATGCCCTGGATCGGCGAGCGGACCCGCGCGATCGGCGGCGCACACATCGAGTTTTTCCGAGGGATCGCCAACGTCGTCGGCGTGAAGCTCGGTCCGAAGGTCACCCCGGACGAGGCCCTTCGGCTCTTCGAGAAGCTCGATCCCGACAACACGCCGGGCAAGCTCGTGGCCATCACGCGAATGGGCGCGAACCAGGTCGAGCGAGCCTTGCCGCCGCTCGTGGACGCCGTTCACCGCGAAGGACGCCGTGTGCTCTTCGTGTGCGATCCCATGCACGGCAACACCACCACCACCTCGAGCGGCATCAAGACGCGCGACTTCGGCGACATCCTGCGCGAGATCGAGTCGAGCTTCGACGTGCTCGAGGCCGCGGGTGGGCATCTGGGCGGCGTGCACTTCGAGCTCACCGGCGAAGACGTGACCGAGTGCACGGGTGGTGGCCTCTCCGAAGAGGACCTCGACAAGAACTACGTGAGCGTGTGCGACCCTCGGCTCAACTACCGCCAGTCGCTCGAGATGGCGTTTTCCATCGCGCGCCGCCTCGGCCGACGGGCGGGCAAGCGCCGCCTGCCCATGGTCTAGAGTCCTATTTTTTAGGCACTTCGTGGGCTTTGCGAGAAATCGTCGGGGTCGCGAACGAATCTTCGTCACGCGAAGCGCGCCCGTCGGTCTTCCTTCTCGAAAGGGGACGCGAGGCGGGTTGCGGGTGCACCCAGGGCCGGAGCGTTCCTCCTCGAACCGAAGGTGGAGGCTCTCATGAAGGCTCGCTCGTTCGTCGTGTCGTTCGTCTCGCTCGTGTCCCTCGTCGGCCTCGCCGTCGGTTGCGCGCAAGCCGCGCCGCTCGGAGAGTCGTCGAGCAGCGCCTCCACGTCCGCACGCTCGACGTTGGTCGCGGAGCTCGAGCGAGGCGGCACGTATACGTTCGACCTCGAAGCCTCTCCGCGTGCGGCCGCGCTGGCCCGTGCAAAGTGCACCTTCTCGGACGAAGCCTGCGTCCGCAGCGTCGCGACCGAGGCCGCCAAAGAGGGCGTTCGCTTCTCGAAGACGCCTCAACGCGAGCTTGTTTTCACCTCGTTCGGCGAGGGAGAGACCTTCCTCGAGACCACGTTCGAGGTGCTCGAAGCGAGCGACCGGGCGGCCGTGGTCTCGTCGCACGGCAAGACGCTCCGTCTCGAGCTCGACGCGGACGGGCGGCTCGCCATGGTGGACCCGCTGAAGGGCCGGCTCGTGTACCGCCGCGTCGACTGACGGCGCCGAGCTCGCGTCAGATCTTGGAGAGCTCGTCCACGAGCTCGCGATCGGACACGAGGCCCTTGCGGAGCAAGAGCGAGATCAACGCGACCACGTACGATTCCCACTTCGGATCGGCGCCCAAGATCTCGGTCGCGTCGGCGCCGTGTGCACGGGCACGGAGCGCGCTCACGATGTCGCGGGCGGTGACGGTGGCTTCGTCCGGTGGCTTGGCCGAGGGCAGCAGGATCTGCGTGCCGTCGAGCAGCGTGAGCGCGATCGCGGGAGCCTTTTTTCCGCGTGATCCGCGTCGTCCGCCTTCCGGCTTGGTCACCGGGACGGCCGACGCGGGAGGCTGCGCCGGTGCTCGTGCGGGGGCTCCGGGTGCGGGAGACGGCGCGGACGGCGGTGGCTTCACGGGAGGCTTCACGGGAGGCGCTTGCGCCTTGCCGCGCCGACCTTCGGGCACGGTGAGCGCCGGTTCGTCCGCGATGACCGGCACGGCGGGGGGCGCGCCCGGATTCGTGTAGTGCACACGAATGATGGCCTGGATGTCCGACGTGGACGCGATCATCGGACGCGTGGGCAGCCCCGAGGCACGAGCCACCGCGGCGAGCGCGAGGTCGTTCGTGGGGTCGTCCGTGGCGACGTAGAGCGTCTCGCCCTGCCCTCGCACGTTGCGCACGAAGATGGGCACGAGTCCGTAGCGCTCGACGAGATCTCGCGAGACGCGGGCCAAGAGCGCCTTGGAAAAATCGATATGGTAGAGCGAGACCCACGGCACCGAGAGCAGCTGGCTCAGCGCTTGGGTGAGCTGCTGCTCGGTCACGAGGCCACGCTCGACCAGCGCTCGCCCGAGCTTTTGCCCGGGGTCCTTCGTGCGAAGCACCTCGTCGAGGGCGGCCTGCCCGAGCAGACCGGCGCCCACGAGCAGCTCACCGAGTCGAGGTTTTGCAGCTCCTGCCACGTCCGAGAGCGTAGTCAGCACGCTCGTTGTGGGCCAAATCCTCGTCGACGGATCGCACCGAGAGCAACGAAATCAGGGCAATTCGCGGTGACAGCCCTCGCGGCGCCGTCAATCACCGTGGTGCTCGGCCACCTCGACGGGCGCGACTCGGCCGTCGAGCACGCCCTTTGCCCGCTCGAGATCGAGCGCGTCCTCCCAGCGGGCCACCACCAGCGTCGCCACCGCGTTGCCCACGAAGTTGGTGAGCGAGCGCGCCTCGCTCATGAAGCGGTCCACCCCGAGCAGCAAGGTGAGCCCCGCCACCGGCACGTTTCCCGTGGCCGCCAAGGTCGCGGCGAGCGTGATGAACCCACTGCCCGTGACACCTGCGGCTCCCTTCGACGTGATCAGCAAGACGGCCAAGAGCGAGAGCTCGTCCACGAGCGAGAGCTGCACGTCCAGCGCTTGTGCCACGAAGAGCGCCGCGAGCGTGAGATAGATGCATGTCCCATCCAAATTGAACGAGTACCCGGTGGGCACCACCAGGCGCACCACCTCGGGCTTGGCCCCGAGGCCCTCGAGCTTGCTCATGAGGCGTGGCAGCGCCGACTCGGACGACGAGGTCCCGAGGACGATGACGAGCTCTTCTCGCAGGTACCGCACGAGCTTCACGATGGAGAGGCCCAAGACCACACGGAGCACGCTGCCCAGCACCACGAACACGAAAAAGAGCGCCGTCGCGTAGAAGGTGCCCATGAGCTTGGCCAAGCTGCCGAGGGTTCCCACGCCGTACTTGCCGATCGTGTAGGCCATGGCCCCGAACGCGCCGATGGGCGCGGCCTTCATGACGAAGCCCACGATGGTGAAGAGCACCTTCGTGCCTCGCTCGAGCGCCGCGAGCACCGGTTTTCCGCGCTCGCCCATGGAGGCCAGGGCCATTCCGGTGAGCACGCCGAGCAGCAGCACTTGGAGCACGTCGCCGCTCGTGAACGCTCCCACGAAGCTGTCCGGGATCATGGCCAAAAGATGCGCCACGAAGCCTTTCGGATGAGGCGCGGCGAGCGTCGCGTCGAGCTCTTTGGTGTCGAGGCTGGCCGCGCTCGCGTGCACGCTGCCACCGGGCTTCACGAGGTGCACCACGGCCATGCCGAGCGCCAGCGCCACCGTGGTCATCACCTCGAAATACAAGAGCGACTTGGCCCCGACACGCCCGACCTTCTTGAGGTCGCCCATGCCGGCGATGCCGCCCGCCACCGTGGCGAACACGATGGGCGCGATGAGCATCTTGATGAGCTTCACGAACCCGTCGCCGAGCGGCTTCATGGCCTGGGCGACGTGCGGCGCTCGCCAGCCGAGGAGCACCCCGAAGGCGATGGCGACGAGCACCTGCAAGTACAGGCTGACGCCTCGCTTCTTGGGCGTCGCGGCGGAAGAGGCCGAAGAGGCCGCGGGAGATTCGCTCGGTTCGAGGCTCACTCGCCGAGCCTACCAGTCGCGCCTGCCCGTCGAGAGCCGTCGCGAGTCCGCCATGACCGACGGCCCGCTCGCTCTCCACGAAGAAAAGAAAAATTCGTGTTTCGGGCCGGCGTCCCCTACCGGCCCGATGCGGCGACCTCCCGTCCCTTGGAAGTCGCGGCACGCGCCTGCCTGCGCCGTAGAGACCGGCGCTCGCGCAAACACGAACTCCCCCCGCGAGAACATGTAGCAGCACACATCGTGCCAGCCGGAAGTGCTTGAAATTCGGATAGTGCGATTAGGCCTAAGCCGAAAGTGGCGCGCCATTTTTGGCGCGATCGCGCCATTTTTGGCGTAGTTCGACCATTCTAGGCAGTGTGGGCGCACGACGTGCCATTGATGGTCGATTGCCCGAACGGCATGCCTCGTTCACTTATCGCAGCGGGGGACGTTTGCCGTTTCGTCGACCTGGGAGGCGCCCTCTTTGGCTTCGTCTTTGGTGGCCTGCTTGCCTTCGTTCCATTTGGCTTTTGCTTCGTCCGGTCCGCCGGAGAAGAGCCCGCCCACGGCCTTGCCCGCGGTCTTCACGCCTTCCACGCCGGTGCGCGCGCCGGTCTTCGCGGCCTCTGCGCCCGTACGGGCGCCCACGGCGAGGTCGTCCGAGGGCGACTTGCGACAAGGGGGCGGAGCACTCGCACATCCGGCGAACGCGAACGCGAACGCGAGGCCTGTGAGCGCGAGACACGGTTTCGTTTCGAAGGAATGGGACATGAAAAAGCTCCTCGTCCGGGACGCCCGCTTCCCATAAGCCTCCCCCCGCACGCGTTCAACTCTTCGGCCAGCATCGGCTTCGGTCCTTCGACAGGACGCGCGCGGGCGGGACCCGAGGCGCACGAACCGCGGGCTTCAGCGCGACTTTTCGCGCTTCTTGCACGTTCGCGCGCACCGTCGTCACACGAAGCGCCACCCGAACCTCCCTAGCCCAAACTATTTGGGGACGGTGATCGCGTCCGCGCGCGGGGGTGTAAGGAATCGAGCAGAGCCCAGGTGCTCGCGCGAACCGCACGGCCATAGAGTGTATCCACCGGCATTTTTTCCGGCCGGTGCGGGGCATTCTAGTGATCCTCTCGAGTCGAATCGTACGAGATCAAGACGGCGTCGAGGTGGCGTCCGGGCGACACTTCGTGGCTACGGGCGTGACCGTCGGGCTGCTCGACTTTTCAGCGGGCGTGGACGAACGCAAAGTTCGCGCGTGCCCTTGGCCGGACCACTCGGGCTCACGAGCTCACGTCTGCCTCGGGTCGGTGTCCTGCACCTTGGTGATCGGCAACACCGAGCGCACGCTCCGTCCCGGTCAGTTCGTGACCACCCACGGAGAGGCGCACACCACGCGCATCGTGGCGAACGGACCGACGCGCATCCTTCGCATGGCCATGGTCGTTCCTCCATCTCTCGAGGTGAAACCCGAGGTCGACGACATCCTCTCGCATCGCGACCGCGACACACTTCATCAATTGATCGACACGCACTTCCAGGGCGCCAAACGACCTGCACGCGCCGACGACGAGCTCCGCGATCGCCTCGCGGAGTGGGCGAGGACCTTCGGTCTTCCCGAGACCGGAATTCTCACGTCCACCGCGCCCACGGGCTCCGCTCCCTTGGTGCGCGAGGTCGATCGTGCGCTCGGACGGCTCCACAAGAAGCCCGACGTGATGGACATCGCGGGTCGCTTGGCGCTCTCGCGCAGGTCCACCGCGCGCACCATCTCGGCGACCTTCGGCGCGCTCGGATTCTCGGCTCTCTCGTGGCGCGAGACTCTGGCCGACATGCGTGTGTACGCGGCCACCATGCTGCTCTCGCGCGGTGACCCCGAGCCCACGGTCGTGCAGGCCACCGGCTACGGCTCGGCCTCGGCACTCCGCACCGCCGTGAAGCTGCGGAGCGAAGCCCGCGAACGCTGAAGCTGCCGGGTTTCCGTCGAATCGCGCGTTCGGGCGTGGTCGCGAGCGACTCGATGCCCCGCGTCGCTACACATTTCCACACGAATGGCGGAAAAGGCCATCGGCGGCCGGGATTTCTCGAATACTGCGAAGAAACGCATCCCTCCCGAGCGTCGAGCTATTCCTTTCCGCACAATTTCTCACCCCGGTCGCTCCATCGACCATGCCCGGGGCTTCCCCGACCCTTTTCTTCCTGGCACTCCGCGGGTTAGCGTGAGCGATACGTAATGCGCGTCTGTCCCCAGTGCAGCACCCCGTGCGACGAGATGCACCGATTCTGCCCGACCTGCGGGCACAACCTCGGCACCGTCAAAGCGAGCCCCGAAGATCCGCTCATCGGGCGCACGCTTCCTGGTGGATACGTCATTTTCGAGCTCATCGGCGTGGGCGGCATGGGCCGCGTGTACCGCGCGGAGCAAGTCGCGCTGAGCCGCACGGTCGCGGTCAAAATCATCCACCCGCACCTCATCGGTGAAGAGAACGCGGCCGCGCGCTTCATCACCGAAGCGCGCGCGGCGAGCCGTCTGAACCACCCGAACTCGGTCGGTGTCATCGACTTCGGAAAAACCGAGGACGGCCAGCTCTATCTCGTGATGGAGTTTTTGCGCGGCAAGGATCTCGCGCGCGTTCTCTACGAAGAGGGCCCGCTCGCCTTCCGTCGCATCGTCAGCATCTTGCGGCAGGTGCTCGCGGCGCTCTCCGAAGCGCACCACATCGAGATCATCCACCGCGACCTCAAGCCCGAGAACATCATCCTCGAGCCCACGCGCAGCGGCGGCGACTTCGTCAAAGTGGTGGACTTCGGTCTCGCGAAGATTCGCGTCGACGCGCAGATGCCCGGCATCACCAGCCCCGGCATCGTGTGCGGTACGCCCGAGTACATGAGCCCCGAGCAGGGCCGTGGCGATCCGCTCGACGCGCGCAGCGACCTCTACGCGGTCGGCGTCATCCTCTACCAGCTGCTCACCGGACGCATCCCGTTCGAGGCCGAGTCGCCCACGCAAGTGGTGCTCATGCACCTCTCGCAAGAGCCCCAAGACCCGCGTGACATCGCGCCCGAGCGCCGCATCCCGGACTCGCTCGTCGACGTGTGCTTGCGCGCGCTCACGAAGTCCCCCGATACCCGCTACGAGAACGCGGACGCCTTCTCGGACGCGCTCTCTCAAGCGCTCGCCATCGTCGAGAACCGCAACACACGCGCGCCCACCGGCGGCATCGTGTGCGGGACGTGCGGCGCCATGAACGCCGACAAGCAGAAATTCTGCGGCGAGTGCGGCGCATCTCTGGCTCAGCGCACCGGCAGTCCCAATACGCCTCCTCCGGTGGCGCCGCTCGCGCGTACCTCCGCCGACGACGTGCGCGCCGTTCCGGGCGAAGCCGTGCGTTTCCCGCTGCCGTTCATCGGCCGTGACGAAGACCTCGCGTGGCTCTCCGATCGCTTGCAAGATGCAAGCACTTCGCTGGTCGGTGCGCGTGTGGTCGGCGAGCCCGGCCTCGGCAAGACGCGCCTGCTCGGCGAGTTCTTGGCGCGTGCGCGCGCACAGGGACACGCGGTGGTCGAGACCGGTCCCGATCCGTACTGGGCCGAGGTCGGTTACCACTCGCTCCGCCGCGCCATCGTCGGCCTCGCGCAGCTCCCGGACAACGGCGGCACGGCCAAAGACTGGGCTTCGGCCGGTGTGGAGGCCAAGCGTGGCCTGGCGGACATCTTCGCTCCCGGAGACCTGAGCGCGGGCCTCTCCCACATCGAACGTCGTTTCGTGGTGGCCGAGGCGCTTCGTTGGGCCATCGTTCGCGCGAGCGAGCGCGCCGGGGGCAAGCGTGTCGTGCTCTCGGTCGACGACCTCAACATGGTCGACGGCGCGAGTCGCTCGGCCTTCGCGGACACGGTCGGCGAACCGCCGCTCGTGCCTGCGCTGCTCGTGGTCACCTACAACCCCGGTTACGACCCGGGTTGGCCCGCGAGCACGGCTTCGGCACGCGTGCTCGGCGGGCTTCCCCCGGTGCTCGTGGCTCGCCTCGCCGGCGAAGCCCCCGCGGCCGCGGCTGGCCCCAAGGTGAACCCCACCATGATGCAGGTCAACCGAGGGGTCTCGCCTCTCTACGTCGACCAGCTCCTGCGCTTCTCGCGCGAGCAGGGTGGAAAGCCGCCCTCTCGTCTCGGCGACATCATCTCCGCTCGCGTGGAGCGCCTCGCTGGCGACGCGCGAAAGGTGCTGCAGGCCATCTGCGTCTACGGGGACGACGTCTCGCCGGACACGCTCGTGAAGCTGCTCGCCGGCAACACGAAGACCGGCGATGCCCTGCAGACCCTGGAAAAAGCCGGCATGATCGCCGGCTCCACCAAGGACGGCTTCCGCACGAGCCACCCGCTCCTGCGCGACGTCGTGCTCGCGACCATTCCCGCGGCGGTCCGCCGCGAGCTGCACGGGGTCGCGGCCGAGGTGGGCGAAGAGCTCTCGGCGCCCATCGAGGCCCGCGCGATTCACCTGTTTTTCGCGCAGAACACCTTCGAGGCGCTCATCCTGCTCGAACGCGTGAGCACCCGTTGTGCGGCCCGCGGAGACACCCCGGGCACCATCACGGCGCTTCGTCGTGGGCTCGAGCTGGCGCGACGCGAGCTCTTCCGCGGCGAGCTCGAAGACCCCATGCGCGCGGTGCTCATCTTCGCGCGGAAGCTGGGCCAGGCGCTCACCTCGTCGGGTCAGTTCACCGACGCGGAAGGCGTGCTGCGCGAGGCGCTCGACATGGCCGGCCCGAGCGGAGCGGAGCGCGCGCGCGTGCTCGGTGCGCTCGCGCAGGTCTCGCTCGGTCGCGACCGCGCGAAAGAAGCGCAGCGCTACCTCGGCGAGGCCCTCGAGCTCGCCTTCGCTTCGGGATCGAAAGACCTGCTGCTTTCGCTCGAAGAGATGAAAAAATCGATCGCCACAGCGTGATGGTCGGCCCCTCTCACGTACGCGGGCGCCCGCTCACCCGAGACGGTTCTACGCGGTCGATCCACGTGCGATCGCTGGGCTTGCTGGCGATGACGGCCGGCCTCTGGGTCGCGTGTACTCCGCACACGAACGCGCCGGACGGACAAGGTCGCGACCCTCGTTGGCTCTCCCAGATCGCCCAGACGTGCGCCCTCGTGACGAGCTGCGCGCACGGCCACGAGAGCGAAGGCGAGCGCGACGCGAGCCGATGCATGGCCGCGTGGCTCGGCGAGCTCGACGGCCTGCGCCCCACCGTGGAGCAGACGTGCCTGCTCGAGGCGAAGACGTGCGCCCAGGTGCAAGCGTGCGAGAAAAAGCCGGACGCTCGCGCGGTTTCGTACTGCAAAGCGCATCCTCACGGGACTGCGTGCGAGGGCTCGGTCCGCATCGTGTGCGGCGACGATCCGGACGAAGCCGAGAGCGTCGACTGCGCCTCGCTCGGCGGAACGTGCGGGCAGGTCGCCCACGCGGGTGGCCTCACCGAGAGCGCGTGCCTCTCGGCTTCGATGTGCCCGCAAGGCTCCAAAGAAGGTCGCTGCGAAGGGCCGAAGACCGTGGTCACCTGCGCGGACGGCGCGGTCGAGCGTATCGCCTGCAAAGCGAACGAGACGTGCGTCGCCCGCACGGACGACGACGGCGCCGAGCGCGCCTCGTGCGAGGTCGCGGGGGCACCACGCTGCTCGTCCCCCGGTGCCCGCTATTGCGAGGGCGATCGACTGGTCGCCTGCAACGGACCGCGCGGAAACGAAAAGGCGCAAGTCTCGGTGGTCGACTGCGGCGCGCTCGGGCTGCGCTGCGACGGCCAGGGCAAAGCGGCCGGCTGTTACGTGCTCGGCCCCACCGACTGCGCCGCCGAAGACGCCCCCACCTGCAGCGAAGGCGCCCTCACCTTCTGCGCGCTCGGGCGGAAGCTACGTGTAGAATGCACGAGCATCGGAGCCCCCGCGTGCGAAGGCGGGACGCGCGTGGCCTGCCGCGTCCCTCGCTGAGAAAACCCGCGTATTTCCCGGGTCCCGGTGTGCTCGCCGGGCGCTTTGGGCCGGTCTCGTGACGAGGCTTCGGTCGAGCTGATAGACTCCGCCGCGCATGAATCGACCTGCTCGCGGCCGCACGAAGCCCACCGCCGCCACTGCCTCGAAGGGCACGAAGCCCGAAGCGCCGCCGGCGTCCGACTCGCTTTCTTCGCGTTCGACCAAGACGGGAACCGCGACCAAGCCGAACGTGAAGGCCGTGGCCGTGACCACCGAGCCGAGCGTGCACACGCTCGCGGCCACCAAAGACGAAGCGGCCATCCACGTGCGCCGCATCCACCGGCGCGACCTGCACAAGACGTGGGAGTTTTTGAAGCTCTGCTTCCGCGACGTCAATCGCGAGACCGTGGAGTACCAGCGGCCACGCTCGAAGAAGCGCTTCTTCGAGGTCTACGAAGAAGAGGGCGTGGTGCAGCTTTTGTTCGAGCTCCATCACGGCAAGACGCAAACGATCGTCGGGTACGCCGAGTGCGCGCTCGAGATCTCGGGCAACGACAACTGGATGAACCATCGGTACTTCACGAAGCGCGACATGAAGCCGCTCTTCGTCGAAGAAATCGCGGTGCATCCCGGCCATCAGGGGCTCGGCATCGGGAGCTTCGTGCTCGAACAGATGGAGCACTTGGCCAAACTGAACGGCTGCACGCACCTCGTGCTCGAGGTGGCCGAGAACAACGAAAACGCGCTGCGCTTCTACCGGGCGCGCTCGTTCCAGAAGCTCGACGCGGCCATCTTCTTGGCCAAACGATTGGCCGTCGCGCCGGAGATCCTGCCGCCGCGCAAGGTGTCGCGTAACGCGAGGCCCTCGGGCCCCGAGCTCTTGCCGAAGAAGAGCGCCCTGTCGAAGGCCATCGGAGGCAGCTCGACCAAAGCGAAAGCGGGCGCGCGTGTCACGAGCGGCGGGAATGCCTCGAAAAAGGAGCGCGCATGAGCGTTCCTTCGCATATCGCACGCTGGGACCTCGACAAGACGTACCTGCGCACCGAGTTCGACACCATGAAGGATCTCATCCGGACCGCGCTCGAGCGGCCGGACGAGAAGCGCACGAACCCCGGAGCGTCCACGCTGCTGCGCGAGATGGGCTCGGCGGGCGTGGCCGTGCACATCTTGAGCGGCTCGCCCGAACAGATGCGCGGCAAGCTGGAGGACAAGCTCCGCCTCGACGGCATCAAGTGGGAGAGCTTCACCCTGAAGCCCAACCTGCAGAACATGCTGCGCCTGCGCTTCCGTGCCCTGCGCGATCAGCTCGGGTACAAGCTGCCCGCGCTTCTCTCGAGCTGCGCCGCCGCCGATCCGGCCGTGGCCACCGCCGGGGTCAAAGAGACGCTCTTCGGCGACGACGCCGAGGCCGACGCCTTCATCTATTCGCTCTACGGAGACCTCGTCTCCGGACGCGTGACCGAGCGCGAGCTCGAGCGGGTGTGCGAAGGCGGCAACATGTACGAAGACGTGGCCGAGCTGGTCGTCGGCACCACGGCTTCCATCACCAAGCGGAACGTGGTCGAGCGGGTGCTCATCCACCTCGAGGGCCAATCCCCGCCCGACGATTTCCAGGTGTACGGCTATCGCGTCGTGCCCTTCTACAATTACCTGCAGGCGGCCTTCGTCGTGTTCGAGGACAAACGCGTGCCGGCCGAGAGCGTGCTGCGCGTGGCGGTCGAGCTGGTGGTGCAGCACCGCTTCGACGGGGACGGCCTGGCGCGGAGCTACGCCGAGCTCGGTCGACGCGGACATCTGCGGGGCGAGCGCATCCAAGAGCTGGCCGAGGCCATCGAGACCTGGGCACGACCGCGCAACGTGGCCGCGCTCGCCGAGCTCGAGACCATGGTGAAGAAGCTCCCCGAGCTCGGTCCGCGCGCCCGCGACGCCTACCGCGGCGACTTCCCCACCGAGCCGCCCGACTACGCGAAGCTCGTCTTGAACCACAATCGCCGCAAAAAGAAGAAGTAGCCGCGCTCACGAGGCGCGCGGGACATCGGCGCGGCAGGTCGATGCAAAATACACAAACCCGGCGGCCGCGGCGACGTGGAACACGCTGTTGGGCACGATGCCCGAGAGCACCGGAAAAACGCCGCGTACGTAGGCCACGATCTCGATCGGAAAGATGCCCACCTGCAGCAGGGCATTGGCCCAGAGCACGGACTTGAGCGTGGGCGAGTCGGGCTGCGCGCGCACGAGCCACCCCAAGATTCCCACCGAGACGAGCAAGATGCCCACCTCGCGCATCATGACCTCGGCGGCGGCGCTGGGGAGCGCGCCTTTCGCGCCTTGCAAGAAGGCCCCCGGACCAATCAGCGCGATCGAGCCGACCAACAACGCCACGCACGCCACCACGGACAAGAACACTTTGCGACTCATGGACGACTCCTCCACCGAAGCGCTGGACGACGGCGCACGGTGTGCTCGGAGTACGCGCCTGAACGTGCTGCCTCAATGACCTCGCGAGGTAAGTGCGGGGGCAATCTCGGCTGATAGAGTGGACCTCATGGCGCCGAGGCTGTTTCCCGCGCAACTCAAATACTGGCGGGGCAGGCGCGGTCACTCGCAGCTCGACCTGGCGCTCGCGGCGGGCATTTCGGCGCGTCACCTCGCGTTTCTCGAATCCGGTCGATCGCAGCCCAGCGAAGAGATGGTGCTCCGCTTGTTCGCGACCTTGGAGGTGCCGCTCCGCGACCGAAACGAGGCCCTTCGAGCTGCCGGATTTTCGTCTCGATTCGCCGAGCCCACGTTGGACGCGCTCTCGCCCGCCATCGACCAAGCCATCGCCCGCATGATGCGGCAACAAGAGCCCTACCCGCTCACCGTGCTCTCGGTCGAGTCGAACATCGTGCGAGCGAACGGGGCGGCCGAGCGACTCTTCGCGCGTTTCATGGCGGAGCCTCCGGACGGAGCCGGGCCGCTCAATCTCTTCGCATTGGTGTTCGACCCGCGTCACCTGAGGCCCTTTTTGCTCGATTGGGAGACCCTGGCGCGCTCCATGGTGGCGAGGCTCCACCGCGAGGCGCTGGCGCGGCGAGAAGACGACCGGCTCTTTTCGCTGCTGGATCGCGTGCTCGCTTATCCCGGCGTGCCGAAGAGCTGGGAAAAGCCGGATTTTTCGGCGCCCGCGAGCCCGACCTTGACCCTTCGATTGAAGCGGGACGACCTCGAGCTCGCGTTCTTGACCACGGTCACGGTGTTCTCGGCGCCTCAGGAGGTGACCTTGGAAGAGCTGCGCATCGAGAGCTGCTTTCCGCTCGACGACGGCACCGCCCTCGCGTGCGAGCGCCTCGCTCGCGAAGAGGCCATGAAACGCGCCTGAGCGCGAAGAACACCGGGAATTTCCGGAACACTTCACGCCGAGCGCAATCGAAAGAACGGCCCGGTCGCATCGAAAGGCGCGCCCTTCCGCTTCGCACGGGGAGCGCGCACGCTGCGAGCATGAACGAAGCAGCCGTCGATTACGACGTGGTGGTGGCCGGGCGCGGACCGGCGGGATTGCAAGCGAACCTCACCCTGGCGCGCGCGCGAAAGCGTGTGCTCTCGTGCGACGCGGGGCCGAGGCGCAACGCGCGAGCCGAGGGCGTGCACAACTTCCTCACCCGCGACGGCATCGCGCCCGACGACCTGCGCGCCTTGGCGAGGGAAGAAACGCAGGCCTTCGGCTTGGTCGACTACCGCGAGTCGCGCGTGACCGGCGTAGTGCGAGAGGGCGCGAGCCTCCGCGTGACGCTGGACGACGGCACGAGCGTGAGGGCCCGACGCGTGCTCGTGGCCACGGGTGTGGTGGACGAGCTTCCCGCGCTCGAAGGCATCGACGAGGTGTGGGGACACCAGGTCTATCAATGCCCGTATTGCCACGGTTGGGAGGCGCGCGATCGCGCGTGGGGCGTGCTCGTGGAAAAGCCCGAGCTTCTGCCTTGGGCTCGCCTTTTGAGCGGCTGGACCTCGCGGCTCGTGGTGTTCACGAACGGCGCCGAGCTCCCGAGGGAAGAGCTCGAATCACTGGAAAACCAAGGCATTCGCGTGCGATCCGAGCGCATCGAGCGTCTCGTCGTGGCCTTACGCGAAGGCCGTCCGAAGCTCGAGGCGCTGGCACTCGTGGGCGAAACGTCCGAGCCGTGCGACGCTCTCTACGTGCGACCCCGGCAACGCCCCGCGCCTCTGGTCGAAGTGCTCGGCCTCGCGCTCGACGAGCAGGGCTTCGTTCGCCTCGACGAGCAACGCCAGAGCTCGATGCCGGGCGTGTACGTCGCCGGAGACGCGACCACCCCCATGCAAGCGGCCATCTTCGCCGCCCAGACCGGGATGGCGACCGCGGCCTTCATCGTCCACGGTCTCGTGCACGAAATGCTGAGCGAACGGAAAGCGAGCCGCCCATGAACGACGGACGGGTTCGCGTCGGCCGCTGGACCGAGAAGCGCCCGCGCGCTCGGAACGACGACGAGCCGCGGACCCACTCGTTCGTCGTGGTCGCCTTCCATTTGGGTGGGCGCGTGCGCATCGACCACCACGGCGAGCACGAGCTCGAAGCGGGCGCCGTGCATCTCGTGCCCGCCGGGGATCCACACCGGGTGCTCGCCACCGCGCGTGACGCCGACGTGCGCAGCTTGTCGTTCTGCGCGCCTTGCCTTCCGCGGGAGTCGTTCGGCGAGGTGCTGCTCCCGTTCGAGCGTGTGCGCCGCGGCGCGCGACCGTTCGTGATGTTGCCCAAAGAGCGCCACGGGCACGTGATTTCCCTGCTCGACGAGCTGGAGCGCGAGAGCGCGGGCGTCGACGCACGCGGAACCTCGGCGCCTTCGCCGACGCGTAAGGCTTCGCCGCTCGTGACCGAGAGCTTGCTCGCGCTCGTTCTGGCGGAGATCGCGCGCGCCGACGAGGCCACGCGGAGCGCGCCCGACCATCACGCCCAGACCTTGGTGGCCGAGGCCCTCACCCTGATCGAAGCGCGCTGCCTCGAGCCGCTCACGCTGACCGAAATCGCCGAGACCCTGGGAAAAACGCCCGCGCATTTGACCACCGCGGTGCGCCGAGCCACCGGGCGCACCGTCAAAGAATGGATCTTGGAGGGGCGCGTCGCCGAAGCGAAGCGGCGCCTCGAGAGCACCGACGAGCGCATCGACATCGTGGCCGAACGTGTAGGCTACACGGACCCGAGCCACTTCGTGCGCATGTTCCGCGAGCGCGTGGGCACCTCGCCCTCGGTCTATCGCAAGGAGAGCCGGAAACCGCGGGGGTGACGCCCTCGACGCCCTCGTTTCGCCGCGGGGTCGCGCGAGCGTAGACGCACGGCCTTCCGGCGCGCCATGATGCGCGACACCATGGTGGAAAGCGCATACGCCACGAGTCGCTACAGGCCCCTCGAAATCCAGCACGAGTACGGACCGAACGTGCACCTGCTCGACGATCCGCTCGCGTGGACCCAGCTCGCGCGGCTCTGCGCGCGCGACACGGTGCAACCCGAGGTGGGACGCCTCGTGCGGCTCTTGTACGAAAAGCTGGCTCAGGTGGTGGTCGCGGCGGAGTTCCCGCGCGAGCGCGTCGCCGTGCCCACGCGCATGGTGATCAAATCGCCCGAGGCCGTCTACCGCGGGCTCGCCATCGACTCGGCCACGCAGGTGGTGACCATCGGCATCGCGCGCGCGGGCACCATGCCCTCGCAGGTGGTGTACGAGCTCTTGAACGAGGTACTCGAGCCCACCGGCGTGCGCCAAGATCACCTCTTCATGTCACGCGCCACCGACGCGGACGGCAAAGTGGTGGGCGCGACCTGGCACGATGCGAAGATCGGCCGCGACGTGGAAGACCGCATCTTGGTGTTCCCCGATCCGATGGGCGCCACCGGCTCGTCCATCAACAGCGCCGTCACCCACTACAAGACGCGCCTCGAGGGCAAGCCCAAGCTGGTCATCACGATGCACCTCATCGTGACGCCCGAGTACATCCGCAACGTGCTGGCCGCCCACCCGGACACGGTCATCTACGCGCTCCGTCTCGACCGCGGCCTGAGCCCCGCGGACGTGCTCGCCACCGTTCCCGGCAAACGCTGGAGCGAAGAGCGCGGCCTCGACGAGCACCAGTACATCGTGCCGGGCGCCGGCGGCGTGGGCGAGATCCTGAACAACGCCTGGGTCTGAATCGCCCCGGTTCGAAATCGTGACCGGTGCCCTAACGTCCGCGTCACGATGGCCGTCAACGCGAATTCGGCGCGGGCGCACGCGCTGCACGGAGACCCTACATCCGTGCAGCGTCGGCCGAGCCGGACCGCAAAAATCCCGATGGTTTACCGATCGAAACGGCCCCCCTTGTCCCGAACGCGGAGCGTCCGCAAAACCTGTTGCGCACCGCATAACCTTTGCTGTTCGCGTTGCAGCAAATCGCGGGTATAAACGCGGCCCCAGAATGGCGCCCGCCGTGCGCGCCTTCGATTCCTTTCCCACCGAACATCCCCTCATAGAGCCCCAGCGGAGGCCCACCGTGACCGAGAAGGTAGAGATCAAGATCCAGGATGCGACGTTCGAGGCTCCGGTCGTCACGGGTAGCGAGAACGAGCGGGCGATCGACATCGGGAACCTCCGCGCCAAGACCGGGCTCGTGACGATCGACCCGGCGTTCATGAACACCGCCTCCACCAAGAGTGCGATCACGTTCCTGGACGGCGAGCTCGGAATCCTGCGTTACCGCGGGTACCCGATCGAGCAGCTCGCGGAGAACTGCGAGTTCATCGAGGTCGCGTATTTGCTCATCTTCGGCGAGCTGCCGAACGAAAAAGAGCTCTCGCGCTGGCGCACGCTGCTCACGCGTCACTCGCTCATCCACGAGGACATGAAGCACTTCTTCGACGGCTTCCCCTCGACCGCGCACCCGATGGCGGTGCTCTCGGCGATGGTCTGTTCGTTGTCGACCTACTACCCCGAAGAGGTCGACCTTTCGAACAAGGAGCAGCTGGAAGTCACCTACGCGCGCCTCATCTCGAAAATCCGCACCATCGCGGCCTTCGCGTACAAGAAGTCGATCGGGCAGCCGTTCGTCTACCCGCGCAACGACCTCAAGTACTGCGCGAACTTCCTCAACATGATGTTCAGCGTGCCGGCCGAGCCCTACTCGGTCGACCCGGAGATCGAGAAGGTCATGAACCTTCTCCTCATCCTCCACGCGGACCACGAGCAGAACTGCTCCACCTCGACGGTGCGCCTCGTCGGCAGCTCGCGCGCGAACATCTTCGCGAGCATGGCGGCCGGCATCCTCGCCCTCTGGGGCCCGCTCCACGGCGGCGCCAACCAGGAAGTCATCGAGATGCTCGAAGCCATCCAGAAGGACGGCGGCGACGTGAAGAAGTACGTGGCCTTGGCGAAGGACAAGACCTCGAGCTTCCGCCTCATGGGCTTCGGTCACCGCGTCTACAAGAACTTCGACCCGCGCGCGAAGATCATCAAGGCCGCGGCGGACAAGGTCCTCGCCAAGCTCGGCATCCAGGATCCGCTGCTCGACATCGCCAAGCAGCTCGAAGAGGCGGCCCTCCAGGATCCGTACTTCGTCGAGCGTAAGCTCTACCCGAACGTCGACTTCTACTCGGGCATCATCTACCGAGCGCTCGGCTTCCCCACCAACATGTTCACCGTGCTCTTCGCGCTCGGTCGTCTCCCCGGTTGGGTCTCCCACTGGAAGGAGATGATGGAGGACAACAGCACCAAGATCGGCCGTCCGCGCCAGATCTACACCGGCGCCACCGCGCGCGACTTCGTCCCGCTCGCGCAGCGCGGCTGAGCGTCGAACGCCTCCTCGCCGAACGAGCGAGTGAGCCGACGAGAGAGCGAGGTGCCCACGAGGGCGCCTCGCTTTTTTCGTTGGGGGGTGCTGGACATCGCCTGCCCACGAAGTCAGGCTCGAATGGTGGGGTGGTAAGGCTCGCCTTCCCTCCATTGAAAGCCATGGGCCATGCGCAGAGTCGCTCCAATCGTGTTCGGGCTCTTCACCCTCGTGACGCTCCACGCGTGCGGAGCCACCGTCCGAGAGCCGGACGCCCTCGAGCCGACCAGCTCGGACGCCCAGACCGAGGGCAGCGTGACCGAGGCGAGTGTGGTCGACGCTCGCGCGACGGCCTCTGAAGACGCTCGTGCAGAGGCCGCATCGGCCTCCGACGCGGCTTCGCCACGATGTCCAGCCACGGCCTTGCCGTCCATGCTGAAGCCCCTGATCGACAGCGTAGTCGCCGTCACGAAGACTCGCGCTGGGGCAGGCTCGGGCGCGTTCGTCGTGCCCAGCGCAATCGATCGGGACGCCTTCGCGAGCAACGCGCTCGCCGCGCTCGGCGGCGACGAAGCGGCTGCCTGCAGATTGCCCGCGAGCTATCGGGTGTTCACGCTGGTCGATGGCGGGAAGTCGATTCGCGTGGTCGCCGAGCTCGACGGGGCGGGGTCACCCGCACCCGCGCTGTTCTGGGGAACTTACGCGCGGCGCGAAGGAACGTCGCGCGCGCTCGTCCTCGAGGCGCCACACCCCGTGTTCGACACGAATACGGCCGACGAATCGCAAGACATCTTCCTCCGAGCCGACGCTCGTTGGCTCCTCGTTGCCGGCGCGCAGCGGTGCGCGAACACCACGCCGTCGCCCTGCAGCGGCACCACCACGGCCTGCGGGCCCACCGCTCCGTACCGCGAGTCCGATACCGCGCACTCGGTGGTCACGCCCTTCCACGCCCTACACCGCGAGCTCTCCCGCGGGAGCTCCACGCTGCTCTTCGCCCAGATGCACGGCAACTCGGCTTCGTGCCCTCAGGCGCTCATCAGCACGGCGGGCTCGGGCAGCGTGTGGCCGACCACCGGGTTCGTTCGAACCTTCGCCGACGCGCTCGCCCCCACCGGGACGACCATCGGACAATGCGGCGCTGGCTACCCCACGGCCGGCTGCGATCTTTGCGGAGGTGGCAACGTGCAGGCCCGAGAAACGGCCGGCGCGGCCGACGCGTGCACCATGGCAGCCCCCGACTCGGGACGCTTCCTCCACTTGGAACAGCTCCTCGCGTTGCGCTCACGCACCGCCAACGGAGTGGGCTGGGAGCCCGTGCTCCAGGCCCTCGTCGCAGCCGTCCCCCCCTGAGCTCCGAGACGCGGGTGCGAGAGCCGATGGTCGTGAGCCGCCAGGGGACCGTGGTCCGCCGTGCTGCGCCGTGGTCCGACCGACGTTGACGCCAAGTGCTCGATATCTGGTCTGAGCAACTGCGACGCGCGAGAGAACCGATCCCGAGGGCCGACCGACGTTGACGCCAAGTGCTCGAAATCCGACGCTAAGCGCCCAGCGCGCTGTTCCGCCCGGTCAGTTGGCCAAGTACGACGTCACCACGGGCCTATCGGCGGAGAACATCGTGTAGTCGCGTGCGAGGTCGAACGTGCTCGGATCGTGGGGCTTGCGAAGAATCACGGCGTCGTGCAAGCAATTGGCGGTGAGGCAGCCGGAAGCCGAGGCGTCCACCACGAACGGCGGCACTCCGGCGGCGGCCGCGGCCGTCTGCATGGCGCCCGCGTTGCGCGAGAGGAGCGCGCCGTCTTTGGCGTAGACGAACCGCACCCGCTCGAGCGAAGCGCGAACGGGCGCCAGGTCGCGCGCGTCGCCGTCCAGGTCGTAGTAGCGGACCTTGCCGAGCGCGCCATTGGTCGGCGCCAATTGAGAGAAGAGCTCTTCGGCGACGTACGCGCCACTCGAATGGGCAATGACGACCACGCTGCCGTAGGTCTTGCCCGAGCGTCGTCCGGTGAGCTCCGCAGCGAGCTGTGAATTGGCGATGTCGTTTCGCGTGAGGTAGCGCGGATCGTCGGGTCCTTTCACCGCCACGAGCCACCCGATCGACTCGGCCGCGAGCGCCGCCGAAAACAGCGCGTCGGCCCAGGCTTGGGTATGCGAAACCGCAGCCCCGAAGCCGCCATACACGATGCCTACGCGGGGTGCCGTCGCGCTGCCCAATCCGGTCGAACGCGCCGTGATGCCGGCGGCGAGCTCGGCCCATGCTGTTGCGGGTGGGCCAGCCTCGGCGCGAGCGTCCGGAGCGGCGTCGGCGCTCGTCGGAGCCGCAGCGTCGGGATTGAGGTTCCCGTCCGTGCTGGAGCTCGTGCTGGCGTCTTGGGGTTCGCTCGTCCCGTCGTCCATCGAAGCGTCCGAGCAAGCGCAGGCAAGCACCACGGGGAGCGCTAGGGCGACGAGGCGGAGAGGGGGCATAGATGAAAACTACCTTCCCTTTCGTCCGTTCGCGCGAGGTTCGGATCGTCGAGCTTCGCGAGCACGCATGCCAATAGCGGCGGCGAGGCTCCGAAGGTCATCGCGTCGGTCTTTGGGCGTGTCGTCGGCTTTCAGGCGCCGCGGACGTCCGTCCCCCCGTGGTACGGTCGCAGGAATGAAGCTCTCGTCCGCAATCGCCGATGCAGGCCTCCAGCTCGGCGCGCTCGACGCCCTCCTCCGCGCAGGCACCCTCGCCACCGATAGGCTCGAACCCGCGCTCGTCGCCGCGAAGGCCGCGATCGAGGCCGAGCCCTCGTTTTGGAACGGCGACGAGCTCGATCTCGACGACGACCGCGACTACGAGATGCTCGCGCTCGCGGTGGTGGCACTCGGAGACACCGAGGTCACGGAGGCCGAGCTCGCGTCGGTGACCTCGATTTCGTTCGACGGGGGCAACGACATTTACATGTGGCTCGAGCCGGAGCTCGCCGGTGCGCTCGGCCTCGAGAGCTATCGGCTCGACACGGGCGGTGAGAGCGAGACCTACGTCGTGAAGTCCCTCGACGGCATCGCCGGGTTACCCGCGCTCGAGCAGCTCTCGCTCGAGGCCTACGGCTACACGACCAAGACGCGCGCGCTCACACCGCTGCGTGGCCACCCCGCGCTGAAGCGGATTGTCTTGGCAGGGAAATTCTCGGACCCGGAGGCACTCCTCGCGACCCCGGCGCTCGCGCGTGTCCAGTTCGCGGCCCACGAGCCGCTCGAGCCCGCCGTGGTGGAGGCGCTCCGCAAGAAGGGCGTCGAAGTCGTCGAGCAGTGACGCGGTGAGCTCGCGTCGCGGCTGAGCTCCGCCTCGCCCTCGGCGAAGGGCTCGACACCGAGGGCGTCAGTCCGTGAGCGAGGCATCGCCAGCGTCGTCGGTGCCCGCCTCCGGCCCGGACGCGTCAATCGCGTCCTTGCGCTCGAACGAGTAACCCGCGTTCGCGCAAATGGGTCCGCAACCCGTGTTCGGTTGCGTGAACGACCAAGCGGCCGGACCGCCCGCCTCCGCGAAAGGCTCGGGATCCGCGGCGTGGAACGCTTTGGCGGAATACACGTCGTGCTCCGACCAAGGAACGGCCGCGTCGGGCGACCCTTGGATCGGTCCTTCGAGCACGAGCTCTATCCATGCGCTGCCATCACGATGGGCGACCACGCCACATTGCACGCGGTCCGAACAGAAGTATCCGCCACCGGGCCCAGCCGCCAGGCGCACGCGCTCACACGCGACGCGGGGTGCACAGACCTCGAACGACATCCCCTCGACCTCCGCCAGCCGAACGCTCAGCGAGAATTTCACCTGGGCGCTGCAACCGGCAGCCGTACACGTGGGCACGGGCACGACCTTCGGCCCCGCATCCACCTGCTCGGAGACTGCACCTCCGCAACACGCGAACATGCCACCGGCCACGAGGGTTGCAACGACGAGCGCCACACGCGCGGCACGGAGAGTAGCCATACCGAAAGGCTAGTCCGAATTGGACTTTCGCACCAGCCCCCCTCGACGTTCACGAGTGGCGCGTCCGGAAGGCTCACCCCTGCCGCGTCACCACGCGCCAGTCGGTTCGGTATTGGGCGCTTCGGTGGGCGCGTAGCGGGCCTTATCGCCGGTCGCGAGCACCTCGGCCACCATGCGCATGGTCTCGGTCTCGCTCGGCTTGGCGTGCTCGTCGAGGTGCTCGAGGATAGCCTCGACTTGCTGGCGCTCGAGGTCGTTCACGTGTGGCCTACTCCGCTGGATCGGGGACCAGATTACCCTTGCGCCGGAGCGCGTCTACGGTCGAGTGTCGGCCTCGCGGTGTCGCGCCGGAGAAGGTCGACCCTCGACGCGCGTAGCCGTGGTGAAGCCACGCCATCCGACGATTGTCGCTCAGGTGCTGACTGTGTGACGGATACCGTTCGGTCCGGCGGAGGCGTACCGGGTGGGGAGTCTCCGCGCTCGGTTCAACGCTCGAAACAATAGAGTCTCGCGCGGGCGTCGCACGAGCGCACCGCTCGACCGTCCGACGTCCAGGTGACGTCGACCGAGAGGGCCGAGCCAATCGCGCCGAATGCACCAGCGCTGGCCGTGGCGAAATCGGCGCAACGCCGATTGTCGTCCGTACCGGTCCATACGGTGCCGTCGTCCGCGACGACCAGCGTCTTTCCGGAAGCCGTGATCGAGAGGGCGACGAGTGGCGATCCCACCGCCGCTTTCCCGGGAAAAACCGTCGCTCCGTCGACACGTCGATAGGGTCCCATCGCTCCCACGCGCGCCGAGGCTTCTTCGTCGGTCGTGGAGAGCCACGCGCGAAACGTTCCGGTGAGCCCGGCGGCCTTCGCCTCCGAAGCGCAGAGCTCGTCCGCACCGAGAGGCCCTGTCGAGGCATTGCCCTCACGCGCGAGATTTCCCGAATAGCGACCTTCGGTCACGAAGACGAGGCTGCTCGACCTCGGCGGAGTCACGCTCGAGCTCGCAGAGGGCGTGGAGCCGAGATCGCGTTCGATCACGCATCCACCGACGAGCCCAGAGGCTGCCAAGGCCCACGAAACGATCCCCAGGCTCCAGACGCCACGGGCGTTCATGGCTTCCCCAGGATGCGGTCGAGGCTCGGCAAGAAGACGCTCTTCGGGAAGGACTTTCGAAAGCGTTCGGCGCGTGCTTCCGCGGCGGCGCGATTGCCGGAACCGAGCAGCGCTTGAATGGCCAGCACCTCGCGCTCCTCGGCGAGCCGACCTCGGGGGAAGCGGCGCATATGCTCGTCCGTCGCGGCGAGCGCATCCGCGACTCGGCCCCGAGAGAGCGCCGCACGGGCGCGGTCGACCAGAGCTTGCTCTTCGGCCAGGTCCGAGGCGGGAGCGCGAACGGCCGAAGGTCGAGCGCTGGCCGAAGGAACGAGCGGCAATGCCTCTGCAGAGAGGGCGGGTATTGCCGGAGGAACCTGGGAAGGTCCGGGCGAAGACGCGGGCTCGAGCGACTCGCTCGGGGGTCGTGCACCCACCACCACGGACTCGGCGGCGTCGACCTCCGACCGGGTTTCGGAGAGTGTCGCGCGACTTCTCCCGAGCTCGCCCGCGCCCAAACCGAGCGCGAAGCCGATCCCCACTCCGAGGCCGACCTTCCACACGAGCCCCCGAGAGGGAGCGAGAGGCGCGGGACTCCGGGGCGCCGCGCTCGGAGAAGCCCCGGCGGGTGTGCGCAACGCCGGGAACGCACGAGCGTCCAACGCGACGGTAGCCTGAACGCGGCGATAGAGGCGGTCCATACGCCTCTCGTCGAAGGTGTAGGTTTTACGTTCCTCGGCGAAGAGCTCACGCAAATCGTCGCCGAGGGGCTCGACCTCACTCATGGGCGGTCTCGTTTTTCACCGGCTCGAGGGCAGCACGGAAACGTTCACGCGCGACGCGTAGACGCGAATAAACCGTATTGAGGGGAATGCCCAAGACCTCGGCGATCTCGGGGGCGGAGAGCTCCTCCAGGTCGTGCATGACCACGAGCTCACGCATGTTCGTGTCGAGAGCCTCCAGGGCGGTGGCCACGCGGTGCTTGGCGTCCAGTCGGCGCACGAGCTTGGGGCTATCGGGGAGGTCGTCGAAAGGACGACCGCGGTGCCAGCCTAGGCGCCTGTAGTTCGCGGCAAAGCGGGTCGCGAAGCCGAAGAGCCATGGGCGAATGGGCCTCGTTTCGTCCCATGTCGACAGTGCGCCATGAACGGAGACGAACAACTCTTGGGCGACGTCGTCGACGTCCGCGGCGCGCACACCGAGGCGCTCGAGCGAGCGGCAAACGAAGGCCGACTCGCGCTCGAAGAGCTCGCGAAAGCCGGGGACGAGTGGCTCGAGCGGCTCGAGCCTCTCCGAGTGCGGGACCTCGGACGTCATGGTGTCCTGAGCTCCAATCCGAGGGTAGCGCCTCCATAGACGGGCCCGGTGGTCGCCGCTCGCGCTCCGTCGAGCAGATAGCCCACGCGCACCGCGGTGAGCCCGCCCTCGAGCATGGCGCGGAAGGAGAGCACGCCTGCGAGTGGGAGCCGCAACCCGAAGCGTGCACCGAGCCCGACGAGCGGATCCGCGCCGGTGGGGCCGCTTCCGAAGCGCGAACGAGCACTCACCACGCCCAACGTGAGGTCCCCGCACGCGATCAGCACGGTGGCGAAGGCGCTACACGGCACCACGTGCGCGGCTTGAATGGCGGCGACGAGCTCGCTCGCGCTGCCACCGGCCGAAGCGGTCATCTCGGTCGAGCCTTCGACATGAATGGAGAACGTTTTGATGACGAGCCCGAGCCCCAATCGTGCACCGAAGGTCGGCGCCGCCATCAAGCCGACGTGGGCGACGCCGTCCAAGGTCGCGCTGGGACGAAGGGGGAGACCGGTCGGCTTCTTTTCCGGTACGCGGCGGCTCGGAGGGACCGTCGCGAGCTTGGCCCCCTCGCGCCCCGCCCCGGGCTCGTTGCCGGGCGCGGGTACCTTGGACGCGTCCGGCGGGGGCGAAGGAGGTGGTTCCGACCCCACGACCGGGGGGTCGGCTCCCGCCGCTCCAATCGGGTCGATCGTCAATGCAATCGTCGAGGCGAGGGTCTCGACGAGCGTGACGCACGAGACGTCGTCGAGCGTGCGTTTGCCGGAGGGCCCGCCGTGGTCGCTCACCTCGAGCGCGGCCACGAAGCGTTTGCCGCGAGCCGAGACCCGCACACGGAAGGCGAGCGGGGCGCGCTCGACGAACGGGTCGAAACCGAGGCGTGTCTGTACGCGCTGCCGGAGAACGCCTTCGCTCGGGCACGCCCCTTCGCTCTCGTCGGAATAGACGAGGCTCGCGTGGAGCGGTTCGGCCGCACTCGCCGTGCTCGAGACGAGCGAAAAAACGAGCGCGCCGGCGACGAGCGCGGATACGGCAGCGTGGCCCCCCAGGGGCAGTCGAACCATGCGCGGCCACGCTACCACGGAAGGTACGGGTCATCGGAGCAGGCGCATCACGAAACCGTCGACGTCACCCCGGAAGACGGTCCACGCCGATCGCGACCCTGCTCTGCGCGACGCTCCGCCCGGAGCATTGCTCGCCCGCGGCACCTCACGAGAAGAAAGAGAAAAGAAACTGAGAAAGAAAGAGAAAAGACAAAGAGAAAAAAAAGAGACAAGGGGTCGACGGAAGCACCCGGGTTACGACAAAAGGGCGGCAGGATGACCCTTCACTCGTCGATGCCCCGAGCAGCTTCTCTTCCTCTCATGGTGGCCGTGGCCACCCTATCCCTGGCATTTCCAGCCTTTTGCACCCAAGCCCGCGCCCAAGGCATTGCCCCTAAGGAACCTGGGACGGTCCACGTGAGCTCGAGCCCTGCCTCCGGCCCCGCAGAAGTCGCGGCGCCGAGCCCGACGACCCCCGGCTCGCAACGGGAGGACATGAAGGCAGCCTCGGCCTCGAATGGGAGCTCCTCGAAGCCGGGAATTTCCGTTCACGTCGTGGAAGGTGCCCGAGTGTTGATCGATGGCGCGGACGCGGGACACGTCGACCCGGAGCACCCGTTCGAGCTCACGCTCCCGCCGGGTGACTACACGGTCCGGGTGGTTTACGACGGCGGCAGCAACGAAAAGCGCAAGGTGCTCGTGACCGAGGGCCACGTGACCTCCCTCGAGTTCCGCGAGCTGCCGAGCTCACGGGTGATCTTCGAGAAGCGAGACCGCTGGCTCATGGGCTTCTCCGGGGGCGGGGGCGTCATCGCCCCGGACATGAAAGGAGACCTCGGCCCGCAGTTCGAGGGCGGCCTCTTGCTCGCCCGCGCATTGTCGAAGGCCGTGGAGTTTCGCACGCTGATTGGATTGCACGGGTGGGTCGCCGAGACTCGTGCGCTGCAAGAAAACAACGGGTTCGGGACATCCCGGGTACGAGGCCTCGGCCTCACGGCCACGGTGGAGCCGAACTTCGTCTTCCACCTGGGAAGCATCTACACGATGGGCGTCGGCGTCGCCGGCCGTCTCGGCGTAGGCATTCCGCTCGAGAACCACCTCGTCACGTTCAGGACCGAATTCTTGGCGGGCGTCGCCGCTCGGTTTTCGCCGCTCGGCTTCGCGTTCGGCGAGAACCGAGAGCACCACATCGAGCTCGTGGGCGGAGCCGGGGCATCCACGGCTCGAGGCTTCGGATTGGATCTGGGTGAGCTTCGCTATTCGTTCCTCTTTCTCTGAGTTTCGATCGAACATCTTCATTCCGCGGCGTTGACGGAGGCCGCCGGGTTCTCCATGCCTCGAGCACCGAACAGGTTGAATCCCGTCGGCTTTCGAGGACGGGCTCGACGGATCGGTTCACCTTGAAACAAGTGCTTCTCATGAGTCTCAAAAAGACACACCTTGCGGCTCTCGGGGTTGCCGGCGTCGTCGCGTTGGGGGCGATCGTTTCCGCAACGGGAGCTTTCGGGCATCACGTGGGGGCGGCGGATGCGCCCGATTCGGCCGCGAGCCTATCGGCCGTTCCGTCCGCAAGTGCGGCGGCGTCCAACCGAGCTCGTTCCACCACGTCGGATCGGCCGCAGCCCCCATCGAATTGCTCCGCAGAGGAGCTCGAGGGGTTCTGCCGAAGCGCACGAACTGCGAGGCAGGGAGGCAAGCTCGACGAGGCTCTTTCGCTCGCACTCAAAGCCAAAGAATGTGTCCCGTCGAGTCCCAAGGCGCTCCTCGAGATCGGGCAGATCAAGTTCCTCCAGAAGGAGGACACCCAGGCCAACGAAGCCCTCGCAGAGGCAACCCAATCGACCTCCGACGCGAAGCTTCTTTCCGAGATTTGGTACCTGCGAGGGCTCGTGGCCGAACGGCAGTCGGAGGCCAGTGACCGCTACTTCCCTCCGTCGATAGCGACCCGCGCCTTTGCAACGTCGATGGGGTACGCCACGAACGAGCGCGCGCGGGAGAAGCTCGAACGATCGGAGCGCGCCTCGCAAGAGCTGTGCGGTACCGTGATGCTCTCGTTTCACAAGGCCTCGGAGGAGGCCTACGCCTCCGTGACGTTCCCGGGTGTGCTCGCCAAAATTGGCGTCGAGAAAGGAGCCGGAGGGTGGACCATGCCGGACGAGGGGCCCACGCTGGGTGAATTCGACGACGGGGCGTTCCTCACGGAGTGGATGGTCGCCAAAGACGACGAAGGATTTTGGGCGGCACCTCTGCAAGCGGTGATGCGCATGTCGATGCGCACGGGCGCGCTCGAGTTCGGCAGGGGCGTCGAAGAGGACGGCATCTGGCACGTACGTGGGTACAGCCAGCCGGTCTACGTCACCACGCTCGAGGGCCAAACGATGCCTTCCCAATGGCCGGGGGACGCCCCGGTCCGCATCGACGCGTACTACCATGCGAAGGCGCGCGCCATGTGGGTGCTACGTGCCGACCTCCCGGGGGTATGGGAGGAGCGCGAGCACCTGCCGAGCGCCACCGTGAAGGTCGACACGAAGGGTGTCTCGGTCACGGGGATTGGCTGCAACTTGCATAAAACGTGGAGCCTGACCGCGCCGGCGGGTAGCAAGCCGACACCTGCCATCGAATTCGACGACGCCTTGGTCGAAGGCGGCACTGCGAAAGGTGAGCGATGAAGAAGGTCAGCGCAGTCGTGGGTGTCGTCGGGCTTCTGGCACTCGTGGGTGCGGTCGTGTACCGAGGCTGTCCATCCGACCCGCGCCAGAGCACGAACGTGACCGGGACTTCAGGCGAAGAGGGTGGCGCGTCTGCGGACGCGAACGTCGACGCAAGCCCGGTCGATCCGCCGAGTTCTCCTGCGCCCTCCGCGGAAGCCCCGACGCGCGAAGAAGAGAAGGAAGAGGCACGAGAGCCGGAGGACACGGACGCGGACGCAGACGCGGGCGAAGCGTGCGCGAGCGAGCAAATGCACCTCGAGGCTCTCGAACAGGCAGGCCAGTGGGAGAAGGTCGAGTCCGGCTTGACGCTGTCGGACTGTCCTGGCGACGAACCTCTTCGCGTTCTCCTCAGGGCTCGGGTGTCGCTTCGTGCCGGGGAGTATTCTTCCGTAGAGTCGGTCCTCGACAGAGTGCATTGTGCCGATGGCGACCGGACCTGCCTCGGCAGGCTCTATTTCACGCGAGGGCTACTCGCCGAGGCCGTCCACGGCACGCGAGATACCAAACGAGGCTTTGCCTGGGCGCACCACTACGATCCTACGTTCGTGCCAGCGGCGCAAAAACTGGGGCGCGCCCCCACGTGCGTGGTGACGACGACCTACGGCCGAGACCTCCAAAGTCGAACGCAGCGGGCGAGCTCGGTGCCGGCGCTCTTCGCCAAGATGGAGCCGACGCTCGTCAAACCGGACGGCGACGCCGCTCCGGGCGGGCTTTGGAACAACGTCGCGGTGGATACGCGAACCATTCCTGGGGGCATCGAATTCGTCGACTTGAATACCATCTCCAGCAAGAGGCGAAGGTCGCGCTGGCTGGTTGCCAAAGCGGGTGAAGAGCTCGTCGGCATGTTCGCCGTCGAGACGGATCCGACCCGCGGTTGTGGCGATCGGTTCTTCGCTCCACCGAAGCAGGCGTCCGTCTCGTCGGAGGTCGTCCGGGACAGCGTGCAAATCGCGCACGATGTCCTTCGAACCGCCAAAGGAACGCCCCCTATCTCCCTTTGCTACCACGGGCCCGAAGAGGTTCGGCACGTGATGTTTCACACGGGCAAACAGCAGGGATTGATCGTGGACGTGGGCGTCCCGAGTGGGACGGGCGAGCAGCCCGAGGTCAAAGCCACGAATGAAGAGATCACGGTGAAGGGCGTTGGGTGCGATCTGCACATTCCTTGGAGCCCGAGCGCGGACGGCGGGGCCGAAGCGACGGCGCGGTGACGGCAGACGAGGATTTCGCGCACGAGGCCGTTGCGGGTCTCGTGCGCGGATCGCGTCGTAGGTGACGGCGCCGCTCGGAGCTCGGTCGTGACGCTAGGCTCGACCGAGCTCACGGGTGGAGCGGCTCTTTCGCCCCACCCGATCCCGGCCCTGAGACGAAATGGCTTCGTTCGTTCCGATCGCGAACGGCGTGAAGCGCCCCGTGTCACTTGAACTTGTCGACCTCTTTCGTCGCGAGCTTCACGTAGCTGTCGAGCGTGTCGAGATCCGTCTCGACGCGTGCCTGCGCCGCCTTGAGGTCGCCCGACGCGACGGCGTCGAGTCCGGCGATGCCACGTCTCGTCGTCTCGCGCTGG
The DNA here is from genome assembly GCA_965225775.1 of Polyangiaceae bacterium. Taxonomy (GTDB): domain Bacteria; phylum Myxococcota_A; class Polyangia; order Polyangiales; family Polyangiaceae; genus JAAFHV01. The sequence goes on along the minus strand of OZ245328.1, from coordinate 7,402,857 downwards.
GTGTCCACGGAAGCGACGGACTCACGCGACGCGGTCGTCGCTTTGCCGCCTGCCCGACCGAGGATGGACTTCAGCTCGCCGAGCCGCGCAGCGGCCTTTTCCATTCGTGCGGTGGCCTTCGCCTTGAAGGCCGTGCGCTCTTCTTGGACCAACGCGTCCGCTTCTACGCGCGTTTTCGTGGCGTCACTCGCTCCCGCAGGAGCGGTGGTGTTCTCGTGCCGCTCTTCGGCCGCCGTCAGCTTCGCGTCGCTCTTCGCTTGGGCCGCCGCCTCCTGGTGTTTGCGCTGATCTTCCATTTCCGCATAACGGGCGTCTTCGGCTTGCTTGTGGGGATCGGCCGCGCATGCGCTCAGCGTGGCCACCACAAGCGAGGCGAACAGGGGTCGAATCGGGCTCAAAGGGATCCTCTTTCTAGGCGGCCATGGATCGGCCGTGCGAGCCCCTATGCGTTTGCCGTGCCATCGGTGCGACGGCTCGAAGGGCTAGAGCGTGGAGACCCAAGCGGTGGCCGTGCCGAACCGCCCCTCCATGTACCGTCGCCTACGCACCCTTCTCTTTTTCGCGCTCCCGTTCGAGCGGCTTCGACTTCTCGTTGCCCGTGCCCTCCGGCGCCGTAGGATCGGTCGACTCGTGCGGAGCCCCGCCTTGTCCGGCGCCGAGGTTCGGTGCGTGCGGATCGCTGCCAACGCCGCGGCTCGAGGCTCTATGGTTTGCTCCACGAGAGCGAGCTCGTCCCCACGGGCCCTCTGACCGGTGCCGCATACGGCACGGCGATATGGGCGACGAGCTACTTCGGTTGGGTACCTGCGCTGACCGGAATGCCGCGGCCGCAGCACGACCGCCCGCTACGTCCGTGGGCGATGTTGGGGGCGCACTTGATCTATGGCGTCGCGCTCGATGCGGACCTGGAAAGACGATATCGAGACGAGGTCGGACCGGGAGCCTCCTCGTGATTCGCCACCTGCGCGACACGCGCACGTGCTCCCCTCGTCGCATTGCAGGATCGAGGGACGCATTGCAACGTGGTCGAACCAACGAACACGGAGGGGCCATCAGGACGAGATGGCCGCACGGGCCGACGAGAAGGCACCTGCTTCGATTGGACGCCGCGAGTAACGGGCGCGCGCGCCCGCGCGCGCTCGAGGGGCTTGCTCTGCCATGTGGACCAGCCCGGATCATACGCCGGACCTCTCCTACAACTCCTGGCGGAGCGGGCGTCACCTCGACTACCGCGCGGTCGACGCGGGCTCGTGACATGGGAGACGACCGTTCGGGAGGCGTTCCGAGAGGTCCGACCGAGTCGATCTCCCGCGATACGAGCCCCGCTGACGGTCTGCTTTCAGCTACCATGCCAAGACCCCCCTGCCATGAACAAGAAAGAAACCGCCCTCGCGGCGCTAGGGCTCGAGAGCAACAAGTCGCCGGCGAAGAAGAACGAGCGGCTCGCGCCGACGGCCTTTTTGCCGCCCTCCCCACCGCCGGAGTGGAGAGAGCCGCTCGTGTCCGCGAAGAAGGTGGTGTCCTTCAAGAGCGTGCGCGTGAGCGAGCGAGCCAACGTGCTCCGCGTCTCGCTCCGACCAGACCTCCAGAAGGACTACAATCCATCGAAAGTCGCTCTCTTTCCCAATCTCGGTCGCGTAGACGTCGACGACCCGGACGAAGAGCGTCTACGCACCCTGTTCGTCGCGCTCGCAGCGCTTCCGAAGCTGCATTGGCTCGAACTGTACGGGGCCTTGAAGGCCCCTGCGGAGATCGGCGCGCTCCGTCATCTTCGCGATTTCACGCTGCGGCAGCCTGAGAACAAGGTAGACCGCGGCGTACATGCGGTGCCCAGCGAGCTCGGCTCGCTCACCGAGCTCGAAAGCTTGACCATTTGGGGTTTCCCGCTCGAGGCGCTCCCCGAGAGCATGGGCAAGCTGACGAGCCTTCGCGCATGTCATTTGGTCGACGTCGCCATGAAGGAGCTTCCCTCGGCGTTCTCGCGAATGCCTGCGCTCGAGTCGCTCTGGATGCGGACGCCTTCCATCGACGCCGCCGGGCTCGTGGCGACCTTGGGAAAGAGCACCTCTCTGCGCTCGCTGCATCTCTCGTGCGGGTTCCTCGCGGAGGTCGACTCGCTCCACACGCTCTCTCGCCTCGTTTCGATTTCGCTCACGGCAAACCTCGACACCGTCCCCGAGGACCTCGTGAAGCTGCCCGAGCTGCGCTTTCTCCATCTCGACTACAATCGATTGAGGTGCGTCCCGGAGGCGCTCGCCGAGGCGCCCGCGCTCGAGACACTCAGTATTCACGGAAACCGAGAGCTCGACATCGATCAAGTCGTCGACGTCGCGCTCCGATCCAAGACTCTTCGTGGACTTTGCCTTCCGAACGCGGGTCCCTCCCCGACGGCGGAGAAGAAGCTCCGCGCCGCCGAGTTCCGCCGTGCCTACAGCATGACGGGAGACCAATGGTTCCGCGGGGGTCTCTTGCCATCGTGGCCAGCGATCGCTCGCGGCATATGAATCTCGATGCTCGAGTGACTATCGATTGCGCTCGGACGCGAGGCGGCGTGCCCGCGCAGCGCGGGTAACTTACCCGATCAGGGATAGGGGCCAATCTCGAACCCGAGCGCTTCGAGCTGAGCGTCCGTTCGAGGCTCGCCCTCGAGGCGGCCGATGCAAGTCACGTCACAATGGGCGTCACCGACCACCACGCTCTCGACCGCGACCACGTCGTACGTGTCGACCCGAATCCCGAGCCCTGGGAACGGTGGGATCGAGACCGTCGTGAAGAGCTTCCACGTCGCGGTGGGCGTGGGGAGCACGAGGAGGCACCGGTACGGCATCGCGCCGAGCGTAGTCGATCCACCGTCGACTGCGACACCGACCGCGCATCGCAGCCGAACATCCGTCGGCTTCTGCTTCTTGCCGACCGCTCCCCATTGGGGCGCCCGTAGCGAAGATCTCTTCTGCAGAATCCGCGCCGCTGCTGCAAAGAGCGCGGCAGGCCCGACGCCAATTCGCGAAGGATCGCGACCATCTTTTGCGGCATGGCACGTGCTGGTGGGCCCGATTGGAGGTCTTCACCATGTCCGAGCTGATGCTCGCCGCCGTCGTCAAGTCGTTTCGTGAGCCGCTCTCGGTCGAGCGCGTGCCGGTTCCCACCCCGGGTCGCGGCGAGGTCCTGGTCAAGATTCACGCGAGCGGGGTGTGTCACACCGACGTGCACGCCGCCGACGGCGACTGGCCGGTCAAACCGAACCCGCCCTTCATTCCCGGCCACGAGGGCGTGGGGGTCGTCACGGCTCTAGGCGACGGCGTGACCAACCTGGCGGTGGGCGACCGGGTCGGCATCCCCTGGTTGCACGATGCATGCGGTCGTTGCGAGCAGTGCCAATCGGGCTGGGAGACGCTGTGTGGCGCCCAGCACGACTCGGGCTACTCCGTGAACGGTGCCTTTGCCGAGTACGCCATCGCGCGCGCCGACTTTGCCGCCAAAATCCCCGACGAGCTGTCGTTCGATCTCGCCGCGCCCATCTTGTGCGCGGGCGTGACCACCTACAAGGGACTGAAGGAGACCGAGGCCCGCCCGGGTCAATGGGTCGCCATCAGCGGCATCGGCGGCCTCGGGCACGTGGCCGTGCAATATGCACGCGCCATGGGGCTGCACGTGGCCGCCATCGACGTCGCCGACGACAAACTCGAGCTCGCGCGCAAGTGTGGCGCGGAGATCGTCGTCAATGCAAAAAAGGACGATCCTGCCCGCGTCTTGCAGAAGGCGATTGGTGGGGCCCATGCCTCGCTCGTCACCGCCGTCTCGACCTCGGCGTTCGCCGCCGGCCTCGGCGTGTTGCGGCCGCGCGGCACCTGCGTCCTCGTCGGCCTTCCCCCTGGCGATTTCCCCACGCCCATCTTCGATGTCGTCCTGAAGCGCCTCACGCTCCGCGGTTCGATTGTCGGCACCCGCCTCGATCTGACCGAGGCCCTCGCCTTCGCGGCGGAAGGAAAGATCCGAGCGACCGTCGAGATGCATACCCTCACCGCCATCAACGACGTGATGGACCGCCTGCGCAATGGCCAGGTCGAAGGCCGGGTCGTCATCGGTTTTTGAACGGAGGCCGCCCACCATCGCGGCTCATGGCAAGCAGCACTTCTTGAATTTCTTTCCGCTGCCGCACGGACACGGGTCGTTGCGCGCAATCTTCGAGTCGTATTCCACGCGCGGGGTGCCCCGGCTCGCCTGTCTCATTTGCGCGAAGTTGAATTGCACGTCGTCCACGGTCCAGGCGGGGACCAGGGTGCGCGCCAGGGCGTCCGGGAAGTGGAACGCCTCGACCGTGCATCTGGAAAGCAAGCCGGCTGGCTACGTGGAGCTCCCGCGAGCCTCGCTCGAAGAAGGTTCTCCAGGGTAGCCCTTCGCCGACCCCGCCGAATCGCGCAGCACACCACGAGCACTGGTCGGGAAGCCCTCGGCAAGACCCACAAAAGCAAAAGGGACCCTCCGTAGAGAGTCCCCTTGCACCTCGAAGCCACGAAGCGCTTCTTTGTCAGTCAGTCAGTCAGTCAGTCAGTCGGCCCGCCCGCGGGCGTCTCTTCGCCCTCTTCTCCGCCCACATCTTCCGAGCCGCCGCCGCTTCCGCTGCGCCCCTTCACGGCGGCCATCGCGGTGCGGAGCGCCTCGAACTCGGCCTTCACGTCTTCCTGAGCGCGGAAGATGAAGTGCGCCGCGTCGCGCACCTCGTTGTAGAGGCGTTGAACCTCGGTGAACGCCTTCGGGCGCAGGGCCACGAAGAGGTTTTCGGTGGACTGAGAAGCGCGATACTGATCGCGGATTTGCTGCGAGACCACCAAGGCTTCGGCCTGGTCGGTCTCGACGTAGTTCTTCTTGTCGTCGGCGATGACGGCGCGGTGCACCTTGTACATGGCCGAGAGGCGCGAGAGGTCGCGCGAGTGGTCGAGGTAGCCGATTCCACGTCGGATATCGGCAATCTCCTTCTCGGCGGGCTCGTTGCCTTCGAGATTGTAGGCCAGGCACTTGAGCATGCGGCGACGCAGCACATTGCCCCGGTCGACGATGGCGGCGTCGACCTTGACGCCGGTCACCACGGCCTCTTCCTTCACGCTCTCGACCACCACGTGCTGAGCGGCTTCACACGCTAGCTCCAGATGGGCGACCAGGTCTTTTTCGACGTATGTGGGCGCCAGACCGTCGAAAAGCTCGAGGCGCCCGGGCTTCCGCGCACGGTCTACCAAGACGAGCCCTGCCGTCGCCGCAAGGTCGAGGTCGACGTTCAAGGTCACCAGGTCGGCCGAGGTGAGTGTCGCCCATTTTCCGTGAAGCTTGTCGAACGCCGTCGCACTCGCGGCGGTGACTTCAGCCGGTTGCTTCTTCTTTGCAGCCATGCGCCCTCCCATTGGGTTGCAGACGAGATTCAAACGGCTTCAGGGAGTCGGCGTCAACCCATTTTGGCGCACGACACGTCGATTGGGCGAAAGCGCGCGAAATGATTCCGCTTCGTACGCGCCCTCCATCGACGAGCACGAGGCGCTGTTGGCTCGCTCCGCGCGCGAGCACCGCAAGCTCGCGGCGAGACGGGGCCGCGGTGGCTCGTGTCGAACGTGAACGACAAGCCGGGCGGGTGGTCGGAGTTCGCGCTCCTCGCGAGCTCTTGCCCCGACAGCTGCGCCGCGATGGACGCCGTCGCGATTGTCGTCGAGGGGACGGGGCCGCGCTCGCGCGGGTGCGGGCGCGCCACCCATCGGGCTCGACGGCTCGGGATTTTCAGGTCTCCGTGCTCGACGTGGGTACAGAACAGTCAAGTACTCGCTCTACCGCGCTCGAGGCGTGCACCTTGGTTTTGCGGGAGGCGCGCGCAGCGCTTTTCGTCTACGCGGGACGTTCGTCGTCGTAGGCGATTGTGAAGCTGCAGCACGTCGCCCAACTTCAAGAGAGAGCTCCCTTCTGCTCGGGCACGACTAAAACCACGCTGATCCCGATCTCGAAGCGCGCTCGCGCAGCCAGGGTTCTCGCTTGCCCGGTCCGTCTGCAGAGAAATACGAAGCAAACTCAAGATTTTGCGACATACCAAGCTCCAAGGGCTGGCATCAGACTCGCCCGAAGCGTCCTTGGCGCTTGGCGCGGAGGGTTGGCATTCGTCGAAAGCACCAGCCGTGCTCGGATCGAGTGCCCTGGCACCCTTTCGGGGCACCAGCCGTGCTCGGATCGGATACCCGGCATCCTCCGGGAGCACCAGCCGCGCTCGGATCGGATACCCGGCATCCTCCGGGAGCACCAGCCGCGCTCGGATCGAATGCTCGACATCCTCCAGGAGCACCAGCCGTGCTTGGATCGAATGCTCGACATCCTCCGGGAGCACCAGCCGTGCCCAAAGTGAAGGGGGGGTACTCGATCCGAGCACGGCTGGTGCTCTAAGTAAGCGAAATCACGTCGGCGGGTGGCGTCGCGGTCGTCGATCGCGGTCAGCGCACGTGCCTTGGGACTGGCTTGGCAGCCCGGCGCAGGCCTGGAACGGGAAACCCAAGGATAAATCTCCGATTTTGCAGGGAAATCGCCGACTAACAACCTTGCGGGCGTCGAGCAACGCGGACCGAACGAGCGCGGCCGGCCAGGTAGCTCGCTGCGGAGACCGAGCTGGTGGCGGGCCCGTCCGCGACGGTTGAAGGCGGCGGGACCGTCTCGCCCTCCTCAGCCACACTTTTTGGACGGATTCGGGCGCTCTCGTCGCGCGCTGGCCGCGGCCTGCTGGACCAACTCTACTCGGCGCGTGCGTGGGCGACGGGCCTTGGCAGGCGTACCTGCCACGGCCTTCGCAGGTACCGGCTCGGCTTTGGCTCGCTCGCGGTAGGCACGCTTGGCCGTGCGCTCGTACGCGCTCGTGAACTTCCGATAGAGCTTGGGCTCGGTGTTCGCAAACGCGACGCTGGCCGCCGAGCGCACGGTGCGAACGTTTTCCTTGAGCGTGGCGAGCCACGTGGTGCGTGGAGAAATCGTCGTCGACCGCGCGCGTACGGAAGCGCTCCGTGCCTTCATCACCTCGTCGAGCGCGTCGAGACCACTCTGGCCCGCGACGATTCGCTCTTCGAGCTCGACGCTGGTCTCGACGAACAGCGCTCGATGCTTTCGTGCAAGCTGAAGGGCCGTCTCCAAGGCGGCCCGGATGCCCTCCGCACCTCGAGGGCGCGGGTGTGCGCGCTGCGCGGTAGCGAGGTCACGGCGCAGCCCGCTGGTCGGCTCCGAATCCGCAGCGGCCTTCTCGATCAGCTTCACGAGGTGCCGAAACGCGACCTTGGCGCGATTCAGCTTCGGCGCCGGGATGGGCACGGTGCTTCTCCGCCATGGCTCGATTCGACAGGCATCACACAATCCGAGCATCCGCTCCGGAAGCTTGGCGTCGATGTGTGGATCGGCAGCCCTGAGCCGCGCGAGGTGCTTACGTGTCAAGAGCGCGACTCGCCGCGCTTCGGCCAAAAAGATCGTTGCGGGTACCGACAGCCTGACGCTCCCCTTCGTCGTGGCTGCCAGCGTTCGTTGATGGATATCCATGGAGACCAGGTTTCGGGTTGGGATTACTTCGCCGTCGATGCGCAAGGGTGAACAGGCTCGGGAGCTACCGCTGCGGCGCGACGCCGATCTTTTCCGGTGGCGGGGCGACGCAGCTCGCGAGGTGGAAGAGGAAGTAGGCGAGCGCGGCCTCTCCAGGGCTCATCGTCGGGGCGCAGGTCGCTGGAAAGTCGGGGCCGACGCGGTCGCCGTCTCGAGGTTGATTGACGTGCGCGTCGAAGTGGACGGCTCGTCCACATTGCTGGTCTGCGGCGGCCGAGAGCGGGAAGTCGATCGACAGAACACGCGCCCCGAAGGCGGACGAAGGTGCATTAGGGCGAGAAGAGGTCGCCCAAACTTTGGCTCGCGTGGTGTCGACCGAGGCGATGTTGTCGAACACGCTCTCGAAGTCGAGCTGGCCGTCCAAGAGCTCGGGGCCGCCGGTCGATGTCGCCCGGAGCCACTTCAGCAGATCGGCGCCGTGCGCGGTGGACTTGCCCACGAGCACCGGGCGCCCGCCTTCATGACCGCCACCCGAAATGTCGATGACGCGATGAAGGTCCGATGACGGAGCATCGCGGTACCAGGAATACATGAAGTCGGTGGTGAAGATTCGCCCGCCGGCGTCGAGGTAGCGCAGCATCGCGGCGTTGGCCGCCGGGCCCTTGTTCTCGAGCCGCTCGCCGCATTCGCACGAAAGCAACAGCATGTCGTACTGACCGAGCTTTGCGCCGTCCGACCAGAGCATGGTGACCGGCGGCGCTCCGCGCGGGGCGTCACCCTCGGCCATTGCGCCGCGGTACACGTGCACGCTCTTCGTGTCGCCCTCGGTCGCAGCGCCGATCTCTGTCGGATCGATACCGAGTTTGGGCAACAAGCACCCGATGTCGTCGCACACACCCGTGGTGAGGGCGATGCGGGGCATCTCTCCTTCGCGGCGATTGCGGGGCAGGCGCGTTAGTTCGTCAGGCAGTTGCTTTCGCGTGCATCTCTCCACTTCCGGTACCACGACCGTGCGCCGCCACTTCCCGACTTGAATCACGACGGGAATGTCCTTTCCGATCGGGACACCTCGTAGCGAGAAGGAGCCATCCGCCTGGCTGATCGCGACGGCGACGGGACGCTGCGGCAGCAGGGTCGCACACGTCTGGCAGGAAACGCCGGTGGGAATCTCCGGAGCTGCGCTCGCACCGACGTACACGAGCGCGCCCGAGATAGGCAGCGTGCCATTGGGCGCGAGCACGCGCCCGTCAAGCGACGTTTCCTCTCCCGGAGCGCACTCCACGACACTGCACTCGAGCCCCTCGCAAGGTCGGTCGTGAGTGGACGCTTCGCTGCTCGAGAACGTGCCGAAGGCGGCGTCGTCCGCGCCGAGCTCGACGTGACGGGGCCCTCCGGCACAGTCGACGAGAGCAACCGTGGCCGACGTGAGCGCGAGCGCCGCGGTCGTGCGGAGCGTGACTCTCGACGGAGAAAACAAAGAGACGCGCAGTCCCATGGAAGGCCTCCACGCGAGGAACAGTCTGGCAGTCGCGAACGGGCGACGCGCAAGTGAAGGCAATCCTTGGCTATGGCGAGGTTCCGCGCAAGGGCAGATCGTGTTCTCTCAATCGCCTCTCACGACAGGCGAGGAGCTGATCGCACGGTCGGGCCGGAGGCGACGCCAGAACTTGTCCGTATCGGCGAGGGCGGCGTCCTGTTCGTGAGTGCACGTGTCCTGTTTGCTCGCGGCCATGTCCTGCTCTTGCGCTGTCGTGTCCTGCTGGTCGATTGTCGCGATGGAAGCTGGACGACATTGAGTGGCGCGGTCAGTGTGCGATCGATTCGCGCCTCGACTGCGTGAATGGCAGCAACCCTGTGACTGGCGCCACCGGCGACCAGGACGTTGGAGCGTTCGATGACTCGAAGGATGCGGTTCCTAACCCTTGGAGTTTGGGCTTTTGGCGGACTCCTCGCGTGCGTATCCGAGTGGTCTCGCGCCGCCGGAAGAGCCCGCTGGAGGGGCGTTGGTGCTCTGCTCGTGTCGGCTACAATTGCGGTGCTCTTTGGGGTGGCTTGCGGGGGGAAGTCTCGCGCCGTCACCGATCAAGACGATCCTGCGCCTCTTCCCGAGGAGTGCGCGGCACTCGCTTCGAAGCTCGGTGCCTGCTTTCACTCGCCGAAGGTCGAGGAGTCGACGCGCGCCGGGTTTCCGAAGCTGAAACGACGGGACGTGGACGAGACCGAACGATTGCGAACGACGTGTTCCCAGAATCTGAACGACCTCAAGGCGGATTGCCGATGAAAAAGCAACAAGACGTGTGGGCTGGCGTCAGAAGCAACTCGAGGCTTCGAGGAGTCGTCTCGGTGGGGCTCGTCGCGGCCATTTCCGCCATCGCCCAGGTTGCGGAGCTGGGACGCGCAAGCGCGCAGTCGGCCATGTCGACAGGCGAGGGGACCGGCGTCGTCGGCGAGGGCGGGAACTCGGACGTAAGCTCGACGAGCGGAAGTGCGAAGAGTACTTACTCATTCGACCTTCCGGCCGCCCGAGGTGAAGCCCAGCCTGGCCTCTCACTGACGTACACGGGCAACCGATGGGATGGTGACGCCGGCGTTGGCTGGGATCTCACCGTGCCATCCATCGAGACAGCGCTGGATCCCTATTCGACGAACCCACCGACCAATGCGTTCGGACGCTTCACTTGGAGCGGACGACCTCTGGTGCGGATGTGTAGCGGATCAGCCTGTGCTGCGGAGCCCGAGTTCACGGCAAGCGGCGCCCAGGCGATCTACCGCCTACAGGCGGACACCACGGAAGCGAAGGTCTACTGGCTCGGAGGACTGACCTTCCGCGTGTACTACAAGTCCGGCCTGGTCGAAGGCTACGGCGAGTCGAGCGCGTCCCGTGTGACCGGCGTGAGCGCGCATCTCACCAGCCGCGTCGACCGGAACGGGAATCGAGTGGACTACGTCTGGTCGAAGAAGCCAGTCGCAGCTCCAGCCGATACAGCGCCCTCTCGTGTGAACGATGTTCCGTACCTGACGCACGTGTTTTACACCCAACCGCCGGGGACCGGAGCCGGGGCGCACGCCAACTACGAATACCACGTAGCGATCGCTTGGGAACCTGGACGCGCCCCACAGGCGGTCGGCTCGCCGCCCCGAGTCGCTCCCCATCTTGAGCGGATCTCGAAGATCGTCGTGGGGAGTAAGCCTGCGTCCGGAGCGGGGGCACGAGAGCGCGTTCGGACGTACCACTTTACGTACAAGTCGGCGGAGCAAAATCTCGAGCAGCCAAGCGATCTCGCAACACCAATCCTCGGTCGGTCGTTCCTCCACCAGATCGTTCTGGAGGGGAAGTGCGAGGCTTCGGCGTACGAACCGGCAGTTCCGGGCGACGATCAGCCCATCGACGCCACTCAAGTCGTCTCGGGTTGTCCAACCCACGCGCCTACCACGTACACGTACTCGACGCCCGCCGTGCGGCCGATCTACCATCCGATCGTCGCGTCCCCGTCCGGGCCCGAAATGTTTCCGAGCTGGGGAGGCAGAGTCGGTTCTCTGGACGTCGATCGAGACGGATTACCGGACTTCGTCGACGGAACTTCGGCCGTCGTTCTCAACAAACGTGATGGCGCGGGCAGAAAGTTCGTCTCGGCATGTTCCGTGACGGCGCTCCGATTGCCGGGCTCACCACCGCCCGGCCCCTATGACGCCATGCTCGGGCTCTACCTCAACCAATACGCTGCAATGGACGTGGTTGGTCAGTGGGGGCATGTCGACCAAGGAAACTCCGTGCTCTGGGCAGCGCCCTCTCGACCGACTGACGGATGGTGGGGCGCAAAGTATACCCGTGCCTTGCAAGGGTGCATTCCGCAAGCCGGTGACCCCGAGCCCCGCGACGCGTGGGAGCTCACTCCAAACGGCTCCTCTCCGGCGCTCCCGCTAGACAACTTTACCGTCGCCGTTGGAGATGTGAACGGTGACGGTCTCCTCGATCAGGTGAGTCGACCAATCGGTGGCAACCACACAACTATCCGCTTCTCGAGGCGGAGCCTGGTATGGCCCGGACCGAACAGTCAACATATTCGCCCCTTCTCGAGTGGGGTTCCGGGACCACAGCTCGATACGACCCCGGAGGCCATTCCCGCCATGCGAGCTCTGGTCGATATGAACGGCGACGGTTACGCCGACGCTGTTTCTACAGATCGGCTGACCTCGGGCACGGTGAAGAGCTACTATGCGAACTACGACGGAAGCCCTCGCGGACTCCCGATGTTCGTTGGGCAGACGAGGTTTAAGTACGGATCGACATCGCCCGGGTCTGGGTATGTCGGTCCAAACACCTCGAGGAATCCCTATGATCACCCGTTGCCGAGCAACTCGCAGTACCTGTTCGGCGCCTCCCTGGTGAACATGGGCCTGGTCGAAATTCGCACCCTCGAAGAGTTGACTGGTCAGCCTACGAACATCGAAGGCTACATCTACAACGATGAAGCCGATCCACTCCGGAAGTTCCACTTTGGCGATATCAACGGTGACGGACTGACTGACGTTTTATTGCCGCATCGCCGCGTTGGTGGATCACGAGGAATTGCGGTCGCTGTCTATATCAACGTGGACGGCAAAGTTCTCCGCAGGTGGTGCCCAGGCTTTACGACTGGTGCGGAATGTACCGCGGCGACGGACCCGGTCCTCGGAGAGCTGTCGACGAGTCAGTACAATTCGCGCGACGGGCGCTTCATGGTGGTCGATATCGACGGCTCTGGAGCCGCCGACCTCGTGTACGTGCTGCGCAACGAGATCTCGGCGCTTGCGCTCCTGGAGCGGGCCGAACCACTGCCGGGTCTGCTCACCCGGGTGGATAACGGTCTAGGTGCGTCCACCCTGTTTTCCTATGTGAGCTACCAGGAGCACAGTGAAGACCTTCGAGCTCAGCGGGGAGCTACAGTCGTCGAGGAGGCAGACAAGCTCGAGGTGCCGATGCACGTCGTCGAGTCTGTCACCGTTTCCAACGGGCTTTCCGGCAGCGCCGGGCACACCGCTACCACTCACTATCGATACCGCCGGCCCGCGTACGATACCTGGGCGCGTGCGTTTCGAGGATTCGGCGAGGTAACGACCATTCTGCCGATGGGCGAATCAATTCGCAATGTCTACGCATTTGGAAAGTGCGACTCGCGTGGCGGTTGCCCAGAGACGAGTGATTCGGACGTCATGGCCGTAAACTCGGGGTTGCTGCTCACCTCAACGACGTTCGGCGAGGATCCGGATGCGACGACGGGGACGGTCAAACGGGTGCTCTCGCAAACGGTACATCGCTACCTAGCCAGGCCGCTTCCGAGTGGCGAACCGGAACGCACGGTGAATCAAGTCTACCAGAGCAGTATCACCACGCGGCTTCTGGACGGACCAGCAAAGCCGCACGTGGTGTCTCAGCCGGTGCTTACATTCTACGGCGACAGCGGAACTCCGCCGATCGTCCAACAGACGGTGATCTGGGAGTCCGACCGACAGAAGATTCTCTATCGGGAGCAGGTTGAGAACGCGGACGGGAACGTCGTTCTCGTGAAAGACTTCGGTCAGATCAAGAGCGAAAGCCCATTCCAACCTCTTGACCCGCTGGTCGAAACCCGAACGACGTGGGTGCGAAAAGGCTCGTTTATTTGGCGCCCTGAGCAGGTCTCGGTGGCGGGAGAAGAGTCTCCCGACGTGCGCACCACGACGACAACCTACGACGCGCGAGGCAATGCCACGCGCGTCGACGGTCTGCTGTTTGGGACGGTGTTGCTTACCCGAGCTCACGAGTCGCCTACCGCCGGTATTGCTCTTTCGCCAATGGGGGCCTCGGGGGCCGGTACCGTCCAGATGGCCACCATGCAGTACGACGACGTCGGAAATTTGACGGAGTCTTGGGGGCCCGTCGTTCCGACCCCTCGGGGCATGGCCACGGCAAGCTACACCAAGACCATTTACGACGATACCTTCAAGCACCACACCAGGGAATCCATCACCGGGCTCGACGGCGCCACCAGTCAAGCCGACCGGATGCTGCATACCTACTTCCTCTTTGACCGCGGCTTCGGGCTCGCGACCGAGGTCCTTAGCCCCAACAATGAGCGAAGTCGGATCGCCCTCGACGGCTTTGGACGTAAGGTCGCGGTCTACGACCCGTCGGCGGTGCTATCCGGTCTCGTGAACTCTCAGCCCAGGGCCTCGTCTTCCTTCGACGAGCGTTCGGGCCTCTCTCGAGTGCACACCTGGAGTCGTGACCCGGCCCACCTGGAAGCACTCGGCCGAGAGACGGTCGACTATATCGACGGTCTCGGTGTGACGCGCTTGACCATCACACAAGGCGACACCGAGGGCAGCTGGGTAGCTGGGGGCGCTGCGGTTCGAAACGCTAGAGGCCAAGTCGTGTCTTCGGCGGCCAGGCCTTCGGTGTACTATGGGGACCTCGAGAATCCAGACCTGGAGCCGGACGCGACGGTTACGCCGATAGCGGTTACGTACGACGAGTACGGGCGTCGCACCGGGACTTGGGAGGGGCCTCCAACAGGTTCATTCGTAGGCACCACGCGCCTGAGCATGACCGCGTACGCGCCCCTGTTCGTGCAGTCGTTCGACGCGAATGCTGTCGCTCCGGGCAGCGCCACTTGGAACTCGCGTGTCGAGCATACCCTAGACGGTCACGGACGTCTAAAGCTGCAGAGCTGGAAGATGAACGCCGAATCGGCCGACGTTCGGTACGACTACCTCCCCTCTGGCGAGGCGATTCGAGAGACTCGCACGGCAAGGTACGTTGGTTCGAGCCAGCCGATTTTCGTACGCGAGCGGTCGTTCGACAGTCTGGGTCGACTGGTTGCGACTCGCGATCCGAACACGACCGCAAATGGCCGGCAGAACGTCTATGCCTACAATGCCGCCGGATGGCTCGTCGGTACGAGTGACTCGCGCGGCTGCGGCCGAAATATAGCTTACGACGCCGCCGGACGAGAGCTGTACCAAGACTATTCGCCGTGCACCAACGAGCAGGAGGCTTATTCGCCTCCTGCTCCCTGGGGGCCGAACTTCGGCGACGGCACAGAGTCGTACACCGTGTACGATGCGCCAGACGGGGCGGAATCCCCTGCAGAGTATGGCGTTGCGAGTGCCTTGCTCGGGCGACCGGTAGCGGCCTACAGTCGCGGCTCACATACGAGGATCAAGTACGACGTCGCGGGTCGAAGCATTGGCATGTCGCGGCGAATCGCGAAGCCTGGTCCGGTCTCGCCGACGCTCGCGCAGCGATACGCGCCCCACGTCTACTCGAAGGCGGCCGTCTTCGACATGAACGGTCGCACCGTATCGGGGACGACCGGCGCGGACGTGGCCGCCCTGAAGCCCGGAGGGGTGAGTGAGTATTCGCTTCAGTATGACGCCCGAGGTGTGATTCGCAGGGTCGACTCTAGCTACGGGCTGCTCGTTTCGGACGTGATCACGGCTGGAGACGGTCGTGTGTCCAACGTCATCTACGGGGACGTGGCGCAGACGCGGACCGACCTCCTGTACGACGACAGCCGTGCGGCTTCGCCCGTCAGGCGGATGACCATTCAGCGAAATGCGCGACCGACTGCATGGGACCAGGTCGGCTACGCGCCGCAGGACCCATTCGCTCCAACGCAGCAACTGATGTTGACTGACACGGTCTACAACTACGACGCGAACTTGAACCCGGTCGATTTGATCGACTACGGCAGCGAAGGGTGGGCCCCGGGCGCGGCCTCGCGGACGCAGCATCTCGAGTACGACGATCTCGACCGGCTCACCCGCATCACGTCCGACCACGGCAGTGATCCGTGGGTATCCCCCTTCAAGCACGAGGGCCCTCTCTCCGCGTCGATGCCGCGCGCGGTGTTTCCGACGCGCATGCAGGAGCAGACGTTCGCGTACGACTACCTTGGCAACATCAAGTCGTCGTCCAGCGACGTTGGGGCAGCAGGTAGGTTCGACCGGTCCCTCGGAGCCGGCACATTCGGTACCGGGACGGCCGGCCCGAATCAATTGAAGGCGGCCGACGGCGTCGTCATCCAGTACGACCCAGCCGGCAACATGGTCGACATGCTGGTCGACCGTCCGACCGGGGCAAGCGGCTCCGTCCCGACGTCCTGTGAAGACGGCCGACCTTGCAAGCAGCACTTCCGCTACAGCTGGGACGAGGTCGGGAACCTCGCCATTGCCAAACGCTGGGACCTCACCCCTGGGCCCGGGGTACCGCTTGACAGCCCGAGTCTTATCGCGGGCGAGCCGACGCGCGAAATGAGGTACACCTACGCGGGGGGCGCACGAGTTGCGAAGGGATCAAAGCCCGCCGGCGGTGAGCCGAGGTACACACTCGAGGTCTTCGACAGCCTTCGCGTAGAAGGTGCGAAGTTCGAGAGTGGTGACTACGAGCTGACCGTTGAAACCGAACGAGTGTCGTTCGGCGGAATTGGTCGAGTGGCGTACGTCGAGCAAGCGACGCCCGACGGAACCGTCGGGCAGCCGCGGCTCTTCCTGTCGCTCTCGGACCACTTGGGGTCGTCGAGCTTCGTGATCGACCAACAGACGAGTGAGGTCGTAGAGCGCACCGCCTACGATGCCTATGGCGCGGTCGAATCGGACTTCCGCAGCGAGCGATTTGGAGCCTACCGAGACCCCTACAAGTTTACCGGTAAGGAGGAGGACTCCGAAGTAGGGCTCGTGTACTTCGGAGCACGGTACTACAGCCCGCAGCTCCATCGCTGGATTAGCCCCGACCCGCTCACCATTCACGCCTGGGGAGCAGACTCCAATCCGTATGCCTATGTAGGAGGCAAGGTCTCCCGGATGGTTGATCCGAACGGTTTGGAGTCGGCTCCTCCCGCGAACGACACGGGAATGTCGCCCGACGATCAGGATACGAGGAAGGACTCGGGATATGGACCTCCGTCGCACGAGAGGACCGACAAGCAGGACGATAGGCACGCGCCGCCGACCCCACCAAAGCACGCCCGCCCGTCCTACCCGCACACATTCGGAAGGCCAGCCCCTCCGCCACCTCCCCCGGCCTGGGCGTTCTCGTTCGGGACGTTCCTGATGGCGATCCATCCTGGGGCGAGCGTATCGCAGATGCCGCTGCACACCGGCGCGGACGGAAGAGATCACTGGGAAGGCTTGCGGACGGCGACTGCGTCGACAGGGCACCAGATTGTCGAGGGCAACGCCCACGTCAGGATGGCGGCCACCGCTGCTGGCGGGACGGGGATCGTGGCTGGTGTTGGAGTCATGTTGTTCGGCCCGCCGGTGGCGGCACTAGTGGAAAACGCATACCTGCACCTAGCGACCTCACTCGCTCGGCCGCTAATTGCGGGAACCCGTATTGCTGCCGCGATAAATGGGAATCCGGTGGTGTCGGGGGGCGTGGGGGCGGGGGCGACGGCGGCAGCTGGCGCGACTGAAGAGATTGCGGGAACAAACGTTGGTCGTGCTGCCCCATTCAACCCAAGTGGATCCATGACCAACTGCGTCAATGGCGTTTGCGCGTTTCTGAACAGTGTAAAGAATGGGAGGCTGGAAACGGCGAGCGCGGACGTAGCACTTAACCTCGGGCGTATCACAACGGCGAACAACCAGATCGCGGCACAGACAGGGGTTCGTTTCGGGCAATTTCAGCAAAGTACGTTGTTGACGGGCTATGCTCGACAGTTCTACGTTGTATACCCGGGTAGCAGCACGACTTTTGCGACCCACGTCATGATTGGCATCAACAATGGGGGCAAGATGATGCTCTACGACCCGCAGATTGGCGCGCGCATATTTAATCCGAAGTCATTTGGTCCGTTTGTTGCGTTTCCTGTCGCTTTTTGAGAGTCACCATGCACCTTACAGAAGAGAATGTTGTCGAGCTCGTGAAGCAATGGGCCCTTCGCGAAGGCGAAGTGGCTGAACGTCTTCTGTTGGCTGACTTTGTCTACGATTGCGAAGTCTTGGTCTATGATCGTGCCGATTTCTTGATGGCGATGAACTTGCAGACGCCGTGGCGCCAGGTTCGCATCCTGGGGACTCTGCTCGGCGCGACTCAGGCGGCTGCATTCTTCGACGGCATCGATCCGACTACGAATCTTGGACATCGGATTGCCTGGCTGCTCGATCATGATGGTTTTAGGGTGCGGAGAATTACGGCCAACCACTGCGTTCTGATGACGCATTCTCATCATGGAGTGAAGGAATGACGCCTTTCGAAACGCGATCATCGGTTCTGGGGCTAGGGGGCTGATGCTCATGGCGAGCGGATCAGCACGACCACGCCAAGAACACGCGGCAGCGCTTTCGCCAGGACGTTCCCGGCGGATGAGGTGAGTCAAGCGCAGCTCCGGCCCAGGAGCTCCACCTCCCCATTCCACCCCGCCCGAAAATGCGCGAGCCTCTCCCCATGAGCTCGCCCAGGTTACGCTCTCTCGAAAATCTCGACGACCGCGCGGTGCCGCTTCCTCATGGGACCGAGGTCATCACGCGGGTGGACCGAGTGCACGGCGAGCGGCGGTGCCTCAAGGGAGCGTGGGGCGGGTGACCAAGCTCGAGGGCGACGAGCTGCACGTGACCGTGGTGGGCGTGGGCGTGCTTCGGTATGCCCGCGACGAGCTCGTGCCGAGACGCGTGGGGCAAGCGCTCTATGCTTCTCGGCGTGCTCTTGCGTGGGACGCCTTGCACCCGTGTGTGGTGCTCGAGGCTACGGTCGGCTCGCGGGCATGGGGCCTCGCCGGCGAGGGCGCTCGGGCGACGAGATCCGACCGACGTTGACGCCAAGGGCTCCCATGACCACCTCACCACTCGGCCTACGCCGCAAAGCCCTGTTTGACGAGATCGGAAGTCGTCTCACCCCATTGGGCTTCGTTCCACGATACTCGATGCAGGACTTCGGTCGCAGATACTCCTGGGGGCGTGATGTAATCCACTTCGGATTCTTTCAGCGAGGATCACTACTGCAGGCTGCCATCGACGTGGCAATTCGCTTCGATGCGGTCGAAAAGCTCATTGATCCCTTTCGTCCATGGCTCTCTGCCCGCGAAAAGCGGGAAAGGTTCACGCTCGGTGCGGAACTTGGGAATATATTGGGCACTGGTTTTCACACGTTCGACATCGGGGAAAACATTGGTCGAGTCGTGGAGGAAATGATGGCGCTCATTGCCGCAGTTGGCTTGCCGTATCTCCACGAGTTCTCCGAGCCCGAGGTCGCGTTGAAGGTGCTCCTTCGAGACGACGAGGTCGGGCGACTCCACTGCCCTATGGGAGACGAACGGGCTTTCGTTGCGTGTGCGCTGCTGGTCGTTCTCGGGCGCGGGCACGAGCTTCCTGCCGTCGTCGAGAGAAAGATGAAGGAGATCGACCCGGATCCTGGTCCTTTAGGCCGCGAATTTCCCCGATTCGTGCAGGCGATGCTCGAGCGGGTTCGTCACTGAGCTGGTGCGGTCACCTCAAGGAGATCCGACCGACGTTGAAGCCAAAGCGCAGCTCCGGCCCGAGACCTCCACCTCCCCATTCCACCCCGCCCGAAAATGCGCGAGCCTCTCCCCATGAGCTCGCCCAGGTTACGCTCTCTCGAAAATCTCGACGATCGCGCGGTGCCGCTTCCTCATGGGACCGAGGTCATCACGCGGGTAGACCGCGTGCATGGCGAGCGGCGGGTGCCTCAAGGGAGCGTGGGGCGGGTGACCAAGCTCGAGGGGGACGAGCTGCACGTGACCGTGGTGGGCGTGGGCGTGCTTCGGTATGCCCGCGACGAGCTCGTGCCGAGACGCGTGGGGCAAGCGCTCTATGCCTCACGGCGTGCTCATGCGTGGGACGCCTTGCACCCGTGTGTGGTGCTCGAGGCTACGGTCGGCTCGCGGGCATGGGGCCTCGCCGACGAGGGCTCGGACACCGACCTGCGCGGCGTGTTCGTCTTGCCCTTCTCGTGGACCATCGGCCTGGTCGCTCCGCCCGAAGACCTCGTGCGCGAAGACGGCAGCGCCACGTATTGGAATGCCAAGAAGGCCATCGGACAGGCCCTGCGGGCAGACCCCAATACGCTCGAGATGCTCTTTTTGCCCAATGCCCGATCAACCGACCCCATCGGGGAGTGGCTCTTGGCCGAGCGTGAGGCCTTCGCTTCGCGCGAAATCCACGGCACCTTCGGGCGTTATGCCCTGGGGCAGCTGCGCAAGCTGGAGCAGAGCCTGCGCCTGCACGAGCACCGCACGCACGTGCTCGAATGGCTGAGGGAGGATCCTTCCCTCTCGCTCGACTCGGTGGCCCAGAAGCTCGCCGACGTCTCGCCTCGCGCGGCGCCTTCGCGCGCCGATGCGATCCATGCGGCCAAAGAACACGTGAAGCAGCTTTACCGCTCGCTGCACGATCAAGGGCTCCTCGGGGAGAGCACCTTCGCGGCGCTGCGCACGTTCGCCGAGACGGGCGCTTCGGAGCTCGAGCTCGCACGCGAGATGCGCCCCAAGAATGCCTACAATCTGGTGCGACTGCTCACCCTGGCCACCTCGTGGCTGCGCGAGGGACACCCCACGTTCGAGGCGACGGGCGCAGCACGCGACGAGCTCTTGGCCATCAAGCGTGGGGAGACCCCGCTCGACCGCGTGCTCGAACGCGCCGAAGCCCTGGTGCCCGAGCTCGAAGCCGCCAAAAACGCCTCTCCCCTGCCCGAGCGCGCCGACATCGCCCGCGTGGATCGCCTCACGCGGCGCATCGCCGAAGAAGCCGCGCGCCGCTACGTGAACCGTGAGCCCGGCCCGCTCGGCCTAGACGCCCCGCCCTTCACCGAAGCCAGCTGGGCCGAGTAACATCGGAGCCACCCCGATGATCACCTTCCTCGACCGCGAGCGCCTCACCGCCCTCTTGACCCCCGACCAAACGACGGTGGCCGTGGCGCGATTGGAACGATTCTGCGCCGAGCGAAATCATCTGGTGGTGCTCTTGAGCGGCGCGCACGCCTATGGCTTTCCTTCGGTGGACAGCGACCTCGACCTGAAGGCCATTCACGTGGCCGACACCGAGTCGCTGCTCGGTCTCACCCAACCGAAGCCCGCCTTCGACCTGACCGAGGTTGTGAACGGCGTGGAGATCGACTACACCTCGAACGAGCTCACGCACGCGCTCGGGGGCATTCTCGGGGGCAATGGCAATTACCTGGAGCGTGTGTTGGGGCGCGAACGGGTGGTGCGCTCCGCGCTCTTGGACGAAGCCGAGCCCCTCGTGTCTCGCTCATTGAGCCGCAAGCTCCACCATCATTACCGCGGCTTCTGCTTCTCCCAGATCAAAGCGATGGAGAAGGAGCCCACGGTGAAGAAGCTCCTCTATGCGCTGCGCACGGCGCTCACCGGCATCGTGGCGCTGCGCTCGGGGCGCATCGAAGCGAACATCTTCCGCTTGGTCGACGAGCACCGCGGGTTCGACGTCACCGAGCTGGTCGAACGCAAGCGCAGCGCGGAAAACGTGACCCTCGACGCGAGCGACCTCGCCACCTGGAAACCGCGCCTCGACTCCCTCCTCACCGAGCTCGACCGCGCGCGCGACGAGAGCCCTCTCCCCGATGAGCCGCCCAACGTTCCCGAGCTCGAAGCCTGGCTGATCTCGGTCCGAAAGCGCGGACTTCGCTCGTAGTTCTCGCGCTCGAGGCCCTCGAGAATCCCCGTCGTCGTAGCCCGCCTTTCGAAGGTGGGCGCGCGAACGTTGCGCGGGTGAAAAATTCTCGCGAAGGATTGTGAAGGCATCGGTCATGAGTCTCTCGAGGACAGGGACGCCGGTCATCACGGCCGTGCAGGGCTCCTCCGAGGCAACACGTGAACACCATCAAGCCCCTTCGCGGCGGGCGGCCGCTCGCGCTCGCTCTCGCCGTGGCGATCGCGTCGACCGCCGCGTGCGCCGACAACACCGCAGACCCCACCGACTTCAGCACCCAAGCGCTCACCGAAGCCATGGTGCCGGCCTCGCCCACCAATGCGATGGCGAACGACCCGAGCGCGGCGTCCCTGGGACGGTTGCTCTTCTTCGACAAGGGCTTCAGCTCGGAAGGAACCGTGGGCTGCGTCTCGTGCCACGATCCGTCACGCGGATTCTCGGACCCGAAGGCCAAATCCGTGGGCGTTCGAGGCCAATTGGGCGACCGGCACTCCATGCCCATCACCGACGCCGTGATGCACCCCTATTTGCTTTGGGACGGCAAAGCCGACTCGGCGTGGTCGCAGCCATTGAAGGCGCTGGAGAATCCCAAAGAGATGGACTTTTCCCGGGCCGAGGTCGCGCACCGCATGTCAGCCGTCTACAAGGCGGAGTACGAGACGGTCTTCGGCCCTCTCCCCGACCTGACCGAGGTTCCCGCTCGCGCGAAACCCGGCGATCCGTCCTGGACGAGCCTCTCCGAAGCGCAACGCGACGCCGTTCAACGTGTGTTCGCCAATTTCGGCAAGGCCATCGAGGCGTACGAGCGCAAGGTGCTCTGCGTCGACACGCGCTTCGATCGCTGGCAGCGAGGCGAGGCTCAGCTCACCAATGCCGAGCTCGCGGGGGCCGCCACCTTCCAACGAGAGCGCTGCACCGGTTGCCACTCCGGTCCGAGCTTCTCGGACGGTGAGTTCCACGACATCGGCATTCCCTCGACCGACCGCGGTCGCGCTGCCGGAGCCCCCTCGCTCGCGACCGATCTCTTCAATGGAGCCGGCGCCTATTCGGACGACCCGGCCGCAGGGCGACTCAAGCTCGCCAGCGTGGCCGCCGAGACCGCCCAAGAAGGCGCGTTCCGTACGGCGAGCTTGCGCGGTGTGGGCCAGCGTACGTTCTTCGGACACGCCTCCCATCAGCAGACCCTGCGCGGCTTCATCCTCGACATTTACCGAGGTGGAGGTGGCGGCGGCGGTGGTGGACGAGGCGGACGCGGTGGCGGCGGTGGTGCGACGGTAGGCACGCTCGATCCGAAGCTCCAAGGAGTGAATGTCGACGGCGGGGACGTGGACAACCTGGTCGCCTTCTTGCGCACCCTCGACTGCCCCGATCTGCCCGCCGAGCTGCTCACGCCCGCCGTCTCGCGCTGACCTCGACCACACGACTTTCCCACCGCCGAACCGAGGTGATACGACACTTTCGTGAACCGCCGACGCCCCCTCTCACTCTCGTCTCTCGTGGTCTTCGTGGCAGGCGGGGCGCTCGTCTCCAGCGCGGCCTGCGTTCCTCGCCGAGACCCGGCCGCCGTGCCCGACCTCCAAGCCGCCGCCACGACGGCGAATGCCGAAAAATCCGCGCCCGACGAGGCGCCCGGCAAGGTCTCGGGCAAGGGGCACGGCAATCCGAGGCGCCACGGAGACGCCCCCAAAGACCCGGCCCGCGTCGAGTCCGACGCCCTGAAGGCCCGCGCACTCGCCATCTACGAGAAAGAATGCGCGGCCGGCAACGCCGAGTCGTGCAACTCCGCCGCGCAAGCCCACCGGGACGGCGAAGGCACCAAGTCGGACGATGCGCGCGCCAACGCGCTCTTCAAGCAAGCGTGCGACAAACACGTGGCAGGCGCGTGCAACGATCTCGGCTGGCAGCTCGAATACGGCAAAGGCGCCCCCGCGGACCAGGCCGGCGCCAATGGCTATTACAAGCTCGGCTGCGATTGGGGGAGCGCATCGGCGTGCGGCAATCTGGGCGAGTCCTACGAGAGCGGCCAGGCGCTCACGGTCGACTACGCCATGGCGAAGACCTTGTACGAGAAGGGCTGCGCCGGCAAGAGCGGCTATGCGTGCAACAATCTCGGCCTCTTGGCGGAGTCGGGCAAAATCGGCAAGTACATGACCGCGCCCTACAAGCTGTACGAAAAGGCCTGCACCTACGGCCTCGCCGAGGGCTGCTCGAACTTCGGCGTGGCGATCGACCAGGGCGAAGGCGTACGCGAAGACCCGGCGCGCGCTGCGACCTTCTACGACAAGGGCTGCAAGCAGGAAGACTTCCACGGGTGCAGCTTGCTCGGCTCGCTCTACGAAGAGGGCCGCGGCGTTCCTCAGGATCTTCGCCACGCCGCCGAGCTCTACAAACTCGGGTGCGACAACGAAGACGCCTACGGATGCAAGCAGCTCGCGGCGCTCACGGCGGCCAAGAAGCCCTGAGCTCGCGTCGGCGAAGACGCTCCACGCCGTTCGCGCGAGCTTTGTCGTGCTGCGTTCTTTTGGCGTTCGCGGCTCGACCGATCCGTGAAACCCTGGCGTGATGAAGATCTCTCGCCTGTCCGTGCTCTTGGTCCTCGGGGTCGCCGCGCAAGTGGCGTGTTCCAAGACGGAAGACCCCGCGAAGACCAGCCCCAGCGCCGCGAAAGCCACCGCTTCGGCGCCGGCGGCTTCGGCCTCCGTCGCGGCGACTTCGGCCTCGGCGACCACCAAAGCGGTAGCCAAGCCGGCCAAGCCCTCGACCGAGAAGAAGCCCATCGACAAGGCCGCGTCCAAAGCTTACGGCGAAGGCCTCAAGAAGGGCCGCAAAGAGACGCTGGCGAAAAACTACGACGCCGCCATCGCCGCCTTCGACTCGGCCCTCAAGGCCATCCCTGGTGACGCCCGCGCGCTCAGTGAGCGCGGCTACGCCAAGCTGCTCGCGAACAAGCTTCCGGCGGCCCACGAAGATTTCGTGCAGGCCGAGGCGTCCACCAAGGATGCCAAGCTGCTCGGGCAGATTCACTACAATCACGGACTCGTCGCCGAGAAGCTCGGGCACGCGGAAGAGGCCAAGGCTTCTTTCGTGCGCTCCAATACGCTCGCGCCCTCCAAGGCCGCTGCCGCCAAAGCAGGCGCGAACACCTGCAGCGCCACCATCGAGATTGGCACCGGAAGAACCCAAGTGGTCAAAGACTCGCTCGCGCTCTACGAAGCTCTGCGTGCCATCCACCAGGGCGAAAACAAGCTCGCCTCCGAGGCCGAAGCCAAGACGCGTCTCTCGTCCCGCGTGCCGAGCGGCTCCGAAGCGAACCTGGTGAGCTACGCGGACGAGCCGGAGATGGCCCTCTGGGACTTCCACCCGACCGTCAAAGTGCCCGAGGGCATCTTGGTCGGTCTCGACTCGCTCTCGATGCGCTCGGACCTGCCGTGCGGCGGCGAAGAAGAATCGTCCACCACGGATACCGGCGGTCTACGTGTGATTCGGCTGGAAAATAGCCCCGGCATGCGCGTGCCCGTGTGCGAAGCCAAGGAGGGCGAGCTGGTGGAATGCGAAGGCGACGCCATTCCCGTCTCTTCGGCTTGCGGCACCGCGGACAAGGAGATTGCCGTGGCGGTCTTCGACGTGGCCAAGAAGACCTTCGTCGCACGCGTGCACGTGACCGAAGCGAACGGCAAGGCCCCCAAGATCACGGTCGACGGACGCACCCTCAAGGTGACCGGTGAGGGCTGCTCGTCCACCCACGAGCTCTGATTGGCATGCACCTTGGGCGCGCGTCCCGAGTGGGGCGCGCGCCCTTCCTGCATCGTTCGGCGATCCAATGCCCGACGCAGGTTCAGCGCCGGATTCCCGAGAGTGTCTTCATTCGCCGCTCGAGCGCTCGAGTCTCTGCACGATCGATGCGGGCCCGGAAGGCTTGGAGCGCCCTCCCCACGACCTTGTCCTCACGGTTGAGCACGGCGTCACGGGGGCGGCCCTCGGAGGTGAGCTTTCCGTAGTGAATGTAGCCGTCGTAGAGTTGACCACGCGTCCCCGTACCGATGACCTCTTCGTCGGGCTCGAGACCGAGCGGGTTCGTTTCGCAGGTCTTCTGCCCCGGGCGGTTGGTCGCCACGTACAGGGGTTGCGCCGGTTCGTCCCCGAAGATCTTCGTGAGGGTGCGAGGCTCACCGGGGAGACGCTGATCGCTGCCGTAACGAATGATGCTCCCGTCACCGTAGGCGGGCGCAACCGAGAGCACCTTCCCCTTGGTGAGCGGGTACTCCTTGGCCATGCGGCTGCCCGCCGAGTCACTGTGCTTGTTCGTGTGGAACGCGCCCATGTGAAGGTACATGCGGTCTTCCGCCTTCGGCATCACCGCGCGCATGTTGTAGTAGATGACCTCTTCGCGCCTCGCGAACCACTCTTGTCCCTGCGCAGTCGCCTCGTCGTAGGCGAAGGCCGCCACCCAAAGCGCGTGGGTCATGACGACGAGCCTGTCGCAATCGGCGGGCGTGAGCTCCGCGCAAATGTCGCCCTTCTTCGCCATGATGGTGTCGAAGTAGGTGCGCGTGCGCGCGAGCTCGTCGGCCGTGGGCGCGTCGGACGCGTACGTGGGGAGCGTGTCGAGCACGACGCCTCGCTGGGTCGTGAGCTTCTGCGCGATCTCGCGGAGCGCGGCCGAAGGGAGCTCGGTCGTCGTCGGTACGTCGACCGCGGCAATGTGGATCTTCTTGCCGGCTTTCACCTGATTGCGTGCCACTTCGGTCAAAATCGCCCCGAACATGTTGGGGGCGAGGCTCTCCACCACCTGCTCACCGACGCGGTCGGAGCCCGTGTCGACGTACCGCTGAATCGGCCCCTCGAAGTCCATCGGGAGCTCGTACCCGAGCACATTCACGAGGCCCTTTCGTGCGAGCTCCTCGAAGACGAGGCTCGACACGATGCCAATCTCGTTCGACCCGTGCACCTCTCCCATCATGAAGATGCGGTTGTCCCCGTAGAGGTCGACGAGGCCGCGCAAGTCCCAGAGGCCTTTGCCACCCGATGTGCATCGAATGGGCTCGCCGATGCCTTCGAGCAGCGTCGAGACGGCCTCTGGCGTCGAGGGCGCGGGGCCGGGGCTGGCGCACTTCGTGGGCGCCGGCGGTCGCTCGCACGTTCCTTCGCCGTTAGGCGACTGACGGTCGACCGATGCGTCCGTAACGACGGGCTCCACGACACCGGCGTCGCTCGGAGCGTCGATCGTGATCGAACCTCCGCAAGCAGCACCCGTCCCCACGAAAGCGGCCAAAACTCCGACAATCCAACGACGCATGAGACCCCTTACCGCTCCTCGGGTGGCTCAAGATGACCCACGTTTCGGGAGGTGGCGGGCCTTAAGCAACTCCAATGCCAGGCGAAGCTCGGCGGCGTCGGGGTATGAGCGGCTGGCGAAGGGCACGTTCGGCTCCGCTCGGCCCGTCCGGGCTCAGCCCACGATCACGTTCAACCACGAGTCGTAGTCGCGCACGATGCGGGCGCCGAAGAAGAGGAACTCGAACCACGCGAGCACCAAGAACGGCCCGAACGCGAGCGGGGACTGCATGACGCCGTCGGCGTCGTCGTGCCCCGTGAGCACGTCTTCTTCGAGCTCGCGTTTGGCTTCTTCGTCGCCGGCGTCGGCCGCCTCTTTCAGCAGGCGAAGCTCTTCTTTCACGCCCTCGGGGATGCCGAGCTTCACGCCGAAGAGGCGCAGTCCGAGCGCGATGACCGAACCTTGCACGGCGCCCGCGAAGATCACGAAGAAGGCGCCGCGCCAGCCGAACCACGCCCCGGCGAGCATGAGCAGCTTCCAGTCGCCCATGCCGAGCCCGCTCCGTCCGCGGACGAGCCGGTAGAAGCGATCGAAGCCGGCGAGCACCACGAACGCCCCGATCGCGCTCGCCACCGCGTCGATGGGCGAGAAGCCACGCATGTACGCCGTGGCGGCGCCCATGATGGCCCCGCCGATCGAGATGGTGTCCGGGATGTACATCCAGTCGAGGTCGATGAAGGTCGCCGCGACGAGCGCGAGGGCCACCGCGAACGTGGCACCGTAGACCGCGAGCGCCTTGCCGAGCGGCCACTCGCTCGCGTGTTGCAGGATGCACGTTTCGACCAGCGCCCAGCCGATGCCGCCGCCGATGAGCTCCACCAACGGGTAGCGCGGGCTCACCTTCACGCCGCAGCAGGCGGCCTTGCCGCCCAGGAAAAACCAGGAGAGCACGGGCAGGTTCTGCCACGGCCGAATGGGCTTCTTGCAGGCCGGGCAGTGCGAAGGCGGGCTCACCACGCTGAGGCCCCGCGGCACGCGGTGGATGACGACGTTCAGAAAGCTCCCCCAGAGGAGCCCGAAGATCGTGCCGAACACGCGGAAGATCCACGGGGGAATTTCGAGGATGGTCATGAGACGACTCTCCGACGATAGCAAAGCCGACGACGGTCGCGCCGATTCTCCGCGCGCTCAGGTCGACGTCGTACCGGGCGTCGCCGCGGGCTTCGGCTCTTCGTCGACGAAGCCGAGGCGCTCGTAGACCTTGCGCGCGCGGTTCTCGGGGTGCACCGCCAGGTGAATCTCGGTCTCTCCGGCGGCGGCCACCGCGGCGATCGACCTGCGAATCATGGCCGTGCCCACTCCGAGCCCACGCGCCCTCGGATGCACCACGGCGTGCGCGAGGAGCAGCGCGGCCGCGTGCCTCACCACGAAGGTCGCCGCGATGGGTCCACGGTCGTCGCGCAAGACGAAGCTCGCCTCGGGGACGAGCGGCCCGTACGTGCCGTCGAGCGTGCGCGCGACCTCCTGCTCTCCCTCTTCGACCGTGTCTTCTTCTTGATCGGGTCCGCCTTCGTAGGCGCGGAAGAGCAGCTCGCCGAGCCCTCGGCGATCGTCCGTCGGCCGGAGGGTGATCGGTTCGAACGCGTCGATCGGGTACGCGACGTCGGGGACGATCCGGAGAACCATGTGCGAGCGTTTCATGCGAGGCGAGTGTTCGCCCGCGTATCGAAAAAGGACAGTTTTTCGCCTCGAAATCGCTCGAAAAAAGTGGCTTGGACGAGAGGGCGCCTATCCGGGGTATGATTGTCCGTTTCGACCGTGTCGACATCCCGGCACGCGCACGAACAGGAGGTCCCATGAGCGAGAAAGACCAGGTCGACACGTCTTCCGAGGTACTCGACGTGCTCGTCGTAGGCGCAGGTTTCGCGGGCATTTCGGCCGCGCGCGAGCTCGGCAAGCTCGGCGTGAAGCTACGCGTGCTCGACTCGTACAAGGACCATTTGGGCGGGCGCGCCTACAGCTTCGACGCGAAGATCCCCGCGGGCACCAAGCTGCGCTTCGACCACGGCGCCGAGTACGTGGGCGACCTCCAGAACACCATCATGAATCAGATCCGCGAGACCATGCCCGCGGACGCCTTGGTGAACGGCGCGAAGCTACGCACGCCCTACCTCTGGGAGGTCATGATCCTCGACCAGAAGCGCTTCGCCTTCAAGAGCACCGACTGCCTCTTCGGCATCCCGGGCG
The DNA here is from genome assembly GCA_965225775.1 of Polyangiaceae bacterium. Classification (GTDB taxonomy): domain Bacteria; phylum Myxococcota_A; class Polyangia; order Polyangiales; family Polyangiaceae; genus JAAFHV01. The sequence continues at coordinate 7,374,146 of OZ245328.1, read as the reverse complement.
CGCCGCCTCAGCTCGGCATTTTGGCAGCTCTCGGCATGATCGGAATGATGGCCGAGATGTCGATCATCGAGATGATGATCGACGTACGCGAGCCGTGGAACGGACACCCGAGCTTGCTCGCGCTCGACCAGACCGACGTCTGGACGTGGCTCGGCGAGAAGTGGTGGCTCGTGCCCACCGTGAAAGACCTCATGCGCATCAGCGTGGAGGCCCTTCTCTCGGTCGAGCCCTCGCAGATCTCGCCCTACTATTTGCTCTGGTACACCGCCTGCAACGACGGCTTCTTGAACGAGATCAACGACGACGCCGGCGGACCTCAGCAGTACTGGCTCACCACCGGCACGAGCTCGCTCGCCGAGAAATTCGCCGATCCCGTGCGTTCGACCATCACCCAAGGAACCCGTGCATCGTCCATCGATTTGAGCGGCGACGTGGTGGTGGTCCGCACCGACTCGGGCGAGACCATCCGCGCGAAGAAGGTCTTGGTCGCCACCTCTCCGGCCACCGCGGGTCGCATCGCGTTCACGCCCGAGCCGCCCGCCGCGCGCAAGGCGCTCATGGCGCAGCCGATGGGCAAGACCCTGAAGTGCCAGGTCTTCTACAAGTCGGCCTTTTGGCACGACTCGAACGGCCTCGCGTACGACGGCTACGTGGGAGGCGCGGACTATCCGATCCTGTGGGTCATGGACAACTCGGCCGCGGACGGCGGCGCGCCGCACGTGCTCATGACCTTCACGGTGGGCTCGCAGCTCGACGCGCTCGGCCCGAACCCGAGCAAAGAGGCCATCACCACGCTGGTGACCGGCACGCTCGCCACGCTGTTCCAAGACGACCGCGCGCTCGCCGGTTCGTCCGAGTTCATCCGCCTCGACCACTACATCTGGAGCCCGGAAGAGCCTCACGTCGGAGGTGGTCCCAACACGGTCTTCTCGCCGGGCATGCTCACCGGTGACCCAGGACGCATCATGGACCAGCCCTGGGACGACAAGGTTTTCTTCGCGTGCGCAGAAAATGCGAAGAACCTCACCCCGCGATCGAGCTCGCCGCGCTACGACTTCTTCGCGCCGGAGAATCTCCCCCAGTACGACGCCGACAGCGTGCTCCTGCCCACTTCGCAACCTCCTTTCTTCTCTAAGTATTCCGACATGCGCGTCGACCTCGGTTACATGTCTGGAGCGATGGAATCGGGCAGGTACGTGGCGCACGAAATCGCGAAGAGCTTGGGCCTTCCGAACGCGCTCCCGAACGTGCCCGCGCAGCCGCCGGTCGCGCTCGCAGCCGCCCCGACCAACGCGCCCTTCTCGGCCGAGCTCGTGGCGAGCGTGCTCGCGAAGGTGCGTGAGGCCGTGACCGGTCCGAACGCCGCCGAGCTCCATGACGGCTTCCGAAGGTCGGGCCTCGGTGGACCGAACGGCTTCGCGGCGTGGCTGCGTGATCTGCTCGGAAAGGCGCTCACCGAAGCGGGCCACACGAGTGTCGCTTCCGACGCGATGGCCATGGCCACCGCGGTGCGCGACTTCGCCATCTCCGCCGTCGCACACGCCCGCGACGCCGCCGCCTCCGAGGTGCACACCCACGTCGCCGCACTGGACGATCACCTCACGCCGAAAGAATGAACCGAGACGAACCCAGCTCGCAGGACCGTGGCCCGTCCGATTCGTCGGCGTCGGGCACCGGTCCGCGTCTGGGGGGCAGCGTCTTCCCGGTCTCGCCCGAGCGTCCGCTCGACCTCGGGCGCTACCGCGTGATCGACGTGCTCGGCAAAGGCGGCATGGGCGTCGTCTACGAGGCGATCGATCGCGAGCGGAACCAGACCGTCGCCCTGAAGACCCTGAAGCGCCTCGATCCGTACGGCCTTCGCCGCTTGAAAGCGGAGTTTCGTTCGGTAGCGGACGTGGTGCACGAAAACCTCGTGCTGCTCCACGAGCTCGTCTCCGAGGGTGACGATCTCTTCTTCGTCATGGAGTACGTGGAAGGAAAGAACTTCCTCGAGTACGTGCGCGGCCTGCCTGCGAAGCCGCATCGCAAGACCGCGGCCGCTCCGGGGATCGCGACGCGCGCAGAGAGCAAGGGAGCCGCGCACGACGAAGACGACGTGCCTCCGTCCGCGCTCGATGCGGACGGCGAGATGCGCCTCCGGGCGGCGCTCGGACAGGTCGCGCGTGGACTCGACGCGCTCCATCGCGCAGGCAAGCTCCACCGCGACGTGAAGCCGAGCAACGTGCGCGTCACCCCCAAAGGTCGCGCGGTCCTGCTCGACTTCGGCCTGGTCATGGACGACGCGCGCGGTCGCGTCGACCTCTACGGACCTACCGCAGGCACCCCGAGTTACATGGCGCCCGAACAGGTCTTGGGCGAGCACCTCACGCCCTCGGCCGACTGGTACGCGCTCGGCGTGATGCTCTACGAGGCGCTGGTCGGACGAAAGCCCTTCGTGGGCGCCGAGTCCTTCTTGCTCGCGAGCAAGGTGTACAGCACACCGACCGCGCCGGCCGAGCTCGTCTCCACCGTGCCGGACGATCTCGGTGCGCTCTGCATGGAGCTCTTGCGCGCTCGCCCCGAAGAGCGCCCCGCAACCGAAGAGATCCTGCGCAGGCTCGGCGTGCCGCGCGAAGAGACCTCCTCCTCGCGTAACTCGCTCGTCTTCTCCTCGCGCGACGAGTCCTCCGAGAGCACCAAGAGCTCACGCGAAGTCCAGCCGCAGCAAGACGGACCTCCGAGCTCGACCACGTCGCCCGGCACGGACGGCTCTCCTCCGCGGAGCACGCCGTTCAAGGGACACGGCACCCCCGACTCGGGTCGCTCGCCGGACTCGAGCCGCTCGCGCGTGACCCCGAGCCAGAATTTCTACACTCCCATCGCCACGGCGCTGATCGGTCGAGAGACCGAGCTCGCGAGTCTCGAAGCGGCGCTCGTGCGCGCGTGCAAGGGCGACACGGCGAGCACCGTCGCGGTCGCCATCTCCGGACTATCCGGCACCGGGAAGAGCGCGCTCGTGCGCACCTTCCTCGACGGCCTGCGCACCTCGGGCACCGCCATCGTGCTCGAGGGTCGCTGCTACGAGCGCGAGAGCGTGCGCTACAAGGCGTTCGACGACGTCATCGACGCCCTCGGGCAGTACGTGCGCCACCTGCCGTGGCCGGACCGACAAGCCTTGGTCCCCGAAGGCATGCACGAGCTCGCGCGCATCTTCCCGGTGCTCGGCGATCTCACCGCCGGTACGCAAGGCCCCGAAGCGGGCTCGCCCCAGCTCGCCCCCGACCCGCTCGAGCTCCAAAGGCGCGCGTTTTCCTGCCTGAAGACCATGCTCGGGCGCATCGCGAAGAAGCGTCCTCTCATCGTCTACGTGGACGACCTGCAGTGGGGCGACAAGGACAGCGGTCGCCTCCTGGTGGAGCTCTTGTCGCCTCCGGAGCGTCCTCCGCTCTTGCTCGTCTACACGTTCCGACGCGAAGAAGCGGCCGCGAGCGCGCTGCTGCGTGACCTCGACACGCGCGACTTGCCCATCGAGCCGCTGACCCTCGAGGCTCTGTCGCTGGGAGACGCGGAGCGACTCGCCACCGCGCTGCTCGTGCCGTACGCAGCCGTGGGCCTCGCCACGCCCGAGCTCGCCAGAGACATCGCGCGCGAGTCCGAGGGCAACCCGTTCTTCGTCGAGCAGCTCGTTCGTCACGTGGCCGGCGGTGGAAACGTCGCGGTCTCGCTCGCCGATCTCTTCGATGCGCGTCTCTCCACGCTTCCCGGTGAAGCGCGTCGGTTGCTCGAGCTCGTCGCCGTGGCGGGCCGCCCCATCTCGCAGGGCGTCGCGACTCGCGCGGCGGCTCTGGCTCCCTCGGACCGCTCGTCCATCCCGCTGCTCCGCTCGCTCGGGCTCGTCCGTACGCGCGGCGCACGGAACGAGGACACCGTGGAGAGCTACCACGACCGCGTACGCGAGCACGTCTTCGTCGGCCTCCCAGAGACCTCGCGACGCGCGCACCACGGAGCGCTCGCAGGCGAGCTCGAGCGTACCGGGCGCGCCGATCCGAAGGATCTCGTGGTGCACTACCTGGCCGCGGAGAACCTGGAAAAAGCCTACGATCACGCCTTGAAGGCCGCGAACGAAGCCGCACGAGGCCTCGCCTTCGACCGCGCCGCAGAGCTCTACGGCATCGCGCTCTCGTGCGGCGAGAAGCTCTCGCGAGGGCTCGCCCTGACCGACGTACGCCGCAAATGCGCCGACGCGCTCGTCTCGGCAGGTCGCTGCGCCGAGGCCGCGCCTCACTACTTGACCGCATCGCGGGAGTCGTCCGGCTCGCGTGCGCTCGATCTCAGGCGCCTCGCCGCCGAGCAGCTCCTCGTGACCGGTCGCTACGACGAGGGCGTGTCCACGCTGGTGCCCGTGCTCGAAGCGGTGGGCCTGCGCTTTCCCAAGACGCCGCGGCGTGCGCTCGTCTCCATGGTGGCGCGCATCGTCGAGCTCGAGGTCCGAGGTCTCGAGTTCCGCGCGCGCCCGGAGCACGCCATCGCACCTTCCGAGCTCGAACGCCTCGACGTGGCCTGGTCCGCCGGCAAGGGCCTGCTCTCGGTCGACTCGATTCGCGGCGGCTACTTCTTCGTGCGCACGCTGCACTTGGCGCTCGGCGTGGGCGAGCCGATCCGTGTCGCGCGGAGCCTGGCCATCTACGGCATGATGAACGTGTACGGCGGAGACGCCCGCGGCGAGCGCAAAGGCAAGCTCACCCTCGACCGCGCGCTCGCCCTCTCCGATATGCTCGGTGACCCCGCACTGGACGGCACGGTGAGCGTTTGCCGTGGCGTCGCCAGCATGAGCGTCGGGCACTGGCGCGAGGGTCTCACCCTCATGGAACGCGGCATTTCCAAGCTCGAAGCCGAGTGCACCAAGGTGGCCTGGGAAGCGGCGACCGCGCTCTCGAGCTGCTTCAACGCGCGCTTCTGGTTGGGAGAGCTGGCGGTCATCGCAGCGAGCGCCCCAGCCTGGTCACGCGCCGCCGATCGCCTCGGCGACTTGTATTCCTGGGTCACGGCGGAGCTCTACGTCGCGCTTTCGGAGCTCGCCGCAGGAGACGTGGCCGCAGCACGCGCGCGGAGGCGACGCGCCATGGCGCGCTGGTCGCAACAGGGCTTCCACTTCCAACACTGGCTCGCGCTCAAGATCGAGATCTACTGCGATCTCTACGAGGGCCGTCCGGAGGTCGCGTGGACGCGCCTCGACAGCGCGTGGCCCGAGCTCGAGTCGTCGGGCCTCTTACGCGTGCAGCTCATGCTGGTCGACTCGCACTTGCTGCGCGCCACGGTGGCCATCGCCTGCGCCGATCGTATGCCCAGCCGTCTCGCCACCGCCGAGCGCGACGCCAAGGTTCTCGCCGGAGTGGCCCGCGGCTACGGTCGCGCCGCGAGCGAGCTCGTGCGCGCAGGTGTCGCCCGCATGCGGGGCCGAAGGTCGGAGGCCCTCGAGGCCTATGCGAACACCGTTCGCGGCTTCACCACGGCCGAAGTGGGGATTTTTGCGGCCTCTGCGCGTGTGGCCTACGGCAGCCTGCTCACCCAGGGAGACGCCGAGACGACTCGGGGTGAAGACCTCCTTCGTGCCGAAGGCGCCGCGGATCCGAAGCGCTTCGCGGCCGTGTTCGCGCCGTTCCGGAGGTAGTCACCGAGCTCGCGCGACGGGCACGAACGTGTCGTCGTCGGAGCGTCGCTCGGGTGCTCGCGTCTTGGTTCGACCGAGGGATCGGTCGACCTCGTGAAGGATGCGCTCGGATCGCTCGACGTCCGAGGCCTCCGTCGACTGCATCGAGACGACCTCCACGAAGGAAACGAACGAAGCGAGCTTCGCCGCGACTTTCCTGCGCGACGAAGCGAGCGTCACGCCTGCGGCGACCGCATCCGGGGCCTGCGAGGAGACCCGCTCGAACGCGCGATGATCGAACCGCAAGCTGTCCACGATCCATCCGACGGCGGCCCCGACCTCCGGAGACAGCGCCTCCGTATCGAGCTGGGCCAAGAGGACCTTGCCGTGCGCGAGCTTCGACGGCCCCTCGAGGCTCGCGAACGCGCCGCCCTCGGGGAAGTACTTTCGTTCTAGCCGTCGCGCTTCGACCCCGACGCGATGATGGTCGGCGAGGCGGGCCATGGCGCCGAGGATCTCACGAAGAACGAGCCAGCTCGGGTCGACACGCTCTTCGATGCTGGCAAGCTCGATCACGGACGCGCTGGCCCGCGAGAGCTCGTCTTCGAGCACGGCGGCCGCCTCCTCGAAGCGAGAAAACCGTGCGGCCTCTTCTCCGTCGAGCTCGTGCGAAAGCCCGTCGACGAGAGCCTCGCGAAGCTGCAGCAAAACCGGGGCGGGAAGGCACGAGACGTTTCGATCGACGGACATGGGCGGGCTCCTCTTCGCGTGGGCGTGGGCGTGGGCGTGAGCGTGGGCGTGGGCGTTCACGTTCGCGCGGGAACACTCCCGGCGCGCGGGCCCCCTCTCGGACGTGTCGTGGAGAACGTTGCGTGGACGCGCGATTTTTCCCGAACGCCATTCGGCCACACCCGTTCCGGACCATCCGGCCTCGCTCCTCCCAACCCTCGGATTCGACGTCCCATTCTTTCGGTGACCCCGGGGCCTCGCTGGGGTACATGGCGCGCGCAGTCATGATCCTCGAGATCTATCCGGACCACCCGGAGCCCCGAAAAATCCGCCGCGCCGTCGATGCACTCGAGGCCGGCGAGGTCATCGCTTATCCCACGGACACGGTCTACGGCCTCGGCTGCGACCTCATGAACAAGAAGGCCATCGATCGCCTCTACGCCATCAAAGGCATGGATCGATCGCACAACCTCGCGTTCGTCTGCGCGGACCTCTCGGAGATCGCGCGCTACGCCGTAGTGGAGAACCACCAGTACCGCGTGCTGAAACACCTCTTGCCCGGTCCTTACTGCTTCATCCTCGAGGCCACCCGCGAGGTGCCGAAGCTCGTGCAGATGAAGAAGAAGACCGTGGGCATCCGCGTGCCGGACAACGCCATCGTGCGCGCCATCTCGAAAGAGCTCGGGCGCCCCATCATCTCGACCACCGCGCAGAAGGCCGGCGAAGATCCCTTCGTCGACGCCCACGAGATCGACGAAGCCTTCAAGGGACTCGGCCTGGTGGTGGACGGCGGCGGCGGCGGGCTTCTCCCGACCACGGTGGTCGACCTCACCACGAGCCCGCCCACCATCGTGCGCGAGGGCGCCGGCCCCATCGACTTCTTCGACTGACCGCCGACTACGTCGCGAAGATGACCGCGCGCCGTTTCCAGACGCTGCGCGCGCGCTTTGCCCGCGACGAGCAAAAGCGACCTGTCCCGCAGGAATCGCTCGCGCTCTTCCCTCTCCACGCGACCCGAGCCCGAAACCGCGCGCTCCACGAACGACTCGATGCGCGCGAGCACGCTCCCGAGCGCGAGGTGCGTGAGGGCTTCCCGCGGGCTCTCCGCGCCGAGCGATCGCAGCGTGTGCACGTGGGCAAGGCCTTCTTCGAAGAGCTCGCGTTCGAGGTCGAAGCGCCGCGTGAGCGAGAGCACGTAGCCGACCGTCGCCGCCATCACGTGCACGTCTTCCACGGTGCGGAAGGGCTTCACGCAGAGGTCGTAACCGTCACCGGGCAAGATCTCGCTCGGCTCGATCGGGACCGATTCGAAGAAGGCCTCGGCGTGCGGGACCTCGGGCACGAACGGTAAAGGCTCACGCTCGACGAGCCGAACGCCCTCTCGACGCGAGGGCAGACGCACCACCACGAGCCTATTTTTTCCCTCGGATTCTCCGATAGAAGCGACCACCAAGAGCTCGTCGGCGGCGGTGCCCAAGGTGACGAAGGTCTTGTGCCCGTCGAGGCGCCAAGGACCCGGCTCGGTCCACGGCGCGCGGAGCGTGGCCTTCATGGCGCGCGGATGACCACCACCCGACTCGGTCGCCGCGAGGCAAGCGCGAGGTGCGATGCCGGGCACGAGACGCTCGAGCGCCGCGCGATATCCACCGACGAACGCGTACCCGAGGCGATCGACGAGGTACCCACCGTGCACCGCCCGATCGACCGACGAGGCATGCCCACGGGTCGCCACGAGCACTTCATCGAGCGCATCGAGCGAGTCCACACGAGCGGACGAAGGCACGGAGGCGAGAACCGCGAAAAGCGCGTGGGACGATTCGTTGGGCATGGTTCGAAGGATAGATCGGCTGCGCCTACGACACCTGTTGACCGCACGTCGCGGTCGCGAAAAGCTCGCGACGTGTCGAAGACGTCGAGGCCCTGGCTCGTTGCGGTGGTGGCCACCCTGGCGATGAGCGTGAGCTACCTGGACCGTCAGACGCTCGCGGCCATTGCGCCCACCGTGCGCGAAGAGCTCGGCATTTCGCACACGCGCTTCGGCTGGCTCGGCTCGGCGTTCGCGGTGGCGTACCTGATTTTCGCGCCCGTCTCCGGACGTGTGGTGGATCGCATCGGCCCGAAGCGCGCGCTCGCCATCGCCGTGCTCGCGTGGTCGGTGGTCTCGGCGGCCCACGCGCTCGCGTCGTCGTTCGCGTCGCTCTTCGTGCTGCGCGCGCTGCTCGGCGTGCTCGAGTCGCCTTCGTTTCCCGCTGCGGCGCGCACCATTCGCACCACGCTCCCGGCGAACCGCCGCTCGCTCGGCATGGGACTTCTTTTCACCGGGAGCTCCTTCGGCGCCATGATCGCCGCGCCTCTCGCGGTGCGAATCGCCCATGATTTCGGCTTCCGATACGCCTTCGTGGTCACTGCCGCGGTAGGCCTCGCGTGGCTACCGGCATGGCTCTACTTGGCGCCGAACGAAGAGGCTTCCGCCGAGCAGCCGAAGGCCGAGAACGAGCCCACGTCGAGCCTGCTCGCGCTCGTGCGGCATCCCGCCCTGGTGAGGCAGGTGTTCATCGTGCTCGGCTCGGCGCCGGCGATGCTGGTGGTGCTCTCGTGGTTCCCGCAGTTCCTGGTCGAAGCGTGCCACGTGAAGAAGGACGACGTGGGCCACTACTTGTGGCTTCCGCCGCTCGTATTCGACGCCGCCGCGGTGAGCTTCGGGCTGCTCGGAAGCCTTCGCGACACCAAGCTCGAGCGCGAAGGAGCAGAGAAAAGCGCCTCGCATGGTGGTCTCGTGGGGGTCGCCGCGCTCTTCACGGCCACGCTGATGCTCGCTCATTTCGTCGGGGGTCCTTGGGCGCGCGTGGCCCTCGGGAGCCTCTCCATGGCGGGCGGAGCGGGCATGTACGTGATCGGCACGGCCGACATGCTCCGCCGCGTGGAGCCACGAGATGCCGCGCTCGCGAGCGGACTCTCGGCCGCGGTGCAGTCGATCGTGCACGTGGTGGTCAATCCACTCGTGGGCGCGGTGGTGGACCGCACGCACGCCTGGGGCTACGTGCTCGCCCTCGGACTGCTCGCGCTACCGTGTGCGGTCGCCTGGATTTTCCTGCCCGGCGAGCGCCTGAGCACGCAGGGACGCGAACGTTCCGCCGGAATGAGCGCGCCGTCGCCCTGAGACGCCGCGCAGTCTCCCGGAATGGCCGCGCAGCTACCAGAATGGCCGCGCAGTCTCTCGGAATGGCCGCGCAGCTACCAGAATGGCCGCGCAGTCTCTCGGAATGGCCGCGCTGCTCCTGGAATGGCCGCGCAGTCTCCCGGAATGGCCGCGCTGCTCCTGGAATGGCCGCGCAGCCACGAATCCTCGTAGAAAACGCATGTAGGCAGAGGGCGCAGGGACTGCGCGTCAGCCCGCGTGGAGCTCGATGAGCTTCGCGGCCAGGGCCTCGGAGAGCTTCGCGCGCACACGCGAGAGCACGCGATCGGGGTTCACGGCGAGCATGCACTCGTCGCGCACGTCCCAGCCGCGCACCGGCACCTCGACGATGACCCCCGCCTCGATGTGGCGACGAGCCGCACACACCGGGCCGAACACGGCGAGCTCGCTGTCGATGGCGGTCTCCAATGCGCAGGCGAGAGTCTGTACCTCCGCGCCCGACTTGCGCTCTCCGGTGGCGAGCGGGCAGTCGTCTTCGGCGGGCACGAGCTGACCGTTCAGCGCGTACACCGGTGTGATGAACGGCACGTCGACGAGCAACGAAGCCGAGATGGGCGTCTTGCCGAGCTTGGCGGCCAGCTTCGGCGAGCACAAAAGGCTCTTTTTCACGCTACCGACGGGCACCACCGACCACGCCGGCAAGAGGCGCTTGGCGCTGCCCGTGACCACCAAGATGTCGAGCGCGCCATCGGTGGGAGCCGAGCGCAACGCAGCCGGAGGGAGCTCGAGCCCGCGCACGCGATAGCCCGAGAGCGACGCCACCACGGTAGGCATGAGCACCGTGCACAAGAACGAAGGCGCCGCTACGGAGAGAATGCGCGGGCCTTCGGGCTCTTGCCGCGCGAGCCTTCCCAGCTGCTCGAAGATCGCCTCCACGAGCGGCACCGAAGCTTCACCCGCTTCGGTGAGCTCCACCCCACGCGCACCACGCCTCACGAGCTCACGGCCAAGGCGCTCCTCGATGCGCACCATGGTCTTGCTCACCTGAGAGGCGGTCACGTCGAGCTCCCGCGCGGCACGCGTGATCGACCGCGCTCGCACCACCGCGAGGAAGGTGGCGAGGTCGCCGAGGCGCAGGTCCGAGAGATCCGCACGCGCTTTTCGGTCGGTCACGCGCGCAGGCTAACCCGTTTTTTTCCGAGTGGAAGCACGACCACGAGCCACCACCGTGCCCGGTCGCGCGACGCGACGCGCGGTCGCCCGAGCGATAGCCCGTCGTGGCGGACGAGGTGAGGTTTTCGGTGGACCTCGGTGATACGCTCGGGCGATGCGTCTTCGCCTCGTACGGTCGCTCTTCGGTCGAGCCACGGCCTTGCCGAAGTCGAGCCCGTGCCTCTCGCGTTCGTCGCGAGTGCCGCTTCTCTCAGGGCTCGCGTCGTTCGTGTCCGCTGCGTCCGTGGTCGCATGCAGCGGGAGCGCCACTTCGCTCGGCGATCCGAGCCTCGAGGCTTCGCACCTGCGCGGAGCGGGCGTGGGCGCGTTCGAGGACCCGACCGTGCGCGGCGCACGTTTGGTGCCGGAGAAGCTCGATCCCTCGGTGCTCACCGGCACCGAGCCGGACGGCTCCAAACGAGGAATTTTGTCGGGCTTCCGCGTCCTCGCCATGCCCGACGGCGCCATCTTGGTGTCCGAGGATCGCCTCGCGCAGACGCCCCAATCGGCCCTCGCGGTTCCTCCACGTCTGGGCGGCGGGTACTTGCACTTGGTCGGGCAGACGCTCCTTCGTTCGGAGACCTGGCTGTCCGAGGTGAAGCCCATCTACGTGGCCGGCACCAACGTGCAGCGAGTCTTCGCAGGTCTCGACCGCGTGTACGTGCGCACCCAGCAAGGCCACGTGGCCATCGACGCCCACACCGGTGCGGTGAAGGAGCTCGGCCCGTTTCCGCCGGGTCCGCAGCTCGTCTCGTACGGCGCGCGTGACGGCTGGCGCGCGGCGGCCATCGGCGATCTCGTCGGCCTCGTGACCACCGACGACGCCGGCGCCACCTGGCGAAAGCTCGACCTCGGCATCGATCCGCGCACGGTCTCCGTGAACGAAGCGGGCAAGCTCGTGGTCTCCGGAATCGACGCCTCACGTGCCATGGCCTCGTTCGAGCTGCGCGAAGGTGGGCAGTCGGTTCGCCTCGGGCAAACGCCTCGATCGAGCACGAAAAAAGCCAAAATCAGCGAAAAAGATAGCGACCGTGCTCGTGAGCCCGAGATCGACGAGGGCCCCACCAAGCCTCCCGAGGTGCGCGCCTTCGGACCTCGTCCGCTGCTCGCCGCCATCGAAGACGGCTGGCCGCTCACCGACGGCGTCGCGCTCGTCGCACGGGATGGCGCCTTGGCGCGAGTACGCCTCGAAGACGGCGCCATGCTCGAGGCGATCCCGGGAGCCTTCCCACTCTCGCCCGCGCGCTGCCACGGCATCTCGCTCACGAGGCCCGAAGCCAAAGGTGCCTTCGGTTTCGTCTGCGGCGAACCGCGCGGACGCACCGATCTCTACGCGTACGACCCAGCCAAAGGGAAGCTCGTGCTCCTGCGCCGCTTCGACAAGCCACGCGTGGTGGTCTCGTCCGGAAACGGCGCGCTCGCCATCCGCGGATCGTGCGCCCCGGAAGACGTGGTCGGCGCCGACAAGCAGCGCACCTACTGCGTGCTCGACTACCAGAACCGCTTCCGCGAAGTTCACGTGCGCGGCGACGTGGGCAGCGAGCGTCTCACGGTGCTCGCCGATCGCCGCATCGCGATCCTCTCGCCGCCGTCCGGTGAGGTCACCACCGCGCGCCTCACGCTGCTCGAGTCGAACGGCTCGGCACGCACGATCCCCCTTCTTTTTCCCCGTGTCGCGGCAGATGTCGCGCGCGCGCTTCGCTACGGCGTGTGGCTCGAAGGCGTGGAAGAGCGGCGCCCGGGCGTGCTCGGCGCGTGGGTGGACGCGGGCGGCTCCGTGCTCGGCCTGGAGATCGGCGTCGACGGCAACGTGAAGGTCGGCCAATACGTGAAGGATGCAGGCTTCCCCACGGTCGCGGGGAGGTACGGCTTCGGGTACACGAACGCGCGACGCCTCTTCGAGACGAGCGACGGAGGCATGACCTGGCAATCGGTGGAGGCGCCGGAGCCTCTCGTGCCGCTCTCCAAGGTCACGAGCCGCGCGGTAGGTCCGCTCGGTGCCGCCGGGGCCGGCTGGCTTCGCGTGGGCTGGGGACCTCGCGAGAAAAAAGAAGCAAAGAACGAGCGCCCGACGCTCGAGGCCGCGCGTCCCAAGCCGCACGGCGTGCCCTCGCTGAACCTCGCGTGCGAGCCCATCGCGCCCACGCCCAAGATCCCGCCGAACGAGCACGAGCCTTCGCCCAAGGTCGCGAAGCCCGTGCCCGGCGGCAAAGGCATACCGACCCTTCGTATCGGCGGCATGAGCAGCAGTCCGTTCGGCGGAGGTCCGTTCGGCGGAGGCATGCGCTTCCCCAGCGATCTGACGCCCTTTTATGCGTCGGCGCCGCCCAAGATCCGCGAAGGCGAGCGCCCCATGCTCAACACGGACGTGTACGACTCGTTCGATCACATCGCCCGCGGAGCCCCGCTCGCCAAGGTCTACGGCTGGGGTCCGAAGACGCCCGACCCGGATCCGCAGAGCCGCTTCTTGGTGCGTTGGCTCTCGCCCTTCGACGGCTACGGCGAGGTGCACTCCACCGCCCCGAGCGCCTTGCCCGCGCCCATCTTGGAGGCCATGCGCGGAGGCATCGCCGGCATGTACGGCTCGTCATTTCCGGGCGTCTACAACTCGACCTGGACCTTCGGCGGCGGTGACGACGGCGCACACGCCATCGTGGGCACACGCTGGAACAACCGTCCGGGCGTGACGCTCTGGGAGCTCGAAGCCGATCGCGGTCCGCTCTCCGTGCGTCGCTCCGACGGCGAAGACTTCGGCGAAATCGAGTCGGTGGTGCGTGTGCAGGGCAAGTGGGTCGTCTCCACGCAAGACCTACAAAACCCGGCCAGCGGCGCGGCCAATACGCTCCTCTTCGTGATCGACGGAGGCACGGCGCGCCCGCTCGCGCGCATTCCTCGCGCGACCGGCACGGACACCGCGCGACTCTCCGGAAAGCTCGCGCGCCGCAGCGACGGTCGAGGCGTAGGCTACGTGGTGGACGCCTCCGGTCCGGGCTCGCGAGGGCAATCCGAGCGCTGGGTTCTCCCGGTCGACCTCGAGTCGGGTGCCATCGGGGAGCCCGTGTCGCTCGGCGCTTCGGACTACTCGGATCACCCGCCCACGGTGTGCGCGGGCGAAGAGCCGGGATACGTGGTCGACCTTCCCTTTTCCCCCAATGCGCTCCGCTTCCGAACCCCCTCGGGCAGCTCGATGTCGCTCTCGAACGCGCTCGTACGCATGAGGCTCTCGTCCACGCACGCCTGCCTCGAGGCCGCAGCAGGAACGGTGGTCTCGTCCGACGACAAGCCGGTCGCCGGCCACGGCAAGCCGAGCGGCAAAGCGGGTAGCTCGACCTTGCGCGTCACGGGGTTTTGGTCGGGCATGCGCTACCCACTCGCCTGCAGCGCGGCGCCCTGACCTCGCGCCGCAATCGACTCGAATGATTGGTTAGACGCAGTGCGTGCGCGTCAATTTCCGCAGGAGAATTCCCGTGGAAAAGACCGCTTCGGGACGTCGTGCTCGGACTGGCACACGAGCCGACCCTGCTATAGTCCGACCGTGAAATCGCAAGCTTCGCGTGTGCCCGCTCGTGTGTCGCTCGGATTCTTGGTCGCGCTCGCGGCCGCCTGCGGAGACGACGCCGTCCCTTCGGGTCCCGTTCCCACCGCAGAGCCGCTTCCCAAAGGCGAAATCTGCGAGGCCGACAACTCGGCAGCGCTCGCGCTCCATTTCGATCCGCCGCGCATCGTGCTCGCGCCGGGCGCGAAGAGGCCGGTCAAGCTCTCGGTCGATCCGGACCTCTGCACGCCGCACAAGGTGACCTTCACCGCGAAGAGCGCGGGCGTCTCGGTGCCGGCCGAAGGCACGGTGGACTTGCGCCACCCCGCGGTCGACTTCGAGGTCGAGGGCAAGGCCATCGGTGTGACCTCGGTCACCGCGAGAGTGGACCGCCCGGACGCGAACGACCCGTCCAAAGTCGAGACGGTCGAGATCGAGCTCGCGGTCGACGTTCGCGACGCGGCGGTCCCAACCTGCCAGCCCGGTGAAGGGCTCGGACAAGGCACGCTCTCCGGCCAGAGCCCCGTGGTCTTCGGACAGGGTCCATTGGCCAAAGCCAGCGTGGGGTCACCCGCCGGGGCCTTCTCGCGGACCGACGAAATGGCCTTGCCCAGCGTGGGCGCCAGCGTGACCTGCCAAGGCGACCTCTCGGCCGCGGCCGGGTATCTCGCGCTCGGTCCCGCCGTCACCTACGAGGGCACGGCGCCCATCACCTCGTCGAGCGTGCTCCGCCGCGAGCTCGATTTCACCGTGCCGGTCAATCCGGCCGCCATGCCCACGAAGTCGCGCATGCGCCACCTCGAGGTGCTCTACCAAGGTCCGCGGGCGAAGGCCCCGCGCCAGGTCGCGGTCTCCAATCCTCGCATCGAGTCCGACGGCGCGAACGGCTACGTGCTGAAATTCTCGGCGCCTTGGCTCGGCACCTATCAAGCCGTGGTGCGCAAAGACGCGGGCGAAGGCACGCACAAGCGCAAGCTCACCCACCGCGCCGTGCTCGGCTTCTCCATGGGCGGGGGCGGCTCGGCCAGCTTCGGCCTGCGCCACCACGACAAATTCGACGCCGTTGCGCCGCTCGGCGGCCTCTCGGACTACAACTGGCTCACCTGGTACATCGAGACGTACCTCACGGGCGGCTTCTGCCCCGCCTCGGACCCCAATTGCACGAAGTACGAGCCCAATCGTTACCCGATTGCCGAGCCCTTCGCGCACACGATGGACTTCAATCACTTCTGGTACGAAGAGGGCAACGGCAACGGCGGCACCTTCGCGCGTGGCTCGTACGTGCAAATCTTCGGCGACCTCGCGCTCGCCTTCGGCAACCTGGCCAGCCAAAACCAAGACCCGACGCTCTCGCACATGGTGGCCGGCCCGAAAAAGACGGACCCGTGGATCAAGGGCGACCTCTCCGGCATCCCAGGCGTGCCCGAGGGGCTCGATTGTTCGTTCGCGGTCTCTCCAGTGAGCGACGCGAAGGACGTGGAGCTCCAGCGCAAGATCGAACAGGCGTGCTCCAAGTTCCGCTGCGACCCTCAGAACCAATGGAAGGCCGCGACCGGCTACTTCGACGACGAGTACAACCCGGCCGGCGACAAACCGGTGGTCACGTTCTGCGACGGCGGTCAAAAGGGCAAGAGCCCCTACAAGAACACCTGGATGCCCATCCCCGGTGATCATACCGAGCCGGTCAATTTCGCGGTCGCCGTGGATCTCAACAACAACGGCGTGCGCGACGAGAACGAGCCGGTCATCCGCTCCGGACACGAGCCCTACGACGACTGCGGCACCGACGGCGTCTGCGACAAAGACGAGCCCGGCTTCGACGCGGTCAAGAACCCCGACCCCAATCAAGACGACTACGACTACTTCCTCAATCCCGACGGCAAAGAGGGCGACCACCACTACGAGATGGGCGAGCGCTTCCGCGACGACGGCTTCGACGGAGTGCCAAACACGAAGGACCGCCACGTGGCCGGAGACCCCGGCGAGGGAGACGGCGTCTACAGCGAAGCGCTCGGCTTCCAGAACGTGCGCAAGTTCGACGCGCACTCCATCGTGAAGAACTGGACCGATTCGGTACCGGGCGGTCCGCTCACGGACGAAGCGCTGAAGCGCCTCGACGTGACGACCGACGGCGGCGTACGCGATCTCTTCAATTTCGCCTCGGCCGCCAATCACCTGGCCGGCTCGATTGCATCACGAAAAGGCCAAGACGGCCGCCAGCTGAAGTCGGTGGCGTTCTACAACGGCTACGAGAACCTGCCCGGCCAAGACCCGGCGCGCCCCCAAGACTTCGCCCCGGGCAACATTCTCTGGTCGGACATCGTGGACGTGCCGAACCTGCGCTACGGCACCGTGGACGCGACCCCGCAACAGATTCTTCAAGGCGACGGCATGCACGTGGGCACGGCGGCGCAGCTCTTGAACCGTCTGCTCTTCGGCTTCTACTACGTGGCGCAGCGCTGGCCCGACGCCGACCACACCCGCAGCGAGGTCGCGCTCGACAATCCGGTCACGCAGGGCTCGGGACCGTTCGAGGCTTCGTGTATCGTGCAAGGACGTTGCGAGCACTTCTTCACCGGACCGAAGAGCAAGCGCACGGGTCCCATCGCCATCTCGCTCCCCCCGGGCTACGGCAACGCGGACAACGCCGCGCGCGACGTGCGCTATCCGGTGGTCTACGTGCTGCACGGCTACGGCCAGGACCCGCGTGACCTCGAGGCCGTGGCGCTCATCACGGGCAACTTCATGAACGACGGCCAGCGCTCCTCGGCCAATCGATTGCCGAAGTTCATCGTGGTGTACGTGGACGGGCGCTGCCGCTCGCAAGACGGACGCCCCGAGTGCATCCAAGGCTCGTTCTACGTGGACTCGTCCCGCCCCGGCGGCCCGCAGTTCGACACGTGGTTCGACGAGGTCGTCGACTTCGTCGACCAGAGCTTCCGCACCATGAAACCCTCGGAGATCGACGTTCCGAACTGAGCGAACGTGTCCGGCGGCGCTGCTCGGGACGACCGGCAGCGCCGCGACTCGCGGAGGACGACGACACGTGCGCACGCTGAAGACCATACGAACCTGCGCGGTCCGCGTGGAGACGCCCTGTCCGAAACGATGGGACGCTCTCGAGCCCACGCACGAAGACGGCGTGAGGCATTGTTCGGCGTGCCAATCGCTCGTCTACCTCTGCGTCTCGGCCGAAGAGACGCTCGAACACGCCCGCCGGAAGCATTGCATCGCGCGCGAGGAGCCGGATCCCTCGGAGCTTCCGAGAATGGTTCTCGGAAAGGCGACGGTCGTCGAGGCAGAACCGGACCGCGAGCTTGCCCGGGAGCTCTTCCGCCGCGAGCGAGGCATCGACCGGGTGCTTCGTACGGGCGTCGACCACGACACGAGGAAATGCTCGGCTTGCGGCTACCCGGTCCCCGCCTCGCGCGTGCATTGTTACGTCTGCGAGCAACCGGTCGGTCGCGACCTCGGATGACGCGTGCCGAAGAGCGCCGTGAATCGCGCGTGGTCCTCAGCCGTAGCGGACTTGGATGTTCTCGATGAGGGCTCGGAGCGCTCGTTTGGCCCCATCGGTGGTGTCGCTGCGGACGGTGGCCCAGCCCTCGCCTTCGTAGCCTTCGGCGCGGGCCATTCCCACTTTGGGCGCCCGTAGCTCCACCAGAGCCTGGCCGGCCTCTTCGATTGCCTTTTGCACGCCCGAGACCTCCACCACGCGGCGGCCTCCGCCTTGACCACGGAAAAAAGCGCCTCCCGCCGCCCAGCGGCGCTTCTTCGGCGCGAACCTGTCGAGAGACACGAGCTCCGCCCAATCGTCGAAGAAGTCCGTCTCGTGGGCGAGCCCCATGAGCGGCATGATGAGGACGCCAGGGGGCCTCGCGCCCACTTCGTTGACCAGCGCGCTGCCGTCGTCCTTCAAAAACCACTCCATGTGCGTGAGCGCCGTGCCCGCAGCAGTACCTGCCCACGGACCGAAAAGCGCCGCGAGCGCCGCTTCATTGGTCGGAGCAAACCGCGTCCATTCGGTGTCTTCGTCTTCCCGGGGGAGCAGCACGCAGTATTGCGTCCACGGAGTCTCCAATACCTCGAGCGGGCTCGGGAAATAACGAGTGCCCGAACGCCAAACGGTCTTGCCGCGCACCGTGACGGTCTCGCAGGTGTGCTCGCGCGCGCGGACCATCTCTTCGACTTGAAGCGGATTGTCGGGCGAAAGGACCATGCCGCGCCGCACGTGTTCGTCGAGCTCGTCGGCGCTCGTCAGCCGGAAGGTCGCGCGGGTACCGAACCCCGCTTGAGGCTTCACGATCACCGGAAAGCCAATCTCGTCCACGTAGCGGCGAAGCGCTTCTTTCGAGCCGACGAGACGGCTCTTGGCCACGGGCACGCCGTGGGCGCGGAGCACTTCTTTCATGCGATCTTTGTCGCGGAAGCGCCGGGCCGTCTCCACCCGTAGGCCTTCGATGTCGAGCGCATCGCGCACCTCGGCCATGGGCATCTGCAGCTGCTCGAGCGCGCCGGCGAGGCGATCGACCCGGCCGACGCCCTTCGTGAGGCCGCGCAGGGCCACCCCGAGCTGCGTCGGGTCGAGGCTGTTCTGAACACGGTAGTGCCCCGCGATGCGCGGGCGCAGGACCGTTGGGATACCCGACTGCGGGTCTTCGCTGATGACGCTTAGCGTGATGTCGTCGAGCTTCGCGAACGCGGCGACGTAGCGGTTGGTCGTTTCCAGAAAACGCGGTGCGACGAAGACGACGTGCGGCATGGGCGCGGGAGTGTAGTGGAGCGGGCATCGAACGGTGCGCAACAGCGGACGAGACGCGAATTTTCGCCACCGGTCGAGCCCGCCCGAGCCCATGTGCGCACCTCGTACGACACCGCGCGGTCACAGGACCTTCGCCGAAACGGTCGTGCACGGCGCCCTTCGGCGTGCAAGTGTTCCGCCTCGATGAAACGGCGCGACTTTCTTCTCGGTTCTCTCGCTTCGGTCCTCTACGTCGCCTGCGGAAGCGACGAAGGCACGAGCCCGCCGGGCACCGAGCCGAGCCCCGACGGGTCGGTCCTGCCCACGGCGGACGGCGGAGCCGACGCCGCCCCCAAGCCGCTCACGCCCACCTCCTCGCCCGATACGAGCGACAAGGCGTTCCCGCAAGGACTCGCCTCGGGCGATCCCAAGCCCGATCGCGTGCTGCTGTGGACGCGCGTCGAACCCAAGGGTGTCGCCAAGTCCGATACCGACTCCATTCAGCTTTTGCTCGTGATTGCCAAAGACGAGAAGCTCACCGAAGAAGTGGCGCGCGTGCCGGTCACCGCCACGCCGGAATCCGATCACACGGTGAGGGTCTCGCCGACCGGGCTCGAATCGGGACGCGTCTATTATTACCGCTTCGAGGCCGAAGGCACGACCACCCGCGTGGCCCGCACGAAGACCGCGCCCGCGAAGACCGCCGACGTTCCCGTGAAGTTCGTCTTCTGCTCCTGCCAAGACTACATCGGCCGGTATTGGCACTCCTGGCAGGCGCTCCTGGACGAGAAGGCCGACCTCGATTTCGTGCTCTTTTTGGGCGACTACATCTACGAGACGGTCAACGACCCGCGCTTTCAATCGACCTCGCCCGAGCGGGAAATCAAGCTGCCCAACGGCATGGACACCTCGGCCACGCAAGACGGAACACGCACCGCCGCGAGCACGTTGGCCGACTACCGCGCGCTCTACAAGGCCTACCGCTCGGACCCGATCCTGCGCGAGGTGCACCGGCTCTACCCGTTCGTGGTCACCTGGGACGATCACGAGTTCGCCGACGACTGCTGGGCCGACCACTCCACCTCGTTCAACGAGCTCGACCCCAAGACCAAGGGATTCACGGACGAGAAGAACACCCCGCGCAGGCTCTCCGCCAATCGTGCCTTCTCGGAATACCAACCGGCGGACATCGTCTACGACGCGAAGGCCTCGTTCCCCAACGACATCAAGATCTACCGGTCGCTCTCGTACGGCAAACACGTCGACATCTTCATGACCGACCAGCGTATGTACCGCGCCGACCACCTGATCCCCGAGGGTCCGCGCGACCTCGAGATTGGCAAGGTGTCCGCCAACAGCTCGGTAGGATCGCGCTATTTCGTGCGCAAATCCGTCTACGACCCGCGTGAGGCCACCAAGAAGCCCTCGCTGCTCGGCAGCACGCAGAAGGCGTGGTTGCTCGACGAGATGAAGCGCTCCACGGCCACCTGGAAGGTCTGGGGCAACGAGGTACAAATGTGGCAAATGGCGCTCAAGCTGAGCGACCTGCCCGGGGTGCCCGCCCTCTTTTCGTACACGGCTTACGTCAATACGGACCAATGGGACGGCTTCCGCAGCGAGCGCGCCGAGGTTTTGAAGACCCTCACCGACGCGAAGGTCGACAACTTGCTCGTGTGCACCGGCGACATCCACGCCTTCTTCGCATCCGAGCTGCACGTCGACTTCGACGCCCCGGGCGCGAAGCCGGTGGGCGTGGAGTACGTGACCGCCGGCATCTCGTCGGCCTCGCTCAACGCCCTGGTGGAGAACCTGCTGCCCGCAGGCTCACCGCTGCGCTTCGTCGCCGACTCGTTCATCAACAACGCCGATACCGTGCTGAAGGCCTCCAATCCTCACCTGCGCTTCGCCGATCCGAACGCGTACGGCTTCGCCCTGGTGGACGTGGACGCTTCGCGAGTGGAGGTCACCTTCGCGCAGCTCGGCGATCCCAAAGAGAAGACCAGCAAGGGCATCGTCAGCCGCACCACTTTCGTCACACGCGCAGGCCAGAACAAGATCGAGCTGAAGGCCTGACCATGGCGGGCCTGGCCGTCTGCGCGTCGTGCGATCGGCATCGAAAGGCCTCGGAAGACGCGTGTCCGTTCTGCGGCTCTGCGGCGCTCTTCCCAGCAGAGCCTCGCACCCTCCGAGAGCGAGCCTCGCGCGCGGCGCTCGTCTTCGGCGGAATGGCGCTCGCGGCCACGGCTTCGTGCGTCTCCAAAGGCGATGTCTACGGCGGACCTCCGCCTCCGCCGCCCACGCCGGACGGCGGCGTTCATGCGGCGGCTCCCGCCTATGGGCTCCCGCCTCACCTCGCCACTCCGGACGCCGCCAAGACCTCGGGGCCGCCCGTGCCATCGCCGACCGGCTCGAGCTCGTCCGGCCCAAGCGGACCGCCCCGAGCTCCGTCGAAGTGACGTGATACGCCTTGAAGCCAACCTGACCGTGGTGACCCTCCTCGCGACCCTGGCGGGCTGCCAGTCACGCGATGGCTCGAGAGCGTCCGTCGTGCCACCGCCTTCAGTGGCCATCCCGAGTGCCACGACGACGGCCGTGCCGAACGTCGCCGCGCCCATTCCGAGCGTTCCCGAGACGGCGACTCCATCGGCGACCACGGAGCCGACGAACGCGCAGGTGCCGAGACCGCGGAACACCGAGTGCATTCGTCCGATCGCCGAATTCTGCCGGGGCGAGCCTTGCCCGACACGAGGCGGACGCGAGAAGGAGCTTCGTTCGCTGATTGCACGATACAAGAGGAGCGACAGCGGATGCCCACGCATCGCGACCCTCGGGCGCTGCGGCCGTCTGTACGTCGTCGAAGAAGCCGACAGCTATTCTTCGGCCACCGCCTACTTCGACGAAACCGGGCGGCTGGTCGCTGCCGAGCGCACGTCCGACACGAACAGCTTTTGCCAAGGGAGCTTCAAGGCACGCTACGGGGACATTCCCACGTGCTCGTCCTCCGTCTCGGAAGACCTGTGCGCCGGAGTAGCCCGACGCGACGACGGCCTTTGACGCGAACGCAGCCCGTGTACGGAGACCCCAAGGCTCCTTCGAGGTGACGTGATACGCTGATCGGATCCATGCAGCGTACAAGTGTCTCGCTCGCGGTCGCGTTGGCCCTCGTATCGATCGCGACGGTAGGGTGTCGCAAAGAGGACGATCCGCCGCCCGCTTCCCCGAGCCCGTATGGTCAGACCTATCCGCCCGGGTACGGACCCGGACCTGCACCCGGCTACCCGAACGGCGGCTATCCACCTCCCAACGGCGGCTATCCTCAGGGGCCCGTGGGGCCGGGGCCCGGCGCTCCACCTCAGTCTCCGCAAGCCCAACCGATGGCGCGTGCAGCTGGATTTCCCTGCGCGAGCGACGCGGACTTCGTTTGCCCTCTCGCCCACTGCGTGAACGGAACGTGTGGCGGATGCAGCTCGGATGCCGACTGCAAGCCCAACGGGGCATGTGGACCCACGCCCTTCGGCGCGGCGTGTTTGGTGCGCACCGCAGGCGCTCCACAGGCCGGTCCCACGTCTCCCCCACCGAAGCCCACTACGCCTCCGCAAGTGCCGAACGCGCCGCCCGTAGTCCCGCCGCCGACTCCGGTCCCCGTCCCGAACAGCGCCGATCGTTTCGCGAACGCGCGTCAGCTCTGCGTCGATCGCACGAACATGTATCGCGCACGCGTCGGGGCGCGTCCCGTGGTGCGGCGAACCGACCGCGAGGCGTGCGTGGACGACGAGGCCCAGAAGGACTCGCGCGCAGGCAGCGCCCACGCCTCGTTCGGAACGTGCAAACAAGGCGCGCAGAACGAGTGCCCCGACTACCCCGGACAAAGCCCCGAATCGACCTTGAGCGACTGCCTCGCGCAGATGTTCGCGGAGGGACCGGGCGAACCTTACGCCGACCACGGACACTACCTGAACATGGTCGACCCCTCGTTCACCGGCGTCGCCTGCGGCTTCTTCACCACGGCCTCGGGCAAGCTTTGGATCACCCAGGACTTCTTCCGGTAGTCGGCGTCTCGCACTCACGCACTCACTTGCTCGGGTGCTTCGCGAGCCAATCGCTCAGGGCCTTTCCGATGGCGTCGGGGGCATCTTCCGGCGCGTGGTGTCCGGCGTGTCCGAGCGGCGTGACCTCGAGCTCGGGGAACGTCTCTTCGGCCCACGTCACCACGGAGGGAGCGTTGCTCATGAGCCCGCTGTCGAAGGTGAAGAGCACCTTGCCGATGCCGTCGCGACGCGCGAGCCACGCCGCGTTCCTCTCGAGCACCTCGAGCACTTCGGGAGGGCTCCCGTCGAAGGGCAGCTCGCGCGGAAACGCGAGCACGGGCCTACGTGAAGACGGATCGGGGAACGGTGCAAAGTACACGTCACGGTCGGCGCGCGAGAGACCCTTGGTGACGCCGTTCTCGAGCGATCGCGCGAGGAACACGTTCTCCTCGAGCACCATTCTTTCGCCCACGCCCGGCGTGCGCAGCGCCCCGAAGAGCTGCTGTCCGGCGGGAGGCAGATCGCGAAGGTGCATGCCGCGCAAAAACGTCTCGAAGACCACCACCCCTCGGACGCGCTCCGAATGGCGCGAGGCCCAATCGAGCGCGAGCACGCCGCCCCAGTCGTAACCGACCAGCGTGACGTCTCGCAGGTCCATCGAGGAGAACCACCCGTCGAGGTAGCGCACGTGGTCGGCATAGCGGTAGGGGATGTCCGGCTTGCCCGAGGCCCCCATGCCCACGAGGTCCGGCGCGAGGCAGCGCGAAGATCCGGAGACGTGCGGCACCACGTTGCGCCACACGTACGAAGACGTGGGGTTCCCATGCAAGAACACGATGGGCGCGCCGGCTCCCGTCTCGCGGTACGCGAGGAACGAGTCGAGTACGGGGAGCTTCTGAACGGACGAGACGAACGAGGCTTCGGTCATGGGACGGCTCCTGGCGAATTCGGGACGAGCAGGAGGCGCGTGACAAGCGACGACGACGGCGACGAGTGTTCCGAGCAACGACGAGAGCGCGACCTGCTTCATGCCGAGCAACTTGGCCCGCCATGAAGCTTCGCGGAAGTGAGGATTCGTGAGGTGATAGATCACGCCAGATGATGAACCGAACGAGCCTCGCCGCGCTGGATTTGAACCTGGCCTTGGTGCTGCACACGGTGCTCGTGGAGCGAAACGTGGCTCGCGCGGCTGCACGTCTACGTGTCACGCCTTCGGCCGTGAGCAACGCGCTCGCACGGCTTCGAGCGCTCTTGGGTGATCCGCTGGTGACGAGGCTCGGGCGTGGCATCGTGCCGACCCCACGTGCGCTGGAGCTCGCACCTCGTCTCGCGCGCACGGTCGCCGATCTCGAGGGCATCTTCGCCGGCGAGCCCTTCGATCCTTCGCGCACCACGCGCACGTTCACGCTCGCGGTGGCGGACGCGGGGCAGGTCACCTGGGTGCCGACCATCGCGGCCACGCTCCTCGGCACCATGCCGAGCGCCCACCTGCGCGTGGTGGGCATCGACGCGCTGATCTCGCTCGGGAACCTCGGCTCGTCCGAGGTGGACCTGCACCTCGGGCTCCGCGCCGAGGGACCGGGGATTCACGCGGAAGACCTGGTGAAGGAGCGCACCGTGCTGGTCGCGCGAGAGGGTCACCCGGCGCTCGCCAAGAAGGCCACCTTGCCCCGACTGGGCGAGCTTCGTCACGTCCACGTGGACATGCTCCCGGGCAAGAGTCTGCGCGATCGCGTGGCGGCGACGTACGCGCGCGCTCGGATTCCGAGAATCGTCGCGATGACCGTGCCGTCGTTCTCGGCCGCCGCGGCGGTGCTCGCGCGGACCGACCTCGTGGCGACGTTTCCCGCGTCGCTCGTGAACGCACGGGGAAAGGCGCTCGGACTTCGGTCGATCCGTGGACCGGTCCCCGAGCATACCCTCGCCATGGCCATGTGCTGGCACGAGCGCACGCACGGAGACCCGGCCTCACGCGCGTTCCGCGACCTCGTGCGGAAGGCCGTGACGCGCGCTTAGCGGAGGCTTCGCCTCAGCGAATCTCGACCTCGAAGGCGTCCCACACGGAGTACGTCTCGGGGTCTTCTTCTTTGACCACGAAGGTGCGTTGATCGCCGCAGAGGCCACGCGGGCTTCGGAGCTTCCCGGTCACGAGCTCGAACACGTAGCCGTGCACCGGGCAGACGATGCACGCGCCGTCTTTGGTGCGCGGTCCGGGCTGGAGGCTCGCGCCGGCGTGATTGCACGCGTCTTCGATGGCATGAGGCGTATCCCCCACCAGCGCGACGAGCACGTCGAACGGGGGATAGGTCATGCGGACGTGCGCCCGGTTCTCGAGCGCGCTCTTCTTCAACGTACCGACGAGCTTCAATTCGAGAGCTTACCTTCGGGCCCCGGCTTGGAGAGCGCCGATGCTTGGACCATGAGCTCTTCGACGACCATGCGCACACGCAGGTCGGGGCGTCGCTCTTCGAGGATGCGCTGACGGACGGCCACGTCGACCACGAGCTGGAACGCGCAGAGGTCGGCGAGCGTTCGTGCGTCGAGGTGGGTCGGCAGCTTCAGAGAGAACGATTTGTCGTGGCGACGGACCTCGCGTGCGAAGCCTGTCGCTGCGCTCACGAGCGCAGCGTGATCGGAGCCGCGGACCTCGATGGGCTCGTCTTCCACCACGCGGGCACGCGCGCGGCGGTACGGCGCGACGAACGGGAGCTCTTCGAGCTCGAGGCGCGCGAGCCCCTCGACCAGGATGTTGGACCTTCCGTCCGCGAGCTTTCGGTGCTCGGCGATGACCCCGCCGCCCACGATTTTGGCGAGCCGAGGCAAGCCACTCGCGTCCTCGCCGGGCAAGAGCTGAGCGATGGCGATGGCGCCGTTCGACTCCAAACAGTCGTGGATCATCTTCCGGTAGCGCGGCTCGAACACGTGGAGCGGCAGCTGCACGCCCGGGAAGAACACCACCTCGGGCAGCGGAAAAATAGGCAGCTCGTGGAGTGAGGCTTCGAGCTTGGGAAGGGCGGTGGACACAGCCCGAACAGTGTAGCGCAAAGATCGCCTTCGAGCGCGACAGGCGCGAGGTGTTCGAGAGGCCGGCGACGCTCAGCGTGGCTTCGCGCGTGCGACCTTCGACAGAGCGCGCTTCCAATCGTCGGTGCTCTTGAGAGGGGGCTGGGACTCGAGGCCCACGAAGGCCTGCGCGAACGCGAGCTGCTGCGGCGTAAGCTCGGAGATCACGGCCTCGACGCTCCGCCCGCTGGGCAGGCGCGTCACGTACGAGGTGGTGTCGACGAGCAGTCGATCCCCTTCGGCACAAGCGAAGACGCCCACGGCGACGAAGCTCGGGTTTTCTTTCGGCGCGACGTCCACCAGGGTACACGCGGCCTCGCGGATACGCGGCTCTCCGTGGTGCGAATAGGCGCGCAGCGCGACGCGATTCTTGGTGCCGCAGAGGCGAGGATCCGAGCATGCCGCGCCGAGTGCCGGGCTTTCCGCTTCGCGACTCGCGACCACGGGAGGGCCGGGGTCGGGAGCGGGGGCTTCGGCCGTAGGCACGGCGTTCTGCTGCACGAGCGGCGGCACCGCGCTGGGAGGAGGAGGCACCTCGACGACGGTCGAGCGTGACGGCTCGGCCACCGCGCGATCACCGGGTGTACAGCCCGAGAGAAGGCCCGCGAGCGAGCAGGCGAGCACGAGCGTTCTCGACGAAGACATCCCCATGGAGAGAGCGTAGCAAGGAGCAGCGGATCGCGGGAGCTTCCGCGGGTATCGTCGAAGACGTGCGTGCTCTCGGTCCTCTTCGGCTGGCGCTTTTCACGTCCGTCGCTCCGCTCGTGGGCGCGGTTCTGGTCGCGTGCGCGGCGAAGGCCCCGGCGAGAGTCGCTCCTCTACGTGCCTCCGAACGCGCGGTCCATACCGCAGCTCTCGCGAACGCACGCTGCGCGAGCTGCCACGCCGAGATCGCCGCCGAGTGGAGTGGGTCGAACCATGCGGTGGCCTTTCGTCACTCGACCTTCCGGACTGCCTTCGCCCTCGAGCCGGTCGACGAGTGTGCGGATTGCCACGCGCCCGAATCGGCCGGAGATCGCGCCGAGTCCGAGACGGACCTCGGTGTGGGCTGCGTGACGTGCCACGCGAGCGCGACGCTCTCCACGAGGTCCGGACACGAGCCCTGGGTCCCCCACCCCGAGCGCCGGAAGACCGCGCGCCTCGACCCTTCGCGTCCCGACGCGCTCTGCGAGGACTGCCACGAGGTCCGCTACACCGACACGCGTTTCGTGCTGCAACGAACCGCGAGCGAGCATCGCGCCTCGCGCACGAGGGACACGCCTTGCCTCTCGTGCCACATGCCCCGCGTGACCACCGAGGCGGGCTCGCACGTCGATCACCGCGCGTTCGCGTCTCGCGACCCACGACTCTTGGCCGATGCGTCCACGATCGAGGTCTCGCACGAGGGCACCGACGTGCGCTTCTCGTTCTCGCGCGCGAAGGCCGGTCACGCGTTCCCCACCGGCGACGTGTTTCGTCGCTTGCGCCTGGTGGTGCGCGACGCCTCGGGAAAGCGTGCAGAGCGCATCTTGTCGCGCAAGACGCGCGAGTTGCCCGAGCGTGACGATCGCCCTTTCGCGGACGGCACGGATCGAAGCATCGCGACGGTCGACGTGCGCTCGCTGAACGCGCCCTTCACGTGGGAGGTGATCTACGAGCGCGTGGGTCATCCCACGGAGTCGAACGGGCCAGGGGCCGTGCTCGACGGGGCGTCGGTCGTTGCACGTGGCTCCACGCCGTAGGCGAAAAGACCTAGTTCTTTCGCCAAAAGGCCGCGCGGACGGACGACTGTCCTCGGACGGACAGACGACTGTCCGTGGTGGGCCCCTCGTCAGCCGAAGATCTCGATCGCGCTGCCGTTCATCGCCGAGGGCGCGTCGAGGGCGGCGTAGACGATGGTGTTCGCCACGTCTTCCGGGGTCATGGCGGGAGGAAAGCCGCTGCCTTTCAGCATGTCCGTGTCGACCGAGCCGGGCAGCACCGAAATCGCGCACAGCTTCGAGCCACGAAGCTCTTCGGTGAGCGACTTCATGAAGCCCACGACGCCCCACTTGGCGGCGCAGTACGACGAGAGCCGGGGCGTACCGAGCGTGGACGAAATGCTGGCCACGGCGACGAAGCGGCCCGCGTCACGGGTGCGCATCGCGGACAAGAAGGCTCGCGTGACGAAGAAGGTGCCGTCCAGGTTCGCGCCGAGCACACGGCGCCAGCTCTCGTCGGTGGTGTCTTCGACGAGGGCGCGCTCGACCACGCCTGCGTTGTTCACCACCACGAGCGGCGTTCCGAGGGCGGTGAGAACACGCTCTTTCGCGCGCTCGACCTGCGCACTGTCGGCCACGTCGCACGGGACGATCAGGGTCTTCGCCTCGGGAAATTCGTGCGTTATCTCGCGGGCCGTCTCGGCGAGCTTCTCCTCGGTGCGCCCGAAGAGCGCCACCGTGAGCCCACGCGAGGCGAGCTTCTTCGCCGCCGCGCGGCCGATCCCGCTGCCCGCGCCCGTGACCACCGCGACTTTTCGCTCGAGGCTCATCGCTCGACCTGTCCGAGGCCGAGCACCTGGTGCGCCATGAGACGACCGGCCACGTCTCCCTCGGCGAAGCCTCGCAGGGCCAAGGTCTCCACCCGCGAGCCGTGCGCGCGCTCGCCGCGCGAGACCATGCAGCCGTGCGACAGGATCAAGCGACACCCGACCCAGCGCGGTCGGAGCTCGGCGTCGAGCGCCTCCACGATCTCTTCGCCGAGCGACTCTTGCAGCGCGAGCCTTCGCGCGTAGGCCTCGATCACCGAGACCACGGTGCCGATCCCCACGAGGCGCCCCGCCGGAGCGAACGCCACCGTGGCGCGACCTTGGGCCTGCATGAGGTGATGCGGACAGGTGGTGGTCACGGCCACGTCGCGCACGATGACGAGCTCCGAATCCCCGGCCATCGAGTTTTCGCGGAGCAAGAGCCGCGCGTCGACCGAGTAGCCCGCGCACAGCTCGTCCACGAAGGCCTCGGTGACACGACGCCCGGTGTCGACCAGCTCCGGGTCGGTATCGGGATCGCGGCCGATGGCGCGCAAGAAGGCTTCGAGGTGGCTCGCGGCTGCGTCGCGGTCGACTTCCATGGCGCGCCATGATCGCACACGCAGGCACGGATGGTCATCGCCGTTTGCCCGGATCGTGCGGCTTTTTCACGGCCACGGGGAAGCTCGGGCGCGTGCGCGTGGTATCTTGAGGACGTGCGCCTTTCTTTCGCTTTCATCGGCTTTTTGAGCACACTCGTCGCCTGTTCGTCGCTCCGTGAGGCAGACGTCGACGGCGGCGCGACGCTGCCCGAAGACGACGCGGGTGCTCTCCAGCCGCCCCCGGGTAACGCGGACGCGGACACTCCCGGCACGCAGAAGCCCGATTCTTCGGTGCAGCCGACGCCGCTCGGCACCTACGACGACGCCCAAGCGAAGCTCGCCGCGTTCCGGAAGACGGGCCCGGTGAGCACCCAGGGCTCGACCGTGACGTGCTCGGACAACACGCTCGGCATCCGCGACTCGGACGGCACCATCCACACCTGGTCCGCCACCACGAGCACGCTCACGAACTACACGTTCAAGGCGCCGCGCATGTCGACCTTCACGCCCTCGGACACACTGGTCCCGGTCGACTCGCCGACCTACAGCGAGCTCTCCGTGTACCGCACGGGCCAGCCGACCCAGGCGAAGCTTGCCGGACTTCCCTACGCGTTCAATTTCATCGGCGCGGCCGATGGCGTGATTCGCCTCGACCAACGCATCGACAACGTGGCACTTCAGGGCACCAAGGTCCGCAAATGGACCGAATCGACCGGCCTCACGACGGACATCACGGACGTGCTGCCCACCCAGCAGCCGCCTTCGTCCTACGGCCTCGGCAAGGTGGTCATTCCCGGCAGTACCACCATCCCGTATGCGCTTTACGTGGTGGACGTCGCCGCCGAGACAGTGACCTCGGTCACGTTCGACGGGTCCATCAGCATGAGGCAGAGCGCGCCGAGCCGTGCAGGCCTCCTCGTCTCGTACGCACGCAGTGGGCCAACGTCTGCACTTCGGCTCTACCGGGACTACCAGAACCAGAATCGTGTCGAGGTAGGCGACGAGATAGCCAATCTTCCGCAGCTCTTCCCCGAGGTGAACAACCTCGAGCACAAGTTCCAAGTTCGCATCGCGCCCTATGGGAAGTGGGTCTTTTACGATTCGGCGTATGGCGTTTGGGCGTACGAGCTCGACCGGGGCACGTTGGTGCCGGTACAGCTCGGGGCCAATAAGAAGGCGATGCTGGTGGATACGCTTTGTGTAATGTCGGCGGCTAAATTGCTGGCCTATCGGGAGATTGGGGATCCGATTGGGCAGATTTGGCTCGTTCCTACCGACAAGGTCCTTCCTCCCTGAGGGACCTCTCGTTTCCCTTGCGAGGGCGTTCCCCCCTCGCGCTCCCCCCTGTGGATCGCGTGGGCGCTCCCCCTTTTTTAGCCCGAGGGTGGAACGGGAGCCGGCGGGCCTCGGTGTTCGACGTGGGTGATGTCGTCGCTCGGAGGTGGGAGCGTGTTTTCGTCGGCGCCCGTACCGACCCAGAAGACCTCGGGTACGGCGCGGTATTCGCTCGGGTAGGTGCGCTCGGTCACGTGGCCGTCGGGGTGAATGGTCTTGACGTAGGAGAGCACCATCGCGCCCGCTTTTCCTTTTTGGCGCGAGATCACCGCGCCCTTCGGGAGGTAGGGCTTGTGGGTGATGCGACGGAAGGGCGCGTCGGTCGGGCGGGAGCTGAAGGAGTAGACGACCTTGGCCGAGGGCTCGCCGCCCAAGAGCACGATTTCCAGCGTTCCGGGCTTGGGGACGTGGGCGTGCACCACGAGCGCGAACGGATGCGGATTGCGAATCTTGAGGTCGATGACGCCGTAGACGACCGTCGCGTCGAGTCCGGGCTTCGTGTAGGCCGAGGCTCTCGCGTGGGCGTGGCGCTCCACGATGTCGAGCGCGCCGAAGAGCGAGGCAGCGTGGAGCGTGCTGGCCACTTGGCAGGTGCCGCCTCCGACGCCGTTCTCGAGCTCGTCGCCTACGATTTCCGGGGCGTGCGCGAAGCCTTGCTCGAGGGTGCGGGGGCCTACCTTCGCGTCGAACGAGACCGTGGTGCCCGGGAGGAGCAGCGTGCCGTCGAGCTTCTTCGCGGCCACCGCGACGTTGTTCGCGCGACCCGTATTGGAGCCTCCGATGGCGAAGGTGGTCGTGAAGGTGGAGAGTGTCTTCGAGAGATCGACCTTGCCCAAGTCGTCCTTCGTGACGGCGGCTTTGGCAAGATGGACCTCGGTCGTCGCGGTCGCTTGGCGAGCGTTCGCCGCAGCGAGCACGCGCTCCACGGTCACCGGGACGTCGAGCGAGCGGCCCTGAACGTCGGGCACCAGCACGCGATTGTCGAGGTCGAGGCGCGCATCCGAAGACTCGCGTCGCACCGCGGCCTCGAGCTCCACGAGCTTCGCTCCGGCGGGCGCCATGCGGAAGCGGAGCGGCACGCGCTCGGTCTTGCGCGCAGCTCGAACACGCTCCGAAAACGAGCGCTCGGTCACGCCTTTCGCCTCGGCCACGGTCGCGGCCACGTCGATGTCGATGCCCCACTCGGCGAACGTGCCCTGCACCGACACGCCATCGGCGGTCACCGTGAGTGGCTCACGCAGACGTGCGGCCGCCAGCGCCTCCACCTTCTCTCGCACGTGCGCGTCGTCGACCACGGGGACGCCGTCCACCTCGAGCTTGGGGCCGATGCGCGAGTTTTCCAGGCGCACGAACGCCAAGACCCCGCCTCCGCCGAGGAGGCCGAGCGTTCCGACAGTGAGCGCGAAGTAGGAAAAAAAGCGACGCACGGAAGCGGGACCAGAGGACACGAGGGCACGTCCTCAGCAGGTCGTATGCCAGGTTCCTACGCGCAGGCTCACGCGAAATTCCTCACGCGCGCACGATGACCGGCAACACGTTGCCGGCAAACGCGCGGATTCACTCGTTCGGGGCAGGCCTTGCGTCGGCGCGGGTGCGTGTCACAGTGCGCTCGTCATGCTCGTTCTTCCGTTCCTCTGAGCCCTGAACCTCGTCTCGCTCGCCCGCGAGAGCGTGTCTCGGCGTGCCCGAACGGCCACGAGACTCTCCCTGCGCCGCACGCGCGACGAGCCGCTCGAGGAAGTGCGCCGGAGACGGACCGCGAGCCTCGTGGACGCATGCGTGCGTTCCCACCGAGCTCCACCGGCTTCGGCACGTGTCGCCCCCTCATGAAGGCACGAGGCCGAGGAGCCCGTGTCCTCCGGAGAACGTCCGTGGAACGAGCCTGCCTGTCTTTGCCCAGCAAACACCTCCGACGTCGCGACGTGGTCGCGCGTGCTCTCTTGCGTCTCGAGCTCTCGCCTCGCGAACGCGCCGAGCTTCGTCCCTTCTTCGAGCTGCACCCGAGCGAGCTCTCGTTTTTGCGCGCGATCGTGCGTGTTCACACGCGTTTTCACGTGTACCGAACGCACCAAAGGAGCGCCTGCGGGGACTTCGTGGTGATCGACATGTCGTCCCCTCGTATCGACCGTCGTCGAGTGTTCGCGGTGGAGCTCAAGTCCGGAGGTGCGCTCTCCGAGAGCCCGAGCGTGCAGCTTGCACGTATCGATCGGGCGCTCCGCGAGCTTCGGCGACGCGGCGTGATCGGCGAAGAGGTCGAGCCGCGCATCCTGCGTGGGAGCGAAGAGTGCGTGCTGCGTGCGATCGCCGCGCGCGAGGCTCAGGCGCCGCGCATGGCGTCCATCGGGTCGACCTGAGCGGCTCGCCACGCCGGCACCACCGAGAGCGCCACGTACGGTCCGAGCACGGCCAAGCTCACCCCGAGCAGCTGCGCCACGTCCACCTCGGGCGTGAGTGGAGCCTCGGGGTAGAGCACGCCGAAGCCCGACAGGGCCGAGCGGAGCAGCGGAGCGTTCGCGAAAAACACCCACGCGTAGCCGAAAAATAGGCCGATCGCGGTGGCGAGCACCCCCACCAAGAGCGACTCGCACAGCTTCGCCCAGAGCACGTCCGAGAGCGACCAGCCGACCGCCTTGAGCACCGCGATCTCGCGTCGCTCCACCTCGCCCACGCCGCTCAGCCTGTCCCACGCGAGAACGAGCAGCGCGAGGAGCACCGGCGCCGAGGCCGCGAGCACGATGCCCGCGCGTCTTCCGAAGGCCAGCGTATGCGCGCGGGCGAGCAGCTTCTTCTCGACCACGCGCGCCTCGGGCATACGCGACGTCACGGTCTTCGCCACGATGCCCGCTTCTTCCACGTTGCCGAGCGTGACGGCGAGGTCCGTGGCTTCGCCGGGCGCGAGCCCGAGCACCTCGCGGGCGTCTTCGTCGGAGCAGAGGATGACGTCGTTCGTGAAGAGATCCACGCGCGACGAGAAGGTGCCCACGAGCTTGAGCGAAGGCGCCTTGGGGTTGGGCGAAGGTAGGCCGAGCTCGTCGCCCACCTCGACACCGAGGAACTTCGCCACGCGTGTGCCGGCCACCATCTCGTGGGCTCCGGGGCGCAAATCGCGGCCCTTTTCCAGGGTTCCAGCCACGGCCTCCAGCGGAACGAGCGGAACTTCCCGACGCGGACCGCCCGCGCCCACCACCACCACGTTGGCCTGGAGCGCCGGAACGAACACGTAGCCCCACACGCGGGGTCGCACCTCGCGCACGGAGTCGATGCCTTCCACTTTACGTGCATCTTCCACGGAAAGCAGCGCCGGGCGTCCGCCGACGAGGCGCGAGACCACGAGATCCGGCAGGGCGTCACGGGCGCGTGCGGACTCGCCGCGCAGCGCGTCGGTCATGAAGAGCACGGCGGCCACCAGCGCCACCGCGAAGGAGAGCCCTCCGCCCAGCGCGAACGCACGCGCCTTACGACGACCCAGCGAGCGGAACGCGAACGCGAGCAGCGAGAGCTTCACGGAGTCTTCTTCTTTCCGGCCACGTTCACGGGCACCTCGGCCCAGGCTTCGCGGGGAGCGCCCACGAGACCTCCGGCCGGATCGGGATCGGGCATGCCCGGACCGTCGGCGAACGCCGCTCCCGGCTCTTCCAGAGTGACGAAGCGCAGGTGGCGCGAGCCTCCCGCGAAGGCAAAATCCGCGGACGGCATACGCGCGACCACGGCCAGCACGGCCGGACGCTCGGCCATCGCGCGCGCACGAGACACGCGAGCGTGCACCAGCATCACGGTGAGCACGAGCGGCAGCGAGAGCAGCGCGAGCACGGCCGGCACACGCGCACCGAGTCCACTCGCTCCCTTTCGAGAGCCAGGCGAGGTCTTTCGCGAAGCGCTGTCTCGCGAAGCGCTATCTCGCGAAGCAGAAGAGCGTGCCGCTTCCGACTTCACCGCCACGTCATCCGCCGCCCATGGGCATGAACAGCATGAAGAGCTTGGTCAGCAAGAAGTCGGCGATGAGGATGGAGATGCTCACCGCGACCACCGTACGCGTGGTGGACAGCCCCACGCCTTCGGTGCCGCCCGAGGTGCGCAGCCCGTAGTGACATCCCACGATGCTGATGATGAAGCCGAAGAAGGGCGTCTTCATCAAACCGCTGAAAAAGTCGCCCATTTTGACCGCTTCGAGCGCGGACGAGAAGAAGTTCACCGGGGCGATTCCGAAGCTCGCCGAGCAGATGATGACCGCGCCCACGGTGCCGAGCACGAGCGCGTAGACGCTCAAGATGGGCATCACGATGATGCTGGCGAGCACCCGCGGGAGCACGAGCTTCTTGGCCGGATCGGCGCCCAGCGCGCGGATGGCGTCGACCTGCTCGGTCACGTTCATCGCGCCCACCTCGGCCGTCATGCCGCTGCCGATGCGCCCGCCTACGATGACCGCGGTGAGCGTGGGCGCGAGCTCGCGCAAGAACGAGAGCACGATGACGCGCGGGATGTACTCGAGTCCGCCGAAGCGCTTGAGGCCGAAGGCGAACTGGATGGTCATGACCATGCCGATGAAGATGCTGGTCACGCTCACGATGCCCATCGACTTCACGCCGAGGGCTTCCATCTGGTGGAGCGTGGCTTTGACCTCGAACGGCCGCTTGAACATCATGCGGAAGGTGCGCGCCGAGAGCAGCGTCACCTCACCGAGCTGATCCAAGAAGGTCAGCGTCTGCTTGAGACGCTCGTGGTTTTTCGCAGGCGGCGGCGGCACGATGGAGCCGCGCTTCTCCGAGGCCGGGCCTTCCGAAGGCGCGGGCGCGGATCCTTGCAGCGGCGTGGCGCTCACAAGGCCCCCGACCCGGGAAGCGTGGAAAATCCACGTACCCACGCCTCGAAGGGCGGCCTTCCCGCGTCGGCGTAGTCGACCGGGACCACGTAGACGAAGTCGTAGATGCAGCCGTCTTTTTTGAGCACGAAGATGTCGAACGCGAGCGGCACGCCGTCGAGCTTGCCGCGCACCTTCGTGTGAAGTGCTTCACGGGCGTCGAAGGGGACGGTCTCTTGCGACTCGAGATCGCGCTCGGTCACGCCGATGAGCAAGTGATTGGTGAGCGGCGCGAGAGGCGTGTCTTCGTCCGCCTTCTTGCATTGTGCATTCACCAAGATGCTCGCCCCGGCGGCCTTGTCGTGGAAGGAGAGCGCGGCGTGCGAGACCGGCACTTTTTCCCAGGTGGGGGGAGGATCGGGGATGCTGAAGGCGATCTGGTGGCCCTCCCGGTAGACGTTGTTCTCGAACGACCGGCTCGGGCCTCCGCAGGCCGCCGTGAGGGCCGAGGAGAGCAGCGCGGCGCACGCCACGGTCCGCCCGAGCCTCGCGCCGAGCGCACGGAACGAGCTTCGGAGTGCAGATTGCACGCGTTTCGACGAGGAGGGCGACCACATGAGGGGCGGGAGAACCTACCACGGACCGCACCGCTCGGGAGCACGGGGCGTTCATCGGCTCGGCCGGCCTCGAGCCTCTCGAACGGCGCGAGCCCTGGCGAAAGAGGCATCGGATGCGCAGGTGTCTTCACCTCGAAGCTCGCATGCCCGCGAAAAATAGCCGAACGCCGCGTGCACGTGCCGAGCCGCGAGGGCGCGCTCGGGGCTCGGGAGGGGCGGATGTGCCTGCTGCCCCGGTCGATTCCATTGAAAAATACCGGGATCGGGATCGCAGAGAGGGCGCGATGTTTTAGAGTGACGCGCCTTCCCATGACCATCCGCTTCTACAATTCGCTCACCCAGAAGCTCGAGACGTTCGAGCCCCTCGTCCCCGGAAAAGCGGGGGTCTACGTGTGCGGCATCACCACGTACGACTATGCCCACGCCGGGCACGCGCGCACGTACACCACGTTCGACGTGCTCACGCGCCACCTGCGCGCTCGCGGCTTCGACGTGACCCACGTGCGGAACGTCACCGACGTGGACGACAAGATCGTGAAGCGCGCGGCGGAGAACGGCGAGCCGCCCCTCGCCCTCTCGGCGCGCATGCTCGACGTGTGCAACGAAGACCTGCGTCGCATCGGCTGCGCCAAGCCCGACCGCGAGCCCAAGGTCTCCACGCACATCGAAGAGATCGTCTCGCTGGTCACCCGCTTGATCGAGAAGGGCCACGCGTACGTGGCCGAGACGCCCGTCGGCAACGACGTGTACTTCGCGGTGCGTTCGTTCGAGCCGTACGGAAAGCTCTCGCGTCGAAAGCTCGACGACCTGCTCTCCGGCGCGCGCGTCGAGGTGGGTGACATCAAGCGCGACCCCCTGGATTTTGCCCTCTGGAAGGCCGCAGGCGAAGACGCGTTCGGCTTCGACAGCCCGTGGGGCAAGGGTCGTCCCGGCTGGCATATCGAATGCTCGGCCATGGCGGAGAAACACCTCGGCCCGCACTTCGACATCCACTGCGGCGGCATGGACCTGCTCTTCCCGCACCACGAAAACGAGATCGCGCAGAGCGAAGCCGCGCACGGTCCGGAGTTCGCCAAGGTGTGGCTGCACGGCGGCTTCTTGAACGTCGACAGCGAGAAGATGAGCAAGTCGCTCGGCAACTTCGTCACCATCCGCGACGTGCTCGCGCGGAACGACGCCGAGGGCTTCCGCTACTTCCTCTTGGGCACGCACTACCGCGGGCCGCTCGCCTTCGACATGGAGAAGCACGACGACGGCCGCGTCACCTTCCCCGGGGTCGACGAAGCCGAGCGTCGCGTGGAATACTTGTACAATACCCGCGAAGCGCTGGTGAAAGCCGCCGAAGACTTCGAGGCCAAGGTCGGCAACGTGCTCCAGGGTCAGGCCAAGATCGTGGAGAGCGCCGCCGCGAACGTGGGCTCGGCGCTCGACAAGGATCTGAACGCGCCGGTCGCGCTCTCGGTCATCGCGGAGCTCGCCAAGGCGGGCAACGAGATCGTGCAGCAGATTGCCAAGTTGAAGAAGGAAAAGCCCGTCCAGGACGAAGCCCGTAAGCTCGCCCGCGCCGCGGTGAACGCCCTCGACGGCGCGGTGGCGCAGCTCGGGCTCATGCAGACCCCGGCGGCCGAGTTCTTCGAGCGCACGCGCAAGCAGCGCCTCGAGATTCGGAAGCTCGACGCGAAGGTGCTCGAAGAAAAAGTGCGCCTGCGCAACGAAGCCCGAGAAAAGAAGGACTTTGCGACCGCCGACGTCATCCGCAAAGAGCTCATGGAGCTGCGCGTGGAGATCCAAGACGGCGAAGGCGGCTCGAGCTTCCGCGTCCTTCTCTAGAGGTCGAGTCCTTCGCTATCCCGACGAGGCGGATGCACGTGCGTCCGCCTCGTGTTCGTTCGGAGGCCGTGGTCGACGGTCTCGTGTTCCTTCCAAGCCCCGCTTCGTCCGAGAAATCCCATGCGCTACGAAGGCAAGCTCTACCGTCCGCCATCCGAAGCCGACTCGCTCATCCTGCAAGCGACCATCGGCTGCTCGTGGAACCATTGCACCTACTGCGACATGTACCGGGAGAAGACCTTCCGCGTGCGGCCGCTCGACGAGTCCCTCGCCGACCTGGAAAAGACGGCCGCCGAGCTCGAGCGTCAGGAGGCGCTCGCACAGGTCGACAAGCTCTTCTTGGCGGACGGCGATGCGTTGGTCTTGTCCACGGACCACCTCTTGCGCCTCGTCACGCGCGCGCGTGAGCTCTTCCCTGCCCTGCGTCGGGTGTCTTGTTATGCCATGGCGCGCAACGTGCTGGAGAAGTCCCCGGAAGACCTGCGCGCGCTCCGCGAGGCGGGACTCTCGCTTTTGTACGTGGGGCCCGAGTCGGGCGACGACACGACCCTCAAGCGAATCGCCAAAGGTGACAATCACGCCGCTCACGTAAAGGCTGCGGAGCTCGCCCACGAGGCCGGCATGTCGCTCAGCGTGATTGCTTTGCTCGGCATTGCACAAGAGCGCAGCCAAGAGCACGCCGAGGCCACGGCCGAGCTGGTCACGCGCATGAACCCCGCGTTTTTCTCGGCACTCACGGTGACCGTGGTGCCCGGCACGCCGCTCGCCAAACTCCACGCCAAGGGTCGCTTCGAGGTGCCCGAGGTGCCGGACCTCTTGCGCGAGCTGCGCACCATGGTGGCCCTCGCCGAGCCCACTCACGCCGTCTTTCGAACCAATCACGCCTCCAATTACCTGCCCCTCGCCGGCACTCTGCCCAAGGACAAAGCGCGCATCGTGGCGGTGCTCGACGCCGCGCTCGAGGGACGCGTGCCCCTGCGGCCCGCATGGTCGAGGGGCCTATGAGCCAGAACACGGACGGATTGGTCCTCCGAGCGCGGACGCTCGTGCGCGAGGGACGCCACGCGGTGCTCTCGACCCTCGCCGAAGACGGCACGCCGTTCGGCTCGCTGGTGGCGTACGCCTACGACGAGGGGCTCGCTCCACACCTGTTCGTCTCGCGCCTGGCCGAGCACACGAAGAACCTCGCACGCGACGCGCGGGCCTCGCTGCTCGTGCAGGATACACGCGAAGGCGACCCCCTGGCTGGAGCGCGGGCCACGCTGATCGGCACCTTCGAAAAGGCACCCGACGCCGAGCGCGAGGCCCTCGTGCGTGGGTTCGTCGCGAGGCACCCGGAGTCCGCCACTTACGCGAATTTTCCGGATTTTTCGGTCTACCGCATGCACGTTCGAACGGTGCGCGTCATCGAAGGATTCGGCGTGATGGGCTTCGTCACGGGCGAAGCGTACGCGCACGACCCGTGAACCGTGCGCGCTTCGGCCGGACGAGGATGCGCCTCGACGCGGGCGTAGGCGCACGGCACACGCGGCGGCGTCAGTCGCGGCGGCGTTTCCAGGCCAGGGCGAGGCCGAGCACCGAGAGCAGCACGATGGCCGGGCCCTGAGTGTTCGAGCCCGTGGAGCGTGCGGGACCGGCCGAGCAGCCCGCGTCCTCCGCCGGGGTGGCTTCGGTGGTGGGGGCCGCGGTGCCCGGGGGTTGGGAGGTGCTCGTGCCGGAGGGACCAGGGGTCACCGGGTCGATGGGCGGATTGCCCGGTCCGGTCGGTTGGCTCGGCCCTTCGGGGGGAAGGATGCTCGCGCAATCGCCGAGGGAGAGTTGTTGCGCACCGAGGTCGTACGCGCCGGCGCGGGTCCTCGCGCAGTAGTCGTCGAGTACGTCGGGTCGAGCAGAGCCTTTGCCGAGCAGCGCGGAGAGGTCACCCTTCTTCTTCAGATTGCCGCGCTTGGGGTCGACGAACGCCGCCTCGAAGCCGGTGAAGCTCTCCAGGTTCTCGGTGCCGGTGAAGGTGCCACCGTCTCGACCGCGAATTTTTCCGTCGAGCACGTTGCCGACGGCAATCCCCGTGCTGGAGGCGAAGCGGAAATCGATGCCGGCGGTGGCGACCAGGGTATTGAAGAGGAGCTTCGTGTCCTTGGCTTTGTTCAGGTAGATGCCCACGTCCGAGCACGAGGCAATCACGTTGTTGCGGATTGTGCCGCCCGTGTGCTCCGGGTCGCAAGGAACGGACGAATTGAAGGCCGGCGCGCAAAACTGCGCCCCGGTGCCGCCGCCGCCCAGCGAGAGGCCGATACGCGTGGCCCCGTTGTGGAGGTCGGAGCACACCACCAGGTTGCGCTCGAAGAGGCCGTTTTTGCCGCCGCTCTTCATGAAGGCGCCGTAGCTCACGCCGTCGCCGCCGCCCTTCTGGAAGTCGTGAATGTAGTTTGCACGCACCACCACGCGGTCGCCGGTGTCGATGTTGAGCTTGGTGGTGGGGTTCGAGGTCGTGCGGGGACGCGTGTCGAAGAGCTCGTTGCCTTCGACCAAGAGATCGTCCGGCGAGGCATAACCGCCGTTGACCGGCTCGGCGTTGACCTTGAGCTGCGCGTTGAAGTCGACGATGCGGTTCTTGCGCAGCACGACGCCCTTCGCGGCGCCGCTCACGTGGAACGCGTGCTCGCAGGCGTCGTCGCTCGAGCACACGCCCTTCACGTCGAGGCCCTCGAAGGTCCAGTACGAAGCCGTGACCTTGAAGCCTTCCACGGCGGACGACTCGATACGTGCGCCGAGCGGGTTCTTGGCGACCACGGCGATCGGAGCAGCTGCCGTACCGTTGGTCTGGCAGCGCACGTTGGCCGAGATGGCGTACGTGCCGTCGGCGAGCACGATGCGATCCCCGGGCTGCGCTGCGGCGACCGCCGCGAGCAGGCCCGTCACGTCCGAGACGGGCACGTCCTTGGCGAGTGCGGGGACCGAGACGAGGAGAAGGGCAAGCGAGGTCGAAGCGAAGGTTGCGAAGCGCATGGAGGCAAGGATACGCGCGTCCTACCCGGCAAAGCGAGAGAACCGGTGTGCGTCAGTCCAACTCGCCGCTCGGGCCGTGGGTCTCGAAGGTCACGTAGAACCCCCACCGAGCCCATCTCGCGCTCACGAGCAACCGTGTCGGAGGGCGAGCTCGGCGGCCAATTGGGGCGGCGGGGCCGGATTGTCGCGCAGGCAGGCCTTCTTCGCGGGGTACCAGAGCTCGGCCTCGGTCGGATCGTAGGCGACCGGCAGGTAGCTCGACAGGCGTGCGCCTGCGCGTAGGACCACCAGAGTGTCCTCGTGCTTTCCCACCACGAGGAACGAACGCAGGCACAAGTATCCCTGGCGAATCGGCGCTCGTCCTGGTGCCGTGATCACCTCTTCAGGGCCGGTGAGATTGACGGATCGATGGTCGTCTTCGAAGGAGAGGCCCCAGGTTCGATCCACGTGGCCTTCCGGAAGCTCGTCTGCCTCGACTGCGAGTCGTGCCGTCGCCGGTGGACTTGGCGCAATCTTTCCCGTGGAAAATCTCGCCCTCGCCGCTCCAAGAAACCGAGCGGTCCACCTTGGTGAGGCCCGGAGGCAGAAGGGCGAACGAGGCGCGCTCCGGAACCGAAGCCGATCGCAAGACGACGATACCGCCCGAACATGCCTCACGTTCTTTCGGATCCCCTAGCGCACGTGCCACGTCCGCGTCGTCGACGATGCCCTCCCCGACGAAGGTCCCGTCCGCCGTGAAAGACCGCATGCGTATCGAATGCCCTTCTCGAGCGAGGATGGCATTCGGACCACACGTGCTCGTCGCGACAATCCTTCCGCCGGGCCCGTCGCGAAGCGGGAGCCGTGCCCCTACCAGGTACGTGCCCTCGAGCACTTGCGGCGGCGTGACGGCAGGGGAATGGCGGCACCCGAGCGCCGCAATCACCAGGAGGACGAAGAATGTCGCGCGGAAGAACATGGCGGGTCGGCCGATCGAGTGATTGCCCCCCAATCCTACTCGATTCTTCGCCGAGGGCGCAGGTCTGGTACGCGGGCTCGGGTCCTCTTCTCCAGGCGGAGAGCGATTCGAGGGGCCATCACAGAGCCGCCACCCCGATCTTGCCTTCCTCCGCGAAGACCGCGAAGCCTGGCGCGAGCTTGCCGTTCGAGAGCAGGATCGCTCCGCCGCGCTGGATGTTGTGAGTCAAGACGCCGCGCGCGAGGTCGACGACGAGCGCGCGTGCGCCCTGGGGCAC
Source organism: Polyangiaceae bacterium (assembly GCA_965225775.1). Classification (GTDB taxonomy): domain Bacteria; phylum Myxococcota_A; class Polyangia; order Polyangiales; family Polyangiaceae; genus JAAFHV01. Next base: position 7,332,162 of record OZ245328.1, on the reverse strand, counting down.
CGGTGTAAGATGGTGCGCTCGACCACGGCGAGGGTGCCGTGCACGAAGTCCGGAGGGAGGGGCGTCCAGATGACAGAAGGACCGGCAATCATTGCCATGTCGTACGTGGCACGATGGGCGACCTTCCCGGCGTCGGAGCACCGAACACGAACCCGAGTCGGTCGCGTTCGCGAGCCGTCTCGCTCCGACCGTCGGGTCCGTTCTGGAGCTAAGCACGGGAGGGGAGAGCCGGAGACGCCCTTCCGTTTCAATCCGAAGTGGCGCGCAGCGGTCCAATCACCGCACGCATGAGTCACGCTTCGACGGCCGAGGCGCAGAAGACAGGGCTTTGGCACACGCGGCGTCCGCTTCGGCGACACGCTCCGCCTCGTACCCAACCGGATGTCAGACATCCTGACGCGCACAAAAACCGTCCTGGCTCGGGTCGATAGGCGCGGGGACTCGTTCCGGCATGATAGGCGTTCGGGCAGGATGCCCCCGACTTCTGAAGAGCCTGCACAGAGCCCCGAGCCCCCGGAGGGCTCCAACGCGACCGAAGACGAGCTTCCCGCAGACGCGCCCCCGGAAGTCGAGCCCCGCCCCCCGCGGAAGGTGCCCAAGGTCATGGCCGCCATCGCGACGGCCGCGTTGATTGTGCCGGGCGCCATCGCACTTGCCGTGTGCAACCGAACGCCGGAGCCGACCGTACTCACGGTGGTGACCGACGCGCAACCCGAAGCGAGCGCCTCGGCCAGAGCGACCGTGGCCAAGGTGGACGCGGCGCCGCCGCCGTGCCCCGAGAGCGAGTACAAAACCAGGCTGGCAGCCGGGCGCGCCGCGATGGCCAAGCGGAAGTACGGAGAGGCGAGGACCGAGCTCGACGCCGCCCTCGTGTGCCGTCCCGACGACCCGGAGGCCCTCACTTCTCTCGGCATTTCTTGGTATTATTCGGACAATCTCGGCAACGCCAATCAGGAGCTCGCCCTGGCCGCGCGCCACGCGAAGGCGCCGTGGCTCCTCGGGCAGATTTGGTACATGCGCGGGCTCATCGACGAGCAAGAGCTCGGCCAGGGCAGCGGCAAGGCGGACTTCGCTGCCGCGTTCGCGCTCGGTCGTCACCCAGGCGCCAAAGAGAAGCTCAAAGACGACGAGCTCTGCCAAGCTTCGATTGTGCGTCACAGTCGAGAGAAGGTGAACGGCGGCGCATTCTCCGAGCCGACCGTGCACGAGGTCATCCGAGGCCTCGAGGGGCTCCCCGACGATGCCGACGTCGCGGCGATGGCCCCCAACGAGCCCGAAGTTTTTCACTTCTCGGGAACCGGCTTCGGGACCTACGACTGGCTCGTCGCCAAAGGCGCCAAAGGCGCGTGGGGCTTCACGCTCGGGTCTAGCTCGCGCGTTTACCACTGCTATGGCGATGGAGATTTCAAGGTCGAAGACGACGCGCCCGGCTTCGTGCACGCGACGGGTCATTACGTGCAGCCGAATCCCGTGGAGCCGATGGGGGGTGGCCAACCCGGCTGCGGCGAGAACAACCCGTACGGAGTCGACGCCTTCTTCGACCCGAATCGAGAGCTCGCGCTCGTGGTGAGCGTCTCGCTTCCCGGTCGCTACGACGAGCGCGCCGACCTGCCTCATCCGAAGGTGACGATCTCCAAGAAAGGCGTCACCGTGAAGGGCCTCGGTTGCGATCTTTTCGAGCCCTGGGTCGAACCGCAGGAAGACGGCGGCGCGGACGCGAGCTCGGAAGCCGGGGCGGATGCGGCCGCGGACGCCAGACGGGATTGAGCGGGCCCCGTATGCACGCGACATTCTTCGCGTTCGGAGGTCGATCGGGATGAACGCCGCTCGACCGGCCGTCGTTCGGCCTCCGATCGGACCTCGACGATGCGTAGCCGCACCGCCGAAGTTGCTCTACGGTGACGGATCATGCGCCGATCGATGCTCGCTCCGAGTTGCGCTCTCCTCACCGCGTTGGCGCTCTCGGGGTTCGAGGAGGCGTGCTCCTCCTTCTCGAGTCCCGTCGCGCCCGACGACGGCGGCACGAGTGAAGCCTCGACGACCTCCGATGGCAGCTCGCCCGAGCGCGAAGCAGGCAGCTCTCTCGACGCGGGAGTGACCGATGCGATGGACGCCGCCTCCGTCGGCGACGGCGCGAAGACCTGCGGCACGTGCCCGAGCGGATCGGTCTGCGACGACGGCACGTGCCTGCCGACGCCCTGCACCGGAGACGGCGGCGTCGTGATTCTCCGCCCCAAGGGCCTGGTCGACTCCAATGGGACGTTCACCACCATGCCCACGAGCCTCCCCATCGAGGCGACGCTCCGCGAGCGCGGCGACGGCGACGGCGACGGCACCTACGTGGAAGGCCGGGTCGGAACGACCAGCGCGACCCTCAAGCTCTCCTCCGAGCTCTTCGCGCTCCCGGCGAACCGCACCATCGACTCGGTCTACATCCGCGCGCGCGAAACGCACCGACCCGAATTCGAGCGCCTCCATTGGCCTCATTTATTGGTTCCCCTCCAGCGGCAATAGCCTCCTCGGGCAAAACGTGCCCACTCCGGTCGGCACCGGCTACGGCATCGCGAACTTCTACCTGCAGGTGCCCTACATCATCGGCGCCACCGCATGGACCGAGCAAATCGTCAACGACGTGCAGGTCGGCGTGGGATTGAACGGCGCCGCCGCCAACATGCCGGACGCCGCGGTCCGGCTCACTCAGGTCTGGGTCGAGGTTTGTTTGAAGGCGATGTGAGGGGCAGCGAGCGTTCGTCGATCTCTTCCGGCGACGATCATCGAGCCCCACGGCGGTCGGATCGTAGCTCGCGAGCGACGCACGTGATTCGGGCGTTCATTGACCGCTTCCCCGAGCGCCCTTCTCCGTTGCGGTCACGAGCGCGGGATGTGCGAGCTCGAGCGTGCAGAAGAGCGAAACGCAGGTGCACGCGCCACCAGGCGCGTCCGTCTCACGGGCGAGATGGACGACGCCATTCGATCGATGGACCGCTGCGTGCAACGGCGGGAGCATGCTGAAGCGCCTCCTCCTCTCGACAGCCGGGCTGATGGGCCTTGCGACACTTGCCTGGGAAGCCGAGCCCTCCCCTTCGGTCGGAGCCGAAGTCGACACGAGAGGCGCTCCGCAGACGGTTGCGGTGACGGTGCCGGCGCAATACACCTCCGGCCTCCTGTCGAGAGGTCCCTGCATACCGGTGACCGACTGCCGCATCGTCGAGCGACACCCCATTCCGTCGCCCTTCGCGCGTGATGAAGGATTCTATGTATCGTCCTCGGGCATCGTCGCGAGCCGCTATTCGAACTGGGAGTCGCGGGACGCCCCGCAAGACACATTCCTCTTGGAGGTCACCAAAGCGTGCGCGATCTCGAGGGACTACTACATCGTAGCCGGGGAGGAAGCGTGGTTCCCAGTCGAGATATCAGGCGACGAATTGGCCTGCACCGCACACGAGAGTTACGAATTCGAGCTCATCCCAACGCGTAACGCTGCACGACTTCGTCCAATAGGCTATGGCTTCTTCGAGGACGGAGAGCAGATAGTCGACCGAACCGAATCACTCTCGGAGGATCCGGCCATCGATATTGCCACCTTTCACGCATGCGAACCACCGCCCGACGAGGACATCGGCAGGCGCTTCGTGCCTGAGGCCGAAGACGTCCACGGGCCCTTCGGACGCGGAGACTGCGGCGCCCTGATCCGCGTGGAGGAGTAGGTGTAGCCGACCTGAACGTTGCGGATTCCGAAGCAGGCCGCGCGGCCGCGTCGGGCCGAGCTCCAGACCAGGAGGAGGGTCCCAGCCCGAGGTCCGCTAGAGCGCCGATCCGCTTAATGACCGAGGATTTTCACCGAGTTGCGAGCCGTGCGAGGCGCGACGACGAGTCCGACTGCTGCTAGGCGAGGAGGAGCAACGAAGCACGGCGACGCAAATCGGCGGAAAGCCGACCGAATTAAGCGGATTGGCGCTCTAGACACACTACCGTGGTCGATGAGACACGCACTCACTCGGAAAAGCGCCGCTCTCGAATGACGCCTTGCTCACGCGAGGTCGACGAGGCTCGAGGCTCGTTCGTGGGCTACGTCCAACTCGGGAAGAGCCGGAGTCCAGGCACCACGGCCTCGAGGCCACCACCAAGTCCAATCGGCGAGCTCGATCGAAGGTCATGACCTTTGATCGGCGATTCGAGCGCGGGTCATAGAGCGACCACCCCGATCTTGCCCTCCTCCGCGAAGACCGCGAAGCCTGGCGCGAGCTTGCCGTTCGAGAGCAGGATCGCTCCGCCGCGCTGGATGTTGTGAGTCAAGACGCCGCGCGCGAGGTCGACGACGAGCGCGCGTGCGCCCTGGGTGAGAAGCGCCCGATCGCCGTGCACGTCGAGTGTGGTGGGTCCCTGACCAATCTCGAGGTACCGGTCCTCACCGCTGATGGCCGTGCGCCAGCGCAGGCGCACGACGCCGTTGTCGGACTCGAGGATCACGAGCCACGCGTCGGTGACCATGGCGGCTTCGACGCGAAACCCGGGATAGTCGAGGCGCAGCTTCAGGGGCCATCCTGGCCCTCTCTCGTACACGAGTACGCAGTCGCGCATGCGAGAGGTCAGGTCCCCTCGCAGCGCGATCCAGCGACCCGACGGCGCGATCGAGGCATCGCTGGTGGTGCTCGTGCGGACGCTGTCGGGCAATCTGACGTGGCAGGGTCGCCACGTCGTGCGGGTGACGGCGCCTCCGGGCCAGCTCACGTCGTCCATCTTGCCCGACCGCTCGACGATGTAGATCCCGTCCGACTCGCTCTCGCTGGTGACGAGCACACGGTCGCCGATCCCCACGTGCTCGTTCGCCCCGATGTCGCTCTCGGTCGATGCCGAGCCGATGTACTCCCAGGACTCGCTGTCCAGCGGATGGTACCAGCCTCCGAGACACCCCGCGAAGTCCGCGCTGTTGCGGATCATCACGACGGACACGGCGTGCCCACCGACGTACGCGGCGCTCACCATGGCGGGCCCCGCGTCGTCGAACCGACGAGGTTCGCTGTCGGGCCTCGAGGGCAACACGGCAGGGAGGTCCCAAAACCCGCGGACGTGCGCTCGACCATCCTCGATCGCCATCTCGAGTACGGCGGGCGGCACCGGCACGTCCGAGCCCACGTATTGTCCACCGCCACCGAGCAAAACGGTGCGTTCGACCGCAGCGAGGCTCTCGTGCACGAAGTCCCGGGGGAGCGGCGTCCAGACGACGGAAGGAGCGGCAATCATTGCAACGAGTACGGGGCGCGGCCGCCGACCTTCCCGGTGCCTTCGCGCCGAAACGCGAACCCGAGTCGGTCACGTTCGACGAGCCGTCTTCCGCGACATTGGGGTCCCATGCACGTGCCCGACGACGGACGGAAGAGCCGGAGGCCCCCTCTTGCTCTCGTTCCCTGTAATCCGAGGCCGTCGAGAAAACCTGAACGGCGGCGCATTCCTAGCGCCGACACCGCGCGCTCCCGGATAGGGGCCCCCAGGACGACGGCCGCCGAGGCCCGGTCGTGAGCTACGTCCAGCTCGGGAAAAACCGCAATCCGCCCACCACGACCTCGAGACCATCCCCAATGGTCGGCGAGCAGCCGAGCGCCGAGCTCTCGAACGTCACGTATTCGGGTCCCGTCCTCAGGTAAAGGTCGAAGAGGCTGACGCCCTCGGAAACCTCGACCACGTGGTGCACCAGGCCGACCACGCGAACATCGCCCGAGGGCAGAGGAAAGAGCCCGTGCTCGTCCGGAAGGTCTTGCGCGAGCACACGCGAGGAAACGACTTCCGCGTAGTCGAGCTCGACCAGCAACGCCTCCCCCACGGCCGCGCGAATCCGGGCCGGATCCCCGACAATCATCGCCACCAGCTCGTGGCCACCGTGCTCGACCCGAGCCGTCACGCCACCTGCTGCGTCCGACTGAATCGTTTTCAAGACGATCGCCAACGCTCCTCCAAAGCTCTAGCTTTTCATTCGCAGGGTACCCTTTTCCGGAGCGGCTCGAGTTGGTTCGGCTCGGCCCTCTCGCGGGGGCATCACGCCACTCCGTCGCGGCCGACCAGCTCCAAAAACCTCCGACGTGCCGCGTCGGCGAGCTCGTCATCGTACCACCACCAAGGGGCGCGTTCTTGGGAGCGGACCCAGGCTACCGCGTCCCCCCAGCGCGACAGGTGGAGCACGTCCGTGAAGTAGCGGGGACCGATCTCGGGCGTCGAGCTCACGTCCAGCCAATCGAGAAAAGCGGCCTCTTCGGATCCCACGACTGCCTCGAAGTCGCCGAACACGAGCGAGTGGTCGACGTGCCTCTCCAGGAAGGTCCGAACACGGAGAAGCATGTCGTCCAGCCAACCGTTTGACTCCTCTCCCGAAGGCGACCAATAGGACGAACACGCGAGCACACGAGCCACGTCCACCCCGTCACCGCGAGAGACCACTCCCGATGCCTCGAGAGTGGACGTCGCCCAGCGATACCCTGCATCGACGAGGATTCGGCAGGTCCTGCAACCGAAGTAGACGTCGTTCATCGGTACCTTGCGAGCAATCCCGAAAGCGCGCCTGCGCCGCGAACGGTCTCCTCCCCGAACTCTACCGGCGCACCCCGCCGACGGCCAGCATGACCTCTCGCGCCCACATCTCCCGATTGACGCTTCCCTCTCTTTCCGACCAACTTCCCTCGTGCCTTCCCTTTCCCGCCGCGTGCCTGGCACCCTTACGTTCGACAACACTCGAATCACCGAGACGTCGATCTTCTGGGGCTCGGACGAGGACGAAACGCAGGTTTTTCTAGGGTGGTACCTCTCCGACGATCGAGACACGGCGCCTCCCACCGTTCGCGGTGAAGAGCTGCTCTGCCACCTTCCCGAGGCACCCGAAAGTCCCCTCACGGTGGACTCGCTTTCGATGGCGCTCGCAGAGCGATTCGCCCGACATCCGCTTGCAAACCAGCTCGCGGGGGCGACCAAGCTCGTGGAGGGCACGCTCGCGGCCGGAGCGCCACCTCTCGAGGTCGCGCGCATCGCGGCGCGGTATCTTTGTCCCGGAGGAATCGTTCGCGCGCTCGGGCACGCGGTCTCGGCTACGGCAGAGGGCCCCTTTCGCGGAGCAACCGACCTTTCGTCGATTCGCGCGCTCGCACGAGCATGCCAGGTCGTCCGCCTGGGAACCCTCCAATGCCTGGGAAAAGACGGGCGCCCATGGTTTTTGGAGCAGCTCCCGAGGTGGGCAAGCGACGCCCCTCGCTACCCCGACTTCCCGTACCACCACGGAGCAACGCTCGGCGAAGCCTGCCTCGAGCACGACCGATTGCAGACGGATTACCTTCGCAAGGTCGCCTCGTGCGTCGAGACCGTGCTCGCGCTCCCTCCAGAAGAGCTCGTCCCCGAATGGGACCTCGAGCTCCCCACCCGAATCCGAACCCCGGAAGAAGCACGGGCGCGCATCGAGTCGCTCTTCGCGACCGACGGCATTTTCGCCGTCTTCTTCGCGGGCAAGCTGCGCGATGCCATGCGTGAGCTCCACGGACAGCCTTTCCACGAGGTACGCGCGCTTCTGACCACCATGATGCTCGGCCGATGCCCTGTACCTCGACCCGCCGGCGCCGAAGACGTCACCCCCTCGTTCGCCGAGAGCCCGTTCGTCTTCGCCGCGCTCGACGTGCTCCGCGCTACCGACCGCGACCTCACCGACCTTCTGCGCGAACGAGACGAAGCCAAGGCCGCAATCGAGGCCAAATGGGTCGCAAAGCGCCGCCTAGCAGCCGAGGAAGCGGCCGCGCCCGCACCTTCGCCTCCGTCGTCCCGACTGGTCGCAGCGTGGACCGCGGCCTTGCGCTTTTTCGGATTCTAAGGATTGCCCCCTGCGAGAACACGCCTCCCCACGCGCCGCCTCGACGCTTGCTCCGTGAGAGCCCGATCTACCCTCAGATCACGCTTTTTTTCGACGCCCCGACGCGGTAGGCGTGCGGCATGCGTGACGAGCTCAAAGCCTCGCTCGGGCCCACCCACTTCTCCGACCTTCGCGCTCACATCGCGCGAGACGCCGTCATCGTGGTCGACGCGTCGCTCGATCTGCTCGACGTGGGCGAGGCGATCGCCCGCGACGAAGCCGCGCGCGTCGACGCGTGGGTGAAGTCGGGCCTGGTGAAGAAGCCTACTCTCGAGATGCTCGAGCGCTGGTCGCACCTCGAAGGCGAGGCCTTCACGTCCTTGGTGGTCCAGCCGTTCGTGCTGGTCCGCGAAGGCGTGGATTGACGAGACGACCGCCCGGAAGCCGCTCGCTTTCGCCTGGCGTCTCGAGGTTTCCGAGGTTAGAGTACAGAACACTCTAACCACGGTAGCGTCATGACGAACGACCACGCATCGCGATGCCGTGTGCTCCATGCACCCGAACCGTTGGTCTTGCCACCAGAAGAAACCTCGGTCTTTCTCGCCGGCTCGATCGAGATGGGCGGCGCCATCGAATGGCAACGGGACGTGCTCTCGGCCCTCGACGACCTTCCGCTCGTGGTTCTCAATCCACGTCGCGCGAAATGGGATTCGTCCTGGACACAGTCCATCGAAAATCCCAAGTTTCGCGAACAAGTCGATTGGGAGCTCGATGCCTTGGAGCGCGCCACACGGATCGTGATGTACTTCGACCCGACGACGAAGGCTCCTATCACCCTGCTCGAGCTCGGGCTCTTCGCGACGAGCGGGAAGCTCGTGGTGTGCTGCCCGGAGGGCTATTTTCGCAAAGGGAACGTCGACATCGTATGTCGTCGCCACGGGATCCCGCAGGTGGAGACCCTCGAAGGTCTCGTCCGGCACCTCCGCGCGAGCTTCTCGGCCTGAGCCGAGGGACCGCGCCTTCACCCTGCCAGCACGACCTCGGTCCCGGGCACGCGCGCTCGCACCTTCGCCAACTCCGCCTCCAATCGTCGCGCATCGAAGGTCACGTTCTCACCGAGGATCGAAGGGTCGAGCCGGAAGGTCATCACCGTTCGATCCGCCTCCGCCGTGTCCACGATGGCGGCCGTGCCGACCTCTCGACCGTGAGCGAAGAGGTACGTCGTGGCTTTCCCTCGCCAGGTCGTCTCCACGCGGAGCTCTTCCGCGAGCGCGGTCGACACGGCGAGGCCCGGGTCGCACAGCTCGTCTCCCACCACGAGGTGCTTCTTGCGATTGCGGCAGGCGCAGAGCACCGTCAAAAGGAGCTTGGCTACGATTTCACCGTTCGGCTCGGCCGAGAGCGGCAATCCAGCATCGAACGAGACGACCGCGGACGCCCCGTTCACCGAGACCTCGATACGCCGACACTCCCCATCGAGCGCGGCGTCGACGGCGGGACAGAGCATCTGAAGCAAGAGCCGCACGGGCAGCGAAGGCTCGTCCAGCGACCCCACGTACATCGCGGGACGGCGTCGAATGGCCGAGAGCGCGTCCAGGACATGAATGGAAGAGGCATCGTCTTGCGGGTCCATGAGACTCATGTGATTGGTGTTCTCTCGCATCCGCGGCGGCAACGGGGTTGGGTCTCGTTACTCGAAGCGCTAGAGCGACAATCCGCTCAATTCGGTCGGCTTTCCGCCGATTTGCGTCGCCGTGCTTCGTTGCTCCTCCTCGCCTAGAGCGCCGATCAGTTTGAAGGACCGAGGATTTCGTGTGGTTGGCGAGCTGCGGTAGGCGCGACGACGCCAGATAGTCTTCTATCTTAGGCGGAGCAACACCCCGCAGCGAAGCTAAACGCGCGAAAGCCGACGGGATTCAAACTGTTCGGCGCTCTAGCAGCAGTAGGACTCGTCGTCGCGCCTCGCACGGCTCGCAACTCGGCGAAAATCCTCGGTCACTAGCGGTTCGTCGCTCTAGAACCGGTCGACGGTCCCGGGAAGCTCCCAGATCCGGCCGGCCAGGCCGAAACGCGCGAAGAGAGCCCGAGCTTCTTCGGTCGTCCACTTGCTCCACTCGGGCTCGAGATGCCGCCCGTACCAGACCCGCGCGAACGCCCACACGGTCTCGAGCGACTGCAGGTCTCCCCGTGGCATTGCGTGTCGGGCACACCACGAGTCGACCTCGGCTTCCGACTCGAAGACGAGCATCGTGCTGCAGGTGTAGGTCACGTTGTCCCACGCGTGGACCATGGGAATCGGGAAATGCACGCAATAGTCCGCCGGAACCACCGCGCCGTCGCGAACGTGCACCACGACTTGCCGTGACTCGCCACCGAGGGTGGTCGTGATGGTCGCGTCCGCGTCGAGCAGAGCCACGATGCCCAGCGAGCACCAGGCACAATTCCCCCACCACCCGCGTCCTCCGCTCTCGACCCAGAACGACGTGGGCGCGGCGGAGAACGGGTGCATGGCCCAGATCTCCCCGCTCGTCGGATGGAGCACTACGCCGTGATAGTCCGCCAGCGCACGCAGCGCGCAGCCCACCGCGGAGGGGTCGAGCGAGAGCTTCGCGCCGAGCTGCGCGACCGTCGGCGCCGTACCGTGGTCGAGAAAATGACGAGCGATCGTCGCGTGCAATATCCCGTGCGTGAGCGTCATGGTGGAAGAAGTCTCCTCGGGTCGATTGGAGGAGCGAGTCTCGCACGCGAACCCGGTCGGGCCTCGGGTATTCCCGATGGGCGACATGCGGAACGGGAGCCCTCGGGTGAGGGTGCCGTACGAATCCGGGGCCTGCTGAAAAGATCGTGACCGCAGCTTTCGCCGAGCGTCGGCTTGCGTCCCCCACTCGGGTGACATCGTTCAATCCATTTCTTGCTATCGCCTTCGAGCAGAGTCTGCGAGCATTGAAAGTCATCGCGTGCTTGCAGAACATTCATGACCACGACCTGCGACATGACCCAACCGCTTTGCGCTCTCCTCATGGCCGGAGGGTCGGGTCTTCGGCTCTGGCCGCTCAGTCGGCCGCAACGAACGAAGCCGTTCCTCAAACCGATCGGCGGAGCTCGCTCTCTTCTGGCCGACACGGCCGCGCGCCTTCCTTTCGTGCCACCTGGCCAGCTTTTCGTGAACGTCACGCGGGGCCTCGAAGGGCTCGTACGCGACGAGCTGCCGAACGTTCCAGCGGACCATGTGGTGGTCGCTCCCGAAGATCGTGACACGCTCCCGACCCTTCTCTTCGCGACGTCCCACATCGCGTCGAAGGTCCCGGACGCGACGCTGCTCCTTCTCGCGTCGGACAACACGATCGGCGACGAAGCCATGTTCCGCGCGACAATCGACCGCGCGGTCGTCGCAGCGCGCTCGGGCCCCTACCTCGTCTCGCTCGGCATCAAGCCCACCGAAGCTTCTTCGCGCTTCGGGTACATGGCGCTCGGCGATGCGTTTCCCGGCCTCGACGAGACCTGGTTCGGGACCGGCTATCTCGAGAAGCCGAAGCAAGACGTCGCCGACGTGCTCTTCGCGGGCGGCCGCCATGATTGGAACTCGGGGATGTTCGTTTGGACGGTCTCGACGTTTCGCCGAGCACTCGAGGCCCACGCGAAGCCGGAGGCCGAGATCTTCGCGCAGCTCTGTGCGACGCGGAGCGACAGCGAACGCGCCGAGCTTTTCCGCAAGCTCTCGCCAGTCGCGGTCGACCACGGGCTTCTCGAGCACGTCCCCGCGAGCGGCGGTTCGGTCAAGCACGTCTTCGTGCGCGGGCGCTTCCCTTGGGACGACCTCGGCACGTTCGATTCGATGACGAAACACCTCCCGATCGATTCGGACGGCAACACGGTGACACCACTGGTGACCGTGAAGAACTGCACGGGATCGCTGCTCGTCTCCGAAGGGCCGCTCCGCCTCGAAGTCGAGAACCTGGTCGACACCTGCGTCATCGTCTCCGACGAAGGCGACACGCTCGTGGTCCCCAAGGCGCACCTCGGTGACATTCGCTCGATGCTGCTCGAACGAATCGTCCTGCCCACCTTCGTCGTCGGAAACTCGGTCCGAGTGAGCGAGCCTGCCCTCGTGCGTGCGCTCGAGTCGAACGACAACCGCGTCGTCGCGAACGAGCCGAACGTGATTGGACTGATCCACGTTCGGAACACCGAGGTCGTCGTCGAGGGCGATCTCGTCCGCGTGCGTCGAGGGGTCAGCGCCGAAGCTCGTCCCGCGGTCCTCGCGTCGCCTCGCATCGTGGTAGCGACCGACGAAATGGAGCTCGCCCGGGTGGGCGCCGAGCTCGTCGTGGAGGCGCTCGAAGCCGCGCTCGAAGGAACGGACCGAGAGGTCTTGGTCACGATGTCGGCCGGCGAGACCCCGATCGGCATTTACCGTGCGCTCGTCCATCGTCACAAGAACGCTCTTCCTTGGAGCCGCGTCAGGCTCGTGCAAATGGACGAATGGCTCGGAGTCGGCCCCGACGATCCACGGAGCTTCGCTCACTATCTGCGAAGCAGGCTGGTCGAACCACTCGGACTCGCCTCTACGCTGATGGACGGCCGTGCGGGCGCGGCCTCCGCCATTGCAATCGAGGACGAGGTCTCGAGCAAGGGCGGATTCGATTTCGCACTTCACGGCATCGGCACGAACGGCCATCTCGGCTTCAACGAACCGCCAGACGACGGCACGAGTCGCGCACGCCGCACGACGCTGGCCGAATCGACGCGAAAGCACGCCGAGGTCGTCTTCGATGGAAACGTCCCGGCCGAGGGTCTGACGCTGGGTCTTCAATCCCTCGGAAATGCGAAGAAGATGCTCGTGGTCGCCCGCGGGACCAAGAAGGCCGCCGCGATCCGCGCCATGCTCGCCGAGCCCTCGCCCGAGTCTCCGGCGTCGGTCGTTCCGCGCACGCGGGCGCTCGATGTGTTGCTCGACCGCGATTCCCTCTCGGGTCTCTCGGGTCCTCGGAGGGGAACTTGAAGGTCCTTCATGCACACGTCGCGTTCCTCGGAGGCGGTCCCGGCGGTAGCGGCCCGCTTTACGCGGCGATCAAACGTGGGGATGCCGGGCGCTTGCTCGAGAGCGGAGCGCGTTGGCTCGAAGCCGGCCCAGGCTTCGGCAGTGGCACGATCGGCAGCTATAAAATCGCATCGGACACACAGGCCGACGTGCTGCTCGAGTGTCTCCCGAAGGAGGCCTCGGACGTGCTCGGCGACGTAATCGACACGGACGAGAAGCGTCTGATCGACCGATATCTCGGCGGTCCTTTGCCCCTCGAAGCGGCGAGCCGCTTCCTCGCGCGTACGGGCGAGAGCGCGCGGCGGCTGGTCGATCGTGCACCCGAGAGCGGCGTCGAGAGCGGCGTTCGGGTGACGGCGGTGCACGTCGAGGGCGACGGTTTTCGTGTTCGCGGCAGGAGCGGTGCCGAAGAGCTCGAGATCCGATCGCATGCATTGGTGTCCGCATTGGGCGGGCTCAGCGTGAAGGACGAGGCTCTCGACGCGGAGCTTCTCGACGGTCGGACGGTGAAGAGCCTCGGCCTCCCGTGTGTCTTGACGACCGACGAGCTCTTTCGGAACCACATCGCGCACTATACCGACGTGCTTCCGAAGGGCCGACCGGCCAAAATCGCCGTGCTCGGCGGCTCGCACAGCGCCTACGCCACCGCGGTGAAGCTCCTGAACGAGCTCGGCTCGGAGAACGTGCGTATTCGGGTGCTTTGCCGCCGCCTTCCGAAACTCTTCTACCCGACCCTCGAGCAAGCCCACGCCGAGGGCTACACCCGCGCGACCACCGAAGACGTCTGCCCGGTGACGAAGCGCGTGTTCCGCCTGGCCGGCCTCCGGCTCGCCGCCCGTGCTCTCGTACAGCGCGTGTGGGGTCTCGGCGACGCGGCTCGTGAGACCAGCGTCGCCATCGAACACCTCACCGATCACGCGCCCTCCTTCGCGGGGGAGGTCATGCGCGACGCCGATCTCTGCGTGCTCGCACTCGGGTATCGGGCGCGCACGGTCGACTTCTTCCACAAGGGAGAGCGACTGCCACTCCTCACCCAGAGCGATCCGAAGAAGCCGCTCGTCGATAGCATGTGCCGGCTGTTGCTCGCCGACGGCACCCCTTTGCCTCGCGCCTTCGGGCTAGGACTCGCCTCCGGGTTCGTCCCCCATGGCACGATGGGCGGCGAGCCGAGCTTCGACGGACAGACGAACGGCCTCTGGCTCTACCAGAACGACGTCGGCGAGCGCGTGCTCGACCAGGTCCTAGAGCGCCGAACCGCTTAGTTCGGTCGGCTTTCCGCCGATTTGCGTCGCCGTGCTTCGTTGCTCCTCCTCGCCTAGAGCGCCAATCCGCTTAATTCGGTCGGCTTTCCGCCGATTTGCGTCGCCGTGCTTCGTTGCTCCTCCTCGCCTAGCAGCAGTAGGACTCGTCGTCGCGCCTCGCACGGCTCGCAACTTGGCGAAAATCCTCGGTCACTAAGCGGTTCGGCGCTCTAGCAGCAGTAGGACTCGTCGTCGCGCCTCGCACGGCTCGCAACTTGGCGAAAATCCTCGGTCACTAAGCGGTTCGGCGCTCTAGCAGTCCGTTGAAAAACTCCCGTCGTGCGTCCGCCGCCGCATCCGCAAGAGCTTCGTTGCGATCCTCCGGTGCGCGCTCACCTACAAAAGTAGCTCCTCGGATCGACGCCTCGCCCTTGCGGCGCGGACGACGGACGCACTCGGTCCCTTTTTCAACGGACTGCTAGCCCGTTGACTTGTCGCGCAGGCGATTCGCGAGCACGGTCTTCACGAGAATAGGTGCAAACTGCACGTCGTCGACCAGGTAGCGCTTCCACAGGCGGCGTGGTTCGGACGCGAGCCGGTACAGCCATTCGAGTCCGTTGTCTTGCATCCACACGGGTGCGCGGGCCTGCATCCCCACCGCGACGTCCATCGCCGACCCGAGACCGAAGAGCAGCGCAGGTGACACCGCGCGGGCCACCTCGTCGGACCACATCTCTTGGAGCGGCGAGCCGAGGCACACGAGGACGATTTCGGGGCGCGCGTCTCGGATGGCTCGCACCTCGGCGTCGAGGAGCTTCGGCTCCGCGCTGATTGCACGGGTCGGCGGCCCAACGCCCGCGATCTCGAGGGTCGGCAGGTCGCGCTTCACGATCTCGAGGAGCTTCTCGCTCGCCCCTATGCGGCCCCCGAGGAGATAAACACGCCATCCTCGTTCGGCAGAGCGCTCGAGAAGCGGCATGAAGAGATCGGCGCCAGTGACGCGCTCACGGAGCGGATATCCGCTGAGACGCGCCGTCCAAACGATGGGCTTGCCGTCGGCCAGTGCGAGCCGCGTGCGACCATAGGCCGTACGAAACGACGGGTCACGCGATGCTCGCACCACGTGGTCGACGTTCGGGGTGAAGACCGTGCCACCGGTGCCCTCGGCGACGAGATCTCCGATGGCGTCGAGCGCCGTCGCGCGGTCGACGACATCGACCGGCACACTCCCGATTTTCATCCGCTCCATCGAGCGACATCCTACAGAATTACCGAGCCCATTGCTCGGATCCATACAGAAGGTGGCGGGCGATTGCCGCGTTCCGCATCCGTGTTCGGGCTGCTGGGCGGTCTTGGATGGGCGCCTCGTCTTCACTTGCGAGCGTCGCCAGCACCTTTGTCTCGAAAGTCGCGCAGCGCCCGTGGCACGCTCAAAAGACCTCCGCCCTTCTTCGCGAAGACACGCTGAGCCGGGTAGATGCCGCGGTGGCCGGTCAGCAACGTGGCGACCACGCAGACCAGTGCAGCATGCACGAAAACGTGGGCGCCGCAGAGCTCCGTGGCCATGATGGCCAAGGCGAGCGGCGCATTGGAGGCCGCCGCGAAGACCCCCGCCATTCCGACCGCCGCTCCCAGGCCGATGGGCAATCCCAGCACCCGCGCCAGCACCGAGCCGAGCGTTGCGCCCACCACGAAGAGCGGCGTGACCTCTCCCCCCAAGAACCCGGCGCCCAAGGTGACGGCCGTGAACACCAGCTTGGCCGCGAACAGATAGACCGGCAGGTTGGGATCGTCGAACGCACGCACCAAAAGCGGCACGCCGAGGCCCAAGAAGTCGCTCGTTCCAATCACCTTCCAGGCGATCACGATCACCGCACCTCCCACGAACATGCGCACGGGGAGCCGCGGGAGGCGCTTTTTTCCGAGGGACTTCAGCGCGTGCAAGAGCTCCACGAACACCGTGGTCACGAGGGCGATGCACACGGCGAAGACGAGCCACTTGCCCATCACGAGCGGCCCGAGCGACAGCGCCGGCACCTGCGGGTAGTGCGTGTGCGAAACGCCGAGGCTACGCGTGGTGAGGTCGCCCACGAGCGCCGCCACCATGGCCGGCAAGAGCGCGTCCACCTCCATACGGCCCACCATCAAGACCTCCAGGCCGAACACGGCGCCGGCGATGGGCGTCCCGAAGACCGCGCCGAATCCCCCGGAGATTCCTGCAATCACGAGCTTCTTCCGCGCCTCGGGCGAGACACGGAATCGATGCGCCACGAAGTCGGCCAGGCTCGCCCCCATTTGAACGGCCGTGCCCTCGCGCCCGGCCGACCCGCCGAAGAGATGCGTGAGCACCGTGCCGACGAGCACCATCGGCGCCATGCGCGCGGGGATCTCGGCGCCGCCTTCGTGCACGCGATCGAGCACCAGGTTCACGCCGTCTTGCACCGGCTTGCCGAACCTCTCGTAGACGAGACCCACCGCGAGACCGGCCACCGGCAAGAGGTACACGAGCCATTCGTGGGCGAGTCGCGTCTTCGTGGCCAGCTCCAGGAGCTCGAGAAAGAGCGCCGAAGAGGCACCGCACACGAGGCCCACCAGCACCGAGAGCCCAATCGTGGCCGTGGCCGAAGGCTCGGCCCGGCGTGAGCGTGACACCTCGGCTCGGTCGGCGGAATCGGACGTGTCGGAGGAGTCAGCCATGGAGGAGCATCTTTCGGGTCTAGCGACGCCGAAGGACCACGGGGCTTCCTACGGCGCCCTTCGTATTCACGGGGGCGGCATCGTAGGAGTCATTGGCGGTCCGAAGACCACGGTTTCGGCGGACTCCACCGCCATCCTGGTTTCGACTCGAGAGTTCCCCGAATCCCGCCCATCGTCAAGGGCGTCCCACCGGGCGGCGCCCCGGCACCTTGTATTCTGCAAAGACGTGTCGTCCCCCGCACCCCGCGGCGGAAAAAGTGGTAGGAGCGTTCTCCGTGGGAGCTCAGTGGAAACAAAAGCATCGCGAGGCTGCGGCCAACGCGAAGGGTAAAATCTTCACCAAGCTGGCGAAGGAGATCGCCATCGCCGCGCGTGGAGGGGCCGACCCTTCGATGAACGCGAGCCTACGCATGGCGACGGAAGCCGCGCGAAAGCAGTCGATGCCGCGTGACACCATCGAGCGCGCCATCAAGAAGGGCGCGGGCCTCTTGGACGGTCCGGTCAACTACGAGAGCGTGACCTACGAGGGCTTCGGTCCGCACCAGGTGCCGGTCATCGTCGAGTGCCTCACCGAGAACCGCAACCGCACCTCGGCCAACGTGCGCATGATCTTCAACAAGAAGGGCCAGCTCGCCGCGGCGGGCGCCGTCTCGTGGGACTTCTCGCGTCTCGGCCTGGTGGAAGCCACGGGGCCCGCTGGCGTCGATCCGGAAGAAGCCGCGCTCGAAGCCGGCGCGGACGACCTCGAGCCCGGCGACGACGGCTCGACCCACTTCTACACGAACCCCTCCGACCTCGACTCCGTGGGCAAAGCCCTGGCCGAGCGCGGCTTCACCGTGTCGAAGCTCTCTCTGGTCTGGAAAGCGAAGAACCCGGTCACCCTGGGTGAAGCCGAGCGCGCCGAGGTCGAAGCCTTCCTCGACTCCCTCGACGACGACGACGACGTGCAGAACCTGTTCGTCGGCCTGGCCTGAGCACCGCCTAGAGGCACCGCCGCTCGCGTGAGCGCGGTTGCGTGGCGGACAAAAGGCCCGTAAAGGGCCATGCATGTCGGCCGAGCCTCCCTTCGATCTTTCCGTACGCCCCGAGAGCGAACGCCGCGACGAGCAGCCGACGTCGCGTGAAGACGCGCTCTTGTCCGAACGTTGGAGCGGCGAGGGCACGGGGCGTGTCCGACTGCAATTTTTCGCGACATCCATCGCGCTCACGCCCGCCGACGGCTCGGTCGTTCGCCTCTCGATGAGCGGCTTTTTGAACGACTCCAGGCTTCAGGCCGGCGGCGCGCTCGTCCTCCTCCGGCCGAAGCGACTGCACGTCCAGCTCACGCCCGAAGCGCAGCAGATGATCCGGTCCTGGCTCGAGCCCGTGATCGACGATCACCTCGCCAAACATCTGCGTGAAGAGCTGTACTTCGCGGTGCCCATCGGACTCTTCGTCTCGGGCAACGCCCTCCGGAGCGACGGCGGACTGCTCGATTGGACGTCGATCGTGCTCGGCACGAGCATCCTGCTTCCCGGGCTCCTCGCCTTCGTGCGACCGCACCGCAGTTTGTGGCTCGTCGCCGGAGCGCTGTGGTCCCTCCTGGCGGCCAATACGCTCTGGGCCCTGTCGCTGGGAGCCTCGCGGTTCCAACTCGGCATCGTGATTTTGGCGCTGGTCTTCGCGCGCTCCGCCTTGGCGGCGTACCCTTTTTACGGGCCGGCCAAGCCCATGCCGACGACGCCGAACACCTGAACGCGGCGCTCGGGTCGTGAAATTCGACCCGGTAGGACGCGTGCTTCGCTGGCTCCTCCGCCACGCTCACGTACGCTCTACGCCGTGAGCGGAGATCCTTATCGCGAACAAGAGCTGGTCGGGATTCACATCGAGCCCGATCGACGACGCCTTCGGTTCGCGCTCACGCTGGGCCTCGGGCTCGTGGCAGGTGTGGCCCTCACGATCTTCGCGCTGCGCATGGGCGAAAAGCTCGAGCCGAAAGAAGCTCAGGTGAGCGTCACGCCGGCGATCGTGCGGGGGCCTCTCGAGGGCCGCGCCGTGCACTTGCCACCGCTGCCTCCCGGTGCGCCCACGCAGGGCCCTCTCGTGGTGCACGTGTGGCTGCAAGGCTGCTCCGACTGCATGCCCGCGTTCGAGTCCATGCGTACGCTCGCAGAGCGCGGAGGGCTCGGCGTCCCCGAGGTGAACGTGGCCTACGGGTCGGCCGAGGCGGCCTGGGCGGAGCGCTACGGAGTCGGAAAAAACCTGGTCGTCGACCCGGGTGAGCACGTGGTCTCGCCGCTCGGCATCTCGAGCTTCACCACGCTGGTACTCGACGCCGAGAGTCACGTGAGGCTCGTCGATCGTCCGGACAAGCCCGGCTACGCCGACCGCGTTCGGGGAGCGTACCGTGCGCTCGCTTCGACCACGCGGGCCGAGCTGGCCCGGCCCTGAGCGACACGTCGCATCGAGGAAGCGCCCCGTGCCGCTGCATCCTACACGTTTCGAACGATCCCCCGAGGATCGGCCCGTTCCTGTGACGCCGACGCCACGGGCGTGAGGACCCGAGTGGACGCTCCGAGGGTCGAGCGACGGCATTCGCGGGAAATGCACCTTTCTGGACGGGCGGCACACGCCTTGCGAACCTCGAGGCCTCCATGAAGCTCCCTTCCCTTTTCGCGCTCGCCACCACCACCACGTTCGCCGTCGCGCTCGGCCTGGGAGGCGCAAGCACTCTCTCCGCGTGCAGCGACTCCGCGACCAGCGCCGACGCCTCGACCAGCGACGCCCAAGCCACCGACTCTTCCACCACCACGGGCGACGCGCAGTCGACCGCCGACTCGAGCACCGGCACGGACGCGAGCCCCGGAGACGCGGGCCTCACGCCCGCCGAGAAGAAGATCTGCGACGCCCGCGCGAGCCACGAGACCTGTCCGGGCGCGAGCACCGGCCAAGGCTGCGACGAGTCGACCAAATGCCTCTACGGGCGCATCATGGAGCCCGCGGCGGTGGACGCTTACGCGACTTGCTACGCCTCGCCGTCCTGCAAGGGCGACGACGCCTGCATCGAGCTCGCCGGCGAGACCGTGGGAGGCAGAGCCGCCACGGCCTACACGACGGCGTGCGGAGACAAGGCCACAGCGTGCGGCGCGGACTTCCCGAGCAAGGAGTTTTGTACCCCCGCGGTCTACGCCTACGCGGGCGTCGGCGCGGCAGCGATGGACTGCCTCGCCAAGCCGTGTGCGGATCAGAAGACGTGCTTCGCGGAGGCGGTGAAGCCGATCGTCGACTGCAAAGCGCTCTGATCGAATCCCACCACCACCATCGGCCTATTTTTTCGGGGCTCCTGAGGTCGGCAGGAGCTCCGAGAAGAGCTCCACCACGCCCACGAGCCAGCCCCACTTCTGGCGTTCGGCGTGCTCTTTGAGAAAAGCCGCTTCAATCCCACGGGACGCCTCTTCGGGTGGCTCGCCGCGCATGAAGCGCATCACCGCGACCAGCTCGGTGCGGTCGAACCACGTGCCGTGCTCGCACAGGTCGACCACGATTTGCCCTATCGACTTGCGATGCATGGGCGCGCCGCACTCCGGGCATCGGATGAACGGCGTGTCTTTCCAGGGTACCGCGCGCGTCACTTTTTCGACCTTCTTGGCGAGCTCTTCGTGCGCACGCGACCCCGTGGCGAGAGCGCGCTTGGCGTGCTCGTTGTGCAACCACACGCCGCCGCAACGGCCGCACGCCTCGATCTCGATGCCGTCTTTTTCGCCGCAGTAGAGCTCGCACGAGCAGCGCGGACACTTGTGGCTCGACTCCCAGGTGCGAAGCTCCGTCGTCTTTTCGTACCCGGGGGGCCTGTGCTCGCGGTAGCCGGACATGCGCCGAGAGTACGGCGTCCTCAAGGGCGAAGCGATCCTCGGAGTGCCAGAGCCCACGGAAGAGGACGAAAATCAGGTCGCGATCGACCGACGGCCCTCGACGAAAACCGGCTTCTCGCTCAGAATCGGACGTATGCGGAAGTGGGTCTTTTTCGGGGGTCTTGCGCTTTTGGCGACCGGTGGCACGGCCACGGGAGGATGCGGTGAGCTCGAGCTGCCCGGCACGCTCGCCGACGGCGGCGGTGCGAACGGTCGGTGCGGCGTCGGCGAAGACTGCGTGCTGCCTCCGCCGTGCGTCGATCCGGTGCTCTACGTCTCGGCCTCCAAAGGCGACGACAAGAACGACGGCTGCTCGCCGGACAAGCCCAAGTTGACCATCAAGAACGCGGTCGGTGCCATCACCAAGACCCGCGCCGCGGCCAAGTCCGCCGACGGCGGCTTCGCCCCGTACGAGGTGCACGTCTGCGCCGGCACGTACAAGGAGCAGCAGCTCGTGGTCGAGTATCCGCTGTCGATCCGCGGCGGCTACGACTGCGCCACGTTCAAGCGCGACGAGAACTTCGGCTACGCGAAGAACTTCGCCTCCGCCAACGAGACCATCCTCCAGAACGGCGCTTATTCGGTCGAATACAACTCGCCGCTCAACTTCCTGCTGCGCCGCCAAGACACCAAAATCGAGCGTGACACCACCTTGATCGACGGGCTCACCATCGACGCGGGCGAAGGCAACGAAGGCACCGTGGGTGTCACCATCACCGACGGCGCTTCGCCCACCCTGCGCGACAACAAGATCAAGGGCGGCGGCGGCATCTGCTCGTCCACCTTCGGCAGCATGGGCATCTGGGTGATCGACGGCTCGCCGCTCATCACCAACAACGACATCCACGGCGGCACCGGCAAGTGCTGGGAACCCGACACCCCCGAGAACGCACGCAAGGGCCGCGGCGCCGGCAACGGTAGCTACGGCATGCTGCTGCAAGGCGGCGGCAACGTGGAGGTCGTCGACAACCGCATCAACGGGGGCTCGGGCACCGGCGCGGACGCCACCACCGCCGTGGCCGTGGCCTCCGCGGGCAAGCGCGAGATCCGCAACAACTTCATCACGTGGGATCAGCCCCGCATGGAGGCGAGCGGCTACAACGGCGGCATCGGCGTCTCCGCCGTAGGCGACACCGAGCTCACGATCGACGGCAACACCATCAAGGGCGGCAAGGCTTCGTGCTTCGAGTCGTGTCTGAACTGGGGTATTTTGGCCGCGGAAACGGCCCGCATCCGCATCACCAACAACCGCGTGTACGGCGGTGACGCGGTGATGGACGCCCCCGACCCCGAGACCAACATGGACCGAAGCTTCATCTTCGTCCGTGGCATTCGAGTGGACCACTCCGAAGACGCGCTGGTCGCCAACAACATGGTGCACTCGGGAGGCCTCTTCTCCGAGACGGTCTCGCCGGCCAGCATGGAAGGCTTCGCGGTCGAGTCGAAGAAGGGCTTTTACAACGAGCGCAATGCCACCGGCATCATGTTCGACGATCGCGGCCACGGCGGACGCGCCATCCACAACACCATCATCACGGTCTCCGGTGATGCGGTGAGCCCGCCCACCGCCAACTCGCAAAAAGGCGGCACGGGCTGGGACCTCGTGCGTCCGTTCTATTTCGCCATCGGCTACAACGACGCCACCGTGCAGGACAACCTGGCCTTCGCGTTCGGTGGACCTGCGGGCAACAACCAATTCGCCTTTACGTTGGTGGAAGCCGACCAAGCTCTTCGCGTCGCGGAGAACAACGCCTTCGTGAACTTCACGGGGCCGGCCATGATCATGATCCACGAGAACGCGCGCGACGGCGCCCAGGTCCCGAACGAGATCTTCCCCACGCTCGACGCGGTCATCGCTTCGGGCCGGTTCACCAACCAGAACCTCCGCAACAACCTCTTCGTGAAGAGCGCGTGCGGCGCCATTCCGGCCGCACAATGCTTGGTCGATCCGGCCGCCACCGGCGCGTTCGGAGCCATCAACAACTACCTCGACTCGCTCACCGAGGCGGACCAGGGCACGACACAGCTCTTCGCCACCGGCTGGAAGCTCAAGGCGGGCTCCAACTGCGCCATCCGCGCCGGCCTCAAGGGCGCGATCGACCCCGCCGTCCCGAACGACTTCTTCGGAACCGCGCGCTCGGTGCCGGCTTCGTACGGCGCACACGAAGCAGACTCCTCGGGCTGCAACTGATCCGAGCTCATCACCAAGACCGAGAGCCTCGAGTGGCGTTGGCGCCCCGACGGCTCTCGTTTCGCCTCGTGTGTGTGGCGCGCGGAAAGACCTCGCTATCCAGGCTCAGCCGTAGCCGAGCTCGGCCGCACGCTGGGTGACCGCATGAGGCGGGATGGCCGCCATACGTGCCGCGTCCATGTCCGGGCCGAACAAGATACGCCGATAGAGCAGATCTTGCTCGAGCTCGGCGAGGCGGTAGTTGAGGGCCATCACGGTGGCGCCGATGGGCGTCTGCACTTGGCCGGTCACACCGTTCAGCGCGAAGCCGGTGCCGCTCGGGATGTCGATCACGTGCGCTCGCAAGAGCTGGTGCGGCGCGCTCATGGGCATGAGCATCCAGGCCGCTCCCGCACCGGGTAGATGCGCCTGCGCACGCCCCCGGAAGACGTAGTCGAGCGTCTCCATGCGCCCGTCCGAGCCGCCGTTTTGCGGCGTACCGAAGAGCACGGAGAGCGCGTGGCGGAGATCGCCTCGACCGAGCGGGCTCTCGTACCAGCCGTCACGGGCGCCGCGCCCGAAGCGCAGCGTCTGCTCGACGAGATCGAGTCGGATGCGGAAGTCGGCCGCGGTGTCCTCGGAGAGGAGCTTCTTGCGCGTGGCCGCGAGCAGCGCGTTCCTCGCGGCGACGGTGCCTCGAGGCTCCACGTTGGAGGCGAGCGGCTCTTGGAAGCGTGCGTGCGGCACGATCTGAAAAAGGTTGTGGAAGAAGCCCAAAAAACCCTGAACGGACTCGATCATGCCGCCCAGGGTGACAGCGTACGGCCGCTCCCACGCGGTGAGCACGAGCTCGTTCGAGAGCATGCCGCTCTGGAAGGTGGCGTTGGAGAGGACGGCGTAGGGGATGTCCGCGCGCAGGCCCGAGTTGACCAAGAGGCGTCGGTCGGTGAACACCATCCCGGTATCTCCGCCCACGTCGGCGAGGTTCGCGTCCACGAGCGCGAGCACGCGCTCACCGCCCAAGTGATCGAGCCCCATGAGGTACGTTCGCCGCGCGGCCCCGAGCTTCACCTCGGAGATTCGATACGCACCGCGCACTTGCCGGAACGGGAGCAGGTGAGTGACCACGAGCTGGCTGATGGCCCCTTCTTTGGCGAACGAAGCCAGCGACAACTCGCGGTCTCCCTGGTTGTAGCGAACCACCGCGGCGAGCGCGTCCCGCAGCGAGACCCGTCGATGCGGCGTGCTCATCGAGGGAATGGGGAACGGACCATGTGCAGTCTGCAACAAACCGGGGAGCTCTTCGCCCTGGGGAAAATGCGGCCCGCTCTGCACGTAGGGAATCGCGCATCGACGCCCATCCGAGAGCACGTACAGCGCCTCCGACGTGACGAAGAGACCGCGCTCGAGTGGGCCGCCGGTATCGTCCAGCACGAACAGCGGCAGCTCGTTGTCCGGCCATCGCACCCGCGTCGCGACCTGAGCGAGGCGCTCGGCGGAGGGAAAGAGCTCCACGTCGGCTACGCCCATGAGAGCGTCGCGAAGGTAGTCGACCAGCGAGACACCCTGAAAGTCGCGGTAAGCAGTCATCGCGTCCGAAAGCTTACGCCCGACGAACGAGGACCACGAGCCTCCACCTAGAGTCGACCAAGCGCAGCGCGCTCAAACAGGGCCGCGCGCTCAAACAGGGCCGCGCGCTCGAACAGACTCAAACAGGGGGAGCGCGAGGGGGAAACGCCCTCGCAAGCCGGCCACGAGCACCGCCCCGACCAACCGAGCCCCGAATGGGGAGCGCGAGGGGCACCCCCTCGCAAGTAGCCCACGTCGGTCGAGCCGCAACCATCCCCAAAGGGATACCCCAACATGTCAAGTGACCGCCCGCACGGGGGTTGCTATGAGCGGCCAGAGCGGAGCACGTTCCGCGAGAGGGAGCCGTCATGCGCAAGTTTTGGGTGGGGTTGGGTGCGGTCGCGACCGCTGCGATGTTCCTCGTCGGCTGCAAGCACAAGGTCGGACAGAAGTGCTCACCGGGCAAAGAGTACTGCTCGCCCGAGGGCGCTCTGTTCTGCGGCGAAGACGGCACGCTGAAGCTCATGCCCTGCCATGGTCCCAAGGGCTGCAAAGCCACGGCCGGCAAGGTCTCCTGCGACACCAGCACCGTGGTGGTCGGCGAAGGCTGCAACACGCCGGAAGACTACTTCGAGTGCACCACGGACAAAAAAGCCGTGGCCGTGTGCAAGTCGGAGAAGTGGGTCAACGAAGCGACCTGCAAAGGCGTGAAGGGCTGCCGCTCCTCCTCGGACGGCATCTCCTGCGACTCGACCACGGCGGACACCGGCGACGAGTGCCACACGAACGGCAACTACGCCTGCACGCCCGCGAAGGACCAGCTCCTCCAGTGCACGGACAACGCCTTCGCGATCCTCTCGTCGTGCCGCGGCCCCGCCGGCTGCTCGTCGCGCGAAGACATCGCCGCCAAGACCACCAACTTCCGCTGCGACAGCTCGCTCGCCCAAGAAGGCGACGTCTGCGAAATCGCCAATGACTACACCTGCGCGGTCGACAAGAAGGCCGTGCTCGTCTGCCAGTCGGGCAAGTGGGCCGTCCACAAGCCTTGCGCGGGCGCGTGCAGCATCGACGCCAGCAACAACGTCTCGTGCAACGGCGTGGTCGCCGGTCACGGCGGCGGCGCGAACCACTCGGCTCCGGTCGCTCCGACCAAGCCCACGCCCAAGCCCTCGGGAACGCCCACGCCCACGGCCAAGCCGAGCGTGGCTCCCAGCGCGACCACCAAGCCCAGCGCCACCCCCAGCGCCGCTCCGTCCACCAAGCCCAGCGCCACCCCCAGCGCCGCTCCGTCCACCAAGCCCAGCGCAGCGCCCACCACCAAGCCAAGCGCTGCCCCGACCACCAAGCCCACCACCGCTCCCACCGCTCCCAAAAAGTGAGCGTGTACGAACGCGAGGAGCCGTCCACTCGGGCGAGCTCCTCGCGCTCGACGGCCTCTCACTCCGCGTCCGAAGCTCGCTCGGGGTCTCCGTAGGTCCCGAAGAGGCGATCCCAAATCGACGTGTAGAAGCCGAAGTTTTCGCCTTGCCGAAGGTGGTGCCCCACGTGGAAGGCGCCGCTCGCCAGGTAGCGCAAGACCGGGTGCTTTTCCCACGTGCGTGGCAGGTGCTCGACGCCGAGATGACCCACGACCCCGAAGGCCGTGTTGAGCGTCAGGTAGAGCGCCATGCCGAGCCACGTGGCATCGTGGAAGACGAGCACCACGATCCAGAGCGCGCCGAACGAGAGTGTCTCGGCCGGGTTCAGCGCGAAGAGCGTGAGCGGCCGAGGCTCGTCGTAGACGTGATGCACGCGGTGCAAGAGCCCGTAGAGCCACCTGTGATGCGCGAGCCGGTGCAAGAGGTACATGGCCGCGTCCATGAAGAGCACGAGGAACAGGAGGTCCGCGAAGACGTGTGCAGGATGCATGTCGTCGCGGAAGCGCACGTAGCCGCGCATCCAAAAGAGCCACCCGACCCACGAGACCAGCGTGTTCAGCGCCGTGGTCACCACCGCGAGCACGACCTCGGTACGAGTGAGGCGAGGAGCCTTCCGTGAGACCCGCCGAGACGGCAAGCGGAGCAGCGCCTCCCCGAAGAGCAGCGCGAGCACCAGCACGAGCACGTTGAGGAGCGTGAGCCAACCGGCCGCCGACGCGTACCCCCACCCGCGCATGAAGTCGGCGAAACGCTCGGTCATCGTATCGATCCTATCCGGGCTCGCCCGCGCCGCCCGGACTTTCCCGGGGCTCGGATTTCCGGCTCCTTCGAGGGATTTTCGCGACGAACGACGAGGGCGCGCTAAATTCGGAGACGATGGCCAGATCGCTTTCCCTCGCGCTCGCTTTGCTTCCCTTCATGACCGTGGGTCCCGTGGCTTTCGTCGCCTGCGTGGGCGACGACCCCGTGGGCACGCCGACGACGGACTCGGGCACCTCGCCCACCAGCACCACGACGCCCACCGGCAGCACCACGGGCACGTCGGACTCGTCGACACCGCCTCCGGTCGACGCGAGCACGAGCGAGACGAGCACGGTCGACGCCGCGGACGCCGCGCCTGCGCTCCACTACGTGTTCGTGACCTCGGCCTCGGTGAACGGTGGCTTCGCCGCGAGCCCAGCCTCGGGACAGACGCCCTGGACCATCGCCGACGAGCGCTGCCGCATCGAAGCCGCGGCCGACAATCTGCCCGGAAAATACGTGGCGTGGCTCTCGTACACGGACGGAGCCGGCACCAAGTTCAACGCGGCCGGGCGCATCGCCGATTGGGCGTACCACATGCCGGGAACGCTCGATGGCACGAAGGCCCCCGTGCTGGTCACGCCGAACCGCGCGGACCTGATCTCGAAAGGCCCGCTCGTGCAGATGGATCGCCTGGCCAACGGAACGCAGGCCCCGCAAGACGAGAACTCTGCCGTCACGTACGTGTGGACGGGCTCCAACGGCGACGGCACCGCGGCTCTCTCGGACTGCAACGCGTGGACGAACGCCAACGCGAACCAGGCGGGAGGCGCTGGCAACGCGCGCCGCCTTCCCTCGTTCCTCCCGACCGACTGGACCTCGTTCGGCGGGCGCACCTGCGATGCGCGCCGCAGGTTCTACTGCTTCCAGGTGCCCTGAACCGAAAGCGCCTCGTGCTGCGCGCTCACTCGCGCGGCTTCGGGCGGGCCACGATGACCGTGCGATCGGCGTGCTCGACCACCTGCCGCACGGTCGACCCGAAGAGCACGTCGGTTCGGTCGAAGCCGTGCGTGCCGATCAGGACGTAGTCGGCCGCGTAGGTGCGCGCGGCGTGCGTGATCACGCGCCAAGGTTCCCCGGCTTCGGCCACGCAGCGCTCGAGGTGGTCCTTCGCGACCTGCGAGCCGAGCTCGTTCAGCTCACGAAGCGCGTCGTCGAGACGGACCTTGGTCTCGGGCGAATCGGGCACGCCGGGGAGCGTCAGACCGCTCTTGGGCACCACCACGTGGAGCAGCGTGAGACGCGCGGAGAGCTTCTCGGCCAGCTCCTTCGCTTGCACGAAGACGAAGGTTTCACGTGCAGAATGGTCCAGGCAGACGAGGATGCGTTTCACGCGTGCACGGTTTGCAAAAGCCGGTCCTTTCGCGGTGAAATCCATAAACTCCACGAAGATCGGACCTTCGTACGGATGATTGCTCGTCAACCGAGCGGAGCGGGCGCAAACTATGCACCTCTACGCAATCCGAGCGGCTCCCTCGCCAAGGTTGCGCGGGAACGCACGGTGCGCGCGCGTGGTCCCGAAGTTGCTGAGGGGGCCACATGTCCGAATCCCCTACCCCGACGCGCGCCACGCGCACCGAAGGGGTCCGCACGGAGCGAACCATGTCGAAACCGCAGAAGACCAAAGCGCACATCCTCCTCGTCGACGACGAGCCCGGCCAACGGGAGACGCTCCGTACGTTCCTGGAGTCGGAGGGGTACTCGGTCGACGAAGCTCGCGACGGCATCGAGGCGCTCGAGCGCTTGGGGGAGCGCCCGGCGGACGTGGTCCTCACCGACCTGATGATGCCGCGCCTCGACGGCCTCGGCCTGCTCACGCGGGTGCGCGCCGAGCATCCGGACCTCCCGGTGGTCATGGCCACCTCGTCGGAAGAGCTGGGCACGGCCATCACCGCCATGCGCGCCGGAGCCGAAGATTACCTCACGAAGCCGGTCGACCTCGACGCCCTCTCGGTGACCATCGAGCGTGCGCTCGAGCGCCGTGAGGTGCGGGTCGAAGCGGAGAACTTGCGCCGGCAGATCCGCGAGCGCGACGCCGAAGGTCTTCGTGGCCTCATCGGCACGAGCGCCGCGATGCAGAAGGTCTACCGCACGGCCCGCCAGGTCGCGCCCTCGCGCGCCACGGTCTTGGTCACCGGCGAGAGCGGCACCGGCAAGGGCGAGCTCGCGCGCGCCATTCATGCGCTGAGCCCTCGCGCGGACAAGCCCTTCGTCGCGCTGCATTGTGCGGCGCTCGCCGAGTCGCTGCTCGAGAGCGAGCTCTTCGGCCACGAGAAGGGCGCCTTCACCGGCGCCGAGCGCCGACGCGCCGGCCGCTTCGAGCAGGCCCACGGCGGCACGCTGTTCCTCGACGAAATCGGCGAAATTTCCCCGCAGACGCAGGTGAAGCTCCTGCGCGTGCTGCAAGAGCGCACCTTCGAGCGCGTGGGCGGAAACGAGTCGGTCACGGTCGACGTGCGCCTCGTCGCCGCGACCAACCGCGACCTCTCCGCGGCGGTGCGCGACGGCCGCTTCCGCGAAGACCTCTACTATCGCCTCAACGTGGTGCACGTGGAGATGCCGCCGCTGCGCCTGCGCGGCGCGGACGTGGTGGTGCTCGCCGACCACTTCCTCCGCAAGTTCGCCCTCGAGAACCACAAGCGCATCGACGGGCTCTCGGACGCCGCGCGCACCAAGCTGCTCGCCTCGCGCTGGCCCGGAAACGTGCGCGCCCTCGAGAACGCGATGGAGCGCGCGGTGGTGCTCTGCCAGGGCCCCACCATCGAAGCCGACGACCTCCCCATCGAGACCAACCTCGACGGCCTCGGACCGCTTCGCATCCCCGGCTCCACCATGGCCGAGATCGAGCGCTACGCCATCGTGAAGACCCTGGAGGCCGCGGGCGGATCCACCGCGAAGGCCGCCGAGCTGCTCGACATCAGCGTGCGCACCATCCAGTACCGCCTGCACGAGTACGGGCTCACGAAGCCTCGTTCGCAGAGCTGAGCTGAGCTGAGCTGAGCTGAGCTGAGCTGAGCCGACCCGACCCGACGCACCTCTCAACCGAAAGAAACCATGGAAATCCAGTGCGTCGGGGCCGCCGACACGGTCACGGGCTCGAAGCATCTCCTCCGCACCTCCCGCGCGACGGTGCTCCTCGATTGTGGCCTTTTCCAAG
This sequence comes from Polyangiaceae bacterium, assembly GCA_965225775.1. Classification (GTDB taxonomy): domain Bacteria; phylum Myxococcota_A; class Polyangia; order Polyangiales; family Polyangiaceae; genus JAAFHV01. Next base: position 7,302,356 of record OZ245328.1, on the reverse strand, counting down.
GACGAAGGCGCGAGTCCATCGAAGAGAACAAGACCCTCGGCATCGACGCGAGCGAGCTCGATGCCGTGGTGCTCTCGCATGCCCACATCGACCACTCGGGCGCACTGCCCATCCTGGTGAAGCACGGATATACGGGCAAAATACACGCGACGCCGGCCACCATCGACTTGGCCGCCGCGATGCTGAAGGACGCCGCGCTCATCCAAGCGGCGGACGCCCGCCACGTGAACAACCTGGTCGAGCGCGACGGCCTCGACATGGAACCGGTCGAGCCTCTCTACGGCGAGGCCGACGTGGATCGCACGATGGCCCTCTTCGCCCCGCATCCGTACGGGCAAAAGCGGGAGATCGCGCCGGGCGTCACCCTGGTCTTCCGCGACGCCGGGCACGTGCTCGGCAGCGCGGTGAGCGTGCTCGACGTGGACGACGACGGGGAGACCAAGCGCATCGTCTTCACCGGGGACCTCGGCCGAAAAGGCGCCCCCATCCTGCGCGACCCGGAGGTCGTCTCGGGGGCGAACCTCCTCCTCATGGAGAGCACCTACGGCGGCCGCAACCACCCGCCCATCGCCGGCCTCGACGACGCGCTCGCGGCGGTGGTGGCGCGAGCGGTGGCGCGGGGCGGTAAGGTGGTCATCCCCACGTTCGCGCTCGAGCGGGCCCAAGAGGTCATTTTCGCGCTGAAACGCCTGCGAAAAGCGGGAAAACTACACCGGCTCCCGGTCTACGTGGACTCGCCGCTCACGGTGAAGCTCACCGAGGTCTTCGCGCGACACACCGACTGCTTCGACGAAGAGGCGCGCGCCCTGGTGACCGGCCACGACTCTCCCTTCGAGTTCGAAGACCTCCACTACGTGACCGAGAAGGTCGACTCGCAGGCCATCGACGCGAGCTCGAACCCTTGCATCATCCTCTCGGCCAGCGGCATGTGCGAAGCCGGCCGGGTGCTCCATCACCTGCGCGCGACCGTGGAAGACGCGAAGAACGCGGTCGTCATCGTCGGCTTCCAGGCGCAGCACACGTTGGGACGCCGCATCGTCGAGAGACGTGCGCGAGTGCGCATTTTCGGCGTCGAGCGGGACCTCCGCGCGGAGGTCTCGGTGCTCGAAGGGTTCAGCGCGCACGCCGACCACGAAGAGCTGGTCGCCTACGCCGAAGCCACGCGCGAGCGCGGAAAACTGAGGGAAGTCGTGCTGGTCCACGGAGAGCGCAGCGCGCGAGAGGCCTTGCGCGACGCCCTCGTCGAACGAAACTTTCCCACCGTGCGCCTCCCCGGAGCACGCGACCACCTCCGGTTCTGACGCTCGATCGAGTTGGCCGGTAGGTTGCAACCGGAGCGGTCATGTCGACCTCTCCGAGCAGATCCACTCGTCCGATCCACGAGCTCCCCTCTCGCAACGCGTCGAACGCGCAGACGGCGGTCAAGCACTGGATGACGCCCACGCCGTACTCGGTGGGCATGCACCAGCCGCTCGCCACCGCTCATCGCATCATGCGCGAGCACGGCGTGAGGCATCTGCCCGTCCTCGAGAACGGCAAGCTCGTGGGCATCGTCACCGAGCGGGACATCTCCTTCGTTCGCGCGATCCCCGGCGTCGATCTCGAGAAGACCCACGTGGAAGACGCGATGACCCAGCACGTGTACTGCGTGCCGCCCGAGGCCCGTTTGCGTCAGGTGGTCTCGGAGATGGCCGAGCAGCGCTACGGCTCGGCCGTGGTCGTCGAGGGCACCAAGGTCGTCGGGGTCTTCACCACCACCGACGCGCTCGACGTGCTCGCGCACCGACTCTCCCGCGAGCCCTGACGCGCGCGAGGCTCCCTTGCAGGACGTGCAGGCTCGCGCAAGCGGTGCACGTCCTCCGCGCGAGAACGCAGGAAACGTCGAGCCGCAGTGCGGCACGCGACTTGAAATGCGACCGGCATGCAGGCCGTTCAACCGCTCCCCGGAAGCATCGCCAAGCCTCCTCGACAGACGCGCGACGCATGCACGAAATGTCTGCACTGTGCAAACGATCTCGCCCCCGGCGAGAGCGGACCGTTCTGCTGCACGGGTTGCGAGGCGGTCTACGGACTGCTGAAGGACAACGGCCTCGAGCGCTACTACGAGCTACGCGGAGAGTCGGAGAGCCCGGCTCGTGAAGCCGGTGGACAAGCCCACGAGGCGCTCTGGCTCGAGCCGTTCGTGGCCAAGCTCCGCGCCGCCAAGGGTCCCGAGCGCATCCAGCTCGATATCCAGGGGATGCACTGCTCGGCCTGCGTGTGGCTGGTCGACCGGCTGTTCGAGCGCAAGGCGGGAGCCCTCCGCGTGACGGTGAACCCGGCCATCGGTCGGGTCGACGTGCTCGCGACGCCCAGCTTCGATTTGGCCGGTTTCGTGGCCGAAATCGAGCGCTTCGGCTACCGCCTCGGGCCGCCTCTGAAGGAGAGCTCGACCCGCTCGAACGACCTCTTGGTGCGCATGGGCGTGTGCATCGCGCTGGCGATGAACGCCATGATCTTCGCCATCGCCGCGTACGCGGGGCTCACCGAAGGTCCGACGCAAATCTTGTTCGAGCGCGTGACGCTCGGCATCTCGATCCTGAGCGTGGTCGTGGGCGGCCCGGTCTTCTTCCGGTCGGCGTGGGCTTCGCTCCGCGCGCGCGTCCTGCACCTCGACCTGCCCATCGCGCTCGGCATCGTGCTCGCGTTCGTGGGCAGCATCGTCTCGTTCTTCGCGAAGCGCCCGAGCGGTGTCTTCGTCGACACACTCGACGTCTTCTTGGCGCTCATGTTGGTCGGTCGTTTCCTGCAGGAGCGGGTGCTCGAGAAAAACCGCCTCGCGCTGCTCGCCAGCGACGGCGTCGACGGACTGCTCACGCGAAAGCTCGTGGGCGGGAAGATCACGACCACCAAGGCCACCTCGGTCGCCGCCGGCGATCACCTGAAGCTCGCCACGGGCGAAGTGGTGCCGGTCGACTCGCGCGCGCTCGCGGCGGCTCGGTTCTCGCTCGACTGGGTGAACGGAGAGAGCACGCCGCGCAATTTCGACGAGGGCGACATCGTCCCGGCCGGCGCATTTTCCGCATCCGAAGGCCTCGTCGAGCTCGAGGCCACCACCGACTTCGGCGTCTCTCCACTGGTCGCGCTGCTTCGCAACCCCGAGCCTCGCGCGCGCGACAAAGCCATGAGCGAGCCCTTCTGGGATCGGGTAGCGCGCATCTACGTGGTGGCGGTCTTGGCTGCCGCGGCCATCGGCTTCTTCGGCTGGCTGCTGATCATGCACGACTTGCCTCGCGCGGTGGAGGTGGCCACGGCCGTCTTGGTCGTGACGTGCCCGTGCGCGTTCGGCATCGCCACGCCGCTCGGCTACGACCTCGCGCAAGGAGGCCTTCGAAAAGCGGGACTTTACGTGCGTTCGGCCGGCTTTTTGGACCGCGCGGCGAGCGTTCGCACGGTGGTCTTCGACAAGACCGGCACGCTCACGTTGGGCAAGCTCGGCGTTCGCGCGAGCCACGAGGTGCGCCCGCTCGACACCACCGCGCGAGCCCGTCTCGTGGAAGCGTGCGCGGCCAACGGACACCCCAAGGCCACGGCGATTCGCGAGTGGGCCGAGCGCGCGGGCTTCACGTCGGAGGCCGGACTCGAGCCTGGAACGGTACACGAGGTGCCCGGCAAGGGACTCGAGCTCGCGACGCGTGAGGGCATCTACCGCTTCGGCCTTCCCGCATGGGCGGCTCCTGGTGAGACCATTTGCAACGACGTGTGTTTCGCTCGCGACGACGCAGCTCTCGCATGGTTCGAGACCGAAGAGGCGCTTCGCGCGGACGCACGCGACGAGATTCGTGCGCTTCGCGAAGAGGGCTACGACGTGTGGCTGCTCTCCGGTGACGAAGCTGCACGTACCGCGCAAACGGCGCGCTTCGCCGGCATCCCCGAGGACCACGCGGTCGGCGGCGCCACCCCCACCGCCAAGGCCGACTGGGTCGCCGCTCACGACCGCGAGGACCTCCTCATGATCGGCGACGGCATCAACGATTCGCTCGTCGTCGAGCGTGCTTTCTGCGGAGGAACACCTGCCGTGGACCGTCCGTTCATGGCCGCGCGCAGCGACTTCTACTTCACCACGCCCGGCCTCGGATGCATCCGACTCGCCCTTCGCGTGGGCAAAGCGGTCACGCAAGTCCGGCGTCGGAACCTCGTGATCGCGGTGGCCTACAACCTGCTTTGTGTCGGCCTTGCGTACGCCGGGCTCCTGTCTCCGCTCGCGTGCGCAGTGCTGATGCCGGTGAGCTCGCTCACCACGATTCTTGGCACCAGCGTCACCCTCTCCTCGAAGAGCCCCCTGTGGAAGTCCTCGCCCTCCAAGTCTTCGTGAGCCTCGTGCTCGTCACGGGCTCGATTCTGCTCTTCGTCTTCACCTGGCGGCAGCGCGATTTCGATCACGCCGACCGTCTCGCACTCTTCCCGCTCGACGACCCCCCGAGCACGGAGACCCCGAAAAATGACCGCCGAGACCCTTGATTCTTCCCCCCCAGCGAAAGCCGATGCCGTCGAGAAAAGACGGATCGTCTACAACGACTCCGTCACTCGATGGTTCGTCGGAGCGTCCGTGCTCTGGGGAATCGTCGGCATGCTCGTGGGGGCGCTCGCCGCGCTCGAGATGGCGTGGCGCCCTGCGAACATCGACCCGCACCTCGCGTTCGGTCGCATTCGCCCGCTCCACACGAACGCCGTCATCTTCGCGTTCGTCGGCAACATGGTCTTCGCGGGCATCTACTACTCGTCGCAGCGCCTTTTGCGTGCGCGCCTGCCGAGCGACATCCTGGCGAAGGTCCACTTCTGGGCCTGGCAGGCGATCATCGTCGCCGCCGCGATCTCCCTTCCGCTCGGCTACACGCAGGCCAAGGAATACGCGGAGCTCGAGTGGCCGATAGACCTCGCCATCACGGTGGTGTGGGTCATCTTCGCGGTGAACTTCTTCTGGCTGCTCGCCAAGCGCACCGAGAAGCACCTCTACGTGGCGATCTGGTTCTACATCGCGACCATCGTCACGGTCGCGGTGCTCCACATCGTCAACTCGCTCGCCATCCCGGTGTTCGGGCTGAAGAGCTACTCCATCTTCGGCGGCGCCAAGGACGCGCTCGTGCAGTGGTGGTACGGCCACAACGCGGTCGCCTTCTTCCTCACCACGCCGATCCTCGGCATCATGTACTACTTCCTGCCCAAAGCGGCAGGTCGCCCGGTCTACTCGTACCGCCTCAGCATCATCCACTTCTGGGCACTGATCTTCGTCTACATCTGGGCGGGCCCCCACCACCTGCTCAACACCGCTCTCCCCGAGTGGGCGCAGACGCTCGGCATGATCTTCTCGGTCATGCTGTGGGCCCCGAGCTGGGGCGGCATGCTCAACGGCCTGCTCACCCTCCGCGGCGCTTGGAACAAGCTCCGTGAGGATCCCGTCCTCAAGTTCTTCGCGGCCGGCGTGACCTTCTACGGCATGGCCACCTTCGAAGGGCCGCTCCTCTCGATCAAGAGCGTCAGCGGACTTGCACACTACACGGACTGGATCGTCGGTCACGTGCACTCGGGCGCGCTCGGCTGGAACGGCTTCATGGCCGCCGGCATGTTCTACTTCCTCGTGCCGCGCCTCTTCGGCACCAAGCTCTACTCGAAGCGCGCCGCGAACTTCCACTTCTACATCGGCACCTTCGGCATCCTCCTCTACATCATCTCGATGTGGGTGAGCGGCATCACCCAGGGCCTCATGTGGCGCGCCACGACGGCCGAAGGTGCACTCAAGTACCCGAACTTCGTCGAGACCCTCGAAGCCATCCGCCCGATGTACTGGATCCGCCTCGTCGGTGGCACGTCGTACCTCGTCGGCATGATCATCATGGCCTGGAACCTGGTCGCCACCGCGCGCTCCGGTAAGGCCGTGGACGGCGAAGCCGAAGTGGTCGTCGAGACCAAGCCGGAAGCCGAGCAGGAGCGCACCTGGATTCAAATCGTCACCGCAAAGCCGGTCATCCTGGTCGCGGTGGTGGGAGCGCTCGTCACCTGGTTCGGATTCTCGAACGAAATCGCAGGCGTGTTCTTCGCGGCCGTCGCCTTCTTCGTCGCGGTGCTCGGCACCATGGCGCTCACCGCGTCCAAGTCGAACGAGAGCCCCTGGCACCGCATCCTCGAGGGACGCGCCATCATCTTCACCGCCCTCACCGTCATCGCCGTGCTCATCGGCGGAGTGGCGGAGATCCTCCCCAGCTTGGTGGCCACCCCGGACCAGCGCACCGCAGGCGAGCAGCAACCGTATCGACCGCTCGAGCTCGAGGGGCGCGACGTCTACATCAAAGAGGGTTGTTACAACTGCCACTCGCAGATGATCCGTCCGTACCGTCACGAAGAGACGCGCTACGGAACGCCCTCCACCATGGCCGACTCGATGTTCGACCACCCCTTCCAGTGGGGCTCGAAGCGCACCGGTCCCGACCTCGCCCGCGAGGGTGGCAAGTACCCGAACCTCTGGCACGTCAAGCACCTCACCGACCCGCTCACCGTGTCGCCGGGCTCGAACATGCCGACCTACGGGCACCTCTCGAAGACGACCATCGACCTCGAGAGCACGCACAAGAAGATCGCGGCGATGCGCGCGGTAGGTGTGCCCTACACGGATCGCGACGTGGAGCGCGCAGCGGAAGACGCCCGCGCACAGGCCGCGGTGATCACGCAAGACCTGCACGAGAGCGGCGTCGACGTGGGCGCGGATACCGAGATGGTGGCGCTGGTCTCCTTCCTGCAAAGGCTCGGAAAACCCAAGAGCGACGCACCTCCCGCCGAGCGCATCGGCACTCTCGGGAAGGCGGAGTGAACCATGCACAAAGAGCTGCTCTCCCACACGCCCCTCCTCGCTCTCCCCATCTTCGCGCTCGTGCTGTTCCTCGCGGTCTTCGCCGCGCAGGTGGCACGCGCCTTCACCCGCCCCTCGTCGGAGCTCGCCCGCGACGAGTCGCTTCCCCTGAAGGAGGACGAGCATGACGACGCATGAATCGAAACCGCCGACGAGCGGCCCCGGCAAGGACGATCACCCGACGGTGCACGTCTACGACGGAGACCTCGTCGAGGAGGACAACGTCCTCCCGCTCTGGTGGCTCTACACGCTCTACGGCGCGGTCGCGTTCGCGGCCTTCTACTGGTACGGCGAGCACGAGCTGAAGGCGTGGCAGTCCCGCTCCACCGCGCACACGGAAGAGATGGCGGCGGTCCGACTCGAGCAGGCCAAGAAGGGGAACGTGTCGAGCGACACGATCTTGGCTCTCTCGAAGACGCCGTCCCAGGTGGACAAGGGCCGCGAGGTGTTCACCACCACGTGCGCCTCCTGCCACCGCGCCGACGGCGGCGGCAACATCGGACCGAACCTCACCGACGGTGCATGGCTCCACGGCGGCTCGCCCGCCGAGGTCTACACCACCGTCCGTGACGGCTTCGCCCAGAAGGGCATGCCCGCGTGGGGCGCTCAGCTCGGCGACGAGAAGGTCCTCGCCGTGGCGGCGTACGTCGTCACCTTGAAAGACACCAACGTATCGGGGGGGAAAGCGCCGCAAGGAATCGTCGCGGCATCGGTCAAGCCATGAGCCGAGTCCATCTGCCGGTCGTCGCGGAAGATCGCCGCGCGACCGGCGCGGTCCGAAAAGACGGCAAGCGACCGCACATCGTCCCCGCGGACGTGCACGGTCGCTTCGCAACCGCTCGCAAGATCGCCTTCGCGTTCTTGATCTTGTTCTGGGCGTCGCTGCCGTGGATCCCCATCCACGGCGCGCCGGCCGTCTTCGTCGACGTGGAGGCCCGGAAGTTTTTCCTCTTCGGGGCCACCTTCAACGCCCAAGACGGCTGGCTCTTGTTCTTCCCCGTGAGCGCGATGGCGTTCGCGTTGGTGGTCTCGACGGCCGTCGCGGGCCGCGCCTGGTGCGGCTGGGCCTGCCCGCAGACCGTGTTCCTCGAGGGTGTGTACCGCCCCATCGAGCGCCTCGTGCTCGGCAGTCGAGACGACCGGCGCAAGCGCGAAGCCACCGGCACCTGGCTCCAGATCAACGCCCGAAAGGTGGTGCTCCAGGCCATCTTCCTGGTCATCTCGGCCTTCCTCGCGCACGTGGTGCTCGCGTACTTCGTGTCCATCCCGCGCGCGTTCGCCATGGTGCGGTCGGCCCCGTCCGCGCACGTCGAGGCCTTCGCCTGGACCACCGCGCTCACGCTGATTCTGTTCGGAAATTTCGCCTGGTTCAGAGAGCAGTTCTGCGTGGTCATGTGCCCCTACGGGCGCCTCCAATCGGTCCTGGTCGACGACGACTCGCTCGTGGTCGGCTACGACGTGAAGCGCGGCGAGCCCCGCGGCAAGAAGGGCAAAGCCCAAGGTGATTGTGTAGACTGCAACCGTTGCGTGGTGGTGTGCCCCACCGGCATCGACATCCGTGAAGGTCTCCAGCTCGACTGCGTGGCCTGCACCGCGTGCATCGACGCCTGCGACGAGGTCATGGACAAGCTCGAGCGCCCCCGCGGCCTCGTGCGTTACGACTCGACCCGCGGCCTTCGCGGCGAGCCCAAGCGCGTGATGCGCGCGCGCCTCGGGTTCTACGCGGTGCTCGGCCTCGTGGGCATCGTGGCTGCCTCGCTCGCCTTCCGGTCCCGTGTCGACTTCGAGTGCAACGTGCTGCGTCTGCCCGGTGCTCCATACATCTTCACCGGCGACACCGTCCGCAACTCGTTCGACGTGCACCTCGTCAACAAGCGCAGCGAGAGCGTCACCTACGACATCGAGGTCAAGGGTCCACCCGAGCTCGTCACGGTGGTCTCCACTCCGGAGCTCACGGTCGACGGCCTGGCCGACCGCCACGTGCCCATCTTCTTCGACGTGCGCCGCGAGCGCTACGCCGGAGACTTCACGGTCGACGTGATCGTCCGTCCGCGCGGGAAGGACGCACGCACGGTCAAGGTCACCTTCCTCGGAGCGAAAAAATGAGCCTCATGTGGGTCGTCTCGGCCTTCACCATGGGCCTGTTCGGCAGCACGCACTGCGCGCTGATGTGCGGCGGGATCGTCGGAATCTTCTCCGGCGGTCTCGTCCAGATCGGCAAAAAAACGCAGGCGAGCTTCGGACTCCAGCTCGCGGCGAGCGCCGGACGACTCACCACGTACATCGCGTTCGGCGTAGCGCTGGGCGCCCTCGGAAGCCTCTTCGATACGGACGGCTCGCTCGGCCTCGCGCAGATCGGCCTGCGGGGGATCGCCGGCTTCCTGATGGTCGGCGTGGGTCTCTACCTGGCCGGCATTTGGCGCAAGCTCGGCGCGATCGAGAACCTCGGCTCGCCGCTCTTTCGTCGCGTGCAGCCGCTCCTGAAGCGCTTCGTCCCGGTGCGCACCCTGCCCTCGGCCTTCGTGCTCGGGCTCGTGTGGGGCTTCATGCCGTGCGGGCTCGTCTACGGCGCGCTCGGCCTCGCGGTGGCGAGCGGCTCGGCGCAATCGGGCGGCGCGACCATGCTCGCGTTCGGCCTCGGCACGGTGCCCATGGTGCTCTTCGTGGGGGCCTTCGCGAGGGTGGTGGCCAAGCTCGGCAGCGAAGGGTGGATTCGTCGCGTCGCCGGTCTCGCCATCGTGTTCTTCGGCATCGTGAACGTGGCCACGGCGAGCACGCAGATCGGCATCGGCGAAGACGGCCGGCCGCGCGCGTGCTGTCCGCACCCGAACTGAGCCGACGGGGTCGTCTCGGAGCTCGACCCACGCGCAAAAGCTGCACCCGCTCGCAGGGGCTGCACGCCACGGCGCAAGGCGCCCCGAAATCTGCGGTCTTTGCGCTGGCCCGAGGTTCGCAAAAGGGCAGGCAAGGAGCTGCCCATGAAGACCATTCTCGTCGCCCTCGACTCTTCGGCCCGTGCACCCGCGGTCCTGCAGGCCGCCATCGAGGCCGCCACGTCGTCGAACGCTCGGCTCGTGCTCTTTCGCGCGGTGGGTATTCCGCCGGAGATGCCAGCGCTCATCTGGCAAAGCGACGCCGCGTCCCTCATGGACCTGCTTCGCGACGCGGCCAAGAAAGACCTGGAAGCGCACGCGGCGAACGTGCCCGCGAACCTCCGCTCCGATCACCTCGTGAGCGTGGAGATCGGCAGCCCCTGGCAGGGCATCTGCAATGCGATCGAGAAGGAAAAAGCCGACCTCGTCGTGATCGGCTCGCACGGATACGGCGTGGTCGACCGCCTGCTCGGCACCACGGCCGCCAAGGTCGTGAACAACGCGCCTTGCTCGGTGCTCGTCGTCCGTCCGCCCCGATGAAGGCCGTCGTGCGGGGAGCGCGGCATCCGAAGCGGACGAAGCATCTTCGTCCCGAGGGCTCGCCGCTCGCGCGACTCGAGGGCGTCCACCCGCACGCTCGGCTCTCTCCGTTCACCCGCTTCGCTCGCGCCGTCGCGCGGGCGACCGGAAAGCCTGCGGCCTTCGGAACGGCCTCCGCCGTCATCGTGCTGTGGGCCCTCACCGGACCCCTCTTCCACTACAGCGACACCTGGCAGCTCGTGATCAACACGAGCACCACCATCGTGACGTTCTTGATGGTGTTCTTGATCCAGAACACCCAAAACCGCGACAGCGAGGCGATTCACCTCAAGCTCGACGAGGTCATCCACGCCATCTCGGAGGCCAACGACTCCCTCATGGACCTCGAAGAGCTCGAGGACCACGAGCTCGACGAGATGCACTTGCGCTACGTGACCCTGGCCGAGACGGCGCGCGCCAAGCTCGAGCACCGCGGGCGGAAGAAGGACCGCTCGCCGTGACTTGGACGTACCTCGGAGGCCTGGACGTGCTCGTGTCGATCGAACGATCGCGCGCGCGCATCACGAGCCTCGCCCAGCGAGTCACCGAGCTCGCCGGGCGTGCCTCCGAAGAGAGCGTGAAACCCGTGCTCGAGGCCGTGGTGATCGAGCTCCGCGAGGCGCTGCTCCTGCACTTCGCGAAGGAGCAGGAGGGCCTCTTTCCGTTCGTGATCGCCAACGCGCAGGGCATGGAGAAATCCGTCGCACGCCTGGCGAAGGAGCACGAAGCGCTCTCGGCCGCGGTGGTCCGCGTGGAGCAAGTGGTGCACCGCAAGACCCGAAGCCGCAACGGCGCCGAGCCGCTCGACACGGCGCTCAAGCGATTCAATGCGCTCTACACGAATTACGCCCCGACCGAGACCCGCTTCCTGCGGCGAGTGGACGCGCGCCTCGACGACGGCCAGCGGCTCGACCTCGCGACGCTCGTGCGAGGGCTCTGAGCTCGACGCAGCTTCTGCACGTCGGCCCCGTAGCGTGCGCGAGGCGTGCCCACGCGCCCACGATTCCTAGGGAATTCTCGAGCGACGGAGCGAAAGCACCTGGTCTCGATGTTGCTGAAAGGAACGATCATGCACCTCCCCAAGAAGATCCTGGTCCCGGTCGACTTCAGCGACCGCTCCAACGAAGCTCTCGACTACGCGCTCGATCTGGCCAAGGTGCTCGGCGCCGAGCTCGTGCTCCTGCACGTCTACGAAGTGCCGGTGGTGGGCTTCCCGGACGGCGGCATGTTGGTCACGGCCGAGATCGCCGCGCGCATCATGACCGCAGCCACGGACGCCCTCGCGTCGCTCGTGGAGAGCAAGTCGAAGACGGGAGTCAAGGTGACGAGCAAGCTCGAGCAGGGCGACGCCTGGCGGCAGATCATCGAAGCGATCGGTACCACCGGCGCGACCCTGGTGGTGATGGCCACCAGCGGCCGCCGCGGCCTACCTCGCGCCCTCCTCGGGAGCGTCGCGGAGAAGGTGGTCCGCACCTCGCCCTGCCCCGTGCTCACGCTACGCGACCACGAAGCGGACAAGTAAGCCTCGGCGCCGCGAACACGAGACGGAGGTACGTGCAGACCGCACGTAGCCTCCGTCCTTCTCTTTCGTGGACTGCCCGAGGCCCTCGAGACGTCAGCGACTCTCGCTGGCGTCGGCACCTTCTTCGATGCCCGCACAAAGGTTCGACAGCGTGCGGCCGACCAAGATCAAGAGCTCGTCCACGGTGACGATTCCCAGCAAATTCCCGCTCGAATCGACGATCGGCAAGCGGCGAACGCCGTGGGTTCGAACCAGGTTCGAGGCGGTGGCGAGGTCCGAGTCGGCGTCGACCACGATGGGATCGTAAGTCACGATCTCGGACACCCGGGTGTGGAGCGGATCGCGTCCGTCGGCCACGATGCGCACGGCCACGTCGCGGTCGGTGAGCACGCCCACGGGGCGGGATCCGCGCACCACGACCACGCACCCGACGCCTGCATCACGCATCTTTCGCGCGGCATCGGCCACGGTATCGTCTTCGAACGACGTGACCACGTCACGAGCGAAGCTCCGGAGGCTCACGATGCCCCCCGAAGTTTACCGAGCCTTTGGCGGAGCTCGACGATGGCGTTCTGGACCGCGCGGTACTGGTGAATCACCAGGGCACGCACGGTGGACGGCATGGCGTCGAGGGGCGCTTTGCGAACGAGCGTGTCGTAGACGGCGGCCGCGGCGATCTCTCCGCGCAGGCACTCCTCCACGATGAGGCGGTCGCTCCGGCCCTCGACCACCTTGCGCAATCCGACGAACCCTCGATGCACGGCGCCTTTGGTGGAGCCCTCGTTCTCGGGCGTGCGGCCTAGATCTTTCACGGCGTCTTGGGCGGCGAGAACGAAGTCGGCGCGCTCTTCTCCCTTGCCGCGAAAGTAGGCCTTCAGCGTGACGTCGCGCACGTCGGCGGCAGCGAGCGCATAGCCCTTCTCGCCGTCGGTGGAGGTCTCGATGCACGTGCTGAGCACGGAGACGATCTCGCTCGGGTCTTCGGACGGTACGGGCTCAAGGGACATGTTCACACCTCGACCCTGAGCAATGCATCCAGAGTGCCAATGGCGGACGGTGCACACGAGCCCGGAATGGGCAGCCCCTCCGCGCGTGTTGCACGGCGGTGCACGGGCTGCGCGAGCGCGAGCGAAAAGTGCCGCGCGCAGGGGAAATTCGCGAGGATCGCGGATTGCAATCACGCCTCCCCATGAGTCATCCGATCCCGTACAAGAGCGCCTCCGAATCTCCTCATTCGGCCTCGCCGGCCGACTCCGCGACGGTCGGTCGCTGGATGACGCCGAGCCCCCGTTGCATCTCGCGCGACGAGCCCTTGTCGACCGCGCACAAGACCATGCGCGAAGGAGCGCTCCGCCACCTGCCCGTGGTCGACGGGAAAAAGCTCGTCGGCATCGTCTCCGAAGGGGACCTGTTCTTCGTCCGCTCGGTGCCTGGCATCGATCTCGAGAAGCTCAAGATCGGCGATGCCATGACCGAAAACGTGTACACCGCACGTCCCGAAACTCCCCTCCGCGAGGTGGTCGCGACCATGGCCGAACGAAGGCTCGGCTGCGTGATCGTCACCCGAGGAGAAGAGTTGCTCGGGGTCTTCACGGTGACCGACGCGATGCACGTGCTCGAGGGCCTGCTGAAGAACCAAACCTCGTAGACCTACGTCTCGTCCACTGCCGTTCGCGACGAATGCACCATCGCACCGCGATCGGTGCATTTTGTCGCATCTACGAAGGACCGTGTGCGGCGACGTCGCACGGGCGTGCGCGGCCCTCGGGCAGCGTGAAATGAGAAACCGCGGGCCCCTCGACGAGAAGGACCCGCGGTTCGAGCTCGGAGCGAGCGCCCCGAGGTGGATCAGCCGCGGAAGGTGAGCGCGCCCATCCCGTAGTTGGACGATGCCGCGTTGGGCGACTCGTGATGCGTGGTCGCACGGGCGTGATGCTCGTGCATGTCCTGGCCGGGCCTGGCCGGCTGGATGAGCTCTTCGGCGGTGAGCTCACGCTCGCGCACCACGAGTACCGAGCAGGGTGCACCACGCACGACGCTCTCCGCTACGGATCCGAACAGCATGCGGGAAATACCCTTGCGCCCGTGAGTTCCGAGGACGACGACGTCGGCGCCTTGGTCCTTCGCGACGGCAGCCAGTGCCTCCGCAGGGGCTCCCACGACGGCGTGGGTGACGATCTCGCCGTCGATGCCCGAGCGCTTCACGAAGTCGTCGAGACGCTTCTTCTCTTCACGGAGGATTTCGGCGACCGGGATGGGCGCAAGATCGGCGCTGGCGTCCCCGATGGCCACGTGGACGGCGTGGATCCTCGACGGCTGCATGCGCGCGGCCAGGCTGTGCGCGACCCGCAGGGCCTGCGCGGAGAGGTCGGAGAAATCCACTCCGACGACGAGAGTGAGAGGTCGCGGAGCTTTCTGAGTACCCATGGTGCGTCTCCTTCGAGCGGAGTCTCTGCGAATCGCGTGCCGACATCGGCTCACTCGAAATTTTCGCGAATTCGATCGAACGAGCACGAGATGCTGCGCCCACGTTGCGCTGGGCGTGCAAACGGTGCATCGACGAAATCGCCCCAATCCCAATCGTGGGCGCGTAAGCCTTCGGCCCTCGAAGCTCTCGGGTCCGCGGATTGCTAGTGCACGGCCACGCACGCATGAACGGTCACGAACCTCCGCACGACGGGCACGCACCTTCTCCCGGGGCTTCGACCCGAAACGAACGCGAAGCGCCCCCGGAGCACTTCGGGGTCGCGCTCCCGCTCGTGCTCGGCAAGCGCCTCGACGATCTGCAGACGCTCGCGAAAAATAGACTGTTGCGCGGGCTCGACATGAAAGAGCTCGGGGTCTTCTTCGACGCCCTGGACTCGCTTGCCTGCCCGGACCGAACCGAGCTGTCCCCTGCGTTGAGTAGCGGCGCGCCGCCGCATCTCGGGTTCTTGCTCGAGGGTCGTGCGCGCGTCTTGCGCGGCGAGCTCGAGATGCGCGTATTGGGCGCGGGCGACCACTATGGGGAACGCTCGCTCGTGGCGCTCCCGCGCACGGGCTTCACCGTGGTGGCGCAAGGACCGGTGCGCGTCGCGCGGCTCACGCTCGGCCGCTTCCATACGCTCGCGAACCTCCATCCGAGCCTCGCGCTGCACCTCGTACAGGCCATCGTGGAGAGCTCGAGCGACGAGCTGATCGACCTCGCCGACCGCGTGCGCGCGCTCGTTCACGAGCGCTCACTGCCCCGCTCGCGCGAGGTCGAGGTCCGTGTCGAGGGGGTCGCGAAGACCGTGACCGTGGGCACTACCGTCGGCGAGCTGCTCGGCGAGCTCACCACGAAAGGCCGAGTCGTCGCGGCCCGCCTCGACGGACGCCCGGCGATGCTCGACACCCCCATCACGTCGGCCGCATCGGTCACCGCGATCACGACGGGCACGAACGACTTCGAGACGCTGCGGCGAAGAAGCCTCGGTCTCGCCGTGATCGACGCTGCGCGCGCAGTCGCCCCCGAAGCGCGTGTGCGCATGCGCCCTCCGCTCGAGGGCGCCGCGATCGTCGAGATTCGCGCGGACGACCGACGCGCCGCCGCGTCCGCCATCGCCGTCGAAATGGAGCGGCGCGAGGCCGCCCCCCAGCCGTTCGCGGAAGAGATGTGGACGGCGGAAGAGGCTCGCGCCTTCTTCTCCGAGCACGGCTTCACCGAGGCGAGTCGCTACTTGGAGCGCTCACGCGACGGCACGGTGATGCTCTCGCGCTGCGGAAAATCACTGGCGATCGCGCTCGGCCCTTGTCTGCCTTCCACGCGAGACCTCGGCCCTTTGCGCTTCTTCGATCATCCGAACGGCCTCGTGGTGGAGCTCGCCGACATGGCCGGGAAGAGCCCGCCGGACGTGCTCGAGGCCATCGCCTCCGAGCGAAAGTCGCCGCGCTACGGAGGCCCCATGCCCGACGAACATCGGGTGTGGCTCGAGGCGTTCGGCGCGGCCAGCGTGGGCGCGCTCACCGACTTGACCGTCGAAGGCAGGCTCGCCGACTTGGTGCACGCGAGCGAGGCCTTCCACGAAAAGTGTTTGGCCAAGGTCGCGGAAGCCGTGGTCGCACGTGGCGGGCGAAGCGCGATTCGCGGCGTGGCGGTGGCAGGACCTTCTTCGTCCGGCAAGACCACGTTCATTCGTCGACTCTTGGTGGAGCTCGCGCTCGTCGGGCGTCGCACGTATGGGCTCTCGTTGGACGACTATTACGTCGACCGAGAGCTCACACCGAAGGACGAAGCCGGCGAGCTCGACTTCGAGTCACCCCTCGCGATCGACACCACACGCCTCGCCGAGCACGTGGGGCGCATCTTCGCGGGCGAGACGGTGAAGACGTCGCGCTTCGATTTTCCGAGTGGAAAGAGCTACCCCGAGGGCGGCCCGGAGATTCGTCTCGGCCCGGACGACCTCTTGCTCGTCGAGGGATTGCACGCGCTCGAGCCAGCCATGCACCCGCCCGGCATCCGAGACGCGATGTTCCGCGTCTTCGTGCATCCTACAACCACCTTGCCGCTCGATCACGTGTCGGTGCTCTCGCCCACCGATCTCCGCCTGCTCCGGCGCATCGTGCGCGACCGCCACACGCGCGGTTACCGGGCTGCGGAGACCATCGCGCGCTGGCCTTCGGTGCGTCGAGGCGAACAGCGCCACGTGTTCACGCGCCGAAGCTCGGCCGACTACGTGTTCGACACCTCGCTCGCCTACGAGCCGTGCGTGCTCAAGATCCTCGCCGAGCGCTGCTTGCTCGAGGTGGGCCGCGCGGACGCCTCGTTCCCGGAAGCGTGCCGCCTACGCGAATTGCTCGATCCCTTCGTCTCGCTCGAGCCCGGTCACGTTCCCTCGGCCTCCATTCTGCGCGAGTTCATCGGAGAGGGGCCGAGGTAGCCGGCAGATGCGCGCGAAGCCTCAGTCACCTTGGGGAATCGAAAGGGCGGACCAGAGAATGCCGAGGTCGAGCTCGAAGGCTTCGAACGGCTCGGCACGAACCTTCGTGTCTCCGGACCAGGTCGCGATGCGCACCCACCGCGTGGCCTCGAGTCGGTAGGTCTCGAGCGTGCGAGACGCCGGGTCGACCAGCCAGGCGTGGCCGACCTTCCATGCAGCGTAAAGATCGAGTTTTTCACCACGATCGAAGGCCGACGTGGAAGGACTCAATACCTCGCAAATCCAATCGGGCGAGAGGGTCGCGTATCCGCTGGTCGGCACGGAGGGCAGCCGCTCCCTGCGCCATCCGCCAAGGTCCGGAACGAGAGCCTCACCCGCGACGCGCACCTCCGGCTCCACGAGGATGAGCCATCCTCCCGGACCGCCACGACCACGATGAAAAGGCGGCCTCAGCTCCTCGCCGAGAGCACTCTCGACCTCTTGATGACTCATCGACGGACGAGGCGGAACGACCAAGGCGCCGTGGATCAAGTGCGCTTTCGTCCCCTCGGGCAACGCCTCGAGATCGGAATACGTAGCCGGCCGTTTGGCATGCTGCGCCATCCGAGGGAGTGTATCACGCACCAAGGTACCGCGCTCTCGGGTGGGCCGCGGCCGCGGAGATCGCGCGCGTTACCTCCGGACTTCGCCGAGCCGAGGCGAGCGAAGAAAGAGGGCGGACCCGATTGGCCCCCCCTCTCCCTCGCGAGCCCCGCACGTCAATCGTTGCGGTACATCGTCACCACGCACGCTCCGCCGAGGCCCAGGTTGTGCTGGAGCGCGACCTTGGCGCCTTCGACTTGGCGTTTGTCGGCGGTGCCGCGGAGCTGCCAGACGAGCTCGGTGCATTGAGCGAGGCCGGTGGCGCCGAGCGGATGGCCCTTCGACAGCAGGCCTCCCGAGGGATTGGTGACGTATTTGCCGCCGTAGGTGTTGTCGCCGGCTTCGATGAACTTCTCGGCTTCACCCTCGCCGCAGAGGCCGAGGCCTTCGTAGGTGAGGATTTCGTTGGCCGTGAAGCAGTCGTGCAGCTCGACCACTTGCACGTCCTTCGGGCCCAGGCCGGACTCTTCGTAGACCTTCTTCGCGGCGTCGCGGGTCATGTCGTAGCCGACCATCTTGATCATGCTGTCTTCGTCGAAGCTCGACTTCTTGTCGGTCACCATGGCCTGGCCGGCGATATAGACCGGCTTGGAGATGCCGTGCTTCTTGGCGAACTCGTCCGAGCAGAGAATGGCCGCGGCCGCTCCGCAGGTGGGAGGGCAGCATTGGTAGCGGGTGAGCGGGTCGAACACCTCTTCCGAGGCGAGCACCTCTTCCACGCTGAGCACCTGATTGAAGAGCGCGTAGGGGTTGTTCGACGCGTGCTTGCGGGCCTTGGCGCTGACCTTGGCGAAGGTCTCGCGCTTCGTGCCGTACTTCCAGCGGTATTCGCGGCCCGCACCGCCGAACATCTGCGCCGCGGGAGGTGCCTGATTGAAGCCTTGAACCTTGTTCATCAGGTTCGCCTGCATCTCGAGCGGATTGGTGCGATCGGTGAACTTGGAGCCGAGCGCGCCCTTCTCCATTTTCTCGAAGCCGAGCGCGAGCACGCACTCCGCGCCGGCCAAGATGGCTTGGCGGGCGAGCATGAGCGCGGTCGAGCCGGTCGAGCAGTTGTTGTTCACGTTGAACACCGGGATGCCGGTGAGGCCCACGTCGTAGACGGCGCGCTGGCCGCACGTGCTGTCGCCGTAGACGTACCCCGCGAACGCCTGCTCGACCGCGTCGAACGAGACCTTCGCGTCTTCCAGGGCGGCCTTGATCGCCTTGGCCGCCATCACGTTGTATTCGTCGCTCGCGCCCGGCTTTTGGAACTTGGTCATTCCGACGCCGATGACATTGACTCGCCTGCTCATAGGTAAATTCCCTTCTCTTCGTAGGCGCGCGGTTTCACGCGAGCTGCTTCAGGAAGCCGAGTTTTTTGGCGGCGCCGACGTTGCCGTCGACGCGTAGCTTGCCGGTCTGGAAGAGGCCCTTGGGGTCTTCGCCGCGGGCGAGGGCCTCGAGGTCTTCGTCGGCCAGGGTGAGCGTGGCGTCGGCTTGGACGTCTTCCGCCTTCACCGCGCCGGCTCCGTTCTTGAGGTCGACCGTCCACACGCCGTCGGGCCCGGTGACCTTGAACTTCAAGACGGCCGCCACCTCGGACACGAGGCCCGGGGTCTTGGCGATGCGGTCTCCGAGGGCCGCGAAGATGGCCGAGGCCTTGGCTTCACGCCCCTTGGACGGCGCGGAAGCAGCCTTGGCGGGACCTTGGGCGCGCGCCTTTTTCACCGCTTCTTCGGCGGCCTTGGGGTCGATCTTTTTCAAGAACTCGAGCTTCTGCGAGGCCATCACGTTGCCCGAGATCTTCAGCTTGCCGCCGAAGTAGAGCTTCTGAGGGTCCGCCTTGCCCGAGGTCATGTCCATGAAGTCTTGGTCGGTGAGGGCCAGCGTGCAATCGGGCTTCTCCACCGCGCCGGCCGTGACCTGGCCCTTGCCGTTCTTGAGATCGAGCGTCCACGCGCTGTCCGGAGAGGAGAGCGCGAACACGTACACGTGGCCGACCTTGCCCACGAGGTCGGGGTTCTTCTCGATGTAGTCTACAATGACCGCGAAGGCGTCCGCGGAGGTGGGTCCCGAAGAGGACGCGGCGTCCGCGCCGGCCGCCGCGGGAGCTCCGCCTGCGCCCCGGAGCTTCGCCACCACGGCCTTGGCCGCCGCGGGGTCGATCTTCTTCAAGAAGGTGAGCTTTTGCGAGGCCATCACGTTGCCCGAGATCTTCAACTTGCCGCCGAAGTAGAGCTTCTGCGGGTCCGCTTTGCCCGAGGTCATGTCGAGAAAATCAGCGTCCGTGAGCTCCAGCGTGCAGTCGGGCTTGTCCATGGCGCCGTTGGACACCGTGCCCTTGCCTTGGCGAAGGTCGATGCTGAAGGCGCTCGCCGGGCTCGTGAGGTTGAACACGTAGCTCGCGTTCACGTTGCTCGTGAGCTCTTGAGCGTTCTTGGTCACGTAGTCCTTGATGACCTCGACGATCTCGGCGCTCGTGGGGTCTCCGCTGGCCGCGGGGGCCGCGCTCGCCTTCGCGCCCGCCGCGGGCTTCTGCTTGGGCTTCGGGATTTCCTTGTAGAGCTCGACCGCCGCATTGGAGATGACCGTCTTGTCGCGCTCCTTCACCTTGCAGCGGAAGACGATCTTCTCGTCGCTCTCTTTCCACATCTCGGTGATGAGCGTCTCGCCGGGGAAGACGCTGTCCGAGAAGCGCACCTTGATGGCCTTGAAGAAGCGTGGATCGTTCTTGGAGAACGCCTTCACCACGTGGCGCCCGGCGAAGCCGAACGTGCAGAGCCCGTGCAAGATGGGCCGCGGGAAGCCGAAGGCCTTGGCGAACGCCGGATCCACGTGGAGCGGATTGGTGTCACCGGAGAGGCGATAGAGCAGCGTCTGATTTTCGCCGATCTTCTCTTCGATCACGGCGTCGGGCTCACGCGCGGGGGGCACGTTCACCTCGGTGGCCGGACCGCGGTCTCCGCCCCAGCCGCCGGCGCCGCGCACGAAGGTGGTCAGCTCGTTGTGGATGAGCTCTTCGCCGGACTCGTCGAAGCTCTTGATCTCCATCACGACGAGGGCATTTTTACCCTTGTCGAAGATGTCCTTGACGCGCGCCTTGTGGGTGAGCTTCGCGTTGGGCGGCAGCGGGCGCTTCACCTCGGTGTATTGTTCGCCGTGCAGGATGCGATCGAGGCCGTAGTTGAGGCCGGGCGCATTGATGCCCTTCTTGGCGTTTTCGAACACCAATCGAATGGCAGGAATCACCGCGAAGGTGGGGTCGGCCACGAATCCGTGGCCGTAGTTCTCGTAGACGTATTGCAGCTCGCTCTCGTCGTTCGGGTCTTTGCCGTGGCCGATGCCGAGCGCGTAGAGGGCGAGGTCGCGCTCGTCGTACGAGGAGACCTGCTCGGGGAACGAGTGGCCCATGGCCGCGTCGAGGTCGATGAATTCGTTCCCGCCGAGGCTCTTCGACTGCAAATTCCCGAGGATGGGCTGCATCGACGAGGTGATGTCGTTCGGGTGGGTGCTCTTCTCGAAGCTCGTGATTTCGCCGAAGGCCTTCTGCACCTGGTCCGGCGTGATGGCGCGGCCGAGCTTGAAGACCTTGCCCTCGGCGCGCTCCCAGCGGAGCTTGCCCATGAAGCCGCCGCCCACCTCGAACAGCGAGCCGTTCTCCTGCGAAGACTCGTGGCAGAGATAGGCCACGAGCGGGGTCACGTACTCGGGCTTGAGGGCGTCGAGCAGATCCGGCGGGAGCACGGTCTCGGTCATGCGCGACCCGGCGATGGGCGCGATGGTGTTCACGAAGACGTTCTTCTTCTTGCCCTCGAGCGCGAGGGTCTGCGCCATGCCGTGCAGGCCGAGCTTGGCCATCGCGTAGTTGGTTTGGCCGAAGTTGCCGTAGATGCCGGCGGCGCTGGCGGTGAAAATGATACGCCCGAAGCCCTGGTCCCGCATGAGATCCCAGGCGGCTTTGGTCACGCGGTACGCGCCGAGCACGTGCACCCGGTAGATGAGATCCCAATCTTCTTGGGTCATCTTCTGGAAGGAGACGTCACGCAGGATGCCGGCGTTGTTGATGACGATGTCGACCTTGCCGAATGCGTCGACCGCGGTCTTGACGATGTTCGTGCCGTCTTCCACCGAATCGTAGTTGGCGACGGCCTCGCCGCCTGCGGCCTTGATCTCCTCGACCACCTTGTCCGCGGCAGCGCTGGACTTGCCGCCTCCGGTGTGACCTCCGCCGAGGTCGTTGACGACCACCTTCGCGCCGCGCGAGGCGAGCAAGAGGGCGTGGGAACGGCCGAGGCCGTTGCCGGCGCCGGTCACGATGGCGACACGGCCGTCGAACCTGAGATCGGACATGAGCTTTACCTCTTCTCTTCCGCGTTTGGGGCTCGTCCGGAGCGGTACGAACCGAAACCTTTAGCGTGCGAAGTATCTGGTCCGACCCGGCCGTCGTCAAGCCATCGCTTACCGAATGGTCAGGAGCGTCGGGAAACGCAGCGCATCACGAGCCGAGCTGCCGCAGGACCAGGACCGCCAGGCCGGCCGTGACCACGATTCGTGCGGCTTCGAGCCCTCGCGCCCACCGTTTGTTCTCGAGCAAGGCGCCGATGGAGATCACGCCGAGCAGCACCGCGAAGCTCGAGAGGGCGAGCACGCGCAGGCTCGCCTCGAACTTGTAGAACAGCACCAAAAACGCGCCCACGAGGACCAGGAAGTACTGCACCACCACGTACACCTGCGTGCCGCGCGAGACCTGCACGTCGTACTTTTCGGTCGGCGGGAGGTGTTTCTCTTCGCCCTCGCCCTGCCAGGCCGGAGAGCGGAACGGGAGCAGCAGCTTGTCAGAGAGGCGTGGCAGCTTCCACATGCGCTCGCCGAGCTCGACGAAGTAGTGCACCTGGGCCCACAAAGGAGAGAACGTGCCGAGCGGCTTGGTCAGGCCGTAGTGCGGCGGCTCGCTCTCCTCCACGAAGGTGCCGAAGAGGCGATCCCACACGATGAGAATGGCGGCGTAGTTCTTGTCGAGGTAATGCGCGTCGCGTGCATGATGCACGCGGTGGTGCGAGGGCAGATTGAGCACGTAGCCCAGGGGTCCGCGCACCACGGGGACGAGCTCGGTGTGGATCCAGAACTGGTAAAGCGTGCTTATCGCCACCATGATCGCGTAGACGAGCGTGGGCACGCCCAAGAACGCGAGCGGCAGATAGAACGGCAAGAAGGTGAAATGCGTGACCACCGCCTGCCGGAGCGCGACGGCCAGGTTGTAGTCTTCGCTCTGGTGGTGGACCACGTGAGCCGCCCACAGCACGTTCACCTCGTGGCTCAGGCGGTGCCACCAGTAATAGAGAAAATCGACCCCGAAGAAGGCAATGACCCACACGACCCAGCTCGACTGCCAGGTCACCAAGCGGTACCCCGCGTAGACCTTGTCGTAGGCAGCGAGCAGCATGGCCCCGACGAACACGTTGGCGAGCTGCGAGGTCACGCCACACGAGAGATCGGTCACCGCGTCGGCGAGGCGGTACACCTCGCGGCCCTTCTTGCGCGCGATCGCGTACTCGACCCCGATGGCGACGAAGAACGTGGGAATGGCGAGCGCGATGGGATCGTGCACGGTGCATGGAGTCTACGCGGCGAAGGCGTACTCGGCCTGATTTCCTACAATCTCGCGTGATCTCGGCGTGATCGGGCAAGCCTCGCGGGGCGGATCCTCTCGCCGGCCGCGGGCCCGTGTGCGCGTCCGCTCGCGAGTTGCGACGCGAGGGAGACCCGAAGGACGGGCCTCGATCACGGCGCTGCTTGCTACGACCTCGGCATGATTCGGTCGCTGCTTCCGGTCGTCGCTCGTGGCTCGCTCCTTCCGCTCGCGCTCTTCGCCGCGGCCTGCTCGAGCACGGGCTCGACACCGTCGACCGCGTCCGAAGACGGAGGGACGGACGCCGCGCCCGCAGTCGGTTGCACGGCCATCTCCGAGACGCCGGTGGAGATCGACCCGAGCGGCCCCGACGGGCAGATCCACGCCTATGCGGTGCCCACGGCCGACGGGTTCTTCGTGGTCTACAATCGTCCCGCGGAGGGCTCGACGTCGCAATCGTTCGCCGTGTACGCGACCAAGCTCGGCTGCGACGGCAAGGTCCTCGTTCCGCCCGTGCGCGTGAGCGAAGGCGACGACAATCAAATCGACCCTTCGGCGGCCTGGGACGGCAAGAACCTGGTGGTGGTGTGGTCGGCCGATACCGGGAAATCTCCGGTCAATCTGGAGCTTCGCACGCGCTCGCTCGACGCTACGGGAAAGCCGCTCTCGGGGGTGCGCACGGCGAGCCTCTCGAGGAAGGGAAAACCCAATATCGGCAATGCCTGGATGCCCGAGGTCGTGCCCGGGGCGGACGGAGCCTGGCTCGTGGGGGCGTGGGGACACGACGAGGCGCCCGCGTTCCAGGCCTTCGTGCAGAAGCTCGACGCCCAAGGAGCTCTCACCGGTGAAGCCGAAGACGTGGCGCTCTCCCCCTCGACCACGCAGAGCTCGCCAGCGGTGGCCATCGACGCGCAGAAGCGCACGGTCCTCGCTTGGGCCGAGGAGCCGAACGAAGGGAACGATCCGCCCTCCACGTGGGTTCGCGAAGGTACGGCGGCGCCGCGCAAGCTGGTCGAAGGAGGAGGCGCGCCTTCGCTCTCGAGCGCGGACTCGGGCACGTGGCTTTCCGCGAAGGGCGCGGTGCATCGGCTCGGCACGGAGACGCGCGCGACGCTTCCCGCGACGTACGCGCAGCCGGCCGTGGCCGCGGACCGAACGGGCGCCGTGGTGCTCGCCTATACGGCCGCGCAGTCTCGCGCGCCGCTCCGTGCGCTGCGGGTCTCGGATTCGGGAACACTCGGAACCGAGATCGATCTCGGCATCCCCTCCGCGGCCGCGTATCCGCTGCACCTCGCCCGCGTGTCGGACGGTGTGTTCCTCTTCGCGTACCAAGAGGGTGCGGGCACCAAGCTGCGAGCAAAGGCGCGATTTTTCGTCGCGAAATGAGCGGGCCCCGAGCCGGGACCCAGGTCTCGCTCGTTCGCTCCCGACTCGCCCCTTGACGTGCGCCACGGAAGACCGAGATTGCGCCGCCCGATGCACGCAAAACTTTGCGTGCCTTTCCGCTACCGGGCCCGAAAAACCGGCGTATTTGTCATCGAGTCCCGTTGGCTGCCCGCAAGTCGATCCCCTCCCCGATTCCCGGCTCGTCCCGAGAGACCGCTCCCACGAAGGTGATCGACCGGCTCGTGGAGTGGGCGGCGCGCGCGTTCGACGTGCGTCACGGCGAGCGCCGCATGGTGCTCGTCTCGTTCATGGTGCTCCTGTCGACCATCACGGCTCACACCATGCTGGAGACGGCGCGGGACGCGCTGCTCCTCGCCAAGCTGCCGCGCTCGTCACTCGGTGTCGTCTACATCATCATCGCGATCCTCACGATCCCGACCGGCGCCATCTCCGCCAAGCTCGGCAATCGTTTCGGCGCGAGGCGCGCGCTCACGGCGTCGCTCGTGGTGGCTTCGCTCTCGGTCTTGGGCGTGCGAAGCCTCCCGGCCACGCCCAACACGGCCATCGTGCTCTACGTGCTCACCGGGCTCATCGGCGCGATCCTGGTCCCGCAGTTCTGGGCCTTCACGGGCGACTTGTTCACCGTCGCCCAGGGTCGTCGGTTGCTCGGGCCCATCGCTTCGGCGGGGGTGATCGGCGGGCTCGTGGGCTCGGGAATCGCCGCGCTCGCGGTGCACGTTTTTCCCACTCGCCACCTGCTCATTTTGGCCTCGGGCATCTTCTTCGTCGCGGGCGTGGCGCTCTCGTTCTACCGCCCCATGGCCGAGGTCGGTCAGGGCCCGAGGCGCGTGACCACCATCTCGCGTGAAGCGATGGCCGCCATCCGGAGAGACCCGTTCATCCGGAGAATCGCCGGATTGGTCGCGCTCTCGACGGCCACGGTTCTCGCCGTGGATTACCTCTTCAAATGGAGCGTGGCGGAGACCGTACCGCCGCAAGAGCTCGGGCGTTACCTCGCCACCTATTACGCCGCCCTCAACGGCATCTCGCTGGTGATGCAGCTCTTCGTCGGAGCCGCGCTCGTCCGGCGCTTGGGTGTCGCCGCGGCTGCGGTGGTCACCCCGTTCCTCCTGTCCATGGCCGGGCTGGGCATGGTGCTGTTCGGTGGCTCTCCGCGCTCGGTCCTGGTCACCAAAGGGGTCGACGGCGCGCTTCGTCACTCCGTGAACCGCATCACCACCGAGCTCGTCTACTTGCCCGTTCCCATCGCGGTCCGCGGCCGAGTGAAGCCACTCATCGACGGCGCGCTCGCCCGAGTGGCGCAGGCACTCACCGCGTGCATCTTGCTCGGCCTCGCCGAGGCGGGACAGCTCACGCGCGGCCGCATGATCGCCCTGGTGCTCTTTCTGGCCATGAGCTGGCTCGCCCTCGCTGCCAATACACGCGGTCCGTACCTCGAGGTGTTCCGCAAGGCGCTCGCGCGGGATCCAGGAGTGGACCTGGGCGCACAATCGCTCGATTTCGCGACGGTCGAGCTCTTGGTGGAGCGCCTCGCGAGCCCGGTGCCCGACGAGGTGGTGGCCACGGTTCGAGTGCTCGTGCGCCGCGGTCGCGAGAAGCTCGTGCCGGCCATCTTGCTCTACCACCCGTCGCCTACGGTGCTCGTCTACATGCTCGACCACTTCGCCGTGAGTGATCGGACCGATTGGATCCCACTCGCCGAGCCTCTGGTGAGCCATGCGGACGAAGGCGTACGAATGGCCGCGCTGCGTGCCCTCTCGAGCCGCGGCAAGATCGACTTGCTGGCGAAAATCGCCGATCGCGAAGGACCTCGCATGCGCGGTTACGTGGCGGTGTGGCTCGCCTCGCGCGAGGCCGATCCGGAGGCGAAACAGCGCCTCGAAGCGCTCATGGACCAGGCGACGCGACCCGAAGGCACGGCGCTCCGCGAGGGCATGCTCGCGGCCATCGCGGAAGCCCCGCGCGACCGAGCCCTAGGCGAGATCGTGATGCGCCTGGTCGACGCGGACGAGCCGCGGCGCGCCGTGACCCCGGAGAGCTTCTCCCCGGGAGCGCCGGCGGACCTCTTGGCCAAGGCGATCGCGCAGCAGGGTGACGCGCGGCTCGTACCGCTCTTGGTCGAGCGCCTCGGCACGCGGATGGGACGCGAAGAGGTTCGGGACGCCCTGGTCAAGATCGGCGAGCCGGCCTTCGAGGCGCTCGTACGTGCGCTGCGCGCCCCCACCACACCGCGTCCGCTACGCGTGCATCTTCCACGTACCTTGGCGCGCTTCGGAACCGCCCGCGCGGCCGAGGTGCTGCTCGTGACCATCGAGGAAGAGCGCGACGGCCTCGTGCGCTACAAGGCGATTCGCGGGCTCGGAAGGGTCGTGGCCGAGAATCGCCTCAAGGTCGACCGAGGTCGCGTCTCGGCGCTGTCCGAGCGGAACCTGCTCGAATACCTGCGCCTGCTCTCGCTCCTTGTGGCCATGCGGAACGGGTTCGATCCCGAGGTCGCGCAAGACCCACGTCGAGCCGCCGCCACCGAGCGTTTTCTCTCCGGCCTCCTGGAAGACAAGATGCGCCAGGCGCTCGAGCGTGCGTTCCGCCTCATGAAGATCGCCCACCCCTCGGAAGACATCCACGCGGTGCACAGCGCGGCACTCTCCAAAGACAAGCGCGCGTCCGCCAATGCCGGCGAGTTCTTGGACACGCTGCTCACGCGACGCAGCGAGCGACGCCTGCGCGGTATCTTGCGCGTGGTCATCGACGACATGGACATGGCCGAGCGAGCCTTGCGCGCGCGCGAGCTGCTCGAAGTCGAGCCTCCCCCGGATCACGCCGGAGCCGTGGTGCGGCTCGCCGCCGACCGGGACACGTTCCTCTCGAGCATCGCCTGCGAGCACGCGCGCAGCGTCGGAGATCCGGACCTGGTGCGGGCCGCCAATGCCGCCAAAGACGGCCGATTGGACGAGCTACGCGAGAGCGGCATGGTCACCTTCCGCTTCGTGAGCGAGGCCCCGCATGGCTGACGACGAGCACGTTCGACAGGTCTCCCGAACCCTGTACTTTACAGCTTTCGCGGGTGCGGATCGCGCGGTCGACGCGTGGGTGATGGACCGCATCGCGCCGCACTTGGACGAGCGCGACGCCCCGGCCGGCACGGTGCTCTTCCGCGAGGGAGAGCTACCGACCCACGTCTTCTTCATGCAGAACGGGCACATCTCGCTCACCCGCGAGGGGGCGTCGCCGCTCGAGATGCGCGGGAAATGGCTCATCGGCGGCATCGAGTGCGCCGTGGAGATGCCCCGCACGCGCACGGCCACGGTCCTTGACGCGACCCACTTCGTGACCGTGCCCGCCTCCGTATGGCACGACCTCTTCGAGGACAGCTTCGAGACCACCCGCACCGCGTTCTTCGGCACGTCGCGGGGCATCTCGGCTCTCTACAATCGCCTGCCCGAAGAGCCCCTAATTCTGCCACGCCAGGAGCTGTCGTTCGATCTTCCACGAGGGCCGCTCGATCTGGTCGAGCGTCTGCTCGTCTTGTCCGGATCGCGGCTGTTTTCTCGTGCGGGCATGCAGACCTTGACCGACCTCGCCGAAGACGCGGAAGAAAACTGGTTCGATCCCGACACGGGTCTCACGTCGAACGTCGACCCGCGCGGGCACCTCATCTTGGAAGGGGAGATCATGGCCCAGCACCCCACACGAGGCACGACCATCAGCTTCCTTCCCGGCGCGGCCACCTCGGTCGGCGTGGCCAACTGGCACTTGAGCACCAGGGGCCGCACACGAACGCTCTCCTTCAGCCCCGAGAAGCTGGTGGACGAAATGGAAGAGCACACGGACCTCGTGCGCTCGGTACTCTGGGCGATCTGGGAAGAGCGCGAGTGGGCACTCACGCACGTGCCACCGACCGACGGCGTGATCGCGCTGGGATAGGAGCTCGCCGTAGGCGTTCGAAACCACCACGATCACCGGGGCAAAACGCCTCGGACGTGGACGAGTGCCACACGGGCGACTACCAATAGGCGCGCAGCATCGGCCTCCGCCGTCGGAACGAAACTCGCAGAGTGCGGGTTTTCCTTCCGACACGTCCCGAACCCGAACCAGGCAGAGCTCATGAACACGACCCTTCGTCTCGGCATCTCCACGCTGGCCCTCACGTTCGCCACGTCGGCCCTCACCGCTTGCGGCGACAAACCGCCGCCCCCGCGCGCCCCCGAGACCGTGCCCATCTCCACCGAGGCCCGCACCGAGGCGCCCAAGTCGAAGCTCCCCGAGACAGCCCCCGAGTCGCCTTCGTCGAGCGCCGTGCGCATCTCGGACGAGATCGTGAAGGCCTGCGGAATCAAGGCGCCCGACGCGTACTTCGCGTTCGACTCGGCCAACCTGCGCAAAGAAGACGTGGTCGCCCTCGACCAGGTCGCCACCTGTTTCCAGACCGGCCCGCTCAAGGGACGCACGCTCCGCATCGTCGGCCACACCGATCCGCGCGGAAGTGCAGAATACAACGATACGCTCGGCCAGTCGCGCGCGGACGCCGTGGCCAAGTACGTGACCGGCAAGGGCCTCGACAAGTCGAAGGCACAGTCGTCCACGCGCGGCGCCATGGACGCGGAAGGCAAAGACGAGCCGGGCTGGGCCAAGGACCGCCGCGTCGACCTCTTGCTCGCCCCGAACGGCTGAGTTGTCCGCCTCGACGGGCTCGGTCTTCGGTGGACCGAGCTCGTCCGCTCGACCGCGCGTGTGCCCGCGGTCACGACCGGGCGCGCGTCGTCGCCCGAGCCGGTCCTTCCCTTCGACTCCCGAGCCCCGACCCTCATGACCCTCTCCGCTTTCGCGCACGCGCTCGCGTTCGCCCCCGAAACCGCCGTCCCGGTGGCCGCTCCCGAAGCCAAAATGCAGCTCGACGTGATCGCGCTGCTCACCCACGCCTCGTGGCCGGTCAAGGCCACCGTGGCCATGCTGGTCTTCTCGTCCGTCGCGGTGTGGGTCATCGCGGTCCTCAAATTCCTGCAGCTCGGGCGGCTCCGCGCCAACTCGGACGACTTCGAGAAGGCCGCGCGCAAGAGCACGAGCGCCCAGAGCCTGTTCGCGCTCGCCAAGACCGGCTTCGATGCCCCGGGCGCGCGCGTGGTGCACGAGCTCGCCGCGCGCGGCACGGTCAACATCGAGCGCCTGCGCGCCGCCGCCGACCGCGCCATCGTGGAAGAGCGTCAGCGCGCACGCAGCATGATGACGCCTCTCGGCTCGATCGCCTCGGCCGCCCCGTTCATCGGCCTCTTCGGGACCGTGTACGGCATCATGGACGCCTTCGTGCGCATCGGCGCGGCCAAGTCCGCGGCGCTCCCCGTGGTCGCCCCGGCCATCGGCGAAGCCCTGATTTCCACGGCGATCGGACTTGCCGCGGCCATCCCGGCGGTCATCTTCTACAACGCGATCGACAAGCGCGTGGGTGACCTCGTCTCCGAGCTCGAGGCCCAGGCCTCCGAGTGGGTGGCGCTCGTCGCCGACGAAGGCACCGTGGAGTCCGAGGCCGTGCCGCTCGTCTCGCGCTCGAATTTCCCTCGTCCGCAGGGACCGGGAGGACGCTGACGTGGGACTCTCGAGAGGCGGCAGCCGAGGCGGCGGCGGCGAAGGAGGCGGCTTCCGCGACATCAACGTGACGCCGCTGGTCGACGTCATGCTGGTGCTCCTCATCGTGTTCATGGTGACCGCGCCGCTGCTCACCACCGGATTGCACGTGGACCTGCCCGAGGTGAACGCCGCCAACACGCCGCTGAAAGACGCGAAGCTGGTGGTCACGGTCACCAAGGACGAAAAAATCATGTTCGGCGAGCGCGACGTCACCGCCAGCATCGAGACCGAGCTGCGCAGCAACAAGCGCGTGCAAGAGGAGCACGAGCTCTACATCTTGGCCGACAAAGAGGCCCGCTACGGCGTGGTCGCGCGCACGGTCGCCGCCGCGCGCTCGGCCGGGGTCACCTCGCTCAACCTGCTCGTCGAGCCCGAGGAGGAGTCGAAGAAGTGAGCGCGGCTTCGCACCGATCGGCGGGATTTCCCGAGTCGCCCCCCACCTACCGTCCGGTCGAAGTGGCCGCCGCGGTGGCCTCGGCGATTGCGGCGCAATTGGTGATCGCGACGCTCTTCCTGCTGCCTCCACCCAACGTGGTCGAGGCCGAGATCTCGGACGAGAACGCCAAGCCCATCGCCGTGGCCATCACGCCGGTGGCGCTCTTGAAGCTCGGCAGTCAAAACCCGAGCAAGCTCCCCTCCAGCTGGACCCGCAAGGCTCCGCTGCAAGCGAAGAGCGAGGTCGCGCAGCCGTCCACCAAGGCGGACCTCGACACGCCCTCCAAAAAGGGAATGGACGCGGGCACGCTCGCCCAAGACGCCGGAGGCCATCCGTCCGGTCAGCTGGCCAATGCGGGAGACGGCGGCACCGAAGCGCCGGCCTCGTCCACCTTGGGCTCGCCCAACGGCGTACCGAGCGGCACCGAGACCGACCCGCTCAAGGGACGTGCGCTCGATCTCTACCGCGCGCAGGTCGCTTCGTGGTTCCTCGCGCATTTTCAGATCCGCGGAAAAGTGCCCTTCGAAACGCTTCAGAAGCTCCGAGGCGAGGCCGTCGTTTCGATCGGCGAGGATCGGCGAATGGGCGGCTATTCGATCACCGGTGTCAGCGGCAACGCGGCCTTCGACGCCGAGGTGGAAGCCACGCTGGCCCGCATCCGAGCGAGCGGCGCCGAGCTCCCTCCTCCTCCTCCCAATTACCCCGAGATGCTGGGCAAGACCCTCACGGTCGGATTCCGATGCACGTCGCGGAGCCAATGCGAATGAACCGTTCGAGCCGAATCATCCCATCCATGTCCCGCGCGCGCACGGCGGCGCTCCTCCTCGCAGGTCTCGCAGGTCTCGCAGCCACGGGTCTTCGGCCCGGGCTCGCTTCGGCGCAGAACGCGACCACCACGCCCGCTCCGCCGGACGACGCGCTGCTCGGCGCGGTCGAGGTGGACGGTTCGGGCTCGGGCATCTTGCCGCTCCCCAAGCTGGGCATCGCGCCTTCGGGTGCGCTCGACGACACCGACCGCACGGTGCAAGCCGTGATCCGAAAAGACCTGGACTTGTCCGGTCAATACGAGGTCGTCGGGGACGAAAAAGCGCCCGATCCGAGCGCTGCTCGCACCGCCGCCGTGGACCTCGCTGCGTGGCAGGCCAAAGGCGTCGAGGTGGTGATTCGCGTGTACGCGGAGCTCGCGGGCGGAAGCTCCACCATCGTCTCCGAGGCTTGGCTCACTCGGGGCGCGAGCCCCGTCCGCGCCGATCGCGCCGAAGAGAGGGAGGCTCCCAAGCCGGTCTTCCGCGCGGTCACCCCCGCCGGCACGGACGCACGGGCCACCGCCCACCGTGTGACCGACGAGCTCTTGGGCGCGCTCACGGGTCGCCCCGGCGCGTTCGCCAGCCACCTCACCTTCGTCAAACGCGACAACGGCTTTCAGACCGCGCAGACGTTGGACTCGGACGGGTTCAATCTCAAGCCGGCTACGCCGCAGGGATTGACGGTGCTCTCGCCGGCCTTCGGCCCCAATGGCATTCTTTATTATGCCGTGAGCCGGGAGTATTCGCCGTTCCGCGTGGCTGCAGGCCCCCGCGCGACCGAGCTCCCCATCGCGGTGCCCGGCTCGGTGCTCGGGCTCGCCATCTCACCCGAAGGCAATCGCGCCGCGCTGACCGTGATGGTCGACGGCAAGTCCAGCATCTTGGTGGGCGAAAACGGCAAGCTCTCCACGTTGACCGCAGCGCCGCTCGCGCACCATCCGGCCTTCGGGCCCTTGGGAAAGGTGGCCTACGTGGGCGGCACCCCGGTGCAGCGCGTACACGTGGACGGGACGGCAGTCTCCCCGGCCGGCTTCATGGCCAGCGCCCCCACCTTCTGCGATACCCAACAAGGCCTCTTGGTGGTGTTCACCGTGGAAGTGCAAGGCGGCGCCGAGCTCGTCTCCACCGACTCGCGCGGAGGCAACATGCGCAGGCTCACCCAACGCCAAGGCGAGAACCGCTACCCCGCGTGCAGCCCGGACGGCCGCATGGTCGCGTTCTTCTCCACCACGAAGACCGGCCAAGGCCCGGGGCTCTACGTGATGCCCGTCTCGCGCCCTTGGCTTGCCAAGAAGATCTCCTCCGAGATTGGCCTTGGATTGCGCTGGGAGCGATTGCCCCAGGCCAAGACGGTCACCCCGAGCGCTGCGCCCACCACGAGCCCGAAGCTGCCCTGACTCGGAGGCGCGGGGGGCCGCACGCTTCCGTCACGCCACTTCGTAGTCTTCTCGTGGCTGGGGACCGGTCGAATCTCCGGCCAGCGCCTCCACGTCGGAGCGCACGGGGATCGGGTCGTCTTCTTCGGCCAGGACGCCGGCGCGGGTCTCGGCCGAGATGGGGCACGAAGCGCGATCCGGACGCGTGGCGGCGGTGAAGACCGGACCGCGCAGCGAAGGATGGTCCGAAACCTCGAGCAAAAGCAGCGCCTCGGCGAGCTCACGCACGTCCGCGTATCTGTCGCAGGGGTTCTTGGCGAGGCAGCGCTCGATGATCTCGGAGAGCACCTCGGGGACGTCACCGTAGAGGGTCGCCAATCGAGGCGCGGGCTCGTGGAGCACCGCGTGCAGAATGGCGTGTGCGCTGTCGCCCATGAAAGGCAACTGCTTGGTCAAGAGCTCGAAGAGCACCACACCGAGCGCCCATACGTCGGCGCGTCCGTCCACTTGCTCGGAGCTGCGGACCTGCTCGGGTGACATGTATTGGCAGGTGCCCATCACGATACGCGAGGACGGCGGCTCGTTCGACTCTTCGAGCACACCGGCCGCGTGCTGCGCGATGCCGAAGTCGAGCACCTTCACGATGGCCAGGCCGTCCTGCTCGCACAGGAACAGATTGGAGGGCTTCACGTCGCGGTGCACGATGCCGGCGGCGTGCGCGACCGCGAGCCCCGCACACGCGTGGCGGACGTAGCGCGCGGCATCGGCCACTTCGATGCGTCCCGGACGCTCGAGTAGAGTGGCGAGATCGCAGCCCTCGAGCAAGGCCATCACGATGTACGGCTGACCGCTCTCGGTGCTGCCGAACCGGTGCACCTCGGGCAGGTGCGGAGACTTCAGCGCAGCGACGGCACGCCCCTCTTCGAGGAAGCGAACGGCCACCTCGTGGTTGGACATGTGCTTCGGATGGAGAAGCTTCACCGCGACGCTGCGCTCGAGGCGCGCGTCGTGAGCTTGCAGCAGAACCGCCATCGAGCCGCTGCCGATGACACGTTCGATGCAAAGACCCCCCCCAAGGAGGTCTTCGTCCAACATGCCTCGAACTTTTCTCGATTATCGGTCCCTTTGCAATACTTCACTGCATCGGCATTCGTCTCCTGTCCGTCACCACGAGGGGCTCCGGCGCGTCGAGCACCGACGGTCCGAGTGCCAGAGCCGACGGCAGGGGTACCGACCGACCGAATGCCGGCGTTTTCCCGCATACTTCGAGCGAAGGCTCACGACTGGACGGACGTACGGTCGGTGGGCAGTCCACCCGCTCCGAGCCATGTCTCGCCGACCGCCGTCCTCCCCCCGACTGTACCGTCGAGGATACGAACGTTCCTCTCAGCGACACGATCGCCCGCGCTGCCGGCCCGCATGTGCACCGCGATGCGTCGTCGAAGTGCTAAGATTGCGCGCTCATGAAAGAGACCGAGCGCGCGCGCTTCCGAGAGCATCCTCTCGAATTTACTCTCGGACTCTTCGCGGACGTGAGAGCGGGCGAGGCCATCACCACCTTGGTGCTGACCGGCACGGTGTTCCTGCTGCTGCTCGCCTACTACTTGCTCAAGGTGGCGCGCGAGCCGCTCATCTTGGCGGGCGGCGGAGCCGAGGTGAAGAGCTACGCCGCCGCCGGCCAGTCCGTGCTGCTCATCGGGTTCTCGTTCGCGTACGGCGCCATCGCCAAGCTGGTGAGCCGCATTCGACTGGTGGTCACGGTCTCGCTCTTCTTCGTCTCCAATCTGCTCCTGTTCTGGTTCTTGGCGGCCACCAAGATTCCGCTCGGCGTGCCGTTCTACCTTTGGGTCGGCATCTTCAATATGTCGGTCATCGCGCAGTTCTGGGGCTTCGCGGCGGACATCTTGGGTGACGACCGCGGCAAGCGGCTCTTCCCGGTGCTCGGCATCGGCAGTTCCTTGGGCGCAGTAGCTGGCTCTGCGGTGGCGGGGGCGCTCGTGAAGATGCACCTCGGACCGCGCTCGCTCATGGGCATCGCGGCGGGCATCTTGCTCGTGTGCGTCGCCCTCAACGTGTACGTCGAAGGGCGCGAGCGCAAAGCCCCCGGCAAGGGCGCCGTCGCGGAGAAGACCGAAGAAAAAGCCAAGCAGAACGGCTTCTCCATGCTCATCGGCGACCGCTACCTGATGTACCTCGGCATCTTCGCGGTGGTGCTCAACGCGGTGAATTCCACGGGCGAATACGTGCTCGACCGCACCTTGGTGGAAGCGTCCAAGGCCGAGGCGGACCCCAAGGCCTTCATCGGCGCCTTCAAGGCCACCTACTTCGTCTGGGTGAACGCCATCGGCGTGGGCATGCAAATGTTCGCGGTCTCGCGCATCTTGAAGCGCGTCGGCGTGGAGCGCGCGCTCTTCCTCATGCCCATCATTTCGTTCGGTGGTTATCTGGCCATCGGGATCATGCCGGTCTTGAACTTGGTATTCGGGGCAAAGGTGGCGGAAAACTCCCTCGACTATTCGCTGGAGAACACGAGTCGCCAATCGCTCTGGCTGCCCACCACGAGCGAAGAGAAGTACTCGGCCAAGCAGGTCATCGACACCTTTCTGGTGCGCCTGGGCGACGTGGCCTCCGCCGGCATCGTGCTCGCGGGAGGAGCGCTGCATTTCGCGACCCGTCACTTCGCACTGCTCAACGTGGGGCTCGTGCTCGCCTGGTTCGGCGTGCTCGTTCCCCTGGTTGCCGAGTACAAGAAGCGAGTGGTCGTCGCCGCGGCTCGTAGAGCCGCGCTGCAAGCTGCGGAAGAGACTGCTGCAGCGGCTGCAGCGAGCGGTGCCGAGCCGGCGTGACTCGGCGTCAGGGCCGCATCGACTCGAGTCGCTCGAGGCCGACCACGCGGAAACCTCGGGATTGACCGAGGTCGTAGGCGTGCACGCGGAGCGGGTATTTCGCGCTCGCCGTGAAGAAGTCGACCACCACGTACCGCGCCGGATCCCCGTCCGCGAGGTCTTGCGAGGTCACCGTGTGCGGGACGTCGACGCACACGACCGACTCGCCCACGCGACGCGGACGGAGCTGGAGCTTGGGCTCGGCGCTCGGGCCTCCGTAGAGCAGAGCGACCTCGCCGGCAGGCCGGTCGGGCACCACGTGGGTCTTCCGCGCGAGGTCGGTCGCGCACAAGAGATCTCCACGCAAAGACACGTCGGTGAGCGGCGAGAGCTTGGTCAGGTAGCGCCGCAAGAGCAGATCGCGGCGCACGAGCAGCGCGTGCGTGAGATAGGCCGTGCTCGGCTCGTCGTACTTGCCGGCGGCCACGGCGGTGGACACGAGCTCGTCGTCGAAGCGCGCGACGATGCGCGCCATCCACGCTCCGTCGGCCTCGGTCATGCGCACGAAGGCCGGATTGGGATATCCCCCGTGCCATGCCTCCGCGTCGAAATCGCGCGTCGAGAAATAGTTGAAAATGCCGCCGTCTCGCTTGGCGCGGTCCCAGGGACGAGAGGGAATTCCGAGGGTCACGAAGTCTTCGGCCACGTAACCGAGGTCCAGGTAGTAGGCGTGCCCCAATCGTCGGGAGATGCCGTCGGCCGCCCAGACGCTCCCGAAACAATCGCCCATGTCCAGGATGTAGTGGCGAACGTGGCCCTTGGCGTTCGGCGATTTGTCCTTCGGATCGTCGGGCAGGAACACGTCCATCGTGTTCTGTTCGCGCGAGTCGAAGTGATTGAGCCAGGCGGCGAGTAGGCGCCCGCCACGCAGCTCTCGGCGGTCTTCGTGGGGCACGACGTCGTTGGGGTCGTCGTCGCGGGTTCCCTCGTACCGGTAGGGCCCGATGGGCTTTCCCGGCAGCCAGCGCGAGGCCACCATGCGGAGCAGGCCGTTGCGCTTGGAGGCGCCGGAGAGCACCTTGTCGAGCATGGCTTGGTCGAACTTCTTGGCCACCCCGGAGTTGTCGGTCACCTCGAGGCCGGGCTTGAGCGCGAGCACGCTCGGCTTGAAGTAGACGACCGAGTCGCAAGGCGCGAAGTACCCGGCCGCGTGATAGAGCCGCGCGGCGATGGCGGTGGCGCCGGTGGCGCGCTCGGGCTCGCCGTCCGGGTCGACCTTGAGCATGAATTTGCCCACGCCGGGGATGTTCACGCGGAAGCCCGGATTGGCGCCGTTGGGCTTTCCTTGGTCGATGATCCACGAGCCGGGCGGGCCGTTCGGATCGAGTACTTTGTCGCCGCAGGGGCCGCTCGTGAGCTCGGCCGGGGTCATAGTGCCCTTGCCGATGCGGTTCTCGAACCAGGACGAGTCGGGGACTTCGTCGAAGGCGTTCACGTTCTTCGCGCGGCCCGCCGGATCCACCGCGAGGAAGCGGGAGGCGGGACGAAACACCATTTGATTGGCGCCGTCCCACGCGAAAGGAGAGACGTACTCCTCCGGCGCGGGCGAGAACGACTTGCGGTCGGGGTCTTCGGCGACCACGGGAGCGAGCGGGAAGCGACGAATGCCTCCGCACGCCACCGAGAGCCCCGCGGCCCCGAGCACGAGCGCGAGCACGAGACGCGAGCCCTTGCGGCCCCCGGCAGGCTTTCGACTGAAAACGCGCTTAGAAACCACGGTTCGTCCCAATCACGAGGCGGAAGGTGTCCACCCGCGTGCCCTGTTCGAATGTCTCGGTTCCGAGGCCCAAGAGAAACTGAAAAGCGCTGTCCGGCGAGCCCACGGTCTCGATGCCGAGCGCGGTGGAGAGACGCAGCTTCTTGGCGGAGAAGCCGCTCAGGTGTTCGTCGAACACGTTGCCGACCGAGGCCTCCATGGCGCCGTCCAGGCTCATCCAGATGGGCCAGCGGTAACGGAGTGTGGCCGTGGCCGCGCTCCTCCCGCGCAATCGACCGGGAATGAACCCGCGCATGGGCCCGTCTCCGCCCACGCTGGCGAGCTCGGTGAACGGCACGGGCTCGTTGCCCAGCGGATCGGCGAATTGCGTGGTGACCGACGCGCTCACCACGCGCCCCGAGTCGCCGAGATCCAAGAAGCCGCCGATGCCGCCGCCGTACTTGATCCACGCCGCCCCCGGCGAGCGGCGTACGTCGTTGCTCTCTTGCGCCTCGAATTCGACGCGCACCCCGGACTGCGAGGCGGGCGGCCGAAGACGCGTGTCGAGCGCGAGGCGAACGCCGTTGTATTGCGCGGTGTATCCGTTGGTGAAGCCGTCCGGGAGGGCGTATTTTCCCTGTCGAACGGCCTCTTCGATGCCGATGTCGTCCCCGAAGCGACCATTGTAGAACGAGGTGGTCTTCATGCCCGTCCAGGTGGTCACCCGGCTGGAGCGCCACACCTTGCGGTCGTAGAGCACGTCGACGTCGATCAGGTCTTGGCCGTAGCGTGAATTGTTCGAGTCCACGCTGTCCGGGCCGAGTCCGGCGAAGCGCAGATCGGGGCGACGCACGCCCGTGACCTTGAGCGTGACCGATTGGTCGTCGTCCAGGCGGATGCGGTCGCTCACCACACCGGCAAT
Organism: Polyangiaceae bacterium; assembly: GCA_965225775.1. GTDB lineage: Bacteria > Myxococcota_A > Polyangia > Polyangiales > Polyangiaceae > JAAFHV01. The sequence goes on along the minus strand of OZ245328.1, from coordinate 7,264,198 downwards.
CCAATCCGCGCCCCAGGTGGTGGCGTGGAGGTTCAGGTCGTTGCCCTTGAAGAAGGCGTCGTTCGAGAAGACGAAGAGGCCCACGCTCGGATTGAAGCCGAAGTCGATGAAGCCGATGGGCGCGAAGCCGGACGAGTGGTCCGGGCCGAAGGTGAAGAGGTCGTAGAGGAACTTGGGCACGTTGGAGCGTTCGGCCCAGCTCACGAAGGCGCCGAGTGGACGCCGAATCACGTACTCGCTCACCAGGTAGAGCGGAGAGAGCACGAGGCGAGGTACCCAGAGGAGCACGTCACCGGTGGTGGTCTCCTCTCCTCGCCCGTCGTAGTCGGGCACTTCGCGTTTCGGCAGGTCTGCGGCCCGGGCCGTCCCCTCCGACCCGACGATGCCGGTCAGCACGGCGCACAACGAGGCCGCGCCGACGAGCCGCGCGAAAGACGAACCACGCATGCCTCGTTTCTATCAGAGACGTGAGCCTGCGTGGCGAGCAACTTCACTTTCGGAAGTCCACACGCGGCCCGGGATCGAGTAGTGTGCGCGGGCTTGAAGCGACACGGGCGAGCATTGAGGTCGGCAGTGGGCACGGCGCTCGTGGTTTTGGGGCTCGCTCGCGCCGAGATCGCCTCGGCCCAAGGCGGCTCGAGCGCGGCGCCTACTGCTGCGCCCTCGAGCACGTCCGCTCCTGCTTCGGAGAGCGCGCCCGCAACGGGCCCGAGTGGACCGAGCCCGATCGAACCGCCACCCGCTTCGACCGCTTCGACCGCCTCGACCTCCACGACCGCGACCGCCTCGCCGGAGAGCGCGTCCAGCGGCTCGAGTCCGCAGGTCCAAGCGCCCCCGCGACCGGCGGCGCCCGCGGTCCCGCCGACGTCCTCGAGCTCCGGACCGGCCACCACCACGGTTCCGCCCGCGCGGTCCGACGCTTCGCTCGTGCCTCCCCCCGGTGTGGCTAAACCCAATCCCCCCGTGCGGCGAGCGGCGTTCGACGGCTCGGTGGCCGTGGGCGGGGAGAAGCTCCGCGCGCATCTGCCGCAGCTGGTTTGGGACCCGAGCTACGCGCGCTTCGGCCTCGGCAACTACATTTTGACCGGAGTGGGCGGTGTGACCACCCTGGTCATGGCCATCGTGCCCCCAATCGCCGGCAATCGACGCTCGGGCGGCATCCTGTTCGACGAGAGCGTGCGAAACACGCTGCGCGCCCCCACGGCCGAGGGCCGCTACATCGCGCGAGACGCGAGCGACGTCTTGCTCTCGCTCTCGACCACGTACCCCTTCTTCATCGACGCATTGGTCACGGCGTGGTGGTTTCGAGGCAATGCGGACGTGGCGCGTGAGATGGCCCTGATCGACGCCGAGGCCATGGCCGTCACCGGAACGCTTCAAGGCGTGACCAACGTGCTCGCGGCGCGTGAACGCCCCTATGGGCGCACGTGCGGCGGCGAGACCCCCGACGACAGCATCGACTGCACGACCACCGGCCGCTACCGGAGCTTCTTCAGCGGGCACTCGGCGTTCACGTTCACGGCCGCCGGACTCATTTGTTCGCACCACCTGCGGCTCGATCTGCTCGGAAATAAGGCGGCGGACATCTCGACCTGCGTGGCCGCTTATCTCGGCGCCGGAGCCGCGGCCACGCTTCGTGTGGTCGGCGACATGCACTACGCGTCGGACATCACGCTGGGCGCCATCGTGGGCACCTCGGTCGGGCTCGTCGTGCCCTGGCTGCACTACAAGGGCTTTCGAACCGGGACTCGTGCAGGCTCGGTGGACATGAGCCTCGTGCCGACCACCAATGGCGCGAGCCTCGCGGGGACCTTCTGATGCGCACGCGGCCCTCCTTCGCGATTCGCGCCTCGAGTTGGGCCGTCACGGCTCTGGGGCTCTTCGCCTCCGTGCATGCCTACGCGGCGGACGGCGCCGCCCCGAGCGACGATCCGCTCCCGCATCCCCCCGTGCCTCCCCATGCCCCGTCCGAGAGCGGCATCGGCTCTCTGGTGGATGCGCAAATGAAGCGCAGCTGGGACGAAGGCTCGGCGCGTCCCTTCTTGGCCACCACGACCGACGTGGGCTTTCTCTACGTGCGCCCGCGCTTGTCGCTCGGGTACGGAAAACCGCATCGAACGTGGTTCGGCGTGGACGCCAATCCATCCATCGCCGGCCCGGGCACCGGCGTCTACGGGGGCCTGCGGCTCGCCGTACCGCACTTCGACATTCGCGTGGGCGCTCGGTATTTCTACGCCTTCCAGCACTCGTACCTGCAAAAGCGACCGAGCTACAAACGTCTCGAGCTCGAGTCGACCGCGCTCGGTCCCGCCAGCACCACCACGCTGGAGACCGAGGCCAATGCCGACCTTCCGGCCGGCCCGGGAGACATTTTCCTCCTCGGCAGCCTCTCCTACGTGACGGGCATTCCAGCCAATCAGAACGTCTTCGAGGAGACCTTGCGCGTGCTCGTCGATCCTCCGTGGGTCGTGCGCGCGCGCGTCGGCTACGGCATTCGTTTCGGCGACCACGACCAAGTCTCGGTGGCCTTCGTGGGCGATTTCGTCTCGGTCCCCGAGCGCAGGACCTTGGTGGTGCGCGTGGGGCCGGTCATTCGTTTCGCGCTCAGCCGCTCGTTCGAGGTGCGCGGCTCGTTCGTGCCGCGAATCTTCAGCCCGGACGACCTCGGCCTCTTGGATAGCGACTTCACCGAGCTCGGCCTGCGCTGGCGTTGGGCCACGGATTGAGGCGGTGCCGGTCGGCGCGAAAGCGCGTCGGTCGGCTCACTCAACCGCGCCTTCGTCGGCCTCGTCCAGCGTGAGGTCGCTGCGGCGAAGCATCGTGGGCGTGATGGCCAGCGTGGCACGGCAATGCCTTGAAAAATGGGCGCTATCCGAATAGCCGGCGAAGTGCGCCGCCTCGGTCGCGCTCGCACCTCCGGCAATCGCGCGTACGGCAGTACGAAGACGATGCCAGGCTCGTAGTCGCGAGGGGGGCGCCCCCACGGCCTCGGCTACGACGTGAGAAAATCGGCCTACGGAGAGGCCGAGTCTGCCCGCGGCGCTCTCGAGGCTTCCTCCCCGCCGCAAGAGGTCGTCCGCGAGACGAACCCTCGCTGGGATTCGGAGTGGAAGGTTCGAGAGCTCGCCCAGTGCCCGCTCGAACGAACGAGCCGCCCAGGCCTCACGAAGACGCGATGTCTGCTCGGACGTGAGGACCGCACCGGGCTCGAGGTAAACCAGCATCACCTCCGTGGGGCCGGGCTCCACACTGTGCGGAGTCGAAGGGGGCACCAAGACGGCCCCCGCTCGGCTCGAGTGGCCTGGGCTTCCCACACGAACGTGCTCACCGATGACCCACTTGGCCGGTACGTGCGCGTGAGCCGGCGTCGTTTCGCCGGGGCCCAGGTAGAGAGCCCAACGCGCGGCGACGTGAAGGCGTCCGTCCCAGGTCATGGCTCGTAGAGTATCGTCGCAGCCGATTCGTTCAAGCGCGGCGCTCGGCCGCGCACCAAGCTCCCAGGCATGTCCCTGTGGCTGTCCGCCAATGCGTCCGCGCAGATCTTCGTCGCTTGCCTGCTCGGGTGGGTGATGCTCCTCCCGATGCAACCGTGGGGGAAGCGCCTGAAAGCGACACTCCCGCCGACGCGGGCGATGTTGTCTGCCCACTTGGACTTCATCCTGCTCGCGTTGGCCCAGGGTCTGGTCGCCTTCGTCTCGACGCGAGTCGAGCTCGCATACCCTCGCACCATCGTCGTTCTTCTCGTCTTCGGCGGCTGGGTGAATCCCCTTCCCTACCTCTTTCGCGCGAAAGGGGTCGACGCGTTCGTGATGGCCGGTGACGCTCGCCAGAGACTCGCGAGTGCGCTCTCGGGCGTGAGCTCGGCTGCACTCACCGTCGCGTGGGGAATGATCACCGTGCAGCTCGTTCTGCGCGCCTCGGGGCACTGAGGCCCGCTTGCGCCTCCGACCGAGCTTGGCCTGCGACGGCATTTGGTCGCCAATTGACGAGCAACTCGAGTCGCCGCCCGGGATTCCGTTCAGCCTCCTCGCACGAACGCTCCGGGAGTGAGGCGCAAGATGCGTTTGAAATGACGGTGCAACAGGCTCTGATCGTAGAAGCCCACCCGAGTGGCGACTTCGGCTTGGGGCACGCCTCGGGTGAGGAGGTCTTGGGCGAGTGCGATGCGACGATGTGTGACATACGCGTGCGGAGGTAGTCCGACCTGCTCGCGAAACGCTCGACAGAGGCGAAACTTGTCGAGGCGCGCGTGCCGGGCGAGCTCTTCCAGACCGATGGTCTCGGTGAAGCGTTCGTCGAGTAGAGCCCGCGCTCGCGCGACCGCCGCGGTGAAACCGGTGGGCTTCGGCTCGGCGCCCCGGGGTGCGAAGATCAGAGCCGCCAACGCGTGCAGCGCCTCGCACGCGACGTCTTCGAAGGATTGGACCTCTTCGGCATCCGAGCTCGCGGCCTGCACGGCCAATAGACTCCGATGCAGTGTCACGATCGGTCGACTCCGGGGATCGCGCCGGTCGAGAGAATGCACGGGGGTTGCGGCAGAGGGCCGTTCGAGCGCGAGGCGCGCCTCTTCGACTCGGTCGCTGTCGAAGAGCACGACCTGGAACGCGAGACTGCCTTCACGCGCATGCTCGACCGCCACGTCACCCGGAACCTTGAGGCCTACGCTCCCCGGCGCGCTCGACCACTTCGTTCGGCCGATGGTCCAATGCGAGCGGCCGACCAGGTGCATCGACGTGCCGTAGTGATTGGGCACGGCTCGCATGAGCGGCCGGTCACCGGAGATGTGCACGAGCGTGATGCCGGGAACCGGACGCCGAACACTCAAGGAGGGTCGATCGTCGCGCTCGAGCGAACCGTGCATGAGAGCACGGTAGGCCGTGGTGTCTTCGCTCGCCAGGGTGGCGTGCGCGCGAGCGAACGTTTCGGCCAACTTCGTCCAATTCTTCCCGACGACCGAATCGTAGGTTCCGTTCGGCAGCCGACCGTACCGACATGATCGGCGCACCACGCAGCGAGGAACGAATGCGCATTTTTCTCACCGGCGCGACCGGGTTCATCGGCTCTCACGTACTCCCTCGTCTCGTCGCGGCGGGTCATCAGGTGCTCGGCCTCACACGCTCGGACGAGGGGGCAAAGCAGCTCTCGGCCGCCGGCGCAGAGGCCCATCGAGGTGATCTGGACGACCCCACCACGCTACGCCGTGGCGCCGAAAAAGCCGAAGCCGTCATTCACTGCGCCTTCGACCACGATTTCACGCGGTTCGTGGAGAACTGCCAGAAAGACCAACGCAACATCTTGGCCATGGGAGAAGCGCTCGTGGGCTCGTCGCGGCCACTGCTGATCACGTCGGGCTCGGGAATGGGCGCACGTGGCCCGGGCCGGCTCTCGACCGAAGACCACTTCGATACGGAGCACGCCACGCCTCGCAAGCTCTCGGAGGAAGCCGGCATGTCGCTCGCGGCGCGGGGCGTGAACGTGTCGTACGTGCGCCTCCCTCAGGTGCACGACACGCGCAAGCAGGGGCTCATCTCCCCACTCATCGAGCTTGCTCGGGCAAAAGGCCGAGTGGCCTATCTGGGGGAAGGCAAAAACCGGATGGCCGCAGCGCACGTGAGCGACGTCGCGCGGCTCTACGCACTAGCGCTGGACCGCGCCGAGCCGGGCGCGCGCTACCACGCGGTGGCCGAAGAGGGCGTTCCCATGCGAGCCATTGCCGAGGCGGTCGGTCGATCGTTGAAGCTCCCCGTGGTGAGCCTCTCCGGGGCGGAAGCCGCCGACTACTACGGGTGGATGTCCATGTTCGCGGGGCTCGACATGCCTGCCTCGTCCGCGATTACCCGCGAGAAGCTCGGCTGGAACCCGACGGGCCCGGGATTGATCGAGGACTTGGAGCGACTCGAGGGGTGAATGGCTCGATTGGGTGTCGGCGCATAGAAAGAGCGCCCCCCGAACGAGTCGAGGGGCGCTCTGTATTACCGAACGATCCTGTTCAAGGGACGGAAAGCGTCACCGTCACTTGGCCGTTCCCCGCACGCAGCCCGGGGGTCATGACGCCAGCCGTGACGCCGACGACCGAGCTCGAGCCGCCCGCGCCGCCGCCACCGGCGCCCTTGTCGTTGCCGCTGCAGCCGGTGGTTCCGGCCGAACCGCCGCCGCCGCCGCCGCCACCGACGAAGCCGCCGCCGCCACCGCCACCGCCGGGCACGGACCCGAACGTGAAGCAGCAGCAAGACTGTCCTGCGCCGCCCGCACCACCGACTTCATTGCTCGACGAAGTCCCAGCCGTGCCGAGGAAGCCGCTGCATCCGACACCACGAGCGCCGCCCGTGGCTCCGATGCCGCCGAACCCTGCGCCGGCATTGCCGTTGGAAGTGGGTGCGTTGGTGCCGTCCGTGCCGTTGCCGCCGCCACCCGCGCCGCCCGCACCGCCGCCGATGGTCGCGGCCTCGCAGCCTGCACGACCACCACCGCCGCCGCCACCGGCGACCAAGACGCGATTGGCCGCTGCGGCAGCGCCCGTGCGCACGTCGGAGGCACCGCCGCCGCCACCGGCGTTCGTTCCGCCACCCACGCCGCCACCATTGAAGCCCGCTGCACCTCCCGAGCCCTCACCGCCCACGAAGATGCTGAGGGTATTGCCAGCGGCCACCGCAAGGCGACCTTCGGCATAACCGCCCAAGCCGCCCGGACCGCCAGCAGAGCCGTTTCCGCCCGCAGCACCTGCGGCCCCTTGAGCGCCGAACGCCTTGAGGAAGACCGAGGTGACACCCGCCGGCACGACGTAGGTCTGAGCCGCACCGGTGTAGTCGAACGTGACGGTCTGCGCGCAGTCCACGACGACGTTGGTCACGTTCGCTGCGCCGATGGTGCCCGCGCCGTTGGTGATGACGCAGGTGGTGCCTGCAGGCGGATTGGGCACGGTCACGTTGTACGTGGCGCCGCTGAGCACGGCCGTGGTGAAGGTGAACGGTACGCTTCCCGGACCGGCGGTGAGGTCGTTCCCGCCGTTGTTCCTCATCGTGATCGTGCCGGTCGGGACCTTCAGGGTGCCTCCGACGGTGAACGAACGCGTGACACAATCGATGTTCGCGTTGGTGACGTTCGCCCCAGCCACTTGGCCCGTGCCATTGCTCACCGTGCAGGTCTGGCTCGGTCCCGTGGGCTGGGTCGACACGACGACTTCGTAGCGCTGGCCGCTCGGAACCGGATTGGTGAACGCGTAAGCGCCGACCATGTTGAGCGGCGCGGTCTGCAGCGAGTTGCCGCTCCCGTCGCGGAGCGTCGCCACGGCGCCGGTGCCCGCGAGCCCGGTGACGTTGCCGCCGATGGTGAAGGTCGAGATGCTGCAGTTGACCGCGACCGTCGTGACGTTGCCGGCGACCACGGTGCCCGTTCCGCCCGTGACGGTGCAGGTGTGAACCGGATTGGTCGGGTTCTGCGCGGTCACGGAATACGAGCCACCCGCGGGAACCTTGGTGGGGAAGCAGACCTGACCATTGGCGCCGACGGAAACCGAGTCTCCGGCACCGCCGTCGACCGCGTTGTTGCGGAGGACGAGCGCGCCGGTCCCCGCTTCCGAGATGCCCGCGTCGCCCGTTCCGGTAGCGAGGCCAGTGACCATCGCACAAATGTCGTAGGTGGCCGTCGCGCACGTGACCGTGATGTTGGTAACGTCGGTCTTGCCGACCGTCCCGGTTCCGTTCGCGACCGTGCAGGTCTGAACCGGCGTGTTGGGCTGCGACTTCACCGTCACGTTGTACGCAGTGCCCGAGGCGAGCGCGGTCGGGAAGGCGAACGTCGTAGCGCCCTTCGGGACGACGACGTCGGTTCCACCGTTGGTCAGGACGAGGCCGGTGCCGTCGAGCCCGACCACCGTGCCACCGATCTTGGCGGACGTGGCGCCGGCGTCGGTCGCGGCGTCGGGCTTCACGGTCGAAGAGTCCTTCGTCGTGCCGGAGTCCGTGACGGACGTCCCCGAGTCGGTTTCGGTCGTGGCAACGGGGTCATCCGAACTGCAGCTTGCAGTCGCAGCGATACCCCCAGCCACCACCATCAAAGTGAACGCGATGTTGGTTTTCTTGAAAAAGGCCATTTGGCCAGTAGACGGTATGCGCTTCCACGAATCAATCCCGACTCGCCGCTCTTTCGAACTTTTCGTCGCTCGGAAAGAGGCGCACGAAATTGCGGCACATGCATGATTTCAGGAGCCCCTTAAGCCGTGAGGTGACGCGCCGTCCCGTAGCGTCCGACTCGTTCGACGGCAGGTCGATCCCGCGCTCTACCCACGAAATTGAAGGCATACTCGAGGCTTATGGCAGACGACATCCGCTCGAACCTAAGGCGTGTCACGCGCCGGTACCTAGCCTTCGGGGGCTTGTGCCTCCTCGCGAATCTCCCCGTTCTCGGGGCGGCGTGCCGGGCTCGTCCCGAGGCCGAAGGGCTGGACGCTGCCCTCAGTGCGAGCTCGGTTGCTGCCGCGTCGTCGGTCCAAGCGTCGAACGCCTCGAGCTCCTCGAGTTCCGTAGCGCCATCGCCAGCCGCCTCCTGCGAAGGCCTCGAGATGCCCTTCGGAGCCGAGGAGCGACTGGTCTGGGGAACCACGGGCACCCTGCGCAGAACCGCAGGGGCCTTCACGATCGAGATGGATACCGAGATCATCTTCACCAGCGACAAGCTAGGACGTGCGAAGTCCACCAAGGTCGGCCTCGTGTGCAAGGATTGCAGCCCGGCGGACTGGGCGACGTTCGACGCGACTCTTGGTTCGATGGTCGGCTCCCGAGTCAGGGCGCGCGGCATTGCGATCCCAGGATGGAAGGGGCACCCCGACGCCGGCACGGTCCCCGTCTCGGTCGGCGCTCAGCTCTCGACGCAGCTCGCGGACATGCTCGTCTTCGGCGACGGCGGCTCTCGACCGGCAACCGATTTCCTACGCAATGCGGACGCGGGTCCGACCTCCGACGCATCGACTCCGGGGGCGATCAAGCCGGCGAAGACCAGGTGAACCGGGCCAGGTCGCTCGCTCGTCACGGGACGAGCGCGAAACAATAGAATCCGCCGTAGCCACCGCCGGATCCCACGTTCGCGGCGCTAGCTTGGGGGCCTCCGGTCTCGACGAGATTCACGCCGGGCTTGCAGCCGGACTCGGACATGGCCGAGATCCAATGGGCGCCTTGCGCGCCGCCGTTGCGAGGCCACGAGAGGCCTACGCGTGGCTTACCCTCGGCGGAGGTATTGCCCGTGGCGCTCGTCCAGCTGAGGCAGGTGGCGTCGAGCGCGTAGATTTTGCCCGCAGTGTTGCTTCCGGTGAGCATGTGATGATTGTCCACGGCGCCCGCGGTGGGGTCGGGCTGGTGGTTGGGAACGCCGTCTTCGTTGGGCAGATCGTCGCGAATGGTCGGGTCGCCATTGGCGGGGCGTTGCTGGAGCAAGTCGGCTTTGGTGGGCGCGACCAGGCGTCCCAGGCGGTCGTAGTACGGGCCCTCCCCGATGCGGTCGATGGCGTTGACCGGCAAGCCGTCTTCCCCGGCTGCGGCCGAGAGAAACGCACGCCAGCCCTTGTTTCCGGCTCCGGGGAGAGAGCGCTCGGCCAACGTGGCGCAAATCTTATCGGCCCCGCGGAGGCCCGCGCCCGGACCGGTCTCGCCGAAGCGCAGGTCGCCGCCGAAGCCCACGGAGCTGCCCGAGAGGTCTTGCAGGCCACGTAGGCTGGTCACGAAGAAGCTGAACTTGTCCGCCGGGACCGGCACGTCGGAGACCGAGCCATCGAAGCTCCCGCCCGCCGTGGAGGTGGGTCCGTCGTATCCAGCGCCCGCTTCCTCCGAAGGGGCGCCCCCACACGCGAAGGCCGCGAAGGCGAAGCTCGAGACGACGAACGAGGCGAAAAAAAGCAGGCGCGGACGGTTCACGACAGGTACGTGGGATGAACCGAGAGAAAGGATCACTCCGCCGGGTGATTTCGACCCGGTTGACGTCGACGCACGCGGCTGGGTAGAGCCGTTCCGTGAGCGAACCCCCCAAAGGTCGAGGACCGCTCGTCCGCCCCATCCTGCATCACGCGGACGACGTCCCGTGCGCGGAGGCCGACGACGGGCTCTTGGCTCCGCACCTCGAGTGGCTCGAGCGGTCTGCGGAGAGCCCTACTCCCTCCGTGCCCCGGCTCGACGAGACGCTCCCCCACTACTTCGTGAGCCGGTCCACGTCCGGAAGCCCGTACGTTCTCGCAACCGGCATCGAGCCCCGACACACCGGCCGGTCAGGCTCGACCGCACGAAAGAGCATCAAGAGCCGTCAGCGCGACCTGCAGCTCGCCGCGAGCGAGACCCGGGACTCGGCGCCCGAGCGTGGCGTTTTGCGCGACCCTCGCGAGTATCGATCCGACGCGCTCGAACCCTGCGACGAAGAGCTCCTTCGTTCGTTCCCACCTGCATTCGATGGCCACAGTGCCGACCACCTCAAGCTCGATCCCAGGCGGCCGGGGCTCTGGCTCGCCCTCGTCCGCTCGGGACGAGCGTTCGTATCGAGCGACGGCGACGCGGAGAGGCCCATCGTGCGAGGCCATGCCAAACAGGGACGCCTGGGGTACAGGGTAAAAGAGGACGGCACCCAGATTCCCGCGCTCCACGTCCTGGACGAGCGCACCGGGAAGACCCGAGAGGTCACCGTCTTCGATCTCTCGCCGTACGGGTATCTCGATTGGCAGACGGGAGAGATGGGCGTCCTCGACTTCGACATTCCGGCATTCCGCGTGGAATCGTGGAGACGTGGGCCCCACCTCGCTCCCCGAGACGTGACGGAGTCCGTGCGTCGTGCTTGGAGTGCGCGAGGACTGCCGGTCCCGAAGCCGGTCGTGAAGCGCGAATTGCCACTCGAGGCCGAGATCCGCCTCACTTCGTACAAGTCTCCGATCGAAGGCTTCGAGGCCCTCGTGTACCTTCGGGTCGGCGTGGGAGGAAAGCTCGGCCCGTTCGACCGGGTAGAGCCTCGTCCCGTAGAAGAGGACGATCGCATTGCCCTTCTCGCCCCGCCGCCTGCTGCCCTCCAGGAGCTTCGAGACTCTCTCGAAGCCGCGGGCTTCGAATTCCCGGTGCACTTCGGCTCGGAGGGTTATGGGCTCCACTACAAGTTTCGTTCGGCGGAGCTCGAATACGTCGTCCGGAAGGCCGTGGAGGGCCTCCCGGTCCGGGTCGTCGTACCCAAGAACTACGCCTTCCGGGCCGAGCTCGTGGACGACGTCGACCTTGAATTGGCGGACGAGGGGCTCGGATTGTCGATGCAGCCTTCGCTCGTCATCCTGGTCGACGGCGTGCCCTTCGACGTCTTGGGGCCGGTGCTCGACTCGCTCCGCGGGGGCAGGTGGCCGACCCAGGTCTTCAGCTTCGTCCACGAGGGGCGTCGCTTCTTGCTCCCGGTGGAGCGGCTCGAGCCCTTACGTGACCTCTTGCTCGATCTGGTCGAGCGACCAGGGCCGCCGCGGGTATCGCGATTGAACGCGCTCATCCTGCCCGACACCGTAATCCGCCGCGCGCCCGAGAGCTTCGAGGCCCTGCGGCATCGCGTTCGTTTCCCCCCGGAGGTGCCGCTGCCTCGAGGGCTCGAGGCCACGCTGCGAGGCTACCAGCTCGAGGGATTTCGTTGGCTCGAGTCGCGACGAGCCCTGGGGCTCGGGGCGATTTTGGCGGACGACATGGGCCTCGGCAAGACCGTGCAAACGATTGCACTCATTCTGGCCGCGAAGGCGGACGAAGAGGAGAAAGGCAGTCGGAGGCCGTGCCTCGTGGTGGCGCCGAAGAGCGTGGCCCCCAATTGGGAGAGCGAGCTCAGAAGGTTCGCGCCGAGCCTGCGCGTGGTCGAACATCACGGCCAACGGAGGCCGAACGACGCCGCCGCCTGGGCCGAAGCGGACGTGATCGTCACCACCTATCCCATCTTGTTGCGCGATCTTCGGCTCTTCGCCGGCACGTCGTTCTCGGTGGCCGTACTCGACGAAGCGCAGACCATCAAGAATACCGTGTCGACCACGACGCGCGCGGCGTTCAAGATCGACGCCGCGTTCCGATTGGCGCTGACGGGCACGCCCATGGAAAATCATCTGGGCGAGCTTTGGAGCATCTTCCGCTTCGCGCTGCCCGAGCTCTTGCCCGAAGAGCGCGAATTCAATCTTCGCTACAGGAAGCCCATCGAGCGAGGCGCCGATCCGGCGGCACGCGACGAGCTCCGATCCAGAATCGCGCCGTTCTTGCTGCGGCGAACCAAAGAGCTCGTGGCGAGAGACCTGCCCGCGAAGACCATCACCACCACGCGAATCGAGCTCGATTCCGGGCAGCGCGAGATCTACGAGACCGTGCGGGCCGCCATGAACACGCGCGTGCGCGAGGCCTTGGCGACGCGCGGCCTGGCCCGGTCGCACGTGGTGGTGCTGGACGCCTTACTCAAGCTCCGGCAGGTGGCGTGCGATCCTCGCCTGCTCGAGACGCCGCACGTGAAGAAGGTCGGCTCGGCCAAGCTGGTGCACCTGCTCGAGATGATCCGCGAGCTCATGGACGAGGGTCGCCGCGTCCTCCTTTTCTCCCAATTCGTCCGCATGCTCGAGCTCGTCGCGCGAGAGCTCGTGAGGGACGAGATTCCCTACACGATGCTCACGGGCGAGACCGAAGACCGCGCCGACGTGATTGCCAAGTTCCAAGAGGGAAACACGCCGGTCTTCCTCTTGAGCCTGAAAGCAGGCGGCGCAGGCCTCAACTTGACCGCGGCCGACGTGGTGATTCACTACGACCCCTGGTGGAACCCCGCCGCAGAAAATCAAGCGACGGACCGGGCGCATCGCATCGGCCAGGAGCAGCCGGTCTTCGTTTACAAGCTGATTGGCCGAGACACCGTCGAAGAGAAGGTGCTCGTGCTGCAAGCACGCAAGCAGGCGCTTTTCTCGTCGATCTTGGATGAAGGCGCGGGGATCGCGAAGGTTTTGGATGAGGAGGATTTGGAGTTTTTGTTCTCGTAGGGGGTGGAGTCGGTGATGTCGAACACCGCTGGGTGATCTTCACGGTCGAGGGAGCCTCCGGTGGCACGTGCTCTCTTGCTCCCCGTCGCCCGCGAAGTCGTCGGTCGCGAGCAACCACTTCACGCTTCCCCTCTCGGCTGGGCCTCACTCCGCTGAGAGGCGCCTTCGCCGTCTCACACTCCACGGCACGACCACCGCTACCTTGACTATTCAAGCCATCGGTTGAATATAGTGGAGGTGCAAGCCCGCTCAGCGTCGTCGACACCTTCCGTCCGTCTCGGCCTTCGCGAGAACGTGCTGCAATTCTCGCTTCTGGTGGTGGTGAACGCGTTCGTCGGCGCCATGGTCGGCATGGAGCGCACGTTGCTGCCAGGAATCGCCGAGGGCGAGTTTCACCTCGCAGCCAAGAGCGCGGTGCTCTCGTTCATCGTCGTGTTCGGGGTGACCAAGGCGGGCACCAACTACCTGGCGGGCCGACTGTCGGACCGCTTCGGGAGGAAGCTCGTGCTGGTCGGCGGCTGGATCGTGGCCGTACCTGTTCCGTTCTTGCTCATGTGGGCTCCGAGCTGGGCGTGGATCCTCGTCGGCAACGCGTTGCTCGGCGTGAGCCAAGGGCTCACCTGGTCCACCACGGTGATCATGAAGATCGACCTCGCGGGTCCGAGCAAGCGAGGGCTCGCCATGGGCCTCAACGAGTTCGCCGGCTACTTCGCGGTGGCGCTCAGCGCTCTCGCGACCGGTTATGTCGCGAGTCGATACGGGCTGCGCCCGCAGCCCTTCTACCTCGGCGTTCTCTACGTGGCGCTGGGTCTCGGGCTCTCCGTGTTCGCGGTCCGCGAGACTCGCCAGCACGCCGCCGCGGAAGCGAAGCTCCACCCCGTACCTGGGCTCGATTCGGTGCCATCGCAGCGCGAGGTCTTTTGGCGCACCACGCTCTCGGACCGAAACCTCTCGAGCGTGAGTCAGGCCGGGCTCGTGAACAACCTGAACGACGGCATGGCCTGGGGACTCTTCCCGCTGTTCTTCTCGGCAGCCCACATGTCGCTTGCGGAGATCGGTACGCTCGCCGCGATCTATCCCGCCACATGGGGCCTCTCGCAGCTCGTGACCGGAGCCCTCTCGGACCGGCTCGGGCGGAAGTGGCTCATCGCATCTGGAATGTGGGTTCAAGCGGTTGGTATTGCCGTGGTCGTGTCGGCCTCCGCCTACCTGGGATTCGCAGCGGGCGCCGCGCTCCTCGGCGTCGGTACGGCAATGGTCTACCCGACGTTGCTCGCTGCGATTGGCGACGTGGCCCATCCGAGCTGGCGCGCGTCGGCCGTGGGCGTGTACAGACTCTGGCGCGACCTGGGTTATGCCATAGGCGCCGTCTTGGCTGGCCTGACAGCCGACGCGCTCGGGCTACGCTCGGCGATGTGGCTGGTAGCGGCGCTGACCTTCGCCTCGGGCGTGGTGGTTGCCGTGCGCATGCGCGAGACTCGCACTCTGGATGCGACCGCGAAGCATGCTTCCGAAGCCGTCGTTTCGGCCGTCCCGCGCTGAGAAAACGCCACCCGAGATCGCTGCGCTCCAACGGCAGCTCACCCGCACGACCGCAAGGACCGCATACATGCCCCAGGACCCGATCTACCTCGATCACAACGCGACGACGCCCATCCTCCCGGAAGTTCTAGACGCGATGATGCCGTACCTCGAGCGAGACTTCGGCAACCCGTCGAGCGGGCACGTCTACGGCGCTCGGGCTCGGGTCGCCATTGCGCGAGCGCGGGCGCGCGTCGCGCAGCTTCTTGGGTGCCAGGAAGACGAGATTGTTTTCACGTCCGGAGGGACCGAGGCCAATAACCTCGCCATACGAGGCACCGCGGAAGCGCATGACTTCGCCAGCCCTCGCGAGCTACGCCATCCGCGGAAGCACGTGGTGACCACGGTGATCGAGCACCCTGCCACGGCCCGTCCGTGCGACTGGCTCGAGTCGAATGGCTACCGGGTGACCCGACTGGGAGTGGACGCGGACGGACGAACGAAAGCCGAAGAGTCCGACCAGGTGGTCACGGACGACACCCTGCTCGTGACCGTGATGCACTCGAACAACGAGACGGGCGTGATTCAGCCGGTCGCCCACATCGCGGGCCATGCGAGAGAGCACGGGGCAATCGTGCACAGCGACGCGGCGCAATCCGTCGGGAAGGTCGAGGTCGACGTAGGCGCGCTCGGTGTGGATCTGCTGTCGATCGCCGGACACAAGCTGTACGCGCCCAAAGGCGTGGGTGCCCTCTACGTTCGGCGAGGGACGCCGCTCTCTCCGCTGTGCTTGGGAGGCGGCCACGAGCGAGGCCTTCGTCCAGGCACCGAGAACGTCGCGTACATCGTGGGGCTCGGCGCGGCGTGCGATGTCGCGCGTCGCCAGATCTTCGAGCGCTCCCAGCGGATGAGCACGCTTCGAGAAGAGCTATGGGAACGTTTGCGTCGGGCCATCCCGGGCCTCCACCGCAACGGGAAGAACGCTCCGTGCCTGCCGAACACCCTCAATGTGCTGTTTCCTCGCGTGACCGGGGGCTCCGTCCTCGCCGGTGCTCCCGAGATAGCCGCTTCGACCGGTTCGGCATGCCACGAAGGTCACGAGCTCCCGTCGAGTGTGCTGCTCGCCATGGGTGTCGACCCGGAGCTCGCGCTCGGGTCGGTACGCTTGTCGGTAGGAGTCGCCACCACGCCCGAGGACGTTTCGCGGGCCGCCGACGCCCTGTCCCGCTCATGGGAAAAGCTCGTCGCTTGACGCGCAAGCTCGCTCTCGAGGTTGGGCTAGCGGCCGCGGTTCATGGCGAGGATCTGCTGCATCGCCTCGGGTTTCGGAGACTCTTGGGCGAGCGCCGCGACGAAGTCTTCCTCGGAAAGGGTGAGCAGGGCGTTCGCTCGCTTCTCGAAACCGAGCGTGCTCGAGGGCTTTCCGCTCATCCCGGCGCCACAAGGCGAACCTTGAAAGTGCGCCGGAAAAATCTCCAGATCGTCGGGGAGCGAAAGAAGCTCCTCGTGGAGTGACCGATAGAGGGTACGCGCGTCCGCCGCGGTATTGCCGGGCAGATCGGGCCGCCCGACCGAGCCGACGAACAGCGTATCACCCGTGAGTACGAACCAAGGATCGGGACCACGGCGGAGGTCCGTAACCAACAAACAAACGCTCTCCGGCGTGTGCCCAGGGGTATGCAGGACGCGCACGCGCACGTTGCCGAGCGGAAGCTCCGCTCCATGGTCGAGCGGAGAAAAGGTGAGAGCCACGTCAGCCGAGCGATGGAGCGCGTAGACGGCGCCCGAACGCTCCGCCAGTGCAGCGCCGCCCGACGGATGGTCGGCGTGGACGTGCGTATCGATGACGTGAGTGAGGCGCAGCCCCTTGGCCGTCGCGAGCGCGAGGTAGCGGTCGACGTCTTCGAGCCGTGGGTCGACCACGGCGCCGAGGCCGAGGCCTCCGCAACCGAAGAGGTACCCGGTGCAACCGGTCTCGAAGGAATAGAAGGGAAAGAAGATCATCGTGCCTCTCGTTCTTGTTCGCCGCGCGCGACGGGGAAGCCCAAGGCCTTCCATTCGGCAACGCTATGCTCGGCGCGCGTCGCGTCGAATCCTCGCGCTCGAAGCTCTTTGACGGCCGTAGCCGCGAAGACGCAGTAGGGTCCGCGGCAATAGGCGACCACGGGCCGGTCCTTCGGAAGCTCGCGGAGGCGACGAACGAGCTCGCGGTGGGGAATCGAAACGGCGCCGTCGAGGTGACCTGCCTCGAACTCTTCTCTCGGGCGTACGTCGAGCAGCACCACTTCGCCGCGCTCGACGAGTCGGGCAAGCTCGCTCGCTCCGAGGGAAGTCAGGTCGTCCGTGCGGCCGAAGAACCGCTTCTTGATGGCCTGGAGCTCGTCGAGGCGAGCTTCGCCCAGACGCTGAAGGCCGAGCACGAAGGCCGAGACGTCAGCAGTGGCTAGCCGGTACGTGACGTAGAGACCTTCCTTGTCCGACTCGACCAGGCCGGCGGCCCGGAGCACCTGAAGGTGCTGAGACGTGTTGGCGATCGACATCTCGGCCTCGTGCGCGAGCGCTTCGACCGTGCGCGGTGCCTGCGCCAGCAGATCGAGCAGCTCGAGCCGGCGCGGTGCCGAGACCGCCTTGCCCAGGCGGGCGAGTTGCTCGTAGAGGGCGTCCTTGTTCCTTCGATTCGCCATTCAAGTAGTTGCTTGAATAGGTCGGGCGGTGACGGACGTCAAGGGAGGGACGGGGAACAGGTCGAGCGAAGCGCCGCCAGGCTTCTCGGTGGCCAGCCTTCATCAGGGCTCTCCCCGGGCGGGCGCGAGCACGGGCCTCGGCCTCCTCGACGCTCCACGTCGGACCCGTCCCGCCCACCCTGCGGCCAAACGTTGTGCCAAAACGAACAGCCCGACCGCCGAAATCCCACCGGAATCGCGCCCGAACGTCCCAATGGCCACCGTCCGGCGCCAAAAATCGTGCCAGAGGCAATGGAAGCATTCCTGAGAGCCCGATCCCCTGCGGGTCGAGGCAATGGAAGTATTCCCGAGAGCCCGATCCCCTGCGGGTCGAGGCAATGGAAGCATTCCCGAGAGCCCGATCCCCTGCGGGTCGAGGGAATGGAAGTATTCCCGAGAGCCCGATCCCCTGCGGGTCGAGGGAATGGAAGTATTCCCGAGAGCCCGATCCCCTGCGGGTCGAGGGAATGGAAGTGTTCCCGAGAGCCCGATCCCCTGCGGGTCGAGGGAATGGAAGTGTTCCCGAGAGCCCGCTCGACCTCGGACCCGCCGGAGTCTCGTCCGTCTTCGTCCCGTACCAGCGCTCGACCTCGAGGTCTCCGCCAGGGCGTCGCCGTGCTCGCGCGCCCGCGCTCTCACGACGGGCACCTCCTGAACCTCGTCGTGTGCCGGAGGGATGACCGACGTGCGTCGAGTGTCAGCCGAGGCGCCGGCGCTCCTTGTTCACTCGACCTACCGTGCGAGCTCACCGCGCGGGATCGTCAACGACTTCGCTGTCTTCGGTCAGGCCGCGTTGGGCACCGAATCGTCATTGTTCACTCGAGTGAATGATTGGTGGACGGTGGTCTGGTCCCGACGACGACGCAAAATGCATGTCCCGGATAAAAAATGGGCTTGCGCGGTTCGTTTTGGCTGTGCATTCTTTGCGCGTCGCGGGGGCGAACAGGGGATGGACCTCGACCGTTGCCTCGCAGTGGGGAGCAACTATGGCTTTCGATCCGTCCAGCTACACCACCATGCCGCAGACCGGCGCGCCCGGTACCCTCGCGCTCGTCACGGCCGTGATTTCGGCCAGCAAAGACATTGTCGCGCATCCCTCTGTCAAGAAGGCGCTCAAGCGTCTGCGCGCATCGGGTGAGCAGCTCCGGCTCGGCTACCGTCCTCCGGCCCCCAAGTCGGAGAGCGCGAAACGCTCAATGGATACCAAAGCCGACCGCAGCTGGGGCGCTCTCGAGATGCGCCTCGCCGCGGCGTGCGAGCTCGAGGGAGATGCCGGAGAGGCTGCGCGTCGTGCGCACGAAGCGCTCTTCCCGAATGGTCTCGCGTTTTTGAAGATCAAGTTCCGTGAGCAATGGATCGTCGCAGACGCCATGCTCAAGCAGCTCGTCGAAGAGGACCGCGAGGCGGCGGTTTCGCGCATTGCCGGTCCTGAATACCTCGCGCTCGTCCGCTCGCGCCACGCCGCCTACGGCGAGGTGCTCGGCATCACGAAGGCGGTCGAATCGGCGGCCGAGGTCGCGAAGATCGCCGAGCTCTTGTTCGACGTGCGGACCGAGCTAGGCAAGTACGCTCGCGTGATCGCCAGCGCGGTGGAGAACGCCGAGGTGGAAGAGCACGTGGCCGTGGCCGCGCTCAAGCCGGTCGACGAGCTCCGCTTGGCCCTCCGTGCCAGCAAGAAGAAGGGCGAGGCCGAGCCCGCCGAGCCGCCCATCTCGCCCGATCCGCTCCCCCCCGTGGAGTGACACGTTTCGACGCCACGCCTCCGTTCACGGACGGATGCGTGGTGGTCACATCTCGAGCCCGCCAGCAAGGCCCCCTCCCGCTGGCGGGCTCGGCCTATTTCGGGGGCTCCCGTGGCAGTGGCTGGGCTTACGGAAGCGCCTGCAACGCTTCGCCAAACCTAGGCGGATGCCGGTGGTCCAAGATTGGGACTCGAAGGTCAACGCTCGGGGCCACCCGTTCGCCGGTAGACGACGAAGCGGCCGACGCGTTCGGGTGGACCGAAGGCTTCGCCTATGGCGCGCGAGACCTCAGGTGGAAAGACCCCAGGAGGCGATTCGAATGTGATCGGCCCTGTCGCGCCGATGTAACACGTGACGTCGGGGTGGGTGATGTCGTTCACCCAGACCTGCTCGGGAAAACGTCCGGCAAGGGTGGCCGCCCACACCTCGAGCCCATGGGTGTAGATGCGACCGTTGATTGCGAGCTCGATGCCAGGCTCGTGTGAGAGGACGAAGCCTCGAGGCGGGCACGCCGCGCGCGCTGCTGCGAGCTCGGCCTTTTCACGGCCCCAATCACGCACCTCGTCGCCGAGACTGCGCACCGTGGCGACGTCGACCCACGCGATCGATATCGCGACGGCGACGAGTGCAGCGGCGCGCGGCGGCCGAGAAACGGGGAGGCGCAATCCGAACGCCGCGACCACGCAGACGGCCAAGAGCGAAGGTTCCATCAGGTAGTTCGAGGCCGATCCGAGCTTGCCGAGGCCGAACGCGCACGTGGTGACGCTGCCCACCAGCGCGGCGAGCGCGAGCTTGCCACGAAACGACCGGCGCGAAGGGTAGGCGGCGAGGGCCGCGACAATCACCAGCGCGGCGAGGAACGGGCCGCGCGAGAGGTTCATCTCGACGAAGCGGGACGGTTCGAACTTGAGCGCGAGCGCAGCGCGGAGTTGCGCCACGGCGAGCCCACCGCTCCCGATCTCCAGCCCTGCGAACGCGACGACGACGACCGCCCCCGCCGCGACGAGGCCTCGCGCATGCCCCCATGCGAGACCGACACGACCACGCCGCGCGCGGTCCAAGACAACCAAGCCGACGAGCACCGACACCCCCATGAGCGAGCCAATCACGCTCGGCTTGAGGATGGCACCGACGGCCAAGAGCGCGCCGGAGGCCGCGTCGACACGGCGGCGCGCGAGCATGCGCACGAGCGCGACCGAGGTGAGCAGCAGCGCGAGGGCATCCGGTTTGACGCACGCCGACCACCGCGCGAAGAGAAATGTCGACCCCACGAACAAGGCCGCGACCCCGGCCCAGCGCCGCGCCTCGGGGCCGCGCGCGCGCGCGACCGGCCAGACGAGCGCCAAAGCCCAAGCGACGAGCCCGAAGAGCCGCATGGCGAACATCGCCGCGCCCGCGGGGACACGTGCGATAGCCATGGCGTAGAACGGTGTATAGGCCACGAAGTACCGCGACGGCGGGCCTACGGCGTACTCGGCGCCGCCGACCTCGGGCGTCACGTAGAGCGGGACCCCATCGCGCACCCGCGAAGCGTTGAAGAGCACACACGCCTCGGGATAGTCGGGGAGGCGCGCCGAAGCCTGCGCGATCGCCCATACGACACACGCGAGCGTGAGCGCGCCGAAGAGCACGAAGAGCGCGTGGCGAACCAACCCCTCGACCCTGGAGCCTCGAGAGCCGGCCTGCACTAACGCGCCCCGAGTCCCGGCGCCGTAGCGCCGTGGCACTGGTTGCACGAGCCGTGGGGCGCGTCCTGCTTCATGGTGCGAACGGTACCGTCGGCGAAGACGAGGGTGGCATGGATGGGCGGGCGCAACTTGGCGTGGCGGAAGAAGTTATCGTGCGGGTTGGGCGCGATTTGAAGGTGGCGTCCTTCCGAGTCGGTGAGGAGGACCCAGTCGACGCGCGTGTCTCTCTCGATGGATCCGGCGACGCCGAACTCCGTGTGGCAGCAGAGGCAGTCGGTTCCGTGGCGCTCGCGGGTCTTGTCGCCCTGGACGCACTGGGTCGTATCACGAAGCGCCACGGTCGAGCTCTCGGGCTCGCCCTCGGCCGCGGGGCTCGCGCACGCCAAAAGCACGGCTCCGGAGAAAACGACCGTGAGTCGCAAAGACATTCGAAACCACTCCCCTTGCGTGGCGTACCGTCCGCGAGCACGCGGACCGTTGGAGGCCCGTCGAACTTACGCTCGGGAGCTTGCATGGTTTCGCCAAATTTTGCACCGGTTCACGGCCCGCGGCCGGCCGGGTCGCACCTTCCACTCCTCGCAGCAACGTTCGCACTCGCGCTGGGGGGTGGCACGTCGTGTTACACACAACGCACGACCACCTGCGGCCAGGAGGACTCCACGCTCGCGCCCCTCCGCGGCACCGTGGTCGACGCCGCGAACGGCGCACCGCTCGCCGGATCGCTCGTGTTCGTGGAGCTCTGCGAGCTCTACAGCTCGAACCCGAATAAGGCCGAGGCTCACCCGAACTACCGCTACGGCACCATCGCCGCGGCCGACGGAACGTTCGAGGTCATGGTGCCGAAAGGGTCCGTGGGGCTCCACACCTTCAAGCAGGGCTACCGCTATGGATCACTCAAGGTGGCAGACAGCACGGCGGCCGGGCTGGTCGTGCGAACGAGCGCGCTGCTCGACGGCGACGTGAGGCCTACGGCCGCCGGCTTCACCGTCGACGCGACCATTGCGAAGCCCGGGCAGCTCCTCTCGTTCGCGGTGGACGTGAAGGCCGCGCCGAAAGACCCGATGTCGGAAGAGGTGCTCGTGCTCGAGACCAAAACGAAAGATGCGCGCGCGTTCAAACCACCCTTTCGTCGCACGAACGATGCCTTCTTGGCCGGCTTTCCGAGCGGAAGATGGACCGCGTCGTTCGAGGCTCCCACGGCTCCGGGCACGTACGAATACGTCTTCGGATACACGAGCGAGCACTGCATCGTAGGGGACGGCATCGGCGTCGGGCGGCCCGAGTTTCAGATCAAGGTCGAGGTCAGGTGAGCTACCCCGCCATGCCCCTTCTCCGACGGCTCGCGGTCACGCTCGTGCTTCTCTCGGCGTGGCTCGCCCCCTCGCGCGCTCACGCTTACGCGTGGATGGTGAAGCACGGATACACCCAGTGCGCGACGTGCCACGCCGACCCGGCCGGCGGTGGTCTCCTCAACGTGTACGGACGCGCGCAGGGCGAAATCCTCATGCGCACGCGGTACGGCTCCCCCCCCGACCACGAGCCGTCACGGTTCGCCGAGCCTCTCTTCGGCGCCGTGCCGCTGCCAAAGGGACTCGACGTGAGCGCGCAGTGGCGGTCCGCCGTACTCGGCGTTTTTCCTTCCGGAGGCGACGCGCAAGGCCGCTACATCGTCATGCAGGCGGACGCGCTCGGGCAGTACAAGCTCGGCAGGTTCCGCGTGAACGGCTCGATCGGCGTGGTGGACGAAGGCGCGAACGGCGCGGCCATCACGCGCGGTGCGGACGCCAAGCTCGTGTCGCGTGTTCACTGGGTGGGCGTCGACCTCGGCGAGAACGAAGACATCACGGTGCGCGCCGGGAGGATGAACTTGCCCTTCGGTCTCCGCTCCATCGAGCATACGCGCTTCGTACGCGGAGAGACCCGCACCGACACGAACGCCGCGCAGCAGTATGGGCTCTCCCTCGACATCGCGCGGGGACGCTTTCGGGGCGGGGCGATGGTTGTCTTGGGCAACTTTGCGGTCTCGCCCGACAAGTTCCGCTCGCGCGGCTACGCAGCCTACGGGGAGTGGGCCGTCACGCCCACCCTGGCGATCGGGGCTTCGTCGATGATCACGAACACGGCCTTCGACGCCGAGCTGCTCACGCCCTCATTTCGCCACGCCCACGGGGTGTTCGGCCGCTACTCACCCGCGCGGAGCGTCGTGCTCTCGGCCGAGTGGGACTTCTTGCACACGTCTCAGCCTACCCCGGGCCGCACCGACTTCGGCGGCGTGGGCCTGCTCACCGTCGACGTGGAGCCCGTGCAGGGCCTTCATTTCGGCCCGACGACCGAGGTCGGCATGCGCGATTTCGACCGCCCGGCCAACGTGGCCTTGTGGGGGAGCGTGTGGTGGTTCGTTCTCCCGCACGTCGACCTCCGGTTCGACACCATCTTCCAGAGCCGGGACATTCCCGTCGGCCGCGCCGAAGCCCTGAGCACCATCTTCCAAGTTCACGGGTATCTATGAAGCTTTCCACTCCTCTCCCTCGGCCACCACGAAGGTTGCGAGTCGCCGTCGCCGCGGTCCTCACGGTCGGCCTCGCTGCGCTCCTTCCTTCGCAAGCCGGGGCGACGCCGAACTTTCCCAGCCTCATCGTGCGCGAGCTCGGGGCGTCCAGCGCGCCAGAGTGCGCTGTATGCCACCAAGACGGGCGTGTCGGTCGCGGCACCGTGACGACCCCCTTCGGCGCGGCGATGCGTGCGCGCGGGCTCGCCGCCTTCGACGAGGGCTCGCTCGTCGCGGCGCTCAAGACCATGGCGGCCGACCGGGTCGACAGTGACGGCGATGGTCAGATCGACGTCGACGCGCTGAAGCAGGGCGCGAACCCGAACGGCGCGGCGGCCGAGGGCACCGAGACCGACCCCATCACGCCCACCTACGGCTGCGTGGGTCAGGTCTCGCCTTCGGGCGTGCCAGGGCTCACCATGAGCTTTTTCGTGCTGCTCGGGCTGACCTTCGTAGCGCGGAGGCGGAAGGCTACCGCGACGCTCATGCTCTGCATGGTGGTCGCGAGTGCGTCGCTCACCGCGTGCGCATCGGGCGCTAGCCTGGCCAAGGTCGGCGCGGCCGAGATGCCGAAGACCGCGCCGCAGATGAGACCCATTCGGACGACGTCGCTCGCGGCCGATCTCCGGGCACTCGGCCTCGACCCACGCGCGCTCCCCCGGTTCGACGCGCTCACTCCGCGCCAAATTCGCGGACTCATGAGCACCTTCACGCGATCGCTCGGTGCAGCCTGCACCGACTGCCACGATCCGCACGCGGCCGCGGCCCCCACGCGCATGAAGCACCTCACGGTGCGCATGTGGGACGATATGACTCGGAACCTCGCGCTCGAGGGCGGCGAGCTCTACTGCGACTCGTGCCATCAGGGGCAGAGCGCCTTTCTCCGCCGGGACGACCGCGACGGTCTCTCCGCCTACATGTCCGAGAGCTACACCGACAAGCTCAAGCGCACTGGAGGGAAAGACGTCGAGTGCGAGACTTGCCACGGTGATGCCACGACTCTGCGTTTCTTGAAGAGCTGGTGATGCAAGCACTGGTGACTGGGGGAGCCGGGTTCATCGGCTCGCACGTGGTCGACAGGCTCCTCGCCGAGGGGGCCCGCGTGCGCGTGCTCGACAACCTCTTGGCTCAGGCCCACCCGAGCGGCGAGCCACGAAACCTCGCGCCCGAGGCCGAGCTCCACCAAGGCGACCTTCGTGATCCGTCGGCCGTGGCGCGGGCGCTCGAGGGCATCGATACCGTATTTCACCTCGGGGGCATCGTCGGCAATGGACAGTCGATGGTGGAAGTTCGGCTCTATTCGGACATCAACGTCGTCGGCACGGCCGTCTTGCTCGAGGGGGTGATCGCGCAGCGCGCGCAGGTGCGACGCCTCGTCGTCGCAAGCTCCATGGTCGTCTACGGGGATGGCGCGTACACGTGCCCCGAGCATGGGAGGCTAGCGACCTCGCCCGTACGGACGCGCGAGCTCATGCAGTCACGTGACTTCGAGGCGCGCTGCCCGCTCTGCGCCGCCGTCGTTTCTCCCGTGGCCATTCGGGAGTCCGACAGGCTCGCCCCGACGAGCGTGTACGGCATCGGCAAACGCGACCAAGAGGAGCTCGCGCTCACGCTGGGCAAGGCCTACGGCATCCCCACCGTCGCGCTCCGTTACCTGAACACGTACGGCTCCCGCCAAGCCCTCTCGAACCCCTATACGGGCGTGTGCGCGATCATGGCGATGCGCATGCTCCTCGAAAAACGCCCTGTCGTCTTCGAGGACGGCGGGCAGCTCCGCGATCCCATCCACGTTTCGGACGTGGCGCGCGCGACGGTGCTCGCCGCTCACGCCGGGGAGCGCGCGATTGGCCGCGCGTACAACATAGGTGCGGGCCGCCCGACCACGGTGGCCGAGATGGCCAAAGCTCTCGCGGCCGCCATCGGCACCACGCTCACGCCCGAGATCACCTACGCGTTCCGCGAGGGCGACATTCGCCATTGTTTCGGAGACACGGCCGCAGCCTCGGCCGACCTCGAGTTCACGGCCGAGGTGCCCTTCGCGGCGGGCGCACGCGAGCTCGTCCGTTGGGCCGAGAAAGAGCACCTCGAAGACCACACCGAACGCGCGAACGCCGAGCTCGAGGCGAAGGGTCTCCTCCGATGACGACGGTAGCCATCATGGCGCGCGCCCCCGTTCCCGGGCGCTGCAAGACGCGCCTCGGTAAAGTGATTGGCTTCGACGAGGCCGCGAGACTCTACGAGGCCATGTTGCGCGATCGCATCGCCGCGGTGGGAGCGCTCGAGGGTGTGCGCCCCGTGGTGCTCGTCGCCCCCGAAGACGACGGCGTCGCCGTGCTCTCCGCCATGGTGCCGTCGGGTTTTCTCGTGTGGCCTCAAGAGGGCGGCGACCTCGGGCAGCGCCTCGCCCATGGCTTTCGAGGGCTCTTCGGCACGGGGAAGGAGGACGAGCTCGTCTGCATCGTCGACAGCGACTCGCCCGTCGCGCCGCTCGCGCGGGCCTTGAAAGAAGCACACGGGTCGACCGCGGACGTGATCCTCGGCACGTGCGACGACGGGGGCTACTACCTTATCGGCATGCGCCGGCTCCACGAGGCGGCGCTCGTGGGCATTCCGTGGAGCACCCCCGAGGTGACCGCGGCGACCCGTGCGCGTGGGCGCTCCGAGGGGTTTCGAGTCGCCGAAATCGCGCCCTCGTGGGACGTCGACACCCGCGCCGACGTGAAGCGCCTCGCCGCGCTGGGCCCCGCACTCGACGCGCCGCTCACTCGCGCGTGGCTCTCGCGGCATGGAGCGGCGCTCCCGTGATCTGCGCCATCGTCCCTATGTTGAACGAAGAGGGCAACGTGCGCGAGGTCGTACGGGGGATAGCCCCGTTCGTCGACACGGTGCTCGTGGTCGACAACGGGAGCGTCGACGCGACGGCCGAGCTCGCGGCGCGCGAAGGGGCCGTGGTGGTCTCGGAGCCTCGGCGCGGGTACGGCCAGGCGTGCCACGCGGGCCTCGTGCGGGCGCGGAGCCTCGGCGCCGACGTGGTGCTCTTCCTCGACGGCGACGGGAGCGACGACCCTCTCGATGCCCCTCGCCTGCTCGGCCCCGTGGTCGAAGGAGCGGTCGACCTGGCGCTCGGCTACCGCGAGCCTTCGCGTGTCGAGCCCGGGGCGATGACTCCGGTGCAGCGCTTCGGAAACTGGCTCTCTCCCCTCTTGATGCGAATCGGGCTCGGGGCGCGCTACCGCGATATGCCGCCGTTCAAGGCCGCGAGGCTCGACGCGATCGAGGGGCTCGAGCTCCGCGACCGCACGTACGGCTTCACGATCGAGCTGCTCGTGAAAGCGCACACCCGCGGACTGCGCGTGACCGAGGTCCCCGTGGGGTGCCGTGTGCGGCGCGCCGGGGTCTCGAAGGTGAGCGGCACGCTCCGCGGCGCCACACGGGCCGGCGTCGTCATCGTCTCCACCATCACCCGCCACACGGCCTCCGAGTGGCTGAGGCGCCGTTCGGCCCCTCCCCCCAAGACCTCCGACGCGAACGTTCACTGACCCTCCGCGTGATCCGCGGCAAAGCCCAAGAGGTACGACATGTTGACGCACGATACGGCCATCGCCGCTGCCCGCAAGGTCTCCGAAATTGCCCTCGCCACTGCCACTGAGAACGACGAAAAGGCGCTCTTTCCCGAGGCGGCGGTGACCGAGCTCGGCGCGTCGGGTCTGCTCGGGCTCACCCTCCCGAAGGACGTGGGCGGCAGTGGGCTCGGCCCGCGCACCTTCTCGGCCGTGGCCGCGGTGCTCGCCGAAGCCGACCCTTCTCTCGGCATGATCTACACGATGCACGTGTCGGCCGCGGCCTGCTTCGTCGCCGGCCGCGAGAAGAGCCCGAACGCGAACACGCACCTTCGCGCGATGGCCGAAGGCAAGCACCTGACGACGCTCGCGTTCAGCGAGAAGGGCTCACGCAGCCACTTCTGGGCGCCGGTGTCCAAGGTGAAGCGCACGGCGAACGGCGTCGAGCTCTCGGCCTACAAGTCGTGGGTGACGAGCGCCGGCAAGGCCCAAAGCTACGTGGTCTCGGCGCAGAGCCCGAACGCCTCGGGCCCCACCGACACCGTGCTCTACTGGGTGAACGACGGCATGACGGGCCTGCGTGTCGCGGCGCCCTGGAACGGCATGGGGATGCGCTCGAACGCGGCCTCGCCGATGACCCTCGAAGACTGCCCAATCCCCGATGCGCAGGCGCTCACCGCCGAGGGCGAAGGCTTCAAGGCGATGCTGGAGGTGGTGCTCCCCACCTTCTGCCTAGGGTCGGCGTCGGTTTCGCTCGGCCTCTGCCGCGCCACGGTGGCCCGCACCGCCGAGCACCTGAAGACGGCCCGCTTCGACCACCTCGGCGCGACGCTCGGCGAGGCGCTCCCGAACCTTCGCGCGAGCCTCGCCTCCATGCAAATCACGACGGACGGGCTCGCGGCGCGCATCTCGGACCTCGTCGACAACCTCGAGAAGCCCTCCGACGTCACCGTGCTGCGCGTGCTCGAGACGAAGGCCGCGGCCGGCGAGACCTCGATCGAGGTGACCCAAGCCGCGATGCGCACGTGCGGAGGGGCGGCGTTCTCGCGCCACACGGCCATCGAGCGCTACTTCCGCGACGCGCAGGCGAGCGCGGTCATGGCCCCCACGGCCGACGTGCTGCGCGATCTCATCGGCAAGGCCCTCCTCGGTTTGCCCCTCTTCTGAAGTCGAAAGGACCATCATGAGCTCGAATCTCGTCATCGGCGCGGTCGCCTACGATCCCAAGGTCGTCACCATCTGGGAGGGCATGCGCGAGTATTTCAGGAACGAAGCCAAGCTCGACGCGGAGATCGTCCTCTTTCTGTCGTACGAGGCGCAGGTCGACGCGCTCTTGCGCGGCACGATCGACGTGGCGTGGAACACGAACCTCGCCTTCGTGCAGGCCGAGAAGTGGAGCGAGGGCGCGTGCCGCCCGCTCGCGATGCGCGACACCGACCTCGCCTGGCGCTCTTTGCTCATCGCACCGAAGGGCGGCGCCATCACGTCGCTCGAGGGCATTCGAGGCAAGACGATCGCCCTCGGCAGCCGCGACAGCGGTCACGCGGCCATTTTGCCCGTGCACTACTTGGCCGAGCAGGGCCTCGTCGAGGGGCGCGACTACACCACGGTGCGCTTCAACACCGACCTCGGCAAACACGGCGACACGGGCACGAGCGAGATCGACGTGCTCAAGGCCGTGGCCGAAGGCCGCGTCGACGCAGGCTTCGTGGGGAGCCCGTTCTGGGAGGGCGTGCACGAGTCGAAGATCGTTCCCGCGGGTGCGCTCGAAGCCGTGTGGAAGACGCCCGAGTACCCGCACTGCATGTTCACGGCGCGCCGCGGGCTCGACGAAGCGCAGGCCAGCGCGCTCGTCCTGGCCCTCGAGGCGATGGACTTCGAGAACCCGAAGCACCGCCCGGTGCTCGTGGCCGAGGGGCTGAAGCGCTGGGTGCGGGCCGCGCCCGAGGGCTACGCCTCGCTGCGTTCGGCGTGCGAAAAACAAGGGTTCTTCGCCCTCAAGAGGTAACGCGTGAAGCTGCCCGTGCTCCGGTATCCGGTGTCGTTCTCCACCCCCGGAGCGGCGCTCACGTTCGACAAGGGGCTGCTCCTCGAGCTCGTCGCGGCCCTCCGCGCGACGGCCCGGGGGCAGCTCTTCGCCGTGCACCTCGCCAACGACGACGCCCTCGCCGACTTGAAGCGCTGGTGCGACCTCACGGGCAACGCCCTGCTCGAGACCGCGCCGCACGAGGGCCGCACCGTGGCCGTCGTGCGGAACGGCCCGGTGGAGCGCGAGGAGGAGCGCCCGCTCGGCTCGCGCGTGTGGGTGTACACGAACTTCGACTGCAACCTCGCGTGCGACTACTGCTGCGTGCGTTCGTCGCCCAAGGCCGAGCGCGCGGCCCTCGACCCGGCCATGGTGGGCGCCATCCTCGCCGAGACGGCCGCGATCACCCCGGTGCGCGACATCTTCCTCACCGGCGGCGAGCCCTTTCTGCTCGAGTCGATCGGCGACGTAGTGGCCGCCGCGGTAAACGTCGCGCCGACGACGATCCTCACGAACGGCATGCTCTTCGCGGGGCGAAGGCGCGGGCTGCTCGAGGCCATGCCACGCGAGAGGGTGACGCTCCAGGTGAGCGTGGACAGCCCCGACGAGGCTCTCCACGACGCCCACCGGGGCAAAGGCACGTTCGCGAAGGCGATCGCGGGCGTCGAGGTGGCGCGGGCGCTCGGGTTCCGAGTGCGCCTCGCGGCCACGGTCTCGACCGACGCGGACGAGGCCGCGGCGCACGCGTTCTTCGAAGCCCAGGGCCTCGCGGCCGAGGACCGCGTGGTTCGCCGGGTCGCGCTCCGCGGCTTCGCCGAGGAAGGCATGGCCCTCTCACGCGCCGACATCGTGCCCGAGCTGACCTTCACGGCCCGAGGCGTTTACTACCACCCGGTCGGCGCCACCGACGCTGACTTCCTCGTGTCGCCGGAGCTCCACCCCGTGAAGAAAGCCTTCGACACGATCGTCGCGATGCGCGAAGCCGACCTCGCGCACGAGGGTCGCCTCGCGTCGGTCTTTCACTGCGCGTAAGGCGGCTACGCAAGAGGTGAGGCTGTGCCGCACACGACGGCACGCCGCGCGGGTGGGCCGGTCAGGGGGCCTTCGATCCGTATTTCGTCTTGAAGGACGCCTTGTACTCGTCGTGGCACTCCTTGCAGGAGGCCTTGGCGCCTGCGAGGTTGCCCGCTTTGGCGGCCGCTTCGCCCTTGTCCGCCAAGGCCGCCCATTTCGTGAGCTCAGGCCGGCCGTACGTCTTCGTCTTGGCAAGAAGCGGAGCCATCGCCGCTGTGTCCTCGGCCGAAGTCGCGGCACCGAGCTTCTTCATGAGGTCCTTGAGCTCTGCGTTCGGCGCCGCAGAGGCCTCGGGGGCGAAGGCAAAACCCGAGGCAGCGACGAGGGTGAGGGCCGCGAGGAAGGTTCGAAAGAGCGTCATACCCGGTTCGTACGCAACACACGCGCGACGGTTACGCCCTCTCGTGCCAAATCGGTGTTCGGCGAGAATCTCGGCCGACAGGGCGACGTCGGTCCACCCGGGCGCTCGAGGCGTCGTCGGGCGCCGTTGCGGTCCGGGGGTTGTCGGCCCTCGACGGTCTTGCGAACGGTCTGGAGCCTGTAACCATGCTCGCGGAGCAGCTTGGCCACGGTTCCGTCGCTGATCTGGCGTACGGACGTTCGCCGGTTGCGCCGGACCTTGACCGCGTCTTGCGGTCGCGCACCGGCGCGGACCTCGTCCCGTCCCTTCCGGATTGTGCTGATCGCCATGCGGTTGCACGCGCCACCGTCGCGACGCCACCGTATCCGATCGCTCCCGCTTCAGCACCCGCCCAAAGTCGGCGCGCCCTCTACGGCGGGTAGCGACGGCCGCCCAAGTTATTGAAAACAAGGCCCGTGCCGGCGAGCAGCAAGGAGTTGATAAGAACGGGACAGAGCGCGAAGCGCCAACCGATGGTTCCGACCGTCGGCCCTGCAAGCACCGCATAGAGCGCCGACGCTCCGCCCGGTGGGTGTAGACAACGGCAGGCGAACATGACGGCAATCGCTGCCCCAACCGCGAGGGCGCCCGCCAACGCAACGTCCGGGACGATCCGCGCGCAAGCCATCCCCACCAACACTGAGAGGGTATTGCCTCCCACCACGGACCACGGCTGTGCGAGCGGACTCGCGGGGACGCCGAATACCAAGACCGCCGAGGCGCCCATCGGCGCAACCAGCCAGACAGCAAGTGGCGGCGAGAGGAGTGCGCGCGACACCAGGCCCGTGAGCAGAATCCCCACGAAGGCACCCACGATCGTCAGGATCCGCTCCAGGCGAGTCGAAGCAGGTTCCGACGGCCATAGATCAGCCAGCCGCCGCTTCACGTGGGAGCGACCAACTCTTCTTTGGGGCCAAAGAACTCGTAGTGGATTCGCGATGCTGGAACTCCGAGCGCGGTTGCGTGGGCAAAGACCGCCTGCATGAAAGGCTTCGGCCCGACGAGGAAGATGTCGATGTCGGACATGGTCGGAATCCACCGAGCGAGGAGCGTGCCGTCCAATGTACCCACCGGATGTTTCGTGTCGCTCGGCAACGGCGCGTCGTAGACATAGTGAACCGTGAGGTTCGGGTGCCGCGCGGACAGCTCTTCGAGGCGTGGCCGGAAGGCCTGCATACCGCTGTTTCGTGAAGCATGAATGAGCGTCATGGCGCGTCCGGAGGGGGCAATGGTCTCGACCATGGCCATCGCCGGAGTGATCCCGACTCCAGCGGTTACCAATACGATCGGGCTGCTTCCGTCACCAACCACCAACTCCCCGCACGGAGGCATGACGTGGAGCTCGTGACCGACCTCGACGTGATCGTGGAGCCAGTTCGAGAACACTCCGCCGGGCTCACGCTTCACGCTGATCCGAAACCACGCCTTCCCTGGCGCATCGGAGAGCGAGTAATTTCGTCGCGTGGACTTGCCCCCGACCGACGCGACGATGGTCAAGTACTGTCCTGGTAGGAACTCCGACAGGCGCCCACCGTCGGTGGGCTGGAGGTAGAAGGAGGTGATGACGTCGCTCTCGCGCTCTTTTCGTGCGACTCGGAATGGTCGGACTCCACGCCAGCCGCCGGGCTTGGCGGCGTTTGCCTCATAGACTGCTTCTTCTGCGTCGATGAGGATCTTCGCGAGTGCGCCGTAGGCTTCGCCCCATGCGGCGATGATCTCGTCGGTCGCGGCGGCCCCCATCACCTCACCAATGGCCTGGAGCAGGCACTTCCCGACGACCGGGTAGTGTTCCGGCAACACTCCTAACGCCACGTGCTTGTGCACGATGGTCGGGACGGCCCCGGAAAGAGCTTCCAGGCGATCGATGTGCTGCGCATAGGCGACGACCGCAGACGCGAGAGCGCGCGCCTGGCTGCCGCTCGCTTGGTGCGCCGGATTGAAGAACGGCGCCACCTCCGGGTGCTCCCGGAAGAGGATGCCGTAGAAGTGGCGGGTCAGTGCCTCGCCGTGAACTTGAAGGACGGGAACCGTGGACTTGACGATGGCGATCTTCTGGGCAGAAATCATGGACGCTCCAGCTGGATGGGTTGCCGGCCCTCTACACTCCGCGTGCCAGCCGCAGATTAGGCGTCGCTCGCGATTCTTGTTGTCGTTTCGACCGCGCTCGGGTGTTGTCGACCGCGTCATGGAGCTGTCAAAATGATACGGGAACCGGACTGGCCGACGATCGCCGCGGAGCTCTCGGAGGGGCTCGCGGATCCTAGCTCGCTCGGCGAGCATCTTTCGCGCCTGCTCTCCACGATTCGACAGGCTGTCCCCTTCGATGCGGCAGCGCTACTCAGGCTCGAAGGAGACCTTCTGGTACCACTCGCCGCGATCGGCCTCGGCGAAGAAGTCATGGCGAGGCGTTTCTCCCCACGCTCTCATCCCCGGCTCGCCGAGTTGCTGGCTTCCGACTCGCCCGTGCGCTTCCCCTTCGACGCGCGGATGCCGGACCCCTACGACGGGCTTGTCGAAGGACCGGCCGAGTTGTTGCCGGTCCACGACTGCATGGGCGGCCGCGTCACCATCGACGGACGGGTCTGGGGGGTGCTGACTCTCGACGCCCTGACTCCAGGAGCGTTCGAGCGCGCTCCGTCGCTTCGCAGCCTCTTGGCGTGGGTCGAAGACTCCGTGCGGGCTGCCGAAACGGTCGCCTCGCTTCGGGCGAGCCTGGATCGGCAGCGGTGGGTGAATCGAGCTCTGCTCGGCGGCGCGCGCCCCCCACGAGACCTCATCGGCTCAGGCATCGTCATGCAGGCGCTACGCGCAGAAATCAGGACGGTCGGGCCCTCGGACCTCACCGTCCTCATCCTGGGTGAGACAGGGGTTGGCAAAGAGCTCGTCGCCGAGCGCATTCACGCGACCTCGTCTCGCAGGGCAGGACCACTGGTCCACGTGAACTGCGCAGCGCTCCCCGAAAGCCTCGCGGAGAGCGAGCTCTTCGGTCACGAAAAGGGCGCGTACACTGGTGCGAACAGAGACCGAGCTGGAAAATTCGAGCTCGCGCACGGGGGAACGTTGCTGCTAGACGAGGTCGGTGAGCTCGCTTCGCCCGTACAAGCCAAGCTGTTGCGTGTGTTGCAGAGCGGCGAAGTTCAACGACCGGGCAGCGATCGCCCCCATCGAGTCGACGTGAGGATTCTCGCCGCCACCAACCGAGACCTCGGGGCAGAAGTTGCCGGTGGCAGATTTCGCGCCGACCTCTTCCATCGATTGAGCGTGTATCCATTGCCGGTTCCCGCGCTCCGTGATCGAGGCGACGACATCCTCGCCATCGCGAGTGCATTCCTCGAGGAGAACCAGCAAAGGCTCGGTGCGCGCAACCTGCGCCTCACCACCGCCGCCAAAGAGGCGTTACTCGCCTATCCTTGGCCAGGAAATGTCCGCGAGTTGGAACACCTCATTAGTAGGGCTTCCCTTCGCGCCGTTGCGCGCCAGGGCCGCACCGACCGCCTCGTCGTCATCGACGACGACGTGCTCGGCCTGCGAGCGGAGAAGCGATCTTCGCCGCAGCCGTCGTCACCCCCCTCGTTCCCCTCCTTCGGCTCCATGTCGGACCGCCCCGGCCCGTCGGCTACGGCTCCACGAACGCTTCGCGCCGCAACCGACGACTTCCAGCGACGCTGGCTCGAGGCCTCACTGTTGCGGAACCAGGGAAACCAAGCGGCTGTTGCACGGGAGGCGGGGATCCATCGCAGCAACCTCGTGCGACTCCTCAAACGTCTCGGCTTGAGTGCTCGCGATTGACGCGAGGCTGGCTCCCGAGCCTACTGCCCGAAACCACGCACGATGGCGACGAGCCCATCGACGACTTCGGGTTTCGCGTCCAGGTCCGGGCTCGCAGGCATGACGGGGCTTTTCCCGACTGCCGCCCCACCGTAGACGATTGTTTTTCGGATTTGCTCGTCGGTCACGGAGGCCTGCCAGGCCTTGTCTGTGTAGTTGCGAGGTTTCGGGTTGAGCGCAGCAGCACCGGCGCCGTCGCCCTTTCCGTTCGCGCCGTGGCAGGCGCCACACCTCGATTCGTACATGGCCTTCGCGGCTGCCGGATCGATCTTTCCAGCGGGCGCGACGGCGGCGTTGCCGGCGGCAGACGTCACCGCCCCCGCTCCGGACGGGGCGGGCTCGTTCTTGCTGCATGCACAAAGCGAGATCACCGCAACGAGCACGTTCAACGACTTCATCTAAAGCTCCTTGTTGAATCAACTGTGGCTGCGCCCTATTCGGAGGCGCGAGATATCAAACGACGAGATCGGCTTTTCGAAGGAGGTGGCGGGCTCGAAGAGTGGCGAGGGTTCCGATGAGTGTCGGCCACACGCATCCGATTGCGAAGGAGAGCTTGTTTCCGAGGGAGTGAGCGAGCCAGAATCCGACTGGCCCGAGCACGGAAAGCTCCGAATCGACCGTGCCGAGTATCGCGATTCGAGCCGCCTCGACTGGATTGCACGCCGCGAGGATGAAGACGAACCGGGGCGAGACCTTTAGGCGAAGCAGCATACCAATGACGGCAAAGTCGTGGAGTGCGGCAGCGGTCAGCCAAACCAACAATGCGAGCACCGTAGCGCGTTCGGGGGTCCTCGCGCCAGCAGAGACCCAAAAGCCCAACCCTACGAAAGCCCACGAGAGAGCCCCGGTCACCAGCAGGCTGCGCAGTACCACCGAAACCAACGCCGAGTCGCGCGTTGCGGCCACCGAGGCGCCGAAGATCACGATTGAAAATAGCGCAACTAGCGGGCCGGTTACCACTATCATCCGGGCAAGTACCGCCCCGAGGAACCAATCAGAACGACGAACGGGCTGTACCAGCATCAGTTCGAAGAGTCCGGACTGTCGCGCCCTGACGATTGTCTGGCATGTAGCCACGAGCGCTACGAGCGGTACGACGAGAACGACGGCGTTCGCCATGTTCAACACGACTCGCGAGAGGCCGGTGAATCCGAGCACGGTGCTCTCTCTGAGTCCGAGCCAGACGAAGATGCCAAACAGGAGCCCGTACACCGACGCCGTAAACGTCGCCCACCGTGAACGGACCGCATCGGCCAACTCGAGGCGGAGCATGACCCGAGTAGCGCTCATCGACGGCCTGCTTTCACCGAAATGTCCGCGCGTATCTCGGCCCATGAGCGCGCCCCGTCCGCCCTTGCTTCTACGCCGAAGTCCATAGGGGTCTTGGCTCCTTGCGCATAGCGAGCCGTGTCGGCAACCAACCACATCGAGGACTCGGCGTCGCGCACCCACACGGCCTCGATTCCCATACCGGCGGAGGTTCGCTCTTCGGCCCAGAGGACCGCGCACCCGATGTCGTCGAAGTAGAATCGCTCTCCGCCCGAGATCGCCTGAGCGGCGTGACGTCGGTCGCCGACGAGCATCGCGCAGTGGGCGCATGGAGTCTTCGTCCAAACGGGGTCAACCGGCTCCGTCCGGCGCGAACACGCGACATGGAACGCCATCCAGCTCACGCCGAGAAGGAACGCTCGGCGCTTCATGCTACACCACGCTTTCCGAATCCGCTCTCGAGAGGCTGGGAGCGAAGGTCGGAGTCGTCGACGATTTCGAGGCGCAGCGACGCGGCGGGATAGTCCGAAATTCGTCGAGCGATGCTCGCCGCCCGATCTATCGTCGTTCCGCGAATTTCGTGTCGCGATGGGTCGCGTCGAGTGAACCCGAGCTCTCGAAGCAAAGGCTCGACTCCGTGGCCATCCCCAGCGAGCACGACGCCCACACGAAAGGTACGCTCGCCACAGCAGGCCAACATCGAATCGCGTACGACTCGCCCATCCGCGAGCTCGACGACTCGCCCGACCATGTGTCGAACCTCCTCGAGCCGGTGGGAGCAAAGGAGGAGGATGGCCGTCTCCGACCTCTCCGCGAGTTGTTCGACGAACGACGCCCGAGCCACAGCGTCCAAGTTGGCCGTTGGCTCGTCGCAGACGAGGATTGGAGTTTCCGCGGCTAGGGCGATGGCCGCGAGCAGCTTCTGCTTCATTCCTCCCGACAAGTCCCGGAAGCGCTTTGCCGTCACGTCGCCCACTCTGAGGCCGAGGCGCTCCGCTCGTGCGACAATCGTGGTCGTGTCCCTCTTTCGCAGCGCTGCACACGCCCGAACGACCTCGGCTACGGACGCGTCGATTGGCGGTGCAATCTGCGGAATGTAGGCGACCGAACGCATCACGAGCTCGGGTTCGCGCGCGACATCCATCCCTGCCACCGAAACTCTACCTTCGTAGCCGACGAGACCGAGCAGCGCCCGCAGCAGGGTGGTCTTCCCGGAGCCGTTGGTGCCTACGAAAGCAATACGTTCGCCCGCTTCGATCGAGAGAGTGACGCCGTCGAGTGCCGTGACCGTTCCGAACCGCTTCTGTACGCAAGTGAATTGAATCATAGAGGCTCCACCTCGGTGGCGCACAAGCTTGGATGCGCGTCCACGAAAAGCAGGTTGGTGGCCAGGACCGGGGCCGAGCGAGCCACCGCATCGATCGCTCCGAGGGCAGCACTCCCGTTGAAGACCTTAAGAACCGGTACTTTTCCCGTTAGTTCGCTGGAGAGAGCCTTGATCTGATAGGGGACGTCCCCGACGCCGTCACCATCGAGGTCGTATCCTTCATAGTCCGAGAAGTGATTGCCCGTGGCGTCGATCGCGCGTGCGTTGCCTCCTCCGTCGACCTCCACGACGATTGCATTGTTCGCCACCTCGTTCCCGCGGAGGTGGACCCCTCCACCCGGTCCGTGGAGTCGAAAGGCGACATCGTTCAGCGCGATCACGTTCTTACTGATGTTTACAGGAGCGTCTGGGGTCCGCGGGGTGTTGTCCAGGTACACGCCGACGGTATTCGCGACCATCCAGTTCCCTTGCACGTCTACGAGGTCGCTGTCTTTGAAGCCGAGGCCGATACCGGCCGCACCACGGGCAGCCAAAAGAGCGTTGCGCTCGACCCGAAGGCGAAGGCTGTACATGACGAACACGCCCACGACGTTGGACTCGAAGCGGTTGCCGCGCACCACGGCATCGTGCGCGTACATGAAGTGTGCCCCGTACCGGCTCCGCCGAACCACGTTTGCCTCGACGGTCGCGCGTTTGGTGTACCAAACGACAACGTCCCGAGCGTCATCGACCTGGCACCCTCTCACGGTGGAGCCATCCGACTCCCAGAGCTTCAATCCATCTCCGCGAAGCTCGCTGTCGTCGCCGTTCCCACGGACATGAACCTTCTCGACGAGGCACTCGTGGCATTCGAGGAGAGAGACTCCGAAGAGAGAATCCTCCACCAAGATTCGCGATATCGTCACGCGCTGCCCAGTCGCCTTGATTGCTGCGTCCTCGGTCGTGTGTCGTCGACCCGAGTGCCGTACGACGAAGTTGGCAAGGGCCACATCGCTCGCTCGTACGGTGATCACCGAGCCATCTCCCGTACCTTCGAGCACTGTGCCCTTGCTGCCATCGATACGCAGCGAACGTCGTATGACGAGGTCCCCGTGGAACACCCCGGGCGTCAGAGCAATGCGGTCTGGGCCGTCGGGCCTCTCGACCGCGGAGCGAAGCTGTTCGAAGGTCGATACGGTCACTCCCGACCGTGCGCCGGGCACCTCGATCGGACCGACGTCGACTACGCGGCTCGGTGGCGCCCCGCTGGCGCCGAACGAGGCTGCGCTCGCGGCTAGTGCTGCGCCTCCAAGGTAGGTCCATATCACGTGGCCAATCCTCGAGCGAGGCAGACTGCCTTCGCCTACTTGCAAGGTCATGAGGAAGCCTTCCGCTCGGGCAACACCATCAACCGGGGACAGACGACCGAACACGCGTTTGCCTGTTGGCAGCCGGCGCATACTCGGTTCCGGACCCCGTTGGCAGTCACTGCCGCTGCCACCCCCACGACTGCGAGCCAGAACCCCACGTCGGGGCGAGCGAAGGTTGCGAACTGCCCGATCTGGCCGTTTCCGAATAGCTCCGGTGTGAACGTGGCGATGCGAAGCGGCGCCTTCGGGTCGAGGTCGTGACCGAACGAGTAGAGCCAGTAGAAGCTGTCTGCCAGGAATACCAAGGGGAATGCGATGGCGGGTGCCGCTATCCATCGATTGAGCCTCCTCCCGGCACCGGCCAAAACAGCCAGTGTCACGACGGCGATGGCTGCCACCCCGTACCCTGCGAGGTGTCTCTCCATCGGAGCGGCGTCCGAGAGGTGTTTCATTCCGATGTAGTGATTGAGCAGATCGATTTCGTGTACGTCACCGCCCATGCCCGTGAGTGAGATCTCGAGCATGAGGCCCTTTGGGTACTGTGGCGCGTAGAGCCAAAATCTCCACCACGGAAGAAAGTACGAGGCGGCGAATGCCGCGACGGCCAGGCCGCCGAGCGCAATCACTGCCCATCGACCGCGATCCCACGATGGCCGGCACGGATCGGCGTCGGTCGTCGCTACGACGTGGAGGTGGAGGTGGAGCCGGCCGCGCTCGTCGCGGTCTCCGGACTCCGCCTCCCGATCGGTGGGGTTGTCGTTCGTGCCCATGGTTGCCTCCGGCTCATTTCTTCTTCGGCTTGACGAGGAAGTACCCCATCATTTCGAGATGGAGCGCGGAGCAGAACTCCGTGCAATACATCGGGAAAGAGCCAGTCATGTCTGCCTTGAACGAGATGTTCTCGTGCTTCCCCGGCTCGAGGCTGACGTTCACGTTGTACATGTCGATCGTGAACCCATGCGTCTGGTCCTCTGCGGTCTCAAGGCTGGTAATGTGCAGCGTGACGTCGTCCCCCTCCTCGACCTCGACGTGGTCAGGGGTGAAGTGACTGCGGATGGCGGTCATGAAGACCTCGACTTTGGTCCCGTTGCGAACGATGCGTTCCTTGCCCCCCTCGACGCGGGACGGGTCGATTTCGCCCATTGCGTTGGTTCCCGGCTTGTAGGCCTTGACTGCTCGAATCTTGTCGGCCTTGATCATCTGGGAGTAGTGGGGCTCTGCGTTGGCGAGTGGCATGTCCGCCAAGTTCCGCATCTTTTCTCCCTCGATGTCGATTAGCTGGAAGTTCTGCGGGAAGAGCGGGCCGACCGGGAGGAAGCGGTCCATCGACATCTTGTTCATCGCGACGACGTACTTGCCGTCCGGGCTCACGGTGTCGCCCTCGGCAGCGAGGATGTGACCGATGTTGTACTGGACCTTCAGCTTCTCGACGGGCTTCTTGAAGTCCTTGAACGACCACTTCGCGACGACGCTCTCGATGAAGACGGACGTGTAGGCGTTGCCCTTGTCGTCGAAGACCGTGTGAAGCGGCCCGAGGCCGATCTCCACCTGACCCGAGATCGCCTCCTTGAAGGGAAGAATAGGCAGCCCATAGGGGTCCTTCCCCTCGAACCTCTTCTGTTCGACCAGAGCCTTGATCTTCGCGAAGTCGTACACGGTCGTGTGCGTGTCGAGCTTGCCACCGACCACGATCGACTTGCCGTCGGGCGTCACGTCGCATCCGTGAGGGCTCTTCGGCTCCCCTACGAGACTGAGAACACCTTCCGGGCCAGACACGTCCATAGGCAAGACGCGCATGCCTGCGATGGTTCTCGCCTTGCCAGCACCTACGAGCGCTTCGGCTTTTTTCCAATTGATAACATGCATGTAGTCCATGTCATTTTGGCTCGCGCCCGACTCTACCGGAGGCTTGCCCTCGAGCGTGCCGCCAACGGCCATTTCCGTGTTGAACGAATTGATGAACGCCCAACCATCGGAATCGAGTTTGCCTGCGTCGGCGAGGTCTTGGGTGTAGGGAGGCAGCTCTAGCGCCCAGCTCTTGCTCGGGTCGATTCTTCCCTTTTGACGGTCGAACTTCCAGAAGACGGCCACCCCGCGGTACTTGTCCTTGTAGTCCGATAGCGGTGCATACTCGCGGCCGAGCGGTGACGGATACTGACTGGTCTCGATCACGTAGTCCGTGTCCGGCGTGACGAAGGCGCCGCCATGGTCACTCGCGGCCAGGGGGTTTGGCACGATCTGCTTGGTTGCGAAGTCCGCGAGGTCGACGACCGCGACTCGCGCATTGGCCTTGTCGTTGACGAAGAGAAACTGTCCGTCGTATTCACCTTTCGTCTCCGAGAGGTTCGGGTGGTGCATGTCTGCCCATCGAATACGGTGGGTACCTTGATTCCCTCCTTCGAGAATCTTGTCGCTGTCCCCGCCGAAGCCCCACCCTTGCCACGACTCCGGAGTGAAGACACCGATGACCTTCAGCATTCGCATGGATGGGACGCCGATGACGTCGACGTTTCCGGATTGGCCTCCGGATGCGAAGATGTAGTACTCGTCCATCTTGCCGGTGGGCACGTAGGTCTTGAGGGCGCCTTCGACGTCCGCCTCCGTGAGGCCCCTCGCCTTCATGAGGTCGGCAATGGAG
This sequence comes from Polyangiaceae bacterium, assembly GCA_965225775.1. Classification (GTDB taxonomy): domain Bacteria; phylum Myxococcota_A; class Polyangia; order Polyangiales; family Polyangiaceae; genus JAAFHV01. The sequence continues at coordinate 7,223,508 of OZ245328.1, read as the reverse complement.
CTGGATGCCCCAAGGTTGCCGGAAGGTTGCTGCTGTTGCGCTGCCTTGTTCTCGCATCCTGCGGCCACGGTTGCAGCCAGTCCCGTTGCGAGAAGCGTCGCCGTCACGACCGTATGTGCGCGCATATGCCGTTCCTTCGTTCCGTTGAGAGGTTCGCGACGGCTTCCCGTCGGTCCCTCCCGCTGCAACCCACGCGCCGTCGATGTCCTATCAGTCTTGCGAGTGTCGCTTGCGTCGCCGCAGGCTCGTGAGGGGCTGGCTGACGAGCGGGGCGGCGCCTCGCCTCCGGGGCACACGCTTCGGTTAATTAAGGACTCCCGTTCCCCGAAGCCGGCCGCGCGAGCTGGAGCCGGGCTCTCGCATCTGAGAGCGTCCGGCTGCAGAGCGTGCGCCCGAACCGCAAGGTGCGCACGGCCCCATAGCAGCGGTCGTGATTCTCGAACACTCGACGCGGCCGTTTTGGGTTTGGGACCCAGGACCAGGAGGTGGGGCGGCTTCGCCGGTTTCGCCGTTGGGGCGGAGGACGGAGCCCTCCGGTGACAAGTCGGGCTAGCTAGCTAGCTAGCTAACTAAATAAATCAGCGGGCTGGCTCGAAGCGCACCCGCTGAGTTGGTGGCGTGCTGCGTGTGGTAGCACTCTGCGGCGCTGTCGGCACGCGACGTGCTGCGTGCCGGCCATGCAACTCGGAGGCACTTTCCGCTTCATGCGGCCCCACGAAGAAGACCGGAGCGCCATTCAGTGGCCGCGGACTGCGTTTCTCGGGGGCGCGCTCCTGCTGGTGTACTTCTGCGGTTGGGAGGTCGCGGAACGGTTAACGAGCTTATCGGCCAGCGGCAGCGTGCACGCACTGCACATCTTGCGCGGAGTTTGCGCAGGGCTCCTGCTCGGGTCCTGGACCTTCGTGCACGTTCGGCGCGCTTGGAACGATACGGACCGAGAGCTCGATAGACGAGCCAGCGAGCTTGAACTGTGTGTCCACGAGCGTACGGCGGAGCTTCACGAGGCGCGGGTCTTCACTGAGCACCTGCTGGACGCCCTTCGAGAGCGGATCGTCGTGACCGATTCCCAAGGGCGAGTGGTGAAGGCCAATCGAATCGCGAGCTTGCCCGGGCCGCTCCGCCGAGGTGAGGTGGCGTCTCATGCGGACGGAAATGGTCGACTTTGGGAGGTCGAACGCTTGCCGTTGCCGCCTTTGGACGGCCACCGAGGCCTCGTGGTCGAGATCGGACGCGACGTGACCGAGGAGCGGAACCTCTTCGCTCAACTGTGTCAGCGTGAGAAGATGGCGAGCCTCGGACTGTTGGCGGCGGGGATTGCGCACGATCTCGCCAGCCCCCTGACAGCCATATCGACCGAAATGGAGCTGCTTGTGGAGGATGTGGCTTTGCCCGCGGTGCGCGCGTCTTTCGAGGTCGTGCGTCGCAACGTGAGCCGCATGAGCGGCTTGCTGACCGAGATGGTCAATTTCGCGAGGAGGCGTTGCGACGATGCCACCCGCGTATGCCTGGCGGATGTTGCGAAGGACTCGGTCACCCTCGTCCGTCACGACCGTCGCTTCCAAAACGTTCGGCTCGAGGTCGAAGTCCCGGAGTGCTTGCCTCCTGTTCGCGTCGTTGAGGACCACCTCGTGCTCGTTCTCGTGAACCTCCTCTCCAACGCGGCCGACGCCATGGTCGAGGGCGGACGCATCCGCCTCGCGGGCCGCGCGGTGAGTGGGGGGGTCGAGCTGACCGTGCGCGACGACGGGTGCGGCATGAGCGATGAGGTGAAGAAGAACGCGCGGTCGCCGCTCTTCACGACCAAGCCTAGGGGCGCCGGAACGGGATTGGGGCTTTTCGTCGCTGATGGGATTGTTCGAGACGCTGGGGGAACCCTCTCGCTGACAAGCGAAGTCGGTGTCGGCACGGAAGTCGCAGTCTGGTTGCCTATGGTGAAGTCGTGAGCGAGACCATTTTGGTGGTCGAGGACGACACGACGGTCGCGAACAACGTCGTACGTGCGTTGATGAAGGACGGCCACATCGTGGTCGCCGTGGGTTCACGCGCCGACGCACTGAGCGAGCTCGGTCATCGATCGTTCGATATCGTCATCGTCGACCTCCGGCTGCCCGACGGGAACGGCTTCGACGTGCTCGACGCCGTGAACCGTGACTCTTCGGCGTCATTTGCCCTCGTGATGACGGCCTACGCGTCGATCGAGTCGGCGATCGATGCCCTCCGGCGCGGGGCCCATGACTATGTCATCAAGCCGCTCTCGCTCTTCGACTTGCGAAGGAAGGTCGAGCGGATCGCTCGCAACCGCCAGATCGAGCGTGAAAATGCTCGGCTCCGTGCGATCGTGCGCGGAGACAGCGACGCGTTCGCGACCCTTCGTAGCTCGGGGACCAAGATGCACGCGGTCGCCGACCTTATCGACCGCGTCGCCCCGACCCAGGCCAACGTCCTGGTGGCAGGGGAGAGTGGAACCGGCAAGGACTTGGTCGCACGTGCCCTTCATGAACGGTCGACGCGGGCGAGTGGGCCCTTCGTCGCATTCTCGGTGGGGGCGATTCCCGAGTCGCTCGTCGAAGCCCAACTCTTCGGATACGAGCGGCGGGCCAAGCACGATCCGTCGATGGCGAGTGAGGGGCTTTTCCGTTCCGCGTCGGGTGGTACCTTGTTCCTCGACGATGTGGGGGAGCTGAGCTCGCTCGGTCAAACCAAGCTCCTTCGCGCGGTCGAGACGAAGGAGATCCTCCCTTTGGGAAGCGACCACGCTCGGAGGGTCGATGTCCGAATCATCGCAGCAACCCACCGGGATCTCGAGCAGAGTGTGAGCCGAGGGGCGTTCCGTGAGGACCTATACTACCGATTGAACGTCGTCAGGATCGACCTGCCGCCCCTGCGCGATAGGCGAGACGAAATAGCAGAGCTTGCGCGCCAGATACTTGCTCGTCTGAGCGAAACGTACCGCCGTTCTTCGCTCACACTCGGTCGCGACGCGTCTGCCTGCCTCGATGCCTACGCATGGCCTGGCAACGTCAGGGAGCTGTCGAACGTGCTCGAGCGCGCCACCATCTTGTGTGACGGGGGCGAAATCGGCCTCCACCACCTACCTCGTTCGATGACGCAAGCGCCTGCGAGCGTGCTTGGCGACCGAACCGGGCCCATGACGGGTGAGGCTTCGGATACGAATCTCGAGCGTGCCACCGCGGCCTTCCAACGCGAGCACGTCAGGCGGGTAGTCGAGGGCTCCAGCGGCAGCCGTGAGGATGCCGCTCGCCTCCTCGGGCTATCCCCGGCGACCTTGTATCGATACCTGCAGAGGCTCGGACTCAAGAGCCCGCGCGCCGAGGAGGAGACAACATGAACGAAGGCAGGCCGAACGCACTCGCACGTCGGCGGGCGTTACTTGACTTCGACGACCATCCGCTCGTCGCCATATGGGAGACGACGCAGGCCTGCGAGCTCGTTTGCGCACATTGCCGCGCCTGCGCGACGCCGGACCGCCACCCGCACGAGCTGTCGACCGAGGAAGGGAAGAGATTGCTCTCGAAGATTCACGAGATGGGAACACCATTATGTATACTGACCGGTGGTGACCCGGCGCTCCGGAATGACCTGGTCGAGCTGGTCACGTTCGGTCACGACGTTGGTTTGACGATGGCAATGACCCCCTCGGGAACCGGTCGAATGAAGCGCGAGCTGCTCGAGAGGCTAGGCCGCGCAGGGCTCAAGCGGGTGGCGGTATCGGTAGACGGCCCCGATGGAGAGTCGCACGACATGTTTCGTGGAGTCCTCGGCAGCTACGCGCACTCGATGCGTATCCTACGAGAGGCACGGGAGCTCGGGCTCGAGACACAGATGAACTTCACGCTGTCGCGAGTATCGTTCGGGCGTGTCCGTGAGATGGCGGCGCTCGCGCATTCGGTCGGCGTCACGATGTTCGTCCTCTTCCTGGTCGTGCCGACTGGACGAGCAAGCGAGGCTTTGGGGCTGTCTGCCCACGAAGTCGAGAGTGCTCTCAACGAGTTGGCCGACGTCGCAGACGAGTATCCCTTCCAGGTGAAGACGACGGCAGCGCCGCAGTTTCGTCGAATCTTGTTGGAGCGTCATCACGCGCGCTCCCCCGTCGGCCTTCTGCGTGACTTTAGAGACGGGACGGTGACTGGACCGCGAGGCATCAACGACGGGTCGGGTTTCCTGTTCGTGTCCCATACCGGGGATGTGATGCCGAGTGGGTTCTTTCCGGTTTCGGCTGGCAATATCCGGGCAGAGGACTTGGCGTTGATCTACAGGGAATCCGAGCTCTTCAAGGGGCTGAGGGAGTCTTCTCGCCTTGGTGGCAAATGCGGGGACTGTCCGTTCCGGACGGTCTGCGGCGGCTCGCGGGCGCGCGCCCTTGCCGTTTTCGGTGACGCCTGGGCGGAGGACCCCGGATGCTCCTACGTGCCGCGCGTTCGGAAGACGAGCTGACTCGCCCGAGGACTCCGAACGACGGTTCGCGTCCAGCCCCAGCGTGGCGGATCAACCGTTCGGGGCGCCCTGGTCCGTCCTCCAAGACCTCCAGCCTACGAGCACGTTCGAGAGGACGAAGACGGCGAGCGCCAGCGCGTTCCCTAGGGTACCGGCTCTCCTCAGCGGCGCGTGCCTGGCAAGGTCGCCGGCGATCCGCACGCCGAGACTCAAGTGAAGTAGCCCGAGCGGCAAGAAGAGAAGTGGGTGGTATCGAAGGGCGACCCGCGCGACTGCGGGGACCACGATCGGCGCGTGAGCGACCACCATCGAAAAGACGTAGCCAACGAGCACGGCGTGAATCGTAGCGTCACGAAGCGGGCCGGCGGCGGGCAGGCGGGAGACGACCAAAAGCGCGCCGCCGAAAACGAGCCATGCTGCACCGGCGAGGACCCCGATCGCTGCGAACCGTGGCAGGCCCCGCGTGCGCACCGTGCGAAGGGCAAGATCGTACCGCAATTGCCAGGCTCCAATCAGGGCCAATGCGACCCCCGTCGCACGGATCGCCCCGTCACCGACCGAGGGCACGGCGCTCGAAGCCGCCAGGGCAAGAACGACGAGGCCCACCAACGCGCCTGTCGCGCGCGGGTTCGGAGGTGCGAGCCGAGCGAGCTCGAGCCGTTCCGCCGCAATCGTGCCGACGAAGTAGACGAGCCACCCGGGGAGAGCCGCGTCGATTGTCCGGTAGTGGGCCCATGCGAGGGTTCCCACGGTGAGCGCACACGATGCGAGGGCCATCATCCACGTGAATGGCTCGGACTGGCGACGGATGACCACGAGATTGAGACCGACTTGGAGCCCGCAGGCGCACACCGCGAGAACCGGGGCGGCTTCGGACCTGGCCAGCATAGCCACGACGAACGCGACACCCGTCGCCGGCGCGACGTAGGCCCACCGTGAGGCGGACGAAGCCGAAAGGGCTACTGCGCGCTCGATTGCGATGAGCGTCCCGAAGACGCCGACGACAAAGAGGGGGCCGTGCACCCCTGCGTTGGCGAGCCCCACCGTGGTCGCGATGCCAATGCGGGCGAGGCCGGCCAGCACGGCGACCACCGCGGCCCCGGCTACGGCGAGCATCGCGAGGCGCCTAAGGTTGACCTCACGCGCGCGACTCAGGTCCGCCATCCCAATGTCGCCTTCGCCGAGTCCGTCATCCGCGCGGGCGTCCACTTCGGCTCCCAGACGAGGCGCACGTCGACCGCCCTGACTCCTTCGATCTCCGACAGTCGAGACCGAGCGTCGTCCACCACCTGGTCGGCCAAGGGGCAGGCCGCCGTCGTCATCGTCAGTGATACCTGTAGCGCCCCGCTTCGCGTAGCGATCGAGTAGACGAGCCCTAGATCGACGATGCTGATCCCCAGCTCGGGGTCGATCACCTCTCGGAGGGCTTGGTTCGCTCGTTCCACCAAAACGATATCCGACGATTCTTCTACCATGGGCTACCTCGAACGAGGATGACGGCTATGCCGACTAGTACGAGTGCAAACAGCGCATTGAGACGCCCAGCACGTTGAGCTTGGGCGCGGAGCCGAGTTGTTGCGGGGGAGCTAGGGTCGGATTCAATTGCTTCTGTGGCCTTCGGTCCGACGACGAAGTCGTGGTGCGCGCTCACGAGCACTACCAGTATGAACACCGCGAGCTTGGCGACCACGGCCCTTCCGAATGGCGAGCTCAGCCAGGACGGGTCGCAGAAGTTGGCCAGACGTACTCCTCGCACCCACAGATTGAAGATGCCCGTGACGACAAGCACCCCGAAACAAGTCCAGCCGACCGTGCGGAAGCGCGGCCCCGTCTTCCGTAGCAGCAATCCGGCGATCTGCCGACCGTCCGACCGAAGCCATGGAACCACGACGAGCACGAGGAATCCCATGCCCCCTATCCAGAGGGTCGCGGCAAGGATGTGCAGCCAGACCGAGAGCACGTAGAGCGCGTGCACGTCAGCCCGCCTTCCCGTCGACGCGAGGAGAAATAAGGACCTTCGCGTAGAGGCCGGCGTACACGAGGAACGCCGCCGAGACCGACAGCGCACTCCCTACGAATAGAGGGAGCGCGAGTGGGCCCGGGGCGAGCGAAGCGGACATGCGAGCCAACGCGGCGAAGAGGACCAGCGCGAAGGCAGGCGCCATTCCCCTGGGCGTTGCGATGAGTCTGCCGGTGTGTCCGAGGGCGACCCGGGCCATCATTCCGAGACAGAGCGAGCCTATCGAGCCGACCGTGACCGCGTGCATTCCCATGGCGACCGGGACGCGAGCGGTCACCTCCGCGGCTGCGCGAAGCAGGAGGCCGATCGGGAGAAATGCGTGCCCCAGGTGGAGGATCCAGAGCATCGGCTCGCTGCGCGACGAGAGCGCTCCCCAGTGAATGGCTCGTCCTCCCACCAGCAGGCCTGCGGTGGCGAGCGCCAAGGCGGCCACGGGTTTCGTTTGCGCGCCCACCGCGTCCACCGTCAGGACCGCCCCGATCGCGACCAGCGCGGCGACCTCGAGCTCGGGGTGATTTCTGCACGCTGCGTCGCGAGTTGCGTTCTTCGTGAACATCGCGACGACCCTTCCCGTGACGAGCACGAGGAAGAAGATGACGACGTCCACGGCGACCAAGGACGCACGTCGCCGCATCGCGCCGAGCACCCCGAGCGCGTCGAGGTGAATGGCGACGTTGGAGGCCCCGAACACCGAGAGCGCAACCACTACGGCATAGTTGCGAGAATTGCGCGATCGCACGATGGGGCGCGCCACCGCCAACGTCAGCAAGGGCAGGAAGGCCGAGTCGCCGACCGCCACCACCATCGGCGGAAGTGTGCTCGACGCCATCATGACGACCCGACCCAGAAACCATGCCGCGACGAGGCCGAGCAAGGGGACCCCGACCGCAGTTTCCGATTGGGTCCAATTGCCCACGGCAGTGAGGAGGAAGCCAGCAATCACGGCTGCCCCGAAGCCGAAGAGCATTTCGTGGGCGTGCCACGTGACCGGATCGAGGTACGAGGGAGCGGCTAGGCGCCCCGCGAGGGTGAGTGACCAGACGGGCAAAGCGACGCCTATGTAGAGCGCGGCCGCGAGGAAGAACGGGCGAAACCCCTTCGCGAGCAAGGCTGGACCCGCGAGGGAAGCGTTCGGCGGTGAGCCGAACAAGGGCAACGACGAACTCGACATGGCTGACGGGGCTGCATCCGATGTGCCAGGCGCAAAACGTCGCACCAGACGGCCTACCTCTCACTGGCGAGAGCGTCTCGCCTGCAACGGATTCACTCGCCGCGCAGACCGTGCAGTCAGCCGCCGATCTTTCGAATCGAGACCACGCCAGCGGACGGCTCGGCGCATCCGCGGAACGTCGCACCGTCGGGCTTCGATCCCCATGCCTCCACCAGGCGGCGTCGCACTCCCTCTACGTCGTCGTCGTGTGCTTCGCCTGCGGCCGAGACTCCGTCGTTCGTCGCGAGGCACGGCCGCAGCGTGCCATCGGCGGCGACCCGAAGCCTGTCGCAGCCTGCACAAAACGTGTCCGTCGTCCCCGTGATGAAGCCTATTCGGTGTCGGCCGAAGCTCGCCTTCGCGGGGACGTACCGGGCTGGACCCCGGTCGTCGTCTTGCTCAGGGCGCAGGTCATCGAGAAGGTGAGAGAGCTTGGCGTGCTGCTCTCGGTACGGAACAGCCAGGTGCTGCATGCGCGCCCCCTCGCCGATGGGCATCATCTCGAGGAAGCGAGGCGTGAGCCCGCGGTCCCATGCGAAGCGGGCGAGCGTGTCGAGCTCAATGTCGTTCTCTCCCCGCACCACGACCACGTTGAGCTTCTTTTCAACGAACGGAAATTCCGCAAGCGCATCGATGCCCGCGAGTACGGCGGCGAGATCGCCACCGCGCGTGAGTCGGGCGAACCGAGCCGGCTCGAGTGTGTCGAGCGAAACGTTGATGCGCATGAGCCCCGCCTCCACGAGGGGGCGCGCGAGCTTGGCGAGGCGAGTTCCGTTCGTCGTCAGTGCCACGTCGACGAACCCGAGGTTGCGAATGATGCGGACGGCGTCCACCACGTGCGGCGAGAGGAGCGGCTCACCGCCCGTAACCCGGACGCGCCGAACCCCGCCGGCGAAGAGTCCGCGAAGCAACGAGGAGAATGCCGCCAGGTGGAGCGTATCCGCGAAGTATCCATCGCGTTTGTCGGGTCGGCAATAGACGCAGGCGAGATCGCAGCGGTCGGTCAGTGAGAGCCGAACCGCTCGGGGCTTCGTGCGAATGGGGGGCGTCGAGCCAACGACCGGCAGCGCTCGCACTTCACCCTCCCGAGACGGGCGGCACCAACGCGACGACGTCACCGTCACGCAGGAGCTCGTGCGGACCAGCGAAGCGTTCGTTCTTCGCGATACGGACCGAGACCATTCGTCCGCGGAGCCCGAGATAGCGGTCCTCGAGTGCTGCCACGAGGGCTGCAATCGTAGGGGAGCAATCGGGCAGCTCGACGGTGGTCTCCGCGCTGCCGGCAAGCTCGCGGGTGACTGCGAAGAATAGAACGGATACTCTCATACTGCGCCATCCTCGGTGTGGTGTGGTCGGCCAAGGAGCACCTCGCGAGCGTGCGGCAGAACGTCTCGAACGAGCGAGGCGCCGAGTGCCGCAGCCCGAGGGCTGCCCGGGAGCGCGAAGATCATCGTGCGACCGCGGACGCCAGCCGTTGCCCGGGACAGCATGGCTCGAGCCCCGACGTGTTCCCAGGAGAGGCGTCGGAAAGCCTCCCCGAAGCCGTCGATGCGGCGGTCGAACAGGTCGGTCACGGTCTCGTGGGTGACGTCGCGCCTGCCGATTCCCGAGCCACCCGTCAGCACGATCGCGTGCACGCCGTCGTCGACACAACGGAGTACCGCGGCCCGCAAGCTCTCCGCCGTATCCGTCACGATGAAGTGTGCGGTGAGCGAGAACGTCGAAAGGCCCGAGCGAAGAGCTGCTCCCGAGGCATCGTTCGTAGCATCGCGGGTATCGCTCACCGTAATGGTCACGACTCGGATGGGGCGAGTGTCGACCGTGGGAGCGTGGCCATGGTGCTCGTGAGGGTGACCGGCCCCGTGCTCGTGAGCCCCAGGAGAGCAGCGCGCATCGACCCATCCCACCCAGGCTGCGCCGTCCGGACCGTACTCGCGCTTCCAAATGGGCACATTGGCTTTGATTCGGTCGATCGCTTCTCGGCAGGCCCAGAACGCGTCGGCCCGATGCTTCGCGCTCGCCGCGCAAAGCACTGCGGCGTCGCCCACGGCGAGCGAACCGAGGCGATGCGCAACGGCGACTCGTACCCCCGCACGTTCGCCCTCGATCCCCTCCACGATGGTATGCATCTCCGAGAGGGCCATCGGTTCGTAGGCCGAGTACTCGAGACGCGTCACGTGCCTCCCTTCGTTCTGGTCACGAACCGCGCCGAGGAAGTGCACGATGGCGCCGGCCCCGGAGTGGGATACACTCGCCGTGATCGCGTCCATCGAGAGGGCCTCGGACGTCAGCCGTACCTTGGTGGAGGGGATCAGCACGCCGTGTTCGGATTGGGAAACGTGTCGATGTCTTCCTCGCCGGGACGGGAGGTGAGGCAGGTCCAATCCTTCTCCACGAGGATGGCGAGGAACGTTCCGTCCCCGAGGTCTTTGCGTCCCTCGAAACCGACCGAGTCGGAGCTCGCCCAGGACGACAAGAGACTTGCCGGCGCGACCACGCGAACATGGGTCCCCACGAGCTGGGCGTCGACGTCGGGCGATTCACCGGGCTCGATGCCGTAGACGAGTTCGGTGCCCGACCCGAAGGGCACGCGCTCTTCGACGCGCTCCCCGAGAGCGAGCCTCGCGACCTCCGTGCGAGTCAGCCGGAGCCGAATCGATCGACCTCTCGTGCGAAGCTTCATGGCGCAGTCCCCTGGTTCATGGTGGTGGTAACGTCGGTCCGAACGAGTCGGAAACCGTTCGGTGTCGTTAAGATAGTGTCCCAGTACAGTCGACCGTCGAATCGGTAGCGCAGCTGGAGCGCTCGGACGGTCCCGGCGAAGAGTGCGGAAATGGCGTCGTCGAGCGTGGGGCGATCATCAGGGTCCACATACCCATCGCTCGCCTTCACGAGCACGTCGAGACCGGTCGCCAATGCCGCTACGTCAGTTGCCAGATCGCGCAGCCGAGCACGGTCGAGGTCCGCCACCTGCAGCGGCGCGAGTGAGACTTGATACTCGGTCACGAATCCCCCTTCGAATCCCTTGGAAGCGGGAGTGGCTCGCCGAACGGCGGTACCGTCACCACGAGCGGGAGACCCGTGCGCAGCGTGACCTCGGGCAGCTCGTTCGACTGCCCGTCCGAGGCCCGTGTGCGATAGAATTGCCGAAGATCGAAGGTCGGCGAGGGCGAGACGGCCGCCGGGGCGAATTTGCCCCGAAAACCATCCAAAAGCGAGCTGCGTCCGATTCGTCGTTCTCGGCTCATGGCGTATGGGAATTCATTGGGGAAGACACTGCCGCAGGCAGCGTCGGAGGGCGCTGGTCGAGCGCCGCGGACGGGACGTGACACTGCATGCAATTTTCCTGGTACGGGTGAGTCGATCGCATCCCGAAGGCGCCGGCAACTCCGTGACAGCTGGTACAGTTGGAGCGCATCCATGTCGTATGCGGAATGACCGGTGGTGCACCTGTCCAAGCGCGCGCACCACTCGCCGCCGGTGCTGCGCCCTCGAAGGTGCTCGACGTCAAGGGGGGTGGGTGTTCGCGCGGCGGGCCACTGGCGGCAACGTGGCATTGAGTACAGGAGTCGTGGCGCTCGTGACTCATGGCCGGCGCGCGCTTGCCGGCCACGAGTGCGCCCGTCTCGTGACAGGCGAGGCACTCGAACGTCGACCGGCCCTCGATAGCGTGCGGAATGGTCGGTGGGGCACCTTCGTAGGCGCGCAGCGTCGCGCGGGAACGGAGCACCCGGGCGCGGTCGTCGTCGGTCTGCCGAGGAACCTCGTCGTGAGGGGCCGGGAGCCCCGAGCCTAGTCTCTCGAACGCACCGTCGTAGAGGGACGCGTTCGGTCCTCGCCTCGAGCTACGGAGCTGTTTGTAACCGGGGGCGGGGCTCGTGGCGATCGTCTCCGACGTCTCGCCGTAGCGTCTCTCATCTCGCTCCTGGGCGACTCCGGTGAAGAACCCGACGAATGCAACCGCCACACCCATCGTACCGAGCACGTGAACCGCCCGGCGCGAGACGAGCCCGGTGCGAGGAGGTCGCGCATCACCACCCGACCGAGATGGAAGCTCGTTGCCCGAGGCAGGCGAAGGCGGGGGGGGCACTAGCTCGTCTTCCGAGCTCATGGCACCTGTCCCGGAATGCGCTTTCGCACCCGAGCCGCGCACTTCTTGTAGTCGGGCTGCTTCGAGAAGGGATCATGCGCTTCGAGCGTGAGCTCGTTCACCAGCAGGCGCTCGTCGAAGAAAGGTACGAAGAGAGAGCCTTCGGGCGGCGCCCCTCGACCGTCGATCCACGCCGGAATGTCGAGGCGCCCGCGGCGAGTCTCCAACGTCACCACCTCCCCGTCGCGAACCCCGAGGCGGGCCGCGTCGGCGCGGTGAAGCTCCACGTAGGCCTCTGGCATGGCGCGCTGCAGCTGCGGAATTCGCATCGTCAAGGTTCCGGTATGCCAATGCTCGATCACTCGGCCGGTGCAGAGCCAGAACGGGTAGTCGGCGTCGGGAGCCTCCGGAGGCGGGGCGTACGAATGAAACCAGATCTGAGCGCGATCGTCTTTCGTGAAGGATTGGTAAAACTGAATACCTTTCCCCTGCTGCACGTAGGGGTCGTCACCTTCAGAGAATCGGAACTTGGTCTCTCGCCAGGTTCCGTCGGGCTGCCTGACGACTGGCCAGCGAAGCCCTCGTGCTTTCACGTATTCCCCGTACGGCGCCAAATCCTTCCGGTGATGGCCGGAGAATCGGCGGTATTCCTCGAAAAGGTGCTCGTCGACGTTCGTGTCGAAGAATCGACGGTAGTCCCACGCAGGGACCTCTCGGCCGTCCTTGGCGATTCGGAAGATAAACTGGCCATCCTTATCCTTCATTCCAGGGAACCCCAGGTCGAAGAGTCGCCTCGCCACTGCGAGGATTTGCCACGAGTCGGCCCGCGCATCCCCAGGCGGGTCGACCATCTTGAACCACTGCTGTGTTCGACGCTCGGAGTTCCCGAACATCCCGTTCTTCTCGACCCAGAGCGCAGCTGGAAGCACGAGGTCCGCCGCCCGCGTCGTCGCATTTGGATAGACGTCCGAAGCGATCAGGAACTTTCCGTCGATCTTCCGGCTCGGCTCGAATAGCGCGTGCACGTTGGGGAGCGACTGCCCTGGATTGGTCGTCTGTACCCAGACAGTGTCGATGTCACCGCCCTTATCCTTCGGGGTCGAGAATCGTCTGAACATCTCTACGGTGTGATACCCGATCTTGTCGGAGACCTTTCCCGGGGGCACGTTCCAAATATGCTCGGCCTCTTTGCGGTCGTCGGCGTTCGCGACGACGAGGCCACCTGGTAGCGAGTGGCAAAGCGTGCCGACCTCGCGAACGGTCCCACAAGCCGACGGTTGGCCGGTGAGGCTGGTCGGCGCGTCTCCCGGCTTCCCGAAGTGACCACTCAGTAGGTGGATCCCGTGCACGAGCGAGTTGATGGCCGTGCCCTTGGTGTGTTGGTTGAAGCCCATGCACCAAAGACTGGTGATACGAATGTCCTTTCGCCCGAAGAGATCGGCTAGCGCGCGGAGCTCGCGTGCAGGCACGCCGGAGATCTGCTCCACCTTTTCGGGCGTGTACTCGGCCATGCGGGACCGATACTCGTCGAAGGTGATGGCCTTACCGTAGAGGGTCTTCTTCTCGTCCTCACCCCGGAACCCGCAGTACTTCTCGACGAACGTCCTGTCGTACGTGCCGTTCACGAGCAGCAGGTTCGCGATCCCGTTCGCGATGGCAATGTCGGTGTGCGGCTTGAACGTGAGCGACTTATCGGCGAATTGACTGGTTCTAGTTCGGCGAGTGCCGAGGTCGATGAGGGTCACCTTCTCACCGCGTGTGCGGCGGTCGATGAACCGCGAAAAAAGCACGGGGTGCATCTCGGCGGGATTGTTTCCCCAGGTAATCAATACATCGCAGCAGTCGAGATCGTCGTAGCATCCGGCAGGCTCGTCGACCCCGTAGGTGGCGAGGAATCCCGTGACTGCGGACGACATACAGAGGCGAGCGTTCGCTTCGATCTGATTGGTCCCGAGCCCGGCCTTCACGAACTTGAGTGCGGCGTATCCTTCCGGGATGGTCCACTGACCGCTCCCGTAGAACGCGAAGCCCGAAGGATTGCTCGCTATCCGCTTCGCGACGATGTCGATCGCCTGTTCCCATGTGATGGGCTCGAGCTTTCCGTTCTTCCTCAGGAGGGGCTTCGTTAGTCGGTCGGCGCCGTAGAGCGCGAGGCCGACGTGGTAGCCCTTGACGCACAAGAGTCCCTTGTTGACTTCGGCCTGGCGATCTCCAGCGATCGCCACGACACGGCCGTTTCGCGTACCCACCTGAACATGGCAGCCCGTGCCACAGAAACGGCACGGTGCTTTGTCCCAACGGATGCCGTCTGGGGCTGGCTTATCATCGGCGGCGAGGGCGAGGCAGCGCTTCGTGGGAGAAGCTAGCTCGTTTGCGGCGGCGACGGCCGCGAGCATGGCGGCACTGCGCAAGAACTCTCGACGGTTCATTGGGGATCCTCGTCTACGGCGAAGTCGATTCGCACCACGTCGACCCCGAGTACACCGGGGGTGGAGAGGAACGCCTCGACGGCGTGCACGCTCTCTTCGACCGTGAGCGTGTCGAGCACGATCGGCAGGTGTGGGCCGCGCGGCTCGCCGATCTCCACGCGACAGTCTTCGACCAGCCTCGCGAGCGCGGACTGACGCAGGCCGGTGCGCTCGTCGAGGGTCACGACCAGGGATGCGATAGGCATGCGGCGCGCAGCTAAGCAACTCACGCGCCAGAAGCGTCCGAGACGCGAAGCCGCCGTGGCGAACGGGCAGGTCCCGTACGACTCGAAGCCTGAGAGGTCGGCTGTCCCTCCCGTTTTCTGCGGCGTAGGCATCGCTTCGGATCGAGGGACCGACTCGACGGCTCCGACCGATCGATGGACGGCGACCGCCTCTCGCCGAATTGAGAGACGGGCCCTTGCCCGTGCAAGGTCTGCACGTCTCGCGACGAAATCAACGCCGTCGATGCGGCGAGGCAGCCCTGGGGCGGGCTCGGCTGTGCACATCGGCGCGCCAGGAGCGAGGCAACCGAGCTCGCGGAGCGCGGCACGACGCTTGCGTTGGCGCGGCGCATCTTGAGTCCTCCCACACCGCGACCGCATCGCCTCGTCCTGGCCGTGCTCTTCGCGCTCGGTCCGGGTTGCGCCAAACCGTTCGAGCGTGGGGAGGACAGGGATGCCGGGCATGGCTCGTACTCCACCGAAATTCACGCATCTCCCAAGCTCACCTCGATCGAGAGTGGCACTCTCGACGGACTCGGCCGACCCGTCCGCGTCGCTTGTGTCACTTGCCATGGAGTCCGTGATGCAGGGACGGGCTTTCCCGAGTCCTCGTCGTCACTGAAGGACTTCCATGCGGGACTGTCGGTCAACCATGGCAATCTATCGTGCAAGGCTTGCCACGCCGATCGACACGGCGGCGCGCCGATGCTCCATTTGGCAACCGGCGAGGAAGTGCCGACGAGCGAGGCCATGCGCCTCTGCGCGCAATGCCACGGGCCCAAGTACCAAGACTACCTCCACGGAAGCCACGGCGGCATGAACGGCCACTGGGACCTCGAGAGAGGGTCGAGGCTGCGGAACCATTGCGTAGATTGCCACGACCCACACGTCCCCAAGTTCCAACCTTCGAGGCCCGTGCTGCCACCCAAAGATCGATTCATCGCGCCAGCGGGACCGGCGGGAAAGGAGACCCCCCATGGATAAGGCCAAACGTCGAACGTTGAAGGTGCTCGGCAGCACGCTCGGAGCGGCCGCGTTCGCCTACGCGATCGAGCCGCTGCGCGCGTGGGCGAGCGACATGTCAATCGGTGAGCTCCTACAGAAGCACTACAGAGAGCTCTCTCCGGACGAGATGAAGGTCGTGCTCGCACGGCTGGAGGAAGACGCGAAGGTCAAGTACGGCCGGGAAGTGTCCATAGAAGACGTCCGGCCGACTCCGGGCGTCGAGTTCGGGTACGCACTCAACCTGAGCGTTTGCATCGGTTGCCGAAAGTGTGCCGAGGCCTGTCACATCGAGAACAACCACGACCGCTCGACCAACAACTCGTACATTCGAGTCCTCGAGATGGAGCAAGGTAGCTTCGACCTCGAGAAGGGCAACACGACCTACGACCACGCCGTGCCTTCTCCGGGCAAGTACTACCTGCCCGTGCAGTGCCAGCAGTGCGACAACGCGCCATGCGTCAAGGTCTGCCCTGTCCAAGCTACATGGAAGGAGTCCGACGGCATCGTGGTGGTGGACTACAACTGGTGCATAGGGTGCCGGTACTGCGAAGCGGCGTGCCCCTATCACGCCAGGCGCTTCAACTGGTCGAAGCCCGAGGTGCCGGTCGACGAGATCAACCCAACGCAATCGTACTTGTCGAACCGCATTCGCCCACAGGGGGTGGTCGAAAAGTGCACGTTCTGCCTTCACCGCACGCGGAAGGGGATGCTGCCCGCGTGCCTTGAGGCCTGTCCCACCGGCGCTCGTGTCTTCGGCAATCTGCTCGATCCGAATAGCGAGATCCGCTGGGTCCTCGCCCACAAGAGGGTCTACGTCCTCAAAGAGGAGCTCGGGACCCGGCCTCGTTTTTTCTACTACTTCGACAACTGAGCGAGGCTCATGAGCGCGTCTTCACCGCTTCCGTCCGATCCCCCCGCCCAACGTCCCGACGCCGTCCTATCCTATCCGAAGTTCCTTTGGACCATGTGGCGACTCGCCTTCACGGGGAGCTTTGGCTACTACGCCGCGATGACCGGCCTGACGGCCGTCGCGCTGGTCGGGCTCAACGCCTGGGCGCACCAGCTCTCCGATGGCATGGTCCGCACCCACATGACCGATCACGTCTCGTGGGGACTCTACATCGCCAACTTCACCTTCACTGTCGGCCTCGCGGCGGGCGCGGTGATGATGGTGATCCCCGCCTACCTCTACGAGGACGAGGAAATGCACGACGTGGTCATCGTCGGCGAGCTCCTCGCGGTGGCGGCCATCGTGGTGTGCGTGGGGTTCATCGCTGTCGACATGGGGAGACCCGATCGCATGTGGCACGTCGTTCCCGGGATCGGCAAGCTCAACTGGCCGGTCTCCATGCTGAGCTGGGACGTCTTGGTCCTCAACGGGTACCTGCTCCTGAACCTACACATCTGCGGATACCTCATTTACATGAAGTACCTGCGCCGTCGCCCTAATAGGCGCTTCTATCTTCCGTTCGTCTTTCTGTCCATCGGCTGGGCAATCTCGATCCACAGCGTTACCGCATTTCTCTACGCGGGGCTCGGTGGGCGCCCGTTCTGGAACTCTGCGCTGCTCGCCCCCCGGTTCATCGTGTCCGCGTTCATCACGGGTCCGGCCTTCGTGATTTTGCTGCTACACGCGATAAGACGGGCAGCGCCGGACTTTCGGGTGGCGGATGGGCCGATCGTGTTGCTCGCCCGGGTGCTTCGCATCACGATCTTGGTCAACCTCTTCATGTTCGGCTCGGAGGCGTTCACCGAGCTGTATTCCGGAGGGGCGCACCACGTCTCGGCGAGATACCTATTCCTCGGCCTGCACGGCAAGCACGCGCTCGTTCCCTGGATTTGGACGGGTGTGGCGCTGAACGTCACGTCTGCGATCTTGGTGCACTTACCCCAGAGTCGCACGCACCGTCCGGTCCTGATGGCGGCCTGCATCGCAGCGTTCGGTGGCGTTTGGATCGAGAAAGGGATGGGCTTGATCATTCCGGGCTTCGTCCCTAGCACGCTGCACGAGGTCGTCGAGTACACGCCCAGCATGACCGAATGGAAGATCTCGGCGGGAATCTTCGCGGCCGGATTGATGGTCCTCGTGATTCTGCTCAAGGTTGCGCTTCCCGTCTTCACCGGAAGAATCTCCGTCGTGGGGCCCGCGAGCGAGACCCCGGGGCCGCTCGGGGGACGACGTAGTGTCCGTACCGCCTTGGAGAGTAGCGAGCCATGAAACGTCCTTTCGCGAGTGGCATCGGGTTGATTGCGGCTCTGCTATGCTCCGGCTTTTCTCGGCCTGCCAGAGCACAGTCGGTGCCGAGCTCGGCCTCGTTCGTTCCGTCGGCGTCGCCTGCCGTCCCTGGCGACCCGTCCGGCGCGAGCTCTTCGTCGTCTGCGCAGCCGGGACGGGCCGCCGAAGGCTTGCCGTCCCCTGCTCCCTACTCGGTTCCATGGCAGCTTCGACCCATCGTGGCGCCCACGGTCATTCGCGTCGAATCTTCCCTAGCTTTCTACGAGGACGCTAGCTCCGGACGCGGGGCAACGTCCGCGACGATCTTGACGGCTGCCTACCGGATACCGGGAACTGGCCCGCTCTCGGCAGGCTTGGCCCCTCTCGTGAGGCTGGCGCTCGTTGCCGACGCGCCTCCGTCGAGCAACCTCCCCAAGTCCGCCGGAGGCGCGGCCTTCGTCAACCCACTCCTCGGGTTGGCCTATGCCGTGAAGCTCGAGCACGGTCTTCGCCTCAATACGTTCTTCGGCGTGACGTTGCCCATCGGTGGTGGCGGAGGAGACTCTCCGTCCCCTGGTGCTGCGAACGCGCGAGCGAAGGGACTCAACGCGCGCGCCCAGCTCGATAACGCGCTCTTTGCAGTCAACGATCTGACTCTGGTCCCGGGCCTCGGCATCGCGTACGTGAAGTCGGGACTTACCGTGCAACTCGAAGCAACGCTTCTCCACCTGATGCGAGTCCGTGGGAGTGCGGTTCAGGCCGAATCGAGCAAGACCAATCTCACGCTCGGGCTCCATGTCGGCTACTTCCTGGCCGACTACCTCTCGGTAGGAGCTGAGCTCCGATATCAAAGGTGGTTGAACGCGCCTTTTGCCGTCGAACGAGACGCGAGTGAGCGGCCGCGGGACAACCTGACACTGGCTATCGGTCCCCGCTTTCACGTTCCGCTCGGTGCGGTGAAGTTTCGGCCGGGACTTTCGTATCAGAGAGGCCTCGACAAGCCGCTTGCTGCTTCGACGCCGAACTACCACATCGTGCAGCTCGATCTGCCCCTCTTCTTCTGACAGGTGCTCCAAGAGTCGTGGACGCGACAGGCGCACTGAACGCACCATGTGCGCCGAGCCGCGCAACGGGTGCGCCCTAAGGTCTCTCGAAGTCGAGAGTCGGCTTGGTTTGGCTCCACCGATACACCTCTCACCGCGCTGTTCCTGGACGTAGGCCGAGCGCAGCCTGCCGTTGCCTAGGAGTCCGAGAGCGAGGCCGCGCCGCTCTCGAAAGTGAGAGTCGACACCTAGTCGTGCGTGGCTCGATGCGTGCTGTCGGACAGGCTCGATGCACGACGAGATCGACGGCGAAATGGAGTCCGAGTACCGGGCGACAAGCACGCTCTGTCTGGAGCACTGCCCGTTCGCGGTGGAGCATCGGTACGCGTCGGGGGGGGAAGTCCTTCGTGCGCTGGAGGTTCCGACGATGGTTCAAGTCGTCCGCCGGGGTCTGGTTGCGCTCGCCTCCGAATGGGGCAGCCACTCTGCGGTCTGTGCGGTTCGCGGTCCGGGCGCGTTCCTTGGGATGGAGGCCATCGGCGCGCGATTGGCGGAGCATCGCGTGGTGGCTCTCACCGACGTAGTCGTTTGGCGCGCGTCTGGAGATAGGTTCCTCGAATGGGTCGGTGCGACGTCGTCCGCAGCCCACGTCCGCGCGCGAGCCGTGGAACGTGCGGTCCAGGTGCGGCCCACCGAGCGCCGTGCCCTCGACGGCTCTGCCCTTCGTCGTGTTGCCACCTTCCTCGCGCGGGCCCACGACCTCCAGCCAGGAGCCCCGATTTGCGTAGCGAGTCACGCGGTCGCGATGGTGCTCCGTATGCGACCCGAGACCTTCTCCCGCACCGTGACGAGTCTACGCAGGAGCGGCCTGCTCGGGAACGGACCCGCTCTCGAGGTCCTCGACGTAGCCGGCCTTCGGTGCCTCGGTCGAGAGCTGGCGTCGTAGGGGGCGAAGGAATGGAACAGACGACTGTTCCTGAGCCACACGGAGGAGGGCCCACGCCCGGGTTCTCGCGCGTCCTGGCCCGGCTGGCAACAGCGACGCGCGTTTCCCTACGACGAGCGGCGTCTGGCCCTCCTCAATTCCGCGCAAAGGTGCTTGCCGCGCTCCGCGAAGCCTACCGCTCGGCCCACTTCGACGGCTTCGATGACTTCCGCGATCCAGAGGCGTTTTCGCGGCTCGAACGCGCGATCGCAAAGCTCTCTTGGCACGTGTACGCGAAGCCGACGTTCGCTCGAGGCTCGCACGTTCTCGACTATCTCGGCCGCTATACCCATCGAGTCGGGCTCGCGAACAGCAGGCTCCTCGACGTCCGCGACGATGCAATCACCTTTCGGACCAAGGGCACCGGCACGGCCACGCTATCGCCGGTCACCTTCCTGCGGCGGTTCGTGCAGCACGTCTTGCCGCAGGGCTTCCACAAGATCCGCTCGTTCGGGCTCTACGCCTCCAAACCGCGCCGCGTGGAAGCGAATCGACTCCTCGGCGGTCGGAAGCGACTTCGTCGAACGCGACGATCGTGGCAAGAGCGTCTTCACGCGCTCACTGGCCGTGACGTGACCCAGTGTCCTCACTGCGGCGATAGGCTTGCGCAGCTCGTCGTCCCGAGTGCGCGCGCCCCGCCCACGGTGCGCGCGTGAGCTCTCGATGCCCTTTCGCAGACCCCGCGGCGGCACTGCGTGCCGTCCCTTTGTCTTCAATCGAATTCTGCCTCGGCCTCCGTCTACGAACGCACCTGCGGCGCACTCCGACGCGTGCCGCGTGTGCGCTCGCGTCGTCCTGCCGGTGTCGAAAGCCGCACTTTTGCGCGAGCCGCCCTTGCTCGTGCGCCCCGAAATCGCCATAGAGAAGAAGGCGCGTCGCGCGCGCGGTCGCTATCGCTATCGCTCGCCGCTCCGGGCTTCGTTCAGCCGCGTTTCGCCGGCGGCTCTCTCGAACCTGGAGCGCGCAGCGGCACCGACGAAACGCTCAATACATTGGACCGCTCCGAACGACCTTTGCTCCGCTCCGATCGCCGGTTGGACCGCTCCGAACGACCTTTGGTCCGCTCCGAACGACCTTTGCTCCGCTCCGAACGACCTTTGCTCCGCTCCGAACGACCTTTGCTCCGCTCCGAACGAACTTTGCTCCGCTCCGAACGAACTTTGCTCCGCTCCGAACGACCTTTGGGCCGCTCCGAACGACCTTTGCTCCGCTCCGAACGACCTTTGCTCCGCTCCGAACGACCTTTGCTCCGCTCCGAACGACCTTTGCTCCGCTCCGAACGAACTTTGGTCGCTCCGAACGAACTTTGGTCGCTCCGAACGAAGTGACCTAACGCCCTGATTCTCTAGCACAAAGAACGGACATGGCGCCCGCGAAAGCGGTGGATCTGCAAGACGCGAGACGGCGACTCGAAGGAGGGCGGTTCTCGGCCGAAGAAAAAAAAGAATCGGCCCGCGAGAAAGTTCGCAACGACCGAACACGGCCGGCCGAGCAGGGAGCATCGAGTCGCACGGAGCGGCTCACCACAGAGAGGTTCCTGTCATGTCTACGCCTTCGGTCCGCAACACCAAGTCCTCGAAGTCCACTTCCTCGAAGTCCGTCCCGCCCAAGGTCACGCGGGCGACGCGGCGTGCGGAGGCCCGAGCGGCCAAGGCCTCCCGCCCGGCGACCATGACGGCAACGCCTCTCATTCTCAAGCAAGAGAAGACGGACGAGCATCTCGAGCTGTACGAGACGCTCCTCAAGCGCTTCACCCCCGCGCTGGTCGAGCGCATGAGCTCCGAGGTCCGGGCACTCCCGGGTAACGAGATCGACGTCGGCATTCCCGCCAACGTCTATGTCAGCGAGGCCGCCGCGCTCGCGTGCCTCGCCGAGTGGCACATGTCGCCGCGACCTCCCGTGATGGTCTCGCTCGTCGCCCAAAAGAAGCGCCTCGGCGCGGACATGTGCGTCGAGCTGGTCTACCTCACCGAGAAGATTCGGGAGCTCGAGACCCTGCTCTCGCAAGGCAAGGCTGCCTCGGCGGAGAAGCTCATGGCGCGCGGCACGGCCCTCATGCGCCGCATGCGTCGGGCCCTCGACGTCGTCGTGGACGACGGCGTGACCGACGAGAAAGACGTGGCCGTCGAGGCGCTCCGCCGCGAGCACGAAATGCCCCCGACGAGCCAGCTGGCCTTGATCGACGCTCTCAAGGCGTACTGCGGCACCTGCCGCACCCTCGCCCCCGAGCTCGGCGAGCTCGAGGGGTTCGACATGGCGATCCTGGACGAGGCGACCAAAGTCGCCGGCGCCTTGCTGAGCCACACCGTGGGCGTGCAGCCGCAAGGTCTCACCAAGCTGCGCAAGGACCGCAACTCGATGCTCTCGCTCATGCGTGACCGTGTCGCCAAGCTCCGCAAGGTGATGGCCTTCGTGTTCGACGAGCACCCCGAAGTCGTGCGTGCGACGGCGAGCGAGTACGGGCGCAATAAGCGGCGCGCGAGCGCCAGGGCCAAGGCAGCCGGTCTCCCCAAAGACAAGGTCGAGCCCAAACCCTCGCCCGAACCGGACCTCGATCCCACCGAAGAGGACATGGACGACACCGACGCGTGACCTCACCTCGTGTGCCTCGTCTGAACGCCGCAAGCGTACCCATCTCGGCCCCGTGCTCCTCGACGAGCGCGGGGCCGAGATCGTTCCATGGAGCGCACGAGAGTGCGACGAGCGGCGTCGGCGAGTTTCTTCCAGTGGTATTCGACTACGTCGCCGAGGGTGGCCTCCCGCGTGAAGAAGGGGACGTTGTCGATTCGGGCCGAACCGGGTGACACTTCTTCGGCCCAGACTCGTTCGTAGGCATCGGGCGGCCAGTTGTGTTCGTCGGGCGGGGTCGAGAAGTTGATGTGGATGGCGGTCATGGGGCTTCACGGGCGGCGTGCATCTTCGAGGGTACGTCAACCCGTGGACTTCTCGGAGAAGGTGACCGTCGCGTCGTGGTAGCCCCGGCCGGATACCTCGACGTTGGCGCCGACGATGGTCTTTCGCCAGATGCTCGCGAGTCGCTCGGCGAACCAATCCGAAGCCGCGTCACTCGCGCCGGACTGGAGCAAGGTGGACACGTGCAGGTGGTTCATCACACGCTGAATGTCGGTGAGGGAGAGGCCTTGCTCTCTCCATTGTTCGGCTGCGTCCACCGAGAACCTATCGGCGAGGAACCTGGCGCCCTCGAAGTCCACCAGGTCCGGATCGAAGAGGGCCGCATGGGACGCCATCGAGTCCATCGTTCCGACGAAGCCGACGTAGTCGAGGAGTGAGATGGCTGGATTGTCGTTGGCGCGCCGCCAGTTCTGGAGGTCCGGGAGGTCTGGGAGGGGGTTGTAGGGGGGCACGGGGGCCTTGTTGGCCGAGCGGCTAGGTTAGGTGGCTGACAGCCGGTCCACGACTGCCCGGCGTGCCCAGATGAGGACGCCCTCCCCATCGTAGGCTCCCAGCAGCACGGCATCAACATGGCGCGCCGCCCGCTCGACGAGGCCTTCCGAAGTGGAGGTCCCATCAGGAAGTTCCGCGAGGAGTCCGAGGCCGTACGGGGCGAGAAATAGCCACTGCGCGACGCCTCGAGCTTCACCATCGGAGGACTCAATCGTCGCGGTGGAGAACACCGCATCGCCGTGGGCGAACGTAGAGGCCGGCAGATCGTGCACGATCAAGAGATCGGCTGGACGAAGGAGGAACGACTCGCATAGCAAGATTCCGTTGGAGGACGACCTGAAGTAACTCCTGGCGAGCGCTAGCAGAGCGTTTTCCACTGAGACGACTCGCTGCAAGCCGGCTTGAATCGAGGTCCGTGGGTAGTCGTAGATGCTCGCTCGAAAGTCATGGATGGCGCCGGCCTTGGGTGTAGGGACGAGCGCCACCATGGTGCCTTTCGCGAGGTCGAGCCCGTGGAGCTGCCTTCCGAGCGTAGGCGACGCACGAAGCTCTTCCTTCAGGAAGTCGATCGCGCGTGAATCGAGTGGAATGAGCTCGGGGATCATTTCTTGGGGACGATAGTGCCGTCGGGTGATCGCGGCAATCGCGCGGCTTGTTGCTCGATAAGGGCCTCGAAGGGGGACCCGCGCGCGTAGTCCCGAGCAATCGTGAGGGCCGCCGACGCGCCTTCGAGATCGCCACAACGTGCGAGGACGTGGCTCGCATAAGCCGAGCGAATCGCGCGATGCGACGGGTCGAGGTGTTTCGGGGCCTCGGTGTCGAGCAGCATCTCGGCGAGCCTCTGCGGCGTGGAGTACCGCTCGAAGAAGGGGCGAGCAAAGGCCTCCAAGGTCTCCGAGAGGTTTCGTTCAACATCCAGGGTGAGCTGGTCGCTGGCGTCTGCAGGCAATGACCACCAAATGTCCAGAGCGCGCGGACTCAGCATGCCAATTCGAATCGACGCGCAGCACTCGGCGAATGACGCTGCCGCTGCTGGCTCGGCGCCTCGGAACGAAGATACGATGCCCGGGAGGTAGAGGCCGCAATTCAGGGTGACACTTGGGTCGACGCCCGCTCGCGCGAACTGGAGGTCCAAGAGACCCTGGACGTTGCCGCGGCCGACCGTCCACCCACCGCGGCATCGATTCGTCGTGTCCCCGAATACCCGGCGCACGGCCGCCTCGACGGTGTGCTCGAGACGGGCGCGGGAGTTTGACTTCACCGGGGCCATCGTAAGCGAACCTCGCACGCAGATCTTGCCGGCGATCTAGACCCTCTTCCTGATTGCTGTCAGCAGGGACGCGGCCTCTTCACGGTACGGGGCTTCGGCGGGAATGAGTACTCGTTCGGCCTCGAGGAGGCTCCGCGCGCCGCCTGCGGCTTGCAGCTCCCTGGCCACGCGGAGAACGATCTCCCCTGAATAATCGGTCAGCTCGTGGTGGGGGCACGCCTCGGCAAGCCATCGAGGGTCGTCCAGGAGCTCGTGCCTGAATAGCTCGGCTCCACGTGCGTAGGTGACGTGCCACGGCTCTGCCGAGCAGACCTTTCCGCCCTCGGACCAAAACAAGCAGCTTGCGCGAGTAACGCCGTTGGAAGAGAGCAGCGGAAGGGTCAAGATCTCCAGCGCCGAGCTGCGTGCTGCCGCTGGAACATCCTTCAGGGCGGTCCCCTGATTCAAGGCGTGCGCGTACTTGTAGGAGGACGCTCCCATGCACTCGCCGAGAGCGAACCGGATGACGCCTTCGCTCCCGCAGCCGTCCGAAGCCGTGTACGCATTGCCGTCCCAGGCGCGCGTCTCGCCGAAGCCGTAGAGCGCCACGGAGTGGACGGACGCAAGCGCCTCGCGAAGCGCCCGGTACTCCAAGTCCAGGACCGTTGGAGGGGTGAGAAGGCGCTCGAGTAGTGCAACGCCGCTCTCGCCTGTCGGGGTGTGGAATGTCTCCGGAGGCCCGCTGAGCTCATTGCCCTCGCGGTCCTCTGCGACGAGAAAGCCCTCGACATAGTCCGTGAGGAGGAGTGGGCGGCCCGAGCTCCAGGTGCCTATGACGTTGAACGGCTTGAGCATCATGCGAATGGAGGAGCGCCCCTGCCCGCTTCTACACGACCGACGAGCGGAGCGGATTGAGGTAGTCGAGCTCGGCGCGCTCGAAGGCATCTTCCAGTGCCTCGACGCCGTGGTTCTTCTTGTAGACGAGCTCCTCGCTCGTGATGGGGAGTAGCCAAAGGCAGCGGGTTTCGAGGCCTTTCGGACGCTCGAGCTCGATACCATCGATGTAGGGAAGAGACACGAGCCCGAACGAACGGGTGCTCTGTGGAAGCCAGGGTCTTCCGAAGTTGACGGTATCGTCCAGGCCGAGGCCGGGACCCGTCCGGTGGTAGTGGGCAACGACGGTGAGGAGCTCGACCAGCGGATCCAGCTCGACGAGTTGACGCGGGGCGAGCAGGTGAAGCTCCATGGCTCGGGGGGAAGAATGCAGCGACATTCCAATGGTCGCTAAGCTAATCGCGTCGGGAGAAGCGTCGTGGACCTGGATGGCGAAGAGCTCTCCCAGGTCATGGACGGGGCCTCGCGTCCAGTGCCAGGTGGAGAGTGGAGGTCCCCAAATGGAGGCGTAGTGGGCGCCGAGCGCCTCGACGTAGGCCTGGTGATCGTGGGGAACGGGCTCCTCGCTCACTCGGGGATGTCCGCGGTCAAAGGGGCTGGAGCGTAGGGGCTCGGTTCGTCCTCCACTTGCCAGATGGCATATCCCCCGCGGGTGCGGAGCGCGCGATCGATCTCTTCGTTCGTATGGGAGAGGCCTCGGCTGTCCATGAATCCCACCCAGCGAAGGCTTGGGTGGTCCAGCAGCGGCCCGAGGTCGCCGTCGGTGACCTTGGTCCTAACGAAGCGGAGCTCCTCCAGTCGCTCGAGGTCCTGCAAGAATCGAAGGGATGGAATCGGCGCGCACGCATTGAGGCGCAGGGAGCGAAGTCTTCGCGGACCGGATAGGTAGTTGGCGTGTCCGCACGTGTAGAGCCAGAGTTGTCGAATCGAGTGATCCTCTGGTGTGGTCACCTCGGCGAGGCGCCTCAGCATCGACATGCTGAGACGACGGAGGGTCTTGGGGGCGCGCTCGATGCCCCGGGTGGATGCCATGCGACCATTGGACAGCTCGAGCGCGACGAGCGAAGGAGGCCAGAGCATGGCTTCGAGGCTATCGTGTGCGAAGTTCAGCAAGCTGAGGGCTCGAAGCGATGACGCCTCGTCGAGACGAAGATCTCGGTGCCAGCTTCCCGAATACAGGAGCAGGCCGGGTAGCCGCGCGAGGTTCGGAGGGTTGCGCTTCCGGCCGATGTGTAGTGAACGAAGAGTGCCGAGCTCGTACAGTGGGCCCAGATCCAGATCCGGATCGGAGCCGACGGACAGACCTTCGATTTGGTCCGCATAGCGGAGCACGAAATCGAGCGCGCTCAATCGAGTGAGTGATGATGCATCGAAGCGACGGATGCCTGCCGCTCGTGCATACTCGAACGCCGCTGGGAATTCGGCTTCGGCAGGCAGCACCAAGGTGCTCTCCCCGCAGATGGTCGAGACCTCGAAGGGGGCGGTTTCTAACATCATGGCCACTCGCCATCTTCTCTCATGTAACGAGCGCCCTTCGTATTGATCTTGTTGTAGGTGCCGACCGTATCGACGCCTTTCTGGCCGATTCGTTTCGCCTCGTCCTTGTAGGCTTCTCGCTCACTCCGGGACGGCTTCCAGTCCGTAGAGATATGCTTGTCACCGTATTCCCTCTCCTTCTCCGCTCCAGATTCTTGAGAACGAGCGCGGCTCCCCTTGCCGTGGTACTTTTTTCCGCTCGCGTGGGTGTTCGTGTAGGAGCCATGTTCCGGTGGCGCCTTCGGGCGCGCGGCTGCTCCCGCGGCGGCCCGGATCGCTCCACCCACCGCCCCTGCCGCCGCGCCTCGTTTGGCCGCGGCGCGCATGGCGCCGCAGTCCCAGCCTTGTTGGTCGGGGTTTAGGGCTTGGTCGACGGCTTCGTCGGCGTAGCCAGCGATGCCGCCTTCTGCTGCCCCCACCAGGACCGGGATGAGGAAGTTGCCGTCCGGGTCGATGAAGTTGACCGGGTCGGCGGCGGCGTAGGCGTAGCGGTTTTCTCCGGCGGCGAAACCGCTGGGATCTTTGCGGGTGAAGGCTCCGGTCGACGGGTCGTAGTCACGGGCGCCGAAGTGGGAGAGGCCGGTGTCGGGATCGTAGAGGCCGCCGGCGAAACCGAAGGGCTGGAAGCCGGGGTTGGAGTCCTGGAGAACCTTGCCGTACGGGTCGTATTCGAGGGCCTGGGCGACGACACCGGAGAAGACGTCGACCACGTAGCGGATGCTGCCGCGCTCGTCCTTCAGGAGGGCGTAACTGGCTCCTCCGCGCTCGAGCAAGTCGGGGCCGAGCTCACCTCGCGCGTAGACGTACCGCGTGAGGACGTTGCCGGCCGCGTCCACCTCGGCGGCCGGTTGCAGGGCATTACGGTACAAGAAGCGATTCTCGACCGTGCCGTTGCGTCGTTTGGTGATGCGTCGCCCGTAGGCGTCGAGGTCGTAGCCGATGCGTGTGCCCGAGGGCAGCTCGACTTCGCGCAGGTGCCCGCGCCCGTCGTAGGCGTACTTGGTGAGGCCGGCGCCGTCGCTTTTGCTGATGCGCTCGCCCATGGCCGAGTAGGCGAAGGTCGCGCCGGTCTTGGCGGTGGTGCGGTCCGCCGAGTCGGTGGTTTGGCCGGCGTCCGTGCGATTGCCGTTGGTGTCGTAGGTGTAGGCGTACGCCGGCGCGCCATTGCGCAGCACGCGCAAGAGCCTGCCGGCCGCGTCATAGGAGTAGGCCCAGGTGACGCCGTTCTCCTGCTTCTCGGAGAGTCGGCCCAGCACGTCGTATGACAAATCGATGTCGAGCAGGCTGCCGGCCGCGGTGGTCACGCGGTAGGTGGCGAGCTCTCCGTGGGGCGAGTAGGCGAACGTCTCGCGGGCCAGTCCGGCCGTGAGGCTGGCCAATCTGCCGGTCGCCGCTTCTCGCGTGAGGTACACCGTACCGGCCGAGAGAAGCAGGCCATCGGCATCGTACGAGTAACCGACGGTGTTGCCCGTCACGCTCTCCTGCGCCCACCGGAATTGGCCGTCGAACGTGAAGGTGAGTGTGCCGGGGGCTTCACCTCCGGCCGTCACCTGGCGGAGGAGCGCGCCGTCGAAGTCGAGAGCCAGACTTGCCGTGCCAGGCCCGGTGATCGAGCGTGGCTGACCGGTGGTCGGGTCGTAGTCGAAGCCGACCGAGCCGCCCTCGTAGGTGAGTCGTGACGGCCTTCCTGCCGTGTCGTAGGCGAGAGAGGTTTTCGTGCCGTCCTCTCGCGTGATGAACGAGAGCTCGCGATCGGCGTCGTAGGTGAAGATCTGCGCGGCGCTGTTGGGCGCCGTGTACAGGGCCAGCTGCCCGTCTTTCCCATACGCCATGGTGTGGCGCGACTTCCCGGGCGGCGTCAGCGCTGTGAGGTCGTCCATGGGGCTGTAGCTGAGCGCGCTCCGTCCGCCGTCCGGGTGTACGACCCCGAGCGGACGCAGTGCCGCGTCGCGCTCGACGCGGGTCTTCTGACCGAGCGCGTCTTCGATCTGCTCGACGGCTCCTGCCGCTCCGTACGCGTAGCTGGCGCGGCGCGGGCCCATGGCCAACGAGGAGACGAGGTCGCGCGCGTCGTAGGTAATGTCGAGCGGCAGCACGCCCGGCCTCTCGCCCCGAATGAGGCGCCCCTCGGAGTCCAAGGTCGCGCGGACGACTCGCCCAGCGGGGGTGGTCACGGTCCACGTGCGCGTCGCTCCGTCGAAGACCGAGACGGTCTTTCCGTCGCTGGTGGTCCGCTCACCGCGAAGCGTGACAATCGAGCCGTCGGCGCGTGTGTCGGCAGTCCAGGCGCGCGAGACGGTCTTCGTGAGGCCGCTCGGCAAGGTGACCGTGTAGTTCGCCGGATAAGCGGCGAGCAGGCCCAATCGAGGGTCGGCCTCGCTCTCGACCTTGAGCTTGGTGCCGTCGGCCAACGCGACGGCAACGGTGCCGTCTTTCCCTACGGTCCAATTCGACGTGGTGCCGTCACGGTCTTGGAACGCGCGCACCTCGTCGAAGCCAGGCGCCGCGCGGAAGACGTGCGCCTCCTTGCGGCCGAGACCCGTGGTCACCTCCACTCGAGTGCCTGCCGCTACCGAGCTCTGCGCGAAGGCATACGAAGCCTTCTCGGCGTCTGCATCTCGAACGAGCAGGCCATCGCCGTCGTACCCCATGGTGTGCACGCCGCCGCCGGCGTCCATGCGCTGGGTCAGGAGGCCGCCCGGGGCATACTGGAACGACTCTTTGCGCCCCAGTATGTCGCTCACCTCGGAGAGCCACCCGGACGAGTCGTAGGCAAGGGTCGTAGCCTGTCCGAACGGTGCGCTCACTCGGGTTGCGCGACCTTCGCTGTCTCGAGCGATCGCGAGGGTATTTTGATGCGCGTCTTGGATGCCGGAGAGCCGGCCGGCGGCGTCGTAGGTGAACGTGAGGCGCGTGGCCAGAGTCAGGGCGTCGAGCGTGCGCAGGTGGCGTCCACGCGAGTCGAAGACGTAGATCTCCGAGCCTTGTTCGTCGGGCAAGAGCACCTCGCCCGTCTGCGTGCCCGGGAAGGGCGAGCGCAAGCTGGCAATCTGGTGGGCTCCCTCGTCAGCGACGTACAGCGCGCCGTCCGCGCCGAGCGCCATGGCCCGGGTCGAGAGGGAGAACAATCGCCCTGCCGAGCCGGGTAGCTTGGTGCGGGAGCCGCTACCCGCCGCATAAGCGAACACTCGCCCTCGGTCCACGCGTCGAATGCGAAGGTTGCCCTGGTCGGAGACGAAGAGTGCGCCGTCCGTGTCGAGAGCAACTGCGGTGGGCCCGCGGAAGGTCGCGCTCGCGGCAGGACCACCGTCGCCCGAGTTGCCCGTCACTCCCGATCCCGCAAAGGTCGAGACGAGTCCGCTCGGCAACACTTGGCGAATGCGGTCGCGCCCCTCTTCCGCCAAGTAAATCGTACCGTCCGCTGCGACCGTCAGACCGCGTGGCGTTGCGAGGTCTACCCGCCGCGCTGCCACATTTTCGCCCGACTCGGTGCCTCCGCCGATGGCCCGCTCCACTCGTCCGCTCGGATCGAGACGAACCACCACCTCGGTGGCCGCGAGCACCACGTACAGGCTGCCGTCCGGGCCTTCGGCGAGTGCAATTGGGCGAGAGGCCATCACTTCGGTGCCAGGCAGGGGATCGACCCCGATGGCCTTGTCCCCTCCACCCAGCACGGTACGGATGACTCCGTCGCGGCCGACGCATCGCACACTGTCGCCGTATTGCTCGGCGAAGCAGACCCTCCCGTCGCGTCGAACCACGACGGCACGAGGAGAGCTGATAGCGGCGGCCTTGGCCTGCCCGCCGTCACCGGTGTGACCTGCCTCCCCGGTCCCAGCGAAGAGGGACACCTTGCCGTTTTCAATCTTTCGAACTCGATTGGCGATGCTCTCGGCCACGTAGATGGCGCCCGAGCTATCCACGGCAATCGCATCCGGGGAAGCGAAGGTGGCCGCGGCCGCTGGGCTGTCGTCGGCCGAGCTTCCGTAAGCCCCCGAACCGGCCTCGACGCGAATCGTGGCGCCGATGCCGTCGGCCGTAACACGCTGTCCGTCCCCTCGGTAGAGGACGCGCCCGGCCGGGTCGTAGACGTGGTGTGCCGAGAGGGACCACCCTCCGAAGCCGAGCTGCGATTGGTCGCGGGCGCCGATGCGCACCTCGTACCGGCGATTGAGGGTAATCTCCTGGCGGCTCTTGTCACCGGAGACGGCCTCACCGTCGCCGTAGGCGCCGAAGGAGCGCACGTTCTGGTAGACGCCGTCGTAGACCAGCCCGACACGCACCTCGGCCACGGTCTCGCCGGGCCAGTCCCTGCCGTACGCGTCTTTGCCGTTCCAGGAATAGACGTGGGTGAGGTTGGGGGTGGCCTTGTCGAAGGTCTTCTCTTCGGTTACGCCCAACACCGTGACCGCGACCTCGGCGCGCTTGAGCGAAGCCGGGACGGTGGCTCCCGTGACGGGAACGACAATCTTGCCGAGGTCCTTCCGGCCGGGCACGCGGTCCGAGTGGTAGTGCAGGTAGACGTCGGTACCGACGAGAGGAATGTCTTCGGCGAGTGTGCGTCGCTCGCACTCGAACCACGAGCCTCCCGAGCCCACGCACGGAAGACTGGGCCAGCCGTTGGGCACGCCGTCCGGTGGGAAGACCGAGTCGAAGGGCGGGCCGAAGGGCCAATTGAGGTCCCAAGAAGAGAAGTGCTTCATGGGCACGCGCAAGTAGGACTTGTTGAGCGCGAGCTTCGCCTGGGTGAGCGTCGCGAGCTCTCCCGGGTAGACCCCGAGCTTCTCGAGGTCTTCGGGGGAGTCGGGCAGGTTGTCGCCGTTCGCGTCCAGTCCGCCGGCCACGAGCGCGACGACGCGCCCCGAGTCTTCCGCGCGCCATCCGGCGTCGTTGTCTTCGAGCGCGCCTGCCGGCACGGTCGCGCCGACCTTCATGGCGAGGAAGTTGTCGACGTAGGTCACGACGGGCTTGTCGAACGACACGCCGACGTCCGGCCCGGCCTCGTCGAGTACGAAGCCCGAGGCGTAAGTGTAGGCGCTCGCCGGCGGCAGCTCTCCGGGCATCGCGGAAGGCCCGCGAGGACCGCGAGAGAACTCCGTTATGCGAAGGGTGCCGTTCGTCAGTGGCGCGCGCGCACCATCGGGTTTGACTGTCTCCGCTCGCGTTCCGGGCTGGACGAGCACGGTTGCTGTGCGCGCCTTGCCGTCGTCGGTGATGGTATCGCCCGACGCGATTTGCCATTCGCCCGAGCCGAACACGAGCGGACTGGTCTTGCCCGAGGGACGAACGAGGGACACATCTGGCAGTGCCTGGAACCGATTGGGCTTCGCGCTGGAGGTTCGGTGCGCGCGTAGCCTGCCCGCGAGCTCGAAGCGAAGACGTGCGCCCCCTGCGCCCGAGCCGCCGGTGGAGTTGAGGACGAAGTCGAAGCGGCCTTCTGCGTCCGTGGTGGACGAGCCGAAGCGAGGCTCGGTCGGTACCGAGACCTTGACCCCCGCGAGACCTTTGCCGCTCTCGTCGGTGACGCGCCCCCGCACGACCGACACGCGCACGGGATCGATGAAGGTCTTCTCCACGCCGACCTGGCGAGGGCAGGGGCCGTCGTACAAGAACCGCACGGCGTCGGCGAAGCTCGCGGCACTGGTGGCGTCCACGCGCGGAGGCGCGCAAGGATCGGTGCCCGGCCCGCCTTCGGGCGGCACCTGCATGCCGCCGTCGATGTCCGCGGCGGGACCCGGTTCGTCGGAGCAGCCCCCACAGGCCGACAACGCGAGCGCAAGGCTCATCAGGAGGACGAATGGAGCCCAAGACCTTCGCGACATGACAGCTGTCCCCTTGCTGGCGATTGCGACGCGGTGGAGGAACGGAGCGAACCTCGTGTGAGGCGACTCGAGCCTGCGCCGCTTTCGAGGTGGACCACCTTAGGGTATCGTGGGTCGGCGTCAACCTGGAAGGGGTGGGGCTCCCCTGGCCGCATCGTCATGAGGCGTGTCGCTTCGCTCGAGAGCGGCGCCGCTCCGCGACACCTGCGCCGCGCTTCGCCGAGGCCTCAGCAACCGTGGCGGTTTCTGGCTCGCCATGCTCGCTCAGGGCACCGGAGTCGCAAGTGCGCCGGCCGGGCGGCCTTGCGTCGTCTCGTATCCGCAGGTTGGTCGAGGCGGGGGAGACGGAGAGAGTCTCGTCGTCGGGGTCGATGACCCAATCGTGCGGCACCCGGTGGCGAACCATCCCCCGCCGGGCCGACCTTCGCCCGTGCGCCGCCGGAACGGGGTCAGGTAGGTCGACAGGTTGAACTGCGCCTGCCCGTGCTCTCCCGAAGCCGCCCCCTTCTCGACGAGCGCGCCATCGAGGAGCTCATGACGCCGATCCCCCTCCGGGATCGCGAGCAGATCCTCCAGGGTGGCGGGACCTGTCTTCTCACCCGAGCCCGTCAGCCGATGAAGGGACCAGGCACGCGAAGGCCACGAAGAAGGGCGCCTGACTACGGGGAACACCGATTGCCCGCGCCGCTCCCCATGTTCCTTACCCCGCTCCGATCGCCGGGGTGCAAACCGGGTACCCAGGTGACACTTTAGACCGGGTACCTGGGTGACACTTTTGGACCGGGTACTCTGGTGACACTGGTTCAACCAGTTGGGTTTCGGGTCGCGCGTACGGCCGAACGGCAGCACTCCAGCTGTCATGCCGTGGAAAGCGACAAGACCCATGGACGAACGTGTTCGATTCATCGCCGCCGTGAAGGAGGATCCTGGCGGCAACTTCGCGCTGCTGTGCCCCGAGGTCGTGCGTGCGACGGCGAGCGAGTACGGGCGCAATAAGCGGCGCGCGAGCGCCAAGGCCAAGGCAGCGGCTCTCCCCAAAGACAAGCTCGAGCCCAAGCCCTCGCCCGAACCGGACCTCGATCCCACCGAAGAGGACATGGACGACACCGACGCGTGACCTCCCCTCGTGTGCCTCGTCTGAACGCCTCGAGCGTACCCATCCCGGCCCCGTGCTCCTCGACGAGCGCGGGGCCGAGAGCGTTTCATGGCTCACTCTCGCGTTGGGTCCTTCGCCGGAGGGCGCGGCGACCGGCGAACGCGAATGTGGACGGCCGGAGCCGACCGGCCGGACCGGACCGACATTGACGCCAAGAAATCACGTGTCGGCCTCGAAAGCTGCGGTGGGGTCGTCTCGAATGGCGCGGTGTTGAAGTGCAACGCAGGCGAGGCCCACTGCGCTTCCCCGCGGCCGTGCGATACTCCCGACATGGAGCCGGTGGTCACAGACGTGTCGTGCCCGTGTGGGGACCGCGCCTTCCAGGTGCGCCTCGACAAGAACGAGCAGGTCGGTCTCGTCACCTGCGGCGCAGGACACATTTCGCTCCTGCTCGACAGCCGCGACCACTGGGTCGACGTGCTCCAGGATGGCCGCCCGCCCGTCGCCAAGTGCCGATGCAAATCCGACCGGTTCGCGCTCTCCCTCCGGTACCACGTCCGTGCAGACGAAGTCTCTCGGATCGACGTGCTCCTTCGGTGCTCTGCGTGTGCGCGAGACAAGCACGGGGCCACGTTCGAGATCGACTACGCCCCGACCGAAACGCTCCTGTCGTCGCCCCTCGATCCGTGCGCCGCTCCCTGGGAGGTCCCGCGACGTCGCTCGTATACGTGCCTCTGGACACCCGCCGATGTCGAACGCGCGCTCGTGCTCGTCGGACAGGAAACGAGCCGCATCTGGTTCGTGGACTGCGATGCGCCGCCTCGACTCGTAGACGTGGACGAGGCACGTGCATGGGTGGTCGACGCGCTCACTCGCCATCGACCGTACGAAGTACTGTTCGCGAATTCGGACGTCGCTCTCGCTGGACCGAAGCCCAGCGCGTGGTGGAAATCGTTTCCTGTCATCCAGTTGGGCTCGCCAATCCACATGCACTACTCCATCGACGTGTCCGCGCTGCTGCACTACCTCGAGTACGCGGAGCAAGTCGTGGTCGAAGGCGCAATCGTCGCTCAGCCTCGCGAGCTCCTCGACTTCGCGAAACGTGTCGTGCGACGGCTCGGCGAGGAATTCGTCTCGTCACGCGGGCGCCATACCCTCGACTCCCCCACCGAGCTGGCTCGCGTGGCACGAGCCCGCGGGCTCGAGTGACGAACCTCGGCCGGCGAGCCCAAGCCCACCCCCGAACCGGACCTCGATCCCACCGAAGAGGACATGGACGACACCGACGCGTGACCTCCCCTCGTGTGCCTCGTCTGAACGCCTCGAGCGTACCCATCTCGGCCCCGTGCTCCTCGACGAGCGCGGGGCCGAGATCGTTCCATGGCTCACCCCCGCGTTGGGTCCGTCGCCGGAGGGCGCGGCGCGGCCAATCCGACCGACGTTGACGCCAAGTATGCGAAATCACGTCGGCGGGCGGCGCTCCGCCATCAGTCCGCGCCGACCTCCTCGACAGGCGTCTCGTTCGACTCGGCGGCTCCCTCGCAGCACCGCTTGTACTTCTTCCCGCTGCCGCAAGGACACGGTCCTTGTCGGGAGATTTCAGGCTTGGGCGGGGGCTTCCTTCGGTAGTGAAGGCTCTGCGCATTCAGGAGGGCGATCGTGTAGTCGGGAATCCACGGCCTGCGAATGCAGCGGACCACCTCTTCCGGGAAATACAGATCTTCGGCGTCGGCGCGGGCGACCCAGGGAACGGCGACCGCGGTGCCAACCAAGAACGGGTCGATGCCTTTGAATCCGATGAACGGGGCCTCCAAGTTGGCGAGGAACGTGAGCGCCAATTCGGGGGGAACGTCTTCTTCCCGGGTGTAGACGTGTGGTCCGGGCGGCAAGCCCTCGCACTCCATGACCGCGAAGTGCGCGCCGAGCTCGATTTGCTCCTGGCGCAGCTCTTCGGGTCGGAGCTCGTCGTCCTCGGCGACTCCGACCAGCATATTGCTGTACGTCCCGATGATCTTGCCCATCGCCGTGTCCGACACGGCCGGCCCCGACTCCAAGGCCTTGCGCGCCTCGGCTCGAAGGCGAGAATGACGGCAAGCGACCGCGAGCAACGCCATGCCCGAGTCGAGGGTCGTCAGCTCGGTCGTCGCTTCGCGGTGCATTCGCTTGTGGGTGGGAAGCAATTCTTTGCCGATGCGCGCTGAAGCCCACACCCCGCGAAGCGCGAGCGCGCTCAATCCTTGGCGAACGCACCCCCACGAGTACGAAGTGCCGAGGAGGCGCTCGCGGATGTCGTCGGGGAGGCGCGTGAGCAGCTCGGGGCCGCCCATGGCCGCGAGCACGGAGAAGTGTCCGAGCGCCCAGAACGAGTTCCAATACGCACGCGCGGCCGGATGGAGCGCTGGCTTCAGCTTCGGCGACCGCTTGAGATGCCGCGTGAGGACCTCTCGCGCGTTCGCCAAGTCCGTCGTGCAGACGAGCATGTACCTGAAAAACTCGAACGCCATGAGCGGCTGAATGCCCGAGAGCGCCACCATCTCTTCGCGCGTCAGCGAATTGCCGGCCTGGTGGATACGAGAGAGCAGCTTGCCCACTCCTCCACGCGGGCCGGCGAACTTCGCGCACGCTTCCATTCGTGCGCGCAGCGTCTCGACCCGTGTCGAGAGCGCGTCCAGGCGACTACGACTCACGATGGGCAGATCGACTCGCATGCCCTCACCTAAGCACGTGACGAAGCGCCCCTCGCGGGTGACAATCACATACGGACTGGTCGGCGAGTCTTCGAGCGCGATGGCCACGCGCTCGGCGCCTTCGGGCAGCTTGGCAGATTCGAGCACGAACTTGAGCATGCCCGGGTCTCGATAGAGCTCGAGCGCCAGCTCGACCTGGGGCATCGAGACCCGATCGAGGCGGGACAAGAAGTGATGCGCGTGACCGCTGCTCATTCCCGCACCCACGCGCGCAAGCCAAAAGACCCAGCTTGATTCGACATGGCCCCCTCCCGAAAGCAGACCGAGCCCCACCGAAGAACCCGAGGCGAGCCTCAGCCAGCCCGCCAGGTAGGGATCCTAACGCCGATGGGCATGGGCGTCGATAGGGGTGAGCATGGTCTACGGATGGCTGGAGATCCCTGCCGGTCGCGTGCCGTACCTGCGCATTCCGAGCGATGCGAGGTGGTCGTTCCAATCTGACGCGGGATCTCGTTCCATCCAAGAGCCGGATCCGACCGACGTCGACGCCAACGTGTTCCTCGTCGAACCCGACCCGAACGAGGCCCGACCCTGATTGGAACCGCATGGCGAAGACGGGAGCCTCCAATCGCACGACGTCCTCCTGCGCCGACTCGCGCGCTCGCTCAGTGAGGCACGGCCGGCACGACCTCGGGCTTCGCGGGGACCGTGCCCGCCGGGTCCTCGCACGACTCGGGCTGCGACCACACGCGCGCGCCCTCCACCGTGAGATCCCCGGCGTACGACACGTGCTTCGCGACGAGCCCACCTTGGATGCGAGCCTCGCCGGCGAACGAGAGATCCGCCTCGGGCGCGTAGACGAGGCCGTGGAACCCGGCCTTCCCGGCGAACGTGATGGCCGCGTTCTTCCCGCCGACGTAGAGGCGGAAGGCCTCGGGGCGTGACGGATCCCCGAAGGTCGCTTCGCCCACCGTGGTGAGCTTGCCGTCGACGAAGAGATCGAGCGTCGCGCCCTTGGCGAGCCGCACCTGCCCCTCGCCCACCGCGCCGAGATCGCCCTCGAGGTAGAGCTGCACCGCGCCCTCGACGTTCAAGGTCAGCTTGCCCACGGCCTGCGCATTGGCGAAGTAGTACCGCCCCGACTTCAGCGTGACGGACGTCGTGCCCACGAGCGCGCTCGCGTCGAGCGGCAGGCCTGCGCCTCCATTGTCGTTCTGCACCTTGGCCGCCGCCACGGCCGAGGCCACGTCGTACCGCGAGGCCGCGTCGCACCCGCACGGCGCGACCCCGGGCTCGACGAACGCGCCCCGCAGGCCCACGCGCTGGTCCCCGGCAAACGACACCTCGCCCGCGCGTAGCTGCCCTCCGACCGTGAGCGTGCCTGCGCCCGACAGACTGCGACGCGCGCCGAGATCTCCGCCGACCGAGAAGTCTCCTGCGCCCGAGACATCACCTGCGGAATACAAGTGATCGGCGACGCTCAGATCGCCGGCGAACGACACGTCGCCAGCGACGCGCAGGCTGCCGTCGATGCGCGTGCCCGAGGCGGCCGAGAAGTCACCGAGCACGGCCACGTCCGCCGCATCGACTCCAATCCCGCGTGTCACGAGCCGACCGGCGTGCGACATATCGCCGCAGACACAGACGGCGGCCTTCGCGAAGAGCGCGGGCGCAGGCGTGCAGCGCGACGTGGGCTCGGGCACCTTGGGCTGCTCCGGGGGAAAGTACCCGAGCGCCTGACCGCTCGAGCGCACCATGCCGCTCCCCGCCCCTGAGCCCGCCCCGTTGGCCGTACCGTCGCCGTCGACGCGGAGCGAGCAGCCCGAGACGAGCGCCGCACCAGCGACAGCGAACGCGAACGTGGAGGCGACGAGACCGAGCGAGGAGAGCTTCTTCATGGTGGACGTCCTTCGGGTGGGGTGCGCAGCGGCGGGTGTGACCCTCCTCATCGCACGCCCCGTGCCGCGGAGGCCCCGCGCAAGCCCTCAACGGTATCGGCAGGTTGCGAAGATCCCTATGCGTCGCGAGTGTCGCACCTCGGCCGAGGGAGCGCCCCGCCTCGGCCGCCCCTGCGTCACTCGTGACGCTCCCCACCCGGACGCGCGGGCACGCGGGCCTTGACGAGGGCCGTGCTCGGCACGGCTCTTTCTGGCCGGCGCGCGCGCTCAGATTCCGAATTTGGCGAAGAGGCCACGTGACCCGCCGATCGGCCCTGTCGAGAGACGGGCCCTCTTTGCGTTGGTCGACTCCTACTTGAGGGCGTAGCTCTCCAGGTAGTCGAGACCGCTACGCACCGCGGGCGACGCACCCCGGATGTAGAGCTTTGTTCCCATCGCCCAAGCAACGCGGACCGAATGAAAGAGCAGCGCGTGGAGCACGCTCTGAGTCAAGATCGCAATCCCAGAGAAGTCGAGAGACAGCGGTCGTCCCTGTGAGAGTCCAGCGCGGTACGCTTCGACTCGCGCCTCGAGCGCAGTGGTATCGTCGAGGAGCTCGCGGACGAGCACCCGAGGAACCTCAGCCGGCGCAGCTTCGTACGTGAGCCATGTCCGACCCGAAGAGGCCGGCGTTCTTTCCAAGGCGCGCTTCCGTATCACGTCCAGCAGAGCATCCCGGTCGACGATCTCGAGGGGAAGCTCGAACACCGCGAGCGTTCCCGGAAAGCCGGTCCCGGGGGGGACCAGGATTTCGATCGTGTGGGTGTCCGCCTCTTCGTCGCTCGAGAGCAAGAGTGAGGCTCCGCGGCTCGCGAGGAGGAACCTGCTACGGGTTAGCTTCGCCATCTCGGAGGTGAAAAACAGCCCAAGTCCGGCATTGTTCAAGCTGCCCGTTTGACCCTCCGGGAACGTCCCGGAGACGTGAGGCCGAATCGCCTTCTCGAGCGCAACCTCGGCGCTGGGCACGTCGTGATGGCTCTTGAGACTCTCCCAGATGCCCTTCCCCGTGTCCGCGACGGCGACCTGAACCGTGGCTCTTCGGTAGCCACCTTTGCCCGCGTCCATCCTCTGCGCGCCGACGACCGCACCGAGCGCGTCTCCACTGTGCTGGAGCACGTTGCGCAGGAGCTCATCGATCACGTAGGCGAGGGCATCCCGCGAGTCGACCTCGTCGGGCCCCGGCACGGCGAGGCTCGCGATCTCGTCGGCGACCTTGGCGGTGCGTTGGCCGAAACGAACACGCTGTATCGCAACGGTCCTGTCGGTCTGCGACGCCATCGCCGCTCCAGCGTCTCGTGCCTCGGTAAACCTCACGGCATGCGCAAAGCGACCTGCTTTCGACCGTCCACGCTCGTAGACGTCGCACCGGATGTCGTCTCGTAGCTCTCTTCGGCTCACCGCGCACAGCGCCACGAGCGCCCACATCTCGACGACGTCGAAGTTGTCGAGGTCGTGGTGAAACCAAGGTCGCCGCGAAATAGCTTCAAGGAACGGCCCGGGTTCGGCGAGCGAGACTCGCGGTGGGGGGTCGAGGTCGGGCGGTTCGGCCATGTTCAACTCTTACCAAATGCTCGCGCTGTTCGCATTCACGGTCCCTCCTTCGGGTCCCGTGACGCTCCTGCCGTCGTGGCGCGAGCGTGCGTTCGAGCCGCGATCCACGTGCCAGCTCTACGCGGGTTTCGATGCGGAGCGCTGCGACGATACGCTGAAACAATCAACCTGTTCGGTCCTCGGAGTCCCGGAACGCGCGCCAGGCCTCTCGAACGTCATCGGGCTTCGCCGACGTGTGCTCGCCGGCGTGTTTCTCGAGCCAGCCGTCACGGAAGACCTTCGCCGTCTTTACGACCGACTGCGCACGACTCCGACTTCTTCAGGGAGATCGGGCAGCTCCGCGTCGTGTCGCGCCGCTTCTTCGCCGACTCCCGCTCGAAAGACGAGAGTC
Organism: Polyangiaceae bacterium; assembly: GCA_965225775.1. Classification (GTDB taxonomy): domain Bacteria; phylum Myxococcota_A; class Polyangia; order Polyangiales; family Polyangiaceae; genus JAAFHV01. Next base: position 7,183,225 of record OZ245328.1, on the reverse strand, counting down.
GAGGCCCTGCCCCGACGCCGGACGCGAACCACCCTCTGCTGAAGCTCCTGGACGTTCCCTTCTCCGACAGATCGTTCGGACGGACGCATGCGTCGAGGCGCACCTCCCGGGGACGTGGATTTCTGCACGACCGTCGTGCGCGACTTCCCCTGTGCGATCGACAGCTCTCGAGCCAAGATGGTCGGACATGTCGACCAAACCATGCGTAGCCGCGCTTTTCGTGGCAGCCCTCTCGGGGGTCGTCGTGTCGTGCACCACGGCGGAAGAGCCGCCCTGCGTCGAGGGCCAAGATTGCTTCGCGCCTACTGCAGACGCGGGCACTCCCGACACGGGCAATGAACGTCCTCCGGTGGACGCGGGTGTCGGAACAACTTAGCGCCAACGTCGGTCGGATCTGTCGTCGGGTCGGATCTGTCGTCGCGCCAACGTCGGTCGGATCTGTCGGGTCGGATCTGTCGGCCAACGTCGGTCGAATCTGTCGGTCGGATCTGTCCGTCGAGAGCGCGCGCTACTCGTCAGAACGGCTGCAGGCCGCGAAGCAGATGCGCACGGTCTTCGTCCTCCATCGCGCCCAGGAAGCCTCCGTTTTGCACGTAGGCACGCAACCAGTCCACGAGATGCCCATCGGCACTCCCGGAAAGGACGGCGTCGATCCCACGCGACGAAGCGGTGCGTACCGGGAGCTCGTCGGGCATCTCGTCGTCGATGGTGCCTTTGGTGTCGGGGTCGGGGGCGACATAGAGGAGGATAGGCGACGTCGCCGCGGCCTTCTGGCGCTCGGCATCCTTGAGCACGTCGCGCAGCGACGCCAAGACGAGAGGGTCGCGTCGCCCGAGCTCGTCGAGCAGTCCGTCGCTGAAGACGGGCGAGTCGTCGATCACCGCGTCGACGTCTTGCGCGAGCGAGACCACCTCGAATGTCCTATAGAAGGCCTCGATTGCGAGGGGGAGCGGCCCCACGATCTTCTCGAGCGCCGCAATCTTCTCGGACGCCCCGGCCTTCGCGGGGACGACCGCCTCCTCGACGACCAAGTCGTATTTCGCCTCGCGCAGGCTGCGCGCGATCTTCGCGACGTTCTCTCCGAACGCCTTCATCGTCGCCGCGGCGACCGCGCGCGCGTCGGCCTCCAGCTTCGGCTCGCGCACGGCGTCCCCGAGCGCGCGCAGCTCCGTCCATACCGCCTCGTGCTCCCCGGCGAGGTACCGCTCGAGATAAGTCGCCGGGGCGGCGGCACTCTTTCCCGCGGAAGGGGACGTCCTGCTCTTCTTCTTCGCGACCGGCTTCGCCGAGCCCTCGACCTCCGCGCCGGAGCTCCCGCCCTTGGCGGCCGCCACCGTCACACGATCGAGTAGCGCAAGGAGCTGCTTCACCGGCTTGCCTAGCGCAGTGACTTCCCCCAGCGCGACCACCGCCCGCGCGAGCTCCAGGTGGTCGCGCGCGACGCGCCCGTTCGTGATCCAGATGCCGAGCTCGTGCAAGATGGAGCTCACGTGGCGCGTGGCCTCCGAATTCGCCGCAGCCGCGGCCGGGGTCAGATAGCGGGGGACGAGCTCGCGCACGACGGCTTCGGCGCCCATGAGGAAGACGGCGACCTCGCACAGTCGATGGCGGTAAGTGCCGACCTTCTCGACGTCCAACGCTGCCACCGCGCGGTCGTAGATGGGCTCGATGATCTCGCGATCCTTCGACGCGAGCAGGTAGGAGAAGGCCGCCTGCTGGAGCGGATGCGACGCGTCGTCGAGAATGCGACGAAGGAGCGCCAGGATGACCGGATCCTTGCGCCGCAGCACGTGAGTCATCATCACGTCGCGTGCTCTGCCGCCGAACATCGAACGACGCGCAATCAGGCCGGGCTCGGTGAGGAGCGCTTCGACGAATGCGCGCTGTCCTTCCTCGGTCGTGAGGAGCGGATTGCCGAGCAGATCACCGTCGCCGACGATGGCGTCGCGCGCGCCGAGCTCGACCAGTTGTGCGAGGGAGAGGTCTTTGACGTCTTGCATGGATGGTCGGGGTTCGAGAATCACCAGGGCTTGCTGGTCGTGGAAATGCCGGCGAAGGGGCCGAAAATCCGAGATCCGGTTCGACTCTCCCTTGCTGTTCGTGGTTTGGCCGTGGAGCCCCCGGACGGGACAGACCTCAAGCTAAACGAAATCGGCGGTCACGATTCTCCAACAGGTGAACGCGGCTGTTTTTGGCTCTCGACCTCTGGACCCAAAACCAGGAGGTGTGGGCCCAGCCGGCTTCGCCCGTGGGGCGGAGGACGGAGTCCTCCGATGCCAAGTCAGGCTAACTCGGCGGGCTTGCTCGAAGATCATGTCCCCTGACCTTAGTGGGGCCACGGCAACCCGACCCGCAACGACTTGGCGACGTGCGGTGTCGTCGGCCGCGCTCGAGATCGAGAGCTGGATCCCGCCGCCGCGAGAGGCTACGGAATTTCGGGGGCCCCCCCGAATCATTCGAGCCTCGGGAAGCGGGCTGGGTAGCCCCGTTCAGCGTACATCCGCACGGTGATGATCGGTATCGAAGCCTGCATGGCGAGCTCGCTCCTCCAAGGCTGTCGGTCGCCAGCGAGCCGCGCAATGGCCGCCTACTGCGCAGGCGACGAGTCCGCGTTCCCCGACGTCTACCGGGAGCTTTCGCCACCGCTCTTGCGACTCGCGCTACGCGTCGCCCGGGACCGCGCCCTCGCCGAGGACGTCGTCCAGCTCGCGTTCCTCAAGATGCACTTGGCCCGCGACCGATTTCAGCACGGTTCCGACGTGCTCCCGTGGGCCAAAACCATCACCCGTCGCCTCGCGATCGACGAGGTACGTCGGCGGAGGCACGAGGGACCGCTTCCGCGCGATGCGGAGGGCTGCGATGACCAAGTGCCGAGCGAGGAGCCTTCGGGCGAGGCGACCGCGCTCGCCCACGAGCTCGGGAGTGCGCTGCGCGACCGACTCGAGACTCTGCCCCCGCTCCAGCGCGAGACGTTCCATCTCGTCCGTGGCAAAGGCCTTCGCGCGGAGCAAGCCGCAGTGGTCCTCGGCACGACGACCCTCGCTGTGAAGCTGCGCATTCATCGCGCCCTCGAGAACCTGCGAGAAGTGGCGTGCGCCCAATGAGCCCCTCTCCCCGAACGTTCATCGAAGCGCCTTGCTCCGCACTCCGAAGAGGTCCTTCGCCCGCCCCGTACGAGCCCGTGCCCTTTCGTCTCGAGCGCCTCACTGCAGACGAGCGGGTACGGCGCTCCGAAGCATTCCTCGAGACGATGTCGAGGCGGCGATCGTGCCGATTCTTCAGCCAAGAACGCGTCGCCCCCGAGCTCGTCCAAAACGCCGTCCGCGCGGCCGCCACCGCCCCGAGCGGCGCCAATCAACAACCGTGGACCTTCGTCGTGATCGAAGATCCGAGCACGAAGGCGGCCATTCGCGACGCGGCAGAGCGGGAGGAGCGCGTGTTCTACGAGCGAGGTCCTATCGCTTGGCGAGATGCCCTCGCGCCGCTCGGGACCGACGCCGTGAAGACCCACATCACCGACGCGCCCTATGTGATCGTGGTGTTCGCGCGCACCCACGAGCTTTCGACATGCCCGCTCACCCACGAGACCACGTCGACGAAAAACTACTATGTGCGTGAATCGGTCGGGATCGCGTGCGGCCTCCTGCTCGCGAGCCTGACCCACGCCGGCCTCGCAACCCTCCCGCACACCCCGAGCCCGATGGCGTTCCTCGCGAAGCTCCTCGGGCGCCCCGAGAACGAGCGCGCCGAGCTCCTCGTCCCGATCGGGCTCCCCGCAGACGACGCTACGGTTCCGCGGCACGCCCTCTCCCGTAAGCCTTTGGACGACATTTTGCTCTGGCGCTGAGGGCGCGCACCGAAGAGTGTTCGGGTATGACCGAGCGGCTTCGGCGAGTGATGGCGGTTTGGAACTGGCTCCCGGCCGTGAGAGTCGTGGCCGAGCACGAGAGCATCCAGCGCGCCGCACGCGAGCTCGCCGTGAGCCCCTCGGCGCTGTCCCGCACGATCAAGCTCGCGGAGGACGCGGTCGGTGCGCCGCTCTTCGTGCGCAGCGCGGCGGGGATCTCCGTCACCGAAGCGGGCTGGCGCTTGCTTGCTTCGATTCGCACCGCGATGCGCGCGGTCGACGACGGGCTCGAAGCGCTCACTCCGCTCCCGACGGGGCGCTTCGTCGCCGCGTACGCGGGTCCAATCGCCGAGCGAGCCCTCGCGGTCGCCGCCGCGAAGGTCCTGCGGGAACGTGAAGCCCCTCGACGGCTCGTTCTCCGCCGCGTCGAGGCCGCACGAGCTCCCGCCGAGCTGCTTCGCGGTGAGATCGACTTCGTACTGTCCGACGAGGTCGTCGTTTCGGCCGAGGTCACGAGCACGTTCGTCGTCGATCTGCCTTTCGGCTGGTTCGCGCCGCCGGGCACGCACCCCACGGGCGAAGCGGTAGGCGATGAAACCCTGCCCAGGCTCGACGCGACCTTCACCTCCGATGGCCTCTTCGGCGTGGAGAGCATGGCGGTGGCCACATCGTCCCTCGCCGAGCTGCCCATCGCCCTCGCCGGCGCTGGATTCTCCTTGGTTGCGCCGTCAGCGCGTAAGGCAACGCTCCACGCCCTCCGTCGGCATGTACTCGACGAACGCGCCGACCTCGGCGCCGAGCTCGTCGCCCACGTTCGTGCCCTTGGTTGAGGCGCCCTTTCGGCCTCCCGGGACGTGGATTTCTGCACGACCGTCGTGCGCGACTTCCCCTGTGCGATCGACAGCTCTCGCGCCAAGATGATCGGGCCATGTCGATCCTCTCACGCGTTGCCCTACGTCGCGCCGTCTTCGGGATAGCCCTCTCGGGGGTCGTCGTGTCGTGCACCACGGCGGAAGAGCCGACCTGCGTCGAGGGCCGTGATTGCTCCGCCCCCACGGCGGACGCAGGCACTGCCGACACGGGCAACGAACGTCCTCCGGTAGATGCAGGGGTAGACGCCGACGCCGCGCCGGCACGTGAGCTCCGGGTGCTGTTCATCGGCAACAGCTACACCTCGTACAACGATCTCCCGCGAGTCGTCACCGAGCTCGGCGGAGCGAGCGGTACGCCGGTATCGGCAGAAGGCCTGTTGGTCGACGGTGCGACCCTCGCGGCACATTGGAATCGGCCCGGGGTGAAGGAGAAGATCTCCACCGGTAAATTCGACGCCGTGGTGCTCCAAGGGCAAAGCCTGGAGGCGCTCGGTGGAGAGAGCGCATTCGACGTCTTCGCTCCCCGCTTCGGCGAACACACGAAGGCCGCAGGAGCGCGCGCGGTATGGTTCGCCACCTGGGCCAGAGGACCGGGAGCCCATCCATCGCAGCGTGGTGAAGCGACCGCCAATCGAATCGAGCAAGCGTACACGAAGGCTGCCCTGGCGACGGGCGGGCAGATTGCACGAGTGGGCGCGGCATTCTACGAGGCGCAAGTACGCCTCCCGAACGTCCCGCTCTACCTCGACGACCAGAGCCACCCGACCCGCGAAGGCACCCTGCTTGCCGCGTGCACCATCACCCGCACGCTCACCGGAAAGGCTCCGCGTCTGCCGAACCCTGCGCCGCTCGGGATTCCCGCTGCCACGGCGCAGGCGCTTTGCGACATCGGCTCGAACGCACGCTGCCTCGCGGGGGGCGAGCTGTGCGATGGAGCCTGCTTCCAGGTGCAGTCCGACCCACGCCATTGCGGCACGTGTGGACGTTCCTGCGCGGCGGGACAGCCGTGCGTGGCGGGGCAATGCGGCTGCCCGGGCGGCGAGACCGCGTGCGCGCTCTCGTGTCGCAACTTGCTGTACGACAGAGATCATTGCGGGGCGTGCGGCAATTCGTGCGCGCCCGACCGCTTCTGCAGCCAAGGCACGTGCGCGTGCGGCGGCGGGGCACCTGCCTTCCCCGTCACCACGGCACAGCTCTCCGTCCTCGACCCGGCATGCACGAAGGTGGGAGAGCCGGGGTGCGAGAACGCCGGGAAAGCCTATTGCCTCTCCCGTGGCTGCGCGACCACGGCGCTCGGTCCACCGACGGGCCACGCCCCCAACGACGAGACCACGGTCTGCTTCTCGGCCTTGCCGGTGGCCGACGTTCCCTACGCAACCCTCCAGACGTTCGACGCACGGTGCGACGGAGTGACCGGGCGTCTCAGCGAAGGCTGCGTCGTCGCGGTGAATCGCTACTGCCAATCGACCGGCGCGGCAGGTGGCTTCGGCCATCACCGGGCAACGGGCACACAGGTGCCGGTGTCTTGCCTCTCGAACACGCGAGCCACCGCCATCACGGTCGACGAGAACACCCTTCAAATGCACGCATCGCGCTGCGCGCCCCACGCCACCGATTGCACCATTGCGGCGTGGAACCTATGTCGCTCGCTCGGGTTCGTGGCAGGCTTCGGCCCGGTCGAGGCTTCGGCGAACCTGCGCACCGTGGTCTGCGTCCGCAACTGACCGCGCGGGTGGACGTCAGAAAGCGGTCTCGACCTCGACCCCGGAGACCGCAATCGACTGACGGCAACGCGCCGCCGTCACCCCTTGGCAGCCAGCGCCCGAACAAGTGGATGCTACGTCGACATCGACCGTGCCCCCCACGTTCTGCCCGTTGACCTGCAGCGAGACCTTGGTGTCGATGGTGTAGGTCACCCCACCCGCGGAGACGTTGGTTGCCGTGAAGGTGTAGCCGTCACCCTCCTTTTTTCCCGAAAACGATCGTCCGGCGAGGTCGAGTGCGTAGTCGCTCGGGCTCGTACGCACGAGGCTCGCGTACTCGGGCGTGACGAACCCTTCGGTGGCGGAGCGAGCCACGTCTTGGCTCAAGGTCCCCTGGCTGCACACGAAGACGTGGTCGGAGGGGAACGAGAGGCGATAGATCGTCTGCGAGTCGGACCCGGAGCAATGCAGGCCGGTGAGACCAAAGGCGAGCATGCCTGCAAAGGTCAGCAGGCCATCGCGCACGCGTGCAATTCGGGTCATTTCGTGTCCTTCCGATGAAGAGAGGCTGCGCTCCAGTGCAGGCGGCGTGCCACCCCTGATGTCGAGAAAGACGCCCTTCTGCGTCGACGTTGTGGTCGGGCGTTCACGGCGGGCATAGCTCGATCGACGCGCCACGAGTCGAACCTCGACCTCGGGTAGGGTCGATCGAGAGCGCGACAGTGACACATAACGTGCTATAGCTAGGCCTTCCGCGCGTTCCTCGGCCTCCGAGCAACGTCGCCCATGTCGGAGGACCATGCTTAACGTTCGTCGCTACGTGCCCGTCCTGCTCGCGATCGCCTCCTGCAGTCCAAGCGAGGACACGCCGGGCCAGGTCAATCCGGACGGTGGAGCCCCGGTCGAGCCCCTCGACTCGGGCGCGCCCGCGAAGCCGAAGGATGCAGGCCCAGACGCGCGAGTGCTCGGCCCGGCGGTCCCCGTGGAGGCGGACAAACTCGGCTGCGAAGGCAACATGCGGATCGAGGGCGCGCCCATCGACGTGACGCAGACATTGTCGATCGGGGTCTTCCCCGACCGAACGCTCGTCTCGTTCACGGATGGGACCTTCGGATTGGTCGGGGTGGGGTTCAAGGTCGAGGCGAAGCGCTTGGACGAGCGACTCGAGACCCTCGACACGCATCCCATCGCGTTCCTCTCCGACTCCAATTCCGGGTCGAGTGGAAACGTGCTCCAGCTACGGAGCGGTGGCCACGCGGGTCTCCTGTATTACGGCAGCACGGACGAGAAGCCCCCGAAGAAAATCGCTTCGCTCATCGGCTACGACTTCGCCACGTCGGAAGAGCTCAAAGACTTCTACGAGGAGACCGTGGAAGGGCTGCCCATCCTCGGTTGGTCGGCCAGCAGCGACGACACGGCGTCGTATGCGTGGGTCCGCCTCTCCGAGACCGAGGGCACCTCCATTTGGCGTCGCCCGTTTCGCAAGAACGGCGCTTGGCAGCGCACCGGCCTGGACGGATTCCCCTCCGCGCAATGGCAAGAGGGCGGGAAGACCCATTTCCTCCGCCAATCACGAGACGTGGTGCTCGCGGCGGACGGCAAAGTCGAGAGCGACACGCCTTTCGTGATGGTCCCCGACACGACCACCCCATGCGCCACCGGCGGCGTGGTGGCGCGCACCGGAGCCTCGCTCGTGACCGAGCGAAGGGTGTTTCCAGTGCCTTGCACGGACCCCGCCCGACTCACCACACCGTCCGAAGTTTGGGTGCATCTCCCCAACGACGCGACGGGCCGAAAGCTCGCCACCTGGCCCCTCGACGACCAGAGCGGCTCTTCCCCGGTGGAAACGCATTGGGGTTCGAAGCTCGACTCGTTCGTCACCTTCGACTACTCCGACCCGACCAAGTTCACCGCCAAGCTTCAGCGCCTTGACTCGTCCCTGCGCGATCTCGGAAAGCCCGTCACGGTGACGCTCCCCGGCATCCACGGTCCGACCAACCTCATCCCGGTAGCGGGAGGATACTATTGGCTCGTCGCCAGCCGACCGGCCGACAGTCGGTTCTTCGCGTCGAACGCCTACCACTTGGTTTGCGCGCCCTAACGACCTGAGCGCGGTCGGTCCTCCGCATGGCCGCTCGGTCATCGTCACAGCGCCTTTACCGCGTACGCACTGCCGTGCAGGTGCTCGCGCCGAATGATAACCTCTCCGACCCGCTCCATGACCCCACTGCGCATCGCCACCCGCACCTTCACCCTAGCCTGCCTCGCCGCCATCGTCGGAGCGTGCGAGGCACGTGTGCTCGACCTCGGTGAAAACATCGTCCCGACCGATGCCTCCCCCTCCCCGCTCGCGGCCGACGCGGAGACCAACGTGGCACGTGCAGGATGCACGGAGTGGATCGACGACGACGTGACCACCGCGCGCGCCGGGGAGTGCTCCGGGACGTGCTCGCCCGGGGACGACGCGCCCACGCTCGCGCTCCCGACCATGAAGTCGTTCATCGACAAGACCGGCGGCCCTTGGCTCAACTGCGCGGGGAACCTCGGGCCCACGGACACCCTCGGGGTGGAGCTCGCGCCGGGTTGCCGATTGTACTTCCTCCTCCGCGACGAGGCCGGGAGGCTCACCCGAGGGACCGAGATCCGCCACCAAGGGCTCTATGGCATCTTCGATCCCGTCCCGTCGGGCAAGAAGCGGCGTGTCGAGGTGAAGACCCTCGATGGCGCCAAGACCACCTACGAGGTCACCCTCTACGATTGCCCGAAGGCGCTCGTGCTCGAAGAGGCCGACCCCTCGCCAGGCAAAGCGCCCAAGCGCGTCGTGCTCACCCCTGCTCGCGAGAGCGATGGGGGTTCACCCGGCACGTTCTGATCGCGCGGCAGAGCGCTCGCATTCGCAGCGGGTACACGAGCGGCGATCACCCGAGGGCCTGTCGAAGAACGACATCCCCAACGGCGACTGGCACGTATTGACACAGAGTCTCCCGGGCGAGATCAGGCCTTTTCCGCTTCAATGCGAGGCATGCCGCGTGCAAACGGTTCGCCCATGCGACGCATCGCTCCCATTCTCGCCCACGTGCTCGCCACCGCTTCGATCGCCGCGTGCGGTGGCAAAGTCGACGAGGGCAACACCACCCCGACCTCGACTACAGCGACGTCTGCGCCCCCGACTTCGCCCACGACGAACCCGACCACGGTTCCCACCACCACCGGCCCCACGCCGCCCCCGCCCGTGCCGGACGCAGGGTGCAATACGCCGCCCCGAAATCTCCAAGGAGACGGCGCGTGCACCGACGTGTTCTACCATGCGTGCGGAGTGCCCGAGGGTGTCGATCCGACCGACGGCATGAGCCCCGCCGAGTGCGCGAAGGTGTGCCCCGCGGCCGACAACGGCCGGTCCTACTACTCGTGCGCCGCCTACCAGAAAGACGATCTCCCGGGTCCGTCGTTCGAGTGTTACGCGTGCGTCGAGGGCCGCAGGCCCGAAGGGTACGTCGAACCTTGCGCCGAGACGTCCGTGGCCGGTTGGCTCGCCCACGCAGCGGATCTCGAGCGAGTGTCGATCGATGCCTTCCGCATCCTTCATCGCGAGCTCTCGCACTACGATGCCCCCGACGAGCTCCTCCTCGCGACCCTACGGGCCGAGGCCGACGAGGTCGTTCACGCGCGTATGATGGGCAACCTCGCCGTCCGTGAGGGCGCGACGCTCTCGAGCACGCCCGTGCCCCACGGAGAGGTCCGCGCCCTCGTCGACATCGCGCTCGAAAACGCCGTCGAAGGGTGCGTCCGCGAGACGTACGGCGCCGTGGTGGCCGGGCATCAGGCCGCTCACGCCACGCGCTCCGACGTCCGCAAGCTGATGAACCGTGTCTATCGCGACGAGTGCGCCCATGCCGAGCTCGCGTGGTCGGTTCACGCGTGGCTCCTGCCGCTCCTCTCGAGCGACGAACGCGCCCGCGTCGAAGCCGCGATGGCTGGCGCCGTTCGTGAGCTCCACGCCGCCGCCGAAGCTCACGTGCCTTACGAGGTACGCTCGCCGCTCGGGCTCCCCGACTCGGCCGAAGCGAAACGTCTCGTGCGAGGCCTCAAGATCCATCTCTTCTTGTCCGAGCCCATGGCCGCCTGAGCTCAGCCGAGCATCACGTCGCACGGGGACCAGGCGCGACCACGTACTCGATTGACCACTCCTACCGAGTGCACGTGAAAAAACCAGGTAGCCCATTCGTCAGTCGCAGGGTTCCCTCGGTGGTCGGCGTCGCGACGCGCTGCCCGATTGAAGTCCGAGCAAGAGCTCATTTAGATCAGCGGCGATGCTGTTCGAGCGAGCCGCTGATCTATTTGGCTTAGCGGAGAGGCTCTCGACGGACGCTCCGCGTCACCGTATCTCCGTACGTATCCCTGCGCGGCCCGAAGGCGATGCGCTCCACTGCTCCGGCAAAGTCCGACGCGATGAATTCCACGAGATCCGACGCGCCGTCTGCCGCCAATACCGCGAAGGCTCCGCGCCCGAAGTCGCCGTCCACGTCGAAGGCGTAGTCGTAGCTGCCTCCGTCGCTCGCGAAGACCACGGCGCGTGTGCCGCGCAATCCGAAGGGCAACATGTCCCGCTCACGGGCACGGCCGAGCTGATCCGGTGTCCACCAGATCTCCATCACTCCCCCGGCGCCGACGAGCGATCCTCCCCCTAGTCTCTCGAGGAACGTGCGGAACGTGGGCGGTACCGAGATGCCCCAGGCGCGCTCGACGGCGTCGACGTCCTCGCGAGGAGGCGTCGACATCGGCCGATACAGCGGACGGACTCGGGTGAGCAGCGATTCGAAGTCCATTCCATACCTCTACGCACCGACCACGCGGAGCTTCCCCCCGTGAGCTCTGCTCACCGATACGGAGGTTCGCCTCGAACCACGGGTTCCACTCGGGGCTGCGCCAACCGTGAGAGCCCGACGGCCAGCACGGCGAAGAGAGCGATGTTGACCGGGATGTGCATCGCCGTCGTGACAATCTGGAACGTCAGCATCGCCTCGATGGACTGCCGACCCGCGATCACCCCGCCCACGGATCCGCCGACCGCGAACAAGAGGCTCGCGCCGAGCGACGCCGCAGCCCACACCAGCAAGGTTCCGTAGGCATCCGGTCGATTGCGTCTGACCACCCCCGCCACGGTCAGCAACAGCACGATCTGCCCCACCACGCCCACGAGCGTGCCGAGCCCGTAGACCCACGTCAGCACGGTCGACAGCGACGAGGCGGATGATTGCTCCATGGGACGAACTATACGCGTCGATGCGAACGGAGAGACAGAGAGACCGAACCACTCGAGAGGCCCGTCATGCGACGGCGACGGAGGTCACGCCCTTTCGACCACCACGTTCCTCTTCGCGAGCGCGGAGGCGACCTTCGAATCGATCGCGCTGCCCTCACGCACGATCAAGCGCTCCAGATGCGGCGCCTTCGTGAGCGCGTCGAGCTTCTTCGGGAGTTTTCGGCCGAGAACCAGCTCGCGCAGCGCAGGGTGGAGCGCGAGCGGCGCGAGGTCGGGAGCCTTCGTCGAGTCGAAGGTGACACTCTCGAGGTCGAGACGCGTGAGCGCAGGCAGACGCCCGAGCTCACGGAGAGACGTGACGGCCATGTAGTCGTCTTCGCCTCCGGTCTCGACGCCGATGAGCCGCTCGAAGGTGCCCTCGAAAGAGAGGTCGCGTCCGAGCGTGGTGACCTTCGCCAATTGGTCCTCGCGGAGCCGAAGCTTTCGGAGCGCCTTCACGGCCCGTGCGATGTGCTCGTACTCGTCGTCGTCTTCGCTCACGTCGGAGTGTTTGCGCAGCGCCCCCTGCAGATCGTCGGGCGAGAGCTCGCCCGCGGCGAAGAGCGCGGATACCACCGCGTAGTGGAGCCCAGCATCGGAGAAGGCGAAGGTCTCGACCTCCTCGGTCACCACCGGCGCGGTCCGTTCCACCGGAGCCTTCGGGGCACGCGCCTTGGGGAGCTTCAACTCCTTGGGGAGTCCCTTCGGTTTGTTGCCGAAGAGCGAGGCCAAGTAGGGCGCGTGCTCGTCCCGCGCGACCTTACGGAACGTGACGGTCGCTTTCGAGCCGTAAGCATTGCCGAAGGTGCCCCCGAGCTTGATTGGCGGAAAGATGCCCCACTGCTGACCCGGCTCGAGCGGGTCGGCTTCGAGCCCTCGGCTCTCGAACTCCGGATAGTCCGTCATCGCGTCGAGGAAGAGCATGGCGAACGCCAAGTAGGGGTCGGCCTCCACGATCCTCCCTGTATTGGGATCGAGCGCATACACGCACTCCTTCGTGGCGAACACGAGGAGCCCGAGCGCGCTCGTCATGAAGAGGTGGGCCTTCGAAGGATCGATTCCCCAGGCCTCGAGCAATTGGGGACTCTCACCGGGGAGCTGCGTGAAGAAGAAGCCCTTCCACGAGGCCTTCCCCACGCGTGTGAGGAGCGCGAGCACTTGCTCCGGGACCTGCTCCGCTAGCGGCGAGAGCTCGGCCTCGCTGTAGCGCCGCTCGGTCACCATCGGGTGATCCTGAAGGAAGGAATCAAGGTACTTCGTGTCCGAAGTCGTAGTGGACATGGCGTCTCCCGAGGAGGTCTGCGTGTGAGGGCGCGCGAGCTTCGAGCAGATGGCATTTCGCCCTCGGCGTCGAGACATACGTACGCGCCCGACGAACCTCCCTTCGAGAGGGCGAGACTACGGCGACGCCCGCGCGACGAGGTCCTCCACCACGCCCACGAGCAGGCGAGGATGGTCGAGCACGCGCGTCTTCCAGCCCGGATCGGCGCGGTCGAGCAGGAAACACAGGTACATGCCGAGCGAATAGACGTACTTCGGCTTCGCGCCGGAGAGGCCGGGAAGAGTCGTCACCGCGGTCGAGTCGCGCCCGTGACTCGAAAGCAGGAACGATGCCTCGACATACCGCGCGACGCCCTCCAAGAAGACGTAGAACCGCTCGGCTTCTTGCCACTTCTTTCCCGGGAGGCGTGCTTCGACCTCGGCGTCGTGAGACGTGGCGCGCGCCATCGACGACGCGACCCACGCGGCGAGGGCTCGCTTGGCCGCAGACGCATCCGGCGCTCCCGAAGTCGCGTCCCGAAGCGCGGTCAACTCGGCGTCGAGGTCGGCACGAAAGCCAGCGTTCGTCGCATAGAGATTGCCGAGCTCGTCGGCGTTGGCGACGGCAGGGCTCGCGGCGGAAATGGCCTTGATCTTCGCCCGAACCGCGGGATGCCACATCTGATGTGCGTGAAAGGCCTCGTGAACGGCAATCCCTGTCCACTCTTCCTCCGGAGAATCACGAAAGGCGGGATGGTTGGCCGAGAGCGCATCCCAGTCTTGGAGAACGAGCACGGGCGTCTCCGAGCCGTCCGCGCGCGTTTGGGTCACCACGGTCCCGACCAGGGAGAGCTTCACCTTCTCGTAGGGAGTCACCTTGTCTCCGAGGCGCAGCGAAGTGCCCGTCCAGAGGATGGGCTTGCCCTGGAAGGCCTCCCCGGTCGGCACGAAGCCCTCCGGCAGCGCATCGAACGAACAGCCGACGAGCCACTCCTCCTTCGCGTCGAAGACCAAGGTGCAGTCGGTCCCGACCCCGTCGAGGTGCCAGCTCTCGATGGAGGGCGCGAGCGCCGCATGAACACGGCTCATGCGCGCGGTCCGCACGGGTCCGAAGGGAGTCGAGCCGTTCGGCGCCGCGTCGACGGTCCCCGAATCCACCACCGGCTTCGCGGCAGGCACCGCCGCCACCTGGGGCTCACCGTCGAGGGAGGCCCCACAGCCGAGCGAAGCAACGAGCAAGAGAGACGAGAGACCACGAGCCAGCCGAGCGATTCGCATACCGGGTTACACGACGGCGAGCGCCTTCGGTTCCCGGTGGCCGGACGATTTTCGTACGAGCATGGCGGAGCCGACTGCGCCCAGGGTGACGGATCGAGCTGCTACCCCGTCCCTCGACGCCCTCGCCCCTACCGATAGAGCACGTCCGTCCGCAGCACGTGCTTCTCGCCCCTCACGACCGAGGTCGCCTCGTGCAAGATTCGGTGCTGAAAGAGCAGCGCGCGGCCTCGCTTCGGCACGATGATCCGCTCTAGCTCCGGGAAGTCCGTGGCGCCTCCCTCGAAGTCGTCGTTCAGATAGAACACCAGCGTGAGCAAACTCGAGACGCCACCCGGGAGCTCCACGACGGTGTCCCAATGAACACCGTGCCGTTGCCCCGGCTCGTAGCGATAGAGGCGCAGTCGTGGGTTCGCGCCGACCAAGGTGCGATGGGAGAGACTCTTCGGCACCGTGTGCGCGACGCGCGCGAGCAACGCATTGGCCTCGGTCTCGTCGTCCCACATGATGCGCGTATTGTTCCGAGTCTCGAGATCGACCTCGGGCAGGCCGTCGTGACCGACAATCGGCGCGACCTCCGCCTCGGCCTTTCGCGCGAGCATCTTGGCGATGTACCGGTCGCAATCGGCGGGCGAGAGCGCATCGTCCACGGTCCACACGAGCTCGGACCCGAAGTCCAGGTGGCCGGCGTACATTACGAGCCCACCTTCGCAGCCGACACGGCCAGGAGCGCTCCCGCGGTCTTCGAGAGTGCTTCCTCCAATGCCGCGTCGAGTCCGTCATTGTGAAAGGTGTCGTCGTCGGGAGAGGCGAGAGTCCCTTCGATGAACGACCTGCCCGTAGCGAGACCGGCGCGGCTCGCCGCCACGATCACGTCTCCGGCGCGCAGCTCGTAGGAGCCGGGGGCAATCGCCTCGAGCTTCGCGGCATCGTGCGCGCGCTCGAGATAGCAGCGAGCGGAGCCCTTGGAAGCGACGAACGCGCGCGTGCCCTCCACCAGCACGACCGCGACCCCCGAAGCGTACGGTGACGGAGGCGCAGCCGAGGCCAACTTGATCGCTTGGCCCTCGTCCGCCTTCATGACCTTGGCGAAGGCTCCTTTCACCGCCTCGAGCGCAGGGGTGGCCAGATCGCCCTCGACCGCCACGAGCAGGACGAGGCGCGTAGGCCCCTCGGCTCCCTCCACGGTACGCGCCTCGACCGTGGAACAAGCATCGGGACCCGAACGACGACCGACCGCGAGCGCACCGTAGAGCATGGACATGGGCGAAAGCTTACGCCCTCGAACCGAGGCTGCCGAGTGGACGGCCCCGAATCCGAGCCGGCTACTTCCCCGTAGCGCGCCCCACCACGCGGAGACGATTCGCCCCGCCGTCGGGGTACGTCTCGAGGCGCACGTGGGTCACGCGTCCGATCGCGCCGAGCTCGGGGCCCTCGACGCGGAGCACGCTCCCCGCGAGCGATTTCACCGTCGTCCGGGGCACGAGCTCTCGCCACTCGCCATCCGCAGGCACGTCGACTCCATCCTCGGCGTTCGCGCCGAGCACCCGCAGGTCGACCGGGTTATTGAGCACGAAGTAGGTGAAGTCGACCTCGATGCGCTCGACCACGCCCGCACGACCGAGCGCGACCACCACGTAGTCGAGGTGTTCTCCTCCGCGGCTGCGGCTCGTCTCCCAACCGTCGCCCATGCTCTTGGGAGCCGACTCGGCAATGAGCTGCTGGCTGTGTCCATAGCGATTGTTGCTCGTGCCGACCACCCGTCCGCCGAAGGCCTCGCACGCGAGATCGACAACGGCGTTCGGCGCAACGGCGTTCCATCGCGCGGCCACTTCGGCCTCGCCGGGCGAAGAATGCGCGGTATCCCCTCCGCGAGGAATGGCGGCTTCGTGGCGAATGCGGCGCACCGAGGCCTCGCCTGGATCGGTCTCTGCCGGGGCGCGCTCGGCGTAACAGCGGAGCCGCGCGATGCCGCCGTCCGGGTGGTTCTCGAGCATCACGTGGGTGAACGTTCGGCCGTGGCCGGCGGGCGTGCGAAACACGTTGTGGGCGTGACCGTCCAGGTCGGTCGGCGCGAGCAGCTCGACCCAGCGTGCGTCGTCGCGCGCGGGCGATTCTCCGGCCTTCCCCTCGAGCGCATGGAGTGCTCCTCGCTCGGCGTGGTTGCCGTCGTGCCAGTGGGTGTCGATGTCGACCGTGGCGATGGGCCCCGGAGTGCCGAGCTCGAGCACCACCCAATCGGGCGCCTGTGGGTTGTGCCGACGTGTCTCCCACGAGTCGAACTCCTGGCCCTTGCCGGGGATGAACACCCCGAAGCGAAACTCCGGCGTGCGAGTGGCGAGCAGGTTTTCGGCGGGCGCGAAGCCCTCTTCGGAACAGGCCACTACGCGGCCACCGGGAACAAGGTCAATCGTCTTGTCGGACATCAGGGAGGGGCTCCAGTGCGCTTCGGTCGGCTCTCGACGAGCCGCGAGCGCAGGAGCCCATTCTCCAAGGTCGAGAGGAACAGGTCAACGTGATGCATCCGTCCGCGGATCGAGGCTCGAACACGGTCCTTCCTGGCCCGACGCGCCGGCGTCTCGAAGGCGACCTGCCCGAGCACGTCGCGACGACGTCGCACGTCTCACGCCTGCGCCCTCAGCGCTCCACGATGCCCGCGACCTCGCCGCTCTCCACGGCGTACGTCGGGGGCATGGCGCCCGACTTCTGTGCGACAATCGATTGACAAGCGAACGTGCCTGCGACGCGCTCTCCGACCGGAACCGAGCTCCCGAGAGCGTCGAGCTTCGCCTCGGTGAGGACGAGCGTGCAGTTTCCGCCCTTGGTGTGGCTACGGTAGTCGCCACGGTCGGGGTTCTCGTAACGCACGTCGCCATCGCTCGAGGCCTCGTCGGACAGATAGCGACGTGGACCGTCGAACGTGCCGTTGCCGAAGGCCAGCACGACGCGGTCGTCGCCCGACTTCGGGATGCATTCGACGCGCAAATTCCCCGATCCGTTCATGCTGACGCGCGGCGTCCCACTCCACGAGGTCTTCGTCGCACCGTCGACGAGGGTCAAGGAGCACGTGCCGTCGGGGATCGAAGGCGTCGTGCCGGCAGGCGTGCCCTCGAGGGTTTCACTGCCACACGCGAGGGGCAGCACCGAAAGGAGGACCACGCCGAGGACGACACGGAAGGAAGGGAATTCGAGGCTCATGGCCGTGCGTGGGTGCAGCGAGGACCTTTTATGAAGCACGCGGACGATCTTCGTCACCGGGCGTCCACGGAGTGTCCGCGCGCTCCGTCCCCCGACCGCACGCCTCTGCCGCGCTCGTCGCCTTTCGTCGAACGAAAGAAAACGCACACACCACGCAACACCTTCGCCCGACCGGCCGAAACGTGGGCTCGGAGGTTCTGATGAAGTCCCGCGTCCTACTCTGCTCCATTGTCCTCACCACCCTGGCGATCGCCGGCTGCAGCAGCCAAGAAGAGCCGCCGAGCTTCGCGCCCGGAACCGATCTCGCCGCGCAGCTTCAAGCCGATACGGGCGTCGCGTGGCTCATCCATCGGGAGCGGCCCGAGACGGCGCCGCGAATCCTCGGCCCGTCGAGCCCGGTCCAGTTGCCCGGCTCTTCCCCTCGCGAAAAATCCCTGCAGTTCTTCTCGCGATACGGCCAAGGCCTCGGCCCCGGCGAGCACCACGAGCTCGAGGTGCTCGACGACGTGACCGAGCAAGACGGCTCCCACGAAACGACCATCGGCGAGAAAATCCCCGGGACCAACCTCCCCGTCTTCGATGCCCTCTCGTCCGTGCGCTTCGACCCGAACGGCAACGTCCGCTTCGTGCAATCGGCGCTCGCGGTGGACCTCCACGCGACGCCCGTCCGAGCCACCGTGACCGAAGCGGACGCGCGTCGGGCCGCCATCACCTACCTCGCGAAGACCTGCGGCGCGAGCCCGACCACGACCCCCGAAGCAAGCCTCGGCGCTCTCCCCATCGCTTCCGGCCCGGCCCCCCTCTCCTATCGCTTCCCATTCGCCGAAGGGGTCGGGCGCTGCGCCGGACCGACCGTCTTCGTGGATGCCACGTCGGGGGCGGTGATCGAGATGCGCGAGAGCGCACCCGAGATCTGGGACAGATCCCCCGGAGGGCGCTACCACTATTGGCGAGATCCCAGCGACATCAAGACGCTGGACGTGAGTCGGAACCAGGATCTCTCCTACGAGCTGAGGTCATCGGCTGCGCCCGTCCCTCTCTCGACCTGGTACTTCGGCAACGATGGCCGTCGCTATCCGGTGCGAATGAACAATCTGGGCGGCTGGGACGCGTTCGACCAGGGAGTCTCCGTCGATGCGCACTATCATGCGAGCAAGGCCCTCGACTATTTCCGCATCGTGCACGGCCGAGCCGGGCTCGACGGGCGAGGGAGCCCGCTCGTGGTGGTCACCCACGACAACTCCGAGCTCAATTCGTTCGGTGCCAACGCACACTACCAACCTTGGTCGGGTGAGGTGCACATCGGCGACGGGAACGCCGCCAGCATCTTCCTTCCGCTGAGTCTCTCGTTCGACATTCTCGTGCACGAGCTCGCCCACGGCATCGTCGCCTCGACCTCGAACCTGATCTACGAAGGACAATCGGGCGCGCTCAACGAGTCCTTCGCCGACGTCATGGGCATCTCGGCCAAGTACTGGCTCGAGGACACCCGCTCGAACGCCGACATGCGCATCGGCAGGCTCGCCACGCGGTCGGGCGAAGGCATCCGCGATCTTCTGAGGCCCATGGCGCTCGGACAGCCCGAGGTCTTCGTGACCGCGACCCCCTGCGGCGGCGCCCCCTCCCGCGACAACGACTACTGCGGAGTACACGGCTACTCGGGAATCCCCAATCGGGCCTTCAGCTTGATGACCCTCGGCGGCGGCGAAGGCGACGTGGTCGTCGACAAGGGCATGGGCTTCGAGGCGGCCCGCTACGTCTGGTTCCGATCGATGACCAGCCTCCGTAACCCGCGCGCCACCTTCCGCGAGGCCGCCTACGCCCAATTGTTCGAGGCGTACGCCTTGGGCATGAATACCGTGGCGTCGGTCGGATGCGCCTGGGTCGGGGTCGGGGTATTGAGTCGCGAAGAGCTCGAAGACTGGGACACCACGTGCGGCACGCGCCCGCACTTCACCGGATGCAACCTCGTCCGGGACGGCTACTCGTGCAACGAAAACGCGCCCTACTCCGCCTACGTCTGCAAAAACGGCAGCATCGCGGGCGGAATCAACTGCGCGAACGTCGGCCACATCTGTCGCACGAACCCTTTGAACTTGTCGGCCTCGGTCGACGCCAATGGCGCGCTCGTCTGCGACCCCCCGCGCCCGTGAGTCCTTCTTCCCTCGCGCACATCGACACCGACAGGGCGCGGGCGATGTGCGCAAGCGCGGGATTGCGCCACCGACTCGCGGCTGCTCGGTGCCCGTAAGGGCCATGCCGGAGCAGCGGAGTCGGTGTCCCGGTCAACTCCCGTCGAGCTTCATTCGATCGAGCTTGCGGTAGAGGGTCGAGCGGTCGAGCCCGAGGATCTTGGCAGCCTCCGTTTTACTCCCTTGCACGGCCGACATCACCGTGGCGATGTACCGACGCTCCACTTCCTCGAGGGTGCAAAGCTCCTTCGGATCCGCAGCGGAAACGAGCACGTCGGTCGCGCGGTGCTCGCGAATACGTGAAGGCAGGTCGCTCTCGAGCAGCTCGTCGGTCCTGGCGACGGCTACCGCGCGCTCGATGGCGTTCTGAAGCTCCCTCACGTTGCCCGGCCACGGATAGGCGAGCAGACGTAGCTCCGCCTCTTCGGCGATACGACGAACGCCTTTGCCGTGGCGTTCGGACATCTTGAGGACGAAGGCACGCGCGAGAAGCAAGATGTCGTCCCCGCGGGAGCGCAATGGCGGGAGATCGACGTGGACCACGTTGATTCGAAAATAGAGATCTTCGCGAAAGGTCCGCTCGGCGACACGGGTTTCGAGGTCTCGATTGGTTGCCGTGACGATTCTCGCGTCGAAGGCGCTCTCCTGCGTCGCGCCGACGGGACGGGCGCGGCGTTCCTCCAAGGCACGAAGGAGCTTCGCCTGCATCGCGAGCGGCATCTCTCCAATCTCGTCCAGGAACAAGGTCCCACCGGAAGCCTCGAACAAAAGACCACGCTTGGTGGTCTTCGCGTCCGTGAACGCCCCCTTCACGTGTCCGAAGAGCTCGGACTCGAGCAACGGTTCCGGAATGGCTGCGCAGTTGACGGCAACGAACGGGCCTTTTGCACGGGCCGACCCCTCGTGAAGCGCTCTCGCCACCAACTCTTTGCCCGTGCCCGACTCTCCCGTGACGAGAACCGTAGCCGTCGTGGGCGCGATTCGTGAGACCAGCTCGAGCGCGGCGAGCATCGACTCGCTCCGCCCCATTATCGGCCCATTGGCCCCCGCCGCCGATACGACGGCTCGAAGGTGGTTCACCTCGCGAACGAGCGCACGCTTCGAGAGAGCGCGCCCGACGGCGAGATCGAGCTGCGCGGGGGAGAACGGCTTGGTCAAGAAGTCGAATGCCCCGGCACGCATCGTCTCCACGGCCGCATCGAGCGACCCGAAGCCCGTCGCGACGATCACCGGGACGTCGGGTCGGGTGACGGTCAAGCGTCGACAGAGCTCGGTCCCCGACCTTTCCCCCATACGGAGGTCGGTAATGACCAAGTCGAACGCCTCCGCCTCGACCAGCCGCGCGGCCTCGTCCGGGTCGGTCGTCGTCGTCACTGCGTAGCCGCCCCGTCGCTCCAGCGTACGGGCAAGCTCGTGGCAGAAGTCGGGGTCGTCGTCGACGACGAGAATGCTCTCACCCATGCGTCGGGACCGGAAGATAGATCGAAAACGTCGAGCCTTGGCCCAACTTGCTCTCGGCGATCAGAAAGCCGCCGTGCTCCTCGGCAATCCCACAGGCTACGGTCAGCCCGAGTCCGGTACCGACCCCTTCGGGCTTGGTGGTGTAGAACGGCTCGAAGATCCGCGAGAGTCGCTCGCGTGACATCCCGGCGCCGTGGTCGACCACGTCGACTCGTGCCGCGTCGATCGGGTCCGCGCCAGGATGACGTCGGACTCCCCGCTCGGTCGACAATCGGAGCTCGATGCGGCCGCCCGCGCTCGACGCGGCGACGGCATTCATGACCAGATTGGTGACGGCCTGTTCGAGGCGGAGGCGATCCGCGCGAATGTGAACGTCACCGTCCGATCCTCTCGCGCTCAACGAAATTCCCTGCTTCTTCGCGAGCGGCCCGAGGAGCTTCTCGACGTCACGAAGGAGCGTCGACAGGGAGACCTCGGTCGGCGGTTGCTCGGTCGCACGCGAGAAGTCGAGCAACTGGCGGACCGTCGTGCTCATCTTCTTGACCTGAGCCGAAATGACGCGCGCGGCGTCGCGGCGGTCCTCTTCGGTGGCGCCGCCATCGAGCAGGCTCTCGGCGCGGAGTAGCACGACGTTGAACGGAGTCCCCAACTCGTGCGCGACCGCAGCGGACAGGGTTCCGACGGTTCGAATGCGGTCCAGATGACGAAGCTGTTCGAGGGTCTCGACGTGGGCCGTCGCCTCGTCGTCGAGGCGCTTTCGTGCGAGCACGAGCTTCTCGCACATGTTGTTCAACTCGCGCTTGAGCTCGCCGATTTCGTCCTCTCGGTCTTCTATCAGCCGGCCGGTAAAGTCTTCGTTCGCGATACGGCGTGCCTGCGCGACCACGCGCCCGAGAGGTCGCCCGATGAGGACGTGACCGAGCCCCAAGGCCAAGAGACTCACGAGGAGGCCGAGCACGAGCGCGAACAGCAGCTCCTCCCCGAGAGCGACTCTCATCAGGTCCGACTGGCTCGGCAACGGATGAACGACCTCGAGCTTCGCGAGGGCCCCGTGCTCGAGCTCGATGAAGCGCACGTGCCGCAGAACGCGATGTCCGAGCTGTTCGGTGACGTCCGACGAGGTCTCTCCAGCCGTCGAGTCGAGCGTGAGCCAAGCTTGAATGGAAGGGCTACGCGCGCCCGTCCGTGAGACGAAGTCGGCTGCCGCCTTCGGTCCCCCGGCTCGATGAGAGAGGAGCACTCCGGCTTCCAGAGCCTCCGCGAACGCGACCACGTCCGCTCCCGTGCGCTCGTCCGCGCGCCGGACTTCACGTCGTGCCGCGAACCATCCGGCAACCAAGAAGGCCACGCACGACGAGAGCAAAAAGAGCACGGCGAATCGGGTGACGAGCCTCATCGGATCGCTCGACTAGCACGGGGCGTACCGCGGACAGGACGCCCTTCGCGCGTCGCGGGGCGCACGGTTCCGTCGGGGCGAGGGCTCGATTGGAACGTCGCGATTCGCGATTCGCGACGCGGCCGTCGTCGCATCTTGCAACGCGCGAAAGTCGGCTGGCCCCGAGGGATCGATTCTTCCGCACGTTACCGAGGAGTGGGGAACCGCTCGGCACGGCACGGTCGCTGCACTGGACGGCCCAGGAGGCACGACATGAGATTGGACGACTTCACCGACCTACACGCGATGACGCTCGACGAGACGGACCTCGACCCCATCACGGAGCGCTCGCCCGCTACGGGCCGGGCTCGAATCGTGGTGGCCGACGACGATCCCGCGATGCGAAGCGAGGTGTGCTCCGCCCTCCAATTGAACGGATACGAGGTCCGCGCGGCCTCTTCGGGTTGGGCCTTTTTGACCGCACTCCACAGCATCGAGGACGGTTTCGACCCGATGGATGGCGTCGACCTGGTGGTCATCGACAACAAGATGCCCGGAATGACGGGTCTCGAGGCCCTTCGCCTCATGAGGACCCTATCTCGACACATCCCGGCAGTCCTCATGACGGCCTATCCGAGTCCTCGCGTGGAGGACGAGGCGGCATGTCTTTCGGCCGTGGTGCTGCCGAAACCTTTCGGACGCGCGGAGCTCGGGCAGGTCGTTCTGGCCCTGCTACTCGGCCGGGGCCGAGGAAGCGGCTGACGTCCCAGCGGAAGGCATGGCCTCCGGGGCTCGACGGAGTATCCCGTCCGACGCGACGTGCTACGTTGCGGAGCTTCATCGGCCGACGACATGCAAACGTATGCCCCCCACTTGCGACGAGCGCTCCCCCTGCTCGTTGCGCTCGTCGGAGCGCTTGCGCCGACGAGCGCCTCGGCCCAGCAGGCGATCGTGTCGCTTCCGTCCGCGGACCTCACGCCGCGCCGCAAGCTCTTCGGCATGGTCGAGTCTCAGTTCCGGCCCGTCGGACCGAAGCCCTACTACAACAGCACGAGCTTCTTCTGCTTCGGACTCGACGACACGACCGAGCTCGCCGTCTCGCTGTACAATGCCGGCGCCCCCGCGACCGGCAACGCGACCGTCGCGAATGGATTCAAGTCGGTCTTCCCCCTCTTTCGCGGCGAGCTCGACCGATGGGAGCCGAAGGTCACGGTCGGCATGATGGGGCTCTTCTCCGTCTCGGAGCGCGGACTGGGGATCTGGGCTTATACGCACGGGAGCGCACGAATCGGAGCGCATGGTCCCCGATTGACATTGGGCATCAGTCACTCGGACCGGCAGCTCACCGAGGTCAGAGCGACGGCCTTGATGGCAGCCATCGAGCAACCGCTCCACCTCGGCGATGCCCACCTGGACCTCGTGGCGGAGTGGTTCTCCGGACGCCACGACCTGGGCAACTTCATCTACGGAGTCGCCTGGAAGCCCGTTCCCGAAGTCATGCTCGTGCTCGGGCACAAGATCCCCACGAGCGGCCCTCAGTTCGGGGCGAACAAAATGGGCGCCGTGTTCGAGGTCGGGTTCACGCTCTGACGAGCTCGTGTCGAGAGAGCCCACGAGCGCTCGCGAGCGGCGTCACGGCTTCGTGGGCGGAGAGCACACGACGAACGAGAGAACGGCCACGACCTCGACCCCGTGACGGGGGAACACCACCATCGACCGCCGCCTTCGCGACGCGACTCACGAGGGCTTACGGTCGCAAGAGCACGTAGCGGCCCGTGGGTTCTCCATAGAAGTCGGCTTCTCCGTCGTAGTGCATGCCGATGTGCTCGGCCACGCGTACCGAAGCGACGTTCTTCGGGTCGATGTAAGCATGAACATCGGGGGCGCGCTGTGTCTCGAACGCATAGCGCGCCGCTGCCTTCGCGGCCTCGGTGGCGATGCCGCGCCCCCAATGAGCACGCACGACGGTCCATCCGAGCTCGACCTGATCCGGCGCCGTCTCGCGAAAGAACGCGCCCACGGTGCCGACGAACGCCCCCGTCGCGCGCTCTTCCACGGCCCACCAACCTAGCCACAATCCCACGCTCGAGGTGAGCATCCGCCAGGACGTACGCCGATCCACCACGCCACCCGTGAACGTGCTCGAGATCGGATCGGCGAAGTTTTCCGCGAACGTATCGAGGTCGTCCGCGCGGAGGGCGCGTAGGACGAGCCGAGGCGTTTCGACGCGAGGAACGACCCTCGCCAAGAGCTCGTCCGAAGGGAGGATCACGAGCGCCGTCCTTTGGGCGTCTTCGCATCGGCTGCGCCGCGTGCGGGTGCGGGTGCGGCGCGGGTCAATACCGACAAGGCCTTCGGCCCGAAGCCGTGCAAGGCGAGCAACTCGCCCTCCGTCACCTTCGTGAGTCCGGAAAGCGACAGGATACCGACTCGGGTCAGCGCGCGCATGGCCGGCGCCCCCAATCCTTCCGGCAAAGAAGCGTCGGAGGCAGGCGTGGTCTTTTTCGTCATGAGAACCTGGAGAGTATGGCTCGGGCTCAACGCGAGAAGGTGAAGAACCTGACGTTCGATTCCGTACCGCCAATGGCACGATAGAATTCGAGGGCGTGAGAATCCTCCTCGTCCGCCGGAACGAAGGCAGTGCCGATACCCGCGCGACGCGCGAGAAGGAGCAGCTCGCTCACCAAAGCACGCCCGATACCTCGCCTTCGTGTGTCCGCTCTCACGGCGAGATCGTAGAGAAAGAGCTCGTTCCCACGATGGCGTGTCATGGGCAGGGCGTGAGCTGTGACTCCACCGACCACCTCGTCGCCCTCGATCGCCACGAGGGCCCAAAACTCGTCGCGCCGCAGGAGCGCGGCGAGGTCCTCGTCGCGGAGAGACCCGCCGTCGGAATCGCTCGAGGCGCCTTCCTCTTCGTCGAACACGGCCGCCATCGTACGGAACGTCTCGCGCGCGAGTCGCTCGTCTCCCGGAACGAGTCTACGAATCGTTGCCATGAGCTCACCCTAGCAGCTCGCCTCTCGGACGCTTCGGGCACATCCGCGTCGAGCCCGAACGGGCACGAGATCGGATATACACGCCGCGTGTCCGCAAAGGTCTCGAACGTCGCTGCTTACCTCTTCGTCCCCCTCGACGATCTCGAGGATCTCCGCACTCGCGTCCTCGCGCGAGCGCGCGCAGCCGAGCTGCGGGGAACGGTGCTGCTCGCGCCGGAGGGGATCAATCTCTTCTTGGCGGGCTCGGACGAGCGGCTCCGCGACTTCTTCGGCGCCTTGCGCGACGAAGGCCCCTTCGAGGCGCTGACCGGGAAATGGAGCTTCTCGGAGAGAATGCCGTTTCGCCGGTTGCTCGTGAAGGTGAAGCGCGAAATCATTCGAATGAACCACCCCGGCATCGCGCCCGTGAACGGGCGTGCTCCTTCCGTGCTGCCGAGCACGCTCGCCCGATGGCTCGACCAGGGCCACGACGACGACGGACGCACCGTCGCTCTCTTGGACACACGCAACGCATTCGAGGTGGGCTTCGGCACGTTCGAGGGCGCCGAGCACTTCGACCTCGCGAAGTTCACCGAGTTCCCTCGGGCCATCGCGGACGAACGCGCGCGCTTCGAGGGCAAGACGGTCGTCACCTTCTGCACGGGCGGGATCCGATGCGAGAAAGCGGCACTCTACATGCAATCCATCGGCATGCAGAACGTGCTCCAGCTCGAAGGGGGCATCCTCCGCTACTTCGAGGACACCACGTCGACCGGCACGAGCGTCCCACACTACCAGGGCACCTGCTTCGTCTTCGACGAACGCGAGGCGCTCACGGCCGAGCTCGAGCCGCGACTTCCCCCGTGACCCGAGCTCGCCCGGGAGAGTACCTTCCGACTCGGAAACCCAACGAAGCGTCACGAGGCCATGATCAAGAACCCCAAACTCAGCGCATACGACTTCTTGGCCGACATGACCAAGGATGCCTATTTCCCACCAGGCCCCGTCGCGAAGGTGAAGGCCGTGCTGGTACGGCTCTGCGAGACCATCGAGGCGAAAGACCCGAAGACACTCGAGGCCCTCTACGTCCTCACTCACGCGGCGACCGACGAGATCAACGATCTCGAAGACGACTTCGACGAAGAGGAGAGTGAAATCGAGACGGTCGCTCGCGAGTGCATCTGCGCCGAATTCGAGGTCATCGCGCGGGCCTATGGGTTCGACGACGCAGACGTCGAAGAGCTGACTGCCACACGCGACTGGTAGCGCCCGAACGAGGATGCGAGCGTGCTCGCGCCCGACGAGACCCCTTACACCGGACTTACCCCGTTCGTCCTGGCACCCGACGGGTTGTCCAGCGGGGTCGTTGCGCCTACCCTAGTCCGACTCGATGCCTACGGCCTCCCTCCCCGGTACGACGCGGGCACGGCGCTCCCTCGGCGCCCTGCTTTTGGCGTGCGGATGCGCGTGCACGGGCTCGGGAAAGGATTCACCGACGGCGCCTCCACCTTCCGCAGAAGCCGGGACCGCTATGCCGTCCGAAGCAGGCTTCTTGACGGTGCCCCCACGTGAAGTGGTCACGCAGGGCAAGCGGGTCCGGATCGACGCGGAAGCTCGCCTCTTTTTCAATCTGATCCCTGCAGCGGCCTCGCCGGAAGACGCGCCCATCTTCGTCTTCTTCAATGGCTTCTCAGCCGAGGTGGTACGCGCCTTCGGTACGGGGACGAGCACGGTGGCGGAGGGGGGTGCCGTCGTCCCCAATCCCTCGTCGCTCACCAGGATGGCGAATCTCCTCTACGTGGACCCGCGCCAAGCCGGCTTCTCGTACGACGTGCTCCCGCCAGGGCTCGGCCGCCCCCGAGATGCGCGCGATTGCTCGAACGACCTCTTCAACGAATACGTGGACGCCGCCGACGTTTTGCTCGGAGTCCTCTCGTTCCTCGCGCAGCACCCTCGGCTGCGCGGGCCGGTCTACTGGGTCGGGGAGAGTTATGCAGGAGTGCGCATCCAATGGATCCTCGCCTATCTGAGGGGCCGTTGGGATCTGGCCTCGTACCAAGACCCGGTCCTCGCCGATCGCTTGGCGAAGAGTGATCACGCGGCTTCGCTGCGCGCCGGGCAGATCTTGCTCCAGCCCTGGCTCTTGGGCGGCGCACATACGGCTGCCATCGAGGCAACGTGCAAGTCGGCCCCACTCTTGGCCGAGATCTCCGCGAGCACGGGGGCGCCCTGTCAGGAGAATGCCTGTGTCTGCGCGGACGCGCGTGGACGAAGCCGCTACAACCACGCGTATCCGATCGACAGGCAGAAGGCCCGCGAACGAGAGGGCTCCCTCGCCCACGTGGTACCGGACCGCGCGAGGGCACTCTTGGGCGTGCCCTTGACGGCGGTCCCCGGACTGGAATCCAAGGAGCGCGCCTCGGGT
This sequence comes from Polyangiaceae bacterium, assembly GCA_965225775.1. Lineage (GTDB taxonomy): Bacteria > Myxococcota_A > Polyangia > Polyangiales > Polyangiaceae > JAAFHV01. Next base: position 7,155,337 of record OZ245328.1, on the reverse strand, counting down.
TTCAAATGCAGTCCTCCGGACGACGAGACCCCCTCCGACGCTCGCCTCGTGGAGCTGCTCGGCCCCTTGCCGGCGGGCGAGTCCTACTACGTTCCGTATTCGCCTCTTCAGCCTGGCAAAGAGCGCTCCGCGTTCACCCCCGATTGGCGAACGAAAGACGCGGTCGGTCACGCCTTCGTCGACAATCTCCGAGACGTCCCGGCCTTCGTGACGGACGGACCGCTCGACCTCGTGGTCCCGACCCGCGCGCTCGCTCCGGGCCTGCGCGCGCTGCTCGGCGCCGAACGCGTCGAGGCCACCGAGACGTCGATTCGCCTCACCTATGCGGACGGCGAGCGCACGATCCCGATCGCCACTTACCCTTCCGCCGGCCATATGGTCACCATGCTGGCTCCGGCCAAGCTCGCGGAGGATCTCGAGCCCTGGCTCCGCAAGACACGCGCCCCTTGAGACGACCTTCGAGAGATGCCTTACCATTCATGAAGCTCCTATCTCCGACACTCTCCTCCGCCTTCTACGTCACGACGCTCGCGGTGACGCTCACCGCCGACCTCGGATGCGGCGCGCCCCCCATTGCCACCACGCCACCTCCGGTCGAGTCCCCCAAGACGCCACCCCCGGCAGCCAGCCCACGACCTCCCCAGGTAAGCTCCATGACGCCCGAGCAACGCACGGCCCTCACGTCGAAGCTCCGTGCCTTCGGGTCGGGCTGGGCCCTGGAAAACCTCGAGAAGCGGTTCACGCTCGCGGTCAAGGAAACCCCGAGCGAGTACGAGATCGAGCTCACCGCGCGCGGCGCGTCCGGACTGCGGACCGTGAAGCACTTGCTCAAGCAGACGACCGGGCTCAGCGGAGAACGACTCGCCATTCCCGAAGGTGACGAGCTCACCCCTGCGCAGCGCAGCCAGGCCGGGTCGATCCTCGCACGGACGAAGGCGCTATGGCTCCGTCAGCCCAGCGGCCACACGGGTCCCGTCGACTCGTCGCGAGGCCTCGATGCCCTCGTCGAGATCGACCTCGAGACGGTCGTCACGGGCCTTGCCCGAAAGCGCATCCTCACGACCCGAGCGCGGAACGGATTCGCCATCCTCTACCTGACGAGCGCCGACCGTATCGCGGACCTCTTCGTGGTCGAGATCGACCTCACCGCAGGTCGCGTCGCGGACGCGTGTTGGCAGAGCGTCCCCCCGAACGAGACCGGATTGATCGCTCCGGAAGACATCGCGCTCGTCGACACCGCCATGCGAAAGTACGGAGACTTCGGGGTCTACGGGAACGTCACGGCCGGTCTCATGGCCATGTCGAAGACCTCGGGCATCGTCATCACCCCGACGCCTACGAATATCTCCGTCGCCCTCGGTGCCGAGGGGGGTCACGACCTCTCGTTCAGGGTCGATCGCAAGACCGGCAAGCTCGAGGGCGTAGCCGCAGGACATCGCGTCCACGAGCAATGAGCAGTCCGCGGCATTCCGAGCAGCGCCCTCACTGACGGGTCTCGCACGTAGGGGCGTGTGAGTGGAGGAACGCCTCCGAAGGCAGGTTCGCCGACGGGCACGCCGCGGACGCGACGACCCGAAAAGTCAACCGGGGTGCATTGACGCACTCGTGCATTGCTGCAACCATCATCGGCCACCACGAACCTCGCCCACGGGAGACCCTTGCGATGATCATCGTCTACGGAACACGCTTGTTCGGGCGCGCGGACGTCGTCGAAGGCGTAGGGCACGTCGCCTGCCGCTTCGTGCACGTCATGTTCGTCCCCATCGTCCCGTTCGAGTCCGTCTTCCTGCTCGACAGCAACGACGGCGAGACGAGGGGCATGACGGTCCCGTTCAGCTTCAAGGCTGCGCTCAGCGGTTGGATACGTGGTGGGGCCATCTTGGGCACCATCGCTTCTACGCTCGGCGCCCTGGCGAGCTTCGTCGACGGAGAGATCCTGGTCGGAGTAGTGGCGGTCTTCTGCGCCCTGTTCTCGGTCTTCATGTTCTTCGCGGCCGGTTGGCTCCTCGGCCGCTGCTCGCAGGCGCGTCGCGCCGAGCTCCTCGCCAAGCTCGGCATCGACGCGGCTACGCACGAGCACGGCGGAACGACTCCTTTCACCCCGCACCATGCGCCACCTGCCGGAGGCTACGGGGCCCAGCCGGGCTACGGCGCGCACGCCAGCTACGGCTACGGCGCCCCTCAACAACCTGCCCCCTCACCTTATGGCTACGGCGCACAGCAACCCTCCGCCGCGCCGCACGGCTACGGGACGCCTGCGCAGCAGCCCGACGCGGGTATGCAGCCGGGCTACGGTGCGCAGCAAGGGTACGGCCCGCCCCCTGGCCAAGCCCCGATCGCCGGACCTCCGTTTACACCCTATGGCGGAGGCGGCGGTACGAACGGCGGCAATCCTCAGGGGTGACCCAAGTCGAGGGGCGTCGCACCTACCACGGCAGCGCTCATCCGTCCGCCAGGCAGCGCCCACGGATTGACGTACCGTGACCATCGGGGCCGGTGCACTTTCACCATTGCCAATCCATCGGCTTCGCGACAGGGTAAGGGATGCGCATTTCCGTAGCCCGTCGCGGGTGTACATCGAGGGTGGCGGTCGTTCTGCTCGCCGTGGGTACCCTCGCCCCCTCTTCGCTCGGGGGGTGTGGCCTCATCGAACCGTCGGACGAGCCTGGCGCCGATGCCGCGGCGGACTCCGGCAAAAGCCGCCCATCCGGAGACGCAGGTGAAGGGTCAGATTCGTCCCTCGTGCCCGACTACGATGGTCCTTCTTGGGACAAGCCCGTGCCCTACCCGGGCGTCTGGCGTGCGGTGAAGGGACTCCCCGAGGGATGCGGCGTGCGCCTCTCGGCAACTCCGAGCACCTCGATCCCTTCGCTCGAATGGGCCCCGTGCACCTCGGGCGAAGAAGGCTGCCAAGAGGCGCGGGTCGCGCCAGGCCTCGGCTATGTCTCGTTCCCGGAGAACGTCACCTTCCACGAGGACGGCCGTGGAGCCCACGTATGGGTGAACGTCGACGGTGAGGACGCCAAGTGGTCCATCATGTGGAACCTGAGCGGCCCGACCGAGATGGTCGCGCACTCCGCCAAGGGACAGGGCTGCACGCTCAGCGTAGGGTCTTCTTCGCGAGGCTACGAGATGCACGCGAGCGTCTATCAAAACTATCGATCGCACGCGTACGCGGTGCGGGCTCCTCACGCGGAGCCCCTGCAGACGACCGTAACGACGCTCTCTTCGGCGCTCTATCTGACGGGTGGTCTCTTTTGGCTCGGCTACGGCGACGACTTCGTCTTCACAGCAAGCCGCATCGTCCCGCTCGAGCCGGGTCCGTCGAATCCTCCCCTCTCGCCCGATTTGTATTCGGCCGGCGTGCTCACGGCCGTGCAAGGCGGAGTGCTCGCGGTCGACTCGAGCACCAACGCCCCCAACGACGTCGGCTACTACCCCGCGAAGGGTCGAGGTCGAGTCGTCGTCCTACCGCTACCGAAGGATAGACAGGTCGAGTACCTCGCCGTCGACCCTACGAGCGGCGAATTGATTCGCGTGGAGAGCGAGGGACCGAACTACGAAACCGTTCGCCTCTATGCGTCCCCCGTGTCGACGACCAGCGCCGGACTCTCGTCGCGTTTCGTCTCGCGCATTCCCCGCACGAGCTTCGGGAAGCCCTCCGTCGCACTCAATGGCGGCTACATCTTTTTCCCACCTTCCGGCCCTTCCGCCAGTCGCCTCGTTCGCCTGTCGGACGGAGCCTATTGGGAAGTCGGCGCCACCACCGAGCACCCTCTCTTCGTGAATCGAGACTACGTGTGGACGACGGTCATGACGGATCCGCAAAAGTGGATCTTTCGGAGACGCGCCATCCCCACGTCGCCTCCGACACCGGCAGAGCGATAGCTCGGTCTCGTGGCATCAGCGCGGGTGAACCGCGACTCGACCGACGAAGTCCCACGGCACACCACCGGGCGAAGTCCCCCAACGTTCCGAGTAGAAGTGACACGAGCTCACCGCATCGTGTCGAACAATCTGCTGGACCGCGGCCTTTCCATTGCCGGAACCCTCGGCGTGGAACAGAACCCTCACACTCGTCCCTTTCTTGACGAAAACCGGCGGGTCGAGGGTCCAAGCCCCAAGGCTCCGCGCCGTGCCCTCGCTCGTGGCGCGGGTCTGCTCCGCAACTTTGGTGAGACGCCCCCCGCACTCCGCGTACACGGCCATCACGACCGCGCTGATCTTTCCGTCGGAAGAGATTCCCGCCTCGACGCGCTCGAGGTCACCGTCCACGTCGACAGCACACTCCATCCCCTCGGAGCTCTCGTACAGCCCGCGTCCCAAATCGGCCTGGGTTTGAGGGTACTCGTCGACCGGAAGGCCGAGAAAGTGAAGGCAACGCCCATGCGTGCACGTCTCTCCTGCGCCACATGTCCCGCAGGCTGCATCGATGGAACACTCGGTTCCCGAGGACTCGCACGTCGAGGCTCGCGTGACTCGCTCCACATTGCACGTCGTGTCCAACGTCGAGCGGTCGGTCGCGGGGTCACCATTCGAAGACGAGCCGTCGGCTCCGGCGTCGTCCTTCGGCGAAAAGTCCGCCCCCCGAGAACCGCAAGCGCACACCGCAAACAGCCCGACCATGAAGACGACCCGAAGACCCATCGGTCGATAGTGACCCAAAACGGCATCCCACGCAACGTGCAGCGGGCCTGGACGCCACCGAGGCTCCGCGCGTCGAACGGACGCGTAGGCCCAACGTGAATTGCGGGCGGCTCCGCCCGAAGCTCGAGACAGGGCTCGGGGCAAAGCCCGCTGGGCCCCACCTCCTGGTTTTGGGTCCCAAATCAAACCCGGCCAACTCACGTATTTGACGTCCGCGACCGCTCCTTTCGCTCACCAAAGCCCCAGAAACCCCTTCTTCTTGGGGGCTGGCACGATTGGATCACGACTGGCGAGAGCCGTGATGTCACTCACCGTAAGGCGACGTGCGAAGTGGCAAGGCCCCTCCCCGTTGGCGCTGAAGAACGGCATGTTCACGTCGAAAGCCGGTGCCTGCCGAAGAGCCTCCATCGCCTTCAGGTACGTCTCGATCAAACGCCCCATACACGCCGCGTCGTCCACCACCCGGGTGCCGTTCTCCCGATCGAAGTCCACCCCCAGCGCGAGGACCACTCGTGCGAAGGTCTCGGTCTCGCCGAGCGGTCCGAGACGCATTCGGGCAGCGGAGACCAGCGCATCGTAGGGATTGGCGCCCCCCTGCCGTGCCGCTTGGAAGGCCTCGACCGTCCGAAGCGCGATGTCCGGCGAAATCGGCGCGTGGGCACGCCCCTCGACGCTCCCTCTCTCCACTCCGTGAATGCCCGAGGTCGCCCCGCAATAGCTGCACGTGACCTGCGTCGCGTCCTCGCTCGAACGGGGTAGTGGTGCGCCGCAAAGAGGGCAGACTAGAGCCACGATCCGGACCGTCATGATCCGAACGTATCCTATCTTCGTCGCGGTCGGCATCGTGTGTTCGCCGGAGTCGTCCCCGCGATGACCAGTCGGCGCCGCCCCGCTCGACTCAGCCCTTCTTCGCGGTCTTCGTTTTGCCCTTCGCGATAGGCAGCGCGTCACGCCATGCCTCGGTCACGAGCTCTCGGAGCAGCGTCTCGTCAATCGTATCGAGGTCGACCGCCACGAAGCCGAGACGCGTCCACCCTCCGAGTGAGAAGACGGCCTCGGGGAACGTCTCGAGCAGTGCCTTTTGCTTGTCTTCGGGGGGCGACCAGCAGATTGACGCGCGAGTCGGCGCCCACGGTCACGAATACCTTGCGCTTCGTGCGGTAGGCCATGCGGTCCATGTGCGGGCGTTCTTCGACGCCTTCGAGGGCGAGCAAGAGCTTCCTGAATCGAGCGCGCGTCATGCCCACACGCTACCACGGGCATCCTGCGGCCGAGGAATCCGACGCCCCCGGTTGCCCGCGAGCATGCGACGTTCGGCGTCGTGTCCTTCGCGACGAGGCACTGCCAATCCCGCTAAAATCAGCGGTCATGATCTTCGATCAGGCCCGCGCATTTAGCTCGACTTGTCATCGGAGGACTCTGTCCTCCGCCGCGGCAGGTTCGCGCAAAGCCCGCTGGGGCCCACCTCCTGGTTTTGGGTCCCAAACGTCCCAAACCCAAAAACGGCCAAATCACGTGATTGAGAATCGTGACCGCTCATTTAGCGAGATGAAGGTTCGGGCTCTCGGCGGCCGAACGGTCGCGCGTCCGCCCCCGCGACTCAAGCGCTCTTTCTGCCCCCGAACGCGGCGAGGAGCTGGTCCACCGTTCGACTCGTCGTCGGCTCGAGGTTGGGGCACGCCCGCAGCCTCGTGAACGTACGTACCGCCTCGTCGAGCTTGCCTCGGGAGGCGAGCGAAACACCGAGGACGTGGAGTGCAATCACGTTGCCGGAATCGTGCGCCAGACAATCACGCGCATGGGCGGCGGCGCGCTCGTCGTTGCCCTCGGCGAGCGAGAGCTGCGCGAGGCGCACGTTCAAGTCCGCGCGCGTCACCGCAGGCAGCGTTCCCCGGTCGAGCTCGGCCGCGCGCTCGAGGTTCGCTTTGGCCGAGGGCCGATCCCCGAGGGCTTGTTGCGTCGACCCGAGATGAAAATGGAGGAGGGCGTCTCCAGGGGCGCGTTCGACCTCGGCCTTCAACATGGCGAGATTGCGCCGCGCGCGACTCTGTCCACCTTGAACGGCGTCGCTGCGATACCCGTGGTGCACGATGGTCACGTCCACGGACGCGATGACGCCGCCGGTGCGCTCGATCGACGGGACGATCTGCTCGTGTATCGCGCCCTCGTAGAGCACGCCGGGCCGACGGTCGAAGAGCCTCGTTTGAAAGTCGTCTTGGAAGGCCGAGACCTCCCCCGGAGGCATCAGATTGCGCACCCGCACACGGAGCCCTTGGGCCGACGCGGTATCGACCGCCGTCCGCATCGCCTCGCGCGAGCCTGCGTCGACCTCTTCGTCCGCGGCGAGGACGAGCACGACATCGCCGGTCGCGCGCTCGATCGAGACGTTACGAGCCACGGAGAAATCGTTCGGCCACTCCATCTCGTGGACGTGGGCACCGAACGAGCGCGCGATGTCGCACGTCGCGTCGACCGAGCCGGTGTCCACGACGACCATTTCGTCCACCACGCCGCGAACGCTCTCGAGACACCGCGCGAGGTTCTGCTCCTCGTCCCGGACGATCATGCACAGCGAGAGCGAGCGACGAGACGACACGCGGAGACTCCTTGACCGAGCGACCCCCGCGCGACACCACGGGTGCCCCACGAGCGCATACGCAGATGTAGGCGGCACACGCGCGGAAAAATGAAGCCTTGCTTGGCGAATCGTCGCGCGAAATCGAGAAATTTCGGATGAACCGTCACACCTCGACCCCATCACGCGATGATGGCGCATGCGCACGTTCCAACGGGTCTCGTTTCGACCGACTGTCAGCGGTGGCCTGGCCCTCTGCGGTCTCGCCCTCGTGACTCAAGGCTGCTCACCACCGTCGCCTCCGCCGGCGTCCCCTGCGAGCTCCGCCACGGATCGCGTGAAGGTCGAGCACGTGGCCGCGTCGGACGCCCCGCCGCCGGACAAACAGCGAGGCGACCTCGACGTCCTGGTCGGGCCGGAGAACGAACCGGTCGTCTTCCGCGACGTGCGAAACGTCACCCTCGCCCCGGGCGTCTCGCGCATCACGCTCCCGGGTGTGCCTACCGATCTCGAAGCGGGGCACGTCGGCGTACGGGCTCCCGGTTCCAAGGCACCGCTCGAGCTCGTCGAAATGCGGCCCTTTGGTGGTGCATTGACGCCGCAACGATTGCTCGAAGGCTACCTCGGAAAGGCCGTCACAGCTTACGTGTGGGATGCGGCGAAGGGCAGCGAAGTCGCGAAGCCTGCCACGCTGCTCGGCCTCACCCCGGAAGGTCCGGTGGTCGCGGTGGACGGGGCGGTCCGCGTGCTCGCGTTCGGGCGCGTCGCCGTTCCCGCGCTGCCGCCCACACTTCGCGCCGACACGGCCGTCGAGCTGCTCGTGCGCACCTCGGCCGAAACGCCGCGGGTCGAGCTCACCTACACGACGCGCCTCGTGCGAGCGGCGCTCGAGTACCAGCTCGTGCGCCCCCAGGGCGCAGCCAACGCGGAGCTCGTGGGATTGGTCGGCGTCTCCAACGAGACGGGGGCTACGCTCGAGAAGGCCCAGGTGTCTCTCACCTCGGACGCATCCGAAACCGCCAAGTTCGCGAGCCCCGGCTCGACCACCACGCCGGCACTCTCGGGCACGGCGTCCGTGCCCACCACGAGCCTGCGATTGCCGAACGTCCTCACGCTGGCCCAGGGCGAGCGTGCCTTGGTTAGGCTCTTCGGCCCACGCGAGGTCGCCCTCACGCGCAAGGTCATCTTCGAGGGGCGCGGCCTCCCCTTCGACGGAACGCCCGAAGAGTACGGAAATGCCTCGGTACATGCCGTATTGGATGCCCGAGTGACCAATGGCGAGGTGCTCTCACCGGCGGGCATGGTCCCGGGCCGCGCACACCTCTTCGAACGCGCCGGGAACGCACCTCCCCACGCTTACGGTACGGCCGTAGCGCGACCGCTCCCGGGCGCCATGGGCTTGCGCATCGACCTCGGGGACGAAAACAAGCTCCCCAGCAAACGACGGCTCACCCAAAGGCGAACCCTCGGTCGTTGTGTTGTCGAGACGGCCTGGGAGGTGACCCTCACCAACCCGACCGAAGAGGCTTTGCCGGTCGAAGACGTGGAGCCGGTCGACGGCAAGTACGAGATTCTGGAGTCGAGCATGGCGCCCATTGCCAAGGAGGTCGACCACTTCGCCTTCGGGGCCATCATTCCCGCCAACGGCGAGATCAAGATCAAGTTCCGGGTGCGCACGTCGAGCTGCGTGGCGCAGCGCGCCCAATATTGGCGGCCGAGCTGGGGCAAGTCGTCCTGGTCGGGCTCTCCGACCAAAGGTGGCTCGTGAAGAGCTGGCGCGCGCTCGCGATGGCGCTCTCGGTAATCGCCTCAATCATGCCGCAGGTGGCGTCCGGAGAACCACCGAAGTCTCCCGTAGCCGTCACCACGTCACGTCCGGCAGCGCTCGCGCCGAGGGCGCTAGACCGCACGAGCCGCGTCTTCATCGAAGCGACGACGGGCTTTCTCGCGTCTGCGAATCCGGCGTTCGGTTCGGGCCAGGGGAACGAACCTTCCGCCATGGTGCGTGAGACCCGCGAGCTCGAGCTCCCGGCGGGCTCGACCGAAATCGTCTGGGAAGATCTCCCGGACACCCTTCGCTCCGAAACGACGGACGTGCGTGTTCCTCCCGGCGTGACCCTCGTCTCCCAGCGATTCGAGGAGACCATGCCCGGGCCCGTGGGCCTCGCCGCGCTCTTGCTCGGTCGCGAAGCGGTGGCCCATCCTCGTTATGCGAGCGACGAGCCCTACGTGCGCGAGCGCTCCGCGGCGCAGTCGTGGAAGGGCAGCATCGTCTCGCTCGACGGTGGCGTGGTGCTCCGCGTGGGCTCCGGCCTGACGGTCTTACCTCCCTCGGAGGTGACCCTGGTCGACCCGGCCAAGGGAGCCCCGAAGCGACGCCTCGTGCTCGTGCTCTCCACCACGGCGCCCATGCGCGCGCGAGTGGCGGTGACGGGGCTCGTGGGGCGTATCGTCCCGCACGGACCGCGGTACGCCATCGCGCTCGATCGGAAGACGCACGAAGCGCGCGTGCGCGGCACGATGACGATCACCAATGGTTCGTCATTGGACCTCTCGGGCGCCAGGCTCTTCTTGGGGCGGACCACGTTCGAGCCGTATAGGGACAGGTCCCTCGGCTCACCGCCCGATCTCGCGCGAACGTGGCTGGCGCGATCGGCGAGCGAGACCTCGACTGGCGGCCGAGAAGGCGTGCCGTTCGAGGTCGTCGAGCCCCTTCGGTTCTCGCCGCTCGCCGTGGCCGAGCCGGTGCTCGTGGACGCATCTCACGTGCCGTACGTCGAGCGGAGCATCTCGTCGCTCACCAGCCTGGACGCGACCCACGAAAAACCGGACGGCCCGCTGCGCCTCCCCGTCGACCTCGCGTGGACGTTCGACGAGCGAGCCCTGGGAGGCGCCACCGCTTCTCCCCTCACGCTGCCATCGGGCGAGGCCTCGCTGACCGAAACCGACTCGAGCGCGCCCCCCGAGATGCTCGCCAGTGCCGTGCTTTATCGCCGCAGCTCCCCTGGTGCGACGGAGGTGGAGGTCCTCGTGAGGAACACGAGTCAGTTCGTGGAGGCCAAATTCCTGGGCGGGTCGTCCTCCGGCCATTGCACGAAGATCACCAAATGGGAGTATTCGATTCCCTCGTCCCTGCTTTCACGCGGCCCGTTCGTGCTCGAGCTCCCCTTCGAGAAGAAGCGCCTCGAGGCACGGCTGGCCAAGGTCGAAGGGGCCACTGTGGAGCTCGTGCCGGACGGCACGAGTCGACTCGTGGTGACGGCCATCCCCCATGGCAGCAAGCCGCTCGGCGCAGCCGAGGCCACCTCGCGACGCGTGGTCGTGACCTACAAGACGAATCCATGTCCGTAGCGACGCAGTACGCCGCCTCGCATGGCCGCCTGCTGGTCGAGGTCGACGGCGTGAGAGTCGTCGACGCCACGGGCGTGGCGCCACAAAATCAGCGGGCTCGATGAAACCTCATGACCGCCGATTCATTCCGTCGGTCGTGCGGCGCGCCTCGGGCTCGACGCCGGGAAAAGAGTTGCTAAGGTGTGGGCGGGCTCGGTCGCCTTCGCGAGCGAGTCACGCACGGCCAAAAGTGCCGCGCTCGATGAATGAACGAGCTCGTCTCGCTCCTCGAAGCTCTGGACGGAATTCAGCAATCCCCGAAGTATCACCCGGAAGGTGATGCCCTCTACCACTCCCTGCAGGTCTTCGAGCTCGCCACCCGCGCGACCGACGACCGAGTGCTCTGGGCCGCCGCGCTTTTCCACGACGTCGGAAAGGCCATCGACGGCCCGCTCCACGACGAAATAGGGGCCGATCTGCTCGAGGGTCTCTTGCCCGATAGAGCCGTATGGCTGGTCCGGCATCACCTCGATCTCTTGAGAGATCCGAGACGCACACGCAGGCGCTGGCTCGGAACACCGGAGCTTTTGGACCTCGAGCGACTCCGCAAATGGGACCTGGGCGGGCGCAATCCCAACGCCCGGGTCATGCCCCTCGACAGCGCGTTCGCGCTGCTCGACGGAGTCTTCGACTCCGAAAGGCCATGAGCTGGGAGCGCCATGGTGGAGTGAGGGCCGCGCTCGCGCAGCTCGCCGCCCAGATCATGTACGGCGAGGACGTGAAACAATACTTCACGGCCAAACGATTGGCCGCACGAAGGCTCTTGGGACGCATCGAAGGCAAGTCCACGCGCTATCGACCGCACGATTTGCCCTCCAATGGTGAAATCAAGCAGGCGTTGCTCGAGCTCGTCAGCGAGATCGAGGGCGACGGCCGCACGCAACGGCTCTTCGCCATGCGCATCGTCGCGCTGGAGGCGCTCGAGGCCCTCCCGCAGTTCCACCCACGCCTCATCGGCTCGGTGGCCACCGGCCACGTTCGGAGCGGGAGCGACGTGGATCTGCACGTTTTCGCCTGGCATCCGGCCGACGTCGAGGCACGCGCCCGAGAGCTCGGCTGGACGTACGAGACGCAGCACGTGAGCATCCTCAAGCACGGCAAGATCATGAACTTCACGCACGTGCACGTGGAAGACGTCTTCCCCATCGAGCTCACGGTTTACCCCCCGAACGAGCTCGCCCATCGCCCTCGCAGCAGCACGGACGGTAAACCAATCGTCCGCATTCGGGACACGGCGCTTCGGAAAATCTGCGAGAAGGAGCACCCCGAGCTTTGGAAGCGCTACCTCGCAGACGGCGAGGTCCCCAGCCTCGAAGACATGCTCGCGGCGGAAGACGCGGACGATCCCGAGCTTCAATCCCTGCTCGACGAGCCCGACCCGCTCGACGAACCGGACCTCGGAGCAGGGCTCGAAGAGGAGGACGACGACCCCGTCGACGAAGAGCCCGAGTCCGAACGGGAGCCTCGCATTCATCGTCCCCGCGACAATCCGAAGCGAAGGCGCGTCGCGGAGTGAATCGGGCCGAGCTCGTGCAATCCTAAGCCCCCCGAGAGAGTCGAGGCCACACGGTGCAACGAGCACCGGTGGCCTCGGTTCGCACCCGTGAGGCTACTTTGCAACGACCTGGATGGCGCCGAACATGATGCCCGGGTGGGCGGAGCAGGCGAACCCGTACGTGCCCGGCGTCGTGGGGACGAATTGCACGGAGGAGCCCGTGCTGGTCGCCTTGATGAAAGAAGGAGTGTCTCCTCCGACGGGCACGAGCGGATGGATCGTGAAGTCGCCTGCGAACGTGACGGTATCGCCCACCTTCGTCTTGGCGCAATGATTGACGTACTGCTTGGGGGCAGCGTCGAAGAACGACACATCCACGCCCGGGAACTTCGTGAAGTCCCCGCCATCCCCACCACTCGTATCGTCGAATTCGGCTTGGGTGCACTTCACGGGCGTGGGGGACGGTGCGTCGACGGCCGCGTCGTTCGAGGGCGGTGTCGAGTCCGTGCCGGCGTCGCTCGCAGGGGTGCTCGAGTCGACGGAGGTCGACGCGTCCGAGCCACCGTCCGTCGTGGTTTCGGAGCTACTGCATGCGACGAGCGAACCACACACGAGCGAGGATAAGGCCAAGGCATGGAGAAGGTTCATGATCGCAGCGTAACCTCCACTCCCCGAGCTCCCTACCGGGATTCTCGACCGACGGCTCGTGAGCCTCGGCGGAGCCGTATCGGGGCATCTGTACCGGTACACCCGAAACCTCCGATACACTCTCGCGCAAGCGCGTATTTCGCGTATTTTCGCGGTAAATCGGGCTGGCACGAAGGGCGCAAAGAGGTGTTCCCATGAACAAGCTCAGCGCCGCGGTCCTCGCCCTCTCGTTCGCCTCCCTCACCGCCGTCATCGGCTGCTCGGCTCCCTCCGGCAGCGCCTCCGAGATGCCCGCCACGCCCGAGACGCCCGGCGCGACGCGCCTCGCGAAACGCCACGTGGTGGTGGTCGGCGAAGACCACGAGATCGTCGCCCGCCGCGAGGCCCTCCGCCCCAAGAAGTCGTTCGGCGTGAAGGCTCTCTCCGACGAAGCGCCCAAGGGCCCCTCGAAGTTCGTGCGCTCGAGCGGCACGGTGGTCGCGAACCCGCGCACCGACGCGGCGCTCACCGTCGCCCTCGCGCGCAACGTATCCGGCGCTCCTGCCGCGGTGGCGGCCGGCGGGGTGGTCTCGTCGGACCCGAGTGTCGCGACCGCCACGGTGTCGGGCGCGGAGCTCTCGGTCACGTTGAGCGGCAAGCTCGGCAATGCCTACCTCACCACCTTCGATGCGGACGGCAACGCCACGGCGAAGGTCATGGTCCTCGCGGCGGTCCCCATGGCCGGCACCGCCATCGTCGACGACGAGGCTCTCGAGCCCACGAACCTTCAGCTCGGCGACTACGGCGTGCCCGAGCAGCTCGCCACCGACTTCGCGGACCGCACGAACGACGCCGCCCTCTCGGAGCTCTACGCCGCCACCCCCGGCGCCGCCACGCGCGCCGGCGCCATGACCTTCGCGAACCAAGAGGCTTACCGAGCCTTCGCGAAGGCCGCCATCGACGCGGTCGGCAATGGCCCGAACGGCGTGCGCGCCGTCTACTTCCCCGGAAAAGACCTGCTCGTCACCACCATCCGCGGTGACCTCACCGGGACCGGAACGCCCGGTGGCACCTACGAAGTCTCGATTGGAGCGGCGGTGTCGCAGGCCGATTTCGCGACGTACGTCGACTTCGGCGGGATGCTCTCTTCGAGCCCGCTCCACGACGCGAGCGAAAGCGAGACCGGAGCGTTGTCCTTCGCCTCCAATGGCGCGGCGAGCCTCGGCGCGACGCAGCCGGTGAAGGTCGGTGTGGTGCTCGCCGATGGTCGGAAGGTCATGGCCTCCGAGCCGGAATTCGCGGCACTCGAAGGCAAGGCCGTCCGCCATATCGTCGCCTATCCTCAGGTCGGCGAGCCGCTCGGCGAGGCCCTCACCTGCGAGACCAGCAAGAGCGCCGGGGCCATCGATTGGCGCGCGCTCTACTCGACCGCGGAGACCAAGCTCGCGGCGGACGCGAAGTGGAACGGCGGCAAGCCCAGCATCGCTCTCGATCTCACGCCCCATGTCCGCGTCGGTGGCCAAATCGGCTTCGCGGGCGCCTTCGAGGGCACGTGCGAGAAGACCCTGTTCGAGGTGCCCGTCGCGGAGTGGGGCATCCCGCTCTTCGGCAACGTGGGCGTCAATGCCCCGGTGAAGGTCGAGTTCCGCGTGAAGGCGGACGGCTCGGTCACCGTGATGACCCCGCGCGTCGAGCTCGGCAGCGCCAAAGACACTTCGCAGCCCGGAAAAATCGGCTTCTCGTACGCGGTTGGCGGAACCTTCACGGTCGACCGCGACCTCGCGATGACCACGGCGTACACCTCGCTCGGCGCGGTCGAGGGCTCGGCGCAAGGCAATGCCCACGTCGAGGTCGAGGCGGGGATCGCCGCTTCCCTCGGCCTCGAAGCCCAGGTGAAGGCCTGGATCTTCAAGGCAAGCGTGCGCGCCGACCTGGGAGACGTGACCTTCGGCGTGAAAGACGAAGCCGACCTCACCGTGCACCCCGCGAGCATGACCTACGACGCCTCGAACCACTTCGAGCTGGGCCTCTTCCCCCACCTCGCCCCCACGCTGCGCGTCGACACCTCGTTCTTCCACAAGTCGTTCAATCTGTTCACGGTCGACCTGGGAGACATCTCCTTCTACGACGAGCGCTCGACTCCCCAAGGCCAGAAGCTCTTCACCAAAGAAACCGCCAATTCCACCAAGACTCTGGACGGAACCCCGGTCACCTACGTGCAGGCCAGCGACCACATCGAGATCCGCGACATGGGCGACATCGCGAGCGTCGAGTCGGTGGTGTTCGGTATCATGGGCGGCGAGTACAAGCGGTTCGTCGACCCGCAGTTTTCCGCCGGCATCTCGGGCGCCACAATCAACATGACCGGTCTCGACCCCGCAAAACTGGCCCGCGTCTACCAGAGCGTGCCCGGCTCGAAGGGAACCCTGGTGGGAGAGTCCGACCTGGACGTGCACATGACGAACGGCAAGACGGTGCGCATCTTCCTCGGCACCGGGATGTGAAGGTCGGGCAAGTCACACGAGCGCCGCACCTCCGAGAGGTCGCGGCGCTCGCGCATTTCGAAGAAGTGGGAACAACGTCAATCCGTGCGCTTTTTGGAGGACTTTCTCGACTTCGACTTCATACTGCGCGAGTCGAGCTCGCCCGCGCGCATGGCCGACTCGAGCGCATCGAGCTGCACGAACATCTCCGGACGGAAGCCGAAGGCCTCATTCTCCTTCCAAAGATTCGCCCGCGATCGAGCCTCGGCGAACGTCTCCACGGCGAGTGAAGGCTCGGCCAATACGCGCATCGCCGTCGTGAAGACGAGCCCCCGCGCCGATCCCCAATATCGCCCCGCGGGACCCGAGAGGCTCTCACGATCGATCGTCCAATTGGGCCGCGCCTTCGAATACGGGACGGTACGCCGATAGAAGTCCACCACCTGCTCCAGAGTGTCGAGCGCGTCGAAGAAGGGAACGGCATAGTCGACGACCGTACGCGTGAAGTCGACCACCGCAGCCGCCACGCACTCGGGATGGCAAATCGCGTATTCGAAGTCTCCCGCTTCACTCCAATCGCGCCCGGGAATGAAACCTTGAAAATACAAATACTCGAGCCCCATCGCCGGCAGGGCCTCGCGCTTGCCCACCGCGGACGCGTACCAGGCCTCGGCCGTCGGATGCCCGAAGCTCACGTCGGGGCGTACGTTGCGCGTGCCAAGATTGAGGCTCAGCCGGTGCGTGATGCCCGAAGGGTTCGTGCGGCCCCACGTGTATTTCGCTCGCGGAACGGGGAAAAACCCGAGATGGCCGAGCCTGGGCTCGACCCCCGCGACGAAGCGGGCGAGCCCCTCTTTCGGTGGGAGCTTGGGGGTTCCCGCCGGGCGGGGCGCAGCGCCGGGCTCGGCACGCAGGAGCTTTCGGGATTGCGGATCGAACGTGTCGAGCCCGTGGGCGAGCGCGAGCTTCTCCACCACGTGCGCCACCTCGGCCGCGCGGGAGAAGGATAGATTCAAGATCACGTACTTCGGCTCGCGCTCGATGGCGCACGAGAAGGGGCTCTCGTCCTCGTCGTCGTCGAGCTCGGGATAGATCGCCGTGAGCTTCGTGTAGAAGGCGTCGAGCTCGGGCGTGACCAGCAAGCGAGCCTCCGCCTCGTGTCGAGCCGCATCCTTCGCTCCGGCGCATAGCGCCACGTAGAGAGAGGTCGCGTCGGTGTCGTCCAAGGCTCGCGCAGCACGAAAAACGGCCAAATCGAAGCTCATACGGACAGGCTACTACGACCCGCCGGAGCCTCTCGGATTCACTCCTTGATCCTGACCGCCACGTTGTCGAAACGCAGGGTGCCGCCCGTCGAGTCTTTGGTGTAGTTCGCACCGAGCTTCAGCACGATGCTCGTCCACGTGGTGCCGGAGAACTCGACAATCTCACTCTCGACGCCAGCGTCGCCCACGACCGTGCACGAGATCTTGTCGACCCCGCGCACGAGCTTGAACGTGAGGTGGTGCCAGCCTCTGCTCGACAGGTTGACCGCAACGTCTTTCGTCTCCGAGCTCGTGCCATTGTCGGCATAGCGCTGGAGCTTCGCACCGGATCCGGTCACCAGGAGCGCGAACGTGGCGGCCGCCAGGTTCGGTGGAGGCAAAAGCCCGATGACCACGGGATCGATCTCCCCGAAGGCGGAAGTCATCGCGAGGTCGTTCTGAAAGTCGAGGTCGACCGTGATCCGCTTGGCGTCCGCCACGTCGATCCGCTTGACGAGCGCCGAGACGGCAGGGCCCGAAACGCCGGCTTTTCCCTTGTGAATCAAGCGCAGGGAGCGCGGAGCACTGACGCTCACGCTCGTGTCGAGGTCCATCGGCCCCGCGAGCTCTTTGAGCTCGTCCCAGCGGCCCGTGAGCCCCATGGTCCCGTCGTCGAAGTCGTCGCAAAAGAGGCAGCCCGTTCCCGTCCCCCCTCGATCATCGCGGCATCACTCGTAGTCGAGGAGTCGCGGACCCCCGACGCGTCGACCTGGGGCGAGACCGTGCCCGCGTCTTGCGAAGCCGGGTCGTAGCTGCCCGAGCATGCGGCGGCGGAGACTCCGACCGCGCCCACGAGCATCGAACCAACCAGCGAAGTCAAGAGGGCTGTCGGGCGCATCTCGTGCAAAGCGTACGCGACCGAGCGGACGGATGCACGCGCGCTTGCCGCCGAGCACGAGGCTACTTCTTCTTCGGCACCACGCACGTCTCTCCGGCCGTCGGCTTCACGAAGACGGTCACGGGCACCTCGGCGTCGCGCGGGCGAGCGGAGCCCAATCCACCAATCCCGTCGAGGTCTCCCAGTCCTCCCAGTCCCCCCAGTCCTCCCCAGGCTCCGTCCAGAGCAAGGGGAACCTCTCCTGGACCCGCTTCGTTCTTGTCCGCACACGTGAGGTTGCCCTGCTTGGCGGTTCCCACGCGAACGACCCTCGAGCCGTAACGTGCGTAAATGGGCGTGTCGCGGGTGACGGCGAGGGCCCTCTGGACCGGAAAGCCCACCCCCGCACCGAGCACGCCCATCAAGTCGCTCGGACTCGGCTTGGCCAGGTCTTTGGCCGCAATCCAGCCCTCGATATCCGTCGCATTGCCGCGCATCGAGATCTTGACGTCGGCTCCTTTGCGCTCGAGCTGCGCGACGTGCGGATTGAGGATCGCGAACGAGCCGTTGGACTTGGGGAGCTCGATGCGCGCAACGACGGGACCTCCCGGGGTCGTACGAAGGGGAATGCCAATCCCCGTACGTAGCTCGACGCTCACGAAGCCGAAGGACGAGCCCGAAGATCCCGTGCTCCTCGCCAGCGCGACGTCCGAGCAGGAGACCTCGACATGGGACTCGTGTTCGGCCTTCACGTGCGAAGGCAGGTCGTACCCGAGCACGTAGCGGCCGGTGGTGCCCGAGAGAGGCTTCAAATGGGCGTGCCGAACCCGCACGAATCCGTCGACCAGCTCGGTGGATTTCGGCCGTACGGTGACGTCCCCGAGCGAGACGTTGCCGATCAGATCCCGATCGTCGTTGGCGATCGAAGCGGTCGAACGCGGGCTCGCGAGCCGCACTTCCACCTTGCGACCTTTGCCGACGTAGATGAACGGTGGACTGTCGTCGACACGGAGCGGGAGCGACGCCGCGAGGTCGATATCGGTCTCGGAGAACACACACGTGGCGTTCTCGGCGGGCTTCAGAGCGGGGATCTCCGGCTCTTTGGGCGTCACGGGCGTGGCCGTAGCCGAGCTGCTCGCGCTACCTGCCGGGGTCGACGAGGCCGGCGCCGGAAGCGTCGGGACCACCACGCTCTCCGCAGGCGGAGGCGTCGCCCCTCCACATGCCGAGAGCCCCATCGCGAAAAGACCGAGAGCGAAACGAGAGCGAGCCATTCGACCAGGCTAGAGCACGACGCAGCCCTCGTGGCGGATTCGAGAACCGGGCCTTCTCGAACGAGCCACCGGTCGCGCGGTCCCGTCCTAGACTATTTCCCGTATTTTCGAGATGTTACCCAACATCAGAGGTATGCGCGCTCTTCCGCTGATCGCGCGCTCGAGGGCGTCACGTCGTCTCGAGCTCGAGCCCGAGCGAGCTCAGGCCGCGAAGAGCTCACGGCATCCCTCCACGAGCACGTTCGAAACCTCGACCGACGGCATGCCACAGCGATGCACGAGATCCTCGCTCGGCACGGCGACCGCGATCTGCGCGACCAGCTCGTCGAGCGCACGAAGGCGCGCTGCGCGCACGCGTTCACGCGCGCTCGCGCCGAGGCGCGACTCGAGCCACTCGGCCACGTCCCACGCGAGCTCCGCGTGCCGCGTCTCGTCCTCGGCCACCGTCGCGAACAAGCGCCGCACCGGGCCGTCCGCCGCCACCTCGGCCTGATAGCCCGCGACCAACGCGCCGAACGTCTCGCGCACGCAGCCCTCGACCGCATTTTCGATGGCCAACTCCTCGATCGATCGCACGCGATTGGGCATCTCGATCAGCGGCTCGGGCGAAGCCTTGGCACCGTAGAGACCACGAAGCCACGCGAAGCCCGCCGCGTGACGGACCTCGTCTCGCGCGGCTTCCTCCGCGCGGCGCACGAGCTCTTCGGGGGCGTCGTGGGCCGAGAGCTCGTCCGCCAATCGCAAGAACGCCGGCACGCTCGCCGCTTCCAAGGCGTGCATCGTGCCGAGATACGCGAGCACTTCGTTTTCACCGGCAATCACGCTCGCCCCGGGGCGGAACCCCTCCGGGCGCCGACCCGCCACCACGCAACCCGCGTCTTTGTCGGTGAGGTCGACCTTTTGTTTCTCGGTGATGGTGGCGTCGGGCGCGACGTCGAGCACGTAGCCATTGTACTGATTGAGACACTCGGCGTTCTTCTTGGCGATCACCGTGTAGCCACCTTGGCCGTTGGGCACGACGTCGTTCGGCCCGCAGAGCACCTCGTAGCCGTCGAGCGCGACCACGAGGCGCGCCTCCTCCGGCGTGTCGATGGTACCAAGGAAGGCAATCACGGCGGCCTTCGTATCGAGCACTTCTACCTTGTCGCCCGATTGCACGACGAAGTACCGACCGCTCGGGATCTGCTTGCCCGGCCCCGGAAACAGATCCTTGGTCGACACGGCGGCGTCGATCGCCGCATTGCACGCGGGGGCGTCGGTCGCCGTCTTGCACTTGGTGCCGACCGAAGCCGTGGTCGTCGAAGACCCGGGCTCGTAGCCACCGTCCGTGTAGGTGAGCACGGTGTAGCGGAGCTCCAGGTAGTCGTACGGCTTGGCAGGCTTGGCCTTCTCGAGGCCCTTCACGATCGCGTCGCGGCCGCAGAGCGCCCCCTCGAACGCGGCGGTCGCTCCGTCGGTCACGGAGCCATCGGTGATGACCGCACCGTCCGTGGTCACCACCGAGCCATCGCCGGTCGACCCGTCCGGCGAGTCGAGCGTGGTCGAGCCTCCGCAGGCCGCGAGAGCGACGGACGAAGCGAGCGCGGCAGCGACGGCCGAAGCGAAGACGGAGCGAAGGCGAGCGGAGGTCATACCGTTGGCACAGCAAACCGTACGCCACACCGACATCGGTCTTTTCTTCGTCTTTTCGTGATCTCGGAAGCCGCCATTCTGTGCCAACCGCTCCGTGCCCGGACACGCGATGCCCACGAAAAAGGCCCGAGGCGTGTGCCCCGGGCCCTCTCGTTCACGGCGCCTGTCGCCGACCGAGCAAGGTCAGGTGAGCTCCATCACGCGCTGCTCGAGGCCCTTGCCCTTCGACACGGCGCTGATGCGCGCCTGCGCGTTGAGCAGCGTCCAGAGGGCGTGCCCGATGACGGTCTCGGCGTCCACCGTGCCGCGCTCGAAGTAGATGGCGATCTCGCGCTTCTCGTCGTCGAACTCGACGCGCTTGATCATGGGCAGCGCGCGAAGCTCTTGGAGGGGCACGGGGCCCGGCGCAAGCTTGATGTGGACCTCTTGCGAGGACGCCGTGAGCTCGGCGATCGAGCCATGCGCCACCACACGACCGCGATCGAGAATGGCCGCGCCGTCGCAGACCTCTTCCAGCTCTTGGAGGTTGTGGCTCGAGACGATGAGCGTGCACCGTCCTTTGCGCGACTTGATGATCTGGCGAACTTCGTAGGCCACGCGCGGGTCGAGGCCGGCGGTGGGCTCGTCGAGCAGCACCACCTCGGGCTCACCCAAGAGCGCCTGCGCGAGCTGCACGCGCTTGGCCATACCGTGCGAGAGCTGGTTGCAGCGGAGCTTCCACCAGTCGCGCCCGTCCACCTCGGTGAGCACCGCCTCGACCTCTCCGCGAATCTTGTCGCTGGGGATGTCTTGGAGGGCGGCCATGTGGCTCAAGAACTCGCCCACGGTGTCCGTCGTGGGCAAGAGCGCGTCTTGCGGGAGCACGCCGAGACGACCGCGGAGCTCGTCCACCTGCGAAGGCGAAAACCCGAGCACCTCGACCACGCCTTCGGTCGGCTGGAGGAAGCCGGCCATCATCGAGAACGTGGTGGTCTTGCCCGCGCCGTTCGGTCCGATGAGACCGTAGACCGAGCCCGCTTTGATCTTGAGCGAGAGCCCGTCGACCGCGGTCTTCACGCCGAAGCGCTTGGTGATCTTGCTCAAGCGAACCGCGATTTCAGCGGTCTTTTTGCCTTTTTTCTTGGTGGGCGGAGCGACGAACTCCTTCTCGTCGTAGGAGACGACCTTGGCGTCGGCCTTGGCTTCGCTCTTCTCTTCGGACTTGGTCTCGGGCTTCGCTTCGGCCTTCGGCTCGGCCGGCTTTTCGTCCGCCTTGGCCGTCTCTTCGGCGGAAGCGGGAGGAGGAGCGAGGTCTTTCGGGGTGCCGGCGCCGTTTTCTTCGGTCGTGCTCATCTCAGACATCTCGCTTGGCGAAGAGGAACGTTCCACCGCCCAAGAAGAGCGAAGCCATGAGGGCACACGCGCCGAAGCCGCTCGCGGCCTGCCAGAGCTGGGGCGAGAGGAGGAGCTTGTCGTAGTAGTTCGGGTAGAAATAAAGGAGCGCGTTGGTCTCGGAGACGATGCCGATGAACCACACGAGCCAGAGCGCGGCGAACGACGCCAGCGTGGTGAGCAGCGCGAAGATGGGCGTGCGGAAGAACGAGCTCACCAGCACGGCGAGCCCACACCAGGCGGCGCTCATGGGCAGCGAGATGAGCCAGAAACGAACGCCCCACGAGATCGTCTCGGCGGTGGTGGCCTCGCCGCGCACGATGCAGACGGCCCAAATGAGCACGTGGATGGCCAAGGTGACGGCCGAGATGGTGCTCCAAAGGCCCAGGAATTTCCCTGCGAAGTACGATCCGCGGCGGGTTCGCACCGTCCAGTAGCGCACGCTCCTGTGCTGCACGTCGCCGGAGAACGAATCGAACCCGAGCAGGGCGATCAGCATCGGCGTAAGCCAAATGGTGATCATGAGCCCCATGTAGAGCACCTCGGGCGAGTCGGCGATGTACTTGGCCGTGCTCTCGCCGTAGACCGGGGTAAGGCCCTCGACGCGCAGGTTGTGCACGAAGTCCTTGAGGTTCTCGGCGCTGATCTCCTCGCCGATCTTGGCCCGCTTGAACTGCTGGAACTTCACGAGCAGCAAGGCCGCGCCGAAGCTTCCGATGAGCGAGATGAGGAGCAACATGATGCCCTTCACGCTGCGGAAGTTCTTGCGGAGCTCGCGGAGCAGAATGAGACGGACTTCTTTGAGCGGGTTCACGGGCACTCTCCCCTTTTGGCCTGGTGGCGGACGCGCGAGGGTTCGCGCGGAGCGTAACGGTAGTGGGCTTTCCCGAAACCGCAAAGCGCTTCGGAAGACGGGCGAACGCCGCAAAAACGAGGGACCTTGGAGCGCTTCGCCTGCGAGAGGTCTCTCGCGAGACCCCGCCGCTTCGGCTTACGTTCGAAAAAGACGAGCTCTTCCCCCATCCGCTCGAAACGGCGAGGAAAGAGCCCATCGGTCGATCGTGAAATCCGAGGCGGCTCGGGAGGCGCCTCGGCTCAGGCCTCGGCCGGCTCCCGGAAGGCCGAGAGCCCCATGGCTTCGAGCAGCCCTCGCTGCACCTGAGAGGCGACGCCGTTGATCGCCTCGGTGCCCTGGCCCGTCAGCGGGTCGACCACCGTGCGAAGAGGGCGCTTGCCGATGGGCGTCTCGATGAGCTTCAAGAAGGCCTCGGCGATGAGCGTGGGGCTCGGCGCATCCTTCGACGACGTCATGCCGTGCAAGGCTTGGCTGAGCTTCTCGCCGAGGGCGGCCGCCGGTCCGTACGCCGCGCCGCGCTCCGGGTTCGCGACCTCGGGCACGTTGCCGATGAAGGCGGTCGCGAAGGCGCCGGGCTGCACGATCACCGAGTCGATGCCGAGGGCCGAGAGCTCGTACCGGTAGGCTTCGGCCAGGGCCTCCAGCGCGAACTTGCTCGCACCATAGACCCCCAAGGTCGGCAAAACGATCCGCCCGACACCGCTCGTCACGTGGATGAGCAGGCCGCTCTTGCGCGCGCGCATCCCCGGCAAAACGGCTCGATTCACGCGCTGAACGCCCACCACGTTGACGTCGAGCTGATGGGCGAGCTGCTCGGCCGAGATGGACTCGCCGTGGCCGAAGTACCCGAACCCGGCGTTGTTGATCACGACGTCGATCGGGCCGGATTTTTCGATGCGCGCGATGGCCTCGTCCACCGAGGCTTGGCTGGTCACGTCGAGCTCGACCACGTGCAGCGCCACGCGCTCACGCTCGGCGAAGGCGCGCAGCTCGGCCGCGACGCTCGCGTTCTTCCCGGCCACCCCGCGCATGGTCGCGAAGACCGTGTGGCCCGCCTTGGCGAGGTACTCCGACGTGAGTTTTCCGAAGCCGCTGCTCGTACCCGTGATGACGACGTTCATGTCTCGCTCCACTGCGTTGATCGGCAGAAGGTGCGTCGGTCGCCTCGGCTCCGCGCAATCCCATGCCTCGACTCGCCGCCGGAACGAGCACCCTGCCCGCTCCTCGACGCCCCATAGATTGGCCTGCCCGACGACTTCCGCAAGGGGAGTCACTTCCTTTTCTATATCGAATGGGCCGGCATACGAAAGGCGCACAAAAAGGGCGAGGCCCCCGGGCAACGCTCGGGAGCCTCGAAGGAGCACGCAGACCTCGTCAGGCGCGACGACGGCGGCGAAGCACCAGGGCGGCGAGCGCGGCGCCCACGGTTCCGAAGAGCCCCGCCGAGGCCGGCGCGGATCCGGACGCCGGGACCGAACATCCACCGCTCGAGTCTTCCGCCGCGACCGGCGCCGGAGCTGCCGGCGTGGACGGAGCGACCGGAGTCACCGCCGGTTTGTCGAAGGCCAACGTGAGGCCACCGTAGTAGCCGTCTTGATCGCCCGCATTGCCGATCTGCACGAACACGTCGGTCGTGCCTTCGGGGATCTCGATCTCGGCCGACTCGGCCTTGGCTTCGAGCGGCAGCGTGAGATCGGCGTCCACCGTGGGACGACCGGTGGTGGTCCAGGTGAGGGCCGAGCCGAACTTCACGAACACGACCGGCGTGAACTCTTTGCCTCCGTTGCCGAAGGGGCTGCCGCCTCCACCGCCACGGTCGGCAATGGAGAACGAGAAGGTTCCCTTCTTGGAGCCGGTCGGAACCTTGGCATGAACCTGCACGAGACCGGGCGCGGTATCCCGCACGCCGAGGCTGGATTTCCCGGGCGCCGCGAAGGCTCCGGGCGAAGAGGGCCCCTGCGGAGCCTCGAGCGGCTTGTCGCCGAGCTCGAGCACGCGCGAGCACGAGGGCAGCACCTTGCGCTCGGTGAAGGCCGCCTCGAGCAACGGCTTGGCAGCGGGCAGATCGGTGCCGACCGTGGCGAGGAAGAGGCTCGAGAGCTCCGTGTAGGATACACGCCCGCGCCCCGCGTTGTTGCGCATGCTCTTGTAGATCGCTGCATCGAACTTGATGCGGTCGGCCTCGGGCAGCTTCGAGCGCGCCGACCAGAGCGCGCCGGAGAAGAGCGTCGAGTCGAAATGGACCTCGCCCACGATGGCGTTTTCGCACGTGTCCTTGTTGTCCAGCGTGCGGATGACCTTGAGGCCCGCGGAGATGTCCTGCGAGGCGTATTCGCCCACGTCCGGGTCGCCCGTGATGGCCGAGGAGAAGTAGTCCGCCAAGCCTTCGTTCATCGCGCCGGGGGCGGCCACGGCGCCGTGTGCGTCGATGGTCCAGGCCTCGAGCTTGAGGGTGTCGTCGACCACCGCGTGGGTGAGCTCGTGGTAGACCACGTCGCCGTCGTACGAATAGTCGCGACGCGGACCTTGACCGAACCACATGGCCCCGTCCGAGAAGCCGTAGATCTGGCCGAAGATGTCTCCCAGGCCGCCGGCCTTGGGCGAGAAGAAGGCGTTCTGGAACGGATCGAGCGGCTTGTCCGGATTGGAGGCGCCGGCGAAGTCCCCCGATTGCAGTCCGGAGGCGATGCGCAGATTGGCAATCGTGCGAAGCGGTTTGTCCGACACCACCTGCGCGTCCGCCGAGCCCTGCAGCTTCCGGAAGAAGTCGTAGGCGCGGGTCGCGTGGTAGTACATCGAGACTTCGGCGTACTCGTCCTCGCCCGAAGCCGGATCGGGCACGTCTTTGGCGGCATAAACGTAGGAGCCTTCGGTGTTCGGCTTGGCGAGTTGCTCCAAACTGCACACGTGCGCCTTCAGCGAGAACGTGCCGAAGGCCACATTTTTGACCTCCTTCTTGTCGACGCAATTGAAGGTGAGCAAAAACGGGTTTTCGAGTTTGTCCGGCGCAGGATCGATGGCGAAGGGCAGCATCTCCGGGGTCTTCGATTTCTCCGGGTTGCTCGGGTACACCTGCGCCGTCGCGAAGGTGCGCATGTCGCGCGCCTCGAGCACCGCGCCGTCTTCGGCGTCGATCACGAAGCGCGGGCGAGCGCCGTCGACGCGCGCCTCACGAGGGAGGATCACGTACGCGAGGCGTGCCCCTTCCCACGTAGAGGCGACCACCGGGTAGACGTCGCTCTCGGTGACCGCAAGCTTGTACTTTGCACCGATCAAACGAACCGCGTCGACCTTCGACAGCACGGGCGTGGTGCGCGAGGGCAGCGTGGTGGCAAGGTTCACCGTGGAGAACACCGCGTCGCCTTCGGCGTCGAGGCGCACCGCCGCGGAGAACCCGATCATGGGGAGGCCGCGGAAGGTCTGGCCGAAGGCCACGATTTCGTCGCCGTCGCCGAAGCGCTGCGACGAGGTCTTCACGAGCTCGAGACCACGCGTCTCCGGGGCGAGGGCCGCGAGCACGGCGCGCGCCTTGGCTTCCCCGCGCAGCGCACGCGTGGACGCGTCGAGCTTGGGCTGTCCCGAGAAGAAGCGCGCGGCCCCCGAGGCGCGCGCGGTCGACTGGAGCGACGTGACCGGACGAAGCCGCGCCTCGGCGGGCGTGACGAGCGTCGCCGAGAGGGCGGCGAGAGCGAGCGTGGAGGCGACGATCGACGCGGGTTTCGTTCTCATGAGCCGACTTTCCTTCGAGCGGCGCAGGGAGATACCCACGCCACGGCGCGCGAATGCTCGCACCTTGTTCGCCGAGATCAAGCCAACACTGCGAAGGACGACACCTTCCGACGTGAAGTTTCGTGAAGAAGGCCCTCTCGCGAGGAGCGATTGTCTCCTCGAGGAGACGCGCGATCCCCTGGAATTCCCGCGTTTTCGCAATTGTGCAATCGCGTCGAACGCTGACGCACGACGCCGCACGCGCGTGCCTTAAACGCGCCTGAGATCCGATTTAGCGCTTCACGGCGAAGTTCAAGAGCACACCGGAGACGAGCCCCACCAGCACGAGCGCGATCATCAGACGCGCCGCCGAAGCCGAGAGCTTCGGACCACCCTCACCGCCCGTGCTCGCGCCGGTCACCAGCAACGTGGCGCCCACCGGCATGAGCGCGAAGGCGATGGGAAACAGAAAGAAGTAGGACTCGCCCCACGCGCGCAGGGTGGCCACGTTCAAGAGCACGCAGCCCGCGCATCCAATCAGGATGGCGAGGCCTCGTTTTCGCGGCGGAAGAGCACGTCGCCTGGGCATCGGACGAGGCTACTTATCGCGCGAAGCGGCGAGCGACAAACCTACAAACGTAAGAAGGCCCCACCACACTCTTTCACGCTACCGTTGCTCCCTCTCGGGCCTGGCGGGTTCACGTATCCAAGTCGGCAGGGCCGTATCGAAGAAGGGACTTAGCGCGCCCTCGCGCCGAGGTCGAGCGAAATGTGCCCGACGCGATGAAGGTGCCGACGAACGGTCTGGCATCGTCGTCACTCACCCCCTCCACCCCCCTCCACGCCCTTGCGACAAAGCGCGAGGAGGCATGGAGTGGTTCGGCTCGAAGCATGTTTCGGTGTCCACGCCCGGGCGAACGCACGAGGCGTGCAAGAAGACGTTCGTCGCCACTCGTCGCTCGTGCCCTCGAGCCACCGACGAGTCTCGAATCGCGGCGAGAATACACGAGGCTTACGGCCTCGAGAGATGCCGAAGTGGCGCGCATTTCCTTACACGCCGACGACGCCGCGAGTCTTTGGTAGCGTTCGCCGCATGCCGCGCATTTCTCGCACGTTCGACGTTCGTCGCTCCCCCGATGGCACCCGCCGCGAGATGGTCGTCTTCGGTGACGGCCTCGACGTACTCCGTGATCCGAGCGTCAACAAGGGCACCGCGCTCACGCACGAAGAGCGGCAAGCCTTCCACGTGGAGGGCTACTTCCCCGCTCACGTGAGCACGCTGGCCGAGCAGCTCGACCGCACCTACGCGAGCTACAACGAGCTTGGCAGCTCCCTCGCGCGGTACCAATTCTTGCGCGCGCTCCAAGACCGCAACGAGACCCTCTTCTACGCTTTCCTCGGACGGCACACGGAAGAGCTCTTGCCCATCGTCTACACCCCCACGGTCGGCGACGCGATCCAGGCCTTTTCCCGCATTTTCCGCACGCCTCGTGGGCTCACGTTCTCGACTGCCAACGTGGCGCGCATCGACACCATCCTCGAGCATCATCCGCTCGAAGACGTGCGCATGATCGTGGCGACGGACTCGTCCGCCATCTTGGGCATCGGTGACCAGGGCTACGGCGGAATCGGCATCTGCATCGGCAAGCTCGCTCTCTACACCGTAGGCGGGCTCGCGCCGTACCAAGCGCTGCCGGCCAGCCTCGACGTGGGCACCGACCGCAAAGAGCTGCGGGACGAGCCTCTCTACCTCGGCCTGCGCGAGCCGCGACTGCGCGGCGAGGCCTATTTCGCCATGACCGACGCCTTCGTGGCGGCCGTGAAGAAGCGCTTCCCGCGCGCCATCGTGCAGTGGGAAGACCTCTCGAAGGACACCGCGTTCGACGTGCTCGAGCGTTACCGCAAGGTCTTGCCGAGCTTCAACGACGACGTGCAGGGCACCGGCGCGGTCACCCTCGCCGGCCTCCTCACCGCCGCGAAAGCCCGCAAGCAGTCCATCGCCGACGACGTGTACGTGGTGCACGGGGCGGGCGCGGGCGGAGCCGGAGTGGCTTCGGCCATCGTCGAGGGCCTCGTGCGCGAGGGTCTCTCCCGCGAAGCCGCCCATCGGAGGGTCATGGTCATCGACTCCAAAGGTCTGCTCACCGAAGAGCGCACCATGGAGGACTACAAACGTGTCTTCGCGCAGCCGAAGGCGTTTTATGCGGCCTGGAAGACCAAGGGGCCGATTCCCTCGCTCCACGAGACCATCGTGAACGCCAAGGCCACCGTGCTCGTCGGCCTCTCGGGCCAGCGCGGCGCCTTCGACGAGGCCGCCGTGCGCGCGGTCGGGCAGAACACCGATCACCCGGTGGTCTTCCCGCTGTCCAATCCCACCGTCAATTGCGAGGCATTGCCGGAAGACGTCTACGCGTGGCTCGGCTCGCGTGCGCTCGTGGCCACGGGCTCCCCGTTCCCGCCGGTCACGTTGCCGAGCGGCGAGGTGCGCCCCATCGGACAAGGCAACAACGCCTTCATTTTCCCCGGCCTCGGCTTCGGCGCGGGCCTCGTGGCCACGCGCGAAGTGACCGACTCCATGGTGCTCGCCGCGGCCTACGCGCTGGACGAATACACCACCAAGCGCCACCTCGCCTCCGGCCGCATCTATCCGCCCGTGAGCGAGCTCCGCCAGGTCTCGCTCTTCGTCGCGGCGCGCGTGGCCAAAGCCGCCATCGACGCGGGCGTCGCCACGCGAGAAGGCCTCCCGACCGACCTCGAAGGCCTGGAAAAACTCGCCGCAGCCGAAGCCTACCTGCCCGAGTATTTGCCGCTCGTGAAGGGCTGATCCGCCCGAGCTTCAATCAGAACCGGCGCGCTCCGAGCACCAGGAGATGCCAAGCGCGCAGCTTGGTCGCGTCTCGATGAACGGGTCTCGACGGCAGGCCGATGGCCCGCTGGAGCTCGCCCAGCTGATCGTCGGTGGCCACGCTCAGCTTCACCGACGTGACGCCCCTCGGCGTCGGGTCACGGCACGCCGCGCACTCGACGGCATACGTCACGCGGTCCTCCTCGTACGCGACCACCACGGCTTCGCCCTTCGGGCGAACCACGACACCGGGGCTCCAAGGCCAACCGTCGGGCAATTGTCCGAGGACGACCCGAGAGACCAGACCGTCTTTGCCGCACGCCTCCCGCCTCGACGCGAAGAGTCCGGCGTCGAGCTCACACGCCTTTCCGAGCCGGTCCATCTGGGCCTCGGGCCGCGGGGTCGTCACGTCGCGAAGAGGCGGATCGGGTCGGAGGTCGGAACGCGTGCATGCCGCGACCGCGGACGACGAGACGAAGAGGGCGACGAGAGGGAACACCGAGCGCATCCTCCCGAGCGTAGCGAGGATCCGGGTCCGCGCTCGTGCGTCAGCGCGCGCGGCCCGAGACCTCTCGCGCCCCCGGAAGCGCGAAAAACGCCGTACGAAGCTCGTCGACGGTCCGATGGACGGGCGTGGCCGGCAGAGACAAGGCCTCTTGAACCCTCATGAGCTGAGCCTCGGTGGCCTCGCTCGGCACGATGGCCACGAGGACCTCGGCCGGCTGCCGGCACGCCGTGCACGGCCCGTGGAGCACCACACGATCTCGCTCGAACGCCACACGCATGGGGTTGCCACGCCCAGGCCCGGTGGCCGTGGAGATCTCGCCGTTCCACGTAAACCCCGCGGGTATTCCCGAGTACCGCGTCACCATCGCGACGGTGCCACGTTCTCCGCATTGCGCCTCGGCGAGGGGCTCTGCACAGGGCTTCCCCAAGACCTCCAGCCCGGGAATTCCACGGGACTCGGGCAGCAAGGTAGGCGTGCAGCCCGCAAGAGCGGCAACCAGCACGAAGTGGGCAAACGGAGCGGACCGACGGAGCATCCCGAGAAGGTAGCAGTCGAAAGGCTCGCTCAGCGCATACGCTCGATCGGACGAGCGCCCACCTTCGCGGAGAACCAGTTGGTCTCGAGGTGCCGGGGAAGCGCGGACGCATAAAGGCAATCACGGAGCGCAGCGGTCTCGAAGGCCACGCCTCCGTGCGCAATCTGAGTATGCACGAGCACGGCCTCGGCGCGCGTGAGTGCCTCGCGGGAGAGCTGGCCCTCCACGCGCTCTTTTTCGCAATGGGCTCCGCCGCGCTCGAGCTCGGCGAAGAGCCAGTCGTTCATCTTTTCCGTGGAGCCGCCGGCCGTGTAGGAGACGAGCTTGTGGCGCGAACGCTGCGCTTTGCCTTTGCCACGCAAGACCCAATCGCGGAACACGTCGGCCTCGGCGTAGAGCGCGTCGAAGAGGTAAACCTCGTTGACCTCTACGCCACCATGGCGCAGCGATTGAGCCGCCGCGTGGTACCCGCCCGAGTGGGCCGAAATGCACACTCGACCCAGGCTCGCGCGCTCGAACACGTTGGTGCCGAAGGTGCGGGTGCCGTCGCGCGTGCCGAGGCTCGCCAAGACTTCGTTCAGCATGCGCGACAAGCCGCCGGGCGACTCGAGCTTTCCGCATGCCGAGTCCGAGGCGTTCACCGGACCTTGCGGCACCACCAAGATGGCATCTTGGCGACTCGCCACGAGCTGCTCCCGGAGCTTGTGCGTGGCCATGGCGCGCTCGGCGGTGTTTCCGTGCCCGTGGAAGTGCACCAGCATCGGGATCTCGCGGCCGGGCGAAGCGCGGAAGTGCCGCGGCACGAACACCCAGACCGTCGAGTCCGTGTAGAGTGCACCTGCCGCGGGAAAGGGCGCGTTACGCAGAGTGAGGGCCACGGTGGTTCCACCGGCGTCGGAGGTCTTTCGCTCGAGCGGAGCCGCAGCGCCCGGCGCCGTGGCGAGCGCGAGCGCACCACCGATTCCGAGAGCCAAGAAGCCGCGTCGCGAGGGGCAAAAGTCCATGAAGACCTCCTGCCTCATCCCATGCCGCGCCGGGCCCGAAAGGGCCAAGTTTCCGAAGGGCCTCGCGAAGGTGAAGGACGATCGAATCGATCGCGCAAGGCCCGTATCCCCGAGCCACGATCCCCACGCGCACGCCGATCCAGATCACCCTGGTAGGATCCAGTTGGGACGCACCTTCGCGGCCGGGCTGAATTTTTTGCGCCCTTCGGCCGACGTTCGGCGCCCATGTGCGATGGAACGCTCGTCGCAAAAGGAGCGACATGCTCCATCGTTCGCGCATCCTCACGCTATCGGCCTTGGGTGTTCTCGGGTGGGTCGCCGCCACCGGCTGCGGAAATCAACGAACCACCTTCGACGACTCGGACGACGGCGGCTCGGGCCCCGGCATCTTGGGGCCGGCTGCCCCGGGCTTCGAGGACGGAGGCGCCGAAGGCGGAGCCGACCTAGGACGCGATCCGGTCTCGTGCGCGGAGGCCGAGTCGACGCGCTCGTACATCGGCTGCGACTACTGGCCGACCGTGACCGCGAACAACGTGTGGTCGGTGTTCGACTACGCCGTGGTGGTCTCGAACATCGGCCAGAACCCGGCCGACGTACAGGTGACCGGCCCCTCCGGCACCGATCAAAAGGTCACGGTAGCGCCGGGCGAGCTTCGCAAGATCTACCTGCCCTGGGTGACGAGCCTGAAGGGCCCGGACGCGGACTCGTTCGGCGCGGCCGCGCCTCTCACCGCCTCGGTGATGGCTCACGGAGGGGCGTTCCACCTGGTCTCGTCGAACCCGGTCGTCGTCTATCAATTCAATGCCTTGGAATACAAAGGCAAAGGAGGCGCTCCCGGAAAGAGCTGGGACTCCTGCCCCAATCGGCTCGCGTGCTTCAGCCGCTCGAACGACGCCTCGTTGCTCTTGCCCGTCACGGCGTGGACGACCACCTACCGCGTGACCGGCGTGGCCGGCTGGAGCACCGGCGCTCCCCTCCCCGACCCGGACATCATGGGCGGTTACGCGGTGGTCACCGCACAGGCCGACGGCACCCAGGTGACCATGAGCCTCGGCGCCAAAGCCAAGGTGCTCGGCGGGAGCGAAATCCAGGCGAAAAACGCCGGCGATTCGCTCACCTTCACGCTCAATCGCGGCGACGCGGCCGAGATCGTCACTCCCAAGGGCGAGAAGTACGACCTCTCCGGCACGCTGATCTCCTCATCGAGCCCGGTGCAGGTGATCACGGGCATTCCCTGCGTGAACATGCCCAAAGACCAGCAGGCCTGCGACCACGTGGAGGAAAGCGTGCTGCCCGCCGAGGCCCTCGGCAAACGCTACGTGATCACCCCCCCCACGCGCCCGAAAGGCGGACGAGGCCTGCACGTGGTCCGGTTCTACGGCAATCGCGACGGCACCACCCTCACCTACTCGCCTCAGAAGCCCGCAGGCTGCCCGGACCGATTGAATGCCGGCGAAGTCGTGGAGTGCAGCGGAATGGTCGGTGAAGACTTCGTGGTGGAAGGCTCGCAGGAGCTCGGAATCTCGAGCTTCATGGTCGGCGCGGTGGTCTACGATCCGACCGACGAAGACTCGCGCGGGGATCCGTCGCAAACCTCGTTCGCGGCCGTCGAGCAATTCCGGAAGAGCTACGTGTTCCTCGCCCCGGACGACTACGACACGAGTTATGCCGTGATCGTGGGCACCTCGGACGCGAAACCCGTGCTCGACGGAGCGCCGGTGGCGGCCCCGTTCGAGGCCATCGGTGGCGGAGGCCTGGGTGTCTGGCGAGTGACATTGGGCGCCGGGAAACAAGGCGCCCACACGCTGACCGCCGAAGGCAACGTAGGCCTCCAGGTCATGGGGTACGGCGGCTACACCAGCTACCAGTACCCGGGCGGACTGAACCTCAAGCTCATCTCTCCGCCTCCGGCGATTCCGAAGTAGGAGCGAGCCTTCCCGCCGCGCCAATCCTCGAACCGAGCGACGGCCCACGGACGTCGCTCGTGTCGTTCCATCAGCTTTCAATGCAAGTAAGGCGTCTCGCGGAGGTTCCACGCCACACGCGTGGCCAGCGTCATGATAGCGAGCTGCGGGTTCACGCCCAGGCTCGTGGGCACGATGCTTCCGTCCGCGATGTAGAGCTCGCGTGTATCCCACACCTTTCCGAAGGTATCGACCACCGAGTGCTCGCGCGTCTTTCCCATGCGGCAGCTACCGAGCGGGTGCTGCGAGGAGCACTCGAGGTCTTTCGACTTCACGTCCTCGAAGCGGAAGGCGCGGAACGCGTCGGCGTCCATCGCGGGCGCGCCGAGGACCGGGGTGAACACTTCCTTCGCGCCGGCCGCGAAAAACGCCTCGCCCATCTCGCGAATGACCCGCGGCACGAGCGCGCGGTCTTCACGAGCCATGGCATACGTCATGATGGGCTCGCGCCCGAGACCGGGCCAAATACGACCGCCGCCCTCGTCGTGGATGATGCCGCCGAAGATGGCGAGGTTGCCCACGTGTCCGGCTCGCTGCAAAAGGGACGGCCCAATCCCGGGCATGGTCGCCGCCAAGACCGCCGGCGGCACGAAGAGACCCATCATGGTGATGCGCTCGTGCTCCAGCGAGTCGGTGTAGGCCGATTGGAGCGCCCCCTTCCAGCCCTCTACCTTCTCGTCGAAGCGGGCGATCATGCGGAAGGCCGGGTGCACGGTGACGTTCTTTCCCACCTGCCCCGACACGCCCTTGATTCCCGAGCGCCCGAGCAAGAGCGGAGTGAACGCCGCGCCGGCCGCCAGGACCACTCGCTTCGCGTGCACCACGAAGCGATCCTTCGGCTTTCCGTATTTGCCATTGCCGATACGCCCCTCCACGCCCACGGCGCGGTCGCCTCGCATGATCACGCGGTCCACCAGGCAATCGGCGTAGATCTGCGCGCCCTTGGCCGCCGCCCGCGGCAGGTAGGTGAGATCGACGCTGAGCTTGGCCGTGCACGGGCAGCCGAAATTGCATCGTCCGCAGCCGTTGCAGCCCTCGGTGTTGCGACGAATGGGCTTCATTTCCAGGCCACGCAGCGTCGCGCCCTCGGCGAAGAGGCTGGTCGAGCGCGACCGCATCGACTCGGGCACGGTCTCCACGTGGACGCTCTCCTCGACCGACGCGTAGTACGGCTCGAGCGCCGCCTCGGACAGCTCGGTGAGGCCGCGCTCTTCGTGCCAGATGCGCAAAATCGCATCCGGAACGCGAAAGCACACGCCCCCCGTGACGGTGGAGGAACCACCGACCGCGCGACCCATCGTGATGTTGATGTGCGGAGAGTCCCCCAATCCGAACGCCACGGTAAGCGCCCCCGCACGCCATACGTGCCGCAACGACTCGCTCGGCCGCATCTTCCCGTGCTCGAGCGCGGGCACGAACGGACCTTCTTCCAAGACGACCACCCGGTGACCGGCCTCGGCCAGCTCGGCCGCAATCACGGCGCCGCTCGCGCCCGAGCCGACCACCACCACGTCGGTGTCGATCTCGAAGCCATTTTCCGCCTGGCGTCCGTTGATGACCGCGTTCATTTCGCACCTTCGAGAAGGCAACCACCGTCCGCGCCAATCTCACGGGCCGCGTCCGGGTGCTCGAAATAGAGAATGCAGAGAATGGCCTTCACCCCCAAGAGCGGCGTGGAGAAGAGCCCGTGCTCGGCGCGCTCGAGCAGCGCGCGACGCTCTTCCAGCGAACGACCCGAGAACCCCGGCCGAAACCAAACGAGAGGCCCAATCACCGTGACCACGAAGAGACTCAGCGAAAAGATGAGCCGCGCGTCCGCCCCCGCGTGCCCCAGAAAGCTCGTGAGCTCCTTTTCGAGCCATTCGAGTCGAGCGGCGGGAGGTGCGCCCTTTTCGGTGGCGAACATGGCCTCGGCCACCGCGCGAGCTCCCTTCACCACACCATCCGAGACGGGCACGTGCTCGCGCGTTTTCACGTCGAACGTACCTTCGAGCACGGGTCGCTCGCCGCGCGGAAGCAGCCTCGGACCGAGCACGGGCAGGCGGGTGGTCTTCTTCGGAGCGTCGTGACGGGCGTCGTCGGGCATGGGCACCCGCAGAGTAGCGCAACCGCACGACGTGCTCGCGCCCGCTCGCCAACCCGAGCCACGAGACGCAAATGGGGCGCGCCGGACGCGAGCGAGCCATCTCAGGAGACGCGAGCCCCGCCCCAGCACGGACCACTACGAGCCCACCTCCCTGGCGGGCACGATGCGAAAACCCGAGCCGCCCGCACCGTCGAGGCACGCACGAGCGAAGGCTCACCTCGCCGCTCGGGCGTGCCGATGTTGACGGCCCCTCGACCGGCTCCTCGGCTCCCCGGAAAAACCAGCCCGTTCGAGTGGTCCAGGGCTTGCTAACCTCTCCTCGAGCCATGACTTTCCTTCGCCGACGCTCCCTCCCCACGCTCTTCGCACTCGGGGCTCTCGCCGCCTCCGCCGTCATCTCCGGCCACTCCCACGCCTCGAGCGAGGGTCTCGGGCCGCTCACCCTCACGAACGTACGAAGCCCAGGCTCGACCTACGGCAAGCGCTCGCTGCGCATGCCTTCACGAGACGAGTGGCGAAGGCTGGTCGAGCGTGAGCAAGCCGAAGCGCGCCGCTCGGAGCTGTTCGCCCAGATACGTGCAAAGCACACACGCTCTCCCGGACCACCGAAACTGACGGCGGGGCTCGACGTGGTCCACCGCACCATGGATCTCGACGTGGACCCGAGCACGGCGCAAGTCTCCGGCACGGTCGAGCTCCGTGTGACCACCTTCGGCGGACAGGTCTCGTCGTTCGGAGTGTCGCTCGCGCCGGGGGTCTCGATCTCCAAGGTCGAACAAGACGGTACGGCGGGCACCGTGGTCCCGCACACCGAACAAGGCTTCACGTACTTCGAGGCTTCCCTGCCCTCGGCTATCTCAGCCGGCAAAGAATCGGCCGTACGCCTCACGCTGCAAGGCACCGCCTCGTGCACCGGAAAGGATGCGCCATGCACCCTTCAATCCGGCTTCGCGCGCTTCACGACGGGCTCCATCGTTCCCTACGTGTTCGACCTGGAGAACCCGCCCCCCGGATTCGACGGGGCGACCACGGACTTGACCCTACGCGTGCCCCAAGGATTGGACGCTGTGGTCTCCGCGGATCCGGCCGGCAAGCGCACCGAAAACGGCAAATCGGTCACTGTGTGGAAGGTTCCGAACGAGGTCAATCACGCTTACGGTTTCTACGTGTTCGTAGGCAATATCGGCCGCCAAAGCATTCCGGGCCGATCCGTACCGACCGAGCTCATTTCTCCGAAAGACGGCTCCGCCGCCGATCCGAAGATCGCCTCGTGGTCGAAGGGGGCGCTCGACTTCGTGGAGGGCATGATGGGCGAGAAGCTCCCCTTCGCCAATCAATCGCTGGTCAGGCTGCCTCGCTCGATGGACGACGTGGGAACGGTGAGCTACGGCATGACCCTGCTCAACGAGACGTACGGCAGCGCCGGAGACGAGATTTACCACGAGACGTGGGTCCACGAGAACGCGCACCTCGCCTGGGCCATCACGGTCCCCGAGCCCGAGGCCTACCGCACGCGCATCCTGACCGAGGGGCTCGCCACGCTGACCGAGGTCGACTTCACGAAGAGCCTCTTCCCCGAAGAAGACCGCGACCACTACCTCGCACGCCGCTATCAAGCCATCCGACTCGATTGGGTCGACAAGGGCACCTTGGAGAAGCTTCCTCCCGTGGTGGCCACCCAAGCGGCGGCGCAGAAGGTGATGGCAGGCGACTACCAACGTTACGCGGGTTGGGCCTACGAGAAATCGGCGGCCACATTGGATCTGCTGCGCGTCATCGTGGGCGACGAAGCCTTCGCGAGCGCCATGAAAGACTACGTGAAGACGTACGCGTGGAAGGGCGCCTCGATCGACGAGTTTCGCGCGCTGCTCGAGAAAGCGAGCGGTGTCGACCTGGCTCCCGTGTTCGATCGCTGGGTCACGAAGACCAGCCGTCCGGAGCTGCGCATCGGCTTCCGCAAGGCGGCGAGCGGCGGCTACGAAGCCACGATCGACAAAGACGACGAGGGCGACCTGCCCTTGCCGCTCACCGTGATCGACATGAACGGCGTCAGGAAGGTCGTGCGTGGGGTGGCCAAAGGCACGAGCAGCACCATCCCCATCCCACTCGAACCGAACACCGAAGTTTACGCCGTCGTGCCCAATCCACGCTTGGGAGTCTTGAGCAAAACGCTCTCCCCGGTCACCGGAGACGTGGACTTCGACGGCCAAGCCGACGGCAAAGACCTGCTCGCCTGCGCGAAAGCCGTCGGTACCCGCTTCGAGAAGGGCGGCGCCGACGGAACCTTGGGGCTCTGGAATTTGGCCTCCGACTTCGCCGTGCAATGCGACCTCGACGAAGACGGCGACGTCGACGAGACCGATTGGAACGCCATTGTTTCTGCCTTCGGAGCCAACCCGTGAGCCCGCTCTTTTCCTCGACCAACCCCATGAAGAACACACTCACCACGCTTCTCCTCACGGCCTTCGCGATGGGCTCCACGGCTTGCTCCGAGTCCGAACCGACGGCCTCGGGTCCGCTCGTCGCCACGACCGAGCCGGGCAAGACCGGTGCATGGGTGGGACTCGAGCCGCGTCTCGAAGGCGACGCTCTGCTCGTCGACGTGGTGGCGCACGGCGTCCCCGAGGTCTCGGGCCTCGCGCTGCGCATCGACCATCCCACCTGGGCCAAGCTCGACAAGCGCGACATCGGCCCTGGCTGGGCCCCCTCGGCGCTCCACCTCACGAAGAGCGTGGGCGCACACGAAGTCTCGCTGGTCGATACCGTGAAGGGAGAGACTGCAGGCCTCCCCGTGGGCGAGCGGAAGGTGCTCTCCACGGTGCGCTTCCGCGTCGAAGGCGCCCCCACGAGCGGTGATCTCGGGGCGCTGAAGGTCGTGCCGATTCGCTCCGAGCTGCGCGACGGCGCCGGTCGCGTGGTGGAGATGGGTTACGCGGGGGCCACGTTCTCGCGTTGAAAATCGCCCCAAAAGCCACGATTTTCGGCCAAGTCGACCGCGATCGCGCGTGAACGTTCCAGGAAGGGCTTCGCTCCGGCCAAACCGGCGCTAAAAGCCTTCGCATGGCTCTTCACGTCGAATCGTTCGCGGTCGCCCCGCTCGGGTGCAACTGCTCCATCGTGGCCGACCTCGAGAAGAAGACGGCGATCGTGGTCGACCCGGGCGGTGAGCTCGAGAAAATCCGCGAGCGCCTGGGCGCGCTCGGCGTCACGCCCACCGCCGTGGTCCACACGCACACGCACATCGACCACGTGGGCGCGACGCCCGGCCTGGTGAAGGCGTACGAAGCGAAGGCCATGATCCACGAGGCCGATCGGTTCATGTACGACCTCTTGCCCGTTCAAGCGGCCATGCTCGGCATTCCCACGCCGGAGACCACCCACATGGACGGCGGGCTGGTCGATGGCGGCACCGTGACCGCCGGCGATTGCGAGCTCGGCGTCTTGCACACCCCAGGTCACAGCCCGGGCAGCGTCTGCTTCTTGCTCTCCCACGGAGGAGAGAGGGTGCTCTTCGCCGGAGACACCTTGTTCAAACGTGGAATCGGCCGCACGGACTTGTGGGGTGGAGACTCGGCGCAGATCGTCAAATCGATCCGCGACAAGCTCTTCACGCTGGAAGGCGACACCCTGGTGGTGACCGGCCACGGCCCGACCACCACGGTGCTCGACGAGCGCACCAAGAACCCGTTTTTTCGCTGAATTTCGTCATAATCGAGTCGTCCCTCGAGTCCCATGTCCGTCATCGAAGAACCTCTCACCGAATCGCGATTGCGTGAGGCCTTGCGTGAGCGCCTCGCTACCCGCCCGCGCTCGGTGGTCGCCCCCGGCTCGACGGACGGGGCGCCGAGCGCCACCCTCACCTGCCTCTTCGAACACGAAGGAGACACGCACCTCTGGCTCATGAAGCGGCCCGAGACCATGCGCCGCCACAGCGGGCAGGTCGCCTTCCCGGGCGGCAAACACGACCCCGAAGACGAGTCGCTCCTTCACACCGCGCTGCGCGAATCCCACGAAGAGCTCGGACTACCGCATGCGCACGCGGACGTACTCGGCGCCTTGGACGACGTGGTCACGTTCACCGGGTTCGTCATCACGCCCTACGTCGCGTGGCTCCGTGGACCGTTCGAGCCGGTGCCCAATCCGGCGGAGGTCGCACGCGTCTTTCGCGCGCCCTTGCGGGTCTTTTCCCACAAGGCCAAGGGCGTTTTCCCTCGGGTCGGCTGGCAGGTCGAGGGTGAGCTCGTGTGGGGAGCGACGGCCGCCGTGCTACGCAATCTCATCACGGTCGTCTCCGAGATTCGTGGCTGAATGAGTCCGCGGGAGCCACAATCGAGCCGCATGCGCTTCCGATTGCATGCCACGCGCTGCCTAGCCGCGGCGCCATGAAGGGAGCCGAGCCCATCGGCCCCGTGCTCGAGCGCGCCGGGCTTCGTTTGGCGAGCACGCTCGATCTCGACCAGGTGCTCGGCGAAATCACGAGAGCCTTGGTGCGCGACCTCGACGCGGCGCTCGCCCGCGTGTGGCTCGTAGGCCGCAGCGAGAACGACGTGCTCCGTTTGGTGGCGAGCGCCGGCCTCTCCGAGCGCCTCGACGGCCCGTACGCCGACGTACGCAAAGGCCAGCGTAAGGTCGGACAAATCGCCGCGTCGGCCCGACCACTCGCCACGAGTGATTTGCTCGAAGATCCGAGGTTTTCCGATAAATCGTGGATCGTCGCCAACGGGATTCGCGGCTTTGCCGGGTACCCGCTCGTCGCCGAAGGCAACGTGCTCGGCGTGCTCGCCGTGTTCACGCGGCACCCGTTGTCCGAGGTCGAAGTGGAGCGACTCGGCGTGTTCGCCGCCTATGCGTCGAGCGCCATCCAGAACGCGCGTCTCTTCGCCGAGGTGAAGGAGCTCTCTCGCCGACTCGAAGCGGAGAACCACTACCTCAAGTCCGAGCTCGACCACGGGCGGGCCTCGGGCATCGTGGGCAAAGGTCCCGCCATCACGCGCGCGCTCGACGACCTCGAGCGTGTGGCCAAGACCTCGTCCACCGTGCTCCTGCTGGGCGAAACCGGCACCGGCAAAGAGCTCTTCGCGCACGCGCTCCATCGGCTCGGCCCTCGCCACGAACGTGCCCTCGTGAAGGTCAATTGCGCGGCCCTCGCGCCCACGCTGCTCGAGAGCGAGCTCTTCGGCCACGAGAAGGGCGCGTTCACCGGCGCTTTCGAGCGCAGAATCGGCCGTTTCGAGCTGGCCGACGGCGGCACCATTTTTTTGGACGAAATTGGCGAGCTGACCGCGAGCGCGCAAGTCAAACTGCTGCGCGTCTTGCAGGAACGCGAGCTCGAGCGGGTGGGAGGGACACGCTCCATCTCGGTCGACGTCCGCATCGTGGCCGCGACCCACCGGGACCTCTTGGAAGAGGTCCGCGCCAATCGCTTCCGCGAAGACCTCTACTTTCGGTTGAACGTCTTTCCCATTCGAATCCCGCCGCTGAGGGAGCGCCTGGAAGATCTGGGCGTCTTGTGCGAGGCCCTGCTGCGCGACCTCCGTCGAGAGCACGGGCGCCCGGAGGTCCGCCTCGAGGCCGACGCGCTCGCCCACCTCGCCGCCTACGATTGGCCGGGAAACGTGCGCGAGCTGCACAACGTGCTCGAGCGCGCGTCGATTCTCTCGAACGGACCGGTCATCCGCCGAGGCGACCTCCCCGACCTCGTGAGCCGCGCACGCCGCGGGCAGGTCCCCTCGCTCGAGGGCTCGTCGTTGTCCGAGGCGGTCGAGAGCTACGAGCGCGCCTTGGTCGCCGAGGCGCTCGCCAAAGCCCATGGCAACCAGTCCGAAGCCGCCCGGCTGCTCGGAATCCGCCGCACCACGCTCCAGTACAAGATGCGCGTCCATGGGCTCTAGCGCCGCTCGCGCTCCACCGTGACATGCCGAATTTTCGGCAGGTCGCGCCGAATTTTCGGCTATTTTCAGCCGATGGAGCGACAAAAGCCCGGCGATCCGGATGGCACCGGTCCTGCTACGTGCGGTACATGCACGTCGCCGCCGACTCCACGTCCGTCTCCGGGCCTCGCGCCGACGCCGCGAGCGCCAACGCCATGACCACTCAAGCTCCCGCCCAAAAAAAAAGCCGTGCTCGCTCCGCCGAAGTGGCGCCCGAGACGACCCGCGCCGAGGCCGAGGCGATGCTGCCCAAGTACGAAGCCGAGGTGGAGCGACTCGTCGCCCAGAAGGCGCAGCTCGACGTGGAAGAGCTGCGCTTGCGATGGATCCCCTTGGTCGGCCTCGTCCTCGGTATCGTCACCGGCTGGTTCATGAAGCCGCTCTACGGGCTCGTCCCGTTCTCGTTCGGCATCGTCATCACCGGTACTGGCTACTACCTCACCCGCGTGCACCACACCGACCGCGACTACAACATCGGCCGCGCGCGGCGCGAGATCGCACGACTGAAGGCGATTGCCAAGGCCCCCGAAAAGGAAGCCTGAGTCGCCTTCGTCTCGTGCACGTCAGGTATCGTATTCGCCACTCGTCCAAGGTGGCCAAAAGCACATGTAGTTTCCCGGCTCGACGATGACCGACCAATCGTCCCCCGGCTCGTCCGGCTCTTGCGGCAGGAACCCGAACGTGACGCCGAAGCGCTCGACCTCGAACGGAGCCACCTTGATGCGGCCGAAGACGACCTTGCCGAGCGAAGCGAGCAATTCCTGCGTGCGCATCGAAACGGCGGCGTCCTCGAGCTCGTCGCGCGGTCCGAGATCCTCGATGGTGGCGGAGACGAGCACCCCCGCCTTGTCGAAGCGGTAGAGCGCCAAAAATTCGCGCCCTGCATCGTCGCCCATTTTCGCAACGAACGGGTGGGTCAGGAAGAATCGGTTTCCGTCCGCAGTTTTTCCCACGTACTTGGCCGAGTAGTCGTCGTGATCGATCGTGACGGTCTTGGGCGGTCCTTTGGCCATCGCGCGCCTCTTTCGGTTCGGCTCGACATGTATTTGCATCTTACACGCGGTCGCCTGTGTCGGTCAAACGGCGTCCCACTCGGGCATGCTCATGGGCTCGGCGGTACCTTCTTTCTCCCACTCGAGGAACGCTGGATTGGCGAGCAGCGTGTCGGCATAGGCCTGCGCGACGTCCGAGACGGTGACCTGGTAGGTACGGAAGCGGGTCGCCACGGGCAGATAGAACGCATCTGCGATGGTCGGCTGCGCACCGAAGAGATACGGCCCGTCTTTGCCGAAACGCGCGCGGAGGCCGGACCAGAGCTCGTCCACACGGGCCACCTCCCGACGCACGTCGTCCCGCAGCTCACGGGGCTCGGTACGCCTTCGGATGTTGCACGGGAGGTTCCCTCGAATCGCCGAGAAGCCTGCGTGGATCTCGCAGGTGGCGGCGCGCGCATGCGCACGCGCGACCGGGTCGGAAGGCCAGAGCGAGGGAGCACGCTCGTAGGCCCACTCCGAGATGGCGAGCGAATCGCCGAGAATTTCCCCGTCCGCGTGCAGCACCGGGACGGTCCCTTGGGGGCTCACGGCCAGCACCGAGGGCATGCGCTTCTCTCGATAGCCCTCACCACCGAGCGCGAGCACACGCGTCTCGAACGGAATCTTTCCCCACGTGAGTACGAGCCACGGACGCAAGGACCAGGACGAGTAGTTACGATTCCCGACGTAGAGCACGTTCGACATGGCCCGGCAGTCTAGAGCACCAATCCGCTTAATTCGGTCGGCTTTCCGCCGATTTGCGTCACCGTGCTTCGTTGCTCCTCCTCGCCTAGCAGCAGTAGGACTCGTCGTCGCGCCTCGCACGGCTCGCAACTCGACGAAAATCCTCGGTCATTAAGCGGATCGGCGCTCTAGCCGACCGGCGAGTGACCGTGAGCGACCTTCAATCGTCGAACGCCGAGAACGCATCCGCGTCGAGGAACGCGGCAGCCGGCCCTCGCGACTCGCGACTCACGAGCTCGTCTCGACCGAAGCGCACCCGAGCTCCGAGGCTGCGCGAGAGATAGAGCTTCGAGGCCTTGTTGGCATTGGGAACGAACGAGACGTCGAGCGAAACGAGCTTCTCCGCCCAATAAGAATCCGCCAGGTGTTCGAGCCCCAAGGAGCCCAACGGATTGACGGACAGGTCGAGCGCCTGCAAGGGAGACACGTTCCATCGTTTCGGAGCGCGTGCAGCCCCGGGCGAGACGGGCTTCGTCTTCACTTCGGGAGCACCTCGCTCACCTGCCGAAGTCGCCTCGGGGTCCGATTGTTCGAGCAAGTCGAGCAGAGCCACCAAGCCTTTTTCTCCGACGCCGCAAGAAGACACGGACAAGGAGCGAAGCGACCGCGACTTGGGACCGAGTACCTCGTGGAGCGAATCGCCGACCGTCGCGAAGTCGAGCGAGACGCGTGCGAGTCTACGCGCCGCGAACGTGCGTCCCTCGAGCAGGCGCCTCAAGCTGTCCGCGTCGGCCTCGACCGCGGGGAGCGAGAGAACCACCAATGGTGCGCGCAGCGGTCTGAGGCGCGCCACCCCCTCGGCTCCGAGCGGATTGCCTCCGAGGTCCAGGCTCGAGAGACTCTCCCAGCCGCTAGGAGCGGCGACCAGCGCTCGAATCCCCTCCGGACCGAGCACCGCGTCGGCCATGCGCAAGCTGCGCAAGCTCTTCGTCCAACGCGCCTGCGCGAGCGCCTTCGCGCCGACGTCACCCATCCCCGAGCACGAGAGGTCGAGCGTCGTCAGGCGTGGCAACGCGCGCTTCGACAAGGCTCTCGGGCTGCCCTCGATGCGACTCCCTCGACCGACGACGAGGCGGCGCAATCGCGCCATGGGCTCCGAAGAAAACAGCATCTCGGCGAGACCGGGAGACGAGAGCACGTTTCCCCCCAACTCCAGCGAGACGACGTCACGGAACATGCCGAGCAGCGAGATCACTTCGTCGACGAGGCCGGCGCGGACGGTCAAGTGCCTCACGAGACGAAGGTCGTCGCCCAAGCGATCGAGCACGCCGTAGAGAACGCTCGGGTCGGGTACTTCGAGGCCCTCCACGAAGCCACGGCGGAAGACGGGCGAGATTCGTGGATCGTCGACGCGGTCGACGAAACGCTCGTAGCTCGGGCCGCTCGCTTCGGTCCATCGCGCGACGAGGCCCGCTCGCGTTTCGAGCTCGCTCTCCCAGGCGCCGATGTCGCTCGCCAATCGCGCGAGCTCCACGCTCGTTCGAACGAACGCTCCCTCGGCCTCCCCTCGGGCCTCGATCGCCGCGGCGTACGCGAGGCGCGGCTCGTCGTCGGCCGGACGGGCCAGCACACGAGCGCGCAGGGTCGATTCGTCGATGGCCATGACTACGTCGAGGCAAGCTCCGAGAACCCTACCTCGTCACCCGCCACGTC
Source organism: Polyangiaceae bacterium (assembly GCA_965225775.1). Taxonomy (GTDB): domain Bacteria; phylum Myxococcota_A; class Polyangia; order Polyangiales; family Polyangiaceae; genus JAAFHV01. Next base: position 7,110,855 of record OZ245328.1, on the reverse strand, counting down.
TATCAGCTGCACCACGAAGGCACCAACTTCGCGGCCCGAGGCGAGTCCCAAGACCTCCGACGGCCGCCCCCCGGCGCGCGGGAGGAGCCGCGACCTCCAGAACATCGCGCCGCTCGAGCACGCCCGCGCCCTCGGGAGCCGAGTGAGACCGCTCGTATCGCAATGCTCGCTCGCGGCTACTCGGCAGCAAGAGATCGCCTGTAGCTCGCACCTCGAAGGATTGTCGTGTGCAAAGAATTCCCACTCATGTCGTCGGGACACACCGACAGATCGCCCCTATTTCTTCATGAAGACGAGAGTTTGCGCATAATGGCCTATAAGCATCGCGCGTCGCGAAGCGACTTCATGCGACGAGGCCATCGTCTCCGTTCCTGTCTTGCCGTATCGTAAGGGTTTGTGAAGCCCGTGCCCCAGGAGGAAGTGGAGGTGACGCCACTCCCCCAGGCCGGAGCTCGAGACCATGACTCGAGAACTCGCTCCCCCTCCTGCGTTCCCCACGTCCGAACGGCTCGGCCTGCGCCCGGCGCTGATCGCGGTGTCGAGCGTGGGCGTCGCGACGGGCCTCAGCTTCGTTCTCGCGCCTCACACCCTGTCGTCGCACTACGTGGCCGTTCTCGTGTCCGCGACCTACGGCAACACGCGGGCGGGAGTACTGTCGCTCGCCCTCTCGACGCTCGTGGTGGAGTACCTCTTCCTCCCCCCCGCCTTCCGCGTGGACCTCGCGAGCGCGGGGGTGCGCGCGCTCCTGCTCTTCCTCGTGGTCTCCGGAATATTGCTGTTCCTGGCCCATCGGTTGCGTAGACGAGACGCGGCAGCGCGCTACGGCCACCGGCTCCTCTCGGACGTGATCGACTCGGCCTTGGACGCCATCGTGATCCTCGACGAACACGGCAACGTCACGGTCTTCAATGGCGCCGCCGAGCGGCTCTTCGCGAAAACGGCCACCGAGGTATCGGGGCGCCTCCTTCGCGACCTGCTCCTTCCCGCCGAGAACGAGCCGCACGGCCCCGTCGACCTCTCCAGTGGCCAGGTGACCATCTTCGACGTCTTGCGGCCCGACGGAACCCGCATCCCCGTCGAGGTTTCGTCCTCCGAGACGAGCGGAGGAGGGCCGAAGACGACCACCGTCATTCTGCGCGACCTCCGGCAGCGATTGGAGCACGAGCGCGAGATCGAACGCCTCCGTCGGCTCTACGCAGCACTCAGCCAGGTCAACCAGGCCATCGTTCGCGTGACCGAGCGTCAAGCGTTGTTCGCTCAAATTGCCGAGGTATTGGTGACCTTCGGAGGCTTTCGAATGGCTTGGGTCGCCATGTTCGACCCGAGCAAGGGACAACTCGTCCCGATTGCCACGTTCGGCCCCGGGGGAGATGCACTGCCGGCACTCGACATGGTCGACGAGGACTCGGTCGGAGGACAGACCCCCTCGGGACGAGCGTTTTTCCAAGGCAAGCCCCACGTCTCCAACGACCTCGTCAACGACCCTCGCACGGCCTCGTGGAGCGCTTCGTCACGGTCTGTCGGTATCCTCTCGGCGGCGGTCTTTCCCATTCGATGCGGGGGCAAAGTCCGTGGCACCCTCGGGGTCTGCGCCCAAGAGATGGACTTCTTCCAAGAGGCCGAGGTCGCGCTCCTGGTCGAGGCCGCGTCGGACATGTCGTTCGCGCTCGACATGTTGGCCTTCCGAGAGGAGCACGCACGCGCCGAGGCGGATGCTGCGCGATTGGCGGCCATCGTCGAATCGACTGGCGACGCCGTAATCTCCGAGACGATCGACGGCGTCATCACGAGCTGGAATCCGGCCGCGACCCGCATCTTCGGCTACACCGCCGAGGAGGCGGTCGGCCGTTCGATCGGCGAAATCCTGCCTCCGTCGAGACTCACCGCGACCGAACGCGAGGTCCTCGCCCGAGTGCGCAGCGGCGAGCGGATTCCCCAAATCGAGAGCGTGAGGCGCCGGAAAGACGGCACGACATTTCCCGTCATGTCGACCATCTCGCCCTTGTTCGGCCCCGACGGCAGCCTGTCCGGTATCTCCTGCATCAGCCGCGATCTGAGCGAGACCAAGCGCGCCGAACAGGTTGCCGAGCGCGAGCGAAGGTTCGCGGAGCTTCTCCTCGAGACCATGCCGGGAACGGTGGTCGTTCACGACGAGACGGGAAAGGTCATTCGTTGGAACGACACCTTCGAGCAGGTGACCGGCTACTCGCCCGACGAGATCACGAAGATGGACCCGCTCGAGTTCTTCGTCCAGAGCGACCGAGACGCGGTATCGACCCGAATTCGAGCAGTATTCACCGACGGAGAGGCCAGCGTCGAAGCGGCGTTCGCCTCCAAGGACGGCAGCAATCATCCTTACTTCTTCACGGGACGACGCGTCGAGCTGGACGGACGCACCTGTCTGCTCGGCGTAGGCGTCGACATCGCCGAGCGCAAGCGCACCGAGGCCCAGCTCATCGTGTCCGACCGAATGGCGTCGGTCGGATTGCTGGCGGCAGGCGTGGCCCACGAGATCAACAATCCCTTGGCGGCGGTCATCGCCAACCTGGAGCTCGCGGATCAAGAGGTCGAGGCCCTGGCCGAGCGCGTTCCCGTATCGGTGGACCTCGTCGAAGAGCTCCGTGACGCACGCGAAGGGGCCGCGCGGGTCCGCACGATCGTGCGCGACCTCAAGATCTTCTCCCGTACCGAACGGGACGACACTGGCCCCGTGGACGCCGAGCAGGTCATCGAGTCGACCCTGCGACTCGCTCGCAACGAGCTCCGTCATCGGGCACGGCTGGAGCGCGTCTTCGGCGACATTCCCCGGGTTCGCGCCAACGAGTCACGCCTCGGCCAGGCTCTATTGAATCTGGTGGTCAATGCAGCGCAATCCATTCCCGAGGGCGACTACGACAAGAACCTCGTCCGCATCGAGACGGCCCTCGGCCCCAAGGGCACGGTGATCGTCTCGGTCACCGACACCGGCTCTGGAATCGCACCCGAGATCCGGGGGCGTCTCTTCACTCCGTTCTTGACCACCAAACCGGTCGGTGTCGGCACGGGCCTCGGATTGTCGATTTGCCACCGCATCATCAGCGGCTTCGGTGGGTCGATCGACTTCACCACCGAGACCGGCGTAGGCACCACCTTCCACGTGCATCTTCCCGTCGCAGACGGTGTGACCTTCGACCGAAGACTCCCGGAGCCGAATCGTCCAATCACGCGCCGCATGGGGCGAGTCCTCGTGGTCGACGACGAGCCGAGCATGCACGCGACCATCCGGCGAATCCTTGCCGCAGACCACGAAGTCGAAGTCGTCTCGAAGGCGGTCGAGGCGCTCTCGCTCTTCCGCTCCGGAGCCCGCTTCGACGTCGTCCTCTGCGACGTGATGATGCCTCAGACCACGGGCGTGGAGCTCTACCGCGCACTGAAAGACATCGACCCCGCTCAAGCCGCGCGTGTGGTCTTCATGACCGGGGGAGCCTTCACTCCGACGGCCCGAGAGTTCCTCGATGCTTCCGCGAACCGCCGCATCGAAAAGCCTTTCCAAGTGGAGGGCTTGCGCGCGCTCGTGGACGAGCTCGTCGCCGATCGAACCATCATCCTGTAGCTCGCCACCGCCCTCTACGAGCGCTTCGCGAAGAGCTTGTAGAGCGCAGGCAAGGTGAAGAGCGAGAGGGCGAGCGACGAGAAGAGCCCCCCCACCACCACGATGGCCAATGGCTTCTGCGAGTCCGACCCGATGCCATGGCTCAACGCGGCCGGCAAGAGTCCCAGAGTGGCGACGAGTGCGGTCATCAGGATGGGGCGAAGGCGCTGCTCGGCGGCCCGTTCGATGGCTTCGTCGAGCCCGAGCCCCTTGGCGCGCTCGTCCCCGATGGTGGAGACCAAGATGACGCCAGTCTGAACGGATACGCCGAACAGCGCCAAGAACCCCACACCGGAGGCCACCGAGAAGTTCTGCCCCGTGACGAGTAGCGCCGCCATTCCGCCAACGGGAGAGGTGAGCAGTACGTTGCCGAACACCACGAGCGACTCCCTGACGCGGCGGAACATCGCGAAGAGAAGCACGAGGAGCGCGAGCATGGTGCCCGGCACCACGTAGGAGAGGCGCTTCTCCGCGCGGCGCTGACTCTCGAACTCGCCGCCCCAGGACATGGCGAAGCCCGGAGGCAATCGCACGGCTGCGGCGACCTTCTTCTGCGCCTCGTCCACCGCTCCGCCGAGGTCGCGCTCACGCACGCCGAACTTCACGGCAATGTAGCGCTTACTGCCCTCTCGGTAGATGCGCGAGGCTCCTCCAACCACGGTGACATCGGCCACCTGCGAGAGCGGAACGAGCGTGCCACCGGGGACGGGCACGAGGAGGCGACGAATGGAGTCGACGTTCTCGCGCGTATCGTTGGAGAAGCGGACCACGAGGTCGTGATGGCGCTCGTGGTCGAACACCTGCGTGACCGGGTGGCCGCCGATTCCCTTCTCGACCACGTCTTCCACGTCTTGTACCGAGAGGCCGTAGCGCTCCGCCCGTTCCCGCGCAATCTCGACATGCACGTTGGATTGGCCGAGCTCTCGGAAGATCCCGAGGTCCACCACGCCCGGAACCGTCTTGATGGTGCGGGCCGTCTTGTCGGCCAGGTCGTCCAAGGCGTCGAGGTCGTCGCCTTCGATCTTGACCGCGAGCTCGCCTTTGACGCCCGTCAGCGCTTCTTCCACGTTGTCGGAGATGGGCTGCGAGAAACCGAAGCCGACCCCGGGCACCACGGAGACGTCACGGTAGATGGACTCGATCAGCGCGTCTTTGTCGTGGAACTGTGGTCGCCATTCGGACCTGTCCGCGAGCACCAGGAGAAACTCCGCATTGTAGAACCCGGTCGGGTCGGTCCCGTCGTCGGGGCGCCCGATTTGAACCGCCGTGGTACGAATCTCTGGGTACTGCGCCAAGATCTCGCGCAACCCGCGCACGTCGCGCTTTCCGTCGTGCAGGCCGTCCACCATCACGCATGCCTCGGAGAGCGAGATGTTGGCGGGGAGCGACGCGCGCATCCACACCGAGCCCTCGTCGAGGTGCGGGAGAAACTCGCTGCCGATGTTCTTGGCCAGAGCGACGTCGGCCATGACCACCACGAGCACGAGACCGACTACGAGCTTCGGGGCGCGCAAGAGCCCGGAGACCGCAGGGCGATAGAGCGCTCGGAGACCCTTGAGGAGGGGATTTTCGAATTCGCGGAGCTTGCCCTTGAAGAGGAAGGTGGTGAGCACCGGAACGAGCGTGATAGCCGAGAGCAGCGCCCCTCCGAGGGCGAACGCCACCGTGAAGGCCATGGGGCGGAAGAGCTTCCCCTCCACGCGTTCGAGCGTGAAGATCGGCAAATACGCGGTGACGATGAGCGCGACCGCGAAGACGACGGGACGCGCCACTTCCTTGCAGGATGCACGCACGAGATCTCGCAGGTCGTACGATTCACCCTTTTCCTGCTTCTCGGCCACCACACGAAAGACGTTCTCGACGACCACGATCGAGCCGTCGACGATCATCCCGAAGTCGACCGCACCGATGGACAAGAGATTGGCGGGAATACCCGCGCCATCCATGAACACGAAGGCCACCAAGAGGGCGACCGGGATGGTCACCGCGACGATGAGCGCGGCGCGTACGTTGCCGAGGAACAAGAAGAGCACCACCGTCACGAGGCCGATTCCCTCGAGCAGGTTGTGGAGCACCGTGTGCGTGGTGTGCTCCATGAGCTCGGTACGATCGTAGTAGGGGGAGAGCTTCACACCTCGAGGGAGCGCCCGAGCGTTCACCTCGTCGATGCGCGCGTGGAGGCTCTTCAGGACCGTCTCGGCCTGCTCACCTTTTCGCAGCAGCACGGTGGCAGCCACGACGTCACGCTCTTCCTGCACCGAGACCCGACCGAGGCGCTCTTTGTGCCCCAATTGAACCTTGGCGACATGGCGCACCCGAACCGGCGTGCCGTCGCGCACTGCAATCGGCACATCCCCGATTTTGTCCGGGGTCAAAAGCCCGATCCCGCGCACATTGAGCGACGTGCGCCCGAAGGCCACCACGCCACCACCGGCATTTCCGTTGGCGTCGGCGAGGGCCTTCTCCACGTCGGCGAGGGTGAGGTTGCGCGCCGCGAGCGCCGCCGGATCCAGCAGTACTTGGTACTGTTTCGTCGTACCACCGAAGCTGTTCACGTCCGCCACGCCTGGCGTCGCCAAGAGCTCGCGCTCTACCACCCATTCCTCGAAATCTTTGAGGTCAGAGAGCGGAAGCGGGGGAATCTTCGCGTCTTCGTCGGTGCACTCGCGCGTCTTGGTGGTCGCGCAATTCACCAATCGATAGCGGAGGATTTCGCCCACCGGGCTGGCGAGCGGGCCGAGATCGGCGTCCGCGCCGGGCGGCAGGTCGATGTGCCCCATTCTCTCCAGTACCAGGGTACGGGCCGCTTGCGTGTCGGTGCCGTCCTCGAAGAGCAAGGTCACCACGGACAGCCCGGCGATCGACGTGCTCCTCACCGAGACCTGGTGAGGCACCCCGTTCATGACCCTCTCGGTCGGCACGGTGATTTGGCGCTCGACCTCCTCCGTGGCGTGTCCGGGCCATTGCACGATCACCTGCACCCACGTGTCCGCCACGTCCGGGTAGGCCTCGATCGGCAATTGCCGAAAGGCACGGACACCGAGCCCGCAGACGAAGAGGGCAACCAGGACAACCAAGATTCGAGCCCGCAGCGAGCTCTCGACGATTCGTTCGATCACAGCGCCTCGTTGGCCTCGACGTCGAGGAGAATGGCCCCTTCGGTGACGACGGGGGTACCCGGCTCGATGCCGCCGAGCAGAAGAACGTGCTGACCGTGTTGCTCACCGAGCTTCACTTCACGCTGCTCGTAGGCACCGTCGGGTCTCTTCACGAACACGAAGAATTGGTCGCGTCTCGCGAGTACTGCGCTGGTCGGCACCTCGGCCATCCCGCGGGCGGCCCCCTTCGCCTCCACTTGAGCGAACATTCCGGGGCGCAATGCGCGATCGTCGTTCCGAAGCTCGATGCGGGCACGTGCCGAGCGGGTGAGCGGGTCGAGCACTTTGCCGACGTCCGTGACTTTTCCGGCAAACGTGCGATTGGGGAGAGAGAGCACCTTCACCTCGGCGTCGTCCCCGATTTGGATATTGGAGAGGTCCTGCTCGTAGACGTCGGCGAGCACCCAAACACTCGACAAATCGGCCAGAACGGCGATGGGGTGCTCTTGGTCGGTCGACACCTGACTTCCCACGGAGACCGGCCGCTCGACCACCGAGCCGGCAATCGGCGCGCGCACCTCGAACGTGCCTGCCCCAGTGGAGCCTCCGAGCGCAGCGAGCGCTTGCGATGCCCTGCGCTCTTCGAGCCTGGCTTGCTCCAAGGCGGTATCGGCCGATTGAGCTTCGGCTTCGCTCCCGGCCCCCGAGGCCGCGAGGGTCTTGGCGCGCTCCGCCGTACGCTCCGCCAAGAGACGTGCACCTCGCGTCTCGGCCACCTGTGCTTCGACCGCAGCGAGGTCGGGCGCCGCGAGCGTGGCGAGCAGAGCCCCTTTCTTCACCTCGTCCCCGGTGAGCACCGAGAGCTTGAGGATGCGCCCTTGAACCGGCGATCCGACCTTCGCGAAGTGCCGCTCGTCGAACGAGATCTTGGCGGCCAGAGGGCGCACTCGGGTCCCGGTGGCTGCCCCCGCGGGCTCCACCCGTAGGTAGCTCTCGCTCTCTTTGCCGAGCACGATGGATCGGTCGGCCTGTCGTCGTGACTCGGGAGGAGTGGGCGGAGCCTTCTTGCATCCGGGCGCGACGGTCGCCACGAGCACGAGAGCGATCGCCGAGAGCCAGCGAGCAGGGTTCGAGAGCCGGTGTCGAGGGGGGCTGACGTTGGGCATGGTCTTCGGGAGCGCCCTTCGTCCAGTGCAGTCGACGTGCCACGAGCCCGTGCGGCCTTCTCGCGCCTCCTGCGTTTCCCCGCGTTGCAGGGTTCGACGACCCGGTTGCGTTTTGCAACGGCCCCGCGCTCGCGGTCAGCCCGCGAGCGGGAGCACGATACGGAACGTGGAGCCACGACCGAGCTCGCTCTCCACGCGGAGCTCGCCACCGTGGTCGCGCACGATTCCGAACGCGATGGCGAGCCCGAGCCCGGTGCCCTCGCCCACGTCTTTCGTCGTGAAGAACGGATCGAAGATCTTGGGCAAGACCTCCTGGGCGATGCCCGAGCCGTGGTCTTCCACCTCCACGATCACGACCTCACGCGGAGCGATCGAGCCGGAGACCACCTCGCTCGCTCGGCGGACGGAGAGTGCGATAGCGCCCCCCTCCGGGCTCGCGTCGATGGCGTTGGAGACCAGGTTTCCGACCACCTGCTGAATCTCGAACGGGTCGCACGGGGCGCTCACCGACTCCCCCGAGACCGTGAGCGTGACGCCGGACTTGGCCGCGATGGGCCCGAGCAATGTGACCGATTTTTCGGCGAGCTCGAGCAGATCGGTCTCACGAGTCTGCACCGCGCCCTGACGCCCGAAATCCAGCATTCCGCGCAGGATCACGGTCATTCGGTCCACCTGTTCGACGATGATTTTCGCGTGCTCGGGAGCGCTTTCTTTCGGAACGCGTCCGGTGGCGAGCAGCTCGGCCCGGCCTGCAACCACGTTGAGCGGAGTGCCCAGCTCGTGGGCGAGCCCGGCCGTCAAGCGACCCAGCGTGGTGAGCCGATCGGCGTGACGGAGCGCACCGAGCACCGTGGAGCGGAGCTCGGCCTCGACCAAAAGCCGACGCCGCAGCGCGAGCAAAATGGTCCCGAGCAGCGCGAAAAGGAGCGCCTCTCCGACCAGATTGAAGAGGGCCGTCGTGACGTGGTTTTTCGCGGGTCCGACCACGAAGTCGACGTACCCGGAGATGGCCACGGCGATCGCCACGAAGAGGAGCCCGTATCGAGGTCCGCGAAACCACGTCACGAGCCCGATGGGCAGCGTGTAGACGAGCGTGAAGGTGACCTCCACGGTGGTGAGCGCGTCTCCTACGCCTGCGAGTAGCAGGATGGCCGAAGCCAGCGGGAGCGCGGTCTTGGGATTGACGAGGCGATAGAACGTGCCACTCGCCCGGAATTCCCGGGGCGCCACGCTCGCGAAGCTCAAGTTGGGATTCACCACCGTACGTGCGACCATCTTACTCCCTCGTGCGGCAATCGCCCTTGCAAGAGAGCGAGAACGTGGCCGTGCAGGGTCTCGAGCGAGAACGGCTTTTCGAGCAGGCTCGCCCCCATTCCCTCCACCAGCTTCCGTAGGCCGGGCGAGGCGAAACCGGTCACGACCAGCAGCGGAATCACCGGGTCTCCTTCCTGCTCCGCGAAGAGCAGCTCCACTCCGGAGGCCTTCGGGAGTCGAACGTCGGTGACGACCACGTCGATGGGCGATTCGTGATGGCGCAGGCGTGCTCGCGCCTCGGCTACGGTGCCTGCGATCTCGACCTCGTACCCCCCGAGCGACAAGCTCGTGTACACGAGACGGGCGAGTGCGATGTCGTCCTCGACGATCAAGACCCGAGCTCCCGGGCGCCCGGCGGTGAGCACTTCTTCTTCGAGCGTGCGCATGATGAACCTCCTGTTCGAGCGACCTCGATGCACCGCGCGTGCCTCGAAGAAACGTGTCGCTCTCGTGTCGAATCGTGAACGAGACTCAGGTTCGCCCGCGTAGACCCACCACGAGGTCGAGGGTGAAGCGGAGCACGGCGAGACGAAACGGCTTGGCGAGCAGCGTGACCTCGAGGGCGTCGGCACGGCGCCTGAGGGCGTCGTCCGGGAAGGCTGTCATCACCACGATCGGCGTGGAAACCCCCGAGGAACGAAGCTCGTACGCGGCGTCGAGCCCGCCTTTTTGCGGCATACGGTGATCGGTGACCACGAGGTCGAACGGCTCGGCCCGTTCGTCGTACTCACCGAAAGCGCGAACGACCTCTTCGCCGGAGTGTACGAGCGTCACCACGTGGCCATCGGCCACGAGCAGGCCGCCCACGAGGTCGAGCATGGCGGGCTCGTCGTCCGCCAGGAGCACACGCCAATGCGGAGGGTGCTCGGGCAATGTGGGAATGTCCTCGAAGTCGAGCGTAGGAAGGGAATCGCGCACGGGACCTCCAATCGTGGCGCGAGAGCACCACGAGGGGGCGTACCTGCACGCGCCACGCCAAACGATTCCCAGCCCGCTGGGGACGCCACCTTTCTCGGCCCGAAACGGTCGCGCCCCGGTCGGGTCGCGCGGGTCAGTCCTCTTTCGAAGGAGCCAACTTGAGGCGATCGAGCTTGCGCCAGAGCGTGGTCCGGTCGAGGCCCAAGGTCTTGGCGGCCAGGCTCCGATTGCCCCCCACGGCCTCGAGCACGCGGAGGATGTGGCGCTTCTCCACTTCTTCCAGGGTCACGAGCTCGGTGTCGTCGAAAGCGGCGACACGAGGCTTCTTCGGATCGACCACTCTATCGGGCAAGTCCTCGACCTCGACGCGCGCGCCCGCGCCCAGAGCCAAGGCTCGTTCCATCACGTTCTCGAGCTCGCGCACGTTGCCCGGCCAGGAGTACGCGACCAGCTTGGCACGTGCTTCGGGAGAGAGGTCTTTGGGGTTCGAATGCGACTTCTCGCCGAGCGCGCGCAAGAAGTGATTGGCCAACAGGACCACGTCTTCGCCGCGAGCGCGCAACGGAGGGAGCCCGACTTCGACCACGTTGATGCGGAAATAAAGGTCTTCCCGGAAGCGTTTCTCTTCGACGGCCGTCTCCAGGTCACGATTGGTTGCCGTCACCAATCGGAAGTCCAGCGTGACCTCACGCTTGCCTCCCAGGGGCCTCACCACGCGCTCCTGCAAGGCGCGCAGCAGCTTCGACTGCAGCGCCACGGGCAGCTCGCCCACCTCGTCGAGGAAGAGCGTCCCACCGTTCGCTTCGGCGAAGAGACCCGGCTTCGAGGTCTTCGCGTCCGTGAAGGCCCCGCGCTCGTAGCCGAAGAGCTCGGCCTCCAGCAGCGACTCGGGCACGGCCGCGCAATTGATGGCCACGAAGGGTCCGCGGCTGCGACGACTCTCCACGTGGATGGCGCGCGCCACGAGCTCCTTGCCCGTGCCGCTTTCCCCCGTGACCAGCACCGACGTGTCCGAAGGGGCCACGCGCGAGAGCAGCTCGTACACGCGCTTCATGGCCGCGCTCTCGCCCACGATCCGCCGAAATCCGCGCTGTCCGAGGGAGTGCTCGAGCGACCGGACCTTACGCTGGAGCGTACGACGCTCGACCGCACGATCGAGCGACAGCTCGAGGGTGTCGAGCTTCACGGGCTTCGAGAGGAAGTCGTACGCGCCGGCCCGCACGGCCTCGACCGCAGCGGCATAATCCCCGAACGCGGTGAGCACCAGCACCGGCAAGTCGGGCCGAGACTCCTTGATCTTCCGGCACAGCTCGAGCCCGCTCATGCCCTTCATGCGCAGGTCGGTGGCGACCACGTCGACCTCGATCGACTGGATTTTCTCGAGCGCGCTCTCTCCCGAGGGACACGCGACCGCCGCGAAGCCCAGCGTCTCGAGCCCGGTCGTGAAGTAGTCACGGGCCGCCGCGTCGTCGTCGACCACGAGCACGCGCCCCTTGGATCCGCCGTCGCTTCGTTCGCTCATCGCGCCTTTACTAGAGCACCAATCGAGGTCTCCGCACACGAAGACGCCCCCGAACCTCGCGGCGCGGGGGCGTGTCGTTCGGCTCGTCAGCGCGAGCGCGCGCGGTTCACTGCGGGTACTTGGCGCCGCCCGAGACGAGCGGCGTGCAGCCGACTTTGCCGGTCTTCTCGGTCACGTTGCCGTACTTTCGGAGCGGGCGCACCGACTTCAACCCGGCGCGCATCTCGAGCGGAGCCTGGAACGAGTCGAGGGCCATTTCCTTCTGCTGGAGGTCGCCGAACGAGTTCCAGTTGGTGCACCACACGCCGTCCGCGTCGGTGACCGACTTCGTGTAGCTGCTCTGACCGGAGAGGTCGTAGAGCTTCTGCCAGGAGGGCTCGTCCATGCCGACGTTCTTCGCGATCTTGGTCGCGAAGCCGGACTCGTCGCCCTCACGGGTGACGTAGATCACCTTCTGGCAGCCGGCGTTCTTCAGCACGAGCACCGGGGCGAGGTCCGACCAGCCGCCCGCGGAGATGCGCCCGTCGGGGAGCTCCACGAAGCGGGAGAGGCCCGGTTCGGCCGGCGAAGCGGTCAGCACCTCGCGCCACGAGCCACCGCCGAGAGCGGTGAACTTCTCGGTTTTGAGGTCGGCGAACTTACGAGGATTGGAGCGCACCTTCTCGAGGTCGGCCGCGCGTCCCCAATAGCCGAACTTGATGTCCGAGAAGGGGGGAGCGAACGTGATGTTGCCCTCGGGGTACTTGCCGGCGAGGTACTCGGCGCGCGCGGTTTTGTAAGCCTTGGCGGCCTCACCCTCGAGCACGCTGGTGGAGATGAGCTTGGTGAGCGGCGTGGCCAGATCGACGCGGTCGTCGATGCGGCTCTTCGCCGGAGGATTGGCGCGTACGTCTTTGCGGTACGCGTTGACGAGACCCGTGAACCGCGCGCCGCAGGTGCCGGACGGCGTGGAGGTGGCGGCCGCCTCGGGCCAGGGCTTGCCCACGCTGGCATTGGCGCAATCGTCGAGCCAAGACTTCATGCCGGCGCCGTCCGCAGGCGCGTATCCGGCGTAGAAGCTCGCCACGCGACCGAAGAGATCGGCCAGGGCATTCCAATTGAGGAGACCCGGGCGGAAGAACAGGCGATTGTCGTCCACCGAGAACGCGCCCAGCGTGGTGATCGACTTCTGCACGTCACGGGCGGCGAACGAGGCGCGCGTCGGCGAGGCGAGCAGGTCTTTGATCTCCGGGTTCACGATGTTCGCGAACTCGGGAATGGCGAGCACCTCTTGCAGCTGCTTGGTCGCCGCGGCGACGTCGGTCTTCAAGAGACCTTCGATGTCGCGCTTCTCGGTCTCGGCCTTGAGCTTGGACACGAGGGCCACGAGCTCGGTGATGGCGACCACCTCGTCCGAGCCGGCCACGGCCTCGCCGTAACCCTGGAGCGACTTCAGCGTGAGGGCCACACGAGCCGAGGCCTCACCCTTGTTGCAGGCGCGAGTGCCGCAGGTGCGCACCACCGGGTTCATGAGCACCGACTCGTAGACGAACTGGGTGATCGAGCCGGAGCTTCCGCCAGCCATGCCGTTCGGGATGCCGTAGCTCTCCACGATGCGCGCCATCGAGGCGAAGTGAGTCACGATGTAGTGACCGTTTCCGCGGACCGCGACGCACATGTCCGGCGAGGCGCCGACCTTCACCGCGTCTTCGGTGGTCGGATCCTCGGTGGAGGCGTCGTCTTCGGTCACTGCGGCGTCGCAGGCGACGAGAGACATCATGGAAGCGGCAAGCACACCAAAAGCACGAAGACCCGATACGCGCATGAACACTCCTCTTGGGCGAAGGCCGCCACACTGACACGAGAATACGCGGGCGGCACGCCGGATTTCCCCTGAAATCGCGCCTTTTTCCTGGCGTCATGCGTCACGTCTGACCGGCCGATGACACGAACGTGATGGCCGCCTGCACGAGTCGACCCCACGATAAAAGAGCGTGATTCCCTCGACCCCACCGTCTCTTCCGCCCGCCTCCGAAGCGCCTCGGGAGAGCCTGCTCGTCTTCTCGGACGTGCACCTCGGCAGCGACCTCAACGACCGCGGGGTCTCGGCCAAGCGCTCGCTCGGCGTGGACCGCGACCTCGTCGATTTGCTCCGGTACTACGCAAACGTACAGCCCCGAGGCGAGCGCTGGCGGGTGGTCATCGCCGGAGACCTCATCGACTTCATCGGCATGACGCTGGTGGAAGACGAAACGCGACTCTCGACCGGCCTCACGGAGGAAGAGCGCGCGCACGGTCTCGGCAGCGCACCGGACCACGCCCGCGTGAAGCTGAGGCGTGTGATCGAGCGTCACGGCGACGTATTCGACGCACTCGCGCAGGTGCTCGCTCGAGGTCACGCGCTCACGGTGGTGCACGGCAACCACGACGTGGAGCTCCACTGGGACGAAGTGAAGCACGACTTCCGCGACGAGCTGGTGAGCCGCGCATGCCGGGATTTTCCTCATATCGACGCCGCAGCCATCGCCTCACGCGTGGAGTTCGAGCCCTGGTTTTTCTATCGTGAGGGCGTGGCCTACATCGAGCACGGCCACCAGTACGACGCCTACTGCGCCAACGACCACGTGATGGCGCCGCTCTCTCCGCTCGACCCTCGGCGCCTCATGCGCGGCTTCTCCAGCATTTTGCTTCGCTACGTGGTTCGGCCCACTGCCGGAATGAAAGAGCACGGCCACGAGACCATGGGCGTGTTCGACTACATCGGCTTCGGGCTGGCGCTCGGGATGCGCGGGATCGCCCAGCTTTTGTCCCGTTTCGTGGGCGCCATCGTCGAGCTCTTCCGCCTCCGCAAGGCGCACCTCTCGCAGGCGTTCGAGGCCCTCAAAGAAGAGCACGAGCGAAGGCTCACGCGTTTCTCCAAACGACGCCGCATCGGCATCGGCCGGCTCCGCAAGCTGCTCGCGCTCCAGGTCCCGCCGGTCACGCGGACCGTGCAAGGCATCCTCGGCAGTCTCTTCCTCGACCGTATCGGGCTCGTGCTGCTCACCGCGCTCGTGCTCGCCGTGGTCGCCATCTTCGTCCCTGGTAAGGGTCCCATGGCGGGCGCGGCCAGTGCGACGTTGCTCGTTTCGCTAGGCTTTCACCGCTACTTCGCGCGGCTCCGGAAGCTCGATCCCGCGGACGAGATGGTCGCGCGAGCGCGGCACCTCGTGAACGTGTTGCCCGCAGCCTTCGTGGTGATGGGCCACACGCACGTGCCCGCCGATCGCGAGCTCGCCGGATCACGTGCACGTTACATCAATCTCGGTTCGTGGGCGGAAGAGGAGCACGACGCCAGCACCGAGCATCCCTACCGCGCCGCTCGCACCCACCTCGTGATCGAGGTCGACCGCGGAGGAGTACCCGTTGCCGAGCTGCGCGCGTGGAGCGAAGCGCACGGACCGCGGAAATTCGAGTCGCAAGACCCCGAGGGATTCGCCGACGACCGACCTTTGTCGCCCCCACTTTCGTGAAGGGCGTGCCATTCTCCGCGCCGATGCCTTCCGTTCGTGAGTTGTCGGGTCGTGTGGTCACTCTTCCGGTGAAGCGGTTCGGTCCGCCTGGTGCTTTTTTGAGCCTAGGCCCGAGTGATCAAGAGGTCATCTTGCTCCCGGGCGCCGAAGTGCCGGAAGGCACCGAGGTCGGCGACGAGCTCGACGTGTTCGTGCACTTCGACTCGGAAGACCGGCCCATCGCGACGAGCAAGCGACCCAAGCTCGGGCTCGGCCAGGTCGCGTTCTTGGAAGTCACCAGCCAAACGCGCATCGGCGCGTTCGTCGACTGGGGTCTTCCGAAAGAGCTGCTCGTGCCGCACGCCGAGCAAACCGCGGACATGACCGTGGGCAAGCGCTACGCGATCGGGCTCTACGTCGATCCGAGCGGGCGCCTCGCCGGCACCATGCGTGTCGCCGAAATGCTGCGCGAGCGCCGAGGCTTCGAGGTGGGCGAGTGGGTGCGCGGAGAAGCGTGGCGCAAAGAAGACGGCATCGGCGTCTTCGTGATCGTCGAGCGCCGCTACGTGGGACTCTTGCCCGAGAGCGAGCCGCACGACTTGGGCCGCGGAGACGCTTGCGAGGCTCGCGTGGCGAACGTGCTTCCCGACGGAAAGATCGAGCTCTCCCTGCGCGCGCTCGCCCACGAAGAGATCGACGGCGACGCCGAGCGCATCCTGGACGAGCTCGTGCGCAATCCGTCCCTCGCCATCGGCGATCACACGAGCCCGGACGAGGTGCGACGCCTCTTCGGGATCAGCAAAAAAGCCTACAAGCGCGCGCTCGGGCGCCTGCTTCGAGAGCGCAGAGTGGAGATGGACGCGGACGGGGACGTACACCCGAGCAAACCTGCCAAAACCCTCGACGGACCTTCCACGAAGCCCGCACGAACCGAGGCATCGAATCGAGTGCGCCGCGGCCCGAAATAAATGAGGAATTCGGGGCGGGCATTTTTAGGGGCCCGAGGGTGTCGGCGTTCACCGAACGTCGCCCTCGGACTGGTAGAGTGAACATCGTGGGAACGAATTCCGTGGCCTCCCCTAGCAGCCCGTTGAAAAAGGGACCGAGTGCGTTCGTCGTCCGCGCCGCAAGGGCGAGGCGTCGATCCGAGGAGCGCGCGGAGCCTACTTTCGTAGGTGAGCATGCACCGGAGGATCGCAACGAAGCTCTTGCGGATGCGGCGGCGGACGCATGACGGGAGTTTTTCAACGGGCTGCTAGCCTGCGCGAGCTCGGCGAACTTCGCGCGGTGCTCGTCACCGGCAAGGGCGGAGTGGGCAAGACCCAAGTGACTGCTGCCATCGCGCACGCGCTCGCCTCGAAGGGAAAGCGTGTGCTCTGCGGTGAGGTCGCGGCCGCCGCGGACGCTCAATCCGCGCTCGCGCTCGCCTTCGGAAAGTCCGCGGCGCCCGGCGAGCCCGAAGCCGTCCGCGAAGGCATCGACCTCGTCGTGCTCGACCCCACGCGAGGACATCAGGCGTTTCTGCGCGATCTCCTCAAAGTCCGCATGTTGGCCGACGCAGCCGTCGGCTCGGCTCCCATTCGACGCTTCTTGGGTGCAGCTCCGGCCTTCCCGGAGATGGGCGTGCTCTACCGCATCTTGGAGCTCTTGCGCGCCAAGCTTCCCAATGGCGAAGACCGCTACGACACCCTCGTGGTCGACCTGCCCGCCACCGGACACGCGCTCGCCTTGGCCCAGATTCCGGGCACTCTGCTCCAAATCCTTCCCGGTGGCCCCATCGTCGACGCCGTGCGGGAGGGGCTCGACATCCTCTCCGATCCCAGGAAAACAGGCTCGATCGTGGTCACGCTGCCGGAGACATTGCCGGTGAGCGAAGCGCTCGAGCTGCTCGGTGGCATTCGCAAACACCAGATTCCCGTGGTCGGAGTGGTGCTCAATCGAATGCCCCACAATCCTTTCGACGAGCACGAGCTGGCCGAGCTGGAAGCCTTCGCGCCGCACGCCCAGGGGCTGCTTGGTATTCGTACCGTCGGCCGCATCGGTCGCGCCCGTGCCGCCAAAGAGCGACTCGCCGCCAGCGATGGAGACCTGCTCCTCCTGCCCGACTCGCTGGTCTCTCCCGAAACCTTGCCGGAGGCGCTCGCGCCGCATTTTCTCCCGGTTCGTTGAAGATGCGAAAGTCGGACTTTCCCAAAGTGGCCCTCCCCGGAAAAACATTTCTCGACCCCATCGTCCGCCAAAAACGGGTGATCGTGGTTTGCGGCGCGGGCGGCGTCGGCAAGACCACCACGTCCGCGGCCATCGGCCTCGCTGGCGCGCTCGCGGGCCGTAAAACCTTGGTCCTCACGATCGATCCGGCGCGCCGCCTGGCCGAAGCCATGGGCATTCCCGAGGCCTCACGCGAGCCCGCCAAGCTCGATCCTTCACGATTGCCGCCCGAGGCGGGCAAGATGGAAGGCGAGCTCTGGGCGTGGATGCTCAATCCGGAGGTCGTGTTCGAGGGCATGGTCCGAAGGCTCTCCACCAGCCCGGAAAAAGCAGACGAAATCCTCGCGACTCGCCTCTACAAACACGTCTCGCGATTGGTCGCGGGAATGCAGGAGTACACGGCAGCCGAGGCCCTCTATTCGCTCGCCCACGACGATCGCTTCGACCTGGTCGTGCTCGACACGCCGCCTTCACGCAACGCCCTCGAGTTCCTCGACGCCCCGCGGAAGCTCGCGAGCTTCCTCGACGAGCGCGTGGTCTCGCTCTTCTTGCCCAAGCAGCGCGGCTTCTTGTGGGCGGCCTCGTCCATCGTCTCCACGGTGTTCACCAAGATGTTCGGGGCCGGCTTCTTCGAAGAGCTCACCCTCTTCATCGGCGCGTTTTCCGGCATGTTCGAGGCCATGCGCGCCCACGCCACGGACGTGCGCACGCTGCTCACCTCGAAAGAAGCGAGCTTCGTCCTCGTGACCAGCCCCGAGCCGAGCGCGCTCGCCGAGGCCGAGTTCTTCCGCAAGAAGATGCTCGAGCTCGAAGTGCCGCTCGACGGCTGCATCTTGAACCGCAGCTTCGCGTACACGCGCGGCCTCGCAAAACCCGGCTCGCTCGAGCTACCCGAGGGCTCTTCTCCCGCGCTGCTCTCGGCCATGGCCAAGCTCGAAGGGGTGGCCTCGGACGAGCTCCGTCGCGCCGCCAAAGATCGCGACATCCTGCAAGACCTCGCCAAACGCGCCGGCGACATCGGCGCCATCGCCACGCCGCACCTCGGCGCCGCCATCGAAGAGATCTCGGGCATCGTCCAGCTCGCGCAGAGCTTGGTCGGCGAAGACTGACCGCACGTCGACACGAAAAAGGGCTCACGTGGAGCCCTCTTCGGTCGATTGGATTGCCGCGAAAAGAGAAGCGCTATTCGGCGTACATACGAATGCCGGTCGCGGCCGCGAAGGCCATACGGTAGGCCTCGCTCCACTCCGGATGGCGCACCTGCACTTGGCCGTCGGAGAGCAGCGTGTGCTTCCAATTGCGGCGCGGGGTGCCGGGCCGCAAGAGCGCCTCTTCGGTGACCCACGGGCCGCAGGCCTCGAGCCACTTGCGGAGGCCCTCGATGCGCGTGATTCGCCCTTGGCCGAGCGCGCGCTTGAACACGATGGCCGCATTGTATTTACGGTGCGTGCTCGCCTCGAAGCGCCCGTGACACGCGACCCGCGCCCACTCGCGAAAGAGGTCGATGTCGCAGGTGTAGTTCATTTGATCGACCAAACAGGCGCCGCCGGGGCGACAGCCGATTTCGCCGAACACGGCCTCGCCTTTGGAGGTGAGGTACCACTCCATGTGCGTGAAGCCGTCGCCCATGCCGAGCGCGTCGAGCACGCGCCGCCCGAGCGCCACGCCTCCGGCGAGCTTCGGTTGGTACATGTCCCGCACGGTGATGATGACGGGGCTGATCCACTCCACCGTGCGCATCTCGAGCGGCTTCGGGAGGTACGCGGCCACGTTCTCGAAGGCCGGCTTTCCGCCGATGCAGAGGGTGTCGAAGGTGAACTCTTCGCCGTCGATGTACTCTTCGCAGATGGTCTCGGCGAGCGTGCGGACGCGCGGCAAGATCTGCTCGAGCTCGCGGGTGCTGGTCACCTTGTAGGTGTCCGCGCTGCCGGCGCCGTCGATCGGCTTCACGATGGTGGGAAAACCAATCTCTTCGACCGCCGCGCGGATCTCGCGCTCGCCGCGGGCCCGCTTCGACTTGGGCACGCGAAGGCCGGCCGCGCGCACGCGCTCCTTCATGAGCTGCTTGTCGCGGAAGCCGCGCACGGTGTCGACGCTCATGCCGGGCATGCCCCAGCGCTCCCGGATGCGCGCCGCGAGCACCACGAGGGGCTCCCAGTTCGTGAGCACGCGATCGACGGATTTTCCGCCCATCCATGCGGACACGCGCTCGAGCACGTCGTCCTCGTCCATGATGCGTGGAACCTGCAGGTAATCCTTCAGGTAGGGCTTCACGGAGGCCGGGAGGGCGGCTCTCGGGGTGTCGGCCACGCCGTACACCTCGACGCCTATCTCCGCGAGGCCTCGCGTGTATTGAAGCATCTCGGGCGGATAGAGGGGCGCGAGGAAGACGACACGCATGTCGCATCCAGCAGTACCACACTCGAGCATCTTCGAGTCTTCGGACTTCGAGCGTTGACTACGGGGCGCTCCCCGACCATTTTGCGCGGAAATGCCCCGGAACGTCGTCTTCGTCGCCCCTTTTCCCGCGGAAACCACCATGCGCTTCGTGCGCGCGGTCCGAAAGCTCGACGACGTTCGGCTGCTCGGCGTGGTGCACACACCTCCCGGCGGCGCCGACGCGAACATCTACGACGACATGGTGCGCATCACCGAGCCGCTCTCGTCGAAAGACATCGTCGACGCCGTGGGCCTTTTGAAGCGACGCCACGGTCAGCCTCACCGCATCGTGGGCATCTTGGAAGCGCTCATGGTGCAGCTCGCGATCGCCCGCGCGCAGCACGGCGTGCCCGGTTCGTCGCCGCGCACGGCCGATCTCTTCCGCGACAAGTCGCGCATGAAAGACGCGCTGCGCGAGGCCGGGCTGCCGGTCGCCAAACACAAGCTCGTCACCTGCGCGGACGACGCCCGCGCCTTCGCGGCCGAGGTCGGGTTTCCCATGGTGCTGAAGCCGCCGGCGGGTATGGGCGCCAAGGCCACCTTCCGCGTGGGCTCGCTGGACGAGCTCTTGCGCACCGTCTCCGGCATGAACGTCTCGGCCTCGGCTCCCGTGCTCGCCGAGGAGTTCTTGCGTGGCCGCGAGATGTCCTTCGAGACCATCACGCTCGACGGAAAGCCGCGCACCTGGTCGATCTCGCACTACCTGCCGAGCTGCCTCGAAGTCCTGGAAAATCCCTGGATTCAATGGGCCTGCGTGCTCCCGCGCGACATCGAAGGACCGGAGTACGAGCCCGCGCGCAAGATGGGCTTCGCCGCCATCGAGGCTCTCGGCCTCGACAACGGCATGACCCACATGGAGTGGTTCCAAAGGCCCGACGGCAGCCTGGCCATCGGCGAGATCGCGCAGCGTCCGCCGGGAGCGAACATTTCCCGCATGACCGGCCTGGCGCACGACATCGACCCGTACCGCGCATGGGCGCGCGCCGTGGTCGACGGGCAGCTCGACGCCCCGTGGGAGCGCAAGTACGCCGTAGGCTGCGCCTTCTTGCGCGGCATGGGTCGAGGCCGCGTCGTGGGCATCAGCGGAGTGCGCGACACCCACGAAGCCATCGGCAAGTACATCGTCGAAGCCGAGCTCCCCACGGTGGGCGCGCCGAAGAGCGACGGCTACGAGGGAGACGGCTACGTCATCGTGCGCGACCGAGACACCGAGGTCGTGAAGAAGGTCATCGCCAAGATCGTCGAGACCATCAAGGTGCACTACGCCTGAGTCCGCGGCGCCCGAACCGCGGAATCCAGGGAAAATTCCAGTAAAGCGGCTCGCCTCGGGACGAGGCCCGTGGTGTCCGCGATCCATCGGGTCGACCCCCCTCACCCCCGGGTCGACCCGACACGACGAGACCCGATTGGGCATTTGCTCGGAGAATCTCGTGCGGCGCACGCCTTGCAATTCCCATTGGACATGAGCGTCCGCCGCGTGTCCCTCGCCCTCACCCTCGCCTCGTTCTTCCTCGTCTCGGGCCACGCGCTCGCGAAAGGCAAAGGCGAGCCTCCCAAAGACGAACCGACCTTCGACCGCGCGGCCGCGGCGAGCGCGCTCGGCCACGTGGATCTCGTGCGCTGCAAAGTGCCGGGAGGACCGCGCGGACAGGGCCACGTGAAACTCACCTTCGAGCCCGAAGGCACCGTGTCGACGGCCGTGGTGGACGGCGGACCGTACGTGAAATCTCCCGTGGAACGCTGCATCTCCGCGGCCTTCAAGACCGCCAAAGTGCCCGCGTTCAAAGGCGCTCCGGTCACGCTCGGCAAGGCCTTCCGCATCGACTGAGGCGCACGTGGCCTCGCGCCCGATCCCCGCGCGCGCGCCAGGAGTGCCCGGATTTCCCCGGGCGTCGATGGTACCTTCGACCTCGCCATGAAGTTCGAAGAGCTCGACCGACGCATGAGGGTGTTCGAGACCGCCCACGATCACTGCGTTCTGCCCGGTATCCACATGGTCGCGCGCATCGACGGGCGCTCCTTCTCGCACCTCACCCGTGACGTGATGAAGCTCGAGGCGCCGTACGACCTGCACCTGCGCGATTGCATGATGGCCACGCTCTCGCACCTGGTCACCGAGACGGGATTCTCGGTTTTGTACGGCTATACGCAGAGCGACGAGCTGTCGCTGCTCTTCCGCCGGGACGAGTCGCTCTTCGGCAGAAAGCTACGCAAGCTGCTCTCGGTTCTTGCCGGCGAGGCGAGCGCGAAGTTCTCGCTCGAGCTCGGGCGCCTGGGCGCCTTCGACGCGCGCATTTCCCAGTTCGCACGCGAAGACGACGTGGTCGACTACTTCCGCTGGCGCCACGAAGACGCGCATCGGAACGCATTGAACGGCCATTGTTATTGGCTCTTGCGCTCGCAGGGCGACAGCGACCACGAGGCCACCAAAAAGCTGTCCGGTCTCAGCGTGGCCGCGCGCAACGAGCTGCTCTTCCGTCACGGGCTGAACTTCAACGACGTGCCCGCCTGGCAAAAACGAGGGAGCGCGGTCCGCTGGGTCGACTACGTGCACGAGGGAACCGATCCCCGCACCGGCGCCAAAGTGGAGAGCACCAAGCGACGCATCTTGGTCGATCACGATCTGCCAATGAAAGACGCCTACGCCGACTTCGTGCGCACCATCGTGCAGAGGCAGTGACCGAGCGCTTTGCGGGCCGCGGCGCGCGCCCCGAATCTCACGCGAGCTCGAGCCGCGCGAGCACCGTGGCGGGCGGAAGCACCTCGAACCCGAGATGCTCGGGGAAGTCTTTCACGTTGCCCGTCACGATGGCCTCGGCGCGCCCCGCGAGCGCCACCTCGACGAACGCACGGTCGTCCGGGTCGGGCAGCTCGCCGAGGTAAGGCTCGACTCGTGAGAGCAGCTCTCCGCACGAGAAGACCGCCTCCAAGAGCGCCTCCCGACGCGCCTCGGACACCCGGAACTTCGGCCTCGCCACCACATCGCGGTACTCGTCACGGATACGTGCATCGTACACAAATGTGGCCCCGCGCGCACGCAGCGCCTCGAACGCGCGCGCCGGCACGCGCTCGGGCCCCAGCAACACGGAGACGATCACGTTGGTGTCCAAGACGACTCGCACGGACGCACGTGTAGCACCGTCTCGACCGCGCGACGAAGCCGGTACCTCGCCGTCGGCTGCCGAGCCGCGCGACTACTCGCGCACCCAGACCCAAATGACCGTCGCGAAGAGCGCCAGCGCGAAGGCGGCAAGTCCCGCGAGCTTCGCCATGGGAGAAGGCGTGCTCATCGGGAGCGCGATCTCGTCTTCGGACACGAGCGGAGACTGGACGCGCATGCTCGGCGCGACCGGCTCTTCGGCCGCGACCGACTCGACCGGCTCTTCGGCGCGCACGGCTTCGATCCCGAACGCCAAGAGCACCTCGGCCAGCTCGTTCACGAACGTCGTGTAGAGCGAACGATCGAACGCGGCGGCCTTCTTGAATCGCGTCTCGTGGACGGCGGCCACCTCGGAGAACGCGCGGATCTCGGCGCGCTTCTCGCCTGCGTTGAGCGAGCCGATCACGAGCGCACTGGGAGCGTCCGCCGGTCGCAACGTGATGTGCTGGAGCGCGAGCTTTCCCCCTTGGGTGCTGCCCTCGGGCGCGGTCATCTCGACCGTACAATCTCCCACCTTGGTCTTCGCGAACGCGGCTCGCACGGTGTCGGCGATGGTGTTCGCGTGCGAGGAGTATTGAGTGAGCATTTGGGCCATGAACGGGTCTCCGGGCAAGGGCTCACGTAGCAGGCCCCGTGCCGCGCCCTCGAACGCTGGACGGTCACGATTTGCCGTAAATCCTAGCCGATCATGCGACCTTTCGGGGGCACTCGGCCCCGACTGGGGAGGCTCGACCCCACGTCTTTCGACCAGCACTCCATAATCGGGCGCCGGAGCACCCACCCACGAGCATGCCTGCCTCGAGGGTGTCGTCCATACGCGCCCGTCCAACCGCACCTCTCCTGGTTCGCGTCGTTCGACTCCTTTTGCTCGTGGTGGTGACCTCGTCGCCCCTCGAACGAGAGGCACTGGCGTGCGCGGTGTGCGCGGCCGGCGAGACCACACTCGCGCCCCGCGAAAACGGAAAGCCCTCCGAGGGCGGCTATGGAGGCGCTGCAGACGTGCGTGTGGGCACCCTCCGCTCGGGGAACACGGCACGCCTGCGCGAGCTGCGCCTCGAGGCAAGCGTGCATTTTGCACCTTTCGACGGTTACCGTTTTCGTCTGGCCATGCCCGCTCTCGTGCGAAGCTTCACGGCGGCGGGCTCGGATGGGGAGCGCGTGCTCACGGCAGGAGACCTGACCGCCTCGATCGACACGGAGATCGAGCGATCCACGCGCGAGCTCTTCGGACGATCGTGGCGGCGTGTGCTCACGCTCACGACAGGCTTGGCCCTGCCCACTGCACCGGTGGCCACGGCGTCCGGGGGAGAGTATCTGCCGTCGATCTTCCAACCGGGGTGCAATGCGGTGACGCCGGAGGTCGAGCTCTCGTACCGCTTCACGGACGCGCGATTCACGTTCTCGGTGGGCCCCCGAGCGCGGCTCCCCCTGCCCGTTCGCGAGGCGCCGCATCGAGGGGCGCTGGTCGGGCTAGGCGCGAGCGTGCAGTGGCAACCCCACGTGCGCTTCGCGGTGCGCCTCGGCACGAGCGCGAGGCTCGAGCTCGAAGGCGCGGACGCGCGCGGACGTGGAGACGGTCTGTCGGGCGGTTTTTTCGGCTATCTCTCGCCCGAGCTCGTCGTACGGCCCACGGCTTCGACCACGCTCACGGCGGGAGCTCACGCTCCAATCGTCCAGAACACCCGGGGCGGGCAGTTCGAGTCGGTCGTCTTCGCGACCCGACTCGCGATCGAGCTCTGAGCCTCACGGCACGAAGGAGAGGCTCGCCACGTCGGTGCCGAGCTGGCCGAGCTTCTGCACCTTCGCTTTGTCGGTGGCCACCGAATAGACGAGGTCGTCCAGAAAGACGCTGCGTTTGACGGTCGATTTGGCATTGGACCACCAGGTGGCGCAGCTCACTCCTCGCGTGCCGTGATCGATCCCGCCGAGCCGCGTGAAGCCACGCTCGAGATCGACGTCGTAGACGTAGAGGCCACTGAACGTGAGATTCTGACCCGCGACGCCGTCTCCACCACCTTCGCACACGGTCATGGGCACGGCGAGCAGGCCTTTTTCAGCGAAATAATTGAAGGCCAAATGGTTGGTCGCGGCCTCCGAGCTCGAGCCTCGCGTGCCGAGCTTTTCCTTGTGCATGAGCTTCGGGTCGGTCGGGTTCTTCACGTCGAAGAGCTGCAAGATCACGCCGTCGAAGTAGGCGAAGCTGCCGTGGTCCACGGCGTCGAAGCCGATGGAGAGTAGGTGGTCCGGGTCGATGCGGTGCATGTACGTGGAAAACCCGGGGATCTTGAGCTCGCCCAAGATCTTCGGTTTGTCCGGCGCGGCGAGATCCATCACGAAGAGCGGGTCGGTCTTCTTGAACGTCACGACATAGCCACGATCGTCGTCGAAGCGCACGGAGCGGATGTCTTCACCGGGGGCGATGTGGTCGACCGCGCCGACACGAACGCGATTGCCGTCCGGAGCCTTGGCGAACACGCTGAGCACGCTCTCCACGTTCGGATCCGGGACACGCCCTTTGGAAGTGGCGACTCGAAGATAGCCGTACCACTCATCCATCGCGAACGAGTCGAGCACGTGACCGGGTACGAGGCCGCTGCCCTCGTATTTGGTATCGGCCGGGTTTCGCCCGATGTGGAAGGCGTGGATGTCGCTCGACTCCGCATTGCCCCCTCGCGAGGAGCGTATGGCCCGACCATTCACGCTGCGAACGTCGGAGCGCGTGACGGCCATGTAGAGCGTGTCGGTCGAGGCGAACACCGCCCCTGGGCGACTCTCCACGCTCGAGCTTTGCACCGGCGCGGAGTCCTTGGTCATGTCGAACGACACGACCGAAGTGAACGCCGAACCGCTATCGAAGGCAGGCCGGAGGAGCGAGTCGCACAGGTACTTCTCGACGCCCCCGTCCTTCACCGAGGGAAACACCATATTCTGCCGTATTTTTTGCTCGTTCTCGGCCCTCAGCTTGTCGAACTTGGCGCGAACGACGCTCTCCTTCGTGCCGCACGTCTCGAGGTCGGCCGGCCACGACGCGTACGTGGGTGCACGAGGGTCGCCGTCGGCGACCACCGTATGCACGGCATTGCCGATGCGACGCGAGGTCATGAGCGAACCGGTGAGCTCTATCTCTCGCACGACCTTGGGGGACGCGCGGTCCTTCACGTCGAGCACGGTGATGCGCGTGCCGGTGCCGTCCCCCGCGAAAACACAATCGTAGCCATAGGTGCACGAAGGGCCTGGACGCCCAATCGACGTATAGACCACTGCGCGGTCTCCCTCCACGAAGAGGTCGCGCACCGTACCGGACAGCTTGGTGACCGACACGATGCGAGGGTTCAAGGCCTCGGCGATGCGCAGGGCACCGTTGATGGCAAAGTACACGTAACGGCCGTCGGTCTTCACGATGTCCGCTTCGTCGACCGAGGCCACCTGGGTATTGGTGCGCGAATAGCTGCCCGCGGTTCGGACCTCGCCCGAGCCCCCGAAGTGTCCGGTGGCGCCCGCACTACCCGAACCGTAGGCCACACCTCCGATGGACCCGAGACCTCCCCCGAAGCCCCCGCCATAGTCCGACGGCATCCGCCTGCGCTCGGCGTCACGGAACCGATCCTCGGCCCAGCATTGAGGCTGCGCGTCGTGCCATTCGCGAAACGAGTCGGCCAAGGACTCGCGCATCTTCGCCACGGAGGCGTCGGCCATCGCCTTGCGACGTGCCTTGTAGTCGTTGCAGCTCGAGGCCGAGAGGCGCGACTCGGCGAGCCTGGCGCCCGTAGGCTCACCGGGCAGCGGAGTCGTCACGACGGGCGGCGGGGCCCCCTTGGCGACCAGGGCGCGTCTGCTCGGGCCTGCGTCCGCGGTGGGCGAAGCCACCTTTGCAGAGATCACCGGCCGCACGGCAGAAGGCGCTGTCGGGATTCCTCCACCGACGGCGAGCGGGGCACAACCTGCGAAAGCGACGGACAGCGCGAAGAAGCGAATCGGACGACGAACGAGCGGCATCTTTCTCGGACAACGTACCGACGACCGTGTTCCGATCACGGGCTCTTTTTTCGAGAAGAGCTCGCGACTACTTCTTCACGTTGGCGAAGCCGCCCTTCTCCGCGGGCTTCAGCTTCAGGTTCATCGGGAGCGACTCCAGCGGCGCGCTCGAGTAGCGCACGTCGTTGCCGGTGTTCTGAATCGGAAGGACCTGCACCTGGGCCAGCGTGAGGTCGTCTTTTTGGAAGAGCGCGCGGCCGATGTAGTTCTTTTGCTGCGCCGCCAGGTTGGGATGCAGGAAGTTGCCGAGGCTCTCGAACACCACGCCGGCCTTGCCGTTCTCTTTGCGCACCACGCGCACGGGCTTCCACACGTGCGGGCCACTCCCGTACACGACGTCGCCGTTGTACGATTTGACGAACTCGATGCCCGCTTGCACGAGCTCGTCCTGGGTCTTCGCGTCCATGCTGTGGATGGCCACGATGCGCAGATCCGCGCGGGCGTCGCGGAGGTTCTCGAAGAGCACGCGTTTGTCCGAGGCGCACACGGCGCGCTCGCAGCTGCGGCGGCTACCCAGGTAAATGCTCCCGAAGGCGACCCGCACGTCTCGCGTGCCGGCCTTGATGGTCACGACCTTGACCGCGTTCTTCTTCTCGCGGTCGAGCCCGACTCCGTGGAACGCGTGCGAGTCGTCGGCGAGCGTTGCGACCTCGTTGGCGGTCATGGTCTCGCCGTCGGGCGAGGTGCAATCACGCGAATGATTGTTGGAGAGGCCAATCAGATTGAAGCCTCGATCCATCGCTTGCGAGAGGTTCTCCTTGCGCGAAACGAACGCATAGGATTTTCCCGGCGTGTAGACGCTATCGAAAGTGGCGCAGCTCGAGCCGACCACGGTCTCCCAATTGATGTAGCTCACGTGTCCGCGGTAGGCTCGACCGGTCGCGTCGAAGCGGTCGAGCGCCTTTCCGTACTCGGCGGCGAGCGGCTCGGTCTGGTGCGTACGCGACCAAGCCGCGTCGCCCACACCGCGCACGTCGACGAGATCCGTCAGTGCTTTCACGTCGAGGGGAGCAGCCGCTCGGGTGGAGGCCACGTCCGTCTCGTCGACCTCGGTGATGGGCACGCCGAGCGCGTCGGTTCCGTCGGCGGCTTCGCCGGGCTCGTCCATCGAAGAGGGACCGGCCGGGTCTTGTTCGGCCGAGCAAGCCGGCAGTGACGAAACGAGGAGCGGAAGCGCGACGACCGACAGGACTCCGAGAGCGAGACGCATACGGCCAGACATAGCCCAAAGGGCTCCGGGACGCTCGCGCGAAGCGCCGGTTCTCACGTCGATTTGGCGCCGATCCCGTGGGGTTCGACGCCCGTCGAGCGACACCCGTTCAGTCGTTCTTGGCGCCGGCGGTGATCCAAGCCTCGATGGTGGCGATGTTGGACGCGGACAGAGCAGGCTTGTTGTCGGGCATGCGGCCCACGCGACCGACGCTGCCCTTCAAGCAGTTGGCGAGCAGGCTGCTCTTCGCGTCGCCGGCGACCACGCGCGTCTGTCCGGCGTTCACCGCGCTGGCGACCCCCACGAGCTGCGCGTGGGCCTTGCCGGCCTCCAGGTTCAAATCGCCGCTCGGACGAGTCCCCGAGTGGCAGCGCGAGATGGCGCAGGTCGGGGTGAAAATCGAGGCCTGGATGGCGGAAAACGTCGGGTCGACCGGCGCCGCATCGACCGGGGCGGACGCGTCTGCCGGGGGATCCGTAGTCGACGAGCCCGAGGCGGTCGCCGTGGACGCGGCATCGGACGTGGACGCGTCCGGGTCGCCGATCGTGGTGGAGGACGACGAGCAGGCCGAAGCTGCCGCCGCAATCGAGGACACCACGAGGAGGAGGAGAGCGGGGGAGAGCGAGCGAAGGGAAGACATCGGTTTTCGGCTTACTTCGAGCCCGAGCGACGCGCTTCGGATTTCTTCGAGAACAGAGTGTTTTCCAGGCGAATCACGGAACGTCCGTTCGGTCATGGCCGGTCCGTGTGCTCTCCTTCGGGAATGTACGCCTCGACCGCACTCGTCACCGGAGGATCACGAGGAATCGGGCTGGCACTCGCCAAGGCCCTCGCGAAGCGAGGCACGCGGGTCTTCCTGGTCGGACGCGACGCGCGGGCACTCGAGGAAGCGGCGAGTGCGATCGAGCGCGATGGGGGGCGCGCCCGTGCGGTCGTCGCCGACGTGGAAGACGTCGATAGCTGGGTGCCGCGCCTGCGTGCGCTCGACGACGAAGCGGGTGGCCTCGAGACGATCGTAGCCAACGCAGGCGTGGGCGCGACGTCACCGGAGGCAACGCCTTACGCGTGGGAAACCATGCGTCATGCACTCACGACCAACTTCGCCGGGGCCGCGGCCACGCTGACCGCGGTCTTGCCGGCCATGGTGGCACGAGGGCGCGGCCACCTGCTCTCGACCGGGTCACTCGCTTCGTACGGGCCACTGCCGGGCTCGGCCGCCTATTGTGCGCCGAAGGCCGGAATCGACATGCTGCTCGAGTGCCTTCGATTGGATCTTCGAGGCACGGGCGTGCACGTCACCAATCTACGAATCGGCTTCGTCCGCACGCGCATGGTCGAGAAGAGCACCCATCCCATGCCGCAATTGCTCGAAGCCGACGAGGTCGCCGAACGAATCGTACGAAAGATGCCATCGAAACCCGCGGAGATCGTGTTCCCCCGCGGCCTCGGCTTGGGCGCCCGCGCCCTCGGAGCGCTCCCCCGCTCGTGGCGAGCCCGCCTCTTCGGATTCGCGGCCACGGGCGAGGAGCGTGGCCGTTCTCAATAGACGACGCGCAATCCCTCCACCACTCGATCGCTCGGGTGGACCACCACTCGATCCCCGTCCACGAGCCCGCCGAGTACCTGCGCGACGAGCCCGTTTCGACGACCGAGCGAGACGTGGCGAAGCGCGACCTTTCCGCCGACGACCACGTAGGCACAATAGTCTTCGCCGGTGCGGAAGAGCGCGCCATCGGGCACGGTGAGCACGTTCGGATCTTCCCAGACCAAGAGACGCGCTTCGACCCGGAAGCCGTCCCCGAGGCCCTTCCAGCGCTCGCGCGGCTCGTCCAAATCCACGATCGCATTGACGCGTGACTCCTCCACGCCGAGAGCGGAAACCTTGATGAACGCCGAGGGCTCGATGCGACGAATGTGCGCGGAGAGAGGATGATCTCCGCCCCACCGCTCGACCGTGACCCGAGCTCCCGGCTGCACGTGGAGAGCGTCCACGGTGAGCACGTCGACGGCAATCTCGAGCGCCGCCGGATCGCCCACCTCGACGAGCGGCGTGCCTGCCTGGACGACCCCTTCGCTGCCCTGGAGCACCCGCAGGACCACGCCGGCCACGGGAGAGGTGACCTCGAACTGTTCGCCCGAGCCGGCCGTACGACTCTTGCCGTGGTCGGCCGCAGCACGCGCGCTGTCGAGCTCGTGCGTGGCGATGTCCGCGCCGAACTTGGCCGAAACGAGCTCTTCGGTGCGGGCTCGCAAGAGCAGCTCTCCCCGCTCGAGCTCCACGTCGGGCACGGCCTTCTTGGCGACCAGCTCACGCGTGCGCGCAAGCTCCTTCTCCGCAGAGTCCAGGGCGATTTTCGCCCGGTCGATGCTCGACCTCGATTGCGAGACCGCCGCCAGGGCGGTGGCCATACGAGCGTCCGCGACGGCATGTGCACGAGGGTCGACCAAGGGCGACTCGGCGGGAAGGATGCGGGCGAGCACCGTGCCTTTGGCGACCGGGTCCCCGGCCCGAAGCTCGATTCGCGCGACCCGACCGGAGAGCGGGGCACCGACCACGTAGCGATCCTTGACCCGCGTGCGCCCGTCTTCGTCGACCGTGACCCGCAGAGGTCCTCTGGCGACGAGCGCCGTCTCCACGGCGAGGGGTTTGGGAGCCCACGCGTACGCGAGCGCGCCGAGCGCGCCGAGGCCGAGCACGCCCCAGACGATGCGCTTGGTCCAGGGAGAGTGAGCCTTCTTTTTGGTTTCGGTCTTTTGCATGGTCATTCGCGTGTCTTCAAGACCCCTACGAGATCCAATCGGTCGAGCTGGCGGCGCACGAAGAGCGCGCTCGCCGTGGCCGCCATCACCACCACGGTCACCGCGTACGCATAGGTGTGCAGGGAGATGGTGATGGGCATTCGCATCTGCTCGGTGTCGACGCCGAGCAGCATGACCTCCGCGAAGACCCGCCCCATCGGCAATCCGATGGGCACGGCCACCACCACGCTGACGAGCAGCTCACCGAGGAGGATCCCCGAGACTTCTCCGCGGGTGAACCCGAGAACACGCAGGCTCGCCAGCTCGCGCGAGCGCATGGACAGCGAAACTCGCGCGGTATTGTAGATGACGCCCACCGAGATGATCGCGGCGAACACGGTCAAGATGCTCGAGAAGAGCAAGAGACTGTCCGCAGATTGTTTGCGAAATGCCGCCACGACGGCTGCGCGCCGCCCGGTGCCCAAGACACCGGGGATGCGCGCGATGCGCGCTTCGATGCCGCGGCTCTCGAGCGGGTCGAGCGAGAGGTAGACCGAGGTGACCGTCTTGTCCTCGCCGAGCGCACGAGCCAAGGACTCCTCGTCCAGTATGGCGTTGAGACCGGCCATGTCGTCCACCAGGGCCGCCACGGGTAAATCGACCTTGGGGCGCTGTCCGACCAGCACGTCGACCTCGATCGAATCTCCGACCGAGACCTCCAGGATCTCCGCCAGTTTCTTGGAGATCGTGAGCCCGTAGGTGGTCGCGGGGAAGACATGCCCATCGAGGTCGACCGCGCGCCGCAAGGTCGCTCGGGGGCTTCGTCCCGTCATCACGCCGTCTCGCACGTGCTGCCGATGCCGGAAGCGGACGGGCACGGCGCGCTCGGACTCCATGAGCAGCACGCCCGGGAGCGTACGGAACGCGCCGAGATCGGACGGAGGGACCGGCCTCACCAGCTGGATCGACAAGTCGTCGCGCACGCCACGCGCGAATTGCACGTCCATGAAGTGCCCCACCACGTCTTGCGCGAACATCCCGAGCACGAGCACGGCCATCGCCATGCCGATCCCCGTGGCCGCCATGAGCGTTCGACCGGGCTTTCGAAGGAGGTCACGCACCACCATTCGCGCCGAGGTGCCGAGCATCCGATAGACCCCGAGCTTCTCCACCAGCGACGAGCCGTAGACCGGCGGCGCAGGGGGATTCATGGCCTCGGCCGGTGGGAGCATCGCCACGCTGCGAACCGTGCGAAGGGCGCCGAACGCCGCAGCGAACACGCTCACCAGGACCGCGATGCACACGAGATCGGCATCCAGATGGAACGCGAGATCCGGAAAACGGAACGACGGTGCGTACATCATCGTCCACTTGCCTCCGACCCACGCCCCGAGCGGAACCCCCATTGCGGACCCCACCAAGACGATGAGCCCGAGCAGCTCGAGATAGTGCACGGCCACTTCGAAGCCGCTGTACCCGAGGGCCTTCAATACGGCAATCTGACCGCGCTGGAGCTCCACCAATCGCGAGAGCACAACGTTGAGCAGGAAGGCCGCCACCGCGAGGAATATGGCAGGAACCGCAATCCCCATTCCGTACAGCTGCCGTATCTCCCCTTGCACCAATCGATTGGAGAGCTGCTTTTCACGGAGGACCGCGCCCCTTCCTCCGTAGGGCTCGAGGATCCGGTCGACCGCCGCCAGCACCTCCGGCTCCGAAGCGCCGGGCGCGAGACGCATGACCGCGTCGTCGAACATGCCCTCCATGCGGAAAGCCGAAGCGAGCCCGGGGCGCGACATCCAAAAGACGCCGAAGCGGCGGTCGTCGTTGCTCATGGCCGCGCCGGACATCACGAAGACGTACTCGGGCGACATGGCGGTGCCGGCGATGCGAAGGTCGTGTCGACGTCCGTCGAGCACGAAGGGGATCACGTCTCCGGGCACGAACCCGTTCGCGACCGCGAACGACTCGCTCACCAGGATTTCGTCCGACCTATCGGGATCGACCATGCGTCC
This sequence comes from Polyangiaceae bacterium, assembly GCA_965225775.1. Classification (GTDB taxonomy): domain Bacteria; phylum Myxococcota_A; class Polyangia; order Polyangiales; family Polyangiaceae; genus JAAFHV01. The sequence goes on along the minus strand of OZ245328.1, from coordinate 7,077,930 downwards.
GGATCGCAGGCGAACGGCGAGCAACGGAGGCGGTCCGTGCGCGGGGAGCGAGACCACCACTCCGCTCGCGGACTCGTCGCGCCCTTCCAAAGGGAGCAATGCGCGCTCGACCACTCGCGTGTAGACCGCACTCACTCCGGGAATGGCCTCGAGCTGACGAGCCACGCTCTCGGGCGCTCGGTCGAGCGTGACGAACACGTCGGCCATGCGCTCTTGCTCGTAGTACCGACGACAGGAGCCTTCGAGTGAGCGGTAGGTCCCCACCGCGGCGACGAAGCTCGCCACGCCGCACGCCACCACGAGCGCGATGGTGAAGAGCTGCCCCTTCAAGAGCACGAGGTCGCGCAACAGCTTGCGCGAGAGCGCGCTCACCATACGACCTCGGAAGAGGCCTTTTTGTGGGGATTCTTCGTATCGTCTTTGACGAGCCCGCCGGAGAGGGTGACCACTCGGTCGGCGACTTGAGCAATCGGCGCGTTGTGCGTGATGATGGCGGTGGTGGTCCCGAGCTCGCGGTTGACCCGCTCGATCACCGAGAGGACGAGCTGGCCCGTCTTGAAATCGAGGGCGCCGGTCGGCTCGTCGCAGAGGAGCACGTCGGGGCGCTTCGCGACGGCACGCGCGATCGCCACACGCTGCTGCTCGCCGCCGGAGAGGTTCGACGGGAAGTGATCCATCCGATCCTCGAGCCCGACCAGCGCCATCACCTCGCGCACGTCCATCGGGTCTTCGGCGATGTCCGTCACGAGCGCCACGTTCTCGCGCGCGGTGAGGCTCGGCACCAAGTTGTAGAACTGGAACACGAAGCCGACGTGCTCCCGCCGGTAGCGGGTCAAGCTTCGCTCGTCCGCATTTTCCAGGGCTTCCCCGCGATAGGCGATGGTACCGGCGGTAGGGATGTCGAGGCCACCGAGCACGTTCAGCAGCGTGGATTTTCCGCTACCGGAGGCGCCGAGCAAGACGACCAGCTCGCCCTCGTCGAGGTGGAAGTCGACGCCCCCCAGCGCACGCACCTCGACCTCGCCCATGCGGTACACCTTGGTGAGCCCGCGGGCGTCGATCACCAGCGAACGCGGCGACGACAGCGGTTCGACCAGTGCGGAGACGACCATGCCTCGCCCTTAGGAAGAAGCGTGCCACCCGACACCCGCCCTCCCGGTGCAAGACACGACGTCGGCTCACCCCTCGGATTGCGCGAGGCGTGCACCGTTTGCGTGTACGCGCGGAAGACGATTGGCGCGAACTACGGCGTGAGCCACGATCGGTACGTAGTCTGAATCACCCGATCCATCTCGGCTTTCATGGCTTCCGGGTACTCGAAGCGCATTCCGTAGACGATACCGTCCTTCAATCGCTTGCGCTCCCAGAAGATGCGTTTGTCGGCCACGCCCGTGACGAAGCAGCTGTCCTTCGTGACCTGATGAACGATGGCGCCGGCAGGCTTTTCGCAATGCTCGGCCAGGGTGAGCACGGCGTTCATTCCCCACACCCGCAGCTCGACGTCTTTGCCGGCGAACGTGCTCCCGTCGCCGTTGGCCGGAGGCGGCTGTGCGACGAGGAACGACGGCACGGTCACGAAGAAGCCGAAGCGATCGTTGTGGTACTGCCCCACGGGTGGCGAGTTCGCTTCGCGAGCCGCCGACGGAACCGTGGTCGGAGCGGCCGAAGCCGAAGCGGACGCGACCAGCAAGACCTTGAGCGGGTCCGCGCTGGCGCTCGCCGCGACCGGTGGCGAGTCTTTCTTCTTGTCCGAGCAGGCGACGGCCGAGGTCGCCAATGCCGCGCAACACCAGATCGATACCGAACGAGCCATTCCGAGGTTCATCGAATCACCTGAAAAGCAGCGAGGTTCCTCGAGCGGAGAGCGTCGAGGCTCCTTCGAGTTAGCCTCGGCGAGGAATCGAAGTCAATCGGTCCGCACACGACGGGCCGCGCGGCCCTGACCGGGTTCAGACGAGCTTGGTGTAGAGCGCCTCGTAGGCGCCCACGCGTTCGTCCCAGCCGAAGCGCTCACGCATGCCGTTCTGCTGAATCGTACGGAACCTCGCGCGATCCTCGCCCCTCCCCGAGCCGAAGAGGGAGAGCGCGCGCCCGAGCCCCCACGAGAGCCCGGCCTCGTCGAAATGCTCGAACAGCACGCCGTTGCCTCGCCCCGTGAGGCGATCGAACGGCTTCACGGTGTCGGCCAGGCCTCCGGTGCGGTGCACCACGGGCACGGTCCCGTACCGCAAGCTGTACATCTGGTTGAGGCCGCACGGCTCGTACCGCGAGGGCATCAAGAAGAGGTCCGAGCCCGCCTCGACGAGGTGCGCGACCGGCTCGCTGAAGGTGGAGCGATAGGCCACTTGTTTGGGGAACGTGCGCGAGAGCTTCGTGAAAAGCTCTTCGTATTTGGGCTCACCCGTGCCGAGCACCATGAGCTGCACCGCGCGGTTGCGGAGGAGCTTGGGCAGCACGCCGAAGCACAAATCGAAGCCTTTTTGCCAGACGAGGCGCGAGACGATGCCGATCACCGGCACCTCGGCGCGGTAGGGCAGCCCGGCCGACTCGATCAGGTTCTTCTTGCACGCCTCTTTGCCGTCGAGCTGATCGACCGAGAATCGCGCGGGAAGGTGAACGTCGGTCGACGGATCCCACTCGGCTTCGTCGATGCCGTTGAGCATGCCGAACAGCACGGACTGCCGCTCGCGCAAGAAGGAATCGAGTCCTACGCCGTGCTCGGCCGTCTGGATCTCGCGCGCGTAGGTCGGGCTCACCGTGGTGATGGCGTGGGCGTAGAGGATGCCCGTGAGCAGGAAGTTCAGCCTACCTGCCCGGAGCTGCTCTTGGTGGAAGTGGTGAGCGCTCGCGCCGAGGCCCGTCTCGGCCAGGATTTTCGCTTCGAAGCCGCCCTGATGCCCGATGTTGTGGATGGTGAGGATCGAGCGAGTTTTCTCGAACAGGCGATCCCAGGCGAAGGCGGTCCGGAGCAGAAGAGGCAGAAGAGAGGTCTGCCAGTCGTTCGCGTGCACGATGTCCGGACGGAACCCGAGCCGCTGGGCCAAAATGAGCGAGGCCCACGAGAGCAAGGTGAAGCGGAGGTGCTCGTCCGCGTCTTGGGTGTAAATCGAGGGCCGCTCGAAGAGACGCGGACAGACCACGAAGTACACGGGCACTCGCGTGCCCGGCAGCATCGACTCGACCACCGAGAAGGCGATACGCGTGCCGCCGAGCTCGACCGCGGCCTCGCGCACCACGGGCTCGAAGGTGCGCCCCGGAGCACGTACTCGCGGGTAAAACGGCATCACGATACGTACGTCGTGACCTTTGCCGGCGAGGGCTCGGGGGAGTGCCGCGGCGACGTCTCCCAGACCGCCGGTCTTCGCGAAGGGCGCCACCTCGGACGAGACGAAAAGGACGTTCACGCGCGCCCCTATAGCAGGAAGACCGGGGCTGTCGTCCGCAACGAAATCGCCTTTTTTCCAGGGAGACGAACGCCCACCTCCACCGACTCGACCTCCGTTCCGTGTCGGTCCGGTGTCGGCCGGGGAATCACTTACCGAAGCGCTGTGGCCGCACCTCGAAGGTTCGTTTCGCGGTATAGCGGTAGACGTGGACGTCGTTTTTTTGGAGCCGTGCTTCCCCGCCAATCAGCGTGAGTTCGTTCGAGCCCTAGCGGCCGTCGGAGCACGCGTCACCGGAATCGGCGAGAGGCCGAAGTCGTCACTGGACCCGGACCTGCGCCGCTGGCTCACGCATTACGAGCAAATCGGCAACGTGACCGACGAGGGCGAGGTCGAGAAGACCGTGCGCTGGCTGCAGGGAAAGGTGCGCGTGAGCCGCCTCGAAGCCGTAGTCGAGGCGCACGTCATGACCGCCGCCAAGGTGCGCGAGCGCTGCAACATCCCCGGCACCACGGTGAAGACCACCTTCCTCTGCCGCGACAAGCCGGCCATGAAGGAGGCCCTCACGCGCGCCGGAATCCCCTGCGCGCAGTCGCTCGGCAGCGGTGATCCCGCCGAGATCCGCGACTTCGTGAAGCGCGTGGGATTCCCCATCATCGTCAAGCCGCGAGACGGCGCGGGCGCCTCCGGCACCGAGCGCGTCACCTCCTTCGAAGAGCTCGATCGCGCGCTCGCCACGTTCGGCGTGGGCGGAGGCCGTAGCGTCGCCATCGAAGAGTTCATCGAGGGCCACGAGGGCTTCTACGACACCATCTCGATCGACGGCAAAGTGGCGCACGACTTCGTCTGCCACTACTTCCCCAACGTGCTCGAGGCCATGCGCACGCGCTGGATCTCGCCCCAGTTCATCGCCACCAATCGCGTGGACTCGGCCCCGGCCTACGAAGAGGTGCGCGAGCTCGGCAGGCGTGTGATCGACGTGCTCGGCATCGGCACCTCGGCCACGCACATGGAGTGGTTCTACGGCCCGAAAGGCCTGAAATTCAGCGAGATCGGCTGTCGCCCACCGGGCGTTCGCGCGTGGGATCTCTACGCCGCCGGCAACGAGATCGACATCTACCGCGAGTGGGCCATGGCCGTGGTGCACGGCAAGCCGAGCCAGCGCCTCTCGCGCAGGTTCGCGGCCGGCATCATCGCGCTCCGCCCCGACCACGACGGCCGCATCAAGGGCTACTCGGGCGTGGACGAGGTTCATGCCCGCTTCGGCAATCAAATCCTCGACTCCTATCTACCTCCGGTGGGCACCCCCACCCAGCCGGTCGAGGCGGGTTACATGGCGAACGCCTGGTTGCGCATGAAGGCCACCGACTACGACGACCTGCGCGGCATGCTCGATTTCGTCGGGCGCACGCTCAAGGTCCACGGAGGCTGACGGGTGAGACGTTCGAGCCGTATGCGTGTCGCGCCGGTCTCTCCGGCGATTGTCGAAAAGAAACCCGAAGCTCCCCCGCCCGTGCCGCGTAAGCCCCGGGTACCTCGCGATCCGGGTGCGCCCAACGAGCCGCGCGCCATCGTGCTGCTCGGTGCGCAGCGCTTCGATCCCACGCTGGGCGACGCCATGACCGAGCTCGGCGTCACGGGCAACGTGGCCACCATCACCGCGGGCTGGCAAGAGCGCGAAGACGACGACGAAGACCTACGCGAGCATTGCCAAGGTCGCGCCAAGAACCTCCAGCTGCACGCCCGCGCCGAGAAGCTCTTCGAGGCCGACAAGGAGTTTTGGGAGGCTCATCGCGAGCGTCAATCGCTGCTCCGCCATCGTCAGGACTTCTATCGCATACGTCTCGAGCTCGCCCTCGACGCCGAGCGCATCGTGAAGAGCCGCCTCGCCCCCCAAGCCATCTTGGAAGACGAAGCGCGCGCCTCCATCCTCGACATCCGCGACCTCGACACCATGCACCTCGAGCGCTGCGCCATCGATCGGCGCGAGTTCGAGGAAAAATGGCGCCCTCACGAGCGCCCGTCGGTGGCCGATGCACGCGCCGAGATTGCCGAGATCGTGGCCGGCTGCGACGCCATCGCCATCGCGGGTGGTCACGTGGCTTCGCTCCTCAATCGCCTGTCGCTCTTCGGGATCGAAGATCTCGTGGCCGACAAGGTGATCTTCGCCTGGTGCGCGGGAGCCATGGCCATCGCCGATCGCGTGGTGCTCTTCCACGACTCGCCGCCTCAAGGACCGGGCGCCGCGGAGGTGCTCGACGCAGGCCTCGGACTCGCGAAGAACGTGGTGGTGCTCCCGCAGCCGGAGCACCGTTTGAGGCTGGACGACGCGAGCCGCGTCCAGCTGATGGCGCGCAGGTTCGCGCCTGCCACGTGCGTCGCACTGCCGGCCCGCTCGCGGGTCAATTGGCAGCGCGACGGTTTGGACAATTCTCGGGGGGCTTTCACGTTGAACGAAGACGGGTCGCACGCACCCATCGACGGTCGACACGTCTTCGCCGGAGCCTCCATTTGAGCACGTCGCTCGCCATTCATTCCCTCCTCGACGGCCACGCCGACGGCGGCAAGGTCGACGCCTTCCTGGCCAATCGAAGCTTCCCGCTCGTCGAGGGCCCCAACGTCACCTTCATTTGGCGAGGCGAAGCCGAGGGGGTCAGCCTCCGTCATTGGATCTACGGCCTCGAGACCTCGAACTCGCTCACGCGAGTGCCCAATACGGACCTCTTCTACCTCACGCTCGACATTCCTCCGAAATCGCGTGTGGAATACAAGTACGAGGTCCATCGCCACGGCGGGAGCCAATGGATCGAGGACCCGCGCAACCCGAACCGCGCACGCGATCCGTTCGGCGCGAACTCGGTCGTGCACGGCGAGGGCTACCAGATCCCCGAGTTCACCCGGCACGACCCGGAGGCCCGCCCGGGCTTTCTCGAGCCCTTCCGGTTCAATAGCCGCGCCCTCGGCGGCTGGCGCTCGGGGCACATCTACCTGCCCGCGCGATTCCGGCGCACGCGTCTGTACCCGCTGCTCGTCGTGCACGACGGCGCGGACTACCTGAACTACGCGTCGATGAAGACGGTCCTGGACAACCTCATCCACAACCTGGAAATCCCGGACGTCATCGTCGCGTTCACCGACTCCCCCGATCGTTTGCGCGAGTACGCCAACGACGAGAGCCACGCCCGATTCTTGACCGAAGAGCTCATGCCGGATCTCACCCGGCGACTGCCCATCTTGGACAAGCCGCAGGCGCGCTGCCTCATGGGGGCGAGCTTCGGCGCCGTGGCCGCCTTCTCCACGGCGTATCGTTACCCGAACGTTTGGGGGCGTTTGCTCCTCCAATCGGGATCGTTCGCCTTCACCGACATCGGCAAGAGCAACCGGCGTGGGCCGCTGTTCGACAAGGTGGTCGAGTACGTGAACCAGTACCGCTCGGCTCCGGTCGCCGTGAGCGAGCGCGTCTTCGTGAGCTGCGGCGTCTACGAGTCGCTCATCTACGAGAACCGGTCGCTCGTGCCCATGCTCGACGCCACCGGCATGCAAGTGAAGTTCGTGGAGTCGCGAGACGGCCACAATTGGGAAAACTGGCGGGACAGGCTTCGTGAAGGGCTCTCTTGGCTCTTCCCCGGACCTTTGATGTTCATCTACGAGTGAGCAAAATCATGACGGACGTGACAAGGCATATCGGTCTCTCACTCGGCGCGGACATCTGCTGGCCGCTGTGCTTCGAGGCCATCATGAAGCGCATGGACCTGCGCATTCCCACCCACGACGGCCTCGCCCGCTTCGAGGTGGAGCGGGTCACCATCGAGCCGTTCGATCTGCGGCAGCCGTGCAAATACGACCTCGTCGTGGACCGATTGACGCATTGGTACCACACGAGCCGCGAGTGGATCAAAAAGTCGATCGTGATGAACGACCTCTACGTGTTCAACAACCCGTGGAGCGTGCAATCGAACGAGAAGCACACCACCTATTGCGCGATGATGGCGCTGGGCATGCCCATCCCGGACACCTGGATGGTGCCGCCGAAGAGCTACGAGCCCAATCCCGACCTCAAGCCCACGCTCAATCGCTACGCGAAGCTCTTCGACGTGACCAAGCTCGGGCCCAAGCTCGGCTGGCCCATGTTCCTCAAGCCCTACGACGGCGGCGGCTGGCGCGGCGTCACCAAGGTCGACGACGAGAAGGCCATGATTGCCGCCTACGAAGAGAGCGGCAAGTCGGTCATGCACGTGCAGGCCGGAGTGAACGGCTTCGACAGCTTCGTGCGGTGCATCGGCTTCGGCCCGCAGACGCACTGCGTGCTTTACGACCCGGCGGCGCCCCTCCACGACCGGTACACCACCAAGACCGACTTCATCACCCGCGCCGAAGAAGAGCACCTGCGCAAGGTGACGCTCACCATCAATGCGTTCTTCGGCTGGGAGTTCAATTCGTGCGAGTCGCTCCGTAAAAACGGCATTTGGCACCCGATCGACTTCGCCAATCCGTGCCCGGACTCGCAGGTGACCTCGCTGCACTACCACTTCCCTTGGATGGTGAAGTCGTACGTGCGCTGGAGCGTGTTTTGCGCCGCCACGAAGCGCAAGATGCCCAAGAACCTCGACTGGGCTCCCTTTTACGAGATCGCCGCGCGCGACATCTCCTACGAGGACAAGCTAGACGCCTACGCCAAGGTCGCCGACGAGCGCTTCGAGACCGCGCGTTTCGAGGAGTTCTGCCAGAAGCACCTCGGGCACCTCGACGAGGTGGCCTGGGAGTTCTTCGGCACCGAAGAAGCGAAGGATGCCGTGCGCCAGAAGGTGACCGCGCTCTTCCCTCCGCACGAGATCGAGCGCTTCACCGAGCTCTTCTGGCAGCGCATCCAGGCCTGGCGCACCACCCAGCGCTGACTCGGAATCGGTCGGCCCGCCGTCTCCCGAAGTCCGCCGAGGGCCCACCTCGGCGGACCTGAACGCGTGTCGCCCGAACGCTCGGAAACACACGAGAAACATGTGAAAGAGAGCACGATGCCTTCTTGGCATCGTGCGCCTCGTGCTCGTACGATGAGGCTTTGTCGACGTACGAGACCTCTCGCTGGCACTCTTCCCGCCTCCGTTGTGAGGCAACCCTTTCCCGCTGGGGACACGCCGGACAACCGGTGCTGGTATTCCCGACGGCCGGCGGCGACGCCGAAGAAATCGAACGCTTCCACCTCGTGCGGTCGGTCGCTCCGCTGCTCGAGTCGGGCAAGATCAAACTCTATTCGTGCGACAGCGTCGGCGGACGCGCGTGGTTCGACAAAGAGACGAGCCCCGAGCACCGCATGTGGATGCAGCACCAGTACCACCAGTACGTGAAGCACGAGGTCGTGCCCGCCATCCGGCGCGACTGCAACTCGGAAGACGTGCCCATCTGGTCGGCTGGAGCGTCCATCGGCGCGTTCCACGCGGCCGCGGTGGTCTGTCGTTTCCCGGACATCTTCCACAAGGCCCTCGCCATGAGCGGCACCTTCGGGATCATGAAGTGGATCGAGCGGCCCGAGCCGACAGACTACTTCTTCGTGTCTTCGCCGCTGCACTTCGTGCCCACCCTCTCGGGCAAACACCTCGACCTCTTGCGCACGCGGTACGTGCACTTTGCATCGGGTGAGGGCAAGTGGGAAGACATCCAGGAGAGCTTCCGTCTGGCCAAGATCCTCGGAGATGCCGGCGTACCGAACTACGTCGAGTCGTGGGGTCCGGATTGGCACCACGACTGGGTAACCTGGCGAGCGATGGTGCCGAAAATCCTCGGGCAATGGACCGAGGGCGAAGGGAAGCGCTGAATGGAAGACACGCGCGACCACAAGACCATCACCGGTGAGCTCAACGGCACCGACCGGCGCCGATTCATGCGCTCGGTGCTGCGCGACCTACGCGCGCTCGAGCGAATGCTCCACGAGGGCATGTTCGAGAGAGGCGTGGCGCGCATCGGGGCGGAGCAGGAGATGTTCCTGGTCGATCGCTCCTACGGCTGCGCGCCCGTCGCCCTGGAGACCCTGGAGCGCCTCCAGGACCCGCACTTCACGACGGAGCTCGGCCGCTTCAACCTGGAGATGAACGCCGATCCGCAGCCCTTCGCGGGCGACGGCCTCACTCGGATGGAAAACCAGCTCGAAGAGCTGCTCGCCCTGGTCCGGAAAAAGACGGGCGAGATCGGCGTCGAGCCGGTGCTCGTGGGCATCCTGCCGACCATCGACAAGTCGGACCTCACGCTCGACAACATCGTCCCCAATCCTCGCTACCTCACCATCAATCGGGTGATGAACGAGGCTCGCGGCGAGGCCTACGACCTTTCGATCAAGGGCATGGACGAGCTCATGCTCAAACACGACTCGATCATGTTCGAGGCGTGCAACGCGAGCTTCCAGGTGCACCTCCAGTGCTCCGAGCCCGAGCGCTTCGCCCACGACTACGACACGGCTCAGCTCCTGCTCGCGCCCACGCTGGCCATCGGCACCAACTCGCCCACCCTCTTCGGCAAGCGCCTCTGGGCCGAGACCCGCATCGCGCTCTTCGAACAATCCTGCGACATCCGCGCACCGGCTCACCACCTGCGCGAGCGCGCGGCCCGTGTGAGCTTCGGCAAGCAGTGGGTCCGGGGAAGCGTGGTCGACATCTTCAAAGACAACGTGGCGCGCTTCCGCACCCTCGTGGGCACGGGCGACGTGGAAGACTCGCTCGTCGCGCTCGACCAGGGCCGGATCCCCGAGCTGAAGGCGCTGCGCCTCCACAACGGCACCATCTACCGCTGGAACCGCGCCTGCTACGGCATCTCCGAGAACGGCAAGCCGCACCTCCGCATCGAGCTGCGCGCCCTTCCCTCGGGTCCCACCATCCGCGACGAAGTGGCCAACGGCGCGTTCTGGCTCGGCCTGATGAGCGAGCTCACCGCCACCCTCGAAGACATCCCCTCGCGCATGGAGTTCGATCACGCGCAGGCGAACTTCTACGCAGCAGCCCGTGACGGCCTCACCGCGCGCTTCACCTGGCTCGACGGCGAAGAGGTGGTCGCGCAGCCTTTCGTGCTCGATACGCTGCTTCCGCTCGCGGAAAAAGGCCTCTCACGCGCCGGCGTGGACGACGCCGTCGCCAAACGCTACTTGGAGGTCGTGGATCGCCGTGTTCGTTCTCTCCGCACCGGATCGCGCTGGATGCTCCAGTCGCTCGCGGGCATGAGCTCGCGCGGCTCGCAGGGCGAGCGTCTCGCCGCCTTGGTGTCGGCCACCGTGGAACGGCAGAAGACCGGGCTGCCCGTGGCCGAGTGGGAGCGCGCGCGCCTCGACGAGGCGCACTCCAAGCGCACCGGTTACAACAAGGTCTCGCACTACATGGCGACCGACGTGATCACCGTCCAGCCGGACGACTCGGTCGAGATGGTCGCCGATCTGATGAGCTGGGAGCGCATCCGCTACTTGCCGGTGGAAGACGCCACGGGCAAGCTCGTCGGCCTCGTTTCCATGCGCACGGTGCTCCGTCACATGACCGAGCAAGCCAAGATGACCGACCGCGCCGCCGACTCGGCCGCCGTGTCGGACGTCATGAAACACGGCCTCGTCACCGTCACGCCGGACACGGCCACGGTCGAGGCGATCGCACTCATGCGCCGGCACCGCATCGGATGCTTGCCGGTCGTGCACGAGGGTCACTTGGTGGGGGTGGTCACCGAAGAAGACTTCATGGAAATCGCGGCGGCGCTCTTGGAAGACCAGGTCGGCCCGGTCGAGCCGGCTTCCGAGCACCCCCGCAGGAGAGCCCGTAAATGACCGCCACCGACGTCCCCAAGCTCGTCCTCGAGAGCCGTACCATCGGCCGAATCACCGGAAAAAAAGCCGGTCCTACGTTGATTGCCGTCGCCGGCATCCACGGAAATGAGCACGGGGGCGTGCATGCCGCGAGGCGCGTGCTCGCGCTGCTCGGCAAAGACGAGGCGCACCTCTCCGGTGAGCTCGTGGTCTTCGGGGGCAACCTCGGCGGCATGCGCGACGGCGTGCGGTACCACGCGAAGGACATGAACCGCCTCTGGAGCGAAGCGCGCATCGCCGAGCTCGAGAAGAACGGCCCGAAAGATCCGGAAGACCACGAGCAGCTCGAGCTGCTCGCCGCCATCCGCGAGGCCATGGGTCGCGCGCGCGGGCCGGTCTACTTGGTCGACCTGCACACCACGAGCGCGAGCGGCGTGCCCTTCGTCATCTTCGGCGACACCCTCCCGCAACGCCATTTCGTGGCCGATTTGCCCTTACCCATCATCTTGGGATTGGAAGAACAAGTCGACGGCGTGCTCTCGGAGTATTGGACCCGCCAAGGCTGCATCACGTTCACGGTCGAGGGTGGCCAGCACCGCGACGGCGGCTCGGTCGACAACCTCGAGGCCACACTGCTCCTCGCGGCTCAGTCGGCGGGCCTCTTCCGCGCCGGCAGTTTCCCCGAGACCCGCACCGCCCACGCCCTGCTCGAGGGTCGTCGCGGCAGCCTGCCACGTGTCATGGAGGTGGTCTCGCGCCACGCCATCGCGGAGGGCGACGACTTCCGCATGGAGCCGGGGTTCCGAAACTTGGATCATGCACACGAAGGGCAGCTTCTCGCGCGCGACAAGAACGGCGAAGTGCGCGCCCCGAAAGACGGCCTCGTGCTGCTCCCGCTCTATCAAGGGCTCGGATCGGACGGCTTTTTCTGGGGTCGTGCGGTCGGCGCGGGACGCTTGCTCGCCTCCGAGGCGTTGCGCACGTTGAAGCTCGATCGGTTCCTCGATTGGCTCCCGGGCGTCGAGCGCAAAGACGCGCGCAGGCTCGAGCTCGACGCCAACCTGGCGGCGCTCTACCCCATGGGCGTGTTCCAGGTGCTCGGCTACCGGCGCATCCGACGCGATCCGCACCGGGTCACGATCGAACGCCAGCCCGAATAGAGCACCTCGCGCTCAGCCGGGTTTCGGCTCGCCTTCCGCGGGCTTCGCTTCGGCCTCGACCTTGGGCATGGTGCCCTTGTCTTCTTGGCCTTTGGTGGCCGGTGGAAGCTTGCTCTTCTTGCGTCCCACACCGGGCGGGTACTGCTTGGGCAGGCCGTCGAGTGGGATCGCGGCGAGCATCGCCTCGAGCGCCGCAGCGTCTTTCGGTCGGTCCTGAATCTTCTTTTTCAGGCACTTCAGGACCACCTCGTCGAGGGCCTCGGGGATGTCGAGGTCGGGCCTTCGCACGCGCATGGGGTCGGGCACCTGGCGCTGGTGCATGTCGAGCAGCTCACGGCGGCTCGGCGCTTGGATGGGCAGCTCACCCGTGAGCGCTTCGTACATGAGCACGCCGAAGGCGTAGAGGTCGGTGCGAGGCTCGACCGGAGCTCCGATGCATTGCTCGGGCGCCATGTACTCGGGCGTGCCCAGCGTGTAGCCGGCCTGCGTGAGCGACTCGGCCGAGGTGAGCTTGCTCATGCCGAAGTCGAGGACTTTGGCCGAGCCGTCGTCGCACAAGAAGATGTTTCCGGGCTTCAAATCCCGGTGCACCACCTCTTTGGCGTGCGCGGCGGCGAGCGCGCGGCACACGTCGATGAAGACGGGAATGGCGAAGCCCGGGCTCACCACGTAGTCGCGCGCGAGGCGATCGGCGAGCGACTTGCCGTGCAGGCGCTCCATGACCACGTACATCGAGCCATCGGGCATTTGGTCGAGGTCGAGCACGCGCGCCACGTTGGGGTGCTCGATGTGCACCTGGATGTGCGCCTCGCGACGGAGACGCGCGATCTCGCCGCCGTCACGTGCAGCAGCCCCGCGCAGCACCTTCACGGCGACTTCGTGGCCGAGCGACGTGTGCTCGGCCGCGTACACCACGCCGATGCCACCCGACCCGATCTTGCGACCGATCTTGTACTTCGCGCCGAGGACCGTTCCGGTGAGCTCGCCCTGCACGGCCGGAGTGGTCTCGCCCTTCAGATCGAGGCCACGCTCGAGCGCCTTGATGCGGTTCTTCTCGAACACGCGCAGCGCCTCTTCGCCTCGTGTGCGGTCCCAGAAGAAACCCACGCCAGCCCCCAGGCCTCCACCGAGCACCGCGCCGAGAATGGCCGACGCGAGCCCTCCGGCGACGCCCATGAGCGCGCCCGTGAGGAGCGAGGCCGCGAGCCCCACCGCGACGGCACCGCGCGCCGGACGCGAGGCTTGCCACGAGATGCGATAGACGCACGCATCTCCCCCCTTGGCGAGACACGACTCGTGCGTGACCGTGGCTTCGCCGAGGCCCCAAATGCGAGGAAACGAGGCGAGCTGGCCTTCGCGCGCGGCACACAAAACGTCTTCGCCGGCCGCGTCGGCGTCGATGCCGTCCTCCACCGCCTCGGGACGAAGCTTGTAGGTCACACGAACCTCGGAGATGCCGGCCTTGGGCTTCCCGGCCTTCACCTTGCCATCGAGCGTCTCGTCCAGCTCGTACGAGGCGATACGTGTAATTTCCTTGTAGTTCTGCGCGAGGAATCGGTACGCGTCGACCGGGTGCTCGGCCGAGCGCAGCATGCGCACCAGGGTGCCGAGGGCCTCGGGGCTGGTCGCCCACTCGCCGGGCTTTCGCAGCGCATCCTCGCCGAAGAGATCGACGACACCACGAAGCGCGCGCCGGACCGAGGTCACGCTGAGCCACGAGGTCTCGTTCTCGGCGGTGGCGGGATCGATGCCCGCGCCGTTCAAGAGCTGGCGTACGCCCTTTTCGCCCTTCTCGGAGCGGAGCCGCAAGATGTACGGCTTCAGCACGGAGGAGCGTAGCTCTTCTTTGCCGCCTTTGACGTTGGTGCTGCCGTGCTTCGAGGAAGAGCTCACGTTGCCACGAGCGTACAGGACGACATGGCGCGATACACCCGAGAATCGCCGGGCCTAGGCCACCGCCACGGCCCTAGGGCCGAGTTTCATGCGTTCACGTGGACACGGTGGCGGAGCTCGTCCGCGCGGGTACGAAGCTCGTCCATGAGCGACGAAGGTCCGGCCACGAACAGCTCGCCGCCGTGCTCGGCCACCCGCGCCGCTGCCTGCTCGACCAGTGCGGCCTGCACGAGCCCCGTGCGCACCTCGAGGGGAGCGATCGACACCGCTTCGGACACGTCCGAGAGGCACACGACCACGCGAGCCCCCGCATCGGCGAGCCGCCGAAGCTCGTCTTCGAGGGGCAAATACGAGACGTCGCGGACACCGATCACCAGCGTGAGCTCGGGTGCGCGGCCTTCGCCTTCGAGCGCGAGGTACACGCCGCGAACGGCGCCGAGCGCGCTGCCCACCGCCACCAACGTGAACGGCCCGGGCTCACCCGCAAGGTAAGGGAATCCTGCGAAGCTCGGCGCGGTCATGGCAAGCTCGCTGCCGAGCGGCGCCTCGAGGATCGCTCGAGCCACGTTTCCGGCGTCGCGCACCAAGAGCTCCCAATGCGCGTCGCCCACGCGCGCTGCCATCGCGAAATACGACGACTCTCCGCCCACGTGCGCGACCACCACTTGCCCGGGACGCGTGTAGAACACACGCATGTCTTCCGGAGGCGCGAGACGCACGAGCGTGAGATCGCCACGGGTGGGCTCACGCCCGACGATACGCACCACACCACGCGGCGGAGAGGTGAGCGTCAAAACGCGCCGCCGAGCGACAGTCCTGCATACCCGGGTCCGACCGAGGGCGTGACCTTGGGACGTAGCTTGCCCTCTTTGACCACGGGCCCGGTGGGTTCGAGGAAGTGCCAGGCGAGCCCGCCCACCATGAGCACGGCACCACCGATGATGGTGATGGGCGCGGCGATTTGCAGGCCTCGTGCGAGGCCGGCATCGTTGGCGCGCGATTGGCGCTCGGACTCCTGCGAAGCGGCCGGCTGAGCCGGATCGGGCAAACACGCGGGTTTGCCGTTCACGTCCTTGGAGATGGTTCCGTCGGCAGCGCCGTCGCACAGGTTGGGAATGGCGGGCCCTGCGGCCGCGAGCACGATGCCCGTGCCGAGAGCGGCCACACCCACGCCGAAGACCACCCAAGGCGCCGCGGTGTGCTCGCGCACCACCACCTCACGCGGAGGCGCCGAGGGCTGCTGAGCGGCGGCCGAAGCGGCGGCGTCCGCGATGGCTTTCTTCTGCTTGTCGCGGAGCCCTTGCAGGTTCTTGATCTTGCTCTCGGTGGTGGTCCGATCGCCGACCGAGATGTCGCGTTGACGCTCGAGGTAGAGCTTGAGCGCTCGAATGGCCTCTTCGTAGTTCGATTGCTTCTCGAGCACACCGGCGAGGAGCGGCAAGAACGTGTGGCGCTCGCAGTCCTTCTTGTAGGCGATCAAGAAGTTGCGGACCGCTTCGTCGTAGTTGCCCTCGTCCGAGAACGACTTGCCGAGCGCGATCGCGCTGCGGGCGGCAGAGGCCGACTCTTCGGTCACCACGCACGACCCCGACGGGTACACGAGCGGCTGCGGCGCGTCCGCGGCGTGCGCGGAACCTTCCGCCGAGCAGACGAGGCCGAGCGCGATCACCGAAGCGCCGAGTGCGACGCTGCTACGGAGACGGGGGAGCGAAAGTCGAAAAAAAGCCATGATTCCTCGAGGAGAAGACGGGTCCGAAGATATACGCACGGTCCGCGGAGGTCACGCTTTCCTCGCGCCGTTCGACACGCACGCGTCCACGCTCTCCGAGGCACTCAGCCGGAGCGGACCTTGGTGGCCTTCTCGCCGAAGAGGGTGGTCGCGTCGGCGAGCCAGGCAAGGCCCGTGTAGTCCGGCGCGAGCGCCGAAGCGCAAAGCACGAAGCCGCCCGGTCTCACCTCGGCGTGCAGAGGTGTCTGCCAACCGAGCAAGAGCTTCTTCAGGCTGGGGGTGAGCGCGGCGTCGACCGCGGCTTGCGACTCACCGAAGGTGGCGAAAATCCCGTCGAACCAGGCGTCGCCTCCGCTCTGACGCGGGAACGGGACCAGATCCAAAGGCTCGCCGAAGACTTCCTGCCGGTCGCTCGTCACCGCGAAGCGCCCGGTGATACGTGTATCTTGCACGATCGCCACCCAGGTCGCGACCTCGCGGAGGCCGCTCGGCAGGTGTGGCGCGGGCATCTCGTGCACCATCATCGCCAGGGAGATGCTCCCGATGGAGCCCGTGGCACTCAGGGAGTGCCGGTAGTGAATGGGCACCTTCAGCGTGGCGAAAGGCTCCCACACGCGCAGCCATCGCTCGTCCGGGTCCGGCTCGTAGCGGAGGCCCTTCGCGGCGGCGAACTGCGCAATCCAACCAATCGGCTCGCTCACGCCGCGATCACATCTGCTGAGGAGCCGCGTTGTGCGGCATACGCTCGCCCTTTTGCGCGCGCTCTTTCATCTCGTACTTGCTCGGGCACTTGGCGAGCACACTGGTCGCCTCGAAGGAGTTGTCGGCCATGAGCTCGCCTTCCACGGTGACGGCCACGTCCATGTCGGGCACGTCGCGGAAGGTGTCCGGCACCACGCATTGCGCGAAGCGGACCGGCACCTCGACGCCGTTCTTCTCGATGGTGAAGCGGTACTCGCAGGGCTGCTCGCGCTTCTTCAGCGTGCCGTGCACCAGGTTTCCTTCGGCGCGGACCGCGCGCCCCTTGAAGGAGGCCTTGGCCTTCACGAGCTCGTCGACCGGCTTCGAGTAGATGCCCTTGCCTTCCATGCCCGTGAAGACGAGGGCGACTACCGCGGCCGCGACCATCACCAGCGGAACCACGATGAGGAGACCACGCCCGGTGGACGTGCCGTCGGAGGCTTCGTCGCGACGACGGCGCGCGGGTACCGCGTGCACCTCGTGGGCGTCGTCCTCGGACGGCGCACCGGATTCGTCACGCGCGTTCGGAGACTCGGACTCGGAGGGAGGCTTCGCCATGGCCTCGAAAGTGTAGGAGCCCGCGGGCTCGGCGTCCAGAACGCGAGGCACTTCGAGCGCGATGTGGGCGCGATCGGCCGCCCACATGGCCTTCGCGCCACGCATTGCTACGATCGAACGGGAGTCGGGAAATCTCCCGGCTTCTTGAGCCTTCGTGATGACGACCCGAGGAGTGTGCCGTGAGCGACGTCCTTGCCAAGCCGGTCCTCGTCCTGAACCGGTATTTCGTGCCTGTCCAAATGACCACCGCCAAGCGCGGCATGGTGCTGCTCTACGGAGGCGCCGCGCACGCGCTCGACGACACGGGTGAGCCGTGCGACTTCGACGCGTGGCGGACCCTGCCCGTGCGCGAGAAAGACGACGCCATCCCCATCGTGGGCGGCGAGCTACGCGTGCCTCGCGTGCTGCACCTCGTGCACTACGACCGCACGCCCCGCCTGGCCATCCGATTGACGCGCAAGAACCTCATGATCCGCGACGACTTCCAGTGCCAGTACTGTTTGAAGCGCCCCGCGGTCCGTGAGCTCAACATCGATCACGTGCAGCCGCGCTCGCGCGGAGGCGCGGACACCTGGGAGAACCTCGTGGTGGCCTGTCGGGTCTGCAACCTGAAAAAAGGCTGGAAAACCCCCGAAGAGGCCAACATGCGCCTCGCGAAGAAGCCCACACGACCACGCTGGGCGCTCACCACGCACCTCGTCATGTCGACCGCCACGCGCTTCCCCGAGTGGGAGCCGTACCTCGAAGCCGGCTGACGCCGAGGCGCTTACTGCTGAACGACGCCGGCGTCGCGCGCGGCACGGAACTGGTCGAGGTTGCGCTTGAAGTTCCACTTGTACTGCATGCGCGTCTCGAGCTTCTTCGCGCTCGCGGGGAAACGGAAGGTCTTCACCACGTCGACGATGCACTTGCCGATGGTCTCGTCGCCGACGTTGGTCTGCGTCGGATCGACGGCCACGTCGGTGATTTTGCCCTCGGGGTCGACCACCCACTTGATGCCCACGTCGCCTTCGAGCTTCGGGTTTTTGCTGGCCTGTTTGTCGTAACAAGCGCGGGTCTCGGTCTTGTGGGCCTTCACCTGCGCCATGATGTCGTCGCCTCCGCGCCCCTCGCCCTTGGGCTCGAGCTTGGTGCCGAGGCCGGCGTCTTCTTCGACGTGCGTGGTGGTGGTCCCTGGGCCCGTGGCCGCGACGCTTCCAGCTTCGGCGGGGGCGGCGCTCGCGGCGGGCGAGGCGGGATCGGGGACCTTCACCGGCGCGTTGCCGCATGCCGCGACGACGAAGACCAGAAACGCAGGCGAGAACAGGGCAATGGCCGCGAAGGTGCGCATGGCCGATACCGTACCCGATTTTTCGTTCGGTCACTCGACCCGCGCACGGTCCCGTGCTTTAGAAAAGCCCCAATGGAGCGCGACGCAACTCGGCGAAACGCCGACCGAATCTTTCGCGGTCGAGGCACGCGCGTCCGAGTGTGGGCCGGCGCCGCTTCGGTGGCGTTCGGGCTCGCCGCGACCACGCTCGGCTTCGGCTGCCGCGAAGATCTGCCCACCGTTCAGGGCTGCACCAACATCCCCGAGGGCGGCTGCCCGAGGTCGCGTGGGCTCGCCTGCCAAGACCCGGTCTGCGAGGCCGTCTACCTCTGCTTCCCGGACAACCACTGGGAGCTCGAGGCACCGTGTCCGGTGCGTGAGGCCGGACCCGATCGCTTCGTCCCCGACAGCGCGCCTTCCCCGTTCGACGCCGCCGGCGTCACCGACGCCCCCGAAGGCGCGTTCGGCGGAAAGGGCTGTGGACCGCTCCAGACCCCCGACTGCCCCTTGGGTCTCGCCCTCTCGTGCACCAATGGATGTTGCGGGTGCGAAGACCTCTTCGTCTGCGACAAAACGCAGGAATCGTGGGTCAGCTGGGGCGTGTGCGGCGACGCCGGCGTGGTTCAGAACAAGCGCTGAACGTGCTCCCGCTCGCCGAGCCGTACGCCACAATCGACGCACGGCCCGACCGAACGACGGGGAGCTCTCAGCCGAGCGTGGAGAGCGCCGACTCGAGCTCGCCGAGCGCGTGACCGTTGCCGGTCTTCTTCGCCCACGAGATGCCCTGCTCGAGCCACGAGCGTGCTTCGTCCTTGCGGGCGGCGCCCTCGAGCATCTGGCCGCACATGAGGTACATGGCCACGTAATCGGGCTTTTTTGCCTTCAATTCGTCGAAGATGCGAAGCGCATCGTCCACACGCTCGGCGCTCCGGTACTCCATCGCGAGGCCGTAGTACGCCATCGGATCGTCGGTGCCCTTCGCGACCAGGTCCTCGAGGAAGAGGAGTCGTTTGCTCATGGGCCTTCGCTCTATCGCGGATCGCGGACCCGATCGAGAAGGACGACGAAGACGTGGAACACCTGCTCCACGCGTGCCCGATCGAGCACCGTGAACCCGAGTGCGAAGCGAGCGACGCACCGTTGTGCATCGCACCCAGAGCCCCTCGTTTCCTACACTGAACACGCCAAAGTGCAGGCAAATCGTCGATATTGCATTGCACAAAATCGAGCCCGTGCCCATACTCCGAGCCTCGCATCCTCACGGGTGCGCCCCTTGCCCATGATCCCCATGTTCTACCGCCTGCACGAGCTCCAACGCACCTTGCTCGACCCCCTCTCCTACTTGGCTCAGGCCACCTCGAAGGTCCTGCGGGATCCGCAGAGCCCCTACTCGGTGTTCCCGGGGGCGCGGGCCATCGGGGCGACCCAGGCGCTCTTCCACCGCTTCACGAAGCGTTACGAGAAGCCGCCGTTCGCCATCGGTCACGTGCACGCGCACGGCCGTGAGGTGGTCGTGGCCGAAGAGGTGGTGGTGTCCGAGCCGTTCTGCGAGCTCGTGCGGTTCAAGCGCATGACCGACGATCCGGCCCTCGCCACGCGCATGAAGGAAGACCCCAAGGTGCTCGTGTGTGCGCCGCTCTCCGGCCACCACGCGACGCTCCTGCGCGACACGGTGAAGTCGCTCCTGCAAGACCACGACGTCTACGTGACCGACTGGGTCGACGCGCGGGACGTGCCCGTCGAGAGCGGCACCTTCAGCCTGGACGACTACGTGCACACCATCCAGCGCTTCGTGCGGAAGCTCGGACCGCGCAACGTGCACGTGGTGTCGGTCTGCCAGCCCACGGTTCCGGTGCTCGCGGCCATCTCCCTCATGGCGCAGTCGGGCGAGCGCACCCCGCGCACGCTCACGTTGATGGGCGGCCCGATCGACGCGAGCAAGAGCCCCACGGCGGTGAACAAGCTCGCCACCGACCACCCGATCGAGTGGTTCGAGAAGAACCTCATCCACACCGTGCCGAGCCCCCACGCCGGCAAAGGTCGCCGCGTTTACCCTGGATTTTTGCAGCTGACGGCGTTCGTCTCGATGAACCCCGATCGCCACGCGCAAGCGCACTGGGACTACTGGTTCGACCTCGTGAAGGGCGCGGCCGGCGAGTCCGGGCGTGCGGCCCACGAGCGCTTCTACGACGAGTACAACGCGGTGCTCGACATGGACGCGGCCTACTACCTCGACACCGTGCGGGTGGTGTTCCAAGAGATGGGGCTCGCCCGCGGCACGTGGGAAGTGGACGGCGTTCGCGTTCGTCCGGAAGCTATCCGCGAGACGGCCATCTTCACCGTCGAAGGTGAGAACGACGACATCTCCGGCATCGGCCAGACCGAGGCTGCCCACACGCTCTGCAGCAACGTGCCCACGGACATGCGCAAGCACCACGTGGCCCCGGGTTGTGGTCACTACGGAATCTTCTCGGGACGAAAGTGGCGCGAGGCGATCTACCCGCTGGTGCGCGACTTCGTGCTCGCCCACGACGCGGACGAAGAGCTCGCCTTGGCCGTGAGGAGCGCATCGTGAGCCTCGTCGGAAAGACCGCCCTCGTCACCGGCTCGACCAGCGGCATCGGCCTGGGTATCGCCAAGCACCTCGCCCGTGAAGGCGCGAACGTGATTCTGAACGGCTTCGGCGACGTGGACGCGGCGCGCGCGGAGCTCGAAGCGTGCATCGTGCAAGGAGCTCGCGTGGGCTTCCACGGCGCGGACATGAGCCGCGGCTCGGAGATCGAGGCCCTCTTCGCGTACGCGCAGGCAGAATTCGGCGGCGTGGACGTGCTCGTGAACAACGCGGGCATCCAGCACGTGGCCAAAATCGAGGAATTCCCCGTGGAAACATGGGACAAAGTCCTCGCCATCAACCTCACCTCGGCCTTCCACACGACCCGCCTCGCCCTGCCCGGCATGAAGGCGAAAAACTGGGGCCGAATCGTGAACGTGGCCTCGGTCCACGGGCTGGTGGCCTCGGCCGAGAAGTCGGCCTACGTGGCGGCAAAGCACGGGCTCGTGGGCTTCACCAAGGTGACGGCGCTCGAGACCGCGAAGACGGGCGTCACCGCCAACGCGGTCTGCCCGGGCTGGGTGCTCACGCCTCTCGTCGAGAAGCAGGTCACCGCGCGCGCGCAAAAAGACGGCACCGACGAAGCCACCGCGAAGGCCGCGCTGCTCGCCGAGAAGCAGCCCTCGCAAGACTTCGTGACCACGGACGAGCTCGCCGCGCTGGTCGGGTACCTGTGCAGCGAAGCCGCTCGCCAGGTGCGCGGCGTCGCGTGGAACGTCGACGGCGGCTGGGTCGCGCAGTAGCCCCCGAGAAGCTCCCGAGGCAGGAAGGTGGCTCTTTGATGGGCCCGCCAGTCGACCTCGGGTTGAGGTATGACGGAGGCATGAAGCTCCCGAAGCAGTCCTTTTTCGCCCTCGCGGCCATCGGTTGGGTCGACGGCTCCCTCCAACGCGTCGAGGCCACGGGTCTCTTGCGCGCCGCGAAGCAGGCCGAGCTCTCGCCCGAGGACTACGCCGAGGTCGAAGCCGCCACCAAGGTGGCTCGCTCGATCGAAGAGATCGACGTGTCGGGCTTCGGCGAGTGGGAAAAAGTCCTGACCTACTCACTCGCGGCGTGGATCGCCCAGGTCGACGGGGTCGTCTCCACGAGCGAGCATACGAGCCTCGTCGCGTTGGGCGACAAGCTCGGTCTCGCCGCGCCCCTTCGCCAGCGTGCGGCGACCGCCGCGAACGACATCGCCTGCCTTCCCGGTGGTGGTCGTCCCGACCTCTACGACTTCCAGAAGCTCGCCGAGCGCCTCAAAGAGCGCATGCCCCACCTCAAGTAGTCGAGTCGCGTGGCACGCCGACGGCGGCTCGGTCACGCCGTCGTCCGCACGCCTCGCGTCAGGGAAGTGGCTCGTCTTCGAAGAGAAGGTCGAACGCTTCTCCGACCGGGAGCGCGCCGAGCTCCACCTCTTCGGAGGCTTGCGCGAACGCTGAGAAAAACTCGCCCGCGCTGAGCTCACCGTCGCCTGCGGAGAGGCCGGTCACGATGGCGACCGCGAGCTCAGCCACGGAGACTGTCCCTCTTGAGCCCGGAGATCACGGTGTCGAGGTCGACC
Organism: Polyangiaceae bacterium; assembly: GCA_965225775.1. Taxonomy (GTDB): domain Bacteria; phylum Myxococcota_A; class Polyangia; order Polyangiales; family Polyangiaceae; genus JAAFHV01. The sequence goes on along the minus strand of OZ245328.1, from coordinate 7,055,235 downwards.
ACACCGTCCGCGAGGGCATTTTCCAGTGACTTTCTCCGGCTATCGGGCACGACAACGAAGGTGCACGTCGCGTCGCCGCGCGCTTTGCAGGTGAGCTCGCGCGCCACGATGCGACGGGTCGCGAGGTGAGTGAAGACCGCGCCGAGCATGCCCGAGACGATCTGGCAGCGCGTGGTCTTGCTGCGTCCGGCCGACTCGGCAAGCGCCGAGCGGTCGAGGTGCACCACGAACGCGGCCTTCGAGGCCTGCGAAAAATCGACCCGGAGCGCACCGAAGCCTTGCCGCGCCAATCCACGGGAGAGCATCTCCATGGCCGTGCGCAGCGGCACCTCGCGGATGGATAGCGCGAAGGCCTCGAGCGCCTCGGTCTCGAGATCGACGGCCACGGCCCTGCCCCACTGCGTGCCCCAGGCGGTGCAGAGAAGCGGCCAGCCCTCCGGGGCAATCTCGTCGCACGTCACGCGCAGAGCGGACAGGAACGACCACGGCACCTCGAGCACACGACGGTCCACGTCGTCGCGTCGCACGCCCTCGGCGGACTCGTTCGGCGCGAGCTCGCGCTGGAGAGGCGCCGCGAAGCCCTCGGGCAAGTCGCGCCGCGCCTCGACGAACTTCCGACGATTGACGAGCAGGTAAAATCGGCTCGCGGAGGGTGCGCGGACGATCTCGATGCCGACCTCTTGGGCGCCGAACTTGAAGTCGAAGAGGTATTCGAAGCGGACCACGTCGCGCGCGCCGCCATCTCGCACGAAGTCTCGAAATCGCCCCTCGAACTCGGGGGTCGCCGTGCACGGCGCCACGCGCGAGAAGAAGTTCTTCCCGAGCACTTGGTTGCGATCGAGTCTCGCGAGGCGCGCCTCGGCCAAGTTGTAGCGGAGGACGGTGCCCTCTTCGTCCAAGCCGATGACCCCGAACGGAAGCTCGTCGAGCCCAGCGTCGCTGCACTCGTCGATGGCGAACGGATCGAACGGGGGTGGAGTAGGAGCGGAGGAAGCGGGGGTAACGAGCTCGATCACTTCGTCTTTTTCAGGGCAGAAAAAATGGCACGGTCCAAGGTCACGGCCGGAACATCCGACTCACCTTCGACCGGCCTAGCACGAGCGGCCGACGGAAGCGTGGGCGGCAGCGTGGAGGCCAGAGCGTTTTGCGCGGGCGACGAGCTCGGTTTCTCTCGGTCCGAGGCGGACTCACGTTGCGCGAGCCAGCCTGCGAGGGCACGCTCGACGTCTTCAGCCGATTGGAAGCGGTCCGCGCGATCGCGACGAAGGCAGTCGGTCAGGATGGACCAGAGTCGTCCGTCGAGGCCGCGAGCACGCGTCGGGTAAGGCACGTGCGCCTCCAATATCGCATCGAAAAGGCCGTGCAAGCTCTCTCCCCCGAAGGGCACGACGCCGGCGATCAGGGCATAAAGCGTGACTCCCGCGGCCCAAATGTCCGCGCGCGCGTCGATGTCGTCGCGGCTCTCGATCTGCTCGGGAGCCATGTACTCGGGCGTGCCGAGCAGCATGCCGGCAGTGGTGAGCTTGCTCGAGACGGCGGCCATGGACACGTGTGCGACGCCGAAGTCGATGAGCTTGGGCTGAATCGTTCCGTCACTGAGGCGCGCGAGAAAGATGTTGTCCGGCTTGATGTCTCGATGCACGACGCCCTGCGCGTGCGCGACCGCGAGCCCGGAGAGCACCGGAAGTAGGATTTTCACGGCGTCGACGGCGTCGAGCGGCCCGCCCTCACGGACACGCGCGCCGGCATCTTCCCCCTCGAGGAGCTCCATCACCAGAAAGGGATCGTTTTCGGCGGTGGTGCCGGCGTCGAACACGCGCACGATCGCGGGGTGCTGAAGACGCGCCGAGACACGTGCCTCGCGCAGCAGCCTCGCGGCACCATCGGGGTTTCGTGAAGCGCGGCGAAGGAGCTTCACCGCCACGGGCTGGTCGAGCGCCACGCTCAACCCGCGCCACAGCTCTCCCATGCCGCCCACGGCGAGCTGACGCTCGAGCCGGTAGCGGTCGAGGAGCACGTCGCCCGCTTGGTAGACGTGCACGCCTCGCTGGGCGGGCATCGTCTGGGCCAGCTCTCGGGTCGACATGCCGCAACTGTGGCGTCGCGGCGACGTGATGGTCAAGCCTGGCAGGCCGGATAAACGCCTCGATTCGACGAATATCGTCCCGCCGTGGGCGCGCGCACACGAGCGACACGCGACGCTCCGCCGTTCGTGTCCGCCTCGCGCGCTAGAGCCGCATCCGCGAGCTCGTGACGCTTCGCGCGTCGCGCCCCTACCTGCAGGCGGAAAGAGGGGCCAGCGCTCGCGAAAAGCAGCTCTTTTGCTCGCCGCAGGGCCGCTGCAGACAGGCGGCTGCGGCAGGTCCGACGCCGGTGTAGGCGTAGACGGCCGTCGTGCAATCGTCGTCGACCTTGGGGAAGTCGTCACCGCAGAGCTGGGCCTTGGCGAGGCAGGCCGAGACGTAGTCGGTGGCGGTCTTGTCGGCGACGACCGCGCCGGCCTTGGCGATGCACGTCGCTTCGTCTCCGCACGCGGGAGAGACGAAACACGACGAGAAGACCTCGGGAGCTCCCGGAGCCATGAGGCGAGCGCGGCATCGCGTCGGTTCGTCGCAGGGAGCGGACGTCGCTCCCGCACAACTCGCGTGCGACGTCCGTGCATCGCACACGAATTGCTCCGCGTTCACGGTCGAGCTGGCTTCGGGTGAGCCGCCGTCGGGCTCGAGTGTCTCGAATGCCGGACAGGTGGTCACGTTCGACGGAATGCCGAAGACGCGAATCGTGAAGGTCTTTCCCTCGAACGCGACGGAGAGCGTGTCGGTCCCGCTCGAGGCGCCGAAGGCTTCGTCGTACGAGGCGCTCTTCAAGACGGTCTTTTGCGCAGGAACCATGGTGCCCTCACGGTACGCGCTCACCGTGTAGACCTCGAGTCGATACGGGGTGCTCCCGCCGTCCTGGTGCGTCTCGTACCAAAGATGCGGGAACGCATTTTTTGCTTCGGTCGCTTTGTGATCGAGGCGCGTGGCTTCTCCGCCTTGCGCGTTTCCTGCGAGTACGCACGACCCACCTTTCCTCCCGTCCGGTTCGACTTCGACGAACGACGTGGCGAGACCGAACGACGAGACCTCGCTCGTGCACGCGACGAGCGAGGCTCCGAAGAGCGAGGCGACGAACAAGCCAACGAGAGAAGAACGCACCAAACGCAGCATGGAAGGCTCCAAAGTCGAAAGAGGGATCGAACACGGACGAGCGGACGCCGCTCGGCCGAGGACCTCGCGGGCCCCCGAACGAGCGGACGAACCGAGAGCGACGCCACGAGCACTCGTGATCACGAGTCTCCGGGCGGTACGCGTCTCTCTCGGTGCGTGCGTCTCGTGAGCTACTGCGCCGAGGTGCTCCGGTCCGTCACCGAATCTTCGAGCGCGACGCACGATTCTTTCGTGCGCGGCCGAGATCGAACGAAACGCGCATTTTTCCCAGATTCAGTGCCAGTCGCAGTGCCGGTCACCGGTGGGATCCCCCGCGCTCTCGAGGACGAGAGCGTCGCAGGTGGACTCCGTGAAGGCTTGGCTCTTGTCGGCTCGGCCACTGCACCGCCACACCGTGTAGCCGGGCTGCGCGCGTCCGATCCAACTCGAGCCTGCGTCGAGCGGTCGTGTCTCGTCGGTGAACACCAATGCGTCTCGGTAGGTGCCGGCGGCCATCGCGGCGCGGAAGACGTTACCTTCGACCAGACCATCGAGGGTCGAGTCGGGCGCGACCGCATACACGTGGCCGATGGCCCACGAAGAGGCCGACGCCGAGATGCGCGCCTCCGCGGGAGGTCCTGAAGGGCCGGTCGTCACGGTGAACGAGCGACGCTCTCCGCTGAACGAGGCGCGCCCACGCTCGACGAAGAAGCGCCCGTCGCTCCGTTCCCATCCGACCACGAGCACCGATCCGAGCGGCGTGTCTTGCGCCGCCCCCGACGCCTGATCGGTGCATAGCGCACGCTTTACGTCGGCGTCGGCGGCGTCCGCCGCGAGCGGCGCGTCCGTTCCCGCGTCGATCGAGACCTGTGCGTCCGCAGGTGCCGAAACTTCGGGATTTTCCAGGATCTGGACGAAGGTACACGCCCCCGTGCAAAAGGCGGCAACGAACGAGCACGAGAGCGTACGAAGGAGCTTCATGGGCAGAGACGCTCGAGCGCGCCTCGCTGAAGACTAGCTGGAAAGCGTGTCTCGAACGACGCACGAGCGCTCTTGGCTTCGTCGCAGCGCCCGGCGCGAGCGAGCGCACGGATGCGCAGCGCTTCACGTTCTTCTCCGAGATCGCTCTTCGGAAACTCGCGTGCGTGCTGCCCGACGAGCGTGAGGGCCTCGCCCGCGTCACCGCGAGCGAGTGCGGACTGCGCGGCCTCGAGCAGCGAGCGTTCTCTCAGCCGAAGCTGCGCAGGCTCGACCACCTTCGCCGACGCGCTCGCCGAGACGGCCTGTGGCCTCGGCGCCTCCGGGAGCGACGAGACCGAGACTTCGGGAACGAAGACGCTCGCTACCGTGCTGGCCGTGACCGAAGGGACCGTGGACGCGATGGGCGCTGGTGCAGACGCGCTGGAAACGGGCGCGCCGACGCGATCCGTGTAAACCGCATGCGTCCCCACGCCTCCCGCGAAGGCGACGATCGACACCACGACGAGCTTGAGCCAGGTCACTTTGGCGGCGCTGTTCGCAGCAGAAGATGCGCCCTCGGTCGCGCTCGCGACGGCGCGTGAGGCGACGGTCCCGCTCGCCCCCGTGAGCGCCTGTGAAGCGAGCCCGCCCGCCGCCGCGATGCCCAAGGCAGAAAACGCCACGCGCTCGAGCACGCGACGTTTGGCTTCGGCGTCGCTCGGGGAAGGCCTCGCGCGCTCGGCGACCAAAGCCTCGAGCACGTCCGCGTCGAAGTCGGTGTCGCTCACGGAAGACCTCCGAGCTTGGCTCGCCGAAGCGACTTGGTGAACGCCTCTTTCGCCAGTCGGTAGCGGGAATAGGCGGTGTTCAAGGGTATTTCCAAGGCTTCGGCCACTTCGGGCATGGCGACCTCGTCGATGGCGTGGAGCACGAACACGCTCCTTTGTTCGTCGGACAGGTCGTCGAGAGCGGCGTCGACGAGACGCCTTCGTTCGACCGCGAGCGCGAGATCGGCCGGTGACGGCGCCGAGTCGAGAGCGTCCGGAGACGAGGTCGGGACCTCGGTCGAGACGCGGCTCTTCCGTCGATGCGCATGCAAGAGACGCACGGCAACGCCGAACAGCCACGGCCTCAGCGATCGCGAGACGTCGAGCGACGCGATCTTTTCCACGAGGACCAGGAACACGTCGTGGGCCACGTCTTCCACGTCTTGGCCTCGAGCACCGAGCCGATGGAGCGAAGTGCACACGTAGTCGAACTCGGCCTCGAACGTGACTCGGAAGCCGTGATCGGGAGGTCTTCGAGATGCGACTGCGACGCTCACGTCAAGCATCTGCGTCGAGCGCGACGAATCCGTCACGAAACGTGGGCACGGCCCTTCGAAAGGTCGAAAACCCGCTCAAAAGCGCCCCATCTTCCCGGTCAAGCCGAGCAGCCCGCCCACCGGTGCGCTCGACCAAGCCGTGCCGGAACGAAAGGTGAACGACGTGCGCGCGGGCGCGACATAGCCCTCCGCGAAGACCGTGAGCTCGAACGCCCCGAAGGGGATCACGTGCACCTCGGGACGAAAACCGAACGTCACGAAGGGCGAGGCGTCCGTGCGAGCCTCGGCCGTATCGCCACCCGATCCGAGAAGCGCTCCGAACGTGACCGGCACGCACACGTCGGCGCGGCGGCCCCCGACGCAGACCAGAGGCCCCGCCCCGAGCGTGGTGGTGGACACCCGTCCCTCGAGGAACGAGTCGCTGGTTGGCAAGCCGACACGCCCCAAGAGGCCCAGCGACCACGAGCCGAAACGACGGAGCGCAAGTACCTCGAGGGCCACGCTCGGATGCAGCGCCGCGGCTCCTGCATGCCCCGCGATCGAGAGCCCGATCCCGGTGCTCGAGGGGACCTCGACAGTAGGCAACGCGTGTGGCGGCTCGACCGGTTCACGAGCGGGCTCCGAGGCCTTCACGGGAGGAGCGGGCTCGGGAGGCTTCGGAGCTTCGGGGGCTGGTTTTTGTGGCTCTTCGTCCACGAGCAAGGCCACAGTGAGCGCCGCACGCTGCACGAGCTCGGTGCACTCTCGAGTGGCGCCTCGGAAGGTCTTCGTGAGCGGAGCCTGACCTCGTTCGCCCGCCGTGGACACGGTGATCTCCAGCGTGCCTTCCCCACGCGCAGCGCTCGTGATCGAGACGACGCGTGCGCCTTCGCCGACGAACGGATCACGGCCCACGCGGGCAGCGACCAGAGACTTCAGCTCTTCGCCGGTGGGGCAACGTGGGCCCTCCACGCGGTACTCGAGCACGTACTTCGAGGGAGAGCGCTCTGCGGCGGTGCCTTCGGCCAGAGCCACACCGACCCGCGAAAGTACGAGTGGAACGAGCACGGAGCACGCGAAGCGAGCCGAGATCGAGCCGAACTTCGAGCTCACTCCGCCGTGACCCCTTTGACGAGCATCGTGGTCACCTCGCGCGTGAGCTCCAAGAGCCCGGCTTCGGTCTCTCCGCTCGTCATGCGCACGGGGCCCGGACCTGCGAGCCAGAGCATGGTGAGCCCGTGCACCGCCGCCCACGACGTGAACGTCACCGTGCGAACGCGCGCGTCGGATGCGCTCGGACCTGCGGCATCCCGCGCGAGCGTGAGCAGCGCCCCGAACGCCCGGAGCGACTCGGCCATGCACTCCTCACCGGCCGCGGGCTCGGGCGCTTTGGAGAACATCACGCGCACGTGCGCGGGGTGCGCCACCGCGAACTTCACGTATGCGACGCCGCTCGCCGCGAGGCGCGCTTCGGGTGTGCCTGGCCCGTTCGCGACGGCCTCGAGTGCGTCCGCGAGACCACGGAAACCGTCGGTGGCGATGGCCTCGAGCAGCGCGGACTTGTCTCGGAAATGGTGCGAAGGCGCGCCGTGCGAAACGCCGAGCCGACGCGCGAGATCCCGCAGCGACAGATCCGCTTTTTCGTCGTGCTCGAGCACGCGCACCGCTTCGTCGAGCAGAGCGCGCCGCAGATCACCGTGGTGATACGCGGCTTTTTTCGGCGCTCGCTTCTTGAGGACCACGAAGAGGACTTAACCCGAGCCGCTCGCCCACGCAAACTAGACAGTGACCAAATAGATCTGGACAGTGACAAGAATGGCGCTATCACCTGGATCTAGACAGTGACCAGCCACTCGGAGATCCCATGAAGAAGCCACTCGCCGCCACCCTCTGCACGCTCGCGCTCGCCTCGGCCCTTCCCTTTTCGCAGAGCGGCTGCGCCACGCTGGCCGTCGCCACCGCTCCCGACAAAAAGCCGGTCGAAGACCACACGCCGGAGACTTACGCGGCCGAGCGGGCCTTCTGGACCGCGCTCCACGGTGGAAAGTACGAGGCCATCGGCGACGCGCTCGAGCTCTACCAACGCAGCTACTTGGCGAACCCCAACGCCCCCATGACCGCGGCGCGCATCGGGTGGCTGCACACGTGGCGCATCGCCGAGCGCGCGCGGCTCGAGAAGCCCCAGGCGACCATCACCGACGACCTCGTGCTCGGCCGGCGCTACTTCGGAGAAGCGGTCCGGCTCGCCCCGAACGAACCTCGCTTCGCCGGCTTTTACGCGAACCTCACGATGGCCGAAGGCGCGGTCCACAAGGACGAGGCGCTCACGCGGAAGGGCTATTTCCAGATGAACGACGCCATCTCGGCCTGGCCCCAGTTCAACCTGTTCACGGCCGGCATCAGCGTGGCGGGCCTTCCCCACGACAACGAGCTCTTCCACGAAGGCGTGGAGCGCCAGTACGAGAACCTCGACGTGTGCGTCGACGAGAAGATCGATCGCGAGGATGGGCGCTTCGACAAGTACATGCACCTCGAGACCACCGAAGGGCGCAACCGCGTCTGCTGGGACTCGTGGGCCGCGCCTCACAACCTCGAGGGCTTCTTCCTCCACATGGGCGACATGCTGGTGAAAGAAGGCAAAGTGGAGAAGGCCAAGGTCGCCTACCAAAACGCGAAGCTTCCCAAGAACTACGCCACCTGGAAATTCAAGGGAGTCTTGGAAGACCGCATCGCCCACGCCGCGGAGTACGTGGCTCCCTTTCGCGACGAAAATGGCGCTCACGTGAAAGACCCCACGAAGCGCCCTTGGTGGAGCTCGTCGTTCGCGTGCACGGGCTGCCACCAAGACTGAGCGGGCGCGCTCTTTTTTCCCGATCACCCTTTACGGCGAGGCACGGGAGCGCGATACGAAGCCCATGACCGAGCGCCTCGTTCCGATGATCTCCGCCGATGAAATCCGCGCCCGAACGAAGGAGCTCGGAGCCGCCATCACCCGCGACTACAAGGACAAGAACCTGGTCCTCGTCTCGGTGTTGAAGGGAAGCTTCATCTTCGCCGCGGACCTCATCCGCGAGATCGACCTCCCCTGCCGCATCGACTTCCTGGGCGTGCGTTCGTACGGCGCAGGCACCGAGAGCAGCGGCGTCGTGCAGATCACGAACGATCTCTCCCGCCCCATCGACGGCCAAGACGTCATCCTCATCGAAGACATCGTCGACACCGGTCTCACCATCGCCCACTTGATGGACCTCTTCCGCACGCGCAACCCGCGCAGCGTGAAGGTGTGCGCGCTGCTTCACAAGCCTGCGCGCGCGCGCGTGGTGGTTCCGGTCGACTACCTGGGCTTCACCATCGAAGACAAGTTCGTGGTCGGCTACGGCCTCGACTTCGACGAGCGCTACCGCAACGTGCCCTACGTCGGCATCGTCGAGCGCACCTGATCCCGCCCGAGCGACACGCGCCCGCGACCCGAATCAGCTTCGGGTCGCGCGTGCGTCGCGTGCGTCCATCGGGAATACCTTGAAAAACTCGCGCGGCGCGCGCTTCTTGCGCCGGCACTGCGTGGCCGCGTCGAGGTAACACACGGTGAGCGCGCGCCGCGGCTTGCCCGTCTTGCTGCGCGACGAGCGGTGCCACACGTGGTTGTGTACGAGCACCACTTCGCCCGCTTTGGCGGGCAACAGGATCGATCTCTCCTCGGGTTTCTCCCGAGCGATGGCGATCTCCGGCACCACCCCGCCGAGCCGGGACACGAGACCGGCCGCGTGGCTGCCGGGCACGATCTCGAGGCAGCCGCCGTCTTCGGGGGCGTCGTCGAGCGTGGTCCAGATCTGGAGCTGCGGCTCGCGGTCGAGGCCCCAAAAATCTCCGCCATCCTGGTGCCAGGGGAGCGCCGAGCCACCGGTCTCTGCGGCCTTGTTGAACACGAGCGCGCGGTAGAGCGCGATGTCCGTGCCGTAGACCGCGCGGGCCAGGGGCTCGAACCACGGGTGCGCGATCCACTCGAGAAAAAGCGGATCTTTTTCGAGCTTCTCGACCTTGCGGTAGTTCAGGGTCGGGCCCTCGTAGCCCTTACCGTACGAGAGGTCTTCGTAGCGGCCCGACTCGGTGTCGCGCTGGAAGAAGAGCCCGTCGTACGAGACCTCGCCCAGCATGATGGCGTCGATGCGCTCGCGCATGGCCCGAAGGCGCGCCTCGTCCACCAGCACGCCGAGCCTCGCGTAGCCGTGCTCTCGATAGTGCTCGAGCGTAGCGGCGAGATCGTAAGGCAGAGCAGACAGCGAAGGCTCAGCGGGCGTAGCGGGCATCGGTTCCCATCCATGCAAAATGCATCTTTTCGATCGTGGTGCGCGTCTCGCTGTCGAGCGCCTCGCCGAGAGCATCGATCCCGTGGTCGAGGTGCTCCACGGTCGAAGGCCCGAGCACGACGCCATCCACTCCGGTCCGGTCGCGAAGGAATCGGTACGCGAGCGTGGCGGTCGAGAGCCCGCGCGAGGCTCCGAGCTCGGCGAGCTCGTCCCGACGGTCGAAGAACGCCGAGCTCCAGTAGCGCCGTTCGTAGAGGCCGTTCTTGAAGAAGCGCGACCCCTTCTTGTCCGCGTCGACGCGCGCGTGTTTCTCGGTGAGCAGTCCGCCCGCGAGTGGGTTGTAGACCTCGGTTCGAAGGCCGTATTTTGCTGCGAACACGAAGTACTCGACCTCGAGCTGACGGACGAGCACGTTGTAGAGCTGCTGCGCGCGCGCGGGCGGAGGAAGCCCCACGCGCGACGCCTCGTGGATAAGCTCGAGGATCTGCCACGAGGCATGGTTCGACACGCCCCAGGCGAGGATCTTCTTCGCCTCGAACGCGAGCGCGAGCGCCTCCACGGTCTCGGCAGCGGTCACGGTGGGGTCGGGCACGTGCAGGTAGAAGAGGTCCACGTGAGACGTGCCGAGGCGCGCGAGGCTCTCGTCGAGAGACGCGAGCACACGTGCCTTGCCGAGGCCCTCGGGCTTTCCGCCGACACGAAGTGCACCCACTTTGGTTGCGAGATACACGCGATCGCGAGCCGCGCCGAGTGCCTTGCCCACGATGCGCTCGGACTCGCCGTTCTCGTAGAGGTTCGCGGTGTCGAAACGGGTGATGCCGCGCTCGATCGCCCGCCGCACGATGCGCTCGGCCTCCGCGCGAGGCGTGCGCCCCCCGAAATTCATGGTGCCGAGCGTGAGATCCATGACCGCACCATGCCATGTCCGGTCGGCGATGGCGATGTCACCTCTTTTCAGAGTGACGAAGTCGACTAAGCTCCGGACCATGTCCCCCGAAAGCCTCGGCAAGCTCGCCATCGTGGTCGGCGGAGGTCCCGCCCCCGGCATCAACAGTGTCATCGGCGCCGCGACCATCCGCGCCTGCCTCTCGGGGGTCTCCGTGCTCGGCGTGGTCGACGGCTACAAGCACCTCATGCGTGGAGACACGAGCAAGATACTGCCTCTCGGCATCCAAGACGTCTCGCGCATCCACTTCCGCGGCGGCTCGCATCTCGGCATCTCGCGCGCGAACCCGACCCGCGTGCCCGGAGGCGTGGAGACTTCGGTGAAGACCCTGCAAGCGCTCGGGGTCGGCATGGTGGTCAGCATCGGCGGCGACGGCACCTGCTTCCTCGCGACCGAGCTCTCACGAGTATCGAACGGCGCCCTGCGCGTGGTGCACGTGCCGAAGACCATCGACAACGACATCGACCTGCCACGCGAAGACTTCACCTTCGGCTTCCAGACCGCGCGCCACGTGGGCGTCTCCATCGTGGAAAACCTGATGGTGGACGCGAAGACCACCGGGCGTTGGTACTTCGTGGTGGCGATGGGCCACAACGCCGGGCATCTCGCGCTCGGCATCGGCAAGGCCGCGGGCGCCACGCTCACCCTCCTCGGAGAGGAATTCGCCGAAAAAACCGGGGCGAAAGTCGGTCTCGATCGCGTGGCCGACACGCTGGTGGGCGCGATGGTGAAGCGCCTCGCCGCCGGGAAATCGCACGGTGTCGCGCTGCTCGCCGAGGGCCTCGCCGACGTGCTCGACGACTCCGATCTGGCGGCCGTCGGTGGCCTCTTCCGCGACGAACAAGGTCACGTGCAGATCTCGGACATCGACATCGCCACCATGCTGCGCGACCGCGTCCGTCAGAAGCTGAAGGAGCTCGGCATCCCGCTCACCGTGGTGTCCAAGAACATCGGCTACGAGCTCCGCTGCGCCGATCCGATCCCGTTCGACATGGAATACGCGCGCGACCTCGGCCACTCCGCCGCGCGCTTCGTGATCGAAGGAGGCTCGGGTGCGGTGGTCACCATGCACGCCGATAAATTCCGGGCTATTCCCTTCGAGGACATGCTCACGCCCGAGGGGCGCACACGCGTCCGCATGGTCGACCTCGGCTCGGATCGCTACCGCATCGCCTACAGCTACATGGTGCGCCTGAAGCGCGAAGACTTCGACGACGCGGCGATGCTCGGAAAGCTCGCGACCACCGCGAATCTTTCCGTAGAAGCCTTCCGCGAGCGCTTCGCCAAAATCACCGATCGTGAGCCGCGTCTCTTGCCGCTCTACTCGTCGCTCAACGCTACTTCTTGAGCGCTACTTCTTGAAGAGTCGACCGAAGAGCCCACCGATCGAGTCGTCGGACTTGGCGGCGGCGGCGCCCGGCGCACGCATGCTGTAGAGGCGAATTTCGCGGGCGGCGTCCAAGTTGTGCGCGTTGAGCTCGACCGCGCGTTTGAAGTCCTTGATGGCCTGCTTCATGTTGTCGTTCCGCTTGTGAAGCATGCCGCGGAAGAAGTGTGCGCGCTCGCAGTTGGCGTTCATCTTGATCGCCTCGTCGAGCTTCGCGATGGACTCGTTGGTCTTGTCGCGGTTTTGGTTCATCGGCTTCTGCGAGTCGAGCCAGGTCACCAGCGCGAGGTAGTCGGCTTGGGTCGGATCGGCCGCGTACGCACGACGAGCCAGCTCTTCGCCGAGCGTGGTGTCGTTGCGCTTCAAGACGATGAGGGCCTTCTGGAAGTTGTTGGCCGCTTCCAGGACCTCTTGCACCTTTTGCTGCTCGGCGGCCGAGCCGGTACCGTCGCGTAGGGCGTTGTCGTAGTCGGCACGGCGCGCGGGATCCATCAGCGTGGAGTGCGCTTCGCTGATCTTGGAGAAGACCTTGCTGCAGGCGTCGCGAACGTCGCCGAGTGCGACGGGCAGCTTGTCGGGGTGCCACACCTTGGCGAGAGCGAAGAAGGCCTTTTGAATGTCTTCTTTGGGCGCGTTGTTCGGCACGCCGAGGATCTCGTAGTGCGATTGGTGGTCGACCTGCTCGGCCTTGGAGAGGATCTTGGACCTCAGGCCGTCTTCGGCGCCGCTCATGGTGGAGCGACCAGGACGAACCGAGCCGGGAGCACGCTCCGAAGCGGGAGGAGCTGCGGAAATGCGCGACGCCGATTGCGCGACCGCAGGTGGGATTCGGCTCTGGGAAGGCGGGCTCTGCGAAGCGAACGGACCTTGCGCAGGTCGGAACGACGACGACGCCGAAGACGGCGGCGGCTCGTCCGAAGCGGGACGCGAAGAAGGCCCCGCGGAGCCGATGCCCGAACCGAGCGATGGAGCCGAAGGCGGCGCTGGTGGCGGAGCACCGAAGGCGAAGGAGAGCGGCGGCGCTTCTTGGGCGATGTCCGCGGGCGGCGGAGCGGGCCGAATGGCGTCGGTGCGCATGGCGTCCGGGATGGGATACGCCTGCGGCATGGGACTCATGCGCGCGTCGGGACGAGCCGCAGCGTGGTGCTCTTCGACGATGGCTGGACCACGGGCGACCTGCTTCGTGTGGAGCTGGACGCGCGCGACCGCCGTACGCGGAGGCGCGCCCTGCGGCGGCACCGAGGCGCGAGCGGGCGGACCTTCCACGAGCTCGAGCTGCTTCGTGATGAGGAAGAAGTAGATGAAGAGCTGCGCCACCGACGGCGTCATGAGGCGCGCGGCGGTGAGGTCGGTGATTCGAATGGGTCGCTGACGGAGCAGCTCGACCGCCTGCAGCTCACCGGGGGCGAACGGGCAACGCTCGGGCGATGCGAGTGGGCTCAGCTTGAGCCCGAAGGTCTGCACACGCGCCAAGGTCTGGTTGACGTGGTCCCACGAAGGATTGAGGCGCACGCCGGACCAAAGCAGGCGCAGCGGGTCTGCTTCGACGATTTCCTGACCACCGAAGCCCTCGAGCGTGTCCCGCGCTTCGTAGAAGGCGAACTGCGACTCGAAAGGAAACTCGAAAAGGTGAAGGATTTTCGCTTCGAGCTGGGCTGCCAACCCACCGAGCAAGGTCTCGGGAGCGATGACTCCCATGCCCACGAGCACTTGGCCCTGAAGCACCCCGGACGCCATGCGCTGGTCCATCGACTCGGCCGCTTGGTCTTGCGTGACCACGCCGTGCTCGACCAGCACTTGCCCGAGCGTCGCGATGCCGTCCGGAACGCGCGCTTTCCGCGGAATGCCCTCGTGGAAATAGATCGCGCCACTCGCGCCGTCCGGGCGCCGAAGCTCGAGCGAGCCGGTGAGACGGCGCTCCATCACGTAGATGAAGAGGTGGGCTAGTGGCGTTTTCGCCAGCAGACCCTCGGCCGTCGGGGGAGGCAACGCTTCCATGGGCAAGCTCAGATTTATCGCGCCTCTAGCCAAAGGGCGAGAGTCAATCCGCGTGGCCTGAGCGTTCTCGGACGAGCGGAAGGAGCGCGTGCGAGCTGCCCGTACATCGGCGCGCGCCTTTCGCCCCCCACTTGTTCAGGTCGAGCCACGACTCTTCGGGCACACTCGCGCATCGAAAATCGCCGAGACGACGTTCGTCGCCGGAAATTCCGTATCCGGAGTAAGATGGGCGATCGTTCGGAGAGAGCACTCGCTCGCGGGTCCCGGGGGCGGGTACGGACGCGAACCATCCGCTTGTCACCCCCTACCAGCCAGCCGTGACCGACGCCCCCATCCCCACCAAGCTCGCGCAGTACGAGGTGCAGCGACGCCTCGGAGAAGGCGGCATGGCGGAGGTCTTCGTCGCCAAGAAGCGCGGCGCGGAGGGGACCGAGAAGATCGTCGTCGTCAAGCGCATCCTGCCGAGCTTCGGTGCGTCGAGGCGCTTCCAGGCGATGTTCATCGACGAGGCCCAGCTCGCCACGCGCCTCAACCACCCGAACGTGGTGCAGGTCTACGACTTCTCCAACGAGGGCGCCGAAGGCCACATCCTCGCCATGGAGTACGTCGAAGGACCCGACTTCGGCATGCTGGTCACGGCCGCGCGCGCCAAGGGTGTGCGCCTGCCTCCGTGGGTGAGCGCGTACGTCATCGCCGAGGCCGCCAAGGGCCTCCACTACGCGCACGAGAAGAAAGACGACGGCGGCGCTTCGCTCGAGATCGTGCATCGCGACGTCTCGCCGCAGAACATCCTGCTCTCCTACGACGGCTCGGTGAAAATCGCCGATTTCGGCATCGCGAGCGCGCGCTTCCTCGACGAAGAGAAAGGCGTCATCAAGGGCAAGTACGGGTACATGTCCCCCGAACAGGCCCGAGGCGAGCGCGTCGACCGTCGCAGCGACCTCTACGCGCTCGGGGTGATCCTTTGGGAGTGTTTGGCCGGTCGGCCAATCCACGGGAGCACCAGCGGCAACGCTCTGCTCGAAGTGGTCCGCACCGGACGGGTCGAGCCCCCCAGCACCTTCGTGATGGACGTCCCGAAGGAGCTCGAGGACATCGTCATGAAGCTGCTCGCGCCGCGTCCGGACGAGCGCTTCGCGACCGGTCGTGAGCTGGTCGCGGCCATCGGACGCGCCCTGCTCGGACGACAAGAGCTGGTCGACGCGGGCGCGCTCGAAGCGACGATTCAAGCTTTTTTGCCGCGGGTCACGCACACCACGAGCGGCGCGGTCGCCGAGCGCGCACCGCGGCCCTCGGTCGAGGTCACCAACGCCGCCTCTCCGAGCGCGCGTAACCCCGACAGCGACCGAGCGCCCGGCTCGTCGAACGGGAGAGCCTCGAAGAAGAACGGCGAGCACCGCGAGGTGAGGCACATCGCGCTCGTCACGCTCGAGCTCTCGCCCAAGGGAGATCCCACGGCGGAAGAGCGAGCGGCGCTGGCTCGCGCGCTCGTCAAGCTGCGGCCCATGCTCGACGACATGGCCTACAAGCGTGGCGCGCGCTGGCAATGGTCGCGCGACACGCAGGCCCGCGCCGTGCTCGGCCTCGGCTCGCGTCACGCGCGCGCGCCGGGAGACTCGGCGTGGCTCGCGCTCGAGACCCACGAGGCCATCGCCGGGATCACGGACGACTTGCCCGTGCCCGTGGCGGCCTCGATGACCATCGTTCGCGGCATCGCCTCGGGCATCCGCGACCGCGAAGGCAACCTTGTAAGGTACACCCTTCACGACCCGGTCACCTTCTTGGCGGACGCGCTCGGGAGCCGCACGCCACCTCACACCACCTGGGTGGCCGGTGGTCTCTATCGGTTGGTCCGCAGGGATTTTCGCTGGGGCGACGCCCCGAGCCTGGAGTTCCCCGAAGACACCAAGGTGGCGAATTTGCCGCCGACGATGCGTATCTACACGCTGGAGCGCAGCCTCTCCCGCGAGGAGAAAGAGTCGGAGCTCGGCCAGCCGAGCGACCTCGTCGGACGAGACGCCGAAAAAGCGGAGCTCGTGGCCGCGTACCACGCCGCCGTGAACGCCCCCGGTGGCGGGCGCACGGGAACACGCGCGGTGATCGGCGAGCTCGGCATCGGCAAGACCGCGCTCGTCCAAAGCTTCTTGAACGAGCTGCCCCCGAACGCACGCGCGGTGCGGGTCGAGTCGTCACCGGTGCGCATGGAGGTTCCCTACTCCACCATCGCCGAGCTCGTGCGCTCGGCCATCGGGGCCAAGGGCGACGAGACCTTCGAGGAGGTCGTCGCGCTGGTGGCGCAAGCGGGTGGCAGCTCGGCCAAAGGTGACCCCACGAATCCGATGGTGGCGCGCCTCGCGGAGCTCGTGACCAATCGAGCGTCCGGTCACGCGGACAACGACGACGCCGCCTACCAGAAGCGCTTGCTCGTCACGAGCGTGCGCAATTTGCTGGCCGCGTTCGCCCTCGAGTCGCCCGTGGTGCTGGTGGCCGAGAGCCTCCATTGGGCCGACAAACCGAGCCTCGAGGTGCTGACCGAGCTCTTCAAGATCCCCGATCCTCTGCCGCTCCTGGCGCTCTTCGTGACCCGCCCGGACGAGCGCCTCGGTCCGCTCCTCGAAGGCAAAGTGCGCGTCGAGCTGCACGGCCTGTCGACCGACGAACAAGTGCGCTTGGTCGAGACGCGCCTCGGCGTGAAAGAAGGCGTGCGGGCGGTGTGCGCCGAGCTCTTGCCGCGCGTGGGCGGCAACCCGTTCTTCTTGCTCGAGCTCGTGGACGCGCTGCTCGAGCGAGGCATCCTCGAGATTCGCGAAGACGCGCTGGTGCGTGCCGAGGCGGGCGAGCGCGAGTTTTTCCTCCCGCAGACACTCGAGCAGCTGCTCGCCGACCGCATCGAAGAGCTCCCGCCGCGCGAGCGCCTCATCGTCGACTGGCTCGCCATCGCCGGGGGTCCGCTCACCGTGCCGGATCTCGAGCGTCTCTTCGCCGACGGCACCTCGCTCCCCAACCCGGTGGCCGATCCCCTGGGCCGCCTTTGCGAGCGAGGTCTGTGCGACCGCAAAGGGCAAGACGTCGACTTCCGTCACCCGCTCACGCGTGACGTCGCTTATGCCGCGCTCAAGTCGGACGCGCGCACCCGGATGCACAAAATCCTGGGAAAACACCTGGCGGGAACGCAGCTCGCGCGAGGCGTCTCGGCGGCCATCGTGGCCAGCCACTTCGCACGAGGCGACGACGGCGAGCGCGCTTCGCACTTCTACCTCGAGGCCGCGAACGCGGCGCGCACCACCTACCAGACCCACCTCGCGGTCCGGTACTACAAGCGCGCGCTCCTCCAGCTCACCATCGACGACCCGCGCAGGCTCACCGCCCACGACGCCCTCGAAGGCATGTTCCGCATGCTCGGTCGTAAGCGCGATCGCGTGGCGCAGCTCGAGGGCATCCGAGCGTGCGCGCGCCAGGTCGCCTCGCCGCGCAGCGTGTGCATCGCGTTCTTGCGCACCGCACGCTTCGACCTCGACGAAGGCAAGCTCGCGCACGGCCTGCCCATCGCGAAGAAAGCGGCTCAAGTCGCGCGCGGCGCGGGATTTTTGCAGCTCGAGATCGAAGCGGAGTCGCTCGTGAGCGAGCTATCTCGCGAGCTCGGAGACGTCCAAGGTGCACTCGCCGCCGCCGACCGCGCCCTCGCCGCCTGCGATCCCAACGTGAACCCGAACGTGTCGCCGCGTCTGCGCGCGGACGCACTGCGCTCGCGTGGCGTGCTGCTCCGTCGCGTGGGCCGCGTGCGGGAGGCCATGCACGACTACGTGGAGGCCATCGCGATCTACCGGCGCGGCGGCGTGCATCGCCAAGAGGCCCGCGCGAAGAACGCGCTCGCGTACGCGATGTTCGTCCAAGGGCGCTACGAAGACGCCATCGCGCTCGCGCTCGAGTCGATCCAGATCGACCTCTCGGTGGGCGGTCGATTCCAGCTCGCCAAGACCTTGGCCAACATCGGCCAGAGCTACTCGCGCCTCGGCGACATGCCCCGCGCGGCGGCTTATTTGAAGCGCGCACGCGACGCCCACGAACGCTACGGCGACAAAGACGGTCGCGCCGACACTCTGCTCGTGAGCGCCGAGGTCGCCTTGGACACCGGCGCCCTCGAGGAGGCCGTGCAGTGGCACAAAGAGGGGCTCGAGCTGTGCGAGGCCACCGCGAACGCCTACGACAAGGCGCACGCGCTCGTGGTCGGCGCGGCCATCTCACGAGCCCTCCGCGAGCCGCAAAAAGCCATCGCGCAAGCGGTCGAGGCGCGCCGCATGGCGGAAAACCAAGCGCTCGTCGCGTACCACTTCTACGCGTTCGCCATCGAGGCCTCGGCGCGCGTGGACGCCGGCGAGGTGCACTCGGCCACGTTGCTCGCGACCACCGCGCTCGGCGCCGTCGAGACGCTCCAAGGCACCGAGTACGGCCTCGAGATCCGGACGCTCTGCGCGGACGCGTTGAAGCGTGCAGGATCCCCGCAAGCGGCCAACACCCGCCAGCGCGCGGTCGACTACGCGACCGCCCTCATGGAGACCATCCGCGACATGCGGCTCCGACGCTGTTTCTCCGAGCGACCCATGGTGGCCGCGCTCTTCGACACCACGCCCTCCCCCCTCGCCAATCCCGCTCCGTCACCGCTCGCCGATACCGGTACGAGCCCGCCCGCCGGCGGACGTGGGTTTCCGGGGTCGACTCCGCCCGACGAAAGGAACGCATGAGCCAAACGCAGACCGAAGCCCCGCAGAAGCGGATCGGCATGATCTTCTCCGGGGGTGGGGCCCGCGGCGCGTACGAAGTGGGGGTGCTCTCGTACGTGTTCGAGGAGCTCGCGCGACTCCGTGGAGGACCGCCGCGACTCGACGTTTTGTGCGGAACCAGCGTGGGCGCGATCAACGCCTGCTACCTGGCCGCCCACCTCGCCGATCCGGTGCTCGGCCTGCGTCGACTCGTGCAGCTCTGGTCGGAGCTCGAGCTCACGCGGGTGCTCGGCTTCGGGATGCGTCAGTTCGTCGGGCTGCCCAAGCTCGTCATGGGCGGCGGCGCCGACGGCTCGGGCCTCTTCGACGTGCGCCCCATGGCCGACCTGGTCGGGCGCGAGATCTCGTGGCGCGCCGTCGCGCGCTCGCTGCGCAAGAACAAGCTGCGCGCGCTCACCGTCTCCACCACCGAGGTCACCACCGGGCGCACCGTGGTGTTCATGCAGACTGCACCGAACGTGGCCATCCCCGACGTGGCGCCACCGCGCACGCTCTTCCGCCAGGCGCACATCGGCCCGGTGCACGCGCTCGCGAGCGCGGCGATCCCCCTGCTTTTTCCCCCGGTTCGTATCGACGACGAGCTCTACCTCGACGGCGGCCTCCGGCAGAACACGCCCATCGCGCCGGCCCTCGCGCTCGGAGCGACCCACGTGTTCGCCATCGGAAGCTCGCGCGAGGTGCGCGGCATGGTGACCACCGAAGGCCGCAAAGAAGGCCCGCGCGCACCGGGCGCAGCCTTCTTGCTCGGCAAGGTGCTGAACGCGTTCCTGCTCGACCACGTCGACGTGGACATCGAGCTGCTCTCACGCGTGAACAACGTGATCATGGACGGCAAGAAGGCCTACGGTCCCGAGTTCACGAACGCCATCAGCGCTCAGGCCGAGCGACGCGGCGCGCGCGAGTATCGCCACGTGCACGCGGTCACCGTGCGCCCCAGCGAAGACATCGGCAAGCTGGCCGCGGAGCACGTGAGGCGCGGCAAATTCCAGGGAAATCCGCTGCTCACGAAGCGCCTCTTCTCGCTGCTCGACATCGGCGCGGGAGACGAAGCCGACCTCGCGAGCTACCTGCTCTTCGACGGACCCTTCTGCCGTCGGCTCATCGAGATGGGCCGCGCGGACGCCCAAGCCCGCCGCGACGAGCTGCTCGAGTTCTTCGGACGCGCCTCCGACGACGGAGGAGGTCCTCACGCGAGCGAAGGGGACAGCGGGCTCTGGGACCGACGCTCCCTGTCCATCCCCATCGGCACCTGAGCGCTCGCCGTCCACCTTCGTCTCCCGAAAATCGAGCTGGCGCGAGCGGCCTCGGATGCCTAAATCGTACAAGTCTTCGATCGGAAGCGGCCCGCTCGCGGATTTCGGCAGCCCCTCGTCGCTCTCCCCTCCTCCGTCGATCGGCTCTTCGATGCGCGTGTCCCATGCTTCGCTTCCCGTGTTCGCGCTCTCGCTCGTGTGGCTCGCCACCGGCTGCAGCAAATCCGAAGCGAGCCCGCAGAAGCCCGCCCCCGTGGTGATCGCCAGCGCGACCGCCGCCGCCTCGAACGCGCCTGCGCCCGGAAAGCCCGAAAAAGTCCTGGTTCCGGCGGTGGCCATCTCGGACAAAGCGCAGACCACCGTGCACGTGACCTGGGACACGCCGCCCGGCACCGCGGTGAACGAAGATGCGCCGTTCCGCGTGCGTTGGACCACCAGCGAAGGCCTGGCCGAGGTTCCGCCCGAGCTGCGCGCCAAAGGACGGGACGTGAGCTCCGGCTTCGACGTGCCGGTCGTCGCCACCAAAGGCACCCCCGAAGCGCAGCTCGTGGGAGACGTGGAAATCGTGGTGTGCGACTCCGAGACCCACTCGGTCTGCGTGCCCGTGAAGCGAAAAGTCGAGATGCCCTTCACGGTGGGCCACGAGAGCGCCCCCAAGAAGGAATCCGTGCGCGTGCCTCTGCCGAAGGCCAAGTAGTTGTTCGCGTTCATCCGAACGCCTTGGCTCCGATTCCAAGCGCGTCGAAAGCCCGCACAGCTCCCGCCCCCGGACAAAAACGTGCGCGCGAAGGTGGTGGGAACGGTGGTTCCGTTCGACGAAACGAGCATCGTCACGGCGCCTTTTTCCCTCGAGCCGTGCGTGCTCGTCTCGAGTCGCCTGCTCGAAAAACGCATGGTGACCGACGAGCGCGGCAACGATCGCATGGCCTGGATGCACGTGTTCTACGAAGAGAACGGCGCGCCCTTTTTCCTCGCAGGTCCGGACGGTGCGCGCGTGCTCGTACACCCGCGCGGCGGCGAGATCTTGCTCCCCGAGCTCGACCTCCGCGAGCACCCTCACGTCAACGACGAGAACCCACGCTTCGCCGAGTACATGCGGCGCCAGGGCGTGCGCACCACGCGCTACATGGGCATCGCCGGCGACCACAAGTTCGCGGAGCGCGGCGTGCGCCCGGGTGATCGCATCGCGGTCGACGGCTGGGTCGGCGAGACCTCGATTCGTGGCGGCGGAGGCTACCGCGACGGCGTGCAGACCGTCCCGCTCATCGCGGTCACACCGAGCGAGCCGCTCTTCGTCCTCGAGGCGTGAGCGCCTCGTCTCGTCGATGATCAGTGACGAAAGGCCCAGCATCCGATCGAGCCGACCATCGCGCCGATCAGCACCGCCGTGGCGCCGATCGCGCGGCCGCGTGGACCGAGCCCGGCCACCGGCTTTCGCGTGAGCACCGCGTAGAGCGTGGGCGAAGCCGCGAGCACGTGCAGCCCGGTGAGCACCATCATGATCTCCGGAAACGACTTGTGCGTCCCGGTGTGGAGCGAGGCGTACGCGAACACGAGGATGCACGTGGACACGTTCGCGAAGAGGCCCAGGAGCGAGAGCCTCAGGAGCAGCACGAAGCCCACGGTCATCACCAGCGCCGCCGCGAACAAGACGAACGCGAACCTCCGCTGATAGTCCGAGAGCGAAGCCCCACCGAGCAGGAAGAAGGTCTGCGCGTCCGCGAGCGCGAGCACCATGAGCAGCAAGAGCGAGCTC
The DNA here is from genome assembly GCA_965225775.1 of Polyangiaceae bacterium. Taxonomy (GTDB): domain Bacteria; phylum Myxococcota_A; class Polyangia; order Polyangiales; family Polyangiaceae; genus JAAFHV01. The sequence goes on along the minus strand of OZ245328.1, from coordinate 7,033,356 downwards.
TTGAAGGCAGCGGGCACGAACGCCGCGCGACGCTCGGCTTCTCTCAGACCGACCCGCCCCGCCACCATCAGCGCGAGCGCACAGACGACCGCCAACACGACGCCGCGATCGCGCTCTGTGTGATTCCCGAGAACGCACAAGATCACGCCGAGCCCCAGGTTCGACCAGTGCACCGCGCGCGCGAAGAGCTGCGTGGCCATGCTCACGTGACAGAGCGCGAAAACCGAGACGAAGAGCGCGCCCACCGGCACCATCAGAAACCACTCGAAGTGCTCGCCCCCCGCTGGCGTGAGCGCCATGAGGCCCGCGCCGAACGCCGCGAGCGCCCCGGCCACGATGCCGAGCTTCCGCAGACCCGACGCGTCCGGAAGCGCGAAGAGCGTGCGCGGCTCCGCGCTCATCGGAACGGCCCCGCCGTGTTGGTGCTCGAGTCGAGCAGGCGCACTCCGCGCTCCGGTGCCTCCACGAGCCCACGATGATTTCTCGCCCAAAGCTCCGAGTAGCCACAGCCGTCGCACACGTAGAGGTCGACCTCACCACGCGGAGCCGAGCGAGGCAGCGCGAAAAAGCCCTCTTTGGCCTCGGGCTGATGCGGTACCACCGGCAACCCCTTGCCGGTGAGGGTCTCGTCGGGGATGCGGAAGGGCTCGATCACCCAGATTTTCCGGCCCATGCACTTGGGGCAAGCGAGCTGTCTCTTCATCGGAAGGAAGGAGCGTAGCACCGAGGTTCGGGCACGCCGGAACAAGTGCACTCTACACACTTATGACGCTGCCCCCGCTCCGAATTCCCGTCGCTTCGGAATCGTGCAGGCCCACGCCAATCTTTCTCGAAAATGGCGACTTTTCACGGGAACCCGCGGACGAGGCTAGTGTCCCCGGTCGCGATGATCGAAGCCGTCCCCGATGCCGTTCTCGAAGCGTCCACGCTGGACGCGCGCTGCCCCGACCTCTTGCACCCGGTGCCGGCGATTCGAATCGATCTCGAAGCGACCCGTCTCGCCATCGCGCTCGCCTTCGCCAGCGGAGTCTCGGGCGGGCTCTTCGCGGAAGCCCTCGATCGCCAAAAGCTCGTACCCAGCACGTTCCGTCCGGCCGCCTTCGAGAACGACCTCTTCGTGCCCACGTTCGTGGCCCACTGCTTCAAGGTGAAGCTCGGATCGGCGGACGCCACTCTCTCGACTCGCCATCTCACTCGCCTCCTCACGCAGCCTCCGGCGGATCCGGCGGTGGTCCGCTACCGTCGGGAGGTCTTGCTCGAGCTCGGAGAGTCCGCGGCTCTTCGGGCCGAGGCCGAGGCCCTCTACGCCTCGCTTTGCCGCTTCCGCGCGCTGCTCGAGGGCGCCACGCAGACCGGCAAGTGGGACGCGAACCGCAGGCAGCTCGACCTGCTCGCGCTGATCAAGGAGCTCGTCGACCGCATGGCTTCGGGCTTTTCCTCGGCAAAGTCCGGGCTTTCGCGCCTCGCGAGCTTCGGGCAGCGCGTGCAGAAGAGCGAGCCGTATCGCTCGCTCACCGATTTGCTCACCTACGACGAGAACATGGCCACGCTCGACCTCAAGGTGGGCATCGGCGCGGACGGGCGCATCCGCGGGCTCCGCATCGTGTCGGTCGCGCGAGACGAGGCGAACCCCTTCGTCGGCTCACCGCTCCGGAGGTGGCTGGCCAAGCTCGAGCTCTTCGTGCGCGGCTACTCCTTCGGTGACGGGGAGGTGATGGCTCGGCTCATCGACGCGGTGTTCGTGGGCATCGAAGACGAGCTCGTGCCGCTCGTGCAGCTCTTCGGCGATCTCGAGTTTTTGCTGGGTGCGCTCGGTTTCCGCGACGCCGCGCGCGAAGCCGGGCTCGAGGCGTCCTTGCCCGAGCTGGTCCACGAAGACGCGCCTCGCACGCTGGTCGACCTCTACAACCCGCTGCTGCTCGCGACCGGGACACGCGCCGTTCCGTGCACTCTGCACATCGAGCGTCAGAGCTGCACGGTGCTCGTCACGGGGCCCAACTCGGGCGGAAAGACGCGCCTTTTGCAGTCGATCGGGCTCTCGCAGCTGCTCGCGCAATGCGGGCTCTTCGTGCCGGCGCGCGCGGCCACGGTGGCGCTCGCCCCGAGCCTCGTGGTGTCGCTCATCCAAGAGACGCGCGCCGATCAGGCCGAAGGGCGCCTCGGCATGGAGCTCTTGCGCATCCGCGAGCTCTTCGAAGATCTCGCGCCGGGATCCATGGTCATCTTGGACGAGCTCTGCTCGGGCACGAACCCCTCCGAGGGCGAAGAGATCTTCGAGCTCGTGCTGCGCATGCTCACGCGACTCGGACCGCAGACGTTCATCACCACGCACTTCCTCGCCTTCGCCGAGCGCCTCGAGCACGCCCACGACATCGAGGCGCTCCGGTTCCTGCAAGTCGAGCTCGGCCCCTCTCAGAAGCCCACCTACCAATTCGTGCCGGGTGTGGCGAAGACCTCACTCGCGGGGCAAGCGGCCGAGCGCCTCGGGGTCACCGGCTCGCAGCTCTCGACGCTGGTCGAACGGAACCTCGCGCGCGCGCGCACCTCGTCCGCGGGGACCTGAACCGTGCCCACGTTCCTCACCACCTCGAAGATGAACCCCGCGCTCGCCGCCCGCGTCGAAGCGGCCGTCTCGGGAAGCGCTCGTGCGGGAAAAGGCGCGAGCGGCCCACGCCGCGTCGTGGTCTCTTTCGTGCGCGTCTTGCTCGTGTTCCTCGCCGTGTTCGCGGTTCGCTCGTTCCTCGCGTTCCGTCATCAGGAGGTCTCCGAGCTCGATCGCTCCAAGAGCGCGCTCGTCGGCGACTGGCGCGCCCGCTCGCTCGATCTGACCGAAGCGCAGAAAGATTTGGCCGGACACGTCTCTCCGTGGCTCCTCTCGGAGTCTTCCGGCTACGAGGGCGATCGGATCGCGGACGAGCTCGCGCACGGTGGCCTCACGAAGGTCCTCGCCGAGCCCGCGGTGTACGTTCGCGGCGCCATCGGAGCGTTCGGATCGCCCAAGACCACCGCCGAAGCCGCGGCGCTCTCGCGCAAGGATCCGCTGCTCGTGTGCCTGTACGAGCCTCCCAAAGGTCGGGACGAAAAGACGGTGCTCGAGCAGGTGCGTGCAGTTTACATGGGCGGCGCGGATCGACGTACGCGCAGTGTGGAGCTCTTGCACGACGCGCTCGTGGGGCTCCCGTTCTTGATGCCACCCTGGGAGGCCAAGATCACCGCCGCGAAGACGGTGCCCGAGGTGACCGCCCTTCGCCGTGAGCTCGAGAAGGCCCCCATCGACGCGGCCAAACGCGCCGCGAAAGCGACGCTTCTGATCTACGCGATGGACGAGCCGGGCCGCGGCGACGGACCGGTCGAGCTCGACGGCGAGCGCCTCCACGACGTGCGCGTGGGCATCGTGGATCTCGTCCGAAACAAGGTCTTGTTGCGCCTCAAGAAGACCGTGGATCCTGCATGGATCTCGTCGACCGCGCGTGTGGTTTACGCGAGCGGCCTCGACGGATGTCTCTTGGCTCTCGACGTGCGCGCGGCGATCGACCAAAAGAAGTGATTCAAGCCTCTCCGACGAGCTTCGCCACGGTCTCCCAGGGAAGGCGCACGCATCCGAGTCGGATCGGCACGGCGCGCGCCACGGCGAGGTCCTCGAGCGTCTCGAGGTCTCGGAAGTCGCCCGTCGACAGCGCGCGCAAGAACGCGTCGATCGAACGCGCCGCGTCCGCCTCGGTCTTCCCGGCGAGCGCCTCGCACGCGAGGTCCGCCGATGCGCGGCACAAGAGACAGGCGTGCCCCTCGAAGCGAAGCTCTCGCGCGAGCGGGTCGCGTCCCATGGTGATGCGGTCACCGCAAGAGGCATTTTCTCCTCTGGAAGCGACGAAACGAGCCTCGAGGCTCGCGTGGTAGCGAGGGCGTTTGCCGCGCTCGATCACCCGAGGCCCGTAGAGCGCGCTCACGCGAGCGCCTCGTAGGTCCGTTCGAGGCTGGCGAAGAGCGCCTCGAGGCACGCGCCTTCCGTGTACACCCCGAGCGAAGCCCGCAGCGCTTCGTCCACGCCGAGGCTCGCGAAGAACGGGTGCGCGCACATACGCCCCGCGCGGACCGCCACGCCGTCTTCGTCGAAGAACGTGGCGACATCGTGCGCATGCACCCCGTCGATCGCGAACGAGACGATGCCCGCCCGACGATCGGGCGATCCCAAGACGCGCACGAACGGATAGCCCCGAAGGCCACGGACGAGCTCGTCCGTCAGCGCGGCGAGCCGAGCGCTCGCGCCACGCATCCGTGCATCCTGCAAGTAGGAGAGGGCACGCGCCGCGCCCGAAATGCCCTCTACGTTGGGGCTCCCGGCTTCGTGTTTGGCGGGCGAAGGCGCGAGCACGTGGGCTTCGTCGTCCACCGAGAGCACCATGTGCCCCCCGCCGTGCAAGGGCGGCAGCTCGTCGAGCAAGCGAGCCGTGGCGATCAGCACCCCCACCCCGTTGGGTCCGTAAGCCTTGTGCGCGCCGAACACGTAGGCGTCGCAGCCGAGCTCGTCCACGGCGATCGGGAGGGATCGAACGGCTTGGGCGCCGTCGAGCACGAAGAGCGCTCCGTGGGCGCGAGCCGCAGCCGCGACGGGCTCGGTGTCGAGCACCTGACCGGTCACGTTGGAGACGTGAGGCAGCGAGACCACCCGCGTACGAGCCCCGATGCGCTCGACGATCGCGTCGGCCGTGAGCACGCCGTGCGCGTCGACGGGCGCGACGACCACCCGAGCCCCCACGCGCGAGGCGCGGAGCTGCCAGCCGACCAGATTCGCGTGATGGCAGAGCTCGCTCACCAGCACCTCGTCTCCGGGGCCGAGCTTCGTCCGCGCGATGCCGTCGGCGAGCACGTTGAGTGCCTCGGTGGTGCCTCGCCCGAACACCACGCGCCCAGGCTCCACGGAGACGGCCTCGGCGAACCCGACGCGGGCCGCCTCGAACGAGGCGGTCGACGAGGCCGCGAGTCGGTGCACCCCACGATGCACGCCGCCGGCACCGGAGCGGTAGACCTCGCACACGGCGTCGATCACCGGGGAAGGCACGAGGGTGGTCGCGGCCGAGTCGAGGTAGACCAGCCCGCCCTCGAGAGCCGGGAAAAATGGGCGCTCCGGGGATCGCATGGAACCTACACGCGACGAATCGGACGCCTCGGACGTCACGGCGGACACGGCATGCCTTCGTGCACCCAAGTCTCCGCCGCCTTCGCGAAGACCTCGTGGGGGACGCGCGGAGTTGCGCGCCCCGGCCCGGGCGACCACCCCCAGAGCACGAGCGGATCGTGCCCCATGTGCTCGGCCAGCGCTTCGCCCGAGCGACCTCCGTTGCGCGCGGGATCCTTGAGCTGCTCGCACAGGTCGTGTGGGCTCTTGCCCTGGAACACCATGGGCATCTCACGCGAGGGCATGTGCCAGCCGGGCACGCCGGGCGGTGAGCCGAGCGCCGTCCCGTTCGCCGCGCGATGACACGTCGTGCAGGGCAGGCCCGAGGGAGGGCTCGCGCGCGTCACGTTCATGCTGTGCGGAACGCCTTCGTCGCCGTGCAGTGGCGCATCTCCGAGGGGATGGCAGTTGCGGCAGCGTGGCGAGACGAGCACCTCGTGCACCACCCGATACGCGGCTTCGCCCCGGCTCGGACCGTCGGCCGGAGCCTCTCGCGAGAACGTGGCGACGAGCACAGGCAGCGCCAAAAGCGCCACCGCGGACACCATTCGAAGCGGAGAGCGACGGCTCATCGTGCCTCCTCCGAGAGCGCTCGCGTGACGCGCCCGAGGTCTTCGGGAGTGTCCACGTCGAGCGCGCCACCTTCGAGTGCCACGTCCGCGAAGTGCTCGCTCGCGGCGTGCGCGAGCACCACGTCCTTGCCACGCGCCTCGTCCGGGAGAGCCGAAATCTCGGCAAAATGAAGCCGATCGAAGAGCACCGGAATGCCTAGCGCGCCTTCGTATCGACTCGCCACGAGCGACGCACCCGCGCGACGCCGCGCGATCATTCGTGCAAAGTGCACGCGATCGACCGCCGGCTGATCCAGCGTGCACACGAGCGCCGCCGATGCCCCGAGACGCTCGGCGAGCGCGACGCCCTCGCGCAGCGACGCGGTCATGCCACGCTCCCACGCGGCGAAGCGATGCACGCGAGCGCCCCTCTCCGACACCACGTGCTCGAGAGCGTCGGCGTGTGCGCCCACCACCACCGCGATCTCCGCGAGGGAAGACTCGGCCTGCAGCTCGGTGAGCACGTGCTCGATCAACGTTCGTCCGCGGAAGGGCGCGAGTCCCTTCGGAGACCCGAAGCGGCTCGATGCGCCCGCGGCGAGCACCACGGCCACGATCGCCTCACGCTGCGCGGCCATGAATGGCTCCTTTCTTCGCACGAAGGGCCTCGCCCGAGGCGCGGTGGAGGGTCGCGTGAATCTCCGCCACGATCGAGAGGGCCACGGCCTCCGGGCCGTCTCCGCCGAGGTCGAGGCCGGCCGGACCGAAGAGCGCGAGACGCTCGCATTCCTCTCGGGAGAGCAGCGCGACGAGCTCGTCCCGTCGTGCCGAAGGTCCGAGCAACCCGACGTAGCTCGGCGCCCGAACCGCACGCGCGAGCCCTCGCAGCGCTTCGAGGTCGGCCTCCAAGTGATGCGTCATGATCACCACCGCGTCGGTCTCGAGCGCCTCGGTCACGTCGGCCAGCGACTGGTCGTGCGAGGGCGAGCATCGATGCTCCACGAGCTCGGCCGGGAGACGCGCGAGCCATCCCGATCGATGATCGACCACCGTGCGCTCCCATCCCAAGGTGCCGGTGAGTCGGAGCAACGGGAGCACGTCGGGCGTGGCCCCCACGAAGGCCACGCGCCTGCGCACGGGCAGCGCCTCGACGAACACCGACCGGTCGCCAGTTCGGCCTTCGCGAAGAGCTTCTTCTCGCGTGCAAAATACACGCTGTCCGAGACGCTCGGCGGAGAGCTCATGCAGACAGAATCCAGGGTCTTTTCCGGACGAATAGGCGCGGTCGAGCTCCGCCAGCGCGTGTGTCTCGGAGGAGAGCTCGCACCTCTCGAGCACTATCTCGAGCGTGCCTTTGCAACCCGTGCCGAAGGCGAGAAGCTCGTCTTCGCCCGCGTCGAGATCGTACCGATGAAGCGCGGCGCGTGGCCCCGCGTACGTACGACGCAGCGCGAGGTCCGGCTCGATGCATCCTCCGCTCACGAGTCCCACGGTCTCGAGCGTCTCGCCTTCGCCCACGAAGAGCGTGCGCGCGCCGGGTCTCCTGTACGTGGAGCCCTCGGTGCGCACCAGCGTGGCCAAGTGGAGCACTCGCGTCCCTCGCGCGCGCTCGCTTCGGTAGCGACCCAAGATGGCGAAGAGCTCGCTCACGGCATCACCTCTTTCAGCGCGGCAAGAAGCGGCATTCGCCGGAGCCTCTTTCCGGTCGCTGCGAAAATGGCATTGGCCACCGCGGGCGCGATGGGCGGCAGCCCCGGCTCGCCGATGCCGGTGGGGGGCTCGTGACTGTCGACGAGGTGGACCTCGACCACGGGCATCTCGTGCATGCGCAGTACCTTCTGCTGGTGGAAGTTGGTCTCGACCACCCGGCCGTGATCGAGCGTGACCGCCTGATGGAGCGCCGCGGAGAGACCGAACGCGATCGCGCCTTCCACTTGGGCCCGCACGATGTCCGGGTTCACCACGAAGCCGCAGTCCACCGCGGCGACGACACGCTTCACGCGGACCGAATGGCCGTCCATCACGATCTCGGCGACCTGCGCGCAATGACTGCGAAACGCCTTCGTATGCGCAATCCCCCGAAAAATACCGGATGGAAGTGGCTTGGACCACTCGGCCTTGGCCGCCGCGAGCTCGAGCACGGCGCGGTGCCGCGACCCCACCGGAAGGTGCTCGAGACGGAACGCGAGAGGGTCTTTTCCCGCCGCGTGGGCGAGCTCGTCCACGAAGCTCTCCACCACGAAGCAGTTTTCCGAGTGCCCCACGCCACGCCAGAACCCGATGGGCACCGGGGTCTCCACCGGCGCGTACTCGGCACGAAACGCCGGGATCGCGTCCGCGTAGGAGAGGTCGCTCGCGCCCTCGTGACTCGAGTCGTCGGTGATCGCGTTGGTCGCGAAGAGCGCGCCGGCCGTGCGTCCGAGCGCGGCCTTCAAGACCTGAGGCATGGCGTCCGGAGGCAGCGCGCGCGCCCACTCACGGACCACCTGCGCGACGATGCTCTGGGAAGCGATGCGATGAAACCACCCGGAGATTTTCCCGTCGGCACCGATCGAAGCGCGCAGCGCGTGCGCCGACATGGGGCGGTACGGATCGTTCGCGAAGTCGTCCTCGCGCGACCACACGACCTTCACCGGCTTACCGAGCGCACGCACCCGCTCGGCCACGTGCAACGCCTCCACCACGTAGTCCTGCGCGAGCCTGCGCCCGAACCCGCCTCCGATCACGGTGGTGTGCACCACGATTTTGTCCTGCGAGAGCCCGGTCACGCGCTTGGCGGCCTCGAGGGTGAGACCTGGGGCCTGCGTCGGCGCCCAGATCTCGCAGCGACCGTCGTGAAAATGCACCGTCGCGTTCTGCGGCTCGAGGGTGGCGTGCGGCAGATAGGGCGCCTCGTAGCGCGCCTCGATCACGTGCTTCGCGTTCTTCGCGGCGGCCTCGACCGAGCCGTGAGCATGCACCACGTCGGCGGGTCGCTCGAGGCGCTCCGCATAGGCCTTCCGAAGGGCTTCCGTGCTGGTGGTCTTGCGCGAATCCCATGAAGCGTGCACGTATTTTTCGGCGGCGCGCGCTCGGTAATAGCTGCTCGCGACGATGGCCACTCCCGAAGGCACACGCACCACGTCCACCACACCGGGCTGCTTCTTCGCTTCGGTCGCGTCGAACGAGACCAATTCTCCGCCGAGGGTGGGCGAGCGCAGGACGATGGCCGTGAGCATGCCGGGCAAACGCACGTCGATCCCGTACACGGCCGAACCGTCCACCTTGGCCCGCGTATCCAGGCGATCCACCTTCTTGCCGAGGAAGCGAAAGCTCGCGGCGTCCTTCAGCGGCACGTCGTCCGGGACGGGCAGCGTGGCGGCAATCGATGCAAGATCTCCGTATTTGGCCGTGCGACCCGTGGGAGCGTGCACCACCACGCCGTCGCGCGCGACACACTCGGTCACGGGCACCCGAAAGTGCTGCGCCCCCGCGCGACGGAGCATCTCGCGCGCCGTGGCCCCGGCGCGCCGCAGCGGAAGGAACGACTCGCGCACGCTCGAGCTTCCTCCCGTGATCTGGATCCCGAGCTGCGGGTCGGGGTTGTCGTAGGCGCGATGCGCGGGAGCTGCGACCACTTCGATGCGCTTCGGATCCACGTCGAGCTCTTCGGCCACGAGCGTGGCGTGCGACGTGGTCGTTCCTTGTCCCATCTCCACGCGGTCGAGCGCGAACAAGATGCGGTCGGTGCGCGTGATGCGGATCCACGCGTTGGGCGCGAAATCCCCGCCCGCCGCGAGCGGCAGCTTGCTCGGCGCGCACCCCGGGAGCTCGAACCCGAGCGCGAAGGTGCCACCCGCCACGAGCGCGGCCTGCAGGAGCGATCGCCTGGAGGTCTCCGCTTCGCTCACGGCTTTCCTCCGAGCTTCTGCGCGGCGCGATGCACGGCGCGACGAATGCGAGGGTAGGTTCCGCAGCGGCAGAGGTTCGCCGAGAGCACGTGGTCGATGTCGTCGTCGGTCGGCGTGGGCTTCTTTCGAAGGAGCGCGACCGTGCTCATGATCTGACCCGCTTGGCAGTACCCGCACTGCGGAACGTTCTCTTCGAGCCACGCCTCTTGCACCGGGTGGAGCCCGTTCTTCCCGAGCCCTTCGATGGTGAGCAGCTTCTTTCCCGCCACCTCGCCCAGCGTGAGCATGCACGAGCGGACCGGCTCGCCGTCGAGGTGCACCGTGCACGCCCCGCAGAGCGCCATGCCGCATCCGAACTTGGTCCCCGTGAGGCCCAGCTCTTCGCGCACGATCCAGAGCACCTTCGTGTCCTCCGGGGCGTCGACCTCGACCGGACTTCCGTTCACCTCGAAGCGAATCATGGGCACCTCAAAAGACCGCGAACGTCGCCGTGGCGACCAGCTTGGGTCCGTGCAGCTCCGACACCGCGGAGAACGGGACGAGATAAGTTCCTTCGAGCTCTACGTTCACCTTGCGTGTGTGCACGAGGTAGAGGCCGAGACCTGCGTCCACGAACATGCGTGTATGAAGCACGCTTTCGTAGAGACCGCCGAAGTCCGCGGCGAAGTAGGGGATCAAGAACCTCCGCGACGCGTGCTGCTCGAACGACAAGGCCGTTCCCAAACGGAACGGGACGGCCAAGCGCGACGTGTCGCGCTCGGAGACGAGCACCGAGACATCGAGCCGTATCTTGCCGTCCGAAGGCCCGCTCGCCTCACCCGGGCTCTTCCAATCGAAGAGCGCGAGACCGAGACCCGGCCCGAGGTACGCACCGACCCCGTGGGTGAAGAGCCCGCTCCCCGTGAGCGAAGGTCGGAGGAGCGAGCCGTGGGGCTCGCACAGCACCTCGTCGCGCTCGTCCGGGCACTCGGCGCGGGCGTCTCGAGCCTCGGCGGCGAGCGCGAGGCTCACCGCGAAGACGCCCACGAGCGCCCGAACGGCGCGCGGGGCACGAGAAGGCGTCACCTCGATCGAATCGCGTCCGAGCACGGGGTCGAGCTTAGCCGCGCGTCGCCGAGATAAAACCAGATTTACAAAAGTAGTTCATTGGGTTCTATCGGGCTGGATGACCCCGTCGAGGTAGGCGATCCCGGCCGGATGCGCGTCGACCGACGGGCTCTTGGTCTCCGAGCGCAGCGCTCCGTCCGGGCCGAACGAGCGTACGAGCACGGTGGCCGAGAGAAATCCGGTCACCTCCAGCTGACGCGTGACGCGCCAGCGAACCGTCCCGTCGGACGCGAGGCACACCACGGCCGAGGTCGCGCTTCCCCCGACCGAGCTCGACGCGAGCACCAGATCGTCTCCGCAGACGAGACCGTTCTGCGGCGCGAAGTCGAGCTCGACCTGGCCGACCAGCTTTCCGCTCGCCACGTCCACGCAGAGCACGGCCTTGCCCGCGACCACGAGCGCACGCTCGCCCACGCGGAATAGACGCTCGATCGAGCCGGCCGCTTCGATCGTGTAGTGAATCGATCCGAGCTCGCGGTCGATGGCGAGCAAGGTGCGTCCCATGCAGACGAGTACGGGCTCGCGCGGGGCTTCTCGATAGCTCATGCGGGTGTCCCTCCCAGGACGAGCACGAGCCTACGCTCAATCCGGCGAGGGTCTGCCCCCGCGCGCAAGCGTCCTCAAAAAGGGCGGATTCGAGGGCGAAGCGACGCCGAGCGCGAGCCCTCGCGACGCCGCCCGCGCCCTCGCTCAGCGCTTTCCTTCGACGAACTCTTTGTAGAAGGCCACGTCTTGGGAGGAGCCGAGCACCACCGGGGTGCGCTGGTGAACCTTCACCGGCTGCAGATCCAAGATGCGGTGTTTGCCGGTGGTCGCCGCGCCGCCGGCCTGCTCGAACAGGTAGGCCATGGGGTTCGCTTCGTACAAGAGGCGGAGCTTGCCCTGCGGGCTCTTCGTGTCCTCGGGGTAAGCGAAGATGCCGCCCTTGAGGAGCGTGCGGTGCGCGTCGGCCACCATCGAGCCCACGTACCTGTGGCCGTAGGGGAAGCCGCGCTCCTTGTCTTCGCTCTTCACCGCGTCGCTCCAGCGGCGAATCTCGGGGGACCAGCGGGCGTAGTTGCCCTCGTTGACCGAGTACGAGCTGCCCTTCGACGGGCAGCGGATGTTCGGCATGGAGAGGAAGAACTCGCCCACGTTCGGGTCGAGCGTGAAGGCGTGCACGCCGTGCCCGGTGGAGAGCACGAACATGGTGGACGGTCCGTAGAGCGCGTACCCGGCGGCCACGATCTCGCGACCGGGGCGGAGCGCGTCGTCGACGATGGGCGTGGGCTCGCGGCGACGGAGCACGGAGAAGATGGTGCCGATCGAGACGTTGGTGTCGATGTTGCTCGAGCCGTCGAGCGGGTCGAAGAGCACCACGTACTTGCCGCCGTGTCCCGAGTAGATGGGCTCGTCGAGCTCTTCGCTGGCGATGACGCCGCAGTGGCCGCTGCGCTGGAGCACGCTCAAGAGGACGTCGTTCGCGTAGGTGTCGAGCTTCTGGACGCTCTCGCCCTGCACGTTGGTGGCGCCGGTGTACCCGAGCAGCCCGGCGAGCCCGGCCTCGCGCACGCGGGAGTTGATGATGCGCACCGCGAGCGAGACGTGGTTCAAGAGCGAGGTAAACTCGCCGGTGGCCCCGGGAGCCGCCTGCATCCCCGCGAGCACGTGCTCACGCAGGGTGGTGCCGATGACGTCGATGGGCGGGCTGGCAGTGGACTCCATGACTCACCACTATTTCGCGCGGGTGGCCGAACGCAAGAGGTTCCCTCCGGACGGGCGACGGGGAGCGAAGGATTTTCACCTGTTTCCGAGCGGTTTCGAGCCGCGCCTGCATCGCTAAGTCGAAAATCGGATTTGGGGAGGGAGAAGTTTCCGAAACTTGCGTAGTACTGGTCGAGAAGGAGAACTCGTCACGTGCAATACCTCGGCTTTTTCCTGATTTTCGTGGCCCTGATCGCTGGAGTGGTCGGGCTGATGCAGCATCTCAAAATGAAGAAGATCCTCGCTGCTCCGTTCAAGAAGACGGGCGAGGTCGCTGCCAACCCTAGCGTCGCAGACCCCCAGGGTCGCATCAGCACCGAGGGTGCGGTGCAGCCCGGCCAGCAAGGCCTCGTGGCTCCCTGCTCGGGCAAGCCCTGCCTTTATTACGAGATCGAAGTCATCCAGCACTGGCACCGCTACGTGACCACCGAAAATGGCACGAAGAAGGAGACCGGCAAGAACACGATCACGACCCAGAAGGTCGGCTCCACGTTCTTCGTCAACGACGGCTCCGGTCCGGTCGCGGTCGACGCGAGCAAGGGCATGGACGTCGAGCTCGAGAAGTCCTTCAACCAGAAACAAGGCGTTTCCTGGGGTGACGTGCAGTTCGGTCAGTTCCGCACGAGCGTCAGCGTGCCCGGCGGCGACAAGACCGGCGACGGCGTGGAGTGCATCGAGAAGCTCGTCGCTCCGACCGGCAACCTCTTCGTCATGGGCAAGCTCGTCGCGGGCACCATCACGAAGGAAGACGGCATGCTCGGCAAGCTGCTCGCCTCGACCAAGGGTCGTGACGCGCTCGTCGGCTCCACCAAGACCAAGGCCATGGCGGGCTTCATCGGCGCCGGCGTCTCGATGCTCTCGGCCTCCCGGTCTCGATCTTCGCCGACCCGCCGGCCCCCGGCGTGAACTACTGCAACATCGTCGACCAGACCGAAGCCGGCCACAAGTGCACCGGCAAGATCTACAACGACAGCGGCGAGACCGTCTCGTTCAAGGTCACCAAGGCCGGCACCTACAAGATTCACGCGCAGGCTCCCTCGACCGTGAAGATCCCCCTCTCGCCGGTGCTCAACATCACCGACGCCACGGGCAAGAGCTTCGCCAAGGACGAGCACGAAGAAGCCGAAGTCGAGCTTCAGCCCGGCGACTACAAGATCAACATCACGGACGCCTACAAGGGCGACCCGGCTCACTTCAAGGGCGGCTTCAGCTTCGAGCTCGACGTGAAGCAGACCGCCGTCACCGACGCGCTCACCTCGGCCTCGGCCGACAGCAGCGCCGAGCCCCCCGGCAGCGCCAGCGCCGCCGCCAAGCCCGGCACCAAGCCCGCCCTCCCCGGCACCAAGCCGGCCACCGGCACCCCCTCCGCCAAGCCCAGCGCAGCTCCGGCCGCCGGTTCGGCGAAGCCCGGCACCCCCGCCGCTACGCCCAGCGCCAAGCCCGCGGCCCCCGCCGCCAAGCCCAGCGCAGCTCCCGCCAAGAAGTAAACTCCTTCGTTCTCGCTTCTTTGAGTGGGCGGTGGCTTCGGCCGCCGCCCACGGCGTTTTGTGGGCAAAAAAGAGCTCTCGAGCGCGCAGCACGCTCCGCCGCACGATCGGCGCAAGGTGCCACCTCGGCCCGAGGAAGCTCGTGACGGAGCGCTCGTACACTCCTTCGATGCGCGCCCCGTCCGACTCCACGTTTTTCGAGAACCGCCTCGCGCTCGGCGCCTGCTTCGCGCTCTTGTCCGTGGCGGTCGCCTGCGGCAGCGAGAACCTGGACCCGAGCTCCTCCGAGCCGAACGGTGAGGCGTCTCCGACCACGGGCGCTGGCACCTCTCGCGAACCTGCTACGCAAGACGCCGGCTCCACGTCGTCGGATGCCCGAGCCGCATCGGACGGAGCGAGCGCGTCGAGCGACGCCGCGAGCGACGCCTCCGAAACGACCGACGCTTCGGCCTCGACCGACGCTTCGGCTTCGAGCGACGCTTCGCTCAGCGACGCTTCGGACGCCTCCACGGCCACCGGGCTCCTGGCCGTTCCGGACGGGCTCTATCAAGTGCCGGTCATCCGCTACGGCACCTTCACCACCACGTGCAAAAACTCCACCGTGGCGCGCGCCACGGTCGAGAAAACCGGTGGAGTGTTCCGCATTTACGGCCCCACGTTCTACACGCGAGCGGTGCCTGCGCTCTGGCCCATGTGGTTTGCCGACGGACGCCCCGCGAGCAACTTCACGAGCTTCCCGGTGGTCGCCGACGTCGACACCACCACGGGCGACTTCCAGGCCGGGGCGACCGCGCGCTGGGTCGAGAACGCGCAGTACGTCTCCATCGCCAACGCCTATCGACTGGCGGGCACGCTCACCTTGGTGGGCGGCAAGCTCTCGGTCTCGTTGACCGAGCAGAACGTGACCGTCACCAACCAACCCACGTACGCGTGGAGCGGCTACCTCTCGAGCACGCTGCCCGGCCAGTCCACGCTCCCGGCCGGCGTTCAGCGCGGAACCGCTCCCGGCGGCGCGTGCGGCGTGCGTTTTCTCCGCGACGCGGCCGGCGCGCGCACCATGACGTTCGATTGGCTCGGCGACCTGATGGCGCCGGTAATCCCCGGTCAGTACAACGGCTTCCAACCGGCGCAGCTGAGCGATCCTTCGTGCACGCGAGGCGCGGGTGCGGGCCTCGGGCTCGACGGCACGGTGACCATCTCGGGCAACGGCGCGAGCTGCACCACCACCGCCCCAGCCTGGTTCATGGCCCCCTGACCGCGCTCACGCGACGCTCGGTAATCCCGCGATTCTGCGTGAGAATACGCTTGGGAATAGTCGCCGTTACGGCGTAAAGTGGGAAGCGTGACTGGCGAAGGACCCAAGGCTCCTCGTCCTCCGATGCGCTCGTCGTCGGGGGAAACTCCCGCCCCCGGCAAGGTCGGAGGAACGAGCCAACTCGCCTCCAAGGGCATCGCTCCGCGACCGCCGTCGCCGTCCAAATCGGACGCGACCGACCCGGCCATGCCGCTTCCCGTGAAGCCTGCCGTGACGCCGCGTGCACCTTCGGTGGCTTCGTCTCCCTCGCGCGGCGAGATGGGCGGTCTCGTCGAAGGCGACGTGCGCACCCTCGCGCTCGCGGTCGCCAAAGAGCTCGTCTTGCCGCTCGAAGCGCGCATCGCCGAGCTCGAGGCTCGCCTCGCCAAAGCCGAGGCCGCACCCCGTATTTTTTCGGCCGAATCGGCCCCGGCCACGGTGCCCGACGTCGCCGCGCGAGCCGCCGTGCCGGTCGCGTTCCCGCCGCTCGCCGTCGCGGCGATCGCCACGAGCGCCGCTCCCGCGACCGCGCTCGCGGTAGCACCGGCGGCTCCGGCCTCCGGCCCCAAGCTCCCCGCGGAAGACGCTCCCAAAGCGAAGGCCGAGCCCAAGCCCAAGCCCAAGCCGATCGTGCTCGAGACGCCGCTCTCCTCGGACGAGCTCGCGATGTTCGACGGCGCGAAACGCAAGAAGCGCATCGGCTTCTTCTTGGTGTTCTTGCTGCTGCTCGGCGCCGGCGCGCTCATCACGGCGATGGTCGTCAGCCGCAGCTAAAAACGAAGCTCGCGCTCGCGCTCAGCTGGTCGTTGCCTCGCAGGGGGCCAGGAAGTAGGCTCGGCGCCCGAAATCATAGGGCGGCGTGCGCCGTCCTCCGTTTCGTCAAGGAGATTGACCATGGCGCTCACCGACCGCGTGAAACAGATCCTGTCTTGGTACGGCTCGGACTCTCCGGGCGTGAAGGCGAACCTCGCGCGGCTCATGATGCACGGCTCGCTCGCCGGCACCGGCAAGTTCGTCATCCTCCCGGTGGACCAGGGCTTCGAGCACGGCCCGGCGCGCACCTTCGCGCCCAACCCCGCGGGCTACGACCCCGACTACCACGCGCAGCTCGCCGTGGACTCGGGCTGCAACGCCTACGCGGCTCCGCTCGGCTTCATCGAGGCGGTCGCCGATCGTTTCGCGGGCCAGGTGCCGCTCATCCTCAAGCTCAACAACTCCGACACCCTCGCCAAGATCGACCAGCCCTGCAGCGCGCAGACGAGCTCGGTCAAAGACGCGGTCCGCCTCGGCTGCGCCGCCATCGGCTACACGATTTACCCCGGCTCGGGCGCGCGCAACGCCCAGTACGAGAACCTCCGCGAGCTCATCTCCGAAGCGAAGGCCCACGGTCTTCCCACCGTGCTCTGGGCTTACCCGCGCGGCGCCGGCATCTCCAAGGACGGCGAGACCGCGGTCGACGTGGCCGCCTACGCCGCGCAGATCTCCGCGCAGCTCGGCGCGCACATCATCAAGATCAAACCCCCGAAGGACGTGATCGAACAGGCCGAAGCGAAGAAGGTCTTCGAGAAGTACGGCATCCCCACGAAGACCCTCGCCGACCGCACCCGCCACTGCGTGCAGAGCGCATTCAACGGCAAGCGCATCGTGATCTTCTCGGGTGGCGAAGCCAAGGACACCCCGGCCGTGCTCGAAGAGGTGAAGGGCCTCGCCGAGGGCGGCGCGTTCGGCAGCATCATGGGCCGCAACGCCTTCCAGCGCCCGCGCGCCGAGGCGCTCAAGCTCCTCGCCGACGTCATGGACATCTTCCGCAAAGCGAGCTGACCCGCGTTTTTCGCGCGTTCACGTACCCGTCGAGGCCTCTTGCGCAAGCACGAGGCCTCCTCGTTTTTTCGGCCGGTTCGCTACACGTGGGAGCGTCGGCGATGGAGCGTTGATGAGTCGAGAGAAGTTCACCCTGGTCTTCCCGAACCGCGTGCGCTGGGCCGAGGTCGATCGGCAAGACGTGGTCTTCAACCCGCACTACTTCACGTACTTCGACGTGGCCGTCTGCGAGTACTGGCGCGCGGCGGGCATCGCCTACCCCACGGGCTACGTCG
Source organism: Polyangiaceae bacterium (assembly GCA_965225775.1). GTDB lineage: Bacteria > Myxococcota_A > Polyangia > Polyangiales > Polyangiaceae > JAAFHV01. The sequence continues at coordinate 7,016,012 of OZ245328.1, read as the reverse complement.
ACGTGTACGGCTGCGACACCTTCGCGGTGAAAGCGACCGCGCAGTTTCACGCCTCGGCCAAGTACGACGACCTGCTCGACCTCGGCTGCCGCGTCACGCGCATCGGAGTCTCGTCACTCGTGTTCGAGCTCGGTGTGTGGCGCGGTGACGAGCATTTGACCTCGGGAGAGCTGGTCTACGTGAACACCGATCTGGCCACCAAGAGCTCCACGAAGTGGCCGGAAGCGTTCGTCGAAAAGGTGCTCGCCTTCGAGAAGAGCGCCCCGCGCGTGGCCACGGGCTGACAGCACGGACGGGGCCATCCTCGCCGCGCCCGGCGCTCGGCTGGCGGGAGTAGACCAAAGGGCTGTTCAGTGTCGATTCGTGTCGGTGCGTTAACCGCATGCCGAGGGTCGACGTTGCATCGGGTGGGCGCGGTCTCTTGCCGCGTCCCAGGAGCCCCCATGAACATCGATTCTCTCACACGAGCGAGTCCCGTGGACCGAACCTCGGCCGTCCGCGAGCCCAGCTCTCGCGCGGCGGCCTCGGCGACTTCGGTCGTCCGAGACCCGAAGCCGAGCTTCTCCGACGCCGCCAAAAAGCTCGCCGATCTGGAGCAGCTGAAGGCCAGCGACCCTTCGAAGTTCCAAGCGACCATGCAGCAGATGTCGTCCGATTTGCGGGCGAAAGCCGACCAAACCGGTGGCCGAGCGGGCAGCGCACTCTCCGCACTGGCCGACAAAGTCGACAGTGCCGCCAAGACGGGCGACCTCTCGGGACTGAAGCCTCCGAGCGGCGGAGCAACCTACGGGAAAGGCGGACCTCCTCCTGGTGGAGCGAAACCTGCCGGCCCGCCTCCCGGAGGACACGGCGGTGGAGGTGGCGGGGGCGGCAGCGTGAAGAGCACGTCGTCCGGATCGAGCGATCCGGCCGATACCAACGGCGACGGCAAGGTCTCGTCGGCCGAGCGCATCGCCTACGACTCCGCCCACCCGAAAGTCGAGACCGACACCAAGGTCGAAACCTCCGGTGACGCGGACGGCGACGCGAACTGAACGAACCGAACGAAGAGCCTCAGCCCTTCGCTTTCCACTGATTGGCGCGCTCTCCTCGCTGCGCCATGCTCGCGGTCTCTTCGATGCGCGCGGCGCGCGTCTCGGGGCGCTTCGCCTGCACGATCCACTCGAGAATTCCCCGCTTCACGGAGCGAGGAAAGCCCTCGAACGTGGGTCGTGCGGGAGGGAGCGCGTCCAGGCGCGCGCCGAGATCCGCGGGGATCTCCAGCAACTCGACACCATCGAGCTTGGACCAGAGGCCGGTCTCTTTGGCGAGGCGCACGAGCTCGCTCCCTCGATGGCGCATGAGCCCGTCGCGTTCGAGCTGTTCGATGCGCGCCTTGTTGCTCGCCGACCACGCGCTGGTCGGCTTGCGCGGGGTGCAGAGCAGGAGCGAGCGCGCGTCGTCGAGCTTGCCCACTTTGCTGTCCACCCAACCGAAACAGAGTAGCTCGCGGACCACCTCGTCGTACTCGACGCGTGGCTTGCCGGTCTCTTTCTTGAAGGTCACAAGCCACATGCCGAGGCTCGTTTCGTGGTGCTTTTCCAGCCACTTCCGGAGCTCGGCGCGGCTCTTCGGATGCACCCGAGGGAGATCGTCGAGCGAGCGAGACGGCTTCTTCGCCTGCGCCACGCGCAAGCCCTCAGGCGCCGTATTCCAGCGTGGCCATGGTCTCGAACAGCGCGAACACGGTGGCCGAGCTCGCGTACTCGAACGAGAGTCCGATGCGCGCGAACGTGCCCGGGCGCGACCATGCCACCACCGCCGGCACCACCACGGGATCCCAGCGCGAGGGCGACGCGAAGCTCAACGTGACCCGCTCACCGACGGCGAGCAGCTCGGTCGACTCGAGGCCGGCGCCGGCGAGGCTCAGGTCGATGAGCATGGTCTCGCGCGACTGACCCCGCGCGTTGGTGACCTGCGCGGCGTACCGAACGCGCTTGCGGGCCTGCGAACGAAAGTGGTGGGGCCGTTCCACGAAGACGAGGCTAGCACGGGTGGACAGCTCGGCGACCTCCGTCGAGCGGCTCGCCCGAACGTCACTCGGAAAATTCCCCAGCGCCGCCGACGCACTTCATGAAGTGACGAAAAGGGCCTTTTTCCCCCGAGGATCGGCGGGATGTACGCAAAAGTCGCGCGGGCTCCCACGGACGAACACTGCCCGGAGTTTGGCGCTTTTGGGTCAACCTCGGGTACCATGAGGACACGAGGCCGGAACCTTCCCGGTCCTCGAAAACGGCGGGAGACCGATTCGTCCATGACCTCCGATACGCGTAAGGACAAGCGCGCGAAAATCGTCAGCCTTACGGTGCGCTACAAGAGCGCGACGGTCGACGAGTTCATCGACAACCACTCGTTCGACGTGAGCGTCGGCGGTGTCTTCGTGAAGACACCCACCCCCTTCGCGCCGGGCACGCTGCTCAAGTTCGAGCTGCACATCGCCGGCGACCAAGCGGTCATCGCGGGTGTGGGGCGCGTCGTGTGGAAGCGCGAGCCCACCCAGTCCGGCGCCGATCGCCCGGCGGGCATGGGCGTGAAGTTCATCAAAATCGACGACGCTTCTCGGCAAATCATCGATCGTTTGGTGAGCCAGAACGCCAACGCCGGTGAAGGCTTCACGCAAGAGCCCGAGGCCCCGAAGCCTGCTCCGGCTCCCGCTCCGGCCCCCGCGGCCGCAGCTCCCAAGCCTGCTCCCGCTCCGGCGGCTCCTGCGCCCAAGCCGGCGCCTGCTCCGGCGGCCCCGAAGCCTGCTCCGGCGCCTGCTCCGGCGGCTCCAAAACCCGCGCCCGCCCCGGTTGCCGCTCCGGCTCCCGCGGCGGCACTGCCCAAACCGGCAGCTCCCGCGCGTCCTGCCGGTGGCCAGGCCATCGGTGCGGTCGCGTTGAAGCCCGCCGCGGTGCCCGTGCCGAAGCCCGCGCCCGCGCCTCGTCCAGCGGCAGGTACGCCAGCGCAAGCGGCACCCGCGCCGGCTCCGACGCCTACGGCCGATCCGATCACTACCCCCGGCGACTCGCTTCGCGCGCCGCTCGACCCACGCCGCCAGACCGTGGCCGGCCTCGGCATTCCGCTCGGGCTCGCCTCGCAGATGGGCGCCAAAGACGTGCCTTCGGCCGCGCAGACGCAGCCGCTCGGCTCTCTGTCCGACGTCGACGACGCCTTCGATTTCCTCGCGAATCTGGAGCAGAAAGACCCGGCTCCGGTCACGGTCGCGTCGGCTACGAAAGCAGTCGACGGTACAGCTCCGAAGGGCTCGTACCCCTCGCCCTTCGATCCCGAGCCGCCCACGGCCATGAAGCCGTCGCCTCTCTCTCCGGACGAGTCGCAGAGCTTCGCCTCGACGCTCCCGCTCGACAAAACCGCGCTCCCGGACTTCGACGCAGCCATTCGCGCCAAAGAGGCGGAGAAGAACTTCGGCAGCACGATGCCGATGGACCGACTCCCGCACGACGTCGACTCGACCCAACCGCTCGACCGCGCGAGCCTCGGCATTCCGGCCAAGAGCAAGTCCATGTTCCCGGAAGATCCGCCTGCGGGACCGACCGGGATGTTCCCCAAGGACACCGGGCGCGCGCTTCCTTCGTACGGCTCGGATCGCCCCGAGCCCACGGTCATGAAGCAGGCCGCGGAGCTGCTCGAAGAAGCCCTGCGCGAAGCGGGCGGCTCGCTCGACGAGATCGGCCACAACCCGCTTTTCCAAGGACAAAACGCGGCGCTCAAGAACGAAGGCCCCACCGTGGCCGGCGGTCCGAGCGACGATCTGCTCGCGGCCGTGCGTGGCTCGGCGGCACCGCCCGAGGGTGGCTCTTCGCCTCGCCCGGGTGAGCTCCCCACCGTTCCCGCCTTCACGCCCGAGGTCCCGCAGTACGGTGGCTCGGCCAGCGTGAGCGGCGAAAACAGGCCTCTTCCGCTCGCTTCGGCGCAGCCCACGCCGGCCTTCGCGACCGACCCGTCCGCGCCTCCTCCTCCGGTCGCCTCGAACGACGCCGAGCAAGTTCGCCCCCTGCCCACGCCGAAGAAGCGCTCGGGTGGTGGTGGACTCGCCATCGTCGGCGTGTTGTTCGTGACCGTGCTCGCCGGTGGCGGCGTGTACGCCTACAAGAGCCACATGTTCGGCGGCGCGCCGACCCCTCCGCCCACGCCCTCGAGCACCGCGTCGGTCGCGCCCAGCGCGGCTCCCTCTGCCGCACCGAGCGCAGCTCCCAGCGCCACCGAAGCGACGTCGGCCGCGGCCAGCGCGAGCGCGGCTCCCAGCGCCAGCGCCGCTCCTTCGGCCAGCGCGGCTCCCAGCGCCAGCGCCGCTCCTTCGGCCTCGGCAGCCGCCGCGCCGACGGACCCTCCCGCCAAACCGAAGCCGGTCTACCGTCCGCCCACGCCCACCGCCACGGCGGCGCCGACCACCACGGCCGAACCGGACAAGCCCGCCGATCCCAAACCGGCAGACCCCAAGCCCGCCGACCCCAAACCGGCCGAGCCCAAGCCCGCCGATCCCAAGCCGGCGGACCCCAAGCCCGCCGATCCCAAACCGGCCGAGCCCAAGCCCGCGCCTGCCCCGGCGCCCGCTCCCGGCAACGACCTCAACTAAGAACGACGGGCACCGAAAGCTCGCCCGAACCGCGCGCCGAGACGATCGAAAGGTCGCCTCGGCGCCTTCGTTTTCGGGGAAAGATCGGTCACTTCGCCGATGCGTGCAGCATGCACCGGGTAGGTCCTATGAACCCCGTGGAGTTGGGATAGGCTCGGTCACCGTGGACGCTTCCGCGCGCGAATCCGAGCTACGGGCACGACTCGAATCCCTCGAGGCCGAGCGCCGTGCCCTCTTCGACGACGCCCCGGATGCGGTCTTCGTGGCCGACAGCGAGCTGCGCATCTTGGACGTGAACCGGCATGCCACGCGGATCCTCGCACGCTCGCGCGAAGAGCTCGTGGGCGTCCGGGTCCCCGACCTCATCGCGCCCGAAGACTTGGCGACTCGACCGCCCTTGCTCGAGTGGCTGAGGACCGGTGAGCGCCTGGCCATCCAGCGCTCGTTGGTCCTGCCGGATGGCGGCCGGGTGGTGCTCGACGTGCTCGCGCAGCGAACGTCCGATGGCCGCTTCGTCGGCTTCGCCCGCGACGTGACCGAGCGCAGTCGCTCGGACGAGAAGCTCAGGCGCTCGGAGGAGAGCCTCCGAAAGCTCATCGACACCCTGCCCGACGGCATCTTGGTGCACGACCGCGGCATCGCGGTCTACGTGAGCCCGACGCTCGATCGCATGCTCGGTTACCCAGAGGGTTCGCTCGTGGGGCGCGTGGTGCTCGACGCCGTCCACCCCGACGATCGCGCGAAGGTGGCCGAGCGCATGGCGGCGCTTTACCTGCCGGGCGCGCCCTCGACATTGCCCTTCCTGGAAGAGCGACTCGTGCGCTCCGACGGCACCTCGATCACGTGCGAGATCGCCGCGCTGCGTGTCTTGTTCGAGGGCAAAGACGCGGTGGTCGCCGTGATCCGCGACATCACCGATCGCCTTCGCACGCAGGCCGAGCTGGCCCACGCCGACCGCATGACCACGGTGGGTCGCCTCGCGGCCGGCGTGGCCCACGAGATCAACAACCCGCTCACCTTCGTGCTCTTGAATCTCGAGCACCAGACGCGCGTGCTCGAGTCGCACCTCGCGAACGGCTCGCCCATTTCTCACGAGACGCTTCGCATGCTCTCGCAAGGCGCGAAGTTCGCCCACGAGGGCGCCGAGCGTGTCGCCCGCATCGTGCGTGACCTTCGCACCCTGGGCCGCCGCGAAGAAGAGCCGTTCGGTCTGCTCGACGTGAACGAGGTGCTCGAGTCCGCGCTCACGCTGACCACGCACGAGATCGAAGCGCGCGGCCGCGTGGTGCGACGCTTCGAAACGGGCGCCACGCTGATCGGCTCCGAGGGTCGCCTCTGTCAGGTGTTCGTGAACCTGCTCGTGAACGCGGCGCACGCGCTCAACCCGGAAAAAGCCGAGCAAAACGTGATCGAGGTGGAGACCTCGGGCGATCGCGATTCGGTGCGCGTGGTGGTGCGCGACAACGGCCCGGGCATGTCTCCGCAGGTCCTCGAGCGCGTGTTCGAGCCGTATTTCACCACCAAACCGCCGGCCACCGGCACCGGTCTCGGTTTGCCCATCTCGCGCGACATCGTGCGCTTGCACGGCGGTGACATCCGCATCGTGAGCTCGGCCGAGAGCGGCACGTGCGTCGAGGTGGTGCTCCCGCGCAAGCCCGCCTCCCGAGCGCCCTCGGTCCCGGAGATGGCCGCGGTCTCGATCGCGAAGAAGCGCCTGCTCGTGATCGACGACGACGAACCGGTCCTGCGCAGCATCTCGGACCTCTTGGAGGAGCGCTACGACGTCACCCGCACCGGCACCTCCGAAGAGGGACAACGCCTGCTCGAGACGTCTTCGTTCGACCTCGTCCTATGCGACGTGGCCCTGCCCGGAACGTCCGGCCCCGACCTCTCGGATTGGGCGCGCCGAAGAGGCATCGTGACGCCCTTTCTCTTGATGAGTGGCGCAGGCACCGACTCGCAACGACGCGCGCGTGGCGCGGCGGGTTACCTGGAGAAGCCCTTCCGCGGCACCGCTCTCGTGCTCGCCATCGAAGCGGCGCTCGGGCACGGTCCGGAGTGAAGCTCGGCCATCCAGTGCATCTTGCACGCGGTCGCCGGCACGCGAATCGCGCCTGATTTCCTCGAGATGGGAGTATCGTGAGAGGCCCGTGAACGAACCTGCGCCCCTCTCGCGAAACGTCCGTTGTCTCTCGGCCAAAGGCTTTCACCGCATGGCCTACGTGGAGTGGGCCGGCCCCTCGAAGGAAGCGCGCACGGTCGTGTGCGTGCACGGCCTCACCCGCAACGGACGCGACTTCGACGTGCTCGCCCAAGAGCTCTCGCGCACCTACCGCGTGATTTGCCCGGACATCGTGGGCCGCGGCAAGAGCGATTGGCTCGTCGACGGCGCAGGCTATGGTTATCCGCAATACCTCGCCGATCTCACCGCGCTGCTCGCGCGCCTCGACGTCGAAGAGGTCGATTGGGTGGGCACCTCCATGGGCGGCCTTGCCGGCATCTTGTTGGCCGCGCAGCCGAAGAACCCCATTCGTCGATTGGTATTGAACGACATTGGCCCACTCGTGCCCGCCTCCGTGGTCGAGCGCATCGGCGCCTACGTGGGACGCGCACCGAGCTTCGCCACCCAAGCCGAGCTCGAGGCCTATTTGCGCGTGATCCACGAGCCGTTCGGCCCGCTCACCGACGCCGAGTGGCGACACCTGGCCGAGCACGGCTCGCGCACGCTCCCGGACGGTCGACTCACGCTCGCCTACGATCCGGCCATCGGCGAGGCCTTCCGAGGCTCGGGACCGGGCGAGGTCGACATCTTCCCGGTGTACGAGAAGGTGACGTGCCCCACGTTGCTCGTGCGAGGCACACGCTCGGACGTAGTCTCGGAGGAGATCGCGACGCGTATGGCGGCACGCGAACCGTCACTCGAGCGCTACGAAGTGGAAGGCGTGGGCCATGCGCCTGCGCTGATGGCAAAGGACCAGGTGGAGGCGGTGGCGGGGTTCCTTAGAGGTTGAGCGTGGGGCCGTCAGTGGCTATGCACCTCGCAAACATCCGGAGTGGCAATGCAGCCCATCCTGACCCCGAGACAACACATTTGCCCCGTCCGGCAGCCCCCGACAATCGCGGCGCAGTCGCACGTGGGTTCCGTGTCTCCGTAGTAAAGCATGCACACGCCCAGGCAGGGCAAGCCACGACAGCACGTGCGTGCTTCGAACGTCGCTTCTCCAGCCTCGGTCTCGAAGATGCAGTCCTTGCCCCCGTCGACGAGAACCCCCGCATCGCGCCCGGGCGGTTCGTACCCCAGGTCCGAATCGTAGGGTGCACCGTCGGGGTATGTCGCGGACGGGCGCTGCGCTTCCGGGGAGCTACGGTCCGACGGTTCGTCGTCGGATGACGCTTCTTTCGTCTCTGCCGTCGAAGGGACGGTCCCACAGGCCAGAAACCCCGCTGCCACGCAGGCTACGGCGAACAGGCAGCACGCGGCTCGCAAGGAGATAGGCGTGGTCTTCAGTGGCTATGCACCTCGCAGACGTCCGGGGCGGCGATGCAGCCCGCCCGACCTCCTAGGCAGCACATTTGCCCCGTCCGGCACCCACCGACGATCGCAGAGCAGTCGCACGTCGGCTGGGTATCACCATGGTAAAGGATGCACTCGCCGAGGCACGGCAACCCACGGCAGCACGTGCGTGCTTCGTACGTATCAGCTCCGGCCTCCGTCTCGAAAATACAATCCGTTCCCCCATCGACCCGGATGCCCGCATCTCGCCCGGGTGGAGCGTACCCCAAACTTGAGTCGTAGGGCGCACCGTCCGGGTAGGTTTGGACCGGAGCCTGCGCATCCAGGGCGCTAGGGTCCGACGGCTCATCGTCAGACGACGCTTCGTTCGTCTCCGCGGTCGAAGGAACGGTCCCGCAGGCCAGGAACGCAGCCGTCGTGCACGCGCCAGCGAACAGGCAGCAAGCGGCTCGGAACGAAATGGACATGGGCTCCCTCATGGATTGCACTCAGCCGAACACGATCGTCGAAACGGGCAACAGATTGCGCCGGGAAGGCCTTCACACCCTCCCTCCACACCGTAGCACTCGCAGCGCCCATCCGTGCAGCTACCCAGGCACGCAGCCCCGTTGCAGCAGGTGAAGAGGCCTCCAGGGGAAGGCCCACACTCCGCGGCGTCGGGCAGACCGGCGTCCGGCATGGCATCCGGCCCGCTCTCGAGCTGCGCGTCACGAGGGAGCGAAGCGTCCACGCCGGACGTGGGTGAAGGAGCAGCGTCGAGCGCCGCCGGCGGGTCTTCGGTGATGCGTCCGCCACACCCTAGAATCCAGAGCGCCGCGCCCCCCAGGACTAGGGCCGAAACGAGGGTGGCCTTCAAAACCGGAGTGCCTTCAGGTGGACGTGGGCGGAGGTGAACGCCTGCTGATTGTAGCAGCCGTCCGTGTAGTCGGACTTGTCGGAGCTCGTGAACGTGCGAAGGAACCGAGGGTACCTTCCATCCTGCAGATCGATGAACTTCATGTCGTTGTAGTCGCCCCAGTAGCCGCCCTCTGAGCTCCCATTCCGCGTGTCCGGACAGACAACCCCGAGAGAAACGATCTGTTGAGGGAAGAGGTACCGGCCGGTTACGGCGTCGCCAGCGAGAGGAGTGCGCTGGAGAGACACGCGGTCTCCCCCGGGCTGTCCTGAGGTGTCGAGGAAAGTGAGCTCCCATCGACCGGGAACTCCCGCGAGAGGAATCCCCTGAAAGGCGCTCACCTGAGGTTGGAACTGCTCGCCTCGAGCGCTCTCTGTCGACCAACCTGTCGGGATGGTGCATACTTCGAGGGACTTATTGCAAAAGGCGCCCTCGACAAAGTGGGTGCCGTCCCCACGCTGGCGAGTGGCGACAAGCCGAATGGCATCCGTTCCGGCTGCGTCTGAGGCCGGACCGATATCGAATGAGAAGTCGGGCGCACTCCGCATTTTGGAGCCGCCGAAGTCTACAGTCTGGAGGGGCGACGAGCCATTCGACGTAGCACGAGTCACCAACATGGAACGGGACCAACTGGATCCATCCCACCGCGACAGCAGGACAGAAAAGGTCCTCGACAAAGCGGCGGCGTATAGCACTCCGGTGGCCGTATCTATCCGCAGGCGCGGATGTGACACTACCCCTGCAGTGTCAGCAAATGGGTTCGGTAGCCGGTGCAACTCAGCGACGTTTTCGTTGTCAGCCTGCCACACGTGGATCTCCCTCGATGCGACTGCCTCGAAGGCAAAGAAGATGCGATGGTCCGAACCGTTGCGAAACGAGCCCGCCACGGCACTGGCCCCGTCGTAGAACGCGTGGTTGTCGTGAACGCAGGTCCAGAGGGCAAACGTGCGACCACCATCTTTTGACTTGGCGATGCACGCTCCGCCGAGCACGGTGCCGTTGAAACCACCGACGATTTCGCCGGAGGCAGGCATCTTCGACGCAGGCACAGCCAAGGTGGACATGAACACGTAGCGCTGATCCGGCACCAAGGTCGCGATGGCGGGGTCACCCCAGAGTACCGGCCACTCATCGGTCGCCGCGATCTTCCCGCCATAGACGAACGAAGCCCCGAGGTTCTTCGAGTACGACCAGCCGAACTGACTCGCCCCCTTGCGCACGGTCCTCGTCTTGTCCGTGTACGACACGGCGTCACCTGGGTCGTCGTTGTAGGTAACCGACACCATCGTCTGGCCGTCGAAGTTGGAAACCGCCACGGCCGACTCGGTCTCGTTCCCCTTGAATTGGGCGGATCCATCTGTAATCGCCGTTACGCGTACGCCTTCGAGGGCGGCGCTTTGGCCACCAACCTCGGACGGTGGCGCCGAGCAGCTCACGGACAGAAGCGATCCGACCGTCATCGCGGCGGGCAGGCACCAGAGAACCGGAAAAGCTCGCGAACGCTCGAAACGAATCATGGGTGGGGTCTCACTGGAAGTGACGGGACTATTAACTAGCTCCAAAATAGTCAGTAGTCGACGAGCTTCTTTTGACACTTCGGCTCGACCCCTCCACTCCGCACGACAGATGTCCTGTACGGAGAGGGCAGAGCCTTCGCGGTTGTTCACTCGGGCGGCTCACGCTCCGTGAGCACAAAGAAGGCCTCGTAGCCGTTCGCCACACGCGATCGCCCGACCGAAGCGTGACATTTGGGTGTCACTCGAGCCCGTGGGCGGATCGAGGTGGCACGACGAGAAGCCGTGCCGCTCCCGAGACGAAGAAAAATCACGAACGATTCTCTCTAGTCAGGCTCGCGGCCCACGATGACCCATTTTTCCTATTGCGAGACCCGCGAGACGTCTGCGACCCTTCCTCCCGAAATTCTCACGAGGAGGAAGGGGAGGAATGAGCAACTACACGCGTCTTTCGGGTTCGGGCATGCGGACGATCTCGGCCCAATGGCTTCGTGACGAAGGCGTGCACGCGATTCTGTCGGCGCACGCGAAGACCGCGGCGCTACTGCCCGACGTCGCCGAAGCTCACGACGACCTCTGCGCGGCACTTGGAGAGGACACGTCGCCTCTTGAAGAGCAAATTCAGGCGCTCAGCAAAGAGGGCGCGGTGCTCGACGATCAACACGACCGGAAGTACCGCGGGTCATGGAAGCTCATAGACGCCCTGGTCGAGCTCACCGAAGACCCAGAGACCGCAAAGTCTCTCATTGCACTGCGGGACAAGCTCCAGCCGGGTGGACTTCTGCAAATCAATGCGTCGTGGATCGACGAAGCCGGCAACGCGGCGACCGTTCGCCAATCACTCGACAAGCCCACCCGCGCCGAGCTGAAACGCATCCCGTCGATCGAAGGACGAACCCTCGATGACGAAATGCAGGCGTGGCTGAAGGCGGGCGAGCAGCTCGGCCCCGTGGCGGCCAAGAAGGCCGCCCTCGAGCACCAGCTCGCGAACCCCGAAGAGGGTGAGGAGTCCAAAGCCCTTCGCTCGGCTCGCTTGGGCTGGATCAAAATCGCACGCGCGCTCGAGAGCAACCTCGACCTCGTGAAGAAGATCTCGAACGAAGACCGCGCCAAGGTCCTCGGCCTCCTCCACCAGTCGGCCGCGAACGCCGAGCGCAGAGGCACTCCGCGGCGCAAGCCCGAGCCCGCACCTGCGCCTACACCGGCGCCCGTCAAGCCGGCCTGACTCCGGTCCCGCGCGAAGGGTGGCCTGACCCGATCTCCCACGCTCGACCACCATGCGAACCACCTCTCGAGGCGTTCGCGCATGGTCGTGGAGCATCCAAACCGCCTCCCGAGGGGGTTCCGGTTGCTCGGCGAGCATCGAGAACCGCCTCCCGAGGGGGTTCCGGTTGCTCCCCGAGCATCGAGAGCCGCCTCAGGAGGCGATTTTCATGCTCCTCGAGCAACACGAAGGGCTCTCAAGGCCACCTCGACGCGCGCGACCCACACGAACCTACCGCAGGCCCGCGAGCCCTTTGAGCCAGACCTTGGCCATCACGGCATACCCGGTGTCGTTCGGGTGGAGCACGTCCGTAAAGAGGCGCGTGCGGAACGAAGGCTCGGCCTCGAAGCTCGGCTGCATGTCCACGAACACCGCGTGTTTTCCCGAGGTGCGACGCGCTTCGACCACCGCGGGGATGTCGCGTGTGTACACCCGAGCGCGCTCGTCGAAGACCGGGTCTTGCGAGGGCACCAGGCTCGCCACCACCACGAGCGCTTCGGGTGCGGCTTCGACCAACGTGTCGATCAAGCGTCCCAACCGTTCGCCTGCGGTCTTCAAGTCGCACCCCACGCCCACGTCGTTCGTTCCAATCATGAGCAAGACCACGTGCGGCTTTGCAGCGGTCACCGCTCCCTTCGCGAGCGGGGCTATGCCGGGGCGACCACCGCAGGGCTCGATGGTGTAGCCGGAGTAACCTTCGTGGCCACGAGGGAAGGTCGCGCCTTTCCACGTCTCCGGGCCGTTCGCGACACGTCCCACGAAGGTGAACGCGCGTCGTCCTCCCGAGAGCGCCTCGAAAAGCGGCAAACGGTAACCACCACCGGTGGAGCCCACACCGAACGTGATGGAGTCTCCGAAGGGCATGATGCGGCACGGACCGCTGGGTGGGCAGGGATCGAAGCTCGAAGCAGCGCTGTCGACCATGGTTGCGTCCTGCATCTTTTCGACTCCCGTGTGAGCTGCGATCGAGGCCGCGCCCGGGGATGTGTCGGGGAGCATGGCCTTCTGAGGCTCACGCGACTTGCCACACGCGAGCAGGGAACCGCACGCGAACGCGAGAACGAGCAAGGCGCGAAAAGCCGCCTGGGAAGGTCGCGGGGTGAGACTCGGCACGCGGCTACGATACGAGCTCTCGGCCACGTTCGCTCGCCTCGAAGGTCGCGCTAAGCTGCCGCCCGGCCCTCGAATGACCGAAAAACGTAGCCTCGACCTCACGCACACGCTGCTCGTCACGACCGACGAGGCCAAAGCCGGCGTGAAAAAGCGCGTCGAGGTCTCTCGCATCGTGCGCTGCGCGAAGTGTTTCGCGACCTATCGAGCAGGACCCGGCTGCGAGGCATGCGAAGGAGGCCTCCTCTCGCGTGACGAGGTGCTCTTCGTGACGGTGCCGGCGGGCGTCGTTGCCGGTCAAGAGCTGCGCCTCGCGGGCAAAGGCCACGAATCGTCGCGTGACGACGCGGGCGATCTGTACCTGACGATCGCCCTTCCCCAGGTGGTCGAGACTCTCCCGAAGACCGCCAAAAAGACCTTCACCGAGCTCTTCCGAGACCGAGAGACGCGTCCCGCCTTCTTCATCGCTGGGCTAATGGCCGTGCCGTTCGTGCTCTGGGGAGCGGAGCGCGCCATCGCCCGCGTGAAGGCCGCTCCGGTCGGCGCGGCCTGCGCCACAAACGCCGATTGTCGGTCGAACCTCTGCATGAGCCTCTTCGAGCGCGACACCCTCCAGCTCGCACCGGGCAGGCCGGCGGTCCCGATGCTGCCGCGCAAGACGGGTGCAGTCTGCACCGAGGAGTGCGACACGGACGCCGACTGCCCGGCGTCGATGACGTGCGACGCCGCGAACAGGAGCGAGCGACTCTCGACCATGCCCGACCTGGGCCTCGGGGCAGACACCCCGAATACCTATGCGTGCCGTCCGCGTCCGCGGCCATCGAACGCCCGCTGAGCGGAGCCGCTTGTCACTTTGGCGAGAAGCCGGAACGTCGCCGACAAAACGACGCGCCGTCCGCACTCGACCGGTCACGAACGTCCTCTTTTCCAGTCGATTCCAATCGATCGTGCGTGGCACGGAGCTCGCTATCCGGGCTCTCCATGTACACGTACCTCCCTCTGCTCTCGTCGGCGTTTCGGCGCCTCACCTGGACCACCTTCGGCGCTTCGGTGGCCACGGCGTTCTTCGCCCTGCGCAGCCCGCACCCCGCGCCGGCGCCCGTCTCTTCGCAAGCGGCACCTGCGCTCACCGTCCGTGCGCCCGACGTTCACGTGCACGTGGACGCCCCCAAAGCCTCGTCGACGCAGGCGACTGACCAATCCACGCGGCCCCCTCGTGTGCTCGGAGAGCTGGACGAACACGCGTGCAGCCGCGCGTGGGAAGAAGGAGGCGTGTACCGATCCCCCTTCGGCATCACCTACGTGACACGAAACTTCGTGGACAAAGCCCTCGAGCAGCAGGCCGAGCTCATGCACAGCACACGCATCCTCCCGGAGACCGAGCGCGGGCGCACCATCGGGGTGAAGCTCTTCGGCCTTCGTCCCGACAGCACGCTCACGCGTCTCGGTTTCATGAACGGCGACAGCCTGCGCGCCATCGACGGCTACGATCTCGCGACCCCGGAGACGGCGCTCGAGGCCTATGCACGCCTGCGCAACGCCCCCGACTACCACGTGGAGATTTCGCGCTTCGGTCGGTCGAAAATGCTGCTCTTCCGCGTGTGCTGAGCGGCGCGAACGGCGCGAATGGCGCGAGCGAGCTGTCACTTCATCTCGGGCGGCATGTCTTCCGGCTTGCCGATGTACACGGCCAGACCGACGAAGTTCGTGCCCTTCTCGTGACCGACGATGACGCCGGCTTTGCCGAACGAGGACTCGATGGATTTCCCGTCGAAGCTGAAGCGCGCGGGTTGATTGGGCGTGACCACCAGCCAAAAGGGCCGCGCAGCACGCACCACGATGGGCGTCTTCGTCTCGATGACCCCGGTGTAGATCATGGCCAAAGGCACTTCATCGCCTTGGTGGAACTCGAACCACGTCTCCTTGGTCTGAGACTCACGCACCTGCGCTTCGGTGGCCGTGGCGAACGGAACCTTGGAGGGCGGCGCCATGCACGCCCCGAGCGCGAACGCCATGGCCACCACCGAAGCGACCGCCGAACCCCGACCCGACCCACGAACAGAAAGACGTTTCATCGATTCTCCTCGGCCGTACGAGCCGGCTCGCGGGAGAGGTCGCACGAATCGTCGAAGAAAGTTCCTAAGGAGATCCTGCGTCGACCGCTCCCTCGGGAAAAACCAGGGCGAACGAGTCCTTTCGCACCCGATAGAGCAGCGTCTCTTTGCCCTGTAGTCCGCGGTGGAAGTGCGGATACCAAGGTTGCGCGCGCCAGGCTTCGGTGTCTTGCACGGCCTCGGGCACCACGAGATCGAGCTCCACGTAGCGGCCCTCGGTGAGCCTGGCCACACGCGGTCCGAACGACCACTTGGCGTGTCCCGGGCGCGGCACGAGATCGTTGTGCATGGCGCCGCCGTACGCCACCACGAGGCCGGCATCGGGCGCGTCGAGGCTCTTCTCGATCTCGGTGACCGAGAGGTTCGCGATCATGGTGAGCATGGCGTCCACGTCACCCGCCCCGGCATCGAGGATCTTGCCGTATTCGTCGCACGGGGGAATCAAGAGATGCACGTGCTCTCCGTGCGCACGACCGGCCGTGTAGAGACGGAGAAAGTCGCTTTGGTTCTTGGGCGCTTGTGCCTGCGTGACCTCACGCTGCGCGGAGGCGACCGCGCGCACCTCGGCCCGCTGTCGCGCCGCACAGCCACTCTTCGCGACCCACAGCTCGACCACCAGGTCCGTCGCGCGCCCGTCGAGCAGCGGCAAGAGCTCGTCCACGAAGCGCGCCGCCGTGCTCTTCGCTTCGACGCCTTGGCGTGGATGCGTCTCGCCCACCGCAAGCACCCGAGGGTTCTCGGCCAAGACACGCGCGAACGCCTCGGCCGGTGAGGCGTAAAGCTCACACGAGAGCCCTCCACACGCAGGCTCGAAGGTCGGAAACTTGGCGTCCAGCTTTGCGCCCGAGTCCGCGCCGGCCTCGAGGGCACGCGTCTCGGGCTCGGCCCCCGCCCGAGAACAGGCGACGTTTCCCGTGAGCAATGCGCTGGAGATCACGACAGGCACGACGAGCGCCGTCCAGCGGGCCGACCGAGACTTCCGCGCCGAACGCATGACGAAGTGAAACACGGACGGCCCCGGCACCTTGGGAGGAACCGTCCGGCGCGAACAGGCAAGCGAGAGGCTGCGAAAACGAAGCCTTTCGTGATGGCCGTGAACGCGCGAATAGTCCCGGATCGGCCCCTGAGGTTTTCCCTTAAACCTCGGCCAACCTCGTGCGATCCCGCCCTCCGGAGCCTGGGAGGTGATATCCCGAAGTATGCTTCACGCTCGTTCCGGTCGCCGCGGTGGACTCTCGACCGCGCTCGCCTTGGCCTCCACGGTGGTGGCGCTCGCGTGGGGCATGGGCGGCTGTGCCGCCGAGACGGACGACGGTGAAGCGACCTCGGAGAGCGCGCTCTCGTCCTCGCGCGTGAGGGTCGTTCCGCTCGACGACACGTCGCGCGTTTCATGTCGTGCGGTCGCCGAGAAGGTTTATTGCAGCGAGAGCGCGGCCGAAGCAGCGCGGCGCGGCTGCACCCCCAATGGCAAGAACGGACGCACCAAGCTCGAGGCGAAGACCGCGTCGTGCGCGTCCACCGAGCTCTTCGCGCGAGAGGTCTTCGCCGAAGCTCGCGCGTGAGGCATGGTCGTCGGTGAAAGCCGAGCCCGAGCCGGACTTCTTGGAGCCGAAGCCGAAGAGCCTTCCGGTGAGCTGCTTCACGCAAATGCCCACCGTGCTGACCACCTGGACGCCGGTGCGCGGTTTCAGGATTTCTTGCGCCCCGATGGTCTGAAGGACCGTGGCGAGGTCACCTGGCGGAAGGAAACAAATGGAGCTCTCCTCCGAGGTGTAACAGCCGGGGTGTGAGGCGAAGGCGCGGTCGAAGAGATCCTGGCAGACGGCGCGAGGCGCGGCCTCGGTCGTGAATTTTCCCTTGGCGACGACTTCGGGCGCGAGCACACGCTGGAGGCATCCCATGACGGTCTTCATCCACTTGGTGCCGGCCGGCGAGAGCTCGGCCCCGCGAAAGGCGGTGCAGAACTTCTCTCCGAAGCCGAGCGCATAACCCTCGGCGCCGCATGGAATGGCTCGCTCGAGGCACGCCGAGTAGTAGGTGCAATCGGTGTCGAGCGGGACCGCGCAGCTCGCCACGGTGGGGTACGCGAGCTCGAGACCCTGCTCGCCACCTGGAAAGACCTGGAAAAGCAGGGATACTGACCGTCCCGCGACCGTCAATCCGCGGATTGTTCCAGACGCTCGGCCATTGCCAGCACCGCGGCCTCCGAGCCGGGCGGTCCCATGATTTGGAACGAGCGCGGAAGGCCGTCGGGGAAGCGCCCGAACGGCACGGCGATCGAGGTCGCGTCGACCAGGTTGCCGTATTTGCCGAAGGTGAGCAGCGAGGGTGAGAAGAGCGCGCGGCCGTGGCGCGGCGCAGGCTGCGTGGTGGTGGGAGCGATCACCAAACGACCGCTCTTCCACACCCGCTCGACCTCACGACGAACGTCGCGCACGAGGCCTTCGAGCCGAGACCGGAAGGGCCGGAACGCGAGCGCCCCACCCCACAGAGCAGCAAGTTTCCCCCGGTGTTCGGGTGGATTCGCTTGTCGAGCTTGCCCCACGTGAAGAGCCCGAGCAGCGTGGGCAAGAGCCCTTGCGCGATGCTGGGCTCCCCGGGACCGGGCAGCTTCGCGAGGTGCAGCGAGAGCCACGCGTCGAACGCGAGCTGCCCACGCGAGGGCGCGAGCAAGCCGCGGTCGACCCGCGGCGAGAGTCCTTTGCGCACGAGGTAGTCGCCGAGCTCGTCCGCGAAGCCCGGCCAGCTCCCGAGGTGCGCGCGGTCGGGCTCGAGCAGCGCGACCTCGTTCGAGAAGTCGGCCACGGAAAGCGTCGGGGCGTCTGCCACACGCAAGGCCGGCGCGAGCACGTCCACGAGCTCACGCGCTTCGGCCACTCGACGCGTCACGGGTCCCATGGCGACCATGGGCCAAAAGTGCTCTCCGATGCGGGGGAAATGATGCTTTTCCACCGGCCAAACGGAGGCCGAAAGCCTCAATCCCACCAATCCGCAGAAGGCCGCGGGAACGCGCACCGAGCCGCCGAAGTCGGTGCCCCAATCGAAGGCCGCCATTCCCGAGGCCACCGCCGCGGCGCCGCCTCCGGTGCTGCCTCCCGCGGTACGACGCATGTCGATCGGGTTTTTGGCTGCGCCGAACAGGTGATTGTCGCTCTCGGCCGAGAGGCACATGTCGCCCACGTTCGACTTGCCGAGCAGGAGCGCGCCGCTCTCGAAGAGCGCAGCGGCCGCGTGCGACGAAACCTCCGGCACGCGTCCCTTGTTGCGGTATGCGCCGCCGGTGGTGGGCACGCCCGCGGTGTCCCAGCTGTCCTTCAGGACGAACGGGACACCGTCGAGTGGGCCGGGACCCTCGAGCGTGCGCCGCTTCGTGGGCTTTTCCACGACATGGAGCACCGCGCGGAGCTCGTGGTTCTTCGCCGCGATGGCTTCACGGCACGTCTCCACGCGGTAGCTCGAGAGGCTCATTCAGGGTCGCTTGGCCGATGTGCCGTTTTTCTTTACGGCTTTTTTGGAAGCGACCTTTTTCGTCGATTTCGCGGGCTTTGCGGCCTTCTTGGCCTTGCTGGTCTTCGGGAAGGCATACGTGAGCGTGGCGGCGAGCTCTTTGCGGCGCTTCAGGACCTCGCGCTGGAGGTTCGCGACGGCGGTCTCACGGGCGTCGTAGAGGCGGCGCGGTTTGCGGTGCACGCGCGGATCGCTGAGCAGCGCGTAGGTGAGCCACGGGAAGACCGCGGTCACGTCGCAGTGCACGTACACGCTGCCGGTCTGCACGCTCTCCGCGGAGACTTTCCCCCACGTGTGGCCTTCACCGGCCGGGCACGACGAGAGCGCGCCGTTGTCGACCGGGTCGACGCAGAATTGCACGTCGATGTCGAAGCCGTGCGTGGGCACGAAGAGGATCTGGTCGAGCAGGGGCTCGCCCTGGAGCGTGTAGTTCTTGGGCACGCCGCCGCCCAAGATCCAAATGGCCATCTTCTTTTTGAGATCGCCGAAACAATGGCGCTGCATGGCGCCCATCTCGAAGACGTCGTCGTTGACGTCGATCTCGAGTTTGAAGGCGTCGCCGAGCAGGCGCTTCAGTTTGACGATATTGAGGAAGATGCTGCCGTCTTGCACGGCGCCCACGAAAATGGGCACTCCGTAGCGGTAGGCCGTGGCGAGCAGAGACGGGCTCTTCACGCCGAGCGCGTCTTCGATCTCCGCGATGTTCTTGCCGAGCAGGTAATGCAGCTCGGGCGTGGTCATCTTCTTTTGGAACTCGGGCTTCTGGAGAATGGCCGAGAAGAGCTTGTCGGTCTCGAGCAGGGTCTCTTCCCAGAAGCCGAGATCGTAAATACGAATGACGCGCGCGAGGCGCAGCTGGAGGTCGCCCGCGTTGGGGTCGATCTCGCGGATGCCGTGGCCGATGATGCGGTGGGCGTCGTGGTAGAGGTTCGCGCCGGTGGTGGTGATGCAGTCGATCACGCCGCGCTCGATGAGCGGGATGAGCGACGACTGGTGCATGCCCGCGGGCGTCATCGCGCCCGAGAGGGTCAAGAAGACGCAGTGGTCTTCGAGCGCGCTCTTGCGCATCAGCTCGTACGCCGTGCGCTCCTGACGCCCCACGTACGCGGGGAACATCTGGGTGATGATGTCATGCGGCCGCTCTTTCCCGGTGATGCCCACCGGGTGAACGCTGCGGGCTCGCTCGAAATCTTTGCGCATCGCGCCTTTTCCGCCCTTTTGGGCCTCGGTCTTCGCCATGGTGGCGCGCACTCTTTTGCGCCGAGGGACCATCCGTCAAGCGCGCCTTGCGGAAATCGCTTCCGAGGGGCAAAACCTTGGGGCCCTCATGAGCATCTCTTCCGGCCCGCGCATCGAGAACCCCCTGGCGAAACGCCCCCGCACGTTCGAAGAGCTCGCTCGCCTGGGAGACGCCGAGCTCGACGTCGCCACCGGTGCGGCCCTCATCGCGAAAGACGCCTACGGCGGGGTCGACGTGGACGCACTGCTCCTGCGGCTGGCGCGCTTGGTCGAGCCGCTCACGGCCGCCGAATTCGAGCACCTCGAGCCGCGCGAGCAGGCCGCGAAGCTCGCCGCGCACGTGCACGACGCGCTCGGCTTCCACGGCAACGAAGACGACTACCAAGACCCGAAGAACAGCCTCTTGTCCGACGTGATCGAGCGCCGCAAGGGCATCCCCATCACGCTGGCGCTCGTCTACACGGAGATCGCGCACAAGGTGGGCGTGCGTGCTCGCGGCGTGGGCTTTCCCGGGCACTACCTGGTGCGCGTCGACGGCCCGCAGAACGCGGCGTTCCCCTCCACGAGCCGCTACGAGGACCCGCAAGCGGTGATCGATCCGTTCAGCGGGAAGCTGCTCGACAAGGCCGACATCGAGGCTCTCTTGCGGCGCGCGCTGGGCGAAAAAGCGGTGCTCGCGCCGCTCCACCTGGTGCCGGCGAGCCCGCGCGGCACCCTGGTGCGCATGCTCACGAACCTCAAGGTGGTGCACCTCGCCCGACGCGATTTGCCTCGCGCGCACCTGGCACTGGACCGCATCGTGTCGCTCACGCCCAACGCCACCTCGGCCCTCCGTGAGCGAGGGGCCCTCGCCGCTCGACTCGGCGCGAACCAAGCCGCACGCGCCGACTTCGAACGTGTGCTCGAGCTCGAACCGGAAGCCTCGGACGCCGCGGTGCTGCGCACCCACGTGGTCCGCTTGGGCACGTCGAACAAGTCGCTCAACTG
The DNA here is from genome assembly GCA_965225775.1 of Polyangiaceae bacterium. Lineage (GTDB taxonomy): Bacteria > Myxococcota_A > Polyangia > Polyangiales > Polyangiaceae > JAAFHV01. The sequence continues at coordinate 6,995,250 of OZ245328.1, read as the reverse complement.
ACGAGACGGACATGAAAAGGGCGCCCGGCCTTCGCGACCGGACGCCCTCGAGATGTGGAGCGAATACCGAGGCTCAGATGCCGGGCGCGAACACCGTTCCTGCTTTGCCGGCGGGACTCGTTCCTGCTCCGGCCCCCGGAGCGCCGTTCGTGAACGTAGGAGTTTGCGTCGCCGAGTAGGACGCATTGGCGCCGATCAAGAAGACCGCGTAACTCGAGCCACCTGCGCCGCCGCTGCCCGCGCCGCCGGTTCCGCCTTTGCCGCCCGCGGCTCCGGTCGCGAGGGTTTGATTGCCCACGGTCGCGCAATTCTGGCCCGAGCACGTGACACAGAGGAGTTGTTCGGCCGTGGAAGCGCCGCCTGCACCTCCCTCGCCGCCATCACCGCCCTTGCCGCCGTCTCCGCCCTTACCCGAGCCGAACGAGCCTCCGCGAATCACGATTTTCGCATCGGAGCCGAAGAGGGCGACGCTGCTGCCGCCCCCCTTGCCGCCCGTGCCAGGGAGCCCGGGGCGACCACCGCAACCCGAGATGGCGTTCTTGCAGCCCGAGAGACACACGGCAGCAGGCGCGCCCGCGTTGCACGTGGTGTTGCAATTGACGCTGGTGCCGCAAGGGCCATTGTTGCCCGGGTTGCCGGTCTTGCCGAGCTTGCCATCGGAGGGCAGGTAGCCATCGGCTCCGAAGGTACCCGCCAACGGAACGTCACCGAGCCCACCCGGGGCGCCCGGCGCGGCATCGCCGGCCGCACACCGCGTCGAACCGCTGTTTCCAGCATCGCCCTTCACGCCCGCGGCGCCGTCGCCGCCGGGACCGACGTTCACCACCACCGAGTCGAGGGTGAGCTTCGCGTTCACCGCGAAAATTCCGTAAAGCGACTCGCTCGGCTTCGCCGGTCGTTTGGTCTCGATCGTGATTTGGTGGAGCGCCGCCTCGCCCTCGAACTTCGCTTGCACCACGGTCGAGTCGTCCGGCCCGAGGGCGAAGCGCGTCGCCGAGAGGCGATCGCTGCCGCAGACCGGCTTCCAATCGGAGCTGACCGGATCCCAGCCGCCCTCGAGGGTGACCCCGGGGAGCAAATCGACGCGCTCGGCGTAGGTACCGCGTGCAATATACACGTTCGACTTCTTGAGCAGCACGGCGCGCTTGATGCCCGTAGTGACGAGCTGGCACGGCTGCATGCGCGTGCCGCACGACTCCGAGTCGGCGCCGTTGATGGAGACGTAGACGCCGGTGGCGTCGTCGGTCTTGCGCTGCTCGCATTCACTGAGCGGCGGAGCGGTATCCGGCGTGGCGGTGCTGGTGTCCGGCGTGGTGGTGGCGCTCGTATCGGGTGTGGAGCTCGCGTCCGTGGCGTCGGGGACGACACCCGGGTCGTCACCGACGCACATCACCGACGAGGTGCTCACGAAAACCAAAGCGAGCGACAAAGCAATGCGGGTCCCCGAAGTCCACGTTCTCATATCGAACAAGGTACCATTCGGAAGGGGGCGCGGCACCCCGAATCCTCCCTGGCGACAGCGAGCGCAAGTCCCTTAAATTGCAGGACTTCGAGCACCGCCGAGCCCGAGCTCGCGAGCGAGACCGGCGCAGAGCTCGATCTCCCCGGCGGACGATTGCGCTCGTCCCGGTCGTTGAGTAGGCAAACGCTCGTGCCGTTCAATCGTCCGCTCTCGACTTCTCTCGCGCTCGTGTGGCTTCCGTTCGTCGTCGGGTGCGGCGCGTCCTCGCCACCTGCGTCGCCCGTTCCCCCCGAAGCGAGCGCTCGTCCGGTCGACCTCCCCAAACCACCTTCACCTGCGCCCGCGAGCTCGGGGGAGCCCGCGCGTTCACCCGTGCCCATCGACGTGCCCACCTCGGCGTGCGCGATCGACGTCGCCTCGCCGATCTCGGCGTCGGCCGATGCGAAACGCGCACCGCTCGGGCTCGAGCACGTGTACGTCGGCGCGGCCCCCATCGCCCACGTGAGCACGCTCGGAGACGTGCGCCACGTTCGCCTCGTTTTCGTCGAAAAGAGGCCGGGGATCGCCATTGTCTCGATCGACGGGGACACGATCTCCCTCGTGGGTGCCGTGCCCCTCCACGTGGGCACGACCGACGACCTCGTGCTCTATCCGAAGACCCGGGTCTTGCGGGACGGCTGGCTCGACTATGCCCAGCTCTCCATCGCCTCCGTGGGACAGAGCACCCTCGGACCCAAGACCGACTTGGACCCCGGCATCACCCCAACCTCGGGCGCGCCGTTCGATGTACCCTGCACCGAGCTGACGCCTTTCGACTCGACCGCCAGCGAGCCCGTTCCCGACCACGAGCTTCGAGGCAAAGCCATTGCCCTCGAGGACGAGGCGGGAAAGAAGCTCGCGACCATCGAGGCCGAGACGCTCATGCCTCCTGCTCGAGGCGAGACGAAGAGCCGTTACACGGGAAGGCCCGTGGTCGTGCTCGCGAAGAAAGGCAATCGCACCAAGATTCGATTGGCGGCCGGACGCGCCTTGCACGCCGAGGGCTGGGTCGCGTCTCGGTTCGTCAAGGAGTCCTCGTGGGGTGGCCTCGGCTACGCCACCGGTACGGTGCGAACGCCCAAGCTCGACGAGCTCACCTGCGAACGCGACGTCCCGCTCTGGGCCGACGTTCAAGGCACCACGTTCGCGATCGGCACGCTCCACGCGCACCGCACCGTCTCGGGCAAGCTGGACCCGAAGAACGACTTTCGCCTCGAGCTCGGCTCGGGCGCACGGCTGCTCGGCTCGGCCGAGCCCAAGAAGGGCGATCCGGTCGACCCGTACGTGCCGCGCCACGAGCTCGCCGCCTGCAGCGACCCTCGGCCCAAAGCGCCTCGATAGTCCGTTGAAACACTCCCGTCCCTTTTTCGACGGGCTGCTTGGAGACTACTTCTTTCGGCGTTTCGTGAAGACGTCCACGAAGCGTCGGCTCTGCCAGTCGAAGGTCGTGACGGTCATGAGGTCGTCCACCACGTGCACCACGGCGAGCTCGGGTGCGCCGCCCTTCACCGCGCCGGGTTTGAAGACGTCGTAGCCCTGCCATTTGTAGTGCGCGCGCGCGTGGTGATGCCCGTGGAAGATGCCCAGCACCTCGCGTCCCTCGAGCAGCTTGGCGAGGCGAAGGCGGGAAGCTGCGTCCGGCCTATCTTCCTGCCAGGCCCCGGCGAGCGGACGATGGAACAAGAGCACGAGCGGACGGTCGAGCGGCACGTTGGCCAGGTCTCGCTCCAATCCGTCCAAAGAGGCGCCTTCGGGGGCTTCTCCCATGCCGACCAGGTGCAGGTCGTCCCAATCCCACGAGTAAGCACCTTTGCCCGGGTGTCGCTTCTCCACCTCGGCGATGAGCCACGGTCCGTGCACCATGTCGTGATTGCCGACCACCTCGAACACGGGAAAAGGTGAACCCGGTTTGTTCGGCTCTTTCCCGCCACCGAGATTGTACACCGAGCGAAACGCCTCCCACTCGGCGACATTTCCCCACTCGGTCAAATCGCCTGCAATCAGGAGACCTCTGACGGCCCCGACCGGCTCTTTGTGCCCGGGGTAGCGGAGCTTGGGCAGAGTGCTCAGCGAAGCGACGAGCTCGCGGTTCTTCTGGTCGTTCCCGTCGAAGCCGAGGTGCGTGTCCGAGACCACCGCGAACGTGACGTCGAGCGGCCCGGTTCGAGTCGGGCGCACGGCGACGGGCGGCGGCGTCTCCTTCGACAGCGCGACCTCGCTCGTCATCGAATGCGCCGGCTGCACGGAAGCGACCGTGACCGCCGAGCTCGAGCTCGGTGTAGGGGATGCGCGTCCGGTCGAGCACCCGGAGACCGCAAGGGGCACGAGCAGCACGAAGGCCTTCAAGTTCATACCGATCGCGTGACGCACGCTCATCGGACGAGCACCACGGAGCCGTGCATCGTGGCGTCGGAGAGATCCACACGGAGCGTCGAGCCGGACGCGCGCGCGACCACGTGTACGACCCGTCCGCTCGAGTCGACGAGCTCGGCGGTGGTGACGTCGCCGTGGGTCTCCACGGTGCGCAGCGTGCGCTCGAGGGTGGCTCCCGGGCACACCAAAAGGACACGAGGACCTTCGACACGAATCGAAGCATCCTTCGCCAAAACCTCGAGCCAAGAGCGCGTGCCCTTGGGTGCACCGTCCGGCAACACGAACGATGCGACGCGATACTTGCCGCCGAGTGCACTCGATTGCTCTGCGGAAATCACCGGTTCGTACCGAGGCTCTCGCCGAATGCCGGAGTGCAGAGCCGCCCCGGAGCCCACCAACGCGAGCACCGCGAGCGACCAAGCGAACTTGGAGCGCAAGACCTTACGCAAGCGAGACACGCGCTGGCGCAGCGTCGGCGAGGGCACGCCGGCTTCTTCCGCAATGCGGGTCAACGGCTCTCCCGAGTGTTCACGAATCATCCAATCGAGCGTCTCCCGTTCTCTCGAAGAGCTCTCGTCGGCCAAGACTTCACCCAAGAGTCGGCGAGTCTCGTACGGCGCGGGGGTGACACTGGGAGCCGCTCGAACGGCCTCGTCGTCGAGCACCAGTCGACCCGAGCGACGTCGGTAGTCGGCCACCTTGTGGCGAGCGATCCCGTTCACCCAGCGCGCGAGCTCGTCGGGCTCCGCGGGTGTTCGCTCGGACGCGAGCGCGTCGCACAGGATGGACTGCACGAGGTCGGGCACTTCTTCCCGAGGCACTCGCCTTCGCACGAGCGCGACCAAGGCCTCTCGCAGCTCACGCCTCGCGAGCCCCTCACGCACGGCGCGGCGGCGAGCATCGAACATGGAACCGTCGAAGGCCGAAGACATGCTCATGGACAGCCTATCGCTCGAGACGAACGAACGTGACGAGGCCGGCGGTCGAATTTTCAGAACCCATTCAAATAGTTGAATTCACGCCACTTTCGAGTCCCCAAGAGAAAGACCACGCGACGCGAACGGCGGTGTCACGTCCGCGCTCCGAGCGCGATGGACCGGCATGAACCTTCGCCGCCTCGCCGCCGTTCTCGTGCTCGGGTCACTCGCCTCCGCGTGCCACCATCGAACCCCACCACCGGAGACGCGAGCCTCCGAGACCACCCCCACCGTGGTCGCGCCACCGACACCGCCGACGCGTGCGCCGCTCGGGGGCGTGTGGCTGGAGGAGATCGAAGGAGGCCTCGGGCTCGTGACGGTACCGGTCGGGGCAACCGAGCCCCGCCCCGTGATGATCTCCCTGCACGGCGCCGAGAGCAGGGCCGAATGGGCGTGCGGCGATTGGATGGGTCCCACGGACGCTTATCCGTTCATCGTATGTCCGCGCACGACCCTCGAAAAGAACGGCCGACCGGCTTCGTGGGGCTCGGCCTCCGAGGCCGCCGATCGCTCACGCCGCGCGCTCGAGGCGGTACGCCGCAAGTTCGGCGATTGGGTGGCGAATGCCGATCCGGTCTTGGTCGGGTTCTCCCAAGGCGCCGAGATGGCCGTCGTCGTCGCCGACACCCATGCGCTCCCGTGGTCGGCCCTCTTCGTGCACGAAGGGGGCTATCGCCAAGCCAAGAGCTCCCTCGCGCATTTGTTGGCCAGCGACGCCGGCGTGTTCGCCACTTGCTGCACGTGGGGCTGCGGGGCCTCTCTACCGAAGAAGCACGGCGCGCTGGCGCGTACGGTCGACTACGGCCCTCATGGTCATTCGATAGGTCTCGTGCACTTGCGCATTCGCAGCGATTTCACCGACCTCGTGGGAGGTCGTCCGGAGTGGGCGGAGCTCCCCGAACGAAAACGTCGAAACCACGCGTCCGCGACCACGGAGCGAGCGCGCGGCAGCCAATGAAGCGCCACGCGTCACGGACGAGACGAATCAGCCTTCCGTATCCAACGGGCGAGCGACGAGCTCTCGCTGATCGAGCCCATGGGTGTGCGCCCGCCAGCGCCAGCCGAGGTCTCCCATCAGGCGATAGGCCGCGTCGGGAATGGGCGCGAACGCCATGCGCTCGGCCGCCGTCTCCGGCAAGCTCTGACCACGTGCGAGCGCCCCGGCCGCCAGGTCGAGCGCTTCGGCCACGTGCACGACGGGACCGTGCGGCTCTTCGAGATTGCCCGAGGCCATCATGCCTCCTCCCCCGAGCGCCAAGCCTCCCACGAACGAATACCCCGCGCGTTCGCCGAAATGACGAAGAATGCGGAAGGCGGTTCGGGTGTGCTCCGGCTCCGGAAACCCACAATTGACGATGCCGCAGACACGCTTCCGGCCAGGCTCACCCGACGGGACGCGCGCGACCCGCTCGAGCACCGAGGTCACGAGCGAAGGCCAGGCGTCCCAATAGAGCGGCGCCACCACCACGAACGTATCCGCGAAGGTCAGATCGGCCAGTGCCTTCTCCGTGCGCGGCCATTCGTGCAAGAGCTCGGTGACGAAGTGACGGACCGTGGGCGTTCCCGATCGGGCGAAGCGCGCTTCGAGAGCGGCCACGATCTGCTCGGATACGCTCGTTCCCTTGGGCTTCGCGCTCCCGACGAGGAGCGCGACGTTTCGCGGCGCCTCGACGGGGAACGCTCGATGCACGGGCGCGAGGCTCTCTCGTAGACGTACACGCAGCTCGTCGCGCGACCCGATCGTCTCTCCGGGGACGTGCATCGACGAGAGACACCTCGCGATGGCGCCCCGCGGGTCGGCGAGGCTCGGGTCGATCACCTGCGCGCCTACTCGAGGCGACTTCAAGTTGACCGCATTGGCGTCGGCCAGGGCCGCGAACGTCTCGGCCTCGCCCGGGGCCGAAACGGACGAGCCGCCGATCGCGTAGAGCGAGGGCAACGCGGCATAACGCGCCTCGTGATGCGTGAGTGACGCACGCTTCTCGAAGAACGGCGATGCGAGGCAAAGAAGCCGGTCTTGCGCGCGCTTCAACCGTGAGGAGTGTCCGCCGAAGGTCACCTCGTCCACGAGCACGAGGCGCGAGGCATCGTGCACGGCGCGCACGATCTCGTCTTCCTGGTCGTGCGCGCGGCAGACCCCGGGGGTCTTCACCCAACAATCGAACTCACCTTGGCAATAGGCGAGCGGGAAGGTCGAGAGGTCGAAGACGCGGGTCTCGTGCTCCCCCAGGGCCGAGAGCTCGGCGCGCACGTGGTCCAGGAGGCCGAGCGACTCGGTTACCGGAGAAGGAGAGTACAAGACGACGGAAGACATGCCGGGCGCGAAGCAGCGAACATGCCAATCACCACGTTGCGGACTCTCGACGCGGAAGGGCTGCTCGCGCGCAATCGATGCACGTTCGCGCGCTTTTTTCCCGACCTCAGGGCTATTGCGTGCGCGCGCGGCAATCGACGTCGGCCGCGTTCACGGAGCCGCATGCGTCGTCGAGCTTGCCCGGGATGCTCACGCCGTCCGTGCCGCAGAGGTCGGTACGTGTTTGCAGGCCCCACAAGCATTCCATGACCTTGATGCCGAGGTCTCCGCATTTGGGATGCAGCGCGTGGTCTTGGCAGATGGCCAAGGGCGTCTGTGCGGACGGGGCGTCGTTCGGGCAGAGCTTTTTGTAGTTCGCGAACTTGGAGCAATCGTACGTACCCGAGTCGGTCTTTGGGCTACTGGTCTCGGGCGGCAGCGCTTCGATCTTGTCGCAGGCAGCGTGGGCGCTCGCGAGCACCAGCACCGAAGAAACGAGACCTTGTGCGAGCCACGAGCGCGTACGAGCCATGAGCGTTCCCTTAGCAGCACCGCGGAAAAACTCCCATTCGGGTACACACGTCGACACGCGCGCGTGGCCGAACGAGCCCCCGTTCACGGCGGACCGTTGAACGGGTCTTCGGGCGACTGGTAGGGTGAGGCGATGGGCAAGCTCCAGTCGATGCGTGGTCTCGGTGTGGCGTTTTGCACCGGAGCGGCCTTCGGAATCGCCTGGCTCTCGTGTGCGAACACGGCGCACGCGCAGCTCCACTCGGACTTCAGCGCGCAGATCGGCCTCGAGAAGCGCTTTCTCTCCTCGCGGGGTCCGGGCGTGGACGACGCCGGCCCCGGCCTTCGCGCCGACGTGCGCGGACACTTCGCGTTCTTTCCCTTCGTGCGCCTCGGCGGATACGCCGCCTACGCGTTCGCGCCGCAGATGGGGCTCGGGCGGCACACGGGCTCGCTCGGCGCGCACGTGCGCTTGATTTCCCCGGTTCCGCGCACGGAAAGCTTCTCGCTGCACCTCGGCGTCGGGCTCGGCTACGCGCGCACCTTCGTGACCGGACCCGCCTCGCCTTCGGGCGGCTACCTGGAGGTGCCCGTCGGCATCGGTGCAACCTACAAGGTTCGCAAACCGCTCGCGCTCTCCCTCGAGGTGCAGTCGGTGTTCGGCGTAGGCCATCACGGCGACGCGTATTCCGGCGTCGGCGGAAACGACGGCGTGGCGCTGTCCCTGTCGCTCGGTGCGCTGTTCGACTTCTGACCGGCTCGGATCTCTTTTCCGAACGGAAGTTTCCGCCGCGCCGGTGCCTCTTTTCGAGGGGCTGTGGTAGGCAAGAAGAGTCGGAATGCCGCCTCCCGAACCCATCGACTCCCCGGTCGCCGAGCCCTGGGCCAGTGAGCCGCAAGACGTGGCGAGCGCCGGAAAGGTCCCGGCCGAGACCGCGCTCGAAGGGAAAGGCCGCACGCCGCCGCCCAGCAAAGTCGGGCCGGACGCGCTCATCGGCACGGTGCTCTCGGAGCGCTACCGCGTGGTGTCCGTGCTGGGCGAAGGCGGAATGGGCGCGGTCTACCTGGCCGAGCACACCCACATGCGCAAGCGCATGGCCATCAAGGTGCTCCACCCCGAGATGAGCCACATGCCCGAGGTGGTGGCGCGGTTCGAGCGCGAGGCCATGGCGGCCGCGCACATCGACCACCCCAACGTGGCCACCGCGACCGACTTCGGAAAGCTCGAAGACGGCTCGTTTTTCCTCGCGCTCGAATACATCGAGGGCGTGAGCCTGCGTGACGTGCTCGCGAAGGGCAGGCTGCCGGTCGGCCGCGTGCTGCACGTGGTCCGTCAGATCGTGCAGGCCCTCGTGCGCGCGCACGGACTCGGCATCGTGCATCGGGATCTCAAGCCCGAGAACATCATGCTGATCGACCGCGAAGGCGAAAAAGACTTCGTGAAGGTGCTCGACTTCGGCATCGCCAAAGTCCCCGTGGGCGAGCTCGCGCAGAGCTCCGTCAAAGACCCGAGCGCGCCCGTGCTCACTCAAGCCGGCATGGTGTACGGCACCCCGGAGTACATGGCCCCCGAGCAGGCGCTCGGTCAGCCCATCGACGCACGCGCCGACCTCTACGCGCTCGGGGTCATGGCGTACGAGATGCTCTGCGGCGTGCGCCCCTTCGACGACGCGAGCAAGATCCGTCTGCTCGGCATGCACGTGACCGCCAAGGTGCCTCCCATGGCGGAAAAAGGCGGCGCCGACGTCCCTCCCGAAGTGGAGGCCGTCATCATGCGCCTGCTCGCCAAAGAGGCCACGGACCGCACCGCCGACGCGAAGGCCCTCGGCGAAGAGCTGGACGGTCTCCAGATCTTGCTGATTGCCTCGGGTCGCATCGAAGGCAAGCTCCCCACCTCGTACGGTGGCGCGGCGTTCGTGCCCGGCTCGGTGCGCATGAACGGCGCCTCGAGCCCCAATCTCGACGACGCGGCGATTGCCGCTCCGAGCGGTCTCACCGGGAGTCTCGGTGGCCTCGACCTCCAAGCGCTCCTGCGCGACAAACGAGTGGTCGGGGGTGCCGCGGGCGCGGTGCTCCTTTTGGTTGTGATTCTGGCCGTGGCCCTCTCGGGCGGGAAAAAGACCGACGATCCGAAGTCGGGAGTCGTGCCCACCACGAGCAGCCTCGCCTCCACCGCGGACTCCACCGAAGCCCCCTCGCTCGATCCGGCCATCGATCCTTCGAGCACGATCGAGCTCGACCCGGCCGCGAGCGCCGCCGTTCCGCCCATCACCGATCCGAAGCTCGTCGAGGGCCTCGGGGCCATCGAGAAGGGCGATCTCGACGCAGGCCTCGCGCTCCTCGAGCCCTACGCGCAAAAGCCCTCGTGCCCCCCGCAGGTGCACCGCGCGCTCATGAAAGCGCTCAAAGAGCGCGACCCCAAGAAGGCCATTTTCCACGCACGCAAGCTCGTGCAAAAGCTCCCCCAAGAGCGCCGCGCCATCGACGTGCTCGTGGTCGTACGGGACCTCGCCCTCGGCGAAAACGCGGCCGAAAACGAGGCTTTCGGGCTGCTCGAGCACGGCCTCGGCACCAACGGCCCCGACGTCCTCTACGACATCGGCTACGGCGACTACGCCTCGCAGTACCCGAAGGCCGCCAAGCGCGCCCAGAAGCTGCTCGCCCAACCCGACGTGCGCAGCCACGCGGACCGCGCGCTCACGGTCGCGCTCGACCTACGCTCGGTGGCGAACACCTGCGACATGAAGAAGCACTTCGACGCCGCGGCCCAATCGGGCGACAAACGCGCGCTCGCGCTGCTCCAAGCCGTCCCGAAGAAGAAAGGCAAAAAAGACCCCTACTATTGCCTTCGTGGGGACGGCTCGCTCGAGAAGACCATCGCCACCATCGACGCCCGATTGAAAGCATCGCCGTAGCACCATGGGCCTCGTCATGGCGGCTCTGTACGATCGTTTCATGCTGGCCGCCGAAGAGGCCTGCCTGCGCGATTGGCGCGCCGAGCTCTTGTCCGGATTGCACGGCAAGGTGCTCGAGGTGGGGGCGGGCACGGGGGCGAACCTCGCGCATTACCCTCCTGCCGTGACCGAGATCGTGCTCACCGAGCCCGACGCGGCCATGTCCGAGAAGCTCTCCGTGAGGCTCGCCGGCACGGAGAACGCTCTGCACGCCGCTAGGGTGGGCCATCGTGCAGGGCCACGGGTCGCCGGCATTTCCGGGCGTTCCATCACGTTCGTCGCCGCCGACGTGGCCCGCTTGCCCTTCGCGGACGAGTCGTTCGACGCCGTGGTGGCCACGCTGCTGCTCTGCTCGGTGCCCGATCCGGCCCGAGCGATCGCCGAAATGAAGCGCGTGCTGGTGCCTGGTGGCCGCTTCGTTTTCCTCGAGCACGTGGGCGCCGAAGCGCGGACCTCGCGACGAACGTGGCAAGGTCGAATCGAGCCCGTGTGGAAGCATTTGGCAGGCAATTGCCATCTCACCCGCGACACGGCTCGCACCTTGGAAGAGGCCGGCTTCGAATCCGTCGATCTGCGTCGAGAAAGCATGCGCAAGGCGTTGCCGTTCTTGCGCCCCACGGTGCGCGGGATCGCTCGAAAAGCTGGCTAATCGTACACGCTCGGGGTCAATGCCGGCCGAGCACCGCCACGAGGCCCGCCACGGCCACGAGCACGAACGCCACGACGGCGATCGCACGCCAGGGAAACGTGGTGATGGGAAGCTCGACCGGCTCCGCGCTCGCGTCCACGCGTGGCTTCGACACGGCGAACGCGCGGTCTCGCGCCTCCGCCTTGGCCTCCGCGGACCAATCGTGCGCCGAGCCCCTCGCATGAATCGCCCGCGCGACCTGCGCGAGGTTGTCGGCCATCAGCCTTCCCTCTTCGGGGGCGAGCATGAAGCGCTCCTGCGTGGGCGCGGCGAGCTTGGCCGCGAGCTCCTGCGCGACGCGTTCTTTCTCGCGCATGGCGAGCAGCCGTTGACGAAGAACCTCGGGCGGGGCCCCTCCTACTTCGGTGGCATCGTCCACGAAGGTGCTCTCGGACTCGGTCAACGCCTCGCGCATCACGGAGCCATCCGCATAACGCTCTTCCGGGGCGAACGAGACCGCGCGCGCGAGCACGTCCAAGAACGCGCGCGGTGCCTGGAGCCCGAGCTCGTACACACTGGGGAATGCGGGAGGGGGCTCGCCCAGCACGATTTTTCGCACCTGTTTGCCGGCGAGCAGCGTGAGAGCCGTCGCCCCGAGCGAGAACACGTCCGAGGGCGGGCCGGTTTCGGCGCGTGCTCCGATGGCCTGCTCGGGAGGCATGTACGCGAACGTCCCGACCGCCTCGTCCTGCGCCGTGAGCCGCTTGCCGACCACGTCCATGGCCACGCCGAAGTCGAGCACGGTGACGCGCCCGTCCGGTCCGTAGAGGAGATTGGACGGCTTGAGATCGCGGTGCACGATGCCCTGCGCGTGAGCCCTCGCGAGCACCTCCAAGACTTGCTCCACGATGCTTCGCACTTGCGTGTACGAGAGCGCGCGCCGTTCGTGAAGGACCTGCGCGAGCGAGGCGCCCGGGGCGCGTTCGAACACGATGAACGGGGAGCCCTCGGGCGTGACGTTGCGGTCGAGGATGCGCGGAACACCGGGGCCCGCGAGCAGCGCGATCACCTCGGCCTCGCGGTCGAAGCGCGCGAGCACGTCTTGTCGTGCGGCATGAATCGCGTGCAACACCTTCACCGCAGCGGTGGTGCCGTTCGGGTACGTGCCGCCATAGACGACTCCGAAACCACCTCGTCCGAGGATGGAGTCGAGACGCAGCCCTCCGGTGAGGAAGGTCCCCAGCCGAGCTTCGTCGCGTAGTCTCTCGCTCAAGGAGGCACTCCGATCCACGAAGGTATCACGGAGCACCTCACCGAAGCGTGCCGAGAACGAGCACGCAATACCGGTTCAAAGGGAAGGTATGTCGGAGTGCGACACCCGCGAGCGAGCCCCGAGCGCTCGTTCGATATTACGGGCCGACGTGGGCGCGAAGGACGGCAGTCGACCCATCTCCGAACGCGACGACCTTCTTCGCGCGGGCCGCATCTGCGCCCTCTCCGGACGTCACCACGGCCGCCACGAGCCCCGATCCGAGCGCCTCGGCAGGCCGAATCGCCGCGCGTCTCAAGAGTGCACTCTTCACGTAATCGTCGGCCAAGCCCAAGAGCGCAGCGCGCCCTCGCGCCACGTCGAGCGTGGTGTGCTCGCCGTGGAAGCTCGCCGCCCACACGGCGACGGCCACGCGGTCGTGCACGAGAACCCACGCTTCGGCGAGCTCGGCAGGACCTTTGGCCTCGGCGAGCACACGCACGGCCAGACACCCGGACTCGCGCTCTTTGGGCGCGGCGAGACTTCGGACGACGGACGAAGCGCCCGGGCTCTTGCAAGGCGCACGTAATCCGAGGCGCTTGCCTGCGCGCGTACGGGCCGTGTCCGCTTCGCGCTCGGAGAGGAGTGCGAGCGCCTTCTTCGCTTCACGATCGAGCGTGCGCTCGGCGGCGACGAGCGTCTTCGTCACGTCGGCATCGGAGAGCGTCTCGCCCACGAGCGCCTTCAGATCCGAGAGGTTCGCTTCCGGCACGGGCTCCGGCAAGGGCTCCTTCTCGCTCAGCATGCGCGCCTCACCCACGGTCTCGCGGAGCTTCACGAGGGCGGCATAAGCACGAGGGAAACGCGCAGCCTCGAGCGTGCGCTCGAGCGGATCGAGGGTATCGGCCAGCTCGCGCCGATGCGCCATCGAGGTTTTTTTGCGCTCCATCGCGTCGGTCACGTCTCCGAAGCGCTCGGAGAGCCAGGCGTCTCGCGCGGCGGTCACGTCGGCATTCTCGGCCGAGCGCGCCACCGTCGCAGCCGCCACCAAGAGCTCGGCGCCGTACGCCGTGAGATCCTTCTCGCGCCGTGCACGCACCGCTTCGGCCGCGTGAAGATCGGCGAGCAGCGCGCGTTCGTCCAAGAACGACTTTCCGAGCGTCGGGCTCTGCGCGGAGAGCTCCGCGAAGGCGAGCTCGGTCTCGCGCGCACGGGCCTCGAAGGCGAACGGGTCGAGCGCTTGACCTACGAGGCCTCCTTCGCGCTCCCCTCCCGTGAGCCGCGAGCCTACGTCCGTAAGCTCTTGTTCACTCGGCGTGCGCTCGAGGCGCGCGAGCAATCGTACGTCCGAAGCGGCGAGCCGCCGCAGATAGCGCTCTTCGATCACGGCAAAGTCCGCTTTTTCGCCGAGCGGAGCAGGCGCGATCTTCACGGCGGACTCGGGCGGCCTGGCCGGACCGCAGCCTGCGCCGAAGCCGAGAGAGGCGAGCACGAACAGGAGACCCAAGGGGCGAGTCGACGATGAACGCATCAGATGCCCAACACTTTCACGATGACGCGCCAGCAGCCCATTGAAAAAGGGACCGAGTGCGTCCGTCGTCCGCGCCGCAAGGGCGAGGCGTCGATCCGAGGAGCGCGCGGAGCCTACTCTTGTAGGTGAGCACGCACCGGAGGATCGCAACGAAGCAGGCGTCACCGTTGTCTTCGCCGGTGCGGTGGTGCTTGTAGTTTACACCGGCAGGCGCGAGCTGATCGAGCCACTTCCAGATGTCTTCGTGCAGGCCGGACTCGTCGTCGTTCACGAAGACGCCCGCCGTGATGTGCATGGCCGAGACCAGCAAAAACCCTCGGTTATCCCGCTCCGCTCGAGCACCTCGGCGAGCTGGTCGGTGATGTGCAAGAGCTCGCGCTTCTTGGCGCGGAAGGTGAAGTACTCGGTGTGCGCTTTCACGGGAACGAGCATACCCGAGCGACATGGCGAGCGGAGCCTCGTCTCGGATACGTTGATCAACGTGCAACCTCGTCTCCGTCCTCCGGGTCCGTCCCGCGCCTTTTTGACCGCTGCCGAAGCCTGCCAAACACTCGACGTGAAACGCGAGACCCTCTACGCCTACGCGAGCCGAGGCCTGGTTCGAACGGCCAAAGCGGTCCCGCCCGCGCGCGGCAAGCTCTACCTCCGTGAAGACGTGGAGCGGCTCGAGAAGCGAGCCGACGCACGCCGTGGACATCACGCCGTAGCGGGCGCGGCGCTCGATTGGGGCGAGCCCGTGCTCGACTCGCACATCACGGCCATCGAAGCCCGCGGACCACGCTACCGCGGATACCTCGCGCTCGATCTGGTCGATCGCCGCTACCCGTTCGAAGCCATCGTCGAGCTGCTGCGCACGGGTGAGCTCCCGACCGATGCGAAGACGAGGGCGAGCCTCGCTCCGAGCGCGCTCCCGCAGGGACTCGACGCCAAGCTCTCCGACCCGATTGCTCGCGCGACCGATCTCGCCATGCGCCTCGCGGCGGAAAGACCGGCGTCCCATGACGAGCGGGCCGGAGACCGCTTGCACGCCTCGATGCCTTGGATCCTACGGCCTTCGGGTTTCGCGAGGGCCGCCTCGAGAAGCTCGATGGCCGAGCGCATCCTGGTGACCTTGGGGCGCACGCCGAGCACCGCTCGCAAGGACCTCGTCGACGCCGCGCTCGTGTTGGTCGCCGATCACGAGCTCAACGTGTCGGCCTTCACCGCACGCGTGGTCGCCTCTTCCGGAGCTTCGGATCTCGCCGTGCTGGCCGCGTCGCTCCAGGCTCTGTCGGGCTCCGCACACGGCGGGATGTGCTCACGAATCGAAGCCATGGTGCGCGAGGTCGACGACCCGTCGAACGCGCTCGCCTACGTGAAACGAGCCGCGAACCGGCGAGACGAGCTCCCCGGCTTCGGACATCCGCTCTACCCGGACGGAGACCCCCGCACGCCTCCCCTGCTCGAGCGCGCCCGCGCCCTCGCCCACGCTCCGGAGAGCGGCCCACTCGCCACGCTCGAAGCGCTCGTGCGCGCTGGCCGAGACGAGCTCGGGCTCCTCCCCACGGTCGACCTCGGCCTGATCGCGGCGAGTCTTGCCCTAGGCGCGCCGCCCGGCACCGCCACGGCCCTCTTCGCCATCGGCCGAACCGCCGGATGGCTCGCCCACGCCGACGAGCAGCGACGCGCCGGCTACCTCTTGCGCCCGCGCGCACGGTACGTGGGGCCAAGGGCACGCGAGGTTCCTCGGGCCACCTGAACCGTCGGTCACAAATATGCACATGAGTTGCATTTCATTCGCCGTCGCGTTTGAATACTCACATGCTCGCTCCTGCCGTGGCGCATCGCCGAGACCGTTCGACCAAGAGCTTCACCACCGTTCGTCGCATCGGCGGCCTGGCGAGCATCGTCACCCCCCATGTCAATGCGTGCATTTTTCGGCGCAGTCTGCCCCTGGTACTCGAGAGAGCGCTCCGCGCGAGCGTCCGGGAGCTGCCGCCCGACCATGCGTGCCACGGCCACGACGCCATCGCGACCGCCTCTCGCTTCGCGCACGAAGCCGGCCTCGAGGCGCAGGCCTCGGCCCTCTTCTGCCGCGACGTCCATCGCCTCGCGACCGCCTTCTCCGCCGCCCTCGATCGGACCGACCTCTCGGTGCGTCTAGACATCATTTCCACGGACAAGTGCAGGCGTTTTCACGCCGACTACAAACACGTGCGGCTCCTCTGCACGTACGTGGGTCCGGGCACCGAGTGGGTGGAAGAACGTGACCTCGATCGCGATGCACTGCGCCACCGCGACGCCCAGGACGGCGCGACCTTCGAGCACACCAACGCCCGCATCGTGCCCGATCCGCTCGCCATCCACCGAGCGAACCCGGGCGACGTCTTGCTCTTGAAGGGCGAGAGCTACCCCGGGAATCGAGGTCGCGGCGCCGTCCATCGGTCCCCGCCCATCGAGCGGTCGGGGCCCGACGTTCGTCGATTGGTGCTCACCATCGACGTCGGGTAACGAGAGGACGCCTCAATCCACGAGGCGGCGGGCGCCTTCGGCCCCGAGCGCTTTCGCGCCGAGCGACCTCACCACCGCCTTGGTGCTCGGGCGCCGCCGCGCTCCGACCTCACGCTTCGTCCCCGAAGGGGCCCGGGAAATCCGCGCCGGGCGGGCAATCGACCTCGTGGACGCGAGCCGAGCTCCGTAGACCCCACCGACGAACAGCGCCGCGAGCCCGAACCAGGTGGGCCACCGAGCGTCGTCGTAGACGTGAGCCACCACCAGCAAGGCACACCCCACGGAGGTGAAGGCGAACGGCCCCCACTGCTTGAGCTTTCGGGCGCGCCGAATACCGAACACGACCGAAAACACGATGGCGATGCTCAAAAAGGCCAAGTGCTGGGTCTCGCTCAGCCATGCCGAAAAGCCGACCACCGAAAAGGCCTTGGCGTAGGTCGCGAGGCACGCCGGACAGACCGCGCACGCGAGCGCAGGACCGACCTGCGCCAGAAACCCTCGGACCCCGCCCGAGGGCGCTTCGCGAGAAGCTGGCACGGGACGATGGTGCGCACACCCGCAGCCAGCGGGGTGGACCGGCTCTTCCAACGACCGAACGAGTTTGCGGAGGAAGGTCATCGCGCGCGACATGTCGCAGCTCTAGCGCGCCGCCTCGACATGAGCAACTTAGATCCATTTGCAACTGCGTATCACATGGCTAAACTGACCCTCATGCTCGTCTCGGATCCTTCGCCGAACCGCGGCACTGCCGCAGCGTCCGTCACGTCGTCGCCCCACATGGCGCTGGGCCAATCGAGCCTCTGCATTCGATCGAGGGACGAAGCCGACCTCTCCGCCATCTACGACGCCTCGACCGATCTGGTCGTGCTCGAGCGACCCGCACTCCGCGCAGCCTTCTCCAGACTGGACGAGCGCGTCGCGAACGACTTTCTCCTCACGCTTCGGGGTCGCGCCAGCGACATCGACTTCGGAATCGTGCTCGCAGGCGACCACGACCCGGAGGCGCGCGCGCTGCGCGACGACTTGGCTCACGTCACACGCGTGTTCTCGGACCTCTTCGAAGCCGACGAGGTCGGAGCACGCATCGTGTGCGCCAGCAAGCCGAGCTGCCCCAAAGTGCACGTCGATCGCGTGATGGCGCGACTCACCGTCGCCTACGTCGGTCCGGGCACCCAATGGTCTCGAGCCCCGAGAACCAGCCCCGCGGAGCTCGCCGAAGCCTCGTCGGACGCGTCCTACTTCGACTGCACCGAGGGAGCGCAGGCGCTCGACGTCGTCCTCATGAAGGGCGCGGCATGGCCGGACTCCGCGGGCTCGGGCGTCGCCCATCGATCCCCACCCCATACGGACCGACGACTCCTGCTCACGCTCGATCTCCTATGAAAACGCCCAGCGTGAACGAGCGCCTCGCGCACGCGTCGCTGCGGCCCACTCGGGCCCGGATTGCCGTGGCCGAGCTCCTGAAGAGGGTAGGTCGCCCCGCGAGCCACGCGGATCTCGTCGACTCGCTCGCCGATCGTTTCGATCGCGTCACCCTCTACCGTGCGGTCACGCAGATGGTCGAAGTCGGTTTGGTCGAACGGGTCGACTTGGGGGATCGAACCTGGCGATTCGAATGGAAGGCCGAACACGAGCCCGCGCATGCCGCCGGCTCGCATCCTCACTTCATCTGCACGGCCTGCCACGCGGTCGAGTGCCTCCCCGGAGTGACCGTGGCCATCAAGACCAGCGCGAAGGCTCCTGCGTCCGTCCTCGGCAATGCCTTTGCCGTTCGACTCTCGGGGCTTTGCGACGCCTGCAAATGAGCGACGCCCGAGACCTCAGCCGAGAACGTCCCAAGCCGACACGCTCCCACTCGCGTCGGAGGTGAACACCCTATCGACGCGCGGATGCCAAAGCAGCGACTCCGGCGTGTCTCGTAGGAAGGCGAACGCTCGAGCTTGGCCCTTACGTGGCTCCCAAATCACGAGCCCCATATCCTGCGCGACCGAGGCCAAGAGCGCCTTGCGGGGATGAAAGGCGAGCGCGGTCACGACGCCCTTGTGAGCCGAGAGCTCGATGGGCCGCACGCCCTCTGGGCCTTTGCCCTCGAACGGCCACACGCACACGGTCGCGTCTCCGCCCGTGGCCAGCATCGTGGACGCGCCGTCCCACGCGAGGCTCTTCGGTTTGAACCGATAGCCGTTCATGGCCGATTGGGTGCCCGAGTCGAGCCGCCAGAAGTGCACCGAGCAATCCTGGCTCCCACATGCCACCACACGCTCGTTGGGGCTCCAGGCGAGCGAGATCAGCGACCCTTTGAAGGGCAAATGACGGGGACTTGCCCCCGTGGCCACCTTCCACAGATAGACCCCGCCGTAGCACGCGGTCGCCAGCTCGGAAGAGCGCGCGCTCCACTCGAGCGCGGTCACGGTGCTCGAGTGGGCCCGACTCTCGAGAAAAGGCGTGCCGTCCGCGCGCCAAATCCGAAGCGTTTTTCCGGCGGAGGCCGCGAGCATATCGCCCTTCGGGCTATAGGCGAGGTGCTCGACCCACTTGGCCGTACGGGACTCGCTGGCCTCGAGCTCGCCCTTGCGTGAGCCGTCCAGAGAGAAGAGCACGACCCGGCCGTCGTCACCTGCCGTGGCGAGCGAGTCCTTCCCGAAGGCGGACGCGAGCACGGGCCCCGCGTGGGCGTCGGATTGCCAGACGACTTCACCCGACGATGCGCGAAGCAAGAACACTTGCCCCTTGTCCGTTCCGAGCGCCAGAAACTCCCCGTCGGGAGAGACGCGCAGGCCGGTCGGATAGTCGTCGGAGTGCCATTGCCAGGCCGGAGACAGCTCGCGCTCGGTGCGCGTACGATTCAAGCCAGGCACGAGGCGAAGCCCTTGGTCAGCGCGGCGCGGTCGAGGCGCCTCCCGATGAGCACGAGCTCACTCACCCGAGGGCGATTGCCCCACGGCTTGTCTTCACGACCGTCGACGAGCATGTGGACTCCCTGAAAGACCCAGCGCGTATCGCGTCCTGCGACGTCGAGGATGCCCTTCATGCGGAAGATGTCCGCGCCCTGCTCTCGAAGAAGCTCGCCGAGCCAACGATTGAGCTTCGCCTCGTCGAGCGGGCCTTCGAGCCGCAGACCGACCGAGCCCACGGTCTCGTCGTGGGTATGTCCCGCCGCGTATTCGCGAGCGAACGCGGGCTCGAGCGCCTGCCCGCGCGAGACCACTCGAAGCCCGAGCTCCTCCGGGAGATGCTCCGTGAAAAGACCGTAGTGCCCGCTGCGCGGAATGCGCAACACGAACGACTTCTCCCCGTCCGAGGGCTCCAGCGACAAGTTCCAACAGCGCGGCGCGGGGGAGAGCTCCGTGCCCGGCATCACGTCCTCGGTGCGCTCGGAGAAGAAGCGCATGGCCTCTTCCAGGGTCGCGATCGGCGGCTCGCCGGGGCCTTCGACCGGACGCACGACGAGCTTCATGGCAGGGTCGTTCCCGCCCGTGAGTCGAACGTCGTGAGTGCCTTCTTCGAGGCGGAATACGCCGCCCCACTCGAAAGGATACTCGGGCTCGAGGAAGGTAGGCTTCACTTCGAGCGCACGGTCGAGGTCGAACCCGCCCACGTCGAGCACGCTGTCCACCGGCACGTCCGCATAGGCGGCTCGGCGGATACGAGCGAGCGCGTTCATCGAGCGGATTCGCGTCTCCAGGGCCTCGAGGTCCGCCTCTCCGACGAGGTCGGTCTTGTTCAAGACCACGACGTCGGCGAAGGCGATCTGTTCTTTGCACTCGTCCGAGTCGGACAAATGCAGGAGCACGTGACGTGCGTCGACCAGGGTGACGATCCCGTCGAGTCTGAACTTTTCTTGCATCTCGTCGTCGACGAAGAACGTCTGCGCGACGGGTCCCGGGTCCGCCATTCCGGTGGTCTCGACCAAGATGTGGTCGAACTTGTCACGCCGCTTCATGAGATTGCCGAGGATGCGGATGAGATCTCCGCGCACGGTGCAGCAGATGCAGCCGTTGTTCATCTCGAAGATCTCTTCGTCGGCGTCGATGACCAACGCCTGATCGATCCCGATCTCGCCGAACTCGTTCTCGATCACGGCGATGCGCTTGCCGTGGTTCTCGCTCAAGATTCGATTGAGAAGCGTGGTTTTGCCGGCTCCCAAGAAGCCGGTGAGAACGGTTACGGGGATCTTGTCGTCGGACATCGGGCACTCCTCTTCCACCCGATGAACTATGGCATCACAGACACTTTTGCAACACAGATGCTCAAACAATCTCGAGCGCCCGGCCGGCCACCCCTACGCCGAGGAGGATGCTCGCGAGCCCCGCGCCCTTGACGAGCCACGCAGGGATCCACTTCCCTCGAGCTCCCAGCCACCGCAGCGAGAGCGCGAGCACGAGTGTGATGCCCATCATTCCGACCACGGTGCCGGCCCCGAAGAGCACCAGATACGTGATGGCGGCACGAGTCTCCCTCAGCGTCGCGAAGGCGAGGAGCGTGGTGGCCGCGGACCCCGCAAGTCCGTGGACGATCCCCACGAGGAGCGGTCTCAATGGGGAAGTCAAGGCTCGCTCGGTCCGCGAAGGAGACCCGGTGACCGCGGGGGCGGACGCGCCCTGCCGGAGCGCGAAGCCTCCGAGGACGACCAGCATCGAGGCCACGACCAGGTCGCACGCGGCGACGACTCCGTCCGGGAGGTGGAGCCCCCCGACCAGCATCGCGACGCCGACCGACAGGACCGTGGCCGCGTGCCCGATTCCCCAGTAAACGCCGGTGGCCATGGCCCTCGCGATTCGAGAGTCGCGAGAGACGATCGTGCCCATCGCGACGACGTGGTCCGGGTCGGTGGCGTGCCTCAGGCCGAGAACCAAGCCCAGCAGCAGGGTGCCGGTCGGACTCATCTTGCGGTCGGCGGTACCGACTCCTCGACGTGTTCCCGGCGCTCGAGCTCGGCGTGCCTCAGTGCGGATACGACGTCGTCCTGCGAGACGACCGTCATCGGCTTCGGGATTCGCGCACGAAGCGGCGAAGACGGAGGACGACTCACGAGCAGCACGGTCTCGATGGGGGCACAAGAGGCCTCGAGGCAACGGAGCTCGCTCACGTAGATCTCCTCCGCGTCGACCTCGCCGAGGATTCCCCGCACCCACTCCTTGATGGTACGTCCAGCAGCCACACGGTCGCTCGCGGACGAGCTCGACTTTCCGAACATGACCGGACCTTAGGACACCACGAACGCATTTGCAACACCGTTGCGTTATGCTAGCAGGGGACCATGACGAAAAAGCTGCCCGTGACCGTACTGTCCGGCTTCCTCGGCTCCGGAAAGACGACGCTCCTGAATCACGTCCTCAGAAACCGTGAGGGCCTGCGGGTGGCCGTCATCGTCAACGACATGAGCGAAGTCAACGTGGACGCGAAAGTCGTCGGCCAGGGTGCCGAGCTGCACCGCGTGCAGGAGAAGCTCGTCGAGATGCAGAACGGCTGCATTTGCTGCACCCTTCGCGAAGATCTCTTGGTCGAGGTCGCGGCTCTCGCGAAAGAGGGCAAGTTCGACTACCTCCTCGTCGAATCGACGGGTATCTCCGAGCCGCTTCCCGTTGCCGAGACGTTCACCTTCGAGGACGAGTCGACCGGGCAAAGCCTCTCCGAGGTCGCTGTACTCGACACCATGGTGACCGTCGTCGATGCCAAGAGCTTCCTCGACGATTGGCACTCCGAGGACGACCTCCGCTCGAGGAAAGCAGCGCTCGGAGAAGACGACGAGCGTACCGTCGCCGACCTCTTGGTCGAACAAGTCGAGTTCGCCAACGTCCTCGTGGTGAACAAGACGGACTTGGTCGACGCCGAAGAGGTCGTGCGCCTCGAGGGGATGCTCCGCCATTTGAACCCCAGCGCGACAATCCTTCGCGCCGAGCACGGTCAAGTGCCGCCGAAGAGCATCCTGGCGACCGGCCTCTTCGATTTCGAAAGCGCATCTCAGGCTCCTGGATGGATGAAGGAGCTCCGCGGTGAACACGTACCCGAGACCGAAGAGTACGGGATCTCGAGCTTCGTCTACCGCGCTCGCCGCCCCTTCCATCCGAAACGATTCTGGGACTTCCTCCAATCCGGGTGGAACGGAGTCTTGCGCTCAAAGGGCTTTTTCTGGCTCGCGTCCCGCAACGACGTGACGGGCAGTTGGTCCCAAGCCGGAAGCTCCGCCGCGGCCGAGCCCGCTGGAATGTGGTACGCCACTCTGCCGGAAGACGAGTGGGACGACGAGGAGACCCGAGCGCAGGTCGAGGCCGATTGGGAAGAGCCGTGGGGCGACCGACGCCAAGAGCTCGTCTTCATCGGGTCGAACATGGACCGCGAGGCCCTGATTGCGGGTCTCGACGGCGCGCTCCTCACGGAAGAGGAGATGCATGGCGGCCCCGAGACCTGGACATCGCTCGAGGATCCCTTTCCCGAGTGGCTCGAAGACTGAGCCCCTCCAGGCCGACGCGCCGGACCGCTCGCCACGACGGCACTCGAGATTCGGCACGAGGAGACGTCAAGGCGCGAGTTGCCTCGCGCTTGCGACACATTCGCTCCATAGTCCCGCCTCCATTCCTACGGAGATCAGGACGAGCTTCGACTCGGTCGCCGACCAGTTGCCTCCGAACGCGACCAAGGGGTAGACGACCTTTTGGGCCGATTGAAGCACTTGGGCTGCCTCGTCCTCCAAGGTGCGCACGATTCCCTTGATTCTCACGATTTCGTGTCCGTGAAGGTCCGCCATGGCGCGTTGCCATGCCAGGACTCGCGCGCGAGACACCGGAGACCGCAGAACCACCGAGGCGGTGCGCACCTGACGATGAGGCAGATCCCCTGAGACGTGCTCGCCCGTCGACTCGGCGCTCGACGACCAGGTGGGGCTCTCGGTCGAGGTCAAAGCGGCCGGCTCCGCCAGGCTCGAGAGAACGAGCCGCGCGCTCGGCTGCAAGCTTCGGAGTCGGTCGCCAACGGCCCGGATCCTGTCCGGCGGAGCACAATCGCTCTTGGTAAGGATCACGCGGTCTGCAAAGAGGACCTGCCTCAAGGCTTCCGGATGCGCATCGAGCGTGCTCGGTCCCAGGACGGCATCCACCGTCGTCACCGTCTCCGCGAGCACGAAGTGAGAGGCGACCAGCCCGTTCACGACCAACGTGCGCACGAGCGGCGCGGGGTCGGCGAGCCCGGTCGTTTCGATCACGACCCGTTCGAACGGTGGAAGGGTTCCTCGTTCGCGCCCGACGACCAGGTCGCACAAAGCACGGACGAGGTCGTCCCGCATCGAGCAGCAAATACAGCCGGATCCGAGCACGACGACGTCCTCGCGAACGTTGGCGAGGAGGTGATGGTCGAGTGCGATCTCGCCTACCTCGTTGACCACGACGGCAGTCTCGGGGCCCAACCGAGTAGCAAGTGCTGCCCGGAGGAGCGTGGTCTTCCCACTGCCCAGAAACCCGGTGAGCAGCGTGACCGGAGCTCGACCCCAATCTCTCAAGAGACGGCCGAAGGCTCGGCCTCCCACGAGGCGAACGGGTCGGGCAAGGATCGCCATCCCTCGGGCCCGACGGCGAGCTCGTCGTCCGTGAGGAGACACGCCTCGAAGCCGGCACGAAGACCCGCTTCGTCCATCCCGACGCCAATCAAGACGATCTCTTGCCGGCGGTCCCCGAACGGAGCCTGAAACTCGGACAAGATGGCGTCACGTCGCCCCTCGTCCATCGGCCAGCTTTCTTTCGGGACCGCATCCCACCAAAAGCCGCCTCGACTCGTGCGGCAGGCCGGCCCGGCCTGCGACCAGACCCCGACCTCCGACATGCGGCTCGCGAGCCAAAAGAAGCCCTTCGACCTCACGACGCCAGCCCATTCACTCGCGAAGAACTGGGATACGCGGCCCGGATGGAAGGGCCGTCGTGACCGATAAACGAAGCTCGAGATCCCGTATTCTTCGGTCTCGGGCACGTGCTCCCCGGCAAGCGCCTTGGCCCAACCGGAGGCGGAAGCTGCCTTTGCGTCGTCGAAGAGGCCGGTGCCGAGCACGTCGCCGACGTTCACCACGCCGAACGGGGCGACCACGACACGAGCATCGGGATTCAATGCTCGAAGAATGCCGCGCAGGCGCTCGGTCTCGGCAGCGTCCACCCTGTCCGTCTTCGTCAGAACCAAGACGTTCGCGAACTCGACCTGGTCGACCAAGAGGTCGGACAGCGTGCGCGCATCGGCCTCGGACAACGCGATTCCCCGCGCGCGAAGGTCTTCGGTCGACGCGTACTCCCGCAAGAAGCTCTCCGCGTCCACGACCGTGACCATGGTGTCCAATCGAGCGACATCCGACAAGCTGAAGCCTGCCTCGTCTCGAAAGGAGAAGGTGGCCGCGACAGGCATGGGCTCGGAAATACCGGTCGATTCGATGAGCAGGCTATCGAATCTCCCTTCACGCGCCAGACGTCCGACTTCCTGGAGGAGATCGTCACGGAGGGTGCAGCAGATGCAGCCATTCGACATTTCGACGAGACGCTCCTGCGTTCTGTCGAGCGACGCCCCGCCCCTCTCGACCAAACGAGCGTCGATGTTCACTTCGCTCATGTCGTTGACGATGACGGCGACCCTGCGTCCATCGCGGTTTCCGAGCACGTGGTTGAGCAAGGTGGTCTTCCCCGCCCCGAGAAAACCGGAGAGGACGGTGACCGGCAATCGAAGTTCACTCATGACGGTTCTCCGAGAGAAGAATGCGACGGCGAGATCAAGGGGCGACGAGCTTTCCTGCGAGAGTCACGCCTCGTAAGCAGACGGTTTCGCCGCTCGGGTCCAGTGTGGCCTTGCCTTTGGTGATGCTCGCCCGTGCAGCATCCGCGGTGAGCTGGAGCTCGAACGGCGCACCGACCTCCTTCCCCAACGTCACGACCTTCCAAGCCCCGGCGGTCGGAACGAAGCTAGGGCCGCAGTGGTAGTGGTCGCCGTGATCACGGCACTCGGTCTGTACGAGGAGGGCAACGTTCGTCTCGGCAGGCACCAGCTGCTCTTCTCCGAACGCTCCACTCGCCGGGTGGCCCTCGGTCAAGGTCAGCGTGATGAAGGTCTCGCCTTGTCGCGCGCGGAAAACCCACATGGTCGGCCGGGTCGCCGTAGCAGGTGAGACGATCGCCTCGTCCAGCTTCGCCTCCGATACCGTCGCCGCGCAGCTCACGCTCGGCGCGGCATCGGCGGGTGCGGTAGCGGTAGGAACGGGTACCGAAGCGTCCCCGGCATCCGAATCCGCGGGCGGGACCGAGGCCGTGGACGAACAAGCCCAGAGGGCCGATCCGACGAGGAAAGTGACGAGTGCGTTGGACGCACGCACGAGCGGTTCGTTCGGCATGACCTTTCCGTAACACAGTTGCATATACTATCAAGCCCAAGCGAACATCTCTTGCAACTCAGTTGCGATTGATCCACCATCCTCCCATGAGCGATATCGACGACTACAGGTTCCCTCGTGAACTGGACGGCTCGGAGAACAAGCCCTCGCAACGGGGTCGCGGCAAGCGAATCGCCGAGCGACTCGGACTGTCGGCCTCGCATCGGTTCGACTACAAGGACCCGCAACAGCTGCGCTACTTCATCACCGACCGCGGAAGAATCGTCCCCCGCAGGGTGTCGGGACTGTCTGCCAGGCAGCAACGCGACCTGGCGTTGGCCGTGAAACGAGCCCGCAACATCGCTCTCCTGCCCTACACGAGATGAGCGCCCGGCGCGCGGACCTCTCGGGCCAGGGAACGAAGGGCGCAGCCCCCCGAAGGTTCTGCTCGTGAGTCGGCGTCGCACACACGGAGACCTTGCGGGGCTCGAGTCGTTGGCGGCCCGTGTTCGCGCACTCAATCCGACGGGCCGAGTGAAGAATCGCAGGGACGCCGAGCGACGGTATGTCGAGAAGGCTCTCCTTCAATCGGAGATCTTGACCCGCTATCCGGACCTCGTGAGAATCGTCTCCGAACCGACATCGCCTGGAGTGATCGGATTGGCGATTGCGCCGACGGGGGAGTCCATCTGCCACGCCGTCGTCGAGCGACTCACGGTGGCCGCTCGAGACGTCGTGCACGCCGCGCTCGAAGCGCGAACGAGCGACGGGCACGTCGAGCGACGCTTCGCAGGACCGCCCCGGAGCTCCATGCCGGCCGTCCCGACGGACTTCGACGCCTTCGAGCGAGCCCTCGCGCGCTTCGACTACGACGAGGCTCGCGGCATCGTTCTCGAAGGACTTTCCTCGGGTGACGTGTACACGGATTGGGTGGCGAAGTGGCTCGAGCTCCATGTCGAGGTGCTCGGAGATCCGCTCGGAGCGACCTCCATCCCGATCCGATCGGAAGACGTCGTCTCGACGGACGCCCGCCTCTCGTTCGCGAAGGTTTGTCTCGCACGCGGGGAGCACCGAGAGGCGCTCTCGGCGCTGAGGGGACTCGAGTCGCGAGCGGAGAAGAGCCTTCTCTTGGCGCTCGTCGAGGCCTTCGCCTCCGAAGACCTCGACGAGCTTCGTCGATTGACCGCGAGTCTGGACGACGACGGCAAAAGGGCCCATCCGGAGGTCGAGGAGAAGGTCCGCGCATTGGTCGCTTCACGTCGCTCGCAGCTTCGTAGGGAGCTCGAGTCGCGAGGACTCGACCCGACGTGCACGACGTGCATCGAGCTGGCACAGGCTTTGGCTGGAATCGATCCGAACGATCCCATGGCGGCCAACGTGCTGCACGAGAGCCATCGGCGCCATCGCGTTCGGCACGTCGGCTCCGTGCTCGACGACGTGGAGGAGCTCCTTCGCGCGGCCCGCCCGGACGCCGCCAGGCAGCTGTTCGTCGAGCACGAACAGAAGGCGCGACGCTTCCCCGAGCTCAGGTCTCGGTGCGAAGAGCTCTCGCAAGCAGTCGCGGCGGCTACACTGGCCGGGCAGCTGACGTCGCTGATCGATACCACGGGGAAGCTCGACTACCTGCGCTTCGCCCAATCCCCCGCGAGACTCCGAGAGCGCGTCCTCGCGACGCACGACGACGACCTCTCGAGGCTCTTGCACGAGCTATGTCACGAGGTCCCCGCCGAAACCGCCATGGTCATCGCGGACGCCATCGAGGCTGCCCGAAACGAGACGGATCCTGCTCGGATAGTCGAGCAGCTCGGCCCGTTCCGAGCGCACTTTTCTCGCGTCCCGGAGGCTCAGAGCCTGTTCCGTGCGGGCGAGAGGGAGCTCTCCCGGCGGGCAAAAGCGCTGCTCGCCAGCGCGAAGGACGGTTCGTTACCGCTCGACGAGCTCGAGCGACAGGTGGCGGGACTCGGACTCGGCACTTCTGCCACTCCCGAGGTCCGACTGGAGCTCGAGGCCGTGTCACGTCACCTGCAGAGCGCGCGCGAAGCGGCGCGTGTCCTCGCGGCGACGGACCCGACGCTCAGGCTCGATCTCTTCCGTGCCGCCTCTCCGCGCGCCCGAGCGTCGATTCGCGACCTACTCCTGAAGGAATGGGCCGTCCCCGCTCATTCCCATACCACTCCTACCGGCGCCCCATTTTTCGCCGTCACGAACGGCGGATTGCTTTCCGTCGTCGCGCAAGACGATCGATTGCACGTCTCGAGCGGTTCGTCCGAAGGCAAGCGTACGATCTTTCGAATGCCCCGCGCATTCGACCCGGTGCGCGTGGAGTCCCGCGGAGAGCTGGTCGTGATTGTCGATTCGCAAGGAGGGGTCTTTTCCTTCCGAACCAGGGGCATGCTCCCCGAGGGATACCGGGAGACGGGCTACCTCGCGCGCAACGCCCGCACGGGGCCGGGAGGGCTCCTCTGGATCGCGACGGAAGGCGAGCTCGTTCGGACGACCCTCCACGGGCGGGAAGCGACCCGATACCCGATATCGTACGTGGTGTGGGGAACCACTGGACGATGTGCGTGCGCACTCGTGGACGACACTCGACGGGCCCGCGTGCTCGCCATCGACGGTTCGACGACCGCCGAGCATCCGCTCGCGCACTATTCGCTGGTGGGGATTGGCGAGCTGCCGGACATCGGCGCACCGATTTTCGCACTGCGCACGGCCGACTCGGACACGGTCAGCATGAGCTACCGATCGAGAGACTGTTTCGTGACCGACTGGATCGACGACGTGCCGCCGCGGGCCGAGGCGACCATGTGGCCCAATCACGACGGGACCTTGGACGTGGCCTTCCACCATCCGACGGAAACCAGCGTACGTCGCTATCGACCGCTCGATTTCGGACTCCACGAGACCTCCAGAACGGAGGTGGGCTCTCGTATCGTCGCGAGGACGGGTCGTGGGCTCATCGCCATCGAGACCGAAGGACAGACCCGCTCCGCCCCGTTGCTCCTCGATTGAAGGTTCGGCCGAACCCGTCCGCGGAGGACGCCCGCCGCGGCGGATGCTCCTGGTTTTGGGTCGCGGCGAAAAGACGTCGGTATCGTGACCGTCGATTCGACGCGGTGGTCATCGGAGCCCGGCGTCCGACTCCGGAAGAACGCTCAGATACCGTCGTATCGTCTCCTTGAGAGCGAGGGAGAGCAGCGCCAACCCGGAACGAGCATGCTCCTCGACGACGGTGACCCTCACCTTCAGGAACCAATTCGCCGCTTGAAGGACGAGGAGGTGGGCGCGAATGGGCACCTCCGGTAGCGAAGCCGGACCACATTTGGCCGTCACCTCCAATCCCATACCGAGTGCGCGTCGTGCACCCTCGAACGATACGGCGAACCGGCGCCGTCCACGAACGACCACTTCCTCGTGGACGGACACGAGCTCGATCTCGCTCCCGCGAAAAGCATCCAGAATGCCGCATCCAGGACGCCCCGGGAACACGAACAACGTGGCCCAGGGTCGCCCCGCTTCCGACGAACGATACGTGACGCCTACGCCTTGCTCGAGGTCGTCGTAGAGCTTCACCTCGGTCCGAGGGAGCGCCCCCAAGCTCGGCGGGAACATGAATCCACTGCCGAGGTGTCGTAGGCAGCCGTCGTCGCACAGGACCATCTGCGGAGCGACCATCGGAGCGAGCGGAACCTCGGGTCCGGGCTTGTGTCGGTTCGAGGCCTCCCCGGTCACGGGCGCCCGGGGACCGTGAGCGTGACCACGTAACGATGAAGTCCGCTCCCCTTCATCGGTGGTGACCGGTGCACCTGACCGCGTACGCTTCCTCCGAAGAGCTCCCCCTTCATCACGAGCAGGTCCCCGGTGCTCGCTCGCATCACCCCTTCCCGATTCCGAACGAGTGCGAACGGGTCGTCGCACGGACAATCGTCGGGGTGGTCGAGCGCTTCGTGGGCAACGTCCGACTCGTGTACCCACTCCGTCCCCGGCCCCACGTAGGTCGTCACGAGACGGAGCCGTACGTGGTCGACATGGAACTTTCTGCAGTTGTCATGGTCCACGGGACCCGCCGCGAAACGGAAACGCTCGCTCCCCGAAATACGCGCGAAGCCCTCGCAAAGGAGCCGAAGGTCCTCGACCAACCACCTGCCGGACTCGTCGGCCGGCGGTCGGACCGCCCTTTCGATGTCGAAGTCTCGAAGGTCGACCATGCCGTCGACGCGCTCCGCCCCCGGGGCCCAACTCGAGAGTCCACTTCGGACGGACTCCGGGACCACCCGCGGAAAGACCACCATCGACACGTCCTCGGCCATCACGTGGCTGGTTGCGAGACGGAAGTCCTCGCGCAGCGCGATGCGCCCGGGGCGCCGGGGGAACGAGCGAACGGGAGGAACGTCCCGAAGGAACGGCTGGGGGGAGACATCGGCCATACCTCCCGATAACGCAACCAAGTTGCATCTACAAGTTTCTCCCGCTCGCGAGGTCCGTTCCGGCACGATTCGACGAGAAATTCCAGGAGATCACCCGGTTGCAAGAAGCCCCAGAAAGAGGTGCATCGCGACCGTCGCAGGACTACACTCGAGATGTCATGCAAGCGAAGAAGCGAACTCAGGCCGCGAGCTCGAAAACCTCGCGCTCCTCGGAGACCGAAGCGCCCACGGTAAAGGAGATCCAGACCCTCCTGCGGGACGCCGGCCTTCGAAGCACCGTCGCCCGCATCGCCGTGCTCGAGTACTTCCACTCGCACGGCGGCCAGAACAGCCATGCCGAGATCTTCGACGCCCTCGGCGAGCGAGGCTTCGATCGCGCCACGATCTACCGCATCCTGATCGACCTCGCCGAGGCGAAGATCCTCTCGCGCACCGACCTCGGCGACCACGTCTGGCGGTTCGAGCTCAGGAAGGGCATCGGTCAGACCGAGCACACCGAAGAGCACCCGCACTTCGTCTGCGTGGACTGCGGCGAGGTCTCCTGCCTTCCCAACCTTTCCATCAAGGTCGACGGCCCCGGTAAACCTCCGAAAGCCGTGACGAAGAACAAGATCTCGGTGCAGCTCAAGGGCGTGTGCGACGACTGCAGCTAGAGCGCCCATCCGCCTACTGACCGAGGGTTTTTGCCAAGTTGCGAGCCGTGCGAGGCGCGACGACTCGTCCTACGGCTACTAGGCGAAGAGGAGCACCGAAGCACGGTGACGCAAATCGCGGAACGCCGACCGAATTGGCGCTCTAGTATTGCAACAGTAACTTAAACGCACACGAGTTGCATAAGGGAATCCCTGGTGGTACACACCGGGGACTTTGGTCGCGTCCCCGAGCTCAGGCACGTTTCGAGTCGCTTCGCGCTTCGCTCCATCCGAGTCGTACGCGGTCGAGGTGCGATTCCGCACGGACGAGGGCATGGCGGAAGCGCTGGCCTGCCTCGACGACCCGGATCGCTTCGTGCGCGAAGCCGTTCTCGCTCGGTTGCTCGCCCTCGCGTCCGTCGATCCGCTCGATCCACGGGGTGGCTGATGGCCGCGCTTCGCATTCGAGCGTACGGCATCGCCCTCGCGGTGGCAGCGACCCTGAGCTCATCCGCTGGAGAGTCCTTCGCGCAGTCGTCCGAGGTGGTGCCTCCCCTGGTCGAGCACCACCACGAGGCCATCTACCCGGCAAACGCGCTGGCCAAGGCCGAGCACGCCGAGGTGGTCCTGATCGTCACGGTGGACGCGGCGGGCCACGTCACCCAGGTCGAGGTGGCCGAGTCGGGAGGGAAAGCCTTCGACGACGCAGCCACCGCGGCCATGTGGGAATGGACGTTCGTCCCCGCGAAACGCGGCGGCAATCCGGTGTCCTCGCGCATTCGCGTGCCCTTCCACTTCGCGCCGCCTGCACCTCCGCCGGCCGACGGTGTGCTCTCTCCCGGCATTCGTGGAGGAGTGACCACGTCACCGGCTACGCGCCCACCGAAGGCTATGCCCTCTTCGGCTGCGAGCGAGCCCGTCTCGGCTTCGGTCGAAGACGCGCAGGTGATCGGACGTGCTCACATGGCGAGCCGTGGCGGCGGAGACCACGAGATCACCGTAGGAAAGCTGGGGGCCGTGCCTCGCATGGACGCCGCTAGCCTGCTCCGGCTCGCCCCCGGCGTGATGCTCACCAATGAAGGCGGATTGGGGCATCCCTATCAAATCTTCCTTCGTGGTTTCGACGCGCGCGAGGGCCAAGACCTGGAGATGACCGTCGACGGCATCCCGATCAACGAGGTCGGGAACGTGCACGGAAATGGACTCGCCGACACGCACTTCATCTTGCCCGAGCTCGTCTCGAGCCTGCGTGTGGTCGAGGGACCGTTCGCTCCGCAGCAGGGAAATTTCGCGGTCGCCGGCTCGATCGCATACGACCTCGGACTCGAGCGACCGGGGCTCGCCGTGCAGACGCGGCTCGGCTCGTTCGGCACCAAGCGCCTCTTGGTCACGTTCAGACCCCAAGGCTCGAACGCGCACACCTTCGGGGCGGGGGAGCTCTTCTCGACCGACGGCTTCGGGCAAAACCGCGCCGCCGAGCGCGCGACCGCCATGGGGGGATACGAAGGCCGCCTGGGCGAGACGGGCTCCTATCGACTGCTCTTGACCTCCTACGCCACGCACTACTCGCAGGCCGGCGTCTTGCGTGCAGACGACGTACAGGCCGGCCGCAAAGACTTTTACGACACCTACGACACCACCCAAGGAGGGGACTCGTCTCGACACTCCTTGGGTCTCACGCTCGAGGGACGCGCGGGCAAAACACGCTTCTCCCAATCCGCATTCGCAGTCCTCCGCGATTTCAGGCTCCGCGAGAACTTCACCGGCTACCAAGAAGATCCCCAGCAGGTGTGGCAATCGACCCACCCGCAGCGTGGGGACGGCATCGACCAGCGCTCTTCCCAGCTCACCTTCGGCGGTCGAGGAAGCGCGCGTCACACCTTCGAGGCGTTCCATCGGAAGCAGGAGGTCGAGCTCGGCTATTTCGCCCGCTACGACGTCGTCGACGGCAAGCAGCAGCGCAATCGCACGGGCACCAACGTGCCCTACCGGACCGACCTCGACCTCGACTCGGGCCTCGCCAATCTGGGCGTCTACGCGGACGCGAGCTTCACGCCGCTCTCGTTCGTCACCCTGCGCGGCGGCGCGCGCGCGGACCTCTACCACTACCGCGTGACCAATCGATGCGCGCTCACTTCGCAGAGCTCGTTCGGCGGGGACCCGCTCGATACCGAGTGTTTCTCCTCGGACCGCCAGGGCTACCGCAGCCCCGACCAAACGGCCTCCACGTCGGCCAGCATTCTCCAGCCCCGAGCCACGTTGATCCTCGGTCCTTTCCAGGGATTTTCGTTTTCGGCGAGCCGAGGACGAGGCTCGCGCAGCTTGGATCCGCAATACGTGAATCAAGACGCGAAGACCCCGTTCGCCGACGTCACGGCGAGTGAAGCGGGAGTATCGTACCTGCATACGTCGGACACGCTCGCGGTGAGCGCACGCTCGGTCTTCTTCCAGACCGAGGTCGACAAGGACCTTTTCTTCAATCAGACCGAAGGCCGTAACACCCTGGCCAACGGCACGACGCGTACCGGGTGGTCGGGGAATGCACGCGTGACCGGCTCGTTCTTCGACGTAGCGGGCAATCTCACCTTGGTCCGCGCCACCTTCGACGACACGCATCTCGTCATTCCCTATTCGCCCGGGGTGGTCGCCCGTCTCGACGGTGCACTCTTCGGCATGCTCCCCGTACGGCTCTTCGGGACCGCGCTCGAGGGCTCGCTCGGGAGCGGGTTCTCGTTCGTCGGCCAGAGACCGCTTCCGCTCGGAGAGAAGTCCGACGTCCAGCTCTTGCTCGACGCCGGAGCAAACCTAAGGTGGCGCTGGATTTCCCTGGGAATCGTATCGACCAATCTGCTCGGACGGCGCTATCGCCTCGGCGAATACAACTACGTCTCGGACTTCCGCAGTCAGCCCTACCCGACCTCGGTGGCCTCCCGGCACTTCTCGGCCGGTGAGCCCCGCGCCGTCTACGGCACGCTGACCCTCTTCTTCGACGAAGGATTGCCCACGCCATGAAACGCGGACTCTTCTCGCTCGGGCTCTCGGGGCTCGGCCTCATGGTCGCCCAGGTCACGTCCAATGCCGGATGTGCCGGAGGTACCGGGAGCGCACGCTTCGAGTTCGACGCACGCATCTCGGGTCCCGCCGACGCGCCATCGAACGGCGGGCCACTCGTCTTCACCAACGAAAAGGGCTTCGCGGTGACGCTCACGCGCGCGACCGTCACGCTCGGCCCCGTCTACCTGAACGTGATTGCGCCCCTTCGAGGCGACACGCTCGGCTTCTTGGATCTATTCGAGGGCACGGCATTCGCGGCGGGCGAGGACCACCTGGGCGAGGGGCGCGTGGTCGGAGAAGTGCTCGGCCAGGTGACCTTCGACGCGCTCTCCTCGCGATGGGTCTCCTTTCCCGTTCGCGGCACCATCGTGGACGAGACCGTCCGCACCACGGACCTCTGGTTCTATCCGGAGCCCGGCGTCTCCCCGGACACCACCAAGATCGACACGGTCGCCCTCGACGTGGCCGGATCGGCGGAGAAAGACGGGGCTCGCGTGCCCTTCCGAGGCAAGCTCGTCCTCGACGACGCGTGGCTCCCCGACGCAACGTCCGGTCAACGCGCCAAACAATCGATTGCCCAGATTCGCAAGGTGCGCGGCGTCTCCTCCGCGTTCCGCCCCAGCGAGGGCGGCTCGCTCGAGATCCGGTTCGACGTGCGTCGCCTGTTCCGCGGCGCGGACTTCTCGAACCTCGCCGCGAACCCGACCGACAAGGACGGCACGAAAGTGCTCGTCCAAGCGAAGACCGGAAAGGTCACGACCGACCAGGTCATGACCAATCTTTACCAAGGCCTGCGCGACGCCACCGGCACCTACTCGATCGCCTGGCGCCCGCGCTGATTCGTGTTCCCCGGTCCGCACGGCGTTCGTGCGGCCATGAAGTTGCATAAGCGACACTTTTGCAGGAGATTGCCATGTCCACAGTCCTTCGAGCTTCTTTCGCCTTCGCCTTGGTCGCGGGATTCGTCTCGCTCGGTGCATGCAGCAGCGACGACACCACATCGACCCCCGACGCGAGCACGTCCCTCCCGGACGCGAGCACGACGCAAGACGGCGCGACCGGACCGTTCACCCCTCCGGCCGATCCCGGGAAGGGCGCCTTCTGGATCACCGTCTCGGGCGAAGATTTGGCCGTGAAGGGCTACGAGTGGGCGACCTCGTCGTTGGCCGAAGGTGATCCTCCCGCCTTCGTGGACGGCTGGTCGCTCTCGTTCGAGCACGTCATCGTGACGGTCGACAAGATTCGCGTGAACGCCGATCCCGACAAGGACGAAGGTAACCCGCAGAACGTGGGGGCGCTCGTCGCTTCGGTTGACGGTCCTTTCGCCGTCGACGCCACCATCGGCGGCAACGTGACGGGAAAGAGCGGCGAGGCGGACGAGAAGACCGTGCCCATCGCCGCCATCACCACGCAATCCGACGGCAAACCCTTCGACCCCGCGGCGCGCTACGCGTTCGGCTACGACCTCGTCACCGCCTCGGCCAGTGCCAAGAACGTGAACCTCGACGCGGACGGCCTCGCCCTCTACGAGCAGGCCAAACAGAAGGGCTGGTCGATGATCTTGGCCGGAAAGGCCACCTACAAGGGTCCGTCCACCTCGGGTGGGGACAGCGGCACGCAGGTCTTCTCCAAGATCCCCAAAGAGGTGAAGTTCACCCTCGGGCTCAAGAACCCCTCGAGCTACCTCAATTGCCGCAATACCGACCTGCAGCAGGTGGGCGACGAGTTCCCGCGAGGAATCCAGGCGAACGCCAACAAGTCGACCACGGTGCAGATCACCGTGCACACCGACCACGCCTTCTGGGACAAGCTCAACGTCGAAGGTACGCCTCTGCACTTCGACGCCATCGCCGCCCAAGCGTCCACCTACGGCACGCCGGACTCTCCCGGCACGGTCACCATCGAAGACCTCGAGAACGTGGACGTGACCGGCTTCAAGACCAAGGCCGGCGAGCCCCTGCCCTGGCGCAGCCTGGTCTCGGACTACAAGGCCCCCGAAGGCCAAATGAAGTTCGACCCCAACGGCACGAGCTTCTCGAAGGCCAACAGCTTCTCGGCCTACCTCTCGTACTCGGCCGCCTCGGGCGGACACATGAACGCCGACGGCGAGTGCGAGGTGAAGAACAACTTCACGCCCTGATTCCCGCAAGGTCGAGGCGCGCGTCCGGGGCGTCACCGCACGGGCGCCTCGAACCTCCCGCCGAAAAACGCGAGGAGCGACCCCCATTCGTGGGCGAGTCGCTCCTCGTTCGTATTCGTTCCGGAGGGTCCGACGAAGGTCAGCCGCGGGAGATCTTCTTCTCCACGAAGATCACGTGCTTTCGCGCGACCGGGTCGAACTTCTTCAGCTCGAGCTTGTCGGGGGTCGTGCGTTTGTTCTTGGTGGTGACGTAGGCGTAGCCGGTACCGGCGGTGGACACGAGCTGGACGATGTCGCGCATGAGACCTCTCGAAGAGGGCGAAATGCCCTCCTCTTCTCATACGCACTGATTATACAAACGCAACTGTGATGCGTTTACGTTCGTCTCAGGCCTTCGCGACCTCGCCTTTGGCGGCGAGCTCGCGGCCGATCTCGTGGCGCGACGAGGGCGCGGGCGGGAGCACCATGGTGCCGTCGTCTTGGAAGCACTTGAGCTCTTCGCTCACCTTACGCAGGTACTGCTGCTTCACGTGGAAGGGCAAAAACGCGCTCTTGAAGCCGGAGAGCACCACCGCCTTGAGGTCCGCCATGGTGAAGCCGAGCTGCGTGTGGCAGAGCCAGAGCTCTTTGCTGACGGTGGTGTCGGTCACCAGGCGGTTGTCCGTGTTGACGGTGACGCGCAGGCCGAGCGCTTTGTAGAGCTTGATGGGGTGGCTCGCGAGGTCGCGGATGGCGCTCGTCTGCACGTTCGACGACGGGCAGCACTCGAGGGCGATGCGGTGGTCGTTCACGTAGTGGAGCAGATCGCCGTTCTCACGAAGGCGGCAGCCGTGACCGATGCGGTGGGCGCCGCAGACGTGGATCGCCTGGGCGATCGACTCGGGTCCGTAGGCCTCGCCGGCGTGGATGGTCACGTTGATGTTGTTGTCGCGGACCAGCTGAAACGCCTTCTTGTGGTGCTTCGCGGGATTGTCGTACTCGGCTCCTGCGAGGTCGAAGCCGACCACGCCGCGGCCCTTGTAGGCGACCGCGAGCTCGGCCATCTCGAGCGAGCTCTCGGGGGAGACGTTGCGGATGCCGCAGATGATGACCGCCGACTCGATCCCGAAGCGCTCTTGCGCCGCGCGAAGGCCCTCGAGCACCGCCTCCACCACCGCCGTGAGCTTGAGCCCGTGTTGGGTGTGGAGCATGGGGGCGTAGCGCACCTCCATGTAGCGGACGTTCTCTTTGGCGGCGTCTTCGGCCAGCTCGTAGGCGATGCGGGTGAGCGCGTCGGCGGTCTGCATCACGCGCAGGGTGACGTCGAACGCCTTCAGGTACTCGACCAGCGAGCCGCAGTGTTTGCCCAGGTTCATGGCCTTGCGCAGGCCGTCTTCGTCGTGGGCGGGGAGCTCGATGCGCTCCTGGTCGGCCAACTCCAAGATGGTCGAGAGACGCAGCGAGCCGTCGAGGTGAACGTGGAGGTCCGTTTTGGGAAGCTTCTCGATGAGCTCGAGCGGAATCGTCTTCGACATGGCGGGCACTTAGCACAAGCGAAGCCCGCACGATCGCCCGTCGACCATCGGTAATCCGGCGAAAGCAAAGAGGAGAACACCGGTGCAGGGGCGCTCTCGCGATGCGCCGCGTCGAGAGACTCCGCATGCCGAGAAATCGTCCGCGCGCACGCAACGTTCGTCCGCGACCCGCCGAGCAGCCCCCGCAGCGGCGCTGGGCCCTGCTTCACCAAGGAAACGCGATGAGCTTCTCGCAGCCTCCCGGATACCCGCCGGACCCCTACGGCCAACGACCTCCCACGCCCTACCGCGCGCCCGCGCCGCTTCCATCTCCCGCCCCGATGCCGCTCGCGCAGGGCAGCGCCGTGCCGCCCATCGAGGGCGTGTCGAACCAAGACTTGGGCGTGCGCATTTCCGTGCATCGTGCAACATTCGCGGTGCTCACCCGCTACTCGGGGCTGATGCTGAGCTTCGCGCTGGGCGGAGCGGGAGCCCTCGCGAAGGCCGTCACTCAGGCGGCGCAACGAATGGAGCTCGGCCTCGACTCGCTCGCACTCGGCGCGCTCGGCCTCGTGATCGCCGGTTTGCCGATCTGGCTCTTCACGCGGGTCAGCTCCGAGCGCGTCGACGTCTACGAGCACGGCTTTCTCTACGTCCGAGGCTCCGCGAGAGGACGCGTGCACGCCGCCGAGATCCGCAACGCCGAGCTCACGCTGGTGCAGATCGAGCGCATGCATCAGCGCCGGCTCGAGGTCACGCTCACTTCCGGAGCGAAGCTGACGTTCGAGGGCCTCGAAGACGAAGAGACGCTCTGCCGTCGCTTGGTCGGGCTCGCGGTGACGTCTCCACGAGGGCCGCAGGCTCCCGCCGACTGGCGCCCGCCTACGAGCGCCCAGCTCGCACCCGGGCGCGCGAGCACCGTGAGGATGCCATGACCTTCGTGCTCCTCCGCACCGTCGGATCCATGCTCTTTCTGGGCATCTTGGTGGGGGTCGCCGCCTACTTCCTGAAGCCGCACCTCACCTCGGCGTCGACCCCGTACAATCCGTACCTGGTGCTCGGAAACCTCGCCCATCGCATGGGCATGACCGTGACACGCGGAAGCCCTCAGCTCGATTGCATGTACCTGTCCATGTACGACTCGGTCGACCTCGGCGCCGAAGGCGCGCCCTATCAGGTGCCGCTCGCCTTCCGCGTCTCGATCGAGTGCGAGAGGAGGTTCAGCTCGTTCGTTCGACGCACGCTTTCGTACGTCTCGGCCACCACGGCGACACCCTTTCCGCCGTTCGAGGTGGTGAGCCGAGTCGCCCCCATGCTCTCCATCCAACGCAAGCTCGAGCTGACCGAGCGGCTCACCGGCTCGCCCGAGGTCGACACCCGCTACGCCGTCTACTCCGAGTCTCCGGCCATGGCGGCCTTGCTCGGCGAGCTCTTGCCTTGCCTCGGCACCTTCGAGCCCATCGGCGTTCACCTCGTCGGCGACGGGAGGAACATCGTCTACCGCCTCGCGATGGATCGCTCGCCGTTCTTCGGGAGCGTGCTCTACTTCGCCGACGAGCTCGCGGCCAAGCTGTCCTACTTGGCGCGACGAATCGGGGGTTGAGCGCTCCGAGGCTCACCGCTTCGACGCGCCCTCCACGCTCACGTGACGACCGTCGGTCACGAACGTCACCGCGCCGTCGAGATCGGTGCGAAAGAGCCGCAGCGGGCGCGTCGCGAGGGTCTCCAAGGTGCTCACGTGCGGATGCCCGTAGCGGTTGCGTACGCCGCACGAAATCACCGCGAAGCTCGGCGCCACCGCGTCCAAAAAGGCCGGACGCGTCGAGCTGCGGCTGCCGTGATGCCCCACCTTGAGCACGTCGGACCGCAGCTCGGCGGCGCGGGTCTCCACCAGGGATTTCTCGGTTCCGTGCTCGGCGTCGCCCACGAAGAGCACGCTCTTTTCGCCCAGTCGGAAGCGCACCACGAACGAGTTGTCGTTGGTGTCACGGAGCGGGGAGAAGCCCGGACAAGGCGCGAACACCGAGACCTCCGCGCCGCCCATCGGATGTGCATGTAGAGCGCACAGATCGTTCGGGCGCCTCACGCGGGTACCTCGGGCCGAAAGCTCGCTCACGATGCCCAGATAGGCGTGGGGTCCGAACGGGCTCACCGGTCGATCCGGGTCGACCGGTGGCCCACTCTCCGCGGCTTCGCCCGTGTCCCAGAGCTCTTCCACTCGAATGCCCGCGAGCGCGGCCCGAAGCCCCATGAAGTGGTCCGGGTGCGGATGCGACACGATCACGGCCCGCAAGGACGATCGCCTGCGCGCGCGTAAAACCGGGGCGATCACGCGCTCTCCGGTGTCGATGGGGCTGCCCACGAGACCTCCCGCGTCCACCAAGACGGCCTCGCCGTTCGGCAGGTCCACGAGCGCCGCATCGCCCTGACCCACGTCGAGAAACGTGACCCGCAGCAGTCCGCGCGGCGCGCCGTCTCGTCGCGCCACGACCTCCGCCAGACCGACCACCACGAGCCCGAGGCCGGCTCCCGTGAAGCGCAGGCGCACCCCCGAGCCGAGCGCGAGGACGAGCGCGGCAGCCGAGAGCGCGGCGAGCTGCGCGTCCGTGGGCAACGGGAGCGGCACCTGCGCGGGCGTGAATGCGGCGGTCGCGTGGGCTACCTTCTGCACCGCGAGCAGCGCGCCTCCTCCCGCGAGCGCGGTCCCTTTTTCGGCCGCGGGAAGCGGCGCGAGCAGCGTGTGCACGAGGCACAAGGGCAGCGCGAAGAGCTCACCGAGCGGCACGGCGATCAGGTTGGCCACGAGCCCACCGAGCGAGAGCGCCGGCCCCATGCGCAGCAAGATGGGCGCGCACGGCACGGTGGCGGCGAGCGTGGTCGCGAGGCTCTTTCCGAGCGCGCGCACGGGACTCGGACCTCGTTCGCCCATCATCTTGGCGAACGGTGCGCCGAGCGCCACGAGGCCCAAGGTCGCCGCGGCCGAGAGCGAGAACGACACGTCGAAGAGCGCCAACGGATCGACGAGCGCCACGAGCCCGAGCGACCACCCGAGCGCCCGGAGCGGGCGCGTGCGCAGGCCGAGCGCCACGCACGCGAGCTGCACCGAGAGCATGCACGCTGCACGCACCGCGGAACCGCTTCCACCCGCGAAATCGCAGTAGATCCAGGTGAGCCCCAGCCCCAGCAGCGATGCGGCCCGGACCGGGACCACGCGCAGCGCGAAGCGTGGAAAACGCGCGAAGAGCGCGGTGAGCGCGGCCACCACGAGGTTGACCGCCAGCACGAGGTGCATGCCCGACACGGCCAAGAGATGCGAGAGCCCGGCATCTCGGAAGTCTCGGGAATCTTCGGGCGAGAGGTCGGTCTCGCCGAGCACGAGCGCGCGCGCCAGAGACTCGGTCCGCGCCGGAAACGTGGCCTCGATGCGCGCGCGGACGTGCGCACGCGCTCGGTCGACCAAGGCCCCCAGACCTCGTCCGCGGGCCACCGGATACACGTCGAGCGCGCCTCCCGAGAGCACCACGAACGCACGCGCGCGGCCGGGTCGATCGTCGCCCAGCTCGGGCACCACGAAGCGCTGCGGAGGCGCGAGCGCCGCGACGAATTCCAGGCGATCGCCGCGTACCGTCGCCGACGACGCCCCACGATCGGCATGCAAGGTCACGCGACCTTCGAGCCGAGCACGTGGAGCCTCACCCGCGGCCGTGCCGGAGCACGAGAGGTCCACCTGGTCGAGCACGAGGCGCATCGAGTCGCCCATGCGCACCGGAGACTGCACCACGGTTCCCGCGCCCTCGCACGAGAGCAGGCGGGGTGTGCCCGGAGCGGCGATCGGCACGTTTTTCAGGGCGATCGTGTACGAAGACACCCTCGCGTGAGCGCGGTACGCCCCCGTCGCGAAGAGCGCGCCCACCACGAGCGCGAGCGCGAGCCGACCTCGCACGACGAGCAGCGCGAGGGCCACGACCAACACCACGAGCGCCGGCACGCGCGCCACCTCGAACGCCGCTCCCCCCACGAGCGCGAGCGCGGCCAGAAAAACGCCATCCATGCCCGCCGCTTCGCATCACGTGTGCCAGCGCCGACACGGAGCCCCAAGCCTCACTTTTCCCCGTGTTTCGGGCTATCGAGCCTCGCGCGGTGCGTCGCCGTGAGCGTCCCAGGACGATCTCGGGCCGTCCCCGGACAGGTTGCCTTCTGTTCCCCTTGGAAATCGCCTAGCTTGGTGGGAGCCTGGTTCGTCCGTGAGAGCTCCATGAGTCAGAGGTTCGTTCGTTGTCCGCACTGCGGCACTCCGCACGACGCGACCGCCGCTGTTTGCCCGACTACGGGCAAACGCATGCGCACCGAACCGCGACGAGCCTCCGATCCCGCACGCCCCGCCGTGTCGCAAGGGTCGCAAGGGTCGCATACGCACGCGCCCGCGATGCCTCCCGCGCCTCCCGCACGAGGCTTCTCCACGTCGCCTTCGTCGGACTCCTCGGAAGAGCCCGCGCTCATCGGTCAGGTCCTCGGAAATCGCTACCGCATCCTGAGCATCTTGGGCTCGGGCGGCATGGGCATGGTCTACGAGGCCGAGCACCTCGGGCTCGAGCGCCCCGTCGCGGTGAAGGTCCTGAACCCGCTTCAGGCGAAAAAGAAGAACACCGTGAAGCGCTTCCAGCAGGAGGCGCGCGCCGCAGGTGGCATCGGTCATCCGAACATCTGCGAGGTCTACGACATGGGCTGGCTCGAGGACGGCTGCCCGTACCTCGTGATGGAACGCCTGCACGGTCAGACCCTCGCCGACCGCGTGCGAAAGTCCGGCGGGCTGCCCTTCTTGGAGGCGGTCGAGGTCATGTGCCAGGTGCTGGCCGGGCTCATGGCCGCGCACGAAAAAGGGATCATGCATCGGGACATCAAGCCCGAGAACATCTTCCTCTCGCGCCGTCCGAACGCCGACCCCATCGCGAAAATCCTGGATTTCGGCGTGTCGAAGGGCCTCGCCGGGGGCCCCGAAGAGCCGCTCGACCTCACCCGCACGGGCATGGTCATGGGCACGCCGTATTACATGTCGCCCGAGCAGGCGCGCGGCGAACGCAACCTCGACGTGCGCGTCGACGTGTACGCGTGCGGCGTCATGCTCTACGAGTGCCTCACCGGGAGGCGCCCATTCGTCGCCCCCAACTACAACGCGCTGCTTCTGCAGATCCTCACCGAGTCACCGCGACCTGCGCGTGATCACCGGCCCGATCTGCCTCCCGCGTTCGAGTCGGTCATGCGGAGGGCCATGGCCCGCTCGCGCGACGATCGCTACCCCACGGCCGCCGCGCTCCGTCGTGATCTCATCGCCATCGGCAAACAGCTCGGCATGGCCGCCGAGCCCTCCGCGGGACGGCGCCTCGAAGACCCCGCCGCTCGCCCGGTCACCGGAGGCCACGTACGGCCCGCCATGCCCGTGCAGCAGGCTCAGCCGCAGCAGCCGCCTCAAGCTCCACCGCAGCCTCACGCTCAGCACGTACAGCACCTGCAACCGCAGCATCCGCAGCACGCGCCTCAGCACGCTTCGCACGCGCCTCAGCACGCTTCACACGCACCTCAGGCGCCTCACGTTCAGCAGCAGCACGCCCAACCCGTGCAGCCTACACACAAGCCGGCGAAGCCCACGCAGCTCCCCGCGCACCCGACGCTCGCGTCGCCGCAACATCCGCTGCACGCACAAGCGCCCTCGTACGCGCACAACGTGCAGCACGCACCTTCCTCGAACCAGGGCGCCCCGCAGCCCGCGCCGCAAGCTCCCATGCAGAGCCGTGTGCCCGCCGCGCCCCGCCCCGCAGCCGGCATGCCCGCGCGACCGACGCAGGCTCCACAAGCGCCTCCGGTGCCACAAACGCCGAAGCCTCAGACCTCGCTCTTCTCACCGCAGGCTCCGCAAGCCCCACAAGCGCCGGGCGGCGTCATCAACCCCAACGCGCCCTCCAAACGACGCCAGACCGTGCGCATGACGTCGCCGGTGGCGACCCCTTCCGCGTCGCAAGCCGGGTACCTGCCGCCGCTTCCCATGCCGCCCGCGCCGGCACACGCGCAACCGCCTCGTCCCTCGCCGCCGTCTCGCGAGGAAAAGCTTCGCGCGCCGCTCGCCGGGCCTCAACCACGTGCCCAAGAGGCGGACGAGCTTCCCAAGCTCTACGACACGAGCCCCAGCACCGACGGCACCCCGAGCCGAAGCGTGCACGAGCGAAAAGCTCTCGGCGCGGCCTTCGACGCACGCGTCGCGCAGTCCCGCGGACAGACCGCGCCGCAGCCGCCGCATGCGTCCCCGCCCGCGCCTCCCGTGCGTGCGCCCATCTCGAACCGCGCGCCCGCGCCCGCTCCAGCCCACGCCCCAGCCCACGCCCCCCCGCCGCACGCGCCCCATGCGAGCGGCCATGATTTCTCGGACGCGCCCACCTACGTGATCTCGCGAGACGAGATCATGGGCGCCATGGCGAGCCACCTCGGGCCGCAGTCTTCGGGCCCCACGGAAGTGTCCGAGTGGGACGCGGAAACCACGGTCACCACGGCCCCTCCGGATTGGCACGAGCTCGTGCACGGACACGGCGCGCACGAGCTCGAAGGCGACCGCGACACCGACGCAGGCGAAGCCTCGTACCATCCGGTCGCGCCCTATTCACCCCCTGCGCCGCCTCCGCCTGCCGCCGGGCGCCCCGCGCAGAAGCCCGCCGATGCGCACGCCGACCTCCAGCGTCGGCTCGAAGACGAGTACGGCGACATGCCGCTCGACGACGCGACCCTCGTCCACCGAGGACGACTGCCGCGTCGGAAGTAGCCTCGAGCTCGAACGCTCGAGAGACTCAGCTCGTGAGAGCGTCGATCTCGGCGTCGCCGAGGCCGGCTTCGCGCAAGATCTCACGCGTGTGCTCGCCTTGCCCGGGAGGCGGCGAGTGGACCTTGTCTCGCGGCGTGAGCGGCAGCGCGATTTGAGGGATATTTCCCCATTTCGAGGGCATTTCGAAGAACGTGCCACGAGCGCGGAGATGCGCATCTTCGCGGGCCTCTTCGGGCGTGAGCACGGGCTCGAGGCACACGTCCTTGT
The DNA here is from genome assembly GCA_965225775.1 of Polyangiaceae bacterium. Lineage (GTDB taxonomy): Bacteria > Myxococcota_A > Polyangia > Polyangiales > Polyangiaceae > JAAFHV01. The sequence goes on along the minus strand of OZ245328.1, from coordinate 6,950,589 downwards.
CGCTCGCGAACGCGATCCACTCGGCGAGTGTTTTCTCCGCGAAGATTCCGCGCACCTTCTCTTTGAGTGGACCTTGGTGCTCACCCGGCATGAGCGCGCCCATGTCGGCCTCGAGACCTACCGCGGCGCAGAAGCCGAGCCAGAACTTGGGCTCGAGCGCGGCCAGCGTGACTGCGCGTCCGTCTTTGGTGGCGTACGTGCCGTAGGGCGCGATGCCGCCCGTGAGCGGCTCGTTGCCGCGGTCCGAGGCTTGTCCGGCGAGCACCGCGCCGTACCCGAGCGATGCGAAGCCCACGCTGGTCTCGAGCATCGAGACGTCGACCACGCGGCCCACTCCCGTGCGGTCGCGTTCGGCCAGCGCACCGAGGATTCCGATGACGCTCCACAAACCACCGCTCACGTCGGCGAGTTGGAACCCGGGCACCTGCGGAGGCGCGCCGGCGGGGCCTTGAAAGCCCAAAATTCCAGCCCTCGCGAGGTAGTTGAGATCGTGCCCGGCGCGCTTCGCCAGAGGTCCGGTCTGGCCGTACCCGGTGAGCGCGCAGATGACGAGCTTGGGATTTTCTTCGAGCAGCGAAGCATGCGAGAGCCCGAGCTTGTCGAGCACGCCCGGCCGGAACTGTTCGAAGAGCACGTCGTACGAGCGCACGAGCTTCTTGAACGCCTCGCGCGCGAGCGGCTTCTTGAGGTCGAGCACGAGGCTTCGCTTGTTCCGGTTCAGGGCGAGAAAGAGCGCCGACTGATCCCCCACGAGCGGAGGCATGTGACGGATGTAGTCACCACCTTGTGCATCCTCGAGCTTGTCCACCTGCGCGCCCAGATCGGCGAGCACGAGCGAGGCGAACGGCCCCGGCAAGAGACGCGTGAGATCGAGAACCTTCTTCCCCGAAAGTGGCTGCATGCGAGGGCCTCCCGGCAACGTGGCGACGACGGAACGAAGCGGACAAAACGAAGCCCCGCACGCGTGAACGAGCGGGGCCTTCACTCACGCGCGGCAAGCCGCGCACGAGCTCACTTGTAGCCGAAGAGCTTCTGGAGCTTCATCGCGAGCACTTGGTTGCCCGCAACCTTGAGCTTGCCGGCGAAGAAGAGCTGCATGCCGTTCGCCTGGGGGTTCTCGATGAGCTTCTGGAAGTCTTCCGCCGCGATGGTGATCGTGCAGTCGGCAGGGCCGTTGCCAGCCACGCAGGCAGGGCCGGTCGGGGACACGTCGATGGCCCACTCGCCCTCGCCCGTGATGTTCATCTGGTACTTCGCGCCGATCGTCTTCGCGTCATCGGCGTTCTTGGCCAGCGCCGCCGGGAGCTCCTCGTTGAACAGCTTCTTGATATCGACGGCCATCACGTCCTCCTGCGAGTTCTGTATGAGCTTGGAAAATACCGCGACTGAATCGCGATTCAGTTGGCTACACGGCCCGCGTCCGGCCGTCAAGCGGGAGGCTCGAAGGCGCGTTCGACGCAGGCCGGAAAGCTCGCCGGCCTTTCGGGCGCTCGGCCCGATTTTCCCAAGGTTTCGCAGAAAACCGAGGCCGCTCAGCCGAGCCCGAGCACGATTTTGGCCGCGTAGCCTTCGCCGCTCACGGTGGGCGTGAGGAGCAGCTCGTTTCCGCCCTCGCCGTAGATGGAGTCGTCTTCGTTGGGCACGTCGGCGGCGCCTCGAGCCGCGTAGGGCGCGCGAGCGTAGACGGCGTCGAGCACCCCCTCGTCGAAGAAGAGCTGCGAGGTGAAGTCGATGCCCTGCGCGGAGGTGCTCGAGCTTCGCACCTTGAAGTGCACGTGCACCGCACGCCCGCTGTACCAGCCGGGAAAAATCGTGGTGAAGACCGCCTGGCCGGTCGCGTCGGTGGTCTGGTACCCGCGCAGGTATTTTTTGCCCACGGTCTGGGTCACGTCCGAATAGGTGCCGGCGGCATCGGCGTGCCACACGTCCACCGTGAGACCTTCGAGCGGCGTGCACGACGAGCCCGAGATCTTCTGCGTGACGAACGTGAGCACGAGCGGCACGCCCGCGCTGACCACCCCGGTGCTCGGATCGGTGCGAATGTCCGACCGGTTCAGCTTCTCGTCGACGAAATAAGGCCCCTCGGTGAGGGCCGCGCGCGCCACGCAGGCGAGCGGGTCGAGGGCGGCCTGGGCCGTGGCCTTGCAAGCCGCGACACCGAGCCCGAGCAGTCCGAAGCCTCCGAGCATTCTCAGGGCGTCGCGTCGTGAAACCGCAGGATTTTTCATGGTTGGCCTTTCGTTCCCTCCCGTCCTTGCTCGTGGGAGGCGGCGGGTGAAACCGATCACCGAGAGCCCGAGGCGCTTGGCGCTTGCATGGCGGCCGAGGCAAGACTAAAGAAGGAAGAACCTTTGGAGAGGTGGCCGAGTGGCCGAAGGCACTCCCTTGCTAAGGGAGCGTGGGTCAAAAGCCCACCGCGGGTTCGAATCCCGCCTTCTCCGCCAGCGAAACCTCGCGAATCACTCACCGCGAGAGTCGGGAAAGAAAACGAGAGACCCGGGCCCCGCGCCCTGGTCTCTCGTCTTTTTGTCGCCTCAGCCGAGATCTCCGCGGCTCGTGATGCGATCGATCGCGGTGAGCACCTCGGGCGTGAGCTTCTTGGCCACGTCGAGGGCGACCAGGTTCTCACGCAGCTGCTCCACGCGGCTCGCGCCGAGGATGACCGTGCTCACGTGCGGGTTCTTCAGGCACCACGCGATGGAGAGCTGCGCGAGCGAGCACCCGAGCTCCTTGGTGAGCGGCACGAGGGCGTCCACCACGGCGAGCTTTCCCTTGTCGGTGACCGAGGGCTCGAGCCACGCGTAGCCCTTGAGCGCCGCGCGGCTGTCGGAGGGAATGCCCTTCTGATACTTGCCGGTCAGAAGCCCCGAAGCGAGCGGGCTCCACGTGGTGGTGCCGAGCTTCATGCCCGCGTAGAGCGGCGCGTACTCGACCTCCACGCGCTTCCGGTGGAAGAGATTGTACTCCGGCTGCTCCATGTAGGGCCGGTGCAGATTGCGCTTCTCGGCGATGGCGAAGGCCTCTTGGATGGCCTCGGCGCTCCACTCCGAGGTGCCCCAATAGAGCGCCTTTCCGGCGGCGACCATATCGTGCATGGCCTGCACGGTCTCTTCGATGGGCGTCTCGGGGTCGGGCCTGTGGCAATAGGCGAGGTCCACGTACTCGAGGCCGAGCCGCGAGAGCGAGCCGTCGATCGCCTGGCGCAGGTACTTACGATTGAGGGTGTTTCGCTCGTTCGGACCGTCGTGAAGGCCCCAATAGAACTTGGTCGAGACGAGGTAGCTCGCGCGGCGCAGACCGAGCTTTCGCAGCGCCGCGCCCATGACCTCCTCCGATTTGCCGTTGGAATAGATCTCGGCGTTGTCGAAGAAGTTCACCCCGGCGTCGACCGCGACCTTCATGCAGTCGACCGCCGCGTCCACGTCGACCTGACGTCCGTAGGTGACCCACGATCCGAACGACAGCTCACTCACTTTGACGCCCGCGTGTCCGAGGCGCCGATAGGACATTTCGCTCATGATGCGGGTATTCTATCCCGTCTCCGCGCGATAGCGACGCGCTCGGATCGGCCGATCCCGGTCACCTCGTGTGCCGATGCAATCCCGCGCCGCTTCACGCTTTTCGAGACGAGCTTCGGACTTGTCGACGACCGAGGTCGGCTCCATGCTTGTGGTCCTGCGGCGCTCCGGCGAGGACCCACTTGGCCCCCCCTCGGGTGTGATTCTGGCCGGGCGCTGCAGGCTTCTGTCGCAGAATGCCTCAATCTCGATCGCCACGTCGCCTCTCGGCGTCGCTCCTCGGGCGTCGGCTCAGCGAATCGAGATGCCGGTCGGGCCGAGCACGAAATACGCGAGGGCCACGATGAGCAGCATGGCCACGGCGACCAGGGCGTAGTTCACCTTCGAGGACGTGGTGCTCCAGCCGTCGGCGTAGAACTTCCCGCGTGAACGCTTGCGGAGCTTGCGCTGCACGCCCGTCACGAGGTCGGGCACCTTGGCGTTGCGCGGCTCGACGAAGGACTTCTTGAGCAGGTTGCGAATGGCCTCGTCGTCGCGCGAGTCCGGCGCGGTTTCGATGTCGCTCTCGGCATCCGCGCCGGACTCGGGCTCGACGCTCGCCGAGGCTTCGGTCGCTTGGCTCGTCGGGTCTTCGGGGCCGCTCGCGCTCTTCGCGAAGGCGCCCTTCACGAGGCGTCGAATGGCCTCGTCGTCGCCCGGGTCGTCCGCGGAGGCCGACACCTTCGCCGCGCCCTCGGACACGGGGCCTGCACCTTCGGAGGCGGGCTCGGAAGCGGAGCCGGGCTTGGTTTCGTCTTCGGGTCGGTCGCTCATCGGATCCTCTCTCCGAGCTTTTGCTCGACGAGCTCGCGGAGCTGGGCGCGCGCGCGAGAAATACGGCTCTTTACCGTGCCCAACGCGAGGCCCGTGATGGCCTCGATCTCCTCGTAGCTGAGCTCTTCCACGTCGCGCAGGATGAGGCACTCGCGGAACGTGGGGTCGATCTGGGCGATGGCGTCTTGGACGATGCGCTCCACCTGTCGACCGGCGAGGGCTTCGTCGGGGCGCTCGATCTGCCCGACGTTGGCGCGACGGGCGTCGCCCAGGTTGGTGCGCTCGGCGATGGCCTCGAGCTCGTCCTGCTTCTTCGAGTGGCGCACCTTCAGGTACTTCACCCGGTTTTTGCAGTGGTTGATGGCAACTCGGTAGATCCACGTGGAGAACTTGGACTCGCCGCGGAAGGTGCCGATCGACTTGAAGACCTGGATGAAGACTTCCTGCGCGACCTCTTCGGCCTCGGCCGAGTTGCCGAGCATGCGCAAAATCAGGCCGTACACGCGGCCCTGGTAGGCCCGCATGAGCTCGGTGAACGCGTGCTCGTCGCGCTGCTGGATGCGCTCGATGAGCTTCGCTTCGACGTCTTCCGGAAGGGACACGGCCTCGAGTCGCACGTTACCACGCGACCCATGCGACCAGGGGTCGCTCGGAGCGATCGGCCCGGACGCCGGACGCGACTCGGCCGCCGGCTCGGTTTTTCCGAGCTCCTCCTCCGCGTCCTCGTAGCTGGCGATGCCGCCGGGCAGGACGCGCGGTCTGACGGACACGTCGGCCCCTGACACCGCTACGGCTGGAAAGTTCCATCGAACGCGTCGTTGACCCCGGCCCGATCGGCCTCGTAATGTCGCAAGCCCCGTGCAGCGCCTCGCCTTCGCCCTCGTCCTCGGTCTCTCGGCCGCTGCATTTTCAGCCGCGTACGGGGCCGGTGCGGCTTCGGCCGAAGGTCCTGCGGCTCACGCGAGCGACGCGGGCCCGGACTCCGCCGCCGTCGTTCGTGCGAGCGACGCAGGCGCAGCCGATGCCGCCGCAAGCAGCGCGAGCAGCGCGAGCACGACCAAGAGCGATGCCGGATCGAGCAGCGCGCCGACCGTAGCGCCTTCCGCTTCTCCTGCGCCTTCGCCCACTACTGCTCCCGCGACCGCGCCGTCGGCGACCGCCAACACGCTCCGCACGCCCAACGTGGCCAGCCTCGAAGGCGCGAAGAAGCCCATGGTGCGTGCACGCAGGCGCCCCAAGCCTCGCTACGGCGCGGCAGGTTGCGGCCTCGGCTCGATCATCTTCGGCACCAAGCCCGGGCTCTCGCAGGTGTCCGCGGCATCGACCAACACGCTCGGTCTTCAGACGTTCGCCATCACCTCCGGCACGGAGAACTGCGACTCGATCGACGACCACGAGACGCTCGACAACTTCGTGGCCATGAACCGCGAAGCCTTGGCGAAAGACGTGGCGCGCGGCTCCGGAGAGACCATCGTCACGCTCACCGCCATCGCCGGATGCGCCGATCCGAACACCGTCGGGCCCAAGCTGAAGGGCGCGTACGAGCGTATTTTCCCCGGTCCCCAGGCCAGCACCGAAAAAGTCGCGCGCACCATCCGCAGCATCCTCCGCTCCGACGAAGCGCTCGGATGCGAGAACCTGCCCGAGTGAAGACGATCTCGACCGCCTCTGCGGTCGCGATCGCCAAGACCACGAGCGCGCTCGCACTCGCGACCACGCTGGCCCTCCCGAGCGTCGCGCGAGCCGAAGCCCCCGCGAAGCCGACGAGCACCGCGCCCGAGAGAGCGCGCGCACGAGACGAGGTCGCTCGCGCGAAGCTCGGAGAGACCGCCGAGTGGCGGCGCTTGCTCCACGCCCACCCCACGGCCGGTCGTGGGCTCGAAGGCGAAGCGGACGGCGCGGGGTTTTACCTCTCGCCGCGAGGCAAGTTCGACCCGGCGGCCGAGCTCGACGCGACCGTCGAGGCGTTCTACGCGAGCCCGAGCCTGGGCGACGAGCATGCACTCTGCAAGTTTCCCGCACGAAGGCGCTTCATCGAGACGTACGTGGACTTGCCCGGGCTCCCGTCGCCGAGCTGCCCGCTGCGCGAGGCGTTTTACGCACGAATTCGGCCGAAAAAAGTCCTCTTCGTGTTCAGCGCCTACCACGTGGAGAGCCCTGCCTCGGCGTTCGGACACGTGCTCGTGCGCGTGGAGCGTGACGACGAGGGCCTCGTTCGCAAAGACGCGCCTCGGCACGCGCTCGCCGACCTCGGCATCGACTACTCGGCCGACGTGGGCCACGAGAACGCGGTCACCTACGCGCTGAAGGGCCTGTTCGGACAGTTCCCCGGCACCTTCAAGGCCATGCCCTACGCGGCCAAGGTGCACGAGTACCAAGACTACGAGTCGCGCGACCTGTGGGAGTACGAGCTGTCGTTCGACGACGACGAGCGACGCACCTTCGTCGAGCATTTGTGGGAGCTCGGCGGCACGAGCTTCGACTACTTCTACCTCTCGGAAAACTGCGCCTACCACGTGCTCGCCCTGTTCGACGTGGTCCGCCCCTCGGCGCATTTTCTGGACGGCTTGAAGAGCCCGGTGCTGCCCGCGGACGCGCTGCGCTCGGTGTGGGAAGCGCCCGGCTTGGTTTCTCACGTGGCCTATCGCCCTTCCCTTCGGACAACGACCGAGGCGCGCCTCCGCGGGCTCTCGAGCGAGGCACGCACCTTCGCGCGAGCGCTCGCCCACGACGACGACGCGAAGCTCGACGTGCTCGCTACGTTTCCCACGAACGTACGCGCCGAGGTGCTCGACGCGGCGCTCGATCTGCTCGATCTCGAGCACCCCGAGCTTCTGACCGACGACTCGGATACGGCCGCGCGAAGGCGGAAATACAGGCTCTCCGTGCTCCGCGCGAAGGTCCCGGGGGAGTCTCCCGAGCTGTCCATCGCGCCTCCCGAAGACGGCGCGCCGCACCTCGCGCACGGCACGCGTCGCGTCGCGCTCGGCACCGGTTTCGCGGGAGGCGCGGACGTCCCGGGACGCGCCTTCTTCACGGCGCGCGCGCGCCTCTCCCTTCACGACATGCTCGACGGACACGCGGGTCTTCCCGAGCTCGCGTCGCTCGAGGTGCTCGAGACCGAGCTACGCCTCTATCCCGAGCGCCGCGAGGTCGAGCTCGAGAAGCTCTCCGCGGTGCACGTGGAGAAGCTCGCGCCGTGGTCGCTCGTCGAGCGCGGCGCTTCGTACCGTTTTTTCTTGGGCGGCGAACGACTGCGCGACGACGGGTGCTCACCCGATTGTTTCGTGTTCCGCGTGGACGGCGGCGCGGGCCTCGCCACGAGACCCGAAGCGCACACGGTGCTCTACGCGCGCGCCGACACGAGCTTCGTGGCCGGAAGCGAGCTGCGAGGACTCGACGATCGCGCCTTCCGAGTCGAGCTCGGACCGACCGCGGGCGTGCGTCTCGCGCTCACGCCGAGCTTCACGATGATCGGAGAAGGCAAGCTCGCGTGGTTACCGGGAGCCGTGACGCCCTACACCGCGCAGGCCTCGGCCGAGGCGCGCTTCGCCTTCTCGCGTTACGTGGCCACGGGCCTCTCGGTGCGACGCCAGCTCCGCGCAGCCGACGTGGGCATCACCGCGTTCGCCTATTTTTGAAGGCGATCCATCACTCATTGCACCTTACACACGTCGGTCTCGGCGAGGGCTCGCGTGGCGGCGTGCACGAGCGGCGGGCGCACGCCCTTCTCGCGCAGCTTGGCGAGACGCGTGGCGAGGTCGGCCGGATGCAAGCGCCCGAGCGCGTCGATGGCGGCCACGCCCACGCGCAGGTCGGCCTCGTCGAGCGGCGAGAGCGCGCGGTTGGCGGCCCGCGTGAGGTAGTCGAGCTCGGAGCTCGCGCACACCGCGCCCAAGGTCCGCGTGGCCGTCACACGCACCTCGAGCGGAGCCTCGGCGTCCTTGGCGACCTCGGCGATGGCCGCGGCCGACCCCTTCGCGTGGCGCTGCCCGAGCGCGGCGAGCGCGGCTTGTTTCACGAGCGGCGAGCGCTCGGCGAGACCTCCTTCGAGCGCCTTGTCGACCGAGTTCGCAGCCTCGCGTCCCGGAGGAAGCTGCGCGAGCGCACCGGCGGCGGCCACGCGCACGAAGGTCCACTCGTCGTTCGCGAACACGGCCATCGTTTCGCGCTCGGGCGTGACCTTGGAGGTCGCGAGCGAGACCAGCGCGGCTTCACGCACGCGCGGATCGGGATCGGCGAGCTTCTGCGTGAGCTTCGGCGCGAGCGTGGGAATGCGCTCGGACGACTCGGCCGCGTGCGCGCGCACGTACGGATCGGCGTCGTCCAGCAGAGACGAGAGCGGCGCGATTTTTCCCGCGAGCCCGAGCGCACGCGCCGGCTCCACCAAGACGTAGCGCGTGCCCATCTCGGGTGACGAGAGCTCACGCGTGACCAAGGCTTCCGCTTGCGGCACCTCCGCCAGGCGCGCGGCCAGACCACGGAGCAGCTCGACCTTCGTTTTGGCCTCTTTTGCCCCGGAGAGGAGGCGCTCGAGGGTCTCGGGCTCGGCGTTCCGCGAAGCCTTCGCGAGCGCCGCGCGTACCGCCGCGCGCTCGGCACGTTCGCCCCGCCCGGCCGCTTCGGCCAGCGGTCCGAGCGCTTCCCGAGGCGCCACGAGCCCGTAGAGCTCGGCCGACACGGCGCGCAGCTTCGCGTCTTTCGAGGACAGCCCCGCCGCGAGCGCACGCGACGCGCCCTTGCCGCAGCGCTCGAGTCGGTCACGCGCCTTCTTCGCGGCTTGCACCTCCGTGTCCACCACGCCGAGCAACAGCACGTCGGCCGCGGCGTCGCACGAGGGAGCCGCCGTGGCCACGTCCACCGCGCGCGAGCGCGAGGCGCCGTCGAGTGCAGAGTACATCTTCGCGATCGCCTCGAGCCCGTAGGCCCCGGTGCGCTTCAAGAAGGCCGCCGCCGCATCGCCGGTCTCTCCCGAGGCGCCCAGGCTCTTCACCACTTCGTCCACGGGCTTTGCCTCGAGCGAAGCGTAGGCGCTCACCTCGGCCAGGCCCACCTCGGGACGTTCCATGCCTTGCGCGTAAGCGTCGCCTAGCACGAGCGAGAGGCATTCGGTGCGCAGCGGCGTGGCAAGCTTCACTTCGTACGTTCCGCCCGGCTTCGACGCGACGTCTTCGGGCAGCGTGAGCTCGCGCACTTCACCGGGCGTGACCAGGTAGACCGTGCGCGGCGCCGCGTAGCTCGAAGGGGCCGAGGTGGGCGTCACGGTGAAGACGAGTCGCTCGATGCCGAGCTCGCGCGGGGTGCGCAGCGTGACGAACTCGCCCTGCCCGATGCCCGGACGATCCTCGAGCCACGCCGTCTCGGCGCGCTCGTCGATCAGGTTCTTGCCGAGACCTCGCGAGCCGCTCTCGCCGCCCGACGAAAAGAGCTTCGCCTTGGGTGCGGCTGGCGCGCTCGGGAGCGGGCTCGGCACGAGCTTCTTGGCGGACGCACGAGCCTCCGGGGAGAGCCGCTGAAGGGTCGCGCCGCGGAGCGAGAGGGTCTTCGGATCGAGCACGCGAGGGCGAAGGTCGGTCGCGTTCTCGCCGCAGATGCGCGAATCTTCGCGGATGTCGGAGACGATCACGGTCTTGGTGCCGTCGGACTTGTCGACGAGACGCACCGAGACCCCTTCGCGCTCGCCTTCGTTGCCCTTGAAATAGCCCGTTTTTCCGGCAAAAAGCGGCGCTTCGGCCCCGGGAGCGAAGAGCCCCTCCCAGCGCGCGTCCCCCTCCGAGACCACCACGTGCGCGATCTTTTTTCCCTGGCCTACGGCGACCGCGCTCACCTCGACGCGTGCGCCTTTCCCGAAGGACATGTCGACCGGAGTCGTCGCGTTCGGCTCCTTGCCGAAGCGCACGAGTCGCTCCGTCTTCGAGACGGACACGGAGAGCGCCGGCGCTCCACCTTGGGCAGGCACGTCCACGCTCGAGACCTCCGGCTTTTGCACCTCGGCCAGAGCCTGAGCCGAGACGATGGAAGACGAGAGCAAAACCGCGAGACCGAGGGAGAACGAGCGCTTCACGGCGGCGGATTCGAGCACGAAAGGGAGGAAAAAGCGCCTTCCTCGCGTGACACGGTTACCCTCGTGACCGTGTCGGAGACGATCCCATGCGTGGTGACGGGCGGAGGTCCACTCATCCTGCTGCCCCGTGAAACCGTCGACCTTTGGCGCGGAACCGAGCCCCCTTTGGACATCGTGGCTCCATCGGGGTGGACGTGGGGTGACGGAGGAATCGTCTGCGACTACGACCGCGCCTGCGACTGGCCGGACCGCTCCTTTTCGATCGACGATAGCCACGCGACCTGGCCGGTCGCCCTCGGCCACCGCGAAGGACTGGTTCTCGACGGCGAGTGCAGCACGACGGCCGTTCGATGGGACGACGGGCTGATCGTGGTACGCGATCTGAATCTCGTCTCCGAGGCCGACCTCCTCGCCATGCTCGAAAAGCTCGGCGAAGCCGACTGGGTCGATACCGGCTACGACCTCATCGTCGAGCGAGGCCTGACCATTTTCGACGCTGCGTATCCGGGCAAGCAGCGCGCGAGCGCCGACGGCGGGGTGATCGAGGTCGACCTTCCGCCCGCCGAGTACCGACTGAAGCTCACCTACCCGCCCGATACCCGGAGGACGACCATGCTCAGGCTCGTCGGACCGAGCGGAGGCAAACGTGGATCGAGCGGAGTAACCATCCTTTGAGGAGCGACAGGATGAAGTGCGCAATCGAGAAACCTCGTGCTCGCCTCGCATGGGCCGGATGGCTCGTACTCGCCTGCGCCTGCAAGCGCGCTCCGAGCTCGGGGCTCGAGGATGCCGCTCCGCCTGCCGAGGTCGCGGTGCCCGCGCATTCCGCGCCGATCACGTCCCCGCCGAGGATGGAAGCGCCCTACGAGCCGCTCGCGCCTCGACCACCGGCGAGCAGCGAACCTCTTCGTGTGCAGTGCGGCTCCGACAAAATCGAGAGCTCCGTGCCGGCCGACTGGATACGTGATCCGCAGCCGACCAAGGAGTGCCCCGTCCGCTTCTCCCTCACGCTGCCCGGTGGACACGCCGCATGGGCGTACGTGCAGTGCCTTCCACCGCAGCGAACGGGACTCGCACAGCTCGACGCGCTCTATCTTCGTTTCCGCAACGCCGACGGCTCGGTCCCGAGCCGCGTCGGGACGGGCTACGCGGGCATCTCCAGCGTGGGCTCGATGCGCAGGGTCCACGTCGCGGCGAGCGGCGTGCTGCACGCGCCGCTGACGTGCGCACCGGCGGCGCGGGTCGGAGAAACGTACGCGCAGGTCACGTACATCGTCGAGGCGCCGACCGCGACGTTCGCGCTCGAGCTGGGCGGCGACGGCACGCCCGACGACATGGAGCACGCCATCGGCCACACCGAGCTCATGCTGCGCGCCGGCCGATAAGACGACGCCCGGAGCTCAGCGGAAGGTTCGGGTCTTCGGGTCCCACGTCACCTTGCGCGTGCGATAGATCACCTTCGACATCGCGCCGAGCGGCTCGCTCTTGGGCGCCGGATGGGCCTCGAGGTGCACGGTCAACGTCGGTCGATCTCCCGCCGGTCCCGACGTGATCGTGAAGTCGTCCACCGCGCCGGTCGGCTCGCTCGCCGTGGCGAGATAAAGCGGCTCGAGCGTGCCACCGAAGAGACCATAAACGCCGCGTTCCATCAGCGAATCGCCGTCGGCGGACACGTAGCTCGAGACGCTCAGCACCGCACCGTCGGAGAAGGCCTCGAGGCGCTCGACGGAGAAACCACAGCTCACCTGACCGACCTCGAACGCCCGAAGCGCACGCACCCGAGCCTCGGCGTCGGACACGACCAGGACCACGCGGTGGATGCCTCGATACACGCGAGCCGTCCACTCCGCCGACGACGGCGCCCCCGCGAAGGGACCCTTCACCTGCTCGCCGGGCGTGAAGATTTCGCACGTCGACCAGTCGGCATCGCCCAAGACGAGGAGAGCTTCCCGATCGGTACCCTGCAGAGCCACCCGAGCAGGCGCCTCGAACGACGAGCGACTCTTCGCCTTGCGTTGATCGGCGGAGAACAACTCACGGTCGACGGGCCGGAGCGCGGTCGTCGACACGGGTGCATAGTACACATCGGCGAGCGCCATCGGGTCGCGGGGCTCCGCACACGCGCGTACGTCGCCTGCGTCGCTCGCAGCATCCTTCGAGACCGCGAGAGGGGCCGCCGCGTCCGAGGGCGCGTTCGTCGCCACGGTGGCCGGCCCTGCATCTGCCGGAACGTGGACCTCGGACCTCTCGGGAGGCGCAAGGTCGGGGCGACGACACGCCACGCCGAACACGGCGAGCACGAGCACGAGCCTCGCCCTTCCCCAGCACACGACCCCGAACGACCTCAACGGCATGAGCTTCGACACCTCGTGCACCCTGCACCAATCCGTGGCCGCCGTACACAAGCGCGCACGAGCCGCTTGGCCTGGGTGGGCACCTCTCGAGCACCTCGCTCGAGCCGGAGAGAGAACGCCACGCCCGTCGAAGCGCTTCCACGATGGCCCTTCGAAACGCCGAACGGGCGCGCCCTCCCCAGGTCGCGCCCGCTCGACGAGCTCGTCATCGGCCCCTCCCAGATCCTCGCGACCGTCGTCGCACGCGGCGAGCACTTGCCCGCCGCGAAAGGACCCGAGCTTCAGACTCGTGTGAGGCTCACTTCTCCGCGGCGACGCGGCAGAAGTTCATGTTGCGGTTGGCCTTCTTGCCGCCCGAGCCGGTCACCGTGTAGCTGCGGCCGCCGGTGAATTCGACCGTGATGGTGATGTCCTTCTCGGCGTCGCCCACGCCCTTCTTGCGGCTCACGGTGAGGGTGCCGCTCTGCGGACAGCCGAGCACGCCGATGCCGCAGCGCTTGTAGCCGGACACGGTGCGCGTGAGCTCGCGGCCCTCGTGCGTGGCCGTCGCGCTTCCGTCACGCGTGAGGCAGCGCGTGGAGGGGTCGTAGGTGAGGTTCCAGTTGGCGACGCGCGAGACGTTCTTGCCGTTGCTGTTGGTGCCGCTCATCGTGACGTTGCGGGTCTTCGTGTAGAGCGAGCCGTTCTTCGCGAAGTTCACGGTGGCCGTGCGGTCCACCGTGAGCACCACGCCGTCGGCGAGACGCTCGATCTTGAAACCGCTCGCCTGACGAACCACCTGGAGCTGGTTCGCACCGGGCGAGGTCCACGTGGCCACCACGGTGCCGGTGTACTTGCGCTTGCCCTCGGGGCCCACGCATCCGTTGAAGACGTGCGTGGCGATGCGCGAGGTCGCGGTCTTCTCGACCGTGGTGGTGATACAGCCCGCGGGGGTGAAGAGCTTGCCCGGGTTCTCACGGATCTTCAGCATCTGCGTGTCGAGGTCGGCGGAGGGGTCCGGACCCTGATCCGCTTCGGCCTCGGTGCTCGCGCCAGTGGTCGAATCGTCCGAGCCTTCTTCGCTCTGCTCTTCTTCGTCGTCCCCTTCGGAGTCGCTGATGAGCAGGTCTTCCGACGTGCCGAGCAAGTCCCCTTCGGACGTGTCCGCGACCTTGCAGGCCGGGAACGCGACGAGAGCGGTAGCGAGAACCGAGGCGACGATGGCGATGCGAGAAAGCGACATGATGATCCTCCCTGGGGACGACTGGCGTCCGGTGGTGCAGGACCTATCAGCATGCGTCGTGCCAGCACTTTTCCCGTAAAAATGCCGTGTATTTCGCGTCGAGGGGTGGACCAACGAACGAAGCCCTGAACCTCGCGGGGTTCAGGGCTTCTCGGCGACGAGCGCGAGCGCGCGATACGGAGCTCAGCGCCCCTTGTGACGGGCGACCTGCGTGGCGTGGATCTCGGGGAAGGTCACCCCCTGCGCGTTCTCCAGAGCGAAGAAGCCGCGAAGCATCTCGCGCGCGACCACGTTGGCCTTCACCTTCCACACGGGACCGTTCACCACCAGCGTGGCGATCGCCACCTGGCGCTGCCCGGGCTGCGGGTGGCTGGGCGCGAAGCCGGTGAACCACGTGTAGTAGCGCTGCTTCTCGCCGTCGGTCAGGGTGCCGGTCTTTCCGGCGACCGGGATACCGGCGAGGTGCGCGTTGCCCTTGAGGTCGTGGAAAGCCTTGTACGAGGTGCCCTCGGCCACGGTCTTGTCCATCATCTGCGTGACCGCAGCGGCCACGTTCGGCGAGACGATGCGACGACCGGCCTGCGGAGCAGGTGCCGTGTACACGTTCTTGCCGTTCGCATCGACCACCTCGGCCACGATGCGCGGACGGATCGGCTCACCGCCACGCGCCATCGTCGCGGACAGCCACGCGGCGTGCATGGGCGAGAGCGTGGTGTTCCAGAAGCCCGCGGCCGTGCGCGCGTACGCGAGGTTTTCGGTGGGGATTTTCAGGGCGCTCGCCTGCACCGGCACGTCGAAGGGCACGTGGTCGCCGAAGGCGAGGGCGCGCGCGGTCTCTTCGAGTTTCTCCGGCTTCAAGTGGCGCAGGGCGAGGCGCGCGAACACCGTGTTGAGGCTGCGCCCCATGGCTCCGGCGAGGGTCGAGCACCACTTGTCGCGCGCGGGATCGGGCTCGAGGTCTTGCGCGTTCACGCGCTGCTCGCCGCCCGAGTAACACTCTTTTTGCTCGGGGCTGATACCGGCCGAGTCCACCAGCGCGGTGCCGGTGACGATCTTGAAGACGCTCGCCGCGGGCGCGGTGGCTTCCACCACGAGATCGCGCGAAGGGCCCTTCTCCATGTGGCTCGCGTAGGCGAGCACGTTGCCCGTCGCGACGTCGATCATGACCACCGCAGCCTCGGGGATGTGCTGCGCCTCGAGGTACGACGTGGCGAGGCGCTGCAGGCGCGGATCCACGGTGAGCTTGGCGGTCTTGCGCTCGGGCAGCGTGGCGATGGTCTGGTTGCTGTCGACCAGGATGCGCGAGAGATCGAGCCCCGCGAGCGCGGGCGACGCGGGCTGACCGAAGCGCTGACGAATCGCGAGCGCTTCGTCTTCGTCGGTGCTCTCGGGCGCTGCGGCCGAGGCCGAAGCTTCCGCGGATGCGACGGCCCCCGTGCTCGTGTGCTCCTGCGCCGGAACGCGCTTCGCCGCCACGATGACGATCCCCAGTGCCACCACGGGCACACCCATTCCGAACCATCGCTTACGCATCGACGACGGGAATGACATGGCGCATGCCGAAGGGCCAAATTCCGGGGCGCAAATCGCGTGCGGATTGCACGCTAAGTGCGGAAGACCCCACGAAAAAGCCCCGCCGTTTCGGGCAGGGCTTTCGGGTCGGTGCGCTTTCGAGAGCGAGAGGCGATGCGCCGCTCGCGTGGGCGTCAGCCGGTATTCTCGGCGACGGAATCTTCGCGATTCCTCACCTCGAGGCGGTACCGGCTGTTGATGGTCTCGATGTAGAACACTTCGCGCCCCGCCATGCGGAGAACGCGTTTCACCGGCGTCGTGACGTACTCGTGCATCCCGTCCGGGAACTCGATGACGACCACGGAGCCCTTACGCGGGGCGCGCACGAGGCGACCTGCGACCGCCCGCGAACCTTTCCCCAACTTGCGAAGGACCACTTCCACAAGGTTGAGGATAGCATCCGATCTCGTGGCGTCTACCGGGACGACGCAAGGAAATTCGAACGATTTTGCTGCGCATGGGACCAGGTAGGCACAGGGCCTACGTTCCTCGGCGCGGCTTTTTCGTCGATCTCTCGCGGTTTAGCGTGGATTTGGCGCACGTGCCCGGGCCCTCGTGACGAATCGCGCGGAATTTTCTCGCGCAAGCGGCGAGCGCTTCCTTCGGCGCGCGAAATGCCGCACGAGCAAGCGCACCTCGCGAAAAGGCGGCTCGTCGCGGTTTTCCGGTCCGAGCACTCTCGCGCTCCACGGTCGACCGCGGTATGAGCGCCGCTCGATGGACCGCAAGAGCCTCGCCGAGCATCTTTCGACCCCTTCCGGCGCGCCTCGAGATCCGTCGGAGCTACGCGGCTGCATCGAGGTGGTGTGCGGCTCGATGTTCAGCGGCAAGACCGAGGAGCTCCTTCGTCGCGTGAAGCGCGCGCGCCTCGCTCGCCTGCGCGTGCAGCTCTTCAAGCCGCGCATCGACAACCGCTACGACGAGGTGCGCGTGGTCAGCCACGAGGGCCTCACCGCGGACGCCACGCCGGTGGCCACCGCCGAAGAGCTCGGCTCGCACGTGCTCGCGGACACGCACGTGGTGGGCATCGACGAGGTGCAATTCTTCGACGCGGGCGTGCTCTCCCTGGCGCAGACCCTGGCCGATCGCGGCGTGCGGGTCATTTGCGCGGGCCTCGACCAAGACTACCGAGGCGAGCCCTTCGGCATCATGCCTTCGTTGATGGCCATTGCCGAGTACGTGACCAAGCTCCACGCGGTCTGCACCCGTTGCGGCGGCGAAGCGAGCCGCTCGCAGCGCGTGGTCGCCAAAGAGGGCCAGCTCTTCGTCGGTGGAGCGGCCGATTATGAAGCGCGTTGCCGGAAGTGCTTCGTGCCTACGGTGGTCGAGCCTTCGAGGTAGGCTTGCTTCATGGGAAGCCCCGTGAAGCCGCAGCCATCGAAAGCCCAATCGAAGTCGGTCCCCGTCGGAAAGACCCGTGACGCCGGATTTCAAGCCGGAGCGCGACGCACGTTGAACGTGCCGGCCGAGGCCCTGTGGGCCCTGGTGACGAGCACGGCAGGCCAGCGTTGCCTCGGCTTTGCGGGAGCCGCCCACTCAAGCGCCGAAGGAATGAGCACCTTCGTCGAGGGCTCGCACTACCGCCGCCGCGTTCCCGAGGGCCTCTTGCAGGTCCGCGTGCTCGCAGCCACGAACGAAAGGGCCACCCTCGCCCTCCACCTGGAACGCCTGGAGGATGCAAGCGCGCGCGCGGACGCGCTGGCGCGATTGAAGAGCGCGTTGGATGGGGTGGAGGGGCTCGTGGGGTGAGGGGCGGAGAGATCGCGGGGGTTCGCGCTAGGGCACAGGGGGCACCACGACTCCAACTCGGGCAAGGCGGCCCAAGTTCGATCGAGCTCCTCAAGCATAGAAGGACCGACATGATCCCGAAGCACAGCACCCTCGAGCTCGCGTTGATGTACTCCGACGCGGCGCAATTCGTCAGCCTGGGAACAAGCTCCAACTCGATCGTGGCGATGACCGCCTACGCTCCACTGGCGATGTTCGCGGTCGAGTCACTCAGCCGGATCACACTTTCAGGTTTGGGCAAGGGCTCGTTTGGAGCCTATGCACCTGCAATCCAGAAAGCTCGACATTCGGTAAAGTTCCTAGACGACTCTGGACGAAGCGCAAAGGCCATCATCGATGGATACGGCAAAATCCTCGAGGCGCACCGCCAGAGGTTCATCGGGATGCATCAGGGCCTGCTCGGCCCACTGAAGCGCCTGCTTTCCACTGACCTTGGACTCTATTACTACCGGGGAGTGCTCGTCGCGACCACACATGGACTATCGGCCCACCTCGGGGTCGACGACGAAGCGCTCACCGCGACGAGCACATCGAACGTGGCGCCTGGTGAGCTCCTGCATGACCGCGCAAAGGCTTTGGGCCAGTACACCGCGACTTTTCTACGAGCGCTCGGTGTTGAGCCCACCGAACTCCCGCCATGTCCTCCCGTCGCCAACGAGTACCAAGATATAAAAGCGCAGCGGTACTACTCGAACGTTTGCAACACGAGGGAGCCACACTCACTCTCCGTCGGGATGGCGCTCGGAGCGCTGCTCGCTCACGGCAACGCAATGCTGCACCTCGTACCTCACGTTGCCCAGGGAGAGGCAGAGTTAACCAGCCTGTTTACGCTCAAGTGGCGACTCATCGCACTGGTACACACACTCTCGAGCATCAATCAGCTCCTAAAGCTGGATGGGCGGGCCCGCCTACTCACTGAGCGAGCGAAGAGTGTGCTCGTGGCACTGAAGCGCAAGGTGAAGACCTCATCGCAAATGCGAGACATCCGCAATGGCCTCGTCCACTACGACGCGACCAAACTGCACGACGGGTGGGCCAACGGGCTCAGCATCCTAGTCTACGAAAAGCTCACCATTGTTTGCAGCACGCTCACCGAGCTCTTTCCTCGCCCCTCGCCTGACGGAGTCGTTGGCTAGTTAGTAGGTTAGTCCGGCTTCTAGGGGCGAGGCTTGGGCCGCGAAGGCGTGCGGACGCCCGTACGTCATGCGGGACTCGCCGTCACCGGCAGCTACTGCTTTTTCAGGACGCTTTGCACGTTGGGCCAGGGTGCCGGCTCGAACTCGGCTTTCGGGAGGATCTGAGACAACACCCAGTCGAGAGCGTCCGTGGCCTCGATCGCTGGAAGCGGCGCTCGGACCTTCGGCTCCGTGTCCATGTCGGGTCCGATGTGGCAGTGGAAGGCCGCGTGGCCAGCCGCTCCAAGGCCCTGCCGATCTCCGCCGACGGTCCCACTCTCGCGATCGTCGGGGAGGTGAACGGCGAGCGTCCACTTCGAACTGTCTTCGCGTTCACCCTCGATCATCGCCGTGAACATATGGAGGTGGCCGCTTCTCTTGTCCGTGAGTGCTTCGAGCGTGAGCATCGCGGATGGGAGGGCGGGGACGCCCAGCAGCGCCAAAGGGCCGTTGCTGATGGTCCAGTTGCAAAGCCTGGGTTGCACGATCGAGTAGGTGAATCGCGCTTGGATCGTCCTGTCGCAGTGCCCCTCGTCAGCCAGCTTAATAAGCCTCTTTCGGAGCGCCGTTCCCCAATCGTTGTGCGACGATGCACGGCCCTCCCGATGCGCTTGGTAGAGCTCGACCCAGGCCTTCACGCGTGCCCCCGTTCTTCGAGCAGGGTCGCTTGATGCGCTGCCCGATAGTTCGACGATGTCTCCGGAATCGCTCCCGCACGCCAACGTGCCAGCCAAGCTTCCGGCGTTTCACCATGCTCGGACCTGAAGGCAGCACGCTCCGCCGTCACATCGACCTCAGCCAACTTCTCGGGGTCGGCGTCGCTTCCCGCGATCCAGCTGCGCAAGCTCGGCGCGTCGCTCGCAAGCGCATTCTCACCATCACCGTCGCGCAGCAAGAACAGCACGATGGGCTGCGAGCGCGGCACATGGAGAATGCGGTCGCGACTCGCGTCGAGGTCGAGCACGGCCTCCCGCTCGTTCTTTGGAACCAGCAGGACGAGACGCGAACGCTCCGCGAGTGCAGCCTCAACCTCAGCCAATCGGATAGGCTCCGCGGATTTGGAAGCGAGGCTCTCGACTTGATCGACCAGCCACTCACGAAGGCCAAAGTCGGGGCATAGGATGACGGCCACCCCGCTGGGGTCGCGGTCGATGGCATTGAGCATCGACTCAATGGCGTTACGCACGCGCCCAACCTTTCCCCAGCACGTTGAGCGCGAGCGGACTCAATTCGACGATTCGAGCCCCATCGCGGAGGCGCTCCAA
The DNA here is from genome assembly GCA_965225775.1 of Polyangiaceae bacterium. Taxonomy (GTDB): domain Bacteria; phylum Myxococcota_A; class Polyangia; order Polyangiales; family Polyangiaceae; genus JAAFHV01. The sequence goes on along the minus strand of OZ245328.1, from coordinate 6,930,818 downwards.
GAGAATGCCGTGCGCCATCAGACGGATTTTGCGCTCAAGGTCGAGCTCGGTGCCGTTCGATCCCACGGCGCGACCAATGGCATCAACATCGCCTGGAAGAAGAAGTCGGCGGAAGCTATCCGTCTGATCGGCACATGCGTCCGCGAGATCCTCGGACCTGGGCCACGGGTCGGCACGCCGAAGCTTTGCGTAGGAGCCAGCGTCTGCGACGAGTTGGAGGAACACTCGGAGCAGGCCGCCGCTCAGGACACTCGCCTCCGTCACAATCTTGCCGACGCCAGCGATTCTCTCCGCCAAATCCTCGGGGTTATGGTCGCCTGATTTGTCGAAGCGAAGTCGCTCGAGGAGGACTTCCCGCAGAAATTCTCGACCCTCTTCGCCAGCATCTCCCTCAACGTCGAGCGCACGCACCGCGACAAAGCGCTCTCCGGGACGAATCACGGTCTCGGCTTGGGGGCCGAAAGCAGCATGCCAAGGAATTACCACAACGAGCTCGACCGTCTCCGGGAGCATTGCTAGCGCATCGAAGAGGTCGAGGCTGTCGACGCCCTGCGGGACCTTTTCGAGTCCGTCGATGAGGAGCGTAACTCTCCCCTGGCGGGAGAGCCGAGATGTCTCCTTAAGCACCATGTCGAGCACAACGCTGGGCGAAACGCCTCGGCCAACCGAAGGCGCCTGAAGTTCCTCCGAAACCGTCTTCAAGGCGTCGAGCAGGCTTGCCGAAAGAGGAAGGTGGACCACCTCCTTTGCGAAGTGACCGACCGCTTGCGCGATGCGCATGCGCATGCGATCCGGGGTCAACCGCCGCATATTTTCGAAACGGTCGAGCTGGATGAGGAAGGCGAGACGATCAGGCTTAAGCAACTCGGCGGCACGCGCCAGCTCGGTGCTCTTTCCGACGCCCGCAGGGCCACCTACGAGCAGCGGAGAACTGTCAGCTCGGAGCCAGTGAGCCATCTCCTGGCCGGCCGAAGAATCACGCGCAACGTACTGGGCGTCTCCCGGCTTGAGCGGAATATGCGGTTTGAGAGCCTTCCAGTCGATGGTCGTCATGCTTTGTCTCCACGCAGCCTAGGCGGCCCCGGGGGGCGGCTTCGGCGAGTAAGGAGCCTGGCCCGCGAGCCAGTCCCTACGCCCCGTTCGGTCCCGGAGTCTAGAACTTCAAGTGACGTCTGTCTTGCCCGCCTTCGTAGTTCGCTTTCGACCTACCCGTTGAGCGTGACGGTGCCGAGCGGCCCCCTCACCCCACCCGCATCTCCGCCCACAGCGGCAGATGTTCCGACAGTTGGCCCGCACGGGTCCTTTCGCCGGCTATCGCGTGCACGTGGTCCACGATCTGCCGCGTGAACCCCTCCTTCGTCATCGGATCTCGCGGAAATAACTCCCGAAGGTCCGTGGTGTCGCGGCGAAGCTCCACCAGCGAGACGAGCGAGAACGAACGAAGCACTCGCGCAATCATGCGAATGGCCCGGTGGCTCCGCTTCACGCGGCCGAGCTCGCGCACATTCCACGTCGCGAGCACCATCGATTGCCCGGGCACCGCCTTCGGAACTCCGGCCTCCCGAACGCGCTCCGAGAGGAGCACCCCGCCTAGCTTGGTTCCTACTCGCTCGGATCGATCACGACGACGTAGCTCCGCCCCACCCCTTCACCAAATCGAACCACTCCACCTCGTCCGCTCGGACCTCGACCGTCTCGTCGGTCTGCCTGTCGTCCGCGAGGTAGGTCGCGCTCGCGGGGCAGTACGCGTACACCACCAGCAGCTCGTCCTCGGCTGGCTCGGCTCGCCCCGCGGTCGCCCTCGCTCTCCTGGCGAGCACCGGGTCGAGGCTCGCGTAGGAGTCCCTCGTGCTTTGTCGCCTATCCGGATGCATCTTGCCCGCCCCTTCGGGTGCGACTTCTGCGCACCTCGGCTCATCCCCGTTCGCTGGTTTCGCGTCAGGAGTCTCCCGGATAGTGCAAGCCAGGCCCCCCGGTTCGTGACCCCTCGGTACCCGGATACCGTGGCGCTCCGTCCAGGTCTGTGGTTGAGAAGAACAGCGATTTGTAACCCAAGCTCCCGGTCTGATCTGTCACCAGGGAACCCGGTCCTTCAAGCGTAAGTGCTCGGAATCACATCCGCAGCCTACCGATCCGGGCAGTTCATCCGCCAAATTTGGCAGTCGATCCTCGAGATCTGGCAGTTGATCCTCCCGATCGGGGCAGTTGATCCTCCCGATCGGGGCAGTTGATCCTCGAGATCTGGCAGTCGATCCTCCCGATCGGGGCAGTTCATCCTTCAATTTTGGAGGTTCGGCCTCGAGATCTGGCGGTCCAGCCTCGCGATCGTGACCGTTCACCGGGCCGGTCGGCGCGCTCGGCGACTACTTCGTCGCCCATCTAACTACACACGCCTCGTACTCCAACCTCACTGAGCGCGGCGCGCTATGAGCGAAGCGAGACGGTCGAGCGCTTCGACGTTGTTGAGGTCTTCCACCACCGCCTCGGCCTCGTACTCGGTCGCGCCCACAATCGAGGGGTGAGCGGTCGTCTCGATGGCCAACGAGCGGGGATTCGCGAGCGCTGGTCCGGCCCGCCAACGTCGTTCGGCCTTCGACCATAAGCCCATGCTGACGCGCGAGCTCCGTGCCGCTTGCCGGGCCGAATCCGGCGCGTCGGCGCGAGGCTCATCGCGCCCGCGAGAGGTCGCGTGAGACGAGCGGCGACTCGCTGCGCTCGAGGGCTCCCCTCGCCCCAATGACGATCCACCAGAAAATCGCTTCTCTCCCCTCGCGCTGTCGTGAGCGAGCGGGCCCCGCGCGCTGCTCGCCATTGCGCCAGCAGGTGGGAACGCTATGCCTGAGGTCACCACGTCGGAGCGTGACGCCGCGTCGCCTTTGCGCGCCTGACGCTCTTTGTCGATTGAACCTCGCCGAGCCCCCGCCCGGCGCACGGCCGCTCTTTGTCCTGGGTGGCACGAACGACGCCTCGCCCCCCACGAGGTCCCCATGATCCCCATTACGCCTTCCTACATCGAGCGAACCTTCCAGGCGCTCGTTCGCCACTTCGAGGAGCACAAGCCCATTCGTCCGCTCGGCGTGCGAGACGCGGGGGCCATCGAGGCCTGTGCGGCGCGACCGTTCGCCTCCTTCGGGGACTACGACAAGTATCCGGGTGACTTCGAGAAGGCCGCCGCCTTGATGCACTCGCTCACGCAGAACCACCCCTACCTCAACGGCAATAAGCGGGTCGCTCTGGTGGCGGCCTTCGCCTGGCTGAAGGGCTCGGGATACTCAATCGCGCCGGACCTCTCCGATGCGGACGTCGTTGCGCTGGCGCTTCGAATCGCTTCGGGGCGTGACCGCAGCGCAGGCGCGCGAACCGACCCCGACGCGGAAGTCCAAGACCTCGCACGTTGGCTCGAGAGCGTGTGCAAGGGCACACCCGAACCCCCGGGACGTGAAGACGAAGCGCTCGGATGGACAATCGAGCGCTTCCGCGGCGCATTGGATATCTTGGCCGACTGTTGAGGTCGCGACGTCTCCGAGAGACGCGGCGAGTGAGTGGACGATATGGGAAGACACATCGCCCTTTTTTCGTCGACCTCCATTCCGGAGGACGAATTCCTCGAGCTCGCCCTCGAGGCGGGCGGCGCCGTGTTGGACGAGCAGCTGCTCGACATCGTGTTCCACTCTCCTTCACGTGGAACGTTCTGGATCTACGAGGCGCGCAAGGCACTCCAGGGCGACTTCGAGTCGCCCTACGGCGATGGGCCGAACGTCGAGCTCGACGAGAAACTCCACGGGCGAGCGCGGGTCGGCCTCTTCCTTTACCTGTCGAGCGAACCCGACAGCGCGGGAATGGCCCTCGAGCTCGCCAGTCTGGTTGCGAAACGATGGCCCACGGTCGTCTCGTGTGCTGCGTACGACGTCTTTTCGGCCGACGAGCTCGCTTCACTCCTCGAGCGCCAGAGGATGCCGAGCCCTCTTTCGAGCATGTGTCTCGTGCTCGAGCATGCGCCGAACATTTCCGATGCACTGGACGCGGTCGGAGGTATCGCGCTCGGGCCCCTCGACCAGGCGGAGGCTTTCGTTTCCGGCAAGCTCGAATTCGCAGGCTTTGACCCTGCCACCGATACCGTCGAGGGGTTCTTCCAGGTTGGAACCTCCGACGTATGGGTCGTATCGAAAGAGCTACCCGACCTCCACGACGCCGGCGCCATCGAGGATCGCGTCGGGCCCATGATTGCAGCGAAGCTAACCGGAAAGCCTCGCTCGCTACTTCGACTCGTAGAGGGGCCCCATGTCGAGACCGAAGCGGCAACCTTCGCGCGACGTGTCCTCGACAAGAGCGGTGGCGTCCTGGCGGGAGTCTTCGACCTGACGCTGGCTGCGCCGGAGATCCACCATTGGGCCTCATCCGGATACGGATGGCGGCTCCGATAGAGCGAGACCGTCCAGACGCGGCTTCACTCGAGGGCATGACGCCCATACCCAAGCAAGCCCACCTCAAGACGTTCGCAGCGCTTCAACGCAGGCTTCGGACCACCGCAGCAACGAGCCACACGCGACATGAGCATCCAGATCGACCTCTACACGGCCGAGCCCATCATGGCAGCCGAGTTTCTCTCGTGGATTGGGGAGAATGAGCGTCTTTCGGTCGACGAGCCCTCCTTGGAGGTCATGGGCCGAGGCGCAAGCGACGGGCTCTTCTGGATCTATGGAGCGCGCGAAGGGCCGCACTCTCCCTGGACCGCTTCGATGCGCTCGTCCGTCGAGAGCTGAGTACGACCTTGTTCGCGTCCGAGGCTCTTCTCGCGCTTGATGAGCGGCCTCGAATCGCCGAGGCCATCGAAGCGTTCGGCGGCTTGATCATCGACCCGTCCGACCAACGCGAAGCCCTCGAGCTCGCGAAACTGGAGCGAGACTTCGACCCCGAAAGGGAGACGATGGAGGGATTCTTCCAGGACGGAACGAACGACGTTTGGGCCCTTCCTTGCGACGCGGCTCGAACGCCGCTCGAGGACGCTGGTACGCGTCGTGAAGGGCTGGGAGCCATCGAAATCGAATCAGGCGGCAACCCTCTCCTTCGCGCGAAGACTGCTCGAACAATGCGGGGGCCTGCTAGCAGGAACCTTCAAGGTTATCCTCGACAGGAACGAAATCCAGGAATGGGCGGCCGCAGGATACGGCTGGCGATTCCGGTAGACCACATGAAACAAGCGCAAATCTTCGAGCCCTACGAAACCTGGGTCATCACCACGGTCCGGGCGGCGAGCTTCCGCCAACCGGCCTACTTTCTCGCGATAGCCTATGACGGAGACGACGACGAAGACGTGTACATCGCCCTCGGCGTCGGCCTCGACCGAGAACGAAAGGAGGCCGACCCTGCAAAGAAGGAAGACTGGACGAGGTACGGCGACTGGTACAATCCGGCCAACTTCGAGAACTACGAGCTCGGCTACGCGACCCTTCCCAAATCCGTCGACTTGGCATCGGGCGCCAAAGTAGGGGGACGCGACTTCTACGTTGAGCTCTCTCGTCGACTCGCCCTTCGGGATTGGTCGAAGGACCTGCCCATCACGGAAGACTTCGTGGTCTTCGCCACGGACTACCACCTGGATCATCTCGGCGAGAACTTCGGCCTCTCCGTGCCCGCTCATCTCCGCGAGCGCCTCTTGGCTGACGGCTGGATCCCGGAGGCATTGGCCCGAGGGGTGCCCATGTGGTGATGGCGTCCAGACCATCGAGGGCGTCGTAGGCTAGCGTCATGGGTAGACACCTCGTCCTCTGCTCGTCCGACTCGATCTCCGAGGCCGAGTTCTCGGACTTCGTTCGCGACTACGGCTGCGGCCAAGACGAGACGACCCTCGACGTCGCCTGCGACGAGCCGGAGGGTACCTTCTGGATCTATGGAGCTCGCGAGGCGCTACGCGGCAAGTTCGAATCTCCGTACCTCGACGGCCCAGTGCCGGAGCTCGACGAGAAGCTCGGAAGGCCTCTCACGGTATGTTTTCCGCTCTATCTGTCGAGCGCTCCGGGCAGCGCGAATGTCGCCCTACGCTTCGCTGAACGATTTTCAGCCCGTTGGCACTCGGTCGTGGAATGCATTGCGTTCGACATCCTTCCCGCGGCGCGCGTGTGCGCCCCCGGTGCACGAATGCCGTCCGTTCATGGGTCGCAGCTCGCCGTCTTCTCGCCGGTCGAGCCCGATATCCGCGGCGTCCTTGCCAGCTTCGGCGGCCTGACGTTGGATCAACAGGATCAGGCTTGGGCGGTGAAGGCGGCGAAGCTTCGGAGCTTCGACCCGACGCTCGAGACCCTCGACGGATTCTTTTGCGTCGGCAACCACGACATCTGGATTGCGTCCGAGCAGGTCACCGAGGATTCTTGGAACCGAGAGCCCGAGCCGAGCCTCGCGCCCGTCGTCTCGAGCATCCTCGGCCCACCACCTCGCGCGGTCATCCGAATCGTCATGGGGATCGAGACCACTCCCGAGGTGGACGAGGCGGCCCTCGCGTTCGCACGGCACCTCATGACAACCGCAGGGGGCGCCTTGGGGGCCGTTTTCGCGACGATTCTGAGCGCCGAGGAGCTCCACGAGTGGGTAGCCTCGGACTATGGCTGGCGAATCGGGTAGGCCTTCGAACGGGCTCGCTCCGACCATCCTTCTACGTTTCTAGAGCCATTCCCGAGAGCCTCTTCCCGAGCGACCAAGGCCATGAGCAGAGACATCTCGATCGACTCCCTCGGGGACATCTCGGAGCAAGACTTCACCGCCTGGCAGGGCACATACGGTGCGCTGACAGGGATCTTCGAGCTCGTGCTGAGCTCGGAGGAGATCCACGAATGGGCTTCCGACCATCAGGGATGGCGAATCCGGTGACGCGAATGAATCTCTCTCTCCGCACGTACGAAGGAGCCGTCGAGCTATGCTCGACGTTGCTTCACAAGGACACCACCTCCACCGCAGAGTACTCCAAGGCGGCGACCGCACTGGGCACGCTGGTGAAGGGTCCCTACCTTCCCTTCTTTCGGCGGCGACTGGTCGGCGAGATAGCGCCAGACTTCTGTCTCCACCCCCTGCCCTCACTACACGCCGAGAACCAACACCGCGATTGCCCGGCATGCGGGCTCGGCCGAAAATGGTGGCTCTTCGCGACGAGCGGCAGCGGAGACGGCTGGCTCCTTCGTGCCGGTGGGGCCGAGGTTGCCTTCCTCGACCACGCGGAGGAGTCACGCGCGAAACCGAAGTCGCTCGGCGTAGGATTCGAGGCCTGGCTCCGCTTGGCCGTCTTGATGCACGACGTCGAGCAATTCGCGGATCGGAACCCGAGCGTGCTCGACCCGCGGAGCTATCGCCTGGTTCCGGAATTCAGCGCCGAGGTTCGCGCCCGAATGAATGAGCTTGGTCCCTCTTTGGACGTCACCTATCCCTTCGACCTCTAGCAGCCCGTTGAAGCCCTACGAAACCTGGGTCATCACCACGGTCCGCGCGGCGAGCTTCCGCCAACCGGCCTACTTTCTCGCGATAGCCTATGACGGAGACGACGACGAAGACGTGTACATCGCCCTCGGCGTCGGCCTCGACCGGGAACGAAAGGAGGCCGACCCTGCAAAGAAGGAAGACTGGACGAGGTACGGCGACTGGTACAATCCGGCCAACTTCGAGAACTACGAGCTCGGCTACGCGACCCTTCCCAAATCCGTCGACTTGGCGCCGGGCGCCAGAGTAGGGGGACGCGACTTCTACGTCGAGCTCTCTCGTCGACTCGCCCTTCGGGATTGGTCGAAGTACCTGCCCATAACCGAAGACTTCGTGGTCTTCGCCACGGACTACCACCTGGATCATCTCGGCAAGAACTTCGGCCTCTCCGTGCCCGCTCATCTTCGCGAGCGCCTCTTGGCCGACGGCTGGATCCCGGAGGCCTTGGCCCGAGGGGTGCCCATGTGGTGAGCGGAGCCGACTGCAGGCAAACTCCTCGAATGGTGTGGGCGGCTACGTCGTCTACGTGCAGCGGAGGAGCTTGGGCACGCTCGTTTCGACGCGACGACGAACGCCCACGAACACCCTTCGTCCCCCCACGAGGCCCCCATGATCCCCATTACGCCTTCCTACATCGAGCGAACCTTCCAGGCGCTCGTTCGCCACTTCGAGGAGCACAAGCCCATTCGTCCGCTCGGCGTGCGAGACGCGGGGGCCATCGAGGCCTGTGCGGCGCGACCGTTCGCCTCCTTCGGGGACTACGAGAAGTATCCGGGTGACTTCGAGAAGGCCGCCGCCTTGATGCACTCGCTCACGCAGAACCACCCCTACCTCAACGGCAATAAGCGGGTCGCTCTGGTGGCGGCCTTCGCCTGGCTGAAGGGCTCGGGATACTCAATCGCGCCGGACCTCTCCGATGCGGACGTCGTTGCGCTGGCGCTTCGAATCGCTTCGGGGCGTGACCGCAGCGCAGGCGCGCGAACCGACCCCGACGCGGAAGTCCAAGACCTCGCACGTTGGCTCGAGAGCGTGTGCAAGGGCACACCCGAACCCCCGGGACGTGAAGACGAAGCGCTCGGATGGACAATCGAGCGCTTCCGCGGCGCATTGGATATCTTGGCCGACTGTTGAGGTCGCGACGTCTCCGAGAGACGCGGCGAGTGAGTGGACGATATGGGAAGACACATCGCCCTTTTTTCGTCGACCTCCATTCCGGAGGACGAATTCCTCGAGAACCTCAAGGCGTTCGCAGCGCTTCAGTGCAGGATTCGGACCACCGCAGCAACGAGCCACTCGCGACATGAGCATCCAGATCGACCTCTACACGGCCGAGCCCATCACGGAAGCCGAGTTTCTCTCGTGGATTGGGGAAAATGAGCGTCTTTCGGTCGACGAGCCCTCGTTGGAGGTCATGGGCCGAGGCGCAAGCGACGGGCTCTTCTGGATTTACGGAGCACGCGAAGGGCTCCGTGGAGACTTCGAGTCTCCCCATGCGGACGGACACATCGCAGAGCTCGACGAGAAGCTCGGCGGGCCTCCGAGAGTCGGACTTTGCCTTCATGTTTCGAGCGATTCGGGAAGCGCTCAGGCGGCCCTCGAATGTGCGAGCGCGTTCGCGGCACGGTGGCCGTGTGTGCTTCGCTGCCTCGCCTACGACGTAATCTCCCTGGCCCGCTTCGATGCGCTCGTCCGTCGAGAGCGGAGCACCACCTTGTTCGCCTCGGAGGTGCTTCTCGCGCTCGATGAGCGGCCTCGAATCACCGAGGCCATCGAAGCCTTCGGCGGCTTGACCATTGGCCCTGTCGACCAACCCGAAGCCATCAGGCTCGCGAAACTGGAGCGCGACTTCGACCCCGAAAGGGAGACGATGGCGGGATTCTTCCAGGACGGAACCAATGACGTATGGGTCGTTTCCGAACAGCATTCGGAGAGCTGCGAGGATTGCGGCGGTTCCTTCCTTGCGACACGGCTCGAACACCGCCCGAGGGCGCTGGTGCGCGTCGTGAAGGGCTGGGGGCCATCGGAATCGAATCAGGCGGCAGCCCTATCGTTCGCGCGGACACTGCTCGAACAATGCGGGGGCCTACTAGCGGGAACCTTCGAGCTTATCCTCGACAGGAACGAAATCCAGGAATGGGCGGCCGCCGGATACGGCTGGCGATTCCGGTAGACCACATGAGACAAGCGCAAATCTTCGAGCCATACGAAACCTGGGTCATCACCACGATCCGCGCAGCGAGCTTCCGCCAACCGGCCTATTTTCTCGCGATAGCCTATGACGGTGACGACGACGAAGACGTGTACATCGCCCTCGGCGTCGGCCTCGACCGAGAACGAAAGGAGGCCGACCCTCCAAAGAAAGAACGCCGGGCAAGGTACGGCGACTGGTACAATCCGGCCAACTTCGAGAACTACGAGCTCGGCTACGCGACCCTTCCCAAATCCGTCGACTTGGCGCCGGACGCGAAAGCCTGGGGACGCGACTTCTACGTCGAGCTCTCACGCCGACTCGCCCTTCGGGATTGGTCGAAGGACCTACCCATCACGGAAGACTTCGTGGTCTTCGCCACGGACTACCACCTGGATCATCTCGGCAAGAACTTCGGCCTCTCCGTGCCCGCTCCCGTTCGCGAGCGCCTCTTGACGGACGGCTGGATCCCGGAGGCCTTGGCCCGAGGGGTGCCGATGTGGTGAGCGGGGCTGAGCGAGGCCAACCGGAAAGGCAATCGGTCTATTTCTCGCGATAGCCTCGCGACCGAGCAGGACCCTCATGAACGAGCAAGAAGAAGAAGAATACATCGAAATTTGCTGCACCTGGGTGCGCGATGTCGTTGCTCGCGCGAGGTTTCTCGAGCCCGCGTTTGCCGTGTGTCTCTCGTATGGACCATCGACGCAGCTCGAGCGCCCCACAATCGGAGTGCTCCTCGACAGAGAGCGGCGGAGCGGACCCGTGGCACGGCACACCCTTCGTTTGTCGAGTGACTCTGGAGGAGACGTCAATCTGTGTGGAAGCGGACAGGCTCGCTGGGCTTGGTACAACGTCGCAAACTTCCTCTACGTCGACACTCCGCGCACCGGTGCCATCGAGCCGTTCCTGGACGCGGCCGCAGAGCTTCATGAGGATCCCGACGGCTGGTCGGACCTGTACGCTCGGGTCGCCGAGCGGCTCGCGCGCCTGTCTTGGGACGGCATCTTGCCCACCACGGACGACTTCTTGGTCTATGCCGCCTGCATAGAAGACTGGCAAGGTTCCTTCGCACGCTCGGTTCCGGCCTCGCTGCGCCTTCGTCTCTACCGAGACGGATTCCTTCCGGCGGCTGCCGTGGCAGCGGAGTCGGTGCAGCCACTCTCCGTCGAGGAAGCCACATCCCGCTTCGAAGAGTGGATTCTTCAATGTCTGCCCGACTTGGACATTCCGCAGAGGCCCAAGGCTGCCTTTCTCTGCGTCGCGTACGACGGCTTCACCTTCGAGCCGACAGTGGTTCTCGGCCTCGATCAGAACATCCGAGGAGGCGAGATTGCGCGTCGCGCTCGCCAGCGGCAAGAGCAAGTCACCAAAGGTACGCGTCAGGCTGCCCTCGCAAACCTGTTCAATCCCGGCTACCACGCCGACGTAAGGGGAGCGACCTTGTCGGGGCGCTACTTCTCGGCAGCCCACCCGGGTGTCGCGCTCCTCGTCGATGGCCCGGCCATCCCTGGTCGACCTCACGGTCCGCCTCGCCGCTCGAGACCTCTCGAAGCTCTGGCCGGTGACGGAAGACTTCGCCGTCTTCGCGACCGACCTCTCCATGCTCGATTGGGAGGCGAACTTCCGAAGGAGCGTCCCAATCGCCGTACGCTCGCGCCTCGCCCAAGCCGGCTTGATCCCCGCGAGCCTCGGCCAGAGCGAGGCATGACGATTGGGCGGCCGCGGGATACGGCTGGCGCCTTGGCCCGAGGGGGGCCCATGTGGTGAGCGGGGCCGACTGCAGCGCGGAGGGCGAAGCCCGAGCACGCTCTTTGGGGGAGGTCGACCAGGGAAGTCGAGCCACAAAACGATGAACGCGAAGGCCGCGCGTGAACACGAGCTTCGCGCGTGACGAGAGGGCTCGGCTTCCCTGGGCGGGTGGGGGCATCCCTTCTCCCGCTCTCCGTCTCCGTCTCTCTCTGCGCTCTCGCTCTATCTCACTTCGGCGCGTCGCCGAACGAGGTCATCGTCCGCACGATCCAGGCGCGTGTGTCCGCCACGTCCACGTTCATGTCCAGGTTCACGCCGAGAGCGCCCACTCCGGCGCTGGTGACTCCGGCAATCACGTTGGACGTTCCCGCGAAGTGTGGTCCGCCCGAGTCGCCTTTGCAGGTGACCTGGCCGAAGCGCAATCCGAGGGCGCCCTTGTACGAGGCTTTGCGTTTGTGACCGTCCGAGCGGGAGTCGCACGCCGCGCCCAACGGATTGCCGAACGAGCCGTATCCGTAGGCGGTGTAGCTGCCGCGCGGGGTGGAAGAATCGGCGAGGCGCGCGGGCACGATGCCGGTGACGCTGCGCTCGAGCCGGATGAGGCCCAGATCGGAGCGGTACGTGAGCGTCGTGGGCATCACCGCGCATTCCGTGGCGGCGTAGCGATCGACGCCTGGTCCGCGCGAGGATTGTCCCAGCCGATCGACCACGGCTCGAATGTGGCAACCGGTCGCGTCGACCGCGCCGTCGATGCAATGCCGCGCCGTGATGACCGTGTGGTCGCCCACCACGGTGCCCGTGCACACGAACGTCTTGCCGTCTTTGCTCACGGACAGCGCGACCACCTCGGGGCGCTCGTTGTCGACGATGGTGTTGCCCACGATGGCGGCTTCGTCTTCGGGAGCCTGGACGGGCTCATCCGTCTCGGCCGCACATCCGGGGAACACCACGAGGACAGCGCCAATCAGGAAGGGAGCAAAGCGGATGTGCACGCTTTCACCGTATGGGCGTCGCTGTCCCCAATCAAGCCAATCGAGTGGCATCCCTGCCCTTCGAGCCTCGACCCTCGGATTTCGGCACGTGAGAATTCGAGGGCTCCATGCCGGTCGCGAGCTCTCGTACCTCCCCCTGTTTTCGCCGCTTGGGGCGAAAACTTTGGGGAGGTCGACCAGAGAAATCGAGCCACAAAACGACGAACGCGAAGTCCGTGAGCGAACACGAGCTTCGCGCGTTACGAGAGGGCTCGATTTCGCTGGGCGGGTGGGGGCATCCCTCTCGCCCTCTGCTCTCGTGCTCTGCCTCTTCTCTCGTTCTTCTCTCGGGCTTCGCGCGGCCTCTCAGCCGTCTTTCATCTTGCGGAGCGCCTCTTCCGTGGGAATGGGCACCTTGCGCGTCTGGCGCCGGGCAGGGCCGATGGCGCCTCGCTCACTGGAGGGAGGCGGGACGCTCATGGCGGGGCGCACGCCGGACGAGGCCGCACGCGAACGAGGAACGACCGACTTACTGCCCTCGGCGATGCCGAGCTCGACGCCGCGCGGGGCTTCCCACACTTCGAGGCCGGAGATGACCTGCGGATGCGACTCGACCGTGAGGCGAAGCTCGGTGACCGACATGGCGAAACGGAGCGGCGGGAAGAGCTCGACGAAGCGCCCCTCGGACGTGCGCTCGAATGCCGTGACGATGGTGTGCATGCCGCTCGCGTCGAAGGTGACCCGGAGCTCACCCTCGAGCCAGTCGGTCGAACCGGAGGCGAGCAGCGAGAAGACGCGAAGGAGCGGCTCGGCCGTTTCTCCCTGGCGAGACACGTACGAAAGGCGCGCGCAGAGGTCGTACGTGCTGTCCGGGCTGGCTAGCGCCGCCACGATGTCGGCTCGGGACAAGTCGGGGCATCGGACGATGTGAGCGTACTGCGGCATATCTCCACCCTCCTCTCGGAAGGGCGCGAGGTCAATCCACAATTCGCGCGTAGTTGGCAAAATCCAGAAAGAGACCACGACGCGTCGCCTTCTGGCAAGCGGTACGTTTCGATATTTTGAAACTCTTGACATGAGGGGCTTTTCGGACATGATGTCGGCCCCCTTCGGTCCTTCGTTACGGCGATGCCTTTTCCAAAGGCGAAGCCTCGAGCCCCGAAGCCCCGCATCACACCAAGGACACCACGATGGGCAAGTTCGACCGCCGCAACTCGATGAAGATGAAGCGCCGCAAGGCGCAGGATAAGAAGAAGGCTCGCGAGGCCCGTCGTCGCGCGCCCGAGGTCAAGAAGGCCGCGGGAGCCAAGAAGGCGACCAAGAAGGCCGCTGCTCCGAAGGCCTGAAGTCCTCCCGAGAGGAGGCGCGGTGGGGTTTCGCTCTGCGAGGCCGAAGCCGTGGCCAAGGCGTGAAGGCTCGAGGTTTCCTCGAGCCTTCTGCTTTTTGTGCTGGGGGGCGGTACGGCGCGGACGGCTCGGTCTACTTGCGAGGGCGGGGCCCTCGCGCTCCCCCCTTTTTCTCGCGGTCCGGCGTTCGGTACTTCATGGGCTACTTGCGAGGGCGTTCCCCCCTCGCGCTCCCCCCTTTTCTCGCGGCTCTGCTCGCGGCGCGGGGTCTACTTGCGAGGGCGGGGCCATCGCGCTCCCCTTTCGATACGGCTCGGCCTACTTGCGAGGGCGTTCCCCCCTCGCGCTCCCCCCTTTTCTCGCGGCTCTGCTCGCGGCGCTGGCTCGATACGGCTCGGCCTACTTGCGAGGGCGTTCTCCCCTCGCGCACCCCCCTTTTTCTCGCGGTCCGGCCTTGGGGGCGCGGTACGTGCTTGGGGGCGCGGTACGGCTTGAGCGTCGGTTAGTCGGTGGCCCAGGTCGGGAGGCGCCCGGTCAGGAAGTGGACGGTGCGGGGCTCTCGGAAGGAGGAGGGGCGGCCTTGGGCGGTTTCGCCTTGGTGGGTGACGCCTAGCGTGGTGGGCCAGGTGGGCTCTTCTCCGGGACGGAGGGAGACGAGGCCGCTCTGGACGATGCCGATGACGTGCGTGTGACCTGCGACGCGCGTATCGAGGCGTGTGGCGAGGGCTTTGGCGAAGGTTTGGCCCTTCTCGCCTCCGAAGGCTTCGCAGGTGCGTAGCCAGACGAGTGGCTCTCGACCACTCGCGCGGGAGCGGGCGAGGCGATCACGGAGGGCGTCGAGCGAGGCTCGATGCGCGGGCGCGGCGAGGGCTCGGGTGTCGAGGACGTCGTTCTCGACGAGGATGCGGCCGAAGTTGCCGTGGCCCCAATACTGGACCTCGGACACGGGGCGAGAGGCTTCGTAGGAGGCAAAAAAACCGAGCGCTTCGGCCCACGAGCGTACGCCGAGGGAGGCGTCGATACGGCCGAGCGCGCGGTAAAGCCGTGCTCCCGAGCTCCACGCGAGCGACAGGCCCGGAACGAGACGCGAGCCTTTGCAGGTGGCGTCGAACACCAAGAGACGTAGTCCGCGTTCCACGAGCACAGCGTGCGGCTCGTGTGCGCGCCGTCAAGCGCGAGCGCGAATCAGGGGTCTTCGGTGGTGGCTTCTTGCGAAGGAGCCGACCCCTGCCCGAGGCGAATCGTATCGAACTTGGACTTCCGCGACTTCGGCGCGGGCGCATCTACGGGAGCCTCGGCGCGTTCTCCGAAGAGACCGGTATCGCCCTCGGCTCGCTCTTCCGAAATCAAGAACCAACCGGTGGTCTTGTCCTTGTAGGTCTGGCGAATGGTGGTGAGGCGCATGTCGCCATCGTCCACCGGCTGCCACGCGACGCGCACCATGGCTTTGGCGATCGACTCGTCCTTGTCGAAGCTCACGCCGACGAGCTCGGAGTCGACGATACGAACACTCGAGCCCCAAACCTTCCGGTGCCCGAAAAATGCCGGCCGCCCCTCGGGAGCGACATGCTCACTCGCGAGCTCCATACGACCGAAGCGAGCATTCAAGTTCAGCTCACTCGCCGCCTCCTGCATCCTCGCAGGCCGCGATTGCCCCGCGCATCCGGTCGCGGCAACGGCGAAGAGGAACGGAACCACGGCAAGGGCGATACGGCGCATGCCTGCACCCTATGGAAAGCCTCCCAGAAAAGGCAAATTCCCGACACCCGATTTCGAGAACCCCGAACGGTTTCAGGCACTTCCTACCCCCACCCGCCGTAACGCGCGCAAAAAGGGGCGAGTACAACAGGGGTGCGCGAGGGGAACGCCCTCGCATGTAGCCCGCGCCGTATCGAGCCTGCGCCGCCGAGGGCCGGACCGCGAGAAAAAGGGGTGCGCGAGGGGGGAACGCCCTCGCATGTAGCCCGCGCCGTATCGATCCCCGCCGCCTGCAAACCCGCTCGTAAAACAGGGGGGTGCGCGAGGGGGGAACGCCCTCGCATGTAGCCCGCGCTGTATCGAGCCTGCGCCGCCGAGGGCCGGACCGCGAGAAAAAGGGGGGTGCGCGAGGGGGGAACGCCCTCGCATGTAGCCCGCGCTGTATCGAGCCTGCGCCGCCGAGGGCCGGACCGCGAGAAAAAGGGGGGTGCGCGAGGGGGGAACGCCCTCGCATGTAGCCCGCGCCGCGTGCAAACCCGCGCGTAAAACAGGGGGGTGCGCGAGGGGGGAACGCCCTCGCATGTAGCCCGCGCCGTATCGATCCCCGCGCCGCCGAGGGCCGGACCGCGAGAAAAAGGGGGTGCGCGAGGGGGGAACGCCCTCGCATGTAGGCCGCGCCGTATCGCAAGGGGAGCGCGAGGGCCCCGCCCTCGCAAGTAGGCCGAGCCGTATCGACCCACGCGCCGCGAGCAAACCCGCGAGTATCCTCAGTAAGGAACCGCCGCTACGAAATAAAGCTTGTCGATCCCCTCACTCGCCAATCCCCGCGCATACCCGAGCCGAAACGTCATCGACAGCCCATACCCAAGAAACGTATCGAGCCACAGCTCACCGCCGGCGCCGCTCTTGTACTGCGCCTGATCGAACGTGTCGAAGGCCGCGCCGTAGTCGAAGAAGAACGCCCCCGTCAGGCGGTTCAAAAAGAACGGCAACGTCGACGAGCCGCGGTCGAAATTCACGATGGGGAAACGATATTCGGCATTGGCCAGCGTGTAGTGCTGCCCCCCCTGGAAGCCCGAAGGATAACCGCGCAGCACGAGCCCGCCCTGCACGAGCTGGTCGGACACCGTGTCGAACAAGGGCAAATCGACGAAACCACCCACGTAATAATACGACTTGCCCGGGTAGGAACCGCCGCTCGTGCCCGCGCCCAAGTGCAGCGCGAGCGCGTGGTGCGAGAGCCACGGCATGCGAAAGTATTGCGTCACGTTGGTGGTGGCGCTCACGCCCTCGAAGTCGCCACCGAGAGCCTGATTGGAGAGCGTCAGGTTCACCTGGGCGGAGAGGCCACGTTCCGGCCCGACGCTCTGCAAGTAACGCTCGGCGCTGGAGTACGAATACGAGAGCCCCACCACGCCGGCGAGCCCGGTGCGCAAGAACGAAGGCGTGTCGTACGGGTCGAGGCGCTGCGAGACCGGGCGCTGGATGCCGTAGTTCTGGAGCGAATACGACAGCGCGAACGACTGCGAGTCGAACACCCGCGACTTCGTGTACGAGACACCCGTCGCGAGGCCGATGGTCTCTTGCACGGCGATGGCGCGGTTCGGCCCGTAGGCGAGCGCGCGCGGCGCGATGCTGCGGTACGCGGTGACCGAGGTGTCGAATTGGCGGCCGTAATACGCGTAGGCGAGGCTTCCTTGCACCTCGGGCCGCTCGAGCTCTTGCGTGACCGTCAGCGAGACGCCGTGCATTCCCGCGATGTCGTTGGCCGACACCGTAGCCGAGACGAGCTGCCCGAAATTGCCAGGAGACGTGGAGATGCCGAAGCGGCGCGGACGAAGCGTGCGCAGCGGCTCGTACGGCTTCACCACGTAGTCGTCCGAGTGGGCGACCTTGGGCGGCGCGGGGTGCGTGTCGACGTAAGGCTCGGGCTCGAGGAAGCGCGACGGATCGAGCTTCATCGCGAAGAGGTCGAAGCCGTCTTTGGAGTACCCGATGTACGCGAGGGTTTTCCCGTCCGGCGAGACCTCGGGATAAAACGCGCCGGTGGTCACGTTGGTCACCTGCGAGACCCGCCCGCTGTCCACGTCCATCGCGTAGACATTGGAAATTCCCGTGCGATCCGAATGATAATAGACCGTTCGACCATCGGCCGAGAACGAAGGACCGCCATCCTGAGCGCGGTCGTGGGTGAGCTCACGCACGCGCCCGGTGGCCACGTCCACGAGCCAGAGGTCGCGGAAGCCGCCCTTGGCCCAATGGCTGTACACGAGGCTCCGGCCGTCGGGAGAGAAGCGCGGCGTGAACGCTTGCTCGAAAGGGGAGCTCTTCACCAGGGCGTGCACGTTGGAGATGCCGGTCGAGTCGAGGTCGGCAATCTGCAGGTAGCGCGTACCGTGATGATTGGTGACGAACGCGACCTTGCGACCGTCCGGAGAGACGGCCGGATCGATGGCGCGAAAGCCCTCGGTGAGGCGCTCGGGAACACCGTCGAGGGCGCTCTGGCTCTTCTCGCCCTTCGCGACGCGGTAAAGGTCGTCGTAGGTGTAGAGATTGGTGAAGAAACTCGGCGTGGAATAGACCAGCGAGCCGTCCGGCTGGAAGGTGGAGAACGCCTCACCGGCCGTGCGCACGAGCAGCTCCGAGCGCGGCGGGGTCTTGCCCACGATGGGCGTGCCGTCGGGCGCGCGCTCGAGCGCCACGCCGTAGAGACCCGCGCGGTCGTCGGCGTCTTCTCGGTAGTAAAGGAGCTTTCCTTCGTAGTCCGGGTAGGTGCCCTTGGGCACGAAGCGCGGGTGGCGTGCGGTCTGCCCGGCGAACGTGAGGCGCGTCCCCTCGCGGATGCCGCGCGCCATGACGGCTTTTTGGGTAGCGATTGCGCGCCGCTGCATGTCGAGACGGAACCCCTCGTAGAGCTCGTCCCAAGTCTTGCCGGTGACACGACGAATGGTGCGCGAGAGGCCCCAGGGCACGGGCTGCCTGCCGTACTCGTCCGACATGAGCCGAATGGCCTCTTCGCCGTAGGTCCGCGCGAGCCAATCCATGAAGAACGAGCCGTACAGGTACCAAATGTTGCCTTGCGGCCAGCGGCGCACGTAGTTCGAGAACTGGTCCATGCTGGCGAAGTTTCGCTCCAGCACGTCCGTGCGCATGTACATGTTCCACAAGCTCGATCGCAGGCGCCCGCCGCTCGTCCTGGTGGTCTCGAAGTAGACCGCGGTCCCCTCCAGAATCCATCGCGGCTGCACCTGATTGGGCGCGAGGGTCTTGCCGATGATGCGATTGATGAGCACGGGCAAGCCCGACATGTTGTCGAGGTGGAGCACGTGCGTGTACTCGTGCGTGACCAGCGCGAGCTGCCAATCGTCCACGTCGCCGAGGGGCGAGAGATCGTCGGGAGCGGTCACGTTGAGGCGCACGGCATTGTAAGGCAGCGCGGTGGCCGACCCGTTGGCGCCGTCGGTCACGTCCACCAGGGAGATCTCGGTCTTGTCTTCCGGCTCGTGGCCGAGTGTGGGCGAGAGCGTGGCGTGAGCCGACTCGGCCACGTCGGCCACGTGCCGCGCCACCTCTTCGAGGCCCGTGTAATACGTGATGCGGAAATGCGGCGTCTCGAGCGTCTGCCACTTCAGCTCGGGATCGAACGCCGCCCGAGCTTCACGAGGCACGAGCGTCGCAGGCACGAGCGCCAGAGCAGCGCACGCGAGCAGCGAAATCTTCGAAAGCGTCCGTCGAAAGCTCAAGAGAGGCGGCGGAGTCTACTCCGATTTCCTCGCGAAGCGCGCGCTGCAGCCCCGCTTCGCCGCGTCTGACCACCTTTTCGGGATCCCCGAGCCTCGGAGGGGCTCTTCACGCGACCGAGCCTACGTTCGCACGCGAACGGGCAGGTCGAGGTCACGGTAGATTTCGTCGACGGCAAGCTCGCACGAGAGGCTCGCGAGGGTGAGGACCGACCTTGGACCTGCCGCGGTCAGCGTCCAGCTATCGTCTGCATTTCTCGCGAAGCGCTCGATGGAGACCGCGTGCTGGGAGACCAGAAGGTACTCTTTCAGCGAGGGTATACGGCGATAGGCCGCGAACTTGTCGCCACGATCGTAGGCTTCGGTTCCATCGGACAGGACCTCGACGATCACCGTCGGGTTGAGCGCGCAGTGTGGGTCTTCGGGGTCCGAGAGCACCGGCCCGCAGACGACGCTGAGGTCGGGATACGTCGCCACATTTCCTTCGACGATGCGAACGCGCAAGTCGGAGGAGTAAGCGCGACAAGACTTCCCGCGGAGCTGACCCCCGATCGCCACCGACAGCGCCATCACCAGTGCCGCATGGGTGATCGAGCCCCCCGCCATGGCGTAGACGTCACCGTCCAAAAACTCGTGCTTGATGGCGCTGGTCGCTTCCCCGGCTGCGTACTCGCCGTACGAAAAGCGCGTCTTCGGAGCCATAGCCATACCCTCAATGTAGCGCGATTTCGCACCCAGGGGAGCACGAGGGGGCAACGCCCTCGCATGCACCTCGCGAAGTATCGAGCCTCGCGCCGATCGCGAGCAAACAGGGGGGTGCGCGAGGGGGGAACGCCCTCGCATGTAGCCCATGAAGTACCGCGCCCATCCATCGTCGGCCGGAACCCGATAAACAGGGGCGTGCGCGAGGGAGGAACGCCCTCGCATGTACCTCGCGGAGTATCGAGCATCGCGCCGATCGCGAGCAAACAGGGGGGTGCGCGAGGGGGAACGCCCTCGCATGTACCCCATGAAGTACCGCGCCCATCCATCGTCGGCCGGAACCCGATTCCAAACAGGGGCGTGCTCGAGGGAGGAACGCCCTCGCATGTACCTCGCGGAGTATCGAGCCTCGCGCCGATCGCTAGCCAACAGGGGGGTGCGCGAGGGGGGAACGCCCTCGCATGTACCCCATGAAGTACCGCGCCCATCCATCGTCGGCCGGAACCCGATTCCCAAAAGGGGCGTGCGCGAGGGGGGAACGCCCTCGCATGTACCTCGCGGAGTATCGAGCCTCGCGCCGATCGCTAGCCAACAGGGGGGTGCGCGAGGGGGGAACGCCCTCGCAAGTAGGCCGAGAAGTATCGAACCCCGCGCCGCGAGCAGAGCCGTGAGAAAAGCCGGGAGCGCGAGGGCCCACCCTCGCTATCCCCCCACGATCGCCGCGCCGCGAGCCTCCCCACGAGGGATCGACAAAGTCTCCCGATAATCCAACGTCACCCGCGTCGACCGCGGAGAAAGAACCCCGACCTCGCTCAAAAAACCTGGCAAATCAATGCCCGGCAACAGGTGCACGCCGCGCGAAAGTGGCGCGAAAAACGCATCATGGTGCGTCGGGACCACGAGCCCCGGCTCGAGCCGATCGACCAATCGCTTCACATAGCCCGAGGTGCCCTTACGTCCGGCGAGCCCGACCAAGAGCACGTCGGCGCGCGTGTCCTCAAGCTCGGTGTCGACCAGGTCGGCGCTGCCGTTGTGGTAGATCGAGAGACCCTTCGTGCGGATCAAGATGCCGTACGCGCCGCCCATTTTATAGGCCCAAATCGGCTGCGGCAGCTTCGGTGGAGACGTGACCGCCCCGGGGAACGGAACCTGATGGAGGAAGATGCGACCGTGCAGGCTGGGCACGAAGCGCACCTCGAAATCCCCCAGGGTGAAGGTGCCTCCGCGCGGCGAGACCCTCACGAGCTGCGACTCGTCGATGCCCTCGGCCGCGCCCCACGCGCAGGTGCTCTCCGAGCCCACGAGCTTCGCCCCGGCGCGCTTGGCGATGAGCGGCGCGTCGGCCACGTGGTCGTAGTGCGAGTGCCCGCACAAGACCGCGTCGACACGCGAAGGGAACGCATCGAAGATCGCGCGCTCGTCCGATTCGTGGGAAAACGGCATGGAAAGAAGCGGTTTTCGCGTGACGTAAGGATCGACCAAGAGCGTGGTCGAGCCGCTCGAGATCTCGAAGCTGGCCGTGCCGAGCCAGCGAATCGAGACACCGTCGTCGAACCCACGCGCGACTTCGGGCCGATAGGCCGGGTCCTTTTTCCAGCGAGGAAAGATGCGCTCGTAGAGAGAAGTCATCGAAAGTCGCCGGAGAATACCTCGGAAGACTTCGAGCGCGCGCTCGAGGTCCGCGCGGACGCGTTCGAGACGGACGCGCCCCCTCGTGTCTTGGAACCCAGCGAAACGCGTCCTCCGAAGAAGCCCCTTCGTTGCCGCCCCCGAAGCCTCGCCTCGGGTGTACGGTTTCGCGGTGAGAAAGAAGCTCGTGTACGGCCACCGGGGCGCACCGGTCGAGTTGCCGGAGAACACCTTGGAAGGTTTCGCGCGCGCTCTCGAGGTCGGCGCGGACGCCATCGAGACGGACGTGCACCTCACGTCCGACGGTCACGTGGTCGTCTTCCACGACGCGAGCGCCGGTCGAACCTGCGGCACCGACGAGCTCGTCGCGAAGAGCCCGCTCGATCGCGTGCGCGCATGGAATGCCGGAAAAACCCATGCAAAAGCGGACGGCGTGGTCTTCCGCGTGCCCACCTTCTCCGAGGCCCTCGAGGCCTTCCCGCACACCCTCTTCAACGTGGACGTGAAGCCTCGCTCCAAAGAAGCGGTGCTCGCGGTCGTCCGCGCCGTGCACATGCATCGCGCCGAAGAGCGCGTGCGTCTCACGAGCTTCCACGCCGACAACGTGCGCGAGGCGCGGCGCGCAGGGTACCCGTGCACCGGGCTCGGGCTGTCCGAGGTCCTTTCTCTCTACACGCTTCCCACCGCGCTGCTCGAGCGCCTCGCGCCTCGCGGGAATGCGGCTCAAATTCCCACGCACCAAGGACCGCTGCGCCTCGACGGCGCGCGCTTCATCGCCAAGTGCCAGAGCCTCGGCGTGCGCGTCGACTACTGGACCATCGACGACGCCGACGAGGCCGCGCGCCTCCTCGCGAGGGGCGCCGACGGCCTGGTCACGAACGACCCGAGGACCGTGGTGCCGGTCGCTCGGGCCTACACGCGCTGAGCCTTCAGAAGCCCGCGCAGATGGCGGGCACGTTGCGTCCGGCGAGCAGGCCGCGAATCACGCCGAGCTCGGGCGCATTGCCGTTGGGACCCGCTTGTTTGACGAGCGCGCTGCATTGACCGGCAGCCGTGATCAGCATGCCGCCTTCGGGAGACAATCCGAGACGCTTGCCCTCGGCCGCGAGTGCGCCGCAGCACTTCTGGAGGCGATCGAGGTTTCCACCGCCGCCGGCCGTGGCGGGCTTCGTGGGATCGTCGAGCGTGGCGTAGAGGCGCGTCTCTTCGAAATCCGGGCATCCGCCCGCGAAGGTGCGGCACGTTCCGCACGTGAGCGCGCCGGACGAGTCGCGGCAGACGCGGCCGTTGTCGCAGCTGGTCGGCGTGATGTCGGTCGCGCCTTCGTTGGCCTTCACGCAGGCTTTTCCCGCCTTGCGGAAGCGGGGCGTCTCGGCCGAGACCTTGGCCTTCAGGGTGACCGTGGTCGTCTCGTTGGCCTTGTGCGTGCCGACCTCGTCCACGTACGTGAGCGAAACCTGGCCGAGCGCAGGCACGACCGCGCACGCGGGCACGATGACCTGCGCGAGAGGCTGCTCGCACTTGGCGTCGGCGTAGACGCCCTCGAACGTCCATCCGGCCATGGGCGCGAGCGCGCAGCCTTGGCACTGCGTGATGTCCACCGGACCCGCATCGGCAGCGGCGGCGGGCGCCGCATCGACCACGGGCGCGGGAGCCGGCGGAGGTTCGTCCTTTTTGCAGGCCGAGAGCGCGACGAGCACGAGGACACCACCGACGACCAAGCCCGATTTCGAAAGCGACATGCCGAGGACCCTATCCCGTCGAGGCCAACCGGAAAAGCCGCACGCTCCCCGCGAGAGCGCCTCGATCTCCCCGATTGGCACACGGTGGCGCGTTTTTCAGAGCGAAATCCCTTGGAGTTTCACGAAACAACACGCGGCATCCGCTTTGCTATTGCGCGCCGTCATGACCCGCTCTTCCGGCCAAGTCCACGCGCTCGCTTCGTTCGCTTCGTTCGTCTCGGTGATCTCGCTGGTCTCGGTGGGCCTCGCCACGAGCGCCACGGGGTGCGGCGGGGTGGCCTTCTCGGACGACGCGGACGCGAGCCCCGATGCAGCGAGCACGCAGGCTGACGGCAGCGTGGGCAACGACGGCGGCTACGTGACGCCGAAGGACGCGGGCGCATGCTGGCTCGATCGTCCGACCGCGCTCCGTCAGATGCCGCCCGAGCTCCCCGCTCCGCGCTCGGCGGGCATTCGCCTCACTTTCCGCTTGGAGGATCACAAGCTCGTCCCCGTGCGCTCGAGCGACCAAGGCGTAGCTCCCGTGTGGACCACCAAAGACACCCAGATCTTCGAGGAGGGAAAGACGAGCGGCTTCTGGGTGGAGCTCCGCGGGAAAGACGGATCGATCCTCTACCAACGAAGCTACTTCGATCCGCTGGGCACGCATCTCGAGGCTCCGGGAGCGGCCCCCGAAGCCCCGGTCCCCCCTGCCCCCGACTCCGGTTTTCAGGATCCGGCACCGAGCGACGGCGGCTGGAAGAACATCCCGGTGTGCCCGAAGGACGGGACCGAGTTTTTCGTGGAGGTCCCCAACGATCCGGCGGCCGTCGAGCTGCGCCTCTATTCGGACCCTCTCGAGGGTGGGCCGTCGAGCGCCGGGCTCGTGGGCTGGTTCAAGGCCAACTGACCCCGGAAAACGAGGCGGATCGACGGGGGTCCCCGCACGAGCAGGGCCCGGTCCGAGGAGCACGCTCGTGGCGCAGTCGAATTTTGCGCGGGGCTGCTAAGGTCGCGGCATGCGCTTCGTCTACCTGATGGACCCCATGGATCGTGTCCTCCACGACAAGGACACGACCTTCGCTTTCCAGCGCGCCGCGCAAGCGAAGGGGCACACCGCCCTGCACTGCGAGCTCAAGCACCTTTACGTCAAGGACGGCGACTTGTACGCGACCGTGCGTTCGCTCCTCGTGGGCGAGACCGCGCCGTACTTTCGCCTCGGCTCTCCGGAGACGATTCGCGTCGCGGACGCGGAGGCGGTGTTCATCCGCAAAGATCCGCCCTTCGACGACGCGTACCTCTACGCGACCCTGCTGCTCGAGCGCGTGCGTGGGCGCACGGTGATCCTGAACGATCCGCGTGGTCTTCGCGACGCGAACGAGAAGCTTTACCCGCTTCATTTCGCGCGCCACATGCCCCGCACGTTGGTCACCGCGCAAGCGAAGACCGTGATGGAGTTCGTGGACGAAGTGGGCGGCAAGGCCGTCATCAAGCCGCTCGACGGCGCGGGCGGAGCAGGCGTGCTCATGCTCACCAAAGGCGACAAGAACACGAAGAGCATCCTCGAGCTGCTCACCCGTGAAGAGAAGAGCCTCGTCATGGTGCAGGAGTATTTGCCCGCGGTCGTGCAAGGCGACAAACGCGTACTGCTGCTCGATGGCGAAGTGCTCGGCGCCATCAACCGCGTGCCCCAAGCAGACGACCTTCGCTCGAACATCCACGTCGGTGGTCGCGTCGAGCCGTGCGAGGTCACGCCTGCCGAACGCGCCATCGTGGCCGACATCGCGCCGCGCCTGAAGGAAGACGGCCTCGTCTTCGTGGGGCTCGACATGATCGGCGGAAAGCTCACCGAAGTGAACGTGACCTCGCCCACGGGCATTCAAGAGCTCTCGCGTCACCGCGGCGAAGACGTGGCCGCGAAGGTGATCGAGTGGGTCGAGCGCAAAGCGTCCGATCTGCAGCCTCACCTGCCCTGACCACACCGCCGAGACGCGTTTTTTTCTCGGTATTTCCCCCGAATTTCGTACGTTTCCTTCCGGATGCCCGTCACCCTCGTCGTGCTGCCGAAAAGCGCCGATCTCCCGCAGACCCAGGTCGGCGGTGAGCGCGCGGTCACGTTCGACGGCACGCGGATCGTGCTCGGTCGGGCCAGCTCGTCGGACTTGGTCCTGCCCGATGGAAGCGTGAGCCAGCGTCACGCTTCGATCCGCACGAGCGGCTCGGACTACGTGGTGGTGGACGAGGGCAGCACCAACGGCACCTACCACGGCGAGACCCGGCTCACGCCGCACCTGCCGAAGACCCTGCGCACGGGCGACCGCCTGCGTCTCGGCAGGATCTGGCTCGAGGTGCGCGTGGGCGCGGCCCCGGCCACCGCGAACCTCGCGTTCGCCACCCGCGACATCGCGCTCGCGCTCGTCGCCGAGATGCTCGAGTCCGCCGGAGGAGATCCCTGCCCTCGCCTCGAGGTGCAAGACGGCCC
This sequence comes from Polyangiaceae bacterium, assembly GCA_965225775.1. Taxonomy (GTDB): domain Bacteria; phylum Myxococcota_A; class Polyangia; order Polyangiales; family Polyangiaceae; genus JAAFHV01. The sequence goes on along the minus strand of OZ245328.1, from coordinate 6,905,128 downwards.
CGACGCCGGCGCTTCGCTCAGGCTCACCCAAGAGGGTCGCCACTACATCGTCGGACGCGGCGACACGTGCGACCTCATGCTCGCCGATCCGGACTGCTCGCGTGAGCACCTCATTTTCATGCGCAAGGGCTCGCAGATCTTCGCCGTCGATCTCGGCGCGAAGAATGGCAGCTTCTTGGGCAGCGACCGCCTGCGACCGCACGTGGAGACGCGTGTTCCGCCGGGAAGGCTCGTGCAGCTCGGGCGCACGCTGCTCGTGCTGGAAGAGCCCATCGAGATGGAGCTCGCGCACCTCGACGCGCGTCTCGAAGACGAGCTCTTGCGCGAGTCCGATGCGCCCGCAGCGCCACCGCCTTCGCGTGTGGGACCTGCGTCGACGGGCAGCGCCCCCGAGACTTCGCCACTCTCGTTCGTGCTCTCGGAGCGCTCTCCGCGCTCGGCCGGTGTGCCCGTGTCGGCGCCGCTCGGACCGGTCTCGTCGGGCGGTGTGCCCTCCGCCAAGCCTCCGTCCAGCAAGCCTCCCTCGAGCCCACCGGCGAGCCTTGGCAATGCGACCCCGTCAACGCGTGCGCTTCGTTCGCAGCCACCTGCACGTCGCTCACGCGGCCTTCGCGGCACGGACGTCGCGGTGATCCTCATCGCGCTCGCCCTCATCGGCGCGAGCGTGGCGGGGCTCTACATGCTCGTCGGACCAGGGAAATAAGGGGAGAACGTTCGATCCGGATCCGGGCGTGCCGGGTCTTGCTCCGAAGGAAAAGCGCGCTCGGGGTCGGTCCCGGCGCGCTCTTCTTCGGTCAGCTCGATCAGGTGTGCGCTCGGCTCACTCTTCTTCGGTGAAGGCCGCGAGCTGCGCGCTCGCTTCGGGACCGAGGTCGGTCGCCACCGCGTAGCCCACGCCTTCGCGCTGCGTGACCGCGAGCGAATGACCGTCGGCCTGACCCACGCGCACCTCGGCGGTGCCCACCGCACGCGGCGAGAGGCCGTCGTCGGAGATGCGGATCTTCTGCGGATCGTAGACGAACACGGTGACTCGCTGGCTCTGGGCGCCATCGCCGATTTGGTACTGGAGCATGGCCGCGTGCTCGCGCTGCACGTTGAACAAGCGACCGCCCACGAAGTGCGCGCGGGGCGTTTTGAGGGCCGGCGGACGCACCGGAACGCCCACGTAGCGCTCGAGCGCGCGCATGTCTTTGGCGTTGGTGCGCTCGGGAGGGAGAGGCCGCGAGTGCTCGGCGAGCAAATCGGAGATGGCGTCGTTGCCGACGAAACCGGCGTGGGCCGAACCTGCGACCGCGCGCGGTCCGGGGCCTTGCGAGAGCGTGCCCCACGCGAACACGAGGGCCGCAGCGCCCGCGAGCGGGATCATCGTGCGCCAGGAGAATCCGCCCTTTTTCACGGGCTTTCCCGCGCGAGGCGCGAGCACCACCACCTCGGCGGCGGCCGCGCTCACGGGAGCTTCTTCGACCTCTTCGGTCGATTCGTCTTCGTCGGCGCGAATGGCTTCGAGGCGCGCGGACTCGGCGGCCATGGCGGCCAGCATGCGCTCGCGGAAGCCTTCGCTCTTCGGCGCGGCGCCTTCACGGACCGCCTTCTTCACCGAGGCGCGCATGGCGCGCTCGAGCTCGACGCGCTCCTGACAGGACGGGCACGCTCCGATGTGCTCTTCCACGTCGAGGGTCTTCACGGCGTCGAGTTGGCCGTCCAGCAAGACTCCGACGAGACGTGCGTTTTCGCGACAAGTTCCGGCCGCGGTCATGGCGTTACTCCCCAAGCGACAACCCTCGACAGCGAGATCGTCTTCATCACGCGACTCCCTTACGACGACGGTACTCGGTGAGGTCGGCGGGCTTCGACTCGGCGCGCTCCATCCGCTCTTCACCCTTCACGATGCCCATGGTGACCGCGTGGTTGTAGAGCGAGCGCTGCAGGAGCTTTCGCCCTCGGTGCAGCCGGCTCATCACGGTTCCCATGGGGCAACCCATGATCTGGGAAATTTCTTCGTACGAAAACTCTTCCACGTCGCTCAAGACGACGGCGAGACGAAACTCTGCAGGGAGCTCGTCGAGGGCGCGCTGCACTTCGGCGGCCACGAGGGGCGTGAGCGCGATCTGCTCCGGGTCGCGCAGCTGGCGCATCGTGGAAGCGCTCACCCAACCGTCCGCGAGCGGATCGGCGTCGGGGCCGTCGAGCACCGAACGCTCGAGACCACCGCGGCGGTACTTGTTGATGAACGTGTTGGTGAGGATGCGGCAGAGCCACGCCTTCATGTTCGTTCCGGCTTGGAACTGATCACGAGCCCGCATGGCCTTCACCAGCGTGTCCTGCACGAGGTCTTCGGCCTCGGTCGGGTTGCGCGTGAGGCGGCAGGCGACGGCGTGGAGCGCGTCGAGGTGAAGTACGGCGTCGTCGACGAACGTGTCGGTCATCTTGGCCTTGGAGGAACGGAGCTCGACCATCGTACGTGCCGCCTTTCGAGAAGGCCAACCTGGACGGGAGAGGATGTATTCCCGGAGACTCGACCTTACGGATCGTTAAGGCTGCCCTCCGACGCGGCGAGCTGGCGCAGACGCCCGGCGCAAGAGCCGGGCGCGGGATCTAACACGGCCGGACAAAACGACATCGGGTCGAGCCCGCGGGTGGAACGCGCGGCACGACCCGGACGCGGGAACCGAGACGGACTCAGTTTTTGCCGTTCTTCAGCTTGGCTTCGAGCTCTTCGACACGCTGCGAGAGGCGCTTCACTTCTTGCTGCAAGTCGGCCCAGGGCAGCAGATTCGGAACGACGCTCTTGATGCGATCGTCCATGCGGTGCTGCCACTCCTCGAAGGTGAGCTTCGCTTGATCGACGAGGCTCGCCTTGGGCACGGCGGGCGAAGCGGCAGGCGGCGGGGCGGCCACCACGGGAGGCGGCGGGGGCGCCACTTCTTCCACGGCGCCTTCGGCCTTTCCACCGGGGATCAGGCGGCCGATCGGGCCTTCGCGCAGATCCGAGAGCACCTTCTCGGTGCGCTGGTGGATGAGGTCCTTGAGGGTCTGAAGAGGAACGGTGCGGCTGTTCGCCTTCTTCTCTTCGTAGATGATCTGCGCGAGGGTGACCTCGGTGAGGTCGTCCTTCGTGTTGTTGTCGATGATCTGGACTTCTTCGCCCGTACGGACCATCTCCGCGATCTGAAGCAGCGTGACGTAACGGCTGTCTTTGGTGTCGTAGAGCTTCCGGTTCGAATACCGTTTGATGACGCGACGCGGCCGGTCGGCCTCCGCGACTTCTACCTTGTTCGTGTCCATAGACGCCTCCACCGCGAAGTGATGTGTCTCGAAACAATACACCTAACGCGAGGAGTCAGCTGCCTTTGACGAATTTGGTTGCACTTCGGCTTGACGCAGTCTCGGCCGGGTACGGAAATTCCGTAACGCTGAGCAGAGTTACAGTTTCGCTGCAGCGCGGCGAATCCTGGGCGATCTGCGGTCCGAACGGGTCGGGGAAGAGCACGCTGCTCCGCGTCATGTCAGGACGGCTTCCGGCACGTGTCGGGGAGGTTTCGTTCTTCGGGGTGCCTCTTTCCGGTCTCGATCGGCGTGCGACCGCGCGTGAGATGGCCGTGGTGCCGCAGGACGTGGACGTCGCGTTCGACTTCACGGTGCGCGAAGTCGTGGCGATGGGACGCGCGCCTCACGGTGCGACGTGGCGAGCGGAGAGCGTGGACGACCAGCGCGTGATCGATCGTGAGCTCGAGCGATTGGATCTGGTCGCGCTCGCCGATGCCCACGTGCACGAGATCTCGGGAGGCGAACGAAAGCGCGTGGCGATCGCGCGTGCGCTCGCGCAGGAGCCACGTGTGCTGTTGCTCGACGAGCCGAATGCGTCGCTCGACGTTCGTCACGAAGCGAGGCTTTTTTCCCTGCTCGCGGAGCTCGCGAAGGCAGGAACGACGGTGGTGACCGTGCTGCACGATTTCGCCGCGGCGATGCGTGTGGCGTCGCATGCGATGTTGCTCGCCGAGGGGGCGTTGCTCGCGGCAGGGGATGCGCGGGAGGTGCTCGCGCGGGAGCGTTTGGCGGAGGTGTTCGGGGTGGAGCTCGAGGAAAGGATTTCGCTCGTGGCGAAGGGAGCTTGATGCCCTCGGCCTACTTGCGAGGGCTTTCCCCCCTCGCGCTCCCCCTTTTGAACGGGGGTGCTCGCGGCGCTTAGGCTCGATACTTCTCGTCCTACTTGCGAGGGCGTTCCCCCCTCGCGCTCCCCCCTTTTTTGCTCGCGTCCGGCGGGTAGCTCGGTACAGCTCGGCCTACTTGCGAGGGCGTTCCCCCCTCGCGCTCCCCCCTTTTTGGGGACCTTAAAGGGCTTGTTTCACGAGGCGATCGAGATCGTCGTCGCTGGTGACGCCGGTGCGGATCGCGAGGACTTTTCCCTCTTTCGAGATGAGCACGATGGTCGGGATGTTGGTCACGTCGAAGGCGAGCGAGGCCGAGTTGTCGAAGTCGTGGAGGATGGGGAAGCTGAGGCCCTTCTGACGTACCCACGGGGTGACGCTCGGCGTGGTGTCCGCGGAGTTCACGTTGATGCCGAGCACCACCAGGCCTTCGCTCTTGTGACGACGGTAGATGCGGTCCACGACCGGTGCTTCGGCTTGGCAGGGGCCGCACCAGGTGGCCCAGTAATCGAGAAGCACGGGGCTGCCGCGCAGGGCTCCGAGGGCGAGCTTTTTGTCGACGATGGCCTTCTGCTCTTCGCCGTTCGTGAGCACCGGGAGCTGGAAGCTCGGGGCGTCTTTGCCGACCTTCTCCGCGTGCGACGAGCGGAACAATTTGGGCAGCCCGAAGAAGCCGAACAAGAGCCCGATCACGATGACGCCGACGCTGACGCTGTAGAACGCGCCGTCGCCGGAGGCTTCGTCTTTTTTCGCGCTGCTCGAGAGGGGGCTTTCGGAGCTCGTGGACATCGGAGGATGGATACCACGCGCCCGGAGCGGGCGTTACTCGGGCGATCGCGCGATCACATGCCCCAGTAGAGCATCTCGTGCACGACCTGCTTTTTCTCGAGCGACAGGTGCACCTCGAGCTTGTCGCCGCGCGCGCGAACGATGGGGTCGGGGAACGAATCGGCAGGGAAAAAGAGCGCCTTTTCGAAGCCCGCTTTGGTGAGGAAGAACAGGTGCAGCCCGCCTCGACCGAGTCCGGACAAGAGCAGGATGCGGTTCTCACCGAGCGCCAAAGGCTCGAGCCACTTGAGCTCGTACTCCTCGAAGCGTTCGGGCGAAGGGAAGTGCTCGCCGAGGTCGCGCAGCTCCGGCAAGTGCGCCTTGATGTACTTGTAGAGCACGTCGTAGCGAACCTTGGTGAGGCGCGGCAATCGACGCTCGCCCTCGAAGATGGGCGGGAGATCTTCGGGGCGTGCGCGAGGCACTTCGACGTGCGTTCGGTAGCGATCGGCGAGCGATCCCGACGCGTGCGCGAGGTTCTCGTCGGCGAGCGACTTGAGCCACCAGTGGAACAACGGAAGGTCGCCCGTGCCGGCACGCGACGTGAGCGTGACGACGCTCTCCCACATGGGATTTCGCAAGCTCCAGGCGCCTCCGTGGTTCTTCACGATGCACGCGCCGAGGTACGCCGCGCCGTGCACCACCACGTTGAAGAGCGCGTTCTCGGGCGTGCCGGGCGTGCCCTGCGCGGCCCAGGCGTCGCGGCGTTCGGCCGTGAGAAGCGCGGCGAGCCGATGCACGCTCGCGTCGGAGAAATCGAGGTCGACCTCTTCGCCCACGAGACGCGGGAACATCACCGCGAAGCGCTCGGCGGCCTCGCCGAGGTGCGCGTAGAGCGAGGGATTTTTCGCCGGATTCGCGTCGGTCGAGCGCGCCTTGGCGAGATCGCGCGCGGCGGCCTCCGGGTAGAGCGGAAGAAAGAACGACGCGAAGAGGGCGTCGGCGGTGACCTTCGAGGCGGGTGTTTCGGACAAAGCGCGCGCACCGTAGCACTGCGACCGGTCCTCACGAAGCGCGGGCAAAACGAGGCCCTCGAGGAAGGCTTTGCACCCTTCGCCCAAAGCCGCGACACTCGGGCACTGCATGCTGACCGCCGACGTTCGCTTCGAGGGCTGGACCCACGAGTCTTGGTCCAGGTTCCTCTCCCTGTGGAAACCCGCAGCCCCTCCCGAGCGCGAGGCCGAGCGCCCCAAGGGCGGACTCTTCGTGCTCCACGAAGGTGGCGTGATTCGCAAGATGCTCCACACGAAGCGTGGTCGGCTCGCGCCGGGCGGAAAGTGGCCCGTCCCGCTGCCCGAGCTGTGCGCGAAACACGCGGCGAGCTGGGGATTTTCCGCGGAGCGCTTCGCCCTCGAAGAGATCATGGAGCGCCTCGGCGCGCGCATTCGCCGCGGCGACGACCTGACCAGCCAGACGCTCACGCTCGTCTCGATCGTGCAGCAAATGACCGCCGAAGGACTGCTCGATCGATGGCCGCGCAGGCTCCACGGCGTGCCTCCGCCCACGGAGAACGTGGTCACGCGCGCGCTCGACTCGATCTGCCCGGACCACAAAGCGGTGATGCTCGGCCTCTTCGACGCCGGTGAGCTCTACACGTGCGCCGTGCTGCGCCGCAAAGGACGCGGGTTCGACGTGCTGGCCGGTCCCGCGGAAATCGTGCCGCACCTCGGGCACCTCTCCGGCGACTGGCGACGGGACGACATGTATCTTGCACGCACCGTGGAGGAGATCTACGCGCCGCTCTCGCTGGGCGTGTTCGCCGAGGTGGACACCTTCCGCAGGCTGCAGCGCGAGGCGAAGCCGGGCGAGTGGGGCCGCGCGGTGGCCATCCGCGACGTCTCGGTGTCGCCCATGCCGCCCGCCATCGCGCTCGCGCTCGGGGTGGACGGAGCGCGCTTCGCCGCGGAGAAGATCGGCAAGCTTCCCGCCGTGAAGCGCTTCGAGCCGCTTTTTTCCCTGGTGCGGGACAAGCTCGGCGCCGCCGCCGGAGACAGCGACTTGTCGCACGTGCTCGGCTTCGATCCGCTCGAAGCCCTACGCGCGCTGCTCGCGCGCTGAAGCACGAAGCATCACGAGCTCCGCTCGGCGTGAGCCTCGCGCGCCACGTCCACGTCGGAGAACGCGAGGCGCTGGTTTCCCACCACCTGCTCGCGCTCGTGGCCCATGCCCGCGAGCACGATCACGTCGTCCGGGGAGGCCTCGAGCACGGCGGTGCGAATGGCGGTACGTCGGTCCAGAACGGTGCGCACGTCGGCGTGCCCCTCGAGGCCTCGCACGATGGCGCGCGCGATTTCGGCCGGGTCTTCGTCGCGCGGGTTGTCGTTGGTCACGAAGACGCGATCGGCGACCGAGGCGGCACGGCCCATGGGCTCGCGCTTCTCGCGGTCGCGCTTTCCGCCTGCACCGAAGACGGCCACGGTCTTGCCGGACGCCGGCGTGAGCGCCTTGGAGGTGGCGAGCGTGCGTGCGAGTGCGTCCGGAGTGTGCGCGTAGTCGACCACCACGTACGGCCGCTCGGTGACCGCCTCGAAGCGACCTTCGGGGGGACGTACGCCCGCGATGGCCTCGAGCGCCGCGGCTCGTGGCACGCCCGAGGCTTCCGCCGCGAGCACGGCCGCGAGCGCATTCTCCGCGTAAATGTCGCCGATCGCGCGCGTCGTGAGCACGACCTCGGAATCGTGCGCTTTACACGTGATACGCGTACCGCTCCAGCCGAGCTCGACGCGCACGGCTTCGAGATCGGCCTCGAGCTGCGCTTCGCCTCGCGAAGCGACCCCGAACGAGCGCACGTTCACGCCTTCCGCGATCACCTGGCTCACGAGCGCCGAAGCTTCGTCGCGCGCGTTGAGCACCGCTACGTCACCGGGTCCGAGCGACACGAAGAGCTGCGCTTTGCTCGCGAGGTAATGCTCGGGCGAACCGTGCGCGTCGAGGTGGTCGTGCGAGAGGTTCGTGAACACCCCCACGCGGCACGGCCATGCCTTCGCGAAGCCCCGCGCGAGCGCTTCGCTGGTGAGCTCGATCGCGGCGTATTTCGCCCCTCGATCGCGACCGATGCGCATGGTCTCGAGGAAGCCGTCGTAGCTTTTTTCCACCTCGAGACGCTCGTCGTCGACGAAAAAGCCGAGCGTGGTGATGCGCACCACGGGCGTGCCGAAGGTGGCGAGCGCGGCGGCCACGAACGTGGTGGTGGTGCTCTTGCCGTTGGTCCCGGTGACGCCCACCGTGAAGAGCTCGCGCGCCCACGAGGGCGGCTCGGGCACCAGGATGCGCGGCGGAGGCTGCGCGGGGCTCATGCGCCCTTGGCGAGCGCGACGATCACGGACACGCCGCGATCGATCTCGTCGTCCGTGAGGTACGGCGCGGGACCGAGGCGCACCACGCTGCCGCGAGCGTCGACGAAGACGTTCTTCTCGCGTGCCCCGGCGACCACACGGCTCGCGTCGGTCACACGCACGGCGACGTATCCGCCGCGCGCGGAGGCCTCACGCGGCGACACGAGGTCGAGCCCCGCGGCCAGCACCGATTCGGTGATGCGCGAGGTCTGGCGGTCGTAGCTCCGCGCGAGACGCTCGATGCCGAGGCCTTGCCCCCGGAAGAAATCGACCACCGCGCGTGCGCGAAAATGGCTGGTCGGATCGTAGGTGGCGCCGGCGAAGCGTTCGGCCAGCGTGGGCCCGTACGAGACCTTCGAGCCGTCGCGTGGGGCCGCTAGATGCGCGAAGTCCGAGAACCAGCCCGTGACCACGGGACGCAGCTCGCAGCCCGCAGGAACGGAGAGAAAACACACGCCCTCGCCCCACTGCGCATACTTGTATCCTCCACCCAATACGAACGCGTCTTCGACACCAGCGGACGAAAAGGGCTTCACCATGAAGTGGTGGTAGGCGTCGAGCACGAGAAGCGAGCCCTTCTCGCGAACGCGCTCGGCCAAACGAGGAAGCTCGGGCACGCGCGAGCCAGTCTCGAAGAGCACGGTGGAAACGAAGACCGCGGCCGTGTCCGTGCGAACCGCGGCGGCGAGACGCTCGGCCAGCGTGGCGACCGGAAGCGCGGGCACGAAGTCCACCTCGATGCCTTCTTCGCGGATGCGCGAGAGCTGGCGATAGAGCGTGTGGAACTCGCCCGAGGTGGTGACGATGTGCCGCTTTTTTCCGAGTGGGAGCGCCGAGAGAAGTCGCACCACGAGATCGTGCGTGCTGGCCCCGAGGGCGATGCGCGAGGGCTCGGAGCCGAGGGCTTCGGCCACGAAACCACGGACCACGTCGGCGGCCTCGAAGGCCTCGCCCCACTTGTCGTCGACGTGCTTCGCGGCAGCCTCGAACGCGGCGAGCATGCCGTCCCGCGCGACGTCCGGCCAAGCCTGATGCGAGTGACCCGTGAGCAGCACACGCCCCTCGGGCAAGAAAGCGCGGTAGTGCGGACGGAGCACGAGAGGATCGAGAGGAGCGTCGCTCATGCCCGAAGGGTAGCCGCGGATGCGCCCCGCTCGCGTGGGTATTTCGTGCCCGAAGCAGCCGAAGTACGCGAGAAAACCGCTACGCCGACGGCTCGATCAGCACGCGAAGCAGATCGAGCACGCTGAGCACGCCGACCAACCGGCGATGGTCGACGACCAAGATGCGACGCACGTTCATCTGGATGCATTGGGCCGCCGCGCGATAGGCGGGTGTGCCGAGGTCGTGGCAGATCGTTTCGTACGACATCACCTCTTCCACCGGGCGCGAGCGCAGCGCAGCAGGAAGCGCGCGCGAGGCGAGCGCCTCCGCGTGCGTGAAGACCCCGAGGGGATGCTCGCCGTCGACCACCACGAGCCCGTGTACCTTCGCGGCGACCAGAGCCTCGAGCGCGCGATCGAGAGGCGCGTCGATCTCGATCGTGACCACGTCGGACGTCATGAGCGCCGAGAGCGGCGCGGTGGACTTCTTCGCCACGACGGTCGCCAGGAGATCGCGGGTCGACAGAACGCCGATCACCGTCGGGCCCTCCACGACGACCACCCGATGCACGCGTGCGTCGAGCATGCGCCGCGCCGCGAGCTCGACCGCGTCGTCCGGTCCGACCGTGACCACCTCGGTCTTCATGACCGTCGACAGCGTGCGTACCTCCGATGCGGGAGCCAAGGCGAGATCGCGCACGAGGTCCGTGGTGGAGACGATGCCGACCAGCTTGCCCTCGTCCACCACCGGCAGCGCGGAAATCTTCGAGCGCTCGATGAGGGACAGCGCATCTCGCGTGGACGCCGAGGAGGGAAGCGCGACAGCGGGGGAGGTCATCGACTCACGGACGAGGGTCATGACCGGAAAGGTAATGCATCGTCGCCGACGGAGGAGCGCATTCGAGCCTATTTTTCCCGAGGTGCACGACCTTCGCACAGACGCAAAGGGTGCACCCCGAAGAACCCTCGCAGAGACGACGACGGACACCTCGAGTACACTGGCCACGATGCTCACGAGCTCGAGAGTCCTCGTCGCGGCGGTCACGAGCTTGGCGCTCGGATGCGGAGTCGCTCGTGAACCGTCGACCGTCACGCTCGACCGCGATGCGTCGGCAAAGCCTCCACCGCTCGAGGTCGTGGGGAGCACGAACGAGACGAAACGTAGGCTGCGGACGCGCATCGAATGGGTGGACGCGAACGGCGAGGCGAGCGCGCGAGAACGCGCGATCCGCGAGCGACGCGGCGTGCTGGTGTACTTCTCCGCGACCTGGTGTGCAGCGTGCGCCGAGCTCGAGAAGACGTTCCACGATCCGCGCGTCCTCGAGCAGACGACCGAGCTCGAGTCGATCCAGGTGGACGCGACCAACGACGACGACCCGAAGGTGATCGAGCTCACCACGAAGTACCGCGTAATCGGCCTGCCCACGTTGGTGCTCTTCGACGCGCGCGGGGCCGAGGTGGCTCGCGTCACGGAGTACGTGCCGGGCCCGAAGCTCGCGGCGGCCCTCGAGAAGGCGCGGCAGTGAAGCGCGTGCCGCGCCCGCAGGAGCTCCCCGACGTCCGCGACGGACTCACCCATCGCGAACGAACGGTGCTGCTCGTCCTGGCCGCCACGCAGCGAGAGCTCGGCGGTCGTGACGTGCCCCTTCCGATGCTCTACGGGCGCGTGCTCGATCACGTGGACATGAGCGCGGACGAGCTGCGAGCGATCGTGCAGCGACTCGGCGCCAAGCGCAGTTGACCGGCCGGTGCTCGCGCAATCCCCGGTGTGCGAGAAAGCCGACGCAGTAGAGAGCGAACCGTCACGATTGTGACGGTTTCCCCTATCCGATTGTTTCTTACGGACGTTTTACCGATCCGCGCCACTCGATTGCGTCTTCGCACGCAAGTCGAACGGACTGCAGTCGTTTCATGGATTGGAGACCTCAACCAACCATGGCTTCGACTCGCCGCACTCGCACCCGCTGGTCCACCCACGCCCTCGCGGCCATCGCGTTGATGTCCGGCCCCGCGCTCCTTGCTGCTTGCACGGATCTGGCGGCAGACGACGACGCGAGCACGGGCGACCCGGTCGAAGATGCCTCCTCGCCGTGGCCCGACGACGCTTCGGATGCGGGCACGGCGGACGCTTCCTCACGGCCCGACGCACACCGCGAGGGCGGCGAAGACGCGACCTCGACGGAAGACGCAGACACCTCTGCAGACACCTCTGCGGACAGCGAGCCCACGGACTCGGCGACCGACGCTGCGAGCGATGCCGAGGACGCTGCAGCCTCGTACGATTGCGGGCCGAAAGATGCAGCTCCGGGCGACGTGTGGATCCCCGAAGACGCAACGGTCGCCGAAGACGCTTGGGTTCCGGAAGACGCCGGAAGCGACGCGACGGACGACGCCGACCTCGACGGCGGCGCGGACGACGGTGGACCGTCCACGGACGGTGGGGTGGACGCGCTCTCCTTCGCGCCTACGGTGACGTGGGATGGCAGCACACCCTACCTGACCGGGCCGGACCGGGGGTGGGCGCGTGAGAGCGTGCACCTCGTGACGTGGCCCGAGCCTTCGCCCTCGAGCGGCGTGCCCTCGGGAGGATTCGGTGCGTTGGACGTGGACTACACGCTCGACGAGGGCATCACGTGGCTGCCAGTACCGCCCGACCAATACGATCCGTTGGCGCGTGCACTCATGTTCGTCGTGCCCGCGCTGGGCGGCAGCACCGTTCGCATTCGAATCACGGAGGCCGGGGAGAGCACGGAGACCACGTCGCATCCCATGACGCCGTCGCAGAAGCGGAGCTACCGTTGGACCAAGTTGACGCAGAACGCCGCGTTCGGGCCCCGCGACGGCATGGGCGGCGTCGTCTACCATGGCAAGCTCTACGCCATCGGTGGATGGAATCCGATCCTCCACCCGGCGACGGGCACGACGAACGACGTTTGGAGCTCGACCGATGGGCGCGCCTGGGTGCGCGAGAAAGCCAATACGTTCAACAACCCGGCGACCTTCAATTACACCAAAGATTGGGCGGGCAGACATTTCGCCGGATACACCGTGCACGACGACAAGATGTTCATCGTGGGCGGAGACACGATTCAAGGCGAATATCAGAACGACGTATGGAGCTCGACGGACGGACGCATCTGGACCAAAGTCACCCAAGATTTCGGCCTCGGACCGGTCCGGACCTTCCCTCACGTCGCCGAATTCCAGGGAAAACTCTGGGCAATGGGTGGCCAGACCTTCACGGACTTCGGCGCGCAGAACATTCCCGCGAACGTCTACGACGACGTCTGGAGCTCGACCGACGGCGTCGCGTGGACGAAGACGATTCAGCAGACGGGCCTCTGGAAGCCGCGCGGCTTGATTGGCAATCATGCCACCCACCTCGGACGCATGTGGATCGTGGCCGGCGGCATCTACGACGACCCCGCTTTCCCACGTGGAAAGATGTACGTCGACACGTGGAGCACCGCGGACGGAGCGAGTTGGGTCAAAGAGAACGAGGACCCGCCCTTCCCGCCTCGCTACTACCATTCGATCGCCGAGTTCGACGATCGCCTTTGGGTGCTGGGTGGATTCAACGACTACGGCAACCTCGCCGACAATTGGTACACGTACGACGGCTCCAACTGGTACCCATCGACCGACCCCAACATCGTCGCGCGCCACGCGGGAACCGTATGGGTGAAGGACGCGACCACCATGTTCTGGGGCTCGGGCAACGCGATGTACGTGAGCGGCAGCACCGAGAAGTGGATCGCCGACATGTGGAAGATCGAGGTCGTACCTTGAACGGCATCATCCGTACCGAGGACCCGCTCGCGAAAAAGTAGGGCATCCCCCGCGGGAGAGGCCAGGACGGCCCCGGAAGGGCGATCCACCATGGCCCATAGGTAGCGTATGCTGGCCCCATGGCCCGTACGACCACCGCGGATACGAAATCCCGAAAGCACGTCAGCAGGGCGCCCTCGCCGAAGAAGAAGCCTCCACGGACCAGGAAGGTCCCTCCCAAGAGTACGAAGAAGGCCTCGGCCGCCCCCGTGAAGAAGACGAGTGCCGCGCGCACGAAACCCCGCGCCCCAGTCACTCTGCGGCACGTCTCCGAACAACTCTCGAACGTACTCGCAAGGCTCGAAGCCATCGAAGTGGCGATTCGAGGGCTCGTCCCAGATACGCTTCGACCTTCGACCGACCATGGCGCGGTTCCCCCTCAGGACGCGCTCGACGACGCGTTCGAGCGCGCGCTACTCGGCGCGCTTTCCGAGCGGGATCGCGTCGGACGCCACGGCGGGCTCGTTCCGATCTCCGAGCTGCGCGACATTTTCACGGCTCGAGGCTGGGACCGCGCGACGTTCGACAGGAGGCTGCTCGAGGCGGAACGCGAGTTCGTTCTGGACCTGAAGGTCGCCAGTGACCCCACCCGATTGCCGAGGCCCGACCTTGCCATCGACGACGCCGGCCGGGGCCTCCTCCAGTATGCGGTGGCGAGATGAGCGACAAAAAACGACCACGAGCCGCGCGCGAGGCGACCACCCGAGCGAGCTCGCCGGACCTACATCAGCGGGACCGGTTCGAGCGCATCTTGGCGGAATCGCCGAGCCCCTTCTCCGACGCCGTCCTCCCGAATGCGTTCCGCGAGACGCCCGACGTGCCCACGCTCCATGCGAACGCGCGAGAAGCATGCCTCGGCCACATTCGCCAAGCGAGGGAGACGGGTCGCACTACGCTCCAGGTAGTGACCGGAGATCCGGGAGACGGGAAGACGCACTTGCTCGCGTGGCTGCGTCGAACCTCGGAGGAAAGTTGGCGAAAGACGCTGACGACGGGCCGGTTCGCATTGACGGTGATTCCACCGTTGCGCGCGCTCTCGCGACTGAATCACCACGTTCTCCAGGAAGTCGTCCGGCAGCTGTCCATCCGCCTTCCCGGGACGATTCATGTCGACGAAGCCACGGACACACCGATTGAGATACTCGTGTGGCGAGCCTTGCTCGCCATCGCGTCGATCGTAGGAAAGGACAAGTCCACGGCTCCCGAGCTACGACTTCGACTGGAAGAGCTGACCGGCACGGACCCCGATCGATTCCTCGCGATGAGCGTGGAGCAGCTCAAGCACCTCTGGCCCGATATCGGGCGTGCCCTGGTCGACGCAGCCTTGCGCACCGCCAATCTCGAGCTCGACCGAGAGATATTTCGAGTCGTCGCCCAATTCCCCGAGGGTGACGAGAGCGAGCGCACGACGATCGTCGATTGGCTCGGCGGTGCGAGCTTTTCGTCGGAGAGGCTCGATTCGCTCGGCACGGCGTTGGTGCTCGATGACGAGCCGGGCGCAACTCGCGCCCTCAAGACGCTACTCTCCATGGCGCGCCTGGCCGGAACGCCGGTCGTCATCGCCTTCGACCAAATCGAAGGAACCACGCGGCTCGGCAGCGAAGCCATCCCCGAGCTCCTCGCGACGATCACCGAGCTCTACAACGACGTACCAGGGTCGGTATTGCTCGTCTTTTGCCAAACGCAACTGTGGCCCGAGCTCAGGGCCGCAGCGCCAGAGCACGTGCGCGACCGCCTCGACGACACGAAGCCTGTTCACCTTCGCCCCCTCGAGCCCGAAGATGCCTTCCTGCTGGTCTCCACCCGCATGAAGAAGTTTTGGAGCTCGATACAGGACGGACCGGAAGATCCGCTCTACCCTCTCTCGAAAGAGACGGTATCGACACATTTGGCACGCGCGAAGCTTCGCAGCCCGCGGGCGGTCATCCGCTACTTCCAGGCCTTGCTTCGGGAGCCTGCAGACAGGAGAGCAGGATTCGACGCCCCGGAGCCCGTCCCGCCGGCCGAGATCGTGCGGAGGAAACTCGCCTCACTCGTCGAAGAATCTCGCGCGACCATTCGTCCGCCCGACGCTCGTGCCTCGGTAGCCCAGGCAGTCGTAGGGGACTCGTTCGCCCAAGCCACACGCACGCACAGGAGCATCGGTGGGGTGGCGGTGGAGCGCTCCGCACCTCTGCGAGTGAACAAGACGGGTACCCTCGGCATCGAGCTCGTACTGCGCAAGGGCTCCGAGCGGCGCCGCGTCTACATCGAGGGCTCGAACAGCGAAAATGGGAAGTCGGCGGCCTCGACAATCAAGCGGCTGGCCGACGCAATCGAAAGCGGGAAGGCCGACACGGCGCTCCTCCTGCGAGACGAGGCGCTGCCCCTCCCGCCTGCCGCGCGGAGAGCCCTGATCGAGCTCACCCCCCGAGGGGCAATCGTGAGAATCCGCGAGGGCGAAGTCGTCGAGCTCGCCGCGATAGAAGCCCTTCTGAACGCCGCGGCAGCGGGTGATGTTCCGGTCGACCGGGAGACAGCCCTCGATTTGGCAATCGCTCAAGGCGCCGGAACCACAGTCGCACTGGAAGAGCGCATCGTCGAGACCGTCTTCGCGGCGCATGCCGAAGGTTCCGAAGCGCCGTCCGAGACGGCGCCACCATCTCTCGACTCCTATGCCATCGCCAATCAGGCCGAGCAGGTTCTCGAGCTCCTGCGTAGCAAGCGCGCTTTCAGTCCCACCTCTCACATCGCGAGGGCCTTGGGCGTTCCCCTCGAGACCGTCGACAGCGCACTCCGGTTGCTCGTCGAGAGACGCGCCATCGATATCGTCGCCGATCGGAACCGCGCCCCCGTCGTACTTCTCCGTCCGGAAGGACTACGCTCATGACCACGACCTCGTTTTCCGTAACGGAGCTGGTGACGGCGGTCCGTTGCCCGCGCCAGCTGATTCTCTCCCGCGAAGACTTTCGGGTCGTTCCCTATGGCTCGCACGCGTTCGGCACCGCCGCTCACGCCGCGCTCCATTCGTTGGTATCCGCCGCGGCGACCGACGAGCGCCTCCATGCTCTCCTCGACGCTCCGATTCCGGATCGCGAAGCGGTGATTGCATCGCTCTTCCGATTGGCACTTCCGGGTGCGCACGCACATGCGAAGAGAGTCGCGAGCCGCGTCGACGGTGGTGACCTGGCCAGGTTTTCGGACATCGTACGACACCTCGCGACTCTGCTCGCCGCGCCATTGACACGCGCCTGCGGTGAAGCCGACAATGGCAGCGCAGCCGTCCGGTCGGTCTTCCTCGCTTCCGAGCAAGAGGTCACGCTTACCTTGGGCGACGTGACCGTTCGAGGCAAGCTCGACCTCGTCTGTCGCGACGTCGGAGAGACATGGCTCTGGGATCTCAAGACCTACGCGGGTTCGGACCTCGCCGAGCTCGAGCAGGTGAGGATCTACGCACTCGCCTACGAGAAGTCCGTCGCCCCCAAAGCTTCGCGCGTGCGACCCAGCTTGATGCACGTCACCCAGGATAGAATCGAGATTCGTCGCGCCGACCCGCTCGACCAGACCGACACGCCAAAGCTCACCAAGCTCGTCTCGTTGATGCGGAACTGGGTGGGAGGGAGCCCTCCACCTCCGGCTCCGGATCTCGGGACCTGCCGCACCTGCCCAGCTCAGGGCGAGTGCTGGCGACGCTGGGGACGCACGCTGCCCGACGACGTCGACGTCGTTCGGTCGTCCATTGCGGCCCCCGACGCGACGGAAGCCGCTCGTTCGCCGGTCGGCGGCTCGGAGGTCGAGCCAGCCCCCGGCGCGTCACGACAACCGATATCCGAAACGAAGTCCGAGGTCGAACCGACGCCGAGCGGGAGTGGCCTGCATCTCGGAATGGGCTCGGACCGGAAGCCCGTCGTCCTCGAGCCCAGCGATCTCATGCGCCACGTGGCAGTCTTCGGAGCCTCGGGTTCGGGGAAGACGTACCTCGCGAAGGCCATCGTCGAAGAAGCCCTCCTCGCCGGTATTCCCGTATTGGCGTTCGACGTCCAGGGAGACATCCTGAGTCTCGCGCGGACTCTCGAGGACGCCGCCGTCGACCCCGGCTCACGCGCACGGCGCGACGCCTACCGTGAGAAGGTCGAGTATCGACTCCTGACCCCGATGAGCGACGCGGGACTACGCCTTTCGCTCAATCCGCTCAAGTTCCCGACAGGCAAGCTCGCCGCCGAACAGACCACCGTGCTGGCCGAGGCGATGGCCGAGAACCTGCTCGCTCACGCCAAACAGTCACCGACCACACGCGACTACGTGAAGATGTACCTCGCGGGCCATTTGCGAGCGGCCATGGCGAGCGGTCCCTCCATCACGATCGAGGATCTGATCGCGCGGATTGCGGCGGAGGAGGATATCGCCGACGAAATCGTGGAAGAGCCTCAACGCAAGAAACTGGTCAAAGATCTCCGATTGCTCACGATGGGGTCGAAGGGGATCCAGTTCCGCGAGGGTCGCCCGATGGACCTCGACACGATCTTGACGCCCAACGAATCGGGGAAGACCCCATTGAACGTCCTGTGGCTCAACGGGCTCGCCGATCAGTCGAGCAAGGAGGGCTTCGTCGCCATGGTCCTCGCCGACGTCTACGCCTGGATGCTCCGCCAGCGCGGGAGTAGCCCGCGCGTGCTCTTGTACTTCGACGAGATCGGCCCTTACATGCCTCCGAACGGCGAACCACCTACGAAAAAGCTCCTGAAGCGCATCTTCAAGGAAGGTCGAAAGTACGGAGTTTGCGGGCTTTTCTGCACCCAGAACTTCACGGACGTCGACTACAAGGTCGTTTCCCAGGCCAATACGCTCGCGGTAGGCCGCTTGAACGCCGCCCAGGAAAAGAAGAAAGCCGTGGAAGCGCTGGGCACGCCTGCAGCGTTCGACGTTCCGAGAGCCGTCCCCGAGCTCCTTTCGAGCCGGGCCGGTCGCTTCATCTTGAAGCGACTGGACGGGACGGTCGATTGGCTACAAGCACGTCGCTTGCTCACCGTCCATGGGTCCCCTTGGGGAGAAGAAGAGATTCGAGAAGCGACGTCCGACGAACAGCGAAACGCTTGGTCGAGTAGCGCCGGAAGATGACCCCGTAGAGCGAGGACCCGAGAACACGAAGATGGGGAGCGTACGCACGATAGGAGCCTCGATCGTCCTCACCCTCCTCGGGTGCGGTCGACCCGAGTCGATGCCCGCCGTCGATGTCGTCCCCATCGCGCCCGCGCGGCCGGGGAGAGTGCTCGCCGTGAGCGTGGACTCGGGTGCGGCGCCCGAGAGCCCGCGGTGCGCCGACAGGGAGCAGCGCGAGGCGGAGCTGGCGGCGGCTTGGACCGACGGCGACCGCGTTCATTACTGCGTCCACACGGCTCCGGACGGAGACGATCCCGGCTATCCGCTCACGTGCTCCAGCGTCGGGAAAGCCGGTGACTACCAGGTGGAGCCGGCGCGAACGCACGACTCCGCGCGACTTTCCCAGGTTCCGCTACGCACGACGAGCGCCGACGGAAAGTACTCCTTTCGGTTGACCGGAGGTGAGCGCGATCCCCACAAGGCCACCGGGACTCTCGTCGAGGTCGCCTCCAAGCGAATCGTCAAGAAGGCTCCGGTCGACTACGACGAGCACATCGCATTGGACGGCTGGATTGGCTCCGCAGTGGTGTTCCGGACCTGGGTGGAAGAAGGTCCTGGATGTACGCTCGCGTTGGTCGATCCCCGAGTCGCTTGGCCCTCCGGTGACTACGAGCACATGCAGACGCTCGGCGGCTGCTACGACGGCGCGTTCACCCTCAAGCCGAATCCGGACACTTACGCGGTGCTCGATGCGGGAGGCGCGAGCGTCGCGTTCGTCGACGAGAGAACTCTCGCGATCACCAAAGTCGAGACCGACCGACAAGCTGGACCGGTCATGGGCACCGCGATCGTGCCATGGCTCGAAGGCGACCAGCTCGTCATCGTCTACGGCGCCCCCATCGCCGGCGACGTCGTGCGTATCGATCTGAACGGGCGCACCTTGGGAGCCTTCTCGAGCCCGCCTTCGTGTGCCGCGAAGCCGGAAAAATAGGCGTTCGAGCGATACTCAATCGTCGAGCAGGATTCGAACCTCGACCAGCAACGAGCTTCCTTTGCGGTCGGTCATCTCGACACGAGGCACGCTGACCGAGCTCTTCTCGTAGGGCCACTCGATCTTGCGGCGCACGGCTTCACGCACGATGTACTGCACGTCGTCCTGGGGAGTCCGAAAATCGAGCTCGTGGGCGAAGAAACGGCATGGTCCGACGAACAGCCACGAGGCCGCTTGCCCCGAGCGCGACCTCACTCGATGGAAGGCGATCTGACGGAGCGGCGCCATCTGGAACGTGGTGTGAGCCGTGGAGCTCTCCACGAGGGTGGGGTCCTCACCCGATTCGCTCACCATGAGGGTGGTGATGTCCCCGATGGGCTGCCTGCCGAGACCGACCAGCATCGCGATGCCCTGCTTGAGCTGCGGCAACGTGTACGGATCGGCGGAGAATTGACCCATATTCACTCAGTAGAGCCGCTCGCGAGAGCGGATCAAGCCATTCTCGCGCGACGGCTGGACGATTTCCGCTGGAAGCGAGCATAGGCGCCGTCCGTGAGCGATGCCACCACACGTGCGACGAAAAACCGCCTTCGAAGGTCGACTTCCCGTGCTGCCGTCGTTGACGTCGACGCGGCTCTCGCCGAAGGTGCCGCATGGCATCGAAAAAAGAAACGAGCGTGCTTCGCGGCGCGAAGCTCGCGAAAAAAGCGATCGAAAAAGCGACCTCGACCGGCCTCTTCGTCAGCCCCGAGCCGGTGCCCTCGGGTCTCGCCAAGAAGATGGTCCTCCCCAACGGTGAGGCGATCTCGGCCAGCATGAAGGCGCTCTTCGTGACCGACGTGAGCTGGATCGGCATCGACTTCGACGACGAAGAAGGCGAAATCGAAGGGATGTCCCTCGAAGACGTGGTCGAAGAAGCCTTCGGCGAAGAAGCCGTTCCCGCGTTCGGCGAGGCGTACGAGGCCCTCACCGAAGACGTGGTGTTCTTCGGCGGAGATTTCTCGCGCCCCGCTTGCCTCTATTGCGGCACCCCGGACGACTCCGAGGAGTACCCCGTCATCCAACTCTCGTGGGAGAACGGCGTCGCCAAGATGGGCGGCTTCGTCCCCTTCGACGTGTGGCTCGCCCAAGAGGTCGGGCTCCTGGAACGCGGCAAGGAAATCGGCGACGTGCCCTCCGAGTACTCGGCGCTCCCCAAGGCCGCCTCGGAAGCCAACTTCGACGGGCGCGTGGTGTTCACGCCCGAAGCCGGAGAAGGTAGCGAAGACGAAGACGAAGACGAGGACGACGAATAGAGTCCTCGCGTTCCGGGGCCGGCGACACACTCGCGAGGCTCCGTCTCGAGGCGCACGAATCGAGCAGAAGAAAGGGAGAGCGATCCGAACGGACCGTCTCTCCCTTCATCTTTTCGGCGCGGAGCCGTGGCTTCTACCATGACGCGGACCTTTACCGCCTTCGTGTGCCTCGCCACCTTCGCCGCCTGTTCGACCAAAGCGGTCGACACGAGCGAGCCCGTGCGCCCCACGACCGCTCGATCGAAGTCGCTCGACGAATCCCGACGCCTCGCCATCACGCAGACGAGCAGAAGCTTCGAGCTCGGCGACGGACGCCTCGCGGCCAAGACCGCTCTCGGCGCCGAGCTCGAGACGAGCGCAGGACGCGTTGCGTTCAGCTTCGGCAAGAAGGCCGGCGGCGCATTGCTCGGTCTCGTCAGGGCAGGCCGCGAGGGGCACATGTTCGACACGGACGAGGAGCCCTTCTCTCGAGGATGCACGGCATCGGACTCCGACGATTGCGTCGAGCGGCGCGCGAGCGAAAGCCTCGTCGAGTGGTGGCACAACGGGCCCGAGAAGCTCGAACAGAACTTTCGCTTCGAGCGCGCCCCCGCAGGGACCGGCGCGATCCGGCTGCGAATGGCCGTGGATTTCGCCGAGGTCACGGTTCAGATGAACGGAACGAGCGTCCTCCTACGACACCTTCACGGACCGGCGCTCGTCTACGACTCCCTCCACGCGAGAGACGCCGCGGGCGCCGAGCTCACGGCACGCTTCGAGGCGCACCGGAACGGGCTGGACCTGGTCCTCGAGGACACGAAAGCCACGTACCCCGTCGTCGTGCAATCGACGGTCTCGAAGCCAGCTCTCCAACGTCGCTGGGAAGGCAAGGACGAGGGCAGCTCGGGTGAGCTCGGCCGCAGTGTCGCCTCGGCGGGGGACGTGAACGGCGACGGCTTCGACGACGTGCTCATCGGCACCGGAGAGGCGAACCTCGACCAACTGGCGAAACCGAGCTTCGCGCCGCGGGTATTCCTTTTGTCGGGCGGCCCGGAAGGTCCGACGCGAGCCGATTGGTCGGTCGGTGGAAGCGGCAGCCCCGACGAATCCACGACCGCAATCGGCATCGGAGATCTCGACGGTGACTCTTTCGGCGACATCGCCGTGTTCGGCCGCTTCGGCTCCGGCGACCAAGCGGGCCGTGGCACGGCGATCTATCTCGGCTCGAAGGGCGGACTCCGCAAGAGCCCGGCGACCTTCCTGCCTGGCGTCATTGCCTATCCATTGGGCGACCTCGATGGAGACGGCAGAAGCGACTTGGGCACGTTCTCCCTGAGCGACGGCAGCGCCAAGATCCGTTTCGGAGCCCCCGGTGGGCTCGACACGCGCACGATCGACCTGATCGTCGCGAGCTCGCCCTCGTGCCGCCCCGAAGAGGCCTGCACGAACGCCGCCCCGAGCGAAATGACCCACGGTGACTTCGACGGGGACGGACGGCAGGACGTCGCCCTCGGCGCGCCCATGGCCGGCGACGGGGAAGAGGGCGCCGTCTACGTGTACATGAACGGACCGAGTGGTATCTCCCGCACACCCGGGAAGACGCTGGTCGGATCCCTCCCGGGCGCCCACTTCGGGACGAGCGTGCAGTCTGCACGTGACGTGGACGGTGACGGCCGCGGAGACCTCTTGGTCGCGGCACGACCGGACATGTCCAAGGCGAGCGCTCCGGGTGCTTCGGTCTACCTCTTCCGCGGTTCACCGAGAGGCCTCGACGACGTGTCGGCGTGGAAGCTCGCAGGACTGCACGGCCTCGGTTACCGGGGCGCCTCCCCATCCTACGCGACCGTGATGGCCGGTATCGGCGACACGGACGGCGACGGCTTCGCCGACGTGGCGATTGGTGCACCAGGAGAGCCGAACGGCGTCGGCGGCACGGGAAAGGTCCTTGTTTACCGAGGCAGCGCGACAGGATTGCCCTCGACCCCCGATCTCGTCTCCGAGCTCCCGGACGAGACGACCGCAACCCCCGACGGCCCCCAGGGCATCTTGGGACACGCCGTGGCTGCGGCAGGCGACGTCGACGGCGACGGCCTCGCCGACTATCTGCAAGCGGCCAAGGGGCTCGAGGAGCAAGGACCGAGCAATGCTACACGGGGTGGTCTCGTGTGCCTCGACGGGTGCGTCGGCGCACGGGTCCCCGCGGACGAGCTCCTTCGTCGAGTAGACGCGCGATGCGTGGCGCAGGCCACGGACGCGGGTGCCGGAATGCGCGTGTGCTCCGCGTGCACGGCGGCCGATACGACGAGCTGTAGTGCTTTCGCCGGCGCATGCGACGAAGCCACCGGAGGGTGCACCGCGTGCGACGGGAACGTCGGCGAGTCGGCCAGCGCCCCTTGCCGAGATGCCGGAAAACCCGTCTGCGTACGCACGGGTCCGGCGGCGGGGACTTGCCAAGCCGCATGCGACGGAAACTTCGGGACGGATACGCCCAACTCTTGCTCGTCGCTCGTCCCCTTCTGTGAGCGAAGCGGCGTCGACTCGGGGCGCTGTGTCGGTTGCGACGGCGACCATGGCTCGGGGAAGAGCCACGCGTGCACGCCGCACCGTCCCCACTGCGTGACGTCGGGTCCTTCGAAGGGGCTTTGCCAGTCGACCACCAAGGTCGTCGGCCTGAAGCAAAGCATGGACGCCCCTCATGCGGCTGGCGCGGTCACCCGAACGGTTCGTCGGCTCAAGTCCTGGTGGACGAAGCTCTGACTCGTGGGCTCCCGATCGACAGATCGTCGGGCACACGACCTCGTGCAGCCGGTTCGCCGCTTGCCGTTCGGCCAACTGACCAACGGTTGCACGCCCAATGGCCGGGAGCGACTCGCACGGAGCTGCCCGCGAATCGTCGTGTGCGCGGTCTGGCGCACATTCTTCGTATCGAGCTAAAGAAGGGTCGGGGCGAGCCGTTTAGTCCACATGGACTCCGTGGTTTCCGCTCGGGCTCTGGTCGTCGACGACGAACCTCTGTGTGCGAAGATCACCGGCCGAATCCTCGAGAATCGCGGCTACGAGGTCGTACTCGAGTACAGCGGCGAAGCTGCGCGCGCCCGCCTCGATCACGAAAGATTCGATCTGCTCGTGACCGACTGGATGATGCCCGACTGCGACGGCATCGACCTCGTGCGCCACGCTCGTAAGCGCGGTGAACGACTGTTCATCGTGGTCTCCTCGAGCCTCGGCTCCGAAGGCGCGAGGCAACACGCGCTAGCCGCCGGCGCGGACGAAGTGCTCCCGAAGCCTCTCGACGGTGATCGTCTGGTGGAGACCGTTCGGGGCCTTCGTGGTGCGCCTTCGCCCGCTGCAGCCGCCGCCGCGCCTCCCGCACCGAGGCCCGGCGCGATCCAGCTATCGGCCTACAAACTCGGCGACTGGCTCGGCTCGGGCGCGATGGGTCGGGTCCGCGAAGGTGTCGCCCCCGACGGAACGCTCGTCGCCATCAAGCTCATGCACCAAGAGCTCGTCGCCGACCCGGCGGCGACCCGTCGCTTCTTGAGAGAAGCCCAAACGGCGCGACTCATCCGACACCCCAACGTGGTCGCCGTGCACGCCGCCGACGTAGACGATGCCACGCGGGCTCCGTTCATGGTGATGGACCGGTTGAGCGGGACGTCTCTCGGTCAGCTCCTCGTCAAGCGCGGCGCTCTCCCGCCCGAGGTCGCCGCAGCCCTTTTCGTCTCCGTCTGCAATGGCTTGGGGGCTCTCCACGCTGCTCAGCTCGTGCATCGCGACGTGAAGCCCGAAAACGTGTTCTTGCACGTCACGAGCGAGGGAATGCTCGTGCCCAAGGTGTGCGACATGGGGCTCGCGCGGGAGCTGGGCGGTTCGAACGGCCGCGTCACGCAAGCGGGCGCACTGGTCGGTTCACCTGCCTACATGTCGCCCGAGCAGCTTCGCGGCGCGCACGACATCGACCCGCGCAGCGACGTGTTCAGCGTGGGTGTCGCGCTCTACGAGGCCTTGACCGGAGTCGTGCCTTGGCCGGACACGACCACGTTCGCCGAGGCCGTGCTCTCGGTGTGCACTCACGAGCCGACGAGCATGGAGACCACGGCACCGTGGGTCGAACCGGGTCTCCGTGCCGTCGTCGCACGGGCGATCGCGAAAGAGCCTCACGTGCGCTTTCAATCGGTGGAAGCCCTCGCGAAAGCGCTCGAACCGTTCGCGGCCTCGAGCCTCTCGCCGGCGGACCTCGAGAAGCCGCTCGATCGTTCGTCGAACCGTCGCTCCACCCGCTCGAGTGGAGGGCACGAGAGCCGGACCACGCGCCGTTGGCTCGTCCCCATGACCGTCGCTTCGGTCTTCGTCCTCTCGCTGACGCTCTTCGTCGCCGCACTCGCGATGGTGTTCGGATCGCTCAAGCCGAAGATGGGCGGGCTTCCGATCGTCGTGCGTATCGAGAAATAAGCACGCGGCAAGGCGCGACTCGGCGCTCGTCGATCGCACGCCCGCAGCGCTCGGCCGCTCTCGCACCTCGTGCTGGTCGAGCCGCGAACCTCGCCCCCTGCGAGCTCGAGGGGCGCCTTCGCGTTTGACCGACGATTGTCCGGTCGTTCGTGTCAGTCGGCCGGGGCGTCGAGCGAGCCATCGCTCGCGTCGGCCGCGTCCGAGAGCTGCGCGTCACTCGCATCGGAGGCATCGAGCGCCCCGTCACTCGCGTCCGAAGCATCGGGGGATGCGTCCGGCACGGCCGCGTCCGCGGCGGGCACACACCCATTCGACTCCGCGGCGGCGAGCAGCGCGCGGCTGCACTCGGGTGAAGTGCCGGTCGAATCGAGCTGGGGCGGATAGGGCGCGCACGTGCGGCTCACGTACACGGCTCGCCCGCCGTCGGCCGTGTTGGCCTGAACGAGACACACGGGAGGGCACTCGGCCGGGATGGGCCCTTCGATGACGTCGAGCGAGACGGTCACGCCGAGGCAACCGGTGCTCGCATCGAAGGGCTTCGCCCGGTAAACGTAGGTCGGATCGGTGCTGCACGCGGAGATCGAGAGCACCGCCGCGGCGGCCACGGAGGCCGCCACGACCGCGAGACCGAAGACGACCCGCGTGCCCGTCTTCACGTCGCCGGCTCCACCGTGCGGATGCGCAGCTCGGCGAGCTGCTCCGGCGAGACCTGATTGGGGGCGTCGGTCATGAGGTCCGTTCCGCGCTGGGTCTTGGGGAACGGAATGACGTCGCGGAGGCTCTCCGCGCCGGAGAGCAACATGGCCAAGCGGTCCATGCCGATCGCCATGCCTCCGTGGGGAGGCGCGCCGTACTTGAGCGCGTCGAGCAAGAAGCCGAACTTCTGACGGGCCTCTTCCGGTCCGATGCCGAGCGCCTGGAAGACCTTGGATTGGACCTCGGGGTCGTGCAGACGAATGGACCCGCCGCCGATCTCGAAGCCGTTGAGGACGAGGTCGTAGCGGTAACAGAGGACCTTACCGGGGTCCTTGTCGAGCAGCTCCACGCACTCGTCGTGGGGACGGGTGAAGGCGTGGTGCGCCGCGGCCCAGGTCTTCTTCTCGTCGTCGTACTCGAAGAGCGGAGGATTGACGACCCAGAGGAAGTTGAAGTGCCCGCCGTGGCCGAACTCGGGGATTTGCCCGAGCTTCTTGGCGAGGTGGAGCCGCAGATTGGCCATCACGGTGTGCACCACCGCTTCTTTGCCGAACTGGAAGAAGAGCAAATCGCCTTCTTTTGCGCCGATCTTGCCGTTGAGGGCGAGGCGAGCCTCTTCGGTGATGGTCTTGGCGAGCGGCGATTGGGTCCAGCCGCCGGTCGCGTCGACCTTGGCGCGAGCGAGTCCCTTGGCGCCCATGCCCTTCACGAAGTCTTCGAGCTTGTCGAGCTCGGCGCGCGAGAGCTTGCCCGCCACGTCCGCCGGGACGCGCATGGCCTTCACGATCTCGGCCGGGAGGTCGCGGCGGTACTGGCCGCTCGTGAACTTGTCCGCGATGTCCTTCCAGAAGGGAATTCCGCAGCCCGCGTGATCGACGATCACGTCGGTCACGTCGGTGTGGGGCAGCTCGAAGCGGAGGTCGGGCTTGTCGTTGCCGTACTTCTCCATCGACTCCGAGAAGGGCATCTGCGGGAAGCGCCCCGAGGGGTATTTCTCGTGCAAATCAATGCCGAGCACGGTCTTCCAGATGGTGAAGACGAGGCCTTCCATCATCTTGAAGATGTCGTCCTGGGCGACGAACGACATTTCCACGTCGATCTGGGTGAACTCGGGCTGACGATCCAGGCGAAGGTCTTCGTCGCGGAAGCACTTCACGATCTGGAAGTAGCGGTCGAAGCCGGCCACCATGTAGAGCTGCTTGAAGAGCTGGGGGCTCTCGGCAAGGGCGTAGAATTTCCCTTGGTTCAGGCGGCTCGGCACGAGGAAGTTTCGCGCGCCGCCGGGCGTGTACTTCACCATGAAGGGCGTCTCGAGCTCGAGAAATCCCTGGTCGTCGAAGTAGCGACGCACGGTCTGGTTGATGCGGTGACGCACGCGCAGCGTGTGCTGGAGCGGCGCACGGCGGAGGTCGAGGTAGCGGTACTGGAGGCGCTTCTCTTCGCCGGTGTCGATCTGGTCGGCGATTTCGAACGGAGGCGTTTCGGCCTTGTTGAACACGTTGAGCTCGA
Organism: Polyangiaceae bacterium; assembly: GCA_965225775.1. Lineage (GTDB taxonomy): Bacteria > Myxococcota_A > Polyangia > Polyangiales > Polyangiaceae > JAAFHV01. The sequence goes on along the minus strand of OZ245328.1, from coordinate 6,877,885 downwards.
TGACGCGGATCTCGATGGCGCCGGTCGCGAGCTTGGGGTTCACGTTCTTGCCGCGGCTCACCACCACGCCACGCACCCCGATGACCCACTCCGTACGGAGGGCTTGCGAGCGCTGGTAGGCGTCTTTGGGGGCGTCGCCGTGACCGCCGAGGTCGGGGTCGAACACGAGCTGGGTGATGCCCTCGCGATCGCGAAGGTCGACGAAGACGCAGCCGCCGTGATCGCGGTAGCTCGCGACCCATCCGAAGAGGACGACTTCCTTTCCCTCGTCGGTGTCGCGCAGGGCGGCGTTGTGATGGGTGCGCTTGAGCTCGTCGATGAACCTTGCCACGTCTTACCTCGCACTCGAAAAGAGAACGTCGAAAGCCCGGGCACGCTAGCACTTGTGCGGCGCGTCGGGCGAGAACGGACGACCGGAAATTCCACCTCCCGGCCGCCCTTATGTAAGGTCGGCCCGTGCCCACGGAACCTCGCGGCAAGACCGCGGCCGCGCCCTCGAAAAGTCCGCCGGATTCGCCGCGTACCCGCGCCACGTTCGCGATCGCCTCGTTCTTCGTGCCGTTCCTTGTCGCGCTCTTCGGCACCCGGTCCACCCCGGACGTTGCCCACGATCCCTCCACCCTGCGTGTGCTCGGCTTGTCGTTCACGGGCGCTTTCCACGCACTCGACACCTGGCTCGCCGCGCCCTTCGTGCTTCTTCCTCTGGGCACGCGCGCGTTCCGCGCGAGCCTCGCGGGCGCGCTCGTCACCGGCCTCGCCGGACTCGTCGCGTTCCGCTTGGCCGAGCCGCTTCTGGTCCGCACGAAGCCCGGCCGCCCCCCCACGCGTCTCGCGCACGCCGTGGCCGCACTCGGGGTGGTGACCGCGATCTGCGCGCCGCCTTGGCAAATGGAGGGCTCTACCGTCGGCGGCACGGTCACCGGAGCCGCGCTCGTGCTCGTCGCCGCTTGGGCGGGCCTGCGCAAGAGCATGCACTACGCATGGATGGCGCTCCTCCTCGGCTCGGCGTTCGGTTGGGAGCCGCTCGTGGGATTGCTCGCGAGCGCGGTGCTCGGGGCGGGCCTCGTGTTCGCCGAAGAGAGGCCGAAGTGGCCCTCGCGAAGACGCGCTCTCCGCATGGTGGGCGCGTTCGCACTCGGGCTTTTTCCCTTCGGACTCGGCTTCGTGAGCAAAGCCGGCTCGGGCGCGCTCGTCTCGTCCGCCAAGACGTGGGACGGCACGTGGGGCGAAGGCGCGAACGCTCCCGGAGCGCTCGGCTGGCACGCGTTCGCGCGAGACGAGCTCGGCTACGTGTTCGCCGCGGCGGCAGTGGTGGGCGCAGGGCTCGCCCTCTACCGCAAAGAGACGCGGGCACGCGGCGCGGTGCTCGTCACGGTCGTGCTCGGCGCGGCGCTCGCGTACTCGCTGGGACTCGCGCACGGTCCCTCGCGCTTCTCCGCGCCGCTGCTCGCCGCCATCGCGGCCGCCGGCGCACTCGCCTCTTCGGGGCTCTACGAAATCGTGGAACGCGTGAGGGTTGCACGTATCCCCTTCGCGCCGGCCAGTGCCGCGCTGCTCGTGGTGCTCGAGTGGACCTTGCCGGTGCGTGCCGCCGACGATGCCTTCACGCGCCGCGCCGCCGTCTCGCGCCACGCCCCACGCGCCTTCGCGGTGAACGCCCTCGGAAGCGCGCCTCCTGCGGCCATCGTGCTGGTCCCCGACGCGCGGGTGCTCGAGCGCCTCCAGGCCTCGCGGGCCACGGGAGACCTTCGCGCCGACCTCGAGCTCTTCCCCGTGTTCGACCTGAAGAGCCCGCTCGCGCGCGACGCCGTCGATCGCGAGCCGAAGCTCGCCGGGCTCTACCGCGACCTCGCGCTCGGCACGCTCCCCGAGGAGTGGTCGCTCAGCTCGATCGCCGCGGTGCGTCCGTTGCTGCTCTCGTACGACCCGAAATGGAAGCCCATTTTGGCCAAGCACCTCGTGCCCGACGGCCTCTTCTCCCGCTTCGAACCCGAGCCTCAAGGGCAGAGCGATCGCCGAATTGCCCTGGAAAAATCGCTCAAGCGTCGCACGACGTTCGCGACCGACGTCGCAGGTCCGGGCCGCGACGCGGGGCTTCAGAGCCTGGTTGCCCACTTGCTCCGCTCACGCGCCATCGCCATGGCCGCCACGTCCGAGCGCGAGAACCTCTCGAAGGCGCTCGACGAGCTGCGTCCTTTCGCGCCCGACGACCCGGTGGCCTCGCAGCTCGTGCGTCGCACGGTCACCACGCGAGGCGCCATCCAGGTCGACGACCTCGTGCCTTGAAGGCTTCTCAGCCAGGGGAAACCGTATACCCTCGTGCATCATGGACCCGAAAGCCATCCTCGAGGCGTTCCGCGAACAGGGCATCAAGAAGGTCAAAGTCGGAGGCTTCGACATCGACGGCTTGCTCCGCGGAAAGTACGTCTCGGTCGAGAAGTTCGAGAGCGCCATGAAGAGCGGCTTCGGCTTCTGCGACGTCATCTTCGGCTGGGACATGCACGACGTCCTCTACGACAACGCGAAGGTCACCGGCTGGGACTCCGGCTACCCGGACACCCATGCGCGTATCGACCTCGACAGCTTCCGAGTCATTCCGAACGAACCGGACACGGCGGCCTTCCTGGTCGACTTCGTCACCAAAGACGGTGATGCCCACCCAGCCTGCCCGCGCGGCCTCCTAAAGAAGGTCATCGCGGACGCGAAGAAGCTCGGCTACTCGGCCACCTTCGCGAGCGAGTTCGAGTTCTTCGTCTTCAAGGAGACGCCCGAGTCGGTGCGCGCCAAGGGCTACCGGAACATGCAGCCGCTCTCGCCCGGCATGTTCGGCTATTCGTGGCTCCGCACCGCGGAAAACAAGGCCTTTTGCGAGTCCTTGTGGAACGAGACCGAAGCGTTCGACATCGCCCTCGAAGCGCTCCACACCGAGACCGGTCCGGGCGTCTACGAAGTGGCCCTCCGCTACGACGACGCGCTCCGCATGGCCGACAAGGGCGCTCTCTTCAAGACGCAGGCCAAGGAGATCGCCTTCCGCCACGGCCTCATGCCGACCTTCATGGCCAAATGGAACGCGAGCCTTCCCGGCTCGAGCGGCCATTTGCATCAATCGCTCTGGGGCGACGACGCCAAGGGCGAAATGCAAAACCTCTTCTATTCCCCGGGCGCCGAGGGGGACCTCTCCGACGTGGCCCGCAGCTACCTCGCCGGGCAGCTCGCCCTCATGCCGGAGCTCACGGCCCTCTACGCCCCCACGATCAACGCTTACAAGCGCTACGTGCCCGGAGTGTGGGCGCCGCTCACCGCCACCTGGGGCTTGGAAAATCGCACGTGCGCCATTCGCGCCATCGCCGGCGGCCCGAGCGGCACGCGATTGGAATACCGCCAGACCGCGGCGGATATGAACCCCTACATCGCCATTGCCACCTGCCTCGCGGCCGGGCTCTGGGGCATCAAGAACGGGAAGACGGCGCCGCCCGCTTCACGCGGCGACGCCTCCGGGGGCCGTGATCCTTCGCTCGTGCTCCCGCGCAGCCTGCGCGACGCCACGGCGCGCCTCGAGCACAGCCAGATTGCCCGCGACATCCTGGGCGAGCCCTTCGTCGACCACTACGTGCGCACTCGCGATTGGGAGGTGCGCCAATACGAGCGCGCCGTCACCGATTGGGAGCTCGAGCGTTATTTCGAGGGCATCTGATGGCCGCGAAGAAGGTCGGCAGTCGCAAGGGAGCGACCACGGACACCCCTCACGTGACGCGCACGCCCCGCGCCACACGCACGCCCCGCGCGAGCAAGCCGAAGGAAGAGGCCTCGGCCGCTGCTCCCAAGCCGATCCGAACCCGACTCGAGGTGGACGAGCGGCGCGCGCAGCTGCTCGCCGTGGGCATGGAGATGTTCGGCTCGAAGGACTACGACGACGTGTCTCTCGACGACATGGCCCGCACCTTGGGCATCTCGAAAGGCCTCGTTTACCATTACTTTCCCACGAAAAAGGACTTCTTCAGCGCCACGGTGGAGGCCGCCGCGGAGAAGCTCCTGGAGATGACCGAGCCCGACACGAGCCTCGCTCCCGGTGATCGGCTGCGGGAAGGCATCACCGCCTACCTGCGCTTCGTCGAGGAGTACCGGGCGCCCTTCGTGGCCCTCATGCGCGGACGCGCGAGCGGCGACATCGCCAAGATCCTCGAGCGTACCCGCCAACGCATGGTCGACCGCATCATCGACTCGACCCCTTTCGCCAAGAAAGACGACCCTCGACTCTTGCTGGCGCTGCGTGGCTGGATCGGCTTCGTGGAGGCCTTGAGCCTCGAATGGGCGGCGCGAGACGACGTGCCCATGCAAGAGCCGCTAGACTTGGCGCTGCAGACCTTCGCCACCTGCATCGGCTATGTGGCTCAATCCTGGGGCAATGTGCTCACCCAGGGCGCGGTCGCGGCGGTCCGCGGCGCCGAGCGCTTCTTGGGGCTCACCGGACGAAAACGCTGAGCGACCGACGCTCAGCGCCGAGGACCACAGCCCATCACGACCACGTTTCCGTGGAGCGAAGCCTTCGCGCCGCGCTTGGCGTCTTCGGCTTCGGTGTCGATCGAGAGCGGCGTGCTCGCCCCTTCGCGCGCGAGGGTCACGTCCGTCTCGAAGCGAGCGACCGGCGCCGTCGCGAAGACCGCGCCTCTCTGGCCTCGTGGTGTCCACGAGACGCTGTACACGCGGCCGAGCATTCCGCCGGGCTTCGTGGCCGAGACGTGCATGGCGAGCGCGTGGTCAGGAAAGAGCGTAGCGCGCAACGGAAAATCCGCGCACTTTAGCGGCTTTTCGCCGAGGATGACGGTCGCCTCCACGGCGCCGTACGAGCCCTCGGGTTTCGACGAGAACGCGACGCCGTACGCCATGGAGCGACTTTCCCCATCCAGCGTGACCTCGACCCCCGCAGACCCGTGCGCCGGCTCTCGTCCGAGGGAAGGCAGCACCTCGGAGAGGCCTTCCTCGGACGGTGTACGGCACAGGTTCTTGGGCGTGCGCAAGCAGCGACCCTCCCGCAGGCAATCTTGTCCGAGGCATTCGGCCGCGATGCCCTCGCCCTTCTTGATGCACGTCCCGCCGACGAAGAAGGGGGCCTTGAAGATTTCGCAGCGCCCGTAGAGCTTGCACTCCATCGAGTGGGCGCAATCGTCCGCGGAGAGCACCGCACAAACTCCGCCCGCGCTTCCGCAGGCCCCTCGAACTTTGCACGCAATCGAAGAGGCACAATCGGCCCCTTCGGCGACGCATATCCCCTGCGACGCGTGGCAATCTCCTCGATAGAGGCACATGTCTTCGCGCGCGCACGACGGCTCGGGGTCGGCGCAAGCGTCGTCGCCCTCGCGACGCACGCAGGCTCTCAGGCGCTCGCTTCCGCGGCGGCACACGTCCGCCGCGGCGCAGTCCGAGGCAGCTCGCGCGACGCAGGTTCCCGTCGCGGGATCGAGCGAGCATCGTCCGTCGAGACGGCACATCTTCGAGGCTTTGCACGCAGCGTCGCTCTCCGCGAAGCATCCGGCCTGCGTGCGTTTGCATGCCCCTTCGTCGGTGCACGCCTCGCGACAATCCGGATCGGCCCCCGCTCGGCAGCTCGGTCCGGCCGATGCGACCGGATCCTTCTCGGGCGGTGGTCCGAACGAAAAGGGCAATCGTGGGCGGCATTGTCCGTGGACCAGGCACGCCTCTCCACGAGAGCATCCGGCCACGCTGGCCACGCATGTCCCGCGCTCGGACAGCGTACAGGCCCCGTCCTTCTTGCAGTGTTCCGACCCGAGGCAATCCTGGGACGTCTTGGCCACGCAGCGCGCGTGGTCCCGCTCGAGATCGAGGTGACACTCGCCGCGCTCTTTGCACGCCACGGACTCGGCGCAGCTCTTCTCCGAGTCGGCGTAGCACGCCCAACCTCGCTCGCCCGCGCGCGTGGTCCGCGTGCCGCAGAGGCCTTGCTCGCGGCACGAAGGCTCGCTCGTGCAGCGCGAGCTCGACCCGAACGGAAAGCCCCCCTTGCCCCCGGAGCTCCGGGATCTTCGGCACCCCGTCCCGAGCACCGAGAGCACGAGGACGAGCAGGAAGACCAGAGAACCGAGGTGCGCGTACCGACTGACCGGACGGCGAAGCGCCACGGCCCGTGCGGTCGTAAGTGGCGGGAGAGGAGAGCTCACGAGGGGTTCGATGTGCCGAGAAAAGCACGGATTTCTACGCTCGCCCCCCAGGAACCTTCCCCGGACGGCTCGAGCTCGCACTACTGACTCCGAGTCAAATAGCTATTGACTCGCGCTCAACAGGCCGCAGAATACCGAGCATGAGCCGCTCACCTCGCCCCATGCCCGTGCGCCGCATCCCTCTCGCGTTCGACGCGAACCGCGTGTGGTTCGCTGGAGATCCGCAGGTCACCCACGTGCTGAACGCGCTCTCGGTCGCCTTCCCCGAGGGGGAGAAGTTCTTCATGGACTCGGTGGCCCACTACCGGAAAAAACTCACCGATCCGGCGCTCCGACACGAGGTGGCCAGATTTCTCGGACAAGAAGCCGCTCACACGCGCGAGCACGTCGCGTTCAACGCGTGGCTCGAGTCGCAAGGGCTCCGCGTCGACCATCTGGAACGGAAGGTCGTGAAGCGGCTCCTCGGCCGCGCGCGGCACTTGCCGCCCAGGGCGCAGCTCGCCGTCACGTGCGCGCTCGAGCACTTCACCTCGCTCATCGCCGAGCAGCTGCTCGAGCACCCCGAGCTGTCCGAGCGTATGGACCCCAGCATCCGCAAGCTCTGGATGTGGCACGCGGTGGAAGAGTCCGAGCACAAAGCGGTCGCCTTCGACGTGTACCGAGCGGTCGGCGGCGACTACGCGACGCGCGCCGTGGTCATGGTGGCCGCCACGGTCCTCTTCATGGGCGCGGTCTCCTACATGAAGAGCGATCTGGTCGACCAAGACCCCGCGGCTGGCGGGCTGCGCAATTGGCTGCGAGGCGTGGACGAGATGTGGGGGCGCAAGGGCTGGTTCCGCAAGCTCGTGCCCGGCTACCTCTCGTACTTCAAGCCGAGCTTCCATCCCTGGGAACGGGACACCACGGAGCTTCTGCGCAGTGCTCGCGAGCAGATGGGCTTCGACCCCGAAGGTCGCGAGCCGCACGTCCAGCACGCCGCCTGAGGTTCGTGGTGATTTCGTGGCGGCGCTTTTCAGGAAAGCTTCTACGATTCAATGTGGAGAGTCATGAGCCAGGCGACATCTTCCCCTCGTGAGCCTCGCGCCATTCCGGTGCGCAACCCCACGTTCGACTACACGAAAGAGCGTCGTTACTGGGTCGAGGGCGAGCCGGCGCTCACCCACCTGCTCCACGCGCTCTCGGCCTCTTTTCCAGAGGGCGAGCGCATGTTCATGGAGTCGGTGGCGCACTACCGCTCGCGCATCCAAGACCCCGTGCTGCGCAAAGAGGTCGCCAGGTTTCTCGCCCAAGAGGCGACCCACGCCAAGGCGCACGAAGAGCTCAACGCCTGGGTCGCCAGCAACGGGTTCGACCTCGAGCCGCTCTTGCAGAGCGTGCGCGAGCGCGTGGAGCAGGGAAAAAAAGCGCCTCCCATCGTCCGCCTCGCGGTGACGTGCGCGCTCGAGCACTTCACGGCCATCATGGCCGAACAGATCTTGGAAGAGCCGGCTCTCCTCGAGCGCTTCGACCCGAAGATCGCCGAGCTCTGGTTGTGGCACGCCATCGAAGAAACCGAGCACAAGGCCGTCGCGTTCGACGTGTACCAACACGTGAGCGGCAGCTACCCGCGCCGTGCGCTGGTCATGTTGCTCGTCACGTTCCGCTTCATCACCCACATCGCGTGGATGCAGCACACGCTCGTGAAGAACGACCCCGAGGCGCGTACGTTCCGCGCGCGCTTCAAGGCCGCGTGGACGCTCTGGGGACGTCCGGGGTACTTCCGCAAGCTCGCGCCCGCGTGGCTCGACTACTTCCGCCCCGGCTTCCATCCCTGGGACCGCGACGTGGAAGCAGCTCTCGAGCGCGCACGCGAGAAGCTCGGCTACGATCGCCACGGACGGGACACCGCGTCCCGCGAGAATCCTCCGAAAGCCGCTTGAACGAGAGACGAACGGAAACGTGAAAACCCTACAAAACAAGGTCGTCGTGGTCACGGGTGCGGGCTCGGGGATCGGCCGAGCTCTCGCCGTCTCGGCGGCTTCGCGTGGCGCGAGCCTGGCCCTCTCGGACTGGAATCTCGAAGGCGTCGAAGAGACCGCGCGGCTCACGGGAGCGTCCGCCGGTCGTCTGCTCGTGCGCAAGGTCGACGTACGCAGCGACGACGAGGTCGTTCGTTTCGCGGACGACGTGAAGACCGAGATGGGCGGCGCGCACGTCGTCGTGAACAACGCAGGCGTCTCGCTCTCCGACTCGATCGGAACCATGAAGCGCGAAGACTTCGCGTGGGTCATGGACATCAATTTCTGGGGCGTGGTCCGCGGCACCGAAGCTTTCTTGCCGCAGCTTCGCGCCAAAGACGAAGCCCACGTGGTGAACATCTCGAGCGTCTTCGGCCTCATCGCCGTCCCTCGGCAGAGCGCCTACAACGCGAGCAAGTTCGCCGTGCGCGGCTTCACCGAGGCCCTCGCACAAGAGCTCGCGGGAACTCACGTGCACGTCTCCACCGTGTGCCCGGGAGGAGTGCGCACGGGCATCGTCGCCAATGGCCGCCACTACCACTCCAGCACGGGCAAGCCGACCGACACGGCAACCGTCGCCGCAGCGTTCGAGAAGCTCGCCGGCACGAGCTCGGAGAAGGCCGCCGAGATCATCTGGAAAGGCGTCGCGAAGAACCAAGCCCGCATCCTCGTGGGGCCCGACGCGACCTTCATTCAGCTCATGCTCCGCGTCTTCCCCGAGAGCTACCCGAAGCTCGTCGAGCGCGGCATCGCCCTCTCCGAGCGGCTGCGCGGCGTCTCGCTCTGAGGCACACGGAGGCGCGGATCGCGAGGATCTCCGGCGGCCCATGTCGACCACTCCACGATCCATGGGCGAGAATGTAGGGAACCCTCGGATGGGGACTTGGCTTCCAGCTAACTAGCTGAAATATATAAGGAACGACGTATTCCGTCGACACGGGAATCGCACGTCCGATGGACTCGGGTTTGCAACCTCCTCGGTTATGCGAAACGGAATGGCCGCCCCCACGCTGCTCAGCCGGTACTCGAACGACGATCGTTCGAGCGGTCGAGGTGCGGCTTACCACACGCACGATCCGTCGGAAGACCCTACCACGCGTCGACCGGCGTACAAGCGCCCGGCGCCCGCGTCCGTGTCCTTCGCCGAGCCTCCGACGGACGTGCCGACTCGGTCGATCGCCCCCGGCGCCCTGGGCATGCCCAGGCCGGCTCCGCACGCCATGACCCCGGTTCTCGCAGCGCAACCCGTCGCACACCTGCCCTACTTTCAGCAGGCGCAGGGCGCCATGCACATGTCCACGCCCATGCCGTTCGCGCCGGTGACGGACGCCGCCATGGTCGCGTCGCCCGCCGCGGTCGTGCCCACGGACGACGCCTCCAACAGCTTCGTTCGAAGCATTTCCAAGGTGGAGCAGCAGGTGTGGCGTCGAGTCTCGCACACGCTTGGAAGCTTCTTTCCGGCGGTGAAGACTTCTCGTCTCGCGCGCGAGATCGTGCTCTTCACGCTGGTCGTGCTCGCACTCCTGCCGGTCGCGGGACTGGTCCTCGCACACGTCGCTTGAGCATCCGTCAGGCGTAAAGGGCACTCCTTCGCGAGCGTGCTCCGCGCGGCCCGTCGTCTTCGAGTGGGTCGGCCTCGGTGGGCGAGCGCCGCACGAGCGAGACGAGCTGCCCCACCGTGCGGACTTCGGCGAGCGACTCGAACGCCATGACCTTGCGAAGCTCGTCGGTCACGTCGAGCACGATCAGGACGAGGTCCAGCGGGTCGATCCCGAGGTCCTCTTCGAGACGATGCTCCGCGCGAATGGCGGACGGGTGCAGGGACAGGCGCTCGGCGAGCGCCCGACGGATCGTGCTTTCAGACGAGTCGTTCATGGTTCCGGTGTCCTTTCGGCGGCGCGGGTGCGGGCCGCAAAGGGGACAATTCCGTCCGCGCGCCGATTCCCGGCGACACGAAACTTCATGAATTCGGGGTGGTTGCCTCACGAAGACAACCGAACAGCGCGAGGGATTCCCTCACGTGTCGATTGGGTCGTCCGCGAAACTCGCCCGCAAGTCGGGTTCGTGCGAGGCTTCGACGTGGGTCATGGCTCGCTATCGAACGCTCGGTGCTCTCGGTGAAGGCGGCCAGGGAGTCGTCTACGTGGCCGAGCAGACCGACCTCGGACGTCGGGTAGCGCTCAAGCGCCTGCGCCCCGAGCTCGCCCACGATACGAGGGTGGTGGCGCGTTTCTTCCGAGAGGCGCGTATCTGCGCAAGCCTCGCCCATCCGAACGTGGTCACCGTCTACGAGAGCGGGAGCGACGAGATCGGTCCCTACATCGCGTTCGAGTTGCTCAGCGGCGAGTCTCTCGAACAGCGAGTGGCGCGAGAAGGCCCTCTCCCATTTCCGCTCGTGGCGGAGGTGGCCGAACAGGTGCTCTTCGCGTTGGAAGAGGCGCACGCCGCCAATGTCATCCATCGGGATATCAAACCGGCCAATGTCTTTCTGACCCAGCATCGCCGCGGTCTGAGAGTGAAGCTGCTGGACTTCGGCGTTGCAAAAGGCAGCCGCTCGTTGGGCTCCGGACTCACCCGCCCGGGCGACGTGGTCGGGAGCCTCGCGTTCATGCCACCGGAGCAAATCGCCGACCTGGGTGTCGACGCGCGAACCGATCTCTATTCGGTCGGCGTGTGCCTCTACTACATGATTGCGGGTATTCGCCCGTTCTCCGGCTCCACCACGGGCGAGCTCTTGCTCGCGCTGGACAGACCACCGCTCCCTCTGGCGTTGCGAAGACCCGACGTGACCGGCGAGCTCTCGACGTTCGTCCGGAAGGCCATGGCGCCCTTACAGGACAAGCGATTCCAATCGGCGAGCGAGATGCTCGACGGCCTGAGCGCCATTGGAATTCGCCCCTACGCCAACAAGGTAGCCGTGGCGACCGAAGGAGACGGGGAGACCTCTCTCACGGCGCCCACCTTGCCGAGGTCTCGCCCACAGGCCTTGCCTGGATTGGTCCACCTCGCGGACCTCGAGTGCGTGACGATCGCGATGAGTGGTGAGCTCGACGGCGGCGACGAAGAAGCCACTCAAGTCCGGATTCCGACGCGGTCGCCACCGGCGTCTCGCTCGCAGCCCGCGCCCCGAACCGAGCCCGCCCCCGAGCCGGGCACCGTTACCGGTCCCACTCACCGTCGCGAACGCTGAGCTTCACGGGCGACGACTTTCGAGGAGGGCCTCGAGAGCCGGAACGTCGTGAGCGACCGCTCGGGCATCTTCGAGACGCACGTCGCCGCTTCGCACGCGATCCGCGAGCGAGCGCTCGAACGGGAGCATGCCGTCGGCGCGGCCAGCCTGCAAGGCATGCGCGATCTGAGAGGTCTTCGCCTCCCGAATCATGGCGGAGACCGCGTGATTCACGCGCAGAATCTCGACGACGGGGAGTCTTCCCGGGCCTCGCGCGCGAGGCAATAGGCGCTGGCTCACCACCACTCGGAGCGACTCGGCGAGCTGAAGGCGCACCTGCTGTTGCCGCTCGGGAGCCGTCACGTCCACGATTCGCTCGATGGCGGAAGCGGCAGAGCGACTGTGGAGCGAAGCGAGCACGAGATGTCCTGTCTCGGCTGCGGTGAGGGCGAGCGCCACGGTCTCGGCGTCGCGCATTTCTCCGACCAAGAGCACGTCGGGATCTTCGCGGAGAGCGTCCCGCAGCCCGACGGCGAAGCTCGGACAATCCCGGCCGATTCGGCGCCGCCGGACGAGGGACGAACGCGAAGGCGCGAGCTCGTACTCGATCGGATCTTCGAGCGTCACGAGCAAGATCGAGCGGCGACGGAGCGCCTCTTGAGCGAGCGCGGCCAAGGTCGTTGACTTGCCTTCACCGGTCGCGCCGCAGACCAGGACGAGCCCGTGCGGCAACATGCACACGTCGTCGAACGCGACCGGCATCTGCAAGGACGCGAACGTGGGGGCTGCGTCCGGAAGCAGGCGGATCGCCGCGGCCAGGCCGGAATCGGTCGAATAGACATGCGCACGCACCCGCCCGGCCCCTTCGATCTCGAACGCCGTATCGATGGAGTGCCCGGAGACGAGACGACGACGATCCGCCGCGGAGAGCGCGAAGAGCTCGGTGAGCTCGACCGTCGGCTCGTGCAGCACGCGAAGCTTGCCATCCACGCGGACGAAGGGGGAGCTTCCTTCGGCAAGATGCAGGTCGCTCGCGCGAACGGACGCGGCCCTGGCGACCAGTACCGCGAGCTCGGCGTGAGCCGCGAATCCCGTCCGCGCTCCCAACGACGGCTCGGACGGTCCCTCGGACGTTCTCGAGTCCGAAGAAGCCACCGCGGGTTCTGGAACCGAGGCAACCGCTCTCGCCGGCTCCGCCCCGACGTCGGGGGCCTCTGAAGTCGGTTCCGAAGCCTCGGACACGTCCTTTTTCGGCGCGCGAATCCATTGAAATCGAGCCTCGAGAGGGCCGTCCGGCGCACGAGACAATCCGACGGCGAAGACTCCGATCGAAGGAGCGTCGTACGTGACGTCGTGGCGCCCGGTGCTCGAGAGCGAGGCGCTCGCGTGGTCGCCGCAAAGCTCACCGAGCAGCTCACGCAGGGTTTCCTCGGACATCTTCGGAAGCGAGAGACGGCGTGGTGCTCCTCGGGCGAACATTTTCGGCTCGTCGTCGGATCGAATACGAAGCTCGTTGGCCCCTTGCTGCACGACGATAGCGAGAAGACTGTCGATTCTCGGCATCGGGATCGCTCACTTCGAGGGAGGCGGCCCGGACGGGCGGCAATGCAGCTTTCCACCGTCCGGTCCCGAGGTGCACGTCCCCTCCATCGTGTGCTCGCGGAAGCTGACGGTGCAGGCGTCTCCCGAGGCTTTGCCCTCGCACGCCGTGAAGGCCTCCTGAGGGAGCGGCGGCGGATCGGCAAACGCGGTGGAGCCGAAGACCGACACGGCGGCCAGGGCGACCAAGCTCGCGGCCAAGGCTCTCGTGCGGCGAGGGGCTCTCGATTCGTTGGGGCACGACGACTCGTTCATGAGGATTCCTTTCGCGTGACGCGAAGAAGGAAGCCGAGAGCGCGCGCGTGCATTCCCGACTTCGTCCGACGACCGAACGAATGGCGAGACGAGCGATCGGCTCAGCCAGTCGAGGAGAGGCCCACACGCAGGGCGCACGAGACCAGCAGGATTTCCTGCTCGAGCTCGTGGTGCACCAAAAGATGCGCGAAGGTACGGTCCTCGTCTTCGACATCGAGCGCGGAGACCATGACCACCTGCTCCGGCTCTCGAAATGCGGCGGCCCATTTCCGACCCGCCGACTCGGTGAGACCCGCGATGCCGAGCCAGCCGAGCGACACCCCGAGTGCGCGACCGAGCTCCTTCGCGCTCCGAAAGCGGCTCGAGCTGGTGGAGGCGAACGAGTCGGCGAGGACCTCGCGTCGCAGCTTCTCGCCGAAGCGCTCGCCTCCGCCACCCTCGGTGCGGACCAAACGAGCCACAGCGCGCATGACTTCGCCGCGGCCCAGGTCGGGGGACACCACCGGACCGTCGAACACGTAGCGCAGGCGAAGCACGCGTCCGCTCTCGCCCACCCGTGAATCGAGGTCCGCGGCCATCACCTCGAGCGGCGCGTAGAGAAACCGGCGCTGCTCGAAGAGCGCGACGCGCACGTGCGCGGCCGAGAGTGCTCGGGCTCTCGGGCTCGGAGGAGGTGCGCTCGAGTACGCAGGCGTGCGCTGGGCCATGATCTACCTCTCGCAGACGTCGGAAACGGCCACGGGTCCCCTCCGTGACAATCGTGCGCGAGCCCGGAAAAGGCGCACATTTCGGCGCGAATGGTTCGTGTCGGAGCACGCCTCGGGTCGCGAGCGCACGACGTACGACCACGCCGACCCGGGTCGACGTGCTCGGGCTGGGCCCACGCGCCGACGAGTCGATCGGTCGGCGGAGGGTCACACGTGTTCCGTGTCTGCTCGGGACCCCTACCGCGACTCTGTTTTTCCCGAAGCTTCCGTTGAACGCTCGGACGGTTTTACGGTAACGAAGGGCGGCGCATCGCGCATCTCGCAGGCGCCTGGAGGTTAAGTGGAAGCAACGGAAAAGACGCCATCCTCGAACACGGCGACGGGAGCTCCCGTAGACGAAGCTCTCGCGACGTGGACCACCGAGGACGCGAACGACCTCTACCTCATCGATCGATGGGGCTCGGGGTACTTCGAGGTCGGCTCGGACGGCTGCATGCGCGTCGCTCCCCTGAAGGAACGCGGAAAAAAGATCTCCATCTACGACGTCGTGCAAGCGGCGATCAAAGAGGAGAACCTCAAGACACCGATGCTCCTCCGTTTCCAGGACATCCTGCATCACCGCGTGAAGACGCTGAACGACGCATTCAACTCGGCCATCGCCGAAGAGCGCTACCGCGGCACCTACCGCGGCGTCTTCCCCATCAAGGTGAACCAGCTCCGCGAAGTGGTGATGGAGATCCTCGATGCGGGTCTCAAGTTCCACTACGGCATCGAGGTCGGCTCCAAGCCCGAGATCTTCGCCGCTCTCTCCGTGCACACCGACAACGAGTCGCTCATCGTGTGCAACGGCTACAAGGACGACGCCTACATCCGCACGGCCCTACTCGGACGTAAGCTCGGCAAGCGGGTCATCCTCATCGCGGAGAAGCTCTCCGAGGTGCGTGCGATCTGCCGCATCGCCAAAGACCTCGGCGTCGAGCCCATGATCGGTCTGCGCGTTCGCCTCATGACCCGCGGAGCCGGCAAGTGGGCCGAGTCCGGCGGAGAGAGCGCCAAGTTCGGCCTCTCCACCACCGAGATCCTCCAGGCCGCGGACATCATGAAGGAAGCGGGAATGTCGAGCGCCTTCAAGCTCGTGCACTTCCACATCGGCTCCCAGGTGCCCGACATCCTCATCATCAAGCGCGCCGTCCGCGAGGCCGCGCGCCACTACGCGAAGCTCCGCCGCGCCGGCTACCCCATCGAGTACCTCGACGTGGGCGGCGGCTTGGCCATCGACTACGACGGCTCGAAGAGCACGTTCCACTCGTCGATGAACTACAGCGTCGAAGAGTACGCTCGCGACGTGGTGCACAGCATCGCGGACGTGTGCGACGAAGAGCGCGTGCCTCACCCGCACATCGTGAGCGAGTCGGGTCGCGCCGTGGTCGCCCACCACAGCGTGCTCGTCGTGGAGGCCTTCGGCGCCATCGAGAAGACCCCCGAGACGAAGTACGAGCTCGGCGCGGACGACCACAAGCTCGTCCAATCGCTGGTCTATACACTGCAAAATCTCACCACCTCCAATCTGGGCGAGAGCTGGCACGACAGCCTCTCCGTGAAGGAGCAAGCGCAGACCTCGTTCGAGCTCGGCATCTTGGAGCTCCCGGTGAAGGCGCGCGTGGAAGAGCTCTTCTGGGAAGTCGCCGAGCGCATCCACATCATGGCCGGGGCTCTCGAGCCCAGCGAAGTGCCCGACGGCTTCGACGACCTCAAGAAGCAGCTCGCCGACCAGTACATCTGCAACTTCTCGGTATTCCAGTCGCTGCTCGACCATTGGGCGCTCGGGGCCATGTTCCCCATCGTTCCCATTCATCGCCTCGACGAGCGCCCCACCCAGCCCGCCACGCTGGTGGACATCACCTGCGACTCGGACGGCAAGGTCTCGAAGTTCATCGACCTCACCGACACCCAAGACACCCTGGCTTTGCACCCGGTCACCGAGGGCCAGCCGTACTACCTCGGCATCTTCCTCACCGGCGCCTACCAGGACATCATGGGCGACCTCCACAACCTGTACGGTCGCGTGAACGAGGTTCACGTGTTCCTCGACGACGACGAGGAGTGTGGGTACTACATCGAAGAGACCATCGACGGGAACTCGGTCGCCGACGTTCTCCAGATGACTCAATACGACGCCAAAGACCTGGCCGCCAAGGTGAAGGCCCAAGTCGACGCCGCCATCAAACAAGACCGCCTCAAGCCGACCGAAGGCATGCGCCTCCTGGCCGACTACGAGCGAGGCTTGAAGGACCAGACCTACCTCTCGCTCTGAACGAGCATCGTAGGAACGCAGGCGGGCGAGAGACGTGTTCTCTCGCCCGTTCGCGTTTCGAATCGACCCCGTCCGTGAACGCGCGGCTCAGCGAAGGAGCCGGTGCACCACGAGCACGACCAGAGCGCCGCCCACGGCAAGTCCGAAGCTCGGCAGGTTGAAGCCGGTGATGCTCCCCCAGCCCATTCGGTTGCCGATCACACCACCCACGATGGCGCCGAGAATCCCGAGCAAGGTGGTCGTGATGAAGCCGCCGCCGTCTTTTCCCGGCATGACGAACTTCGCGACGATACCCGCCAAGAGACCGAACACGATCCAGCTCACGATTCCCATCGAGGCGGGACGATAGCAGTCGCGGGCTCGTTTTCCGAAGACCACGAAAAAGCGCGCGGCGCCGGCGGAAATCCGGTCACGCGCGGCCGCGCCGTGCGTCGAGAGGACACGAGGTGGAGCGCTGGGACGGTCCCGGCGTGACCACCGCTTCATTTTGGTCGGCGAGCCTCGCTCGAGCGCTTCGCCCTGGAGCATCCTCATGCGTTCCTTTTCCTGGCTCACGCTCGCGTCGATCGTCGTCCCCGTGCTCGTCGGATGCAGCTCGTCTTCCGCCCCCACGCCGACCGGCACCGCTGCATCGAGTGCCCCGACGCAGACCACCTCCGACACGCAAGCTCCACCGGTCGACGCGCGAGCCGTCATCCTACGTGGCGGTGAATTCGCGTTCGTCTTGGGCGAGTCGCCCGGCGCGCTCGCTCGTGTCGAGGCCCGCTGCGCCAAGGACCCCGACCGCACCGGATGCATCGAGCGCGTGCGCGACGCCGGCGCGCGCGAAGCCATGCGACTCGTTCCCGCCTCGCCTTCCACGGCGAGATTGCAATCGATTGGACACGACGGCGCGAAAGAAGAAATCTACGCGGACGTGCCGTTCGAGATCGAACGCGTCGACGCGAGCATCGTACATTGCCGAAGCTCGGGTTCCATCACCGGCACACGCACCGGCAATCTCGCGCGCTGGAGCGAGTTCACCATCGAGGTGGTCGACGTGCGAACGATTGCCCTCTCAGACGAACACGAGGGCAAAATGACCTTCCGAATCGCCGAGCGCTGATTACGAAGGGTGAGGCTCTTCAGGGTTTCTTGGTGAGGGTCGCGCCGATGGCGACGTGTCCGTCTTTGCTCGTGCAATACGGTTGGAGGCCCACTTTCGCCGCGCATCGCGTGGAGATCCAGACGTCGAGGGCCTGGTCGTAAATCCGCCGCTTCTTCGGATCCGTCTCCTGGTCGAGCAGCGAAGCGCACACACCTGCGCTCAGCTTTCCTCGTTTGGTCGACGGGTCGAACGTCCAGCCCTCGATGGCGTCTTCGGAGTCGAGCACGATGACCCGATTGTCGGCGGCCTTCCAACGAATGGAGACGTTCGCGCGCACGCGCTCTCCCTCGCGAATGGCCTCGGCGGGGAGCGCGAACGAACAATCGGACTCTCGGACGGTGGTCCGTACCGAGTCCGCAAGGCAGGTATCCTCGTCGAAGCAGGCTTCGGGTGCGGAGCGCCCGAACACGAGACGGTCGTCGTAGTCGGCGAGGGCAGGCGAGTCGACCTTCGCCGACTGACACGTCCCACCAGCGCAGGTCTCGTCCGAGCCGCATCCGCGGAAGTTGAAGCACGCCATGCGGAGCGGCATCGGCAAAAGGAGCGTGCGCCCCTCGACGTACGACACTTTGGCGCGGCGGAAGACCTGCGCGTCTTGACCGTTCAAGTAGCCTCGAAGCTCGACGGTGACAGCCCCCTCCAACGAGGTGGAAGACCGCGGTACGACGGCCAGCGTAGCCGGGAAAAACCTAGGGTTTTGCACGTCGTGGAGCACGCGGCTCGTCTCCGAACCGTCGGCGTCGATCACGACCACCTCGAGCGAGTCGAGCTCTTTGGGAATGTCCGTCTCGGACACGATCGAGACCGTGATCTGCGTCTTGCGATCTTCGGGACGACACGCGGGAGCGAGCGCGATGCCGAGGCCGACCATGCCGGCCACGAGAGCACGCGAACGAACGAGGCGAGCGAACCACGATTGCATCAGAAGCCTCCTCGGTGGCCCGCGATCACGACGCGCGGGTCGAGCGTTCCGGGCGAGCTGCCCTCGTAGGCGGGCGACCGCGTGCCGAGAATGACCGCGGTCGTGGTCGCGGCGCCCGCCAGCACGACCCCACCGACGACGTAAGCCCACGTCGGGAGCCCGCTCTTCTTTTCGTCGAGCGTGATGTCCAAGGAGCGGGTCTCGTTGTCGCGCAGGTAAAGGTCCAGCGTGCGCGCCTGAGCGTCTTCGCGGGTCACGCGCAGCGTGTGCTCTCCGGCCGGAACGGCGCCGAAAAATCCGCCCTTTCCAATCGTTCGGCCGTCGAGCACGACGATGTCGCGGTCGCTGCCGGTCGAGACGCGAAGGCGCGCTTCTTGTGCCTCTCGCTGAAGGGAGAACGATTGTTCGTTCTTCTGGCCGAACACGATCTCGACCACTCGAGTCTCGGAGCGATGTCCCGGCGCGCGCACGGTGATGGCGTGTCTGCCCGGCTCGAGCACACCTTGGAAAGGTGCGACGCCGAGATCGGTTCCGTCGACCAATACGTGGGCACCACTCGCCACGTTGGAGGTGACCACCACGTCGGCACGCTTTTGCTGCGGTTCGAGCTGGAGACGAAGCTCGGTGGGCGTGCCGCTCGTGACCCGAACCTTCTTCGGTTCGTCCAAAAAGCCGGTCTTTTTCAGGGAAACCAGGTGATCGCCCACGTCTACCCGGAGCGGAGCGGCGAGCGGGGTCTCGCCCACCTCTTCGTCGTCCACGTAGACCTTCGCGCCGGCCTCGGAGGATTGAATCGCGAGCGTGGAGACGTACGGCTCGAGCGTCGCGATGGTGTCTTTGACGAGGCTCGCATACGCCTTGGGGAGCGTGTCTCCACCTAGACGAAGGCTCTTTTCGAGCGCGGTCATGGCGCGTGCGTACCGGTGCAACGACTTGTCGCAGACGGCCACGTTGTAGAGAATTCGAGGGTCACCGGAGAGCTCTTGTGCACGCTCGAACTCGGAGCGCGCTCCCGAGAAGTTCTCGTTCGAAAAGAGCTCGCTCGCGCGGTCGAAGGCTTGCCGGGCCGGACCCGACAGGCCGTCACGGACCTTCGTGGCGCGCGCAGGCGCGGCCGAGTGGGCGGTAAGGGGCGACGCGAGGGCGAGCCCGAGGACGAGCACGAACGTGGTGGGCTTCATCTTCGACTACTCGATGAGCTTGATTTGCTTGAGCGCGCGAACCCGATTGGGGTCGGCCGACGACGCGGCGCGAGCGCCACTCGACGTCGGTGGAGGCGCGACTTTCGCGTCCGCCGACTTGGCGACGAGAGGGCCTCCGTCCTCGTTGGAGACGACGGAGGCGGACGGCGCAGCCGTGACCGAGGGAGAGAGGTTCACGATCGAGCTATCCGAAGGTCGAGCCGTTTCGGATGCCGAGGGTGTCGGCGTGGACCTACTCTCGGCCGCTTGAGTCGAAAAAACCCTGGAACTTCCGAATACTAGCGCGACGAGAACCAGCACCAGCGCGGTGCCGGTGAGCGCCACGCGGCTGCGGGACGTCGAGGGCACCTGCGGCAGGGACGAGGGTCGGTCCGCGGCGATGGTCGCGGCCGTCGAGACGGGCCCGGTCGACTCGGCGAACTGCGCGAGCGCTCGCCCGAGCTCCGCCGCGTCCGCAAAGCGCGCGTCGCGGTCCTTCTCGAGGCAGCGATGCACGAGCGCCTCGAGCTCGCGCGAGACGGTGGGCACCAGCGTCGAGAGCCGCGGCACCGGGTCGTTCAGGATCTTGGCGTAGAGCTCGGGAACGGAGCTCGACTCGAATGGAGCGCGGCCCGAGAGCAGCTCGAACAGCACCACGCCGAGTGCCCACACGTCGGTGCGGGCATCGACCGCGCTCGAGTCTCGTAGCTGCTCGGGAGACATGTAGAGCGGCGAGCCCAAGAGGGCGCGGGGTGCGGTGAGCGAGACGTCGCTCGTACTGCCGTCGCTCTCGTCCATGGACTTCGAGATGCCGAAATCGAGCACCTTGACGAAGACGCGGCCGTCCGAGCGTGTGGTCAAAAAGAGGTTTCCGGGCTTCAAATCCCGGTGAACCAGGCCTCGTTCGTGCGCCTCGGCGACCGCACGCGTCGCCTGGAGGATCCAATCGACGGCGAGGCTCGCGCCGATCGTTCCTCGCTCCAATCGTTCCTCGAGCGACTCGCCTTCGAGACGCTCCATCACCATGAACGGGAGCTTCGTGGACGTCGTCCCGACGTCGAAGATGCGGACCGCGTGCTCGGACGAGAGGCTCGCCGCGGCGCGCGCTTCGCGCAAAAACCTCGCGCGGAAGTTCTTGTCGGAAGCGAACTTGGGGGACAAGACCTTGATGGCCACGCCCTGCCGCAAGAGCTTGTGCTCGCCCGAGAGCACGAGCCCCATACCGCCTTCGCCGAGCAGGCTCCCGACCAGGTACTTGCCTTCGATCTCCTCCCCGGGACGAGGCACGGTAGGAACGATCGAATCGCTCCCTTCCTGTTCGTCTTCGGCGCGAGGGCTCCCGGTCATCTCCGTGAGACCGAGTCTAGTCGGGGCGTCGCCAAATCCAAGACGCCTCCGCTTCTCGCACGATTCGATCCTGTCGGGATAGTCGGCCGCAGCCGACCCGAGCCCGAACGGAAAGACCCGGGTGTGCTCACTCCCGAGCAGCGTACCCATCGAAAAGCACGTCCCGCGTCGCGTCCGGCCCGGCCGTGATTCGCACGCGCACGTGACCGTCGGCGACACGCGAGCCCACGCTCGCGGGCAACGTCGCGCCGTCGGAGAGACCGACCTTGGTCGAGGAACCGAACGTTCCTCCCGGACCTTCGACGTGAACGAACGCCTCCCGGGGCGCCTCGCCGGGGGCGAGACGAATGCGCACGGCGCCATTGGCCGCGGCGGAAAGCGAGACACTCGAGGAGAGCGTCGATGCTTGCGTGGGCCTACTCTCGTGACGTCCGGCGCGGAGGGCCAGGGTCGCGCCCACCGCGATGACGAGGGTCGCCGCCATGGCGAAGCGCGCGAACATCGGGTTCGCGCGGCGCGCGGGCCGAACCTCTTCCACGATGGAGTCGAGGTCGACCGTTTGCGTCCCCGCCGCGGTGGTGCTCACGCCGACCCGGGGTTTTCGCGCACGAAAACCGTCCATGAGCTTCGCCTCGAGCTCGGGCGAGACGGGCTCCAGGTCGCCGGACGAAGCGGCGAGCCCGAGCGCGAGCAACTCGTCTTCCGATGGGCCGGCGCCGTCATTCATGGCGCGCAGCTGGGCCTCGTGACCGCCGGTGGATTGCGGGCGACTCATTCTTCTTCTCCGAGCAAAGAGCGCCGCAACGCCAGAAGGCCACGACGAATCTGGGATTTCACGGTTCCGAGGGGCTGCTCCGTGGTCTCGGAGATCTCCTCGTGCGTCAGGCCTTCGCAGGCGAGCAACACGGCACGCTTTTGACCGACCTCGAGCGAGTCGATGGCGACTCGGCACTTGGCGAGATCGACCAGCGTCTCCGGGGAAGCCGCGAGGTCGGTGGAGGTGTCGTCTTCGTGTTGCAGCGGGGCGCCGCGACGAATCGACGCGCGACGACGATCGATGAGTCGATGCCGCGCGATGGTCATCACGAACACGTGCTCGGGGGCGGCCTTCGGGTCGTAACGAGCCGAGCTGCGCCAGAGCTCCACGAACACGTCTTGGACCGCGTCCTCGACTTCGTTCGGGCAAATTCGGCGCGCCATTGCGCCCACGAGCGGGCCGTAGGTGCGAATGCACTCCCGCGCGGCCCGGTCGTCGCCCGCGGCGACCCGCGCCAGCACACCACGCGCGCTATCGGAGTTGGCCGCCGCGTCGTTCGCGGGCGTCTCTCGGCCGGGTCGCATCGAGGGCGACACTAGTCGAAACGGAGGCGAACAAGCCAAGGTCATGCTCATCGTTCGCTCCGCGGTCGGGTTCGGATGCAGGGACGATCGAAAAAGTACGAACGAGCGGGAAACGTCGGCAAATCTCCCGACATTTCCCGCCCGGACTCCGCCGCGGTCAGTCGGCCGGCGGGAGGAGGACCTTGTCGATCACGTGGATCACGCCGTTCGAGGAGTCGACGTCCACCGCCGAGACCTTGGAGTCCGTGTTGAGGAAGACGTTCGCACCGTCGACCTTGATCGTGACGTCTTTCATCGGAAGGAGCGTCGGCGTGGAGGTGAGCGTGACCACCTTGTCCGAGCGAACCTTGCCCGCGACCACGTGGTACTTGAGGATGTTCTGCAGCTGGGTCTTGTTCTCGGGCTTCAGCAGGTTGTCGACCGTGCCGGCGGGCAGCGCGGAGAAGGCTGCGTTGGTGGGCGCGAAGATGGTGAACGGACCCTTCCCCTTCAGGGTCGCGGTGAGCTCGGCGGCGTCGACCGCAGCAAGCAGCGTCGTGAACGTACCTGCGGCCTTGGCGGTCTCGATCACGTCGGCGGGAGGCGTGGCCAGCACGGCGTCGATGACGTGAATCACGCCGTTGGTGCACACGATGTCGGTCTGAATGACCTTCACGCCACCGTTGAGCGTCACTTCCGAACCGGACACCGCAATCTTCACGTCGCCGCCCTGCACGGTCTGCGCGTACTTGAGCTTGACCACGTCCGCCGCTTTCACGTTGCCCGCGACCACGTGGTACGTGAGGATGTTGGCGAGGGCGGCCTTGTTTTCCGGCTTCACGAGCGTATCGACCGTGCCCGCGGGCAGCTTGGCGAACGCATCGTCGGTGGGCGCGAAGACGGTGAACGGGCCCGGGCCTTTGAGCGTGTTCACCAGGTCGGCCGCGGTGAGCGCAGCAGCGAGCGTCTTGAATTTCCCGGCCGCGATCGCGGTATCCACGATGTCGGCGGGGCCCGCAGGCGTACCGGAGTCCGGCGTGGTGGTCGGCGTGGTGGTCGGAGCGGTGGTCGCCGTGCTCGACGGAGAGGGAGACGCAGGCGTGGTGGCGTCGTCCGAACAGGCGAACAGCGAGACACACAGAGACGCAGCGAGGAAGTGGCCGACCTTGCGGTAAGTCATGAGAGCTCCAATGGTGTCGGGGACGGGTACCGCCGACGGTGGTGGGTGGCGACGGCGAGAGTGCCATCGTGTCGTTGCCTGACCATCCGGAGCTCGCAGACAATCGGATGCAACCCCACGTGCTTTTTTTCCCGTCCGGGAAATCCCGTATCGGAGCGCCTACGCTCGGGCGCGGCTCACGAGCTCACGGCAAGAGCTTCTCGGCGCGCAGGCGCGTCTCGAGATCTTCGGCGCTCGTGAAGTGGTGCGCGCGCATGCCCATGCGCTCGGCGCCTTCGCAGTTGTCGACGCGATCGTCCACGAAGAGACACGCCTCGGCCGCGTGCGGTACACGCGCGAGCAACCCCTCGAAGAACGACGGTGCCGGCTTTCGCGCGCGCAGATGATGACTCGCGATCACGTCCTCGAAGAGCGTGTCGAGCTCGAACGTGTGGCGCACCTCTTCGATCCACACCGGGTAGTTGCTCGCCACGTACCGATCGACACGACCGCCGAGCACGCCCACGAGCTCGCGCATCCCGGGCAAGAACCGGTACCCCTCCCGACGCACGCGGTGGAAGGCCTGCATGTCGAAGCGGAACGGACTTCCCTCGGGGAAATAGCGCCTCGCGAAGGTCTCTTCGTCGATCTCGGCGATCTCGAACGCCGGCCAACACGAGGCATCCCGATGCTTCGCCGCGGTCTTCAGGTCGAGCCCCGTTCCGGCCTCGATGGCCTCGCGGAACGGGTCGTAGATCACGGTGTCCATCAAGTCGAAGCAGACCGCGGTGAGCATCGCCGACATGGCCACACGATAGAGCGCACACCTCGGGGCGGCGAGCCTTCCCTTCTCCTCGCGGCCTCGAACACGCGCGCCACGTGCGGCGAGCGCCCCGCGACGGTGCTACGCTTCGTTCGTGACGAACGCCCCTTGGCACATCGATCCGCTCGATCCCCGCGCGCCCTCGGCGGAGGTCTGGGAAAGCCTGAGTCCGAGCGAACGCGCGAAGGTGCTGGCTGCACTGCCTTCCGATATTCCCCTCGCCTCGCCCCCCGAAGGCGATCCGCATCGCATCCCGAAGGTGCGCGCGTTCGAGGCCCTCGAAGAGCACTTTCGTCGCATCGGTCGAGGGGTCTATCTCGGCTCGGAGCTGCCCGTCTATTACCCGAGCGAGCGCATGTTCGCGCCGGACATCATCGCCGTGCTCGACGTGGATCCGCACGAGCGTGAGCGCTGGGCGGTCTCGCACGAACGCCGCGGCCTCGATTTCGCGCTCGAGGTCACGTACTCGGGAGACAAGAAGAAAGACCTCGAGCTCAACGTGGGGTGGTTCGCCCGCCTCGGCATCCCGGAGTACTTCGTGCTCGACGTGCGCGCTGCGCGCCTTCACGGCTATCGACTCGAACCCGGGGAGAGCGCATATCGACCCATCGTGCCGCAGGGAGGTCGGTGGACGTCCCGTGTGCTCGGGCTCGCGCTCGCGCTCGAAGGGCGGCGCTTGCGCTTCTACTCCGGCGCGGCGCCCTTGCCCGAGTCGGCCGAGCTCGTGCGTTCGCTCGAGCGCATGATGGACGACATCACGCAGCGGAAAGAAGACGCCGAACGCGCTCGCGAAGAGAGCGAACGCGCTCGCGAAGAGAGCGAACGCGCTCGCGAAGAAAGCGAACGCGCTCGCGAAGACGCCGAGCGCACGCGGGACAAACTCGCCGCCAAGCTGCGCGAGCTGGGCATCGATCCCGACAAGCTTTGAGTCTCGACGCATTGCGTCCTACGCGCCGAAACGCCACACCTCGCGACGGCTCGCGTCGTTGAAGAATCGCCCCGGCCTGTTAGCGTGCGCTCATGCGCCGTTTCACTCTTGTTCGAGCTTCCTGCATCTCTGCTCTCCTCGTGGGCACGCTCGTCGCGTGCGAGAAAGACCCCGTCGCGGTAGCGCCGGTCCCGATTGAAGAGGCGTCCGTCCCCGACGCTTCCACGGTCGACCCGTTCGCCGGGCTCGAGACGGACACCATTCCGGGAAATCCCGCCCTGAAGGCCCCGGTGCGCGTGTTCCGTGACGACGCGGGCATCCCGCACATCTACGCCCAAGAGCTGGCCGACGCGGCGTACGCGCAAGGCTACATGATGGCCAAAGACCGGTTCATCGAGATGGACTTCGGGCGACGCCAAGCCTCGGGCACCCTGTCGAAGGCCTTCGGCGACTTCAGCGCGGCCACGCTCACGAGCGACATCCGCTACCGCTCGCATCACCTTCGCGCCACCGGCGAGGTCGGTTGGAAGAAGATGCTCGCCTCCACCGACCCGGTCGATCAAAAGGTCGTCTCCATTCTGAAGAGCTTCACGGCGGGCGTGAACGCCTGGCGCACGCAACTGCTCGGCGGCAAAGAGAAGCTCCCCGAAGGCATGGGCGACTACTACGGCCTCTCGAGCGTGGAAGAGTGGAGCGAGCTCGACTCGATCGTGCTCGGTGAGCTCCAGGCCTTCCAGCTCGCCTTCGACGGCAGCACCGACATCACGCGTACGGCCTGGGACCAGGCCGAGACCGCCAAGTTCGTCGGACAAGCCGACGCCGCCAAGGCCGCGCGTGTGGGCACCACGGACGACTACTGGCGCTTCCTCCCCTTCGACCCGACCTTCACGGTCGACGGTTGGAAGGAAGTTCCGGGCGCCGGGCTCGCGAGCGTGACGAAGACCCCCAAGAAGAACGTCGGCAAGACCTCGGCGGCCACCCTCAAAGCCGCGCTCGCCGCGCTCGACGGCGTGGGCCTCGACAAGCGCCGCGAGCCCGATCGCGGCTCCAACAACTGGGTCATCGCGCCGAAGCTCTCCGCTTCCGGTCACGCGATGGTCGCCAACGACACCCACCTCTCGCTCAGCAGCCCGGCCATCTTCTACCTGAGCCACCTGCACACCGAAAAAGACGGCGTCGACCTCATGGGCGCGCAGTTTCCCGGCATTCCGTTGGTCACGCTGGGCATGAACAAGCGCATGGCCTGGGGCAGCACCGTCAACTACATCGACGTGACCGACGCCTACCGCGAGACGGTGGTCGACTGCGCGAGCGGCGGCGGCAAGTGCGTCGTCTTCAAGGGCCAGCAAGTGAAGCTGGTCGAGCGCAAAGAAGAGTTCGAGACGAGCTCGTTCGGCCGCAAAGGCACCGTCACCACGGTAACCTACTACGACGTCCCCCACCACGGCCCGATCATCCCGCGCATCACCGGCTCCAATACGGTCGAGGCCCTCAAGGGCGAAGAAATCTCCATCCGCTACACCGGCTACGAGAGCGCGCCTCTGCTGCGCGCCATCTACAACCTGGACGTCGCCGAGAACGTCGACCAAGCGGTGAAGGCCCTCGAAGCCGACTTCGCCTACGGCGGTCAAAACTGGGTGCTCGCCGACGACGCGGGCAACATCGCGTGGACGCAGACCATCCGTGTCCCGCGCCGCCCGAAAGGCACGAAAGCCTGGAAAATCCTGCCCGGCGACGGCACGGCCGAGTGGGACGGCTACTTCGATCCCAAGTACGTGCCGCACGCGAAGAACCCCGAGAAGGGCTACCTCGTCACCGCCAACGCCGACCCGCTCGGGGTCACCGCGGACAACGATCCCGGCAACGAGCCCGAGGTGGGCGGCTTCCCGCTCTACATGGGCTCGGACTACGA
This sequence comes from Polyangiaceae bacterium, assembly GCA_965225775.1. Classification (GTDB taxonomy): domain Bacteria; phylum Myxococcota_A; class Polyangia; order Polyangiales; family Polyangiaceae; genus JAAFHV01. The sequence continues at coordinate 6,850,929 of OZ245328.1, read as the reverse complement.
CCCGGGCGCTCGCGCCGGCCGCATCACCACCCGCATCAAAGAAGGCACCGCCGACAAGAAGCTCGATCGCGACGCGCTCTCCAGCATCCAAGCCGACGCCGTCACGCAATGGGGCAAGACGTTCCAGCCGGCCTTCTTGGCCGCCACCAAGGCCCTCTCGGAAGAGATCGCCACGCCCGGCTCGCACCCCGAGCTGACCACCCTCGTGGCCGGAATGTCCGCGGCAGCCAAGGCCGCGCTCGCGCCCTCCACCACGTTCGTCACCGGGTGGTCCTTCGACACGCCCGCCGGCACCGAAGCCGACGCCAGCGCCAAGGTGATCGCCGACAGCCAAGCCACGTTGGTCATGGCCGCGTTCGCCACCAAGCTCGCTCAGGCCACGCTCGCCGACGAAGCCGCCGAGCTCGGCGTCTCCATCTCGCGCGCGCCGGCGCTCAAGCTCTTGGCCACCCTCCTCACCAATCCGAGCACCTTGAAGACCAAGGAGGCCCTCTTCGACGACCTGCGTACGCCGGCCGTCGAGACCCGCGCCATCACGACCGCCAAAGCCGCGATCGACGCCCTCACCTGGACCACCACGACGCTCGGTGAAGACACGAAGGCCTGGCGCTGGGGCAAGGTGCACACGCTCACGCCGCAGTTTTACCTGCCCATCCCCACCCTCGCGCAGAAGACCACGCCCCGCCACGGCGGCGACGGCACGGTCGACGTGGCCAGCCACGGCATCGAGGACGACGACTACACCTACGGCTCGGGCGCTTCGATTCGCTTCGTGTGCGAGCTCGATCCCACGCGCGGTCCCATCGCCCGTAACGTCATCCCCGGCGGTGAGATCTTCGATCCCAAGTCGCCGCACTTCTCGGATCTCTACGATCTCTACGTGAAGAACCAGACCACGGAGCTTGCCTTCTCGACGGCCGACGTCGTGACGCGCGCCAAGATCGAGCTCGAGAAGAACAAGATCAAAGGCCTTGTGTTCAATCCCTGATCTCGCGACGACTCGACCCCTCGAAGCGCGCGCTTTCCCTCGTGGAGAGCGCGCGTTTCGCGTTTCGCGTTTCGCGAGCTCAGCGCAGCTCCACGCACGTCTTCGACAAGCCCGACTCGAAGCCCTGCACCGGGAAGCTCGCCGCGGCCCCGTCGGCCATGCCCAGCGCGACCAGCAGGACCCGAAAGTGCGCGCCGTCGTCCGGATGGGCCAAGCGTTCCGCCGGAGCGCGCGCCCTCCAGTCGACCAGCGCGTCCACGTCTCTCGCGGCCAATCGCTCGCGCGCCCACGCGTCGAACTCGCGCGAGAACGCCGGCACGGGACGCGTCGCGGCGGACTCCGGGCGAGCCATGTCCACCGAGGCCAGGTTGTGGGTCATCCCGCCGCTCGCCACGAACACGATCCCTTCGCGCCGAAGCGGAGCGAGCGAGCGCCCGAGCGCGAAGAGCTTCGCGTCGGTCTCGTAGCGGTACCCGAGCTCGATCACCGGAACGTCCGCCTTCGGATAGAGCAGCGCGAGCGGCATCCACGTGGTGTGATCGAGCCCTTCTCGCTGGCCGGGTAAAAGCCCCGGAAGAAGCCCCCGGAGCCGACGCCCGAGCTCTTCCGCAGAGGGGGTCGCGTAGCGTGTCCCCTTCGGGATCTTCTTCGCGAACGCCTCGGGCAAATCGTAGAGAGCACGTCCCGGTCCCTCGTGACCGAGCAGCGGCGTGCGCGACGCGAAATGCGGCGTCATCACCACGATGGCGCGTGGCTTGGGCAGACGCGCCCCCCAGGCCGAGAGCTCGGTGAAACGACCGGGATCCTGCGTGACGAAGAGCGGCGTCCCGTGACTCACGAAGAGCACCGGAGCGAGCGCCGAGGACTCGGCCGAGGCCGTACCCGCTCGCGACGCGAACAGCGCCGCCGCGGCCATACCGAGCTCGCGACGCGAGAGCGGAGTCATCGCGCCTCCTTGGTCGACGGGTGACACGAAAAGCACGAAAAGCCCTTTTTCGTCCGAGGATCGTAGGGCACGGTCTCCAAGATGGCGATCGCCTGCGGCATCACGCGCTCGCGCATCACCTTGGCCATGCGTGCCTCGTGGGGATCCTTCGAGGCCTCGCTCGGCATGTGCTCCGGATCGAGCGCGGGCAGTCCGTTCGGCATCTTGTAGTTTACACGCTCCGCGTCTTCCCCGTGGCAGGTGGTGCAGGCGAGCGAGGGCTCGCGCTCACCCCGGAAGCTCTGAAAGGTGCGCCCGAGGTTCGGCAAGAGCGCCCAGGTCATGACGTCGTGCCGCTCTTCCCAAGTGGACGAAGCCCACGCATCGACCGGCGGCGCGGCCGGAGCGCTCGCCACGCTCGGACTCCGCACGGCCTGCACCGGAGGAGCCGGACGGCTCGCGCACGCCGCGGTCCCGACGAGCAGCGCGAGAAAGACGTGCGCGCCGAGCCTCATGCGCGCAGCCACTCCACCATGCGCCTCCGCGCCTCCTGCGCTTCGGGCAAGGCGTCCACCAGCATCCACACGTGCACCATGTCCTCGTAACGAAGGAAGGTCGTATCCACGCCTTCGTCGAGGCTCCTCGCGAAGTAGCGCTCGGCGTCGGGAAACAGCACGTCGCGCGTGCCTGCCAGAATCAACGTGCGTGGAAGCCCCTCGAACGACCCGTAGAGCGGGCTCACGCGCGCGCTCGTCGGTCCTTCGTCGCCCGCGTAGAGCTTCGCCGCTTCGATCAACCCGGGAGGCGCGAGCCACGGATCGCGCGGCGCGATGCGCGCGACGTCGCGATGCGAGAGGGTCCCGTCGAGCCAAGGCGAGAGCAGCACGAGCCCGCCCACGGCCCGAGCGTCGGGCGCGCCTCGCCCCTTCGCGACGAGCGCCTGCGTGACCGCCAAGGCGAGCCCTCCACCCGCCGAGTCGCCCGCGAGCACGAGCCGACCTGGCCGACCTACGCGTGCATCATGCAAGCTCTCCATCAGCCCGACGACGGACTCCACCACCTCGGCCGCGTGATGCTCGGGCGCGAGCGGGTAGATGGGCACGATCGCCTCGCACCCGAGCGACTGCGACAGCTCGGCCACGAGACCCCAGTGCTGCGGAGCGATCTCCGAGACGTACGCTCCGCCGTGCAGGTACACGAAGCGAAGGCCGCTCTCGTCGGTCGCCTTGTCCTTCGGAACCAGCGAAAAAACCGGCATCCCGTGGTGGGTGCGTCGGGTCACGCGATGGGAAGAGAAGAGCGAACGTGGTGGCTCGTACGTCTCGGTGGCGCGCTCGCTCCGGATGCGGGCGTGCAGCCCCTCCGCGGTCGCGTACTTTCGCTGCCGTCTCTGCGCGCGCAGGGCCCACACGAGAGCGCGCGCGGCCAGACTCGCGCTCACGAGGGGGCTCCGAAAGGTGCACACCAGCGCGCACACGAGGCCGAGCGACACGTTCCGAAGAGCGTCATGACGCCGAGCAGCGTACGTGACGCGAGGCAAAAGGCGCCAGAAGTCGATTTTCGGTTGGACGAGCCGGGCGTTCGAGTGAACGCTAAGCGCCATGTCTTTGAAGCTTTGCGCCTCGTGCGCGCGCCACGTTCGCGCCACGGACACCACCTGCCCCTTCTGCAACAGCGCCCAGAGCACGGGCGTGCCCCAGCCCATCTCGCGCGCCACGCGCGCCGCCATGGTCTTCGGCGGAGCCACGCTCGTGGTCGCCGGAGTCGCGTGCGGTGGCACCACCGACGAGGGCTCGAAAGACGCGAGCACCTCGCCCACGCCGACCACCACCTCCACCACCACCTCCACGGCCGCTCCGGCCTACGGCGCGCCTCCACAAGACGCTGCCGCCGACAGCCCCGTGGGCGTCATGTACGGCGCTCCGCCTCCGGACGCGGGAGCCGTTCCTCCCTACGGCGCGCCGCCTCCACAAGACGCCGGCACCGACTGACCGAGCCCGACCTCGCCCCCGAAAGCACCGTTCGGTCCCGTACCGGCGGTGCTTTCGTGCGTCGCGAGCTTGGCCCCGCTCGCGCGTTAGGCGATGGCCCTCGGGCTGCTACCCTTCCGCCATGATCGCGAAGACACGTCTTGCTTGGCTCGGCTCGGCTGCCCTCGCGGTCGCCTGCACGAGCCCCAAAGCTCCCGTGCCCGGCGAGCTTCTCCTCGGCGAAGCTGCCCTCGGCGACTACACGACCGACGCCCCCGGCGTGCGCAGGCGCATCACCGTGGCCGATTTACCCGCGCCCTACGCCACGCCGTCCGCCGAAAATGGCGCGTCCATCGTGCCCAGACCCGAGGGCGCATCTCCACGTGTTCCCCCTGGATTTCGTGTCGATCTCTTCGCCAGCGGCTTGAACAATCCGCGCATGGCTCGGGTCGCCCCCAACGGCGACTTGTTCGTGATCGAGTCCAAGGCCAATCGTGTGCATCTTCTCCGCGACGCCGACGGAGACGGCAAACCCGAGGTCGATCAGGTGTTCGCCGAAGGGCTTCGGCAGCCGTTCGGCGTGGCCTTCTATCCGCCCGATGCGCCGCAATGGGTGTACGTCGCCAACACCGACGGGCTCGTGCGTTTTCCCTACGTCGCCGGCGACACCGTGGCACGCGGACCTGCCGAGCCCTTGGCCGCCGCGCTCTCTCCGGGTGGTCTTTTGCGCGGCGGAGGCCACTGGACCCGCGACGTGGTCTTCTCCCGCGACGCGAAGAAGATGTACGTCTCCATCGGCTCGCGTTCCAACGTCTCGGACGACGCCGCCGAAGACGAGCGCGCGCGCATCTTCGAGATGGATCCGGACGGCACGCACGTGAGGCCCTACGCGACCGGCATCCGCAACCCGGTGGGTCTCGCCGTGCACCCGGACACGGGCGAGCTCTGGACCAGCGTCAACGAGCGCGACGAGCTCGGCGATCACCTCGTGCCCGACTACGTGACCCACGTCACCGACGGCGGTTTCTACGGCTGGCCGTGGTTCTACATCGGCAACCACCAAGACCCTCGCCACGCCGGAAAACACCCCGAGCTCGCGGGCCGCGTGCTCGTGCCGGACGTGCTCGTGCAGTCGCACTCGGCCTCGCTCGGGCTCACGTTCTACACGGGCACGAGCTTCCCCGCGGAGTACCGCAAGTCCGTGTTCGCCGCGGAGCACGGCTCGTGGAACCGCGCGAGGCGCACCGGCTACAAGGTCGTGCACGTGCCGGTGGTCGACGGCCGCGCGACCGGTGAGTACGTCGACTTCATGACCGGCTTCGTCACCGAGAGCGGCAACGTGTGGGGCAGACCGGTCGCGGTCGCCCCCGCGAAAGACGGCAGCCTCTTCGTCACCGACGACGGCGGCAACGTGGTCTGGCGCGTCCGCTACGCGCCCTGACGCGAACAAAAGAGAAAAGCGCAGAAGCCGTGGCCTCTGCGCTCGTCTCACGTGGTCACGTGCCGTTCCTGTCCATCGATCAGGAGACCTGCGTGAGCATGGTCTTCGCGTCGCTGACCTCGAGCTTGCCCGGGCCCTCGACGTTGAGCGACTTCACCACGCCGTCGACCACGTACATCGAGAAACGCTTGCAGCGTACACCCATGCCGTTGGCCGTGAGGTCGAGCTCGAGGCCGAGCTTCTTGGTGAAGTCGGCGCTGCCGTCGGCCAGCATGCGCACCTTGCCGTCCACACCCGCGTGCCGGCCCCAGGCGGCCATGACGAACGCGTCGTTCACCGAGAGGCAGACGATCTCGTCGACGCCCTTCTTTTTGAGCTCGTCGGCCGCCTCGATGTACCCGGGCAAGTGGCTGCCCGAGCAGGTGGGCGTGAACGCGCCGGGAAGGCCGAAGAACACGACCTTCTTGCCCTTGGTGAGCGCCTCGACCTCCACCGTCTCGGGAGCGGTGGGGCAGTGGGTCTGCTCGCTGTACCCCGTGGATTCACGAAGAGTCGCGCCGGGAACCTTGTCGCCTACGTTGGTCATGGATTTTCACCTTTCATTGCCGCTCCCGTTGCGGAGCGGGAAGCTCGCACGTCGGCCTCGGCGGCCGACGTGAGTAACTCGACGGTCCGGTAAGGTGACCGGTCCTCTCGCGACTGTAAATCGTTCCGAGACATCGATGGCGCGCGAGAAGCCAATCCGACGTCCGAGTTTGTGGCATTCTCTCCGGAGGTCATGGGGGACAGACTCTCGTCGGCAGTGGTGGACCTCGGGTCGACGCGCAGCGATGCGCTCGTCGAGGCCCTCGCGCGCCATCGGTCCACCGCCACGCGCGCCACGACCATCGAAGCCGCGCTCGAGCTCGTGCCGCACCTCGACGTGGTCTTCGTTTCGGGGCCCACGGCGGCACGCAGCGCCGCGTGCACGGTGGTGGCGAACCTCGCGCCGTTCGAGCGCCCGATGGTCATCGCGCTCGTCGGCAACGCGCCCGACTCGGTCGAGGAGGCCCTCGCGTCATTCGCCGACGACGTGCTCGAGGCCGACCTGGCCCGCTTGCAGGCGGTGCTACGCCACGTGGAGCGCTTCCGCAAACGCGCGCGCGAGAACGTGCTCGAACCCGGGGGACTGCTCGGACTGGTCTCGGACTTCGTCACGCAGGTCGATACCCGGGGGGTCATCACGTACGTGAACCGCGACGGCGCCTCACTCACCGTGAACGAGTCGATCGGCACCCTCGCGATCGACCACGTCCCACCGGAAGCCCGCGAGGGGATGCGCCTTCTGCTCGATCACTGCCTCTCCACCGGTGAGGCCCACAGCGTCGAGACCGACTCCTACGATCGCCGCTTCCGTGTGCGCACGGTGCCGACCGTGATCGACGGAAAGATCGCCGGCGCGACCGTCATCGCCGCGGACATCACCGAGGTGTCCAAGGTGCTCACGCGCCTTCGCGAGAGCGAGCGCCAGGCGAGCGCCATCCTCGAGGCCTTGCCCGATCTCGTCTTCCGAATGCGCGCCGACGGCACCTACCTCGCCGCGCACGCCCCCACCGCGAACGAGCTCTATTTGCCTGCCGACCAGGTTATCGGGCAGAACATCGAAGAGGTGCTCCCCAGGCACGTGGCGGTCACGCTGAAAGAAGCCATCGCCCGCGTCGCCGCGGAAAAGAAGCTCGAGATCGTCACGTACGAGCTTCCCATGCACGGTGCGACGGAACACTACGAAGCGCGAATCGTGCCGGCCGGCGACGACCAGACCGTCGCGGTCGTGCGCAACATGACCCAGGAGAACCGCAACCGCGAGCGGCTCGCCTTCTCGGAGCGGCTCGCTTCGCTCGGCACCATGGCGGCGGGCGTCGCCCACGAGCTCAACAGCCCGCTCACGTTCGTCATGCTCGGACTCGAGTGGCTCGAACGCCAGCTCACGCTGCTCGAGCAACCGAGCTCCGGGCCGGCCCCCAAGCCCGCCGCCCTCGCCGAGCGCGTCCGTGAGGTGCTCGAGAGCGCGCATCGCATCCAGCGCATCGTGCGCGATTTGAAGGGTTTCACGCGCCCCGAAGAGGCCCACGCCTCGCTCATCGACATCCCGAGCGCGATCGACGGCGCGCTCAGCCTCGCCGCCGCCGAGCTCCGCTACCGCGCCCGCGTCGAGAAGAGCTACGAGCCTTCGCCCCCGGTGTTCGGCAATCAAGCCCGCCTCGGACAGGTCTTCTTGAACCTGCTCGTGAACGCCGCACACGCTCTCCCCGAAGATCGCTCGGCGGAGAACGTGATCCGCGTGCGCTCGTTCCGCGCCGAAGACGGGCGCGTCGCCGTCGAGATCTCGGACACCGGCGCCGGCATCTCGCGCGATCACTTGCCGCATCTCTTCGAGCCCTTTTTCACGACCAAACCGGTCGGGCAAGGCACGGGCCTCGGACTCTGGATTTGCCACGAGATCGTGACCGAGCTCGGCGGCGAGATCCAAGTCGAGAGCGAGACCGGCGTCGGCAGCACGTTCCGCGTGCTCTTGCCGCTCGGCACCGCACCGTCGAGCCCCTCCACACCTCCGCCTCCCCCTACGCCCTCGCCCCCGCGCGCCCGCATCCTCGTCATCGACGACGAGCCCAACCTCGCCATGACCCTGGCGCACCTCTTGGACGAGCACGCGGTCGAGGTCGCGCTCGGTGGCGCGACCGCCCTGGAGAAGCTCTCCGAAGACGCGGACTTCGACCTCATCTTGTGCGACCTGATGATGCCCGGCACGAACGGCATGGACGTCTACGCCTCGGCCGTCGCAGCGTTTCCATTCCTCGCCTCGCGCTTCGTCTTCATGACCGGCGGCGCCTTCACGCCACGTGCGAAGGCCTTCTTGGCCGAGACCTCGCTCCCGCGTTTGGAAAAGCCCTTCCGCATCGAAGCCGTGACCGCACTGCTGGAGCAGAAGAGAGCAAAGTAGGGGGCGGGGCGGTCCTTGGGCGCCTTTCGAGAGGTCGTCGAATTCTCCCGCCGAGTCGCCGCCGGTCGGAGATGTCCCTATCCGAGCATCATCGTCATATTCCGTCCCAATCGCCACGTCCGTCGTCCTGGCACGCGCGCTGACAGCCCGAGCGCGCGTCTTGGCAGTGGCCGCCATAGCAGTCGCGAACCTGAATCCGGGACCCATCCGTGCACCCGCATTGGAAGGACGAGCACTGCTCCTTGCTCGTGCAGGAGCCCACGGCGGAGCCACTATCCGGAATCTGCGACGAGGGGGTGTCACCACCGCCATAGGTTCCCGACCATCCGCCGTGGCTGAACGCTTTGCACGCCGTTTCGCAATGCGCGTTCGGCCCCTGACACGCCCCCAGCGCGCATAGCCGACTGTTCACCACAGCCCCGTCGTTGCACCTGCAGTAAAAGTACGCGCAGTCCGATGGCGAAGCGCACGACTTGCCGGTGGGCTGCGGGTTGCTCGGCGCACCGCTCTGGTCGGGCGCAGTTTCCGCACCTTGCCGCAGCGTAGTATCGGGTGCCGCTCCGTCGGAGCGTGAACCACCGGGCTCGCCGCTGGTCGAGTTGCAGGCCGTGCCGAAGAGAAGGAGGACGGTGGCAAACTGAATGGAGATAGTGTTCATATTGCGTTCACCGAAGGTGACGATCAGAAGACGTGGCTATCCGGAACCGCCCAAGAAGCAGCGATTTGCTCCAGAACGTCTTCGCTGCTTTCGCCGGCGCACAAGCAACGGGCATGCCACCGCACTAACACCAACGATCCTCCTCGACTGAGGGTCTCAGGCTCATTTCGCGAGGGCTGCGGCGCACTGGCTCGAGGCAGACAATTTCAAGGCCCACGAACTGTGAACAGAACGCCACACTGCAGAGTGCGTCCAACGGTTGCCAAAGGCAGAGCCAAGCCGTGGTCCGACAGACACTTGTCCCCGTGGCGGGTACGGTAGGCCGAGTGGCGGACGAAAACGGAAGTGGTCGTCACGTCACCGGCTCCGGCCACTTCGGATCTCTTGCTTGTCGCTTCGACTTCGCCGGTTGACTGACGGTTGCGGCTCGGCTCCAATGAGCCGCGACGAGTGTCCGGCAGTCGAAGACCATTGCATCACTGGCAGCAAAGGACGTTCAAACCCGTCACCCCACCCGCGCATCCAGATTGGAGTTCTACTGCACGCACCACCCGTCCGGTCGATTCGCACGCGACCCGGGCTCTCTCTGTGAGCCGATCGTGGGCGATGCAGCCGGACGAGTCAGCGACCCCAGCCCAAGTGCAAGTGGATGATCCCGTGCTCGCGCTCGCCGACGGCACACCGCCTCCCGTCGCACTCGCGCTCGCCGACGGCACACCATCTCCCGTCGCACTCGCGCTCGTCGACGGCTCTAGTGCGCTCTCACTGACGCCGTTGTTCTGGTCGCCGAGGCCAAGCGCCCCCCCCCAACGAGCAAAGCCATACCAACAACGAAAGCTGTTTTTCGTTCACCGGGACTGCTCCTTCTTTCGACCGTAGCGGTCACATGGTTGGGGCCGTGCCTGCACCGTTCGGGCGACAAAAACTTTCGGACGACAAAGATTTTCGGCCGACATCGCGCTCGTGAGAGTGAGCCCACGTCGGCCTCCGACGCGAACGCGAAGCTCCCAGATCTCCCTATGCGGCAATAATCTCGGTCGTGGACACTTGGGCGACCTATGACGTGGGGGAACCAGTGGAGCCGCGAGATGCTCGAGCCTTCAACGCGGGAGGGACCGCCTGCTCGTCTCCGCACGTCAACGCTAATACTTGAACCTTGCCGTGCACGACTGGACTGCTCTCGTCAGGGGGTCGCACACGCTCCGCGACTTCTTCTCGAAGTCCGAAGGACGCCGACATCGACGCGCCGCGCCATGCCTCGGTGGGGAGCCGTCGCGCATCGACGAGGGGACGCATAGCGCATGACCCGCCTGAACTTGGGTTCCGCCCTCGAGTCCAGTGTCGGTTGCAGCAGAATTGTGACTGCCGAACGAATGCCAGGACGACCGTGGTAGGGCGCAGCACGCGAGCTTCTTGACACGGAACACCCACTAAGATATCGATCGATATCCAACTCGAACGGCAGAGGCCCCAATGTTCACGAAATTCTCTCTCTACAAGGTAAAGCCAGGCCAGATTGCCCGCCATGACGAGGCCGCCGCACGTGCGGTTGCCGCGTTCGCGGTGCAGTCGGGATTTCGCGGACGCGTACTCGCTCGAAATGCCGAGGACGCGAGTGAATACCTAGAGGTCGTCCAGTGGGCATCGTCTTCTCACGGTGAGGCGGCATTCGAACACCTCTCCGCCGACGACGACGTGCGCCGTTGGCTAAGCTACATCGACCTGGCCACCTTGGAGATGACCGAGGTTCGCGCCGAGGCCGCAATCTCGAGGGCGGAAGCGAGCCTCTCGGACGAGCGCGTCGGCGCGTGGATGCACGTCCGCTGGAACACGAAGGCTGGCGTCGACGACGCCGCACATACGCGTGGCGGTATCCTGCTGCATCATGAGGTCTTCGCGCACACGGAAGGCTACCAGGGGGCGATCGTCTACAGGGCTCCCGAGGTGAACGAGCGAATGGAGCTCGTGGCGTGGGCCGACGTCGACGTCGGCAAGCGCGGACTTGGCGCGATCATCGAAAGTGGAAACGAGCTCGTCTCGCATCATCTCTCCGATTGCGCCCCCGGGGCCACTATTAGGTTTCTTCTTCCCGTGGTGCGTTCATGAGCGTGATGATGCCCAGGGCACGCCGCGCGACCGGACGACCGAAGACCTACGAGCGGGGCGTCGCACTCGCACGAGCTACGGCGCTATTCTGGGAACGTGGATACTCGGCGACGTCGATTCGGGAGCTCGTAAATGCGATGGAGATGGTTCCAAAGAGCGTCTACGCGGAATTCGGATCCAAGGACGACCTGTTCATTGCAGCAATCGACCACTACGCCAAAGTCCAAACTGCGCGATACGAAAGGCTGCTCGGAGGGGACCCGGCTGGAATCGAGAGAGTAGAGGACTACTTCCGAGGCTTCGCGGAGTGGGAAGATCGCCGAGGCTGCCTATTGGTCAATGTCATAGCCGAGCGAGACGCCGTTCCAAAGATGGCTGTCCATAGGGCACAGTCGTTTTTCGACTGGTTGGCCAAGGTCTATGAACGAAACCTGCGGGCATCTAAACGACGGGGCGACCTAGGTGATCGCGCCGACGTGACAGCTTTGGCTTCGGCCCTGGTGGTGTTCGACCAAGGCCTCGCCATCGCTTGCAAGGCCGGCTCGCGAGTCGGCGATCTCTCGTCGGCTGGCCTGGCTCTGCTGCGCGCCGTCCGTGGGATGTCTTGAGTGGTGAATGACGGCGGACTCCCTCCGACGCGGGCGAGGTACGCGGCTGCGTCGCGAGACCGTCGAAAAGAATACTTCCTCGGCCGAACCTCGAGGAGGTTGCTCAACAACGCGCCCGAGCGACGAAGGTTACTCGGAGGTCTTCCAGCCAGAGAAGCGACCCGAATCACGGTCTCTAGAAGTGACCCCCGAAGGGTCCGGAAGCTCGGAGATCTCGTAGCTCCGCCGGGCGTCGCGCGGTTGCAGCGACGGTGGAAACCCTACAAAGAGGCCTCTCGGGCAGAGGTCGCAACATGTGTCGCTCGTCGCGCTCGAAACGGAGGAGCGGCGGCTCGTGCGTCGTACCGTGCTCCCGCTGGTCCGCCATCGCCATCCACGATGCGAGGTGCTGCTCGAGGTGCGTGAAGGAATCGAACGCGCGACCCGCGAGTGCGTTGCGCTTCACGTACTTCACGCCACTCTCCGTCTTCCCTTTCGTCCGCGCGCGATACGGCCCGCAGGCGCGCGGCAGCACGTCCCACTCGCGGCAGAACGCGAGGTACGCAGGATGGAAGGTCACCGTCTCGGCCACGCGATCGCGGCCGATGACGAGCGCCTTCGCGTTGTCGCCGAGCACCACGCGCGTGACCCCGCCGAAGTGGCGGAACGCCGCCGCAATGCCCTCGCGCCAGTCGTCTGAGCGCTGGTTGAGGAATGCCTTCACGAACAGCCGACGCGAGTAGCCGAGCACCGCGACCAGCAGGTACACGCACACCAGTTGCCCGCCGATCACCATCTTCTTCTCGCCGAAGTCGATCTGCATCTGCGCGCCAGGCTCCGTCTCGAAGCGCACCGTCGCGAGGTCGGCGACGCGCTTGTCGCGCCGCTGCTCGCTGACCGCACGCTGCACCGTGCGCACGCTGGCCTCGACTCCACGCTCGCCCAGCATTTGTTGCACGACGACTGCATTGCCTTGCGCCGCGCCTTCGAAAAGCTGGCGCGCCTCCGAACGTCCGTCGTCGTCGAGCGCTCTGGCCCGCGGACGCGTCTGCACCTCCGCACCGTGTTGCGTGCGACGCCTACCTCCCGGGCGATGCGTTTGGCACCCCATCCGGACTCGTGAAGCCCACGCATCCGGCGAACCAGCTCCGCCTCGACCATCGACACCTCCGCCTCCGGAGTTGCCACGTTTTTCCTCGTTTCCATCGAACGTTTCCTGTCCTTCCCGGACCGGGAAGGGGGTCAGTTTTACTGTCGCGAGGGGATCAGTATTGCTGACGCTCAACAGCTCGCGACGTCCTGCGTATCGCCGCCGCCGAATTGGTCGGTCCCCTCACCGCCATCGGTTCCGCGGTATTGCGTGGCCAGCACCACATAGCCTCGCTCCACGAGCCGATTCATCTCGAGCAGCATGCGCGGGCCGATGAGTCCCATGAGGCGATTGCCTCCGCGCGCCACGAGGACGGCAGGGTGCTTCTGCGGCCCGCGTGGTTCGAGCACGAACCCGACGACCGAGTACCCACCGGACGCATAGCGCACCTTGCGACAACGCCCCTCCGCGACCAGCTCCCGTAGACTCGCGACCTCGGCCCGACTCGCGGGTGAAACAGTGGGCTCCGGAATCGGAGATGGTTCGTGGGCAAGAGGCTCGGCCCCTTGAGCGTGGCGATGTTTTCGAAACGGGAGTGCGGACCTGACGATGGTTGCGTCGTCCGGAGGCAAGGAGCACGGCACTTCCGCGAGTAGAGCCCCATCGGGGCGAAGAGCGGGCTCTCTCTCGTGGGCTCGAGAGCCTTCGGGCGCCCGAGGCCGAGGAAGCGTAGCCACAGCGGTTCGACCTGGATTCTCGGGCGAGGCAGTCCCCCCACAAGCCACGACGCAGGGCGTGAACAGAACGATGGCAATGAAAGCTGTTCGCATTCGATAGGTCCTCGAGGGAGCGCCGCTCCCGCGTGTGACGAACCATCGCCGACCAGCGGTGACGGCGCGGCAATCCATTCCTTGGCGACACCACGCGGGCGACGACGGCCGAGCGGTGCCAGTCGTCGGCGTTCGTCCGCCTACTCGCAGGAGCACCACGTGAGTGGCGCGATTCCGGACGACCAGTTCGTTACCCGGCCGCCGGACGCGCCGCAGCTCTGTTGGCACCAAGCTACACACTGATCGTCGGGGATCGGATCTCCGTGTTTTGGCGTTGCTCGTCGATTTTGTGACAAACGACCAGGGACCCGACCGGGCGTCGACTTACTCGCATTGCGACTCTGGCCGAACCTTGCTATCGAGCCGAGTAGAATGAACTGCGCTTCGACCAGGACGCTCAATCGACCTCGAGAGTGAATTCGTCCGTCAATCCGATGCAATGAGCATCGTGACCGTCGATTCGGGCAGATCGAAGTCCGGGTTTAGATCGGCGTCGTACCGTCCACCGGATTCACGTCATCGCAGCCGAAGGGAACCACGTCCCCAGCACAGGCGCACGCTTCGGCCCCAGATGGGATCGCTGCGGGTTTTCGGGGTATTTCATTCTTTTCGTCGGCCTTTTAGCCGCTTTTTCCCAACTCCGCATCCCAGCCCAAGATCCCGGCCCAACTTTCCCTGCATTCGCCCCGAGAGAGCGCTCTACTCTTCGCTCATGAGCCTCGTTCGCTGGAGCTTCCCCACCACCATCGTTTTCGGCGCTGGCGCCGTTTCCCAACTCCCCGACCACGTGAAGCGCCTCGGCGGCACGCGTGTGCTCGTCGTCGCCGATCCGGGCGTCGTCAAAGCGGGCATCGTGGCCAAGGTCACGGCCTTGCTCGAAGGCGCCGGCCTCCCGACCCGCGTGTTCGACGGCGTCGCCCCGAACCCGGTCGAAGAGAACGTGTTCGCCGGCGTGGAGGCCTACAAGGCGCACGGCGCGGACTTGATCGTCTCGGTGGGCGGCGGCTCGCCGCTCGACTGCGGCAAGCTCATCGCGCTGAAGACCACCCACGAGCGCCCGCTCGTCGACTACGACGACGCCACCGGCGGCGACGCGTACATCGGCACGAACGTGCCCCCGATGATCACCATCCCCACCACGGCCGGCACCGGCAGCGAAGTGGGTCGTTCCGGCGTGGTCACGTTGGCCGCGAACGGCCGAAAGACCGTGATTTTCAGCCCGTCCTTGCTCGCCAAAGTCGCTCTCTTGGACCCCGAGCTCACGGTCTCCATGCCCGCGCACGTCACCGCCGCCACCGGCTTCGACGCGCTCACGCACTGCCTCGAGGCGTACCTGTCGAAGGGCGATCACCCCATGGCCGACGGCATCGCGCTCCAGGGCATCGAGCTCTGCCGCGACTACCTCGAGCGCGCCACCCGCGACGGCAAAGACCTGGAAGCGCGCGGCGGCATGATGAAGGCGGCCATGATGGGCGCGGTCGCGTTCCAGAAGGGCCTCGGCGCGTGCCACTCGCTCGCGCACCCGCTCTCGAGCGAAAAAGACATGCACCACGGCCTCGCCAACGCGCTCTGCTTGCCCGCGGTCTGCGACTTCAACGCGAACGCGGTCCCCGAGCGCATCGAGCGCGTCCGTGCGCTGCTCGCGCCCAACGAAAAGACCCTGGGAGACGCGCTCCGCTCGCTTCGCACGCGCCTCGGCCTGGCGAACGGCCTGGCCGCGCACGGCATCACCGAGGGCGACATCGAGAAGCTCTCGAGCAAAGCGTTCGAGGACGCCTGCCACCAGTCGAACCCGCGCGCCTGCACCAAGGCCGACCTCGCCGAGCTCTACCGCGCGAGCCTCTGACACGCCCGGCGCCCCTCGCCAGGCGCCTTTTGTCCCTCCGCCGAGCCGCGCCGTCCGTTGCGCGGCTCTCGCCGGCTCTCGCGTTCGAGGGCCGAGTTCCCCGAAGACCTCGGCGCGAGAGGCGCTACGCCGGGCCCCGAAGCCTGCGAAGCCCGCGACGCGCCGAGCTTTCGCCTGAATCCCACGGCACGTTTTGCTAAGCTCCGCGCCTATGCTCCCGGAGAAAAAGCAGGTCCTCATCGTCGACGACGAGCCGAACCTGCGCAAAATCCTCGCCGCGCAGCTCTCGCGCGACGGCTACGACGTCCTCCTCGCCGAAGACGGTGAAGAAGGGCTCGCCACCCTTCGCGAGCACCACATCGATCTCGTCATCACCGACCTTCGCATGCCCAAGGTCGACGGCATGACCCTCCTGCGAGAGGCCCTGCGCGAAGATCCGGACCTCCCCGTGGTCATGATCACGGCGCACGGCACGGTGGACACGGCGGTCGAAGCCCTGAAGACCGGCGCCTTCGACTACCTCACCAAGCCCTTCGACAAAGACGAAGTCCGTCAGATCGTCGGCAAGGCCCTGAAGACGCGCGCTCTCGCCGGCGAAGAAGCCTCGCAGTCGCGCACGCAGGTGCCGGGCGCGCGCTTCGGCATCATCGGCAACAGCCCCGGCCTCACCGACTTGTACGCGGTGCTCGAGCGCGTGGCGGACAGCCCCACCACCGTGCTCATCACGGGAGAGAGCGGCACCGGCAAAGAGCTCGTAGCCCGCGCCCTCCACGATCACTCGTCCCGCAAGGACAAGCCCTTCATCAAGGTCAACTGCGCGGCCATCCCGAAGGAGCTCATCGAGAGCGAGCTCTTCGGCTACGAGCGCGGCGCGTTCACCGGCGCGGTCTCGTCCAAACCCGGTCGCTTCGAGCTCGCCAGCGGCGGCACCCTCTTCCTCGACGAGATCGGCGAGATCCCCGTCGAGATGCAGGTGAAGCTCCTGCGCGCCCTCCAAGAGAGCGAGTTCGAGCGCGTGGGCGGCATCAAGACCATCCGCGTCGACGTGCGCCTCGTCGCCGCCACCAACCGCGACCTGAAGAAGCTCATCGCGCAGGGCTCCTTCCGCGAAGACCTCTTTTACCGCCTCAACGTGGTGTCGATTCGTCTGCCCGCCTTGCGCGAGCGCGCCATGGACATCCCGCTCCTGGTCGATCATTTCCTCGCCAAGTTCAACGAGCGCCTCAAGAAGAGCGTGCAAGGTGTGGAGCAAGACGCCCTGGACGTGCTCGCCGCCTACGGCTGGCCCGGCAACATCCGCGAGCTCGAAAACGTGATGGAGCGTGCGGTGCTCTTCTGCGACGCGCAGCGCCTCACCTCGGACAACCTGCCCCAAGAGGTGCGCGGTGGCTCGGGCCCGGTGCTGACCACGCCGCCGCCGGACGCCTCGCTCGCCGTCGCGCTCTCCGGAGACGCGGGCCTCAAGGAGCACGTGAAGGTCGCGATGAGCCGCCTCGAGCGCGACATCGTGAGCCGCGCGCTCGCCCAGACCAACGGCAACGTCACGCACGCCGCGCGCCTGCTCAAGATTTCGCGCAAGGGCCTGCAGCTCAAGATGAAGGAGCTCGGACTCCGCGAAGGCGCGGACAAGGGCGAGTAGCGTGAGCTTGGCGGCACGCCGGGCTCGACCACGCGCGCTGCGCGTCGCGTTCGTGCTCGGCGTCGGCGCGAGCGTGGTCGCGAGCATGTCGGGCTGCAAGGGCTGCAAAGCCTCTCCCCCGACCACCATCAACGACCTCGACGCGCGCTCTCCTCTCGCCCTGCTCGCCGACTCGGGCCCCAAGCCGGGCGCGCCGAGGCCCGGCATGATCTACGTGCCCGCGGGCATCCTTCGCGCCGGAACCCCGGAAGACCGCCTGCCTCGCATCGCCACCGAAGAGATGCCCGGCAGCCCGGTCCAGATGGGTGCGTTTTACATCGACATCTTCCCTTACCCGAACGAGCCGGGCGCGATCCCTCAGCCCAACGTGGCGCGGGACGAAGCCATCAAGCTCTGCGAAGAGAAGGGCAAACGTCTCTGCACCGAGCTCGAGTGGGAGCGCGCCTGCAAAGGCCCGGACAACACCACGTACGAATACGGCGACGCCTACCGCGCATCGGCCTGCCTCACCGGTCAGGCGATCGAGCTGTCGTCGCGAAAGCCGTGCGGAGAGCGCGCGGGCTGCCGCAGCGGGTTCGGCGTGCTCGAGATGCACGGCGGCGCGTGGGAGTGGACCTCGAGCCCTTGGGGCCGCGGTACGCACGATCCGACGCTCGGCGTGCTTCGCGGCGGAAACGCGCAGGCGGGCGAGATCGTCGGCCGCTGCGCCAACGCCATCGGTCGACCCGTCTCCAAGAAGCAGCCCACCTTCGGCTTCCGCTGCTGCGCGGGCGAGAAGAACGCGGCCGAGGTCTCGCTCGAGCAGCACTCGATCGGAAAGACCATCCAGCTGCTCCAGAAACCCGAAGAGCGCGCCGCGCCGTTCCTCTCCCGCGTCGAGGCAGGTCCTTGGGGAGGCGACGTGTCGCACCTCGAGGTGGACCGCGCGTGGACGTGGCAGCCGGTCGCCAACGAAGACCTCTTGGTGTTCGGCGCGTGCACCCCGGAAGGCCCCGCCCGAAAGTGCGGCTTCGTGGTGGGACGCACCTCGGCGATCGACGGCTCTCCTCAAGTTCTCGGGCAGGCGCTCTTCCCCCGCGCCATGCCGGAGATGAAGACCTCGGGCGAGCCGGCGAAAATCCACGCCCGCGCCATGGACTTCAAGGGACCGTATTACGTCGAGTTTTCGTACAGTTACGGCAAGGTCAGCGTGAGCGAGCCGATTCGCCTGCCGCCCTGAGCGCACGCCTCGGGAAGATTTTTTCGAAACCGCGGAACCTTTCCCGGCAAGCCCTGTCAATGGGCACGTAGGCGGACGGCAACGGCGCGAGGCGAGAGCCTCGAGGCGCCGAGCCGAAACCCTGCGTAACCCAACCGTGCGCGCACACGCGCATCATCGATGCCCTTGTGCGGCAGTGAGGCCAAGCCATGTCCACGAACTTCTCGAAGCCCGTTTTCGTCGCGAACTCGTTCCTCGTCGCCCAGGAGCCCACGCTCCCCGCCGAAGCCGCGCCGCAGACCGAAGCGAGCTACGTGCTCGTGCCGCAGGGCCCGCGCGTCGCCGACGAAGAAGTCGAGACCATGGCGAGCGCCGTGGAAGTTCAAGTCCTCTGGGGAGCCAACGTGCTCTCGATCACGCACCTCGACGCAGGCAAGTCCTTCGCGGTCGGTAGCGTGGACGGCGTCGACTTCGTGCTCCCCGAGGAGAAGCTCGGCCGCGACCGTCTCGCGCTCGTCTCGATGACCTCCGGCTCGCCGAGCCTCGTCATCCCGGAAGATGCCACGGTGAGCGTGGGCGCGCAGCGCGCCGTCCCCGCCGCGGAGCTGCTCGCGAAAGGCGCGGCGAAGGTCTCGCACGAGGGTCGCTCGGTGCTCGAGATGCCGGTCGCCGAAGGCCAGAGCATCCGCGTGAACCTCGCCGGCTCCGAGATCGCTTACATCGTTCGCGGCGTTCGCGCTGGCAAAGCCCCGGTGGCCGCGGGCTTCCTCGCCGGTCTCTCGGGTGCAGCCTCCAAGTACATGGGCCTCTCGCTGCTCGGTCACCTCGGCGTCATCGCCAGCCTCGCGTACTTCATGCCCAGCATGGGCGCGGACGACACCGAAGCGATGAACCGCGAGAACGTGCTCTTCATGCAGAAGATGCTCAACGCGCAGGCCCCCGCCGAGCTCAAAGAGCAGCAGGACCAAGGCGCGGGCGAGACCACGCCGGCCGAGTCGGGTGGCAAGGGCGAGCGCGCCGCCGGCGCCGAAGGCACCATGGGCAAAGACTCGGCGAAGGCGGACAACGCGCGCTGGGGCTTCAAGGGGAGCTCGCAGAACCCGCAAGTGCAGCAGAAGGCGGACATCGAGCTGGCGAGGGAGTTCGGCATGGTCGAGCTCCTCCTCAGCAACAAGTCCGGCCCCTCGGCCTTCGACCCCAACGCGCCTTCGGCCAAGTGGGGCGCGTTCGAGGCGCAAGGCGCGGACGCGAAGAGCGCGCAGGGCAACATGTGGGGCGTCACCATCGGCGACTCGTTCGGCGGCGGAGCCTTCGGCCTCTCGGGCAACGAAGAGGGCGGCGGCGGACTCGGCCAGGGCATCGGCCTCGACCGCGTGGGCACGATCGGACACGGCGCCGGCGGCGGTGACGGACAGGGCTTCGGCCCCGGAAAAGACGGCATCGGAAGCGGTCACGGTCCCCTCTCGCGTGGTCACGTCGCCAAGGGCCCCGGCCCGCTGCGCGAGGGCCACATGGAGTCGAACGGTCACCTCCCGGCCGAGGTCATCCAGCGCGTCGTCCGCGCCAACTTCGGTCGCTTCCGCAACTGCTACGACGCCGGCCTCCGCACGAACCCGACCCTCACCGGCCGCGTGGTCACCAAGTTCATCATCGGCCGCGACGGCTCGGTGACCGTGTCGGCCGACGGCGGCTCGGACATGGCGGACCGCAGCGTGGTCAACTGCGTCGTGCGCAGCTACCAGAACCTCTCGTTCCCCGCGCCGCAGAACGGCCAGGTCACCGTGACCTACCCGATCTCGTTCAGCCCGGCCGAGTGAGCCGAATCCACCCGACAAGCCTCCCTCGAAGCCCTGCGCGACCCCGCGCGGGGCTTCGTGCGTTCGGGGTCGAAAACCGAGCGCCCCCACCCCGACGACGCTATGCGTAGGGAAAATTCCCTCGATTTTCGCGTCGACGTTTTCCGAGAGGGCGACTCGAGACGTCTTCTGAACCTTGCACCGGACCATGTACGGGGCCATGCTCCCGTCCCCCACAGAGCGAGGTCTCCCATGTCGAACGAGCGCATCCAAAGCTTCGAAGAGTTCTGGCCCTTCTACGTGAAGGAGCATTCCAAGAAGAGCACGCGCACGTTCCACTTCGTGGGCACCTCGGCCGCGGTCGCGTGTGCGGCGGCGGGCCTCCTGCTGCGCAAGAACTGGATGGTCGCGCTCGCTCCCGTGTTCGGCTACGGCCCCGCCTGGGTGAGCCACTTCTTCATCGAGAAGAACAAGCCCGCGAGCTTCAAGTACCCGCTCTGGTCCCTCAAGGCCGACTTCGTCATGTGGAGCAAGATCGTCCGCGGCGAAATGGACGCCGAGGTCGAGCGCGTTCTCGCCGAGTACGCGAAGAAATCCGAAGAAGCCGAAGTTCGGGCAGACGAGCCGAGCAGAGCGGAGAGCGCCCTGGTAAACTGACGGGGTGGGACGGCCGAAGTCGACGAACGTACGTAGGTGGTTGCCGCTCGCGGCCATCGCGCTCTCGTTCGTCGCCGGCCTCGAGATCGCCTGCGGTGAAGGAGGGCTCGTGCAAGCGCCGGCCCTCCCGAGCGGCGCCAAATTCGCGGTGATTCCCGCTCCGGAAGACGCCGGAACCGACGCTCAGACGGCACGTCGTCCCTCGACGAGCCCGCTCCACGAAGGCGACGTGTTCAACGGCAACGCCAACTGCAGCTCGGGACAGGTCCGCGTGAAGCTGTCGATCCTGGAGCTCGACGGCGACTCGGTCAGCGGTGAGGTCGACCTCTCCACGCCGCGTGGAACCGCGCACGGCAGCTACAAAGTCTCGGGCACGTACACCCTCCAAACGCGGCGCCTGAAGCTCGAAGCCGGCGATTGGGTCGACGAGTCCGACGAGCTCGAGACCGCCGACCTCGAAGGCACGCTCATGGACACGCGCCTCGTCGGACGTTTGGCGGGTCCAGGTTGCGGCTCGATCACGCTCACGCGAGAGGCCAAATGAACCGTCGCTTCGTCACGGCCACGCGCAGCTCTCGCCCCCTCGCGACGCTGATCCTCGCGTGTGCATTCGCTGGCGTGGGCTGCAGCAAGTCGACCGCGCAAGCCTCGAGCTCGGCTCTGCCCGCCCTCGATCCCAAGACCGCAAAAGAAGAGACCTGGACCCTGGAAGACCTCGGAAAGACCGAATTTTTGGTCTTTTCGCAGGCCAAGGTCACGATCTCGAAAACGTGCCTCAAGGGAGCAGCTCTCGATTGTGCGGCGCTGCGAACGCTCAAGGCAGGCGCGGTGGTCGAGGTGAAGAAGGCCAAGCTCGACGCTCGCATGAGCGCGGGTGCACGCGTCTGCCAGGCGCTCTCCCACGAGCTCGTCAACGGGCGCGGCCCAGGCGGAGAAGACGCCTTCTGCAAGTTCGAGGACGGCTCGCTCGTCTCGGCGGGCGCGCTCGAGACGTACGCCCTCAAGATCGTGCCGTAGACGCGTCCGCGTCCCGCAGGCCGGAGAGAGCGCGAAACACGAGCCCTCGGGCGCCGACAGAGGCCCTCGATTGGAGTAGCCTTCGCGCATGGCGTTCTTCCAATCCCCGCCCGTGCTCTCGAGCTCCTACGAAGACGACGCGTTTTTCCGCGCGTGGATGCAGCGACACCTCCCCGGCGACGCGCACGCGGCCATCGTTCCGGAGCTACGCGAGATGGCCGCGCTCTCGACCGAGCTCTACGCGCAGCGCATGGCCGAGCGCCACGACGAGCCGCGCCTCGTGCAATGGGACGCCTGGGGCAAGCGCATCGACCACATCGAGCTGTCCGCGCTCTGGAAGAAGGCCGCACGCATCGCCGCCGAGAAGGGCGTGGTCGCCACCGCGTACGAGCGTAAATCGGGCGAATTTTCGCGCATTCATCAGTTCGCGCTCGCCTACCTGATCGAGCCTTCGTGGGCCGTTTATTCGTGTCCGCTCGCCATGACCGACGGCGCGGCCAAGACGCTCGTGAGCTCGAAGAACGCCGCCCTCGTGGAGCGTGCGGTCACGCGTCTCACCAGCCGAAATCCCGACCTCGCGTGGACCTCGGGCCAATGGATGACCGAGCGCACCGGCGGCTCGGACGTGGCCATCTCCGAGACCATCGCTCGCGAAGAAGGCGGCGTGCACAAGCTCTTCGGAACCAAGTGGTTCACCTCGGCCACCACCTCGCAGATGGCCCTCACCTTGGCCCGTCCCGAAGGCGGAACGCCGGGCGGCAGCGGACTTGCGCTCTTCTACGTGGAGACCCGCGACGCCGAAGGAAACCTCAACGGCATCCGCATCAATCGCCTCAAAGACAAGCTCGGGACGCGCAGCGTGCCCACCGCGGAGCTCTCGCTCGAGGGCGCCATCGCCACGCCCGTGATCGGCCTTCGCGACGGCATCAAGAACATCACGCCCATGCTCGCCGTGACCCGCACCTGGAACGCGGTCTGCTCGGTGGCGGCCATGCGCAAAGCCGTGGCGCTCGCGCACGACTACGCGAAAAAGCGCGTGGCCTTCGGCGCGCCGCTCTCGGAGAAACCGCTGCACGTGGACACGCTCGCGGCGATGACCGCGGAGAGCCGCGCCGCGTTCTGCCTCGCCTTCCGCGTGGTCGAGCTGCTCGGTCGCGAAGAAGCGAACGTGGCCACCGAGTCGGAGCGCGCGCTCGCGCGACTGCTCACGCCGATCGTGAAGCTCACCACTGGAAAACAAGTGGTTTCCGTGGCGAGCGAAGCCCTCGAGGCCTTCGGGGGAGCTGGCTACGTGGAAGACACCGGCCTTCCCGAGCTGCTCCGCGACGCGCAGGTCCTGCCCATCTGGGAAGGCACGACCAACGTGCTCTCCCTCGACGTACTGCGTGCGCTCGCGCGAGGCACCACGCTCGACCCGCTGCGCGCCGAGATCGCACGCGCGACCGAGGGTGCACCTGCGGAGCTCTCCGAGCCGGCCAAGGTCGCTCGCGCGGCCTTCGACCACGCCGAACGCTGGGCCATGGCCACGCTCGCACGCGGCCCGCAAGCCCTCGAGGCCGGCGCGCGCCGCTTCGCGCTCACGCTGGGGCGCGCGACCGAGCTCGCGCTGCTCGTCGACGAAGCTTCGCACGCGCTCCGCAACGGAGACGCGCGCCTCGCCGCGACCGCACGAAGGTTCGCGCGCACCGGGATCGACCTGGTCGACGACGATCTCGCCGACGCCGACTCGATGCTGGCCGCGTTCGGCTGAGCGTTCCAAAAAAACGAAACACTCGGGACCGGTAATTTGACCGGGTTTATGGGGTCGGGACGGCGCATCGAAGCTTTTCCGTCCAATCTGACCAAAGGCTGATGGAAGCGCGATGACGTGCTTCGTAAGCTCCGCCTCGTGAAGACCGCAATCTTCGGTGCCTACACCTACCTCGAGTTCGCCGCCTGCATGGTGGGCGTGTTGCCGTTCGTCGCGGCCTCGCGCCTCATCCACCGCAAAGACCCGGTGCCGCGCATGGCGGGCCGCTGGGTTCGACGCCTGGGAACCACCAGCTCGGCCCTGTCGCCCATTTGGAAGTTCTCGGTCGAGGGCGACGCCCCGCCGGACATCGACCACAAGAGCTACATCGTGGTCGCCAACCACGAGTCGCAGGCCGATCCGTTCTTGCTCTCGCATCTCCCTTGGGACATGCGCTGGGTCGCCAAAGAAGAGCTGTTCCGTCCGCCGGTGTCCGGCTGGCTCATGCGTCTCGGCGGCGATATCCCGCTCCGCCGTGGCAAGCGCGACAGCATCAAAGAGATGTTCGACGCCTGCAAATACACGCTCTCGCACGGGCTCTCGGTGATGATCTTCCCCGAAGGCACCCGCTCGCGTGACGGCGCGCTTTTGCCGTTCAAGTCGGGTGCGTTCCAGCTCGCGATGGAAACCGGTCGTCCGATCCTCCCCATCGCGCTCGCTGGCACGCGCCGCTGCCGCCCCAAGGGCTCGCTTTGGTTCGGCGAGGCGAAGGCCATCGCCAAGGTCCTGAAGCCCCTCGATCCCGCGGATTTCCAGGGTTCCAAAGGCATGGAGCGCCTCCGCGACGCAGCTCGCGCGTCCATCGTCAGCGGCGTTCACGAGCTCGAGAACCGACTCGGCTTCACGCCCGTGCCGCCCAAGCCGCAGTCCGAAGTTCGCGAAGACCGCGAAGCTCAGGCGGCCGCCGTGGCCGTCGCCGCTGCCGAATAACCCCGCGCGAAAACCGCACGTTTTTCGAGAAGCCATGCCGAGCTGCTACGCTCGTCGCATGGCTTTTTCGTGCTTTCGGGACGGGCGAACGTCGGTCGCGCTCGCGGCGCTGGTCGCGTTCGGCACGCTCGCGGGCTGCACCATCCTCGACCGCCTCGAGAACGGCTCGAAGAACGACGACACGCCGGTCGACGCGAGCGCGGCCGATGCGAACACCGGCGTCACCGATGCCATCGCGGACGCGAGCGAAGACGCTCCCACCGACACGACCGAAGCGAGCGCCAAGCCGGATCCCACCGACGCCGACGCGGGCGATGCGAACGATGCGGCCGACGCGAACGACGCAGCCGACGCCGCGGACTCGGGCGGCTGAACGCACGGAACCCCGGAAAAACGGCCTCGCGCGCCTCGGTGCGCCTCGAAAGGCGCGATCTTCTCGCTCGATAGCCGAAATGGTACCGTCTAGGCCCTTCCGGATGGCGTGAGCCTCCGGCCCAGGATTCGGGCGGCCCGTGCCGCGCCTACGAGGAAAACATGAACAAATTCGTCTTGGCCGTCTTGGGTTCCGTGGCCGTGGTCACGGCGGTGGGGTGTGGCGGGAGCTTTCCTCCGCCCTCGGAGAAGCTCTCGTCCGCGGAGGCTGCCTCGCGCAGCGCGCGCGAGCTCGGCGCCGAAAAGGATCCCAAAGCGGCCCTCTACTTGAAGTACGCGAACGAGCAGATCGACACCGCCAAGTCGCTCATCGCGGCCGGCGAGAACCGCCGTGCCCAGGAAATTCTCGACCGCGCGAACGCCGACGCAGAGCTCGCCGTGCAGCTCGCGAAGGAGAACTCCACGCGCGCCGAAGCGAACGAGGCCATCGAAAAGGTGAAGGCCTTGAAGGCCGGGAAGTGAACGGAGCCGTCATGCAGACCAAAACCAACGTCGGACTTTGCCTCGTTCTCGCCTCCCTACTCGGCACCGTCGCGTGCGGCGAGACCCTGCCCCCGAAAGAGCTGAAAGACGCTCGCTCGGCCTACAAAACCGCAGCCGAAGGCCCGGCCGGCAAAGAGAGCTTGGTCGAGCTGCACGCCGCCAAGCAGTCGCTCGACTCGGCCGAAGCGGCTTTCCTCGAGAAGGGCGACGGCCCCGAGACGGTCGACCGCTCGTACATCGCGATCCGCAAGGCCGAGTTCGCCGCCGCTTCGGCGCGCACCGCCGTCGCTGCGCGCGAGAAAAAAGACGCAGAGGTCGAGGCCCAGAAATTCCAGAGCGACACGCTCAAGAAGACCCAGGCCGAGCTCGCGAACACCAAGAACGACCTCAGCAAGACCAAAGACGCGCTCGAGCGTGAGTCGGCCGCGCGCGCCGAAGCCGAGAAGCGCGCCGCGCAGGCCCTCGCCGATTTGCAGAAGATCGCGGCGGTGAAGAAGGAAGACCGCGGCATGGTCATCACCCTCTCGGGTGGCGTGCTCTTCCAGACCGACAAGTCCGAGCTCCTCCCGGGAGCGATGGCGCAGCTCAACCAGGTCGGCGACGCGCTCATCCGCAACAGCCCCGACTCGCGCATCGTGGTCGAGGGCCACACCGACAACCAGGGCCAGGCCGCCCACAACCAAGAGCTCTCGCAGAAGCGCGCCGATTCGGTCGCGACGTACCTGAAAGGGCGCGGCATCGCCCCGGACCGCGTGACCTCCGTGGGCAAGGGCGCGGACAAGCCCGTCGCCGACAACAAGACCATCGAAGGCCGCGCGCAGAACCGCCGCGTCGAGATCATCGTCGAGCCGCCCAAGTAGTCCGACCGATTCGCCCGAACGAGCCGCCCGAAGCCCGCTGTAACCGCGGGAATCGAGGCGGCTTTTTCGTATCCGACCGCCTTCGTGCATTTCGCGCGACTAGCGCTTGACACGAGGGGCACGTTTTAGGAGATTGCGCGGCGGAGAGCTGTCCGAGTGGCCGAAGGAGCCTGATTCGAAATCAGGTGTGGGTGCAAGCTCACCAAGGGTTCGAATCCCTTGCTCTCCGCTAAAGAAACGAACGCCGTACGTCCCCTAGGTCGTACGGCGTTGGTCTTTCGAAGGCCCGGTGCAGAAGAGCCGAGCGCGAGGCCGACTCTTCTTCCGTGAGCTCACATGCGGGCGGCTGCGGGGGGCGTGAGCACGCGGCCGGGGCGGCCGATGGGGGTGTCGTTGTCCGGGTTGTCGACCGGGATGACGCGCTTGCCGTTCACGTCTTCCACGTCGATCACGATTTCGACCGCGACGTTGCCCTTTTGGCTCGATCGCAGGCCGAGGTCGAAGCCGACCACGCCCGCCGAGACCGCTGGACGATACGGGCCGGTGAGCGGGTCCGGCTCGGTGGAGCGGTTCTGTGCGTTCCAGGTGCGGTTGTAGAGCGAAGGGCCACCGAACGAGCCATCCTCTGCGGGCGGCTTGGCGGCGATGTTCATCACCGTGCCGAGGTCCGTGGCGAGCTCGAGGAAGTCGTCCGGAGGCAAGATGCCCTCGATGCGGCTCTTCGGCGGCAACACGAACCACCGATCGATGCCGCTCGCGTTGGGCACCATCGAGTCTTCTTCTCCCGAAGCGAGACCGGGCCGGTAGCGCACGAACTCGTTCCACGGGTCGACCAAGAGCTCCACCGTGTGCGGAGCGTCGTCGAGGTTCGACAACGTGTAGCGCACGGTGATGCGCGTATCCGAGGAGAGCTGGAAGGGCGCGCGCGGATAGGGCGGTTCTTTGCCGAGCGCGGCCTCTTCTTCCGCGGTGGGCTTGCGCATGGGCAAGGTGACCGGGACGCTCACCTGATAGATGGCTTCCTGATCGTCTTCGTAGAGAGCGCCCATTTTGTCGGTCATGCCGAGCACGACAGGCAAGATGGCTTGGTCACCGCCCTGGTTCGCACACGCGGGAAGCACCGCGCCCGCGAGCGCGAAGGCCGCCGCGAACGCCACGAGCCGGCGTGCGTGGGGGACGTGTCCTACGCCGCGAGGGCTGGTCACCCCGACACGGCGCGCGTCGCGTAGGAAAGAGTAAGGGTCTCGCACGTTCACCTCGTTCGAGGATACCCGCGTTGCGAGCGCCGTGCCGGACGTTTTCCGCGCACACACATGTACCCTGCAAGAAGTCACTCGCCGCGACGAGGCTCGTTCTCGCCGCGCTCGAGCACGCGGTAAAGGCCCTGTCGGCTCAGACCGAGGGCGCGGGCAGCGTCTTTTTTGTTGCCGTCGGCTGCGGCGATGGCGCGCCCCACGAGCTCGCGTAGCTCGGCCTCGTGGCGCGCGCGCAGCGCCTCGAAGGTGGTCTCGCGCAGCTCGCTCTCCTTGCGCGGGCCCATCGCGGGCGATCGGTCCATGGCCGCGGCGATCTCGGGACGGCCGATCATGAGACCGTCGGACAGCGCCGCCGCCGCACGGAGCACGTTGCCGAGCTCGCGCACGTTGCCCGGCCACGCGTGCTCGGAGAGCGCGGCGAGGGCGGGCACGTCGAGCTTGTGGTCCCGTGTCTGCGGCTCACGAGCGAGCAGCGCTCGCGCCACGAGCGGCACGTCTTCCATACGCTCGCGGAGACTCGGCACGGGCACCGTGATGGCGGCGAGTCGATAGTAGAGGTCTTGCCGGAAGGTGCCGCGCTCCACGAGGGCGGGCAAATTGCGGTGCGTGGCGGCCACGATGCGCACGTCCACCTTGCGCGACTTGTTGCTGCCGAGCGCGCGCACCTCGCGGTCTTCGAGGACACGCAAGAGCTTCACTTGCATCTGCGCGGTCATCTCGGCGACCTCGTCGAGGAAGAGCGTGCCACCTTCGGCTTCGAGAAAGAGGCCTCGTCGCGCGCGATCCGCGCCCGTGAACGCGCCGCGCTCGTGACCGAAGAGCTCCGCCTCCAAGAGCGGCTCGGGCACGGCGCCGCAGTTGATGGCCACGAAAGGTCCGCTCGCGCGCTCGGAGATGCGATGCACGAGCCTCGCGAAGAGCTCTTTGCCCGCGCCGGTCTCGCCCGAGAGCATCACGCTGGTGGCGCTCTTCGCGGCGCGAGCCACGGTGGCCACGGCGCGAAGCAGCGAAGGAGCTTCACCGACCAAGCCCACGTCCGCCATGGCCTTACGAACCGGTTCCCCTACCCGCTCGTCGAGCGGACCTGCGGTCTTGCGCGCGCGCTGCTCGGCGAGACGCTTCTCCACCTTCATGAGCAAGCGACGAAAGCGGACGCGGTGCTCGGACGGCGTGCGGTCGACGAGACGCGCGCGCAGCACCGGCAGCGTGACCCGCGCGAGGCTCCCGATGGGATCGGGTTCGTGCACGAGCGCGGCGCACGCTTCGTGCTCCACGCGGCCTGCCGCGCCGCTGCCCGCGATCGCGAGCGCGCCGAGCCAGCGGAGCAGCCACGCCTCTTTCGGGCCCGCTTTGGCCGCGAGCGCCAAGGCCTCGGCCGCGTTCAAGCGAATCCCGGCGCTCGCCTCCGAGCCCATGAGCAAGATGCCCGTGCGCTCGGCCTCGGCCGATCGTCCCTGCGCGAAGAGCGCGTGCGCCTTCACCTTTTCGAGCGTCGAACGAATCGGTCGAAGCAGCGCCGGCAGCGCGAGCGCTTGCTCCACCAAGGCGACGGCACGCGCCGCGTCGTCGGAGCGGTCGAGCGCGAGCATGGCCTCGAGCGCCAGGTGCTGCGCGCGTTTCCACGAAGGCGCCGTGTCGTCGAACGAGACCGCGGAGAGGATCGCGTCCGCTTCGTCGAACGCGCCCACGTCGAGCAGGACCTGGACGCGCGCGTGGAGGAGCGACCAACTCGCGGCGCGCATGTTCGCCTTCGCGGCGAGCTCTTCGCAGCGCCCGAGCACCGTGAACGCCTCGGAGAAACGGCCCGCCGCGCGGTGAACGCCGGCAAGATTGTAGAGCACACGGAATGCGCGAGCCGGCGGGAGGTCGTCGAGCGGCGTCTCGAGCAGCGACTCGAACGCCTCGCGGGCTCGTTCGTGATCGCCGAGTCGACCGAGAAAGAGCGCGTAGTCGGAGAGCACGATGCGCTCGGTGGTCGGGTCCTTCGCACGAGCGGCGAGAGCTCGCGCTCGCGCGGCGTGCTTCAGCCCACCGAAGTACTCGCCCGCCGCACGTTGCACGTCGGCCACGACGAGCTCGGCCAGGGCTTCGTCGCGGAACGAGCGCGCCGTCCTCGCGATGCGCACCGCTTCTCGCGCGATGCGATCGGCCTCCTCGGGGGCGTCGTCGTACAGCAGGGCCGCGGCGAGCACGCGCCGCGAGGCCGAACGATCGCTGCCCCGCGGGCTCTTGTCCGCCAAGGCGACCGCGCTCTCGGCGAGACGCCGCGCGAGCTTGTAGTCCGCGGCGTCGATCGCGGATTGAGCCTCGTCGAGCACGTCGGACGCGGCACGTTCGGGCGTCACGCTCGGCTTGGGGCGAGGAGGCATGTGTCCGGAATGTGGACACACGCCGTGCGGGCGGTCAACGAGAGCCTCGAACCACTGGAAACGGTTACACTTTAATCGGTCCCGGAATCGCTCGCGCCGGCGTCCGGGGCCGCTCCGCAGAAGAACGCGCCGATCTTGGCGAAGGTCGCCCCGGTGTTCGCGGCTCGGCAGACGCGGTCCCAGGTGCCTTCGCCTTGGTCGATCGCGGTGCGGCAGCTCTCGCTCGGAGCGATCGTGCAGACGGTGGCCGAGGCGTAGGCGCGACACGCGGAGAGCGCGGCGGACGAGGCGCACGCAGGGCAGCTCGCGGCCGAGCACGCGGAGGCTCGCGCGGCATCGAGCGCACAATCGGGACGTCCGACCACCAGAGCCGCGCACGAAGCCACGTTGGGGATGCTGGTTTTGCCCACGGGAAGGAGCGCGCCGAGAGGTGTGCTCTCGGGTGGGTCGGTTCCGAGGGCGCCGAAGAGGCACCGCGCGCACGCCGGGTGGGCCGCTTGCCAGGCTCCACATGCGGTGCCGTGAGGATCGGCCGGACAGGCGCCTTCGGCCTCGGCGAGATCGGCGCTGGAGCAGACGTCGCGGTACGGCGTCGGAGCCTGACCTAGGAGCTGCAGGGCGCCACCGACGAAACACGTGGGAGCAGCGTCGCGACCGGCGTCGCTAGGAGGCACGGAAATGTCGACGGGCGCATCGACCGGCGCACCGGCCTCGACGGGTCCGGCGTCCGCGAGGTCGTTCGTGCTGCTGCAGGCCTGCGCGAAAGAAATCACGACCGCGAGCGCGGCTGCGCCGCACGAGACACGAACGCCGAGACGCAAGACCACGCGGCGGAAGTCGACCATGCCGAAGCGTAGCTCGACCTCGCCGGAAAGCGCGGAAAAGCCGGCACATCTGCTAGCCTCGTTTCGTGTCCACTCCCCTCCTCGCCGCCACGGACCTGCGTCTCGACGAAGGCGGACGCATCGTGGTCGAGCATCTCTCGTTCGCGACCCGTGGAGACAAGGTGCTCGTGTTCGGCGGCTCGAAGCCCGTGCTTCGCGCGGCCGTCTCCGAGCTCCCGGTGCGCTCGGGTTCGCTGCGCATCGCGGGCCGCGCGCCCCTCGAAGCGGCGCGCTCGAACGCCGCCGCGGTGGCCTTGCTCGACCCTCCGCTGCCCGCGACGTTCACGGCTCGCAGCTACGTCGAGTGGAGCGCGCGCCTCGCCGGGACCGACGCATCGGCCGCGAAAAAACGCGCGCTCTCGGCCCTCGAAGCCTTCTCGCTCGGCCCGGTCGCCGACGCGCCACTCGGCAAGTGCGTGCTCTCCGCGCGCCGCGCCACCGTGCTCGCGGCCGCCCTGGCGACGGGTGCACCCTGCATCCTTTTCGAAGACCCCACCCAGGGCTTCCCCGACGACGAAGCGCGGCGCTTCGCCAAGGTGGCCGTGAAGGCCCTGGCCGACGTCTCGTGGGCGATCTTCGCGTCACGTATCCCGCTCGAGAGCCCGCTGGCGCTCGAGGCCGACGACGCGCTCGTGCTCGGCTCGAACGCCGTGCTCGCGCAGGGCCTCCCCGCCGATCTGGCGGCACGCGAGAAGCGCTTCTCGGTGCTGGTCCGCGGCGACGTGCTCGCGTTCGCCGAGGGGCTCGCGGCGCGAGGGTTCACGACCGACGGCGAGCCACCGCGCTTTTTGGTCGACCTCGGCGAAGACCGCACCACGCGCGACCTCTTCTTGCTCGCGACCGACGTGGGCGCGGTGATCGTCGAGCTTTTGCCGGTCGCCGGCGCGCTCGCATGACGCGCTGCGAATTCGGCTTTTTCGCCCGAAGATCCATGTGATACGCGGAAAGTCGAGACGGCGCGGCCGTGCCCATCCGGCTCGGGCGTGAGCGCTCGCATCGAAGAGGACCCATGAGCACCCAAGACGACGCCATCGACGCCCGCGACGGAACCGGAGCGCTCTCCACTCGCAGCCTCGGGCCGAGCCGAATGAGCGTGTACACCGCACTCGGCACGCTGAGCGGCGTGGTGCCTCTGCCGTGGGTCCCGGACGCCGTGGTGCGGCGCATACGTGGCGCTCTCGTGCACGAAATCGCGAGCCGACACGGCCTCTCGCTCACGCCGGAAGCACGCCGCCTGCTCGCGAGCACGAACGGTGTGGAAGGTCCGCGTGGCCTCTTCACCGAGGCGGTCATGTTCGCGTCCACGAAGGTGCTCGGGCGCTTCGGACCTCTCGCGCTGCTCGCGCCGGTTCGGCACGGCGTCTCCACATTCCTGCTCGGTCACTTGTTCCAGCGCTACCTCGAGACCGCCCGCAAAGAGCGCGCGATTCGCGTGGACGCGGAAGAGGCACGAAAGCTCCGACGGGCCATCGATCAAGCGATGCTCTACGTGTTCACCACCGAAGGCGACGGCGAAAAGTTCGCGATTCCGCGCGCCCCGGAAGACCTCCGCGACGGCACCACCCAGGTCATCGACAGCGTGCTCATCTCGATCGCCAACGTGCCGGCTTGGCTCGTCAATCGGGTCGAGAGCGCCTTCGACGAGCTCGTCAACACGGCAGGCTGATCGTGCGACCCCTCGTCCAGAAAGCGCGTCGCATCGTCGTCAAGGTCGGCTCGCGCACGCTCGCCAACGATCGCGCCGTCTTCGCGCGGCTCGCCGACTCCATCGCCAACGTGCATGCCCAAGGGCGCGCGGTGGTGCTCGTCTCGAGCGGAGCCATCGCGCTCGGCACGAAGAAGCTCGGCTACAAATCGCGCCCCAAGGAGATGGCCAAGCTCCAGGCCGCCGCAGCCGCCGGGCAGAGCCTGCTCATGCGCGCCTACGAAGAGGCCTTCGGTGCGCGCGGCCTGGCCGTGGCGCAGGTGCTGCTGACCCACGCCGATTTGGCCGATCGCCATCGCGTGAACAATGCACGGGCCGCGCTCTCCGCGCTGCTCGACGCCCACGCCGTGCCGGTGCTGAACGAGAACGACTCGGTCTCGGTCGAAGAGATCAAATTCGGCGACAACGACCAGCTCTCGGCCCTGGTGGCGCCGCTCGTCGACGCCGACTTGCTCGTGCTCTTGTCCGACGTGGCCGGCCTTTTGGATCAAGACGGCGTGCGTGTGCCTCGCGTGGACGACATCACGAAGGAAGCGCTCGGTCTCGTGCGCACCGGCAAGAGCCAAGAAGGCACGGGCGGCATGGGCAGCAAGCTCGAAGCCGCGCGCATGGCCACGATCACGGGCGCGCACGTGGTCATCGCCGACGCACGTGAACCCGGCATCCTCGACGACGTGCTCGCCGGCAAAGACGTGGGCACCTGGTTTTGTGCCCAGAAGAAGCGCATTTCCGCCAAACGCGCGTGGATCGCCTTCACCCTCCGACCGCGTGGTGCGCTCGTGCTCGACGCAGGCGCGGCGCGGGCCGTGGCCGACAAGGGCAAGAGCGTGCTCTCGGTGGGCGTGCTCGGCGTGCGCGGAGATTTCCGCGCAGGTGACTCGGTCCGGCTGATGGGCGAAGGCGGCGCCGAGCTCGGTCGCGGTCTCGTCCGCGTCGACGTCGAAGACGCCACGCGCCTCGCCGGCACGAAGACCGAAGGCGACACCGGCGTGTTCGTACACCGCGACGAGCTCGTGATCTTCGGCGGCTGAAACACGCTTCGGGCCCCACGAAAAAACGCAGCTCGGTCGCGGGTTTCGCGGGTCCGAGCTGCGCTTCGTGAGGTTCTCGAGGGGCCGTGAGACCCCTCGAACATCGGCGGTCAGGGAGTGGGAGGTGCGCCTTCGATCTTGCCGCGATCACCAGGAGCGCGGTTGAGATCGGTCGGCACGGCGTCGCGCGCGACGACCTGCGAGGCTTGCGTGAGGATGTCCGGGCGAACGGCCGCATCGACCGCGCGACCGCTCACCGAGCCGTGGCAACCGGCGCACAAGCCGTCGAAGAAGTCAGGCCGGAACGACTGGCTCGCGTACTCACCCGGTGCGAACACGAGGGTCTCGCGGAGGTAGCGAGGCCACTTGTTCTGAGCGGAGAGCTTGGTGTCGGGCAGGTGGAACAGGATGGGCACACCACCGGGCACGCGGAAGTGGGCCGAGCCGTCATCGGCGATGGGGAATTTTCCGAGCGATCGGCGTCGCACGTACACCTTGCCGAACGGGTCCACGACCGACTGCGCACCGGCGGCATCGTGCGAGGTGACCTCGGCCGGCGGGGGCATGTCTTCGTAGATCTCGACCTCTTTGACTTCGTTGTCGAGCGGTCGGCCAGTGGGGGTGTTCTGGAACAAGAGCGAAGCGAGCACGGGCATGCTGAGCACCGTGACGTCGGCTTCGGAGCGGCCTTCGAAGATACGGGTCTTCGCGTTGGCTTCGTCGAAGGTCGACTTGAAGATGCCGCGCGAGGCTCGACCGAAGATCGCGACCGCGTCCACTTCGGCCACGCCCGGATCACCGAGGAGCTTCACGCGACCGCCGCGACCGGGATCGACCACGTAAAGATCGTAGTCGCCGTTGAACGAGTCGGTGGTGGCCGCGGTGCCGAAGCTCACCAAGATTCGGCCGTCGGGGAGCGCGGTGGGTGCGGCGTACAGACCGGCCGTGGGCTGCCCTTTGCGACCGGTCACGCTGCCGTCGGGGAAACGCAGCGATCGAAGGAAAAACTGCGGGTCGAGCGAGGCCGGAGCGGCCGGGTCGATGACCGAAGGATCGATGGGGTAGTCGGCCGGATTGACGCTGGTGAAGTCGAGGCCGACGGAGCGGTTGATGACGCCGAGCGCGCCGCCGCCGTAAGGAACGCCTGGCTCACTGAAGATGGCCGCCAAGTCTTTGTGCGCGAGCTCGGTCACCCGTGTGGCTTGCGGGTACCCGACGGAGCCACGCTGCGCGAAGAGCGGGTGGTAGTCCGCGCCGTCGTAGTTCAAACGACGCAGCGCGAGTTGGTAGAAGCCGGGCGTGCGCTTCTCCGCGGTGAAGATGATGCGCCCGTCGGACATGAAGACCGGCTCGCGCTCCATGTTGAGCAGGTACGTGAGCTGACGGATGCGTGGCGCGCCGCCCGGTCCACGCTCGAGCGTGTAGAGGTTGGCGTTCGGCTTGGAGGGGTCCGAAGGCGTGCGCTGCGGTCCTTGGTAGTCGTAAGCGCCGTTCTGCAGGTTGCCTCGCGTGGAGACGAAGACGAGCGCGCTCGCGCCGTCGACCGTCGGCGCGTAAGCCGGGTCGAAGTTGTGGACGAGCAGGCCGTTGCCGTTCGGCGGCCCCGCGGCGATGTCCGGGTTCTTCGCGCAGCCGGTGCCGTCCGCGTTCATCTCGTAGATGGCGAGCGGCTCTTGCTGCGAGCTGCGAGCGGCGAACGCGACGCGTTTTCCGTCCCACGAAACGGCGGGCCGGCGGATGTCCGCGGTGGACTTGTCGAGTCCGCAGCCCGCGTTCAGCGAGGTGTCGCCGCTCGCGGTGAGCGTGCCGTCCGTGCCCTTCGTGACCACAGCGCGGTGGAGCTCGGCGCCCGGTTGGTACACGTCGAAGTCTTGCGGACGACCAGGCACCGCATCGAGCGGGCGCTTCACGTAGACCACCGCGCTGAGCCCGGCCGGCTTCACGGCCTCGCGCTCACGGCGGATCCACTCGGTCACCACGCAGTACGGCGGAATCTTGTCGAGGTCGCCGTTTTCGTAGTCGTACGGGGGCACCGCTTGCGTGCATTTTGCAAGTGATGCCGCGTCGCCGCGGAAGTCTTCGAGGAGCGGCCCACCGCGGTGCGCGATGCCGACCGCGTTCTCGCAGCCGTTTCCGACGCACACCTCGGGACGGTAGAGGTTTTTGCGGATGAAGCGGCTCGCGTTCGGGTCTTCGCTCTCGAGGGCGATCTGCGCGAGCGAGAGCTCGTGGTTCTTGCGCGTGGCCGAGAGCGAGAAGCTGCCGCCCGAACCGCCGCGCAGGCGGAAGTCGTGGAACATGGCGGCCGAGTGGCACTGCACCATCATGCAGCCCTTCTTCACGAGCATCGGCTGCACCTTGTGCGCGAAGAACGTGAAGGCCGGATCGTCGGTCGGGACCTTGGGCGGACCGTGGGCGACGGCCCACTCTTGCAGCGCCGCATAGCCGCTATCGGACGAGGTCTCGAAGACCACGCCGCCTTCGTGGAAGGCGCCACCTTGGCTCGGCGAGAGCGGGCGGCGGAGCAGCTCGGACTCTTCCGGTGTACGCGCGAGGTAGTCTTGCGCGGATGCGTAGTTGAAGCGGATTTGCTCGGGCGTCTCGCCGCAGGTCAAATACAGGGTGTTCGTGGGGCTGCCGTGGCAATTGCCCGCGCCGCACGAGTCCTTCAGCGTGCCGTTGACCTTGTCTTTGAAGAGCGCGAAGTCGGGCGCGGCCGGATCACGGGTGAGGTCCGTGGTGGAGGGCGGCACCTCGGGGTTGCACGCCTTCTTTTCGATGTTGGTCTTGGGCGGACCGGCGTTGTTCTCGGACGCGCCGTTCTGCAGCCACCTGCGCACGGTCTGGTAACCGGTCGAGGTGGGATCGAAGATCGATCCACCGGCGTGTTTGATGTCGGTGGTGATGGTCGCCGTGGTGCCGTCGAAGGCCTGCGTGGTGACCTGGAAGGGATCGATGTTCTTCACCAAGAACGCCGGCTGCCCGTACGGACCGTAGTCGAGAAGCAGGTCGCGACGCTTGGCGAGCGCGGGGAAGTTCGAAACGTCGAGGTTGCCGAGCGCGTTGCCCTTGGCGTCCGCGACGTGGCAACCCGCGCCCGTGTTCGTGCGAACGCACGACGTGGAGAGCACGGGCGCGATGGTGCGCTCGAAGTACGTGTTCGTCGGGACGGGCTTGTCCGAACAAGCGGACGGAAGCAACGCGACCAGCGCGATGGACGTCACCGAGAACGACGCGACCAGCGACGATTTCGACCGAGACTTCGGGTGCAAACCGATCACCTCCGGCGGAGCCGAAGCGGCTCCTAGCCCCCTCACTCTACCCTAACTCTACCCCACACTCCGCCAGCGGACGTGGAGCCCGAGATCAAAGACGACGAAGCGCGATTTGGGCCTGGTCACGCACGAGGCCGTTCGAGTCGCTCTTGGCGACGTCTTCGAGGACCGCGCGCGCGGACGAAGCGCGGAGCTCGCCGAGCGAGTGACAGGCCGAGCCTCGAACTTCCGCGTCCGGATCGTTCTTGGCGAGCGCGGTGAGCGCGGCGGCCGAGTCTTTCACCTTGAGCGAACCGAGCAGCTCGACCGCGTTGCGACGCACGTTGGCGTTCGAGTCGCCGGTGAGCTTCGAGACCGCCGTGGCCTCGGAGAAGGTGTTCACGCGGCCGGCCGAAGCGAGACCGGCGAGGCGAACGCGGGCGTCCGCGTCGGCCATGGCGCGGCTGAGCGCACCGGCGCCGTCCGAGTTCAAGCGCCCGAGAGCGGTCGCCGCCGCGGCGCGAACGCCGGGGTCTTGATCGGTCTCGATGGCATTTTTGCAGGCTTCGATGCCCGGCTCGGCCAAGAACTCACCCAGCGCGTTGGCAGCGTAAGCGCGGCGCTGCGGGTTGGGATCGCTCTTCAGCGCGTTGATGGTGCGCTCGTACGATTCGCCCGGTCCGAACACGCCGAACATGCGGCGACGGAGCCACCAGGCGGAGATTTCGCGGGTACGCGGGTTCGCGTCGTACAAGAGGGGCTCGACCGCGGAGATGCAGTCGAGGCACTCGACGCGCTCACCATGCTCGAGGGTCTCCCAGATGGTGGTCATCGAACCGCCGGCCACCGCGCTCTTGATGCGGTCGGGCGACGAGATGAACTCGATCTGGTCGTTGGGGATGTTGCCGTAGATGGCGCGGGTGCCGGCGGTGGGATCGGGCGTGTCGTCCGAGTGCGCGGGCGTGCCGTGCAGGATGGTTCCGAAGAGGGCCGTACCGACCGCGAGAATGCCGAAGAGCTTCTTGTTCATGGTCGTTCTCCCTCAGTACTTCTGGGCGCCGACGGGGTCTTGGTTGAAGGCCTCGAAGCCGGTGTTCTGACGCGAGTAGAACTGGCCACCGAGGTCGATCGAGCGGATCAGCATCTGGCGCTCTTCGTCGGTCAAGGTCACGCCCTTGTCTTCGGGGTGCATGGCCGGCGTTCCGAACGCGAACTGTCCGTCTGCCGATTTCACGTTGAGCTTCTTGATGAGGGCCGAGCCACGCGCGTTGTTCGGGATGGCCCACTTGGGGGGCATTTCTCCGGTCACCGTGGTTCCACGGCCGGCCATGTCCGCGCCCGCCGGGTAGAAGAGCGACACGTACGAGGCCGGGTAGGTCGCCACGCGGCGGTCGTAGACGACCGTGATGGGGCGATCGCTGAGGTCGAGGTACGGGATGGTGTAGGTGGTCGCCGCGCCCGTGCCCGGATCGGTCTTCGAGACGCTGTACGTGCGGCCCGCGAAGGGGTCACCCGCGCCGCCCGAGTGGCAGTTGCCGCACTTCTCGGTGAGGAGCTTCTGCACCACGTTCTTGGGCGCGGCGTTGGGGTACTTCGCGGTGTCGACAGCCCAGGGGTACTCCTGGCGCTCGGCGATGGGGGCGAGGAAACGCTCGGCTTGCTTCTGTTCGGCGATGGTCTGCGCCTGGCCCGCGCGGCTCGCGCCGATGCTGGTGCGGCCTTCGTGGCAGCCGACGCAGCGACGATCTTCGCCGGGCATACCTTGGATCCAGGTGCGCTGGTTGCGGATCGACATGCCGAACTTGTCGATCGGCTGGAGGTGGACCGGGATGTACGGCGGGATCTCGGCGAGCCAGCTTCCGTCGGCCTGCACCTGCGCTTCACCGAGCACCGCGGCGCCCTCGTCCATGGTGAGACCGAACATGGTCACACCCTTGGCGGCCTCGCTCGAGAAGCCCTCGATCACGCGGACACGAGCGGCCTGGCGGAGCGCCTCGGAGAACTCGGTGTTGTTGAGCTGGGCGCCCGACACCTGCTCCTTGAGGCTCGTGCGGGTCACGTCGATCGAGCCGATGCGCACCGGCAAGGTGGTGTCGCCGTTGGGCCCGATGAGGTCACCGATGACACGCGGCTCGGGGCGCGCGACGACCGGGAGCGCATTGAGGTCCCAGGTGTTGCGATCGTTGTAAACGAGCTGATTTTTGCCGGTCGCGGGGTCGAAGATGTAGACGCCGAAGTCCGGCGGCGTCGCGGCGAGCTCGGCCAGGTCGTTCACCGGACCGTCGGCCCAAGAGACCAAGAGGCGACCATCCGGGAGGGCCGAGGGCTCGCGGTAACGACCCACGGGCGAGGGCGCGTTTCCGGTGGGCACGTCGGGGGTGAGGATCTCGTACTTCGCGTTCTCTTCGTCGATGCACGCGTGACCGGTCTTGTCGGCCTTGTCGTCGAGACAGACCGGGTCGGCTGCGTTGCGCGAGTCGATCTTGATGAGCGCCCCTGCGTGGATGGTGCGGTTACGCGAGGTGGCGATACCGACCATCACGTTGGGCGAGAGCTCGCGCACCGAGAAGAGCGCCGTGGAGGGCTTTCCGTGCTGGCCGGCGAGCGCGACCATCTGCGTGCCGTCCGGGTTGGCGGCGAAGAGCTTCACGTCGTTGACCCCGCCGAGGTGCTCCCAGCGCGAGTAGCCGATTTTGCCGTCGGCGCGCATGAAGGGCGCGACCGTGTGCGAGAGGTTCTGCGAAGCGAGGCGGCGATCGGCGTCACCGCCGTCGATCGAGATGGTGGCGAGCTGCGTGACCACGCGACCGTGCTCGTACTCGTCGGCTCGGGTCCCCATCGCCGTGTACATCTGGTTGGTCACGAAGGCGATGCGACCTCCGGGCAGGTAGATCGGGTTGATGTCGTCTTGGTTGCCGCCCGTGCGCTGATGAATCTCGAACTTGCCGTCGGCGCCGGCGGTGAGCTGCGCAGTGTAGACGTGGTAGTGATCGCTGCCGTCCTTCTTCATCGAGAAGACGGCCTGTCGCCCGTCGAACGAGACGTCGACGCCGTTGAAGTCGGCCTGCGGGAAGTCCGCGGTGATGTTGGACACCACGCCGTCGGGACGCGCAGGAGCGAGCAGGTTCAAGCTGCCGCCGGGAACGTAGCGCTCGTAGTCGAGCACCTGGCCGTTGCCGCCGGAGACGTCCACGGACACGGCGCCGTTCTCGCCCACGGTCGTGTGTTGCCTCTTGATGAAGACAATCGCCGAGACGCCCGTGCCGGTGTCGGCAGCTTTGGTGCTGCCGCAGCCGACCGCGACGAATGCTGCGGTGAGCGAAGCCAGAACCATCGAGACGGTAGAAAAGCGGAGCATGCGGCGTCCTTCCTGCTGGGCCGTAGCGACGGCCTCGGCCACCCCTAGAGCACGTGCGGTGCCAACGCCAATATCGCCTGAAATCCGCGGGTTCCCAACGTTCTCGACAGAGATTCGGGGGGATGGATCATCCCTGTGGGGGAACGTCCCCCCAAGACCGGGTCGAACGGGTCGATTCAGAGACCCTCCGCGGAAAATGCCGCTCACGACGCACGGAGTGACCAGCTGGGGCTCGACTGGCTGCCCGCCTACGACCCGCTACGCTTCTCTTGGTGCGCGCGCGATACGGTGGAAGCTCACTCGTCGCCTGGGTCGGTTTGGTGTTCGCCCTCACGAGCGGCTGCGGGGCGGCGCATCCTAGCTTTGCGTTCGGGGTGAACGAGCGCCTGGTCGAAGAGACGTCGCTCGGTACGCCGCGCGAAGGAGAGGCCCGAGCAGGAGATGCGGTGGTGCGCGTCTGGGTCGGTCGAGGCACGTGCTCCGGCGTGCTCGTCTCGCCCCGCGTGGTCCTGACGGCGCGCCACTGCGTAACCGTGCTCACCCGCGGAAAAGAAGCCACGGAGGAGGTTCGACTGCCCGGAGACTTCCACGTGGAGCTCGGAGGCGACTACCTGCCGTGGGGGCGAATCGCCGTCACGCACGTCGACGCGTGCCCTATGAGCGTGGGCGAAGAGCGTGACCTCGCCGCACTCGTGCTCGAACGCCCCGTACCGAAAGACGTGCCCGTCACGCGCATCACGAGCCCCGATGCGACACGGCGCTACCGCCTCGTCGGGTTCGGCTCCCAAGTGTGGCCCAAGACCACCGAGGGAGGGCTCACGCTCGAAGCGAAAAAAAGGCACGCGAGCGGCGGTGAAGTGAAGAGCCTCGGCGGCGACACGGTCGTGGTCCACTCGGGCACGAGCCCAGGCGACTCCGGCGGCGCGGTGCTCGACACGGAGACCGGCGAGCTCGTGGCCATCATTTCGCGCGGAGACCACGCGAAGCTCGTGGGCGGCGTCGCGTTCGACGACGTCACCATCGGCGCGCGTGTCGACACCTGCAGCGACACCGTGCACGAGGCCCTCGAACGCTCGCGTTGAGAGAGCAGGCGCGACGTCAGCCCTCGTCGCGAGAATCGCGCGAGTCGCGCTTGTCGCGTTCGTCGATGGGGAGCCAGCCGTGCTTGCGCAGAAATACCCTTATTTTTCCAAGCCACTCGGTCGCGTGCATGTGCGCAACGAACGTGTCGCCTAGTGACACGAACTCGTCCC
Organism: Polyangiaceae bacterium; assembly: GCA_965225775.1. Lineage (GTDB taxonomy): Bacteria > Myxococcota_A > Polyangia > Polyangiales > Polyangiaceae > JAAFHV01. The sequence goes on along the minus strand of OZ245328.1, from coordinate 6,809,597 downwards.
CGCGAGTGACGAGCACGACGCGACACGTGTCGACCTCGGGCCCGACCGTGGCCCCGGAGAAGCGCACGGCGGGAATGGGGCTCGAGCCTTCTTGCATGCGCTGGATGGTCTTCGTGTCGAGCTTCACGTCGAGCAGACCGTCGAGAGGGACACGCACGAGGGTCGTGCCGGACGCGCTCTCGGTGACCGTGAGCACCTCGTCCACGCGAAACAGGAAGCCGTGTTTTCGCGGCCGCTTCCAGAACGCGAAGGCCCCCACTCCCGAGACCACCAAGCCCCCCAAGCCGGCCTCGGGCGAGAAGACCCCACCGAGCACGACGGCGACCAGAGCCGGCACGGCCAAGAGGAGCTGAATGGAATTTCGACGCGCCTCGGCGTCCTCCGATTCGAAAAACAGCTCCGCGGGCGGCGGCGGCTCGTCCGGGTCGCGCGAGGCCGGCTCGCGGTAAGGTCGCGCGAGCCAGTCGTTCATTTCGCGATGGTGTACGTCACGCGCTGTCCGAGCGCTCGGTCCACTTCTTCGCAGAAGGCACGGAAGAGCCCGTATTCCGCGGCGGAAACACGCGACTTCTTGAGCGAGACGCGCGTCTTCACGTGCACCTCGGTGCCCTTCACGTCCACCTCGACTTGGTAGGAACCGTAGGGCGAGTCGCCTTTCACCGCGCGCGGCTGGCTCGTCACCTTGGCGTTCGCGGGGAGCTTCACGAGGTTGTCGCTCTCGTCCGTGGTGAGCGAGAAGATGCGGATGTCCTGCTTGCGCTGCGAGAGGGTCGCGTACTCGCGGACCATGTGCTCGCGCGGTCCCACGGCGACGGTCATGGATTCGCCGTCGCGCTTGGCGAGCTGCGAGATCTTGCCCTTCGCGCGGATGGACACGGCTTCTTCGATGTTCTCGAGGTCGTTCGACTTCACGTCCGCGAGCTCGAGCCCGGGAAACTCGTTGCCGAGGTCCTCTTGCACGCGCTTCTTCTGGGTGGAGAGCGAGTGGTAGCGACCGCGCCAGCTGCTCGCGTGCACGCCGGTCACGTCGCCCTTCCAGTCGAGCTGCGCGGAGCCGTCGGCGCCGACCGTGGTCTCCACCTTGCGACTCGAAACGCTCGCCTCGGGGGGAGGCTCGGGAAGGTGCACGAGCTGCGGCTTGCCCTCGTGGATGCGCAGACCGAGCGCTCCGCGGTCCATGGAGGGAAGCTCACGGGAACCCGTAAATTCCGCCGTTCCGTCGAGGTAGAGGTCCATCGAAGGCACGTACGCGATAGCGTGATCGAAGGGAGCGAGGCTCGCCGGCTCGGACTCGAAATCGCCGCGCATACCCGTGCGCAAGATGACGATGGTGGCGGGAATGCCCGCTTCCTTGAGCATGGTGACGATGAGCGTCGCCTTGTCTTTGCAGTCGCCGAAGCCGCGGGCGAAGATCTGCGCGCAGCGGTACGGCTTGAAGCCGTGGATGCCGAACTCGAGCGCCACGTAGCGGGTCTTCTGGACCACGTAGTCGTAGATGGCGCGCACCTTCTGGTCGTCCGTCGTGAGGCCCTTCGTGACCTCGGCCACGCGGCGGCGGACCTCGTCGTCGGCGACGAACTGGTCCTTCACGAGGCCCCAGTACCACTTGCCCATGTCGTCCCACGATTTGTAGGTGGAGACGTGCACGTGGCCGAGCGTGGACGCGAACGGCGGCTGGAGCGGCTCGGGATCGACCGGCGCGAGGTTCTTGGCGACGTAGCGGTAGATGCGCTTGTCGTCCTTCTCTTCGACCGTCTTCGTGACGCCGGGGATCTTCGGATCGTTGAAGTGGAGCGCGCGCGATTTGGGTGTAATCAGCACGTATTCGGAGTGCGCGACCGGCTCTTGGCCCTGCATGTAGACGACCTCGCCGAAGTAGTCGGCGAAGGCGTTGCGCTGGGCCACGTCTTCCACGCGGTAGAGCAGCTCCACCACGTCGCCCGGGTAGAGGCGGGGGAAGTGCACGTAGAAGACGCGCTGGCTCGTGTACATGGCGATCTGCGGGTTGTCCGCGGGGCCGTCGCCGGTCTCCGCGGCTTCGTCGATCTGGCCATTCTTGCGGTAAACGCGCGCTCCGCGGAGCTGCACGGTCTCGCTGTCCGCTTCGAAGCCGAACGCGTACTCACGCCCCTGCGCGGCGGCCGAGTCGGTGAGCGGCTGGAACACGATCTGGTGGTAGCGGCTCGCGAGGCCGTTGGGGAACACGGTGGTGACCTGCATGTCGACCAGCGTGCGGCGATCGCGGCCCACGGCGGGGGCGTCGCGCATGGCGAGGAACTCGCGGGCCGGGTGCGTGTAGACCTCGTCGGGGCGCGGCTTCTCGGGCTCGGTGTGCGCCACGTACTCGCGCACGTCCTTTTCCTGCGGGCGCAGCTCGAGCACCTTCTTGAGGAGCCGGAGCTGCTCTTCGGTGTTCCCGCCCACCGCGTACACGTTCGCGAGCGCGCGCATGGCGTCGGTGTCTTCGGGGGCGAGCTCGAGAGCGCGACGGTAGGACGCGATGGCCTTCGGGCGATCGCCGAGCGCCACGTAGGTGCGAGCGGCCTGCCCGAGCATGGCCGCGCTGTCCGGGTTGGCGGACACGAGCCGGTCGACCCAGTGACCGGCCGCGACCGGATCACGACGGGCGAGCGCGATGTCGAGCTTTCGCTGGGCGATTTGCGGGTCGTCGAAGCGGAGCGCCGCGTAGCGCTCTTCGATGGCCTCGGCTTCGCTCGTGCGGTTCAGGTCTTCGAGCGCACCGGCCGTGGCACGCAGCAGCGCGACCGATTTGGGCCGACGCGAGAGCGCACGCTCGAGCAACGCGAGCGCGGTCTCCTTGAGGTTCGCCTCTCCGTAGAGCTCCACCCGCGCGAGCGTGGCCCGCACGTTGTCCGGGTCGATGGCGAGCACCTTGTCGTAGAAGGGGATCGCGTCGCGGAAGTTCGCGCCGCCGCGAGCGTGGGCCGCGCGCGCGAGCAAGACGTCGACCTTGTCGTCGACCGAGCTGCCCTTCTTCGCGAGCTCCTCGGCGCGGTCGATGAACGAAGCCTCTTGGTTGCGCCCCTCGGTGAGATCTCCCGCGAGCAGCAAGCGAGCGACGGTCGGCGCTTTGTCCGCGGCTTTGCGCGCGAGCGCACGCGCCTTTTGTTCGGCCGGATCGTCGGACGAGGTGAGCGCCAGGTAGCGCGCGTACGCCTCGAGCAGGGCCGGGTCGTCGTTCTTGGTGAGGCGCTCGAACGCAGGAATGGGTCCCTCGAGCGCGCCGCCTTCGACCTTGGTCCCGTCCTTCTTGAAGCGCTGGGCGGCCGCCTCGGCTGCGAGCGCTGTGTCGGCCGAGGTGGCCACGAACGGGTCGATTCCGCCGTCTGCCGCGCCCACGCGGAGCGAGAAGAGCGCGCCGTCGTCGTCGCCGCAGGTCTTCACGGTGACGCGATTCACGCCCTCACGAAGCACCACCTTGGCGGCGAAGCGCTCGGCGTCGAGAGAGCGGTATTTCGCGTCTTCGAGGACCTTCTCGCCGTTCCAGTACACCTTCGTGGCGCCTGCGCTCCCGAGCCACAGAGACACCGTGCGGGCCTTCTGACCCTTTCGGGTGTCCCTCACGAACGAGGTCGCGAACACGCACGATTTCTCGGACGGACGCACGAGCACGCCGGCGTCGAGCCAGCCATAAGGCGAGACGTCGGGCACGGCGCGCCAGCGGACCGCGTGCTCTTTTCCGTCGTAGGTGCGGCCCACGTTCACGGGCTCGGCGAGGTCTTCTTCGGGCCCGAACGAGCGGTCGAAACCGGCCTTTCCTTCGTTGTCGAACGGCCCCACCACGAGCCACTTGCCCACGTAGGACAAACTCGCCACACGGGCTCGGGCTCCGTCGAAATCACCGCGGCGACGACGCGCGTACGCCGCGAGCAGCCCCGCGTAGACACGCGCAGGAGGAGCGATCGCACCGTCACGAGAGAGCCCGTCGAGGGCCTCTTCGATCTCGGCCGGGTCGCCCTGGTCGTACTCTTGCCAGAGCACGCGGAGCGCGCCGTAGACGAGCGGCCCTTTGGCCGAGCGCGCGGCGTCACGGAGGCGGGCCACCTTGGCGAGGCGGTCGCCCAGGCGTTCGCCGGACGCGGCGGTCGCCGTGGTCGCTCCACCGAGTTGCAGGAGCGCGAGCGAGCCGGAGAAGACGGCAAGGCCGAACGCGGCGCGGGATTTCGGGGACTTCACCCCAAGGTTTTCGGCCCCGAGCACCGGTTCCGTCAAGGCCAAGTGCCCACGGCGGGCCAGAACCACGTCTCGCAAGGGCTCGCCTTCCACGCAGACCGCCGCCCGAGACCGGGTGGAGACCACGCCCCGCGCTCGGCCCGAAAAGCACCGATTGCCCACAAAAACGGGTCATTTCACAGTCGTTCGGGCGAAACCAGCGGGAAACCCGACCTCATTTATCGCGAATGTTTTCCCGTACGCGCGGTGCGTTGATATACGGGGCACGAATGGTCCGCGGCCTGATCAAGACGATCCGCCCTCACCAATGGGTGAAGAATCTTTTCGTCCTGGCGCCGATGTTCTTTCACAAGGACGTCTTCGTCACGGCGGGCGGCGTTCCTGCGCTGAACTTGCTGGTCACCGGCAAGGCGCTGGTCGCAACCTTCGTCTTCTGCCTTTTGGCCGGCGCGGTGTACACCATCAACGACCTCGTCGACGTGGAGGCCGACCGCATCCACCCGGTGAAGCGCGCCCGCCCCATCGCGAGCGGTGAAGTGCCGGAAAAAGTGGCCCGCATGATGGCCGTCGGCCTCGTGGTGGTCTCGCTCGGCATGGCGCTCAAGCTCGACGTTCGCTTCGCCGCCGTCGCCTTCGTCTACTTCGTGGAAAACCTCGCCTACTCCTTCAAGCTGAAGAAGGTGGCCTTCCTCGACGTGGGGCTCATCGCGTTCGGCTTCGTGCTACGCGTGCTCGCCGGCGGCTACGCCACGCAGACCCCCAAGATCTCCTTCTACATGATCGCCTGCACGGCGCTCTTGGCCCTCTTTTTGGGCTTCGGCAAGCGCCGCCACGAGCTCGAAGGCGAGCACGCGGGCAAGCAGCGCTCGGCGCTCGAGGCCTACACGAAGACCTCGCTCAACGTCGCGCTCGGCATCACGGGCACCGCCACGGCGGTCGTTTACGTGGCCTACACGCTCGATCCGGCCACGCGAGACTTCTTCAAGTCCGACAACCTCTGGATGACGGCGCCCTTCACGCTGTTCGGCATCGTGCGCTTCTTGATGCTCGTGTCGGGCAAAGCCGGTCGCGGGAAGAAGGCCGAGTCGCCCACGCAAGACATGCTGCGCGACGTGCCCTTCGTGCTGAACCTCGTGGCCTGGATGGTCGTCGTGGTGGCCGTCGTGTACCGACTCCGCCCGGGCGAGTGAAGCCGGTACCAGCTGACGTCATCCGTCGAGCTCGGGGTACTTACGAAAGATGCCCGACTCGTTGAACGGCACGCGCCGATCGGACGAAAGGTACGCGGCCAGGTTGGGGCGGGAACGCACACGCTCTCGATGCGCGAGCAGCAGCGGAGTCTTGCGCACGACCTTGGCGAACGCCTTGGGAAACGCGTACGCCGTGCCCTCGACGGCCTGGAAAAGCGCGAGATCGGCGTAGGTGAGCTTCGCACCGAAGAGCCATTTTTTCCCCGCGCTCGCGTTCTCGAGCACGCTCTCGAAGTAGCCGAAGAACTTGGGCAGGCGAGCTTTCCGGAAGGCGATCGCGCGGGCCAACGCTTCGGGCTTTTGATCCTCGTAGTAGGCCCCTGTGCTGATCGGGTGGTGCGTATCGTGTACCTCGGACAGGTAGTCCATCACGGTCATGGCGAGCGCGCGTACCACGGCCTGCGAGGCTTCTTTTTCCGGGACGAGGCCGTGTCGCGCGCCCACGTACGAGAGCACGTTGGCGGTCTGCCACACGACGACCTTTCCGTGCACGAGCACCGGCGGAGCAAAGGGACGCGTGCCCCCGAGCTCCCCCGAAAGCACACGAAGCACGGCCTTCGAACCTCCCCCTTCGCTCTCGGGCAGACGCGCCACGTCGACGTACGAGGCCTTCACTTCTTCCAACGCGAGCCTCACGAGCTCGCCTCGTCCTTGGATGCCGGGCCAATAATAGAGCGCGTACTCGGGGGTGTTTTTCGCCATAGATCGAGTCGTATCAGTCCTCGCGTTCAGGCTTCGTGAAGGGTTGGTCTTCCGGAACGAGCGTTCCGAGAACGCGCCCCCCCGGTTGCGGGCCCCATGCGTGACGCGGCGTGCCTTGGGATGAGGGTTTGCGCCCTCGGGATCGCTCGTGCAAATAGGGGCGATGGCCTCCCGCCCCTTCGGCTCTTCGCTCTTCTTGATTCCTCTCGCGGTCGCGTCCGCGTTCGCCTTCGGCGCGTGCGGCTCGGAGCGCATGGCGATCGACGGCGGCGACGACGGCGACGGCGGAACCGGCCCCATCCTCAACGGAGACGCGAGCAGCGGAGATCTCACCTGCAAAGACGGCAAGACGTGCGTCGGCAACGAGATCCACGAGTGCGACGCCTCGGGCAAAGCGGGCGCGAAAATCGGCGAGTGCAACGGCAAGACCGAAGTGTGCATCGGTGGCGAGTGCCAATCGGGCTGCGCCGCGGCGGACGTGCTCACGTCGAACGTGGGCTGCGAGTTCTGGGCGGTCGACCTCGATCAAGAGAACGACGGCTCGAACGACGCGGCCGGCGCCGTCTGGGGGCTCGTGCTCTCCAACGCTGGCGACAAACAAGCCGAGGTGTTCATCGAGAAAAACGATGGCCCGCCTGGCGGTCCTGCGGACGTGAAGCTCGTCAAACGCGTGCTGGTCGACCCGGGCAAGCTCGAGACGGTGGAGATGCCCACGCGCGAGGTCGACGGCAGCGTCATGGGCAAGAACGAAGGCCCCGGAACGATGCTCTCTTCGAACGCGTTCCGCGTGTCGTCGTCGCAGCCGATCATCGCCTACCAGTTCAACGCGCTCAAATCGCAGTTCTCCAACGACGCCTCGCTGTTGCTCCCCACGGGTAGCTTGGGCTCGGTCTACCGCGTCCTCTCCTGGCCCGCCGGAAAGCCCATCTCGTTCTTGGGCAGCCCGATCGACCGCGCCTACGTGACCATCGTGGGCACGCGCACCGGCACGACGGTCACCGTCAACGTGGCCAACGCCACGCTCGCGGGTGGCAGCGTACCGGCCACCGTGAAAGGCGGCGTGGTCACGGCCACGCTCGGACCGTACGACGTGCTCAACCTCGAGACCGACGGTCTGCCCGGTGACATGACCGGCACCGTGGTGAACGCCTCGCAGCCGGTGGCCGTTTTCACGGGCACCGAGCTCTCCGGCGCGCCCGGCACCAAGAAGCCGCCCGCACCTCCCGGCAACGAAAAAGGCACCTCGTGCTGCCTCGACCACGTGGAAGAGCAGCTCTTCCCGGTCGAGTCGTACGGCAAGAAGTTCACCATCCCCCGCAGCCCCCTCCGCTCTTCGGGCACGAGCTACTCGGACTACGACATCGTGCGCTTCATGGGCGTCGCCGCCCCCGCCACGGTGAAGACCAACCTGCCCGCCCCCGACGACTCCTTCACGCTGCAGCCGGGCGAGGTACGCGAGACCTTCACCAACAAGGACTTCGTCGCGGACGCGAGCGAGCCCATCGCGCTCGGACAAATCTTGGTGAGCCAGGAGTACACGGAGAACGTGCTCGGCGATCCCTCGCTCACGATCTTCCCGGCCATCGATCAGTTCCGCGAGAACTACCTCTTCCTCGTGCCCACCTCGTGGACCAAAAACTACGTGGCCATCGCCATGCCCGAAGGCACCAACGTGACCATCGACGGCGCAGCCCCCACCGGCTGCGTGGACGCCCCCATCGGTCCGCTCGATGGCAAAAACTGGGTCGCCAAGCGCTGCCCGCTCACCGAAGGCACCCACAAGATGAACGCCGACAAGGCCTTCGGGATCGCCGCGTACGGCTACGGACGCGCCGGCTCGTACGCGTTCGTGGGCGGCGCCAACGTGAAGAAGATCTACAACCCGCCGCCGATCCGCTGAAAGCGATTCGAGCCTCGGCTCGCGCCTCGCGTGCACTTTACACACACACGCCGTCAACGCCCGCCTTGCGATTCCGCGAGCGCGGGCGCAACGTCCGAGGTCGAGCCCCCTATGAAGAAGCTCCCTCCGATCTCGGTCCTCGATTTGTGCCCCGTGCCCGAAGGCAGCGACGCTCGTGATGCGTTTCGAAACACGCTCGAGCTCGCACGCCACGCGGAAAAACTAGGCTATTTGCGCTACTGGTTGGCCGAACATCACGGGATGAGCGGCATCGCCAGCGCGGCCACGTCCCTCGTGATCCAGCACGTGGCGGCGGGCACGAGCACCATCCGCGTGGGCGCGGGAGGCATCATGTTGCCCAACCACGCGCCGCTGGTCATCGCCGAGCAGTTCGGCACGTTGGCCACCTTGTTCCCCGGTCGCATCGACCTCGGGCTCGGGCGCGCACCGGGCACGGACGCACGCACGGCGCACGCGCTCCGCCGTACGCGAGAGGGCAGCGTGGACGACTTCGCGGACGAGGTCGCCGAGCTGCGAGCCTACTTCGCGGACCGCGTTCCCGGAGTGCGCGCGGTGCCTGGCGCAGGGCTCGAGGTGCCGCTCTACGTGCTCGGCTCGAGCCTCTTCGGAGCGAGCCTGGCCGCCGCGCTCGGCTTGCCGTTCGCGTTCGCGTCGCACTTCGCGCCGCAGCGTCTCGACGAAGCGCTCGCGCTCTACCGGGATCGATTCCGACCTTCGAGCGCGCACCCCGAGCCGTACGCCATCGTCGCCGTGAACGTGTTCGCCGCCGAGACCGACGCCGAAGCCGAGAGCCTCTTCACGTCGCTCGCGCAGGCCTTCCGCAACCTGATGCGCGGCACCCCAGGGAAGCTTCCGGCACCGGTCGCCAAGCTGCAAGACGCCCTGTCGCCTTCGGAGATCGACGCCCTCGACTCCATGCTCCGCTTCACCGTGCGCGGCACGCCTGCTCGTGTTCGCGAAGGCCTAGAAGCGCTCTCCGCACGCACACGGGCCGACGAGCTCATCGTGGCCGCGCAAATCTTCGAGCCACGCGCGCGCCTGCGTTCCTTCGAGATCGTGGCCGAGGTCGCCAAGGCTTGACTGTTCTCCTAGAAAGAACAGTTTATTCGTAGACCATCACTTCCGTTTGGGAAGTCCGGTAGCCATGCTCGCTGCGCGCTCGCGGAACGTTTAGCGACGCGAAAGGACGCCCATGCTCTTCGATGCCACCACGCTCGCCGGGATCACCCTCCAAAACCGTATCGTCATGGCCCCCATGACCCGTTCGCGCGCGAGCGAGGGCAACGTGCCCAACGCGCTCATGGCCGAGTACTACGCACAACGCGCGACCGCCGGCCTCATCATCACCGAGGGCACCTCGCCTTCGCCGAACGGCACCGGCTACACGCGCATCCCCGGCATCTGGTCGCAAGCGCAGGTCGAAGGCTGGAAGCTCGTCACGAAGGCCGTGCACGAGAAGGGCAGCAAGATCTTCCTCCAGATCATGCACACCGGCCGAGTGGGTCACGTGGCCAACCTGCCCGCAGGCGGCGAAGTGGTCGGACCGAGCGACAAGGCCCTCGAAGGAGACATGTACACGGATGCCGAGGGTCCGAAGCCGCACACGGCGCCCCGTGCCATGACCGAAGCGGACATCACCCAGGCCAAAGACGAATTCGTGACCGCCGCGAAAAACGCGGTCGCGGCCGGCTTCGACGGCATCGAGCTGCACGCCGCCAACGGCTACTTGCTCGAGCAATTCCTGAACGCCAACGTGAACGATCGCAAAGACGGCTACGGCGGCTCGGCCGACAACCGCAACCGCTTCGTGCTCGAAGTCGCGCGCGCTGCCATTGCCGCGATCGGCAAAGAGAAGGTCGGCATTCGCGTGTCGCCCTACGGCGCCTTCAACGGCACCGGTGGCTTCGAGGGCGTGGACGCGCAGTACCTCTCGCTCGCCAAAGAGCTCGGCGCACTCGGCCTCGCGTACATCCACGTGGTCGACCACTCCGCGATGGGCGCGCCGCCCGTTCCCGAGAGCATCAAGAAGGGCATCCGAGAGGCCTTCGGCGGAACGTACATTCTCTCGGGCGGCTACGACCGCAAGCGCGCCGAGGCCGATCTGGCCGAAAAGAAGGGCGAGCTCGTGGCCTTCGGGCGTCCGTTCCTCTCCAATCCGGATCTCGTGGCGCGCCTCAAGGGCGACGCCAAGCTGGCCGATCCGGACTTCTCGACGTTCTACACGCCGGGCGCGAAGGGTTACACGGACTACCCCGCGCTCGGCTGAGACTCGCGAATCCCTCTCGAATCGCCTTCGACGCGAGGCTATCGACGTTCTCGGAACGCTCGGTAGGCCTCGCGTAGATTTTCGTCCTGTACGGCCGGCGACACCGCGCGCGGCTCGAGCCTGCGCGACGCGTAGCGCACCAGATAGTCGGGATGATCGAAGCGCCGCACGCTCGCCCACAAGTGCTCGGGGCAGACGGCGGGCGTGCTCGCCGCGGGCGTGAGGTTCACGCCGCTCGCCGCGAAGACGTAGTCGACGAAGCCGGCAGAAGGCACGGGCACGTTGGCCAGCAGTGGATTTTGAACGCGCGAAGGATCGAAGAGATGCGCGCTCCACGCCGAGAGCCACGACCCGAAGGAGTGGGTCGCGCGGGCCGGTGAAGGATCGAGCGCGTGCGTGGAGACGCGCTTCACGAGGGTCTCGCCGTCCACACGACGGACCCTCGAGACGTCCGAGCTCTCGTGTTTGCCCTTCTTTTTCGGCCTCAACGTGACGAGGCCGAGGTTCGGAAAGCGTTCGGGATCGGCGTAGTCGGAGAGCGAGAAGAACGACACGTAGTGACGCTCGGGCCCGGTCTCGCGTGTTTCGTCGAGTCGCACCTCGACCCCGGTGGAGCGGAGCGGCTCTTCCGGGTCCACGTCGAGGAGGAGCGCCACGTGCGACCAGGCGCTCGGGCGCTCGTCGTAGCGGACCACGGATTGCGCGAGACGCACACGCACGTGCCGGACGTCCGAGCCTCCCGCGAGCAGCACCCACGGACCTCGCGAAGACCTCGCGAAGACCTCGCGAAAAAACTCGCGCGCCGACGCAGTGGACTCGACGGCTCTCCTCGGACGCACGAACCCGTGACGAATCATGTGCTTCGACCCCTCCTTCTTTCGGACTCTCGGAACGTACCTGGGTCCGTTGCGCGCGGCGAGAGGACCTGCGCGACCGCCAATCGTCCGTCGATCGCCATCGCGATGACGCCGCGTACATTGGCTGAGCGAACGCAAAAAGCAGCCAAAAGAGCGGGTTTTTGACTTGGCACGGGAGGTGCGAAGCAAGCCCAAAATGGGCGCTTTCACCACCTCTCGTCGACGGGACCTCGTTCGACTGGCCATCGTGCTCGCTTCGGCAGGTGTGCTCGCGTGCGAGCCCGGAGATCCTTCTGCATCCACGCGAAAGACCGACGTCGAGCTCGCGGCGCCCTCCGGCGGCGCGCCGAGCGGAACCGAAGTCTCGAGCACCACCAAGCCCGACGTGGGCACCGTGACCCTGCGGCGGCTCAATCGCATCGAGTACGACAACACGGTCCGTGATCTGCTCGGCGACCAGAGTCGTCCAGCCCTCGACTTTCCGGCGGACAACGGAGCCGAGGGATTCACCAACAATGCCGACGCACTGACGATGAGCCCGCTCTACGTCGAACGATTGGAAGAGGCGAGCCGACGATTGGCGACGAACGCGCTCGCCAATCCGGAAGTCGTCGATTGTGCACCACTCGCGCCGGAGAGTCTCGCTTGCGCCGGGAAGGTCCTCGCGCGACTGGCCGAGCGAGCATTTCGTAGACCCGTGCAGCCGGCCGAGCTCGCTCGCTTGACGGCGCTGGTCGAGAACACGCAAGCCGAAGGGCGTTCGTACGAAGAAGCCCTCGGCATGGCCATCACGGTCATCTTGCTCTCTCCGAGCTTTCTGTTTCGTGTGGAGACGGATTCCGTGCCGGACGACCCGAAGCCGCACGCGCTCACCGACTTCGAGCTCGCGAGTCGCCTCTCCTACTTTCTGTGGAGCTCCATGCCGGACGACACGCTCTTCGCCTACGCGGAGGCGGGTCGCCTATCGAGCCCACGTGTCTTCGAGGCGCAGGTGGAGCGCATGCTCGACGACCCCAAAGCCAAGGCGATCGTCGACAATTTCGCGACAGATTGGCTGCTCCACACGATGGCCGAGACGAGCCCGGACACGGCCACGTTCCCGGAGTTCGACGCCGATCTCGGCAAGTCCATGACCGACGAGACCAAGGCGTTCCTCGAGTCGTTCCTGCTCGGCGACCAAGGCCTCGACGGGCTTTTCGATGCAAAATACACCTTCATGAACGAGCGCCTCGCGCGCCATTACGGCGTCACGGGGCCGGTCGGCACGACCCTCGTCCGGGTCCCGGTCGACCCGAAGAGCCACCGCGGTGGGCTGCTCACCCAGGCGAGCATCCTGACCATGACCTCCATTGCGACCCGCACGTCGCCTGTTCGCCGCGGCGAGTGGGTGCTCTCCGAGCTCTTGTGCACGCCTCCTCCTCCACCGCCGCCCGACGTACCCGCGCTCGCCGAGAAGGTCGCCGCCGGGACGGTGCGACAACGCATGGAGGAGCACCGGAAGAACCCGGTCTGCGCGAGCTGCCACTCCCAGATGGATCCCATCGGGTTTTCGCTCGAGAACTTCGACGCGCTCGGTCGCTGGAGAACGCACGACGACGGAGTGCCGATCGACGCGACCGGCACCCTCCCCGACGGCACGGCAATCGACGGCCCCGTGGATCTCGCGAACGCCATCAAGAAGGACCCACGCTTCGCCGATTGCGTCACCAAGAAGCTCTACTCGTACGCGCTCGGAAGGTCGCCCCGAGGCTACGACGCCGAGCGGCTCACCGCGCTCTCCCGCGCGTTCGTCGCGGGCAAATTCAAGACCCGCGACCTCATTCGAAACATCGTTCGGAGCGACGCCTTTCGCATGCGTCGTGGAGGGAATCAGCCGTGAGCATTCGAGCCGGTCGACGTGCATTCCTGGTGGGCGCAGGCACGTTGCTCGCCCTGCCCTTTCTCGAGTCCGCCCTACCTCGGGCCGCACGCGCCAATCCGCCCACCTCGCCTCGGCGACTCATGACCTTCCATTTTCCGATTGGCGTTCACCGAGCCGCCTGGAAGCCCACGGGCACCGAGTCGTCGTGGACCTTGGGTGAGTCGCAAGCTCCGCTGCTGCCCTTCAAGGACGACGTCACCGTGGTGACCAACGTGGATGCCTCCGGCGACAAAACCGGCAGCTCGGCCCACACCGGCAAGATTGCCACGTTCCTCACGGCCGCGGACGCTCCGCCCACCGTTCGCGCCATGGGCACCTCGGCCGACCAGGTGGTCGCCGAGGCCCTTCGTGGAAAGACGCCGCTTCGATCGCTCGAGCTCGGGACGGCCATTCTCAACGAAAACCCCAACAAAGAACCCGCCTACGACCCGGTGCTGAAGGACCACCTGTCGTGGTCGAACGGAACGCCTCTGACCAAAGAGATCAATCCGTCCGCGCTCTTCTCGAGGCTCTTCGGCATGACCACCAGCGTCGATGCGTCGGAGCGCTCCCGTCGTCGCAGCGTGCTCGACACGGTCCGCGAGGATGCCTCGGCGCTCGAGAGTCGATTGGGGCGCAACGACAAGGCGAAGCTCGACGAGTACCTCACCGGCGTGCGCGAAATCGAGACGCGTATCAACCGTACGGCGACCACCTGCGCGATGGGACAGCGCCCCGGCCCTCCTGCCGACGTGCGCGACCTCGTCAGGCAAATGCTCGACCTCTCGGTGCTGGCTTTCCGCTGCGATCTCACGCGCGTCATCACCTTCGGCTACGAGCACACGGTGACCGAGCGCACCCATCCTTGGCTGGGCGTCAACGAGGGCTACCACATCGGGATCACCCACAATTCCCCCGGCCCGTCCTATGCCGCGGTCAACCGCTGGATCGTGTCGCAGCTCGCGTACCTGCTCGGGCAATTGAAGGCGACCGGAAACGGAGCGGGTGGCACGCTGCTCGACGACACCATCGTGTACTTCGCCAGCGAAATGGGAGACGGCACGCTGCACAGCAAGCGCGACCTGCCCATCATCGTGTGCGGAGGGGGCGGTGGGCGCATTCGGAAGGGCAAGCTCCTCGACCGACCTGGCCAAGGGAACGGCAACGTCTTGATTGCGCTCATGCAGGCCATGGATGTGGTCGTGCCGAGCTTCGGCAACGGCTTCACCACACCTTTGCCTGGTCTTTTGAACACCTGAGGACGCGATGATTCGCCGTAAATTTCCCTTCATCGTGCTGATTTTGTTGTTGCCACTCTCGGCGGGGCTCGGGTGCGAAGAGCCCGCTTGGAACGGGCCGGGCTCGAGCGCTACCTCCGTCGCGGGAAGCTCCGAAGAAGTCGGGAGCACCTCGCCCGGCGAAGAGAGCGGCCTCCCTTGCGACGTCGAGCTCTTACTCGCTTCGCGCTGCGCGACCTGCCATTCGCGCAAACCGACCGGGGGCGCACCGATGGCCCTCCTCACCTACGACGACCTCGCCAAACCTTCGCTCGGGGATCCGAACAAGACGGTAGCGGAGCAGTCGCTCGCACGCGTGCGGAGCCAGGATCGTCCGATGCCTCCGGGCAGCCCACTCCCGACGGCCGCGCTCGCTCCGTTCGTGGCTTGGGTCGAGGCCGGAGCGCCGAAGTCTCGCTGCGCACCCGTGGCCTTGCCGACGAGCGAGCCCCGCCCGGAGGCGTTCGCCCCCGAATGCGAAGCGAGCGCCCAGTGTCCGACGCCACTCGTGTGCAAGAAGGGGTTTTGCGACGTCGAATGCTCGAGCTCCACCGATTGTGGACAGGGCTTCGCGTGCAAGGCCGCTCGCTGCGTGGCCGCCTCGTCGCGCGACGCAAGCACCGATGGCGACGCGCCCGACGCAAGCACCGACGCGACGGATCCCTGAGAATCACGCCGATCACCGGCGCCTTCGCGTCCTCGGACCGAGCACGAACGTGGCCGTACCGGAAAACTCGGGAGCACGTTTGCCGGCGGGCTCGGACGCGAGCAACCTCGGCGGCGAGGCGCGATGATCGACGAAGTCGACCGTGACCTCGAGCGCGCTTTCGCCCCTCGGACGAAGCGAGACGAGCGCGAGCGTGGCCACCGAGCTCGTGCCGGCGAGGTACCCGCGCTCGCGCAGACGAACGTGGCAGGCGCCGAGCTCGACCGAGTCGGCGATTTGGATCGCGTCCTCGCCGATCACGTCGCGTGTGCCGCCGAAGACCGCGTGTTTGGCCGTGCTCCCCGACGTGGGAATGTGCGCCGCGGGAGAGCTCACCACCTCGTACACGTGCGCCCCCGGACGCGTCTCCAGGCGCAGAATTCGGCTGTAGTGCACGTCTCCCGAGAGCACGAGCACGTCGCTCGGGCAGTCGTCGAGGGCGGTCACGATGCGCGCGAAGGCCGCTTCGTACGCGGCCAAGTTGTGATCGGTGGTGAAGAGGAAAGTCTTGCTGCGCGCCTCGAGCCAGATGGGCTGCCCGACGACGAGCACACGCGGACCTCCCGGCGCGCGGAGGAACGCCTCGAGCGCCTCGAGCGCTTCGGGAGGCAAGAGACTCGGGCTCGGTCCCTCGGCCGCGGTGCGTTCGGAGCGTGTGTCGGCGACGAAGAACGGCACCCGCCCGGCCTCGAACGTGTACGAGCGTGAACGTGCAACGCGCTCGGGGTTCAGTGGAACTTGGAACGCATCGAGGCCGGCCACCGACGCGCCGGTCCAGAGCGCGCGGTGAGGGTCCCAGCTCCTCGAGAGCCAGGCGTTTCGATGGGGAAAATCGTTCCACAGCTCGTGATCGTCGAAGGTGAAGAAGGTCGGGCTCGATGCGAGCGCGAGAGCCATGGCGTCGTCGTCCACGAACGTGCGCACGTAGCGCGTGGCGATCTCGGCGTAGGCGCCGTCCACGGGGGAAAAGGCGTTCTGATCGACCGCGACGTCGGCGTAGACGTTGTCCCCCACGAAGAGCTTGAAGTCGATGCGGTGTCCACCCAAGGCATGGCTACGCGCGGCCAAGTCGAGCGCGGCACCGAACGACGTGGCTCTGCCGAGCTCGCCGAAGTAGCAGCTGGCGAGGGCAAAGCTCGTCCCGCTCGTTTCCCTCGGCACGGCACGAAAGCTCGTACGGGCGACGTCGCTCCGGAACGACGCACGGACGTCCACCCGATCGTCTCCGCGACTCGAGTCTTCGGCCGAGCAGGCCACCAGGAAGAGGTGCGTCTCGCGCTCGCGCAGCGCGACCTCGAGGGCCGCTTCGTGAGCGGAGCACGGAAGCCAACGTGTGACCTCGCCCTCCGACACCGCGCCTGCGCGATCGATCACCACCGATGGTGTCTCGTGCTCGGCGCAAGGCCCTCGCACCACCACGAGCAGGCGAACCGGACGTCCCTCGAACGTCGCTCCGACGAAGATGCGCAGCATGGTGAGCGATGCCTCTCCCTCCACGTCCACGCTCGCACACCCACGCGGGCACGAGAGGCCGGACCGTGGACCTTTTTTTTCGGACCCCGGAGCTTCGCCCAAGTCGTCGAGATCCTTGCACTACGCCAAATATGGCGCGCCACTTTTGGCGCTTTCGCGCCACTTTGGCATGGTCTCTAGGCCAATCCGGCCCCAGAACGTCGGGCACGCACCGGCCGCAATCGTGCATGCGGTGCGTCGCTCTCGCGCTCAGTGCCCCGTTGCCCCATGCCTGCCTTCGCATCCGTCGACCGCACTCTCCAGGCTTTCCACGGCTCGAGTTTCGCGCCCTACGCGTTCGCGGGCCGCACGCACGAGCGTGCGCACGTCGCCGAGGCCGGGTCGGAAACCACGCCCGCGGCCGGGCTCGCCCGTACGCTTCGTCTCGACGAGCGAGGTGCGCGCACCCTCGTGCACGTGCGCGGCGCTCAGATGGTCTTTCGACGCGCCGCAGGCATCGACTTAGTACGTGCAGGATACACGCTCGAGACCAAGTGCGAGCGCGAGTCGGTCTACCGCCGGTGGCTCGCCCCCGACGAGGTCGGCGCGGAGGTTTCGCTCCTCGACGGCCTCGCTCGCGCCTCGCTCGCTGCACTTCCTTCTCGAGACCCGAATCCACATCGCACGGACGAAGACCACGTCGCGCGTGGGCTCCTCTCGCTGCGGTCGTCGTCCATCGCGTGGGACGAGTGCTCGCTCGGGCTCGACCACAAGCTCGACCTGGTCGGCGCGTGCGGCGCATACCACGTGGTCGTGGCCGCGCTCGCGCTGGAGGGGGCGAGCGAACGCACCTTCGAGTCGTACGTGGGCATCGCCTCGCGTGATCCGTCGAAGCGCGTCTCCTCGTGCCTCGCGAGCGTACTCGATCGCGCCGGCTACCTGCGTGTCGGCGTAAGCGAAAATGCCGCATTTTTGTGCGCCAACAAGCGATTTTGCTCCGCCGAGCCGCTCGCCCTCGGGAGCCTGGAAATCGTCGCGGCCATCCGCGAAGGCGCGAGCGTCCAGACGGCGCGCTCGAGAGCCTGACCGCCCTTGCTCGTGGCTCGCGGGCGAAGTTACGCTCGTTCGGTGAACCTACCGTCGAGGCTCGTGTCGTTCGTGGTCGCGTGTGGACTCGTGGTCGCGTGCGCGCAAGCGCCGGCGGAGGCGCCCGCACTCCCACCTCCCGCTCCCGCTCCCGTCGTTTCCGCGCCGAAGGTCCCCTCCGCGAGCGCAAGCTCGGTGCCCGAAGCGAGCGCGCGGGCGAAAGTGCTCGGCGAGCGCGACAAGCTCGAGGCTGGCCTCGTGACGTTCGAGGGCATGGCTCGCCCGGCGAATGGCGGCCTCGACGTCCGCGGAGTCTTGCTCGACGAGAGCGACGTGAAGGGCGCGCTCGCGGAGCCCGTGGCCGATCTCGAGACCTTGATGGGAGCCCGCCTGCGCGTGACGGCATCGCTCACCGAGCACGACGAGAGCGTGAACGTTCCGTCGCGCGGCGAGGTCGCGCAGCAGCGAACGGGCCATTTTTTCCAGCCCAAGAAGCTCCACGCGGTGGCCGTTTTGGCCGACGCGCAAGTGCTCGAGGGGACGCTCGGACGCTCGAAGGGATTCTTCACCCTCGAGGGCAGGCTCGTCGATCATCACGAGCTCGATCGTGCCCTCGCGCCCAAGCCCGCGGCCTCGGGTGAGCACGTGAAGATCTACGGTCAGGCGCGCACGGTGGTGTGCGACCCGCACGCCCAATGCCTCATCGAGGGATCGCTCCCCGTCTTCGACATCGGACGTGCCGTGCGCGTGCCGTGAGACGTCACGATCGAGGCTTCGCGTTCACTTCACGATGAGCGCGTGCGAGGCGCTCTCTTTGCCTTGGTAGGTGGCCTTCAACGTGGTGGCGCCCACGTTTTTCCCGGTGACGACACCGTCCGCCGAGATGGTGGCCACGTCGGCGTTGCCCACGTTCCAGACCAAGTCCGAGCTGGTGGTGACCGAGGCGCTCGTGCCGTCGGCGTACTTCACCGTGGCGGTCGCCTGCTGGGTCGAGCCCTTGTTCAGGGTGATGTCCGCGCCGATGTCGAGCTCGGAGATGGCCTTGCCGTTGACCGAGTCGACGCCGCTCGTCTCGGTGGTACAGGCGATCATGGGCACGGCCGAGACGAGAGCGACGAGAACGAGCGAACGAGCGAAGAAGGTCTTCATGACGGACTCCTGAGCCCACTCGAAGCGCGAGCGGGCGCGGTTAGGTGAAGCGACGCTGTGTTTCGCGCGCCGACCTTCCCCTCAGCACGAGCCGTACCGACCGCTTTTTTGCGCTATTTCCGTGGTGCGACGCCCGAAGAGCGTGGCGCTATCGCACCACTGGGGCGTGCGTCACCCGAGGTCGATGGTCGGCTTGCCGGCGAAGGCGAGATCGAGCGTGGCTTTCACCACGCAGCTTTCGTGATCGTCGACCGTGCAGTCGAGCAAGACGACGTCGCGACGCTCGCGACCGACCCTGTACGAGCCTCGAAGCGCGCCGATGCGACGGAACCCGGCGCGCTCGAGCGAGGTGAGGGCGCGTCCGTTTCCTTCGACCACGCGAGCCAGCACGTTCACCAGGCCGAGCGCGTGGAACGCGTAGTCGAGCGTGAGGCGCGTGGCCTCCGTGCCGAGCCCGGTGCTCCACGTATCGCGCTCGCCGAGATGAATCACGAGCTCCGCGGTCCCGTTCGAAGAGTCGAGCTCCAACAGGGCCGAGACGCCGATCGGACGAGGCGCTTTGGATTCGTAGATGGTCTCGTAGATGGTGAAATAGACTTCGTTTTCAGCCCTGAGGGCGCGCCCGACGAGCTCGCTCTCGCGTCCTTCGACGCGCACGCGCGGACGCACGTTCGTTCCGCGGAGCACCTGCAGCTCCAGGTCGTCTTCCCATTGCGCGTAGAGCGGCGCGAGCTGGCTACGAAGCGGACCGAGCGCGACGCGGTCCCCGGACAACGTGAGCGGCGGAAGGGCGAACACGTGCGCTCACTTGTCGACGCGGACTTTGAGCCCGAGCGCCTTCACCTTGCGCACGAGCGTGCGGAGCGGCATCCCGAGGCGCTTGGCGGCTTCGGTCTGGTTGCCGTGCGCGGCGCGCAAGGCGTCGTAGATCATCTTGCCTTCGTAATCGACCACCCGCGCCTTGATCTCTTTGGCGTGGAGCGCGGCGGCGTCGCTCTCTTCGAGCGGGGTCACGGGACGACCTCCGCGGACTCGCTCGGGGAGGTCGTCGACGGTGATCGAGTCGCTGCGGGCGATGACGATGGCGCGCTCGATCGCGTTGCGGAGCTCGCGGACGTTGCCCGGCCAGTCGTAGCCTTCGAGCAGCTCGATGGCGCGCTCGTCGATGCGGCGCACGGCTCGGCCGTTGGTCTCGTTGGCGCGCTGGAGAAAGCGCAGCGCGAGCGGACGAATCTCTTCGCGGCGCTCACGGAGCGGGGGGATCGCGAGCGTGATGCCGTTCAAGCGATAGACGAGATCGGCGCGGAATTTCCCTTCGCGAGCCATCTCTTCGAGGTCGCGGTGGGTGGCGGCGATGATGCGGACCTCGACCTCGATCTCGCGCGTGGAGCCGACGCGCATGACCCGATGGGTCTCGAGCACCCGCAGGAGCGCAGCCTGCGCCGCGGGAGGCAGCTCGCCCACTTCGTCGAGCAAGAGCGTGCCGCCGTGGGCGTCTTCGAAGGCACCGCGGCGTTGCGCGTCCGCGCCCGTGAAGGCGCCGCGCTCGTGACCGAAGAGCGTGCTCTCCACGAGCTGCGCGGGGATGGCCGCGCAATTGAGGCACACCATTCGACCGCGACGACGCGGGCTCCGTTCGTGGAGGGCGCGCGCCACCAGCTCTTTGCCGGTTCCGGTTTCGCCGTGGACGAGCACCGGCAGCGACGAAGGCGCGACGCGGTCGACCTGCTCGAGAACGGCTTTCATGGCGGCGCTCACCGCGACCGGCAGACCGCGATGGACCGCGGCGTTCGCGTCGGCCTCACGTGTGCGGGCCACGCCGACACGTCGCACTTCGTTGGTCTCGAGGAGCGCACCACGGCACACCTCGATCAGCTCTTCGCCGGTGGCGGCCGCGTCGGGGAAGGTGGCGACGCCCACCACGAGCGGCGGCGAGATTTCGACCGTCACCTGGCGCGCGACCTCGTAGGCGGCGGCCGGAGTTATCTCGGGGAGCACAATCTCGAGCGTGTCTTTGCTGTACAGGCCGACCCGGTCGACCGGGCGCATCCGCTCACGGACCGCCTCCGCCCAACGCGAGACGTGCTCGCCCGGGTTCAGCGTCCGCACCATGAGCAGCGCGAGCCCTCGACCGAAGTGACGTGCGCGAACGAGCTCGTCGTCGAGCGCGCGACGCACGCGATCGTCACCTTCGAGACCACGGGCATCGGGCTCGGCGCGACCACGCGAATGGATGGCGACCATCACCGATCCGAGCATCACTTCGTCGCCGGCGCACAGCTCGGCGCGACGCACGCGCATGCCGGAAATCCACGTACCGTTTCGAGATTCCAGGTCTTCGACGGTGAGCACGTTGCCGCTGCGACGGAAGCGCGCGTGCTGGCGCGAGAGGGTCACGTCGACGACGCGGCAGTCCGAAGGTTCCTCACGTCCGACCACCACCTGCGCGCCGTCTTCGAGAGGAACCGCCTCTGCTCCGTCTTGGTGATAGACGAGCAAAAACATTCGGACGCCCGGGCTCGCGGGCTTCTCGACGACGTGCGGCTCTACATCGAGCGGCTGGGTCTCGAACTCTTCTTCGGCCAACGGATTTCCCATCTTATAGTGACACGAGGCTCCTTGCCCAGGCCACCCGGCATTGGATAGCATCTTAGGATGCAGCCGGTTCCTGCGGGGCCGCTGGCCAACCGATTCGAGATCCGTTCGACCCTCGGCGCCGGCGGCATGGGGGTCGTCTACGAGGCGTACGACCACGAGCGTGGCGCGACCGTCGCGCTGAAGACGCTCGTCCGCATGGGACCGACCGAGGTCCACCAGCTCAAGCGGGAGTTTCGCGCCCTCGCGGACATCGTCCACCCGAACCTCGTGCAGCTACACGAGCTGGTCTCGGACGCCGACGGCCAATCGTTCTTCACGATGGACCTCGTGCCGGGCATCGACTTCATGCGGTACGTGCGTAATTCGCTTCCCAGCGACGACGCCACCCTGCCCGTCTCGCACGTCAGGGCCATCGAAGACCACGATCCGCTCGACGAAATCCTGGCCATGCCGCGCACCGAGCTCGATACGGTGCGGCTCCGCGCGAGCTTCGTCCAGCTCTGTCAGGGCCTCGGCGCGCTCCACCACGCGGGCAAGATCCACCGCGACCTCAAGCCCTCCAACGTGCTCGTGCGCGACGACGGACGGCTGGTCATCCTCGATTTCGGGCTGGTGCACGACCTCCGCGGGCGGACGGCGGAAGAAGACCTCGACGGCATCGTCGGCACCCCGGCGTACATGTCTCCCGAGCATGCCTCGGGGGAGCCGCTCTCGCCGGCCTCCGATTGGTACAGCGTCGGGGTGATGCTTTACGAAGCGCTCACGGGCATCCTGCCTATCTCGGGAGGCGCACTCGAGGTGCTCCAGCGCAAGCGCACCGAAGACATCGCCTCGCCGTCTTTGCTGGTGCCCGACCTGCCCTCCGATTTGGCCACGCTGTGCGAGCGACTGCTCGACCGAAGACCCCACAAACGCCCGAGTGAAGCCGAGATTTTTCGTGCCCTCGGAGCCGAGCCGGAGAGCCTTCGCATGCCGCCCTCGGGCGTGGAAGGCCTCGCGTTCGTAGGCCGAGAAGACGAGCTCGACGACCTCCGGCGAGCGGTGGACGACGTTCGCGCGGGCGGTTCGGTGGTGGTCTACCTCCACGGACGATCCGGGATGGGCAAGAGCGCTCTGGCCGAGCGAATCTTCTACGAGCTCGGACGAGACGAGTCCGTGCTGCTGCTCCGAGGCCGATGCTTCGAGCGCGAGTCGGTTCCTTACAAAGCCGTAGACAGCCTAATCGACGCCCTTGGCCGCCACCTCGCCGGCTTCGACTACGAAGCGGTACGCGCGCTGGTCCCGAGGGACGCGAGCGCCCTCGTGCGCATCTTTCCGTCGCTGTCGCGCATCCCTGCGCTCGAAGCGCTCGCAGAGAGCGGCGTGGTCGCGAACGACGAACAAGAGGTGCGTTGGCGAGGCTTCGCGGCGCTGAAATTCCTGCTCGCGGGCCTCGGTGAACGGCACACGCTGGTACTCCACGTGGACGATCTCCAATGGGGAGACCTCGACGGCGCGAGGTTGCTCGTGGACATCCTGCGCCCACCCGACGCGCCCAAAATGCTCTTCCTCGGCAGTTACCGGAGCGAAGAGGAAGAGCGCAGCACGTGCGTGAAAGCGCTGCTCGCCGAGGCGAAACAAGCCGGTTTCCGTGGTGACGTGCGTCACATCGAAGTCGAGCCGTTGAGCCGCGTCGATGCCTTCGAGCTGGCCATCACGCTCTTGTCCGGGCCGGATCGCGGCTCACGGGACGAGCGCACCACCGACGACCTCGCCGACACCATCGCGCGGGAGTCCGCCGGCAGCCCGTTCTTCGTGTGGGAGCTCACCCATGCCGCCAAGCTCGGAGACCTCGGAGAGGTGAGCCTCTCGCGCCTCCTCGAGACGCGAGTGAAGAGCCTCACCGACGACGCTCGCCGCCTGCTCGAGACGGTGGCTGCCGCGGGCAGTCCGGTTCCCCAAGGGCTCGTGGCCGAGGCCGCGAACGTGCCCAATCCCCACGATGCGCTCGCGCTCTTGCGATCGCATCGGCTCGTGCGAGCCCGGGGAATTTCCAGTGCGGATCGCGTCGAGGCCTACCACGATCGTATTCGCGAGCTGGTCATCGAGCGCCTCCCCGAGGCCCGCCGCGCCAAGCTGAACCTGTCCCTCGCGGCCGTGCTCGAGCGCGGCAGCAACGCCGACCCGGAGAAGCTCGCCGAGCACTGGCGCCTCGGTGGCGACCTCGAGCGCGCGGGGGCCTTCGCGGAGCTCGCCGCCGACCGTGCGGCCCGGGCGCTCGCGTTCGATCGCGCCGCGCGCCTCTATCGACTCGCCCTCGAGCGCACGAGCCTCGATCCGTCGCGGAGGCGCGGTCTCGAGATCTCGGCCGGAGATGCGTTGGCCAATGCAGGGCGCGGACAAGAAGCCGCGCAGGCGTATCTCCGCGCGGCCGAGCACGCCGCGACCGACGAAGCGCTCGAGCTGCGGCGTCGCGCGGGCGAGCAGCTGCTCTCCACCGGGCACATCGACGAAGGCCTCGCGGTCTTGCAAGGCGTTCTCGACGCGCTGGATTTGTGGCTGCCGCGCTCACCACGGGTGGCGCTCGCGTCGTACCTCGCGCGCCGTGCGAAGCTCGCCTTGCGCGGCACGTCGTTCACCGAGCGCGCCCCGAGCGCGACCGATGCGCGGGCCCGCCTCCGCATCGACACGTGCTGGGCGCTCACCTTGGGCCTCAACGGCGTCGACATGATCCGCGGCGCGGACTTCGCCGCGCGCAGCTTGCTCCTCTCGCTCGAAGCAGGAGACCCGTACCGCATCGGACGCTCGCTCGCCTTCGAGACCACCTCGGCGGCCTTCGTGGGGGGCAAGAACCGCGAGCGCGCCGAGCGCTTGGCCCTCGAGCTCACGACCCTCGCCGATCGCTTGGGAGACGCGCATTTGCAGGGGTTCGCGCTGCTCGTGACGGGCATGTGCGAGGCCTTCGCGGCCGGTCGGTGGGTGCGT
The DNA here is from genome assembly GCA_965225775.1 of Polyangiaceae bacterium. GTDB lineage: Bacteria > Myxococcota_A > Polyangia > Polyangiales > Polyangiaceae > JAAFHV01. The sequence goes on along the minus strand of OZ245328.1, from coordinate 6,785,275 downwards.
GCGCTCTCGTACTACCAGCGTGCCGAGAAGACGTTCCGCGAGGAGTGTCGAGGCGTGCCATGGGAAGTGGCCACGACCGACATGGTCACCTCGTGGTCGCTTTTTTACACGGGCCGCATCAAAGAGCTGGGCGAGCGCCTACCCTCCACCTTGAAGGCCGCCGAGCAACGACGCGACCTCTACGCGCAAGCCAATCTCACCACGTCGACCGCGTGGGTCATGCTCGCCGCGGACGAGGTGGACGCCGCACGCGAACATCCGGTCGAGGTCATGGCGCGCTGGTCACGGCGCGCGTTCCACTTGCAGCACTACGTGGCGCTGCTCGCCGAGACCTACGTCGATCGTTACGCGGGCCGAGGAGAGCGGGCCTTCGAGCGCTTCCAGCGCACCTTCCGCGACCTCGACGAGTCCATGCTCCTGCGCGTCCAATCGAACCGCATCGTGGCGCACTACGAACGTGCCTCGAGCGCGCTCGCGGCGGCAGAGAGCACCCCGCACGTGGGGCCCTTGCTCGCGGTTGCCGAAAAAGACGCGCGGGCCCTCTCGGACGAGAAGATGCACTGGGCCGAGCCGTACGCGCGCCTCGTGCACGCCGCGGTAGCCTTCCAGCGAGGCGACGAGGCCTCTTCGCTCTCGCACCTCTTCGCCGCGCAGAAGGGATTTTCCGCGGCCGACATGCGCCTCTACGCGGCGGCCGTGCAGCGGCGCCGCGGGGAGATCTCGGGTGGTGACGAAGGCCGTACGCTGGTGCGGGATGCGGACGCCACCATGGTCAGCGAGGAGATCGAAAACCCCGCGCGCTGGACGGCCATGCTCGCGCCCGGGTTCCGTCGGACGACCTCGCGCGCGAGCCGCGGCGCCGCCTGAGCGAAGGTCACGCGAGCGTGGACAGCTCCGGGAAGATCCGGTGCAAGAACGCGTTGTCGAGCAGGCGCTTGGGGTCGTAGCGGTCTTTGAGCTTACGAAACGCGGGCAGCGCGTCGCCGTACATCGCGCGGAGGTCGTCCACCTCGGCGAACACGGTCTTGCCGAGGTGCACGCGTCCGCCGATGTCGAGGCACACCCGAGCGAGCGCCGAGAGCGCCGCCTTCATGGCTGGAACCTCTTCGGTCTTGCCGGTCTCGAAGGCCATGGTGACCGCGAAGCCGTCACGGCCTCGGCTCGCCGAGAGCAGCGACTTGTCCGCCGGCACGTAGAGCACGTCGAACAGGGTGGGCACGAGCGTTCGGTCTTCCACGAGTTCCTGCATGCCTTCGAGAAAATCGTGCAATTTTTCCTGCGAAAACGGGATGACGTAGGTCTGCTGCAGGGTGAAGGTACGCATGCGCAGCTTCTTCTCGATGGAGCGCGTGCGCACGTTGCCGTCCATGAAGAACGTGTAGCCGAAGAGGTCGTCGACGTAGTCCGTGCGCTCGTCGAACATCTCGTAGGTGCCCTGCCAGAAGAGCCCCGAGGTCAGCGGGAAGCGCGCCACCCACTCGGCCATGAAGCGAAGCGGGTGATCGGGTTGGTGCTGGAGCATGGGCTCGGAGGCGTTCGTGCGCACGTAGCGTGACTCGAACACGAGGCCTCGCAGGCGATGGCCCGAGCAGACCACGCCGTAGAACGCGACCGGATCGGCGGAGGTGTCGTCGTCGCGGTTCTTCTTGGCGGCCTCGAACAACGCGCGCGCCACGTGTCCCTGGGAGCTCGGGCGGCTCGGCCGGACGCCTTCGGTCTTCACGAACGCGTTCAAGTCTTGGCACTTCTTCACGCGCGTGAGCACGCGCAGCGGCAGACGCGGAAAGCCGGGCGCGTTCGGACGGAACACCGAGTAGGTCACGCGCACGATCACGCCGAGGTACCCGAGACCGCCGATCACCCCGTAAAAAAGCTCTCGAACGCTCTCGTCGTCCGAGTCGGGACGCAGCGTGTGCACGGTGCCGTCCACGGTCATGAGATCGAGCGAGACGATTTGCTCGGACTCTTTTCCGAACGTGGTGGTGAAGCGCGAGACGCCGTCGGCTGCTGCCGTGCCTCCTGCCGTGGCTCCGCTCGCGGTGACCATGATCTTGGCCAAGAGGCCCTTGGGCTCGAGCGTGCGCAGGATGTCGCCCCAGCGCGCGCCCGGTCCGCACGTGACCGTGGGCGCGACCGGATCTTCGTCGACTTCGATGCCGTCCATCCGCGCGAGCGAGACGACCACCGCATCGTTCACCGATTGCGCATCGAGTGCGTAGCCGCCGGCGCGAAAGGTGACCTTGCGTCCTTCGGCGGCAATCTTGGCCAGCACGGCGCGCAGCTCGGTCTCGTTCTCGGGCTCGTAGAGATCGCAGGTGGCGGCGTAGATTTCGCCGTAGCTGCGGACCTCGGCGCGAGCGGCTTTCACCTCGGTTCGGACCGTGTTCGACATGGGAAAAGTCTATCAGCGCACGGTCCAAAACGGTCCCTCTGGCAGCGGAATCTTTCGTCGTGCGAGAGCTCGGTCGTAGCCCGTCGATTGGCGATGCATCGGCCCCCCGACGGCCGGATTGCTCGTACGGAACGCCCTGGTAGTGTCCGCGCCATGACCACCTACGAGCCTGCCCCCGGCTGCGGTGTCTGCGCGACCCTCGCCGCCGCGAAAGACGCCATCTACGAGAACGACCTCTGGCACGTGCGCTCCGCCGATGCCCCCTACGGCGTGCCCGGCTGGACCATGCTCATGACCCGTCGCCACGTGGGCGGGCCGGCCCACTTCGACGACCGCGAGGCGGCCGCGTTCGGGCCGGTGCTCCGCCACGTGTCCCGCACCCTCGAGAAGGTCTCGGGCGCCCTTCGCGTGTATCTTGCAGCCATGGGCGAGAGCCACCCGCACTTCCACGCCCACCTCGTGCCGCGCACCGCGGTCATGCCCAAGGACGCGAAGGCGTGGGGCGTGTTCGACCTCCAGCGCGCCGCCCAGGCCGGTGAGATCGAGGTCGACTTCGACAAGGCCCGCGCCACCGTGGAGGCCCTCCGCGAGGCGCTCGCCAAAGATCCGCCGCCCTCGTTCTGAGGCGCGTTCCCGCTATTTTTCCGCGTCCCGGGTCCATGGCATGCGCTTGAAGATCCAGTCGCGTCCCATCTGGTAGAGGACGTCGAGCGAGTCTCTCAAGAGCTCCCATCGGGCCTGGAGCGGCATACGCGTTCCGAAGCCGAGCCGCGGCATCATGAGCAGCCGGTTCTGGAAGAACCGGTACGACGCCACCGGGTGGGTACGAAACGGGTAATCTACACCCAATGCTTCGGACACCACCATGCCGGACGTGAAGGCGTCTTCGTGGCTGCTGAAGGTCGCGTAGTCGCCGCAGAACCAGGTGCGTTTGACGCCCTGGATCTTGTGCAGCAAGAGCCTGCGCTTCATGGCCTCGGCGTCCGGGACGAGGTGCGAGAAGTCCCGCTTCACCACGTACCCCTCGGGCTCTTTAGGGGGCGTCTCCGAGTAGACCGACACGAGCACCGCGCCTTCGTGGGCGTCGAGGCCCGAGCAGCGCTTCATGTTGTAGGTGACCACGCCGTCGAGGTCTTGGCCGGGGTTCGGGTTCTCGGATTGGTATTGGAAGAAGAGGCGCGGATCGAACTTCTCGGAGAGCACGCTCTCGTCCGAGTGGAGGTAAGCCACGGCCGGCTGGTAGGCGAACCCCGAGAGCAGCTCGCGCTCGGTGGAGGTCGCGTCCGCGCCCAGGATTTCCAGGGCTTTGTCCGCGCCGGTGGCGAAGACGACGTGGTCGTAGCGCTCGTTGCCGCCCTTCGCGTCGCGCACGCGCACGTCGCTGCCGCTGCGCACCACCTCGAGCACCTTGGTCTCCGTGAGACGCCTCGCTTGGAACGAGCGGGTCAAGCGCGCCACGTAGTCGCGCGTGCCACCGTCGATCGTGCGCCACGAGGTGGGGCTGAAGAACGACAGCGTGGCGAAGCGGAACATCATCGAGAGCGACCACGCCGGCGTGTCGAGCAAGCTGCGGCGCGTGACCAAGAAGAGCGAGAGGAGCGGGCAGAGCCCCTTGAAGAGGAACTCGTCGTCGTAGCCACCCGAGTGCGGCAGATGCGGCAGCTTGGTGGTGAGGTACTCACGAATGGGCTTGAGCTGCTCTTCCATGGGCAGCGCGGCGATCTCGAACATGAGCTGCTCGAAGCGGCTCGCTTGCGCCTCGAAGCGCTCGAAGATCTTCGTGTTGCGGAAGAATCCGTCCGTGCCCCACACCTCTTCGTCGCCGTCTTGCCCGGGGAACGAGACGAGCAAGCTCGCCGCTGCGGCTCGCGTGCGCACGCCGTAGCGTTGGAACATGCAATAGAGATTGGGGTACGCCCACGGCAGCGTGATCATCACGCCCATGTCGACGTGCACGCCCGTGTCGCCGAAGGGATGCGCGTACGCGTGTCCGCCGAGGTGCGGGTCTGCCTCGTAGATGGTCACGTCGTACTTCTTGGCGAGGCGCCATGCCGCACCGAGGCCTGCCGCCCCACCCCCGATGACCGCAACCTTCTCGCGCTTACCGAACGCCATAGTGGAAGCGTAGCGGCAACCCTTGCTCAAGGGCTCGACAAGACGAATGAATTCGGCGTCTTCGAGGTGCGCCAACTTTGGCGTAGTACGCCAATTTTGGCGCGCCACTTTTGGCGTAGTGGTGCCCTGGCCCGAGCTCGTCCGCCCTGCCACGCGCGACGGCGCCGAGCGGTCCGTGGCCGGAAGGTGCACCCGAATTTCTCGAGAGATTGGTGTACTCGAGGGTCATCTCCTGCAGCACGTTCGCCCGATCGGCCGTTCGTCGCGTACGCTGTCGGCTCGTCGTGCCGGTTTTTCCTTCGTCCACGCAGATTTGCCCCAAGTGCGGCGCCACCTATGGCGCGGACGCGGCGTTCTGCCCTCTCGACGGGACGCCACTCGCGCCGAGACCCAAACCCGGCGACCCGTACCTCGGCACGGTGATCGGCAAAGACATCGAGCTTCGGGAGATTGCCGGCTCGGGCGCGATGGGCAAGGTCTACCGCGGCCACCAGCGCGGCACCGAGCGCGACGTGGCGGTGAAGATCCTGCACACCGAGCTCTCGGACAAGAGCCAGCTCGTGCAGCGCTTCTACCGCGAGGCCAAGATCGCCGGGAAGCTGCGCCACCCGCACGTGGTCGAGGTGTATTTCACGGGCGACCTGCCCGACGGCGCCTCGTACATCGTGATGGAGTACCTGGACGGGCCCGCGCTCTCCGCAGTGCTCGAGCGAGCAGGCTGCGCGCTGCCCATCGAGCGCGCGCTCGCCATCACGCTGCAAGTCTGCGACGCCGTCGGTGAAGCGCACGCCCAAGGCATCGTGCACCGCGATCTCAAGCCGGAGAACGTGATGCTCGTCACGCGCGGGCAAACGCGCGACTGGGTGAAGGTGCTCGACTTCGGCATCGCGCGCGCCGCGCTGCCCGACGAATCCATGCAGACCGCGGCAGGCGCCGTGTTCGGTACGGCGAAGTACATCTCGCCGGAGGGCGCGCAGGGCCTCACCGTGGAGCCGCCGAGCGACGTCTATTCGATCGCGGTGATGCTCTACCAGATGCTCGCGGGGCATCCGCCGTTCGACGCGGAGCTCGCGCTCGGGCTCCTGATCAAACACGTGCATGATGCACCTCCGCCTTTGCGCACATGGCCGCTCGCCGCGACCGTGCCGGTCGAGATCGAGCGCGTGATCATGGAGAATCTCTCCAAACGAGCCGAAGAGCGTGCCCAAGACGGCAAGGCTCTCGCGGCGGCGCTCGTGCGCGCGGCCAAGGCGAGTGGCGTCTCCCTCGGCGGCGTGGACCGCTACTCGCTCACCGACGCAGACGGGTCCGCGCCTCGGGTACCGTCGTTCGTCGCGCCCACCCTGGACGATGCGCAAGTACCGCCGGTCCCGCCCGTGCAGGCGCTCCCGGAGCCGAAAAAAAGCAGCGATCGGCCTCCTCCGGCCAAATCGAATTGGGCACGCGTGGTGGTGGCCGTGATCGCGTTCACGCTGGGCGTGGGCCTCACGGTCGCGTTCATGCTCACGCGTCCTCCCGCGGTGACGCCCAAGCCCGACGCCGAGCGCCTCGCCTGGATCGACAAGACGCGCAGCGTGCTGGCCGACGGGCACTACGTGGCGCCGCCGGGACAGAACGTGCGCGAGCTCGTGGCCGAGGGACTCAAGCGCTGGCCCGAAGACGGCGAGCTGAAGCAGCTGCGCTCGGAGGCCGAGCACGAGATGATCACCATGGCCATGGCCGCGCGCTCGTCGGGCGATCTGGTAGGCGCGAGAAACCTGGCCCGCGACGCTTACACTCTCGATTCGACCGACAATTCGGCTCGATTTCTGCGTGCGCAGCTGGAAGACGAGCTGAAGGGCATCACCACCGGGGCCACGCTCTCGAGCGGCGCACCGAGGCTCGTTTTCGAATCGCCTCCGGTGGCCAAGCCCGGCGAGAAGGTCGAGATGACCTGCCGCATCGTGACCGGTGCACAAGGTCCGAAGGCGAAGGTCACCGCCATCAAGGTGTCTCTCTTTCCCAACGGGCAGACCACGAACGGCACGCCCGTCTCGTTGACGCTGGTCGACCCGCTGAACGCGAAGGCCTCGCTCGTCGCGCCCACGCAGGGAAGCTACGATCTGTCCTTCGAGGCCACGGTGGACGGCACGGTCGTCCGCGCGATGCGCGATCTCGACGTGTCGCCCTGACGAGCCGGAGCGTGGCGATTTGCCGACGGAGCCTCCGGAAGAGAGGACCTCGTGTGGCAAATGGCCACGCTCACGAGCATCTGCGACCGGAGATCTAGAGGCCACTTTCAGGCGTAATTTCGGTCATTTGTCGCCAACGTCGGTCGCGACGAAACCCGAGCGGTTCGTGTCTTGCTGAGGGACGAGCATGCCGAAGTCCCTCGCCCACTCGATCCCCGCGGTCTCGACCACGTTCGCGCGCAGCTCGGACTTCGATCCGCCTTCACGCGAACACTACGTCGCCGCACTCGAGACGCGCGATCGGATCGCACCGGGAGCGGCGGGCGCGCTCGCGGGCTCGTGGGCGCTCCCTGCTGCGCTCGGCGTGGTCGAGGCGATCGCCCCGGACGCGGTGGCACGGCTCGTCGACACGCTGGTCCCCACGCTCGGCACGTCTCCCGCGGCCTCGTATGCGCTGCTCTACGCGGCGTCCGTGCCGCTCGGTGCCGCACTCGGCGCAGGCCTCGGCGTGCTCACGCGGAACCTGCGTGCGTGGCTCCCGCTCGTGCTCTTCGTCACGCTCGTCTCGTCGAGCGCGGTGACCGTGGTCTTGGCGCTCATCGCCGCGTATTCGCCCGAGCACATGCCCATGGTGCGGACCGATCGAGCACTGTTCGTCGCTTCGGTGGTGTTCTCGCTCGTGACGAGCCTCGCACTCCCGCTGCGTCTCGGCGGAGAGAACGACGAGACACGTAGCGTTCGCCGCAGGCATGGCAGGCATGGAGGGCCCCGTGTGGAGCGTGCGGAGGTCGTCACACCGCCGCCGAGCTCGCGCTCGCGCAAGGCCCGCGGACGTTATTGGGTCGCGCGCACGGGAACCTGACGACGACGCGCCGCGCGCACGATACGTGGTTTCTTCGGGCCGCACGTACGTGTATCGTCCAAGGGTAGTGCGCGACGTTCGGCCAGGCGCGAAGGTCGGCCGCTTCCTACTCGAGCGAGAAATCGCACGCGGCGGAATGGGGGCCGTTTGGGCGGCCCGCGAAAGCGATGGCCTGGGGCGGCGCGTGGCCTTGAAGACCGTGCTCACCATGAAGCGCGGAAGCGAAAAGCTGGCAGAGCTCTTCGTCGAAGAAGCCCGCATCTCACGCGCCGTGCGCCATCCGAACCTGGTCGAGCTCTACGAAGCGGGACAGGATCAGGGCGTTCCGTATCTGGCCATGGAGTGGATCGACGGCGTGACCCTGCGCGACCTCGCGGAGAAACCCGGCAAGCTCCCTCTCGGCGTCACGCTGCGCATCTGCATGGAGGCCTGTGACGGTCTGCACGCGGTTCACGAAGCGCGAACGGACGAGGGCGCGCCGCTCCACATCGTTCATCGTGACGTCTCCCCGCACAACCTGATGGTGAGTACGCGGGGCGAAGTGAAGGTCATCGACTTCGGTATCGCCAAGGCTCGTGGGCGCATGTCGAACGAGACCACCGACGGCGTTCTGCGCGGAAAAATACGTTACATGGCGCCCGAGCACGCGCGCGGCATGGATATCGATCGCCGCGCCGACATCTGGTCGCTCGGCGTCACCGTGCTCGAGGTGGTGACCGGCACCACGCCCTTCTCGGCCGAGCACGACGTGGCCGCGCTCGTGAAGCTGCTCTCCCAGGAGCCCGAGATTCCGCGCGATGCCTCGCTGCCCCAGCCGGTGCGCGCGATCGTGGAGCGTGCGCTGCGACGCGAACGAGAGGAACGCTTCCCGGACGCTCGCTCGATGGGCACGGCGCTCGAGCAAGCCATCGCGGAGCTCGGCGCGAAGGCCGGGAAGCGAGACCTCGCCGAGCACGTGAAGAATCGGCGCGCCCAGAGCGCTGCACGACTCGTGAAGCGTATCGTGCCCGTGCTGCGCGACGACGACGGCGAACGCGAAGACGAAGCGGCCACGGCACTGTTCCGCCCCTCGGACATCTCGTCGCTGCTCGCGGCGGCCGAAGAACCGGACGAGATCGAGCCTCCGCCGCCTTCTTCGGTGCCCACGCTCACCGCGCCGCCGCAGACTCTCGCGCCGACCGTCGTACGCAAAGACACGCTGACGCGTCCACCGATGGCGAGCGAAGACGACCTCACCATGCTGCGACCCGCCGAGCACGGGAAACCACCCGGCGCGCCGGATACGCCGGAGACCCCGGTGGTCGCGAGCTCCGAGCTGCCCAAAGCACCGAAGGCTGCAACCTTCACGAATCTCCCGACCGACAACGCGAAGGTCGTGCCTCTGGAGGACGACTCGGACCTCCGGCCCGTGCTCGCCGGAGTTGCTTCCTTGCTCGAGAGTGGACCTTCGCTCGGGCCTTCGATGGTCTCGGCGCCGATCGATCGCCGTGACCCGGAGAGCTCTCCGCTGCTCAAGGCCGCCGATCTCGCACCGGTGGTCCCCGCGTCGCAGGCGAACGTGCGCGTGCCCACGCCCGCACCGATGCCCGTCGGAGGAGGAGGCTCGGGCCTGCGCATTCCCACGGCGATCGTGCCGCATGCGCCCACCATCCCGGACCTCGAAGGCGCCTCGCGCGCCGCGTTCTCGGGTGCCTCGGGCGGTCCTCTCTTGCTCACGCCCACGCCTCACGGAGAGCTGCGTCCACCCACCCCTGGGCCGTGGCCCACCGCGAGCGTGAGCGTGCCCACCGGCGGAACCGTGTCCGTGAGCGGCGCTGGGGCTTCTGGGCACTCTGCACCTTCGGGACCTTCTACGCCCAGCGAGGATTTCCTCGCACCGAAACGCAGGCGCTGGCCGTTCGTCGTGATCGGTTTGGCGGTGGTGGCAGGCATTGCCGTCTACACGTATCGCCTGCCCCGCGACGCGCGCGGTATGCCCGTTTTCGCGTGGCCCGGAGGGGAAGCCACGGCCTCGAACACGGCGACCTCGACCAGCGCCAGGCTCTCGCCCTCGGCGCCCGTGCCCGCACTCGGGTCGGCAGCCGCATCCGCCGAAGCGGTCGTGCTGTCGGTTAGCCGAGGTCAACCCTCGGCCTCGGCTTCGGCCAGCGCGGCGCCTTCGACTGGCGTCTCTCCGTCGGCCAGCGCGGCTCCTCCCGGAAAAAAGCCTCCCAAAGGCCAAAAGCCCAAGAAGTAAGGCTCGTTTCTTTCCCGCCCGAGGGCGCATCTGGAAAGCTTCGCGATCGATGAGCGAAGCCGTAGCGGACAAGCCTCTTCAGGTCGCAGCGCCGGAGGACAAGCTCTCGGACAAACCGGGAGCGTGGGTCGATCTCGCGCTCACGCTACCCATCTTCGTCGCGTATCACCTGTCGGTCGTCTTCCTGAACGTGAAGAACGCGACCGACCTGCTCACCGGCTCGCTCCTTCGCATGGCCGACGGCAGCACCTCGGCTTACTTGGGCATCACCTTCGCGATCGGCGTGGTGTTCGCCGGTGTGTTCGCGTTCCTCGGCCGAGGACACGCGTTCCAATCGGGAAAATTCGTGCAGATCGCCATCGAAGGTATCGTCTACGCGATCCTCATGCGCGTGGCCGCGGGGCTCCTCATGGAGCGCATCTTCGCCGGTCAGATCAACGAGGAGTCGCGCTTCACCGGCTTCGTGATGTCGCTCGGCGCGGGGTTCTACGAAGAGCTCGCCTTCCGCGTGATCTTGTTCGGCGTGGGCGCCAAGGTGCTGGTCTTCTTCCTGGCCGACGAAGACGTGAGCCTCCTGTCCGGCTCGTCCGGGAAGGGCATTTCGTGGAAGGCCTTCGGCATCTTGCTCGCGTGGGGCGTGGTGTCGTCGATGGTGTTCAGCGGGTTCCACTACGTGGGCGCGATGGGCGATCCGTTCAAGGCCACGTCGTTCGTGTTCCGCCTCTTGCTCGGCCTCGCCCTCACATTGATCTACTCGACACGTGGCTTCGCGGCGGCGGTGTGGACCCACGCCGTCTACGACGTGTGGGTGCTCGTCTTCCGCTGAACGCTCACTCGAGCGAGATGGCCGTGGCGGACACGCGCCACATGCCTTCTTTGGCGATGCCCGCGATTCCGAAGCGGAACGTGTGCGGGCCGGCCGTGCTCGACCCTGGCTCGAGCTCTTCGGGAGGCGTGACCGATCCCGGACACCAATTGGCTCGCTGCGCACGCACGCTCGCCTGCGCGCCGCAGGGATTCTCTTTGCAGTAATCGAGCTTGAGGCCGTTGCCCTCGTAGTGCTCCACCGTGCAGAGCGTCTTGCAGTCCGCGCGCCAGAGCGTGACCTTCCGGTCCGCCTCGGCGTCGAAGCCGAGGGATTGCTCGCGCCTGCAGAACTCGTCCGCCGGTTGCTTGCAGGATGCACCTTCTTCGATCTGACCGCCGTGCCCGGTGGCGCGGTAGAACACGGTGGTCTTGGTGGCGCCCGCGGGCACGGTGAAGGGCAGCTCGCGCGAGGACGCGTCCGCCTTCACGTCACCGTAGAAGAGCGGCGTGACGGCCAGCACTCGACGAGGCGCGGGGCCGGTGGTCTTCACGAGCTTGGCCGATACGGTCCAGCCGCCGTTCGAGCCGGACACCTTGCCCGCTCCGTCCGAGTAGGTGGTGATGTGGATCCCGAGGTCGCGCGGACCTTCGAGGCCGTTCCAGATGTCGGTCACGTCTTCTTCGATGTGGAGAGGTCCGCCGAAGGGCGTGATGGCGCGCACGAGCTCGAGACCAGGCGCGTCCGGGTGCGCGGGATCGATCAGCGAGGTCTCGAAGTTGCGGTCGAACGCGTCGCACGAGGCGGGCCAGTTCTGGCCGGGAGGAGGCGGATCGTCCTTCCACTTGTCGAACGGGAAACAGGACGATTCCAGGTCGATCACGAGCTTCACGCTGGCGAACGTGCCGCTCGTGTCCACCTTGCCGCGCGTGTTCTGGAAGTCCGGCTTGGACGAGTCGCTGCCGATGTGCGCGCGATCGATCGGAGTCTCGGTGCTGGTGACGGGCGCCGCATCGGCCGAAGCGTCCGGAGACTCGGTCGGCGTGGGAGGCGTGACCTCGGTGGACGAACACGCCGCCACGATCGAGGCACCGACGACGATGGACACGGCGAGGCTCTTCGTTCCGAGGCGCATGCCCGGAGCTTAGCAGCCCGCTCGTCAGCGTGAGCTTCGTCAGCGTGAGCGGAATGGACCTTGGTTGGGGCTCCACGGCTGAGGCTGAGGGAGCTGACGTCGCAGGGCCTGCGACATGGCCGCACGCAGGCGGTGCAGGTCTTGGCGCAACGGAACCACGAAGTCCGCGCTGACCGTCGCTTTGCGCGCGCGGCTGGCGCGACCGGCGTGCCACTTGCTGAGGCTCAGGCGGCAGGCCGTGTCGACGAAATCGCGACCGGGCTTTCCACCCCACGAGAACGTGGCGCGCATGCGAGCGATCGGAGACGTCACGAGCTCGAGCTCTTGCAGCGTGAGATTGCCGAGCAAAAGCTCGTCTTCCAGGTTCTTGCGGATGATGCGGCCTTTGCGCACCACGAGCCACAAGAGCAGCCCGAAGAACGCGAGGACGAACAAGAGCCACAAGGGCAGCATGAGCAGCGGGAGCATGTTCGACACGGTGGCCGACGTGTTCCACACGCAGTGCAAGAACACCGCGCCGCAGTACCCGAGCATCGGCGCGACCCAGCGGACCCAGGATTTTTCCGTCTCGCGCGCGATGCCGAAGCCGATGCCGGTCATCGACGTGTAGAGCGGGTGACCCCAGGGCGCGAGCACACCGCGGATGAGGAAGGTGGCGGCGAGGGCGCCCTCTTGGCCGCCGGACGCGAGCATGTCCGCCTTGGCCGCGCGACCGTAGTAGATGATGTTCTCCACGGCGGCGAAGCCGAGCGCGGCGAAGGTCGCGTAGACGATGCCGTCGACGATGCCGTCGAACTCGCGCTTCGCGAAATAGAACACGCCGAACACGGCGATGCCTTTGGCGAATTCTTCGACCACGGGCGCGCTCACGCAGGCCCCGATCGCGTCGCCGAACTCCGCGCCGCCGATGCCCGCGGCCACTCCGCCGATGACCGTGTTGATGACCGCAGAGAAGCCGCACGCCGCGATGCCTCCCCACGCAAGGCACATGGAGAGCGACCAGAGCGGCTCCGGGTCGTAGCGGTCGACGATCCACGGCACCCACAAGTAGAGCAGGAGCGGAGGCAGCGCGAGCAGCGCCCCCATGCCCATGGCCGAGTACTCGGTGCCCGGGTCCTTCGAGAAGAGCGGCGGCACGAGGAACACCGCGAAGAGCAAGAGCCCTCCGATGATCATGCCGAGCACGTAGAGGATGATCCCGGCGGTCTTGCGGCCGGCTTCCGGGTCGCGCTTGACGGGCATGCCCGCGCGCGGATGGACGGGGTAATTTCCCATGTTCACTCGGTCTCGCTACTTGATCTCGAAGGCCTTCGCGTCGGCGTTCTCGGGGTCGAGCTTCATGGCCTCGTCCTTCGCCTTTTGCGCGAGGTCTTTTTTGCCCTGGGCGAGACGGAGACGCGCGGTCACGAGCTCCACGGCGGACATGGCCTTGGGCGGGGGCTTGGTGGCGCGTGCGCTCTCGATCTCGAACTCGGCTTGCGTGAAGCGACCCTTCTCGAGCAGACCGCGCGCGTAGTCGAGGTGCACGTCGGGCCGTTCCACGTCGACGAAGATGGCCGCCTCACCTTGCTCGACAAGCTCGTCCCACGCTTTCGCGGCCACGAGCTTGTCGGTGTACGCACGCCAGATGCGGGCGTCGTGCTGCTCGAGCATGGCGAGCTTTCGCAAGAGCGGCAGCACGTCTCCTTCGCGTTTGTCCTCGAGGGCGAGCTCGAGCAGACCCTTCAGCGGATCGGGCCGGCTCGCGTCCAAGCGGTGCGCGCTCTCGAGTGCGTGACGGTACGCGGCTTTGTCCTTCTTGGCCTCGGCGGCCTCGGACAAGAGCATGCGCACGTCGTAGCCGTCGTGACCGCCGTCGAGGATGATGCGGGCGCGACGTTCGACCTCGGCTGGATCCTTGGCGGCGATCTTGGCGGCCAAGAAGTTCGCGTAGGGGTTCTTCGGGTCGAGCTTGAGCGCGGTGTCGAGCGCGGCTTTTCCCTCCTTTTTGTGGGCAACGGTGAGCGCGAACGCGAGCTCGGCGTGCGCTTGCGCGTCGTTCGGGCGAGCCTTCACCGCGGCCTCGGCTTCGTCCAACGAAGGAGGACGCTCGTCGAACACGTACTGCTTGTCGTAGCGGGAGAGGCGCCCGAGGGCCCACGCGCGGAACTTCGCGTCGTACTCCGAGGCCGGCACGCCGAAGGCTTCGGCGATGACCTCGGGCGTGCGTTTGCCTTTGCCCCAGAGCTCGAGCGCCTTCACCACGCGCGCCATGCCGAAGGTCTCCACGGTGAAGACCATCATCTGGCTCGAGGCGTAATACGCGACCGAGACGTCGGCGCCGTTGGTCGCGTGGGTGAACGCGCGGTTCATGGCCACCGCGCCCGGCAAGCGCCCCTTCTTGATGGCCAGGTAAAGCTCCGGGTCGAGCTCGCGTTGCCACTCGGGCCTGCGCGCGATGGTCTCGTACTCGGAGAGGCCTTCGGTGAACCAGCGCGGCACGTGGTTCTTCGAGAGCTGGATGGCGAACACGTGCCCGAGCTCGTGCCAGATCACGTTGCCCCAGTTGAAGGGTTCGCTCTTGGGGCTCATCGCGGCGACCACGCGGCCGAAGCACACGCCTTGGATGCCGATGTTGGGCAGGCCGCTGGTGCGCACGCTGAAGGGCTCACGCCCGCCGTAAAGCTCGAGAAATACCGGATTTTTAGGAACGAACGCGTAACGGGCCTTCATGCTCGCCCACGCTTCGCCGGCGAGGCGCGGCATGTAGCGCTCGAGCACGGCGCGCTCGTCTTTCGGGTAGCGGATCTTGAACCTGCCCGAGTCGACCGTCTCGTACTTCTGCGGGATGGTCTGCTCGTAGAGGTTCAGCGTGTTGAACACGCGCACGTTGAAGTGGTCTTTGCTCCACGCCTTGCGGATGGCGTCTAGGCCGCGCGTCTCGTCGCCGTTGCGCATGGCGGTGAGCCCGAGGTTCGCCCACGCTTTGCCGTCGTCGGGATCGACACGCGTGGCCTCGTCCATCATGGTGACGATGTCGTCGTAGCGGTGCTCCCACTCGGCGAACTCGGCCACGATGCTGAAGAACTCGGAGTACTCCGGGTTGATGGCGAGAGCCGCACGCTTCTTCGCCTCGAAGCCGGGCAGATCGTCGTCCAAGAAGCGCGACGCGGCGGCGAGGGCGAGCAGCTCGGTGTTCTCCGGATCGATGGCGAGACCGGCCTTCACCGCGGCTTCGGCGGTGGCGATTTCCATGTCACGGAGGGCGACGCCGGCGCGCACGGCATAAGCTCCGGTGTGCTTCGGGTTGATGGCGAGGGCCTCGGCCACGAGCTTGTCCGCGGCGTCGAAGTCGACCGTCTGATCGAGCTTCACGCGGGCCATGGCCACGAGCAAATCGGGGCGCTTCGGGGAGAGCGCGAGCGCTTCGCGGAGGACCTCTTCGGCGTGCCCGGGATCGTATTTCTCGAGGAAGAGCTCGGCGCGCGCGAGCAGTGTATCCACCCGCTTTTTGTCGATGCGCTCGGCCTCGTTGAAGAGCGTGTTGGCGTCTTTCGGGACGCGGAGCAGGTGCGCGGCGCGACCGGCGAGCCCGAGGCCCTCGGCGTCGTTTTGAAGCGCGTTCGAGTTGTAGTCCGAGATGACCGTGAGCAAGACTTGCTCGGCGTCGGCGCGCTTGCCCTTTTGCTGCAGCAAGCTGCCGAGCAAGACGCGCATCTTGCGGCCCTCTTGTCCGGGCGCGCTCTTCTGTCCTTCGAGCAAACGAATCGCGTCCGCGCGCTTGCCGGTGGCGGCGAGCACTCGCGCACGAAGGAGCGTCGCGCCGGCCTTCACTTGCGGAGGGCCGTTCACCTGCGAAGCGAGCTTGTCGGCGTCTTCGTACTCTCCGCGCTGGAACGCGATCTCGGCCAGGCCGAGCTTGGCGGCGGCCTCGTCCGCGCCCTTGATGGCGAGCAGCGACTTTTCCGCGGCGTCGTAGTCGGACGCTTCGACGCGCTCGAGCGCTTGTTTGAGTGGCGCGCTCGCTTCGGCACGCGCGGCAGCCGGCGAGGACGCCGCGAGCACGAGAGCGAACGCGAGCGCCGTTTTCACCTTGGATCGCATGGACCTCGAAGGTATCGCAGGCGTCGGCCGCGAGACGACGAAAGTGCGACGCGAGGCCCTCGGGTCTCGAGACCACGCGGACGACGCCCGCGTGGTCCCGAGGGTGCCGCTCAAGTATCGAGGCGGGCGTGCATCTCGATGCCGTCTTCGCCGTCGCGGTAGTAGCCCCGGCGCACGTGGATCTCTTCGAAACCGAGCGAAAGATAGAGCGTCTTGGCGGCCAGGTTGGAGGCGCGTACCTCCAGCACCACCAGCGCGCCGCCCGTTTTTTTCCCGTGTTCCAAGAGCTCGAGCACCAACGCGCGCCCGTGCCCCCCTCGCCTCGCGGTGAGCGGTACCGCCACGTCGAGCAAGGTCACTTCGTCCGCCACTTGCCACGCGAGCAGTGCCCCGAGGAGCGAGCCATGTTCGTCCTCCGCCACCACGAGGCGCGCGAGCCTCGGGGTGCGCGAGAGCTCTTCGCGGAGGCGTTCTTCGTGGCGTAGGCGAGCTTGCTCGGGGGACTCACCCGAGTCGGGCAGGGTGTCACCGAAGAGCGCGGCCACACGCGGCACGTCGTCGAGGTGCGCCTCCCGAAGCCTACGTGTGCTCATGCGACGCCACGCGGAGGCTCGCTCGTGCGACTCGCGCCTTCGGCCACGCGTCCGAGCGCACGCACACGAGGCGCGAGCGCGGGCACGTCGAGCACGAGCCTCACCGCGCCGTCTCCGAGCACCACGGCGCCCGCGTAGGGGCCGGTCGCCACCACGAGCTGCCCGAGCGGACGCACGAGTGCCTCGTCCGGACCGCTCACAGCGTCGACGCCCACGAAGAACGGCATGGGCTCGGAGGCGCCCCCGTCGAGCTCGAGCACGTAGGAAAATCCCGTGGACTCGAGGGGCTCGAGGCACGCGGACAGATGCGGGGTCTTCGGCTCGCGACGCGTGGCGGCCGAGTGCACGGCGAGCACTTGAGAAGCGAGCACGGCGTGCACGGTGCCCGTAGCGTGCACCCAAAGCACGCTGGCGAGACCCGACTCCACGGGGACGTCGATGCGCGCCTCGAAGCCGAGACCGCGACGACTCTCCACACGAAGAGACCCACCGAGGCGCTCCACCGCGGAGAGCGCGATGTCGAGCCCGATGCCTCGCCCAGCGAGCACGTCGGCGTGGTCGCGCGTGGAAAATCCAGGCAAAAACAAGAGCGCGAGGAGCGTGTCGTCGTCGGCGACCTCGGCCAACGAGGGGCTTATCGCGCCCGAAGCGAGCGCACGCTCACGCAGCGCGACCACGTCGACACCGGCGCCGTCGTCACCGACGCCCACCGTGAGCCGGCTGGCCGAGCGGCGCGCGGACAGGGTGACCGTGGCCACCTTGGGCTTGCCGATCGACGCGCGCACGTGGCTCGGCTCGATGCCGTGGGCGATGGCGTTACGTGCAAGCTGCAAGCATGGGTCGAGCAGTCGCTCGGCCAGGCGTCGGTCGACCATTTCGTCCGCGCCCACGAGCGCCACCTGCACCTCACGGCCTGCGCGTTTGGCCTCCACGGTGATGGCCGCGGCCACGCGCGCGAAGAGATCGCGCACCGGGGTTTGCCGCATGGACAAGAGCTCGCGGCGCGCGGAAGACGTGAGATCGCGGAGCTGCCCATCGGCCTCACGGCCTTCGAGCGAGCGTCGCTCGAGATCGTCCGCGGCTCGGGCGAGCGACTGCGCCACGCGTTCGATGCGGCGGAGCGCTGCGGCCGGTGCTCCCCACGGGCGCGGTGGACCGATGAGACGCAAAGCATCGGCGAGCTCGCTGCGCAGCTTGCGCATCTCGGCCGCGTGGCGTGCGTCCGCGCCGGCACGCACGCTCACGCCGTCACGCACCGAGCCCATGACCGAGAACCCGTCGAGCAGCGCGTCCACGGACGCGGTCTCGATGCGGATGGTCTCGGCGTCGCGCTCTTCGTCCAAGGGACGCGTGGTGGGGCGCGGATAGCGCGTGTCGGGCGTGCCGGTGCGCTGACGGAGCAGGTCGAGCGTGCCTTTGGGATCTTCGAGCAGCCCCGCGAGCACCGCACGATGCTGCGCGACCTCGGCGAGGCACTCTTCGAGCGACCGTTCACCGCGGAGAGCCCTGCGCAGTCGCCCTTCGAGGCCGTGGCAGAACCAGGCCATGGCCTCGTCGCCAACGGCGCTCGCGGCACCTTTCATCGTGTGGAGGTGGCGGTACGCAGCCTCCGCCGCGCCGTGCGTGTCTTCGTCGCGGAGAGCCGCGTCGAGGTGCACCAGGCGGTCTTGGATGCTCGAGATGTACTCTGCACGGATGTCGACGGGCACCACGCCGAGCTCGAGATCCGGGGGCGGCGTGGGCCAGGCGGAGTCGAGCGCGGTCTTGCCTTCCCGCAGGCGGCCGATGGCGCGCAGGACCACCTCGTGCGCTTCGGGGCGGGCCGCTTCGTCGCCGCGTCCGTGACGTCGCTCGAGGCGCTGCAAGGTGCTCGCGAGCTCGGCTTCACCGGCGAGCCCGGCCGCGCCCTTCATGGCGTGGATGGCGCGACGCACCTCGTCCGCGACCGACGAGCTCTCCAAGGTGGCCGCGTGGCGCTCGAGCTCGAGCACCAAGAGGCGCACGAGCTCCGGATCACGCGCGCTCACGCGTCTTCTCCGCCCTCTTCTTCACCAATCCACTTCAGCAAGGGCTCGAGCACCGGGCGCAAAACGCCCATCAAGATGCTGCGCGGCACCTTCTCGCCGAGCGAGCCGAGCGCGGTCACGAAGGCGCGACCGTGCTCCACGGCGTCGGCCAGGGCCTTCGCGGTCTCGGGATCCGAACCGGTCGCGCGCTTCATGCGATCGGCGAGCTCGCCCAGGGCGCGCTCGGTGTCGGACGAGGCGTTGCCCACGCGCGCGGCTTCTTGGGCGACCTCCGCGGCGGCTTCGCGCGCGCGCTCGAGGTTTCCCGTGACTTGCCCGAGCTCGCTCGCCACGTCGCTCAGCGCGGACGAGAGCTCGCGGGCGCTCTCGAGCCCGCGTGCCGACGAGAGGCGCACCTCTTCGGCTACGAGCTGCAACGAATGCCCCACATGCTCGCCGAGACGCGCGCCTTCGAGGCCCGCGTTGAGCGCCACCAACGAGAGCTTCTCGAAGGCGTCGTTCACCCGAGAAAAGCTGGTTCCCAAGTCTTGCGCGCGCGTCGCTACGGCACGCGCGCGGTCACCGACCGAGTCGAGCGCGCCGCGCTGTTTGGCCACGTTGGAGGCGATGCGCTGCGCGGCTTCTCCGGCTTCGCGCGTGCTCGACGCGGCTCGCGCGTGGGCGGTCCAAAGGGCACCTGCATCGGCCGCCGTGGTGGAGCCGCGTTCGGACTTGGGGGAGCGGAGGAGGCCGAAGAGTCGGCGCTTGGGTTTGTCGGCCATGGGAGCTTCGCGAGGGCCAGGAGGTCGGAAATACGACCGAGCCCGTCCCAGGCGAGAAGTGAAGCGCGCCCTCGTGCGCCATGTCCACGGTTTACGTAAGGTTTCGTCGGATCGCGCCACCGCGACGCGCGAATCTTCACCGCTCGGTTACGCTGCCGACATGCGCGCGGTAAGGTTCCTGGCCCTCTTCGTCCTCGCCCTCGTCCCGAGCTGCGCCGGGCCCACGGCAGAGGGCACCTACCGCGTGAGCAGCACGGCACTCTCGGGCAATTGCCCGGGCGCGAGCGACGCCACCTGGAGCTTTCGTCGACTCGACGACGGCGCGGCCTACGCGCTCGAGGTCGCGGGCACGACCGGCGGATGCAAGCTCTTCACCGTGGATGGCGACGAAGCGAAGCTCGCGACCGCATGCCGCATCACGCTCTCGGACGGCCTCGTCGCGGGAAACGTGATGGGCACACTCGACTACCGACTCGACTTCACGAGCGCGGGCTTCGAGGGCACCGTCGCGGTCGAGCTCCCTCCCGCGCAGAGCCTCCCGAATGGCTGCAAAGGGCAAAATCGCCTGCGCGGGACACGGCTTTGAGCGATTAGGCCACGACGGGTGCGATCGGCGCGAGCGAGGGGGACGACCCCTGGGCTCATGGGGCCGCGTCGCGATCCGACGAGTCCCCACGATCGGCGCGATCGCCGTCGAAATGTTCCGCGCGTTCGAGGCTTCGTTGCAATGCGCGCCACGAAAAATGGGGTGATCTCGGTGGCTTGGCACTTGCTTCGCCAGCAGGTCGGAGGCTCCGATGAAACGCGCCCTTTCGTTCGCCGTCTTGCTGCTGCCCGTGGTCGCGCTCGCTTGCGCGGAGGAAAAGGCGCCTCCTCCCGAGTTTCCTCTCGGAGAGGACGAAGCCGTCGAAGTCACGCCCGAGCTCGCCGAGTACGGCATCGACCCGACCGAATACGTGGCCGACGAAGGCGACCCCGATCTCGCCGGATGGCCGGCCTTGTACGGCGTCGGCGGAGACGAGACCGACTACCTCGTCGACGAGGACGGCGACCCAGAGGCTCCACTCGTTCCCGAGCTCGAAGAACAAGACAACTCGATTGCGCTCGAGGACCAAATCTCGAGCGTGAAGACCACGAGCCTCGGCGCAGGGGCTATTCGCATCTTGGCGGATGCACCCAAACCCAGTTGGTGGACCCGCACGTTTCACTCACCTTTCAAGGTGAAGAACGATCCGCGCAACACACGAGGCCAGCGAAACTGCCGAGGATCTCCCTACAACTGCTTTGCCCCTAACCCTCACCCAGACGGCAATCGGTTCCATCCCACGGCGGCGGTCGAGCAATTCTATGCCGCGAAGAAAGCTGCTGAATCGCTGCCAACCAAGACGAAGCGCTCAGCGACCAAGAGAAAAGCACTCGCCGAGCTCGAGCGCACTGGCTGGCCGTTGAAGCCAGATGCTCGAATGTACGATGGTCTCGGCACGACACTGTTGACGGGACTGAAGACAGACTCCGCCAAAGTGAACTTCGGTGTGCGGAGAGAGATCGTGATCGACGGGAAGCCAGAGGTCTGTCTCTACGTCTGGAAACACACGGATACGAAGTCGAATTCAGCGAGCGGATGGGTGAAGCGCTCCGACTTCGTCTTCTCGCCGGGAGACGACTTCGATCGGGGCACGCAAAACGGCTACTTGCCGAGAAAGCCCGACAAGAAGGATCTCGAAGGACGGGACGTGAGGGAGGTGGAAGTTGGCATTCGAACCGCAGAGGAGCTTGGCGATTGCGCGAGCGGATCGAGCTTCGATGCGACCCCCCGTTGCTACTCCAAGATAAACGCGGAGCACAAGCAGCGACACGGCATCGAGCAATTCAGCGAGCTCAAGACCGTGCCCCCGAAGGGCGCGGGCTCGGAGTGCACCAAGAACTGCAAGGTCGGCGACTACCTGGTCCGAAAGAACGGAGTCATCAATCTCGCCTACGCGACACCATTGGTCGGGGGGCTCGCAAGCGACACGCGCGTCGTCAGGAACGGCGACGTCTTCACCCGCATCGTCTCCGACCATAAAAAGTGGCGGTTCTTGCTCCGGGTTCCCCTCTACAAGCCGGACACCTCCAAAAACGAAAGGGCGGGCTCCATCTTCTTCGCGTACGGGCACTGGGGCGATCGCTACGGCTGGATGGCCTTGGACGCGCTCCGGGATCCCAAAGCCACGAAGGCGTCGGTTCCTGGCTCGTTCGACTGTCAGGGCAAGGCCGACGGCCTCTACTGTCTCGACGCCTCCGCAGTGGAATGTGTGGGGAACAAGCCCGGGAAGAACGTCTCCTGCGCCGACTCTTCCAAGAAGTGCGTGGTGGGCGCGGACGGCAAGGCCTCGATGGGCGCGGACGGCAAACCCATCTGCCAGTGAGTCCCCGCCGAACCTCGGACCGAAGGGCGTAGTCCAGGTCGGGCGCGATCGGCTCCACGAGGGGGCGAGCCCTGGGCTCATGGAGCCCAGCTTCGACGCTCGGGGACCCCACGATCGGCGCGATCATCGCCGAATTTTACGATGTTTTTGGCCACATTTTCGACCAGCTCTCCTCTCGGAGGGGGTGATCCGGGTGGCCTGACGCTTGCTCTATCGAGATAACGGAGGCCCTGATGAAACGCGCTCTTTCTTTCGCTGCCTTGCTGCTCCCGCTCGCCGCCATGGCCTGCCAAGCCGATCCCACGCCTCCCGAGTTCCCCGCCGGACAGGACGAGGCGGTGGAGAGCACGCCGGAGCTCGCCGACTACGATATCGACCCCGGTGAGTACGTGGCCACCGAAGGGGACCCGGAATTCGACGCCGTGTGGCCGCGTTTGGCGGGCGGCGAAGAGACCGACTTCATCGTCGACGAGGTCGGGGATCCGGGCGCTCCGCTCGAGCCCGAGCTCGAGGAGCAGGACAACTCGGTCGCCTTCGAAGACGCACGAGACGCAAAAAGCGTGAGCCCCACGAACCTCGGCGGCGATTCGCTACGGCTCTTGGCGGACAAGACCCTTCCCACGTGGTGGACGCGCACCTTCCCGCTCCCGTTCAAGGTGAAGAACGACCCGCGCAACAAGGCCGGAGCGCGCATTTGCCGCGGCTCGCCCTACAATTGCCCGGCCCCCAATCCTCACGCAGACGCCAATCGTCTCCACCCGAAGAGCGCCGTCGAGGAGTTTTACCGAACGCGCGACGTCGAGAAATTCCAGGGCACCGGCTGGAAGATCGAACCGAACACCCGCATGTACGAGGGCGGCGGCACCGAGGTGAACGTGCTCCAGCACGACGGAAAGCCCATTCTCGTGAACTTCGGGATTCGGCGCGAGCTCGTGATCGACGGCAAGAGCGAGGTGGTTCTCTACGTGTGGTCCGCCCAAGGAACCAAGGGGGAAACCAGCGGTTGGGTGAAGAAACGCGACTTCGTCTACAAAGCGGGCGACGAATTCGATCGCGCGACCCAAAAGGACTTTTCGCCCCGAAAACCGAAAGAAAAGGACCTCACCGAAGAGCCCCGCTTCCTTCGCACCGCCGAAAACCTCGGCCCGTGCAAGGGCCCCACTTTCGACGCGCGCTCGACCAGCAATTGTTTGGACACACTGAACGACGCCAAGCGGAAGAAGTACGGCTTCGAGAAGTTCAGCGAGCTCAAGGTCGTGCCCAACGAGAGTAAGTCCAATGGGAAGGTGGGCGACTACCTGATGCGCAACAGGGGCGTGCTCAATCTCGCTTCGGCGACTCCGCGCCTCGGTGGTCCAGCCACGGAGACCCGCATGGTCAAAGAAGGCGAAGTGTTCCGCCGCCTCGTGTCGAAGGACCGCAATTACCGCCGCTTGCTCGCCGTGCCGCTCTTCAAGGCCAAAAACAAGACGGTGGTCGGCAAGATGCTCTTCGCTTACGGCCACTGGGACGGCCGCTACGGCTGGATGGCGCTCGACGCCCTGCGCGTGAAGTCCGACAAGGCCGGCGTCGCCGGTCCCGAAGCACCCGGCTGCGAGGGCAAAGCCGACGGGCTCTACTGCCTCGGCGCTTCGGCCTACGAATGCACCGGCGGCAACCCTGGACGAAACGTCTCGTGCGCGGACCCGAGCAAGGCGTGCGTCCCCGCGGCTGACGGCAAAGCCAGCCTCGACGCGGACGGAAAACCCGTCTGCCAATAGCTTCTGGGTTCACGCGGTCCCTTTTTCAACGGGCTGCTGGGCGAACCCGGACAACATCGACGAACGAGGCGTCCCACCCGCGCCTCGTTCGTCCCTTTTGTTCGAAGAAAGGAGCGCGTCCGTCCACGCGAACGACTTCTCGTGGTGGTCGCACGCGCGTACTCTCGCGTGCATGCCCGAGCTCGTCCTCGCCTCCACGTCCCGCTATCGCATGGAGCTCCTGGAGCGCTTAGGAGTTCCGTTTCGCGCCTTCGCGCATCGGTGCGACGAGCGCGCCATCGAGCCACGAGGAGCGGACGAAGAGACCGTGGCGCTCACCCTCGCGCGCGCCAAAGCCGAGAGCCTGGCCGACGTGGCTCGAGACGCCTACGTGCTCGGCTCCGACCAGGTGGTCGGCCTCGACGGAACGCTCTTGCACAAGCCGGGAACACGACAAGCCGCCATCGATCAGCTCGAGCGCCTCGCAGGTCGCACCCATCGCATCGTGACCGCCATGAGCCTTCGCGCCCCGGACGGCACGCACACGACCCACGTGGACGTCCACCGTATGCATATGCGCCCACTCGACCGAGAGGCACTCGCGCGTTACGTGGACGCCGACGAGCCCTTCGATTGCGCGGGCTCGTACAAGCTGGAAAAGCGGGGAATCGCCCTATTCGAGGCGGTGGAAGGCGCGGACGCCACCGCGGTGGTCGGATTGCCGCTGATTGCCCTCGTGAGGATGCTGAGCCGAGCGGGGTTCGCGGTGCCGTGAGGGGTGAAGAGGGAGAGACGGGGAAGAGAGAAGGGGTGCCCCCACCCGCCCGGCTTCGCCGGTCGACCTCCCCCAAAGTTTTTGCTTCGCAAAAACAGGGGGAGGTTCCATGGGGGGATCCGCGGGGCTTGCGTGGCTTGGGGCCGAGTCGCGGGGCCCCCACCCGCCCGGCTTCGCCGGTCGACCTCCCCCTTAGGTTTTGCTTCGCAAAACCTGGAGGAGGTTCCATTGGGGGGATCCGCGGGGTTTACGTTGCTCGGGGCCGGACCTCCCTGCGCCCACCCGCCCGGCTTCGCCGGTCGACCTCCCCCTTAGGTTTTGCTTCGCAAAACCTGGAGGAGGTTCCATTGGGGGGATCCGCGGGGTTTACGTTGCTCGGGGCCGGACCTCCCTGCGCCCACCCGCCCGGCTTCGCCGGTCGACCTCCCCCTTAGGTTTTGCTTCGCAAAACCTGGAGGAGGTTCCATTGGGGGGATCCGCGGGGTTTACGTTGCTCGGGGCCGGACCTCCCTGCGCCCACCCGCCCGGCTTCGCCGGTCGACCTCCCCCTTAGGTTTTGCTTCGCAAAACCTGGAGGAGGTTCCATTGGGGGGATCCGCGGGGTTTACGTTGCTCGGGGCCGGACCTCCCTGCGCCCACCCGCCCGGCTTCGCCGGTCGACCTCCCCCTTAGGTTTTGCTTCGCAAAACCTGGAGGAGGTTCCATTGGGGGGATCCGCGGGGTTTACGTTGCTCGGGGCCGGACCTCCCTGCGCCCACCCGCTCGGCTTTGTCGGTCGACCTCCCCTTAGGTTTTGCTTCGCAAAACCTGGAGGAGGTTCCATGGGGGGATCCGCGAGGTTTGCGTTACTCGGGGCCGGACCTCCCTGCGCCCACCCGCTCGGCATTGTCGGTCGACCTCCCCCTTAGGTTTGCTTCGCAAAACCGGTCAGCGCTTGACCGAGGCGGAGGCGGAGGGGGCGTATGTGGGGATTGGGGGGGCGGCCACGATGGAGATCGCTGGAGTCTGTGGGGTCGCGACCGGCGTCGTCGGAACCACGGGCGGCGCAGTCGGGGCCGCGGCTACCGGTGGCGCGGCGGGCGGCGCGGACGGGGGCTGCATCATGTAGAATACAGCGATGAGGCCGATGACCAGCGCGACTCCGAAGAGGAGCGGGCCTGGATTTTTGGCCTGCTTCAGGAAGGCGGCGCCTGCCGACGTGACCTCGGTGGGCGGGGGCTTCAGCGGCGAGCGAAGCTTGGTGCCTGGATTGAGCGGCGCGAAGCTCGACAGGTTGGCCGAGCCGAGTGGAGCGCCTCCGAGGGGGCCTGCTCCGAGCGGTGCTGCAGGGGTCGGGAGCGTGGCGGGCGGCACCGGATCCATCGGGACGCCAATCATGTCCGGATTGATGGGCATTGCGGCGGGCATCGCCTGCATAGGCGCCATCGGCTGCATGGGGACGTGCGTGGCCATCATCGGTTGCATCGGCATCATCGGCGCGGCCTGCTGGACCGGCTCTATCGGCACGGGCTCGAGTACCGGTCCGGATAGCGCACGAAGCGATGGCGCTTGCGGCATAGGCGGCAGGAGAACGTTCGCCTTGGCGGGATCGACCGTATGGTCCCACGTCCAAGGATCGATCTTCTCTGGGTTTTCGGCCTTGGGCCCGGGCACGGGGGCCGCGGTCACCATGCTGGCCGACGAGCGATTCGCCTTCCCCCAATCGTCGTTCCCGCGGAAGAGCTGATACGCCGGATCGGACATCAGGTCTTCGGGATCGGTGGCGACATGGGCGAACGCGCCGATGACGTTGGCGTCGTCGACCGGCTCGGACGAGAGCACGACCGCGGACTCCGGCTCGTCTTCCTCGAGCAGGTCTTCGTCCTCGTAGTCTTCGTCCATCTCGATATCGACCCACTCGGCCTTCGCCTCGTCGAGGTCGAGAACCTCGAGCAGGTCGTCGTCCGAGAGGTCGACGGTGCCACTCAGCGTGTTCACCTTGGGCGACTTCGCACCGCACAGGGTCTTCACGCGGTCGAGCTGATCCGCGGAAATGCGCCCCTCGGAGTGCGCACGCTCGGTCGCGCTGAGCAGGTCGTCCTTGTCGATGCGAAGCGTAGTCGCATCGCTCAAGGTGGCCTTTTTTCCACCCTTCGCCCCACCCACCGGCGGCGGCGCAGGAGGAGGGTTGCGCTTACGCGGAGCCGTCACCACCGAAGCGTCCCCAGCCGCCATCGCCTCGGGCTGCGCAGAACGTCGACGGGGAGCGGACCTCAGCATGATGCCTTCAGGATTGCAGAATCCACGCCGAACGCGAAGCCCGGAAAAACCTAGGGGATCGTCTTACATGGGCAGGTGAAGATCCAGGGAATCATGGACAGGCCGCGACCCAGCTCATGGGCAAACCGCGGAAAGGACCGCCAGGCTCGACGAGACTCTCTGGCAGACGCAAGGAGGCACGAGGCCGCGCGAGCAGATTAGAGAGAAGAGGATGCCCCCGCCCGCCCAGGGAAGCTGAGCCCCATGAGTTGCATGGTGCACGCGGTTTGATATGGGCGTCGCGCGCGGGTTTTGTGGCTCACCTTTCCTGGTCGACCTCCCCCAAATCGCGTGCTCGGGCTTCGCCCTCCGCGCGCTCAGGGGGCGGTCCGTGAGCCGCGTTCCCTCAAGGCCATCTTGGTTTACCCGCGGGCCTTCGCCCTGTCTATCGCGTTCAATCTCGCGGCGCTCCCGGCGCACGACTGCCTCGAATGACAATGCCCCCGAGCGCCCGACTTTCCCGGGCCGCCTCGGAGGCATCTGCGTGTCCTACGTTTCTCGTCTCAGAGAATCAGGGCGCTTCCAGCTCGTTCTGCGCGACGCCGACCGGACCGTCATTCACCCCCGCCGCTCCGCCCGTTCCACCTGCTCCGGGCGTCCCGAACGTGTACGTCGCGTCCCCTCCGGGCTTCGTGCCCTTGTACAGAACAGGAACCGAGATTCCTCCCGCTCCTCCCGATCCGGCTCCGCCTTTCGCTCCTTGCCCGCCACTTCCCGCTTGGCAGCCACTCCCGGCGCCATTCGCGCCGCCAAGCCCGCCTCCGCCGCCTGCTCCACCGCCACCGCCTGCTCCGCCTGCGCCACCCTCACCGGTGCGAAGGACCGTGGCCTGCATCGAGACGCTCGACGCGATCGAGAGGAGCGCAATGCTCGCACCTCCTCCTTGACCGCCTTTGCCTCCCGTCCCTCCGCAGCCGCCGGTGCCTCCACCTCCGCCACCGCCAGAAATTCCTGCTCCACCTCCGCCTCCCTGACCAGGGCCGCCGGTCGCGCCGTCCTGACCTCTCGAGGGCGTCCAGTTCGTCGTCAATGCGCCCAGAGACGTCGGCTTCGCTGCCGGCGCGGGTGGCACGGGCTCGGCGCCGTTTTTCCCGAATCCTGCGAATCCATTCGCAGCGCAGTTGACACCGCTCACACCGCCAAGACCGTTCGCACCTGTTGGATTTTCGGGAATGCCACTCGGCCCTCCTTTGGCTCCGTCTGCGCCCGCTGCACCACCGCCACCACCACTCGTCGTCACGCCCCCGCAAACCTTTGATTTGCCGGTGCCAGGCGTCGCCCCCATCCCCTCATTCCCGACATCCCCTGTCGCTCCGACCGTCCCCTCGTCCCCCTTTTTCCCATCCAGCCCCTTCTTCGCCGTCAGGGACACACCCACGAGCTTCAACGACGCGACTTCGTTCGCCACCAGCGCCACGCTGTTCACGCTCGTCGTCGTTCCGTCAATCGCTTCAACCTCGAGCGAATCCAGTCGAACTGCGCTCGCCGACTTCACGACCGAAATCGCGTACTCCGGCTTCGTGGCGACAATCTTCGCTTTCCCGCCGGCCTTCGCGAAATCACACGCGATGCCCGAGTAGACCTCGAGATCCTTCGAGATATCCAGGCTCTCCGCATACGTCCCCTCGCACACCACTACCCGAGGCTTGCCCGACCCCAGCGCCTTGCCAATCGTCTTGAGCGGCTTGTCCTTCGTCCCAGGATTCCCATCGTCCCCCGTCGGAGACACGAACGCTCCGAACGAATCCACGAGGCATTTTTCCGGGTTCTTCAGCGGCTCATTGGGCGTATCGCACCCCGGAGGCCGATCCACGTCCGGCTTGGCGTCCGTGCTTCCGTCCCCCGTTTGCCCATCCACCGCCACTCCATCCGCACCACCATCCAAACACCCGCCATAATCACAAGCCTCGGGAGAGGACGAGCACGCCGTAAAAACCCCGAAGCCAAGCACCAGCGGAATCAGAAAAGAGGATGCCCCCGCCCGCCCAGGAAACAGGAGCCCTCGCCCGCCGTGGCTCTCATGCTTTCCCTCGCTCTTCTCGTTCCTCATTCTTTTGCTCCTCTTTCCTGGTCGACCTCCCCCAAATCGCGTGCTCGGGCTTCGCCCTCCGCGCGCTCAGGGGGCGGTCCGTGAGCCGCGTTCCCTCAAGGCCATCTTGGTTTACCCGCGGGCCTTCGCTCTGTCTATCGCGTTCAATCTCGCGGCGCTCCCGACGCACGACTCCTCGCGGCCGCTCTCGAGCCCCTCAGCTCTTGGGCTTCTCGCCGGCAAGAGAGCCGGCCTTGCTTGGACGCGAACGTTTCGCGCCAGCGTCTCCTCGCTCCTTCCGACTCCCTCGCGACGCTGTCACGAAACCTTCGCTCGGGGGCGCAACGCCGGCTCTCTCGCCGGCTCGGAGATTCCCATGCGCTACGGCTTCTTCGTCACTCGCTACACGTCCTCGGTGCTCGTTCCTCGCGCTCGCGATATGCGCAAGTCTCCCACTTCCACCGAGCGCACTCTCTGGCTCGCCCTTCGCTCCAACGCTCTCGGCGTGCGCTTCCGTCGTCAGGTCGTCCTCGGCCGCTACATCGTCGACTTCTTCGCTCCCTCGGCTCGCCTCGCTCTCGAGGTCGACGGCCCCGTCCACCGCTCGCGGCTCTCGCTCGATGCCGAGCGAGACCTCGGTCTTGCCAAGCTCGGCGTGCGCACCCTCCGGTTTCCCTCTTGGCGCATCGAAAAGCAGCTCCCTCTCGTCCTTCACGAAATTCGCGCAGCTCTCTCCCTCTAGTGCACACGCGAGCTCACGGGTTCCTCCGTGAGCTCGCGGGTCTCCTTGACGGGCGATTGCTTACGCGGCTCGCGCCTCAGGGCGCTTCGAGCTCTTCCCCACTCGTCCCGGCGGGACCATGGTCCGCCACAGCCGCTCCGTTCGCGCCACCCTTGCCGCCCGAACCCGTTGTGATCTTGCCGGCCGAGCGGGTCGGCTTCGTGCCCTTGTAGATGATCGCGAACGACACGCCGCCCGGGCCACCGCCACCGGCGCCACCCGCAGCTCCTTTGCCGCCCTCGCCACCGGAACAACCGCCAATTCCGCCATTCCCACCAGGGCCACCCCCGCCCCCTGTTCCCCCTGTTCCCCCTGTTCCCCCTGTTCCCCCTGTTCCCCCTGTGAGCGCACAGTTCTCCAAGGTCACGTTCGAGGAGATCGCCAACAGAGCGATGCTCGCGCCGCCACCTTGACCCCCCTTGCCCCCAGAGCCGCCGCAGCCGCCGCAACCACCTCCGCCGCCAGCGCTGGAGCCGTCACGTCCGCCGCCTCCGCCTCCACCTTGACCCGACTTTCCGTCTTCACCCGCAAGCCCCGCAGACGGCTTCCACGCGCCATTCTCAAGCGTGCCAAAGGTGGTTTGCGGCGCCGCAGGTGCAGCATTTGTCGTATCGGCACCTAGCCCACCGAAGCCACCAGCTCCGCATACTGTATTGCCGACACCTGCCTTCCCGGACCCGGCGACGGACGGCGAACCATTCTGACCGTCACCTGCAGGAGCCCCCCCGCCACCTCCCGAAGTACTTCCGCCGACAGTGCAGATGCAAGTCTTGAGAGCCCCGGGAGTCGTGCTCGCCACCGCGGCGTTGCCGTTGATGGTATTCCCGATTGCCGCCAGGTTCGAGACAATGCCCGTGGATCCAGGGTCCCCGGTCTTCCCATCCAGCCCCTTCTTTGCCGTCAGGGACACGCCCACCAACTTCAACGACGCGACCTCGTTCGCCACCAGCGCCACGCTGTTCACGCTCGTCGTCGTTCCGTCAATCGCTTCAACCTCGAGCGAATCCAGTCGAACTGCGCTCGCCGACTTCACGACCGAAATCGCGTACTCCGGCTTCGTGGCGACAATCTTCGCTTTCCCGCCGGCCTTCCCGAAATCGCAAGCAATACCCGAGTAGACCTCGAGATCCTTCGAGATATCCAGGCTCTCCGCATACGTCCCCTCGCACACCACTACCCGAGGCTTGCCCGACCCCAGCGCCTTACCAATCGTCTTGAGCGGCTTGTCCTTCGTCCCCGGATTCCCATCGTCCCCGGTCGGCGACACGAACGCTCCGAACGAATCCACCAAACACTTCTCCGGATTCTTCAGAGGCTCATTCGGCGTATCGCACCCCGGCGGCCGATCCACGTCTGCCTTGGCATCCGTGCTCCCATCCCCCGATTGCCCATCTACCGCCACTCCATCCGCACCACCATCCAAACACCCGCCATAATCACAAGCCTCGGGAAACGAAGGGCAACCAATCGCCAGAAAGCCCGAAGCCAAGACGGGAAGAATCCAAATGAGTCGCTTCATGTTCATGCTCCTCAAAACGTCCCCACTACGGCTCCGCCGCCTAGGGAGGGGATGAAGTGGAGGGTGGTGGTGGTTTTGGCTTTTTGCTCCCACGGACGCATCACCAGGGCCGTGACCACGGCGGCTCCTAGGAAGACTCCTCCTCCCACGTAGCCAATCACCGAGACCGTTCCTAGGCCGGAGGCGGAGGAGGCTTTGTCTTGGAGGGCCGTGCAGGCGGCGGGGTTCTGTGGCGTGCAGGGGGTGGTTTGGCTCAAGACCTTGAGCTCGTCGTCGTTGCTCGCGGAGAGCGCGCCGGTCACGCCTCCCACCACGAGGCCCGCGACGCCGACGCCGCCCAGGATCAGCGTGGGGGCCCAGCTCGCGTGGTCGCTGGTTCCTCCGACGGGCGGCGGGGGCGTGGTGCTGGGGGCTCCGAAGGTGACGTCCACGGTGACCGTCTTGCCCGTCTGGCAGTTGGTCTTCTCGACCTTCTCTTCGGCTCCGTAGCGCAGGCGTACCTCGTGTGGGCCGGGGAGAACCACCAGCGGATCCTTGAGGGGTGTCTCGCCCGCGGGCTCGCCGTCGATCAGGATCTTCGTGCCCGAAGGCGCGCCCTTCACCTCGACCAAGGTCACCTTGTTGCGCAGCTCGCTCAGGTTGCCGGAGGCTTGAACCGTGCGCTCCGGATCGGTCTGGGGGAACTTCATGAACTCGCGGTGGTGCACGTACGAGTCCACCCAGCGGCCGAGTTGCTGCTCCACGCGGGCCAGGTTGTACAAGATGCCCGGGCGCTTCAGCACCGACCAGGCCTGCACCCACTTCACGCGCGCCTCTTCGAGCTGACCCTTCGCGTAGGCCACGTTGCCCTCGTCGAAGCGCTTGCTCGCCTCGCGCTCTGCCGGCGTCTCGTTGACCGTGTCGGCGTACGCCGGGGCTTGTGACGCGAGCGAGACGAGCACCACGCTCGCCATCGCAATGACCTTTTTCATGACTCGTCCCGATTCGTTTGAAAGAGCAAAAGAGAAGTAGACCCGAAAACCCTCAATCGATTTTCGTGGTGATGTCCTTCGGAATGACCGGCCGGTCCGGATTGCCCGAGGTGCCCTGGGGCGGCGGCGTAGGCGTGGCGGCCGTGGCTGGGGGGCTCGCCGGATTGGCGATCGGCGTGTTCGGCGTGTTCGGTGCGGCCGCGGTGGCGCCCGGCTTGGCCGAGTGCTCGGGGACCGGGTTTTTCCCGGGATGAAGCGCCGCTTTCGCGGACGTCTCCGGGGTGGGAGCGGCCGAAGCTTGCGTCGTGGGATCGGTGCCCGCGCCTACCGCCACCACGCGCGGACCTTGGGGCTGACCGGTGACGCCCGTGGCGCCCGTCGTTCCGGTGGTCGAGGCTGGATTGGAGCTCGATTGAGCTGCGGGGTGCACGTCGGTGCCGATGCTCGGGGGGTCGTTCCCGGCGGGCTTGCGCGAGAGGAAGCCCACGGCCAGCACCACCAGCACGAGCCCCACGCCCACGCCCAAGAAGCCCTTGGTGGCGCGATCCATCTTGACGCGCTTTTCCTGCACGCGCACCGAAGGCGCGGTGGGCAGGTACACGCGCTCCGGTTTGTCCGGGCGAGGCTCGGCCTCGTCGCTCTCGCGATCGCCTTCGTCCCGGGCGTCGATCTCCACGCCGGGCGGCGGGCCCTCGGGCACGGTGTCGTAGATGCGCACGCCCTGAGCCGCCGCGAGCGGCTCGACCAGGACTTCGCCGGTGGGCATGGTGACCTTGGCCACCTGCGCCGGACGACCTTCGGCCGCATAACGCGCGTTCTTCGCGCCGTCGGAGCTCGAGCGCTCGGGCATCACGGGCGTGGCCTTGGCGAGCTGGGCGAGCTCGTCCAGGGCGCCGGCTTCGTGGTCGTTCCGACGCGCGAGCGCGGATCGCGCGCCCGGCTCGTCCAGCACGGTGGGCGGACGCGGCGCGAGGCCGGGGGTGGTCGGCTTTCGCGAGTCTCCTTCGAGACCTTCGGGCACGTCAGGGTCGGTCGATTTCATGCGGATTTTCCCCGGCGGAAGCTTAGCGGCTCGGTCCCGGAACGGGCGAGCTTGCTGCAGTTCGGTGCCCCCTCGTCGTAGCGAGTGGGCGCGTGTCGGCCGAGCGCCGACGTTCGTTGCGCGAAAAGCGCCACGACACGAAGAGAAAGCATCGGCGCGCTCACGAGGACCTCGTGAGCACCAAGTGCAAGACCACCAGCACCAAGAGCCCGAAGGCGAGGCCGGCCAAGATTTCGCGCCACAGCCAGGGCCAGCCTCGGCTGGTCGGGATGCCGGCGTGAAGGAGCGTGTCCGGCGAGAGCGGCTTTTCCGTGGGCAGATCGAGCTTCTGCCCCACGCGCGTGACCGCGGGGATCGCCGTGGCGCGCGGCGCCGCCTCTGCTTCGCTGCGTCCGAGGGCTCGATCGAGCTCTTCGCGGAACGCCTTCGCGCTCGCCGGACGCGCGGCCGGATCACGCGCGAGCGCGCGCTCGACGAGGTCGGCCACTTCACGCGGCACGTGCGGCGCGACCTTCTTCAGCGGCACCGGCGGACGGGTGACCTTCGCTTCGCTGATGGCGGAGAGCGTGGGGCCGTCGTACGGCATCTGCCCGGCCAACATCTCGTACATCATGGCGCCCACCGCGTAGAGATCGGTGCGCGGCGTGATGGCGCCGGAGCTCAGGATTTGTTCGGGCGCGGCGTAGTGGATCGAGCCGGCGAACGCGTGCACGTTCCCCGCTTCGACGACGAGGCCGAAGTCGATGAGCTTCAAGATGGACGCGCCGTGCTTCGGCTGATGCAAAAACACGTTCTCGGGCTTGATGTCCCGGTGCACGATCGAAGGCTCGTGGGTGTGGGCGCACTCGAGCGCGGAGAGCAGCTGCCGCGTGATCTCGGCCACCTCCGGGAGCGGCACTTTTCCCCGCTTTTCCACGAGCGTGGCCACGGTGCGTCCGGTGAGCTTCTCCATCACCATGTACGGCACGCCGTAGCCGTCCGTGTCGAAGTCGTAGACGCGCACGATGTGCGGGTGGTCGAGCTCGGAGAGTGCCTGCACCTCGGACAAGAACAGCTCGCGCGCGGTCGCGTTGCGCGAGAGCTCGGGGGCCATGCGCTTGAGCACGCCGGTGATGTGCGGCGGCTTGATCACCTCGTAGACGACGCCCATGCCGCCGCGGCCGAGGCGCCTCACGATGGAGTACTTGGTGCCGTAGAGCGGCGCGCCCACCGGAGGGTCTTCCATGGCCGCGAGCTCTTCACGGCGGGCTTCTTCCGCGTTCCATGCGCGTGTCACGAGGCACCTCCTAGTCCGAGGCCCGTGTACCGGGCCAAGAGGAACGAGATCACGAGCACCACGAAGAAGAGCGGCGCGATCCAAAGGGCGTGCTTCCGAAGGCGCGCGCGCGCCTCCGCCGCTCGGTGCGCCTCACGCGCCGCGGCCACCGCCTCGGACAGCTCGTTCGAGGGCTGGGGCGTGCGCCGCGAGGGCGATTTCACGGGCGATTCGAAGGTGCGCGCGGGCTGCGCGAGAGACTCCGCGGGCTCGGCCACGCTCGCCGCCTGGGCCACGGCAGGACGCATGGGCACCGTGCCGCCCGAAGACCCCGAAGAGCGCGTGGTGGCGGGCGAAGGCGGCACCGGCTCGAGCATCGCGGGCCGCAGCGGCACGGTCCCGCTCGGTCCACGAGGCCCGTTCGCGATGGGTGCATTTTGCACGGGCTCGGGCGCCATCGCCTGCCGGGACGGCTCGGTGAGCGCGTGGCCGAGGCGGTCGGAGGCGTGTTTGTCACGGGGGCTCGGCTCGCGCACGCCGCTCTCTCGGGCGAGAGGTCGATCGGAGGCGCGCCGTCCCTCGGGGCGGGCCGATGCCGAGGCTCCGCTGGCCCATTTTTGCGCCATTCCGAGGAGCAGCTCGCTCGCACCGGGAGGAGGCTCGTCGTAGGGCTCGGTGCCTCGCGGAGGCTGCGCGCCTCCGGTGCCGGTGGCTGCCGCGCGAAGCACCGCGCGCTGCGCGACGGCCTGCGCGTGCGCCATGATGTCGAACGGCTCGTCCGCGGCGCGCCCGGGCCGGTCCGGGTTCACGAGCCCCTTGGCCGCGAGGGCCACCACGTCGTCGCTGAAGCCGCGATCGTCGGCGCCGACCAGCGCTTGTCCGCGAAACGTGGGCCGCAAGGCGCGCCGCGCGGCCTCGAGCACCTCGACCGGCGGTCCACCGGGCATGGTGTGCGACTCCAGATCTTCGACCGCGATGGGCGCCTGAAAGAGCGGCGGAATGGAGAGAAGCTCTTCTTGGGTGATGCCGTGCGCGTTGGCCACGCGTGGCCTGTCTCGACGCGCTTCCGGGCATTTTTCAAGGCGATCTTGCACTTGGCGGGCGGTGAGACGCCGCGCCGGATCGAGCGCCAGCATGTCGGCCACGAGGTCCACGAGCTCGTGGCTCACGCGCGCCGTGGTGTCGGTGAGGCGCGGGGCCTGCACGGTGATGCGGTCACGCGGGCTCGCGAAGTCTTCGTAGGCGCGCGTGCGGGTGAGCATCTCGAAGGCGACGAGCCCGAGCGCGAACACGTCCATCTTGGGCGTGGCCTCTTCACCCGCGAGCTGCTCCGGCGCGGAGTACTGAGGCGTGCCGCAGTAGCCCTCGCGAACCGGATCGGACAAGAGGCGCATCACGCCGAAATCGAGCAGCGTGGCGCGCACCGAGTCGCCGCCCTTGGAGACGAGCACGTTGTCCGGTTTCACGTCGCGGTGAACGACGCCACGCGCGTGCACCTCTTCCAGCGCGGAGGCGAGCTGCGCCACGATGGGCAGCGCGACCTCGGGCTCGAACGGCGCTTTTTTCGCGATGAAACGTGACAGCGCGACCCCCTCGATGCGCTCCATCAAGTAGTACGGGTTGCCGTCGTCGAGGCGCCCGGCCGCAAGCACCGACACGCAGCTCGGGTGGCGGATCTTCGCGAGCACCTTGCTCTCGCGGAGGAAGCGCGCCACGAGGTGCGGCGCCGTCTGCGCCAAAATCGGCGCGAGCAGCTTGATCACTCGCGAAATGCCGAGGTTCTGATCTTCGACCTCGTACACCTCTCCCATCGCCCCGATGCCGAGGCACTTCACGACTCGGAAGGCTTGGCCTCCGGAGCGGAAGAGCTCACCGGTCCGGAAGGTAGCCCGGCCGGCGATACGGACGGAGGAGGCTTCGAGCATGCGAAAATCTCGTGCCGTTCGGTATAGCCTACGGTGGCGTAGAGGCTCGCGCCCAATCGACACGGCGCGCGCACACCCGCCCGACCGCCGCTCGCGCTCGGCCCTCTCATCGCGCAAATTCCAGGTCCGAACCGTTCCTGCGCGGGGCTCGGACCGGCGAGACTTTCAGGTGAGCCGCGTCGTCCACGCACGACACGACCCCCATGCGCCCCCACTGCGCCACTTTTGGCGTACCGCGCCACTTTTTGCGCGCCACTTTTGGCGTGACCAGCAGCGCGGACTTACGGAAGCGCGGACTTCTTCATCCGGCGTAGGCCGACGCTGGACTTCGTGCGGTCGGTGCCGTGGTCGTCGAAGTAGACGTAGGTGTCGTCGATCGCGAGGTTCCACGCGCTCACCCCGGGCACCACCGTCGTCATGATCGCCTCGCCTTTTCCGACGCGCCGCACGCCGGCCGAGTCGGGGAGACCGAGATAGACGTGCGTGCTGTCGGCGACCATGGAGAAGACGTTCGCGCTGACGCCGAAGCCCGAAGCCCCGCCATCCTTCGTTCCTGCCTGGACGATGGCCGAATGGAAGAGCTCGCCGCCGTCGACGGGCTTCCGGAAAACCTGACGCACCCACAACGGCTCTCCGCACGAAGCCGCGACGTGGGAGGCCCCGCGCGACGTGTAGGGCTCGAGATTCGGGTCGACCGACAAGAGCGAATAGGTTTCGCCCGTCGTCGCCATCACCGAGCTCGGCGCAGACGCTCCCTGCGAGACGTACGCGAGCCCCGTGCCCCAAGGCGTGAGGCTCGAGACGCCCGCCGAAACCAGCGTCGACGAGGTGCTTCCGTCGTCGGCGTAGAAGTGAAGTCCGTCCGCGGCTCCGAGGGCGAGCCCACCATCGTGAAGCGTGACCGCAGAAGCCACGATCGGAACGCCCATCGGCTTCGGCGTGCAGTTGCTCGCGCAAGACTTGTCGATTCGCCCCACTTGCGAGGATTTCGAGGTGCTCGCGAGCCAGATCGCCGTCGGGGTGACCACGATGCGCGTATAGGCCGAGTCGACGCGAGCGAGTGTGCGAGGCGTTTCGCCGGTCGCTCCACCGAGGGATCGAGCCCGTACGAGCGAAACGTTCCCGGCACCATCGTAGGCACCCTTTCCGCTCTGCTCGATCCAATAGAGGGTGGTCTTGTCCACGGCGATGCCGAACACGAACGGCCCGGGCTCGTCCGCCGATGCGGGCATCAGAGGGACCAAGAGGTCGGCCGTGCACGAGACGCAAGGGGTGCTCGGGCCCGAGATCTTCGGGCACGGTCCGGCATCTTCGGGAGGAGGCGGAAGCGAGCCATCCGTCGGCGCCGCATCGGGAACGGGCACGTCCCCGCCGTCGACGAGCGGTGTGCTCGCGTCCGGTTCGGGCGCGGGAACCGTGCCGAACGAGGTGCAGGCTGCGCCGACCGAGGCCAGCGAGAGAAAAGCCAAGGTCATCCAAAAGGCGCGGCGCATAAGGCATTCAGCCTACGGAGCACGCGCGGGTCGCGCAAGGCAACGAAGGCTCACCGACGTTTGCCGAGGGTCTGCAGCGTGTCTTCGAGGCGCTTTCGTCCCTCGTCCGAGAGATCCACGAGCGAGTCTTCGCCTTCGCCGACCGAGCGCGCTTCCCCGCACCCGAAGCAGAGCAGCATCACGTCGTTTCCTTTGGAGCCCGGCCACTCCACCGCGTAGTCGGCGTGGAAACCGCCGCATTTTTTCCCGCTCACGTGCGAACGAAAGAGCGCCGGGTCGACCAGCATCTCGGCGAGGCGCCTCGCTTCGTCTCCCTCGACGGTGAGGGTCTTCGCGAAGAGCGTCTCGCCGTGGATCTCCACGGTGGGCTCGCTCGTGCGGCTCGGCGAGACGTCGCGCGCGGGCGCCGCGTACAGGGTGAGCTTGCGCGCGCTCTTGGCGGACGAGACGAACGAGGGCGGCGTGCTCGGCGCGCAGGCCGAGAGCGACGACACGAGCGCCACGAACGAGACGAACGACACGAGCCTGAGCACGGGGATGGGCGAGAGCTTCATCGGAGAACGAGATGCTACGTGATCTCGCGCCTCGCACCGTGCCGAGCGAGCTATCCGCCCAGGGCGAACAAATCCAATCGTCGTGGGAACTTTCTCGCGCCCGTGCTGACCATGGCGTGCGCCTCGGAACGCCTCTCGAAAGCGGCGAATGGCACGGAAAATAGCGCGCAAATCATGCGCTTTTCCTCCGCGTCTCGCCTGCGTCGCATGGCTCCTTTTCCGCGACGAGCGGCGTCTCCGAGGTATCTTGGACAGTCGAGTAGCGTGCACTTTTACGGATAGGAGGGACCCATGAAACGTCTAGCTTGCTCCATTCTCTTCACGGCTTCGCTCGTCTCGATCGCTTCGCTCACGGCGTGCTCCAGCTCGGAGGACGAGAAGCCCGCGGGCACACCCGGCACGGTCAACCAGCAGAGCGCCAAGCAGAGCTCCACCTCGATGGTGACCGGTGTCTCCACCGCCATCGACTCCAACAACGGCAACGGTTCGCTCGCGCAGCTCATCTCGGGCGCGCAGCAGGCGCAGGGCATCGTGACGCCTTCGGCGGGCACGGCGCCGGCCACCACGAGCTTCGGGAGCGTGGGCTTTCGTGATGCGCTCGGCACGGTCTCCCAGGCGCTCTCGAGCTGCGACACCGCGTGCTCGGGCACCTCGTGCACGTTCAACGCGTGCAGCACCGACGGCGCGGGAAGCGTGGTGGTGAACGGCACGCTCTCCTGGACGGGCGGCAACCTGAAGTGCGTGAACCTCACCTACGACATCGACCAGAGCAAACAGGGCGGCGCCACCACCAAGATCACGCTCGACTGCGACGTGACCGTCACCGCGTCCACCTTGAAGGGCTACGTCAAGTCGACCGGCTCGGTGTCGCTCGGCAACCTGCTGGCGGACGCAGGCGCGGCCGCGGCCGGCATCGGCAACGTGTCCTGGACCTCCAACACGCAGTTCAACGACGTGAAGTACACGGCCGGCAAGCCCACGAGCGGCAGCGTCACGGTGGACGCGACCACCACCGCCGGCGGCCAGACGTACACGGGCACGGCCAACATCACCTACCCCTGAAGCTCGCGCGTCGAGCCTCTCGCTCTTCGCTCTCTTCGTGCGCGCGCCACGCCTCGAACGTGGTGCGCGCTTCTTTTTTTAAAACGAAACGCGAACGCTCAGGCGCGGACGCGACCGGCCCAGGGACGCGCGTGCAGCTCGCCGGCGAGCGCGGCGACATCGACGAAAGGCACACGCTCGCCGTCCACCCGTGCGGCGGCGGGGCCGCTCGGATCGGGATCGAAGTGCCCGATGCTCACCACCTCGAGGCCGGCGAGGCCGACGCGCTCGCCGGCGTGCAGGCACACCACGAGCACACGCGGCGCGGCGACCTCACGGGCCCCCGGCACGGTGGACGGAGCACGCCCGCCCTCGGGGGTGAGGGTGAGCACCGGCATCACCGCGCCGTCGACCGCGGCCAAGCCCAGCATGGGCAAACGCGCGCCCACCACCTGGGTGATGCGCGGCAGGCGCACGATGGAGTCGACCTGATCGGCGGGCACGATTGCGAGCGAGCCTTGCGCCCCGGTCTTTTCTCCACCCGAGCGGCTCGGGCCGAGGCGCACGAGCACGCCCGAGATTCGCTCGCGTTTCATGCCTCGAAGCTACCCGAAGCGACCGGCACGTGCGAGCACGTCGTCGAGAGGACACGGGCGCGTGGCGAAGGTGGGGCTCTCGAAACGCGAACACGCGCGCGACACTCGGCCGCAGCGCGTGTTCTTCGGGAGATACGAGAGGCTCAGCGCGGCTTGGCCATGTCGGACAAGATGCGCGCGCACTCCTCGACCCACACGTCCCGCGCGAGGTCGTCTTTCCACGAGTCGAGCCGAGCGCGGATCTTCTCGTCGGCGGGGGCCGCAGCCTGGCCGGGAGAAGGAATCGCCTCCACTTCGAGCACGAATTTGCGGTCTTTTCGCTTCGGATCGAGGGCCTCGATCTCGGCTTTGGCGCGCTTCTTCTCTTCTTGCCAGGCCTTGCGTTCGAGCTTCTCGAGGGTCTTGTCGCGACGGGCGCCGAGCAGCTTGGCGAACTGCGTGACCTGCGTGAGCTCGGTGCTGGCTTGGGTGCGCGTGGTGCTCGCCGAAGCGAGCTCGGGCACCTTCCACGAGTGGCTCGCCTTGGTGAAGGGCGCAGGCCGGATCGTGGTCCAGGGGATCGCGTGGTAGAGCGTGCGCTCGCCCGAGTCGATGAACGAGGTGGGATCGGGCAAGAGCACGTCGGGGACGACGCCCTTCAGCTGCGTGGAGCCTCCGCTGACCCGGAAGTACTCCTGCACGGTGATCTTGTAGAGGCCGAGCGGATCACCGCCGCCCTTACGCATGCGGTCCAAGTCGATGACCGCCTGCACGGTGCCCTTGCCGTGCGTGGCGCTCGTGCCCACCACCACCGCGCGCTCGTAGTCTTGCAGCGCGCCCGCCAAAATCTCGGCCGCCGAGGCGCTGAAGCGGTCCACCAGGACCACCACGAGGCCGTTGAACGAGACCGAAGGATCGGTGTCCGACAAGACCTCGATCTTCTCGTCCGAGTCTTTGGTCTGCACCACGGGGCCCTGCGGAATGAAGAGGCCGCTGATGTCCCTCGCGTGGGTGAGCAAGCCGCCGCCGTTGCCGCGGAGGTCGAGCACGAGCGAGGTGACCTTCTTCTTCTGGAGCGCGTTCAGGATGGCGCGCACGTCGTCCGTGGCGTTCCGCTCACCCGGCTTGGCGCGCGCGCCCACGTCTCCGTAGAAGCCGGGAAGATACACGTACCCCACGGGGTCGCTCTTTTTGTCGAGCTTCACCACCGCGCCGCGCGCGTAGGTGGCCTCGATGCGGACCACGTCGCGGGTGATGGAGATGTTCTCGATGTGGCCGTCGGCCTTCTTGACCGTGAGCACCACCACGGTGCCCTTGGGCCCGCGGATCATGGAGACCACCTTGTCGATCGGGAGATCGACCGCGTCCACGGGCTCTTTGTTTTCCTGCGCGACGGCCAGGATGAGATCGCCGATCTCGAGCTTTCCCTGCTGCCAGCTCGCGCCGCCCGGGATGAGGTCGTGCACCACGATGTAGTGGTCTTGCTCTTTCAGCGAAGCGCCGATGCCCTCGAGCTTGCCGGTCATGGCGATGTCGAAGTTCGCCTCTTGGGCGGGCGCGAGGTAGGTCGTGTGGGGGTCGAAGACGGCGTTCACCGCGTTCAAGAAGCTCTCGGCCGGCTCGAGCTTCTCGGTGACGGCGAGGCGCGTGAACTGCGTGGCGTAGCGCAGCGCGAGCTCTTTGCGGATCTTCTCTTCGCGCGCCTCGAACGTCTCGGGGATGGTGCCGAGGGCCTTCTCGGCGATGGCCTCGCGCTTGAGGTCGTCCGGGTCTTTGGGCTTTCCCTTGACCTCGATCTTGGGATGCTTCTTTGCTTCGAGCAGGTCTTCCATCTGCTGGTTGCGCTCGAGCACTTGCAGCTTCAAGACGCCGCGCCAGCGGGCCGTGAGCTCTGCCTCGCTCTTGCAGAACGCGCGCTTCTTGGGGTCGGTCTCGATGGACTCGTCCGTGGTGAAATCGAAGGGTTTTTCCAGGAGCTGGGCCACCATCTTGGCCACGTCGGTGCGGCGCTTCTTGAGCAGGCCGGCGCCCTTCCGCGCGAGCACGAGGTCGCCGGAGCGGAGCTCGTCGTCCAGGTTGGTCTCGAAGCGTGCGAGCTCGGTCAGGTGAGACTCGAGCAGGAAGAGCTTTCCGCCGTCGAGCTCCTCCACGTACTTCTGGAAGGCGTCCTTCGAGAACGCGTCGTCGATCGACTTACGCAGCACGTGCTGGCTGGTGAGCAGGCTCACCGCGGCCTCGGCCAAGAGCGGCTCACGCGGATCGGCGGGCACCTCCGGGAGGTCCGACGAAGGAGGTGGCGTGGGAGCCGGACCGCTCGCGCTCGCGACCGCCGACGAACTGCCCTTGGGGGCCGACTTGGGTGACGCACATGCCGGCACGAGACCGATGGCGACCATCACCGAAAGAACGGAGAACCGGAACAAGGAGGTTTTTCGCACGCCCCGGATGGTAGCGAGTCGAAGCTCGAAACCACGAGCTTTTGTGGCCACGCTCGGACCGACCCGGTCGGACACCGGGACAGGTCCACGAGCCGTACGAGTGAAGGGAGCGACGAGAGCGAGGCTCTCGGTCGAGAGAAGTGCGCCATCTCTCGCCGATCTTCTCGCTACGGCAGGAGGCCGGGTCGCGTCGGTCTCGACGAAATCTGGCCCACTTCTCTCGATCGGGAGCCTAAGCTCGCCTCCCATGAACGAGCCGTCGTCGCCGCGGGCTTCCGCAGCGGGTTTCCTGCCCGATCGCATCGTCGCCAAGCGCACCTCGGTGCAGACCAAGGCCCCTTGGGAAGCGGTGGTCGGGTACGCGCGGGCCGTGCGCACGGGTCCCTTCGTGATGGTCACCGGCACGACGGCGCTCGACGCGACGGGCACGCTGGTGGGCGAAGGTGATCCGGCCGCGCAGACCCGCCAGTGCATCGAGAACATCTCGCAGGCGCTGGTGCGCCTCGACGCCACCCTGGAAGACGTGGTGCGTACGCGCATCTTCGTCACCGACATCGGCGCGTGGGAGGCCATCGGCCGCGTTCACGGGGAATTTTTCGGGGCCATTCGCCCCGCGACCACCATGGTCGAGGTCCGAAAGCTCATCGATCCCCGCATGCTCGTGGAGATCGAGGCGGACGCCATTTGCACGGAGCGCGCATGATCGAGAAGCTTGTCCCGCGTGAGTCGGTCCTCGTCCAAAACGGCACCGTGGTCACCTGCGACGCCACGGACACGGTCGTCTCGGGCGACGTGCTCATCGAAGACGGATGCGTGGTGGCCGTGGGCCCGAACGCGCTCGCTTCACGCAAAAAACCAGGTCTTTTGCGGGTGATCGACGCCTCCGGGTGCGCCGTGCTGCCCGGCTTCGTGCAGGCCCACGTGCACCTCTGTCAGGTGCTCTTCCGCGGCATGGCCGACGACCTTCCGCTGCTCGAGTGGTTGAAGCAGCGCATCTGGCCGCTCGAGGCCGCCCACGACGAGACCTCGCTCGCCACGAGCGCCGCGCTCGGTCTGCTCGAGATGATCGAAGGCGGCACCACCACGGTGCTCGACATGGGCACCGTGCACCACCACGACGCCGTGTTCGACGTGTGCGCCAAGAGCGGCATGCGCGTCTTCTCGGGCAAGGCCATGATGGACTCGGGCGAGGGTGTGCCCAAGGGCCTGCGCGAGACCACCAAAGAGAGCCTCGACGAGAGCGATGCCCTCTTCGCGCGCTGGCACGGCAAAGCCGAAGGGCGCCTGCACTACGCGTACGCGCCGCGCTTCATTCTCTCCTGCACCGAGAAGCTCTTTCGCGGCGTGGTGGAGCGCGCGGCCGAGAACGGCGCCAAGCTGCACAGCCACGCCGCCGAGCACCCGGGCGAGCGCATCGCCGTGCGCGAGCTGCTCGGCCAAGACGACGTGGACGTGCTCGCGTCCTACGGATTCCAGGGAAAAAACACGCTGCTCGCGCACGGCGTGCAGCTCACGCCGAAACAAGCGAAGGCCGCCGCGCGCGCCGGCACGCGCTTCGTGCATTGCCCGAGCGCGAACCTGAAGCTCGGCTCGGGCATCGCGCGCGTGCAC
The DNA here is from genome assembly GCA_965225775.1 of Polyangiaceae bacterium. Lineage (GTDB taxonomy): Bacteria > Myxococcota_A > Polyangia > Polyangiales > Polyangiaceae > JAAFHV01. The sequence continues at coordinate 6,741,641 of OZ245328.1, read as the reverse complement.
GACTTGCTCGAGACCGGCGTGGTCATGGGCATGGGCTCCGACGGCGCGCCCTGCAACAACGGGGTCGACGCCTTCACCGAGCTCCGTCACGCGGCGCTGCTCGCCAAGTCGCGCACCAGCACCACGGCCCTGCCCGCGCGCCGCGCGCTCCGGCTCGCCACCGTGCTCGGCGCGGAGGCCCTGGGCATCGCGCACCTCACCGGCTCGCTCGAGGTCGGCAAGCGCGCCGATCTCCAGGTGGTTCGCATCGACGCCCCTCACGTGGAGCCGGGCGGCGACGTGTTCTCGCGTCTCGTCTACGCGTGCCGCCCGAGCGACGTCACCCACGTGCTGGTCGATGGACGCTTGCTCGTGAAGGACCGCATCTCGACCGTGTTCGACCGCGAAGCCGTGGTCGCCAAGGCCCGCAAAGAGGGCCACAAAGTGAAGACGCGCGCCGGGGTGTAACTCCGAGGCGCGCGTCTCGTGGATCGCGAATCCCCAGGGATTTCCTGGGGACCGCGAGGCCGTGTCACTCGGGAAGCTTGCGGGCTTCCGCTTCTTCGATCTGCGCGAGCACCACGGCGAGGGCATCTTTCGCCTTGTCGAGCGAGGCGCGGTCGGCTTCCCACTTGGCGCTGGCGCCACGGGTGCGCTCGCGCTCTTTGGTGAGGTCGCCTTCGGTCGCGGTGAGCTTGTTGCGCGTCTCTTCGAGGGTGAGCTGCGAGGTGCCGTAGAGCCCCTCGAGCGCCTTGATGCGCGTATTGGCCGAGTCGAGATCGGACTTCGTGGTGTCGCGCTCTTTGGTGCGCTCGTCGAGGCTCGCTTCGAGCTCGGTGCCCTTCTTGAGTGCCGCTTCGAGGGCGGTCTTCTTCTCGTCGAGCTCGGTCTTGGTGGCGCCGTGCTGGGTCTTCTCGGCTTCGTGCGCGGCCTTCTCGGCCTCGTGAGCCTTCTTCTCGGCCTCGTGAGCGGCCTTCTCGGCGTCGAGCTCGTCTTTGGCCTTCTTCTCGGCGGCTTCGAGCTCGTCTTTGGCCTTCTTTTGGGCGGCCTCGAGCTCTTCCTTGGCCTTGGCCTGCGCGGCCTCGAGCTCGTCTTTGCCCTTCTTCTGGGCGGCTTCGAGCTCGTCTTTGGCCTTGGTCTGCGCGGCCTCGAGCTCTTCTTTGGCCTTCTTCTCCGCGGCCTCGAGCTCTTCCTTGGCCTTCTTTTCGGCGGCTTCGAGCTCGTCTTTGGCCTTGGTCTGCGCGGCTTCGAGCTCGTCTTTGGCCTTCTTGGCGGCCTCGGCGGTGGCTTCGGCGTGGGCCTTCTCCACCTCGGCGAGCTTCTCGCGCTGGGCCTTCTCGAACGCCTCGCCCGTCTCGACGAGCTCGGAGGCGTGTTTGTCTTCGGCGGCTTTCATGGCCGCTTCGTGCTCGGACTTGGCCTTGGCGAGGGCTTCGTCGCGGGCGGTCTCGAGCGAGGTGCGCAGCTCGGCGAGGGCCTTCTCGCGCTCGTCGTTCTTCTCTCTGGTGCGCGCCTCGACGGCCTCTTCGCCCGCGCGCTTCGCCGCGGCCACGTCTTCTTCGCGCTTCGTTTCGGCCTTGGCGAGGGCTTCGTCACGGGCGCGCCCGAGCTCGGCCATGGCCATCTCGTGGGCGACCTTGGCTTCGGCGGTGGCGGTCTCGTGCGCGGCCTTCGCTTCGGCGGCGGCCTTGTCCTTGGCGACGATGGTGGCGTCGCGTTCGTCGAGGCTGGCCTTCTGCGAGGCGATGATCCCGTCGAGCGCGACGATCTTGCCTTCGGCTTCGGTGAGGGTCTTCCGCGTGCTCTCGAGCTTGGACTTCTCGTCCGCGACCTCTTGCGTGAGGGCGTCGATGCGGTCCTTGTGGTCGGCGATCTCGCGCTCGTGGGCGATGATCTTGTCGTCTTGATCGGCGCGCGCGCGCTCGAGACCGAGGGCACGATCGTGGCCTTCGACGATCTCGCGATCCTTCTTGGAGAGCTGCTCCTTGAGAGACAGGATCTCCTTGTCTTTCTTGTTGAGCGCCTCGCGGAGATCGAGAAACTCGCGGCTGGTCGCGCTCGCCGTGGGCTTGGGCGGCTGCGAGGGCATCGCGGCCTGAGCCGCTTGAGCGGCCTGGGCAGCCTGGGCGGCAGCTTGCGCGGCTTGAGCGGCGGCTTGGGCGTCCGCGGCGGCGGCCTGCGCCTGCTCGAGCTGCTGGCGGAGCTCGTCCACCTCGCGCAGCACCTTCTCGTGCTCGGCGGGGGTCGGGCCTTGTTGCGCGGGCGGCATGGTGGGCGCGGCCGGCGCGGAGGGCGCGACCGGACCCGGCGCGGGCGACACGTTCACGGGCGCCGGCGTGGGCGAGATGTCGACCGGGATGTCCATCGGCGGGCGCGTGGACTGGCCCGCGGGCGGACGGGTGGGCATCGACGTGGAGGGCGCGGGCGTGACCTGCGGCGCCTTGGCCGTGAACGGATTGGCCGGTTTTTCCAGGGCGTCGAGCAGGGCGTCTTCGTCTTCGCCGGCGGGCGGCATGCTGCTCATCGAGTCGACCGCGATGTCTTCTTCGACGAGGATGCTGGGCGGCGGCGCGGTGCGCCCGGTGGACAGATCGACGAACGGCTTGATCTTCTCGACCAAGACGCCGAACGACACCGGCTTGTGCACGTATTCTTCGGCGCGCGTGCGCAGCTTGCGGTGCTGCTCGAAGGTCTCTTCGCTCGACTCGCTCGAGAGGATGACCAACGGCACGTCCCGCAAGACGGGGTCTTTCTTGAGCTTGTTGCAGACGGAGAATCCGTTCATGCGCGGAAGCTCGATCGCGAGCAGGATCAAATCCGGCTTGCGTTCCGTGGCTTGCGTGAGCCCGGTATTGCCGTCTTCCACCACGCGAACTTCGCAGCCGAGGCCCTCGAGCCCTTCACGGAGCTCGGCAGCAAAGGTGGAGTCGCCCTCGAACACGAGAACGTTGAGCGCCATCGAAAGCTACGATACGGGCCGCCGAGAACGAGTGTCAAACTTCGAGTGGGCCAGGCACACGAGCGAGTGGGTTCACTTTTCTTCTCTCTTTTCCGAGGCCTACGAAAGGCGCAAAAACGGGGACGTGACGCGCTTATCGAAGTGAGGCACCTCCCGGCCGAGACGCGGCGCGACGTAATTTCTGGCAGAGTGCGCGCGTGGCAAAAGAAACCCTGGCGTTCGCGACCCCCCGAAAGCTCCCGAAGCCCAAGGAGCTCGTAGGTCGTGTGGCCGTGCTCGACGTCGCCTTCGCCTCCGAAGCGGCCTCGGGCGGTTTCGACAAGGTGACCCTTCCGTTCATCGAGGGTCTCGGGCCGCGTCTCGCCGCCTGGGTCGACCACCACGATCACACGAAACACGCAGAATTCTCGAGCGATCCTCGCTTCGTGCTGGCCACCAAAGCGCAGCACGGCGCCTGCCCCGAGATGATCACCGAAGAGCTGGTGGCGCGCCTCGGCCCGGTGGACACCCTGGTCTGCCACACGGATTTCGACGGCCTCGCGAGCGCGGCGAAGTGGATGTTGGGCGGCAAAGAGCCCTACCCCGGCGCCGACGACGACGCGCGCGCCATCGACACCCGCATCGGCAAACCGAGCCAAGTCGCCGAGCGCATCGACCGCGCCATCCGCGCCCGTGGTCGCGATTACGGCCTGCTCGGGCAGATCGTGCGCCTGCTCGCCTCGGGTCTCACCGACGCTTCGCTCTGGGAGCCGATCGACCGCGCCGCCGCGGAGCTCGCCGAGATCGAGCGCACCACGCGCAAGCTGGCCGAAGGCTACCGAAGGGTGGACCTGCGCAAATCGCCCTTCCCCAAGGCCACCACGCTCTCGTTCTTGAACCTGAACCTGAGCGGCAAGGCCGAGCGCTACGACAAGACGCAGCTGCTGCTCATGGGCCAAGAGCGCGCGAGCGTCGCGTTTCTGGTGGACCGAGACACGCTCACCTTGGCCGCCCCGTTCGACAGCGGCGTGAACTTCCTCGAGCTGCTCGGGCTCTCGGGCGGCATGCCCACGCTCGTGTCGGTCCCCAAGACCCACCTCGCCGAAGCCTTGCGTCGAATCGGCGTCCCCCACGACGAAGCCTCGAACTTCGTGGAGTAGCCTGCGAGCCTACGCCTTGGCCATCTGGCGGATGGGACAATCGAGGCACGCGGCTAGAGCGCCAATCCCCTTAATGACCGAGGATTTTCGCCGAGTTGCAAGCCGTGCGAGGCGCGACGACGAGTACGACTGCTGCTCTAGGGTCGAAGCATGTCGACCACCCCGCTCATGTCTCGTCGCGTGAAGATTCATGACGGCGTGATTGGAGTCTTATTGGCCGTGGTGGCGGCGCTCACCACGCTGGTCGACGTGCGCTTCGCCTGGCTCGGCGGCCTGACCGGCCTCATCATGCTCTCCAGCTCCTTCACGGGCTTCTGCCCGGTGCATTTCGTGGTGCGGCGGGCGCTGCCGGGGGAGGAGGGGAAGGCGTGAGCGGTCAATCGAGGCGTGTGACGTCGACGTCTGCGCCCGCTCGCATGAGCAACCCGGCCATTCGGTCGACCTCGACCCGCGTGCCCGTCGTGATGGGCTGCGCGTCACGGGCCATTCGCAAGATGGCCTGAGGCGATTGTCCGAGCTCGCCACGCAGCACCCGAAGCACCTCGACCGAGCGAGGCCCGAGCGCGCGGAGGCGAACCGACCAGCGGCCCTCGGCCCGGTAAAAAGCCTCGCGCGCCTCGTCGGTGATCTCCGCGCCATCGGCCTCTACCGTGAGAAGACAGCTTGAGCAGCGAAAGCTGGTCGACAGCGAGAGTCCCGCGTCGGAGCCCTTCGCCACGTAGACCCGCTCGGCAGGCGCGCCACAACGCGGACACGAAACGCTGGCCGAAGCACGGTGCGCCATGGGACGGGCAGTGTAGACGACGGGTGGAGTGGGGCTCGGCGCAAGATCCGACCGAGACGATCCCCAAGCTCCGACCGAAGACGATCCCCAAGCTCCGACCGACGTTGACGCTAACGTCTCGAATTTACGCCATTCCGTCGAGCCACGCCCATCACCCCCGCAGGATCCGAGCCGCAGGGTCACCCGGGAACGCGGTCTTTCAGGTCGACCACCCGAAACAACTACGTCCTCGATGTACTTGCTTCGCCTCGACCACCCGAAACAACTACGTCCTCGATGTACTTGCTTCGCCTCGACCACCCGAAACAACTACGTCCTCGATGTACTTGCTTCGCCTCGACCACCCGAAACAACTACGTCCTCGATGTACTTGCTTCGCCTCGACCACCCGAAACAACTACGTCCTCGATGCAGTTGATCTACGTCGACCACCCGAAACAGTAGGTCCTCGAGGCGAAGCGCGCCGGGAAGTCCGACCCGCGCCGGGAAGTCCGACCGACGTTGACGCTAAGTCGTTGAAATGAGCGCCGGGAGTCCGACCGACGTTGACGCTAAGTCGTTGAAATGACGAGCTACTGCCTGGTGACAGCTCCCGTCCGGGGCCTCACCGGCACCCGACGATTCGCATGACGTCGGTGGTCTTCGAGCAGCCGAGGCCGGCTTTCGTGCAGGCGACGAAGCGCGCGTTCGTCCCGCATGTCGGTTGGTTGGACACGAACCCGGCATAGCCGCACCCGAACGCCAAGAACGGGCACCGCTCATCCACGCCCACCCGGAGCTCGTACTCGACCTTCCCGTTGCAGTTCCAGTCGCCTCCCTTCCCCGGCCCCGAGCCGGGCAGCGGCGGGAACGTCGCGAACGACTGGTTGGGACGCACGTTGGCGTTCTGGTCGTCGCAGTCGAAGCCGCCACAGACGCCGCCGGTCTTGGCGAACATGTCGCCGTCTTCGTCGCAATTGACGACCTGTCCGTCGGGGGCGGTGACCGTCGCGTCCCCGTCGACGCGGTCGGCATCCGGGGGCGCGGTCGCGTCGGGGTTTGCGGCGTCCGCGGGTTCTTCGCCCGTCGGAACGCTTCCGTCGGCCGGGAGCGCCGAAGCCTCCAGGCCCGCGTCATCGCCGACGGCCGTACCGAACGTGGTGCACGCCGCGAGGGCCAGTGTGGCCAAGCCTACCCATCCCAAGCGGATTCGCACGCCTGCACTCTACGTTGGGGGCCCCGGCGAGCAAGTACAACGGCCGCCAAGGACGGGGATCCTGGGGCCACCCGAGGCGGCGGGGGCAGCAGCAGAATCCGACCGACGCAGCAGCAGGATCCGACCGACGTTGACGCAGCAGCAGGATCCGACCGACGTTGACGCTAAGTCGCTGAAATCACGAGCTGGGCACCTGCGCGACGCCCCCAGACCGGGTACCTGGGTGACACTCTCAGACCGGGTACCTGGGTGACCGGGTACCCCCAGACGGATCCGACCGACGTTGACGCTACGTCTCTGAAATCACGAGCCGACAACCTGAGACCCAGCTCTGCCCTCCAGCGCTCGCGCCGCCACCCCCCGCCCCGTAAGGCACGCCCCACACGCTCGCGCCGCCGCTCGGCCGTCCGTAAGGTCCGCCCTCCGGCGCTCGCGCCGTCACCCCCCGCCCCGTAAGGCACACCCCACACGCTCGCGCCTCCGCTCGGCCGTCCGTAAGGTCCGTCCTCCAGCGCTCGCGCCGCCACCCCCCGCCCCGTAAGGCACGCCCTCCGGCGCTCGCGCCTCCGCTCGGCCGTCCGTAAGGTCCGTCCTCCAGCGCTCGCGCCGTCACCCCCCGCCCCGTAAGGCACGCCCTCCGGCGCTCGCGCCTCCGCTCGGCCGTCCGTAAGGTCCGTCCTCCAGCGCTCGCGCCGTCACCCCCCGCCCCGTAAGGCACGCCCGACACGCTCGCGCCGCCGCTCGGCCGTCCGTAAGGTCCGTCCTCCAGCGCTCGCGCCGCCACCCCCCGCCCCGTAAGGCACGCCCGACACGCTCGCGCCTCCGCTCGGCCGTCCGTAAGGTCCGTCCTCCAGCGCTCGCGCCGTCACCCCCCGCCCCGTAAGGCACGCCCTCCGGCGCTCGCGCCTCCGCTCGGCCGTCCGTAAGGTCCGTCCTCCAGCGCTCGCGCCTCCGCTCGGCCGTCTGTAGGGTCCACCCTCCGGCGCTCGCGCCGTCACCCACTCCGTGATGGAGCGCCAGGATCCGACCGACGGTGACACTCTCAGACCGGGGACGAATCCGACCGACGTTGACGCTAAGTCGCTGAAATCAGACGTACTCCCAGGCCTCGTTCGCGCAGGGCCTTCAGGTAGGGCATCGTCCTCATGGTCGGGCACTCGAGCACGGCGCGCTGAAACTCTTCCGGGGGCGCGTAGCCGTGGGCATCGATCACGTGCGCGATCAGGCTGGGCGCGACGTACACCTTCCCCGCGGGCCCAGGAACGAACAGGTTCGCTGAACCGAGCGTGACCGAGCTGCCCTCGAAGACGAGCGAGCCCGGTCCGCCGGTGAATGGGCAGAACGAGCAGCGATGGAACCCCGCGAGCACGCCGGGCTGCCATGGGTCGACGAGCAGCTGCACCAGCGCCCGAAAGAAGGCGGGCGTCACCGTGCCACGCGGATAATCGTGCGCGCTATCGAGCCATCCGACGGACAGGAGAGTGTCTTCCCATTGACCGAAATAGGAATTGGGGGAGAGGTCGTGGAAGTACGTCATGCCGGATTGCTCTCTGCTCGGTCAAGGACGCCTCGCGAGGAGACGCCCCACGCAAGTCTGTCACCGCAACGACCCTTCCGGGTACCAAACACGTTTCCTCCGCGCTCGAATCGGCCGATGAAGCATTGTGTCGAAGGGGCGGGGGTCGAGCGGCGACATCAGCACCCGACCGACGTTGACGCGCCTGGTGGACCGCCGGGAACCGTGCCCGAGCACGCGGTCCCGAACCCGACCTTCAGGGTGGCACCGGGAGGCCGTCGGTGACTTGCAAGTCGACGGCGAGATCGCGCGTGGCGTTGCGCAGCGGAACGCGAACGCGGTCGCCCCTCATGACAGGTGCGCCAGAAATCCATCGGTATTCGTCGCTGGTGCGGCATCCCCATACCCAGCGAATGGCCCCTCGTTCGTCGAGGCACCAAACGCGCCGCTCCGTGGCAAGGAGCGCCGACCGGTCCGCTTCAATCTCCGTGTACCACGGCGAATCGAGGGTCTCTCCTTCTTCGTACTCCAGGGAGACAGACGACCGCACGGCGAGGTTCGACGCGTCGACGGTCACCACCGCCTGCGCTCCGCAGAGGACGAGGTGGTTGCTCATCGCGAGGTCGATTACCCGGTACTCGTCGGCGCGCCAAGGGTCCAACCTGAGCGTTCCTCGAACGGATTCCCAAGTCTGCTGGTCTTCCAGATTCATCGACAAAAGGCGCGGTTCCCCACTGCCTGGGCAGTAGTCGGCCTCGAGGAGCAAGCGCCCCGATCGCAAGGACACCGTTCCGTGAGTCTCGAGGATGAACACGTGCGTGGAATCCTAGCCTACCGTTGTAGGTGAGCACGCACTGGAGGGTCGCAACGAAGATCTTGCGGATGCGGCGGGCCGCTCGGGCAACCGCCTCCGCCACATCCGACCCGGGGACAGGATAGGCCCGAGCAGAATCGCGCAGATCCGAGCCAGGGACACGGCGAGTGCCCCCGGGGACACGAGAACGCCCGCGGATCGCGGTTACCGAGTGGTGTCCCCGGTGGAACAGGCCGGTCATCGAGTGTCGCCGGATTGGCGTCCGCGTGTCCCATGTGCTTCGCCGACTTGTCCCCGGGTGGGCCCCGTATGGGGTCCGGCTGTCCCCGGAAGGATTGGAGGGGCGGGAAGTGCGGGGTCGCCTACGGTCACCGCGCGGTCCGAGACGACGCCAGAGCGGTGAAGGCACGCGAAGGGCGCGATTCAACGAGGAAAGCGGCCTGTCCGACGCGAGGCAAGATGGGTCGACGGCGGGACTGCGCGCGTGCGGCGCACGAAGAAGCCCTCAGGGGCGCAGGACGTCAGGAGGCTCGGGTTCCCTGGCGAGGCTCGCCTCGCGGCTGGGCCGTTCTTCCGGACGCCGCCTCGGTCGACAGTGGCGATGCGAAGAAGAAGGGGCAGCCTGGAGACCGATCGTCGGAACGCGGTGCTCTTCCCTCAGAGGACGCGAGAAGAGCCTCGCTCGATGCGGTTCCAGGCTGCCCTTGAACCCGTCTCGGTCGGCCCGCTCGATTCGTTGCGTACAAAGCTCCGAATCTCAAAAGAAACTCTCGAGAGCCCGAGCGAGCTCGAGATCACTGCCCATCTACCCCCGCGTCGGACGCGTCCGCGCCGCCGTCGGCCTCGTTCGGAAGGGAGCGTACGAGGCGGAAGCCTACCCCTGGGCTACCGACCGCCCGAGTTCCAGTGAACGTGCGAGCCCCGGCGCGAAGCTCCCACGGCTCGCTGTTGGCCGGGCCTCCTCGCATGATTGCTACGTCATCGGTCGGGTCAAGCTGTCCGCGAAAGTCCACAATAGGGTTTGGTGGATTCTCGCCGCTCGTGAACCCCTCGGTCGTCCATTCCACCGTATTTCCAAGGATGTCGTAGAGCCCCCAGTAGTTCGGCAGCTTCTGTCCAACTGGGTGGGTGTAGTTTCCGCTGTTCTCTCCGAACCACGCGATGTGGCGCAGGTGATACTCGGGGCCGTAGCCACCACCCGTCATCGGACCCGAGTAGAACTCGGTGAGCGTGCCCGCTCGCGCTGCATACTCGAACTCCGAGCGCGTCGGGAGCCGATAGCCGCGGCACTCGTACAGGCTGGGCGCAAGTTGCTCGATGCGCTTGCACACGAGCCCGCCCCCGGGCGTGCCCGTGCACTCGCGAGGTTCCGCGCAGTGAGGCAGGTTCTCGCGGTCGTTCAGGATGTTCGCGTAAGTCCACGCATCAAACCAGGTCACGTTTCCGACTGGGCAACCTGGCGTGTCGCAATCGCTTACGAGCTCAGGGTTGCCTAGTCGCATGCTTCGATTCGGAAGGCCTGCAGCTACCCACTGCGCCTGGGTCGTTTCAAACGTCGAAACCAGAAGATCATGGGTAAACGACACTTCGCGCAGCTCCGCACCGTACGCGGCTCGATGAGGCACGCCATTAGGCTCGCCCATCAAGAAGCACCCCTTGGGCAGCAGACAAAATCCGTCCCGGCATTGGGCTCGAAGCGGCGGATGACGGCACGTAAAGCTGTCGTACGGCTTTGGGACTGGAAGGATGAACGATGACGCATCCTCAGCATCGATCCTGGGCGCCGCATCGATGGGCACGTCAACGTCGGTTGATGCGGCCGCATCCAGAACTTCCTGACCAGGCGAGGTGCCTCGCTCCATGGTGCAGCACCACAGAACGAGGCACACACCTGCCGTCGCGCCAAGATGTGCGACGGCTCTCATGTCAGTGGGCTACCGAGCTGGCAATCACTGCCCGTCCACCCCGGCGTCGGACGCGTCCGCGCCGCCGTCGGTCTCGTTCGGTAGGGAACGCACCAGGCGGAAGCCTCCACCGGGGCTGCCGTACGAACGCAGAGTCGCGAGCGCACGGGAGCCCGATCGAATCGACCACGGAGCGTCATTTGCGGCTCCTCCCCGAATAAGCGCAGAATCGTCAGTCGGATGAAGGAGGCCTCGAAAGTCGACGAGCAGCCCGGGGGGATTCTCGCTCCCAATGAACTCCTCGGTCACCCACTCGCCCGCGTTCCCGAGGATGTCGTAGAGGCCCCAGTAGTTCGGAAGCTTCTGCCCGACGGGATGCGTGTAGTTTCCGCTGTTCTCGACGAACCACGCGATGTTGCGGAGGTGGTACTCGGGACCGTACCCTTTGCCCGACATCGGGCCTGAGTAGAACTCGGTAAGCGTGCCCGCTCGCGCGGCGTACTCGAACTCCGAGCGCGTCGGGAGCCGATAGCCGCGGCATTCGTACAGGCTGGGCACGAGTTGCTCGATGCGCTTGCACGCAAGGCCACCGCCCGGCGTGCCCGTACACTCTCGCGGTTCCGCGCAGTGAGGCAGGTTCTCGCGGTCGTTCAGGATGTTCGCGAAGATCCACGTGTCGAACCAGGTGACATTCCCGACCGGACAGTCTGGCGCATCGCAGTCGCTTATCAGCTCAGGATTGCTGAGCCGCATGCTCCGATTCGGAAGACCTGCGGCAACCCATTGCGCCTGGGTGGTCTCGTATGTGGCGACGAGCAGGTCGTGCGTGAACGACACCTCTCGCTGCTCCTCCCCGTAGCGAGAACGGTCAGCTTCGCCTGGGGGGGCTCCCATGAGGAAGCATCCCTTCGGGAGAAGGCAGAACCCGTCCCGGCAGTTCGCTACGAGGGCAGGATGATGACAGGTTGGCGAGTCATACGGCTTCGGCACCGGCAGCACGAACGGCCCTGCATCCGCTGCGTCACTGGGAACCAAGACGTCCGAGGCCGCACCAACATCCGTCGGGGAAGCATCGGCGGGTTCCTGACCAGGCGAGGTGCCTCGTTCCATGGTGCAGCACCACAGAACGAGGCACACGCCTGCCGTCGCGCCAAGATGTGCGACGGCTCTCATGTCAGTGGGCTACCGAGCTCGAGCTCACTGCCCATCCCGCCCAGCGTCGGACGCCCGCCCAGCGTCGGACGCGTCCGCGCCCCCGTCGGTCTCGTTTGGGAGGGAGCGCACGAGGCGGAAGCCTCCACCGGGAGCAGCCACCGAGCGGCTGCCCGTAAGCGTCCTTGCACCGGCGCGAAGCTCCCACGGTTCGCCGTTGGCGAATCCACCGCGAATAATGGCAGCCACGTCAGTCGGGTGAAGTTGTCCTCTAAAGTCGACCAGCGGACTTGGGGGGTTCTCTGAAGAAGTAAACTCCTCCGTGGTCCACTCCCCCGCGTTCCCAAGAATGTCGTACAGGCCCCAGTAGTTCGGGAGCTTCTGCCCGACCGGATGCGTGTAGTTTCCGCTGTTCTCGACGAACCACGCGATGTTGCGCAGGTGATACTCGGGACCGTAGCCCTGCCCCGACATCGGGCCTGAGTAGAACTCGGTGAGCGTGCCCGCTCGCGCGGCGTACTCGAACTCGGAGCGTGTCGGGAGCCGATAGCCACGGCATTCGTACAGGCTGGGAACTAGTTGCTCGATACGGCTGCAGGCGAGTCCGCCCCCGGGCGTGCCCGTGCACTCGCGAGGTTCCGCACAGTGAGGAAGGCTCTCGCGGTCGTTCAGGATGTTCGCGTATATCCACGTGTCAAACCAGGACACATTGCCGACCGGGCAGTTCGGTGCGTTGCAATCGCTGATGAGCGTTGGATCCGGCAGCGACCGACTTCGATTCGGGAGCCCGGCCATCTGCCACTGCGCCTGCGTGGTTTCAAAGGTCGAAACCAGAAGATCATGGGTAAACGACAGTTCGCGCTGCTCGGCGCCGTAGGCAGCTCGATGAGGGACGCCCTTGGGCTCGCCCATCAAGAAGCACCCCTTGGGCAGCAGACAAAATCCGTCCTGGCATTGCGCTCGAGGCGGCGGATGATGGCACGTAAAGCTGTCGTACGGCGTTGGGACTGGAAGAATGAACGGCGCCGCGTCCTCCGCGTCGATTCTTGGTGCCGCGTCGGTAGGCGAGTCAACGTCGGTTGAGGCGGCCGAATCGAGAACATCCTGACCAGGCGCGGTGCCTCGTTCCATGGTGCAGCACCACAGAACGAGGCATACGCCCACCGTCGCGCCAAGATGTGCGACGGCTCTCATGTCAGTGCGCTACCGAGCTTGCAATCACTGCCCGTCCACTCCCGCGTCGGACGCGTCCGCGCCGGCGTCGGATTCGTTCGGGAGGGAGCGCACGAGGCGGCACCCCAACCCTGGGCTTCCGTAGTCTCGGCTGCCGGTCAACGAACGTGCGCCAGCGCGCAGCTCCCAAGGTTCGGCGTTCGAGAATCCGCCTCGAATAAGGGCGGCGTCGTCCGTCGGGTGAAGCACTCCTCGGAAGTCGACGAGTGGCCCCGGAGGATTCTCCGTTCCTATGAACTCCTCGGTCACCCACTCCCCGACATTACCGAGGATGTCGTACAACCCCCAATAGTTCGGAAGCTTCTGCCCAACGGGATGCGTGAAATTGCCGCTGTTCTCGACGAACCACGCGATGTTGCGCAGGTGGTACTCGGGACCGTTGCCTTGCCCCGACATCGGGCCAGAGTAGAACTCAGTGAGCGTGCCCGCTCGCGCGGCGTACTCGAACTCCGAGCGCGTCGGGAGCCGATAGCCACGGCATTCGTACAGACTGGGCACGAGTTGCTCGATTCGTTTGCACGCAAGACCACCTCCCGGAGTGCCGGTGCACTCGCGCGGTTCCGCGCAGTGAGGCAGGTTCTCGCGGTCGTTCAGGATGTTCGCGTAGGTCCACGCATCGAACCAGGACACATTGCCGACCGGGCAGTTCGGAGCGTCACAATCGCGAATGTAGGCCGGATCCACCGGTCGCATACTGCGATTCGGAAGACCTGCGGCAACCCATTGCGCCTGGGTGGTCTCGTATGTGGAGATGAGCAGGTCGTGCGTGAACGAGACCTCACGCTGTTCTTCCCCGTAACGAGCACGTACGGCTTCCGTCTTCGGTGTCCCCATGAGGAAGCAGCCCTTGGGAAGCAAGCAGTAACCCTCACGGCAGTTCGCTACGAGGGCTGGATGGTGACAGTTTGGCGTGTCGTACGGCTTCGGTAACGGCAGCACGAAGGGCGCGGCATCCGCTGCGTCACTGGGAACCAACACGTCCGAGGCCGCACCAACATCCGTCGGGGAAGCATCAGCGGGTTCCTGACCAGGCGAAGTGCCTCGTTCCATGGTGCAGCACCACAGAACGAGGCACACGCCTGCCGTCGCGCCAAAATGTGCGACGGCTCTCATGTCAGTGCGCTACCGAGCTGTCGAAGCCGAGCTTGTCGAGCCTGCGCATCCGCACGTCCATCTGGTTGTTGCCGAACGTCGTGAGCGCCTGCTGCCGCACTGTGCCCCAAGAGATGTTCCCCGCGCCGTCGTCGCCGCTGCCGTTGCAAATGCCGCCGCGGCACCAGCCCTTTTGCACGATCTGCATCCAGGTGTCGAACGGGACCGAGCCCGTGGTCTCGCGCTGGTGGATGCCCCAGAGGTAGGTCAACCAGTCGTACTCGGTGGAGTAGTTGGCAACCTCACCGCTAGCGCAACGGGTGCGCTGCCAAGCCATGGGAACGCCGGCGCGAATGCGGAACGGCGGCTTGATGACCACGTTACCGAAGATGGTGGGGTTCGTGCTCGGGCGGAGCATTTCCTTATAGTACACGAAGGCCGCCTCCTTTTTCACGTCTTGGTTCATGGTCGCGGTGGCGATGAACTGCGCGAAGCCCTCGACGTAGGCCGCGCCGCTGGTTGCTCGACCCTGGAGGCAGTGCAGCGTGTTGGCCGACTCGATGTGGTCGCAGCCGCACAGCGGACCGTCGAAGGCCGAGGGCCCATACACGACCCCGCCCGGACGGCCTCCGTACGTGAGGAACTCCACCGCGTGACCGAACTCGTGCGCGATGACGTACTTGTCGGTCGTGGTTTCGCCATCCACGAGCACGCGCGTGTCCCCGGTGCGGTCGCCGCGATCCTGATGGATGTTGCGGCCGAGATAGACATGCGCTCCGTCCGCACATGCTTCTGCCGGAACCTTCAAGCCCGTGGCCGGATCCTTCGCGGTGACGCTGGGACAACCCGAACCAGGGTGGCCGTACATGGTCCTGGGTAGCGTGAGGCCTTGCGTGGTCATCATGGCGCCGATCACCGCACCGGTGCGCGTGTTCGGCGACTCATGGGTCATGAGGAACGCGACCGGATCGGGGGTCTTGAGGTCGAGCTGCTGGGTGTCGATGAACGGATCCTGATCGAGGAACACATCGTGAGCGCCGTCGCCGAACGCCATGTGCGGGAAGGCCAGGAGGATCTTGGTGCCTCGGGCCTCTTCGACTACGAAGCCGGCCGAATTGAGCGAATAGTCGTAACCGTTCGCGGTGTCCGGCACCGTGTAGTTGGTCCCGTTCTTGTAAAGGAAGCCTCGCACCTTGCCGTACGACATGGGCGCTCGACCACGCGAAGGGAAGAGCGAGGGCGGGGAGTTGGGGCCCGGCAAGGCGCTCTCCCCGAAGTCCGAGTCTCGGAAGCTCATGGTCGACCACTGCATGAAGATCATCTTGGTCGGCTTACCCGGCGTCGGTGCGGGGGCGGGATCGATGGTCTGCGGCTTGAGCCATGCGCCAGGCAGCGTGATGGTGGGCGTGTTGGAGCCCTTTTCACCGCGTGACTCGGGCGACCCTTCGAAGTCTGCACGGCCGACCGTGGCGATGGTCATGGTGGTGCCGTCGACGCGCGTCACCCGGCCATCGAGCTTGCCTCCGTTGCTGTAGAGGAGGCCCATCACGGTATCCCGTGCGGCAGGGTCTTTGGCGGCGCTCGCGACCAGCGAGTTTACCTTGGTCACGTCCACCGGCTTGCCCGCGAGGGCCAAGGCCGAGGCGTACTGGATGGCGACGATGGTCGACGTGGGACCGACGTACGCTTCCGAGTCGCCCGGATTGTAGGCGACCTCGAAGGGGGTCGAAGGAATGCGCACCTTTCGTTCGGCGTCGTCCGGGTCGAGCGACGCGAACTCCACTTCGAGTCGAACCTCGGCGGACGAGCCGACCGGACGCAGCGGGAGGCTGAACAAATCGAGGTCGAGGGTCTTGCTGGGAGCGTCGGCAACCCAGCTTCCGATCTGCCGACGAACCGACCATCCGTCGAAGCCGAGCGTGGAGACGAAGATCTTCAGCTCTTTGCCACGAAGAGAGTCGTCGGCGACGACTTGCATGGGGATAGGCTGGCCACGAAGCAGGCGCTTGAAGCTGGTTCCCAGCTTGAGCACACTGACCGAAGCCGCCGACGGGCTACCCTGCTCCCCGTCCATGGAAGGATTGTAGTCCACCGCGCTGCTGGCGGTGCCGAGCTCTGCGGCCGGTTGAGCCACGCCGTCGGGCGTGTCCGCGGTGGAGCTGCATGCGGTGAGCGCGTACGCCCCCGAGAGCAGAACCAGCAGGCCGGAGCGACGAACGAGGGACGAAACCGTCGTCCGAGAGAAGAGAGACGATCGAGATTGAGACATGAAAGTGGGACCTTTTCTGCCCTCTGAACCATCGAGGCGAGCGGTTCCGGCGCTCGGCCCTCGACGAGTCGGACCCTACGCTCTCGCCACAATGACGTGCAATCGCGTTCGTTCGAAAGTCGCGCGCGCTCACGACACGTCGACACGAAGGGCCGAAAAAGACCCCCTGGCGTGAGCTCGGGAGCCTGGATGGCGGGTTGAAAAGGGCTCGGGACGGCTTCGTTCGCATGGAAAGTAGAACGCCAGGCAGCTCCGGCGCCTCGTCTCAGGCCCACTCGTGCTGCAAATGCGGGCTGTGCGACCCGAGCCAATGCGGGCGACGCCCCTCGCGAAGCCCTATCCAATTGCCGCCCGCACGAGCTCCACCACCGCGGGAAGCCCCCGCTCCACCTGCCAAGCCTTGACCCGCAGCGTACGCACCCCATGAGCCGCGAGGTACGCATCCCGCTGCCGGTCCTGCGCCTCACGCCCGCGATGGGACGCGCCGTCGACCTCCACCGCGAGCCGCGCTTCGTGTGCATAGAAGTCGACGATGACATTGGCGAGGATGACCTGCCGCCGAAACTTGACGCCCAACTGCCGCCCCCGAAGCGCCTGCCACAAGAGGTGCTCCGAGGGCGTGGGATGGCGACGCGAGTGCTGCGCGCAGGGCAAGAGAAACGAGCGTTCGTGCCGCATGGTTGGAAACAGAAAGCGCATGGGGACCTCCGTGCCGGCGAGAGCGCCGGCTTCGAGCCCAAAGGCGCAGACGGCATGACAGCGGCACGTGTTGTCCGCGCCGTCACGCGAGGCCGCTGGCGTGCCGTGTGCGCCACAGCTCGACGCCGGCGCTCTCGTCGGCACGGAGGCCGAGAGCGACGTGCGCAATCGCCACGAGCCGTTCCACTGCAGCTCAAGCCGAGCCCGCGCCGAGTGCCGTAGCAATCGGGCAACCAAAGTCACGGAGCAACGAGGCCCCTCCAAGCCGTCCGCAAGCGCCCTGCCCCGAGCAATCGCGCACGCAATGGCGCCTCCGAGCACTCAAGGACTCCCCGCCACCCAAGGTCTCTCGCGTCTCCCCCTGAGCGCGCGGAGGGCGAAGCCCGAGCGCGCTCTTTGGGGGAGACCGCAGGCGCGCAGGCGAAGCCGAGCACCTGCGAGTGGGGGCCCCGAGCAACGAGCCCACCCTCCAAGCCGTCCGCAAGCGCCCTGCCCCCGAGCAATCGCGCACGCAATGGCGCCTCCGAGTACTCAAGGACTCCCCGCCGCCCAAGGTCTCTCGCGTCTCCCCCTGAGCGCGCGGAGGGCGAAGCCCGAGCACGCTCTTTGGGGGAGACCGCAGGCGCGCAGGCGAAGCCGAGCACCTGCGAGTGGGGGCCCCGAGCAACGAGCCCACCCTCCAAGCCGTCCGCAAGCGCCCTGCCCCCGAGCAATCGCGAGCAATCGCGCCCCGCAATGGCCCCCGAGTACTCAAGGCCGCCCCGTCGCCCGCGAGCTCTCGCGTCTCCCCCTATTTTCGCCGCTTTGGGCGAAAATTTTGGGGGAGACCGCAGGCGCGCAGGCGAAGCCGAGCACCTGCGAGTGGGGGCACCCCTGTCTTACTGCTCCCCGCTCTCCTCCCCCTACTTCCCCAAGGCCTTCGCGAGCTCCTCATAAAGATACACATTGGCCTTCACGGTCTTCGCATACACCCCCACGTGCATGGACTCATTGGGTCCGTGAGCGCCGGTTTCCGGGTCGATGACGCCGTTGAGGACCAGCGGGAGCTTGGAGAATCGTTTGCCGAAGAGGGCCACGAAGGGAATGGAGCCGCCAATGCCGATGCGGAGCGGCGCGCGTCCCCAGGCGGCTTGGTAGGCGCGGTCGGCGGCCTCGAAGGCCGGGCCTTTGGCGACGTAGTCCCACGAAGAGGCCGCGCCGGAGAGCTCGGTGATCGAAACGGTGAGACCGCCGGGCACGTCGCGAAGGAGCTCGGCTTTCACGGCCTCGAAGAGGTCCTTCGAGGTCTGGCCGGGGGCGATGCGCAGGCTGAGCTTGGCCGAGGCCGACTTGCGAATGGCGTTTTTCTCCGAGCCGGGCGCGGGGAACGTGGTGGAGAGCACGGTGACGGCCGGCTCGCGCCAGGCCCAGGCGGCCGGGCTGAGGCCACGATCGGGGAGCGGCGAGACGCCGTCGAGGAGGCGCGCGCCCAGGCGAATCACGTCGGGCGTGAGGGGCACGTCACGCGAGCTCTCGAGCCAGGTCGGGTCGACTTCGCGGCGGGCGAGGCGCATGCGGCCGTCTTCGTCGACCAATCGGGCGAGCAGCGCGACCAGGGTCATGGCGGGGTCGGGCACGATGTTGCCCCAGAGGCCCGAGTGCACGTCGCTCTTGGCGCTCGCGACCGAGACTTCGATCTCGAGCAGGCCGCGCAGGCTGACGGTGAGGCCGGGGATGTCGACGCTCGGGTTCTCGCAATCGGTGAGCACCATGGCGTCGGACTCGAACGCGTCGGGGAAAGCGTCCATGAATTTTTCGAGATTGGGGCTGCCAATCTCTTCTTCGCCCTCGAGCAGGATCTTCACGTTGCAGGGCAATTTCCCGGTCTCCGTGAACCACGCTTCCATGGCGACGAAATGGCTGAGCCAGCCGCCCATGTCGTCGGCGGAGCCGCGCCCGTAGAGGCGATCGCCCTTGCGCACGAGCGCGTGCGGGTCGGTATCCCACGCTTCGCCCTTCACGGGCTGCACGTCGAAGTGACCATAGACGAGCACGGTGGGCGCGTCGGGTCCGGCGCCCATCCATTCGGCGGCCACGCACGGGTGCGCGTTCGCCTCGGCCGGGAGCTCGAGCACGCGAGCGCGCGAGAGCCCGAGCTTCTCGAGGTCGGCCTTGAGCACGTGGGCCAGCTCGGCGAGCTTGGGTTTGAAGGCGGGATCGCTCGAGATGGGAGCGAAAGCGAGGTAGCGGCCAAGGCGAGCGAGGGACCCTTCGACCGCGTTTTCGGCGGCGAGGGCAACACGGGAAACGTCGGTCATCGTGCTTTTTCGCTAGCACAGGGAGTGCCGGTGCGAAGCGCGATTTCGGGTCCCGGCGCGTCCTGCGTGGCTCGGCGACGACGAGCTCAGGCCCTCACGGCGAGAGGCGCTCGCGACGGAAGCCCGCGCCCTCGCGTGTATAGCGCACGCGATCGTGGAGGCGGCTGCGACGGCCCTGCCAGAGCTCGATGACCGAGGGCACCACCCGATAGCCGCCCCAGAAGGGCGGAACGGGTACGTCTTTGCCCTCGTATTCGGTGGTCAGCTCGCGCATGCGCACCTCGAGCGGCTCACGCGAAGCGAGCACCTCGCTCTGACGAGAGGCCCACGCGCCGAGCTGGCTCGTGCGCGGACGCTGGCGGAAATAGCCTTCCGTCTCTTCGCGCGACACCTTCTCGGCGACGCCCACCACGCGCACCTGGCGCTCGATGGGGGCCCAATTGAAGACCAGGGCGCAGCGCGGATTTTGCGCGAGCTCGCGGCCTTTGCTGCTCTCGTAGTTCGTATAAAAAACGAAGCCCTGGTCGTCGGCGCCCTTCAAGAGCACCACGCGCGCTTCGGGGGTGCCGTCGGCCGAGGTGGTGGCCAAGGTCATGGCGTTGGGCTCGTGGAGGCCGGCGTCCACCGCTTGATCGAACCACTCGCGGAAGGCATCGAAGGGCGAGGCGGGCGCGGTCGCCGGATCGATCCCGAGGTCGCCGTACTCTTGGCGAAGCGCTTGGAGACGTTCTTGAGCCGTGTCGGATCCGGATTTCATCGAAGCCGACGCTAGCAAACCCCTGGCCAGCGAAAAGGCGTACCATCGACGCGGATCGATTTCTCGGAGCGCAGCCATGACTCTCGCGGCGGACCAGGCCCACGGTATGAACGACAGCGTGCTCGGAGCTCGGATGGACGAGCTCGCCGCTCGCCTCTCGGCGATTCCGCATCGAGCGAAGGCCGGACGACCGCATCCGTTCTTGGTTTCGCTGCTGCGAGACGGCGTGATGGTGGTGTTCGTGCCCGCGCGCGTCTGGGACAAGGGCCGGCACTTGGTCGCTCCTTTCGCTTCCCTCTGCGCGGAGGGCAAGGCGCTCATCGTCCTGGTCGGAAGGCCGGAGACCCGTGATTTCAGCCGCGCGAGCGGTCTCGGCATCTCCACCGTGCTGCACTCGGAGGCCTCCGCGGAGGAGCTCGAGCTCTCGGTCGAGCGGGCGTTCGAGCTGCTCGAAGCGAAGGGCCACGCCGAGAGCCGGGCCGCCTCGCTCTCGCGCTACCGCTACGAGATCGGCGAGCTGGTCGACATCGCGCGGGCCATGACCACCGAGCGCGACGTGGACAAGCTGCTCGGGCTCATCTTGGAGAAGAGCCGCTTCGTCACCGGCGCGGACGCAGGCAGCATCTACGTGGTGGAGAACGAGGGAAAAACCCTACGTTTCAAGCTCTCGCAGAACGACACCATCTCGTTCGACTCGCGCGAGTTCACCATGCCGCTCTCGAACCGCTCCATCGCGGGAGCGGCCGCGGTGGAGAAGCGCGCCATCAAGATCGACGACGTGTACGCCCTCCCGGCCGAGTCTCCGTTCGCGTTCGATCGCAGGTTCGACGAGAAGATCGGCTACCGCACGAAGAGCATGCTCACCGTGCCGCTCATCTCGCAGCGAGACGAGGTGATCGGCGTCATCCAGCTCATCAACAAGAAGCGCGATCCGCGCTCCAAGCTCCCCACCGAGGCGGCGGTGGAGCTCGGCGTGATGCCCTTCGACGATCGCAGCGAAGAGCTGCTCGGCATGGTGGCCGCACAAGCGGGAATTTCCCTGGAAACCGCCATGCTCTACCAAGAGATCCAGGCGCTCTTCGAGGGCTTCGTGCGCGCCAGCGTGGAGGCGATCGAGTCGCGCGACCCGACCACCAGCGGTCATTCGCGACGCGTGGCGGACCTCACCGTGGCGCTCGCGAAGGCGGTCGACCACATCTCGAGCGGGCCTTACCAAGACGCCACCTTCAGCCGCGAAGACCTGCGCGAGCTCGAGTACGCGAGCCTCTTGCACGACTTCGGCAAGATCGGCGTGCGCGAGAACGTGCTCGTGAAGGCCAAGAAGCTCTACGACGAGAAGCTCGAGCTCGTGCGCGCGCGCTTCGACTTCGTGGCCCGCTCCATCGAAGCGGACATCTTGCGGCGCAAGCTGAAGGCCATCGAGACCCAGGCCTCCATGGCCGAGCTGCGGGCCCTCGACGACGAGCTCGCGCGCCGCCTGAAAGAGCTCGACGAATCCATGGCGACCATCCTGGCGGCCAACGAGCCCTCGGTGCTCGCGGCCGGTGATTTCGCCAAAATCGAAGCCCTCGCCAAGGAGTGGTACTTCGACCTGCGCGGCGAGACCAAGCTCCTGCTCGAGCCCGAAGAGGTGACCGCGCTCTCGGTCAAGAAGGGCTCGCTCACCCCCGCCGAATACGAAGAGATCACCGGACACGTGACCCACACGTTCAAGTTTCTCTCCCAGATTCCCTGGGGAAAGGCGCTTCGCCGCGTGCCGCACATCGCGGGCGCGCACCACGAGCGCTTGAACGGCACCGGCTACCCGAACCGCCTGCGCGCCGAAGAGATCCCCATCCAGTCCAAGATGATGAGCATCACGGACATCTTCGACGCCCTCACCGCCAGCGATCGCCCGTACAAGAAGGCCGTGCCGCTCGAGCGCGCCATCGACATCCTCGATTTCTCCGTGAAAGACGGGCACGTCGACGGCGACCTCGTGCGCATCTTCAAAGAGGCGCGCTGCTGGGAACGCTCGCGAAGCTGAGGGCTCGCGCAGCCGAATCGCCGAGCCATGCGCCATCGGAACCGCGCCGATCGTCGAGAGATCACGCGCTACAAGGACTACGAGATCCACGTGGTCGGGGGGAAACCTCTCGGCTTCGAGGACGCGTACCACGCGCTTTTGGTGGCGCCTTGGTCGGTCGCGTTGGGCGTCATCGTGGGCTTCTATCTGGGGCTCAACGCGATCTTCGCGTGCCTTTATTTGCTAGTCGGCGGCGTCACCAACGTCACCACGTTCGTGGACGCGTTCTTCTTCAGCGTGCAGACCATGGGCACCATCGGCTACGGCGCGATGGCGCCGGTATCCCATGCGGCCAATGCCATCGTGGTGGTCGAGTCGGTCACAGGTCTCGTGGTGACGGCGCTCGCCACGGGCATCGTGTTCGTGCGGTTCTCCCGCACGCGCGCCAAAGTGCGCTTCACCTCGCGCGCGGCGATTTGCCTGGTCGACGGCGTGAAGACGCTCACCCTGCGCGTGGGAAACGAGCGGCGCGCCCCCATCGCCGACGCCTCGTTCCGCATGACGGCGACGCGCACCACGGTGACCAAAGAGGGCGTGACGCTCTACCGCGCCGAGCAACTTCCGCTCGTGCACGACCGCGCGCCCCAGCTCACCCGCGCCCTCACCTTGCGCCACGTGATCGACGAGAAGAGCCCGCTCTTTTCCGACACGCCCGAGACGTTCGCCAAAGGCGAAATCGAGATCATGGTCTCGCTGAGCGCCACCGACGAAGCCACGCTCCAACCGGTGCACGCGCGGACGAACTACTCGGTCGACTCGATCGTGTGGGGAGCACGCCTCGCCGACGTGATGTCCGAACCCGCGAAGGATCGCTTCGAGCTCGACCTCCGTCGCTTCGACGTCTTGGTCCCGTGCGAGAAGAGCGAGGACTTCCCCTATTCGAGCGACCCGGACGACCAGCGCCCGAAGGGGTGATGGCCACCCCGACGGGCACGAGCTCGAGATCAGCCCTTCCAGCCGATGAGCACGGGGTCGAAGAGCTCCAACGCGCCCGGGCTGCTCTGGACGTCGAAGCGGAGCTGGATCGAGGGGGAGTGGTCGAAGTCGGACACGTCGAGGATCTCGGTCCGGTAGCCTTGACCGTCGACCGCCCAGTTGCTCTCACCGAACGGGTACTCGCGGACGATACGGCAGCCCGTTCCCGGCTCGAACCCGCAATTGGTGAAGCCATTGGTGCTGAGCAACACGCGCGCCTTCGTGTCGGGATGGGGGCGACGAATGGAATAGACGAGCTTCGACTGCACCATGGTGGCCATGCTCCAATTGCCGCTGGTGATGGATCCGGCGTCGGCCCCCGCGCGCGTCCAGAAGCACTCCCTCCGGGTAGATCCGGGCTGATCGGGTGTGAACGACCACCCGGTACCGACCGACGGGAAGCGGTCCTTCGAGCAGAGGTCGACCTTCCCGGTACCCGGGTCACCCAAGACCGCCGAAGAGCATTTGCCACCCACACAAACGGGGATGTCTTTCGGGAACACGTAGGGATCGCTCGAGCGCGCTCGCCACATCCGGTAGGCGACGCCGTCACGCACGTCGTCGACCTCGGCGGTACCGAGCCCGTTCAAGACGACCGTGTTGCCCAAGCTCTTCTTCACGGCCACCCGCACCGCGGGGAGCTCGGCGGCCCCGCCGATCACCATCCTCCTGTGGAGATGCGGCAAGTGCAGGCTCGGGTAGATGCTCCCCGAATCGAGCCCGGGGATCTTCCCGGCGAGCGAGACGACCAGAGCGCGCACCTGATTGCTCATGCTGTCGAACTGCGCGGTGGGGATGGACTCCGCGGCGAACCCGCACTCGGTATTGGTCAGCTCCACGAGCGAGGACAAATACGTAGGATCCGAAGGACGAGAAGGCGTGCCGTACATGCTCGCGGCAATGGAATCCCCACCGATGGGGTAGAGCTGCCGCATGGTCTGACCCGAGAGATACGCTCGCCCGGACTCGTCGTCGGCTAGGCGGTCCAAAAGCTCGGTACCCATCAAATCTTGCATGATGCCGTGATCGGGCGCCGTGCAGTTGCTGGTGTTGGTGCAAACGGAGAGGTCCTGGCTCAATCCGTCGGGGAAGATCACCAAGTTCCCGTAGGTGTGCACGTTGAGCGCGAACCTCGTGCGGTAGGCTCCGGCGAAGCCTTCGTTGGCGAGCAGCTTCAGCAGGGACTTCGTCTCCGCTTCGGAGTTGGGGCTCGGTCCCCGATATTCCTCGCTGCCACAGGTCCCCGAGCCCCCGGACTGGCCGAACGTGGTCTCGAAGTTGCGATTGGGGTCGACTCCGATGCCTCCGTCGCAAGGCTTCCGGTTGCCTCGCCAGAAGCGGTTGTCCATGTTGGTGTGCGAGTAGTCGTAGCCGTCGGGGTTCGCCACCGGGACGATGACCACGGCGACTTTGGCGAGCAGCGCGCGAACGCCGTTGGTATTGGCGCGATAGCTCTGCGCGAGGTAGCGGAAGACGCGCATCATCGCCTCGGGTCCGGCCCACTCGCGTGCGTGCTGACCGGCGTAGAGCACGAGCTGCGGAACCGGCGCATCTCCGGACCTCCAGAGCTTGCCCACGCGCGCCGCGAGCAAGCTCCGCCCTTCGAAGGTCTCCCCGAACTTCACGGTCTCGGCGAAGCGGACTCCTCCGATGGGCGCATAGTCGGCCGCGATGTCCTCGAGCTCCTTCGCGATGGTCCGTTTGCAGGTGGTGGCGAACGAGGTGCCTTTGTACGGACAGAAGCGATCGGTGATGTTCGTCGGACGATCGTCGCATTCGAGGCCGGCGGTAATGGCCCGGGTCCCGACCCCGTCTTCGTGGTTCGGTTCGGTGACCACGAAGCCACGCGCACGCAGCTTCGGCAGCTCGACGCGCGGGAAGTACCCGAGCCACACGTCGTCGCGACCTCCCGCGGAAGCGGGCTCCACGTGACGCACGAGGCCTCCACCCTCGTCGAACTCGCCGATACGCTCCGCGGGCACCTGAACGTGCGCGAACGTCCAGCCACCCGCGAGCGGATCGGCCTGCGATTCCAAAGGCCGTTCCGCTTTGCACCCCTGCGTGAGCGAGCCTGCTCCAATGCCACCAACGGCGAGAAACCCCAGAGTCCAGGCGCAACGCATCAAACGAGCTTTCATCAATCGAATTCCTCCGCGGGCATGGCGAGACGTCTTGCGGACGCGCCCATGCAACGCCCTCCCCTGGACTCTACCTGCGAGAGATCCGAGAAGAAGCGCGAGGATCCGATAGGTCCCATAGTGCTGGGCTATGGGCCGGAGATGGGGACCGAACGGTCGGCACGAACGTCCCAGCCCATTGGGGTCGGGACGTTCGAGAACCGCACGTGGAGCCCGCGTGCCTACTCCACGACGATCCGAAGCTCGCGCGTGACCACCTCGGTGCGACGATCCCAGGCCTCGAAGCGAACCGTGTAGGTGCCTTTCTGGGCGAGGCTCGGGGTCCAATCGACCATCCACGAGCGTGAGCCGACGTGCGTCGTGAAGAGCGTGATGTCGGCCTGGTCGATGTCGCCGTCATCGTCGAAGTCCGCGCGCGGATTGTAGCGCCCGTCGCCGCGGACCGATCCGAGGAGCGTGCGCGTCTTCCCGACGTCGGAGGCATTGACCACGCCGTTCTCGTCGAGATCGCCCAGCGGACCTTTGCCGACCTTGGCGCCGAGCGTGGCCCAGGCGACCGATGGGAAGTCGTCGAGCGTCTCGACCAGGTCGGACTCGTCCGCATCGGTCGCCCAGACGTGCGCGGTGAGACGCGCGCCGGATTGGACCGTGAGGGTGCGGATACCGTGAAATACCGGGGCGGCATTGGCCTCGAAGCGCACCGAGGCGCGCGCCACTTCCGCGCCACCGACCTTCGCGACGAAGCGCACCACGACCGGTGTGGTCGCGAGCGAAGCCGGCGCGGGGAGCGTGAAGAGGCCGACCGCACCGCCGCGCGAAGCGTCGCTCGCTTGCATGGCCACGTCGAGAGACGTGATTTCCCCGTCGTCGTCGAGGTCCGCGCGTCCGTCGAAACCAGGAGATCCTTTGCGCCGGCCGAGAGCGGCCGAGACGAAAGAGGCGTCGCGTGCGTCGACCATTCCGTCGGCATTCGCGTCGCCGGACTTGGTCGAGGAGAGCGTCGCACCCAAGAGCGAGAGGCTCGAACCATCCAGGAGCGTGGCCTCGAAGGTGGTCGACGGATCGCTGGCGCGTACGTGGCGCACGAGGACCTCCGACGTGCGCGCGGAGGCGCCGTCGCTCGGAGCCGTGAGCACGACGCCTCCGACGATACCGGGCTCCGCACGAAGGAAGAGCTGATTGGGACGGCTCCTCCAGCCGATGAGCTTGCTCGAGAGGGCGAGGTCACACGAAGCCGTGCCTTCGAACGCGGTGAGGCGCTTTAGCCCCTGCGGCGAGCGACTCCAAACGTGATTGCGCCCGCTGCTGGAGTCGCAGAAGAGCGCCGTATCTCCGGCCACGTCCACCCGACTGTAACTGTTTCGCCCTGGAAAGAGCTCCTCCTTGGCGGGCAGCGCCGAAACCCGCGCGCGGAAGGATTGGCCGGCGAGCTCCGCGGTGCTCCCACGGATCCAGACCAGCCAATCCCCGCTCAGCTTCGGACTCCCTTCACCATAGGTGGGTGGAGGCGCGGGCAAGAGCCGCTCCGTCTTGCTCGTGAAGTCGTAGACCGCGATCACGTTCCCGCTCGCCTCTTGATGGGTCCAGGCGGCGGTGTTGCCGGAGATGGCCGGGGAGTGCTCCACCGCCGAAGCGGACGTTACCCGCGAGACGACGTTGGCGGACCAGGAGTAGACGAAGATGTCCCGGTTTCCGAAGCGATCGTCGGACCACAACAAGCGATCTCCGTCGATGGCGAGACCGGCCGCTGTCGCTTCGCTTCCGTCCTCTTTCGAGGGGACGACCACGCTCCGGTGCTCACGGGTCGCGAGATCTTCGACCTCGATGCGCGCGTACTGCCCGGCCGCAATCCAGGCGGCGCGTTTGGCGTCCGAAGCCAACGCGAAGGAACCGGCGTTCTTTCGCCACCACGCAAGCCGTCGACCTTCCACCCTGCCTGGCTCGGCAATCCACGGCTCGCCGTTCCGCCCGAACAGCACCGTCCGATCGGCAATCGCGAAATCACCGACCTCCAAGGTGCCCGAGGGAGGCTCGGGCCCATTGTCCACGAGCAGTACGAGGGCGTCCTCGGCGAGCGCATCGATGTCCTCGAAGGTGACCTTGTCGCTCGCGGCGGTCCAGGTCTTCTGGGTCTTCCACGGCCCGTTCCACGAAGGACCGGAGACGAGCTCGTAGCGATGTCCACCACGCAAGGCGCCCGCATGGAGCTTCACATTCTTCCCCGAAGCCGTCACGTACCCGCCGTACGGGCGGGTCATCGGATCACCGACGAAGAGGCCTTCCCCGGGCCATTTCACGGAGGCCCAATAGGCCTCGAGCGCCGTGCGACCGTGGAGCAAGTGGTCGACGACTCGGTTGGGCGCGGGGAATTTCTCGGGGTAAGCGCACGGCTCCCGCACGGTTCCATAGCTTGCGCTCGCGCCCGCCTCGAGCCACCGCAAGATGCTCATCTGGCCGCCCCCCTCGAGCACGCCACCGAACGAGGTCAGGTGATCGGCGACCGCGCCCGGTCGGAAGGTGAGCGTGTCGAGACCGGGCACTTGTTGGAGACCGGTGAAGTAGAAGAGCACGTCCGAGACGTTGGAAATCGCATCGCCCGCGGCGCTCTTGCTCTCGACGTAATGCAAATCGAG
The DNA here is from genome assembly GCA_965225775.1 of Polyangiaceae bacterium. Lineage (GTDB taxonomy): Bacteria > Myxococcota_A > Polyangia > Polyangiales > Polyangiaceae > JAAFHV01. Next base: position 6,714,041 of record OZ245328.1, on the reverse strand, counting down.
AGGCGCCCAGGGAGGCGAGAAGGCCTCGACCGCGCCGCGCAGTGCGCGAAACCGTGCCGAGCGCGCGCCGTCGGTCGTGCGCACGAAGTAGCCCGATCCGCGGGGAAACGTGCGCTCTGCCGAGACCGAGCGATCGATCAGGGTGCGCACCCGCGCGAGATCTTGCCCGGCGAGCATCATCGAAGGTCGCACCCTCGATTGCGCGAAAGGTCTCGGCGAGTCTTCGTCGTACAGCGGGCTCGGTTGGGTCGGGCTGCACGTGCCCGTGGATACGTACTTCGGGTCGTACCCGAAGGTGACCGCGCTGGTGATCGACTCGCCGCGGATTTCCCAGGGGCGGGTCCACGAGACCGCGAGCGCTTCGACGCCTCCCAGGGTGTCGGCCTGGAGATCGATGCTGTCTTTGACGGGTTTCCAGGCCTCGGGGGTCATCGCCACCGCGGGATCGAAGTCCACTTCGATTCGGTGATTGGCAGGCAGACCTCGAGCCGCGAGGTAGTGCGCGGCGACCGCCACGGATTGCGGATCACGACGGTTCACCACCACCGCGATATCCGGTTTGGTGATGGCCACCCTCGGCAAGCCGACTGTGACCTTGCGCCCGGCATCGTCGACAATCTCGGTAAGCTCGAAGCTGGAGGGGTCGAAGCTCCGTACCCCGGCGTCGGCCCCCTTCGCGTCCGGCATAGCCGCATCCAGCGCGGCATCGCTCGGAGAGGGCTCCGCGCTGCCGTCCATTGCAGCGTTCGGCGGAGCCGGGTCGGTCTCCGCATCGCCGCACGCGAAAGCGACGACGGACGAAGCGAGCAGCGAGGCGACGACGAACGCAGAGGTTTTGGGCCGTACCATGGGGGGGACGTTAGCTCTCGTCCCGCCTCGTCGCAGTCGCACGAGACGCCTTTCGAACGGCGCATTTCGTCAGAGATTTCGCATTCACCGAGCATTGCGGGAGTGATCTCGGCGATCCCTCCCCGGGGCTCGCCTCATCGCGCGGCGTGCACCTCGTTCCCCACGATCTCGACCAGGAGGAACTTGTCGTCCTCCTCCACGGTGCTGCGCGGCTCCACGCGGTACGAGATAGGCGCGTTCGGCCCGCCCGCGCGGCCTACTTCGGCGCGCAGCTCGCCGAGGCGTGAGTGCTCGCAGATGGCGAAGTGCTTCGCTTTCCGATGCGAAGCGAGGTAGTCGCGCAGGTTATTGCGACCGTTCAAGAAGATGGCCACCCGGTTGCCGGCGTAGAAGTTCTCGCCCTTCCAGTTCATTTGCCATGCAATCAGCGCATCCTCGGGTGAGTCCCGCTCGGCGGACCACCGCGCGACGAGCTCACGTTGGCCCCAATGCGGCGCCGCTCGCACCAAGTACACGTCGAGCACGAACACCGTGAAGGCCAGGGCGAGCGTGCTCATGGCCATCACGCCGAGACGCCGACCGCGCGTGCCGAGCACGAGCGTCCCTCCGGCGACCAGCACGGTGAAGCCAGCGAGCACGAGGCGGAAGTCGAGCGTCACCGGCCACGAGCGTCGGTAGATGTACGTGAAGAGATGAAGCAGCCGCGCTTGGCCCTGCCCGGGATAGCTCGCGGGGCCGGCGAAGAAGTCCACGCCGACCCCGAGCACGAGCAGCGCCCCGGTGAGGGCGAGCGCGCCGCGCACCGCATTTTTCCGGTCGAACGAGCGAGGCTCGGCCACGAGGCGCTCGAGCTCGATGCCCACGAGGGCGGCCAAGGGCGGCACCGCGGGGAAGATGTAGTGATGAAACTTGGTCTTCATCACCGTGACCAGCGCGAAGGCCACCAGCGCCCAGGCGACCAGCACGAAGCGCAGTCGCGCGCGCGGCTCGGGCTCGGCACGTCCCCACGAGGCGAGCGCCGCGGGCACGAGCCCCGTCCACGGGAAGAGGCCATAGCCGAGCTGCCAAAGGTAGTAGCGCGCGCTCGTATCGTCGCCCTCGTTGGTGTCGTGCAAGTGCTCCAGGGTGCGCCCGATCATGTGCCGCATGACCAGCTCGTCCGTGAACGCGTGCCCGTGCCGCAGGTGCATCGCCACGAACCAAGGCAGCACCAACACCGTGAGCGCGAGCGCGCCCACCACGTGGGAGAACCCTATGGAGAAGCTGACTTTCCCAGGTTCGAGGACCCCACACGCCACCACCACACCGACGAAGATCACGAAGCCCGCCGGCCCCTTGGCGAGCGTGCCCACGGCCGCCAAGGTCCACGCGAGGACCACCCAAGCCTCGGCTCGCGTGCGAAATCCCGAGACGAGCGAGGCCACGAACGCTCCCCCGATGGCCCACCCGAGCGCCTGATGAAGCGGCCATACGCGTGGAAACTGCACACGTTCGGCGAGCCGCGGAAGCTGTCCGGGAAGTGTCTCGTTGCCGGCCGATCCGGACCACACGAGATCCCGATGAACGAATGAAGCGCCGGAAAACCCTGCGTTTCGTGAGACGAGAAGCGCGAGCAAAGGCACGAGCAGGACGAAGAAGACCGTGAGCAGGGCACGCCTAGGCGTGAGGCGCAGCGTGAAGGAACCTAGGGCGAGCCGCGGTCCCTCGTCGAGTCCACCGGTCACCTCACCTGCCGCGCGCGCGTGAAGCCACGCTCCGAAGCACGCACACACCGCAGCGACCAAGGGCATGTCGGTGATCGACTGGTGCCCGAGCATGGCGAAGTGCGCCGTGGTGGCCAATACGAGCGCCACCAAGGCCATGGCGCGCGGACCGTAGACCTTGCCGATGCCTCGAGAAAAGAGCGTATTTCCGAAGAGCGCCAAGAGGAAGATTGGGTAGCGAATGGCCCACTCGGGCCGCGCCACGTGACCGAGCGCCCCGTGCAGCATCTGCCCCGATTCGCACGAAGCTCCGGTCGCGCGCAGGGCGATGGCTTGCACCCAGAAGTCGAGCACCGGTTTGGTGCGGAACCAGCCTTCGTTGGCCCAATACGGCGAGAGCGGATCGCCTCGCGCGATCATCTCGCGCGCGACCTCGGCGTAGTGCGTCTCCCACGGATCGAGCAGCCCGAAGGACCCGAGCATGGGCAGCGTGAGCATCACCTGGAGCGCGACGGCCCAGAACGACCACCGCGTGAGCACGGAGCGCGTGGGCTGTCCGGTAGTGCCGATCGCCGCATCGCGCAGGCGGAACGCGGCCCAGGTGGCAAAGAGAAACGCCCCGGTATTTCCGGCGCCGGCGAGCGCCAGCGGCAAGAGCCCTTGCACCGAGAGTACGAGCGTCCCGTGGACGAGCAGGAGCGCCAGCACGAAGAGCGCGAGCGGCTTGCCGACGTGCGCACGCGGCTCGGCCCGATCGACCGAAGGCGCGAACAATACGGCTGCAGCAAGGGCCACCACGAGCGTTCCCACGAGCGCGAGCGGCACCACGATTGGACCTGGCAACCGCAGCGTGAAGGTCGCCACCACGAGCACGAACGCGCCCAGCGCGAGCGCGAGACGCCCTGCAATCTCTCTGCGAGACACACGCATTCGTTCAGCGGACATCGACGTACCCTCCCGAAACGCGGTCGAACGTGTGCGCGCCTTCCACGACGTGGGCGCGGCGATCGTCGGAGCAAGGCAAAACCCCGAGACCGAACGAGACCTCGGCGCGTCCTTTCGCGGCGCCTCGTGGAATGGGCACGACGTGCTCGACCACCACGAAGTCCCCGTCGCGCCAGAGGTGCATCGGATAGTCGCGGAGCTCGCGATCCTCGAAGGCGCCACGAATGGGACGCGTGTCCACGTGCACGAAGCTGCAATCGCCCCCGGGCACGGCGCCGCGCGCACGGTACACCACCGTGACGGTCAAGGACTCTCCGGGGGAAATCGCTTGGATTGGCTTCCCATTGCCATCGAAGAACCCGACGCCCTCGACCGAGACAGGCAAATCGAAGCTCGCGTGAAGCGGTTTTGCCCAGGACGGGAGCGCGTCGAGCACGCGCGTGCCGAGCGGGTTTCGATTGTGCTCGTCCGGGCGTGGGTCGCTCACGAAGAGCAGCGAGTCGCTCGGGCCGGGGACCTCGAGCTCGAAGAGGTGGCGTCTCGTGCGGGCACGGTAGGGCGCGTCCAGACGAGCGCGCAGCTCGGATTTGGCCAACACGAAGCGTCGCGTACCACCGGAAGAAGCGAGCCACTCGGCGGCACGCTCGGGCTCGGCGAACGTCTCGGACGCCTCGTCCCCCGCAAAGAGCGCCACCTCGGGCGAGACCCCACTGAGGCCCAGGCGCGCCTCGGGAGATTCGTGTGCATGGTACACCTTCATGGCCCCCTGCACGGACGTCGCGTCGAGCACGGCACGGTGGTGCACGAACACGAAGAGCAGCGCGCCCGCAGCGCCCCAACCGAGCAGCCACGTACCGGCCGGCACGAGGCGCAGGAGCCCGAGACGCGGCAAGGTGAGCACCAAGAGCCCGGTCACCAAGGTGAGCGCGGTGATCGAGACCAGCGGCGGAATCCGGGGCAAAACAGCGCTCGGCAGCGCACCACCCGAGAACGGCGCGAGCGCACCTTCGGGGAAGAGCCACGCATCCCGCGCGAGCAAGAGGGCGAACACGAGCGAAGCGAGGCACGCCCGCGGGCTCACGGCGCGCTCGCGCGAGGCATCGAGGTCCCGCACGGTGAGCCCCACGGCCACGGCCACGAGCGAAGGCGCGACGAACGGGAGCGTTGCCCCGGCCCGCGCCGCCGCGAGCCCCACCGCGTAAGCCAACGCGAGGCCGACGAGCACCGAGGCTCGCAACGAGCGCACGCCCGCTCGGCCGCGGTCCCCACGCGCGAGGCTCGACCAGGCGAGCGGCAACACGGCGCTCCACGGAAAGAGCGCATGCATCGCCGAAGCGAGCGGAGCATCGAAAGTGACCGCGCTCGCCACGAACGAGGGCTGGGCGAGCAGCTCTCGTGCGCCCCGCACGAGCACCAGCGCCGCCACCAGCGAGACCCCCACGCGCAGGGCCCAAAGGCCTCGTTTTTCCGGTGGATCATGCGATCGCGAGGCTTCCGGAAGTCCCTCGTAGGCGCGCACGAGCAGCGGCGCGAGCGGCACCAGCGCCCCCGCGAGCCACCCTCGACACGCCACGCCGAGCGCGACCGCGAGAGCACCCACGAGCACGAGCGCCCCTCGCTTCACCAGACCGAGCGTGAGGTGCGGCTCCGCGGCGAGCGCGAAAGCCGCGAAGGCCACCGCCACGGCCGAGAACGTGAGCAGATCGGGCAAGAGCGCGCTCGCGTGCACCACGAAGATGGGCAACGTGGCGAGCACGATCACCGCGGCTCGAGCCGCGAGCGCATCCGAAGACGCCCGCACGAGCGCGTACGTTGCCGCGACCGCCGAGGCCGCGAGCAGCAAAAAGAGCGCCTTCGCGAGCAAGAGGCCCGACTCGGCGTTCGCGCCGAGTCCGAGCCCGAGCGCGACGATCTTGGCCGGGAAAAGCCCCTCGAGAGGCTTCGTCCCCCACGCGAGCGCGGGCACGTTCGCGACATCGGTCGCGGAGAGCGCACGAGCCCGGAGCAGCAGGCGCAGCTCGTTGCCTTCGGACACCCCGTGCGAGCCGAGCACGGCCAGCGCCCCGAGCCAGAGCACCAGCACCAGCACGACCCACGTTCGGGCTCGAGAGAGCACCAAGGAAAACCAGCGTCTTTCGGCCTCGGGAGGGACGAGCTTCACGCCGGCTCCGGACGCGGCCGACGAAGTTCGGCTCACGGGAAGATTTTTGAGCCGATCGGGGTTTCCCACGTCCGAAGCTGCGATGACCTTGCTTGCCCCACCCTTCTCCGGCCCGACCGGCGTGCTCACGTCCGTCGTCGGAGCGAGCGCGAACGCGACTGCCGCGACGCCGACCCTCGCCGGCCTCTACGCCGCGCACGCCCGTTCGGTGGCCGAGATCGCGTTCCGTCTGATGGGCCACGATCGCGACCTCGACGACGTGGTGCAGGAGACCTTCCTCGACGTGAGCAGTCAGCTCGAAGAGCGCGACCCCGAGGTCCCCGAGCGCACCTGGGTGATCACGCTCGCGGTCCGCCGAGTTCGACGACTGCTCGCCAAACGAAGGCGCTTTCGCATCTTCGGTTTCCGCTGGCTCGAGGCCACGCCCGCCTCCACGGACCCTCGGGGCAAAGAGCCCGCCTTCGACCTCTACGAAGCCTTGGACGCCCTGCCCGAAGATCTACGCGTCCCCTTCTGTCTCCACCGCATCGAACAATTCACGCTCCCCGAGACCGCCAGCGCCTGCGACGTCTCTCTCGCGACGGTGAAGCGGCGCATTGCAGAAGCAGAGGATCGACTCTCGAAGAGGCTCGGCGAATGACCATGGGAACCGCACTCGAACGAAGCCTCCAATCCGCCCGCAATCGCACCCCCGATTGGACCGAAGGCCGCGCCAAAAACGTCCTCGGGCAAATCCAGCGACGCGACCGCGCTCGCGCCACGAGAGGCCGCTTCGCGGTAGCCGTGGTAGGCCTCGCCGCCGCCGCCCTCTTCGTCGCCCGAGCCGCCTCGGGAGGCACCGATTTCCCCGATTCCCCCCTGCGCACCGCCGAAACCCAATCCTCCCTAGCCCTAGGAGACGCCGGCCTCCTCCCGGACTGACCACGAGTCCCACCAAGGGGAGCGCCCAAGCAGTCCCGCTTAGAGGGGGGTGCGCGAGGGGGGAACGCCCTCGCAAGCCGCCCAAGCCTTCGCACGAGCCGAACGCCAGCACCGCAGCCGCCGTCCGCAGGACAAACCCGAGCTCCAAGGCCAGGGGTGGTGAGGGCCCTCCCTCACACCACCAACGAGACCTCCACGCGTTCGTCCACGTCGTTCGTATCGCCGCGCTCGGCGGCCCGCAAAAGCCGCCAAACGTGGCGTCCGATGACGTCGATGTCCGTCGACGTGAAGTGCTCCCCACCGAACCTGTGAATGGTCTCGGTCTGCTTCTTCAGAATGAAGGCGTCCTGCAAGAACACCTGCAGCGCCAGCGGCTTCACGAACGGCAAAATCAAATGCCGCGGCACGCGCGTCCGGAAGCTCACCACCGCGTAGATGCGCGTGAGGTAGTCGTTCACCGGCGTCATCACCGAGTCCACGCGGAAGTGGTTCTCCGTGCCGATGCGGTATTCGACCTGCGCCACCGAAGGCAAAATGAAGCGATCGAAGTGGCTCACGATGCCGCCCGAGGGCGAGAGAATGCGCGCGATGAGCCCGGTCGGCCGCGGCTCGCCCACGTACTCGGCTTCCACGCGGTCCTTCGTACGGTGCAGCTTCGCGGTGATGGTGATGCCGCGGCTCGCCGAGCGGAACAGTCCCTTGTGCAGGAACGCCGTATGCGGCACGTCGAGCGCGTTCTCGATCGCCGAGTAGAGCGTGCCCTCCGCCTCCACCACCTGGGTCACCGTGGAGTAGCCCTCGACGTTCTTGTAGGTGAACTCGTGCGGCTCGTTGGCGGGCGAACCGGACAGCTCGCTTGTCGGTGTGGAATACACCCAAATGAAACCGTCGCGCTCGCGCACCTCGAAGGCGATCGCGCGGTGTCCTTTGGCTCCGCAATCGCCCTGGAACGAAGGAATGAAGCGGCACTCGCCCGCGCCGTCGAAGCGCCAGCCGTGGTACGCGCACTCCACGGTCCCGTCGGCCGCGCGCTTGCCGATGGAGAGCGGCACGTTGCGGTGCGGGCAGCGATCGAGCAGCGCCGCGGCTTTCCCTTCCGCGTCGCGGAAGAGCACGAGCTTCGTGCCGAACAGCTCCCGCTCGATCGGCTTCTTCGCGAGCTCGGAAGAGAGCGCCACGATGAACCAGTGCTTCGGGATGTGCACCACCGAAGCTCGACCGCGCCGTAACCGCACGAGCCCGGACGAAAAGGTCTTGTCGTCGTCGCCGTTCGCTTCTCGAAGATCTTCGGCCATCGCGACGAAGGCTACACCGATCCCGAACGATTCGCCGCCTGGGAGCGCCGAGGCCGCAAGCGTTGCGGGAGCGCGAAGCTCGTAAAATGCTGTTCTTTCGTCCCGAAAGGTTGGCCCCGCGTGAACCCGGCTCTACCGTCCGCGCATGGTCGAGCTCGCGCGTGCACAATTCGCGCTCACCATCATGTTTCATTATCTCTTCCCGCCGCTCTCCATCGGCTTGGGCGCGATGATGGTCATGATGGAGGGCCTCTACCTCCGAACCAAAGACCCTGCGTGGTCGAAGCTCGTGCGCTTCTGGAGTCGAGTCTTCGCCGTGAATTTCGCGGTTGGCGTGGCCTCCGGCATCGTCATGGAGATGCAGTTCGGCACGAACTGGGCGACGTACTCGCGCTTCGTCGGCGACGTCTTCGGCTCGGCGCTCGCCGCCGAGGGCATCTTCGCGTTCTTCCTCGAGTCGGGCTTTTTGGCGGTGCTCGTCTTCGGTTGGGACCGCGTGGGTCCGCGCATGCACTTTTTCGCGACGTGCATGGTGTTCCTCGGATCGGTGTTCTCCTCGGTGTGGATCGTCATCGCCAACTCGTGGCAGCAGACCCCCGCGGGTCATCACATCGTGGGCGAAGGCGTGCACCGACGCGCTGAAATCGTGGACTTCTGGGCCATGGTCTTCAACCCGTCGGCCATGCCTCGCCTCGCGCACGTGCTCTTGGGCGCGTTCCTGGTGGGCGCGTTCTTCGTCGCTTCGGTCTCGGCGTACCACGTGCTGCGCGGCATCGAGCTCGAAGCGAGCAAGCGCGCCTTCACGCTCGCCCTCGGCTTCGCCTTCGCCAGCGTGGCCGCCATGGGCCTCTCCGGCCACGAACAAGCGAACACCGTGGCCGAGTACCAACCCGTGAAGCTCGCCGCCTTCGAGGGCCACTTCCGCACGAGCCCCGAGGGCGTGCCGCTCTACTTGTTCGGCGTGCCGGACACCGAGGCCGGAAAGGTGAAGTACGGAGTGGGCATCCCCGGCATGCTCAGCATCTTGGTGAAGGGCGATCCGCACGCGCCACTTCCCGCGCTCGACTCGGTGCCTCCCGAGGACCGCCCGCCGGTGGGCATTCCGTTCACCGCCTACCACGTCATGATCACACTCGCGGGTGCCATGACCGGACTTGCCACGCTCGGGCTCTTCTTCCGCATTCGCGGCACGATCTTCGAGAAAAAGTGGCTTCTTCGCGCCTTCGTGGGCGCCGTGATCATGCCGTACATCGCCAATCAGGCCGGCTGGGTGGCATGTGAAGTGGGTCGCCAGCCGTGGGTGGTCTACGGGCTTTTGCGCACCAAAGACGCAGCCTCCAAGGTCGTGCACAAAGAGCAAGTGATGGCCTCGATCGCCATCTTCTCGGTGCTCTACCTCGCGCTCTTCGCGGTGTGGCTCGTGGTGCTCACGGACAAGATCCTGCACGGCCCCGGACACGTCCCGGGCGCCGATCACGACCCGGGCGACAAGGGCGACAAGGGCTCCGGACTGCTCGCGGCAGCTTCCGCTCTAGCCGATCCGGGCTCGCCCGACTCGCTCTCCGCGCCGGCCGAACGCGGAGCCGAGCCTCGCACCGCCGAGGTCGAACCGTGAGCCTCTACGTCTTCTGGTTCGGCATGTTGGGCGTCCTGCTCACGGGCTACGCCGTGCTCGACGGCTTCGACCTCGGCGTGGGCGTCTTGCACCTCTTCGCCCGCGACGACAAAGAGCGCCGCGTGCTCTTGAACTCCATCGGCCCGCTCTGGGACGGCAACGAGGTCTGGCTCGTCACCTTCGGCGGCGCGCTCTTCGCGGCCTTTCCACGCGCCTACGCCACGGTGCTCTCGGGCTTCTATTTGCCGGTGGTCACACTGCTCGCGTGCCTCATCGGTCGCGCCATCTCGATCGAGTTCCGCAGCAAACGCAAAGAACGTGCATGGCGCACCTATTGGGACGTCTCGTTCTTCGCCTCGAGCACCCTCGGCGTCTTCGTGATGGGCGTCATGGCCGGTCACGTGGTGCGCGGCATCCCGCTCGACGTCGACGGCGAATACGCCGGAAAAATGAGCGATTTGCTCGAGCCCTACCCGCTCTTGGTGGGGCTGCTCGCCGTCGCCACGTCGGCCATGCACGGAGCCGTGTACCTCGGCTTGAAGACCGAGGGCGATCTCGCGGTGCGCGTGCGCGGCTGGATGTGGCGCTCGTTCTTCGTATTCGTGGTGCTCTACGCGATGGTCTCGGTCTACACGCTGACCACCATCCCGCACGTGCTCGTCGGCTTCCGTCGTTACCCGCTCGCGTGGGTCGTGGTGGTGCTCAACGTGCTCGCCGTGGCCAACGTGCCGCGCGCCATCCACCACGGAAGGCCGGGCTGGGCGTTCGTCTCCACGGGCTCGCTCGTGTGCGCGCTCACCTTCTTGCTGGCCATGGCCATCTTCCCGAACCTGGTGTTCGACCCCTGGCATCCGGAGCGCTCGCTCTCCATCACGGAGGCCGCCTCGTCCGAAAGCACGCTCCGCCTGATGCGCATCATCGCGCTGCTCGGTTTGCCCTTCATCTCCACCTACACGTTCATCGTGTATTGGGTTTTCCGCGGCAAAACCAAGATCGATACGTTCAGCTATTGAAGGTCTAACGTCGCTTAGAGCTTCTTCATCCCGAAGAACCTCGCCGCGCCGGAGGCCGCGCACGCGCCGGTGTCGAGCGCGTAGAGACCGCTCTTGCCGCACGGGGCTTCGGCGCCCGAAGTCGCGATCGAGAAGCCGTGGCCCATGCCGCGCACGAGGTCGATCTCGACGCGGGCTTTGCCGGTGCCGTCTTGATAGACGCGCCTCTGCACGGCGCCGTCCTGCGATTCTTGGTCGGCGGTGGTGTCCACCCCGGCCACGTCGGTCCATTGCGCGACGAGACCGTCGGCGTTGCCGGGCTTCACGATGGGGTCGAGATCACCGTGCCAGATCTGCACACGAACTTGAGGGCTGGGCGTGCCGGCCGCGCGCACGAGGTCACCCCATTCTTTCGGGCTGAGCGTGCGAGGCAACCCGGAGCAGCTCGCGCCCTCGAAGGCATTGGTGCCGCAGCGGAAGGGAATTCCCGCGGAGAAGCTGCCCGCCTCGAACACGTCGGGGTAGGTCGCCAGCATGGCGGCCGCCATGGCACCGCCCGCAGAGAGACCTGCAATGTACACATGATCGGCGGCGAAGCGCGTCTTCGCGTCTTTGGCGAACGCGGCAATGGACGCCGCTTCACCCTTTTCGCGAGCGGCCTGATCGGTCGCGTACCAGCGGAAGCAGGTGTTCACATCGTTGCGGATCGATTGTTCGGGATACACGGCCACGAAACCGTAGGCGCTCGCGGCGTCCGACCAGCCGCTCTGCGCCATGTCGCTCGCGCGCTGCGTGCAGCCGTGCAGCACGACGACGACCGAGCGCGCAGGGTTACCCTTCGGCGCCTCGACGTAAGCGGAGAGACCGGCGGGGTTGTCGCTCGGCGCGGGAGAGTAGGCTCGGTAGTCGAAGGGCTGGAGCGTGCCGCCGTCGGCCGTGGGCACGGGCGGAGGAGTCGCACCGTCGGTGGTGGGGACTACCGCGCCGTCAGGCGCCGTGGTGGCTGTGGCCGCCGCATCGGTGGTGCCCGACTCGTCCGCGGGAACCGCCGAGCTCGAGCTGCACGCCCCGATCAAAGCACCCACCGCGATCGACCCGAACAGCGCGCACACGAGCTTCATGGGCGAGCACTCTGGCACCGGAACCCCCGTTGTGCAACGCACCATGCCCGAAGTTTACGAATGGAAACCGACGCACGAAGAAAGGTGCCGCAAAATGGTGCGTCGCACAACGAACGGTGGTCGAGCCTCAGTTGAGGTCGAGCGCGTACTCCCGCAGAGCTTCGAGCGAGACGATGTCGAGCGCGCGTTCGTGCGTCGCCGCGAGGTACACGCGAGGGGCCGCTCCCGCCTCGTAGGCTTCTTTCCAGCGCGAGGCGCACAGGCACCACGAGTCTCCCGGCTTGAGACCGGGGAACTTGTGGGCGGGCGCGGGCGTGGTGAGGTCGTTGCCGCGGCGTTTGGAGAGCTCGAGAAACTCGGCGGTGACGCGGGTGCAGATGGTGTGCGAACCGCGGTCGGAGGCGTCGGTGTTGCAGCAGCCGTCACGGAAGTACCCGGTCATGGGATCACGACCGCAGACCTTGAGAGGACCACCGAGCACGTTCTTCGCGTCTTTCGCCATGCGCGCCCGTGTACCGCGCGCGCGCCGAAGCGCCAAGCCGCGCCGCGGTCCGGCCCGTGCAATCCGCGCCGATGACCACGAAATCCGCTTATTTTCCGAGCTGCGTCGATTGGACGCACGCACGGCGTTCGCGCGCGTGCAAAGGTTGCAGGAGCTTTCATGACGTCTCGCCGGTCGTTCGCCCATGCCGCTCCGTTCGCTGCGCTCGTCGTGGTCGCATCGGCTTTCGCTTGCGGAGACAGCGACCCGCCCTCCCCCGAGGCCGACGGCGGCGCGAACGCGAGCGCGAACCTTCCGCCCTCGGGTCCGCCCTCGTGGTCGAACGTCCAGGGCGACCGCCGCGCGCCGCTCCCCAAGCAGGTCCCGGCCATCACCGACACCTTCAACACGAGCGACTCCTGCGCGGCGTGCCACACGGTGGGCGAGGGCAGCAAGGTGCTCCGCGACGCGAAAGACCGCGACGTCTCGCCGGTCGCCTCGTGGCGCCCTTCGATGATGGCCATGTCCGCGCGCGACCCGTTCTACCTCGCGGTGGTCGACGAAGAGCGCTCGTCGCGCCCCGGCGCCGAGGCCACCATCGACGGTGCGTGCATTCGCTGCCACGCGCCCGCAGCCGCGGTCGAGCGGAGCTTCGGCGGAGCGCCGATCACGTTGCCCGACCTGTTCACCGGCACGGACAAGGAGCTCCACGCGGGACGCGAAGGCGTGACGTGCTCGCTCTGCCACCAGATCACGCGCCCCACGCGCGGCGCCGACGCGACCTTCGGAGGTCTCTTCTCGATCGGGGAAAGCCGAGAGATTTACGGGCCGCACCAACAGCCCGAGACCGCGCCGATGCGCATGTTCGTGAGCTATACACCGACCTACTCGACCCACGTGCTCGAGTCCGAGCTCTGCGCGAGCTGCCACACGGTGTTCACCCGCGCCTACGACGCCGCCGGCAAGGCCATCGGCCCCAAGCTGCCCGAGCAGGTCACCTTCCTCGAGTGGCGCAACTCGCTCTACTCCGCCTCGGGCAACAAGGGCGCCTCCTGCCAAGCCTGCCATTTGCCCACCGGCGACGACGACGAAGCCCCCATCGAGGCGGTACTCGCCAAGCTCCCCGCCACCGGGCTTTCTCCGCGAAAACCGCTGGGAAGACACCTCTTCTTGGGTGGCAACGTGACCATGCTGCGCGCCTTCGCCGACGACGGTGGCTGGTCGGGTTCTTCGGCCGACCCGCGCGCGTTCACCGAACAAGCCGAGCGCACCAAGAAGAACCTCGCACGCGCGGCGAGGCTTTCCGTCGTGGCCAAGCGCACCTCGCGCGGCCTCGAGATCGACGCGTCGATCGACAACCTCACCGGTCACAAATTCCCCACCGGCTACCCCTCGCGGCGCGCGTGGTTGCACGTGCGCGTGACCTCGGGGAGCAACGTGGTCTTCGAGTCGGGCAAGAGCGACGCCTACGGACGAATCGTCGATCGCGAGGGCCACGTGCTCGTGGGCGAAGGAGGCTTCTTCGCCCACCGCGACACCCTCACGCGCGAGACCGACGTGCAGGTCTACGAGGCAGTCTTGGGCAACGAGCTCGGCAAGGTGGTCTCTCGTCCGCTGGACGCGACCCGCTACCTCAAAGACAATCGTCTCTTGCCGCTAGGCTATTCCCCCGCCCACCCCGACGCCGCCCTCACGGTCTCCTATGGCCCTGAAAAAGACCCGAATTTCGGCAGCAGCGACCTCGTGCACTACGTGGTGGAGGCCCCTCCGCCCGGCGCATTGACCATCGATTGCGAGCTGCTCTTCCAGAGCGTCCGCCCGAGCGAGCTCGACACCCTGGCCGAGCACCCCACGCCCACCGCGAGAAAGCTCTTCGACCTCGTCGGCACGAAACTAGAACCCACTCCGGTAGGCCGAACGAGCACCCGAGTGGACTAAACCTAGGGTCGACGGGAAGACAGGGTGACCGCGCAGGAGAGGTCCCGACCGAGTGGACCGCTGGTGTGAACCGCGACGATCAGTTCGTCTTCCGGGGCGACCACCAGGCGCGCCCCATGGATTCCCATGCGTTCGCGTGGCGCAGCGCTCACCGCCCACGAGGGCGAGTCCGCTGCTCCGGAAAGCACCACCACCTCACCCGGACAGGTGGAGCTCGAGACCACGTCCGTAACGACGAGCGGACCTATACCGAGACGAAGGCATGTCGCACCGGCGAGCGACTGCGTACTCTTCCCGAGCGGCGCACACGCATACGCTCTGGCGTGTCCGGCCACGATCGCGGTGGTCGTCTTGGTCCGCGCGTCGTCGTTCGATCCTGGCGACGATGCATTGGTCGTCGACGTGGAACCTGCCGCGGATGCTGGCGCGTGGCCTACTGGAGCGGCCGCTCCCCCTTCCAACAGACTCGCGATTTCGACCAGTGTAGGCGAGTAGCTGTCGAGCCCGGGCAGCTTCCCGACCGCCTTCAACTGACCGGCGAACTTCGCGACGGCTTCCGGCTCGTTCTCGGCTGCGCCCTTACGAATCTTGGTCTTGGCCGATTCTTTGTCCGCCCCATCGACGTACCCCACCACTCCGTCCACGAGGTCGTCGCATCCGCGTAGGCCGGCGTCGCGACAACGGTCGGCGACCGGAGACTTCAGAACGAAGCTCGCTCCCCCACAGGCCGAGAGGGTCATCCCCAAGGAGATCGCAAGGAAGCCGAACCCACGAGCGCGGAGACAATGGTCCATTAAAGACCTTTCTATCTCCCTGGGCAAGCCTCAGGCAAGCACCTTCGGCGCTCCTTCCCACCTCCATCGATGAGCCGTGCACGTCGACCGGCGCGCTTCACGGAGAAGCGCGCTCGGTCGGAGAAGTGCACGGGAAGGGACTCGAACCCCCACGCCTTGCGGCGGCGGAACCTAAAGAATTCGCCCGGGCAATCGAGGCCGCGCCGCGCGGTGTTTTGCGGGGTTTCGCGAACGGGCGCGGACCGTCGTGGGGCGCTGCTGCCGCGAATGCTGCCGCGAGAGCGGGGCGAAGTAGCTCGTTCATCGGCTCGAACCAACCCGCTCCGACCTTCGCGAACGTCGTCGCGAGGCGCCGGTAGTTCGACACCTCGGAAGAGGATCGGTGTCCAGTCTTGCCGGTGACGAAGCCTTCCGTCTGACCCGACGCGAGCGCCACGGTAACGAAGGTCGCACGGAGATCGTGAACCCGGATAGGACGGCGCGCGGGCGAGCGTTCGAAGAGCTCCGGCCGATCGACCTTGGCGAGCACGAGGTGCGCCCGGAAGTCGCTCGCGAGGTGGCCCGCGTCGGCGATCTCGAACACGCGTCCCGTCTTCCCTCGAAGCTCGCCCCACTTCTTCAAGGCCTCGTGCGTGCCCGGGTCGAGCGCAAAAGCGCGGCTGTCGTCCGTCTTGTTCTCGTCGAGCCGAACCACGCCACGCGCGAGATCGAGGTCCGACCACTCGAGGGCGAGCGCTTCGCCCGTACGCATGCCTTCGCGCGCGAGGAAGCCGTAGAGCATGCGATGGGCGAGCGGCACGAGCTCGCACCCGAGCAGGCGCGCCTCTTCGTCGGGATAGAGCGCCGACTTCGCCTTCTTGCGCCCGACCTTCGGAAGGAAGCCGCGCGGCAAGGGCGACGACGCGAGGAGTCGGCACGGGTACACGGCGAGCGCAAAGATCCGCGAAATGGCCTGCGCGACGTGTCGACGGCTCGCGGCCTCGAGCTCCGAGGGCAGACGGCGAAGCACTTCGAGCGCATCGTCGAGCGTGAGTGAGTCGAGCGCGCGATCGCCGATCAGGGGATAGACGTGCTTCTCGAGGCGCCCCTTGTCGTCGTGGGCCGAGCGCTTGCGTCGAACATGGTCCGGGAACCGCTGGGCGAGCTCGCCCGACGTCCACTGCTGACCAAAGGATCGGAACGTGACGGCCCCTTCGCCCTTCGGCGAGGCGAGAACGAGCGAACCTCCGAGCAGCCCATCGACGGCTCGCGAGAGCGCTCCGAGCGTCGCCGGATCTTCGTCGCCGGCGGCCGCTACGACCTTGGGCACAAGCTCCTCGTGCGAGGCCTCGCGAAGACGGTCGACAAGCGCTTGGACCGCATGAGCGCGCTCGAGCGCGACCTCGCGCGAGGTGCACCACGGGACGGCCACGGCTTGCCGCTTCCCGGCTCCCACGGTGACCCGAAGGAAGAAGCGCCCGCGTTGCTCGAAAACCCCACCGGATGCCTTGCGTTTCGTCATGGATCAGAGGCCTCCCGCTTGTCCGATTCGGCGCTCGAGAAGGAATGACACCCGACGCGCGATCTCACATCCGTCGCGCGTCGGGCGCGTGCTGCACACCCTATCCACACTTCACCTTCGTCGAGCCCGACTTGATCGAGGCCAGGATCGAAGTCGCGAGCGTGAGCGGGAAGCCCCCGGCGGTTGCTCCCGCGGCGGACAGCTGGGCTGCCGTGATCTCGACGGGATCCCCCGCCCTCGCGACCCCCGCCACTCCGCGGGCAAGACGGAGCTCCGTGGGGACGAACCCCAACCCCTCCGAGCCCTCGTAGGCGGCGACGTACGGCCGCGACGGGTCGGAGTCGACGAACCCCACGAGCACGCGCGAACCGGGCACCACGTCCCCCTCGCATCCGGGCACACCGGGCCACGCGGGGACACGACGGAGCTCCGGCATGCCGAGGCCAGACCGAACGGGCTGCAGGTTGAGCCGCGATCCCTGAACCGTCACGACGCGATACTCCACGACGCCCCGGAACTTCCGATCCGGGTCGAGCCCTTCGAGCAGTCGACGCCAAGAGTCGAGACGTCGAGTCGTGGCGCCGGGGCGAGCTCGCCCCCAGAGCGTCGTGCGGAGCCCGGTATCTCCGTTCGCCTCGTGCCGCACGTCGGTCACCACGAGCCCCTCGGCCGTGAGCCCCGGAAGAAGAGTCGCGATCGTAGAGCTCGCGACGTTCAGAACGCCGCGGGCCTTGTCGACCGCCTCGATAGCCACGCCCGGCGGAAGAACCGCAGCGGGTCGCGCGCCGAGACGCACGGTGCCGTCTTCCGCGACGTACCAGGCGCCGCGAGCATGACGCTCGAGCACGGACGCTGCAGTCGCCTCGGGTCTCGTGTAGTGCGGCCCGAGGCGCGTCGTGGGCAACGTGCTCTCGTCGAGCGTTTCGCCTGCCTCCCGCATCGCATCGCGGATCACGGTCGAGATGCGCACGCCCGCGTCGTCGTGGTAGGCGTGAGCGGGGATCACTTTCGCAAGTCCGCCGCGGCCACCGACCACTCGAACCGCGGTCCGCCCGTTGAACGATCCCGAGTGAAGGGCCGTGCCGAAGAGGGCAAGGTCGGCAACGCTGCACGCGAGCGCGCCGGTGAGTGCGTTCTCGCCCGAGAGTATGGCTTCGAGGAACCAGACACCCCAAGCCGGTATCGTGAGGACGATACTCAGGGCCTGTCGTCCACCCACCGTGGAGATCAAGACGTCGCCTCGAAGGGCCGGGCCCGGTGAGCGTCGATCAGCGCCTGCCGTTCCGAGGCATCGTCTTCGCGCTTCTTCGCCCAGGTCTCTCGCTCGGTCCGCTCCGCTTCGACGCGAGCGGCCTTCGCGCGCTCGTGGGCGAGCTCCTTCGCCTCCCGATCGGCCGCTTTGGCTTCGCGCTTCCGAAGCTCGCGCTCGAGGCGTTCCCGGAGATCGTCTTCACGAAGACGAAGATGGTCAGCCTTGCGAGGCGAGGGCGCGCGGCTCGCGTCGGCCTCGAGCTTCGCGATCGCTTGATCGACGGGAAGGCCGGAGATCGAAAGCGGCCGGGGCGATGGCTCGTCGGCCGCACGACGCGAATCGCTGAGTAGAACGAAAGACGCGAGCGCCTCGGTAACCGTTGCCGCTGCCTCTTCGTTGACCCGAGCGAGCTCCGCTTCGAGCGCGGCCTTGCGTGCAGCGATGGGCGCGAGCCGCACACGAAGCCCCGAGTACGTGGAGACGTGGTCGCCGTCGCGGGCGTCGAGAGTCCCGATCAATTCTTCGCGTAGTGCTCGTTCCGCGTCGCCCGCATCCTGGGCGGCGATTTCTGCGAGCGTCAGCGCGAGGTCTCGTTCGAGGGAGCGAACGTCGTCCGAGCGATCCCAGGCGAGCGATGCCACGTGCGCTCGCATCTTTGCCGCTTCTTCCGCGGACGCTTTCGCCGTGATCCGCGCGTCTCGCCAGGCCTTGATTTGATCCGATGCCATGGTGTCGTTCATTGGTCTTTTCCTTTTCTTCAATTCACATCAGGAGCTCAGGCGAGCTGCAACTCGAGGGCTGCGATCTTCAGTCCGGCGAGTGCGTTCGATCCGCCTTCGTTCGCCACGACGAGGACGTAGGCAAACTCGTAGAGATCGACTTCGTTGTTCTGATCCACCACGCCCCCGAACTCGTGCGCCGCGTTGTACGTGGCGACGGACGCGTGCGAGTTGTCGGCGTAGTAACCTGCGCTGATCAGATTCGTCAGGTTCGGATCCCAAGGATCAAGCGGGAAGCGCGCGATCGTGAACCGTGGCGGGGAGCCGGGCAAAGCGCCGTGCGCCGACGGCAAGACCGAAAGCTGCGCGTTCACGATCTTCGTCCCGTGCTCGAGGCGCTCGTCGAGGCGGAAGTACATCTGTCGCCCGAGACTCGACACCACAACTGGAGTCGACATGAAACGAACCCCGGTGCTCGTTCGCTCGACATCCGGCGAGACCGCATCGGCGAGCGCTTGATTTGCCGCCGACCACGCGATCGCAGTCGGCGTGATCCCGTAGGGGGATACGAGCCCAATCGTCCGAAGGGTGGTGATGCGCTCGTGCGCCCTATCCGAGATCCAATAGCCAGGGGTCGCGCCGCTTGGCGCCACGGCCCACGGCTCTACGTTCACCGACAATGGCGAAGAGCTCGCGAACGTGTACATGCCGTAGCCGAGGACGTACCGGGTGAGACCGGCCGTCGGAGACGCGAGGCCGCGAAGCTCTGCGAGGCCTTCGAGCGGCGTGAGGCGAAGAAGCGCATTTCTCGCGACATCGCCCGCGGCCTGAATGCCGGGCACGACATCCGCACCCGCGATCGGCGCGTCGCCATCGGCCGGCCCGAAGGTGCTAGCAGGGCTATTCGCCCCGTCGAACGTAATGATCTGAGATCCCATGCTTCGACCCTTTCAATTGGCGCGCGCGTGCTCGTCGTGGCCATACGGGCGGCGACGAGCACGCCGCGAATACCGATCAGCCCCGCAGCGCCTCACGGTCGGCTTCCGCCCGAAGACGGTCGGCTTCCGCCCGCTCGCGTGCGGCCGTCTTCTCGGCTTCGCGTTCGGCGAGCTTTGCTTCGTTCGCAACGATGCGCGCTGCCTCCCGAAGTTCGGCGTCGCGCTGCCCGACCTTCGCGAGGAGGCGGGAGGCGGCCGCTGCGCGAGAGCTGCACTCGGCGCGCTCTTGTTCGAGCGCCATACCGATCCTGTGCAGCTCGCCCGCGTCGTTCGTTGCGTTGATCGTTTCTTCGTTGATCGTTTCCAGCATTCGAAGGCTCCCAGGTTCAAGTCACCGTCCACACTCGGGCCGCCGCACTCGAGCGAACGACCCACTTCTTCACGCGCCGAACTTCTCGAGCAGTGCGTCTTCGCGGGCTCGCTCTTCGTCGCGTTGCTTGCGGCGCTGCTCGGCTTCGGCCCGAGCCGCCTGATCGGCGCGCTTGGCCTGCTCGCGCTCGCGGCTTACCTGCCGCTCGAGCTCGAGCTTTTGCTCGGCACGCTCTTCGGCTTCGCGCGCGATCGCGACCTCGATCTGCCGCAACTTGCCGCGCTCGCGGATCAAGGCTTCTTCGAAGGGAGACGTGTCGTCGCCCGTCGAGAGACCCTCGAGCGACCTCTTGAGCGCCTCGAACGCGACCGGCAGGTGTGCAAGGGCGCGGGGCGTGAGGTCTGCGCGCGCCGCTGGCAAGCCGCACGACTCGATCGGCCCGCGAATCGCGGGGAGCGGAAGCCCGGCGTCCTGCCGCCGAGCATTGGCCGAGCCGTGAAGGAGATCTTGCAAGTCGCCGTGGAGGCCGAGATCGAGGCGCTCGATCGCCTGGCTGAGCTCTGCGCGTCGCTCGAGGCGTTCGCGGATCTTGGCGAGCAACCCGGCGGGCGTGAGAGTCTCGCCCGACGCGGCTCCGGCTTCGTCGAGCGCCGCCTGGACACGCAATCGCGCGCGGCGCTCGACCTCTTTCGCTTCCAAAATCTCGACGCGAAGTCTGGCGCGCCGAAGCTCCCCATTCAGCCCTTCCGCGTTGGCCGCGACCTGGGCCGCCGCGGACTTCGTTTCGACGTCGAGCGTCGCGCTTCGAAGCGCCTCGATCGCCTGGACCACTTCAGGTGTACTCTGCATGTTCCTCACGTTACCTTCCGCCCGCTCTTCGCGAGCTCGTTCGCGAGCTTCCGGCTCGCGTAGTCGTTCACCAACTGCTCGTACGCGTCGCCGCGGTGGGGGCGCTTCGCTACCAATTCGGCCGCGTGCACGAGCTCGCGCCGCGAGAGCACGATGGGACCGTGTTTCGTCGCGACCTGCCGATCCCCGAGAATCTCGGGCCGACGAAGACGAGTCTGAACCTCGACGTCGCCGTCGCTCGCCGACGGCATGCCGAAGAGCGCTCGCGCGACCAGAAGGGCGTATCGGTGGCGTTCGACGATCGGGGGCGTGGGGGCGACACGCGCACGAGCCGGACCGGAGCTCACCGCCGGCGCGTCCCCCACGAGCGCCGAAGAGATCGCGTCGACGGCTTGCGAGACGGCGACGCGGTCAAAGCGCGAGCTCGAGTCGAACGGCGCGAAGTGAAGGCGCGTGAGCTCGTAGGCCACGCTCCTCGTCACCTGCGCGGCCGCCTCGGAGACCGTCACGCCCGAGGGAGGCGTCGCCGGGTCACGGACTACGATCTTCGCTTCCTTCGCGTCGACGTTCGGAGCGGCGAACGACCATAAGGCGTAGCCGCTCGAGTCGACCAGGTCGGGCCTGTAGGAGGCCGAGATCCGCCAATCGCGAAGACGAAGGGCAACCTGGAACTGAGAAACGATAGATTGAAGGTCGGGAACCTGCATTGCAATCCTCCGGCGTGGTCACGAGTAGAGCCACGCGACTTTGAGTCGCTCGAGGCGGGCCGCATCGGCGAGCGCTGGGCGCTCGTCGGTCACGGACGTCGACGGCTTCGGGGGCGAGACCCGTGGGCCCGTGGCGTGACGGGCGCGCCACTCGGCAAGCCGTCGGCCGACCGTCGCCTGGGATGCGCCGGGCTGCCCCGCAACCGCGAGGGCACGGGCGATGAACGGGGCGGAATGCCCCTCTTTGGCGAGGGCGACGAAGAGTTCCTCGCTCGCACGTGTCCAAATCGCTCTCGGGCGACTCATTTCCCCGGCCGAACCGAGCCCGCGGCTCAGAAAAAGTTGTGAGCTAAGCGCGAAAATCTCAAAAACCGCGCGTAGGGCGCACTCCATATCGAGATAGGGGGCGGGGGTATACCGGGGTGAGACATGGTGCGACAGACCTTGCGGGGCGGCGTCGATCATGAGCGCCCCCCGTCTCCGCTCGCGGCGGGAGGAAGTGGCAACGGCGGCATCGGGAAGTCCTCGTCGGAGTCGTCGAAGGACATCCGTGGGCCGCTCACCGGGCCGCCCTGCACGACCGACCGACGGGCTCGGGACGTCGGCCGCGGGTTCTCTAGCCACGACTCCCACGCCGCTTTCCACGCCCCCTCATCGGGCGCGATCGGGGAGGTGCGCTTCGCCGAAAACCTGGTGAAGCGGCCCCACTCGTCGCGAAGGTCTAGCCCCGGTGCAAGGGCCGTCGAGGCCGCCCACGCCGGGGCAGGCGACCCCGGTGCATAGAGCGGCCCGTCGCCCCAGGGATCGTCAGGGCTGGCCACCTGGTAGGCTTTCGGCCCCGGCGGGTCCTGTTGCACGGTGCGGCCGCGCGACGCGGGGCGAGCGCCGCCGCCCCGCGCGTCCTTTCGCGCCCACGCCCGGAAGTGTTCGGCGGTTGCCCACGCGGAGAGGCCTTCCGCACGGCGGCGGTGGGCGTTGTCCAGGAAGGCCCGCCACGTGGCGCCCGCGGGGAGGGGCACGCCCTCGGACATGTGAACCTCAGCGAGCACCGACTCGACGAAATCCGGGGGCGCGCTTCCGGCGGCCGGGAGCTCATTCGGCGTGGGCATCGGCCGCTCGCCCGAGTCGTCAACAAGCCGGACACGCGGACGGCCGCCGTCGTTGTCCGGCGTCCGGTCGGCGTGGCGTCCGGTCGCCGGCTTCGCGCCCTCGCCCGCCCCCTCGCGTGCGCGATCCTGAACTTCCAGGCCGGAAGAGAGAGAAGAGCCACAAGGGGAAGAAAGAGAGGAAATCCGAGAAGATCCTTCAGATCCTGAAACCTGATCCCTAGGATCCTCAGACGAGAGAGAGACCGCGCGCGCGGCGCTTGCCATGGCCGGACGTTCGGCGGCCGTGTCCCCGGACATGCCGGGTTCGGCGGCAATCTGCCCGGACACGGCGGGGTGATGTCCGGCGGCTTGTCCGGCCATGGCCGCCGCGGCCGCACGCTTTAGCCGCTTCCGGATCGCCTCGGGCGACATCGAGAGCGCTCGCGTCGAGCGCGCGCACTTCACTTCCACCACGGCCGCAGGAGACCGGTCGCGCGCCTCTGGGGCGGGACCGCTGGACGCGTTCGAGGTGCCGGCAAAGCCAAGTCCGAAGAGCTCCCGAGCGGCAGGGAGAAGCAGGAAGCCGCGGCCCTCAGCCGCAACGGTGCCAGCTTCCACGAGTCGCCCCCATGTGCGCTTACGGACGCCGAAGCGAGCGGCGCATTCAGGCGGGATCGCGTCGCCGTGCAGGGCGGCCCAGCCAAGAAGGCGCACAAGAGCGCCCAAGGCCTCGTCGCCGAGCCGTGCAACGACGGGCGCGTCGTAGGAATGGAGCGGAGCGCTCACGGAGCCACCCGAAGGCGCACGTCTTCAGAGTCCGCGCGCGATTGCCACAACGCAACCACGTACGCGAAACCCTTGCCGGTGAGCATCGTCCGTCGCGACGTCCGCGGCTTTCCGGTCGCGTCGTTGAAAGGGAATTGGCGAACGACGGCGCGGCCGGCGTCGACGTGGGACTGGAACGGCAGCCCGTCGGCGAGCAGGAAGCGCTCGCGACGCAGGAAGGCGAACAGCCGATTGGGACCCGTACCGATGGCCTTCGCCGCGGCACCGATCGTGTGCAGGCCATCGGAGCTCGCGATCCGATCGGCGACGGCGGCTCGAGGCTCGAGCGCGTGAACGCGAGCCGATAGGGCCTTGCGATCGCGCTCCGACTCGAGCGCTCGCTCGAGCAGTGCCTCGAGGTCATCGGTGCGGGCGATCGCATCGCTCTTGCCGAAGAACCGCGCGCGGATCGCATCGGCGAGGCCGCGCTGAATCGCGACAAGATTCGGAAGCGCGGCGAGGGAGACGCGATCTTTGGAGATCGACGCCAAAAATAGGGGCAAAGTGGGAAGGTCGATCGCGAGCGAACTGCGCACGCGTCCCGATTCGAGGGTCGTCATGACCCTCGAAGTTCGCGCCCACTCGGCCCGCTCAAGCTTCCGACGTTGCGAGCGCGCGTCGACACGAAGCGCCTCGCAAAGGCGGCGTACGATAACCAATGGTTCATCGCCGACGAGCACCGCGTGAAAGATCTCCCCCTCGAAAGGGACGACCTCCAACCGCACCGCTCCGGTCCGCAGAGTGAGATCGCCGCTCACGAGCCGCCCCGATCGAAGAAGGCTTCGGCGGCCTCGTACGCCGCCGAGAGCCGCTGAAACTCGGTCGAAGATCCCCCAGCGTCGGGATGAGCGGATCGAGCCCCACGACGAAAAGCCCGCTTCGCGTCGACCGCACTGCACGGCCACGCCAACCCCAGCGCCGAAGCCCACGAGGGCACCGACTGCCCCGCGCCGAAGGGAGCGAGCGCAGCACAAACCTCTTCCGACGAGGGCTCGCGAAGAGACCACCCGCGCACGACCTCGCCCCGTTCGAGGGCCTCGCGAGGCAGCGCGATCGTCGAGACAACCACGGCGCCGCCTGCGCTCGTGCGCGAGTGACGCTCGACGAAAACAAGTCGAGGTGTCCGCCTGACCACCGGCGCGGTCTCCGTTCGGGCCGCTGCGCGCCCGCTCACGGAATCCCAGGTCACGGCGAGGCGAAACGCCTGCGCGACTGGCGCGGGCGCGGTTGCCGAAGCCGACGGCCTTCGGGATCGGGCCTCGGCGACGAGCTCGCGGGCATAGTCGGCAGCGGCGCCGTTCTCCCCAAAGCTCACGGAGATCGCCATGGCACTCAGCGACGCGGCCGCGGCGAGTGCGGCCTCTTCGGCGGCCGGTCTCGTAGCGGAAGAGCCCCGAAGCCTCGAAGCCACTGAAGTCAGCGACCAGGCCCACAAGCGCAAGCTCCGGACTTCGGCCAGCTCCACACGGACCGGCATCACGGCGCGCAGGCACTCCGTGCAGCGTTCGGCATGGGCGACGTCCACGAACGGACCGGGCGTGCCCGACACGCTCGGCGCGCACACGGGTGTCGACGCGTTCGGCAAAAATGCGTGTGCTACGACCAGTCCCCGACGCGGGGCGCCCAAGGTCGCAAATTGCCAAACGACGCCCCAATTCGCGCGCTTCACGAGGCCCGCCTTTGTAGCCCCAATGTCGCGAGGGCCCGATCGTCCGAAGTCGGCCCGACTTCCGCCTTCGGTGCGGGCGCGCGATCCTCGCGAATCGATGGCTGCGCCCGTGCCCACGCCCCGCTGGTCATGAGCCGCGCACGCCCTTCCGACCACACCTCAGGGTCGCACGCGCGACGGAGCGCGCGATGCGCTCGCAAATACTTCGACAAGCCGCATCCCGGCGGCCGATCCGACTGCGAGAACGTGCGGGGAATCGCCGCGACGGCCGCGAAAATCGGCGCGCGACACGTAGCGCAAACAAGCGCACCCGCGAAGATGAGCGGCGCGGACGTGCAAGCACAGGAAGAACGAAGTGCGCCTTGCAATGCAGTCAGTTTTGTGTCAGCATTTTTCACGTCGAAACCTCCTCGCGCCCGATGGCCTGCCAGCCTCGGGCGCTTTTTCGTTGGATCAAATCAATCGACGATCAATCACGTCGCAGCGCCTTGCGGCGGCGGTAGGCCGAGACGCTTCGCGGCTGCGACGACCGCGGCGAACGAGAGCGATGTGGATCGACCTTCATAAACCGCCTTCACCGTCGACGGCGATCGGTAGGCCTCCCCCGCGAGGCGGTAGAGATCGTTGGCGGCGAGAGGACACTGTTTCGTAGAGCTGGGCATCTTGGGCGACCTCGGTTCATTCCACCCTGCAATCCTATTTTTTTGACGTCAAACTGCGCGGCGCGAGCCGCCCACCTCAGCGACGAATCGATCGGCGGCCTTCGGCGGCCTTCGGCTGAGTTGGCGCGTCGCAAACCCCGCAGATCGTTGCCGATCCGTTCACGAACTTTTTTCGGTGGGGGCGTCGATTTCTTCAAACGAGGACCCGTGAGGCGGCGAGGGGCCGCCTGACGGGCCCATTACGATGCTTTCGTGAGCACTTGCCCACCGTCGAGCCAACCGAGGCGCCAAGCCCGAAGCGCTCCGTGCGTGCGATCGGCGACGAGGGCGCGTTCCTGGATCCAGTCGAAGAATCCCTCAGCGGCTCCCCAATGGGTTCGACCTCGCACCGCCGAGACGACGGCTTCGAGTCCGTCGGGACATGCCCCACCGGCCTTCACCGAAGCCCGAGCAGCACGCCACGTCTCGCGCCATGCTGCTCGGGTCGCGGTAGGCGAATCTTCCCCGGGGAAGATCGTCGTCTCCGTGTGCGCGCGGCGCGCACCGACGCAATTGCTCGGGGAAAGCGCGTTCACGGGCTCTCCCTTCCGGACGGCAATGCTCCCCCACGAAGGCGCATCACCACCACGAGGAGCTCGGCCACGAGCACGAGGGGCGCGGCCGCACCGTCGAGATCGAGCACGAGCAGCGCAGCCCTTACCGCCTCCACCGCACGGACATCGGCACCGATGGCCTTTGCGGCGCGCTCGAGGGCATCCTCGGGCCGTTCGTTGGGAACGTCGAGCCGAGGGGCGGCAGGGGCTTCGGGGCTCAAGCGCGCACCTCTGGAGACGAGAGGCGCGGTGATCGCCAGGACGGAAGCGCTCGCGGCGGACGCCGGAACCACGCCCCACCACTCGGCCGAGCCGAAGAGCTTCCGCCGGGCTCCGACGAGCGCGGGCGGGCATCTGATCCGGCGGCGATCTCAAGAACGCGCTCCGCAACCTTCGCCACCACGTCCGCCCAGAATTCCGCCGGGAAGGTCCGGGGTGAGCTTTCCCTCACGTCTCGAACCGCTGCGAAGGCGATGCCCAGGGCGAGGTCACGAGCTCGTGCCGAAGCATCGACGCTCGCCCGAACGACGAGCCCGTCATCCGTCACCTTCGGGGCGGGGATCTCGGCCTCAAAGACCCGACCGAAGCACGAGCGCGCCGACGAGAGGAGAGCCTCGACCACGCCCCGATCGCGCTCGACGAAGCACACGCTCCGGCGAGCTTCCCGCACGCTCCGACGGACGATCGAGCCCCGGACGCGCCATGCGGCTCGGGAGCCGACGCCCAAGCGAGCGCTCAGCGGCAAAGCCTGTTGCGCCGCGGACACCGCCGCGAAGGCTTCGATCAAGTCCGCGCCGAACGGCCCGTGAAGGCGCGCCGTGAAAACCGTGTTTGCCACCTTCAAGGCCTCGAGCGCGCGGCCGTGGTGCCCCGCTACGCCGGCCTCGACGAGCCCGGCGAAGTGCTCGCGAGCGCGGGCGTGCATGAGTCGCTCCGTGATGGCCGTGCGAGCGTCCGAGCGGCGATCTCGTGTCTCGGGCGAAGAGCTCTCGAAGCGGTGCGAGATCATCACGTCGACGGCGAAGAGCACCCCGGGAAGCTCCGACGAGGACACCTCGACGTCTCCCGAGCGTTCGGATGCGAGGAACCTCGCCTTCGTCCACGCGGCCGACCACTCGGCCCGTCCCATGCCCCGGGCGCTCATGCTGCCCCCCGGCGGCGAAGGTTCGAGGCCGGCGCCACGATGCTCTCGGGAGCGCGGAGACGGCTCGGAAGCACACGCGGGCGAGACCTACGCCGAAGAGCTCTTCTAGGCGGCGGTGCGCCGTACCACGGGGCCGATCCGAGCGTCGCCGGAACCATCGAGACGGGGGCGGCAGGTGCCGCGGGAGCCACGGGAGGCGCCGTAGACGGCGGCGCCGTTCCCCCGTTCCCTTCGTTCCCGTCGCCTTCGTCGCCCGCGGCCGCGCGGGTCGCAAGCTCGATCGCTTCGTTCGACGGGGGCGCTTCGCCCTCGAGTCGCCCGCGGACTTTCATCACCGCCACGAGCATCTCGGCCACCGAAGACGGGGGCGTGTCGTCGGCAAGGCACCCGAGCGCACGAAGGGCCGCGCTTGCTGCCTCGACGTCGAGCCGATCGGCGCCAAGCGCTACCGCTGCGCGCTCGAGCGCACGAGCCGCCCCTTTGGGCTCCTCGCCTCCCCAGGTCCCCGGTGCTTCGAGAGCCCCGGGCACGTCTCCGTGAGCGGCCGCGTGAAGGGCGAGGATCACCGCGTCCTGTTCGAGGTAGACCAGCCTCGTCATGGCTTCGAGCACTCGCTCGAGCTCGTCTAGCGTGTCGAGCCCATCCTTCGGGCGAGCTGCAGCGCTTCCGAGATCGGCCGACGGATCGAGCACGGAGCGCGCGAAACGTAGATCGCGGGCCGCTCGCTCCAACATGCCGCCGATCGGATTCTGCGCGCCTGCCTCACACGCGAGCGAGGCGACGACGGCAAGCGGAGAGCGCCTTCGACCGGCAAGGGCCTCGGAGCGAGCTCGCGACCACTCGAGGGCCGCTTCGACGTTTTCGCGATCGGCTAGACCGATCCGCCTCGTCTCCCAAAGCTGCGCGCCGATCTCGGCTCCGGTCTCGCGAACAAAAGAGGTCCCTCCCGCACGCGCGGGTTCGTTGTTACGGTACATGTGTCGACTCCTGTCCTTCAGGGGTTGGCCTGACCTCGGGACGCGCCAACGTCGCCGGGGTCACTTCTTTTCAGCGCTTCTTCTTGTCTCCCGCTTCGCGGCGCTCGAGCGCGTCGTGCTCTTTTTTCAGCAGCATCCGCAGAAGCGTCGACGGAGTAACCGCGTAGTGCTCTGCAAGCGCATCGAGCCGACGCCTGTCCTCGGCGTCCGCCCGAAATCGGATCACGCTTTCTTTGCTCACGTCCGAAGTGTGCACGAAACCGCCTCTCGTGTGGCCACGTTGTGGCTTAGCTACGTTGTAGCTACAACGTGGCAACGCGCAACCACCGCGAGGCCGTTTATGCGCCCCACGGTGGGGATAACTCCGTAATCACTTGTAATTTCGGCCGAAAGAATTTCTTCGGGGCTCTCGGCCCGTGGTGCCAACGAAGGCCCCACGCTCGCGCGTTCGAGCCGACCGTTTCGCCCGAATCGTGAATGATCTCCACTGGCCCCGTGGGGCGCCACAAGCGAGCATGGGCGGCGACGCGGAGCGGGCTTGATCGAGCAGTCGGCGACTCGAGCGCCCGGGACGACTCGACGGCGCCGAGCTACGCGACTCCGAGGTACCACGACGACGCCCGTTCCCTCGAGGCCTGGGCGACGTCGAAGCGTCGCTCGAGTACTCCGGCGACGCTCGGGCGCGCACGGCGAGACCTTCGTCACTGCTTCTCGGAGAGACCGACGGGCGGGGCCGCGTCGAGGTGAGGTAGGGCGGCCGAGAGGACCTCGCGAGCGTGCCCATGCTCCGCGTAGACTCGAGGCACATGCACAACACCAAAGCCTTCAAGCCCGAAGCCGCTGCGATCGCCCTCTTCAGCCTCGCGAACGAGAGCTTGGAAGCCGAGGGGTCGCGGCGCTTCCTTTCCGGCCCGCTTCCCGACGCCGAGCTCCGTGGGAGCCGGGTGAACGAGATCGGGGGCGTCTCGATTCGCTTCTCGCAAAGGGCGCGACCCGGTTGGATCATGGTCGCCCTCGACGTCGAGAGCGAGGCCTCGCCCGCGGAGCTCGTCGCTTCGCTTCCGATCCCGTCCGGGATCGAGTGCGAGATCACTTCAGCGGAAGTGTCCGCTTCGTCACCCCGGGTCGTCTCGGCGTACTTCTTCGTGCGGTCGACGAAGGCCGACTAGGTCGCCTGCTACCTCGCGCGGATCGAGGGCGAGAACACGTTCTCTTTCGGATCGCACGCCGCGCCGACATGCGAGGCGATCTCGAACCACTCGCACGGCTTACCCATGCACAGCGTGATCTCCCTCGTGCAGCTCATCGCGTCCGAAAAGAGCGGCACGGAGAACGAGCACTCACTCGGCGCCGCGTCGAGGAAGAGATCGCCCTTCCGAAGGTTCGCCTCGATCTCCGCCCGATGCTTTTCGAGGCACGAGATCGCTTCTTCCGCGGCCTTCGGCGTCGACGTGATCGCGTTCAAGTACTCGCGCCGAACCGCGCTTGCGCATGTGTTGCTTGCCGCAACGTCCGGCTTCGCGGCTTCTTCCTTTGCGGCCTTGGAGACGGCTCGGATCGCAGCGATTGCGGCCGCGTAGGAGTGGCCTTCGTCGTGTGCCTTTTCCCACGCCCCTTCAGCGTTCTTCACGCGACACCAGCGAGGATTCAGCGCCGTGATGACTCCCGAGGTGTCGCGATGGTCGGCCGCGCGTTCTTCGACGCTTCGCGGTGCCTTCGTGGCGATCGTCTTCGAGCCGGACACGGAGCTCGCTTCGACCGCGGCCGCGTCCGGAACCGGCGACGGCGAGCGCTTCGAGCATGCGGAAAGCGCGACGAGCGCGCACGTGGAGAAGGTCCGAAAGAGGGCTCGGCGCATGGGAAGGAGCCTAGACCAAAACGGGAGACGCGGCACGTTGTCGCGCTCGAGCGCGCTCACGCGCACCGTGGCCTTCCCGCTCGCCTTCCACGAGCTCACCGGCGACGATGCGGCGTATGTCCGCTCACCTCGCGCGCGCCGCTCTCGCGCCCCTTGTGGCCCTCGTTCTCGCGGGGTGCTCGGCGCCCCAAGCGCTCGCGCCCGAGCCCACGACGAAGGCCACGCGGCCGCTCCCTCGTGCCGATGCGCCGAGCGCGCCGCGCGCATCGGGCGAACCCCTTGATCATCGCACCGCGCTTGCCGCGTTCGAGATCGTGACCTCGCTTCGCTGCACGTTCGGCGAGTCGTCGCGCTTCGACTTCGAGGGCCACGAGCGCTCGACCTCGAGCGAGGTGTGGGCGATGACGATCGACGCGATCGACCTCCCCAAGGGGCGCGCCCGGGTCGTGACGGACTCGAGCGCGGTCGACGCGAGCGCTCGAACGAGCGCGATCGGCCTTCACGTCGCCGAAGAGTCGACCGCGGGAAACGTCTTCCTGACCACGGTTTACGCGGTCGTTCTCGCCGTGCGCTCGTGTCGATCGGCGTGCGCTTGAGGCGCTAGGCGGAGGTCAGCTTGTTCGTCGGAACGGCGCGACTGGAGAGTTCGGTGAGTCGAGCCCTTGACTCAGTCGATAGCCTGAAGGCGACACTCCGCAGACGAGTCCGGTCTTCCCCATCGAGCATCGCCTTAGTGCGTTGCTTCGACTTTTGCCACAGGGGATCCTTCCTCACGTCCCCGGGCTCCCACGGTGTATCGACCAAGCCGACCGCTTCCGAACTTGAATCCCCTCCCCAAACTGCGATCGCGAGGAACGGCGCCCGGCGGGTCAGAGGCATCTCGGGCAGCGGCGCGAAGCCAGCGACCTCGGTCAGCTTGTCCGCCCTCGTCTTCCAACGAACGGAGATGCAATTATCGTCCGCGAGCTCGACCTTCCATCGATCGAGAGTGGTCAGGAGCTTCAGCAAGGTCACGGTGTCGGAGCTGTTTACCGCCTCTGGCCAGAAAAAAATGATGGCCTGCCCCTTTTCGGAGGCGGCTTCGATCGCACGGTCGAGCGTGCGCATGCGCTCTTCATCTGGTGGCCACAGCAGCTGGGCGAAAGCCACGTTGCTTCGACCGGCAAGCTTCGCGATGAAGTAGCATCCGGCACTTTGAGCGGCGAGCCACCTCTGAAAGTGCGAAGCAGCAGACCACTCCTTACTCGTCATCGTCCGAGTCGGCTGCGCTGCATGGAGGCGGCACTTCCAAGCGCATCGCTGGAAGACCCTTCGAGTCTTGCACGGTAACCGAAAACCCTTGGCGGGCTTGCTCCAGACATCCCTTCGGATCCCGCATGAATTGCTCACGCGTGAACTCCACGCCATTGCGATTCTGGGCCATGTGTCTATCTCCTAACGGTACCAAGCGGTGCTTCCACTAAGTAGAAGCCTCGTCCACTCGATCACGAGTCGGCGGAATCGATTTCGGAGGCATGACGGTCGACGCCTCCCTAGCAAGCTTCACCAGGGTCGCGGTCTCCCTCGCTCGTTCCTGCCAGATCTGGCGATTCTTTTCGTTCGTCAGGCTGGTCCTTATCAACAGCTTCTTCATCCGATTTTCTCTCTTCGTCGATATACAGAATAATAGGTTCTCGAAGGCTGTCGACCGGGCCCCGGAGAAAAAGACTCTCGGCGACCGCGATCTCGTCCGCCTCTGGCGTACGAACTTTCTTGGGGAAGAGTTTTTGTGCTTCTTCTCGGTCGATAACAAATCCGTGGGACGGATAACCACTCACCAGCTGTGCAAGTGACGCTTGATCAGCGATCTTCGAGGCTTCGATCAGGCGTTTCCCGTACTGGGTCGCGACGGCTTGCGCCCGCTGCAGCTCCCCTAGACGCATCGGGTCAACTTGCGCGTATATGCCGCCGTAGAGCGTACCGACCAGGCGACTCGCGAGATCAGTCGCGGTGCGTGTGGTCAGCAGCAACTGCATCTTGAAGTCGACGATCGACTGTGCGACCGCGTAGCGGACTTGGCTGTCAAGAAACTCGAAAGCCTGCGTCGGCACCAGACCAGAGCTGCGCTCGCCAAGCGCATCCTCTTTGGAAATCTGAACGTCGAGTGGGCCAAGTTCGGCGTGATCGAACATGACGAGGTTGTGCGCTCCTAGAACGAGCAAGGTACCCGCGCTCTTGCATGTTCCGGAAACAACCGCTGTGACGTGCTTGTAAGTACGCTGGAGGCACCTCGCGATGCGGAAGGCAGCGTCCGCATCCCCGCCGTAGGTAGTGATAAAGAACCAAACGTTGTCCCTTCGCTTTCGGGACGCGGTCATGTCCAAAAGGGCTTCGTCATGCGGCCGATCAATGGGGCCAAGGAAGATGAGAACGTCGGCGTTACGTTTCTCGTTGATCTCCCGTGCGGCAGCCGAAATCTTCGTTGCTTCGTTCATGGGGACGAACAGCAAACAGGAGACAGAATCCTTGCGCCATAAAAATTGAGCAACGCCCGCGCACGGAAGGGAACGGCAGAGGTGGGTTGTGGCTGAAGCCGAGCCTGCAAAATTTACTGTCGGTACTTTTGCGACGGAGCCCTCCGAGCCTCGAGCTCGCGCGTGATCTCCCGCACCGTCGCCCACTCGCCGGCCACGGAAGCACGCTCGAGGGCCCGGGCGAGCGAGGCGAGCACTTGCCCCTCGGGAGCCTCTTCGCCCCGGCTTGCCCTTGGTAGCGACGTCGCGGCCGCGACCGAAGAAGGCACGGCATCGGCCGCGCCGAACGACGTCCGTCGCTCGCTCGCAGCCGCGTCGGAAGAGGTCCGCTGCCGCGTAACGGCAGCGCTCGCGGCAGCAAGCCCCTCGAAACCACTCTCACCCTCGGAACCTAAACTCTCAGAAGTGCACGGGAAGGGACTCGAACCCCCACGCCTTGCGGCGGCGGAACCTAAATCCGCTGCGTCTGCCATTTCGCCACCCGTGCGGCTCCGCGAAGCATAGCGCAACGCGGGCGCGGCTCAACGAGGGGATTCGGGGTGGGTGACACGTTCGTGCAGGCCGTCTTCGGCTTCGACGAACGAGGTGGTCACCGTGCCCATGGTCGGCACGTGCTCGGCCACCAGACGCCCGAACTGGAGCGACTGGAGCGGAGACTCCACCACCACCGCGACCGGTATTTTTCGCCGCTCGAACTGCGCCAGCAGGTCGCCCAGGGCAGCTTGCGTGCGCGGACCCGCCACGTCCGGTGCGCTTCGCACGTCGAAGAGGAGCCCGGCCACGCCCGAAGCGAGCAGCTTCGCTGCTTCGGCTGCCTGTTGCTCGGCCAGCTCCGCGCCCTCGGTGGAGTCGAGATCGGGCCTTCGCCACACCGTCCAGATGGCGAGGCCGTTCTCGAGCACGATGCGAAAGTTCTTACCGTCCGCGAAGATGTTCATACATCGGTCGGGCTCGGGACCGACCACGCTAAGAATCGCACGCCCGTCCCGCGACGACCAGAATCCCGCGGACGAGCGCCTCGATCGATACGACGCGGCGGCCCCGAAGACGCGCGTCCTCGGAGCCGCGATCGCCGTGTGCGTTCAGCGCTTGCCCTTTTGGCCGAACGCCGCCGCGAAGGGGTTGTTGGCGAACTTGGGTCCTTCAGCCGGCTTCGGCTGCGGTTTGCCCTGGTTTCGCGGGCCTTCTTGGGGTCGAGGTCCGCTCGGTCCGCCGCTCTTCTGAGGAGCCGCGCCGCTGCGGGCCGTGAGGGCGATGCGCTTCCGCGCGAGATCGACCTCGACCACTTTCACCTTCACCTTGTCGCCGACCTTCATCACCTCGTGCGGGTCCTTCACGAAGCGATCGGCAAGCTGGCTCACGTGGACCAGGCCGTCCTGGTGAACGCCCACGTCGACGAAGGCGCCGAAGGCCGTCACGTTGGTGACCACGCCCTCGAGCTCCATGCCGGGCTTCAGGTCTTCCATCTTGCGCACGTCGTCGCGGAACTTGGGCGGCGAGTAGGCGTCGCGCGGGTCGCGTCCGGGCTTGGCGAGCTCCTTCTTGATGTCCTCGAGGGTGGGCAGGCCCACGTCGTTCGAGGCGTATTTTTCCCAGGGAATGCTCTTCACCAGGTCCGCGTTGCCCACGAGGTCGGAGAGCGCCACGCCGCGCTCCTTCGCGATCTTCTCGACCAGCGCGTAGCGCTCCGGGTGCACCGCGCTCGCGTCGAGCGGATGCGCGCCACCTCGCACGCGCACGAAGCCCGCGCACTGCTCGAAGGCCTTCGGACCGATGCCCGCGACCTTCAAGAGATCCGCCCGCGAGGCAAAAGCGCCCTTCTCCTCACGGTGTTTCACGATCTTCTTCGCTGCCGTCGGGCCGAGACCCGCCACGTGCGCGAGGAGCGGCGCGCTCGCCGTATTGAGCTCCACGCCGACCGCGTTCACGCACGACTCGACCACCTCGGTGAGCTTTCGCTTGAGCAGCGGCTGGAAGACGTCGTGCTGGTATTGCCCCACGCCGATCGCCTTGGGATCGATCTTCACGAGCTCGGCCAAGGGATCCTGCAGGCGGCGCGCGATCGACACGGCACCGCGCACGGTGAGATCCAGATCCGGGAACTCCTCGCGGGCCACGTCACTTGCAGAGTACACCGATGCACCGGCTTCGCTGACCGGCACCACGATGACCTCTTTTTTGCCCTGCTCGGCGAGCACTTCGCGCACGAAGTCTTCCGTCTCGCGGCCGTGCGTGCCGTTGCCCACGGCCACGGCGTAGGGCCCGTGCTTCTGAACCAGAGCGGCCACGGTCTTCTTCGCGTGATCGAGGGCTCGGTCGCCCTGAACCAAGTTCACCAGCGTGTGCTCGATGAGCTTTCCGGTGTCGTCGACCACCACGCATTTGCAGCCCGTGCGCTGTCCCGGGTCGATGCCGAGCACCACGCGCCGCCCGAGCGGCGCCGCGAGCAGGAGCTTCTTCAGGTTCTCCGCGAACACGTCCACGGCGTCGCGATCGGCGAGCATCTTCTGGTCGATGCGCGCGTCGCTCTCGATGCTCGGACACAAGAGGCGCGTGACGGCGTCGTCCACCGCGGCGCGCAGCTCGGGCGCGAACGGCGAGGAGCTCGAGACCCCGGCGGGGCCGTACAGCTTGGACGCCGTCTGCGGCTTGTCGACCTCCAGGTCCACGCGCAAGACACCCTCGGCTTCACCGCGACGAATCGCGAGGTACCGGTGCGAAGGCAGCCCCTCGAGCTTCTCGCGGAACGCGTAGTACATCTCGAACTTGGTCGGCTCTTTGGTCTTCTCGGGCACGGGGGCGCACGCAACCACCGCTTCTTTGCGGTAGATCTCGCGCACCGTCGCGCGCACGTCGGCGCGCTCGGCGATCATTTCGGCCACGATGTCGCGTGCTCCGGCGAGGGCGGCCTTCACGTCGGCCACGCCCTTCTCGGCGCTCACGAACGCCTCGGCCTCGGCCTTCGGATCACCCTTCGTGACCTGCGCGAGGATCCTCTCCGCGAGCGGAGCGAGACCCTTCTCGCGGGCCATGGTGGCGCGCGTGCGGCGCTTCGGTTTGTACGGCAGGTACAGGTCTTCGAGCTCGGCCTTGACCCAGGTCGCGCAGATCTTCGCGCGCAGCTCGGGCGTGAGCTTCCCTTGCGACTCGATCTCCGCGAGCACGGCTTTGCGGCGCTCGAGAAGCTCCGTGTAGTACACACGCTTCTCGTCGATATCGCGGATCTGGACCTCGTCGAGGCCGCCGGTTTGTTCTTTGCGGTAGCGCGCGACGAAGGGCACGGTGGCGCCTTCGGCGAGCAGTTTTTCCGTCGCGCGCACGGAGGAAAGCGGGATGCCCGTTTCCAGGGCGATGCGCGGCGTGGGGTCGTCTTCTTCGCGGCGAACGGCGGGCGTAGGCTCGGTGCTCATGGTGGGGCAAGTCTTACTAAAGACCTGCCCCGGAGGTGAGTTAGCTGCGAACGCGAACGGTCACTTGCCGTAGCAACCGGGCTTGCCGTTCACGAGCGAGGCTTTTCCGCCCGAGGTCTTGCACACGGTGCGGTCACCGCACTGCCATCCGCCGGAAATTTGACCACCGCTGCAACTGTACGCGCTGAAGTCGCGCAGCTCGCTGCAGTACCAACCGTCGCCCTTGCCCGAGCACGAGTCACGCGTCTCGTTCACCGCGGGGTTGGGCGTCGTGTTGGTGGGCGTGCCGTTGCAGTTGTTGCTGTTGGACGGTGCGCGCAGACCGTAGGCGATCTTCGCCTTGTTCGGACCACGGGGATGGGTAAATCCCTGGTTGTCGACGGCGAGCGGAGTCGTTTTGCCCGCGTCCTGCCAGCCCGCGAACATGTACACGTGGTCGGGGTGACCGGGTCGACCCTTACGGTCCTTGGTGATGATCACGTCACCGGGCAAGAGCGCGTTGCGGTCACGGATCTCGCGCCAGCCACGAGCCTTCAGCGCATCGCGAAAGCCTTCCGTGTTGGTCTCGACCGGCATGTTCACGCCACTCTGACGAATGGCGTGGCTCAGCCAGGTGGCGCATCCGTTCCGCGTGGTTCCGAGGGTGCGCATGCCGAGACGCGAGACCTCTTGGAAGCCACGTCGGGTCGAGTAGTAATTGAAGAGCTTCTGGTTGAACGCACTGCAGTTCGTGTCCAGCAGATCGAGGCTCTGCGTGGCCGTCGACTCGTCCCCCGTGGGGTTCACCACGTTCATGGGCGAGACGAGCGCCTTGTCCCAGCGGAGCGAGTGGCAAGCCGTACCGCCGCCACGCTTTTCGCAGTCTTCCACGAGCGAGTCGTCGAACGGCCCGATGGCCTTGGTGCCCTCGACGCAGACGCCGAGCGTTTGGTCGATCTTGGCGCCCGTGGGGCAGATGTCGTTGCCACGCAGCTTGAAGGCCTGCGCGATGGGCCAGGTCGCGTTGTCGCAGCCTTCGCCGCTCTGCGCCTTGCAGCCCGCGATCATCGCGTCGGTGAAGGGTCCGAAGGCGCGGTCGCCGGCCACGCAGAGACCGATGCCGTCGTCGTAGGCGCTGCCGCTGGGGCAGACGGCCGTGAGCGACATACCGGTATAGGCCGGCTCGGCCATCTCGTCGGCGGTCTCGTCGACCTCCGGCCCGTCGTCGATATCGCCGGAGAGATTCTCCGTGGGGTCGGTCGTCGACGAGCACGCCAACATCGTGGCGCAGAGAGTCAAGACGACCGAAGCTTTCCAGAAGAATTCTCGCCGCATGCCCTCTCTTAAGCACGAGCGATACCAACGACTCGGCGAGGCTCGGCCTAGCGCTTTGCCGCGCAAAACCTAGCTCTCGCCCTTTTGCCTACATGAATCGGGGGTTGGGGCCCTGGGATCTTCGCGATCCTCCAATTCGAATCCAGATCGTGCCGTTCGAGATGATCGGGCCCCGATTCGGCGTCATGCCCCGAGAGCAAGAAGCTTGGCGACGCGCTTGCCGTACGCGCCCGGATCGTCGGGCACACCGCCCTCGGCGAGCTTCGCTTGGTCGTAGAGCACCTCGATGTACTCGCTCACCACGTCGTCGTCGGGCGATTGCGTGAGGCGCGCGCCGAGCTTCTCGACGAGCGGGTGCGTTCCATTGAGCTCGAAGATGCGCGGATTGGGGGGTACGGGCCTGCCGGCGGCGCGAAGCATGGCCTCGACGGCGAGGGGCGTTCCCCCTGCACCGATGACCAGGCACGAGGGCGAGTCGGTCAGCCGGTCCGAGAGGCGCACCTCTTTGACGCGACCGTCGAGCACTTTCTGAGCGCGCGCGACCAGGCTCGAGAGCTTGTCTTGCGTCTCCTCGCGCGACTTTTTCTCTTCGTCGGTTTCGCCGAGGTCGAGTCCGGCGCGCATCGCCGAGACGAGCTCCTTGTCCTTCCATTTTTCAATACCCGCCACGGCGAACTCGTCCACCGCGTCGGTCAGGAGGAGCACCTCGAAGCCCTTCTTGGCGAGGGCCTCCAGGTAGGGCGAGCTCGCGAGCGAAGCGCGATTGGCGCCGTGGAGGAAGTAGATGGCCTTCTGGTTTTCGGGCATGCGCGCCACGTACTCGTCCAGCGAGACCGTGGCGTCACCTTCGGTCTTGGTGGTCTCGAAGCGGAAGAGCGAGACCAGACGGTCGTCGCGCTCGCCCATGGCCGCGCCCTCTTTGAGCACGGCGCCGAAGGTCCGGAAGAAGGTCGCGTAGTCTTCCGGCTTTTCTTTGGCGAGCTCTTCGATCATGTCGAGGGCGCGCTTGGTGACCTGCTTCTTGATCGCGCGAAGGGTGCTCGAGTCCTGCAAGAGCTCGCGCGAGACATTGAGCGGCAAGTCGTCCGAGTC
Source organism: Polyangiaceae bacterium (assembly GCA_965225775.1). Classification (GTDB taxonomy): domain Bacteria; phylum Myxococcota_A; class Polyangia; order Polyangiales; family Polyangiaceae; genus JAAFHV01. Next base: position 6,675,745 of record OZ245328.1, on the reverse strand, counting down.
GACCACTCCGCGCACGAAACGAAGATGCTGCGGCAAGAGGTCCGCGCAATCTTCCATGATGAGCACGCGCTTCACGAAGAGGCGCAATCCCTTGGCCTTCTGCGGATCGAAGAGGTCGACCGGCGCGCGACGCGGCAGATAGAGCAAGCCCGAGAACTCGAGCGTGCCTTCGATGCGGAAGTGGCTGCGCGCGAGCGGTTTCTCGTGGTCGTGCGAGAGGTGCTTGTAGAGCTCGTCGTATTGCTCGTCGGTCACGTCGGACTTGGCGCGCTGCCAAAGTGCCGTGCCACGATTGAGCTGCTTCGTCTCTTCTTTGCCCTCCTTGTCGACGGTGACCAGGTTCACCGGATAGGGCACGTAGTCCGAGTAGCGCTCGACCAGGCTGCGCAGGCGCCAGGTGTCGCACATCTCCTCTTGGTCTTCCTTCAGGTGCAAAATGACCGACGTTCCGTGGGTCGCGCGCTCGGCGGGCTCCACCGTGAAGTCGCTCTTCGCATCGCTCGACCAGCGGAACGCGTCCTGGCTCCCGGCCGCGCGCGAGACCACCTCCACCCGATCGGCGACCAGGAACGCGCTATAGAAGCCGACGCCGAACTGGCCGATGAGCGACAGGTCCTTCGCCTCGCCTGCTTTGGAGAGCTTCTCGAAGAGCTCGCGGCTGCCCGAGTGGGCCACCGTTCCGAGGTACCGCACGAGCTCTTCTTCGCTCATGCCGCATCCGGTGTCTTCGAGGGTGAGGGTGCGCTTCTCGGCGTCCGGGCGCAGCGTGATCGCGAGCGGCACGTCTCCCATGAGGGCCGGCTCGGTCACCGCGCGGAAGCGCAGCTTGTCGAGCGCGTCTGCGGCGTTCGAGACGAGCTCACGAAGGAAGATCTCCTTGTTCGAGTAGAGCGAGTGAACGACCAGCTCGAGGAGACGGCTGACTTCGGCTTGAAAGGCGTGGGTTTTCACCATGACGGCCGGAATGTCATGCACGCGACCGCCCGACGCAAGGGCCGTCGTCACTCCCCACCAAACCGCCGCCGCGCGAGACCTGGTCACTGTGCCGCTCGTGTGCCAATTTTGTTGGCCATGTCGTGCCTTCGGTTGCTTTTGGCTATTTTGAAGGCATTTTTCCAGTTGGCACGGCACACGCAATACCGGTCCTCGAACCCGAAAGGAAACGGACGGACCCCATGCGCTTTCAGAATCTCGCTCTCGCTCTCGCTCTCGGTCTTGGTGTCGTGCAGGTCGGCTGTGCAGCCGACTCGAGCTCCTCGGTGACGCCGGACGCCTCGTTCGACGTGGCCAAGTCGAGCCTCGGTCGCGACACCGCGCCGAACGCGACCGCCGCCGAGATGCAGAAGCTCGCCGAGGGCAACGCCGAGTTCGCGATGCGTCTCTACGGTGAGACGGCCGCGAAGAGCGAGGGCAACGCGTTCTTCTCGCCGCTCAGCGTGACCACCGCGCTCGCCATGACCTACGGCGGCGCCAAGGGACAGACCGCCACCGAGATGGCCACGGCGCTCTCCTTCAAGCTCCCCGCCGATCGCCTTCACGTGGCCATGAACGCCCTCGACCTCGCGCTCTCGTCCCGCGCCGCCGACGCCCCCACCTCGAAGGACGGCAAGCCCTTCGCCTTGCGCTCGGTGAACACCACCTTCGGCCAGAAGGGCTTCCCGTTCGAGGCTCCTTACCTCGACAATCTAGCCAAGAACTACGGCGCCGGAGTTCAGCTCGCCGACTTCAAGGCCGACCCCAACGCCGAGCGCTTGAAGATCAACGGTTGGGTCGAGCGCCAGACCGAGTCGCGCATCAAAGACCTGCTCGCGGAGGGCACGGTCGACCGAATCACGCGAATGGTCCTCGTCAATGCCGTGTACTTCAATGCCGATTGGGCGGTCCCCTTCGAGAAGGATTTCACGCAGACCGAGCCCTTCACCAAACTCGACGGCTCCAAGATCGACGCTCCCCTCATGCACCAGGAGCTCGCCGTCCCCTACGTGGCGACCGACGCGCTCGAGGCCATCGAGCTTCCCTACGAGGGCGGCAAGGTCTCGATGGTGGTGGTCCTCCCCAAAGGCGACTTCAAGACCTTCGAGAAGAGCTTCGACGGCGCGGCCCTGCTCTCCACCATGGCGGGCCTCAAGGCCCAGGGCGACGTGCGCATCGCGCTGCCCAAGTTCGAGCTCGCCGGTGAGTCGATTCGCCTCGCCAAGCCGCTCCAGGCGCTCGGCATGAACATCCCGTTCTCCGAGGAAAAGGCCGACTTTTCCGGCATCGTCTCGCCTTCGGTCGACAAGCTCCACATCGACGACGTGATCCACAAGGCGTTCGTCCGCGTCGACGAAAAGGGCACCGAAGCAGCCGCCGCGACGGCCGTCGTGCTCGCGGGCACGACCTCGATCCCGGTCGACCCGCCCAAGGTCTTCCGCGCCGACCGTCCCTTCATGGTTTTCATCCGCGACATCCCGACCAACGCCGTGTTGTTCGCGGGTCGCATCGTCTCTCCGAAGTGAGCACTCCCCTGCACCTCGTCCGCTTATCTTGACCTGACCTACCTTAATCGCGCGCGACGCCACCCCTACGCCTCCAGGGGTGGCGTTTCGTGCTTCGAAGGTAGCAAAGCGAGACGATCCCTCGGCGCTTCAACGGCCGCGCGAGAAGAGCCTACGCACGGCGTGCAGAATGCGACGGAACCCCTCGCTCACGCGGTCGAGCCGCATCTTGAGCAGATTGCGGCGTGCGTTGCCCCGCGCGACCAGATTGGTCGGACGCGCGGAGGAGTGCATGCCGTAGACCGAATAGAGGCCGATGAGGTCTTGCACGAGATCGCCGATACCGCGGGTCTCGAGATCGTGCGGCTGGCAGTAGCTGTCGGGCTTGTTGCGGATCATGCACTTGGCGATGACCAGCATGATGTTGCCGTCGATGAGGTCGCCGTTGCCGTCGAGGTAGTGTTTGTACGAGAAAAACCGGTCCGCAGGCGCGACCTCGGTGCCGTCTTGGCGCGGCGTACGGAGCGATTGAATGACGCCGTACTCGTGCTGGAGGTACGACTCGATCGTGTTGTTCTCGTCGGCTTTTTCGTACTCCACGAACTTGTGGAACGCATCGTAGAGAGTCTTCGGATTGGCGTACGCCCCGGAGATCAAATAGTACAGCATCGCGCCGAGCGAATAGATGTCCGCGGGGCGTCCCACGGCCTTCTGGATTCGCGCGCGCACGTTGGTCTCGGTCACGTCGCGGTAGGGTTTGGCCAAGACCAGGCGCTTGCGCGCGCGGTCCGCGTACACCACCGCGTATTGCTCGCCGCGATTGAAGAGGGAGAACGAGTCGTTCTTCGCGATCTGAATGTAGAAGTCCTCGAAGTATTCGACCTCGGGTGAGCCCTGCTGCACGTTCACCAAGAGCTCGATGATGTTCGTCTCTTGCTCGGGGCTCTGAAAAAAGAGCGTCCCGGGAACGGCGGTGCGCATTTGCGTCATGCCGAAGTTCACTTCTTCGTCGTTCAGCTTGGCCACGTTGAAGTCGGCCAGACGCACCTGGAGGGCGGAGCCTCGCAGATTGGGATCGGGCAGCTTCACCAGCACGTTGGCCGGCTTGAGATCGCGATGGCAGATGTTGCGAACGAGGTGCGCGTACTCGATCGCCGACGCGATCGGGATCACGTAGTCGAGCACACGGAAGACGCGCTCGGTCATGTTGGCCGCGAGGAGATCGTCTTTTTGGCCTTTGGAGCGCGAGCCCTTCAATCGCTCCTCGAGCGACATCTCGAGGCGCTCCAAGATCATGAACTCGGGCTCGACCTTGTCGCGGATGGAGGGCGGCAAGAAGGAGTCGTCGCCCTCACCGGAGGCCAAGAGCTCGACCACGTTCGGGTGACCTTGCACGCGCTCGAGGAGCTCTTTCTCCATCTGGAAGCGCATGTGGTCTTCGTCGCTCACGCCCTTTTGCAGGATCTTGATCACGATCTCGCGACGGAAATCGGTCTTCGATTCGAGCCAGCGCTCTTCGCCGAGGTATGCCTTGGCGAAGCGTCCCGAGCCGAGCTCGATGGGCATCCCCCGCGCGTCGAGCGTGAACGAGTACGCGCGCGAGCGCACCACGTGGAACGGATTGCCCGCACCTTGCACGGGTCCTGGCGACGGCGTGTACCCGGACGCCGGAGGCGCGAACGACGGCCCCGGAACCGGCTGAAACCCCATGAGCGTCGAGGGCTGCGGAACGTGCCCCATCGGAGATGCCGCTCCCGACAACGGGCCAGAAGCCGAGCCGGCGCCGAACGAGCTCATGGCATTGGGAGGAGGAGGAACGGAAGGCGGGGGAGTCGAGCCGAACATCGACGGGGCCTGCGCCGTAGGAGGCTGCGGGGCCTGCTGAACCGAGGGCGGCGCGGCGGTGGAGGGTGTCGCGACCGTCGACGGGGCGAGCATGGGCGAGGTCGTCTGCAGCTCGGCGGGGCGCGGGGGCGGAGGACCACCGGTGACCACCACGGGTGGCCCTTGCGGTGGGAATGCTTGATTGCCGATCACGGGGGCCGTGCCCGACGGGGGCCGCATGGGAGGCAAAGCCGGCGCGACCCCGGGGGGCGCGGGAGTGCCGATCATCGCGCTACGAGGAGGCATCACGGCGGGCGGTAGAGAGCCAGGGTTCGAGGGGCGCGGCGCGTTCTTGGGAGGCAATCGAGAAGGCTGCGGAGCCTCGTGAGGCGTGAACGCCGTGGGCGTGGGAATCCTTGCAAACCGCACTGATTCGCCAGAGGCCGGCGCGGCATTGGGTGATTGCGCGATGCCCGTGCGTTCGTCGCTCTGGAACTCCTCGTGCATGGGCGTCATGGCCGTGCCCTGAGCGTCCTCGTCGGGCTCCAGGTCCCACGTGCCCACGTTCGAATCGTCCGTGTCCTGCTCCACTTTCGACTCCCCTTCGTCAACGTCGCGCGACGATGACGACCTCACGGGTCTCGGCGACGAACAAGGCGACCGCTTGGCTCGCTCGCCCCGAGGGTACCAGAACCGGATGTCCATCGACGAGAAACACGAGCCCTTCCGGGCTTTTGGCCCCGAAGCGCAGGTCGATCGTGAGACGCACGGAAGCGTCCGCGCCGACCAGCTCGATGCGTGCGTCTTGCTCGACCAAGACCGCCGCGGAGGGGCGCGCCCCATCGCGACGGACGAAGCCCGAGAGGCTCTTCACGTTGATCTTGCTCGAGGTCGGCTGGAACGAGACCCGCACGCGCGACTCCCCCGCGCGCCCGGTGAACGCGAGGTCCGCACGCTCCACCACTTCCACGAAGCGGACGTTGGCCTCGAGCACGGCAGCACCCATGGGCGCCCCCGCGAACGTCGGTCCCGACGGCGGCGAGGGACGCGCCTCGGATCGTCGACTCGCTTCGCCGGGAGTTTCCACCGCTGCCCGCACCGCACGAGCGAAGGAGACGACGTCCTGGAAACGCGCCGCCGGATTGGCGCGGAGGCACGCGAACAGGACCGCCTCGATCGGCGGGCGCAGCCCGGCCTCACGCACACGAGACGTGACGTAATCGTCGTCCACGATGCGCGCCGAGAACGTCTCGCGGATCTGCGGGACGGCGAACGCCGGTCGACCGACCAGCATGAAATGAAGCACGAGACCGAGCGCGTAAATGTCGGTCACCGGCCCTTCTTGGCCGGCCGACAGTTGCTCCGGCGCGGCCCAACGCGGTGAGCACAAGGTCAAGTTGACGTTGGTCTCGTTGCCTTGGCCGAGCGGAGTGGACGAGCGCGCGATGCCGAAGTCGGCGAGCTTGGGGAACTTGTTTCCCCCGACGTCGGCGAAGAGGATGTTGGACGGCTTGATGTCCCGATGGAGAATGCCGAACGAGTGGGCTTCCGCCAGCGCTCCCGCAATGCGTTCCACCACGTCGCACGCGGCATGCTCGGAGAGACGCCCGTACGTCCGCACCATGGTCTCGAGATTGCCGCCAGAGAGGAGCTCCGACACGTGGAACGGCGAACGCTCCTCCGGAGGAAGCGAAGGATCACCGTAAAACCCGAAGTCGTAGATGCGCAGCGTATTGGGGTGTTGGAGCTTGGAGAGCGCCAACGCTTCCTTCAAAAAGTGCGTGTAGGTTGCACGATACGCGGCGCGACCGCTGGTGCTCCCGGAGCCTTCGACCAACGTGGTCCGCAGCACCTTCACGCAAACCACGCGCTCGAGCCGTTCGTCGTACGCGCGGTAAATCGAGGCCATACCGCCCCCGTCGAAGCAGTCCTGAACCGTATAGCGCTCGAGCAATCGAGTGCCCGGAGGCAATTCGCCTTCGCTGCGGGGTACGTTCATTCCTTACCCCGGCACCCTACTTGGGATTTCCGCGACTGGCACGAGACCGAGCGCCCTTTTGCAAAGGTTCGTGCAGGCTGCAATTTTCTCGTGCGACTGCCTCAGATCACGGCGAGCCTCTTCGGCTGCCTCGTACGGGTGGCGTCGGTCGCCAGCTGGCCACACGCTCCGCCTACGTCGCGCCCACGCGAGCGGCGCACCGTGACGAGACACCCTCGCTCGTGGAGCTGCGTGACGAACGCGGAGGCCGCGTCGTCTTCGGGCCGAACGAACTCGCCGGTCGGGTAGGCATTCCAAGGAATGACGTTCACCACGCTGCGGTAACCGCTGGCGAACGCCGCGATGCGATCGGCGTCTTCCGCGGTGTCGTTCACGCCCGCGAGCAACACGTACTCGAGGGTGATCTTCTCGTGCGGGCGAACCGGATAGGCGAGCAGCGCGGCGCGGAGCTCGGAAAGCCCGTGGCGCTTGGTCACCGGCATGATGCGCGCCCGAGCCTCGTCGGTGGTCGCGTTCAAGCTGAGCGCGAGGCACGGCCTGCGTTTGGCGCGCGCGAGCGCTTCGATGCCCGGAACGAGCCCCGAGGTGGAGACCGTGATGCGCATGGGAGCGAGCCCGAGGCCGTACTCCTCGCACATGATCTCGATGGAGCGCGTGACGTGATCGATGGCGCCCGCGTGGAGCGGCTCCCCCATGCCCATGAACACCAGCGACACCCGCCCCGGGTCTTCCGGGCCGAGCTCGAGCAACGTGGCCAACACCTGCCCCACGATCTCGTGGGGGCGGAGGCTGCGTACGAGCCCCATCTCGGCGGTACGGCAGAACGTGCAGCCCATCGCGCAGCCCACTTGGCTCGAGATGCAGAGCGTGACGCGGGGGTTCTTCACGGCGCGTGGCATGTGCACGGTCTCGACCGTGGCGCCGTCTTCGAGCGCGAAGAGAAGCTTGGTCGCGCCGTCGTCCGAGGGGTTCTTCGCCACGATTCGCGGAAGACGGAAATCGAAGCGCTCCTCCACGAAGGCGCGCGCCTCTTTGCCGAGCTCGGGTCTACGCTCGCCTGTAGATGCATCTTGCACCCACTTTCCGACCCGGTGCAGGCGCCCGAGCAGGTGCTTGGCCGACCCGGGCGGTCCGGCCTGGGCGAGCTCGTCGAGCGTCACGTCGCAGAAGGAGATCTTGGTCATCGTGGCCAGATTGCTCCTACTCGACCCGGGGCCGCTCGTCGAACCCGAGCGACGTGGCGCGACCCGAGTCGTCACCCGATTGGATGACGTTGAGATTGCAGCGGCTTTCGAGGCATGTTTTCCCGAACGCTCCGAGAAGAAATCGCCGCTCGTCGCGTCCAAAGCTCGCATCGATCTTACCCACCACGATGCCGCTTCATCGAGGATACGCCATGCGCCTGCGCTCCGCCCTTGTTGCTTCCCTGGTCTCCGCCGCCCTCGCCACGACGATGGCGTGCTCCAAGTCCTCCACGTCCGACAACCCGCCCACCGAGGGCACCACGACTCCGCCGGACACCACACCGCCCTCGGGTAGCCCGAGCTCCGGTACCTTGAGCGCGTCGATCGAGAAGCACTTCCAAGACTGCTTGCCAATCTCGGTCGATGCCACCGCCGACCCCGTCACGGAAGCCTCGTTCCGAGCGGCGCGTGCCGCCATCGAAGCCGGGGAGACGGACGTCGCCCTTTCGGAGAAAGGGTGCACGCGTTTCGTCGCCGACAAGTCGAAACGCCTGACGGCCGTCTACGGGCTTCCCTACAGCATCGCCGTCGCGAAAGACGGCTCCGGCGTCTCCTACGTCGCGAGCTCGATCGTGGTCACCGAGGACGATTCGGGATCGGTCACGGAGGGCGACCTCGACGCCGATGGCGTGGTCGACTTGCGCGATACCGTGGCGAACGGCAAAACCCGCACACTCGAGCACTTCGACAAGCAGGGCGCGGTCGTCGCGCGCACGACCGCCTTGCCCGCCGCGGACAACCGACGCATCACGGTGACAGAAGAAGAGCTCGTGAAGGGCAAGCTCACCCCGACGCGCACCTACGACACGGCGAAGGTCGCGCAGAAGTGCGACGGCGATCCGCCTCCCGGAGCCCCGCCGCCCTCGTCGCCAACCAACACACCGAAGGCCAAGTCACCCTTTCCGGAGGGACCGCCCGAGGTCGCGTGCACCTCGGACCAGCGAGCGAAGGTCGACGCGCTGCTGGAACGCGCCGCGAGAACCGGAACCAACTGCCTCGGCGGGGCGAATCTGCCCGAGCTGAAGTTCCGCTTGCTGCGCGAGCTCGCGACCAAGTCGTTCGTCGTGAAGTGCACGAACGACGACGGTTTCGTCGCGGCGATGGACGGCGCGTACGGGCGCCTCTTCCCGGGTCGCACGCTTCTCTGGGTGAACGTGAAGCTCTTCACGGGGAGCGAAGCGGAACAGGAAGGCACACTGTTTCACGAGCTCCTGCACTTCTTCGAAGGACACGACGGCGACATCGAGGCCCTGGCCAACGGCACTACGAACCTCGGCTACGCCGACCGCGTCTACGCCTGCGAGTACCTCTGCTACTCGTCGAAAGCCAACCGATGCCATCTGGCGGCCTGCCAAGGCAAGAAGGTCTGCGAGGTCGACCCCTCGGCCTTCGAGCGCACCACCGGCAAAAAGCTCGAGGCGTGCTGGTCGGGCCATCAGGTCGGCGCGCTCTGCCGTAAGGCGCCCGGACAGCGCCAATGGTGCACGACGGCAGCCGAGTGCGACGCCGCCTGCGGGCAGCCCTGCGAGAGCAAGAGCATCTCCTGCAACGAGAGCTGCCGTTGAGCGAGGGCGCGGCGACCGCGAGGTCGACCCCTTCACGAGCCGCAGCGAGCTCGAAGCTCGCGTACCTGCTCGTCGTCGGACTGGTCGCCCTGGTGGTCGCGCGCGCACCGTTCACCGCCCCCGAGGGAGGTCACGCGCATCTTTTCCTCGCGAAAGAGCTCGTGGCCATCGCCCTCGCCGGGGTCGCCACCGCGGGGGCGCTATGCTCGACGATCGGGTTGGCTCGAGACCGCGTCGGGCATCTTGCCGCAGCGCTCGTCGCGGCCGCGGTCGTCTCGACGATCGCGTCGAAGAATCCCTATGCAGGGCTTCGCGCGACGACCCTCGGGCTCGGCGCCGCGCTCCTCTTCGTCGTGGCGCGTGCCATCGCGAGAGACGAGCGCGCTCGCGCTCTCCTGCTCGAAGGCCTTGCCCTCCCCGTGGCGCTCGTCGCGATCTCGGTCATCGCGGAGAGCCTCGGACTTTTCTCTTTCTCGCGTCCGAAGCACGCCCCAGGAGGTTTTTTGGGCGAGCGCAACGTGGCCGCCGAGCTGCTCGTGCTCGCGTTGCCCATGCTCACACGAACCCTTCGCACCTACGCGGCACCGAGCCGAACCCGGTACGGGCTCCACATGCTCGTGCTTGCCCTGTCGGCGGCCGCGTTGGTGCTCACACGCACACGGAGCGCGTGGATAGCGGCGATGCTCGTGGTGCTCGTGGAGGTCGTCCTCGCGCTGCGAGCTTCGGGCCCGCCCCACACGCGCGCGCTCCCCATACTGCTGCTCGGCGCAGGCGCCGTCGCAGGATGGTTGCTGCCGACGCGCCTCGAGTGGACGAGTGCGCATCCGTACGGCGACACGTGGCGTTCACTCGTCGATGCGACGTCTCCGAGCGGAGCCGGTCGCCTCGTCCAAATTTCCACGACGCTCCGCATGGGTGTCGCCCATCCGCTCCTGGGTGTTGGCCCAGGCAATTGGTCGGGCGCGTATCTGGGCTTCGCGCATGCTGGCGATCCCACCGTGCACGAGGGCGCGTTCGCCGTGAATCGCCTGGCGAACGGCGATCTTTCGGCCCTTTTCGCCGAGCAAGGCGTCATCGTCCTCCTCCTGGCCACGGCGCTCGCGCTCACCGTCCTCCGTTCGAGCACGGGCACGAAGCAGGACCGCATCGCCCGCGCCGAGGTCGCGTGCGTCCTCGCGATCGTCGCTGCCCTCGACGCGGTCCTCACCACGCCGACGGCGCTCGCCTTCGTCGCCATCGCCGTGGGAGCGTGCACGCCCGACGACTCGTCGAAGCTCGCGACGCGGAGGTTCGTGTCCTTCGCCCTCGTCACGTGCGCGCTCGCGACGGTGCTCGCCTCCGCTCGGCTCGGCTCGGCGGCGCTCGCCGCTTGTGCGAAGAGCGCCGACGCTCGACGAACGGCGCTCGCGCTCGATCCCGGCGAGATGGACGGACGACTCCTGCTCGCCGACGAGCTGGTTCAAAACGGTCGCTGCGAGGACGCGCTGCGCGAGATCCGCGTGATTCGCTCACGAACCTGCGCGTCGCCTTTGGCGAACGAGCTCGAGGCCATTTGTCGCGCTCGGTCCGAAGATGCCGCAGCCCGCGCGCACTGATGGGACTTTCGCTCTCCCGCTTCGTGTTCGAACGTGGCGACCTCGAACCCGAGGCGTCGGCGTGTCCGATCCGTGCTAACCCGGCCGCGGAGGTAGGGATCATGCGTCAGTGGCTCGTCGCTTTGGCTGCGATCGTCGGCACCGTGGGATGCGGAATCGTCAAGCTCGTACCGGTGGAACAGCCCACGTCGGGCAAGCTCATGACGGCGGGCTACTCGGGACCCGAGTGCGAGTCCACGCTGAACGGCGCTCCGGTCGGGCGCAGGGCCGAGGTGCTCCGACGCATCTGCCCGAACCAGGGCGCTCACGATCCCGTCGCGATCCACCACGCGTTCGACGATCGGCGGCCGGAGCAGGTCGCGGCGGCGCTCTTCGTCTTCGACGTGGCGCACGAGCAAGATCGCCCGCTCGAAACCGGAATCGGCTCGTACTACGCGAGCGTGCTCGACGACACGAAGCTCACGGCCGAGCTCACGAAGCTCGACCTCTCCGAACGCGCCCAGAAGGCCTTCCACGACGCCGCGCTCGCGTCGAAGGAACGCGTCGTCGCGAACGTGGCGAAGCTCGACGTGCGCCGAAAGCGGATGTACGTCGAAGCTCCCGGCGCGGTCATCGCCAAGCGCAAAGAGTACTTCCAGGCCCACGCCGCCGAGTACCAGAAGCTCGATTCCCTCGAGGAAAAGGCCAAAGAGGCTCGCGCGCAACGAAAAGCCCCGGTCGACCTGGTGGCGGGGCTCGAGGCCGTGCGCGCCGAGTACTTCGCGAAGTGTTCGGACGACCTCTGCCGCTTCGAACCGCTCCCGATCGAGGTGACGCGCGAGCTCGTGCTGCTCCACATCTCCGCGAACGACGCGGTTCTCACACACGCCGAAAGCTCGCTCTTGAAGGAGTCTGCGGCGGGTCGCCACCTCTTCAGTGTCGAGACGGGGACGGCGATCTACCAGGCCATGTCGGAGGAGCGGCGCGACTGGGAAAAGTACGAGTCCGCCAAGCGTGAGAAGATCGACGCGGCAACCCTCGCGGCCCGCTTCGGAGATCCTCCGCCCCTCCAGATCGATCCTGCGAACGACTGGGTCGGCCACCTCCCCGACGTCTCGCGCCTCGTCGAGCTCGACCGCAGCAAGGCCCAATTCCAGTCCGGCGTCGTCGCGAAGGTCGTCGACACGGACAAGAAGAACGAGCGCGGCATGCGCCTCGCGCAGGTCGTCTTCAAGGACATCGTCTCCAAGGAAGACATTTCGAGCTGCTACGAAACCGGCAAAATTACCGGCATTTCGTGGGACTCCTCGAACCACGCGCACGTCAACTACGAGCACGTGTGCACCACCGTCGGTCAGAAGACCAACGTCGAGAAGGTCGCCCCCGTGTTCGTTCCTTCCGACGAGGCCAAGCCCTTGAAGGCCGGCGAGACGTTGCTCTCGCTCGTGACGAACGAAGGACGAACCGGGGTCGTCGTACAGGCCTACGTGAACGACAAGAGCGGCAAGCGCGTTCGCTCGAAGGTGCTTCAGGTCCGCGGCCAGCGCATCGGAGGCTGAGCCTCGAAAGAGCAGAGCCCCTTCACCGCACGAGCGTGAAGCGCGACCTCAGAATCTTCGATCCTTCCGCGAAGATCGCTCGTCCGTCGCCGATCGCCAAAAAGCGTGCACCTTGCACCGATGGCGCGACCACCACGTCCTTCGTGGGATCGGCGAAGGCGTCCACGACCTTCACGGAGCCGTCGCGCAGCACGTAGACGAGCCCGTCGCGTACGGCGAAGGCCCCCAGGGTCGGAGAGCTTCGGCGGTCGCGGAGCGGGTCCGCGTCGCAGCTCTTCGCTTCGAGTGGGCAACACGCCGAGACCGGCGCGGAGAGCACGCCGACCACTTGGTCGAACCAAGCCACGCGAGCCGCCACCCCGACGCCCAGCACCGACAACACGGGGGCGTTCGGGGTGAAGCTCCCGACGCGACACAGGCCCGCTTCGCATCCTCGGTCGTCGGCTTGACACTCGCGCACGAGGCCTCGCTCGAAGCCGACATGGACCGCGCCGTCCGTCCCTATCCCGAGCGAGGTGTTGGTCGGATCGGTGGTCGGGAGGACCAGCTCGGCGATCGAAGCATCCCGCCGGGTGTCCCATTTTCGAACACGCACGGCGCCTTCGACCTCCACGTACGCGACCACGCCGTCGTGGGCGCCGATCGACGTGCAGCGCGCAGAGCCCGGGATTTTCCGGGCTTCGCCGCCCGTGGTGACGAACCAAGCCCCTTCGTCGCACCACGCGACGACCGACACTCCGTCCGTGGTGAGATTCGTGAACGAGTTGACGGTGGTAGCCGCGGCCACGAGCTCGCCGTCGTCGTCGACCGACTTCGCGAACAGGGTCTTGCCTTCGGCCACGTAAAGCCGCGTGCCGGTGACGACCATCGCGTCGACCGTGGCCGAAGCGACCGCGATCGTCTCGACGCCACGTTCGTCGAAGTACTCGCTGGCAGGGGACACGAGCGTGCAGGCCGATACGAGCAGCGCGACTCCGAACGAAGCAGCTCTCATCGCGTCTCCGGGCGCAGGCGTTCCACCTGGATCACGGTCGGCCGCACGAGCCAAGTGACGAGCGCGGCGGTCGCCGTGGTGAGCGCGAAGCCGAGCGCAACGTCGGTCCCGACCGAAGTGGTGACGTAGGCCTCTCGCCGCGACCAGCCACATGTCGGCTGACACTCGGCGAGGCTCGACTGTTGGGCGAGAGTCGCGGCGCCCAAGCCCGCGAACGCTGCCGCACCGACGCCGGCGCTCGTCCCGAGAGCGAGGACCCACCACGGCGTCGGACGGGTCGAGCGGGTCACGCGCAAGTCGATCACCACCCTTGCTCGCTCGAGACGTGCCCCGCGCACGAGATCGATCTCCGTGCTCCCTCCTCGACCGAGCCACGTCGCACGAAGCGTGAAATGCCCCGGATCGAGCTCTACGCGCTCACCGTGATGGACCGACCTTCCGTCGAGCTCGGCCCCCGCGAGAGGCAACGGCGACCCGAGGTCGTCCACCACGTCGACGCGGATCGAAGGGAGCTCCGACTCGACTTCGCGCGCGCGCTCGCCACAGAAGCCGCGAATCGTTCGGCACTCGGCCTCCTCGCCGTCGCACGTTTGTGCCGCACAATCGCGGAGGATCTCGCGCGCGCGGAGCAGCTTGCCGTCGCTGCGCATGAGTTGTCCCGCCACCATGAGCGCACGGTGCTCTTCCGTCGTGCTGGCCCGGGCCGAGGCGGTGAGCGTCCCGACCGCGAGTGAAAGAAGTGCGAGAACGCGGACTTTCATGGGGTCCCGAGCGGGCAATTGTCCACGCAATTTCCGAAGGCGTAGCGCTGGTAGCTACTGCCGATCTTGAGGCAACAAGGCCGCGTGGGCGACGGTTCGACACTCGGCGCGGGACGCGGCACGCTCGACTTCGGAGGCGCCGCGCGTGGTGGAGTCGCGCTCTGCGTCGCGGCGGTCGCAGCCTTCGGGAGCGACTCGACCGAAGTGACGGGCTCGGTCGCGCCGACTGCACCCGACGGGGTCACACTCGAGGAAATCCTCGACACAGGTGGTGACGACACGCTCGCCGCCGATGCGTACGAAGCACCGGTTGGCGAAGGGTCGCGAGCCGAGAGCTTCGACCCTACGACCAGCGCCGACGCGACGGTGAGCACTACGACCACGGCGAGAAGAGCCGAGCGAAACATCTTGGTACGGGCGACCGGCGCGACGGTCGTTTGGTGCGTGACCGGGCGCACCGAGGCCTCCTCACGTGCACGTACGACGAGAGCCTCACGCTCGGCGAAGAACGAGACGAAGAGCGAGCTCATCCACCCGGCGACGCGCTCGGCGCTCGCAGGCGGCACGGAGGCAACCAGGGCCTCCGCGAAGTCGCGTGCAGTCGGGAATCGCGCCGCCGGGTCCTTCGAGAGGGCCACGGCGACCACGGCCTCGAGCGCGACCGGCACGTCGGCGCGAAGCTCGGAGAGCGGCGGGGCGGGCTCGAACAGGACGCGCGCGAGCACCTCGGCCATGGCGCCCGACCCGAAAGGCGGCGCGAGCGCGAAGAGCTCGAACGCCACGATTCCCGCTGAATACACGTCTGCGCGCACATCGACGAGCTCGGAGCGAGCCTGCTCCGGCGCCATGTAGCCCGCCTTTCCTTTGACCTCACCGGTCGCGGTCCGGTGTCCACGATCCGCGGCCATCGCGACCCCGAAATCGGCGACCTTGGCTCGACCGTCTCGTCCGACGAGCACGTTGTGCGGCGAGACGTCGCGATGAACGATCCCGAGCTCGCGGCCGTCGGCCGAGGTTGCCCCGTGCGCCGCTTCGAGCCCTTCGAGAAGATCGACCAAGAGGCGCACGCCGACGTCGAACGGCACTTGCTCGCCACGCGCAGCGACCGCGGCGACGATCTCCGAGAGCGTCGGTCCGTCGACGTACTCCATGACGAGGAAGAGCTCGTCGTCCACCGTGAGCACCTCGAACGTCTCGACCACGTTCGGATGTCGTACGCGCGAGACCGTGCGCGCCTCGTCGAGGAACATCTGGCGGAACGTCGCCTGGTGAGCGAGCGCCGGTTGCATTTCCTTGATGGCGACCACGCGCGTCGAGCCGTCGTCCACTCGGGTCGAACCGAGCCAAACCGAGGCCATCCCGCCCTCGGCGATGCGCTCGTGAAGCAGGTGTCGATCGATGCGGCGACTCATCAATGGCAAAGAAAGGGGGTGCGCTTCGAGGTGGTGCATCCACCACCGCACTGGACGAGCTCGGTGCTCCCGCAGCCCGCGTTCACGCTCGGCGCTCCACCTCGCGACGTAGGCAAGTAGCCGGGCGAGCAGACCGAGGCACACCTGCCCAAGACGAAACCGGGGGCCGACGTCTCGGTTCCACTGCAATCGTAGTCGAACGACGTCTCTTTGCCGTTCGCCCAACCGACTCCGAAATACTTGGGCTGACCTGGAAAGACGTCGGGGTCCCGATCGTTGCAGTCTCCACCCAATCGTGCGGTCCCCTTGGGCGCGAAACACCCGGTCGTGCCGGGTCCGGTCCCGAAGCCGTCGGCATCCGCGTCGACGTAGTACTTCACGAGAGGCGTGCAGTGCCCGCCCGGATCACCATCACAGTGGCCATAACCGTCGTCGCAGGCGATCGTGCAGGTTCCGCCGACGCACTTAGCGGCCCCGTGAGAATCGCTCGGGCAGACGATGCCGCAACCGCCGCAATTGAGCTCGTCGACGTCGGGATCGATGCAGATTCCGCCGCACTGATTCTTGACCTTGCAGTCGGCCGTACAGCCACGCGAGGAGCAGAGCTGCCCGGCAGGACACTTCATCCCACAGACGCCACAATCGTTCGCGGAGAGCAGGTCGCGCTCGCATCCGTCGGAGGGATCCAGGTTGCAGTCTCCCCAGCGGCTCTCGCAGCGTGAGGCGCCGCATCGGCCATCGGGCAAACAGACGGCGAGCGCGGCATGCGGAACGCGGCACGGATCGCACGTCGCGCTCGCACACCCGAAGGCCACGTCGCTCGGATCGACACATGTCTCGCCGCAGATCTTCTTTTTTGCCGTATCGCAGCCGAGCACGACCACGGTGGGCGACGGCTCGGTGGCGACGCATCCGAGAGCCAGGAGCGTCATCGCGAGAGCGACGCACCGTCTCCGATTCATTGCGTGCGCGCCTTGATCCTGTGGAAGTGGCGCAGCGCGATTCCGGAGGCCTCGGCCGCGCGGGTCACGTTGCCGCCGTGCTTCTCCAGCATGCGCTTCACGTATGCACGCTCGAGGCGCTCGTGCACGATTCGCCTCGCTGCAGGCAGCTCGAGGTCCAGCGCCAGCACCGAGTCGAGGGACTCTTCGTCTTGATCGACCACGTGGAGCGGCATCGCGCCCACCGCATGACGATGCGACACCACGTTCCGCAACTGACGCACGTTTCCGGGCCACGGCTGGTCGAGCCAGGCGGGAACTTCGGAAGAGGGGAAATCCTCATCGGTTCCGCCTGCTTGGCGCCAGAAGAGCCTGGCGAGCACGGGGATGTCTTCGCGGCGCCTACGGAGAGGCGGAAGCTCCACGCGCGCGACCGCGAGACGATGAAAGAGGTCGTCACGGAAGCGGCCGCAGCTGAGCTCGTGATCGAGGTTTCGGCGCGTGGCCGCCACGATGCGAACGTCGACCGCGATCGCCTGGTCGCCACCGACCCTGCGGACCTCGCCTCGCTCGACCGCTCGAAGCAACTTGGACTGAAGCGCGAGATCGAGATCGCCGATCTCGTCGATCAGCAGCGTGCCTCCGTTGGCGAGCTCGAAGACGCCCTTCCGACGGCTGGTCGCGCCCGTGAAAGCCCCGCGCTCGTGGCCGAAGAGCTCCGACTCGATCAGCGAAGGCGGCGACGCCGTGCAATCGAAGACCACGTACGGCCCGTTCGCCAGCGGCCCTTCCGAGTGCAGCGATTCGGCGAGAACCTCTTTGCCCGTCCCGGTCTCGCCCTCGATGACCACGGGCACCTTCGAGGAGGCCAGCTTCTCGAGCAGCGGGTAGAGCCGCCTCATGGCCGGCGCTTCACCGACCACCCGACCGAACGTGGTGCGCGACGACAGCGTCGACTCGGAAGGCGCCGCCGAGACCACGCGCACGGTGAGCACCGCCGCGCCGAGGCGAAGGCGTTCGCCCCCCACGAGGGTGACCTCGGTGATGCGCGTATTGCCGAGAAAAGTACCGTTGGTCGAGCCGAGGTCGACGAAGCGGAGTCCTCCGTCCACGAGCTCGAGGGAAGCGTGCCTGCGCGATGCGAGACGATCGGCGATCGGGATGTGACACGAGATGCTCTGACCGACGAGCAGAGGTCCCGGGGTGCTCGGCGCGATCCGGTGGACAGACGTCTTGCCGAGCGACACCACCTCGACCTCGAAGGCGCGCTGCGGGAGCGCCGAGCGCAGCTCTTCGCGAACGGTGGGCGCATCGATCACGGCGCTTCGATGCGGGGGTGCCTCGGACATCGAGGAATCAAGGTACCACACGGGTCGGGCCTCGGTACCGGACCTCTCGGTGAAGACCGCGCCCTCACGCTCGCACGAGTCTGTCGCGCGATCTTCACCGGATCCCTCCCCGTCCACGCGACGCCCGGTCAGGTGAGCAGCGCGGAGACGGTCGTTCCCGGGAGGCGAACGTCGACGCGATCGGCGGGCACACCGCAGGCTTGCATGAGCGTGCGTGCGGCGGAGGCGAAGGTCTTGTCGCTCGGGATGTCCGGGGTCCCGTCGGTGCGGCCGGTCGTCGAGGAGAATGCCGCGGCCTCCCAGTCCCGTGCGCCACGCTTCGGCGCACCGGCGACGCCCGCACGGATCTTCGGCCCGAACATCGGCATGACGTGGTGTCCGCTGTTGTGGGCGCGGCCGTCGGTCGTGTCGAAGGTGCGACCGAAGGTGTTCAGCATGGCGAACGTGGTCACGTCGGCCAACCCCGCCGCGGAGAGCTTCTCCCACACGAGTCGCATGAGGCGCACGCCCCCCTGAAGCTCGAGGGATTCCGCCTCGAAGTCGACGTCGTGATGGTTGTCCCCACCGAACGGCAGGTGAATCGTGATCACCGGGGCGACCTTGTACTTGATGAGCGTGACCGCGGTCAGAACCTGGTCGACCGCCTCGAGCGGGTAGTCGTCCACGAGATCCGGCAGAACCTTCGGATCGGTCACCGGGATGGCCTGAAGGTCGACGGCGAGGCTGTCGCCGAGCTCGGCGGCTTGTTGCCGACTGATGAGTGAGCGATCGAGGTAGGCCTTCTGCGCCTTCGTGCCGTTCGCCTTCACACCCGCGTAAACGGAGTCGAGCGTCTTGTCGCGCAGCTTGGCGAAGTTGCCGAGCGGCCCCGGAGTGCCTCCGAAGAGTCCCTTGAGCTCGAGCGGCGAGAGCTGCTCGACGAAGCGGCTCTCGTAGGTGACGCGCTCTTCGCCGAGCACCATCGGCTCTTTCTGAATCGTCCCGAGGGCTGCACCGATCTCGTAGGCGATGGCGCTCGGGAGCATCTCGACGCCGTTGCCACTGGCCCCACGGAGAGCGTCGAAGACCCGAAGCACCTTGCCGTGCTCCGGATGGGTCTCCGCCATCGTACGATGATGAACGAACGCGAGGCGCGCGAGCAGCGCGGGCGGAAGGCTCGCCCAGGGCGCCGCAGCATCCCAAGCCGCGCCGCCGAGCGAGACCTTGGCCGACTTCACCTCGGTCGGATGGCGCGAGTCGTAGGCACCGCGAAGCGTGGGATCCACGAGCGAGCCCGGCGCGCCGATGTTGAGCGGATCACCGCTCTGATCGGTGGCCAGAATCAGATACGTCGGCTTGGTTACCGGCTCGGCATGCGCCGTCCCCTCGGCGAGAAAAGCCGTGGAGAGCCCGGTGGCGATGGACCGGAGCGCGAGGCCTCCGCCTCCGAAGAGAGCCGCACGCAAGAACGTTCGTCGAGAAGTGGGGTTCATAGTCCTGCTCCGGAGACATCGGGGGAAGTGCAAGCGACGACGAATGCAGACTGCATCGATTGGTCCGCGGTCCCGCCGGCGGCCGTGACGTCGCCGACGTGGCTGCGGAGCGCCGCGATGGCGGCGTCGTGACGGGGGTGGTTCTTCGGCAATCCCATGAGCCCCTCGACCAACTTGGTGGTCGAGCCCGCGACATCGGACGCCGGGAATTGCGCGGTCACGGCGGCGGGTGCGAGCGCTTGGCAGAGGCGCTCGAGTCCTGCCGCGTGGAACATGCCGGGCGTGCTGGTTTGGACGAGGTCGACCTGCCCGCGCGCGAAGGCATCGTCGGGGATGCCACGAGCGAGCGCGTCTCGCGCGTTCGAGCACACCCCACTCGTCTCGACGACCGCGCCGAGTCGGACCCGCAGCGCCGCGCAGAGGTGTCGCCTGCGCGCGATGCTCACGTCGGGCCGCACGGAAAGATTGGTCCCCGATAGTCCGGTGACGAGCGGCGACGAGAGCGTGTCGACCAGGAGCTTGCGGAAATCCCAGCCGCTCGCACGGAAGCTCTGCGCGAGATCGGCAACGCCGGGCTCGGCCTCCGAGCACGCCCGCGAGTTGGCCCAGCTGCAGACGCGCAAGACCCAGGCGGTCGCGAAGCGCGGATGTTCGACGATGGCGAGCGCGAGATCGTCGGCCGTCGAGCCGGTCCTCGAGCTTCCGAAGAAGGCGAACGTCGCCGGTTTGGGCGCCGCGGACGAGACTCGGTAGGTCGGGTCCATGCCGTTCGAGAGGAACGGGCGCATGGGATCGAGGAGCCGGTGGCAGCCGTAACAGGGCGTCTCGGGCGCTGCGTGAGCGGTGTCGATCCCGGTCCCCGAGGCGGGCGTCGGATCACCGATCGAGAAGGTGCTTCCCAAGCCGACCGTGAGCGTCTGGTTGAGTGTGACGCGATAGGAGTTGTCTTGGTTGGTCGGCCAGTTGTCGAGGAACACCGCCGAGCCGAAGAATCCGGGGCGTGCGAAGCGAAGCTTCACCGCCGAACCCGCCGAAATCGCGCGGATCGAGGCCAGATCCTTGAAGTCGAGCACCGTGCCTTTGGTGGTCTCGAGCGAGACGGGACGCGAGTCGGCATGGTCGGCCACGGTGACCGGCGCCGGATACTTGAGATCACCCGTGGCTGCTCCGCCGCGACAGCGCACACGCCCGAAGAGCATGGCGAGGAACTGCTCCGAAGGAATGACTTGCGGGTCGGGGATGTCGCCCTTCCCGGGCACGATTCGGCATCCGTCGGCGAGCTCTTGCGCGTCCGCCGCGCCCCCGAGCTCCCAGACGTTGCCGACCTTGGTCAGCGTGGCCGGAACACCGTTTTTCTTCGCGGGTGCGACGATTCGGACCCGGTACGAAGCCGCCTCGATTTCGGCGCTGGTCTGGTCCGAATACGCGAGCAACACGAGCTCGGCGGTCGTAAGCGATCGACGATGGGTGGTGACGACTTGAGTGAACGGCGCGCCCGACGACACGAGCTCGACGGCGGTGTCGACGAAGGAGCGCGAGATTGCTCCGCGAAGCATTTCGGTGGGCGTGAAGTGCGCCGTCGGGAACCCGAGCGACTCCTTCACCGAGCCGACCGAGTCTTGCTGGAGCGTCGTTCCGAGGAAGCTCCGGAGCTTCACTTGAAACTCCGGTGTCTTGGTCCAGCCTTCGACGAGATCGTGAATCTTGCTCGGGTCTTCGGTCGCGGTCGCGAGCTCGGCCTCGGTGACGGCTCCGCCGTGCACGAGTAGCTTGAGCTTCTCGAGCGCCGACGAGAGCGGCACCGGCTCGAACGGCTCTTCCCCCTTGCCCATGGTGAGCTCTTTGACCCACGATTTCACGCACGCGAGCCCCTCGGTCCCGAGGCCATCCGTCGCGGTCGCCGTTCCGGGGGCCATGGTCAAAGCACATGCGCCGGCTCGCTCGCGCAACGAGTGATCGACCACGGTGAGCAGCACGCTCGCGTCGGGATCACGTGAGTCCACGAGGC
The DNA here is from genome assembly GCA_965225775.1 of Polyangiaceae bacterium. Taxonomy (GTDB): domain Bacteria; phylum Myxococcota_A; class Polyangia; order Polyangiales; family Polyangiaceae; genus JAAFHV01. The sequence goes on along the minus strand of OZ245328.1, from coordinate 6,654,566 downwards.
GCCTGCCCGCACACGTCGCGGTGTTCGAGGGCACGTCGAGCACGGCGTCCCCGAGAGCCTTCGTGTCGAGCGTCAGGTCGAGCCTCGCGGCGGCCGCAGCCCCCGAATGGCACGAGATGCACCGACCTGCGGCGAAGGCGGCCTTCACGTCGCACGAGCCACCCGTGGTTGGGGGCTGCGCGGGAGGAATCGGATCGGTCGCGTCGCTCGCATCACATGCGGCGACGAGCCCGACGAGCGTCAGGGGAAATAGGAGAAAAGCTGTCCTCATGCTGCCTCGGAGCGAATGGCCTGGGGTCGTTCGCCGGGCAACCTCGGAGCAAAACCTCGAGCGATGCCCGGGTAGGCAAGCGCGAGCGAGGAGAAGGAGGTGGGATGTCGGCGCACGCTCTCCTACGAGCAAGGACGAGGCCAGCGCCCAGACCGCAAAAGCCTGCGGAAACTCGCACGTCACGATGACCTCGGAGGTCATCCTCGCTTCGAGGGCATGACCTCGGCGAGCATCCGGGACGTCAGGGCACGAAGACGAGCTCTCCGCAGTCCTTGTTTCCCGTCGCGCTTTGGTTCGCGTTCGCGCACGCGACGCAGTTGCTCTGGCAGGGCACCTGGCACGAGGCGAGGGTGCCTTTGCAGGTCGCCAAGCAAGACTGCAGGTTCGCGTCGTTCGGGCAGTCTGCTTTGCAACGGTTGTAGGTCACCCGGCACTCGCTCGCGCAGGTGGACATCGTGTCGAGGCACGCGCGCGGCGTCGGTGTCGGCTTGTGCGCGTCCGACGCATCCGCGTCCGACCCCGCATCGGACGGTGCGCTCCCGTCCGCTCCCGCCTCGAGCGCGGCCGAAGGCGTCGAAGGCGGCGCGTCGGCCGCGTCGCTCGGACCGACGAGCGGCACGTCGGGCGTGAAACCGCCCGAACAAGCGGAAGCCACCACGAGGACCAGAACCAAAGGACCGAAGAACCGAGCACGTCGCGCCATACTCGTTCATGTCTTCGAACGAGCCGCGGGATCGGCCCGTTTCGCGCGATGCACGTCGAATGGCGCGAGATGTCTCGTTCGGCGCACAAAACACCGCGCGGCGGCTCCCTCTCGGGAAACCGCCGCGTGGGCTCACCTCTCGGTGACGATCAGGTCGACTCTTCGAACTCGGCGTCGATCACGCCATCTTTCTTGCCACCGGGGGCTCCGGGGGCTCCGGGAGGCGGCGCACCGCCACCCGCGTCGACTCCGCCCTGCGCGCCGTACATGTTGCCGGCGAGCTTGTGGGCTTCCTTCTCGAGCTTGTCGAGGATGTCCTTCACCTGAGCGTCGTCCTGCTTCTCGACGGCAGCGCGGCCGTCCTTGATGAGCGATTCGAGCGTGGCGATGTCGGTCCCGACGAGCTTCTCCTTGTTCTCGGAGATGGTCTTTTCCATCGTGTAGCAGAGGTTATCGAGCTTGTTGCGGCGCTCGACCTGCTCACGACGCTCCTTGTCCTCGGCCTCGTGCTCCGAGGCTTCCTTCACCATGCGCTGGATGTCGGCTTCGGTGATGCCGGAGTTCGCGGTGATGGTGATCTTCTGGTCTTTGCCCGTGGCTTGGTCACGCGCGTGGACCGAGAGGATGCCGTTCGCGTCGATGTCGAAGGTGACCTCGACCTTGGGCATGCCACGCGGAGCCGGCATGATGCCTTCCAGGTGGAACTTGCCGAGGGTGCGGTTGTAGCGGGCCTCGGTGCGCTCGCCCTGGAGGACGTGCACTTCGACGCTGGGCTGGTTGTCCTGCGCGGTGGAGAAGGTCTCCTTCTTCTGCGTCGGGATGGTGGTGTTGCGGGCAATCATGACGGTCATCACGCCGCCGAGCGTCTCCACACCGAGCGAGAGGGGCGTCACGTCGAGGAGGACCATGTCCTTGACGTCGCCGGAGAGCACGCCGGCCTGCACCGCCGCGCCCACCGCCACGACCTCGTCCGGGTTCACGGATTGGTCGGGGTCCTTGCCGAAGAACTTCTTCACCGTCTCTTTGACGAGCGGGATGCGGGTCGAGCCGCCGACGAGGATGACCTCGTCCACCTGGTTCGCCGTCTTCTTCGCGTCCTGGAGGGCCTTGCGGACCGGCTCCATGGAGCGCTCGACGAGCGGCGAAATCATCTGCTCGAGCTTGGAGCGCGAGAGGCGCAGATCCAAGTGGACCGGACCGCTCGGACCGACCGTGATGAACGGCAGGTTGATGGTGGTCTCCTGCATGCTGGAGAGCTCGATCTTCGCCTTTTCCGACGCTTCTTTGAGGCGCTGGAGAGCCATCTTGTCCTTCGACAAGTCGAAGCCGGCCGACTTCTTGAACTCGGCGAGCATCCAGTCGATGATCATGTTGTCGACGTCGTCGCCGCCGAGGTGGGTGTCGCCGTTGGTCGAGATGACCTGCACGACGTTGTCGCCCACTTCGAGGATCGAGATGTCGAAGGTACCGCCACCGAAGTCGTAGACCGCGATGATCTGGTCCTTCTTCTTGTCCATGCCGTACGCGAGGGCGGCGGCGGTGGGCTCGTTGACGATGCGCTTCACGTCGAGGCCGGCGATGCGGCCCGCGTCTTTCGTGGCCTGGCGCTGGGCGTCGTTGAAGTACGCCGGCACCGTGATGACCGCTTCGGTCACCTTCTCGCCGATGAAGTCCTCGGCGGCCTTCTTGAGCTTCTGCAGCACCTTGGCGCTCACCTCGGGGGGCGAGACGGGCTTGCCGCGCACTTCGATCGCCGTATCACCGTTGGAGGCGCGGACGACCTTGTAGGGCACGCGCTTGGTCTCTTCCGACACTTCTTCGAAGCGGCGGCCGACGAAGCGCTTGGCGCTGAAGATAGTGTTCTCGGGGTTCGTCACCGCCTGGCGCTTCGCGATCTGCCCGACCAGGATTTCTCCCTTGTCGTCCCAGGCCACGACGCTCGGCGTGGTGCGCGCGCCCTCCTCGTTCACGATGACCTTGGCTTCGCGACCCTCCATGATGGCCACGCAGCTGTTCGTCGTCCCGAGGTCGATGCCGATGATCCTACCCATGGCTTGTCCTCCAACACCTTTCTAAAAAGAACTCGAGCGCTTCGCCCCGACGGACGAAACCTGGTTTCGACAGAAGCCCGAGTGCTCGATAGAGCGACTGGCGTGAGAACACCAGCCACGTTTCTCTTCTCGGTTTTCGCCGGGTCCGCCCGTACCGGACGACCTCGACGAAGGCCAAGCTAATCACACGAAGCCCTCCGTCAACGCGGGTCGGCACGAAACGTGCGGAACCTTCGAAAGCCCGAGTTTTCTCGCATTCTTCGCGCGCGAGTATCCCTCGAGACCTGAACCGACGAGCGGTGCTCGGGCACTTCCTTTCCGGAGGTGACAGTGGATTCGATCTGCTCACGATCCGGTCCGAGGCCCGAAAAGGAGCGCACATCCGCCGGTTTTTTCCGTCAATTGCGGGTTCGGCAAAGTGCTGATAGAGTCCAGAGGTTCGCTGTTCTGGGTCCGAACGACCCGTTGCCTTACCGGCGCCCCGGCTCAGTCTGCGCGGGCGTTCCCCCTGATGCGTCGATCCAAAGATTCGCTCCCGCCTCCGCCGGAGCTCCCGAACTTCACCGTCGAGCCCGACTCCGACGACCTTCCCGTCGAAGAGCGGCACGCGGGTACTGGCCTCGTGAGGCACGACGTCGCCCTCGACGAAAATCGCCTCGACCAAGACGCCGCGCGGGTGGTCCGCCGGCTCGAAAAGGCCGGTTTTCAAGCCTATCTGGTCGGCGGGTGCGTCCGCGACCTGCTGCTCGACCGAAACCCCAAAGACTTCGACATCGCCACGAGCGCGCGCCCCGAAGACGTGCGGCAGCTCTTCCGAAACTGCCGGGTCATCGGGCGTCGCTTCCGCCTCGCCCACGTGCTCTTCGGTGGCGGCAAAATCGTCGAGGTCGCCACCTTCCGCCGCAAGCCTCAAGACGCCGAAGAAGACGACCCGTCGGAAGACCTGCTCATCCGCAACGACAACGTCTTCGGCGAAGCCCACGAAGACGCGCTCCGGCGCGACTTCACCATCAACGCGCTCTTTTACGACCTCGAGCGTCGCCAGGTCCTCGACTGGTGCGGCGGCATGGTCGACATCCGCAACCGCGTGATTCGCACCATCGGCGAGCCCACGGTCCGCTTCCGCGAAGACCCGGTGCGCATCCTGCGCGCGGTGAAGTTCGCTGCTCGCCTCGACGTGGGCATTTCGCCCTCGGTCTACGAGTCGATGGTCGACAACCGCGACGAGCTCGCGCGTGCGGCCCGTCCGCGCATCTTCGAAGAGGTCTCCCGGCTCCTTCGAGGCGGCGCGGCGCACCGTTCGATGTGGCTCCTGTGGGAGAGCGGCGCGATGGGAGTGCTCTTGCCCGAGCTCTCCGCGTTCCTCGACGACGACGAAGGCACCTCGGGCGCGGGCGCCCGATTTTACCGCCGAATGGGCGCGATCGACCAAGTCACCGCCACGCGCGGCGCCCCGGACGACCTCGCCATGTGGTGCGCGCTGCTCGCCGAGCCCCTCGCCGAGTACGTCTCCGGCGTACGCGACCCGCAGCAGGCCGCCTACGAGTTCTTGGACCTCGTCATCGAGCGCATCGCCATGCCTCGCCGCATCGCGGACGGCGTTCGCCGCGTGATGCTCGTGCTTCCCAAGCTCGCGCAACAAGGTCGCCTCGGACGCATGGGTCGCACCGAGCTCGCCAAGCCTGCCATCGACGCCCTCGAGCTCGACCTCATCGCGCGCGGTCGCTCGACGGACATGATCGAGGGCATGCGCGCCGAGCTCGGCACCTTCGCGCCGCCTCCTCCTTCGCACCGGCCCGCGCCGCGTCGTCCCGGTCGCCGCGGCTGAGTCGACCCGGTCGTCGCGCTCGTCTTCTTCGCGGGACGAGCGCGAAGTCCCTTATTTTTTCCTGAACCCGAAGACCTGGCGCAGCTTCGCGAAGGCCGAAGGTGGCGCGGCGTCGGCACGGATACGCTCCGCGAGCGCACGATGGGTGTCGTCGGCACCGTCGAGCGCAAGCGCACGATCGATGGCGTCGCGCGCGTCCGAGTGACGAAGCGCCGCCGCGAGCGCCGTAGCGCGTACGGCGAGCGTTCTCGCGGTCTCGCCCTCTAAGGCGCACGCGCGATCGGCGTGTTCCAAGGCTTTCTCCGCGCTCCCGAGCGCCACGTGAACCGCGACCAGCTCGAGGTGCGCTTGTGTCGCGCCCGGGCAGCGCGATACGGCGGTTTCGAGCGCGGCGCGCGCTTCTTTCCAGCGCTCGCGTCTTCGTTCGGCCACGCCGAGCGCGAAGTGCGCGGTCCAGACGTCGTTGTCGTCGGCGAGGGTCTTGGCGCGCTCGGTGACCGCGGCAAGATCCCGCTTTTCCACGGTGTGCAGCGCCCGTACGACGCTCTCGAGCTCGCGCGCGGCGCGCGGTTTGTCGAGGGCGAAACGCGCACGTCTCGCCTCGGCTGCGAGCGCGGACTCGGGTGCGAACGACTCGACGTTGACCAGATGGACACGCGCGGCTTCCAGCTCGCCGAGGCCGACTTTGGCTCGCGCCAGCGTGAGCTCGGCCCACGCATCGGTCCCGCTCTCCACGATACGCGAGGCGAGACGAACCATGCAGGTTGCACGTTCTTCGGTGGACGAGAGCGGCCCGGAGCCTGCCCAGCGTGCGCTCTCGCCCGAATCGGGCTGGGTCTGCGCGAACAAGAGAAGGACACGCCGCGCCACTTCAGGAGGCAAATCGGGGAGCTCGGCGGCCTCGAAGGCGAGACGCTCGACGAGGCCCGCGTCCGAGGCTTTCGCCGCGCAGCCGAGCAGGTTCAGGAACGCCGGCGGGTAACCGGGTGAGCGCACGAGCACCTCGGAAAAATCCGCGCGCGCCACGGCGACGTCGCCGCGTTCGAGGGCCACCATGCCACGCTCGGTCACGAGCAACGGATCGTCGGGGGCCACGTCGAGGCCTTCTCGAACCGCGTGCTCCGCGCCCGCGAAATCACCTTGTGCGCGGCGTGTTTCGGAGAGCAGCGCATAGAGCCGCGCGCGTGAAGGATCGGTGGCGAGCGCGCGTCTCACGTGCTCTTCGGCGAGGCTGGGCGACCCCGAGCGCACGTGCAGCGCGGCGAGCGCCTCGAGCAGCTCGGGCTGATCGGGGGAGTCGTCGAGGGCGCGCTCGACGGCCCGGATGGCCGCACGTGCGATGCGCGCGTCGTCCGGCTTGGCGAGCACCGTGTCGAGCGCCACGGCCGCCAAGCGCCCCGCGGGAAACCGCGCGCTCGGCGCGTCGCTCACCGCGCGACCGAGGTGCACGAGCGCGGCGAGCCTATCGTGAGGACCTCCGCGGAGCGGGTTGTGAAGCACGCAGCGCTCGGCCCTGAGCACGCTCTCCAGGGCTTCCCAGGGCAAATCGGCGACGTCGCGCACCAGGCCGAGCTCGGAGGCCACGTCGGAGCAGAGGCTCTCGAGCGCCGCGACGACGTCTTTGCCGGCCGTCTCTTCGTCGAGTCCGGCCTCGACCTCACCACGAATGCGCCCGCTCTTCGCCTCGAACACGACCAAGCGCACCGCGCCTCGACCGTCGCTCGGTGGCTCCAGCTGACCGGTCACCACCAAGCTCACGTCGTCTTGAGGGGAGCCCTGTCCCGCGAGATCGCGCCACGTGGAAGGCGAGACGAACGCTTCGATCGGACGCAGCTCGGAGCCCGCGCCGTCTCGAGTGAGCAGCTGCGCCAAGGCTACGTTTTGCCCGTCGATCCGCGCGAACGCGTGCACGAGCGCAGCCAGGCCGAGGCCCAAATCGCGGCACCCTTCCGGTACCGCGAACGGAACGACCACGGCACGCGCGCGCTTCGACGCCGCGCCATCCCCCTCTTTGGGCGCTTCACTCCCCATGCGACCTCCATCCTTGCCGACGCTCGCGCGTCCTACAAGCTCCGCGATCCTGCGCGACGCGTCAGCGCACGTTCGAGACGTTCGTGACGACCTGCCATCTCGACGAACGTCGCCTGAAATCCACGGCCCCGCGCGCGAATCTGTGCTCTAGCAAACGCGATGGCGCGACGAGCCCCTCCGGCGTCCCCGACCTTGTTCGCTGCGGCCGCGAACCGCGAAGGCGCATCCCATGCGCCCCTCGCCGAACGCATGCGTCCTACACGTATCGAGGACTACGTGGGGCAGGCGCACCTGTTCGCGCCGGGTAAGCCGCTCGCGCGTGCCATCGCACAGGATCGCGTACCTTCGCTCGTGATTTACGGCCCGCCCGGCGTGGGCAAGACCACGCTCGGCCGGGTCATCGCCGAGCGCACCAAGTCTTCGTTCGTGCTCTTCAGCGCGGTCTTGGGCAGCCTGGCCGAGCTACGGGAGATCGTGGCCAAGGCCAAAGAGGATCTTGCGTACCGCGGCACGCGCACGCTCGTATTCGTCGACGAAATCCACCGCTTCAACAAGGCGCAACAAGACGCCTTCTTGCCCCACGTGGAGGCCGGGACCATCACGCTCGTCGGCGCCACCACGGAGAACCCGTCGTTCGCGGTGAACGCGGCGCTGCTCTCGCGATGCAAGGTGGTCCGGCTCGAGCCCTTGGCCGACGAAGACCTCGTGACCTTGCTCGGTCGCGCCCTGTCCGACCCGAAGGGCCTCGGGCCGCTCGGTCTCACCGCCGCGGACGACGTGCTCCTCACGCTCGCCAAGGCGTCGCGGGGCGACGGAAGGCGCGCGCTGACCCTGCTCGAGTCGCTCGCCGAAGACGTCGCCGCTCGAGAAAAGAAGGCGATCGAGCTCGAAGACCTGGCCGCCTTCGACACGCGCGCTCCCCTCCTCCACGACAAGACCGGCGACCAGCACTACGACGTCACGAGCGCGTTCATCAAGTCGATGCGCGGCTCCGATCCGGACGCGGCGGTCTACTGGCTCATGCGCCTCCTCGAGGCGGGCGACGACCCTCTTTTTCTGCTTCGTCGCATGGTCATCTTCGCCAGCGAAGACGTGGGAAACGCCGACCCTCGTGCGCTCGTGGTGGTCACCTCGGCGGACGCGGCGTTTCGCAGGTTGGGCATGCCGGAAGGCCTCTACCCGCTCACCCACGCAGCGCTCTATTTGGCCGCAGCTCCCAAGTCGAACGCGGTCGGCAAGGCCTTCACGCGCGCCAAAGAGCTCATCGAACGCTACGGCGCGCTCGGCGTCCCGAAGAAGCTGCGGAACCCGGTGAGCAAGCTCGCACGGGAAGAAGGCCACGGCGCCGAATACCGCTACGCGCACGACTACGAGGGCGGCTTCGTGCCCGGTGAAACCTACCTCCCGGACGATCTCGTGGGCGAGACGCTCTACGTTCCCACGGCCCAAGGCGAAGAAGCGCGAATCGCGGCCCGCCTCGCTGCGCTGCGCAACGGCGCGAAATAACTCGGAAGGTTGGCGGGTCCCGAAAAGCCCGAAGAGCGAAATCTTCGCGCATAGTCGGCCATTCGTGGGAAAAAGGAGGCCATGTCGGATCCGGACGTGGTTCCTGCGCTCGTTTCGCTCGGCTTCAGCCTGAACGAGTCGCGCGCGTATGCGGCCTTGCTCCAGGAGAGCCCTGCGACAGGCTACGAGGTCGGCGTTCGCGCGCAGATCCCTCGATCGGCGGTGTACGGCGTGCTTCGGCGCCTCGTGAAGGCGGGCGCTGCGCGCTCCATCGCGGGCACACCCGAACGCTTCGCACCGAGCCCCGCGGAAGACGTACTGCACCTGCTGCGAAAGCGCTTCGACGCCTCGGTCGAGCAGCTCGAGACGGCCATCGCGCGCATCGACACCGCGCCCCAAGTGCCCGACGCGTTCAGCGTGCGTGGCTACGACCGCATCCTCGAAGAGGCCGAACGACTCCTCCGCGGCGCCGAAGATCGCGTGGTGGTGAGCGGTTGGCCGCGTGAGCTCGAGGCCCTCGCCGCCGAGCTTCGACGCGCCGCCAAACGTAAGGTTTACTTGGTGATTTTCTCGCACGCCGAGCTCCCCGCTCTCCCCGGCGAGATCTTCTCCTACGGCCTCCGCGAGGCCGACCTGGAAGAATTCTGGAAGCACCGATTGGTGGTCGTCGCCGACGACAAACGCAGCCTGGTGGGCGCCACCGAGAAGCTCCCGTCGGACAACGCCGTGCTCAGCGAGACAGCGGCCATCGCCGAGATCGCCACGAGCCAGGTGGCCCTCGACATCACGCTCCTTTGCCAGCGCAGCGGACGGAGCACCGAGGCCGTGATGGCCAAGATGCTCGGACCTCGCGTGGGTCGCCTCGACTCGCTCACGAAGAAGGACCCGAGCCCGTGAGCCAGGGCCCGTCCGTCCCACCTCGATCGTTCGCGTCGTTCGCGCCGCGAAGCCAGCTCGGACAGGACGCGTACGCCGATCTCCTGCGTGACACGCGCGGGCTCCGCCGAGAGCAGTCGATCATGCGCGAAGCCTGGCTCGCGCGACTCACGCTCCCCCAAAAGGAGCAGCGGCTCTTCGAGCTCGAGGTCCTCATGAAGGGCCTCGCCTGTTTTGCCAACCCGCGAAACCACCCGGGCCCGGCGCGCCGAGCGTCCATCGTCGCCAACGACTACCGCGAGCCCATGATGCTCGTGAAAGAAGCGATGACCAAGGTGGTCGCGCTTTGCCGCATTTTGCTGGGTGAACACGAACGAAGCTTCGTCTTCCAGCGCTACCTCGAGACGGTCCTCCCGGACGACGGCGCACGCACTCGACTGGTCCGCGAGACGCGGGTGCAAGACACGCCCGAAGAGTCCCTCTTCCAGCTGCGCCACGCGATGACCAACCTGCTCGAGGTGGTCGGTGGCATCTCGAGGCTCCCGCGGGTGCCGTTCCGCACGTTCTTCGCGGTGCTCGGCGTCGCCCACGGCGAGGTCTCCACGTCGGCCTTCTTCAACCCGCTCTCGGCCCTCGAGTTCCGACCCGAGTTCGACCGCATCACGAACGTGCGCTTGCTCGAGCTCACGCGGCAAGTGGGCGACGAGAGCGCGCGCCGCCTGGTAGCGCTCACGGTGCTCTCGATCTTCCGCATGTTGAAGTACCTCGACCTGCTCGAGTCGAGCGCGTCGCCCGGATGCACCTACCTCGTTCTCAGCGTGCTGCGCTCGGACGCCCGCGCGCTCACGAGCCACCTCCGTCAGCGCGCCGGCATCCAGCTCGCGGAAGCCTACGAAAAGCAGCTCTTCAAGCGTCCCGCGAGGGAGCTCGCCGAGCGCTACGAGGCCCTTCGCGAAGAGGGACACAGGCTCGTCCACCTCAAGGCCACGCTGGGCGGAATCGCCGCGAACCTACGCCTCGAGCTTCGTCGCGCGTTCGAGCACGACTTGCCCGCGCCCGAGTCGGGACGCACCGAGGCCGAGCTTCAACTCTCGATTCGCCGCGTGACCAACACCCTGAGGCCCGCGCTCCAGAATGCCGTGCTCGTGCTCGGCAAGGTGCTCGGCGAGCGGCTCGACGAACACGGCGTCTTCGACGACGCCCAAGCGCGGCGCGCGCTTTCCGAGCGTCTTCGACGCGACATTTGGATGTTCGCGCAGATCCTCCGCGCGTTCGGTGCGAAGGCGCGCGCGCTGCCCGAAGCCGAAGAGCGCTGGGCCGGAGCTTCGTCGCTCCAGTTCGTGCGCGAGTTTCTCTCGTACTTCCAGGCGATGGGCTACCCGCTGCTGCGCGCGGCCGACTACCCACGCTTCGACGCTTTCCTCGGCGCGCTCTCCGCGCTCCAAGAGTCCGACCTCACGAGCCCCGACCGCCTCGCCGACGCCGTGCTCGAAGCCGAAGAGTTCACCGCGTTCTTGAGCGACCTCTTCGAGCGCATCTCGGATCGCGAAGAGCTCAAAAATCAGCCCTTCGACCGCCGCGCCGCCGCCATCGCGCTGAAGCTGTACCTGGGCGATTGACTGCACGGGTGAGCAGGTGTACATCTGCTCCCTGTCAGGTCTGTTCAGCCCTGGAATTCCGTCGAGGCTTGTTTCCCGTGAAACTGTAGTGAACGGTGTGCCTACCCCCGAATTCGTGATCGTGGGGGACCGCCCCCATCGTCTCACGCTGGCAGGCGAGCCTGTCGCTACCGCCTGACCCACCGCGTCACATCTCCCTTGCAAGCCGGGAGGGCGCGTCCGAGTCCATGTGAAAACGAGCAAACGAACAAAAAGCGCGAAGGGCGCGACCCTAAGGTGCGCCCTTCGAAGGACCGTGCCTCCCTTTCGCGGGAGGCCGAAAAGGCCCTAATCCGCGATAGACAGGTACGAGTTGCCTCTACTCCTCGCCGTCGTCGATCGGGCTCGCAGACGGAGCGATCGCCTTGGCGGGGGCTTTGGCGGCCTTGGAGCGTCCGGCTGCCGGACGCTTTGGGGCCGCTTTTCGAGGACCGGTCTTACCCGCCTTCGGAGCGGCCTTCTTTGCCGTCTTCTTGGCGGTCTTCTTGGCAGCAGCCTTCTTGGCCGGCTTCTTGGCAGCGGCCTTCTTGGCGACCTTCTTGGCAACCTTCGGGGCGGCCTTCTTGGCGGTCTTGGTGGTGGTCTTCTTCGCGGCCGGCTTCTTGGCAGCGGCTTTCTTCTTTGCAGCCATACTGAATCCCTCCTGCTGAGGATGTACGTGACCTATATGGTCAGCTACGTCACTGGTTATATGGTCACCTACGTCAGTTGTCAAACACGAAAAACTTGACGACGGGAACGGCTGAATGGGTGCGCAGGAACACGCAGGCCCCAGGGCTAGCGGCGCGTTCAAATGCTTGATATCTCGCGGTTATTCGCGATGACCTCGGGCTTTCGGGGTGATTTTTCACCCTGTCGGTACGGGCGATTGTCCATCTTTTCGTGAAAGATGTGGATTCGAGCGAGTTGGAATTTCGTCCTTCGAGGGTCGCTCGGGAGCGTCTTGACGCGCGCGAAGCACCTTCGTACCGTCGTCTTCGCGGGCGAGCATCGTGCTGCCCCAAGGAGGATGCCGTGTTCGCGATTCGTTCGAAGTGGTTGCTCGCAGCGGGGCTCGCCTCGGTGATGATGGCGGTCGGCTGTGGTCACAGCGACGAGGAGATGGCTGCCAAGCAGCGCGAGATCGACAAGCTCGCTGCCGATATCAAGGCCGCGAAGGACCAGCTCGCCGCCGACCAGGCTCGCTACAACGAGGCCCAGTCGCAGATCGAGGCCATGAAGTCGCAGCTGCAGGACTTCGCCAAGACCAAGGAAGACGCTGCGAACCTTCAGAAAGCCCTGAAGGACTACAAGGAGCGCGCCGACCGCCTCGCGGTCATCGAAGCCCGCTTCCGCGAGCTCCGCGCCAAGCTCGACAAGCTCAACTCGATCGGCCTCAAGGTCGTCGTCCGTAACAACCGCATGGTCATCCAGCTCCCGGGTGACATCCTCTTCGACTCGGGCAAGGACGCGCTCAAGCCGCAAGGCAAAGAGGCGCTCGGCCAAGTCGCCGAAATCATTCGTGGCGACGGCGACCTCTCCAAGCGTTACTTCGTCGTGGCCGGTCACACCGACAACGCCAAGTACGGCGGCGGTCCCTTCAACGACAACTGGGGCCTCTCGCTCGCTCGTGCGCGCCAGGTGCTCCTGTTCCTCATCGCGCCCCAGCCTGTGCCGGGCAAGAAGCCGGCTGACGGTGGTGGTGGCGGTCTCGACGCGAACCGCTGGTCGGCCGCCGGCTACGCCGAGACCGACCCGCAGGCCGGCACCGTCGCTGCCCAAACCAAGGAAGAGATGCAGAAAAACCGCCGCGTCGAGCTGATCGTTCAGCCGAACGTGGAGGAGATGCTTCAGCTCAACAGCATCCGCTGAGCGTTTTCCCCCGAAGCCCCGCGCGGCCCACGCCTCGCGGGGCTTCGTCGTTTTGTCAGCTGTCCGAAAAGGTAGGGTTTTTCATGAGCACAGCGCGCGTCGCCACGGTCGACATCGGAACCAACACGATCCTTTTGCTCGTCGCCGAGCGTGACGCACGCGGAGAGCTCGTCGGGGTGGTCGAGCGAGCGACCATCACGCGGCTCGGCCAGGGCGTCGACAAGACGCGTGTGCTCGCGCCCGAGGCCATCGCGAGGGCCACCACCTGCCTCGAGGCGTACGCCGCCGAGGTGCGCGCGGCGGGCGTCTCTCGCGTCGACGTGGTGGGCACGAGCGCGATGCGCGACGCGAGCGGCGGCGAACAGCTGGTCGAGCGCGTCCGTGAGCTCTTCGGGGTGCCGGCGCGCGTGCTCACGGGCGACGAAGAGGCGCGCGTGACGTTCCTCGGCGCGCTCTCGGGCCTCTCGCTCCCGGAGAGCGAAGAGGTGGCCGTGTTCGACATCGGGGGCGGGAGCACCGAGATCGTGATCGCGCGGCCCGGACTCGGGGAAAAAGCGCGCTTCGCGAAGAGCTACGACGTGGGCAGCGTGCGCATGACCGAGCGCGTGGCGCCCGAGGACCCGCCCACCGCGGACGACCTTCGCAGGCTCCGCGAGTCCACGCGCGCGGCCCTCGAGGGCGTCCCGAAGCTGCCCGCGGGAGCCGTGCCGGTGGGCATCGCGGGGACCGTGACCACGCTGGCCGCGGTGCACCTCGGCCTCGAGCCTTACGTGGGGTCGGCCGTGCACGGGCAGCTGCTCGGCGCGGACCAGATCGAAGCGGTGGTCGAGCGGCTCGGCGCGATGTCCCTGGCGGACCGCTCGCGGGTGCCCGGGCTCGACGCGAAGCGCGCGGACGTGATCGTCGCAGGCGGCTTCGTGGTGCTCGCGGTGCTCGAGGCGCTCGGCGCGAAGGCCACGCGCGTCTCCGATCGAGGGGTGCGCTGGGGTCTCGCGCGGGCGCTGTTCGAGCGGGCCGATTGACCGAAGAACCGGCCACGGATAGCGTCGTTCAGAGGGTCGAGAGCTCTCTGGGGGAGCCGATGACGGACACGGGCTTCGCGGTCGGCGAGCACGCCTTCTACCCGGTGCAAGGCGTGGTCGAAGTGATGAGCATCGAAGAGAAGGACATGGGAGGCGCCCGCCAGCGCTTCTACGTGCTGTCCATCTTGGACGCCGATCGCAAAGTGCTGGTCCCGGTGGCGAACGCGACCGTCATCGGCCTGCGCAAGCTCGTCTCACCCGCCGAAATCGAGGCACTCTACGCCCACTTACGCGACAAGCCGACCAGCGTGGACACCCAGACGTGGAATCGTCGTGCACGCGCCTACCAGGAGAAAATCAAGACGGGCTCGGCCTTCGATCTCGCCGAGATCGTGCGCGAGCTCGGCTGGCTGCGCACCCACAAGACGCTGAGCTTCGGCGAACGCCGGATGCTGGACACGATAAAGGCGCTCTTCGTGAAGGAGCTCGCGATCGCCTCGCGGAAGAGCGAGTCTTCCGTACGCGAAGAAATCGAGGCTCTCTTCGTGGGCTCCGAAGGCGCAAAACCATCCTGAGGTCGGGCAAGACCACGACCCTCGATGCCCGATTCGGAAGCGCCGCCCGCGACTCAGTTCCGAGGGCAGAGCGCGGACTCGCAGGCGTACTGGTAGCCGCCCTCGCCGTCCGGATGGCACTTGCACCAGTCGAGTTGCTCGACACCGGTGACCGGGCAGTACGAGCCGCGGTAGGCGCACATGCGGCCCACGGTGAAACACTGCTTGCCGTTCGCGGCCGCGCGCGTGGGCGGGCACTCGGACGAATCGGCCGCGGTGCTGGGCGCGCAGAGCTGCTTCGCGCCGACCGGAATGGGGCCGACACGATCGACACACTCGAGCTTCCCCGACACACACGAACAGTGCGTCTGCTGAGGGGTGGCTCCGCAGTCGATCGAGTAGAGGCACGAGAGATCTTCCGTGCATGCCACGCCGTTCGCGAGCTCGAACTTCACCGGGCAGTGATCGACCGGCGCGTTGGCCGCGCGAAGCTCACCTTCCGTATCGGCGACGTCGACCTCGACCTTGGAGCTGCACCCGACCACCGCGGCGGAGAGCGCGGACACGGAGGAGAGCACCACGACCATTCCGAAGAGCTTGCGGAGCGGGGTGGTGGTCACGTGGGGGCTTCGGATCCGATGCGTCGCGCGAGGGTGATGCATGAGGTCTCCTCCTTCGATAGGAGCGGGTGTTCGAGAAGCGAGCGATTCTTTTCTGCGGAAGCTCCGCGGTTTCGTGCGCGGAAAGAGCACCTCTGCGTACACACGTAAGGGATCGAGCGAAGACGTTTGCGGCGAGGGCCGGCTTGACCGACACTCTTCGTGTGCGTCGTCTACTCCTCGGGATCGGGTCGTCGTTGATTGCCGTCGGATGCGGGTCGGCACCTGCTCCCAATGCACCGACCATGCCGGCGGAAAATTCCCCGCGAACCGTGGAAGACGCGGAACTTGCGATAGCGCGTGCACGTTCGGAAATTGACGCTTTCAACGGAAGCGCCAAGACCCCGGCGAACGAACCGAGCGCAACTCCGACCGAAGCGCCGAAGAAGCCCTCGAGCGAGCCCCTCTCCGCGTCGCATTCGACCGACGCGGCGTGCACCACGCCTTGCCGCGCGCTCGCGTCGATGCGCCGCGCCGTGGGCGCGCTGTGCGAGCTCACGGGTGAAGCGGACACGCGCTGCACCGAAGCGAAAAAGACCCTCGCGGAGAGCACCTCGCGCGTCGGCGCGTGCACCTGCCCGTAGCCGAGCGAGAACGAAATCGCCTTATTTTCTCGGGTCCGTGTGCGCGCCTCGGAAAAATCGGCGCCGCACAAATTTGGCCCGTCAATCGAATTCCACTTATCCCGAGGAGCAAGCGGAGATGGTCCTACGCAGTCCGTGTAGGGCGTCCGCTCGTTCGTTCCGGAGGATTCGATGAGCTCAGAGACCGATCGACGCGCGCCCGACGCGACGCGCATTCCCTTCGACGTGATGGTCGAAGTCGGCGGCGCGCAAGGTCCGTCGTTCGAGGCGCAGGCCATGAACGTCTCCGTCGCGGGGATGGCTCTCCGCGCGGGATACCTGCCCACCGTCGGCCAACCGCTCACGTGCCAGTTCGAGACCGAAGAAGGCAACGCCATCCTCGCCTCGGGTGAGGTCACGTGGTGCCGCGACGGCTCGGAAGGCGGCGAGTTCGGCCTCTCGTTCGCGCACCTCGACTCGCAGTCGATGGGCGCACTCAAACGTCTGCTCGCGCCCACCGAAGCGGCCGAGATGCCCAAGATTCCCGCCGGCCGCGTGCGCTTGCACATCGACGGTCTCGGCGTGCCCATGAAGGCTCGCGTTCGCGACGCTTCGGTGGCCAAGGTCACCACGTACAGCGAGCTCGGCTACCTCCAGGCGGGCAAAGAGCTCGAGCTCGAAGACGCCGAGACCGGCCAGAAGCGCCCTGCGCGCATCTCGCGCGTGAACGTGGAGACCAACGAGGCGCACGTTCCGCAGCTCGTGGTCACCATGAAGTACGAGGACGACGCGGCTGCCGCGGCTTCCGAAGGCGGCGACACCAGCGAAGAGCCGCCGGGCGTCGACGAAGAGAGCTCGCGCATGAAGCACGAGTTCTCCGAGCGTGCGAAGGGCATCTCGAGCTCGGTCGGCGACGGCCTGAAGAAGCTCGGTCCGGCCATCGGCTCGGTGTTCGCTCGCGCCAAGACGGCCGCGGCCATGCTCGCGAAGAAGCGCAAAGCGAGCGCTTCCGCCGCGGCCAGCGAAGAGGCTCCGGTTCGCCGCACCACGGCTCCGGCTCCGAGCGGCGGGCTCCACGCCTCCGGTCGTAAGGTCGTCCGCAGCTCGCAGCCGGACGAAGAAGAAGTCGCCGCGGTCGCGCCCACGAAGAAGCTCGACAAGCGCAAGCTCGCCATCGGCGGCGCGGCCGGCATCGCCCTCATTCTCGGCCTCATGGCCATGCGTAAGCCGCACACGCCGGCGCCTCTCGCCAGCGCTCCGGTCGATCCCCCGGCGGCCGTCGCGGCAGCTCCGCTCGCGCCCTCGGCGACACCCGCGTCGACCCTGGGTGGCGCGCAAGTGCCCGGACAGCAGCTGTCCGGCCTTCCTGGGCAAATGGGCGGAATACCTGGACAAATGGGCAACGGTGGAATGCCTGGGTCCTTCGCGGCCAACCAGGGAACCGGAGCGGTCTCGCCCTCCATTCCCGGCTCGCCCAACACGTTCTCGGCGCCCATGCCGGGCGAAGACACCGACAGCGCCTCGCCCGGCACCGGCGGCAAGAAGGGCAAGCCCAAGCCCTTCACCAACGGTCCCGTCGCGCACGGCACCGTGCTCAAGCTCAAGATGGACGGCCCGATCGAGCGTCTCCAGGGCGCCCCGCAGCCGACCGGCTTCACCGTGGTTCTCCCGAACCGCCGCTCGCTCGAGGCCGCCTCGCCGCTCGCCTCGAAGGACTCGCGCATCGCCGGCATCCGCGTCGCCAACGACGGCAACGGCGCCGAGCTCTCGGTCACCTTCAAGGACGGCGTGCCGAACTACATCGTGCGCGCCAAGGGCGACACCCTCGAGATGGTGCTCGCGAAGGACGGCAAGACCGCCGACGCGAAGGCCTCCAAGAAGCCCGACGCGAAGGGTGGAAACAAGCACCACGGCGCGCAGACCAAGGGTCACGGAAAGCACTGACGCACGCGGCTCCTCCGAGCCTCACGACGCACGGCGAGACGGGATTTTCCCTCTCGCCGTGTTTCGTTTCGAAGCGTGACAGGGTGCGCTTCAGAGCGCTTCGGAGCGACCTTCGGCGGGGCGATTCTTGCGCAGGCCGGTCGCCGCGAGCAGGATCATCCCGACCACCACGAGCACGTCGGCCACGTTGAAGACCGGCCAGTACGCGAGGTGGATGAAGTCGACCACGAAGCCGCGGAAGATGCGGTCGAGCACGTTGCCGAGCGCGCCGGCGAGCAAGAAGAGATACGCCGCGCGCTCGAGCTTGCCCGCGTGACGGCGCTGGTAAAAGCGCACCGCGAGCCCCAGCGAGAGCAGCGCCGGGACCACCGCCAAGAGCACCTCGCGCGCGGGCAGGTACGTGTGGTCGAGCGCGCTGAACGCGAGCGCGTGGTTCTCCGTGTAGACGAGGTCGAGCACACCGGGCACCACGCGAACCGGCCCTGCGGCGAGCTTGCCGACGGCAGCCGCTTTGGTGGCGTGGTCGCAGCCGACCAGTCCGAGGAGAAGAGCCACGAGCGCGAAGCGAGCCGAGCGTGAAGCCATGGTCCGGAGACAACCGCGGCCGGAGCTCGCTATTCCCGGAGCGAGCGCGCGATGGCCAAGATACTGAAACCAAACAGATTTACGACCAAACCACTACCGAGAACCGCGGCCCTTGCGCGTTGCCCGAGGGAGCGACGTGACGCTGGTGGCGAGCAGGTCCCACGAGCTTCGCACGCCCGCTTGGAAGGCGAGCGCGCCGGCGTAGGCGATCATGGCGGCATTGTCGGTCGAGCTCGCGAGATCCGGGAGGTGTGCACGAAGGCCTCGTGCCGCGCAGGCACCCTCGACACGCGCACGCAGCTCACGGTTGGCCGCGACCCCTCCGCCGAGCACCACGTCGCGGACGCCTTCGCGCACGGCGGCCGCGACGAGCTTGTCCGTGAGCACGGCCGTCACGGTGGCCTGGAACGACGCGCACACGTCCGCGAGGCGCTGCCCTTCCGGGACGCCGTGGCGTTCCACGTACTGCGCGACCTGCGTCTTGATGCCCGAGAAGCTGGTCTCGAGCGACTTGGTGCTGGCCATGGGCGCGGAGAAGAGCGCCTTGTCGGCCTGGCCCGTGCGCGCGAGACGGTCGATGACCGGACCGCCGGGATAGCCGAGGCCGAGCAGCTTGGCGGTCTTGTCGAACGCCTCACCCGCGGCATCGTCACGCGTCGCGCCGAGCTCGGTGACTTGCTCGGGAAGTGGGCCTTCCACGCGGTAAATCGCGGTATGACCGCCGGAGACGAGGAGCGCGACGAACGGCGGCTCGGGCCTCGGGCCGGTGGCCTCGGGGCCGCGGCGGAGCTGGTTGGCGAAGAGGTGCCCTATCAGGTGATCGACGCCCACGAGCGGCTTTCCGGAGGCCCACGCGAGGCCCTTCGCGAGCTGCACGCCCACGAGCAACGCGCCCACGAGCCCGGGCCTGCAGGTGACGGCCACGAGGTCCACGTCGTCCAGGGTTTTTGCCGCTTGCGAGAGGGCGAGCGAGACCACGGGAGGCAGGTTCGTCAGGTGATCACGCGAGGCAAGCTCGGGGATCACGCCGCCGTACGGCGCATGCAGCGCGACCTGCGTCTGGACCACGTCGGACAAGACGCGTCCCTCGTGATCCACGAGCGCAGCGGCGGTCTCGTCGCAGGAAGTCTCGATGCCGAGAACGATCATGGGCCGCCCTCGAGTACCCCCGAGGCGCGGCCCGTGTCGAGCAAGACCTGACGAATGTCGATCGCTCAGTCCCCGCACTTCGTGGAAGCGAAGATGGGAACCGCCTGGGCCGGCTGGCCGAGCGCGATGGCGATGTCCGAGCGATCCTTCAGGGTCGTCACGAGCGAATCGCAGGCGCTCTCGCAGAAGCGGACCTTACCGCCTTCGTCGGTCCAGCCGCTCTTGTCGGTGCAACCGGGCGAGCTCTTCACCTTGACGGTCTGGCGGCGGACCGGGTCGTAGAACGACACGGTAGCCGAGGCGTCGAGGCGACCGCCGGGCACGTCGTAGAGGCACGAAGTGAGGTCGCGCGTGATCTGGCTGAAGGCCTCGCTGCCTTTCGCCTGGTCCTTACGGGCGTCGTAGAGCTTGAGCCCGACGGTCGGGTCGTTCGCCGCGTCTTGCAGCTCGGTATCCTGGATGGCGTTGTTCTCGCCCAGGAGGAGCGCGTAGGTCTTCAGCTTGCCCTTCTTGATGGTGTCCGCGAGCTTCACGCCGGCGGTGCACTTGCCGCCTGTAAAGTCGCGGTTCCCGAGGAGCAGCACGCCGCGGCGGCTGTAGCCCGAGTAGGCCGCTTCGTTCAGCTTGGAGTACGCGGCCTCGAGCGCGGCGTCGGTCTTGAGAGGCGTCGCGATGGGCTCGAGCACCGTCTTGCCGGAGACGAAGTCGGCGATTTTTCCCGCGATCGCGGTCTGCGCCTTGAGCGCGAGCTGCATATTCACGTCGAGCTCTTGAAAGACGCGGTTGCCGCAGTCGAGGCCTTGCGGAATCACCTTCAGCCCGAGCTGCGTGGCCTCGAACGCGGGATCGGCCAGCGAGAGGCGCAGCGTGCGGGTCACGGTCTCGTCCTTGTAGAAGTCCGAGAGGCGCACCGAACCGTCGAGCAGGATGACCAGCGCATTCGGCGTCGGCTTGAGCTCGACCGTGGTGCAGACGCCTTCTTGCGGCGTGACCTGCCCGGTCTCGTTGCCGGTCATCAGCTTGTTGAGGTCCGCGTCGCAGATGGGTTGGCGCTGGGTCTTCGATTGGCAGAGGCCCGAGCTGAGCAGACCCGAGATGCGGTGAGGCGTGACTTTGCCCTTCTCGTCGACCCCCTTCACGAGGTCACAAAGACCCGGAGCGAGCTGAAACTGCTGCGGTTTTGCTGCATCGGGGATGAAGTAACCCTCTTGTTCGTCGAGATCGAGGACCTCGGTCACCGCGCCGCCGTCGTAGATGGCGCGCACGTTGAGGCCGTCGCCGTCCTTCGGAATCTCGGGCGCACCGGCAGGAAGCTTGGGCGCGCTCGGGGTGCCCGGGTGCGCGTAGATGCACTTGTCCGCGTCGACCACGAACGGGGTCTGACCGGTGAGGTTCACGCAGCGCTCGATGCTGAAGCACGTGGAGGCCGCGCCGTCGATCATGGTCTCGCTGAACTCGGCGAGCTTCGACACGTCCGCGTCCACCGTCGCGCAGCGACCGGCTTTGCAGGTCTCTTCGGCCTTGCAGTCGGATTTGTCGAAGCACGAGAACGACAGCGGCATCGGCAAGAAGAGGATCTTCTCGGGCGAGTACGTCTGACGAGACGAACGAAGCACGCGCCCGATGGCGGGATCGGGACGAGACGTGTTGGGGTCGACCGGCTTGATCGAAATCGGCGTGGTGGCGCAGTCGGCGAACTGCGGGATGCTCGTGCCGTCGAGGCGCTCTTCCGAGTACCCGGCCACGGTGATGGTCACCGGCAAGCCGCGGTTGTCGTCGTTCAAGGGCAACGTGCCGAGCGTGCGAGGGAGCTGAACCTTGCCGTCGTAGACGCGGTAGCTGTCGCACTTGATGGGCGTGCCGCCGACCACAACGTCGACGCGGATGGTCTTGAGATCCTTGGGAACACGAACCTGCGTGGAGATGCCGGCCACGAGCTCGGTCTGCTTCTTCCCTTCGCAGCCGGTCCAGACGAGCCCGGTGAGGCTCAACGTGCCGAGGGTGAGGAGGCTTCGGAGTTTCATGCGCAGTTCTCCTGGAGGAGGAAGAGGACCGGAAGAAAGACGGGAACGTGGGCCGGAGCGACAGGCCGCTCGAAGGCGAAGGACCGAACTATCGAGCGTGACACGAAAGCGTCACTGGTGCTCGACGATGTACGGAGGAAGCGTGCCGCGGAACGGATCTTGGTCTTTCGGGGCGAAGAGCACCGCGGCGGCGCCGATGCCGATGCCGATGACCACCACCGTGCCGATGAGCCAAGGCACGAAGCTCGGGTTGCGGTCTTCGTTGAGCACCGCTGTGACCGGACGCTCGCCGCCTTTCGGCACTTCGACGTCCAGGTTGTACGTGTAATATCCATTCTTTTTGGCGGTGACCAGGTGCGGGCCTGCCTCGACGGCGCCCTCGTAGTGGGTGGACCCGACCACCTTGCCGTCCACCAGGATGAGCGCTCCTTCGGGTTTCGTGGTGACCACGAGCTTGCCTTGGCGTTGCTCTTTGGAGAGGCCCAGCGTGACCGCGGAGGACTCCCCTTCCTTGAGGAAGACGGTTTGTTTGGCCGTCGTGAACCCTGGCGCATCCGCCTCCACGAGGTAAGGCTCCGAACGGATGACAAGCTTGCCGGTGTAGGGCGCGGGGCCCATGTCTTTTCCGTCGATGCGCACGCTGGCGCCCGGGGCGCCGCTCACCTGAACCGTGATGGTGGTCACCTTGGCGATGGCTTCGAGCTTCAGCTCGACCGGATCCGGCTTTTTTCCCTGCGGAAATGCGCGCACCACGATGGCGTCCACGAAGCCGGACTTCTTGGCGACGAAGCGACGCTCGCCCGTGTCGACGCGCTGGGGAGCGAGCGGCGAGGTGCCGATCTCGTAGTCGTCCACGAAGACCTTCGCGCCCGGCTCGGACACGTTGATGGGCACCTCGACCACGAAGGTCTCGAGACCGGCCGCGGTGTCCTTGATGCGGGCTTCTTCTTCGGGGGCGAGCTTGCCCGCGCCTTCCTGGAGCTCTTTGTTCAGGGTGGCGATGGCTCGCGCGTACTTGCCGGTGTTCTTCTCGCAGACCGCGACGTTGAAGAGCACGCGCGGGTTCTTCGACTCGTTGTAGACCTCGAGGAACTCGGTGCGCGCCGCGCCCCAGTTGCTCGCCCCGAAGAGCACGAGCGCCGTCTCCCACTTGGGGAGTACCGAAGCAGGCAGCTCTTCGCGGATGGTCTTGCCCTTCGCGGCGGGCTTCGCGCCAGCGGCCGGGGCAGCGGGAGCCGGCTTGGCGGCGGGTTTCGGCTGCGCGAGCGCCGCGGTGGGGAACGAGGCCGCGAGGACGGCACCGACGAGCACGCTGGAGAGCGCGCGAGAGGCAAAAGCGTGGGTTCGCATTCGGTTCGGTCTTCTCGGTCTTCTAGGAGCGTTGCGGGAAGCTACTGGGCGAGGCCCTGATTGATGGCGCGGGCGGCCGAGGACGCGGGCTTCAGCGGCGTGCTGGCGGAGGCAGGCGGCGTCACGACGGCTCGTGCCGTCGACGTGGTCGGAGCGGACGGCGAGGACGCCGACGCAGGCGCCGAGGCGGTCGCGCTGGGCACCGCAGCCGAGGGAGCGCTCGAGAGCACGGGAGGCGCGATCGCCGTGCCTGCGCTGGCGTTGGAGGTGGTGCCGGTGGTTCCGACGACCTTCGAGGGATCGGCGACAGGTCCGGTGGGAGACGGCGGCGAGCTCACACGCGTCACCAGGATGGCGATGACCACCGCGGCCAGCGCGATGCCGGCGCCCGTGACCAAGAGCTTCACCGGGCTCTTCGCGACCTCGGAGTCGACCCGCGTGGTGGCGAGCGCCGGCGAAGACGACGCGATGCTGCGTCCTTCGGCGGGGGCGTCGCTCCCGCTCGGGGCGTGGGGCCTCGGGTGGGTAACGTTCGCGAATTCCTGAGGACGTGCGGCAGCTTGCGAAGGGTTCGAGCCCGAGCTCTCCGGGCGATTGTGCATGGCCACCGTGCCCGACGGACCGGCCGGGGGCACGGACTGCGGGCGCGTGGTCAGGGGGTTCTGCGGGATGGTCGCCGTGCGCGGGGGCTCGGCTTGCGTGGCAGCCATGGCGAGCGCCGCCGGAGGGATCGAGTGACCTTTGCCGAGCTCGGAGAACGCGACCGCCGAGGGGGGCATGGCGCGCGAGTGCTTGCCCGGATCTTCGGGCGCGATGAAGGAACGCATGCGCGCGACCAGGGCCGTTCCCTTTTCGTCCGCGAACGGCTCGAGCGCTTCGGCCATCAGCAGCGCCGAAGAGAAACGATTGATGGGCTCGCGCGTGAGACCTTGATGCACGACCGCGGCGAGACCCGGAGGCAGGTCGGCGACGAGCTCGTCCAGGGGGTCAGGATCGGCCGTGAAGAGCTTGAAAAGAAGCTCCGTGAGCTGTCCGCTGTCCGCCGTGAAGGGCGTGCGACCGGAGAGCAGCTCGTAGAGGATCACGCTCACCGAGTAGAGGTCGCTCCGGCCGTCGACTTCTTTCGGGGAACGCGCCTGCTCGGGCGACATGTAGAGCGGCGTGCCGAGCGCCGAGTGCGTCTGGGTGAGCGCGGCGCTTCCCGGCGTTTGGATCTTGCTGATGCCGAAGTCCAAGATCTTCACGAAGTCCGGGTCGCCGTCCTTTTGGATGACGAAGCAGTTCGACGGCTTCATGTCGCGATGCACGATGTTGGTCGCGTGGGCGGCCTGCAGCGCGCGCAAGATCTGGATGACGAAGTAGACCGCGCGCTTGGCGGAAATTCCCGGCTTTCCCTCTTCTTCGAGGACCTTCGCGAGGTCGCGTCCGTCGAGGCAGTCCATCACGAGATAAGGCGCGCCCGACGGCAGCTTGCCCACGTCGTCGACGGTGAGCACGTGGTCGCTCGCGATGGCCTTGGAGGCCACGCCCTCGTTCAGGAAGCGGTCCACCGCACCGGGAAGGTCGATGTACTGCGGGTTCATGAACTTCAGCGCGACGGGAGCGCGCAGGAGCATGTGGTAGGCGCGGACCACGGCGCCCATGCCGCCTTGACCGAGCGTTCGCTCGATCTTGTACTTTCCGTCGATCACCTCCCCGGGTTGCGGGTAGGGCGGCGTGCCAGTGGAGAGGGACATGGGCGGTTCGCTAGGATAGAGAGGGAACCCTCGCGACGCCAGCATCCCCGAGCCTGCCCCCGGACGAAAGCCTGCACGAATGGTAAGGCAATCGGGGCGCGCGGCCGGTGGCCACCGGGCGATCGGCTGCGTAGCGGATTTCCGAGCGAATCCGCGGCACCTTTTCGCTATACGTGGGCGCATGAGCAACCCCGTGTCGAACCCTCCCTCGGCTCCCATCGCTCGCCTCGACGAGCTCGACGCGAAGGCGCTTCTCGGAGGCGGCAAAGACCGCATCAAGAAGCAGCACGAAGGCGGAAAGCTCACCGCCCGCGAGCGCATCGATCTCCTGCTCGACCCCGGCTCGTTCGTCGAGATCGGCCGCTTCGTCACCCACCGCTGCACCGACTTCGGAATGGAGGAGCAGAAGGTCCTGGGCGACGGCGTGGTCACCGGACACGGCCTCGTCGACGGGCGCAAGGTCTTTGTTTTCGCCCAAGATTTCACGGTCTTCGGCGGGTCGCTCTCGGGCGCTTACGCCCAGAAGATCTGCAAGGTGATGGACATGGCCATGAAGGTCGGAGCCCCGGTCATCGGGCTCAACGACTCGGGCGGCGCCCGCATCCAAGAGGGCGTCGAGTCCTTGGCCGGCTACGCGGACATCTTCCTCCGCAACACGCTCGCGAGCGGCGTCATCCCGCAGATCAGCGCCATCATGGGGCCGTGCGCGGGCGGCGCGGTCTACTCGCCCTCCATCACGGACTTCATCCTGATGGTCGAGGGCACGAGCTACATGTTCATCACCGGACCCGAGGTGATCAAAGCGGTCACGCACGAAGAGGTCACCAAAGAAGATCTCGGCGGCGCCACCGCGCACGCCTCGAAGAGCGGCGTCTGCCACCTCACGTCGGTCGACGACCGCACCTGCATCGCGCAGATTCGTGAGCTTCTCTCGTTCGTTCCGTCGAACAACACCGAGGACCCGCCCTTCAAGGCGAGTGACGACCCTGCCCTGCGCGAGGTCCCCGCGCTCGACACCATGATCCCGCTCGAGTCGAACCGCCCGTACGACGTCAAAGAGGTCATCGCGGCGGTGGTCGACGACGGTCACCTCTTCGAAATTGCCGAGCAATACGCGCCCAACATCGTGGTGGGCTTCGCGCGCGTCGGCGGCCGCAGCGTGGGCATCGTGGCCAACCAGCCCGCCGTGCTCGCTGGTGTGCTCGACATCGGCGCGAGCATGAAGGCCGCGCGCTTCGTGCGCTTCTGCGACTGCTTCAACATCCCGCTCGTCACGCTGGTCGACGTGCCCGGCTTCTTGCCCGGCACCGACCAGGAGTACGGCGGCATCATCAAGCACGGCGCGAAACTCCTCTTTGCCTTCGCCGAGGCCACCGTGCCCAAGATCACGGTGATCCTCCGCAAGGCCTACGGCGGCGCGTACGACGTCATGGCGTCCAAGCACATCCGCGCCGACGTGAACCTCGCGTTCCCCACGGCCGAGATCGCGGTCATGGGCCCCGACGGCGCGGTCAACATCGTGCGCAAGAACGAGATCGCCAAGGCAGAGAACCCCGAAGCCACGCGGGCCGCGTTCATTGCAGATTACAAGGAAAAGTTCGCGAACCCCTACAAGGCGGCCGAGCTCGGGTTCATCGACGAGGTCATCCACCCGCGCATGCTGCGCGCGCGGCTCTCCCGCTCGCTCGAGCTCTTGAAGGACAAGCGCGACGTGAACCCGCCGCGGAAGCACTCGAACATCCCGCTCTGATTCGCGGAAATCACGTCGTCCCAAGGCACGGCTCGCCTCACGGTGAGCCGTGTTTTACGTTTCGAAGGCCATGACGTACCGCAACGACCTCGAGGCCGCACACGCTCGCGCTTCCCAAGCCGAGGAGCGTGCGCGCGCGCTGGAAGGCGCCGAAGAAAGGGCGCGTCGAGCCGAAGCCGAGGTCGTTCGACTCCACGGGTTGATCCAGCCGAAGCCCGCCTCGTCCGGTGGAGGTACGGTGGCCTTCGTCGTCGCGATGTTCGGGGTTCTCGTTTTGCTCGGCGTGGGTGCCGGCGCCTTCTTGTACACACGCGTACGCGCGGAGAGCGCGGCCGAGATGGCCCGCACGGCCGAAGAAGCGCAACGCATCGCCGAGAGCACTCGCGCCGCCGCCGAGGGCGCGAAAGCGGACCAGGAGCGCGCGCTCGCCGAGGCGCAAGAAGACGTCCGGCGCGCTGAAGAAGAGGCGCTCCGCGCGAAGCTCGAGGCCGAAAAAAAGGCCGCGAAATCCAAGCACGGGGCGCGCTGAGCCCATCTGCCGATCTGCCGAGGGTGGGCCGCGCCTGCCTAAAGGTGCGACCTAAATGCGCGAAATGGGCCAGACCGATTTGACGAACGAAGGCGTGTAGGTCACCTTCGAGAATTGTTCGACAAGGGCAATTGCGCACGAAAGGCGCAAGCGCAAAGCCATTGACCTAAAGGTCCGGATTGTCCGGATCCACGGTTTGAAGGGCCGCCGAAGACTCGATCCCGCGAAGCCTGGCCTGCGCAGCTCCGGGGTCCAAACCGAAGACGATCGGAGCTCGTTCGAGGCGCGAATTCGCGTCGTCGGAGTCGAGCGCGCGCGTCGGAGGGTGTGCACATGGGCTCGACTCGTTCGCTCGCCGCAAGCCTGGTGAAAGGCGCGGCCATGCTCTCGCTCGTCGTCGTCGGAGCAGGATGTCACCGCTCGTTCGGAGGCGCGAAGAGCGGCTACGACCAGCAAGCCTGCCTCGAGCGCGCCCTGCGCAGAAACCCGAGCTCGGCGCTGGTGGCCGAGGGCGCCAAGCAGTTCGGCGACAGCTGCCGCGACGGCGAGCTCGAGTCGTGCAGTGCGCTGGGCGTGATGCACGAGCTCGGGCTCGGCGTTCCGCGCGACATGTTCCGGGCGCTCGCGCTCTACCGAAAGGCCTGCGACGGCGGCAACGCGCACGCGTGCATCAACGTGGGTACGGCACTCGCGAAGATCGAAGGCGAAGGCCGCGACACGGTCACCGCCGCGGCCATCTTCAAGGACGCGTGCGAGAAGGGAAACCAAGAGGCGTGCACGCGTCTCGCGGGCCTCTACCTCGTGGGCGACGGCGTGTCCCTCCAGCCCATCACCGCGAGCCGCTTGCTGACCGGCGCGTGCGATCGCGGTAACCCGACCGCCTGCCTCGAGCTCGGGAAGGCCGCACAGGACCGCAAGGACACCAAGATGGCCGACACGCTCTTCGAGAAGGCCTGTTTCGGTGGCGACATCGAGGCGTGCGCGCGCCTCGGCGCTCCGGAGCCCTCCAAGGCCGTCGACCCTTCGATGGTGCCCGCACGAACCGACGTGGGCATCGCGATGAAGCCCTGAAATTCGCCTCGGATCGGCGCTCTCACGCTAAATGAGCGGTCACGATTCTCGAACACGTGACGTGGCCGTTTTGGGTTTGGGACGTTTGGGACCCAAAACCAGGAGGTGGGGCCCCAGCGGGCTTCGCGCGAACCTGCCGCGGCGGAGGACAGAGTCCTCCGATGACGAGTCAGGCTAAATTAGCGGGCTTGATCGAAGATCATGACCGCTGATTCAGAGCGGCGCGAGCACGTCCAAGATCGAGCGAAGGCTCTTCACGCCGAAGAGATGCGCGCCGGGCTCGGTGAAGGCCTGGTCCACGCGCACGTCACGCTCGACCCGAGGCTCCAGGTTGCGCTCGAGGAACGCTACGCGATCGAACGACGCCACGAGCTCACCCCCGAGCCGCAACACGCCATGCGCGTCTGGTCCGGCGTAGAGCGGCCCGAGCGCTTCGTCGACCCGCGAGGTCCACCCGGGCTCGTCCGGCTCGGGCATCGATCCTGGCTCCGAGAAGCCTTCTGGAAACGGCTCGACCAGCAGTCCCGACTCCTCCGCGAGAGCCTCGGCGAAGCGAGCCTCGTCGACCGGTCTTTTTCGCAGCTCTTCGTACGACGCAGGGACTTTTCCCTGGTACGAGGCCCTCTCGAACGTGAGGCACGAGGCGCCGAACGAGAGAAAGGCCTCCACCACCAAGCGGTCCGTTCGCGTTTCGTGGGCGAAGGAGACGAGGCCGGTCGGGCGCTTGTCCGACGAGAGCCAATCACGCCCGAAGTACTGGGTCGCGTGCACGGTGCGCGTGAGCGCGCGGAGCAAGGGTCGCACGGCGCGGTTCAAAATCTGTGCGCTCTGCAAGGGAAGAGCGGACGCCGCGAGGGACGGGAGGTTCGGGTAGACGAAGGTGACCGCGAGCACGCCCGGACCGATCTCGATCGCACCGCCGCCCGTCACCCGACGCAGGACCGCGCGCGAGGCCACGCTCGCGGCCGGAAGCTCGCAGGTGCGCTGAAACGCGCCGAGCAGCACCACTGATTCTGCGGATTTTCCCACGAAAAGGCGCGGCGAGGCGAGCTCTCCCGAGAAGAGCGAGCGCGAGAATCCCACGAGGCTCGAGGCAGATCGCATGGGCGGACCGGACATGTCCGCTGTCCTACCGCAAACCCGAGGCGCTCGAGAGACGCACGTGACACACGATTCGGGCGAAGATGCCGCTCATGACCACCGCCTGGGGCGACACCTGCATCGCGCTTCTCGGAGACCTCATTCGTCAGCCCACGGTGAACCGCGGCACGGGGGGCGAAGACGACGGCCACGAGACCTTGTGTGCCGATCTCTTGGCCGAGCACGCGCGCTCCGCCGGGCTCGAGCCGAAGCTCTTCTCCAAGGTGAAAAACCGGGGAAACGTGGTCACGCGGCTCCGCGGGAACGGGAAGAAGGCCCCGCTCCTCTTGAACGCGCACACCGACGTGGTCGAGGCGGACGAGTCGCGCTGGAGGCACCCGCCCTTCGCGGGCGAGATCCACGACGGTTACCTCTGGGGTCGCGGCGCCATCGACATGAAGCACATGGCCGCCATGAGCGCCTGCGTGATCGCGCGCCTCAAGGCCGAAGAGATCCCGCTCGAGCGCGACGTCATCTTCGCAGGCGTCGCCGACGAAGAGGCGGGCTGCTCGCTCGGGAGCACCTACCTCGTGGACGAGCACGCCGACGAGGTCCGTGCGGAATACATGCTCGGCGAGGTGGGCGCGTTCTCGCTCAACCTGCTCGGCAAGGTGTTCTACCCGATTCAAGTGGCGGAAAAGGGCGTGGTCTGGACGCGCGCGACCTTCCGCGGCTCGCCCGGGCACGGCTCGATGCCGGACCCGAACAGCGCGGTGGTGAAGCTCGCGGAGGCCATCTCCCGCCTCGGAAAAAAGCGCCTCCCGATGCACGTGCACCCGGTGGTGGCGACGTTCGTCGAGCGACTCTCGGCGGCGCTCCCTTTCCCGCAGAAACAGGCGCTCTCGCGGCTCACCACCCCGCAGATTGCCGGGCTCATCCTCGACTACCTCGTGAAGGATCCGGACCAGCGTCGGAGCTTCGGCGCGATGCTCTCGAACACCGCTTCGCCCACGGTGGTGCGCGCCGGAAACAAGGTCAACGTGATCCCCGGGCGCGCCAGCGTGGACATCGACGGCCGCACGATTCCCGGCCAGAGCGAGCTTGCGTTCCTCGCCGAGCTGCGAGAGATGGTCGGCCCCGACGCCGAGGTCGAGGTGCTCCACTCGCTGCCTTCGGTCGAGACCGACGCGACCACGCCGCTCTACGGGCACCTCGAGGCGATGCTTCGCAAGCACGATCCGTTCGGAGAGCCTCTGCCGTACATGGTGGTGGGCTTCACCGACGCGAAGGCCTACGCGCGCCTAGGGACGCATTGTTACGGGTTTTCCCCTGTAAAGTTCGATCCCACGCATGAAGTGAGCTTCCAGAAAATGTACCACGGGCACGACGAGCGCGTTCCGGTGGACGGGATCCACTGGGGCTTCGAAGTGCTCTACGAGACCGTGCGTGATTTCTGCCGCGCCAAGGATTGAGCGCGTCGCCTCGATCGACCTCCCGAGAGCCTCCGAGCCCGCTTCGCTCGACGATTTTCGAGACACCTCGGGCATCCCTGGTTTCCCTCGCGCGAGGCAAACGGGGGCCCTTCGGCGCACGAGGTGGACCCGTCTCGAAGTGCCTCTGCCAGGGCCCGTGGCCTGGCTTTGCGGGTCGTTCTGGCCGTCCTTTGGTACGCCCCTACGTTGGCGCGCTCGCCTCACTGCGAGCCGGCAGAGCGTTCGTGCTGCCAAGGTAGGCAAAGGGGCGCGAGATTCCGCAGACTTCCTGTCCGGAGGGGCCTCGTTCGCAGGTCGCGCGAACGTGTCTTGCCGTGGTGGGGGGGTTCCGATAAAACCGAAGCCTCATGAATTTCGGCGCGGAGCTTCGGGAGATATCCCGGTCCCCGCGAGGTCGTAGGCGCGGGGCATCTCGCGGAGGACTCGGATGATCAATCCCCAGATGGTGATGTACGAGGAGGAGTTCAATCAGATCCAAGCGGTCGTCGACCGTTTGGTTCGGGACGCGAACGCCAAGGTCGTCTTCATCGTCGACAAGAACGGGCAGCTCATCGCCGCGAGCGGAGATATCGACAACGTCGACACCACCAGCCTCGCGTCGCTCACCGCCGGCAACATCGCGGCGACGGGCGGAATGGCCAAGCTCCTCAAGGAGAACGAGTTCGCAACTCAGTTCCACGAGGGCGAGAAGGCCAACATCCACATCCAACTCGTCGGGAACCGCGTCATCCTCGTGGTCATCTTCGACTCGCGCTCGAGCCTCGGGCTCGTCAGGTTGCGCGTGAAAAAGGCGAGCGAGGAGCTCAATCACATCTTCGAGTCGCTCCTGAAGAAGGTCGCCGAGCCCGGCGCCGACTCGCCCTTCGCGGAAATCACCGACGAAGACATCGACAACCTCTTCAACGACTGAGCGCGCAGAGGAACGAAGCCGATGAGTTTCATCAACTACATGGCGCGCGAGATCAACTGCAAGTTGGTCTATTACGGTCCCGGCCTCTGCGGAAAGACCACCAATCTCCAGTACATTTACGAGCGCACCAACCCGGACGCGAAGGGCAAGATGATCAGCCTCGCGACCGAGACCGAGCGCACGCTGTTCTTCGACTTCCTCCCGCTCTCGCTCGGTGAGATCCGCGGTTTCAAGACGCGCTTTCACCTCTACACGGTGCCGGGACAGGTCTTCTACGACGCCTCCCGCAAGCTCATCCTGAAGGGCGTCGACGGAGTCATCTTCGTCGCCGACTCCCAGATCGAGCGCGCCGAAGCGAACCTCGAGTCGGTCGAGAACCTTCGCACCAACTTGGCCGAGCAGGGCTACTCGCTCGACAAGCTCCCCTACGTCGTCCAGTACAACAAGCGCGACCTACCCAACGTCGCGTCGGTCGAAGAGCTTCGCGAGATGCTCAACCCGACCAACGTGCCGGACTACGAGGCCGTCGCGCGCACCGGCGTCGGCGTGTTCGACACACTGAAGGCCGTGGCCAAGCTGGTCCTCACGGAGCTCCGCAAGGGCGGAACCTGAGACCTCGATGGCGACCGTCGGCGCCGGCGAGCTCGTGATCCTCGGCATCATGCTGCTGGTCCCGGCCGCGGTCGTCGGGGTTTTGGCCTACGTGTTCCTCTTCAAAGCGAAGAAGGACACGCAAGGCTGACCTCGAGATCCCCGCAACCCTCACGGGTGCAGGGGAAACGGACCGCGAAGAGCGGAACGAAAAAAGGGCGCTTCCCGATCTGGGAGCGCCCTCTCTCTTTTCGAAGTACGAGGTCGCGAGTCCTGCGCGTGGGCGCACGGACCGGGGACACTCGAGGAGCCGAGACGCCCTTGGGCGTGACTCGGTCAGCGTAGCGGGGAACGACGGACGAGCGCGGCCGTGCCGAGACTCGTCGTGCGGCTCACTCGCCCTGGTAGATGCGGGCGCGACGACCGCGGTCCTTCGCCTTGAGCTTCGCGCGGTAGCGCTTGGTCTTGGTGCGGTTGGCTTTGCGCGGCTTCTTGGAAATGACGAGGTACATGGCTTACTCCGAAAGGACTCGGTCCATTAGTCGATGCCCTGGCCCACAGCAAGTGCCTTGCGTCGAGGGCTCCCCCTGCGAGCCACACGGGGCGACGACGCGAAGGCCTTGGCCGAGTGCGGCCGCGATTTTTCGATAAGCTCGGGCCATGGCCAAAGTGCTGGTTTGCCGCTGCGAAGACGTGACCCTGCACGAGCTCGACGACGCGATCTCCCGCGGGCACGACGACATCGAGTCGCTCAAGCGCTACACGGGCTTCGGCACCGGGTTTTGCCAGGGAAAATCGTGCCTCGCTCTGTGCGCGAGGGTGCTCGCCGAGCGCGGTCACTCGGCCGCCCTGCCCTTCACGCCGCGTCCGCCTTTCCACCCGCTCCCGCTCGCCTCGCTCGCCGGTCTCGCGGAGATCGCCGAAGAAGACGTGCGCGCCGCCACGTCGACCTCGAACCACCCGGAGAAGAAGTCATGAACAGCGTTTTCCGCGGCGATTTGCTCACCGGGAAGGCCGCCCTCGTCACCGGAGGCGGAAGCGGAATCGGAGCCGGGCTCGCCAAACGCCTCGCCGAGCAAGGCGCGAAGGTGCTCTTGGTCGGGCGAACGCAGGAGAAGCTCGACACGGTGGCCGCGGCGATCGGCGCGGCAGGAGGTACGGCGAAGACCTTCGCCTGCGACGTGCGCCAGTACCCGGCGGTCGAACAGGCCGTGAAATCCGCGGTCGAGGACTTCGGCGGCCTCGATATCGTCGTGAACAGCGCCGCGGGCAATTTCCTCGCGCCCGCGTCCACCTTGAGCGCGAACGGCTTCCGATCCGTCGTCGACATCGACCTGTGCGGGACGTTCAACGTCTCCCGGGCCGCTTTCGAGGCCCTCTCGAAGAGCCGCGGAACCGTGGTGAACATCACGGCGACCCAGGCCACCGTGCCCACGCCGCTCCAATGCCACGCCGGAGCGGCCAAAGCGGGCATCGAGAAGCTCACGCGAGACCTGGCCCTCGAGTGGGGCCGATTCGGCATTCGCGTGAACGCGATTGCCCCCGGTCCAATCGAGGACACCGAAGGAATGGCGCGCCTCGCCCCGGGAGACGCCGAGTCGAGCTTGAAGAAGCGAATCCCCTTGGGCCGTTGGGGGAGCATCTTCGAGATTGCCGAGGCCCTCACCTACCTGGTCTCACCTGCGGGTGCCTACGTGACCGGCGCCACGCTGCTGGTGGACGGAGGGACCACGCTGCTCGGCGCGGGCCCCTTCTTGGATATGATGGGTTGATTGATATTGGGTTGAGCGGCGAATAGAGCACGAACGCGAAAGGGCGGCCCTCCGGTGGAGAGTCGCCCTTGCCGTTCGAGGTGCTCGAGGTGCGTTCGCGAATCAGGCCGCGAAGTACATGGTGCCGCGCAGGCGGCCGGTCTTGCGAATTTCTTCGGTGGCGAGACCGTCTTTGGTGGCCTGAATGAAGGCGAAGCGATCGAGCCCGAGCGCCGAGCGCAGCTCTTCGGCGCGGCAACCATTGGGGTTCTGCTGGAGGTGGCGGACGAGCGCTGCGAGGGCCTCACCGCGCGAGAGATTGGCAGCAGCCTTGGCCTTCTCGGCGGCCGAGAGAGCCTTGGTGGCCGGCTTCGCGATTGCAGCCGCTTTGGCAGCGGGCTTCTTCGCGACGTTGGCGGTCGCCTTGGGGGCGGGCTTGGCAGCAGGCGCTGCCGGCTTGGCAATGGCACGCGCCTTCACCGCGGGCTTTTTGGCTGCTTTGGCGGGTGCCGCCGCGGCCGGAGCCGATTGAGCTGCGCGGGTCAGCGTCGCGATCGGCAACGTGGACGCGGGCAGGTTGACGGCGACCGGTCCGATCTCACGGATTTGCTCGAACGTGGACGAGAGCACGGCCTGCGTGAGCGCTGCGGCGAAGGATGCCGCGAGTGCTTCGAGAGAGGTTTGCAGAGCGAGGGATGCTTTGGAGGGAGCCACGAGCATTACCTAGCAGAATGGGAGATTCCGAACGGACGTTCTTGAGTGTTCGAATACGATTCAGTTCACTTCAACGGAGAAGGAACTCTCACGTACGAAAAGGAAGCCCGATCCCCGTTGCCGAAACGCCCCACGAGCCTCCGAGGCCGCCAGCATGTCCGACACTCACCATTCGGACGAGCGCGTCCATTCCACGAGTGCGGGCGCCGATACCCGATCACGGGACGTGACCCGCACCACGGACAGGCTCGGAATCTGCCGAACGTCTACTTCCCGGCGTCGGGCTTGGGAGCGCCGGCATCCACGACAAGATCCACGCGAACCGTCGCCAGCGCGGCTTGGTCGACTTCCACTTTGTGCTTCTTGCGGAGCTCGGCCAGGGCGGCTTCTTCGCGTTCACGCACCTTGTCCTGCGCGAGCTTCACGCGAATCACCCGCTCCGCCTCGGCAAAGGAGCGATCGTGGGGCTCGAGCTTTTGCGTGAGGCGAACCAGGTAAAAGCGCCCGGAAGCCTTCACGAAGCGCGGGAGCGACTCTCCCACGTTGGGGATCTCGTAGGCGGCGGCTCGCACCTCTTCCGGAACTCGCACGTTCTCTCCACGTGCGTCTCCGGGCGGGCTCACGATGCCGAAGTCACCCGCCAGATCGACCGGTACGTTCGCGCGAGCGGAGGCATCGACCGACTTTTGCCGCACGAGCTCACCCCACGCAGCCGCCGTCGTGGCCGACTTCGCGAGCTCGAGTACCGCTTTCGCGCCCGCTTCGTCGCGCGCGACGATGCACGAAATGCGGCGGCGCTCGGGGTCGTGGTAGTCGGCCTTGTGGGCGTCGAAGTAGGCGCGCACGTCCGCTTCGGGGATATCTGCAGGTGACGGGGCGCCTTTGCGGGCGTCGGCGAGCATCGCATCGCGCAAGATCGCGCGCATCTCGGCCTGGGCGACCGGGTCCTTGTCGTAGCCCTTTTGTGTGGCTTCCTGAGCCAAGAGCTCGACGCGAATCATCTCGTCGAGCAGCTCTTTTCGGCGCTCGGGAGCCTGGTAACGGAGCCTGTCGAACTGATCCATGTGCTCGAGGGCGGCCACGTAGTCGCCGAGCGTGATGGTGCGATCGCCCACCTTCGCGAGGACCTTCGCGGAGAGCTCGGGCGTGAGCTGCGCGGACGTGGCGTGCTCGCCCGCGTCCTCGCTCACGGGGGGATTCCCACCCTTGCAGCTACTGCAGCCCGTCGCGCCGAGCAGCGCGAAGCTCAAAAGGAAGCTCGTGGCGGTAAATCGAGCGATCGAGCGCATGGACGTCCCGAGCCTTAGCACCGACTCGCGCTTCGATGCCACACGTTGGATTGCGCCCGGATGGGGTGCCGAGTAGAAGCTTTCGGCCATGGGCCTCGAAGAAAGCAAAGACCTCCCCCTCTCGCCGCCCGCCGTTCACCCCGACCTTCGCTACAAGCGCATCCTGCTCAAGCTGAGCGGTGAGGCCTTGGGCGGAAAACAAGGAGGGCTCGACCCCGACGTTCTGCGCGAGACCGCGTCCGAGCTCGCCGAGGTGTACAAGCTCGGTATCCAGGTCGGTATCGTGGTCGGCGGTGGCAATATCTTCCGCGGCCTGAAAGGCGCCGCCGCGGGCATGGATCGCACCCAAAGTGACTACATGGGCATGCTCGCCACCGTGATGAACGCGCTCGCCCTCCAAGACGGCATGGAGAAGGTCGGTGTCCCCACCCGCGTGCAGACCGCCATCGAGATTCGTCAGATGGCCGAGCCCTACATTCGGCGGCGCGCCGTGCGGCACCTCGAGAAGGGCCGCTTCGTCATCTTCGCGGCCGGTACGGGCAACCCCTTCTTCTCCACGGACACCGCTGCGGCGCTCCGCTCGATGGAAATCGGCGCCGAGGCCGTGTTCAAGGCGACCAAGGTGGAAGGCATCTACGACCGCGATCCGGTGAAATTCCCGGATGCTTCGATGATCTCCGCCATGAGCTACGACCGCTTCATCTCCGAGCGTATCGGGGTCATGGACTCCACCGCCGCCACCATGTGCCGCGACAACGGCATGCCCATCCGCGTCTTCAAGCTCGCGCCGGGCAACATCAAACGCGCTGTCTTCGGCGAGGCTATCGGCACGACCGTCACCGGCTGATCGCGCTCGTCGAAGCGCACCCGACGCCCACGCGCTCTCAGGAGCCGTGGGCGTTTTTCATTGAACGAGCGCGCCGTGGGCGATGGTGCTGGTGGGTGCGGCAGGCGTCGCGGGCGTCGCCGGGGTGGCCGCGGGTGGCGGAGCGACCGGCTTTTCGGGTGCTGCGCCAGGCGCGGTCGGCGCTGCCGCGACGGTGGTCGCCGAACTGGGCGCAGGCTTTCCGACCGAACCTTTTCCGGAGAGCTTACCGGCATTTGGAGAGGCCTGCACCGGTGAGCCGGCCGAAACCAGGGCCGCCGGGGAAGCGCTCGGAGGAGGCGGCGCGAGCTGAACACTCGCCGCGGCGGAGGTAGCGGGCGGCGGAGAAGGAGCAACCACCCCGGAGAGCGCGTTCGTGCCCGCGGCTACGTTCGAAGGACGTGGAGCGTCGATCTTGAGCACCAAAGGCACCCCGACCACGAGGGCGAGGGTGACCGACGCACCGAAGGCAGCGAAGCGGGTGCCGAGCGAGTGCTGCGGTGAGGGGAGCTCGACCGCGGGAGCGCCCTCTTCGCGGACGACGGGAGCGCCTGCGACCCTCGTTTTTGCGGACCGCGTCGCGTTTCGGGCCGAGGGAAGCTCGACCACGACCTGAGGTCTCCCCGACGCCGGGCCGGCGCCGGGCGACCCCAGTGAGGCGAGCAGTGCATCGGTCTCCATCTCGGCACCGAGGTCCGAGAGAGGCGCCTGATCTTGGTCTCCGACTCCGGGCTTCGTCCCCATGGTTCGGAGAGCGTAGCTCAGCCGAGCACGAGCATGAAGAAGGACGCTCGACAGCCGACGTCGTCGCGACTGAACGTGGGCGCAGTCGGTGTGTTCAAAACCGCGCGGCGTAGCCCAGCATCCAGCCCGCATTTGCCGTTTTTTGCAGGGAGAACGACTCGAGCGTGCTCAGGTAGCGAGTGCTTCGTTCGGCGGCCGTCGCGTCCAACAAGAAGAGGACCGTGCTCTGGACGGCGAGCCCCACGCCCACGCCCTGCACGGTGGGGTCCTTGGCGAACGCGCCCCCTGCCGCGAGTCCAGCGCCGAGTCCGGTCACGGCGATCTCGATCGCCATCAGCCCGGAGAATTGTGCATCGACGCGACGCAGATGCGTCCGCTCTTCTTCGTGGAAGCCTCGCGGGTCGAGAGTGAGCTTTCGATCGAGGCGCGCAAGAAGGCTGTCGGTGCGCAGAAAAAGGACGGCCCCGGCCAGGAGCTCGATCGCGCCGAAGGCCACCGTGGGAACCGCCGCCCCCTTGGCCACGTCCGACGTCTCCGACGCGAGCAGGGCCGCCCCGACCCCCACGTTCGCCAGGCCCGGCAGCGCGAACTGCAGCGCGCCGCTCTTTTCGCCCTCGTAGTACGTGTGAAGCTCACGCCGCAGTGCGACCGTCTCGGGGGACTCGGCGCGCGCCGTGCCGGAAAACAAGCCGATCCCGAGCGCGACGAGCGAGCCCAAGCACCACGCGACCGTGTTGCGCTTCATCGGAACGAGGCTACCGCACACGCCGAACGGGTCACCGCGCGTTCACGCCCTTGGCTGAACAGGGCCGAAAAGGCGTGGGAATGCCCCGATAGCGCTCGTTTGGGTGACGGCATTCGCTTTGCTCAGGTTCGTCCCGCCTTGAACACCCACCGCCCGCTGCTCTCGATCGTCCTCGTCGCCATGTCGGTCAGCCAGGTCGGCTGCATCGGCAAAAACGCTGCGAAAGTGCTCATGGTCGCGACGGTCGTGGCCGTGAAGACGGTCGAGGCCGTCGCAGCGTCGTCGAAGCACGAGTCGCGCACGAAGTACTCGGCGAGCGCCTCCTCGAACGCATCCGGAGAGGGCTGCGGGCACTGCGAAGAGCCGGAGAACGGCTACGCCTTGTGCTTCGTCTCGACCTGCGAGGTACGCTGCGTCGAGGGCTATGCGGTCTCGGGCCGCGAATGCCTCCCGGTCGCTCACACGGCGTCGAGCCAGCCGTCCACGGAGCCCTCGTCGCGTTGAACCACCTCACGCCGGACGGCGAGACCGCACCTCCGTCCTTCCCGGCGCGAGCGTGAGGGGAGGCGCCGACGCCAGGCTCGACCGGCCATTTTTCCGACGTTTACGACAATTTTCGAGCTCGAGCGATTTCCAGGCAACGACCTCGGGCGAGCGGCCGAGAGGGGGTGCACACGGTCGGAAAGTCCGGCCCCCTACGGAGGTTTCTCGTCATGAATCGCTCGTCGCTCGCCGTCGCCCTCTCGCTCGTCCTCGCCACCGCCGCCTGCTCCGTCACCGCGATCGAGCAGCCTTCCGTCTCGGACGCTGGCGCGCCCGTCGAGCCCACGGCAACTCCCGAGGGCTCCGACGCGGCGGCTCCCGCCAAGCTCGACTTCGAGCCTTCGAACTTCGACCTCTCGGGCATCGACATCACCCAGCTCGGCGACGTTGTCGTGGACGACAACTGCACGGTCGATGCCTCGAATCCCCTCTCGTGTTTCGGTCAGAAGGCCAAGAGCAAGGTCGTCGATCAAAAGGGCGCCGGACGCCTCACGGTGATCTTCGCACGAAACATCCGCGTCGAGCCCAACGTCACCATCAAGGTCGGCGCCCCCTCCGCCATCGCCATCGTCGCCGTCGATACGTTCGACATTCGAGGCACAATCGACGCCTCGGCGCGCAGCGGATTCCCCACGGCGGGCGGATATGCCGGCGACCACACCGGCTCGGCCCCGCTCGACGGTCACGGACCCGGCGGCGGCAAAGCCGGCACTCGCACCAGCGGCTCCGGTGGCGGCGGCTATTGCGGAACGGGCGGCGCAGGTGGCATTCAGTCCGGAGACGTCGCTGCAACGGGCGGCAAGACCTACGGCTCGGATAAGTTGATTCCGCTGGTCGGTGGCTCTTCGGGTGGCTACGGCGGTCTCGGCGCCGGCAGCGGTGGTGGTGCGGTTCAATTGGTCGCCGGCAACAAGCTGATTGTGGCCGCAGACGCAATTGTCACCGCGGGCGGCGGCGGTGGGTACGCCTCGGGTGTCGTCAATACGCAACCCGGCGGTGGTGGCGGCAGTGGTGGTGCAATCCTGATCGAATCCAAGTCGGTCGACATGCTCGGCACGATTGCCGTCAATGGCGGTGCAGGCGGCGGCAACATCGGCAACCTGGGCGAGGATCGCAGCGGCGAAGACGCAAAGCCCAGCGAGACCCCGGCGACCTCGCCCTATACGAGCGAAGGCACCGCCGGCGGCGAGGGCTCCGCGGGCGAGACGACCAAGGGTGGCGACGGCGTCGGCGCGCCGACGCGCATCGGGACGGGCGGAGGTGGCGGAGCCGGTCGTATCCGCATCAACGCGGACAAGGCGCAGATCAGCGGCATGCTCTCGCCGCGCGTCGGACCGTGCGCGGTGGAGGGCAAACTGACCCGCAAGTGAACGAGCCTGCGTGACGTACCGAGAGCCGCGATCCCGAGGGATCGCGGCTCTTGCTTCGTGAACCACGAATCAGGTCACGCGGGAGACTTCGGTCCGGCACGAAGGACAGGCGAGGCGCGACCTCCCGGACTCGAGCGCGAGGCGCGCCCCACATCCGGGGCAAGGAAGGCGCGGCACGCTCACGTCGAGCTTGTGGCCGCACGACTCGCACACGACCGCGAGCGCCCCGGAGAAGACGGGAAGATTCGCGCCGCACGAGCCGCAACATGCCGTCGCCGTCGGCGCGGCCGGCTTGGCCTCCAGGTATTCGCCCGCGAGCTTCGTGTACGCGAGAAGCTTCTGCGCTTGCGCCTCGTCGAGCATGGGAAGCCATCCTTGCGTGAAGAGCGAAGCCCCGATGCGCTGCTGGAGCTCTCGCGAAGCCGAGTCGGGCTGGAGCTCGTAGATACCTCTCGCTCGGTAGAGCGCATCGTGATGGGCGAGCTGCGCGAACACCGCGCCCGCCAAGGCCTCGAACGCCGGCGCCGGGACTCGGAGGACGCCGGGGCGCGGGGAATGAAACGAAAGCCCGCTGGTGGCACGCGCGACGGCCGCGTCGTGAGACGCCGAACCGGGGTCGAACGCCACGACCGTAGCCGCCTCGGCCATGTACGCCACGTACGCCGCGCGATAGGCGGGATCTTTCACGCGAGGAGGCACCGAGAGCGGTGCATGCGTACAAAAGGCATCGAAGAGCCGCTGCTGCAGGGAGCGGTAGGTGCCCACGTCTCCCCTCGCCTTCGCGGCTTCGAGCGACGGCGCGAGCTCCGCCGCCAGGTTCGCGTACGCAGGTCCCGGGCGCACGTCCGGGTTGGTCTCGCACGCACGTGAAAAATCGTAGTCGGCCAGGGTTCCGCAGAAGTCGCAGTACACGTAGGCCGTCTTGCTCGGACGAGACTTGGCAGCGCCGCACGAGGGGCAGATCGAGCGCTTGAAGCGCGTGACCCCATCGAGCTTCGGGAGGGTCACGCCGAGATCCGTGTTCCACGGCACCTTCACCCACGGACTTTCGGGATCCTTCAGCAACTTGGCGATGGCCCGGGCGGTGGCCTCGTGCGGCTCGCCCGACTTCCAGAAGAGCCGGCCCAGCTCGTACGCACGGGCGTATCCACTCCAGGAGTCGTAGGCGGCTTGGACCTTGCTGGCCAAAAACAGCAGGAGTTTCCACGCCGAAGGCTCGTCGACGAAACCGGCCCAATACGACCACCCGACCACGGCCGAGAGGCGGCCGTAGTCCCAGGCGAGCAGTCCCACCTGCTGGATGTCGGCTGCGTGGGCCCGCACCAGCGCCTGTTTCGGCGCATCGGCGGTCTTGCTAGGCCCGAGCGAAGCGAGCACGTCTCGTGCGGCTTTCGAGTGCCCTTCTTCGAGGAAGAAGCGCACCGATTCGTCGAAGTCCTGCTTCGACTCGATGCCGTAGAAGTCCTTGAGCGTGTTGGTGCACCAAGGCTTCGTGTGCTCGTTGAGGCCCCAGGAGCCGAGCTCGTCGTGGTGTGCGCCGTTCATCTCCGTGATGACCGAAGCGAGGGCGAGCGCGAACAGCTGTCGATCGGGGAGGGCCATGGCAGGACCGTACACGTCGAGTCCTCGAGGGCCTCGTGATGGTTCGCTGAAACTTTTCGCGCAAACGGCGCGCGCTCACGCAGGGCGCTAGCGCAGGGAAAACATGCGGATTCGGTGATTCGGCCGAGAGACCTTTCCGATTGGTACGCGTCTTGCGCCCGTCGGGTGCGTGCTTATTCCATGTGCGTGGTCGGTCGTCTGAGGAGACGGCCGGGCCCATCCCTCGATTCGGGTGCGCGAGCACCCCCGTGAGAGACTTCGGCGTCCATTCGCCGCGAAGGAGAACAGCATGCGTCCCGAGAAAATGACCACGAAGAGCCAAGAGGCGTTCCGCACGGCGCTCGAGCTCGCCGCGCGTCGCGGCAGCCCCGAGATCCTTCCCGAGCACCTGCTCCTCGCGGCCATCGAGCAAGAAGAAGGTGTCGTACGGCCTCTCTTGCAGAAGGCCGGAGCAAACATCGACGCCATCGTCGCCGACGCGAAGTCGGTGATCGAAGGGCTTCCTCGCGTGACCGGAGGCGCCGATCCGAGCTTCTCCAGGCGCGCGATGGAGGTCATGCGCCGCGCGGAGGACCAGGCCAAACAGCTGCGCGACGACTACGTTTCGCTCGAGCACTTCGTGCTGGCCATGGCGCAGCACGATCGCGAGGTCCAGACGGCGCTCGAGCTCCACGGCGGAGTCACCTACGACAAGCTGCTCGCGGCGCTCGCACAAGTTCGCGGGAGCCAGCGCGTCACCGATCGCGATCCCGAAGGGAAATTCCAGGCGCTCGACAAGTACTGCCGCGACCTCACCGAGGTGGCGCGAAAGGGCAAGAGCGATCCCGTCATTGGGCGTGACGAAGAGATTCGTCGCGTGATGCAGGTGCTCTCGCGCCGCACCAAGAACAACCCCGTGCTCATCGGCGAGCCGGGCGTCGGCAAGACGGCCATCGTCGAGGGCATCGCCCATCGCATCGTCCGCGGCGACGTCCCCGAGTCTCTGCGGGACAAGAAGCTCGTGTCGCTCGACATGGGTGCGCTCATCGCGGGAGCCAAGTTCCGCGGCGAGTTCGAGGATCGCCTGAAGGCGGTGCTCAAGGAGGTCGAGGCCTCGAACGGCAAGATCATCCTCTTCATCGACGAGCTGCACACCATCGTCGGTGCGGGAGCTAGCGAAGGGGCCATGGACGCGGCGAACCTCTTGAAGCCGGCGCTCGCCCGCGGAGAGCTGCGCTGCATCGGCGCGACCACGCTCGACGAGTACCGCAAGCGCATCGAGAAGGACCCGGCCCTCGAACGCAGGTTCCAGCCCGTGGTCGTCGAGCAGCCCACCGTCGAAGACACCATCGCCATCCTCCGCGGACTGAAGGAGCGGTACGAGGTTCACCACGGTATCCGCATCCAGGACGCCGCGTTGGTGGCGGCCGCTACGCTCTCGGATCGTTACGTGACCGAGCGCTTCTTGCCGGACAAGGCCATCGACCTGGTCGACGAGGCCGCGGCGAAGATCAAGATGGAGGTCGACAGCATGCCGGCCGACATCGATCGGGTGGAGCGC
Organism: Polyangiaceae bacterium; assembly: GCA_965225775.1. Lineage (GTDB taxonomy): Bacteria > Myxococcota_A > Polyangia > Polyangiales > Polyangiaceae > JAAFHV01. The sequence continues at coordinate 6,611,618 of OZ245328.1, read as the reverse complement.
AAGATCATGCAGCTTCGCATCGAGCAAGAGGCCCTCAAGAAGGAGAGCGACAAGGCCTCCAAGGCGCGCCTGTCCGTGTTGGTGGGTGAGCTCGCCGATATGGAAGAGCAAAGCAGCGGAATGAAGGCGCAATGGATGCGCGAGAAAGAGGTCATCGACCAAATCCGCAAGACCAAGCCTCGTCTGGAAGAGCTGCGCGCCGAAGCCGCTCAAGCCGAGCGGAAAGGCGACCTCGGCAAGGCCGCCGAGATCCGCTACGGCAAGCTTCCCGAGGCCGAAAAATCGATTGAAGACCTTCGCGCAAAACTAGCGAAAGTACAGGAAAAGCAGGCCTACCTGACCGAAGAGGTCACCGACCAGGACATCGCGCAGATTGTCGCCAAGTGGACCGGCATTCCGGTCGCGAAGATGCTCGAGGGCGAGATGCAGAAGCTTCTCCGTATGGAGGAAGCCCTCGCCTCTCGTGTGGTCGGACAGCGCGCAGCTATCGAGGCCGTCTCCAATGCGGTCCGCCGCGCACGCGCCGGATTGGGTGACGACAAGCGCCCGATTGGAAGTTTCCTCTTCCTCGGCACGACCGGAGTCGGCAAGACCGAGCTCGCTCGCGCCCTCGCGGAGTTCTTGTTCGACGACGAGCGCGCCATGCTCCGACTCGACATGAGCGAGTACCACGACCGCCACACCGTGAGCCGCCTCATCGGCGCGCCTCCCGGGTACGTCGGCTTCGAGGAGGGAGGTCAGCTCACCGAGCCCGTGCGTCGACGACCCTACTCGGTGGTCCTCTTCGACGAGGTCGAGAAGGCCCACCCCGACGTATGGAACACGCTCCTCCAGGTCCTCGACGACGGTCGTCTGACCGACGGCCAAGGACGCACGGTCGACTTCAAGAACACCGTGATCATCCTCACGAGCAACGTAGGCTCGCACCACGCCGAGGCCATGTACGACGAGGCGCTCGACGAACGAGAGAAGCGCGACCTCTTCGAGGCCCAAGTCATGGAAGACGTGCGGAAAGCGTTCCGTCCCGAATTCCTGAATCGTCTCGACGAAATCGTGGTCTTCCAGCGCCTCGAGAAGAGCGAGGTTCGGCGCATCGTCGACCTGCAGCTCGCCCGCTTCACCGAGCGCCTCGCAGCGCGCTCGCTCGCGGTGGATCTCTCGGACGACGCCAAGGCCTACCTGGCCGAGGTGGGCTGGGATCCCAAGTACGGCGCCCGACCTCTGAAGCGCGCCGTGCGAAAGCACCTCGAGGACGAGCTCGCCAAGCACGTCCTACGCGGAGACTACGTGCCGGGCACGGTGGTCCACGTGGACCGCGGAGGCAGCGGTCTCGTGTTCAAGGAGATGGTCTCCAACTGACGAGAGCATCCGTCTCGGTGACGAGGAGCGAGCCGCGTGTCCGATTCAGGTTCGGGCGCGCGGTTCCGCTTTGTAGGAGCGCACGCTGCGCACGCCGGACTCGAAAGCCTTCTTCTTCTCGTCGTCGAGCTCTTGGCCGCCGAACCTGACCTCGAGATAGACGAGCGTCATGGCATGAACGTCGGTCGCGAGCGGGTGCTTCTTGCGAACGAGGTCCTCGGCGTAGCGTAGCGGCGGGATTGCGAGTGGCCTGGTCAATCCTTGACCAGCGAGTGCCGACTCGAGCGATTGATAGAGCTCGGTGACCGCGAGCTCGGCGCGACTCCGTTTTTGCTCGCTCTTCTTCTTGGGCGACGACACCTTGGGCTTCTGTCGGCGCCAGAGGCCATACGCGACGACACCCAAGCCGACGACGAAGCCGGCGACGACCGGCGCGCGCGTCAGCTTGTCTGCGAGGCCGGTGCGCAGTCCCGCGCGAGCGCGGGCGCGGTCGTAACGACGTCCCGCTTCTTCGAAGAGACGAACCTGCGTCCCGAGGTCGTAGCCGACGATGTAGCGATTCCAACGCTGCGACAGAGCCTCGACGAAATCGCGCAGGTAAACGAGCGATCCGGAGGTGTCTTGGAGCGGCCGTGCCGCTGCGGTGGGCGTGGGGTCGAACGTGACCCAGCCGAGCTGAGTGTCGTCGAGGTGGGCCTCGACCCACGAGTGGGCGTCGCCTTCACGGACGGCGTAGTACTTGCCGAAGCGATTGTAGGTGCCGCCGACGAAGCCGGTCACGTTGCGCGACGGAATGCCCACTTCGCGGAGCATCATGACCATGGCGGTCGAGAAGAACTCGCAATGGCCACGCTTCGTCTCGAAGAGGAAGTGATCGAGCGGCTGCGGCTTGCCACCGGAAGGTGACGTGACGTCGTAGTGGTAGTCGGTGCGAAGGTGCTCTTCGATGGCCTTCGCCTTGGCGATTGGCGTAGGCAGACCTTCGGTCCATTGACGGGCCAGGTCTGCGATGCGGCTGGGGAGCGGCGGGAGGGAGAGGTACCGAGCCCGCTCGACCGACGTGAGCTGATAGGGAATGGGCTCGTTGTCCGCTGCGAGGAACACATCGTAGCGAAGGCCGTGGGTCGACGGACTCGAGTAGCGGAACTCCCCTTCCGGACCGCGTGAGACGACCACGTTGTCTTGCGGGATCGCGTTCTGCGGGAGCACCACTTGGGCGCCGACGGCACGCGGCGGCAAGAAGAGCACGGGAGGATCGATGGGCTCGAGGTCGAACGAGATCCGTCGATCTTCACGCGTCCTCGGGATTCGCGAGATGGCCACGATGTTCGGATAGAACAGGTCGACCGCGCGCCGTTCGTTGGAAGACCTGGACCACGCACGTCCATCGTAGGTGTCGAACGCCGTGCCTCGCAGGCGAATGGTCATTCGAAGCGGCGGGTCCGGATTGTCCGGCAGGGTGAAACGCAGTGCGACGGTCGGATCGGAGCGTAGCGTGCCGACGTCGCCGAGGTCGACGTGATCGGAGAAGCCTACCATTCGACCCGACCGCGAGTGATTCACCAAAAGCAAAGAGAGCCCCACGCGCGGGAAGAGCACGAAGAGCGCACCGGTGAACACGAAGATGGGGAGGGCGAGAAGGCAGGTCGTGAGCAGGAAGCCGCGCCCCACGACACGACGGCTGCGCAGGATGCGCGGCACGTCGACCGGAAGGCCCGTGCGGTCGCGCGCCCCTTGACGATAGTTGCCCTCCACCTCGCGCCGGAGATGAGAGAGCACCAAGGCTCCGGGGGCGACCACCAAGAACCCGAGGAAGCAGAGACCGTAGCTCAATCCACCCCCAAGGACCGTGCCGGCCACGAAGTGGAGTAGAGCTAGAATGATGATCTGCTGGTCGTGCGCTGCGCCGCGACGAGTTGCGACTCGAATGACTTGAAGGAATCCCGCGAACTCGACCGCGATGTCGAGCGCCGAGGCTCCGAGGATGACCCGCAGCGTCTCGATCACGAAGAGCGCGAGAGGTGCCGCCGTGGCGACCGTTCGCATGAAGGGTCGCGCCTGCAGGCTCTCGGGCAGTGCGACGGCGATGGCGAGACCCGCGAGGATGAGCCCTGCCGTCCATGGAGGCATTCCCGCGGTGTTGACCACGGCGAGCACGCCGAGTGTCGCGAGCGCATTGGTCATCAACCGATGCACGAGACCGAAGCGCATTATTCGGCTGCTCCCTTTGTCTCCACCGGCGCTTTGGCGGGCTCGGCCTCTTCGTCGACGGCGTCGACCAACGCCAGATAGCGAAGGATGTTGTCCGACCCGGTCGTCTTGTCTCCGCGAACGACCTCACCCGCGGTGGACCGCAATGTCACGCGGTCCCCTCGTTTGATGTGCGCGACCGCCCGCGATGCAACCTCACGAATACGCCGTTCGAAGGCCGTGGCGAACGAATCGCCCGAACCCGCCGGTCGCTTCACGTCGAGGCGGAGGGTGGTTTCCGGGTGAGCATCGCGAGCGCGCTCGCGCCGAACCAACTGACCGGTCGAGGCGCTCTTCTTCCAATGAACGTCGCGAAGGTCTTCTCCGTCGCGTACGTGACGAAGGCCGAAGTGGTCTTCCCCCTGCCCTCGCCCGAATGCCGATTCCCCGCCGGCATCTCGACCGGCTGGCGCGGAGCCGAGCTTGATGGGGTCTGCTGCGGGATAGATGATGAGGTCGCCTTCGGCCGGAACTTCTCGCGACTTCTCGAACAATCCGAACGGGAATCGCGTGGCAATGCGAAAGCCCACGTGGCGGTCCCTTCCGCGCCTTTGGGGGGTCCTGCGATACGCGGCCACCTGAGCGCTCTTCGGGCTGATCTTCAGGAAGAAACAACGCTTGTCGGCGGGCTGACCGGCGCGAAGGTCTTCGACTTCGATTGCGTACGAAGGGACCTTGCCCTTGTGATTGAAGACTTCGATCTCGACGAGGTGAGCGCGGCCGACCTGCGCACGAGCGGGCAATCGTCGAACGACGCTCAGGTCGCGCAGAGACAGCTCGCTCATCAATCCACTCACGACGATGAGCGCGAGCAAGAGACCGAGGAGCAAGTAGAGGAGGTTATTGCCGGTGTTGATCGCCGCGAAGCCGACGCCCAGCGTGATACCGACGAAGAACTTTCCTTCTCTCGTGAACTTCAATCGCCGCGGCGGCTTGCGACGGGAGAACAGCCGATCGAAAAGGGATTGCGGCGCGTCCGAGCCGAGCGGCGAAGGAGTGCCCCTGCCCGGCTCCGGCGTCTTACCCGCGGACGGCGGGACCTCGCTCACAGCGGAACAGGCACGCGCGCGACGAGCTCGCGCACGGCCGCCTCGGCTTCGTCGCGTGTGGGCATGAACCCGTCGGCCGCGGAGGACAGGCGCACGCGATGAGCGAGCGCCGGCACGGCCAGATCGTGGATGTCGTCGGCGATGCAGTAGCTACGCCCACGAACGAGCGCTCGGGCCCTCGCGGCACTCGCGAGAGCAATCGCGCCGCGCGTGGAAGCTCCGAGAGAGAGCGCCGGAGACGAGCGGGTCGCTTGGACCAGCGCCTGAAGATAGTTGGCGAGCGAGGCGTCGAGCGCGACACGCTGGACCGCACGCTGAAGCTCCACGAGACGCGCCGGGTCGAGCACGCTCTTCACGGCCGCGGCGCGGTCGCCGCCCGGATCGGTCAGCAAACGAAGCTCGACCTGAGGAGGCGGATAGCCGATGCGAATGCGGAGCAAGAAGCGGTCAAGCTGTGACTCGGGCAGGGGATAGGTGCCGGCGAAGTCTTGCGGGTTCTGCGTTGCGATCACGAAAAACGGATCGGGCAGAGGAATGGTCTGTCCGTCGATCGAGACTTGCGCCTCGTTCATGGCCTCGAGCAGCGACGACTGCGTGCGTGGGCTCGCGCGGTTGATCTCGTCCGCGAGCAACACGTTCGCGAACACCGGGCCCTGGCGGAGAATGAACTCGCTCTGGCGTTGGTCCCAGATCGAAATACCGACCACGTCGCTCGGGAGAAGATCGCTTGTAAACTGCAAGCGCTTCATGTCGCCGCCGACGGCCTGCGCGAGTGCGCGCGCGAGCGTGGTCTTGCCGACGCCCGGAACGTCTTCGATCAGAAGGTGACCGCGGGCGAGCAATGCGACGAGTGCGAGCTCGACCACGTCTTGCTTGCCTTCGAGGGCATTCTCGACGGCGCTACGCAACTTCTGGATGGCTGGAAGCTCCTCGGACAGGAGGGCTTGAGCGGCCGTCATGGTATCGAGACTAGCATGATGTCGAAGCCTTCCTACTAGTGCGCCGGCGTCCTCGGTTCGTCGATTTGTAGTTTCCACGTTCCGGACTCGAAGAGCGATGAAACGGCACTCGAGCGGCCATCCTCGGCGTGCGGGAGAGCAGTCGCGAACGGTGCGAATCGAACCGACCACTCGCCGTGAGTGGGTTCTTCGGTTGGAAGCTTCGCGGGGCCGGGCGGGTAGGGTAGAGACGAAGAGCTCGCCTTGGATTCCTCTCGCGACGTTCGCCTCCATCGTGTGACCAAGACGTACGGACCCGTGCGCGCCTTGGTCGGAATCGACGCCACGTTCGAAACGGGCAAAGTGACCGCGGTCTTGGGGACGAACGGCTCGGGGAAGAGCACGCTCTTGTCCGTCGTGGGCACGCTTTCCCGGCCCACGTCCGGCAGGGTCACCCACGGGGCGCTCGGGAGTCGGGCTGCCGATGTTCGTCAGGCGCTCGGATGGGTCGGTCACACGTCGCTCTGCTACGCGGACCTCACCGGGCGCGAGAATATCGCGCTCGCTGCCGAGCTCTACGGGTGTTCCGTGGACGATGCGGTGACCGAGGCTTCGGAGCGGTTCGAGCTTGCGAGCTTCATGAATCGCCCTTTCCGAGAGTACTCGCGCGGACAGCGGCAGCGCGTTTCGCTCGCGCGTGCGCTCGTGCATCGTCCGTTGCTCGTGCTGCTCGACGAGCCGACCACCGGTCTCGACAAGTCGGGCGTCGCGAGGCTCGTTCGAGTCGTCGGCGAGGAGGCCGCACGCGGCGCCACCGTCATCGTGGTCTCGCACGACGAGGGTTTCGCGAACGAAGTGGCCAGTGCCTCGATGCGTCTCGAGCGCGGAAGACTCGTGTAGTTTACACGTCTTGCGGCTTCACGCCGTGAGCACCCGTTCGACGAGGACAGCCACCTGCGACGAAGCGGCCAGCGCGTCGGCATCCGCGCGAGGGACACCGTGCACGCGGTGGGCTGCGGAGAGAAAGTCGGCGTTTCGACCGGTCGACGCGTCGACGCCCCTCGGTGCTACCAGCGCGACATCGAAACCTCCCGCGCCTCGTGCCTTTGCTGCGATCGCACTCGCGCGAACATGGTGGAGCACGCCTAGGCAGTCCTCCGCGACGAGCAGGGTGAGATCGGGCGCGAGATGGGCGAGCAGGTCGGCGTTGTCCGCCGTCCGCGATAGCGGGCTGAAGAGACCTCCAGCGAGCTCGACGACGGTCACTTCGGACTGCTCACGCGCGTGCTCCACGGCGTCACGGATGACCATCGGGTCAATCGGTCGACCCTCGAGCTCCGCGGCGAGGTGAGGGGAGACGGGCGTCCGAAACCCGAACAGAGGGGCAGGCTCGACTCTGACCGAGGAGGCCTCGAGCAGCCGGTCCGCGTCGCCCGGAACGCCGGGTTCGATTCCGCTCTCGATGGGCTTGTAGCCCGCGACCTTCACACCGCGGTTGGCGAGGGCTCGAACCAATGCAACCGCAAGATGTGTCTTTCCGATTCCCGTTCCGACTCCCGTTACGACGACCAGTCGACCCATGATTCTTTTACCTCACGAACGGCCTGGAGAAAGCGCTGCAGAGTTTCCCGGTCGTGGTGCGCACCCACGGCGAGACGAATGCGTGCCGACCCTTCGGGGACCGTCGGCGGACGGATGCCTTGGACGAAGAACCCTCGGCTCTGGAGCTCGCTCGCGATGGCGACCGTGCGTCCCGCGTTGCCGATGAGCCAGGGGACGACCGGCCCCTCGCCGATCACGCGGCATCCGAGTGCGCGCAAACCGGTGCGTAGGAAGTCGGCGTTGGCGAGCAGGTTTCGACGTTCGGGGTCGGCCTCGCAGATGCGCGGCAGGCGAGCTTCCGCTTCGGCGACCAAGATCGGACTGATCCCCGTCGAGAACACGAAGGAGCGGGCTCGATTCCATAGCCAGCTCGTCACCGTGGAGGCCCCTGCCACGAATGCTCCACCCAGTCCGAACGACTTTCCGAGCGAGCCGACGAGGACGTCGGGGACGAAGCCCTGGTCGGCGCAGATTCCCCGTCCTTCGGGTCCGTAAACGCCGAGGGCGTGGGCCTCGTCGACGTAGAGTCCAGCTCCTGCTTCTTGGCAGAGGTCGCGCAGGCGGGGGAGGGCGGGGATGTCGGCATCCATCGAGAAGTAGGACTCGGTCACGACCCATGTTCTGGTCGTTGGTCCACTACCCAGGGCCCGAGCGAGCGCATCCACGTCGAGATGTGGGACGATCTCGACGGTCCCGCGGGAGAGGCGGAGGCCGTCGATGATCGAGGCGTGGTTCAGGGCGTCGGACAGTACGCGATCGCCCGGACGGACCAGCGCGCTCAAGGCGCCAACGTTGGCCGCGTATCCGCTCGTGAACGTCAGCGTGGACTCGACCTTGAGCCAGCCAGCGAGCGCCTTTTCGAGATGGGCGTGGGCCGGCGTGTGTCCGGAGACCAGACGGGAAGCCCCGGCCCCCGTGCCAACGGACGCTTCGGAGGTGAGCGGCTCGGTTGCCATTCCGAGGTAGTCGTTCGCGCAGAGGTTGACGGCTCCGGCCGGTACCAGGCGGGGCCTGCGAAGGAGATCGCGGGCTTCCAGGTCCGCGAGATCGGTCGTCAGGTCGTCGATGGGGGATCGTTTCACGTGAAACACTTCGATGGGGGTTTGGGTCGAGGGTCCCGTCGGCCATGGACGCGGGAGACGCCCGCTCAATGGCGCCCGTCCGCGACCGTAGTCCCACGCGTCCCACGGGGCAACGCCACCAACGTTTCGCGGTTCTTCGGCACGGCTCGACGCGCCGATCCCGTGCTTCCGCCATCGGAGGGACCGCGCCCAACGGCGTATCGCGCGCCCCGACACGATGCCGCTCACACGACTGAACGAACGCGTGACCGTGATGCGGCACCTCCCTCCCATCAGCCTTCGCCGCAGAGTTGTTCGCCGCAGGGGGCGTCCAGCGCGGGACTGGGCGCCACCCTGTTGCCGTGTTCGCACCGGGCACGGTCCTTCTCCTACGGCGTATACGCGACGTCGCGGCAGCCTCCCCTGTATGTGGCCGTGCCGCCGTTTCACGTGAAACATCTCGTCGAGCCAGCGACCGGTCGATGGGCGGGTACGTTCCGGCACCGGATGTCCGGACCGCGGCTAGAGCGCCGAACCGCTTAGTGACCGAGGATTTTCGCCAAGTTGCGAGCCGTGCGAGGCGCGACGACGAGTCCTACTGCTGCTAGGCGAGGAGGAGCAACGAAGCACGGCGACGCGAATCGGCGGAAAGCCGACCGAACTAAGCGGTTCGGCGCTCTAGCCTCATTCGGCGGCCCCGAGCCCCCTCCTCGACGCAATCGAGCGGCAGGGTCAGAGTGCGGTCCCGACACCGGGGCAGTGTTGCCGAGAGCACTAGAGCGCCGAACCGCTTAGTGACCGAGGCTTCTCGCCAGGTTACGAGCCGTACGAGGCGCGACGACGAGTCCAACTGCTCCTAGGCGAGGAGGAGCAACGAAGCACGGCGACGCAAATCGGCGGAGAGCCGACCGAACTAAGCGGTTCGGCGCTCTAGGCATCCGCCGCACAGTCGGGCGGGGCGTGGCGCCGTCGCGGGTGGCACGCGCACGCAGGCCAGCCCCAACCTACGGACATCCAGGCGGAGGACGTTTCACGTGAAACGTCCCAGGGGCGGTGTGGAGGTCCGCTTCCGAGGGTCGCGGCCCGCGAGATGGTCCGGGCCGGCGGACGGCAGTCCTTATCCAGGCGGGGCGCAGCCGGGTCGCCTTAGCGTGCGCGCCCCGCCTCATATTGGCCGCCAGCGCGTCAAGACATGGGCGCGCACCACGCCACGACGTCAGCCGGGCGGCGAAGAACATGCGGAGACCTTCCCCAGGGCATCTCCCGAACCCACGGACAGGCCCGCAACCCCAAACCAAACCCTTTCACGTGAAACGCTTCACTGCGGACCGCGCACAACCCAGCGCGTACAGGCCGCCCGAGACACTACCGCGCGTCAACCTAGCGCTCTGGCGTGCTCTCGAGCGCTTGGTCGACGCGAACCAGCAGCCGGCGAAGCGAGTCCCGCGTCTTGCGCTCGACAGCCTCGCGCTTCGCGCGCTCCTCTTCCAGGTCGTGCGCGAGGGCCATGGCGGCAAGCACCAAGGCCTGAGGAGTCGAGGGGCGCCCCCGAGGACTAACCTTCTCGACCTGGTCGGTCACTTTGGCCGCGAGCGCCCGAAGCTCGTCCTCGGAAGCCGAGCTGACGACCTTGACCTTCTGACCCGCGACCACGACCTCGACCGACCGACGCTGCATCGGGGTTCACTCTACACCCGGAACCCCGACCGCGCATCCCGCCCCACAAACGGACAACGCGGCGCCTGCCAGGAAGCAGAACACCGCGCCCATCGCCCCGACCTCAAGACCTACCGAAGTCGATTCACCAACAGAAGGAAGGGAAGCGCCAAGACGACGGCGTCCACTTGAACCCCGGTCACGAGATCGAACGCCTTCGAGTCGCCGAGACCGTAGCGACCCTGCGCGAAGAGCCCGACGCCGTACCCATAAATCGAGTGGTAGTTGTAACTGCGCGAGCCCCAAAAGAGCCCCCAGGTCGCCCCTGGCTCCACCGTACCGCCGGCGAGACGTGCCTCCGCGCCTCCAGACAGGATGAACGACGTCGGACCCGCGGGAATCAACCACTCGAGCCCCCCACCGGTCTCGAACGAGTCGAACCCAGAGGTTCCGAGGTCGAGGTAGGGGCCGAGCCCCATGTCGCGCTGCGCTTGCCGTAAGAAGAGGACGTCGAAGCGTGCCCCGAGGTGAAACGCGGGCTTCACCGGGCCGGTCCTCAAATGGCGAAAGGCCGGTCCCACCGTTGCAGCTGCGCTGAACTGGGGATCGGCCTTGGCTTGCCCGGTGCTGGCGAGGACCAGGGCCCCCGCCAAAACACCGGCAAAAATACGGGAAGTCACTTCGGAATCGTCTTGTTCTGGCAGTACGGCGAGGTGCTTGCGCAGAAGTTGCAGTCCACGCCCTGGTCCTGACCAGGCTCGCAGGGACCCTTCGCGGTCGACGTGCTCCCGGAGGAGCCCGAAGACTTGGCGGGGAGGGAGCAACCGAGACCGGGCGCGTCCTCCTTGTAGTTGAGGAGACAGCCGGCACACACCTCGATCGGGAACTGGAACTCTTGCGACTCGACCTTGAGACCGCCGAGCGTCTGACCGTTCACGCGAACGTAGGCGAGGACCACGGTTACCGGGTTGACGACATTGCGGCCGAGGTCCGACTTCAGGCGACCCAGGAGTGTCGTGGCGGCCGCAAGATCGATGAGGCTGACCTCGATGGAACCGGAGCTCGTGCCGCTGTCCGACGCCGCGATGAACCCGCTGCCCTGGACCGTGTACTCGTTGCCTGAGCGCAGCGCGCCGCCGTCGAGCGGGAGGCCGTCCACCGTGGTGAGACGGACGGTAGCGCCGAGGAGGTAGACGTTGTTCGTCTCGACGCGCCCCTTGTCCTTCGCGAGGGCAGGACGGAGCTGATTCAGCACCACGAGCTGAGCTCGGTAGTTCTGCCGAACGAACACGTCGAGGCGACCCGAAACCAACCCGGGAGCATCCGAGTCGACGGTGCAGAACTTCGAGTCCTCCGAATCCGGGGGAGTCGGTACGACGACCTTCGTGACCACGACCGACTGCGGGTATTCGACGCATGCGGGCGAAGCCGCGGCAGCGACGAAGCCCAGCAATCCGGCGACCAAAGCACCTCGAATAACTCGCTTCATGACTCTTTCTCCGGCGGCGCAGGCACCCGTCACCGCTAGGGGAAGGCTAACGCCTCACCAACGGGCGGGCCAAAATCGTGACACTTCGGCCGGCCTCGAACAAGGAAATCGTCAGAGGCCTCGCATGGTTCCCGCCAGCTCGGACACTCCGACCTTCAGCACCTTACCTGCCCCGACCGAGGTCGCGAGGGGAAGGGCGACCTCGTTCTTCCTCCTCTTCTTGTCGACCTCCAAGTAGGAGACCGACGCGCCCAGCTCGCCGCGAGGTGCTTCGGTGGCGAGCCCGAGCGCCTCGAGCAAGGAGCGCGTCCGGCGGCAGACCTCCTCGTCGACCAACCCGCGGACCCGGCCGTGCTCGAGCTCGGCCACCATGCCGATGGCAACCGCTTCCCCATGAAGGTACTTGGCATAGCGGCCATGGGACTCGAGCGCATGACCGACCGTGTGTCCGAAGTTGAGGAGCGCACGATCGCCCTGCTCGGTCTCATCACGCGAGACGACGTCCGCCTTCAACTGGATGGCTCGTCGCACGACGCTCTCGAGCGCGATGGGAGGACCCGAGACGAGCTCGGTGGCCCGCGACGCGAGCTCGTCGACCAAGGACGCATCGAAGAGCAGCGCCACCTTCACGATCTCCGCAAGCCCCGCCCGCCGCTGCCGAACCGGGAGCGTCGAGAGGTGCGCGAGATCGACGACCACCGCCGACGGCTGGAAGAACGCCCCGACCAGGTTCTTTCCGGCTGGAAGATCGAAGCCCGTCTTGCCTCCAACCGACGCGTCGACCATCGCCAGGAGCGTGGTCGGAACCTGGATTGCGCGCACGCCGCGGAAGAGCGTCGAGGCCGCAAAGCCGGTCAGATCGCCCACCACTCCACCGCCGAATGCCACATAGAGACCGTCGCGATCGAGCCCGTGCGCGATGCCCGCCTCCCAAAGCGTGTCGACCGTGGAGAGCGTCTTGTGGGCCTCGCCGGGCGGGAGCGTACAGATACGATGGGGGAGGGCGACGGCTTCGAGGGCCTTTTCCAAGGACTCTCCACGCGCTCGCAACACGTTGCTGTCCGTCACGGCGAGCACACCGGAAGGGCCGAGCTCCGCCACGGCATCGGTCAGGGCCGACGGACGGTCGTGCACGATGTGCACACGATAGCTCCGCTCGCCGAGTGGGACGACCAGTGGGTTATCATTGTAGACTGCACATATCGCCTCGGACGACTGGTCTTCGTCGAGCACGTCGGTCCAGACCTCGCCGTGGCACTCCGAATAAGCCGCGTTCCGCGCCGAAAGCAGCTCCTTCGCGCGAGCGCGAGCGTCGGGTCCCGACAGAAGAGGCCGCGACTCCGCAGACGGGCCAGTACGAGCCAAAATGGCGTCGAGCGACGCACGAAGTGTGACGACGACTCCTCGGGCGAGCACGGCGCGGCGAGTCTCCGTGCTCGCGAGCGCCCCACCGCCGAGCGCGACGACCGCGGGCTCGCCGCGCGATGCCAGTTCCTTCACCACGTCCGCCTCGAGGGCACGAAAGGCACGCTCGTCGGAGCGAAGCAGGTCAGCAACGGGACGCCCGCCACGAGCAGCCACCACCGCGTCGCCGTCCACGAACGGAAGTCCGAGCTTGTCCGCGACCAGAGGGCCGAGCGTCGATTTGCCCGTACCCATGAATCCCGACAAAAAAAGCGTCTTCATGCGCAGTCCTCTCGGTCGAACGTGAACCTTGGCGCCTCGGTCGTCGCGAACGATCGCGACCTGGACGCGTGCCGCCAGTGCGAGTCTACGGCAACGCGCAGGGGCTTCGACACCCGTGCTGCTCGGAAAAGCGGTGCGCTCACGCTGCCCGACCGATCGGGCTTGTCGAAGGTGGCCCCTGCCTGCGTAACTCGAGCCCATGACTTCGGCACTGACGGTGACCCAGAAAGACGGCTCGCTCCGCTTCGAGGTGCACGCCAAACCGCGCGCACGAAAGAGCGCCGTGGTCGGCGTCTCCGAGGGAAAGCTGGAGGTCGCGCTCGGTGCCCCCCCGGTGGACGGCGCCGCGAACGACGCGCTGGTCGAGCTTCTCTCCGACGTGCTCGGCCTACCAAAACGTGCAGTATCCATCCTTCGCGGAGGCTCCTCACGCCACAAGCTCGTGTCGGTCGAGGGGATCGACGAAGCCCGGCTCCGCGCGCTGCTCGTCGGGGGCTGACGTCGAAGCACACACGAGCGCACGCCTCTGGTACGCTGCGGGTCACGCGATGGGTGCTCTCCGATTCGCCAAATACGAGGGCCTCGGGAACGACTTCTTGGTCGTCGACGCCGACGATGAAACGGTGGTCCCGAGCTCGCTCGCGTCCGCCCTCTGCGACCGTCGCCGAGGAGTAGGCGGCGATGGCGTCTTGATGGTGCTGCCCGCCACGTCCACAGACGCCGTCGCGCGCATGAGGGTGGTGAATGCCGACGGCAGCGTTCCCGAGATGTGCGGCAACGGACTACGCTGCGTCGCGCTTCACGTGGCCCGGACACGAGCTTCGGTCCCTGCTCGCTTCGTCATCGACACCGACGCCGGCCCGAAGACGTGCGAAATGTCCGAACTCACGTCCGACCGCGCCACGGTTCGTGTCGACATGGGCATCGTGTCCGTCGTCGGCTCACGCGACATCACGATCGGCGGACGCGTTTTCTCGCTGACGCTCGCGGACGCCGGGAATCCTCACGCCATCACGACGCAGCCTTTCGATCGCGCGGACGTCGACCGCTTCGGACCTCCACTGGCCACGCATGCTTCGTTCCCCGCCGGAACCAACGTGGAGTTCGTCGACCTCGTCTCGCCCACTTCGGCGAACGTGGTCGTCTACGAACGCGGAGTGGGGATCACGCTCGCCTGCGGAACCGGAGCGTGCGCCACAGCGCGCGCAATGGTCGCGGCCGGACGTATGCCCGCCGAAACCGAGCTCACCGTGACCTTGCTCGGAGGTCCTCTCTCCATTCGCGTGGAGAACGACGGTCGTGTGTTCATGCGCGGACCTGCGCGCCTCTCGTTCGAGGGAAGCCTCGACACCCGAGCCTACTCGGCCACCGAACGGACCTCCCATGGCTGATTCGACGTCGTCGAGTGCGCGCGAGCGTCGACGCGATCCGGCTTCGGCTCCGCGAGGCGTGACCCCGATCACGATCCTCGCAGTGCTCGCAGACGACGCGTCGCGAAACCAAGTCGAGATTGCCGCGGCCGAGCTCGGCGACCGGCTGCTGCTCGCGCGAACGGTCTCGCAGGCCATCGAGCTCGCGACCCATGAAGAGGTGCACCTCGCGCTCGTCGACGTGGGCGTCGACAATGGAACAGGCCTCGCCCTCGTGCATCACGTGCCGGCGCTCTCTCCCGGAGCTCGAGTGGTGGTGGTGGCGTCTCGAGCGGACATCGCGCGCGGCGCCGACGCGATCGCCGTCGGCGCAGAGTCACTGCACGTCCTTCCGCTCACGGGCGACACCGTGGCGGGGGCCATCGGATCGGCCCGCGAGCGCATTCTGGAGACGCGCGAGCGCCGAAGCTTGGCCGTCGAGCTGGGTGTCGAGCGACGCCGACGCGAGCTGCGCGACCGCGTGCTTCGACGCGCGCAACGTGGCGAGCACCACGAGGCCATGCGCGCCCTCGTGGAGGGCTTGGTCGAACAAGGCGCCGTCCGCGGCGCAGCGCTCTATCAAGAAGTCGCGAGCGGAGAAGACGAGCCCCGTCAGAAGCGGGCCGCTGCAGCAGGGTCGCTGCTCAATCTCCCGCACGAGACGCACGACCTGCTCGAGCTCGGGCGCGACGCGTCTCTCTTCATTTGGTCGCTGCCGTTCGCCGGAGAAGACCTCGGTGCGTTGGTCGCGGACGAGCCCGCGGACGAGCGTGTGGTGACGGGTATCATCGAGCTCGCCTCGCTTGTGCTCGCGCTTTCCGTGAAGGATGCACGCACTGCGGGAGTGGCGGTCGAGACGTACGATCAAGGTCGTCTCTACGCGCCTGCGTACCTGCACGTGCTCGCGCCTCGCGAGATCGAGCGCGCGCGAAGGCACGGTCGACGACTCTCGCTGGTCCTCGTCAGCGGCGCGTCGCTGCGCGCGTTCGCGCCGGCCCTGCTCTCGATGCTGCGATCGTCGGACGTGCTCGTCGAAACCCATGCGGACGAGCTGGTGCTCTTGCTCCCGGAAACCGGGGCATTCGGCGCGCACGCGTGCCGCAAGCGACTCTTCGCGCGAGCCCTCGGGGATCCTCGTGCGCGGCCGGTGCCCTCCATGCGCACCTCCACCACCGACGTCGGCCTCGGCCTCGGCATCGCGACCTTTCCGCACGATGGCGAAGATCTCGCAGTCTTGTTGCGGGTGGCCATGGACCGCGCCCAAGCCGACATCACGAGCGTGGTGCACGCGAAAGACCTCGCGACCAAACCGCTCGCCGAGCTGGTCGACTCGCTCGTTTCGACGCCCATCACGTATTCGGGCTCGCGCTCAACGTACCCACTCGATCTCACGCTCTCGGCGCTGGCCTCTCTCGTCGAGCACGTGTGTCGCGAGGCGAAGCGGGGAGGTCACGCGACCTTTCTCGCCACCGAGCACCCTGGCCGCGGCCTCGGCGGAGTCGCGCGGTCGCTGATTCCCGCGCCGAGCGTCGAGCCACCACGTCGTGAAGGAGGGATGCCCGAGCGTCGTTCGCGCGCATCCGCCAAGCCGACCGTCGAGATCCGGGACGTGCGTCAGCTGCCCGGTTGCTCCGACGTGCTCGCCATCGTGGTTCGTGGTGAGCACGGCACCTGGGTGACCTGTGGCCGTATCGAGCGAGACCGGTACGTAGGCGTGCACGCGTCCGACCCGTTGCTCGCCGACCTCGTCTCCGATCGTCTGGCCACGGGGCACAAGCCTTCGGGCGAGGAGTCGTCGTGAGGGTGTTGCTGGTTCACGAAGACTCGAATCGACTCGCTCGTATCGCGCAGGCGCTTCGCGAGATGGGTCTTTCGGTGGCTGTCGCATCCACGCCTCCGATGGCCACCGAGCGCGCGGCCATCGGCGAATACGACGCCGTGCTCGTCTCCCGCGAGTTAGCCGAGGTCACCGAAGACGGGCTCGGCGTGATCGACGCTCTCGCCCTCGAGCTTCCTCAGCCTCCACCGGTCATCGTGCTCGTCTCGTCCGAGCACGACCCTTCGCCGTCGGAGACCCTCGAGACCGACACGGGGGCGATCGTGTCACGCGTCTCCGAGCTGCAACCGGCTCGGCGCGAGCGCTCGAGCCTCATGCCGACCACGTTCACCACGAGGAAGACGCCCATCGCGGAGCTCCTGCTCGCGTTCGCGGACGAGAAGCGATCCGGCACGCTCACGGTCACGTCGAGCACGGTGCGCGCGGTCGCTTGCATTCGCGAGGGCAAGCTGGTCGACGTGCTCTACGGGCGGCAGCAGGGCGAGAAGGCCCTCGCGAGGCTCGTGTCCGTGCGCGACGCGAACACGCAGTTCACCCCGGGCGAGCCCGACGTCCTTCCGCGACTCGACGACCCGACGTCGGTCTTGATCGCACGCGCACGTGAGCGGGCCGAAGCACTCGCCATGCTCGCCGAGCGCCTTCCCGATACCTTCGACCGCATCCACTACATGCAGTCTGCAAGCTTCACCGAAGGCGACGATCGAGGGCTCGCCACCAAGATATTGGACCGGCTCCGTGGGCCGTCGAGCCTCGGGGCCTTACTCGACGAGCTTCCGCAGCCCGACGCCGAAGTGCTGGGCGCGGTGCTCACGCTCGAGTCCACGGGTCACGTGCGACGGGTCGATTCGAGCCACGAGCGTGCACCGCTCGCTCCGGTGGACGAGCTCCAACAGCTCCGTGCCAGCGCCAGCAAGGGCAAATCTTCGGGCTTCCTCGGACTCACGCGGATCGTGCTCGCGGGGACACCCCACCGCCTCTCCATCGCGGCGCAGGCCATGCTGGGAATCGCCGAGGCCGTCTCGCCGGACGAGCCGATCCCCGCACTTCCTCTTCCGCACTCGGTCGGCGAGCTCCGCCTCGGTGAGGGCGTGGCGGTCGAGGTCGTGGGCCTTCCCCTCGTGCCGGCGTACGCGCCACTTTGGCCTCTCGCGGTCGCCGGAGCGCACGCGATCGTCACCTTGGACGATGCCTCTCACGAAACCCTCGAGGATGTTTGTCGCTCGGCCGCGCGGCACGTGCTCTCCGCACGCTCGCTCGTGCCCGCCTTCGACGTGTCTCGCGCTTCGGACCTCGCGGCCCTCTTGCGTGCAGCGCTCGAGCTCGGCTCCTGATCGTCCCGGGCTTTCGACGACGAGCGACGCGGGTCCGGAAATGAAGCGAGCCCCACGTGCCCGAAGGCGCCGTGGGGCTCTCGTGTCACGACCGACGAAGCTCGCTCAGATGTCCAGGTTCTTCACGTTGAGCGCATTCTGTTCGATGAACTCACGGCGGGGCTCGACCTGGTCACCCATGAGGATGCTGAAGATCTGGTCGGTCTGGACCACGTCGTCGAGGCGCACTTGGAGCATCACGCGCGCGTTCGGATCGAGCGTGGTCTCCCAGAGCTGCTCGGGGTTCATTTCGCCGAGACCCTTGTAGCGCTGGAGCTGCCAGCCCTTGCGCCCGCGTTCGTCGAGGAAGTCGCCGAGCGCTTCGCTGTCTTCGATCTCCACTTCCTTGGCGTCTTCGTCGTCGTCGCCCTTCTTGGAGACCTTGGCGAAGTACGGAGCGGGTCCGATGGAGCGCACGTCTTGGTCGATCTCGTAGAGGGTCTCGTACTCCGGCGTGGAGAGGAGCGCGTGATCGAACGTGGTGGTGCGCGCGACCGAGCCCGGGCGCGGCGTGATGGTGAGGCTGCCGAGCTTGGTCTCTTCGTTCCAGTCGACCTTGATGGCGATGGGGAAGATGTCCGGGAACTTCTTCTCGAGCTGCTTGCGGATGGTCGGCACGAGGCTCTCGAGCTTGGCGCGCTCGGCGAGCTCGGCCTTTCCGAGCCCGGTCGTGCGGAGCACGGTCGCCACGAGGCGGGCGTCCGCGATGCGCTCGATCTTGCCGGCCGAGCGACGGAAGTTGCGGAGCTGCTCGGAGAGGCGGAGCAGCGGCATGCCCGAAAGCACCGCTCCACGCGACGCACGCACGCTGACGTTGTCCGCGCCTTGCTCCAAGAAGTGGCGGTCGAGCGCCGCCTGATCCTTCATGTAGAGGCTCTTTTTGCCCTTCCACACGCGGTAGAGCGGCGGCTGTGCAATGTACAAGTATCCCTTCTCCACGATCTCCGGCATCTGCCGATAGAAGAACGTGAGAAGCAGCGTGCGGATGTGACTACCGTCGACGTCGGCGTCGGTCATCAGCACGATCTGGTGGTAGCGGAGCTTGTTGATGTCGAAGCTGCCACCCTGCTCGGGGTTGCCGATGCCGCAGCCGAGCGCGGTGATCAGCGTGCCGATTTCGGCCGAGGAGAGCATCTTGTCGAGGCGGGCGCGCTCGACGTTGAGGATCTTGCCCTTGAGCGGCAAAATCGCTTGGTACTTGCGGTCGCGGCCCTGCTTGGCCGAGCCACCTGCCGAGTCACCCTCGACGATGTAGAGCTCGCTCGCGGTGGGGTCCTTGGACTGACAGTCGGCGAGCTTTCCGGAGAGGCTCGTGAAGTCCTGCGAGCCCTTGCGCACAATCTCGCGGGCCTTACGCGCGGCTTCGCGGGCTTTCGCGGCGAACACGGCTTTTTCCAGGATTTTCCGGGCCGTGGAGGGGTTCTCCTCGAAGAACTGGCCGAGCTTGTCGACCACCACGCTCTCCACGATGCTCTTCACTTCGCTCGAGACGAGCTTCGACTTGGTCTGCGAGTCGAACGAAGGATCGGGGACCTTCACGCTGATGACCGCGGTGAGACCCTCGCGGATGTCTTCGCCGGAGAGGCCGCTCTTCACGTCTTTGAAGAGGTTCGCGTTGGTGCCGTAGTTGTTGAAGACGCGCGTGAGCGCGCCGCGGAAGCCGGTGAGGTGCGTGCCGCCGTCCTTGTTGTGGACGTTGTTCGTGTACGCGAAGACCTGCTCGACGTAGCTCTTGTTCCACTGCATCGCGACCTCCACCTCGATGGTGTGGCCGTTGTCCGCTTGCTGCGAGGCGAGGATGTGCACGACCTTCTCGTGCTCCGGCTCCTTCGCCTTGTTCAAGAGCTCCACGAACTCGCGGATTCCGCCCTTGTACTCGAACGTCTCGTGGCGACCTTCGCCGCGCTTGTCCGTGAGGTGGATGGCGAAACCGGCGTTCAAGAACGACAGCTCGCGCAGGCGGCTCGCCAGGATGTCGTAGCTGTATTCGACCTCACCCGAGAAGATCTGGAGGTCGGGCTTGAAGGTGATCTTGGTGCCCGTGGTGTCCGTGTCGCCCACGACCGCGATGGGGCCTTGGGGCTCGCCACGGCGGTATTCCTGGCGATGGAGCTTTCCCTCGCGCTTGATCTCGAGCTTCAAAAACTCGCTCACCGCGTTCACGGCGGAGACGCCGACGCCGTGCAGACCCGCCGAGACCTTGTAGTTCGACTGGTCGAACTTGCCGCCCGCGTGGAGCACGGTCATGACCACTTCGGCCGCCGAGACGCCCTTCGCGTGCATGCCCGTCGGGATGCCGCGGCCGTTGTCTTCCACGGTGATGGAGCCGTCGGCGTTGATGATGACGTCGAGGCGGTTGCAGTACCCGGCGAGATGCTCGTCGACCGCGTTGTCGACCACTTCCCAGACGAGGTGGTGCAGACCCGTGCCGTCGTTCGGGTTGCCGATGTACATGCCCGGGCGCTTGCGGACCGCCTCCAGGCCTTCGAGAACCGTGATGTTCTCGCTGCCGTACGTGGGCGCGGTGGAAGGCGTGGCAGACGGGGTGGGCTCGACGTCCTGAGTGGTCATGGAATCTCGCTCGTTTCTTGGAAAACCGGGCCGGGCGAACGCAGGAAGAGCTGCGTTTGAAAGTTCGGTTTGTTTACGGCGTTTCGATGCCGCGGCCTCGGGGCGGAGCGCAGTTTAGCAAATCCCCCCTGAACAGGCAAGCGGTAGGCGGGAATAAACACGCGTGATTTCAATCACTTACATGACTTGTAGAAGGTTCCACCGGATGGTCGTAGCGGCCGCGGACGGGTCAGGTGGCACGGCGGCAGGTGGTCGGCTTTCAGACCTCCGTTACTCGGCCTGCTTCGACGCGGAAGTCTTTCCGGGAAGTGCGGGTCCCCACGGCGATCATCTCCGGGCGCGTGGTGGTGAGCAGCACCTGACCCTCGTGTGCGCCGAGGAAGCGGAACAAGGCTTCCGTGCGCGAGGCGTCGAGCTCGCTCGAGACGTCGTCGAGCAAGAGGACGGGACGCACGCCACGCGCGCGGGTGATGACCTCGATCTCGGCCGACTTCAACGCGAGAACGATGGCGCGATGCTGACCCTGCGAGGCCGTGCCCTTGGCGACGTGTCCTCCGAGCACAAGTCGAAGCTCGTCGCGGTGTGGACCGAGCGTGGCCGAGCCGCGTGAGAGATCTTTGATCCTCGAACCCTCGAGCGCGGCACGAAAGGCCACCGGATCGTTCGGCTGCGCGGGCGCGTACGTGACCTCGAGCGCGAGGCCGGGCGTGCCGATACGCGAGAATCCCTCCACCGCGAGCGCGGACAGCTCGTCCACGGCGCGCGCGCGCCCTTTGGCGACACGGAGGCCGTGATCGACCACTAAGGCTTCCCAGTCGGGCAAATCACGCGCGGAGGTGCCTCGTGTCTCGAGGGCGCGCTGTCGCTCACGGAGGGCGCGTCGGTACGCCTCGTGCTCGTGCATGAGCCCCGGCTCGAGGTGCACCGAGACGCGATCGAGCAGCTTCCGACGCTCGGCGCTCGGGCCCATGGAGAGCGCGACCTCACCGGGGTGAAACACCACCACGGGCGACTTCACCGCGTACTCGAAGAGCGAGCGCGGACGCTTGCCGTCGATCTTGGGCGCACGCGCGGCTCCGCGAAGGCCGAGCGATTGTTCGCGCAGATCGTCTCCCTCACGAAGCCTCGCGCGGACGCCTGCCGTGTCGTTCCCGTGAGCGACGATCTCGCCGAGCTTGGCGGTGCGAAAGCTCTTCGAGGTGGCGAGCACGTACACGGCCTCGAGCAGGTTGGTTTTGCCCTGCCCGTTGTCGCCGAAGAAGACGTTGAACGCGGGCGAGAGGGACACCTCGACCTTCTCGAGATTCCGGAACGCGTGCGTGGCGAGCGATTCGACGACGAGCGGCAGCAAGGCCGTGAGTCTTAGCCTGGATTCCCGTCGGAGATCGCAGGGTCGTGGAGGCTCGGACGCGGTTCGAACGCCGGACGCGAAAAGGGCCCGGACGTCGGCCCGAGCCCTGCTTCGTTCGAGGGTCTTTTCGACCTTCGTGGGGAGCCGCTCAGATGCGCATCGGCATGATCACGGCGAGGAAATCGCGGTCGCTCTTTTCGCCGTTTCCGGGGCGAAGAACGGCCGGATCGAGCTCGCCCGAGAGGTTCAGCGTGACCTCTTCGTGGGTGAGCGCGGCGAGCACGTCGAGGAAGTACTTGGCGTTGAAGCCGATGGCGATGGCGGGGCCGTCGTAGTCGACCGGGAGCTCGTCGAAGCCTTCTCCGCTCTCGGGGGACTCGCTGGAGATGCGCATGGTGCCCGAAGCGAGCGCGATCTTCACGCCGCCGGTGCGCTCGTTGGCGGCCACCGAGACCGCGCGGAGGGCGTCCGCGAAGGCGGTACGGGGCGCGCGCACGCTCTTCGCGAACGACTGCGGAATGACCTGCGAATAGGGCGGAAACTGCGCGTCGACGAGCTTCACGCTGAACGTCATGGTGCCGGCCTGGAAGAAGGCCGACGAGCCGCTCTGCACGATGGTGAGCTGCGGGCGATCGGTCTTCGCGTCCTTCACTTGCGTGGGGTCGGACATGACCTCGTCGCACAAGCGGCGCAGCTCCTGAATGGCCTTCAGCGGGATCAGCATGGTGGCCGAGGCCTGACGTCCGGCGACCTTCACTTCGACCTTCGACAGGCGATGACCGTCGGTCGTGACCATGCGGACCACGTCGCCGTCCCACTCGAAGAGGGCGGAGTTGAGGTGCGCGCGGGTCTCGTCCGTGGAGATCGAGAAGTGCGTCTTGGCGATGAGCTCTTGCAGCACGTCGACTTCGATGGCGAGCGAGGGCGCGCCGTCGGCGGGCTGCGGGAGAGGCGGAAAGTCCGTGCCCGGCATGCCGCGGAGGGTGAAGCGACGCGCGCTACCGGCGGCCTTCAGCGTGGTCTGGCCGGAGTCGGTCGTGCTGAGCTGCACGGGACCGTCGGGCATCATCTTCACGCGATCGACGAGCTCCTTGGCCGGGATGGCCATGGTGCCGCTCTTCGTGATCTCGGCCGGGATCTTCCCGCTGAGGCCGAGGTAGAGGTCGGTCGCGGAGAGGCGAAGGGTGCTCGGACCGTCGACCGTGAAGAGCACGTTCGAGAGGACCGGCATGGTGCTCTTGCGCTCGGCGACCCCCTGCATGCGGGCTGCGAGGCGGAGAAGGTCCTTTTTGGCGACGACGAGTTCCATGAAGGGTGGACCTAAGTGCCCAAAAGGCGACGGACCGTCAAGACTCGTCGGTCCGAGCAGCTTCGAGGGGCACGTGCTCGAGAGCGTTCAGGGTGCGGAGCGAGGGCTCCTGGCTTTGCGAACCCTTGCTGGCGATTCTCGGGAAGGTTCTCCCCAGACCGAGCGAGGGCTCTTCTTCTTATCTTGAATGGAAATAAAAGAGATCGTGGTGACAGTAGAGCCTGTGGAGGACGGGGATAACTCGAAAACCACCTGAGGTTTCGGAGGCTTACGAAGCAGTTCAGGTGAGGAGAAACCGAGGGCTCGTCCTGGGGAGGGGCATGTGGGAAAACGTAGAAAACTTGACCCCACGAGTTTCCCACCGGTTAGGCGGGAGGGTTTCCCACATCGTGGCGGGGCCCATTCGAGGGCAGAAGAGAGCGCCGAGCAGGTCGATTTCGGAGCTCGGAGGACGACGAAACCCAGGAAAAATGGCTGAACGGACGTCGAGTCGTCAGGCCTTCTTTTTTACCGAGGGCGTGTCCTTGGTCTCGTCGCGGAGGAGTCGGGCGAGGCGCTCGAGCAGGGTGCGACGGGTGCGCTCGTAGGTCTTGGGGCCCACGTCGCCCGCCCGGTGGGCACGCTCGAGCTCTTCCAGCTCTTCGAGGAGGTTCTTCTTGGCCCCGCCGTCCGAGCCCTTCTTGGTCGGTCCTTGGGCGACGAAACCGAAGCCCACGGCGCCGAGCAGCACGATCGCCGTGAGGGCCGAGGCGATCCAGCGAGCGGGCCCGACCGTGGGCAGATCGCGGATCTCGATCTTGATGCGGGTCATGGGCGCTTCTTCGCGCTTCAGCTCGCGTTCGCTCACGAGCAGACGCTGACCCTGGTTGTCCGTGCGGGCCTCGGCTTGCGGGAAGCCGTCGACGACGAGCTTCATTTGCGCCGAAGCGGGCGCCATCACGCGACCTGCGGCGAGGTGCGGCGGCATGCCCGCGGTGATGGAGACGTCGCGCGTGCCCGTGTAGGGGACCTGCCAGCGGAACTCCACGTCGTGGCGTCCGGGGCCGAAGGTGCCACGGATGCGCGCGCCCTTTTTGGCCACGCCGTCGACCACCACGTCGCTCATTTCCTGGCCAGCGGTGAGCGCGGTGAACTCGGGAGGTAGGTCGAGCACGAGGTCGTTGGGGACCCAGGCCGACTTGCCGAAGTTGTAGATGCTCACGGCTTCTTGGATTTGGACGCGGTCGTCCTTCATCTCCACGTAGACGATGGCCTGCGACACGATCAGCGTCTGCGATTGATCGCGCACCACCGGGTAAACGTGCAGATTGCAGCGAACGCCCTTGTCGGCCGGAAGCTGGAAGGGCGGGGCGGCGAAGGTCGCGCCGTCCTTGAGGACGGTGGCGCGGTAGGCGAGCAGCTGTCCGCGGTCTTGGTCTTTCAAGTTGCAGACGCCGTCTTGGTCCGTCTGGCACTCGATTTTGCGGCGGCTCTCGCCCTTGGCCACGCTGTTGTTGACGATGCCGATGGTGACGACTTGGCCGGGAAGGGGCTTGTTGTCGGCGTCGAGGACGTGGATGCGCAGCGTGCCGGGGGGCAGGTTCGCGTCCGGCTCGGAGGTGTCCGGTGGGGGCTCGAACATGCCGGTTCCGTCGCCGCCTGCGCCCGTGTGGGCACCGTGCGGAGCGCCGCCCGCGTGAGGGTCTTGGCCGCCCATGCCGTGCGGGTCTTCGGCGTCGTCGTCCGGGGGCATGGTGAGCGGCCCGGCAGGCACGATGCCCGCGTCGTTCGGGGAGGCTCCGGAGTCTCCTCGGGGCGCGCCTGCGTCCGAGGTGGTCTTGGCGCCGGCATCGGCCTTGGGGGCGCCTGCGTCGGGTCCGGCAGCTGCGGCATCGGAGGTGGAGAGGAAACCGAGGGAGAGGCCACACAAGGTCGCCATGGCGACGAAGGCCGATCGAGCGAGCCGCATACGGGAGTCCTTCAAGCTTTTCGAGTCCATGGTCGGGGCCGCCGGCTCACGCATTTTTCGCGCTGCCCGAGGTCTTTTTCTCCGGCTCTTCGCCCGAGTCCTCGCCGTCGTCTTCGTCGTTGCCGCCTTCGGCTTTCGCGGGCGCTTCGTCGGTCGAGTCGTCGCTGCTCTCGTCGTCTTCGTCGTCTTCGTCGTCGTCCGAGGTGTCTTCGGCCTTCGTGGACTTCTCGGGGGCTCCGTCGAGTGCGCCGCCGCAGCCCTTGCAGAAGCGGGCGTCGGGCTCGTTCGACGCGCCGCACGCGCTGCAGGAGACGCGGACCTTGCCGTCGTCGGGGGACTTCGCGGCGGCTTCGTCTTGGCGGTCGCTCTCGGGGAGCGCGTCGTCGACCTCGAGGGCGCGAGGCTTGGCTTGGCTGGCTTTTCCAGGTGCGCGGAAGGGCTCGCCGGAGAGGCCGATCTTGGAGAAGTGCTTCTCGACGAGCTCCTCGGCCTTCTTCACGTGGGGCTCGATCGAGTCGTCCATCTCGCGCATGAGGTCTTTGATTTCCTTGCGGAAACGGTCGGACAGGACCGCGTAGTCCTTGGCGTCGATCTTCCCGACCGCGAGCTCGCTCTCGAGGTCTTTCAGGGCGCGCAGGAGCATGCGCTTGCGCTCCACCATGGCGTCCGTGGTGGTCGAGAACGAGGCGTGCTCGAGGTCTTGCGCGAGCGGGGCGTCGCCCGTGAGCGTGCGCAGGCTGGCCCAGAAGAGCGCGATGGTGCCGAGCAAGATGCCCGCGCCGAGCACGAGCAGGGCGGGACCTGCGCTGGCGACCACACCGAGCACGGCTGAAGCGAACACGGTGACCACCGGGATGCCGATGGCCACGCTGGTGCCGAGCTTACGCTCGTCGTCCGCGACTTCTTCTTCGGTGCGCTCGCGAGCCACAGGGGCTTGCGCGGGAGCTTCGGCTTCGGCTTTGCGCGTGCGGCCCGCGCCGGCTTCGGAGCCAGCGGGGCGTTTTTTGGTCTTCTTCTTGGGCGTCTCTTCGCCGGTACGCGCTTCACTCGTCATCGAGGTCTCGCAGCTCTTCGTCGAGGCGGGCGTCGTAGGCGTCGCGCGCGTCGGTCTTCTTTTTGGACTTCTTGGCGGGGGTGTCGTTCGAGGCGACCTCGATCTTCGCGTCGGTCACGGCCTCGGGGACGTCGTGGCTGCGCCAGCGCCGGAGCATGAGCGCGAGGCCCACGGCTCCGCCGCCGATCACCGTGAGCGGCACCACGTAGATGGCCTTCATGGCGCCGGTGTTCGGGGGAATCGCGAGCGACTCGCTGCCGAACTCCTTCGCGTACTCGGCCACGATTTGGTCCTTGGTGGCGCCCGCGGCGATCTTGGCGCGGAGCTTCTCGCGCATCTCGTCGGCCTCGCCGCAGCCGCACGTGGACAGCAGGTCTCGGGCGCAGGTGCCGCACATGCAGCGAAGCGCTCCGAAGACCTCTTTTTCCTTCTCGTTTTCGATCTTCACCGTGCCCGAGTGCAGGCTCGAGGTGCCTTGCGCGAAGGCCGGCGAAGGCATGAGCGCGAGGAGGAGCCCCAAGAGGATGCTGGCGGTGATGGCGGCCGTGCCTCGTGCCACGCGCCAGGCCTTGGACTCTTCTTCCTGGAACTCGGGGAACATGCACACGAAGCTGCCGCAGATCAGGATGATGCACCCGAACCAGATCCACCCGACCAGAGGGTTGATGTGGACCTGCAGCGAAGCGAGCTTGGTCTGCGGGTTGATGGTGCCGACCACGAGGTAGAGGTCGTCGCGGACCGAGTGGAGCATGGCCACCTCGGTGGTGGGCGACTCGGGCATCTTTTTATAGATGAACTTCGCGGGAGAGAGCATGCCGCGGTCTTTGCCGTCTTCGAGGACGCGGATGTCGGCGAAGACCATGCGCTTCTCGGTGTCGACCTCCATGCGCGGGCCTTTGTATTCGAGCGTGAGTCGCTCGACCTGCATGGTCTGACCGGGCGAGAGCGAGGCCTCCTTGTCCACTGTCCACGACTTGCCGGTGAAGCCGAGGAACATGAACACGATGCCGAGGTGCACGATGTAGCCGCCGTAGCGACGACGCGAGGTCGGGGGCAGCGTGACCATCGTGTAGACGAAGCCTGGCAGGCCGCCGAGGTAGTAGAGAATCTTCGGGGTCTCGTCGGCTTTGCTCTTCGAGCGCGCCGCGAAGAGCAGCACGAACTCTTGCACGATGACCGCGGCGTTGAAGACGCAGAGCGAGAGCGAGAGGACCGGCGTGATGGCGTTGAACGCGGCGAGCGTTCGGCCGAGCGCGCCGCCGTAGATGGGCTCGCTCCAGACGACGGGCGCGTAGCCGAGCTTCCGCCCGAGGAGCAGGTGGAGCACGGCGAAGGCCACCGTGATCACCACCGGACGCATGAAGTTCTTCTTCAGCAGGTCGTCGCTGGTCTTCTTCCAGCCGAAGAGCGTGCCCACGCCCATGAGGAAAAACACCGTGAGGCCGATCGGCTGGACCCAGGCGTTGTAGTAGGGCGGGCCGACGGTGACCTTCTCGTTCCAGACGGCCTCGCTCACCATGGGGAAGGTGGTGGCGGCGAGCACGAAGAGCATGAAGGCCATCAGGCCCCAGTTGTTCAGCATGAAGGTGAACTCGCGCGACCACAGCGACTCGATGCGCGGCAGGGTCGAGACGAGCTTCAAGGTCTGCGTCATGCGGCGGTAGACGAGCTCGAGCGCGGCGTAGACCGCGCCGCCTGCGAGCAGCGAGAAGACCGCGACCTTGATGAGCGTGCGCTTCTCGTTGAAGGCGGCGATGGCGTCCGCGCCCATCTCCGCGGTGGCGCCCTGGGTGAGCGACGGGCCGCCGACGAGGGTGGACACGTAATACGAGGTGCCGAGCAGCAAGAGCACCGACCAGCCCGTGATCACCGCGGCCTGGCGTAGGCGAGGCGATGGCGTGAGATTACGAAGCTCGGGCCAGCGGTAGAGAATCATCGTGAAGCAGAAGGCCGCGACCAGGACCAAGAACCACACGAAGTACTCGCCGATGGACGACTGCGCGAACGAGTGAACGCTCGCGATGGAGCCCGAGCGCGTGAGGAACGTGCCGAAGATGGTCATGAAGAACGTGAGGCAGATGAGCACCACGTTCCACACCTTGAAGAGGCCTCGGCGCTCTTGGATCATGACCGAGTGCACGAAGGCGCTGATGACCAGGAAGGGCATGAACGCCGCGTTTTCCACGGGGTCCCAGGCCCAGTAGCCGCCCCAGCCGAGCTCTTCGTAGGCCCAGAGCATGCCGAGCGTGTTGCCGATGCCGAGGAAGAGCCACGCGAAGAGCGTGAACTTGCGGCACGCCTTGATCCACTCGTCGCCGAGGCGACCGGTGACCAGCGCGGCCACGCAGAACGCGAACGGGATGGTGCAACCGACGAAGCCCACGTAGAGGCTCGGCGGGTGGATGATCATGTAGAAATTCTGCAGCAAGGGGTTCAAACCCTCGCCGTCGGTGCGCGCCCCCGCCACGCTGGTGGAGAACGGGTTGGCGGCGAACGCCATGAGCACGCAGAAGAAGATCACCACCGACATCAAGGTGGCCAAGATCGCTGGCTGCAGCTCGAGGT
Source organism: Polyangiaceae bacterium (assembly GCA_965225775.1). Taxonomy (GTDB): domain Bacteria; phylum Myxococcota_A; class Polyangia; order Polyangiales; family Polyangiaceae; genus JAAFHV01. Next base: position 6,583,114 of record OZ245328.1, on the reverse strand, counting down.
GCTTCTTTCCTAGGGTGAAGACGCACGTGCCGATGTAGAGGCTCAACAGGAAGAGCCACCACAAGAGCGAGCCGTCTTGGCCACCCCAGAGCGCCGTGAAGAGGAACACGGTGGGCATGCCGCGGTCCGAGTAGTGGGACACGTAGCGGAGCCGGAAATCGTGGCTCACGAAGGCGTAGGCGAGGCACACCACCGCGACGGCGATGAGGGCCACGGTGCCGTAGGCGCCGAAGCGAGCCGATTGCAGCGTACGCACGTTGCCCGTGCGATGCGCGGAGACGGACACGGCGAACGTGTAGCTTGCCGCGAGCATCACGCAGAGCAGGAGCGAGCTACCGAACAGCGGAAACGATTGCCACATAAAGACCTCGGGGGCGCTCCCCCGCCGTTTAGGGTACGTGGCCCCCGGCATGCACCGGTGACCACCCGTCGACGCGCTATTTCGTGCGCGCGGCTCGAACCGAGGGCCGATAAGACCTCGGGGCAAGGGGAAACAAGCACGGGAAGTGCCGGAACCCCACGGGGCGTGGAAACGTGGCGAGTCTAGCGCGCGTCCAGGGAAAAGTGCGCATCTTGGCGTACTTGCCTTGGCCAGGCGCGGGGCGCATGGTGCGCCCTCCGACCGGGTTTTCGTGCGGTGGTCGCGCGCACCTCGGCGACCCTTTCCGAGTCCGCCTCCCGAGCCTATCGGCTCGTTCTTCGAGCCTTTCGTGAGCACGCGTCCCCAGTCTCCCGTCCTACCGCCCAAGAACGGTCCCGCCACCATCGCGGCGCTGCTCGTGGTTCAGGTGGCGTTCGCGTCGCAGGCGGTGGAGGCCAAGGTCGCGATGATGCCCCGCGCGCTCGGGGGAGAGGGCATCTCGCCGCTAGCCATCGCGATGGCCCGCATGGCCGTGGGAGCCCTGTTTTTCCAGGTGTATTTGCGACTCGTCTACCCGGACCTGGCCAAAGAGAAGCTCGCCGGAAAGGATCACGCACGCCTCTTCGGTCTCAGCTTGCTGGGCATCACGCTGAACCAGGCGCTCTTTCTGATGGGGCTCGGGAAGACCTCGCCGTTCGCGGCCGCTCTGCTGAGCGCGTCCATTCCGGTGGCCACGGCGGGCCTCGGAGCGCTCTTCGGTGTCGAGAAGCTGCGCGCGCGTACGGCACTCGGGCTCGCGGTGGCCATCTCGGGCGTGCTCGTGCTCACCGGGGTGCGCTCGGTCGACCGTGGGGCGGCCCTCGTGGCGGTGAACTCGCTCATGTACGCCTCGTATTTGGTGCTCTCGAAGAGCACGATCGAGCGACTCGGAGCGCTGCGGGTGGTGACGTGGGCGTTCACCTGGGGAGCGCTGTCGTTCGTGCCGTTCGGGGCGCTCGCGCTCGTGCACGAGGTTCCGACGCTGCACCCGCGAGGCTTGGTGCTCGTGGGCTACATCCTGCTCATGCCCACCATCGTGGCGTACGCCCTGAACGCGTGGGCGCTCGGGCGGACCAGTCCCACGGTGGTGACGGCGTTCATCTACTTGCAGCCGCTGCTCGCGGCCGGGCTCGCGTACGTTCAGCTCGGGCAGGGCGTGACGGGTGCCGCAGGCGTGTCGGCGGTGCTCATCCTGACCGGCGTGGGCATCGTCGCGTCGAGCAAGCGAGCGCCCTCGAAGGTCGCGATCAGCTCGGATTTGCCGGGAAAATAACGCGGAACGAGGTCTCCGGCTCACGCAGGACGTCGAGGCGACCGTCGAGCTGGGCCACCAGGGTGCGCACGAGCTGCATGCCGAGCGAGTCGTTCGAATCGATGGTCGCCGGGAGGCCCACGCCGTCGTCCGACACGGCCAAGACGAGGTCGGTTTCGTCCACTTGTCCGAGCTCGACGCGAATGGTGCCCCGGCGTCCGTTGGGGAAGGCGTGCTTCAGCGCGTTGGTCACGAGCTCGTTCAGGATGAGGCCGCAGGGAATGGCGCGGTCCACCGTAAGCGAGAGCCCGTGCACCTCGAGGTCGAGGCCGACGTGGCTGGCGGAGGTGCGGTTCGCGGCGAGCACGCTGCGTACGAGGCTCTTCGCGTATTCGGAGAACGGAACGCGCGAGTAGTCCTTCGACTGGTAGAGCTTCTCGTGGATGAGCGCGATGGCCTGTACGCGCGTCTGGCATTCCTCGAGGGCATCGCGGCTCTGCGGGTCCACCACTTGGCGGCGCTGCAGGTTGATGAGGCTCGAGATGACCTGCAGGTTGTTCTTCACCCGATGGTGGATTTCCTGCAGCAAAACCTCGCGCTCCTTGAGCGTGGCGGAAAGCTCGCGGGTGCGGTCGGCGACGCGGGTCTCGAGGTCGGAGTTCAAGGTGCGGAGCTGCCCGAGCAGGTCTTCGCGGTCGCGCTCGGAGCGCTTGCGCTCGGTGATGTCGGCGATGGCGGCCAGGGCGAACGCGCCCGAAGGCGTCTCGACCGGCGTGAGGCTGATCTCGACCGGGATCTCGGTGCCGTCTTTGCGCTGCCCGAAGAGCTCCATTCCGCGCGCCATCGGACGAGGTTGCGGGTTGCGGAAGAAGGCTTCGCGGAAATGCGGGTGACGCTCGCGGAAGCGCTCGGGCATGAGCATTTCCACCGGTTTCCCGAGTAGCTCGCGCCGCGTGTACCCGAAGATCTGCTCGATCTGCGCGTTGGCCAAGATGATGGTCCCGTTCGAGGCGAGCATCACCATTCCGGAGGGTGCAGCCTCCATGGCGAGGCGAAACAGATTGGACCCTTCACTCGTCGGCATGGGGACAGAGTGCCGCGTGGCGCGCGCTTCGGGAAGCCCCGTCTCCGGGACCCGCGCGCGAGACGGCTCCTTCTCTCGGAGGAACGGCCGGACGACGGTCCGGATTAGCCTACGAGCGAGAGGGCCGTGATCGCGCCTTCGACGCTCTTTTCGCCCACGGTCACGTACAAAAGACCTTCGTTGCGCGTGATCTCGAGGGACGTGCGCCGCTCGAGCAGGGCCTCGAGGGCGTCCAAAAAGGCGGGCTCGAAGCGGAAAACCTCGATGGTCTCGAGCTTGTGCACGGGGCGCGAGGCCGCCTCGCGTCGCAAGAGCGCGGGATCGTGGGCAGTGAAGAGCGCGACGCGACGGGCGAGCTTGGTGGCCTTGTGGAGCCGCTCGGCGGAAGGCGCGCCCACGTCGATCCACGCGAGATAGAGGCCGGTCGGGTCGTGGATCTGAACGGGTGGCTCGTCCGTCGACGATAGTCCGCCCTTGGAGAAGGCGATGCCCTCTTCGTACGAGAGCGCGTACGCGAGCACGCGCGTCACGAGGTAGCGCATGCTCTCCGAGGGGTGGCGGGCCACGCGAAGCTCGAGCGACTCGTAGACGCTGCGGTCTACGTCGGAGAGCGCGATTTCCAGATTGTAGACGGTCGAGCCGAGGGCCATGAGGTCGCACACTAACGGCGGCCTAAGAGAATCGGGGGATTTCTTAGATATTCACCGGCGGTCGACAAATCCGTTTCGATGGAGGGAAGAGGGCGCGGAATGCCCCGTAGGACCCTCTCGACGATGCGCCGGTTCGCGCGTCGCACTTCGAGGTCGGCTCCTCGTCGATCGTTCAGGGGAAAGAAGCACCATGCACTCCTTCGGCATTCTCGTTCTGTTGTTCACCGTCGTTCCGGGCCTGATTGCGTTGTTGCAGTACCGGAAGATGAAGAAGATCCTCGCGGCTCCCTTCCGGAAGACCGCCGAGGTCGCGCAGAACCCGCAGTCCGCGGATGCGAAAGGTCTCGTGAGCTGCGAAGGCGCCATCGTCGCGCCGCAGCAGCCGCTCTACGCGCCGGTCTCGAACCGCCCCTGCCTCGCCTACAAGGTCGATCTCATCCAGCACTGGCACCGCTACGTTCGCACCGAAAACGGCACGAAGCGCGAGACCGGCACCTCGACCATCAGCTCGCAGAAGGTCGGCTCGGTCTTCTACTTGAACGACGGCTCGGGTCACGTTCCGGTCGACGCCACCAAGGGCATCGACACCGACTACGAGCAGAGCGCGAAGCAGGCCAAGGGCGTCGCCTGGGGCGACGTGCAGTTCGGAAACTTCCACGCAGTGGTGAGCCCGCCCGGCGGCGACAAGTCGGCCGACAGCGTCGAGTGCATCGAGTCGATTGTCACCCCCGAGGGCAACGCCTTCGTCATGGGCAAGCTCGTCAACGGCGGAATCACTCAGGAAGCCGGCCTCTTCGGCAACCTGCTCCTCTCGAAGAAGGGCCGCACTGCTCTCGTCGGCTCGAAGAAGCGCAACGCCACCATCGGTGCGGTGTTCGCGGGTCTCTGCCTCGTGTCGGGCGCTCCGATGGCCATCTTCGGCGAAGACCCGCCGCCCTCGGCCCACAAGGATCCCTGCGAGATCGTCGACCAGAGCGAGCCCGGTGAGCTCTGCAAAGGCAAGATCACCGACGACGAAGGCAAGACGCTCACCCTCAAGATCACCCAGCCCGGCACCTTCGAGATTCACGCGAGCGCGCCCTCCGGCATCAAGATCCCGCTCGACCCGGTCGTGGTCATCAAGGACGAGACCGGCAAGGAAGTGCTCAACCACGAAGGCGACGAGCCCGTGGAAGTGGAGCTCAAGGCGGGCACCTACAAGCTCAACGTGCACGACGAGATCAAGGGCGCTCCTTCGGCCTTCCAGGGCGGTTTCAGCTTCGAGCTCGGCGTGAAGAAGCTCTCCGGCGCCGCGGAAATCACCTCGGGTGACCCCTCGGCCAGCGCGGCTCCCTCGGCCAAGCCTTCGGCTCCCAAGATGGGCGCCAAGCCCACCGCGGGTTCGGCCAAGCCCGCCGCTTCGGGAGCACCTGCTGCGGCTCCCTCCGGAGCGCCTGCCGCTGCCGGTTCGGCCAAGCCCGCCGCTTCGGGCGCTGCGGCCCCCTCGGCGAAGCCCGCTGCTGCGGCTCCTTCGGCGAAGCCCGCTGCTGCGGCTCCCTCGGCGAAGCCCGCTGCCGCTGCCCCCAAGAAGTGACCGTCGTTCGGCCACCCGAGCACGGTGGACGATGAAAACGAACTAGCCCGGGACCCAGAAGGTCTCGGGCTTTTTCGCGTTCGCGAGGGAAATCTCAGGTCGCTGCTCGTCTGAGAAGACGGGCGAAGCGTGCGTCCGAGGCGTGCGTCGGGCTCGGTGCGGAGTACATGCATCGGCATGGCACTGCACCTTCTCGAACGGCATATGGCGCACGTGTTCGGTGTCGACGTAGCGCGGCTTCGCGAGCGATCGGGGGATCGCTACGCCACTCGGTACGTGGGCACACCCCTCGCTGTCGTCGAGACCGGAACGGGCGCAGAGACGACGACGCACGAACGCCCCGACACGGCGTCCTCCGACGCGGTCGAGGCGTGCAGCGAAGCGATTCGCTCGTCGTGAGCGAACCGCTCAGGGAATCTTGGCGGCTTCGGTGCCCACGCGCTCGATGAGCTCGGGGAGAGCTTTTTTCTGGGCCTGGGCGCGCACGAAGTCGGGGACGGCGGTCGTCGGCTCGGCCTGGACCGAATACGTGACGAGGCTCGTCGTGCCTGCGGCGTCGGCGGCTTCCACTTCCCAGCTGCCGTTGTTGATCGAGTAGTCGCCGCTCACGAGCTTCCAGCGACGCGACATTTTGCGCTCGCTCTCCGTGTGGATGGCCTCGGTGACTGCGGTGAGGTTCGAGAGCGGGAAGGGAAGCGAGAGGGTGACCTCGCAGGTGTGTTTGTTGCCGACCTTGGAGACCAAGCGCGACTTGGCGACGCGCGGCATGCGGGCGGAGTACTTGGAGCAGTCGGACACCACCGCCCAAACTTTTCGCGGCGGCTGCGCGAGGACCGCTCGCACCACGACCTTGGGCGTGTTGCTGCCCGGGACCGAATAGACGTTCACTTGCGGCTGGCCCGGCGTGGGCAGCGGCGCGTCGGCGGTGGCTTCTCCGGGCACGAAGGCGGCGGCGACGAGCAGCGAAGCGACAGCGAGACCGCGGCGAACGAAGGACGTCATGACGAGGCCTTACTCTGCCCGCCGCTCGAAAGCTCGTCACGTCTCGACCGGGGACTCGACCGAGACGGGTTTTTGGGGTGGGTGCGAGGGAGTTTCCCTCGCGCTCGCTTTCGGAGCGGTACAGCGTGGCCTACTTGCGAGGGCGTTCCCCCCTCGCGCTCGACTCGCGATGGCCGGTTGGACGAGCGGCGCTTGATGGTGGGGATTCGGGCGCGTCATAGTGCCGCGGTGAACCCGGCCAATCTCGTCAAGCTCACTGGTCTCGACCCGGCTGCCATCGAAACGTCGTTCGACCTCGTGATCTTCGCGGACCGTGGGGACGGTCCGGAGGAGATCGGGACTGCGACCACCCTCGAGGAAGCCGTTGCTACGATGGCGGAGGTCTTGTTCGAGGGAGGCGTGCCCGAGTACGAACCCGACTACGGCCCCGACGGTAGTTTCGCGGGCGAGTCGGCCATTGAACAGGCGCTCGCCTACGAGCTCGGCGAGACCCAGAACATCGGTCGCATCGTTCCGGCTACGAGCAGCTCGCCCGAGGGTCTTGCGTATCTCGGATCGGTGCTCGAAGACGATCCGACGCTGCGGCTCGTGGTGGCCTGGGAGGCGCAGGCGCCCGCGCAGGACTTCGCGATCGGCATTTTTGCTCGGTGACGACTACTCCGCGGCCGACTTGCGAGGGCGTTCCCCCCTTTCGGACGTACCGGCTGACGTCTAACAGCCGGCTTTCGAGCAGTATTTCGCGCGGGTCGAGGAGAGGCTCTTCGTGGGCTGGCCGTAGGGCGAATAGGGGAGCGACGCCCACTCGTACGAGAGCTTCTTCATCGCGTTGGTGAACTCGGTGGCGGTGAGCGCGCGCGTCGTGGGGAGCGTGACGCCGCGACGCGAGACCAGCTTCATCGCGCCGATGTCTTGGTTTTTCGGGCTGAACGCGCCGAGGCCGAGACCGTTCCACGTGGACGTCAGGAATTGGTAGCGCCCCGCTGCGCTCGACGAATACCCGCTCGAGCGCCACACCTTGGCCGGGTGACGGCTGCACGAAGCGAAGCAGTTGAATGCGAAGCCGGTGTTGTAGCCGTCTTGTCCGCACGAGCCGGCGGTGCCTTCGGTGTAGGCGATGGTGTCGAGCATGGCGCGGTGCTTGGAGGGCACGGCGCCGGTCGCGATCGAAGGCGCACACGTGGGGGCGGAGAGCGCCTCGCCGGTTTCGTCCACTTGCGATTCGTCGAGCTGACCGTCTTCGGTCTGGGCGGAACAACCGACCACGGCGAATGCAGCTACGACCAAGGTGACGGCAACGGCCTTCATTTCGATCCTCCGGCTTTCATTGTCGAGACGGCCTGTTTGGCGGCTTGAAGGGCTTCCACGCGGAGCTCTTCTTCGATGCCCTGCCCGGGCGGGAGCTTTTCCGCGCGGTCGAGAAACTGCTGCAGCGCCTCGACCGATTGCGCGTTCCCGCCCTTCTCGGTGAGGGTCTGAGCGACAAGGGTCTCGACCGAGAGATCGAGCTTGCCGCTCTGCAGTGCCTGCGCGAGCGCGGCGGTGGCTTCGGGTCCGCCGATCTGGCCGAGGGCCTCGACCAGGTTGGGCACGTTGCCTTGTGCGTCCGCTTCGTGGCGCTTCGACTCTTCACCGAGCCACTTGCCGAGCGTCTTGGCCGCGTCCGCCTTTTCGTTCGGGCTCGCGTTCTGCGCGAGCTTGGCCACGCTCTGAATGAGCATGGGAGCGGCTTCGGGCTCGCGCGACAGGTCGGTCGCGAGCAGCGCGGGCAGAGCCTTCGTATCTTTCGCCTCGACCACGCGCGACAAGGCGGCGAGCTTGGCCACGTCGTCGTTGCCCTCGAAGGCCTTGGTGAGCGCGGAGAGATCGTTGGTGTCGATCACGATCGAGGTCGGCGCGGCAGCCGCTGCCGTCTTCGGGATCGCGCTCGATGCGGTTGCGCCGGTTCGGTCGGTCGAGGGCTCGTTCGCGTTGTCGATCGAGGGCTCACTCGGTGCACCTTCGGTGCGTGAGACGATCGAGCTGCTCGAACCGTGAACGGCGAACGCGGCGACCGAGACGGTGAGCGCGAAGGCTCCACCGAGCATGGCGAGGGTCCGAGGGGCTGCGAGAGGATGGCGCGGCATCGTGGACGGACAAAGGCGTAGCACGCGATTTCGAACCGGGCCCAACTACCGTGGAGGGCAGAAAATTGTAGTCGTTGCGGATACATCGGCGGCGAGGTCGGGCGGCTCTTCGCGGTGCGGGAGCGCGTCCGACATCGGGTGAGCTAGCGTCGATCCAGGCGGTCTGTCACCTGATGCAATCGCCCCTCGGGCGCCGGAAAATTGCAGCAGCAGACGGGACGCGGAGGCCAGGAATTCCCGCGAAAGATGCGGGCCAATGGGCGGCACGCGCCGTGCGATGCAGCCGTTCGGACTCGACCAAGCGGGGGTGGGTTTCGACCGGGATGCGCTGCCGGTCGCGGAGGTGCTCGCGTGCAGACGAATCTCAAACCGGGGGATGTGCTCTGCAAAAAGTGGAAAGTGGTTCGCCTGCTGCGTCAGAGCGATACGAGCCAGGCGTACCTCGCCGACCACCGCAACGGCTGCAAAGTCGTTCTGCGTGTGCTCCACGAGCATCTCTGCCGTGACGAGGTGATGGCGGCGCGTTTCCGGCGCGAGGCCTACGTGGCCAACGCGATCGCACATCCCGCGATCGTCAAGGTCATCGACGACGACGTTCTGCCCGACGGGCGCACCGTGCTCGTGACCGATCCCGTCGAAGGCGAGTCACTCGAGGACATTCGCCTCGCGTTCGGAGGTCGCCTCCCGCTCGATCTCGCGATCGAGCTCTTGATTCAAGTCCTCGACGCGCTCGAGTGTGCCCACGCCGAGGGTATCGTGCATCGGAACTTGCGCCCCGAGCTCGTGCTGGTGCATCGCGGAAAGGTGAAGATCGCGGACTTCGGGTTCGCGCGGTTCCTGCACTCGGCCGAGGAGCTCACGGACACCGGTCTCGTGCTCGGGAGGCCGCAATTTCTCGCTCCGGAGCAGGCGCGTGGGCATCGCGAGCTGGTCGACGCACAGTCCGACGTGTTCGCCGTGGGCGCCATGGCGTTCTTGCTCTTGTCGGGGCAGCACGTGCACCCGAACGACTCGTTCGACGAGTTCCTCTATTCGGCCACGCTGTCTTCGGCGCGCTCGCTCCGCATGGCGGTCGGAGAAGACTTGGTGCCCGACGAGCTCGTGGCGGTGATCGACAAGGCGCTCGCGTTTCGCAAGGCCGAACGGTGGCTCTCGGCCGAGGAGCTCGCCGATGCGCTGCGATGTGTCCTCGAAGGTCGCCCGGTCGAACCCGAAGAAGAAAAGCCGCTCTTCGAGGCCGACGAGCGCACCCTCACCACGCTCACCGACTACGAGCGTGAGCTCTTGCAGCGAGCGCTCGAGCCGGAGTCGGAGCCGGAGCCGATGACGGCACGATCGGATGTCGTCGCGCCCGTGTCGACGCCCGAGGCTCCCGCCGAGGAAGACGACGGAGTCGTCACGAGTGTGCCGCCGACGTTTTCGGTGCCGCCTTCGCGCAAGGCGCTCTCGAGCATGGCACCGCCCAATCCGCGCGGGTTCGGTGTGCAGGCGCGCCCCGTGGGCATGGGCACCTATTCGGCCGTCGCGCGGCGCGACGACGAGCGGGAAGAGCGGAAAGGCCAGGAAGGGCAGGAAGAGCAGGAAGAGCAGGAAGAGCGCACGCAGGAGACCGCAGTCGCGCGACCGGCCGTACAGCAAGAGGTGTTCGCTCCGGTGGACGTGACGGCGCGTATGGAGTCCGCGCCGCCGAGGGTCGCGCCGCCGGTCGTGCCCACACCTCGTCCTTCGCCGCCGCGTGAATCGAACGCGAAGACGTCACCGTCGAGTGCCTCGCGCCTGGCCTTGCTCGGTGCGCTGTTCGTGTTCTTCGTCTCGGCGATGGTGTTCGCGTGGGCCGTCAAGACGCGCTTGCCGCATCGCGCTCGCGCGACGGAAGTGGAGCGTATCCCGAGCGGCACGATGGGCGCGCTCGCGCGGAGGTGAGAGGACGGTCGGCGTGGCGTGGTCGGAACCGGAGGTGCAGCGATGCGAACGAAGCTCGATCTAGGCGAGGACCTCGGGAAGAAGTGGAAAGTGCTCGGGCTGCTGCGACGAACCGAGACCAGCCAGGCGTTTCTCGCCGAGCATCGCAACGGGTCGTTCGCGGTATTGCGGGTCCTCCACGAGCACCTCTGCGAAGACGAGGTGCTTGCCGCGCGCTTCCGCCGTGAAGCCTACGTGGCCAATACGATTCCCCATCCTGCCGTCATCATGGTGCTCGACGACCTGAGGCTCCCGGATGGTCGCACCATGCTCGTGACCGAACGAGTCGAGGGGGAGTCGATGGAGGACATTCGCGTCGCATTCGGAGGTCGCCTCCCGCCGGACCTCGCGATCGATCTCCTGGTTCAAGTGCTCGACGTGCTCGAGTGTGCGCACACCGCGGGGATCGTGCATCGGAACCTTCGCCCGGACCTGGTGCTCGTGCATCACGGGCAGGTCAAAATCGCCGACTTCGGGTTCGCGCGTCTCGTTCACTCGAACGAAGAACTGACGGACGTAGGGCTCGTGTTGGGGGTTCCTCAGTTCATCTCGCCCGAGCAGGCCCGCGGTCACCGTGATCTCGTCGATGCTCAGTCGGACGTGTACGCCGTCGGTGCCATGGCGTTTTTGCTCTTGTCCGGGCACGGCGTGCATCCGGCCGAGACGCCCGAAGGCTTCTTGCACCCGGCGAAGCTCGCGCCGGCTCGCTCCCTGCGTTCGGTCGTGTCGGACGATCTCGTCGACGACGACCTCGTGCGGGTGATCGACAAGGCGCTCGCGGTTCGAAAAGCAGAACGATGGCTCTCCGCGGCGGAGCTCGCCACGGCCCTTCGCGAGGTGCTCGCACGTCGGGTGGTCGAACCGAACCGGGAGGCGCCCATCTTCGACGTCGACGAGGTCACGCTCACCATGCTTCTGCCCGAGGAGCGCGATCTGCTCCAGCGCGCGCTGAGCTTCGAGCCCGAGGCACCCACCTCTTCGTCGCGTTCGCGCGAAGGGTGATGGTGGTCCCGGCTTCCGGATCGGGATACAGCATGGGCTTGCCCGCTTGCCGCGACGACGGCGCTTTCGGGATGGTTTGGGCGCGAAACTTCCGTAACTTCCTTTCCGAATGACGACGACCGAAGCACGTTCGTTCCGAACCAAGACCGGTCGCTGTGTCGTCTACGACGACCGCATCGAGCTCGAACGAGAAGGCGCTCGAGGCGCGCTCGCGTCCGCCGTGGTCGGCAAGAGCGTTCAGCGCATCTTGGTGATCTACGGAATAGCGGCTTTGGGGTTCGCCTTGTCCAGCGTGCGCGAAGCGCTTCGGGGCGACTACGTGAGCGCGAGCCTACTCGGCTTCGTGGCGGCGTTCCTGGTGCGGGGCATCGTCCGGAGTCGGGGACTTTCTGCGACCAATCACCTCCTTCGCAGCGACATTTCGCGCATCGAAGCCCACCCGCCGAAGCCTCCGGTCGCGCGTGGGCACTTCGTTGTCCATTTCGTCGAGAACGGTCGAGCGCTTCGGAGAATGGTCCTTCTTCCAGGCGTGGCCGAGGGCGGAACTGCCGAATACGACCTGGCGGTCGCGCTGCTCCGCCGCGAGGGCTTCGAGCTCGGCTGAGCCTGGTTCGTCGCGGCAGACTGTCAGGGCATGCAGGCGCCCGAGACGGAGGTCGTACCCTTCAGCTCGGGGCGAGGGTGAGCGCGCCTCGCCCGCTTGCCGCGGCGAGGGAGGCGGCCTACGTAGGAAACGTGCTTACCTGGAAAGAGATCATCGGGGTTGCGGATCGTGGAAACCCGTCGGCGCCGCGCACGGTTCGAAAGACCGAAGACGAGTGGCGCGCGCAACTGACGGAGGAGGAGTTCAACGTCACGCGGCGGCACGGGACCGAGCGCGCGTTCAGCTCGTCGATGTGCTCGCTCTTCGAGCCCGGGCGCTACGCGTGCAAGTGCTGCGGCACCGAGCTGTTCGACGCGTCCACCAAGTTCGAGTCGGGCACTGGGTGGCCTTCGTTCACGCAGCCCGCCCAGGTCGACGTGGTGGCTTATCGGGTGGACCGAAGCTACGGCATGGAGCGCGTCGAGACGCTCTGCAACGTCTGCGAGGCGCATCTCGGTCACGTCTTCCCGGACGGCCCGCCCCCGAGCCGCCTGCGCTATTGCATCAACGCGGTCGCGCTGTCGAAGATTCACGAGTGAACGTCCCACTTCGCGGCGGACCGCAGGCTGGAACGCGAAATCGGAAGAAAAAGGACCCAAAAAAGCCCGGCGAAGCGAGAAAAATACCCCAAAAAGCCGCGGCGTTCCCATCTGGGAGACAGGGCGGGGGGTCGATTGGGGTACCCCCGGCCCATGGGGGGATAGGGCAGGGGGTCGATTGGGGTACCCCCCGGCCTATGGGGGGATAGGGAAGGGGTCGATTCGGGGGCCTGGCGGACATGGACGAGTTTCCGCAGCGCGAGACTTCTTGGGCACGGTCGATCGCCAGGGACGGCGGGCGGACGGGGGAAGGTGACCCCTGGTGAAGCCGTGCGCTCTCTGCGATTCAAGAGTCGTGGGATACCGAGAGCACGCGCTGTCGAGCGAAGCGAAGATGACGATCGACGGGCGCCTCTATGCGGTCGACTTCTTCGGGATGGACGATGGGCACTTGAAACGCCCGGACGGTGCGTTCCGTTTCATCTTCCAGCTCGGGACCGGTGCCGAGATGTACCTCTACGTGATCCAGGCGGGCATGCTCGGGAGCTCTCGGCACTTCTTTCATACCTTCTGGTTCAAAGGCATGGTTGCCGTCGACATGGAGATGGAGGAATGGGGGGCACCGGGAACTGTGGCGTGTGCTCCACTCGATTTGCCTCTTCTGTACGAATCGGTTGTCGTGGGCGACGACTCGTTCGTGCTCGAAAAGCAGACCTTTTGCGCCGTTGGCGAAGAGCTGACCATGCGGTTCGAGCTCCAGGGACGCGAGCCCTTGGTGTGGACACGATCGACGGGGTGGCCGGACGACGCGCTCGTGGTGCTTGGTCCCGCGGCCGACTCGGGCTGACGAACGGACGTCTCGAGGGTCTCCCATGCGACTTTGAAGCGAAGGAGGCGTTCGTGGATTCGGTCCTGATCGGAAGCTCACTCCACCAAGCGGCACCCCGTGACCGTGCGGGTCACGTTCACTACGCGGTCTTTCGCGAAGGTGTAGGTCACGCGTAGCTCGGGGCCGGTATAGGGGCCGGCTACGTAGGTGAAGGTCGGGCCTTGGCATTCGTCGGGGCCACCGAGCTCGGTGAGGACGCGTGCTCGTGACCAGCCCTTTTGGACGGCCGAGAAGGCTCGTTCGCCTTCGGCGTAACGCCATTGCCGGGTCTTTGGCGGACACGCGGCCGAGCGAGCCGGAGGTGGTGGCGGCACGGGCTCGACGCTCGCAGCGGGAGGCGTGGGGTCGCTCTGCGGCGGCCGTGGCTCCGCAGGTGGCGATGGCGAGCTCGATGGGAGCGTGGAGGCGGAAGGTCCGACGTCCGCGTCCGCCGCTCTCGTGTCCGGCAGAACGCCCGCGTCCACGGGCTTCGTGAACGCGGGCGCGTGTGCTTCGTCCTTTCGCGGTGACGAGCCGCAGGCGCAAAGGACCAAGAGGAGAGCGAAGCGCCGCATGCGCGGAGCTCAGCCGTCGACGCTGAAGAGCACGGCGCGCTTGGCCGCGGCGGCGCGAGAGAAGAACGCCGGCAAGCCCTGGAAGCTCGACCAGGTGTACTCGAAGTCTTCTTCGCTGACGGGAGAGCCGTACTTCTCGGCGTCGAGCGCGAAGTAGCGCTTGCGGAGCCACGGTTCGGTGACGTCAGCGAGGGCGGTCGCCACGGCGGTGACTTGCTCGGGCGTGAGCAAACAGGCCGAGCAGCTCTCGCCGACGTCGAGACGCTCACCGCCCAGGATCGCGTACGCGAGCGGGAAGGGACCCGTGGCGTAGAGCAGGCGACCGTCGGTGAGGGACCGGTGCAGCGCGTCCCACGCTTTGTCGAGCTGGAAGGACCACTTGTCGGAGGCCATGTACTTCTCTTCCAGGTCTTCGTAGATGAGCGCCTGGCGCTCGTCCGGATCCTTCAATCCTCGGAGCTTTTTGCAGTCGGCAGCAGAGAGTGCGAAATGGACACCGAGGCTCATAGGCCGCGGACACTACAGCAACTCGCCTTGCGCCTTCGGCCAAACGTGCCGGCCACGGTTCGCTTCAACGGAGTCCACGAATCCACTGCGCGAGCAGGGCGAGTCCGTTTCGATCGACCTCTTCCGCGCCCAGCGCCGGCATTCGTGGCTCGAACGTGTCCGTGGCCGCCACCCGGCGGTACAAGACGCTGTCGTCCGGGGAGCCCGCGGTCACGACGGTGCCGAGGGCGGTGCGATAAACGGCCGTCGCGTGGACGGAGTCGAGCTCGGTCGTGCGGAGCGAAAGATCGAAGCTCGTGCGTGGGTCGAAGCAGCGTGCCCCTGCATGCGCGGGACGGTGCTGGTTGTGGCAATGCCCGCAATTGGCGTGAAGGTAGCCGAGCGCCGTACGCGTGCTCGCGTCTCCCGGAACGTCGTAGGTCGTGTGGCGAGGGTGAGTGAGGCGGCCTTCGGCGACGAGGGACTCGAGGCTCGTATCTCCGGGGCGCGAGGGGCCGCCGAGTTGGATCGCGGAGAAGCCGAGCACGAAGCTCGATGTGCCGCCGTGGCACGCGCGACAACGACGCGCGGGGGGAACGTCGTGCCCGCTCCCGTTCGCGTCGTCGAGGCCGTCGGGCGCGACGAAGGCCTCGGTCCCCGCGGTGTTCCACACGTAGGCGACCGCGAGCCACGAGGCCGCCCCGGCACCGTCGACGACCTTGGTGAGGTAGCGGGTCTCGATGGGCTTTCCTCGGCGGAAGAAGTGCTTCCAGAGCTTGGTGCCCCTCGGAAAGCGCCAATCGTCCATCGCGCTCGAGTCGATGAAGGCGCCCTCGGGAAGCTGCACGAAGCGGTCTTTGGCCTCCCCGTCGCCGACCAGCTCGAAGCGCGGGCGGTAGCGCAGGACGCCGCGGCCGAGAGCACCTCGAGGACCATAGAGCCCCGTCGAGGAAAGCGTAGGTGGTGCAGCCCCGAGGATCTCGGGGGAGGGATTGTCGCAGCTGCGCACGCCGAGGAGCGTCGTGCATCCAGTGACGCAGCTCGGAATCGAGAGTGTGAGCGCGACGACCACGAAGTTGCGGAGTCGCGCGAGCCTCTCGCTCACCGGGGCGAGTCACAGGTCACGGGAACGAGCTTCGCGGGAGCGGTCGCGGTCGGCGGAGCCTTCGCGCGAGCAAGGACCGCGACGACGAACAACGCAGCGGAGAGCGCTCCGCCGACGGTGCGCACGTGGTTCCAGTTCGTCCAATGGGCGAGGTAGCGGGCCCAAGAGGCGGCCGATGGAGCGCCTTCGGGCTCGAGGTCGGCGAGCGCTTCATTGAGCGGAACGTTGCACGCCATCGTGACGAGAAGCGTGCCGACGAGGTACACGAGAGCGGCCGCGACCACCCAATGCGCGCCCTGCTCCTTCTGCGCGAGAGCGGCTCCGGCGACTCCGACGCCGACGATTCCCGACCCGAAGAGCACGGCCATGAAAGGCGCGTTGATGGCGTCCACGTTGATGGCCTGCATGGCCGCGATTCCTTGTGCAGAAGGGAGCCTGCCGAGTGCGGGCATCACGAAGGTGGAAAACGCGAAGAACACACCGCCCGAGACCCCGCACCCCACCGCGGCCGCGGTGGTCGCCACGTCGAGCAGGGACTTCATGCCGCACCAGCTGGGCCGAGGCCCCACGGTGAGAGGTCGCACGTGCGCGGTCGATCGGTCGGCGGGGTCATGGTGTCTCTCCTCGGGAGCCAAACTGACCGTTTCTCGAACGCATCGCTAATCGCAAATCCGAACACGTTCGTTGCAAGAACGCATCGACTCTTCACGCGCCGAAAAGAGGCACCCAGCCGGCCTCGTCGTCATCGAACTGAACGCCCGCCGAGTGGTTCCCCGCGAAGCCCATTCGGTCGTCGACACGCGCACACCGGGAACGGATACTGAGGGTCGAGCGCCCATGGGCAACGCATCCGGAGCTTCACGCGTTCCTGCTCTCGTCGGCCAAATCATCGACGGTCGATACCGCGTGGATGCCGTTCTGGCGCGTGGGGGTATGGGCGCGGTGCTTCGAGGCACGCACGTCATCCTGAATCAGCCGGTCGCGATCAAAGTGATGCTCGACGGCACCATGCGGGACCCGTCGCTGCGCGATCGATTCCTACGCGAGGCGCGCATTCTGGCGCAGGTCCGCTCGCCTTCGATCGCGAGCATCTTCGATGCCGGACTGCTTCCGGACGGCACGCTCTACTTGGTCATGGAGTTGCTCGAGGGAGAAGATCTCGAGCGAAGTCTTCGTTCGGGGCCGATGACTCTGGCGGCCGCGACCAAGGTCGTCTCCGAGGTATGCGAGGGCCTCGCGGAGGCGCACGAAAAGGGGATCGTGCATCGTGACCTCAAGCCCGCCAACATCTTCGTGGTCAAGAAGGCGAACGGTGAGACGGCCGCCAAGATCATCGACTTCGGTATCTCGAAGAAGCTCGGAGACACCAGTGAATCGACGGGTCTCGGCAGTCTCGTCGGGTCGCCTTCGTATATGGCGCCGGAGCAGATCAAGGCGTCGCGTGACGTGGACGCTCGAGCCGACATTTGGTCACTCGGCGTCATCTTGTTCCGTCTCGTGCTCGGCAAACTGCCGTTCGAGGGGCCCAATCTCGCGGTGATTCTCACCCGCATTCGTGGTGCAGAACCGGAGTTTCCTGCCGACCTCGACCCGGATTTCGTATGCGTGGTGCGCCGATGCCTCGAGAGGGATCCGAGTCGCCGCTTCTCGGATGTGTCCGAGCTCCGAGAGTCGCTGGTTTCGCTCGCTCGCGGAACGGCCCCCGTGCAGGGGCGATATGCCGAGCCCGCGCGCGGGAAGGGCGACGGGGAACGGAACACGGAGAGCGTCGTCGTCGTGATTGCTGCTCGAGAAGACGCAGCGGTTTCGACCGGGTCGGACGACAGCTCCCTGGATGCGAAGACGACCCTTCGCATCGCGCCTAGAGGGATGCTCGAGGGGGCTCGGCGCTTGCCGGATACGACTCTTCCGGACACGACGCTACCGGTTCGCGTGATGTCGGCAGGGACGTTTTCTCGGAGCGAAGATGCGGCGAGCGCGGCATTGACTCAACGATTGGAAAAGGTGGCCGTCGTGGACGTCGACGCAATGGGAGACCAGGTGACGCGGGCGCCTTCGCTCGGCTCGACCGGCGAGTCGATCGTGCTCCCGGTATCGAAGCCGCCGCTTCTGCTGCTCTTCGGCGTTGCAGTTGCCGTGGCCCTGGTGGGGCTCTCGTACCAGTTGCGCTCCCGTTCCGCTGCCGAGGTGCCTAAAGCGACGACGTCTTCGGCGGCTTCAGCAGCAGCCCTTCCTGCGGCTTCGACGGAGCCTGCGCTGACGACTCCGCGGCGAGTCGAACCGCTCGCGGACGCCAGCGAGGCAGCGCTTGGCCCTGGTCCCTCCGGAGCCGCCGAGGTCGAGGTGGGTTCGCGTGTCGCGCCCGAGGCGAAGTCGGCCGTGTCCTACCTCACGCTTCAATCGACTCCGGAGTCAGCGGTCGCGCTCGACGGCAAGGCGCTCGGCACGACACCGAAGATCAAAGTGGTCGTCACGCCCGGTGCGCACACGCTGGTCTTCGGCAACCCGAGCTCGACGAACCGAAAATCGCTGAGTGTGACGCTTCGGTCCGGAGAGGCGAAGACCGTCGCGGTCAATCTCGCGCAGCCGCCCCCCAAGCCCGCTTCGACGGCCAAGTACGGTGAGTTCGATCCGCTTTGAGTCGGGTGCCGTGCTCGGTGCCCTGTTACCGGCAGCGCGCGCGCAAGAGCTCCGACGACGTGGTGCCTTTGGCGCCCGCGTAGAGCGAGACCGTGGAGGGGGCGGACTCGAGGAAATGGACGGGGAGCTCGGCGAGCGGAACCACGCCCTTCGCGGGGAAGAACGTGGCGGGCTTGGTGGCCGGGCGATCGCCGTAGCCGACCTCGGCGAGCACGTGGCACACGTTCGGTTCGAGCGTCACCAGGGCGCCCTTGCCGGAGAGCTCGATCGTTCCGAGCGGCGCTCCGTCGAGCGTCACCGTGGGGCCGCTCGTGCAACCCTCGATGAGCACGTCGATGCTCTTCGTGCCGGGCGCGACCGCGCTCGTACCGATGCGCAACGATCCCCGAGAAGCCCCCCAATCGACAAGCACGCGGAAGGTCTTGGGCATCTTGATCGAGAGAAAAATAGGGAGCTTTTTGTCGTGCGACATGGCCTTGGCAAGCTCTCTGTCGCTCATGGCCTTCCAAAAGGGCGGCGGACCCTCGAGGGCGAGTGCGAACGGACCGCAGGCGCCGGTGCCACCGACCGTGTAACGACCGTTCATGACCTTGCGAACGTCGGCTTTGGGACCGGACCAGTTCGTCCGAACGGAGACCGTGTTCTCTTTTTCCAGCTTTCCGAGCGGCTGTCCGTCGAGCTGAAGCTCGTTGCCCACGAGCTCGGTGATTCGGTAGACGGCCGGCTTGCCGTCCTTTTCACTGAGTCTCGCTTCGTACGGAATCGTGTCGGGTAGTCTGTGGCAACCGACGAGGGCCGAAGCCGCGCTGAAGCTCACGATCGAGACCGAGAGCTTGGTCATAAGGGAGCGTACGTCCATCTCGAGTGCGAGCTTCCCCCTCGCCGGGCGTGCGGCGGGAGCATGGTCGTTCCGTCGGAGCATGGTCGACAGGATGTCGCACGATCGCCGCGCGTGTCGCAACCACTGCGGTCCCCCCGTGAAGCGGCCCAGCGACTCTTGGAGGAAGTGCCCGAAAGCGAACGACGAGCTTGCCGAGCGACCTTGCGTTGGTCGAGGTGACGCTTCGCTCACGCGCCACGCCGCGCGCACTCAGCGCTCGTTGAAGCCTCGTCCGCCGAGGATCCCAGGGATGCACGCCTCCGCGCGGCGGGTCCGCGTTGCCGCTTGTTTCGCGCCTCCCACGTGGAGAGCGTAGCTGCGCTTTCGTCCCGGCGTGAGCGCCTCGAACGCGGCAGAGAGCACCGGGTCTTCGGCGAGGACGGCCGAGAGCTCTTCGGGGAGATCCTTCACGGGTGCGGGTGCGATCTTGCCGCCGGCCCGGGAGAACGCGAGCGCCTGGTCGAGTAGGACGCGAAGCGAGGCCTCGTGACGTTTGACGTCGTCCGCCTTCTTTACGCGGAAGAGTCGCGCGTAGTGGGAATTCGGCCCCGCGCTCTCGAGGACGCCGTCCGGATCGGAGAGCGCTGCGCCTTGGAGGAACGAGAGCGCGCAGCTCTCGCGGAACGAGACGATCATCAGCACGTTCTTCCCGTCGAGGGAGTAGGTGGGTGAGCCCCACTTCAGGGCCTCGACGAGATCCGATTCGCGCACCAGCGCTCGCAGCGCCATGAGGGGTCTCGTCCAGAGGTGCACTTTGCACTGTGGCGTTTTGTAGTGCTCGCAGCGCCCACATCCGTCCCGTAGGTAGCTGTCCACCGTGTCGCGGTTCATGATGCGAAGCTTAGAGGAGGTGCTGCGTGGTGCTCGCTTGGAAACGCAACGGTCGGGGCTTCTGGTTCGGACGATGCCTCGAACCTCGTCTCCGCGTGGTCGTCGCGGGCGACGACGAGGAACCAGCCGCGCAGCTCGTGGCTAGCGTGGAAGCGACGCTCGCGCACTGGCCCGAGGTCTCGGTCGGCATCGAGCGCTACCTACGCGCGCTCGCCCCCGACCACCTCGTCCACCTCGATCCGCCGAGGCTGGGTGCGTTCGGCGCTGCGGACTGCGGCTTCCACGAAGTGCTCGCTTACCAAACGCTGAGCGCGACGGACCGGGATACGCCCGAGCGCCTGCGGGTCTCGTTCTTCACAGGACTCCCCGACGGGTACGTCACCTTCGAGGTCACACTCGAGCAGCAAGAGCCGCGCTCGTTGCTCGCCTACTGCTCGTGACTCCGGAGGAGCTGCTGCACGCGCCCACGCGGAGATCCGCCTACCTGAGCGCCTTTTCGAAATCCGCGGGTGTCTTGCTCGGATCGTGACGGTGAGTGAAGTCATCGCGCCCGCATCGTGGTAGCCCGTGCCTTAACCCATGCGTTTTCCCGGGCGTCGCAAGCACAAGCACTACTTCCCCGTCCACGAGCGTGACCCGCTCCTCCAGGCTGCGGGTCTCCACGGGGTCAAGGCGAGGACGCACGTGGTGGGCGTCGATCAGACCCTGGTGGACATCGACGCACGGGTGCCCGAAGAGCTGCTCGCTCGGTACGATCTGCCGAAGGGCGCCTCGACGGTGATCCCCAACGATCGCGCGGCGGCTCTGTACGACGAGCTGCTCACGAACGAGCGCATCAACTACGAGTTCGCGGGCGGAACGGTCGGCAATACGCTGCACAATTATTCGCTGCTCGCGGACGACGCTTCGATCTTGCTCGGCGTGATGAGCGAAGAGATTCGCCTCGGGACGTCCGGCTATCGCTACCTCTCGAACACCTCGAGCCGCGTGAACCTCGACCACCTGCACCCGGTGCAGGGGCCGATCGGCCGATGTTTCGCGCTGGTCACTCCCGACGGCGAGCGCACCTTCGCCATCAGCGAAGGCAAGATGAACGCGCTCCCTCCGGAGAGTGTGCCTCCGGCCGTATTCGACGAGGCCTCGGCCCTCGTGGTCTCGTCCTACCTCATGCGCTGCAAGCCGGACGATCCGATGCCGCGCGCCACCATGCGCGCCATCGAGCTCGCCTGCGAGCGGAGCGTGCCCGTGGTTCTCACCTTGGGAACGCGCTTCGTCATCGCCGAGCGCGCCGAGTTCTGGCGCGACTTCATCCGCGAGCACGTGGACATCGTGGCGATGAACGAAGAAGAGGGCGAGGCTCTCACCGGCGAATCGAACCCGCTGCTCGCTTGCGATCGTGCGCTCGACCTCGCCGATCTGGTGCTCTGCACGGCCGGGCCCACGGGCCTTTATTTGGCCGGGTACACGGACGATGCGGTGAAACGCGAGACGCGGTACCCGCTCTTGCCCGGCGCCATTCCCGAGTTCAATCGCTACGAGTTCAGCCGTCCCATGCTGCGCGCGCAATGCGAAAACCCGGTGAAAGTCTTCGCCCACATCGCGCCCTATCACGGCGGTCCGGAGCGCATCCTCAGCACCAACGGCGCGGGAGACGGCGCGCTCTCCGCGCTCTTGCACGACATGTCCGCCAATCGGTACCACCGCGCGAGCGTGCCGAGCTCGGCCAAGCACGTGCGGCAGTTCTTGACCTACTCGTCGATGAGCCAGGTCTGCCGTTACGCGAACCGGGTGAGCTACGAGGTGCTCGTGCAATCGTCACCGCGGCTCACGCGTGCGCTCCCCGAGCGCGAAGACGGCCTGAACGAAGAGGCCTACTGGGCACGCTGAATCAGCGGTCCCGATCGTCGATCGAAACCGCTGATTCGGCCGTATTCGTCATCGGACGACCCTCCGCCGGAGCAGGTTCGCGCAAAGCTTCGGGTCCCGCCGAGACCGCCGCGTTCCGTGGTCAGTTCGAGCGCTTAGCGCGTCGTCGCCACGACAAGAGTCCCACCATTCCGAGGGCGCCGAGCAGCGCGGAGATCGAGAGCGGTGCGCCCGTGGGCGCGGCGGAACAACCGGTGGTGACCGCGTTTTCGTTCTGGTTCGCGTCGGCCGATCCGGGGGTCGACGTGGTGGGAACGATCGGATCGGGCTCGCGCGTGGCCACGACGCACGACTTGGCGGACGTCTCGGAGAGTCGTCCGCTCGGGTCCTCGTAAATCACGGTGAAGCAGGTCTCCTTGCCGGGTTCGAGGCTGGTTCGGGCGACCGAGATCTCGATCGGCGCTGCTCCGACATCCGTGGCCAAGTAGTCGGTGCTCACGATCTCGCCACCGAGTGCGTCGCGCGTGACGGTTCGACCGCCGACGTAGAGAGCACCGCCGACCGCCGATCCTTGGGGCATCGCGATGCGCAGCTTGAACGTGCCCGACGCCGAGCCGCCGCTCTCGAAGTACGAGCCCGAGAGGGCCTCGACCGTGGGCACCGCGCTCGTCGGTGTGGTCGCGGTCGCTCCGGTGGTGAAGAGCAGCGTGGACGGCGCGGCGCCGACGTTCGGCGTGGTGAGCGTGACCGTGTAGCCGGTGGAAGACTGGAGGGGCGCCTGGGGCTTCAGCGAGATGAACGTGCCATTTTGCGCACCGATGGAGGTGCGGGTGAACAGGACATCGGTCGCCGTGGGCGGTGTGGGCGCGCCTTCGGCAGGTCCGGTGAGCTGCAGCGCGACCTTGGCTTGGTCGGGGGCGAAACAGCCGAGCGGCTTGAGGAGCAAACGCGCATCGAGCGGGACCGGGGCGACGGTGGCTGGGGTCGCCTGCAGCGTCGGCGGATCACAGATAGGAGCCGCCTCCGCAGGCTTCGCCGAGGCCGAAGCGCTGGCGAGGAGGATGCCGAGGGTCACGACCAGGCCGATTCGTTTGCTCATCCCGGTCTGCCAATGCAGAGTACGTGCCGTTTCGCCAATTTGGCTCTTTTTGCGGAAATTCCCTGCAAACAACTTCGGTCCATTTGGTGCCGATATGAGCCAATTGGCACGATCGTTCATCCGTGACCATGGCGGGTCTTGTCCATCGGGTCGATGAACGGCCGGGAGCGTTCGCCCGAGGCGAGCGGGTCGCGTCCGTCTTCCTCCGAACCGGCGGAGCCATCACGGGAGACCGTGACCGTCTCGAGGGTGTCCGTGTCCGGAGGTGGACCGGAGATCTCGGTGACGAAATCCTCGGCGTGCACGTCCTCGGTGACGAAGCGCCTCGTGGGAGGCGCTTCGGGTACGAGCTCGTGGGCGCACGCGAGCAGCGCGTCGCGCATCTCGTTCGCCGAGGCGTAGCGGTGCGAACGATCGAACGAGGCGGCGCGATCGAGCACCTCGAGGAAGCTGCGTGGTGCGTCGAGCCCGAGCGTGTGCGACTTGGGCAAAGGAGAGATGGCGGCGAGCACCAGCTCGTTGCCGCGCCTCAATGGACCACCGTGAAGCAGCACGAGACCGGTCGCGCCCACCGCGAAGAGATCGGTCGGCGGACCGTAGGCGTTGCGATCGCCAATCGCCTGTTCGGGGGCCATGAACGCCGGCGTGCCGAGGGCCGTACCCGTGGCCGTGAGCGACGAGAGGGCTTGCGAGCGCGCGATTCCGAAATCGAGCACCTTGAGGCGCCCGTCGCGGCACCTGAAGAGGTTCGACGGCTTGATGTCGCGATGAAGAATGCCCGCCCGATGGGCCCTGGCCAGTACGTCGAGCGTGTCGACGAGCGCGCGATGCACGGCATGAGCAGAAGGGCGCGGAGTCGTGCCGAGCCATGCCCCGATACACTCGCCCTCGAGCAGCTCCATGACGAAGTACGGGACGCCGTGCTCGTCGATGCCGTCGTCGAAGATGCGCACCACACCGTCGTGGTCGATGGTGTTGGCGAGGTAGGGCTCGCGTCGGAAACGCTCGAGCTCGGCCTCGGCGAACTTGAAGCTCGCGTGCACGATCTTGAGCGCACACACGTGACCGTCGCGTCGACGCGCGGAGTACACGGCGGCGCTCCCGCCCATGCCGAGCAGCGCGGTCAACGTGTAGGTGTCGAGTGTGGCACCGACTCGAGCACGAGCGAGGGACAGTCCGCGCATTGTCGAAGAGTAGAGCCAGCCGCGACCAGGTGGCCCCGATTCGACGGGAAAAGCTGCCAGTCGCGTGTCCTACCTCGTGCGTGTTCGAGCGACAGCGGTCGAACCGAGCGTCTCGCGTAGGCTCCTTGGGATCGTGTCTCGCGAACGGTTTTCCGAGGAAGACTCGCGGACTTACCGCGTACGTTGGTGGACCAAGACGACCGGAGGACACGATGGCCAAGCGACGTTTCGAGCTCGTGGAAGGGTCTTCGAGCAAGTTCTGGGAGATCTCCGTGAAGGGAGACACGGTGACGGTCACCTTCGGGAAGATCGGGACCGCCGGGAGCTCGAAGGACAAAACACATCCCTCGGCCGAGGACGCGGCCCGCGAGGCGGCGAAGCTCGTCACGGAGAAGACCAAGAAGGGATACTCCGAGGTCGGTGGAGCTGCGCCCGAGAAGCCTGCGGCCGCGAAGAAGAGCGCCGAGGCCGCGCCCGTGAAGAGCGACGCGAAGCCCGCCGCGAAAGTCGCGAAGGCCACCGCGGCGAGCGCCGATGCTCCGTCGAGCCCGCTCGTCGAGGCGTTCCTCGGCGCGCTCGCGAAGAAGCACAAGCCGCTCGTGAAGGCGCTGCGTCCCGCGGCCTCGGCCGAGGCCTTGAAGACCCTTCGAGACCTCTCCGTGCCCGACGCGCTGCTCGCGCTCTACGCGCGTCACGACGGCTGCAACGACGAGCTGTACGGCTCGTACCGGTGGATCCCGGTGAGTGAGATCGTCTCGCAGCGCACGATGATGAACGGGATCCTGGCCGAGCGCGCCGATTGGCGAGACAGCGGTCGTTGGAATGACGCCTGGGTGCCCTTCTTGTCCGACGGCGACGGGCAATACTATTGCTTCGACCCGATTGGCGGGACCGACGGTGGCCCTCCGGGTCAGATTGTCGGATTCGACCACGAGACGGGGCCGGCCCGATCGTTCGCGTCGTTCGACGTGGTGCTCGAGCTGCTCGGCAATCTCGCCAAGAAGGGGCTCTTGGGGGAGAGCGGCCGAGAGGAGAACGAAGAAGCCTTCGAGGAGCTCGTCGCGAAAGCACAGGCCGTGGGCCTCGCGAAGATGAACCCGAAGGAGCTGAAGAAGACGTTGTCGTCTCTGGATTCCAGTCGCATCGCTCCCGAGAAGAAGATCGAGGTGGCCCTTCCGCTCGCCAAACGATACGGCGCCGAGCGCGAGCTTTGGCAACTCGTGGCGCGCGCCGCGCAAGACCTCGGGGATTGGAAGCTGATGCTTCAGGCCGCCACCGTCGTGGACAAGCTGACCGCCAAGCGCGATCGCCCGCACTGGGAATCCACGCTTTGCCTCGCCCTCCACAAGTGCGGCCGAGACGAAGAGGCCCTGTCCGTGCTGCGCGGGGCGCTGCGCACGAAGACGAACTACCCGGAGTCGCAGATTCCGTTCGACGCTTCGCCCGAGTTTTTGCGTCGAGCGTATGCGCTCGCCACCGAAGAGCGCCCGAAGAACTACGATCTCTGGCTCGCGCGAGGGCAGCGTGCCCTCGATCCGGTCGAGCGCAAGACGTGCTTCGAGCAGGTCGTCACGCTGTCCAAAGACAAGGACATCACGCCCTACAGCGAAGATCGAAAGAAGACGGCCGGCTATACGGCCGCACGTCAAATCGAAGTGGATCGAATCGAGACGCTCGGACCGGCCGAACGACACGAGGCGCTGGTGGCGCTCTCGAAGAAGAAAGGCGAGCTCGAGATTGCCGACACCTGGCAGCGGCTCGCCGAGTCCGCGCTCGAGCGGAAAGACTGGCCGACCCTCGCGACCGCCGGGGAGAAGCGAGAAGCGTGCGAGCCCATGGAGTACAAAAAGTACGCCTATGCCCACTTCCGCGTTCGAGCGCTCTACGAACAAGGAAAAGGCAAGGCGGCGCTCGCGCACCTCGAGAAACACGTGCTCGCGATGTACGACTTCGGCGAAGACGACGCGATGGCTTCGCTGCCTTTCGGTCACCCGGTCAAGCGTCCCGCCGGCGTGACCCTGGACGACGCGCAAAGAGCCTTCGAGCTCGAGGCGCTGCGCGTCCTCACGAAGCGCCCCGACCCCAAGGCCGCCGTGTGGTTCCAGCGTGCGGTCGCCGAGACGGACGCGGCCGAGCGTCGCGCCGCGTACGAACGAGTGGTCGCCATGGCCGACGATCCCGAAGCCAAATTCGAGCCCGACCCGACCCGCACCGCCGAGTACAACGAGAGAGGCATTCGCCAATACAAAGAGCTTCAAGAGCTCAAAGCGCTGGCCGTGAAGGCGCTCGCGAAGAAGAGCTGACGGAAACCGTCGAGCGTCCGGCGAAAAGGCCCGATGCGCGAAGGGGTCGGGCCGCTCGCTCAAAGCACTACGGTGAGCTCCACGTCGTCCGCGAAGGGCATCGAGGCATATCCGCGCGAGCGGTCGCGCACGATGGCCAGGTAGTCCGGCGCGTCGTCGGCGTTGTCGGCCACGAGCACGGCGCCCGGGCCCAGGCGGGGGCGCAAGAGCTCGAGGACGGGCGCGTAAAGAGGTTTCGCGCCGTCGAGCAGCACGAGGTCGATTGCGTCGGGGAGGTCTCGTGCGAGCGACTCGAGGGCGTCGCCTTCGCGCACGTCGACGAGGTCGGCGAGACCTGCGCGACCGAGGTTCTCGCGGGCGCGCGCGGCCTTTTCGGGCAAAAGCTCGCTGCCGATCACGCGGCCACCTCCGTTGTCGCGCACGGCGCTCGCGAGATGCACCGTGGAGATTCCGAACGACGTGCCGAACTCCACCACGTGGCGCGCGAGTCGTGCGCGTGCGAGCAAGTAAAGGAGCTCTGCGGTCGCGCGGGATACCGGCAAATACAGGTCTTTGGCGCGTCCGTAGAAGCTCCGGTAGTCGCGCTTGGCTTCGTCCATGAAGTGCGCGCGCTCCTTCGCGGAGAAGCCCGCGAGCTCCGCGCGAATCGGGCTGTCCGCGCGCTCGGCGTCGAGGAACAGGTGGTCGACGAGGGTCTTTACGGCGGGGGTCGAGAGCGTATCCATGAGAATCTCCTTCGGGCTCGGAGCACGTCGCTGCGTGGCCCGTGAAGAACCTACGACCACCTCCCCCGAAGCGGGATTCGCGTTCCGGAGTCGCCGTGCCGACCGATCGAAAACCGACGATTTCGCCGCGAAAAAGGCCCCGACAAGCGCGCTCCACGCAGCTCGTGGACGACGTGCTCGAGGCCGCGATTCGCGTTCTGCTCCGTGACGGAGAGCGAGGATTCACCACCGCGCGCGTCGCCGAAGAGGCCGGCGTCAGCGTGGGGTCGCTCTACCAATACTTCCCCAACAAGGCCGCGCTCCTCTTTCGGCTTCAGGCCGACGAGTGGAAAGACACGTGGGAGATCGTCGAGTCGGTCTTGAGCACACACACGAAAGCCCCGCGCGAGAGGCTCGCCGAGGCCACCGTGATCTTCTTTCGTTCGGAGCGCGAAGAGCTGCCTCTACGGACCGCGCTGCAAGCGGCGGTGCGCACCCTCGACGATCATCCCGATGCCGTCGCGCATCTCGAGCGCGCACACGGCACGTTGACGACGTTCGCGGCGGAGGTAGCCCCCCTGTCTCCGCCGGCTCGTCGGGCGCGCGTCGCCGAGATCGTGATGACCTCCATGGCAGCGCTGGGCGAGCGTCTCTCGCACACGTCGCGCACGCGCGCCGAGGTGGATACCTGGGCGCGCGAGTGCGCGGACATGCATTGGAACGCGTTCCTTTCGCTCCGTGAGACGCTCGAGTGAACGACCTTCACGCGGCACGCGGCATACGGCGGGCGGCGCGCTCTTCCACGAAGGCGTTCCACGAGTCGCGCACTTCCATGAAGCCCACGCCCTGACGCTGGAAGGTCTCGGTGGTGAGGTCGAGGATGGTGGACGCGAGC
The DNA here is from genome assembly GCA_965225775.1 of Polyangiaceae bacterium. Classification (GTDB taxonomy): domain Bacteria; phylum Myxococcota_A; class Polyangia; order Polyangiales; family Polyangiaceae; genus JAAFHV01. The sequence goes on along the minus strand of OZ245328.1, from coordinate 6,555,448 downwards.
TTCTTGTCCGATTGGAACGGCGCGGGGCCGTAGTCGATCTCGAGATCGACGGCGTTGCGAATGGAATCGGGCACCGCGTCGAGCGTGTAGTTGTTGCCCGTTCCCGCGAGATTGGCGCTCGATCCGACGATGAGCTGACCGTTCGCGTAGGCCATGCCGGCAGCGGTCGCGATGAGCTCGCCCACGCCGAAGAAGGTGGCGATGGTGTCGATCTTGGTGCACTGCGAGGCGACGAACGGCTCGAAGCTGCGCATGAGGCGCGAGCGACGATTGGTCTTCGCGATCACGGCCACGGGCCAGCGATTCACCGCGTCCGAGAGCCAGGCGTGCACGTCCGAGTCGATGCCGGTGGCCACGTCGTCGAGGATGGCCATCGTGCCGACGGTCACGCAGGGCTTCTGCGCGGGGCGGCCCTTGAGCTCGTAGATGCGTCGCACGGCTTCGCTCTTCATGGCGACGAGACCGTAGCCGGTGTTGGTCCGCGCAAGTGCGAGGCCTCCGTCGGCGAGAAGGTCGTAGATGCGGCGTGCGTCGAGCTCGAGAGTGGTCTTCATGGCAAAAGGGCTCCTTCCGAGCAGGGGGGGCCTGTTCGGTGGTTGGATCGGGGAGGGCGTGGCTCCGCCCGCGGTCGTCCCCAAAGCGTCCGCGATGCGCTAAGGTCAGACGTCGTCGACGTCCGCCTCCCGACCATGACTGCAAGGACCAATCCAGCCGACCGAGAGCCTGCGAGCGAGCTGGACCCGCTGTGGCTGGCGCTCGCCGAGCACACGAGCGACTTCTTTGGTCTCATGGATGAAGAGGGCCTCGCGCTCTTCATGAACCGAAGTGTCCGCGGCGCGGGCACGTCCGACGTGGAGGGGCGCTCGCTCGAGGAGTTCCTTTCGCCCGAGCGCGCCCGTCAGATCCGCGCGATGATCGTCGAGGCAAAACGCACGGGAAAAGCCGTGGTGAACGACGCTCTTCGCATCGCCGCGCTCGACGGAACGGAGCGCTGGTTCGTGGAGAAGTGCATTCCCGTGCCGCAGCCGAGCGGGGCCATGCGCTATCTCCTGATTCGCACGGAGACCACGCACCTGCGCCGTGCGGAACAAGAGCTTCGCGCCTCGGAGGCGCGCTACCGAACGCTATTCGACTCGAACCCCGATCCGGTGTTCGTCGTATGCGCCACGTCGCTCGCCATCCTCGCGGCGAACCCTGCGGCGGTGCGGCTCTACGGGTTCTCCGAAGAGGCCTTGCGGGCGATGTGTTGGCCCGATCTCTTCCCTTCGGAGGCGCGCGAAGACCTCTCGGAGCACTTCCGGTCGAATCCTGCAGCCGAGCGCCGCAGCGTGGTCCGTCAGCAAAGGCAAGACGGCTCGAGCGTGACCGCGGAGATCGTCGACAACCCGATCGTGTTCGCCGGAGAGGCCGCGCGAATGGCGGTCGTGCGTGACGTGACCGAGCGCGAACACCTCGAAGAGCAGCTCCGGCACGCCCAGAAAATGGAGGCGATGGGCGTCTTCGCGGGCGGTGTCGCCCACGACTTCAACAATCTGCTCACCGTGATCACGGGCTGCGCGGGAAGCCTCCGTGAGCAGGAACAAGCGGGCAGCGAGGCCATACAAGACCTCGATCATCTGCTGGATGCCGCGGAGCGTGGCAGCAACCTCACGAAGAAGCTGATGCTCTTCTCGCGGCGGCTCGTGCTCCACACGGCGCCCATCGATCTCGTGCCCGTGGTGGACGAGCTCCGGGGAATTCTCGGGCGATTGCTCGGAGAAGACGTGGCCCTCGACGTCCGCCACGCCGATGCGAGCGCGCCGGTGCGAGGCGACCGCACCGAGATCGAGCAGCTCGTTTCCAACCTGGTGCTGAACGCCGGCCAGGCCGTCTCGGGCAAAGGGCGCGTCCTCATCGGGACGTCGCTCGTCGATCTGGACGCGGCTTATGCCGCCCGATACCCGCGTGCGCGACCGGGAAAGTACGTGGAGCTGCGCGTGAGCGACGACGGCCACGGCATGGACGAGGGCACGCTCGCGCGCGTCTTCGAGCCGTTTTTCACCACGAAACCAGACGGAACCGGGCTCGGGCTGGCCGTGGTGCATGGAGTGGTCGAGCGCCATCAAGGCTTCCTCCATGCAGAATCGAAGCCGGGCGTGGGCACGTCCATTCGTGTGTACCTGCCGGTCTCCACCGAGGCACTGCCCCTCGTCTTGGGCGGCAAAGTCGCGCCCAAAGGCACCGAGCGAGTCCTCGTGGTGGACGACGAGCCGATGGTTCGAAAGCTCACCGAGCGCACCCTGCGAAGGCTCGGCTACCAGGTGGTCGGGGCCGGCGACGGTGAAGAGGCCCTGACCATTTTCGAGAACGATCCCGATGCGTTCGACATGGTCGTCCTGGACGTGGTGATGCCCAAGCTCACCGGCCCTGAGGCGTTCGCGCGCATGCGAGCGAAAAGGCTCGGGCTGCGTGCGCTCTTCGTGACCGGTTACGCGCGGGAAGCTTCCGGGCTCACCGAGATGCTCGGCGAGCCGGGGCTTCGTCTTTTGCAGAAGCCGTTCACCGCCATCCAGCTCGCGGAAGAGATTCGTCTCGTGCTCGACGACACGCGCGTAGCGTAGACATTTTGACGCTGCCCACGCTCGTGTGACGCTTTCATCAACGTTTCGACGGTCGTACCACCACCACCTTCGGGCCCGGGTCGAGCGTGGCTTCGGCGGCGTCGTCCCAATGAGCGACGCGCGAGGCGACGGGGCCGACGTCGAGCTTTCCGGAGGCGAGTAGGGCTAGCACCTCGGGCACCCACGCCCCCGAGTCGACCCTCCCGGTGATGAAGGTGAGCCTCCGGAAGAAAAAAAGCGGCGGCGCGTACTTTCTTTCGTCATTTCGTCCGATCGCGCGCACTCACCGAGGTCACGTCCGACCTCTCACCGGAAAATTCCCCCGATGGCTCGCTTGGCTTCTCGTCCCGGTCTCTCGCGCGCGGCCACGTTGGCGTGCGCGCTCGTGCTCGTGCTCGGTTCGTCCGCGGCCACGGCCGCGTGTGAGTCGTCCTCGGACGTCGCGTCGGACGGTGGTGCTCCAGCGGTCGTCACCATCGACGCCGCGTCGACCGACGATGCTTCTCCCGCCGAAGACGCGGCGCTCGACGCCACCGCGGAGACCAGCGCGGCGCGAGCGTTGCGGGTCTCCAGCGAGACCAGGGGCGTCACGCGGGGCACGGACCGCGCGTTCGGAACCGAGCTCGCCCAGCGCTGCCCGGAGAGCACGCTGCTGGTCGGTCTCGAGGTCGTCGAAGCGAACGATCCGACCCTCCTCTGCGCGCAGGTCGCTCCCGACGGCTCGCTCGGAGCCGAGGTACGTATCTCGTCCGGCTCGGGAGTCTCCGGTGAGCCGACGATGCTTCACTGCCCGGCGGGAGAAGTCGCGGTCCGTCTCACCGGCGCCTACGACGACCGCGTCTTCACCGGCGTCGGGTTGCGTTGCCAAAAGCCGCTCGAGCTCGTGGACGGAGGTCGTATCGGAGCCGGCAACCCGTCGACCCCGGCGAGCTTCGGGGCGAGCTCGCCCACGCCCTTCGACGATCCGTGTCCGAACGGCAGCGCACTCTCGGGCCTCGCGTACTTCGCCTATGCGGGCTTCGGCACGGGAAATCCTGCCGGTTTCGGCACCGCTACGCCGCTCTGCAGGCGTCTCGTGAAGGACAAGAGCCCGAGTGGAATCGTGCTCGAGGCGAGCCGTCCGTTCCGCCTCGGACCCATGACGAAGTCGGCGCCGGTGAAGCTCGTCTCCAGCGCCAATACCCCCACCACTCCGCCCACGTCCACGCTCGATTGCCCGGATGGCTCGGTGGTCACCGGCATCGACGGTGGCTCGAGCTTCCGTTCGGGTCCGACCACGATCGCCGAAGTCCAATTGGTATGTCGTCCGCTCGACCCTGCGGCGTTGCTCGGCGCGGAAAGCGCGAAGGGGAGAGGCGTCTCCAATGCGCTGGTGGCGCGCTGCCTGGAAGGGCAGGGCGTCCGTTCGCTCGCGTTCACCGTGCGAACCACGAATCTCGGTGCCATCTCCATCGACACGCCCGAATTCGGCTCGCCGACGTGTGCCCTGCCGGACGCGATCGACGTCGCGGAGCCCGAGCTCGCGCTTCCTGCGGTTTTTCCGCAAGGTCGGGCGATCGAGGATCTGACCTTCACGTTGAAGGTCGCTTGTCCCGCGGGAAGCCTGCTCACCGGCGTCGATCAGTGGATCACCCCCAACGACGACGGCACACCGAGCTCGCTGCATCATTTGGCCCCGCATTGCCGTGCGGTGACACGCTGACGCGAACGCGTCTCACCAACCGATGAGCTCCAGCGCGATCAAGAGCACGCGGGTCTCCTCGTTCCATTGCGGCTCGTCGTGGCCGTCGAAGATGCGCCGGACGCGTTCGTGGGCGCGTTTTTCGGTCTCCGCGTCGCCGAGGGCTCTCGCTACGCGCGCATGCTCGCCGCTCGAGGCGAGGCTTCGGAGGAGAGGCTCGGTGCTCTCCTCGCGGCGCGTGAGCTCGAAGCGAGAGAGCGCGAGCAGGGCGGGGTCTTGGGGCAACGTATGCCCGAGCACGGCGAGCGCGCCTGCCTTTTCCGGGTGCGCGCGCAGGTGCGCGACCACGGCTTTCGTATCTTTCCATTGGGCGAGGTGCGCGAGCTCGTGCTCGATGTCGCATTTTTCGACGACCTCGCTCGTAAGATAGTCCTTGCTGCCTTCGGACAGTCCGCTCACGTAGCCGGGGAGCCAAGACGCGTTCTCGTTGAACCAGGGCGACTGGGACGCGACCACTTCTTCGACGACGCCTTGGGTCTGCCCGAGGCTTGCCCGAAGCGCCGCCCGCAGACCGACGAGCGTGTAGCGGTCGGACAAGTCGCGCTCGCGTTCGAGCGCAGCCTCGTACGCGGGTTGCAAGGCCTTCTCTTGGGCCAGCAGCACCTCGAGAGGACGCTCGGCTTCCCGGGCATCGGAGAGGCGACGCTGGAGGTCGTATGCCTTGGCGAGGGTCGCCGCATCCCCGGGCAGGCGAGGATCGAGCGGGTAGCTCGGGAGGCTCTCTTGGACGAGCGCGAGGGCGCGTTCCGGATTTCCCACCGTCGCGAGGAAGAGGGCTCTTCCGAGCAGTTGCCGTCCGCGACTGGTCGACCGCGCCACGAGCGGAAGGACCGCCTCCGGCAGGGTCAAGCGCGTACCGCACAAGACCTCGAGTGGTAGAGGTCTGAGAGGCGACGAAATCCCGCACCCGCCTGTCTCCAGGTAGCCGAGCGTGGCGAGTCCGATCGTCTTCTCGGGTAACTGCCTGCGCGTGCCCTTCGCAGGTCCACCTGTCGTCGACGCGACTTCGTCGACGTAGGGCGCGAAGTGCTCGGCGAGCAACATGCAGAGAACGTGAGGGCTTCGCCGGAGAATCACGCGCCCCGCCTCCGCGTCTCCTGTGAGCACGCTCACCAGGCAACCGACGCCTTCATGGGTTTTCGGGTCGATGAGGGATCGAAGCCGTCGTCCCGCTTCGACGCGATCCCCTCGCACGATGGCCAGCGAGACTTCCGCGTACGAAGAGGGCGCTTCGGGTGCATCCTTTCGCCAGGCTCGAAGCTCGGCGTCGGCTCCGGGAAGATCGCCGTAGAGGTAGAGCGCATGCCCTGCTCGCCGGTGGTCTCCGGCTCTCCGCGCGACCTCCGCCGCGCGCTCGGGGAAGCCGTGAAGAAGCCAGTCGTCCGAGGCTTCCCCGGCCTTCCCCAGCTCTTCGGCGAGACGCGTGCGCTCGGTCAGCATGGTTTCGTCGGGTGGCAGCTTCCGTAATGCTTCGAGTCGTTCGGTGGGGGAGGGGACCGTACCCGCCTCGTTTGCCCCGGGCACCGCATTCGCGAAGGCGATGCTGCACACCGCAAGCACCGGCACGATCAGCGCGCGCAGGCTGTTTTTCAGGGTCTTCCCACGCCACGCGAGACCGAGTCCGAGGGCGGTAGAGGCCGCGACGAGCTCACCGGCGTGCGCGACGACGAAGTGAGCAGAGGTCGAAAGGGACATGGGGCTCTCTCGGCGACGCCGCGCGGAACGTTGCGCAGAATACAGGGACGCGTCGAAAGAAGAGTTAGGCCGTTGTGGGGTGAGTGTCTCCTGCTATTCGCAGCGGCCGGTGGGGTGGTTCGGTCAACTCTTGTCGTCCTCCTCACGACGAGGATATCCCTGGAGGATGGCATACCGAATTCTTCGAGGATGGTCGGTCGTGTGGGCGCTTGCCGCCGTGGCGTCGGGCGCAATCGGCCTACAGGCGTGCAGCTCGGACGAGTCGCAGCCCGGGTCGGATGCCGGCGCGGGGATCGATGGTGCGGTCACCCCTGTGGATTCGGGAGGATCGGTCCAGCAAGACGCCTCCACGGTCGACTCGGCGATCACGGCGGACGCGAGTGATGCGTCGACGGATGCGAGCGACGCAGCGACGACCGACGCCAGCGACTCGAGCCTACCTGCCCGAGGCTTCCGCTACCTCTACGCGTTGAAGCCGGCCGCGCGCGGCGCCATCACCTCGATTGCCATGGCCGACGCGGCCTGCTTGGCGGCCAAGCCTTCGGGGGTAACCGCCGTGAAGGCCTTGCTCGTCGGCTCGACCCGTACGGCGTGTACGTCTCCCAACTGCGCGACGGGCGGCGCCACTGAACATCTCGATTGGCCGCTCGCCCCCTCCACCGAGTACCGCCGGCCGGACGGTACCACGGTCATCGCCAAAACGAACGCAAAGGGACTCTTCGATACCCTCAGCGCCTCGATTTCAATGACGGACGACTTCGTCTGGACGGGGCTCTCGCCGAACGGGATGGGCACGGGCACCAATTGGACGACGAGCTCGTCCACGTGTGCCGATTGGTCGTCGACCAGCTCCTCGCAGACAGGATTGGCTGCCTACGCGGGCCCGACCAACATGGCGTATCCGTTCGGACACTTCGCCGACACGTGCGACAAGAACTACGTGTTTTATTGCGTGGAGAGCAACTGAGGGACCTTTCGCGTCGGGCCCTCGGTCGACGCGTGCCTGTCGGGACGAGACGCCCCGGAGGCTTCGGAGGTCGCGGGGGGCAATGGGCGCTCGATGGTCGGCTCCGCCGCGACGGGCGTCTCGACCGACAAGAAGAGCACCATCGACACGAAGAGGAAGCGCGGCGGTTTGGGCTCAGGCATGGCGCACCATGAGCATGGGCAGCGTGTCGCGCATCGAGGGAGGGATCTCGTCGGCGGCTTGGGCGCTGGTCGGGGAGCGGCGAATGGCCTCCACGAGATCGCCGATGGTCTCGAGGTGAGCGAGCGTTCCTAGGGAAATTACGCGGTCGAGCTCGTCGGCGAGGTCGAGCGCGAGCACCACGAGATCGCTCGGCTCGAGGTCCCAGTCGTCTTCGAGTCGGTCGCGCGGACGGAGCTGGGTCGGCTCCACCCCGAGGTGATCGGCGAGCGTGCGAAGAGTGGTTTTCATGACCAGGTCGTGCATGGAGTGCTCCGATGGCGAGCCGCGAACGGCGGGCGTTTCGAGGTGGAATTCGTGTCTCGTCCTGATCGTGGGAGGCGGCGACGAGAACGGGTCACCGGAATTCATGTCGAAACGTTTCGCCGTGTGAAGAAGCCGTACCGGAAGCGCGAACCCCTTCGACATCGGCCCGAACTTCGGGCAGCTTCCGCGTGCTCATGGAAGACTCGCTCGTTCTCGCCCCGACCGCCGATCCTCGTGTTTTTCTCGCTCCGGACGGCAAGCGCCTTTCGCCGCCCACCGGTTGGGTCTGTTTGCCCCCCGGGGATGCGGCCCTCACGAGGCGGGTGAAGCTCGCCGGTCCCTCGTGGGCGGTGGTGGAGAAGAAAGGTCGAAAGACGTTCTCCAAAGGCCTTTGGGCGCCGGCAGCCAACGTCGAGGCCGTGAGGGCAGCGCTCGAATCCGAGCGCTCCACCGAGTCGTACGCGAAGAAGCGCGCGAGCGACGTGCAGCGCCGGGAGCGCGCGCAGGCCGAGTACGTGGTCACGTTCGAGCAGGAGGTGCTCACGTTCCTTCGCTTCTCCGCGCGGTTCACGGCAGAGGCTCGCCTGCTCGCGCAGCGCGTGGCGTCCCATGCCACCCCCGTAGGAAGCGGGACCGTGGCTCGCACCAAGCGCATCTCGGTGGCCGAGCGTGCCGAGGCCGCGGTCATCGCGTGGATGCGCCACCAGACCACGGCGTACGACAATCTCTCCATTCCGCGAATCAAAGGAAAACGGCGAGAAGTGCGGCGCGAGCTTGCCCAAATCTCACGCGCCGTGCTCGACCTACACCGGCGAGACGCGGCCCACGAGGCACGTACCTGCTCGCTCTGCACCGCGCTCGCCAAGGCGCCACGTGAGATCACCGCGGCCGATCTCGACGTGGACGACATTCTGATTTGATTGGAGCTGGCCCGGGATTCAATCCCGGGAGGCGTCGAGACCAGCCTCCGGCAACGGGCACGAGGACAGGCAGCTCGAACACGACGTCGCGATGTTCAGGAGGAGCGCGGTCACTCGGGCCGTCTCCTTGGGCGTGAGGCCGGCCGCGTCTGCGCATCCTCGTGCGCAGGTCTCGGCACCCGAAGACAGGCATCCCGAGGTCGCCGTACATTCGAGAATTCCCTTGCAGACGGGGTCCGCGACGCACGCCTGAACCTCGGGAGCGCAATCGGTCTGCAGACACGTTGTGCACGCCGCGAGGACGGGCGGAAGCGACGCGCCATCGAGCGAAGCGTCGGAGTGCGCGTGGGATCCGTCGAGAGCGAGCGCGTCGGGGCCGGCATCGCGAATACCGTCGGAAGGGAGGCCTGCGTCTACCGTTGCCACGGGCTCGGAGGATGAGCATGCCGCGAGAGCTGTGAGGTGGGCAATGGTCGCGAAGACGAGGCGGAGCCTAGGTGAGCGCACGGGACGTTCCTTTCGGGAGGGTCATGCGTGATGCGTGACCGGACAGGACGAGCGTGGATTCGAATGCGGCTCACGTCTTCGACGATTGCGTGGTGACGGGCTACGGGTGGACGTCCACGGACGGGTGGACGTCCGCCGCTTCGCGACGGATGCCACAAGATCGCAACGTGCGGTCGCCGGAGCCGTCCGTACGCTCGTCTCGATGCGAAAAAGTGCACCGATTCGTTCGTTCCGAGCCTCCTCGGGACGATGGGCATTCTTGGGCACACTGGTCATCGCGTCCCTAGCGAGTCGTGAGGCTCGCGCCGTGCCGACCGACAACGGTTCGAGCGTAGCGGCCGCCGTGCCGGTGTGGCGATACGCGCTGGCGGCCGGGACGGAGTTTCCCCTGTCGGTCGCGCTGCGCGGCCAGGTCGAGGCCCCGTTTCGTTTGCGACTGTCGAGCGCGGTGGGCGTTCTGCCAGGCCCTTACGTGAGCGCTATCAACGGCATTCTGGTCGGCCTGGGCGCCTACGACCAGGCGACCGCCGACTTGATCCGTGATGCCCTCGGCTCGTCGCTCATCTGGCGCACCCATCTCGGGTACCGCCCCTTCGGCCGTCACGGGTTCACTTTCGAGGTCGGCTACGGCCTCGTTGCGTTGGGGGGCGGTGCGAGTGCGTCCACGCTCGTTTCGGCGGCGACCGGCGCGTCCTCACCCGAGCCGGGCGCCGACAAGAACGTCAGGGTTTCGTCGGCGCTCCATATGCTGGACGTCGAGCTAGGCTGGGAGTGGGTGGTCTTCGAACATCTTTTCGTGCGCGCAGCTGCGGGTGGGGCGTTCACCGTGGCGGCGAGCAGTTCGGTTACCCCCGACTACGCGCCTCGGGCGCCTCGGGTGACCGAGGCTTTCGGCGCGAGCAGTGCGGCGTATCTCGACGAAACCTACACGACGTACGTGTTCACGCCCGTGCTCTCGTTGTGGGCAGGATACTCGTTTTGACCTCCCGGGCGACCCACGTGCCGGCGTGCATCCGGAGCAAGCGTTGCGCGAGCGAAGTGTCTCGATTTCGTGGTGACTTCGTCACGGAGGGGTCGCTCCGAGGAAACGACGCTACTCTGCTTCGAATGAGCCGACCTCTCGACGTCCTCGTCGTCGAAGACGACGCCACTCTCCGAGAAGTTCTCGTCCGGCACCTGTGCGCGGAGGGCTTCTCGGTTAGGGCTTCGGCCGACGGAGCGGACGCGATCGTGCGGTGCCGAGAACACGCCCCCGATATCGCCGTGCTCGACGTATCCCTGCCAGGAGTCTCTGGGCTCGACGTCTGCCAGCACCTCCGAAGCGGCTACAACCCGTCGCCGGGTGTTCTCATGGTCACCGCTCGGGGTGCCGAGATAGACGTCATCCTCGGGCTCGAGGTCGGTGCGGACGACTACGTCGTGAAGCCTTGCCGGCCTCGCGAAGTGGTCGCGCGCGTTCGGGCTCTCGCTCGGCGTGTGAGGCCCGACCTCGCTGGAGTGATACCGGTCGACGTCCTCGAGCTGGGCCCTTTGCGAATCGAACGCGCGGCGATGCGCGTCCTGGTCGACGGTGTCGAGGTGAAGCTCACGGCGACCGAGTACGCCCTCCTCGTCGAGCTCACCTCGCGAGTCGATTCGGTCCACACGCGGACCGAGCTCCTGCGGAAGGTGTGGGACTCCACTCACGAGGGATACGCCCGGAACGTCGATTGCCACATGGCGCGACTTCGCAAAAAGCTCGACGCCGCCGGTCTTCACCCGTCGCCCATCCACACGGTGCACGGGGCGGGATACCGGTTCGAACGACCGGAAGCTCGTTGAGTCTCGATCGAAAGATGCCCCTCTATCTCAAGGTTGCCGCGGTCGTGGGCGCCGTGCTCTTCGTGAGCGCCCTTGGCCAACGCTCGCTCATTCGATGGGCGCTCGCGCCGTTCATGACGGAGTTGCAGGCGTCCGGAGTGGTCGAGCAAGAAGGGGCATTGCTTTCGTCTTCGGTCCGGCCTCGCATGGTCTTCGCAATCGGGGCGCCGCTCTTCGCGTGCGCCATCGGGACGGGATGGGTCCTCGGAGTACTTGCCAGGAGGCGCATGCGTCCGCTGGTCGAAGCGATGCGAGAGGTCGCGCAAGGCTCGTTGGACAAGCCTCTTCCGGACCCTCCGGATCGGGACTTCGCGGAGGTGCGTGAGGCCTTCGAGACCATGCGGACCTCTCCGATGCGCTGGACAGGCTCGCCCAGGCCGATGCTCAACGGAGGAGGCTCTTCTCGGACCTGGCCCATGAGCTGGCCACTCCGACTTCGGCTGTCATCGGACTCGTCGATACGCTCGGCTCCCCCGCTTTGTGCAAGACAGAAGACGATCGCGACGCATTGCTTGCGTCTCTCGAGGGTGAAGCGCTGCGAATGGCTCGGCTCGTCGCCGACGTACGCGATCTGGCCGAGCTCGACGACCCCGACGTCCCTTCCTTCGAGGAACCGGTCGACCTGGGTTCTCGAATCGCCGAAACGGCGGCTCGCTTCGCCGTGCTCGACGGAGCGTCGCTGGAGGTCCGTTGCGAAGAGGCGCGAATCTCCGCCGATCCTGCGCGAATCGAGCAGATTCTCGCCAATCTGATCACCAATGCGAGGAGACATACCCCGCCTACCGGGCGCATTCTCGTACAGGTGAGCGCCTCCCTCGGCGCGGGCACCCTGATCGTCGAAGATTCGGGACCGGGCGTACCCGAGGACCTCGTCGGTCGATTGGGAGAGAGGCTCTTTCGGCTCGATTCCTCGCGCGATAGGAGGACGGGTGGCAGTGGTCTGGGCTTGTCCATCGTCCGACAAATCGCCCGGCGTCACCGTGCGACAGTCACGTTCGACCGCGGCGTGCTCGGTGGCCTTCGCGCGACCGTGGTATTCCCCAGGATTGCCTGACAAAGGCACGAAGCGTCGAGCCGACTACCTGTTCGCCGCGGCCAAAATCTTCGGCCCGACGAAGTCGTGATAGGCCGCGGTCATCGTGCGCGCGGCTTCGCCGTCGCCTTTTTCAATCGCCGCGACCACCATCTGGAGACGCTCGGCGTGCGCGGCGGCGGTGGCGCGGAGGGGCACGAACACGTGGGCGAGGTCACGGATGGTCGCCGAGTTCCAGTGGACGAACATCGAATAGAGCGGATTGTGCGTGGCCTTGGCCACGGAAAGCGCGAAGGCCAGAAAGGCGTCTTCGCGCTGCTCGGGGTCTTCGGCCTTGGTCTTCAGGTCGGCTGCGGCACGACGGATCGATTTCACGTCCGCGGCCGTTCGCCTCGAGGCCGCGAGGAACATCATCTCGGTGTCGAGGAGCTTTCGAACCTCGAGCAGACCCTTCAAAAACTCCCGTGAGACCTTGCCCTCGCGTGGCGAGAGGAAGCGCGCCACCACCTCCGGGCTGAGCGAAGCACGCGGGTCGAGCACCACGGTTCCGCGTCGCCTGACCGGGCGCACCAGCTTGTGCACCTCGAGGAACTTCACGGCTTCGCGGATCACGCTGCGCGCGACGCCGAACTCCAGCTCGAGCTCCTCTTCCTTGGGCAAAAGCTCGCCGGGCGCGATCTCGCCGCCGACGATACGTGCCAGAAGCTCGCGGGCCACCTCGTCCGCTTTTCGCGGCACGGGTGTGGAAGAGACCATGGGAGGAGTGTTTGCCGAAGTCGAGGCCCTGTCAACGGCCGCGCGTGTTCACGCCCATGTGGATGCAGGATACATGTAAGAAGCGTGACTTCAGGGACGGACGAGGCAGGTCGTTCCTTCGGTATGGTGACGCGCGATCGTGGCCCGAAGCGATGGGCTCGGGGCCTCTTGGGTAAGCCCGTTCGTGGGCCTTTTGTCGCCCTGGCGTTCGCGCTCGTCCTCTCCGGCTGTGGTGTGGAAGAAGGCGTCCCGAGGGTCGAGGAGGAGGTCGAGCGAGCCCCCGCTCGTCGCGCTCGAGTCGCGCCGAGCGTGTCCGACGAGGTGCCGACGGCCGCCCAGCGGCTCCTCGTGGTCTACCGGACGGCTACGCTTCCGCCCGACGCCGAAGCCGGCCTCGTGCGAAGGGGCGCGCGTCCGCGACACACGCTCGCCGCGTTGGGGGTCGTCTCGGTGGACGCGGACGACGCGACCCGCCACGCGCTCGAGGGCGATCCCGAGGTGCTCGCCGTGGGCCCGGAGCGCTCGTGGAGCCTGCCGAGCTACGTGCAGACGAGTGGTGCGCGTCTCCCCGCGAGCGCACCTTCCAGTGGGTTTCTATGGGGCCTCCAGTGGAACGTGCGACGGGTGGGCGCCCTCGCCGCCTGGCAGAACGTGCCGGACGCCTTGCAAGCGAAGGTCACCGTGGCCGTGGTCGACACCGGCGTGATGATCGATCACCCGGATCTGTTCGGCAACGTGTCCGACGCCGTCGACACGAGCTACGCGCGCAGACCGAGCACGGGTTGTCCCGACCCCAGTGCCTCCCCAATCGGGTATCCGGCCTATTTCACGCGGCGAAACTACGAAACCGACGATCCTTGCGAGCTCGTCGCCGACGCCGCGTCGATCGACCGCCACGGCACCCATGTGGCCGGAATCGTCGCCGGTCGGACCGGCGCTGGAACCGGCACCACGGGCGTGGGGCCGGGATTGAAAGTTGCAGTCTACAAGGTGTTCGACCGGGTTCGCCTGCCGGGTAAGAGCGAAGACACGTTGCTCGCCTTCGACGGCCCGGTATTTGCCGCGTTGGTCGACGCGGTCCAAAAGCACTATCCGGTGGTCAACTTGAGCTTGGGCGGCACGATCGATCGCCGTGTCCCGTCGCAAGAGGCCTCGTACCTCACCTGGCGCCGCGTCACCGAGCTGGCCAGGGCCCGCGGCACGCTGATCGTCGCCGCGGCCGGAAACAGCGCGCTTCGTACGGGGACGCGAGAACGGACGACCATCCCCGGAGATCTTCCGGCCGTGCTCTCGGTGGCCGCGAGCGGGAGTGTGGACATGCGTGGTCCCTTCTCGCTCGGTGACGCGTCCACGAGCGAGGCGCCGATCTTCGGGCCGGTCGACTCGGCACGGGGAAGCGATGTCTTGGCCGCCTATTCGAATCACGGCCCTACGGTGGATTTGCTCGCGCCCGGTGGTGACTGCGGTCCTCGGTTCGAGGCTTCGGCACCCGAGACGTGCGAGGGGCAGTACCTCGTGTGGTCGTCCGTTCCCTCGTACCAGCCCGGCTCTACCGTGGTCGCCGGTTGGGCCGGGTTCGCGGGGACCTCCATGGCTTCACCGCACGTCGCGGCCCTCGCGGCGCTCGTTCGCGCCAAATACCCGAGCATGGGGCCTGCCGAGCTCGAGGCTCGCCTGCGCCAGACCGCCGAGCGCCCGGGACGCTTTTTGGCCGGCGAAGTCGGGAACGGCATGGTCGACGCCGCCCGCGCCACCGGTACGGTCGGACCGTTGCGGCTTCCCTGAGGGCCTTTGCCTACCTTTACCGAGACGAAGCCGAGCGCCCATCGCGCGCGGTGATAGCCTCGTTTCGTGAGCTCGCTCGACACGCCGATTCCCTCCGCCCCCGGTCCGTCTCCCATGCCTCTGTTCGGGGCCAAGGGGAGCGCCGTGAGGTTCATGCGAGACCCCATCGCGAACGCCGGCAAGCTCTTCGCTACCTACGGGAACGTGGCTTCGATCGTTCGAGCCCCGCTGCGTATCGTCAATCCCGGTCCCACGCCTGCCATTCCTTGGCTGGCCGCCGCGCGCGGCTCCGGCGTGGTGTGCGTGAACGGGCCGGAGCTCAATCGGCAGGTGCTCACCGATCACGAGCGTTACGCCATGATTGCCCTCCCGGGGCGTCACTTCCCGACCGAAGCCGTGCCGACCGAGCGGCAAAAACCGGTGACGCGCACCATGACCGGGCTCTTCCACGTGAACGGCCAAGAGCACAAAAAGCACCGACGCTTGCTCATGCCGGCCTTCGCCAAGACCCGCATCGACGCCTACCACGCGGACATGGTGCGCATCGCCCAAGACGTCTTCGCGGACTACCGCGTGGGCGAGACCCGTGACGTGCACGCCGACATGACCGAGGTCACGCTGCGTATCGCCACGTCCACGCTCTTCGGAGAAGACGCGGGCGAGCGAGGCACGGACCTCGCGCGCCGCATGCAGGATTGGCTGCTCACGATGATGTCGCCGTCGATGCTCCTTCGGGTCGACGTTCGCCCGTTCCCCTATTGGCGCTTTCTCAACCTCACGCGAGAAATCGACCAGAAAACCGCGGATCTCCTGCGCGATCGCAAGCGTCGCCCGGAGGGGCCGGACATGCTCTCCATGCTGCTCGCCGCGCGCGACGAAGAGGGGCGCCCGCTCGACGAAGACGAGCTCGTCGGACACACCGGGGTCATCTTCGCTGCAGGGCACGAGACGAGCACCAATGCCCTCGCCTGGACGCTGTTGCTCTTGTCGCAGCATCCGGACGTCTTGCGCGACCTCGACGACGAGCTCGCCTCGTTGGGAGGTGGCGCGCCCGGCGTGGACGATCTCGCGCGCCTCACGCTGCTCGACGGCGTGGTCAAAGAGAGCATGCGCCTCTTGCCCCCGGTGCCGCTCCATCCGCGCATCGTGGCGCTCGACTCGGAGCTCGGCGGGCATACCCTCCCGGCCGGAAGCGAGCTCTTCCTCTCCATCTTCCACATGCACCACGACCCGGACATCTTCCCCGATCCGGAGGTGTTCCGGCCGCGCCGCTGGGAGACGTGCAAGCCCACCGTCTACGAGTACAACCCGTTCAGCGCGGGGCCGCGCATGTGCATCGGCGCGGCCTTCGCGATGATGGAGATCAAGATCGTGCTCGCGGTGCTGCTCTCGCGCCATCGGCTCGAGCTGCCCGCGAAATCACGGGTCGATCCGCGTGTGGCCATCACCATGGCGCCCGCCGGAGGCCTGCGCATGACCGTGCGTCCGCGAGGTGGCGTTCCTGCTCGCCCCGAGCCTTTCGAGGGCGGCGTACGCAAGCTCGTGCAATGGCCTTCATGAGCTTCGCTTCGAACCGAGACCGAGACCGAGTACCCCTTCGATGAACGTGAGCCCGTCCGAGGTCCTCTCTTTCCGACACATCCTCGTGGAGGAGCTTCGAGCGTTCTTGCGCGCCGAGCACATCGGCCTGGAAGACGCGGCCGAAGGCCTCGGTGAGGCGCTGGTGATGCTCTCGCGCTACCGCGAAGAGGGCTCGCCGCTCTATCCCGCGCTCTTCATCACGGCCGAGCTCGGCACGCTGCTCGATCGTTTGGGAGGCCTCGAGCATCTGCAGGTCGGCATCGGTCCACGCTCGCGCGAGACCGTGAAGCGCGCGCTCAAACAATGCGCGCCGCTCGGTCGCAACGGCTGGTCGATCTACCTCGAGCGCAAAGACTCGGGGCTCGCGTTCGGCCTGTTTCGCTGCGACTCGTTCTTGCTCGCCGAGCCACCCATGACCCGCCTCCGCAGCCTGCGTGACCCCTCGGCACGCATCCTCGGAATGGTGCAGCTTGCCGACAACGTGCTCGAGCTGCGCGCGAGCGGAGGCAGCCGGAGACTCATCTATCTCTCCGGTGCGTCGACCGAGGGTCTCGCGACCGAGTCGCTTTTTTCGCGGGTCGCGCGCACCATCACACGCGACCTGGAAGAGCCGCTCGTGCGTCCGTTCCACGTCTTTTTGGAGCGAATCTTGACCGAGGCGATGCGCGCGCCCCACGGGACCTTGCTCGCCATCGTGCCTCGCGGTTCCGATCCGCGCGCGCTCTTTCCTGACGCCATCGTGCTCGAGCGGCCCGTCTCGATCGCCGAGCTCGTGCGCGCCGCGCTGGCGCGAGATACGCCCGAGGCGCGCTCGGCGCTCGAGGGCGCAGGTCAGCTCCTCTCCGGCATGCTGGCCACCGACGGCATCACGGTGGTTTCTTCGGCCGGGGAAATCCTCGGGTACAACGCGTTTTTGCCGTTCGGCACCGACGAACGTACCCGCGCGGTCGCGCTCGGCGGGGCACGCCGTAGGACCTTCGACGCTCTCGCGGCGCGCGTAGGTCGAGAGCTCGTCGGCGCGTTCGTGCGCTCGCAAGACGGCTTCGCGGACGCGGTCGGCTGATGGCTCAGGTGCCGGACTTGGCGCGCTCGATCAAGGCGAGCACACCCGGCGCGCGCACCAAGAGGTGGACACCGTTTCCCACCGCGCAACCGTTCCGTACGCGCGAGACCACCGAGACCACTCGACCGCTCGAGTCGAAGAGAGGCCCGCCGCTGTCGCCCTGACAGATGGCGGTCGTGGTCAGGATTTCGTTCGTGCCCACGGCTCCCGCGCCGGCGTTCGACGAAGGCAGCACGGTGACGCCGGAGCGCTTGCGGCGCGTGTCGGGGAGGCCGCTCTCGGTCATGCCCCAGCCGACTGCGGTCATCGCCTCGCCGCGTGCGAGCGCGGTCGTGCGGAGCGCGCGAGGTTGGATGCTCGTGACGGGCGTTGCCAGCACCAGCACCGCGGCGTCGTGATCGCAGAGGTCGAGTCGACCGTCGTCCACTACGCGTGAAACGGAGTGAGACTCCATGTCGCCCGAGAGGTTATGGCCGAAGAGCACCGTGAGCGCGACCGCGGGCCGGAGCGCCCCGAGGTCTTCCGAGGGCGCGCTGCACGAGTACCGGGGCGAAGCCGCCTTGGCGCGCACGCAGTGCTTCGCCGTGAGCACGAGGTTCGGTGCGATGAGCGTTCCCGAGCAGAATCCGACTCCGTCGGGGGCGCCAAAAACGGCGACCGCGTTGTCTTCGGGGCCGGAGACGACGCCTCCGATGATGGCTTCGTCGTTTTCACCCGAGGCTTGGTCGGACGTCTCCGTCGTGCACCCCGCCGCGAGCGACGCGACGAGCCCGGCAACGACGAGCAGCCGTATCGGAGGGCGACAGGACATCGTGAGACGCATCATCTTGGCTCGTGGTTCCGGGATCGGGTGCGGCCTGGCTCGATGCCCGAACCGAACGCGACACGTCGACGTGTCCTACAGTGTGCAGCCCCGAGCGCTCCGACGCGCCTTACGTCGACCTTATTTTCGCACCGAAGGAGCCGGTGCCGCGTGCGAACGGTGGCGGAAGAAACTCGACCCGCGGTGCCCGAGCGTTTCGCATGGGCGGGCGGGTCGAGAGCGCGCGCGAGTGGGGACCGGACTTACGGCTCGACGAAGTCGGCCTTGAAGACCGCGTTGGCGAGCGTCTTCCATTTGGCCGCGAGCGCCTTGTCCTTGAAGACCGACTTGTGCCGAATGGGGCGTCCGGCAATCATCGAAGAATCGACCTCGAGCGTGGTTTTGTCGCCCGGGCCCTTCTTCACGCGGAAGGCCTGCGTCGGGTCCTGATTGGACTTCGGAGCATAGAGCACGAGGTCGAATTTGCCGTCGCCGTCGGTGTCGTAATAGACCCAGGTGGCGAAGCCGTCCGAGCCCATGCGGCGGACCAGCGCCACTTCCGCATCGAATTTCCCGTCTGCGACGACCTTTTGGACGTCGCCCTTGGGCGGGATTTTGGAGTTGTGGTCCACGTCGAAGAGCTGCACGGAGTAGGGATAAGCGAGCGTCTCGACCACCGAGCCGTCCGGGGAGCCCTTTACCTCGCGGGTGCGGAACGTGGCGCGAGGAGGAATGGGTGAGGGCAGCGTGCCCAATCCCTCGTCGGTGGCGAGCTCGCTCGAGAGTCCGCGCATGGCGCCTTCTGCGCGCGGGAAGGCAACGAGACCGGGACGAAGCAGCCTGCGCCCCAAGTGCTCGGGCAGCGCCACCGGAGCGCCGCTCCCGCCGATGCGGAAGGCCGCCGTCGCGAAGAGACCCGAAGCGTCGCTGCTCTTCGCCGAGAGCGCGAGATCGAACTTCGCGTCGTTGTCCGTGTCGTACAGCGCCCAGACGGAGCTTCCCTGGACCACCACCGCGACTTCGGCGTCGATCTTGCGGGTCTTGGCCAGGGCCTCGACCGCCTCGCCCGGCTTCACCTTGCCGAGGCTGTCCTCGTCTGCGTCGATCAAGGTCACGCGGCTGAACGCGGTGCGCATCACCGCGGTGTCCGAGCGACCGTTGCCGTCCGTGTCGAGGGCGCGACCCTCGGTGCCACCTGCCGCGTATGGATCGGGCACCGTGTTGGAGTCGTTCGCCGCGGCGAGGGTTCGCTCGGAGACGTACTTCGCGCCGCCGATGGCGGTCGCCACCTTGCCGAGGCGAGGGTGCAGTGCCGCGTTCTTCACGAATTTTCCGCTCAAGTCGTGCTTGGGGAGCGACTTCGGATCTTCGGTGAGACGACCTTGTGCGTCGATGCGGTAGGCGTTCTCGGGCGCGCCATCGTTGTCCTTGTCGACCAGCATCACGTCGAAGCGCGAGTCGTCGTCGGTGTCGTACCAAACGTACGTGGTGCCGTGCACGTTGAGGAGAGCGACCTCGGCGTCGAAGCCTTCTTTGGCCGAAGCTCCGCGCTTCGACTGGTCTTGGTCGAGGTCGATCAAGAGCGACATGCGGTCGTACCCACCGAACATGGTCGTCCCGCCTTTGGCGACCAGGCTCTCGGCCACGCCGTCGAGATCGAGGTCTTCGAGAGACGGTTCGAAGCCGCCGTCGCAATAGGGATCGGGCAGCACCGGAGTGCCGACTTCGGGGTACTTCGACGCGAAGTCGCGCAGCTCTTCGAGGTGCACGTGGAAGGCCGCGGTGGCCAAATCGGCCGAGATGCTCTGGTTCAATCCGACGATCTCGCCGGCCATGTTGACGAGCGGCCCGCCGCTGTCACCGTGGGTGATGGCGCAATCGGTCTGAAGCGCGAGGCCTTGGGTCTTCGACGCGAGTGCGTCGGTCATTTGTTTCTTCTGGTCCTCGCAGGCCTTCTTTTGGCGCTCGGCCTGCGTGGCGCTCAAGGCGGGATCGGGGTGGCCACAATCGACACCGGCGATGATGCTCGAGTCTTGTTGGCGCTCACCGATGCTGGCCACGTTGCACGTCTTGGCGGCCCACAAGAAGCCGATCCCCGCGTGCCCGATCGACATCACCTTTTCGGCGATTTGCGGTGCGCTCTTCGCGAGCTTGGCGGCCACGAGCTTGGGCGGCGGCTCTTTGACCTTCACGATGGCGAGGTCGCGCACTGGGTCGACTTTGACCACCTCGGCCGAATAGCTCTTCGCCTGGCGGTTCATGCGGCCGGTCGCGGTGAGGTCACCGAAGGTCACGTCCACGGTGATGACGAAGTCCTTCTTCGAGCCATCGGCGACCACGTGGTAGTTCGTGAGCACGTACCCTTTGGGGTCGATGACCACGCCCGTGCCGAAGCCTCGCTCGGCCCGAACGAGCACCGTCGAGGGCGCGACCACGCGGTAAGCCTGATTGCTGGCGAGCTTCGCGCTCGAGGCCACGCTGGTGGGGGGAGGCGGAGTGTCGGCGGCTTGTTCGGCCGCAGCGGTCGGGGGCGCTTCGGTCTTGCCCAAGAGCTGCGCCAACCGGGTGCGTGCCGCGCACGTTCGGGGCACGATGGTCTCGCGCACCGGCTCCGGAGGCGGAGGCGCTTTGGCCACCGGCGGGGGCGTCTTCGGGGGCGGCGGAGGCGAGCCTCCACACGCGACGGCGACACACGACGCGAACACGATCGCGCTCACCGAGCGCCCAATGCCAATCTTCATGACCCTCTCCTGTGCCCGGACTCTCGGAGTCGAGAGTACCCGAACCGGACCTTAAGCCGACACATCGGAAACGGTTACGTCGGCTCGGGAGACGATCTTCCGAGGATCCGAGAATCCGAGCAGATTCGGCCCTCTTCGGGTCTGATCACGTGCACCGAGGTTCAGGGATCGCGGCAAATGTGGTTCGTGGAGGCATCGCTCACGGCGCCTCCCGTGCAGGCCGTGCAGCTCGCGGCGGTCGCGCCCACGGTCCCTTCCGCAGTGGAAAAGCCGTCCGCGCAAGCCGTGCACGAACGAGCGCCGGTCGCGTAGGTTCCTCGTGGACACTCCGTGAAGCAGGCCGAAAATCCGGCCAGCGTGCGCTCTCCCGCGGGACACGGCACGCACGCGCTTCCCGTGGCCGGGCGAACGCTGCCCGCCGAGCACGCGGCGGTCGGGCTCTTGGTGACGGCGCGAACACGAGACCCCGACCGATACACAGCGAGGCTTGGTGTAAGATACAAGGGTTCCGAGATGGGCTCTCCCGTGACGAGCCGAGCGAGCGTGCACGTGCCCTTCGTCGCGATCTCGGAGAGCGTGCACGTACCAAGCCCGCTCGGGCTGCCCACGTAGAGCGACTCGCCGTCGAGAGCGAGCACCGTGCCGGAGATACCGAGGTCGCGCCAAGCCGTGCAATCGGTCGACGTGGGACAAGCCTTCACGCGGCCGCCTTCGAGAATGGCCACGGTCGGATACGGGACCGATGGCCCTCGAGGGCTGACGGCAATGGCGCCGGGGTCCTGAGTCAACGGTGGGAGTGCCGCTCCGGTCGTCGTGATGGAACGCGGCACGATGCCGCCCGGAGGACTCTCGTCGGGCCAGTTTTTCTGCTCGAACGAGAAGCGAACCTCGGCTCCGGCATTGGCGTGCAGATTGACGGTGGCGCGCCCGACACGGAACGCATTCTCCGAATTGCCGTCCGCTTGTTGGAAGATCGTTTTGTACCCGGTTTGGTCCGAGCGAGACCAACGCGCTGCCTGCTCGACCCTCGCGCCTCCGGTGAGGGAGCTCGCCCCGAGGAACGATACGGTCGGACCACCCACGACGACCGTGCGCGTCCGGTTGGTCTTGTTCGACCCGTCGAACCCGACCGAGAAGATGTTGTCTTGGATGGTCGAAGGCGCTCGAGCCGTGAAAAAAAGGTGATTTCCGGCCAGCACGAAAGGTCCGCTCGCGTCTTCCGTGTTGGGCACGGCGGCGGCCGCCACACAGCCCGGCAAGAGACAGGTCGAGAGGGTGGTCCCCACGCGGTAGGCCAGATGACTGGCCGTGAAATCGAAGTCGGCGAGCCCGTCCACGAACGCCAAGGTGACCGACTGCCGCTCGACCGGTCCCGCGTCGGGCGACGCGTCTTCGCCGTGCGAATCCGTGCGTGCGTCCGTCGAGGCGCCGCCGTCTTCGCGCGCCGCGGCCGAGTCGACGCGAGTCGAGGCATCGTCGGCGAGCACGGCCTCCGGGGGCTCGCTGCGCCGGTCGAGCGTCGGGTCGGGCGCTGTGCGGTCGATGCACGCGCCCGTAGCTACGAGTAGTGCGCCACCGAGGGCCCATCGTGCGCCGACCTTGCCGACCATCTTGCCTCGTCCACTCGCACGACGAAGGGCGAGAATGCCCGCGGACGTGCACGATGGAGCGTGCCCCAAATGGGGTAGGGGAGCTAGAGCTTCAAACGGGTGACGTGACGGGGGCGCTTGCCCTCACGGCGTGCAGGTGGTCGATCCGGCGGGGTTCTTGGTGCATTGCGGAGCATCGAACGATCCCGTGTAGCGTCCACCCGAGAACGTGAGGTCGAAGGTCCCGACCGTGGCGGGCTGGAAGGCCGTGAAGGTCACCGTACCCGAGATGGCCTTGTTGGCGGGCGAGCCTATCGTGTCGAGGCAGGACGTATTGGAGAGAGACACCAACGCGTCGGCAAAAAAGCCGCTTGCCGAACCGATGGTGAAGGTGCCTGGAGTCAACGAGGCGCCGCTCGTCGGGTTCACGTAAACCTGAACGCGAAGGTTGGCGAGGTTGGGTCGCTCGCGACCTACGCCGTAGTCCGAGCAACCTCCGGTCTTGTTCTGAAGCGCAACCGCAGCCGACGTCACACGGGCGCCCATCGCGGTCACGAGGGAAAAGCCGTCGCTTGCGGCGATCGAGAGGCCGTTCACGGATCCGTTCACGACGTTGCCCGTCGTCGACACGGGAGGAGTGGGGCGCGTCGATCCGTCCGAGGCGTCGACCTCGGGAGGGACGGATCGCGAGGCGTCGGCGTCCGTGGACGGCGAAGGGCCGTCGCCCGAGGACGACGCAGGGGGAGTCGGCGTGGGGCGCGAGGTCGACGTGGTCGCGGAGGCATCCGCTCCTCCCACGAGCTCTTCGTCGTCCGTCGCGACGTTCGTGCCCGTCGCGCACGCCACCGAGCAGACGAGGAGAGTCGAGACGATTCCGAGTCGTGAGAGGCTGAAGTTTCGGGCGTTCACGAGGGACGAGGCTTGGTCCTTCGTACCGCTCGTTCAACTGAGAGCGCGCTGAGATTCTGCGAACTGCCGCCCGCTCGCCGGGCCGTCGAGTCAGCGGACGAAGACGCGCGCGAAGGACTCGATGTTGCGATCGGGGCCCGTGTTGAAGCACGCCACGTTGCCGGCCCGGGTCGGGCGCAAGCAAACGGAATTCGCTCCGATACCGACCCACGAGTCGGGCGTGCTGCAGTCGTTGGGATCGTTCGAGTCGTTGCCGAGGATCCCGATGCGAACCCGCGTTCGGGAGGTGCCGCGAACGATGGAGAACCCTTGTGCGTTGCATGCAGGTTGCAACCCCGACCCCTGCACCGCATCGGTCCAGTCCTTGGGCGCGAGCGTGGTCGGGGTCTCGTTGGCGAGTAACGCACCGAGAGACTCTTTGACCACTGGAATGGGCAGTGCCTTCTTGACTCCTCCGGTCTGGAAGACCAACGCGACCTCCTTGAAGGGCACGTCGTGAAAAGGGGCGAGCTTCGCTTCGGTGGTGTCGTCGAGCGAGGCTGCCGTGGGATTGTAGAGTTGGTCGGTGGTCCAGTAGGCCGCGTCGTAGTCGAAGGTCGGTTTGCTGCCGTCGACCTTCATCGCGAGCGTGAACCCACCTCCGAAGAGCGTCATTTCGCAGCCCGCATCGTAAGGGTTCGCGATGCCCTTCGGTTGGATCTTGTACGTGCCGGATATGGCGTTCGGCCGCACGTCGTGCAGCGCCTTGCAACTCGAGGGAACGGTGCAGACGGAGCTTTCGCAGACGAACCCCTCGACGCAGTCGCGCGCGACCGTGCACCCGAGGCCGACCTTGCACGCGTTGGGACAAACCTTGCCGCCGCAGTCCACATCGGTCTCGTCGCCGTCACGGAGTCCATTCGAGCAGGAGGCCGCCGGTTGAGACGTAGAGGCTTCCGTCGTGCTCGCGTCCGCCTCCGTGGACGTCGGTGGCGGTGTGCTGGAAGAGCTCCCGATAGGGCCCGCGGAGGCATCGACCGAATCCGCTCCAGCGCGGTCGGCCACGTCGAACGAAAGGCCACACCCCGAGAATGCGCTCGTGACGAGAATGAATCGGAGAGTCCACCTGAAGCCGTTTGTGCTCGACATCGCCGTACTTTCTGCCCGCCGACCCCTCTCGAGGATAGCACGCGTCGCGCGGGGAGCATGTCGTCGACGCGTCGAGCGTGAAGCCCATGCGAAGTGTTTCACTCGTGTTTCGCGTGCATGCTCCAAGGCCGCTGCGGCAGGGGAAGATCTCGTTCGGGCGTGGCGTCGAGCGTGCAATCGGGCCGCATCTCGAACGCATGAAGGAGAAACTTGCCGTCCGGCCCTGCGCGACGCTCGCCCACGTACAGCCGACTCCCCCTGACGAAGAGTGCGCGCAGGTCGAATCCGGGCGTACGCAGCGGAGACGTGTGTGCAGGGTGCACGGATGCGCCTCGCTCTCGGTTCCACGAAACGAGCGAGGTCGGATTCACGTCCCGAGCCGCGCCGGCGACGATGGCGACGACGCACGACCCCGTGACGCGCGCTTCCACCACGCTGCCACCGAGATCCCGCTCGCTCACCACGAGCTTGGATTCCTGCGAGATCGGGTCGAACGTTTCGACGCCCGCGTCGGGCTCGTCCACGTGGTCGAAGCTCCCGGGTGAGGCCATCACCAAGACCCCGTCCTGTACGAGCGATGGTCCGTAGGGGTTGCGCGCCACGAGCGGATGTTCGGCCACCATGCGCCGCGAGAGCGTGTCGATCTCGAGCAAGGACGAGGGGCGAGTGGACGTGAAGCGCGGCACCGGCACGGTCGAAAAGTCGAGCCGCTCGAGCGTGACGAAGGCGCGCTCCCCTCGTGGAGTCATCATGACGGTGACGGCGGACGGCTCGGGATTGCCGTCCTTTGCGTCGTAGGCGGCAAGCGAGAGCCGTTCCCGGTGACCATCGGGTGAGAGCACGAGCAGCGAGCCGTCGTTGAAGCGAGGAACCCAGAAGTTACCTGCGCGATCGACCGCCAAATCTTGAGGATTGTGCAGCTTCGGATCCGGCTGGTCTCCGAGGACGAAGCGCCGAACGGGAGCACCACACGACGCATCCAACTCGAAGCCGATGCCGTCGTCGCGTGCGATCCAGAAGGCTCTGCCCGCGCTCCAGGCGAGCACGGGGTCCTCGCCCAGGTCCACGCCCGTTCGAATCGCCTGCATACCGCTCTTCGTGTCGATGGCCACGAGGGCGCTGGACGTGCGATCCCCCGTGGCGACCAGGAGATCGTACGAGCGCGCGCAGGTCGCCGAGGCCTCGGACGAGCTCGGCTCCGTGCACGCGAAAAGCGCGAGAACGGCCCCAATCCCGAGGAACGACACGAAGCGAGCGTGGGGTCGACGCCGGGCTATCATGTTGGCGATCGTACGTGAGAACCGCGCGCGATCTCTCATTCAATCATCAATGCGCTCGCAAATCGCCGAGTCTGTGCTGGACCACGGCGAGGCCGGCATATACCGCGGTCTCCGCGCGCAGGATGCGGGTCCCGAGGACGAGTGGAAGAGCATTGGAGGCGAGAAGCATCTTCCGCTCGGCGTCCGAGAATCCACCTTCCGGACCGATGGCGAGCACGAGGCCACCGGCTCCCGGACCCGAAGCGAGAGGATCGGCACGACCATCGACGCGGTCGTCCAGGATGTAGCGCGCGCCCGCATTTTTCCAGTAGGGCGCGTCGAGAGCGGCGGCGAGGGAGAGCGGCGAGAGCACCTCGGGCAGGCTCGCGCGGCGGCATTGGCGGGTGGCGCGCACGGCTTGGGCGAACCACGCCCAGGGCTTCTCCTTCTCGAGCTCGGCCGGTTTCACCGAATGATCGGTGAGCACGGGCACCACGCGCACCACGCCGAGCTCGGTCGCCTTTTGCACCACCGGAATCATGCGCTGGCGCGACAGCACGGCGCACACGAGCGTGACATCCAGGGGCGATTCGGTCGAGCCGCTCATCTTCTCGTACACGAGCGCCGTGCCCGAATCGCCGCTCGCCGACTTGAGGCTCGCGCGGAAGAACGAGCCTTCGCGATCGACCAACGTGAAGGCCTCTTTCACGTTGATCTCGCGGAGCGCGAGCTTCTTCATGGCGAGCGCGTCGAGCGTGATCGTCGCGCCCAAAGCGAGCGCGGTGGGATGCACCACGGGAGATCGAAGCTCGGGGCTCGGCGCAGGGGACTTCGGAGGCATACGTGCCACGTCTAGCACTTCGTCGAGAGTGCGCCGTCGCGCGATCGTGCCTTCAGCTTTCGCCGGCACGCACCAGCAACACCTCGGCCTCGGAAAACGCAGTGGTTTGGGTGAGTCGAAGGCCGCCGGTCTCGATCTCGGTCCGCTGGACCAACTCTTCGCCGAGCCACGGAATCCGGTAAGTGGCGCGCGTGGCTTGGTCGTCGATGGCGCCTTCGCTCGCGTAGGGCTCGCGCCGTCCGAAGAGCGCGCGCTGCTCTCCGGTCATGTCGAACGTGCGCTCGTCCTCGTGCACACGTATGGTCTCGCGCGTCTCGTAGAGCGTGACCCCGACGCTCGAGACGCGCGTCGTATGCAGGAACGTGCGCTCCTTCGGGTCTCCTACCGGGGCGAGCGTGGTGCTCATGGTGGAGCGCCCGAGCAGCGGAACGAGCCCGATGGAGCGCAGCGCGAGCTTCACCGGAAAAGGCGCGGAAATCGAAGCGAGAGCCCGCATATCCCGCACCGTGACGGCGAATGGCCCCGACCAGGCTCCGACCAATGACGAGTAGTACCGGAGCGCGGGTCCCATGTCCCGACACGGTAGTACCGGACGGCGCCCCGGCCAGGCCCGAACGTCGCGCTACCGAAATCCCGCTCGGAAGCGGCGGATCGTCTACCGTCTTGGGTGTGAAGCCGAACCGACTCGCGCACCGCCTTTTGGGATTCTCGGGCTGGGAGTACGAAGGGGGCGTTCCTCCCGAGCGAAAGTACGTGGCGCTGGCCGTGCCCCACACGAGCAATTGGGACGGGCTCTTGCTGGTCGGGCTCCTGCAGAGCATCGGGCTCGACATGCAGTGGATGGTGAAAGACACCTGGGTGAAGAGCCCGGTCGGCCCCGTCCTGAAGAAGGTGGGCGCCGTGGGCATCGATCGCAGCCGGCGCACCAACGTGGTCGATCAGATGGTCGAGTGCTTCCGCACCCGCGACGACTTCGTGCTCGGCATTCCGCCCGAGGGCACGCGCTCGCGCGCCGAGTATTGGAAGTCGGGCTTTTATCACATCGCCCGTCGTGCCGGCGTTCCGGTCGTCCCGGGATACTTGGACTTTGCACGCAAACGCGGAGGCCTCGGGCCCGCCATTCACCTCACCGGGAACGTGCGTGCGGACATGGACGCGATACGTGCGTTCTACAAGGAAAAGGATCCCAAGCCTTTCGATGCGTCCAAGTACGGTCCGCTCCGCTTGCGCGAAGAGGACGCTCCTCCCCCGAACTGAAGCGCGGCATGAGCGAATCTCTCGACACTCGGCCCGCGGCCGATGCGCCCGTGCCGTCCCGCTTCGCTTGGGGATGGTTCGTGCTCTGGGCGGGCTTCGTGGCGTACGCGGCGTTCGCGGCACCCCCCGACGATCCCGCGCTCACGTCGGCGCTCGTGCGGGGCGCGTTCACCGGACGCTTCGAGGGCATCGATCCTGCGGTCGCGGCGGTGTTCTCGCTGCTGGGCGTGGTCCCCGTGCTTTCCTCGTCGTTCGTGCTTCGCGACGGCGCGACCCGACGAGTGCCGGCGTGGCCCTTCGCGATGGCGATGTTCGCGGTGGGCGCGTTCGCGCTCTTGCCGTGGTTCGCCTTTCGCGGGCTCGGTGCGCCGCTCGAACGACCGCGCCCTCCGAGTGTGGTGCGTCGCCTGCTGGCAAGTCGAATCGCGGCTGCGGGCATCGTCGCCGCGCTGGTAGGGCTCTCGTGCTGGGCGGTCTTCGCGGGAAGCTTCGCGGCCTACCTGAGCGCGTTTCGTCGCACCTCGATGGTCAACGTGATGTCCGTCGACTTCGTGATCTGCGCGGCACTCCTCTACGTGCTCATGGAAGAAGCGCGCGCGGAGGTCGGTCCTGAAGAGGAGCCAGCCTTCGCGCGAGCGGTTCGTTTCGTTCCGGTTCTAGGACCCGCGCTCTGGAACCTGCTGGTCCGGCGCACGCCCTGAACGAGGGAAAAATCAGCGGTTCGGCAAGTCGGCGTACATCAAGCTGCCACCCTTGAGCTTGTCGATGACCGCGTCCTTCTCGTCCATCGGCAGGGCGGGGCATCCCCACGAGCGACCCTGCTTGCTCTTGCCGTCCTCGACGTACGAGGCGCCGTGCATGACCACCGCGCGCGAGCGCACGTTGGAGTTCGTGGAGGACAAGCCGTCCAGGCGCAGCGAGCGTCCCCACTTGCCGCTGTAGGTCTCCGCGGTCACGTAATAACCGAGAGACGATTGAAGCGAGCCGTCGCGATTGCTGAACGCGGTGGCGACACCGTCGTTGTCCGGGTCGCTGCCCGAGCCGTGCGCGACCACGTGGCGCTCGACGCGGCCCGTGTTCATGTCGACGATGTAGAAACGGCGCTTCGCCGAGCTCTGCGAAAAGTCGATGATGGTGAGGTAGCCCTTCACCTTGATGCGCGACTTGTTGAAGTCGTAGTACTGAATCGCGTTCTCGAGCAGAACCTTGGGCACCTCGTTGTTGGGATCGAGGTTCTCGTAGCGAGCCAGAACGGCGGCCTTCTCGGCGGCCGAGAACTGCGGCTCCTTGAAGCCCTGGCGGTTCGCATCGCCGAGGCGAAGGGCCTCTTCGCTGACCGTCTCCGAGCCTTCGCCCGTGGCCTCTTCTTCGCCGTCCGTACCGTCTGCGCCGACTTCGGCGCTGCAGCCCGCGAGGGCGAGAGAGGATGCGAGGAAGATCGAGACGCCGAGGTTTCTCAGGAACATGTCGTTCCCTTAAGCAGCGCCCGTGCCAGGCGAAATCCGGGAGAATTCAGCGCCTTCTCATGTGGAGACCCACGATCCCGGTGCGACCACGATCCACTCGAGCTGGATCGCGGTCACCTCGAAGAGAGCCGCGTCGCTCAGCGGCGAACCGCGAACATCACGTTGTCGAAACGGTAGGGGCCCACGGGTCCCGTGGTGCCGCTTCCTTCGGCGCCCACGGTGAACGAGAGCGCGCTGTCGGTCGAACCGAAGGTCGTTTGCGTGAAGATCGCCACGTCGTTGTACGAGATCGAGACGGTGCCCGTGGAGGCCCAGTCGAGCTTGACGTTCGTCCAGGTCGACGTGGCGAGCCCGGTCGAGATGACCTTCTCGGTCCGCGCCGCCGCGCCACCGAACGCCAAAGCCTCGAAGTAGTAGCCCGTGTAGTTGGCGCGACCGTCGATCGTGTCTCCGGCCGTGTAGCGCAGCGCGACCAGCGCGTTGCTGGTCTTGATCTCGAGGAGCTTCACCGTCCCCGTGTTGGGCGGAGCTACGCCGCCGAGCACGCCGGGATTGATGCGGGCGGTGGCCGTCGCCTGCGTGAAGTTCGCGCCGCCGGTCTTTCGCCACGTGAGCGAGCCCACCCGGTTCGCCCCGAAGGCCGAGGTGAGCAAGGAGGCGGGGTCGGAGAAGGCCACCTCGGTGGTCTTGCTCAGCGTGCCGCCGTCGCTGAGGTTCTTGGTGGTGAAGCCTTGTTCGACCGGGCCGGGGCCGTCGAAATCCGCACAGAAAAAGTCCGTGAAGCCGACCGGTGCAATCTGCGAGCTGCAGAAGGTCTTGGCGGCATCCGCGGTGTCCGGCACGTTCGCGTCGAGCACGGCCGAGTCGACGCCCGCGTCCGTCGCCGGCGTGACCGACGAGTCGACCGGCGTGGCGGAGTCCGGTGCAGGCGTGCTTGCGTCTTCTCCTCCGGCGAGGATCGGATCGTCTCCGACGCAGGCCGCGACGAGCGCCGCGCCGCAGGCGAGACCGCCCCACACCGAAAGCCACGTCCTCGGTCGCAATCGAAGTTCCATTCGTGTCTCCCTGTCTCCCACGCGTGGATCTCCCACAGGTTGCGTGGCGGCGCAATCGTCCGTTCGGGGGACGTCCTCGTGGTGTGTGTAAGGTGCACTCAGTTTTCACGAATGGTGCGTGCTACGCTCGACCACGGTGGATCGACCGAATTCCCCCGTCGCGACGCGCTCGGCGCTGCGCTTCGTCTCGCGCGCCACGCCCTGCCGCGTGTCGGCGATCTCGCTGCGTCGCCCTGAGCTCGCGGTTCGTCGCACGGACTACGTCTCGGCCATCGTGGACGAGCGTATCCTCACGCGTGCATTTCCCTGGATCGGTGAGTCTCAGCGGTGGATCGCGCTCGCCGTGCTCCGAGGACGAGTCGAGTGGAGCGCGGTGCGGGCGCTGCCCGGCGACGTGGTGCTGCTTCGTCTCGAAGACATGGCGAAAGGCAGGTTCGTGGACGCCTCGTTCCTCGAGCTCGAGTGGCGGCCCGACGAGGGCGTTCCGCTGCCCGGTCCGGTTCTCGTGCGGGCCGGCGCGAGCGGGTTCGAGGTGCTCGGTGCGCACCTGGAAGACGACCACGCGGACGTCCGGGAAACGTTGCGTCGAGCCTTCGAGATCTTCGCCGCATCCGGAATCTCGCACGGTCTCTCCGTGGAGAAGCTCGTCGGGGGACCGAACGAAGACGACGTTGCCTTCGTTCGCGCCCTCGACGCGCAGTTCGCTACCCTCGCGACCGCGGCGGACACCGATCGCTTGGGCGAGGCGCTCGGGCTCTCGCCTCGCCAGGTCCAGCGACGATTTGCGGACTATGCGTGCAAAATGCATATAAGTGCCCTCTCCTGGCGGGATCTCCGGAATCGCTGGCGGGTTCAGCTCGCCGTGGTCCTTCTCGGAAATGCTGGAGTACGCGTGGAAGAGGTCGCGGAAGAGGTCGGCTACGCTTCGGCCCCGGCGCTCGCTCGAGCCCTCGCCGCGCACGGTTTGCCGAACGCGCGAGACATTCGCAGGCGCTTTCGCGAGGCGAACGGATCAGAATCGGACATCGGTGCGTGACCTCGCCTCGGCCCGCGTCCCATGCGCTACCGATCAGTGTCTCGCTCCTCGGAAAGGACGGTCCCATGTCTCGTTCGTCGCTCTTCGTCGCGCTCCTTCCTTTCGTCGCGTTCGCGTTCGCGTGCTCCAGCACCCCGACGCCCGAGGGAACCGGCCCGGTGCAGGGTCCGGTCTCCGCCAGGCCCGACTTCGACGCGATGGTGCGCGGTGGCGACTGCCCCGCGGCCACCGGTGAAGCGGTCGAGCACGGGGGTGACGTCACGGCGGACGAGGTGTGGGCAGCGGGCGTGCACAAGGTCACCTCGAACGTGCGCGTGCTCGCGACCGTGACGGTCGAGGCGTGTGCCACGGTCGAGATCGGCGACTCGCGTACGATTCAAGTGGGCAGCTCGCCCACCGTGGGAAAGCTCGTGCTTCGTGGCAACCGCGAGGGCGGAAAGCTCTTGCCGGTACGTTTCACGGCTCAAGATGCGAGCCGTCCGTGGGGCGCGGTGGTGGTGGACGGGACGGGCACGCTCGATGCGACCTTGGCCGTGCTCGAAGGCGGAGACTCCGTGACGGCGCAGCAGAACGGCGGCGGTATGCTGCGGGTCTTCGGCAAGAGCTCGACGAGCGACGGCGGTGTGCCGAGCATCACCAAGAACCTGCGCTCCGATTGGCTTCTCGTCGAAGGTGCGAAGGCCTCCGGAATCGCGCTCCTCCGTTATTCGGGCTTTTCCGACGACTCCACGGGGGTGGCGATCCGAGGCTCGGCGGGCGAGTCGTTGCGCACGGAAATCGGTGCGTCCGCGGCCCTTCCGACCGAGCTCTTCTTCTCGGGGAACGCCAAGAACGAAGTCTTGCTGGAGCAAACGTGGAGCGGAACGCTCTCCACCACCGTTCGTGCGAAGGGAGTGCCCTACCGCATCGACGGCGCGCTCTACCTCGCTCCGGTGGAAGACGGCGCCCCCGCGGTGCTCACCGTGGAGCCCGGCGTGACCGTGCGCTTCGGAGCGGCCAAAGGTTCGTCCGGCATTTACGTGGGTACTTCGGAGACCCGCCAAGGGCAAATCGTCGCGAAGGGCACCGCGGACGCGCCCGTTCGGTTCACGTCGGCCAAAGACGTGCCGGCGGCCGGTGATTGGATGGGCCTCTATTTCCGCAGTTATCCGACCTCCGGCAATGCCATCGAGAATGCCGTCATCGAGTACGCAGGAGGGGAGAGCGCGGCCACCGGGTTCGGCTGCGGTCCGCGCGACAACGACGCGACCATCCTTCTCCTCGGCCCGCGACCGAGCGGTGCCTTCGTGCAAGGCACCACGCTGCGCTCCGGCGGAGGCAACGCGGGCATCGTGCTCGGCTGGAAATCCGACGAGAGCGGCCCGGACTTCCTCTCGGGGAATCGCTTCGAGTCGATGCCCGCGTGCAGCGTGAGTCGCCCGCGAGGCGCGGACAACGCGTGCCCCGGCTCCGGTGAGCCGGTCTGTCTCTGAGCGCCCACGAAGTCGCTCGACGCGCCCGATGTCGATGCGCGCGACGCAAGTGACGCGAGTGACGCGAAGGAGACGCCACCGCGGCGCGAGAAAGCGCTTGAAGGAGACGGGGGGCGGGCGTCACGATGGAAGATCATGAGGAGACTCGGCTTTTGCTTGAGCGTCTGGCTGCTCGGGGTGGGCTGCTCGCCCGTCTACACGTCCGCGGACGGGGGTTCCGAAGAGGACGCGGCCACGCTCGTCGAGGCCGGCTCGTCCGCGTCGGATGCGGCCGTACGGGACGCGAGCGAGCCGCTCGATGCCGGCGGTGACGCGACGCTCGTCCCTGCCGACGCCGGTCGACCTGCGGCCATGCGCGTGTTCGTGACGACTGCGAGTTACAAGGGCGTCGACCTCGGTCAAGCCGCTGGCGGTGCGGTCGTCGAGGCAGACCGCCTCTGCGCCATGCAAGCGCGTGACTTCGGCCTCGTCGGAGTCTTCCGAGCCTGGCTCAACACGTCCGCGTCACTCGCGCGCGATCGCATCGTTTCGGTCGGACCGTGGGTCGACGCAAAAATGGGACAGGTCGTTTTTGCCCGCAACCCTCGAACCGGGCAGCCACCCTTGATGGCCATACCGCTCCCCGACGGCACGGCTCCTCCAGCCGGGTACTACGCGTGGACGGGCGCGGACGCCTCGGGCAGTCTCGCCTCGGTCTGCTCGAACTGGACCAACGGCCTCGAGCCGGGACGTTTCGGGCGTCCGTCGACGCCGGCGACCTGGGCGGACGACAACGAACAGCCGTGTGGCGGGTTCTCCGGTCACCTGTATTGCTTCGAGGTTCCTTGACCCGACTTCCGGACCGAAGCTTGCTTCGCCTGCGGACATGAAGAAGCCCAAAGCTGCTGCAATGCCGGCGAAACGAATCAAAGCCCATGTTTCGGCGGGTCCTTTCGTGCCGGTCCATCACGAGCGCACCGACTCCGCCGAGGCATTTGTCCACGATCCGACCGAAACGCGACATCGCGCCAAGGACGAAGACCCCCTCGCCGAGATGCTGGGCGAAGATTATGTGCATGCTGCAACATCCGGTGAGTCGAGCTACGCCGACGTCGCCGATGCGGTCACGATGGAAGAGCTCGGAGGGCCGTTCTTGGAGTCCTCGTCCGCGGAAGAGATCGCCGACGACGAGCCCGAGACCCCGGACGCGACGCGAGAGCCGTTTCCGACCCCGCACGGACGTAGCGTCCGCTCGACCTGAGTCGAGACCGGTCCGACTCGGCGGCGCGGGGCCGTCGGTCGGATCGCCTCGTGGTGGACATCGTCAGTGGGTCTTCGGAGAGCGCGCTGCGCCGAGGTCGAAGTAGCTTCGCGCGAAGGCGACGAGCTGAGCGTCGGTCGGGTGGTCCACCGTCTCGAGCCCCACGATGCGGCCTTCGAGCGCGTGGTCGTGCTCGCGCGCATAGCGCAGGAACTGGAGCTTCGCGACGCCCGGGCCCACCAGCAAGATCGCGCGAGCGTGGTCGAGCGCGCGGTCGACGTCGTGGAAGAAGCGCTTCGTATCGTCGGGGTGCTTCTTGGCTTCTTCGGCGCCGTGCGGGTGCTTGTGGTGCAGATGGTGGAGTCGAGCGAGCACCTTGGTCTTGTCGGCGGTCTCGGTGTCGAGCGAGAAGATATGAGCTTGTTGGTGGTCGATCCATACGGCGACGTGGTCGTTCACGGGAGCCTCCTCGGCTGATTCGGTTGTGACCGCGCACGGTGCACGAAGCGAGCCGGCGTGTGTGCAGTATGCATTGATCTGGCGGTCGTATCCGCGGCTGACATCGTGGCGGGTCGGTGAGTGGGGGCGATCGTGCATGCTCGGGCATTCCATCGCCTCGGAGGAGCACCCCATCGAAACGATGCGACCGCGGCACGCCGCACCGACGAACAAGGGGCGCGTGGGCGATTGCAGGGCGTGCTCGTGCCTCCCCGCGGTGCGCGGGCGTGATCTTGCAATCGTTGCGCGTGAGTCCGGAGTTGCACGATCGCAATACCGAGCTCGCCGAATGGAGCAAACGATGGTGACGTCCTGGTGGTTTCTCTGGGCGACCTTCCTGGTGGTGTTCGTGGTGCCCGCGGTCGGGTACGGCTGGGGCATTCGAGGATGGGGTCCTCCCTATCCGCGCTACGTGCAGGACTGGAGGCATCGCCGGGCTGGAGGCCCGGTGGGAGACGGCTTCGACCACCGTGCATGGGGCGGTCGCGGCGACATCGTCTGGCTGGCGATCGTGACGAGCGCGCTCCTCGTCTTGGTCCTCGCCTTCGGGCGTTGACCCGAAGGTTCCCCGACTGTGCCGCGCTGAGCCGTGATCTGACGGGCCGGTCAGGCAAAAAAGCGCATGATCTTCGCTGGTCCCGGGTTCCGTCTTTGGTACATCGAGTGCATTCTGCGCGGCCATGAAGCGGCTGGTGCGTGCAGGTGTGCTGGGCGTCCTCGGGGCGGCGTGCTTCGTGGCGCTCGCCTACGCGCAGCGCTGGCTCCACGACGACGGCTTCATCAACCTGCGCATCGTGCGCAACATCGTCGCCGGCTACGGGCCGGTATTCAATCCGAGTGAGCGCGTCGAGGCCGGCACGAGCCCGCTCTGGCTCGCGCTCCTCGCGCTCGTACACGCTCTCGGTGCGCCGCTCGAGCGGGGGACCGTGGTCGTCGGCATCGCGTGTACGGCGCTGGCCGTGGGGCTCTTGCCTCTGCCGGCCGCGCTCGCCACCAAGGGCCTCAGGTCGCGCCTCGGTCTCTCGGTCCCGGTCGGCTTCTTCGTCTTCGCGGCGGTGCGGCCCACGTGGGAATACGCTTCGAGTGGGCTCGAGACCGGCCTCGCGTGCCTGTGGCTGGTCACGTCGTCGATCGCGCTCGTGCTCGCGCTCCGTCGTAGAGGTCAGAGCCTCGGCCCGCGCTGTGCCACGGCGTTCCTGCTCGGCCTCGGGCCCCTCGTGCGCCCCGACTATGTCGTGTATTCTGCACTCTTTCTGCTCCTGTTGCTTCGGCACACACGACGAGGGGAGTGGGGCACTCTGGTGGCGCAGGTCGCGGCGGCGCTCGCACTTCCGCTGTCCGTGCAGGTGGCGCGCATGGGGTACTTCGGCACGTTCGCTCCCAACACGGCGCTCGCCAAAGAGGCGTTCCGCGCCAATCTCGTCCAGGGCCGCTGCTATCTGGCGAACTTTTTCGGAACCTACCGCCTCGGCATTCCGCTCGGGGCCGCCGGATGGCTCGCGGCCCGCCACGTACGCGCCGTCGGACGCGAGAGCCCGAGCGCCGCGAGTGCACTCTCCATCCCGGCCGCCGCGGCCGTGGTCCACGCGACCTACTTGGTGGTGATCGGTGGAGACTACATGCATGCCCGGCTGCTCTTGCCGGATCTGCTCGCGTTCTTGGTGCCCGCGGGGCTCGTCTCGCTCCCGCTCCGGTTTCGTCGTGGAGATCCGCTGCCGGCGCTCGCCGTGAGCATCGTGCTCGTGTGGGCGCCCATCGCGGCCATCTCGTTCCATGTGAACACCGAGAATCAGTGCGGCATCGGCGACGAGCACGGCTGGTACGTCAAAGAGGCGGGCCGCAAGCACCCGGTCCGAGTGGACGACTACGAAAAGCATGCGTTCTACAAGGAACGCCGTCCGGCCACCTTCGACTCCGCCGCGCACAAGCTCGTGGGCGCGGATCGGGAGCGGCCGCTTCGTGATCTCGGAGACCCGCGCGAGGATCGCGCTCTCCTTACGGGTGCCATCGGTATCGTCGGGTTCTCGCTTCCGTCGAGCGTCCACGTGATCGATCGTCACGGCCTCGCGGAGCCGGTCGCGGCGCGCTTCCGGCTCGGCGCGAGAGGGCGCCCGGGTCACGAGAAAGAGCTCTCCACGCCCTGGATCGTGGCTCGTTACGCCGCCCCCGAACCCTCCGACGAGAGCGACGTGCTCGCCGCCCGACGTGCGCTCTCGTGTGGTCCTTTGGGCGAGCTGGTGGCGTCGGTCTCGGGGCCCCTCACGTTCGCGCGCTTCGTCGACAACCTCGGCAAAGCGGTCTCGCGTCACACCCTTCGGTACGCCTCCGACCCGTTCGAGGCGGCCTCCGAGATCTGCGACGGCCAGAAGCTTCGCTACGACCCTCACGGCGGCGGTGGCGGCGAGCGCGTGTCGTGGATGTGCCCCGACGATCGAAAGCCCACCGGCCTTCGCGCGCGCATGGCCGAGGAAAAGTCGGCGTTCGTCTCGCTCGCGCTCGCATGCGGGAGAGACCGCGTGGGTCGCACGTTCGGCGAGAACAAGCCCTTCGACGTGGAGCTCGAGTGCCCGGAGGGCACGTACCTTTCGGGGTATTCCGGCCACGCGGACACCCTCGTGCACGAGCTCGGCCTCGTGTGTACGGACGGGACCAAATCCGTGAAGGGTGCACGTTTCGGTACGGCTGTCGGGACGCCGTTCGAGTCGTCCTGCAACCCCGGGGAGACCCTCGGCCTCGCAGGACGGGTCGGCGACAGGGTGGATGCGGTCGGGGCGGCGTGTGTCGCCACGCGTCCCGGCACTTCGTCGCCTCGATGAGGGAGCCGAGGTGACGAACCGTACTCTCCACGAGCTCGACGCTGCCACGATCGCGGGCCTCGTGCGCGCGCGCGAGGTCTCGTGCCGTGAGGTCGTGCTCGCGCATCTCGCGCGCATGGACGTCCTCGAGCCGCAGTTGGGCGCGGTCACCGTGCAGCTCCGCGAATCGGCCCTCTCCGCGGCGGACACACTCGACAGGGCGCTCGCTCGAGGAAATGTGGTCGAAGCGAGCGCACCACTCGTCGGCGTGCCGGTCACCGTCAAAGAGAACGTGGATTGTCTCGGGTCGCCCACCACGCACGGGGTCCCGGTCCTTCGTGAGTCCATGCCTCACCTCGATGCACCCGCGGTCTCGCGCTTGAAAAACGCGGGAGCCATCGTGGTGGGGCGTACCAATCAATCGGAAATGGGGCTGCGATTGTGCACCGACAATCCGCTCCGTGGTCGCACCCTCAATCCGTACGATCGCAGGCTCACCGTCGGAGGCTCGAGTGGCGGGGACGCCGTTGCCGTGGCGTGCGGCGAGGCGGTGATTGGCCTGGGGAACGACATGGGCGGGTCGCTCCGCGTTCCGGCTGCGTGCGCGGGCGTGTGCACGCTCAAGCCGACCACGGGTCGAATCGCGCACGCGTCCTCGCTGCCGCCATACGATTTCGGTCCGGCAGGGCAGGTCATGCACGCGATGGGGCCGATGGCTCGTTCGGTCGAGGACGTAGCGCGGACATACGGCGCGCTTGCCGGTCGAGACGCTCGTGATCCACGTTCGCTCGACGCGCTCCACCTCGGGCCGGCCCCCGAGGTGCTACGCGCAGCGTTGGTCACGCGTTTGCCGGGCGCGCCACTCGGGCGCGAGGTTCGTGCCGCCATCGAGCGCGCCGGTCGTATCTTGGAGGCCGCGGGGTGGGAGGTCGAAGAGGCCTCGCCGCCCGAAATTTCGCGGGTCAACGAGGTGTTCGGCAAGCTGCTTGCGAACGACGTGGACGTGATGCTCGCCGAGACGCGTCCGTATCTCTCCGAGCGGCTCGCCTCGCACCTCGAGCGCATCGTCGCGCGCTACGCCGGGTCGAAGCTCTCGACCTACCGACTCTCGACCGAGCGCTCGCGTCTCGCGCGGGCGTGGTCGGGCTTCTTCTCGGAGCACGCGGTGGCGATAGGTCCCACGTTCGCGAGCGACGTGTGGCCGATCGACGCCGATCTGGATCCCTCGAGAGGCCTCGACCTGCTCGAAGAGACCGTGCGCTTCGTCGCACCCGGCAACGTGCTCGGTCTCCCGTGTCTGGCGATGCCCATGGGCATCGTCGACGGGCTCCCGAGCGGCATTCAATCTCTACCGAGAAGATCTCTGCTTCGCCGCGGCGAGACTCGTCGAGCGCGAGGTAGGACCTGCGCGTGTGATCGAGCCCTTGGGCTCGGTCCGGTAGGCCCTCAGCCCTTGGGGCCGATGTACCCCTCGGCGACCAAGAGCTCGGCGGTGAGCACCGCGCCGCCGGCCGCGCCACGCACCGTGTTGTGCGAGAGGCAGACGAAGCGATAATCGAAGATCGCGTCGGGGCGCAGGCGTCCGATGGCGACGCCCATGCCGTTGCCGATGTCACGATCCAGCTTGGTCTGCGGACGGGTCGGGTCCTCGAAGTAGGTCAAAAACGGCTTCGGCGCGCTGGGGAGCTCGAGCTCTTGCGGGCGTCCCACGAAGGCCTTCCAGCGCGCGATCACCTCTTCGGGCGTGGGCTTCTTCTCGAACGAGACGAAGACCGCCGCCATGTGTCCGTCGGAGGCCGGCACGCGGATGCACTGGGCCGAGATGACAGGCTCGCGCGCGTCGACGATGCGCCCGCCTTCCAGCGAGCCCCAGATCTTCATGGGCTCGCGCTCGCTCTTTTCCTCTTCGCCTTTGATGTACGGGATGAGGTTGTCGACCATCTCCGGCCACGTCTCGAAGGTCTTTCCCGCTCCCGAGATCGCCTGATAGGTGCACACTGCAACTTTGGTGGGACCGAAATCGAGCAACGGGTGCAGGGCGGGCACGTAGCTCTGGAGCGAGCAGTTGGGCTTCACCGCCACGAAGCCGCGACTCGTACCGCGACGCTTTCGCTGGGCCTCGATCACCTTCGCGTGTCCGGGGTTCACCTCGGGCACCATCATGGGGACGTCGGCCGTTCCGCGGTGCGCGGAGTTGTTGGAGACGACGGGCGTCTCGGCGTTCGCGTACGCGTCTTCGAGGGCGAGGGTCTCCTCTTTGCTCATGTCCGTGGCGCAAAAGACGAAGTCGACCTCCGGCGCGATGCCCGCGACGTCGCTCGCGTCTCGCACGACGAGGCGCGAGGTCTTCTCGGGAAGCGCGCTCGCGAGAGCCCAACGACCCTTCACGGCCTCCGCGTAGGTCTTTCCGGCCGACGAGGGGCTGGCCGCGACCAGCGTGACCTCGAACCACGGGTGTTTCTCCAGCAGGGCGACGAAGCGCTGTCCGACCATCCCCGTAGCCCCGAGCACACCGACCTTGAGCTTTGCCTTCACACGTCCCGTCTAGCGCATCCCGTCAAAGGAGGAAAAGTCCCGAGCACCACGCGTGTCGAGGGCGGAAAAAAGCGGGCCGTTCGATTTCGGCGAGGCGAGCTGGCGTGGCTTCCCGGCGTGGCTACGGTGCCTTCGTGACCTTCGCGCGTGCATTCGGTGGGTCGACGCTCCGAGGAAGACTCGGCTCTCGATCGCGTACACGAGAAGGAAGCCGCGGCCGAGCGGCGCCCCCCGCGAGAGCTCGAGTGACGAAAACCACGAGGTGAAGATGCGCCCAGTCGTCGCGTTCCGCCCGCTCGCCGTGGCCGTGCTCGTGAGCCTTTGTGCGCTCGGCACGGCGTGCAAGAAGAAGGAGCTACCGTCCGAGCTGATCGGGTCGTACTCGCGCTCCGGAGACGTCCCGGCCGAGCTTCGCGCCGAGCTCAGCCTGGCCCGTGGAGGTCTCGTGCTCACCGTGGTTCGCGCCTCGGCGAGCATGAACGCGGGCATCTTCTCGTCCCTCTTCGAGAACGCCAAGACGGCGTCCGGATCGGTGGCGGCGGGAGCGGAGGGATCGGTGGGCTTCGGGCGCAGCGTGATCGCAGCGCGCACCTTCCGAGCGCTCGCGTGCGATGCCACGGCTTGTTCCTTCGAGCTCGCGGAGGACGGCAAGGAACCGGCCTGTGGCGGCACGATCGAGCGTGTGCAGAATACACTCGTCATCGTCGCGACCGGTCCCTGTCAGGTCTACTCGGGGCGCTGGGTGTCTCTCGACGGCCTTCCCAAGCAGCAGGCGCTTTCGAGCCCGGCCTCGAGCGTGGCGCCCGCGCCCACCATCGCGCCCACGCAGGTACCGGTCACTCCTCCGACGACGAGTGCGCCCTCGGCCCCCGTGGTCACGTCGGACGGGGGCCCGAGCGAGCTGGTTTTCCCTCCTGATGTCCCGGCGCCTACGGATCACATGTCGTGCCTCTCGGCTTGTTCGATCGTGGGCACACGCTGTCACCGCACGAGCCCTTCGTCCGAGTTTCTCGCCTGCGTGGAGAACGAGCAGATTTGCCGCGCCCGCTGCGAGAAGGTTTTCCCGTTCTTCGGGACCCCTTGAGAGCGGCCTCGGCTCACGGGCCGACGCGTTTCCAGTTTTGCGTGCGCCCGAACAACGAGATGCCGACGAACCCACGCACGGCGAGCGTGTTCGGGTCGGGCGTTTCGATGCGGCAGCGGTAAGTCGAGCCCGACTGCGGATCGAGGATCGAGCCGCCGCTCCAGACCGCGCCGTCCGGGACGAGGTCCCACAGGATCAAGATGTCGCGATACGGCTTGTTTTTATAGGGCGGAGGGCACTTGTCGCACGTCTCGTCGAGACTCCGCCCCGGTTTGGCTTTCACGACCTTGCCGTAGAGCTTTCCGTTCGAGACGAAGGTCCTCACGATGCCGTCCGGCGCTCCGTGATCGTCGTAGACCTGCCATGTGCCGACGGCTGGCGAGCTCGACGGAGGCGCTTCGGCATGCACGGTGGAGGTCACCACGGGGAGCGCGAGCGTGGCCAGCGCGAGGGCGATCCGTAGAGAGAGGCGAGGGAGGGCTCGGTGGCTCACGAGGCGGCTCCTTTCGCGGCGAGACGGGGCGTGCGCGGCTTCATGAGGCCGGCGGTGATGCGGGCGGTCGTCTCGCGAGGGAAGACGCGTGCGAGCTGCGCGGTCAGGTAGTTTCCCGTGCCGCACACCACGTGCGAGCGGTTCTTGTCGAAGGCGCGGAGAGCGCTCGCGACCACCGCGGCGGGGGGCGCCTTTTTGCCGAGCGAGGCCTCTTCGGCGCCCACACGGTCGAAGAACGGCGTGTCGGTCGCTCCCGGGCAAACGGCGAGCACGCGCACGCCGCGTGGACGGAGCTCGGCCCACAAGGCCTCCGAGAACGAGAGCACGAAGGCTTTGGTGGCGCCGTAGACGGCCATGAACGGGACCGGCTGGAACGCGGCTGTCGATGCGATCTGCATGATTCCCCCGCGCCTCGCCACGATGTCCGGGAGCAGGGCGTGGGACAGCTCGACCAGCGCCTGCACGTTGAGGGCGATCTCGGCGCTCTGCTCGGCGAGCGAGACGTCTTCGAACGGCCCGTAAGTGGCGAAGCCCGCGTTGTTGATCAACACGTCGACCTCGAGCGAGCGCTCACGAAGCGACGACGCGAGCGTCTCGGCGGCTCCCGGCCGACCGAGGTCGAGGGCGACCACGATGGGCGCGTGTCTGGCGTCGCGCGCGATACGCGTCGCGAGCTGCTCGAGCTTGTCGCGGCTCCTCGCGACCAGGACGAGCCGCGCCCCGCGCTTGGCGAGCTCGAGCGCGAACGCCTCCCCGATGCCCATGGACGCACCGGTCACCACCACGCACTTGTCTTCGTATCGGTACATGTCGACCTCCGAGCCGAGAGCATGGCGGCGCCTTCGAGGGGTCGGTAGGTCGACGATCGCGCAACCGATGTCCGTTTTTGGAAAACGACCTGAACACCTCGAGAGGACCTCTCGGGACATCAGCTGAAATGGGAAGACTCGTCGGATGGTCGCACCCGAATTTCGAGTGCGTGGACGCGACTCCGCCAAAAGATGTACGTAAATGAAAAGCCGTTCCAAGCGTCCTTTGGCATGCTGAGCGCGTGAAGACGCAGACCTTGCCCGAGCCGGTGTGGGACGACCTTCGGGTGCTGCTCGCGGTGCATCGACATCGGAGCTTCCTGCACGCAGGCAAGGCGCTCGGCCTTTCCACGTCGACCACGGCGAGGCGCGTAGCTGCACTCGAGGCCGCGCTGGGACGCTCGCTCGTCCATCGGAGCAGCTCCGGCACCTTCGTGGTCCCCGAGGCGCTCGATCTCGTGGCGCTCGCCGAGCAGCTCACGCTCGGCCTCGACGTGGTCCGTCGCGACGATCGACGCTCCGCGCTCGCAGGATCGGTGCGTATCTCGATCGGCGAAGGTTTCACATTTCCGGTCACCGAGGCGCTCGCGCGCTTTCGCGAGGCGCACCCGGAGACCTCCATCGAGCTCTCGGTCGAAGCTCGCTTCGTGGATCTCGCGCGCCGCGAGGCCGACCTCGGCATCCGGCTCGTGCGGTCGTCGTCCGAGGTCTTGGTGGAGCGGCCGCTCGGTCGCGTGAGCTTCGCGCTGTTCGCGTCGGGGGCGTACCTCGATCGCCGCTTGCCCGGGCGAAGGCTCTCGGCCGCCGACTTCGCCTCGCAGGATTTCGTGGGCTTCGACGGTCCGCTGCGTCGGCTGCCTCAAGAGAAGTGGCTCACGGAGCAAGGAGCGGTTCGTTTCCCGTTTCGCTCCGGATCGGACCACGCCCTGCTCGCCGCTGCGGCCGCGGGCCAGGGCATCGCCCTGCTTTCTCCCGTGATCGCAGGCCTTCGTGATCTCGAGCGCGTCGAGGCGTCGCCCGAGCTGCGCGCGCTTCCGTCGGTCGAGGCGTGGCTCGTGGCGCATCGCGAGAGTCGCGCCGTGCCGCGCGTGCGAGCGGTCGCCGAAGCAATCGAGCGCGCTTTCCGCGAGGTCTCCGTGGGTTCTCGCCACGAGCACGACACCCGGAAGAAGCTCGGCGCCCGAGGCGACCGTCGGGCGAAGGCAGCCTCGAGCCCCGGTCGCGTGTAAGCTCCGTAGGGTGAACCTTTCGTTTCCTCGCCTCTCGTTCGCGCTGGTCCTCGCTTCGCTCGGAGCTATCCCCACCGCCGCTTGTACCGGCGTCTCGGTGCAGGGCGAGCCGGCAACCGCCGCTTCCGCCGCGCCCGATGTGGGCGCGGGGAACGACGCCGCAGTGGTCGACTCGTCCGTCTCCGACGGGCGCACCGCCTCGTCGTGCGATTCCGCGGTGGTCGCGCCGCCCTCCGCGCTCGGGCTCGAGCCGTTCTACGTGAAGTACCTCGACGCCGACGGCATCCCGGTGATCGGCTCGAGCAAGGTCTCGGAAGCTGCGGTTCGCCAGGCGTGCCGAATCACCCGCAAAATGCTGGGATTCCGCGCCGACGTGCGGGAGCAAATGAAGGTGCATCGTGCACGTATCTCGGTGATGGCGCGCACCGAGGTCACCACCGATATCCCCGAGCACTCCGATCTCAACCAGGCGTTTCCAGGCACGGATTGGAACAAGCGGGCTCGCGGTCTGGGCGGCACGGTGGCGCGGCCGGCCACCTCGTGCGCGGAGGAGAACCTGCTCTGCGACGCCACCGATCCGTACGTGGGCGAGAACATCCTCGTGCACGAGCTCGCGCACGGCATGGTGAACCTGGGCGTGGTCTTCGCGGACAAGACCTTCCAGGCTCGCCTCGACGACGCGTTCGCGAAGGCGATCGCCGCCGGCAAATGGAAGAACACGTATGCGGCGACCAACGTGGAGGAGTACTTCGCCGAAGGGGTGCAGTCGTACTTCGACACCAACCTCGAGGCGGTGCCTTCCAACGGCATCCACAACGAGGTCGACACGCGGGCCGAGCTGCTCGCTTACGATCCCACGCTCCATGCGCTGATCGCCGAGGTGTTCGGCCCGGACGTGTGGACGCCGATCTGCCGGTGAGCCGTGCTCGGCCAGGCTCAGACCGAGAGCCGCTCGGCGAGCTCGGTCGCGAGCGGGTAGTCGAAGCGCTCTTCGCGAAGCTCTTTGATGCCGGCCCACACGTGAATCACGAGGAAAACCGGGACCGCGAGGCCACACGTGAGCGCCGCGCAGGCCGTGCCTAGCAGGGACCAGAGCAGCACGGCCAGCGCGCGTCCTGCGATTTCGGGCGAAGCCTTGCGCGCGTAGAGCCACACCACGAGAGGCGCGAGGAACCAGGAAAAACACGTTCCGAAGTGCGCGAGGCACAAGAGCCAGCGCGTTTCGTCGGGGCGAGGGCGACCGTGCACGAGCGAAGCGTCGTTCATCGTGATCTCCTGCCGAGGACGTACGGCCTCGGTCTCGAAGGTCTAGTCGCTCAGAGGAGCGATTCGCTTTCGAAGGCTCGGTCGAT
Organism: Polyangiaceae bacterium; assembly: GCA_965225775.1. Classification (GTDB taxonomy): domain Bacteria; phylum Myxococcota_A; class Polyangia; order Polyangiales; family Polyangiaceae; genus JAAFHV01. The sequence goes on along the minus strand of OZ245328.1, from coordinate 6,510,864 downwards.
TTCTCCGTGAAGGGTCCGCGGCTGGGGAAAATCAGGCGATCTCTTCGCGATGGTGCTCGGCGAAGAGTCCGAGCAGCCTCCCCAAGGTGGCGAACGAAGCCGCGCTGACCAGGCTGGAGACGAGGGTGGGCAGGAAGGGCACGGGCACGGCCTTGCCGAGCGCTTCGGCTCCGAGGCTCGCTCCCGCTGCGAGCACCAGCGCCGCGCTCGAGGCGAGCACGGTGACGAAGTAGGGGCCGGGCACACGGGCCATCAAGGTTCCTGCCCGAACCAAGTCGAAGGCGGGGAGCGGTGAGGGCGGGTCCGAGAGCGCGGCTCCGGTGACCGCTGCGGGAAAGTACGCGAGGCCGAGCAGCGTCGCGCCGAGCACCAGGGCCTTCGTATCTCGCACGAAGAGCGAGACGAGCAGCGCCGGGCCGAAGCACGCGATGGCCACGCCGAGGTACACGAGCACGGGTCGCAGCCAATCGGACCAATCGGTGCTGTCCATGGTGCTCCCGTCGAGCGGCAAGCGCTCTTCTCCGCGAGCCGTGGCGCGCAGCACGAAGATGCCGAGGCCTACGCGCGCCGCGAACCCGAGGAACGACACGAGCGGTACGTACGCGACGACTGCGGCGAAGATGGCCGTGGCCGCGATGGCCGCCGCTCCGTCCGAGCGGAACGCGAAGCCGAACGCACCGATCAGCTTGGGCACGAAGGGCGTGAGCACACGCGCCCGCTCGACGCGCAATGGGCCTTCGCACAGCGGACAGGCGAACATGGTGTGTCCGCGCAGCTCGATCGCCTTCACCGCTTCCCGTTCGAAGTAGCGGCCGCACGCGTCGCAATAGAGGCTCTCGGTCTGCACACGTCGAAGGTATTCCGGCGTCGACGGTGCGCAACTGTGAGTCTTGCCAACACCGGGTGTTGGCCCGGCCCATCACCTCCGGCTTCGCCCTGATTTCCGGCTCGTTCGTGGAGGTTGGACCACTTCGGGACCGGCGCGCAATCCCTCGAACAAGTGGCCTACGACGACCTCGGCGAGCACCCTCGGGTCGGCTCCGAGGCCCTTGCGCCTCAGCTGATCGTCCACCGCGAGCGTGGCCAGACCGTGCACCACGGACCAGGCGGAGAGGCTCGCTTCGACCACGTCGACCTCGCGCACCGAGCCCTCTTCGCGCGCCGCGCGCATCGCGCCCACGAGCAGCGCGAAGGTCTCCCGCGAGGCCGAGTCGAGCGCGCCGGAGGCGGTGCGATCGGCGAGGCTCGGGTGGAACATGGCCCGAAAGTGCCCCGGCGCCGCGAGGGCGAAGGCTACGTACGCCGGCCCGACCGCCAAGAGCGCCTTGGCCGCGCCGAGGTGAGAGGCGTCTCGATACGCGGTCGCGAGCGCCATGCTGAGGCGCTGGAAGCCGTCTGCGGCCACGGCCACCAGAAGCCCTCGTAGGTCACCGAAGTGGTTCTTCGGTGCGGCGTGGCTCACGCCCACGCGCCTGGCCGCGCTCCGCAGGGTGAGCCCCGAGATACCGTCTTCCGCGAGCAGCTCGACCGACGCCGCCACGAGCGCGTCGCGCAGATTTCCGTGGTGATACGTGCGAGCGGGGGCGCGCTTCTTCGAGGTCTTGGGCGACCTCCTAGCTTCGACCATAGGGGATCTTCGCACTCTAAGTTGACAGTGTCAATATCGGCAGTCATTCTATGTTGACGATGTCAATATTGCGACTGGACGGACGTGCAGATTGTCGACCTCGAGTGGGGCGAGGCGAAGCACATCCACACGCTCGTGGACACGCACAAGCTGGTGAAGAGCCTCGACTCCATGGCCGCGCACGGCACGACCGAAGCGCACGCTCCGATTCTGGAGTGAGTCAGGTCGCGTGAGACCGGAGCGTCCCGCTCACCACACGCGCAGGCATGCCACGCTCGCTCACGAAGTCGTTCGTCACGATGGCCTGCCTTTGGTCGAGCCACGCCGTGAGTCGAGCTCCGTCGAGACCACCGCACCAGGAGGGATGGCGGCGGCAAGCGATGCGCGCGAGCCGATAGCGGAGCTCGGGTCGTTCCACCACGCCGGCGAAAATCAGGGTCGCCGTCGGCGTGGCCACGCGGGCGATCTCGTCGAGCAGGGGGACGTAGTCGTCCAAAAGCTCGAGCACGTAGGTGCATACGACGAGGTCGAACGTACCGGCGTCGTAGGGGAGCTCGCGTGCGTCTCCTTCGACGAGGCGTTTCGCGTGTGCAGGCGGCAGCTTCTTTCGCGCTTTTTCCAACATGGCCGGCGAAAGGTCGATGCCGTGCAGCTCGAGGGTGGGAAGCGCGCGAACGAGGGCCGAGGAGAGGTCTCCCGTGCCCACGCCCACGTCGAGCACCTTGTGCGGCGAAGCTTCGACCGCGAGCGCCACACAACGGGCCTTCACGCGCGTCTCGAAGGTGCGTGCCCAGAGGTCGTACGTGGCCGCCGCACGGTCGTAGGTGCGCTTCAGGATCTCGGAGTCGGGGAGCCGGGACATCGGTCTTTCTTCTTGGAGCACCGAAGTCGACGCTCGGCTGCCTTTCGGGATGGAGCCGAGATCGGCGCCGTTGCTCGCCCGAAAGATACGGGACTATTCGCCCTCGTACACGTCAGGAGGAGGCCCCGAGGCTACGCGACCGAAGGTCGAGCCTCGTGTGTCGACGTCCCCACGCGTGCGCGTTGCCGAAAGGTGACCGAATCGGAACACCTGTCATGCGCGCTTCGGGCAATCTCGTCTTCGGCCGGTGCGGGACACCGTCCAAGCTCTTTCGCCCCTCGTCGATAGCTCCTCTCGCCTTCGGGAGCTTTGCCGGGGGGCGCCTTTTTTTGGAATTAATACTTAAGCGATTGCTTGACTGTGTGGGCTCGCGCTCGCATTCTCTCGGCATGCAGCAGAGACCGGCCGCGCTCGACCGCATCTTTCACGCCCTCTCGGATCCGACGCGCCGGGCGATGGTGGAGCGATTGAGCCGTGGGCCAGCCTCCGTGAGTGAGCTGGGCGGCCCTTTGGCCATGACCTTGGCCGCCGTGGTGCAGCACGTTCAGGTGCTCGAAGAGAGCGGCCTTTTGCGCAGCGAAAAGGTCGGCCGCGTGCGCACCTGTCGGCTCGAGCCGGCCGTGCTCGGCACCGCCGAAAGCTGGATTGCCGAGAGGCGCAGCCATTGGGAGCGAAAGCTCGACCGATTGGGAGATTTTTTGGCCGAAGAGGCCGAAGTCGCGAAACCCGAAACCCGAAAGAAGAAGCCGTGAAAGAGACCGCCGACACCGTCACCTTCGCCACGTTCAGCGTCGAGCGCACCTATGCCGCCAAGCCGGCGCGCGTGTTCGCGGCGTTCTCCAATCCCGAGTCGAAGCGCAAGTGGTTCGCCGAAGGAAGCGACTTCGAGGTCGAGTCGTTCGAGCTCGATTTTCGCGTTGGAGGCAAGGAAAAGAGCCGCTTTCGCTTCAAGGGCGGCCCTGGCGGCCCTGGCGGCCTCCTCATGGGCAACGACACCGTCTTCCAAGACATCGTCGAGGGGCGTCGGGTGGTGTTCGCCTACGTGATGACCATGGGCGAAAAACGCATCTCCGCGTCGCTGGGTACGGTGGAGCTCTTCGCCGAGGGCGAGGGCACCAAGCTCGTCTTTACGGAACAAGCCGCGTTCTTCGCAGGCGGAGACGGCGCCGAAATGCGTAAAGGTGGCTGGACCGTGCTCTTCGGAAAGCTCGCGCAGCACCTGGGCGAAGCGGGCTGAGAGGCGAGAATCACGAACGTGATCGGCTCTCACGTCTCGAGGCATTGGGCCATGTCCAATGTGGCGCAATGGCGTGGCGCGGGTGCGGCACGCGTGCGTGAGGGGCGGATGACGTGCGGACGGTGTAGGCCTGCTACCGTGCGCCCATGAGCTCGACTTCCGAGGTGCGTGCGATCGTGGTGGTGGGGCATGGTGCGCCGGCGAAGGACACGCCTCCGGACCTGGTTCGCAGGCTTCGTATGCTGGAGGCCGAGCGGCACAAAACGCACGCGCCCATGAGCGAAGAAGAGCGCGCCCTGGACGACAAGGTGCGGTCGTGGCCTCGTACCGCCGAGAACGATCCGTACCGCGTGGGCATCGAGCGCCTGGTCGATCGGGTGCGCGCTCACTCCGGCAACGTGCGGGTGGACGTGGCGTACAACGAGTTCTGCGCGCCGAGCCTGCCCGACACCGTGGACAAGCTCGTGCGCGAAGGAAAGCGCGAGATCGTGCTGGTCGCCACCATGATGACCCCGGGAGGCGTGCACTCCGAGGTGGAGATCCCCGAGCTCGTGGCCGAGCTGTCCGCGAAGCATCCGCTCGTGCGCATCGTGCACGCGTGGCCGTTCGACCTCGACGTGGTGGCCAAGGTGCTCGTGGCCCAAGCCGAGGGCTCGTTCGCGGAGTAAACGATCGCCTGAAGGCTTCGGCTCGAGAGGGCGGGCAATCAGCCGCGGTAGACGTCGTCTTGTTCGATGCGGGAGAGCACCCAATCGAAGCTTCCCGCGGTGATCTTGGCGCCGCACGACGTACACTCGCCCGCCATGCCGACCGAGAGCGGCGCGCCGCATCGAGGACAGACCCGGTCCGTGCGCGCGGGTCCTTTGGCTTCGCGGCCGCGCATGAAGGTCCAATACTCGGTGTAGGCCCGAGGCTCGGTGCGATCGCCGCTCACGAGCGAGCCGCTGTCCGTCACCGTGTAATCGATGCAGGTTGCATGCAGTCGCACGGTGATGGCGTCGAAGTAGGCGTCCGAGGTGACGCGGGCGAGCTCGACCTTCCGGATGGTGGGATTCTCGGTCACGTTGCGGAGCAGCTGCCTTCGGTACTCGGCGACCCAATAGCTCTGGGTGGCGAAGAGGGCGTCGCTCAGGAAGGGCCGCATCGTGGAGAGATCGCGGGCGGACCACGTCTCGTGGAAGGTGTGGAACACGCTGGAGACCCGCGCGGTGAAACCGGAGAAGGAAAAGGCCGGGTCACGCTGCCCGAGCGCTGCAAGGGCGGCCTTGGCGTCCGTGGCGACGATCGTGGGCAGGTCGGTGCCGCGCTCTTCGGTCTCCCCGGTGAGCATGGGGCCGCGTTCTTCCGCGCCGAGCACCTCCACCGAGGCGACGCGCCAATCGAAGGCGCCGGTGGTGACGTCTTCGCCGCAGGAACGACAGCGACCGGCGAGAAGCTCGTGCGAGGGCGCACCGCAATTGGGGCAGCCGAAGACGCGAGCTTTGTCCGGGGTGCGCGAGCGGGCGCTCTTCGGTCTGCGCAACACCCAGCGCTCCACCGAGTAGATGGCGCGTTCATCGCCGGTCTTCGGGTCGCGGCGTGCGAGGTTGGTCTCGAAGGCGAGCGAGGTGCTCACGTCGGTCGACGTCGCTTCGAGGCCCGTCACGTCCTCCACCCGCAGCGCACCCATCAGCACGTGGGTGACGCCTTCGAGGTGCCGAGCGTTCATGGTGCGCTCGGCGGAAGGGAAAAAATAGGGTGAAAAGAGTCCTAGCTCGCTTCGGCCGGTGGCGAGCACGGCTTCGGAGTAGAGGGCCGAAGCGAAGTCCTCGAACACGATCACCGAAAAACTCGGATCGACCTTCGCGAGCTCGGCGAGGCGTGTTCGCGCAGAGCCCTGGGTGGCGACGTACTGAGTGCGTGGGACGACCTTGGTCGGTTTGCTCGGCTCACCCTTGCGCCGGAACGAGCGTGCGACCAGCACGAGCCCGACGAACAACATGAGCCCCGCGAACACCGTGGGGGCGTACTTGTGCCGGTCCTTGGCTGGACCTCGAGGCTCCGCCATTCGGGGGGCGTTCGGGTCGACGACCGAAGGAGGCGCGGGGTCGCCGTCGTCGGGGGTGTTGGCCGCCGCCCACGAGCCTGTTTTGCCGGAGCCACCGTAGCCGCCTGCGCCGAGCCCGGTCGCACCGCCCCCGCCGTAGGCCCCCCCGCCGCCGGTTCCACCGTAGCTCCCGCCCCCTCGTGCGCCGCTCCCTGCCGAGCCGCCGGAAGTGCCTCCGCTGAAGCCTTGGCCGCCGCCTGGTCGCGCGTCCGACGGGCTCGTCGAGAGCACGAGCACCGACGCCGCCACCGCGGTCGAGGCGAGCAACGCGAGGCGTGTGGAGCGTCCGCGCGTAGGCTTTTCGTCCGTGGGCATGCCCCATCTTGGCAGGCCATCTAGGGGCCGTCCATTGGCGTGCCGGTTCATCGTGCGGCCTGTACCGGTACGGGACGGTACGAACGTCGAAACGCCCGAAAACGCACGAATTTACCTGCCTCTGGGCGGCATGCTCACTGCAGAGAGGGAGGCACGCCGCAACGTTGCGGCCCGACGGAGAACCCACCATGAACCGCCTCGCCCTCGTCACCGCCTCCCTCGTTGCCGCGCTCTCCCTCACCTTCGCGGCGCCTTCATCGGCGTCCGTCGCGACCACGAAATCGGACTCGCGTGAGTCGTTGCTCGAGGCGCGAGCGAACGGCGTGCTTCGTGAGCCGAAGGCGGGTTCGAGAAGGATGGCTGCGAAGAGGGAAGAGGCCCAGCAGAGTCCAAGTCTCGGGGCGCCGAGCCGAGACGAACGCGTGGACGCGACCGCTGCTCGTTGCGAGGCGCGGGCGGGGCGCGACAAGCTCCGGTGAGGCATCGCGTGAGCGAGACGTCGTCCTTCCCCGATGGCCTATGCGGTGCGCGGTCCTCGGGCCCGGAGCTTCATGCGAGGCGGAGCAGGTGTCTCCGTGTCACGGGCGAGGGCCGAGGCATAGGTTCGCGTCTCCTCGACGAATCGACGAAGGTCGGGAAATTCAGGGCTTTCGTCGCATTTGTCGAGCTTCTCGAGCGCCTTCGTGAAGAGACTCTTGGCCGGCGCGAGGGCGCCTTTGTCGCGGTGTTTGTGAAGGGCCGCGGCGACCTGCACGAGGCCTTGCAAGAGTCTCTTGCGGCTCGGGGTCGGCTCGACGCGCCAATCGTCTTCCCAATGTTCGTGCGCCTCGAAGTAGCGACCCTCGTCGAAGGCCCGTGCTCCTTCGGCGAAGGCCGTGCTCATCGTGGCCTCAGCGCTTGCCCGTCTTGTCGAGCTCGCGCACGAGGAAGTCGACCACGCGCTCGAACGGGTCGAAGCCGAAGGCCTGCGCGATGGCGGGACGCAGGTTCGAGTTCGCGTTGATGTCGTAGAAGATGCGTCGACCGTCCGAAGCCTCGAGGTACTCGATGCCTCCCACGTCGAGGCCGCACGCTTCCACGATGGCGCGTCCCTCGTCGACGGCGGCTTTCGGGACCTCGGGGAAGGGGAAGAACTCGACCGGCTTGCTCGGCTTTTTCTCGGGGATGTGACAGGCCGCGTCGCTGCCGTCGCTCGGGTTGCACACCTCGGACGGGCACAGATTGAACGCGCCGTGCGACACGACGCGCATCGCGTAGAGCAGCTCGCCTCCTAGAAACTCCATGCGCACGATCCCTCGCGCGGGATCGACCGCGAAGTGCTCTTGCATGAGCAAGAGGTTGTCGGGCTGCCAGAGGTCGGGCGTGAGCTCGAGCGTCTTTTCGAGCTCGGCCTGGCTCTCCAGGAGGAACATGCGCGCGCCGCTGCCGCCCTGCTCCGGCTTGAGCAACGCCGGGTAGAGGCTCCACGCCTTCGCGACCGCGCGCACGTCGTTGAAGGCGAGGCTGCGCGGGTGCGCGATGCCGAGCTTCCTCAAGATGGCGCCCTGGGCGCTCTTGCTGAGCTCGAGCGAAAACGCGCGGGAGCCGTTCAGTACGCGGGCGCCGGCGATCTCGAGCGCGCGCATGTACGAGAGCGCGAGCGGCACGGCGCGCGTATTTCCTCGCACGTACGCGCTGGGGCTCGCCTGATTGAAGTAGAGCTTCGCCTCGGGCACGAGGTCGACGTCGAAGGTGGCGCTCTTCAGGTCGAACGCCGAGAAGCGCACACCACGCCGCTCGAGCGCCGAAAAGAGCGGTTTTTGCCATTCGGGGTGCTCGAAGAGGACGGTGAGGTCGGTGGCCATCGCCGCGGTATGCGACGCTCGCAGCGGCGCGTCAACCCACCTGTCACGAGTCGTGTCTTTCGCGGGAGTGTCGCCTCGGGCCGACGTTTTCCGTGCTCTTCCGTGCTGTTCCGAACACGGACCGTTAGACAATTGACGTTGAACGCGGCGCAAAAACCACTAAGCCTTTCCCCATGGTGAAGCTCGGATTCGGTCGCGGTTCGGCTCTCGGTGTCTCGGTGCTGGCAAGCTCGCTGCTCGCGTTCGCCTGCAGCACGACGGTCGTCTCGGAGGATCCGGGCTCGACCACGCCCGCGCCCGCCCCCGAGCCGGTGGCAGCGAAGATCGGCAAGGGCGACGGTTCGGCCGCTTCGGTCACGCTCACCACCATCGCCGATGCGGACTCGGGCCTTCGCGCCCCGACCGACCTCGACTGGAACCCCATGAAGCCGACCGAGCTCTGGGTGGTGAACTACAAGGACGACAGCATCGTCACCATCTCGGACGCCCCCACGGACGCACGCGCCACCGTGCGACGCCGCGACGTTGCCGCCACGCACTTCATGCCCAACCCCACGGGCATCGCGTTCGGCGCCAACGAGACCACCTTCGGCGTGCCCGGCACCTTCGCCGCCTGCGGAGAGTCCCGCAACGAGCGCGCGCAAGGCACCGCCAACGACTTCATGGGCCCGGCGCTCTGGTCTTCCGACCCGGACATCTTCGCCAAAAAAGACCCGATCGGCCTCGGCTCGCACCTCGACATGCTCCACAATACGCCACTCTGCATGGGCATTGCCCACGAGTCGGCCAATCGGTATTGGGTGACCGGCGGCTACAACAAGAGCATCGACCTCTACGACTTCAAGCGCGACCACGACATCGGCCAAGACGACCACTCGGACGGCGAGTCGTACCAATACGCGCGCGGCGAGCTCGGCTACGTGGCCAAGGTGCCGAGCCACCTCGTCTACAAGGCCGACACCCAGATGGTGTACGTGGCCGACACGGGCAATAAGCGCGTGCTCTCGCTCGACGCGAAGACCGGCACCGAAGCGGGCCGCGTGCGCGCCAAAGAGAAGATGGCCGTCTCGGTGGAGATGGACGGCGCGGTCCTCAAGGACGTGGTGGCGGCGAGCTTCGGTCTGCAGGAGCCCTCGGGCATCGAGCTCGACGGCGAGATCCTCTACGTGAGCGACCACGCCACCTCGAAGATTCACGCATTTTCGCTCGATGGCAAAGAGCTGCGCAAGCTCGACACGGGGCTGCCCGCGGGGTCGCTCTCGGGCCTCTCCATCGGTCCGGACGGCAAGATGTACCTGGTCGACATGCTCGACAATCGCGTGCTCCGTATCGATCCGAAGTGAGCCCACGATGAGCGCGCCATCTCCCCCCGCGTCCCGTCTCTCGCGCGCGTCGCGACATTCGTTCGCCTCGCGCGGGGTCGTCGCGTGCGGAGGGCTCGCCTTGTTGCTCGCGTCCGTCACGCTGGGCGGCGCGTGCTCGTCGACCGAGGCTTCGCCCGGCGCGGACGGAGGGCTCGCCAAGACCGACGCGGGAACCGATGCCGCGAAGCCCTCGCTCTGCATCGACGGCAAACCCGCGCCGTACCCGACCGACACGAAGATCGACCTCTTCGGCACGCTTCCGCCGCTCGAGCTGCCGTTGCTCGGCGGGGGAAAGTACACCCTCGCGAGTCGCTTCGAGCCGTGCGCGCCGCAGGGAAAAATCCTGGTTTTTCGCGAGACGGCGGCCTTCTGTGGGCCGTGCCTATGGGCGCAGAAGCACACCGACGAGATCGTCCCGCCCGAGCTCGCGTCGCGGGTCGAGCTCGTGGACCTGGTCATCTCGGACGAGAACAACCTGCGCGTGCGCACGAGCGAAGATTTGGCTCGTGTGGAGCGCGCGCTCGGAGGACACGCGCCCCTCGTGGCGGCCGATCCGGACTACCTGCTCCAGACCGTGGGCCTCGGGGATCGCAGGCTCCCCTTTTACGTGATGGTCGATTCGCGCACCATGCAGGTGCGGCGCTTCTTGCCCGATCCGGAGCCGGAGAACCTGGTCAGCGCCATTCGCCGCGAGGTGGCCGTCATGGACGGGAAGACGCCTCCGCCTCTCGCCGAGGTGGCGTACGAAGACGGCCTCTTTCCGCGCAATCATTGGGACATGCTGAAGGAGATGACCCTGCCCGGGCCGCCTCCTCCCGATCCTACCAATGCCGTGGCCGACTCGCCCGCGGCCGCCGCCCTCGGAAAAGAGCTGTTTTCGGACGCGCGCCTCTCGCCCTCGGGCAAGGTCTCGTGCGCGACCTGTCACGTGCCCGAGAAGGGCTTCGCGGACGGATTGCCGCACGGCGTGGGTGTGGCCGAGGGCGACCGCAATACGCCCAGCATTCTCTACGCGTCTCATGCGCGCTTCCAATTCTGGGACGGTCGCGCCGATACTCTGTGGCTCCAGGCCACCGGGCCCATCGAGAACCCGATCGAGATGGGATCCGACCGCACGTTCGTCGCGCGCCAGGTGCTTGCGTACTACAAGGACAAGTACGAGGCGGTCTTCCCGGGAAAGCCGCTCCCGCCCCTGACGGACTCCGCGCGATTCCCCACCTCGGCCAAGCCCGGGGACGCCGCTTGGAATGCCATGAGCGCCGACGATCGAGCGGCGGTCTCGCAGGTGTTCGTGGGCGTGGCGAAGGCCATCGAGGCGTTCGAGCGCACCCTCTCGGCCAAGCCCAACGCGCTCGACCGGTACATCGCCGGCGACCGCACGGCCCTCGACGAGACGCAGAAGAGCGGCCTGCACAACTTCTTCACGGCCGGCTGCGCGCAATGCCACTACGGGCCGCGCCTCACCGACGACGCCTTCCACAACATTCGTTTTCCCACCGGTCGCCGCGACGGAAAACCCGATCTCGGAGCTTCGGTGGGCCTGCCCGCACTGCTTGCGCACGAATTTCGAAAGCCCGAGTACGCCGACGGACCCTTTCGCGAGATCGTCTTCCCGAAGGATGCGCCCGAGCTCGTGGGCTCGTTTCGCACGCCGCCTCTTCGTGGCACGCCCGCCACGGCGCCCTACGGACACGGCGGAAACATCACCACCTTGGAAGAGCTCGCCAAACACTACGGAAATGCCGGTCTCGCGGACGACGATCCGCGAACCATCGGCAAGACCGAAGGCTGGGTACCCAACTTCACCGAAGAGCACCGCAAAGCGCTCGTGCCTGCGCTGCGCATGCTTACCGGGGAACTGGCGCCCTGATCCGCGCCGCTTCGGGTCGTCGTGGGGTCGCCGACTTTCCGTGGAATGTCGGGCCTCGGCGATTCGTGGAGCGTGCTCGTCCGGTCGATACCTGAGCGCTCCGCGCTCACTCGTGTAGGGTCCCTTCGAGCAGGCGCTTTTCGCGCCGACCGAGCCGGACGCTCCCGATGGGGCGGTTCGGTTATCCCATTTCCGCCCCCCACAAGAGAGAGAGACCGCCCGCCTCATGAGCCTCGGAGTTCACTTTGCCCTCGCCGCGAAAGATCATCGGAAGCTCGTCGGCTTCACGAATCCGGCGGATCTGCTCGAGTTCCTCGCGGAGGACCTCGAGACGCGGTACCTCGAGTCGAGGACCTGGGCGTTCCGATCGGACAAGGCGTGGGATGCCATTCACCGCTCGCTCACGGACGGCAAGCTCGAGCACGAGACGGGCCCGTTCCCGCTCGCTTATGCCGTGCTCGGCGGCAAACACCTCGCCGCCGGCGACGGCCACACCGCGTGTTTGCTCGAGACCGAGCAGGTCAAAGAGCTCGTGCCTGCGCTCGCGGCCATCGAAAAAGAAGACTTCATGGCGCGTTACCGCACGCTCGCCGGCACCGACTACGCCGGCACGGTGAACGACACGGACGCCGCCGAGACCTGGAAGTGTTTCGTCGGGCTGCGCACGTTCTTCGAGAAGGCCAAAGACGCCGCGCGTCCGGTGCTCTTCTCCGTCGAAGCCTGATCGGTACGACGACACACGAGCCTACTCGCGAAGGCTCGTGACGAGTCTCGAGCGCCACGGGGATGGCGCTCGACTCGGCTCGGCACGTCTTTAGTCATCTTTTTGACGCTCGCTGCGAGTCCTGAGCGTCACGGTTTTGGCGCTTTTCCTCGGGGTCGTCTCACCCGTTCAGGTGAGCCTGGGCGCGGTTGGCCTCGAGAGGCTCTCGGCGACTGCGCGCGAGAACACTTAGCAAGCGTCATGCCCCGAAGGCGCAAGACGAAGGGACCTTCGCGGCTCTTCAGTTCAGATCGCGCGGATCGATCGCGGGCGGCTTGGGAGCGGCGGGAGCGATCACGTCGTCGGAGTCTTCCGAGGAGGCTTCGCCGTCGGCCAACGCGCGGTTCTTGTTCGCGTTGCGCTCGTACTGATCGCGCATCTTGCCGGGCTTCTCGCGATCGGCAGCGCGGTCCCACAAGTGGGCCGCCTCCCGGTAGGCGCGCGCGCGCGCGATGTCGTCTTCTGCGTCGATGGCCTTTTGCTCGGCGAGAGAGGCTTTTGCGGCGTGGGGATTTCGACCGAAGCTCATGAGGGACTCCTTACTACGGAACGGATGTTTAGTAAAGGCCGCAGACCTGCGGCGAGCGGGTGATGTGACCGTTTTGGGTTTGGGAGACCAGGAGGCGGGGCCCGGCGGGCTCTGCGCGAACCCGGCCGCGTCGCCCTGTGCGACGACGCGCGCGACGACGGAGGACGGAGGGTCAGGTCGACTTAGTGCGCACGGACGAGGGCGAGCAGGGCCTTGCCGTACCGCTTCGCGAGGGCCGGACCCACGCCGTTCACCGCGAGCAGCTCGTCGTCGTCGGCGGGGCGGTCGTGTGCGAGCGCGACCAGGGTGCGGTCGGGGAAGATGCGGAACGCCGGTACGCCGAGGCGCTTGGCTTCGGCAGCGCGAAAGCCGCGTAGGGCCGAGGAGAGATCGTCTTCGTCGACCGACACGCGCGTAGACGAGGTTTTTTTTCCGCGCGTGCGAGGCTCGGCGGTGCGGGTTCGCTCGCGTTTGCCGCCCGACTTGGCTTTCCGCGTGCGCTTCTTGAGGGTGCCGGCTTCGGCCACGGTCACGCGGGCGAGATCGCCCGGCTCGGGGCTCGTGAGCTCGACTCGCTGAAAGACGATGGTCTCGCCGTCTTTGACCATCGAGTCGTCCCACATGCGCACGATGCCCGCGCGAAGCAGGCCGTGCAGCGCGTGAAGGATCTCTCCGCGCGGTGCATCTTCGGAGACCTCGCGGTGGATCTGGCCCACGGTGAGATCGCGGCGGCTCGAGCTCTTGAGCGCGGCCACGATGCGCTCGAGCAGCGCGCCTTCGCCGCGGGAGGGGGCCCGCAGCGCCTCACCGATGCTCGTGGCAGGGTCGCACACGTCGCACGTTCCGCAGGGTTTTCCAGGGTCGTTGCGATCGCCGAAGTGCGCGACCAGGCTCTGCATGCGGCAGGTATGGGCGTCCGCGTAGCGCTGCATCTTCTCGAGCTGCTCGCGCTTGTGGGCCACGTGGCGGGCGTAGCGTTCTTTGTAGGATGCACCCTCTTTCCCCGGGGCTCGGCAGACGAGATCGCCGCGCAAGAGAGCACCGCCGTGCACCCAGACCTTTTCGAAGGCCTTCTCGAAGTCTTCGATGCCGAGTCGCGAGCGCATCTGCACGTCGGCCAGGGGCTCGGGATCGGGGCGCAGGGTCGACCACACCTTGGCGAGCTCGGCCTCTTCCGGGTAGTCGCGCTCCAGGAAAAACTCGTGCGTCTTGCGGTCTTGGTAGCCGTGGAAGAGCACGGCGCGCGAGGGCAGACCGTCGCGGCCGGCGCGCCCGATCTCCTGGTAATACCCCTCGACCGTGGCCGGCAGAGCCGAGTGCACCACGGTGCGTACGTCGGCTTTGTCGATGCCCATGCCGAAGGCCGTGGTGGCCACCACCACCTCGAGCTTGCCCGACAAAAACGCGGTCTGCGCCTTGTCTCGGGCGGAGGCCGACATGCCCGCGTGATAGGCCACCGCGCGCATCTTTTTGCCCAGATCGTCGGCGAGGGACTCCGCCTCTTTGCGGGTGGGCGAATAAACGATGGCCGGCCTGCGGGACTTGTCCGTGAGCAACTGCACGATGGCGTCGGCGCGTGCGCTTTTGCTCTTCTCCACCACCTCGATGGCCAGGTTGTGGCGGCGAAAGCCGCGAATGAAGCGCGCATCGCCCGTGAGCGCGAGCTGCTTGGCGATGTCGTCCTGCACCTCGGGGGTAGCCGTGGCCGTGAGCGCCACGATGGGTGCGGGCCGGAGGAGCGGGAGCCTTTCGCCCAGCATGCGGTAGTCCGGGCGGAAGTCGTGGCCCCACTGCGAGATGCAATGCGCCTCGTCGATGGCCACCAAAGTGGGCTTTCGTTTGGCCAGCATCTCCGGGAAGCCCGGGACCCGAAGCCGTTCGGGGGCGATGAAAAGGAAGTCGAGCTTGCCGGCCAGGTAATCGATGCAGGCTGCACGCGATTCGGCGCGCTCGCGCCCCGAGTGGATGCGCGCGGCCGAGAGCCCGAGCGCCTCGAGCTTCTGGACCTGGTCCTCCATCAGCGCGATGAGCGGGCTCACCACCAGCGTGGTGCCTCCTCGCGCGAGGCCCGGAAGCTGATAACACAAGGATTTTCCCGCTCCCGTGGGCATCACCAGGAGGACGTCGCGCCCTTCGGCCACGGCGCGGCACACCTCTTCCTGGGCGGGCCGGAACGAGGTCAGACCGAACGGCTCGCGCAAGAGCGCATGGAGATCGCGTGAGCGCGTGGGTCGAGGCTCGGTGCGAGAAACCTCCACGGAAGGCTCGCTGTCTCGCGCGCGTGCGCTTGCGGCCGGGGAAGCCTCGAGCGCACGAGGGCGCGGCTCGGGCTGCGCGCGGTCACGCACGGTCTTCGCGCGGGCTCCCGGCGCGGCTTGCGCGTCGTCTCCGGCGAGCGCGTAGGTCTTCGAGGTGGGTGCAAGACGCACGGGATTCTCGCCGCGCTCCTGGCTCGCGTCGGAATCGTTCGCGTGCTGCGACTCGCGTGTCTCGTGTCCGCGTGGCGATCGAGGCGCGGAGCTCCGGGTGCCGGCGACCACGTCGGTCACGTAGCGCTCGATTTCGCGCATGAAGCCTTCGAGATCGCGCTCGCCGCGCTCGATGCCCCCGAGCTTCGCTTCCCACTCGCCGGTCATGGCGGGGCTCTTCACGTGGGGATGCACACGCTCCACCAGCGCGAAGCCCTTGTCCGTGGCGCGCAAGGTCTTGCCTTCGCGGCGCACGTACCCGCGCACGAGCAGAGTCTCCAAAATGGCCGCGCGTGTGGCCGCCGTACCGAGGCCCTTCTCGCGCATGGCCTCGGACATCTCTTTTTCGTCGAGGCTACGGCCTGCGGTCTCCATGGCGGTGAGCAGCGTGCCGTCGGACAGGTGCGGCGGAGGCTCGGTGCTCTTGGCCATCACCTTGGCGGCGGTCACCCGACGCGCGAGCCCGGTGGTGAGGCCACCGGGCAACGTAGGCGCTTCGTGTCGCTGCGAGACGCGCCGCTCGAGCACCTTCCAGCCGACCTTTTCGATCGACGTTCCCGAGGAAAAATAGCGGTCGACGTGCTCGGCCACGGTGACGGCGGTGACCACGTGGGTGACCCCGAGCACGTGCTCCTCGTGGTACGCGGAGAGGAGCCTGCGGCATACGAGGTCGTAGAGGTTTTTCTCGTCCGTGGGCAGGTTCGAGCGCGCGCGTGTCTCGGTGGGCAAGATGGCGTGGTGGTCGCCGACCAGTGCGTCGTCCACGAAACGCTTGCCGAGGGGGCGCGTGCCCGTGCCCTCGGCGACGAGCCCTTCGTACGAAGGCGTGATGGCCGCGAGCACGTCCGGCAGGGTTTTTTCCACGTCCTTCGAGAGGTAGCGGCTGTCGGTGCGCGGGTAGCTCACGAGCTTTTCGCGCTCGTAGAGGGTCTGCAGCACGGCCAAGGTCCGCTGCGCGGTGAGCCCGTAGAGGCGGTTGGCGTCGCGCTGGAGCTCGGACAGGTCGTAGAGCTGAGGCGGCGGAATGCGCCGGGTCTCGCGCTTCACGTGCACGATACATGTTTTGGCGTCGCCGCTGCGCGCGCGGGTGCGAATGGCGTCCGCTTCGACGCCGTCCGGGGGCAAGCGGCGTGCTTCGGGGCCCTTCACGCCCTCGCGCACGTAGCGGCCTTCGTACTCGGTGCCGGGGGCGGCCGGGCCGAGCGATTGCCCTGAATCCGTGGGCGCGAAGGTGGCCACGACCTCGAGGTAGTCCTGAGGGACGAAGTCGAGGATCTCGCGATCGCGCGCCACGATCATGGCCAAGGTCGGGGTCTGGACGCGGCCGACCGAGAGGTTGTCGTCGTAGACCAGGCTGTAGGCGCGCGAGAGGTTCATGCCCACGAGCCAGTCGGCGCGGCTGCGTGCGCGTGCGGCGTCGGCCAGGCGGTCGAAGTCTCGTCCGGGGCGCAAACGCGAGAACCCGGCGCGGATGGCGTCCGGCGTGAGCGACGAAATCCAGAGCCTTTTGACCGGCTTTTTGGCCTGCGCGCCCTCGTAGACGTAGCGGAAGATGAGCTCGCCCTCGCGGCCGGCGTCGGTCGCGCAGACCACTTCGTCGATCTCGCGTGACCGTAAGAGCTTCTTCACCACCGCGAACTGATCGCGGGTGTTCTCGCCCACCACGAGCGGCCACTCCGAAGGCAACATGGGCAGACCGGCGAACGACCAGCGCTTCCACGCGGGGTTCATTTCGTGCGGCTCGGCCAGGGCCACGAGATGCCCGATGGCCCAGGTGACCACGTAGCCGTTGCCCTCGAGGCAGCCCTTGCCGCGCGTGCTCGCCCCGAGCACGGCCGCGATGTCGCGCGCGACACTGGGTTTCTCGGCGACGACCAGGGTGCTCATACGAGGGTCCGGGAAGCTATAGCGCGTGGGGTGCGGCTGTGTCTCCATGGGCGTCCGAGCACCGTATGAGCGAGCGTCGTGCCATCGCGAGAAGCGCGAAATTCTCGGGCGATCGCGGTTCTTCTCTCGCGAGGCGAGCGTCCCGGACGATTTCGACCCTGTCCCGGGTCAGGTCTTCTTGGCGACTCTCGTGGGCTTCTTGGGGAGATGGCGCAGGCCCATCCACGCGAGCGCCGAGATGTGGGCGGCCACCTCTTCGACCGGGGGCTTTCGCTCGGTGGTCCACCACTGGCCCACGAAGGTCACCATGCCGACGAGCGCGTGCGCATAGATGGGCGCGGCTTTGGCGTCGTAGCCGGCGCCTTTGAACGACGCGACGAAGATGTCGCTCACGCGTGTGGCCACGTCGTTCAGTAAGGACGACATTCCGCCGCCCGCGGTGGTGACCGGCGCGTCGTGGGTGAGCACCGCGAAGCCGTCCGGGTGGTCCTTCACGTACGTGAGAAACGCGAGGGCGGCTGCCTCCACGCGCTCGCGTGGCGTTCCGCTCGAGATGGCCTCGGCGATTCGGCGCACCAGGTACTCCATCTCGCGATCGATGACGACCGCGTACAGGCCTTCTTTTCCGCCGAAGTGCTCGTACAAAACCGGCCGCGAGACCTTGGCGCGCTCGGCGATCTCCTCGAGCGAAGCCGCGCCGTAGCCACGCTTGGCGAACACCGCTCGCCCCACCTCGACCAGCTGTGCACGCCGTGCCGTCGCCGAGAGCCGTGGTCCTCGAGTGCTCATGACCCTACGATACTACGCGCGTGTAGGTCGTTTGCAGCGCATACCTTGCCGATTCGGCATCGCACATGGTGTTTTCCCATTGTCATCGGGAAATGACGCGCGCTTGCTTGACCGGCTAGCGCATGGCGCTAAGTTACACTCGTGTAGGTTGTCGGCTCGGACGAACCTCCTACGCGGGCCTCGGTTTCGCCCCTCGCAGCACCTCGTCCGAACGGAGCAGTACCCATGAACCTCGAATCGTCGACCTTGTTTCCTGCGGCCGGACTCGTGGTGCGCACGTTGCGTGGCTTGCCGATCGTGGTCTCGGCGCTGGCGACGGGTCTGGTGGTGCACGCACGCGCGGGCCGCAAAGCACGTGGCCGCTCGGCGTTCGAGGGCGCCTCCCTCGACGACGCGCCGTCCTACGGCTACGGGGAGCTCGACGAAGCCACCGCTGAGCTCCTGGGGTAGGCGCAGATGCGCCTCGACCAGTGCTACCGTAGGCGCTTATGACCCAAGTGCGCGGTGACGGTGTCGAGCTTCACGTGGAGGATCTCGGAGGAGACGGCGAGCCGCTGCTCCTCGTGATGGGCATCGGAGCGCAAAAGGTCTACTGGCCGATTGAGTTCTGCGAGGTGCTGAAATCCAGGGGATTTCGCGTCATCCGCATGGACAACCGCGACGTGGGCGAGTCCACGCATCTCTCCCACCTGCCCGTGCCCGACCCGAAGAAGGTGCTGCTCCAGGCCTCGCTCGGGCTCGCGGTGGATGCGCCCTACACGTTGTCCCACATGGCCCGCGATCTGGTCAGCGTGCTCGACGGGCTCGGTATCGAGAAGGCCCACGTGTTCGGCATGTCGATGGGCGGCATGATCACCCAGACCTTCGCCATCGAGCACCCGGAGCGCGTGCTCACCTTCACGAGCCTGGCGTCCACCACGGGCGACCGTCGTTATGCGTTCATGGCCAAGCCGGATGCGTTGCGTGCGCTCTTGCGGCCGCCGCCGCGCACTCGGGAAGAGTATGCCCAGCGCACCCTGGACATGTTCCGCGCCATTGGCGGCAAGACGCACCCGCCGGACGAAGAGCTGCTCCGTCGTATCGGGCGCGAGTCGTTCGATCGCGGGCCGAACCCGGCCGGCTTCGCGAGGCAGCTCGCGGCGATCGCGGCTTCCGGCTCGCGCCGCGAAGGGCTGCGCAAGGTGAGGCTGCCGGCGCTGGTGATTCACGGCTCGCAAGACCCGCTGGTTCCTCTGGCAGGAGGCCGAGCCACCGCCGAGCTCATCCCGAACGCGCGCATGCTCGAGCTCGGAGACATGGGCCACGACCTGCCTCGGGCCAACTGGAACGTCATGGCGGACGCCGTGTTCGGGCTGGCGAGGGACCGCAAGCGGGGGTGAGTCGAGGGCCGTGTCGAACCGAGCGTTCGGGCGTTCGATGCGCGCCTCGGGGAAGTCGGCATTGGGGAGCGAGCTCGTGGAGCACGTTGTCGAACGTCACGTCCGCGACTTTGCGAACGCCGGGGACAGCCCCAGCCCATGGGCTTACCTCGGACAGACCGCGCGTCCTTCGATTCGGTGCGCGCGCCGAGGATATCGTCGGCACGAAGACGGGCTCGATCGCGCAGGTCGGACTCTCCCGGCCCCCATCCTTACGAACGAGTACCCACTCGTGGCGGACACGGTTCAGGAGTCGAAAAAGTCCGTGCAGACGCTATCAAGCTGCGCGATACACCGCGCATGACAGTGGGCTGGAACTTCGAACGTCGCCGGGACACGTGCTCACGGTTCTTGATCGGAGTCTCGTTTCTCACGGAGGGTATCGCCGAACGCGACACCAGTCTCGAAGCCGTTCGTAGTCGTATGCGGCTTTCCCCCGAAGAGGCCCTTTTTGCCGCGAGACGGCTTCTCGACGAGAACCTCATCGGGTTCGAAGCAGGCGGCGCAGTGCGGTCGACGGGGCCGGTTCGAGCCTCGGCGCTCATGGCCTCCGTTCGGACGAAGATGGGACGTTACGACGATATGGCGCGCGTCCTCGCCGCGGGAGGAACGCCTGTCGCCGTGCTTGCCGCCGTCATTCGATTCGACGGGGGCGCTCTCGCGTGTGGAGCCCCAGATGCGGCCGAAGACGGAACTCACCGTCTGGTTCTCGTCGGTGACGAGGTCGCTCTCGAGCGACGCCTGGCCGACGGCACTTTCGCGGCCGTTCAGATTGGCTGAAAAGCTCGAGCCAAGGCGAGCAGGTCGAGCGCGCAGGGGGGCTCGGCCATCTTCGAGGGACCGAGGCGTCGACGTCCGCCTCGATGACCGCGGTTCGGTCGCGTTTACCGTCCTCGCAGCCTGCCTGCCGTTCGTGGTGGCCAGGCGCGCTCGTCGACGCGGAACGAGTATAGTCGTCGCGTTCGTGCGAGCGCTACGTTTCACGATCTCTCGCACGCGCCAACCCGGACGACGCCTGAACGGAACCCATCGACCATGATGCTCAACCGAACACTTGCTGTACTCAGTCTCGCGCTCATTGCCGTCGCATGCGACGAGAAGAAAGAAAACCCGAGCTCTGTCCCTAGCGCGACCGCGTCCGCGTCGGCGAGCGCAGCCCCGCTCGTAGCGGTGAGCGCGCCCTCTGCTCCCTCGCCGACGGGCGTAGCGTCTGCGGCGCCCAGCAGCAGCTCGGGTTCGTCGATGATCACGGGCGACGCGAAGGATGTCGTGCTCACGGTGAAGGACCCGAAGGCGCAACCGGACATGTCGATAAAGGCCGCTCCGGGCGGCAGCGTGACCGTGTTCCTCCCCGACTACCCGGGAACGGTTTGGTCGGTCACCACGGTCGACAAGACGCTCGGAAAACCGAAGGAAGAGGTGATCCCAGGCTTCGCGCCCGGCACCAGCGGTCACCAATTCAAATGGACGACGAGCGGTCCGCTCGTCAAGTCCGGTGAAAAGCACAAGGTGGAGCTCGGGAACAAGAAGGTCGGGGACAAGAACGGCAAGCCGACGGGCACCTTCACGCTCACGATCGAGATCACCTGACGCCGGCATTCAGGCCCGAGCCGGACGCTGCAAGAATTCGGTCGCTGACCGCGGGTGCCCTCGTACGGGCGAAAGGCAGCCGTTGCCTCGTCGATGAGGTGCGCATCAGGGAGAAGAGCTGCCGCGCGTCGCCTTTTCGGACGGATCAGAGGTCTTCAATCACCACGAAGGCTCGTTGTTTCTCGTAGAGATGCCCGCTGATCCGGAAGGTGCCGCGCGAGGCGTCGAGCGAGATGAGGGCAGGTCCTTCGGAGCGCGGCAGCCACTCGTCGCCGACCCACTCGTACCAGAGCTTGCCCTTGAGCTCGAGGGGCGCATTCTCGTCCTTTTGCTCGTAGACGGAGACCCGGTAGAGGTTCTCCTTCGGAATCGCGGCAATCTCTCCGGCCCGGTACTTGTCGCGCATCTTGGTGCGGAGCTCGGGCCACGTGAAGCCTTCGGCGTGCGCGACGCTGTAGCCGTCTTCTCCGCAGTTGCCGCCGAAGGGCTTGTCGAAGTTCCCCGGGAGGGTCTCGTCCCATTTGGCGACGTCTTGCATCTTCTTGCCCTTGTGGCCCCAATAGAGGTGGCCGAAGGTCAGGATGCTCGCGTAGCCGGGCAAGAGCGTGTCGGCCAGGTAGTACGACTCGTCGCCGGGGAATTGGGTTCGCGTGATGGGCACGGCGGCCGTGGCCTTGTTGACGACCACGCAGCCGGGTGCGCCCGAGAACTTCTGGCGGCCGAGCGGCACGCCCTTCGGGACGTAGACCTTTCCCTTCTCGTCGACGAACAAGCCGAAGCCGATCTGCTGATTGATGTCGGTCGGGTTCCAGCCGCCTCGGTGACGAGGCCAGGCCGGATCGGGAGGCGTGAACAGCTTCATCGTGACGTTTCCGCCGCTCCTCTCGAAGCGCCAGGTCGGGCGGAATGCCCCGAAAATGTCGCCTCCGCCGTCGGCGTAGTCCGTGTAGTAGCCGTAATCGTAGCCGGGCCTGACATGGTAGAGGAACGGGAGCGGTCCGTACTTGGCCACGATGGCCTCGACGTCGCCCCCGAGCGCCCAGCCCTTGTTCTTGGCGCCGGGAGTGAAGACGACGGTGTCCATGACACCTGGGATGTACGGCAGCTCGAAATGACTATCGACCACGTAGTGCGTGGTCGTCTCCTCGATTGGATACGTCACGCCTTTGCGGACGAACGGTACGACG
The DNA here is from genome assembly GCA_965225775.1 of Polyangiaceae bacterium. Classification (GTDB taxonomy): domain Bacteria; phylum Myxococcota_A; class Polyangia; order Polyangiales; family Polyangiaceae; genus JAAFHV01. Next base: position 6,489,028 of record OZ245328.1, on the reverse strand, counting down.
TATTCGCAAGGAGTCGCGATGACGATGTCGTAGACCTTGCCCTCGTAGCTGCGCGTGCCGATCTTGCGAATCTCGATGCGGCCTGGTTGGCACTCTCCACCCTCGACCAGTGAGGGAAGCTCGGGGGCAGGTCCGCCGATGCTCGGGGGCGGCGCGCTCGGATTGCCGCTGCCGGTCGCGTTCGAGGCCGGAGAAGAGGGCGTATCGGTCGAGTCCGATCCGCACGCGACGAGGCCTGCGACGACGACGGCGAAGCATCCGAGGCCCGCTCGCGACCCGTGCCTCGCGCGGGAGGCCGAAGGGAGACGGTGGGACGAGTGCTCGGACTGGCTCGTGCGGGCGGTGTTCGAGTTGGGCATCGTCGATTGGTCGCCGTACGTGGCCGAATCCGTGACGATTTCGCGCTGAATTTCGCCGCGCGAGAGCTCCGCCGTCAGGGTGCCTTTCGCGGAAGCCCCACGTACGTTCGGCCGAGCGCCGTCAGCTGCCCGTCGGCTCCCAAGAGATCGACGTGGGGCACGTTGTCGGCGCGCCCGGCGAACCACGCGTAGCGCTCGATTCGGGGGTCGCTCTCCAGGTAGGTGACCGCGTCCACCATGAAGAGGCGCTGCTCCTCTTCGGTCGCGGCGTCGTTGCACGCGAACTCGGTGAGCCAAATGGGCTGAGAGAAGCGTCGCTCGTAGGTCTTCAGATGATCGATCAGCCACTTGGCGTGGTTGCCCGCCTCGCCTTTGCATCCGACGTAGACGTGCACGGCGAGCGCGTCGACACGGCATCCCTTGCAAGCGGCGAAGAAGGCGTCGAGGTACGCGAACGGATCGGTGGAGTGGCATCCTCCGCCGCAGAAATTGACGGCCGGAGACAAGAGTCGCAGCCCGTGCGAATCGGCGACGGATTGAATGGCGGGCCAGCGCGCGGCGGCGTCCGTGGCCGAGAGATTGGCCTGCTCGAAGAAGTTCGGCTCGTTGAACCCGAGCAAGGTGGTCGCGCCGGCGAGGAGCTTCGAGGCCAGATCGGCGGGGTCGGATTTCGCGCCCCAGGCCATCGGAACGTACTCGACCCCGAGCGACGAATAGCCGGCGCGCAGGGCCTGATCGGGCTCGTAGGCCCAATTGTACCACCACGAGATTCCAGCCGAGATTGCGCGCATGTCGGCGAGCGAATGATGTCCGTAGGCGAGCCCTCGTTTGCCCGTGACGCGCGCGCCGGGGATACCTCCGTCGGTGGAGGGCGGAGGGGTCGTCCCGGAGCTTCCGGTCGCGGAGGGGGCGGAGACGTCCGGGCCGGGAGCCTCGGTTCTTTCGGTCGAGCCGGGATCCTGCGTGGCGGCGTCCGAGCACGCGAAGAGGACACCGCACGTGAGCAGAATGAAGGATGTTCGCATGTCGTGTGGGCTCCTGTTCAGGGGCTCGGCAATCGAAGGTCGGCGAGCGCGTCGATCACGCTTCGTGGGAGGGCTCGGGGCAGGGCCGGAAGGACGGTGGCGATCGAGGACGGGACCCGCTCCGGATGCACCACGGCCACCTGGACGCGGCGCGTGACCTCGTCGAGCAGCACGACGAAATAGCGATCGCCGATGGGTCTCTTCCAGACGGGGCACCCGTCGGAGGCACCACCGACCGCGATTTCCGGTCCTTTCGCGTAGGCACGTTTGGCGCAAGCGTCCACGACCTCCACGTCGTCGGGGAAGTCCTTTCGCGAGCATCCCGTGCCGCACACGTTTCCTCCCACGTGCCCGGCTTGGTACGAACGGACGCCCGTGCTGGCGAACTCACGGTTGCTATACGCATTGCCGTCCATGACCACCTCGAAGAGGTTGATCTCGCCGCAGCCGTCCCCCACGGTGCCCGTCTTCGAGTAACAATTGCAGGCACCGTTCCATTTTCGGCCGCCGTCGCGAATGAGCTCCGAAGCCACCAGCGCCACCCAAGGGCCCGGGTGGGCCTGCCCATTTCCGCTGCACGACTTCACTTCGGCGTCGTCGAAGGTCATGGAGGCGAGCAACACGAAGAGCTTCGAGCCTCGCCACCCCAGGCGTTTGACTCCTTGGTCCGCGGGGCAATAGTAGTCTCGTCCGTCACTGCAATCGAACGGCTGGTTTTGCGCGAGGTACGAGACGCAGTCGCTCTTGTGCAGCTCGCCGGTGAGGCGTGACTCCGGCTCTCGATCGCGGGTGATGGCGAGGTTTTGCCCTTCGCCGCTCCGACGATCCCAGGCGGAAACCAGGCCCCAGCTCGCTCCGTCCGGGGAGGTCGGTTGGTAGACGGCCATTTGTTTGAGGTCGAGCGCCTTGACGATGAGGGTCGTTTCTTCGTCGAAAGGAGCGAGATTGCGGCTCTCCGTGCGCTGTTCCTTCTGACAACAATGACCACCCCAGCTGTCCGTGCCGTCTTTGACGTTGCACGCCGGATCTCCTGCCGGACGGTCGATTCTGCGTGCCCAAGAGCCGGCGGCGCCGACGTTGGTGAAGGTCATGGTGCCGCCTCGCGTAGGAGGGCTCGCGGCGACCGGATAGGCGCCGAGACCGGACTCCAGCGGCGTGGGAGGGGGTGCGCCGGTGCCCGGAGTGCTCGCTGCGGGTGGCGTGCCGCCATCGGGCGACGACGCGGTCTCTTCCGAGGCCGAGGGCGACGATGCTTCGCCGCACGATGCGACGAGCAGGGCGATCGACAGCGACGAAGCGACGACGAGACGGTTCATGTCCAGGGGAGTCGCCGGAGGAGAGCCGGTCCGTGAACAAATCGTCGTGCAACGTCAGAAACGCACGCTCGCACCGAGGCCGGCTCGACCTCCAAAGGCCGAGACGCGGAAGGCCGAGAGGTCCGTGCCGAGTCGCGTGACGACGAAGTCGGGGCGTGTGAGTGGCACGACCAAGGCGAGGTCGAGCTCCAGTCCGAAGCGGCCGCGTGCAGGAAATCGCGCGACGAGACCTGGCTCGATGGCCAAGGTGTAGGCTTGCTCGCGATAGCTTTCGGTGACCCCGAAGGCTTCGCCGGAGAAGCGCACTGCGCGGGCAGCCGCGCAGCCGTGGAGCGCGATCGAACGATCGACGAAGCGAGCGCAGGCTCGGAGCGCGAGGTCCATCGCGCCGACGGAGACGCCCGCTGCGGGAACGGCCGTGAGCGACGTCGAGCGCGCCGGAGTGAAGCGCAGCCCGAGATCGGCCCGCATGGGGCCGAACGTCACGCCGAAGCCGAGCGCGACGTTCGGCGCGACACCCGGCAAGAGGGCGCGATCCGCGCCGACGGTTGCGACCACGAAGGGGTGAAGGCCGTCCGGCTCGGAGCCCGTCGGAATGGGAGACCTCGGTGGCTGCGCAGGTTTCGGCGGCGGCTCCCGTCGCGGCGGGGGGACGGCAGGAGGGGGCGGAGGCGGTTCCTCTTCCGGCTCGAGGCTCGCCGAAGGGTCGAGCGCGAGCGCGATCACGAGGGCCGTCGCGCGTGCTACCGAGGCGCAGGTCGAAGCCCGCAGCGTGCGGGCGCCCGAAGCGGCGCCTTGCATCTCGAGCTCGACACGAAACCCCTCGTCGACCTCACGAACCGAGGCTCTCACCGCGAGCGAAGCGGACGGAGGCGCGGGCACCAGGCGGTGGACGTGCGCCAGCACTTCGGCTCGATTGGGGCAGCCCGCCGGGGCCGTCCAGTCGAGGTCGAGCGCGGATTGCCCATGCGCTGGAGACGCGAAGAAGAGCCCGCACAGTCCGAGCGACGTCGCGAGCGCGCGAACACACGGTCGTGCAACGACGGTCTTCGCCGTGGACGAGGAGGGCATAGAGGGCGCACTCTATCGGGGCGGCTGCGATTCTCAATCGTGTGACGCGATTGTCGAGCCCGACCTCGCGACGGCCAGGGCTGCCGTGGCCTTCACGGAGAGCACGCGGCGCGGACGCGAGCGGCGAGCGTCGAGCTGGGATTGTTGGCCAAAAACCGCGTTCCCAGCGTGCGTCCTTCGGGGCGCTTGGCTTCGCAGGTGGCCACTGCGCGCAGGCCTTCGCGTTCCACGGCGAGCGTGCCGCGCGGGAAGGCGCTGGCGTGGCGAGCCAGCGTCTGAAGCGCGGCGTCCGGTCGACCCTGCTTGAGAAGGCGCTGCGCTTCGGTGAGCAACGTCAGCTCGCCGTCGAGGTCGTCGACTCGCGGAGGCGCCGCCGACGCGTGAGGCTTGGCGCTCTTGCTCGCATTCGTGAAAGGTACCGGTTGCGCCGAGGCCTCGACGTTCGGAGGCGGTTCGGTCTTTCGGTCGAGGGTGTCCTCCACCCGCGTATCGAGCGGTGCCGTGGTGGGCACGTTCGCGACGCCGATTGCCGTGCTCGCCGAGCTCGTCGTCGGCGGGGCGGACGCCGTGGTCGTCGAGTGACGGGTCGCCAACAAGGCCGTCGAGACGCCCACGGCGAGTGCGAGAGAGGCCAATCCGACCCCTATTTTCCAAGGAGCGAACACGGTGATCACCGAGCCGCCGAGGGCCTTGCCGCTCCCGACTTTCGCGGCGGTCGCGGCTGCGGAGACGCCCGCCCCCGTCGCGGCCAAGCGGGCCAATAGGGCTGCCCGCACGCGCGCGCGGTCGGCGTCGGTGGGGCCTTCTTCGGCGCGCAGTGCCTCGAGGTACCTGCGCTCGTCGGGTCCGAGGTCGCTCATCACGGTCTCCTCGATCGAGCGTGGAATCGTGCGACGGCGGCGGCGAGCTCCGACCGCGCGGCGCGAAGGCGCGCGTAGGCGGTGTTCACGTTCACGTCGAGGACCTCGGCTGCCTCGGGCACGGTCAGCTCTTCCACGTCGACCAAGACGAGGATCGTGCGCTTGTCGTCCGCCAGCTGCGCGAGAAGGGAATAAGCGATGCCCACGGCCTCGGACGCGCTCGCGGCGTCGAGTGGACCGGGGGCGCCGTCGATCACGGTTTCGGGGTCGACCGCCGAGTGGTGAACGGCCTTTCGACGTGCGCCACGCAGGTAGGTGAGGGTCACGTTGTTCGCGATGCCGTAGACCCACGTCTTCAGGGACGAGCGGCCCTCGAACTCGGCCAAACGGTTGTGCACCACCACGAAAACCTCCTGGCACACGTCGTCGAGGGCGGCATCGGGAACGCCGAAGCGACGAACCAGACGCCACACGAACGGAAACAGCTCTTCGTAGACGGTCATGAAGTCCGGAGATCGTTCGACGACTCCGGAGCGCGGGCCCTCGTCACCCGACAGAGGCGTCGGGTTCGTCGCGTCGGGGGTTCGAGGGATCGCAGGCACTCCGATACGATGTTGCCGCAGGAGGTGGAATCCGTGCCTCGAAATACACGAGGGGCGTGATATCGCAGAAATGTGGGCAAAATGAGGCCTGAACGCCGACCGAATCTCGGAGCGAGGTTCCTCCCCTTCGGGGCGGGCGCGTCGTTCGACGGAGCGCGTGGGCTGCTTCGCCGCACGAGCTCCGCGTTGGTGACGTTGGCGCTCGTGCTCGCTGGTTGTGGGTCGAGCGTGGTCGTTTTGGGGCGCCTGGACGAAGGTGACGGAGGGCTCGCGGACTCGGGATCGAGCGACGCATTGGTGGCCCCCGAGGTCGACGCGTGCGCGCCACCACGGCCTCTCCATCGCTACACCTTCGACGGAACCGGTACGGCGGTTCCCGACGTGATCGGCGGTGCCGCGGCCCGCATCGTGGGCGGTGCGACGCTCGATGGTCGGGGCTCGCTTCGGCTGGACGGTGTGGACGACTACGTCGACCTCCCGAACGGCCTCCTCCGCGGTCTCGACGAGGTGACCCTCGCGGTCTGGGTCCGCCATCTCGGCGGTCCGGCGTACACGCGTATCTTCGACATCGGCACGGGGTCGCAGGGAGAAGACCCACCATCGGGTGTCGCGTCGGGGGGCCTGTCCTATCTCGCGGCGACGCCTTCGACGGGCCTCACTCCGAACGGATTGGCGTTGCTCGCGAGCGAGAACGGCCCGGCCGGGGAAGTGCATCTTCCGACCACGGCCTCGCTCGAAGATTCGCTGCACTCGCTCGTCGCGGTCGTGACCCGCACGTCGCTCTCCCTCTTCGTCGACGGGCTGCTCGTGGCGCGTGGTGCGTCCATGGTCCCCCTGTCGTCGATTGTCGACCACAACGCTTGGCTGGGACGGTCCCAATATTCGATCGACCCGTACCTGGCGGCGGAATATGCAGACTTCCGAGTGTTCGATCGCGCTTTGCCCGATTGCGCCGTCGCCGCCCTACACGCGCGTGGCGCGGACGCGCCGTGAGCCTGCGCTCGCCATTCGTCCGTTGTCGGAGTGCCCACGCGTGGATCGGCCCGTTCGAGTGTCGGGCCGATCCACGTGAGCGCGGACTTCATTGCTTCGTGAGCGTATACGTCGTGAGGGTCCGCGAGGGGCTCGTGACGGCGAGGCATATCCCCTTTGGGGCACCGCTCACCGAGATCGAGACCGCGGTTTGCCCGGCAATCACGGGAAGGCAAGAGCCGTTCGAGACGAAGCCGATGGTGAACACGCCGCCGACGAGGGTCACCTTGGTGGCGCCGATGGGCGCGGTGAACGTGTAGTAGTCGACGTCGGACGTGCTGGCGAAGCTGCCGCAAACGTTCGCCCCGAGCGGGCTCGCCTTGGCGAAGGTGTCGTTGGGCTCGACTTCCTTGGTGCACGTGGGAGCGGGCGTGCCCGCGTCTACGGGCGGAGGGGCGGCGTCGGGCGGTTTGGTTCCGCTATCGGCCACGCCTGCGTCGGTCTTGGGGGCCCCGGCATCCGACGGTCCCGAAGACGCAAAGCCGCCGTTGGCGGCGACCCGTTGCTGGATCCACGCGAGCAACAGGTCGACCCGCGCGAGCACCTGCGTGCCTCCGCCTGCACCCGAGTTCACGGCGACGATCGTGTGTGTCCCGAGCTGGAAGACGGGTCCGCCCGAGTCACCCTGCTCGATCACGCCCTTCGACGAATAGTCGAACGGATATCCGACCGCAGCGCCCGGGCCGAGGGTGACCGTCGCCTTCCACGTCGAGGAGGTGAGGCCGTTGTGGATTCGACCCACGTTTACTGCCGACGCGCCGTTCGCCAATGGTGCTGCCGCGAGCGTCGGATACGTCGGGAGCTGTACCGGAGTCGACAAGTAGACGAGGCCGATGTCGTGGTGATTGGGGTTCACCAAGGTGGCGCCACGCTCGTTCCAGTCGAAGGTCTCGGCGCGGGTGCTCCGCTGGGTGGAGGTGCCCACGAGAACGTCGAACGAGGTCATTCCGTCGACGCAATGTCCCGCGGTCAGCACCACCTTCGGGGCGATGACGCTCGCTGTGCAGGCGTAGGTGGCGCCCGCAGCTGTGCGCATGTTGAGGATGGCCGCTTCGGGGTAGTCGGACGCCGGCACACCTCCGATGATTGGCTGGATCACCGCGCCGATGGCCTCCGTGTCGACCGCTTCGGGCTCGGCCGTACATCCTGCGAAGGTCGCCAGGGCGACGAGGGTGGCGAACGAGAGCGCGGATTTTCGCAATGGAGCCTCCTTGGGCGTTTCAGCCTGTTGGTTGACGGACCGAGGTCGGTCGTCGTCCGCATCCGGTCGGCGAGGCGCGCGCCGACGAGCCCGCGCACCTGCTTTCGTAGGCGAGCCGTCACCGGTTGGAGCGCGAAGAAGACGAGCGAGACGCGGCGGCGATTGGCCGGCGGAAAGACGTCCACAGGCTGCGATGGCCGCCGTGGTTTCCACTCCGCCGGTACTGGGAACGGCTGTGAGTCGACCTACTTAAGAGAAAAAGTCGACTATCTGCCGCGATTGGCGAAACACCGAGTGCGGCCTCGTGATTGTCGTGTCAGTGGCGGGCTTTCCCGTCCACGTAGAGGCCGGTGACCCAATACGAGGCGATGCCGCCCTTCGCGAACACCGGTCCGAGGACTCCGGTCAGGGTGACCTCGTCTCCTTCGCGGGCACCCAGCTCCGCGAGGTCCGAACGCTCGAGCGGCTCCACCGGATTGCAGTGGGGTGGAAGGGACTCGTACCCACCGGCAGGCTCGACCGACACCCACCGGCCTTTCTCGAGGGCGAAGGCACGCACACAATCGGTCGGTGTGGTCGAAAGTGGCAGATAGCCGCGGTCGGTGTGCAGCACGAGCAGCGGGCGCACGCTTCCCGGGTCGGTGCAGCCCAAGGTCATGTCGACCGGACGGACCACGAGCGTCCCACGATATGTACCCCTTTGCGGAAGGCTCGTGACGGGCGCGAAGTCCTTGTCCACGAGCACCGCCGGGGTGCACGCGACGAGCGCGAGCAGCAGGCACACGATCCGTGCCAATCGGACGAGCGTTACCATTGCAGCCTCGACCGTACGCGAAGACGTGTCCGATGGTTTCAATTGGTCGGAGCCGGCAATCGCACCACGAAACCAGGGGCGGGGTCGCCCTTGGGCGAGACGGAGACGAGCGCGTCTTCCCCGAGGCGGCCCACCCACATGCCCTCGGGGAAGGGGGGCTTCGCGACGCCGCCTCGAATGGCCGAGCGGTCGTAGATCATGACCGAGTCGAACTCGCCCGTCTCTTCGTCGTGGCCGTCGAGCAGGATGCGGTCACCCATGACCGCGCCCGAGTAGGCCGAGACGAAGTCGGCGTCGAGCTCGACCGTCGAGAGCTCGTGGAGGCCCGGCCAGGCGTGGGTGCGAAGCTCGTCCGCCTCGACCAAGTGCACACGCGCTCCGTCCGTGGAAAACCCGACGAAACCCGAGGGAACGGAGCCCGTGTCGAGCTCCGTCGGGATGCCGACCGGAGCGCCACCGGTGTGTCCGGCCACGCGCGCGAAGGTTCCGTCTTGCCCACACGCGGCGAGCAGCAAGACCGCGTCGTCCACCGGGTGCACGAAGAGCTCGTGCGAGGCGGGCGGCGGAAAAGGTGCGCTCTGCACGTATCCGGCGAGGGCGTGGGTCTCGGCCGAGACCAATACGATCGCGGTGTGCTTGCCGTTCTCGCAGGAGACCCAGAGGTGCGTGCCTCGGCGATCGAAGGTCACGGCGTGCGCGACGAAGGGCGCATCACTCGCTCCTTCGGGAGACGGGACGAGCGCGTCGATCCGCGTACGGACGAGCTCGCCCTCCGGCCCCGAGGTGACCAATACGCTCGCGCCCAGCACCGTGCCCGTGAAGGCGGCCAGGGCGCCGCTCGGTGAGACCGCGAAGCCATGCAATCCGGAGAGCGCACCGCGATGCCCTTCGGCGGCAGCCGGTTCGCTGGGGAGCGCGAGGCCCTCGGGGAGTGGAAAGCTCGGGCCCGACACGAGCGCGCCCTCTTCGATCGAACGTGTCGCGAGGCGACCGTCGGCCGCGAATCCGAACCGACGGCGCGTCGGATCGATCGCCACCCACGGCCAAGCGAGGTGTCCGTGTTCGGCGGCGAAGGTACCCACGGGGAGGAGCTTCATGGGCACAGCACTACTGCGAGCGGTTCTCGGTCGCTCGGCAATTCGCTGGCTGGCCGTGTGAACCTGACGGAAAAGTGCGGCCCGAGCGGCATTTTCGGAATCTCGGAACTCGACGGGGGAGCCTCTGTCGAAGGCCTCATGACGCGTCGCTGGCTTGCCCTCGCCCCTCTCGCTTTCTTCGCGTGTGCCCCCTTCGCTCGTGAGTCCACGAAGGCTCCCGTGGCCGCGCGAGTGAGCGCTCCTCCCGCTCGTCCGACGGTGACGAGCGCGTCGCCGTCTCCCTCGTTCGAGCAACCCTCGTCGGGGAAAGCTCCCGGCCCCGCGGCGGCGGACCCGCGTCTTCGGGCGTCGAGCTGCGCCGAGCACGCCGACCTCGTGAAGAGCCGCATCGCCGCGATGCGCGCCGAAATGGATGCGCGATACAAGGAATGGCACGACATGCAGCCCGAGTGCTGGGCGGAGGACCGGCGGCGCGAAGCCGAGCGGCTCGAGAACGAGCGCTGCCTGCGATCGGGCAACTGTGGCTTGGGTCTAACGGGCATCGGGTCCGGGGGCGGGGGGAGAGGCGAGGGCATCGGGCTCGGGAGCGTCGGTTCGATCGGGCACGGCTCGGCCGTCGGCTCGGCGCAGCTCACCTCGAAGACCAACGTGCAGGTCGCGGGCGTGGACGAGCCCGACATCGTCAAGACGGACGGTCGCTACGTGTACATGGTCGCGAACGGCGCTCTCCGAATCGTCGAGGCGCTCACCGCGAAGCCGGTCTCGATCACCCGCATCCAAGGGCATGCGAGCGACATGGTCGTCGAAGGCGATCGCGTGGTCGTCTTCGCGTCGAGCGGAGAAGGTCACGAGCGCTGCACGTACGGGTACGACTGCGAAATCGCCGGCGACGGAACGTCGACCACCATCCTCACGTTCGACGTGAAGGAGCGCTCGAACCCTCGGAAAATACGCTCGATTGGCCTGACCGGCTCGCTCATGACGGCGCGCCGAATCGGACCGACCGTGCACGCCGTGGTGGCCGACGGAGATACGGCTACCGACGGCACCACCACCTGGCCCGAGGACATCGAGATGTGTGGCACCCGGGAGGAGGTCGTCCAGAAGAAGTTCTTCGCGTTGCGCGCGCGCAACGAGCGCATCCTTCGCGCAGCCACGTCGCTGCCTAGCATCACCGACCGAGGCGTCACGAAAGAGCTTTGCATGGGGCTGCTGGAGAGTCGGTTCGACAAGTCGCATACCTTCACCACCGTGGTCTCGTTCGACATGAACGACGCCACCAGTCCGGCGACCACCGCCACCATTCGCAGCAGGCCCGGCACCGTGTATGCCTCGAGCGACGCGCTCTATGTGGCCACCCATCGGCGCAAGAGCCGAAGCCTCGTGTGGTACGCGAGCGAGTCGTCGAGCGACGAGGTGACCGAGATTCACAAGTTTCGCCTGGGCGCGAGGCCCGGCGATACCCGCTACCTCGGCACGGGGACGACCCAAGGCCACGTGCTCAATACGTTCGCCATGGACGAGCGCGCAGGGGACTTGCGCATCGCCACCACCGTGGGCCGAGTGCCCAATCCCAACGCAGAGAGCCAAGTCGTGGTGTTGCGCCAAGGCGCCGACGGGAATCTCGCTCGCGTGGGCGCGCTGCTCCATCTCGCGAAGGGCGAGGACCTCCGCGCCATTCGCTACGACGACGACCGCGCGTATCTCGTGACCTTCAAGAAGACCGATCCGCTCTTCGTGATCGACCTGGCCGACGCCGCCCGGCCGAGCGTGCTGGGGGAGCTCAAGATCCCCGGGTTCTCCACGTACATCCACCGCATCGACCGCACGCATCTCTTGTCGGTCGGGTTCGACGCGAACGATCACGGCGATTTTGCCTACTTCGACGGCGTGCTGCTGCAGCTCTTCGACGTGACCAAGCCGACCGAGCCCAAGCTCCTCCATCGGCAGAAGCTCGGCTCGCGCGGCTCGGCCTCCAGCGCGACGAGCGATCATCATGCCTTCAATTACCTGCCGGAGAAGGGACTCTTGGCCCTGCCGCTCACCGAGTGCTCGGGTGGTGGAGACGGCGTGGCCGGGAGCGAGGTCGCGTTCGCCGGGCTCGCGCTCTTCCGCGTGAGCTACGAAAAGGGCTTCGAGCGACTCGGAGGCGTGGAGCACGACAAGAGCCGCGCGCATTGTGGGCAATGGTGGAGCCGCGGCACGAGCGACGTGAAGCGCAGCGTTTTCGTCGACGATCTCGTCTATTCGATGGCGACCGATCGACTGAAGGTGCAGCGCATGGGAGCGCTCGGGAGCGACGTGGCGGACCTTCGCCTCGCGCCGTGAGCTTCGAGGGACGAGGCTTTCAATCTCGTGAAGGTGGCCCGACCCGCTTGCGCCAGGTTCCCGGGGCGACGCCCGCCCATTGACGGAACGCGTGGCTGAACGACGCTTCCGAGGCGTATCCGGTTAGCCGCGACGCCTTCGCGAGCGTCGCACCTCCGCGGAGCAGCGCGGAGGCCTTCTGCATTCGTATTTGCGTGAGGTATCCGAGCGGCGGTTCCCCGACGAGCTGCGTGAAGCGCGCCGCGAAGACCGAGCGGGAAAGGCCGACCTCTTCGGCGAGAGAGGCCACGGTCCAGGGGGCTTCGGAGCGTCGGTGCATCGCCTCGATCGCGGACGCCGTGCTCGGATCGCGGAGGGCGGACAGAAATCCCACGCCTTGGTTCGGGAAGCCCGCGAGGCAGGCGCGCAAGATTTGGACGAGGATGACGTCGGCCATACGCAAGAGCACGATCTCGGAGCCGGGGCGCGCGCGCTCCACTTCCGAGGTGATGAACCGGATGTTCTCGAGGAACGAGGGGACGGCGTGCTCCGAGTCCGGACCGAGGCGCATGACGGGAGGCAAGGCCGCGAGGAGCGGGGTCGCGAGCGGGTCGTCGAGCACGAATCCACCGGTGACGATGGTCGTCTCCGGACCCCTCGCGCCGACCTCGAGGTGCACGACGATCGAGTCGGAGCGCGAGGCGCGGCGCCAAATGTCGTCGAACGGCGTGACGGCGCTGCGCGGATCGTCTCGGAGGGTGTGAGCGTGTCCGAGCGGGACGAGCACCAAGTCTCCACCGGTGAGCGCGAGAGCCGGCTCGGTCGTCCCTTCGACGTCGAGCCAAGCGTTGCCGCGCGGCAGGTAGTGGAAGCGAAGGCAGCACTTCGACGGAGGCAGTCGCAAGCCCCACGGTCCGTGCGCCGACGTGAAGGCCCAACGTGTTTGCTTCAGGCGAACGGGGGCCAGAACCGCGCTCAAGGCATCCATCGTTCGCCAGCGTAGGCAGTCCCGAGCTTCGGCACCAAGCCGTGCGGACGACTTCGCAACTTTCTCGGACGCCTTCGGATGGTCGGTGTGGATCGCGATTCGTACGTAGGGCGCATGGTTTTCGACGAAAGGAAGAACATGTCCAAGAAGCTCGATTTCTCGAAGGAGCTCGTAGGTCGTCGTGCGCTCGTCACGGGAGGAACGCGCGGCATCGGGGCGGCGATCGCCCAGCGGCTCCTCGACGCCGGCGCGCAGGTGGTGGTCTCGGCTCGCTCGCGCGGCGACGTTCTCGTCGAGGGAGCCACCTTCGTCGCCGGCGACGTTTCGACGACCGAGGGTGTGAAGGCCATCGCGGACGGAGCGCTGCGTGCGCTCGGGGGGCTCGACATTCTGGTCAACAATGCGGGCGGAGGGCGCGCGTTCCCGGCCGGAACGGCTTCTATCCCCGACGAAGAATGGCGGTCGACGTTCGACCTCAATCTCTTCTCGGCGGTGCGTCTGACGCAGGCGGTGCTGCCCGCGCTGCGCGAGTCGAAGTCGGGTGCCATCGTGAACATTTCGTCCACGGCGGCCACCATGCCTTTCGGCGCGTTCGCGCACTACGGAGCCGCCAAAGCCGCGCTCGACGCGTACACGCGCACACTGGCCGTCGATCTTGCGCCGCTCGGCATTCGGGTCAACGTGGTGTCGCCGGGACCGGTGAAGAGCCCCGGCGGTGACGAGGTCCGGAAGGCGTTCGGCGATGCGACGGGCCTCTCGGCCGAGGCGTTCACTCAATACGTGCCGCTCGGCCGCATGGGCGTCGGAGACGACGTGGCCGAGGTGGTGGCGCTGCTGGTCTCGCCGCGTGGCAACTGGCTGACCGGTGGCAACGTGCGCGTCGACGGAGGAATGACGGCCCGCTGACGTGGAGAACCCGTCTCAGCGCGGCTTTCGCACGACCGTGGGCACCTTGGCGACGAACAGGGTCTCGTACGCCTTGGCGCCCGCGGCGCGGAGGGCTGCGGCGTCGAGGGCGAAGGCCTTGGTGAGCGCCGCGGCCTCGTCCTCGTCGTGGATGTCCGATCGGGGCGCGGACACGAGCGCGAGCTCGCGGAGGATGGCCAGGATGGCCGTTTCGGCGTGGGTGCGCTCGTACGAACCGCCGCCGTAGAAGACCTTTCGCACGAGATGCCAGAGCACCAAATGCGGCGTCTCGGAGCGCGCGACGAGTCCGATCGCCGCGGACACGCGCGCACGCGCGGCGGGGGAGTCGTCCGAGGGGCCGAGCTTGGGGAACACGCTGGTCCCGAAGAGCGCTTGATCGTGCACTCGGACCACGAGCTCTTCGTCCACCACACGCGCGTAGAGCGAGATGGCGGGCTCGACCGGTTTGTGTGCAAGATGCATCTGAGCGTCGGCGCGCGCTGCGCGATCGCCTTTGGGCAAGCCGTCGCGCGCGGCAGGGCCGAGGAACAGGTCGGTCTTGGGGGAGCGTCCGCCGAGCACGAGCGCCTTGTTGCGCACGGCGAGCGCCTCGGTGAGGTCGTTCGCGTCGCCGATGGAGACGTGCGAGATCCCGCGCACTTCCCGGGCGACCTCGGTCTCGGCGACGCGTTCGAGCTCCGCGTATCGCGTGCTCTCTTGGGAAGTGCCGCCCTCGCGGGAGAGCGCCGGTAGCAGGGTCTCGACGAAGGCCTTCTCGACCAGGTCGAGGTTCACGATGACGTTCTCTTCGGCGTCCGCCTTGTAGACCGTGGTGTCGTTCAAGTTCAGCGTATCGAGGCGCCTCCCCCAGACCACGTGTGCCGTGCCGTCGTCGAAGACGAGGTCGTCGCGGCGCTCGACGAAGTAGCTCGTGATCCAGAGCGAGCGGTCACCCGGGTATCCGCGCGCGTAGCCGTGCAAGAGCGCCGGTACGTTCTTCTCGTAGAGACGCGCGTTGAGCGCATCGAGGCTCTGGAAGACGGGCGCCATGGCCTTGTCGACCGGCTCCATGGAGCGCGTGGCCTCGGGGAGCGTGCCCAGCAGATGGCCGAGCTCGTCTTGTGCCTGCGGCCCGATTTGCTTTTTGACCTTCTCCGACAAGAGCTCCGAGTGCCCGGCAGCGGATCCCGATCGCGCTCCCGCCACCGCGGAGGTGAGCGGGCCGTCGAGGGCCTGGCCGAAGGCCGTCTTGCGGAAGCGGTCGATCGGGCTCGGCGTGAAGTAAGGAACGGCGAGCGCCAACGCACCACCCACGAAGCCCGTCGCCACCAGGGCAAGGAGCGGTGTGGTGAGTGGCCAGGCGCGCTTCGGGGGCTTGCGAGGAGCTTCGATCACCTCGTCCGGCGTGCGTTCGGGAGCCGCCTCTCGGTAGGCCGAGGCGCGGCGCTCGCGCGCTTTGCGCACGTTCGGTGTGAGCGGCGAGGCGAGCGGTTCGAAGGCCTCGGCGACCGCGCGCTCGTCGTTCGGATCCAGCTCTTTCGGCGCGTTCGGGTGGACGTGGAGGAACGCGAGACGCAGCACGTGGTCGCCCGCGCGCAGCGTGGTCCGCTCCTCCGCCGCTTCGATGGCTTTGGCGACACGCTTGCGGATCGCCCCGCGAAGAAGGGGATCGAAGGTTTGAATGGGGACCGCGACGGCCTCGGGTATTCCGATATCCGCCGCTTCCGCGAGCACCACCCACGTCGCGCGTTCCACCCAGGCCATGCGAGCGACCGTAGCGCACGGCCGGGGCGCCGCAAGGCCGTCGGTTCGTCCGGGGCGACTTCGAGACGAAGCGTCGCGTCGAGCCGCGATGCACGAGATCGCGGCTCGTTCCTCGGGTGCGCTCGAAGCCTGAATTAGGGTCGCGCGACGCGCTTGATCGCGGACGTTCCCGCGGTCGATCCGTCGGTGCGCACGTAAGCGAACTTCGCGTCGAGCTGGAGATAGCCTGGATTGGCGAGGCCGACGGCGATGGTCTTGGCGCCACCCGGACAGGCGACCGAGCCGCACGTGACGAGCTTGTCGCCGTCGGTCCAGAAGATGCCGTTCGCGTCGGCGGCGAGGTTGGGAATGGGCCCAGCGAGCTTCACGAGCGAGGAGGGCGCCGCGCACGCGCCGGTGGTGGGGCAGGCGAGCACACTGTCACCACCGGAGAGGCCCGGTCCGACGAAGTAGACCAGGTTGCCGACCACCGCGATGGGGCCTTGGACCTTGGCGGTCGAGATGGGCGTGCGCACGGTGCAGCCCGCAGCGAGCGGGCAGCTCGCGAGCTGGGAGCCGCCACCCGTGGTGTCGTTGAAGTAGACCCGCTGCGCGTCCACCGCGAATTGCCCCACCGGGCGCGGAACGATGTTCACGTTGGCCGCGCACGCGCCGGACGAACAATCGACGCGCCCGAGCCCCGAACCGTTGAGATTGGCGTAGAGCGACTTTTGGAAAGTGGAATAGGACGCGATCCCGTTGAGACCGTCTCCGACGATCGAGGAGGGCGGATTGGGACAGCCTGCGACCGGACATCGAAAAATGGCGGGACGCTGCGTGTTTTGATTGGGTGCGCTCTCGAAGTAGAGGAAGCCCGAGTCGACGTACGGCCGCAGCGCATCGTAGGCGACCATGGCGACGAGCTGTTTGGGCGCGCCGGTGCAAGCCCCGATGGGGCACGACATGACCTTGTCGGCGGTGGAGAAGTAGAGGCTCGTGTCGTCGATCGTGAAGCCGTTGAACGAAGCGATGTTGTCGCGGAGCGTGGCCGGGCCGCACTCTCCGTTCACGCACTTTCCGCCGCCGCAGGAGCGACCGCAGGCGTTGCAATTGTCGTCCGAGCTCGTGAGGTCCACGCACGAGTTTCCGCACGCCACGTCTTTTCCGGTGCACACCGGGGTCGCGTCTCCGGACGCATCGACCGGAGGAGTGGTCGCATCCTTCTCGGGGGCCGTGGTCGCGTCTTTCTCGACAGTGCTCGAGTCCGGTCCGGTGCCGGCGTCGCCCACGACGAGGGGATCGTCGCCCACGCAGCAGTAGAGCCCGAGGAGCGAAGCGAGGCCGAGCGAGCCGAGAATCGCTCGGGAGACGGATAGTTTACGGATCATCGAAGCCCTCCACGATGAAGGTTACCTTCGTGCGTCACGCGCGTCCCGTAACTTCGAGAGAGCTAACCGTCGCTTCGCGCGCGAAAGGCCAGGGCGGTGAGCAGGCCGAGATCGAAGCGCTGCACCCGGCCCTCGAGCGCCGTGCCCTCGGGCAAGTCGGGCGCGAGCGTGCTCGTGAGGCGCGCGCGAAAGCCGAGTCCTCGCGAGTCCGGCTCGACCGTCACGCGGGCCTCGGCGAAACCGAAGTATCGGCCGACGGTCGGGAAGAGGGCTTTGTAGACGCTCTCTTTGGCCGAAAAAAGAAGGGTGAGCGCCTCGTGTGCGGGCCACCCGGTCGCCTCTACGGCGCACGCGAGCTCGTCCCCGAAGGCGACTCGTCGGCCGATGGTCCCCGGGGCCTCGGGCTTCATCCAGCGCTCGATGTCGATCCCGATGCCTCGGTACGTCGCACGACGACCTACGGCCGCCGCCGCGAAGCCACGGGTGTGGGTGATGCTCCCGACGACCTGCGCCGGCCAGAGAGGTTCGCGCTGCTCTCCGCTCTCGACCTCGAACGACGCGAGCTCGGGCTCGAGCGCCGCGAGGACGGTACGCGCGCAGAATCGGCCGGCGAGGTAGTGCGCGCGCCGCTCGAGCACCGCGCTCGTGAGGCGCTCCGGGAGCACGAGCTCCGCGAACGCCGCGAGGCCGGCTTCGCTCGGCACTTCGAGCTCGCGTGCATGATGCACGATTCCTCGGGGCAGAACGTCTTCGCGGAGGGGCAAGGGCGCGCGGAGCACCCCCTAGAGATAGCCCACTTTTTCGGGGAATTCTGCGCCCGCCGGTCGATCATGACCTCCGAGGTCAAGGTCCTCGGCGGCGGTGGCTGCTACCTTCTCGGGGTGCTCGCGCCCCAAAGCCCAGGCCCGATGATTCGTGCGCTCCGTCACGCGCGTAGGCTCAGCCAAGAAGAGCTCGCGCACCGCGCCGAGGTGTCCACGCGCCACCTCTCCTGCCTCGAGAGCGGGCGCGCGAAGCCTTCGCATGCCATGGTGCTCGCGCTCGGCGCCGCGCTCGATCTGCCTCTTCGCGAGCGGAACGTGCTGCTCGCCGCCGCCGGATTCGCGCCGATCTACCGCATGTCCCCGTTGGACGATCCGTGCATGGTGCACGTTCACGAGGCGGTCTCGCACATCCTCGCGCTGCACGAGCCGCATCCGGCCGTCTTGATGGATCGGCGCTGGAACGTGCTCCGCATGAACGGGGGAGCGATGCGTCTCTTCGCGTTCTGCGGCGTGGTCGTTCCCGAGGGAACGGTGCTCAACGCCTATCGGGTGATGTTCGACCCGGCGTTCGGCCTCAAGCCGTTCATCGTGAACTTCGACGCGCTCGCCGACGCCGTTTTGGCGCGCCTGCGGACCGAGTGCGACGTCGATCCGTCGATGCGTCAGCTGCTCGGCGAGCTCGAGCTCTTGCGAGGTCGAGCGCCGGAGCGGCCCAGGGAAGCGGTCCCGAACCCGGTCGCGCTTCCCGTTCACGTTCGTCGCGACGGCGTCGAGCTTCGGTATTTCACCACGCTCACCACGCTCGGCACGCCTCTCGACGTGACCGCGCAGGAGCTGGTGATCGAGGGGTATTTCCCCATGGACGAGGCCACTCGAGCCTTCGGCCGGAAGCTCGCGTCCGAAGCGGCGACCTGATCGTCCACACGCAGCATCGCTCCGCCTCGCCGGCGCTCACGCGCACGTTTCGGGGTATGGTCCGCGCGTGTCGACCGAACCCTACGTCTGCGAGTCGTGCAAGGTGCCCGGGCAGTTCGCGAGCGCGAAGAAGTTCCCGGAAGACAAATCACCGGACGCGAAGGAGTCCACCTACGGCGTCTTGTGGCATTGCGCGGGGTGCAACGAGACCAGCCTCGACCTCTGCCCGATCGGCGCCGTCGAGCCCACACGCACCTCGTGCCCCAATTGCGGCGGCGAGCCCGGCGACTCCCCGGTATGCCCGGACTGCGGCATGAGCCCCGCCGAGGCACGCGCGTTCCTCCACGTCGACGACCCGGCGACCGTCACGCTGGAGAACGCGGAGAAATGCTTCGACGAGGGGCTGTTCCGGCGCGGGTTCGCCATTCTCGACGCCTTGCTCAAAGCGGATCCGAGCTCGGCGAAAGCTTGGGAATCGCGCGGAACGCAGTACCAAATCCTCCGCCTCAATCGCGCGGCCGCCAAGAGCTACGAGCGCTCGCTCGCTCTCGCCCCCAATCCGCTCCTCGACGTGGCCCTCGCCTGCGCGCGGGCCGATCTCGGAGACGTGGAGGGAGCGCGATCGCTTTACGACGGGCTCGTCGCGCGGGCGGACGCGGAAGAGGTTCGTGCCATCGCGCACGCCAATCGGGGCAACCTGCACGAGGCGACCGATCGCGTGGACGAGGCCATCGCCGACTACGAGGCGGCCTTGCGCGAAGAGCCCGCGCGCGACACGCACTACCGGAACTACTCCCGCCTCTTCACCAAGCGAAAGCGCTGGGGAGAAGCGCTGTCCGTGACCACACGAGGTCTCGCCGTGGTGGAAGGAGAGGCGCGTGTCCCTTTGCTCGTCGAAAAGGCGCGCGCCGAGAACGAGCTCGAGCGCGCCGAAGAGGCCAGCGCCACCGCGGACGAGCTGCTCCAGCTCTCGCCCGATCATCCGCGCGGCCTCTATCATCGCGCCTGGGCGTTCGGCTTGCTCGGGCGCCTCGAGGAGGCGCGTGAGACGTTGAACGCCATGCTCGACGTCGATCCGGACAGCAAAGACGGCAAGAAGGCCCTGGCCAAGATCGAAGCCGCGCTCGAGAAGCTCGAAGCCCCGGAGAAGAAGCCGTGGTGGAAGATTTGGTGAGCGCCGGGCGCTCACTCCGCGACGTGGAAGGGCACTCCGGTCTGGCTCGAGCGTGAGAGGCGTACCGGTCCGAACTTGCGCTCTTCGCTCGCCGTGACGGAGAGCCAATACGTTCCGGGCTCGAGCTTCCCGACCGGGGCTCCGGGAGGGTTGCCGACACGCACGCTTCCGAGGTCTCCCGGATTGGCGATCCAATAGTCCCACGCGGTCTTTTGGCGGCTCTCGTCGTGCACGTACACGCTGAGCGATCGTTGCTCGAAGGCGGCATACTGCGGGGACGTGAACGGCTTCCAGGTCACTTCGGGGTGGGGACCGGCGACCACGGTGGAAGGCGCGGGAGAGAGCACCTCGGGGGTAGCCGAAGAGGCGAGTCCTCGGCCGACGACCCATCCGTCGACCTCGCGCCCGTCGTCGAGGCCGACGTGGATCGCGTACACGCCGTCCATGGGGGGAGTCGTGACGTTGGTCGCCTCGAGCACCAGGTCCTCGAAGCCGGGCTTGTGATGCTGGATGGCGAGCCGGCCCGGACCCGTCTTCATGTCGAGCAAGGTCTCGCTCGGCAGTCGACGAACGCTCATCGAGGTGACGTGCGCGGCAAAGCCCTCTTGCACCTGCATCCAAAGGAACACGTTGCCGTGGGTGTCGCTCCGGCTTCGGGAGAACGTGGCGCCGAGCTTGACGTTCTCGACTTGCGCGGGAAGAACGAAGCGCGAGGGCAGCTTTCCCCCGTTCCTTTCGTACGCTTTGTCGAGCAGCGCGAACGCATTCTCGCGCTCGGATGGGCTCGCAGCCGGGTCGAGGAGGGTCTCTCGGATGCGCTCGCCCATGCTCACGAAATCGCCCGTGAGGTAGGCCTCGTGCGCCGAGGCGAGGGTTCCGCTCGTACCGGCGGAGGCCGTGCTCGGGGTCGCGGCGCGCTCCGGGGCCGGTGCGCCGGAATCGCCGCGCGTGGCGCAGGCGGCGCTCCCGAGCAGCGTGGTGAGAGAACATGCGTAGAACGAAGTGCGAATCCAGCGAGTCGTCATGGTGAGTCTCCTTGGCGCGGAACGACTCGGAGCATGCGCGGTGTGGCCGTCTCGTATGTCAGCGGACCGTAAAGTCATCGTTCGTCTTTCGTCGGGTCCTTCGCACCGGACGCTTCCGCGACGAATCGATAGCCGATGCCGCGCACCGACTCGATGAGCTCGGGGCGGAGCTTGGTCCGGAGCTGCATCACGTGGGTGTCGACCGTGCGCGTGGTCGGCATGCGCTCGTAGCCCCACACGCGATTGAGCAAGTCTTCGCGGCTGAAGACGCGTCCGGGGTGCTCCACGAGCAAGGCCAGAAGGCCGAGCTCCATTCGGGTGGTCGGGACCGGGCGTCCCTCGAAGGTCACGGTTCGAGTCTCGAGGTCGAGGCGGATGCCACGGGCTTCGAGGCGACGCGACGGGGCCTCGGACGACGAAGCCGCGCTCGTACGCCGATGGGCACGAAGGCGCGCCTTCAATCGTGCGAGCAACTCGCGGGGCTCGACCGGCTTGGTCACGTAGTCGTCGGCTCCGATTTCGAGTCCGAGGACCTTGTCGATGACGTCGACCCGCGCCGTGACCATCAAGACGGGCAAATCCGAGGTCTTTCGAAGCTCCTTCAAGAGATCGATTCCCTCGCCGTCGGGCAATCTCCAATCGAGCAGCATGGCGTCGACTTCGCTCCGGAGCGCGCGTGTCGCCTCGGCGATCGAGCTCGCGTGCACGACCGAATACCCCTCGCGTTCGAGCAGAGCCCGCAGAGACGCCGCGACGTCCGGCTCGTCCTCCACGACCAGGAGCGTGCCGCTCACGATCGCTCTCCCGCGGGTGCGTCGGGCGGCTCGGACGTCTCGACGTTCGTGTCGGTCGGCATCTGCATGGCCGGTAAGCGTAGCTCGAACGTGGTGGGGCTCGCCGTGTGGCGGAGGGTGCCGCCGAGGAGACGCGCCGCACGCTCCACGATGGCGAGCCCCAGCCCGAGTCCCGAGCTCGAGGCGGCGCGCCGATACGGCACGATCGCGCGCCGCAGGGAAAATGTCGGTGAATCCCCTTCGTCGAGGACGCGCACCATGAGGGTTCCTCCGATGAGTTTCCACGTGACCGTGACCGGCGGTTTTCCGTGTCGATAGCCGTTCTCGACGAGATTCCGCAGCATGACCGACAGCCACTCGACATCCGTCGTGTGAGGCCCGTCCTCGGATCCGCCACGAAGCGAGGTCTCTTCCGGCCACTCCCCGGACAGCTCGTGGAACAGACCGGCAATCGACGGGACTCGCTCCGCCGTGACCAAATGGCGTCGCGACGTTCGGTCGCTCTCGAAGAGCGCCAAGTATCGCCCACTCCGGTAAAGTACACGATTGAGGCGCGCAATCCCGGCGGAGACGCGCAGGAGCGGCTCTTGGCAGGCCTCGGGCAAGTCGTCGTAGGCCGCATTCAGGAAATCGATGTCGAGTCCGAGGCTCGTCGCCGGTGTGCGAAGGTCGTGGGTCAGCGTGCGAAGGACGTGAATGCGGTCTTCGTGCAATCGTCGCCGCTCGAGCCAAAGAGCGGCCGCGAGCCCGAATGCCGCCAAGACAATCGTGGTCGTCGCAGCCGCCGTCACCGCGGCGAACGAGCCTCGAGGAAGGTCCGCCTTGGGCATGGCCTCCCAGCAAAGCGCGCTCGAGGCCGCCTGCCGACAGGGCTCCGGGCCCCGCACGACCAGCCTCGTGCGCGCGCGCCCCGCGTACGCATCCCAATCCTCTCGAGGGTGCGTGAGCAACGTCTCCACGCCCGAGGTGCCGCGCTGCACGCGAATCAGCCAGCTTCGCGAGAGCACGATGCCGTCTCCGCCCGCGATGCCGTCCCACTCTCTGCGGCCGATCTCGGCGAGCGCGCGGGAGTCGTCGTCGAGCCACTCGACCGGCACGTTCGCGAGCTCGAGCACGTGGAACGCGCGCCCATGGCGAGCGAAGAATCCGGCCCGATCGGCCGTCCGATCGAAGGCGAGCGCGGCGTAGCTCCTGCCGGAAGGATGCAAGTACGGCGCGTTCTCCACGAAGCTCTCGCCCGCCTCGGACGGTGCTCCGCAAGTCGTGGAGCGCCAGGTGTAGGCCTTCGCGAGCGCGGGTATCTCGAGAGGTGCACCGATGGGCGACGGTGGGCAGGACCGCGTGGCCGCGAACGTCCGTGCCGCCTCGGCATACGGGAACGAATGCCACGCGGGCAGGCTCGCGGCAGGGTCCACGAGCTCGGCGCGTCCGGCGAACCGTGTTCGAACGTCGATGGTGCGCGCCGCCGGACGATCCCGCACGAAGTCGGAGAAGACGTCGTTCGGGTCGACCGGGACCGACTCTCGGGCATGCGTGTCGGCGCGATGGCGGACGACTTCGACGAGCGCCAACGTCGTGAGACCCACGAGCAGCGCCGCCGCGGAAATCCGGAAAAGCACCGTCGCACGATCCACGATCGGAGCTTACCGACCGCGCGTCCGAGAATTGTCAGGGAAACGTCAATTCTGGACGAAGGCGGTCAGCGAACGACCACGAGCAGGGTCTCGCCGCGCGCGACCGCGCTCTTCACCAGGTTGCGCACGCGCTCGAAGCCGGTCTCGAGCGACTCGAGCTGCGCCATCATGTCCGGGTCGTCTTCGCCTTCGTCGAGATCTTCGTCGATCTTGAAGAAATCTCCGTGCACCTCGGTGCCACGCAGGATGTTCACGCGGTCCTGCATGAAGCGCGAGGGAACCTCGTCGAGGGCTTCGGCGAGGGTCGCGAGCTCGTCCGTCGAGACGATGCGCGGCTTTCCGAACGAGCCCGCTTCTCCGAACGACTTCCCGAGCGTGCCGGCGAAGAGCTTCTCGAGCAGATCGTCGGTGTCGAACGGCTTCACGGCCACGCGCAGCGCGTCCCAGGCCTTTCCGATACCGAGAAACCCCGGGACCTGCGCGTCGAGCGCCCAGACGAGGCTGGGATCGTCGCGCAGCATGGCCTCACGTTTCTCCGAGAGCGTACAAATCGAGAGTGTGATGCCCATCGCCGTGTCCCTCTTTTCACCCGATCGAACCCTCGATCGAGCACCCCCATCGTCTACCGACACGGAGGGCGAGGAGCAAGGCAAGGCACGCGGGAGCGCACGATATTTCGGGCCACGCCCTCAGCGCGGCGGGAGTGGAAAGCTCGCGGCGTATCCGGCGTGGTCGGAGGCCCATAGGCCTTTCGGGGTGCGCACCTTGGGGTCGTTCCCGACCAAGACCCCTCTCACTTCGCCGCGGATGGCCGAGGGACTCGCCGCGTCCTTCACGAAGACGTAGTCGATGCGCTCGGTGAAAGGCAGGGTCTTCGTGAGGTCCACGTCTTGGCAGCAGCTGAAGCCGGGATCGTTCGGGTTCGATTGGGCCCACGAGTCGACGAAGCCCGCTTTGGTGAAGAGCGAGGGCGTCTCCGTGCCGGGCTTTGCATTGAAATCGCCCACCAAAACCACCGGCAGCTTCTCTTCGGCCACGAGGCCGAGCAGCTCGTTCGCTTGTGCGGCCTGCGCCTCGGGGACCAGGTCTTCGAGGTGCGTGCTCACGAAGCGCACGGAGCCGTCCTTGGTCTCGATCACGGCCGAGACCCATCCGCGCACCACCTCGAGCGAGCTCTCGCCGAGGCTCACCGGCAAGCCGACCTTGAAGCGACCGCTCTCCACGCGCGACGTGGCGAGCCCCTCGCGGACGAGCAACACGTCGCGATCGACGATTTGCACGCCGTCCAGGATGGGCGCCCCCGAGCCGTCCATTCCCGCGAACATGGGCACGGTCACGTCGGTGTCCTTCTGAGTCGCCACCGCCACGTATTTCAGGCCTTTGGCGGCCAGCGCCTTCTGGAGAATCGCCAGGTAGTCGTACTCGATCGGTGCAGCCCCCGAGGCCGGTGTGCGCTTCACGAGCGCCACTTCTTGGAGACCGACCGCGTCGGGGGCAGTCGACGCGATCTCGTCCGCGATCAGCGACGCACGCGCGGCAAAGTCGTTTTGCTCCATGCGTGCCCACGCCTCGGCCACGAGCCCGGGGACCTGCTCGACCGACGAGGCGCCGATGACCGGCTCCACGGCGAAGCCGAGGTTGACGTTGCGGGTGAGCCACGTGTGAGGCGCACCGCTGGGTACGTCGCTCGCGCCCGCGTCCGCGACGGTCGAGGCGTCCGCCGTCGTGGGCGTGCTCCCGGTCGAGCTGGAACAGGCCGCAGCGGCCACGATCGAAACGAGCGGGAGCAGACGAAAAGAGAGAGGGATTCGCATGGTGCTCGCGCCTGGAGCAACCGGCGTGCCGCGGTACTCCACCGCGAGAATCGTTGCGATTCGCGTGTCCGTGGACACTCCCTCGGGCCACGTGGGCGAGCCGTGCACGAAAGTGTGCAATCCCTTGCACGAAGTGAGGTGAAGTGGGTAGTGCGCGGGGCGGTACTCCTCGAAAGAACAAGCCTTTTCGCAGTCAAGAATGCGCTCGGCACGGCTCTCTGGTACGTCGAGTGCAGAGCGCAGCTGCGTGCTGCTACGCTGGACTGCGCCGGATCAAATGACGGGAGACGACAGGCTCACGCTCGGGTCGAGCATCGTGTTCCTCGCGCTCGCGGGCCTCTCGGCCGTGCGCGCGCGTCGCGAGCCACTCGCGTTCTCTCTCGGTGCACTCTACATCGATCTCTTCGCGTACAACCTGCTCGATCTCATCGGGAACAACGCGACCGGGGAAGGTCCGCCGCGTTGGCTCAATGCCGCGACAGCCGGTCTCGCCGTACCTCTCGCGTTCGGCGTGGTGGTCACGTTCGTCGGTCAGCGCCGAAAACAGCGTCCTGTCTTGCTCGGCCTCTATACCTACTTCGGAGCGCTGGCGCTCGCGTGCGTGGCACCCTTCGTATTCCCCTCGTTCGCATGGTTCCCGCTCGGAGAGGCGTGGGCATGGCTCGTGGCCGCGGGGCTTTCGGTCGGTCTCGCGTATGCCATGGTGCTGCTCGTTCGGCACTTACGTGCGTGCACGGAAGACGAGCGCCCCAGCGCCACGTTGGTGCTCGCGTCCTTCGTCCTGGGGGTCGGTGGGTCGGGCACGGACGTGTTCGCGATTGCGGGCGCACCGGTGCCCAAGCTGGCCGCGTGGGGCCTCTTGGCGAGCGGCGCGCTGCTCGCGGCAGGCACGCTGCGCTTCCAATTGGTGCGAGGGCTCACGCTACGCACGATGCTCACGTCCATCGTCATCGCGCTCACCGGGATCGTCGCGCAGCTTGCGGTGGTTCGGTATTGGAGCGCGAGCGGTGGCCTGGTGGTGCTCTCGTCCCTCGTGGTCACTCTCGCCGTGTGGGGCGCGCTCCGCCACGTGAGCAGCCTCTACGCGGAGCGAGCGGCGCGCCTTCGCTACCACGCGACGCTCGGGCGATTGGCAGCTCAAATGGCCCACGACGTACGCAATCCGCTGGCGGCCGTGCGCGGGAGCGCCGAGTTCTTGCTGGAAGAGCGCGCTCGGGGTCGCTCGCTCGACGAGCACGCCATGTACCTCGAGCTCATTCTCGAGCAGACCGATCGTATCGGGCGGGTGGTCGAGGACTACCAAAGACTCGGACGCGCCGAGGCCAAGTGCGCCTGCCTCGACCTCGGAGACACGCTCCGTGACGTGGTCGCGGCGCAGCGCATGGCGCTCGGTGAAGGCGTGGACGTGGTGCTCGAGCCGGAGAGCGGCCCGTGCACCGTCATGGCCGACGCCGGCCTCTTGGTAGGCGCGGTGGAGAACCTACTCCGCAATGCCCACGAGGCCATGCCTCGAGGAGGGACCATACGCGTCGTGGTGGAGCGCAAAGGCTCGCTCGCGGTGGTTCGGGTGGTCGATACGGGGCAAGGAATGGACGCGTCCACGCGCGAAGCCGCGCTGGACGACTTCTTCACCACCAAGGCCAAGGGCTCGGGGCTCGGGCTGTCGTTCGTGCGGCGGGTCGCCGAGGCGCACGGTTCGTCGGTCCGGATCGCGAGCGCAGTAGGCAAAGGAACCACCGTGGAGCTCGGCTTTCCTCTCGTCGAAGACGATGCCGTTCCTTCCCTCCGTGACGCCGGCTCGGAGGTAGTCTGAGACGATGAACGAACCGCGCCCCGAGCCCTCCGCCCACGTGTTGGTGGTCGACGACGACGGGGCGGTCGGCGCCGTGATGGGCGCGCAGCTCCGGCAGGCGGGCTATGCGGTTACCGTGGTTTCTTCCGGTGAGCGGGCACTCGCCGCGCTCGAGGAGACCCCGTTCGGTGTGGTCCTCACGGATCTGCGCATGCCGGCGATGGATGGGCGAAAGCTCATGGGCGAGATCCATGCGCGCTGGCCCGGTCTGCCGGTGGTTTTGCTCACGGCGCACGGTACCGTGGCCATCGCGGTGGAGGCCATGAAGGCCGGGGCCGCCGACTTCGTGCAGAAGCCCTTCGACCGAGAAGAGCTCCTCTTCGTGGTCGCGAAGGCGCTTACGGGCGGCAAGAGCACGCTCGAGTCCGCGCCCAAGGTTCCCGAGGAAAAGACTCTGTTCGGTCGATCGGGCGCCATGGGCGAGCTGCGTGAGCTCATCACGCGGGCGGCGCGCTCCACGGCGACCGTGCTCGTGCAAGGAGAGAGCGGCACCGGCAAAGAGCTCGTTGCGCGTGCCATTCACGACGGCAGCTCCCGCCGCGACAAGCCGTTCATCAAGCTCCATTGCGCGGCATTCCCCGATACGCTCCTCGAGAGCGAGCTCTTCGGCTACGAGAAGGGAGCCTTCACCGGCGCCTCCCAGCGAAAGCCGGGACGTATCGAGCTCGCGCACGAGGGCACGCTCTTCCTCGACGAGATCGGAGACATCACGCCAGCCACCCAGGTGAAGCTCCTGCGGGTGCTGCAAGAGCGCGAGATCGAGCGCCTCGGCGGCACGAAGCCCGTCAAAGTCGACGTCCGTTTCGTCGCCGCGACTCACCGTGATTTGCCCGCGATGGTGGCCGCGAGGACCTTCCGAGAGGATCTCTACTATCGGCTTTCGGTCGTGCCACTCGAGATCCCTCCGCTGCGCGCGCGCCCCGGAGACGTGGGAGAGCTCGCCCTGCACTTCGCGTCGCTCCAGCGGGACTCGAACGGTCGCGTCGCCGAGCTCGACGAGGCCGCCATCGCGAGGCTTTCCGCCGAGAAGTGGCCGGGCAACGTGCGTCAGCTCCAGAACTTCATCGAGCGTGTGGTGGTGCTCTCGGACGGTCCTCGGATCACCCTGGCCGACGTCGAGCGCGAGCTTCGGCGCGGAGGCTCGGCGTGGGGAGCGCCGGCGGCTTCGGGGGCGCCCGTGGCCATGCCGACGTCGCCCCACTCCACCTTGGAAGCTGCGGTGAGCCAAGCGGGGCGAGACGCCGTGCGCGAGGCCCTCGCGAAGGCCAACGGCAACAAGACTCTCGCCGCGCGCATCTTGGGCGTGAGCCGACGCGCGCTCTACTACAAGTTGGAAGAGCTCGGCCTCGACTGAGACCACGCGGCTGCTCACTCGTCGAGACGCGTTCGTCCCACGCGTGTGCAGTGTGCATGGGTCTCGTGCCGTGCAAGGTCACGCACGCACGTGTGCAAAGGCGCGCGCGCGCCCTCGTTGCTTCGAGAAAACCATCGTGATCGCGGGGGGGGCGAGCGGCATGGGCAGTGCAATCGGAGGTCGCCGAAGGAGAAACTTCCCCATGCGATTCCTCCGTGTCTCGGCAACCGTGTGCTTCGTTCTGTCGGCCTCGTCCTCCGCGCTCGCGGAGACTCCCGAGGTGCCGCCGCCTCCGGTCGCGGCGCCTCCGACCGCGATGTCGGCCGGCGCTTCGTCCACGCCGCCGGCTGCTCCACTGTCCGCGTCCGCGCCTGCTGCGTCCGCGCCTGCTGCGTCCGGGCCCGCTGCGTCCGGGCCCGCTGCGTCCGCGCCGAGCGCCCGAGCCGCGGCCATCGACCCTCGCACGCCCCAAAGGTCTCGCTCCGACGTTCCGCGTACGGAGGTGGAGCCCGAGATCCCCGAGGGCAGCTCGTATCGTCCGCCCGTCGTCGTCGCGTACGAAGGTGGACGCGTCCCTAAGGATTCCAAGCTGGAGCAGCGACCTCGCGCCGGCCTCATCGCCACGGGCATCGCGCTGACGGGAAGCGCGTACGCGGCGGCGCTCACCTATGCGATCTCGACGTGCGGCGCGCAGATGGAATGCCGCAACGGGAGCGCGTGGCTCTACGCGCCGGTCATCGGGCCCTTCGTGGCCGCGACGCGCGCACCCACGTCCGGCGGAATGGCGCTCGCCGCCTTCGACGGAGCGGTACAGAGCCTCGGTGTCGCTCTGTTCGCGGCAGGATTCCTCGCGCCCAAGACGATGGTGGTGACCTACCGCGACACCGCGATTCGCTTGGCGCCGGTGGGCGTGGGCAGCGCGATGGGCGTCGGTGTCCTGGTGCAGAGCTTGTGAACCGCGGGGGCGCCCCTTCGCGGGCGCGGTGGCTTGACTTTGGGTGAATCTGGATTCACTCTCGGTCCGTGAAGCCGCGCGACGAGGCGAAAGAGGCGGCGATTCTGGCGGCCACCCTGCACGAGGTCGAGAAGGTCGGGCTCTCGGGGCTCTCGATGGAAGCGGTCGCGAAGCGCGCCAAAGTGGCGACGGGAACCGTGTACATCTACTTCAAGAACAAGGACGCGCTGGTGGATGCGCTCTACTTGAAGACCAAACAAGAGCTGGCGAGCCTCGTCTTCAAGGACGTGGACCAGCCCGTCAGGATCGCGTTCGCGCGCCTCTGCAAGGGGTACGTCGACTACGTGGTCGAACATCGCGCCGAGATGGTCTTCATGGCGCAGGTGGCCCATTCGCCCTACGTTTCCGCGCCGACCAAGGCCGCGGTCGAGCTCGGCGTGCGTCCCATCACCGATCTGCTCGACCGAGGGAAGCGAGAAGCTCTGCTGAAGCCCCTCGATACGTCCACCATGCTCGTCTTCCTCCAAGGCACGCTGAAGGAAATGGCGACCGTGCTCTCGTCGAAGGTGAAAAAGGACCGCGCGGCCTTCGTGGACGACGTCGTAGGCCTATGCTGGGACGCCCTGAAAGCCTGATTGCGTCGCCCTTTAACTGAATACGAATTCATGAAAGAGGTTCCTGCCATGTCCAAGACCATCTTCATCACGGGTAGCTCCACCGGGCTCGGTCGCGCGACGGCGTTGCTCTTCGCGAGCCGTGGCTGGAAGGTGATCGCCACCCTCCGAAACCCGGACTCCGAGAAGGAGCTCACCAGCGTCCCGGGAATCACGCTACTTCGGCTCGATGTCACCGACCGCCGGCAGATCGAGGAGGCCGCCGAACGAGCCCTCTCGCTCGGCCCGGTCGACGTGGTGTTCGCCAATGCCGGGTACGGTCTCGCGGGGTCGTTCGAGGGCGCGAGCGACGAGCAGATCTCCGCCGAAATCGAGACCAACTTGCTGGGCGCGCTGCGTACGATCAAGGCGTTCGTGCCGGCCTTTCGTGAGCGCAAGACGGGCACGTTCATCACGACCACCTCGATCGGCGGCCTCGCCACGTTCCCGTTCAATTCCGTCTATCACGCGACCAAGTGGGGCCTCGAGGGCTTCTCGGAGAGTCTCGCGTTCGAGCTCTCCGCCTTCGGGATCCGCGTGAAGACCGTCGCTCCGGGAGGGATCAAGACCGACTTCGCCGGACGGTCTCTGGTGCTCACCGAGCACCCCGCCTACGCCTCCCTGGTGAAGCGCGTGTTGTCCGTCTTCACGGACCCGGAGCGCGCGAAGGGGCACTCGACCGCCGAGCAAATTGCCGAGGTCGTGTTCGAGGCCGCGACGGACGACAAGGACCAAGTGACCTACGTGGCCGGAGCGGACGCCAAAGCGCTCTACGCGCAGCGCTTGGCTGCGGGGGCAGAGGTGTTTCGGAAGCAGATCGCCAAGGTCTTCATGGGTTGACCCACGGATCGGCCCGGCTCGCTCCGAGAGCACGAGCGGGACGTGACGGGGACGTGCGGTCGCGTGAGCGGTCGTCCGATTCGGGATAAAGCTCGACGTATGAGCCGTCGCGTCTCGCTCGGAATCGTGGGCGCAGGAGCCATCGGGACGCTGCTCGCCCATCGGTTCTCGCGCGAAGGGCACCACGTGACCCTGGTCGCACGAGGAGAACGTCTGCGCGAGCTGCGCGAGTCGGGCGGAGAGCTGCGCGTGCGTGACGGGCTCGCCGTGGACGAGTCGCGCGCGTACGTCGACGTGGTCGGACGTGTGCGGGATGCATCTATCGCGACGGGCGACACGGACTACATGTTCGTCACCGTGCGTCGCCAACAGGCCGACGGGCTTCTCGGCGAGCTCCGTGCCTCTCGTGCTCGGCAGGTGGTCTTCGTTTTCAATGCCGCGACCGATCTCGGGCGCTACCGCGACGCCGTCGGGAAAGAGCGCTTTCTGTGGCTGTTTCCTGCAGCGGTCGCGGCGTTCGAGGGGCGAGTGCTCGTCGGTGGGGTGGTCCCTTCGCTCTTGCGCTTCGCTCAGATCACGACCGTAGGAGCGCTGCCCGACCATGTTCCGGCAGCGACGACCGAGCTCCGCCAGCTCTTGGCGGAAGCGGGCATCGCCACTTCGTTCGTGGACGACATGCAGGCATGGCTCTGCACGCACGCGGCCTTCATGGCACCGGTGATCGCCGCGGGGGTGCTGGCGACGCGTGAAGGCTCGCTCGTCGCGTCCGATGCCGAGCTCGTCGCGCGGACCATGTCCGAGGGCTTTCGCGCTGTCACTCGCTCGGGTCGCAGGCTCGTTCCGACGAACATGGCGTGGCTCGCGCGCGTTCCGGACATCTGGAAGGCTCGGATGACGCGAATGATCTTTCGGAGCGCTTCGGTACGGCGCGC
This sequence comes from Polyangiaceae bacterium, assembly GCA_965225775.1. GTDB lineage: Bacteria > Myxococcota_A > Polyangia > Polyangiales > Polyangiaceae > JAAFHV01. Next base: position 6,457,613 of record OZ245328.1, on the reverse strand, counting down.
GGTCGGTGGACGCCATGCACGCGACGAAGCCGTGGCCATGCTCGACGATCTGATCGTCCTATCCGAGGATCGATCGGCAGACCTTCGGTTGCTTCGTGGGCGTCTCGCACGAGGCTGAGCTGGTCACTCGGGCGACCGGGGCGCACGTCGCGGTGAGCGCATGTGCGCGCGAATCACTCGTGAAAAATGAGCGATCGATGCCTGCCCGCGCCGTTGCCGGGGCACCATTCGAACATGCTTCACAGGTTCTTCGCCGTGTCGTTCGTGGTGGGTGGGGTGCTGGTGGCGTGTGGAGGCTCGTCGGGTGATCTCTTCGAGGACTCGACAGACGGTGGCAGCACGTCGACGGATGGCAGCAGCAGCGCTGCAGACTCGGGCGGTGGTGGAACGACCGACGCGGGCTCTGCCGGGTCGGACGGCGGACCCACGGTGGCCGACGGTGGAGCATCGACCGGAACCACGTCGACGCTGACGTGCGGCACGTCGACCTGCAAAATTCCTGCGGAGACCTGCTGCGTGGCACGCGCCGGGAACGGCTTCACGCAAGCGTGCGTGACCGGCGCGACGTGCCCCAATGCCGGAGGCAGCGGAGGCAACCCACCCACCGCGCTCAAATGCAGCGGCCAAGCCAACTGCGCTTCCGGCACCGTGTGCTGCGTGACCCAGGCCAACAACGCGACCACCTCGTCGTGCAAACCGTCCTGCGGAAACAACGACGCGCAGCTGTGCGACCCTTCGGCAGCCGTGACCGGATGCGCGGCCAACGAACCGTGCTCGAACAAGAACATCGGCGATTGGCGACTCCCGCAGACGCTCGGCACGTGCGGCGGACAGGGCAATTGACCCGACCCGAAGACGACGGCCCGAGCCGCGCGCGCCGACTCGCCTTTCCGGCAGATACAGGGAAGACTCGCGAGGTGCGGTAGGCCCTTCGCGTCCTTTCCTCGTCGCGAGAGCCGCCTCGTCGGGCTACGGTTGGAAGAGATGCAGAGAAAGGCTCGCTACTTGGCGCTCGGTGCGGCGCTCTTCGCCGTGGGGTGCTCGCTCCTCAACCCGCTCGACGGGTACACGGGCGGACCGGCCGAAACGGACGCGTCGATCGTCGGACCCGTTGCCGATGCCACCTCCTCGGTCGACACCGGAGTCGAGGCGAGCTCGACCGACGCCGGTTGCGCGAACGCGCGTCCACCGGGGAGGCCGCAGCCTTCGGCCAGCGCCGACGGCGGCAGCACGACCATCGTGGCGGCGCTCGCCACCTTCGATCTCGCGGACAAGAACGACGTGAAGCAGCCGAGTCGCGCAGGCTACGACCTCGATATGCTCTGCACCTGCCCCGGGCAGCGCGCGTGCGTGCCCAAGGGCAATGCGGGTATCTGCGACTTGCCTTCGGGGGTCGACAACGCGGGCGGCGACTGGCTGCTCGGGCTCTCCAACGCGGTTGGCAATGGAGGTATCGGCGGTGGTTTGCTCACCGGTGCCGACGGGTTGCTCCTCCGCATTAGGAATTACAACGAAGAGCCCGACGACGATCAGGTCGAGGTGTCGTTCTTCGACACCTTCGGGTTCGAGGGCGTCCAAGCCGACGCGGGTGCGGGTGCAGGACCCCTGAAGCGCGACGGAACCGATCGCTGGACGGTGGACGCCAAATCGCTCATCGGCGGAACTCCGTACCTTCCGGTCGCGGTCGACACACGCGCGTACGTTCGAGGTGGCGTGGTGGTGGCCGAGGTGAAATTCCCCGTGCGCCTCGGCGCGTTCACGTTCCCGATCGCTGCGGGGTACATGACCGCCAAGCTCGTGAAGAAGCCTATCGGCTACGCCATGGTCGACGGCATTTTTTCCGTGCGCCTCAACGCGAGCGACTTTCTGACCAGCTTCGAGAACGTGCCCAGTGGCCTGCCTGGCCCGGGCTTCGTTTGCGGTTCCGATCCGTATTACGCGAGCATCCGCGACACGCTCTGCCGTGTGCTCGACTTGCCCACCGATCCGAACTCCGACGGTCGTGAGACCGCGTGCGACGCCGTGAGCTTGGTACTGAATTTCACGTCCGATCCTGCTGTCTTGGGCGACGTGGTGTCGCGTCCTCCGCGCGCGCGGCCGTGTGGCGATGCGTGGGTCGGGAAGTGTCCGTGATTCAGGCGGCCCGCGGGAGATCCTGGGCTGCCGCGCGCACCGCGGAGACCGAAGCCGTTCGCAGGTAGACGATGGGCGTGCCGTCGTCGGCCAGCTCCTTCACGCGATCGCGCAGCGAGTGGGAGACCATGCTGACCACCACGAAGACGGCGGCGATGCGACCGAGCGAGCGGCGCACGCCGTTGGGCACGCGCTTCTCGAAGTGGCGCACGCGCATGCCGCGCTCTTCGAGCACGGCGCGGTAGCGCTCGGAGAGGCCTCCGCAGCCTCCGACGAGGACGATGAGGGGAGATTCGGTATCGAGAGTGTGGGATTGGCTCATGCCCACTCTCATCGCAAGGAAGAGGCCAAGCGGTATCGGCCACGATTTCTCGAGGGATCGTGATGCGTGCCTTTATTCCTTGAAACGTTGTCCAGGAACCGGGGCTTCGCCTGGCGACTCCTGACAAACTGACAATGCGCTCGTCACTCGGTCTCGCGGGCAGCGTCGCGTGCGCGTGCGATCAAGAAGTCGAGCATGGGGCCGGCCACGTCGATCCCGCCGATCAGGGTCGCTTGAGGGAAATAGCAGGGGTAGTTGACCTCGAGCACGTAGAGGCGGCCGCTCGCGTGAGCCAGCACGTCCACTCCGCCGAATGCGAGACGCTCGGCTCGGACCGCGCGCACGGCGATCGATCCGAGCTCGTCCGGCACGAGGCTCGTGTAGTCGGCTGGGTCGCTCGAAGGAGCCGATCGGAAATCGCCCTCCAAAATGGGGTTTTCGTACGAGCCGACCGCGCGGTCGCCCACCACGATCACACGGTGGTGCATGGCTTCGGGCACGTACGCGAGCAGCTGAGGGACGACGTTTTGTCCACGCACCAGGTGGTCGAGCAAGGCGCGGAGGCTCGGCTCGCTCTCGGCGCGCATCACGCCGAGGCCACCCTCTCCGCCCGGTACCTTCACGATGACCGGATAGCCACCGAGGCGCTCGACGAAGCTCCTCACGAGCGTCCAATCGCACGTCGTCACCGGGAACCAGCGAGGCCCCGCGATGCCTTCGCGCTCTCGGGCGCGCATCGGCGAGACGCAGGGAAAAAGCGTGCCTTCGACCTCGCGGTGGAAGGTGGCCACCTCCGGGGTGACCAAGTGCTCTTCCACGTATTGCGCCGCCCTCGAGACGGACGGACGAAAGAGCATGGTGCCCGGCGCGAGGCGACTCGTGGGTGAGTAGTCGAAGGTCGTGGCCTCGATCTCCGAATAGATCACGTCGCGAGCGTCGCAGGCCTCTCGGAGCAGCCTCGAGGTCTCTTCGGGCAGGCGCGCGTCCACGACGCAGACCAAGTTCTTACCCGGCGCGGGAGGTGCGCACGTGTCGGCCGGGAGCGCGCCCACATCGGGTGCGCGCGCCGCTTTTTCGGCCTCCACGTACGCGTCGAGCGGCACGTAGACGAAGAACAACAGCACGCACTTGCGTCCCTCGCGCACGGGCACCCCCCGATGCGCCGAGCGCGCCAGGGGCTCTCCTTCCGCGCTCACGTTTCGCCAGTGCACGAGTGAGCATGCGACCGGATCCACGGCCATCGGGTAGGGACGCGCATGGGGGAACTCGGTCGCGCCACCCGCCTTCGGAGCCGAGAGTACCAGCATGGCCGTGGCCACGAGCGCAGAGCCTTCGATCTCGTAGTGATCGGGGTGCAGCGGATGCCCGTTGCCGACGTCGTAGCAGCGGTAGCGGACCGAGCGAACGTGGCTCTCGTGCCCGACTTCCTCCGCCACGCGTCGCTCGAGCTCCACGAGCTCGTCGAGTGCGTCGACCTCGCCTACGAGGCCGGTATCGTCTCGGGTCAGGGGTTCTCGTGCGAGCCGAGCGAGCAGCACCTCGGCCTCGGCTCTCGTCACGAAGTCGAGCACTCGAACGAGCTCCGGCTCACGGGCGAGCCGGACTCGGGTCATCGCTCACTCGCCTTGACCTGCTGATCCTTTTTCTTTTCCTGCTCGTCGGCCTTGCGGCGCTTCAGCTCGCTCTTGGCGGACTGTTCGGCGCGCGCTCGCGCGGTTCGGAGAGCCGCGTCGTCCGCGGCCGTGACCGTCTTGGCCTTCTTGGCGGCTTCTTCTTTGCCGGCCTGACTGCGCAGCTGCCCCACGGCTTTGGCGCGCTCTTCGGCCGCGAGGCGCAGCTCGGGGCGCAGCTTCTTTTGGTCCGCCTCCGTCCGCCGCCCCGCCAGATGTTGGGCCTTCTTGCGCTCTTCGCTCCTGCGAACGTCGGCGATCGTCGCAGCCGCGGTTCCCGTGCTCGTGGTCGCCGTTACCAGGTCGGTCCCCGAAACACCGTCCACGGTCACGAACGCGGCAAGCTCGGTGCTTCCCGGAGGAGAGACGCGCGCCACGATTAGCTTGGCGTCCGCCAGGGCGTCGAGCGCCGCGAAGAGCGTTTCGTCGTCCACCGGGATCCCCGAGGCCGCTTCGGCTTCCGCGCGCAGCGAGGAGAGCGAGCGAGTCCCGTCGGCCAAGAGGTAAACGGCCGCCGCGATGGGGTGCAATCGGAACGTCTTGGACGCCGCGGTATCCGTGAGGAGCAGCGTCTCATCGTCGAGGGCGAACGTGATGCCGCTCGTTCGCTGCTGTGCCGTGGCCGGTCGCGCAGGCTCGGCCGGGGAAGGCGCCTTGGTGGCCGCCGCTGGCTCCGCCGCCAGCGCGGAGGACGCGAAGGTCATCGTGACGAGAGCGACAAGCCGGGGAGCAAGGGCGGGAATACGACGCATGAAGTAAAGCGCATCATCGCGTCGAGCTAGCGTCAAGCCGAGAAGGCCGGAAAATCGCGACGTACACGAAACACTTTCGCCCGAACAGCGGCGTTCGCAGCCCGTGTGTCGCGTCCGGACCTTCGGAAGCTCACTCTTTCTCGCGAGCAATGGGAAAAGACTGCGGAGGGAGGACGAACGCTCGGGAACGATGCGGTCGTCGCTTATGCAAGAAAAATGGCGACGTCGTAGCCGAGTGCCCGCTCCACTATCCAATCGTGACCAACACGTTCGTGTGGCCCACGCGGCAGCTTCCCGCGCGCAGGGCGAGCGTGCCTCGGCCTCGAACCCAGTAGGTGACCGTCGCCGTGCCGGTATTTCCGCGGCTGCGCTGGAAGTACAGGGCTCCCGAGCCGTCGTGGAGGCCGCGGCCCCAGCCGTCCAGGTGGCCGGCCGTGCGCAGCGCATCGCCCGGCTCGAGCAAGGTGACGCTGGTCTCCGAGGCGACCGTCTCGAGGCGTACGGGCTCGGCGTGCTCGACCGCTTTGGCCGACGAGAGCACGTACGAGGGCAAATAGCCGGTGTTGTGCACGGTCACGGTCACACGGCTCGTGTCCGCGCCGACCGACTCGACGCGCGTCTCGAGCGCGAGCTTCGGCGCGAGCGCAGCGACCCGGGCGAAGGCGCGGCTCTGGTTTTCGCAGACCTCGGCCAAGAGCTCGTAGGGCGGATTCCAGAGTCCGACGCGTGGGTCCACCCCGCCGAGCTCCACCGTGCCCAATTGCGGATGCTCGAAGGTCCGCCAAGGTCTCACCACCCGGCTCGCGTTGTGCTCCGCGTCCCACTTGCCGAGGGCGATCATCTCGGGCCGCCCGAGCTCGGAATACGCCAATACGAAGCGCTTCTTCTTGGGCATTCCGATGCGCGCGAACAGGTCCCAGAGCTCCACCACGTACGCAATCGCGCCGCGCTGGTGGTACGCGTAGTCGGATAGATCGCCGTGCAAGGGCTTGTCCGGCTCGTAGGTGAACTCCTCGAAGCCGGACACCATGGGGTAGCCGGTCAGGGTCTCGCACCATTCGCCGATTTGACGGAAGAGCGCCAAGTCCTGGGCATCCATGCGCACGTCCGGCGAATGGCCTAGCGGTCGGATGAACACGCCGCCGAACGTGTGACCGTTGAGCCACGCGAAAATTTCCGGGTGTTTCGTGGTGAATTCGACCACGGCGCGCGTCTCGGGCTCGGAGAGCGCATAGGCCCCGGCGCCCGCCTGCTCGTGCGGAGGCGCCCACGACCACGGGAAGTTGCGATTGAGGTCCGTTTGATTGTCGGAGAGAAAGTGGGGAGTCGGAACCGTGTGACCGTCGAAGTGTTCGACGCGGCCCTCGGGGTAGATTTTGTAGAAGGGGCCCGCGTCTTCGATGAGGCGGGGGAGCATGAGGCCGGGCACCTCCTCGCTCTCCACGTACTCGCCGCCCGGGTCGCGCACACGCATGAGCAGCGCCAGGCCGTCGCCGTCGAGGTCTTCGGAGATCCAGCGGGATTCGCCACGATTGGGTCGCTCGTCGCGCGGGACCGAGCGCACGTAGCGACCGGTCTTCAAGACGGCCTCGGCGCCGTCGGGAGACATGCGCGGGAGCACCATCCAGAGCACGTCGGAGAGCGCGCCCAGGGCGGCCTCGGGAACGTCTCGAAAGCCCTTTTCCGGCTCGAGGTGGAAAGCGATCGCGTCTTCGGCCATGGCGAGCGCCATGCTGCTTCCGGCGAGCTCGCTCGCGTGCATGTTGCCGTCGACCCACACGGTGGGTCTTCGGCGATCGGGGTCTCGGCCGATCGTGAGCACCCAGAGGTCGCGGCCTTCGGGGGTCTTGCCGATCGACGTGAGGCGCACGATCTCCGGGAAGGCCTCGGACCAGGCCGTGACCTGCGCGCTCAGCGCGTCGAAGTCGAGGTAGCTCGAACGGAATCCGCGGGAGAGCTCGGCGAGGCGAGAGAGCGTGCTCATCCCGCGACCTTACCGCAGCTCGTTTCAGGTCGCCGTGCGCATTCCCCACGCGGTCACGAAGATCGAGGCCCAGCCCACCAAGAAGGCCACGCCCCCGAGCGGGGTCACCGCGCCGAGCGCGCGAATGCCGGTGAGGGTCATCGTGTAGAGGCTGCCGCTGAAGAGGAAAATGCCCGCGGTGAAGGCGATGGCAGCCACCTTGGGAGCGGTGGACGTAGAACCGCGAGCGGCGAGCACGGCGACGAGCCCGAGCGCGAGCGCGTGCACCACCTGGTAGTGCGCGCCGGTGTTCCACCACTCGAGTCGCTGCGCGCCATCGGCCAGCGGTGCAAGCTTGGCTTTCAGTCCGTGCGCGCCGAAGGCGCCGAGCGCCACGGACGTGAAACCGAAACCCCCGCACGCGAGCCAGATGAGCCGTTCCATGGCCTCTCGTATATGGGCGAACGCGCGCGAGGACCAGCCACGCGTGGTGCGCGTGGCTCGTTCGGGGACGTGCTCAACGATCGAGTCCGCCCTTTCCCGGAAGCGGAACCGGCACGGGCACGGGGACCGGGAATCCGTTCGCGCGCGACGGCTGTTCGCGCTTCTTACCCGCGAAAGCGCCGAGGTGAAAGTCGTCGAGCCCGCGGTAGCGCGAGCGCTCCGGCAGGCGTTTCGCATCGTCGTTCGAATAATCGAGTCCGGTCGAGGCGTGGTACACGCTCGGGCCGAGGGTGAAGCCGAATGCCGGCACCTCGCGTCCACCTTCGCGATGCACGCCCACGCGCAGGACGGCGCCGGCGAAGGGCGAAGCTCGACGCGACTCACTGCCGTCGCCGAAGGGGTCGAGGCCAGGGCCGACGCTCTTGGTGCGCGGAGGCGTCGGTGCAGCTTCTCGCACGGCAACGACGACACCCTCGGGACCGATGGCGAGCGGGATGCGTGTGGTGACGGCGTCGCCATGGTGGTCGGTCAAGGCCACGTCCGACCCTTCGATGGTCGAGGTCGAGCGGACGAATAGGCGCAACGTTCCGTCGTCGCAATGTTCCACGCTGCCCTCGACGGAAGGCTCGATCGGCATGGGCGCGGTGTAGCTCTTCGCCCATTCCGAGGTGCGCGGTTTGTCCGCAGCGAGAGCGTCGGTCCAGCGGGGATTTCCAAGCGATTCGTGCGCTTCGTAGCCTGTTGCGACCGGGCCGACCATGAGTCGAGGTGGGCCTCCCGTGTCGACCGCGAAGACGCCCAATCGCGCCGCCTCCGCGCCCAACATGAACACGTCGTTCGAGTGGGCGTTGGTCGCGACCTCGCCGACGAAGTCCGAGCCCATCTCGGCGAGCTTCGCGCGGTCGGTGAAGAGGTCGTAGTACCAGCCGGTGCGTTTCGGCGGACCGTGGGAGTCCCCGCCGTAACCCCCGTCGGGCGTGTACTCGGTGATCATTCCGAGGTAGCGCACTTCGTCTTCGGTGAGCTTCCGTCCCTCGAGCTCGTGCCGGACGATGGTGATCAGGACGCGCAGCACGGTCGCGGTATTCGTGAAGTACTCGCGGGTGGCGCGGTCGCTCGCGCCAAGCTGCAGTCCCCGCTCGGCGTAGGTCAAGAGCGCTTCGTACGTCGCGAGGTGCGGCTCCACGTACGCGTCCGGGATCTCGCAGCCGTACGAGTCGTACGACGAGCCACTCATGAGCACGAAGTTGTGGCGGATCTGCCCGTAGCCGACCAACGCGCCGTTCATGCGGAAGCTCGCGTGGGCGGGCGTTCGGAAGAAGCTCGGCAAGGTGCCTTCGGGGACCTGCCCCAGGGCGAGCACCGCCGTCATCCATGTATCGTACAAGGACGTGCCCTTGGCCGAGGCCGCACGGAGGGCCGGGGCGAGCGCGACGGCCGTCTGCATGCCCGTGGAAGAGGTGGCGTTGCGCGCCGTCGGGTCGTGTCCGAGGAGCGCTCCGAATACGTTGGCGTCCAGCCTTTGCGGGTACACGCTGCGCATCACTTGTCCGACTGGATCGAGATCGGGCGCGATGCGTGCGCCGATCAAGGTGGCGATGGCCGGAAGCTTTCCTTCGTGATCGCCTGGAAAAACCGGCATGGGATGAGTGACGGCGAACCGTGGGAAACGATCGCCGATGGCGACGGCGAGGGTCTCGGCTGCCTTGGGATCCGTGCTCGACGTCTGCGGGACGAGTCCGCGCAGCGACGTCACCGGTACGTCGTCGCGCATTCCGCCGAAGGTTCGGTACACGGACTCGATGCGGTCCAAGATCGGTCGTACTCCTGCGCGCTCCACGAGCTCGGCCACGCGCAGTGCCGCCGCGACCTCACGCGGAGTGGAGGCGGAAGAGCACTTCGCGTCGACGGGAGTGGAGCTCTGGCAGCCCCGGCTCACCAGGTTCCATTCGTGGCGCGAGAGCCAAGTCATGACGTGGAAGTATTGCGCCTGCGTGAGAGGCGCATTGGGCTTGCCCATGTCGCCGACCTCGTCGGGCCGAAATCCCGCGTAGTGTCCGACCGGGACGTACTTGGAGAAGTCGATCGCGCGAGGGCGTCCGTAAAGCTCCACCGTCTCGATGGTGCCGCTATCGGACTCGATCTTCTCGACGATGTCTTCGGCCGCGTTGTCCACCCAGCCGAACGTGCTCCCCTTCACTTTTGGGGTCGCCGTATCGGCCAGCTTGGCCGCGACGGTAAGGTAGAGGTCGACGTCGTCTGCGGTGCGGTCGTGCGGCGATCGTGCGAGCGCGTCTCTCAGACGGGAGACCAGCAACGAGACGGAGCGACGCAGCTCGACGCGCTCGATGCCTTCGAGCAGCGCGTCCTCCGAGCGGAAGATGGCATGCAGGACGGAGTTGGTGGTCACGTAGAGCGGGAGCTGCTCTTGGAAGATGTCGTGGTAGGCCGCCACGTAGCTGTGCACGGGCTTTCGCGCGAGCACGACGAAACCGTTCTTTCCGAGCAGCGCGCGCTCGGCGTCGGTCATCGCGAGGTGTGCCTCCACTTTGGGTGCATACTGCAATGGTCTCTTGCCGTCCCATGGATTCTGCGGTGTGGGCATCGGTACGGGCACGGGCGGCACGTCGGACGTGCCACTCGCTCGCGGCGAGAACTGCGGGCGCGGCGTGGCGCGCACCTTCCGCGACGCATCGTCGATGTTGCTCTGGGCGACGAAGCACACGTCGCGCGGGGTGGGCGGAAAGTCGTAGCGCTCGCCCCACATGCACTCGCCCGGTCGGCCGCGGTCGTTCTTGCAGAGGCCGTCGGGGCGTTCGAAGGCCTTCGCTGCCGGGCTCGGCTCGATCACGGTGACCGCGCGAGCGCAGATTTGCTCGTGCGTGAGCATAGGACCGAGGCTCTGCGCCGTGACGACGGCGGCGTCTGGGCCGGGACTTCCGGTGTCGGCTGAAGCATCCTTCGCTGCCGGTGCGCCCGCTTTCGGTGGCCTCGCCTCGATCTCGTGACGGCAGTGCAGCGCCGAGAGACCGAGCACCCCGGACAAGAAGACCAGCGGAAGAAGACGTCGCATACCCGATCGTCGCACGAGGGGGAGGATTCGTGACAAGCCTGTACGAACCGGCCAGAAGGCCGCGCTGGACGTTCCGGTCGGCGACGCTCGAAGCGACGCGCGACGTCGAGCTCCCGACGCGATCGAAGACGTCGCTCAGAAGCGTGGGCTACAGCTCTTTCCGTCGGTCGTGATCGCGACGTCGGTGGCCTTCGTCGCGGTCAGGTCGATCAGGTGGAGATCGTAGCGGTCGTCGCCCTGCTTGAGGCAGTAGACGATCGAGCTCGCGTCGGGGGCGATGGCGGCATTCCACACGTAGGTGTTCGGCGGCGGCACCACGAGGGGCGAGACGCTGGCTTTGGTCATGTCGTAGAGGAAGAGCGAGCGCACGGCCTCCGTCGTGCCGTTGCGGGACACTTCGGTCGTTCCCACGAAGACGAAGCCGCTCCCGTCCGCCACCCAGCTCGCCGTCTCCAAGGAAGGGTCGACTCCACCCGCGCCGTACGTCTGCCCGACGAGCTTCTTCGGCTTGCTTCCTCCCTCTGCAGGATAGAGGAAGAGGCCTTCGTCGGCCGAGTTGATGCAAACGCTATGACGGAAAAGCACCTCTCCGGTTGCCGGGTTCGTCGAAGGATTGAGCACCGAGCATCCCTGATTGGTGGGGAAGGGCGAAGGCAATGCGCCGCCGGCAGCGGGAACCTGCCAAGGTAAGGCCCCGCCGCTCAAGGTGGTGCCTTCGTACCAATAGTTTCCGAAGCTGTAGATCACCCGGTTCCCGTCGGCAGAAAAATCCGGATCCTCCACCTCGATCGTGAACAGCTTGCGTCCGTTGCCCGTGTTCTCGAAGACGGGGGTGAGGCGCACGAAGTCGGTGCCGTCGACCGCGAGGCTCCAGAGTCTTCGCGTCGCGAGCTTGGTGTCGTTGTCGGCCTTGGTGGGGCCATAAATGGACGCGAGGACGATGCGGCTTCTATCCGGAGAGAGCGCGTAGCCGCGAATTTCCCAACCCTCGCTGCCGTCGCCGCGCAAGTCCGTGACCGTTCGTTCGGCGCCGCTCGCGAGGTCGCGCGCCACGAGCACGTCGTTGTCCGCCGTCTCGGATCGCACGTAGAGCAAGGTGCCCGGTGGAAGCCTCGGGCGGGTCCCGGAAGTCCCCGGCCCGGTCGACCCGGAGGAACCGTTCGCTGGACTCGTCGGGTCGGGTGCGCCCGAGGTCGTAGGAGCCTCGGAAGCCGGGGAGCACGCGAGCGTCGAACCGAGGAAGAGGGCGAGGAGACCGCATACGCGAGCGACTTCGTTCATGCGGGGGAGGCAGCAAGCTCCGGACCGATCGAAATTCGGGTGAAAACGCGGGAAATATCGGGCATCGAGCAGCTTCGGCGCAACGCCGCTGCGCAACGTCGGCTCAGCGTTCCCGCGACGCTCTACTTCTTCCGCGTGATCTCCAGCGTGGTCCAGCTCGTGCCGAGCTCGACGTTCGGAATGGTCACGGCTCCCGTCTCGTCCGCTACGGCGGTGCCGCTCTTCGTGCCCATGCGGTAATCGACTGTCTCGCCGGGACGGCAACGGAAGGCTTGCGTGCGGCGCGGAGTCACCTGGGTGGTCACGGGCAGTCCGCCCTCGAGCTTGTCTCCCGTCGTGGGGTAACCGGCGCGTGGAGGTGAGCCGCCGGCGGCGTCGAGCACACGAAGGGGGATCTCGAAGCGCTCCCAGGTGTCGACGATCTTCGTGCCGTCCCAGCGGAGGAAACGATTGATTCCCCCGGCTACGTCGCCGTCCCAACCGGTGTCTTCCGGTGTGGCGAGCACGCCCGCGAAGCCGGACTCGGCGTTGAACGCTCGTTTGCCGTTGCCCTTCCCGGTGCCCGGATTGCGGTCGATCGACGTGCCGGTGAAGGCCGGAAAGGCCCGATTGCGGAGGAGTAGGCTGGTGGTGTCGAATACCGGGTCCCAGCCGGCAGTCCACCAATCGTTTCCCAACACCGGATCGGGCAAGACGTGGGCGCCTTCGTCCCACACCGCGTGATGCCCGACGTGCGTGCTCTGCAGCGCGCCGTAGAACGTCTTGCCGGTGAGCGTGCTCGGCATCACCACGGCGCCGAAGTGAATCGTGGGATCGTCTTTCGCGTGGTGGAGCGAGAGGAACTGGTCTCGAGCCTCCGGCACGTCGCGCAGGACGCGTGTAAGATCCATGCGATCCCAGACGGGCATTCCCGCGCCGTCGGAGAGTCCGGTCTCGGGTGCACCCCAGAGCGTGCGCAGCTGGGCGATGCGCGAAGGCCGGTGGTTTTTTGGGATGGCCTGGCCGTAGCCGGCGCGCACGTGACAGAAGTGACGAGCGTGGAGCAGGCCGAGGGTCATGCCTCCCGCGCCACCCATCGAAACGCCGTCCAGGTAGACACGCTCGGCGTCCGCCGTGGGATAGCGCGAGAGCACCCAGCCGAGCAGGTTCATCACGCGGCGCTGGGTATAGGCGGGAACGTCGCCCGTGGTGGGCACGGTCGGGCCGGGGAGGGAAGAGCCGTATCCCCACCAGTAGGTATCCTTCGGATCCGAGGGGAAAATGCGGAACTCGCCGCTCCAGCCTTCGGTCTGCGGGGCGCCGCCGAAGCCATGAAGGCCCACTCGAACCGGCAATCGAGCAGCAGTCTGGGTGGGCGCGATCACGACGGCCGTGAAGCTGCGCCCGGCGTATCCCGGGGAGTCCAAGTAGCCATCCGTCGTCTGCGTGACGGTGAGTCGTAGGTACCCCTCGAAGGTCTCGGTGCGCGTGATCACGGGCGCGGGAGGGGCGATGTCGTCCGTGACGGTGAGGTCGAAGCGCTCGGTCACGCGAGCTTCGCCTTCGACGGCGGTCATCTCGACGGACCAGGTGCGGCCGCCTTGCAGGAAGTCGGGCACGAAGTCGAGCTCACCACGAGCCTCGTCCCAATGCGCTCCGGGAGGGAGTCCTGCGGCGAAGAGCCTCGCTCCTCCGCGTCCGCCGGTGACGCGCACCTTCCAGAGCAGCGCGCGATCCTCTCCGATGCGATCCGGCCCCTCGCGCACGATGTCGAGAGGTGGGGGGGTCGACGCGTCGACTCCCGGCCCGGCATCGCCCGTGACCGGAACCGGATCGCGGGGCGCGCTGCCGTCGGGCGTCTCGGTCACGCTCGACGCGGCGGAATCCGAGCATGCGCCCAGCAGCAGAGCGGCGAGGAGCGCGAGGTTCGAGCGACGCGTGAGGCGCATGGGCCAGACGCACTAGCGCAGCGGTCCCCCTCGGTCGAGGACGGAGCCGCGATTCTCAGGCGCTCACTCGCGGCGCGGGTCGACGCGCCCCACGCTGGAGACCGGGGCCACGCTGACCGGCGCGGGCTCGGGCTCTTCGAAGGCCTCGAAGACGAAGCTCGGCATACGCGGTCGCATCGCGGGCAGCTTCTGTCCGGCCGCGAGGCGCGCGCCGATCTCCGAGGCCGGTGTCTCGACCGAGACCGCGGGCATCTCGCGCGTGGTCGGTCGCGTGCGCAAGAGAGGGTTCTGTCCCTTCGCGAGCTTGACGGCTCGATGCAGCTCTTCGGCGAGGTCGCGCGCGGATTGGAAGCGCTGCAAGGGATCCTTGTCGAGCCCCTTCTTGAACCACGCATCGAGCGGCTCTGCGGCGGCGCGTCCTACTACGTTGGCTACCGAAGCCGGTCCGATCGGGCCTTGGGCCATCCGGACGACGAGCTCGTTCACCGACGAGACCTCCAGCGGAGGTCTGCCCGTGAGGCACTCGTAGGCGACCACCGTGAGTGCGTAGAGATCCGAGCGAGCGTCTGCTTCGGCCGTTTGGAAGAGAAGCTCGGGCGCGATGTACTCGAGCGTTCCGTAGAGGTCTTCGCCTTGCGTCGCGCGATTGCCGGTCAGGCTCGCGATACCGAAGTCCAAGATCTTGGCGAGAGTCTTCTCGCGATCGTCCAGCGTAAGGAAGACATTGGACGGTTTGATGTCCCGATGGGCCACGCCGAGTGAATGTGCGCGCGCTAGACCTCGCGCAATCTGCACGACGGTGGTCTCCACCTCGTCGAGAGGCATCATGCCGCCGTCGGTCAGGCGCTGCTGCAAGGAGCTGCCCGTGAGGAGCTCGTAGACGATGTAGGGCACGTCGCCTTCGTCCACGCCGAAGGCGATCACGCGCACGATATTCGGACTGAGCATGCGCTCGCATAGGCGAGCCTCGCGCTCGAAGGCCGCGCGGCGTTTGGGCTCGATGCGCATCGTCGAGCGCAGCACCTTGACCGCGACCGGGATACCGAGCAGTCGGTCGCGTGCGACCCAGACCGTTCCGCAAGCACCCTCCCCGAGCGAGGCCGATACCTCGAATCGATCGGCGATGAGACGACCGGTGTAGGAGCTCGCGTGTGACATACTTCTCCCTAATTGCACCGGATACGGCCGAAAAAAGCAACGTTCCCTCGTGGCTTCCGACGGACAGGGTGCAGATGAGCAGCAGTTTCGCGGCGCACGTCAATCCGAGGGATTCGGAAACCTTCCGGACACCTGAGAGCCCCCCGATTCGTAAAGGTATCCGAAGGCGCGGTTTGCCCCTTGCTCCCGAGGCGCTCCGACTGAACTATCGCGGCCATGTCGCTCGTATCGATCGTGTTGGGCCGCCGCGGGGCGAGTGGTTTCGGGTACGCGTCCACGGCCGAAGAGGTCACCGCCGGACTCGACCTTTCGGGAAAGACCATCTTGATTACCGGGGCAAACTCCGGTCTCGGCCTGGAGAGCGCACGTGTGCTCTCGATGCGCGGAGCGAAGATCGTGGCTTGTGCGAGGACCAAAGAGAAGGCCGCCGAGGCATGTCGCGGGTTCTCCGGTCCCGTCGTTCCGGTCGCGTGCGAGCTGTCCGACCCGGCTTCGGTACGGGCATGCGTCGCGGAGGTGTCCGCCCTCGGCAAGCTGGACGTGCTGCTCTGCAACGCGGGCATCATGGCGCTTCCGAAGCGTGAGACCGCGCACGGGCAGGAGCTCCAGTTCTTCACCAACCACGTCGGTCACTTCCTCCTGGTGACCGGGCTGCTCGACTCGCTCACGGACACGGCGCGCGTGGTCATGCTCTCCAGCGCGGCGCACAAAATGACCCCGAGCGGAGGCATCCAGTTCGACGACCTCTCGTTCGAGCGCAAGTACGTGCCTTGGAAGGCCTACGGTCAGTCGAAGCTCGCGAATTTGCTCTTCGCGCGTGCCCTCTCCAAGCGCTTCGCGGGAACCAAGAAGACCGCCAATGCCGTCCACCCGGGCGTCATCGCCACCAATCTCGGCCGCCACATGGGGCTCGTGGCGACGGTGGGTTATCCGATCCTGAATTCCATCGCGTTCAAGAACACCGGCGAAGGCGCAGCCACGCAGTGTTACGTCGCCACCCACCCGTCGCTCGCGAACGTGAGCGGCGAGTACTTCGCCGACTGCAACGTGGCCCGCTCGTCGAGCTACGGCCGCGACGACGCTCTGGCCGAGCGTCTGTGGACCGTGACGGAAGAGATCGTGGCCAAGCTGTAGCTCGCCACCTCCACACCAAGGATCGACCTTCTCGCGCGAACGCGCGATAGTGCGGGCCATGAACCCGGGCTGTGAGCAAGAAGCGACCGATACCCGCGCCTGGCAGAGGTGGGCCATCGGCCAGATCGAGGCGGACGTGCACCGCTCGGCCGATACCCACCTCATCGCGTGTCCCGTCCCCAAGCTGCGCGACGCAGGCATCGACCTCTACTTCAAGGACGAGTCCACTCACCCCACCGGCAGCCTGAAGCATCGGCTGGCTCGCTCGCTCTTTCTGTATGCACTTTGCAACGGCTGGCTGGCCGAAGGCACCACCGTGGTCGAGGCCTCGAGCGGCTCCACGGCGGTGAGTGAGGCGTACTTCGCGCGGCTCTTGGGACTTCCGTTCATCGCCGTGATGCCGCGCAGCACCTCGCACGAGAAGGTCGCGCAGATCGAGCGCTACGGCGCGAAGTGCCACTTCGTCGAACACGCGGCCGACGTCTACGGCGAAGCGCGGGAGCTGGCCGCGAAGACGTCCGGGCACTACCTCGATCAATTCACCTACGCCGAGCGCGCCACCGATTGGCGAGGCAACAACAACATCGCCGAGAGCATGATTGCCCAAATGCGCCACGAGCGGCATCCGGTGCCCACGTGGATCGTGGTGGGCGCGGGTACGGGCGGGACGAGCGCCACCATCGGTCGCTATTTGCGCTACCACAGGCTCGACTCGCGGCTTTGCGTGGCCGACCCGGAAGGCTCGGTCTTCTATCGGTATCACCGTACGGGAGAGAACGGTCTTTGCTCGGAAGGCTCACGTATCGAGGGCATCGGGCGTCCACGTGTGGAGGCGAGCTTCGTGCGTGAAGTGGTGTGCCGAATGCATCTCGTTCGAAACGTGGATTCCGTCGCGGCGATGCGTGTGCTCGGCGAAGTGCTGGGCCGCCGGGTCGGACCATCGACCGGGACCAACTTCGCCGCCATCTTGGTGCTCGCCGAAGAAATGGCCGCGCGTGGGGAAAGAGGCTCGATTTTGTCGCTCATCTGCGACTCGGGGGAACGCTACCTCGGCACCTTCTACGACGAAGGGTGGGTCCGTTCGAACTTCGGCAACGTGGACGATGCGGCGAACGAGCTCCGCGCACGAGTGGGGCTCTGAGACGAACCGATCCCGTCAGAAGTTTCGGTTGATGGCGGGCTCGTTGGCTGGGGCGGGATTGGCCGGTTTCACGGGCTCGGACTTGGTGTTCGTGGGTTTGGTGCTCGTCGGGGCCGCAGGCTGACCGATCGCGGGACCTGCCTGTTTTCCTGGGGCCGCGTGCGCCTGGGCTAAGGAAAGGCCGGGGATCTCGACGCGGGAGGGGACCGGGCCGGCTTCGGAGAGCACGACGTCGACTTTGGCGCTCTTACCGTCCAAAGAAAGCTCGACCTTGTGGACGCTGCCCACTGCGCCTTCGATGTCGATGACGCCCTCCCGCGCCGTGGCCGGCGTGCCGTCCACGCTGACGCGCGCCAGTGGCGGGGAGATGGTCACCGAGGCTTTGGACTGCGCGCGTGGTGCGGCCTTGGTCGACGCCGGGTCGTCGAGCGGAGCGAGCGTGAGGCTGGCGGCCGTGGAGGGCTCGCTCGAGGCGGGCTTGGTGGGCTCGGCGGTCACGGTGCTGCGCACGTCCGCGTTCTTTCCGCTACGAATGGCCAGGGCGCCGCCCGCGATGCCGAGCAGCGCGACCACGCCGAGTGCGGGAAGGACGACGCTAGCTTTGGAGCGGTTTTTTCCAGGGTTCGTGCTCGCGTCGAGGCCGGGCCCCGTAGCGGCTGCGGCAGCCAACGTGGTGCGTGCTAGCGCGTCCGGGTCGGGCGCATCGGAGGTACGCACCACGCGAGAGCCGGTGGAGCTGATGACGAGACGCGGTGCGACCTTGGTCTTCTCGTGGTCGGCCATCGGGACGAGCATGTCTTCCCGGATGGTGATCGAGGGCCCGGTGATGGCCACGATGGCGTCGTACATCTCCGCGGCGGTGGAGAATCGCTTCTCGACCTCTCGGGCGAGCGCCTTGTGCACGACCAGCGCAATCTCGGACGAGACCCAGGGAGCTCGGTTCTGAATGGGGTCGGCGTCTTCCGAGCACAGCGATACGATGAGATTGCCGATGGTCTCGCAATGTTGATTGGGCGTGGAGCCGGCGAGCGCTTCGTACATGGCCACTCCGAGCGACCAGAGGTCGGCGCGGTGGTCGAGGCTCTTCGACCCGCGGGCCTGCTCGGGGGACATGTAGAGCGGCGATCCGATCATCGATCCGGTGCGCGTGAGCTTGTGATCGCCGCCCTCCGCGAAGGGATCTGCGCGAACCTTGGCGATGCCGAAGTCGAGCAGCTTCACCACGATTTCGCCGTTGTCTCGGCGGGCCAAGTACGTATTGGCGGACTTGATGTCGCGGTGGATGATTCCCGCGTCGTGGGCGCGCTGCAATCCGAGGCAAGCCTGGGCGATCACACGCAGCGCGAGGTCGGGGGAGAGCACGCCGAGTCGGTGGATGAGCTGCGAGAGGTCTTCTCCCGCCAGGTACTCCATGACGAGATAAGGATTCTGCGTGGCCGCGTCGATGCCGCTGTCGAGGACCTGCACCACGTACTGGGAGTCGATGGCGCCGCTCGCCCTGGCTTCCCGCTGGAAGCGGGTGACGATGCCGTCTTCGCGCGCGAGCAGCTGCGAGACGATGACCTTGAGGGCGACTCGACGCCCGGTGACGAGGTGCACCGCCTCGTAGACGGCTCCCATGCCGCCTTCCCCGAGGACGCGCACGATCCGGTACTTTTCGTCGATGATTTGCGATTCCATCGGGTCTCTACGGGTAGGAGCTTAGCCCGCTTTCACCTCTCGGCCACGAAGGACCGCCTACGACCTCTCCGCGCGGCGAGGACGAGGGTCGCGAGCGCCGTCACGAGCGGCACGGTGGAGCCGGCAGGTGCTTCTTCCGGAGAGGACGAGCAGCCTCCCGTGCTCGCCGGAGGGGCGATGCACTGGCCGTCGGCGCTGCAGAGAAAGGGCACTGCGCATTGGTCGACGTCGCTGCAGGTGGTTCGACAGAGGTTTTGGCGCGTGTCGCAGCGGTAGGGGGTGCAATCGGTGGCGGCGCGGCCGTCCGAGCCGAGGATTGAGTGGTCGCCGTCGCACTTGGCGGCCGGGACGCACTTGTTCGCGCGGCAGGCGAAGAGGCGCCCGCAGTCGGCGTCGGTCGCGCACGTGGTCTTGCAGACCGCGTCGTCCGCACAGGCGTAGTTTCCAGGGCAAGGCTCGGCGGGCAAGACCTTGCACGCGCCTTTGCCGTCGCAGGTCGAGGGCGTACGAACACCGTCTTTGCATGAGGTGCCGCAGCCGAGGGACGCGCTCGGGAAGCGGCAGACATCGCGCTGAAGACCGTCGCACGCGCCGCCGCAGGTGGTGCCGTCCGAGGCGCAGGGGCGATTGCCGTGTGCTCTGCCCGCGACGAGGTCGCAGCGGCCTTTCACTGCGCCGTCGCAGGCTTCGCATACGCCGCTGCAAGCGCTGTTGCAGCAGAATCCGTCGATGCAGTGGCCGCTGCCGCATTCGGTGCCGACCGCGCAGGTTTGGCCGTCCTTCTTTTTGCACGTCCCGGCGGCATCGCAGCTGCTGCCTCCGGTGCAGGTGTCCGGATCGTCGGCGGATTGCACGGGCAGGCAAGCTCCCGTTCCGCTCACGCAGGCTTTGCAAGATCCGCTGCAGGCGCCCGCGCAGCAGATTCCTTGGTCGCAGATACCCGATGAACAATCGTCATTCTCGGAGCAGGTACCGCCGGGAGGCGTGACGACGAGGTGCTCGACCTCGCCGATCGAGTTTCCGAAGTTGGTGTCGCGTCGGCTGCGGCCGCCGGTGACCACGACCACGCCGCCGGCCACCGGAGTCGCTCGATGCCAGCCCCGCGCTCGCCGCAGAATGGGAGCGGTCTGGAATTTCCCCGTGGCGGGCACGTAGCGCTCCACGACCGGGGTGGAGATGTCGGTGCTGGTGGTGAAGCCACCCGTGACATAGACATTGCCCGAGGGGAGCAGCGTAGCCTGAAGATCGGCGCGTGGCTCGAGCATGGAACCCGTGGCCGTGAACTTGCCCGTGACCGGGTCGAAGAGCTCGGCGCTGGCCGTGGACCCGCCGACGACCAGGACCTTGCCGTCGTTCAAGGTGATGGCGACGTGATTGTCGCGGGGCGCGGCGAGGCTCCCCGTCGCGGCGAACGAGCCGTTGGCGCCCGCGGCAGGGTCGTAAATTTCCGCGCTCGCCGTGCCACCACCGACCACCAAGACTTTGCCCGACGCGAGGCGTGTGGCGGCAGGTCCCGTTCGCGCCGTGGTCATGGAAGGCGTCGCCGTGAAGGTATCCGTGGCGGGATCGTAGACCTCCGCGGTAGCCCCGGCGCCGCCGACGACGAGTACCTTTCCGGAAGCGAGGGGAACCATGGCCGCCTCCCCGCGCGCGGCAGTCATGGCGCCGCTGGCCGTGAAGGTTCCGGCCGTGGGATCGTAGAGCTGCCCGCCGCCACCCAAGATCAGAACTTTGCCATTGGAGAGGAGAACGCCCGGCCGCTCGGCGCCGCGATCGAGCAGCGGTCCGGTTCCTGCGAAGGTCTTGCTCACCGGATCGTAGAGAAGCGCGCTGTTCGCTGGCAAGCAGCCGCTTTGGCACACATTGCCGTAGGCGAGTAGGAGCTTGCCGGATGCGAGGCGGACCGCCGTGTGGCCGTCGCGACCGGTCATTGTTGCAGCGGTCACCCAGCTCGGATCGAGCAACGCCGGGTAGGTGACACCGGACCATTGAAGGTGTAGGGTGCACGTATCGGAGCCGGGGGCCACCACGGGCCTCCCCCAAGGGGCGCGCGGGCTCGTGTCGAAGGCACATCGCTCGAGCGAGACCCTCGCCTCGACGCGCACACCACGATGGTCGAGCACGTACGGTGCGTCCATGCGCAATCGTGGTGCTCCGGAAGAATCGAGGGCCTCAATCGTATTGCCCAGGAGGCGGAGCCCGCTCACGTGGGAGACGTCGAGCGTGTAGTCGACCTCTTCTCGGCCGGGTCGGTCCTCGAACGCGACGAAGTCCTCGAGGCCGAAGGTTCCGGCGCGCTGCACGATGCCGCTTTCCTCGTAGACCGAGACGTCACCGAGCTGCGTGCGCTCGGCCGAGCTGGCCCCGTGGAGACGAAATCCGATGCCCACGCCCGAAGCGGCGTCGGTCACGAAGGTGGTGCCGTCCGCGCGCGAAGGCTGCACGACGCGCAGTGGAGACGGCAGGTCGTGCGTGGCTGTCGCCTCCGACGGGAAAACACCTGGAAAGCGCGCCGAGAGGGTCGCGAGTCGCTCGCGTGCCAGGGCGTCGCTGCTCGCGCGCGTCGGGACCGACGAGCGGATCGCTCCGACCTCCGTATCGTGCTCGGTGCTGCACGCGGCGACGAGGAGCGCGCTCGCCACGAGCACCCTCGACGTCCCCGGACCCTCGCGACGGCTCGACCTCTTCATCGGCGCCTCCTTCCCGCCACCACGACCCCGAGTGCGATGGCCACCATCGTCCAAGCGAAGGAGCGATCGGGTGAGCTCGTTCCACTCGAGGGCGACATCGAGCACCCGTCGGACGGCGGCGAGGGCGGTGGCACGCATCGACCATCGGCCGAGCAAAAATTGGGCTCCGCACACTCCGCCACCGAAGCGCAGGAGGTGCGGCAAATGCCGGCCTGCTCGCAGGTGTACGGCGCACAATCGATGGTCTCTTTGCCCTTGGTGACGATCGTGCCTTTGCACAGCGCGACGGCATTGCAGGCCTTGTTCTCGCAGCGGTAACCCTCGAGGCAATCGTTGTCCGAGGCGCACTCGGTCTTGCAATCGACGGAGTCCTTGCAGACGAAGTTTCCCGGGCAACTCTGGGGCGAGCCGGTCACGCATGCGCCCCGCCCGTCGCAAGTGGACACGACGGCGAGCTTGTCCGTGCACGAGCGACCGCAGGTGGTGACGGCGCTGGGGAAGGCGCAGCTCGTGCCGATGCCGTCGCACGTCCCTCCGCAATTGGCGTCTCCCTTGGCGCAGCGCGCGCGTGCGCCGTGAGGTTCGCCGGCGACGGGTAGGCAGCGGCCTTCGTTGCCTCCGACGTCGCACGCCTCGCACTGTCCGGAGCAGGCTTTTTCGCAGCAGAAGCCGTCCACGCAGAACCCGCTCGCGCAGTCCGAAGCGCCCGTGCACGCCCGGCCGTTCTTCCGTTTGCACGCGCCGGCCTGGTCGCAGGTGTTCGTTCCCGTGCAGTCGTCGGGATCGTCCGTCCCGGTGACCGCGACGCACGCCCCGGTCCCCGTCACGCACGTCTTGCAAGGTCCGGCGCAGGGGCCCGCGCAGCACGTCCCCTGTTGGCAGGTGCCCGAGAGGCAGTCGTCGCCGACGCGGCACTGGATGCCCTTGCCGGTGGGCGACCAAATCTCCGCGTTCCTCACGCTCGTGGCGTTGGGCGCCTTGCCACCATTCGCGAGCACGTCGCCATTGGGGAGCAGGGAGAGCCCGAACGCGCTGCGCGCGAACGAGAGCGGCGGTTGCGGCGTGAAGGTCTTGGAGGCCGGGTCGAAGATCTCCACGTCGCTCACGGAGCTGCCGGCGACCTGACCTCCCGCAATCATCACACTACCGGAGTCGAGCCGCACCGCCTGGAGCTCCGAGCGCACCGCCGAGAGATTCCCCGCCGGAGTGAAGCGGTTCGTCGTCGGGTCGTAGAGCTCGGCCGTCGCCGTCCTTCCGCCGACCACGAGCACGCGCCCGTCCGTGAGCAGCACTGCGGCGTGACCGGCCCGTGCATTGCCCATGGGAGCTGCGGTCGCCGTGAAAGCGTTGGTCACCGGGTCGTAGACTTCCGCCGTGGCGAGCACGCCGCTCGCGCCTTCACCGCCCGCCACGAGGACTTTGCCCGAGACGAGGCGCGTAGCCGTGTGACGTGCGCGTGCCGTCGCCAATGGGCTCGTATTGGTGAACGTATTGGTGGTCTCGTCGTAGACGGTGGAGAGCGCCGAAGGCGTACCGCCCACGAATCCTCCCACCACGAGGACCTTGCCGCTCACGAGAGAGGTCGCGGTCAGGAAGTCCGCCGAGGTCACGCCGTCCATGGGCGTGTCCGCGGCGCCTCCGGGGGTGAAGAACGTGGGGCGCGAGATGCCACCGCCGAGGATGAGGATTTTGCCGCTCGGCAATAGCCCCAAGGCGAGGTTCTGTCGGGGATTGAAGAGCGAGCCGACCGAGGCCCACGTTCGGGTGGTCGGATCGAAGATGTCGCCCGAGGCGACCGCGCCACGGCCGTTGCCGCCGTCCGGCTCGTAGAAGCCGCCGAAGGTGAAGATTCGTCCGCCACCGAGGGTCAGCGTGGCATGGTCGTAGCGTGAGCTCGAGGGCGAGCCCGTGCCCTGCCACACCGGATCGACGATCGCGGGATAGGAGACGTTGCGCCACGATACATGTAGTGTGCACGTCTTGGCGCCGGGCGGCGTCACCGGGGCTCCCCAGGGGAGCGTGCCGCGCGTATCGACCGCGCAATCCTCCACGGCGAGGCGTGCCTCGGCGCGATGGCCCTTCGCGTCGAGCACGTAGGGTGGCGCCACGCGCAAGCGAGGAGCTCCCTCCGCGTCGAGCAGCTCCAGGCTGCCCGCGGCGAGGCGGAGCCCGGCCACCGACGAGACGTCCAGGGTGTACGCGATCGCTTCGGTCGCGGGCGCTCGATCGAAGAAGACGAAGTCCTCGGCGCCGTCTTCGAGTGGCAAGCGCACCACGTCGGCGCCATCGAGCGCGCCGCCATAGACCGACGCGCCCGAAGCGACGGTTCGTGCGGTGTCGTTCGCTCCTCGCAGGGTAAATCGGGCGGTCACGTGCCGCTCGACGTCCGAGAGCACCACGGCTCCCGAGGCCCGCTCGGGCAGGACCACCGGCAGACTCGGGGTGCCCGCGACCATCCCGTGCGCGCGCAGGGCTTCGATGCGTCGAGAGGGAATCACGACGCTCGGGGTGGCCGTGGGAACGTCGGGGTCGGACGTCGTCGCGCACGCGACCGCGGAAAACACGCCGAGCGCGAGCGCGGCGAAGCGCGGAGCCGTGGGCCTCGAAGACCTGGACGGAGAGGGGGATCGCTTGGCCATCAGAAGTCGTAGCGAAGGCCGACGCTCGGCGCGACGAACACGAGCAAGGCGCCCGCCGTGGATTGTTCCCCGAAGGTGGCGAGACCGTCGCCGCGCCCGGTGTTCGACGTGACGAGGGTGGTGCCGTCGTTCCAAGTGGGCTTCTTGAGCGCAGCCAACACGAGCACCTCCACGCCGAACGTGACTTCCAAGTTCTTGGCAATCGCCTTGGCGATTCGCACCTCGGGGGCGACGTAAAAATACGTCGCGGAGGAGCTGGTCTTCGCGTCCACGGTGTACGACTCGCCGAGCCCGTTGGTGAATCGGCCGGTTCGTGCGTCGGTGACCTGCCCGAGCACGACGCCGGCTCCCAATCGGAACAAGAGCGGCCATTGGCCGAGGCCGTGGTATTGCGCGGACGCGCCGAGGGTGAGCCCGCTCAGTCGCAGGCTGTCGTCGGCCGTGCCGCGGTTGTCGGCGCGCCCCTTGGGTGAGAGAACGGTGTCACGGTCCGAGAGGGAAGTGAACGCGAGCAAATAGCCTGCGTCCACCCCGCCGCCGAAGCCGCTGCTGGTCTGATAGGCGCCATGGAGCACGCCGTGAAAGCCGAGTGGAACGCCGGCCGAACAATTGCCCGTGCACGACTCGGAGAGGTCGGCGCCTCCACCATAAAGCAGTCCGATGGGCAGTGCTGCATCGAGCTCGATCGCGATTGCGGCATTGGGAATCCCGAGTGCTTTCGGGTCCCTGGCCAATGCGGTAGGTACGCGAGACGTCTTGCCGGGCTGGGTGGCTACCGTTCGTTCGAGTGGCAAATAGCCGTCGGCGACGGCGCGAAGCTTGTGGGTCCCGGGGCGCAGTCGTCCCGCCCAGGCACCGCGACCGAGCTCGATGCCGTCGATGGAGACCACTGCGGTGGCGGGAACGGGGTCGATCTGCACCTCGCTGGTCAGCTCTTCCCCGAGCAAATTGAGGGACACCACCTGCCCGAGTGCCACCGACGGTCGAACCGGCTGGGTGCCCAGGGTGCCCTCTCCTCGAAGGAGCACAGTGTGCTCGCCGGGCGAAAGGACACCTTCCCACGGGGTCTTTCCCACGGTGGCGTTGTCGACCACCACGTCGAGCGAGCGGCCCGTTTGCTCCGCGACGTTGAGGCGCCCCCCGGCGGTGAGCGCGGCCATCTCGGGCTTCACCGTGACGGACTGCATCCCGGCCACGTCGACCCGTGTCTCGAACGGCAGATAGCCGTCCGCGGAGACGCGCAGCGTGTGCGTTCCGGCGCCCACCCGAATGGGAGCCGCGAGCGGGAGCGTGCCTCGCTCGCGTCCGTCGACGACGAGCTTGGCGCGCGCGACGCCACCGGACACCACGATGGTGGCCACCGACGACTTGAGCTGCGAGAGCTCTCTCTCGGCGATCTGTCGCTCACCGGAATCGAGCTGGGGGAAGTCCCGGAGCAGCGTCTCGTACATCTCGAGCGCTTCGTCGAAGCGGCTCACTTTGCGCAGACAGACCGCCGCGTTGTAGGTGTTTTTGGAGGTCGGGAGCACCTTGCGCGACTCGAGGAACTCGACCAGCGCCGCGTCCCACTCCGAACGATCGACGTGCGCGACCCCGCGCTCGAAATGGGCTTTGGCCTCCGCGCGACGCGGATCTTCGGCGGCGGCAGGGGCGGCCGGCCCTTGCGCGTGGCCCTCTCGGGCGAGAGCGATCACGGAAGGAAGTACCAGAGCGAAGACGAGCCACTTGCGCATGGGTCAGGTCTTCACAGGCTACTGCGATCCGGCTTGCCGATGCAGCAAGGGAATGGTTCTTCGCGAGCGATTCGGCTCGCCAATTCTCCCGTCACGGCTCGCGTGTGCCGTGGTCGTGGGGGCGACCAGGGCGCGCGCCGCTCGGCTATCCCCAGGTTCGCTTCAATGCCTCGCGTGCCGCGGTTCCCTCGGCCTTGAGCTCGGTGGTCGCGCCGGGCCGCTCGATGTGCCATCGCCACCAATCGTCGGCCCCACGTGCGCGCGTTCGGGCTTCGTCGAAGCGTCCCGCTTCGTTGCGAATGGTCGCGCTCGCCACGAGCACGTCGAGATGGATGCGCATCGTGGCCCAGCGAGGACTTCTGACCTTCTCTTCCACCTCGTCGAGTGCCCGAACGGCGTCGTCGTAGTTGCCGAGGCCGGCTTCGGCGCGAGCCGTGTGGAGGAGGATGGCGAGCTCGAAGCCCCCGAAGTGCTTCTGGAGCGCGCTCGACACGTCGTAGCGCTCGCGGGCCTCCAGCAAGAGGCCGCGCGCTTCACGGTGATCTCCGAGCCCGATGCAAGCCTCGGCGAGCGTGACGAGCGCGTCGACGAGAGGCTCCGGATCGCGCGCCCGCCCCGTGCGTGCAAAATGCACGTACTCCCGGGCGAAGCTTGCCGCTCGCGCGAAGTCCTTGCGCCAGAGCGCGCGGAGCGCGTGGGACTGACACGCGTGCGCCCAGTCGTCGCTCGCGCGGAATCCGGGCGTGCAGAGGGCGCGCTCGAGCAAGGTCTTCGCGCGCTCTTGCTCTCCCAACGCTTCGAGTGCTTCGGAGAGATCCAGGGCGGCTTTGGCGATGGCGAGCGGGCTCTCTCCACGCTCTTCGCGCGACGCGAGCTCACGCTCGGCGAGACGCAAGCGACCGAGGGCTCGGTTGCCTTCTCCCGCCTCGAGCTCTCGACCTGCGAGCAGCGCCGTGCCGCATACCGGGAATTCGTCCATCTCTTGAGCCTACCAGCCTCGGCCGAGGCGCGCACGACGACCCCAAAATTCACAGGTTGGTGCTCAGGTGTTCGACATTGCTAATGATTTTTGACTTCGACCTCGCCGTCGAGCGAGCCTGCTAGCACGTTCGGCACACGGGAGACGTGCTTCACGTCGATGCCCGACTGCTCGATGAAGTCGTGAGTGGTGCCGTCCGGGCTTCCGGCCAGCTCGTCCGGCTTTCCCGAGGCGAGGATCTTGCCGTCCATCATGAGCACGGCACGGTGTGCGATGCGAAAGCAGCTCGTGATGTCGTGGGAGCTGACGATGCTGGTCACCCCGAATCGCTCGCGGACCTCCTCGATGAGGTCGTCGACCAAGCGGCTGGTCGGTGGGTCGAGGCCGCTCGTGGGCTCGTCGTACACCATCACCGGAGGGTCGAGCATCAAGGCTCGCGCGATGCCCACGCGCTTGCGCATACCTCCCGAGAGCTCGCTCGAATACTTGCCCGCCACGGACTCCTCCAATCCGAGGCTCTTCAAACGATCCATCACACGGTCGCGGATCTCGTGCCGCGAGAGGGACGTGTGCTCCACCAGCGGAAACGAGCAGTTTTCCATGACCGTGAGGGAGTCGAAAAGCGCCGCGTATTGGTAAACCATGCCGAACTTTCGGCGTACCCGATTGAGGTCGTACTCGGACAATCCGACAATCTCCTGCCCTTCGACCACGATGCTCCCACTCGTAGGGGGCTCGAGCGCCACCAAGAGTCGGAGGAGGGTCGTCTTGCCGGCGCCCGAGCCGCCGATGAGCACGGTGGTCTCTCCTCGTTTCGCCACGAGATCGACACCCTTCAGGATCTCGACGCCGTCGTAGCTCTTGTGGAGGTCCCTCGCGATCAAGATGGGCTCGCCCAGCTGCGCGCGAGGCGGCGACGTCTCTTCGGACGGAGAGGTTTCGCCGTGGCGACGGGCTTCGGAGGTGGACATGGGAAAAGACGCTCCGGACCGTAAAAACGAACAGGCGGCAGCCCCGACTCCACGACGGCATGTGGCCGTGTCGAGCCGAGGCTACCGCGGAGTCGTCAGGCGTGGGCAGCAGGCTTGGCCGGGGGATTCTCCGACCACTCACGCGCGGCTTGGTCACCGGGCCGGTCCAAGTGGACCTTGTCGTCCACGGTCGTGACCCACGAGAGCGGAATGTAGTGATGGGTGCCCTTGTCGTCCTTCATCAACTTGATGGTCTCTTTGCCTTGCATGTGGTCGACGATGCCGAGCTGGCCGTTCTTCGAGCAGACCACGGGAGTATTGGGCTTGATGTTCTGAGGCTGGATCATGCCGAGGGGAGAGCACGTCTCGTGCCCGGTGAGATTTCCTCATTTCTTCGGCTCGAGTTGTTCTTCGGTGAAGGTTCGGACGGGGCGGCGCTGCGCGAGTGAGGCACTCCTGTGGTCGTATGTCCTCCGAAACGATTGATGTGCACGACAATTGCGGGGGAGCGCGTCACGATGCGGGCGTAGGGTCTCCGTGGCTCGAACGATGCAATGGCCTCCGACGCGGTTCGTGACTGCGAAAGTCCCGTCGGATCTTCCGGCGCGAACCGAAGGAGTTTCATCATGACCCACCTGGCGTATCGGAGACTTTCGGAAGAGCTTCCTGCCCTCGGCGCGACCGGCGGTCCTTTCTGGACGCAGCTCGACCCGTTCGGAGACCTCGGACCGGCGGTGGAGCGTCCGCAAGCCGTGCGCCTCTCCCCGGAGTTCGACGTGAAGGAGACCAAGCACGCCTTCGTTTTCGTCGCGGACATGCCCGGCGTGGCGGACGACGATCTCGAGATCACCATGGTCGGCAATCGCCTCACCGTGAGCGGCAAGCGCGGCGAGGAGGCGGCTGCGGTAGGCGATGTGTATTATGCACGTGAGCGCGCGAGCGGCTCGTTCACGCGTACGTTCACCTTGCCCGAGGGGGTCGAAGGAAGCTCTCTCGTGCGGGCCGCGCTCGAGAGAGGCGTGCTCACTCTTTCTTTGCCGAAGAAATCCGAGCTCTGCTCGAGACGCATCGTGCTCGACAGCGGCCGTCAAGATGCCCAGGACCGGGCGCAGGCCCCTCGTCGAAAGGACCCTACGCCATGAACCCCATGTGGATCACGCTCGCCATCGGAGCCTTCTTCATGGCCATCTCGGCCGCCTTCTTTTGGTCCGAGGTCGCGGGCCGGACCGACGTGCGCACCCTTCTCGCCGGCGGGGCACCGCTCATCGACGTTGGGCTGCCGGCCGAGTATTCGGTGGGGCACCTGCATGGGGCGCGCAACATTCCGCTCGAAGAGCTCGAGCTTCGCATGCTCGAGATCGGTCGTCCGGGCACCGGAGTGGTCGTCTGTGGAGGTGGCGTGCTGCGACGGATGCGTGCTGCCTTCGCGCTGCGACGGCGAGGCTTTTTGGTCACCAATGCGGGTGTAACCAGCTATTCCACGAGCGAAGGGCCGAAGTAGCCAATCGACGATTGGCCCGGCTCGCGCTCGCGGATGCCCGTCGTGTTCGCCGGCCAAGCTCGCGCATTCGATGATAGACACGGGGAGTGCGCCGCGCCCTGCTGCCACTCTCGTTCTCGCTCGTGCTCTCTTCCGGGAGTACGGCGCTCGCGGATCAGGCGGCGCCGCTCACGCTTCGCTGGTCTGTGCCCGAGGGCGACGATTGCCCGGATCGGACGGCCGTCGAGCGCGAGATCGGGCGCATGCTCGGGCCCGACGACGGGATGCGAAAGGCCGTCACCGCGGAAGCGCACGTCGTACGCCGATCCAGCGGTGATTTCAGGGTTTCGTTGACGCTGGCAACCGACGAGACCCGCTCGACTCGGTCGTTCAAAGCGACCAGCTGCCGAGAAGCGAGCGAAGCTTCCGCTCTGATCGTCGCCCTCGCCATCGACTCGCGCGCCAGAGCGCCGGAGTCGCCCGCGAGCGAACCCTCGAGCACGCCTTCGCCTCCGAGCGTCTCCGTCAGCGAGCCTCGGCCCGCCCGCGAGAATCCGGTGCGGTCCGGGGTGCCCGCACGTGCATCGACACCGGTCGCGTCGTCACGAGGGAACGGGCGAGGCTCGGTCGGCGTCGAGGCTTCGGGACGGCTCTCGTCGGGTATGCAACCCGGCGTGGCGCTCGGCGTCGAAGCCGGGCTCGTTGGCACGTGGGGTAGCTGGCGACTAGAGGCCCTCTTCGCGTTCTCTCCATCGACGCGCGCAGCGCTGTCGGAGAGCCCGAACAAAGGTGGAGACGTCTCGTCGTTCGGCGTGGCCGGGCGAGCATGCCACGTCTTCTCGCTCGGCGAGCGCCTCGGGATTGGTCCCTGCCTCTCGGCCGGCGTTTTGCGGGCTACCGGTGCCGCCTTCGGTACGGAGCGTGCCACGAGCGGCTCGGCTACGTGGGGAGCGCTCTCCGGAGAGGTCATGGCGAGGGTCGTGCTCGGCCCGCGTTTCGCCTTGCGAGGCACGGTCGGGCCTATCGTGGCGCTCGATCGCCCGACCTTCGTGATCGAGACCGCGAGCGGAAAAATCCCGGTATTTCGCCCGGAAGCTCTCGGTCTCGCGGCTCACTTCGGTCTCGAGGCGCGCTTTTTTTGACGGATCTGGCGAGGCGGCGGCACACACCAGTCGAGCGATGATGCGCCCCTCGGAAACGAAGGAAACGGCCGGTCCCGTGCTCGTGGTGACCCGACCTACCTTCGACGACGTCTACGACGAACACTTCGCGTTCGTGTGGAGAAGCGCGCGTGCTCTCGGGGTGCCCGACCATGCCGTGGACGACGTCGCGCAGGAGATCTTCGTGACCGTGCACGGGAGACTCGACGATTTCGAGGGACGTTCGTCGCTTCGAACCTGGATTTACGGCATCGCGCGCAACGTGGTGCGCGCGCACCGAAGGGCCGGAAAGAAACACGACCGCGGCGACCTGCCCAGCGAGGGCCCCGTCGATCCCGACTCGCTCTTCGATCCGCGGGAGAAAGACCCGGAGAGTCGCGCGGCGCGTGCTCAAGCCGCACGGGTCTTGGTCACGCTGCTCGACACGCTCGACGACGACAAACGAGAGGTCTTCGTCTTGGCCGAGCTCGAGCAGCTCACCGTGCCGGAGATTGCGGACATGCTCGAGGAAAAACCGAACACGGTCTACTCGCGCCTCCGTCTGGCACGAGAAGCCTTCGCGGCTGCAGCAGAGCGACATCGTGCACGCGATACCTGGAGGTCGAAATGAGCCTGAATCCCAACGACCGAGCGCTGCTCGAGGCCGGGCGTGAGGGGCTCGAGCCCTCGCTCGACGACCGGAAGCGATTGCGAGGCGCCATTGCCGCTCAGATTGGGATTGCCGCCACCATCTCCGCGGCTTCGGCCGGGGCCACCGCGACCTCCGCGGCAGCTGCGACGGTCGCGACCGCCGGGGCCGGCGTGGCTTCGGGCTCGGGGGGCGCGGCGGCCGGAACCGCAGTCGTCGCGGTCGTGAAGGGCCTCGCCGCCCTGGTGCTGCTTGCCGGAGCCGGAGCGCTCGGCTATCGGGCGATGCATTCGCCGGCGCCCGCTACGGAAGTCGCGCACGCGCAGACGGCCGTTGCCGCGCCTCCCTCGGCGATCGTGCCGCCAATCGTGAACACGGTCGAGATGCCCGCTCCGAACGTCGTGCCGGCAGAGATCGCGTCCGCGCCCGTGGTCGCTACGTCGGCGATGTCGACCGCCTCGTCGGTGGTGCGCGCGCCCTCTCCGAGTGCGAAGTCCTCTCCCGCGGAAGCTCCGGTCGGTACCCTCTCGCAAGAGACCCATCTGGTGGCCGATGCACGCGCGGCAATGCGTTCGGGGGACGCCTCTCGCGCGCTCACGTTGCTCGAAGAGCATGCGCGCCGCTTTCCCGGTGGAGTGCTTTCCGAAGAGCGCGAGGCGGAGCGCGTAGCGGCGCTTTGTGCGGCCGGACGCGGAGACGAAGCCCGGATGCGCGCGGCGCGATTCTCTCGTGACTATCCGCGTTCGGCGCTCGGCGCGAAGGTTCGAGCGGCGTGTGCGGCGCGCTGACGATTTTTTGACGGAACCTCTCGTGCTTCGACACTCCTTCATCGAGACGTGCGCGGCGCACCTCGGCTCGGACTACCGGCGCGAGGCTCCTCGGCGCACGAGTCCAACTTCGTTTCTCGTTCGGGTTCGCGCGTGCGTGAGCCTCGGAGGTCCATCATGTCCAAGATTGCCTTTGCTTCGGTCGCTCTGATCGCCCTCGTTCCGCTGGTCACGCAAGCATGCGGTGGGACCAACGACGTCACCATCGGCGAAGACGGAACCTCCCAATCCGACGCCGCGACCACGTCTCCCACGCAGACGTCACCCACGGGCTCGACGACCACTCCGGCCCCGCAGGACGCGAGCCCACCGCCGGCGCCGCAAGACGCGGCCGCGGATGCCCCGGTCTGTCCCACCTACTATCGGGACGAAGACGCGGATGGTTTCGGCGGCGCCACCAAGCAGGTCACGTGCACCCCGCCCGGGGCAGGCTGGGTCGACAAGGGCGGCGATTGCAACGACACCAACAAAGACGTCTTTCCCGGGCAAACCTTGTTCTTCGGATTGCCGATCGGCGTTGGAGGTGCAGGAACCACGCCTTCGTTCGACTACGATTGCAGCACCAAAGAAGAAGCCGGCCCCTCCCTCCCCAAGGCGGGCATCTGCACCGTGGGCGTGGGCGGATGCTCGGGCGCGGGCTACCTGCCTGCGGAGCCCGCGCGTCCCGTTTCGGCGAGCGTCGACCCGTATTGCGGAAGCGCGCGCTACCGTTTTTGCCGCTTCGTCAACGGGCAATGCACGCCCGTGGACGCTCAGACGGACAAGGCGTACGACTGCCACTGAGCCTGGAGCTCGCTCTACCTCGTCGTTCCGGCTGCGGCGCGAAATCCGGCCGAGTATCGTCGGTCGTGGCTCAAGGCACTTCGAAGCAGTAAAGATGGGCCTGGGTCGTGCCGCAGAGGGCCTCTCCCGCGCTGTCCCAGGTCATGCTGTCGTTCGGATTGCCGATTCGCGCCGAGCCCGCCGACGACGTGAAGTCCATGCAGTTGGCGACGACGCGAGCCCCTACCCAGGCTTGGCCGACGACCGGCCTCCCGAGCTCGTCGGGGATGGGGGCGAGCGCGACGATCGCCGACGGACGGGCGAGGACGAGCTGGCCTCGCGCGACGTCGTACCAGGGGCCGTAGTCTTTGAAACGATCGAGCGCGTCCGCCTTCGACGTGTTGAGCCAGGCCCGGAACGTCCCGTTCAGTCCCGCAGTGACGGCGACCCTCGCGCAGTGCTCGTCTGCCTTGTCGATCGCGGTCGCGGACGCGCCTCCGAGCGCGGTCCCGAGCCACGTCTCGGCCGTGACGAAGACGCGAAGGCGCGATCCGGGAGGGGTCGCATCGGGGTCACCTTGGGGCGGCCGCGTCAATCCGGTCGGCGAGATTGGCGTCGTTTGGATTCGGACACACGTGCCGGTCGGAGCGGGACGCCTTCTCCCGACGTGGGGTCGTCGTCCTCGGAGCGCTCCGAGAAGACGTCGTGACCGTAGGCGAGCAAGCGCGAGACCAACGGGTGCTCGATGCGCCTCTTGGCCGTGAGCAGGAAAAACCGCTCGGGCAACGTTCGGGCGATACCCACGGTCACGAGCTTGTAGTGCGCGCGAATCTCGCGCCCGAGGGCGCTCGGTCCGGCAAAGACTCCTCGTCCGTCTTCGCCATAGGCCTTCATCAGAGCGCTGTCGTCGATCTCGGCCACGACCTTCGGCACGATTTCGTGCTCGTCGAAGAAGGTGGTGAGAGCACGGTGTTGCTCATTGGACGGACCGGGCATGAGGAAGGGCCTTCGGTCGAGGCATTGGGGGAACGTTCCCTCCAATGTGTCGGCAATACCCTTCGACGCGAAGAACTCCGTGCCGCACTCTCCGAGCGCATGAGAAAAGACGCGTGGAGTGGTGCCGGAGGGAGCCTGGGTGTCCGTGATCAGCACGTCGAGCTCGTGACGAACCAAGGCGTCGAGCAGGCGTACCGTCGCATCTTGGCGAATGGTGAGGCGAATCGGTGCTTCGTTCGGACCTTCGAGTGACGCGAGCACACGACGAGCAATCAGCTTGGGCACCATGTCCGAGACCCCGACCGACATGCGGACCGGTCGGCTCGATAGTTTCATCGCTCCGTGGGGGGCGCGTAGCGTCTCGGAGAGCTCTTGCCCGAGCGCGAAGATGTCCTCGGCGTATTGGAAGACGTGGCGTCCGACGTCGGTGAGGGTGAGCCCACGTCGCTCGCGAAAAAACAGGGTTTCGCCGAGTGTCGCTTCCAGCGCTCGGATTTGCTCGCTCACTGTCGGGTGGGACAGACGGAGCTTGCGCGCCGCGGGTGCGATACCCCTCTCCGTCACCACCACGAAGAAGTAAAAGAGGTGGTTGTAGTTGAGCCAAGGCGCCGATTCGGACATGTAGGAAATCCCTACAGCAGATAGCGGAATTTTCTGACTACCGATGGGAACAACCCCGTCTTACACCTTGTTCAGATTCGCCCCGCCCCGCCGTATTGGAAAAACTATGAACGCCAAGAGCCCTCTCCTCGCCGCTTCGTCCGTGCACGATCAGCGAAACCTGCCTATGTGGGTTGCCCTGTCGTTCTCCGCTGGCGCCGTCAACTCGACCGCGCTGGCAGGCTGTCAACGCTTCGTCTCGCACGTGACCGGCACCATGACCCGCGTCGGAGCCGACTTCGACAGCCTGCGCCTCTTGATCGACTACGGCGCGGTCCTCGCCGCGTTCGTCGTCGGGGCGATGACGTCGTTCTGGGCCATCGACGGGCGCCGCCTCCAGGGGAAGTCGCCGGCGGTGGCCTTTCCGCTCGTCCTCGTCGCAGCGGTGCTCGCCGTGGTCGGGGTCGCCGGCGTGCTCGGCGCCTTCGGGCCTTTCGGGCGCACGGTCGAGACCACGGGCGACTTCGTCATGCTCGGCCTGCTCGCGTTCGCCATGGGCCTCCAGAACGCCTCGGTCGCCACGACGTCGGGCATGATCGTACGCACCACCCACATGACCGGACCACTGACCGACCTCTCGATCGCCCTCGCCGCGTTCGTTTCGTCGGGAATTCCCGACGACGTGCGAGAGACGGCCAGGAAGTCCCTGAAGCTCCGTGGCTCCAAGGTACTCGGCTTCATCTTGGGGGCGTTCGTCGCCGCGTGGTTCGCGCGCCGCCTCGAGTACGCCACGTTCTTCCTGCCGGCCACGTTCGTCGCCGTGGCAGCTTACATGCTCCGCACCGCGGTCGCTCACGCCCAGAGCGTGACGCCCGGCTCGCTCGGCGCTCGTTCCTGACATCCGTTCCGGCCAAAAGCCGCTCAACCACACTCGAATCCCCGAAGAGGTCTTTCTCCATGCGCACCCACAACAAAGAGACGCAGGCCACCATGACCCCCGAGAAGTCGATCCAGTACTTGCGGGAAGGAAACGAGCGCTTCGTGGCCAATTTGCGTGCGCACCGCAACCTGCTCGAGCAAGTGAACGACACGCGGGACGGTCAGTTCCCGTTCGCCACCATCTTGAGCTGCATCGACAGCCGAACCTCGGCCGAGCTGGTGTTCGATCAGGGGCTCGGTGACATTTTCAGCGTGCGTATCGCCGGCAACATCGTCAACGAGGACATCCTCGGCTCGATGGAGTTCACCTGCAAAGTGGCTGGTTCACGGTCCATCGTGGTGCTTGGTCATAGCAAGTGTGGCGCAATCAAGGGCGCCTGCGACGGTGTCCAGCTCGGCAATCTCTCTACGTTGCTCAACAAAATCCAACCGTCCGTCTATCACGAGCACTCCGTGAAGGAGAACCGCAACTCCAGCAACGGCGCGTTCGTCGAGAAGGTGGCCGAGATTCAGGTGAGGCGATCGGTGCGCTCCATCGTCGAGCAGAGCGTCGTCCTGCGCGAGATGGTCGACCAAAAGCAAATCGGAATCATCGGCGGTCTCTACGACGTGGAGTCGGGACGCGTGCAGTGGCTCGACGACACTCTCCTTCTCGGAGACAGCGCGAAGAAGGTCTCCTGACGCTCGACGAGTCTCGAGCGAGAGCGGCTCAGCCTGGCGCGCGCGTCTTCTTCGGGGAGGCCGCGCGCGGGCCTGGGCGCATCGGGCTCGACGCGTAGGAATCCTGGACGGAGCGTTTCGCACGGGGCTTGGCGATTCGCGTTTCGAATGCCGCCGCGAGGACCTCGTCGACATGCTCGACGGGGACGAAGACGACCCGCGTATCGCGGGGGGCGTCCACCACGTTTCCCTGGGGCAAGATTACGCGTCTTACTCCGGCCCGTTCCGCGGCGAGGACCTTCGGCTTGACCCCTCCGACGCGGAGAACGCTGCCCGACAAGGACAGTTCCCCGGTCATGGCGACGTCCGAAGCGGGCGGTTCGTTTCGGAACGCCGAGACCAGCGCCACGAGGAGCGCGATACCCGCGCTCGGGCCGTCTTTGGGAATGGCCCCTTCGGGAGCGTGCACGTGCACGTCGAAGTCGGCGTGGTTCTTCGGGAGGCCCAATCGCGCCGCGTGCATGCGTGCGTACGTGAGTGCGGTCTGCACGCTTTCGCCCATGACCTTGCCCAGGCTGCCGGTCGCGCGGAGCTTCCCTTTGCCCGGTACGAGCCCCACCTCCAGGAGCAAGAGGGCACCACCGTCGCCGCTCACGGAGAGTCCGACCGAGACGCCCACCGCGGCGCGCTCGGGGAGGCCACGCTTCACGTGGCGGGGCGGTCCGAGCACCTCGCCGATCTCCGTGCGCGTGATGGGGGCCGAAGCCGTCGCGGGGCGCTCGTCGCTCGTCACCGAAGCCGCCAGCCGAGACCGGACGAGCGAGAGGGCGCGTGCGCGGTAGACCTCGCCGAGAGCACGTTTCAATTGGCGGACACCCGCTTCGCTCGTGTGCTCTTCGATCAGCGCGCGCAGGGCTTCGGGCTCGACGACCGTCGGGGTCGGAAGTCCGACTTCGCGAGCCACGCGCGGGAGCAGATGCTTGGTGGCAATCAGGGTCTTCTCTTCGGCCGTGTAACCTTCGATTTCGACGGGCTCCATACGGTCGCGCAGCGCCGGGTGCATGGCCGACAGGTCGTTGGCGGTGGTGATGAAAAGCACGTTCGAGAGGTCGAACGGCACACCCAGGTAGTTGTCTTGGAAATGCCCGTTTTGCTCGGGATCGAGCGCCTCGAGGAGAGCGGCGGCGGGGCTTCGCTGGCGGTCCCCGCCCACTTTGTCGATCTCGTCCAAGAGGACGACCGCGCTCGAAGAGCCGGCCTGCGCGAGCCCACGCAAGATGCGCCCGGCAGAAGCGGCGACGAAGCTCAATCGATGGCCGCGGATTTCACTCTCGTCGTGCACTCCGCCCAAGGGTACCCGTACGAATCTGCGTCCGAGGGCGGTGGCGATGGATCTCGCAACGGTGGTCTTGCCCACGCCCGGAGGCCCCGAAAGGCAGAGCACCATCGAGGCACCTTCGCCGCCGAGCTCGCGTACGGCCAGATGCTCGAGCACGCGGGACTTGGCCTTTCCGAGGCCGAAATGCTCGCTCTCCAAGGCGCGCTCGACGACCTCGAGATTGGCCGGGGGAACGACGTCGGGCTGCCACGGGAGCCGCGCCATGAAGTCGAGGTGGGCGAAGTAGGTCGCGTGATCGTGATGACTCGTGGCCA
Organism: Polyangiaceae bacterium; assembly: GCA_965225775.1. Classification (GTDB taxonomy): domain Bacteria; phylum Myxococcota_A; class Polyangia; order Polyangiales; family Polyangiaceae; genus JAAFHV01. The sequence continues at coordinate 6,420,217 of OZ245328.1, read as the reverse complement.
TCGAGCGCAGCAGTCGAAGCTCTCGTTTCGCGGACTCCCGCGCATCCTTGGGCATTCCCGCCTGCATCAATCGTCGCTGCAGAATGCCGAGATCGTCGCCGTCTTTGCCGACGCCCGGGTCGTAGACGTCGAGCTTGCGTTGGATCTCCACCACTTGAGACCACAGCCGGCGCTTGAGCGCGGTCCCGTTCGCGCCCTGCTTCGAGCCTTCTTCTGCATGCGTGCTCGCCTCGTGCGTGGTCGACACCTCGCGAGCGATACGTTCGAGGTTCTCCGTGGCGGAGACGGCCGCGCTCCGTTCTTCCAGCATTTTCGCCAACGTTCCGAGTGCTTCGGCCGGGGGTCTGCGCTGCGCTGCCGCGAAGGCGTCGCTCGTGCCGAGGAGGCGGACCAAGCCGAGCAGTGCGCTGGCCAGCGAAGGTTCCCAATCGGGCACGTCGGGCCTGGCTCCTCGGATCAACGCATCCAGGACGTCCCGTGCTCCGCGCACGATCGGGAGCACGTCGACAGGTCCGTCTTCGCGCGGGTCGACCTCGGCCACGAAGGCGCCTTCGCGGCCCCGCGCAGCACGAATTTGCACGCGCCGAATCCCCCGTACTTCCGCCTCCGTTTCGTTGGCGTGCAGCACGTCGGCCTCGGTGGCCCAGCGCTGCGCGACCAGCCCGGGAAGCTCGACGGGTGACGTCACGGTCACCACCACGACCCGCTGCCCTACGTGCCCTGCGAGGGTAGAGGTGATGGATCGCCCGAGATCGGCCGAGGCCAAGGTCCGTTGCTCGCCGGGCAAAAGCCCGTCTTCCGTGAGTCCAATCAAGGGGAGGGTGCTGCGCATGGTGCAATCCGAGCTCGTCGAGGTTTCAGTGGTCGAGTCGTTGGATGGATGGTCGATCTTCAATCGTCGCCTGGCCAAGGCTCGTCGGTGGTCGTGGTCGGAGCGGCGTTGTCGGGAGGGCTCGGCGCGATACCGAGCACCTTGCGGAAGCGAGCGGGCGCCTTCTTGAGCAAGGGCCGCGCGCGCGGGTCGCAATGCGCCAGTACCTCGTCGACCAAGGCCAGGTGCTCGAGGGTAGGTTTCGCGCAGAGGGCGTGGGCCAAGTGCAATCCCACCGAAGCGTCGCAAGCGCCCTCGCGGAAATGCTCCATGTACGTGACGAGGTCCATTCGCTCGCTCGTGGTCCACGCCCCGGGACGCAGCGTGTGGGCGAAGACGCGGACCCGCTCGTCGATCGCGGTCGACACGTCTGCAGTGCGGGCGCGGTCGAGGGCGGCCCATTCGGCTTCGCTCGGTGGGATTCGCTTGGAAGGGGAGGCGAGGAAGACCCCTGCGTTCTTCTGTTCCGTGGTCCTGGCGGCGAGCGCGTGATCGGCCCGGTCGTCGTCCACGTCGACGCTCTCCGCGACGCCACCGAAGAGTCGCGCGATGCTCTCCACCACCGCACCGGCGTCGCGGTACGAGAGCTGGTCGGCAACGAGCAGTGCGCGCAGCTCGGGGAGGGCCTTCGCGGTGAGGCCCCACGAGTCGAGAATGCGCCGACGAAGAGACGGTTCGGCTAGAAGTGTGGCGACTCTCGCTCGGGGTGATCCGTCGAGCTTGCGGTCGAAGGCGGGGCCGAGGAGCTGCTCGAGGCCCCACGTCTTCGTCGCGTCGGAGTCCGCACGGAGGCACTCTTCCGCGAAGGGCCGAACGACCGATTTCGGAGCGCGTGCGAGCAGATGGTCGATGCGATAACCGATGGGGCGCCACTCACCCGGGTAGCCATCGAGGCGCGCACGGAAGAGCTTCGGATAGATTTCGGTACAATCCACCCCCGGAAGGAGGAGCGCGTTCACGAGCTCCATTTGGCGACTCGGGAAGCCTCGCTCTTCCCCTTCGCCGACCTTGAAGATGGCTTCGAGCAGCTCGGTGACCGGTGCCTCTGCGGGCCAGACGTGCCCGGCGACCGTAGCCGCGAGCCAGCCCGCCGTGTCGTACCAAGGGCGTGAGTCGTCGCGGGGATCGGAGATTGCGAGCGCCACGCAGCGCCGGAAAACCTCGAGCCGTACGGGGGAGGGGCTCGCCATGGCGATGGCGACCGTGGCGTCTCGGACGGAGAGCCCCTCCGTATGCGACGCCCAATGAGTAAGCAATCGCATGTAGGTGTCGACCCCGCCCTCCCAGCGAAGCGCTTCCCCTAGAATGGGAACGAGCTTCACGATGGCGTAGGCGTGTGCGGGCCTGCTCGTGATCTCGAGGGCCTCGAGCGCGAGCGCGGGCGGCAGCTCACGGAGCGCGTGCAAGAGCTTCGGAAGCGTATCGGACTCCGCTCCGTAGAGCTCCCACGAGGGGGCGTCGAGCAAGTCGCTCACGTCGCGCAGCGCCGGACCTGCATTTTCGATCTCGTGAGGGAGCAATCGAGAGGCCGGACAGCTCGCCCATTTGCCTGCCCACCAGGGCGCGTCTCCGTGCTCGGCGAGGGATGCTCGTGCCGCTTTTCGTACGGCCGTCACCGGGTCCGAGACGAGTCTCTCGAGGAGCGCCCGCTCTTTTGGGCCGGTGGGACGAAGCCCACTGGCGAGGCTCAATCGAATCTGGTCGTCGTCGTGTTCGGCGAGCGCGGCCGTGGCCTTGTCGATTGGGAGCCCCTTGCGCAGGAGTCGTGTGAGCGCGTTCAAGGCAACGGAGAGGTGTCCGGTCTCGTGACGGTCGTGCTCGTTGTCGACCAAGACCGAGATGACGCGATGAAGGACGCGGACGAGGGTCGGGTCTTCGGACGATTCGATCGCGACGGCGCAATGTCGGTACGTCTCGAGGGCGAAGCGAAGAGCCGCGCCACGAGACCGATCGTCGTCGTCGTCCTCGTCGTCGTCTTCGTCGGCAAAGGCCCAGCGAAGGAGCGTATCGGCGCGGTCGAGCGACTCCAGGATGCGCTCTCGGGGGACGATCTCGTACGGGAACATATCGGCTCTATCCCGACACGCGAGCGACGGCCGTGCAAGCGAGCGGCTCGTGAGATTGGCGCGCGTGGCGAGCCGCGCACGACAGGCCGCCTCGAACCGCTGGAAAATGCAGGAGAACGTGCCCCGCCGCGGTTCCCCTGCGTGAGGGTATGGCGTCGTCGGTCGGTGTCCGTCCGGCCGGGCTCGCCTTCCCGAAGGAGACCGAGTAGAGCGCGGACATCCCGATGAGCTTCGCTTCGCTCCGCCTTTCGTCGCCCTTGCTCCGCGCGCTGACTTTGCTCGGCTTCGTCGACCCGACGCCCGTTCAGACAGCCGTGATCCCCGCCGTGCTCGACGGCCGGGACGTGTGGGCCTCCGCGAAGACCGGATCGGGCAAGACCGCGGCGTTTCTCCTTCCGTTGCTCGAACGTTTCGCCGGAGAAAAACGCGCTCCGGGCACCGTGGCCGCGCTCGTGTTGGTCCCCACCCGAGAGCTCGCCGCCCAGATTGCGGAGGTGGCGGAGGACCTTGGCCGCTACGCCGAGCGCGCGGTGAAGACGTGCGTCGCCATCGGTGGGGTGTCCATCAATCCGCAGATGATGGCCCTGCGAGGGGGCGCGGACCTCTTGATTGCCACACCGGGCCGATTGCTCGACCTGGTCGAGCACAATGCGGTTCGCCTCGACGACCTACGCGTATTGGTGCTGGACGAGGCGGATCGGCTCTTGTCGCTCGGGTTTTCCGAGGAGCTCGGTCGGATTGCGTCGCTGGTCCCGAAGTGCCAGCGCCTGCTCTTTTCGGCCACGTTTCCTCCCGCCGTGCGTGCGCTCGCGGAGGCCTTCCTCGCCGAGCCTCTCCGAGTGGACGTGGACCGCGCGGAAGACGACGTGGCCATCGAGCAGCGCGCCATCGTGGTCGATACGGACAAGCGTACCTTGCTGCTTCGGCACCTCTTGGCCGAGCATCCGGAAGAGCGAGCGCTGGTGTTCGTCGCTACGCGCCACGCCGCCGATCACGTGGCCCAGAAGCTCGAGCGCGTGGGCATTCCCGCCGCAGCGCTCCACGGCGACATGAGCCAAGGTGCTCGCGAGCAAGCGCTCGCCGACTTCCGGTCCGAGCGTGTGCAGGTGCTCTTGGCGACCGACCTCGCGGCGCGCGGGATCGACGTGGCGAAGCTCCCGCTCGTGGTGAGCTACGACCTTCCTCGCTCGCCCGCGGACTACGTGCACCGCATCGGGCGGACGGGTCGGGCGGGTGAGACCGGGCTCGCGATCGCGTTCGTCACGGCCGATACGGAGGCCCACTTCCGTCTCATCGAGAAGCGGAATCGCGTACGAATCCCTCGCGAAGTGCTGGCCGGCTTCGAGCTGACCGAGGTCGCGAAGCCCGTCTTGTCCGAGCACGGCGGCGTGAAGGGCAAGCGCAAGAGCAAGAAGGACAAGCTCCGCGAGGCTCGCGCGAAGGCCGGAGGCGATCCCCCGCGCGAGACCTGAGCTGCCGGCGAGCGGCGATCAGGGAACTTGGGCCACGAAGAACTCGGCGAGCAGGTCGATCACGCGTCGTCCGACGACTTGGCCGAGCGACGGGCCCGACTTGGAGCCGAAGCCGTACGAGCAGAGCGCCCCCGAGAGGCAATGATCGGCGCCTTGCACGCGCACCAGTTTGATCTTGCCGGAACAGTCGGAGAAGGTGGTGAGCGGGCCGACGGTCACGGGCGCTGCCGCGACGCCGGCGCAGGTCTTCGGCACACGCACGTCGCGATGGAAGAAGGCCTCGTTGACGATGTCGGGGTCGACGAAGCCAGGAGTGTTCGCCAAAGTCGGCGTGACGGTCCAGGTGGCGACGTCGCTCTTGTCGCTCGTCTGCAGGACCGTGTCCTGATCGCCGACGTAGCCGATGTAGGGCTTTTGGACGCTGGGGGCGCACGCGTGGTCGGCGCCCACTCCGAGATGAACGCTGGCCGGGCCTGCGAAGGAGACGAAGGCGTCGAAGAGGTTCGGCGCTTCGCACCACAGCCGATTGGTCATCATGCCACCATTGGAGTGTCCAGCGACCGCGACTTTGGTCAACGCGGGGAGCGACGGATCCAGGGATCCCCCACGGATGGCCGCGGTCAATGCCGCCAGGAATGCCATGTCGTCCACGCCCGACGTCATCACGTAGTTGGTCCACGTGTAGCCCCGCTGGCCGTTCGGGGCTTGTCCTTGTGGGATCACGAATGCGATGCGATTGGCGCTGAGCCATGCCTTGTCGTACGTGACGGTCCCGTCCTTCGCTTCGATTCGTAGACCTAGCTGTTCGGCTCCTTGACTCTTCGAGCCACCTCCGCCGTGGAGGAACACCACGACGCGTGTCGCTCCCGGTGGGACGTACAAGTCGATGGGATGAACGAAGCCGGTGAGCTTCACGTCGGTGCGGACCACCACGTCGGACGTGCTCGAATCGGACGAAGGTGTCGCGTCCGCATCGACCGCGCCTCCGTCGACCGAGCCGGCGTCCTCGGCGCTCGCGTCGGGAGTGGACCCTTCGAGGACCGAGGCGTCGCGCGGCGTCGGGGTCTCGTCGGTGGACGAGCAGGCGAACGCGGAGAGGGCGAGCAGAGTGGCGAGCGGCAAAAAGGAGCGGGAAAATCGCATGAAGCTAGGCTAGCCGCTGGACCTTGCGAATTCCTTGCGGCGCCCGAGGTCGTGTCGGCGCTCGCCGTGAGATGGGGCATAGTGAGATGCATGGGCGACCCGGTCCGCAAGATCGTCGTGGTGGAGGACGACCCGTTCATCGGCGGAAGTATCGTGCGAGCGCTCGTGCGGTTCGGGTTCGACGTCGAGCTCGCGACCGACGGCGTTCGAGGGGTCGAGGCGGCCGTACAGCCCGACGTCTCGCTGGTGGTGCTCGATCTGATGCTCCCGGCGCTCGGCGGACTCGACGCCATCGCGAGGATTCGTGCCAGAAGCTCGGCTCCCATTCTGGTGGTGAGCGCTCGCACGGACCTCGAGGCCCGAGTGGCCGTGTTCGAGGCCGGAGCCGTGGACTACCTCCCGAAGCCCTTTTTCGTGGAGGAGCTTCTCGTACGCATCCAGGCGAGGCTCGCTCCGAAGGGGCCAGATGCGGAGTCGGCGGCCGAGGTCTTCGGTGGGTTGGCGGTCGATTGGTCGAAGCGAGAGGTTCGCGTGGACGATTCACCCGTAGCGCTCACGCCAACCGAGCTCAATCTTCTCCGAACGTTGATGCGCAGGCCGGGGCGGGCGTTCTCGCGCGGGGAGCTTTCGTTGGTCCTGGCCGAGCCGGAAGAGGTATCTCCTCGGCATCTGGACGCACACCTGGCGCGGTTGAGGAAGAAGCTCGGACGGTACGGGACGTCCGTGGTCACCGTCTGGGGCCACGGGTACCGCTTCGATCCGCCGAGGAGCGACCGATGAACCCACGTCCGTACACGATTGCTCGCTTGGTCATGAGTGCCTTGCTCGTCTCGGTGATCGGCATGACGTTGGCGCTCGTGGTGGGGCGAGGGCTCGCGCGTCGCATCGCCGCGGAGCGAGTCGCCGAGGTGCTGGTCGATGCGGTGCCGACCGAGGGAATCGTCGCTTGTCGACAAGGAGAACCGAAGGCCACGCGCGCGTCCGATGCGCTCTCCTTCGACTTCTATTCGGCCGAAGGGTTGCCCCTCTCTCCCGGGTCCGAGCCGCTGGCGGCGGGGCTCTTGACGTCCATCGGAAGCTCGCGCAGCGCGGCCGTTTCCGAGGCGAGGGGGGCGAAGATGCTGCTCCGTCTCGAGGGAGCGGGAGCGTGTGCGTACGCGCAGGCGACCTGGCGCTACCAGCGGCGCGGGATCGTCACGTCCGGGAGTTGGTTGCTGATCACGATGGTCGTCTTGAGCGCTGCTCTCGGAGCCTCGGGAACCTTGCTCGTCGCGAGGCCGCTCGTCGACCAGCTCGGCGAGCTCCGACGCGCGGCCAAGAGTCTCGCGAGGTCTCGCTCGGGTCCGGACGTGGCTCCCTATCGTGAGCCTCGCCTCGTGCTCGAAGAGGCTCGGGACGTGGTGCTCGTGCTCGGCGAGGCGGACGCGCGCATCGGCGAGAGCAGTGCGCGCCTCTTCGGACGCAGCGAGACACTCGAGGCGCTCCTCGGTGAGCTCACGCACGATGTCGCGACCCCCCTTGCTTCGCTGCAATTCGCACTCGACGAAATCGCGGACGTCGCGCCCGAGGCCGCTCTGCCTGCTTTGCGCAGAGCCCTGAGCGACGTGGTGTACGTGAAGTCGTTGACCGACAATCTACGGCTCGCCGAGCGACTGGCACCGGAAGACTCGCGGCCTCTAGCCCTCGAGGACTTCGACGTGGGCGAGGTGGTCCGCGCGGTGTCCGAGAGGGCAGCCCCCTTCGCTCTCCGACGGGGCATCGAGCTCGACGTAGGGACGTTTCCGGAGACGATGGTGCGAGGCGAGGCGATCGCTACCGAGCGCGCGGTGACGAACCTACTCGAGAACGCCATCGCCTACGGTGCGCCGGGTACTCGGGTCACCGTGATGCTCGAAGGCGACGTGCTCGGCGTCGAAGACGATGGTCCTGGCGTGCGTCCGGAGGATCTACCGATGCTCGGCACGAGACGTTTTCGTGGTGCACGGGGGGCCGAACGCGATCGCGTGCGGGCGAGAGACGGAAAAGGAAGCGGATTGGGCCTCGCGATCGTGCAAGAGGTGTGTGCGAGAAGCGCTTGGTCGCTGCGTTTCTCCATTCCCGAGGGAGGTGGCTTCCGAGCAGAAATCACCTTCGGTCCGGCCATCGCGGGGGCTCGAGCGGTCGTCAGGGAGTAGAGCGCGTGAAGCGGAGCTGCGTGGTCTCCGTGCTGCCGTCCGGTGCCCGGTAAACTTCCGTCTGATCCAGGGTGTCACCCGTGAAATGCAGACGCTTTTCGATGAGGCACGATTGCCCGGGAAGCAGGTTCGTCGCGTCTCGAAAGCGGAAAAGGTAGTCGTCGTCCGTGCTCGTCGTGAGCTTCAGGCGCGGCTGGTTGCCCTGCGCGCAATAGTGGGTCAGTAAGAGCGTGTCGTGGTCGGCATGGTAGACCGTGGCCGTCTCCCGCCCACTCGAGGTCGTGTAGGTCTCGACGAGGGCGCTCTCCCCGGAAATGGGGTGAAACGACTCGGTCACCTGCTTGCCCGGGGTGGGTTCCGCCCTCCAAGTTCCCGCGAGGTGCGCCGTCAATCGAGAGAGAAGCGCAGGGCCGGAGGTCGCTCTTACGGGAGCGGGCTCTTCGCGCAAAGCTGTTGCTTTGGTGGAAGCGCATCCGGTCATCGACGTGAAGGCCAGGAGCGCACCGAGTCTCAAGGCTTGCATATGGCGTGCGAACCCCGAGGGAGCGGCCGCCATTCCCGGCGCGTGGGGGTAGTGGCTACTTTCGTTCATGTCTCTCGGCTTCTACACGGAACGCGCTCTCGATGTGCTTCATGAACGCGCGGATTCGGCTGGTGTGACGAAGATCGGGGAGAGTGAGCAGCCACACGTCGCGTGAGTAAGCCCTTTCGACGGGCCCGATGCGGGCGAGTCGGGGGTCTTGGTCTCCGTCGAAGATGGCCAAGAAGTGCACGCCGATGCCCGCCGCGACCACCTCGCGCAGGTCGGTGGAGGTGCCGCCCAGGCGCATGGCGATTCGGGCATTCGGGGCACGTTCGGCGAGCCAATCGTCGAGCCAGGTCATTCCGAGCTTCTCGTCCCAATGGATCCAAGGAAATGCGCTCAGGGGCGCGCCGGGACCGGCGGCCTCCACGAGCTCCTTGCTTGCGTACACGGCGAAGTCCACTCGTCCCACTCTGCGCCCGACCAGCTGCTCGGGCGGGGAGCTCGTCAATCGGAGTGCGACGTCGGCCTCGCGGCGAGCGAGCGAAGCGTGGGTGTCGCTGAACGTGACGGTCATCTCGATGCTCGGATACTTGGCGACGAAGGACGCGAAGGCACCGGAGTAGCCACGAAAGACGAGGTCCATCGTGGTGACTCGAAGCTTGCCGTCGAGCTGATTGTCTCGACCGAAGACTCGGCCTTCGAGCGAGAGCACCTCGCCCTCCATTCGCTCGGCCACCTCGGCGATGTCTTGTCCCGCTTCGGTGGGAACGAAGGCCTCGGGGGTCTTGTCGAAGAGGCGGACACCCAGCGCTTCTTCGATCGCCCGCACGCGCCTGCCCACCGTGGTGTGCGCGACCCCCAATCGTGCCGCGGCGAGGCTCAAGCTCTGCTCCCGCGAGACGGCGAGCACGTAGCGAAGGTCGTCCCAGTCCATGTGTGCAGGTTTGCACAGCCGGCGTTCGGAATCGATCGTTGCAGGGATTTTTCCCGCGTCTACTCTCCACAGAGCGATGCATCACCTCGACCGAGCTCCCCGCGGATCGACCGCCCGTGATGGCTCGACGGCGCCCTTCTCGAGCGAAGAGGAGACGCTGTCACCTCGGCCGACCGCGTGCCTCGCGACCGCCGATCGGCTCTTCGCCGGCCTCGTCGCTTCTCTGGGACCGCGTCGTTCCGAGGTTCGGCCGAGGCGCATCCGGAAACTCTCGGTCGAGTAGGCGGAGCGCCCGCCGTCGCCGTGGAGACTCTGCCGGTGCCGGCACGGTGCCGTGGCTCATCGCGTGCGGTGGCCGCGTCGCATCTCATCTCTTTCTACTCCAATCATTCGAAAGCAGGAATCATGGCTCGTACGTCGCTCTCGATGGTCCTCGTCTCGGTGACACTCTTCCTCGTTCCCTCGCGTGTGTGGGCGTCGGAGCCCGTGCTCGCCGATGCGCCGGCCACGGAGGGTTCATCCCCCGAAGCGACCCCGCGCGCCACGTCGCCGAACGCAGCGGACGATGCCCGCGATCGTCTGGCCACGTTTCGCGCCGTCGTCTCGGCCCAATCCGGGCGCGAGCACACCTATCGATGGGGAGGCGGCCTCGCGGAGTTGGCGGTCGGTGCGACGCTTCTGCCCGCCGGGGTGGCGCTCTACACCCGGCACGGCTCCGCGATCACGGGTGGGATGATTGGATTGGGAGCCGCGGGGCTTCTGGGCGGATTGGGGACACTCACACTGGGTGGCGATCAATCCGCGCACCTCGATGTCGAACGTGCCATGGCCGAAGCTCGTGCGCATGGTCGGGACGATGCCGCCGTCCTGGCTGCGGGCGAGAATGTGCTGAAGACTGCCGCCGAGACGGCACGTCTCGAGCGACGCGTCGGAGGATTCGTGTGCTCCGGGCTCGGCGTCGTCGCGCTCGGGCTGGGCGCGGCCTTCGCAGCGGCCGACTTGACCGGTCGAGGGTTCGATCGCGAGCAGCAAGACGGCGTGGCCGCGGCGCTTCTTCTGGGAGGGGCGATCGCCACCACGGAGGGATTGCGGGCGGCGCTACTTCCGTCGACCGCCGAGGTCACCTGGGAGACCTACGAGATCGGCAAGCGTTCACCCGTGCGGGCTCCGGGGGCGTCGCCGACCGTCGGTTTTCGGATGGCACCGGCTCCGGGCGGTGCGAGCGTGGGGGTCGGGGGAACGTTCTGACCGGGCGCGATGGAGAGCCCTCCACGAGGCGAAGAAGAAAGCCGGGCTCCCTCTCGGGCCCCGGCTCGCTCGACGCCTGGTTGCTCTGGGCGACGTCAGGGCATTTGGAGCCCGTGCTCTTTGCCGACCGCCATGTTGCGGGCCATCGCGCGCTTCTGCGCTTCGCGCTCTGCGAGACGCTCGGCGTAGGCAGTGAAGGCCGGGAGCGCCTCGGTCATTTTGAACATCAGCATGTAGCGAAGGGTGCCGCCGAAGATGACGTCGGCCATGGAGAACGAGTCGCCCAGCACGTAGTCGCGGCCGGTGACGGCGGCCTGCATCGCGTTCAGCATGGCCTCGTGCGAGCCCCAGCCGGCCTGGCTGTCTTTGTAGGTCCAGTTGGCCATCTTGGCCATCGCGCCGGGCTCGACGACCGAAGGCGCGAACAAGGACCAACGCAGGTAGGCGGCGCGGAGCGGGTCATCCGCGCGGGGAGCGAGCGTGCCGTACGAATAGCGGTCCGCCAAGTAGAGACCGATGGCCGCGGACTCGGTCACGACGGCTTCCCCGTCGGTCAGAATGGGGAGCTTGCCCATCGGATTGAGGGCGAGCAGCTCGGGCGACTTGTGTCCGCCCTTCATGAGATCGACGAAGCGGAGCTCGTACGGTACACCGACCTCCTCGAGCATCCAGACCACGTTGGCCGCGCGCGTGAAGGGGTGATGATAAAGAACGATGGACATGGCCCTCCCAACCTTTCCTGAGGGGAGCGAGTCTAACCGAAATCGACGATCACGTTTCCGATACGCGTGACGCCCAGGCCGGGACCCAAATCCGGATTCGGGGCTGCTCTGCGCTTGGGGGACGATGGAGCCCTCCGATGACAAGTCGGGCTGAATCGGCGGGCCTGTTCGAAGATCATGACCGCTGATTTCGATCGCGAGCCGCACGTCTCGCTGGCCTCCGCCGCCGCGTGTCGCGAAATGTTCGATCCGCCCATCCGCGCCGTGAAAAACGCACGCGATGGGACGACGCGATCGAGAGTCGCGTCGACCTCCGGAAACGAGGATTTCGTCAATGCCGTGAAAGGAAGCCTGCACTTACACCGACGATCGCTCCGGGAGGAAGCAGTTTTTGCTTACCCAATCGGAAACAAATGGAAGCTACGCACTTTTTCTATGAAAAGTTTGCGTACATGAAATGTTTCACAGTCGAAGGCGCGCCGATCGTCTGGTAGCTAGCGCCGCATGCGCAATCCAGGTCAGCCCGCGTTGCTCGCGGGACGCTTTCGCCTCGATTCGCTCCTGGGGCAGGGAGGAATGGGGACCGTACATCGTGCGACCGATCTGCGGTTGCAGCGCGAGGTGGCGGTGAAGGTGGTTCGTGCCCAATCGAACGACGCGGAGGCGCGCGCTCGTTTCGTTCGGGAAGCGCAGCGGACGGCCCAGGTGCGCCATCCGAACGTGGTGGAGGTATTCGACGTCGGCGAGACCCCCGAAGGCGAGCTCTTCCTGGTGATGGAGCTCTTGCGTGGTGTTCCGCTTTCGAAGCGTCTCGCACGAATGGGGCGGGTCGAGCTCGCGACATTCGGTTCCATTGCGCCGGAGATATGCGCGGCGTTGGGCGCTGCCCATTCGCTAGGGATCGTGCATCGCGACGTGAAGCCTGCCAACGTGATGCTGGTCGAGCACGGGAGCCGGCAAGACTTCGTGAAGGTGGTGGACTTCGGAATCGCCAAGGCCGAGAGCTCGGCCACCGCGTTGACGGACACGGAGTCGTTCGTCGGCACGCTCGAGTACATCTCGCCCGAGCAGCTGCTCGGTGATCCGCCGCTGGGCGCTTACAGCGACGTCTATTCGCTGGGGGTGATGTTCTATTTGCTTCTCACCGGGACTCCGGTGTTTCGCGGAGTGCCGCCCGCGGGGCTCGTGCACCATCATCTGGCGGTGGAACCCGAGCCACTTCGCTCGCGCGCACCTGCCGCGGGTCTCTCCGAACAGCTCGAGACCGTGGTCCTGCGCTGTCTGGCGAAGCATCCGGGTGACCGCTACGCCAATGCCAATCAACTCGGCCTCGCCATCGAAGAGGCGCTCGCGCCCCTTTTGGTCCGCGAGGAGTCTTGGTCGCGCCACGCTCAGGGACGCTCCTTCTCTCCCTTGCCGCGCTCGTCCGGTGATCTCGCGCGCGTGGTGCCCGCATTGGAGAGCGAGCGTTCGGTCGCGCGCGTTCCGGTTCCGGCACAGGAGACGGTGCGCTTGCCCATACCGGTGGTCGCCCCGCTCGTGGTCCCGGACCTCGACCTGGTGGACTCGCCGCGTACGGCATTGATGGCCAAGAGCCCGGTCGACGCTTGCTCTCGCTGTGGAGGTCCGGTCTCGAGGGCCGCCGGAGCATGCCCAGCTTGTGGTGAAGTTCGAATATCCGTCGCGCCGCCGGGAATCGCTCGCTCGGAGCCTCCGGCGCCGTTGTCCACGCCCGGAGTCTGGGACGACGGGTCTTCCGTCTCGTCTCGGCGCGCGCCGAGCTCGTCGCGCGCCGCGCCGCCGCGGAGCGGAGCTTCCTTCGTGTGGCTGTTTTTCGTGATCGCCGTCGCGTGCGCATTGGGCGCCGTGGCGCTCGTGGTGGTCGAAGCCGACTTCGGGCTCGTGTGCGCGCAGGTGGTCGCATTCTTCGTCGTCGCGGCGATTGGCGGCTACCTCTGGGTGAAGCAGGCCTGAGCGGCGCGACGGTTGGAATCGACCGTGTATTTCCCGCGGGAAGAGACCTTCTTCGCCCTTCGCGCTAGGGTGGACGCATGATCCCGAAAACCCGGTCGAAGAAGGCGAAGCCCGCGCCGAGCACGGTGACGCTTCGAGCTTCTCTCCGTGGTGCGCTGGTGAAGGCGCTGGCGAGCGGTCACGAAGCCGCCTCGCAAGACGGCGGGGCCATGCTGCGCAACGAGCGTCTTTGGGCGAAGTCACCCACCGGCGCCGCGAAGACCATTCTCGCCGCGCTGGATCAGGTGCCCATCTCCGAGTCGGTGCGCAAACTGCTGCACTCCACTCGTCCGTCGCTCGGCTCCACGCTGGGCATGCGTCCTCTCGACGAGCTCGATGGCGAGTCGCTGCTCGAGTGGCTCCAGGGAGAGGTGTCTCTTTCCTTCTCGGACGATACCGTCTCGCTCCCCTTGGGCGAGCGCGCGAACCTCGAAGCGGCGCTCACGCGAGCGGTCGAGGCCGGGGTCTCGGAGAACCTGGGCATGGATGCCTTCGTCGACCGAATGGGCCGTTCCATTCGCGATTGGGCTCACAAGGCCTCCGTTCCGGAAGCCCCGCTCGCCCGCGTGACTCCCAGCTTCGACGGTGTATGGGCCATTCGGCGCGCGGAGGAACAGCGCGCCTTCGTGGCCGATTTGGTCGCCAAGCTCTCCGTCGAGCTCTGCTTGAATTGGGTCGCGCCGCCGAAACCGACCCGGGATTGGGATCCCGATGCGACCTTCGACGTGGGCGACGGTGTGCGACACGCGCGCTTCGGCGAGGGCGTGGTGGTCGAGCGACTCGACGGAAAGCTCGGGATTCGCTTCGGCGAAGACGTGAAGCGCATGGCGTGGAGCGGGCGAGCGAGTTGACGTGGCCTCGTGTCGCGCTCGTAGGATTCGGGCCCGGCCACGATTGACTCGACCGTCTCAGCGCCGATCCATGTTGCGGAATCCCGAGCTGTCGGCAGGATCCCGGCGATTTCGCGCCTCGGCGGTCGGCGCGCCTCGACGCCGATCCGACCAGGGTTGTTCGTGCGCGCCTCTAGCGCCGGGAAGCGAGCTTCTTCCTTAGAGGAGCCACGCTCGTCTTGGCCGCTGCCTTTACGGTCGCCCTAGGAGACGACTTCGGCGTGACTTTGGCTGCCGGCTTCGCGGAGGACGCGATCTTGGTCTTCGACAAGGGTTTGGAGACTCTCGTTTGCGGGCGCTTGACCTTTCGGGTCGAGGCGGGCGGTGGCGATTCGATGGGAGTCGCTTCGACGGCGGACTGATGCCTTTTCGACGGAGGAGGTGCGAGGTCGTTGATGGGGCTCTCGTCGCCGAACGGGTGGCTCGCCGCGAAGCTCTCCGCGTTCGACTCGAGTGAGCCGTCCGCAGGCACGGTCAGTGTGGACGCGTTCTTGCGCGAGCGCGGATCTCGGATCAGGGTCCGCACGCTACGACGGTGCAGCGTGCCGGCGACCAACGGAGAGTGCGACGTGAGGATGAATTGGAGCTTGGGGAACGTCTCGGCGAGCGTCGGAACGACCGTGGTCTGCCAATCGGGGTGTAGGTGGAGATCCACCTCGTCCACCAAGACGATGCCGCGCGCGTCGACCAGCTTGGTGCCGTAGGGCGCGCCCATGGAGATATGGTAGAGCAGGTCGGCGACCCAGCCGATGTAGGTGCGATATCCGTCGGAGAGCGCGTCGAACGGGAGGTCGCTGCCGTGCCTGCGGAATACGTACTCTCCGCGGACCGGTTCGGGCAGGATCTCGACACCGGGCAGGAGCTGGTCGAGCAGGGCAATCACTTGTGCGTGGCGGTGAGGATTGCGCTGTCGAAGCGTGGGGAGCCACATTCCGAGGGGGACCATCGAGACCCCTTCCTCGAAGAGGCTGGCGACGCGCCCGTAGCGAAGAGCGCGGGCCTTGAGGCGCATTTGTTCGCCCAATGCGTCCTTGCTCTCGGTCCTACGGCTCGCACCGTACCCGACGACCAGAAACGCCGGGGACGTGCCGTCCCACATCGCCTCGGCGAGCTCGGGAGCCACGGTCGAGACCGCGCGGTCGACGAAGGAGCCCTTGGTGGGCACGAGATTCAGGCCGAGCGTTCGGCTCCCGCGTGCTCCTTCTCCGTGCTCGGGGTGGAGCGCTACGGTGGCTTTGACGCGGGCGTGCCGGCTGCTCTTCCCCGAGCGTCTCACGAGGGCGTAGGGCACGAAGCCGGAGCTCGAGGCGAGCAGCGGCGCGAGCACGGCGAGGGCGACCCCTCGGAGCAGCGAGGTCTTTCCCTGGCCGTTGTTCCCGAGCAGCAGGGTCACGTTCGGATGGCGAAGGTGGCCTTCTTCGGGCACGTTCGGTTCGAAGACGACCTTCTCGAAGCTCCGTAGATTCTCAATCTCGAGACGACGCAGGTACATGTCGATTCGCCTTCATTGCCTTTTTGAGGTTGCTCGAATGGTGGCTCCGGAGGGAGCCGCCCGACGATTTCGCTCCCGAGCCGGCTTCGGGCCGACGGGGGTGACGGGCCTTCGTGGGAAGTCGGCCGGGAGGATCAGGCTGAAAATGCTCGGGTCTTCCCGTTCCACCTCGGTGGACGCGAGCGCCGAAGGGCGAGTCTTTCGACCGCCTTCGGGGAGCCTCGACGCGTGGGATCGGGAAAACCGCATGAGTGTGCCGTCAACCTGTTAGCGGCCGACTCTCACCGACATGAAGGGCGCCCCTGCTGTTCCATCCCGAATTCGCCCGACCTGAACGGGCGAGGAGCAGTCGTGGCGCGCCGCAGCGTGAGCTCGAGATTGCCTCGGACGCTCGATGTCGAAGGCAAGCGACGCGTCCCTGGCGTACGCTTGTTCGAGCGATGTCCGCCCGGCGCAAGACCCTCTCGAGCCGCTCTCGACCCGTTCTGGTCGCGATCGTGGTCGCGGCGCTCGCATCGGTTGCTTGCGGCGGCAAGACGGACGACGCGAGCGTTCCTCCCGATGGCCTCGTCGAGAGCAGCGGTGCGCGACTGCGGCTCGTGTCCTGGCAATCGGTGGACGGATTCCGCGTGGCCAAGGCGGAGCTCTTCGACTCGCGGAGGAACGAGCGCTGCCGGCCGAGGGCGGTAGGCGAAGGGTATCGGTGTGTGCCCGTCTCTACCGCGAAGTCCGAGCCCGCCTTCCTGGATCCTCAGTGCACCCGCCCGCTCGCGGTGGTCGTCGGGGGGGCGTTACCTCCCAAGTACTTGCTCGACGACGACACGTGGCGAGGGACGAAGCGCGCCGAGCAATGCACGAAGGCTGCCCCGAAGCTCTACGCGGTCGCTTCGATCGCGAGTCCTTCGAGCTACTTTTCCCTGGTGAACGGCGCTTGCGTTCGCACCACACGGGATGCGAACGCGTCCGCGTACTCGGTGACCGACGCGTCGCTCGACGACCTGGCCGAGCTCACGCTGGAAGAAGAGCGAACCTCCGAACGTCTCCACAGGCGTTCATGGGTCGCCGCGGACGGCCTGCGTGTCCCGACGAGCCCGGTGGATTCTGCCGTGGGTATCGATTGTCTGCTCGCGGAGAGCGCGCCGAACGATTGGGTCTGCCAACTGAACGATCGAGTCTCCTCGGAGGTGCGCTATGCGGACGCGGCCTGCACGAGCTCGGTCGCCGTCAGCAGAGCGGCCTGTGGCGCGCCGACCGTCGTGCCGATCGTCACCTCCGATTGCACGGTGTCCTATCGCAAGGTAGGCCCGGAGCAATCCGGTCCGTCTCCTCGCTACGAGACGCGCGCGTCGTCGTGCAAGCCCGTCGAGTCCTCCGCCAAACCCACGCGCGCCTTCTCCGTCGGGGAGACGGTCGAACCGGTGCACTTGAAGCGAGGGCCGTCGGGCGCCGCGACCTCACGGCTCCGTCCTGCCGAGCTGATCGATCCGACCGGCCGAGAGTTTCCCGATCCCACCCGCCGCGTCGTCGATACCGAGGGCGGGTTCGAGTGTTCGTTCGTCGAGTGGCCAGGCATCGGCGCGGGGTGCTTGCCGCGTGGAACGAGCGTCTCACACACCTACTTCGACGACGCCGCGTGCACGGTCGCTGCGAAGGTGGTGAGCTTCTCGGGTACGAGCTGCGCGAGGCCTTTGCCTTCGACCGTCTACGATCTGCCCACGCCGGGAAGCTTGGCTTCCCGACCGACCGTCACGTCGTACGCGCTCGGGCCGCGCAGGAGTCGACCCTTGTATCTGAAGGCGGCCGACGGAAAATGCCTGGACGCGGGCCCTCGGCGAATGGGCGACACGTACGACGTCGGACCCGTCTCGAACGAGTCGCCGGTGGCGTTCGTGAAGGAAGTGGTCGATCCCTGAGGGAGCGGGGTCAGTCGGAGGAAGGCTCGCTCGATTCGACCGGCTTGCGGTTTCGTACGCGGCGTGGCTTTCGGGTCGTGTCGCCGGCTACCCGCACGTCGCGAACGACGTAGAGCGGCCGACCTCGTGACTCCTCCACGGTGCGCCAGAGATACTCGCCCATGATGCCGACCATGGTGAGCTGCACCCCACCGAGTACGAGCAAAACGACGATGACGGTGGCCCAGCCGGCCGGAGTGGTCACGCCGGCGAGCGTGCGAATGACCAACGCCACCGCGTACACGAGCCCCAAGAACGCGAGGCTCACTCCCACGAAGCTGGAGACGCGAAGCGGTAGCGAGGTGAATTGAATCCACGAGTCGATCGCCAGCTCGATCATCTTGCGCCGCGTCCAGCGTGACGTTCCGTGGGCGCGCGCAATCTGATCGTATTCGACGCGAACTTGTTTGAAGCCGAGCCACGCGATGAGCGCGAGCACGTTCCGATTGCGTTCTGGCAATCGTCCCACCTCGTCGATCACGCAACGGTCGAGCAAGACGCCCGACGGCCCTTCGGGCGGATAATTGGCCAATCCCGCGTAACGTGTGAAGGACCGGGTGAAGGCCTTCGACGCGAGCTCCATGGCGGCCGAGCGACCCGTGCGGGTTCTTCGTACGCCCCAGACCACGTCCGAGCCTTCTTCCCACTTCTGCAAAAAGTCGGAGAGGAGGGAGGGCGGCTCTTGGAGGTCCGCGCCGAAGACCACCGCGCAGTCTCCCCTGCAGCGCGTGAAGCCGGCGGAAATCGCGTAGTGCGATCCGAAGCTGCGTGACAGCTGAACCACCGTGACCCGTCCGTCCTTCGGCGCAAGCTCCATCAAGAGGTCGGCGGTGCCGTCGGTCGAGCCGTCGTCGACCAGAACGAGCTCGAACTCGTAGGCCGGCTTTAGCTTGGAAAAAGCCGCAAAACGCTCGAGCAGGCCGGGCACGTTGGCCGATTCGTTGAGGGCCGGGACGACGATGGAGACGACGGGCCGAGGGCTCGTGCTCGCTTCGGGAAGGCTGGTGTTCTCGTCGGAGCTCATTTCGACCCCTTCGTAGCTTCGCTCACCGGCACGTATACCGCGAGTCCCATGGTCTCGTGCATGGGGGCGATCATTCGGTAATCCGTGGAGAAGCTCAAGCCGCACGAGCGCAGCGCCTCCACGTCCGAGAGCGCGACCTGACGTCGGAAGATGAGGAGCGGAGCGCGCTCACCCCAGAAGGGATGACCCCCTTGGCAGACCGAGCGGATACCGTCGGCGGTGCGGAGGAGGTCGCTCGCCGAGTACCAGGCTTCGCCCACCGGGCGTCCGTCGAGCAGGAACACGATGCCCGCCATCTCGTCGAAGCCCATGATCGCGCGCCCGGTCGGGACGACGTAGGGCTCGAGCAGGCCGTGGAGGCGGGCATATCCTGCCGCGTCCGTAGGAGAGAGTTTGACCGAGGCGAGCGCCGGCACGCCCTGAGCGCGGGTCGTGGCCACCTCGTACGCGGACGCTCGGTAGGGGAAGGTCTTGACCCCGGAGACGCCCACCGAGACCGCGAGAACGGTGATCGCGGTCGCGCACATTCCCAGTATCCATCGAGCGGCAGCCGGGGCCCCTTCGATGCCCGTGTAGACTGCAATGACCAGGGTCATCCAGGCCGCGAAGCCGTTGATGGCCGTGAAATAGAGCGGATTGCCCGTTCCCATGGCTTGGGTGATGGGCGAAAGCGAGAGCATGGCGAGCACCGCGAAGCCGCGGAAGCCGTCTCGGGTGATCGACGACGCGATGGGTGTTTCGGACTTCTTTTCGCCGTTCCGGGTGGATCGGGGGATGCGCTCCGCGACGAGAACCACGAGGGCTACGACGAGAGCGACCACGATGCCCGCGAGCAGTCCGGACGGGTATTCGATCGTACCGGGCGCGCCGCCCGTGGTTCCGTGATGCGCGTCGAGCTCGGCGTAGGCGTAGGCGAGGCCACCGGCAGCGAGGAGGGTCGAGGCCGTCTGGAGCCATTTGCGGCGCCCCACGACGGCGACCGCTGCGGCGAGCACGATCACCGCGTGACGATGCGCGATGCGCGACATCAGATCGGAGCCGGTGGTCCAATACATGGAGAGCAAGGTGCCGACGGAGTTCGTGTGCGACGCAGCCGTACGGTTGATCTCGATCATGGGCGGGATTGCCGTCCCGAGGCGCACGACGAAGACGTGGACGAACGCGATTGTGGCGACGATCGACGCGAGCGTCCAGGCGGTGAATCGAGCGATCTCTCTCACTCCGCGTGGCGCCAGAACCACCACGAGGGTTCCTCCCACGACGGTCAACGAGACCGTGGCCGAGCTCCACTTCGCGAACAGCGAGCCGAACACCACCGGGCCGAGCGCGAGCGGCACCCACTTGGGGACCGCGAGGCCGCGGTCGACGTAGGTGGCCGCGCGCAGCGTGACGGCGGCCGCGAGGAACCCCCCGAGCAACGAGACGTCGTTGTACCCGGGACTGAGCGGCAACCACCCGTATTCCGTCGCTGCAGTGGCGACGATGGCGGCGACACCCGCGGCCTCCCACAGGGGCGTCTTCGGAGCGCTGGGTCTGCGCAGACGAAGCCAGCGCATGAACATGTAGCCGAGCACCGCATGGGTCGCGACGACCGTGAAGAGGCGGAAATACCGGAGCTTCGAGATGCTGAATCCGAGCGCCTGAAAAATGGGCCCGTACATGTATTGCGCGCCGGTGAAGTTCCGGAAGCTCACGTTCCACCAGCGGTACGAGAGCAGGTAGTAGCCCTCGTCGCTGGTGTCGAAACCTCGACCTGTCATTTGGGCGACGGCCACGATCCAGATCAGCGCGCCCGCCGCACAGACCAAGGTGAGCGCTGCGAGCCCGTGACGAGGGTCCTCGTCCTTGCCTTCGCCAGTAGGCGTGGAAGCCGTCGGCGCGAGCGATGCGGCAGCGGCATCGGGCGCGGCCGGCTCCGAGGGCTTCGACGCGGGCTCTGCGACGGGCACCTCTGCGGCACCCGATTCGACCTCGGCCTGGTCGCTGTCCTTCGTCTCCGGCGTGTTCATTCGCAGGCGTTTCTACCGCAAAAGCACGCGGATGCGCCTCGTGAAGAGAAGCGAAGGAGGGGGAAGCCCTGAATACCTCTCGGGGCGAGCAGTCCAAGGTGCCCATGCAAAGGCGCCGAGCCCTCCACGCAGCCGCAGGTCCACTGGTCTTCTGTGCACTTTCGCTCGTGGCGGCCGGGTGCTCGACCGAGCCCGAGGCGCTGGTGGTCTCGCCCCACGCGATCGCCCTAGCGGACGGCTCTTCGGTCGGTGGCACCAGGCTACTCGTCTCCGGCGTTCCGCTCTCCTGTGCCGACGCGCAGTATCTCGAACGAGGAGCACCACCCGGAGCGCGCTTCAAGGCCGTGCTCCATCTGGGAAGTTGGAAGGTGGGCGCCCTCCAGCCGAGTGCCCATGCCGCCCTCTTCGACGACGAGGGCCTTCTCTCCGTTTCTGCGAGAGGGCCTGTCGAAGAACCCGAGCCGGGGGTCGTGATCGAGCGCTCGTGGGGAACGTTCGAGCTACTCGATGCCCCCCGAGCCAAAGGCGCGGTCGCGCGTTTGCGGACCTCGGCGCAAGGCACCTTCACGGTGACGGATCGCCGGCCGGCGCTCGAAGAGTACGACGCCTACCGACTCACGTTCGGCGGCGAGCCGGAGCATCGCCCGTTCTCGTTCTCGGGAGATGTCGACGTCGCGCTTTGCTCGGACATCGTGGACGCGAAATAGCGCGACCTTTCGGCTCGACGAGCTCGTCGAGACTCGGACGACACCCCCGTGCTACTGAGCGCGCCCATGACTACCTCCCCCGCCGTTGCCGACGTCGCCGCCAAGACCGTTGCGTTCGAAGGAACCACCTACGACATTCAAGAGCTCGGTGAAGATACGTTCACCGTGCTCATCAAGGGCGTTCCCGTGGGACGCATCGTCTACACGTTCGGCGCCGCCAACGGCGTCCCCGAGGGCGACACCACGAGCGAAGACGCCCTCTACGCCATCGCCGAGGCCTGGTTCGGAGCGACGGGCACGAACTGACCGCGGGTCGAGGAGGGGGCTTCGGCGCAATCCGCGAAGTACGAAGTCCCCGCCTCGTTCGTCATTCGGGCGTCGTCGCGCAGCGTCGGTGGTCGCCCCTTCTCGCTCCGAGACAGGTCCCGTTCAGGAAGGTCGTATGGAACGACGGCAAGACGCCAGCGAGGCCATCGCTGCCGCAAAACGAAGGCCGAACGACGTACGGGCGCAAATCGAGGCCGCGTACGCGTGCGACCGTGCCGGGAGCGAGCGCGAGGCCATCGTGTACTACGAGCGCGCGTGGAGCCTCGGAGTGCCCGAGCAGGAACGCGAGGATTTCGTGGTGGGCTTCGGCTCCACCTTGCGCAACGTCGGACGCGCGGACGAGGCCGTCGTGTACCTGGGAGAGGCCGTAGAGGCCCACCCCGAGAACGCCGCGCTCCGGGCCTTTCTCTCGCTCGCGCTCTTCTCGGCGGGACACCCGCGTCTCGCCATGGCGACCATGTTGGAGACGGCCTTGTCGGCTTCTCGCCGCGGCGCATTCCGAGGATACGAGCGGGCTCTAGCGAGCTACCAATCCGAGCTCATCGACGCCGCGCTCGGTGTGGCAAGCTCGGACGACCGCGCCGACTGACCGCATTTCATGACCTCGCACGTCATGGTCGTGGCGCCGTCCCGCGCGCATCACTACGGGAATCTCAGGAGGTTCCCGTCCCATGACGTCTGCCACGCACAAACTCTGGCTCAAAATCACGGCCGTGATCATCGGCGCGTTCGGCCCGGTGTTCTTCTTGGGCACGATGAAGCCGACCCAGGAGCCCGCGCGATTCACGCTCGATATCTTGAGCTGGCCCCTCGACGGCGCGACCACCTACGCCCACCCCGATACGCGATTCTTGTCGGCTTTGGTCGGGGGATTCCTGCTCGGGTGGGGCGTGACGATCTGGATGCTCTCCTCCAAAGCGTACGACCTCGCCCCCGAGGCCGTGCGCCGTTGCGTGGTGATTGGCGTGTGCTCTTGGTTTTGCCTGGATAGTGCCGGATCCATTGCTTCGGGCAATGCGTCGAATGCGCTCTTCAACGTGGCCGTACTTCTCTTGGCCGTGGGGCCTATGTGGGTACCCGCTTCGGACGGCGCAGAGGCGAGCGCGCGTCGGGAGAATCTCGGTGTGTCATCGCCGTGAGGCAGGCCCGTCGTGGAGGGGCGTGCCCCAATCTCGTGGGTCGAGGCGACGACGACCCGTGCCGCATTCCGAAGACCACGGCTCGAGAGGGTGATACCTCGAAGGGATGCCGTTCTCGGTCTCTCTGCGTAAGCCTCGCGTCAAGATCTGCTGCATCTCCAGCCTCGACGAGGCGAACCTTGCCGTGTCTGCCGGAGCCGATGCCCTCGGTCTGGTTTCGTCGATGCCGAGTGGCCCTGGCGTCGTCGACGAGGCGACCATCGCGGCGATTGCGTTACGCGTGCCACCGTCGGTCGCGACCTTTCTGCTCACCGCCCTGCAGGACGCGGACGCCATCGCCGAGCAGCATGCGCGTTGCCGAACGTCGACCATTCAATTGGTGGATCGCGTCGAGCCCATCGACCTTGGTCGCCTTCGGGCGAAACTGCCGGCGGGAATCAAGGTGGTTCAGGTCGTTCACGTGGTCGACCGCGCTTCGGTGGAGGAGGCCCGTGAACTGGCGCCGCTCGTGGACGCTCTCCTTCTCGACTCGGGCAATCCTGCGCTAGCCGTGAAAGAGCTAGGGGGCACCGGTCGTGTCCACGATTGGCGACTGAGCGCCGAGATTCGCGAGAGTGTCGATGTCCCCGTGTTTTTGGCGGGCGGGCTCCGCGCGGAGAACGTCGCTTCGGCCATGGCTGCCGTGCGCCCCTTCGGGCTCGACCTCTGCAGCAGCGTGCGAGAAAACGGTGCGCTTCACGTAGGCAAGCTCGCCGCGTTCATGAATGCCGTCGAAGGCGTCCGCTGAGCCCGTCAAACACCGAGCTGAGAGGCGATGGCACTCGCGGGCATCGCGCCGCTGATACGCTTCGATTCTTTGCCGCCCGAGAAGAGAATCATCGTGGGAATGCTGCGAATGCCGTAGCGCCCGGCCACCTCTCGCAGGGCCTCGGTGTCGACCTTGGCCACCACGACTTTCCCGACTCGATCGCCAGCGAGCTTCACGAGCTCGGGGGCGACGGCATGGCAGGGGCCACACCAGTCGGCCCAAAAGTCGACCACTACGGGGAGAGTCGCGTCGCGGATCAGCTCGTCGAAGTCTTCGGTGCTCGCGATGGCCACCGGCTGCGCGAGCGGCAAGAGTACGGCTTTGCACGCTGCACAGCGCGCTTTGTCGCGTACACGAGCAGCGGGTAGACGGTTCGTTCGAGAGCAGGCAGGGCACCTGACGTCCATGGGCCAAAGGTGCGTACGGGGACGCGCGTAAGCAATGGGGCGAAGAGCGACAAGCCTCCGTCGCTCTCCGAAGCTCGGAACGGTATCGGCGCCCCTCGCGCCGTGATCTCCGCCACCACGCCCGTCTCGGCGGTCGTGATTCCGAAAAACAGGGAGCGCTCGTTCGAGGCGGGAAGCGCGGGAGCGAAATCCAGGGGATGGGTCACCGAACGTGAACCATCACCCTCGAGCGGTCGATGTTCGGTGGCGTGCTCCGCGCGGAGCCGTCACTTCAGAGAGCAGGTAGACACCGTGACCTTGTCGTAGACGATTTGTGCCCCCGTCGTGGCTCCCCGTCTGGAAAACGGACCCATTTGGAAATAGGGCTTTCCACCGCCGGTGGCACTGAGGCTCGTGGCGCGCAATTGGAGCGGTCGCGAGCCTGCGGTGGCCAAGCGCTCCAGTGTCACGACCACCTCGTCCCCGCTTCGATCGTAGGCCCAACGAAGCGTCGCGGCTTCGCCTGCGTCCAAGGGGATCTCGCCGGCAGAGTCTCCCCCGGGCGACACTAAGGAAAGGAAGGTACCCGCCTTCGTGTTCGGTCCGATTGGTCGAAGATTCGCCTCGATGCGGACGTTGTCTTTGGGGGTCAGACTCGGGAACTGAGCAATTGCCACTCCCGTGAGATCCACCGTCGGTACGGACACGTCGAAATCGACCACCACGCGGGCAGGCTCGGGCTCGGGGGGCATCCGGGAAGGGTCGGCGAACGATGGGCTCGCGAGGACCGAGTAGATGTTGGCTCCCTGAGGTAGAGTGAACGAGGCCGTCTGCCTCGAGAAGTCGGCTTCACCTGCGTCGCCCGACGCGGATGCGAGCCATTTCGGGCTGGGCCCTTGGTCGAAGCTGTCCGCGAAGATCACCCGACAGTCGAAGGCTGCATCTGCGATAGCGCTGTCGGGCTGGCCTGCGTCTCCGGCCTCGACGTCGTCACCGTCCGGAGTCGAGGAGTCGGGTATCGGCGATGCCGCTTCCGCCGGTGCGCTCGCGTCGGTTGCCGTGGGGGCGGAGCCGAACGAGGAACAGGCGGCGAAGACCGCGGCGACTCCGAACGAACCCGAAGCGAGGAAAAGCGTGGCTCTGAGCTTCACCTTCGAAAAGTAGCTGCAAGGAAGGGGGGGGTCAACGAACTGCTCGTCGCCTCGTCGGGCTGGTCGCATAGAGCTATGCTGGCGGAATGTCCCCGTACCGTTCGGCTCCGCTCGTGGTCGAGACGCACGAGATTGGGAGTCGCCGGGCTTTTCGTCTTCAGGTTGCACTCGGAGTCGCGCTGCTGCTCGCGCCGGCGATCCTGGTGGTGATCTGGCTGCAGGTCGGCGGTGGAGTGAGTGGAGCAATCCTGGGCCCGGTCGTCTTCGGGGTCGTGGTGCTCGCGCGCGCGCGCTACTCCACCATCGTCGTTTCCCAGACCGAGCGCGAGGTTCGGGTGACCATCGGCCGACTCGGTCCCGTCATTCGCTCGCGAATCCCCTTCGAGGAGCTCGAGTCCGTGTTCGTTTTGCCGAGCGAGATGAGGTCCGGTAACCCAGCCTACGAGCTCCAGTTAGGTCGCGCCCACGGTGAACCCGTCCTCCTCTTGCGGGCGGATAGTGCGCTCGCGCTCGAGCCGGAGCGGGCTCGTCTGGGGGAATTCCTCCTTCGAACCGGCGCGATGAGTGCGACGCGCGCGCGCGCCGACGCTCCGCGAGGATCGCCTTCGCTCGCATCGTACGATCGGCGACTCGACGAAGAACGCTCGCAGGACGAGCTCGAGGGCTCCATTCGCGAGGAGCACGCGAGACGGAATAGGTGACCTTCGGTCGACGAAAGCCGCTACTTCCCGAAGAAGGTCGCGATGGTCACCATGCGGCCAGCGTCGTCGTATTCGACGTACGAGGTTCCTTCGCCGATGCGAATACCATTGCTGTCGACCGCGTTCCAGGTGGTCAGGCTGCGACCGTGATGGGAGACGAACGAAACGGTCTCGATTCCGCCGCCCGGATTCATGGCTTCGACGTCCATCAGGTAATCGATGTATGCGGTCGCGCCACGGAGCGAGGCCGAGGGATCGACATAGACGACGTCTTCCCGCGCGAAGCGAGAAAAGAAGGCGGCTTTGTCCTCTCGCTTGGGGGCGTTGAGTGCCGCGACGAGGAGATCCCAGCTAGTGCGAAGGTCGGTCATGATTCGTCCCCGTAAAGTCGATAAGTCGCGGGTCGTCGTGCGGCACGACGCCCGAGGGTCTGCAGGCTAACGTTCGACACGATCCCTCCGAAAGCAGAAAATGGGACACGCGAGCGAATTTTGCCGTGCGGACTGCGGAGTAGCTCGAAGTGGGTTGTCGCTTCCGCGCTCGTCTCGGGCCGATGTCGCGGGGGAAATGGCGGAGTGGGGGAAGACGTCGACCTCGACGGGCCGTCAATCGGAGTGCCGTGCTACTCGTTCCGTATGGGTCTCGAGTCCGACCTTCGACGATTGGGAATCGTCTCGGGCGACGTGGTGATGGTGCACGCGTCGATGCGAGCCGTGGGCGGCCGCGCCGAAGAGGTGGTGTCGGCGCTGCTCTCCGCGGTCGGCAGCGAGGGATGTGTATTCGCTTATATCGACTTCGAGTCGTCCGACGAGCCGCTGGTCTTCGACCTCGAGACGTCTCCCGCCGCCGAGGATCACGGCATTCTCGCCGAGGTGATTCGCCGATGGCCCGGAGCGCGCCGATCTGCCAATCCCGGGGCATCGGTCGCGGCAATCGGAGGTCGAGCCGAGTGGCTGACGGCCAATCACCCCATGAGCTACGGATACGGTCCAGGATCCCCGTTCGCGAAGTTGGTCGACGCGTCCGGGAAGGTGCTCTTGCTCGGCTCGCATTTCGATCACGTGACACTGCTCCACCACGCCGAGCACCTGGCCGACCTGCCGAACAAGCGAGTCGTGCGCTACGCCGTACGGGTCGGGACCGACCTGCTCACGATCGAAGAGCTCGACACCAGCGAAGGCGTGGTCGACCACATGCCCGAACTGTACTTCGACCGTGTGGTCAGGGCGTTCGTGGACGGCGGTGGCGCGAGCGTGGGACGTGTCGGGGGAGCCGTTTCGTACGTGCTCCCGGCGCGTGAGCTCGTGGCCTTCGCGGTGGAGGCGATGGAACGAGACCTTCGATAGCGTCTCGGCGTGCGGCGCGGGAGGTCGGTCGCCGCGTCCGCTCCGACCCGCCTCCTCGCGCCAACCGCCGTTCACAGTGGTTGAACCACTCGACGTCTCGATGACCTCGACTCTGCGGAAAGGCCGTGGTTTCTCTTGGAACGTGGGGCGGGCACGGCCCGTGCTCCAGGGGTAGCCATGCCGCTCCCCCTTTGGTCTTCGAGTCTCGGGCCGTCCTGCACGGCGTTCGACCTTCCCCGTTCCCTCCGCCCCGAGCAACGGAGGGTTACGTGATCCGGGATTGGGAAGCGCCGGAGCTGGGGTCGCGCGCGCGCCGCTGCGTGGTCTCGCTGGCCGCCGCTCTCTACGATCCGGAGGGGCGCCACGCGCACGCGCACGAGTGCGGATTTTCGGCACTCGCCGACGACGTCGAGCGTTGGCTCGGCTCACCTGCCCGAACGACGCGCTACGCGCTGCTCGCGCTCCTTTTGGTGCTCGAGGTCTCGCCGCTGCGCTTCGGGTACGGCCCGCGCCGCATGAGCGCCCTCGAGCCTCACGTGCGTGTGGCGTATTTGGCATCTCTCGACGCCGAAGGCGTGCGCGCGCTCGATCTGTGGAAGGCCGTGCTCGGAATGGCGTATTTCGGGGAGACGAGCAGCGTCGAACGCTCGAAGCTCGTACGCCTCTCCCTGAAGCCGCTGGCGAAGACGAGCCGAGTGAAGCTGCACTCGCCGCCCGATTCTCAATCGCTCGCAGGGAGGGCGTCATGATCGTCGTCGGGCGTGACCTTCCGAGTGGATTCGAGTGCTCGGTCGACGTTTGCATCATCGGGTCCGGCTCCGGCGGAGCGGTGGTCGCCAAGGAGCTTGCCGAATCGGGGCTCTCGGTTTGCGTATTGGAAGAGGGCGGGTACTACGCCCCCGAGGAATACCGCGCCTTCACCTTCGCCGAGAGCGCGAGGCGCATGTACCGAGGGGCGGGCGCGACCATGGCCCTCGGTATCGGGGACTCTCCCACGGTCCAAATCGTGACCGGCCGAGTGGTCGGTGGCGGGTCGGTGCTCACCGGAGGCGTGTGTTTCCGCACTCCGGATCGCGTGCTCGACGAGTGGTGCAAAGAGGGGCTCACCGAGCTTTCCCCTACGAAAATGGAGCCGATTTTCCGGCACGTGG
The DNA here is from genome assembly GCA_965225775.1 of Polyangiaceae bacterium. Classification (GTDB taxonomy): domain Bacteria; phylum Myxococcota_A; class Polyangia; order Polyangiales; family Polyangiaceae; genus JAAFHV01. The sequence goes on along the minus strand of OZ245328.1, from coordinate 6,391,965 downwards.
AGCGAGAGGTCAGCGTGACCGAGACCCACGAGAGCCTCCGCTCCGAATCGACCAAGCTGTTCGTCTCCGGCGCCGAGCGGCTCGGAATCCCCACGAAGCCCATGCGCAGGAACGTGGAGCATTGCGAAGGGAAGGGGCGCTGCACGACGGGCTGTCCGACGGGCGCCAAGAAGTCCGTGGACGTCACGTACTTGAAGAAGGCGCGTGCCCACGGCGCGGTGGTGTACTCCGATTGCCTGGTCGAGCGAGTTCTCACGCGCGGCCGTCGGGCGGTCGGCGTGACCGGGCGCGTGCTCGGTGGGCGCCGTGGCGAGCCCCGAGGCTCGTTCACGGTCCACGCGCGGGTGGTGGTCGTCGCTGCTGGGGCGTTGCATACGCCGCTCGTCCTGCGAGCATCGGGTCTCGGCCGTCGAGATTCGGCCATCGGTCGCAACTTGACCCTCCACCCGGGGTTCGCTGTCGGCGCGATTGCGCCGTCGCTGGTCGAAGGCTGGAAGGGGGCACTCCAGACCGCCTATTCGGATCACCTCACGCACGAGGGGGTGCTGATGCTGGGTATGTTCGCCGATGCGAGCCTGATTGCGAGTCGGATGCCGGGGGTCGGCGCGCGTCACTTGTCGTACGTCGAACAGGTGCCGAGCGCAGCGCTCTTCGCCGGGCTCCTTCGGGACGAAGGTCGAGGCACGGTCCGTCGTGGGCTCGGGCGCGAGCCGATCGTGACGTATCGGATGTCACCGAAGGACAAATCCGCGTTCATTCGCGGATTCCTCACCGTCGCCGAGATGGCGCTCGCCGGGGGAGCGCGAGAGGTGATGCTTCCCCTTCAAGGATCCGCCCCTATCCGTGACGTCGATGCGCTCCGGAAACTCGCGACTAGTCCTCTTTCCGCGGCGCGCTTCGAGTCGATCTCGTTCCACCCGCTCTGCACGGCGCGTATGGGCATCTCGCCTTCGCTCGATGTGGTGGATCCGAACGGCGAGACCTACGAAGTCGAGAACCTCTACGTGGCCGACGGGAGCGTCTTTCGGAGCTCGCTAGGCGTCAATGCCCAAGTCCCGATCATGGCTTCGGCTACGCGTATCGCGTGGCGATTGCGCGAACGTTTCGCGCGCATTCGAAGGGAGGTCGCGTGAGCCTCTCGAGCCTTCGGACCGAGCTCGCCGGGCGGGCCACGAGAGCCTTCGATGTGCTCGCCGGTGGCGTGGACGTGTTCGCGGCCCGGACGCGCATAGGTCCGAGCCTCGCCGAACGAGCCGAAGCGCACGAACGACGTTCGGAAACTCCAGAGGCTCACGAGCACTTCGCGGCCCCCGAGCTTCCGAACCTACGCCTCTCCCCCGTGCCGTCGATGCGGGCGATGGTCGACGTGATGGACGCGCGCTGGCGGCAAGGCACGCCGAACGAGCTCGCGGCTGCGCGATTGTTCCTCCACCGCGCGCCCGCGCGTTCGGCCGTGCTGCTGGTGCACGGGTACCTCGGCGGTCACTATGCAACGGAGCGCTGGCTCTGGCCTTTGCACCGACTGCTCCGCAGGGGGCACGACGTGGCCCTCGTGACGCTTCCCGAGCACGGCGTGCGCTCGCCGACCACGGGCTTGCCTCGTTATCCGAGTCGCGACCCGGCGGCCACGATACAATCCACCCGCCAATCCATCTCCGAGCTTCGTGGGCTCTTGCGCTTCTTTCGCATGCGAGGCGCCACGGTGGGCGCGGCTGGCGCGAGTCTCGGAGGATATTTGGTCTCCCTGCTCGCCACCGTCGAGGCCGACCTCGCGTTCGCCATTCCCGTGGTCCCACTCTCGGACTTGACCGCCTTCGCCGCGGGACACGTGCCCGATGCGGAGTGCCGTGAGGAGATGCTGGGCAAGGCGCCCGAGCTCGTGCACGTGTACGACGCCGTGAGCCCTCTCTTGCGTCGCCCCGCGATTGGTCGCGACCGCATGGTCGTGCTCGGCGCGCGCGCAGACCGCATTGCGCCCCTCGCGCACGCAAAGGAACTGGCCCTTCACTTCGGCTGTACACTCGAGGTCTTTTCCGGAGGGCACTGGCTCCAACCGAGTCACGGGCGGCTCCTCCGTGCCGTCGACCGCCTCTACCGCACGTCGAGATGGGCCTCGATCCCGTCCGCGCCCTCTTCGATGTCTCGCGAGGTCGCTTCGACGTCGCCTCTTTTCGATTCTCGTTCCGCGAGGTTCCTATGACCATGTCCGATGTCGCTCCACCGCCGCCTCGCTCGCGTTTCTCGGCTTCTTCGGACCTGGACGAGGCGGATGCGGTCCACGCGATTCTTCATGGATCGCGCTTCGACCGTGCCCGCGTGGCGCTCGGGGCGCTCGGCAGTCTCGTGCGCGACCCCGACGATACCCAGAAGATCTTCGTCCTCGCCGTCGCGCTCGATCGTGATCACATCCCCGCCGCGCTCACCAGGTTTTTATGCGAGCCCGAGGGGCTCGACCTCTTGCGGGAAATGCCGGTGCTCGACTCGAGCACGATCGACATCGAGGCACTCGGTCGATGTGCGCCGGGCACTCTCGGTCGAGCGTATGCCGAACACGTGAAGGACTGGAAGCTGGATACGGACATCTTTCGCGCCCCACCCGGCCTTCCGGAGGCCATTGCCTACTTCGCGCAGCGCTTCCGGCAATGTCACGACATTTGGCACGTCTTGACGGGATACGCGCCGGACGTGCGCGGCGAGATTCTCCTGCAGGCCTTTACGCATGGACAGCTCGGGACGCCCGCGCCCAGGCTGGCCGCGGTCGTCGGCGCCATGCGGTGGGCGCACGTGCACGGAGCGCTCCCGCGAGATGCGTATTGGGCGTATCGACGCGGCAAAGCCGCGCGATTTCTGCTCGCCGTCCGGTGGGAGAAGCTCTGGGACGAGCCCCTCCACGAGCTCCGGGTGCGGCTCGCTCTCGAGCCCTCACCGGGCGGGGGGCGCGCGTGACGGCGGCGGCGGGCGAGGCGCATGGGGTTACCGATCACTCGCTGTTGTTGGGGGTCTACCGGCGAGTCTTGTGGGATCCGTTGGTCGCTCGTGTGCCGACGTGGGTATCCCCCAATGCTCTCACGGTGACGGCGCAGCTCCTCGGGGCGGTCTCGGCGCTCTTCGCGCTTGTGGCCAGTCGCGGGGCGCGAGGGCTCTATGGGGCCGCCGCAGCATGTATCTTCGCGAGCCTCACGCTGGACAACATCGACGGGGCGCATGCGCGGCGAACCGGACGGACCAGCCGCCGCGGCGAGATGCTCGACCACGGTCTCGACGGGATTACGTCGACCTCGGTCCTGGTCTCTACGGGGCTCCTGCTGCATCTCGACGGTCTTTGGATGTGCGCGCTCTGTGCTCTCGGAGCGCTCACGTTCGCAGCGACGTTCTGGGAGCAATCCCGCACCGGCGCGCTGACCCTTCCCGCAGTAGGGCCGACCGAGGGCGTCAGCGCGCTCGTGGTGGTGGAAGTCGCGGTCGCGCTCTTCGGGGATCCCGATTGGCTGCGCGTTTCGCGGGAGCGCCTGACCGGCGGCACGCTGCTCGTCGTGGTGCTCGTAGCGGTTCATGCCGTGGCGGTCTTGCCCCCAATGGTTCGAGCTTGGCGCCACGGGGTTCCGCTCCGCGACTTTTTGCCCCAAATCGCTGCGGTCCTCGCGCTGACGGGGTACGGATTGCTCGGCGCGCCCGGGCCGCTCGTCGGCGTCACGATTGGTCTGACGTGTGCCCACTTCGTCTGCCACCTCGTGATTGCTCGGCACGTGAATCGTCGCCCAGGCATTGCTCCTCGCTCGCTCTTCCTCGCGCTCTTGCCGCTTCCGTGGGCGATCGTCTTTCGAGCGAGTGTGTTCCCATGTGCGACTCTTTCCGCGGTCTTTTCCGTGGTGGCGTATGCGCGCTCGTTGCAGCTCGGGTGGCGAGCGCTTGCTCCTCGCGTCGAGCCGTCGTGAGGTCGCGCAGGTGGATGGGGCGCTTCGCATTGCTCGCGCTGGGCCTCGGCTCGGTGGTCGCGCTGGTGCACCTTGCCGGAGCGCGCGAGATTGCGCACGTGGTGGCGCGCTGTGCGCCGGTGATTCCACTCTTGCTCCTGATCGAGGCGGCGCGCATCGCGCTCGAAGCTCGCGCCGTTCGGGACTTGTACCGCGCGCTCGGGGCGGAAGTGCCTCCTTCGGCGCTGGTGCGTGCACACCTCGTCGGCTACGCGATGACGACCGTGCTCCCTGCAGGTCGCGCGGTGGCCGAGGGTTACGTGGCGACGGCGTTGGTCCGCTTCGCGAGTCCAGGAAGGGCGGCCGCCGCCGGTACACTCAATCATGGCCTCGCGATGGCCGCCAATGCTCTCGTGGCCGCGGGGTGCTTCGTGGCCAGCCTGCTCGTCACGGGGCCGTCGACGCTCACCGTCGCCATCGGTATGCACACGCTTTTCGTCGGAACACTCGCGCTCGCGCTGCCGGTGGTCGCACGGAGTCGGCGCGCTTGCTCGGCGGCAACGCGAGCAATTCGCGCGATTCTCGGTGAGAAGCGGGCCGAACGGGTGACTCGGGGGCTCGAGGCCATGGGCGACGCCAGTCGAATGCACTCGGGCGTTCCGTGGGCGGCGCTCGGCGCACATCTCGTCGCGCGGTCTCTGCAGGCCCTCGGCCTGACCGTGCTGCTCGCGACCATCTCCGGTGCGCATGGCAGTTCGGCCTTGCTCGGTGGGCTGCTCGGACAGGCCGTTCACTTGGTCGGCACCTCGGCGGGAGATCTCGTTCCGCTTCAGCTCGGCGCGACAGACGGCGGTTTTGCGCTTGCGGCTCCCGCGCTCGGGATGGCCGTCGCCGACGCGGTGGCCGCCGCGCTGGTCCTTCACGGGGTGCACCTCGCGTGGAGCGTCGTCGGGGCTCTGGTTCCGCTCGTCTGGCGTTGGGACACGAGGGAAGCCAAGTCATGAAGCACGATCCTTGTTGAAAATCGTTTTCAACTAGGTCAAAAGACGTGCATGCATTCAAGCCATTCGAGTGGCCCGGTCGCGCAGCACGCGCCGTGCGATCGTTTCGTGCGCGCGGTTTCCCCGTTTCGGCGTGTTGGATTGCTCGTCGGGACTCTGTGGTTCGCGGCTGGCATTGCCGCCGGCTGCTCGCAGCAAGACGCTGCCCCCGACGCGGCCGATGCCTCGGTCGCGGACGTCGTCACGCCCGGTGCTCCGCTCTACCCGGAGGATGTGTCCGTGCTCTTCCCGGCGCCCTCGGGCCCGGCCGACGAAGGGTATCTCCTCGGAGCGAGCGAGGGGCCGGCCGGTGTGCTCTTGCCGCGTGACGTGTTCGACGCCATTCCGACTTTCCCCGTGAAGCCCGTCGATGGGCTCGTCTACGACCGCATGGTCGTGCTGGGGGTGCGCTTCGACGCGTGTTTTCCGGGGGTCGACGGGTGTGAGGCGCAGGTTCGACTGGTGCTTCAGCCGGTTTCGCCCGCAGGACTTCCTCGGGACTCGGCGCTGCACGCCTTCTACTCCATCCCGAAGGGCGACCTGCCCGCGGTGATTGCCGAGCTCCGTCGGTTGCATACGCTCGCTCCCGAGGTGAAGGACGGCACGCTCGACGTGCATCCTGCGCTCGTCGCGCAGGGTGTGACCGGACCCTATGGTACGGCGCTACGAGACCTCGTTCTTCGGTATGCCGGAGATCGCAATCTGGTTCGTACGACCTTCTTCTTGCGCGCACCACCGACCCAAGAGGTTTGGTTTCTCGGCGGCTTCGATCGAGTAGAGGGCAAGCTCCAAACCATCGATGTCGTCGGGGTCGGAAAGCAGAGCCAACGTGTCATTCGGCCCGAGACGGCCGACGGTTACGAGTACCAGCTCACGCCCTCTCCGAAGGTCCCCGAGGACATCTCGGTAGTCCTCTCCAGTGCGGCGGCGAAGAGCGCCACGGCCGAGGAACGCAGCGCTGCCGCGAGCGCCCTCGCGCGAATCGAGAATCCGCGAGCGCACTCGGTGGACCAACTCTCGTGTGCGGGATGTCACGTCACCTCGGTGGTTCGCGCGCATCTCGAACGTACGCACGCCCTCGACGTGGGCTCGCTCTCGGACGCGTTTCCCGCTCGAGTGAAGACCTCGAGCAAGGCGTCCGAGACGCCTTCGTCCCTTCGCGCGTTCGGGTACTTCGGCCAAGAGCCCATGGTCTCCAATCGAACACTCCACGAGACGGAGAGCGTGCTCGCCGACATCGAGAAGCGCTTTCCTCGTTGAGGTTCGGTAGGGGCCCGAGCCACCCCGCGCCCGGACAGCGGAAGGTTCCCCTGGACTCGATTGCGTTCAGGTCGAACCGCTCGTCACTTCCGAGGTAAGTCACCCGATCCATGTGGCACGGGGCGTGAAAGTCCGTTCGCCCATGCGCATTCCCCATGCTTTCCGTCGTACCGTTCAGGTGTCCACTTCGCTGATCGCCTTAGGCGTCTCGCTGGGGTCGGCTTGCTCTTCTTCCGCGCCGAACGAGCAGACCGATGGAGGTCCGCAACCGACCGATGCGCGAGTGGCCGAGGTGTCGAGCCCCGATGGAGAGCTGGACGCCGCTTCCTCCGATGCCGCGACGGAAAGCGGGGCCTCGTGCTCGGGCAAGGGCACGCCGTACCCCGCCGGGACGACGACGGAAGGCTCGGTGATGGTCTCCGGACGATCTCGCACGTTCCGCGTCCACGTACCGCCTGGCTACCGAGTCGATCGTGCCACGGCCATCGTGCTCGCATTCCACGGGGGAGGGGGCAGCGGGAAGCAGATGGAAGAGTCTTCGCTGCTGGACGTGCAGGCCGATCGCGAGGGATTCGTGGCCGTGTATCCGGACGGAACCGGAGTGCTCGGTACGTGGAATGGCGGGCTCTGCTGTGGTCGCGCGGTCGAGGAGAATGTGGACGATACGGCCTTCGTGAGAGCCATCCTCGACCACCTCGAAGGCGCCTTGTGTGCGGATACGCACCGCATTTTCGCGACTGGAATGTCGAACGGCGGCATTCTTTCGCATCGGCTCGCGTGCGAGCTCTCCGACCGGCTCGCTGCCATTGCGCCGGTAGCGGGCACGATTGGGGTTGCCGACTGCAAGCCCTCGCGCCCGATCCCCGTCATGCACGTGCACGGCACGCTCGATGGGCACGTTCCGGTCGGTGGTGGTACAGGGTGCGGCCCGTCGGGTGCATCGTATGTCTCCGTCGCGGATACGATGGAGGGCTGGCGCAATCGCAACGGATGTGCCGCCGCGAAGGCGGCATACGACGCCATGGGGGACGGCACGTGTCTGGCCTACACCGGTTGTGCGGCGAGCACGGTACTGTGCACGATCGAGGGTGGCGGGCACTCGTGGCCCGGCGGAGCGCCCAAGACGGCGGTATCCGACTGTCCTTCCGACGGCGTCCAGAGTCGAACCTTCATCGCCAACGAGGTGATGTGGAAGTTCTTCCTGAAGAACCCGATGCCCGCGAAGACCCAATAGACGCCGGTTGCCAAAGTCGGCGTTCGCGAGGCGCGTCGAACCATTCGTGGTAGGACGTGGCCATGCCGGGAAACGCTCGAACGCTCGCCGAGCAAAAGGTGCCCCTAGCGACCTCGTTCGCGGTCGTCCTTGCTCCACTCCCCGCCATTCTCGTCGGCGGCTGGATTGCCGAGGCGCATGGTGTTTCCAAGAGCGCCTACCTGCCGAACCTGCTCGCTCTGGTTCTGGGGGTGGTGTTCTTCGTTCTCCTCCGCCGAGCCTCTCTCGAGACCAGTGCGGCGCGTCTCCCGACTATCGCGGCGATTCTGGTGCTGGCCACGTTGTTCGCGCCGGGGCTCGAGGGGGTGCACCGCTGGCTCCCCCTCGGGCCGCTGCGCCTGCACGCGTCCTCTGCGTTCGTACCTTGGGCGTTCGTCGGTCTGCTCTCGTCGTCGTCGAAGACGCTGCGCCGCACTTGGGTACTTCTGGCGACGATTCAGGCGATCCACGTCCTGCAGCCGGACGCCGGTCAAGCCTCGGCATTGGCCGCGGGGGCGGCGCCTCTCTTGCTCTCGTCCCGGCGCAAGAACCCGGGCGCCGTGCTGGTGGCGCTCGTGCTCGTGTCGCTCGCGGCGGTCACGTGGTTGCGGCGCGATCCCCTGCCTCCCGTGGATCACGTCGAGCGCATCTTGTTTCTCGCGTTCGCGAAGGGACCGTCCGGGGTGGCGATGGTCGTCTTCGGCGCCTCGGTCCTCTTGGTGCCGTTCGTTCTGCGAACGAGCTCCCGAGACGTCGGCGCCGCGCTCGTGCTCTACCTCGCGGCCGCGTTCGTCGTCACGTTCTTCGGGAATTTCCCGGTGCCGGTCTTCGGTGCAGGGGCGGGCCCGGTTCTCGGGTGGTACGCGTTGCTCTCGGTCTATCGAGCGCGACACTCGCTCGACCCGGTTCGACTATCGTGACGCTTCAATCGTCCGTATCGACTTCTTCGAACGGAGCGTGCGGGCTCATCGAGCCCGGATCGAAATCGGGAAAGAGCTCGGCGACCCGATCGATGTTCTGCTCGACCCATGTGTTACGGGTACGCGGGCCGGTCGTGAGCGCGAGCCAGTAGTTCGCCCCGCGAGATCGCAACAAAAGCTCGAGCCACCGTTCGTAGGAGAGCCCGGTCGGTGTGAGGCTCTCGCCGCAATAATGGTAGTGCACGGTAGCAGGAGCGTCGCTCGGGACCGGGTAGAGCACGGCGCAGGCTTCGTTCATGAAGCGGTCGATCGGCCGAATGCGTGTGAACGGGTGGTCGGGGTTCTCTTCGACCAGCCAGTCGAACCAAAGCTCGTCCTCGTGCCCTGCGTGGTCCCATACGTCCGTGACCGTCGGGATGTGAATGGCACCACCGTTCAGGTCGCTGCCTGCCACTCGGTAGGCAATATCCACCGTGGAGAGCTCCGAATAGAGCTCGGTCATACCCTTCGGCCACGCCGTTCCCGCGACCTTCTGCGCCGCCGCGAGCACGCCGGGGTCGGTCGGAGGACCGAGCTTCGCTTCGGTGACCGTCACTTCGGGACGGGAGGAGAGCTCGTGAATCATGGCCTCGAAGCGGTTTCGCCAGGACATGAGTGAGAGGGTGACCTGCGGGCTGCAGCAGTGTCAACGAACGCACTACACCAGGCCCGCGAACGTGGCGAAGACGGGCGCGACGAGAAGAGCGAGAGCCGCGCGACGCGTGGGGGCATGGGGCTACGGAGCGTACGCGAGGCGCGAGAGAACCTTTCTTCCGGCTCAGCTCGTCGTGCGGGCGATCTCGAGCAACGCTCCGCGTACGAAGCCACAGGCTTCGTCGTCTTCGAGCGCAGTCGGCCAGAAGAGGTCCATGCCGGTCGCTGCGGGGTGAGGGAAGGGAAACCGCGCCGTGCGCAGGTGCGGTCGCTCCCGGCATACGGCAGCCGCGAAGATGTCCGGGAGCGTGGCCACGAGGTCGCTCCCGTCGACGATGGCACCGATGGCGCTGAAGCTTCCGACCGAGCATCGAACCTTTCGCTCCACGCCCAAGGAGTCTTCGACCGTGCCGCGGAGGTCCGCGTTGTACGAGACGATGACGTGATGGTGCTCGAGGTACTTCTGCTTGCTGGGCCGAGTGCCGAGTCGAGTATGGCGGGGATCGAAGAGGCAGACGAAGTGACCTCGAAAGAGGGGCGTGCGCTGAATGCCTCCAGGGACTTTGCCGAGCACCACGGCCGCGGCAATGTCGATGCGGCGAGTCGCCAGGCTCTCGACCACGGTCCGGAATTGAACCGGCGTGCAAATGAGTCGCATTTTCGGGGCCTCGCGGCCGAGGCGGCGCAAGAGAGGCGGGAGCAAGAGCTCGTCGGCGAAGTCGACCAATCCGAGCCGAACGATGCGCTCACTGGTTCTCGGGTCGAAGCTCGCCGGCGCGAGCGAGGCGTGGAGCATCGCCTCGAGCAAGGGGCGAACCTCGATCACGAGGCGTGCGGCCCGTGGCGTCAAGATGGCCCCGCGTCCGTGGCGCACGAGCATGGGCGTATCCAGTGCCTCGGCGAGACGGGTGAGCGCGGCGCTGACGGCCGACTGCGTGAGGTAGAGCTTGGCGGCGGCTTTGGTGACCGATCCGGTATCGGCGACGGTGACGAGCACGCGCAACAAGTTCAGATCGAGGTCTCGGGCATGAACGGCGCTCATGGCAGCCATTTAGGCTATTTGCTGGTGCGAAGACTCGCCAGCGTTAGGTTCCGTCGCATGAAAAACGAAGAAGAGCTCGGCGGTCGCTTCACGTTTCCGGGAACCTCCCTTTCGGTCCATCGCATGGGATACGGCGCCATGCAGCTCGCGGGCCCTTACGTGTGGGGTCCGCCTCGAGATCCGGAGGGTGCGGTCGCCGTGCTTCGTGAAGCCGTCGCGCTCGGCATCGACCACATCGACACCAGCGACGCGTACGGTCCCCGGGTCACCAACCGTCTCATTCGCCAGGCGCTGCACCCTTACCCGAAGAGCCTGGTCGTGGTGTCGAAGCTCGGTGGGCGCCGCGGAGCGGACATGTCCTGGATAGCGGCGACCTCACCTGCCGAGATTCGGGAAGACCTCGAGCGAAACTTGGAGGACCTCGGCACGGACGCCATCGATATCGTCAATCTGCGAATGATGAGCCCGACGCCGACCGAAGAATCGCTCGAGGCCGAGCTCGGTGTCTTGATCGAGCTCGTGCGCGCAGGGCTCGTCCGGCACATCGGCCTCAGCAACGTGACCGCGCGGCAGGTCGAGCAGGCGCGCGCCTCGACCGACATCGTGTGCGTGCAGAACCACTACAATCTGGCGCATCGCGGAGACGATGCCCTGATCGATCTTTTGGCGAAGCAGGGGATTGCGTACGTGCCCTTCTTTCCCCTGGGCGGTTTCACTCCGCTCCAATCGTCGGTCCTCTCGGACGTCGCGACGGAGCTAGGGGCGACCCCCATGCAGGCGGCGCTCGCATGGCTCCTCGACCGGTCCCCCAACATCTTACTCATCCCCGGCACGTCGTCCGTGGCGCACCTCCGCGAGAACGTCGCCGCGGCCTCTCTGGCGCTCCCGTCCGCGGCGCGTGTGGCGCTGGATCGGATCGCGGGCTGAGGCACGGGCGACGGCTCTCGCGAGGCGGTCGGGGCGATGCAGCTCAAACGCGGGTCATTCCGCCGTCCAGCACGATCTCCTCACCGGTCATGAAGGACGAGTCGTCCGAAGCGAGAAAGAGCGCGGCGCGAGCGATCTCTTCCGGGCGACCGAAACGTTGCAGAGGAATTTTCCGGACGAGCTCGCGAGAGAATCCCGAAAGCACCTCGGAGGGCAGCCCGAGCTTGCCGTACAAGGGAGTCTCCACGGGGCCCGGGCTCACCGCGTTCACCCGGACGCCGGAAGCGGCGAGCTCGCTCGCGGCGGTGCGTACGAGGGAGCGCACGGCGGCTTTGGTGGCCGCGTAGACGCTCGAGCCGGGCATACCGAGCAGATTGTTGACCGAGCTGTTGACGACCACCGCGCCGCCTCGGTTCAGCAGGGGGGCGAAGTGTTTGAGCGCGAGCCAGGGCCCTCGCACGTTCACCCGGAATGTCTCGTCGAAGGCGGCCTCGTCCAGCTCGACGATCGATCCGAACTTGGCCACACCCGCATTGAGGAAGAGCACGTCGACGCGCCGGTCCGCGAAGGTCCGCGCGAGGGCCGCGATGTCCGCCCCCGAGCCGGCGTCGGAGCGGACCACGTCCACGCGCCCGCCGAGGTCTTTCTTGGCGGCCTCGAGCGTGGTCGGGTTGGTTCCAGTGACCGTGACCCTCGCCCCCTCGTCCAGGAAGAGCCGCGCGGTGGCGAGGCCGATGCCGGTGGTTCCGCCCGTGATGACGACCTGTTTGTTCTCGAGCTTGCCCATGACCCATCTCCTTCGTTCGCGCTGCCGGTGTTCGTCAGCGGATGAAGTATCGATAGGCCGGGCCGCCTCCGGCCGGCAGGCGGCACGGGCACAAGACGCTGTTGCAAGAATGTAAAGAGTGGGACCTTTCGCGAGGGCGAGGGCGCGCAGTCGGTGACGATCGTTCCCAAGCTGCGCATCGCGACTTTGGTCGCCATTCGCGCGGCGGTCTTGGCGGGGGTGGGCATCGCCGTGCTCCCCGACTTCGTGATTCGAGACGACCTTCGCACCGAAGCGCTTCGCGCAATCGTCCCCAAGGCCCTTTTGGCGCCGGTGTCCGCGCACGCGTTGTACCGCATCGAGAGCCGGGGAATGCCGCGGGTGAGGCGCTGCTCGAGCATTTACGCAGCGCCGTTCCGCTTTGAAGGTGTTCGCGGCTCGCGTGACCGAGTCACCCCTAGGGGGCGGGGGGCTCCTCCCAAATGACCTTCACGCTCTCGTCCAGCGCGTAGCCTTCTTCCGAGGTGCGGAGGATGGCGTCGAGGCCCAAGGTGCGGAGGCGGCGCACGGCCATGTAGACGCGCGCGGTGGCCGACTCGTGCAGCATCTTCTCGTCGGGCCAGCCGGCGGCTCGCATTTCGGCCACGGACATGGCGCGACCCGGGGAGGCGCAGCGCACTTCGGCGAGGGCCACCAAGATGCGGCGGAGCGGTCCGCGCCTCGCGAAGTCCACCTCGCGGTCCATCAGCTCGAACGTGCGTCCGTCCCTTGCCAAGCGGAGGACCACGGGGGCCGTGGCGGTCGCCCGTGTTTCGGCCCGGGGGGCTCGGGCGAGCTCCGCGCGGAGCTTCGGCCAAGCGGGCGCGTCGGTGCGACGAATGGTGAGGTCGAGCTCGTCCAATCGACGCTCGCGCAATCGCTCGTCGCCGCGAGCCGTCGCCGCACGCACGAGCGCGACTCTTGCCTCGAGCTCGCCTTCCACGTCGTCTTGCAAGACCGCTTGGTCCAAGCCGGTCACCAAGAGCCCCTCGGCGAGGGCCAGGTCGCCTCGCGCGAGCGCGACGAGGCCCTCGTGGGTGGTCACGCGCGCCAGGTGCAAGGTGTCTCTCACGGTCTCGAAGCGGGCTTTGGCCTCCTGGAACGTGCTCGTCGCGCCCTCGAGATCCCCTCGTTCCGAGAGGAGCCGACCGAGGCCAATCAAGGCAATGCCTTCGAGCCGCAAGGCGCGCGCGGATTGCGCGGCGACGGTGGCGCGACGATAAGCCTCGCCGGCCGCGTCGAGCTTACCCTCGGCATGATGGAGCCCTCCCTGGGCGCGCTCGATGCTGGCGAGAAGGCGGGCGTCGTTCGGGTGCCGGGCGGCCAATTCCCGCGCGCGCGCGACCAGCTCACGGGCCTCGTCGAGGCGACCGAGCGCGCAGAGCGCGGTGGACGAATGCGCGGTGAGCCACGCGGCGCGCACGGTATCGGCGCTCCGTTCGGATAGCTCGATTCCGCGCCGAAGGGGGCCTTGCGAGGCAGCGTGATAGCCCCGGAGCGACTCCATTCTTCCCAACGCATAGAGCAAATCGATCGTGGCCGCGGTCTCGGCGCCTGCGGGGGGAACGCCGGGTAGGGCAGGTTCGTCCGCGATGGTGACTCGAACGGGACTCGCGGCGAGGGTGCGCTCGAGCAAGGGGCGATGAAGCGCCAAGGGGCCCTGCGCGGCCAGGGCGGGCTCGATCACCACGGCCAGGCGAAGCGCGAGTCGGGGATCGTGTGCAATGGCGTGGTCCCAGCTCGCCAAGAGGTCGTCGCGTTCTTCGGCGAGTCTCTGCCAGCTCGCGCGGAGATCTGCGCGTGGGCGCGCGCTCTCGGCCAGGTGCTTCGCGAGACGGTCACGGGAGGATGCTTCGAGGCCCTCGAGCTGCGCGCGTTTCCGAGCATACGCCCGCACGCCGTCGAGCAGCTCGTAGCGTGCGCCTCCCTCGGTATCGTGCGCCTCCACGAGCGACGCCGCGACCAGGGTGACCAAGTGGAGGGCGACCTCGGGGGATTGAGCCACCGCCCTCGCCGCCGCCAAATCGAAGGTCTTTCGAAAGACGCCCAGGGTCGCGAAGGTTCGGCGCTCTTCGGGGCCGAGCAACGTCCACGAAGCGTCGAGGGCTTGATCCAGCGCGTCCAGCGTGAGCTCTCCGTGCCGGAGGGCGGAGAGTGTCTCGCGTGCACCGAGCGCGGCGACCCAGCCGGCCACGATCTCGAGGGCCAGCGGCAACCCTCCCGCCCGCGCGGCGAGCTCGCTCGCCAACGAGTCGTCAATCATCCGCAGGGGAGCCGCTTGGTGGGCTCGGTCCACGAGCAGCTCGGTGGCCACGCCGGCCGGTAGGGGCGCGAGGGGCATCACGGTTTCCAGGGGCGAACCGAGGGCGGTGCGCGCGCAAAGGAGCACGGAAAGCCCTGCGGCCTCGGCGAGCAGGTCCTCCACGACCGAACGAAGCTCGCTGCGAAGGCCGTCGCCGCCGTCGAGCACGAGCAGGGTCGCGCCATGGTCGAGCTCGTGCACGATCCGCTCGAACACCACCGACTCGTCCAAGGTACGTGGCGAGAGCCCGAGCGCTCGTGCAATGGCCGAAAGCACGAAGCCGCGCGGACCGGTGCGCGACGTTCGCGTGGGGGAGGCGGACGCGAGCGAGAGGAAATGCACACGAGTATCCCGCGCGACCTCGTCTCCAATCGCGCGCGCCAAGGTGGTCTTTCCCACTCCGGGAGACCCTCTCAGCGTGACGAGCCGCTCGCCCCGCGCGAACGTCTCGCGCACGGCCGCGAGCTCGGCCTTGCGCCCATAGAGCCTGCGTGTGGCCTTTGGGGCCTCGGGGTCACGTTCATGGTCCAAACCCATCGGTCCCTGGACGATGGCACACCCGCGAGGCCTCGCCCAGCCCGGGAGGCGCTCGGATGGGGGTGGGCGGGCAGAGACGTTAGGTCATGTGAGGTGACGTTTCGGGCGGACTCGGGCGGGACCTCGCTTGGCCGGGCAAAACAGACGATTGGCCCGTGGCGACAAGTCGACCGGCGCGAGGCGAGGCAAGGTCTCGGTCTCGTCCACGGAGGACGAAGGAGGCTTAATCGAATGTCCCGTTCGCTTCGCTGGCTCGTTTCCACTTTCGGTCTCTCGGCCGTGGCCGTCGCGACCGTCTCGCTCACGGGGTGTCCCGACGACGCGGCGGCCGTCGCGGATGCCTCTGCGCCGAGCGCGACCACTCCTCCGCCACCTTCCACGGTTCCTCCTCCGGTCGGGGAAGACGCGGCGATACCCGACGCGGCAAAACCTCCGCGTGTAGCGACGCACGCGGGGCTCGTGTCCATTCAAGACATCTCCATCGCCAATGTGCCTGCGGCCGGTCACGGCCTCACGGCCACCACGCTCCTGGGCCCCGCAGTGGTGCCCGACTACGAGGAGATTCCCGGGTCGATCCAAGGGTGCCGCGTCTTCACGTACGACGTGGACACGAAGCCCCAACCACCCGACCAAGATCACGGCGTGCTGCGCCTCGGCGGCATCCGAGGTGGTAACCTCGAGTGCCGATTCGTTCCTCAGCGCGGTTACCTCTGCCCGACCGCGACCCATTCGGGCAATGTCACGGTCGAGGTCACGCCCTCCACGGCGACCTACACCGTTCCGGGAGCGTCGTTCGGCGCGAACGACGTGGGGCGCTATTTGCAGGTTGCAGGCGCGGTCAATGCAACCAATACGGGGGCCTTCGCCATTCTCGCAGCGCCCAGTGACACCTCGGTGGTGGTCGCCAATCCGCGTGGAGTCGGAGAGTCGTTCGCGGGCAGCGTGACCGTGCTCGCGGGCGCCGGGCCCACGCCGAACGATCTCTATCGCCCGTTCGAGGGGGTGAGCGGGGTGGAGCTCGAGCTCCCCGAAAAGGCCGTCTTCGGCGCGCCGAAGACCACGCTTCGGCCAGGCGATGCGTTCACGCTCGACGAGGCGAGCGCCAAGACCCTGGTGGCCATTCCGGTCGATGGCTCGGCCGTCACGCTTCGGTGTGCCACGTGCGGGACCGCGGACGGGACCATCGTGCGGCTCCAGACGACGGACGCGAGCGTGACCGGCCTGTCGCCGGTGGCCTTCCCACCCGCAAAGAAGAAGGCCGTCGAGATTCAATGCGTGCGCCTCGGTACCGGAGAGGTCACGGTGCCTGCGGCGGCCATGGACTTCGTCAAACGAGCTCACCAGGCTTCGCCCATCGCGCGCATTCGGGCGGCGTTCATGCGAGACGGGCTCTTCGTGCACACGGCGTCGGAGCCGCTTCCGCCGAACCGGATCGCGCTCGCGGTGGGGCGCGGCACGTTGGGCTTCTCGAGCCCGTGACCTATGTCGAGAGGGCGTGATCGTCTCGTCAGGGGTGTGGCGAGGGAGCGCCCTTATTCCTCGACAATCGTGGGGGCTCGAGCGCGGCACGGCTCGTGTATGAGGCGCGCGATGCCTTCGTCCTATCGAGCTTCCACCTTCTCGGGCACGGTGGCCGGGAGCAATGCCGAGCGCGTGTCCCGGCTCGGCCGCCTCGGGGGAGCGCGGGCCGGCAAGCCGATCGTTTCGGCCGAGCGCATCTCGGCTGCGCGCATGTTCGAGCTTTGGGCCAATCTCGTGCACGAGCTCGACGCCCCCGAGCTCCCACTTCGAGCCGCCGAACGGTTCCGTTTGGAAGACTTGGGATTGCTCGGGCTCGTGGTCTCCAGCGCCCCGACCGCCTTGGCGGGACTCGAGTCGTTCGCGCGCTATGGAGCGCTGCTCAACGACGGTCGCACGCTCACCCTCTCCGGCGACGCACGAACGGTGTCCCTGACGCTCCACGACGGTGCGCCGCTGGCACTCGGTGTTCGCCTCTCGCACGAAGCGACGTTCGCGCAGGTGGACCGCGGGTTGAAGGAGCTGGTCGGTGCATCGGTCGGCCCGCGAGCGGTCTCCTTCCGCCACGAGGGCGCGTCGGCGCAGCGCGCGCTCAGGGCGTATTTCTCCTGTCCTGTCGAGCTCGGCGCCGCACACGATTGCATGGTGTTCGCGCGCGAAGACCTCGAGCGGTCGCGGCCTGCGGGGAATGCGCCCGTCTGGCGTTACCTCTGCGAGCGCGCCGAAGAGGCCGAGTCCGTGCTCGCTCCGCGGCCGCTGGTCGACCGCGTGCATAGCCTCGTCGCGCAGGCCGTTCAGGCGGGCGAGGTACCGGATCTCGAGGCCGCCGCCGCCACCCTCGGGACGTCCAGCCGGTCCCTTCGGCGCGCATTGGCGTCCGAGGGGACGTCTTTTCGTGAGCTTGTCGATGGGAGTCGTCGAGCCCGTGCCGAAGAGCTGCTCGGGTCCTCGCGGCACTCGCTCACCCGCATCGCGATCGATCTCGGCTTCTCCGACTCGAGTGCCTTCGCGCACGCCTGTCGACGTTGGTTCGGGAAGTCTCCGGGGGAAGTATCCGATCGCGTGAAAGGAACGCCGAGATCCGCCGATTGACCTGCAGAAGTCTCCAACGCGCCTCCAGATTTACTCTAACGTAGCCCCATGACGTCATTGGCCCTCGAAGAGGCGTGGAAAGCGGTCCGTGAGGCACCTCGTAACGTGGCGGCTCGTCGGGGCCTGGCCGAGGCGCTCGAGGCGGCGGGAGATCCCCGGGCTCCCTTCGTGAAGGCGAGCCTTGCTGCGGTCGAGCAGACCGTGGCGGGACACGCGGCGGCGCTCTCGCTGAGGGACTTTCGGGCAACGGCGTCGGAGTGGCTGCCCCATCGAACCCTCATGAACGCCTGGGGCGACGATGGCCTCGGTCTTTTGGGGTCGGTCTTTGCCTCGCTGGAGCAGGTCTTGGCGAACGCCGCCCTGTTCGCCGAGCTCGGGCCTCAGGTGACCCTCCACATCGCTATGACCCGAGAGCCTGAGGCTGCCGAGATTGCGGCGCTCGCGGCATTGCCGCTCGAGGGTTTCGACCAAGTCGTGCTGGGCTCCGAGTGGGCGCCGTCCCTGCTCGCGGGCATGGCGAGCGCGCAGGGCGTGGACCTGCATTGCAACGTGAAGGCCGAGCACGTGGCGAAGCTCGCTTCGGTACGCAAGACGCCGCTGCGCGCCCTCTGGGTGAACGTTGCCGACTCGGCCGAGGCCGAGGCGGTGGTCACCACGGTGGTCGAGTCGGAGTCGCTGCACGGGCTCGAGCACTTCGAGCTGGGCGGGTACAAGCTGCGCCTCTCCCCGAAGCTCCGTGCCAGGCTCGTCAAGCTTCCGGCGCTGCGTAGGCTTCGCATCTCGGGCGTCGTCGTGCCGGTGACTCCGGCCGACGAGCTGCATGCCGTCGTGTCCACGCCCGCCAAGCTGGAGGCGATGCTCGCGGCAGGGAAGGTCCCGGTCGACGCGCGGGACTTTTTCGGCCTCACTCCGCTCCACTTGGCATGTTCGGAGGGCAATCGGGCATCCATCGAAGTCTTGCTCCGGCACGGCGCCGATCCGGATGCGCGGAGCGCACGCGGAGTGACGCCGCTCGGAGCGTTGCTCGACGCTCGCACGAACGCGCGGGCAAGCGAGATCCTCGACCGCATCGCGGTCGCCGAGACCTTGCTCGAGCGCTTCCCTCGCCATATCGACATCGCCGACGGATCGGGAATGAGGCCGCTCGTGCGTGCCATGGAGCTCGGGCGAAAGGGGCTCCCGGAGGCGAAGGCCCTCGAACGAAAGATCCTCGCCATGGGCCCGAACCTCCAGGCGTTCAGCCACGACCTCTTCACGTACCTGCACCTTGCCGTGGTCTTCGGCTCGGCCGAGGTCTTCGCAGCGGCGCGCGCGGCGGGTGTTCCGGTCGACGTACGGACCTGGCACGGTGGCACGCCGCTCTGGTACGCCGCCCACCACGATCGCCTCGAGATGGCCGAGGCCCTGCTCGACGCCGGGGCCGACATCGACGCCATGTGCGACAATCTCGAGCCTATCTCGGTCAGTATGCGTGAACGCAACCGTTCCATTACGAGACTCTTGCTCGATCGCGGTGCCAATCAGCAGCTTTCCGACCCCAGCAATACGAAGGCCCTCGAGGCGTTTGCCGCGTCGAACCGGGGAAAGGCCCCGGCGAAGAAGAAGGCCAAGTAGGCCTTTCCGCTGCGCCGGACGCCCTAGCGGCCGACGGCGCTACTTCTTGCCCTTCTCGCGGAAGGCCTTGGTCGCGGCCTTTTCGTCGCGGTCGGACAGTTTCCTCAGCGCTTCGTCCAGGTCTTGCTCGTCGGCCCAGTCCGCGAGGCCCACGTACGACACCCAGGCCGCGAGCGACGTTTGGGCGACGTAGAAGACCTCTTCGTCGTGGGCGAAGCGGAAGACGAGCTCTCCGTGCTTCTTCGGATCGAGGAAGTAGAAATCGCCCCCGCCATCTCGGCCGAAGACGATCCAGGATTCGACGGGCGAAAAGGCTTTCTGAGGAATGCCTTCTTCCATCTCGGCCGGGATGCGCTTCGCGAGCGAACGGCGCAGGGCATCGAGCTTGGTTGCGGACGTGACATCGGGCTCGATTGCGCCCACCTCGGCGTAGAACGCGGCCAGCATCGACGGGAGCCCCTTGGGAACGGGCTTCTTCGGCTTGGCGAGCTTCACGCCGCACTCCCGAAGGAGGGCGAGCGCACCCTGCATCGTGGTCGGAAGCTCCTTCGGGGCCTTCGTGGCCTTGCCGGCGACGACCTTCATCCGCTTCAGGGCGTTGCGCGTGGGCGCGGTGAGCGGAATGTCGCCGCGGGCGAGCACACGGGGGAGCGCGGCGGTCAGGGTCGCCTTGATGCGCTTCTTCTCGTCGGCGTAGTCGGACGTCAGGTCGAGGAGATACTCGATGAAGACGGCGACGTCTTTGGCAGGCCACTTGGCGAGCCCCTTCACCATCGCCTCGGCAAGGACCGGGACGTCGCGGTCGGACTCGCCGATGCAGAGGGTCCTCATTCCGGCTCGAATCGGATACGCGGCCTGGTTCTTGTGGAGTGCGGCCGCGATGGGGCGCAGCGCCTCGTAGGTCTCTTCGGCCACGAGGGTCGCAATCTCGGCCGGGGGATCGACGAACCGTTCGCCCGCGTAGCTCGTCCGCTTGATTCGCTCGCACGCGCGGGGAAGCGCGAGCCGGTAGAGCGCTGCAGCGCGCTGCTCTTTCTTCGCCACGCGCAGCGCCAAGAGCTCGGCGAGCAGCTCTTGCCCTTCTCCGAGCACGTAATCCGTCTTGATGAGCCGCTTGAATTGGCGTTCGATCGTCTTGGCGGATTCTTCGTGTTTGGTGGTCATCTGGGGCTCCTACGCGCCGTGTAGCATGGATCTTCCTCCTCGCGAGGCCGCGAGCCCGCGCGGACGCTCCGCGGTGAGCCCGTGATTCGAGCCGCACGCGGGGGGCGCCTGGCGGAGCCCCGCGCCCCGCGCGTTCCTCCGGCGAACGCGTGTTCAGGTGGGCTCGGGCCTCGCGATAGGCGTGGACCACGGTGGTCCTATGTGAAAGATTGCTCCGTGGAGCGATCTCGAGGTCGAGCGTGCTCCCCTCGAGTCTCCTCATGCAAAGCAATCCCTACGCGCCGCCTACGTCTTCCGAAGCAACCACCCCTCCCGTTTGGTCCGACTCCACCGTGGCGCACCTCTACGATCGAGACGGCGCGGTCGAGTTGGCGCTCGGGGCCACCTTCCCCGACATTTGCGGCAGGTGCGGCGCCACCCACGACCTTCTTCGTCGGCGTCTCCCTTTGGTCGCCCGACAGAACTGGCACTACTTCGCGCTCGGCGTAGGAGTGCTGCTCTTCTATGTGGTCGATAGCGGCGTGGCGAGGGGCTACATGTCCGTGTGTCTTTGCCCCTCTTGTTACAAGCGCTATTCGCACGCCAACATGGCAGCTTGGCTGGTTGCCATTCCGCTGGCTTTCTGGAGCGTTTGCTTCGCGTCTCTGCGCTCCTTCGAAAAGCTCGACGTGCCGGTGTGGTGGATTCTGTTCACCTTGATGTGCACGATCGTGTCCGTCGTCGTCGTGGGTTTCGCGTTGCACCGCTTCGTGCCGCCTCGAAAGTTCAAGCTCTTCCAGGTGAAGGTAGGCCCATGGGGAAGAGTGATGCGGGTGGGCGGAGTTCACCCGCGGGCCATGGAAGCCTTGATGGCCGCCGAGGCCGCTCGGTATGCGCCGTCCCCGCAAGCTGGCTTCGCGCCGAGCTGGCAACCTGGCCAAGGCTGATCGTGGTGCGCTTCTGGAAGCCTGCGGTGCTGGGGGTCTTCGCGTCGGCGCTCTTGCTCGCTGCGCCGAGACCCGCGGAGGCCGCGGTGGTGACTGCGGGGAGCGGCGTGGGCATCGCTCTCGTGTCGGTGGTCACCGTGGGGGAGGACTCGTGGGTGACCGTCTCGGGAGCGGGCGCGTTCGTCGTGCCGCTCCCGGACGCAGCGATCGAGCCGCAGCTCGTGGCCTCCCTCGGGATGGTCGAAGAGGATACTGCGCCTCGCGAATATCGTGTCGGGGCGTCGATGCAGGAGCGCCGAGCGGGGCATCGGCTCCACCTCCGGCGCGTGAGCGCGCACCCGGTAGGCCTCCTTCCGAAGCGCCTGGCGCGCACGGTTGTGCATGCGACACCTCGGCTTCCTCGACGAACGCGAGTCGCTTCGGGTCGGCGCTCTCGGGGCTCGTGCTGGGTGCGCTGGTGCTCGGATTTCGTAGGCGTCTTGCCGGTAGGTGAGCGCCTTCGAACGACCTCGTGATGGTCACGCGCGGTCGAACGCGATACGAAGGCCCTTGCCCATGGATACGTGCTTCAGCTGCGACGTCGGCACGCTCTCGGAGCGCACGCTCGACTTCGCGTTTTCGTTCGGCGGCCATGCGCTCGTGCATCGGGTGGACGGGCTCGTCTGTCCGGCGTGCGGCGAGCGCATGTTCGCGCTCGAGACCATCGAGACCGTCGAGCGCGAGTCCGCGTGCATCGTGCTCGCCGAGCGGCCGGTGACCGGCGCGGTGGTGCGTGATGCGCGTCGCGTGCTCGGCCTCACGCCGCCCGAGCTCGCCGCGCTCCTCGACCTCACGGGCGAAGAGGTGGCGCGGTACGAAGCGAGCGACGAAGCCGTGCCCAAGACCCTCGCGCTCGCGCTCTTCGCGCTCTGCTCTCGTTTGCGAGACGGGCAAGAGCTCGAGGGGCCAATCGAGCATGCCCACGTCACGTTCGTGGGGTGAGCCGGTCGTTCGCGCGGCGTGAAGGCGGTGAACGAGG
The DNA here is from genome assembly GCA_965225775.1 of Polyangiaceae bacterium. Classification (GTDB taxonomy): domain Bacteria; phylum Myxococcota_A; class Polyangia; order Polyangiales; family Polyangiaceae; genus JAAFHV01. The sequence goes on along the minus strand of OZ245328.1, from coordinate 6,369,941 downwards.
CGCATTCACGGACCCCTCGTTCGGCCTGCGCTCAACCCACCGACCATTCTTCGTACGTCGCGGCCTGAACGAATCCGAGTCTTCTGTAGCAAGCGATCGCGGCGACGTTGCTCGCCTCGACATTCAAGCCGATGGTCTCGACCTCACCCGCGAGCAGGCGGCAAAGCGCGGCGGTCACTCGTGTGCCCAGCCCTCGGCCACGCCGAGACGGCAGCGTCGCGATGTTTCCGAGCGCCGCGACCCCGAGCTCGACGCTGTGCACGTGCACGCCGGCGATGGCCACGAGCTCGCCTTGCTCTCGTAGGCCGACGTAGCGTCCGGTCTCGAGCATCCGAGGATCGAACCAGCTCTTCGGGTACGCCTGCGCGTAAAACGCGGAGATCTCCTCCACGTCCGAAGGCGCGAGCGGCGCCGATCCACTCGTGTCGATTGTGCCGAGCGCGCTGCGGTCTTCGAGGGCCATCTTCCAATGCCGGCCTCTTTGCTCACGAGGGCGAGCGCCGAGCTCGCGTTCGAGCCCGGGCGAGAGGTGGGCATAAAACTTCGAGGGAAGGCTCGGCTCGAGGGTCGCAAGCAGCGTGCGGAGGTGCTCGTCGCCTTCTCGGCCCAGGGCGAGCAGCGTGGGGGAGAGGGGGCAGGCGTACTCGAGAATGACGGCGAGGAGCTCGCCCGTCTCCGAAGCGAGCGCATGCCACTCACAGGACGGCCAAAAGAACGGGTCGAGGTCGCCGAGCTCGTAGAGGTGAAGGAGCGGGTCTCGCCGGAAGAACGCCGAGAGAGCCTCGCGGTCCTTCGTTCGAATGACGGAGGGCATCATCGTGCCCCCTGCGGTCGGACTCGGCGCGCCCCGCGAGGACCTCGCTCCCCGTCATGAAGCGCCCCGTCTGCCGCAACGCCCGGTCGCCTCCAATGCATGACCGTGAGATAGCATACCCAGTAGACCTTCGGTCGAGCGGCGCCGGGGTGGCAGCCGCGGCGCGTCTGCCGCGTGACGACGGCGCGGCACGGACGTGGCCAGCGTGCATCACGCGCCGGAGCACCTGGGCGGCGCGCGTCGTGGACCTTGTGCCAGGCCGTGCCGGCTCGCCGTCTCCTCGGAGAAAAGCTGCAAAAACGAGCCTGGGCGACCCTGGCCCGGAGCTTGCTGTAGCGTAGGGCATGATCCTCCGGCCCGATCTTCGACGTCTGATTCCCGCTCTCGTCGCGGCGTCCGCCAGCGTGGTCGCGTGCTCGTCGTCCGACGGGACGACCATGCCTTCTCAGGTGGCGTGCCCCTCGACGGGCTCCAATCGTTATCTATCGCTCACGCTCGCGCCCGACGTGGACGGTATCGAGTTTCGTTCGGTGACGTCGGGCACCTCGTTCGAGGTGATCACCACCCTCGGCCAGACCTGCAAGCGCGCGTCCGACCAGGCGGCGTGTCGCGCCAAGGTGACGGCGACGGTCTCGGGCTCGGGCTGGCGATTGAGCAGCGGACAGGTTCAATCCCCGGACGAGTATGGCGTGGCCACTCGTGGGGACGAGGTCTTCCTGGTCAAAGACGTGGCCGCGCTCGGCAAGTCCGTGGCCCCCATCGAGACCATCGAAGAGGGCGTGGCCCTCGTGAAGGTGGCCGTCAGTCCGGACGTGGTCTGCTCCGCCCCCAATGCCGCGCCGGACGGCGACGGTTTCCGGGTGAAGTCTGTGGTGTCCAGCTGCGGCAATACGTCCGAGGTCATTCGACGGGTCGCGCGGGACGGTACCGTCACGGTGGTCGAGCAGAACGTGCTCGAGACGGCCTCCGGCGCCTGCGTGGAAGGACGCAGGCCTCGAGGCTTGGTGGAGAGCCGCTCGAACTGGCTGGGCTCGCTCGCGGCGCACTTCTCCGAGATTGCGCACATGGAGGCGGCCGCCGTATTGGCCTTCGACGAGCTGATCGTGCACCTTCGTGGGTTCGGGGCTCCCGCCGAGCTCGTGGAGAGGGCAGGGAAGGCGCGCGAAGACGAAGTTCGCCATGCGGCGGCCACGCGTGCGCTCGCGCTGCGCCATGGCGGTCGCCTCGTGGAGCCTTCCGTGCACGACGCCGCGGAGGCTCCTTCGCTGCTCGACTTCGCCCTCGAGAACATGCGGGAGGGCTGCGTGCGCGAGACGTACGGCGCGCTCATCGTTGCCCATCAGGCCGCGCACGCCGAGTGTCCGCGCATTCGTGCGGCGTTCACGCGCATTCGCGACGAAGAGCTGGAGCACGCCGAGCTCTCGTGGGACATCGCCTCCTGGCTCGACGAGCGCCTCACGCCCGCCGAGCGCGCGGAAGTGGAGCGCGCGCGCCACGAGGAGATTGCCGTGCTGCTTACCGCGGCCGACGTCGAGCCCTGCGACGAGGTGGTGCGTGTGGCCGGCATGCCTACCGCGGCGACGCATCGGAGCCTCGTGCTCGGCCTCGCGCCGGCGCTCGCCTTGGCGGCTTGAGATCCCGAGGGAGACACGGGACTCGCCCGACACGCGAGTCCCCGTTCCCTTGGGCGTGCCTGGGCGATTGTCCATGAGGACCGTTCGCTCTGGCCGCGGCGCGGTGTTGCTGGCGGTTGCCGTCCGATTGACGACGCTGCTTACGGGAGGGGAGGGGGCGGCACCGCGAGGGGCACACGGGGTGGCGACCACGGTGACCGAGTGGGACGGGCGGGGGTGGCGGTCGCCGTCGCGTGTCAGCGCTCCCATAGCCTGCCGAGCGGAAGCTCGATCGCATCGAACGGCTCGGCACGAACGATCTCGTCGTCGGAGTGGGTGGCGACTACGCGGTAGGTCTCTCCGTCGAGACGATGGACTTCGAGGGTCTTCACGGTCGGGTTGATGAACCAGAGGTATTGAACGCCTTCGCGGCCGTAGACCCGGCGCTTTCGACCTCGGTCGAGAGCTTCGGTGGAGGTGGACAACGTCTCGCACACCCAGTCGGGCGCGAGCGTCAGGAAGGCCGTGGTTGGCAGCTCGGGCATTCGAGTGCGCCGCCATCCCGCGACGTCCGGGACGACGACGTCGTCCCCGAAGTGAAGCTCGGGCTCGTCGAGAAGGATCCAGCCTCCGGGCCCATCTCCGTCGTCGTCGTCGAAAGCGCGGCCGAGCCGAGCCCCGAGACGCGACGTGACGCGCGCGTGCGCGATGGCAGGACGGGGATTTGCGTAGAGCTCGCCGTCGAGGATCTCTCCGACCAGATTCTCGGGAAGCGCCTCGAGCTCCGCGTACGTGGCAGGCTTGCGCGCGGGGTGACCCATCGTCCTCAGCATAGCGCAGTGGTCGGCGCATGCGAGGGGCAGCACATGAGCCACGCGCTCCCCTGCACGTCGATTCACTCTGGAGCGTGAGCGCGAGGGTTCCCGACGACCCAACGAGGCCTTTCACCCAAGAAGCTCGGCGGTCGTCGATGCGTTGATCGCCGCGCGTAGCCACCCCTCGAGCGCGTCTGCATCGCTACAGGCCAGAATCTTTGCTTCCTCGGCATCGGACACGGCGAGACCACGCGTGCGCAGGACGAAGAGAACTGCCTCGGCCTTGCCCTCTGCTTTGCCCTCGGCCTTGCCCTCTGCTTTGCCCTCTGCTTTGCCCTCGGCCTTGCCCTCGGCCTTGCCCTCTGCTCTGCCCTCTGCTTTGCCCTCGGAGCGGGCGAGAGAAAGCGCGCCACGAGCGTCTTGCTCGGCCATCTTCGCGCGCTCGTACGCGTCCCACTCTTCGGTCGAAAAACTCGTCGAGCGAGCGACTTCGAGCGCGTCACGAAAGGGGGCGCCCGCGAGTGGGGGAGGGACCACGTCGAGGTTCTTGGCTTCACGGAAGAAGTAAGCCCACTTCTCGACCAGGGTGGTCGGCGCGTCGCCGGCTTCGTACTTCGGCAGCTCGAGGAACACGTACTGCACCTGCGGAAGCCCGACGGCGCCCGCGTGCTGCTCCTGCATGCGCCAGCGACTCAGCATGGGCACCTTGAAGCGCCCCTGTTCGTCGCGCTCGGTCCAGAGATTGAAGTTGCAGATGGTCACGCCGACGACGTCGCACAGAGCGGGGTACTCGTCTGCATTGCGGAGCTGCATGACGTACGCCTTGCTCGCGCTGTACACGACCCGCTTCTCGAAGCCCTCGACCTTCAGCACCTGCATTTTCACCACGAACCGCCGGCCGGTCGCGTCGGTGCACGTGACGTCGACGATCGAGCGCTTCAGCTCGGCCACGTCGACGTGCTGCTCGGTCGAGAGGTGCTCGATTTCTCGAATTTCACTCGCACCGGAGAGCTCGAGCAGGTGATTCAAGAGCGCGATCAGGAGCGGCTTGCGGCCTTCGACTCCGAAGATTCGCTTGAATACGGAGATGGTCTTGGGATCGGCGAACGCGGCCCGCATGCGCGAAAAATACCTTTCTCGCACGACCCCTGCAACCTGGCGTGGTGTGACGTGGACGGTCAGCGACCAGGTCGGACTCCCTCAGCTCCACGAGCTTCACACGGCGCGGCCCTAACCCGCTAGCCTGGTCCTCCCATGGCCAACTACTTCGTTTCTCTGAAGCCCATTGACGGTCGTGACGTACCTCCGCTGCTCACTGCGTTCGGTGCTTGGTTGGGCACGCAGACGCATGGTTCGCTGGGGTGCTTCGACGCACTCAAGATCGAGCACGTGCCTCCGACCTGGCACGAGGGTGCGGCCGATCGCCTGGAAAAGGGGGCCTTTACCTTTCTGAACCTGGGTGACGGCTCGTTGCTCGCGCTCCTCGATACGGGCCGTGCGAAGGCGCCACGTGCGGTGGTGCTGCTCGACTCCGAGGGGGATGCGCGAACGGTGGCGACCAGCTTGGAGGAGTTTCTGCTTCTCTTCGCCAAGGGCGAGACCGGCGTGCTCGACCTGGACGACGACGAGGCGACCGGTCGTGAGGCGCTCGCGGCCTGGCTCGGTGAGAAGAAGGTGAAAGCGCCCAAAGCGAAGGACTTCGACTTTCAGGCCTGGCTCGACGGCGCCCCGGAGGCCAAAGCCGCGCCCGTGGCGGCGGCTGCCCGTGAGCCCTCGGAGGCGCTCTTGGCGCTTCCGCCCAAGCTGCGCGCTATCGCTGCGCTCGTGGGCCTTCGCGCAGACGACCCGGCCGTAGCGGCAGCCATTGGCGAGATGGGCGGCAAAGTGCCCACTTCGGCTACGGACATGGGCACGGCCAAGTCGGTGAGCGCGGCCAAGCTCGGCGTGAGTGTGTACTTCAATCACGATATCTTGAACGACGCATTCCCGCTGCTTCCCAAGACGAAGAGCTCCTATCTGCCCTATGTGTCCCAAGTGGCGCTCAGCGACAAATGGTCCGAAGCGCTCCCTTTCGGGCTCGGGTGGAAGGACGGTCCGGAGGAGGTGGAGCGCGCCCTCGGGACGCCGCATAAACGACCCCTGCGCGACGGATTCGTCACCTGGTGGACGCGCGACCTCGAGCCGGGCATCAGCGAGCTCTACGTGAAGACGCGCAAGGGAGGTCTCGACTTCTCCGTCCTGGCCAAACGCACCCTCCCGCTCACCTCACGCCACGGCGTGCCGCCGCTCCCCGCCGTGGGGCTTCTGGTTGCGTGGATGGTGCACCGAGGCCTGCTCGACGAGTCGCGCATCGCGCCGCATGCCGCGCTGGTGGCTCGGGTGAAGGCGCGCAGCGCGAAGGGCAGCGACTTGGTGAAGGCCGCATTCGCGCGAGGCGTATGGGACGACCACCTGCGCAAGGACGAGAAGCTGGTTCGCCGGCTTCACCATTGGCTCGGCTCGTCGGAAGGTCTCTCCTTTGCCGACGATCTGATTGGCATCTTCGGCGAGCGAAAGAACCAATATTCGCATCGCGAGGCCGTGCTGGACGACGACACGTGGGAGGCGTTCGACCGGGTGGCGGCGCTGTTCGACGAGCGGTTTCAGGGGGTCGTGTAAGAGGGGCTGAAGGGCCGAGCGTGGGGCGTCCGCGGGTCGGGCGGATGCCCCTCGATCCCGTACTCCCGCCTCCCGCTTTGGCTGAAGGTAGAAGTTCAGGCGCACGTCCTGTGGACCTACAATCGTGACCATGTCCTCTTCGCGAGCAACGGCGCGTCTCGATCGCGGGGACAGGTCGGTCAGAGCGACAGGTCGGCCGGGGCGATTGCGTCCTTCGCGACGGTGACGTTCTTCGTCGTGGTCTTCGCGCCCACGGTCACCGAGATCTCCCACGCGCCCGCCGGGATCCCCGCGAAGCTGAAGTTGCCGCTCCCGTTCGTCGTCGCGGTGTAGAGCCCGCGGTTGAGCGTCACCGAAGCCCCCACGAGCGGACGCGAGGTCGCGTCGACGACGTGCCCGGCAACGCCACCGGATCCTGGATTGGGGCCGACGCTCACACGGTAGTGCCCCGCGGCCTTCGTGCGGCGGCCTTCATGGTCGACCGAGACGACGTGCAACACCCAAACACCGGGCGCGAGATTGCTCTGTACGAGTTGCTTCTGGGTCGTCGGCACGAAGGTCGCGCTCGACGAGGGCACCGTGAGACCGAAGTGATCGAGGACGTACAACGCCCCTTTCACGTCCGCGTCCCCTTGCGGAAACGACCACGAAAAGAACGCGTTGGGATCGTTCGACCACGCCTCGCTTTCGGGGTGGCTGGTCGACGTGACCACGGGTCCCTTGGTGTTCACACGCACCCTGAAGACGCTCTCCACCGCGCCGACCTGCGACGCCGCATCGACGGACACCACGTGGAAGAAGTTGTTTCCTTCGACGAGATCCGCAGGCGCGAAGTCGGCAAACTCCTTCGTCGAGAACCGACCCTTCGCCGGGCCGGGCGGAGCACTCGCTGCCGTGTCGAGGCTCGCGTACGCGCCGGCGGAAGTCGCGAACGCCTTCGCCCAGCTCACGTGCAGCCCCGGACCATCATCGTTGTAGATCCGCGATGGGGACGGGTGCGACGTCGACGTGACGGGAATGGGCGGCGCGATCCCCTGCGTCACTGCGCCGAGCAGCGTTCCGGTGACGGCGTGCGCTCTGCCCCAGAGGATCTTGATACGTCCCTCGAGGCCCACGAGTCCTGAAGTGCCGCTCCGGACCCCTCCGAACGCGCTCACCGAGCACCCGGAGCTCGACGTTCCCCCGGCGCCGCCCATCGCCGACATCGCTCCGGAGACAGTGACGTCGTCCCCCGCTGCGAGAATGCCCCCTCCGGCGCCGCCGCCCCCGCCGCCCCCGCACGTCGTCGTGCTCTCACCGTTGGCGCCGTTCGCGCTGACTTGACCGGCCACCACGATCCTGGGGGCGAGGAGCCGGATCGCGCCGCCGCCAGGTGCCCCCTTCACACCGCCGACGCGAACGCCGCCCGGGCCGCCCGGCCCCACCTCGGAGTCGGTCGACGATCCTCTCGGCGCGCCCCCGCCTCCGCCCACGTTCGTGTAGTCGTAGAGCTGGTCGAACGGGTGCTTGTACGACTCGACCCGGCCCGCGGCCCCCTGAAGCGACGGATCGGCTCCGACAGGCGCAGCCGCGATGGATCCGCCCTGTTGGACTTCGATTGAATCCGCGATGAGCGTCAGCTCTCCACTGGGCGCCACGAGCGTCGCGCCGGCGTGAACGACGACGGCCCCTTTGACGTGAACGACGCCGTCGAGCGACTGATCTTTGGCCACGTCGAGACCGTCCAGTGCGCATGCCCCGTCGGCGCAGAACGTCCCGCAGACTTCCTTCACGGCCCAGGCCGTGCCGCTCGCGTTGCACTGTTGGACGGCGTCGCCGCTGCAGCGGAGCTCGCCGGGAACGCAGGGGCCTTTGGTGTCCCCGGGCACCGCGCCGTCCGCCGCGCCGTCCACCGCGCCGTCCACCGCGCCCCCGTCCGGCACGGCCCCGGGAGCGGTCCCTGGCGAGCCGGGATCGGCCTCGCCCGGGGGACGACCGCCCAGGTCTTGCTCCGCGGTGCACGCGGCAAGCAGCACGAACACCGCAAACGGTAGGAATGAAACTCGGCTTAATTTCATGACGCGGACGCCTCGTTCGGACTTCGAAGAATCCGTCACACGGTCTACGCGGCCGTTTTCGTTTTCTTCCTCCGCGCGTGCGTGGCCTACGTCCGAAGGGCAAAGAAGCGGCTTTACCGATACGCGTGAAAGCTTCATGCCCCTGCCATGTACCACGCAGGTCTCTTCCGTCACGGGCGCGGTCGATTTTCCAACTTCGGCCTGAAAGCCCCGCGCCGCTCGGAAGTATCGTGGTACTGAAATCCGCGATGGGGGGCAGGGCTCCGCGAACGAGTGGTCCGCAGGTGGCCTTTGCCGCGATCCTGCTCTTCGCGCTTCTCCTCGGCCCGGCAGCCGGCGCCACCGAGCGCGAGGTGGCCACTCTCGACTACCGCTCCGATCCGAGCCTCACCGAGTGCGGTGACGAAGCGGAGTTTCGGAATCGCGTGGTGTTGCGGCTCGGTTACGACCCCTTCGTGCCCGTTGCCCCGCTGCGCGTCGCGGTCCGTCTCCGTGCGGATCGCGGCCGGGTGAGCAGCTCCACCGTCTTCTCGCGCGACCGAGTCGAGCTCGGAAAGCGCGTTTTGGTCGAAGATCGCCAGCGCTGCAGCGTTCTCGTGGACTCGGTCGCGGCGGCGGTCGCGATTGCGATCGATCCCCTTCATTCTCCCGAGAATCCTGTCGCGCCTGCGCCGGTCATAGCTCCTCCGGCCCAGCCCGTTGCCGTCTCGCCTGTCGCTCCTGCTCCCGCTTCCCCGCCACCGTCGTCGAATGCTGCCTCTTTGGCGCCGCACGACACGCCGCCTGCGCAGGTGAGCAGCACGCCTTGGTTTCCCCTGGTCGCCGCCGAGATGGTGGTCGGGCTCGGGGTCGCTCCGGGAGCGACGGTGGGCGCCCAAGTCGGGTTCGGCCTTCGGCACGGGATCGGCTCGTATTCCATCGAGGGGCGCGCCGAAGCGACCCCGAGCGCCGTGTCGCTCACTCCGCTGGACCGCGTGAGCTCGACGGTCTTTTCCGGTGCGTTCGTGCCTTGTGTTCATGCCTCCGTCATCGCCGTTTGCGGCGTGCTTCGCGCAGGATCCATTCAGAGTACGGCCCTCGACGTATCCCGGCCGAAGATTGCGGCGGCCTTCATCGGCGCGGCCGCGCTGCGTGTGGGGGTGGCCATTCCGGTGGGCACGTCGTTCGCGTTTCGGGCAGGCGCCGAAGGTGGATTGCCGCTGAGCCGCACGAGCTACGTCATCAACGGAGCCCTCGTATGGACGCCCCCGCCGGTGGTCGGCGGATTCCAGGTGGGGGCGATGTGGACATTTCGATGACGGAAAGCGAACCGTCGCCACATGGCGAGGGTGGAGCCGTCCGAACCGCCTTGTCTCCTTCTTTTCGTGAGCTCTTTTTGAACGAGTTCGACTTCGTCGAACGATCGCTCTGCAGGTTGGGTGTCCGCGAGGCCGATGCCAACGACATCGCCCAGGAGATCTTCATCAGTGTTCACGGCGCCTTGCCCGACTTCAAAGACGCGGATCGGGACCGAGGGCCGAGCAAGGTTCGGGCTTGGCTCTTCAGTTATGCGGTCAGGTATGCCGCGAACTACCGGCGGCTCGGCTGGCATCGTGGAGGCGTCCTGGACGAGCGCCACCCGCTTCCCAGCCCACGCACCCACAAGAAGCTCGAAGCGCGACAGCTCGTGGCGCACGGCCTCGACGCGCTCAGCTTCGAGCAGCGTGTGGCTCTCGTGATGCACGATATGGAGGGCATCTCCGCGCCGGAGATCGGGGAAGAGCTCGGCATTCCGATGAATACCGTCTACTCCCGCGTCAGGCTCGCGCGTCAGACGTTCCGCAAAGCCATCGAGACCCTCGAAGCGGAGACCACGGATGTCTGAGCTCGAGCGCCTGGACGACCGATTGCAGCAGCTCTTCGCCGAAGAGCGCGCGGCGTTCGATCGTCGCCCCTCGGGCAAAGAGCTCGCGCTCCACGCGGTCGAGCAGCGCGTGCTCCTGGCCAGCCTCGGCGCATCGGCCATTGCCCCGCTCGTGCCACCGGCGCCTTCGCCGCCACCTCTGCCGCCGGGCGCCGCTGCGGGCGTGACGAGCGCCGGGCTGGCCGCCAGCAAAGGGAAAATAGCGGCTCTCATGGCCTTGGTATTCTCGGCGGGATTCGGCGCCGGCATGTGGGTACGCGGCGCGCAGACCACGCCGATTGCGCCCGTGGTGACGCTCGCTCCGAGTCCGTCTGCGCCGCTCGCTCCCTCGACGGAGGCAAGCGCCCCGACGACGGCTCAGGCTCCGTCCGGGCAGGCACCGCCGCTCGAGGCGCCGAACAAAGCGACGGCTATCCATTCGGCCCCTTCGACGTCGGCGGCAGCAGCTGCGCCGAGCGCGTCCTCGTCCTCGTCGTCGTCTCTCGCGGCGGAGCGAGACCTGATCGACACGGCACGCGCCGCCCTCTCGCGTGGCCGAGCAGACGACGCCCTCGCCGCCGTGCAGCTCCACGCCACGCGCTATCCGAACGGTTCTCTCGCGGAGGAGCGCGAGTTCTTGGCCATTCAAGCCCTCTCCATGGCGGGCCGCACCGAAGCCGCAAACGAACGCGCCGCGCGCTTCCATCGTCGGTATCCGAAGAGCATCTTCGGGAGCTCGATCGCCGGGCTGTTGCGCAAGGGGCAGTAGGGGAGGGGGGCGGGATTCGCTCGTGGGCATGGGCCGGCCCAATGCCCGGGAGCGACGCGTTCGATCCGGAGCTCCCGAGCGAGCTTCGCCTTGCTACGGTTCGCTCATGCAGAGCTCGTACGATCCGGATGCGACGTACCGCGTGATCGACGCCCGCACGGGGGAGACGCTCGAGGGGCGGCCCTCGCGCACGTTGGTGGAGGCGTGTGCGAAGGGGGCGTGCGTGGGCGCGTATCGGACCGAGGTCGGCACGTGGGCTACGGCGCCGCACGGTGACCCGGAGTGGCGCGAGGTGCTCGTACGCGGTGCGTAATCTGCGCTCGAACGCTCGAGAAAAACCGGGCTTCCGCGGCGTGTCGTGGCGTGGGTCTGTTTTGGACTTGCCAGGTCGGGCGAGCGGCGTCCTAATCGTGGGATCTTGGCGAGCCTCACTGCCGGCATCTACGACCACCTGATGACCCATGGCCTCGCCGAGGCCGTGGACCGCGTGCGGACCGAGGCGGTCGACCAGGTCGACTTCGCCAAGATCGAGAAGGCCGAGCTGGGGCGCTTCCTCGCCCGGCATTTGGCGCGCGAGTTCGAGCGCATCGCTTCGGACCAGGACCCCGAGCGGCAACGCGCGCTCGCCAATCGGCTTCTGGAGGCGCTCTTCTCCGAGGAGAAGGCGCAGCCCGAGCACGCCGAGGCGCTGGTGGCGCGGGCCGAGCGGCTCTTGGCGGTGTACCGCCATGCGCCTCCTGCGAGGCCGCTCACGCCCATCGGGGAGAGCACGTTGCTCACGCGTGCGCCGGGTGAGCCGAGGCTCGGTCCGGGGTTGAAGCGCGAGATCGAGACGGCCGAAGCGGTGGACGTGATTGCGGCGTTCATCACGCGTCCGGGGCTGCGCCTCTTGTGGCCCGAGCTCGAGGCGTTCTCGCGTCGCGGCGGGAAGCTGCGCGTGCTCACCACGGTGTTCACCGGCTCGACCGAGGTAGAGGCGGTGGAAGACGTGGCGCGCCTGCCCAACGCGAGCATTCGTGTTTCGTACGACGTGCAGCGCACGCGCCTTCACGCGAAGGCTTGGCTCTTCACGCGGCACCGCGACGGCGAAGACCTGCACACGGCCTACGTGGGCTCGGCCAACCTCACGAAGACCGCGCTCTCCGAGGGGCACGAGTGGACCATGAAGGCGAGCGCGCGCGACCTGCCCGACGTGGTGAAGAAGTTCCGCGGGGCGTTCGAGGTGCTCTGGAACGACGCCGAGTTCGAGGAGTACCAGGCCAGCGACGAGAGCCGAAATCGCCTGCGCGCCGCGCTGAAGGCCGAGCGCACGAGCAGCGTGAGCGAGGCGCTCGACACCTCGTTCTTCACGCTCTCGCCGTTCGCGTACCAGGCGGAGATCTTGGACAAGCTGGTGGCCGAGCGCACCCTGCACGGCAGCACCAAGAACCTGGTGGTGGCGGCCACGGGCACCGGCAAGACGATGGTCTCGGCGTTCGACTACGCGAGGCAGGTGGAGAGCGCGGGCGTTCGGCCGCGCATGCTCTTTCTCGCGCACCGTCGGGAGATCCTCGAACAATCGCGGCGCACGTTCCGCCACGTGCTGCGCGACGGCGCGTTCGGTGAGCTGTGGGTGGACGGAGAGGAGCCCACGAAGTTCGACCACGTGTTCGCCTCCGTGCAATCGGCCTCGCGTGCGCTGGCGGGCAAGCTGGCTGCGGACCATTTCACGTACGTGGTGGTGGACGAGTGCCATCACCTGCCGGCCGACTCGTACCAGCGGCTGCTCGCGTACCTCACGCCGGGCATTTTGCTCGGATTGACGGCCACGCCGGAGCGCTCGGACGGAAAGTCGCTCTTGCCGGACTTCAATGGGCGAATCGCGGCCGAGCTTCGTCTCTGGCACGCGCTGGAGAAGCAGCTGCTCGCGCCCTTCGAGTATTACGGATTGTCGGACGGGGTGGACCTCGGCCACGTGAAGTGGTCGCGCACGGGTTACGGCGTGGCCGAGCTCGAGGGCGTGTACACCGGCAACGAAGCGCGCGTGGACCTCGTGGTGGCGCAATTGCGCAAGCGTGTCTCCCGATTGGAGGGGGTGCGCGCGCTCGCGTTCTGCGTCTCGGTGAAGCACGCCGAATACATGGCCAAGGCCCTCACCGAGCGAGGCCTGCGTGCCGTAGCGGTGCACGGCGAGTCGAGCGAAGAGGCGCGCTCTTCCGCGCGGGGCCTTTTGGAGCGCCGAGAAATCCAGGTCATTTGCACGTGCGACCTCTACAACGAGGGCGTCGATCTGCCCTTCGTGGACACGCTGCTTTTGCTGCGCCCCACGGCGAGCGCCACGCTCTTCATGCAGCAGCTCGGCCGTGGTCTGCGCCTGCACCCGGAGAAGACCGGCTGTTTGGTGCTCGACTTCATCGGGCAGCATCGCACCGAGTTCCGCTTCGACGCCATCTACTCGGCGCTCACCGGCATTGCCCGAGGTGGCCTGCGTGAAGCGGTGGGAGAGGGTTTCCCCTACCTGCCTTCGGGCTGCGTGCTCGAGCTCGACGCGGTGGCCCAAAAGACCGTGCTCGAGTCTCTGCGCCGCCAAGTGCCCAATGCCAGGCGCCTGGCCGAAGAGCTCCGAGAGGTCGCCGCCCGCCAAGAAGGCCGCCCCCCGACGCTGCGCGAGTTCCTGGACGCGAGCGGCCGAGACCTGGAGGACGTGTACGAGAAGGGTGGCGGGTATACGAGTTTGCTGGCTCGGGCGGGGATGGGGGAACTCGATGGTGCCGGTGAGCAACTCTCGGAGCGATTGGGACTTCTCCTTCACGAGGACGACCCGGAACAGCTTCGCACTCTGGCTAAGCTCGGCACGGAGGAGCCGGCCAACGACGAGCGCGCGACTCGCATCACGATGCTCCAACATCAGATGTTCCGCTTCGGCGTACTGAAGGATTCCGCTGAATTCTCGGCGTACGTACGTTCGTCCGGAGTGGCTCGGGAAGCGCAAGAGTTGTCCGAGGTGCTCTCGGACCGAATCGAACTGGCGGGTGACTTCCGACCCGTGCAGGAGTGGCCTCTCGCCCTCCACCGGCGCTATGGTGGTCGCGAGATCGCGACGGCTGTCGGCTTCGCCTCCGCGGGCCGGAATGCTCGCGCTCCACAGCGAGGCATATTCCTATTGGAGAAGCAGAAGCGAGAGCTGCTCCTCGTGACGTTGGACCAGAGCGGCAAAGACTACTCGTCCACGACCCGATATCGTGACTACGCCATCACGCCAGAGAGCTTTCACTGGGAGACGCCTTCTCGTGTCGCTCCCGAAAGCGAGCCCGGCCGGAGGTACACGTCCGGCGAGTCGAACGGCTGGAGCTTCTACCTGTTCGTACGTGAGCGACCGAAGTCCCCCTACGCGTTTCTCGGACGGGTCCACCTCGGCTCGTGGTCGGGGAGCAAGCCGATCGGCGTGGTGTGGAACCTCGAGCACCCCATGCCCGCCGGACTGTTCCGGCACTTCGCTACGCTGGTTCAATGATGCGCTCGGAACACACCCATGAAGGATGCCAGGAAAGCGGTGCCAAGCCGCGCTCGTGTAATCACGACGCCCGAGGTTTCGGCTCGCATGAAACGCATCCGGCGCGAGCGGACAGGTCCGGAAGACGCCGTCGGTCGGCTACTTCACTCGCTAGGTCTACGGTATCGACGCTGCGTTCGCGGTCTGCCTGGCACCCCCGACTTCGCGAATCGAGCTCGCGGGTGGGCCCTCTTCGTCAATGGGTGTTTTTGGCATGGGCATTCGAACTGTCGTGCTGGTAGATTGCCCAGATCGAATCTCGCGTTCTGGACGGCCAAGATCGAGGCGAACCGTGTCCGTGATGTTGCAAAGCGAAGAGCACTTCGAAGCCTGGGGTTCCGCGTCGTCACGGTGTGGCAGTGCGAGCTAAAGCGTACGAGCGCATTGCGCGCGAAAATTCGCCGGGCGCTCTCGAGTCGTCCGAACCCCTCGGTGACCTCTGGCAAGTCCGCGGCAACGACGGCAACTTCCTCCGTTCGCGCGAGTCGCCCCTCGCCGAGGGCCTCCCGCATCCGGTAACGGTCGTCGACCTCTTCTCGGGGTGCGGAGGGCTCACCCTCGGTGTGGCCGAGGCTGCGAAGGAGGTCGGACGGGGAGTCGATGTGCGACTCGCCGCAGAACTCGATCGAGAGATCTCTACCGTCTACGAGCGAAACTTTCGCGTCGAACCCTCACGCATGCGTTCCGATGTGACTGCGTTGTTCGGAGGCTTGCTCGGATGCAGTCCCTCGCTCGCCGAGCAGCGAATTCGCGAACGAGTCGGCGAACTGGATTTCCTCGTCGGCGGTCCACCGTGCCAGGGACACTCCACCCTGAACAACCACACACGTGGCGACGATCCCAAGAATCGCCTGTATCTGCGTATGGCTCGCGCTGCCGAGGTCCTTCGTCCTCGGATGGTGGTGATCGAGAACGTGCCAGCGGTCGAGCGGGATTCGGCCGGGGTAGTAGTTCGAGCACAACGTGCGCTCGAGCGCGCCGGATACCGGGTCGCGTCCGGCGTTCATTCGCTCGCGGATCTCGGTGTGCCTCAAACCCGATCCCGCCACGTCATGGTCGGCGTTCGGGACAGCGAGTCCGCCCCCGAGATACTTCAGCCTCCGGCGTGGGTCGCGGTACGGCGCAGTCTCCATTGGGCCATCGGGGATCTCGAGGACGTCGAGCACGGCCTTTTCGATTCGTCGGGAACCCTGAGCCCGGAGAACGCACGTCGCGCTCGCTACCTGATCGATCACGATCTCTACGATCTGCCGAACGCTCTTCGCCCGGCCTGCCAGCAAGGCGTGCACAAGTACAAGTCGATGTACGGTCGTCTGGATTGGAATGCGCCAGCGCAGACCATCACGACCGGTTTCGGGTCTCCGGGGCAGGGAAGATACCTGCACCCGACCCGGCCTCGGACCATCACGCCTCACGAGGCTGCGCGAATTCAATTCTTTCCGGATTGGTTCGATTTCGGTTCACTCCCCAACCGAAAGCTCCTGGCGAGAGCAATCGGAAATGCGGTGCCGCCCAAGTTTTCGTTCGTGCTGGCCCTCGAAGCGCTTCGCCGATGGGAGAAGCCGCGAATCTCGGCGCAGCGTACGACACGAGTTGATTTGACCAGGTTCTCAGAACGGAGAGTGCGATGACGCCGGAAGTTCCCATCGGAGAAGCCAGTTTCGAGCTCGACGAGCTGCCTTCGCTTCCCCCGTACATACACGGTGCCGTACTGCGCGAGACGCTCTCGGCTATGTCCTTCGGTGCGACAGGGTCGAAGGTCTCGGCCGAAGTGCTCGAGAGCGTCAAAGGGCAGGTGACGGACGTGCTCGGTGCCATGCTGGGCGCGTACGACCGCATGGTAGCTTCGGGTGAGGTCGGCGTTGGCGCTTCGTCGAGCGCCGCGAAGGCACCCCCGAAACTGGAGTGCCCTACCGGTCTACTCTACGGACGGGTGCAGAGTGGCAAGACGAATGCCATGATCGTGCTCACGGCGATGGCGATCGACAATGGTTTCCGCGTCGTCGTGGTACTGACGTCGGACAACGTCAGCCTGGTGAAGCAAACTGCGAATCGCTTCCAAGTTCTTCAGGGGGTGACGGTCAAGGATTCGAGCGCCCTCGGCTCGTGGCTCGAGAATCCCGAACACATCCGCACCTCCCTCCGAGAGGGCGGCTTAGTTCTGGTGACGGCGAAGAACTCGTCCCACATGGACACCTTCGTGCAGTTCCTCGTGGAGGTGGGGGCCGGCAACCATCCCGCGCTCATCCTCGACGACGAGGCGGACCAGGCCACCCTCGACACCACGGTGAAGTCGAAGGCCACGGCCGCCAAGAAGGGCAAAGAACCGGCGGCGGCATCCAGTAAGATCTTCGAGCAGCATCTCTCCATGCGCGAGGTTCTGCGCCACCACGTGTACCTCCAAGTCACTGCGACGCCCTATGCGCTCTGGCTTCAGAACCTCAATCATCCGTTGAGGCCGCGGTTCACGAAGCTGTTGGAGCCCGGTGATGGCTACACGGGAGGAGCTTTCTTCTTTCCGAAGGAGGTGTTCGATGCGGGAGCTCCGCCCTTGGTCTTCGTCGACGGCGACGAGGACGACGTGCTGGTCCAAGAGAAGGAGGAGATTCCCGAAGGCCTGGAGCAAGCAATCGGCTACTTCCTCGTGGCTGCCGCTGCTCAAGGGCTGGCGGATCCGGGTTCGAGCTATCAGCAGCAGAACTTGCTCTGTCACACGAGCTTCAAGAAGTCCGAGCACAAGCTGGCTGCGGACAAGATTCGCTCCTACGTCGCGAAGGTTCGCGATTCCTTGAAGGAGGGGCGCCCGCTCGCGGAGGTGGCGCTTCGTCGCGGACTGAACGAGCTCCAGCGAAGCGTCGCTGAGCCGCCGAGTCTGGATGCGGTGAAGAAGTACCTCGAGTGGAAGCTGCGCAACTTCGAGGTGTTCATCATCAACTCGGAGCACGACGATCTCCAGTTGCCTCCGAAGATGAACTTCATCGTGGGTGGCAACATTCTGGGGCGCGGAATGACCATCGAGAACTTGTTGGTGACCTACTACCTGAGGTCCACCAAGATCGCGCAGATGGACACCGTGCTCCAGCACGCCCGCATGTTCGGATATCGAGCGAAGTCGAAGCCGTACCTGCGCGTGTTCATGCCCGAGACGCAGGCGCTCCGCTTCGTGAAGATCCAGCAGGCAGAAGATGCCTTGCGAGAGCTTCAGCGAGAAGACCCCTCACGGCGAATCATTCCCGTGCGCGCGACCAAGGACATGCGGCCTACGCGCACCAACGTCTTGGATCCCAGCTCCGTGATTGCCTATCACCCGGGAGAGCATTTGTACCCGACCTTGCCCTACTCCGGAAAGGGCGCGCCTCAACGTCACGAGGAGGCTCGAAGGTGGATTCGAGAGCGATTCGGTGTGGTTCCCGAGAAGGGACACCAACATCGCGACATCACGATCGACGACGTGCTCGAGGCCGTGAAAGTGCTGCCTTACGACGAAATCGAGTCGGGAAACTGGGACCCGAATGCGATCGCCAGCGTCTTGGACGCGTCGCGAGATCTCTTCAAGAACAAGGCCCTGCTTCACATCCGAAAGGCGAAGCGAACGGTACTCAGTGAGGGCATGCTCGGCTCGGTGGAGCTCTCGACACTTCGCAAGAGTGGCTGCCCGGTTCTCTGCATCTTCGAGGACGAGTCCGGATTGCTACGCCGAGGTAACAAGAAGAACCTGGGCCAGAGCATGGAGCTCCCGTTCTACGTTTTCCCCGAGATCGTGCTGCCCAAGGGCAAGGATGTGCCCGTTCACATCTTCAACGACTCATGACACGCAGGGAAGTCGAGGAGGCTCTCGCACGATTGGCTCAGTCGGGCCCTTCCGATGGGCCGGACGTTTTGCCCATCGTGACTCGGGTGCTCGCCGGCCCCGCCTCTCTATTCTTCGGGGTCGACGAGCGCGGATCGCATTGTGTGCTTCTGTCGTGCGAGAAGCCTGGCTACGGTTTTCCGACATTTCGAACCGAGGTCTTGCGCTGCGAATTCGTGTCCTCGGTGCGGCTGTCGCTCGAAGGTAGTGATCATCGGCTTCCCGCGCTCGTTCTCCGGTGCGAAGACCCAGCGGAGTTCGCCGACGTGTTCGGTGCGCTCGTCTCCGAACTCGCACGGATGTTCCAGACGGACCCGGTGGCGCGCGCCTGGGAGTCCGCTGCCACCTTACTGACTCGCTGGTCCGACTTCTTTCGTAAAGAGAGGACGCTCGGGGACGAAGTTGCCGCGGGCCTTTGGGGTGAGATGGTCGTCATCACAGCGTCCGATGACGTCCGCGGTGCAGTGGCGGCGTGGAGGGGCGGCGAGGGTGCTACCTACGACTTCTTCGCGTCGGGCGCGGTACTCGAGGTCAAGGTCGGCACCCGAAGAGGAGTCCACCGCGTATCGCATGCGCAAGCAGATTCGTCCGGCGTGTCCGGGGGGCTGCTGTCCTTGCACGCGCTCGCGGACCCGATGGGCAGGGGATTGAACCAGTTGGAGATCGAGATCCTCTCGAAGCTGTCCGATTCGGCGCCGTACTACGAAGCGCTTCGACGTCGTGGCGTTTCTCCCTCTGCCATGAAGAAGACCGACCGGCGGTGGGCCTTGGTGAGTCCGCCTGCGGTCTATCGTCTGGAGGACGTGCCTTGCGTTCTTGCGATCCAGCCGGGCGTCAGTGAGCTCTCCTACAAGGTGACCTTGAACGACGACAAGCGGCTCGACCCCGTCGGCGCCGAGCCGATACTCTCTCCTTTCGGAATCGACCTGACGAAGCTCTCGAGGTGAACGGATGCGCTTGCTGGAGATGTTGACGCAACTCGACGACCACGTTTTGAACGAGCTGAACCAGGAGCACTTGGGTGGCGACGGCGTCGAGTCGCGCGGGGACGTATGTCTCAACCTGGAACGCGAGCTGCGCAGCCCGAATCACGTTCGCGCCACGGTGATGAATCTGCAGCCACCGGGATTCTGCATCCTCAATCACCTGCTGGATGCGGACGACTACAGCGTACCGTTCTCGACTCTCAAAGAACGGGTGATGGAAGAATCGTTGATGCTCGCCGCTCGCGTATCGTCGGGCGACTTGGCAGGCGGAGACCGTGACCGAGACGTCTATCGCAAAGTACTCGTAGAGGCCCGGAGGTCGGACCTCGAACTCGATCCTTCGGAGATCAAGCTTCTCGCGATCCTTCGCACGGCGCTGCAGATTCGCACCGTGGAGCACTTCCTGATGGAGCATCACGAAGACTTCCACGCGTTCTGGCGTACCGACCACGCGTTCCTCGACGTGATGCGCAACATGCGAGGACGTGGACTTGCCTTCATGTCGGAGGGCAATCTGCGCCTCCCGACCGATCTCGTTCCGACCGTGCGCCAAGTCCTGGGGCTCGAGGGAACCTTCGGGTCGCGTAAACGCCTATACGAGAAGGTCGCGAACGAAGATCTTCGCCGTGCGCTCGAGGCATCGAATTTGAAGCTGAGCGGGTCCAAGGAGGAGCGACTCCAGCGCCTTCTGGACCACTACATCCAGCCACGCGACGTTCTCGAGGTCATGTCGTTGGTCGACTTGCGCGAATTGTGTCGGTCGAACGAGATCGCAGTGGCCGGAGCCAAAGACGTTCTCATCGAGCGCGTGGCCGTTCACTTCGCATCGGGTTGGGATGTGCGCGCGCCGGAGGCTGCTCCACCCCCGCCGCCGCCCGAGCCTCGCGAGCTCTCCCCCGAAGCCTTCACCGCGCTTTTCGAGTCCCTCCGAAGTGAAGACCTGAGCGACATGCTCACCGGTGTCGAAGCCTCGCGTGTGACCGGCTCCAAAGAGCAGAAGGTGGCCCTCCTCCGCGAGACGCGCTTCTCCGAGGCCTCCCTGCTCCTTCACCTCGACGCCAAGCAGCTCGAGAGCATCCTCGCGAAGCGCCGATTGAAGCTCGCGGGCTCCAAGCGGGACCGGATTGCGCGGCTGCTTGCGGATGTGGCGGGGAGTATGCCGAGTGGGGGAGCCTCGGACGGGTGAGGGGCGGAGGAGCGGAGAGGATCTCCTCCACGTCTACGCAGGGCGCCGGCTCCTTTCGGCGTCCACCCGATCATGCCGGCGCTCGCCCTGGACGAGCCGATGGTCGCAATGAGCCGTGCACATGCCGTCACGATGGCTTTAGTTCATCAATCCGCCTCGTGAGCCGCGCCTCGATCGACCCGGTTCGCCTTGCAGCTCGCCGAGGCACGTAGGTGGTCGCACGTTGCGCAGCGGCGCGTGTCGCTAGTCAGTTCAAGGTTGCCACGGGCGATGCAAGTTGGAACCGCGCTGCGTCACACGCGCACGACGGTGAGCTTGCCAGACCGAGCTGCCCCCAGCGGCACCGCGAAGCCTACGCGCGCCTGAGCGGCCACTACTTCTCGCAGCCTACAGTCGCTGTCCAAGATCCGTTAAGCTGGGCCCCATGGCCGACAGTCCCGACGACCGCTACGTCGCTATTAACGCGAAGCATCCGCTCCATAGCATCGGTGGAGAGTACCTCGATCCTAACGGCAATACGCTCATCGGGATTGGTCCCATTCGCGACATTAACATCCTGGTCGGACCGAATAACTCCGGGAAGTCTCGCTTGATGCGCGCTCTGCTTACGGCAGGTGAACTGCATGTCGGACCAGGCCCTTTCGATGCCTGGCTCGCTCTCCGCGCGAGATTGGCGCAAACGACATCGTCGACGTTGAATTCCCGAACGGTAGTTTACGGATCGTGGGGCGATCTCTCCGCGAGCACGGCTTTCAGGCCCAATGGGAATGAGCAGTTCCAACCCCCCATCATTCTCAATGTCGGCTTGTACAAGAGCTTGTTTGTCGACAAGCCATGGCGGACGTGGCTGTCGGAAGAGGACGAGGTGTTGAAGACGCGGTGGCAGATTTGGCAAAAGATTGGCGCTATGGGGCAGGTCACAGACAATCTTTATCGGCTCTTTGAAATTGACGGCGATCATCGGGTTCGATGGTCCGAGCCGATCTCGGGAGGCGATGCCGAAACATTAAATCTGCTCGGCGCGTATCTGACGGAGACCCCGACCGTCGACGAGCAAGCCATCGTTTCACACAAGCGGGCAACGTATATGCCCACACTTCGCACAAGTCTTCGTCTCTACGACGAGGAGTCACCTATCGAGGAGAGGCTTCGGGATCTCTTGATGCTTCGGGGCAGCGACGTCGTCTGGACCGGCCAGGAACTGTACGAGGAGCTCGATAAGGTTCTTCGCGGGACCATCGCCGATAGGGCGCGGCTTGCTCAGTTCGAGACGTGGCTGTCGGACAGCTTCTTCTCGTCGCGTCGTGTGGGCCTCGTACCGCGGCGGGACGGCCACGTCGTCCTCGAGGTCGACGGGGAAGATCGAGCAATTCAGAACCTGGGCGACGGGTTGCAACAGCTGATCATTCTGACTTTCCCGATCTTTATGGCCGAAGAAGGACACGTGTTCTTTATCGAAGAGCCGGAGACACACATGCACCCTGGGCTGCTGCGGGTGCTCATAGACGTGCTTCTCTCCAGCGAGATTCGGGCGAAGAAGCTCGTAACCTTCCTTACCACCCATTCGAACCATCTGCTTTCCGCTGCGTTCGACCGCGCCGAGCACATTTCCCTCTTTGCTCTTCGTCGCGAAGCCGTCGGGGCAGCTTCGACGACCAGGCAGTTCACCGTGCGGCACGTTGCGAGAGCGGACGTGAGGCTGCTCGATGACCTCGGTGTGCACAACTCGTCCGTGTTCCTTGCCCAGTGTCAGATCTGGGTTGAAGGGCCATCCGATCGACTTTACCTGCGTGCCTACCTCAAGGTACTCCACGAAGCCGATGCCGCGGCAAGTATCTGCGCCGAGCATCTCCTGGAGGATCGCGACTACGCGTTCGTGATGTACGGTGGCTCGTTGCTCACCGACGACACGTTCGAACCCGATTCAATGAACGGTAGTCCGTTCGCCCTCGGCTCGAGGATACTTTTGATCGCGGACCGCGATGAGGGCAAGGAAGCCAAGCATGAATCCCTCACGCGCTGCGCCGACGCGTCCGAAGGGAAGCTGGTCTACCGTCCCCTCAACGTTCGGGAGATCGAGAACACAATTGGCGACAAGCTCCTCACCGAAGCTTTGTGTGCGCTGTATCCGCTCCTGCGCAGGAAACTTGGTGACCGTACTATCGGCCTTCCCAACAATAAGCGTCTTGTTGATCACCTCCGCGAGATCGGGGTGAAGTCCAGTTGGGACGAAAAGACGAGCCTCGCGCGGAAGGTGACGCAACCGCTACCTGCCTTCGACGAGCTTACCGATGAAGCGAGAGCGCTTGCCCTGGAGCTCGATGCGTTCATCCGGGCCGCCGCTGGGTTCCGGGCTGTGCAGCGCGAGCACGACTCGATGGACTCTGCACGCTAGCCGAATCGAACGGTCCTGAGCTGCGAAGGTCACTCCCCTTTGCTCTCTAACCAGCGCCCCTCTTCCTACGCCTACCGTGCTCCGTGCTGGCCAGAACGGTGGCGCTAGACTCTAGAGCCCCGGCAACGGCTGGACCTTCCACGTCCTAATCCAAACGGACCTGGCGAGAAGACAGTGCCAAACTCGCGACCGACATGGAACTCTATTACCCTGTATATCCAAAGTACGCGTTACTTGTGAGCAGGGACACGGCGGCAGGTTTGAGAGTCATGTCGGAGTTCGAGCTGCACACGCGAAACGCGTCAATCGCGCGGTCAGCGCATCTCCAGGTGTACGCATCGGCGGAATCGGACCTTAGCACGGTGGAAGCCGACAGAGGCATACGGTGATACCTTCCAATGAAGGGCTTCACCGCGCAAACAGTCGCGATCCTGCCTGCTCCTCGAACGCCTCAACGATGCGAGCCGTTCTCTCCTCGACGAAACGCGGGAAGGCCTTCTTCGGCGAGCTCTCCCAAATCGCCGAGTTCGTACCCGCTGGAATGAGATGGCTCTTGAGCGACGAGGCGCGCGCTCTCGCGGTGTGAGGCAGATCCTCCAGGTATACGTGCGGCGCCTTCTGGCCAACGGACTGATTCTCTCGCGCAACCAGCAGGCAGATGTTTGGGATCGCGTTGTAGTCACGCGCCGTGAAGCCGTGGTTCGAGAGGAGTTTCCGGGGAAAGATGTGGTGCCGATCCGGTCGGTTCGAGGCGCTCGTGTACGCGTGGATGGGCGCAACCTCCCCGTCCTCGATGTACCTGGGCCTCTGTAGGTGGAGAAGGCAGAAGAACGCTCGCGAAATTGAGGAGCTAGCCGAATATTCCGCGTGCCTCAGAAAACGCCGGGGCACGAGCTCGCCAGCGCTCAGCCGCGCGGCCCCCTTCGTTGCCAATGTCCGCATGAACGAGACATCCGCGTTCAAGTTCTTCCGATACCCGCGACCGCTGTAGCGTTCCGACACCGCCGCGGTCCAAAACCAGCGTCGAAGGTGCGACGCCGCCGTCGACGACGGCCTACCCGGCCCCTTGATCGCGAAATAGAGGGAGAGGAGGCTAACGATTTGCGTAGACGGTAGGAACGACAGGTTCGCGACGCCGAATCGGTCCTTCAGGTAGTCGACCGCAACCGGGAGGGCGCGGTCGATGCGAGCCCACGCGCGATCAAACTCGCGTCTCTCGATCGCGCCACTCTCGATGCGATCGACCAGGTGCTCCCACGCGCGCGCTCCGACGTCGCCGGCCTCGAACCAGAAGGCGAGCGTCGACAACATGACCTCGTCGGGCAGGCCATGAAATCCCGCAGGTTCTAGCCGGGCTTGAAGCGACCGAAAGAGATGCCGTACCTGCAGGTTGGACGCGCGCGCGAAGGCCTTGTCTGCCCCGTCGACGGGCTTCCCCTGAGCGTTGATACGAATGAACGTTTCGCGGACGTCATCGAGCGACTCGGTATCCATCAGCTGAAGAAAGAATGTGGCCTCGAGGATGGCGGTGCGGCACGCGCGAACCCGGCTGGCGGTACGCGACGCGAGCGATGGCGCGCGGCGGCCATCCCCAAGCACCACGTTCATCGGCACATAGCCGTCCGGGGGCTTCCCCTGCCGATAGATGAATGTTTCTGCACCTTCCGAGGGCGCTCCAGCGTAGAAATAGAAACGGTCGAAGTGAATCTCGCGGCCGTCTGCGTTCAGCACCTCCTTTCCGGTTCCGCAGAGTAGATGGTACAGCACCGACAGTCGCTGCTGTCCGTCGACGATGAACCATATCTCTCGGTTCGCCGGGTCGTAGTGCGGCAAAATGTGGAGCTTCTCCCTGAGCTGCGTCTTGTTGCGCGCCCCTGTTCGCCACACGAGCGCCGCGCCGAACGGAAACCCCCGATGAATGCTGTCGAGCAGCACGCAGATCTTCTTGGTGTCCCACACGAACTCGCGCTGAATCTCTGGAACCGCAAGCACTCTGGCCTCGAAGAGCGCCCGCAGAGCCTTCAACGAGTACCGTTTGACCTCAAGGTTCATCTTCGTCCTCCGTCGGGCATCCTACCGCTCCGATCGCCTCCCCCATGGCCGCCAACCGAGCATCGACCAACCAAGATACTGTGATGATCTGAGTCGACGCAATCGAGGTTCGAACGCACCCGAATCTGAAGGACCTGCCGCGACGCATTGCCCGCCGTCAACCGCGTACCATGCCTTGGTCGTGGGCGAGAGCCGACCGACGTTGACGCCAAGTGTGCGAAATCGCGTCCGTGGTCGAGGGTCGACCTACCGGCTCCAAGGAGCAGAAGGTTGCCCTCCTGCGCGAGACGCGCTTCTCCGAGGCCTCGCTGCTCCTTCACCTCGACGCCAAGCAGCTCGAGAGCATCCTCGCGAAGCGCCGATTGAAGCTCGCGGGCTCCAAGCGAGACCGCATCGCTCGGCTGCTCGCGGATGTGGCGGGGAGTCCTGCGAGTCCGAGCGTGTGACTCAGGACGCTTCTTGCTCGATCAGGCGCTTGATCTTCTCGGCCTTCTCGAAGTGATCCAGCCGGTGGGTGCGAATCCACCAGGTGGCCGCTTCCATGAGGAGCTCGGGGTCGTCGTTCTTGTTTCGGAAGAACGCGTAGAACGATAGGCCGACCGTTGCGCCCTTTTCGGCGATCTTGCTCTCGCAAACGGCGACGATTTTCTGTCGGAGGGTTGGACGCATTCTCTCGCTCGCGGGAACGTCGTGGAGCCTTGCTCGCTCGGGCCGAGGTCACGAGAGGTGTAGCCGGTCCTTGGCGGGGCTTTCAAGCCTCTCGGACCGACGGAATGGCGTGCCGCTCTCTCGGCCAGGATTGCCGAGCGCTGGTCTTCCGCGAGACGCGCTTCGCCGAGGCCTCGCTGCTCCTTCACCTCGACGCCAAGCAGCTCGAGAGCCGTCGCGCG
Source organism: Polyangiaceae bacterium (assembly GCA_965225775.1). Classification (GTDB taxonomy): domain Bacteria; phylum Myxococcota_A; class Polyangia; order Polyangiales; family Polyangiaceae; genus JAAFHV01. Next base: position 6,344,442 of record OZ245328.1, on the reverse strand, counting down.
GATGGACACCGCGGCGTAGCTCGCAGGCGCCCCGGCCTGGTCGACCGTGAAGGAATCGCGGCCGGCGTTTCTGGCCGCCCTCGCGCGTGCGGCGACGGCTACTTGCGCCGCTTGGGTGCTCGCGGCTTCGGGGCCTTCGTGTTCGTCTCCATCGCGAGATCGTCCAGCAGCTCGATCGGCGTCACCCCCAATGCCAGCGCCGCGCCCTCGATGATCCCCACGGCATGGTTCGCGTCCGGCGGCCCATCCAGGCGCTCACGGAAGCTCTCGAAGTACTCCACGGCCGACGTGCCACACCACGCCTCCAATGTCGCCACCGCTTCTTCGATCGCCTCGGCGTACTCGCGTCGTCGGTTCATCCCACCGACGGTACCAGCCCGAAATCCGCATGTGAGCTCCCGGCCGTTCCCCCGCGCTCCGTCCCGGCTTCGGTTCGCTCGTCGAAAGATCTACTTCCCGGCAAGCACGCCGAGTGGAAGCGCGCCCGAAGCATGACGCTCCGCCCCCAACCTCACGAAGTCCGCCCCTCTCCACCCCACCCCTTCACCAAATCGAACCACTCCACTTCGTCCGCTCGGACCTCGACCGTCTCGTCGGTCTGCCTGTCGTCCGCGAGGTAGGTCGCGCTCGCGGGGCAGTACGCGTACACCACCAGGAGCTCGTCCTCGGCTGGCTCGGCTCGCCCCGAGGTCGCCCTCGCTCTCCTGGCGAGCACCGGGTCGAGGCTCGTGTAGGTGTCCCTCGTGCTTTGTCGCGTATCCGGATGCATCTTGCCCGCCCCTTCGGGTGCGACTTCCGCGCACCTCGGCTCATCCCCGTCCGTCGGCTTCGCGTAAGTCTTCGGAATCACATCCTGAGCCTACCGATCCGGGCAGTCGATCTGCCAAATTTGGCAGTCGATCCTCGAGATCTGGCAGTTGATCCTCGAGATCTGGCAGTTGATCCTCCCGATCGGGGCAGTTGATCCTCGAGATCTGGCAGTCGATCCTCCCGATCGGGGCAGTTGATCCTCCACATTTCGAGGTTCACCCTCGAGATTTGGCGGTTGAGCCTCGCCATCGTGACCGTTCACCGGTGAAGGTCCGGGTTTCCTGGTGACCGGGTCAGACCGGGAGCTTGGGTTACACGTGGCCGTTCTTCTCGACCGCGGACCTGAACGGAGCGCCACGGTATCCGGCTAACCAGGGGTCACGAACCGGCGGCCTTCTTGCACTCTCCGGGCGACCTCTGACGCGAACCCGCGACTCGTGAGACGCAGACCGGGTCCGAAGGGTGCGCGAACCGGATGCCCTGACGACACGGACCGGGCTCGGCGAGACAGGGGCCGCTTCACGAGAGCTTCTCGAGCACGGGAGCTCCGTTGGTGCACACGGCCGATCGGCGCACACGGCGACCGCTACGTCGCCCATCGAGCCACACGCTTCGTGCTCCAACCTCGCTCGGCGCGGCGCGCTGCAAACGAAGCGAGCGGGTCGAGCCGAGATCGATGTCTCCTGCTCGACCCCTCCCCCAGGGGACGTGCGTTACTTCGTGTTCTGCGTGCGCTTGCGCGGCGTGGCGAACACCTCGGCGAGCGGCGCGATGGCGAGGGCGAGAGTGCCGTTCTTCTTGGCGCCCACCTTGGCTACGCCGTACAGCTCGAGCGAGGGCACGTACGCTTCGGCGAGCCAGAGCAAGCGCGCGTCGTCGACCATCTGCTGGATGCGCGCGAGGGGCGCGGCGAGGCGGTCGAGCGCTTCGACATTGTTGAGGTCTTCCACCACCGCCTCGGCGTCGTACTCGGTCGCGCCCACAATCGAGGGGTGAGCGGCCGTCTCGGTGGCCAACGAGCGCGCAGCCTTGGGAAAGTCGGCGCGAGGACGGGGAAGTCCTTTGCGGTCCGCCTCGGTCAAGACGGGAAGATGCTTCGCGAGCGCGGCAGCGGTGGCTTCGAGCTGCTCCACCACGCTCTCGACGGATTGTTTGAGCTTCTTGTTGTCGACTCGGGTCAGGTTCATGGGCCGAGATGGTATTCAGGAGTCGACGCTCGGCCAGTGAAAAATGCGCGAGCGCACGGCATGAATGGGGCCAATCGAACAGGGTGAACGAGCCAAATACGCGACGTGCCAGAGCTTTTTCGATGCGGATGCGCATAGGCCGGCCAGGCAAAAATCGTCGTCCACCCGCCGGCCCGGGAACGGCGCCAGCGTGACCTCTCGTGGAGCCGACCGACGGCCGAAAGAGCTCACGAGGTGGGCGTTTTGTGACCTATCCTGTCGGAACGATGAAGGATCTGGAGGAGGAGATCTCGGACCTCGCGCACGAGCTTGCCAAGGCCGTCATTCGTGCCGTGCTCGCGTCGGTGCCCGCTCCCTGGGCGATCTCGTTGCACGAAGAGCGGGGTGAGGAGAGGGCGCACGAAGCGGCTCCCGAAGGATTGCCTCCGCTCGAGAAGGTACGCTGGCAGCGCGTTCCGACACGGAAGGAGGGAGCGGTTCTCAAGCAGGTCTTCACGCTGCTGCTCGTGGGGCCCATGCTCTCGCGTGACCTCCAGAGCTATTTCCCCGATCGAATGCGGTACCTCGGCGCGATGCGCGTCGCCCTCGCGAGAGGCTGGGTGGAGCGAACGATGACCGCGCAGGGTAAGGTCTACTCCCTGCCGAAGAGGGACGCCTCGTAGGTCCATGTGGATGGACGGTGCGTCATGGTCTGCGAATTTCAACGACTTAGCGTCAACGTCGGTCGGATCCTTCTTGCCGTGTCGATCCCGTCAACGTCAGTCGGATCTCGATCCCCAGCCACTTCTTCGGCTTCTTCTCCGGAGCGCTCGGCCCGTTCGGCTTCGCGTTGAGTAGATCCCGCGTGAGCGGCGCCGATCCATACGCACGGAGCTCTGCGCACGGCGACGCGCTCTCGAGCGCCTCCGCCAGCGGCCGCGCGGCGCCCTCGATGTCCACCGCGCGCGGGCCGCAAAACGGAGGCTCACGCAAACGAGACAAGGATAGCTAGGAGGACGGTTGGCACGTACCGTTACGTCACCGACGACGATCGTCGTTGGAGGAGGTTTCCATCGTGCTCGCGGCCGCCAGACATTGGATGCTCCCCTTCGCGGTCCTCAGCGCGAGCAGCGCCTGCACGGCCGCCCCCGCGGAGGATTGCGGGCCCCTCCAGCGCGAGGCGATCCAGCTCGTCGCCGCAAGCAACACGTGCACACGCGACGAAGAGTGTGCGCTCTACATGTCCAAGCTGGTGTGCAAGGGCCTTGGGTACAACAAGGCAACCGATCCGAAGACCTTCGAGCCGAAGGTCGCCGCGTTCGTCCAGTGCGTCGAGCGGGTCGGGAGCTGTCCCTCCTGTACGCCCGCGAGGAACGCCGCTGCGCTCCGCTGCAAGGCTAACTACGTAACCACCAGCGCCCCGTGCCGGAGCGGTCGTTGCTCCGACGACGTCGACGCGTACGTGGGTCGCGACGGTGGCCCCTGAGGGGTGGGGGGCAGGACGAGATCCGACCGACGTTGACGCCAAGTAGCTGAAGTCCGGACGATGATGCCGACCGACCACGATCTCTCGCAACGGAACCACGCGCCTACGGCAAGCCCCGGAGCTCGGACGGAGCGAATGCAACCCGAGCTCGCCTTAGAAATTTCAACGACTTAGCGTCAACGTCGGTCGGATCTTTCTCCTCCAAGATCGAGACGAGGAGCGCGCTCCCGAGCAGCACGGCCCCGATGGCCGACGGCGCTCCGCGCGCCAGGCCGAGCGCCAAGAACGCGCCGAAGAAGACCGACGGATACAAAATCGAGGCGCCGAGCGCGCGGAGCGAGGGGTGGATCGCGAGCGTCATGGCCATCAAGCTGCGGGTGTTTTGGCGGCGCAGCTTGAACGGCGTCGCTAAACCGTTGCGGCGCGAGAAAAGTGGTCACGAGGTCGGCGCGAGCCGCTAGGAGGGGTATGAAACGGTCTGCGCTTCATTTGGGTATCGCACTCCTCCTCTCTGCCCTCGCCGGGGCCTGCTCGTCGGACGCGACGGAGGACCATGGAGTGACACACGACGATGGTGGTGCGACGGACGCGTCGACCACGCCGACCCCCGCTCCGACGGATGGCGGTGCCGGCGGCGATGCCGCGGTCGCGCCGCTCGTCGCCCCCACCATCAGCGGCATCGCGAAGATGGCCGGCGGTCTCCACGTCATGTGGAAGAACGCGCAGAAGGACTGCGACAAGGTCGAGGCCGAGCGCAAGAGCGCCACCGAGACCTACAAGGTCGCGTTCTCGGTCCCGGGCGTGGCCGACAACAAACACGACGCGGTCGGTCTCACCGCGGGGACCGAGTACACGTATCGCCTCCGATGCGTGAAGGGCGACACCGTGTCCGAGTACTCCGCCGAGAAGACGGGTACGCCGTGAGGACCGCGTCGTTCGCCGCAACGCTCGGGCTGCTTGGTTTGCTCGCTGCGTGCGGGGCCGCCACACCGAGCGCGCCCACGCCGACTCCGGCCGATCCGCTCGCCCTCGTGCCGGTGAAGGACGAGGACCCGTCGCCCTCGGTGGTCGAATTTTCGCTCACGGCGCGCGAGGCCGAGAAAGACCTCGGCGGCACCAAGCCCTCCAAGGTGTGGACCTACAACGGCACGATGCCGGGCCCAATCGTCGACGCGAACGTCGGCGACGAGCTCGTCGTGCATTTCAAAAACGAGCTCCCCGAGCCCACGCTCGTGCACTGGCACGGCGTGCGACTCCCCGCCGCGATGGACGGCTCACCGTCCGTGCAAACGCCGGTCAAGACCGGCGAGACGTTCGAGTACCGCTTTCGCTTGAAGGACGCAGGACTCTTCTGGTTCCACCCCCATGTTCGCACCGCCGAGCAGGTCGAGCGCGGCCTCGTGGGCGTGATTCGGGTGCGCGGCGCTGCCGAGCCCGCGGTGGACGACGAGCGTGTGCTCGTGCTCGACGACGTGAAGCTCAACGAGGACGGCACCTTCCCCACGTACATCGACGACGCCTCGAAGATGCTCGGCCGCGAGGCGGAGACCTTGCTCGTCAACGGCACACGAAACGCGCGCATCCCGGTTCGTCCTGGCGCGCTTACGCGCCTTCGGCTGCTCAACGCGGCGAATGGCAGGTTCTTCAACCTCAAAATCGCGGGCGTCAAGCTCACGGTCATCGGGACCGATGGCGGCCTCGTGCCGGTGCCCTACGAGGTCGACTCGCTCCTGATCTCCCCGTCCGAGCGCTACGACGTGGTGTTCGTCGCGCCCGACGCCGCGGGCGACCTCGCGCTCACGACCGAGCCCTACGAGCGCGGCCACGAGACAGGAATGAACCCCGCTCGACGCGTGGGTACGATCGTGGTCGGCGGCGAGCCGGTCGCCGAGCGAATGGCGATCCCCACGACGGGGCGCGCGCTCGCGAAGCTGCCTGTCGTCTCGACCGCGCCGATCCGCTTCGAGCTCGACGAGGGGACCACGCCCGAGGGCGAGCTCACCTTCATGCTCAACGGAAAGAGCTGGCCCCAAGTCCCCGCCGAGAGCGCCGCGCTCAACGACGTCCGCGTGATCGAGCTCGAGAACAAGAGCGAGATGGACCACCCGTTTCACGTCCACGGCACGTTCTTCCAGGTGCTAAGCACGAACGGAGTGCCTTCTCCACGGCTCGCCGACAAGGACACGGTCATCGTTCCGATGATGGGCCGCGTGACGATCGCCGCGCGCTTCGAAGAGGCGGGGGCGTGGATGGTGCACTGCCACATCAACGAGCACTCCGAGGGCGGCATGATGGGGGAGATCCTCGTCGGCGGCGCGGTGTCGAAGGCTCACGGCACGCACTGAGCGCTGGCGACGGGGTGGGAGCTAGGTGCTCCCACGCCGCGTATCTCGCAGAAGCGAAGTCACGGTGCACTACGTTGCGAGAAGTGAGCGGCAGAGAGACTTGGGCGGGCACGCTGTTCCTCGGTGACGGATGGGCGGCGTATGCCGGCTTCGTCGGACCGACCACCCCGCACGCACATCACGCGTTCCAACTCGCACGAGCGCTGGAGGGCCACCTCGCCCTCCGCGGCGCAGACGACACCGACGACGTGCCTTGCGATGTGGCAGCGATCGCTCCCTCCGTTCTCCACGCCGTGGGCCCCGGCGCCTCCCGCTCCGTCATGGTCTACATCGACCCGGACACGCTCGTGGGGCGTCGCCTCCGCGCCTCCGTCCCCCGACGCGCCCTCGCGAAAGAGTGGCGCGACGTCGGCGCCGCACTCCGTGTGGGTCTCGTTGGCAGGGTGCCAACCGAGTGGGTCGAGGCACGCGATCGCATGCACGCGATGACGTCTGCGCTCGGCGTCGACTCCGCACGCGCGCGTGTCGTTCACCCAGCGCTCGTGCGCGCCCGTACGTGGCTCGTCACGCACCTTCACGACGACGCGCTCTCCCTCGACGCGGTCGCGGCCGCCGCGGGCCTCTCGGGAGATCGGTTGTCGCACCTGCTCAACGAGGAGCTCGGGATCGGGCTCCGTCCGCTCGTGCTCTGGCTACGCCTTCAGGTCGCGGCGCGGGAGATCGCGCAGAGCACGGACACGACGATGAGCCGGGCGGCGGCGTCGGCGGGGTTCGCCGACGCAGCCCACATGACGCGCACGTTCAGGCGCATGTTCGGCGTGGCGCCGACGGAGGTGTTCGGGCTCGTGCGCTGGGTGCTGCCGCCGGCGTGAGCACCAGAGCGCGCGGCTGCCGTCACCGTGACGAGAGCCGCGTGACATCCGTCAGGTAGGTACGCACCATCGCTTCCTGTTTCGCGCGCAACGAGCCCTCGGAGACGAAGATGCCCGCGAGACCGCGCGCTCTCACCAGCAGCGCGAACTTCACCTTCGCGGAGGATGCGTCGGAGCCCGGCGTGACGCGCCACGCTGACCGACCTCGTCCCTGCCACCGCCGGGTTGGAGCAGCCTGCTGGCATCGCACTCGATGGTTGAATGCTCCTCGTTTCCGACAACGCTACCTCGCGCATCACGACGTACTCTTTGGAAGGAAGAGAGCTCCAACGGCTCGATAGGGCTTCCTGCCGGACCGCTCGCGGGTCTCACGGTTGGCCCCGACGGCAAGGTGTACTTCGTTGACATGCTCGAGAGGCCGGGTGCTGCGGATCGATCCGAAGTGGGTCTCGCACCCGCGCCACTTTGACGCGTCGATAGACGGTCTTCTGGCGAGCTGAGCGTCGGTCGCGACGGACGTTTACGCCGCGCACTTCGCTCTCACGCATGCCTGTTGGTTCTTCACGTATCCAGCGGTTGGATACGCAGCGGCGATCTTCGGGGCTCCGTGGACGATGACCTCCGCGGGGATTGGGGGCGTGGTCGTGTGCTTGCTCGCGTTTTTGCTACGCGGCGCCGAAGGGGAGCATGACCATGATGTCGATGGGACATGATCACCGAGTCGAGAGCCACGGGCTATGGCTGTCTACAATGACCGAACTGCGCACACCGGCAGCCGAGCCCGTGGGAGCTTCTGAAGCATACGAGCCAACAGCGCGCGCCCGCCGTGCGCCCCGGCCGGGCGGCTCCGCTACTTCTTCGGGTTGTCGACCTTTTCGGCCGTCTTCTTCACCGTGCCGCTCTTCGCATCGACCTCGACCTCATAGGTCTTGCCGTCGGCAGCTTTGATCTCAAACTCGTAGACCGACTTCCCAATGTCGAGCTCCCATTCCTCGAGATCGCCCGCCTTCGCCGCGAGGGCTTTGCCCTTGGCGTCGCCAAACTTCAAGAAGCCTCCGGCCGGCGCGAAGTCGTAATCGAAGGGCTTCTTCTCGCCCGTGATCCCACCGATCTCCCCGTTCTTTCGCTCCACTTCGACGACGACGACGGCGCCGCCGCTCGGGAGCTTCACGTCGACGAGCCACTCGTGGTCGTCACCGTCGTCTTCCTTCTTTGCGTCTCCAACTGCTCCTCCAGGGATCGCCGCGGTCGCGCGTACCTTTGCGTCGTCCGCCGATACCTCTTTCGCCGGATCCGACGATGGCTCCATCGGGGGTTTGCTCGGTCCGCAGCCGGTGGCGATCGATAGTAGTGTGAAAAAGACGACATAGCGCGCTTTCGACATCAACTTTGTCCTCCTAGAGAGAGTGTCTTCATAGACTATAACCTGCGTAGATTAACGAGAGACGAACAGGGCATCGATGGGCGATGGCGTAGCCTGCTGTCTCCGAGCGCCGAGCGGGCATCGTCGCTGTCCGTTCTTCCCGACTGCGGTCGCGCTCGCGTCGTCACTCCGCCGCAGACGTGGCCTCCATCGCCTCCGGAGCGATCTCACTTTCGTCCGTCGCGTCTTCCTTCACCGATCGCCCGAACTGCAAATAGAGCGGCGGCACGAGCAGCATATTCAGCAAGGTCGACGTAAAGAGACCACCGAGGATCACGACCGCCATCGGATACTCGATCTCACTCCCCGGCTTACCCCCCGCCATCACGAGCGGAACCAGCGCGAGCCCGGTCGCGAGCGCGGTCATCGCGATGGGTACCACGCGCTCCATCGCGCCGCGCACCACGAGATCTTTTCCGAACGGCATCCCCTCTTCGGCCTCCAAGTGGCGAAAGTGACTCACCATCATGATCCCGTTTCGCGCGGCGATGCCGAGCACCGTCACGAAGCCGACGAGCGAGCCTAGGGACACCACGCCGCCCGTCGCCACCACCGCGACGATGCCACCGACGAGCGCAAAAGGAAGCGTCGCAAGCAAGAAGCCCATCACCCGGGCCGAGCGAAAATCGGCATAGAGCACTAGCGCGATCCCGAGGAGCGACAGGAGCGACATCAGCGCGAGCCGACTCTGCGCCGCCGAGCGCGACGTGTACTCGCCTAGGAGCTCGGCGTGGTGCCCGGCCGGAAACGGCACTCCCTCGACCGCCTTCGTCACGTCGCCGACGACCGCGCCGAGATCGCGTCCTCGCGCGTCGCATGTGACGTCAATGCGGCGCGAAGCTGCCTCGCGCTGCACGATGTTCGGGGCCGGCACGAACGAGACGCTCGCGATGTCGGCGAGGCGCACGTCGGTGGCGAACGGCACGAGGGGCGTCGCCGCGGGGGGAGCCTGCGATCCCACCAGCCCCGGCGCCGCGCTCGCAGGAGGAGCCGCATTGGGAAGCGGAATACGCAAGTCACGGACGGCCGACACGTCGCCGCGGAGGGCCTCGTCTCCCCACACCACCACCTCGACCACCTGGTCGTTGCGGTACACCTCACCCACGCGTGTTCCTTGGAGTAGCGTCGCGACCGTTCGCCGTACGTCGCCGGGGGTGAGCCCAAACCGAGCGAGGGCCGCGGGATCGAGCGCGATCTCGAGCTGGGGCACGAGCACCTGCGGCTCGACCTTGAGATTGGCAATCCCCTTTACACCGCCGAGCGCTTTCCCAACGGCGTCGGCCCGCTCGCGAAGAACGTCGAGGTCGGTGCCATAGATGCGAACGACGATCGAACCGCTCGCGCCAGTGAGCACCTCTTTCATGCGCTCTTGGAGGTACGTCTGCACGTCGCGGTAAATACCGGGGTACCCGTCGACCACGCTGCGGATCTTGGCGACGGACTCGTCGTATTTGGCATTCTCGTCGAGGCTAATCCACAGCTCGGCGAAGTTTTGGCCCACGACCTCGTCGGCCACCTCCGCGCGGCCGATGTGGGAGCCGAAATTGCGCACTCCGGCAATGGCGCGCAGCTCGATAGATACCCGCGCCGTGATGCGGTCCATCTCCGCGACGGAGGTGCCCGGCTTGCCGATCCAGTGCATCAAGAAGTCGGTCTCGTGAAAGTCGGGCAAGAAGGCCTCTCCCAGCGTGGGCACCAGCGCGAGCGCGCCCCCCAGGATCACCACGAAGCCCACCGTCGCCAGTCGCGCGCGCCCCACGAACCAGCCGAGGAGCGGCGAATACGCGCGCTGAATGACGCGCGAGAGGGGCCCGCGACCATGCGCCCGCGCCATCCGCGGGAGGAGAGCCAACGACAGCGCCGGTGTAATCACGAGGGCGACCACGAGCGAGGCGCTCACGGCGAGCACGTACGCCACCGCGAGCGGCCGGAAGAACGAGCCGGAGAGCCCGTCCAAGAAATAGACCGGAAGGAAAACGAGCACGACCACGATCGTGGCGTAGACGACCGCGCTCCTCACCTCGAGCGAAGCCTCGAGCACCACGACCAACGCCGCGCGCGGCTTGGCGAGGAGCGCGTTCGACGCGAGCCGTCGCTCGATGTTCTCCACGTCGATGATCGCGTCGTCCACCACCTCCCCGAGAGCGATCACGAGCCCCGCGATCGTCATCGTGTCGAGGGTGACCCCGAACCAGGCCAACGTGGCCGCCGCTGCGACGAGCGAGAGGGGGATCGCGAGCACGCTGATGAGCGCCGTACGCCAATTGTAGAGGAACAAGAACAAGATCACGACCACCAGCACGCATCCGATGATTACGGCGTGACCGAGGTTCGTCAGCGCCCGCTCGATGAAGGTCGCGGGGCGGAATATGGTCGGGTCGATCTTCACGTCGGGGAGGCCCGGCGCGAGCGCGGCGAGGGTCTTCTCCACGTTGCGGGTCACGTCGAGGGTGTTCCCCCATGGCTGCTTCTCGACAATCAAGAGAAGGCCCGGTGCGCCGTCGATGATCGCGTCTCCGATTGGGGCGGGGGCTCCCTCGTCGATCGTCGCGACGTCCGAGATTCGAATGCTCGCGCCGCCAGGACGATTGCTGACGACCGTCTCGCCGAGCGACTCTTTCGTCGTCGCGAACGGCGCGTGCACCACCGCGAAGCGCTGGTTGGCGTTGTCGACGTAGCCTGCTGGGGCAGGCAGGGTGGCGTCGGTCGCCGCTTTGATGACCTGGTCCATGCGCACGCCGCTCGCCTGGAGGGCGTCCGGGTGAATGCGTATCTGGAGCTGCCTGCTCCGCTGTCCCCAAATGGCCACATTTGCGACGCCGGGCACCGCCATCAGGCGCGGTCGAATCGTGAATCGCGCCAAGTCCGAGAGGTCCATCTGGGTGCGCTTGGTCGACGAGACTCCTATCTTGAGTACCCGGCTCGTCGACGACAGTGGCGCGAGCATCACCGGAGGTTTCGCCCCGACGGGGAGCTGCGCGGCGACCACGCCCATGCGCTCTTGAACGAGCTGTCGCGCGCGCAAAAGATCGGTCCCCTCGTCGAAAACCAAGAGCACCGAAGAGAGCCCGAGCACCGACTTCGATCGAAGCGCAGCGACGAACGGCACGCCATGCACCGCGCGCTCGATCGGGGTCGTGACCAGCGTCTCGACCTCGAGGGCGGAGAGACCCGGCGCTTCGGTCTGTATTTCGACCCGGGGAGGGGAAAACTCGGGGAACACGTCGACCCGAGCCTTGCTCGCGGCGCGCGAGCCCACGACGAGGAACATCGCGGCGGCGAGCAGCACCACGAACCGGAACCGAAGGCATGCTTCGACGAGGGCGCGCACGGGCTACTTCCCCGTCCCGAATTCGGCGCCGAAGAGCTCCGAGGCGCCGGTGGTGACCACCGGCGCGCCGGCGGAGAGCCCGCGCGAGAGCCGCGCCCCTTCCGGGCCCACACGCTCTACCTCCACCCGGACTCGCTCGAATGCGTGAGCACCCACCGGAACGTATGCCCACGCTGTGCCGGCCACGTCGCGTACGATCGCGCTCTCGGGGATATGCAACGCTGGCGTGCTTGCCCCGTAAGGGACAGTCACGGATACCCGCTCTCCGGGACGAAACGACGCCTCTCTCGGCAGCGCATAGTAGAGATCGAAGCTCGACGTCGCCGGGTCCGCGGTCGGTGGCCCCGAGACTGGCAGCGCCTCCGCGTCTGAGCCCGAAGGTCGCTCGGTGAGCCCGCGCACTGTCACTCCGGAGCCGAGGCGGATCGAGCGAAGATCGCCGACGAACACGTTCACCCTCACCCACAACGCGCCGGTGCCCACGATCTCGAGAAGCGGCGCACCGGCGGGTACCATGCTGGTGGGAGGCGCGCTGAGGGCGCGAACGACCCCGTCCTCCGGCGCGCGCAACGTGACGGCGACGTCGGCGTCGAGGGGAGAGCTCGCGAGCATGCCGACGCGGCTCTTCGCGGCGTCGACTTCGGCCTTTGCGGTGTCACGATCCGCGCGCGCTTCCTCCGCTGCCCGCGCAGAGCCCGCGCCTTCTTTCAGCAGCTTTTCGGCGCGTGCGAGCCTCGCCTCCATCGCGGCGAGCCTCGACTCGGCGATCGCGACGGTGCGACCGGCGGTGGCTTTGAGGTCTCGGTCTACCCCCGCGACCGGGGTGAGGCTCAAGAGCGCATCACCGCGCTTGACCACCTGCCCTACCGTCGGTCCTGCTCTTCCCGCAGGCGAGAGCCGCCCTGCGACCGGCGCGACGAGCACGATCGAGCGCCCCGAGGAAGGGAGCACGTCGCCGCCGAGCGAACGCGTATGAGCCGAGGTCTTCGACGTCGCAGTGCCGAGGGTGAGACCGAGCCGCGTCTCGGCCTCGGGCGTGAGCGTCACGCGCGCGATCTCGGACTCCGGTTTCTTTCCGGTCACCGTGACCGGGGGCGTCGGCTTCGTCGCGTCGGACTTTTTGCAACCGGCGAGCGCGAGCAGCACAACCAGACCTAGGCACGAAACTTCAACGCGACCCATGTATCCTCCATCCAACGGCACGGTCGAGGCGTGCACGCGCACGCGACACGTCGAGGCCGAGCTCGAGCTCGCGCAGCTTCGCCTCGACGAGCCGGCGCAGCGCCTCGATAACGACGAGATACGCCTCCGCGCCTGCCTCGTAAGCGTGCATCGCGGCGGCCGCGTTCTTCTCTTGGAGTGGCACGATTGTGGTCGCCCATGGCTCGCGCGACGCGAGCGCCATCACGAGCTCCATCCGCGCGGCGCGCACGTCGGTGACGACCTGCTGCCGCGCGACGAGGTACGCGAAGCTGGCCCGCTCGAGATCGGCGTCTGCTCTCCCGCGGCCGAGGTTGTTCTGGTTGAAAATCGGTATGTCGCCGCCGACTCCGGGAGGAAAAACGAGCGGCGCCCCGCCGGCGGGGCCCACCGGCTTCGCGTCGAGGCGCGCGAAGAGCTGCACGATCCGCGCGCGCTCGAGGCCGACCCGCTCCCCTGTCGCCCGCACCGCGAGCGCGGCTGCGTGGACGTCGGGTCGCGACGCCATCGCGACGCGCTCGAGCTCCTGTTCGTCCTTCGGAGCTTCGAGCGTGACGGCAGACTCGGCGACGTCGAGGTGGGCCCCGAGCTCGCTCTCTGCGAGCCCTACGAGCTGGCGGAGGCGCGTGCGCGCGAGCTCCTCTTCGCGCGCGCTACGGCCCGCGAGCTCTGCCGCAGCGAGCGACTCGGCCGCGACGAGGTCGGCCTCCAGCTGGCTGATGTCGCCGTTCCCGAAGCGGGTCGCCGCGAGCGCCGCGCTCTTTCGCAGGAGCTGCTCTGCGCGCTCGCGGAGCTTTCGGCGACGCTTGGCCGCCTCGAGCTCCGCCCATGCGATGCGCACGTCACGCACCGTATCGAGTCCGCTCTGAAGCAGTGACCGCGCGGTTCGTTCGAGGTCGTACTTCGCGGCGGCGACGCGCCAGGGACGCTGCACGAGCTGCGAGACCGGGTACTGCGCCGAAAGCTCGAGCTGCCGGGTGCTCACCGGGAACAGAAACGAGAGGTTCGGGTTCGGAAGCGCGGCCGCGTCGTCGAGCTCGGCCCGCGCGACACCGAGCTGCGCCAAATCGGCGCGAAACTGGGCGCTATTCCACAGCGCGACACCGACCGCGTCGTCTTCGGTCAGCGCGTCCACGCGGGCAACGTCTTTCGGGAGGCTCGGGCCGAACCCTGCTTTGCCCGTTTTCAGCGCCTGCCCGCTGCGATCGGGCACCGCGTGGCCCGTACGCCGGGTGAGCTCTTTGCCCACCCACGCCGGGTCGTAGGGGGACGAGGCGCATCCGAGCGTCGGGGCAGAGAGCACGAGGGTGAGCGCAAGGCGGCGGAGCACGCTCGTGACGTTGACACCCCGACATTAACGGGCTCTGAACGGGCCTCGCGTCGGGCTCGCGGCGTGCGCGGGTGCCGGGTATCGTCGCGCGATGAAGATCCTCGTGGTCGACGACGACGCGGACCTGCGGAGCGTCGTGCGGCGCGCCCTCGTCGCCGACGGTCACGTCGTCGAGGTCGCGGATTCGGTGGGCGCCGCGCGAGCGAGCCTCGCCGCGAACGTACCGCACCTCGCCGTGCTCGACATCGGTCTGCCCGACGGCTCGGGGCTCGCGTTGTGCGCAGCGCTGCGAGCAGACGGCTTCGCGTTTCCGATCGTGCTCCTCACCGCGCGCACCGAGGTCGCAGCGCGGGTGGCGGGCCTCGACGCCGGCGCGGACGACTACCTGGCGAAGCCGTTCGCTGTCGCCGAGCTACGCGCTCGCGTGCGCGCGATGGGCCGGCGCCTCGACGCGACCGTGGGCGTACGCGCTGCGGTGCCGCTGGTCTTGGGCGACGTGGCGCTCGACTTCACGCGACGGCGCGCGGAGAAGTGCGGCGTGGAGGTACCGGTCACCGCGCGCCAGTGGGCGATCTTGGAGCTGCTCGTCGCCCGCGGCGGCGATCTCGTGACGAGGACCTCGATTTTGGAGCGGGTTTGGGGCGACGCCACGGAGGCCAACGCGAACAGCTTGAGCGTGCTCGTCGCGCGGCTGCGGTCGAAGCTCGGCCCGGCGGTCATTCGCACGATTCGAAGCGAGGGGTATGCCTTCGGGGCCGGGCCGTGACGCGGCGATCGAGCCTCGCAGCGCGTGTCTCGTTCGCGAGCCTCGCCTCCGCCGCCTTCGCCGCTGCGCTCGCCGCCATCGTCGCGTGCAGCTTCGCCGATATGCTCCTCGCGCGGGAGGCCGACCGTGGCCTGTCCGCTGCCGCGACCGAGCTCGCGCGCGACCTTGCGCTGCCCTCCTCGCGCCCAATCGAGGACGTGATCCGCGAGGAAGAGGACGAGGGCACGTCACTCGGAGCTCGATTCGCGGTCGTGGGTGGCGCGGGCGAGCGCGTCGGCGGGGATCACCACCTTGGCCGCATGGCGCTTGGGTGCGCGACGTTCGATGACCTGCGCACGTGCACGGTCGCGGGGAACAACGGGGCGCGGATCACCGCAGGCATGCGGAGCGAGTCGAGGCTCGGGCTCTTCGCGTTCGCCGCCCTCGCCGCCGCCACGCTGGCCGCTTTCGTCGCTTGGGGGCTCGGTGGGGCCCTCGCGCGCCGAGCCCTCGCACCGCTCGTGCGCCTCCAGGGGCGCATCGCGGCGCTGCGGCTCGACGCCGCCCCGGAGGCGACGCGGACCGCCGCGCTCGGCGACGCGGAGGGCGTGCGCGAGGTCGACGAGCTGCGCGAGGCGGTGCACGTCCTCCAGGCGCGGATGCATGAGGCGCTGGCGCACGCGTCGAGGTTCGCGTCGAACGCCGCTCACGAGCTGCGGACGCCGCTCACGACCTTGCGCGCGGAGCTCGAGCTCATCGCCGAGGGCGCCAACGAAGCCGCTCCCGCATCGCCTCCCGATGGCGACGCCTCGACGCGGCCCGAGGGCGCCGTCGGGGTCGATCGCGCGCTCGTGAAGGTGCGCCAGCTTCAAGATCTCACCGAGCGGCTCCTCGTGTTGGCGTCTCCGGAGATCCGCGAAGGAGCGCGCGAGCTCGTGTCGCTCCGAGAAACCGTCGAGGAGATCGTGCTCGATCTCGCGCCCGCCGACGCCGCCCGGGTCGCGGTCGAGGCCAGGGACGACGGGGCCGTGCGCGGCGACGCTGCAGCGATCGGGATCGTGGTCTCGAACGGCCTGTCGAACGCCCTCAAGTTCGGCGACCGCGTCGTGGTGGAGATCGGCACAAAAGGCAAGGACGCCATTGTCGCGATCGAGGACGACGGCCCTGGTGTCACCGACGAGGACCGCGACAAAGTGTTCGAGCCGTTCGAGCGTGGGAGTCGCGCGCCGCGCGCCGAAGGCCACGGCATCGGCCTCGCGTTGGTCGCGCACATCGCCAAGCGCCATGGTGGCAGCGCGACGCTCTTGTCGAGCCGCCGCTTTCGGACCGGGACACGCTTGGAGGTTCGGTTCCCGATCGCTGGTTGAGGACGCGGTGGCGTGCAGCGCGCGCGAGAGCGGGGAGCGTCCTCGCGGCGCACGGTGACGGCTCGCCGTCCGTGCAAGCGCCGGTCAAGACCGGCGAGACCTTCGAGTACCGCTTTCGCTTGAAGGACGCGGGGCTCTTCTTGTTCCACCCCCAGGTCCGCGCAGCGGAGCAGGTCGAGCGCGGTCGCGTGGGCGTGATCCGGGTGCGCGGCCCGCCCGAGCCCGCGGTGGACGACGAGCGTGTGCTCGTGCTCGACGACGTGAAGCTCAACGAGGACGGCACCTTTCCCAGGTACATCGACGGCGCCTCGAAGATGCTCGGCCGCGAAGCGGAGACGTTGCTCGTCACCGGGGCACGAAACGCACGCATCCCCGTTCGTCCTGGCGCGCTTACGCGCTTTCGGCTCATCAACGCGGCAAATCCAAGATTCTCAACCTCAAGATCGCGGGTGTCAAGCTCACGGCCATCGGCACCGGTCGTGGCCTCGTTCCGGAGCCCTACGAGGTCGCGCATGTTCGGTGTGGCGCCGACGGAGGTGGTCGGGCTCGTGCGCTGGGTGCTGCCGCCTGCGTGAGGATCAGCGCGCGCCCGTGGATCACCGCGGCGACAGCCGCGTCAGATCCGTGAGGTAGGTCCGCACCATCGCTTCCTGCTTCGCTCGCAGCGAGCCCTCGGAGACGAAGATGCCGGCGAGACCGCGCGCTCTCACGAGGAGCGAAAACGTCACCTTTGCGGAGGTCCCGTCGGGGCCCGGCGCGACCGTGAAGGTGCCACGCGCCTCGGCGCCAGTGATCGCGATGTACATGTCGAACGCGGCACCTCGATCGTCGAGCGTGATCGTGTGGGTGTGGTCGCCAAGGACGCGCGACACGACGTCGGCGGTGCGACGCTTTCCGGTTTGTCGCGAGCCCGCGACGGACGTGACGTCGCGGAATACGGAGGGCCAGCGGTCGAGGTTCCGGAGCGCATCGAGCACGGTGGACGGGCTCGCGCGGACCTCGACGGTACCGTCGAACCACTCGGGATCGTCTGGACGGCGGCGCACGGCCGGGGCAGAGGGAGCGGCGCGCGCCACCGAAGGCGACGCCGACACGGTAGCCAACGTGAAAACAGCAGCGGCGGCGACACGCAGCGCGCGTCGACGAGGGATGAGATCGTTCATGTCGCGATCGTGCGGCTGGCGGGCGCCGGTGGCTTGAACGGAACCGCTACCTCGCTCGTGTGCGACGGCGCGAAGGGTTCTGCGTCACACCTTGGTCCGTCGCCGCTACTAGCGGTGAAACGATCACCTCGATCGATCAAGGATCGTCATGAGAGCTATCTTGCGTGTCGCCGCGATGGCGGCGTTCATCACTTCTTGCAAGACGTCGGAGCCTGAACCCGCTCAGCACGCTGCACCCGCGCCACCGGCGCCGAGTCAGCAGCAACAAGCCAGAGCGCCTGCGCTGAGTCGGGTGGACGATCGCTCCACCGTCTGCATGGTGACCAACCGTTTTATGGGTCGCGCCCAAATCGCAGTGCCCGTCGCGGGAAAGACCTACTTTGGCTGCTGCGAGATGTGCAAGGCGAGGCTCGCTCAAGAGCCCGCGCTTCGCGAGGCGGAAGACCCGTACTCGCGTCGCCAGGTGGACAAGGCGGGCGCGACGATCGCGCGCGACGCCGAGGGCAACGTCTTTTACTTCGAGTCCGAGGCGAGCTTCTCTGCCGCGCTGGCCGCCCGGTCGGCGCCATGACCGAGCCGCGCACGCTGGCCTTCGTCGCCGCGGTTGTTCTCGTCGCGGCGTGCCGCGCGTCGTCCGTGGCACCGGTCGCGCGGGCTGACGGGGCGGAGCGAAACCGGCCCTGCCAAGAGATCGCGCTGCAGTGCTATCACCGTCGCGCGCCTTCCGTCGCGCTGTCGCGCTGTCGCGAGCTCGCCTACGAGGCCGACGTGACGCGATGCCACGGCCATCTCGCCGAATGTCTCCAGGCCTGCCGCGCCAGCACCGATGAGCTCGAGGTGGTGGTGCCGGTTCCGGACGGCGCAAAGAGGTGAGGGAGGCTCGTCGCAACCCAAAGCCGAACCGGCGCTTCGGGCGCCGAACGTTCAAGTGGACCGATGCGCGTTGGCGATCCGCTCGGGGTTGATGCGCGAGCCGAGGAGACCCGCGCGGGCTCGTGCGACGTAGACAACCGTGGCTCTCGATGATCCTCGGCACGGGTGAGACCACGCCGTTCGTCGCGCTCGCTGCGGTCTTTTCGTAAGAACCGAGACGCCCGAGCGTCGGCTTTATGTCACGCCATTCGCGAGGCTAGTCGCGATCGTTCGGGAGAACACGATGCAGAAAATAGCCGGCCATATGCGACCCACTCACGCAGCTCGTCGTGGCGCAGCCATAGGCTCTCTGTGCTGCTTGCTAGCCCTCGGATGCACCACCTTCAACGACGAGCCGGCACCTTCGCTTGGCGATCCCCCGGGCCCCGGAAGGGCTGCGGCTACCCCGGACCCGGCGCCTGCCGCGACGAGCTCGACTAGCACCACGAAGCCGGCGCCAACGACCGAGGCGCCGGCTGTTCCTTCACCAGCCCC
Organism: Polyangiaceae bacterium; assembly: GCA_965225775.1. GTDB lineage: Bacteria > Myxococcota_A > Polyangia > Polyangiales > Polyangiaceae > JAAFHV01. The sequence goes on along the minus strand of OZ245328.1, from coordinate 6,325,797 downwards.
GCCCATCACCGCGATCCCGGCGGGGACGGTTTGGGCCCGCGAGAGCGTGCACCCCATTCGCTGGACGACTCCGACCGACCTCGGCGATATCGACCTCCGCCGTGACGGTCGTGGCGAGCGTCGACGGAGGCGCCACATGGGCGATTGTGGCGGAGGTTCAGCCCGAAGAAGAGTATTTCCGCTGTGAGCTTCCGTCTTTACCCACCGTGACTCGCATCCGCTACGGCGTGGAGTGTCACCTCACGAGCGAAACAGGGATCATCACCACCAAACGAAGGGTGCAAACGATCGACGTCGCGCTCGGGCCCTCGCAGAAAAACCTACGACTGGTCGCGGGTCGCGGCGAACGCTGCGTTCGGGCCCCGCGACGGTTCTGGTGGCATCGTCCACAACGGCAAGATGTGGCTCATCGGCGGGTGGAACCCGGAGCGCCTCCCGCTGCAAACGGCCGACGACGTGTGGTCGAGCGTCGACGGGGCGACGTGGGTGCAGGAGAGGCCCAACACGTTCCTCGATGCTGACACGTTCCCGGCGACGGACTGGGAGGGGCGGCACCTCGCGGGGTACCACTCGTACGCGGGGAAGATGTGGATCGTGGGTGGCGATCCGAACCAAGGGTACTACCAAACCGATCTGTGGTCCTCCACCAACGGCCAAACCTGGACACGAACCGACCTCCACACCGTCGAGCCGCGCATCGACTCACGGAACGGTCTCCCTTTCCCACCGGGGATTTATCGTCCCGTCGAGACGGCCCGGTATGGGCTTCGCACGGCGCACATCACGGGCACGTTCCTCGGGCGCTTGTTCGTCTTGGGCGGCCAGCGCATGAACGTCTTCGTCGACCCTGCTTGGCCAGGCGCCGCTCCGAAGGCGTTCGATGACGTATGGTCGACCTCCGACGGCGCGTCGTTCAGTCAGGTAGCGACTGTGGGCCCAGTTTGGCGCGCTCGCGGGTACGTCTCCGAGGGCGTCGAGCTGGGCGCTCGGATGTGGTTTGCACGCGCGATCCCGAGGCGCAGAAACGGCTGAGAAGGCGCAAAAGCTCCCTTGCCGACCTGCGCCCTCGTGGTGCCCCGTCGCAGCGCAGCCGCTCGTGGAGCTCGCGATGCCCAGAGTGCGCCGCAGTTCGCGGGAAATACCGCTCATCCACGCGCACGAGCACGCGCCGCGAACACCCTTGACGCAATTCCCCACGAGCGGTATCGTTCGGACGTGCGTGCGAATGAGACGAGCGGCCGGGAGAAAGAGCTAGCGACGACGTGCTTCAAAGCGGACGTCGTCTCGCGGCTCCGTGCTCAGCAACCTTCCGTCGCAACCACGGCACGCGCCGCTGACCTTTGCGCGTTGCTCGCGGATCCTCTGCGCCTGCGTGTTCTGTGGATGCTTCGCGGGGGCGTAGAGGTCTGCGTCTGCGACGTCGCACACGTCTTGGAGGTGACGGTCTCGACCGCCTCGCACCATCTGCGTCGGCTGCGCGCGGCAGGCATCGTCACCGGTCGCGCGGATGGCAAGTGGGTGCACTACTCGCTCGCCGCCACGACCGCCGGAGAGCTGGCCCGCCAGGCGCTCGAGGCCGCCTCTCGATGAACCCACGCGGCTCCAGTCCCGCGCTCGCCGCGCTCGCCGGGCTGTTCAAACTGCTCGCCGTACTGCTCTCTTTGCAACTTGCCGGAGTCGCCGATTTCGCGGTTCGCCTCACCGACGACGTTCACGACGACTGTTCCAACGAGCAGTCGGGGCGTGACTGTCCTCCTGGTTGCCCCTCGTGCACGTGCACACACGGGCCGGTTGGCTCCCTACCCGCTCCCGCTCCAGCCGTACCGTCCGTGACGTTGCCTCTGACGCCGGATGCCGTGTTGCCTCGGGCCGCCGTCGAGCTGCGGACGCTCGCCGAGCTGCCCCACGTGTATCGACCGCCGCGCGCTTAGGGGCCCACTTCCCAAGCCTGTGCGCTCGCGAGGTCGGAATCGACCGCCGCGCATGGGGCCCCAATTCCCAAGCATGTGCGCTCGCGCGGTTGGATCTCGACGCTCGCGGCGTGCATGCCCGTGCACAACGCGCTGAACGGGAGCGAACTCCTCCCGCGGGGACGCGCTTGCTCCCGCTCGGGCATGGCGCTCGAGTCGTTTACGCCACGTAGAAAGGTAGAAAAAATGAAACTGAATTACGCGACTGCCATCGCAGGCCTCGTGCTGTTCGCTGTCACCGGATGCAGTAAGGACAAGGACGCAAAGACGGAAGCCCGGCAAGAAAACGCACCCAAAGCAGCCCCCGCACCGCCCGCGAACGCGGGGTTGCCTGCCGGAGTCAAGCCAGGGTCCTACGAGGACTGGTGCGACCAGCACCAGGTCCAAAAATCGCTGGATACGAAGTGCAACCCAGCTCTCGTGCCTGCGTTCAAGGCGTCCGGCGACTGGTGCAAAGAGCACGACCTTCCCGAGTCGCAATGCTCGTGCGACCCCAAGAACAAGCCCGTACGCCCGCCGAAGACCTGAAATGCGCACGTCTCACCTTCTGGTCGTCGTCCTCCTCAGCGCGAACCCAATCGCGTGCAAAAAGCCCGAGGGCGGCCCCCCACCGGCGGCCTCGTCGGAGCTTGAGCCGCTGTGCGAGCACCATGTGCAGAAGTCCATCTGCACGAAGTGCAATCCGACCCTTGCTCCCGTGTTTCAGGCGAAGAAGGACTGGTGCCCGGAGCACGGTTTCCCCGAGTCGGTCTGTCCTACTTGTCACCCCGAACGAGGCGGCCGCCCGAAGGCGGCGACGGCCGGAAAGAAAGATGACGACGACGACAAGAAGATCCAGCTCTCGGCGCGCGTGCTTGAAAAGGCAAAGGTAAGGACCGAGCCTGCAAAGAAACAATCGGTCGATCTCAGCCTGGCTGCGTCGGGCGAGGTCGTCGCCGACCCCGATCGCAGCGCGCGCGTGACCTCACCGATCGCGGGTCGCATCGAGCAGGTCTCGTTCAAGGAAGGCGCCTCCGTCAAGAAGGGACAAATCCTCGCGGTGGTACGCGTGCCCGAGCTCGGCAAGGCACGAGCGGTGTTCGCGTCGGCGTCGGTGCGGGGCGCCTCGGCCCGGGCAAACGCTGACCGCCTCAAAACCCTTGCCGACCGGGGGCTCGCGGCAAAGCAGGAGGTGGTGGCCGCGACTGCCGAGGCGGATGCCCTGGAGGTCGAGGCGAAGGCCGCGGCCGAACAGCTCGGCGCGCTTGGCTCGTCGGCCGGAGGCGCTGGGACGTCACTCGCCGTCCGCTCGCCGCTCGCTGGCATCGTCACGCGTCGCAACGCGGTGCTCGGGCAGGCGATCACGGCCGAGGAGGCGATCGCGAACGTGATCGATCTGAGCGAGCTCTGGTTTCTCGCTCGTGTGTACGAGAAAGACGTGGGCCGGATCGACGTCGGCCGGCGCGCGGACGTGCAGTTCGCCGCGTACCCGAACGAGCGCTTCGGCGGTGCCGTCGAGTATCTCGGCAAGGAAATCGATCCGGGCGCGAGGACGTTTACCGCGCGCGTGCGGCTCGACAACGCGAAGGGCGTTCTCCGAGTCGGCCTCTTCGGGACCGCGCGTATCGCGACGGGCGAAGAGCGCAAAGAGCCCGCTCTTGCCATTCCGCGCAGCGCGATCACCGACATCGAGGGCAAGGCATGTGTCTTCGTCAAAGAAGCCGATGGCTTCGAGAAGCGCGAAGTCGAGCTCGGTCTCGTCGGCGTCGACAGTGCAGAGATCGTGCGCGGCGTCCGCGAGGGTGAGCTGGTCGTGGTCGAGGGAGTCTTCACGCTCAAGAGCATCGCCATGAAAGGCGCAATGGGGGACGACGACTGATGCTGTTCCTCTCCTCCATCGTCGACTGGTCCCTCAGGCATCGCGCGATCGTCCTCGTGGCGACCTTGCTCTTCCTTGCGGTCGGCCTTCACTCGGCGGCCACGCTGCCGATCGACGCCGTTCCCGACGTCACGAACGTTCAGATCGCGGTCATCACCGCTGCGCCCGCGCTCTCGCCCCTCGAGGTCGAGCAATACGTGACCGTCCCGGTCGAGCGCGCCATGGCCGGGATACCGCGCACGACGCAGCTACGATCGGTGTCGAAGTACGGGCTCTCCGTCGTGACCATCGTCTTCCGCGACGACACCGACATCTACTTCGCGCGGCAACAGGTCGCCGAGCGGATGCGCGAGGCGCAGGACGCGATCCCGGCAGGCTACGGCAAGCCCGAGATGGGTCCGATCTCGACCGGGCTCGGCGAGATCTTCCAGTTCGTCGTCCGAAACGACCAGATGACGCCGATGCAGGTGCAGGAGATCCTCGAGTGGACGATCGCGCCTCAACTTCGAACCGTTCCCGGGGTCGTCGAGGTCAACAGCTTCGGAGGTCAGGTCAAGCAGTTCCAGGTAAAGCTCGACCCCCTAAGGCTCCGGGCGGCAGGCGTGTCCGTCGGTCAGGTCGTCGAAGCCCTCGAGAAGGCGAACGCCAACGTCGGCGGCGGCTACGTGGAACGAAACCGCGAGCACCTCGTCATCGGTACGGACGGACAGTTCAAGTCGCTCGACGACATCCGCGCAGTCGTCCTGTCGACCACGCCGCAGGGCGCGCCCGTGACGATCGCATCTGTCGGTGACGTCGAGCTCGGCCCTCGCCTCCGTCGCGGGGCGGCATCGATGAACGGCGAGGGAGAGGTGGTCATCGGCGTCGCGATGATGTTGATGGGCGAAAACTCGCGCGTCGTGACCGAGGCCGTGAAGGCCAAGCTCGCCGAGCTACAGCCGACGCTCCCCGCGGGCACGCGAATCGACCCGTTCTACGACCGGTCCGTGCTCGTCAACCGGACGATCCACACCGTGACGCGCAACCTGGTCGAGGGCGCGCTGCTCGTGATTGGCGTGCTCTTCCTCCTTCTCGGTGATCTGCGCGCAGGCGTCGTGGTCGCGGTCATCATTCCTCTCTCCCTGCTCTTTGCGATCGTGGTCATGCGCGCGCTCGGGTTGTCGGGAAACTTGATGAGCCTCGGCGCGATCGACTTCGGGCTCATCGTCGATGGCGCGGTCATCATCGTGGAGAACGCGGTCCGTCGATTGTCGGAAGAGCAGGAGAAGAAGGGCTCTAACCTCTCCTCCGAGGAGCGCATCGCGACGGTGCGCGAAGCGACCATCGAAGTGCGGGCGGCGAGCGTGTTCGGCGAGGCGATCATCGCGATCGTCTACCTCCCGATCCTCGCGCTCACCGGCATTGAGGGAAAGCTGTTCAGTCCGATGGCGACGACGGTCCTCCTCGCCCTTGGTGGAGCGTTCATATTGTCCCTCACGCTCGTGCCCGTGCTCACGAGCTACGTCGTCCGGCCGAAGGTGGGGCACCACGAGACGTGGATCCTGCGGCAAGTCCACCGCCTCTACGTCCCGGCGTTCCGCAAGGCACTCGCGCACCGGTGGCTGACGCTGGCGGTCGGCGTCGCGGGCCTCGCCGTCGCGGCGGGCCTCTTCACTCGGCTAGGCGCGGAGTTCATTCCCCAGCTCGACGAGGGCGACGTGCTCATCGAGGCGCGGCGCTTGCCCGGGATCTCGCTCTCGGAATCCGTGGCCACGAGCCTGCGGATGGAACAGGCGGTCCGTTCGATCCCAGAGGTCGTCTCCGTCGTGACCCGCACGGGTGCGCCTACGATCGCGACGGATCCGATGGGAATGGAACAGTCGGACGTCTACGTGGCGCTGAAGCAGCGCAGCGAGTGGCGTCCTGGGCTGACGAAGGCGGCGCTCGCCAAGGAGATCTCCGAGGCGGTCGAGCACGAGGTGCCGGAGGTCGCCGGAGGAGTGTCGCAGCCGATTCAGATGCGTACGAACGAGCTGCTCGCGGGCGTGCGCTCGGACGTCGCGGTGTTGGTCTACGGGACAGACATGAAGGAACTCGCAAAGGCGGGCGACCGGATCGCGGACCAGATTCGCACCATCCCAGGTGCCGCGGACGTTCGGATCGAACAGGTGGCGGGCCTCCGCTACCTCCGGATCGTGCCCGACCGCGAGCGGCTCGCGCGCTACGGCCTCACGATGGCCGACGTGAACGAGCTCACACAGTCGATCGCGGTGGGCCGCGAGGCGGGCCAGGTCCTCGAGGGAGAGCGACGCTTCGACATCGTCGTGCGAATGCAAGAGAGCCGCATCGCGGATCTCGGGACACTCGTGGATCTGCCGCTCAAAACGCCGAGCGGGCAGATCGTCCCGCTCGGCGACGTCGCTCGCGTGGAGTACGGCACGGGCCCCGCGCAGATAAGTCGCGACAAGCAGTCACGTCGCATCACGGTGGAGCTCAACGTACGCGGCCGGGACATGCTCTCGGTCGTCGAGGAGGCGCAGCGGCGGGTCGCACGCGATGTCAAACTGCCACCGGGCTACCGCGTCGAGTGGGGTGGTCAGTTCGAGCACTACGTCGACGCCAAGGGGCGGCTCATGATCGTGGTGCCGCTCGCATTGGCCCTGATCATGTTCCTACTGTGGATGGCCTTCCGCTCCATGCGGCTCGCGATCTTGATCTTCTTCAACGTGCCGTTCGCGATCATCGGCGGGGTGGTCGCGCTTTGGGCGAGGTCGTTGCCGTTCTCGATCTCTGCAGGCGTCGGCTTCATCGCGCTGTTCGGCGTGGCGGTGCTCAACGGGGTCGTCCTCGTCTCCTTTGCGCAGCACCTGGAGGAGCGCGGGGTCAATCACGTGGACGCGATCAAACAGGCCGCTGAGCTGCGGCTACGGCCGGTGTTGATGACCGCTCTCGTCGCGTCGCTCGGGTTCGTGCCGATGGCGCTTTCGACCGCGCCCGGGAGCGAGGTCCAGCGTCCCCTCGCGACGGTCGTCATCGGCGGGCTGGTGACGGCGACGTTCCTCACGATGTTCCTGCTTCCCGTCTTGTACGCGTACTTCGGGAAGTCGGTCGAACGGGCGCGGCCGGTTCCACAACCTGAAGCGGCTGCGCCCGTAGCGCCCGAGCAAACGTGATGGCCGGACGTCGGCCTTCTCGGTGCGGCTCGAGGGTGGTTCGTTCCGACCGTCTGCCGCCGCTGCGGTGGGGACGGGTCTCCGCTTGGCGTCACTCCGAAAGAGATGAAATGAGCACGATTCAGACGGACAGGCCCTTGTGCGCGCATTCCAGAGGAGAGCTTCGATGACATGTCCTCGTTGGTTGTCGGGACTCGCCTTGGCCTGCGCGGGCGCCCTGGTGTCTACGATCAGCGCCGCGGAGCAGGCGTCGCCATGCGCGACCCTCACGCGGACGAATGTCACTCGTTGCGCTGTGGGAGCGAGCCTCGGGGTAAGAAGCGAACAGCTGACGTTGCGGAGCTTCGAGGGCCGCCAGCGCGCCGCTGGCATCTTCTTGCCCTCGAACCCGACCGTAACCGTCACGGGCGGGCATTCGGTCGAGCCGACCGTCCTAGCTGCCCAGCGGGAACCACTCTGGACCGTTTCGGTGTCGCAGGAGCTCGAGGTCGGCGGCCAGCGAGGCAAACGCGTCGACGTCGTCTCCGCAGAACGGCGGGCCCAGTCGGCGCGCCTCGACCTCACCCGCCGGGCCGCCGCGGCAGACGCCTGGCTGCTCTACTTCGATGCGCTCGCCGCCGCGGAGGAGTCCAGGCTCGCCGAGCGTTTGGCGACGCTCTCTGCGGCGCTCACGACCGTCGCGCGAGCGCGTGCGCAGGCCGGGCTCGTCGCCGACGTCGAAGCCCAGATCGCTCAGGCCGCTGCGTCCCGGCTACTCCAGGCGCAGTATGCAGCGCAGAGCCGACTCGCGACCGCGAGTGCCTCTCTCGCGAGCGCGGTCGGGCTCGACCCGGCGTCCGCGAACCTGCGCATCGAAGGCGAGCTCGCACCTCTCAAGACCGTCGGAGCGGGTGGCGCCGGATTCGTTACGGATGCCATCGAGCGCCGAGCGGAGATAACCTCGGCGCTGGCCGAAGCGGATGCGCAGAACAGCAAGGTCGCCCTCTACGGACGCCTTCGCGTTCCGAATCCTACGGTCACCTTGTTCGTCCGCAACGACTGGATCAACGAGCGACAGATCGGAGTCGGCCTCGCCATCCCGATTCCAGTCCCCGCCCCGGTGGGCCGTACTTACGCCGGTGAGATCGCGGAGGCGTCTGCCCTCGCAGCTCGAGCGGGCAACGAGGCAGAACGTCTGCGACGCTCGGTGCGCCTCGAGATCGCCCAAGCGCTCCAAGCCTTCGAGGCACGCCAACGCCAAGCCGATCTGTTCCAGCCGGCGCAGGTGCGTCAGACGGAGGAGACCCTGCGCAGCATCGCCGAGGAGATCGAGGCGCGGCGCCTTCCCATCCGCGACGCGCTCCTCACGCAGCAGGCCCTCATCGACTATCTCTTCGCCAACGTCGAAGCGCGCCGGCAACTCTGCTTCGCGTCGGTCGAAGTCGCGCGCGCCGCCGGCCTTTCTCTCGCCGAGGAGTCGAAATGACGGCCTCGGAGCGAAGCGCTGCGAAAGGAGTAGCGCAGCCGGGGAAGCCGGAGCGGCTGACGACGTACGTGGCGCACCTCGACTGCGAGACCGAGGCGGCGGCGATTCAGCGCGGCCTGAAGGACGAACCGGGCATCGTCGAGATCACCGTTTACGCGAAGGCCTCGAAGGTCGAACTGAGTTTCGCTCCCGAAGTCACGAGCGCACCGACGCTTCTGGCACGCTTGGCGGCGATGGGGTTTCCGCCGCGCCGTGACCCGTCCGCGGATGCGGTAGCCCCGCCTTGGCGCAACGCGAAGGTCGTCTCCGCCGCGTCGTCGGGGGTGCTTCTCCTCATCGCGTGGCTCATCGGTCTGGCCGGAGCGCCGCGCGTCGTGACGATCGGTCTCTACCTCCCGGCGCTCGCCGTCGGTGGTTCCTACTTCGCGCGAGAAGCGCTCGAGAAGCTCTGGCACGAGCGAAAGGTCGGCATCGAGCTGCTCATGACCGTGGCTGCGATCGCGGCCGCAGCGCTGGGTCAACCGGGCGAGGGCGCGATGCTCGCGTTCCTTTACTCGATCTCCGAGGCTGCGGAGGGCTACACCGAGGCGAAGACTCGGTCGGCCGTGAAGGCGCTGATGAAACTCGCGCCGAAGCTCGCCATCGTGCGCCGTGACGGAGGGGAGCAGGAGATACCTGCCGAGGAGCTCAAGGTCGGCGAGGTCTTCCTCGTCAAGCCGGGGCAGGCCGTACCGACGGACGGGGCGATCGTCGAAGGACGCTCCAGCCTCGACGAGTCTCCGATCACGGGCGAGAGCGTTCCGGTCGAGAAGGGACCTGACGACACGGTGCTCGCCGGGACGCTCAACGGAGAGGGGCTCCTCGCGGTCCGCACGACGAAGACGTTCGCGGACAACACGCTCGCGCGCATCATCCACATGGTGGAGGAAGCCCAGGAGAAGAAGGGCCAGACCCAACAGTTCATCGAGCAGTTCGGATCGCGGTACAGCCCTGCGGTGCTGGTCATCGCGGTGCTCATCGCCGTGGTCGGGCCTCTCGCGCTGGGAGGGGCATGGGTCGGCTGGGCCGCACGAGCGACGGTCTTCGTGGTCGCGGCTGCCCCGTGCGCGCTCGTCATCTCGATACCGGTCGGCCTCGTCGCGACGCTCGGCACGGCCGCCCGCAACGGCGTGCTCATCAAGGGCGGAGTGTTCGTCGAGCAGCTCGCGATCATCACGACCGTCGCGCTCGACAAGACGGGCACCCTCACGCGGGGGAGGCCGTCGGTCACGGCGATCCTTCCCCTCGACGGTTCGACCGAGGAGGAGCTCCTCGCTCTCGCTGCAGCCATCGATGCGGCGAGCCAGCACCCTGTCGCGAAGGCGATCGTTCGTGGCGCGGTCGAACGCTCTCTGAAGGTCGCGCCAGTCACCGAGTTCCGTTCCATCACCGGCGCCGGAGCGACCGCGCTCGTCGAAGGCCGGGCCCACTACGTCGTGAGCCCCGAGCACTACCGCGACGTGCTCGGCGTCGCCCTCGACGCCGAGAAGCCACGGATCGAAGCGCTCCGCGAGCAGGGCGACACGGTGGTTGCCGTCGGAGATGGGGGCCGCATTCGAGGGCTCATCGCCGTGCGCGACGAGCTCCGCGAGAACGCACGCGCCGCTCTTCAGGCCATTCGTAAGGCGGGCGTGACTCGGATCGTCATGCTCACCGGCGACAACGAGACGACGGCCCAGCGGGTCGCGCGAGATGTCGGCGGAATCGACGAAGTGCGGGCGCACTTGAAGCCGGGGGATAAAGCCGAGGCCCTGAAGGCGTTCGCGGCCCGGGGTGAGAAGGTGGCGATGGTCGGTGATGGCGTGAACGACGCGCCGGCGCTCGCGGAGGCGACGGTCGGCGTAGCGATGGGCGCGGCCGGCACGGACGTCGCTCTCGAGACGGCGGACGTTGCCCTGATGTCCGACGATCTCGAAAAGCTCGCCTACGCCCTCTCCCTGGCGCGCCGCTACAAGAGCATCGCCCGGCAGAACATCGCTCTCTCGATCGTGGTGGTGTCGGTGCTGAGCGTGGGAGCTTTTCTGGGCTTGTTCAGTCTGCCCGTCGCCGTGATCGGCCACGAGCTCAGCGAGCTCGTGGTCATCGCGAGCGGCCTGCGAATGCTGCGGTTTCGCGCGAAGTAACGCCGACATGTCGAGATCTCGTGAAAGCGTGCTCACCGGGACAGTACAAGAATGACCATCCTCCCCTCTCGTGCCGCCTTTGGAATGTTAGCGCTCGGGATCGTGGCCACGCTCGGCTGCGAACCCCCCTCGCCGTTCAAGCCCGTGCTCGACCCTGTCCCGCTGCCGAGCACGCCGGCATCGCTTCAAGTCGAGGTCGGGACCGGCGAGGGCGTGTTCGCACCGATCACGAACGGCACGATCGTCGACCCGGTCTTCGGACCCCAAGGCGGGTACCACGTGTGGACCGCGGCCAAGGTCACCGGGGTCAAGCTTTCGAGCGCCCAGATCAATGTCTCCGCGCGGCTCGCGTCGGGTGGCGAAAAAGTCGGCCGGGCATCCCGAGTCATCGCCGACTTTCGCACGACGAACGACGGTGCTCAGGTCCACGCCGGCATCACGAACTTCGTCGACAACCCGAGCAGCGTGAGCGGAAAAGAGATCGTGCTGCGAATCGAAGTGATCGCGCCCGATGGGGCGCACGGCGAAGACGAGCGAACCGTGAAGGTGCGCTAGAATCCTTGCTTGGAGTCGGAGCGTCCCGGCCGCTATCCGCCCAGCCGCCAATTGGCCTGTCGCGGCTGACTCGGGGGGGCCGACGGATACCTCAAAAGCGGAGCGTGAGCTCCACCCGAGCGCCGAGAACGCGGGAAACAGCCGGCAGATCCCGCTCACACAGCGCAAACCGCCGCGCTGCCCCGACGAAGAGACGAGGGTTGCTGCTGGCGAAGTACGGGAGCGTGGCAATGGTGGGAGACGGCATCAACGACGCTCCAGCGCTGGCGACGGCTTCGGTCGGGATCGCCATGGGCGTCGCGGGCTCGGATGCCGCGCTCGCGGCTGCCGATCTCGCGCTGATGGCCGACGACTTGTCGAAGCTGGAGTACGCGGTGAATCTCGGGCGGCGCTCTACGCGGATCATCGCCCAAAACGTCGCCGTCGCGCTCTTCATCGTCGCGGCGCTCGTCACGGGTTTCTTCGCCGCGGACATGTCGATGTTCGTACCGTCATCGTCACGAAGGAAGCGAAGTGCTCATCGTTCTCAACGGACTGCGGGCCGCGCTGTGAGGCTTTCTGGACCTCCGGACGTGCAACCCGCAGATCGTAAGTGACAGACGAACTTCTCGACCAAGGTCACGAGCCGCTCGTGCGTGGTCGGTGAGGTGAGAGCCCGCGCTTTCCCGGCGAGCTACTCGAGGCCCGTGCTTGCACCGCTCGGAGCGTGGAGCGCGGCTCGCCGCGGCTAGGTCGATTTTGCGCTCCCGGCGTCTGGTGTTGGCGCGGGAGCCGGCGGGAGCACCCATCGAACGTCGCCCACCACGTCCGTCGGCGCGACGCCGAACATGCGCCGAAACGTGCGGCTCATGTGCGCCGCGTCCGCGAAGCCCGCCGCTGCCGCCGCGCCGGTCATCGTCGCGCCCTCGTGCCGCGCGATCTCGCGCGCCGCGGCGTGGAGGCGCAGCCAGAGCACGAGCGGGAGGAGACCGAGCCCGAGTCGCTCGTTGAAGAGATGCGACAGCCGATCCGCCGAGAGGCCGACCGCATCCGCCACCCGCTCGAGCGAAATTCGGTCGTCGAGGAGATGAGCGGCGAGCCATGCCCTCGCGCGGACGAGCGCCGGGTGCACCGCCACCCCCGTCACGGCGTCGGCCCCGAGCGCCGCAGTGAACGCGCGGACATGGCGGTGCGCCTCGGCCCACTCGACGGGGAGCCGCTCGACTGGGCAGCTCCGCAGAGGCTCTCCTGCCGACCGCCACTCGCCCACCCGGGCCCGCGATGGCACGACCGCGCGGAGCCGACGGCCCACCGTCGTGTCGGGATCGACGTAGAGCATCACCGCACGCGAAGCCTCCGGGCCGACCCCGTGCGGCACCGATGGGGCGATGACCGCCACGTCACACGGGAGCTCGTCGTCGTCCTCGGCGCCGCGCAGCGCGACCGGGCCGCCCACACCTTGCACGAGCTGGAACGCGTGGTGCGCGTGCGCGGTGCTCGCGCCGACGATCCCGGCGTAGACGGCCCAGCCGTCGCCCAAAAATAGCGTCCCCGCCCAGCCCTGGTCAATTGCGTTTCGCATAGGCGTCGAACGACACCGTACGCTCGCCGCCGATATGTTCACGAGGAACCGCGAACAGCCTCCTTTGGCTCTCGCGTGCCGTCCGTACCACCCAACGTAGCGATTCGGTTCAACCCAGGTCCGGCATGCCGGGACACTTTTCGGGGATGCATCCTGCCTCGGTCGCCCGCGCCATCGGCTCCTATCTCGTGTATCCCACCTTCGTCGTCGCGGCCTTTACCGGCGTGTGCCTCGGCGGGGGCCGGGAATGGATACTCGCCGTCGTGCTGGGGGGAGGGGCCGCGCTCGTCACCCTGCTCGAGCGTCTCTTTCCGGTGACTCCAGCCTGGAACGAAGATCATGGTGATACACGGTCCGACCGCATCTATCTAGTGACGAACCTCGCCGTGAGCCAGGTCGCGGCGGTCGCGATCGGGCTCATCGGCTCGCGGACCCGCCTGCTCGCGTTTTGGCCGACGAAGCTCCCGTTCGCGGTCCAAGTTCTGCTGGCGTTACTGGTCGTCGACCTCGGACTCTACGCCGTGCACCGCGCGAGCCACCGGACGCGCTGGCTCTGGCGGCTCCACGCCATCCACCACTTTCCGCGGCGCATCCACTGGGTGAACGGGCAGCGGCGCCACGTCGTGCACGAGCTCCTCGAGGGCGCCCCCGGCCTCCTCGCGCTTACCGTGCTCGGCGCCGAGGGCCCCGTCGTCGCGAGCGCCCTTGCGATGGTGACGGTGCACCTGCTGCTCCAGCACGCAAACGTTCGCTATCGCGGCGGCGCGCTTCGCCACGTGTTCGCGGTCGCCGAGCTTCACCGATGGCACCACCAGCGACGGTACGCCGCCGTGCAGGGCAACTATGCGGCGGTGTTCTCGTTTTGGGACCGCATCTTCGGCAGCCGGCTCCCCGAAGGCGAAGCCCCGCTCGAGGTGGGCATCGACGACGAGCCGACCTTGAAGGAGGGCTGGAAGGCGCAGCAGCTCTGGCCTTTCCGTGCCGATGCGGTCCGCGATGGACAGCGCGGCGACTCGCCCACGTGAAGCTCTGTATCTCGCGAGGCGCGACACCCCGGTCCCCCACCGACCTCCGGGCCTCGCGAGGGCCAGGACCCCGGTTCCCCACCGGCCTTCGGGCGCTCGTGAGGGCCTTGACCCCGGTGATGTCGGCGGGCTTCGAAAACGGGACCGAGGAGCGTGACCGGGCGGTCAAGTGGAGTCCCCCGAGGTGTTCACGATGGGACACGGACGGGCGGAAATTACGCCCAACGCGTGACGGTTTTTCGACGCCGCGTTGAGAGGCCCTCATCGCCGTGCGCTGTCTCGCGCCTCAGCTCACCGTGCTCTCCGTTCGGTGGGGCAGGGCCTCGCGAGGGCAAAAAGGGGTTCATGGGCCGGGGTCGTGGCCCTCGCGAGGGCAAAAAGAGGGTCATGGACCGGGGTCGTGGCCCTCGCGAGAGCAAAAAGGGGGTCATGGACCGGGGGTCTGTGGTCTCGCGAGAGCAAAAAGGGGTTCATGGACCGGGGGTCTGTGGTCTCGCGAGAGCAAAAAGGGGTTCATGGACCGGGGTCGTGGCCGTTGCGAGGGCAAAAAGGGGTTCATGGACCGGGGTGGCGGCCCTCGCGGGCGCGGATAGCCGGTCACGGACCCTGTTCGTGTCCGCACGTCGGGGAGTGTCAGAAATTCTGTGTAAGTGACATCTCGTCGCTCAGGCAGGCATTCGGTCTCCGAATCGGATGGTGAACTGAAGTGCGGCGCGTTTCCACTGCGCGATGGGTCCCCAGCGGCAAGAGACGTTGCGAAGCGCGAGATACAGCAGCTTCATCGCTGCGGCGTCGGTCGGGAAGTGGCCGCGATTCTGGGTCACTTTGCGTAGCTGCGCATTGAACGATTCGATGGCGTTCGTCGTGTAGATCGCGTGTCGAATCTCCTTCGGGAAGTCGAGGAACGGAACGACCTGCTCCCAGTGCGCGCGCCACGAACGCGCGATCGTCGGGTACTTCGCGTGCCACCGCTCTTCGAAACGGTCGAGAGCGGCTTCAGCCGCCCCCAGGGTATCGGCGGCGTAGATGCTGCGTAGGTCGGCGACGACGGCCGATCTGTCGTCCCACGGCACGTAGCGCAATGAGTTTCGAACCATGTGGACGATGCATGTCTGCACGATGGCGCGCGGGAAGGCGGCCTCGATGGCTTCGGGAAATCCTCGGAGACCGTCACAACACACGATGAAGATGTCATCGACGCCGCGATTGCGCAGCTCCGTCATGACGTGCAGCCAGAACTTCGCGCCTTCGGTCTCGGCTATCCACATGCCGAGAACCTCCTTGTGGCCGTCCGTATGCACGCCGATCGCGATGTATACGGCCTTGTTCCGGACGGCTCCTTGGTCGCGCACTTTCAGCACGATCGCGTCGAGGTACAGAATCGGCCAAACGGCGTCGAGCGGGCGCGCTTGCCATGCGACGAGCTCATCGAGCACCGCATCGGTGACACTCGAAATGAGGTCCGCCGAGACGCTCGTGCCGTAAATCTCCGCGAGGTGCTGTTGGATATCGCGCACCGTCATCCCACGCGCGTACATCGAGATAATCTTGTCGTCGAAGCCGTCGAAATGCGTGTCGTGCCGCTTCACTAACTGCGGCTCGAACGTCCCCGAACGGTCGCGCGGAACATCGATCGTTACCGGCCCGTGGTCCGTCTTCAGCGTCTTCTTCGACGCCCCATTGCGCGAGTTCCCGCTCCCACGACCCTCGACCGCGTGCTTCGCGTACCCGAGATGGTGCGTCAGCTCGGCGGCCAGCGCCTTCTCCACCAGCGCCCCGGTCAGACGTTTAAGCAGCCCGTCAGGGCCCAGCAGGTCATCGGGCTTCTCATACCCAGCAAGCAGTTCCGTCAGCAGTTCGTCTCGAATCTTCGTCATGGAGGCTCCTCGTTTCTCGCGGTGGAGCCCACCTCACGACCAGTTTGCCGCTTACACAGAATTTCGGATAGTCCCGCACGTCGGTCGCAAAGGCAAGCGCCTCAGAACATCGGCTGCCCGCGCGCACACAGCCGCTCTGGCCCGAACCCGTAGCTCGTCCGCACGAACTCCCCGAGCGACGCGCTATCGAGGCACTGCGCGCGGTACGTTCGCCCCCACGCCGCTGCCGCGATCGGGACGTCGAGAAGAGGGTCGGGGGTGATCACGAAGCGGACCCGCGTTCCCTGGCCCTCGCAGAGCGGATGGTTCGGGATCGCAGCGACGACGTCGCGGAACGCTTGGATGATCGCCTCGCAGCTCGTGACCGCTCCGGCGTCGCCCGCCGCCGCGCAGTTGTAGGCGAGCACCACCGCGCCGTGCTCCAAGTCGTGCACGTAGTAGCGCCGGTCGACGGGCTGCGTGTACTCGTCGAACGCGGCCCAAATGGGGTAGTGCGGCCCGTGGTTCGGTGGGTTCGAGTCGTAGGGCACCACCGTGTCGATCGCGACGTGCGGGTTCTCGACCGGGGGGTAGTCGTCGACCACGATCGCGCAGCGGGCGGGGATCGCGGTCTGTTTGCGCTCGCGGTCGACCGCTCCGTCGACGTGCTCGTCGACGGGGGCCGAGCAGGCCGGCGCGTAGAGCGTCAGCGCGGGGAAGAGCAGCGCGAGGAGGGCGATGGAAGCCGTACGCATCACGCCGACCTTTGCACGTCTCCGCGCCGATCCCTAGGTCGTCGCGCGCCAGCGAGCGGCCTCTTCCGCCTCGCGCATTTCTACGCGAGAACGACCGCGCTGTTCATGTGCCCCGCGCGGTCGGTTTGCTATCGATGGCCTGCTTTGCGTCTGCTCCGCTACGTCCTCCTCGCCGTGCTCTTCGTCGTCACGACGGGCGGGCTCGGGCCGACCTTGGCGCGAGCGCTCGGTGCGAGCGCGCACGTATGTCAGTGCGCGAGCGCGCACCAAGACTGCCTCTGCGCCCGGTGCCACCCCGATCGACCGGGCGACCCGTTGCGTGAAGCCCACCTCGAGGGCCGCTGCGGAGACGACGCGCGTGCCGAGCTCGTGACGCCCCGGCTCGCGTTGCCCCCGCGCCGCGATCCGATCGTCGTGGCGGCCATGCCGCCCGCCGCCTCGAGCGCCAGCTCGGCGCCCGTCGCCTCGGCCGAGTCGCGTGACCTCGACGCGCCACCGAAGCCTCCTCCTCGAACCGCCTGAGTCTCGTCGCCCGCGCCTCAAGGCGCTCGTACCGGTCTCGCCTCCGCGAGCCGGCAGGCACTTTTTGCTTCGAGGATCCCATGACTATCTCGCTCACCCGGGCCGGCTTCGCCGCGCTCGCGACCGCCGCTCTGTTCGCCGTCTTCGCCACCCCTGCGTGCGGCTCGCACGCCGGAGCCGGGGTCGCTACGACCGCCACCTGCCCGCCGAACAACACGCTGACATACGCCAGCTTCGGCGAGCCGTTCATGAAGACGTACTGCCTTCGCTGCCACAGCGAGAGCGTGAAGGGCGCGGCCCGCAACGGAGCTCCCGACGACCACAACCTCGACAAGGCCGACGACATTCGCTCCCTCGCCGAGCACATCGACCAGTACGCTGGCTCGGGGCCCGCAGGGACCAACGAAATCATGCCGACCACCGACCCGAAGCCCACCTGGCACGAGCGGCAGCAGCTCTCGCAGTGGCTCGCGTGCGGCGCCCCCTGAGCCCAACGGAGGAGCGGCCCGCCGCGCCTCCCAGTCGCGATGCGCGCGCGCATCGCGAAGGAGGAAGGACCCTGAGACGTCTCCCTACGATTCGAGTCCTCCTCGCCGCGGCGCTGCTCGTGCTCGCTCCGAGCGCGCGCGCGAACGGGCGCTTCCCGGCGACGAACAGCATCGTCGTCGCGCCGCGCGATCCGTCGTTCCTCGTGCTGCGCGCCACCTACGGCGTTCTCGTGTCGCGAAACGCCGGCAAGAATTGGGATTGGGTGTGCGAGCAGAGCGTCGGCTTCGGCGGGGTCGAGGATCCCCCGTTCGCGCTCACCGAGAAGCCCGCCCTCGTCGGCGCGCTCTTCGGCGGAATGACGGCCTCGCAGGACCGAGGCTGCTCGTTCGCGATGCTCGGCGGCGACGTCGACAAGCGAGTCATGACCGATCTGGTGGTGGCGAAGAGCCGACCGCGCGAGGTCCTCGCCGTGTCGTCGAGCTACGCATCGCGGACCGACGCGGGCGAGTATCGTTATGGCTCCGCGGTGTACCGAAGCTCGGACGAAGCCGTCAGCTTCCACAAGGTCGGGCCCGACGTCGATTCGACCGTGCTCGTCGAGACGATCGAGATCGCGGAGAGCGATCCGAACCGGATTTACCTCAGCGGCGCACGCGCCCGCGCGATAGGGGATCCGGAGGGAGTGGTCCTCGCTTCACGCGACGGCGGCAAGTCCTACGTCGCGCACACCCTCGCGCTGCTCCCGAAGGAGCGGGCGCCATACATCGGCGCCGTCGATCCGCAGAACCCCGACCGGCTCTACGTGCGCACCGGAGGCGACCCCGATCTCGCGAGCGGGCGGCTCCTCGTCTCGGACGACGGAGGCGCGACGTTCCGCGTGGCGTGGACGAGCACGGGCCCGCTCACGGGCTTGGCGCTCTCGCCCGACGGCACGAAGGTGTACGTCGGGAGCGGCAAGGATGGCCTCCACGTCGCCGACGCGAAGACCTTGGCGTTCGAGAAGCGCGCGCAGATCTACGTGCAGTGCATCGCCGTGACCGAGACACGCGTGTACCTCTGCTCGAACGAGCTCTACGGCTTCGTCGCTGGCGAGAGCGCGGACGACGGCAAGACCTTCACCCCGATGCTCCGCCTCGCTGGGCTCCGCGGTCCGCTCGCGTGCCCTCCGGGGTCGACGACGAACGAACAATGCGTGAAGGACTGGCCGCGGCTCCAAAAGGAACTCGGCCCCGGCGCGGTGCCGCCGGACGCGGGGAAGGGCCCGGCTGCGCCTGCGGCCGCTGCGGAAGGCTGCGCCGCCGTGCCGGGAGGCGGGCGAGCGGGCCTCGTCGTGGTCGTGCTCGTGGTGGTGGCGTTGCTGGCCCGCGCGAGGCGGCGCGGGGGCGGCGGCTGACAGCGGCCCGTGGAGTCGTTGACGGGCCGTCTCGGGCGCGACTACCCTGCTGAACGCATGCATCCCTCACGCAATCCAGCGCGGTGCGCCGCATGAGCCGATCGGGGGCGGCAGCGGCTGACTTGCTGAAGGGTTATGGCGCGCTCGAATCGCAGATCGTCGACCTCACGGAGCCAAACGATCCCCGCGCCTTGCCCTACCTCGATCTGCGTCGTGCAGCGCCGGGCTGGAGCGCGCCCTTGGTCATCGAGTCTCAGGGCCGCCCTTGTGTTCACGTCTTCGACGCTCGCAAAGGGAGCTCCGAGGCGCTCCCGCAGTGGTGCTGGCGGATAGCGCTCCGTGGCGATGGCGCGCGGGTCGGCGTGCTCGAGCCGGGACGGCTCCGGATCTACAGCGTCGGTCGTGGCGGCGACGACGTCACTCCGATCCTCGTCCACGTAGCGCGTGACGGAGAGTGGGCGCTCCCCAAGTTCCTGAACGATGCGACGGCGGGGGAGTCGGACGTCCCGCGCCGCCGCTACCTCGCGAACCTCCTCCAAGGCTCGGCTGCGCAAGCCACGGCGCTTGGTCTCTCCGACGTCGACGCCCTCTCGCTGGTGGGCCGCGGTCTCTTCTGGCGCTTCCTGATGGATCGCAGCCTCCTCGCGGGTGTACGAGCGGACGAGGTGTGCCCCGGGGCGGCGACGTTCGAGGCCTGTCTCGACTCCAAGGCGCGCGCGCTCCGCACCTTCGGGTGGCTCGACCGAACGTTCAACGGCGGTCTCCTCCCGTTCGAGTCGGCGGCGCGTTCCTTCCCGTCGGAGGTGTTTTCGCGGGTGCTCGCGAACATCGCTCATGGCGCGACCGAGACCGGCCAGCTCCGGCTCCCGACGGACTGGTCGGAGGTTAACTTTGCTTACGTGCCGGTGGGCCTCTTGAGCGAGGTCTACGAGGCCTTTGTCCGTGACGTGGACCCGGCGGCGGCGCGCAAGCACAGCATCCACTACACCCCGTCGCATTTGGTCGACTTCGTCGTGAGCCAAGCTTTCGAGCAGATCGCTGGCGGGGGTCGCCTTAGGGTCCTTGACCCCGCCGCGGGCGCGGGCGTGTTCCTCGTGACGGCGTTTCGCAAGCTCGTCGAGCGAGAGTGGCGCGCGACTGGAGTCAGGCCCAGGCGTAAGCGCATACGCGCGATCCTTCGCGAGCAGCTCGTCGGCTTCGACGTCGACGCGCGAGCGCTGCGCCTCGCCGAGCTCGCCCTCTACCTCACCGCGCTCGAGCTCGACCCTCACCCGAAGCCCCTCGACGATCTCACTTTCGAGGAGCTTCGAGGTCAGGTCCTGTTTCATGTCTCGCCCCCGCTCGGGAGCTTGGGCCCAGTAACGGATCGGCACCGTGGCGCGTTTGACGTCGTCGTGGGCAACCCTCCATGGAACGCGGCAGCAGAATCGCTGTCTGAGAAGGCGGAGTGGGTCGCGTGCTCGCGCTCGATCGTCGCGGAACGGCTGGGCGAGGAAGCCGCGAAGACGTTCGAGCTCCCCGACACGAACATGGACCTGCCGTTCGTCTGGCGCGCGATGGAGTGGGCGAAGCCTGGGGGACGAATCGCGCTCGTATTGCACGCGCGCTGGCTCTTCGGCACCTCGCCCCGTGCGGTGAAGGCCCGTGCCGAGATTCTCTGCGCGAGTCGAGTGACAGGCATCTTGAATGGCGCTGCCCTCCGTTCGACGCAGGTGTGGCCCAAGGTCTCCGCGCCGTGGTCCATTCTGTTCGCGACGAACGAGAGCCCGAGCCCTTTGGCGAGAGCGCGTTCCAATTCGTGTCACCGTCGCTCGACGTTGGCCTCGACTCCCGGCAATCTCGAATGCGCATCGACTGGAACGACGCTCAGCTGGTCGCGACCGCCGAGGTGGTGCGTCAGCCTTGGGCGCTCAAGGCGCGATTCCGGGGTGACCGCCTGGCTGTGCGCGCGCTGGCGACGATCCAGCGAATAGGGGTAGAGCTCGGCGAGTACATGGAGTCGTTCGGGCTTCGCTTCAGGAACGGCTACCAAGTGCGCGGCAAGGGCCGGCCCACGAAGGACGCTAGCCACATGCTGGGGATTCCCGACACCAAGGGCGCAAGCGGGATCGGCTTCTCGGTCGAGTCGCATTTGCTGGCCAAATTCTCTCGCGACCGTCTCCTCCATCCGCGCGACCCATCGCTCTACAAGGGCCCAATCCTCCTCGTTCCCAAGAGCATCCCGGCGGACCCTCTCGCACCCCGCGCGATGCGGTCGTCGGTCGACCTCGTGTACGACGCCGCGTTTTACGGTGTCTCCCTCCATAAGCTCGGCTCGGCCGCCGACGAGCTCGGACGCTACCTACAGCTCGCTATCCAATCGAGCGCGGTGACGTTCGTGCGCCTTCTTACGGATCCCGCATTCGGCGTGGAGCGAGAGTCGACCTACCTCGAGAGCTTCAACCGCGTACCCATTCGCCCGCTCGAGGCGCTCGAGCCTCGGACCAGGGCGCGTATCGGGTCGCTCTCGGCCAAGCTCGCGCGGGAGAACAGCACGGAGCTCACGCGCGAAATCGACCGCTTCGTCTTCGAGTGCCTAGGGCTATCTTCGGTGGAGCAGGACGCCGTCTTCGACACCCTCGACACTTCTCTGCCGGTGCACGCCGCGAAACTGCGAGCTGCCGCAGCGTGCTCGGCCATCGAGAGAGCGCGCTTCGTGGCGACCTTGCAAGCCTCCTTGCACGAGGTGCTGTCGGCCTCCGTTTTGACGACCACGGTGATCGAGCGTGACGACCTCACGTGGGCGCCGTGGCGCGTGCTCGAGGTGCGCGTCGGATCAACGGGCGGGCCCCAGCCGGCTGCGATGCCGTTCGCAGAGTTCCTCGAAGCTGCCGATCAAGGGGGCGCGTCGCTCGTGGTGGTCCGCGTGAGCGCGTCTTCGTGGCTCGTGGGCATGCTCGAGGCATACCGCTACTGGACCGTGACTCGAGCGCGACTTCTGGCATCGGACCTCATCGACGAGCGTTCTCGCTCATGAGGCGCCCGGGGGGGCTTGGAGTGCCGCTCTCGGTCGCGCCTCGGTTGCCG
Source organism: Polyangiaceae bacterium (assembly GCA_965225775.1). Classification (GTDB taxonomy): domain Bacteria; phylum Myxococcota_A; class Polyangia; order Polyangiales; family Polyangiaceae; genus JAAFHV01. The sequence continues at coordinate 6,303,968 of OZ245328.1, read as the reverse complement.
CCGCACGAGCCCGACATCTCGGCGGAGCATAAGGCTGCCGTGCTTGCCGCGCTCCGCTGGGCGTGGGAGCGCCTTCGTCGGGACCAACCTCAGCTCTTGCGTTCGGCGCCGGAGGAGGACATCTCAACCGCGCTTCAAGGCATTCTCAACGAGAAGCGCGACGGGCGCCCAGTCGTCCCTCATCTCGCCGATTTCGAGACGGTCACACGTGGCGAAAATCAGGTCACATCGGACGGCCGCAACAGCAAGAAGCCCGACCTCACGTTCCGACCGCCGACGTACCGCGGCGTCGTCGACGGGACGGCGTGGGGATGGTTCGTCGAGTGCAAGATCATCAACGGAACAAGCTCGGTCACCCTGTACGTAAAACATGGGATCCAGCGATTCTGCCTCGGCGAGTACGCCGCCCGCATGCCGAGCGGCGCGATGCTCGGCTACGTGCGCGACCACACTAGGCCCGCCGCCGTGCTCGCAACCAAGCTCGCGACCCACGCGGCTACTCGCGCCACACGTGCGCGAGTCGCGGTCGACGAAAGCGACAGCGAGCATCCGAGAGGCGTTCTGGCCCAGCCCTGTGTGGACATTACGCTTACGCATCTTTGGCTGTGCGCGCCGTGATCGCACCCAGCTGAGCACCAGACCGCCCGCGGCTCTTGGTCGTCCAGCCCGTTGCTCGCCACCTCGCAGGCTCGACCGTCGAGCCAAACGAGCCGGCTCATCGACCGGTCACCCGTAAGAATCCACCCCTCGCGTCGTCAACAGATCGGAACGCGGGCGCGAGGCCTCCGCCACGAGCCGCGTCGCGAGGGAGAACTCCTTGGAAAAGCTGAAGATCGACGTCGACCTCGTGGTCCCCGAGAACGCAGAGGCGTGCGATCGGTGCGTCGACCGCATCCTTGCTTCTCTGAAAGGTCGCAAAGGGGTCGCGAAGGTCCACCTCGACCGGAGCGACGCAGGTAAGCCGACGCTGTGCCTGAACTTCGACCCCGAGATCATCGGCCTCGACAAGGTTCGTCGCTTGGTCACGCGCAGCGGTGCCGACCTCGGCGCTCGCTTCGCCCACGTGTCGGTCGAGGTCGAAGGGCTGCGCCACGAACGACAGTCGAAGCTCGCGGAGGCCGTGATCGCGGCGCTGCCCGGTGTGCTGAGCGCCAAGGTCGCGTTCGGCTCGAAGCGACTCCTCGTCGAGCTCGACGCTAGCCGCACCACCCGCGCAGCCGTGCTGGCGGCGCTCCCGAAGGCCGGGCTCACCCTTCGTGGCGCACCTGCGCCGCGTGAAGCGGCGACGAAGGCCACGTCCGCGCGCGCGAAGACCGCCGACCAGCGAACGGACGACCACGCTGGCGATCATGCGCACGCGGAAGGCGACGAGCACGACCACGCGCACGGGGATCATGCGCACGGGGAGGCGGGCGCGGAGGCTTCCGAGACCGGCGAGCACGAAGGGCACAGTCATGGCCCGGGCGGACACAAACACGGCGGCCCCTTCGGGGAAGCGTCGGAGCTCGTGTTCAGCCTCGGCGCGGGCCTCTGCACCGGCGTGGGGTGGGGGCTCTCCAAGGTCGACGTCTCGCCGCGAATCAGCACCGCGCTCTACATCGCCGCGTACGTGCTCGGCTGCTGGTTCACGGTTCAAGAGGTCGTGGTCGCGCTCCGCGCGAAGAAGTTCGAGATCGACTTCTTGATGCTCGTCGCGGCGGCCGGCGCGGCGGCGCTCGGGAACTGGCTCGAAGGGGCGCTCTTGCTCTTCCTCTTCACCCTCGGGCACGCTCTCGAGGGCTACGCGATGGGTCGCGCGCGGAAGGCGATCGCTGCGCTGGGGAAGCTCGCGCCGCCGACCGCGATCCGCGTCGATGGCGCAGGATCCGAGAGCGAGGTCCCGGTCGCGAAGCTCGTCGTCGGTGACCATGTGCTCGTGAAGCCCAACAGCCGCGTGCCCGCGGACGGCTTCGTGCTCGCGGGCACCAGCTCCGTCGACCAAGCCCCCATCACCGGCGAGAGCGTGCCGGTCGACAAGCGCCCCGTGCCCGACGCTGCCGCCGCCGCGAAGGATCCCGGGGCCCTCCCACCCGAGCACCGCGCGTTCGCGGGCACGATCAACGGCGCCTCGGCGCTCACCGTGGTGGTCACGCGGCTCGCGTCCGACAGCACCCTCGCGCGCGTCGTCAAGATGGTGGCGGAGGCAGAGACGCAGAAGTCGCCGACCCAGCGCTTCACGGACCGCTTCGAGCGCATCTTCGTGCCCACGATCGTGATCGGCGTCGTGCTCCTCTGTTTCGCCTGGGTCGTCGTGGACGAGCCCTTCGCGAAGTCGTTCTACCGCGCGATGGCCGTGCTCGTCGCCGCCAGCCCCTGTGCGCTCGCGATCGCGACGCCCTCTGCCGTGCTCGCGGGGGTCGCTCGCGCGGCTCGCGCCGGGGTCCTCGTGAAGGGAGGGGCGCACCTCGAGTCGCTCGGGCTCGTCGAGGTCGTGGCGTTCGACAAGACCGGGACCCTCACCGAGGGCCGTCCGAAGCTGACCGAGGTCGTGCCCGCGGCCGGGGTCGAGGAGCGGGAGCTCCTCCGCATCGCCCTCGCCGTCGAAAAGAGCTCGGACCACCCGCTCGCGACGGCCATCGTCGAGGGCGCCGCCGCGCGCCTCTCCGCGGAGGACCAAGCCACGAAGGCCGACGCGGTCGAGGCGATCATCGGGTTCGGTGTGCGGGCGAACGTCGACGGGCTACCGGTCGAGATCGGGAAGCCGGCGCTCTTCACGAAAGAAGCTCCGCTGCCGGGCGGGGTCGCGTCCAGCGTCGAAGCGCTCCAGGCGAAGGGTAGGACCCTCATGGTCGTACGCGCGGGCACCCGCTTCTTGGGCGTCATCGGCGTCATGGACACCCCGCGAGAGAACGCCGCGCAGGTCGTGGCCGAGCTCCACCGCCTCGGCGTGACGCAGACGCTCATGCTCTCGGGAGACAACCAACGTGTCGCCGAGGCCGTCGCGACGACGGTGGGCATCCGCTCGGTGCGCGGGGATCTCCTCCCGGAGGACAAGGTGAAGGTCGTCGCCGATCTCGCGAAGACGACGAAGGGCGTCGCCATGGTGGGCGACGGCGTCAACGACGCGCCGGCGATGGCAAACGCCACCGTCGGCATCGCGATGGGCGCGGGCGGATCCGACGTCGCCCTCGAGACCGCCGACGTCGCGCTGATGGCCGACGACCTCAGCGCGCTCCCGTTCGCGGTAGGCCTCAGCCGCAGCGCGCGGACCATCATCCGTCAGAACCTATTCATGAGCCTCGGCATGGTCGCGTTCCTGATCCCGGCCACCCTGTTCGGCTTCGCGAAGATCGGCGTCGCGGTCGCGTTGCACGAAGGCTCGACCGTGCTCGTCGTCATCAACGCGCTTCGCCTGCTCGCGTATCGAGACACGCGCCGCGGTGGGTGAGCGTGATCTACTCGGTGGCGTCGTCGTCGTCGATCGCGACGCAGCAGCGCCGCTCGAGGCACCCGCAGTCTGCACACGACTGCGGAGCCGTTGTCCCGCAGTGGGCCTTCAGCGTGTCGCGCAGGAGCGCCCGTGCGCGCCAGAGACGCACGGTGAGGGCGTTCGACGTGACGCCCAGATCGGCGGCGACTGCGGCGATGCTCTCGCCTCGCTCGTCGATGCGCTCGAGCACCTCGGCGTACGCCGGGCGTAGCCGCCGCGCCTGCACCCGTACGCAGAAACAGCGCGCGGTGGGCGCCTCCTGCGCCACGTCGTTCGCCTCGGCCATGTCTCCGCGCAGAAGCTCGTAACGACCGTGCGCCCGAGCGACGTCGGTCGCCTTGCGGTCGACGATGCGCGCGACCCACGCCTCGGCTCGGCCAGCGTCGCGGAGCTCGCCTGCGTGCACGAGCGCGGTGATGGCGGCGTCTTGCACCACGTCCTCGGCGTCGGCGACCGTACCGGTTCGGCCGCCGATGCGTCGACGAGCGCGGCTCACCAGGCCCGCGCGCTGGTGGCGCCATGTCTCGAACAACCCGGCTTTTACAGACGCGCCGTGAGGCATGTGCAACCCATAGTACAATTCATCAATTGATGAAATGAAATTCCTTGGTAAGGCCAAGGCCCTCACCGCGTCAGTGCTCACGAGGCCTACGCGTTGCCACGAGCTGCCCCCCGCCCCGCTTTTTCCGCAGCTCTCGCCGGGCTCGCCATCATGCTCGCAGCGCGGACGGGCCAAGCAGACGCGTCGGCCCCACCGGCCCCAGCGAGCTCCTCCTCGGCTCCTACCGACACACGGGCCGAGCCAGGGCACCCCGTCCAGCGTAGGGCGTTCGACGGGTCGATCGCGCTCGGCGGTGAGCAGCTACGAAAGAACCTCCCCGAGCTCGTCTGGAACCGCAGCTACGCGCGCTTCGGGACGGCGAACACGATCGTGATGCTGCTCGGCGGCGCGACCACCCTCGCGACCGCGATCATCCCCCCGATCGAAGGGAACCGTCGCTTCGGCGGCGTGCTCTTCGACGAGTCGGCACGGAACGCGCTGCGCGCGCCGACCCCGCAGGGCCGATATATCGCCCGGGACACGAGCGACGTCTTCCTGTCCCTGTCGCTCACGTACCCCTTCTTCGTCGACGCCTTGATCTCGGCCTGGTGGTTTCGCGGGAACGCGGACGTCGCGCGGCAGATGTCGCTCATCGACGCGGAGGCTCTCGCCATCACCGGCACGATACAGGGCGTGACCAACGTGCTCGCGGCGCGCGAACGGCCGTACGGGCGCACGTGCGGCGCGGAGACGCCCGAGGACAGCATCGACTGCACTACCACCGGCCGGTATCGCAGCTTCTTCAGCGGGCACGCGGCGTTCGCGTTCACGGCGGCAGGGCTCATCTGCTCGCATCATCTCTACCTCGGCCTCCTCGGCAACAAGGCGGCCGACGTAAGCACCTGCGTCGCGAGCTACCTCGGCGCCGGTTTGACGGCGACGCTGCGAGTCGTCGGCGACAACCACTACGCGACGGACGTCATCACCGGCTCGCTCGTCGGAACGGCGGTCGGTCTGCTGGTTCCCTGGTTTCACTACAAGGGCTTCCGGCCGACGGCCCAGATCGGCGGCGTCGACGTTCAGCTCACGCCGGCCGCCAATGGCGCGAGCCTCATGGGGACGTTTTGAGAGCGCGGTCTGCCCTCCTCGCCGCCGTGCTGGCGATAGCGGCGCACCGGCTCGAGCGAGTCGCCCACGCCTCTGACGGCGCCGCGCCCAACGACGAGGCCTCGCACACCCCGCGCCCGTCTCCGTTCGACTCCCTCGTCGAGCCGGAGAGCAAACGAAGCTGGGTCGAGGGATCGCGTCGCCTGTTCGTCGCCACGTCGCTCGACGTCGGTTTCCTCTACGTGCGACCTCGGGTCGCGCTCGGCTATGGCAAGCCGCACTACGCCTGGTTCGGCGTGGACGGTAACCCGACGATCGCCGGTCCCGGTGCGGGCATGTATGGCGGTCTTCGCCTCTCGGTGCCGCACTTCGATCTGAGGATAGGTGCGCGTCACTTCTCGGCGTTTCAGCACGCGTACCTACGACCGAGACCTTCGTACGATCGTGTCCAGCTCGAGTCGACCGAGCTCGGATCGGCGAGCGTCGATACCCTCGAGACGGAGGCGAACGCCGACATTCCAGCAGGGCCGGGAGATATCCTCTTGCTCGGAAGCGCCTCCTACGTGAGCCACGTCCCCGATGGACAGAACGTCTTCGAGGAGACGCTCCGCGTGGTCGTGGCTCCCCCGTGGGTCGTCCGCGGGCGCGTCGGCTACAGCGTCCGCTTCGGCGCGTTCGATCAAGTTTCGGTCGGCGTCGTCGCCGACGTCGTCGCGGTCCCCGCGCGGCGCACGGCGGTCGTGCGGGCAGGGCCGATCCTCCGCTTCGCGTTGAGCCGGTCGTTCGAGATCCGTGGCTCGTTCGTGCCGCGGATCGTGAGCCCGGACGACCTCGGCCTCCTCGACAGCGACTTCACCGAGCTCGGGCTCCGCTGGCGCTGGGCGTCGGATTAAGCGGCGCGAGGCAAACGCAATCTCCCGCCGCTGCCCGCGAATCGGTAAGGATCCGCCGACCCCGACGTCATCGATATAGCTCCTCCGTCTCTTCTCCCTGCGAGCACCCATGAAGCCGCTCTCCGTCGCCGCCACCCTCGTCGCGCTGCTCTTCGCCTCCGCCGCCCGCGCCGAAACCACCACATGCAGCACCCTCACGCGCGACAACGTCGGTCCGTGCGCCGTGGCCGCGAGCCCCAGCGTGCGCGCCGCGGCGCTCACGGTGACCGCCCGGCAGGCCGAGATCGGTCGCGCGCGGATCCTCCTCCCCTCGAACCCGACCCTCGGCCTCTCGTTCGCGGGTCGCCGCTCCGCCGAGGACTCGGCCTTCAACGCCTATGCCCAGCTCGGTCAGGAGATCGAGATCGGTGGCCAGCGCGGCGCAAGGGGGCGAGAGGCGGAGGCGAGGGTCTCGGCGAGCGAAGCAAACAAGAGCGTCGTCTCTCGCGGTATCGCGGCCGACGCGCTCACGGCGTACTTCGAGGTGCTCGCTGCGCGAGAGGAGGTCGCGTTGCTGAGGCGGGTGGAGGCGCTCGCGACTCGCGTCGCCGACGTCGCGAGGGCGCAAGCCAAAGCCGGCGCGGGGTCCGACCTCGACGCCGACGTCGCGGAAGCGCAAGCGCAGAAGCGCGCGCAGTCTCGCCTCGTCGCCGAAGGCAGAGCTGCCGGCGCCGAGGTCCGACTCACGCGCCTCGTCGGCGCCGGTCCGGTCGTGGTCGAGGGCAAGCTCGATCCGCTCGCGCTCCCTGCGCGCCAGACACCGGCGCCCGAAGTACTCGCGCTCCAAAGGGAGGCGACCGCGCTCGACGCGCAGGCGAGCGTGCTCAACCGCGGGCGGGTGCCCAACGTCACCGTCTCGATCTTCGCCCAGAGCGACGGCTTCCGAGAGCGCGTGCTCGGCGCTGGGGTGTCGGTCCCGTTGCCGCTCCCGGAGCCGCTGGGGCGCACGCGCGCGAGCGACATCGCCGTCGTCCGCGCCGAAGCCGACGCCACTCGAGCCGAAGCCGACGCCAAGCGTGCAGGCCTCGCGCGCGAAGCCGATGCGCAGCAAGCCGAGACCGAAGCCCTCGTCCGCGCTGCTGCTAGCGTCGACGACGCGCGCGCCGCGCGCGCGGAGGCGAGCCTCGCCAAGCTCGCCGAAGAGGTGGAGAAGGGCCGTCTCCAGGCCCGCGACGCGTTCGTCGCCCAGGACGCGCTCACCGAGATGCTCGGACAGCGCATCACCGCCAAGCGCGAGGCGTGCCTCGCCTCCGTCCGTCTCGCCGCCCTCCGCGGCGCGCCCCTCGATCGAGGTCTCCGATGAGCAACGCCGTTCGTGTGAAAGTGACCTCCTTGGCGCTCGCGCTCACGCTCGCGACGCTGCCGGCGTGCAAAGACAAGAGCGCTCCCGAGAAGCGCGAGCATGAGGAGCCGCGCGCGGCCGAGGACGGCGGCGAGGCCGAGCACGACGAGCTCCCGAAGGTCGTCAAGCTCGACGCAGAGCCGCGCGCCCGGGCCGGAATACGCTCCGAGCCAGCGAAGAAGGAGACCCTCGCGAAGACCCTCACCCTCTCGGGAGAGATCGTGGCCGATCCCGACCGCACCGCGAAGATCTCGTCCCCCATCGCGGGCCGCCTCGAGCGGGTCGCGATGCGCGAGGGCGCCGTCGTGAAGAAGGGCGACGTGCTCGCCGAGCTTCGGGTACCGGACTTGGGCCGCGCGCGAGGGGCTCTGCTCTCCGCGACGGCGCGAGCGAAGGCGGCGCGCGCGAACGAAGCGCGCCTCAAGGGGCTCTTCGAGTCGAAGATGACCTCGGAGCAGTCGTACCTCGACGCAAAAGCCGAGGCCGACGCGCGTGAGGCAGAGTCGCGCGCGCTCGCGCTCGAGCTCTCCGGCCTCGGCGCGGGCGGCGGAGAGGGCGGGGTGCTCCTCGCCCTCCGCGCGCCGATCGGCGGCTCGGTGGTGGCGCGCGACGCGGTCGTCGGCCAGCCGGTGGCCCCCGATCAGGTGCTGGGCCAGATCACCGATCTCGCCCAGGTGTGGTTCCTCGGGCGTGTGTTCGAGCAAGATCTCTCCTCGCTGACGGTCGGCGCGAAGGCCGACGTGGTGCTCAACGCGTTTCCGCGCACCACCGTGCCGGGCGTCGTCGAGGCGATCGGCCAGAAGGTGGACCCCGGCGCGCGGACGGTGGTGGCGCGGATCCGGCTCGAGAACCCTTCCGGCAACCTGCGCCTCGGGCTCTTCGGCAAGGGCCTCGTCGCGATGCCAGAGCTCGCCGCCGCCGAGCCGGTGCTGGTGGTGCCTCGCTCCGCGGTCGTCGACGTCACGGGGAAGTCGGTCGTGTTCGTGGAGGACGCGCCCGGCTCGTACACCCGCCACGACGTCACGCTCGGGCTCTCCGCCCCAGGCAAGGTGCAGGTGCTCGGCGGCCTCCGTGAGGGCGAGGCCGTGGTGGTCGCGGGTGTGTTCACGCTGAAGAGCGTGCTCCTCAAGGGCTCCATGGCGGAGGACGAGTGACATGGCGGTCCTCGCGTTCATCGTCGCTTTTGCCCTTCGCAACCGCGCCGTCGTGCTGCTCGCGACCCTGCTGTTCGTGGCGATCGGCATACGCGCCGCGGTCACGCTCCCGGTCGATGCGGTCCCGGACATCACGAACGTCCAGGTCCAGGTCATCACGTCGTCGCCCGCCCTCGGGCCGACAGAAATAGAAAAAATCGTCACGATCCCCGTCGAGCGCGCGCTCGCGGGCATTCCGAAGGCGACCGAGGTCCGCTCCGTGTCGAAGTACGGCCTCTCGGTCGTCACCGTCGTCTTCCAGGACGGGACCGACATCTACTTCGCGCGCCAGCAAGTGAACGAGCGTATGCGCGAGGCGCAAGAGGCGATCCCCGCGGGCTATGGGAGGCCCGAGATGGGGCCCAACTCGGGAGGCCTCGGAGAGATCTTTCAGTTCACCGTCGAGAACGACGCGCTCACCCTGATGCAACGCGAGGAGGTCCTCGACTGGCAGGTCGCACCAGCCCTGCGCACCGTGCCGGGCGTCGTCGAGGTGAACAGCTTCGGCGGCGAAGATCGGCAGTACCAAATCGAGCTCGATCCGGGGCGGATGCAGGCGGCCGGGCTGTCCACCGCGCAGGTTATCGAGGCCCTCCAAAAGGCGAACGCGAACGCGGGCGGGGGGTATCTCGAGTCGAACCGCGAGCACGTCGTCATCGGCACCGACGGCCTCGTCCGAAGCCTGGACGACCTCAGGAACGTCGTGCTCGCGGCGACCCCGGAAGGCGTCCCGATCACGCTCGCGTCGGTCGCTGACGTGCACTTCGGGGGCCGCCTCCGTCGCGGCGCCGCGACACGTGACGGCAAGGGCGAGACGGTGCTCGGGGTGGCGATGATGCTGCTCGGAGAGAACTCGCGCACCGTCACCGCAGCGGTGAAGGCGAAGCTCGCGGCGATCGAGCCGTCGCTCCCGCCCGGCACCAAGCTCGTGCCGTTCTACGACCGCTCCGTCCTCGTCAACCGCACCACACGCACGGTGGGAAAGAACCTTATCGAGGGGGCGGTCCTCGTCATCGTCGTGCTCTTGGTCCTGCTCGGCGATTTGCGCGCCGGCCTCGTGGTCGCGGTCGTGATCCCGCTCTCGCTCCTCTTCGCGGTGACGGCGATGAACGCGTTCGGGCTCTCGGGGAACCTCATGAGCCTCGGCGCGATCGACTTCGGTCTCCTCGTCGACGGCGCGGTCATCATCGTCGAGAACGCCGAGCGCAGGCTCTCCGAAGCGCGACGCGAACGAGGGCGTGATCTCACCGACGAAGAGCGCACCCTGGTGGTGGAGACCGCCACCCTCGAGGTGCGCTCCGCGAGCCTCTTCGGAGAAGCGATCCTGACGATCGTCTACTTGCCGTTGCTCGCGCTCACGGGCATCGAAGGGAAAATGTTCCGTCCGATGGCGACGACGGTGCTGCTCGCGCTCGCGGGCGCGTTCCTGCTGTCGCTCACGGTCGTGCCGGTGCTCACGAGCATGGTGCTCGTGCCCCGGAAGGAGCACCACGAGACGTGGCTGCTTCGAAAGATCCACGCCGCGTTCGTTCCTGTCCTCGGTCAGGCGTTCAAGCGACGCGCGTTCGCGGTCGGCGGCGCGGTGGTGGTGCTGGCGATCGCGATCGCGTGTGGGAGCCGCCTCGGCGCCGAGTTCATCCCCCAGCTCGACGAGGGCGATATGCTCGTCGAGGCGCGGCGGCTGCCCGGCGCCGCGCTCACCGAGACCGTGCGCACGGATCTCGAGCTCCAGCGCGCGCTCTTGAAGATCCCGGAGGTGAGCCACGTCGTGGCGCGCGCGGGAGCGCCCGAGGTCGCGACCGATCCGATGGGGGTCGAGCAGTCCGACGTGTACGTCTCGCTCAAGGAGCGGAGCGAGTGGCGCAAGGGATTGAGCCGCGAAGCCCTCTCGAAAGAGATCTCCGAGGTGGTGGAGAAGGAGGTCCCCGAGATCGCGGGGGGCGTATCGCAGCCGATCCAGATGCGCACGAACGAGCTCGTCGCCGGTGTACGATCGGACGTCGCGCTGCTCCTCTACGGGCCGGACTTGGACGAGCTCGCGCGGCTCGGCGAAGCAGCGGCGAAGGCCATTCGCGGCGTGGACGGAGCCGCCGACGTACGGGTCGAGCAAGTCGCAGGCCTTCGCTATCTGCGCATCGTCCCCGATCGCCGAAAGCTCGCGCGCTATGGGCTCACCGTCGACGACGTGAACCAGCTCACCGAGACGCTCGCGGTGGGACATCACGTGGGGGAGGTGCTCGAGGGCGAGCGCCGCTTCTCGATGGTCGTGAAGACACGCCACGGCTACGACGGCGACGTGGAGCCCTTGCGGGGGCTCCCGCTCCGCGCGGTGACGGGGCAGGTCGTGCCCCTCGGCGACGTCGCGGACGTGACGTTCGTGACGGGCCCGGCGCAGGTGAGCCGCGCGAGCCAGTCGCGCCGCCTCACGGTAGAGTTCAACGTGCGAGGCCGCGACCTGACGACGGTCGTGAAGGAGGCGCGCGCCGCGGTCGAGAAGGCGCAGAAGCTCCCCACGGGATACCGCGGCGAGTGGGGCGGTCAGTTCGAGCACTACGAAGAAGCGCGCGGCCGGCTCATGGTCGTCGTGCCGATCGCGCTCGGGCTCATCGGCTTCTTGCTCTGGCTCGCGTTCCGCTCGGGCAGGCTCGCGGCGCTGATGTTCCTGAACGTCCCGTTCGCCGCCGTCGGTGGGGTCATCGCGCTCGCGTTGCGCGGCATTCCCTTCTCCATCTCGGCGGGGGTCGGGTTCATCGCCCTCTTCGGCGTAGCGGTCTTGAATGGGCTCGTGCTCGTGTCGTTCGCGAGGGATCTCGAAGCGGCCGGCAAGTCGCATCTCGAGGCGATCCGCGAGGCGACCGAGCTGCGGCTACGGCCGGTGCTCACGACCGCCCTCGTCGCGTCGCTCGGCTTCATCCCGATGGCGCTGTCGACCGCGCCCGGCTCGGAGGTGCAGCGGCCGCTCGCGACCGTCGTCATCGGCGGGCTCGTGAGCGCGACGCTGCTGACGCTCGTGGTGTTGCCGGTGGTGTACGCGTGGCTCGCGCCGAAGGTGGAGGAGGGGACACCGTCGCTTCGGCCGCCGCCGTCGCTGCGTTCGGGTGGACGCTGAGGTGAGCGGCATCGCTCGTCGCCGCTCACCCCCAGCCGACGACGCCGGGCAGCTTCGCGAACAGCGCTTCGGCGATGCGGAACGCATCTTCGGCGGAGTAGTCCTTCTTCACGCCCTCGAGCAGAGCCTTCAAAGAAGCCTTCGCGGTCATGTTCGCGCCTCCGGAGCGGCGTCCGGTGGACCGCGTGTCGCTTCGCGGTCTCGTCAGCCAGCCTGCCTCCGCGTCCGCCGACGAGCACCGAGCACCAGCAGCCACCCGCCCACTGCCCACCACGCCCCGCCGCCAACTCCCGAAACGCCACACCCGCCGCCTGCGAGGTCCGTCCCGTCGAGCGGCTGCGGGGCAGAAGGTGTCGTGGACGGCGCCGTCGTGGGCGAGGGCGGGGGCGGGGCTCCGTCGACCGTGGCCGAGGGGCGGGGAGCGGGCCCCGTTTCGGGCTGCCCTCCGGTATCGGGCAGCGCGCCGGAGTCTTCGAGCGCGCCGCCGGCTTCGGCGTCGAGCTCGGCGTCGCTCCCGGCGTCCTCGGGGCCAGCGTCCACCGTAGGCAGCGCCGGATCGAACAGCTCCGCGCTCGCGACGAGAACCGGGCCGGGGTTTCGGCCTCCGACCGCGATGGCGCGTCCATCGGAGAGGGCGGTCGCGGTGTGGCCGTACGTGCGAAGCGACGCGCCTCCTCGGAAGCGCTCGAAGGTCAGGGTCGCCGGATCGTAGAGCTCACCGTCCGCGAACCCTTCGACGAGAGACTGCCCGGCGACGAACAGCACGCGCCCGTCCGTCAGGCGCGCTGAGGCGAGGTCGAACCGGGCGCGCGCCATCGGGCCCACCGTCGTCCATGTGTTGGTGCCCGGGTCGTAGCGGTCTACCCGCGCGAGCGCGCCGTCGATCGCGTTGTAGCCTCCGGCGAAGAGCACGGTACCGTCCGCGAGCACCGCCGACGCGTGGAGCGTGCGCGCGGCGGGCATCGGCGCGAGTGAAGCCGTCGTCGCCCAGCCGGTCCCCAAGGTGTAGAGCTCGAGCGACGCGAGCGCTCCAGAGTCAGGATCAGTACCGCCGCCCACGAGCACACGGCCGCCGGAGAGCGCGACCGCGGTCTGGAAGTACCGCGTGGTGTTGATCTTCCCTGCCGGCGCGAACGTCCCGAGGGCGGGGTCGTAGCGCTCTGCCTCGCGGAAGTGATCTCCCGAGTTGTCGTAGCCTGCGCTCACGAGCACGGAGCCGTCGCCGAGCGGCGTCGCAGAGTGGCCGGCGCGAGGCACCGCGAGGCTGCCGGTCGTGCGCCAGAGGCCAGTCGCGGGATCGTAGATCTCGGCGCTCCCGAGCACGTCCATGCCCATGTTGGTGAGGCCGCCGGAGACGAGCACCTCTCCGCCAACGAGAGCCGACGCAGCAGCGTCTCGTGCGGTTGCGAGCGAGCCGGTGACGGCCCACGCGCCCTGCGACCAGATCTCCGCGGTGGTCACCTCGATCGACGTGGACACCGGGTCCGTGGTCTGGCCCCCGGCGACAAGCACACGATCCGGCGTCCCGGGGAGCATCAGCGCGACGTGGCCATGCCGTGGCGCGGCGAGCTGCATCGTGGTGGTCCATGCCGGGTCGACCACCGCCGGGTAGACGATGCCGCCCGGCTCCCAAGACACGCGGACGCGGCAACGTGCTGAGCCCGCTCCGGTAACGGGCCTGCCAAACGGGGCACGCGGTGAACGGTCGACGTCGCACCCCGCCACATCGACGCGCGCCGCGCGGATCGTGCCCGCCTTGTCGACGAGGTACGGGGCGGCCATGCGGATCCGGGGAGCGCCGCTCGCATCGAGAAGCTCGAGCGTTCGCTCCACGAGGCGCAAGCCCGCGACGCCAGCGCGGAGGTCGAGCTCGTAGTCGATCGAGTCGCCAGCGCGGACGGACCGGAGCGCGATCCAGTCTTCGGCGCCGCCGTCGACAGGGCGCGCGACCACGTCGCGTTCGGGCGCGGCGTCCGGGAAGAGGAGATGGCCGCGGACGGCTTCGGCTGCGACGTGGCCGACCCCGAGCATCCGCACGGCGACTGAGATTCCAGATCCCTCGAGCGCGACGGGCTCGTCGGCGAAGCGGGCGAAGCGAACGGTCGAGCCCTCGGCGACGAGCGCGTCGGCCACGTGCGCGTAAGCAAACGCACGTGGGGCGAAGAGAGCGCGCCGAGGAGTCGCTGGGTCGCGCGAGCCCGAGGCCGGCGTCCACGAGAGGTCATTGGCGAGCGCGTCGAACCGCGCGACGGCGCTCGAAGACGCGCCGAGGAGACTGGAGCCGCCAGTCGAGCCGGCCCGTGAGCAGCCTTGCGCAAAGACGAGAGCGCCGACGACACCGAGACCACCGAGGAGCCACGCGAGCACCGCTGAGCGTTTCATGTGTTCCTTTTTCGGCCCAGCGCCCGCGCGGGGACACCCCTCGGTTTACGCGAACGGGACGTAAGCGAAACAAGCCACTTTTTGCGAGCAGGGGAAGGCGGGACGTCGTGGCTCGTGGGCCGGCGCGGGGAGCCGATAGCCCTTGGCGAGGTGGTTTCGGCCCTGGCACGGAGGTTACCGAACCCGAGCAAGCGGCATGCGGGCGCAACGCGGCTTTCGGGCGCTCCTTTGCGCACGTTCTACTCGGCCGCCTCGACGCTACCGGCACCTCGACGGAGCACACGACTTGCCCAGTACGGAGGTCCACGAGCGCGCGTCCGCTTCGGCACGTCGGTCGGCTCGCCGATGCCCCGCAGGTACCGAGCGACGCTCGTCGGATCCGTGACGAGCGCGAGCAGCTTCATCCTTCCGCTGCAGCATGGGCAGGTCAGCACGTCGAACCCAAACGTCCGTTTGAGAAGCTCCGCCCACGGACGATAGGCGCCTCGGCGCGTGCTCTCGGCCACGTCCGCCGTGGGTTTTGGAGCCACCGCGGGCTTCGGCGCGAGACGGGCCCGCAGCTTACTCGCCGACGCGAGCACACCCGCGTACCGGACGGTATGGAGGCGCGGAGCGGGCACCGACGCCGCGAGACGGCTGAGGAGCGAGAGCGGATCCAGGTCCACCGCCACCGTGCCGTCCGAGAAGGGCTTCTTGAGCGTGATCCGGACGAGGCCGTCAGGCCCTCGTGTGACTCGCTCCTGCGCTACTGCGGGGCGCAATATGTACTTCAGCAGCGCCTCCCGGCCCGCCTCGTCGTGCCCGCCGGCCCGCGTCGCCGCGTGGAGGGTAAACCCATCGAGCGCGACGCACAGCGGGCGCTCGAACACCATCGGTCGTCGCTCGAAGGGCAGCGCGCCTCGTCGCCACTCGGGACCGGCAGGCGGCGTCGTGCCCGCGACCGCCGACGCCGCGAGCACGGCCAGGCCATCGCCCTTATCTTCCGAATCGCCGTCCTCGAGGAGAAGGCCCCGACGACGAAGCCACTTCACCATCCGGTCGCGCGTGCGCTCCAGCACCGCCGCTACGTCCCGCGTCGACAGGTGCCCAACGGCACGGAAGTCGAGCGCGTCGCCCTTGTCCCGATAGGCGCCGTCGAGAAACACCGCGTGCACATGCGGGTTCAGCTTCAGATCGGAAGACGTGCGCTGAACCGCGACCACCGCTCCGCTCTGTCCTCGTGGAGGTCCACCACCTCGTTCGCGGTAGAACGCAAGCACCGTCTGCACGAAGAGCCGCGTCAGCGCCGACATCAGCCGGCCGTCGTACCCAAGGCGCTTTCGCCACGCAAACGGCACCGTGAGCACCCACTGCCGCAGATCCACAGGTGGCAGCACATCCTCGATGAGATGCGCTGCGGTGGCGCTCATCTTCCGACCAAGGCACGACGGGCAGAAGCCTCGTCCCTTGCAGCTAAACGCCACGAGCCGCGTCTCGTCACAGCTCCGCACTTGAGCCGTGCGAACCCATGGCATAGCAGTCCGCACTCCAGATACCCCTCGAGCTCCTTCCTCAGTTGTTCGACCGCGACCCCGGCGCGCCCATCCTGATCTTCCAGGAGCAGACGGGGCAGCAGTGCGAGTTCGACCTGCACGGGACCCTCGAGGGCGTGCTCGCTCGCGAGCTGCCCAGCCCACGCGCCCGCGGACCCGGTCGGCCACGCATGGGGGTGGTGAGCCGCGAGGTGTCGCTCTTGCCGCGCCACTGGGAGTTCCTCGAGGCGCAGCCGAGCGGCATCTCGGGCGCGCTGCGCCGCCTCGTGGAGGAAGCGATCAAGCGCGAGCCGAGCAAGGAGCGCGCGCGTCGCCGGCTCGAGGCCACCGCCAAGGTGATGACCGCGCTCGCTGGCAACGCACCCGGCTTCGAGGAGGCCCTGCGCGCGCTGTACGCGGGGGACTTCGCCGCCTTCGCGGAGCGCATCGCGGCGTTCGAGCCCGACGTGCGAGCGTTCCTGCTGCGCGGCGTGGCGGCGGTGGAGCAGCTCACGGCCGCGCGCTGAGGGCCGTCATCCGTGGCTCGAAGAACCGGGCAGGCAGTTCGACTCCGGCGTTCCGTTTTTTCGATTCAGTCCCACCAGAAGCGGAACACCCCTTCTTCGATCACTCGGTCAAGCATGCCGGACTCTCCATCCCAGTCTGCGACGTACCCCCCGAGGCCGAGCTCGAACATCTGATCTTCAGGAAAGAGGGCCTCGATCTTCTTCAGGTCGGCCTTCGTGATCCCCTTTAGGAACTTCAGCTTCAAGCCTGCCCCGTCCGCGAAAAATGGCCGAGCCGGCACGATCTTCGAAATTTCGTCTGCGATCACTGCGACTCTCGCGATGAGTTCTTGCGGATCACCTCCGGTATCGAGAACGCCGTGCGAGCCAACGCGGAAATGCCGCACGACCTCCGAGGCAGCGGTGCCAGCGGGAATCTCGTAGACGCGATAACCCTGATCCTCGACCATGCCGTACAGACGCAGCCGACCTGAGTCTTTGGGCTGCGCTGGCTCGTCGTAGATGTCCTCAGGCGATGCGGTGCCGCAGACGTTCCAATCGGAAGGGGAAGCTGGCGTATTCATCGTGTTTCTCATGTCGAGGGATTCAGGTGTGCCATGCCGGTCGGCTGGCGGTGATTGGTAGATGGGCGCGTTTCACAGCGCTCGCACAGGTGTCTGGGTTGGATGTGCTCATTCCGAATGTTCGTTGGACCACTGCCTCCGCGGTAGACCCTCAGCCTCTTTCTGACTCCAGCATTCGCCGCCAGCGTCGACCGCTCTCGACGGAGAGATCCGACCGACGTTGACGGCAAGTGCGCGAAATGACGCCCGTGGCCGCGAGGGGCCGCGGGCGCTTAAGCGCTCGAATCGTTGCCTATTCGGGAGCTCGGCCCAGGAATTTCAACGACTTAGCGTCAACGTCGGTCAGATCCTGATCGTCAAATCCTGATCGTCGGTCGGATCCTGATCGTCGGATCCTGATCCTTGTGCCCCGACGGACGGTCGACCTCACAGCTTGGGCGCCCGCTTCCTCGACGCGCCCCAGATTGCGAGGACATCGATCGCCTGCTCGCTGTCGTCGACCATGAAAAAGAGATGGTTCTGGGTGCGAACCATAAGAATGCGACGAAGGGTTGGGCGTCGTGCGGTCGGCCAACCGATGCCGGCACCTGGCGTCGTACGTACGAGCTCCAAGGTGTCGCGGAGCTCACGTGCGAAAAGATCGGGAGCTTTAGGCCGGTTCTTTGCCCACCACGACTCCTTTCGTTCGATCTCGGTGATGACCCGCCTACCGAGACGCAGCTTCACGGCGGGACAGCAACTGGTTGGCGAAGTCCGTACCGTCCACGTAGTCGCCGCTTGCGATATCGGCCGCGCCGGCCTCGATGGCTTCGAGCAGACGGGCTCGCTCCTCGGGGTCGAATTCATCGACCACGACCACGAGCTCGACCTCCGACCCTTCGGGCAAATCGGTAGTGGGGTCGTCGAGCACGAGGCGACCATTTTTCACGTGGGCCTTGAGGGGCAGCATGACCTGGAAGACTATTCGTCGTTGCTCCCGCAGGCCAGCCCATCGTCCTCGGCTCGCGGTCGCTCTGGTCACGTCGCAGTGCCGAGCCGAGGAGATCCGACCCAGTGCCGAGCCGAGGAGATCCGACCGAGGAGATCCGACGAGGAGATCCGACCGACGTTGGCGCCAACTACCCGAAATGACGCCCATGGCCGCGAGGGGCCAGGGCGTTAAGCGCTCGAATCGTTGCCTGTTCGCGCGTCGGGCGGTCGAGGGGCGTCGCCCGGCACGTCGAAGGCCCCTTCGTAGATCGCGTCCACCGAGAGCGTGCCGCCGTTCGAGAGGTGCAAGAGTCCGCCGCTCTCCACGACACGGTAGTGCCATGAGTCGTCGGTGTCTGCGCTGCGGCGGTAGTGCTCGACACGCGCAGTCCCTTGCGAGACGAGCAGGTAGTCGGTGAGCGTGGAGACGGATCGATAGGCCGACCACTTCTCACCGCGGTCGAATGCCTCGGTGCTCGCCGAAAGCACTTCCACCACGATGCTCGGGTTCGAGAGAGTCGCCCCTTCGGTCTTCACGCCTCCGCAGACCACCACCACGTCGGGGTACACGTAGCTCTCGCCGAGCTTGACCCGTTGATCCGACGAGAGCACCTGACAACCTCGCCCTCGCATCGCCCCGCGAAGCTCCGCGCCAGCCGACATCGCGAGCAGGTTGTGGCGCGGGCTGCTGCCGACCATTGCCAATGCCTCTCCATGATGGAGCTCGTGTTTCTCCGTCTGCTGGGCTTCCCACGCGAGGTACTCCACCGCGGTCATCGGCAGCGATGCGCGATCCCTGGCGGGGTAGCCCATGTCCCGAGGCTATCGTAAGGAGGCCGCTGCGGCCAGGCGGCGTGTGGGCGCGATTGCGGTGTCACTCGTCTGCACGCGCGGTCGAGCTGAAAGCGTTTCGGTATCTGGCCGTGCGTCGCCAGCACGCCCTCAGGACGTCGAAGAGCGTCGCAACGTCCTCGGGCGAGGCCACGGCTTCTTGCCCTCGAAAAGCCGAGAAAAGCTCAGCCAGCCCCCCGAGAGAGGAACGCTCGCTAGTCGATTCGAAGGTCGGCGAAAGAGTCGCGCTTGGGCAAATCTTCGAGTGCGTCCGACACCCACTGCGGGAGCTGCCCGTAGATTTTCCGGATCGCGCCTTCAGTGGTGCCTGCGCAGAGCCTGGCGGGTGCACTATCCACGGAGTTGTCGAACAGGTACACGCGGTCGGCGAGCTCGATGGCGGCTGCGAGATTCGCCATCGACTTCGTGTAGCGTTTGGCGATCTTGTCTATCGGGGCGGAGTGCCCTCCGCCCATGAAGCGGCCCATGACGCGCGATGCGTTGATCTTCACGTCGGTGGTGCTGACGAAAAACACGCGCACGAAGTAGTCCGACGCCTTCGCGCGCTTGAGTCGACCTTGTCCGGCGCAGAGAAGACCGTCTCGAACGCGATACCCGATCGGGCAGTGAGCAACTCCTCTCGGCGCTTCGTCACCCACTCGGCCGCCTTCAGCACCGCGGGTCGTTCCATCCGTCGAAGCGCTCTTGAGCAACATCGTCGGGGTTCAAGTACTCGACTCAATCGCTCCAATGGTCGCGCCGGAGAGCAGCGGTCACCGTGGTTTTCCCCGAACCGTTCGGTCCCGCAATGACGAGCAGCGTGGGCTTCTTCGTCACGTTCCGACGCCGCGAAGACGCGCGAGCACGGCGCGGCGCTCACGCGCGATCTCCTCACGAGCCCGCGAGCGTCGCTCCGACTCCTGCGTCGGAACCGAAGCAAACGCGCGCTGCATGAGATCGTTCAGGTCCTCATCGGAAGGCTCGTAGGCCGGGTCGGCAAGGTTCCTCGGGGGCATGGTAGAGACGGTAGCACTCGCACGGGGCCTTTGCGCGCACGGAGGGGGAGAGCGCCCCGAGCTCCACGCCGGGGAGAGGACCAGCGGACGGGTTCGCCGACCGAGAGAGCCGACCTGGAGAGATCCGAAAGAGAGAGCCGACCGACGTTGTTCCGGAGAGGTCCGACCGACGTTGTTCCGGAGAGATTTGGGTCGAGTGGAACGTCCAAACGTCGTTCGCGTCGCATTGGCCGACCGCGGGCGTGATGCAGGCGAGGCGCGCGCGCCGCGGAGAGAGCCGACCGACGTTGACGCCAAGTGCGCGAAATGACGTCCGAGGCCGCGAGGGGCCGCGGCGCCTAAGCGCTCGAATCGTTGCATGTTCGCGCGTCGGGCCGTCGAGGTGCGTCGGGGGACAGCGAAGGCTCCGTCGTCGCTCGCGTCGACCGAGAGCGTGCCGCCGTTCGAGAGGTGCAAGAGGCTATCGCAAGGAGGCCGATGCGGTCAGGCCTGGCCGGCTCGTCTGCGGACGCCGAAGCGTTCTGCTACACTTACCCCGTGGACGAAGCGAACAAGCTCGCGAGAGCCGCGGCTCGGCGGAGCACGTGGACGGGCGGCGTGGCCAAGGTCTCGGACATGGCTGAAGTCGATCGCGCGTTCTGGTCGGAGATGTCGCCCGTGGCCCGCCTCCAATCGATCTGGTCGATCGTCGAAGACTCCTTGGCCCTCAGCGGAGATCATGGACCTACACCCCGACTTCAAAGAGCTGTTGGAGGAGTGCGTCGCCGCAAAGGTTGAGTTTGCCATCGTCGGCGGGTACGCGGTCGGCTTTCACGCGCGACCGAGAGCCACGAAGGACCTCGACCTCCTCGTTCTCGGAGTCCCCGAGAACCTGGCCCGACTCGCGACGGCGCTTGCGGCGTTCGGAGCCCCGCCGAATGTCGTCGCTGCCGCGAAGATTGCGTCGGACGATGACGTTATCTACTTCGGCGTTGCGCCTCTCCGCGTCGACATCATGACGAAGGCTGATGGGATCGATACGCGCGCCGCGCTTCAGCGGGCCGTCCAGGCGGATCTCGGCAGTGTATCGGTTCCTATCGTTGGGCTGGTCGACCTGATCGCCAACAAGCGTGCGTCAGGAAGAAGGCAGGACCTCGCCGATCTCGAGGTCCTGGAGCGATTCCAAGAGGGCCCGTGAGGCCAGTCCCGGCGGACGAGAGCTAAATTAGCCGCCCACGTGTAGCGACCCCCCGGGAAGCACCTCGCCGCCTACATGAAGGACGTGAAGACCGGAAAGGCCGCGCGCCGAACGTCATTGGTCGGCCCGCAGATCGTAGCGGAGCTGCACCACGCCGCCGCCGAGGGACAGCGTCTCGAGGAGCCTCACGGACCGTGTTTTACCCTTCGGGAGCACGATCGCGAGGCCCTCGTCCTCGAGCACGGGGGCGACGTCGATCACGAGCTCGTCGACGAGGTCTTCGGCGAGGAACGCGTTGTGGAGGGTCGCCCCACCGGCGACGAGCACGCTCGCGAAGCCGCGCTCGCGGAGGAGATCGAGCGCGGCGCGGGGGGTCTGCGCGGAGAGGAGCCCCGGCGGCCCCGCCACCGCGGTGCTCGTCACGACCACGATCGTGGGGTTGCCGAGGCCGCCTCCTTCGGGGGCGCGCGCGGAGCCGTCGTCGGCACGTTGCTGCGCGGCGAAGCCCTCGAACGTGCGCCTTCCGACCACGAAGCAGCCCGTGGCCCGGACGTGGGCGGCGAAGTCGGCGAGCGCCTCGGGGCGCGGCGGGTGCTTCGGATCGTTGCGTTGGTAGTTGCCGTTGGCGGTGAGAGTGGCCCAGAGGATCGTCTTCATGCCGCTACCGTGCGGCCGCGGAGTGCTTGCGACAAGAATGGACAATTGGGATGAATATTCCCATTCTTGATCCATGATCGAAACGGACGAGCTGCGGATCTTCGTCGCGGTGGTGGCGGCGAGCTCGGTGTCGGGCGCCGCGGCCGAGCTTCGTGTTCCACGGGCGACGGTGAGCCGAAAGTTGGCGGCCCTGGAGGATCGGCTCGGGGCGCGGCTCTTGCGGAGGACGACGCGGAGTATGCAGCTCACCGACGCGGGGCGCGCGTTTCACGTGCGCGCGGAGGCGGCCCTCGACGCCCTGCGCCTCGCGGAGGCGAGCGTCGCGACGAAGGATGGCATTCCGAAGGGCGACGTGCGGGTGTCGATCCCGCCGATGGTGGGCGGAGGCTTGCCGGACATGCTGGCCGATTTTGCGCGCGAGTATCCGTCGGTGTGCCTCCATGTGCACGTGTCGAACCGGAAGGTCGACCTCCTGCGGGAGCCGTTCGACGTCGCGATTCGTGCGTCGGCGACGCTCGATCCGGGGCTGACGGTGCGACGGCTCGCGCGCGTCGCGCTGGTCGGCGTCGCGTCGCCGGGGTACCTCGCGGAGCACGGCACGCCGCAGAAGGGCGGAGACCTCGCCGGCCATCGATGCTTGCTCGGGCTCGACGACGCGGGGGCGCCGGTCACGCACTGGCGCGTGGGGGGGAAGCGGCGCGCGGTGGGGGCGGTGGCGCACTCGAACGATCCGCACCTCGTGCTGCGGTGGGCGCTGCGGGGGCTAGGGATCGCCGTGTTGCCGTCGACGCTGGTCGCGGCGCCGATCGCGCGGGGAGAGCTCGTCAGCGTGATGCCGACCGAGCTGCGGACGGAGGGGACGATCTCGCTGGTGATCTTGGAGCGGCGGCTCGTGTCGCCGGCGGTGCGGGCGTTCGTGGCGTTCGTGGGCAAGCGAGGTCCGGCGGCGCTTGGGAGCGTGAGCGCGGCGCGGTGAGCAGGCAAAATCCGACCAGGCAAGGTCCGACCGACGTTGACGCCAAAGGTCCGACCGACGTTGACGCCAAGTGTGCGAAATCAGGTCCGTCCTCGAGGGGCCACCGACCGGGCCCAAAGAGAGTCTCTCGTTATCGGGTACGAGGCGCTCGTTTCGGCCATGCGGAACCAGGAAGAGGTCCGTAGGTCGCAGCAGCGTCGGTGAAGGCTGCGGGGCCGGTCATCGACACGAGCAACTCGATGCACTTCCAGGCGCGACCTCGATTCGTCTCAGGTCGGCTCGAGCTCGACTCCCGCGTACAGCTCGTCGACCGCGAAGTGGAGCCGGGAAGATCCGACCGACGGGAAGATCCGACCGACGTTGGCGCCAAGTGTGCGAAATGAAATCGTTTCTCGAGTGCTGCGAAGCGATGGCGCCTTCCTCTCCAGGCGAGAGAGACGTATTGCAGAGGTCCGCGGCGGTGCCGCGCGGACGAAAGGAACGCTCCCATGGCTCTCTCGAAGATCCTCCCCGGCAAGCTCGGTTTCGGCGCGGCGCCGCTCGGCAACATGTTCCGCGATATCCCGGAGGACGAGGCCCTCGCCACCGTCGACGCGGCGTGGAACGACGGCATTCGCTACTTCGACAATGCGCCCTTTTACGGCGCTGGTCTCGCCGAGCTTCGCATGGGCGAGGCGCTCGCGAAGAGGCCACGCGGCGAGTACGTCGTCAGCACCAAGGTGGGGCGCCTGATCCTCGACGAGCTCGAGGACCCTTCCCAGCGCGACCAGGGCGAAAAGGCGGGCGTGTTCGCGCACGGACGCAAGAACAAGGTCGTCAACGACTACTCCGCCGACGCTACCCTGCGCTCGATCGAGGACAGCTTGAAGCGTCTCCGCACCGACCGCATCGAGATTGCGTGGGTGCACGACGTGGCGCAAGACTTCTACCGCGACGAATGGCTCGGCGTGTTCGAGACCGCGCGAAAGGGCGCGTTCAAGGCCCTCGACCGGCTCCGCGACGAGGGCGTCATCGGGGCGTGGGGCCTCGGCGTCAATCGGGTCGAGCCGATTGAGCTCTTGCTGGAGCTCGAAGGTCCGCGCCCGGACGGCTTCCTCCTCGCGGGGCGGTACACCCTGCTCGACCACGGTCGCGCGCTCCAGCGCGTGATGCCGGCGGTGGCGGCGCGTGGTCTCGGCATCGTCGTCGGCGGACCGTACAGCTCGGGCGCCCTCGTGGGCGGACCCAACTTCGAGTACGCGCCCGCTTCGCCTGCAATCCTCGACAAGGTCGCGCGCATCAAGGCAATCGCCGACCGCCATGGCGTGAGCATGAAGTCGGCGGGGCTCCAGTTCGCCCTCGCGAACCCGGCGGTGGCGGCGGTCATCCCCGGCGCCTCGCGGCCTTCACGCATCGCGGAGGACTCGGCGGCCCTCGCCGCGAAGGTGCCCGCCGATTTTTGGCGCGAGATTCGCGAGGCCGGCCTCGTGCACCGCGAGGCGCCGCTCCCGATCGATCGCTGAGCCTGCCGGACCCCGCGGAAGATCCGACCGACGTTGGCGCCAAGTGCGCGAAATGACATCCGTGGCGCCAGGAGTGGCTGCGAGGAGTCGTGGGAACGGCGGTCCCGAGAGAGGGACCGACGCCGGTCATTGCATGCATCGCGTACCTCCCAGCTCGGACCGCGCCTTCACGCCGGAGGCGAGAAGAGATCAACGCATCGGTCTGCGTCGAGTCGAGTGAGGCCGACCGAGGGGTCGGTCCGCACGAGTCGCGCTGCGATCTCGGGCAGATCCATGGGATCGTCGTCGAGCACGACGAACGACTCGGGAGAGGCGGTCTCGACCCACGTGGAGATCTCGTGCGCGCGTGAAGCTGCCTGGAGGAGTGGGGTCGCGCCAATCGGCATAGGTAGGCCGAGGGACACGAAGAGCTCTCCGATGCGTGGCAGTGGAAACGCGTTGCGCCACGTGGTGGACAGCACGATGGCGGCCTTGGAACGATCGCAAATGCTCGCCACGAGGCGACAGGCCATTGGGTCCAACTGATACGCGAGCCAGTCGATGGAAGCGTGAACCGGGGCGAACTGCCCGACGGGTAGCGAGGGCGTAAACTCGTCGCTGTTCAGAACGCCGTCGAGGTCGAGGAAGAGGATTCGCATGGCGTGTGAGTCGGCCCAACGTACCGGGATTGAAGTGCGCGCGCCACGGGGAGGCGCTCGCGTCAAACGACGGCAATCGTCTTTATTGGCCGGCTCCTCTCGACACCGGAGGCATACGTGTCAGCTCGCCTCGAGCTCGACTCCCGCGTAGAGGTCGTCGACCGCGAAGTGGACCGAAGGGTCGTCGAGCTCGACGCGTTCACCTTCGCGAACGTCGCGCAACGCCCATCCATCGGTACGGCGTGCGATCGTCACGCAAGCGGCGCGGTGGGAAACGAAGATCACGACCTCGAGCGAAGGCAGTTGCTTGTAGTGGCTGAGCTTCTCTCCGCGGTCGTACTGCTCGGTCGAGCGGCTCGTCACTTCGACCACGAGTCGCGGATTGGTGACGGCCTGCGCGTCGACGAGAGACACTTCTCGTTTTCCGCACACGATGGTCGCATCGGGGAACGTCGATAGGTCGGACGCCTCGATGCGAACTTTGAGGTCGCTCGTGTAGACCTCGCACGTGCTCGCCAGCGCCTCGCCGAGCAAACGAATCATTCGGGCGCCGAGCTGCGCGTGGGTGGGCGTTCCGCCGGCCATCGCGTAGATCTGACCGTCGCAGTACTCGAGTTTGATCTGGCTGACCTCGAGGGCGCGAAGGTAGTCCTCGTAGCTGTAGTTGAGTCGCCGAGCCGTGCTCATGGCTCGAGGGTACCGCATGCACCCGCCGGCGTCCCGACGAGCCACGCGAGCTTCCGCGCTCTCGGAGAGAGGTCGAGAGGTCCGACCAGAGAGATCGGAGAGATCCGACCGATGTTCGAGAGATCCGACCGACGTTGACGCCGAGAGATCCCGGAGAGATCCGACCGACGTTGACGCCAAGTGTGCGAAATCGCATCCGTGGTCGAGGGCCGCGCGGTGGACGTGCTCTCCTCCTCAGTCCCAGTGCTCTTTCGTCAGCTCC
Organism: Polyangiaceae bacterium; assembly: GCA_965225775.1. GTDB lineage: Bacteria > Myxococcota_A > Polyangia > Polyangiales > Polyangiaceae > JAAFHV01. The sequence continues at coordinate 6,278,577 of OZ245328.1, read as the reverse complement.
CCGAGGAGGGTGGCCGCCGCGTCGTAGACCCAGATCTTGAGCTCGTGTCTCGTCGTGTAGACATGGGTCGACTCGCTCATCTCGGTCATCGCGTGGTGCGCGCCCTCAGGCCCCATCCAGTCGTAAGCCACTTCCGGGCCGGCCGGCTCATGCTTCAGATAGAGCTTCTGTCCGTCGGAACGAGCCGAAACCACACGGCGCTCGGACATGGGCCAAGTCTACACGTGGACCGAGCAAGATCCGACGTCGACGCCAAGTGTGAGCGCCTCGATTGGGTGCAAGAGGCAGGCGAGCTCGTGGTGGCGGTGCTCGGCCTAGGGTGACCCAATGCCGCCTTATGGCGCGTCCGGGTCGACGGTCTCGGCGTTCGGTCTGCGCTGACCCGCCCATATATCGCCTTGGAAGACTGGGCACGGATCGTCCGATTGACGGCAAGCGTTCGGGTCGAGGTCACAGATTCCGTCGGTGGCCGTCTCGCCTCCGCCCCTTGGGGCGCTCTGTTTGGTGTACTTCCACGCCTCCGCGACGAGCCGGGAGACATCGTCACGGGGCGTCTTGCACGTGGCGGTCTTGCCCCGCGTCGTCACCTCCATTGGCGCGGCGCCAATCCCCGCGCAGTACTTCGCGTCGACGACTACGCGGTAGAGCGCCTCCCACACCGCCTGCGGAAACTCCCCCTCCGCGACGCCCGTCGCGCGCCCGCCTGCGAGCTCGAACCGACCCCATGGCCGACGCTCCTTGCAGGTGATCGTCGCGGTGAGCGTTTGGGTCTTCTGGATCGAGTGGAACGTCCAAACGTCGTCCCCCTCGCAGTGGCCGACCGCGGGCGTGATGCAGGCGAGGCGCGCGCGGCGAAGCTGTTCCTCCGTCGGTTTCGACTCCGCGTAGACGACGTGGCACGTGTGGCTCGGGGGCTCGCATGCCATCCCCGAGGAGACGGCGGCAACCAGGAGCAGCCCCGCCAATCGAAGTCCCCGAAGCGGAAGCCCCTCGGTCCTTTCGCGCGTCGCTCGCGTGGCGCTCTCCGGCGGCTGCGGGTCTCGCTCCGCGCTGCGACGTGGAGGCAGATTGGCTGGCCGAGCGAACGAGCGAAGGGCCATGGCCAACGATTAGTGCGCGAGCGGGCGTCGCTCGTCAACACGATACGAAGGAAGAGAGCTCGCGGTCCGCGTGTGTGAGGCGGAGGGGCACATCGAGGATCCCGGAGTACCAGTAGATCCGACCGACGTTGGCGCGAGTACCAGTAGATCCGACCGACGTTGGCGCCAAGTGTGCCCGGCTCGCTCGGCCTGCGTTGCTTTCAATCCGACGCGACCCGCCCGCGCCTCAGGGCTCCTAGCTCACCGCGCGCACGAACGCCAAGACCTGCGCCTCGCTACCACTCGGGAGCGTGCGCACCAGGGAAAGGCTCTGGAACTCGATCGTGCTGCCGTCGCGCATCCTGCGAGTCGTAGCACGTCGCGAGGAGCTCTCTTCGAGGCGTCCCGCCTTCCCGTGCTCGCAAAAAGTGGCTTGTTTCGCTTACGCTCCCCAACCGTGCGAGACTCGTCGCCGTGAAGACGACGATGGCGATGACGTTGACGCTCGTCCTTGGATGCTCGCCCGCCGCGACGTCGCCCACGTTGGTCGGACCGCAGCCGACGCCGAGCGCGTCGGTGCCGTTGGCCCAGCACGCCCCGCCCGTGCGCTACGCCATGCCGACCTGTCCGCTCCGCTACGAAGTGCGCGACGTCGATATCTCGCGGATGGATGGGGTGCCGCTGCCGGCCGAGGTCGACACGTTCATGACCGTCGTCGCGCGTCCGGCGAGCGGCGTTCTCGAGCTCACGTCGACCGTGTCGGCGCACCCGAAAACAGGAAAATGGCGTGCCTATGACGTGCCGGTCGACGGTTATGCGCCCGCGCGCCTCGAGACCGACGGCGCCCGCTGGACGGAGCGGGATGGCCCGACGCAGATCTACGGGTCGCTCGGGACGATCGAAGGGCTCGCCTGGTTCTTCCCGGATTTGCCGCCGACGGGAGAGCCCGGCTCGCGCGCCGAGTGGGTGGTCGCGCGCCCTGACCAGGCGGCGATGATCGAGGTCGAGGCCGGTCGCGGATCGCTCCCTGGCATGAAGGAGGCGGCGGCGCGGCTGAAGGGGAACGCGACGCCCAAGTCGCTCGAGCCCGTGCGCCTCGACGTGCGGCTCGTGCGCTGGGCGGATGTCGGCGGCACGAAGGTCGCCGAGCTCGAGGCGACGGGATCGCGGAAGGACCACGAATCGGCGGATGGCGCGGGCCACATGAACGCCGATGTCGCGTCGACGTACCACGGTCGCTACGTCGTCACCGCGGCGGGGCGCATGCTGCGGGCGAACGTCGTCAAGGAATCCGACGTGACCCTGGTGACGGACTTCAGCGGGCAGGTCAGCACGCAACATCACACGCAGCGGAGCGTGCACGACCTCGCCCTCGTCGGAGCGTGCGATGGCCCCACCGATCCCTCGCTGGCGATTCCGCTCGGCCGCGAAGAGAAGGCGATCCGCGCGTGGGGCGACGCATTCATGGCCATTTCGAAGGGCGACCGCGCGACGGCGCTCGTCGTCTTCGACCCCGCGCTACGCAAGAAAGTCGGCGAAGCAAAGCTCTGGGACACGCTCACCGAGTACCGGAAGCTCCGCGGGGACCAGGCGCTTCCTCCGCCGCTCCTCGTGCAGGAGCGCGACGTCACGCCCGACGGGGCCGGTCTCCGCCTCGCCGTTCACGGCCTGACCCTGGAGGCGGCCGCCCACGTGAATCATCAAGTCGAGGTCGTTCTGTCGATGCACGAGGCGAGCGGCGTCTGGGTCGTCGACTCGCTCGTCGCCGACGTCACGCTCCACCAGGTGAAGAAGCGGCTCCTCGCGATCACGGTCGATGGGGTGGTCCTCGCCAAGGGCTGGCCGCCGATCTAGCCGTGGCCCGGTCGAGACGTCGGCGTCCCTCAGCGAGACGTCGTGCAGAGGAACACGAGATCCGACCGACGTCGACGCCACCCTTCGCTGCCGTCCCGCGCTTTTTCGCGGGACGACGAAATCACTTCGTGCGCGCCGGTAGACCGTCCTTCCAAACGTAGGTGCTTGGCAGTGCGCAAGGTGCAGCGCTGGACCAGCAATGTGTATCTCCCTCGTGGTTATAGCAATGCTTCTCTTTGCACGCCTAGGGCGCAGAGAGTCCCAGGACGAAGCCTCCTTCGGGGATGGCCTTTCCGTTTTCATTTACGGTTAGTTCGATGACCCGTGGGGGTGGCGGTCGCTGGGGTTTCAGCCCTCCATTCCGGTGAAGGAGCCAGATCCGACCGACGTTGACGCCAAGCGCGAAATTGCGTTCGTGGTCGAGGGGGACCGACCGGCTCCAAAGAAAGACGAGCAAGAGACGACCAGGACAGGGGAGCAGCACCCCGGCTCCAAAGAGAGACGAGCGGGAGACCACCACGTGGTTGTCCCCCGCCTGGAACCAGCGGATATTGCGCCGCGTGAAATGGACAGTACGATGCATCGGATTCATGTTCGCTATGCTGGCTGGTTGCGGTGGACCACCGGTAACCTCGACTCCAGCAGAAGTTACGCCGCGCGCTTCCGTTCCGGCTACGGCACCGGTTCCTGCCGAAACCGCAGATTTGACCGTTCGACGTGAGGCAATCGTTTCGCGCGATGGATCGTTCAACCTTCCGCTGCCTGCCGATCGCAGCCAGGGTGTGGACGCCGGCCTCAAACGAGGCGGTGGGAACGGATTCCTGATCGAGCCGCTCGCAACGTACCTCGGCAAGGCTGCCATCCGTCCTCCCATCCGCATCGACTTCGAGCGGACGACTCCTTTTCGCCTCGTCGGCGAAGTTCTATTCACCGCGGGTCAGTTCGCTCCTTCGCCCTGGGAAGTGCGACGGTTGGACGCACCCACGCATGCCACGGCGATCACTGCCGGCGTTCCACGCGGGCCCGGGGCGCTAGGTCTGACGGCGATTATCGTGCGCGACGGGCTCTCTCTGAAGGCCATCGGCGGCAACATCGCTACGGGCTGCAAAGATACCGGCCCCGGCGTGGCCATCTTACGGTCGAATGGCGTCCAAGACACGGAGTCTCTCAAGCGATGCTTGGCTCGCCTGAAGAAAGAAGTCCCCGAAATCGCGAGTGAACGGTCCATTGTCGTCACGGCAAGTCCAGACATTCCATTCGAGGAGCTCCTGGATGTCGTCGAGGCTGTCAAAGGTGAACACTCGGAGCTCTTTCCCGAGGTAAGCCTCGCCGTCACGAGGTGATGCCTGCGAAGCCGTTCGAGCGGCTGCCGCAAGATCCGTCCGGTGAGCGCCGACCGACGTTGGCGCGGCCACCGCGAGATCCGACCGACGTTGACGCCAAGTGCGCGAATTTTGACGCCAAGTGCGGGCGAGATCCGACCGACGTTGACGCCAAGTGCGCGAATTTTGACGCCAAGTGCGCGAATTCGCGTCCGTGGTCGAGGGGCCCCGCGGTGGGCGTGCTCTTCCTCTTGAGATCCCGCGAGAGATCCGACCGGCGTTGACGCCAAGTGTCCGAAATCCGGCAGGTGGCTCACCGTTCGCAGAGCTTACCATCGGGGCTCGCTCGTGCGCGTGCGGGCGAGGAGAGGTGGAAGAGCTGACCGAGGTGGAAGAGCCCACCTGGGTGGTCGAGCCTTCCGGGCCCTTCCGCAGCCAGGGGCGCTTTGGGTGAGTGCGGGGAGCGGGTCATGTAGGCTCACGCCCGTGGAGCTGGATCATCTCTTCGTGTTCGTCGACGGACCGGACGAGGCCGAACAGGCGCTGACGCTGCTCGGGCTCGACGAGACGTACCGGCGTGTTCATCCAGGGCAAGGCACGGCGAACGTTTGCTGTGCCTTCGACGACGCGTTCCTCGAGCTGCTCTGGCTCACGAGCCCCGACGAGGCCAGCTCGCCGCGCACGGCGCGCACACGTCTCCTCGAGCGCGCCCATTGGCGTGAGAATGGGTGCTGCCCGTTCGGGATCGCATGGCGGGGGAGCACCGATCCGGCGCTCGACGTTTGGGGGTACGCGCCTCTTTACCTCCCGGAGTCGATGACCATCGAGGTAGCCGTGGATAGCGACGATCCGATGCAGCCCATGCTCTTCGCCTCTCCGGGGAAGGACCCGCCGTCGGCGTGGCCTCTCGAGCGCCGAGGCCGCCTTCAACGCGCGCGCGGAGGGAGCACGCTCGGGCCCGTGACGCTCCGGCTCCCCGAGACCTGCAATCCTGCGCCCGCCCTCCTCCTCGCGGCCGACCGATTGAGCCTCACGCTCGAGCGCGGGACCGATTGGGCGCTCGTTTTGCGACCGCCGCATGGCGAGGGCGCGCGAGAGCTCCGACTGCCGATTGCGCGGGGGTGAGCCTCGGCTTCTCTCGATCCCCCGTAGGCAAGGGCGCGGTTCGTTGCGCTCGAAGCTCCGATAGGCGATGGTGTCGCATGCGTAGAATCGGGCGCCGCCCGTTCATTGTGGGGAGCTTGCTTGCCGCAGCGTGCGGGGAGGTGGCCAAGACCGCCCAGTTTCCCTCCTCCGACGCGGCCTTCGACGCAGGACTCGATACGAGCGTTCCCGATCCGTTCGCCGTCGATGATTCGCGCCGCGCACGAATCCACGCTTGCATCGATCGCGCCCCAGCGGCTCCGCTGCGGGCGCTCACGGGAATCACGCTAGACGCTCCCGAGCTCTCTCTCGTCTATTCGTTCACCACCACGGAGCAGGTCGCCGGATTGCGTCGGGGCGATCCCGTTTTCAGCAAGAACAGTATTGACGCCGTCCATCGCGGTCACCTCTTCGACCGTCTCGCCGAGTTGTTACGAGCGGACCACGGCCCGTACGGAGCCCACGTCCACGCGATTGCCAAAGAGCTCACCGGTCCGAGGTTCGAGCTGGGACGGTTCGCGTGGCCGTTCCTCGCCGGAACACGGGTATCGCCCGAGCGCTACGGGGACGAAATCCTGTCCTTCTCGTTCAAGCCCGAGGCGCTCTTGGTCGCGTTCGACACGCGCGAGCTCGTCTTTCGATTCTTCGACGCGAAAGGAACGAAGGTCAATCCGCTCGTCGCGAAAAAAACGCTGGACCGGGTGGCGGCGTTCCTCTTCACCAACCTGTCCAACAAGTCGTTCGAAACGTCGGGGCCTGGGTGGTGCAGGGGTGAGCTCGAGGGGGGCGTCGTCTATCGGGAGCTTTACGTAGGCAACCCGGCGATGCTCGCCGAGTACAGCCTGGGGACGCCGCAAATCGTCGATCGGATCGACGCCGAGGTGGCCGATCTGCGCTCTTTGGCGCGCGACCTCGACTGCACGCGCGGTAGCATCGGTCCTAGTTGTGACCTGGTCCCGTACACGTGGGACTACGGCGGCCCCACCCGTGCGGAGAAGTTCGTCGCGTCGATGGCCTTCGCCTCGCCCTTCGGTCTCTTCGGACTCGCCCCGGCCGATCTCCTGCGGCTCGCAGACGACCTCGAGAAGCTTCGGTTCGTTCCGAGTCCGTACGTCGTTAGCCTGTAATTGCCGAGGGGCGGCGAGCAAAACGGCACGATAGGAATGGCCCAGAGAAAGCCTCGACGGCTCATCCTGGGTCTCGTGATAGCCTTGCCGTATGACAGCAACCTGGAAGCGGGCGAGCGTCGTTGTGACGATCGCCGGGGTGGTGATGATGTCGTCCTGCGAAGACGGGGGCGCCGTCTCCCAGCCGCCGGCCGACGCCGCCGTGCTCTCGCCGCCGGCTGACGCAGCCGACGTGACGCGGCCGACCGAGGAGCCGCCTTCGCCCGAATGTGGAACGCAGAGCTGGTCCCCCTCGTCGTGCGGAGCCGAGGCATGCGGCGCTGGGCAGGCGTGCGCTGGCCAACGCTGCGAGTGCCTATCAGGGATCTACGGAAAGAACGCGAGGTACACTTGCGACGTGTTGACTTCGCGAGGCTGCGTCGAAAACGCGTGTCGCTGCAGCGTCTATGGTTCGGTAGGCGCAGGTGCGCCATGCGGAGGACGGTCGCGAAAGTGCTCGGTCGGCTTCGACGAAGACGCGTGTACGCCGGACGGGCGCTGCATCATCGGAAACAATATCTCGGCCTGTACGGTCAAGAGAATGAGAGGCTCGCGCACGGGCATCGCGTACCAGTGTTTCGCGACGCCAGACAACGACGGACTCGTTCGGATCGTGACGACGGCGAACGGGACCTTCACGACTGCCATCTGTGCGGCTCAGGGCATCGACGCCTTCGTCAGCGACGGCAGCCGTATCATCGCGCGCATCGGCTCCAAGCTGATCGCTTGCGATGGGGCGGGAAGCCACGCGATCGTTTCTGGGCGACCGATCGGGCGATTTGCCGTGGGCGGGGTGAACGTCTATTGGCTCAGCGACGACAATACGCTGTTCGTCTGCCCGACGAGCGGCTGCGGAGGAGCGCCGAAGGCACTGACCACATTCGCCACCGCGCCATCGCTCCTCGAGGCCGACGCGTCTGGTGCATACGTAGCGACGGGCTCGAGTCTCGTTCGCGTCGACGCCGGGAGCGCAGCGTTGACGGACCTCTACAGCGATGTCGGCGACACGGGCGTGATTGACGCGTTCGTCGCTGACGACGACACGATCTGGTTCGCCGAGGGCGGCGCGATCTTCTCTTGTCCGAAGACAGGCTGCGCGGGCGCACGAAAGAGCTTCGCGGCTGGCACCGGCCCTCTCACCGTCGACGCAACGCGCGTTTGGTTCGTCGCGAAGGAGTTGGCCTGGGGATGCGCGAAGGACGCACCATGCATCTCGCCGACGAAGGCAATCGCTTACGACGCCACCCTCTCCGCCGCGGACGAGACGACCTTCTACAGCGCCGTCTCGTTCGGGTTGCTCCGGTTCAAGAAGACCTTTTTCTGAACGAGTGTCGTCGGCCGCCGGGCCCCGCGACGGAGAGATCCGACCGGAGAGATCCGACCAGAGAGATCCGAGGAGAGATCCGACCGTCGTTGGCGCCAAGTGCGCGAAATGACGTCCGTGGCCGCGAGGGGCCGCGGCGCCTAAGCGCTCGAATCGTTGCCTGTTCGCGCGTCGGGCGGTCGAGGTGCGTCGCCCGACACATCGAAGGACCCTTCGTAGATCGCGTCCACCGAGAGCGTGCCGCCGTTCGAGAGGTGCCAAAGTCCGCCGCTCGCCACGACACGGTAGTGCCATGAGTCGTCGGGGTCTGTGCTTCGGCGGTAGTGCTCCGCGCGCGCAGTCCCTTCCGAGACGAGCAGGTAGTCGGTGAGCGTCGAGACGGACCGGTAGGCGACCACTTCTCACCGCGGTCTCTCAGGGGCCGGCGGCTCCCCTCGATACCGAGCAAGACACCCTGAGCTCGCGCGTTGCCACAAGCGCGCGAGTATCGCGCAGCGGTCCGCACGCGTGAACCCGCGCTGGGCTCGCTATGCCGGACGGATACGTCATGCACTGCGCGTCCCGCGCTTCTCCCGGCGCTTCCACCAGTCGTGCATGGACGTGAACATCGGAACGAGATCCATGGCGTCCTCGGTGGCCGTGTACTCGACGCGCGGGGGCACCTCGGGGAACACCTCGCGGCGCACCAGGCCGTCTTCTTCCAGCGCGCGCAGCTGGCTGGTCAGCATGGTCTGGGTGATGCCGGTGATGGCGCGCTTCAGTGAACCGAACCGCTGCGTCCCCTCGAAGATGAGAATCTGCAGGATCCAGAGCTTCCACTTTCCGCCAAGCATGGCGAAAGCGAGGGGGGCCGGGCACTCCGGCGCAGGGGCATGCTTGGTTCGGGCCATAGGAAGTACCTAGAATATCGCAATAGTATGATTTTCGTGCCTAGCTAAGAAACTGTTGCCTACTTGGATTCGGAGATCGTTCTCTCTAGGTTTCCGCGCACCCATGAAGCACACAGAATCCAGGTCTGCGAGCTGCCACTGTGGCGCGTTCACGCTCCGCGCCGAGGGCCCGCCGATCGTCACCACCGCCTGCTACTGCAAGAGCTGCCAGGCCGCTGCGGCCGCGCTCCCCACGGGGACCACGGGGGAGAGCGGGTCGCTCCTCGAAGCCGATGGCGGTACCCTCTGCACCCTCTTCCGAAAGGACCGCGTGCACTGGGCCTCCAGTGCGCTCCGCGAGCATCGCCTCACGCCGACCAGCAAAACACGCCGTGTGGTAGCGGGCTGCTGCAACACGCCGATGTTCATGGAATTCACCAATGGCCACTGGCTCAGCCTGTATACCCGACGGTTCCCGCGTGCGGACCAGCCTCTGTTGGAAAACCGCGTCATGACCCGCGACGCGCCGGAGGGAACGCGCTTCGCGGACGACGTGCCCCGCGCCGCTGGCCACTCCTTCGGATTCTTCGTCCGCCTGCTCTGGGCCTGGGCCCGCATGGGCTTTCGCGCACCGACCTTCGACATTGCAAAGAGCACCCACGATGCCGCCTGACCCCACCAAGATCGAGATCGAGAACGCCGTGTCGCCGGGTCGCACCGTTCGAGTGGATCGCGCCAAGTACGAGGCCATGCGGAAGGCGCTGCTCACAGTGCTCCCGAAGGTCTCGCCGGGCCTCACCGTGGCAGAGGCCAAGGCCAAGCTCCTGCCGCTTCTGCCCGAGACGCTCTTTCCCGGCGGCGACAAGGCCGGCTGGTGGCTCAAGGCCGCGCAGCTCGATCTCGAGGCGAAGGGCGCGATCCGGCGCGAGGCCACCAAACCCCTTCGCTTGCGCCGAGCCTGAGCACGATCCGACCGACGTTGACGCCAAGTGTGCGACTGAGAGACCCGACCGACGTTGACGCCAAGTGTTCGAGATGACGTCCGTGATCGAGCGGGCCCCGCGGTGGACGTGCTCTCCTCCTCAGTCCCAGTGCTCTTTCGTCAGCTCCCCGAGGAGGGTGCCCGCCGCGTCGTAGACCCAGATCTTGAGCTCGTATTTCGTCGTGTAGACATGGGTCGACTCGCTCCTCTCGGTCGTCGCGTGGTGCGCGCCCTCGGGCCCCGTCCAGTCGTACGCCACTTCCGGCCCGGCCGGCTCATGCTTCAGATAGAGCCTCTGCCCGTCGGAACGAGCCGAAACCACACGGCGCTCGGACATGGGCCAAGTCTACACGTGGGCCGAGCAAGATCCGACCGGACGTCGACGCCACGTGTGTCCGCCTCGATTGGGTGCACGAGGCAGGCGAGCTCGTGGTGGCGGTGCTCGGCCTAGGGTGACCCAATGCCTTATGGCGCGTCCGGGTCGACGTTCTCGGCGTTCGGTCTGCGCTGACCCTCCCATATATCGCCTTGGAAGACCGGGCACGGATCGTCCGACTTGCGGCACGCGTTCGGGTCGAGGTCACAGATTCCGTCGGTGGCCGTCTCGCCTCCGCCCCTTGGGGCGCTCTGCTTGGTGTACTTCCACGCCTCTGCGACGAGCCGGGAGACATCGTCACGGGGCGTCTTGCACGTCGCGGTCTTGCCCCGCGTCGTCACCACCATCGGCGCGGCGCCAATCCCCGCGCAGTACTTCGCGTCGACGACGACGCGGTAGAGCGCCTCCCACACCGCCTGCGGAAACTCCCCCTCCGCGACGCCCGGCGCGCGCCCGCCGGCTAGCTCGAACCGCCCCCATGGCCGACGCTCCTTGCAGGTGATCGTCGCGGTGAGCGTTTGGGTCTTCTGGATCGAGTGGAACGTCCAAACGTCGTCCCCCTCGCAGTAGCCGACCGCGGGAGCAATGCAGGCGAGGCGCGCGCGGCGAAGCTGTTCCTCCGTCGGTTTCGACTCCACGTAGACGACGTGGCACGTGCGGCTCGGGGGCTCGCATCCCATCCCCGAGAAAAAGGCGGCAACGAGGAGCAGCCCCGTCAATCGAAGTCCCTGAAGCGGACGCCCCTCGGTCGTTTCGCGCGTCGCTCGCGTAGCGCTCTCCGGCGGCGGCGAGTCTCGCTCCGGACCGCGAGGTGCAGGCCGATCGGCTGGCCGAACAAACGAGCGAAGGGCCATGGCCAACGAGTAGTGCGCGAGCGGGCGTCGCTCGTCAACACGATACGAAGGAAGACCCGCTCGAGGCGAAGCGAGTCCATCGACGACCGGCGCATCAGCGGTCGCGCTCGAACCGTTCCTCGATGGCGAGACCGACCTCTTCTCGCGTTTCGGCGTCGTCCGCGGCATGGCCACGTCCGACGACCACGAAGCCGGTCGCGCTATCTTCCAGGAGGACGAGCGCGGCGCAGGCGCGACAGCGCACCTCGTGCACGACGTGCCCTGTCCGGCAGCGACATGGCCGGCGCACGCTGGTGAGATGGGTCCTTTTCACCCAATCGAGCGCAGCGCTGCAATCCGGGCAGACGAAGGGCGCGTCCGCAGGGCGTGGAGCAGAAAGGTTCGGCATGGTGACGGGAACGCTACGCTCGTTGGCGGGGGAGTCGATTCATAGCGTGGGCGAGCCCGATGTGCGCTGGTTCCAACAGATCAACTTGCCGTCGGACAATCGGAGCCCACAGGTACTATGGTTGACCAAGGCTCTCATCGGATCGATCGGAGGCAGGCCCGTTTCGGTGTTGCCGAGACCCGGCATCGACCAACACTCGACGCGGTCGTCCGATGCGCGAATGCCGCATCCTGAACGGCCGTACGACGAGATCGACTTGAAAGGTCCGCGAGGAAGGTCCGGGATCGGTTTACCTTGCAGGGCCTCGCCCCAGCACTCCAGGCTCTTGTCCGTCGACACGATACCGCAGGTGAGGGCGCCCATGCTTATCGCGTCGAACGTGTTCAGGCTATCTTCCGGTGTCGGCCCGAGCCCTGGAGACCGTCCGGCGCGCCAGCACTTGGGCTTCCCATTGGCGAGCACCGCGCAGACCTGATCGCCGGCGCCCGCGACCGACTTCACGACGTCGGGGTCGACAGCCGGTGCGCTTCGACCAAAACATTCGAGCTTTTGGTCGGTGGCGCGAATCCCGCAAGCTCCGGATGGGACTGGGACGATAGCGCTGAAGAGGCTCGCGCTCGAGGGCTGAGGGCCTAGGACGGACCAACAGCTCACCTTCCCGTCGCTCGCTCCGAGGATGCACGTCGCGAGGTCGTCCAACGCGACGGCCTTCACTGCTCCGGATGGGAATTCTCGCGGCAACATTCGGTTGTCGATACCCCAGCACACGACCTTGCCGTCGCCCGTCCGTGTACCGCATCCATCCCCGGCCAAGATGGATGCCTGGTCGAATCCGTCGTCGGGCGGGAGAGCGGCCGCGGCGTTCGTCCACAGAGACCCCCAGCATCTCATCTTGCCCGTGGAAAGGATGCCGCAGCTAACTGGGGGCCCGACAGAAATCGCTTTGTATTGGTCATTGACGTACGGCAGCGCCGAATTCCCCCAGCACACGAGGCGGCCGTCGGGCTCGGTGAGCGCACATTTCTCGTTGTGAACGAACGAGCGAAAGGCTTGGCCTGGAAATGGTTTGCTCGGCGTGCCGTCGATCGACCAGCTATCGACGCCTCGGTCGACCGTGCGGATGGCATAAACCGTACCGGAGAAATCGGCGGTAACCGCGGCGTAGGAACCGGTTGCGACCTCTGCCTCTGGGGCCGTGCCGGGCCGCCAACACCAGACGTGGCCGTCGGATAGGCGGGCTCCACAGACACGTGAGTCGCTCATCCCGATTGACGCATAGGCCTGAGTCGACTCGAACGAGGGAGTACCTTCGGGGGTCCAGCAGACGGCCTTGTGATCCGACTTGCGGACGCCGCAAATTTGGTTCGCCGCGACTACGGAAACGAACGATTCCGTCGTGGGTGGGGTGACCACGGTCCGGCCGACGGACCGACCCCAACACGCAATACGATCGTTGTCGTTCCGAAGGGCGCAGTAGTAGCTCGTTCCCGTTATCCCGTGCATGGCTTCGGCGGGAGGTGTCGGCGCCTCGTCGCCCCAGCAAACGACGCGGTCGTCTCGCTCTCGAATGCCACACACGTCCGTGCTGGTCACGGATACTTCTTTCCAGTGGGTCGCGCGTGCGGGCTTTCCTGCGGAGACCCCATCCGCCCAAGCCGTAGCTCGCGCTCGGAAGAAGCGCTGGTCCGCCGGGGCGTTCCTATCGAACCACTTTCTACCCGTGACGCCCGGAATGTCGGTGTACGCAGCATCGGTGCCGTCGGCCGAGCGCTGCCACTGTATGGGTGCGGCGTCGAGCCGCCCTGCACCCCGTCGTCCTACCGCCGGCAAGGAAGCGTCGCCGATGCGCACTCCGGAGCGCGCGCGAACTCGATAGGTTACCGATTCGGCCTTCCCTGCGGTCGGCGTCGTCGGCAGCTCCACGACGATGACGGATCGCGTTTGGTCATCCGTTACCAAAGGCGCGGGAAGAATCAGTGGCACCTTCGGCGCCATCTCGTCCTCGTAAGTGGTCCTACTGCCGGTCACGGCCGTCCAGGTTACGCCGTCGTCGCGGCTCAGATCGTATCCGGTCACGGTCCCGAGACGGCTGCCCGTCGCCTTCGCGGGAGCGCTGCTCGCCGAGCCATAACGCGCGAAAGCGGCGTAGCCATGCAGCGCTGCCTTTCCCGTGCCATCGGTGGGGGTCCAGCTCACCTTCACGGTTTCTGACGTACCATCGGTCGCCTGCAGTGCGGGCGCCGCAAGCGATGCCGGCGTTGCCCCCGTATCGTCGAGGGACGTCATCGATGCGGGTATCTCGGCGATGGGCGCCCCGTCGCGAAGAATGGTGTAGCCGGTGAGGCCTGCCGCGTTGATAGGTGCGGACCATGTGAGGTGAACTTCCGAAGGTCGATCGTTGGATGCTACGAACGATGTCGGCGGTTCATACGTCCGAGGCGCAGGGACCGGATCCGGAGTTTCGAGGCCGCCGCACCCTGCGACGAAGACCGCCGCCGTGGCGACGACTAGGGTGGATGAAAGAGCACGCTTCATGGAGCGACCGTCCGCGGTGGGAGTCGACAGCGGTTGCTCTCGCTCGATCATCGAGCAAGGCTAGCCGAGTTCGACCCATGACTCCGAGTAGACCATTTCGTGCAAGCGCGAGTCGAGCTTTTTGGAGGTCACGCTGCCGATGGCACAATTCGATCGGAATCACGCCACGCCTTGAAGGACTTGAAGAGGTCTGACGAGCCGACCCGGTGTTCAGCCGAGGCTGTCGTGGAGCGCCCTGGCCTCGCGGGCAGCGTCGCCGATCAGGCCTTTCTCGTCTTGCCACCGTGCGAGCAGCCGCTGCGCGGACGTGCCGTGTGTGGTGTCCGGGCCATTGGCGCCCATCTGCCAGAGCAGCCGCGCCGGGCCGAGGGGATCCGACCGAGGAGATTCGACCGACGTTGACGCGACCAGGAGATCCGACCGACCGAGGAGATCCGACCGACCGAGGAGATCCGAGGAGATCCGACCGACGTTGACGCCAAGTGTGCGAAATCAGGTCCGTGCTCTGCCGCGCCGCGAGCCACCGACGTTGACGCCAAGTGCGCGAAGCGTGGGGCCGCCCGAAGTCAAGCTGAAGAACGCGCAGGCGACGCCGGTGTGTCGGTCGATTGGGCGTTCAGTAGTACGCAGCAGGGTGGCCGAGGACGACGTAGTCTCCAGCGGCGGCCTGGGACGCCCCTTTGCGGACCACGTCGGCGAGCCGTTCGGCGAACAGTTGCTCGGTCTCGCGCGCGAGCGCCGGGTCGTAGACACGTCCCAGCCGTGGTTCCTGCTCGCGGTCGAACAGGGTACCGGGTTGCCAGGTCGGTTCCAGTGTCCCCCCGAGCTCGTGGTCATTGCGCTGGCCGACGCGAACGAAATAGGTACGCCCCGCCACGAAGTCTCCGCACGCCGCCGCCACCGTCGGGCTTCCGCCATAGATGTCGTGCCAAGCGTACCAGCAGCGCCGGCCAGTCTCGACCTCGGCGGTCATCCAGTTGCCTGGGCCGAGCTCGCCGACAATCCGACCGCGGTCGTCGGCGACGCGAACCCCATTGTCGGCTTCACCTGTCGGTGTCGACCGAAAGCTCTTCCCGACGAAGACCACGAGGGCCCGGCCGGAGGACGCCCGAAGGGTGGCTGGAGTGCGCCCATCCGTGCGCGCGACCGTCGAAAGCTGGACTCCGCATCCGAGGAGACAGGGGCCGACCAGCAACAAGAGAGCAGCCTTCTTCATGGCGTCGTCGCCAAGCACGCTCCGTGCCCACATGGCTCGTGGGGTCCGACGTCGAACCGCTTGCCGAACCTCACCATGCAAAGGGCGGTCTCGACAGAATCGTGATCGCTCGGTCACGACTCCGGAGGTGAACGTTCACACGCGCGCCGGGGCACGGAGGTGAACCGCCGCCTCGGGCGAGCTCCTGGTGGAGATGATCGCGACCAAGAGGACGCAGGCCCCGCACGACTGGAGCATCCAGGACGAGCTCAATCTCCTTGCCGCACTGGGCCGCGCCGATCTGCTCGCGGCGCTGCCGCAAGAGCTGAACAAAGACTACGAGGGCTGGATGCCTGGGCTCCTTGAGCAAGCACGCAAAGCCTGACGCGAGGAGTGTGCGCGAGCTGACCTCCGACCGACGTGAGCTGAGCTCCAGCTGAGCTCAGGGACGTGAGCTGCAGCTCCACAGCTCGACCGACGTTGGCGCCAAGTGCGCGAAGTTACGACCGTTCGGTACGAAGTGCTCGCCGCGGCGCTCTCGCACGTGTTCCTCGGCGATGACGACCGTTGCTTCGGCCGCCTCACCTCAGATTCGCAGCAAGACCACGAACTGCCGCCGGTAGCGAGTGACGAAGCCCAGGCGTTCGTAGAGCTGGATTGCTCGGTCGTTGCTCGCGCGGACGTGGAGGAACGGGGTTTCCCCGCTCGCGAGGATTCGGGAAATCAAGGCGTTCGTCAACGAGCGGGCGTAGCCGTTCCCAGCATGGTCAGGGTGGGTACAGATGGCGCTGATTTCGGTGAAGCCCGGCACGCGCATTCGGTATCCGGCCATCGCGACGAGCGAGGGACCGCGGAGGATGCCGACGTACCCTCCCAATTCATACGTGCGGGAGCCGAAGGGGCCGGGCTTCGTGAGGTCGGCGAGATCGACCATCTCGGGGGACTCGGTGGCGGTGAGCTCGACGAGCTCGTGCCGTGGCGGCTCGATCTTGCCGGGCCCGAAGACCATCTGGAGCAGCGGAGCCGCTTGCAGTAAGTGCCACCCGGGCATGTCTTCGGGCAATTCTTCGACAATCACGCCGGCCGTCTCGCCCGCGGGGACGAGCCGAGCGAGCGCATCGAAACCCGCTCGGCCCGGCACTTCGAGCCCGGCGAGTATCGAGACGGAGGGGACGAAGCGACGCGCCGGCCCGCTCACCTCCGCGAGCGAAGATTGACGAGAAGCAAGTGCGGTGTAGATGGGGTTGTCGAGCGGATGCATGGATCTCGTCCTACGGCTTCGGGGGGAGGTTCTACGCTCCGAATAGCGCTTCCGAATTCGGAAGGCTGCGTGGCTCCGGGATTGGGTCGGTGTCCGTCTCTGTCGGGTAGGTCATCCGTACTCGACGGTCCGTGGCGGTCGGCGTCGGAGTCAGGTGGCCTGCGCGGGAGGGACCTTCGCGAACATGTACCGCTCGAACCACCGGGGGAAGGCGCGCACGAGCTCCCGCGGACCTTCGATGGTCATCCCCGCCGCGCGGGCCTCGGCAATCGACAGGTCACCGCGCCACCAGGCGGTCATCGTCCGCAGGTGTGCGCGCACACGCAATACGTCGGGGAATCCGGGGTTGGCCGCGCAAATCGACACTTCGGACCGGCGCAGCAGGAGAAATCGAGCTCCCTCCCGCCCTGCTACATCGACAAGCTCGAGGCGCGCGACCACGGGGCGCGCCGGGAGCAATGCCATGTTCACCCGACGCCGCATGTCCCAGACGAGAGTGTCCGAGTCGAGATCGTGCTTCGGAAGGTCTCGAGGGAGCCATCGCTGGCCCCATGTTCCCAGGGCTTCCACGACGGCGGACAATTCTCGCCCTGCCTGCGTCAGAGCGTACGTCGGGTCGCCGTCGTGCTCGCGTCGCTCGACGATTCCCGAATCGACGAGCTCTCGCAACCGTGCCGAGAGCATGGTGCGCGATACCCGCGGGATGCCATGTCGTATGTCACCGAATCGCTGGCTGCCGCAGAGGAGCTCTCGCACGATGAGCAGCGTCCAGCGTTCGCCGAGGAGATCGAGCGATCGCGCCATCGAGCAGAATTGACCGTAGGCCTTCATGGACGCAACGTACGCCCGCTCGACGCTCAGTGGCGGTACGGATTTCGTACCGCGCTCTTGCTTCAGCTCCTTGCATCGGCCGGTCGATTGCAAAGCGTCGACCGCGGAGCGACGCCGCGGATGGCGGGCCGAGACGCGAGCGGTGTAGAGTATCTCTCTCGGGCCGAGTCCGTGGCCCGACTCGTCATCGGAGGACTCTGTCCTCCGCCCCACGGGCAAAGCCCGCTGGGGCCCCATCTCCTGGTTTTGGGTCCCAAACGTCCCAAACTCAAAACGGCCAAATCACGTGATTGAGAGTCGTGGCCGCTCATTTAGCGACCAAGGCTCGTGTCTGGAGAGAGAGAAGGCTCCGGAGGCGTCCAATCCGAGGGCATCACGCGAATGGGGATCGTGCGCTCCTCGCCGTCGCCGACGAGATCGAGCACGGTCTCGCCTTCGCGGGCGGCGGTGAGCCGGAAGGTCGTCGGTCCGAGCCGCTCCACGGTGACGATCTCGGGATTGCGGGAAGCAATCGAGTCGATCGTCTCCGTCCACCGAGACAAGATCCCCTCACTGCGTCCGACCGAACCTTTTACGTCGTGGACCGAGCCGAGAGGCAGGCGGAGGAGGTTACTGTTCGCGTCGTCGCCGAGCACGTCGCCGTCCACCCCCACCAGCGTCTCGAAGGGCGTGCCGCATCCGACGCCGACGAGAAGTATGCTGGTTGCAACGACCGAGAGAAGGAAGCGCATGCCTCGGTTTCAGCAACCCGTATGCCAGGCCGTATTCGAGCGCGGGACGCCTGATTTGGTCGCGCGGGCATGGGCATGCGCTTCACGGAGTGTGCAACGCGTTGCACGCTCCTGACGGGGCGGTTGGCGAGTCAGGAGCAGGAAAACCCAAGAATCGTGAGAGGTTCGACGCTTGCAATAGGGTCGACATGCTTGGTCGATGGTTCGTGTCGTGGGCGGTCGTTCTCGTCGGTGTCGCGTGGTCGTCGTTGGCTTCGGCGGCCGAGCCGATGCCGACGTCCAGCATGTCGTCGTTCGCGGTCTACGCGAGCCTCGACCTGGGCGTGCGCTCGTTGCGTCTCGACGGGACGGAGCTCCGCAGCCGAACCGAGGGCAGCACACTCGCGGTTCAGGGGGCCGACCTCTCGACGAAGGCGCTCTTCGAGACGAACGTTCGGTTCGGCTTCCGGTTTCACGGACTTCTTGCGGGTGTCGGCGCGGGCCTCGGTTACGCCGATTGGGGTGTCGGCAAGTCCCAACCTCTCGGCGACATCGTGGTGCGACCGAACGGCTCCGTGGTTTCGGGGGCCGTGCTCACGTCGCTCGGCTATCGGTACGAGCGGGGTGGCTACGCGGCTCGTGTCGAGGGGCTATTGGGAGCGGAAATGGTGGCCATCGGGTTCGAGCGGCCGGGCTTTCCCGATACGAAGATGCCCTACGCGAACGGAGTGCGGCCGTACGTCGCTCCTCGCATCACGCTCGAGCGCGCGTTCGACGACGTCTCGTTCGGGCTCTTCGCTCAGGTCGACCTGATCACTCCTAGCAACCTCTACTTCGGGATCTCGATCACGCCGTGGGCGCGGCCATGACCGGCTTCGAGGCGAACGGCGCGCCATCGGTGTACACGCCCACGCTCGGCCGGCCGCGGCGTCGTGGACATCGGGACCTGACGGGTTCTCGGTGATATGCCCACCACAGTGCGCGCTCCTCTGCTCGACGCCTCGGCCGATGTCTGTCGCCTCGGCCCTCGGTCCTCGCGCAACGAGCGTGAGCTCAGCGTGAGCGCATTCTACGGGCGCCGGTCGCCGTGTAGCTCATGCCTCGTGACGCCTTCTGCAACCGTGTTCCTTCGCGGAGCTTTCGAGGCTCGCCCATGGCGTTCGTGTTCGCTACGCTCTCGTGCGTCGGAGACTCGATGCTGGCCGTGGAGCGTCGCTCTTCGATGACACCTTCTGTAGCAGGCGTTTCACTTGCAAGGCGGCTCCTTTGCACGTCGAAGGGTTTCGATTCCGCCGGCAACCGGTCTTCTTCTGCTTTCGGATCGAACGAGGCGTTCGCGCCGGGAAGCTCCCTCGCGTTTGGAGTGCGATAGAATAGGAATGACACGGTTCGTACAGCGTTTGGTCAGAGCACGCCTCATGAACGTTCGCCTTGCCGGCGCAGCGATCGCGTTGGCCGCAACAGCGGTCGGGTGTCCTTCTCAGTCCGTGCTAGCCACTCGACCGTGGTGGGGTGGGGTTCCGGAAGTGATGGACGCGAACGGTGATGGCGTGGAGGATATGATCGCCGTCGATAACCACGTCGCCGTGCTGGACGGCCGGACCTACCGCGCGATCTGGGAGCGCGGCGATCTCGAGGTCCGTCGACATGTTGCCGCAGCCGGAGGCGCGGTGGTCGTCGTGCCTTCGAGCGACCGAAGCCTCGAGATTCTCGATGCAGCGACGGGACGGACACGGACGAAGATTGCCCTGACGGATAAGGTTGCCTCTTTGTGCACCGACGGCGATCGGGTGTGGGTCTCCCAAATCGACCTCGGGACAGGCCTCTTGGATCCTCGTAGCGGCACTTTCGACACGACAGCGGGAGAGCCGCCTCGCTGTGCGAAATATCGTCCCAGGCGCCCCACGGAGTGCGAGGGGTCCACCGCAGAGTGCGAAAGTCACTATCCGTCGAAGAACCTTCTTCTCCATGACGAGAGCAGCTTCGCCGCGGTCGAATTCAAAGACCCAGGAACGCCCGAAGTGACGATTGTGCTTCAAGACCGAGCGAAGAAGCCACTCGCGCGAATCGCATTCGATCCAGAGGGTCGTAAAGTCCATGCCGTCGACCTCGCTGGTGGAAAGCTCTTCATCCGGCAGTCCGGAACGGTGACCGCGCTCGACGCGAAGTCCGGGGCGAGGCAGTGGACGTCGACTTGCGTGGGCGACAGCACGCATCGCCAAATTCGCGCGACACGGCAGCGCGTCTACGTCGACTGCGACGGTCCGAAATCGTACGCCGCGCTGCGCGTGCTCGACCAGGCCACGGGAACGGTGCTGGGCGAGCTGGGTCATCCGCGCCGCTGACCAAGGGGCGGGCCGGCGTTCGGCTTCGACCAACGACGGCTCTCTTCGACGTTCCGTAGGCGAAAAGCGCCGCCCAAAAGCGCCGACCGACGTTGAAGCGCCGACGCACCGACCAAGCGCCGACGCACCGACCGACGTTGACGCCAAGTGCTTGAATTCGTGCCCGTTAGGCTGGGCGATAGAGCCTACCGACGTCGACGCCAAGCGCTTGAAGCTCACCTACAGATCGCGTCGCTCCAGGCCACGCACTTGCCTTCGATGCACGTGAGCACGTCCGAGCACGGGCAAGGGGCGCCCACGCCGCCACGGGCGTGGCAGGTGCCGAGGTCGTTGCCGCTGCCTGCGTGAAAGCTCACGCAGGTCGCGCCCGCCGCGCATGGGCTCGACGGACGGCAAGGCGCGCCGGGCCCAGGCCGCAGGATGCATCGGCGTTCGGCGCCGCATGAGGCGTCACTGACGCAGGGCGTCCAGTCGTCGCACGGCGCGCCTACCCCCGCGAGAGACGTGCATACATGGGATTGGCAGGTGAGATCCGCCCGACACGCATCGGGATCGCATCCGCCGCCCTCTTGCACGCCGGTGCGCGGGAAGACGCAGATGCCGCCCACGCACGTGCCGTGGCGATCCTCCATGGCGCACCAATCCCGGGCCGCATCGCAGGGCGCGCCCTCGGGGAGCGGCGCTCGACACGTACCGGCGATGCAGGCGAGGGCCTCCAGGCACGGAACGCTGTCGGTGCAGGCGGCGCCGGCCGAGCCGCGTGGTCGGCAATGTCCGTCCAGGTTCGAGCCATCACCAGGATGGTTCGCGCTGCAGTAGAAGGGCTCCGCGCACGAGCCGCTGCCGTAGGTGGTGCAGCTCTCGCCTGCTTCGCCGCCCGAATACCTACAGCGCTTTCCGTAACAGAATGTCGGGTCCTCGCACACGTCGTGCGCGGCGTCGTTGCATGCTGCCCCGTGCACCTTGGGGACCACGCACACGCCGCAGGACGCTGTATAGGAGACATTGTTGCAAACGCCGCTGGCGCATTGCAATCCGGTCAGGCACGTGGCGCCCTCGGGCAAGGAGCCGCGCTTTTCGTGGGCGGGAAACAGGAGAGCGGAGCCACTTCCGAGGCATGCGGGTGGGCCAGACGGACAGCCGTGGATGCTGTCCGTGCACGCATCGAGATCGGCCGGCTGCAATAGCGATCCCTTCGCCGTCGCCAGACCCACGCAAGAGGCCACGAAGTCCGCTTCCGGCGGCAGGTCCGCGAACCTCCCGATGCAGCGCACCACGTTCCGCGAGTAGGTCGCGTGAAGCCGCGCGCACGCCGCCTCGATCCCGTATTGCGGAGCGATGGTGCCGCCACACGCCACGACGAGCAAGAACGCCCCGAGGGCACTTCGCCCGATCCTGATGTTCCCGCTCACGGTCTTCCTCCTTCGCAACTGTACGGCGTGCCCGAGAGGTCACGTCGCCAGAAGCGCGTTCTCTTAATTTGCGACAGAGTAGTGAAGTGGTCCGTAACGGGTCTGCTAGGAAAAGGTGACTTTCGCAAAGTCGTTCGGGGCGGATTGTCGAGACACGGGGTGAACCCGGCTGGGGTCGCCGGTTCGAGGCGCGGGCCGTCGTGGAAGATCTCGACGAACGTCGTCGCCGCCGCGAAGGCGCGGACCGCTTCCGATCAGGGAGCGGAGGGAAGGGCCACGACTTCCAATCCGGCCGCGCCGTCCCTCACGAGCAACGCGCCGGCGGGAGAGGCTACGATCGTCATGCGGCTGCCGTATTGCTCGGTACGACGCTCTTCGATGTCCTCGCCGACATCCTGCACTCGGCCCGCGTCGAGTGGCAGAGTACGCACGCGGAGCGCGTCGCCCTCGAAGGACTTTTGCCAAGCGGCGCGAAACGAGCCTGCCTCCTCCCAAAGAAACGCGCTCTGCCCGAGTTTCACCCCACCTCCGACGTAGAGCGACGTCGTGACACGGTTCGAGGCGTCGACGACCGTGTATTCGTGCGCGTAGGGAATGGCGCGACCGATGGCGACCGTGTCGCCGATGGCGACCATGTTCTCCGTGCCCGGTTGCGTTCCGAACGAGTCGCCGATGGGGAACGGCCCTGTTCCGGCGGTCAGGGTGTGCACCACACGAAAGCCGTTGCTCCCATAGAGCGAGGCGATGAAGAACCCGCTCGGCGTGGACACCATCTGAATCGCAGCACCGCGCGCGTCCACACCCTCGATGGGCTCCGAGGTCCACGACGCGCCGGAGCCCTCGAGCTCCCGGAGATGGACGCGGAACCCCGTGCTGCTCGAGGGCCGGGAATCGACCGTACCGAACGCGAGCACGAGACCGCGCGGGCCGCGGGTGAGGGCCGGGGCAACGCCTGCAAATGGGGGAAGCGTGGTAATCGCTCCTCCCCCCACGGGTACCGTCGCGCAGGCGATCATGGTGTTTTCGTCGAAGTTGGATGGTCTCGTTGCCCAGCAAGCCGCGTAGCGAGCGCCATCGGTCGCGAGTGTCGCCAAATTCGCGTTCGGTGCGAGCACCTCGTCTCTGCCGCGACGCTGACCTTGAGGGGGCGCCCCGGGCGTCAATGAAAAGCGCGACAACGTGAGCGGCCCCTCCTCCTTTGCCCAAACGGCTGCGACCTCGTCGTTCGCCACGGCGGCCCGGACGACGTACAGCCTCGACTGGGACTTTGCGTGAACGACTGGCTCGGTAGGTGTCGTCTCGACCGGGGTGGAGCATGCGACGAGCAAGAGAAACGAGGGCGCAATCAGGCGAGCCATGCGGTGATTCTGAAGATCCAATGGTCGTCGAGCAAGAGCGGAAGCGCGAGTTTCCAGCAATGAGCCGTTGAGTTGTCGTCCTGATGACGTCGGTTGCCATCTGGTTACCGTGCTACCTGCCCGCAAGAGCCGACGGACGTCGACGCCGGTCTAATGGGTCGCGTCGAGACCATGCGCACGGCTGACGGGAAGCCTTGGCGGCTCTCTTCGTCGCGAGGGGCTGCTGCCGGCAACGATGCTTCGACGACCGCTGCGTTGAGCCAGAGACCGACCGACCACCGAGAGACTGACCGACGTTGACGCCAAGTGACCGACGTTGACGCCAAGTGCTCGAAATCTTTCGCGCGGCGAGAGAGACCGACCGACGTTGACCCCAGGGCCGGGCCCGGTTGTTTTCCGTTTCGCGGGTCGTCATCATGGGGCGATGACGAAAACGTGCGCCGCGGTCGGAGCTCTTCTGGCGGTCATGCTCGTCGGAGGTCGCTCTCGTGCCTCCGACCTCGAGATCCGTGCTGGCGCGGGACACGTGGCCTACGGCGTGGGGGGAGCGACGGGTCCGTACGGTGGATTCCGGCAGAACCTCGACCTCGCGCTTTTTCCGGTGCTCTTTCCGCGGCTCCACAAGGAAGTTTGGCTGACTGCGGGGGCCTCGGCGATGCTGGGATTCGGTGCCTACCCGTCGTACGTCTCGTTCGAGATGGGGCCTGGGCTCAACTGGTACTGGGGTGGGATTGCCTCGGTGGGTCCCGTCTATCGATTCGGCAGCGGGAAGTTCGAGTCGGGCGGCGGGGGGCAGCTGCGCGTCTCGGTCGACTTCATGCTGGTCGAGGTCGGGCTGCGGATGATCCAGATGGTCTCGCCCGACACGGAGACGCAGCTCACGTTCACGGCGGGCCTGGGGAGGTTCTGAATGCGGACCGACGTCGAGGCTCGGCGGCAACGACACGCGCGCCGGTCCGACTGACTCTCGAGACACGCGCCAAGCTCGGCTGGGAGCGTCGAGCCGGGGCGCAAGCCTCGCGAGTAGGAAGGCTCAATCACCCATTGCCACGGCCGCCGAGCGACCGCGCGCCAGCGTGTCGACCTCCTCGATCTCGGCGTACGCCTGGGCGACTTCGGCGGCGGCACCGTCGCAAGCTCTGAAGAGCTTCGCGTGGGCTTCGCTCGGAGAGGTGTCGGCTGCCTCGGCGACACGCGCGCGAATCTCCGGATCGGACTTCACGAGAAGGCGACCTGCGGCGAAGCGTAGCGGCACGGGGGAGTCGATGTCGTCGAGGGCGGTTCGAAGGTCTTCGCGATCGAGGGAGGAGCCGCGGTAACCCGGGATGGCCAGAATGGCTGCCATTCCGTCGAGGCGTGCAATCCAAGCCTCGACCGACTCCGCTCCGGGCATGAGGAGGGAGAGCCGCTCGTCGACCTCTGCCCGCCGCGCCAAGTCGCCCATGGCACGACGTCGACCTGCTTCGACATGGCTGACCAGAACCGCGCATTCCTCGGGGGGCAGGAGCGTCTTCGTATGGATGGGCGGACCCTCCTCGGGCTCGACGATGAGGGTTCTGCCTCGATGATGAACCCGCTTGATCGCGCCGTAAGGCAATTGAACGAAACCTTCTGGCGTCGGTAAGTAGGCCGCCTCGGCTCGTAGGGCGATGCGGCGCATCCGAGTTGCGTTCGGGTGCAGGTACTGGATGAGCGCGAGCAGGAAACACGGGATTCCCAAGCCGACCGCGGCCATGATCAGCCCGAGGAGGGAACGCTCGACGACGTAGGGCGCCAAGGTTGCTACGGCCAGCAGCAAGGCTATCGCACCGAAGACTCTCCCGATGCGCACGGTCGCGGGCATCTCGGTGGGAAAATGGGTCTCCCCGAGGCCATCGCGGGCAATGCCCAACGCCGCACGAACGCGCTCGGCGTCCGCAGGGGCCTCGAAAAGTAGGGACACGGGGGGTACGCCGGCGTGATGGCCCTCTCCGAGCACCAGCGTGAGCGCCAGGTTCCCTTCGTGGTGGCACGTCGTCGCGCCGCTCACGTCGCTAGGCCGTATCCGGAGGCTTCCGAGCCCACGTCGGACCTGCACTTCCCCCGGACGTACGGACACGTTCACGACACGCGGAGCGAATCGGAATGGAGCGGCAACGGCCAGGGGCAGGAGAACGAAGCCGAGGTGGACGATGAGGAATGGCCATCCCATCGAGCCGATGGGAAGACACCACGCGGCAACGGCGGGTCCGACGATGCAGAGGGTCCCGGCGACGGCGATCCGCGAGGGAAGACTTCGCGGTCCCACCCGATCGTGTACGAGGACGCGCATCGGTGCTCAACCTAGCCGATTCGAGGCACGAAGGAACGCAAGAGCCGAGCTCGAGCGAGGTGTCCCATCGGGCACGAGCCTTCAGCGCTCTTCTTTGGTCTCCGTGAGCGACGCGGCAAACCGTTTCGTGAGCTCTTCGAATGCGGGTTTTCCGCAGGTGAGGGCCTCTTCGAGCTCCGCGGTCGTGAAGGCGTTGACGATTTCGTGGGCCTTTTCCGGGGCGAGCTGTTCGGGCTTGCAGCCGTCGGTTCCGAGGGTGAGGAGCAAATCGGGCACGAAAATGCCTGCGTCATTGGCGATGGCCAAGAGGCCGCCATTCTCTTTGCCGGTCTCGCACAGATCGCTGAAGGCGAGGTGACCTGCCTTCGCCAAGAGGGCGAGCCGTTTGCGCTTGGGTGAAGACGCGTAGCCGTCTCGTTGCCGAGAGGGTTGCACCACGCCGTCCTGGTCGGCGCCGAGCACCAGCGTCGACACGAGGTCGGGGCTGGCCGTGGTCCCCGCCGAGGCCATGGGAATGCGAACGCGAATGCCCGGGCGTTCGAATCGCGCAACGGCCCCGCCGCCGGCGCTATGGCCCACCGCACCGATGCGGGAGAGATCCGCTCTCTTCTCGAGAAACGCCACTTCGGCGTCGTTGCGGACGATTGCGTCCAAGAGGCGCGCCGAGTTGCCCCCGAAGTCGCCGCCGAAGGCCACGTCGAGTCGTAGCGCGTCCGCCAGCCAGAGCTTCGGGTGGTCGGTCGCAATCACGACGAACCCGCGGCTTGCCCAATGACTCATCTGCGAGAGGCTCTGAGTGCGGAATCCGGCCGTGCCATGGAAGAAGACCACGACGGGATAGGGCCCACCGACGGCGTCGATGGGGAGGCCGTCGAAGCAATCGCACGGCTGACGAGGCGCCTTGGCGTCGCTGATTTTGGCGCGCTCCTCGTCGTAGAGGGCGTAGCGTACGTCGTACACTTTCTTCTCGCGCCCGGCCTCGGAGCCCTTCTGGGCGGGATACCAAATCTCGTGGGTGAGGCCGCCCACCGTGACCGTTCGGACGCCCACCGCCCATGGGCCTTTGGCGGCCGGATCGGCGGGCACCTGCTCGCGTCCGTCGCAAGGCCCTGCATCCGGCAACGATCCCTCGACGACCGCCGCGTCGGGCTCGGCAGATTCGGCGTCCGCAGTCGGCGTGGTGGCCGTGCTGCTGCAAGCTCCAATCGAGAGCGGAACGAGCGCGACGAGAAGGGCGAACGCGGGCAGAGCACGAGTCTTCATGGGTCGTAGGAGGGTAGCTGGTTTTGGATGTCGAGCGAGGGGCCAGGTTTTTCGGACGTCGGTCGTGATCGCCTTGGACGCTGCCAAGTGTCGCCAGCGCGCCGTTTCGTGCGAAGCGCACGACACCCGACTATAGTGGGCGCATGTCGGTCGTGACGGAAACGCTCGAGGTGGGCGGCGCTCCCTCGGTGGCAACCGGAGCCGGTCTCCTCTTGCTCTACGCGCCCGAAGGTGCGCGTGTTCCCGCGGCGACGGTCGTCACCGAAGACGCCCTCGTGCTGGGGCGCGAACCTCCACCCGGTGGGCTCGCGCTCCCGTTCTCTTCCGTGTCGCGCGTCCATGCGCGCGTGTTCCGCCGCGGCGCCGAGATCGTGGTGGAAGACCTGGAGAGCCGCAACGGTACGTTCGTTCGTGGTGCGCGCGTCGACCGAACCTTCGCCGACCACGGCGACGAGATCCGCATCGGAGAAGTGCTCTTCAAGTTGGTCGCGAGCGGCATCGAGGCCTACCAGTCTCCTGCCGCGTACGCCTCGGCATCGCCGGCTCTCGAAGGGCTTCGAGGCGGTCCGTCGATGGAGGCCGTGCGGCGCGAGATCCTGCGCATCGCCCGGGCCGATCTGTCGGTGCTCGTCCTCGGCGAGACCGGCAGCGGCAAAGAAGTGGTGGCCACCGCGCTGCATCGCGCGAGTGGACGCCTGGGTCGTCTGGCCACGGTGAACTGCGCGGCCATTCCCGCCAACCTCCTTGAGAGCGAGCTCTTCGGTTACAAGCGCGGCGCGTTCACCGGCGCCGACCGCGATCGTATGGGCATCGTGAAGAGTGCCGACGGCGGCACCCTCTTTCTCGACGAGATCGGCGACA
Source organism: Polyangiaceae bacterium (assembly GCA_965225775.1). Classification (GTDB taxonomy): domain Bacteria; phylum Myxococcota_A; class Polyangia; order Polyangiales; family Polyangiaceae; genus JAAFHV01. The sequence continues at coordinate 6,251,138 of OZ245328.1, read as the reverse complement.
TGCCCCTCGATGCGCAGGCCAAGGTGCTGCGCATGCTGGAGACGCGGCAGGTGACGCCATTGGGAAGCCATGTGAGCGAACCCGTGGACGTCCGCATCGTGAGCGCCACCCATCGGCCGCTCCCTCGTTTCGTCCGAGAAGAGCGGTTCCGAGGCGACCTCTTCGCTCGCATCGCCGGGCACACCATCGTCTTGCCCCCGCTGCGGGACCGAAAGGAAGATCTCCCGGATCTGGTGCGGTATTTCCTCGAGAAGGCGGGGGCCTCGCAGCTGCGTGTGAAACCGTCCTTCATGCTGGGGATGTTGGGCCACGCGTGGCCGTTCAACGTGCGCGAGCTGGAAGCGGCCATCAAACGCGCGGTGGCCCTCGCCGACGACGTGCTCGACGAGCGTCATTTGCCGGTCAATGCAGGGCCGCGCACCGAGCCGGAGGCCGGCAAGGCCGCGGGCGACGGACGTTCTTCGGCACCGTCCGAGCCCGCTCTCCGCGCGCTGCTGGAGCGGCACGGAGGCAACGTGGCCGCGGTGGCGCGGGAGCTCGGCAAAGACCGCGTGCAGATCCACCGATGGTTGAAGCACCACGGGCTCGTCGCCGAGGCCTTCCGCAAGTGATACGAGCGACTGCGTGACGGAGGCCGTTCCTTCCACCCGGGCACCGGCGCGCTTCGGCCGCTATCTGCTTTGTGATCCCATTGGTGGCGGCGGAATGGCCACCGTTCACCTCGGGCGCGCCCTGGGAGCCGGAGGCTTCTCGCGCCTGGTCGCCATCAAGCGGTTGCACCGCGCACGCGCCAAAGATCCTCGCTTCGCCACCATGCTCATCGACGAAGCGCGCATGGTGAGCCGTATCCGGCATCCCAACGTGGTGCCCACGCTCGACGTGGTGGCTGTGGGCAGCGAGCTCTTGCTGGTGATGGAGTACGTGCCGGGAGTGGCCCTCTCGCGCTTGGTCGGGCTCACGCAAGCACGGAACGAGCGCATCCCGCTGGGCATCGCGACGCGCATCGTACTCGACGTTCTGGCAGGCCTCGAGGCCGCGCACACGGCCGTGAGCGAACGAGGTCGCGCGCTCGGCATCGTGCACCGTGACGTCTCGCCACAGAACGTGATCTGCGGCGCCGATGGCCTCGTTCGGGTGGTCGACTTCGGCATCGCGAAAGCCGAGGGCAAGCTCTCGGTCACGCGTGCAGGCGAGATCAAGGGCAAGGTGGCCTACATGGCGCCGGAGCAGCTGCGCGGCGAGGACGTCGATCGCCGCGCCGATCTGTACGCCGCCGGCATCGTGCTCTGGGAGCTTTTGGCGGGCCGCCGACTCTTCGAGACGAGCCCGGACTTCGCCGCCGCGCTCGCCGCCGCCCAGACGCGTGTGGTGCCATCGGTGAGGCCATACGCCGACGTGCCGGCCCCGGTCGAGGCGGTGCTGATGCGCGCCCTCGCCGCCAATCCGAACGACCGCTACGAGAGCGCCGCCGCAATGGCCGACGCGCTCGAGGGCGTGAAGGGCGTGGCCACCTCCAAAGAGCTGGCGGGCTTCGTGAATCGACTCGGGGCATCGGAGCTCGCGCACCTCGGCGAGCGTGTGGCCGACGTGGAGCAGCTCTCCGAGGTCGCTTCGCTCGCGGCGATGGAAGCCTCGGCGATGGACCCTGCCCACGCGCAGCCCTTCTCCATCGTTCCCGTGGCCGACACGATGGCAGCCGACACGATTCGCGAAGCGCTGCCGAACGCTCCCCCGCCGCCTTCGTTGGGAACGTTGCCATTGGCACCTGCACCTGCCTCCGGCCCCGTGGCGCCCACGCGCATCTCTGCCGCGCCCCTCGCGCCCTCGATGCCTCAGGCTCCGACGCCGTTGCCCGTGGCGCCTCCGCCGACCCCCTCGCTCCGTCCGACGCCGTCCCTCGCGCCTGCTGCCGCGGCGCCTGCCTCGCGGCGAGGGAGCCTGCTCGTGGCGCTCGCCTTCGTGCTCTTGGCGACGCTGCTCGTCGTGGGATTGAGCTTTCGTGGCGGCCTCGTGCGACGGCTGCTGGGTGGTGGCCGCGGGCATCCAGCGGTGGAGGAGCCGGGGTCAGGTCCAGGCGGCGCCGAGAGGCCAGGACACCCCGGACGACGGCGCGGATCACCGTGACAGGTCCCGTGACATGTCACGCTGCGAGCCTGTCCGTAGGTCGCTAACTACTCGAAACTCTTGAGGGCTGTGGCGGCGGGGCGGCGCGCGAGGACGGCACGCGCCGTGCTGTAGGGACCCGCACGGACGACTCGCAGGTCGCCGCTTACTCCAGGCTCAGCGAAGAAAAGGAACACCCCATGAACTTCTACAAGACCTCCACGTTCGCGCTCTCGGCCGTCCTTGCCGGTGTGCTCGCGTACGGCTCCGTGTCGTCTGCATCGGCCGACGAGCAGCCCCGGATGCGCTCGGCGCTTGCCGCTCTTCAGTCCGCGAAAGCGAGCCTGGAAGCCGCGACGCCGGACAAGGGGGGGCACCGCGCCAAGGCCTTGCAGGCCACTCGCGAGGCCATCGAGGAAACGCAGAAGGGCATTGCCTTCGACAATCAGCACGAAAGCAAGGACGAGAAGAAGGACGAGGGAAAGAAGTGAACGCGCGCCGCATCGCACTCTTGGCTCTGCTGCCGCTGGCTACCCTTCTCGGAGCCTGCGGTGGCGGCCAGCGCCCCGCAGTGGCGAGCGCGGAAACGCATGGCGCGCCCCCCGCCGACGTACGTGGTCCCGAAGGCCCGCGTGACGACGCCCGCGGTCACGATCGCAAAGGCGCCCGCGACGATGCCCGCGACCGTAAGGTGGAGCAAACCACACGCTGGGAAAAGCTCGGTCAGCGGATGGTCGACGGGAAAATGGACCGCGACACCATCCCAGTAGGTCGAGAGGACGGACGCTTCAAGACGCTCCAACTGAAGGTGGAGGGCAGCTCTCTGGAGATGTACGACATCGTGATCACCTTCGGTGACGGGTCGAGCTTCTCTCCGCCCACACGCCTCCAGTTCGGCAATGGCACCGCCTCGCGCGACATCGATCTGCCGGGCGACAAGCGTGGCATCAAGAAGGTCGAGCTCAAGTACGGCAATCTGCCGGGCGGCGGCCGCGCGCAGGTCGAGGTGTGGGCCCGTTGATGACGGCTGGACGAGCAGGTCGCGATGGAATTGCACCCGTCGGGAGATGGAGCTCCCATGGCGACCTCGCTCGTTTCGCGGGGAGGCGACGCGTCTTCGTGGTAAGCAAGGCCAATGACCGCCACTTCCCCAATCGACGCGACGTTTGCCCAACTCCCGGAGGCGGCGCGTCGGCGATTCCTCGCAGCGAGCATCGAGCACGTGGCCATGGCGTTCGATAGGGTGGCTGGGCTCCCTGCGAACGTTCGAGACGAGGGCATTCGGCCCGTGCTCGCGGCGCTCGGCTCGTCGGAAGGGCAAGCTGCCCGATTCGAGGAGCTCGCCTCGACGTGTCAACGTCTCGCCGACGAGCTCGACTCGACCGACCTTCAATCGTTGCTCTTCGCCTGTGCCGAGGCACTCGACATCGCGGGCGGCAAGGGCCACGCCGTGCGCCTCGTGATCAACAACCTCGACGAGGTCGTCTCGGTCGTCGACCCGGAAGGGGAGACCGGCTGCGAGGAGGAGTCCGTGCTCCGCGCCGAGCTGCTCGACGCGATCGCCCGAGGCGCCGACGAGGCCTCGATCGGGCGGCTCGTCGGCCGCTCCACCGAGTGGGAGCGTCGCTTCGCCGAAGACTACGCACGCTGAGCGGGAAGGGCGCGACGGACCCTTTCTACGCCACTGGCCGGCAATGCCCCGAACCGCTCAACGAGCGGCGGCGGCCTGGACCTCCGAATCGAGCTTCGAGAGGAACGCCTCTCGGGTGAGCTCGCCCATATCGACGGCCTTCGCATTTCCCCCCGCCACGACCGTGACGTCCTCGATGCCCATCACCTTGAGGATCAATCGCAGGTATTGGGTGGCGATGTCGCGGTCTCGAATGGGGGAGCCCTCGGAATAGACGCCCCCGGAAGCCATGAGGAGCGTGCACGTCTTCCCGTGGACCAGACCTTCTCCGGCGAATCCGAGGGTCTTTCCCTTGCGCACGATATGATCGATGTAGGCCTTGAGTACCGCAGGAACGTTGTAATTGTAGACCGGGGTTCCGATGGCCAGGTCGTCCGCCGAGAGAAGCTCGGCGACCAGCTCGTCCGAGAGGCGAAGCTGCTCTTTCATCTCGGGCGTGTGGTGGTCCGCGGGCGTGAAATAGGCCTTCAGCCACGGCATGGTCACGAACGGGAGCGCCGTCTCGATCAGGTCCCGTGAGACCACCTTGCCTCCCGTATTGTTCTTTCGCCACGCCTCGACGAACCGCTCGGTGAGACCGCGCGACATGGATTGCTCACCTCGGGGACTGGCTTCTACGACCAACAGCGTACGCATCGAATGGCTCCTCTCGATTGGCGGTGGGGCAGGCCCACCGTCTCTCGGTTGGTATAGGCACCCTCGAATATCTTTGTCAGAGATGAAGTTGAGATAGAGTCCATCACCTGTGGAGATGGACATGGTCTCGAACATGACGCTCGATCAACTGCGGGTCTTGGTAGCGGTGTGCGACACGGGGAGCTTCACCGCGGCGGGGCGATCGCTCGGTCGGGTGCAATCGGCCATAAGTCAGACCGTGAAGTCTCTCGAGGAGATTCACGGCGTCGAGCTCTTCGATCGCAGCAAACACAAGCCGGTTCTGACGGCCGTCGGGGAAGTACTGGTCGAACAGGCTCGTACGGTCCTGTCGAGCGCGGATCGCTTCTCGGCCATCGCCGCGGGCACGCGAACCGGACTCGAGCCCTCGCTCTCGCTCGCGATCGATCCGCTCGTGCCTACCGCTCCCCTCATCGATAGCCTTCGTGCGCTGCAAGGGACCTTCCCCGACCTGCCGGTCTCCTTCTCCACGGAAGGCGTCGATGGGGCCGAGCGGCGCTTGCGGGACGGCACCGCGTCTTTGGCCATTTGCCCGCTCTTGCCTTCGCCCCCCAGTGATCTGGTGGTGCATTCCATTCTCGATTTGAGACTCGTGCCGGTGGTTGCCGCAAATCACCCACTGGCCGCGCTGCGGCGCCCCCTGAGCCGCGCGGATCTCGAAGGCCACGTGCAACTGGTCCTCTCCAGCAGCGGCCCCGGCGCCGAGGGCCCGAGCTACGGGGTGGTGAGCTCGCGCGTCTGGCGTTTCGTCGACCTCGGGCGCCGCCTCGACTTTCTGCTCGCGGGCTTCGGGTGGTGCAAGATGCCTTCGTATCTGATCGCGCGGCACCTCACCGCTCGACGTCTGGTCGAGCTCGACGTGCGTGACGAATACGCCGCGCCCTCCCAACCGATGCCGATCTACGCCGCGCACGTGCGCGACCGACCCCTCGGCCTCGGCGGGCGCTGGCTCCTGGACGACCTGCGCAAACGATTGGCGAAGTAGGGCCTGCTGCTGCCGCGGCCTGCTCGACATAGGCCCCGGAGGCTCTGGAGCCCGCGCGGGCCACCGATGGCTTCGGTGTCCGCGCTCGACCATGCGGCCCGACACGCGTTCCGCGACGACCTGGCCCTCGAAGCTTGGCTCCTTCGGGTCGCCACGCTTCTACGTTGCGGCGCGAATGCGCGGAACGAAGCGCACTCATCCTTGACTGAAGGTCGGAGGCGCCGATGGCTCGTCCTCGGTTCGCTTACTCGCTTCCGAGCCGTACGGACTGCACGTGCCTCCGATAGGGGCTCGAAGGTCGCTCGGCGAGGAATGCAGCGGCGAGAGCCCTCGCGCGAGCGCGATCGCCACGCGCGACGTGGGCGTCGATGCGCAGCACCTCGGCTTCGGGCGCGAGGACGCTCGAGGGATAGAGCGTCGCGAAGGTATCGAGGGCGAGCAGGGCGCGTTCGGGATCCTTGGCGGCAAGAGCCGACTTGGCGTCCCCCAGCATGCGCACCTCTTCGGTGAATCGCGGCGCGCTCGATCCGGTGGATGCGGGCGCCGGCCCTTGCGCGTTGATTGTCGGTGCAGGGACAGGCGCCGCGATTGGCGTGCGTCGAGCTAGGCGGACCCTCGGCACCGGCGTCTCGAGACGCGCGCTCGTGTGGGGCGGGGCGGCTTCCGTGACGACGACCGGTGCACGCGCGACCGGGGACGCGGAAGCCACGGGAGTCGCTCGCGTGAGGGGCGCGGGCGGTTCGTTCACGTCGGCAACGGGCGCTGCGGAGGTGAGGGCCGCGGCCACGATGGCCGCCGACGTGCCGACGAACAACGCCATCGCCAGCCCCTTCACGAGCCACGACGTTCCCCATCCGACTCCCTTCGCGCCGAGGCCCGCGAGTCCCTTCGTCGCGCCGGCCGCGACGACCGCGAGGCCTGCGGCCTCGGCCGCGAGACGAAGCGCGCGCGTGCGGGTGGCCTCGGGGGCCTTCTCGTCGTTCCAGGTGGAGAGCACTTCGCGCTCGAGCGCCGAGGCGTCGTCGTCCAGCAATCGTCGCTCGTTCATCGTGTGCTCCCTTCCGAGCGTTCGGCGTCGGCCTCGAGGAGGGTGCGGAACAAGGCCCGCGCTCGCCGAAGTCGCGACGCCACCGTCCCGCTCGGGATCTCGAGTGAGGACGCAATCTCCACCGCGGTCAGCTCTTCGAGCTCGAACAGGACGAACACCTCGCGCAACTCGAGGGGCATGCGGCCGAGGACGCGCTCGAGTTGCACGCGTCGTTCGCTGTAGAGTGCATGGTCTTCCGGGCTCGGCCCGCGCGAGGGGTGGAGCTCGAACGTGTCGCCCTCTAGGCTCTCCGGGCTACGGGCGAGCCTCCGGCGCACGTTGGCTGCGACACCGGTCGCGACGCCGACGAGGAACGCGCGCTCGCGTCCGCCCTCGATGGTGTCGACCTTTTGGAAGGCGACGAGGAACACGTGCTGGACCGCGTCGTCGAGGGCGCGCTGGGGAACACCCAAGCTCCGCAGCGTGCGGTGCACACGGTCGACGTGCGCATCGACCATCGCGCGGAACCGTGCTGCCTTGTCGTTCGTGGCGACCGGGCGTGGCGGCGCGTCGTCGTTCGCGCGCGCGAGGGCCCAGGGGAGAGCATCGGTCCGTGTCATGGGCCGCGCGTAAGCACCGAGTGTGCCATTCTCAGAGGTCGAACCGAGGGCCGAGGGCGAGGCCTCCGCCGTACCGGTAGGTGCCGACGGAGAGGGTCTCCGTGCCGCCGCTCTCGTTCTGCACGGTGCGTGCGATTGTCCCGAGGTCGGTGTCGGCGAACGCGTGAGCTCCTAGGTGGAGGTACCAGAAATCGACGCCCACGATCGCGCGAGCGCCGGTGAACGCGAGGGTGCCGCCTGCGCACGGGCACGAGCCGAACCAGCCGATGCCCTCGGCGTTTTGGTAGATGCGCGCACCCACGGTGCCGAGCAACCCCGCGCGTAGCCACTTCGGTCCGGGGGCGAATACGCCGGCCATGGGCGCGAACGAATAGGCCTGATAGTCGAAGAGCTTGCCCGATTGTTCGGCGATCCCACCGAGGCCGAGCAGGCCGCGACGATAGACGATCTTCTCTTCGAGGCTCACCCCTCCGGCCCCCGTCCTGTCGCCGAAGATGGAGAGGCCGGCCGTGATCATGAGGTCCGAGCGAGGTTTGTTCGGCGATACCTCGGGGCCTGCGTCGTGCGCTCGTGGAGCGAACGCGGGGCCGAGCGAGGAAGGGCGTGTCTCCGTGGTGGCGCTCTCGGGAGCGCTTCCGAGGCCGATGGCGAGAGCCAATCCGTGCGTCACGTCGTCGCAGATTGGCGAAACGAGCACTCGCTCCGAGGGCGTGCCCGCGCCACGCTCGACCCATCGCGCGCGGCCCTCGAACCCGTTGTCGGTCGCCGTGACACGAATGACATAGGGCGGCGGGATCGGGGTGGACACGAGGAGGCGCTCGCGGAACGACGCCGCGGACTCGCATCCTTCGGGGGCAGAGTACGAGGTCTCGTCGTCGGCCAGGCGCTCGGCTGCGCGTGCGGGGGTCGCGGCGAGCGCGAGGCAGAGGGGAAGGGCTAGTGGGAGGAAAGCGAACGTAAGAAGAAGCGAAGATCGTCCCATGACCCGTTCATGTCGCCTCACGGGAGGATCGATCGCATCGGAAGACTTTTTCTCCTCCTGGGTTCGGGTTCCGGTTCAAGACGGCCGCGTCCCCCGTATCAGGAATCGACGGTCACGATCAGCGTGCGAGAGAGCGCGGTGGGAGGCTCGGCTGTGGGAGCTCCGACCTCGAGCCACGCCCGAAGCTCGCTCGTCTCCAGGCCGAGCTGCGCGAAGCCACGAAGGATGAGCTCGTCGAGCGCCGTGGAAAGTGCGGTCTCCACGTCGGCGGCGCTGGGGGCACCGTGCTCGGCGAACATCGGATCCCCGAAGCTCTCGTCGACGGTCTCTCGACGCCACGCTCGAAGGTTCAGAAACGAGAGCGGCAGCAGCCAAGGGGAGAGCGCGCGACGCTCGGCGAGCGGAAGCGAGGCCAGGTGTGCCCAGCCGATGCGCCCGTGGTCCACCTCGTCCGCGAGCAGCTCGCGCAGACCCCATTGCGCCGTCGCACCGGTTGCATGATGCAAGCACAGCTCCAGGTAGGCCGCGGCGGTGGTCTCGTTGAGAATGCATTGACCGACGACGTGAAGCGTATGCCTCACGGCAGGGCTCGCGCCGTCGAGGCGCGGTACCGTGAGGGGCAGTCTCTCCGGAGCCGGCAGCGCGCACGCGGCATAGCGGCTCGCCACCTGTCGCGAGAGCTCGGCGTGTCGATGCTCGTCGTCGATGGCCCGATGCGCCAAGGCGATCAGCTCGTCGCTCGCGTTCCGGGAACGCAGGGCTTCTTCGATGACCTGGAAAGAATCGGCTACCCGTCGCTCCATGGCCGCGCGGACTTGCCAAACCGCCGCCAGGGTCTTCCGAGTCGCAAGCGGAAGTGCGTCCAGGCCAGGGTCCTGGGTCGGCATCGGTCGCGACGTGAGCGCACCCTGGTAGCGTCCGTCCTTGCCATGCGCGCGCGCGCTCATTCGATACGCTCCCAGGTGGCGCCACCCTTGCCGTCGTCGACGCAGCGAGCGTTCCCTCGAAACCGTCCGGGGCACGAGCACTTGCCCACTGGCGTGGCTTTGGACGAAAGCGTGCGCGGCGGGCATACCCACGCCCCGGCGCGGCAATTAGGATAGCGGAACCCGCCCACTCCGCACGCGTCGGCTTCGATCTCGAGGCAAGGTCCTACGGTGTCGATGGGCGAAGCGGTACACGCGGTCGGGTCGATGCACGCCGGCAGCGGAGTGGAGAGGACGGTGTTGTTTCCTTTGGTGGTGGGCCAAGCCACGTCGCAGAACGCCGCGGCGATGGCGTCCGGGCTCGCGTCGGCCTCGGTCGCGACGCCTTCGGGAGCAAGTTGTCCTCCGCAGCCGACGCTCGCTCCGAGGTTGACCCCCACGACGACAATCGTGTGGAAGAGGCGTGGCCGAAAGGGGCGGGGGTCGTTCGAGGATGCCATGCGCCTCAAGATGACCCCGATGTGCTCGGGCGAAAACTCGAAGCTTTGCACGGGGGCCGTGCGTGGATTCACAGGCACGTTCGCCTGCGCGACTCGCGCGGGCGGCTCTCCTCGGTCATTGCACCCATGCCTTGGCCACCGCCGCGAGCTGCGTGGTCAGCCAACAATGTCCGGTCTCCAGGCCTTGCGTCGAAAAGCAGGTGGCCTCGTCTTGCTTGCGGAGTGCGAGGCCTCCCTGCACGAGGACGATCTCGGCCTTCGGGGAGTCTTCTCCGGTGGTCTTCGAGAGGTCCATCGTCGCGAGATGCAATCGCTGCGCCGCCGCGAAGAGCCGCTGCACGTCCTCTCGGGGCAGGGTCGTCTCCCGCTTGCCTTCGCTGCGCACGTACGCCTTGCCCTCGTACTCGACGCGACCATTGCCGTGCACGATGATCGTGTAGCGGGGGCACGTGCCGTAGCAGCCGTTGAGGTCGAGCGAGAGCCGGTCGGTGCTCGCAACCGGCGTGGGTGGCGCGACGGCGACCGTGCCGCAGGCACCTCGGTGCCCCTCGAGCATGAGCGCGCGCTGCGCCCTCAGCGACGGAAGCGCCGCGTCGTCGAGTGGCTGGTCGTCGAGCGAGCGCACGAACAGATCCGCCGCGGCGCAATCCTTTCTCCCGTATGCGCCCGCGAGCGCATAGGTGAGTCGCAATGCTTCGACGTTCGTATGCTCGGGTGTCCTGGTGGCGGCTCGAAGCTCGTGGGTCGCTCGTGCGCGCGCACATTCGAGATCGCCCGCGCAGAGCCCCTGCTTGGGTGCGGTGCCAGCGGAGCTGGTCTCGGAAGCGTCCGGGGTGTGCTCGGTTCGACGTGAGCACGCCGTGCTGGTGAGCATCGGAAGGGCCAGAAGAAACTGTCTCAATCTGGTCGCGCCGAGCATCTTCCTCGAGCGTATCCCACCTCGAGGGGAGGGCGCACTCGGCGTGGAAGCTTCCCGAGGCGATGCCGAGCGCCACCACGCGGGTTCAAGCGGCCCGTCGACTCGAGGGGCGCTCGGATAGACCTTGTTCAGGTGCGGCGAGCTTCGATGTGGGTGCCTCCGTTCATGAGCTGCTGCACGGTCTGGCTGGCCAAAAAATCGTGTGGGAAACCCAGCTCGATGGCGCTCGCGGCTTCGAGCTCGAGAAGTAGCTCCGCGGGAATCTCCACCTCGACCGCGCCCAGATTGTCCTCCAGTTGGGCGAGGGTGCGGGCCCCGACGATGGGCGCTGCGACTGCGTTCGAGGCGAGCGTCCACGCTACCGCCACCTGGGCCGGCGTGCGCTCGAGCTTCTTCGCCACCGACTTGACGGTGTCGGCAATGGCGAGCGTTCGCTCGGTGACCGCGCCCAATCCCACCACCATGTCGCGCCGGCTACCGTCGGCGAGCGTCGTGGGCGTGAGGTCGGCGCGCGAGTACTTACCCGTGAGGACACCCATGCCCAGCGGCGACCAAGGCACCACGCCGAGCCCCGACTCTTTGGCCATCGGCACGAGGTCGCGCTCCACGGTGCGCTGCACCAGGCTGTACTCGATTTGCAATGCCACGAAAGGTGACCATCCCCGGAGCTCGGCCATGGTCTGCATGCGCGCCACTTGCCATGCGGGGGTGTCCGAGATGCCCGCGTAGAGCACCTTTCCGGCGCGCACCAGGTCGTCGAACGCGCGCATGATCTCGTCGCCGGGAGTCGTCCCGTCCCAGGTGTGCAAGTAGAGGAGGTCGACGTGATCGGTCTTCATCCGGCGCAGGCTTTCCTCCAAGGTGCGCACCATGTTCTTGCGGTGATTGCCGCCTGAATTGGGGTCGCCCGGGGTCTTCGCCAGGCTGTACTTGGTGGCAATCACCAACCGGTCCCGCTTGCCCTCCGCGAACGCCCCGACGAACCGCTCGGAGGTGCCGTTCGTGTAGGCGCTGGCGGTGTCGACGAAGTTGCCGCCTCGGTCGACGTAGGCGTCGAAGATGCGGCGCGAGTCGGCTTCGTCGCTGCCCCAGCCCCAGTCGGTGCCCAAGGTCATGGTGCCGAGCGCGAGAGGAGAGACGCGGAGGCCGGAGCGGCCGAGAAGGCGATAATGGGTGAGTGAGCTCGTCATGAACGGCAAGCTAGAGACCGGCGGACTCTGGCACAATACGACGGAAACCAATGAGATTCTTTCGAGGAGCAAAATAATGCGTGGTGGTGAGCTGGCGCAGCTGCGGTCGCTTCTGGCGGTGGTCGAGAAACGAAGCTTCGGGAAAGCGGCGGCTACGGTGGGGCTGTCGGCGCCCGCGCTGAGCCAGAGCATCCGAGCGCTCGAGGAGAGGCTCGGCGTGCAGCTCTTTCGTCGAACCACACGCAGCGTGACGCCCACCGACGCGGGCCTTCGGCTGGCCGAGCGCATGCGGCCTTTGCTCGCGGAAATGGAGGCTGCCGAGAAAGACGCCGCGGGCGAAGCCGGTGCGGTGCGCGGCGTCGTGCGATTGAACGTGCCGCGCGTGGCGGCTCTTCGTTGGGTCGCGCCGTGGATCGGTCGCTTCGCTCGCGAGTACCCGGACGTGGTGCTCGACGTGACGGTGGACGACGCGCTCCGCGACATCGTAGCCGGGCGCTTCGACGTGGGCATTCGCTTGGGGCAGCACCTGGCACCGGGGATGGTCGCCCTTCCCCTCCAGGGCAAGCTCACGCTGGCGGCGGTGGGCTCTCCCGAGTACTTCGCGGCCCGCGGCGAGCCGCAGGTACCCGCCGATCTCGCCCTCCATCGCTGCATCGCGTTTCGTCTACCGACTCATGGCAATCTGGTCCGCTGGCAGTTCGAACGGCGAGGGCGCGCAATCGAGGTCGCGACGACCAATGCCGTCGTAGTGGACGACACGGAGCTGGCCATTCGTGCGGCAGCCGCCGGGTCCGGGATTGCCTACATCCCGTGGGACGAGGTGGCCACGGACGTTGCTGCGGGCAAGCTTCGCAGCGTGCTCGAGCCGTGGTGCCGTACGCTGCCCGGAATGCACCTGTACTACGCGCGTCATCGGCATCCGTCGCCGGCTCTGCAGGCATTCCTCGGCATGGTGCGGGACGACCTCAAGGAGAGACGCCGAAGCTCATGAAGCGAGGTCACCGCAGCCGGATTCTCGGGTGGTCGGCGCACGGCGTGACGACGGTCGCTCCGGGGCGCCCGGAGCGCGAACGCGCGGCTACCTGCGAAGGGAGAGCTCGACGAGCGCGCTTCGCGGGCCGGGATGCTCGTCGGCGAAGCGAGCCGCAAGCTCGGTCCGGTTGCTGGTGCCGGTCTTGGCGAGGATCGATGCGACCTGGTTTTTGACGGTGCGGGGCGAGGAGGAGAAGGCCTCTGCGACCTCCCGGTTGGTGAAGCCGAGGCACACGAGGTCGAGGACCTGCCGCTCGCGCGCGGTGAGGTCCGAAGCCGCGGGGTCACGGCGTGTGTTGGCGCGCGGTTCGTGCACCTCCGCGCCGAGGGCCAAGACGCTCTTGGCTGCTTCGAGCAGCGGAAGCTCGCGTTCGAAGCGCGAGCCTCGCGCCATGCGCCCGAGGTACATCGAACGACGCGTGCGCCCCGCGATGCCCATGATGCACACGGCAACGCTGCGGATGCCGAGCCCATGGGTGACTTCATTGTAGAAGGGCATGGCGTCGCGCTCCCGTGCGGACAGCACGTCTTGGTCGCACACCACGCCACCTGCGTGCTGGGCGAGGCAATTGATTCGAAGCCGGCAAGGCCAATAGCGGTCCGCGTTGGACTCACAGCGTCCCACGTAGTCGCTCGCGACTCCGGCGAAGCGAACGTCGGCGCGAGCCTCGGGCGCGGCTGCGCCGAAGTAGAACGTGTCGAATCCCACGTGCTTGGCGAGCCACTCGAGGCGCGCTTGTTCGTACTCGGCGGTGGTGGTGCACTCGGTGGTGAGGCCGAGGAGCGACGAGAGCGGGCGTGAAAGTTCCACGAAGGAGAGCGTACCGTGGACGATCTCGCGCCGCCCGTCCGGATTCGTGATCGTTCCATTTGCGAATGATGTCGTGTGGATGTCGAACGGTGCATGCGGCCCGGGAAATCGGGCGTCGTCGTTCTCGCAGCCGCACGGGCATAGGCCGGGTGGCCCATGGCTCCCACGAATTCGAACGTTTATAGGATCGGGATGCTCGTCGAACCGCTCGAAAGAGACGTCCGCTTCGCCTCGTCCTCCCTCGCAACGGTGACGTGTGTCGTCTCTAGGTCGACCTTGCCGAAGGGATGTGTCCGATGAGGCTGCGGTCGAGAATCTCATTGGCACTCTTCTTGGCCATTTGCATCGCCGGACCCGATCGCGACGTAGGGGCGCAGATTGCTCCGGCCGGGGGCGGCTCGGCCGTCTCGAGTGGAAGCGCGCTCCCCGCCGGCATCTTCGCCAACACCACCACCGTGGTGGTCGGTCCGGTTGCGCTCGGTCCCGAACCGGCCATCCCTGCGGGCTGCGCGAAGCCGACCCTCGCCCAATGCACGGACGGCGACTACTACCGCTCCAATGCGTGTGCCAAGGATCCGACGAAGGGGCCGGCGGTTCGTGCTCATTGCACGTGGCAATTGCAGAAACAGTGGAACGGCTCGAGTCCGAGAGGGAAGAAGGGATTCAATCCCGTATCGCAGCCGAACGAGCCCTACCCGCTGCTGGCGCCGGGGAAGGCCGTGGAGCGCTCGAAATCGTTCTCGCCGACCGGGGTAGGGTTGCCCCCGAGCGCGCAGAAGGTGACGAAGGGGCACCGTGTCGTCCCCGGGTACTCTTCGAGGACCGTGCCCTCCGCGCGTACGGATTCGGCGTCGCTGCGCAAGTACGAGCTGACGCCGACCGCCGCGCGCGGGACGTACGGGACGTACGGATCGGCAGCCGCGGCCGCAGCCGTGAACGCGAGCTCGGGCCTCGCGTCGAGCCTGTTCGCCGTGGATCAAGGCTCGGGCCTCAGCGCGAGCCAAGTCGGGACCGTGAGCAATCAGGTGCTCGCTCAGCCGCTGTTCGTGACGAGTGGAGCGACGGTCACCTCGTGCGAGGACTACGCGTTCAAGCGCTGGGGCGACTACTCCAAGTTCGCTTGGGCGGCCAAGCACCTCGGAAAACGCGGACGTGAGATCTACAACTTGGCGATGGACCCCGCCTCCCCGGTGTTCATCAACAAGCCCCAGCTCAATCAGATGACCGGGTCCTTCTCGACGGCAGTGCCCATTCCCGTGCAGATTTCCGCTGCGTTGAAGTGGGGCGGCAGCGCGACGCCCTACTGGCCCGCCAACGCGTTCGTCGCCGCGGATCCCGTTTGGTTGGACGAGCCCCGCGCGACGGTGCAGGGTACGAAAATGCTCGTCACGCCGGCCGAGAAGGCGGCGATCAAGGCACTGATTTCAGGCCAATGGAGCACCGGGAACAACCGGCGCCCGCGCCGAATCGCAGCCCGCTCCGATACCTCTCCGCTCGGGCTGTTCAAGGAGCTGAAACAGAATCTCGACTCTCGCTACGGCAACCCGACCGACGACGAGCTCCGCGATACCCACAAGCGGAGCGCGAGCTACCAAGACCTGGTCACGCAGCGCATCGGCATCGAGAAGGATTGGCAGTGCGCACGCGCGGACGATCCGTGTTTCATTTGCCACCCACCCCCCGGCCAAGGCATGAAGAACCAGCTTCATCCGGGCCTCGCCAAAATCCGCGACCGGGTGACCGGAGCTCCCGTCATCAACCCGGCAGACGTCTCGGCGCTCTTCAATACCGGATCCATCGCGGCCCGCCACGAAGGCCTCTTGGCCATCGCGGCTGCCGGTGACGCTCTCCAGGGACTCGAGGTTCCCGCGAACGTGGGGGGAGCGGTGCAGGCCGGCGCGAAACGAAAGGCGATACCCGCTTCTTTCGATCAGCTCAAGGCCGCCGGGCAAGGCGCTACGGTCGTGCCTGCCGGAAATGCCTGTATCGCCGACCTCGTCTCGAAGCGCCCTGGTCTCTACGACGCGCTCGTGGCGACGGAGCAGAAGCTGACCAAGCTCTTGGTCAACGAGCTCCGCTTCCAGGATCGCGGCTGCCTCGCGAACCCGGGCAGCGGGATCGCCAACATGTGCGATTGGAACTACGACGACTTCGGGGCGATCCTCCCCACGCTGCTCGACGACGACGTGAGCGCGGACGCGGCATTCTGCAACGACGAGATGAGTCGCGCCCACAAGGCCGCGCCGAGCCACGTGCTCGCGTCGGCGTCCACTACGGCGAAGTTCAATCACATCCTCACCCGGCCCAACCAGCAGAGCCTCATCTTTCCCTGCGCCCAGCGGCGGGATTTCACCAAGAGCGCCCCCGAGGTCGCGAGCTTCCTCGATCTCAACGACGGTGAAGGCAGAGCCTGTGAAGCGGCCCTCCAAAACAAGGTCATCGAGGGTCAGCAGGCGGCGGTCGCGACGCAGCTCGAGGGCATTCCTTGGGTCCCGGGCGAGAAGAAGATCTCCCAATCCGCAGCAGACGACCTCGAGCTGGGGGACCCCGATATTCTCGGGGCGAAGTTCAGCTACGACTCTTCGTGGGAGGTTCGATCGACCGAAGCGAAGAACAACGGTCCCCTGAACGCCTGCAAGTTCGAGGGGAGGGCGTCGCAGAGCGCGCTCGCGAAGGTGTACTTCTTCGGAGGAGACCTCGAGTTGTTCAAGCTGAATAGCGACGGGACCGCGAAGCCGAACGGGAGCCTCACCGCCAGTGCGTCGCACCTCGACCTCGACGCCTTTCCGCCGTCGGCTAAACGGTCGCTCTTCAACGTGTCGAACAAGGCAGCGGGGCCGAACAGTCCGTTCGTCCGCCCGTTCGTGTTTCCGCCCATCGTCCTCGGAGCCTACGACATCGGCTTTTGGACCATGGTCGGCCCCATCCCGCTCCACATCGAGTTCGGAGTCGGCGCCATCGCGGGGCTCGACTACAAGTTCCTTTCGGCACCCGGTGACAACTGCTCCAATCTGGCGGGGCCCACGGGCTTCGAGCTCGAGTCGCAGATCACGCCATTTGCTGCTGCCGGTGCCTATGCAGACGCGTCTCTCGACGTCGGCGTGGCCTCCGCCGGGGTACGGCTCGAGCTCGATCTCATCCACCTCGCCGTGCCCATCGGCGTTCGAGTCAGGAACACGTCCTCCTCGAATGGCTGGCTCATCGAGAACAACGGCAAGGTTCTCATCGATCTTCTGGACGGTCGGATGAGCGCCTATGTGGAGGTAGGCGTCTCGCCGCTCGCCGTCACCTACGAGACGACCGTGTTCTCGTGGAACGGATTCCACACCGCGGTCCCGCTCTTCGGGCTCCAGAAGAACCTGAATCAAGAAGCGATGCGCATCGTTATGGCGGGCCTCGTGACCGACAAGGACGTGAGCTGCAAATGCACGGACCAAGCGTGCTGTTCGGGTGTGCAATGCCTGAAGTGCGGAGCCAATGCCGGTCTTTGCGGCTCGTGTAACGCCCCGCGGGTCAAGTCGCTGGGAGGCGAAAGGTTTTTCTGCGCGCTGTCGTCGTCCGATGCACAGGCCGTCGGGCAGATTTGCTCCAAGTACGCGCGACCATGAAAGCTCGTCGCGTACGTCGCCGAGCCGCTTTCCGTCGTTCCGTCGAGGTCCCAACATGAAGCGTTCCCCATCCTTCCGTCTCTCCGCGCTCGCCACCCGCTTCGTATTCGCAGGTGCGCTCTTGCTCGGCGTCGCGGTGGTCGGGGCGTGGATGGTTCCTCCGCGCACGGAGGTTGCTCCCGCGCCGGCCGGTGGCGGGGAGGGACGCTTTCGCGCGGGCACGGCAAGCACCTACGCTCTCACCTATCGCACCTCGAACACGGCTCAGCTCGGCGCAGAGAACGCGGGGCCACTGTCGGCAGCCATCGCCGTCGACGGGACGCTGCGCGTCTCGGCGTTCGGGGCCGGTCCTTCCGTCTCGACGCTAGGTTTGCGGTTTACACGCATCGAGCGAGCGGACTTGACGGTGACTGGCCAAGCGCACCTCGACCCCACCCTCCGCGACGAGCTCTTGGGGAGCGATGCGACGCTCTCTTTCGACGAGAACGGCGCGGCAGTCGCTCTCGCGTTCTCGGACGCCACGACCCTGCGCGCGAGGCGCGTCCTGCGTGGTTTGTACTTGGAGCTCGGGGCGCAGGTTGCCGGCGCGCGCGCCGGTGTATCCGAGGTCGATACGGCAGCTGGGCGGGCGCACGTCACCGCCACGGTCGCCGGCGACACGCGGACCGTGCTTCGCACCGACTACACGTCGCTCGATGCGTTTCCGGGCGGGTTTCTGCCCGCCGTGCCGCGCCTCGTGGCGAGGGACCAAGTGCATCTCGGCGGGCAGAACGAGATCCTCTCCACGCGAACCGAAGAGACCCTCGAGGTCCGAGGCGCCGAGGGGGCCGTACGCGGATACGAGGGTCGTACGCAGCTCGCTCTCGAGCGTGTGGGGTTGGAAACGAGCGAGCTCGGGGAGGCACCGAGATACCGGGCGGGCAAAACGCTGCGAGACGTCGGAGAGCTCTCGTTCGATCGAGAAGCCCCACTCGAACGGCGCGCGTCGGGCGTCACGTTCGAGACCGTGATGGCCGATCTGACGACCGCGGCCGCCGCCCCCCAGGCCGGGATTACCGAGTGGATTTGGCACGACACTGCATGGCTCGAGCTTCACCCGAGCGAGGGTGATCGTCTGCTCGTCGATGCGGCGAAGAAGGATCGCGACGTGCGTCGAACTGCTTTCGAGCTTCTCGTCGCAGCGGGTACTCCCGAGGCGCAGGCGGCTCTGGTCCGCGACCTCGAGCGAGGGCGCTTCTTGGACGCGGACGAACGTCTCGTGCTCCTTCAGCGTCTCTCGTACCTACGGGAACCTACGGCTCCGACGGCGACTTACGTGGCGAACGCGTATGCGAAGTCTCGTCATCGACCGCTCGGTTTTGCAGCCGCGCATACGCTCGGGGCGATCGCTGCTGCCGTCTCGACCACGGACGCCGATGCGGCTGCGGCGCTCGTCGCACCCCTCGTCGAGGATCTCTCGAACACGACTTCCACCGACGAGCGCACCGCGCTAGTGCGCGCGCTAGGCAATGCAGGTCTACCGGGGACCGAACGGGCGGTCGTTCCTTATGCCGCAGACTCGGACCCCGCCCTTCGTCAGGCAGTCGCGCGCAGCCTGCGACGCACCGAAGAGTCGGCGACGACGACGCTTCTCGCGCTCGCCGCGGACGCCGAACCGTTGGTTGCGGAAGCGGCGCTCGACAGTCTCTTTCGCAAAGAGCTCTCGGACGGCGATTGGGCCGCCCTGGCTCGAATCGTCGAGAAAGACGAAATGCCACGCCTCGCCCAAGGGCGCCTCGTCACGGGGCTCGGAGAGCATCGTGGCAGCTCGCCGAAGGTTCCCGAGATACTCCTACGGCTCCTCGCCTCGCCCAGCCTCGACGCGAAGCTGGTCCAGCAGGTCGAGGGTATCCTTCGTTCGTCTTGATTGTCGGAAGTAGACCGCTGATTCGGTTCGGTAGGGGGAGGGGCCGCCACCTACGAATCAGAGCGTGGCAGTGACGCCCGACACGGCGAAGTCCCTGGCCAGCTTCGCGTCGCGGCGAGGGCTGCGGGAAGAGCGTCGAGTCTCCTCGAGATGGGCCTCGAGATGGGTGGGTGATCTCGAATGTCCCGCGGTCAGCCCTGGGGCGCACCGTCGTTCCCCTCGAGGAGCCTGGGGGACGTCTCGAAGAAGCGTTCTGCGCGGTCCTCGGCGACCAGCTCGCGCACCGGCAGTCCGAAGATGGTCGAGCCGACAATCATGAGCGAGCGCTCGACCTTCTCGATGGGGTTCACGTTGTCTTGAACGACCGTCTCGAGCAGGGTGCGATCGAACGAGTGGGTCGAAGCGACGACCACGTGCAGCGCGGCTTCTTCGAGCTCGAGCGCGCCCGACTTGGTGAGCGCGTCGAGCAGGTCGAACGCCTTGCTCTTTTCGTCCGTTTGCTCGTTCTTCCCGAGCCGTGAGGTCACCGCTGCCGTCAAGAGACCCTTCTGCGCGCTGCGCGTCCAGGTGTCGCCGGTGTGGATGACCGTGGCGTGGAGCGCGGAGTCCTCGTCGAGCTCCTCGAACTTCTTGTCGAGCGCCGCGGGGAGCTGCGTGTAATCGCTCGGGTCGGTCGAGACGCCGCGCTCTTCGTCTGCGGTCGATTGAGGGGCCGTCGGAGTCCGGGGGACGGGCGCGCTCGCATCGACGCCACCCGTGGGAGCCTTGCGCGCGACCTTGGGCGTCGCTGTCATGGGCGGTGATGGCACCGGCGCCGCACCTGCCGAAGGGACCGAGGGCGCGGGTGGAGGGCCGAACCCGGGCGCGGACGGTCTCGCCATCGACGCCGACATCGGCATGGGCGGCGGCCCCGCCGCACCGTAAGCGCGCGCCGGAGAGGGAGCCGCGCTGGGAGGCGCCATTGGATAAGCGCCGGGAGGTGCGCCGATGGCAGCGGTCAGGTTCGCCTCGGCGAGGCGCATGGCTTCACGCTCACGCTCGGCCTCGATCTCACGCTTCTTCGAAAGCTCGATCAGCTCCTGCATGCGACGCGTGTACTCGGCGACTCGTGCGAGCTTCACGGCGGCCGGCTCCTCGGGGTCACCGTCGTACGAGAGCAAATCGCTCGGGATTTGAAACTCGCTGAAGAGTCCGAGCAGCTCTTGGGTGAGCTTGATTTCCTTGGTGAGGCTGTCCGGCGGAAGCTTGAGCAGCTTCTCGAGCTGAGGCTTGATCTGGATCACGCACACGCCGAAGAGCGTGCTCTCGAGCTGCATTCCGCGGAACGCCTTGGCGAACCTCTGCTGCTCCGGAGAGAGCGACTCGATGGCGTCGCGGAATTGTTTGGGCGTCGGAATCTCCTCGAGCATCAAGGGAATCTTGAGCACGTCCTTGTTTTGCACCACGACGCCGTGCTTGGGCTCGAAGACGTCGATCGCCGAGATTCGGCCGACGAGCAGAACGAAGCTCGAGAATTGACGTGCCCGTGCGACGAGGCTCGCCGAGAGGCCTGCCTGTTGTGAGAATCGGTGTCCAATCCAGCCGTGCAGGTAGCGCTCCCCCTTGAACGAGACGCGTGTCGCGGCGTCGAGCGCGAAGGTCATCGGTCGCGACGCCTGGCTCACCGCTACGGTGGTCGAGATGGGCTCGGCCATGGCGGCCCCGTGCTCTGCCTCGATGGCGAGGACGCCTTCCGGGTCGTGGTCCGGTCTGCGCACCGCGTACGAGAAGGGCCGCGGCCGATACGGCTCTTTGACGAGCTTGCGGTGGTGGAAATCCATGTACGCCCCGAAGTCCACGGGCGTCACTTCTTTGCCGATGGCGGCGACGAGCTGCGAGCGCAGCATGTTCTCGACGTGGTCGACCGCGTCCGAGAAATGCTCGATCACCTGTTTGGCGTGTAGGAGCGCGACCAAAAGCCCCGCTTCCACGGCGGTGATGAGCGTCCCGTCGCTGGGAAAGGCCGTGGTGAGCGCGCGGCACTTCTCCGTGAGAGAGCGTCGTTCTTCGTCGACCAATACCTTTCGGTACGAGTCGGGCAAGAGACCTTCGCCCTCGAGTCGAACGCCGTTCTCGAAGAGCGGCACCACCGGGACGAACACGCCGGCGTCGGTGATCGCGGAGAGGTCGCGGCCGTGGTCGGGATAGACGGGAAAGAGCTCGTTCGTGAAGTAGGCCACCACGCGCGAGCACCACACGTGCAAACGCTCGAGCGCTACCAGGGCCTCGTAGACCTGGCGGTTGCGGCGCGGTGTGTGGCAGTCCTTCGCGGAGCGGTCGATCCCGAGCACGGGGCGGCCGTCTTCGTCGAGGTGCTCGAAGAGCCAGCTGATGTCGGTGTCGACGGGGGGCTTCACCACGGTGGTGGGGCGCGGAGTCTGGTTTGCTGCGGTGACGAGCTCCACGCTGCCGCTCCGCACCAGCAATGCCACAGCATTGTCGGTGGAATTGCCCTGGTAGGCCACGAGCTCGTAGTGGAAATCGAAGCTCCAGAGGTACTCCGTGATTTTGACCACGATCTTCTCGGTGCGCGTCGATTTGCCGAGCAGCCCGCGGGATTCGATCACGTGCTCGGGAGACTCCACGTGCCGGCTCTCTTCACGGAGGAAGCGGCAGTCTTCGCGCGCGTTGAGGCGCAGCGTGACGGTGCGCGTCTTCGCCCATTCGCGCAGGCGCTCGAGCCCCTCGCCGGAGAGCCCGACCAGCTCGAGGCACTGCAAAAGAGAGGCGATGGCCACGCTCCCGACGAACTCGGCGAGCAGGTACTTGTCCTCGTAGCGATGCGGTACGTCGACCGGGCTCTGCGGGTTCCGCGTATTGTCCAGGATGGTCCGGACCTGCCTCAGCGCCGCGTCGATTTTCGTGCGGAACGTGTGCTCGTCGTAGCGATTCATGCGCCCTCTCCTCTCCCTCGACTGTATCGGGAGACGGTCCGTGTGCGCCAAGTACGTTTCGTTCGTCGCGCACGAGGCTTGGAGGCGCGGCAGTCCGGGCCCCGGGAAGGTTCGGGCACGGGCGCCGTAGAACGCTCCTGTCGGGCTTTCCGGCAGGAGCAAAGCGATATGCGCAGGCACGTGGTGGTCTTGGGTGTGGTAGCGACGGTGCTCGGGGCTTGTGGTGGAGGAGCGCCGCAGGTCCTTCCGTCGACCCCCGAGCGTGCCTCGGGTCAGAGCCACCTGATGGACGCGACCCTGGCCGGGCAGAACTGCAGCGCGAAGTCGCACACGAGGCCGTTCGTGGTGGAGTGGGATGCGACCGACGCCTCGAGCTTCCAGGCCCGCACCAGCACCGACGTGGTGTTCGTCCGCTACGAGGGGTGCAAGCTCGAGGTGCTCGAAGGCTGTCGGCCCGAAATTCCCCACGATTTCGGCTCGTACCGACCGGTCGATTGGACCACTGGCTCGCTCGAGTCGCTCGAAGTCGCCACGGAGGGAGACCTCTACGCGAAGCTCCCGCTCGGCGTCGCGTCGCTCGGCGCGCGCGTGCACGGCGGCGAGACCTTCAAGATGGAGTACTACGTGAGTGGCACGGTCTCGGCGACGCGCGAAGAGGTCACGCGCGCCGAGCTCGCCAAGGTGCCCGCGTGCAAGGGCGCGACTCACTTCGTGTACGGCTTCAATCTGGGCGCGTTCGCGCTCGGCTCGACCAAAGATATGAAGTTCGACACGAACGGGTCGGCCTACGGTTTCGGTGCGGGCGTGTCCGGCTCGAAGTCGCGCAAGGCCGACAAACGCGGGGGCGACCTCTCGCGCTGCAAGGCCGAGTCGATGAAAGAGGTGCTGGAGTGCCATGCCCCCATTCGCCTCACCTTGCGCGAGCTATCCGATGGCGAAGACCCGAAGCTTCGCGCAGCGAAGACCACCGAAACACCCGCCGCCGCGAGCCTTGCAGGGCAATTGAGGGCCGAGAACGACCAGGAAAAGGAAGCCTTCGCGCGCTATCAGGACGCGACACGCAAGATGCTCGCGGGCGACGGAAAAGGCTGTCTCGCCGATCTCGACCAGCACGACCGCCTCGACCCTCGTCCGGACGGTCTCACCACCAATCCTCGTGCCCAGGCGGCGGGGCTCCGCGCCCAATGCATCATGCTGAGCGGACAATGCGACGCCGGGAAACTGCTCATGCGGAAGATGGAGGAGACCTACATGCAAGGCATGCCTCCCGCGGTGATCGACCAGGCCGTGGAGAGGGTCGCAGCCGAGAAGTGTCAGGGAGGCCGTCGTTCCGAGCGGGACGAGCTTTTGAACGCCTGGCATAGGCTGCAACTCGCGGCCTCGTCGGTCGCTCAATGCGACGAAGCCTACGCGACCGTGAAGCGTCTGCGCCCCGTGGTGAAGCCGAAGGACGAGCAAGACGTGGCGGTCGGTACGATCACCACGTTTCCGGCCGACGTCATCTCGGGCTGTTATGTCCGCCACGACGACTGCAAAAAAGCCTGGGACGTCTTCCGCGTCGAAGAGGCGACACGGCTTCGTCGCGACTACCCGAACAGCCGCAGCGACGACGCGACTCTCCGCCTCGGCTGGGATGTTCGCAATGCGAAGTGCAAAGGGAAGTAGCGGCGGAGGTGCCGATAGCTCCGGTCAAGCCGCCTCTTCCATCGTCACCACGATGCTGCCGCGCTTGTGCCCGGCGTCCACGCGGGCGTGAGCTTCGGCGATTCGTGAGAGCGGCAGGGTGTCTTCGACGACGGCTCGGTAGGCGCCCTCGCGTACGAGCGCCACGATCGCGCGAACGTCTTCCGGGCGTTCTTTCGCGACACCCGCGATCACGCGATGACCGGAGAATCTTCCCTGAAACGGAGCTGCGAGCTGTCCGGCGAGGCTGCAGACCACGCGAAGCAGACGCCCCCCACGGGCCAGCACCGGGCGGCATCGTGCGTAATCCGTGGCTCCCACGCAATCCATGACGATGTCCCATCGTCCGCCCGATCGCGTGAAGTCGCGCACTTGGTAGTCGATCACGTGGTCCGCGCCGAGCTCACGAACGATCTCCGCGTTCTTCTCGCTGCAGACGGCGGTGACCTCGGCGCCAGCGTGTTTCGCGACTTGGACGGCAGCAACGCCCACCGCGCCCGATGCGCCCAGGACGAGCACGCGCTCGCGCGGACGCAGCCCGGCCTCGTGGTGGAGGTAATGCATGGCCGTCATTCCCCCGAAGAGCAGCGACGCGGCTTCGTTCCACGAGAGCCCCTCGGGCTTCGTCGCGAGCGGTCCGTTCTCTCGGATGCGGAGGAAGGTCGCGTGGGCGCCCATCGTCGCGCCGGGATACGCGACGACCTCGTCGCCCACGCGATAGCGTGTCACTTCGTCGCCCACCGCCGTCACCACTCCCGCGCACTCCGTGCCGAGCACGGGCTTCCGTGGAACGTTCCACCCGACCGCGAGGCGCAACAAGAAGCCCATTCCCGAGGGAACCCTGCGGGCGCGAAGGCGAGCGTCGCCCGACGAGACGGTGCTCGCCATGACGCGGATCAAGAGGTCATGCGGTCCCGGCTCGGGACGCGCGACATCCCGCAGGGCCACTGTGCTCGGCGGGCCGTACTTCGTGACCACCGCTGCGCGCATCGTTCCGAAGTCGTTCATGAGATCGAACATGAGCCCGGCGCGACCGGCATGAAATGCGCGAATTTTCGCACTCCTTGTGCAACGATGCACACGTGGACTGGGACGACCTCCGCTACGCGCTCGCCGTCGCACGCACGACCACCTTGAGTGGCGCCGGTGCTTCTCTCGGAGTGAGCCACACGACCGTCGGACGCCGCCTTCGTGCGCTCGAGGACCGGCTCGGCGTGCGTCTCTTCGACCCGAGTCCGGAAGGTTTCACGCTAACGGACGCGGGGGCCGACCTCGTGGCTGTCGCCGAGCGTATCGAGCTCGAGACCCTCTCCCTCGAAGGCCGCGTGCTCGGGCGCGACGCGCGATTGACCGGGGCGCTTCGCGTTTCGGCGATGGAGCTCGTCTTCCGGACCTTTCGTAGTGCATTTCTCTCGTTCGCCGAGCGCTTCCCCGCAGTCGCATTGACGGTCACCACGAGCGACGACGAGGTGTCCTTGGCGCGTCGAGAGGCCGACGTGGTCGTGCGTCTCTCGAACGCCCCGCCGGAGCAGCTCGTCGGTCGACGAGTGGGTCGATTGCAATTCCACGCCTATGCGGCACGATCGCTCGTCGCGCGCATCGGCGAAGACGCCCCACTCGGAGCCTACCCGTGGATCCATTGGGACGAGCGACTCGGAATGGGTTGGCTCGACGTGTGGCTCGCGGAACACGCACCTGGTGCGACCATTGCCATGCGCGTAGACGTGAGCGCCGCGGCCATGCACGAGCTCGTCGCGAGTGGGCTGGGCGTGCAATTTCTATCCTGTCTCGAAGGTGACGCGGACCCTTCGCTCGTGCGCGTGGGACCCCTCGACCCGTTCGCGTGCCGCGACCTGTGGGTCCTCACGTTGCCCGAGCTGCGCGAAACCCCGCGTATCCGGGCCTTCACCGACCACATGGTCGAGAGCCTTCGCGCGGTTCTCGGGTCCACGTGACCTCGTTCCGGTTCGAAACGACCGCACCACGCATGGGCGCCTACCAGCGCCATTCCGCTATTCGTCGCGCAACGAGGCGCAGATCGCGTCTGCTCTGGCCGCGAGCTCGGGGAGCTTTTCGGCCTCGCCTCGGGCCGCGCTGAAGCTCACGTCACAGGTGGCGGCCAGGGGAAGGTCTCCCGGAAGGCGCGCAATCTCGAACGTTCGCCTGAACATCCCTTTGGACTCGTGCACGGAGATTCCCCACGGGTACAGGGTCACGACTGCGTCGGTGCCGTCCACGTACGCGAGCTCTTTCGCTCGTTTCTTGGAGGCGGTAGCGGGGAGCAATGCGGCGGCGATTCGCACGTGTACGCGTAGCTTCCGCATGTTCTCGAACGCCTTCTCTCGACTGGTGAAGCTCGGGCCCTCGTCGGGTTCGAAGAGCGTCTGCTCGAGGTCTCCCGGGGCCTTCACGCGGTAACCAGGCGGCACACAAATCGGGTAGCTTCGCACGTCCCCGGCTTTGGCAACGCCATGACCCGGCGAGCCCGGCAGTGGCAAATCCGCCTCGGCGAGGTGCCTCTCTACGGAGCGCGCTTCGAGTCCCGGGGGACAAGGGCGCGTCCGTGTCGCAGCGTTCGAAGACGTGGCCGGCGGAGGAATCGAGCCCGTTGCGGGAGGATTGCTGGAAGGGGTGGCAGATGGATGCGCCGCCAGTGCGGGCGCGGACGCTGCCGGCGCCGTGCTCGCGAGCGGAGCACCCGTATCCGCATGCGTACCTCTCGAGGGCGCGCCACACGCGCCCAGACTCATCATGGCAACGACCCCGGGGGTGAGCCCGGCACGTCGAACGACATCGAATCCGGAACGTGCCCGATGGTTCATGCTCTCACCCGTCGGCTTCGGCGAAATGCGCGACTTGATCGGCGTGGGCTTTGACGAAAGCCGGGCGTGCCGTCGCGCGGCTCACGTAGTCACGGACGGCGGGGTGGCCGCCGAGTCCCTCGTGGTGATGCACCAATCGAAGCACGTCGGCCATGAGCACGTCGGCCACGGAGAACGTGCCGGTGAGCCACTCGCGACGTGCGAGCACGGCCTCGAGGCGATCCAAGCGAAGCTTCAAGAAGTTGTCGAAGACCTGCTCGTTCTTGCCGGAAATCTTGAGCAACCACCACGGCAAGCTCGCCATTTCGACCGAATTGAGCGCCGCGAAGAGCCACTCGGTCACCTCGGCGCGACCCTTGGGATCACGCGGGAGGAGCCGCTCGCTCTTCTCGGCGATGTAGAGCAGCATGGCCCCGCTCTCGAAGATCGAAATGTCGCCTTCGGTCAGCCACGGCACCTGCCCGAACGGTTGATGCGCGAGGTGCTCGGGGCCTCGATCCTTGAAGGAGGCACTCTCTACTCGGTAGGGGATCCCGGCCTCTTCCAATGCCCAGCGCGCTCGAACGTCACGAACGAAGCCGCGAGGAGGAGGGGGAACCCAATCGTACGTGACGATGACGAGGTCGCTCATCCGTCGCGTGTACCAGCTCACCCTCCGGTGAGGAAGCACCTGCGGGCGTTGCTCGGTGCGTCAATCGTCCGCGCGGCTCGTCTTCCGGCTCGTCCGGAGTGACGCCGCGATCCCCGCGAGCACGAGGTCGATTCCGGCGAGGTATTCGTCGCGATCGTCGTGCACTCGTAGCTGAGCGGCCACGGCGCGGGTGAAGGCATAGTCCTGCGGGTCGAGCGAGAGCCAGCGGGCGGACTCCTGAGCGAGATGGGTTTCGCGCGTCTCCGACGGATCGAGCGCTCGACG
Source organism: Polyangiaceae bacterium (assembly GCA_965225775.1). Lineage (GTDB taxonomy): Bacteria > Myxococcota_A > Polyangia > Polyangiales > Polyangiaceae > JAAFHV01. The sequence continues at coordinate 6,223,810 of OZ245328.1, read as the reverse complement.
CGCGAATTGGCTATTGGCCGCATTCTGGGCGCTCACGCCGACGATGTAGCTGAGCAGCGCCGAAGCGGCCGTGAATTGTCTCTGGGGACGCACACCCAGTGCCTGCACTTGGCGGCCGAGCCGTTCGAAAATGCGGAGCATGGCCGAGCCCGAAGGGGCGCGCGAGAGCTGCGTGCCCAACCAGGGGTGAGCCTCGAGCGCGACGAACATGCCGATCGCGATGCTTCGAATGGCATCTTCGGGTTTCTTGGCGGCACGCAATTCGCCCAAGGTTCGGGCGACGACCACGTCCGCGGCGGCGGCGAGCAGCTCGCCTTTGCCGCGAACGTGCCAGTAGAGCGCGCCCGGCCCGGTCGAGAGACGTGTAGCCAGCGCGCGGAAGGTCAGCCCCTCTTCACCGTCGGCATCGAGCAGGGCGATCGCGGCTTCCACGATGCTCTCACGGGAGAGCGCGCTCTCCCGCCGCTCCGCGACTTTGGCTTTGGCCATGTCTCCACCTTGACAGAGTTGGAACGGTGTTCCAAGTTCGACCTTCTGGAACGACGTTCCACCTTCTGCGTCCCAGCAGAACCGTCGTCGGAGAACACATGATCCCCATCACCATCATCGGCGCCGGCCTCGGCGGGCTGGTGCTCGCCCGCGTGCTGCACGTCCTCGGTATCGATTCGGTCGTTTACGAAGGCGACGCCTCGCCCGGCGCCCGCTCGCAGGGTGGAATGCTCGACATTCACGACTACAACGGACAGCTCGCCCTCGAGGACGCGGGCCTCTTCGAGGCGTTTCGTGGGATCGTCCACCAAGGCGGCGAAGCGTCACGGGTGGTCGATTCGCGAGGCCACGTCCTGCTCGATCAGCCCGACGACGGAACCGGCCGACGCCCGGAGGTGCCGCGGGGAGAGCTTCGGCGCATCTTGCTCGAGTCGCTCCCGGAGGGAACCGTGCGCTGGGGGCACAAGGTCGCCTCCGTTCGTGGGCTCGGCCGAGGCCGGCACGAGCTCTCGTTCACCGATGGGACGACGGCCACGACCGAGCTGCTCGTCGGCGCGGACGGCGCGTGGTCGAAGATTCGGCCGCTCGTGACTCCGGAGCAGCCCACTTATGCAGGAACCGCCTTCGTCGAGACGTATCTCTTCGATGCCGACACTCGACATCCCGCAGCGGCGGAGCTCGTGGGGCGCGGCGCGCTCTATGCTCTCGCTTCGGACAAGGGCATCGTCGCGCACCGCGAGCCCGGTTGTGTGCTCCATACCTATGTCGCGCTCACGCGACCCAAAGATTGGATCCTGGGGATCGACTTCGACGACCCGGCTGCGGCAAAAGTGCGGGTCGCCGCGGAGTTCCGTGATTGGGCGCCGGAGCTCACCGCGCTCATCACGGACAGCGAGACCGCGCCCGTCGCGCGATTGGTGTATGCGCTACCTCCTGGCCGACGCTGGGAACGTGTGCGCGGCGTGACCCTTCTCGGCGATGCCGCGCATCTCTCACCGCCCGACGGCGAGGGCGCGAACCTCGCCATGTACGATGGAGCCCAGCTCGCCAAATCCTTGGCCGCCCACCGCGAAGACCCGGAGACCGCGCTCGCCGCCTACGAAGAGGCGATGTTCGCGCGGGCGGAGAAGGCCTCGCGTGACGCCGCCGAGACCTTCGCGACCTGCTTCGCCGACGAAGCGGCTCCGGCGAAATTGATCGCGCTTTTCACGGGGGCGTGAGCGTTGCTCGGTCAAATCCCTCTGGCCAAGGCGTCGGCGAGGCGCGGAACTACCGGTGAGAAGCCGAGGTCTTCGCGGAGCCGTCGTCCATCCATGACGGCCTCGAACGCCTTCGCGCGTTCGGGGGTGGATCCGTCCGGAGGAGGCTCGCCCACCGAGGCGAAGAGCGTCGCCAGGTCGGGAGACTCGTCGTCCACCACGTTGTAGACGTGGTGCGATGGGGAAGGCGTATCCAGCAAGCGCGCAACGGCTTGGGCAATGTCGACATGATGCCCAATCGACATCCGCTGCGCGGGAGGGAAGGTCTTCATGAACGGCACCACGTCGGCGATGTGCGAATCTCCGTCACCGTAGACGAACGGCAATCGGAGAACGCGCACGTCGAGTCCTTCGAGCCCGAGCAAAAAACGCTCGGCGGCGAGCTTGCTCTTCGGATAGGCGTCGAGCGGCGCGCAGGGATCGTCTTCCTTGGAGGCTCGTCCAGGTACGAGCGGCGGGCCGTACACGAGCCCGGTGCTGGTGAAGACGAAGCGCTTCACCGAAGCTTCGCGGGCTGCATGGGCGAGGTGCTGCGTGCCGAGATCGTTGACCGCGTGCGCCTGCTCCGGCGTCGCGCCGCGAAAGAAAGCTGCGCAATGCACCACCGCGTCGACCCCTCGCACGGACGCGGTGAGCGAGGCTCGGTCGAGCAAGTCGCCCTGGACGAGCTCGACGTGCGCGTCACGCAAGAGCGTCGCGCGCGCTTGGTCGCGGACGAGGGCGCGAACGAGATGGCCACTCTGAGCGAGCCGGACCGAGAGACGACTGCCGACCTTGCCGGTGGCACCAGTGACGAGGATCTTCATGCCCCGGACCGTAGTCACCGCCCGTTTCGACCGATTGGAAGAAACGGACAAGCGCCTCGGGGAGCTTGCGCGCGCTCGGTGCGCGTAGCAGAACGTCCTCGTGCACTCGCCCGTCGTTCGAGAGCCTCGTGTCGCGAGGGCGAACCTTCCGATCCTCCGAGGGCCTGCGCCGGCCCCGTCTCCGGTGGCCGAGCTCACGGTCCTCGAGTGCGACCGAGACGGTCGTCGCGTCGCTCTGCCCTACGCCGAGCTGCAAATCGTCGCGCGCTTCGGCGTATCGTCGCGCGAGGGCGTGGACGCACACGCGATGGGCGTGGGGCAGAACGCGCGTCGCAAGATGCTTCGGAGAGGGCAGCGCAGCGTCATGGCGCGTCTTCGGTTGGGGTCGAGTGAACGAGTGTTCGGCGTGTCCGCTCCGGAGTTGACCGGACGGATCGTCTCCCTCGAAGACCTCTGGGGTGCGGACGTGACCGAGCGCCTCTACGAGCGTCTTTCCGGAGCGGGCGACACCGTCGAGGCAGCCGCCATCCTGGAGAAGGCCATCGTCGAGCGTGTCACGGCCGGTCGGGCGACACGCCGGCACACGTCGCTCGTGCTGGAGGCCGCGAAGCTCCTGGAAGGCAGCTCGAGCAGCGTCGGGGCCGTCGCCGAGCGGCTCGGGACGAGCGAGAGGCACCTCCGCCGGCTCTTCCAAGAGACGCTCGGCATAGGTCCCAAGGCGTACGCCAAGCTCACGCGCTTCCACCGAGCGTTGCGCTTCGCCCGCGCGAGCCGAGCGTCCGGCTGGGCCGGCATTGCGGCCTCCGCCGGCTATTACGATCAGGCGCACCTGATTGCCGAGTTCCGGTCCCTGGCCGGCGTCACCCCGCGCGAGCTCTTGGGCGAGCTGCACACGTCCGGCGCCATCGGCCGAATCTGACGACACGGCTCGTTGGCCGCGGTCACCCTTTCGAGCGCGCTTCTGCTTCGAGCCCGAAGGGGTCGAGCGGTCCGAGCGGAACGATACCGTTCGGATTGAGCACCTTGATGGAATAGTAGCCGCGCTTGATGTGCGACTCGTTCGTCGCCTCGCGGAAGGCGGGTAGGGCGAGCAGCCGGCGCATGTAGGCGGAGACGTTGGGGTAGTCGGCCACGCGCCGCAAATTGCAACGGAAGAGCCCGTGGTAGGCGAGGTCGAAACGAACCAGCGTGACGTACACGCGAATGTCCACCTCGGTGAGCGCGTCTCCGAACATGAAGGAGCGGTCGGCGAGGCGGAGCTCGAGCAGGTCGAGCATGGCGAACACGTCGCGCACCGCCTCTTCGTACGCTTCCTGGGTGCTCGCGAAGCCGGCGCGGTAGACGCCGTTGTTGAAGCGTTGGTAGAGGTCCTGCTCGAACGCGTCGATCTCGGGGCGTAGTGGCTCCGGATAGAGCGACGAATCGTGGCGAGCGAGTGTGCCGAAAGAGGCATCGAACATGCGCACGATGTCGGCGGACTCGTTGTTGACGATGGAGCGCTCTTTGGTGTCCCAGAGCACCGGGACGGTGGCGCGACCGGTGTAGTGGGGATCGGCTGCGACGTAGATCTCGCCCAGCGTGCGCCCGTCGGCGAAGCGCCACCCCCGCGGCCCGAGCTCGGGCTCGACGACCTCCACGTCGATGACGTCTTCGAGGCCCTTCAGCTTTCGGGCGATGAGCGCCCGTGATGCCCACGGACAGATGAGCGCCGCGATGAGGCGATAGCGTCCACGCTCCGGCTCGAGCCCCGGCTCGCCCACCCAGCGACGAAAGGTCGACGTCTGCCGTACGAAGCCGCCACGCGCGTCCTTCGCTTGAATCGGGTGCCAGTCTTCGGTCCACTTTCCATCGACGAACATGGGGCTCCTCACGATCGCGCTCGCGAGTGCGAGACGCCGAGTTTCGACTCTAACGCCGATGCACCCCGTCGATTGTTGCGTGTCGAGCACGCCGAGTTGCGCGAACTTGTCGAGGCCCGTCGATGCGACGCTACGGCGACATCAGAGCACCGTGTACACGTGGTTCCCGTCGAAGATGGTCTCGCAAATTCCATAGAGGTTCCGAGATCCTCGCAGGGCGGCCATCTCGAACTCGAAGTAGCCGGCGAAGCCAATTTTGATGGTGTTGTCCTCGCCTGCGCACTCCGCCATGATCTCGTAGGTGGGCACGTCGAACTGGTCGATGCGAGCTCCGTCACGCACCAAATCGACGCGGACCCAGTTGGCGCCGTCTTGTCGACAGTTCGTGAAGTTGTAGTTTCCTTGGGGAGCTCCGCGGGACGTCGCGGAGACGACCACGTGCTCGTCGTAGTAGTGCCCCGGCACGATGCTCAGCGGGTGTCCCTCCGAGACGTCGCAGCGATCGCGCGGACGCGGCGAGGCATCGTACGGGGGGCTGGGGGCTGCCTCCGCAGAATCGGCGGAGGCGTCTCGAGGGGCCTTCGGCGCGCCGTCGATAGGTGTTACCGCGGCGTCTGCCACCGTGCCCTTGGATGGCTCGGGCTCCGAGTCGCACGCTGCGAACAATAGGAAGGGAACGAGCACGACTGGAAGCGCGCGAAGCATGTCCCATCTTAGCACCCGAGTCTGCTGTGGTCCAGGGCGAGTCATTGCTCGCGCGGCCGCCTCCACCCCAGACGAAGCGGAGGCCACGCTCTCCCGCCAACCCGCGTCCGCTCTCTGCCAACTCAATTGGCAGGAAATAGGGCGTCGTGGCGCAAATAACCATCCGACGCGGTGGCACGTCGACTGCATCGCGGTCGGCCCCGATGAACGCGCCACTCTCCGGCCTCGCCGCAGATCCTGTCACCGTCCTGCGTGGGCACTTCGCGGCAGCCGTTGCCCTGCTGCGCGCGAGCGAGCCCCGGCACCTGGACGGCGCTCAGCGGCTCGTGCGCAAGCTGCTTTTGGACGCCATCGAGGGGTACGCCTATCGAGGCGTATTTCCACGCAATCGGCATTTTCCCGGCGAACGGAAGCCGACCTTCGTCGACGAAGATGGCACGCATTGCGCCGTGGCTCACCTGCTCGACCTCACCGGGCAATCAGCGCTCGTGCAAGAGGTGCGATTGCGCCGAAACTTCGCCGCGGTGAGCGAGATGGCCGAGAACGCGCGCTTCGCGGATTGGGCGCGCGAGGTGGGGTTCACCGTGGAGGAGCTCGCGCTCCTCCAGCCTGCCTATTGCGACATCGCACGCTACGAATGTGTGTGCGAACAGGTACGCCCCCTGGAGGCGAACGAAGCGCTCGCCGTGGTCGTGGGTCGCGACGATGGCACCTTCGAAGTGACCGAGGTCTTGAGCTCCCGCCTTCCGCTGGCCAAGGGCTCGATTGGCGTGGCGAGTCGCCCGGCCTATTCGGCTCCGTCGCTGGTCCGCCTAGCCTACGTGGAAGACCTCGGGGTCTTCGACGTGCAACACCTCATGGGAGCGAGGGGAGACGGTCCGTCCTGTGGGATCAGGGCGTCGTCTTCGCTTCCGCTCACCTACGAGCAGGCCGCCGAAGCGCTGCTTTCGGCCGGACCACGTGCGTGCGCCGACTACCTGCGCTCGCTCGACCAACGATGGGACGAGACGGGTCGCGATATCGACCCCGTGCTCGCTCGGTGTAGGCCAGGGATCCCCGAAGCGGTGGTTTCCCCCGGTCGCAGCTGCACCCTCGAGCCCGCGCCGCTTGCATCGTCCGAGAGCCTCTCGTTGCTCGCCCTCGTGCTCGCCACGCTGGCCGCGCGTCGCTTGGTGAGGGGGTGACGCCTCGTTCGCCGAGTCAGTACGTCGCGACGGGAACGGTGGGAGGCAACGGAGAGTAGGCCCGCCCTGCGAGCAGCGCCGGGAGCGCCGAGGCGGCCGCGTTGACGAGTCCGCAGTGATCCACCTTCACGCCGGTGTAGCCACGGCCGGGCGTGAAAGCGCCCGGGTAGAACGTGTTGCCGCCTCGCGTGTAGTCGTAGTCCGTGCATTGCGAGGTGGACTTGCAACGGGGAACGATGCCCAAGTAAGGCCCGCTCACCACGACTCCCGCTACCTCGATGTACGAACAATCGCTCGCCGGCGCGACCGAGTGGCGCAGCTCGATGAAGCGGCTCACGTTCGCCGGGACGTCCATCGCCGCGCCGGGCCGATACGGATCGAGCGTGACCATCATGGCCACTTGCCTACGGGAAGGATCGAAGGCCGCTGCCGTCTGCATCCATTCGGCCATGTCGCGCACGTTGGTGCCGCCCCACGAGTAGCCGATGAGCACGAGATCGTAGGCCTTGTCCGCCGAGGTCACGCGTCCGTCGTTGTTGGTGTCCAATGCTCCGACCAGTGACGTCCGCGAGGGATTGCCCACCGTCTCGAAGCCGAAGGTGGAGTAGCAGGGGCTGCCGCTGCAATCCTTGATGAGGTCGGTCCCGAGCGTGGCGCAAAATTGCTCGAGCCACGGGTTGCCGCCCGTGGTGCGGCCGCCCTTGCCGTCCACGCCGGCGCCGTTGATGCAGAGGTACTTTCGGGGTCGCGTGACCTGCGCGTCGGCTGCGTCCACCTTGGGCGCGTCGGTCGAGGCGTCTTTCGCCGCCGAGCCGCCATCCTGCGCGCTCGTTCCGGTCTCGCGCGAGCTCGAGGCGTCGGTGCCGGGCCCGGTGGGCACCTGCGTCTCGGTGCTCGCGTCGTCGTCGAGCTCGGGGAGCGGAGCGTCGGTGTCACCGCAGGCTCCCGTGAGGAGCAAGAGGCTCGCGAAGGAGAACCCGGAAACGAGCACGGTGACCGCCGACCTGAGAGAAAATCTCATGTTCCCGAAGTTATTCGATTTTCGGCAAGCGCGCCCCTCGGATTTCGCGCACTTGGCCGGCGTTCGACGATGCCGCGCGCTGGCCGAGCAGAAGCGGCGCTCGAGGGCCCGAGGGCGGCGGTAAGGCAGGGGCCGCAGCGAGACCTCGGACGGCGACATGGTGCGGGTTCGGATTTCGAGGCGTCGGGGGACACGTCGAACACGGAGCCTCGGGTCGAAACCCAGCCCGGGCGCACCTGGTTCCCGAGCTTCGGCGCGGTTCCGAGCCATGCAGCGGCGCACCATGCATGATTCGTTGTCGATTGCAGAAGGTTCGTGCAATCTCACGCGTCGTGATGTCGACCACACGAAATGCCTTCGGCGCGATTCGCTCGCTCGTCGCTCTTGCAGCCGTGGTCACGACGTTCGCATCGGTCGAGGCTCGGGCCGAAGAAGCGCCGCTCGCCTCGCCGCCCGGCCCCACCTTTCCTCGCCTCACGGGCGGTGTCCGCTTGGGCCTCGGCGCGGTGGTCGTCCCCGGATCGAGCGGTCCGGCAGCGTCGCTCTCGGCCCGTGTCGGAGCACGATTGAGCCCCGCGTTGGCCGTCTACGGCGAGGCCGGCGGCGCCCCCGCCTTCCGCGGTGGACAATCGGCCAGTGGCTACGGGAGCGGAGCCGTGGTGATGGTGCTCGCTCCGTACGGATCGCTGCTCCTCGGCGTGCGTCCGGTTCCGAGCTTCGAGATAACGGTCGGACCCACGTTCGCTGCGCTCTATCCGTTTCCGAGCGGTGCGCCTCGCAGCCCGCTCAGGGCGGGCGGAACCTTGCGCGCCCTCTTGCTCGCCAAGAAGGCGCATCGACCGGGAGGCGTGGGGTTTTACTTCGCGCCCAGTCTCGACGCGATGGTGCTCGCCGGGGACACGAACGGCGCCACGGTCTACCTCGGTCTGAGCCCTCTCGCGTTCGAGTGGATGTAGCGCCGCGCGTCGAGAATTTGCCCCATGAATGTCCGCGTTCGGACTCGCAACTAGCTTGGTCCTCCTTGGGGCAGACGCCCCTTCGGGTTCACGTTGCGAGGAGAATCATGCGCTCGAGCCTCATCCGAACCTTCCGCCGCCGTGAAGCTTTTGGTCTCGCGTCGATCGGCGCTTTCGCGCTCTCGACGTACGCGGGAGAGGCCCGCGCCGATGCGCTCGCGTGCTCGGACTACCTCTGTCCGACCATCACCGTGACCGAGTCTCCTCCCAAGGTCCGCGTCGAGCTCCCTGCGACGCCCGCGGTCGAAAGCTGCACCGTCTCCAAGCGAAACGGATCCGTTCCGCGCCCGGCCGGGCCCACCCGAAAATACGACCCCGTCGCGACCTTCACGCCGACCTCGCTCGTCTACGAGGACACCGCCGTGACCGTCGGACAGCGCCCGGAGTACAAGCTCGATTGCCGGCTCTCGTCGCCCGTGCGCACGCACATCGTGCGTGTCGTGGTCGGCGTCCGTGCGCCCGATCGTGAAGACCGCGGCGTCGCTCTCTTGCTGATCGATTCCACCAAGGCGGCTGCGCTGGCTTCGGAGCTCGACCGATTGGAGAACGATCTCACGGACGACGGCTGGGGCGTCGCTCGGCTCCTCGTTCCCCCGACCGACACACCTCCCATGGTGCGCGCGCGAATCGCCGCGTACAGCGGGGCGTTCGGAGTGCGGCTCCGCTCGGTGCTCTTGCTCGGCGCCATTCCGCGCGTGTTCTCCGGCTTTCAGGCCTACGACGGGCACATCGATCACGACGGCGCGTGGCCTGCGGACGCCTACTACGGGGACGTGGACGGCAACTACACCGACACGGGGTCCTATTCCGTGGGGACGCCACGATTCAACGGTCCAGGCGACGGCAAGTTCGACCAAACGGACATCTTGAGCGCCCTCGAGACCATGGTCGGGAGGGTCGACACCGAAGACCTGCCGGCCTTCGCGCCGCTCACGTCGACCGATCTCTTGCGGCGCTACTTGGACAAGAACCATCGCTATCGAACGGGTCAGGTGTCGCTCGGCAAGCGGGTCTGGCTCACCAATACCTTCGGTGGCTCGGTCGCCCAATTCGAGGTCTATCCACCCGCGCATCACGCGTCCGTGCTCTCCTATGGTGTCGGTGCCACCGAAGGCGCCGATTTTCTGGGCGCGATGGCCGATCCTGCCGGCTACGCGATGGCCTTCGGCTCGGGTCCGGGCGGGCCGTCCAGTGCTGCCGGAGTTGCGAATACGGGTCAGTTCGCAACCTCTACGGTCAATGCGGGTTTCCTCGGGCTCTTCGGCTCCTACTTCGGAGACTATTCGTATTCGAACAATCTCATGCGCGCCGCGCTGGTCGGCCCCGGCTCGGTGGTCGCCACCATGTGGTTCGCGCGTCCGAACGTGGACACCCGAGAGCTGGCTGCCCGAGGCACCTTCGGCGACATGATCTCCAGCATGTTCGAGGACGATAGCTCGAGAACCCTGCACCTCGGGCTCCTGGGTGACCCGACGCTGCGCCTCGATCCGATGCGTCCTCCGAGCGCCCCCGTCGTGACGTGCAAAGCCGGCAAGCCCAATCTTTCGTGGACGGCCTCTCCCGACGCGACGCTCGGGTATCGCGTCTTCCGCAGGGAGCCCGGCAGCCTCTCGACCACCCCGGACGTGCGCGTCTCCGGAGAGTCCGTGACCGGCCCCTTCGTGGACGATTCGGCTGCGCCCGGGCAGAGCTACGTCTATCGAATCGTTCCCGTTCGAACGGCCCGCAATGCAAGTGGAACGTTCGTGGACCTCGGCCCGGGCGTGCGCGTGACCACTCCGGGGTGCGCGCCCGAGCCGCCCCCTGCGCCCACGGGAAGCGGTACGGGCAATCCTCCGCCGTCGCCCACGTCGTCGCCTACGGGCGGTCCGTCGGGCACCGCGGCGCCGGTGCCCGGTCCGAGTGGCACGGCGGCTCCCGCGTCGCCTTCGGAAGCTCCAACGAGCGGTGAGGTCGAAGAGGGATGCCACGTCACGACGGGGGGAGCTCGCGCGACGTCGGTCGTGCCCGCCTTCGCCGCGGTCCTTGCCATGGGATTGCTCGGTCGTCGCCGCGCGAGGCGTGTGCGCGAAGCGTCGTCACGCGAAAGCTGAGGGCTATTCGTTTTCCTGCGCGGAGGGGCCCTCTTCGGCCTCGTCGCGCAGGCCGGCCTTGAAATTGGAGATGCCTTTCCCGAGGCCTTTTCCCAGCTCGGCGATGCGGCTCCCTCCGAACAAGACCACCGCGATGGCGACGACTACCAAAAGCTCAGGACCACCAATCGCTCCCATTTCGCTCTCCCGTGCGCGCCGTGCGCGTCTCGTTCGATTTCGTCGCTCTCGGTGGTACGTGTGCGGCGGGGAGCGAAAGCGATCACGCAGGCGGCGCTATTTCCTTCGCTTCGCTGCGCGTTGGCCGCGTCACGGACCCACCTTCGTTCGGTAGGCGGTGCCGCCCTGAACCAGGTGGCGCCAGGCACCGGCGTCCAGAGCGACGGCGGCCGCGCGTCCCGACCGGGCGTCCGGTAGGGCCAGCGAGCTCCAGGTACGTCCGGAATCGACCGTCAGCCTGACCTCGCTCGTATCGACGTATGCGAAACGGTCTCCGAGGCTCGGGCGGGTCGACGCGTAGCGCGCTTCCGGGAAAGACGATTGCGCGGATACGAAGCTCGAGCTCCCGTCGTGCGATACGTACAGATCGCGCTGGCCACTCGGCGCGCGAAGCGCACGATACGCGTTTGCACGGAGGCCTCCATGCTCGCCGCCTTCGGTTTCAGGACGCGACAGATGCCCGCCGGCCCGACCTCGTTCATCGATGCGCGCAACGAGACGGCTCATCGTGTCGCATCGGCCAATTGGCGGCTGGATTTTCGTCGCCTCCGCCAATCGGCGGAGCTCGCTCACGGACGACTGGTCACGGGCGGAACGTGTTCGAGAGGCGTGTCTTCTTCTTCGTGGGGCGAGCGCTGGTGAGCCACTTCTCGAGCTCGTTCCACGAGATGCGTCCTTCGGGGGCCACGTCGAACTCGACGCGCTTCACGTAGTCGAGCACGTCTCGCGCGTCGCGAAGCTCTTGAGGTTGGCCGATGGCCTCCAACAGGGTCGGAACATCGGCATCGGCGATGGTTCCCTGCTCGTCGGCGAGATCGTCGAACATACTGCGGATCAGGGAAATCTCGTCTTGCGGCGTGCCGGGCTTCGCGGTCATAACTTGCCGCGACTACACTGCTTTTCGGGAAGCACGACAAGAACCGGTTCGGGGCATTCGCGCGTTCGATGCGCCCTCGGCGCCGCTGGGCGAGCGTTGAGCCGTATTGGGGCAAGGCGCTCGTCGCGAGCCTTGTTTTCCGCATGATTCGTGTCCTCGGCGTCGGCGCTTCACGAGGTAGAATGTGGGCTTGTCCGCGCCGAGGCCGCGCGTCACGAGGAGCAACCGATCCTTCTCCCGGATGAATCGGATGGTCCTCGGGAGCATGCGCGTGTGGGCATAGGTGCCCCACGCGGGCCGTCGTGAGCGTGCGATCGCCCAGCCGAGCTCGACCACCCAGGATCTCGAGAGACCCTTGGTTCACCAAGTAGAGCTTCTTCTGCGTACCCATGGCCCTGCCGCGAAGCGCCAATCGATGGCGTCTGGTGCGCGGCGCGCGTCGAACTTGGAAAGCTCGAAGACGCCCGCCGCGTTGCGGACGAGCGTGGGTCGCTCGAACGTTGGTCCGACGAGGCGTAGCCGTCAGCCCGAAGCGGATGACGTTCCGAGAGAGGTCGCGGCTCCCACCACCGCGTCGCGCATGGCCCGCGCGTCGTCGTAGCGACGTCTGCGGTCCCATTCGAGCGCCTTGTCGATCACCCTTACGACCGCCTCGGGAAGCGCGGTCCCCAGCTCCACGAGAGGTGTCACGGCTTCGGTCGCGGCGGCCACGAGGGCCTCTGTTCGGGTTTTGTCCTGGTGGAGGCGCTCGCCCGTGAGCATCGTGCGAAGCACGGCCCCGACCGAGAAGACGTCCGCACGTGCATCCAATTGGTCGTAGAGGCCCATGGCGCATTCCGGCGAGGCGAACGCGCTGTCCCCGAGGTCGAACGTGTATGCCTGCGGCAAGAGGCCGAAGCTCGCCACACGAATGCGCCCGTCCTCGCCGAGAAAGAGACATTCCGGACGAATGTCGCGGTGAAGAAGGCCTTGGTCGTGGGCACCGGCCAGACAATCGAGCACCTTGGCTGTCGCACGTAGCGCGACCTCGAGCGCCATGACCTTGCGTCCCGGATGCCGCGGACGAACGGATGTCTCGGCCGACGGGCTCACGCTCGCGGCAAAGCTCGGGTAGGGGACGTGTGGGCACCGCAAGAACCACTCTCCCGAGCGGGATTGACCGCACTCGGAAAAGCCAATCGCGTCGGGGTGACCTCTTGGCGCTTCGATCGGGACAGCGAGAAAATGGGCGATTTTCGCCGGCGTCTCCGCCTCGGCGTGAAGGATGCGGAGCACGCACTCTTCGGCGAATCGGCGTGCACGATACGTCGACCAATCGGGCCCCGCAGCGAGACACTCGACGACTCGCCACTGCTCGACCAACGAGCCGATGCGTGGGTCGTCCGTGTGCTTCATGGCGTCAGCCTATCGCGAGAGGGCCTCGAGGGAGAGGACATGAGGGGAAGCCTCGCACCTCCGTGCCGTCCACGAAGTCCGTCGCTGATCCTGAGCCTGGAGCTCGCTCGTCCCAAGTCGACGGTCACGATTCCAGCAGGCAGGCCCATCGGGCTCTGCCCGCTCCGGCGGAAGAGCAAAGTCCGGGCTGGGCGTCCGTACAGCTCGACCACAAGGGACAAAAAAGAAAAGCCCGCTCGACCCGGGGGAGGGGAGGTCGAACGGGCGGCCCTCGTGTTGGGGGGAACACGAGGGAAGAGATCGGCAGCGTCGAGCGGTCGGGGGGGACGGGCCGCCCGACGCGTACCTGATTGCAGGTATTGCGACTCGCGTGCCAGGGCCTCACCTAATGGAGTCGATGGGTTATGCAGGCCCATCGGGCGTCCGTCCCTGCGGAGTTGAAAGGGCGGGTGGAAGGGCTTTCATCTTCGCAACGGTTGGGGGAACGCTTTCGATGGAATCGTGGGCGCTGGCTCGACAAGGTGCGTCAGAGGATTTCGCGTCGACCGCCCAACGGCAAGTGCGGCTCTCGTGCGGGGCCGGGGATGGGATGCGCTACCGTCGTCGAATGGGACTCGAGGGGCGGTGGGCCATACTCGGAGTGGGCGCGTGGTTCGTCGGCCTCGGAACGTTCGCAGCCTGCACGCCGGCTCCCGCGGACTCGCGCCCTTTACCCGCGCCGAGCCCAATCTCACCGGGGCCCGCGGTTCCACCGGCGGACGGAGGAGACGCAGCCGTCCGCATGGTCGATGGGTCGAGTGCGGACGACCGCCCCGCGGCACCACGAGGTTCCTCGAACTGGCCACCTTTGCCCGAGGGGGCGCGACGGCACGTGTTTCGTGAGCTCCTCGTCGGCATGCTCCCGTCTCCCTCACGAAGGGTGACCTGGCAGCTCTCGCTCGCCGGCAAACGCGTGATCTTGCGGCGCGAAGCCGAGGTCTCCGTGAGGTCTTTCCGACGCATCGACGGGACCACTCACGAGGCCTCCGGCTGGCGCGGATCCACTCGCTCGGTCTGGGAAGGCGAGCGTGACCCAGGGCTCGTTCACCTGGGAAAAATCGCGCTCACGCGCACGTTCGGGCCCACCCAGGCTCCAGTCGACGTTCCTATGCCGGAGCTGCCCGAGAAGCTCGAGCTCTCGTGCAAACAGGAGACGCTTCTCGTCCACGCAGCCAACGCGACGTTGGCTCCGGGGACCAAGCGCAACGACGACACGATGACCCGCCCGACGTGGTCCCCGAGCACGGCATCGCCGCTTCCGAGCGCGTGGGTGTGCACCGTGGTGCAAGACGTTCCTCGAGACGTTCTCCTGTGGTTCACCAAGGCCTTGGCGTTCGCTCCGATGCGCAAGTCCCCCAATCCACCGGGTGGTGTCGAATGGGCCTTCGCCAACGACGATATGGTCCTCCAAGACGGCGGCTACCGCTACTTCCCCGAGGCTTCCCTCCCGGACTGGGCTCGCTCCGAGACGACCGACGCCGTCGCGTACTGAGTGCTGCCGATGTGTCCCCGCGAAAAAGAGCGCCTCCGAGCGCCGGTGAGGCGTCAAGGAGACGCGATTGCGGCTTTCCCCTCGACGGACCGGTGGTACCCCGAGGCCGACATGATGTCGCGATTCGGAATTTTCGCGTTGGTTTTGGGGTGTGTGCTCGCGACGGCGTCGTGCGGATCCACGCAAAACCCGGCTCCAATCGAGGGCACGGCCACGTGCGACAACCTCGACGAGTCCACGTGTCTCTTTCCGTTCCCTTCGGATCACTTCCGCAAGCTCGGCGGACCCTTCGGCCACGTCGCACAGCTCGACTTCGGCGATCACCTGCCGGTCAATCAATCCACGGATGCGATGATGGATCGGAGGGCGTTCCTCGATCACGATGGCTTCCCGCTCTTTCCGCAGATCGCCTTCCACCTCGAGGGCGCCTCACTCGAGGGGGCCGCTTCGCTCGCGACCATCGCATCGTCCGTGCTGCCGACCAGCAAGACCCTGGTGATCGACACCGAGACGCTCGAGCTCGCGCCGCATTGGGCCGAGCTCGACTACCTGGCGGAAGACGCGGGTGCGAAGGTCGTCGAGCTCCGCCTCGCGCGTGAGCTTCGCCACGGTCGGCGATACGTCGTGCTCGTGCGAGGGCTACCCGGCGGGGCGGCGAGCCGCGGGTTTCGCGCGCTACGAGACGGCACGGCGAGCCCGGTCGCGGGCATCGACGAGCGCCGAGCGCGCTTCGATCGCGACGTCTTTCCGATCGCCGAGAAATTCGGGATTCCTCGGGCAGAGTTGCAGCTCGCCTGGGACTTCACGACCGCCAGCGAAGACGACAGCACGCTCCGCCTGCGCACCATGCGAGACGAGCTCTATCGTTTGGTCGGCGAAGAGGGGCCCGAATACCGCGTCGATCAAGTGGTGAAAGACCCCGACGGGCCGGAGGGCACCATCGAGAGCATCGTGCTCGGCACGGCAAAAGTACCCGACTTCATGCTCCCGCCCAGCACCGAGGGCATTCGTCGCCTGCGCCTCTCGGACAAGGGCTTGCCGGTGGCGCAGGGGGTCACCGACGTGAAGTTTCGCGTGCAGATTCCACGCACCGCGCGCACGGCGATCACCCCTTCGGCGGTGGTCCAATACGGTCACGGCTTCCTCGGGACGGACGCTGAAGCGAACAACGATTGGCTCCGAAAATTCGCCAGCGAGCGCAATTTCCTCATTCTCTCGTCGGACATGCAAGGCATGAACGTTGAGGCGGGGGCGCTCTGGTTTTTGCATCTCCCGCGCGACATCACCAATCTCGCGTACATCGGAGACGAGCCGCTCCAGGGGAACATGAACCACCTGGCGCTCGTGCGCATGATGAAAGGGCGCTTCTCCAAAGAGCCGGCCGTCTCCCGTGGTCAGGCACCCCTCTACGACCCGGCGGCCATCTACTATCATGGCAATTCGCAGGGCGGCACGCAGGGCGCGTTGGTGATGTCCATGTCGCGCGACGTCTCGCGCGCCACCTTGGGCGTGCCGGGAGTCTCGGTCGGTTGGATTTTGGCGCGCGCCAGTCAATGGCAGCAGCTCGCCGGGGCCATCTCGCGTAACTACCCCGACCCCTACGAGTTCTCGGCCATCATGTCGTTGGTCGGCGTGGGCTGGGATCGTGGGGACGGCGCGAACTTCGCGAAGTATCTGTCGCAGCGTCCACCGGCCGACGGCACGCCGAAGAACGTGTTGCTCCACGTGGGCCTCGAAGACGCTCAGGTGAACAACGACGTCTCGCGTGTGCTCGCGCGCATGGTGGGCGCCAAGATCCTCGCTCCCGCCACCCGTGAGGTCTGGGGTCTTCCCGTGGTCGACGGTCCGGTGCGCGGCGAGAACGTCTACGTCGACTTCGACTACGGCGTCGCGCCGCGAGCGCGAGAGAACCGGCCTGCCTCGACCGACACCGACACTCACGGTCTTCCCAGGAAGAACCCGAAGGCCCAAGAGCAGACCTGGGCGTTTTTCCTCACCGGGGAAATTCGCCACGCGTGCAGCGGCACCTGCGACCCGGAGTAGGACGGAAAAGTGCCCGGAAACGAGAGAGCACGGGCCGTGCCTAGCCGCGCTCGGGGAAGGCTCTCTTCGCGCAGCCCGTAAATCCCCGGAGAGGTTCGATCCTTGCTGTGTCGAGGCTCGTAGTGTCGGTCGTCGTCGTCCGTAAAGATTCGTTTTTCGGGAAGTCGACGAGACCTTCGTCTGCTTAGCTCGTACTCGACGGCACGACTTCGCCTCGCGAAAGGAAGCGGCCCCTCCATGCAAGACTCCCTCGAAACCGTCACTCTCGGTGCGCTCGCCTCGCGGCTCTCCGTGGAGCGCTCGGCCCTCGGTTCCGAGCAGAGGCTGGTGGAAGACTGGCATCTGCGCCCCGCCGAGCTCGTGCTCGTCGCGCTCGAGGTCGCGGATCGGTTGGGTCGCGTGATGACGTTCGACGCGCTGGCGGCGATTCGCACGGTGGGTGACTTCGTCGCGCTCGTTCGCTCGTCTCCCACGGACGACGAAGCCTTCGAGGGAAAGCCCGTCGAGTCGCTGTGGTCGGTCATCGACGACCTGTCGCTCGCCAAGACCTGACCTCGGGGCTCGCCTCACGTCGAAGAATGACCCCGGAGGCCCTCGCTTTCGTCGTGTCTTGCACCGGTTCCATCCGCGTGAGCGGGGCGGAGCGCGTGCAATCCTTGTGGGGCGGCTACGGCGAGCTCGTCCGCGTGCGCCTCGAAGGCGCGAGTCGTCGCTCGGTGGTGGTCAAGTGGGTTCGTCCGCCGCAGGGAGGAGCATCGTCGAGCACCTCTGACGTACGAAAGAAGCGATCGTACGAGGTCGAAGCGCGTTTCTACGCGACGTATGCCGAGGCTGATCGCGACTGGCCGGTGCCCACTCTTCTCGGCTCGGTCGAGCTCGCGGAAGGGCGCGTGGTGGTGCTCGAAGACCTGGTCGACCGCGGTTTCGGTCGTCGCATCGGGCGACCGCGGGAGGCTGCTTTGGAGGCCTGTCTCCGCTGGCTTGCCGCATTTCACACGCACTTCTACGGTCGTCGACCCGAAGGACTGTGGGAGGTCGGCACCTATTGGCATTTGGCCACCCGGCAAGACGAGCTGGCAAAAATGACCGATCCACGCCTCAGAGTGCAGGCCCCCGTGCTCGATCGCGCCCTATCGGGCGCGCGCCATCTCACGTTCGTTCACGGCGACGCCAAAGCCGACAATTTTTGCTTTTCGCCGGACGGGACGAAGGTCGCGGCCGTCGACTTTCAATACGTCGGGGGCGGAGTCGGCGTCAAAGACGTCGCGTACCTCTTGGACGGACTGCACGAGGGGGACGAGAGCCGCGCCCTCGCCGTGTATTTCGAGGCCCTCCGCGCTCGTCTTCCGTCTCCCATCGCCGAGTCCGTCGAGCGTGAGTGGCGGGCGCTCTATCCGCTTGCCAAGGAGGACTTTCGCCGCTTCCTGGATGGCTGGGTCGGCTAAAGGTTCGCGCGCTTCGCCGTCAGAAGCGACCCTGCATCGCCATCGTGCCGCCATTGCTCGACACGGAAGGTGCGAAAAAGAGGGCCGATCGCGATCGGGTGGTCGAGGTCTCGCTGGGCGCCGTGAAAAACAGGGTGGCGCCGGCCGCGACCAAGAGGCCTCCGAGCACGAAGCCGGTCGTCGAAATGGCGCCGAAGGTTTGGGCGGAGGTATGCGCGGAGAGGGCGACTTCGTGGCCGGTGGGGGTGCAAACCGCGCTCGAGGCGCACGCCTCCACTTGAGCGTCCTTTTTTCCCATGGCGAGCACGCCGAACACGGTGCCTGCGGCCAGTCCGGCGATGCCCACTCCGCCCATGGCGAGCGCGATGGTGCGGCGCGTACCGAGGCCCGAGGCTTCTTCTTGGTGGGTCGGCGGAGCACTCTCGCCCGCCACGGGCGTCGCGGGACGAGCTGCGGGAGCAATGACCGCAACGGCTTCGAGCACCACACGTTCACGGCGTCCGCGTTCGCCTTCGGTGACCACGAAGGTGCGCGAGACGGAGGGACGGCCCGGTGCCTCGAAGACGAACGTGTGCTGACCCGGGTCGAGCGGGAGGGCAGCCCCGCGCTTCTCCGGTTCGACCGTGCTGCCATCGAGCTTCACTGCCACCTGCGCGACGTCGACACCGCTCGCGTCCTTCACCTCGAGCACGAGGGTCGGCTGTGCGGCGTCGAGCTCGTCGAGGCGCTTGATGCAATCCGACCTCAAAACCGACGGGCAAGCCGAGTCGGCGCACGCACGCAAAGACTGCCTCGCGGAGGAGAACTTCCCTTCCCGGCGAAGGTTTTGGCCCTGTGCATTGGCGTCGATGCACTCCTCTTTGGTGGGTGCCGCGACGGCCTGGCTGGAGAGGGCGACGACGGTAACCGCGAGGGCGAACGCAGGGAGTCTGGTGGTCATAGGCATTCCTTCTTGAACCGTCGGGTGCCGTTCGCGTCGATGTCGTAGGGGGGATCGCAATTCGGCTTCTGGGGAGCGGCTGCAGGGACCGCCGAAGCGGGAGGCCTGGCTGCGGCCGTCGTGGGAGCCGACGGGCGAGGTCGGTCGGGTGGAGTTCGCTGTGGGACGACGGCGGTCGACGGCGCCACGACGCTCGACGACGGAGCGGGCGCAGGCGAGGGGGTCGCCGCCGGGAGCGCCGGGATGGGAACGAGATCTCGCTCCTCTTCGCTCGCGATAGGAGTCGTCGGATGCTGGGCCGAGGGGGCCTCGGTGGCCGTGGCGGTCGAGGGCGCGCGCAGGGAAGGAAGAACCAATACGCCTACAATCACGAGCCCAGAGACGGCGGCGACGATCAAGGCGACGACGCCCATGCGTGAGTACGGGCGAGCCTCGGGAACCGTCCCGCCATGTGTCCACGACCCTACCGTATTGCCCGATACCCCGTTGACCGCGGCGCCCCCCGCGTTCACCCTCGCGACGTCGGCCTGGGGACTTCCGGGGGCCGAGACTGGCGGAGCCGAGAAGAGCACCGGTGCGACGGTGACGTCCAGCGCGCCCGCCCGCCCGACCGTTCGAACGATGCGCTCCGCGAGCCCGAGCGACTGCTTCGAGCCGAATGGAGCGAGCGCGGTGGCGAGCTCGCCCACGTCGGCGAAACGAGCTTCGCGCTGTTTCTGCAAACACTTCGCAATCGCGTCGGCGACGCCTTTCGGCACGTCTGGCCGGCTGCCCGAAAGCTCGGGAGGATCTTCGTTCGCGATCTTGATGGCAAGCTCGGTGATGGCCTCGGCACGGAACGGGGGGCGGCCGTCCAAGAGCTCGAAGAGGATGATCCCGATCGACCAAATGTCGCTCCGCGCATCGACGGTTTTCGAGGCCATCAATTGTTCGGGCGACATGTAGAACGGCGAACCCATGAGGGCGTCGGTCCGCGTGAGGGAGTGACTGCCTTCCTGCGATTGCATCTTGGAGATGCCGAAATCCAGGACTTTGATCAGGTCGGAGCCATCGGGTGACTTCACCCGGAAGAGGTTCGCCGGCTTGAGATCGCGGTGCACGATTCCCAGCACGTGCGCTTGGGCCAGCGCATCGCAGGCCTGGAGCACGAAGTCCACGGCCTGGCCGACCGCGAGCGGACCGCGCTTCTCCAGCCATGCGGAGAGGTCCATTCCGTCCAGGTACTCCATGACCATGTAGGGCGAGCCGTCGTCGAGCTGACTCACGTCGATGACGCGCGCTACGTGCTGGCTCTTGATCTTCACGGCCGCGCGGGCTTCCCGCACGAAGCGAGACACCACCTCGGTGGAGGTGAGTGCACCGGGAAGGAGGAACTTGATGGCGACCTTCTCGTCGAGCTGGAGATGGTGGGCGGCGACGACCACCCCCATGCCACCCTCGCCGAGCACTCGCTCGACCCGGTACTTTCCGGCGATGACCTCGCCAGGGGCGACGGCGAGCGCACTCACGCGCCGAACCTGTGGGCGCGGAACGCACGATGTCGGCTCGGCGAAGTTCGTGGCTCGGATCCGCGTCGATTCATGGCTCGTTCCTCACGCGGTCAGCCCGCTCGTCACCCAGCGGGGCCTGCTCGCCTCCCGTGACAGGATCATGCAGAGGCTCGTACGCGCCCGAGCACGGCCTCAGAGGATACGGCGCGGCTGGTCGTGGGGGAGATCCACATTCGACCAGCCCCCCGACCGTTTTCGAACATGGGTCGAAGCAAGTCTCTGCGAGGTCGCCTAGAACGAGCCATTTCGAGAATGCGACCGCAGTCTTTCGCGTTGGATTGTCATGCAGTTGTGTCCGAAGCGAACACGGCTGCTCGGAGGTGGTAGTGTCCGTCACACGTGAGGCCAATGTTCGCGATACGCGGGGGTGCACGCATTCGACGGGGTTCCTTCCGCGCTGGGAAATCCGCCTAATGGACCTTGACGAGCTCCGTGCGCTCGTGGCCGTGGTCGAAAGAGGCTCCATGGCTCGCGCCTCCAAGGCATTGCGCTTCCCCATGGCGACGCTGCGCCGTCGGCTCGACGAGCTCGAGGCTCGCGTGGGCGTGAAGCTGCTCGACCGTGCACGCGACGGTGCCGTGCCCACGGCCGCCGGAATGGCGCTGGTCGAGAAGGCCAGAGGCGTCTTGAGCGACGTTCAATCGCTCATGGACGACGTGCGCCGTTCCGACGGCATGCCGAGCGGCGAGGTGGTGATTGCGGTGCCGCCCGGCCTTCCGCCCGAGCTCGTCTCCACGTTCATCGAGGTCGCGACCACGCTCTGCCCCAAGGTGACTTGGTGCCTGCGCTCCAACGACGACCTCGGCAGTCCGGACTTGTTCGAGGCGCGGGTAGCCATCACCGTCGGCATCCCTCCGGCCGACTCGCCTTGGGAGGTGCGGCGAATCGGCAACGTTCGAGAGCGCTTGCTCGCTTCGCCGGAGTATCTGTCCCGTCACGGCATACCGACGTGCGTGGAAGATCTCGCGCGACACACGCTCATGGCTTGGCCTGGTCCGCCGGGCCGGGCGGAGGGGCTTCCTCTGTGGGCGGGAGGCACGGCGCGCGTTTCCTTGGCGCTCCGGACGAGCGACATCTTCTTGGTTCGTCAATGTGCCCTTCGCGGACGCGGGATTGCCTTGGTCCCCGACCCGCCGATTCCGAGCGACGCGTACACCACGGACGGAGAGCTCGTGCCTATCTTGGACGACGTCGTCGGAGCGCGATTCCCCGTCTTTCTCGCGGCGCGCCCCTCGCTGCTCGAGTCGAGCATCTTGAGGTTGGCCTTCGACAAGACGACGCGAATCCTCGAGCTTTTGTCCTCGTGAGCCCCCCGAGGGCCCTCGAGCTTCCTCTCACGACGAGCCCTGGGTCGAGAGCTCAATCCCGGCAGCACAAGACGCCGCCCGCATCGATGCTCGGCTTGGTGACCGTTCGGCTCTCCTGCGAGTCTCCGCTGCACGTCCACGGTGCGCCGAGCGCACTGCAGTTGTTGTGCGAGAACCGGTCGAGTCCGTCGCAATCGGGGTCGGATACGCTCGCTCCGAGGGAGCCGCAGCCGAAGACGTCGTTGCTGAGGTCTCCGGTTTCCTGGCAGTTTCGAGCACACGAGTCGGCCGTGCACGCCGAGCCCGTGTCCGTCTTCGAGCGGAGCGCGCAGATCCCGCATCCCGTACCGGAGACGGCCGCCGAGAAAAACGACGCCGCGGGGTAGCTCGACTCGGAGGCGCAGCCGAGAGAGCCGGTGCGAGGCATCACCTCGCCGCCATTGCAGATGTGCCAGCCAGCCGCGCACAGATTCGAGGCCGAGCAGCCCGCCCCGTCCGCCGGAGCGAGGCTCGAAGAATTGCCCGACGTCTCGCAAGCGGGCACGGCCGAGGCCACGATTGCCGGAAAAATTCCGGGTAGCTGCCAGGCCCCGGCACACGCGGCAATCTTGGGAAAGCGTCCTTCGTCGGTGAACGCCTCTCGCGTACCGTCGGCGCATCCGCTCGCTCGAATGGTCACTACGGCGACGCAGACGCCACCCGCGCACGTGCTGCCCTGGGGGCACGCGTTGCCGCACGCTCCGCAATTGGATGTGTCGTCGCCGAGCGTGACGCATTGGCCGCTGCACGAGGTGCCCCCGCTCGCGCAACTCGATTGGCAGGTTCCCGTTCGGCAAACTTCGTCGGCCGGGCAAGAGAGGTCGCAGTCGCCGCAATGGCTGCTGTCGCTCGCGACGTTCACACAATCGGCGCCACACCTCGCCTCGCCGAGCGCGCACATCTCCACGAACGTGACATCGGGAGACTGGGTGACTACGACCGGCCCGACGTGCGCTGTCAGATAGCCGGTGGTCGGAGTGCTCGAGTAGAGCTGAAAAGCCGCCTGACCGGCGGCGTTCGTGGTGGCCGACGAGGGCGATACGCTCGCCGTGCCCGAGTGGGCGAGTGTCGCGGTGAGACCAGCGAGAGGCTTGCCCGAGAGCGTCCGCGCGGTGACCGTGGCGGCCACACTGGAGATGCCGTCCGCGTTTTGGACCGAGGGCATGACCGTGATGCCCGATTGGCTGGAGCTCGGGCCCGCGTACGCACCAGGCACTCGATCGGCGGAGAGAATCGCGGGATCGTCCGAGACCTCGAAGGTGACCGTGAATGGATCCGCGAACGTCGCGCTGTCGAGCAGGGCATTCCCGTAGAAGGCGACCTGCGCGGAACCCGACTCCACGAACGCCGACGCTGGTCCCGCGAGCCGCGCTGAAATGGGCAAGGGCGGAGCAGCGACATAGACACGGTCGGCCATGAGGGTCGTCACGTCGAGCGTACAATCGACGTTGCCGCGCACCACCCGAAGATCGCTCGGACCGGGAGACGTCGAAGCGTTCGCGAAGGAGAGCGTCCAGGTTCCTTGCCGGCCGATGCATCGGCTTCCGTACGTCCCGCTCGCGCTCGTGAAGGGAACCGAGAGGGCCCCGCTCGACGACCCGAGCATGGCTGCACTCCCGGCGACCTCGTCGGGATCGTTCGCCGTCGAGCACGCAAGCGCCAACGTGCCTAGGGCCGCCGCGAGCAGGCACTGGCGTAGGGACCGCGGTTCCTGGAGGAGTGGCATGATCGAGCTCGGCCTCGGAGATCTCAACGACGCGGCAGGCTCGCCGTTCATGGCTCTCGGTGGATTGCTGGGGCTCGAGAGCACCGCTCCCGCGTGAGTGCCGTCTCTTCGCGGCGCGCGGAAAGGTTGGAGATCGCGAGTGATTCCTCTCCGCTCCGAGTCGTGCAATTCCTGCGCTTTTCGGGCGGTGCAGCCACGGAGGGAACGGCGTAGCCTCGACGTATGCGACGCCTTTTCTGCTTCTCGGTCGTGCTCGGTGCTGCGTTCGTGGCTTGTGTCGGGGACGACCCAGTGGTCGACGACGCGTCTCGAGATGCGGGCACCGGTGTTCCCGACTCCTCGACGCCTCCCGTTTCCGACGCGGCCACCGATACCTCCCCTCCCGCGGACTCCGGCGTGGACGCTGCGCCCGTTTGTGGAGCTCCCGGCGGCCCGTGCTGCGCAGGGACGTGCCAGGGAGGCGCGACGTGCACCACCGGAACGTGCACCTGTCCGGTCGAGAAAGCCTCTACGTGTGGTGGCACCTGTGTGGACCTCAAGGCCGACCCCGCGAACTGCGGGCGCTGCGGGCACGATTGCCTCGGTGGGGCGTGCACTGCCGGAAAATGCAGCGCGGTCACGGTCACCACCGGTCAGACCGGGGTGAATACGCTGCTCGTCGACGGCGGGCGCATGTATATCGCACGTGGTGGGAACGCCTTCGTCACCGGAGGTATTCTGAGCGTGAAGCTCGACGGGACGGATCTGAAGCAGCACGTCGACGTGGGCCTCAATCAATCTTGCGGAGGCCTCGCGATCGCGAAAAATAAGCTCTTTTTCGTGTGCGCGGGTGGCGCCAATCGCCAGCTCCGCTCCTGTGATTTGCCGGCGTGTGCCACCGTGACCACGGTCCGCGACGCCATCGGTTCGAGCACCGGGCGCGTCGCTGCCGACCCGGCGACCGGCAAGAGCTACTATCTCCAGCAAAACGCCTACAACACGGCCACCGGCGGCACCATTTTCGACGACACGGGCGCGCAGGTCGGCGCCGTCAATCAGCCCACTCCGAACGCTCTGACGGTGAGCGGCGGATATCTCTACTGGCTGAACTCGGGCAACTACGCGAGCGACAATCCGCAGAAGAACGGCGGCGTTCGACGGGTGGCGCTCGCCACGCCCACCTCCGAGGCGATGGTGGTCGGAACGAACGGCATCTATTTCGACAACGGCGGTCTGGCCGTCGATTCGTTCAACGTCTACTACGCCGGGCGCAACAGCATCACCGCCAAGAGCGACGTGATCGTGGCGCCCATCGCGGGGGGAGGACTCACCGTGTTCGCGGCCGACGTCGGCGTCTCGTACGTCGTCTCCGACGGGACGAACGTCTTCTTCGACGATCGCACGAACACGCAGATCCTCTACTGCCCAAGGGCCACCGGGTGCGGCGCGGGCAAGCTCCCGTTCGTCACCGGCGAGACCGACCTCACCGCCATGGGCGCCGACGCGGTGAGCGTGTTTTGGTCGAAATTCGGCGGTGAAGTTCGTCGAATCGCCAAGCCGTAGGGGCCTTCCGAGCACGCGGCGCACTTTTCTTCGCGACCTTTCTCGAGTACGCGCTCTCGTGCGTATGCGTTCTCTCGGATCTCGTCTGCTCGTGTCGTTCGCTTGCGCTTCGCTCTTCGTGGGGGGCTCGTTCGCCTGTCGCTCCGAGGGAGACTCGAGCACCGACGACGGACCGGTCGTCTCGCCCGTGGACTGCGACTCCGGCGCGACCTGTCGTGCGGCCACGCTGCTCGGCACGCTGAGCGGGGACACGGGCGATGGAGGCCTCACCGCGAACGGCAGCACGTCCACCTGGTTGCACGTCCGAGTGACCGAAGACGACGACGACGTGAACGGCCGACCGGTCCGCCTGCGCGCCGAGCTGACCGGCTCGGACGGGTTCGAGGTTCGCGCGTACTTCGACGACACCCGCAATGCGGACGCCGGGCTCGAGTGTGCGAAGCGCGTGGGAAGCTCCGTACCGAGCGGGGACGGGACGCGGCTCGATCTCTCGTGGGGAGATCCCCCGGACGCGACCGCCAATGGCGTCGACGACGGACGCACGATCGCGCTCGAAGTGTTGCGTAGAGACGGCGTGTGCGTGGCCAATCGTTCCTGGCGACTCCAGCTGCACGGCAATCCCTGAGGCGGGGCCAATCACTTCGCGTCGGTGAACACGACGACCACGTTGGCGTGAGCCGCGAGGAACGCGCGCAAGAGCTCGAAGTCTTCCGCCGTCCAGGCTTCCGTGGTCACGTTCATGTGGAAGGTGGTCTCCGGTCGGCGCGCGATCACCTCGCCGATGCGGTCGAGGTTCTTCGTTGACGAGATGGAGAGCTCGACGCGCTCTTCGACGATGCGAGTCGGCTCGACCGGACGAGGCGAGGGCTCGGGCGTGACGACGACGTCGGAGGGGGGGCCATTCTCGAAGGCGCAGCCGGTCACGGCAAACGTTGCGGCGAGGACGGTGAAGAGGGCGGCGTACTTGGCGAGGTTCATGGGAGGCTCCTTCGGTGGACCGGGTCCGTCCCGGGTGCTCCTCCCCTCAGCAGGGGGCGTGCCACGAAAAATGCCGCAAAAATACCAAAAAACGGAGGGGGCATCGCCTCCGGATCGGATGGAACGATGCACTGTACCGGTACGGATTCGGGCATGGCGCCGCTTGACCCTCGGAGTCCCGGACGATACGGCGAAGGCATGAAGCGAGACGCCTTGCTCGTGGTCGCCCTGCTGTTCGTGGCCGGCGCGGGGTGTCGGAAGAAGCCCGTTGAAGAGGTGACCCCGCCCGAGCAGCTTGCCAAGGCGGAGGCGGCGATCGTCGCTGCGCGAACCACGATCGAAGCACGAGAGGAGAAGCGCGCGATCACCCTACGGGCGGCGATGAACCTCGCTTCGGTCCCGGTCTCCGGCGCTCGCTGTCCGGTCGACGTGCACGTGGTCGGGCCGAGCGAGGGCGTCGAGGCCCTGGTCGGAAAGGCGTTCGGCACCGACGACGAGAGTCGCCGAGAGCGAACCCGCCGAGCGCTCGGCGGAGGTTCGGCTCCGAGCCCAAACCGAGCGGCCGAGTTGCGAGATGCCCGCTTCAAGACCGAAGAGAGCCTGATCGTACCGATTTCGGAGGCGTCGACCACCCCGAGCCGTCGTGGCAAGAGCGACCTCGAGCTCTTGGAGTCGTATCGGCGGGATCTTTCGGACGTTCATTCGTATCGCTATCGCGCGAGCATCAAAGGGGACGAAATCGCCGCCGCCGCGGCCTACGCGGCCAAAGGCGACCATCTCCCCGTGATCGAGCTCGTCGTGGTCGAAGAGTCGCGACGCGCACCCGTCTCGGCGGACGGCACGAGTCACGGTCGCGCTTACGTGTACGAGCCGTCGTCGGACAAGGTGCTGTGCGCGGGAGTCTACGAGGCCCACAACTCCGAGCGTGTCGCCGATCGCTCGCACGCCGATCAGGTCCTCGACCTCGAGACCGAGACCTTGCGTGCCGCCGCGACGCACCTCTTCGACCTCACCGCTCCGCTCGACGCCGGCGCCGATTCAGGCGGAAAAAAGCCGCGCTGAGGCTCTCGTTTACCGGCTCACGAGCTCGTCGAGGGCGCGTGAGGTCTCTTGATCGGCCGGCAGGAAGGACTCGATGGCGAGCTCCGCCAAGGTCACGTCGACGGGTGTACCGAAGACCGTGGTGGTGCTCAAGAACCGCAGCGTGCGGCCGCCGTGAGCGAGCACCAAGGGCACGGCCAAGGTCGTCGGGTCGTCCTCGGCCTGCGATGTCTCGGTCTCGGCCGTGAGGGGGGGAGGCAAGCTCGAGAGCTCGTCGTAGAGCGCCTCGAGAATAGGGTCCGCAGTGGTCTCGATCTGGGACGCGAGGCGCGAGAGCACGTGCTCGCGCCATTGGGACAGATTGACGATCTTCGGCGCGAGCCCCTCGGGGTGAAGGCTCGCGCGGAGCACGTTGACCGGAGGCTCGACGAGCGCGCGCGAAACCCCGACGAGCAGCGTGGCGACCGACCGATTGGCGAGCACCATGTTCCAATGCCGATCGACGGCGAGGGCGGGGAAGGGCTCGTATGCGGCGAGCAGTCGTTCCACGGTGGCTCGAACCGGCTGGAACGCCGGGTCGTCGAAGCGTCGCTCTCGATAGACCGGCGCGAAGCCGGCCGCGACCAAGAGCCGATTGCGTTCGCGCTGGGGAACCTCCAAATGCCGCGCGATTCGCAGGAGCATCTCGCGGCTCGGCACCGAGCGCCCGGACTCCATGAAGCTCAGGTGGCGTTGGGAAATCTCGGCCCGATTCGCCAGCTCGAGCTGGCTGTAGCGGCGTGTCCTCCGCCACGTCTTCAGAAGCTCGCCTACGGGGACCTGGGTCGTGCTCATGCGCTTCCACCGTACCCGATCGCGCGCGCGGGCCGATTACCTCGCGCGTAATCGTCGAGCGGCTCGGCGGGTCGTACATCCGGCGTATCCGACTCGCCTCGACGAGTCGAAGGAGATGCCATGAACCCCATTCATTCGCGGATTGTCGACTATCTCACCCTCTTTTCGATGGCTTCGTCCGCCGAGCGTGACGCCCTGGTCGATCGCGTGTTCGTCGACGATTGCCGGTACCAAGACCCGAGCATGTCCGTGCGCGGTGCGAGCGCCATGAAGGCGTTTCTCGCGGACGTACACACGTGCGCTCCGGACCTGGTCTTCCGACTCGAAGGCGAGGTGGACGCACACCACGATCGCGCGCGCTTTCGTTGGTCTTCTCGCGACTCGAAAACCTCGGCCATCGTCGCCGAAGGTATGGACGTGGTTACCGTCCACGAAGGGCGAATCGCCCGGGTGATGGGCTTCGTCGATCGCGGTGCACGGCCCGGGCCTCACGCGCTCGTGACCCGGTATCTCGACGGCTGGAACGTGCCCGAGCTCGATGCGCGTCGCGCTCACTTTCGTGGCGTCTTCGTCGATGACTGCACGTACGTCGATCCGCTCGCCGCGTTGCGCGGAATCGATGCGATCACGGCTTTCGTCGAGCAGATTCGGACCCGCTATGCCGGTATCTCGTTCGTGCTCGGCGACACGTTCGAAGCCAATGCGTCGCGGGCTCGTTTCACGTGGCATGCGATGGCTCCCGGCGTGCTCGAGCCGGTGGCCATCGGGTTCGACGTGGCCGTGTTCGAAGATGGTCGTATCCGCGAGGTCGACGGCTTCCTGGATCTCGCACCTCCGACCTGACGGCTGCTATGGTCGAGCCATGTCGAGAGCTCGTTTGGCGTCGATGCTCGTTTCGGTGATGGTCGCCGCTTGTCGCTCGAGCCCCGATGCTCCCGCGCCTCAGGGCTCGGCACCGGCACCCTTGCCCACGCCTCTTGCCGTGGCGAGCGAGCCCGTGACCTCCGAGCGCTTGCTCGCAGCGAAAGGTATCGCGGACGACCTCGAGGGCTGGACCCTCGGTTACCCCAAGGTACTCGCGCGGCTCGGGCCGCCCCAGCGCGTCCAGCGCAAAGTGGACGGCGAGTACCATCAATGGGCCGTCGCGGACGACGCCACGTGCACCTCGTTCACCCTCCACAAGACGGTCGTGGTGGGTGGGGGCGTACCGCAGGTCGCGCGTCAATCCGCCCCCATTCGGGTCGCGAAGCCCAAGAAGCTCGACGACGCGGACGCCGACTCGCGCGCCTATGTCGAGTGCCTCGCCGTTCTCGGGCGCACGCCCACGACCGGCGTGGACAACCGTCCCGACGCCTCACGCTGAGCGACTCGCGATTCGCGCCGAGCGGTTTTCCGTCCCTCACGATCGCGCTACAGTCCACCCATGAGCGACGCGCGCCTGGCGAGCGACGATTGGGCACTCGCGACCGAGATCCGAGTGGCCTGGGGAGACATGGACGCGTTCGGTCACGTGAACAACACGGTGTACCTGCGCTGGTTCGAAACGGCGCGCATCGAGTGGCTCGCGCTCGTGGAGTTCCCGGAAGGACCTTCGAGCGGTCCCATGCTCAAGACCGTGGGCGCGGTCTACGACGCGCAAGTGAAATACCCCGACACGGTGACGGTCTCGGTGCGCGCGGAGAAGCCGGGGCGTACGTCGGTCAAGTTGCTTTATCAAGTGGTCGCGCACTCCACGAAGCGCGTGGTGGCGACGGGCGACAGCGTGGTCGTCCTGGTGAAAAACGGAGCGTCGGAGCCTCTACCTGACGATCTGCGCGCCCGCCTCGGGCGCGGGGCTCGCGTGGGGTGAGGGGCAGACCATGGCCATGGTGCGCGTGCAGGCCTCGAGGTTCGTGAAGAGGCGGGTCGCGAAGCCGAGGCGTGCGTAGGCGCAGTGGTCTTGCGCGTCTTCCGGTCCCGCCTCGACGCAGGCGGTCCCGTTCCAGTAGGCGCGGCCCAGCGATTCGGCGCACGGACGAGTCACGGCCGCGTGTTCTTCGGGCGCGCTGCACGAGAGCTCCGCGAGGCACAGCCCGGACGGACCAGGACCTCCGCTCGCGCACCGGAGGGGATCCGCCGAGACCACGGAGGCTCGCGAGGGCTCGACGTCCGCGCGTGTGGCCGAGGTAGGTGACCCTGCGCTGCACGAAGCCGTGCCCGCCAGCGTGAGCAATGCGTATCGAACGACGAACGACGCGACCTTCATGGGAAGCAGTCTGTCCTACGCGCACGAATCCCGTTCGAGATGGCGGTGATTCTTCGTCGAATGCCGCGTGAATATCGTGTGAAAGGCCGAGTCGAGGGGCTCGCACACGAGATGCCCCGAAAAATGCGAAGCCTTACGAAAGCCAAAAAGATGACGGTGTGCCCTTTTCTTCTTCAACGGACTGCCGTGAAAAGGTATCTTGAAGGATAGTGAGAGACTGCCGACTTCGTCCTCGTTTCGCGCCCACTGGGGTGTTGGTGTCGTTCTTCCGGATTGACGCGGTCCCGCCCTCATGACCCCTCGGTAGTGTGTTCCGTCTCGCTCCCGCGCGTGCGAACGCCCGTGTGAGTGTGTCTTCGTCGTCGGAAAGCTTCGGGGCGTCTCGTTCGCCGTGCGGTCCCGCACGTGGCCGTGCGCGAGCGTTCGCCCGAAGTTTCCTCGTTTCTGTCACTTCATCACGTTCGAGTCGTGCGTCCGGCCGGTCCGGGCGTTGCTCGACATTGCCGGGAAGCCGGTGTGGTGGTTCATCCTGCTGGGCGTGCCCGTGGTGAACTTCATCATTCTGTTCTTGGTCACCGGGGCCATCGCCAAACAGTTCGGCAAGTCGGCTGGCTTCGGCATCGGGCTCTTGCTCTTGCCGTTCGTGTTCTATCC
Organism: Polyangiaceae bacterium; assembly: GCA_965225775.1. GTDB lineage: Bacteria > Myxococcota_A > Polyangia > Polyangiales > Polyangiaceae > JAAFHV01. The sequence continues at coordinate 6,193,015 of OZ245328.1, read as the reverse complement.
GATGCTCGCCTTCGGAGACGCGAAGTACGAGGGAGCGCCGAAGCCGGCCTGATCCTGGTCTTCGACGAGGTCAGTCCTTCGACGAACGACGGCGCTTGGCTTCGGCCGGGCGCCGTTTGTTCGTTCTGGCTTCGCTCGACGGCGCGGCCTGCGGCGCATGCGACGAGGGCTTCGGTCGTGGGGGCAAGCGCTCGCGTGCGGCCGCGACCAGGGCGGCCACGGCAGGGTGCTCGAGCTTTCGCGCCACCGTCACCGCGTAGAATCTCGCTTCCAGTGGCTCGAGCAACCCGGCGCGGGCGAGGCCTCGAGCTCGGAGGCGCGTTTCTTCCAGGGCGTCCGGCGCCGCGAACAGGCCCTTACCCGTCTCCCCGAACGCGGTGAGCAGTGCGCTGTCCTGGAACTCGCCGACCACGTTGGGCACGATCCCTTTTTCGTCGAGCCAGGCATCGAGCGCGCGCCGGAGCGGCGCCTCGGCCGTGGGCATCAAGAAGGGCAAGGCCCCGAGCGAGCGAGGAAAATCGGCTTTCGCGGCGGCCACGAGCTCTTCGGTTCCGAACACGCCGACTTCGGTCACACCGAGCAGGTGGTTGTGTGCGCGCGAGTCGTGCGAAGGTCCGATGGGGGCGTCGGCCAGGACCACGTCGAGCTCGTGCGCGGCCAGCCGGTCGAGCAGGCGTTCGGCCTTGTCCTCGTGGCATACGACCCGAAGGCCGGAGCTCGCGCCGAGCGCCGGCTCGAGGAACCGCAGGGCCACCATCTTGGGGATCGCATCGAGGATTCCGATGGTCAGCCGCGTCGGGCGCCCGCTCGTGCGGCCTTTCACCGTGTCGGTGAGCTCGGTTCCGAGCGCGAAGATCTCGTCCGCGAAGCGGTACACGAGGCGCCCCATCTCGGTGAGGGCGATGCCCCGACCCGAGCGCTCGAGCAGCGCCTCACCCAGGTTTTGTTCGAGCAAACGAATCTGCTCGCTCACCGTAGGCTGGGCCACGCGAAGCGATTTTGCCGCCCGTGAGACGCTGTTCTCCCGGGCCACCGCCCAGAAATACCGGAGGTGGTGGAAGTTCAGGAAATCCATCGTGCCCCGGCCGTTCTAACATATAGGCCCAGCCGATAAGTCTTCCGCAGATTACCTATTGGCCAAAATCCTCGGAAAAGTGCATTCCTACCTCCCCATGTTCTTCGCGGAAAACGGGCAGGGCGCCCTCTGGGTCGTCTTCGCCCTCGTCGTCTCGTTCGTGGTCGCGCTCGATCTGGGCCTCCTCCAGAAGAACCCGCGCGATCCGTCGACCCGCGAGGCGTTGCTCTTCTCGCTCCTGTGGATCACGCTCGCCACGCTCTTCGGCGGCGGTGTCACCGCCAAGCTCGGCGCGGCCGCCGGCACGCAGTACTTCGCCGCGTACCTCCTCGAGAAGGTGCTCTCGGTCGATAACCTGTTCGTGCTCATCCTGGTCTTCGCGCAGTTCCGCGTACCACGCGCCGCGCAGCGCAAGGTGCTCGCGGCGGGCGTGCTCGGCGCGGTGGTGCTGCGCACGGCGTTCATCGTCGGCGGCACGACGCTCGTGCAGAAGTTCCACGTGCTCACTTACCTCATGGGAGGCTTCCTCCTCTTCGCGGCCGCCAAGACCGTCTTCTCCAAAGAGGACGACGACGACGAAGCCGACAAGCCCGAAGGCGCGGTGGTCAAGCTCGCGCGCAAGGTGCTCCCCATCACGACCGAGCTGGACGGCGCACGCTTCTTCGTCCGCGAGGGCGGAAAGCTCAAAGCGACGCCCCTCGTGCTCGCGCTGGTGGCGGTCGAGACGGCCGACATCGTCTTCGCGGTGGACTCCATTCCGGCGGTGTTCGGCGTCACCAAGAGCCCGTTCTTGGCGCTCACCTCCAATATCTTCGCCATTCTCGGCTTGCGCTCGCTCTACTTCTTGCTGCAGGGGGCACTGGCCAAACTCGAGTACTTGAAGCCCGGGTTGGCGGCGGTGCTCGCGTTCGTCGGCTTGAAGATGGTCATTTCGTATTGGTACGAAGTGCCCGCCGCGCCGAGCCTCGTCATCATCGTGGCCATTCTCGGCATCGCGACGCTGCTCTCCATTCGCGCGCAGAAGAAGAGCGGAGCGACCGAGGATCCCGAGGTCTCCGAAGGCGACGACTGAGCCTGGATTCCGCGCTGCCTGGTCGGTCCACCGAAATCCAGGTCGAGCCGTTCTCGGGCGCCGAGTGTCCCGATGCATCCTTTGCGCTCGGAGGCAGGCGGTGCGCCCATGCTCCGGCGGATACGCGTGAAATGCCGACGAAGGACGGGTCCCTTCGGGGCACGTGGTTTGCTCCGATCGACGTCGTGCTCACCATTGCCACCGAACGCATCGTGCGAGTCTCCGAGCTCATGTCGAGTCCCGTGCGGACTCTGCGCATCGACACCCAGATCGCCGAGGCGAAGCTCGTGCTCGCTGCCGAGCGGGTCAGCGCGCTCGTGGTGGTCTCCGAGCGTGGAAAGATCGTCGGCGTCGTCTCGTCGACCGATCTCGCGGATCCTCGTCACGACGATCCGACCGCCTCGATCGAGACGGCCATGACCCGCGTGCTGTTCGCGGTGCTCCCGACCGATCCCGTCACGGCCGCCGTGCGCCTCATGGTTCGTGAAGGCATTCACCGCGTGTTGGTGGTCTCCGACACCGGAGGGCTTCTCGGAATCGTCACCTCCATGGACGTGCTCCGAGCCATCGCCGATCGTTCCGGAGATCCAGGGACCGAGCTCACGCGTCTCGGGCACTGAACGAAGTGCGCCACTTTTGGCGTAACTACGCCACTTTTGGCGCGCCACTCGCGGCGCACCGAGCCACGCGTGGCGTGTCACTCTGCCCCGGTGTCGCGGCGTGGGAGCCGGACCGACGTGGCATTGTGTTCAGTGATTGGGAAGGTGGTCGTAGAGGCTCGCGCGAGAGGCTTCGAATTCGCGGGTTTTCGTGCCCAAAAGCGTGTGCCTACGAGGGTCGTTCGTCTCGTCCGCACGAGAGAGCCATCGAGGTCTCCATGTTGCAAGGGCTCACCTTGGGAGACATGGACGACCCACGACCACGGAGGCCATCGGCGCACCCGGAGCAAGAGGACGAGCTCGCGACCGCGTTGCTCGGCTCGACCTTGCGCGCCGCCCGTGCGCTCCGGCGCGAGTCGGAGGTGATCGTCCCGGAGCGCGTGCTCACCTTGGACGAGCTCGAGGGAGCGCCGACCGCCCCCGATGGCTTCTGGGACGTGGTGATGGCGAGGGCCGTCGCGAGGGCGAGGACCATTCCCGGAGTGGTCATCGAGCTCGGTCCGCGGGTCTATCGGTTCGCGGCACCCATCGTGCTCGACGCTCCTGTCGGTCTTCGTGGCGCAGGGGCTCGCCTGCCCCACCTCTTCGCGCCGGACGATGCCGAGCCCACCACGGTGCTCCACTTCGTGAACGGCACGAGTGGCATTCTCTTTCAGGGGGCCGAATCGAGCGACCAGGTTCGCTTCGCGATTCGGCTCGAGCGGCTCGTGGTGCGAGGTGCGTGGAGCCGAAGGCAGCCCGAGCCCACCGCCGCTCAGCGGCGTGTCGGGGTCGACGTGCGGTCGACGCACGCAACGCTGCACGATGTCACCGTAGAGCTTTTTTCCGGGGATGCCGTGCGCATCTCCGGCGCGTCCCGGCGCTCTTCGGAAGGACGTGCCGATGCGTGGCTGCTCGAGGGATGCTCGCTCGTCCGGTGCGGTGGCGACGGGCTCTCCGTGCGCGAGGGAGCGGTGGAGAGCGAGGGCTTCGCGCTGCGTGTGCACGCGATCGGCAATCGTGGGCGAGGCTTCGTCGACGAGTCACGAGTGGGCAATCTCTACGTGGCTTGTCACGCCTCCGCCAATGGTCGAGCGGGCTTCGTGCGATTGACGCCTCCGGGGTTGCCGGGTGAGCCTTCGGCCGGATGCCCCGTGTATCTTGCATGTTTCTCCGAGGGCTCGGAGGAACGGCCTGACCGCCTGGGTACGCCCTCGGTCGTGCTCGGAGGGAACCTCTCGGCCCTGCATCGAGAGGTGTCGAGCTCTGCGCCGCCGCCGGAGGCCGGTCCCGAGGCAGATGCGCGGATGGCGTTCGACCCACGTGAGCCACCCACCGGCCCGCGTGTTCGTGCCCTGGTGGCCTCCGATGGCCGCACGTTGGACCTGAGCGGACTCGAGGCGCTCCTCCATTTCTTGCCCGTCGAGCCCACGACCGCTATCCGCGGGCGAGTCCCTTCGCCAGGTACGTCGAGGCCGCTTTCGGGAGAGCCCGACACCGAAGCGGCCGCGATCGGCGGCTCGCACGGCGGACCGGGCGATCGGCTATCGTTCGGCAATGGCCTGTTCCTCGGTCGACCCGAGTCGTCGAGGGGCGATGGCGAGCGCGTGTTCATCGAGACGGGCAGGGCCATCCCGGACGAGTCGGCTTTCGAGCGACCGGTGGGCAGTCGGGTGTATCACCCGTCACCGGTCGCTGGAGGCTTCGAGGGCTGGGTGAAGGTCGAGGCCGGGGTGGGACCTCGGACGTGGCGCACGTTCGGTCGAATCGACCGCTGAGCCGTCAGCCTTCGACCACCTTGGCGGCGGCGCGGAACGCCTCCGATGCGGCGGGCAATCCGCAATAGACGCCTGCATGCAGGAGCACCTCGCGGATCTCGTCCGCGCTCGCGCCGTTGCGCAGGGCGCCGCGCACGTGACCCTCGAGCTCGTGCGGCTTCCCGAGGGCGACCAACATGGCGACGGTGATCAAGCTGCGCACCTTCGGCTCGAGTCCTTCGCGCTGCCAGACGTCGCCCCAGGCATGGCGTGTGATCATCTCTTGGAGCGGCTCCGTGAACGAGGTGGTGTTCTCGGTCGCGCGGCGGACGTGCTCTTCGCCGAGCACGCGGACGCGCATGGCTTGCCCTGCGGTGTAGGTCGGATCGTCGTGGCTCATCGCTCGGGTCCTAGCATCGACGTGGTCTTCGCCGTAGAGTCGGGCCGTTCGGGGATGGCGAGCGAGAGCCGGGACGTGCTTTCATGCGCGAATGCGTCGCACGTCGATACCGCTTCTTTTCGGCTTCTTGGGGCTCACGGCGGGCTGCTTCGTCCCCGCGGAGGCGCCCACGGCGACCTCCGTGACGCCTCGGGCTCCGGAGCCCAAGGCAGCGCCCTCGCACGACGCCGACGCTCCGCGTTCGCGCGCCCAGAGTCCGCTTCCCGCGGGAGCGAGCCGCATCTCGTTCGCGCGCATCGCCAAGTACCCCGAGCCGGGTTGGCACGTGCCGAGTCAGTTCTCGTTCCGCGGTGGCCCGCAGAAGCTCACGTTCCTCGCCAGCGAGAAGGGGGACGACACCCTCGCGCTCCATCAGTTCGACGAGACGACGGGCGCCTCCAAGGTGATCCTGAGGGCCGACGATCTGCTCGGAAAATCGGACGTTCCGCTCTCCAAGGAAGAAGAGCTACGCCGCGAGCGTCAGCGCCAACGCTCCAAGGGCATCACCTCGTACTCCTTCGCCAAGCGTGGTGGCCGCCTGGTGGTCGCGCAGGGCGGGGACGTGTTCGTTCGCGACCCCGACGGTCGGGTGCGCACGCTCACCAAGACGCCCGAGCCCGAGCTCGATCCGAAGATCTGCGCGACGGGTCAGAAGGTGGTCTTCGTGCGAGGCTCCGAGCTCTACACGGTGGACGTGGAGTCCGGCAAAGAGACGCCCCTCACCCGCGGCGCCAAGGCTCACGTGACGCGAGGCCAGAGCGACTACAATGCCCAAGAAGAGTTCGGCGAGAGCTCGGGGTATTGGATCTCTCCCGATTGCAAGCAGGTCGCCTTCTTGGAGGTGGACGACTCCGAGGTCGAAGAAATCCTGGTGCCCGGCTTCCGAAGCGGCGAGCCCAAGCACGACGGGCAGCGCTATCCGCGCCCCGGCAAAAAGAACCCGAGCGTGAAGCTCTTCCTCACGAAGCTCGAAGGCGGCACGCCGCGCAAGATCGACCTGCCGGACCTTCCCGAGCACTACTTCGTGCAATTTACCTGGGAGCCCGGCTCGGCGGCGTTCGCTTTCGAGGCACTCCCGCGAGACCAGCGCACGCTGCGCTTCGTGCGGGTGGAGACCTCGACCGGCAAGCACGTAACCCGGGAAATCGCTCACGATTCGCGCTACGTCGACGCGGAGCCGATGGTCGCCTTCGACTCTCGTCCGGGGCTCGTGTCGCTCGGGCTCCACGAAGGACACACGCATCTCGAGGTGCGCGACCCGACCGGCGTGCTCGAGAAGACCCTCACCCACGGCGCTTGGGACGTGGTGCAAATCGCGGGCATCGACGAGAAGAACCGCGAAGTTTATTTCGTCGGCACCAAAGACGGGCCGCTCGAACGTCACCTCTACGCCGTCTCGTACGCCGAGCCCGGCGAGCCTCGAAAGCTGACCCGTGAGCCGGGCACCCACGTGCCGTTCGTGGACGCCGAGACCGGGCGCTACGTCGACGTGCATTCGGCTCGCAATCGCCCTCCCGCGGTGGTGCTCCGCGGCGCCGCAGGGCAGGTGCTGCGCGACCTCACGCCGCCCGAAGACCCGGAGATCGCGTCGCTCGGAGTTCGGCCGCTCGAGGCGTTCGTCACGCACGCCAAGGACGGGACGCTCTTGCACGGGCAGATGCTGCGCCCGAGGGACTTCGATCCGAAGCGGCTCTACCCGCTGGTGGTCATGGTGTACGGCGGCCCCGGCGTGCAGACCGTGGTCGACAAGTTCACCCCCAAGCTTCTCTGGCAACACCTCGCCGATCGCGGGTTCTTCGTGGCGCAGATCGACAATCGAGGCTCCGCCGGCCGAGGCTTCGAGTTCGCCGCCGCCACGTACGGTAAGCTCGGCGAGGTGGAGCTCGAGGACCAGCTCGCGGGTCTCGAGACCTTGAAGGGGATGCCCGGAGTCGATCCGACGCGCGTCGGGCTCTACGGAACGAGCTACGGCGGCACCATGACCTTGCAGGGGATGTTGCGCGCGCCCGGGAAATACAAGGCCGGCGTGGCCGATGCGTCGGTGGTCGATTGGAGCCTTTACGACAGCGGCTACACCGAGCGCTACCTCGGTCCGCTGGGGCCCGCCTACCAGAGCACCGAGCTCTCGCGCCACGCGCACGCCCTCGAAGGCCGGCTGCTCGTGCTCCACGGTCTCATGGACGAAAACGTGCACTTTGCAAATAGTGCCAAACTGGTCGACGCGCTGATCGGCGCGCAGAAGCCGTTCGACTTCTTCGTCTTCCCCGGCGAGCGCCACGGGACGCGTGATCCTGCCGCCAAAGAGTGGAGCTCGCGCAAAGTGACCGACTTCTTCGCCGAGACCCTGCGCTGAGGCCGGCGCGCCATGTCTTGACGTAGCGCTCGGGTGCGTGTCCCCTGAATCATCGAGGACGTCCGCCCTCGGACGAAGGGCGGAGTCCGGCCGTGGCTTTGCCGGCGCGTGTCTTTTCGGGGAGGACGACCATGACGAAGGGGAGCTTTGGGGGGACGGACGCGCACGACGAGACGCTGACACCTCGTCGTGTGCTGGGGAGCCCGCTCTTTTGGGCAGCGCTCGTCGTGCTCGCGACCAACGATCACGTTCTCAAGGGCTCGGGTCTCGCGCCCGCGTGGTTCACGGGCAAAGCGAGCGACGTGGCCGGGCTCCTGGTGGCTCCGGTGGTCTTCGCCACGCTCGTGCGGGTGAGGGGGGCACGCGGCTTCGCGGCGTGCCATGCGCTCGTGGGGCTTGTATTCACGGGCATCAAGCTCTCGCCCACGTTCGCGCAAGCATGGGACGCGTTGGTCTCGCTGCTGGTTCCGAGCGAGACCACGGTGGATCCGACCGACCTCGTGGCCCTTCCTTCGCTCGTGGTGAGCTACTTCGCCTTCGGAACGCTCGCGCGCTCGACCGGGCGCGCGCGCAGCTCGCGGCAGTGGCTTTCTCGTGCGGGGCTCGTGCTCGGCTCGCTCGCCTGCGTGGCCTCGTCGCCCATTCCTTTCCCGCAGACCCAAGTGGCCGGGCTACCCGGGCGCACCCGAGGGAGCGTGGTGCTTCGCTTCACGGAGCATACGAACGGTCTCTTGCTCACGGTGCGTTCGCCCACCGCGCCCCTCGATTGCGAGAAGCTGCTCTCGGAGAAACCGGAGGCCGCGCTCGACGCGTCCTCGTTCCAGGACAAGTCGGTGGGCTACGTCTACGCCGGAGACGACGTGGCGCTCGCCGGCAATCAATCGGGTTGTGGCGCCGCTCTGGTGCACCTCGACTACGACGGACCGCTCACCGGCATGACTCGGCGAATGTCGTGGACGTACATCGTGTGGAGCACGATCGACCATCCGCTTCGTGAAGTGCAGGTGCGCGCCGAGTCCACCGGCGAGATCGCGAACGGCACCGTCGTGGTCAAGAGCGCGCCCGGCGGGAGCATGGCCACGACGCCGCTCGTGCTCGAGCGTCACGGCACGATGCGCGTGATACCTGTCGGCGATCAGCCCTGACCGAGGCCCCCGTTCGCGCGCGTTTACGCCGGCCGAGAGGGGCTGCTATGTAGCGTCGAAAGTGGCTCCTCTCCTGCTCACGGAAGCGCTCGTCGCGTTCGGATCGCTCTTCTCGATCGTCGATCCGTTCTCGGCCGTGCCCGTGTTCGTCGCGCTCACGGGGCGCGAAGATCAGAAGGCGAAGAGCCGTACGGCGCTCCGCGCATCGATCACGTGTTTCACCGTGCTGACCGTGTTCGCCCTGGCGGGGGCGATCATCTTCAAGTTCTTCGGCATCACCATTCCGGCATTCAAGGTCGCGGGCGGTATTCTCTTGTTCGGGGTCGCACTCGACATGATGAAGGCCCAGCACTCCGAGACCCGCTCGACACCGGAGGAAGAAGCCGAAAAACGTGACGACGTGGGGCTCATTCCGCTCGGTCTTCCGCTTTTGTCCGGTCCAGGTGCCATCGCGGCGGTGATGGTGCTCGCCGGGAAGTCCGAGACCTGGACCGGTCGGCTGGCCGTGCATCTGGCGATTTTGGGCATTGGTGTGGCGTCGTTCTTCATCCTGCGTTCGGCGGTTTGGGTCGGGCACCTGCTCGGGAAGACCGGCATCAACGTGATTGGACGATTGATGGGGCTGATTTTGGCGGCGATTGCCATTCAGTTCGTCATCGACGGCGCGCACGAGGCGTTTCCGCGGACTTTTTCTTGACTCGTGCGAGGGGTCTCGCGCTCCCTTTTCGAGGGGTTGCTCGCGGCGCGTGGGCTGGACACTTCTCGGTCTACTCGGGAGGGCGTTCCCCCTCGCGCTCCCCCTATGGGACTCGCGGGGCGTTCTCCCCTCGCGCCCCCCTATGGGACTCGCGGGGCGACGACTCGTTGCCATAAGGGGAACGCCCTTGCGAGCCGTTCAGCGGGTGCGTCGCGGTAGGTGGCGACCAGATCGCGCAGGACGTTCATCTCGAAGGGTTTGGCGAGGAGGGGGGCGCGGATCGATTTGACGAAGGCTCGGCTGCGGGGAGTGAAGGCTCCGCCGGTCATGAAGACGAAACGATTGGTGAGGTCCGGTCGGGTGCGGCTCGTCTCCTCGAAGACGTCCATTCCGCTCACGTCGGGCATCATGAGGTCGCATACGACGAGATCGAAGTCCGACTCGGGGGAGACGAGCTTCGCAATGGCCTCTCGTCCGTCGTGTAAGAGCGTCACGTCACACTCCGTGGCGAGCACTTGTTGCAAGACCTCGCCCAACTCCTCGTCGTCGTCGATCAAGAGCACGGACAGGCGCTTGCGTGGAACACTCCGACGCTGGCCGACTCGCTCCGGAGACTCTCGGAGCGCCGGCGTTGCTCGGACTTCCGGTGGTGCCGGTTCGCGGTCGCGCCGGAGTTGGGGCAATCGGACGAAGAAGCGACTGCCCTCTCCCACGCGGCTCTCCACGGACAGACTGCCGCCGATCGAACGCACGATTCCGTGCGCGACCGAGAGTCCGAGCCCCATGCCCATTCCGACGTCTTTGGTGGTGAAGAAGGGCTCGAAAATACGGCCGATCAGACCCTCCGGGATGCCGTGGCCGGTGTCGCGGATCTCGACCACCACGTCGGCCTCGTCGGTCACCGTCGAGATGTGGACTTCATTCGTCGCGGCGTTTGCTTCGTCGAGAGCGTCGGCCGCGTTCACCAGCAAATGGACGAACACCTGCTTGAGCTGGGCCGGGTCGGCGTCGACTGGGGCCACGGGGCGGAAGTCGCAAACGAGCTTACCTCGATAGCGGAGCGCGTTGGCACTGGCCGCAATACTGCTCTCGAGGCATTCGACCACGTCCGTTAGGGCCCCCGAGCCACTCTCCCCGCGCGCGAGGAGCTTCATCTTCGTCACCACGTCGCGGACGCGGCGCGCGCCGACCATGGCCCGCTCGAGGGCTTCTCGTTCGTCGACCGACGCGCTCGTTCCGAGTGTCACTGCCCCTTCGATCGCGAGCTCAAGGTTGGTCATCACGATGGCGAGAGGGTTGTTTATCTCGTGGGCGACGCCTGCCGCCAGCGTTCCGAGGGAGCTGAGCCGCTCCGCGAGCTCGAGCCTGCGGGCCATGGTGGAGACGGCTTCCTCCGCGCTCTTGCGTCGGCTGATGTCGACCACCAAGACGCAGAACCCGCGAACCTCGCCGTCGATCACATCGGGTAGGTAGTGCGCCTGGCTTTGCCGTGGTGGACCTCCGGCCGGATCGGGGATCTCCCGTTCGAAGAGCTGCTCTTCTCCGCGAAGCGCCGCTTCGATGTAAGGAAGGTTGAGCGGATAAATCGGCCCCAGCAGTTCCTGTAGGGTGGTCCCGACGAGCTCCTCGGGGTTCACCGCGAACCACTTTTCGTAGGCACGGTTCGCGAAGCGGCAGCGTTGGTCCGCGCCCCAGTACGCGATCATCGCCGGCATGCGATCCACTAGGAAGCGGAGCAAGGCGAGCTCCGCGATCACGAGGTCGGGATCGTGCCGCGCGGACTTCCCCATCGCACGACAAGTATCCTCGAAGATGCCGATGCGGAATTCCCCAATACGGGCCGAGAATACGAAAACGTATGGATCGCCGGTCTGTCGGTCCGTGTGCGGGTACGTGCGCGCAAGGGTTCGGATTGACTAGGGTTCCTCGCTTTGGTTTGGTGAAAGGTCGACCCGCAAGGAGAGAAGATGGCGAACGGATTCACGATCGACAGGCCGGACGGAACTCGACGGAAGGTAGCGGGCTACCGCTACGCCGCACCGCGGCCGGATGCCCAGCGGTTCGAAGCGAGTGACGAGAGCGGCGAGAATCTGCCTCCCAAGGTCGATCTCCGCACGCACATGACCAAGGTGGAAGACCAGGGGCAGCTGAGCAGCTGCGTGGCCAATGCGGTGGCCGGCGCCTACGAGTACCTGGTCAAACGACATCGTGGCGAAGACGCCTACGACGTGAGTCGCCTCTTCATCTATTACAACGCGCGGGCCCGCGAGGACGCGACCGACGAAGACGGTGGCGCCATCATTGCCGACGCCATCGAGTCGCTTCGTGAGAGCGGCGCGTGCTCGGAAGAGACGTGGCCTTACGAGCCGGAGAACGTCTCGGCGGAGCCTTCGTCCGAGGCCTTCGAGGAGGCCTCCGACTTCCTGGTGGAAGACATGAAGCTCGTACCGACCACGCTCGGGGCGTGGAAGGCTGCGCTCGCCGAGGGGTATCCGGTCATCTTCGGGATCTCGTTGTTCGAGTCGTTCGACAAGCACAAGCGCCGCGGTGTGGTGCCCCTGCCGAGCCCGCGCGAGGCGTCGCGCGAGTCGCATGGTGGGCACGCCATGCTGTGCGTCGGCTACTCGGATCCGGACCGCGTCTTCATCGTGCGCAATTCGTGGGGCGAGGATTGGGGCGACAAGGGCTATTGCTACATTCCCTACGACTACCTGATGAACCCCAAGTTCAACGACGGAGACTCGTGGATCATCCGTCGTCTGGACGGCCTCGAGGACGACGGCGGGACCTGGGGTGACGACGAGTCGCTCATCGGGGACATGGACACCGAGCTGTCCAAGATGAGTGACGAGGACTTCCACGCGATGATCGACGCGATGGGGAAGATCTCGTTCGAGACGCGCATGGCCATCGTGTTCTTGCGTACGGCCGGCGCCGACGGAGACGTCTCGGACGACGAGCTTTCCCAGCTCGGAGATTACTTCGGCAAGCTGCTCGAGCGGCTCGGCTCGCCTTACGACGCGAAGAAGGTCCTGCTCACCGCGCTCAATCTCCTCAAGGAGAACGAGGCCAAGGTGGTCCGTGAGTCGATTGGGCTGCTCGGGGCCCATCTGCCGCAGACCATGCTCGCCAGCATGCTCACCAGCCTGCGCGAGATCGTCGGAGTGGACGACGTTTCGGAGGAAGAAGAGGAGATGCTCGCGACCTTGGTGCAGGCCTGGCAGATCGACGACACGTCGACCGTCGATGGCGCCGAGGAAGACGAGGAGTCCGAGGAAGGCGAGTCCGAGGACGAAGAAGAAGAGGAAGAGGAAGAGGAAGACGAGGAGTCCGAGGAAGACGAGTCCGAGGACGAAGAAGAAGAGGAAGACGAGGAGTCCGAGGAAGACGAGTCCGAGGACGAAGACGAAGACGAAGAAGAGGAAGAGGAAGACGAGTGATTCTTCGGTAAATTCCCGGGTGAACGTGCATCGTGCACGTTCGCCCATCGCGGGTGCCGCGAGTTTCGAGTAAGAGGCGCCTTCGATGTCCAGGGTCTCCTCGTCCAAGCTCGGCCTCGTGGCACTCGGCGTGTTCGCGACCTTCTCGGTCGCATGCGGGGACGTGCAATTGCCCGCGCCAGCCGCTCCCGCCAGAGAGCTTCCGACTCCGCCCGAGCTCCCCGACGATCGCACGCCCGAGGGGGCCGGTCGGGTCGTGCTCGACGCGAGCGGCGAGAAGGCTCGCGTGGTGGAGATCGCCGGAGCCACGGTGGAGAGCCGTGGCTATCAGTTTCAATTGGTCGCGCAGCGGGCCATCTGCGCGTCCACGCCGTGCGTGGTCGACGTTCCACGAGGGCCGCACCGCTTCGTGTTCGTGTCGCACTCCGACCCGACCCACATGAGCGATACGGAGATCGACGTGGGCAGCCGCACCAAGGTCGTCCGTCATGCCCTAGGCGAGCGCATCGAGCACGGCGCGCTCAAGGCCGGCTCGGGCGCTGCGCTCACAGTGGGCACGCTGGGCGCCATCACGGGAGGCTCGATTTTGCTGGTCGGAGCCATCACGAGCTCCTCCTCGACCTCCGACCCGAACAAGGGCTCAGGCCTCGTGGGGGCGGGCGGAGCGGTGCTCGGCATCAGCGCGGGCGTCATCGCGCTCGGCATCACGCTCGGCATTCTCGGTCGCACCGAAGTGCGCCCGGGCAGCACCACCGAGTGGACCCTGGACGACTCGGGCGCTTCGCCGCGGGCGCCCAAAGGCACCTCGACGGGTACGCACGTTCGCCTCGTGCCCGGTGCGGGTGGCCTCGGTCTCTCGTTCTGAGCGATACGCTCCGAACCTTGCGGCGCGACCGCGCGAAGCTAAGGTCGAGGCATGTTGGACCGGATCGCCTACGCCACGCTGATCGTCGCCGCAGTGAGCGCGGCCTCGGTCCCCACGCGCGCTTGGGCGACCCCGGGGCGCGAGCGCATCGACGTGGTCGTGCCGACCGAGGTCGACGCATCTTCGCGCTTCGACTCGGCCATTCGAGCGCAGCTGGTCGACGTGGCGGATCTCGTCGGCGCGAACGATCCAGGCGCGCCCACGCTTCGTGTGCAGATTGCACGCACGACCGCGGGGCTCGAGCTCGTCTTGCTGGACGCGCGTGGAGCGGCGCTCACGAAGCCGCGGTTGCTCGAAGGCGACGACGAGGTCGCGGCCAGCGCAGCCGGTGCGATCGTGCGTGCGTACGTCGTAGCGAAGGAAGAAACCAGCCCGCCTCCGGCCGTGACCACGCCCGAGCCGCCACGTCCACGGGGGACTGCTGCCTTGCCCGCGAAAACGCGCACGGAGACAAGCTCGGCCGATACGGGCACGAAACGATCGGCGCGCCATCTGCTTCGCTTGGGCGCCCTCTACACGGGGTCTTCGTACGCCTCCGCTCTTCCTTGGCAGAGCGGGGGGCGCATCGAAGGGTCGCTCGCGCTCGGCTCGTCGGCGTACGTAGGGCTCGGGTATGCGCTGCTGCCCGGCGCGACCGTGTCGACGCCCGAGGTCGACCTGCGCATCTCGCGGCACGGTCCAGGCGCGTTCGTCGGCGTGGAGGCGCTCGGTGAGCGCTTCGGGGTGGGGCTCGATCTCGGTGCGGCGCTCGACGTCTCGTCACGCTCGACCACACGAGCCTCGGTCGGCCTCGAGGCGACCAGCGATGCGACGTACGCGTCGGCTTCGTTCACTCTGCGTGGGCACGCGCGCTTGCGTCTTCCCGAGGGGCTCGCGCTCGACCTCGCGCCGGCGCTCGAGCTCTCCCCTGGTGCACCGTCGTTCGCGCTCGGTGGTGAGGGCTCTCCGGCGCTGCTCGCCCCGCCTCCGGCTCGCTTTCGCCTGGATGTAGGCGGCACGTTCGACGCATTTTAGCTGGTGGTTTCGACTACTTACGCAAGTGACGCTTTTTTTGTCACCCGTTTTCCAGGGGACTTGCCCCTGTTCTACGAGCAGAACCATCATCGAGACGAGGACGAGGGACGCGATGGACGGAGCCATGGCGGAAGACGACGACGAAGGCAAGCCGCGTGCGGCACCTCCGTCGACCGTGAAGACGAAGGATGCGCACGAGAGCGAGTCCGAGATCGTCGCGCGTCTCGCGCCGCGTGTGCGTCGCATCACGGCCTCCCTTCTCCGGAGCTCGCACGATGCCGAAGACGCCGCGCAGCTCGCGCTGCTCGAGCTCGTGAAGGCCATCTCGACTTTTCGCGGAGAGGGTTCACTCGAGGCCTTCTGCGATCGCGTGGTGGTGCGCACGGCAATCCGCGTGGCGCGCGCGCGAAGGCTCTCCACCGTGCGCACGGCGGGTGACGTCGATCCGGACGAGCTGCCCGGTTCGTCGGGTGAAGGAGGTCTTTCCGAGGGCCTCCCTCGCACGTTGCTCGAGTACCTCCACGAGCTACCCGAGGTGCGCCGAACCGCGCTCGTGCTCCGCCACGCCATGGGATACTCGGTGGAGGAGGTCGCGGTGCACACCGGGGTCTCGGTGAACACCGTGAAGAGTCGCTTGCTCGAAGCTCGCTCCGAGGTACGCCGCATGGTGCGACGCGATTGCATGCTCGGCGACGCGCGTGCCCGCCTCGGCGAGACCGCCCGCGATGCGGAACGGAGCCCACGATGAGCGAAGCGTGCACCCGTTGGGCGTCGCTCGTGGACGCCGAAGCCGTGGGCGAGACGTTGTCCAAGCCGGATCGCGCGTTCGTGCGTGAGCACGTGCGCACCTGCGCTCTCTGCCGCGCCGAGGCCGAGGTGTGGGGCGCGCTCGAAGGCCTGGTCGACGAACCGAGCGAGCACGAGTCGATTCGGCCGCCTGCGCCGGCTCCCCCACCTGCGCCGCTGCTCTCTCCACCGCGTCGACTCACGGCTGGCCGGGCCGGGACCGCGGTCGCGTTCTTCGCCACGCTCGCGGCCGCCGCAATGCTTCTCTTTTCGCTTCGTTCGAAGCCCGCTCCCGGTCTCGAAGCGCCGCTCGCGAGCTCCTTGCCGGTGGCGCCTGCGTCCGTTCCGAGCCTCGAAGCGCCCTCGAAGGGGTCGCCCGTTTACGGTGTGACGCTCGCGCTCGCGAGCGGAGGTGCGATCGAGCTCGACGGACGTGCGGCTCTGGTCGGCTCGCGCCTCGCTCGAGGCACCGTGCTCTTCGCTCGGGGAGGATCGGCCTGCCTCGCCATCGAGCCGGGCGTGCGTGCGTGCGTGGAAAAGGGCAGCATGCTGCGCGTCTCCGAGACCGGGGAAAATAGGCGTCTCGAGCTCGTGCGTGGGCGCATCGTGGCCGAGCTCGAGCCGCAGCCTGCAGGCGCCAGCTTCGGCGTCACCACGCGCGACGGATCGGCCGTGGCCATCGGGACCGCCTTCGCGGTGGAAGTCCCGGAAGGAGACGCGCCCGCCTCGGCTCGTGTGCTTCACGGTGTGGTGCTCGTGACGTCGAAGGACGGTGAGGAGCAACGGTTGGGGGCGCACCGCGGGACGCCACTCGCCGCTCTAGCGGCGAAGACCACGAGTGACGCGGACGAAGAGCGCGATCGGGTGCTCGCCGCACCGCTTACGTCGTTTTTCACCGGAGAGAAGGCAGAGCCCGTGAACCTTCGCGCCGAGGCACCGGGTACGAAAGTGATGGTCGACGACCGCTTCGTGGGCGTCACACCGGTCTCCCTGATGCTCGCGCCGGGGGAGCACGCCGTGCTCGTGAAGAGCGACGCAGGCGAGCGTCGCGAGACCGTGCACGTCGTCGCGAGCACGCCCGGGGCGCGAGCCTCGAACGGGCAAGACGTGGAGCTTCGTGCGCATGCTGTGCCGAGCGCAGTCCCCACGGAGTCGAGCGTCGCGAGTCCTGCTGCGCTCGCGCCGGTGAGCGCGCAAGGGTCGACCAACGTCGCTCCCGCGGGCAGTGCGCCCGAGAGCGTTCACGAGCCGAGCTCCGCGGACCTCTTGGTGGCGGCGCGCGAGAAGCGCATGCGTGGAGATCTCGAGGGACAAGTCGCGGCGTATCGCGAGCTGTTCGGCAAGCACGGCACGAGCCCCGAAGCGTACGCGGCGCTGGTTCCCTACGGCGAGATTCAGCTCGCGCGCCTCGGAGATGCGAACGCTGCGCTCGTGTCGTTCGAGCGTTACCTCGCCGGACGTGGACCGCTCGCCGTGGAGGCCGCGTACGGACGTGTTCGCGCCCTGCGGGCGCTCGGTCGAGCCGCGGAGGAGCGCGCGGCCATCGAGGCGTTCGTGACCGCGTACCCGGACTTCGCGGCGACTCCCTCGCTCCGCGAGCGCGCGCGGGTGTTGAGCGCCCCGTGAGACTTCGTTCGGGGATCAGCCGGCTTTTCTCGCTGCTCTTGGCGCTCCCGTTCGTGGCCTGCACCTCGGCGGTGGATGTGGTCGCCGTGCCGCGGTCTTCCGGTACGACAGTGATCGAAAGCACTCTTTGCGGTGAGCTACTGATGAAGTCCGAAGTGGGGGAGCTGCTCCGGCTCGACGCATCGGCCACTTCCGTCGCCATTCGTAGAAGTGGGTGCACACTGCCTACAACCGAACCTGTGGCCGTGCGCAGCGATGGTACGGTGTGGGCCGTCGTCGGCGGCAAGGTCATCGTCGCCGACGTCGACTTGACCATGTGTATTGCACTGCCGGTCAACCTCGCGGCGACCGCGATGGCCTTCGTGGTCGCTCCTGGCGGACGCGAGACCCTCTACGCGATCGTCGACGATATCCTCGTCGCGTTCGATCCTGAGTCGCTTTTGCGTACACCGGTTGGTGCGCTGGGGTCGGATGTGATCGCGCTTGCCGGCTCGGCCGACGGCCGGCTCTTCGCCGTCGTCCAGCCGATGAACCCAACCCTAGTCGAGGTTGCGGTCGGGGACGGTTCCATCCTGCAAGAATGGCCGATCCCGTTCACGCCTACCGCTGGGCCGTTGGTCGGCGCGGCGACGGGCGCGGGGAGGACGATGCTGCTCGTCGACGGGACCACGGTCTACACACTTGATCCGTTCACGCAGACTTTCCACCAACGGAATATCACGAACTCGACGTTCGTCGTGGCAGGGGGCCCTCCGTGTAAGAGCCCCGACCCGAGGGCGATCGCGAGCTTCTGAAGAGCGCGCCTGAGCTCGTTTTCGCGTCACCCGCTTTCGTCTCGCCGACCCCTTCGCCGACCCCTTCGCTGTCGACAATCGAGTCGAGGGAAGGAGACTTTCGATGAACGCGAAGCTGCTTCGTTGGTTGCTTGGGCGCTCGTGGTGGCGGTGGGGGTCGGGTGTTCCGGCAAGATCGAGACGATCCCCGACGGGAATTCCTCGAGTCCTTCGTCGAGTGGAACGGGCAGTGGAGGTCCGGGGGCCTCGAGCTCGGCTTCGAGCACGCCTTCGGGGAGCGGCACCACGCCGACTCCCACGGCCTCGGGCACGGCGACCGGCACACCTCAAGACGCTTGTTTCGTAGTCGAGCTCGGCACGCTCTGCGGTGACCCCTCGGGTCGAGCCAAAGACGTCGCGCGAGCGGTGTGCGAGGGCTCGAACGCGGTCTTGGTGTCGCTCTCGTACGACTTCACGGGCTTGTGCTCGGCGCGCTGCTGCCAAGACCCGAACACTCCGTACCCACTGCCCTCGGGGACCGACAATCCTCCGCCTCCGCCTCCGCCCACGGGGACCGACAATCCTCCGCCTCCGCCTTCGGGCACCGGCACCGTCCCCGTGCCTCCGTGGCCGACCGCGACCGGCACGCAGCCGCAGCCTCCGCCCTGCGTTTGGACGGTCATCGCCGATCCTTCGGGCTGCATCTCGAGCGCACAAATCGGCGTGCAAGCGCAGTCGGCGTGCGACGCCGTGCGCGGTCAGCTCCGGAGCATCAACGTCGCGGGCGTGTGCCCCGGCGGTGTCTCCGCCGCGAAGGTCGAGTGCTGCTACTGACGAGCGCTACGTGAACGGCCGGATCGCTTCGCGCGGTCCGGCCTTCGTGCGCCGAGCCCCACGGCTCGGGTGGAACGCGTGCCGCGAGGGCAGCTCGGGATTTCCAAATCCCTGCGGGAGGTGCGTTATCCTTTCGGGTGATGCACTCCCGTACGGCCGACGTCACCGCGCCCGTCGAGGTCGGGTCGGACTCGGCGACCAAGCCAGGCTCCGAATGCGACGTCCTCTATTCGATCTTCGAGGGGCAGCGTCCGCTCGCAGGAGGCGCGCGAATGTCGCTGCGCGGCGTACGCGAGGTGCGGTTCGGGCGTGGGCCGAGCTTCGGAGCCAAGCGTGAGGGCGCGGTGCTCGTGCTCACGATCCCCGACGAGCGCGTCTCCACGCGGCACGCGCGCCTCGTCTCGGAGGGCTCGGGTTGGGTCCTCGTCGACGAGGGCTCGCGCAACGGTACGTACGTGGAACATGCACGTATCGTGGCCGAGGCCCGCGAGCCCCTCGCGCTCGGGACCACGTTCTCGGTGGGCGCGAGCCTCTTCGTACTGGGACGCGCGCGCCTCCCCGAGGACGAGACCTTGCTGCTCGGGGCCACGTTGCCCGGGCGTGGACAGGGACTTCGTTCGCTCGTGCCCGGCGTGGCCGAGGGGCTCGGACGCCTGGCCAAGATCGCCGCATCGGACCTGCCCGTGCTGCTGCTCGGCGAGAGCGGGACCGGAAAAGAAGTGCTCGCGCAGGCCACGCACGCGCTCTCGCCGCGCTCCGAAGGGCCGTTCGTGGCGGTGAACTCGGGCGCGCTCACGCAGACGTTGCTCGAGGCGCAGCTCTTCGGTCACGTGAAGGGAGCGTTCTCCGGGGCCATCAAGGACGAGCCGGGGTACTTCCGTTCGGCGAGCGGAGGCACGCTTTTTCTCGACGAAATCGGCGATCTGCCCGAGGGCGCACAGGCCGTCTTGTTGCGCGCGCTGGAGACCTCCGAGGTCACGCCCGTGGGCGCGACGCGACCGGTACGGGTCGACGTGCGCGTGGTGTCGGCCACGCTGAAGCCGGTGAGCGCGCTGCGCGAAGACCTGCGCATGCGGCTTGCGGGATACACGCATTCGCTGGTGCCGCTGCGCGATCGCTTGCCCGATCTCGGGCTCGTGGTGGCCGAGCTGCTCCCTCGTGTGGCCGGGGCTCGCGCGGCGAAGGTGCGCTTCGCGCCGGAGGCCGTGCGTGCCTTGGGAACCCACCCGTGGCGCCTCAACGTGCGTGAGCTTCTCCAAGCGTTGAAGAGTGCCATCGTGCTCGCGGGGGAAGCGGGTATCGTGCGAGGCACCGATCTTCCTGCCGGTCTCGGCGCACCTTCTCCGGAGCCGATCGTTCGCGAAGCTTCGGAAAAATCCGCGAGCGGGGCCGTGTCCACCAAGGGCGCGAGTGCACCCTCGGCAAAAGCTGCGGTCCCCGCGGACGAGCGCAAACGCACGCTGCTCGCGCTGCTCGCCGAGCATCGGGGAAATCTGAGTGAGGTCGCGCGCAAGATGCAGACGACCCGAGTGCAGGTCCACCGGTGGCTCGAGAAGTTCGCCATCGACGTGGAGTCGTTCCGTCGTGATCCGAAGGACGACGCGTGACCTCGTCCGAAGACGTGCGCGCGCCTCGGGCGGGAGACGCGGTGAACGCGTACGTCTCGCTCGTGCGTCCGCTCGCGCGCGGGGGAATGGGCTCGGTGTGGATCGGTCGTCATGCGCGCCTCGATACCGAGGTCGCCGTGAAGCTGCTCGCTTCGGTGGTGCACGGCGATCGGCGCATCGAAAAGCGCTTCGAGCGTGAAGCCGCGCTGCTCGCCAAGGTGCGCAGCCCGCACGTGGTGTCGGTGCTCGACGCGGGCACCTCGCCCGAGCTCGGTCCGTACTTGGTGATGGAGCTGCTCGAGGGGCACGACCTGGCCGCCGAGGTCGAGTCACGCGGGGTGCTCGAGCCGAACGAGGTGGAGACCCTGCTCGACCAGATCGCACTCGGCCTCACCAAGGCGCACGGCGCGGGTCTCGTGCATCGCGACCTGAAGCCTGCGAACCTTTTTCTGTGCACCGACATGGGCACGACGCCCTTCGTGAAGATCGTCGACTTCGGTGTCGCGCTCGCGCCCGGTGAAGACTCGCGCCTCACGCAGACCGGCTACGCGATCGGCACCAAGTCGACCATGAGCCCCGAGCAAGCGGCCGGACGCGACGTGGACGCGCGCAGCGATCTTTACTCGCTCGCCCTGGTGGTCTTTCGCTTGCTCACCGGTCACTCGGCCATCTCGCGTGCTTCGCTCGATGCGCTCGGCATGGCGGCCTATCGCGCCGAGCGCCCGCGCCCGTCCAGCCTTCGCCCCGAGCTGCCCGATGGGGTCGACGCCTGGTTCGAAAAGGCGACCGCGTTCTCGCCCGACGAGCGCTTTCAAGACGCGCGTTCGATGGCCGACGCGTTTCGCGAAGCACGTCATGGGACCCCGGAAAAGAAGGCACTTGCGAGCGATCGACGCGACCCGCCGGCTTCTGCCACAGGCACCGTGGAAGAGCCTTCCCTCGCGGAGCCGGACGACTTCGTGGGCTCGGGCACGGCCTCGGCTTCGGTGGCGGTCGAGGCGCACGAGCCGTCCCTGTCCGAGGGCGCTCTCGTGCCTCCAGCGGAGCCGGAAGCCGTTGCCGTCCCGGACGTCTCCGCGCCTCGTGAGCCGAGCGATACCCGAGCGACCGCGACGCGCGAGCTCGGTCCCGAGTCGGCCGAGCCCGCTCGTCGTTCGTCCTGGACGCGAGGTCTCTTGGGCGGTGTGGCTGCGCTCGCGCTCGTCGCGGCAGGGATCTACGCCCGAACACGCTCTACCGACGGTGCGCCCTCGTCGCCTGCCTCGAGTGCGTCGAGCTCGCTCGTGGCTCCCCCTTCGACCGATGCGGCCACAGCCGCGCCGGCGACCGAGCTTCACGTCTCGCTTCTGATGGACGTGTCCGGGGGCAATCGTCGTCGCGGGGCGGATCTCGAGCGAGCGGTGCGCGCCGCGGTAGAAGCGCTCAACGCCGAGGGCGGCGTTCGGTCCAAGAAGCTCGTGCTGCGGACCTTCGACGACGAAGGTGCCGTGGGGCCGTTCCTTCGCACGCGCGCCGAAGAGGCCATGAAGGCCTCGGACGTGCACGCGCTCCTCGGGCCCCTCTTGAGCACGCAGGCGCACGAAGTGGACCCGTTGGCCGCAAAAATAGGCACTTTGTCGGTCTCTCCCAGCGCCACGGCCGACGCGCTCTCGTCGGGCGACGCGAGCGCGACCTTCGTGGGACTCTCGCCGGCAGACTCGCGTCAGGCCGCGGCGCTCGCCAAGGTGATGCGCACGCCGTCGTGGTCGTCGAAGCTGCGCGCGTGCACACGTGCGGGAATCGTGGCGACCAGCGACGCCCACGGAGCGCCCTTCGCGTCGGCGCTCGAGGCCTCGCTCGCGACGGCTCCTCGCGTTGCTTCGCGTGTGGTCACGATCGATCCCGAGCCGCGCCGCACGTACGACGAGGTGGTCGCCGGTCTGCTCGGAGACAAGCCGGATTGCATGGTGCTCGTGGTCTCGCCCAAGCTCGGCGCGCGTGTGCTCGCTTCGCTCTCGCCGAAGGATCGCAAGACGATTCGCGTGCTCGCGGGAGATACGCTCGCTTCGGTCGACTTCGTCGAGTACGCGCGCGGAGACGTGGAAAACACGGCACTTCCGAGCGCGGCCGAAGGCGTGGAAGGTGTGGCGGTCGCGACCGCAGCCGTGGATCGTCCGGAGCGCGCGGCCTTCGAGCGAGCGTTCCGCACCCACGCGGGCCGGGCGCCGGAAGAGCCCTTCGCGGCGCAAGCCTTCGACGCCACGGTGCTGCTCGCGCTCGCCCTCGAGTCGGCAGGTCCGGAGGCTACGGCCGCGCAGCTACGTGCGGCCATGGTGCGTATCTCCAGCGGCAAGAGCGGCTACGGCCCGTCCGAGCTCGGACGACTGCTTCGTGCGGTCGCACGCGGTGAAGACGCCGGCTACGAAGGCGCCTCGGGCGACATCGACCTCTCCGAGGACGGACGCGTGACCGGCGCCTTCGAGCGCTTCACGATCCGCGGAGGCAAGGTGGAGCGCGCAGGCCTCGTGAAGTGAGGCGTAGGCGCGTCGCGAGCGAGTGAACGACTCGTCTCACGACGCGCGGCATACCTATTCTCGTCGACTCGGCTCAGTACCAATAGAAGGTTCCACCGAACTGGAAGCGGCTGCCCTTCGCATTCTTGATGTCGTACCGAAGCGAGGGGAGCGAAGGCCAGGAGTTGTCGTGGAAGAAGAAGTGCGCCCACCAGCCCGGCAAGACGGACCAATCCACCACGGTGCCGTCGTCCGACGCGGCGTGAAAGACGAAGCTCCCGATGTCCGCGCACGCGAACGCCTCCGAGAGATCGGTGGAGCTGGTCGACTCGTACGCGCCGTTCCACCAGTTGAGCAGGCACCAGTTCTTGTTGCCGCCTCCGGGGCAGCCGCCTCCTGCGACGAAGCTCGACGCGGAGCACGCGCCCGTAGCGATGGTGGTGCCGGGCGAGGTGGGCTCGAGTGTGGGAAGGAGGGCTGGCCCCTTGGCCGCGTCCGTGACGGAGGAAGCTCGAAGGGCGTCACGAGTGCTGCGTGCGCGCTGTCCGTCGAGCGGAAGCGACTCACGCAGGGCAAGCTCACGCTTCTCGGCCTCGAGCAACGAGGTCGGCACGTCTTTGCCGCCGATCGCTCGGTAGAGGGCGCTCAGCGGAAGCTCCTGGTTTTCTCGGGTAAGGACGGTGACCGCGCCCACTTTGGCGGTCTCGAGGACGAGGACGCGACCGGCCTTGGGCTCGAAGAACGCGACCGTGCTCCCCGTGCTCGTGGTCAGCCTTGCGAGCTCGGGCGAAGGTCGCGTGCTCGACGTACCCTCGGCTGCAGCTCCGGTATCGCCGGACGGAACACGCTCGCCGACCTCGGCCGATTCGGCGCGCTCTGGGTCTCCTCCCTCCGGTGCGACCGTGCAGGCCACGAGCGGAACGATGCACGCACACATGGCTACGATTCCGAGCTTCGACATGGTGACCTTTCCCTTGCGGCGAGCCGTCCGACGCGTGATTGCGTGTACGACTCCCCGACCGAGAGAGAACCTAACGGGGTTTCTCCCGGTCGTTCGTGAGGGGTCCATGAGCGCTCCTCGCGAGCTCGGTCCGTTCTCGTGGCGGCCACATTCGTGGCGCTCGGTGTCGACGTGATGACACGAGCGTCAGGGACGTGGACACGCGCTTCGGTGAACGTCGACCTGGTGTCGCGCACTTGCGAAGGCAATCGAGGCGGAACGACTTGGCCCGATTGCTGCTCTAGTGCTCGGCATCGTAGGTACCACCGAAAAGGCTGCGGGTGCAGCGCCCATAGGGCTGGTGGTGTGAGGCTTGGTTCGACTCCAGGACCTACGACCAATCTTCTCGTCTCGATTTCGCCGTCGCTCTCGACATCGTCGTCGCCGTCGCTCGTCAATCCGCCACGTGCAAGACCAGCTTGCCACGGGCTCTATGCGACTCGCTCACGCGGTGCGCTTCGGCCACCTCCGACAGCGGGAAAACACGCTCTATCGTGGGAACGATCGCGCCTTCGTCGACGAGCTTCGCCAAGATCTCGAGCTGCTCGCCGTCGCATCGTTTGATGACGTGACGGAACGTGATGCCCTTCGAGAGGAGCGGCCACACGTGGAAACGAATCATGGTCCAGGCGAGCGCGAACAGGCTGAAAAAAGGCCCGAGGCGCTCGACCAGGCCGGGCACGTCCACCGTGATGTTGGCGATTCTTCCGCCGCGCTTGGTCACCGCGAGGTTCTTCTCGAAGGCGCTCTCGCCCATCGAGTCGAGCACCACGTCCACGTCCGAGAGCACGCTCGCGAAGTCTTCTTTCGTGTAGTCGATCACCTGCGCGGCCCCGAGCTTCTTCACGAAGTCGGCGTTTTTGGCGCTGCACGTGGTGACCACCTTGGCGCCCAGGTGTTTGCCGATCTGAATCGCGAACGCGCCCACGCCACCCGAGCCCGCGTGCACGAACAAGGTCTGCCCTCGCTGGAGGCGTCCCTTCTCGACCACGCACTGGTACGCGGTGAGGCCGACCAGCGGCATGGACGCCGCTTCGTCGTGACCGATGCTGGTGGGCTTCTTGGCGACCTCGCGCTCGTCGATGCACACGTACTCGGCGTACGTTCCGGGACGCGTGTGGCGGGGGGAAGACCACACCTCGTCGCCGACTCGAAACCGCGTGACCTTCTCGCCCACCGCCTCCACCACGCCGGACACGTCGAGGCCGAGGATCCACGGAAAATCGAGGCGAATGATGTTGCGTTGACCTCCCGAGCGGATCTTCCAATCGACCGGGTTGACCGAGCTCGCGCACACGCGCACGAGCACGTCGCGAGGGCCGGGGGAGGGCTTCGGGACGTCTTCTTCGCGGAGCACGTCCGCCGTTCCGTACTCACGCAGGACGATGGCGCGCATTCAGGCCCAGATGACCTTCTTCTTCGCCGAGTACCAGCCGTCGAGCTTCGGCTTCACGTTCTCTTCGATGCGCGAGCGTTTGAGCTTCATGGTGGGCGTGAGCATGCCGTTCTCGATGCTCCACGCGTCCGAGACGACCACGAACATCTGGAGCTGCTCGTAGGTGGAGAGCTCGCGGTTCAGCTCGTCGAGCATGCTGGCGAGGTCGACCTCGAGCTGCGCGCGCACGGTCGCGTCGTCGGTTTTTTTGCGCACGTCTTCGGCGAGCACCAGCATGGCGAAGGCGGCGGGCTGTCCCACGCCGGACACGCACGAGAGCTCGATCATGGGGTGCTCGTTGATGCGGTTCTCGATGGGCGCGGGCGCGACGTACTTGCCCTTGGCGGTCTTGAAGAGCTCTTTGACGCGTCCGGTGAGCTTGAGCAGGCCGTCGGCGCGGCGCTCGCCCTTGTCACCCGTGCGGAAGAAGCCGTCTTCGGTGAAGGCCTCGGCGTCGAGGTCGGGGCGCTTGAAATAGCCGACCAGCTGTCCGGGCGACTTGATGAGCACTTCACCCTCGTCTGAGATGCGCACCTCGACCTCGGGGTAGGGCTCACCCACGTAGCCGGGCGCGTTCTTTTCGAGCGAAGACAAGTGCGAGTACGCGAAGTCCTCGCTCATGGCGTAGCCCTCGAGCAGGTTGAGCCCGAGCCGCCGGTACCACGAGATGAGCTCGGCCGGGATGGGAGCCGAGCCGCTGCCCGCGAGCCTCACCGAATCGAGCCCGAGCCCGGAGAGCACCTTCTTCTTGATGATGCCATTCACGAAGGGCACCTTGAGCAGGAAATCCAAGCGCTTCGGCGGCATCTTGGTGAAGACGCCCTGCTGGAACTTCAGCCAGAGACGCGGCACCGAGATGAACAGCGTGGGGCGTGCTCGCTTGAGGTCGGTCACGAAGGTGTCGAGCGACTCGGCGAAGAAGATGTGACCTCCGGCCACCATCGACGTGCACTCCAAGTACGCACGCTCGAACACGTGCGCGAGCGGCAGGTACGAGAGGGCGCGATCTTCGGGCACCATGCCGATGCGTCGGATGATGCCGAGCACCGCGCGCGTGATGCGACCGAACGCGTGCATCACGCCCTTGGGCTGCCCGGTGGAGCCCGAGGTGTAGATGATCATCGCGATGTCTTCCGGCGCGCGCGAGGGCGTGCCGCTCACGGGCTCGGTGCGCGCCACGATGGCGTCCCACGTGTCGAACGAGGTCTTCGGCGCGAGGGGCAGCGCGATCTTGATCACGCTCTCGGGCACGCCCAAGGCTTGTTTTTCCCAGGTGTCGAGCTTGCCGACGAAGAGCACCTTGGCCTCGGAGTGCTCCATCACGAACTTCACCACGTCCGCGTTTTCGGTGGGAAAGATGGCCACCGTGGTGAAGCCCGCCATCCAGATGGCAAGCTCGGCGATGAAGAAGTGCGCGCAGTTCTTGGAGAGGATGCCCACGCGATCGCCGCGCTCGAGGCCGAGCGTCGCGAGGTGGGCGGCCATGCGCCTCGCCTCGCCGACCACGTCTTTCCAGGTGTAGTCGATGGTCAACGCGCCGGTGCGCGGCTGCGTGAGGTACACGCGGTCGGCGTACTTTTTTTCGTTCTCGAAGACGTAGTCGAGGATGAGCTTCTCGGTCGGCGCAGCGGTGGTCATCGAGTCCTCGGGCGTTCGGAAGAGGAACGCGTGATGCGGCGAGGCCGTCCTCGGCTCCACCGTGCGCTCTCCCCGAGCGCGAGCCCCATGGTCGCAAGTGTCGAGGCCGTGCACCACCTCGAATCGCGTCTCATCGCCGAAGGGCGGCCTCCGTCGAAACGATGGACGGCTCGACTCTCACGTCTTCGAGATGCCGCAAAAACGCCTCGATCCCTTCTTGGGGACCGAGGCGTTCGTGCACGTCACGAGCGCGTGGCGTCGTGCGTCAGGGACCGTCGTACGGACGCAGCTGCACCTTCACCGGCTTCACGTTCCAGATCTCCTTCGCGTACTCCGCGATGGTGCGGTCCGACGAGAACCGGCCCGACGAGGCGATGTTCTTCACGGCCATGGAGTGCCACTTGGGTTGGTCGAGGAAGGCCTCGCTCACGCGCTTCTGACACGAGACGTACGCCTCGAAGTCGGCGAGCAGCATGTACGTGTCGGTGTTCAGGAGGTGGTCGGTGATGGGGCGGAAGAGGCCCGGATCTTCGGTGCTGAAGAAGCCCGAAGCGACGAGGTCGAGCACCTCGCGCAGACGCTCGTTTTCGTCGTAGATGGCGCGCGGGTCGTAGCCCTTGGCTTGACGCTCTTCGACCTCTTCGGTGGTGAGACCGAACAGGAAGAAGTTCTCGTCGCCCACCGCTTCGCGGATCTCCACGTTGGCGCCGTCCAGCGTGCCGATGGTGAGCGCGCCGTTCATCATGAGCTTCATGTTGCCGGTGCCCGAGGCCTCTTTGCCGGCGGTGGAGATCTGCTCGGAGAGGTCGGCGGCGGGGATGATGCGCTCGGCGAGCGAGACCTTGTAGTTCGGGAGGAACGAGACCTTGAGCCGACCTTGAAGGTCGAGGTCGCCGTTGACCACGTCGCCGATGGCGTTGATGAGCTTGATGATGAGCTTCGCCATGCGGTAGCCCGGCGCGGCCTTGGCGCCGAAGAGCACCGTGCGCGGGACCGCGAGGGCCTTCGGATCGCGCTTGGCGTCCAGGTAGAGACGCACCACGTGGAGCGCGTCCAGGAGCTGGCGCTTGTACTCGTGCAGGCGCTTGATCTGCACGTCGAACAAGGAGTCCGGGTCGAAGCGCAGGTGGAGCTTCTGCTGAACGTAGTTGGCGAACGAGACCTTGTTGGCGCGCTTCACCTCGCGAACCTTCTGCACGAACGAGGCGTCGTTCGCGAGCGGGGCGAGCTTCTCGAGCTGGTCGAGATCGGTGAGCCATCCGTCTCCGATGGCCTCGGTGATGAGGTTCGAGAGCGGCGGGTTGCAGTGGTGCAGCCAGCGGCGCGGCGTGACGCCGTTGGTCTTGTTGGAGAACTTCTCCGGCGAGAGCTCGGCGAAGTCGCGCAAGACGTCGCGCTTCAAAAGATCGGTGTGCAGCGCGGCCACGCCGTTCACCGCGTGCGAGCCGATCACGGCCAGGTTGGCCATGCGCACGCGCTTCTCCGGGCCCTCTTCGATGATGGAGAGCCTACGCGCGCGAGCTTCGTCACCGGGGTAGCGCGCCTGGATGGAGCGCAAAAACCTCCGGTTGATCTCGAAGATGATCTGCAGGTGACGCGGCAAGAGACGCTCGAACATGGCGACGGGCCACTTCTCGAGGGCCTCGGCGAGCAGCGTGTGGTTCGTGTAACCGAGGGTGGCCACGGTGATCTCCCACGCCACTTCCCAGGGAACCTTGTGGAGGTCGACCAAGACGCGCATGAGCTCCGCCACCGCGATGGCCGGGTGCGTGTCGTTCAGCTGGATGGCGTTCTTGTCCGCGAAGGAGTCGAAGTTCGCGTGGGTCTTCTTGTAGCGGCGCACTACGTCGGAGATGGCGCACGCCACGAAGAAATACTCTTGTTTCAGCCGGAGATCGCGTCCGGCTTGGTTGTTGTCGTTGGGGTACAAGACCTTGCTGATGATCTCGCTCGCGTTCTTGTCTTCGACCGCGCGCACGTAGTCGCCGTCGTTGAAGACTTGAAGGTCGAAGTCGTTGCTGGAGCGCGCCTGCCAGAGGCGGAGCGTGTTCACCGTGTCGTTGCGGTAGCCCGCGATGGGAGTATCGAAGGGGATGCCGAGCACGCGCTGGGTGCCGTTCCACGTGGCCACCAGGTTGCCGCGATCGTCCACTCCTTGATCGACGCGCCCGCCGAAGTTCACCGTGACCGCGTACTCCGGCCTCACGTGCTCCCAGGGGCTGCCGAACTTGAGCCACTCGTCCGGGCGCTCCACTTGCCAGCCGTTCTTGATCTCTTGCTCGAAGATGCCGAACTCGTAGCGGATGCCGTAGCCGTAGCCGGGCAACCCCATGGTGGCCATCGAGTCGAGAAAACAAGCCGCGAGGCGCCCGAGACCGCCGTTGCCGAGGCCCGCGTCGGGCTCGTCTTCGAGGATGTCGGCGAGGTCGAGCCCGGCCTCTTTGAGCAGGCGCTCGGCGGTCTTCCAGAGGTCGAGCGCGTGGAGGTTGTTGGATAGCGCGCGTCCGAGCAAAAACTCCGCGGACAGGTAATAGACGCGCTTGGCGTCTTCGCGGGAGTACGTCTCCTGGGTCTGCGCCCAGCGGTACGAGAGGCGGTCGCGCACGGTGAGCGCCATCGCGAAGAAGCGATCGAGCGCGGTGGCGTTGATGGTGCGCTTGCCGAGCGAGTAGTTCAGGTGGTCGGTGAACGCCCGTCGCAAGGTGACGGGATCCATGCCGGTGCGATCGTCTTCGACGGTGACGGCGCGCGTGTTGTCCGAGGGTTCAGCCATGGCTCAGCGTACCCACGTTGAGCGCGCTTGGGTGGCCAAAGGTGATGTCTCGTAAATGCTCGGAATGAGACTTCTTTGTGGGGGTCTCGAGCTGTGGGAAGGGCGAGCCGGGACTCTTTCGTGAGGCGCGGATACGGCGGTCGAGGCTCGTGTACACGAGCACGGTGCACTCACATGGGCGCATCGCGTATCGCGCACCGACGTGGGTCACGGGCCGTCGTCTCGGCTGCTACGCTCGGACGGAGAAATTCCGATGGCGCAGTCCGCACGAAAGCCCGCCTCCGACGACATCTATCCCGCGAGCGACGACATGGGCGAGCACGAGATCCAGCGCCTCGTCGCGGAGCTGCTCCGCCCGATGCTCGAGCGATGGTTCGCCGAGAAGCCGCGCGTCGCGCACGTCGGCAGCGGCCAATTCATCTATTGGGAAAAAGACCGGCCGGCGAGCCGCATCGCGCCGGACGTGTACGTGCTGCCCGGCATCGATCCGGACATCGCGATTCGCTCGTGGAAGGTTTGGGAGACCGGCGTTCGTCCGAGCTTCGCGCTCGAGGTCGTCGGCGACGACATCACGAAGGACTACGAGGACGGGCCTGCGCTCTACGACCAGCTCGGCGTGGACGAGCTCTTGGTCTTCGATCCTCATGCTTCGGCGACGAGCCGTCGTCGAATCCGCTTCCAGCTCTTTCGTCGAGTGGGCAAGCGCGGCTTGGTGCGCGCTTTCGCGTCCCAAGGAGACCGCGTCTACTCGAAGACGCTGGGCGCATTCGTGCGCGCCATCGGTCGCGCCGATGGCGTTCGCCTGCGCCTCGGCCTCGGAAAAACGGGGGACACGCTCTACCCGACCGAAGCCGAAGCCGAACGTGCGGCCAAAGAGGTCGAACGTGCGGCCAAAGAGGTCGAACGTGCGGCCAAAGAGGTCGAACGTGCGGCCAAAGAGGTCGAACGTGCGGCACGATTGGAAGCCGAACGAGAGGTGGTGCGGCTCAAGGCGCTGCTCGCCGAGGTGAAGAAGTCGCGCTGATTGGGGCAGCTTCGGGGCTCGACCGCACGCCTCGGAAAAAAAAACGTAGGTCGGTCGTTTTTCGTGATCGATCGAGGCTCGTTCGGCCATTCCATGCGGACCAGGCCCATGAAACGTTTTCCGCTCCACCTCTCGCTCTCACTTTCGATGGCCCTCGTTTCGGCAGGCTGCGGGGACACGCGCGACGTCACCTCCGCGGAAGATCCGGTCATCCTCGGCCGAAACGATCTCGTGCAGGTGGAGCCGGACGGCTCGAACGTCCCGGAGCGCTTCCGAAAGCTCTTGCCCGCGTTCGGGCGCATGATGCCGATGGGGTGCACGGCCACGTACATCGGCGACGGCCTCGCGGTGACGGCCGGTCATTGTTTTCGTGCTGCTCCCGCGCGAGAGTCGGGCGTCCGTTGCACGACCGTCAAGGGGCAGGACGTGACCATCGAGTGGGGCTACCGGGGGCTTGAAGATGCTGCGCCCGAATCGGTCTCGGACTGCAGCATCGTGCAGCTCGAGTACACGGCAGGTGGTGCGGACTACGCGCTCTTGCGTGTGACGAACGCGCCTCGGGTCGCGCTGAAGGTCGCGTCGACGAAGGCGCTCGAGGGCGAGAGGCTGACCATCTTCAGTCACCCCGCCAGGCGACCGCTCGAATGGTCGAAGGTCTGTTCGCGAGGGGTCGCGCGCTCCGAGGCCACGTTCAAGCACTCGTGCGACACCGAAGGGGGCTCGAGCGGCGCCGCGGTCTTGAACGCCGACACGCTCGAGATCGTGGGCATCCACAATGGCGGCTATACCGGGGAATACAACTACGCGACGCACGTGGTCGGCACCGCCATTCCCGCTCGTTCTTCCGGCCCCGCGCCCGCGCCTGCTCGGCCTCCCTACCTGAACGAAGCCGGCAATCCGTTCGTGGCGGACATGGACGGGACGGTGGAGCCCGGAGACCAGGCCGTGGTCGCGGTGGCGCGTCTCGTCCCGGGTCGGACCCTGGAGGCCATGCTCGAGAGGACGCCTGGGCCTCTCCGCATTCAGTTCTCGACCCTCGGACCCTCGGGCGAGCGCCTCGACATTCAATCGTCTCCGCTGACCGACCTCGGGCAGACCTTCACCGCGACCGACGACAAAGACTCGCGGATCGAGATCGTCGTGGCCGCGGGGCCAGGGAAAAACGTGCCGTTTCGGGGGCGCATTCGCGTGTATTGACCGCACGTCCCGTCGGACTCCGAAGTGGGGATGACCACGACGCGTTCGGGATCGTTTACCTTGGACGTATGTCGAGTCACGCTACGTTCCCCGTTCCGTTCGTCGCGCCCGTTCCTCGTGGGAATGCGTTGTCCGTCTACGTCTTCCGGCGCACTCCGGACGGCGTAGGCGAGGTGAGCGTGGTCGTCGACCGCACGTTCGGTGTGGTGTACGCCGACTCCGCGTTGGCCGGTGCGCTCGGGGCGAGTCCCATGGCCATCGAGGACCCGGTCGCGGCCATCACGCGCTTCGCGTGGGAGCTCACGAAACACGTCACGGGCGTCTCGTCGGGAGCCCTTGTGGCCTACACGCCCGCGCGCACCGTGCTCTTCGTCTCGCCCGGGGATTCTCCTTACAGGGGGTGAGATGGGTGCTCGCGAGGAAGGGGATTCGCACGACGCGGCCGCGCTCTCCCCACCGGGTCCGTTGCCCCTCGTGGCGGGCGCGAAGTAGCCTGCGGCCGATGTCACCGGGCAGACCCCAAGCCTCGATTGAAGGCGCCCTCGAATGGATTGCGCGTCTCTACGGGCCTTTCACCGAAGCGCACCGCCTCGAAGCGACCGCCCTGGCGACCGCGGAGGCGCAGCTCGGCGTGAAGCTTCCGAGGGCGCTGCGCGAGTACTATCGAGTCACGGGGGGCCACCCGACCCTGAATCGGAGTCACAACCGGCTCGTCGAGCCCTCGCACATCGACTTCGTCGTGGGGACCGAGGGTGAGCAGGCCCTGGTCTTCTACGAAGAGAACCAGGAGGTGGTCGTGTGGGGCATCCTGCGCGACGATCTCTCGCTCGAGGACCCGCCGGTTAGGCAGTGTCGGGTCGACGCGAACGGCATCTGGTCCTTTTGGCCCGAGGCTGCCTCGGTGAGCGAGCTCGTGTGTGCCCAAGCGGCTTGGAATGCCGTTCAAGGTGCATTGCCCTACGTCGGGGTCAAGTCTGCCGAGAGCGACGAGGGTGAGCTGGCCCGGGTGCGCGCCGAGCTCGGTCTCCCGGACTTTCAATCTGCCGGCCTGGATGCCTGGCTCTTGGCAGGGGGAGTGTTCGTGATGGCAGACACCACCTACGCCGGGATCGCGACTCACTCGAGAGAGTCGTTCGACGCCTTGCTGGATCGTTTCGCCGAAGTGGAGTGGGACTACACGACGCTCGAAGAGCTCGACGACGAGTGACGTGTCGCCTCTCGGGGAGGTCGTCAATCGCTCGAGGGTCTCGACGAGCGTATGGACAGCTTCCCTCGAAAGGTCGCTCGGGCGCTCAGCGCCCGCGACGGTAGAGCTTCGACCCGTAGAGTTGCGGCATGCCGTCGACCTTCTGCCCGGGGACGACGTCGTTCAGGCCCACGTAGGTCTCGCCCGAGCCGGCCACGAAGACCGCGGCAATCTTGGGGAGCGTGGGGGTCGAGGAGGTCGGTGGAGGCGCGCCGGGGGGCCACTTCGCCCCGAGGTCGACGCCGGATTGCCAATGCACGGGCGCGTCGAACGTGTCTTTCGTGAAGGTCTCTCCCTGATCCGTCGAGGTCGAGACCTCGATCGCGACCGTCTGGGGATGCAAGGGCTGCAAAGGACCCACGCTCGCCACCACGATGGCCCGTTCCCCGCAAGCGAGCACCGAAGAGTCTGCCTTGGCGAGCACCGGCGACCAAGTGGAATCGCCGTCTTTCGCCCGCAAAATGCCGCGATCGGTGGACGCGAACAAGGAGCCCTTCGACGCGCACACGGTCTCGTATTTGGCGCCCGGCAGGAGCGGCAACGAGCGGAGCTTGGTCCCTTTCGCGTCCATCGCGGTCATGAACGGCTCGAGCTTCGCGTCCCTCCCGAAGATCACGGCTTCGTCCCGGGCAGCTTTCACCACGATTGACCAGGTCGGCTCGTCGTCGAGGAGCTTGCCCGAGAAGGTGGCGCCGCGATCGGTCGAGCGCCAAATGGAGGCCGGGGGATTGGCCGCGAGCCAGAGGCTTTGGTCCGGTCCGACCATCAGGGAGTCGACCGCACAAAAGGAATCCGGCGAAGGTGCGCGCAGCGGCTCGAAGGTCCGTCCGCCGTCGACCGAGCGCGCGAAGCCACAACGTTGGCTCCCCAGGTACACTACGCGGTCGGAGACCACCGCAATGGACATGGGATTGGGGTGAGGGAGCGCTGCTTTTTGGAACGTTCGTCCCCCATCGGTGGAGCGATAGTAGGCCGATTGCGCCACCACCATGACCAAGTCGCCCGAAGTCGCCACGGCGCGAAGGCGGTCGTTCGGCATCTCGAAGACCGCTTCGAAGCGGCTCGGAGCCGTGGAGGTCGTGGGTGCCGGCGTGCTGGTCGTTGCGCTGCGCGCGGGGGCAGAAGAAGGAGGGGCGGATACGGATTGGCCCGACGCGCACGCTCCGAGGAGCAGCGCGGCCATCGCGGCGATGCCGCACGACGTTCGGGGGAATTCGAGGCGGGCTACGCGGAGCATCGAGCCTGCGAAGGTATCTACTTGCTTCGGGCCGGCAAGGCGATTTCGAAGGACCACGAGTGACCCCATCGCCAAGTCGTTGGAAGAGCTGGTCGCGCGCTCCGTCGAGATCTTGTGCGGCGCGTAGCGGCGCGCTTTTCACCGGGTCCACGCGAGCTCAGGGGACCCGCACGGTCATCTCCACCTCGAGCTGCAGCTCGGGTGTGGCGAGCGCTGCGACGCCGACTCCGGTGAGGCAGGGCCGCGCTCCGCCTAGGAAGGGGAGAAGCTGCTTCATGACGATTTCCTGGGTCTCGGGCCGAAGATCGGTCATGTAGGCGCGGAGGACGACGATGTCTTTCGGTTCGGCGCCGAGCGAGTCGAGCGCTGCTCCGAGGTTCTCGAGAACGACCTCGGTCTGCTCGGCGAGCGAGCCGGGGACGGGACCGCCCCCGCGCCTCCACGCGACTTGTCCCGATACCCAGGCGAGTCGACCCGGCTCGACGATGGATATCTGCGAATAACCGACGCTCCCGGCATCCGGGAGGGTATCCGGATTTCGGCGCGTCACGGGCGAAGGGGAGAACGGAGAGGACGTGTTCGTCATGGTAGCCTCGAGGAGTGGGGCCGTCGGCGCTCCACCCGACGGGCGGGGAGCTACCGAAGGCGTGTATGCTCGTTCTATAGGCATCCCATTCGCGAACGGACGTCGTCAGTGAGGCGACCGAGACTCCTCAATTTGCTTAGAGTAGGACACGAGCCGTGAACGGAACCGACGTGAACGACATTCTCGTCTTCCTCTCGGTGGTCGAGAGTGGGAGCTTCGTCGCGGGCGGCAGGGCGCTCGGCCTCACGCGGTCGTCGGCGGGGAAGTCCGTGGCGAGGCTGGAAGAGAAGTTCTCCACCCGTCTCTTGAACCGCACCACCCGCGCGATCGACCTCACGTCGGCCGGGCAATCCCTCTACGACGACGGTCTCGCCATTCGATCGGCAATTCAGTCGACGCTCGCGCGCGCCTCGGAAGGGCCCGGTGTCGCGCGGGGCACGCTTCGCGTGACGGTGCCCGATGCGTTCGGTCGTCGTATCGTGCTTCCGATCGTGCGGCGCTACCTTCTCGATTGGCCGGAGGCGCAGGTCGAGATGAGCTTCTCCGACCGAGTGGCCAATCTGGTCGAGGACGGGTTCGACCTGGCCATTCGTATCGGTGTCACCTCGCCCGATCGCGGCCTCGTCGCGCGTACGATCCTGGTCGACGAGCCGCTGCTCTGCGCCTCGCCGAGCTACCTGGCGTCCCGCGGACGTCCGCGTGACGTGCACGAGCTCTCTCGTCACGATCTCCTCTATTTCACCACTCGCGGTGAGCGGCAGGGGATTCGCGTTCGGGTACCGGATGGGAGCTGGGGACGTGTTCTGGGCAAGAGTCGCCTGCGTGTCGACAGCGGTGAGGCCCTGCGCGACGCAGCGGTTGCGGGCCTGGGCATCGCCTTCTTGCCGAGATTCCTCGTCGGGAGTGACCTCGCCGAAGGTGGTCTCGAGCAGGTGCTTCCCGACGTGGATTGCGGGAAGGTCAAGATTGTGGCGCTGTATCCCCACAAACGCCTGCTCGAGCCGCGTGTCCGACGCTTCATCGACACCCTCGTCGCCGAGCTCACCTCGTCGAGCGTCCGCCCCTCTCCGCCCGCGGCTCCGATGCGGCGGGGACGCGCGCGAAAACAGCCGTAGCGGGAGGCGCGCTCACCGAGGGGTCGACGCGCGGGATTTCGGCGCAGTGCGCTTCGAGCCGCCGCTTGCCAGAGATTCGACGACCTGCTCGCGCAGCCATACGTGGGCAGGGTCGCGGTGCACCCTCTCGTGCCAGAGCATCGTCATTTGGAATCCGCCCTCAGCCCGTTCGCACGTCGAACGCGCGCCTGCGTCGTAGCCACGGACCGGCCAGCACGAGGGCGCTCGTCCAGAGGAGGGCAAAGGAGATCTTCGTGGAGTCGTGGAGTTTCTCCCACGGGGTCGGTGGACCGCTCGGCGGCGAGAAGCGCAGGATGTCGTAGCCGTGGACATCGTCGACGACCCAACACTCGGAGTCCGTCATGTAGGTGCCCAACGAGACGGCAACCGAGACCGAAGGTGCGATGGCCGGGTGCGCGTGCATCTGGCTCGATTTTCCCGAGCGCACGGCTTCGAAGGCGCAGGTGGTCCGCCGCCATTCCGATGCCGACCGGAGCAAGACCATGTCTCGCGCCGTCAGGCATGTCGCCAATCCGAAGAGGACCGCTCCCGACACGGCGAGGAGCGCGAGTCCGCGCGGCAATCCCCTCGGAGGCGCGAGGGTTCGCATCGGTGGAGACGCCGCGTCAGGCTCGACGTTCGTTCGGTCGGCAGACGCGGTTCGCGGTTCGAGAGCGGCCTCGACGAGGTTCGGTTCGACGAGCGCTACGCCGAACGACTCGACATGAGTGAGCTCGCTGCGCTCCGGAGCTTCGGCGACTCGGTGCAAGACTCCCGAACGCTCGACGAGGAACGCGGTTGCCGAATGATTGGACTCTTCCGACGTGCAGGTGGTCAGCACCATGCGGAGCCCTTCGCCGACGGGAACGCTACGTGTGCTTCGCAGGCCGAGAATGCGCGACTCGAGCACTACGCGCGCAGGTTCCCGTGCCGTCGCGGGTGCGAGCCGAATGTTGCGACGATAGGTCACGAGTGCGCCGAGCCCCAAGGCGAGGGTCAGGGCCGTTCCCGCTACGCTGCCCC
Source organism: Polyangiaceae bacterium (assembly GCA_965225775.1). Lineage (GTDB taxonomy): Bacteria > Myxococcota_A > Polyangia > Polyangiales > Polyangiaceae > JAAFHV01. The sequence continues at coordinate 6,156,068 of OZ245328.1, read as the reverse complement.
GGTGTGCAAACGAGAGCGAAGATGGAACCAGCGTCGCGGATATCACGACTGCGCAGGCCACCATCCAAACGACGAGTGCTTCGCGATGGTGTTCGAGGACCCCCGACGAGACCCCTCGGCGAAGGTCGTCGCGCAACGGGGGGCCCTTGGCCCAGCGCACGGAGTCCAGCGTTCCGCCCGTCGGTGCGGGTACTTCCGGGAGCTCCCAGCGTCGGCTGCCTCTCGGCGCGTCTTCGAGCTCGGCCTCTTCGTGGCTCTCGGCGAGCGCGTGAAGTCCCTCACGAAAGGCCTGGAGGCGGGCTTCCGTATCCGTGACCGTAGCTCCTATGTGAAGGCAGGGGAGGACGAGCGTGGTCTGCCCGAGCTCGAGGGAGAGCGCGAGCTGCGCGCCGAGCCTATGCTTTCCGAGCGCAGCAACGTGCTCGCGCGACACGAAGCGCGGGAGCGCCTTGGTCGTCCATGTTCGCGAGCGGAAGAGTGTTCGAACGGTCACCGCGTAGACGCCCGCCACGCGCGCCACGCGTACCGTGATGCGGCGCCCGACGAACGACAGATAGGCCAGTGCCGTGACGCTCGTCACGAAAGCGAGCGCCGCGAGCTCGACCCGAAGGGAGGCCAAGGCGACCCCGCCGGTCACGAAACAGAGCGCACCGTAGAGCACCGGCAACGGCCCCGACCGAAGCACACCCACGTACGAGAGCTGCACCGGCGAGCTGCGTTCGGGCTCCGAGGTAGTGTCGACGGCCGAGGGCTCGCGATAGGCCACGTCAAAGCGTCGCACGGAAGGCGTGAGGATGGGGGGGTGGATCCGGGGGCGTCCACGATTTACGGATCTCTTGTGCCGTCGATTCCCGGAGCCTTCACGGTCACGCGCGGCCGCGGCTCTTCCCGGTGGTGACGCCTCCGGCCACGAGGTGGGCGAGTCGAAGGGGCTCGGGCAGACTGCCGTGGAGCGTGGTGGCGTCGAGCAGCGCTTTGGTTTCGGGCAAGGTGATTCCCACGCGTTGAACGAAGACGTCACCGACGCGGTCCATGGTGCCGGCCGCTTCGATGAGGGCCCACTTTCGCTCGGCGCCTTTGGTGTGCGCGAACAGGGCGTGTTTGATGCGGCTCCACCGAGGCTCTCGTCGGGCGACCACCACCACGGGCACTCCGAGCCCTTCGTGGAGGGCGTGCACGTCGACCACGTTGAAGCCGGCCACGGCGATGCCTTGCAGGAACACGGCGCGCACGTGCTCGGCGAATTGACTGGTACGCACGAGCTCGATCATCGTGCGGGTCGAGTTCCGTCCGTCGCGACGGACCTTGCCCGACAAGACGCCGTCCATCCGCGTGCGCGAGCACACGATGCCCACGAGGCGCACGTCGCCCCGGGACGCGTGCTCGAAGGGCGCGTCGTCGAAGCCGACCACGTTGGTGATGGTTTTCACTGGGGCGAGGATAGCTCGCGTGGCTACGGCGGGTCGGCTCCCCGGGGCGTGGGTCTTTTTTTTCAGAAATCCCGCCGGCCGCGAGCACACAAGGGAAGATGCTGCCTTCGATACGTCTCTTCGCGGGTGTGAGCCTCTTGCTGTTGAGCTCGGCGTGCGCCTCGGGGGACGAGGGCGCGGGCACGGAATCCGGACAAGGAGGTGCCGACGGGTCGGCGTCGGGCCCGCCGCCGACCGCCTTCCACGAAACGCTCTGCTCGGACGGCGTTTGCTGGGTCAGGCCCACACCGCAGGGAAATAGGCTTTCGGCGGTGACCGTGCTCGCCGACGGAGAGGCGTGGGCCGCGGGCCTCGGGGGCGCCGTGCTCCGGCGACGAGAGGGGCGCTGGCTCGCCGCCGATACCCTGACCACCTCGAACCTCCGCGCCGTCGCCGCCACGGGACCGAACGACGTGTGGATCGCCGGAGATGCCGGCACGCTGCTCCATTTCGATGGCGTGCGCCTCGCTCGCGTCGAGAGCGGGACCAAGACGACTCTCCGAGGGGCGTTCGCGCTCTCTCCGAACGACGCCTGGTTCGTCGGGGAAAGTGGGGAGGTGCTTCATTTCGACGGTAAGGCCGTGCGGGGAAACTCCACCGCGCCCGACGCGCTGAACGCGGTATGGGGAAGTGGTCCAGGCGACATTTGGGCCGTGGGCGGGACGTTCAATGTCGGGCTTATTGGTCACTTCGATGGCAATCAGTGGTCATGGACGAGGTCCGGTCTGTCGGGGGCAGGCTGGAACGGCGTCCACGGGACGGCCAGAGACGACGTCTGGATCGCCGGGAACTACGGCCGAATCGCGCACTTCGACGGCGCGAGCTGGAGCGAGACGCCGAGGGCTCTCGGGACCGGCGACGCGCGCGCCGTCTTCGCCCGGACGCGAGGCGAAGCCTTCTTCCTCCTCGACAACGCCGTCTATCGTTTCATCGACGGGTCAATCGAGCCCTTCGTCGAGTCGAGGGGCGGGGACGCCTTCGCCGTGACGAAGAGCGCGGAGCCGCTCGTCGTCGGAATCGGGGGCCGGATCACCCGGGGAGTCGAGCCTTCGGCAGTCGACGAGGTCGCCGCCCAAGAGGACGAGATCTTCTCGGTGACCACGGACGAGCATGTCATCGTCCATCGCGCTCCGCTCGAGAAGGCCTCCACATTGCTCGACCTGACGACCGGGCTCTCGGTTCCTTATCCGAGCGATACGCCGGACCGTCTGGTCGTCGCCGAGGACGGCACTCCGATCATCGACCGCGGTCTCTCGACGGTTGCTCGAGCCGCCTACTCGTACGCCGAAGGGGGGAAATGGGTCGACGTGCCGAACCCGCCATCGCTGCCGGATCCCCCGAAGGGTAAGTACTGGTCCGGTCGGATCGCGGCGGCGCGCACCAAAGACGATGTTTGGTTCATCGGGTCGGCGCCCCTCGCCAATGGAGACAGCGGCAAAGTGGCCGCTCTCGTGCACGGCGTCGGCGGTGTCTACGAGATGGTGGTCCTGCCACAAGAATGCGGGGAAGGCAGCGTCGTGCGACCGGTCTCGGAGAACGACGCCGTCTTGGCGTGTGGCTGCTACGTGGCCCGCCTGAGCAGGTCGTCGATCGAGACGTCGACCGCTTGGTCGTGCGAACAGCCGATGACGAAGGACGGGAACGCCGGGTACCTCTCGGCGCCCACGAAGGCGAGCATCACCGTCGACGGCGACTCCATCCTCGTCGGATACGTCCTGAGCGAATACGCGTTCAGCGCGGACTTCGTCTACTACTCCCACACGCCCGTGCTGAGCCGCATCACCAAAGGCAAGCGCGAGCGCCTCGAGCTGCCGGCAGGCCTAAGCTCGTTCGATTCGGCCGAGGTCTTCTTCGCGCCCGGTCCGGGTGGCCGGATGGCGGCCTATCTCGGGAGCGGCAACGGACGAGTCGGCAATCTGCTCGAGATCGACGGGTCGAAGGTCACCGCGAAGCGCATGCCGGTAAGTGACATCCTTCGCGTGCATTCGACCAAGGGCGGCACGTACATCTCCGCGGGAGGCCTGCTGAGAGCGCGCTGAAGCGGAGCGTCCCTCGCCCCGAGACCCCCGACGGCGCAATCGCTTCGCGCGGGCCGTGCGGGCGCCGCCTGAACGCGCCCGCTACTTACAATACGGCTCGAGGTACGGATTCGGCCGGCAGGTGCGGGTCCCGATCCAATCTTTCAAGACGACGCGGTAGTCGTTGTGAGGGCCTGGCCCCCAAATGCCTCGCTGGTTCGCGTTGGCTTCCGCCTCCGCGTAGAGGAGCGACTCGTGAATCGGCGCCGTCGCGCAGCCGAACTGCGTGTAGTACGCACTCAAGCCTTCGCGGACCAGGCGCGTCTGGAGGAGCTCTCCGTCCAAGAAGATCAGGGAGAGCCAACGATCGTAGGGATCGAGATCCGGGGTGCCGGAGCCACGCGACGCCTCCCGAACGGCGATCCGGATGTCTTTCGCGTCGGTGATCCACTTCACGACGATGGATTTCGTCTGGACGCCGAAGTCGGTCATGTCGTCGCCGAAGGACTCTTCGGTGTTCACGAAGAGCATGCGAACGCCTTGGTTTTTGGCGTTCGGAAAGTCGTATCGACCGGAGTCGCCGTCGGCGACGCCGGCGATGGTGACCTTCACCGCGGGGAGAAACCCCGCAGGAACGTTGGCCGGGCCGAGGATAGCGGGCGCGGGGCACACGCTCGGGACAAGGGGGGCGTCGACGGAGGCGTCCTTCGCGGGCGGCGGAGCCGTGCTCGCATCCGTGTCGGCGTCCGGCGAGGTCGAAGGCTCGGGACGCGGAGACGGTATGGGATCGACCGTACCGGCCTGACAGGCGGAGATCACGAAGAAAGCCCCCACCACGCCAAAAGCTCGAAACTGCATGATCGAGTTCTACGCCGGACGAACCCTCTCGACCACCGGTGATCGAGCGCTCCGCGGAAGCCGCGGGCCGCGGACCCGGAGGCCAGGACTCGAAAGGTGCCCGGTCGAAAACGAGCGCGTCCTCTCCCGCCGATCCTCTCGCTGCGGCAGGTGGCCTGGTCGCTCCGCCCCTCGCCGACCTACGGGAGTAGGCTCCGGTGCTCGCTCCTCGGGCGCGGCCAACGGACGCACTCGGTCCCTTTTCGACGGACTGCTAGGCGCTCGAAAGAAGTGTGTCAGCTTCCGTCGAGACCCACCCGAGGCATGGTCCGCAAGGGCGAGGCGTCGCTCCGAGGAGCGCGCGGAGCCTACTTTTTGTAGGTGAGCACGCACGGAGGATCGCAACGAAGCATCTTGCGGATGCGGCGGCGGACGCACGACGGGAGTCTTTCAACGGGCTCCTAAGGGTGATGCCGATCGACGACTCCGAGGACCGCTTCGACCGAGCTCTTGCACAGAGTGAGGCTCACCCCGAGGCCGGCGGCGACGGAGACGTTCGTGACCTCTTCGGGAGCGGGGAACGTGCATGCGGCATAGAAGGGACTGCGTGAGGGGCCCGTCGCTTCGGGGGAGGGGCCGGCCGCGATCATCGTCATGGTGCCCTTGTGCTTCACGACGGACACCGTGTTCGAGATGGACTTGCCGCCACTCGTGAACGTGAGCTGGGTCTCGCGGCGATCGAGCATGGGGCCAATCTCGGGGTGAGAGGCATTGAAGGCGGCGACCGCGGCGTCTTGGCCCGCGCCCGAGCTTCGGTGCTCGACGACACGTCGGGACTCGTCGTGCCCGCATTTCCAGGTGCTGGCGCCGTCTTTGGCGACGAACTCGCAGCCCTCGAAGAAGCGTTGTTCGTCGACGGTGAACGCTCCGATTCCCTCCGAGCCGAAGAGCGAAGCGCCACATCCGACGAGAACGAGGGCCCCGAACGAGCAAGTAGGTAGCCGAAGACGCATGCTCTCATGGTGGCGACCTTACGCGGTCGTTTGCAACTACAAAGACGACGCCCCCGCGGCGGGGGGCGATGACGTCGATTCTTGCCGCGTCAGGGTCAGGTGCGCGAGCCGTCCGACCTTGGCCAGCACGCCGAGCGAGAGCGGGTCCATCGGCTCGACCAACCTTGCCGGTTCGAAGTACGCCGTGACGATCAGCGGGCTTCGCCCTACCGGGCCCCCGAAAGCGAGGTCGACGTAGGTGTGTTTGGTCTTGCCGATGCCCGTTCCTGTCTTGTCCCCGGATACCCAATCCTCGGGGAGGCCTGCGCGAATGCGCTTCGTGCCGGTCTGGACGGACCTCATCCATGCTCTCAGCTTGGTTCGGCTCTCCGGAAGGAGAGCGTCACCGTGCACGAGCGACGCTACGGTGTGCGCCATGGCCCGCGGCGTCGTGGTGTCGAGGGTCGTCCCGGGAGGGACGTCGTTCAGCTCCGGTTCGAGCCTGTCGAGCTGGCTCGTCTCGTCCCCAATCGAGCGCCAGAATGCGGTGAGGGCCGCCGGCCCGCCGATCCTTCGAAGCAGAACATTTGCCGCGGTATTGTCGCTCGTGACCAGGGTGGCCCGTGCCAGCTCTTCGATAGTTCGTCCTCGCTCCAGTCCGGTGGAGGTCACGGGACTGACGGGCAGCATGTCCTGCCGACTCCAGTGGAGCACCTCGTCGAGGGCGAGCTCCTTTCGATCGGCCAGCGACAGCACCATGGCCGCCAGCGACAGCTTGAACGAGCTGCAATGGGCAAATCGCTCGTGCTCGCGCCACCCGAAGCCACTTTTGGTGCGGGTATCGAGAACGAAGACGCCGAGCCTTCCCTGGGCTTCGGCCTCCAGCGTGCGTAGGTGATCCACGCGCCAATCGGTACGGGCAGTGGGCAATCGCCCTCCGCCGCATCCCCCGAGGAGGAGCAGGGCAACGCTCGAGAGTACCTGCCGGCGCGCAGGCATGAGGGTGGCGTCGGGGGCGGGATCTGCCGTGCCGCACGTTTCGTGGTGTTCGGACATGGGTCGAAGATAGAGTCGGAGCCGAGAGAACGGACGGCGATCGAGAGTGATTCCCTGGTCTCTTCGTAGGTGGGGCTCGCAGGTCGAGCTCGGGTAGCGCCGCCGGGTGAATCGTGATGGGCGTGCGTTGTCGACGAGAAGACCGTAGTTCGACGCACAGAAGGAGAGCCTCATCGGAAGTTCCTCCTGCATCGCGCCCCACGCCGAGTGACAATCGAGCTACTCTCGGGTTCATGCGACTCACTCGTCTCGCGCTCGGGCTCTCGTTCGTCGTCTTCGCGTGCAAAGCGGAGCTCCCTCCGAAGGTCTGCACCGAGCTTGCGTGCCTCGCCGGCGCCACCGTGACCGCGCGCGTGGCCGAGGCCGACGCAGCGGCGGGTACGCATACGTTCGACATCGAAGTCGACGGCACGAAGGCCCGCTGCGTGGTCGTGGTCGCCGCCGGCGCGCAATCACCGGCCGATGCGAAATGCGAGGGGGATCTGTCGCTCTCGCTCGGCCCGGTGATGGACGTTCGCTCCGTGCCCGCCGCGCCCGGAAGCGGCCCCGATGCTCCGGTTGCGGCGATGTTCGCGCCCGCTCCGGGGCAGTTCGAGTGGCGTCTCACGGTGCCGGGGTCGAGGCGTGATTTGAAGGTCACGCACACGTTCGGCGAACGCACCGTGAGCGCGCGCACGATTCCGCTCGTGTACCGCGAGACGCGCCCGAACGGCCCTGGGTGCGAGCCTGCGTGTCAGGTGGCGAAGGTGGATCTGCCGCTGAAGTGAGCTGTTCTTGCCAAAGGACCGATGGTCCTGTGCGTTCGTGCGCTCATTTCCAATGACCCTATGTCGCGGAAGAGAGCCCTCACTTCGTGACGCCCTTGCCGCCCTCACTCACGGCCTCGAGACAGGCGGCATAGTCTGCCGAATCGGAGGCGTTCGCCGTCGACTTGGGCTTCTCGAACGTGCCGCTGCCGAGGTCTTCGGCGAGCGCGGGGGGCCAACCCTCGAGAGTATTGGGTTGCTCGACCACTCGATAAACGGCGCACGTGGTGCCCGACTTGGCCGCCCACGCGTAGCGCTTCTGTTCTTTGCCGAGCAGCGGGTGCGTTCCCGTCTTGGTTTGGGTCGATTTGCCGAGCTGGCCGAGCAAGAGCGGCATGACCTTGGGCGCGAGCTTGGGCGCCGGAAGCAGGGACTTCGCCTCGGTGATACGCGCGACGGTGAGCGCCCCCGAATACTCGGGAGGCACCGTGGCCGGAGGAGCCCAGGCCTCTTCGCGAGCCTTGGTAGCTCGTGCGGCCTTGTCGACTTGGGTAGCCGAGCCGATGGAGGCGGATGGTGCGGTGGTGGACGGGGAAGCTGAAGGCGCAGGTTGGGAAGGAGATGGCTCGCCGGATTTGCACGACGCTATCGAGAGAAGCGCGAGCGAGACCACGACCGTTCGGAGTTGCATGGAGGGGGGGTATACGCGAATCCGAGCGAGGGGGAGTGCTCCCTGGGGGCTCCGCCCTAAGACGGGCGCACACGGCTTGGCCGCTTACACCCACGGAAAGTTCGCCGCGGCAGGACGTTCCTGGACAGCGCAACCAACCACGCGTGTAGTCTACGCTGAGGTACTACGAGACGTCCCTGACCGGGGACCAAAGGCACCGCGCATGACCGTCCCGACTTACGATCAATTCATCGGTCCTCTGCTTCGGTTCTTGGCCGATCACCCCGACGGAGTCCGGACGGCCGATGCTCACGAAGCTGTGGCGAACACCCTCGCGCTCTCTCCCGACGATCGGGCCCAGCGAGTGCCGAGCGGAGTGCAGCCGCTCTACAAGAATCGGAATGGGTGGGCGCACGATCGACTGAAGCGTGCTGGCTATTCGACCAGCCCTCGTCAAGGCTTCTGGCGCCTCACACCAGACGGCAAGAAGTTCGCAAAGGCCAACCCTCGCCTGTCCGAGGCGGCGGTCGAGCGACTAGCTGTTGTCGACCGAAACCAGCGGCTTCGGCCAAAAAAAGACGATGGCACAGCGCCTACGCAGGAAGACGAGATCGTACAGGAGCCCACAACAAAGGAGAGCCCTGAGGAGCGTATCGACGCGGCACTCGCAGAGCTCCGCGAAAGCGTCGGACGGGACCTGTTGGAAAACATAGGCCGTGCACCGCCGGAGTTCTTCGAGCAATTGGTCCTCGACCTGCTTCACGCAATGGGATACGGCACGAGCCGCGCCGACGTGCAACGTGTGGGCGGATCGGGAGACGGTGGGATTGATGGGATCATCTCCCTCGACCGGCTGGGACTGGAGAAGGTGTACGTCCAGGCGAAGCGCTGGAAGAACAACGTCGGTAGTCCGGAAATTCAAGGATTCATGGGGGCGCTTCAATTGCAGGGGGCATCCAAAGGCGTCTTCATTGCGACCAGCGCCTTCACTCGAGACGCGAAGGATGCTGCCGGTCGAGCCCGTGGGAGCATCGTCCTTGTCGACGGTCCGCAGCTTACGAGGCTGATGATCGAGCATGGCGTCGGAGTAAGTCACAAGGCGCTGCGTATTCCGAAGGTGGACAGCGACTACTTCGAGGAAGGCTGAGCTCCTGTGCCACCGGTGGGCCTGGACGGCGCGACGCGAGCTCTGTGCGGACCTTACATGTCCGTTGCAGAAACCCGATATCTGCCGATCGATCCGAAATGCCCAATGTTTCAATCCGCCACGACCTGCTTAGCTGGAGGCGCTTTTTTGAGTTCGGCCCGATTCGTCGAAGTGCGTCGTGCGAAGGTGTCCAGCGGGGCCACTGCCTCGGCCGCGCTACGTACCTTCATTCGTGCGGTGTCGGAACGGTCGTACGCCGGAGCAGCGAGCTGCTTTGGTTGGAGGTGATGAATGTCATGTCCGCGCTTTACGGTACGAAAGAGTGACTGTCGCCTCGTTGGCGCTGATGATCGGGATTGGTCGTCTTACGTAGAGTTTTTCTCTCCCGCGATCCCTGATTCGATGGAGGTGTTGTCACTTGGGGGGCGCTACGTTGTTAGTCTTGGTGCGCATGGGATGCACGCGAACCTACTTATGGATCGGCATGGTGCCTACCCGTTAAGCGTCGCCGAGGCGCAGACGGCGTGCGCAGTCATAGCGTTCGCCAGCGATAGTCCTGTTGTGCTTCAGTACGGCATGACCAAACGTCCGCTTGCTGACGAGCGAACCTTCGGAGCTTCGTTTCGGGATGGCCCGATGCTGTCGGCTGAAGCCTATGGCGAGGCGCTCGCGGAGACCGCGGAGCTCGCTTACAGGCTGGACGTGGTCACGAGCCTGCCAGGCGAGCGAGTGTCGCGATGCTTCGGGCGCCGCGGGCTGAGGTCGAACGAGTGGTGGCACTACCCCTGGCCAGAAAGTGATGCAGTGGCCCGAGCCCTTTCGGCATACTCTCTCGGCTTGCTTTCGATTCTGGCGCCATCGCAGGTGTTGAACTACTGGCGCGCCATTGAGGCTATTTTTCGGTCGGCGAAGGCGCGAGCGGCGTTCTTTGCATGTCTTGAGACGTTTTCGGTAGTTCCCGTGTGGGCGTGGAGTGGTAAATTTCAAGCCGAGCGCGGGCAGCGGCATCGTATCAATATCGCTGCGCGACTCCGTACCTTCGCGCTGCGGCGCTGGCGCCAGCTGATGGCGGACCATGTGTCGGCGGAAAGTGCCGGGTTGTATCTGTACGAGAAGCGTCGAGGCAAGGCTGCTCATGCGGATCGGGAATCGTTGGAATTTGACCATTCTGCCGATGTTGCTCAGCAGTATTCCGACGCGATGCTTCTTCGGTACGCGGCCCGCGTCGCGATTGAATCCGCCTGGCCATGTAAGTGAACGGGAAGGTTGGGGTGGGGATTGCGTCTTGGGATATCGTCTCGGGTAGTGTTCTTGATGTTCCGTCTTGGATTTGATGTGGGTCGGGATCTGTGTATTCCCGGGATAATGTTCAGTCTCGGGCCGGAGCTCGGGTTCGCAATAGGATAACGTCCGGGAAGACCTCGCGGGCTCCCGGACGTGCCGTTAGTTCGTGCTCAGTTCTTTGCTGCGCGCTTCCCGAACACTTTCCGATGGCGGACGTGTGCGGGGTAGCGAATGCCGCGAGAGCGCTTGGGCGCCTTGCGTTGCTTTCGTTTGGGCATAGCCCACCCGACCTTTCCCCGCCGAAGGCGGGAAGGGGTTTGCGTCGACTCGGAATTCGAGTAGGCTTTCAGCGTGATGACTGTTGGCCGTCTCGACGGTGCGACGCCCACCGCGAAGTCAGGATTGCGCCCTGGCTTCGTAGTTTCCATGACTATTCTGAAGATGTTGCCCTCCGCTGTGACTGTTTGGTTCAGCCCCAACGCACTCAAGTCGTGCGTCAGGGTTCCAGGCGCTCTGGCCCGACGTCCCCCTCCTTTTCGAGCTTGATGAGGATGGGGAGCAGGTAGCGCCTGAGTTTTGGCCAGGTGGCGACATGCTCAAATGCGACCTCGAGTTCCCTCTCCCAACTCGTTTGACGGCCTGCTGCATCGAACGGGGAGGGGTTCGGTCCCGCCATGGGGGAGGGGTTCGGTCCCGCCATGGGGGAGGGGTTCGGTCCCGCCATGGGGGAGGGGTTCGGTCCCGCCATGGGGGAGGGGTTCGGTCCCGCCACGGGGCCGCGTCCGAGCACCGACCAAGCGCCGGCCGGAGGGGAAGGGCCCTCCTCCTGCTCCAGGCTCGACCGTATGCGGCTCAGGTAGGTAGCGACCGTGGTTGCCCGCAAGCCGGCACCCACGCACCGGTCGCGGATGGCGGGAAGACTCCGCCGAAGGGTTTCTAGGCTCGTGTCTTCATGTGGTTCAACGTGGGGGCGTACACGCTCGAGGGCGGTGAGCAGCAGTCGGCGGCGTTCGGTGCGCTCGCCCTGTCTGACTCTGCGGATCAAGTCGTCCATCATGATCGAATGATGATCGATCTCGATCATGCGCGCAACAAATATCGCCGGATCGGGCGATCTTTTTCTTGACCACAGGCGATTTGTTGATCAAATTCCGCATGGAATGTCGGCGTTCGGTGTGATTCGCGTCGCGCGGGCGAGGGGTGCTGCCCCCGAGTGGGGGGGCGACATGGTCCGCTCGCCTTGGTTACGTACTCATCCGCAACGGAGCTCCCACGCTCCGGAAGTCCTCACGAAACGGAGGCGAACCCGGACTGTGTCCACGTAGAACCCGGTCTGCGCCTCACGAGATCCGGGTTCGCGCCACGAAGTGCCCGGACAGTGCAACCCGGACCGCCGGTTCGCGACTGACGGGTACCCGGATATCGTCGCGACCCGTCCCGGTTGGTGATCGAGGAGAAGAGCGATCTCTAACCCAAGCTCCCGGGGCCGGTCTGATCTGTCACCAGGGAACCTGGTCCTTCAGCCCGCTCCTGGCCACGCCATGCTCCGCGTCCGACCACCGAGGTGAGTCCATCCGATAGGGCAGGGAAGCCTCCCGACCACAGAGGGAAAACCTCCCGACCACAGCCCGAAAACCTCCCGGCCACGGAGGGAAAGCCTCCCGACCACAGCCTGAAAACCTCCCAGCCACAGAGGGAAAGCCTCCCGGCCACAGAGGGGAAGGGTTCTAACCACGGGGTAGAAGCCTCCTGACCACTCGAATCGAGCCCCCGACCACGAAGAGCAAGCCTGGAGACCACAGAGAGCAAGCCCGGAGACCACAGAGGGCAAGCTTGGAGACCACAGAGGGCAAGCTTGGAGACCACAGAGGGCAAGCCTGGAGGCCACGGTTGGGCACTCCATATTCTTGTAACTGTTCGTCCCAACTCACGAAAATCGCCGCTGCGCCCCCCGCAGAAGAAAAGTCGCACATCGCACGCAACGTTTTTCTGGGGTCCGCCGAGAGGGGTCTGTCCGGCACGGAAGCCGGCTGAAAAGGCAGACCACTATGAAGACCACGTCCAAGAAAGGTTCCTCCTCGACTCTCACCACCAAGCTCGCCCAGAAGGCGGCCGCTAAGGCACCCGCCAAGGCGAAAGCCAAGATCGCCAAGAAGGCGATGCTCACGGCGGCGCCTCTGGCCGTCAATCGCGGTCCCGCAGTCGAGCGGCCCGTCGTTCCTATCGCTCTGCGCGCCGGCATCACGCCGGAGCTCAAGGAGCGCATCGAGGCCGAGGCCGAGGCGACCATGGTCGAAGCACCGGTCGAGCTCCCCGTTCCGTATGCGGTCTACATCTCCGAAGCTATCAAGTGCGCCAATATGGTGCACACCTACCAAGAGAGCCCGGACCCGCGGAAATACCCCTCGCTCTCCCTCTTTGCCGAGCGAATGGGAGGTTCCGAGGTGGCGGCGGAAATCCTCTACCTGACCGACCGCGCCGACGCGCAGCGTGACGAAGCCAAAGGCAGCATCGTCGCCAATGGTGACTCCCAGCTCGAGCGCGCCCGCTTCGTCAATCGGGAGCTTCGCCTCGCCTCGGAGCTCGACGCGGACGACGGCATCCTCGACGAAAAGGACGCCACTCTCGACGCGCTCCGCAAGACCCACGCGACCGAGCCCGGCACCATTGCCGAGCTGGCCGACTCGGTAGGCTCCTATGCGCGCCGCGCGCAGAAGCTCGCGGACAGCTTCGCCACCATTCCCAACTTCGATATGGCCCTGATCGAAGAAGGACTCCTCCTCAGCGACGCCCTGCGCTCGCGCACCACGAGCACCGGGAACAACGCCGCGCTCGCCTCGCGCGACACGTACCTCATGCTGCTTCGTGAGCGCATCACCAAGGTGCGCAAGGTGGTCCGCTACGCCTTCCGCGCCACCCCCGAGGTAGTCCGTGAAGCCACCAGCGCGTTCCTCCGCGAAAAGCGCCGCGCCGAGCGCACCCCCGACCCGCTCGAAGGCGACGAGCCCCTCCCGGCCCCCGAAGGCGACGAGCAAGACGACGCGTGATCGCGAAGCCCAAGGCGAGTGAAGTCACGTGACCCGCCGAGAGGCCCTGTCGAGAGACGGGGCCTCTTGTCGTTGGTGGGCGAGACAACAGCGCTTGCTCCGGCGCCCCATTCCACCTACCAGCGAAGACGTGAAATGCGGTCAAGCTCTCTTGTGGCTCTCGGCGGGATGGCTCGTCGTGGCTTGCCATTCCGGGGCCGCCAAGAGCCCGGCGACCTCCCTCACCCCTAGCGCCGAGGCCGACAGAACGGACGAGCTCCTGGCCCTCGCGCGCGAGGCACATTGGACCTTCCCCACGTCATCGGGTCGCCCCATCGGAGCGCCCCTCCCTGGGTGGGCAGCGCGCATGGTCCGCGAGAGGAGCGCCCTCGTCGAATGCGCCAAGAGGCTCGTCGAGCGTGGACGACGCGACCAAGCGCTGGAGCTCGGCGCACGCACCTTTCGCGCGTGGATCCTCGCGAACGACGACGCAGGAGGTCGCGCTTTTCTGGCTATCGTTCTGCACGGAATCGACGAGCAGACACCCTCTCTCTTCCACGCGCTCGCGCTGTACGGAGATGCGCTCTTGTCCTTCCGGATGGGCGATTTGGCCACCTCGCGAAGCCGGAGCCAGTCTGCAATGACCCTCGCCCAGAAGCTCACGGATCGTGAAGCCGAGGGGCTGGCATGCCTAGCGTTCAGCCGCGTCGACCTCTCCGAAGGACGCGACTCGGAGGCCGAAGAGCACGCCGCCCGCGCGCGCGCAGCGCTCGCCCAGCTCGGACCGCACTACCAGCAGGCGCCACTCCACATGCTCGCCCAGGCTACACGCGCGCTCGGTCGCTTCGATCGGGCGGCCACACTCTTCGCGGAGAGCCTCGCCCTCAATCGCACGCTCCGCGACGAAGGGATGGTGCAGGTGGAGCTCCACAACCTCGGTCACGTCGAGGTCCGCCTGGGAAGACTCGACAGCGCTGAACGCCATTTCGCCGAGGCGGCCACGGGTCCAGCAGACGACCCCTATGACCACGCAATACACCTCTTCAATCGAGCGTCGCTGGCCTTCGCGCGTGGCAACTTCGTGTCCTCCCGCGCTCTCCTCGACCAAGCTCGAGCCCTCCTGCGCCGCGCCGAGGTAACGCTGGCCGACGACGACGAAAAGGAAGTGGCGGACCTCGAGCGACGACTCGCCGAACGGCACTGATCGCACGCAATCTCGCAAGCCGCTCCTCAGGGCGTCGTGACGATCGGCCCGTCGATGTGGGCGTCGATCTGCAGGTCCCCCGAGAGCTCGTGGCTGAACGCACACGAGATATCGTAGGCCACCGCGTGATCACCCGGGACGACGTTGGTCGGTGCCGAGCAACCACCTCTCGAGTAGTAGGTCACGCACGTGGGGCAAAACGTGCCCACGAGGGAAGCGTGGGGGTCGTCCACCGCGAGGCCGAAGGTCGAATCGAAGCAGCGGGAGCTAAAGGCACCGCCGCGGCCCTCGAGATTGTATTCTCCCTTGACCGAGTAGGTGCAAAACCCTCCGTTCACGGGCTTGTTTTCGCCCTTGAGCAGTGCCACGGCCGGCGGCAACACCACATATCCCTCGATGCGAACGTTCGGCTTCGCGGCACCCTCCGCGCGGTAGAGAGGCACGTCGCAGCGAACCCGCGCAGCGAGGCCTCCGCGATCCTTGATGGCAAGCTTGTCGAGTCGAACCGCGCAGCGGTAGCCGATGTACTCGGGCCTGGGGAAGATTCCATAGCGAAGGATCCCCTCGTACTCGCCTGGCCCCGCGATCCTTCGCAGCTCCACGTCCACGCCCGAGCAGGAGAGCTCGAGCGAGGGTTGTTCGCCGTAATAGGCAAGGGTGGCGTGCCCCTGCGAAGGTGCGAGAGGGACCCCGTCGAGGGTCATGGCGCAACCAGGTTCCGATGGTGCGGGCGGAAGCGGGCCCTCATCCTCGACGATACCCGCATCGCCGACGACCCCTGAATCGGCCGGAGCCGAGATTGGTGGTGCAACATCGTAGGTGCGGTTGCTCCCGCAGGCGACGAGACCGAGCGCAACCCATAGCTTCGACGTACGCACGTCGACACCGTGCCACGAGACGTTGCGCCCCGCCACGAGAACTGGCGAAAGTGGCTCGGGTGGACGCCAACGCAAAGTACCCTGATCGAATGTCGTCGAACCCGTTTCGCGGTACTCGCTACGAGAGCAATCCTCGCCTCGTCTCCCTCGTGCGGCCATCTCTCCGACTCGTGCCCGTTTCCCTCGAGGCAACACCGGCGCTGGGAACGACACGCTTCGGAGGCTCACCCGACTTGGCTCCGGGCACGACATGGCCAACCACGCGCGCTGGTACTTCGCTCACCTTCCTCGCGCAAGTCGCCCTCGCCGAGGCGGAGGGCCTTGTCCCTTCGGCGAGCGCGCTGCGGGGGCATCTGGCCTTCTTTTCGGATATCCATACTCACGTCTCGCACGCGAGCGACTTCGACAACTTTCGAGTCCTTCACGTTTCGGCAGGCGACCTGGAACGAACGTTGTCTCCCGTGCCCGAGCTTCCTGCCCTGGCAGCCCGGGGCGAGCGAGCGCTGACCGTTCCCACCCTGGAGGTGCTCGAGGAGCTCGGCATTGCCGTCGATGCGGACTATTCGGCTGTTCGCGAGCGGCTGGGAATCGGAGGACATCGGCTCCTTGGCCACGGCGACTTCATTCAGAACATGCCGCTCCGTTCGTTCGAGCACGCCATCCGAGCCACGCCTGACCGCCCCGCCGTGAATCCGTTCACCAAAGAAAAGATCGTCATCCGAGGGAGGACCTTGGACGGCGTACCGGCGAGCGTGGTCGAGCTCCTGTGCACCCCTGCAACGTGGCTTTCGCTCCTCCAACTCGACACCGACCCCGCGCTCGGGGTGGAATGGGGGGACCAAGGGCGCGTCTGGTTCCTCATCCGCGAGGACGACTGGAACGCGCAGCGCTTCAATCGGATTTGGATGCGCGAGGACTGCTATTGACCGTCGGGACGAGTGATCGCCCCAAGTCCTCCAATCCAAACCACGTGAGATACTCTCGGCCGCATGTACCCACCTGTCCGCGATCCCGACCAAGTCGGCACCTACCCCGCAGCGGTCTGCGCCGGCGGCGGCCTACTTTCGTAGGTGAGCACGCACCGGAGGATCGCAACGAAGGTCTTGCGGATGCCGCGGCGGGCGCACGACGGGAGTCCTCCCCAGCGGCTCCGTGCATGACGCACTTCACGTCGGGCTACGTTACGTGCGAGAGTGTGCCCGTGCAATCGTCCGGTAGACGCGTGTCTCGCTCGCTCCTCGTTTCTTTGGCGCTCGCCCTTGCGGGATGCGCGGCACCGCCCGCGGCGCGTGAGCCTATTCGGCCCTCGCCACCCAAGGTGCCGAGCCCAGAGGCGCACTCGCCTGCGGCACCGGTGGCGCGGTTCGATGCCGCCTCGTTCGCCGCAGCCATTCGCCCGAAAGGCCACGAAGAGGTCTCGATGGACGTCGACAAGAGCGGCAGGCTCCGGAAGATATGGCACAAGGAGAGCCGTCCGCTGTCGTTCCTCTGGAACGAAGAAGCGGCACCCTACGTTCAGTCGTTCGTCTCCCAGTTCGGCGAGAGGTTCGGCTACGGACGCGTGGGGGAGGCGGGAGAGAACAAATTGCTCGTGTCGGAGGCGTCGCGCACCGTGCTCGTGACCTACCCGAAGGCAGCGGGGTGCCCCGGTCTTACCGTGGCGTTCTCCTACCGATCAGGTCTCGAGGGCGGGCTCATGCTGGGCATCCCGAGCGAGTGGATCCTGCTCTGTCCTGCCGATGCCGAAGCCGCCGTGGCGCTCGCAGACCTCAACTCTCGCTACGACGCGCGCGCCGAAGAGGGACTGCGTGCGCTGGTCTCTGCCCAAAAAGGACCTCTCGGGCGGTGGCTCTGGCAAAACGGCTACGGCACTCTGACTCACTACGACGACAACCGGGGCGTCATCCGAATGGAGCTCGGTCACGACGACACGGGCAAATCAGGCGAAGCGATTGCGCTGGCGCGCGAGATGGCCAAGGGGATTGTTACGCTTTTGAAGCTCCCCACGTTCGATGACGAGCGGGTTTGGTACTTGGAAGGTCCGAGCTACGGGCAGTCGAAGCGACGCAGCGCGGAGGTGAGACCGGTAGGCAACGTTCGGTTCTCGATGACCCAGGTGCCTTCCGATGGGCCGTACGCGGACCCTTCGATCACGATCGAGCTCGAACACCCGAAGGCCGGCAACACGACCTATGCCACTTCGGTGACGGTGGACCTCGAGTTGGTGGCGAAGGGGCCGATGCCTCCTCCCGACTCTGCGCGTACCCTCCCGAAGTCATTTTCGACCAGTCCGAACATTTTGCATAGTTGCCAGTCGTATGGGGGGATGGGCATGGGCGGCGGAGTCACGTTGGTCGATCGGAGGGGCGACGTGTACTCGTTCTCGGGATCCGTGAACGAGCGCACGGAGGCGGGCTTTGCACGGGCGATGCGACGGAACCTCACGTTCGCCGGTACCTTGGACCCCGCTTACGTGGACGCCATGGTCGCGCTCTTGCCCGCGCTCGAAGCGGCGAACAAGAAGAAGAAGCCGGTCGGTCGCGTCGACCCACGCAGCGTGGTCGCCGACGCTGGTTCGATAGACTGCGCCTTCTATCGGCGCGGAACGAAGCCGGGGTCGCTCGTCCCCATTCCGGGGGGGGCGAGGTCGGCCGGGACCACGCTCCAAACCTCCCGTTCAGTCGAAGAGACGGCGAGCCGATTCGTGCTGCGAGCCCGGAGTCTCGTTTCGAGGAGCAACGGATCGTGAAACGCGCTTCCAGTCTCCTTTCGTTGGGCCTCTCCATGTGCCTCGTGCTGGCCGGTTGTGGGGGCGGACCGAGCGGCCCATCACGTCCACCGGCGTCGCCTGCTGTCGTTGTCCCTGCGCCTCGGAAGCCTCCCACGCCGTCGGCGACGCTGGCGATGGCTCCGTCGACGGTCGAGTTTCTCCCCGATGGACGGCTGGCGATCGGCTACGGCAATCAGGTGCTCATCACTAGGCCCGAGCAACCCGACGAGGGCGAGCTCGTGCCGCTCGGGGGAGCACGCCATTCGGCAGGCAATCGCGTGTTCAGACTATCCGCGCTGTCCCTCGACCCCTCGCACCCGAAACCGTGGCGACTCGCTCTGCTCGATGCGCAGCAACACGAGGTTCGTAGCCTCGAAGGGGAGGGGCCGTCGTTGGTTGCCGTGAGCGACGACGGGGAGCTCTTCGCGGTCGGCTCCCGAAAGTTGAACCTCTACCGTACGAGCGACTTTACCTTGATCGTCGGGGAAATCGTAGGCGCCGAGAGCTACCGACCCTTCGGGAGACTCGCGACGACAGGTGACGGCAAGTACGCAATGGTCGGCTCGAGCGTGATCGATATTTCCGCGAAGAAGGTCGTCTTCACTCACGTCGCCCTGGGAGGGGCGCCGTCGGTGCTTGCGAACGGCAAGCTTCATTGGCTCTTTCGAGACATCCTCCAGACCGTGGACCTCGCCTCGGGAAAGGTCGTGGACACGTGGCTCCCGTGCATCGGGCGCACGGCATTCGATGCGTCGTCCGCGACGTTCTTCACCGCGTGCGAGGACGCCTTGATTCGCATTTCCGTGGCGGGCAGCGAACCTCGCATCGAGACCTTGCCCTTTCCGCCGAGCATGACCGGAAGCATCGTTCAGGTCGATTCGGTGGGTCGCGCGTTCGTTTCCGTCCACGGGCCGGCGGCGCCGAACGGCATGGTCTCGCCCCTTCCCCCGATCATCCTCGAAAAGGGCAAGTCGTCGTTCGTGGGGGAGGGCATCGGCGTTCGGCCAGCGCCTCTCCAGCGACCGGTTCTCGAGCCCACCGGTACGAGCTACGGGTCGTGCGTGGTGCGCAATGCGAATGGCACTCTTCTGGCGAGCGTGCATGTGGATTGCAAATCCACCTTCTCGCCCGACCTTCACTACGTCGCCGACAGCGGGCGTCTCGTGTCGCTGGACAAGGAGCAAGAGCTGCTCCAACTGCCGCTCGACCATGTCGCCGTGTCGGTCGAGGGTGGTGCGCTCGTGGTCTCGTCGGGCGCGACCCTTCAGCCGGTTCGCCACTACGAAATCAGAAAAGAAGCGAAGGCGCCCGTGAAGGAGACGGTGCGCGTGGAACAACCCGAAGGAGAGCACTCCACCATCACCCTCGTGGACGCGAGCGGCGCAAAGCGGGCATCGTTCGAGTTCGATCCGTTTTACTCACCAAACGCGAGCCTCTTCGGCGATGGGCTCGTGGTCTACAGCGGCGAGGTCAACGACATGATGGCTGTCCACTTCTGCACTCGCGCAGGAAAGTGCGAGGAGCTCTTGCCGGAGGCGCACGTCATGGGCTTTACGTCGTCCGCCGCATTCGCTCGTCATCGTGGAGATATGGTCTTCGACTATGTTCGAGCCGGCTCGAGCGAGGTCGTCTCCGTGGCGATGCCGGGCCTCATTCGGTCGGCGATTGGCGTCGCGGACGGCTTTTACGTGGTGACCGGCGACTGGCCGGATCGGACCTTGGTCCACGTTTCGCTCGCGAAGCGCGCGATCGACATGACGACACCGCTCTCCGGGATCCTCGGAGATCTCAAGGGAATGCTCGCCGGGGCGTTGGTCTTCATCCATGGCCCGATGGCCACTCTCGTGGATCCACGCACCCTGAAGGCCGTCGAGAGCTACTGGTTCGGGAAGAACGGACACGTCGCGATCGAAGACGGGAAGTACCGACTCGTCGGCGACGCCGCCCCGTTCGAGCGTCGCGTCAGATGCACCGACGGCAAGCGCTTCTACCCGCGGAGCGTGTGCGCGTCGACGGGCGGAGCGCCACGAAAGCCGTGAACAGCGGGCGTGGGTCACGCTTTCAGAACGTCTCGATCTGCGTGTGGTCCCCGCCGAACATCTGGCGCAGCTTCGCGTGACGCGCTTCGAAGAGGTGTCGCACGACGGGCTCGAGGAGAAACCTGGGCGAAAGTCGAGGCTCTATCGTCAGGCGATCGGTGACCACGCAGCCGTCGGTCGTCGGATCGACCCGGCGCTCGTGACGCCAGCGCTTCTGGAGCCACGACCAGCTCTCTTCGTCGAAACCTCGCTCGACGATGCGTTCGAGCGTGAGGTGGTGAAGGTCGAACGGGACGACCCCGAGCAGGAGGAGCGTGCTCGCGAAGGCCTCGCGCCCCGTCTCCACGTCGGCGAGACGCTTCCCGTGCGCCACTTGCGGCACGGTCATGCGAATCCAAGGGCGAAGCTCGGCATTGACGCCGTCCATGGTGGAGGCGTGCGCCCACACCTCGTCGGCCGAGGCGCGCAGATCGGTGCTGAACGACAATCGTAGCGTGCTCATCGACGGCGTTTAACCACGTTCCGTGGGGGGCGGAAAGGCTCGGGACGGGCCGTCGTGCTTTCCGACGGACCACGACCCAGCGGGGGCGAGTCGCGATCGCGCAACGCCTGCTCGCCCAGGTGCGCACGACTTGCTCAAGTCCACGACCAGCGGAACGCTTGGCCGCGACCATCGTCGGGAAATGAAGGATTTTTGACTCGGGCATGCGGGCTGCAAACGCGGCTCGCCATGAAGACCTTCTTCCTCCGCCTTTCGCTCGCCGCCGTCCTCGTGTCCACCGTCGCGCTGCCCCTCGTCGCCGAGGCCCGTGTGGTGCGTTGGGGAGAGGCGGGTGACGTTCCGCTCAATGCCGACTTCGACGGTGACGGAAAATCCGATGTCACGGTCTGGCGGCCGTCCAACGGTGAGTGGTGGACGATTCCCAGTAGCACCGGGGTCGGCTTCCGCAAGGGAGTTTGGGGAGGCGTAGGAGACGTGGCCGTGCCGGCCGACTACGACGGTGACGGCAAAGCCGACATCGCGATCTTCCGTGCGGCGTCCCACGAATGGTGGATTTCGCTCTCGAGCACCGGGCGTACGGTGGTGCCGCTCTGGGGCGATCAGGGGGACGTGGCCGTGCCAGCCGACTACGACGGCGACGGCAAGGACGACGTGGCCATTTGGCGTCCGAGCACCGGCACCTGGTGGCTCGCCCAAAGCACCAAGGGCATTCGCACGCAGCAGTGGGGCACCAATGGCGACGTTCCCGTGGCGGCGCAGGTCGACGGATACATGGGCTCCGACTTCGTGGTCATGCGCCCCTCGACGCGTGAGCTCTTCATGTTGGGCAGTGTCTCGGGGACGAGCACCAGCCGCAGGCTCCCGAGCTTCAACGAGATTCCGGTCGCCGCGCCGTTCTTCTGCTGGAGCGATACGGTCGCTTCGTTCAACAAGGTGAACGGCCAATGGAGCGTCCCCGGAGCGCTCACCTTCATTTACGGAATGGCCGGTGACGTCCCGCTCCCCGGGTACTACAGCGGCTCGAACCCCACCATGGGCGCCCAACGCGCCGTCTTCCGCCCGTCGGAAGGCAAGTGGTACATCCACGAGGGACAAGAGGCGTGTCTGAACTGATCGAGCTGCCGCTGCGTGAGGCTCTGCCGGTAGGCGGGGCCTCCGTTCGTACGAGGCGCCGTAAGCTCGCCCGTCACTTCTTCGAAGTCGCGCAATGCCCCTTCGTGCAGACCGCCTTGAGGATGGGCATGGCACAACCCAAGGGCGGGCACATCGGGGCTCTCGACGCTTCGCACGCGCTACGAAAACGCGCGAGCCACTCCTTGTTCGCCGCACGCTGCGTGCAGCCGCCACAGCAGGTGAACGTACGAGGCGGAGCATCGGTGATCTCTTCGTCGAAGAGCACGCAATCTGCGTCCGTTTTGCAGGTGTCTTCCAGTGCAGGATAACGCGCACTCGGCGCATTGGCCGAGGCGCTTGCGACTGGTCCTGCCTCGGGCGCAGCTTGGGTCGCCGTGGCGCTGGCCGACGAAGGCGCGGCGGGCTGACTGCCTGCCGTATGTGGCGAAGCGGTCTCCAACGGCCTTGGGACCTTCGTGGTCGCATCACAAGCCGCGAGGAGACCGATCGCGAGGACGGCAATCGGCCGCATGGATCGTAAGGGATTCGAGCCGAGCGTCTTCATCGTGTCCCGACGACGTTCAAGTCGTCCAACTGAAGATGAAACCCGCCTCCCGAGACCGCGCCAGGGAAATACAGGCGGCCCGTGTCGGCGTAGCTGAAGACGCGCTCACCCGTGCCGTCGAGCGTGACCACGGGGGCATCGTTCACGTACCCGGTCGCGACAGGCTTGCCCGGCTGCGGGCTGGTCGTGTCCACCTCGAGGCGAATGGCGTACTTGGTGCCGACGTCGAACCGGAGCGACGAGTCGATGACGCGGGACGCCCCCGGATTGAACTGCGACATCACGAAGAGCGAGAAGGTGGTCGTCGTGCGGCGACGGACACCCACGCGGAGCACGTGCTCGGGGCCGGGGCCGGCGTCGGTCGGGGCGGTGTCGATGCGGATCGAGAAGAGGTTCACCGTCTCGTTGGAGCCGCCGTCTCGCAGGAACATCTCCACGACCTTCGCCGAGAACGACACGCGCGCGCGACGAACCGGCGAGCTCGCGAACCGGTATTCGACGAACGAGTCGGAGTCGGGACCGCTCGTGAGCGCGGTGAGCCCACGCGACGTCCCACCGTCCGGGATTTCGACCGCGAGGCGCCCGTCTTGGAGACTCGCGCTGCTCCACGGAGGCACGAGAGACGCGTCGGTTCGCTCGAAATCGTCCGAGAAAAGAAGCACTGGAGCATCGCTCTGCGCATCGAGCTGCGGCGTCCCGCCGTCCGTCGTCGCGCCGTCGCTGCTGGTCGCGTCGATCGGGGCCGGGGGCACGACCGTTTGGGCGTCCGGAGCCGACGCGTCCGCGCCTTCACCTACGTAAACGCTCGCGCATGCCGTCGCGACAGCGACCGCACCGATGACCAGGAAGAGAGCTCGAGGAAGGCGCACGTAAGACGAGCGTAACCCGGACGCGCTGCCCGCGCCAAAAGGGATCGGCGAGGCAGGCAAGCCGCCGACTTCGTCCGTCTCACTTCTTCCGGTACGACCCCTCCACCGACACTTCGACCGGCTCGTTGGAGTCGTCCGGGAACGAGCTTTCGTCGCGTCTCGTCACGCCGCTGCCCCAGCAGAACACTCGTCCGTCGACGAGGGCGCAGCTCCTGTCCAGGCCCAGTGAGATCGCCGTAGCCGGACCGGGGAGTCCTCTGACGGGCACGGGAGCGAGCCGATTGGTGGTGGTGCCGTCGCCGAGCTGCCCATGGTCATTCTGACCCCAGCAATGAACGCTGCTATTCGTCAATCGTGCGCAGACATGGCGACTCGCGCCGATGGCAACCTCGACGGCGGGCGCGGGCAACGGAATGGGGATGGGCGTAGGGACGGACGAGTATTCGCCTTTCGGGCCGCTAGGCCCCAATGCGTCCGTCGCGCCGGTTCCCCAGCAGGCTACGGCGCCTCGGCGATCGATCGTGCACGTGAGCAACTCGCCTGCACGAATCATCGCCACGTCCTTCAAGTGGGGCACGAGCTTCGGGCGAGGCACGTAGCGCACCGATTTGGGGAAACCGCAGGATCCGGAGTTGTTCTGTCCCCAGCACGAGACACGGCCATCGGGCATGACCGCGCAGGCGTGGGCGGAGCCTACTCCGATCGATGCGGCACCGCCGAGGATGGGCTTGCCCGGAGTGGTCTTCTCCCGGCCCACGTTGTCGGGGAGGCGTCCGTCTCCGGCTTTGCCGAACTCGCTGTCTCCCCAACAGTAGACGTCGCCCGAGGTGGTCCTCGCGCACATGCGTGCATAGTCGACCGAGATCTCGGCCACCTGCGAGAGGCCGACCACCGGGCTGGGCTCGTGGCGGTCCTTCTGGGTTCCGTCGCCGAGTGCGCCGTAAGCATTGTTGCCCCAGCAATACACCTTGGCGTCGGCCCCCAGCACGCACGAGTGGTTCATTCCACAAGCAATGCTTCGGGCGCCGCGCAAGGAAGGAACCTCGGGCTCCATCTTGCCCACCACGAACCTCCAGACGCGACCTTCGGCGTCGAGCCCGCACGAGGCGTCCGAAGGTGAGATCTGCACGATTCGAGGCGTCGTGCTTTTCGGCGCCTTCGGGGGAGGGGATGCGGACGCCGTGCTGGTCGGGACCGGGTACACCGGCACGACCGCCGAGCTCGAGGGGAGAACAGGAGGCGTCACGGGCTCGAGCGGTCCTGCCATCTTCGGCGCTTCCGCACCACCACACCCGGCGACGAGAACGAGGGCGAGAAGAACTCGTGCGCGCATGGTCGAAGCTCCGTAAGGGAAGCGGGGCGACCTCGGAGCGTAGAGGAGGACGAGCCGTTCGTCTCCGGTGCGGGCCAGGAACTGGCGATCTCCTAAATGGAGCTGCGCCGCGTCCGCGACTTCTTCGACGTCGACCCGCATCCCCCGAAGACATCAAAGGTCCGCAGAGTTGCGCCCGCCGTCATCCCCCATCGGCCTCGGCCCCGCGAGCCGCCTTGCCGACCCTCGCGACAAGCTCGCGCTCGGAGGTCCCTCGACGACGCTCGTAGGCGAGCTCGAAGAGCGCCAGTGCGGCTTTCACGTCTCGCGCGCTTCGGACGGGCAGCACCACGAAGGCCTCGCTCCATCGGAACGGCTTCGCGCGCCCCGCGGCGATCAACGCGGCGCCGAGCTTCTTTCCCACGGCGACGTGCGCCTCCCCGTCGAGGTGGAGGTGGCCGATCTCGTCTTCGCCCACGTAGAAGTCCGCTCCGTCGACCACGCTCTCGTCCCCGAGAAACCAGTGCGTTCGCGCGTGGACCTCGGGCCAGCCGGCGAGCGTCTCGGACACGATCTGTGCGTGCTCGGGCAAACGCGGAGGCTCGGCGAAACGACCTTTGGCGGAGAGCAACATGCCCTCGAGTGTAGGCCACGCGCGAAGAATCGCGAGTCGGGAGACTACAGCTTCCCGCCGAGGGCCGGCTTGAGTACGGTCATCTTGTCGGTGTTCACGGTATTCCAGTCGTCCTGGAGGATGCCGCCCGTGTCGCCCGAGTTCGGGTTGAGGCACCAGAACGAGAACGAGACGCCGCGGGTCTGCGTGTAGGTAACGAGCGAGCGAAGCCACTGCTGGTCGGAGGCGGTCTGGTTCTTCGTTCCGAATTCGCCAATCCACACGGGAGCAATCCCGTTTTTGACCAGATAGCCCCAGTTGTCGTCCCACACTTGGGTGAGATTGGCCGGGTAGCCCGGGTCGGAGAACCAACTCTGCGCGTGCACGCTCGCGGGGTAATCGTGCGGGGAGTACACCACGCGATTGGCCACGGGCAGGCGCACCGGGGCGCTGCCCGCGTTCTTGAGGTTGCCTCCCCACCAGTAGAAGTTGCCCGAGACCTGCTCGATGCCCTCGACGATCATCAGCCAGTCAGGCTGGATCGCCTGAATGGCGGTGCCGGCACGCTCGGCGGCAAGTCGCCAATCGGTGGCGGCATTGCCGTCTCCCCAGGTGGCCGAGCCGTGCGGTTCGTTGTGGAGATCCGCGCCGATGACGGTGGGCTCGTTTTTGTAGCGTGTCGCGAGCATCTTCCAGTCGTCGATCCAGCGCTGCTCGGTGACGCTGCCCGTGTACCAGAGCGGAGATTGGGCATTGGCGTCCGGGCGATGCCGATCGAGCACGATGCGCAGCCCGCGCGCCTTCGCGCCCGCGACGAGCGCGTCGAGGATTTCCAAAGCGCTCTTGCCGACCAGGTCCGGGTTCTTGGCGGCGTCGACGCCGTTGGGCACGCTGCCCGCATCGAACATCTGGTTCGAGAACGGCACACGAATCATGTTGAAGCCGAGCGCGGCAATCTGGTCGAGCATCGATCCCATGGAGCGCGCCCAGAGCCCGTGCGGCGCGAAGTTGCTCGTCTCCATGCCGAACCACGAGAGCCCGGTCAGGCGCACCACCTTGCCGGTCGAGTCGACGATGGTCGCCCCTTGGGTGTGCAGATACCCCGCACTGCCGCCCGAAGGCGTGCCCCCGTCGGTTTCGCCGCCTTCGCCCGTCGCGCTGCCCCCGTCGTTCCCGCCGCCGTTCCCGCCGCCGCCGCCCGAGCCACTCCCGGTTCCGTTGCCGTTTCCGGTCCCGGTGCTTCCGCCGTCGAGCGTGGGATCGCTCGGGTCTACGCCCGAGTCGTTACCGCCACACGCCGAGGCCCATACGAGGAGGAGACTGCCGACGCCGAGGAGCAGGGTACGCATCCACGACAAGGTGCCCCGAGCCCGGGCTTCGGCTCAATCGGGGACGATTTTCGGGAAAACCCCGGAAAAGAAAGAGGAACGCGGTGCCGGAACGCGCCGTCGGGCGCGAGCCGAGGCTCTCAGCCGTCGAGCACCTTGCCGAGCCGCGACAACGCCTCGAGCAGCTTGTCTTCCGGCAGGGACCACGCGAGGCGGAAGCCGTTCGCGGCGCCGAAGAAGGAGCCGGGGACCACCAGCACGTGGCGCTCGCGCATGCCACGCTCGATGCGCGGGCGAAGGTCTTCCGTGCCGGTCTTGGTGGCGAAGCCGAAGAGGCCGTGCTCGGGCGCGCTCCAGGAGAGATCGGCGCGATTGGCCATCCACGAGGCGACCAGGTCCCGCTTACGCGAGAGGCCCCGCTGCGCGCGTGTGGCCAGCGTGTCGAGGTGTTTGAACGTGTGCACGCCGCGCCTCGCGTGACCGACCGGCAAATGGCCGAGGGTGGTCATCATGTGCACTCTGCACTCATCGGCCACGGTGCCGCTCGCCAAGACCCAGCCGATGCGGTGCGGTCCCGCGCCCCAGCACTTGGTGAGGCTCGACACGCACACCACATTGGCGCCGAGCTGCGAAGCCGAGGCCGAGAAGACCCCGCGAGGCCAGGCCGCGAAGGGCGCGTACACCTCGTCCACCAGCAGCGTGGCGCCCTTCTCGGCGCACAAGGCGGCGATGTCGCCCAGGACCTCGAGCGGTGTGTGCACGCCGGTCGGGTTGTGCAGATTGGTGACCACCACGAGCTTGGTGTCGGCGGTCATCTTGGCCGCGATCTGGTTCGGCTCGAGCAGGTAACGCGCCTCGGGGCGGCGCTCGAAGGTGGTCACGCGCGCGCCGAGCTGTTCCGGTATGGCAAGGAGCGGCTCGTACGCGGGGGACTCCACGAGCACCTCGTCTCCGTGGGAGAGCAGCGCGCTCATGGCCACGAAGAGCGCGTGGGACGTGCCCAGTGTGGGTACCACGCAGCCTTCCGGAACCTGATTGAAGGCGGCAATCGCCTCCACGAGAGCGCCGTACGCGCGACCGTCGGTGGGACCGTCCAGGGGAGGGAGCTCGGCGTCCGTGAAGGACGAGATGCCGCTCGACGCGAGGTCGTACTCGGTCCGTCCGACGTGGTCGAATGCCCACTCCAGGTAGCGCGTGCGCCTCACCATGTGTCCGAGCTCTCCTCTCGTGTTCGTTCAGGCGGTCTATTTTTTGGCGAGCGTGAGCTTGCCTTCGCGGACGAGGCCCGCGTTGCCGCGCGATGCGGCGAGCGTGCCGTCCACCTTGTCGCCCGCAATCTTCGCGAGCACGGTGCCGTAAAATCCGGGCGCTGCGGGGTCTTTGGGGCGCAGCGTTGCGGTGAGGGTGTCCCCCTGGACCTGGCCGTCCGCGGTGCCCGTGCCGAGCGCGCCTTCGTAGGTGCCGGTCACTCGACCTTCACCGTCCACGGCCAAGGCGAGCTTGCCTTCGCCGACGCCGTCTTGGCTGTCTTCGCCCTTCCACTTCGAGCCCTCGGGCACGCTGATGGTGGCGAGCGCGGTGGTCGTGTACTTGCCGTCGTAGGAGGACGCTTGGCCCTTCGCAGCGGCGCCCGTGGCCGCGCTGCCGCTTCCGGCGGGGGATGCGCTCGCGGCGGCCGAGCCCTGAGCGGAAGGCGTGGCCGAGGCTTGCGGGGCCGCGCTTCCCGCGGGCTGCACGCCGTCTTGGGGCTTGGAGCAGGCGAGCGAGAGGCCGATCAGAGCGGCGGCGAACGGAACGAGACGATTCATCGAAAGACCTCACCGGTACGCGAGAGAATCCGCACGCCGAGCTCTCCGTCGACGTGCACGAGCTCACCCTTGGCCACTTCGGTACCGGAGACTCGAAGCACCACGGGCTCACCCACTTTGCGACCGAGCGCGATCACGTCGCCGGCACGCGTCTTGGCCCATGCGCTCGCGGGGAGCTCGGCGGCACCGAGCTCGACTCGGACCACGATGTCCACGTCGGCGAGCACGTCGGTCGGAATGTCGTTCGAATCCATCGGTGGACGCCCTCCTCGCGAGCGCCTCTCGCGGTCCTTGTCGGGAGCGGAGAGAGGCATGGGAACTCGCTCGGCACTTAGCACAAGCCCCTCGGGATGCCGCAATTCGGCGACCAGGCCGAGCTCGGCGCGCGCGCCGCACAACACGACGCGCCCGCTGTACGTGGCCGGACGCAGGCCACGCGCGTCACCGGGGAGCGCGTCGGGCACCGGTACTCCGGTGAGGAACACGTCGCCCGGAGCGAGCTTCGCCACTTCGTCCAGGGTGGCCGAACACGCGGCGGCCACGATGCGCAGCGCGAGCGGGACCACGCCCATGCTCTCGAGCGAAGCGCGCGTGAGCTCGCGCACCTCGGGCATGGGGATGGCGCGTGTATCGGTCACGATGGCCGCCGTGAAGGCCTCGTCGTCGACGATGAGCGTGAAGAGCGCGGTGTGCGCGAGGCCCTTCTGCGCCACGTCGAGGAAGAGATGCCCCGCCGAGCCCGCGGAGAGGACCACCGGCGCGATGCCCGTATGCGCACGTGCGGCGACGGCGCGCACCACGGCCGCGAGCGCACCGGCCAGCTCTTGCGTGGGCGCCGCGTTGGGCACCACGAACTGCGGCGCGGGCCTCCCTAGCGCGCGTGCGACGAGTGTGGCGGCCAGCGCGGGCTCGACCATGACCAAGATGGCGCGCTCCACGCGCACCGCGTCCGCCGGGGCGATGAGCACGCCCAGCGCGTTCTCCGGTACGTGCGCCGGAGTGGCCTCGCGCACCCACTTGAGGAACGCGCTCGTGCGCACCCCGAGCAGGGCGTCGAGCGCGCCGAGCACGCCGCGTGCGTCCACGAAGCGGCGGACCACGTCGCGCATCTTCTTGCCCGCGACCAGCTCCGAACGCGTGACCGCTTCGATTCTCTCCCACGGAAACGGCGCGACGAAGGTGTTCGCCGCGTGGCTCATCGAGGCTTCTCGAAGGCGAGCGTGAAATGCCTATCCGAGGTCATTCGTACCGCGGACTCGGGCATGCCGAGCGAGACCGCGATGGCGCGCACCTCGTCGAGACGCAGCGCCGCGCAGAGCGAGGCGTGAAAGAGCGCCACCTGGCGATCGAACGACGCGGCCTGCGCGGAATCGCTCGGGCGAGCGCCGGAGTACTTCTCCACGAGGGCGTCCACGTCGTCGAGCGTGTCCGGCCGGAGCAGGTCGCGCACGAAGAAGAGCGCCCCCGTAGGTACACGTGACCACCACGCCGCGAGCGCTTTTTCCGGCTCCGGAATGTGGTGCACCACGCTGTTGGAGCAGACCACGTCGAACGGCTCGGGGAAGGGGGCGAGGGCCTTCGCATCGTCTTTGCGGAGCAAGATGCGCTCGGACATGCCTGCGTTCTGCACGTTTTTCGCGGCCACGCGCAGCATGTGGTCGGCGAGATCGGTGGCCACGACGCGCACGGTGCTCGAGCGTTCGCACAAGGCGAGCGCGATGCGCGCGGTGCCCGTGCCCACGTCGAGCACCCACGCCGGACGAGGTCTCTGCGACAAGAGGTCGTCGCAGAAGACGCCGTTCACCGTGGCGTGATCCATGGCGTCGTAGTCTTCGGCCTCTTCGGCCGTGTCCATGACCTCGGGCTCGAGGACTCTCGGGATGACGTGGCTCATGGGATCACTTGCCGAGCACGATCTCGCGTTCCACGAGCGTGTCGGCCTTTTGCACGAAGTCGACGAAGCCCGCGTATTCCTTGCCGGGCTGCACGCGCGCGGCGGGGATGTCGATGAGGCGCACCAAGCGGATCGCGTGACCGGCCACGGCGTCTTTGACTTCGACGATGCGCTCGCCGTCTTTGACGGTGCCCTGGGGCAGGAGCGCGGGCATGCGCACGGTCTGCGGGACCACGATTTGGAAGTCGAGCTCGAAGTGCGACGAAGCTCCGAGCAAGAGCGGCGTCTGACGCGAGGGCTGCGTGGCCAGCTGCGCGAGGTGCAGCGGGAAGAGGGATTTGACCGCGAAGCCCTGCCCCTCGGGGCGAACCAGCTGCGAGACCTCGGCTTTGACCACCATGACGAGCGGTTCGCCGAGCTGGGTCATGTTCTCGAGCTTCACGTCACGGACGCGCGCGCCGGGGAGATTTCGCGCCAAAAGACGCGTCTCCACGAAGTCGAAGCGCTTGCTCTCCGGCACCTTGTCGAAGACGCCGCGCATGCCGATGCCCACCTTGCCGGTGAACGACTGCACGAGCTCGACCTCGGCCGAGCCGTCTTCGCGCAGGTTCGCGCGCCCCTTGATGACGATGCCGTCGGTGACGCCGCTGCCGGTCACGGTCTCGCGCGGGGTGCCCGGCACGAGCACCACGGCGGTCTGTCCGCGGACCTCGGCCGGCACGTAGGCGTAGGGCGCGAACTTGTCCTTCACGGTGAGCCAGCGCGTACCGGCTTTGCCCGCGTCCACGCGCAGCAAGAGCGTGTCGAAGCCCTCGGCCTCGCTCAGCTTGCCGCGCGGAGGCATGGCGAGCTTGTTCTTGGCGATGGCGAAATCCACCGGCACCCCGAGCTGACGCAGCAGGTGCGAGAAGGCCGCTTGGCGCGAGCCGCTCTTGCCGAGGATGGCGCGACGGCCGTCGTTCTCCTGGCCTTCTTCGACGTTGTCGAGCACCCAAGCATAGGCTTTTCTGGCTACGGCGTCGCGATCGGTGAGGTTTGCACCTTTCACGATCTCGAGGGCGCGGCGCTTCAGGCGCGGGTCGAGCGGGGTCTCGTCACCGGCCACGTCGACCAGGCGTGCCAGGGTTTCTTCCAGCGATTGACCCCAGCCCACGCGCACGCTGGGCAAGAACTCGCGCGGCGAGACGCTATCCGGCTCTTCCGGCGCGGGCGGGCTCTCGTCCATGCGCCAGCGACGCTCGACGAACATGCCCTTGTCGGCCACCTTGGGCTCGGCCACTTGCCCCAGCACCTCGATGTCGAGCGGGCGATCCTTGGGCGTCAGCGTCACGAACTCGCTGCGCCAGTAACCCTTGTCCGCTTCGCGGAAGAACCAGTGCGGTCCGCGGTACGAGCGCCCCTTGTAGCTCTCCGCACCCGAGGGCGTGATGTGCTCGATCTCGAGGTAATCGCCCACCTCGAGGTGCGGCATGGTGAGCGTGGGCTTGCCGGCGACCGGCTCCGGCTCGAGCACCGAGCCGTCGGGTTTGATGACGCGCAGGCGCAGCACGAGCCCGGACGGCGGCTCTTGTTCGGACTCTTTGCCCACCGCCTCTTGCGACTGCATCTTCAGGATTTCGTGCTCGAGCATCTCGCTCGAGCCGTCCGGATGCACCCACACGGCCGAGTAGTCGAGCACGCGGGCGGCCACGCCCTCCATGTGCTTGCCGCTCTTTTCCCAGGCCTCGAAGGCCTTGATCACGCCGCGGCCGTCGATGCGGTACGGCTCGAGCGCGCTCGCGCCTTCGAGCAGCTCCACCGCGTCGCGGATGTCGTTGCCTTTGCCGCCGGCCTGGAGCGTCTCGGCGAGCGCGCGACGGA
Source organism: Polyangiaceae bacterium (assembly GCA_965225775.1). Taxonomy (GTDB): domain Bacteria; phylum Myxococcota_A; class Polyangia; order Polyangiales; family Polyangiaceae; genus JAAFHV01. The sequence continues at coordinate 6,124,068 of OZ245328.1, read as the reverse complement.
GCGCCGAGGTGTCGCCTTTGGCGTACGCGCGATCGGCGATGCGCAGACGCAAGCCCGAGTCCGACGGGTTCTTGGCGAGGGCCTTCTCGAGCTGAGCGGCCGCTGCGCTCGGGTCTCCGTCGCGCATGAGCGCGTCGGCGATGCGACCGGCCAGATCCTTGCGGTCGGGGCGGCGCTTCTGCAGCTTGCGGAGCTCGGCCACGGCGGCCTTGTAGTCGCGGCGGGCGAGCGCGCGGTCGATGTCGATCTCCACGTCCGGATCGAGCTTCTTGATGTGCTCGGCCACCGTGTCCGCTTCGGCCAGCGAGCCGTCGTCGTCGAGCGCGGCAAGATAAAGGCGCTGGGCTGCCATGCTCTCCGGGAAGCGCGTCGCCAGATCGCGTGCAGTACGCATGCGTTCCGATCGCCAGCCGAGCTTGCCGTAGATGCGCGCGAGCTGATCGCCGAGCTCGAGCACGTCGGGGAACTCGGCCACCAGCTTGCGCATGGGCTCGACCGACTCGACGAGCCCTCGCTGCTCGGCTTCGTCGAGCACGAGCCACGCCCGCGCGAGCCACAGCTTGGGATCCACCGCGATGGCGCGCTGGTGGTAGACCTTCTCGTTGCGCTTGCGCAGCTCTTCCGGGAGGGCCGGGTCGCGTCCGACCACCGAGGCCGCGAGCTCGAGCGCGTAGGGAGCTGCTTCTTTGCCGACCAAGGGCTCGAGCAGCACGCTGGCCACGTCTTGCATCGCCTCGACGCCCGCGGCATGCGCCGCCAGGATGCGCCCGAACGGATCGATGTTCGGCTCTTCACCGCGCGCGAGCGCGGACACCGTGGCATCGATCGGGTTGGGGCTGGGCAGCGCGACCACGCCCGAGAGGCCGAAGGGCTTCTGCGCGTCCACGTCGCTCGCGAGCTTGGCGGGCGTGCCGTCCGGGTTGAGCACACGAATGCTCGCCGAGTCCGAGACGATGCGCGCGAGGATGCGATGGCGCCCCTTGGAGATGCGCGCCGCGCCGCCGAAGCGCTGCCAAACGCCCCAATTTCGCAGATCGCGCTCCATGATGGGCACGTCGTCGACCCACACCTTCACCGCGCCTTGCACGGCGACCACGATGTCGCGGTCGGTGTCCGCGGTGACGTAGGTCTCCGCGTAAAACACGCCTTCGAGCGAGGGCTCGGTGCTCGCGGCCACGCAGCGGGCCTGCTCGGTCTTGACCACACGAGCGGCGCTTCCGCGCAGCGGATCGACCGGGAAGACCGCGGGCCAAGGCGCGTCTTCGGCGGGGAAAGCGCGACGGCGATCGGGAGGCGCGCCGTGTCCGAAGGGACCCGCGATGCGAATGCCCTTCACGCAGCCCATGCGCGTGGTGACCTCGGCGTCGTAGGCCTGGTCGACCACCTTCACTTCGTCGAACGACTCGACCGCCCACCACTCGACGAGCTCGGCCACCGCGCGCCAGCCGAGTTTTCCGGGCTTGTTGACCAGGTCGTCGACCGTCTTTTTGTGGGTCTTCCAGAGGCCGGGAACCGAGCCGCGCAGGGCCACCAAGCGGTGCGCGGCCATCCACGCGCCGAGCTCGGCGTCTTTTTCGTCGCTGGTGCGTGCGGCGACGAGCGCATCCATGAACGCTTCCGCGGCGCTCTTTTGGAGACCGTGTCCCTCGTCGGCGAGGGCTCGAGCGAGGCTCGCGTAGAGGCCTTTTTCCTTGGAGAGCTCGCCGAGGCGCTTGCGTGCTTCGGCGGCGTGGGCCGCGTCTCCGCCGGGAGCGTAGAGCTCGGCGATGAGCCAGCGGCCGACCTTCTCGCCGTCGCTCGAGCTCTTGGCGGATCGAAGATCGCGCACCAGCGTGGCGCTCTGCGGGCTGTCCGCTTCTTTCGCGCATCCGGGGGCGAACGCGAGCGCGCCAATCAGGGTAAAATTCGCGAGGAAGGCTGCCGCCGTCGTTCTACGCATGCGGCCGGAAGAGTCAGCCTTTCCCGCCCGATTCACAAGCGTTTCGGCCGAAAAAATCACCTCGCCCGAGGGCCTCCGTCTCGGATGGCGCGAGGCTCGCCGCGAGAGTCAGCGCTTCGGCAGCGGCGTCTCGCCGGTGCGCTGTGCCGACACGGCGTAGAGTGTCTCGGCGAGGGCTTCGTCCCGTGCGAGCGCCGAGGGGCGCGCTTCGCGTTCGTCCGAGAAATACTTGCCCGTGATGCCCTCGAGCGTGGGGCTCGTGGCGGCATGCACGCTGGTCTTCGCGCCTTCGGCCACGCTCGCTCCCGAGATGCCGAACCCGCTCTTCAAGAGCTTGGTCGAGATGACCCCGGGGTGCAGCGAGGCGTGCGTGGTCTTCGAGCGATGCGCCATCGCATTGGAAAAAAGCACGTTGGCGAGCTTCGACGCCGCGTAGACCGCGTACCCCTCGAAGCCCTTGGTGAAGTCGAGGTTCTGCGGATCGAGGCGCCCGCGCTGATGCGCGACCGAGCTCACGTGCACCGCTCGTGCGCCGGGTGTCTCCTCGAGCAACGGCAACAGCCGATGGGTCAGCACGAACGGCGCGAAGTGGTTCACCGCCATGGTGAGCTCGAAGCCGTCCGCGGTGAGCGTGTGCTCGTGCGCGAAGATGCCTGCATTGTTCACGAGAACGTCCAGCCTCGAGGTGAGCTTCGCGACGCGTTCGGCGAGCGCGCGCACCTCGGCGAGCTTCGAGAGGTCGGCGAACAGGGGCTCTCCCGCGCCCAGGTCCTCGCACGCGAGCGCCGCTTTTTCCGCGTTCCGGCCGTGCACGAGCACGCGGTACCCCTTCGCCGCGAGGGCGCGAGCGGTCTCCTTGCCGATGCCGTCGGTTGCTCCGGTGACGAGCGCGGTCTTCTGGGTCATGGGCCCCTTCGTAGCGCCGCCGAGCCCCCGCGACGAGTACGACAGCCCCCTTTTCGGCGGAAAGCGCGAGCGCGAAGGCCCACGCTCCCGAAGGACCGACCGAAATGGACGCCCGAAGTGCCCACCGGGATGGCTTGCTTCCTCGTGAAGCCCCTGGTCTCCTGGACTTTACGCTCGATGATGGGTTTTCCAGGCGGTGGCCAGCCGACCGACTCACGCTCCTTTCTGGAGGCGCGCGTGGGCACCGTGCTCGACGGACGCTGGGTCCTCGACGAGCTGCTCGGCATCGGGGGCTGCGCGGCGGTCTACGCGGCTACTCACCGAAACGGTCGACGCTTCGCTATCAAGATCGCGCACCCCGATCAGCTGCGCAGCGAACAAGACCTCGAGCGCTTCCGACGTGAGCCGTACCTCGCCAATCGACTCGAGCATCCGGCGGTGGTGCGCGTCTTCGACGACGGTACGACGGAAGACGGCCTCCCGTTCTTCGTGATGGAGCTGCTCGAGGGAGAGCCCATCGGCGTCTCGGTGCACCGAGGCGAGCCACGCACCTTCGCGGACGTGATCGAGATCGTACGCACGGTGCTCTCGGTGCTCGAAGTGGCCCACGCGCAGGGCGTCGTGCACCGAGATTTGAAGCCCTCCAATTTCTTTCGCTGCACCACGGGAGAGCTGAAATTGCTGGATTTCGGCATCGCGCGAGCGGTCGACCTGGACGAGCTCACCCAATCGGGGGTCATGCTCGGAACGCCCGCGTTCATGTCGCCGGAACAGGCTCTCGCGCGGCGAGATCTCGTAGGTCCTCCGACCGACATTTTCGCGGTGGGCGCTTCCGCGCTCGTGCTCCTGAAGGGCGGGCCGCTCCGTCACGGCAACGAGCTCGCCCTCGCGGCGATCGAGCCTCTGCCTTCGGCCGAAGCGCTCGGCTTACGAGGCCCGCGCGAGGTGCTGCGCGTGTTCGAGCGTGCGGTCGCGTTCCACGTGGACGCGCGCTTTCCCTCGGCGTACGCCATGCGTATGGAGCTCGAACGAGCGGCGAGCGCGGTGTCTTACCAAGAGCTCCGGATCACCGCCGCGCTACCTCCTTCTCAGCTCGATCCGAGCGCGGATCGCACGGTGCGGGACGCCGTCGGCGAGCGGCTCCGGGAAGACCACCTGGACCGCGTGCACCCCGAGACCGCGGCCTTCGTGCTCGACCGACGCACCTCGGTTCCTCCGCCTGCTTCGGGGACACGCTCGGTGCCGCCGCCAGCTTCCGCTTCGGGTGAGCTTCGCACGCCCAAGAGCGCGTCCACCGATTGGGTGAAGCTGCTCGCGGCCGTCTTGATGGTGCTCGGCGCCGGGCTCGCGGTGCGTTGGGTGCTCGTGCATCGTGCCAAGCCGCACACGCCCTGAGCGGAGAGGTCTCCGATTTCCTCAGAATCCCATCGTGTAGCTGCCCCGAGGGCGCGCAGGGACGCTCTTTTTCGTGCCGTCTCGAGGCGTGACCTTGGTGCGTGGAAGGTCTCGCTCGGGCGAAAAGTCGTCGTCTTGCGGGAGTGAGGTGGGATAGGCGGGAATCGGGCTCACACGCACGGGCGAGGTCACCATCTCCAAGCTCTGGGCACTCGACGCTCCGGGGTCGACACCGGAGGCCGCGAAGAGCGAGAGCGCCGTGCCCGCCATGCTCGAGCCGAGCGCCAAGACCCCGGCCATGGCGAGACGCTTTCGTCGAACGCCCACCGGGCAATCCTGGGTGAGCACGGTGCCGTCGTCGCGTCGGAAGAGCCGGAGGCACGCCTTTCCCTCGCGTGCCGCGAGCAGCAGATCGGCTTCTTCGCGGCTCAGCGCCGAGAGGTCGTAGACGTCTTTGTCGCACTTGGTGCAATGACGGACGCGATCGTCGCCTTGCATGTCTTTCCACTCGGCCGAGCACGGCGAGGCGATCTTCACGGTCTGCACGGTGGGCAGCGCCACCTTGTTCTGCAAACGATGGAGCAGCGTGCGACTGCGCCCGAGCTCGGCCACCACCTGCGATATCCGGTCTTCCACCGCGGCGCGCGCCCTACGTTTCGCGTCGAGCTCGCGCAGCTCCTCTTCGAGGGCCAGGGTGCGCTCACGGACGACGTCGACGGGGTCGCGCTGGGTCATGCGGTCCTCACTTCGGGAGCGGCTTCGGAGCGACGGGGTGCAAGGGAACGGCCATCTTGCCCATCTTCGGAACGAGCTTGGGGGCGACGGGCGGCGGCTCCACCTTCACGGGCGGCGGAGGCTTTGCGGGAACGGCCGAGGGAGGCGCTTCGGCCATGTCGCCCATGACCGCTTCGCCTTGCACGTGCGGCGGGGGCTCTGGCGGGGGCGCGCCCATCTCGACCGCGACGGGGTGCGAAGGTTTGCCCTGCGTGACCAAGCTGGCCGCGAAGCCCGCCGCGGTGGCCATGGCCCCACCGGCAATCGCGACCACCCCCAAGAGGCGCAAGCGCTTGCGACGAACCCCCACCGGACAATCTTCGGTGAGCACGGTGCCGTCGGTCCGGCGGTAGAGCCGGATGCAGAGATTTCCCTCTCTTTCGAGGATGAGAAGCTCGGCGTCTTCTCGGGACATGGCCGAGAGGTTGTAGACGTTCTTCTCGCACTTGCCACAATAGCGACTCTTGTCGTCGCCCTGCATTTGGTTCCAATCGGCATTGCAGGGGGAGGCGACCTTCACCTGGTCGAGCATCGGCAAGGAGCGCTTCTGCTCCATGCGCTCGAGCAAGAGCTTGCTCTTCTGGAGCTTGTCCGAGAGACGCGCGGCTTCGTCGTCCAGGTTGCGGGAGGCTTGCCGCTTCTCTTCGAGCGCGCGGAGCTCGTCTTCGAGGAGGCGGGTGCGTTCGCGGAGGGCGTCTTGGGCGCTGCGGTAGCTCATGGGGTCGAGCTCGAACGCACGAGAGAGCCAAAAGCTCTCGAACGAGGGAATTTCTCAGGGTGCGGTGCGCACCCGTTCAGGAGCCCGGGCTCGTTCATCGGGCCCGCTTCCCCATCTCGACCTCGTGCTCGGGAACCGAAGGCTGAGCCGAGGCCGAGGCGGAGGGCGACGGCGGCACGGGCTGGGCGCTCTGCGCAGGTTCGGTGCGCGTGAGCTCTTCGGGAGGAACGGTGCGAAGCTCGCCCTCGACCGCACCCATGGTGACCGCGTGCTCCGGTTCCCGCAGGGCGAGGTAGCCGGCAGCCGAGGCCAAGGCGCCCGCGCCCATCGCCAAAACGCCCACCAAACGAAGGCGTTTTCGTCGAACCCCGACCGGACAGTCCGCGGTGATGACGGTGCCGTCGGTGCGCCGGTAGAGGCGGATGCACACCTCACCGGTCTTCTCGAGCATGGTGAGCTCGGCCTCTTCGCGAGTCATCGCGGAGAGGTTGAAGACGAACTTGTCGCACGCGCCGCAGTGACGGGACTTTTCGTCGCCCACCATGTCGTCCCAGCGCGCGTGGCAGGGCGAGGCGATTTTCAGGTCTTCGAGGACGGGCAGGGCGCGACGCTTCTCGAAGCGGTCGAGCAACTCGCGGCTCTTCGCGAGGTCGCCGACCACACGCTGGACGTCTTGGTCGAGGCGAGCGGCTTCGCGGCGCTTGTCTTCGAGCGCGCGGAGCTCGGCTTCCAGGGTCTCGGTTCGCTCCCGTAGAGCGTCTTCTGCGCTTCGGTACGTCATGGGGAGACCTTGGACGCGCGAGATCGCGGAAAGGTTGGGAGCGGCGCGAAACTCCTACGGCGGAGGGGAATCGGCCGCGGAAGCCGCGGAAAAGTGCGTTCGTTCGACGAGCTCGAGGGTGCGTTTGGCCACCCGTTTCAGCATCTCCGAGCAGGGCTCGCAGCCGCCTCCGCAGCAACGAGGCCAGCCGGTTTCGGGCAGGCGCAAGAGAGGCCTGACGCAGTCACGGTAATAGTCGGGCAGACCGTTTTCGTCGGAGGCCTGCGCGAGACAGGCGTCGATGTGCTCACGCGGAGCTTCCACGAGGACACTCTGACAGAAGGAAATCCGACGCGCCACCACCACGCCGCGGGCGCTCGGCGAGCCGCAAGCGTCGCTCGGGAGGCTTTAGACCACCCTCAGCTGAACCTGCCCCAGTCGCGGGAGATGCGCCACGAGCCGGGCTTGAAGGCCCAGGTGACGATGTCGGCCGGGTCGAAGGTCTCGTCCAGAAGTGTGACCTCGAGCATCTCGTCGGCGAGCAGCGGCACGTTGTGGGGCTTCTTTTTCCCTTCGAGGTCCCACAGTTGGTAGCGCTCGCGGCCGTCGGTCGTGCCACGCAGGGGTCCGAAGTCGAGCGGCGCGCACACCCGAACCAGCTCTTTGCCTTCTTTTTTGCTGAAGAAGCGCACCTTGAGCCGGCGTTTCTGGGCGATCGCGTCGAGGAACATCTGATGAGCCGCGTGCATGCGCCCCTCTCTACTCGGTTTTTCACGCCTGCCGAGAGAGAACCTCGTGGTGGGGGAGGGCAGGGCGGTTGCCCCGAATCGGGCTGTTGGGCACACTCGGCCGATGAAAAAAGCTTTCGGCGCAGTCGGTCTGCTCGGACTCGGACTCCTCGAGCTCGCCTCTTGCTCGGGGTTCGGGTCGGCACCGGGCGAGACTCCTGGCCCGGACGGCGGAGGTATCGATGGCGAGTCGCTCACCCCGGTGCAACTGGCCATCGAATCGGTTTCGATGGATCCGAAGGTCGTCGCGCCGCAAGCACGGGACACCGTCGTCACCGTTCGAATCAAGCGTGCCGGCTTCCTCGAGCCCGTCGAGGTCTCCTTCCCGAACCTGCCGAAGGGGATCACGAGCGAGAAGGTCTTCGTGGAGCGCGGGAAGGACACGGCGACGATGGTCCTTCGCGTTGCCAAAGACGTCCCTCTCGGAACTGCCGCGAATCTGCGCGTCTTCGCCAACGGCGGAGCCACGAAGGTCGCGGAAGCGAGTCTCGAGATCGTGGGAGCCCCGGGAGCGCTCGACCTCTCGTTCGGTGGTGCCGGGCAGGTGGTCGAGACGAGGCCGATCCAAGAAATCGTGGACGCGGGCCTGACGTCCGACGACAGGCTCATCGTGCTCGGTCGCGACAGCAGCGGAGTCTTCTTGCGCCGGTACCAACCCGACGGTGCCGTCGATGAGACGTACGGCCAAGGCGGTTTGGCGCGCCCGTTCCAGTCGATAAACGGCTTGCCGCAGACGTACTTCAAGGCCTACGCCCTTGCAGTCGCACCTGACGGGAATGCGTTCATGGCCAACGTGTTCATCGCCAATGGCACACCTGGTATTTCCAGAATATCGCCCGACGGAAAGACCTTCGTGGACGCGGATACCGTGCTCACGAAATTCAGTAATGTGAACTCACTCGTACGGCTCGCGAACGGATCGCTCGTCGCTTCCGGAATGCGAGACGTTGCCGAGGCTTACTCTCCGACGTCGGGCGGTGGTCTCATTTTCGCTGTTCATGGCCCCTCTGTAAATCTCGACAGGTCATGGGGCAATGACGTCACGAATAACGTGAAAGCGTGGGTTCCACGGCCCGGATACGCAGAGGCGAGTGCGGTCACGGTTGCAGTTGCTGGAGAGGCCTTCGATGTCATCGAAACGCCGCGCGGGCTTTGGGGGTTCGGCGACGCGCCCAATCCGTCCGGAAAGTTCGTGGCGCTCGTCAAACTGACTTCGACGGGCAAGTTCGAGAGGAGCTATCAAGCTGGAGGGGTAGGGTCCTGGGAGCTAGGGGCGAATTACCTCGGCGCCGTTCCGGTCACCGGGGACGACTTCGTGGTTGCGGGAGCGCGTCGAAGTGCATTCGTGCTGAGACGTTTCCTCGGAGGCGACGCGGACCCAAAGCTCGACTTGCAGTCGCTGACCGTCTCGGGACTTTCGGATGGAACCAACGAGTCGAGACACCGCATGATCCGAGACGGCTCGGGATTTCTTCTCGCGGGTGGCGGTGAGTCGATCTTCCTCGTTCGAGCTACGAAAGACCTCGTGCCGGATACGGACTTCGGCCAAGCGGGAATTTCTGCGATCCCCTCGGGCGGCCCAAACCTTCAAATTCGGGTGAGTCGAGTGCTGCAGCAACGTTCCGGTCGAGTCGTGGTCGTCGGCTCTCTCTTCGACTCCAACACCGGAACTCTCGTCGCCAGCCTTTCGCGCCATTGGCCTGCGCGAAATCGGTAATCGTGGAACTTTCCATCTAGGCCCTGGATCCTCGTTCCCGGATCACCCTTTGCCAGTTGGCGTGCGGATCGCGGCTGCTACCTTCCTGGTGAGGTGGTGATGTTCAAGCCGCGTTTTGCCCTGGTTTTGCCGACGTTTTTCGTTGCTTCTCTGGTGGCGTCGGTGGCCTCGGCCACGCCTCTCGTGCCGGTCGGATACACGAATAAGCAAGGCATGGTTTGCAGCACGTCTTGCCATTCGAAGGGTGGGGCGATGCCGACCGTCACGCTGACCGGACCGAGCACGGTCGCAGCCGGCGCCACGGCGAATTACGCCTTGACCGTCGGTGGATCGAATCAGCGCTGCGCCGTGGCGGCCACCGATGGCGTCGTGCTCACCCCGACCTCCACCGCGCTCAAGAAGGAATTCGACGAGCTCGCTTCCGATGGCCTGAAGGTGGCCACCCCCACCTGCACCTTTTCGCTCGTGGCGCCGAAGGCAGGACCCATCACGATTTGGTACCTCGGCTCCAACCAGAGCGGTTCCGGAACGGGAGGGGACGGCTTCCGCTACTCGACCATGACGGTCACCGTGACCGGTGGCACCACGCCTCCCACCGATGCAGGTGCCGGTGACGGCGGCTCGACACCGACCCCAACCCCCACCGACGGCGGCACTTCGCCCACTCCGACCGACGGCGGTGGTGCGGCGAAAGACGCGGGAACGGGCACCGGAACCCTGCCGGACGGGGCGGTTGCTTCGAGGACGCGGGACCCCTCGAACCCTGCGTTCATCCCTACCGACGAAGATGGCGGCTGCAACGCGGCGGGGTCGCCCGTGTCGCTTTCCGGGCTTTTCGGGGCGGCCAGCGTGGCCGGTGCCCTGATGCTCGCCCGTCGGCGACGTCGCTCCGCGTAAAAAACCGAGCATTTTCCCGCGGGATCATGCTCCCTCGCGGGCGCGCGCGTGGTAGGGGGAAGCCCATGTCCTCCGATGTCCCCGGCGAGTCCTTCGCGGCCCTTTTCGAACAACAAGCCTCCCCGAAGCGCAGCCGCAGCTTCAAAGTCGGCGACAAGCTCGACGTGCTCGTCGTGCAGGTCGGAAAAGACGCGGTTTTCGTCGAGCTCGACGGCAAGCGCCAGGGCTTCCTCGAAGCGGACGAGCTCCGCGACGAGGCCGGTGAGATCACCGTCAAGGCTGGCGAGCGCATCACCGCGCACGTCCTCGAAGCGAACGACGCGCAGGGCATGTTCCGCCTCGGCAAGAGCTTCGGCCGCACCAACGGCGTCGACGGCCTCGAGCGCGCCAAGGCCGCGGGCGTCCCCGTCGAAGGCAAAGTCACCGTCATCAACAAGGGCGGAGCCGAGGTCGAAGTGGGTGGCGTTCGCGCCTTCTGCCCCATGGGCCAGCTCGACGTCCGTTTCGTGCAGGATGCATCGACCTTCGTCGGCCAGACCTTCTCGTTCCTCGTGCAGGACGTGAAGGACGGCGGCAAGAGCGTGGTGCTCTCGCGCCGCGCCTTCCTCGAGCGCGAAGCCCAAGAGGCCTTCGGCAAGATCCAAGAGAAGATCGTGCCCGGCGCCACGCTGCGCGGCACCATCACGTCCATCCGTGATTTCGGCGCGTTCGTCGATCTCGGCGGCATCGAAGGCATGATCCCGCGCTCCGAGATCGGCCACGATCGTTCGGTCGCCGTCGCCGACGCGCTCCGCCCCGGCGAGACCGTCGAGGTCCTCGTCCGCGAGGTCAAAGAGGCGCCCCCCGCCGAAGGCAAAGGCCGCTCGCGTGGGCCGCAGCTCAAGATCACGCTCTCGCTCAAGGCCCTCATGGCCGACCCCTGGGAAGGCTTCGACCTCACCGAGGGCAAAGTGATCGACGGCACGGTGGTGCGCACGCAGCCGTTCGGCGCGTTCGTTCGCCTCGCCCCCGGCATCGAAGGCCTGCTGCACGTCTCGGAGACCGCGAAGGGCCAAGAGCTCGCCGAAGGCACTCCGGTGCGCGTGGTGGTGAAGAAGGTCGATCGCGGCGCCAAGAAGATCGGCCTCGGTCTCGCACCCGAAGGCGCGGCAGCCGGCAGCCGCATCGAAGTGAAGTCCACCTCCAATGCCGTCCGAGTGAACGCGGTGGTGACGGGCGTGGTCGAGAAGCACGAGACCTTCGGTCTGTTCGTCCAGATCGACGGCATGACCGGACGCGGTGGTCGTGGCCTCGTCCCCAACGTCGAGACCGGCATGCCCCGCGGCACCGATCTCCGCAAAGCCTTCCCCGAAGGCACCAAGGTCAGCGCCAAGGTCCTCGAGACCGGCGACGGTAAGATTCGCCTCTCGTTCCGCGCCGCCAAAGACGCGGAAGAGCGCGCTCAATACGAAGAAGCCCGCGCCGCCTCGAAGGCGCCCGCTTCGCTCGGCACGTTCGCCGACCTTCTCAAGAAGGCCACGAACGCTCCCGCCAAGAAGAAGTAACCCGCACGCGCTGCGTTTCCGGAGGTCTCGTTCCGCGTGAGTGAGCTCTTCGCCCCGGTCTGCTCCATCGCGCCCACGAAGCGTCGCCGCTTCTTGTGGGCGGCGTGGTGGAGCGGGCCGCCCGTGCGTGAGCCTTTTCGAAAACCCGACGCCTCCAGCGGCGGCGCGCGCACCCGCGAAGAAGCCCTCGCCGAGGCCGAAAAAGCCTGCGGCGCGAAGCTCGTCGAGATCGACGCCTCGTGGGCCCGTGCACATGCGCGCGTGCTGCGAGGCGAGGTCGCGTTTCCCCAAAAGCCGAGCGCTTCGTCCGAAGGCGAACGCGTCGGCAAGGTCCCGAACAAGCCCGACGAGAACCTCTCCGTGTGGCACGTGCTCGGCCTCGCGCCGAACGCCACGCCGACCGACGTGAAGCGCGCGTACCGCATGCGCGCCCTCGAGACGCACCCCGATCGCGGCGGCAGCCCCGAGGCTTTCCGCGAGGTGCAGAGGGCCTACGAGACCGCCCTCGAGCGCGCCCAAAAGCGCGAAGCCCGCCCCAAGAAAAAGCGCTGAATTTCCCCTTCGAAACGACTCGGGGGACCTCCTGCCATGTTCGGCGAGAAGTCCCCCGGGCGGTGCGCGAAGGGTGCGAAGGGCGCGAAGGATCGCGCTCGAGCTCGGTCTGGTCTCAGTGAACCTGAGTGACCGCGCGCTTCAGGTCGATCTTGTTGCCGAAGCCCGAGATGCGAAGCGCATCCGCGGGAAGCGCACGCTTCGGGTAAACCACGATGCCACCCTCGAGGTGGTCGTACTTGTAGACGTGACCGGTGACGCGACCGATCACGTTGGTTCCCGAGAGATACTCGACCTGAGTGACCTGTCCACGCGGCGCACGCGCGAGGTCGATGGTTTGGGTGGTCTTCGCCACACCCTTCTCGTCGAAGGTGACCATCTCGAACGCGCCGCCGGGCTCACTCTGGCCGCCCGCTGCGAACGTGTTCTGCATGGTGGTCGACACGTTCTCGACCGACACGATGCGGTCGTAGAGCGCCGAGTAGGTGTAGTCGCTGATCCACGCGGGCTCGCAGTAGCCCATCATGTCTTTGCCGGTGGTTGGCGAGTAGAAGGTCTTCGAGTTGATGTCGTAGCCCCACACGCCGATGCCGCCCTGTTTGTAGGGGAACTGGCGATCGGGTCCGCCGGCGCCGCCGCAGGGCGCGTGCTCCCGTCCGTGCGCGTGACCGATTTCGTGGGCCATCGTGTTGGCCGACTCTTCACCCGTGAAGCCGAGGCCCACGCTGGCGCGCATGAAGGCATCGCTCGCGTCCGAAACGAGCCCGGACAGGCCGGTCACGCAGCCGCTCCGGCAGTAGCGCTCGAAGGTCGAGCTGGGGGCGAAGGTGCCGTAGTAGTAGGTCTGGTCGTCTGCGCCGTCGCGGCGACGAAGGCCGGTGACGGCATCGAGGATTTCGCTCCAGCCGGAGCCGTTGGCGGCGATGGCGCGCGTCCAGACGAGCGGCTCGGCGCGAGCGGTGACGTCGACGTCGCTCGCGGGGTAGAGCGACATCATGGTCTTCTTGTATTGTGCAAGCTGTTCGTCGGTGACGTCCGGAAGGCGTTGCGACGAGTCCGCGTCGAAGCGAACGGGCACCACGACCACCTTCAGTTTGCCGGTCGCTTGCAGGGCGAGGTCGTCGAAGGAGGAAGCCTCGGCCGGGTAGCGCACGGGGATTTGTGCGGCGGCGCTCTCATTGTCGTCCTTGACGGCGACCGCGTAGCTGGCGCCGAGGGTGAGGTCATCGGCCGGGACCTCGAAGTTCAGCGTGGAGCCGGTGGCCGCGTCGGTGGAAGCCTTGGTGATGGACTTGGCGTCCTTCAGAACCTTGGTGGTGCCGTCTTTCGCACGGATCGTGAGCTCACCGCCGATGGGACCCGCCGCGAACCCTTCGGTCGGGGTGAGGAACACGCGAATGAGCGCTTTGCGCCCGGCGAGCACCGGAGCTCCGCGCTCGGCCACACGGGCGCCGTCGGCGGAGAGCGAAATTTTCACGGCCTGGTAGATGGCTACTTCCGAGATGCTCACTTTGGCGGGGGCGAGGGTCGGCGTGACCGGCGCTCCCGAGCCGTTGGCCCCAGCCGGCGCTTCCACCGGGTTGCCGTTGCCGTCGACGTAGACGACCTCGGTTCCACAGGCGAAGAGGAGGAGGCTAGCGAAGGCGAGGCGGCTCGTGTGCTTCATCATGGGGTCGGCGTCTCCGTGGCGTTCCGGTTACGAGAGGCGGCTGTTTTGGCATCTTTTTCGGAAGCTTCCCACTCCATCGGGCGAATATAAATTTGCGCTCTAGGTAGAATGTCTCGCGATTTATCGGGAAATTCGAGGGTTCGAAGCGAACCCGAGCGTTGCCGCAGAGGAAACCATCCCTTCCGCAAATCCTCCTTTCCCCTTCGGGGTTCACAGGCTACGCTTGGGCGCCCTCGATCTGCGCCACTAGCTCAGCTGGATAGAGTGTCGGCCTCCGAAGCCGAAGGTCACAAGTTCGAATCTTGTGTGGCGCGCTACTCGATTCTCGTGACGACCCGGGTGACCGGCGGCCTGGGGGCGGTGTGAACGCGCATGGGGCGGGGACTTCTCCGCGAGCATGACAGGCTCGAGGCGCCAAGGGCTGCCTCGTCGTTCTCGTCGAGGAGAGACGGCGGCTCACGGGAAGGTTCTCGCCCTTCGGAGGCTTCGACCGGCGACCGCGGACCGGAGGCTTCTCGCCCTTCGGAGGCTTCGACCGGAGGCTTCGCGCGGGAGCTCCGACCGACGTTGACGCCGACCGGGGGGAGCTCCGACCGACCGGGGGGAGCTCCGACCGACGTTGACGCTAAGCGACCCGAGACCGCGGACCGGGAGCTCCGACCTGACGCTAAGCGACCCGGGACCGCGGACCGGGAGCTCCGACCGACGTTGACGCCGACCGGGGGAGCTCCGACCGACGTTGACGCTAAGCGACCCGGGACCCGACCGGGAGCTCCGACCGACCCGACCGGGAGCTCCGACCGACGTTGACCACGCTTCGACCGGGAGCTCCGACCGAGCTCGACCGGGAGCTCCGACCGACGTTGACGCTAAGCCGACCGGGAGCCCCGACCGACGTTGACGCTAAGTAGCTGGAATTTCGGCTGGACCGACCGGGAGCTCGGGCCGAGCGCGAGCTCCAACGTCGCCGAGGGCCTCGTACTCAAGCCCGACGTACGTGCCTCAAGCGCAAGATTGCCGAGTTCGACGACGCACGCTTCGACGAGGCCATTCCCTTCCCGTCGAAGCTGATGTTGTGCTCAACGTCGGGCAGCTTGCTTCGCATGCCGCGCGCATCGTGAACGATGCCCGCGTTGCCTCTGCTCGTTCCAAGGTCGGTGCGTCGCCCGCGGCTGTTCTCGACGAGGTCGTTCTCGACGTCCCCGTCGATCTCGAGGCCGCCTTCTCTGTCGCGTTCCGTGCGGTCACGGCGGACCGGGAGGCGAAGCTCCGCGCCGAGATTGAGCGGTTGGCGATAGAAGGGACCGACCCAAGAGGACCCGACCGAACCGACCCAAGAGGACTCGACCGACATTGGCGCTAAGCCGCCAAAACTCCGAACCCGAGCTCGCGATGCATTCTCCACGTGCCTCGCGGAAAGAGAACCTCGGTCACGCCCTCGCGCACCTTCTTCATCGCCTCTCGATACGCCGCGAGGAACGTTCTCCTATCGTGGAGTGCGCACGCGGCCTGCTCGGGATCTCCGGCCGCGGCGAACGTCGGGTTTCGCTTCCCGTGCATCTCGCTCGCGGAAGCCTTGGTGGTGTGCTTCGTCGCGAAGATTGCCTCTCTCGACTTCAGCAGTCGACCCGCTTTCCGAGCCGATTTTCTCGCCGCTCGCACGGCCAGCGCGACCGTCTTGAGGATGCGCTTTCGGGCCGATTTTCGGCCGAGT
Organism: Polyangiaceae bacterium; assembly: GCA_965225775.1. Lineage (GTDB taxonomy): Bacteria > Myxococcota_A > Polyangia > Polyangiales > Polyangiaceae > JAAFHV01. The sequence goes on along the minus strand of OZ245328.1, from coordinate 6,108,695 downwards.
GCGGCCTCGAGCGCGGGCGGCACGGTGATGTCGATCTCCGCGGTTGCAGGCCATCGTTTGTTGTCGGGATCGAAGTAGTGCTCGGGGCGCTTGGCGCGGATGCGGCGGGTGCCGATATCGGCTGCCGCGAGCGTGACACCGGGCCAATCTTTGGGATTCTTCGCAAGTCCGGCCTCGACGGCATTCGCGAGGGTGTAGCCAATCTGGCGAAGGATCGCTTCGGTGCCGTAGAGATCGATGCAACTCGCTCCGCCACGCGCAAAGACTTCCTCGTCCCATCCGAGGAACACCTTGAGCGCGTTCGCGAAGAGTCGGTTTCGTTGCTGGAGGAATCTGGCGATTTCGCCACGCGTGTCGGTGAGCACCTCGTGCATGTGGTTCGACAGGATTTGCACGGCGTGGATCTCGATACCGAGCTCCTTCGCGAGCAATGCGGTGACGTACCAGTAGATGTTCCAGATGATTCGTTTCCTGTCGGGGTTCAGCAGGAAGAACCGTCGTGTCGTACGACGGGTGATGAACTTCGTGGCCCCAGGAACGACGCGGCGAGGGTTCGACATGCCCCGCCTAATCCACGTTCTGGGCCGAGCCTGCGGGCGCGGAATCGTTAGGGAATTTCGCGGACGGTGGTGTCCGGGACGGTTCGAGGGGTGTCCCGGGACGGTGTCGCGAGCGAACCCCCGTGAGTTGAGGTCCGGCCGCACTGGACCGTATTTCGCACACTGCTGCTTGCTTGCTTGCTTGCTTGCTTCTTGCTTGCTTGGCGTCAACGTCAGTCGGACTCTGTCTCCTTTCTCGAGTCGGACTCTGTCTCCTTGCTCGGGCAGGGCCTCGTGCGCCGGGGAAGCGCACCACCTCCGGATTGCTCGAGAGCGCGCGGATCTCCGCGAAGACGATCGGGTCGAGCCGTACGCGTGTGTCCACCGGCTTGCCCGCCATTGGCCCCTTTTTGCCACGGCACCATAAACCGTCATTTCCCGTGAGGTGCGCGGAGCCGTCTTGGGTCACCTCGAGGGTGTGGTCGAGGCCTGGGGGTCCCCCGCCGTAGCGGTGGATGCGTACGACGAATGCCGGTCCCGAGTCGTTCGCGTCAGTGGCCGCGGCCGCGGGCGACGTACCGCTTGGCGTGGCTTTCGACTCCGTCGTCGGCCTCGAGCATCCGAGGAGCAGCGACGCGATCACGACCGTCCGGAGTTTCATTGCCCGAGAATAGCGCTCGCGGCGCACCGGTCGTGCCTTCTCGTGCGACGGCTTCTTGGCGGGCAAGCTTCTTGCGAAGGTATCCGACACGACCTCGCGAGCTTCGTCCGTCGAGTGACGTAGGGAATGTGCTACGTTCTCCGCTCTCCTACGCCGAGGCAACCGCGGAATTCTCCGCGGCTCGTCGTCGACCGGTTTCGTCACGCTCCCCCTCGATTTCCGGGGCCGGCCCGATAAGGGCGCATCCCCGTTTGTTGCATCAATGACCGTCGATTCCGCCGTGCCGGCCGTGAAGAGCGCCGACGCCGAGCTCGCCTCGCGGCTCCGGGCGGCGGTCGACTTCTTGCCGCATATCGTCGCCTATCTCTTACCCGACGAGCGCTACGCCCTGGTCAACGAGGCGTACATGGCGTGGTTCGGGGTCCGTCCCGAAGAGGTGGTCGGCAAGACGATCTTCGAGTTTTTGGGGCCGGCCGCATACGAGCGAATCATCCCGCACATCCGCCGCGCATTCGCGGGGGAGGTGGTGACGTTCGAGCAATACGACATTCCGTATCGCCTGGGCGCCCTGAAGGACGTGCATTTCAACTTCTTTCCCCACGTGGGCGCGGAGGGCGCGGTGCTCGGCGTCGTCGCCGTCCACGAGGACATCACCGTGCGTCGACGGCTCGAGCGAGAGGCCGCGATCGAGCAAGACCGCACCGCGTTTCTGCTGCGGCTCGCGACGTCGCTCGGCGAGAAGCTCGATCTCGAGGTCGTGATGCAGCGCCTCGTCGATTCGATAGCGCCCGCTCGCGCGGCCATCGCGACGGTGTGGGATCTCGGCGGCGGTGGGCCGCGCTTTCGGGCGGTTTCGGGCGGAGGGACGATCGAAGAGAGCTACGAAGTATGGACGGCCTCGGCGGTCACCGTACCGATTCGTCGCGGGTCCGAGGTGGTGGCCGTACTCGGCCTGCGGCTCGCAGAAAACGCCCCGCTCGACGCCGCGCTGTTCGAGTCCGCGGCGCGCCTCGCCAGTGTCGCCTACGAAAACGCGCGTCTCTTCGAGGAGACGATGCGCCTGCGTCGCGCCGCCGAAGAGGCGGCCGCGGCGAAAGACGCGTTCCTCGCGCGCGTCTCGCACGACCTGCGCAATCCGCTCAATTCGATCCTCGGGTGGGCGGGGCTCATTCGACAGATGAAAGGCGATCCCTCGCAGCTCGCGCGAGGCATCGACGTCATCGAACGAAACGCGAAGGCGCAGGTGAAGCTCATCGAAGACCTGCTCGACGTCTCGCGCTTGGGGACCGGCAAGCTGCAGCTTTCGTTCGTCGTCGAAGACGTGAAGGTCGCGATCGACACCGCGCTCGATCCGGCGAGGCTCGCCGCGGAGGCGAAGAACGTGCGGCTCGAGGTGGTCCTCCATCCCGACATCGGCGCCATGGCGGTCGACCCGGATCGCTTCCGACAGATCGTGTGGAACCTCGTGGCGAACGCCGTGAAGTTCACGCCCTCCGGTGGCCGGGTGCGCGTCGGCGCGCAGCGAATCGGCTCGAGGCTCGAGATCGAAGTCTCCGACACGGGCCGCGGAATCCCAGCCGATTTCCTCCCCAAGGTGTTTTCGGCGTTCGAGCAGCTCGAGGGTGGCGGGCGCCGCGTGGAGGGGCTCGGACTCGGCCTGGCGATCACGAAAGACCTGGTCGAGCTGCACGGTGGCACGATCACCGTCGCGAGCGAGGGCGAAGGCCGCGGCGCGACGTTCAAGGTGACCCTGCCGATTCGCGCTGCCGTTCCGGCCACCGAGCCACTGGCCATCGCTCCGCGCACGCTCGAGGGCGTTCGACTCGTGATCGTGGACGACGAAGAAGAGGCTCGCGAGATCGTCACGACGATTCTTGCCGAAGCCGGCGCGCGAACGATCACGACGGCATCGGTGGACGAGGCGATCGCAGCCGTCTTGCGCGAGCGACCCGACGCGCTCGTCAGTGATGTCGGCATGCCCGGCAAGACGGGGCTCGACCTCGTGCGAGAGTTGCGCACTCTGCCCGCTTCCGAAGGGGGAAAAACTCCGGCCCTCGCGCTCACCGCACTCGTGCGCGAGCACGAGCGCCAGCGCATCCTCCGCGCCGGCTTCGATGCCCACGCCGCCAAGCCGATCGAGCCGAACGCGCTCGTCTCCGTCGTCGCCAGTCTCCTCCCCCGACGCGAGTGACCGACTCCCGGACGTCCCACTCGGCCGCGCGAAGGCTCGTCAGGGGCAGCGAGCGCTCGTCCCACGCCCATAGCGATTCAACGGGTGGGAGCGCCGATGGGGTAGGGCGTCCCTAACTCCGAGGGGCGTCGGGATTGTCGATGTGAGATCGCGAGAGGTGTCGGAATGCGCGGGAAGGTTTCCCTTCGGGCACCGTAAGCTCACGAGCCCCCTCGGTTTCAATCCAACCCTACGAGAGCACCATCATGTCAGTGACACGGCGTTTCGAGCTCGTCGACGGCACTTCGAGCAAATTCTGGGAGATTGCCCTCGAGGGTACGGGCGTCACCACCCGCTACGGGAAGATCGGAACGGCAGGCCAGTCCACGACGAAAGACGAAGGCTCGCCCGAGAAGGCGCAGAAGCTCTACGACAAGCTCGTGAAGGAAAAGACCGGGAAGGGGTACGTCGAGCAGGGCGGAGCTACCGCGCCGGCTGCCACCACCTCCAAAAAGCCCTACCGAGAGCGATTCCTCGCCATGGTCGAAGAGCTTCGGAGCGACGAACGTTTCGAGGTGAAGAAGTTCGAGATGGGCGATCCTGCCTCGCCGGAGCTCATCGCCGAAGCGACGAAGGCGGCTGGAGGAGCTCTCCCGCCGGGTGTGGCAGCGCTGTACGCCGAATTCAATGGGCTCACTCTCGTGTGGGAACAGGTCGATGGCTTCGACGACGACCTCCAAGGCGACGGCGAGCCCGCAGGCTACATCTGCATTGAGCCGATTTACGCACCGTCCGTGGCCGGGGGCGTTTTCAGCGACTGGCGCGACTCGCTCTACTTCGAGGACGACGATCCGCTCGCCGCGATGAAGCCCTTCGACAGCTCGGGTGGCGAGCTCGGGGCCAACACGCACGCGGTCTTCTTTCCCGTTCCCGGAAAAGCGACCATCCACTACCACCACGACGGCGATCTTCACCCGACCGGGTACACGCTCGAGGAGTACCTCGAACGTCTGCTCGTCTCACGAGGGTACCGTTATTGGACCGGATCGCTCTGCGTCGATCTACGCGAAGACTCGGCGGCGGAAGACTTCCTCCACGACGCGCCGCTCGTCTTTTCGGACTTCGACGCCAAGCTCTTCAAGCCCAAGACCAAGAAGGGTCAGATCGACTTCGACGAGTAGAACGCGCGCGCCCAGCGGTCGCTGGGTCGTTGCGGCCCGAGCCGAGCAATGGGCGGCTCGCATGGCCGGCTCGGGTGACCATCCGACCTCAGGTCTCAACGCTGCCACGAGGTCCAGCGCGCCGCCCGAGCACGGCGCCCCGCGATGGCGAGTGCGTGGGCCTCCGCCGCGAGCGTGCTCGCTCCTCCTTCGAGCCCGAGCAGCTGCGACGCGATCTTCTTGGCTTTCCCCGTGTATTTCGTGAGCACGTCGCGGTTCGGCACGGCGACGCGCGCGTCGACGGCGAGGTCGAGCCAGAGCTGCAACAGTGCACCCACGTCGGCGGGCGGAGCGGCGGGCGGAGCGCCGAAGAAGGACTCGAGGATTCGACGCACGACCTCCGCGTGCAGCGGGCTCGTCTGCGCGACGGCGGCGAGCGTCTTCGCCCAGCGGTTTGCCGTGGGACGCTGGCTCCAGCGGACCTCGTCGTGAACGGGGTTCCAGAAGAACGCCATGAGCGGGCCGAGCTCCGGGCCGACGATGCGACCGTCGGTGATGGCCGCCACGAGTGCGTCGGTCGCCAGGGCGTTCTCGCGGGACTCTTTGGTATTGAGCGCGATGGCCAGAAGCAGGAGCCCGACGCTGTCGAGCGGCACGTCCGGGTCGAGCAGCATCTCGATGAAGACGTGGTTTTGCCATTCCGCGTCGCTCCACGAGACGTTTCGGGCAATGGCTTCCAGGCCATGTGCCAAGAACGTGCACCGATTGCTCGGATAGAACGACCCGAGCTCGCGTACGCTCGCTTCTTCTCCGAATTGGGCTCCGTGACCGTCGTGTCCGTTCGTGGCGAGGAGGGTGGGCAGAGCGTCGGGCGGGAGCTCGGGAAGCGAGGCGCTCACGGTCCCGAAGTCGACCTCGAGCTCCGCCCACGAGCTCTCGTCGGATCGGGATACCTGCCAATAGATGCGCATGGTCGCCGAGTCTCCATCGCGAATGCAATCCGCGACGGAGCGCAGCGATTCGTGAGCGCTCGCCGGCTCTCTTTCGCTGCCGAGCGCGTGACGCACGGAAGCGGCCAGCTCCCCTTCGATTCCCTGGAGCTCACGCAAGGCCTCCATTCGATGTTCCGGGGCGAGGCGCAGGAGGGCGGTGACCGTATCCGCGAGGTCGATAGGGCCCGTCTGGGCCTTCACACGAGCGGCGAGCGTCCGTGTATCGAGGAAGAAGCTCTCCGTCGTCGGCATCGACAAGAGAGGGCGAGTCCGTCCTTCGGTAAGCCGAGCGAGCACGTTCTTGACGCGCCTTCGTCCGAAGTTCTCCGTGTTCACGTAGTGGGAAGTGATGGACGAACCGTCGTCTCCCTCGAGCCACCCGAGAACCAGCGTCACGGCGGCATGGGACCTTCGTGCAGCGAGCGTACTCGCGCGTTTGGCCAAGGGTTTCGTCGCCTCGCGCGGTAGCGAAGAGAGGGGCGCGCCGAGTCTCGATACACCGTCGAGGACGCGCTCGTAGGTCACGATGTCGTTCGGCTCCTCGAGCGCACGTGCGGCGGAGGCAAAGAGCTCGTCGAGCGTTTCGATGGCCTTCACGTAGCGTGTCGGGTCGAGCCTAGGCGCCGGATTCGCTCGGTCGTCCAACGTCACGCGAGGCCATGGCCCCTCGGCGGGAGCACGCTCGAGCTCCGAGACTCCGGCTCGAACCAGGTCACGAGGTGCGCCCGCGGGCGCCTCGCGCGCCTCGGGTTCCGAGGTGATCGCTCGCGCTTCCTCGCCGACCTCGACGCCATGCGAGGCCACCCACGCCGAGACGCGCGCACGCCTGCTCGCGGCGATGGTGGGCACGAGCTCGGCCACGCGCGCGACCAGCTCTCGGCTCGGCGTACTTGTCTCCAACGTGGCCAGCGCGACGTCGAGCACTTCGACCGCCGTGTGCTCGAGGAAAGCCGCCACGGCCTCCAGAGCGTCCGCGTCGTCTCGGCGCTCGTGAAGCAGCCGCAAGAGCACGAGCGCCGTGCTCTGACCGCGCGCCGAGCGCGCCGCCGTGCTCGCGGCTCGTGCGAACGAGCCCGTGTCCAGGCCAGCATCTGCGGGCAGCGACGAGAGCACCCGTGTGGCGAGCGCGACCGTCGGGGAGATGCGGCTCGCGAGCAGCTCGACGTACGTTCCCGCACGCGAGGCCGATTCTTGCGGACTCGGCTTCAGGGCGTCGTGGAGGCGCGAATAGAATCCCGCTTTGTGCTGTGGGAAGTCTCGGGCGAGTGCGGAAAGCGTCGCGTCCAGCATGCGTGCCCGGTCGAGGCGTCCGCTCGCTACGTAGTCGAGGAGCAGCTTCTGCCAAACGCGCTCGTGTATCGTCAAACTGATCTCGCGATTCCCCTCGACCTCGAAGATGCGCCAGACGTCTTCGTCGAGCAGCGCCGGATCGTCTTCGAAGAGCGCACGGCTCTCCTCTTCGCGTTGTCGCGAGAAGCGATTTCCGACCGTGTGCACCATACCGAGCACGTAGCCGTCCGTGCGGGGTCGATCGCAGAGGCCGGCCTTCACGAGGAGGCGCATCGGCCGCCATCGTTCGGGTGTGTGTTCGCACATTTGCGCGATCCAGGCGTTGACGATCGAGCGAGGTCGAAGCGAGAGCGCTGCGACGACGTCCGCGTCGTCGGACGGGATGCCTCGCCGGACGTACTTGGCGAGCGCCTCCACGCGGGTCACCGTGTAGAGGAGGGCGACCCTCGATGCTTCGAGGATATTCCACCTTCGGTCGCGATCGTCGAGCTCGATGCCCAGCTTTTTGGCCGATTTCTGCGGGTCGCGTGAGAAGACGAGGCCGTCGCAGAGCGTGAACGTCTTCACCATCGCCGGACCGGCTGCGGCGCGCTCGTCCTCGGGTGCGGCCCGAGAGAGCCTGCGGCACGCCTCGACGTCACCCTGGAGAATCGCCGCGCGGAGCCGTTCTGCGAGAGTCATTCCGATTCCTCCGCTTGGATGGACAGGGCGAGCACGTGTTTGCAAGGACCTCGCGATTGGCCATGCTTTGCGAACCAGGCGCACGTGCACGAGTAGTCTTCGTCTCCGACGTGGACCTCGTACGAGCCGCCACCGCTCGCCGCCACACGCCCGTCTTTGCCGACCGCACCAGCGAGCACGAGTCTCCTCGCGGCTTCGAGTCGTGGATGCAGCGACTCGATGTCCCCGACGTCGAATGGGAGCTCACGATGAAAGTAGGTCGACGAGGCGAGATCGTACCCGACCAGCCCGCGGCTCGCGAGCACGGCCAGCGCACGCGCCGTGGTCTCCTCGTCGAAATCGAAGGCCGTGAGGTCGATCCGTGTTTGCCACCGAAGCTGCGCGCGCACCGCGGAAATTGCGGCGTCCACGCGATCTCCCGCCAGGTCGAGCAGCATGCGTCCTTCACCGGAGAAGCCTCGGTGAGCCACGGGGGAGAGCACGAGGAGCAGTCGCGAATCGGGGAACAGGAGCTCCCATGCGCTCGTGCCGTGTGGGTCACCGTAGACGTTGAGCGAGGTCGCTTCGCTCGCGGCATCCGCAAGCACACCGAGTCGATGGAGGCCGCCGGCTTCGACGCCGTCCTTCGTGGCGATCTGCGAGAGGCGAAGGCCCGGTCCGGACTTCACGACCCAGCTCGATCCGCGTGAGGTCTTCGGGAGCGCCTTCAAGAATTGACGTGCGCGAGGGGCATCGACCGAGAGACGGTGAGTCATCGACGCGAGGATGGCCTGCACCTCGCCGAAGCTCTTCACCCAGCGTACCGGGAGCGGAACCTTGCGCTCGACGGCCCCGCCGCGCCTCGTCTCCACCTGCACGGCTTCTCGCCCCACCGAGAGTCGAAAGGCGTCCGTCGCGCGGGTTTTGGCGAGCACCGCGCGCATCTCGGGATTGAAGTCGACGTTGGTGGTGCCGGGGGAGGCATGGTCGGTCGTGAAGGCTTTCGGTCCGAGATCGAGTCGCGCATAGACGCCCGCGCACGCCGAGAACGACTCGAGGCGCACCGAATCTTTCGTGCACGTGACGACCGGATCCGCGGCCGCGAGGATCTTCGCGAGCATGGCCGGAGGTACGTAAAAACGCGTCCGCGCCACGCGCGCCACGAGCAGCATGCCTTCGGCCACCCGTCGTGGTGCGTGTACTCTCCCCGCGAAGAAGAACGGGTTCGGCTCCTCGCCCGGGGAAGACGTCGCGAGCACGAGCCGCGAGCTCCCGGCTCCGCTCTCCAAGGTCGAAGGCTCTCGGTAGCGATAGGATTGAACGAGCGCCGCGGCCATGGGGCGAGCGTACAACGTCGCAGGAGCGCGTCGTCCGGTCCGGTGCCCCCGGTTCCAAGTGACCGACTTTCGTCGGCACACGCGTCGCGGCCGTGCGACGATCCGAAACGTCCGTTCGAACCACCTACTCACGACGAGGGCGATCCCATGAGCGATTTCGAAGAAGTGCGCGGCAAACGAGTCCTCCTGAAATTCGAGGGTCGGCGCTGCATCCACTCGCGGCAGTGCGTGCTCGGACGACCCGACGTGTTCGTGCCCAACGTGGTGGGGGAGTGGATTCACCCCGATCACGCGACGCCGGAAGAGCTTGCCGCGCTGGCGCAAAACTGTCCCTCCGGCGCCATCGCGTACGAGAGGCTCGATGGCGGCCCGAACGAAGCCGCGCCGCTCGTGAACGTGGCGCGCGTGCGGGAGAACGGTCCGATCGCGATCCACGCCGAGCTCGAGATCGAAGGAGAAGCTCCGCGATTCCGAGCCACGCTTTGCCGGTGCGGCGCCTCCAAGACGAAGCCCTACTGCGACGCGAGTCACGTGGCAGCCGGATTCCAGGCGTCCGGCGAGCCTCCGACCCAGGAGTCCCAGCCGCTCACCGTGAGGAGCGGAAAGCTCAAGGTGACGCCCTTCAAGAACGGGCCTCTCGGCGTCGACGGGAGCCTCGAAATCTGCACTGGCACGGGGCGTACCATCAATCGTGTGCAAAAGACGGCGCTCTGCCGCTGCGGCCAATCGGCGAAGAAGCCCTATTGCGACGGCACTCACGCCAAGGTCGGTTTCACCACCGAGTGAGCGCGTAGGCTCCTTCGCGCTGTATTCTTGGGGCACTCGGCTTGCAAATACCCTCTCGTGGGCCAAGCTGAACGGCATGTGCGATCGACGTACGTTCTTGCTCACTTCCGCGGCGATTGCGTTCGGCGTCGTCGAGCCGGTCGCTTCGGCCGCCGAGACGATCACCTACGACAAGCTCTTTTTCATCCAGCGCAGCAAGAACGCGAACGAGGTCCACTACGACGCTCGCGTGACCGCGTCGGGCGCCCTCGACGCGAAAGATCCGATGATCGGCTACTGGATCAACAAGGCCGAAGGTGGCACACGCTCGGGGCTGACGTTCGCCGAGCGCGTCGCCTACGGCTACGACTGCGTCGAGGTGAAAGACCATACGGGCTGGCGCCTCATGCTCAAGGCGTTCCCGGAGCGGACCATGTGGCTCGTCAAGACGGACAGCGGACGGTGGCGAGCGCGTACCGTCGTCTCGGGAAGGCACGCTTACGTGAGCAAGCTCTTCGTGGCGACCGACGAGTCGGGGGCTTTTCCCAAGGTGCTCTTCGTGGACATCTACGGGGAAGACGTGCGGAGCGGAGCCGCCGTCCGGGAGCACCTCGAGAAGAAGTGAGCCGGCGTAGGCCGAGCCTCGAGACTCAGCGAACGAGCACCCCCTGAGTGGTGATGTCGCCCTGGATGTAGCCAGGCGGAAGCTTGCCTCCCGGCTCGAATTGGCTCTCTTCGAGGACTCCGCGGCTGCCGGTGTCGAAGGCCTCTCGACCGGCGGCCGAGGCCTTCTGGATGAAGCGCTCGCAGCTCGAGAGGTCGGCGAGGGAGCAGCCACCCTTCGAGAGCTCGTCGCGAAGCGCGTCCTGTGCGAGGTTGGTCACCAAGGCGCCGGTCACCGCGACGGCCGCCGGGGCGCGTTCGCGGAGGTAGCGCTCGACGCTCGCGGGACCTGTAGGTCCGAACAATCCTGACAGACTCCTGTCACGCTGGCGTGGGAAGCTCTCCTTCTCGAAAGGAACTCACCCCATGCGGCTCTATTTCAATCCTCTTTCGGCCTGTGCGCGTCGTGTTCGAATGACCATTCTCGCCCTGGGAATCTCGGACAAAATCGAGCTCGTGAACGTCGAGCTCGGCGCTGGTGAACAGCGCAAGCCCGACTTTCTCCGGCGGAACCCGAACGGCCGCGTGCCGGTGCTCGAAGACGAGGGCTTCGTGCTGTGGGAGTCGCACGCCATCATGCAGTACCTGGCCGAAGATGTGTCCGGCCAGACCCTCTACCCGAGCGAGCGGCGGGCCCGCGCCGACGTGAACCGCTGGCTCTTCTGGAACGCGAATCACTTCGCGCCCGCAGTCAGCGTGCTCAATTGGGAGCGTATGGTGAAACGCTTCCTCGGTGCCGGAGAGCCGGACCCGGTCGAAGTCGCGCGCGGTGAGAAGCTCGTCTCGCAGTTCGCCTCCGTGCTCGACGCGCACCTCGCGGGCAAAGAGTGGATCGCCGAGGGGCGCCTCACGCTGGCCGACTTGGCCATCTCGTCGCAGCTCATGAGCACGGTGCCCGCCAAGCTGCCCGTGACCGAGCTCCCGCATCTCCAAGCCTGGTTTTCCCGCGTGCGCGCGCTCGACGCTTGGAAGAAGACCGACGTCTGAGCCACCACCTGGCGCCGCTCGCGAGGGGCGCGTAGACCGAGTCTTTCGCTCGCGAAGCGCCGCGTCCCGTGCGATGGATGAGCCTCGTGACGGTGAAGCGGTCCACGTTGCTCTCGGAGCTCGAGCCGAACCTGACCAGCGCGGTTCGGGCCGTAGTCGCCGTGGTGCCTCCGTACGCCGCGGCCGTCACGTTAGGTGAGCCAGACCTGATGATGGCGGCGCTCGGCAGCTGGTTCGGAATGCTGGCCGATCCGGGAGGTGCCCGGCGTGTGCGGCTCGTGCATGCCGGGGCATTCACGCTCGGGGCGTCCGTGGTCTTTCGGATTGGCCTTCAGTGCCGAAGCGGAATCGGGCCTGCGGTGCTCGCGCTCGCTTCGGTCGCGCTCTTGGCGGGCATCCTGCGGGCCATCGATGCCTCGTTTCATGCGCTCTCCACGCTCTTCGTGGTGGTCGTGGCCATTGCCATCGAGCTGCCCTCTCGTGCCCCGTGGCTTTCGACGGCGTGTTTCGCGGGGGGGGTCGTATGGGCGACGCTCCTGACCAGCGCGGTGTGGCCCGTTCGGCGGCATGCGCCGATGCGCCGCGCTCTCGCGAGCACCTACGGAGCTCTCGCCGAGCATACGTTCGCGCTCTCGAACGCCGTGCACGGTCGAATGGCCGTCGCGGAGATCGCCGCGCGCGCACTCCCTCGCCGGACGCGTGCTTCGCTCGAACGAGCCCGAAAGGTCACCTTCGACGAGCGACGCAACAGCGTGGGGGAGTCGCCGGTCGGCAGCAATCTTCGCGCTCTCTTGGGCATTGCCGACGCGATCTTGCCTCTGCTGGTCGCGCTCACCGCGCGGGTCGACTCGCTCTCGGCGGAAGATCGTCGTCGATCCGGCCGTGCCTTGCGCGCTTCCGCGTTGCGCTTCGAGCGTACGCGTCGTGCCCTGCTCTCCTTGCCTCGCTTCTTCTCGGATGCGCGTGAAAGGGGAAAGCGCTGGGCAGCGCTCGACGTGCCGCTCGACGCGGACCTCGCCGGTCGCATTCGCGAGGGTGCCACCGCGGCTGCCCGCACGAGCGATGCGCTCGAGGAACGTGATCCGTCGGTGACGGCACCCCCACTCGACGTGCCGTCAACGCCCGTGTCGGCTCGCCTCGAGCAGCTTCGGTCCGCCGTGTCTCTCGGCTCTCCGCACTTTCGGCACGGACTCCGAGTGGGCCTTGCCGCGATCGTCGCGACCGTCGTCGGAAGGACCCTCTCGCCCGAGCACGCCGCATGGGTGACCGTGACCGCCATCGTGGTCCTGCAACCCTACCTCGGCGCGGCATGGCAAAGGGCTGGTGAGCGGATTGTCGGAACCGTCCTCGGGTGCGCCTTGGCCGAGGCCGTCATGCTCGGCGTGCGTTCGTCGTTCGTCACGTCGTTGCTCATGATCCCGCTCGTCGGCCTCGCCATGGCCGTTCGGGCGCGAAACTACCGACTTTTTACCTTCTTTCTCACTCCGGTGTTCGTGCTCCTCGCCCGGCACGGTCAGCACGATTGGCGAATATCACTCGAGCGCGTCATCGACGCATCGATTGGGGGAGGGATTGCCATGGTGACCGCGCTCACGGTCTTTCCCGCGCGAGAGAAGCGACGCCTGCCGTCCACGCTGGGCACGCTCTTCGACGAGCTTCGCGCCTACGCCGAGCTCGTCCTGGCGACACCGGAGGTCCCGTCGGCCGCGGCGCGGAGAAGAGTCGCGCTCGCCTGCGAAGAAGCGGAGTCTTCGCTAGAACGCATGATGCTCGAGCCGGGCACGAAGGCCTCGGACGCGGCTGTCTACGTTCAATTGGTCACGTGCACTCGGCGCTTGCTCGGGGGCCTGGTGGCGCTCTCGGTCACCCCGTCGGGCTCGGCCGAGGACCGCGAGCGGGTGTCGAGCTACGTCCGAGACGTGGCCGAGCGCGCGTCTCGCTTCGCGCGGGAAGGCGTGCGCACCGACGACCTCCCCACGCGGCCCGACATCGACGAGCACGAGACCAGCTTGCTCGCCGCCGTGGTCCGCGACGCGGCCATCGTAGCGGCCGTGACGCGGACTCCGGACGAAGTTACCTCGACGTGACGTGGTTCACTTCCCTTTGCACTCGGCAGCGATTCCCTCGAAACCGATGCGGGTCTGCTTGTCGTCTTTGCCCTTCCAGCCGTCGCCAGGGCCCTTGGCGTCGTTGATCGCCTTGTAGGCCTTCCACGCCGCCGAACAATCGCCGGCTTTCACGAGACACATGGTCGCGTTGTAAGTGACAGAGTCGTACTTGGCCGTGGGATCGACCGTGCCGCGGAGCCTCATCCAAGTATCCAACGCCGATTGGCACTCCGCCGCCGACTTTCGGGCGAGGCCCATCGCGCCATTCATCATGGCCGTCGACGCGACGGTGAACTTGGTCTTGTCGTCGGCGCCGGCACCGTTGCCCACTCGGCAATATTTCCCGATTTCGGCCGAAACGATGCCGTCGATGCGTTCGGGTGCGTAGTCCGGGCTGCGCGCTTCCCATGCCTTGCGGAGGAGGTCACGGGCAGCGCCGGAGCACTGTCCCGCGAGCGCTAGGCAATGCCCGCGCGTCATGGCCGGCACGATGCTTCCGCCGTTGGTGGAGAGCCCACCAGGACGGGGATCGAGCTGGTCGTGCTGGTCGAGGTCGGCGAGGCAGCCCTTGCCGTCTCCCGACTCGGCCTTCTGCTGGGCCGATTCGTACAGCGCGAGGGCCTTCTTCTGCGCTTCCGTCTCGGCCTTCAAGAGGCCGGTCGCGTTGAGCGTCTTGTCGCTCTCTGGGCCGGAAAGGGCGGCCTTGGCGGGATTGTCGCCGGGGGTAATCTCGCGCAGCGTGAGGCGGACGGGGACCTTGCAGCCCTCGATCTCACGGGCCTCGTTGCCCTTGCAGGCCGAGAGCTCGCCGCCCTTCTTCTCGGCTTTGGTCTCGTTCGACTTGCTCCCTCCCGCGCCGAATCCCAAGTACGAGCCGTTGACCTCGCCCTTCAGGTTCGATTGCGTGGCAATCGCGAAAGCGCCGAGATTGTACGCGTAAACGAAGTGAGTGGCGCCGGCGCACTTGGGGTTCTTGTCGAGCTCGGCTCGGTAGAGCGAGTCGCGCGTGGAGGTGCGCGTTCCGCTCACGTAGTATTCCATATGAAGCTTCTCGCCGCTCTCGACCTTGCCACTCAAGGTCGCCGCGCCGAGTGGGAGTTTGGAGTAGAGCTCTCCCTGGTCGTGGATGTCGATGGTCTCGACCCCGCCGCTCGTCCATTGAACCGGATTGTAGACGCCGTTCTTGCCTTTGGCGTTGTCCTCTCGGCAGCCGTCGAGCACCTTCATCTCGCAGCCCTCGTACTTCACGACGACCACGTCGCTCGCCGCGTACGACTGGAAGCTCGACTGGTCCGTTGCGTCCCACTCGATGATGAACGGGCGATCGTGGCTCTTCGGGTTGCACTTGTTCTGCCCGGCGAAGGTCTTGTCGCCGAGCTTGCCCATGCCGCCCGGAGGGGTGGGGGTACCGCAGGCAGCGACCGTGATGCCGGACAGGATCAGAAGCGAGAGGGCGATGCGCCCGCGGGGCGAGAAGGTCATGGTGCGCGCGATTATCCGAGCGAAAAGGCCGCTATGTCGAGGGGCGATCGCCACACACCGCGGAATACGGGGGTCGGACGCGGAAGGCGAGGCGCGTGCGCACGTGCGCGGTTGACCTCAGGGTGAGAGAAGCATGTCCAACGTGACGAAATCGGTAGGCGTGCGCGAGTATTCGGTCTTCTTCCTGCTGATCGCCGCGGGGTGTTCTCGTCGTTCGCCGGGCGAGGCGCGGACGGAACCCGTGGCTCCGACTCTCCGCGAGGCCGTGCCGAGCCCCGTCGTCGTTCCTCACGTGCCCGACGCTTCCGCGGTCTCTGCACGTCCGGGGCCATCCGTTCCCGTATCGAGCGCGTCCGTGGGGGGACCTTCGGCAGCCCCTCGCGATCTCCCTCCGGCGCATCCGTGTGGAATTGCCGTCTCGCTCGCGCCCGGTTACACGAGCGACGACTGTCTCGAGCTCGAGCGCTCGTTCCGCTACGACGAGAAGGGACGCCTCGTCGAGTCGCCCGACGCCAAGTACACCTACGGCGCGGGGCGAGAAGGCACCCGCACGCGTGGAGGACGTACGAGCAAGCTGCTCTTCGACGCGGCGGGGAGGTTGATTCAGGACGGCGCCGAGCGCCATCGCTACGACACGCTCGGACGCCTGGTTCGCTCCGAGTCGGGGGGACGATTTCTCGCTACGTTTACGCCGCCGACGACACCTACACGACGACCCACAATTATCCCGATCGCGACGAGTTCTGCGTCGCCGATCGTGTCGAGGTCACGCGCGACTCGCAAGGTCGCGTCGCCCGCGATCGCTACGACCATTGCGGCATCAACGAGATCCCGCGCACCCTCCGCTACCGTTACGGCTCGAAGGACGAGCTCGAAGTCCTCGATGTCGACCTTCAATCCGACTCGACCATCGACGCCACCTTGAGGTTTCGCTACGAGTGCCAATGAGTGTCGGCGGCGTGTAAGTTCGCACTCGTCACGGGTGTGGTGGAAAACGCCTCACGTACGAGACGTGGCACTTCGAATGGGGTGGCACGTCGCAGAGCAGGTGCACGTTCCCCGATTGCGACAAGTACTGGCCGCCGACCGGCTCTCCCTGATTGGGGCGTGCCTCCGCGAAGTTGTCGAGACCGAGGCTCCTGCGCGCTCGGTCTCGACCCCTTTCGTCAGAACTTCCCGTTCGAGTTCTTCCACTCGCTACGCGCCGGGATGGTTTCGATCGTGTCCCAGTGCTCGACGAGCTTTCCCCTCTCCAGGCGGAAGAGATCGTAGAAGGCGGTGGGCTTGCCGCCGAAGCTGCCCTCGCTCACGGCGAGCACGAAGTTCCCTTCACCGAGTACGCGGTGCACCTTGTCGTACTTCATGGTGACGCCGTGCTTGGCCATTTCCGCGAGCGCCTTTCCTAGACCGTCGAGGCCATCGCCGATGGCTGGATTGTGCTGCGTGTAGCGATCGCCGTCGATGTAGGTACCGAGCTTGTCCATTCGGCCGTGCACCAAGATGTCGTCCAGAAAGGCGGCGACCCGAGCCTTGTTGTCGGCGGTCTCCTCGAAGTGGGTCGCTTCGGTCGGCCCGTCGAGCATCGTGTGGCCGCTCGGGTTCGCTTTTTGCGGCTTTTCTTGCAGATTGTCCCAATGCTCGACAATTTTTCCGTTCTCGAAGCGGAAGATGTCGAATCCGACCTTCGGGCCGAAAAAGTCGTAGTCGGTGTGGGCGAACACGAAGTCCCCGTCACGGAAGACTCGTGTGGTCTTGGCGCGAGCCGAGCCCTTGGGGATCTGCTGCATCAGTGCACCGAAGCCCGCGAGCCCGTCCGCGGCCGCCAGGTTGTGCTGCGTGTAGTGGTTCGGGTCGATGAAGGAGATCGGACCGTGATCGCCCGTCTCGATGCTCGTGAGAAGCGCGGTGACTTGGGCTTTGGGGTCGCTGGTCGTCATGGTGGCTTTTCTCGTGGTGGGGGTCGAATCGGCAGGGGGAGTCGCGGGGCCGGCGCACCCGGCGAGTAAGGCGAGAGCGCTCGCGACCGCGAAAATCGTCGACTTCATGGGGAGCATTGTGTCGAGCCCGAGCGTCCCGAGCGAGGTAGGATTCGCCGCGGCCATGGTCAAAAAACGACAAGTCCCTATGGGCGCGATCGTCCCTGTCCCGTGGACGCCGAGTCGGCCGAACCTCCCGGTGGAGGTCTTGCGCCTCTCGGAGCTCGCGCCACGCCTCCCGTCGTGGGTGGAGCGGCTCGAGTTCCACGGGTTCTTGCTGATCACACGAGGTGCTTGCACCCACGAGGTCGACTTCGAGCGGCATGCGTGTCGCGCGGGAAGCCTCCTTCACGTTCGTCCCGGCCAGGTGCAGCGTTGGGGCCTGCGGGACGGGGCCGAGGGCTTCTTGGTCATTTTCGAGCCGGCGTTTCTCCTCGCGCCGCGCAAGCGCGGCCCGCGTGATGGGGAAACGTTCGACGAGCTCGGCTTCGACGAGGCCGCTTGGCCGACGTTCGTGCAGCTCACGCCTCGCGACCTCTCGGCCACGGTCGATTGGATGGAGCGTCTCGAGCGAACCCTCGTCGAGGCCGATGGCTCGCCCTCCTTACGAGCGCTCGCGCGGCACTTGCTGCTCGCCGCGCTCATCGACATCGCTCGGCGTTTTCCCTTCGTATTCGAGGTGCCGAAGGTTCCGCGCGAGCGCGCGCATCGCCTCCGGGAAGACGTGGAGCGCTCGTTCCGCGTCACGCGCAACGTCGGTGACTACGCCGCGCGATGGGGCGTCTCCACGAGGACGCTCGACCGCCTCTCACGCGGGGCGTTCGGCTGCTCGCTCAAAGAGGAGATCGATGCGCGCGTGGTGCTCGAGGCGAGGCGTCTACTCGCCCATACGGGGCTCTCGATAGCCGCCATCGGCGAGAGCTTGGGGTTCTCCGAGGCGACGAACTTCGGAAAGTTCTTCGAGGCTCGCACGGGGGAGCGGCCCGGGACATTTCGCGCGCGCCAGCGCTGAACGAGGCGCGCGCGACTGCCCGCGGACACTCAAGCGTTCTTGTTGCGCTCGGCTTCTGCGGCGAGACGCTCTTCTTGGGCGCGCAGCTCGGGGGTCATGGCTTGTCCGAAGTCTTCCATGTCGAAGATGCGGCGAATCTCGAGCGTCGCCTTTTCGCCCGGCATCGGATCGGGGCATTTTTTCGCCCACTCGACGGCCTCGTCCATCGACGCGACCTTCCACGTCCAGAATCCTGCGATGAGCTCGTTGGTCTCGGTGAACGGTCCGTCCGTGACCGTCTTTCGGCCTTCGGCGAAGTGGATGCGTTTTCCCTGCGAGCTCGGGTGAAGGCCGTCTCCGCCCAGCAAGATGCCGGCTTTGACGAGCTCTTCGTTGTAGTTGCCCATGGCGGTGAGCAGCTTTTCATCGGGCATGATGCCGGCTTCCGAATTCTTCGTGGCTTTGACGATGACCATGACGCGCATCCTGGGATTCTCCTTCGGTAGGTGAGAGCTCGGGGGCCGACCTCGTCTTACTCGAGGGGACGACGAACGGGGCCACCTCGGATCGACATGGGCGTTCGAAAATGAGGACGACCCCGCGGGGGCGAAAACAGGCGGGTCCTCTCGCATGGGGACCGAGAGCTCGGGCGCGCTCGGGGCGCGCCCCGCCCGGGAGTGCGCGCGTCGCGAGTAAGTGGCCGAAATCACGACGTCCGTCGTCGGAAGAGGGCTGCTCGAGGGGAGTCCGAGCGCGACGAATCGAGGCTCTCGCCACCTCGAAGGAGATGACGACATGAAGAAGCAACTCGTGAGGCTCGGTCTCGTGGCGGCGCTGGGGCTCTTCGGAGCGATGGTGACCGGCGAGGCTTCTTCGCGTGACGTGGCCAGCTGGAAGTTGGAGGGAACCGGCTCGAGTATCCGAGAATGTGTAGAGCGCAATCTCTTCGACGCCGACCCGTCGACCCGTGGAGTGAAGATTCCGTGTCGAGCCTCGCCACTACCACCCGGAGCTCGGTTCCGTGATGCCTTTGACCAGCACGCCGTTGCACGTGACCGGGTAGACGTCGGTGCCTCGCGATATGCGCATCGCCTTCGGGGGCCGATAGGAAGTCCTCGCGTTGCCGGTCGGTCGACGGTCTCGACCTTTCCGAGCCGAGCAAGTACCCATCGGGCACCGGCGGCGGTGTGCTGCACGAGACGGAGACTGCCCGAAACTCCGGAGTTGGCGCCCGCGTGACCACCGGGCGCGCTCGGGCGCGCCCATCGAATCGTGCGTATCGTGTGCGCTCCGCCCGACACTCTTTGCCGACACCGCACGACATTAACCTCTCGATCGCACGAGAAAAATGGATTGGGCCCTAAAGAACCCGAATCACGAGCCGTTCTTGTCCCGGCACGCCCGAGCATTCTCGCGCCCAGGGTCGTTCCTCGCGACCGTCGGTGCTCCTCCACGAGCATCGCGGATCGGCACGTGATACCTTCGTACGTTGGGAGATCACTCGATGGAGTCGGTTCGTGCACCCGAGCTACAAGGACCGACGCGAGAGCGAGGTGGCGCCACCGCGGCGCCCATAGTGTCCCGGGTCGATATCGATACCGAGCACATGCGCACGGTCCTCGTGGTCGACGACGACGAGCGCGTGCGGCAAGTCGTACGCGCGCAGCTCGCGGGGGCAGGCTTCTTCGTGGTCGAGGTGGCCTCGGGGGAAGAGGCTCTGGACCTCTGCCGCGACCTCGCACCGCACGTGGTCGTGCTCGACCTCTACATGCGAGGCATGCAAGGGGTCGAGGTCTGCCGACGATTGAAGGCGCGGCGCGATCATCCCTACGTGTCGGTCGTCATGCTCTCGGCCTCCGGGACACGCTCCGACATCGTCGCCGGACTCGAGGCGGGCGCGGACGACTTTCTCACCAAACCGATCAGCATGACCGAGCTCCGACTCCGCGTCTCGAACCTCGCGAAGGTGAGCGAATACCACCGCTACGCGCGTGCCGAGCGTGATGCTGCGCTGCGGAGAGTGGACGAGCTCAACGCGCAACTCCTTCGGACCGAGCGCCTCGCCTCCGTGGGCACCCTCACCGCGGGCATCTGCCACGAGCTGAACAACATCGGCCAGGTTCTCGCAGGTGCCGTGGACGAGCTGGAATACGCCGGGCTCTCGGGCGACGCGGCCGAGGCGCTTCCGTCCCTCGCTTCCGCTACGAAACACGTGCACGAGCTCGCCAAGTCGCTCCTCCGCGTGGTTCGGGTCGACAATCAGGCGGCGGCCGCGGTGTCCTTCTGCGAGGTGGCGGAAGAGGTGTTCCACATGCTCAAGCTGACCGGCCGTACCAAACACGTTGAGGTGAGCCTCGTGTGCTGTCCACACGTCACCGTCAAAGCGACCAAGGTCGAGGTGCAGCAGGTACTGCTCAATCTGGTGGGAAACGCCGCGGACGCGCTCTCTTGGCGCTCGAAGGCGAAAATCGACGTCTCCACGCGAGACGCTGGCGACTTCATCTTGGTCGACGTCCGTGACAACGGGCCCGGCATGTCGGCCGAGGTCGCCTCGCAGGTGTTCGAGCCGTTCTTCACGACCAAGCCGGTCGGGGAGGGCACGGGGCTCGGACTCTCGGTGGTCAAGCGAATCGTCGAAGGATGGGGCGGGCGTCTCGAGCTCGCCACCGAGCCCGAGAAAGGCGCCTCCTTCACCTTCGGAATCCCCAAAGCATGAACGCTGCTCCTTCGGAGATCTCGGTCGAACGGGCCCTGCGACGCTCCAACGAGCTGCTCGAAGCCCTCGGACGGATCCACACCGACTATCTCACGCGCCACGACGTGCGCGACGCCTTCGAGAGCATTCTCAGCCGAATTCTCTCGCTCACCGAGAGCGAATACGGGTTCATCGGCGAGATCCTGGGGCCTCCCGAGGCTCGGTATCTACGCACCTACGCCGCCACCAACATCGCGTGGGACGAGCCGACTCGGCGCTTCTACGAAGAGGGCAAAGCGAAGGGCCTCGAGTTCAGGAACATGCGAACGCTGTTCGGCGCCGCCATCCTGAGTGGGGAGCCGGTCATTGCCAACGATCCGGCTACCGATCCTCGGCGGGGTGGTCTTCCTTCGGGACATCCCGCGCTCCGCACGTTCCTCGGTTTGCCCTTTCGGGTCGCGGGGGAAGTGTGCGGCATGATTGGGATTGCCAATCGTCCCGGTGGTTACGACCAGGCACTGATCGCCGAGCTAGCCCCGGTCGTTCAGACGTGCAGCAGCTTGATGGTCGCTCTACGGGATCGCAACGAGCTCGAGACCACCACTTCTCGGCTCGCCGCGCTCATCCAGAACTTGAGCGCCGGCCTCTTGGTCGAAGACGAACGACGCACCATTCGTCTCGTGAACCCGCATCTGATGAAGATGTTCGGCATTCCGGGCAACATGGAAGACCTGCTCGGACAGGATTGCGCTTCTGCCGCGGTCGGATTGTCCCAGTGCTTCGAGGATCCCGCCGCGTTTCTTGCGGGCGTCGATCGCGCCCTCTCCGCTCGAGAGCTCGAACGCGCCACCGAATGGACACTGAGGGACGGACGCACCCTGGAGCGCGACTACATTCCCATCTTCATCGAGGGAAGCTACCGCGGTCACCTCTGGAACTATCGCGACGTCACCACGAGGAAAGAAGGTGAGCGAATTCTCCGCGAGCAATCGGCGGAGCTCTCGTCCGCCAATCGAGAGCTCGCGCGTGCGCTGCGTACCAAGGACGAGTTCTTGGCCGCGATGAGTCACGAGCTCCGCACTCCGCTCGTCAGCATCCTCGGTCTCTCGGAGTCCTTGTCGGAGCAGCTCCACGGACCTCTCAACGAGCGTCAGGCGAGCTACGTACGCACGATCGAAGAGAGCGGTCGTCACTTGCTCGATCTCATCAACGACGTACTCGACATCGCCAAGGTCGATGCTTCCGAGGCGCCGCTTCAATTGGCCGAGATCGACCTCGCCGTCCTGTCCAAAGAGAGCCTGCGGCTCGTGCGCGAGGTCTCGGTTCGAAAGAAGCAGCGCGTTTCGCTCGCCATGACCCCAGCCGAGATCACGTGCGTGGCAGACCCCAGGAGGCTGAAGCAGATGCTCGTCAATCTGCTTTCCAACGCCGTGAAGTTCACGGGTGAGCACGGCCACGTCTCGCTCGACATCGAGGCGGACGAAGAGGCCGGAACGCTGGTCTTTTCCGTCAAGGACACCGGTGTCGGCATCTCGACGGAGCACTTCGAGCGGATCTTCCTCCCGTTCACTCAGGTGGAGCGGGATGCCCCGCGGGAGAGTCAGGGGACTGGCCTCGGCCTCGCGATAACCAAGAAGCTCGCCGAGCTCCACGGCGGGCGGATTCGCGTGGAGAGCGAGCCCGAAAAGGGGAGCACGTTCGAAGTCTCGATGCCCTGGCGGCGTAAGGTGCCCGCTCGTCGTGAGAGCTCGGCCAATCAACAACAAGTGGTCATCGTGCCGCAGCCCGCGCCCGTGCCCGCGGGCCCGCTGGTCTTGCTAGCGGAAGACAATGCTGCGAGTGCCACGGCCGTGGCCGACTACCTCATCGCGCACGGATTCCGCGTCGAGCTCGCTTCCAATGGCGAAGAGGCAGTCGAGCGAGCCCGGGACTTGAAGCCCGAGGCCATCTTGATGGACATTCAAATGCCCGTCTTGGACGGTCGCGAAGCGACACGCCGCATCCGGTGCCTCGGGGAGAGTGGCGCGACCGTGCCCATTCTCGCGCTTACCGCGCTCGCCATGCCCGGCGATCGAGACGCTTGTCTCGAGGCAGGTGCCGACGACTACCTCACGAAGCCGCTCGTCCTGAGGGATCTCGTGCAGCGCCTCGAGGAGGTCTTGGCCGCGCGGCGCGATACCGAGCCCCCGTGACGTTCTTCGACCGCGCGTGACGTCCGCGGCTCGTCAGCGCTTTTTTTCGGCCTTTCGCACGACCCGCAGGCGTCCGGCCTCGCCCCCGCACGCGAAGCGGCCCTCGCCGATGTGCTCGATTCCCGAGACCATCGGGGCGTCCACGTCGAGAATCTCGAGGACCCGTCCGTCGCTCGCGAGGTGCCTCAACTGCGATGGCGCATCCCCCATCGCAGCGCCGTGCCAGAGCTCGCCGTCCACGCACGAGACGCCCGTGACGAAGCGATCCGAAGCGAGCGTTTTCACGACTTCCCCCGTGGTCGCGTCCACCTTGTGGATCTTCGAGCTGCGGAACTGTCCCACGTAGAGGTACCCGTCCGCCCAGGCCATGCCCGAGTCTTCGCCTTTGCCGGGCGCGGGTAGCGTTCGCACGACCGTCCCGTCCTCCGGCCGAAGGACCCGAATTTCGCCCTTCGCCAATTGATAGAGATGATGGCCGTCGAAGGCCGTTCCGGCGCCAGCGGAAGGGACTTCCAGGGTACGACGAACCTCTCCCGACTCCGGATCGATCGCCACGAGCTTGTCGTCCGCGCAGAACCAGATCGACGCTCCGTCGTAGGTGACACCGTGGACCTTCCCGTTCGCAATGGGGACCCATTCGTGCAGGATCTCGGTCTCGTAGCGGGGAACGGCGTCGATCTCGGGGGAGGTTCGTTGGTTCGTCATCGTGATTCTCCGTGGTTCTGCCCGGGCTCGTGCGTCCGCACTCGGTCCGTTCGGGCAGGATCTCGGTACGCGTCGGGGAGGAGCCCGGCCAGTAACATTCGTGACGAGGAAGGAATGGCCGCGCGCGCGTAGCGCACGTGTTTCCCGGTCCCGAAGCGGCCGACCAGGCCTCGCTCGACCAGGTCACCCAGGGCTCTTTGGACCGATCGTACGGAGCTTGCGGTGTGCTCGGCGAGCTCGCGAGCCGACCAGCTCGCCCCGTCTCCGAGCAGGAAATAGACCCGCGAGTCGCGTTCGTTCGTCTCGGGGAGGAGAAGCACCACCTCGGCGTCGGCCACCAATCGGTAGCCGCCTGGCTCCGCCTCGATTCGCGCGACCGTGCCCTCGAGGCGCTCGCGCAGGCGACCGACCTCCACGCGAAGTCGCACCCGGTGCGATTCGTCCGCGCGCCGAGCACCGAACACTCGCGACAAGAGGTCGGCGTGCGAGACCGGCCGAGGGGCCGATTGGCCGAGCTCGACCAGCAACGCGAACAGCACGGGTCTCCGCGCGAGGGGCACCTCCACGAGCCCACTCACCACGCGCTTCTTGCACGCATCGAGCACGAAGGCGGGTCCGTCGAGCAACGCCTCGACGTCGAAGAGCGATGCGGCAAGCTCTCGCCCTCCGCGATGAATCCGCGCCACCGGGCGCAGGATGTCGAGCTCGGCCGCTTCGAGGGCTCTCCCCAGCAGCGAGTGCGCGACATGTGCAAGCTGCAGACGTGCGCGTTCGAGAGCGGCTCGCGCCCGCGAGGGCCGAGACTCGGCGATGGCGACCTCCGCCTCGGCCAGGCAGGCCGCCGCGAGTACCTCGGGGTCGACACCGTACCGCAGGAGGGACTCCAACGCGGCGCGCGCCTCTTGTGGCCTACCCAGCAAAACGGCTGCTCTCGCCGCGACGATGTTCATCATGGCGGCGTTGCGTCCGTCTCCCGAACGGGCGAAGAGGTCCGCCATCTTTCTCGCTTC
Organism: Polyangiaceae bacterium; assembly: GCA_965225775.1. Classification (GTDB taxonomy): domain Bacteria; phylum Myxococcota_A; class Polyangia; order Polyangiales; family Polyangiaceae; genus JAAFHV01. Next base: position 6,084,312 of record OZ245328.1, on the reverse strand, counting down.
TTTGGCGGCCGCCGCCGCTCGGCCTTGCCCGAGATCCAGATCGACGAGCGCCGCCCGCGCGCGCAAGCGAGTCTCATCGTCTCGCGAGCGAACGACGGTATCGAGCGATCCCCGCGCTGCCTCGTGATCCCCGAGCTGAGCGAGCGCTATGCCCCGGATCAAACGAGCGCGGTCGCTCCTTTCGCTTCCGACGAGTCCCAGCGCCCGCAGCCCGTCGCCGCGCGCCAGCGCTCGTGCCGCCTCCCGGATACTCGCCTCTTCGCTCACGGGCAGACGATGCCGCGCGAATCGGGGATTGTCACGGCCTCTCTCCGAGGCGGGTTCGCGCCGCCGATGTAACTTCCGCGCGCTCGGGGGCGGCGCTACCTCTCCACGTACGCCTCGCGATGGTCGTCGAGGCCTTACGAAAGGACTCGTCCATGTGCCCTGCTTGTCTGGGCGCGATTGCGACGGTCGCGACCACCACGGCCACGACGGCCGCGGTCGCCGTGACCGCGTTGAGAGCGCTCGTCCGTCGTCGTGCCACGTCCACCGAACCCGTCACCGAAACCTCCACCGAGGAGTCTCATGAATCTCTCCAATCGCATCGTCGATCGTGACCATTGGCTGCGCGCCCGTCGGGAGCTCTTGGCCCGCGAAAAAGCGGCCACGCGCGAGCGTGACGAGCTCGCTCGATTGAGGCGGGGATTGCCCGTCGTGGCCGTCACCGAGCGCTATTCTTTCGCGGACGTTTCCGGAAGCGTCGAGCTGTCCGGCTTGTTCGGCGCGCATTCGCAGCTCATCGTCTACCACTTCATGTTCTCGCCGAAGGGCGAGGCGGGGTGTCCGAGCTGCTCGTTCGTGGTCGACCATCTCGTCGAGGCCATCCCGCATCTGGCCGCGCGAGACACCGCGTTCGTCTCGGTGTCTCGTGCGCCAATCGAGAAGATCGAGGCCTATCGACGACGAATGGGCTGGGACATGCGCTGGGTGTCCTCCGGGGAAGGTCCGTTCAATTACGACTTCGGGGTGTCGTTCCGCGATCACGACCCGTCCGCCGAAGTGTCGCTCAACTACGGCAAGCGGACCTTTCCTAGCCCCGACGCGCCGGGGATCAGCGTGTTCGCGCGTGAGGGAGACGCGGTCTACCATACGTATTCGACCTACCTGCGCGGCCTCGATGGGCTCATGGGCACCTACGGGTGTCTCGACCTCACACCGCTCGGCCGTCACGAAGACGGCCTTCCGTATCCGATGGCGTGGATCCGCCGGCACGACGAGTATCGGCCGGTCGTCGAGTCTCCGCACGCGGGTTGACCGAGGCATCGGCTCAGGGCCGGACGAAGGGCTCCTTGTGCGCACGAGCCCTCGCCCGGTCCAGCGCGTCGCCGATTGCCGGTCTCGTGAGCAGCTTCGCGAGCAGCGCTTTCTTCCTCGGCGAATCGAAGAGCACGATCCCCATCGCGACGACCAACATGCCCGGGCCCGGCAAGACCAAGAGGGCCATCCCGACGAGGACCAAGAGCGCACCCGCGATGCGTCTCGCGGTGCGTGCCGCGCGAGAGCGCGGAGGTTCCTCCCGCACGAACCAGTCCGAAGGAAGGCGCAGCACCAGCGTACGCAGCACCAAGAGCCCCACCACGAAGGTCACGAGGATCGCCGCGGCGAACCAGACCACGTGCCGGAGCTCCAGCGCGAACGCGAAAGTGCGCGGTGGTGCCATGTCTCGCTAGAGCGCCGATCAGTTTGAAGGACCGAGGATTTCGTGTGGTTAGCGAGCTGCGGTAGGCGCGACGACGCCAGATAGTCTTCTATCTTAGGCGGAGCAACACCCCGCAGCGAAGCTAAACGCGCGAAAGCCGACGGGATTCAAACTGTTCGGCGCTCTAAATCAGCGAGCGAGATCCTCGATCACCGCATAGAAGTAGATGGAAATAAGCGAGCTCTCGCCGGGTTCTGGAATCGCCAAACACCAGACACCGGAGGAGCTCGCGATGGCGATGATAGATCGAATGAGCCGGGCGGAACGCCGAACGATCGCCCGACTTGGACGGAAAGAGCGGAAGGCGGAGACTGCGATGCGGTACTTCATCGTCGCCGCGCTCGGACGGGGCGATTCGAGCCCGTCGGTCGAGCGGATGTTCGAGGTCGCGCGGTCGACGGTGGTCGAGGTCGCGAAGCGGTTCCGCGCGGGTGGGCTCGCCGCGCTCAGGGATAGGCGCGAAGGGAACGGCGCCCGCAAGGTTGACGCGCGGTTCGAGCGCGCGCTCATTCGCCTGCTTCAGCGGAGCCCGGAGGACTTCGGTTGGTTTCGACCGACCTGGACGCGTGAGCTTCTTGTGAAGCAGCTCGTGGCCGAGGGCCTTCCGCAGGTTTCGGTGACCACATTGGGGCGCGCCCTCGCGCACGTGGGAGCTCGCCTCGGGACGCCGAAGCCGATCGTCTTGTGCCCGTGGCCGCGGGCCCGGAGAATCGAACGATTGGCCGAAATTCGTAGGGTCGAGGAGCGCGCGACGCCGTACGAACCTGTCCTCTACGTGGACGAGGTAGACATCCACCTCAACCCGAAGATCGGACGCGACTGGATGCTGCCCGGTACGCAGCGGCGACTCGTGACCCCCGGCACGAACCGGAAGTTCTACCTCGCCGGCGGGCTCGACGTGCTCACCGGCAAGCTCGTCACGACGGGCTTGGACAAGAAGAACAGCGACTTGTTCATCGCGTTCCTCAAGGTCGTGGATCGCCGCTACGAGAGGGCGCGCCGAATCCATCTCATCCTAGACAACTACAAGATCCACTCGTCGACCCGGACGACCGCAGCCCTCAGGGCATACGGAGACCGATTCGTCCTCCACTTCCTGCCTCCGTATTGCCCCGACGCGAACCGCATCGAGCGTGTCTGGCAAGACCTCCACGCGAACGTCACCCGCAACCACCGCTGCAGGACGCTCTTTGCTCTCCTTGCTCGAGCGCGTTGCTTCGTCGACGCCTACCAATGGAAGCGGACAGCCAACACCGTCAGCCACGAAATCATGCGAGCGGCATGACTTGTTCGAGAATCACGACCGTTGATTTAGTAGCGCCGATTCGGTCGACGACGCGAGGGGGCCGTTTCGGCGCTGGAGTCCTTCACACGCGTCCGGCGGGAGCGAGCGAGGGCAATCCGGCCATCCGGAGCGCTTCGCGCACCCGGAGCACCGTCTCCACGGGAGGCGCGAATCCTCGGAGAACCTCGACCGAACGTTCGCCTGTCCGGAGCAGGAGCGTCGGATACATCGTGATCCCCGCTGCTCGCGCTTCGTCGAAGCGCTCTCGCGTGGTGCGAACCGACTGCGGCGAGCGCCACAGGTCCACGAGGGCGTCGGCGTCGAGACCCGCTCTCCGCGCCAGGTCGCTCAAGGTCTCCGGCTCGTCCGGCTTACGACCGTCGAAGTAGATGGCGTGGGTGAGCGAGAGCGCGAAGTCGAGGCCGGCCTCGCTCCCACGCGCGAGCTCGAGCGCCGCAAAGACCGCGCGGCATGCCGGCTCGGACGCCATGGCGTAGTCGTCTTCGAGCATGAGGCCTCGCGTGAACGCCTTTCCGAACGTCAGCCCGCTGCGTCGTTCGGCCTCCGGAATCGCGCGCTGCAGGTACTCGCGCATCGCGCGCATCGGTTTCACGCGGTCGCCCGTGACCAAGCCGCCCTGGGCGATCGTGAGCCGCACCTCGCTGCCGAGCTCGCGCCGAAGCGCGGCAATCGACGGGCCGAAGACGTAGCACCAGCCGCAAAGCGGATCGTAACCGTAGATCAACGTGGGGAGCGTCATCGAGCCGCTCCGAAAGGGCGGCCCGCCAGCCAAGACGCCAAAGGGGTGGGCGTGAGCCCGAGCTTCTTCCAGGCGCTCGCGTCGTAGGCGAAGAGGTCGGTGTGCGCGTGGGCTTCGGTGTATCGATAGAGAGCCGCGATGCCCGAGGCCGCCTGCGCACCGACTACCGGGACCAGCGATTGTTCGAACGCGGATGCGGGGATGGGGAGGTAGCTCACCTCGTGCCCCGCGGCTGCCCCGATGGCGCTCGCGAGCTCGTCCCCCGTCGTTCGTTCCGCCACGGCGAGATCCAAGACCGCGCCGTGGACCTCTTCTCTCTCGACCGCGCGAACCATCGCGAGGGCGACGTCGTCGTGTCCTATCCAATGGGCGCCGAGGGTTCGTGGCAACGGGTAGGCGAGGGTGCCCTGCGTGACGATTCCAGGCAGCGTCCACGGACCGAGCAGATTCTCCAAGTAGAACGTCGGTCGAATCAACGTGTGCGGAAGGCCCGACTCCGCTAATGCGCGGGTCACGGCGCGTTTGATTTCGAACGCCGGAACGGTCGTGATTTCCGCCGGGAATCGAGCGCTCGTATTGAACACCGAAAAGCGGACGCCACTCTTCACGGCGGCCGAGACGGCATTCGTTCCTTGAGCCGTGGCACGCGCCACGTCGTATTCGAGCGGCAACGTCAGCGCGAGAACGTCCACGTCGGACAGGGCACGCTCCAACGACGCGGCGTCGTCGAGGTCGCCGCGGACCGTTCGCGCTCCGAGCGCGTGGACCCGAGCCTCCTCGGCCTCGTCGCGGACGAGACCAATCACCTCGTAGCCATCCCTCACGAAGGCCTTCGCGGTCGCACTCCCTTGCGCCCCGGCCGCACCCGTGACCAAAACCGACGTCTTCTTCGATGACATGATGACCTCCAATGACGGTTCGAGGTCCAACCTAGGATTCGCGAGCGAGACGATCTTTGCGAAGAAGTCCGTCTTTCTTTAGAGTTCGTATCGTCTCGGAGGAGAAGACGTCATGGACCCGTTGAGTGCAGCGGTCGACGAGCTCGGTCTACGAGGCGTCACGTATCGTCGAATCGACGTCTCGAGCCCTTGGCAGGTTCGCTACTCCGCGAGCGGCCGAGGACTGCACCTCGTCGAGCGCGGCCGCGCGACACTCGAGCTGGGCCGCCGTACGTGGGAGCTCTCGCGAGGAGATCTGGTCTTGCTTCCTCGAGGCGCGGAGCACTCGCTGCGTTCGGCGAAAGGCGCGCCGCGAGGAGAGTCATCCGCGCTCGCGTGTGGACTCTTCGATCTCGTCGCTCCGGACCATCCGATGCTCGGTTCGCTGCCCGACGTGGTGCACGTCCCCGACGAGAGCGGGCGCACGAATCCGCGTTGGGAGGGGGTTCTCCGCCACTTGGTCGACGAGCTCGGCGAGGAGCGACCCGGTAAGAGCGCCATCGTCGCGCACCTCTCGAGCATCGTCTTCGTCGAGGCCGTGCGCGCCCACGTCGAGGCCTCGACCGAGTGCCCGCGCGGCGGGTACTTCCGTGGCTTGCAAGATCCGTCGATTGGCAAGGCTCTGGCCGCGTTCCATGCGCGTCCGGGCGATCCCTGGTCACTCGAATCCCTGGCACGGGAGGCCGGCAAGTCCCGCTCGGCGTTCGCACTACGCTTTCACGAGCTCATGGGCGAGGGCGTGATGGCGTACGTGCGGAGATGGCGGATGTTCCGTGCCAGGACCTGGCTCCGCGAGGGAAAACTCGGTCTCGAAGAGATCGCCGCGTCGCTCGGGTACGGTTCCGCTGCGGCCTTCTCGGTGGCGTTCACCCGAGACCACGGCGAGTCTCCCGGTCGCTTCCGGAGCGGAGCGCGAGGGCTCAGCGAACGGTCGGAGGCGCCTCGTGCACGTCGACCGCGACCTTCCCCTCTTCGATCGTGAGCGAGAGCAGCGCGAGACCTCCGGCCAGGAGAAAGACCTTGGTCTCGCGCGGTCCCGCCGGTGCGGCGAGCCACTCGAGGCGGCTCGGGGAAAGCTCGGGGAAGATGGTGGCGAAGTCTTCTCCGGCCAGCCCGAAGACGCCGCTCTTTCCCTCTTTGATTTCGAGCCCGAGCGCGAGGCAGGCGCGCAGCGTGACTCGGTCCGCCGAGAGCACCACGCACGCCACCATGTGCTCTCCCCGCGCGCGGACCAGAACCACGTCTTTGGCGAGCGTGCGCATCGCTTCGCTCAAGAGGGCTTTGGCGCGAGGGGCGGAGAGATCGACGAGCTCGTAGCGGGCTCGCAGGGATTTCCCGATCATGTCCGCCGACTAGCACGCTTTTTCTCGGGAGAAGTGCCCTCGAAACGTCCGTCTGGCGCTTTCCCTCTCAATCGATGGTCACGATTCGGCCGCGGAGCGACACGGACCTTTCGGGCCCGGACCGAAAATCGGGCGGTAAGGGCTCCATCGGGCTCGGCGCTCAAGGCGAGCCGGCGAGACCGAGCTGAAGCATGACGTCGTAGTTGTCGTAGAACTCGTCGATGGAGGCAATCTTGTCGCCCTCGAATCGCAAGACGGCAATCCAGTCTTGTTCGAAGGCCCTGCCGGTGGCGGGCACCACCTGGCCGCCGAGGTCGAGCGGGCCCTTCATGGTGGCGCGAGTGTGGATCTTGGCGACCAGCTTGTCGCCGCTCCCGAAGGCGTCGACGAGCTCCAATCGGTAGTCGGGAAAAGTGACCGTGAGCTCTTCGATCGCCGCGCGCATCGAGGACGCTCCGCGAATGGGCGCGGGGAGCCCGGGAGCCGTTCGCACGGCGCCGGAGGTATGCAAGCTCTCCCAAGTCTTCCAATCTTTGGCATTGGTGGCTTCGATGCGCTTCCTCACCACGTCCACGCGTGGCGAGACGTCGCTCGTGCCGGCGGTCGTGGCCGCCGTCTCGTGAGGCGGGTCGACCTCCGTGTCCGCGGTGCAAGCCGCGAGCAGGAACGAGACGAAGACGGCGGGCAAAGGAGTGCGGAAAGCGAACATGGTCGTGTGTCCTTTTCGGGAGTCGCTCGGGATTGAGCGCGTCCGTCGAAGAAGAAGATGCGCGCGCTCGTCCAAGGCCACCGTGGCCGCACGCGCCACATCGTTGTCGTCCGGCGCCGCACCCCGTCACCGCACGAAATGCGCGCCGTTTCCGCTAAAGCGACCATGCATCCGTTATCTGTTGCACGCTCGATCGAAGCGTCGGTACGCTCGTCGTGCCATGTCGAACCCTCCCCGCACACTCGGAGAGCGCGCCGCAAGGCAGCTCTCCAACACGACCAAGACGCCGCCGCAGTGGCGCGGCGCCACCCCTCGATGGCTCGTGCAAATGATCCCCTGGACCCCCGTGGAAGCGGGCGTCTACCGGGTGAATCAAGCCCTCGACGACAAGTTCGCCCTCAAGTGCAGCCCCGAGCAGGGCGAAGAGCTCCCGGTCGGCTTCAGCGACTACGAGCCCAATCCGCGCGAGTACGTGCTCACCTCGGTCACCACCACGATCGAGGTCGAGACGCGCATCTCCGACCTGTTCCGCAGCCCCATGGATCAGGTCAAAGAGCAGCTCACGCTCGCCGTGGACAAGCTCAAGGAGCGCCAAGAGAGCGAGGTGCTCAACAACCGCACCTACGGCCTCTTGAACAACGTCGACCCCGACATGCGCGTGAAGCCGCGCAAGGGTCCTCCCACCCCGGACGACCTCGACGAGCTCATCTCCACAGTGTGGAAAGAGCCTGCGTTCTTCCTGGCGCATCCCAAGGCGATTGCAGCATTCGGCCGGGAATGCACCCGCCGCGGTGTGCCGCCGCCCACGGTCAATCTCTTCGGGTCGCCCTTCTTGACTTGGCGCGGATTGCCGCTCGTCCCGAGCGACAAATTGCCCATCAAGGACAAGAAGACCGACATCCTGCTCATGCGCACCGGCGAACGGAAGCGCGGAGTCGTGGGGCTCTTCCAGCCGGGATTGCCGGGTGAAGTGAGCCCGAGCCTCTCGGTTCGTCTCATGGGCATCAATCAGCGCGGCGCGGCCTCGTACCTCTTGTCGCTGTATTGCAGCGTCGCGGTGCTCACGCACGACGCGCTCGGCGTGCTCGAAGGCGTGGTGATCGACCACTACCATGAGTACCCGTGAGCCTCCTTTCCCCGGGTCGGCGAGTGGCGCTCCGCACTTGCCCCCCGAGGAGCTCCGCATCCTGACGTCGGCCGGTCCCTTCGGGCAGCACCAAGGGGACCGCTCGTCGCCGCCGTCCATCGCGTCCACCACGCCCGGCGTGTCCAGCGCGGCCTTGCGCGCACCGACCGCGCCCACCGTCCCGGACGGCGATCCGCTCGCCCTCACGAGCTACGTGGCCAGGCTCGCCAACGAGCTCTTCGCCATGCCTCCCGCACCGGTCGACGGGTTTTCGTTCGACGACGCCGAGCCGGGGAGCGCCGAGGGACTCTCCGCGCCCCAGGGGGTAGAGCCGCCACCGGGGTCGTTCGATTCCGTGCAGATTGCACCTCCGACGCCCGCGGTCCCGGCTGCACCGGCCGCGCCATCCGCGCACACGATCGACGCCTCTCGGGTCGCGCTCTCTCCGGGAGCCGTCTCGGCGCCTCCCGCACCGCAAGCGCCTCCCGCACCGCAGGTGCCTCCCGCACCGCAGGCGCCGTCGTTCCAACCCAGCATCCCGGGCTCGCCCTTCGACGCTCCTTTGGACTTTTCGGCGCTCGGTGCCGACGGTTCGGGCGGAGCACACGATCCCCTGGCCGAGCTCCTCGGGCGGGACGGACTGCGGTTTCCGCTCTTCGATGCACCGCTCGAACCTTCGGTCTCGCCGCCGAGCGTACCTGCGCACGTGCCCACCCACGAGCCCGCGCGTCCGAGCCCGCCCAAGCTCACGGAGACCCCTCCTGCCCCGCACGGGGCGCCGACGCCCCACGCCTCGCAGGCGGCGCCCTCGGCGTTCACGGCGTACGAGATCACGCCCACGGAAGAGCGCTCGATAGGCTCGCTCTCCGGCTCCTCGTTCGACCCTCTCGCGTTGAAGCGCGAGTTTCCCATTCTGCGCGAGCAGGTGAACGGCCGGCCGCTCGTGTGGCTCGACAACGCCGCCACCACCCAGAAGCCGCAGACGGTCATCGACCGGCTCTCGCACTTCTACGCGCACGAAAACTCCAACATCCATCGTGCGGCCCACACGCTGGCCGCTCGCGCCACCGACGCCTACGAGTCCGCCCGCGAGAGCGTGCGTCGCTTCGTCAACGCGCCTTCGGTGAAGGACGTCATCTTCGTGCGAGGCGCCACCGAGGGCATCAATCTCGTGGCGCAGAGCTGGGGACGACGCAACGTTCGAGAGGGCGACGAGATCGTGATCTCGTGGCTCGAGCACCACGCCAACATCGTGCCTTGGCAGCTGCTTTGCGCGGAAAAACGCGCCAAATTGAGGGTCGCTCCGGTCGACGACGACGGCCAGATCATCCTCGAGGAGTACGAGAAGCTGCTCGGGCCGAAGACCCGTCTGGTCGCGGTGACCCAGGTCTCCAACGCGCTCGGAACCATCACGCCCGCCAAAGAGATGGTCGAGATGGCCCATCGGCACGGAGCGCTCGCCCTCGTGGACGGCGCCCAGGCCGTCTCGCACAAGCGGGTCGACGTGCAAGACCTCGGAGCGGACTTTTACGTCTTCTCCGGTCACAAGGTCTTCGCGCCCACCGGCATCGGAGCGGTCGTGGCCAAGAGCGACATCATGGACGAGACGCCTCCCTGGCAGGGCGGCGGCAACATGATCCGCGACGTCACCTTCGATCGAACCCAGTTCCATCCGTCGCCCGCGCGCTTCGAGGCGGGCACGGGAAACATCGCCGACGCCGTCGGGCTCGGCGCCGCGCTCGATTGGCTCACGCGCGTCGGCATCGAGCGAGTGGAGCACTACGAGCACGAGCTACTCGTCTACGGGACCGAGCGCCTGCGCACGGTGCCCGGGCTCCACATGATTGGAACTGCCCGAGAAAAAGCGGGGGTTTTGTCCTTCGTGCTCGACGGTCAGAAGACCGAAGAGGTGGGCGGCATGCTCGACCGCGAGGGCATCGCCGTGCGCTCGGGTCACCACTGCGCGCAGCCCATCCTGCGCCGCTTCGGGGTCGAGGCCAGCGTGCGCGCCTCACTCGCTCCGTACAACACCCGGGAGGACCTGGACGCGCTCGTCTCGGCTCTCCGCCGCATCCAAGCCGGACACGTTCGCCTCGGCTGAGCGTACCGGACCGCGATCTCGAGAAGGACGCTCGTCGATACGGGCGTCCTTTTTGGTTTCGAAGATCGCGGTCTGCTATTTCCTGCACCATGGTTCGAACCGTCGGAGTACGTGAAGCCGAAGCCCTGATCGCCGCGGGAGGAGTCGACCTGGTCGACGTGCGTGAGCCCTCCGAGTGGGCCACCGGACACCTTCCCGAAGCGCGCCTCGTGCCCCTGGGAGAGCTCCGCGCGAACCCGGAAGGCGCTGCGCTGGGGAACAAGGTGCTCTTCGTCTGCGCCAAAGGTGGACGCAGCATGGCCGCCGCGGAGCTCGTCGATGCCCGCGGCGGTCGAGAGGTGTGGAGCCTCGACGGCGGCACCTCCGGTTGGATCGCCGAGGGGCGCCAGGTGGTCGTCCCCGAAGCGGAAAAAAAGGCCGTTCCATCGTCTGCGGCGAGCGAGCCCTCGCTCGAGGAGGGGACGCCCGAGCTCGACGCTCTGGTCGGGGAGAACGTCCGCGAGCTCCGCACCCAACGTGGCTACACCCTCGACGTGCTCGCCGGCATCAGCGGCGTGGGCCGGCAGACGCTCGGCCAAATCGAGCTCGGTCGCACCGTGCCGAGCCTCGGCACGTTGTGGAAGATCGCACGCGCGTTCGACGTGCCGTTCTCGGTGCTGCTCTCTCGTCCGTCGTCCGGCCTCACGCAGGTGATCCGACTCGCGCAAGCCAAGCGCCTCGTGAGCGCCGACGGACGCTTCTCGTCGCGCGCGCTCTTCCCCTTCGGAGACAAGGGCAAGGTCGAGTTCTACGAGCTCTGGCTCGCCGGTCACGGCCGGGAAGACGCGGATTCGCACGCTCCCGGCACGCGCGAGAACTTGGTGGTCACGTCGGGCCGCCTGGTCCTTGAGGTCGGCAAAGAGCGTTACGAGCTGGCCAAAGGAGACGCCATCGTCTTCGTCGCCGATGTCCCGCACGCCTACGTGAACCCCGGTAGCGAAGAGTGCACCATGAATCTGGTGATGACCTACGCCTGAGAATCTCGAAGAGAAAATTTCATAAATCGCATTTGTTTTAACCAAGCTTCCTTGACTGGGTGGGTTTCATCGCGCATAACCGTGAAACCTTCGGGCCACGCCTACGGGCCGTGTCTCCTTCGAGAAGCGCCATGTCCCCCTCGTTCCCCTCGTCCTTCCAGAACCAGACCGTCGTCGGCGTTCACGCGTCCGCACTCGCGACCATACTCGCGACCGTGGAGACGAAGGCTCGTGCCCACGGTCTTTTCGGGGCTCGAGATTCGCGCGCCGAAGGCGAGGCTCCTCTGGCCGTGGCGGGCGAGGGCGAACACGCCTGCGCGGGCCATGAAGACCGCGACGATCGGCTCGAGGATCGGGCTCGGGCGGCTCGGCTCGGGCGAGATCCGAACTAGGGTAGTGTCTCCCGTCGAACGCTGAAAATTCAGCGTCCCGCGAAGGCCGCCCGGTTTCCCCGAGGCGGCCTTCGTCACGTTCGCGTTCGCGTTCGCGTTCGCAGGCACGCCTCGAGCCTCATCCCCCCGGTGATCGCGGCTCGCACGGGTCGTCGATCGCCTGCCGAGCTCGTCCGCCGAGGGGGCGCCGATCGGGGGTCGCGCTTCTTGGCCGAGTCACGACCGTCGCGCGCTCCCTCGCGCGGCACGTCTCACCTGCCGGCCTCCCGGGTCTCGCCTCCCGCCTCTCTATCCCATCCCATCCCCATCGCCATTCCGACCCGACGTGCCTCGGCCCGTCTCGTCCCCGCTGCGCCGTAGCGCGTCGTCGAGGGACGAACCGCCGAGGCTCGTCGAGGTGCATTCGTGCAAAATCAAACCGACTAGTTGAGAGAATCAAACCTTCTAAATCGTGCTCTCCCGCCCTCGTCGTCCAACGGACAGGACCTCCGGCCTTCACCCGGAAAACGACGGGTTCGACTCCCGCCGAGGGCGCCATGTTTCTTTTTGCCTCGTGATGCGACCGGTGTCGCAACAGCGTGAGACGGGTTCGACTCCCGTACGGGGCGCTGCGGTGGTGAATGCCGCGACGACTACATCCAATCCGAAAGACCCGGTTCGACCCCGGGGAGGCGCTCGTCGTCTCTGGTCTACCGGCAGGACGTCGGAACCCATGTCGTCGCACCTCTCGTCACCTCCGCTCTCTTTCGCCACCATCTTGCGGCGCCACGCTCGGGTGCCGCAATGCGCGGTCGAGGCGCCAGCCGGGCCTACGGACGCTCGAAACATCGGCTCGGATCGAAGCGCGTACCCGCTGATTGTGCTCGTGGAACGCAGCGGTCGCGCGAGTGCCGAGCCCCGAGCGACGCTGTCGTGTGCGACCCCGCGAAGACGAGGGAACGGGGTCGTCGGCTACTGGAGCGAAGGTTAGCGTGAGTGCCGATGAACCTCTTCCTCGTTGCCTTCGTATTGTCTCTCGCATGGGCGACTTACGCGACGCTGACGACCGAGCGGCGCTCTCGGGCCGCGTGGAGCGAAGTCGAGCAGCCGGCGATTGCCGTCGGCGACCCACCCTACCGGAGCTTTACGATACGACCGCGCCTTGCCCGTGCGCCCGGGCTCGTGCGCCTCGCGGCGTTCGGCTGTCTGTGGCTCGGACAGGTGGTCATGCTCGTGATGGTCGTCCCCGCGCTCTTCGGTGGACGAGGTCGTGCCGCGCTAGGCATGGATGTCCCCGCGGTTCCGTGGAGGAGCTCGAGGATCGCTTACGATTTGGGCCTGCTCCTGCTTCGGCGTGATCGCCAAGCTCCCTCGCTCGCGAACGCCGTCATTCACATGCTCCGGGCCGTTGCGGGCGCCTTTGCGGTCTTTGCAGGCTTCGGGCTCATGGGGATCGCCTCGTCCGAGCCCATTTGGTGGATTCTGCTCGGTTATGCGGCGTCGATCGCGCTGCTCGCCGGACTCCTGTCTTTTTCGGCGCGTCGTCACGGCGATTCGTTCGGCGATGGCAAGAGCTCCGAAGCGAGTGAACGGGTCGTGGACACCGACGCTGCTGGCGAGGACATCCCTACCTTTCTCCTGCCGGGGGACGAGAGCACCTTCGCGCGGGTCGAGCACCTCCGTGCGCCTGCCGCGAGTCGCTCGCACGTGCAGCTCGACGAGCTTTGGAGGGTCCTCGAATCCGGAGTCGCTCCTCTGTCCGCCCGCGCCGCCGCGGCGATTGCGCTGGGCGCTTCCCTCGAGGCGGACGAGCGTCGTCGCTTCGATGCCGTGAAGGGTGATGCACCGTATCCGCTCCGCGTTGCGCTGAAGGCCGCGCTCGGCGCCGACACCGGGGCAATGGCCCACGCGCTCGATCTGTGCGCCGACGACTGAGCTGCCTTGTCACCGGAGGACTCCGCCCCCAGCTAACCAAATCAGCGGTCATGATCTTCGATCAAGCCCGCTGATTTGGCCCGACTTGTCATCGGAGGACTCTGTCCTCCGCCCCACCTCTTGGTTTTGGGTCCCGAACGTCCCGAACCCAAAACGGCCACGTCACGTGTTTGAGAATCGTGACCGCTCTAGGTTGTTCGCCAAGTTGCGAGCCGTGTGCTGGGCGAGGAGGAGCAACGATGCACGGCGACGCAAATCGGCGGAAAGCCGACCGAATCAAGCGGATAGGCGTTCTAGAGCCCCACCTTCAAGCGGTTCGGTGTTCGAGTCCCTACCCGGCTACCCGGCTGCCGACTCGGAGGTGGTCCCGACCCGATGCGGCCTCGAGACCGTCTCGCTATCGCGAGCGTCGAGTCGACCGCGATACCTTTCGGGCCTTCGCGCGTAGAGGTTCACATGAAGCGCATTCTCCCCGTGATCCTGTTCGTCTCGGCCGGGCTCGTCGCTTGCCGCAGCACCTCGAGCCAGTCGTCACCGGCCACCGCCTCGTCGGACACGCTCTCGGCCACCTCGGCCACGTCGTCGGGCGTGAAGGCCACCGGTGTCGGCACCGACCCCGGTCACGCCGGCAAGGGCACGCCACTCGCGGCCGCTCCCGGTCACGAGCTCGCGGCCTTCGCCGAGGGCTGCTTTTGGGGCTCGGAGAACACCTTCCGCCACGTGAAAGGCGTGACGGCGACCGCCGTCGGCTATTCGGGCGGCCACACCGAGAACCCCACCTACGAGACCGTGTGCGACCACGGCACGGGTCACGCCGAGACCGTGCTGGTCGAGTTCGACCCCAAGGTGGTCACCTATGCGCAGCTCCTCGAGACGTTTTGGAAGTCGCACGATCCGACCACCAAAAACCGCCAGGGCCCGGACATCGGCGACCAGTACCGGAGCGCCATTTTCACCTTTTCGCCCGCGCAAGAAGCGGCCGCCAAGGCCTCCGTGGTGGAAGAGCAGAAGCTCCGCAAGAAGCCCATCACCACGGACCTGGTCCCCATGAAGGTCTTCTGGAAGGCCGAGGACTATCACCAGCAGTACGACGAAAAGACCGGCCGCGAGTCGTGCCCGCTGCCCGGCGCGCGCGGCACCTGAGCTCTCGTCCCACGGGCGCGGACGTGGGGTCGTGCTTCGGCGCGTTTTACCGGGTGAGCGCGCGCTGCTAAGGAACGCCGCGTGGAAACCCCGGTGCCCGTCTCCCGATCCGAACGAGGTCGGAGATCGCCCGAAGAGGTTGCAGAATACATGGTGCACGTGGCCACCGTGCTGCTCGAGTGCGGCTGCCCGTCCTATCGCGTGGAAGGCGCAGTGCGGGCCATCGGGGCGCTCGAGGGCTACCAGGCCGACGGCTTCGCGCTCCCCACGGCCATCTTCCTCAACGTGCTCCCGCCGAAGCGCGAAGACGGCTCGGACGCGACCCCCGTGCATCGCATGACCCGCGTGCGCGAGTGGCAGCTCGACCTCGCCAAGCTGACCGAGGTGGACGCCATCTTCAATCGGGTCGCCCAGGGAAAGCTCGCCCTCGAAGAGGCGCACGTCGCGCTCGAGCGTGTGCGCCACGTGCCGAACCCGTACCCACGCGCGCAGCGCTGGCTGGCCGTGGGAGGCGCGGGCGCGGCCGCATCGGTGTTCTTCCGGGGAGGCCTGGTCGACGTGGCCGTGTCCACCGTGATCGGTCTCTTGCTCTACGGGATGGGGCGCCTCGTCGCGCGGAACGGCGCCGCACGTTACCTCCAAGACTTCCTCTACGCGTTCGTCGCCACGCTGCTCGCGCACGCCGCTTCCCGCGTTTTTCCAGGTGTTTCGCGCGAGGCCATCGTGCTCGCGGCCATTGTGTCACGCGTACCCGGCATGACCCTCACCACGGGCTTGGCCGAGATCGCGCAGAAGAACCTGGTCTCGGGAGGTGCGCGCCTCATGGAGGCCTTGGTCACGCTGCTCTCGCTCGCGCTCGGCATCGCGGTGGTGGTCGCGTTCGGAAAGGGGGCGGTGCACGTCGACTTCTCGAGCGCCGAGCGCGTGCCTCTCGGCCTTCCGTACCAACTCGCGGCGCTCGTGGTCGCGTCGCTCTCGTTCGCGGTCATTTTCGCGGTCCCGCCGCGCCATCTGTGGTCGGCGCTGGTTTCCGGTGTGGTCGGTTACACGGCGTCCGCGGTGGCGCTGAAGACCATGCCGCTTCACGTGGCTGCGTTCGTCGCGTCGGCGTGCGTGTGCATCTTCGCCAACGCCATGGCACGAAAGACCGATCGTCCTGCGCAGCTCTACCAGGTGCCCGGCATGATGCTGCTCGTCCCCGGCACCTTCGGTTTCTTGAGCTTCGCCGATTTGGTCGGTGGACGCTTCGTCGACGGAGCCGCGCGAGGCTTCGAGGTGTTGCTCGTCGCCGGCGGCCTGGTCATCGGCGTCATCGGGGCCAATGCCGTCGTTCATCCGCGCAAGATCCTCTGAAGCGCGATTGACCTGGATTGAAAGAGGCTTGAAAAACTAGGGTTTCGTGCCGAAACACTGGGGCTTCGGCTTTTTGTTGCCGAAGGCGTCCACGGTGAACGGATTGGCGCAATCGCCGGCGTCGGCCTTGGCCGAGGGCACCTGCGAGGGCTTGCCGATGACGATGGCCTCTTCCGGATCGGTCGCCGAGGGAACGGGCTGCTTTCCCGTACCGGGCTTGGGTCCGGGGTCGACGTTGCCGAGCTTGAGGCCCAAGAAGGCCGCTCCCGCGATGAGCGCGAGCACTCCGAGGCCGATCATGGCCGTGCGACCGCCGCTGCCACCTGCGCCGGCCGCGGGTGGTGAAGGGGCGACCAGACCGCCCTGGGTTCCGGCCGATTGAGGTCGCGCATTCGGTGCCGTCGCGGCGGGGGCATTCGGAACAGGAGCTATCGACGGAGGCGCCGGAGCGGCCGGAGCAGCGGCGACCGGGGAAGGGACCGGGCTTGCCTCGGGCGGGGCAGGCTCCTCCGGCTTCTCGTGGAAGATGACCGGCTGCGAGCGCCGCGCGAAGAGCGCCTTGATCTTCGGGTCGCTGGCGAGCGCCTTCTCGACCGCGGAGGGCAGCGCGCTCTCGTTGAGCGCGGCGAGCTCGGCCGTGGCATTGGGCAAGGTGGGCTTCGGGGCGCGCGCCGCGGCCGGTACGGGAATTTTCGCGAGCGACTGCGTCTCGATGTCCGCCACCACGTCGGCGCGGTACGTGAGCCGCTCTCCGCCGACCCGCTCCACCCACTCGGCGACTTCGCGCGGTTGAGCAGGAGGCAGCGCTTTTTCCAAGAGAACGGCCATGTCGCGGGCACTCGCCCAGCGATCACGCATCTCGCGCTCGAGGCCCTTCATGATGACCATGTCGAGCTCGGGAGGGATGTCCTTGGCGAGCTCACTGGGCAGGCGCACCGGCTCGGCCATGATGTTCACGATGAGGGTGGAGATGTCCTTCGCGTTGAAGAGACGCTGCCCGGTGAGGGTCTCCCACAGCACCACGGTGGCCGCGTACACGTCGGTGCGGCGGTCGACCGTCTCGTGCGCCAGCTGCTCCGGCGCCATGTACGAGACCTTGCCTTTGATGTGGTCGGGGGCCTCGTCCACCATGTTGGTGGCGGTGGCCACGCCGAAGTCGAGCACGCGGGCGATGCCGTCGGTGCCGACCAAGACGTTCTGCGGCGACACGTCGCGGTGCACGAGCCCGAGCGGGGTTCCGCGCTCGCTCTTGGCATCGTGTGCAGCATGCAAACCTTCGAGGAGGCCGCAGGCGATGGCCACCGCGATGCGCGGCGGGACTTGCTCGCCCGTTTCCCGGCACTTTCGCACCAAGCGCGAGAGCGACTCGCCCGGGATGTACTCCATGACGTGGAAGAGCTCGTTGTCGTCGGTCGAGGCTTCCAACGTGGCCACCACGTTCGGGTGGCGAACGCGCGAGGCGAGCCGTCCTTCGGCCAAGAACATGCGGACGAACGCCGGGTCCTGCGCCAGCTCGGGCAGGAGGCACTTGATGGCGACCACGCGCGAAATCCCGCCCGTATCTCCGAGCACGCGACCGAAGTGGACCGTCGCCATTCCGCCTTTGGCGATCTCGCCGAAGAGCGCGTAGCGCCCCAGCGTTCGGCGGAAGTCGATGTCGGCCAGCTGTCCCACGTCTTTCGTGACTTAGCAGAGGGGGGGCCATGCGAGAAGCACGGTCGCCTCGCGGAAGTCCGTGGCTTGCGCACGGGCCGTCCTGGGCCTAAGTGCGAGCGCGAGTCGATGAGCACGCCTTCGTCCGCCCCCGCTGCACCCTCCGGACTCGGATCCTTCGCCAAATACGCGTGGGCGTTCATCGCCTACAATTTCCTCGTCATCGTCTGGGGCGCCTACGTCCGGGCGAGCGGCTCGGGGGCCGGCTGTGGCGCGCACTGGCCTACCTGCAACGGCGATGTGATTCCTCGTCCGAAGACCATCGCCACGGTGATCGAGCTCTCCCACAGGCTAACGAGTGGACTTGCCCTCGTCGGCACGGTGGTGCTCGTGGTGTGGGCGTTCCGCGCCTTTCCGCGTGGTCATCGGGTGCGACGTCAATCGGTATTTTCCCTGGGATTCATGCTGGCCGAGGCGCTGGTCGGTGCGGCCTTGGTGCTGTTCGAGCACGTGGCGCACAACCCCTCGCAGAAGCGTGCGCTCAGCATGAGCCTGCACCTCACGAACACGTTCTTCCTGCTCGCGAGCCTGGTGCTCACCGCGTACTTCGCCTCGGGAGGCGCGCCTGCCAAGCTGCGTGGCCAGGGCTTCTTGAGGATCCCGCTCGGCCTTTCCATGGCGGGCGCGCTCTTCGTCGGCACGTCGGGCGCTGTCGCGGCCCTCGGGGATACGCTCTTCCCCGCCAAGTCGCTCGGCGAGGGAATCGCCCAGGATCTGTCGGCGAGCGCGCACATTTTTCTGCGCCTCCGCGTGCTGCATCCCATCCTTGCGTGCACGTTGGGCGTGCTCGTGGTGGGCACGTCCACGCTCGCGCGCTCGCTCCGTCCCGGAGACCGCGCGGTCGCCTTCTGCTCACGCGTGCTGACCGGCCTCTTCGTGGCGCAGCTGCTCGTGGGCCTCTTGAACGTGGGCTTGCTCGCGCCCATCCCGATTCAGCTCGTGCACCTCGTGCTGGCCGACTCGGTGTGGGTCTTCTTGGTGCTGCTCGCGGTCACCTCGTTCGCACATCGTCCGGAGATCGTCGTGCAGTCGACCGAGCCGCTCGGAGAGGCTCGCGCCCTCAGCCACGAGGCGTGAGCGACCGGAGCGCGTAGAGGCGCTCGCGCAGGCTCGTCACTCCGGCAGCTGCGAATTTAGGCCCTGCGGAAGCTTCTCGCTCTTCCACGAGCTCGACGTCGAACGCGCTCCCGTAGAGCGTCTTGACGGCGTCGTCGGTGACCGCCCACGGAGGACCATCGAGCTTGCTCTGGTCGTAGTCGAAGGTCACGAGCAGCACCACCGCGCCCGGTGCGAGCACGCGCACGAGCGACGCCGCGTAACGTTCGCGAGTCTTCGGGTCGAGCGCGACCAGCGCCGCGCGGTCGTACACGGCGTCGACCGGACCCTCGAGGTGTGCAGGCTCCACCGCGAACGCGTCGCCTTCGAGCACCAACAACCGCTCGGCCCGATGCCTTCGGAAGGGACCTGTCTCGTCGATGGCATCCACCAAGCCGTTCTCGGCGAACAGCTCCGCGATGGCCGTCCCGACCAGCTCGCTCCCGGACACGTCGTGCCCGCGGGATCTCAAGAACGAAACGTCGACCGCTTTTCCGCAAAGCGGGACGTACACGCGCCTACATCCTTCGAGGAGCGCGACGTGCTTGACGAGGAGCGAATTGGGCGCCCCTTCGTGAAAGCCAATCTGCCTCTGAGCCCAGCGTTCTTCCCAGAATTTGGCGTCCACCTGAACGATGGTACCCGAGAGCCGTTCTCTTTTGCCTGACCCTTTTATGGCTCTTCGCTTCGGCAAAGCTCCGAGATCGCTTCTTGCTTGCGAAGCCGAACCCGGCATTCCGTCCCGTCAAGAAATGAACAACCTCGAGAAAGATCGCTCTCTGGCCGCCTGAAGAATGTGCCGCTCCGTGCCAAACCGGATTCGACGATGTCCGAACGGATTCGGCTTCGAGCGGCCAAGAAATGGTGAAAGCTCCGTGACCCGTTTCCCCCTCTCGGTCCCACATGGGTCTCGGGGGCAAGGTCTCGAGCTCGAATGCCGCCGTCCGAGCAAGCTCGACGCGTGAGAAGGAAGCACCGATGTCGAAGTCGAAAGCCCGCGTGAAAAAAGCGACCCCCTCGCAGCCGGCCGTCCGTGCGGCTGCGGAAAAACCCGCGGCACCCGACTCGCTCGAAGCCGTCATCGTCCCCGAGACCATCAGCTTCCCGCCCGTCTCCGGCGGCGGTGATGCGGCCGACGAAGAACCCTTCTTCTCCCGTCCCTCCTCACCGGACGCCTTCGCCGAGGCCGAGGTCGACGAAGAGCCGGACGAGCTTCGCCAAGAGCGCATCCTGCGCGAGAGCCCCGAGGTTCGCGCACGTGTCGCCAAAGCTCGGCGCATGGTGTTCGGTTTCGTCGGAGCTTGCGCGGTGGTCACGCTGGCCGCCTTCGGTGCGAAGGCCTTCGAGGGCGGAAAAAAGGGCGAAACGGCCGAAGCCAAGGTCGACTCGAAGCCCGTGGCCGCCGCCGAAGCCAAGCCCGAGAAGCCCGCGTTCGCGGTCAACTCGCTCGCCGCGACCAACCCGCTCGCCGAAGCCGTCAAGCCGGCCGAAGCCAAGCCCGCCGAGCCGGCCAAGCCCGCCGAGGCTCCGGTCGCCGAAGCGAAGCCTGCCGAGAGCGCGAAGCCCGCCGAGGCCCCGAAGGCTCCCGAAGCCGCACCCGAGGCCGCAAAACCCGCGGAGAGCGCGAAGCCCGCCGACCCGGCGACGCCCACCAAGACCGCGCTCGAAGAGAAGAAAGACTGCCAGCGCGCCCTCGACCGCGGCAAAGCCAAAGACGCCATCGCGGCCGGCGAGCGCTCGGTGGCCCTCGATCCGACCGACGGCGAAGCGTGGCTTTTGCTGGGCGCGGCCTACCAAGAGTCCGGCAAAGGCGGCGAGGCTCGCCGGTGCTACACGGCGTGCATCAAAGAAGGCAAGCGCGGTCCCAAGGGCGAGTGCGCGGCCATGTTGCGCTGACCACGCGCGAGTCGGCGATTTTTCCCTGAATATCGCGATCCGCGTCGCGCGCGTGGGCTTCGAAACCCGCGCGCCGGTGCTATGGTCGGCCGCGCATGTCCAACGTGGTGCCTGTCAGCGGCCTCGTGCGGCGCGCCCCCGAGTCCGCTCGGGTGCCCGCGAAGCTCTCCAAGTCTTCCGAGTCCGAGCCCGCGCGTGACGCGCAGCTGGTCCCTCCGAAGGTCGAGCCGCCCGTGTCCGTGCCGAAGGCGACCAAGAAAGCCGCCTCGAAGAAGCGCGATTGGCAGTGGCAGGTGCGCAACGCGGTCACGCGCGTGGACGAGCTCGCCGAGGCCCTCCCGCTCACCGAGAGCGAGCTCGAGGGGGCACGCCGCGCCGAGCGCGAAGGCCTGCCGCTCGCCATCACGCCGTATTACTTGTCGCTCGTCGACAAGCACGATCCGTCCTGTCCGGTGCGCCTGCAGTGCGTGCCCAAACGCGACGAATCCCGCATGGAAAAAGGCGATCTGGAAGATCCGCTGGGAGAGGTCGCCCACGAGGTCGCGCCGCATCTCGTGCAGCGATATCCCGACCGCGCGCTGCTCCTCGCCACCGATCGCTGCGCGGTGTACTGCCGCTTCTGCACGCGCTCGCGCATGGTGGGCGACGGTGGCGGAGCGGTCTCGCTGGAGTCGCTCGCGCCCGCCTTCGCGTGGCTGCGGGCTCACCCCGAGGTCCGCGACGTGATCGTGTCCGGTGGCGATCCGCTGGCCATGGCCACGCCGCGCATCGTGCGCCTCGTCGAAGCCCTGCGCGGCATCGAGAGCATCGAGACCATCCGCCTCGCCACGCGGGTGCCGGTCACCTTGCCCATGCGCATCACGCGTGAGCTCGTGCAGGCGCTCCGGTCCTTCCATCCGCTCTGGGTGATGACCCACTTCAACCACCCGAAAGAGCTCACGCGCGAGTCGATCGCCGCCTGCGAGCGCCTCGCCGACGCCGGTTTTCCGGTCATGAACCAGACCGTGCTCCTGCGCGGCGTGAACGACGACGAAGAGACCCTCGCGACGCTCTTCCGCGGTCTCGTGCGTGCGCGCGTTCGCCCCTATTATTTGCTGCAAATGGACCCCGTGAAGGGCACCTCGCACCTCCGCACGAAGCTCTCGCGAGGGGTCGAGCTGCTCGAGAAGCTGCAGGGGCGTCTCACCGGCATCGCGATGCCCAAGCTCATCTGCGACACGCCCGGCGGCCTGGGAAAAGTGCCTCTTTCGCCCGATTACGTGGTGGCGCGAGAGCCGGGAAAAACCACCCTCCGCACCTTCCGCAATCAGCTCGTCGACTACGTCGACCCGGTGGTCTGAGCGCCCGACGCCGAACGGCTCGTCGCAGTCCCTCTCAAGCGTTCAGCGATCGTCCGTGAAACGTGCGCGTGTTTCGTCCGTGTGTCGCGATTGTTTGCCGGGACCTCGTCGGCATCCCCTAAACTGAAACACCATGGGCGCTCCGAGTAGCAAGGACCGAGGACAAGGCGTACCGACGCCCGTCATCGCGCCTTATCGGAGCGAATCCACCAACTTCGCCACCGGGTATTCCCCGCAGACGCTCATCCAAGAGACCGCGTTCGAGCGCGCGGTGACCCTCTCGCCCTCGCAGGGAGAGCCCGATCCTCTCGAGCAGCCGCGCGGCGTGCGACCCGAAGAGTCGCGCTACCACGTGCACGACCTGCTCGGCGAAGGCGGCATGGGCGAGGTGCGCTCGTGCACCGACCTGCACATCGGCCGCGAAGTGGCCATGAAGGCCATGCGCCCGGCGCAGCTCTCTCGGGCCGATCTCCGCACGCGATTTCTCCGCGAAGCGCGCATCCAGGGCCAGCTCGAGCACCCGGCCATCGTGCCCGTGTACGATCTCGGCTTCGCGGAGGAAGGCGCGCTCTACTTCACCATGCGCCGCGTGCGCGGTGAGACCCTCGAGACCATCGTCGAGCGGCTCCGCGTGGGCGACCCGAAGGCTCAGGCGGAGTTCACGCCGCGCAAGCTCCTCTCGGCGTTTTCCCGGGTTTGCCTGGCCGTCCACTTCGCGCACACGAAAGGCGTGGTCCACCGCGACCTCAAGCCCGCCAACGTGATGCTCGGAGACTTCGGCGAGGTGTACGTGCTCGATTGGGGCGTCGCCAAGCTGCTCGCCAAAGACAGCCCGCCGCTCAGTCAAACCCCGAACTTCGAGATCTCGCAGCTCGATTTCACCGAGGTCGCGGCCGCGAAGACCGCCTCCGGCGCCATCATCGGCACGCCCGGGTACATGGCCCCCGAGCAGATCCTCGGACAGTCCGGCGAAGTGAACGCGCAGACCGACGTCTTCGCGCTCGGCGCCATCTTGTTCGAGGTGCTCACCACCGAGCCCCTCTTCGGCGGCGGTGAGACCCCCGAGGTCCTCGCGCGCACGTTGAAGGGCGAAAACCGCAGCGCCATGGCCCGCCGGCCGGACCGCATGGTCCCCGAGGTGCTCGACGCCATCGTGCAGCGCGCGACCAGCCCCTACCCGGAGAAGCGGTACACCTCGGTCCGCCAGATGTCCGAGGAGATCGAGGCCTACCTCAGCGGTGACCTCGACCTCGAGCGCCGCCAGACCTTGGCGCGCGCGCACTCGCTCGCCGCGCGCGAGGCCGCCGGACGCGCGCTCGGTCCTCAAGGAACCGAAGCGGATCGACAAGCCGCCCTGCGTGAAGTGGGACGCTCGCTCGCGCTCGATCCGGAAGATCCGGAGGCGCTCGCGCTGCTGGTTCGCCTGGTCACGGCTCCCCCCAAAGAGCTCCCCAAAGACGTGGCCGAAGAGGTCGACGAGTTCGAGGCCCGCCGCGCCGATCGATCCGGTCGCCGTGGCGCGCTGCTCTTCGCCATCGCGGCGGCCGTGCTGGTGCTCCCGACCGCGTTTTTGATGGGGATTCGCAATCCCGCCTATGTGGCCGCCAACGTGATGCTCTGGGGACTCGCGCCGGCGGTGCTCTTTTTGGGCAGGCGCGTGCCGGCGTGGATGGGGCCCGTCTTCTCGTATGCCGCGGTCGCTTCGTCGTCGCTCATCTTCGGGCCGTTCGTCTCGGTTCCGGCGCTCGCGGCGGTGGTCACGGTGGCGTTCGTGCTCACCGGTCGCTCGTCCATTCGCGCCTTTTCGGCCGTGCTCGGCGTGCTCACCGTGAGCCTTCCGGTGGTGCTCGAGCTCTTGCACGTGCTGCCGCGCTCCTTCGTGTTCGAAGAAGACCGGCTCATCGTCTTGTCTCGCGCGGTGGCGTTCCCGTCCATGGTCGGCATGGTGGTGCTCACCGCCACGCACGTGATCACCGTGGCGTCGGTCGCGTATTACGTGGCAGGCAACAAGGGCGCCCTCGACAACGCCGAGGTCCAGAACCGCCTCCAAGCCTGGCAGCTGCGCCAGCTCGTCCCGAAGGAAGCCCAGGGCGCGCTGAAGACCCACGGCCGTACCCCGCAGAGCGAGCGCCTCCCGCTCCCGCCGCGCAGCACCGAACCCGGCGACGGCGTCTGACCGTTCAACGAGGTTCGACCTTCCCATAGGGGTGGTGCCTCGGTAGGGTTACGGATGTGATGGTCGCACTTTCGTCGTTCGGTCGCGGTTCGAGGGGGATTCGGGCCGGTGTCGTCGCGCTGATGGTGGCCATGGGCCTGCCGAGCGTGGTGCACGCGCAATCGGCCGCCGACACCAAAGCGGCCATCGTCGCCGGCGACAAGGCCACCAAAGCCAAAGACTGGACCGCGGCGGTCACCGCGTATTCCTCCGCCCGCGCCGCGGAACCGAGCATCGAAGCGCTCGACGGTCTCGCCAACGCCCTCTACGAGCGTGGCGACTACGGTCGCGCCTACGAGACCTACGAAGAGCTCATCCGCACGCACGTGGCGAAGCTCTCCAAGGACAAGCGCAAGAACGCCGAGACTCGCCTGAAAGAGCTCGGGCAGAAGTCCGGTCAGCTCGTGGTCACGCTCGAAGGCGAGGGTGAAGCGTTCCTGGACGGCACGCCCCTCGGCAAGGTCCCGTTCACCAAGCCCCCGCGCGTGAACGTGGGCGAGCACAAGCTCCGCATCCAAAAACCCGGGCATTTGCCCTTCGAAACCACGGTCGCCGTCGCCGCCAACTCCACCGCCACGGTGGAAGCGAAGCTCGTGGTCGAAGTGCTCAAAGGCAAGCTCCGCGTGCGCGAGGGCGACGCGAAAGCCGTGCACGTCTTCGTCGACGGCATCGACATGGGCGCGGCTCCGTGGGAAGGCGAGCTCACGGTCGGCGCGCACGAGGTGGTGGTGCGCGGTCCTCATCTTTTGTCCGCACCCGAGAAGGTGCAGATCGAAAAGGACAAGGCGCAAGACCTCGAGCTTCGCGCATCGTCCACCTGGGCGCAGCTCAAGGTCTCGGTCGACGGCAGCCCCACGGCGCAGATCTTCCTCGATGGAAAACCGGTCGGAAACGGCACCTTCAGCGCCGAAGTGCCCGCCGGATCCCACAAGCTCGTGGTCACGCGCGAGGGCTACCAGCGCTTCGAAGACGAAATCGTTCTCGCCGAGAAGGAGACCGTCTCGCGCGCGGTGGTGCTCACCCTCTCCGACGTGGTGAAGACCGGCGGCGAAGAGAAGGTCGCGCGCAGGCTCGAGGGCTTCTACGGAGGCTTCGGTTTTCTCGGGCTCATCGTCCCCGCCGGCAACGGCAACGACGTGCAGCAGACGTGTTCCAAGCGCCCGGCCACGGTCACCGACTGCTCGAGCGGCATGGGTTCGGGCGGTGGTCTCTTCTTCTACGCCGGCCATCACTGGGAGCCCGTGGGCCTCGAGCTGCTCGGCGGCGGCACCTTCGATCAGCAGTCGGCTACGGTCACCTACTCCGGATCGAATCTCGGCGTGGGCGGAGGTCTCGGACCGGATCCGGCGCGCACCGAGAAGTTCTTCATCGGACGAGCGGGCGGCTTCTTGGCGGCGCGCACGCGTCTGTCGTTCCAGAGCGCGGGCGTGCGCGGAAGCTTCGCGGTGGGCGTCGGCGCCTCGTACCGCGTGTCGTTCCTCACCCGCGACACCGACGCGCCGCCCTTGAAAGACGTGTTCGCATCGGACGCGGTGGGCTCGCTCTCGCCGCTGCTCACGCTCGACGGTTCGGTCGCGCCGCGCCTGGGCGAGCGCCTCTCGCTGCCCATCGGCATCATGATGTTGGCCGAGAGCCCCAACGCGAAGATCTTCGGCGATCAGATCCCGCGCACCGCACCCGACGGCAAACGTCAGCTCGCGCCGGGCGTCGGTCTCACCACGCCGTCGTACCAGCTCGCCACCGGACCGCAGGTCTACCTCGGGCTGCACGTCGGCTTGATGTTCGGCCCCTGAAGCTACGCTCGGCGCGCTCGTCGACCCGCGTCTCCGAAACGCCTACGTCCGCTTCGACGCCCTGATTTTCAGGAGCATCGAGCGGACGTATTCGCCTTGGCTTTCGGTCACTTTGGAATTGCGGGCGGCTTCTGGTCGCTCTGCACGCACGAGGTGAGATCGAAGAGCATGAACTCGAGCACTCGCTCTTGTGCGGTGAGCGCTTGCGACTTGCACGCGCTCGGGAAAGTGCCGGTGGTGCTTCGGCCCGAGCCGATGTGGAAGCTCGAGTAGTAGACGCGTCCGCACTGGTCCGCCTCGGGCACGGTGGTGGGCGTGTTGAACGTGTACGCCTGCGTGTTGCTGCCCGAATAGAGCCAGCGCTGCGCCGGGGCTTGGATGGCGCCCACGCGGCTGTAGGTGTCGGTCAGGTTGATCGAGCCGGTCGTGGTGACGCCGATGGCCGAGAGCCAGTCCGCGAGCGCCTTGCCCTTGGGGAACGTGGTGTCGATCTGGGCGGGGTTGGTGAAGGTGCCGGGGGTCGAGTAGTTGCCCGTGGAGGGCCACGTTCCCTTGCCCTGCGAGATGACCGGGAACGAGAGGTCGGTCACGAACATGCGCCCGCCCACGTTGGCGTAGTCGAACAGGTTCTGCACGCTGGCCGAGTCGCTCGGGTACGAGCTGCAGGGCAGCGCGACGAGCTGGTACTTCTTCAGGTTGGCCGGGTTGCCCCACAGCTCCGTGCCGGCCGGTGCGCCGGCGATGTTGTTGCCGGAGCCGTGGAAAATGTGGACGCGCCCCGGCCCCGTGGGCACGGTGAACTCCGAAGCGTCGATGCCGATCTGATTGAGAATGCACTCGGTCGGGTCGTAGGTCGACGTGACGATGGCGATGCGCGGGATGTCGCCTTCGGTCGAGTTCTTGGGCAGGCGCACGTCGCCGTCGGTGGCCTTGTTCTCCGTGCACGCCGTGACCGCGGGAATGGTGATCTTGCGGCGAAAGCGGCCGATTTGAACGACCAGCGGGATGTCTTTTCCGGCCGGCATGTCCTTCAGCTCGAAGCGCCCTTGCGTGTCGGTCAGCGCGGTGGCGATGGGATCTCCGGAGACCGACTTCTCACACGTCTCGCAGGTGACGCCCTCGTCGAAGGGACGCAACTCGCCGTTGGGCACGAATACGAGCACGTTGTAGAGCGGGTCTTTGCCGTTCGGCGCGAAGACCTTGCCGGTCAGCGTGGTCGTATTGGTTCCGCTGCACGAAGGCTTGGCGCAGGCGAGGCCCACGCAACCGGCAGGACCGTTGCCCGCGTCCCCGAAGAGCGAGGCGTCTTCGGTGGCCTGTGCGTCGGAGTCGGTCGGGGTCGTGCTCGCGTCGTCGTCGAAGGTGAGCGGACGCTCGGTCGACGAACAGGCGACGAACGTTCCTACGGCCACGCCGACACACGCCGCGAGGGCAAAGACCTTCATGTACGACCTACCTTCCGAAGAGAAGAGTTGGGGACACACGCCACGCGCGGACGCCCGACGGGATGACACGTAGTGTGTCCCGGTCGCGCCTGACGCGCCACGTCTAAAGTGCTACTTCGGGCTTACGTTCTCGCCGCGGGCGAGCTTCCCCGCGGTCTCGCGGACGCGTGGCTCGGCGTCGCTCGTGGAGAGCTCCTGCGCGAGCCCCTTGGCTCCGGACGGGTCGAGCTCGGCGAGGGCTACGAGCGCGGCTTCACGCACGAGCGCGTAGGGCTCGGTCTTCGCGGCGTCACGCAGCGCCGCACCGGCCTCCCGCGCGCTCGCGGTCTTGCCCAATCGACCGAGGGCCGAAGCGGCGAGCACGCGCAGCGACCACTGCGGATGCTCGCGCAGGACCTTCACCACGGCGCTCGTGGCTTTGGCGTCCGCCGCGGAGCCCACGGCGTCGAGCGCCACGCGTTGGACCGTGGCGTCCGGATCGGTGAGCGCCGTCACCATGGCCGCGCGCGCGGGCTCCGAGGGCGATTTCGCGAGCAGCGCGATGGCGCGCACGCGCAGCGTGGGGTCCGGGTGACGTGCGAGCGCGACGATGGAGGGCTCGAGCGCCGTGAGCATTTCACGGCCTTTTTCCCGAGCGGATTTGGTCTCGGCCGATTCGCGCGCGAGCACGAACGGCTCGAACGTGCCGTCTCCGCGGCCGAGGGCGTCGAGCACCGTGCGCGCGCGTTCGTCGTTGGTCTGGAGGGCCGAGAGCGCGGCGCGACGGATGGCCTCGTGGAAGGTCACGAAGGCCTCGGCGCGGTCCTTGTCCGAGGTGTCCGCGCCGAGCAGCCCTTGCAGCGACTTCTCGGCGTCGAGACCCTCTTCGGGCACGGGCAAGAGCTCGCGCTTCGGATCGGCCGAGCCCTTGGTGGCGAGCAACACGAGCGCGAACGTGCCCGCGCGCGAGAGGCTTCCGCTCTTCCCCGGCACGCGGTCTCGTGTGGTCGAGAAGACCGCATCGGCCATGGCCGACGTGGCGGCGTTGCGAGGCTCACGCTTCGGATCGGCGGCGCCGAGCCTGGCCAACGCGACGAGCGCCGCTTCGCGCGAGAGCACGTCCGAGCCCTCGGTCATGGCCAAGAGCGGCCCGGTCTCTTCGGTGGCGCCGAGCTCACCCAGGGCGTACGCCGCCGAGGCGCGCGCCACCATGCCTCCGTCGAGCGAGCGGGTGGTCTCGGCGAGCAGCGGGATGCTGGCCCGGTCTTTCATGGCGGCGATGCCCAGCGCGGCGAACGCGCGCATCTCGGGGGTGCCGAGCTTCAGCATCTTTTTCAGCGTGGGGAGCGCTTTTTTGTCCTGCGATTTGGCGATCGACCAGGCCGCGGCCACCGCGATCGGATCGGAGGCCACGCCTCCGTCGCCTTCGCCTTTGGGGAAGACCAGCGCCTCGTACTTGGGCAAGAGCGCCGGGTCGCGCAGGGCGCCCGAGGCGGTCATGGCGCGCGCGCGCAGCGAGAGATCCGCGTTGCTCTGCGCGAACGAGAGCAAGGGGAGCCCCGCGTTCTTGTTCTGCACGTACGCGAGCACGTCGATCGCGATGCGCTGTTGACCGGCGTCTTGATCGACCAGCGCGTCGAGCAAGGGCTTCACGGCGCGCGAGCCGATGCGTACGAGCGCGGCGCGTGCTTCGTCGGCGTCTTTGCCCGAGCCGTGGCGCACGCGCTGCACGAGCCCGAAGGTCATGCTGCCGTAGATCTCGACCAGGAGCTTTCGGTAGATGCTCTTCTGCGGATTGCCGATCGCGATGGGCAAAAGATCCTGCTCGAGCGACTCGAGCGTGCCCTTGCCCAGGTTGATCTGCACGGAAAGACGCGCCGCTCGTGCGACCAGCTCTTCGTCCGGAGCGCTGCGGACCACGCGCCGGAAGAGCCGATCCGCTTCTTCCGACTGGCCCTTGGAGAGGAGCATGTCGGCGAGGGAAAAATAGACGATGTAGAGGCGGTCGTTCTTCGTGATGGCCGCGCGGTATTCCAAGATGGCGCGGTCGGTGTCTTGGCGCGAGCGGTACATGTCGCCGAGGCGACGGTGGCCTTCGGCGTCGTCCGGGTTGAGCTCGACCGCGCGCGCCGCGTACTTGATGGCGTCGTCGTCTTTGTAAATCTGGAGCGCGTACTGCGCCATGCGTTGGTAGAGCTCGCGCGCGCGCTTCGGCTCGACGGCGACGAGCTTCTCCAGCACCACGATCGCCTCGGCGATTTTGTTCTCCTGCACGAGCACGCGCTCGAGCGCGAGGTACGTCTCGGAGTCGCCCGGGGCGAGCGTGAGCACGCGGCGCAGCGAGGCCTCGGCCTCGGGGAGCTTGCGCAAGTGAAGCTCGATTTCGGCGAGCGTGCGACCCGCCTCGGGGTCGGGCGGGTTGCCGTTGAACTGCGCGCGAAGCGTGGGAATTTGTGTCTCGAGGGTGCGCTCGAAGCCCCACAGAACCACCAAACGCGAGCGTGCTTCCCGCGCGAGCAGCTTGTCGTTCGTGGCTTTCGCTTTGGCCGCGAGCTCCTGCCAAATGGCGCGCGCTTCTCGGTACTGCTTGTTGCGCTCGTGCGCGGAGGCGAGCTGCTTTTTGTAGACCGCGTTCTGCGGATCGAGCGTGACGGCCTCTTTGAACGCGGTGAGCGCGTCGGCGGTCATGTCGTGCTCGAGGTACACGTCGCCCAGGGCCGAGAGCGCCTTCGGGCGCGGCTGGATCACCGTGAGGATGCGCTTCCAGGTCTGCACGGCGAGGGCCGTATTGCCGTCTTGGTAATAGCGGTCGCCGAGATCGACGAGGTGGCCCGGGTCTCCGGTGGAGACCTGTGCGAGGCGCTGGAGCACCCGCATGGACTTCTCGTTTTCGCCGATTCGCCCGTAAAAATCGGCCAAACGGCTCAGCACCTCTTCGTCCGAGCCGCCGCGGGCTTCGAGCTCGGAGAGCAACTTGATGGCGCGCGTGCGGTCTCCGCGCTGCATGAGCGCTTCGCACTGCTCGAACACGAACGTGGGGTTGTTCGGGGCCGCGCGGATGAGGCCTTCGTACTCGGCGATGGCCTTGTCGAGCTCGCCCTGCGACTGCAGCACGCGGATGAGCTTGAGGCGCAAGTCGATGTGGCGCGGGTTCACCGCGAGCGCCTTTTTGTAGGTCTCGAGGGCCTTCGCGGCGTCGCCGGTCTCTTCGTAGAGCGAGGCCAAGAGCGAGAGCCGCGCGAAGTCTCCGGGGTGCTCGTCTTCGAGCTGCTTCACCAAGATCGGCAGCTGCTGATCGGCGCGGTAAAGCTCGGTGATGGTCTCGTAGATCTCGCCGCGCACGGCGGCCTCGGCGCCGGCGGCGGCCAGGGCCTTCTTGAGCGTGGCCAGCGCTTCCTGGTTTTTGTGGGCTTTCGCTTGGGCGCGCCCGAGATCTTTGAGGGCGGGCGCGAGGGCGCGGTTGTCGCCGGCGGCCGCGTTCACCAGGTCTTTGAACTCGACCTCGGACTTCTCGAACTCGCCACGCGAGAAGAGCTCGCGTCCGAGCTCTCCCCGTACGAAGAGACTCGTGGGCTGCGCCTTCACGAGCTGCTGGTGGTAGCTCTTCGCGGCCGCGTAGTCCTTCGCGTCGAGCGAGAGGGTCATGAGCGTGCGGATGGTTTGCTCGCGCTCGGCTGCCGCGGTCTGCAGCGCCAACGCTTGGTCGTACCGCGTGCGCGCCGCAGCGGTGTCACCGCGGTCTTGGAGCAGACGCGCGAGCGCCAGAATCGCCGAAGGATCGGTCGCTTTGAGCGCGATGGCCTTCTCGAACGTCTTGGCGGCGTCGTCTCCGCGCCCGTCGATTTTGTAGATGCCGGCGAGGGTGGCGGTGGCGGCGTATTGCTCGGGCCCCGCTTGTGCGGCGCGCGCCTCGAAGTCTTTCACCAGATTGGTGATGTTGCCGTCTTTGTCGCGGTAGAGCTGCGCGAGGCGCTGAAGGGGAAACGGCGAGCCCGGCTGCGAGAGCACGATCTTCGTGTAGCGCTCGATCAGCACCGCGGCCGGCGCGCCTTCTCCGCTGGGCTTCGCGGGACCTCCAGCGGGGCCGGGAGTGGGCGTCGTTCCGGGAGTCGGACCTGCACCCGGCTTGGGGCCTGCGCCCGGTTTGGCGGGACCAGACCCCGGCTTCGCTGGACCTCCACCGGGTTTGGGACCTGCGCCTGGTTTACCGGGTTTGCCCGCGGCGCCGGGCTTCTTGCGGCCTCCCGGATTGAAGTCTTGTGCGTACGCCTGGTGACCGGTGATCACGAGCGCGAGGCCTAAGAGCCCGAGGGAAGTCAGCAGACGCTTTCGAAACGACGGTCGGCGCACCCGAGAAGCGTACGCTGGCCCGGGGCGGAGCCCAAGCGCCCGACGCGGGAAAAGACCTGCACGCCCGTCGCGTGTGGGCCTCTTGGACCGCCGCCCTCGGGCGGGCTCCCGTGGCCTCGCGTGCTATCGTTTCGCCCGTGAGCCTTCGATTCCCCGAGTCGGCTGTAAAGTACACGGTTCCGCGCGTCGCGGCCGGGTGGGAGCTGTCCGAAGAGACCATGCCCGAGTCCATCGTCCACGACCAAGCGGTCGAGCTCTTGAAGGCTCTTCTCTCGTCCTGGGCCGGCCGCGTCGGTTCGTGTCTCGTGGTGCGCAACCTCGCCGTGCGCTGGGAGAAGGAGCACCCGCAAATCGGCGTGGATCCCGACGTCTGCGTGCTCGCGCCTCCGCCCCCCGACGCGTCCGAGCTCCGCAGTGTGCGCACGTGGCTCGAAGGTCACGCGCCTCCGGTGCTCGCGATCGAAGTGGTGAGCGAGACCAACCCCCACAAGGACTACGTGGTCGCGCCGGACAAGTACGCGGCGAGCGGCACGAAGGAGCTTTGGATCTTCGATCCGCTGCTCGCCGGACCGGGCTCGCACGGTGGTCCGTATCGCCTCCAAGTGTGGCAGCGGAACGCCGAGGGAGAGCTCGTGCGCACCTATGCCGGAGACGGTCCCGCGCGCTCTCCGCTGCTCGAGGCGTACCTCGTGGTCGTGCACGAAGGCCGCAAGCTGCGCATCGCGGAGGACGAAGCCGGCACGCGCTTCTGGACCACCCCGGAAGAGACCGAACGAGCGGCGAAAGAAGCGGAACGAGCGGCGAAAGAAGCGGAACGAGCGGCGAAAGAAGCGGAACGAGCTGAAAAAGAAGCTGCTCTCGTGCGCATTCGTGAGCTCGAAGCCGAGCTTTCGCGCAAGGGCGGCTGAGCGTCGTCAGAACGTCGCCGTCCAAGGGACGATGAACGCGGGCTGCTGCGCGGGCGATCCGACGGGACCCGGAGTGGACAGCGAGGCGCTCTCCCAAGCGGGGCGTGGCTGCGCGGGGTGCTGGAGCTCGAGCGAGCGGAACGACGGGAGCTGTCCGTTGTTCGAGTTGAGCAGCAGCACGAGACCGATTGCCGCCACGGTGAGGCCGACGCCCGTGGTCACCCCGCCCGCGACCACCATGCCGGTGTTGGACCCCGTGGTTTTTCCTTTGGGCGTGACGCCCGCACCGACGAGGAGCAGCGTCGTGCCGACCAAGGTCACCACGCCACCGGTCGCGAGCAGGACGATCCCGGTGGTGCGCTCCTTCGACGAACTGCTCGAGGACCCTCCCGAGTCGTCCGAGCGCTTCGAATCGCCCTTCTTTTTCCCGCTTGCGGAGCCGTTTCCGCTCGAGCCCGAGCCTTGAGGCGGCGGTGGTGGGGGCAGGTCGGGAGTGCCGCCGCTTCCCGAGTTTTTCGGAGGCGGAGGTGGAGGGAGGTCGGGCGTGGACTTCTTCGTGGGCGGTGGCGGAAGGCTCACGTCCGCCCGAGCGGGGAGCGAGAGCGCCACGATCGACGTGGTGAGCAGAAGCGCGAGGGGTCGTCGAGCGTTCACGAATCCGAAGCTCGAGTGATCTACGTTCGGAGTGCGCATGGGAAATAAGGCTCGAAGGGTTCTGCGGGAAGAGGGCGTGGTCGCGCGAGCAAGAGCGGTCGACCAGACCGTGGTGAACGGGGCATGCGCGAGCCGAGCGAGGCGACTCGGGAGGTCGGGAGCCCTCGCGATCGTGGCGCTCGTTGCGCTCGGATGCAAAGGAAAGCCGCGCGAGGGGCTCGAAGATGCGAGCCTGGTCACCTCGTCGACCGGTGCAGAGGCTGGAATTTTAGGCGATTCGGGGCTCTCGGCGTCGGCGTCGGCCGACGTCACGAGCGGCGCGTCCGAGACGTGGGCGCCCGGGCCGCCGGTCGTGGCCGGTGGATCGGTCGACGGCAAGGCGCT
Source organism: Polyangiaceae bacterium (assembly GCA_965225775.1). Lineage (GTDB taxonomy): Bacteria > Myxococcota_A > Polyangia > Polyangiales > Polyangiaceae > JAAFHV01. The sequence goes on along the minus strand of OZ245328.1, from coordinate 6,050,719 downwards.
CCGTGAGCGCACGCGGGCGAGGCTCGCCAAAGACGTCTCGCCCGTGCACGTGCTCGAAGGCGGTAGCGCGCGTGAGCTCGGAGAGCGTGCGTGTGCGGCAGCGGTCCCGAAGCGAGCCCCCGAGACCAAGATCCTGATCAAGCCGAACTTGGGCGGGTTCGAGTGGTTCAAAGACCCCGTGCACAATGGCGGAGACGACGGTCTGCGAGGTCGAATCACCGATCCCGAGTTCGTGCGCGGTATCGTGAAGTGCCTGAAATCCAAGGGCCACACGCGTATCACCATTGCCGAAGGGTGGGGCGCGACGCACGCCGATTGGGAGCGATTGATTCGCCTCTCGGGTTACGAGGCCATGGCCCGCGAAGAAGGCGTGCGCCTCGTCGCCATGGACGACGACGGCGTGTTCGACGTGGAGGGCGACAAGCCCGGCAAACCCCTGGCGCTCACGGGAATGGAGAAGACGCACGTGCCCACGTTGCTCGTGCCCAAGATCCTGGCCGAGCACCTCGAGGACGGAATTTTCATTTCGGCGCCCAAGATCAAAGCGCACCGGTTCGGGGTGTTTTCGGCGGCTCTCAAGGGCATGCAAGGCACCGTGATGCTCTCGGACAAGTCGCCTGCGTTCCATCAGAAGTGGCGCATGCACCGCGAGCTGTCGGCCGCGCTCACCGCGGGAAAAAAGGGCGATCCGAAGGCACGTGAGGCCTACGTCGAGTCGCTGCGGATCTTCGGCGAGAGGCTCTCCGACGTGCTCGAGGTGGAGGCGCCTCACGTGGTGCTCGCCGAAGGGGCTCCGGCCATGGGAGGAGACGGCTTCGGTCGTCAATGGCCGACGAAGGAGTCGGTCGCCATCGCGGGAACCAATGCCATCTTGGTCGATCGCGTGGTGGCCGAATACTTGGGATTCTGGAAGAGCGCGGCCCTCGCCAAAGAGCTCGGCGGACACGAGACCTCGCCGATCCTCGAGATTGCCGCGGAGCGCTTCGGGGTCGACGTGACCCGCCCGTCCATCGTGGGGAACGGCAAAGCGCTGCTCGAGGAGAAGCGCCCGGCGCACCTGCTCGGCATGGCCGGCTTCACGATTCACGAGGGCGAGGGGGCCGAAGTGAAGCCCGGCTCCACTCCGTCCCCCGCGTCCACGCGACACGACGAGGCTTCGGCCGACTCGGGCGTCGTGCACGCGACGCGTATCGCCGAGTCCGAAAAGCCCACGCTCGATGGTCGCGTCGACGCCGTGTGGTCCAAGGCGAAGCCCGTACGCTTCGACACCGACTGGGCGGGCAAGCCCACGGGGATCTTCACCGAAGCCCGGTTTTTATGGGCACCGAGCGCTCTCTACGTGCTGTGGCAGGTCGAAGGCACGGCGCTCTACGTGGACACGTCACGCCCGATCGAGGTCGAGCGTGAGCGGCTCTACCAGGAAGATTGCGTCGAGCTCTTCCTCGGTCCGAAGGCGTCCGAGCCGAAGCACTACTTCGAGATCGAGTCGGGTCCCTTCGGCCACTACTTCGACCTCGACGTCGACCGCGCCAAGAAGACCGAGAACGCCGCGTGGTCGAGCGGCCATCGCATCGGCACTTCGCGCGATCCCGAAAAGCACTCGGCCGTGCTCGAGGTGGCGCTCGAGTCGAAGGACGTCACCTCGGCCCTCGTGCCCGGCGCCAAGCTGCCGCTCGCGCTCTACCGCATGGAGGGCAAAGCCCCGCGCCATTACCTCGCGTTTCGGCCCACGCGCACGAAGTCCCCCAATTTCCACGTGCCCGAGGCCTTCGGTCGATTGGTGATCGACCCTTGACCCTCGCCCGTCAATCGCCCGTCGCGTCGGTCGACGAATCCACGGAGGCGTCCGAGGCGTCGGTCGAGCCATCTGTGGTCGACCCGTCGCGCGAGGCATCGGCGCTCGCATCCGGCGGAGCCGAGCCGGCGTCTTTGGCCGGCGGGCTGCCACCGTCCTTGAAGGAGGTCCCTCCCGAGGGATCTTCGGTGGGCGTCGGCGTCGCGGAGTTGTCCCGGTCGTCGCCCGGAGGCAGAGGCTGAGGATTCAGCGTGCAGGCCACGCCCACGAGACCGACAGCGGTCAACGCAACGACGAGGAGCGGAAGTGGGCGATGGCTCATGGGGTCGGGCTCTCAGCGTAGCGCACGCCCTGGTGTGGGCGAGCATGGAGAACGGAGCACGCCTCGTTCCATGAGTGAAATCCCGAAAAACGAGAGATTTCGGGCCGCTTCGCCCGGACACGGCACACATGGTTGGCGCATGTTGGCGCATGTTCCTGTCGACCTCGGGCGGACGGGAATGGGGTTTTTCGGCCGGGCTGCTAGTGTCCCTGTCGATGGCGGTGCCTGCAGTTCGCGTCGAGCACGTGACCAAGCGCGTTCGCGACGGCGCGGCGCGAAGGACGGTCTTGGACGACGTCTCGTTCGAGGTCGCGCGTGGAGAGCTGGTCGTTTTGCGAGGCCCGAGCGGCAGCGGCAAGACCACGCTGCTCGCGCTGGTCGGAGGCATGCTCTCCCCCACGAGCGGCGAAATTTACCTCGATGGCGAGCCGACCTCTCGTCTGCGTGAAGCGCACAGGAGCGAGGTGCGCCGCAAGAAGGTCGGTTTCGTCTTCCAAGACGTGCAGCTGCTCGACGGGCTCTCGGCCCTCGACAACGTGATGCTCCCTCAGGTGCCCGAAGGAGTGACGGCGGAGACCGAGGCCCGTGCCCGCCTCTTGCTCGCGCGTTTCGGCGTGGAAAAAGTGGCGCACGTGCCGGTGCGTAGCCTCTCTGGAGGAGAGCGGCAACGCGTGGCGCTCGCGCGGGCGACCCTGTTCGATCCGCCGCTGCTCGTGCTCGACGAGCCGACGGCGCATCTCGACGACGAGCGCGCGAAACAGCTCTCGCGCGACCTCCAGGCCATCGTGGACGAAGGCCGTGCCGTACTCGTGGCCAGCCACGACGCGCGTTTGGTCGACCACCCCGCCGTGAGCCGCGTGCTCGATCTGATCGACGGACGCATGGGCGGAGCGCCGAACCGCGACGCGCCGGACGACGTGTCCGAAGCCTCCTCGGGGGCCGACGACGCCGAGTCGAGCGAGGCCGTCTCGTGAGGAACCTGCTCGAGCCCTGGGTCCTCCTCAGGCTCGTGGCGGGGCTCGTGTCCACGCTGCTGCTCGTGCGTGCTGCCTACACGGGCTACTTGGTTCTGAGGCATTTCCGCATCTCGCGGGCCACCGAAGGCCAGCTCTTGCTCGAGCGCCGACTCGACCTCGCGAGCACCTTCGTGAGGGTCGGCGCATTCGTGCAGATCGCATGCGTCGCGTTCACGGCGCTGGCGGCCGATCGCCTGAGCCACGGAATTCGCGGAGCGATGTGCGGCTACGGCGTCTTTCAAGCGAGCGACTGGGGCTTTCGCTCGTTGCTGGTCGACGTGGGGCTCGCCGTGTTCGCGGGGCTCATGGCGCAGCTCTTCGCGTTCGACGCGCGCGTGCGAAGCTTCGAGCTGGCGAGGCCTCTCGCGATTTGCATGGTCGCTCTGGCGCCGCTCGCGGTGGTGGACTTCGCGCTCTCCGCGAAGTTCTTCTTGGATCTCGATCTGACCGTGGTCGCTTCGTGCTGCTCGGTGACGCTGGATTCCGCGGCGGGCGTGGAGGCCACGCACGCCTTCGGTCCGCGTGTTCCCACCACGATCGCCGCTCTCGTGGCGGTCGGCGCGACCCTCGTGTGTGCGGCTCTGGCCGCGCGAAAGCCCGAGCGCGGTCGGGTGGTGCTCGCCGGTGCGCTCTCGCTGGCCGCGTTCCCGTTCGCGGTCGCCGCCGTGATGCTCGAGGTCGCGCCGCACGCGTTCGAGGTGCCGCAGCACGTTTGCCCGTTCTGTCTGCTCAAGCCGGACGTGCTCGGGCTCGGGTACCCGCTCTTCGGGGCCATGTTCGTGGCCGTCGTGTGGGCTTCGGGTGCGGCGATGAGCGCACTGCTCGCGAGGGGAGAGGCTGCACGAAAGGCGCTCGGGCCGTTCGCCAAAGAGCGCCTGGTGGCCTCGGGTTATGCGTGGGGGGCCGTGCTTTTTTTCGGAGTCGCGCCTATCGTCCGCTACGCGTGGGTGACCGGGTTCACTCCGCTTTTCCCCTGAGCCCGACCCTCTCGCGAAACCTCTCGCTCCGAGTGCCATGACCTCTCCTCGTCGTCCTTCGTCCCTTGCCGTCGTTCCTTCTCGCCGCGCCTTTTTCGCTCTCTCCGCGGCTTTCGTGGCCTCCGCCGTGGTCGCCTGCAAGAAGGACCCGTCGCCCGGCACGGCGGCCCCGACGGCCACGGGGCGCTGCTCGCATTGCGGCATGAAGCTCGTCGCCGACAGCCCCTGGTTCTCCGAAATCGTGGCCGAAGACGGCCAGAAGCTCGGCTACGACACGCCCCGGTGTGCCCTCACGGCGAGCCTCTCCGGCAAAAAGGGGAAGGTGCGGGTACAGGACTTCTACGACCGCAAATGGCACGACGCCGGCGACGTGCGCTTCGTGATCGGCAGTGACGTGCTCGGTCCCATGGGCCCCGACCTCGTCCCCGTGGACCCGGCGCGCGCCGACAAGTTCCAAAAGGATCATCAGGGCGAGAAGACCCTCGCCCTCGCGGACCTCACGAAGGCCGTGCTCGACGACCTCAAATGACCGCCCCCTCGGAAGCCCCACCGCGATTGCCTCCTCGCCTCAGGCGCATCCTCGAGCTCGTCTACGGGATCGAGGGCGTGGGGGAAGCGCGCGTCTGGGAATGGGAAAAAGGCGTAGCCGTGGGGGTTCGCCCCACGGCGACCACCTCGGCGAGCGCTCTCTTGAAACGTGTCGAGTCGGCGGTCATCGTGGTCCGCGAGCCCGGCGAGACCTGGAGCTTCGGCATTCTCGACGATTGAGGGCGTCAGCCGACGCCCCGAGGGCCAGTGTGGGCGCGCATTGTCGGGATCTCCCGAATCCGAGTCGCTCCGTACGGTCGTCACGGCGTCGGTCGCGGACGACTCGAATGGGCACGTGTCCGGGGCGCCCGCCCGAACGCGAGTCTCGTATGCCGATTGACCAGGTGACCCGGTCACGATCGAGCCCGCTCGTTCAACCTGCCTCGTGGTCGGGGGCCCCCGTCCTCGGCCGCGCCCGGTCGCGCAAAGCGTCGCTGCGCCCCTGCTTTCGGGGCCCGGTTCGAATGGCCGCGTGACGCGCCGTCGATTCGGAAGAGCGCGCGCCGCCCGGGAATAGGTCGTTTGCCGGACCGAGCTCCTCATCGCGCCATTCGCGTCCCCATGCGCAGTTCTCCGGCCGCCGCGCTCTGCAAACGACGAGGTCGAGCTGGATACGAGGAGAGGACCCTCGAGGCGTTTGCCTGCTCCCGGGGGTGGTCAATCGACGTGTCACCCAGTCCAGGGGGCCGGGGTGTGCGCCTCGGGTCGCCAGCGAGCCCTATCGAGCCTTCGGTGCGCGAGGGCCTCCGGCCGCGTTTCGTCTGTCTATCCGGCGACTGGTGCCGGGCAATCGCCCCCCCTTTGTGCCTACCGCAGTCCACTGGTGGGTCGATTCGGGGCGAGGCTCTTCTGCGTCTCGGTAGGGAATGTCGTCGAAGGCGGAAGGGGCGCTCGGTTCGGCGCAAGGCTTGCGGCGCTCCATTCCTCCCAGTGGCGAGCCGTTGGAGGAAGCGTTGGAGGTGTCGTTGACCTTCGGGGGAATGTTCCCGCAACCCTTCGCAAGTCCCCGCTTTCAGGCGCCTTCGATGTTCGCGACGGCGTCGTCCGTTGGGGGCTGTGATTGGCGGCGTAGGTCCCATCGCTCGGAATTCACGAGTCGGACAACGGCCCCCCGAGCGAAATACGCTCTTTTGGTATTGCAAGATGCACGCGTCATGTTGCAAGATAAGGAAGGACTGAGGGGTCCTAAGGTGAGTATCGCCAACGCGAGCTCGCGAGCGGACGCTTTTGGTCTGGGCTGGGTCAGGCGCAATGGTTGTGGATGTGTTCCCCTCGGGGGACCATGGCGCTATAGGCCCCATGAACGATTCGCCTAAAGGGCGAGCTAAGAACTTCAAGGAGAACCTCGTGAGCAACCTTCAGTCGACGATTTCCGCTCTGACCAACGAATTCGCGCAGAACGTGGCCCGCGCGGTCATGAAGTCCTTCTCGGAGCTCGACCCGTTCGTCGGTGCAGGTGCGGTTGCCGCTCCCAAGGCGGTTGCTGCTCCCAAGGCCGCGCCTGCTGCTGCTCCCAAAGCCGCCCCCAAGGCTGCCGCCAAAGCCGCTCCGGCCCCCAAGGCTGCTCCGGCCCCCAAGGCTGCTCCGGCCCCCAAGGCCGCTCCGGCCCCCAAGGCTGCCGCCAAAGCCTCGGCTCCCGCGGACGGTCCGGTTCTCCAGGTGAGCCGCGCCAGCGCCGAGACCAAGGCGCTCTTGGCCTCGATCGTCAAAGTCCTCAAGAAGGGCCCGCTCTTCTCGGAAGACCTGCGCCGCGAGCTGAACATCACCCGCCGCGACCTCGCCAAGCCGATTGCCGAGGGCCTCAAGACCCGCCAGATCGTCAAGAAGGGCGATCGCCGCAAGACCACCTACGAGCTTCCCTGAGGCTCCGCACACGGTTCGCTCCTGGCCTACCAGGTGTGACGGACCGTGAGCCTTCCGGCCCCGGCCATGCCCGACCCGCTCCGAAAGAGCGAGACGGGCGCGGTTCGGGGCCGATTGTTTTGGCGGCGCCCGGTGCCTCGCTCGACCCGGCCTCGTTGCTCCGTGTAGCTTGGGAAGATGCGCCTCTTCGTCCGTTCGCTCGTGATCGTTTCGTTCGGGTGGTTCGGCTCGTTGGTCGGCTGTGCTTCTGCACCTCCCTGCGAGTGCATTCGGCCCCGACTCACGCCGATGCCCCTTCCCGAACCGTCCTGCAAGAATGCGGTAGCCTCCAATCCGCCGACATCGCCCTCGGCGAACGTTCCTGCCCCGGTACCGAGTACGGCCGGCTCCAGTGTCCCCGAAGAACGGCCACCGGTCGTCTCCGGGCCGGTCAGCGGAGGACCTCGTGGATCACGACCGTGCGAGTTTCGGGAGAGCGTGGATACCTATGCGCGCACCTGCCTCGTCACGACCGAGCCGGACGGCGCGCTGCTCGTGACGGCGAAGGGGACCACACTCAATCCGGAGAACGGGTTTTCGTTTCGGATGGGCGGGGGACCGGACGCGTTCGTCGCCGCGGGAGAGCTCCAGGCCTTCGGCATCTGCAAAGGACCGTTCGCGGGCAAGGTGACAGCCTCCACCGGGCCTGGCGGGAAATCGTATGAAGTTCGCTTCAAGGAGCACTGCAAGATCGTGATTCGCTGAAGCGAGCCACGGCACGAGCACCCGAAATTCCTCGCCATTCGGCATCTTCCGATTCCCGATCGCGAGCGTGGGTCGGAGCGGGACCCGAGCGTACGGATTTCCCTCCGAGCCGGTTCGCTCCGCGCGAAAGTCGTGCGATTCTCCGCCACCATGAAGCGTGGTTCGTTCGTGGTTCCTTCGTCTCTTTCGATCCTCTTGGTCCTCGCGTCCGCCTGCGGCCCCGACGTGAGAGGCGACGGCTTCACCGAGGGCATCACCCACGCCTGCTCCACGGCGGTCGGCTGCGCCAAGGCCCTCGAAGACGCGAACGGCCGTGTTGCCCACTGCGGTGACCCCGAGGGGGGCTCGTGCGGCGCCGCGCGTGAAGACCTCGCGTCGGTCGAGCGATTGAACAAGCGCTACGTCGCGGAGAAGGCCGCGCGTGAAGAGGCCGCCCGTCTCAATTCCTTGGACGCTGCCGCTCGCGCCCGTGCCGCAGCCGACGCGGACGCCCAGCGCACCGCCCAAGAGCGCTCCGAAGATGCACCGACCGGCCATGCCGCCCTCGTGCGCACCGCCCTCGCCGACTGCCGCGCCACGGCGGACATGGCCAAATGCGCCACCTCGGGAATGTCCGCCGAAGAGAAGACCAAGTGCGAAGACGAATGCGCACGTTTCGGTAAACAGCGCGCGGAAGACCTCTATCGTGCGGCATTGCGCGCCTGCGTGCAGAACGCGGAGGCCGACGCCAAGGTCGACAAATGCCTCAACGACGGTCGCGTCTGGGCGCCCGCACCCGCGCGCATCGAAGAGTGCTCGAAGCGCTGCGTGAGCATCGGCGCGAAGCTGCGTGCCTTCGCGACCGCCAAGGCCAAGTGCTGCGACGGCTCCCGCTCGGCGTGCACCAACGGGGATCTCAAGACCGATTGCTGCGACGGCCACGGAGGCATCTGCCCCGAGCCCAAGCCTCCGTACGAATGAGCGCGCGAAGGCCGCACGGTTACGGCCTTCGTCCACGCGACGTGTCGGATTAGGCCTTCTTTTCGGAGGATTGGGAGGCGAGCCACTCCTTGACTCGCTGTTCGGCGACGTCGCTCGGCACGTCTTCGACGCGGGTCATGATGGCCCAACGGTGTCCGAACGGATCGAGCAGGCTCCCGAAGCGGTCGCCGGTCACGAACGTGGAGACGGGCTCGAATGGCTTCGCGCCCGCCGCGATAGCTGCGGCATACACGGAATCCACGTCCGACACGTAGTGCACGATCGAGCCCGTCACTCCCTCTCCGTGAGGAGCGCGAAGGCCGTAGGACGGCATGGGGTCCGAGAGCTGTAGTCGGCCATTTCCGAAGTCGAGCTCGGCGTGCATGACCATGCGGCCGGGCCCGTCCATGCGCGAGACGACCTTCGCGCCGAAGATCCGGGTGTAAAAGTCGATGGCCGCGGAGGCTCCCTCGACCACCAAGTAGGGCGTGAGCGAGGTGTAGCCGCGAGGGACGCCCGTTTGGATCGCCGGGCCGGTCGGCGTCGTCGGGGCGGGGGAGGGCGATGCGGATTCGGGGACGGAACCGGAAGGGGTCGGGCTGCTCATGGGCCGAACCTAAAAAGAACCCGTCGCGCCCGATTGTACTTTTGCGACACGGTTGCTCGGGCGGCGGACTTCTCGGTCGGAAGGGGTCGCCGCGCGTGACGTTCTGCCCCAAGCTTCGTGGGTGAGCGGGGTCGCACGGAGAATGCACTCGTCGAGGCGCCTGATGATGGTCGGGCTGGTCGTGCTGTCGGCCTGCGCGAGTCTCCCTTCGTCTCGTGCGACGGGGGTTCGCTCGGAAGTGGGAGGGTTGCGGCAGGAGGCTTCTCCGCCGATTCGTCGCTCACCGGGAGTCGCGTCCACCGCCGAGCCCGAGCCCGCGGCCTCCGCGAAGGCCGAGCCTTCGTCGTGCAGGTCCGTGGTGCAGCGAGGCTCGTCGGCAGGTCGACCGGTCGAGGTGTTCGCCGTGCCGGCACAGGGGGCCGGGCTCTCCTGTTGCGTTTACGTGCGTCCTGCACGTGTCTCGCCGGCGACGCGCGTGGTGTTTTTCGAGAACGGAACCGGCGTCTACACGACCGCGCACGGCGATCTGGACGGGCTCGCCAAGAGCGCCGCGCGTGATCCTCGTGCGGCCGTGGTCACGTTCGACAAGCCCGGGGTGGGCGCGACCGAAGCCGGCCTCACCACGGTCGACGCCGAGGTCTTCGGGCGCCACACGCTCGGCGATCTTTCGAGCTGCGCACGCCGTGCGGTCGATCGCACGCGCGCTCTCCCTCACGTGGCGAAGCAGGCCACGGTGCTCGCGCACGGGCACAGCGAAGGGGCGCAGGTGTGGCTGCGCGTGCTCGCGCAGGCCGCGGAGAGCGACCAGCGCGACGAGAGCGCGAGCTTTCTCGATCTCGTCGAAGCGAATCTCTTGTCGGGTCTTCCGTCCGAGCCGGTCACGAGCGGCGCCGAGCGACAGCTCGGGGTCTTCTTGCCGTTCGAGGTCGAGGCGTTTCGTCGGGCTCTCGCCACCCACGACGACGAGTACTTGCTGCTGCTCGGAATGCCCTGGCGCTACCTCGAGCACCCATGGGCCAGAGAGGGCGCGGACGAGGTGCTCGCACGTTTGGCTTCTCGGGGAAAACCGCTCGAGCTGCGGCTCTTTCATGGCGACCGGGATCGCAATGCTCCGCTCGAGCCGATTCGCGCGCTCGCCGCGAAGTACGCGCCGCCGCCCGGGACGCGCCCGCCGAGCCTCGCGGTGCGCCTGCAAGTCTATCCCGGCGCAAACCACCAGCTCGACGCGCGTCTCGATCACGATCTGGACGCCTTCGTGGATGCCCTGCCTTCGCGCCACCCTTGACGCGACTTCAGAGGTTTCTTTCCGCAGAAGGTCAATCGCAGGTGAATCGGCAGCCTTTGGCGGTCGCTTCGACGTCACGAAAGCCCGTTCCGCAAGCCGTTCCGTAGATGCTCGAGCCACACATGCATCCTGCACGGACGATACCCTGAGGCGGCTCTCCGGCGGGGCAGACGAAGTCGACCGTGCGCGGCCCCTTTTTCTTGGCGGGTTCTTTGGCGACGGTCGACGCGGGCTTCGGCACGGGCCCGGGCATGGGCTCCGGTTTCGACGAAGCGAAAGGGGTGGGCTCGGGGGGAGCCTCTACGGTGGTGGACGATACCACCCCCGACGGTCCCGACGACGACCCGGCGCCGTAGGCGACCAGCCCGACCAGGCACGCCCCGCCGCCGACCACCAGTAGGCCTCCAATGACCAGCACCACGATGAGCAGGGTCGAGACCCCGGTCGGTCGGTTGGGCGGGGGCGGAACCGGATAACCGTAGCCGTGGGGAGGTTGCATGCGACGCTCCCGAGGCTATCAGCCTTTCCGGCCACGACCTCTTCGTGCGGGGCTTAGGCCAATTTGGTTGCGCTCCGGCGGCTCTCGGGCTCTTCTGCTCCCATGAGAGCTTCTTGGATTCTCGCCATCGCCTTGCCTACCTTGTTCGTCGCGCCGCTCGTGGCCGCCCAGACCACGACTCCGCCCGCACAGCCCCCCGTTCCTCCTGCAGCCGGCAGCGCGCCTGCATCTTCTGCCGCGCCGAGCGCCAGCGGAAGTCCCACCGATCCGGCCGCGCCTCCTGCGCCGACGGTCTCGGCGAGCGTGACCACCGCGCCGCCGCCTCCCGTGGTTGCGCCGCCGCCTCCCGTGGTTGCGCCGCCGTCCGTGGTCGCGCCGCCGCCCGCGGTCGCGCCGCCGCCGAAGGATCCGCACGAGGTTCCTCCTCCGGAAGAAGGTCCGAAGCGCCCGCCGCCCGGCACGTCGTCCAAGGGATTGCCGTACGACCTGCGTCCCGGGCTCGAGCTCTCGGTGGCCGCCATTCGGATAGACAGCAGAGTCCCCGCGTCGCTGGGCATCGGAGCTCACATGGCCGTCGCCGAGCGGACGTTCGTCGACCTGAAGTTGCCGCTCGCGGCCGGCACGCTCGGCAACCCGCAAATCGGAGCGCACCAAGTCGTCGATCTCACCGAGGGGGTTTGGCTCACGCTGGGGGGGCGCGTGGGCGCTCCGATCCTCGGCGCGGACCGCTCGACGTACGCGCAGTTCCAGGCCGCGACCGCCTTTTGGGACTTCAATGACTTCTCGGTCGAAATGATGCCCTTCGCGCTGCAGGCGGGCCTCGAAGCGCACGTGTCCGTGGTCGAGCTTCGCGCGCAAGCCGAGCCTGTTTGGGGAATCTCCACGGCCAAGAATCGGCCTCATTCCTTCGCCTTCCAGCACGCCGTGGAAGCGCAGCTCGGACATACCTTCGGAGGTGGCGTGCGCTACCAAGGTGTCTTGTTCGGGACCGACACGCTCGGCACTCTGGACCGCTACCAAGGCTCGTTCGAGCTCTTTTTGCGCGCGGTGTACGGTCCGGTCTTCGGTCGTCTCGGCATCTACCTCCCGAGTGACGCTCCGCTCTCCGGCGGGACGAACGCGCAGTGGTGGGGCGTGCGCGCGTCGACCGGATATCAATTCGACTGAGCTCGCGTCCGACTCGGCTGAAACGAAGCGAGGCGAGTGCTCCGTTCGGGAGTGCTCGCCTCGTTCGTCTTCGCGACTCGTCGGAGTCCGCTCGCTACTTCTTCTTGTCGCCGCCGACCACGTATTCGTCGAGCAGGTTCGAGGTGAAGTCGGCCAAGAGGCCGTCGGTCACGCGCAGGCGTCGCGACATCTCGCGGGCGATGTTGAGCACGATGAGCGTGTAGGACTTCAAATCGAAGCGGTAGAGCGCGTCCATGTCTTCGGAGGAGACGCGCAAGAGCCGCCCCGGGCCGAGCGCGCGCACCGTGGCGGAGCGGGGCTGCATGTCGATGATCGACATTTCGCCGAAGGCGTCGCTGGGGCCGAAGATGGCCACGCGCGTGTCGCGTCCGCGGCGGCTCTTCTTGGTGACCTCCATCTCGCCCTCGAGCACCACGAAGAGCTCGCGGCCCGGGTCTCCCTCGCGGAAAATGGCGGTTCCCGGCGCTACGCGCACGGTCTTCAAGGTGACGCACAAATGCTCGAGCACGTCGTCGGGGAGCGCACCGAAGAGCCCTATCTCGCGCAGCTGACTGGGGCTGAGCGGGGGGTCGGTGCGCGGGGTCGCGGCTCTCATCGAGGCGGAAGATCGTTCGGACACGGTGCTGGTCCTTCCCTCGGGTCCGCCGCTCAGGCGGTCGGAACCAAGTCTTTCACGAACACGAGCCGCTTGCGGTCGCGGCCGGCGTAATTGTCGACTTCTTGGACCGTCCAACCGACGGCCAGGTGGAACCTCTGCGAGCCTTCGTTGCCGAGCGTGGTGATCGCCTTCATGCGGACACACTCGGCCTCTTTGCAGCGCGCCGTGAATTGCTCGTACAAAACTCGACCGACGCCTCGACGACGGTACTCCGGGTGGATTCCCACGAGGTGCACGTAACCGGTCTTCACCGGGTGATGCGCGATGAAGCCGAGCAAAAACCCGATCATCTTGCCGTCTTCTTCCACGATGAGGGCCTTGTCGCCGAGCTCGTAGAAGAAGATGGGATGCGCGAACGTGCCGAGTGGGCCTCCCCACCAGCGATCGATGACCTCCACGATTTCGTCGAAGTCGTCCTTGGTGATCTCGCGCGTCTGCATCGCACCCTCAGGTTCGACCGATTCGATGCCCGACGCAAGGAGAACACGGAGGCCTTTTCCCCCCGGCCGCAATCTACCGAGGCCGACCCCTCCGCTCGTGCACGCCGCGCTTGACGCGGGGGCCCGGGACTGCGAACCACGGGACACGATGACCGCGCGAAGCGTTAAAATTGCCCCTTCCATCCTTTCTGCGGATTTTGCGCGACTCGGCGAGGAGGTCCGCGCGCTCGAAGCCGCGGGCGCCGACTGGGTCCACGTCGACGTCATGGACGGTCGCTTCGTCCCCAACATCACCCTCGGGCCGCCCATCGTCGCGGCGCTGCGCAAGGTGACCAAGCTCCCGCTCGACTGCCATCTCATGATCGTCGAGCCCGAGCGCTACGTCGAGGCCTTCGCGGCCGCCGGCGCGGACGTGATCAGCGTGCACGCCGAGGCCTCGGTCCATCTTCACCGAACTCTCTCCCACATTCGATCGCTCGGAAAACGCGCGGGCGTTGTGCTGAACCCGAGCACCGACGAACGCGCCCTCGAGTACGTGCTCGAGGTGACCGACCTCGTGCTCGTGATGAGCGTGAACCCGGGCTTCGGCGGGCAGAGCTTCATCAAGGAGGTGGTCCCCAAGATCGCGCGCATCCGGAAGCAGATCGACGAGCGCGGGCTCGCCATCGATCTCCAGGTGGACGGCGGCATCAACAAAGACACCGCGCGCACCGTGGTCGAGGCTGGTGCCAACGTGCTCGTGGCGGGAAATGCCGTGTTTTCCAATGCGAGCTACGCGACCGCCATCGCGGAGATCCGAGGTCGCTCGTGACCCGGGCGCGGACCTCCTTCGGGATCTTCGCGGCCTCCGCGGTCGCGCTCGCTGGGCTCGCCTCGTGCGAATCCGAGCCGAAGGTGCCCGTGTCCGCGCTCGTACCCGCTCCCTCGCTCGACGCAGGAGTCGTCACCGCCGATGCCTCCGCGCAGAATGCATCGAGTGTGGATGCGGGCCAAAAGCTCTCTCCGGAAGAGCGACGCATCGCCGCCATCCTGAAGAAGGTCGCTAAGGTGCGTGGGCTCGCCGCGCTTCGACCGGTGCCGGGCAAGGTGCTCGACCGAACCGCCCTGGTGGCCGAAGTTCGGAAAAAAGCCGGTTTGGAGTACCCCAAAGCGGCCATCGAGCGCGACGGCAAGATGATGGAGCTCATGGGCTTCGCGCCCGCGCCGTTCGACTACCTGAAGGAGCTCTCGAAGCTGCTCGAGGCGCAGCTCGACGGCTTCTACGAGCCCAAGAACGGCACCATGTACGTGGCCTCCGACCTCGAGGGAGACGGCGCCAACCTCGCGCTCGCCCACGAGCTCGTGCACGCGCTGCAAGACCAGCACTACGACCTCTCCAAGCGCTCCGGCTACCACCCCGGTCAGAGCGACGCGATCATGGCCGGCAGCATGCTGGCCGAGGGCGACGCCACCAGCGCCATGCTCGACGTGAGCTTGAAAGCCCAGGGCGGGACCGCGCTCGACCTGCCCGAGACCATGTTCACCAGCATGTTGGTCAATGCCATGAACGTGGGAGACGCGGCCGCGGCCCCGCACATCCTCCGGAGCACGCTCGTGCTTCCGTACGTGGACGGCACGCTCTTCGTGCACGCGCTCCGTCGCGAGGGCGGATTCGCCAAAGTGGACGAGGCGTGGAGGAACCTGCCGGTCACCACCGAACAGGTCCTTCACCCGGAAAAATGGGCCTCCCACGAGCCTGCTCTCACCGTGCCTCCGCCCACGGCGACCGCGCTCGGCGCCGGGTTCACGCGGGTCGATCAAGACACCGTGGGCGAGGCCGGTCTTCGTCTCGCGCTCGAAGAATGGATCGGCGCGGATGGCGCCAAGATCGCCGCGGCCGGTTGGGGTGGGGATCGCTCGGGCACGTTCTCGAGCGGCGACACGTGGGCCAGCGTCAATCTGGTGGTCTACGACAAGGATTCGGGCAAGGGCGGCGACGATACCTTCGCCAAGCGCGCCTTCGACAAGGTGAAACCCGGTATCGAGAAGGTGCCCGGAAAGGTCGCGGCCAAGACCAACGCGCCAGGCTTCGTGTGCGTCGAGCGCGAGAAGCTCGGGCCGCTCGCGGTGGCGCGAAAAGGACGCGCGTTCGTGATCTTGGCGGGACCCGCGCAGCGCTCCTCCGACGCGGTCTGGGCGCCCAAGGGGACTTGCGCGCTCTCGCGCAAGTGGGCAGACGAGGTCTTGGCGCAAGGCCAGTTGCCCTGATTATCGTGCGACGGCGAGCATGCCGGAGCTGGTCGTTCGAGCGACCAGCTCGGAGGCGCTCGGGCGCGGAATAGGCCTTTTTCGCGCGGGGAACGCTCCGATGAGCCGCGAGGCTTGTCGAAATGTCATCTGTCGGAAAGGCGGCCTCGTCCGAGCTCGTGAGAAACTCGGCGCATGAGCACGAGAAGAAGCACGTTCATTTGGATGACCCTGCTTTGCGGAGTCCTCTCGGCGGGGAGCCCTGCCTTCGCCGATGGTCACGGCAAAGACGGCAAGGACAAGAAGGAAGAACGCAAAGAGGAGCGCAAGGAAGAGCGCAAAGAAGAGAAGGACAAGAAGGACGGCGGTCCTCACGCCGACAAGGACGGCGGCGGCGACGACCGCAAGGCGGAGCTCAAGAAGCGCCGTGACGCCCACATGGCCGAGATGCGCGCCAAGTGGGGCGAGATCCTGAAGAAGCCCGGCGTCAAAGAAGAGATGCGCCTGCACGCGCGTCGCATGGCTCGCCTCCGCCGCATGGAGAAGCTCGCGGCCGACGCGAAGAAAGATGCCCTCGTGAAGCGCGCGAACGCCGCCGCGGAGCGCGAGAAGGCCCGTCACCAGAAGAAGATGGACGAGCTCAAGGCGCAGCCCGCGCCCGCAGGCTCGGCGCCGGCAGCAGGAGGTGCGAAATGATTCGCTCGAAGATTTCCGCGGTCTCCGCGCTCATGCTCGTGCTCGGAACGCTCTCGATCGTCGCGTGCTCGAAGGACGAAAAGAAGCCCGAGCCGGCCCCCGTCACCAGCGCCAGCGCGGCCGTCAGCGCGGCTCCTTCTGCCGTGGCGAGCGCGGCTCCTTCGGCCAGCGCGAGCGCGGCCCCCGCCGACGAAGACGTGGCCACCGAGGAGGACTTCGAAGAAGAGGAGTACGCCAAGGTCACCGAGGCGAACCTCGAGCAAGAGCTGAAGAAGATCGAAGACGAGCTCAAGTAGCTCGACTCGTGTCCGTGCCCGTGCGGCTTCGCTTCGTCTTCGTCACGGAGCCGATCGCGCGGGCGCGGTCCGCGTCCTCGTCAGCGCGCGTGATCGAGGAGCGCGACCTCCCGACGAATCCAGTCGAGCGCGGTGTACGCGGCGTACCCTTGGACTTGGAAGCGCTCGCCGGGGAAGAGCACGTGTTTGGTCTCGGTGCCCTTCGCCGTGGCAAGTGCAAGATACACGGTTCCCACCGGCTTCTCCGGGGAGCCGCCCGAAGGTCCGGCGACGCCGGTGATCGAGACGGCGAGGTCGGCTCCCGAGCGGACGCGAATGCCCTCGGCCATCTCCCGCGCGGTCTCGGCGGACACGGCGCCGTGGGCGGCCAACGTGGCCTCGGAGACGCCCGCGAAGGCCATTTTTGCCGAGTTCGCGTAGGTCACCGCGCCGGCCAAGAAGTACGCGCTCGAGCCTGCGATGCGGGTGAGCTCGTGCGAGACGAGGCCTCCGGTGCAGCTCTCGCACAGCGCGAGGGTGAGGCCCTTTTCGATCAGCGCGGCGCCCACCACTTCGGCGAGCGAGCGGGTGCCTTCGCCGTACACGTACTCTCCGAGACGCGTGCGCACCTCGCGGGTGGCGGCCTCGGCGAGGGTGACGGCCGACGCGAGATCCGACGCGCGCGCATGGACCTTCACTTCCACCTCGGGGAAGTGGGCGCGGTAGCCGAGCGTGACTCCGGGGTGCTCGCCTTCGATGCCGTGGAGCATCTCGCCGATGCGACTCTCGCCCAGACCGAAGGTGCGCAGGTGAATCTGGTGGGTGGTCGCAACGACGAGCGGCGCGATGCGGGGGACGATCTCGTGCTCGAAGATGTGCTTCATCTCGCGCGGCACGCCGGGCATGAAGAAAAATCGCGTCTTCTCGAGGGTGACCGAGAAGCCCGGGGCGGTGCCCACGCCGTTCTTCAAAATGGCCGCGCCGGCGGGGAAATCGGCCTGCTTTTCGTTGGAAGGCGTCATCGTGCGGCCGCGCTTGGCGAAGCGCTCGGCGATGGCGTCGAGCGAAGCCGCATCTCGCACGATCGGAACGCCGAGCACACGCGCGACGCACTCCGTGGTGAGGTCGTCCGTGGTGGGGCCGAGGCCGCCGGTGACCAAGACGATCGCGTCTCGGTCCGCGCGTGCCATGCCCGCGAGGCAAGCTTCGATGCGGGTGCGATCGTCGTCGACCGTGACGTGCGAGACGACCTCGAAGCCGCGCTTCACGAGCTCGGCGGAGAGCCAAGCGGCGTTGGTGTCGACGAGCTCGCCGCGGGTGAGCTCGGTCCCGATCGTGACGATGGAGGCGTGCATGGTCTTCTCTCCGTTCCTCGGCTGTCGGTGTAGGCCCGGGGCGCGCCGATTCAAGTCGTGAGCGGTCTTCTCTTCGCCTTCGTGGGCAGCTCTCCGGCGACCGCGGCGAGCAGTCGATCGAGCGAGAGCGTCTCGAGCAAGGCCTTGCCGAGAGGTCGTTTTTCGTCCCAGAAGACCCGCGCTCCGAAGTAGCGCGCGGCGAGCTCGCTCTCGAGGGCGTGATGAAGCGCGCGCGCCTCCGGCTCGGTCGCGCACGGTACGAAGGTGATCGTATCGTCGAGCATTTGCGGCCTGCCCTCGTGGGGTGCGACGACCTGGAACGCGAGGCGCTTGTAGAGCCCCGAGAGCGCCACTTTGTACGGAGCGAACGAGTAGGGACCGACCCCGAAGATCGAGTAGGGCGGGCGCCCTCGGTAGATGCGGCTCTTGCGCGCGTCGAGGTAAGCGCGATGAGCCTCGAGGTACGCGAAGGTCTTCGGGGCGGCCTCGCGGATCTTGCCCGGATCCTCGCCGAGCGAGTGCTGCGTGACGAGCACGCGGCGTCGCGGCGCGAGCCGACCGTTGGCGACGTCGGAGCTCTTGAGCAGCGGGTAGAGGTACGTCTCTTCGAGGCTCACGCGTTCGCCGAGGCCATTTTCCAGGCCTCGCGGCGTCTCGGTGAGCTCCATGATCTTCGCGCAGTCGTGCTTCAGACCGGAGCGCCAGACCCGGGTCGACGGTCCTTCGAGCCAGCGTGTCGCCTCGAAGGCCTCGATGTCGGCGGAGAGTCGGCCGTCGATGACGCCCAGCGTACGAGAGGGCTTCGCGCGCTCGAGGCACTCGTGCACGGGCACGCGCGAGACGACACGCTTGGACGAGCCGAGCGTGAGCAGCACGGCCTCCACCGCGGCTCCGAAGGCGCGACGGGCGTCGATTTGGTAGAGCCGCGCCGACACGTGCGCGCCCTTCGCGAGCGCGTGCCCGAGCACCCTCCGCGCCACGTGGGTCTTGCAGAGCATCGCCAGGGTGAAGGTCTTTTCTGCGGCCACGAGCGCGTCGAGCAACGTGACGATCATCCACTCGGACACGTCGAAATTGCTCTTTCCCGTCACCGCCTCGACCCCGCGGAGCTTGTCGCGGTTGGTCTTCTCGGGGAGGTTTTTGCCGCCCAGCGCGCCCTGCGCGGAGCTCGTGACCCAGGGCGGATTTCCGAGGACCAGCAGCGGATCGGGCAACGAGCGCACGACCGTGGTCCAGTCGGTCGCGAAGAAGTCGGCGACGCGCACGTCCGACTCGCGAGCGCCGAGCGACTTGCGTGCGCTCCTCACGTACTTGGACGACAGATCGAAGCCGACCAGCGAGGCCTTCGGGAAGGCCGCACCCGCCGCGCGCAGGAACGTCCCGATGCCGCACGTGGGCTCGAGCACGGCCGCCGGCGTGAGGTCTTTGCCGAGCCGCGCGACCACGTCTTTGGCGAGCGACTCGGGGGTCTGCCAGTCGCCGAGCTCGATGCGTGAGAGGTCTTTCGGGCTCACGTCGGGGTCGGAATCCAGCGGACGGTCGGTCGGGGGGCGCTCACGCCGCGGAGCATAGTCCGGCGTCTTCCGACCTTACTTGGAATCGACCACCACGTTGTCGTAGCGGAAGGTGACCGGCACGTTCGAGTCGCGCACGAACGGTGTACCGACGAGGATCTCGAGCCTGCCCATGGCCGAGGTCGCGTAGGCGAGGGTGGCCGACTCGACCCCGTCGAGGAAGAGCTTTCCTTCGACGTTTCCGCCGCCCAGCGCGAGCGTGATGGCGACGTGATGCCAGCCCGTGTACGCGAGCGAGACGTTCTTGTCGCCGAACACGGAGCCGCCGTCGAGCAGCTCGCCGTAGTACTCGAAGCGCGCGCCGGTGGGGTACACCACGAAGCCGAACTGCTGGTATTTCGCGCCCGCGGGGGCCGGTTGAATCCGGAGGACCAACGGATCGATCTCCGAGAAGCTCCAGGGCGGCGCGGGGAAGTCGGCGCGGTAGTCGAACTCGAGCAGCGCGCTGGTGGTGCCCGGTCGAAGGTCCACGTTCTTCGCGAGGGACGAGCCCGAGATGCCCTGTCGGGCCTCCAGGGTGACGCGCAGCGAACGAGGCTTGGTGATGGCGAGCGCGTCGTCCAGGGTGACCGCGCCGGCGCGCGTGTCGATGCCGTCCCACCGCGCGGGGTCGGCCCCGGCGTCGTCGAAGTCGTCGCAGAACGTGTGCACGGCCGCGCACGGAGAGGGCGGGGAAGAGGCGTCTCCCGCGTCCGGGCTCGCGTCGCGCGCGGTCGCGTCGGAGCCCGTCGCGCCGTCGATCGACGCGTCTTGCTCCACGCTCGAGGCCGCGTCGCGCGTGTCCGGTCCCGCGTCGCCGCTCGTCGCGACGTACGTGCCCGAACAAGCCACGAGCAGCCCGACGACCGCCGCCGCGCGCACGGAGGAGTGCGAGAGAAGAGACCCCACGATTTCTCCACTCTACGCGGCCTTCGACCACCGCGCACGGAGCAACACGCGATGGTCGCTGCGTCGATCAGGGATCGTAGACGCAGCGCACGCCCGCTTCCGGCTGGGCTTCCGGGCTCGGATCGCGCGAGGCCCACGTGCGCAGATCGGTGGCGAGCGCGGTCGCGTACGAGCCTCCGCGCAGCTTTCCGTGGCCGTCTTGGGCTTCGACCCACTCGGCCACGTTCCCCGCCATATCGTGCAGGCCGAGCTCGGTGTCGCCGTCCGGGTGCGCGCCGACCGTGTCCGGCCCCGTGGCGCCTCGTCCGCACGGTCCCTCGGCGAGGCCCCAGGCCGCGCGTCGGCAGACCGCGCCCGTGTCGCCCCACGGGTAGCGACGAGGCTTGCTCCCCGCGGCCGCCACCAGCCACTCGTCTTCACGCGGGATACGACCGCCCCGACGGGTGCAGTAGGCACGCGCATCGGCGAACGAGAGCCCGGCTGCGGCGCGAGCCAGGTCGCCTTCGAGCCCCTTCGCGCGCGCCTCGGAAGGGTCGACGACGTCGCCGACTTGCGCCTCGAACGCGTCGACGAAAAAAGCTGCGGTATGCACGGTTCGGGTGGCCACGCGGCCTTCGGCCTCCCAGTCGGACGGGCCGACGATCACGGTGGTCTCCGGGATCTTCACGCGCGACGAAGGCGCCATGCACCCGCCTCGGTCTTGGGCGTGCACGAGCGGCGAAGGGCAGGTCTCGGCGCGTCCACACGGTCCGCTCGCGCCCACGCAGCAGCGCGAGTCCCTCGCGAAGAAGCCCGGGCCGCACGAAGGCTCGGGCCCGCGACCCCGGCCGAGCGCGATCACCACGACGGCGGCCAGCGCGCAGAGGCCCACGCCCAGGCCGATCGCCGCGCCCTTGCCTCCGTTCACCTTCGTTCCGCTCGGTCGCGGTTCGCTCACGTATCCGCGCGGACGCGGTTGCGGAGCTCGCCGATGCCCTCGATCGCCACCACGAGCTCGTCTCCGTCGACCAGAGGGCCCACGCCTTCGGGCGTGCCGGTGACCAGCAAATCACCGGGCTCGAGCGTCATCACGTGGCTCATGGCCGAGATCAGCGTAGCGACGGGGAACACCATCTGCGAGGTGCGACCGCGCTGCTTCACCGCGCCGGAGACGATGCACGAGACCTCCACGTCGAGCACGTCGAGCTCGGTCTCGACCCACGGGCCCACCGGGCAGAACGTGTCGAAGCCCTTGGCGCGTGTAAACTGCACGTCTTTGCGCTGGAGGTCGCGCGCGGTCACGTCGCACACCGCGGTGTAGCCGTACACGTACGAGAGGGCCTCTTCCGGCGAGACGTTGCGGGCGCGTTTGCCCACCACCACGCCGAGCTCCGACTCGTGCTCCACGCGACTGCTCGAGCGCGGAATCACCACGAATTCGCCCGGTCCGATGACAGAAGAGGGCGGCTTCAAGAAGAGCAGGGGCTCGCTCGGGACCTCGTTGCCGAGCTCTTTGGCGTGAGCGGCGTAGTTGCGTCCCACGCAGACCACCTTGGAGGGCGCGACCGGTGCGCGCAGGTCCGAGGCCTGCCACGAGAGCGTCTCGCCCGTCTCGTTGCCCCCGAGCCAGGGCGCGCGGTCGAAGACCATGGCCGTGGTGTCGTCGACGAGGCGGCAGTACGAACGAGACGAACCCTTTTCGATCACGGCGATGCGCATGCCGAGCGGTCTACCAAAGTCGCCCGCCCTCGACCATGGGCGCGAATCCGAGCGATTCGGGCGGGTTCTCCAGCGGACGGCGCGCAGGAGAATCGACTTCCGCGTGCACAAGCCCTAAACCCGCCTCCGTGCAGACCCTGAGCCTCGCCTTTTCGCCCGACAGCGACGACATCTTCATGTTCCTCCCGCTCCTGCGGGGAGACATCGACACCGAAGGCCTGTCCTTCCGCCACGAGCGGGCGGACACCGAGACCCTGAACGGCATGGCCGCCAAGGGCGAGGTCGACGTCATCGCGCTCAGCGTGGCCACCTACGCGAAGCTCACGCACACGTATTACCTCATGGGCAGCGGCGCTTCGGTCGGCCGCGGGTACGGACCGGTGGTGGTCTCCGAGCGCGGCGGAACCCTTGCAGACTACAAGGGCAAGCGCATCGGCATCCCCGGGCACGGCACCACCGCGGCCATGGTGCTGAAGCTCTTGCTCGCCGACTTCGAGCCGGTGGTCATCCCGATTTCGCCCTACTCGCTCACCTTCGATGCTCTTCGGGCCGGTCAGGTCGACGCGGCGCTCCTGATCCACGAAGGACGCCTCACCTACGAACGTGAGGGATTTTCGCTCATCACGGACATCGGCGTGGGCTTCGCCGAGCTCACGGGCGGACTGCCGCTCGCGCTCGGCGGGAACGCGGTGAGGCGCGGCCTCGGCGAAGAGACCGTGCGCAAGGTGGCGCGTCTCTGCAAGACGAGCATCGCCTGGGCGCTCGACCACCGCGAGGCCATGATGGACGCGCTGCTCGCGCACGAGACGCGCGGCGACGTGACCTTGGACCGGGCGCTGCTCGACCGTTATCTCGCCATGTATGCGAACGCCGATACGCTCCTGCTCCCCGACGACGCGCGTCGAGGAGTGGTCGAGCTGTTCCGACGCGCCCATGCCGCGGGGCTGCTCGCCCAAGAGCCGAAGGTCGAATTTGCCGACGGTTGAGGCCTGTTTCGCGGGCTCGTGAGCCGCGACATGCCGCGTCGGTGAAGGCCTCGGGCACGTCCCGTTCCTCGCGTCCTGAACGCGCGTTGCGCGATCGGCACCGAAACGGTCTACCGGAAGCACTCGAGATCCCGACGGAAATCTCAGGAGGAAGCTCATCGCACGATGTTGCGTACTCCGGTCGACCCCGTAGACTCCACGAGCCCGGGTTCGTCCGTGCTCGTCGCCGTCGGCTCGCTCGCCCCTTACGTACGACCAGGTACCGTCCGCTTCTTCCAGGAGACCGAATGAACGTCCGCTCCAAACTGCTCGCGCCGATCGTCCCCGTGGTTCTCGCTGCGCTCGGCGCCGTCGCCATCTCGGCGTGCAGCACCACCGCGGATCGCGCGGACGGTGTCTTGCTCGGAGAGGGCTCTCAGGCCATCCAAGGCGGAACGGTCGACTCGACCAACAAGTACAAGTTCAACGTCGGCATCTGCTTCGGCGGCCAGGGCAACTGCCAGGGCGCCTGTTCGGGCACGCTCATCACGCCCAACCTGGTCGTCACCGCACGCCACTGCGTCGATCAGGCGCCCGAGCAGATCGACTGCAGCACCGCCTCCGCGTTCGGCGGCCAGCAGTTCCCGACCAATCGCTTGTTCGTCACCACGCACTATCAAATGCAGGGTCAGAGCACGATTGGCTGGCACGGGGTCAAGCAGATCCTCCGCCCCAACGTGAACAGCTCCTGCGGCGCGGACATCGCGCTCCTCGTGCTCTCCAATCAGGCCACCGAAGGCCAGCTCGCCATTCCCGCGGTGCAATCCGAGGTGTGGGATCGCACGCGCTACGGCAATACCATCCAGGCCATCGGTTACGGCGTGACCTCGTTCAACTCGAGCGACTCGGGCGTGCGCCGCTACCGCCCCAACGTGCCGGTGCTCTGTATCCCGGGCTCGCCCAACAACAACTACCAAGAGTCTTGCCCCTCGACCTTCCCGGTCGGCGAGATGATCGGCGGCGACGGCGTGTGCCCCGGCGACTCGGGCTCGGGCGCGATGGACCAGGCCTCGCTCTCCACCGCGAATCCGATCAGCCTCGGCGTGGTGGTGCGCACCAACGACAACGGCGGCAACTGCGAAGGCAGCGCCATCACCCGCCTCGATACCTGGCGCGACTTCATCGTGCAGGGCGCCGTCACGGCCTCGCAGAACTGGACGCTCTACCCCGAGCCGAGCTGGACCACTCCGGTCGCTGCGCCCCCCAAGCCGCCGCCCCCCTCGAACACGCCGGGCGCCAAGAAGCTCGGTGAGAACTGCAAGAACAGCTCGGAGTGCGAGTCGGTCAAGTGCCGCCCCCGGCCCGGTGATCGCGTGCTCTTCTGCGTGCAGGACTGCAGCGCGAGCAAGCCCTGCCCCTCCGGCTTCGAGTGCCAAAACACCGGTTGTTTCCCCACGGCGACCACCGAAGAGCCCGCACCGACCACCCCCGCACCGACCACTCCCGCCCCCGGAACCGAGCCCGGAGCCGGCGGCGTGACGACCACCACCACGACCACCTCGGGTTGTTCGTCCGCGCCCGATCCCACGAAGCCCGTGCCCTGGCGCGGTCTCGCGGTGGTGGGCGCGCTGTTCGGGTTCGCGGTCTCGCGCCGTCGCTCGCGTCGCCTCGAGAAGTGATCTGAGGTCTCGACGTGAGATCCTGCTCGCGGCGGGTGCCCTCTTCGTGGGGCCTCTCGCCGCGAGTCTGCCTGCGTGTCGCGAGCGCAAAAGCGACCCGTCGAAGGTGGCCACGCGTGTGGTCTCACTCGGTCCCGCCACCACCGAGGCGCTCTTCGCCATCGGCGCGGGCAAGGTCACCGTCGGTCGCTCGCGCTTCTGCGACAAGCCCGCGGAGGCGCGCGCGCTGCCTTCGATCGGCGGATACACCGATCCGAACCTCGAGGCGATTCTGGCCCTGAGGCCCGATCTCGTGACCGGAGTGCGAGGGCCCGCGGGCAACGCCATCGTCGTCGCGCTTGAGCAGCACGGGGTGGCCACGTATTTCCCCGAGACCGAGTCGAAGGCGCAAATCGTCGAGCTTTTGCTCGGGCTCGGGCAGCGCACGGGAAACGTGGAATCTGCACGCGACGTGGTGGCCGCGCTGGAGAAGAAGCTCGAGGCCGTGCGCGTCTCGGTCTCGGGAAAGCCGAAGAAGCGCGCTCTCTTGTTCTTCGGGCGATCGCCGCTCGTGGCGTGCGGCAAGGGCAGCTTCCCGGACGAGATGCTCGCGCTCGCGGGCCTCGCCAACGCGTGCACGTCGACCGAGCGTTACCCCACGCTCGAGGTCGAGAACGTTCTCGCCATGGATCCGGACGTGCTACTCGACGCCTCGATGGAAGGTGAGGACCCCTCGTTCTTCGCCGGTCCGGGCTTCTCGAAGCTGCGGGCGGTGCGGCAAAACCAGGTCTTTCGTGTGACCGACATGGACGTGCTGCGTCCGGGGCCTTCGTTCGCGAACGGCGTGGAGAGCCTCGCGCGGACGGTGCACGGGCCTCTTCCGGCAGCCGCGGGACCAGGCTGAGCCATGGCCAAGGTTCGCATCGATCAGTTGCTCGTCCAGCGCGGCCTCTGCGAGTCGCGCACGCGTGCGCAGGCGCTCTTGCTCGCCGGGGTGGTGGTGGTCGACGACAAGCGCGTCGACAAGGCCGGCACCATGGTCTCGCCCGAAGCGAACGTCTACGTGAAGGGCGAGGATCACAGGTTCGTCTCGCGCGGCGGGGTGAAGCTCGAGGGGGCGTTGGTCACCTTCGGGGTGGACGTGACCGGCCTGCGCTGCCTGGACCTCGGCGCGTCGACGGGCGGATTCACCGATTGTCTTTTGCAGCGCGGGGCCGCGCGCGTGGCCGCGGTGGACGTGGGCTACGGCCAGCTCGCCGAGAAGCTCCGCAAGGACGCGCGTGTGCTCGTGCTCGAGCGCACCAATGCGAAGACGCTCGAGCCTGAAACCATCGAAGGCGAAGCGGATCTCACCGTGGTGGACGCTTCGTTCATCGGTCTCGGCAAGTTGATGGAGGGGATTGCTCGCTGCACGCGCGTAGGCGGAGAGCTGGTCGCGCTGGTGAAGCCGCAGTTCGAGGTGGGACGCGAGGAGGCCTCGCGCGGACGTGGTGTGGTGCGAGATCCCGAGGTTCGGGAGCGGGCCATTCGCCAGGCCGTCGAGGAGGTTGCCCTGGCGGGATTCGAGATTCTTGGGACTTGTGATTGTTCCATTCGGGGGCCGAAGGGGAACCTCGAGGCTTTCGTTCATGCACGGCGGACGCGGTAGGGAATGCGAGGGGGCTCCCTCGCGCACCCTGTTGAATCGAGGTTCGTATCGGTACGTGCGAGGGCGTTCCCCCCTCGCGCACCCCCCTTAGGGACTCGCGTTGCTGGCGGTGCATGCGAGGGAGCTCCCTCGCGCACCCTGTTGAATCGAGGTTCGTATCGGTACGTGCGAGGGCGTTCCCCCCTCGCGCACCCCCCTTTGGGACGCGCGGTCCCTTTAGGACTCGCGTTCCCTTTAGGACTCGCGTTGTTGGTGAAGTCGACAATGCCTCAATGGCGGCGCATGGCGAGGATGGCGACGGCGACGATGGCGGCGAGGGTGGCGAGGCCTAATGCGATGGCGAGGGCTTGGAGCTTGCGGGACGGTTTGGCCGTGGGCGCGGCTGTCGGCGAGACGGGAGATGCCGGGGCAATGGGGGATGCCGGCGCGACGGGGGAGGTCGGGGCAATGGGAGAGGTCGGCGCGACGGGGGATGCTGGCGGGTGGGCTTCGGCCATGCGGATGGCGTCGGCTCGGGACATGATGGCGGTCGAGTCCTGACGAGGGGCCTCGGCCATGCGCATCGCGTCCGCGCGGGACATGCGGACCGTTTGCTCGACCGGCTGGAAGCCGTCTTGGTTCAGGCTCGGGAGCTTCGGTTTGGTCGGGGCCGGGGAGCTCGGGAGGGGGACCGTCTTCGCGTTGGGCTTCGTCTTCGGAGGGACGGTGTCGAGCGTGCGCACCGCTTCGAGCAGGTCGTCTACGTGCAAATGCGAAGACGCGGGGCCTTCGATGGCCTCGACGTTCGCGCGCACCGTTTTCTCCGAATCGGGCGCGAGCCCGGGTGGTGCGTAGGAGGATTTTTGAGTGCGCTTTCGATCGTCCACGGAGCGGGCCTGGCAGTCCCAATCTTACGCGTGAGTCGCGCGGTTGGTGCGCTTCTCGTGGCCTCGGATGTCACTCCGGGAGCCCATCCACCCCGAGTGTCGGGCAATGAGGGACGTCGTAGGCGTGGGCGTGGGTCGGGTTACTTCTGCGCCTCGGCTTCGGCGAGCTCGGTCTCGATGGACTCCCACTCGGCTACCCAGGTGTCGATGCGCTCGCGGAGCTCGCCGTCTTCCTTCTCGAGCTTCTCGACCTCGGCTGCCGGGGTCTTCTCGAAGAAGCCGGCCGACGCGTAGAGGTCCGCGATGGCCTTGCGACGGGCCTCGGCGGTCTCGATCGAGGCGAGCACCTTGTCTCGGCGGGCGGGCAGTCCGGCGAGCCTGTTTCGGCGCTTTTTCTGCTCTTCCCAGGAGAGTCCGTCGGCTTCACCGGCTCCGCTCGTGGTGCTCGTGCCGGCCTTCGTTGGGGCGCTCTTCGCCACCGCGACTGCCTCGGCTTTGGCCTTGGAGACCACCGCGTCGGCGTCCAGGTGGTCGTCTCCGCAGCGCTCCAAGTACTCCTTGTAGGTGCCGGGGAAGTCTCGCGGGCCCTCGGGCGTGAGCTCCAAGATGCGCGTGGCGAGCTGCGAGACGAAGTGCCGATCGTGCGAGACGAAGAGCACCGTGCCCTCGAACGCGGTGAGCCCCTCGACCAGGGCGCCGATGCTCTCGATGTCGAGGTGGTTGGTGGGCTCGTCGAGCACGAGCATGTTGGGCCTCTCCACCACCACGCGCCCGAACACGAGACGCGCGGCCTCGCCTCCGGAGAGCGCGCCGATGGGCTTTTTCACGTCTTCGCCCGAGAAGAGCATGCGCCCGAGGTGACCGCGCACGTAGCTCGTGCCCTCGCTCGGACAGGCTTCCCACACGTAGTCGAGTGGGGTCATGGTCTCGTTTTTGAGCAAGTCGTGGTGGTCCTGCGCGAAGTAACCGGCGCGCACCTCGTGGCCGAAGCGCACCTCGCCGCGGTCGGCCTCGAGCTCGCCCATCACGATCTTGAGCAGCGTGGATTTTCCTAGGCCGTTCGGCCCGATGACCGCGATCTTCTCGCCTCGTCGCATGGTGAGCGAGACGTCGCGCAGCACGGTCTTCTCGCCGAACGACTTGTGAAGGTGCTCGATGGTGAGCACGTCGCGGCCGCTCGGGCGCTCCGGCTCGAAGCGGAAGAGCGGCGTGCGGCGCGAGCTATTGGCGAGCTCTTCCATGCCGCTCTCGAGCTTCTCGATTTGTTTCACGCGGCTCTGCGCTTGTTTGGCTTTGGTGGCCTTGGCGCCGAAGCGCTCCACGAAGGCGCGCTTCTCGGCGACGATCTTCTCCGTACGCGCGAGGGCGTCTTCCTTCTGCTCTCGCGCGAGCGCTTTGGCGGCGGTGAACGCCGTGTAATTGCCCGTGTACGAGGTGATGGTGCCGTAGTCGACGTCGAGCACGTGGCTTGCCACGTTGTCCAAGAAGCGCACGTCGTGGGAGATCACGAGCGCCGTGCCGCGGTAGCCGGACAAGAACTTCTCGAGCCAGCGAATCGAGAGGATGTCGAG
This sequence comes from Polyangiaceae bacterium, assembly GCA_965225775.1. Classification (GTDB taxonomy): domain Bacteria; phylum Myxococcota_A; class Polyangia; order Polyangiales; family Polyangiaceae; genus JAAFHV01. The sequence goes on along the minus strand of OZ245328.1, from coordinate 6,022,357 downwards.
GTGGTTGGTGGGCTCGTCCAAGAGCAGCGCGTCCGGTCCGCCCACGAGCACCTGCGCGAGTAGCGCGCGCAGCTTGAACCCGCCGGAGAGCGTGGCGAGCGGCATGCGGTGCGAGACCTCGGGGATGCCGAGACCGAGCAAAATCTGGGTCGCGCGCGCCTCCAGCGTGTACCCGTCGCCGTGCGCGAGCACGTCTTCGAGGTCGGCCAGGCGGGTCGGGTCGCCCTCTCCGTGATCGACGATTCGCTCGCGCTCACGCAGCGCTTCCCACACCTCGGCATCGCCGCGCATGGCCGCGTGCAGCACGATCTCGTCGTCGTCCAGGAAGCGATCTTGGCGCAAAACGCCCATTTTTTGCCGTGGAGGGAACGTGACGGTGCCGTCGGTCGCGGGCTCGTCGCCGGCGAGCACCTTCATGAACGTGCTCTTCCCCGAGCCGTTCGCCCCCACGAGCCCATAACGGGACCCCGGCACGAGCTTCAAGGTCACGTTCTCGAAGAGCGTGCGCCCTCCGTAAGCTTTCGCGAGCTGAGAGACGCCGATCATGATCGGCGCGCAACCTAGCATCGGGGCGGGGGGAGGGGAGGGGAGAAGAAAAAGAGGGGAGGGGAGGAGAGGAGAGGGATGCCCCCACTCGCAGGTGCTCGGCTTCGCCTGCGCGCCTGCGGTCTCCCCCAAATCGCGTGCTCGGGCTTCGCCCTCCGCGCGCTCAGGGGGAGACGCGAGAGGACTTGGGCGGCTCGTAGCCGTCGACTACTCGGGGGGCATTTCAGACGGGCGCGATGCTCGGGATTGCTCTCGATTGCTCGTGACAGTGCGCGTGCGGACGGCTTGGAGGGCGGCTTGTGGCTCGGTGCCCCCACTCGCAGGTGCTCGGCTTCGCCTGCGCGCCTGCGGTCTCCCCCAAAATTTTCGCCCAAAGCGGCGAAAGTAGGGGGAGACGCGAGAGCTCTTGGGCGGCTCGTAGCCCTCGACTACTCGTGGGGCAATGACGGAGAGAGAGACGCGATTGCTCGGGTGAGATCGATTGCTTCGGGGCGCATGGAGGCTCACGGGCGGCGAGGGATTGGGCTCTTGGCTCCGTCACTTGCGTTGCCCGATTGGGGCGGCGCTTGGCGGCGGTACGGCTTGGGCGGCAGGTGAACGGAGCGGGGCGCTTGGGCACGTCGCTCTTGGGCTCCGTGCCGGCGTGGGTCGGAATCCCGTCCTGCTCGTTTCACTCGTTTACGCGCGCCACCCGCTACGGCAGCGTTCGCACCAGTCGGGCACCCGGTCCATTCAGCTCATCCCATACCGCTCCAGTGCGCCAGGACACGGTCGTTGCGCCGGCTGATGAGGTTGCTCCACCTCCGCGTTTGGTACGCTCCAAGGCGACGACGAACGTTTTGCCAGGATCGATGTGAGGCCCCCCTCGAAACGCGAGTGTTCGATACTCGCCGTTCGTCCACTCGGCGACGTTTCCCAACTGATCGTAGATTCCCCAGGCGTTGGGTGCCTTGAGCATCACGGGGCTGGTTCGGGTGATTCGGGGCGAAAACGAAATCGCGGTCGCGCAGTACCAAGCGATCTTGTCGAGGTTCGGCTCGTGAGTCTTGTAGCACTCCTTCGTCGGATCGTAGGAGGTCTCCACCATGTTTCCCGAGTAGTACGGTGTCCGTGTTCCTGCTCGTGCGGAGTACTCCCACTCGGCTTCTGTCGGCAGTCGATAGCCCGAACATTCGTAGACGTTCTCCGTCGACGACCGGACGGAGGTGCACTTCATGCCCGCCCCCGGAGTACCCGTGCACCCGTCGAGGACGTAACACTCGGCGAGTGGCGGCGAGTGGGCGCGAGACGTACGATTGGCAAACTCGACCGCATCGAACCAGGTAAAGTAGGTCGCTGGGCACTCGGGGTCGAGGCAACTGCCGTAGGTCATGCCTGCGTCGGGCATCGGAGGCTGCGCGGCATTCGTCATGCCTGCGGCGACCCACTCGCGTTGAGTGACCTCGTGCTGCCCGATCTCGAAGCTGTGGGTAAGGGTGACCTGCGATTCGGCTTCGCTGTTTGCACCCCTGTTCAGCTGACACGCAGGTGACCCCATCACGAAGCAACCTGCCGGGATTCTGCAGTATCCGCTTACACACTGGGCTTGAACCGCAGGATGCTTGCAGTCGGCAGTCGGGACGAATTCGCTTCGGCACTCCTTGCTCGCGTCTTCTGGCTTGGCCGCGTCCGGTGGTGAGGCTTCCGGCGTGGCGCTGTCCTGCTCGCTGCCACCGTCGGCGGGAAGGGCAGGTTGGCCGGCGTCGCTGGGGGGCGGGTCCGATGCGCACCCGCCGTGTACGGACATCCACCAACCCGAAGTGGTGGCGAGGATCACCAATACGGGAGACCTTCGTTGAGTGGGAGTTTTCAAGGTAGGTTCCGTCGGCGATCCTATCGTTCATTCGTGGGAGGACCGATGCGACAGGTTGACGAGACGAGCGTTCTCACCCGGTCGGGAGGTCGTACCGCACCGCGTTTCACTCGTTTACGCGCGCCACTCGCTACGGCAGCGTTCGCACCAGTCGAGCGCCAAGTGCATCTTGTTGATCCCACGGCGCGCCGGCACGCCATGAAACGGTCGTTGCGCCGGCCGAGGAGCCCGCGCCCCCGCTGCGCCTCGCACGCTCCGAGCCAACTCCGAGCGTGCTGCCAGGATCGATGTGAGGCCCCCCGCGAAACGCGAGCGTTCGATAGTCGTCATTTGTCCATTCGGCGACGTTGCCCAATTGATCGTAGATTCCCCAGGCGTTGGGGGCCTTGAGCATGACGGGGCTGGTTCGGATCGTCTGGGGCGAAAACGAGGTCGCAGTCGCGCAGTACCAAGCGATCTTGTCGAGGTTCGGCTCGCGAGCTTTATAGCACTCCTGGGTCGGGTCGAACACCGTCGCAATCATGTTCCCCGAGTAGTACGGTGTCCGTGTTCCTGCTCGTGCGGAGTACTCCCACTCGGCTTCTGTCGGCAGGCGATAGCCCAAGCATTCGTAGAAATTCTCCGTCGACGACCGGACGGAGGTGCACTTCATGCCCGCCCCCGGAGTACCCGTGCACCCGTCGAGGACGTAACACTCCGCGAGTGGCGGCGAGTGGGCGCGAGACGTGCGATTGGCAAACTCGACCGCGTCGAACCAAGTGAAGTTGGTCGCCGGGCACTCGGGGTCTAGGCAACTGCCGTAGGTCATTCCTGCGTCGGGCATCGGAGGCTGCGCGGCATTTGTCATGCCTGCGGCGATCCACTCGCGCTGCGTGACCTCGTGCTGCCCGATCTCGAAGCTGTGAGTAAGGGTGACCTGCGATTCGGCTTCGTTGTTCGCGCCCCTCCTCAGCTGGCACGCCGGTGACCCCATCACGAAGCAACCTGCCGGGATTCTGCAATATCCGCTTACACACTGGGCTTGAACCGCGGGATGCTTGCAGTCGGCAGTCGGGACGAATTCGCTTCGGCATTCCTTGCTCGCGTCTTCTGGCTTGGCCGCGTCTGGCGGTGAGGCTTCCGGCGCGGCGCTGTCCCGCTCGCTGCCACCGTCGGCGGGAAGGGCAGGTTGGCCGGCGTCGCTGGGGGGCGGGTCCGACGCGCAGCCCGAGTGTACGGACATCCACCACCCCGAAATTGTAGACAGAAGGAGCAGGATGGGGAGTCTCTTTTGTAAGGAAATGATCACAATTGCGCCCCGTTGGCGATCATATCTTCCAGGAAGCGATTCGCCTGAGGGGAGCCGGCGCCATACTTGTCTCGACTGGCGGCGACCAGGTGAGCCGGCGTTGGGGCTGCCACCCTACAGCTCGCGTAGACACAGGCGCGAACCACTATGTCTGCCAAGTCGGCTTGCGAAATAGCGGCGGACGCGGGAGCCACGTTCACGCTTCGGAACCAGTTCATCCAGTCCCACTCCGCCCCGGTGCCGGACTCCGCACAGTAGGTCTCGAGCCACTTGACCGGCGTCGCACACGATACAGGCACCGGAGGTGGAAGTGCCGGTATGGACAGGTTTCCGTTGAGCACATCCTTATAGTAAACGAAGGTGCAGGCGCTGGCGCTCGGGAGGTTCCATGTCTGTGCCGCGATCGAGTGCGCGAGCGATTCCGTCTCCACGCCGCCATGCGTCTCCTTGGACTGGAGACAGTGAGAGCGGTCTTCGATCGCCTTCACGTGGTTGCATTTGCATTGTGTCACTCCCGTGAGCGCGTTGTAGTCGTGCGGCACCGATGCGCCCTGTGCATCCAAGATGAGGTGCCCGAGCTCGTGCGCGACCACGAACTTCCACTCAACGTTGTGAGATGTCTTCCGTGGGTCTTCGTGGTAGGGCTCATATTCTCGCGCGTTGTTGCCGAGCCATAGAGTCCGCGTTCCAGCGCAAGCCGTATACGTGTCTACTTTCGATTCTTTGCCCCCGCATCGATCGAGCATGACCGTGAAGGAGCTGTCTTGTGGGATGCCGTTTCCGATCCGAGCGAGAACCTGACCGGCCGACAGCGTCGCATCGAATGCCTGCGGAGACGAAAACTTCATCCGCACCGAGTTCGTTCCGAACGGAGTCGTGTCGAGAGAAAACGCACGCGCGGCAACCACGTGACGGAAGCCTTCGCCACCGGTCCCGAGAAGCTCGTTGCCGGCGCCATCACGCGGCGCCGCCCTAACGACCACATCGACGTTGCGGTCCGGTAGTCTCAGTCGGCTCTCGACCTTGAGGACGTACCCGCGCCCTTGGACGACCCCCGCTAACCGAGGACTGCAGCCACTGTTGTTGGTATACCCTGCCCACAGGAGCGTTCCAGCGCCGCTCGCCTCGAACTCATAGACTTCCATTCGAGTATTCGCGGGGCCAGGCTCGTCTCCGAGGACCACGGTCTCTCCGTGCCCATCGTCGAGGAAGTGCGTCACGAACGACGCGCACACGCGTGCGCCAGCGTTGTCTGGGCCCCAGGGAAATGTCGGGGCCGGGTAGATATCGAATTGGTCTGTGTCGGCGTCAGAGAAGACATGGCTGCCCAAGACGGTTGCCTCGTCGAGCAGGTTCGCCCCGAGACTTCCCACGTCGTCGAAAGACGAACCATTCCACACACGACCCGTGTTGGAGCTAAGCTCGACTCCCAACTGACCGATACGGTTGGCGATGTCGTTCTGGCTGGCGACCCCATGAAGCACGCTTCCCTCATGAACGTCTCCCGCATAGGTCGTGATGGTGCCGTAGCTAGCGTCGAAGCTGTACGCCAGGCCCGGCGAGCGTGACACGACGCCTAGCAGGTGGCTGTACTCGGTCGGCGCATCCGTGATCTCCGTGTACAGGTGAGCAACAGACTTCTTCCCGACGCTTTGCACTGGCATCGCCGAGAGGGCGAAAGGCGCTTGGACTGCCGTGCCCGCCGGGACTGAGCCCGACCAAACTTCTCTGCTCGAGTCGCGGCCATCGAGGCCGAACGCGCGCACGGTGACCACCGCGCTCAGCGCCTGGTCGGTCGTGTTTCGGATGTGCACAATCTCGTCGGAGGAAGACAAGTGCAGTCCAGGAGTCCCTCCCCACCCCGTTTCGATGGGAGCCTGGTGGGGGCCGTCGTTGCAAAGGGTATCTGTTAGGAATTCAGCAGATGTGGTCGCCTCGCCGCTCGTCGTAACTCCGCCGGCGACCAAGACGCGCCCGGCCACGAGCGTGGCCGAGTGAGCAAAGCGCGGCACGGCCAGGTTCGCGCCGACATGTGCAGCGCCGGCGGCGTCGAAGCGGGTTGTCGAACCCAGCACCTCGGAGCCTGCATAACCACCCGCGACGAGCGCCTGGCCAGCGTTGGCGGTGACCGACGCGCGAATGGTTCCGTCGCTCGTGTCGGCGCCCTGCATCCACGGGCTGGTAGCAGGCAGGGGGGCGGTGTCGGTCCGCTTCAGCGCCACGCCGGAAGCGCCTTCACCCGCCGCGACGAACGCCGCCCCTGATGAGAGCAGCGCGGCCCCGGTCTTTGCTCGTGCGACCGGCATCGCCGTGAGGGTCGAGAACGTATCCACCCCTGAGTTGTAGCGCACGACGCTCGAAAGGACCGAGTAGCTGCCATCGTTGCGCTCGCCACCGAAGAAGGTGACGCCCGTGCTCGTAGCCACGGAGGAGTGCCAGGCTCGCGTGCCACCCGGAAGGGTCCGCGCGTACCACTGGTTCCACGGCTTGTAGTAGACGGGCGCGTCGGCGATCGTGCGAAGGTTCCCAGAGATCGCTCGGTAGCCACCCGCCGCGATTGCCCAGTCGGCAGAGAGCGGGTCTAAGGTGAGACCGGCGGAGGCGCCGGGCATGCTCGCACGCGCATAGTATCCGACGCCATTCGTGGCCTCGGCCGAAGCCGTCAGCGCCCCGGTCGCGGTCACTCCCCCGGCTACCATGATGGTGCCGTCGCCGAAGGTTGTCACAGCATGGGAATACCGTGCCATAGACAGCGACCCATAGGACGCCCACGTATCGGTCGCCGCGTCGTACACTTCGGTCGAAGAGAGAACGTTGAACCAGGGCAGCCCGATTCCGCCGATCACCAGCACGCGGTCAGAGCCGGGAAGCTTGGTTCCGGTGTGAAACGCACGACCCGTCGCCATGCTCGCTGCGCTCGACCACGATGGGTCGAGTGCGATCGGGTATTTGACGGTCGCGGGCCAGGTCACGCCGATGCGACACGCGGATGAACCAGGCGACGGGTGTACCTTGCCGATCGGGAGCTCCGGCGATGTGTCAGTCGCGCAGCCCGAAACGCTTACCGCCGCCTCCACGACGTTGCAGTCATCGTCGACCAGGTACGGTGGCGCCATGCGCAGGCGAGGGACGCCGGCTGCGTCGAGCAGCTCGACCGTGTTGCCAACGTTCCGAACGGCCGCGACCCCTCGCGTGAGCGAGACATCGTATTCGACTCGTGCGTCCGCGGGAGCCTTCGCAAAGAGCAGCCAGTCCTCGGCTCCATCTCCTGTCTCGCGCTGCACAACGTCAGCGGCCGCATGTCCGCCCGGGTAGACGACGTGACCGTCGCTGGAGACGCCCGTAGCGGTCGTAGCACCTCGAAGCGAAACCTCGACGGTCATGGCGCCGTTTCCACTCGTCAGCACGCTTGCTTCATTCGCATGAGAGCCCAGGGTCAAGCGCGCGGAAGCCTTTCCATTGCTCGCCAGCTCGATTCTGCCTTCCTTTAGCGGGAAGTTGCGGCGAGCACCCTCCTTGGGCACTGCGATCACCCGGTGCGGCCGCTTCATCGCCGTGGGGGCGCCCGCTTTGCCGAAGAGCATCTCCTCGGCCATCGGAGGTAGCTTCATCGGACATTGCTTCTCGAGGCGGGCTCCGAGGGTAGACGGCAGAGCCGAAGCAGGCACGACCGCGAGAGAGGTGGTACCCATCGACGCGCGCCCAGCCTGTAGCTCCTTGTCCTGCGGGTCTGCGGGCCCAGTACAGGAAGCGGCCGCAACGACGGCGACCGCGAGCAGGCCACCCCTGAGCCATGCGTCTCTCATCTCGATCTCCTCGTGCGCTGCTACGCGCAAATCAAGCCGGCGTACCAGCGCCACGCGACCGTTCGACCATGCACCAAAACGTAGTCCGAAGCAACTCAAGCCGAGTGCGTTTGACGCTTTTCCGTAATTGTCAATGGGGTCTGGGGGGGCTCGGCCCCGGCGCCTGAATGGAAGGAGGACAAGAGAGCAGAGAAGAAAGAAAAGAGGGGTGCCCCCACTCGCAGGTGCTCGGCTTCGCCTGCGCGCCTGCGGTCTCCCCCAAAATTTTCGCCCAAGGCGGCGAAAATAGGGGGAGACGCGAGAGCTCTTGGGCGGCTCGTAGCCCTCGACTACTCGGGGGGCAATGGCAGAGAGAGAGCTGCGATTGCTCGGGTGAGATCGATTGCTTCGGGGCGCACGGAGACTCACGGGCGGCGAGGGATTGGGCTCTTGGCTCCGTCACTTGCGTTGCCCGATTGGGGCGGCCCTTGGCGGCGGTACGGCTTGGGCGGCAGGTGAACGGAGCGGGGCGCTTGGGCACGTCGCTCTTGGGCTCCGTGCCGGCGAGAGCGCCGGCGTCGAGCTGTGGCGCACACGGCTTGCCAGCGGCCTCACGAGCGACGCGAACGGAACGTGCCGCTGTCATGCCGTCTGCGCCTTTGGGCTCGAAGCCGGCGCTCTCGCCGGCACGGAGGTCCCTATGCGCTTTCTGTTTCCAACCATGCGGCACGAACGCTCGTTTCTCTTGCCCTGCGCGCAGCACTCGCGTCGCCATCCCACGCCCTCGGAGCACATGTTGTGGCAGGCGCTGCGCGGGCGGCAGTTGGGCGTCAAGTTTCGGCGCCAGGTCATCCTCGCCAATGTCATCGTCGATTTCTACGCGCACGAAGTGCGGCTCGCGGTGGAGGTCGATGGCGCGTCCCATCGCGGGCGTGAGGCGCACGACCGGCAGCGGGATGCGTATCTCGCGGCTCATGGGGTGCGTACGCTGCGCGTGAAGGCTTGGGAGGTGGAGCGGGGGCTCGCGGGAGTGCTCGCTCGGGTGCGCGCGGCGATTGGGTAGCGCCGGCGCGGCGTGGGCCCCGTGAGGGGCTCACGCGGCGTGGGAGATCTATCCAAGCCACCGAGTGTCATTCATAGTAGGTCATACGTCTAGTTGCCCACCTGCTCGCCGGACTGGTCCTTCTCTCAGCCTGCTCGAAGCGAGCGCCAGTGCCCCATGCGGGCAAAGTCGTGGAGCCTGCTCCCGCCAAGGCAGTTCGGTCACGAGACGACCGCCTGCGGGACTTTGCGGAAACCAAAACCGTTTTCGTGGGGCTATATCCGAAGTGGTGTCGCGTAAAGCTCGCAGAAGAAAAGTGGGATCAGGTTCATGACTCTGCGAGGTCGTTCAACGCGGCACTCGTGTCCCTGAAAGCTCTCGAGAAGGTCGCGAAGGAGGAGTCTCCCCCCATTCCGGTAGTAGTCTCGGAGCAATGCGCCAAGAAGGTGAACGACGAACTGGTGGCGTTTCTAACGAAGTCGCCTGCCGTCGTTTCCCGCGAGCGCGCTTGCATCGAGGCACATCGCGCAGAAATCGAGAAGGGCCTACACACCGATACGTTTTCGCAGGCTAAGCCTAGTGAGTGTACCGAGTTCCTGCCTACATTCAGCAACGGGATGAATTGCGTTCGCGATTTGATGATATGCGGGCGCAAGCCATGCGAGTTCTACGATGTTGCCGCGGGCCTTGGGCTCGCCTGCGATCCAAAGGAAAACGCGGATGAAGAACCGCGCTTCGCTGAGCAGCGTTGAACCGACTGCTCAGCGCGGGAACCTTTCCGTGGACGTGATCGCAGTCACGTGGACAAGCCCAGCTCAGCCGCAGGGGCCGAACCTTCGAGCTGTTTCATGAAGCGAAACCTGGCGTCGGTCTCCGAGGAGACACATCGCCATCCATCGGTCGACGAGTGCGGTGTCGATGCGGAGAGTTCCTTCGCCCGCCCACCGGAACCCGCCGAACACGTCCCAGCACGTTTGGACACGGGTCACGATCTCGTTTATGTCCGCGAAGAACGAGCGCTCCTCGTGTTTGCCCCGGAAGATTGCGACGAAGTCTTTTCCCTGACGCGTCTCCTTCCTCAGGAGACCGGCCGACCGGCGATAACTTGCTTGTGCAACGAAGTCTGCCCACTCGAGGCCGACCTCACCTTTCTTCAGCACGCCCCAGACCATGGGAACGGTCCATGCGTCGCCATGGATGCCTAATTGGAGCCGGGTGCCTTCTGCCGCGCGCTGGTAGACCCTCAGAAGCTCGTCGTTGTGCTCGAGAATCATCACCACGCGACCTGGCGTGGACTGCCACTCCGCGATCGCCGTCTTCAGGAGTCGGAGCATACTTTGGAGGAACAATGGGAACACGCCGTCGAGTGCCGCTACATGAGGGCCACGCGCCACCTTCCGAGAGCACGTCACGCCAAGGCGCAGAAACGAAGCGTCTTCGAAGAACGCACCGACCTCCGGGCCTATCTCGTGGAGCCGGTCCGCGGGCAGGTCGGCGGCGTGTAGGCGTCGAGTCCGGTCGCCGAAGAGCCTCTCCTTCATGCTGGCCCAACGGTCGGTGAGCTCGGCCATCTGAGGTTGCCACAGGAGCACGGCTCCAAGCCCGAAAAGAGGGCTCTGGCGCTCGGACACCGAGAGCCCGCCGGTTTCGTCCACGAAGCAGAGAATGTCTTCCGATCCTACGACAAGCTCGGACGCTCGGGGAACAGGGCTGGGCATAGCTCTACAGTGAGGCGGCAGCGGCCGCGTGTCGAGCGGCGCCAGAGTTCCTCACGATGCGCCATCCCGTACGAGGTGCGGTGACCCTGAGCGGCCGGCTGAACGACGGTCCGCACTCACTTCACCTCGAACACGTCCGCGTGCACGCCGTCGACGCCCTTGTTCGTCACGGCACCGCCCTCGCCGCCCGCAGGCCCGGTGCCCGCAGGGCGCGCGATCTTCGTCTGCGCGTCGCGCTTGGGCTCGGAGCCTCCAGCCCAAGCGATGCCCGCGGCGATGCCGCCGGCTCCGCCGCCACCCGAGCCACCGTCGCCGCCCTTGGCTCCTGCGCCACCGTTGCAGGCGTTCCCCGACCGGTTTCCTCCGAAACCTCCGCCTTGGCCAACTTGGCCAGCTCCACCCGCTCCACCAGGCTTCGCGGCCTTCGCAACCAGCTCGACGGCCTGCAGGTTGACTGCGCTCGCAAAGGACAGGAGCGCGATGCTTGAGCCGCCCGAAGCACCGCCGAAGCCACCTTGGCCACCGCATCCTCCGGCCCCGCCTGCTCCCGCGGCTCCTGCGGTACCGAAGCCGCCGCCACCCCCTCCTCCGGCTCCTCCGGAAGTCCCATCTTCACCCATTGTTCCTGCAAGGCCGTTCGCCCTGAGCGATCCGAGCTTGTTGGCCCCTGGCTTCGACGCTCCTGCAGTTCCAGCGTCCCCATCGAGGCCTGTCCCACCGGTCCCACAGCTTGCGACTGCGCCCTTCGCACCTCCAGGCGGGCGAGGCGTTCCGTCGTCGCCCTGAAAGCCGAGGTCTCCCCCCTTCCCACCCGTACTCGATCCGCCCCCCGGGCACGTTCCGGTGGTCGCCGAAGCGCCGCCCGTATTGCCACTCGCATCTCCGCCCTTCGGCGCACTCGCCGCCAGCGTGAACGCCCCATCCTTCTTCGGAGGAGCATCCGCCCCGTCGGCAGCCTCAATCTTCGCCCGCACGAACTGCACGTTCGTGCTCTCGCTCACGAACACACCAATGCTGCTCTCGCTCGGCGCCACGCCGGCGATGCCGAGCACCTCGACGTCCGAGACGAGGACCGCCTCCGAGACCTTGGCGATCTTGATGCCGTAGTCCGGCTTCGAGGCCGTCACCTTCGCGCGGCCACCAGCCTTCGCGAAGTCGCAGGTCACGCCGCCATAGATGGCGACGCCCTTGGTGATGTCGAGCGAGCCTGGGTATTCGCCCTCGCACGCGAAGAGGCGAGGTTTGCCGATGTTGAGAGCCTTCGTGATCGACTTGAAGGGCTTCGCTTTCGTTCCCGGGTTGGCGTCGTCACCGGTGGGCGAAACGAACACGCCGAACGAATCGACCAGGCACTTCTCGGGGTTCTTCAGCGGCTCGTTGGGCGTATCGCAGCCAGCGGGGAGATCCGCGTCCGTCTTGGCGTCGGTGCTCGAGTCGGTCGAGGTCGGACCATCGGTCGTCGTCGCGTCAGCGCTCGCGTCACTGAGGGGCACAAGCGCCGGATCCGACGAGCAAGCCACAAACGAAGCGAAACCACCGAGACCAAGAAGGAAGAGGGATGCCCCCACTCGCCCATGAAAGCGGAGCCCTCTTCCGTCGCGGAGCTCTTTGTTGCTCGTGGTCTTCGGGTCCGTCATGTCTTGCTCCACTTTCATGGTCGGTGCTCCCCCAAATTTTTCGCCCAAGGCGGCGAAAAAAGGGGGAGACGCAGAGAGCCCGCTTTGCGGCGCGGGCTCTCGATTACTCGCGATGCCTGAGCGTGTCGCGCGCGACCTTCATGCGCGACACCTCCACGCACGACAGGCCTTAGCTCACTTCACCTCGAACACGTCCGCGTGCACGCCGTCGACGCCCTTGTTCGTCACCGCTCCGCCTTCGCCTCCCGCGGGGCCGTTGCCCGCAGGGCGCGCGATCTTCGTCTGCGCGTCGCGCTTGGGCTCGGAGCCTCCGGCCCATGCGATCCCTGCTGCAATGCCGCCTGCGCCACCGCCACCGCCGCCGCCGTCGCCTCCCTTGGCTCCGTTCCCTCCACTACACGCGCCGCCTGAGCCGTTGCCTCGGAAGCCACCGGCTTGCCCGACTTGACCCGCTCCGCCCGCGCCACCGGGCTTCGCCGCCTTCGCAATCAGTTCGACGGACTGCAGGGTGACCGCGCTCGCGAACGAGACAACTGCGATGCTCGATCCCCCCGGGCCGCCGCCGAAACCGCCTTGGCCTCCGCAGCCCCCTGCGCCCCCTGCGCCCCCTGCGCCAGCCGTTCCGTAGCCACCGCCGCCTCCACCACCAGGGGTGCCAGGCTGCGCGTCCAAGCCCTTCGTCCCAACCAGCCCTGTCGGCGAGAGCGTTGCTGGAGCGCCGGCGCCCGCGGGCGAGAGACCGGCGGTTCCTGCCGTACCGCTAAATCCGGTCCCCGTTACCGCGCAATCGGCCGTGGGCGGTCCCTTCGCCCCCCCCGGAGGTCGAGGGGAACCGTCGTCTCCCTGAAATCCGATGTCGCCGCCCTTTCCGCCCGTGCTCGAGCCGCCTCCGGGACACGTGCCGGTCGTCCCCGCTACTCCTCCGGTGTCGTCGGCCGGACTGCCCGTCGCCTTGTCGTCGGCGTTGCCTCCTTTCGGCGCACTCGCCGCCAGCGTAAACGCCCCATCCTTCTTCGGAGGAGCATCTGCCCCATCGGCCGCCTCAATCTTCGTCCTCACGAACTGCACGTTCGTGCTCTCGCTCACGAACACACCAATGCTGCTCTCGCTCGGCGCCACGCCGGCGATGCCGAGCACCTCGACGTCCGAGACGAGGACCGCATCCGAAACCTTCGCGATCTTGATGCCGTAGTCCGGCTTCGACGCGGTGACCTTCGCGCGGCCACCAGCCTTCGCGAAGTCGCATGTCACACCGCCGTAGATCGAGATGCCCTTGGTGATGTCGAGCGAGCCCGCGTATTCGCCCTCACACGCCACGATACGAGACTTTCCAGCGCCCAGTGCCTTCGCGAGCGACTTGAACGGCTTCGCCTTGGTGCCCGGGTTGCCGTCGTCGCCGTTCGGTGCGACGAACGCTCCGAACGAATCGACCAGGCACTTCTCGGGGTTCTTCAGAGGTTCGTTGGGGGTGTCGCAGCCAGGGGGCGGCGGATCGGCGTCGGTCTTCGCGTCGGTGCTCGAGTCCAGTGAAGTAACGTCTGCGACGCTTCCGTCTACCGTTCCGCACGGGCCCTCTTCGCACACCGAGAACGTGGTTGGGCATCCCGCAATCGAGAGCGCGACCACGCCCAGCGAAACCAGGGCAAAGCTAATCTTCTTCATACTCGTGCTCCTCAAAAGGTTCCGCGAATCGTTGCGCCGCCGAACGACGGAGCCAAAGTAATAGCCGTCTGCTTTTCGCGGCTCTTCCACGGTGCAATCACCAGCGCCGAGACCACGCCCGCGGCGAGCAAGCTACCTCCGACGACGTACCCGACGATGCTGCCCGTGCTCATTGTGTCTGCCGTGCTCTCTTTGTCACGAGCCGTCGCGCACAAGGGAAGCGAGGGATCCGCACAAGCGCCGGCCTGCGCGAGCGTTCGGCCTGTCGACGTGGCGGATGACGACCCCGCCCCCAGTCCAATCCCCACACCCAACCCGACAACCCCCAGACCCGCAAGCACACCAGGAACGACCCAGCTACCGGACTCCGTCTCCTTCGGCGGAGGCGGAGGCGGCCCACCTACCGCTCCCTTCCCACTCTCCTCGTACTCGACAAGCACCACCGTCCCGACCTGACACTCGACCGACTTGCTCTTCACACCCTTGGCCCCACGCATCTCCACCCGATGCGTTCCAGGCTCCACATCGATCAACCCCTCGGCCGCCACACCGTCGACCGAGAAGTCTTTCGCGCGCACATCGAGCGTGGTCAGGTGCTTCGTGATCTCCGCGAGCTCGTCCTTCGCTTCAGCACGATCCGCCGCGGGCATTTTGTCGTTCGCGGGTAGCGCCAAGTACGTGCGGTACAGCTTGGCAGCCTCGGCGTAGTGCTTCTGCGCAAGCTCGGCTCGGGCGGCGTTGTAGAGCTCGCGGGGACTTGAGAGGAGAAGGGATGCCCCCGCCCGCCCATGAAAGCGGAGCCCGAGATCGACGCGGCACTCACGGTCTCCCGCGCTCATCAAGTTCGTCACGGTGGTGCTCCCCTTTCCTGGTCGACCGCCCCCAAATCGCGTGCTCGGGCTTCGCCCTCCGCGCGCTCAGGGGGCGGTGCGAGAGCCCGCGTTCGTGCGCACTCTCCGCGTCAAAGCCTGGCACGTCGAGCGTGAGCTCGCGGCGGTCCTCCCGCAGGTGCGCGCGGCGCTCGGGTAGCGCCGCCGATGCGTGGGCCCCGCGTGGGGGCTCACGCGCTCGTACTCCGCGAGCTCACAGCGCGAGGTCCGCGCCTGTTTTCCCCGGCGCACCCGCTGTTGCTTGGGTCGCCGTCGCGGCAGTTGCGCCCGGCTCGCCTCCAACTGCCGGCGCCGGAGAGAACTCCGACTTCACCGTCTTTAGTGTCGGCTTAGTTCCCGTGTAAGCGACAGCGATCGAGTGACCGCCCGCGCCTCCGCCACCACCACCGCCCTGTCCACCTTGGCCACCGAGGCCACCTGGGCAGCCGACCCCGGCCAGCGCGGGAAGTCCCGCGGCTCCGCCAGGTTGCCCGCCTTGTCCATCCCCTCCTTTGGCTCCCTTCCCACCCGCTCCGGCCTTCAGGCTCACGTTCTCTAGCGTCACGTTCGCCGAGACCGAAAGCACGGCGAAGCTCGAGCCACCGCTAATTCCTCCCTGGCCCTTGCCTCCCCCGCATCCGCCGCATCCGCCTGAGCCGCCGCCGCCTGACGCTGCGGACTGTCCGCCCGAGCCGCCTCCGCCGCCCTGTCCAGCTCGGGCCGTTTGACCGTTGGCGCCTCGCGACGCAGTCCACTTGCCGCCGTCGAGGGTGCCCGGAGTCGTCGCGCCCGCACCACCGGGAGCACCGTCCGCGTCTGCACCGCGGTTTCCAGCCGTGCATTGACCTAGGCCGATGTCGTACCCGCCTCCTTTGCCTCGCGCCGCGGGCGCCCCGGCGACGGATGTCTTCCCGTCAGCGCCTGGGGCGCCGCCGGTGCCTGTCCCGGCGCCGCCGGCGCCGCCCTCGACGCCAGCTCCGAGCTCGACGCACCCGAGCATCGCGCACGTCTGCGTGGCACCGCCCGTGTTGCCGGACCCGTCGTTGCCCTTAATTTTGGGGTCGCTCTGAGCCAGCGGCGAATAATTAGACATCGTCGTTCCGTCGGGGGCCGACGCGCCCACGCCAGCGCTTACCGCGCCGCCGACCATTTTAAAGGTGACGCCCGAGCTCAGCGCGACGCCGATGCTCGACTCGCCGGGCTCCGTCGCGTCCTTCGCGATGACCTCCATCCCGAACATCCCGACCGTTCCGGCCGATACGGTCAACCCGATCTCCTTGCCGCTCTCGATCTTCGTCGCGCCGCCAGCCTTGTCGAAGGTGCATGCGAGAGAGCCGTAGATTTCGACGGCGCGAGCAAGCTCAAGGCTCTCCCCGTAGGTCCCCTCGCAAACCGCAACTCGCGAGCGTCCCGTTCCAAGAGCCTTCCCGATCGTCTTGAACGGCTTCGCCTTCGTCCCCGGGTTCCCATCGTCCCCCGTCGGCGAGACGAACACGCCGAACGAATCGACCAGGCACTTCTCCGGATTCTTCAGCGGCTCGTTCGGCGTGTCGCAGCCGGGAGGCGGCGGATCCGCATCGGCCTTCGCGTCGACGCTCGCGTCGCTCGAGCCTGTCTCAGCGACACTGCCATCCGCACTCCCACAGGGCCCTTCGTCGCAGCCCGTCACCCACGTCGGACATCCCGGGAGGGACAGCAAACCGACTGCAACCAGTCCCACACTCAAAGTGATCTTTCGCATGATGGCTCCTCAGAACTTTCCGGCGACCGCAAAGCCGTTGAGGCCTGGGGCGATTGAAACTTCACGACCGTTGCGCAGCTGCCAAGGCTTGATCACCAGCGCGCTCACGACCGCTCCCGCCATGAAGGCGCCACCGACCACGTACCCGACCACGCTGCCCGTCGCGAGAGTGCTCGTGCTGCTCTCCTTCGAGCGAGCTTCTGCGCACGCGGCGCTGCTCTGGTCGAGGCACGCGCCGCCCTGGAAAAGCGTACGTGTCGTCGATGCTGACCCCGCCGACCCCGCCCCCAACCCAATCCCCACACCCACCCCAACCACGCCCACGCCCGCAAGCACCCCCGGCAGCACCCAACTGCCTGACTTTTCCTCTTCCCTCGGAGGCGGAGGAGGCGGCGGAGCCCCACCTACCGCGCCCTTCCCACTCTCCTCGTACTCGACAAGCACCACCGTCCCGACCTGGCACTCGACCGACTTGGTCTTCACACCCTTGGCCCCACGCATCTCCACCCGATGCGTTCCAGGCTCCACATCGATCAACCCCTCGGCCGCAACACCGTCGACCGAGAAGTCTTTCGCGCGCACGTCGAGCGTAGTCAGGTGCTTCGTGATCTCCGCCAGCTCGTCCTTCGCTTCAGCGCGATCCGCCGCGGGCATCTTGTCGTTTGCGGGCAGCGCCAAGTACGTGCGGTACAGCTTGGCAGCCTCGGCGTACTTCTTCTGAGCAAGCTCGGCTCGGGCGGCGTTGTAGAGCTCGCGGGGACTCTGGTCCTTCGCGTACGACGCGCGAAAGCTCACCGAGGCCTCGGCGAACTTACCTTGCTGCATCTGCTGCACGCCCTGCCGGTGCAGCGCCTCGGCCTCGCTCGCCTTCGTGGCCGGCTCGGTCGCCATCGCCGTCGATCCCCAAAGCGCGGCCACCGCGACCAACGTCATCGTTCTCGTCTTCATCTTCAGTGCTCTTTGATCTTCCAGATGTTCGGCGCCGAGGCCGTCGGGCCGGGTGCCACGGAAACAGGAGTCGGGGGAGTCGTGGGCGCAGTCGCGGCGGGCTGCGTCGGCGCGGTCGTGCTCGCGGTGTTCTGCGCGCCTGGGTTCGCGGTCGCTGCCGTGCCCGTCTTCGAGGGGGCCGCATGTTTTGCCGAAGGTGCCGTCGGCTCCGGTGCGCTCGGCGGCGGCGCTACCACCGACGTTGCCGTCGTGTCGGCCGTGCCCCCGCTCGGTAGCGCCGAGGCAGCCGAAGAGAGCGTCGTTGCGGAGGTGGCCGACGAGGGCGGGCTGACTGACGCGCTCGCGGTGGCGCTCGGTCCGGTGACGCCCGAAGCGGAACCCGAGCCGCCCCTCGTGATCACGTACACGAACACCACGCCGATGAGCGCGCACAGCGCCGCGACACCGAGGAGCTGGCGCGTCCCCACGCGTGTACGCGCGCGCTCGCCCGGGGACGTGATCTCGACCCTCGACGGCGAACGCTCGACCGCCGGCGTCTCGTCGATGATCCTGGGCTCCATGCGCGCCGTGTCGCCGTTTCGCGCGGCCGACCGCGGACGAGGTACGGTCGGGGCCTCGGCCGCGTGCTCGACCTTCGCTTGCTCGAGCGCCGCCTCGCGGAGCTTCTTCGCTTCTTGCAGGTCGTGAACGTCTTGCACCAGGTCGCGCAGACCCGTGAGAGGCGTGGGCTCAGCTCGCAGACCACGCAGCACCTCTCGCTCGGGGCTGATCACCACCCGCGGGTCGGTCGTGTAGCGCGCCATACCCACGCGATCCTCCGGAAGCGTCGGCTCCGTCGAGGGAGGCGCGTCGGGGATCGTCGGTGCTCCAAGGCCAGGATCTGTCTTCTGTTCGCTCATCTCGAGGCCTCACATCCCCACGTTCGGGGACTCGCCCTTGCGGGGTACCTTGCCAGGTCCTTTTCCAGAAGGCGAAGGAACGCCGCCTTGCTTCACCGTCGCGCTGGGCACACCCTTCGAGGTTGCGTTCGGCGAAGGTGGTGCGGCGGTACCCTTACTCGATGGGGCGTGCGGAAGAGCGGACGCGCTCGCGGTGGTCGTCGTCGTCCCTGCCGATGTGTCCTCGGGCATCACCGCAAGTTGAGGCGCACTCGCCGCGGGCGCGCTCGCACTCGCCGCGGGCGCGCTCGAGGCCGTCGCGCTCGGGAGGACGGAGGCCGATGCGACCTGCGTGGTGCTCGCCGAGGCTCGCTTGCTCGAGTTGCGGAAGCTGGTCAGCAGCCAGATGAACGCGCACAGCGCCGCCGTGCTGAAGACCACCACGGCGAGCGCCACCCGCCGGTCGACCTTGGCCTTCGCCACACGTACCAACGCAGGCCGCGAGTCTGCGGCGCGCGCGCGAAGCTCGACGCCCGCACCGGTTGGCGCCACGCCTGCCGGAGCGCTCGGGCGTTGCTCCGGTGCGACCGGCGTAGGCGTGGGCGTTGCCGAAGCGCCTGGCACGCGCCCGGGAGCACCCGCCATGGGCTTGGTGACGGCTTGGCGATTCAGCGCCTGGTGCGCGGCGCGCGCCTCTTCGTAGGAGTACGGACGCTGTTGCGTGGCGGCGTACGCGATCTGTACCGCGCCGGCTTGTGCTCCCCCTGGCGGCACCGCGGCGGCCTCCTGCGAGGCGGGACCGAGCTGGTGGGTAGCCTGGCCGCCGGAGCCGACGAGCGCGCTCGCCGGAGCATCCACGGGCTTCGCGCGAATGATGCGTGGGCCTTCAGCCTCCGGCGCTCGCGCGGGGGCGGGCGCCGTGGGACCGACCGGATCGGCCGAGATCGGCTGAGTGGGTATGCCGCGACCGGCCGCGGGCATCGGAGCCTCCAGCGACGAGCTCGGCACGGCCACCGACACCATGCCGCGTGAGTCCGTGTCCCAGTGCGAAGCTTGGGCTGCGCGTGCCACCGAGACTTCATCGCGCTCCACGGCGGCGCCGAGGATCTCCTCGAACGACATGCGGTCCGTGTCGTACTTGTTGTGGACTCGGCCCGCTTCGTCAGCGGCGTATTCGGCGTCGATCTCGCGCAGCTCGCGTGCGTACTCCACCGCCGAGCGTGCTCGCTTCTGCGGGTCCTTGGAGAGGTTCGTCATCACGAAGCGCACGAGGCGCGGGCTGAGCCCGTCGACGAAGCGCGACGGCACGTCGGGCGTGTTGAACTGGTGGTACGCGATGAGGTCTTCCACGGTCTCGGCGTCCCAGAAAGGGGCGCGCTGCGTGAGCATCTCGTACAGCACGACCGTGAGCGAATAGAGGTCGGACTGCGGCAACGAGATGCCGCGATACGCCTCGGGAGCGGCGTGCGTGAAGGTGCCGCGGAACATGCCGTCGCGCACCTTGAGGAGCTGGTCGAGGTAGTCGGCGATGCCGAAGTCGAGCAGCTTCACCTTGGAGACCGCGGTGTTCTCACGTGAGACGTAGATGTTGGCCGGCTTCAGGTCTCGATGGATGAGGCCCGCGTCGTGGGCGTACGCGAGCGCCTTGCACACCTGCTGGATGACGTCGAACGTGGTTCGAATCGGGATCCAGTGGCTCACGTAGGTGCCCGTCTCGCCGTCGGCCTCGCGCGCCTTCGCCTCACGGTAGGCTTGCGCGTCTTCTTTGCGGAGCTTCTCGATTAGAAACTGGAGCGTGTACCCGGGCGTGTACTCCATCGCGAAGAAGGGTCGCGGTGGGTTCTCGGTGGTGATGCCGCCGTCGAACACCGAGGCGATGTTCTCGTGCCGAAGCGACGCTTGCCGAACCGCCTCGAGCCGAAACTCTTTCTGCGCCTGGTCACCATGAAGCGTGCGGTGGAGCAGCTTCACCACCGCCAGCTTCAACGTGAAGCCATGCTGAGCCAGGTACACCTCGCCCTGGCCGCCGCGACCGAGCAGCCGCACGATCACGTACGACGTTCCGGCGAGGACCGTGCCTTCCTTCAGCGGCGGTTGAGGCTCTCGGCTCTTGCCCATGCGACGGTCCCAACCCCCAATCTTCACGATGTCTGGGAACCCGAGGGAGAGCTTTCCCCGTGCGATTCCGGTCTCTTACGAACGGCCCGGGCCGGGTCACGACCTGAGGTGAGCCGGGATACTACGGGGCCAACTCTCGACCGTGCAAGCCACGGGCGCACGAAAGGTTAGGCAGGCGCTCCGGACGCACGACAGCGACCATGAGGCACCGGTCGTGCGTATGGACCTACGAGGCGTCCTCGCTCGGCAGCGAGTAGACCTTGCCCTGCGCGGTCATGCTTCGCTCCACCAAACCGCTCACGCGCGCGGCGCGCATCGCGCTGAGGTAGCAGATTCGATCGGGAAAATGGCTCTGCAGGTCGCGCGAGAGCATGGGGCCGCGGCGTAGCAGCTCGAGGGCCCGCTCGAGCACGGCTGCGTGCTTTGCGGAAAATCGGTACGACGACGTCACCTTCTCGAGCAATGGATGCACGTTTCGCGGCGCTGCTTCGTCCGTGGTCCGATCGTCCGGCTCTCGATGCGGCAAGGGCACCAAGGTGTCCGAAAGCGACTCCAGTACGGCGTGCAGGATGGCCTTCGCAAACTCGTGCGCGAGGTCCAAGACCTCCTCCTCCAGATCCCTCATCGTTCCGACAGGATAGGGCAGGGAGAGCCGGCCTCGTGAGCTCTTTCGGAGGAAGCACTCGAAGCGAGCGGCAACAGGCGAGCGCCGAGGCGAGCCTGGTTTGCCGCGTATTCCGCGCGAAGAAGATGGCCGCCGCGTCGCCCGTACCGGGGTCGCGCGCCGGGAAGGGGTCTGGGAGATTCCCAGAGGCGTGATCGGCAGCCGGGAAGGGGTCTGGGAGATTCCCAGAGGCGTGATCGGCAGCCGGGAAGGGGTCTGGGAGATTCCCAGAGGCGTGATCGGCAGCCGGGAAGGGGTCTGGGAGATTCCCAGAGGCGTGATCGGCAGCCGGGAAGGGGTCTGGGAGATTCCCAGGGCCGTGATCGGCAGCCGGGAAGGGGTCTGGGAGATTCCCAGAGGCGTGATCGGCAGCCGGGAAGGGGTCTGGGAGATTTTTCAGGCGTCTTCCGTGCTCGATCTCAGGGCGGTGGCTGAGATGCGCCGCGGAAGGCGTGGGCCGCGTCCGGTCGTTTCCTTCGTTGTATCGTGTGCTTGCCTCAATTTGTGCACGTCCGTATCAGAAACAGGTGCGGGGGCGACGCACCTGTTGATGCCAGGGCATGGGAGACTCATTCGGTCCTCGAGGAGGCGGTATGGACCAGCCCATCGAGCCGTAGCTCATCTTGACGGCCGCGTCTTGACACTGCGAATGCCCATTCGTAGCGTGTCGCACGTCATTTCGCGGACCGCCCGTCCGCGGCCCAACCAAAAGAGGGGGATGGACTATGCCGTCGAAACAGGTAACGGACCGCAATCGGTCCGCGAACGCGGTGGTGGCTGCGGCTCGAACGCACGCAGAGCTGGTCGAGGGGAACATTTCCAGGATGCTCACGCCCTTGCTCAAGAAGGGCGAGAAGGCGCCGCCGGTCGCCTTTCTCTTCGAGCTCATGGCGCGCGCGCTCGAAGAGCAGGCCTCGACGATGGTGAACGCAGACCTCGCCAACGAGGCCGAGCTCGACGACGACGATGCTCCGCGCGTTGCGCGTGATGCGGGGGTCGACAAGCTCTTCTCTCGCCTGGTCGACATCGGCGACATCGTGGTCGGTTTGTACGGTCGGGCCTACTTGAAGCCGCTCGGCCTCGACGGAGACACGCCACGAGAGCCGAACCAGCTTTTGCAGTACTCCAAAACCATCGCCAATAACCTCTCGACCGTGGAGCTCCCGAAGCCGCGCGTGAAAGGCAGCGGGCTCAACGTCAAAGAGGCCGCGAAGGACATCGAAGAGCTGCGCGAGACCTTGTCCGCCGCCTTGAAAGACGTAGCCCGAGAGGCTCGCGAGGCCGAGCAAACGCAGGTGAAAAAGCAGGCGTCGATGGACAGCTACGACAAGACGTTTTCGTCCGTCGCCTCGCTCATGTCGACCCTGCTCGAGGTGGCGGGCGAGTCGAAGCTTGCTTCGCGGGTTCGCCCTTCCAAGCGACGACCGGGCCAGACCGCAGAAGACGCCGACGACGAGAAGTCGGGCGGCGCAAAGCCCGAAGGCGCAGAGCCCAAGTAGACCGCGCGGGAGAGACAGAGGAGGCCGAGCCCAGCAGCTCGGCCTCTTTGCTTTTGTGCGAATGGACGAGCCCCGCTGCTCGGGATGCGAGCGTCCTGCTCGAGGCACATCGTATCGTCCTCTAGCGTAGCTTCGGAGGCGAGGGGGGGTGATGTGCCGAAGCTAGGCGTCGGTCGGATCCTCGCGCCCGTGCCATCGCGCGCACACGGACATTGGGTACACGATTCAGGAGGCGGGTGGCACTTACGTCGGCGAGCGCGGGAAGGTCGCTCCCAATTGCGCCCAGTACTTTCTTGCAGGCGGCCTTGGCGCCGCCGTTGGAGGCGTGGTGTACTACGGGTCCCCATGGACGCCAGCAACCCGAGCAGAAGGGCGAGATCGCCATCGAGGGAGACCTCATTCGAGAAGAACATCGTGAGGCGGGAAGGCGGGCCGCAAGTCCCGGATGGACTCGAATGAAAGCCTCCTTCGTTGGACGTAGCTTCCAATTTTGGCAGTACCACGTGAGCCACGGCGAGCTGCTCGTCCGTAGTCCGAGGGATGACGCGCATCCGCGAAACATCGACCTCATGTTTGTCGGCGTGGAGTACGTCGACCTTCCTCGTCACCTGCCGGGGCTCGAGATCGACGACCCCGAAGATATAGACATGGCTCGGGCGCAAGCGCGACTGGGCAAGCACGTTGAGCTTCGGACCGTGACCATCCTCAAGAGCCACGAACGCCGTTACATGGTTATCGCAGCGGCCATGCAAATTGTAGAGAACGACATGGATATCTTCGATAGCCCTTTCGAATGATTGCGAGCTCGAGACACAGCGAGGTCCGATCGACGTCGAAGCCAAGTGTGCGAGCTCCGGTCGTGGCGGCCGGCGGACGACCCCGCGCTCACGGCCCCGTCCCGCTCACGCGACGGGACCCGGTCGGCGTTGAAGGAATTGCCGTTCGGCTCCGACGCAGGTCGTGCAACCGGAGAGACAACCAATGAACGTGGCTGAACACTTGGAGCTGCACCTCGGACAGATGGTAGGAGGGATGTCTTCCACCTCGGTGCCCGGCGTTCATGTGTGCGAATTTCGAGACCGACCTTCGCCAGGTATCGTCACGCTCGCGACTCTCGGCGTGAGCCATACGGTTCTAGCCCTGAGCGGAACGCGTGAGGTTCGCCAGGAACTGATGCTCGGCTGCCGAGCGACGGAGCTCGACAACGTCGAAAAGCTGCTCATCCACGTAGCCGACTTGGTACTGCAAAGCGGACGAGCCATCCTCCGCGGCGAGGTGATTCCTTTGGGAGACCCGGTCGCCAAGGACAGCGCTCTGAGCTCACTCTACGCCGCGATACCCGTACTCTATCCCGACGAGCTCGCTACCCTGGAAGACTCGTCCCCGCCGACCGTTGTCGTCTGGCTCCTTCCGGTCTCCGCGGCGGAAGCGTCGTTCGTACGAGCGTCGGGGTGGAGCGACTTCGAGGACAAGCTGGCGTCAGCCTATGTAGACCTGTTCGACCTCAAGCGCAGAAGTATAATCTGATGCCGAAAGGGCGCACGGTGCCTCCTCTCGCGACTTCACCCCGGCGTCAACGTCGGCCCGATCCTGGTTTGCCGGGCGCAACAGAGACGCTGAGCCCGATGCCGCACATGGCGCGTTCTGCATTCACGAGGGAAAGAGGTTGGTCGTGGCGATCTTGCTGATCGAGATTTCGGTTGACGAGGTTGTGGTCGACGCTGAGTCTCCAGATCGAGATCAGAGCCAAATTCTCGAACACCTGGTGCGCTACTGCTCCAAGTTCGCCCCGCTTCCTGCGATAACTGTCACGATCGAGGGAACGGTTGCAAAGGTTGTTCGTGGCCACAACTACCTCCTTGTCTCCAAGAGGCTCAATCGGCCGACGATTCGCGCCGTTGTCGCAGGCTCGCCAGGGGCAGCGACTTTTCAGGAGCTCGTCACACGCTCGAACGCGAAGGTGCTCGACTGGCCAGCGATCGAGGCGGAGGAAGCACGGGAGCCGATCGCTCGATGCTGGCATGTCTTCTACTTCGTGCGTCCGCTCACGCCCGGCGAGAGACGAACGTTTGCGGAAGTCGTGAATGCACTATTTGTGGGGCAATCCATACAGGTTGCCTATGATGGGGAGGCGCCCATCGCTGAATTCGAGGCGATGACTCCTGTCACGGACCATGGATGGGCGGTGCGGAACCTTGAGGTGTTCGCTTCGTTCAGTCGCGAGCACGTTCGCATCGTGTCGTACCAGGGTCGACGATTCGGCGCTTATGACTGGAACGCGGGGGCGGGCTGACCTGCGCGAGATCGACCAAGGGTTTCAGCGAGATCCGACCGACGTTGAAGCCAAGTGCGCGAAATCCGGCCGATCGCGGCCCGTGGCCGGGGGCAGGCCGGTCGGACCCAGCCCAGCCACTGTCGATAGAAGCTTGATATGGTGTCTCCCAAGGTCCCATGAGCACCTCACCACTTGGCCTACGCCGCAAAGCCCTGTTCGACGAGATCGGAACCCGTCTCGCGCCCTTAGGATTCGTCCCTCGCTACTCGATGCAGGATTTCCGTCGCCGGTATCCCTGGGGACGTGATGTGATCCACTTCGCCTTCTTTCAGCGTGGATCGTCGCTTCAGTCCGCCATTAACGTGGCGATTCGCTTCGATGCGGTCGAGAAGCTAATCGGTCCGTTTCGCCCATGGCTCTCCGCTCGCGAAAAGCGTGAGAAGTTCACGCTCGGTGCGGAGCTTGGTAATATAGCGGGTACTGGATATCGCACATTCGACATCGCGGAAGACGTTGGTCGGGCCGCGGACGAAATGATGGCCCTCATTGCGGCGGTTGGCTTGCCGTACCTTCACGAGTTCTCCGATCCCGAGGTTGCCTTGAAGGTGCTCCTTCGAGACGACGAGGTCGGGCGGCTCCATATGCCCATGGAGGACGAGCGTGCTTTCGCCGCGTGCTCGCTGCTGGTCGTTCTCGGTCGCGGGCACGAGCTTCCTGCCGTCGCCGAGAAGAAGATGCAGGAGATCGACCCGGATCTAGGTCCTCTCGGCCGCGAGTTTCCTCGATTCGTCCGGGCGATGCTCGAGCGGGTTCGTCACTGAGGTAGTTCGTTCACATAACCTGCAGAGCCAATGCAAATTCGACGGCGTCGCGGCGGTCGAGAACGATGAGGTCAAGAGTGAGTTTCACCTCCTCCACTCGAACTACGGAGTGGAGATCGACCTCACGGTCGGCGAGTGAGATCCGACCGACGTTGAAGCCAAGTGCACGAAATCCGGCCGATCGCGGCCCGTGGCCGGGGGCAGGCCGGTCGGACCCAGCCCAGCCACTGTCGATAGAAGCTTGATATGGTGTCTCTCAAGGCCCCATGAGCACCTCACCACTCGGCCTGCGCCGCAAAGCCCTGTTCGACGAGCTCGGAAGTCGTCTCGTACCCTACGGATTCGTTCCGCAGTGGACCGCTCAGGCATTCCGGCGCCGATACCCTTGGGGACGGGATTCGATCCATCTTGCGTTCATTCGCGGTGGTACGCGGCTCAAGGCTGCCGTCGACATCGCTACTCGCTTCGACGCAGTCGAGAAGCTCATCGATCCCTTTCGGCCCTGGATTCCCGAGCGCGAGAAGAGGAACCTATTCACTCTCGGAGCGGAGCTGGGGAACATTTCAGGTACCGGCTATCGCGAATTCGAGGTCGAGGAGGACGTTCGACAGGCCGTCGACGACATGATGGTGCTGATCGAGGGGATAGGATTGCCGTACTTGAAGTTGTATTCGAACCCCGAGTTCGCATTGGACGTTGCCCTTCGAGACGACGAGGTCGGGCGGCTCCATATGCCCATGGAGGACGAGCGTGCTTTCGCCGCGTGCTCGCTGCTGGTCGTTCTCGGTCGCGGGCACGAGCTTCCTGCCGTCGCCGAGAAAAAGATGCAGGAGATCGACCCGGATCTAGGTCCTCTCGGCCGCGAGTTTCCTCGATTCGTACAGGCGATGCTCGAACGGGTTCGTCACTGAGGTGCTTGCATGGGGCAGGCATGTACAAGCGAGCTTCGACCGACGTTGGAGCGTCCGTGCCGCCGCCGCGGCAGCGATCCCACCGAGGTTGAAATCAAGTGCTACCTGCATGCTCGACAGCGGAGGCGGGAGCATGTCGGCTTCTAGCGTCCTGGTGTAAACTCATCGGACCCAGCTCAGCCCCGCTGCGATAGAAGCTTGCTATGGTGTTTTCCAACGCCCCATGAGTACCTCACCACTCGGCCTACGCCGCAAAGCCCTGTTCGACGAGCTCGGAAGTCGTCTGGCTCCCTTGGGCTTCGTTCCTCGGTACTCGATGCAGGCATTCCGGCGCCGATATCCTTGGGGGCGCGACTCGATCCATCTCGCTTTCATCCAAGGGGGCTCAAGACTCCAGTCGGCCGTGGACGTGGCGATTCGGTTCGATGCGGTCGAGAAGCTCATCGATCCCTTTCGCCCATGGCTCACCGATCGGGCTAAGCGGGACATGTTCACGATCGGTGCGGAGCTCGGGAATGTTGCGGGCACCGGCTATCGCACGTTCGAGGTAGGGGAAGACATCGGTCGTACTGCCGACGAGATGATGGTGCTCATCGGTGCGGTGGGGTTGCCCTACCTTCAGGAGCTCGCGGACCCCGAAGCCGCGTTCGATGTCCTCGTTCGGGACGACCGCGTCGGAAGGCTGCACTCGCCGATGGCGGACCACCGTGCTTTCGCTGCCTGTGCGTTGTTGGTCGTTCTCGGCCGAGGGCACGAGCTGCCGGACCTTGTCGCGAAGAAGCTGCAGATCCTGAACCCGGACGAATTCGGTCCAATGGCCCGTCAGTTTCCCGCCTTCGCACAGGCGATGATCGAGCGGGGTCGTCACTAGGATGGCCGGCCGGAAGCTCGTTCCGGATCTTCAGCAGAGCGAGATACACTTGGGCGCGAGGTTCGACCAACGTTGCAAGGAGACCCGACCGGAAGCAGCTCAGACTGACTCTCGAAGCTCAGCGAGGTTCCGACCGGGCGAGGTCCTCGTGCACGCGTAGGAGCATGACGATGAGGAAGAAGACGACGCCAGCTATCGCTGACGACCTTATTCGAGAGCTCGCGCAAGATCCTGGCTACTCGGCGAGGCGGGCCGAGTTGGACCGGGCCATCGAGGCACGCCGGCAGACTATGCATGATGCAAGCAAACCCGTGCTCGCAGATCTTGGGAAAGCCGGGGTTCGGCTCGCTTTGTTGGGCGAGCCGATTTCTGGCAAAGATCGGCCGGCGGCGCTTCGCGTGTTCATGCGGTGGCTTCCCATCGTCACGAATCGTGACGTAAAGGAGGTCTTGGTGCGGTGCTTGTCGGTTCCAGCTGCCGGCGAGGCGGGCGCTCGTTGTCTGATGGACGCGCTGGTGCGGGAGGGGAAGGATGGGAGAGACTCAAGCCTCATGTGGGCAATGGGAAACGGGCTGGAGGTTCTCTCCAAGTTCGCCCCACTCGAGGAACTGATCCAACTGTCCGAAGAGTCAACACTCGGTGAGGCACGGCAGATGGTCGTTTTGGCGCTCGCGAAACACCGGGACCCGTCGGTCGTTCCCGTGCTCGTCCGACTGCTCGACGACGAGCATGTTTGCGGACATGCGGTCGCCGCGCTCGCCAAGCTGAGCGTCCCGTCTACTCGGTCTCACCTCGAGAGATTTCTTACCCACCGGAAGCCCTGGATTCGCAACGAAGCGAAGAAGGGCCTCCGCGCCATCGAGAAGGCCGTCGGGGGGATGCACTGACGGCGCGCGCACCGCCAGTTTGGGCAAGGAGGAAAGTGCCGACCGGCCTCGGCGTCCACCTCGGTCGGATTCTTGGTGTAGAGAACCTGCAGAGCCAATGCAAATCGACGAGCTCATCCGCATCGCGGCAACGGAACCGAATCGAGAGGTGACGATAGACGTTCACGTCCGTTCGCCGGCGACGCTCGCCGCGATACAAAAGACAGGAATACCCCTCCTGGAGCTCTCGAAGCTGCCAGCGCAAATCGAGCGAAAGACGTTCCGCTTCGGCCATATCCTCGGCCCACCTGCGTTGCCGAGTACGCTCGAAGACCTCGTGCGACGCACGCCGCTCTCCTTTCCTTCAGACCTCATGAGCCTCGTCGCGCGAGTGAACGGGATTCACTTGTGGGCGGAGCTCGACAGGGGCCGCTCGTATACCGGCCTCGCCCCTATCGAGGAATGGGATGTGGGAGGCGTGGTCCTATTCAGCGACGCACTCGACGACCGTCACGTAGCGCTGACCTACCATGACGATGGCGCCGCCGCGATCGTCCTCGAGCTGACGACCGGAATCTACTACCTCATGGATGCCGCGGCCCCAGATCATTCATGTCCGATTGGGAAGAGCTCGGGGGATCTCCTCGACTATCTCTGGAGCCATCGCATTCCGCCCCGCGAGGCGCTATGAGCGCCATCAACAGCCGGGGTAACATTTGCTCGACGACCCGGCCGACGTTGAAGCCAAGTGTGCAATAGCGGGGGGACGAAGTGGATCTCGTAAAGTTGGAAGTGACGGCTGCGTTTATCAGCGCGCGCACGACGCTGACTTGGCGCGAGGTGCTGTTCGGGCTCGAAAATGAGCTTCTCGCGCCCCGTGCGGTCGTAGAGGTCGCGGTAGACCGCTTGGCCGCCGAACCGGCGCCACTCCCGGCACTCGTCGAGCTGGCCGGACGAGGGGCGTGGGAGTGGTCAAGAGATCTCGTTGAGCAGCTCGCGGCGGCCGAACCGGAACGTGCTCCAGGATCCGTTCGCGCGAAGTGGCTCTATCTGGTGCTCTCCTGGGTCTTCGAGCACCGACAGATGTTCCGCGAGCCGCTCCAGACCGTTGAAGAAGTCTATGCAGACTTCGACTATCCCGACGAAATGGCCCCCTTCGTTCGCTACATGCCAGGAACGGCTCCGGACAGCGGCAGCAAAGAGGCCAATGAGAGACGCCTCTACGAAAGCTGGAAGAGCTACCTGGGCGAGATGGCGAAGGCGTACGGAAACGAGACCCAACCGACCCAGCGAGAGCTGACCGACGGTGCTGCGAGCTCCGACCATCAAGAGCCGACCGATGTTCGACGTTAGCGAGCGCGACCTGGCTCGGTGCGGGTAGAGTCTCGGGTGCCGTTGAGCGACGTCGGACGGTGTGGGCGCGAGCCAAAAGCGATGGACGTTGAAGGCGAACGTGTACCCTAACCCCATGAAGCGCAAACCATGACCCCCTACGAGTTCGTTGACGGCTTCCGTCAAGCTGCCTTCGAGAGAAAGCTGGAGAGGAGCATCCTCATGCTCCGGAGCGGACCGCCGGGCAGGCGGCCCCACAAGAGCCTGGTCGACCGAAGTCGATGGTCCATGGGGATGAGCTCGGCGGAGCAGGCCGCGGTCGAGCAGGGACGGACATCCGACCGTCGTTGACGCCAAGTACGCGAACTTCGGACGAGGACGCCGACGCGCCCGCACTCGAGTAGAGTCAACCACGTGTCAGAGCCTGAAGATCTCGGCGTCAACTTCGGTCGGGGCCTTGGTGTCTACCCATGAAGCGAATCCGTGAAGAACAGATCCAGGGCGTCTTGAGGCTTGATGGTCCTGGCCGATACGAACACTTCGTGAAGCGGATAACCGACTCCGAAGCCGCTTGGGGGCTGTGGAAGGACGGGTGGGCGCTCATGGCCACGAGCGACGGTGCTCAGGTATTTCCCCTTTGGCCTGCCCGTGAGTACGCCGAGCTGTTCCGTGTCGACGAGTGGGAAGACCTCGAGCCTCGGGCGATTCCGCTGGACAACCTTCTCGATGAGCTCCTTCCTTCTCTCAAGCGAGACGGGATACTTCCGGCTGTTTTCCCGATACCTCGAGGCCAGGGGGGAACGCTGCCCGTCGAAGAGCTCGAGGCTTCGATCCGGCAGGAGCTGGAGAAATACGAATGACGGCTTCGACCCTGCGCAAGAAGGACTTCCCGGAGGCCGCCAGGCATGATCGAGGACGCGCGACAGGCATTTTGAGTGGAGTGCTCGTCCCGAACCAGGGGCCTCTAGGGCAGCTCGACCTCGAGCGTATTGCTCACCAGGCGGCACGGGGTGGTTTCGCGCACGCGTGTGTAGAGCGAAGGCGTCGTGCGCATGGCAACACCGCGGATGGGCGGGGCGCTCGGGTCATTGAGATACACGGCGCGTACCAGATGCTTCCCGTGCGAGCTGGCTGAGGGCACGTAGATCGACTCGAGCGCGCGTTTGCGGCCGGGGGCAAGCGTGAAAAAGTCATGCTCCGAGAGGGGGGCGACCTCAGCGCAGCGGCCATAGGGTGGAATCGCGGGCGCGGTGACGAGAGTGAAGGACGGGTTTCGCATATCCTCGACCGAGCCGTCGGTCGTCGCCATGAGGGAGAATGCACGGGTACCTTCGTTCCAGAGCTCGGCCTCGACTTCCACGTTCCCTTCACGAGCCCTCGCCGCGAGGAGCACGAGGCGAACCCCGTCGCAGGCCGATACGAACGAGCCGGGTGCATCTTCCGGAAGGGTAGGGACGGAGGGAACCGTGACCCCGCCATCCGGCCCCGCGGCCTTTGGGGTCGCGGTCACCGAGACGTGGGAAGAAATCGGAGGTACGAGCGCGGGCGGCTCGACCGCGCGCGGGCTACAGGCGGCAAGCGTCGTCGTCGCGAGCAAGGTGGGAAGCCAAACTCTCGCCATGCGCGGATCTTAGCGTATCGACGCTTTGGCGGCGCACGAAGCCCGTCCCTGTTCGGCCGCCCTCGGAGCGCCCGACGCTCGAGAAATAGCCATCACCCCATAGGCTCGAACACCCGCACGTCGACTTCTTCGAGCGGCGAGAGGGCACGCTCCACGAGCGGCTTCACGTCGGTC
This sequence comes from Polyangiaceae bacterium, assembly GCA_965225775.1. Taxonomy (GTDB): domain Bacteria; phylum Myxococcota_A; class Polyangia; order Polyangiales; family Polyangiaceae; genus JAAFHV01. Next base: position 5,991,239 of record OZ245328.1, on the reverse strand, counting down.
CAGGCGAGCCCTCCGAGGCCTGCGCCGAGGGCGGGGACGGCGAGGGAGCGGATGGTGCGGCTCTTGACGAGCTCGACCAGAGCGACGAGGCCCTTCTCGACATAGACGAGCTTGGACGGCGAACGCCAATGCTCCTTCGTGGGGAAATTGACGATGTAGCGCGGCGCTTTGCCCTCGCCCGCGTCGAACACGAACATCTCGCCGATGCGTACTTCGCCCTTCTTGCAGGCTGCTTCGTAGGCGCGCGTGTTCGCCGGGAAGGTCTTCTTGAATTGGAGCGCGAGGCCCTTTCCCATCACGCCCACGGTGTTCACGGGATTGACGAGGGCGTCGACCTTCGCGTCGAAGAGATTGCCGGTGGTGAACGTGATCATCGGTTTCGGGGCTCGGGGCTGACGTTCAGGGCGTGCCGCGAGACAGGGGCCGCCTTTCGATCCAGGCTAACCCGTCTCGCCGGGGACGAGGTCGGAATCGCGCGCGTGTGGGCTCGCGCTCCTCCGCGTCCACGGCTCCGAGGCCTCACGGCATCCAAAATCGCTTGCGGCGCGTGGGGGCGGGCTGCAAGCTCGAGAGACGAGTCTCGCGAACCTCCGCGACGAGGCGCCGGTTCCCGAGGAGGAGAGGTCGAGCCGAATGGATCACGCTTGAACGTCGGGTATCGAGACGCGGCGCCGCGCGAGGACACCGGCAGTGGTTCGTCCTGCTACCTCTGCGGCGCGAGTGGTCCTGCATGGCTCTCGTGCGGCGGTTGCCGCGCCGACTCGATGGCCAGGGTTCTTTGTACGAGCTGCAACGCCGCGAACAACCCCGACGCCATCGCCTGCCGTTCGTGCTCGGCGAAGTTGGCCGGCGTCTCGTCCGAGGCCATTCCGTGTCCGGCTTGTCGCGGTGAGGGGCGCGAGTCGAACGGCGCGCTTCCGTTCCGACCGCTTCGTGGCACGTCCAACGAGGGGGTGGTGTTCCACGGCTGCCCGACCTGCCAAGGCGTGTTCATCGGTCCGCACGCGTGGGTGGCGATCACGCTCGCCGAAGACGTCGAGCTTCATCTCCCTCCTCATCGCCCGAACGATCGCACCGTGCACAATCTCGGCGCGCTCCGCTGCCCATGCTGCGAAGTCACCCTCGAAGACGCGGTCTTCGGCGGTTATGCCTCGGGGATCGCCATCGACTATTGCCGGAACCACGGAACGTGGTTCGACCGCGGAGAGCTCACCGCTGCGCTCGATTGGATGCGCTCCAAGCGAAAGGGCGAGCCGCCTGCCCCGATGCTCACCGACACGGCGGCCGTCGACACGTGGCAGGCGCAGCTTCGAGTCGCCGGGAACTTGTCCGCTCAGGTTCGCGCAACCAACCGTCCGGTGTCCCCTTGGAACGTCGCGTTCATCGCCACGTTTCTGCTCTTTGGCGGAGTCCTGTCCATCGTGCGCGCATGCAGCGAGATGGGCGGCTCCTCGCCGCCCACGCCACTGAAGCCCTCGACGCCTGCCTCGGCGTCACCGGACGCCAGCCATCCTCGGTAGACGCGCCCTACCTCGCTCGCGGTCCCGCGCGACCGCGCCCCTACGAATCGTCCTCCCCTTCATCCTCCTCGTCCGCGTCCGTTTCGGTCGGGGGCGACTCCTGCGCGGTGCTCGCTCCTTGCGCCGCGCCACCCTCGGGCGATTGAGGCTGAGCCGGGGTCTCGACGACCGGAGCTTGCGCTTGCGCTTGCGCTTGGGGCACCGCGCCCGGCGCTTGCGGGTATTGACCCGGTTGCGGTTGTGGATACGCACCTTGCGGCACGGGGGCGCCTTGCGGCATGGGGCCCGCAAAGGCTTGGCCATACGCTCCTCGCGGGGGCGTGGCCGGGCGCGGCGGGGACTTCTTCCAGGCTCCGCCGGTCGTGAAGGCTTGGAAGCCCCAGCGCAGCCAGCGAACCACCGCGAGCGCGGTCCACAAGGCCCAGGCCAGCATGAGCGCGCGGTAGACGAGCAGCGGCGCCGAGATCATCCACGGCGTAGGCAGCGTGGATTCGCCGCGATCTTGAAACCAACGAAGCTCCGAGAGCGAGGACAGGTTGCCGCGCACCTGCATCTCGGGATCTCCGAGCAATCCCTTGTAAATGGAGGCGAAGAGCACCCCCACCGCCACAAGCGTGAGCCCGACCAGCGCGATTTGACGCAGATTGAACATTGTCGGGGAAAGGTCGGTGCCGTCGTTCTTCTCGCGGTAGCCGAGCGCGACGAGCCAGCCCACGAAAAACGCGGCGAGCACGATGTGCACCTGCGAGAGACCCACGGCGAGCAGGAGCCAATGCCAGGTGACGAGCGGCGTCTTCTTGTTCCGTCCGAGCACCACGGCCACCACCAAGAGCACCGCGAGCAAGCTCCAGAAGAGCACCGCAGGACCGAGCCTCGGTCCACCCGTGAAGAGCAGCCAGCGGCCGCCCGGCACCATGAAGGTCACGTTGGAATTGACCGTGTCGAGGCCGACGTCCACCTCGCTCGCGCGGAAGAAGAAGGCCGCTCCGCGCTCTTCGCGGTAGCCGAGCACCACCGATTGCGAGCCGGGGACCACCTGGAAGGTGACCTTGCGGCCGTCTTGACGAAGGGGCTGCGTCGCGCCGTTCACCAAGAGCGACTCGAGCACGGCGCCTTCGGGCAAGGTCACCGTGTGCTGCGCACCTCGGCTGCCGCGCAGGCTCAGCGTGAGCTTGGAGTCCGTGGCGCGAATGCCGGGAGAGATTTCGAGGCGACTCTCGTCGAGTGTGAGCGTCTGTCCGGGAATGCCACCGGGACGCACCAGGTCGATGGTGGCGCGCTCTCCCGGCCAGGGACGCCACTCGGGGAAGCGCACGCCGGCCACCGGCTGCGTGTGCACGAAGGGAATGCCGCCATAGGTCGCGTGCCACACCGGGCCCACGTCCGTGCGCCAGACCTCGGTCCAGGTGGTCGCTTTGGGCGCGACGAGCTCGATGGGCGTGCGCTGCTCGAGCACCGAGTGCCACGACACCTCGCCCAGCTGGGGCGACATGTTCACCAGCGCTTTTCCGCCCGAGACGCGCACGTCGGCGGTGGTCACGTTCTCGCCCGACAAGAGCGGAACCTCGAGCACGACCGCGCTCCCCACCGGGGAGAGGCGCACCACGCGGGTGTCCACCTGCCAATTGAGACCCATTCGAAGGGTGCGCTCGACCCGCACGAACGGAGGCAGCGACCCAGGCTGGAGGGTGGTCCCTTTGCCCGCGCCTTCGGTGCGCTTGCGTGTAAGCTGCAGGTTGTCGTCGGCCAGGCCGTCTTCGTGGACACCCTCGACCGTCCAGCCCTCGGCAATCGCTTGCACGTGGTGGGGCTTCGTGGGGAGAGCGAGCTGCATCGACTCGCGCTCGGGCATCGGCCCTTCGAGCACCACCTGGTGTTTGCCCGGTGCGAGCAAGGTGAAGAGTCGTCCGTCGTCGCCGCGCACGAGCGCCTTGGCGGGCTGCCCGTCCACCAAGACGTCGCGCGGGGTGAACTGCCCAATCGAGCCGGGCAGGGCGAACGCGGCGCTCGCCGCGGCGTCCACCTCGATGCGCGCGCGCAGAACGTCTCCGCGGACCTCGAGCAGCATCCGACCGCTCTCGGTGCAGGAAGGCTCGCACTCGGCTCGCGCCAGCATGCGCTTCTGCAATTCGTCGAGCATCGCTTGAGAAGGCGGCTCGGCGCGCGCGGTCTTGGCGTCTCCCGCGAAGAGCGCGAGCACGAACGCGAGCAGCGCAATGGCCGTGGTCGCGACGGAAGCTCCGCCGGACTTCTTGGCGGCGCTCGTGGGCTCGTCGTCCGAAGAGCCTTTGCCCCAACCGCCGGGGAAATAGCGCTGCGTGAAGGGGAAGAGCCGGAGCAAGAGCACCACCAGCAGCGCCGCGCGCAAGAGCGCCAGCACCAGATTCTCGCTGGGTGAGCTCAAGTAGAGGTGCATGCGCTGAGCGGCCGTGACGGGCCCGCTGAAATGCAGCTCGACCAGGGTCCAATTCCAACGCGGTAGGCCGGGACCGGTCTGCACGATGGCGGTCGGGTCGTACTCGGCGGCGTTCGATTGCATGTCGGAGCGGTACCCCGCAGAGCTGGAACCCCACCTCTTGCCGGCCATCGGGCTCGGCTTCTTTTCCTCGGCGTCGCGGACGTTCTTGTCCTTCTCTGGCTCGAGCTTGGAGACGTCTTGCGCGGGCGCGTCGACCGTATTCTGCGCGTTCGGCGCGTTCTGAGGGGACGCCGCGACCTGCGGGGGCGGGGGAGGCTCCAGGGCCACGTTGGGATTGCCCATGCTCCCTTCTTCGCCTTTGGCACGCGTGCCGGTGCCGCCCTCTTTGTTGTCGAAAGAGGCCATCGACTCTTCTTCGCCGATGCTGGGGCTAGCGAGCGCGGGGTAGACACCCTCACGTACGTGCTGCACCAAGAAGGGGACCGCGACGATGGCAATGGCCACCACGGCCGCCGTGCGCACCCAGCCGACCCGCGTATTCCATTTGCCCTTGGGGATCACGCGCAAGACGGCTTCGAGCACGAGCGCGGGCACCCAGCACCACTTGGGCGCGCCGGTCTCCGGGAAGGCGAGCGCGAAGAAGACCAGCGCGACGGCGCTCCAACGCGGCCCATAGAGGCGTCCGATCGCCACGGTGAGCACGAGCGCCAAGAAGAGCTCGAGCAAGGACCAATGGCGGACCCAGGTGTCCGGCACGTCGTCCACGCCCGAGGCGTGCAGCAATCGGAAGCCCGGAGGCAGCGCGAGGGTCGCGCGGACCTGGTGGAAATCGTGGGCCCAGCTCACGGCGGGCACGTCGGTCGGGCTCGTGGGAATGCGGCTGTCGGCCGTCACGCGGAGCTCGCCTTGGCGAATCTCCACGCCCGCGGCGCCTGCGTTCTCTTTGGCCTCTTTGCCGTCGAGCTTGGTGATGAATTGGTCTTTGCCGTCGATGGCCACGCGCCCGAGCAGCGTGGGCGAAGCCATGGTGAGGCGGGAGTCACGCGAGAGCGTGCCGTTCACTTGATCGTGCACGGTGAAGCCGCGCCCGTCGAAGTCGAGCCACAGCTTTCGCACCAGAGCGAGCTGGTTCGGGGGCGGATCGGCGTCGCCGCGACGCTTCTCCACCAGAGAGAACGTGTCGGTGAGCTTCATGGGATACGCGGGCAGACGCTTCCACGCTTCGGGCAGGGTGGTCTGCGAAGGATCGATCGACGGGACACCTTCGATGGTGACCACGCGGAAGTCGTTTCGCGCGTCGAACACCCAGACCTCGTCGCCTTCGCGCCACGGTCCGGCCGGGGCCGGCCGCGCGAGCTTCTGCACGGGTCCTTCGCTTCGCGCCGTGAGCTCGAGCGTGAAGACACCGGGACGGAGCTGCACGCGCACGTGACCGTCGGGCTCGAGGCGCGCGGGCAGGGGCGACTCCAGCGAGACCGGCACGAAGCCGTCCGGCAAGGCGCGACCGAGCAGCTCTTCCCGATTTTTCCCGGAGGCGTGCACCTCGATGCGGGTCACGAGCAAGAGCGGGATCTCGTCCACCACCTTGCGATGCACCACGAGCTCCAGGGCATCGCCCTCTTCGTTCTTGGCCGCCTTCTGCAGCCACACGGTGCCGGACTCGTCGCGGTTCGGGCTCGCCACCGGCTTGCCGCGAAGCACCAGCGAGACGAGGCCCGTCTCCTTCGGCACACGCAGCGACTCGGGCATGGCATCCCACGCGAAGCTGCCGGTGAGCACGTGGTCGCCGCGCTCGAGGCGCACGCGCGGCCCCTCGCGGTTCACCACCGTGGCGCCCGCTGCTCCGTCCTTCACGTCGAGCGGCCAGCGCTTCGCGTCCCCCGGAAGCGGCACCCATTGAGTGGCTTCGAGGTGCCACGTTTGCACGAATTTTCCGCCCTTTTCGTCGAGCGAAAGCTCGAGCCGCGCCGGCCACGCGCACATGGTCGCGGTGTGCGGCAGGCTCGGGCACATGGCGGCTTCGCGACCTTCGAGCACCCAAGGCACCCACGGCGCGAGCTCGGGAGGCACCGCTTTGGTGGGCCCTGCGGCCCCCGGTTTCGCGTTCTGCGCGCGCCCTTCGCGGGCTCCGCCGAGCACGCACGCGAGCACCAAGAACCCGAGCAAAAGGCGCCCGACGAGCGCACGAACGTCACGGAGCATGCGAAGAGGCTCGGGTACCCGCACACTCGCTGTCAACGTTCGTCGCGCGCCGCGCTGCTGCCGGGAGCTCGTCCGGCCTGTTTGTAGGATACAAATTTCCGGTGGAGGCGCCCGGACGCCGAACGGGCGTTCACCTCGTGCGACCGAAGGCCGCGGAATCTCCACCGAACCCGAGCGCGTGCTAAGGGACCGTCGACGCCTTGCCGCACCCCTCGCCTTACGCCGGCCGCCGGTCATCCAGCTCGGCCCGCTCGATTCGCTGCCTCGTGACTCTCCTCGCCGACTCAAGGACCGCTCGCGCATGACACGGAGAAAAGCCTCTCTCGGGGCCATCTTCTTCACGGTGTTCTTGGACTTGCTCGGGTTCGGGCTCGTTCTTCCCTTCTTGGCGGAAGAAGCGCGGTCCACCTTTCACGTCTCGGCGTTCACCGGCACGCTGCTCTCCGCGGTGTATTCCGCGATGCAGTTTCTGTTCATCCCCATCTGGGGACGCCTCTCCGACCGAGTCGGTCGAAGGCCCGTGCTCGTGTGGTCCATCCTCGCCACGGCCATCGGCATGGCGGGCCTCGGCGGCTCGCTCGTCTGGGGAGGGACTGTGGCGTGGCTCTTCGCCGCGCGCATCTGGAGCGGCATCGCCACGGCGAACCTCGGCACGGCTTCCGCGTACATCGCGGACGTGACCAAACCCGAAGAGCGCGCCAAGGGCATGGGCCTCATCGGCGTCGCGTTCGGACTCGGCTTCATCCTCGGACCGAGCATCGGCGGACCGCTCGCCGAGATCTCCATTCACGGGCGCACGGGCGCGGTCCCCTGTTTCGTGGCCGCGGGCCTCAGCGTGGTGAACTTCGTGTGGGTGCTGTTCGGCCTGGGCGAATCCTTGCCCGCCGAGAAGCGTGCACCGTCCAAGCGTCGTCTGGCTCCCATCGACGTGGCCGCGCTGCGCGAAGCCCTCGCGCTGCCCGGCGTGGGCACCGCGGTGCTCATGAACTTCGTGCTGCTCTTCGCCTTCACGGGCATGGAGCAGACCTTGCGCTTCTTCAATCAAGACGTGTTCGACATGGGCACGCGTGACACCGGCTACTTGCTCGCCATGATCGGCGTTGTGGCCGCCGTGGTGCAGGGCGGTATGCGCGGGCTCACCAAGCGCTACAGCGAAGCCAAGCTCATGCGCGCAGGTTCGCTGCTTCAGGCCATCGCGTTCGGCGGCTTCGTCGGCGCTCCCTTCGCGGGGAAGTGGCTGCTCTACGTGGGCGGAGCTGTGCTCGCGGTGGGCAACGGTCTCACGCAGCCCAGCACGTCGGCTTACGTCTCGAAGCGCGCGAGCGCGCAGAACCAAGGCGCCACGCTGGGCGTGAACCAATCGATGGCGAGCCTCGCGCGCGTGTTCGGCCCGGCCTTCGGTGGCCTGCTCTACTCCGGCGTGGGCACCCTCGCTCCTTACGTGGCCTCCATGCTCGGGATGTTCGTCGCGTTCGCGCTGGCCATGCGCCTCACCGAAGGCGGCGAGGTCCAGGCCGAACCGAAGGTCGCTCCCGAGCCGGCCACCTGACGCGCGCGCCTCGATTTTCCGCGTCTCCGAGAAAAAGAGAGAATCGACCGGCGCCGGTGACGGTCCCGTGATCCTCGCGACAAGGACCCCGCGCCAGGCCCCCTCGGCCCTGGCGGAGGAGTCTTTTCATGCGCTTTTTCTCGATTGTCTCGTTCGTGGTCGCGTTCTCCGGCTTGGTGGCGTGTGGCTCGGACACCACGGGCACCGGTAGCGGCAGTGGAAGTGGCAGCGGCAACGGTGGAGGCTCCGCCGCGGGCACCTGCGGGAGTGGCTTTCGCTCGTGCACGCTCGGCACGCTCAGCCGAACGCAGCTCGACGAGCTGTGCGATACGGCCATCTCGGTCTCCGGCGTCACTCCGGGCACCAAGAAGACCTGCAGCGACGGCACCGAGGTCAGCATCAACGACAAAGCCGCGTGCGTGACGTCGTTCGAGCAGAACCAGAAATGCGCTTCGCTCGCGGCATTGAGCGGCGGCCAGGTGCTCGACTGCGTGGCCGAAGGCCTGAAAAACCCCTGCGCGGTGCTCGAAGGCAAAGCCTGCGAGCCCGTCAAAGCGGCCGCTGCGAAGTGCCAATGAGCAAACGGCAGTAGCCCTCCAATCGACGACGGGGTTCGGTGCTCGACACGTCCGGGCGCCTCGTGCCATAGACGCACGCGATGACCTCGCGTGCTCGCCTACGGCTGGGGGGAGCGGTCCTCGCGCTCGCGCTCGGTCGTCCCGCGCTCGTGCACGCGGAAGAGGCCACGTCGCGCCTCGCCTACGACGGGGGCGAAGCCTCGCTCGCCTGCCCGGACGAGCGCGCGTTCCGTCACAAGGTCGAAGCGCGTCTCGGCTACGACCCGTTCGTCCCGGAAGCCAAAAAGAGCCTCGCGGTGGCCTTTCGGCGGCGCGAGCGCGCGATCGTCGCCGAGACCTCTTGGGCCGGAACGACCGGCAGCAAACGCACGTTCGAGGGCAAAGCGGGCGCGTGCGAAGATCTCGCCGAGACCGTCGCCGCTGCCGTCGCGATCGCGATCGACCCGGCGCGTTCGATCGCGCCACCTGCGCCCGTGCCCGCACCGGCGCCTGCGCCTGCACCATCCGCGCCTGCGCCACCTGCGCCCGCCGTCGAGAAGGTTCACGAGAGCCCGCCGCCGCTCACGCCATCCGCGCCCACGCCCGCGTCCACACCCGAGAAGCACGCGTCCACCGGGGTCGTTCGGCTGATCGGCTTCTCACTCGGCCCGAGCTTCGGCGCGGTGCCCAAAGTCGGTCTTTCGCCGACGATTTATGGCGATTTTGCGCCGGGCTCGGGACCGCTCTCGGTGCGTCTCGGGCTCGGGGGCGTGTTCGCGCCCGCGGCCGAGGATACGGCGTACGGCGCGCTGCGCGTTCATCGGGCGGCGCTCGCGCTCGGACCCTGTCTCACCGCAGACGTGCTCCGTGGATGCCTCTCCGTCGAAGGCGGCGCGGCGTTCGGCGAGCTCGGTACGCAGTCGCGCGTGGTGGCCACCCTCCGCACGTCGCTCCGCTTGGAGGCGGCCATGGTGCAGCGCGGTCGCCTCCGGGTGCTCGGCTTCGTCGACGGCTCGATCGGCGCGGTGCGCGCGCGCGCTCGCTACGGAACCGAGACCGTCTGGGAAGAGAGCATCGTGTCCGCCTCGCTCGGGCTCGCGTTCGCTTATGCGTTCGCCGCGGAGGCCGACTGACATGGCGCCCCCCGAGACCTTCGCCGCCCAGGTGCGTGCAGAATACCCGTACGTGGTGCGTAGCCTGCGTCGCTTCGGCGTCGCCACGCGTGACGCGGACGACCTCGCGCAAGACGTCTTGGTGGCCGCCTACCTCAAGTGGGCCGAGCTCGATCCCGAACGACCACTCCGACCCTGGCTGCTCGCGTTCGTGGTGCGGCGCGCCGCCAACTACCGCAGAAAATCCAGAGAGGAGCTCGCTCCCGTGGAAGCCTTCGCCTCGAACGAGCCCCACGAGGAGCGCGACCTCGTGCTTCGGGTACTCAGCAAGCTCCCCTTCGAGCAGCGCGTGGTGCTCGCGCTCCACGACGTGGACGGCTACTCGGTCCCGGAGATCGCGGCCATGACCGATACCCCGGAGAACACCGTATACTCACGGGTGCGCCTCGCGCGTGAAGGGTTCCGGCGCATCGTGAAAGCGACCGAAGAGGAAGGGAGCGTCCCATGAGCGAAGCACCGCTCGAGCCGCTCGATCCGGATCTCGCCGCGCTCTTCGCGAAGGAACGCGAGCAAGGCGAGCTGCCCGCGCCGGACCCCGAGGTCGTCGACCGCGCGATCGAACGCGCCAAAGAGCGCGCCGAGTCGCTCGGGTCGTCGTCGTCCGAGCCGCGTCCGCCGTCCGGACAAGCACCAGCGTCCGCGCCCTCGGCAGCGCAGTTCGGCGTGAAGGCACTCGCGCTCTCGGGCCTCGTCGGTGCGCTCGTCGGCGCGGCCGTCACCTACGTGTGGGTCGCGCCGTCCGCCGTGTCTCCTTCGCCCGTGTCGAGCTCTTCTGCCATGAACGCGAGCGCGAGCGCACCGTCGTTCGCGCCCCCCTCGACGAGCGCTTCGGCCGCGGCCTCCGTGTCCACTCTGGTGGTCGACCCGCCGAAGCCCGCTCCGCTCGCGAGCGCGAGCGCACGCCCCTCGGCGAGCGCCGCGATGCCTTCGCCCGCGGTCGACCTCGTGCGCGAACGCGAGCTCGTCGACGCCGCGCGCGCCGCTCTCTCCAAGGGACATCCGGACGAGACCCTTCGTCTCTTGCGCGAGCACGAGCAACGCTTCGGCGCGGGGCAGCTCGTGGAAGAGCGCGAGGCTCTCTTCGTGGTGGCCTTCGCGCGAAGCGGCAAAAAAGACGCGGCGCGAGGTCGTTTGGCTGCGTTCCGCAAGGCTCACCCGACGAGCCCCATGCTGTCCACGCTCGAACGTGAAGTGGGAGACGTCGATGCGTCGCCGTAGCCTCGGCGTGGCGTGCGCGAGCCTCGGCCTGCTCGCCCTCTTCGTGGGCTGCGTGAACGAGCTCTCGTTCGACGCGGCTCGCGTGAAAGACGCGGGAAGCGAGGCCTCTTCGGACTCGGACGGTGCGCTCCCCGAGCCCGAGGAAGATGCCTCGAGCGACACGTCCGTGGTGGTCGACGCAGCCCGTGGAGGTCCGTGCGACGTCGACTCGCTCTATCGTGGTGCGGAAGACGGATGCACGAAGACGGCGCTTTGCCAGCGTGAGGTCTTGCTGGACGACGGCGGGTATTGCACCGGCGCGAACTGCCCGGCCCATTGCTACGAAGCGGTGCCCTGCAATCCTGATGGTACCTGCGCGACCGGCGTGAACGGTGCGCTCTGCAACGATGGACTCTTCCCGCAGAAGGCCCGGGTCTGCGTGCCTTCGTTCTGCCGTTCGGTGGCGAATTGCCCGGCTTCGTTTCGCTGCGTGGGGGTCGGGGCGGTGATGGCGGCCGGCTTTTGCTCGAGCGGGGCCCCAGGCCAGCCTTGCACCCAGCCTTCGGAGTGCGCGAGCGCGAGCTGTCTGCTCTTCGGTCCGATTGGGATTTGCAAATAGCGCACGTGGTTCGGCCTCCTCCCGGTCGGACGCTGTGCCTCCACCCGGAAAAAAGATCTTTCGTTGAACGGTTCGGCGAGGACCGGGAACGAACCTCGAAATCCACCGAACGAACGTCGGTCGCGCCTCTTGCGCGCCGGCGAATCGGTGTTGGCGCCCGCTCGCGCGGGCTTCGAGGTCTCCCTTGTCTTCGAGACGATGGGGCGCACGCTGCGCCTTTTTTCTCGCCACGTCGTTCGCGTGTGCGCAAGCCTTCGCGCAGCCTTCGGTCACCCCTCCGAAGGTGAGCGAGGTGCCCGAGCCGAAGGCTCCGGCGCCCGACCACGACGTCGTCGTCGAGCTCGAGCTCACGGTAGCCGTCGACGGATCGGTGACCGATCCCAAGGTGGTCTCGGCCGCGGACCCCCTCTACGACGAGGCAGCGCTCGTCTCGCTGCGTGCCGCTCGCTTCGAACCCGCCGCGAAAGACGGAGTGAACGTCCCGGCCCGCATTCGGTACACGGTGACCTTTCGCGCAGCTCCCGCCGTCGAAGCTCCGCGCGCAGAACCGGGCGCGAATGCGGCGCCGCCCGCGTCGACCACTTCGCTCACACCCTCGAGTGTACCGGCTGAACCGACGGCTACGTTCGGCGCGCGGGCCGTGGTCGAGGCGCCTCCTCGGGAGACCACCGTGCGCACCATGGGCACGGGCGAGCTTCGCATGCTGGGGGTACGCGGCGATCCGCTGCGCGCCGTCGAGCTGCTTCCGGGAATGGGGAGGACGGGCTTCGGCAATCCGCTCCCGCTCATCCGCGGCAGTGCACCGCAAGAGAGTCAGGTCTTTTACGAGGGATTGCCGGTCCCGTTGCTCTATCACTTCGGCGGGCTGACGAGCTTCGTTCCCGCCCGCGCCTTGGAGCGGGTCGACTTCTATCCGGGGAACTTCTCGGCTCGATATGGACGGGTGCTCGGCGGCGTGATCGACGTGCGAGCCAAAGAGCCTCGGACCGACTCCGCGCACGGGGCGCTCGACGTGAACTTTTTGGATGCTCAAGCTTCGGCCGAAGCCCCCCTCGTGGGGGCAGGTCGAGGCGACGTGGGCGAGGACGCCGATCGCCTGCGCATCGCGGCTTCTGCCGGGTTTCGACGGAGCTACGTGGACGCGTACTTCTCGTCCATTGCGCCGGACGACCTCGGTGTCCGTACGGCGCCGGCCTATTACGACTATCAAGGCATGGTCGTCGCGCGGCTCTCGCGCAAACACACCGCGAGGGTGCTCGTCCTGGGGAGCCGAGACAGCTTCGAGTTGGTGTCGTCGAGGCCCTCGGACGCGGACCCTCTGGGGCGCGGCACGTTCCAGGCAGGCCTTGCTTTTCATCGTGTGCAAGCTTCGTTGAAGAGTCGCTTCTCTCCCGTCTTCACCCAAGAAGCGACGGTCGCGTTCGGCGTCGAAAATTACCGCCAAAATCTGGGTGCCATCGCCCGTCAAGACGTGGACGCGGCGAGCCTCTTCGCACGAGCCGAGTGGATCTATCGACCTATAGACGCGCTCCGCCTGGCCTTCGGCATCGACCACGCGTCGCAGCGCTTTCACGGCGACTACGAAGGTCCGAGGCCGACCTTCGAAACCGGGACTTTCTCCCCCAGCGCGATGCCGCGCGCGTCTTACCGCAGGCCCGAGCTCTGGGTGCACGCGCCCGCTCTCTATGCCGAGGCCGGGCTCGCGGTGGCGGAAGGTGTCACCGTGATGCCCAGTCTCCGGGTCGACTACTTCGATCCCTCGAGCTCGGTCACGGTCGACCCCCGCCTCGCGATTCGCGCCACGGTCGCCGAGAAGACCACGCTGAAGCTCGGCGTCGGCAAGTTCACTCAGCTTCCCCAATTGGTCATGATTCTGCCCGTCTTGGGCAATCCGGACATCCGCCCCGGACACGCCATGCACTACTCGGCGGGCGTCGAGCAAGGGTTGGGCGATTCGGTGCGCCTCGGGGCAGAGGGCTTCGTGAAGACCCTGCATCGCATCCCCTTCGACACGCGTGACTATCGCGCCCCCGGGTTCGACAACGCGGGGACCGGCGGGGTCGTGGGGCTCGAGCTCGAGGCGCGGGTGTTACCCAAAGGTCGGGTCTACGGCCTCGCTTCGTACACCCTCTCACGAAGTGTCCGCTTTCGTGAAGGCGAGGCGGTGCGGCTCTTCGAAAACGATCAGACCCATGTCGCGTCGACTGCCGTGGCCGTGCGGCTCGGTCGTGGCTGGGAAGCGAGCGCGACGTTTCGATTGACGAGCGCCAATCCTCGCACCCCCGTGGTCGGCTCGGTCTACGACGCTCGTGTCGACCAATACACCCCTCGGAACGGCGCGGTCTACTCCGACCGCGGGCCGCTCTACCACCGCTTGGACCTGCACGTGGAAAAGACCTGGTCTTTCCAGAGTTGGAAGCTCATGGCCTATCTCGACATCCAGAATCTGTACAACTCCGCCAATCGGGAAGGCGTCGCCTACAACTACGACTATACGAAGTCGCAGGGCTCGCGCAGCTTCCCTCCCTTCTTTCCGAGCCTCGGACTGCGGGGTGAGCTGTGAAGCCGCGCCTTTCGGCCTTCGCAGCCGCATGGCTCACGATGACGGTCGCGTGCGACGAAGTCGAGCCGGCCTCGCGATTGGATCGGCCGAGACTCCTCGCCGTGCGAGCGGTGGTCGAGCCCGCAGCGGCGGGAGGCGCCCCGAGCTCTTCCCCTAAGCCCGGTGAACGTTTTCACGTGGAGACCACGACGGCTTCGGCAGGCTCCGAGCGGAACGCCTTCGGTTCACTTTCGTTCGTCGCGTGCCCGACCGACGACGCCTTCGCGGCGCTTCATTGTACGGGGCCGCGGCTCGTTCCGGCGTCGGGAGCCGACGTCTCGTTCGTAGCCCCGAGCGGAGGGCCTTCGTCCTTGCTGCTCTTCGGCATGGCTTGCGTGGACGGCGTGGCGACCGTCGCGGATACGGCCCTCACGGGCGCGTGCAGCCGAGGGATCGGCCAAGAGATTTCGCTACGGATCGATGTCGGGCAAGAGGTCAATCTCCACCCGGGTTTTCGCCCGGGTGCCGTCGTGTTCGACGGCGCGCCGATGGACGAAGGAGGCGGATGCGACGATCGTCCTCGTCTCGTCCCGGCCGACGGGGCGACGCATCGAATCGTGGTGGACGGCGGGCTGCTCGGCATCGAAGAAGGCGAGGAGCCGCTGCTCACCCATGTCGCTACGCTGGGGGAGCTCGACGGACTCTATTCCGTTCGCGACCCGGACCTTGGGTTTCGCGTCGGTTGGAAGGCTCCGACCACTCTCGGCGAGGCTCGGACCACCGTGCGCTTCCACTTCGTCGTGAGGGATGGGCGAGGTGGCCTCGCGACGAGCATGTCTCGTATTTGCCTGGAAAAAGGAGGCTCGTGATGAAGATCGATAAGATATTTTCGGCGTTCGCGGCGTTCGGCGCCGGCTGGGTCTTTTGGCTGCTCGTCGCGCTCAGCGTCGTGGCATTGGCCGTCGCCGTCGACCGCGTCGTGTGCCTGCTCGCCTCACGCGAAGACGTGCCGGCGCTCGAGCGAGACGTGCTCGGAGCACTGGCCAAGGGATCTCTCGATAAAGCCCTGACGCTCTTGAAACAATCGCCCTCGTACGAAGCAAAAGTCGTCTTGGCCGGACTGTCCGCCAAGGGCGATCGCGCGGCGAGGGAGAAAATGGCCGGGGAAACCAAGGCCTCGAGGCTCGCGCTGGAGAAGAACTTGTCCATATTGGCGACGATTGGGTCCAACGCGCCGTTCGTCGGGTTGCTAGGGACGGTCATCGGCATCGTGGGGGCGTTCCGTGAGCTCGAATCTGCCCATGGTCGCGTCACGGCCCACTTGATGTCCGAGATCGGCGAGGCGCTCGTGGCGACGGCGGTCGGGCTCTTGGTCGCGCTTCCTGCGGTCTCGTTCTACAACGGCTTTCGTCGGGTCGTCTCGTCTCGATTGTCGCGCGCCGAGGCCTTCGGGCACCACGTGCTCGCCCATCTCGTCGAGGAGGATTGAGCCATGGCCGGATCCGTATCCGAAGACGACGAGCCGGTCGCCGGTATCAATGTCACTCCGCTGGTCGACGTGGTCCTCGTGCTGCTGGTCGCGCTCATGGTGACGGCGACGGACATGGCCGCGCAGAGCCTCGGGGTCGAGCTCCCTCGTGCCGCTACCGGGAGCGACGCGACTCCGCGCACCTTGTCGATCGCGCTCGACACGACATCCCGCGTATTTCTCGATGGAAAGCCAATCTCCGAGGCCGACCTGCGAAGCGCGATTCGAGAGGCGCGAGAGCGTGAGCCCGAGCTCCGCGCGACGCTCGCCGCCGACGGGCGCGTCTCCCATGCCGAGGTCGTGCGTCTCATGGATTTGCTCCGCGAGGAGCGTGTCGTGCACTTCGCGCTCGAAGTACGGCAGGGAGGTTGACCATGGCCGTCTTGCCGTCGTCATGGGCCGCGAGCGGCCTCTTGCACGCCGTCGCGTTCGGGAGCCTCGTCGTGGTCTCGCGCCGAGAGGTCGTTCCGGGAACCAATCCAGCGCCGCTCCCCGTCGAGTACCGAGTCGAGCTCTCGCCTCCGCGGGCCCCACCCGCTGCCGCTGCCGCTTCCGCGCCCGAGCCGACGCCGAAACGAAATGAGGTCCCGAGAGAGTTGCCGGACCGTCGCACCTCCGCGCCTGCTCGCTCGGTCGCTTCGCCGGTGATTGCGGCCGAGCAGCCGGCGGAGGATGGGGCGACTTCTGGACCTCTCGACTTGACGGGCGCCGGAGTCGGCGGTGCAGGAACCTTCGCGCTTCAGGTCGGAGGTGGCTCGGGACTCGGCGGAGGTGGCAGAGTCGCGCCAAGTGCGTCCGCCGCGCCAGCGGTATCCCAGACTCCCGTGATTCCCACTCCGAGCGCCGAGCTCTCTCGACTCCCCGTGCCTCCCGATCTCGGCGCGGCGTTGCTCGCACACTACCCGAGTCGAGCACGCGCTGCGGGCGAGTCCGGTACGGCCGTGGTCAGCCTCGTCGTGCTCCCCGACGGGCGCGTCTCGGAGGTGGTCGTTCGTTCGGCAAGCACGCCCGATTTCGGTCGCGCGTGCGTCGAAACGCTGCGAAGTTCCCGTTGGCTCGGGCCTATCGATCGACATGGTCGGCCCACTCTTACTCGTGTAGGATACACATGTGCCTTCGACGTACGCTGAGCCTCGCGGCGCTCGCTGCCACGCTCGGTCTTTCCTCCTCGGCCCATGCAGCGGAGCCGATGCCCGTCGTCGTGGTCGAGGGAATCGGCGTCGGTGATGCCGACGGGCTCCGTAAGGCGCTCCTCTCGGTCGTCGAGCGGGCACGCCCCGGCGTATTGACGGTGCACTTTTCGTCGGGCGGCCGGTCGGCCGAGATGCGTTTCGTCCCTGTCGAAGGGCCGCCTATCGCGCGAGGGGTCGATCTGCCCGCCTCGGCCGACGAACGGACGCGTGCGCTGGTGTGGCTCGCGGAGAACCTGACCCGCGACGAGTCGGCCGAGCTCGTCCCTCCCCTGGAAAAGCGCGCGTCGAAGCCTCCTTCGCCGCCGTCTCCTCCGCCGGAGACCACGAGCGCTGCCTCGTCGCCTTCGCCTTCGCCTCCCGCGTCTGCGCCGATGCCGAGCTCTCCGAAGGCAGAGACGGGCACGCCCGCGGTGCTACCGCGTCCGAAGCCTCCGATCGTCGCGCCTCGCGACCCGTGCGACGATCCGGCCCCTTCTTTTCCCGTCTCGCTCACCCTTGCGTCCCCGGTCGGGTTTCCGTCCCGCCCGGTGGACACCGTCTTCGCCCTCTCTCTCGCCTACGCAGACCTTCGAACCGTCGACGGAGCGGGCATCGGCATGGTGATGCGCACGCGTTGTCACGTGCGAGGCGCCATGATCTCCCTGGTATCTCTCGTCGGCGGTCGTCTCGAGGGCGTGGGGACGAGCGCGCTCTATCAGGACGTTCGAGGCAAGACCGAGGGCGTCGCCATTTCTGGTGTGCTCAATCGTTTTCGTGACGAAGCAGACGGCGTCGCGCTGGCGACGGCCAATGTCTACGGAGGCGAAGGCGAAGGATTCGCCGCCTCGGGCTCGGTGAATCTGCATCGAGGTGCGTTCAGAGGCGCTTCGATTGCTCCCATCGTGGTCGGTCTCGACGGAATGGAGGGGCTCCAACTGGGGGTGCTCAACGTCACCAAGGGGAAAGTGTCCGGGCTGCAGCTCGGGGTGGTCAACGTGGCCGAAGACGCGGATGTCGCCATCGGTGTTTTTTCGATTGCACTGGCGCGCCCCATTCGTCCGATCGTACTCGGTACCGTCCAGCGACCCGTTCAAGCCGGCGTGCTCTTCGAGCAGAAGTACACGTTCAGTGAGGGGACGGTCGGGTGGGGGCGTCGTCGCGCGACCGACCGGGACCACGTGGTACTCGGACTCGCGCTCGGGGCTCACCTCGTTTCCGACGAAGACAAGGGCCTCCTGGTCGACCTCGTGGTGGGCGCGGACGGCTCGCCGGACGACGGTGTGAGCAACGGTCGGCTCACGGCCCGCGTCGGCTACCGCTTCTCGCGGCGGTTCGCCCCGCAACTCGTCGGTGGTGCGCTCTTGCTCGGCGGGAAGGGGCAGGCCGATGCCGAAGTTCTCCCGGATTTCGGAGCCTCGGTCACATTTTGATTCCACCTTCGAACGATCCTTGCGCGAGCGGGAACGAACCTGCGAGTGAAGACGTCGACCTTGACCTTTCCAGCCCTCGACCACGACGGGGACACCCTCGTCGATCGTGTGCGCCTCGGAGAGCGTGCAGCTCTCGCCGAGGCGTTCGACGCTCACCACCAGTCGGTCCGTGGTCTCGCTCGTCGACTCGTCGGCAACGACGGCTTCGCGGAAGATCTCGTCCAGGAAGTGTTCTTGGCACTCCCGCGGGCACTCGCGGGCTTCGAGGGGAGGTCTTCGCTGCGGACGTTTTTGCTGTCCATGGTGCTCAATCACGCGAAGCACCACGTGCGGTCCGCGGCGCGCCGTCGTGCCATGGCCGAGCGTTTCTCGGCCGAGCCGCGGGCGGTCGCTCTCGACGGAGTGAGCGAGGCGTCCCGCGCGGAGATTGCTCGACTGCTCGAGCGAGCCATGGATGAGCTCACCCTCGAGCATCGCACCGCGTTCGTGCTGCTCGAGCTCGAAGAGCGCACGAGCGTAGAGGCCGCCGAGATCGTCGGAGTGCCCGAAGCCACCATGCGAACGCGTCTCTTTCATGCCAAAAAGAAGCTGCGGGAGCTCCTCGCCGATTGGGGAATGACATGACCGATCCGCTCCTTCGCGCCACGGCGGCGCTCCGAGAGAAGTACGACGCCGCTCTCCCCGAGGGAGACCCGGCCACCCGCGCGCGCGTGCTCGACTCGGCGACCCTTCGGCGGCGTGAACGCCGAATCGGGCGTGCGTTGCTCGTCCCGATTGCTGCCGCATTCGTGCTCTGCGCGACTTGGGCTGCGGCGACTGGACGTCTGTCCGGAGTGTCGCGGTGGGTGGATTCGAGCGAGATGGTGGTATCCGCACCTTCGGCGAGCGCGCCTTGGGCGGGCTCGAGCTTGGCTTCGTCGTCCGGACCGTCCGCTCCGAAGGACGATCCCGAACAGCCCTCCCCGCAGAAGTCCTCCACCGAGCCGCGCCCCCAGGAGCCACTGGCGAGGGAGCCCTCCACTCCGATTCTCGTCGAGCCTGCGCCCCGACCGTCCGCGGTGGAAGCCCATGCCGTGCCTTCTTCACTGGTCCCTCGGGCCGTCGCGGTTCGGAGCCCGACGTCCGAGGAAGACGCGCACTATGCGAGCGCTCATGCCGCGCACTTCGAAGCGAGAGACTGGCCGCGCGCGCTCGAGGGGTGGAACGCCTACCTCTCTGCGCACCCGTCCGGGCGCTTCGCTCCGGAAGCGCGCTACAATCGCGCGCTCTGTCTCTTGCGATTGGGACAGCTCGCGAAGGGACGAGAGGCACTGGCTCCCTTCGCAGACGGTCGTGAAGGTGGCTACCGGCGCGCCGAAGCCAGCAAGCTCCTCGAGACGTTCACGGACGCGAACCCTTGAGGTCGAAAGCTGCGCCCCGGTGCGAAACCAATCGCCTGCGTCCGCCGGCTTCGCATCTTTCGCGTGGCTCGCTCGGGGATGCCTTCTTCAGGAGCCTGAGGAAAGCGTTCGGAGGCAGCACACCGCGGAAGCTCGAGTCCGGCTCGCGCGGCAACGAGAAGGGCGAGGCGTTCGTGCCGGATTGGCCGATTCGCCCCGATGGTGAATGAGCGAATCGCGTGGTGCCGGCTCCTCGTCGGCTCCGGGGGGGGCTCGAAATGCCGGACAATTGCCAACATGTCGTGCGCGAATCGAACGCGGCACGCGCGATGCAGTGGACGACGGCATGAAAACTCCTCGCGCACCGGTTTCGCTGATGGCTCTCGGGTTCGGAGCGACGCTTCTCGTCGGTACGGTGGCGTGCTCTCCGCCGGCCGCGCCTCCGGTGGAGCCTCCGATGGCCATGACGGAGGCGAAAGTCGTTCCCCGGCCCGCGCCTCCCCAGGTGGCCGTTTCCCCGAACATCGCCATCTCGGAGGAGCTTCTGCGTGCGTGCAACGTACGATTCGACGACGTGGCGACCGCACCGAAGTTCGAGCTCGACCGGAGTCGCCTGGGCTCTCGTGACGGAGACGCCCTCTCGCAGATCGTCGCGTGCGTGATCGACGGGCCGCTCGCCGGGCGCAGCCTGGACTTGGTCGGGCGCGCGGATCCTCGCGGGACCGACGACTACAATCTCGCGCTCGGCGAGCGCCGTGTCTCGAGCGTGAAGGACGGTCTCGCGTCACTCGGCTTGGCCACCGGCAGGATGTACGGTTCGTCGCGCGGCGAAGCCGATGCTACCGGGACGGACGAGGCCGGTTGGCAGAGGGACCGTCGCGTCGACATCCTGCTCCACTGAGGATCGAATCGTTCCTGACTCGTGCTGGAACTTTCGCGCCGCGCGAAGTGCCACGTGAGCCCTCGGTGTCGGCGCACGCCCCCGGTGGATGGGGGAAAGATGCCCCGTGCGACGACGCGCCCAATCGAAAAGCGGCGGCATTCGGTGCTCTCGACAACCGGTGTGAGGATTGCCTGTTCCCTCGGCAATGATCGACCACCAAGGGCAGTCGGAGCTTCGTCCACCTTCACGCACGCCGGGTACTTTCGAACTTCGGTGGGCATGGGGACCGCTCGCGCTGCTGGTAGGGTGTTCCGGGGGCGGTACGGGCGTGTCGGGCTCCGACGATGCCTCGGTCGCGAGCGATTCTGCGGGCGGCTCGAGCGGTTCGGTCACGAACGACGCAGGCGCCTCGCCCAAACCCGAGCCCACCAGCGGTGACGCGAACGGCTTCAAATTCGCGTTCACACCGAACGCCGTCGCGCTCGATTGCAACGACAGCGCCGCGAAGATGCGCGCGAGTGGTGCAGCCCAAGTTACCTTCGAGACGTCGACCGTGCTCGCCGGGTATCAGCAAATCAACGGAAACGACCAGGACCCCATCGTGGCTCGCTTCGACGGCGACACCAAGGTGTTCTGCGAGCACACGAAGAAGGGCGGGGGAGTCGACGCGCGCGCCTATGGCGTCACCTGGGACGGCAAAGACACGCTCTACGCGGTCTTCACGGTCGTCGGCGGCGGCACGGCCTTCGACGCCGCGGCGAAAGGCGGCTGGGTATCGTCGTACGGGGACGGCGGCGCTTCGGCCAAGGTCATGGTCGCAGGCCAGCTCGACGCACGGACGGGCGTACTCGGCAAATCGACCTTCGTTCCGTCGAGGCTCGTGAAGAACGGTCAAAAGAAGACCAATACCCTCACCCCCGCCGACGCCGTCCACGTCTTGCCCGACGGCACGCTCGAGATCTTCGGCAATGCAGCCTATTGCACGTTGAATCCCGATCAGTCGTCGATGTGCAAAGACGGGGCACAGGACTACCCGAAGGGCTTCCGCGCGAGGTTCTCCCCCGACTTCACCAAGATGGTCTGCGCGTCCGCAACCGGAGTGAGCAACGTGACGACGCCCTGCCCGTGAGGAGCGAGCGGGCCTCAGCACTTCCAAACTTTTACGATGCACACTCCCTTTTCGCATGCGGGCGTGTGCTCCGAGTCCTTGCACGGCCTCACTCTGCGTCCGCGCAGCTTGGCCGGTCGACGCACGATCGTGTCGTCTTTTTCGAGCCAGCAATCGTCGTCGGTGCGGCAATCGACGGGAAGCGGCGCAGGCGTTGCGGAGGCGGCGGGCGGACCCTTTCGGCTCGTCTCGACCAGCGAGCAGGCGGCTTGGACGCATCGGGCCACCATTCCTTCCCGCGCCGGATCGACACACGCGGGGCAGACTGGATGCGGTTCTACTTTCTCCGGAAGGCAATCGACGAGCCGGCAGACGTTCCTCTGACCGACCTCACGCGACCTGGTCATCGCGCGCGGTTCGATGCACTGGCAATAGGCGCAACATCCCCCGAACGTGGAGAGCACGCAGTCCGAATCGCTCCGGCATACATCGGAGACCGGTTCGGCGTTCGTTTGGGGTAGGCTGGCTGGCGTGGTCGAGGCGGTCGTCGACGGGGCCACTGCGGTGTCTGTCGGGCTCGGAGCGTGCGGCAGGGAAGGCCCAGGCTCGCCTTTGCACGCTCCGATCGTCAGGAGAGCCGAAAGGACCATCGGAGCGAGTGCGCGCATTCCGCGAAGGTAGAGCAGCTCGGCACGCGTGTCCCGACTCCAGAGTGACCGAGCGGAACACGGTGTTGCTCGAAGCGTTCCCTCGCCGCCACGGACTCCGTGCTAGCTCGATTCGATGCGGATCTCGGCCCTCTCGGCACTCCTCGTCACGAACGCCCTCGCGCTCGCGGCGTGCGATCGGCGTGCGAGCGTGGCTCCTCCCGACCCCGCTCCGATCGAGGCCTCCATGTCGTCCACCTCTCCGTCCACGCCCTCGAAGGCTCCCGAGCTGCGCACCCGCGTCGTTCCCGCGCGTACCGCTCCTGCCACGCATCTCGTGATCTTGCTCCACGGGTTCGGTGCAGATTGCACGGACCTCGAACCGGTCGCTCGTGCGCTGGGGGCGGGGCTCCCTCGTGTGGAATTCGTCCTTCCGGACGGGATCGAGCCCGCACCCGGAGGGCACGGGAGGCAGTGGTTCTCACTCGCGGGCATCACCCCCGAGAATCGCCCCGCGCGCGTGCGCGAAGCCGCTACGGTCCTCGACGCCTTCGTGGACGCCGAGCTCCGTCGTCGCGACCTCTCCCCGGACAAGCTCGTCCTGGCGGGCTTTTCTCAAGGGGCGATCTTGGCCGCGTGGCTCTCGGCCCATCGCAAGAGCCCGCCTGCGGCCACCCTCGTGCTCTCGGGTCGCTACGCGGAAGACGGCGAGCAGAGCCCGCTCACGTTCCCGGTGTTCGTGGGGCACGGAGCACGCGATCCGGTGATTCCTACGAGCGAAGCCGAGACGTCGGCGAGCCGCTTCGAGGCGCGCGGGGCCAAGGTCACGAAGCGCATCTACCCCATGCTCGAGCACGGGATCGGCCCGGACGAGCTGCGCGACGTGCAAGCCTTCCTCGAGCCCGTGGTGGCGAACGCGAAATGACTCGCGCCAGGGGCACTGCACATCCGACGAGCAGGTGGGCTCGGACCAGCTCGTTTCATCGAGCTTTTCGCGGTCGAGCGATCTTCGCCTCCGAGTGAATGACGCACTGCCGTGGTCGTCCATCCCGGGCTCGACTACGCTCGAGTAGACCGCCCCATGCATCCACCTCCGTCTCCGCCTCCTCCCCCGAAACGTCGAACTGCCGCTTTCGTCGCCATGTTCGGCGCAGGCGTCGTGGTGCTCGGCTCGGGAACGCTGGCGGCGCGCGCCATGCTCGGTCCCTCGGGCTTCTCGGAGCTCTTCCAGCTCGAAGCTCAAGGCGGAACCAAGCACGAGTGGAAGAGCATCGACAAGAAGCACTGGCAGGCCGTCTCGGCCGACAGCGAGCCCACCGAGGTCACCGACGCCCGCGAGGCCAATCGAGGGGCGTGTGCACCCGGCATGATCGAAGTGCGTGGAAAGTACAAGCTCGACGCCCAGGGCCGAGACGGCGACCTGGAAGAGCTCCAGAACTCCGCCTGCGTCGACTGGATCAGCCGCGACTTCCCGGCCCGCTGCAAGACCTTCGACCGGCAAGGCTGGCTCGACATCTCGCAGAAGCTCCCCACGAAGGCGCTCCACTTCTGCATCGACAGGTTCGAGTACCCCAATCAAAAGGGGCAAAACCCGATCATCGTGGCCACCTACAACGAGTCGGCGGCCATGTGCAAAGCGGCCGGTAAGCGCCTCTGCGGCGAGACCGAGTGGACCTTCGCCTGCGAAGGAGAAGAAGCCACGCCCTACCCGTACGGCTACGAGCGCGACCCCGAGGCCTGCGTGGTGGACCGCCCGTGGAAGCCCTTCTCGGAGAACGGGCTCGCCCCTCGCGACGGCAAAAAAGCCCGCGAAGAGATTGACCGCCTTTGGCAGGGAACGCCCTCGGGCTCCAATCCTCGCTGCAAGAGCCCCTTCGGCGTCTACGACATGACCGGCAACGTCGACGAGTGGACCAAGACCGCTCGCACCACCGGTTATCAATCGGTCTTGAAGGGTGGCTATTGGGGCCCGGTGAGGGCGCGTTGTCGTCCGGCCACTCGCGCCCACAACGAAGATTTCGTGGCCTACCAGCAAGGCTTCCGATGCTGCTCCGATCCGAACGCCTCGAACGGTGGTGGCGGCGGACCGGCGGCCGATGGTGGCGCGCCACAGTCTTCGCCGAGCGCGTCTGCCGCGCCCAGCGCTGCCCCGAGCGCCGTACCCAGCGCCGAGCCGGTGGCGAGCGGTGTGCACGTGAACGGACCCGCTGCTCCTGGCTTCGTGGATACCCACGCGGACGAGGCAGAAGACGAGAGCGAGACCGAGCGAATCGCCAAACAAAAGGGCCTCTCCTGCGACGCCGGCTTCGCGCGCGGAAGCTCGTCGTCCTCGGTGGCCCTCGCCGTAGGCGTTTTGGCCCTCGGCCTCGCCACCCGCCGCGCCCGCCGTAAGCCCTCGGTCTGACTCCCCGCGCTCCAATCCTTCCCACCTTTGGCCACGACCTCTCACGAGATTGTGGGCGGCGCTTCGGCACCCAATCCTTCGATTGCTCCCTCGTGTAGCTTGATCCTTCGTGCGTAGAACGCGGGATCGTTTCCGTCTGTCCTTCGGGCTTCGGCTCGTCGTAGCCTCCTGGTTTGCAGCCGTCGTTGGTTCGGCGAGCTGCTCGTCCACGGAGGCGGCACCACAGAACGACGCCGGCATCGACGCTTCCGCCGGGCTCTCCCGATTCGCGCTCGAGGATTCACAGGTGTGTGCCTCGTGCCATCCGAATCACTATCGAGAGTGGTCGGGGAGCATGCACGCGTTCGCCTCCGCGGACCCGGTGTTCTTGGCGTTGAACCGCCGAATGCAGCGCGAGACCAAGGGAGCGCTCGGTAACCTCTGCGTACAATGCCATGCGCCGCTCGCCGCGAAAACGGGGGCGACCAAAGACGGGCTCGACCTGGACAAGCTCGACCCTCGACTGTTGGGCATCGGATGCCTCGCCTGTCACGGGGCCGAGTACGTGGGAGGGCCACTTCACAACAATTCGCTGACGATCGCGTCGGATCTCGACATGCGAGGGAGCTACACGGACCCCGTGGCGAATCCGGTGCACACCTCGCGCTATTCGCCAGGTCACGACGCGACCCACGATGCCGCTCCCGTGTTCTGCGGTTCGTGCCACGATATCGAGAACCCCCGAGGTGTGGCGGTCGAGCGGACGTTCGCGGAATGGTCGCGGTCGCATTTCGCACTCGAAGGCACCGGGAGCTGCGGCACGTGTCATATGCCCGCGCGAACCGATCTCGCTGCAGTGGCGCCTGGAGCCGGACCGCGCGTGGTGCACGATCACTCCATGGTGGGAGTCGATGTCGCGACCCTGCCTTTTCCCGAGAAGGACGCACAACGCTCAGCCCTCGAAAAGAGCCTCTCCGATGCGCTTTCTGCCACCCTCTGCGTAGCCGGAGATGCCCAAGGGGTGCGCCTCGACGTGAGCCTTCGAAACGTCAAGGTGGGGCATTCCTGGCCGAGTGGTGCCGGGCAAGACCGACGTGCCTGGGTAGAGATTGAGGCGTTCTCGAAAGGTGTGAGCGTCTTCTCGAGCGGAAAGGTCGCCGAAGATGTTGCCGTCCGTTCGCTCGTGGACCCGCAGATGTTCCTCCTTCGGGATACCCACTTCGACGAGCGTGGCGACGAAACCGCGTTCTTGTGGAACACGGCGCGCGTCGAGAGCCTGCTCGTGCCCGCCGCGAGCTCGTCTCGAGCGCCGGCCGCGGAGAGCGAACGGAAGCACGCCTACACGTTCGTCGGGTCGCTTCCCGATCGAGTGACGATGCGTGTGAAGATCCGCCCTGTCGATCTCGATTTGCTGGCCGAGCTCGTTCGGTCGGGAGACCTTGCCCCCGAGCTCGCGCGCACCACCTCGACCTTCACGCTCCGTTCGACCGAGCTCGACTGGACGGGTGAGCGTCCCTGCGTCTCCACGCCGTAGACACGGGTCTCGCCCCTCGCCGCGAGCCCCTCGGCTTGACACCCTGCGGGCACTAGAGGAAAAGTCCCTCAAGACCATGGCTTCCTCGCACGAACACCACCTCCCCGAGCCGAAGACGCCCATGTGGCTCCCCGCGCTCGGCGCCACGCTCTTCCTCCTGGCCGGCATCTGGTGGGCGTGGTCGTCCAGCTCCGCCGCGAACGCGACCGACGGCGCGAAGGGCGAGAAGCCCGCCGCCAGCGCGAAGCCCTGAGTTTTCTCGCAAAAAAAACGCGATCCCGGCAGTGGGGACCGCGGTTTCGGACCAGGTCTCGATCGAGCCCCCGTTCGTCCTCCGGGACGATCGCGCGACGAGACCGTTTTCAGCATTGAACTTTAGGGAAAAACCCCGTAACCGCGCACGCGATATGGGCACGCATCGCGTCATGATCGTGGGGGCTTCCGGTTATTCCGGAGGCGTGCTCGCGCGCCTTTTGGTCGCGCACCCGGACTTCGAGCTCGCCATCGCGACCTCGGACGCACTCGCCGGGAAAAAAGCTCGTTCGCTGGGGATCGACTCGGACGTGTCGTTCGTGAAGCACGCGGAGGGGTTCTCCGCGCTCGCCTCGAGCGACGTCGACGTGGTTTTCCTGGCGACGCCGGCCGAGGTGTCCGCTTCGCACGGTCCCGGGTTGGTCGAAGGCCCCGGCGGCAAGAAGCGCACGGTGATCGATCTCTCGGGCGCATTCCGCTTGGCCACCGCCGACGACATGCGTGCACACTACAAGCTCGACCATCCGGCCAAAGAGCTGCTCGGGAAGACGCATTACGGTTTGCCCGAGCTCTTCGGCGCGCCCGAGCGGGGCACGCTGGTGGCGAACCCCGGCTGTTACCCGACGGCCACCTTGCTCGCGCTCGCTCCCCTCGTGAAGGCGGGGCTTGCCGAAGCCGAAGGCATCGTCGTCGACGCGAAGTCGGGCACCACGGGCGCCGGGCGTCAGTCGAAAGAGGAGCACTCGTTCGCCGAGGTCGCGGAGAACCTGCGCGCCTACAAGGTGCTCGCGCATCAGCACGAGCCGGAGATCGTCCAGAAGCTCGGGATGTTCTCCGGGCACGCTTCTTCGGACTTGGTCTTCACTCCGCATCTCTTGCCGGTTCGACGCGGCCTGATGGCCACCTGCTATTTGCGCGCGAAGCCCGGTGTGGACGCGGAGGCCGTTTCCAAGGCCTATCGTGAAGCGTATGAGGGCAAATCGTTCGTCGAGCTCGCGAGCGCCGACGACGTGTCCCTCGCCCAAGTGGTCGGCACCAACACGTGCCGGATCGGCTTCGCGGTGCGGAGCGGACGAATCGTGGTGGTCTCGGTCATCGACAATCTCTTGAAGGGAGCGGCCGGTCAGGCCCTCCAAAACGCGAACCTGGCGCTCGGGCTCCCCGAGACGCGTGGCCTCGATCGTCTCCAGCGGAGCGCAGCATGAAGATTCCGAAGGGCTTTAGTTTCGCCGGAACCAACGCGGGCATCAAAGCGCACCGCAAGGACATGGGTCTGCTCTTCAGCGAGTCTCCCTGCTCCGCGGCCGGTGTGTTCACGGTCAATCGCGCCAAGGCCGCGCCCGTGGAAGACGCGGAAAAGCGCGTTCCCGGCACGGGCTTTCGCGCCATCGTGATGAACAGCGGCAACGCCAACGCCCTCACCGGCGAGCCCGGCCGCGAAGACGTGAAGACCCTGCACGCGGCCATGGGCAAAGCGCTCGGCGTCTCGCCCGACGCGATTCTCTCGGCTTCGACCGGCGTCATCGGCGTGCGCCTCCCCATCGGCAAGCTGGTGGCCGCGTGTGACGGCCTCTCTCGCTCGCGCAGCGAAGCCATCGTCTCGGCTGCCGAGGCGATCATGACCACCGATACCCGTGTAAAGCTCACGCATCGCACGGTGGCCGTCGGCGGCGTGAACGTGACCATCTCCGGCTTCTGCAAGGGCTCGGGCATGGTGGCCCCCGAGATGGCCACGGTGCTCGGCTTCGTCGCGACCGACGCCACCGTCGATCCGAAGACGCTCCAGGGTCTGCTCGAGCGCGCCACCGCGGCGAGCTTCTCCAGCCTCAACATCGACGGCGAGATGAGCACCAACGACGCGGTGTTCATGCTGGCCAACGGCGCCTCCGGTGCGCCCGCGCTGCGCGACAAAGCGGAGCTTGCCAACTTCGAGGCCGCGCTCACCAGCCTCTGCGTGGAGCTCGCGCGGGCCATCGCCGAAGACGGCGAGGGCGCCACCAAGCTGCTCGAGGTCCGCGTCGCCGGCGCTCCGGACTTGGACATCGCCCGCGACTTGGCCAAGACCATCTGCGGCTCGAACCTGGTGAAAGCGGCGGTGTTCGGTGCAGACCCCAACTGGGGACGGGTGCTCGCGTCGCTCGGCGCGCGTATCGGATCGAAGAAGTACGCGGTCGACCCTCACGCGGCCAAGGTCGTGCTCCAAGGCGAGACCGTGTTCGACCAGGGCGGTCCCACCGGGGTCGAGCCCGCGCAGCTCCGCGCGAAGATGCGCGAGCCGCAGGTGAAGATCGACGTGGACCTCCGCGCGGGCGCCTTCGAGGCCGTCTCGTACGGGTGCGATCTCTCGTACGACTACGTGAAGATCAACGCCGACTACATGAGCCTCACCTCGGCCTCGCCGGACGGAACGGTCTCGCGCGACGACCGGCTCACCAACTACAGCCCCACGTTCAAGCGCACGCTGCTCGTCGAGGCGCTCTCGTACATCGACAAATTCTCCAAAAAACGAGCCGTCGTGAAGTACGGCGGCGCGGCCATGGTGAAGGACTCGCTCAAGGCGAGCTTCGCCAACGACATCAACCTGCTGCGCTCCGCCGGGCTCCTTCCCGTGGTCGTGCACGGCGGCGGACCCGAGATTTCCCGCACGCTGGAGAAGCTCGGCGCCGGCAAGAGCGAGTTCGTGGACGGCGTCCGGGTGACCGGCGTGGAAGACGTGAAGGTCGTGGAGATGGTGCTCACCGGCCGCATCAACACCGAGCTCGTCTCGCTCTTGAACCAGAAGAGCGCCAACGCGGTGGGCGTGTCCGGCAAGGACGCGGGGCTTTTGCGTGCGCGGCGCCTCTACGGCAAAGAAGGCCGCGACCTCGGCATGGTGGGCGAGAT
This sequence comes from Polyangiaceae bacterium, assembly GCA_965225775.1. Lineage (GTDB taxonomy): Bacteria > Myxococcota_A > Polyangia > Polyangiales > Polyangiaceae > JAAFHV01. The sequence goes on along the minus strand of OZ245328.1, from coordinate 5,962,263 downwards.
CACCCAGGTGAACCGCGACTACCTCGAGATGCTGCTCGAGAAGGGCTACGTGCCGGTGGTCTCGCCGGTCGGACTCGGCGAAGACGGCGAGGGTTACAACATCAACGCCGACACCGCGGCGGCCGAGATCGCCGTGGCCCTCCAGGCCGAGAAGCTCATCTACTTGTCCGACGTGGCGGGCATCCTGCACAAGGGCGAGCTCATCAGCGAGATCGGCGCGAGCGAGCTCCGTCAGCGCATCGACAACGGCATCATCGTGGGCGGTATGGCCGCCAAGGCGGAGAGCATCTTGCGTGCGCTCGCGGGCGGCGTGAGCTCGGTGCACGTCATCGACGGTCGCACCCCGCACGGCGTGATCGCCGAGCTCTTCACGGACACGGGTATCGGCACCTTGGTGCGAAAGGACTGAACGTCGATGAGCGCGAGCATTGCGAGGACCGCGGCCACCGGTGCGGGAGGAATGCTCCCCGACTTGCTCGCGTGGAGCTCGTCGATGGACGACGACTGGGGTCTCGTACGGGAAGACCTGCTCGGCAGCGCCGCCCACGTGACCATGCTGGGCGAGACCGGCCTCGTCTCCAAGGAAGACGCGCGTGTCCTCCGCGGCGAGCTGCTCGACATGCACGCGCGGGCCGAGCAAGGCACGCTCGAGCTTCCCACCGGCGAAGAAGACGTGCACATGGCCATCGAGTCCTTCCTCACCGCAAAGCTCGGTGAGGTCGGCAAGAGGCTGCATACTGCACGTTCGCGGAACGACCAGGTTTCCACCGCGCTGCGTCTCCACGTGAGGCGCGCGCGCGGGGAAATTCTGGGCGCGGCGGCGGAGCTCGTCACGGCGTTCGTCGAGCGTGGACGCGCCGAGCGTGACCTCGTGCTCCCCGCGTATACACATCGTCAGCGGGCTCAGCCGGTGAGCGGAGGGTTTCTCTTCTCCGCGTGGGCGAACGGGATCGCGCGTGCTTCGGAGCGCCTGCTCGAGGTCGACGTAGGACGCTCGCCGCTGGGCTCGGGGGCCTGCTCGGGCTCTTCGCTTCCCATCGATCGAGCGCTCACGGCGCGCCTGCTCGGCTTCGTCGAGGGGCCCACCGAGAACGCCCTCGACACGGTCGGCGACCGCGATTTCACCCTCGATTACACGTTCGCCTCCACGCGTGTGCTGCTCGCGCTCTCGCGCTTCGCGACCGACATGATCGACTACTCGACCAGCGAGTTCGGCTTCGTGAAGCTCGGCGATCCGATCTCGGCCGGCTCGAGCATGATGCCGCAGAAGAAGAACCCCGACGTCTTCGAGCTCGTGCGATCGAAGGCCTCGTTCGGCGTGGGCAACCTCGTGCAAATGATGGTGCTCGTCCGCGGGCTCCACATCGGGTACAGCCGCGATCTCCAAGACGACCGCAAGGCCGCGCTCGGCACCGGCAAGGTCGTGCTCGGCGCGCTCTCGGCGGTGCGCTCGGCGCTTCCGTTCGTCGCGTTCGACGCGGAAAAATGCCTCGCTGCGGTGTCCGACGGATCGACCCAGGCCACCGACCTGGCCGAGGCGCTCGTGCGTGCGGGCATGCCTTTCCGCGACGCGTACAAGGCGGCGGGGGCGCTCGTGCGCAAGTCGGTCACCGAAGGTCGGCCGCTCGTCTCGTACACGCCGGAAGAGGCTCGTTCGGTCGACCCGGCCTTCACGGCGGAGACGCTGGCCGCGCTCGACCCGCGTCGGGCAGTGGCTGCCAAAGAGAGCGCCGGCGGAACCGGACCGCGCGCGGTGGAGGTGCAGCTCGCCTCGCTCGCTCTTCGTGCGGAGGCTCTGCACGAGGCCTCGCGTCGCGACTCTCTCTCCCGCGTGGCCGAGAGCATCTCGTCCCACGTTTTGTGATCCCTCGCCCGTCACCGGAGCGCGAAGTCCCATGAAAAAGCGTGATTTCATCTCTCTTTCGTCCCTCACTCGCGCGGAGCACGATCACGTGCTCGCCCTCGCGGCGGACCTCAAGCGCGAGCCGAAGGGCACCCGTTCGCACGTGCTCCGTGGGCGCTCGGTGGCCATCGTGATGGAGAAGGCGAGCACCCGAACGCGCGTCTCGTTCGAGGTGGGCGTGGCTCAGCTGGGCGCGCACCCGGTGGTGCTCGGTGTGCAGGGGAGCCAGCTCGGTCGCGGCGAGCCCATCGTCGACACGGCACGCGTGCTCGCGCGCTACTGCGACGCCATCGTGTACCGCACGTTCGAGACCTCGAAGCTCCTCGAGATGGCCTCGTGCGACGTGCCGGTGATCAACGCGCTCACCGACGACGGCCACCCGGTCCAAGTCCTCGCGGACGTGTTCACCATGGAGGAGAGCCTGCGCGCTCGGGGTCTCTCGGGGCTCGCAGGACGTCGCGTGGCGTTCGTCGGCGACGGCTCGAGCAACATGGTGCGCTCGTTCGTGGAGGCCGCGAAGATCTTCGGCTTCCACCTCGCGCTCGCCGCGCCCGAGGGGTACCGCCCGCCCGCGGACGAGCTCACGGCGGCCGGCACCTCGGTGAGCCTCTACGATCGCCCCGAGCCGGCCTGCGAAGGCGCGGACTTCGTGCACACCGACGTGTGGACGAGCATGGGCCAAGAGGCCGAGAACGAAGCGCGTATGAAGGCGTTCGCGGGCTACACGCTGGACGGCGCGCTCGTGGAAAAGGCCGCGAAGGACGCCAAAGTGATGCACTGCCTCCCCGCTCATCGCGGCGAGGAGATCACCCACGAGGCCATGGAGAGCCCGGCGTCCATCGTGTTCGATCAGGCGGAAAATCGCCTCCACGTGCAGAAGGCGCTGCTCCTCTTCCTGCTCGGCGAATCGGGCGCTCCGAAGTCGCTCTGAAGTCATCCGAGGTCCACATGAACCGTGTGCTCTACATGTTCTTGGGTTCGGCGATCGCGCTCGTCGCGTGTGGTCCCGTACCTCCTCCCGTTGCCACGGCCGCCTCGGAGAAGCCGGTCGAGCCCGCTCCTCCCGCACCCGTGACGAGTGCGCCGACGCGAACGTGCGATGCTCCGCCCGATTTCGCGAAGCTCCCCGGAGTGCCCACTGGCACGGAGACGGGCGCGGCCGGATGGGTCACGCAGCCCTCGTGTCTGCTCACCTACGACGTCGTGGTGGGCAAGGGCGCGCAGCCGAAGAGCCGCCTCTCGACGGTACGTGTGCACTACACGGGTTATTTGCTCGACGGCACCAAGTTCGACAGCTCGGTCGATCGCGGGAAAGCCTTCGACACGCGCTTGAGCCAGGTGGTCCCGGGCTGGACGGAGGGACTCTTGGGCATGAAGGCCGGTGGCAAGCGCAAGCTCGTGATCCCGGCGTATCTCGGCTACGGCAACAAGGGGCAAGGCCCGATCCCCGCGAACGCCACCTTGGTGTTCGACGTGGAACTGCTCGACGTGCTCGTGGAATAGAGCTGATGGGATACTGAACATACGGAGCCGAGCTCGGCACACCGCCGTGGGAGATTGACGCTTTCGCGGTGCTGTCCCTGCTCTCGAAAAACGAACCCCTCCAATTAACCTCGTCGGGTGCCGGTCGTCCTAGCTACGTGAGGCAAGGAGATCGGCGATGAGGAGCGAGCGGGGACGGTCATTTTCAACCGATGCGGCGGCAGCGGTCGCCGAGGCGAGCGCGGACTTCGGTGAGAAGCCCGATCTCGTGATCGCGTTTGCCTCGACCAAGCAGGACCCGACGGCGGTCCAGCTGGCCCTTCAAGCACGGTTCGCCGGGTCGGTCGTGCTCGGGTGCTCGACGACTGGAGAGTCGCTCGATGGTCAGCACTCGAACGGTAGCCTCACGCTCGCAGCCCTCTACACGCCGAACACTCGATGGGCGGTTAGGCGCATCAGCCCTCTTTCCTCGTTCCGTCAATCTCAGGCGGTCGAGGCGGTTCGCGAGGCCGCTGAGTCTCTCGGCATCGACGTTACCACGGTCGATCCGGCGCAGGTGGTCGCCGTCCTGCTTTGCGATGGGCTCTCCCTGAAGGAGGAGCGGGTCGCCGAGGCTGTCGCCGAGGCACTCGAAGGGATTCCGCTCGTTGGCGGATCGGCTGGCGACGACCTCGCTTTTCGAAAGACCCACGTCATTTCTGGCGATGGGGCCGCGAGCGACGCGGCCGTCTTGTTGGTCGGCTACGGCCCGGTCGGATTCTACAAGTTGGTGAAGCACCAGCACTTTACCAAGCGTCCAGCTTCTCTCGCGGTCACGAAAGCGGACCCGGCGGCACGGCGTGTATACGAAATCGACGGTGTGCCGGCGGCGCACGCCTATGCGCGAGCGCTCGGACTGCCCACGAACGGACTAACGCAGGAGGCCACGTTCCTCAATCCTGTGCTCGTCAACATCGAGGGAAGCCTCTACGTCCGGAGCGTCCAGGCCATCCACGACGATGGCTCCCTCACGTTCTATTGTGCCGTCGACGAGGGCTGGTTGCTCGATATCGCAGGGCACGACGACATGGTCCCGACCCTCGAAAAGGACCTTTCGACGCTCGAGGTCGGAGGGGAGAAACCGGCATTCTTGCTCGGATTCAATTGTATTCTACGCGCGCTGGAGGCCGAACGCCGGGGGCTTCATGCCGATTTGGGTGAGGTCGTCTCGAGGTGCGCCGAGGGCGGTATCTCGTTCGACACCTACGGCGAGGTCCTCAACGGTCTCCACATCAATCAGACCCTGGTCGCGCTCGGCATCGGGAAAAATGCCTAGCCGCGCGCTACCCCTTCGCCGCGAGCCGACGCCGCGCTCGTCGAGGTCACCTCATGGTCGATGAATACACATGGGAAGAACGGGCACGCGCGGCCGAGAAGACTGTCGCGGTTCTGAAGCGTAGACTGGGCGCCCTCGACTCCGGTACCGAGCGCTCTCTGATTCGATCTCAGTTCGAGTCGAGCCAGCGCCGTGCGATGCAAGCAGAGCGGCGCCGAATCCTCGGTGAGGTCCGAACGGCCGAGCTCAAGCGCTACAGCGAGCTACTCGAGGAGCGCGTCGCTGAGCGGACACGCCAGGTTCGGGCGATCCTGGACAACGTCGCTTCGGGCCTCTTGCTCGTCGGATCCGACTGTGTCGTTCAGCCCGGATCTTCCGCGAGCTGCAGCGCCTTGCTCGGGATTTCCGACCCAACGACCATGACGTTCGCGGCTTGTCTGGGCCTTAGCGGCATCGACGCGGAGGACTTGGAGGTCGGGCTCCTCCAGGTGTTCGACGACATCCTTCCGGAGTGTCTCACCTTCGATCAGCTCCCGGCGAAGGTTCGGCGCGCGGACCGAGTGCTCCGTCTCGCGTACGGAGTCGTTCGCGAGGATGGGGAGGTGAAGGCCGTGCTCGTGACGATGTCGGACATCACCGACCAGGTGGTCGCGGAAGCGGCTGCTCGACGGGCGCAGACGCTGGTGGCCATCCTTACCCAGTTGCCGGCGTTCCGTCTCTTCGTCGACGATGTTCGTGTTCTGCTGGCCGACGCCAGGGAGGGATTGGTCTCCGGTGATCAGGCGCTCGTGCGGCGGGCGGTTCACACCGTCAAGGGGAACGCCTCGGTCCACGCACTCGATTCGGTCGTCGCGGTCGTCCACGCCGTCGAATCCAAGGAGGCGATCGGCGAACTGGAGATCGCGGCCGTCGAACACTCTTTCGAGGACTTCCTCGAGGAGAACCGCTCGGTCCTCGGGATCTCACCGGTCAGAGCGAACGAAGGTTCCGTTCGCTACGAGATTACCCGCGAGCATCTCGCCGCGCTGGTCGCCGCGGCAGGAGGCGACGGCGCGGTGGTCGAGCCCTTCCTCGCGACGCTCCGCATGGTCCCGGCGGCTCAGCTGGTCGCCCCGCTCGAGGCTGCGGTGGCGCGTGTCGCGGAACGGCTGGAAAAGGACGTCTCTGTCCGAGTTTTGGGAGGCGACGTCATGGTGGATCCGTTGCGTATGGCGCCGCTCTTCCGGTGCCTCCCGCACCTCGTCCGCAACTCGGTCGATCACGGGATCGAAGCGCCTTCCGAGCGAAGAGGGAAGCCGGCCGCGGGTTGCGTCACTTTGGCTTTCGAGGACCTCGGTGACGCCTGGATGTTGACCATCTCGGACGATGGTCGAGGCATCGACCCCGCGGCCATCTCTCGTATGGCAGCCGCGCGGGGGCTGATCCCGGCCGGTCGCGTGCTCGACCTGGACGAGGCCATCGAGGTGGTAACCAAGAACGCGGTCTCGACTGCAGCGACGGTGACCGAGATCTCGGGCCGGGGGATGGGACTCGCCGCCATGAAGGAGGCACTCGACCGAATGGACGGTGCCCTCAGCGTCGAGTCGAAGATTGGGGAGGGGACGACGTTCCGCCTTTCGTGTCCGAAAAGGTGAACGATGCGACCTCGAGCGACGTGGAGGAACGAATGTCATCCGCTGAAGTCATGTCCAGCTTAGTTGCGATTTTAAGGGATTGCGCGCTCCAGATGTTTGGGGACGAAGATCTCGGTGCCGGTAGCGTGGCGTGGCTGAACGAGGCCCCGATCGAGAAGGATCCGAGCGTCGTCGCGACCATCGGTTATGGCGGAGACATTCGTGGCGCCATTACGCTCCACGCCCGTCGCTCCGCCGTGGCGTCGCTGGTTCCGCGATCCCACAGATCCATGGTCGAAGGCAACGACCTGGCGCTCGCCGACTATCTCGGGGAGCTCGCGAACCAGCTGCTCGGTCGGTTCAAGCATCGCCTCCTCGGCCACAACGTCGCTCTGATATCGGCGATCCCGACGTCGAGCATCGGGACGGAGGTGCGCCTGGGACCGAGCTGCTATGGCGCTTCGGTGCGCGAGAATGGCGTGCTCTGGGAAGAAGGTAGCGTGTTCATTCGCCTCGAAGTCTCCCTTCCGGCGGACTTCCTTCTCGAGGAGCATTCGGAGGTCGGCGATTCGATCTCCGAAGGCGAAGTGATCCTGTTTTGACGTGCAACGGAGGGATGTTCGTATGGTAGCTCAAGTTTTGGTCGTCGACGACTCGAGCATGATTCGCACCCTCGTTGCCGCAAGCCTTGCGGCCGAGGGGTATGGAGTCCTCGAGGCAGGAGACGGCATAGAAGCACTCGCGGTGCTCGAAGGTAACGATGTCGCGTTGGTGGTGTGCGACGTGAACATGCCGAACATGAGCGGCCTCGACTTCCTCGAGGCGCTTCGCGCGCACCCGACCAAAGCGGAGCTCTCCGTCTTGATGCTCACGACGGAGCGTCAGCCCGAGCTCATGAAACGGGCCCGAGAGCTCGGCGCGAAGGGTTGGATCGTCAAGCCCTTCAAGCCTCAGTTTCTGGTCGCCGCGACGAAGAAGATCCTCGAAGGGACCTGAGGGGGACACCATGGACGTTTTGGTTGTCGAGCCCAATCGGGCGATTCGAGACGTTGCTGTGGCCATGCTCCGTGAGCGAGGCCACGACGTCGAGGCGGCGGTCGACTCCGTCTCGGCGGAGGCGCAGTTCGACGCTCGCCCTCCGGACGCTGTGGTGCTATCGCTCGCGATGGTCGGGTCGCTCAACATGCTTCGCAAGGTTCGAGCGTACGCCACCAAACACGTGTGGACCGTCGTTACTTCCGCGCGCGGGCCCGTGGACATGTCGACCGCGATTGGTCAAGGTGCCGACGACTATGCCAAGACCCCGTTCTCCGGCGACGAGCTCGGCCTGCGGGTAGAGGGCATCAGTCGCATTCTGAAGTGGGCGCCGTCGGCGAAACCGACCACTACGTTCGATTGGTCCGAAGGTCCTCGGCTCGAAGGGCTTCGGGCGTTCTGCGACTCGGAGCGACTCCTCGTCACCAACCTCGAGGCGATGGTCGGCTCCCGTTTCGTCGCGTTGCCGGACGCGGACCCGTTCGTTTCGTCCGCGTGGGGCGCGGAGCTCCCTTTGACGCTTGCGAACGGTGGGCAGGAGGCGCGCATATCCCTCGCAACCGACCAAGGCTCGTTCCGCGACCTCGGGACGACGCTTCTCGGGACGCCCACTCCGAGCGCCGCCGCGATTCAGGACGTCGTCCGAGAGCTCGCCAACACCGTGGCAGGTGCGTTCAAAGAGGCTGCCATGATGGAAGGCGTCACTCTCACCACAGGATTGCCGAAGACCTTCGGTGGTCCGCTCAAGCGCAGGCTGCCGCCGGTGGCTTCTCGGAGTGTACTCCTTGCGGTCGAGGGGCTCGCGCTTCGCATCGCGGCCTCGGTCGACGTATACGAGAACCGTCCTGTGCGATCGACTGTGGCTGCACTGCGCGAAGGAATGGTGCTCGCGACGGACCTGCTGAGCGAGGCAGGGGCGTTGCTCGTGCCGGCCGGTACGCGCCTGACTGTGTCGCAGATCGACCGTCTTGGAAGAGTGCTATCCGAGCGCGTCGGCGTCATGGTCATCATGGCCGCGTGATGGGAGAACGCCTTCGAGTCGCCCGACGTGGTCACTGGCGTGACCACGTCGATTGCGTCGAAGGCGCCTTGCTTCGAGGGAGGTCGCGGTCACACTAGTAGCTTCCGGACGAGGGGCCCGGGAGGAGGCTAGCGCTATGCAACTAGGGGATCGCCGCGGAGCTTTGCTCGACGCGGTATTCGAGCTCGTGGAGGACGGCTTGGTCCTCTTCGACGCTTTCGGCACACGCCTTCGTGCGAATCGAGCCTACCTGGACTCGGTCGACGCTGCGCCGCTGGCGTTCGATGGCTTGCTCGCGGACGGCGATAAGCTGCTGGACCGTTGTTTCTCGAGTCGTGCCCCGACGCTTCGTGAACCTTTCCGCCGAACATGGCAGGCGTCGGCGATCGCGGTAGAGCTCCAGGACGGCAAGCCGGCCCTGCTCGTGACGATGCGGCGCAAGGCCACCGGACTTCCCGACCTGAGCCCGCGCGATGCGCGGACGGAAGAGTCGTGGCATCGGATCTCGCGCTCCTCGATCGAGCTTGCCGCGCTAGGGCGCGCGCTGGAAGACCTTCCGATTGGCGTGGCGTTGGTAGAATCAGAGGCGGAGCGGACGGGGATCCTGGCGCGGAATCGCGCTTACTCGGAGCAGCTTGGGCTCGATCCGGCAGGTGAGGCCTGTCTCGAGACCGTCTTGACGTTCGCGGCGGACCAAGCGACGCGCCTGCCCGATGACGCGAGAGCCGGTTTGGTCGCCGCGCGTTCTGGCGTCGTCGTCCGGAATCAGGAAGTGAGGGTGAACCGTGGCGATGACGATTGGCGAATCCTGCACGTCTCGGCGGCGCCGGTTCCGACACGCGATGGGACAAAACGGGCGCTCGAGGTGATGTTCGACGTGACCGACGAGGTGCGCGCGCGCGAGCAGGGCGCGGTCACCCGGGCTCGCTACTCGACCGTGTTCGCGAGCTGCAGCGACCAGCTACTCGTCGCTCAGGTCGACCCGCAGCGGGGGGACTTCATCGTGCGCGAAGCGAACGAGCCCATGCTCGCGGCGCTGGGGAGTGTCCGAGAGGATGTGGTCGGTCGACCGCTTCTGCAGGTCGTACCGAGCTATGCGGTCCTTCACGAGACACTGGTCGACGTGATGTCGGGGGGCTTCGAGCCTCGCTGCACCGAGCTCGAGCTCGATGGCCGTCACTACGCGCTTCGGGTATTCCGCGTCTCCTCCACGGAGGTGGCGGTCTCCACCGTCGAAACCACCCCGACGAAGCTGGCCGAGCGCGAGGCCACGCTCCTCGCCGAGCGTCACGCTCGGACCGCCGAGACGGTTCCGGGCTTGCTCTACGACTACCGCGTTCAGGCTGACGGGCGCGTGGTCTTCGAGTACGTGAGTCCACAGGCCGAGCAGGTGCTCGGCGTGGACGCCGCGTCGTTGATGCGCGATCCGGACCTGCTTTGGTCGCGAATAGGTACGCACGACCGTGAGGTCCTCTTTCGGGGACATCGTCGCGTCGAGGGCGGAGTCGAGGACGTGCTCTTCGTGACACCCGAGATTCAGCCACGGTATGTGCGCTTTTCCTGGGCCAGCGCCGAAGTTCAGGTCGGGATCGGACGGAGCGGTAGCGGCTTCGTCTTCGACGTGACGGACTCGGTGAATGCACGCTCCCAGCTCCTTCGCTCTCGGCACGAGTTGTTCGAGCTGCTCGCGAAACTGCCGCTCGGCGTCTTCGTGGCGCGTGAAGGAAAGGTGGTGTTCGCGAACGCCGTTTTCGCCGCGCTCGCGGGACGCGCCTCACCCCTCGCCTTGCTCGGGGTTCCCGTGTCCGAGTTGTTCGGGCGTGCCGCGGCCGACTTGGAGGTCCGACTCGAAGGGGAAGCGAAGGTGGTGCGGCCCGACGGAACCGTCGTGGAGTTGGAGGTGTCTGCGCGACGTGAAGTCGAGTTGGATGGATTGAAGTCGCTCCTGTGGACGGTTCGCGATCTCACCGAGCTTCGCACCATGAGGGCCCGTCTCGTTCAAGCCGATCGGCTCGCTTCGGTCGGAATGCTCGCCGCCGGGGTAGCCCACGAGATCAACAATCCGCTCGCCTATCTGATTGCTGCGCTCGACTACCTGCGTGAGTCCAGTCCCGATCTGCCGAGCGCCGGACAGGCGGCTCTCGCCGAGGCTTGGGAGGGGGCGAATCGGGTTCGGCAGGTGGTGCGTGACCTCAAGTGTTTCTCGAAGCCCGACATCGGGCGCAAGGCTCCCGTCGACGTTCACGCGTTGCTCGACTCTGCTGCGAACATGTCCGCCCACGAGCTCCGTTCGCGTGCCAGACTCACCAAGGAGTATGGCGGTCTGCCCTCCGTCCTCGGCAACGAGTCTCGCCTCGCGCAAGTCTTTCTCAACCTGATCGTGAACGCGGCGCAAGCCATCGCCGAAGGCTCGGTCGAAGCGAACTCGGTGACCATTCGAACGTCGACGGATCTCGGTGGACGAGCCGTGATCGAGATCGAGGACACCGGTGAGGGGATTTCCGAGGGACAGCTCGCGAGAGTGTTCGAGCCCTTCTTCAGCACGAAGGTCGAACGGGGAGGTACGGGCCTCGGCCTCGCCATATGCAAGACCACGGTCGAAGCAATGGGAGGCCGTATCGAAGTCGAGAGTCGGGTCGGTGAGGGGACCACGGTCCGCGTCCGGCTACCGGCTGCCGCCTCTCCTGGCGTCGTCGCGTGCAAGACCGAACGCGCCCCAGCGCTACCGTGCCCGCGACGAGGACGGGTGCTGGTCGTCGACGACGAGCCCGCGATCGCGCAGAACCTGAAGCGTCTAATCGAACGAGACCACGACGTCGTCGTACACACCGATAGTCGCCGGGCGCTCGCTCTCTTGGCGGCGGGGGAGCGCTTCGATCTCATCCTTTGTGACCTCATGATGCCCGGCCTGTCCGGGATGGAGTTCGCGGACCGCCTGCGAGGCATCGACGTCGCGGCCGCCGACACGCTCGTATTCCTGACGGGGGGCGCGTTCACCGCCGATGCGAACGCGTTCCTGCGGTCGCACCACTATCTCGAGAAGCCCTTCGATCCTGCCGCCATCAGGTCGCTCGTCAGCGACCGCGTCCGCCGGATGTCGGTCGCCGTGTGAGAGCACACGGAGCTCAACTTCAGGCTCAAGCGGCTCGCACCTTGGGCGGAGGTTCGATCTCCGCATAGCGAACAAGTGTCGCGTGCAACGTTCGGCGGTCGAGCGGCTTGGCCAGAACCTCGTTCATTCCAGCGGAAATGCACGCGCGGCGTTCCTCCTCGAGCATGCTTGCGGTGAGCGCGAGGATAGGGCCTACGTGGCCGAAGGCGCGCAGCGCGGTGGCCGCGGAGCACCCGTCCATCCCCGGCATTTGCATGTCGAGGAGGATGAGGTCGTAGTGGTTCGCCGATGCGGCGTCGACCGCCGCGGCACCGTGCTCGACGACGTCGACGGAACAGCCGATACCCTTAAGCATCGCTTTGGCGACGATTCGGTTGGTCGCGTCGTCGTCGGCGACCAGTACGCGCATCGAGAGCTTCGGCGGCTGCGGCTGCTCTGCGCGCTTGCCGACTCCGAGTCTCTCGGCCAACGTCGCGATTCGGCAAGGCCAGCCCAAGAACGCAGCTACTCCGTCCGGAAGTGCAGCGCGGCTCCGGGCAGGCTGGGTGCACACCACCAGCTTTCCCGTACCGACGAGAGGGACGAGCTCGCCGATGGGGGCGCTCGAGTCGACTATCACGTGGCTCGCGCCGCGAAGCGAAAGCCATCGCTTCAGGATGATGGGCGGGATTGCTTCGCAGGCGATCCCCAGCGCCGATAGCATCGCGACGACGGCCTCCGCGCTCGGCTCGTGCGACAAGGAGACCGCAATCGAAATCCGGTCGAGATCGGGGGCGAACGTGAGCCCGTGGCACGCGGACGCGGAGAGAGCGGCTCCGGCCGCGACCCCGGCCACGACGTCGAAGCTGAATGCGCTGCCCCGACCGATCTCGCTTCGGACTCCGATTTCGCCTCCCATCATCGCGACGAGTCGACGACAGATCGTCAGCCCGAGCCCCGTGCCGCCGTGCGTGCGGCTGACCGAGGCCGAGGCCTGGGTGAAGGGCTCGAACAGGCGTGAGGCCGTCGCTGGGGGAATGCCGCTCCCCGTGTCGTGAACTCCGATCCGAAGGCGCCAGCCGGACGGTTCTCTTTCGGCGCTCGCCCTAACGACGATTTCGCCACTCGTCGTGAACTTGCACGCGTTCGAGAGCAGATTCATCACGACCTGCCGGAGTCGGGTCGGATCACCTGTCACGAGCGCCGGCACTGCCGGGTCCACGATCGCCACGCATTCCACTCCCTTTTGGTGAGTTAGTTCGGCGATCAGGGCCACGCACTCCTCGATGACGCTCCGCGGATCGTAGACGATGGCCTCGAGCTCGAGTTTGTTGGCTTCGATCTTCGAGAAGTCGAGAATGTCGTTGAGGACCGTCAAGAGACTCGTGGCGCTCGACTGAAGGATTTCGAGGTGGTCGCGATGCCACGGGGAGAGGTCGGAGTGAAGGAGAAGGTCCGTCATGCCGAGCACGCCGTTCATCGGGGTGCGGAGCTCGTGGCTCATCGCGGCGAGGAACATCGACTTCGTGCGATTGGCGGCCTCGGCTGCTTCCCGTGCCAGTTCGAGCTCGGCCTCACGCGCGCGCCTGGCCTCCGCTTCCCTCCGCGCCTGCGCGGCTTGCTCCCACGCGTGCGCGGAGCGCCGGAACTGCTCCGATAGGTCGACGATCGTCACCAACGCACGGAATCCTCGGCTTGCCGGGTCACGGCCCAGGCTCGTGATGGACACCTGCTCGAATCGATCGGTTCTAGGCTGTCCCGCCGGAGCGAACAGCAGCGGAGTCAGGAGCGCACTCATCACGACCGGCAGTCCGGACACCAGCGTTTCGTCGAAGCGGTTGCGAAATCGAGGCTGGTCCAGCTTGGGAAAGCACTTGAATAGGTTTCGGCCGACCGTGTCTGCGCGGGAGAGCCCTGTCGTCCGCTCTAGGATGAGGTTCCAGTAACCGATCACGCCGTCCGCGTGCACGACGAGCGCCGCGACGGGCATGTTGTCGAGGATAGTGTAGTCGCCCATGATCCCCCGTCGCTCCTGCTTCTCTCCGAAGAGCAGGCGGAGCTCGCCCGCCGTTGGGTTCGAACGGCTGCGGTCAGCCAATGGGTACATCCAAAGTGGACTAGTGCGTCGCACTTCCTCAGCTTTTCTGCCCGGGCGCGTCCCCTACTGTCGGAACCTTGAATCGGTGGGTCGATCGCTTCCGACCGGCCCGGTTAAGAGTCCTGTCGAGCGGACGTTTGGGAGTTGAAGCCGGGGGAATAGATGGGCACACGGAGCACGGGGTCGTCGGCCAAGCCGAGAAGGAAGGTCGAGCACGCGGTCGACGCACCTCCAGCGTCTCGACCTCAGGCACCCCCGCGAAAGCGCCAGAACTGGGTGGCGAGGGCACTTGCCGCCGAGCGCACCGTGACTGTGCTCAAGCGACGCCTCGCGTCGCTCGACGCCGGCACCGAGAAGTGCCCCATTCGTACTCAGCTGAACGCGCTGGCTCGGCGCACCAACGAGAGCGCTTGGCGTCGTGCGGAGCTTGCCTCTCGGAAGGTCGAAGAGGCGAAGCAAGCCGAGCGATTCGCGGTTCACGACGCGATGTATCAGGAGTTCATGGAGGGCCTCGAGGGCGAGGTTCGCTCCCGAACCGAGCACATTCGTGCCATCCTCGACAACGTCGGAGTAGGGCTGCTGCTCGTCGGTCGCGACCAGAAGGTTGCCCCGGGGTGGTCGAGGAGCTGCGCCGCGCTCCTGGCCGTCGAAGACCCGACGGGAGGCACGCTCTCCGCTGCGTTGGGCTTGGAAGGCGGCGTGGCCGCCGACTTCGAGCTCGGCCTCGAACAGATCTTCGACGACATGTTGCCGGAGGAGCTCACTCTCGCCCAGGCCCGGTCCCGGGTGCAGGTCGCGGACAGAACCTTGGGCCTGGTCTATGGAGTGGTGCGGGACGCCGGCGCAGTGACGTCCATCTTGGTCACCGTCTCGGACGTGACGGCGCAGATTGTCGCGGAACGGTCCGCCCGAGAGGCGAAGGCCCTGCTCGCCATTCGGACGCAGCTTCCGCTATTTCGGATGTTCGTCGAGGACGCCCGTCGTCTCTTGGTAGGCGCTCGGACCGCGCTGGCGTTGGGCGACTCCATCGCGCTTCGCCGGGCGGTGCACACCATCAAAGGGAACGCATCGGTGCATGATCTCGAGTCGGTTGTTCGAACTGCGCACGTGGTCGAGTCTGTGGCGACGATCGGGCTCGAGGAAATCGACAGCATCGAGGCCGCCCTCGACGCGTTTCTAGATGACCACCAGGACGTACTCGGCCCGGCCACCGAAGCCATGGCGCAAGACGAGGTGCCCTTCTCGGAGGCCGACCTCCGGAAGCTCGTCGTGTCGGCCGGTGGCGACCCCGGGGTAGTGCCCGAGGCGGTCTCGAAGCGCCGTTTCGTCCCCGCGGGCAAGTTGGTCGTCGCGCTGGAGTCCGCGGCGCAGCGTGTCGCGAGTCGCCTCGACAAGTCGATCGAGGTGATCGTCGAAGGTGCCGAGGTGGCGCTCGACGCTCGACGACTCTCCGGCGTACTGGGGGGACTCTCCCACCTCGTTCGCAATGCGGTGGACCACGGCCTCGAAGCTACGGAAGACAGGGCGGGGAAGCCCGCCGTCGGGACCCTGATCCTTCGTTTCGAGGACCTCCCGGGTGCGTGGCGCATTTCGGTCAAGGACGACGGTAGAGGGATCGACCCTAGACGAATTGCGGCGGCGGCTGCCGCGAAGGGGATCGATGCCAATCCAGTTTCGGTCGAAGAAGCGGTCGAAGTGCTCTGCCTCCCCGGGTTCACGACCGCCGAGCAGCTTTCGGATATCTCGGGTCGGGGAGTCGGTTTGCCGGCGGTCCGAGAAGCGGTCGTCGAGCTTGGCGGGGCGTTCGTCGTGCGCTCCACGATAGGCTTCGGCACCGAGTTCGAGATGCTCTGCCCGAAGGCGGCTTGACACCGGCCGCGGCGGCGAGTCCTTCGGTCACGAAGAGTTGGCGGCCGTCCACCGCACGCCGCGCGAGAGTGTCCGCGTCGACTCGCTCAATTGAGCGAGTGCGGTCGCGGGGAGCCATGGGGGCACTGGTGTTCGAGGCTCTGCGAGACGACGGGACGGCGTGGAACCCATTGCCTCGCAGCCAGATTGGCGCGTAGCGCGTCCACGCGCACGCGGTGGAGTCGCCGCTCCGCCTTGTCGATGGCGGCGTTCAGCGTGGAGCGCCTCGCTTCGTACGGGACATCGGCGCGGTTGACCCCGTCGATACGACGAGCCATCGACGTCCTCGCGAGCGCGCTCGAGAACGCGATTGTGCCTTGATCCCAGGTCGCCCAGTTGCTGCATTCGGCGAAAGCTCGCGCGGCGAGTGCGTGATGGATGGTGTGATAGGCGTCGAAGGCAGCCGCGATGGTCGCTTCCCGGCGCACGATTTTCCAAACTTGACCGTCGGCTTGCGTCTGCTGCTCGGCGTAGATTGCGCGCGCACGTGACCGAGCCGCGGACGCCGCCGATACGCCGTAGGCGACGGCGCTGGTGGCGTTGGCGAGCGTGAGGCGTCCTTGAGAGGTCAAGTAGGCCTCGAACTGTGCCCGCAATGCGGGGACGTGCTCGTGCGCTATGACGATCGCGTTGCAGGTCGTCGTGATCGCCGAGGTGAGGTCCGTCACGCCACTCACGTTGATGGCCTCGCCGGCGAGCCTGACCAGCGTCTCGGAGAGGCTCGTTACCTCCTCGTCGCTGAATCCGCGCGGAGGCGGCGACCTCAACGCCTCGAGGATCGCCGATGTTTCGGCCACGTCGAGGTCGGTCATTTTGACCTTCTGCTCACGCCAACGACAGGCTCGCGACAGGGCTTCGCGCGGCCAGCGAACGACCGAAGCGGTCTGTTCGACCGCAATTCTCGCATCGTCGAGCGCAAGGTCGATCACAGTGTCGGGCAGCTCGCCGAAGATGGCAGAGAGGAGGACGAGGGCGTCGGCTCTCGGACATTCCATCCAGGCGTTCTGCCAGTCCTCCCCGTAGGCCGCCGACCACCGAAGGACCTCGTCGGCGCTCGCCCACTCCCGGTTGCTCTTCTCCATCCACCGGGCGATGAATGTACGTACCTGTTCGGGCATGGGTACCGAAGTGCAAATGTCGTGCGAAGCCCGCTCGATTCGTCGGCGTGGGCTCCGCAAAGCCACCCGCTCCGAACTTGCTTTGTCGCCGTCTTCGGATCGCGCCAAAGGTGGCGTAGGTGCGCCGAACTTGGCGCGCCAAAAGTGGCGCGGCTGGACTTGCCGAGTCGGATGACGGCCGGCCGAGCGGGCCCTCCAGCGTTCAGGGAGTCGCGAGCCACACGTGGGTGAGCGTGACGTCTACGCAGGGCTGGGCCAGCAGGCCTCGCGGGTGCTCGGTGTCCAGCTCGTCGGGCGCCCGTCGCTCACGCGTTGTCCGGGTGGAGCTGTCGTTCGCCAGTTTGGCCGTCAGCACCTTGGCCGGAGTCGTGCCGTCTCGCACGTAGCCGAGCATGGCTCCGCTCGCCATGCGAGCTCCGTATTCGCCGAGGCTGAAGCGCAGAACCCCGTGCTTCACGTAGAGTCCGACAGAGCTCGAGCCGTCGACGATTTTGCACTCGACGAACCATCCCCATGCCGTTCCGTCGACGACATCGAGATAGGTGGGAGGCCGGAACGTCAGGTCGGGCTTCTTGCTGTTGCGACCGTCGGCGGTGACCTGGTTTTCGCCCCGCGTGACCGTCTCGAAGTCCGTGAGATGCGGGACCACGGCGCGCCCGTCCTTCTTGGCGTTCAGGATCTGCTGAAGGGCCGTCGAGATGTCCTCTTCGGGCGCCGTGCGCAATAGGCTCGGCTCGCGCGCGCAGAGGTCGTTCCAGGCCCATCGCAGCGCGGCAATGACGGCGGCCTTGTGCTCGGGCGATAGGTCGGGTTCGTGCGCGGGGACGAGCGGCGCGACCGAGAGCGGCACGGCAAGTCCCCTCCGGCGCCTCATGACCGTGAGCGCTCCGAGATGAGGTCCGAAGCCAAGAGCCTTGCCCTGGTGACGGTCCAGTATCGGTAGGCCTCGAGAATCCCTACCAGCCAAGTCGATGCGCTCGTGCGCACGACGACCAGGGAGGCCCCGCCTTCGTCGGCTGCCTCGAGGAAGTCCGCGCGCGGTGCGAGCACGTCTTCGGCATTCGCTGTCGATGCGACGCGCACCTGGAGTACGTGCCAAGGAGACCACGCGAGGTCGGCACGCGCTCGGACGGTCGTCACGAGGCCCGAGGCCGAGAGCACATCGTCGAGCGAAGCGCGCAAGGTCGTGGCGAAGCGCGCACGCTCCTCCGCCGAGCAAGGGGCAGCTGCGCGAGACTTGGCCTCGTGAACCGTGTGCGAGGTCTCGAGCGTATCGAACACCGCGTCCCGCTCGACGTTCGACAGGCTGAGGCTCGCGAACACGAAGTGATCGATCTCGCGGGTCAGCTCGGCGCTGTTACCCCGCGCGAGCCGGCTCGAAAGCCCCCCGATACGCGCCCGTTGCGAAGGGGCGAGCTCGTTCATTCGCCGGACGGGCACGCGATTGAAGCTCTCCAAATAGGTCGACTCTCGCTCGACTCCGAAGAGTGGATCGGTGAGCAATTGCACGAACGTGAGCAGGCTCGATTGCATCACCAACTGGAGGTAGCGCGCGAGGATGTCCGCGTCCGGCCCGAGCTTCGCGAGAGAGACTCCGTAGTAGGTCGCGTCGTAGGCGAGGTCGCCTGCCGATCGGATTGCACGAGCCGCGAGCGGCGCAGCCGGTATGCTCTTCGGAACGACGAGTAGTGGACCCTTGAAGAGCTCGGGGGCCCTCGGGTGAAGGAGGTGATCTCGGGAGAATGTGGGCAGGGTCTGCGGGCGGACCTCGAACCCCAAACGTCCGGCCCCCTTGGTATCGGGCAACCCGACCATGTGCCGAGCGTCCCTCATGGGGCGAGCTTTTCCCCCGACCTGGTATCCGTTGCGGAGCTCGAGCCCGAGCTCCGCCATGTAGTCGGCGAGCTCCACGCCTCCGCGCCGCGCGGACGCGAGCGCGCGAATCGCCATGCGGTCTCCTCGGAAGCGGGCCTTCAGCGCCGACGGGTCGTGGAGCACCTCGGTCGCCGCGACGAGCTGGCTGTCGTTCCAGTCGATCCGCATCCGCGCCTGGCGGGAGTCGACCTGGACGTCGAGCGTTGGCGAGATGAACTGGAACGCGCTCGCCCTCGGTTCCGGAGGGCTCTCGTTGGTCGCGAACAAAATCGACCAGGGCGCCGTCACTTTCGGCCATACCCGTGTCGAGCGTAGGGCGGAGCCGTTCAAAATCCCGGTTACTCGTGTGGCACGCAGGATGTCGCTACGCGCCCTGACCGCGCGTGGAGATAACCCGAACAGCCACCGCGCGTGAAGCAGGAGAGCGATGCGTCCGCCCCGTTTCGCCCACTCCATGGCGCGCCAGACGAACGGCAAGTCCGCGTTGGTGTCCGGTAGGTCGAACGTCTCCGCTGCCTCGGTGCCCAATCGCTCGGAGACGAGCGTGCGTGACCCCTCGACCCATTTCGCTTTCGTCGCGAGGGAGCCCTCCATCGCGTTCCAAGGCGGGTTGCCCACCACCACGTCGAAGGCACCACGGTGTCGCTCCGCCACGGGACCCAAGCTCCCCAGGGGAGGTGGCAGGTGAAAGAGCACCTGATCTCGAAGGACCTCGAACGTGAGGTCGCCGATCGGCTTCGGGTTCGGATCGAGCTCCAGCGCCGTGAGGTAGAGCGCGAGCTCGGCGAGGCGTAGCGCCCGTGCGTCGACGTCGAATCCGACCAGCTGATCTCGGAGGATTTCGCGTATGCGCTTTCGCTTCGGGCGTGAGCCGGTCGAACGCCACTCACGCTCCACGAGCTTGCGGAAGGCCGTCACCAAGAACACGCCCGCCCCCGCCGCAGGATCGAGCACGCGCAGGCGACTCGCGTCGTCGGTCTGTTCGAACGCTTGCGTCACGACGAAATCGACCAGGTGCGACGGCGTGTAGTGGACGCTGTGCTTGCGCGCGGTGAGCGGGTCGACCTCCCGGACGAAAGCCTCGTAGACTTCGCTCAGCAGGCCCACCGGCACGTAGGCGAAGTTCACCTCGGACCAGTCGGTCGGCAGCCTGAGCTGGCCAGTCTCGGTAGCGCCGTGTGCGATGTTCGCGAGCACGCGAGAGAAGGCTTCTGGCCGGAAGGTACGCGCGGACGTCTCGAAGGGGAGCAAGCCCCCGTTGAACGTTCGAGCGAGCCAGCCGAACGTCCGGATGGCGCGTGCCTTCGTGTCGAGGCAGGTTTCGAACGACGCGGACCCGGGGCAAATGTCATCCGCGCGGAGGCCAGCGAGCAGGCCGCGATCCATGAGGAAGCGCCAGAACAGACCGCGGCCCACCAGTGACAGCGCGTCGCCATCGGAGAGCCCGAGGTCCTTGAGTTGGGCGGCGGAGCGCTGAAGGAGGCTCGCGAGGTAGCGCCGCCTCGGAACATCGGACTCTCCGGCCGTTGCATCGTGCAGGAACCGGGGGAGCGCCCATTCGCCGGGTTGCGCTGTCTCGACGTGGACCGGCGCGACGTCGTCACCACCGCCACCCACGCGGTAGACGTGGAGCCGCCCTGGCTCGAGGACACCTACCCACGCGCCGTCGCCGCGCATCGCGATGCGCCAGCACCACTGGGGTAGCGCTTCGGCACCGTCGTCTCGTGCGTCGAAGACGTGGACACACGGTCTGCCTTGGGACTCCACGACCGAAGGTTCAGTCCAGCCCGGCGCCGGGCGACGAAGGTCGAGGTAGGACAAGACCCGCGGGTCGTCGCTCGCGAGATCGACGATCTGCGAGGGGAGGGCTCCGTAGTCGCTCAGGATGTCTGCGGCCCTCGCGCCCGAACGCTTCATGCGTCGCACCGCGCCGGTTTGCGTGAGGGATGCATGTGATTCGTACGGTAGTCGCGGCGCCGATGACCCGTCAACGACTCCGCGTGCGGCTCGTCTTCGTGATCCAGTCGTGGCGTACGCCGATTCGGTCGTTCGGCGACCGAGCACGCACTAGCCTCTTTCGGCTCTTTCCATGCGGTGCACGGTGGCCGTAGGTCGCACTATGGGACGATCTCGGGAGAGCTCCGTGCGGATGAGGCCTCCGAGCGTGGACCGTCCGGACGAGGCGCGAGGGGTGAGCGAGCAGGCTCGGTCCTCCGCCGCGGAGCAGCGTCATGTTGCGCTGCGGGCGCTTCGGGTTCTCGGTGGAGCGGCCGACGCGAGGCTCGCCCCGTTCGTCCGGATCGCCGTAGAGCTGACTTCGGCGGCGGTGGTCTTGGTCGTGTTCTTCGACGGCGACGCCCCGTACGTGAAGGCGAGTCATGGCGTCTCTTCGTCCGGCTCGGCCAACTTCGCTCTTCCCCCGACGGTAGCGTGCGGTGATGGGGAAGGCGCGGCGGACGGGGAGGTCGGGCTCGAGCTCGAAGGTGTATGGCATCCTCACGCCTACCGCGTCTCGCTGGTGAGCCGCGAGGGGCTCTTCCTCGGAGCGCTGGTCGTCGCGGGACCGCGCGCGCTCCAGGCCGGAGCTACGTTATCGGCCTTGAGGGGGGTCGCGGAGCAGCTCGTCGCCCGCCTGGAGCTCGAACGAGATCGAGAGGTGTGGCTCGAAGAGAAGCTCGCGCTCTCTACCTACCGCCGCTTCTTCGAGGTCGCGCCCGACCTTTTGTGCGAAGTCGACTCGGACGGCCGGGTCTCGACGACGAACTCGGCGTGGGAGCGTGTGCTCGGGTGGACGTGCTCCCAACTGTCGGAAAAGGCATTGACCGAGTGGGTGCACGTCGATGACCGCGACGAGCTCGTTGCCGCGCTCGCCGACGCGAGAGCGGAAGTCGATCCGTTCGTCTACGTCACCACTCGCGCCGCGACCCCCGCGGGCGTGTGGGTCTCGCTGCAGTGGCGATTCTCTTCGCGTGACGGAATCGTTCATGCCTCGGCGCGCGACGTGAGCGCCGTCGAGGCCCATCGCGCCGAGATCGAGGCTCATCAGCGGGCCCTCGTGGAGCAACAGCGCAAGCTGTCCGCGAGCGAAGCGCGCATCCGCGGGCTATTCGACGCCATGGCCGAAGGCGTCATCGTGCAAGCCTCGGACGGGACAATCGAGTCGTGCAACCCCGCGGCTCGACGAATCCTCGGCAGGGAGTCGACCGCCATTCTCGGGCAACGCGACGACGAAGACTTGTGGCCGGTCACCTCCGACGAGATAACGAACGCTTGCCAGGTCCCGGCGCCGCTCGCCCTCGCCTTCGCGACGTCGGAGCAGGTGTCGAACGCCGTGCGGGAGATCCGGCGTCCGGATGGCAGGCGAGTTTGGGTCTCGATCAACGCGCAGCCGCTGATCGAAGATGGAGCCGATAGCCCGGGGGCCGTCGTGGCGACGTTTCGCGACATCTCCGAACAGATCTCTACTCGCACCGCGCTCCAGCAGGCGGAGGCCAGCCTGCGCGCCCTCGTCGACACCGCCGTGGACACCATCGCGGTGATGGACTGCTGCGGCCGGGTCGAGCGGGCGAACCCCGCGATCATCTCGACCTTCGGGTTCTTGCCCGAAGAGGTCGTCGGGACGAACGTGCGCGCCCTCTTGAACGGGGAGGTGCGGCGCGGTGAAATGCGCCGGAGCGACCTCCCGAATGGGGAGAGTCCGATACAGGCTGGCGCGAGGGAGGTCGTGGCTCGTCGAAAGGACGGCACCTCGTTCTTCGCCGAGCTCACGCTGAGCGAGTTTCAAGTCGCCGGCGAAACGAAGTTCACCGGGATCTTTCGAGACATCTCCGAGCGTAAGCGGATCGAGAACGAGCTGCGCGAGCTGACGGCTACGGCGGAGCGGGCGAGCCAAGCCAAGACCGAGTTCTTGGCGAACATGAGCCACGAGATTCGGACTCCCATGAACGCGATCTTGGGCATGGGCGAGCTCCTCGCGGACTCCGGTCTCGGCGCCGTTCAGCGTACCTACGTCGACAACCTGAGGCGGGCCGGCGAGCACCTGCTGGACGTGATCAACGACGTCCTCGACGTGGCCAAGATCGAGGCCGGGAAGCTCACCTTGGAAGATGCTCCGTTCTCGCTCCGCACCTTGGCCGAAGATGTCTGCGAGCTGCTCGCGCCGAAGGCGGCTCCGGGAGTCGAGCTGGTGTGCCGTGTTTCTCCCGAGGTGGCGGAAGAGGTCTTCGGCGACTCGATTCGCCTTCGCCAGGTGATCTTCAACTTGGTCGGCAACGCCCTCAAGTTCACGCGTCGGGGGCAGGTCGTCCTCGGCGTCGCGCGCTCGCGCGGAGCGCCTGGCCGCTACGACTTGAGTGTCACCGACTCCGGGACCGGCATTCCGGCCCATCGCCTCGAGGCCATCTTCGACAGCTTCACCCAGGCCGACAATTCCACGACGCGAACTCACGGTGGAACCGGTCTCGGGTTGACCATTTCGAAGGCCATCGTGGAGAAAATGGGCGGCAGCCTCGAGGTCGAGAGTGAGGAAGGCCGAGGCTCTCGGTTCTCCTTCTCCATCGCGCTCGGATCCGGGAGCTCGACCGCGAGGTGGGCGAACCCGTTGGGCGACGCGCTCACGGGTCGAGACGTCTTGGTCTTCCTCCCGAACGAAGCCCAACGCGCCGTGGCTCGAGAAATCTTGGAGTCGTTCGATGCCGTCGTGAGCGAGTCGGAGCGGCTCGAGGAGTCGGTCTCTCGGATTCGGCGCGCGAGTCGCATCGGGAGGCCCTTCGAGGTGGTGCTGGTCGATGTCGCGCACGAGGGGGTCGAGCTCGCGAGCGCGCTCGCCGCGGAGGGCCTAGGGTGCCGCGCGCTGCTGCTGCTCCATCGCGTAGGCGATGCTCTTCCGTCCGATGCCGAGGCCGAGCGACTCGGGATCACTGCGTTCCTGGCCAAGCCCGTACGTCGCGCGGAGACGGCCAAGGTGCTGGCTGGCGCCGTGCGTGCGCGAAACGCGTCTTCGCAGCCGGGCGTTCTGGCAAACCGACCGACCGGTGGTCCGCTCGCGGCTCCGGGGCAAACCGCGGAGGTCGCGACCGAGAGCTGGGAGCCGCTCACGGTGCTGGTCGCCGACGACGTGGCGGTCAATCGAGAGATCATCGCCGCGTTTCTGAAGGGGCTGCCTTTCACGATCGAGCAGGCGTCGGACGGACGCCGGGCCGTCGAGCTCGCGAAGTCCCGCCCGTACGACCTGATCTTCATGGACATCCAAATGCCCGAGATGGATGGCTACTCGGCGACGCGGGCCATCCGGGCGCACGAGATGGACGCTGGCCTCCCGCGGACTCCGATCGTGGCGATGACGGCGCACGCGATGCCGGAAGAGGTGAAGCGGTGTCTTGCCGCCGGCTGCGACGCCCATTGCTCCAAGCCCATCAGTCGAGCCAGGTTGCTGACCGCGATTCGAGAGAACGCCGTTCGAAGCGAGCGCCACTCGGAGCCGAGCGCCCCGCTCGCCGAGCCGCTCGACCCCGAGCTCGCCGCGCTCCTCCCCACCTACCTTCAATCGTGTCGCGAGCAGGTGTCGGACGCGCGGAACGCGCTCGGCGTCGCCGACTTCGTGCGCATCTCCCGGATAGGCCACAATCTGAAGGGCACGGGCGCGGTGTTCGGCCTGTCGGAGGTCTCCGCGATTGGCTCGCGCCTGGAAGCTCTCGCGGAGCACGGTGCGGTCGCTTCGATACGAGGCGAGCTCGAGCAACTCGCGGGGTTGTTGGTCGGGGCTGCGGTGGGCCCGCGTGCCCGATAGGCAACCGCCGGCTCCTCGGCGCGCGCGCCTCCGAGTCGCGTTTGGCGGAGTCACCGGCCTGGCGCACCGCATCTTTACTTCACTTCGCCGGTGGCCGTTGATCGTATGGAGCTGTTGGGCCCGTCGGGGGCGCGCTCGGGGAGATGCCGTGCCGACTTTGCGAAACGTAGTGGATGCCTGGCTCAAGGGGACGGGGCGCGAGTGCGTAGGCAGCGAAGCGGCTCTCTCTTGGATGGAAGCTTACGGCACCGACTACGCGCGGGCGTGGCGCGAATGCCCGCGCGCGGACGTTCTCGTGCTGATGGGGGCTGCGCTCGGTGCGGACGCCGGCCACTTCCTGGACTTCGCTTGCTCTCGCGCACAGTCGGCCATGGGAGAGGCGCCGACGATCGTCGCTTGGCCTCGTGAGGCGCTCGACCGCGCGAGCTCGTGGCGCGACGCGTGCCCTCCCATTACGCAAGAAGACGCGGCCATTTCGGACGCCATCTTGGCCAACGCCGACGCGGTGCTTCGGCGGATTCGGCTGGCGCGAGCGCCGTCTGCCTCGCTGGGGGAAGAGCTTCGGCCGCTCGTGATCGAAGCCCTTTCCGAGTCCCCGTTGCTCGACCCGGTGTACCGCGCGACCAAGGCGTGCGCAGCCGTCGCGCGCGCGCTCCAAATCACGCCGTCCCTCGTCGCTCAGCATGATCGATACCTCGAGCTTTGCCACACCCTCGCACTCGCCCACCTGACCGGAGCCGCGAGCGCCTGTCTGGTGGGGGCGAGCGTCTCGGGCTGGTTGAACGCCCGCGGGCCCTCGGCGCGCGTCGGTCGAAACGTGATGCTCATCGAGGCGTTTCACGCCGTACACCACCTCGTGGAGGCGCGCGCTCGCTTCAGGTGCGCATGCCCCGTCACGTGGCGAATGGCGATCCTCTCGGCCATGACCGGGCTCATCGCCGAAGTCGCGCTCGAGGCGGACGGCCGAGAGGCACCCGAGCAGCACGAGCCTCACACCTGTCTCGAGAGGGCCTTCGGCGTCGCCGTCGGCGAGGTGCATCTCGAGGTGGCCCAAGCGCTGAGGGCGGCCATCCCGATGGAGGCGATCCTCGCCAAACCAAGCAGAACGGACGCGCCCGGCGGCGAGTCGGGGGCGAGGGTGTATCGGCTCTTTCCGCGCCGCGTGGGAGCGCCGAGGCGCAACCGTCTCGGTCGATGAGCCGGAAGGCGACGACGTCGAGCCTAGGAAAAGACCGCCTCCGTGACCGCCCGCCCATCGTCGCCGGTTCGAAGTACGGTTCGATCCGCGAGTACGACCGCGTGAGCGATGTCGGCTCTCGGGCCGGCGCCGGCTGCTATTGACGAGCCTCCTTGGGTGCGTGCCGCGCGCATGGACTCTCGCGAATAGAGGTCGCGTAGCGGACCGCCATCGCCCTCAATGTGCAGCGATATGGAGCGGCTTTCGGCGAAAGCTCGGAGGCGACCGACTCCCTGACCAACTCGTAACACCTCGCCTGCGAAAGCCTGGGCGGCAAGCGCGATCTCGCGTCGACGTGAGGCCCCCATGCCTGCGGCCTCTGCGAGCTCGGAGGCCTGATCCGAAAGCACTGCCGCGTCCGATCGATCGAGCAGCGGGACCACCCTCGTCGGGGGTGATGCGAAATCGACGGGACGATCGATTTCTCGGGCGCGGGCGACGACGCAGCCGATCGGTTCCGCGCCCGGTCTCCTGCACCCGAGGCGAGCGAGGGTCTGGATAGCGCTTTCCGGATCGAGCCGGCACACCGCGCCCGGGTCGACCCGTTGGAGAGAGACGGTGCTCGTGTGGAGGACGAGTGCGTCGCCAGGTTCTATGTCCAGTGGAGGCGCGCTCGCGTCCAGCTCCAGGAGGGCCACGCTCCCGCGCCGACCCGGTCGAATTCGATACGCCAGGACTTGGCCCGACGCACACAGAGAAACCGAGCCGCCTTGCGCGCCCGTCCGCCTGAGTCGCAGTCGCATCGCCCCGATGGCGTCGAATCGGCGCAACGCCCCGAGGACGTCGTTCTCGAGCTTCACACCCTCCGAGCACCGATGAAGGTGGTGGCCGATCGCCGTCGCCGCATAACTGCCTGCCGCGCCCTCGCGCGCCTCGACCAGGGTCACCAAGATGTCTTCGCGTCCGACGTGTGTGTGAACGTGGATGCCGGACTCGCGGCATCTGCGCGCGGGTCGAATCAAGGTCGTGAGGACGAAAGACAGAGACATACGACGTTTCCGGGGGCGCGGGCCGATGTCGGTACTGTCTCCAGGGTACCCGATTCCGGAGCGGAGGACACCGCTCGGCGCTCAGCTTCGGAACCCTTTGATGTTGCCGATGAGGTCCGTGGCGGAAGGCAGGTCGGCCGAAGCGAGCGACCGTTGTCGCAGAGGTCGCCCTCGGACGAGCAGCCCGCGAACGAAGCGAGACCGAGAGCCAGACCAAGAAGGAGCAGGGATGCCCCCTCTCGCCCATGAAAGCGGAGCCCGCGTACATCTCGTTGCTCGTGGTCGCTCGTGGTCTTCGGGTCCGTCATGTCTTGCTCCACTTTCATGGTCGGTCTCCCCCTGTACACCTTGAGTGGGTCAGGTGAGCGGAAGCCCCATCGTTCTTTCGTCGCGTCTCGAACGCCTACCGAACGTGCGCATTCGTCCAGCTGATCGCACAATGAAGTAGTCTCGGCCACTTCGTCGGTGAGCGCCAGGTCTCCCCCCGTTCGAGCTTCGGCTCGACCGAATTTGGAACTGCGCCCCGACGAAGTGGACCGGAGAAATGGTCAAGAGTTGTGGATCAGGAGCTGATCAAGCGGCGACCTCCTCCGGGTGAATTTTGGTCTTCCTGCGCGGCTTGGGCGCGGGGGTCTTGATTGCGAAGCCATCGCGCTCCACGCGGACGCCGTCGACGAACTGGACGCCGGCGCGCACGAGAGGGATGAGCTGATGCCCGTTCAGGCGTCGCCAGCTCGCCTCGGCAAGGAGTAGGAGTCGATAGGCCATGGCGATTCCCGCCTTGCGCGAGCCCGCCCCCTTCGTCACGCGTTGACGGAGCTTGACCGTCGCGAAGGTCGACTCGATTGGATTGGTGGTACGGAGGTGCTTCCAATGCTCGGCGGGGAAGTCGAAGTGCGTCGTGAGCTTGTCGGACTCCGTCCGGAGCGACTTCACGGCCTTCGGATACTTCGCCTCGTAGTCGGTCGCGAAGGTGGCGATGAGGCGCTCGCACTCGGCCTTCGTACCGGCGTTCATCATGGCGTGGAGCGAGCTCTTCGCCTTCGGCTGCTGGGCCTTGGGGAGCTTGTCGAGCACGTTCGCGATCTTGTGCACCCAACAGCGTTGCTCGCGTGTCTCTGGAAAGACGTCGCGCAGCGCGCCCCAGAAGCCGAGGGCGCCGTCGCCTACGGCGACCACGGGAGCACGCATCCCGCGGGCCTTCAGGTCGCGAAGAAGCGTGGCCCAACTCTCCGTGGATTCTCGGAACCCGTCCTCGAGCGCGATGACCTCTTTCGTTCCATCTTGGCGCGCTCCAATGACGACGAGCGCGGCAAGGCGATCGTCCTCCAGTCGAACATTGAAGTGGACTCCGTCGGCCCAGACGTAGACGTAATCGCGATCGGCCAGCGGGCGCTTCTTCCACGTGTCGTACTCCGATTGCCATGCGCTCACGAGCCGAGTGACGACACTCGGCGAAAAGCCCGGGGCGCCGTCGCCAAGGAGCGCCGCGAGCGCACCGCGGAAGTCGCCCGTCGACAATCCGCGAAGGTAAAGCGCGGGCAAGAGCTCCGAGATCGACTGGGACTTCCGCAGGTACGGCGGGAGAATCTCACTCGTGAACTTCTGGCGTTCCCCCCCGACGACACGCTTGTCGTTCACACGCGGCGCTCGGACGTCGAGCACCCCGGCTCCGACGACCACGGTGCGAGCTTGCGCTCGACCGTTTCGCACGACGAGCGCGCGCCCACCACCGTCCCGCAACTCGCGAAAACGCTCGATGTACTCGTCGACCTCCGCCTCCAGGGCCTCCTCCAGCATCCGTCGCGCTCCGTCACGTGCCAAGCGATCGAGCGCCGAGACCTCGCGCTCGCTCTCGTCTACCGGCCTCTTCTCGACTACCTTCAACATCGGCGTGCCTTTCCCGCCCTGCCAGGGGCGGAGGTTGGTGTTTGGTTTCACCTTGAAAGGTACGCCGCTTTTTCAGCTCAGGCCGTTCCACAACTTTTGGTCATATCTCCGCCCTGGGCGATTTTGGCTAACTCCGTGTCAGGGCCGAACCCGCCTCGCCAAGGTATCTGCTCCCCGTACCGGCCCACGAGCCACGACGTCCCGCATTCCCCTGCTCGCAAAGCTGTCTTGTTTCGCCTACGCTCCGCCATCGCGCTCGACCTCTCTGGCCAACAATCCCTGCCCTAAATTTAGACGCAGAGTGGTGCCCGCGATAGCGTGCGGCGCATGGCCTCCCCCGACGAGCTCCTCGACGACGCCAACGCCTTCGATCCTACGTCGTGGATCGCGACCACCAACGCAGCGCTCGGTGCTGCCGGTGCGCGGCGCGTCCGGTCGCTGCGCCCGTCGACGGTCTCCTTCGAGTGGCCACTGGCATCGGCGGGTCGTCGATCGATCCCCCTCGAGATCGAGCATCAGGAGGGCGGCACGCTGGTGCTCGTCAAACAGGGGGCGTGGCGGCTCTCGGTCACCGAGGCGAGCCGCAAGCTTGTCGCGCTGATCGCACGGCAACTGCGTGAGCGACGGTCACGAGTCGACGACGGCCTCATCAACATCCAGTGGCAGCACACGCCCGCGTATCAGATAGACGTGCCTGTCAGCGTCGACGACTTCGTGGAGATGGACACCTCCGGCTGGCTCGAGCGGTTACTCGCCAGCGTCCGACGACACGAGCAGCTGTTCACCGTGCTCGATCCCCTCGTGCAGCAGGCCGCCGCCGGCGTGTTCGAGGCCGGCCGCGCCCACGTCGTCGTGCACGCCCTCGCCGTGCGTCTGGCCCAACCAGCGCCTGCCTCCCAGGTCGCCTTTGAGCCCGCTTCGTGGAGTGGGGTTGCCAGCACCGCGCTTGCCGCCGTCGGGGCCAGGCATCTGCTGACGCGCCCGGCCGCGATCTCGCTCGAGTGGCCGGTCGGGTGTCGCGTCGGAGAAGACGACGCCGGCTCGATCCCGCTTGAGCTGCAGCAACAAGACGGCGGGACGTTGATCGTCGTAGCGTTGTTCGCGTGGCGCATGTCCGTCACCGACGCCAACAAGAGGCTAGTCGAGCTGATTTCGCGTGAGTTGTGCCACGAGAGCCACCGGGCCGACAACGGCTTCATCGACGTCAACTGGCAGTTCAACCGCGAGGGCCAGCGCGACGCTCCGTTCAGCCTCGACGACTACGTGCACGCAGACACGCTCGACTGGGTCGACCGGCTGCTGGCGAGCGCGCGTCGTCTCGAGCAGATCTTTCGCGCGCTGGATCCGCTCGTGCAGCAGGCGGCCGCGGGCATTTTCGAGGCCGGCCGTGCCCACGTCGTCGTGCGTGACCTCGCTGAGCGCTTGTCGCGGTCTCCCGACGAGGCAGGCGGGGCTCACGAGACCTTTCCGGCGATCACGATGGAGCGCTTCGACGACGGAGTGTTGCGCGCGCTCAAGCTCGTGGCCGCACCCGAGGTCGCGCTGCAGGCGCTGGACCATCCGCTGCTTGCCACCGTCGACGAGGTCAGTCTGTATTTCGAGGCCGATGCCGTCACCCGCTGGCTCGCTGGGCCGGGCCTGCCGCGCCGCTTGAAGACCGTCGATATCTTTGCACTCGATGCAGAAAAGCCTGCCCTCGTGTGCGCGCTGCTCGCGCCCTTTCGGGACTGCACGCACCTCTCGCTCCAGCTCGACGACAAAGAGCGGTTTCGCGAGGTCGTCGTTGCGGGCGCCGTCGCCGCGGTGCCGGCGTTCGCCCACCTTGAGGTCCTTGAGATCGACTTCGACGCCAGCGCCGCGGCCGAAAAGAAGCTGCTCGATCTGCTCTTCTCGCACCCGATGCCGAAGCTGCGCCGCTTCGCCCTCAACAGTCACGGTAAACGCAGCGGTGCCTCGTCGCTCAGGTCGCTGCTGAAGCGGTTGCCCGACACCGTCACCGAGCTTGGGCTGTGGCAGCAGGGGCCGGCGTGGACCGCGCTGCGTGAAAAGCTGCTCGGCCACAAGGTGATGGGTAGGCTTACCGCCGTAGGCGTGCGCGACGACATCGACGAGATCAGCGACCCGCGCCTCGCCGGTAAACAGCTGTTCGGGTCGCGACCTGACGTCTGCAACCTTGCCCACGATCTGCATGCCGTGGGCCGCCATCGCGACGTCGTCGATCTCCTTGGCCCACTGCGTTGGAAGACGCGCGACGTCGACCTGCACTACCGGTACGCGATGTCGTTGGCGGAGCTCGATCAAGAGGCTGGCCTCGTCGCGTGGCGCGCCGTGTTGGCCATCGAGCCGAAGCATGCCGCCGCGACCCACAACCTCGCCAACCAGCTCGTCGCCATGGACCGGCTCGAAGAGGCGTACCCACTCGTGGTCGACGCCCTCGCCCTCGGCGACGACGCCTGGATGCTCCGGTGCCTCGCCGTGATCTGGCAGCACCGCGGCGACACCGCGCAATCCGCCGAGTGGTCGCGACGGTTCGTGCAGGCCGCCGGAGCCGACGTCGCCAACAACGACGACGTCGACGGCGCCACGCGCTACGTGCTGGCCTGCGCGCAGATGTGGGTGAACGAACGCGAGCTCGCGCTTTTGTCCCTTGAAGAAGCGATCGCCGCGGGCCTCGATGGCGTCACCCCCGACGTCGACGTGGAGTGGGACCCGGTCCGTGACGACCCACGCTGGCAGCGACTGTTGTTGAACACCCGAAGCTGAAAACTTTTAGCCGCAGCACGAGCTCGGTCACGACTTGACCCTCGAGCGGAGTGGGCGAGGTCCGTCGGGCAGCAACTGATGCGAAGGTCGAGCCGAGTGCTCACGCCGGCAGCACCGCTGCTGGTAGCCGCGTTGAACACATTCGACTTCGACGTTCCCGGCGTCGAATCGAGCGCGTCGTTCCCGACATCTCCCCGTTCCCGCGTCGCCTGCCTTACCGTCGAACCCTTTTTTCGCGGTGAGCGACACGCCCACCAACTTGAGCGCCCCGACAGCCT
The DNA here is from genome assembly GCA_965225775.1 of Polyangiaceae bacterium. Lineage (GTDB taxonomy): Bacteria > Myxococcota_A > Polyangia > Polyangiales > Polyangiaceae > JAAFHV01. Next base: position 5,930,859 of record OZ245328.1, on the reverse strand, counting down.
GAGATGGCCGCACACGACATGCGGGGCACCGTGAAGTGCACGGTCAGCCCGTGAACCCGGTCACGCTCGCGAGTGAGTGGCTGAGGACCATCTCGCGCAGCTGAGTGACGAGCGCCGCAACGAGGGGCTCCACCGTGGACCGGTCGGCGAGGGATACCACCGTCTCGAGGCCCGCGCTCTTCACCACGTAGGCGCCCTTTTCGGACCCGCGCAGCACGGTGAAATGGCGTTGCGCCCAGAGGTTGGCCAGCTCGAACCGCAGGGCAAAGTGATAGCCGGAGCCGTCCGAAAAGCCGCCGGGACAGACTCGCGCGTCGCCATCGAGGCTCTTCGCATCGAAGTGAACTCGGCGGAGGGCGCTCTTGTCCCAGTCGAGTTGAGCGCACAACTCCTCGATCAGCTCATTCGAGAACGTGAGGAGCTCTCGCTCCCACGCGACGTACGCCTTCCAGGAGGCAACGTTCAGATTGTGGATCTCTTCGAAGGGCGTGCTCATGGTGCGCCCGAAGCTGCCTACGGTTCGGCCTAGCGTCAAGCGTGTCGACGTCATTCCGCGCGCATCGCTCCACATCGCGATACCTTTCATGCCCGTGCGCCAACGCTATCGCGTCCGTCGCCCACCACTCCGCCTACCGCGGATCGTGACGGGAACCAGCGGCGGCAAGAGCGCCAAGAGCTCGCACTCGATCTCCAGCAGCAGGTCCGGATGCAACGACGAAGTCTCGAGCACCATCAGGAGCCGACGAATCATCGTTGTGGAGATCGTGCGCTCCCCGTCGGGGACCAGGCGTCGCCGCTTCATGCGAGCCTATCGGCGGGCCAGCGGGGAATGTTGCGGGAAAGAGAACGGCGCTCGACCTTATTCTGGAACCGACCGATATCGCGCGCGAATCAGGCCGTCGCCGCGTCTTACGCCAGCGCGTACACGGTCTCACTCCGATTGCCCGTCCGGGTGAGCTTGCCGCTCTTCACGGCCAACGCCATCGCCGCCTGAAAGTCCGGTCGGTGCGGTCCGCCCATCGCTTTCCGAAGGGCTCGCGAGGTCTGCGCACCCTCGCGAAGCAGCGCGGTCGCCTGCGAGAGCAATCGACTTACGGCAATCTTACGCCCGGTCCTCGACCGGCGCTTCGGCGTGCGAGAGTGCGCTCGCGGCGGGCGCGACGCCCTCTCTACTGAGGCGGGCGCGGAAGGGCCGCGACTCTCGAAGGTCAGCAGGTCGCCCACGGTGGCGCGTCGCAGCTCGTCGAGCAAGCGGCGCGAGAAGTCGGAGGTGAGGGCGTTCAGGGGCTGGAGCAGGTCGTTCATCGTGTGTGGGGGCGGGGTCGGTAGAACGCTCAACGAGGGGGATCGTCACGGAAAATACCGAACGTTTGAGGGTGGCGGTTCCACCCGAACCGGAGGATATCTCGGGCTGCCAACCGAAAGGAACAGCCAAGAAGAAGGCTGCCTACGAGCGACTCGATCGCGAGGGCTCGACGCGACGAGCCAACTTGCGTGACACGGGGGCCGCATCTATCCATGTCGGATGAGCGTCGCCAGATTCCTTCGTCGCATCTTCGCCGCACGTGACGACAATTGGGCCGATGTTCGCGCGGATGAGCCTGCGTCAACGAAGCTCGTGCCGACCCCATTCGTCGCTGGCGAGAGAGCACGGGAAGTGGCAGCAACCTGGTTGCTCAAGGTCGTGCGCGTCGACGACTCCTGGTCGCTCTTCATCGATTCGCCGAGCGGCGTGCAGTCAATCGCGGGCGTCGATCCCTCGCTGCGTCCGATTCTCGAACGGCTCACCGACGGCGCCGAGCTGCCTTTCGTCTGCAGCCTGGTCGCGGGGCGCCCGAACAACATCCGAAACATGGTCGCCCTGCGCCTCGGCGACGATATTTTGGCCCTCGAGCGGGTCGCCAATCAACTCCCCGACGAAATCGTGAGCGCCACTCTGGAGCTGGTTGTCGCACGATTTTGGCAACGCGCGAGCGGCCATGACCACGCAGGCGCACGCGCTGACTTCGACCGTCTGCTCGGCGCCGACCACCGAGGCGTCGCCAACTTCTGGAAGGAGCTCTCGCCGGAAGACCAAGTCGCGACGACCCGGCCGCTCATGGCCTGGCTCGAAACCCGCGTCTTTGGACCGGAGGACCTCGACGAAGACCATCCCACGGATGGCTCGGAGGACCCTTCGATGCGTCACCCCCGATTCCTCCATTGCAATAAGCTGTATACGCTTCCCATACACCTCTGGCCGCAGCGCTCGCTCGCGGCTGCGCAACGCACGGTGCGCTCGTGCGGTTCGTTGCCGTTCTTCCCGGACATCACCGCCGAAGTGCTCGCCGCGGAGGTACGACGAAGGGCTACCGAGCCGTCGTCCACGTGATGGCAGTCACCCGAGCCGACTTCGCGCTTCCTCGGCGAGCGGCGCGTGACGGTGAGGGCTTCTCCGTGCCACGTCGTACCGACGGTATGCGGGCACGACGCTACTCGAGAACCTGCCTGCTCGGTGCGAGGTACACGCAGCTACAACGTACCCACGCCCTTGATCCCGAACGAGCGCGACACGACCTGTTCTTCTTCTTGCCGGCCTCTTCCTCTCGCCCGAGGAACGGCTCCAGCTCCGCGGCCATGACCCGATCGAGCACGTCCTTCACCCCGCTGCGCATCTCGTCGACGACTCCGCGCATCGCGAGCTTCGGCGACTCTTCGAGCCTGTTTGCGAGCGCCACCACGTCCGAGATCCGAACCACGATCTTCATCACGCCTCATACAGGTTCCGCGTAGTTGACATTCCGGCATCTCCTTCCGTCGACTGCCACGGACACAAGATTCTCCGACCCGACCGGGCAACGTGATCCGCAGAAATGGATTGGTCGCTCTGCTCTTTGCCACCACCAGCTCGCATCGCTCGCACGACCAACGCCGATGCGCAGCGATTCAGGGGAACGATGGATCGGCCTTCGCCGTTTGAGGTCGACTGTTCGAACGTTGCTTCGAGACACGCATCTTGCAACCCGTTCGACGTGGGCTCGACGACGAGCCTTCGCCGCCCAACACCTTCTCGGCCGGCTGTCCTGACCCCTTCCGAGACGCGCGACGGAGTCGAACACCGCGTCGCCAACCGCCACCGACGCCGAGCGTCCCACACACGCAACCGGACTCGCGCGGGAAGGTCCCGAGCGTCGATTCGCACGGCCTGACCGAGCCGTCCGAGCGTCCGGGCGACGCGCTCGATCGCGAGGCCGTCGCGCCTACGTCCCCCAAAAACCCGCTGAAATTCGCAGATTCTCCTAGTGCGCAAGTTTCAACCGTAGTGCGCACGGAAAAGTCATGAGTGCGCGCGCCAGAACCATGAGTGCATTCGCGCACTTACGCGGTGGGGCCGATTTTGCCCCTGGTGCGACCCGCGCCGACCGCCTCGGAGAAGCCCGAATTTACGGTGTTTCGGCGCGCGCACTACACTTTTTCCGTGCGCACTACGGTTTCTTCCGCGCGCACCATGGTTCGCGAGCCGCGCACCGCAGCTCCAGGCGCGCACACCGTCCGCCCCTCGTCGTCCCACCGGCATGCGTGGGTCGCGCACCGCACTTCGGGCACGCGAAAGCCGGAATCGACCCAGCGGTCACCGGAGCGCGTCTCTTGCGCAGATGGTAGGAGGGAGCGATGCACCTCTCCCCCAAGGACGGCGCGTTCTTCTACGCGTCGTGGATGCCGCTCCTCACGTGGGTCAACGATGAGCTTCGCGTGGTCGAGCGGTTTCCAGTCCCGGAAGAGACGCGCCCGATTGACACCTCCTTGGCCTACAAGGTGCGGTCCGCCATGTGGGAGCGCCAAGACCTGCTCGACCGCTACGTGACCGAGAACCCCATGGGCGCGACTCCAGAGTCACTCGCGTTGATTGGGGGATTCCGTCATCGCGTCGCCGGCACCTTCATCGCCCTGCGAACGCTCGCCAAAGGCACTCTCTTCATCGAAGAGTCGGCCACGGAGCGCGTCTTCCAAGTTCAAGGGATCACCGACCCCCTGCTCTTCGACGTCGACCTTCCCGCAATGGTGAAGTGCGTGCTTCTGCCCTTCGGGAACGTCATCGTGTACGACACCTTCATCGAGCGCTTTTCCCTGAGCTTCGGGCCGGGGGCTCGGCGTAGCTTCGAAGACGGCTATCGAAGAGCCAAGGCTTCCGGCAACGTTCATACCTCGCTCGGTCCACGACCAGCACGCGTGGAGGTCGAACCAACGACGACGAAAACGAAGACGAACGCGCGCGTGCATCAGGTGCCGCTCTTCGCTTCCGCAGCAGCGAATGACGGCGCGACGTCCGTCGCCTTCGAGGCATCGATAGCGCAGCTTCCGACGAAAGCCCGTGATTCGCGCGGTTCGTTCGCGCCAGAGGTGCTGATCGTCGCCGACCCGACGGGCCTCGTCGTGCTGGCCGAAGTAGGACGCCCGGGCGTCAGCCTCGAACGTGGGGCGAAGAAGCTCGCCCGCTCCTCGGCAGGAACGGACGGTAGGTCGGCCGCGCTCCGTGTCGCGAGCCCCGAGCTCGCGACGAAGCTGCGACGGCTCCTCGGCGCGTCCTTCGAGGTAGTCGTCGCACCAACTCCTCTGGCAGATGCTGCCGTCGCCGACCTCCTCTCACACCTCAACGGTGAGACCGAGACCAAGCCCGGGGCGGAGTCGGACACGACCTCTGCCATGGTGGCGGCGTTCCACGGCGCGAAGGCCCTGTACGAGGCGCGCCCGTGGGCCGTCTTGCCCGATGACGGAGCCGTTTTCATCCTCGATGTTCCGGCGCTCGGCTTGCATAGCTACGCCGCGTCGCTCTGGAAGCATGCTGGAGGACGCGAGCTCCGCTTGTACCCGAGTCTGGAGCATCTCTTGGACGCGGAAGCGACCTCCGAGCGGCCAATGGACCAGACACCCCAAGGGGGAAGCGGCGCCCCGTTCATCGTCGCGTTCATTCGCAAAGAAGACGCCACCCCGAGGTACGTCGAAGAAATCAAGAGAGTAGGCTTCGTGCGGCCATCCCCCAGGCACGTCACGCTCTTCCTCCGGCAAGAGGGCGCCGACCTCGTGTTTCTCTCGGCGGAGCCGGAGATCGTGCTCGTCGAGGCGGCCTCGCGAGCCATTGCCGCTGCCATCGAGGACGGTCCTCCGCTCGTTGCGGCTTGGTTTGGAGATGTCGAATACGAACGAACGAAAGTCGTTCCTACATCGCGCGGGCCGCTGGAGGTGCGCGTCGCCATCGAGCCCCGCCCAGGCGAGATCGACCTCGCGGACGCCATCGCTTCCCTCCTCGACGAACCCGAGCCGAGCGAAATTGAAGAGCTCGAAGACGTCGTTTGCGAAGCGTTCGAGTGCACGGATACGGCCGAGATGTACGACGACGAGCAGCTCGACCTGCTTGTCCTCGCGATGGATGTGTTCTGCGGGACCTTCGGGCGCTCGATCGTCGCTGCGACCGGTGAAGAGCTGCGACGGCTGCTCTTCGAGGCTCTTCCGGCCACGGTCGACGTCTCGAAAGAGGAGGCGAGGCCGCTCGTCGTCGTCTTGCGCGCCTTCGTGACCTTCCTCGCGCGAACGGCTGGGGTCGGCTCGCATCTCGTGCTCGAGCTCACCGACGCGGTCATTCCGCGTCTCGAAGCCGCCCTCGCGGACGAAAAGCGCTTCAGCGCGTCGAAGCGGCTCCTCTTGGCCGCGCGCGCGGCCGGGGTCGACACACACTCTCCCGAGGCCCTGCGCAGGTTCGAGGGGCGGTACTTCCAAGGAGCTCGACAGTCGGAGACCAAGCAGAAGACCGCCGCAGACAAGCGCGCCGAGCGGAAGGCGACCAAGAAGGCGCGGAGGAAGAACCGGTAAGTTGTCATACTCACCGCCTCGCCGAGCCCGCCACTGTCCCGCCGCCCGTTGCTGTGATCACGCTCACGATGCGAGCAGCGAGGCCGACCCCGGGCCAGGGCATTGGGATGGAACGAAGGCGACGGGCACGCGGCCGCTCGACGGGCCGGTCTGCGTAAGGCAGCCCAGGTGACGGGACAAAAGAGGAAAGGGCGAGAGCATCGCGCGGTGCCCTCGCCCTCGACGTCCCACTCCAGTCTCAGGTCTGCTCGACGGGCTCCTCGCCGTCGGGCTCCTCGACCTCGACCTTGGCCTTCTTCTGCCGCGCCAGGCCGAGGTACATCCGGTCGCGCTTGCGCTTGACCGCGGTGCGCGCCACGCGCGCCCACTCTTCGTGCCACTCGCGCAACCGCACGAGCGTGTTCCGACGCTCTACCTCGGTCTGCAGCTCCGCTCGGTGGGCCTCATCCGCGCCTTCGAGCACCGTATCATCCTGATCGCCGACGATGGCGAGCCAAGCGGCCACCTTCTGACGCTCGGTCTTGTCGATTCCGCGCTTGGCGAGCAGCTCGAGCGCCGCCTTGTCTTGAGCCCGCGTCGCCTTGCGCTCGGGAGAGGATTCGAGCGCGTCGATTCGGCGGATCATGGTGCGAACCCCCGCTACCGCGATAGGCCCCTTGCTCGCCTTGAGGTTCCCCGCGAAGAGGAACCGGTGTTGCTCGGGGAAGCGACGACGCAACGCCGCGTCGATGACATCGAAGTTGGGTTCGTCCCAATCGTCGAGGTCGGACATCGCCTTGGCAACGGACTTCTCGTCCGCGCTCGGCCCGTCATCGGAGCTACCGGCGGCGATAGCCGTCACCCCGCCCAGCGCGTCCAGGTAGCCCCACGCCTCTTGCACCACCCCGGCGTTGTAGCCACGCGCGAACAGCAGCCGATAGATGTGCTTGTGTCGCCGCGCGGCGACGATGAACTTGACCACCAGCTCGGGAGTCTCCTCGAGCGCGCGATCGCTCACGTCGGAACTGAGCACGACGTCTTCGAGCTCGGTCTCGGACGGTTCGGGAACATTCTTCTTCGACGCCATAGTCCTCACCAATTGCGGGGCATGGAGATTGAATCCGCCGGCGCCCCAGTTCTCCGCGGATGTCGATAGTCTTGAGGCAAGCGTCCGGACGGGTCAAACGCCAAGCGCGGGCTCGCCCCTCCCACGCACGACACGAGGCCTCGCGCTCGTCAGAGCGCTTGCTCGCGAACGACCTGCCCCGACTCGTCGAATATCGCGACCCAACGATGTCCCGGTGGGATGTCACTCCCGTCGACGACGACGCGCGAGTCGTCCCACGAAAGGATGCGAAGGGGAAACTGGCTCGTCGCGACCTCCAGAGACGGACCATCGAGCGCCACGACACGCGCCTGGGTATCGTCGACATAGATGGTCGAGAGCCACACGCCCCAGCTGTGCCCGTCTCCGCCTCCCGTAATGCCAGGGTTCGGTATCACCCAATCGATCCGTTCGCTTGCCACCAGCTGATGAGCGACAACTACTTCTGCAGGAAGGACGCTGATCACGCGGCGATGCAGATCGTCGGTATCCCGTTCGGCGGCGACCTGGGCAACGTAGACGACTGGAGTCGCCCCGGTCGAGCTGTCGACGTCGTGGTCAAGTCGATAGACCCTGGAGCTCTCCGCCAGCGAGATGGCACGCGCTCGCTTCGGTCTGCGCGTCCGGGGCGTAGGCCGTCAGATCCCCGGAGCGGTGAAATCGGGCCAAGCGTACCGCGTCCCGACGCTCCGCCTTCACCTGGGAGCGGGCTGCTTCGGGATGAGCTCATACCCGCTGATTTAGTTTAGGTCGGCCGAACCCGACTACCCCGGTCGATTCGGCGGCGTCGAGCACGCTCGTGGCTGGCTCCAGGAGTTCTTCGGCTGGCACAACGACGAGCACCATCACGCCGGGCTCGCCCTCTTCACGCCGGAAGACGTCTTCTATGGTCGCGTCGAGGACGTTGCTGCCATTCGGCAGCGTGCGCTCGATTCCGCCTACGCCGCGCACCCCGAACGCTTTCCGAATGGGCCGCCGCTCGCCCGACGTCCGCCCGCGAAGGTCGAAATCAATCCGGTCTCCTCGAAGACCGCCACGGAGGCCGAGGAGCGTGCCGCTACCGGTCGACCCGCGGAGCCTCAACCCGCGGGACACTCGCCACGCTCCTCGGCCGGAGGGGCGGAATCGCGCGACTCGACCACGCAACTCGTCGACCACGCACCGCATCGCGCGGAGCCGGACGCCCCAGACCTCACAACCATTGCTTCATAGAATGCATTAAGCCGCTGTCTCAAACGCGTTGACACGTTCCGTCGGGACGATCGTTTCGCCAGCCCGCTCCGGATGTGGAGCAAAGTTCGCGACGACTCTCGTGAGATCTGGCACGAGTCCGAGTTGGAGTGACGCACGCTCGCGCGTGGCCAAGCGTCAAGAGCCGCCGGCCGCAATTGTGGCGACAAAGCGAACGGGTCCCGCGAGGTTTCCGTTGAGCCGTCGTCGGAGAGCGAGGCGTTCGCTCTTGCACGACCCGGCTAGTCGAGACGATTCACGGTGGCGACAATGCGACGGGAGAGCTCGTGCAGGCGCTCGGCGATGGTGGTCGTGGTGAGCTGCTGGGTCGAGGCGATTCGCTCGAGCTGTTCGTTCTCGAGCACCGGCACGCACGTCTGCTCGGTCAGGAGCCTCGACATCAGGTTCCCCGACTTCGTCGAGTGCGGCAGACCGAGTGCGTGTCCGAGCTCGTGCGCTACGGCGAGGCGCCCTGCCGAACTGCGAACGATGTCTTCGTGCCCGAGGAACAGCGTCGGCGTGAACGAGTCTCCGAGCGCAAGCTCTTTTTGGAGCGAGAGGGCCGAATCGGAGTCCAGATTGGCGAAAAGTGCGGGCGATAGACCGATTCCCGCCACGATCCCGCCCGTCTGATCGCCGACCAGCTCCCGAACGCCGGGAGAGGCGACGGTACGCAGCACGACGACATGTACGCGACCGGGAGACGAATGGGACCGGATGAATCCGCGCGTCGGCGCGAACATCAAGTTGGCGACTCGGAGCGCCGCGAGCTCTCCGGCCCGGCTCCCCTCCGATGGGACGATTCGACCAGCGTCCTCGAGCTCTTGTCGAGTGCCGGCGAGTGCGTACTCCATCTCGATTGGCGTTGCGTCCGCAATCGTCGTGAAACCGAGCGCGTAGTCGCGAAAGTAGGCGTAGGCCGCTCGCGTCTCGTAGGCCACGTCATCGTCGTCGACCCCGCCAGCGCGGAAGAGCGTCAACGCTTGAGAGCGAGGCGGAGAGAATGGCGCGCCCGCTCCGCTGCATCGGGGCGCTGAGGTCGCCTCGTCCGGCTCGGAGAAGTACTTTTCCTGGAGGCAAGCAGAAGGGTCGTCTTCCGAAGCGCAATCGCGCGTCGACGAGCAGCCTGTGAGCACGCTCGCGCATGCCACCAACACCAGAAGCGCAACCGGGGCCGAAATCGTGGGCTTCACGGGGGCCGAGTACCACGAGGACTGGGACGTGGCATCCGCCGAATGGCGAATCGCGAGGGGTAGGCGGTGCTGTATGCGGCTGGCTTCGTTCCTTTTGGCCAGTCGGCACATCTCGGGCCGACTACCTGCTCTTCCGCCTCGCCGCAGCACGGACGGTCCGTGACCGTCGCAACCGAAGGCTTGGGCTGAAGCACGTCCGGCCGGCGAAGGGGTCTTGCCGGCGGGCTCGAAGAAGCCCCCGAAACTCATGTTCGGAAGCGGCTCGGCCAAATTTAGCGAAGAGCTGAACGTTGTGTCCTCGACACCCCGAAAGTCGACGCCCACCGCCTCGGTCGCGTTGCGCACGCGCGGCCGCGTCGGCCAATGCCGCGTCGATCGTGACCGAAGCTCAGCTCTTCTGATGCCTTTGGCTGCCGTCTCACCCGCGAGCGATCACGGTCGGAACGGGCTCGAGACTCACGTCGTTTCTTTCGTCGGGCGGGCGCTGGTGAGCCACTTCTCGAGCTCGTTCCAGGAGATGCGACCTTCGGGGGCTACCTCGAGCTCGACGCGCTTCACGTAGCCGAGCACGTCGCGCGCGTCGCGGAGCTCTTGAGGCTGACCGATGGCGTCCAAGATCGACAGAAGGTCGGCATCGGCGATGGTTCTTTGTTCGTCGGCGAGCTCCTCGAACACGCTGCGCACTAGGGAAATTTCGTCTTGCGGCGTGCCGGGCTTCGAGGTCATACCTTATCGCGAATACAGCGACTTTCGCGCAGCACGACAAGAACCGGTTCAGGGCATTTGGGTGCTTCCGGCACTAGCAACTCCGTGTTTCGAGCGCTGGGCCGTATTGGGTCGGTGCTCCCGTGTAGGCGATTTCCCCGAGTCGTTCACGGCCTGGAACCGGCGCTGCGCATCGGAGAGGAATTGGTGCCCGAGTCGGACGTCCATCGCGGGGTGCTCGCGCCAAAGGCGTCGGAGGCGCGCGAGGCTCTCGATGGCCTGGCCACGATCGTCGAGGTAGCTGCCCGGCTCCACGTCGTTCTCCCAACCGAAGCGTGTGTGGCAGACGTCACCCGTGAAGAGCACGGGACCGCGTGCGGTGCGCGCAAGGTAAGAGGTCGACCCGGGCGTGTGCCCTGGCGTCCAGAGCGCCCAGAAGGACCCGTCTCCAAAAACGTCTAGGATGCCCGCGAACCTACCGTCCGGGTCGGGGGCCATTCGGCGCCCATGCGAAAATGAACGTCATGGACCTTGCGTGGGACGACGTGCAAATCTTCTTGGCGATCGCCGAGGAGGGCAGCCTGTCGAGAGCGGCCAAGAGCCTCAGGGTCGGCCAGCCGACGATGAGCCGACGCCTCGCCGATCTCGAGCTACGGCTCGGCTACCCGCTCTTTCACCGCAAGGTCGAGGGGGCGGTCCTTACGAGCGCGGGCGAACGGCTCCTCGAGCCGGCGCGAAGAATGGCCGAATGGGCGGGTGAGGTCGCTCGTGCGGCGGCTCAGGGAGAGACCGGCGTTCCTCGCGGGCTCGTGCGAATCACCGCTCCCCCGAGCGTTGCCTTCGACTTCATCGCACCCTTCGCGACAACCCTCCGCGAAGCGCTCCCCGAGGTCCGCCTCGAGGTCACCTCGACCCCGCGTGTGCTCGACCTGTCCCGCGGCGAAGCGGACCTGGCGCTGCGCTACGGCGCGCCTTCGTCGAGGGAGCTCATGTCGTTCGGGAGCGTCACGCTTCCGAGCGCGGTCGTCGTGGCACGCTCGTACGCGGCCCGCCTCGGCGAAAGGCCGCTCCTGGAGGATCTCGACTGGATAGCTTGGGGTCATCCGTTCGAAGACGTTTCCCCCAATCCGGAGCTCGCGGCGCTCGTCCCCAACCTTCAGCCGGTGTTCACCTCCGACAACTATCTCGTGCAGTGGCGTGCCTGTGAAGCGGGAGTCGGTGCCATGCTGCGAGGTCACCGCTTCTCGTTTCCCTCACCGGTCGTCGCGCTCGACGTCGATCTCGGCCATCACGCCAGCGCGGTCCTGCATATCGTCTGCGCCCGAAGCGCGGTCGCCGTTCCTAGTGTTCGTGCCGTCGCGTCGCTGTTGCTGACGGCACTCGAGGCGGAGGAAGAGAGCTGTCGGGGGTGATGCTGGCGGACTCGAGAGCGTCGGCAGCGTTGCGTCCGCTCTGAGCGCTTCGCACGCCGAGCGAAGGCGCGTCGAAGACCTCGAATACGGCCAGGCCACGACTCACCGGGCGTGAAGGTCGGTCGTCGGTGCCTGTGCACGGACTGCTCGCAGAATGGCCGCGTGTACCGCCTCGATGAGCGCATCGGCGGTGATGGGCTTGAGGAGGCAGGCGTGCACGAGGTCGGGATCGGCCCGTACTTCGGGAGGACTGGTGTCTCCCGAAATGAGGATACGTCCCGCCCGCGGGTACCTCGCGCGGACCTCGCGAAGCAAGGTCGGTCCGTCGGGCGGTGGCATTCTGCGATCGGAGATCACGGCATCGAAGGGCTCGGCTGCGAGGATACGTGCGAGTGCCAGCTCCGAGTCGACTTCGGAGACGACCTCGAACGAAGCGCCGAGTTGACGCACCAGCAGGCCGAGCAACATGGAGTCGTCGTCCACCACGAGCACTCGAGGTCCGTTCATCGGGATCCGTCCTTTCAGTGCCTGTCGATTGTATCCGCTACGCGACCCGAAAACTCCCGAGTGTGTAGCGTGCTCCCCGCAGGTGAGGGATATTTCCAGCAGCGGCATGTCGTCCGCTCGAGGCCCATTCTCCGATACCGGCGGTGCCGTCATGGCGCCCGTGGCCGAAGACTCTCCGCAAAGGGGCCGTAGCGGCCTCGCAACCGTAAGTCTCGAGGATGCCCTGCAAAGGGAATCAAAGCGCTCGGAGGGCGCGAGCTCTTTCGAGTCGAGCACCCGGCAGTATCTCCTGATGAGGTGCATCTGACGTGCCACGGCCACGTCGAGTCGAGCTCGTCGACCGGGGTGGGCTGGTGCGGGGTCGAGCTGGGGGGAGCTCGGGTAACGGTCGACGCAGTGATGAGAGGGTGACGAGCATCGAGGCTCCTCGCGGACCGTTCGGCGAAGGCGGGGTCGCCACCTGGAAGCGCGGCGCTGCTACGATGCCTTGATGTCCAAGGCTAAGGAAGCGCTCGGCGCCGGCCTGGAAGGCCTCCGCACTCCGGACGCATCCAAGGCTCGAGCATGCGCCGCTGCTGGCGTACGGCCACATGGGTGTTGGCTCCTACGACCTCGTGCCTCGCCGACCCGACGATCCCACACGACAAGATCGGCGCGCCTCCAGTCCCCGCTGAGATCGCTCGAGTCTGCGGTATAGTCAGCCGATAAGAAAGATGGTGACGACGTCCGCGAGGTGCCTGGAAGTCCGGTGGAGCTGAAGGCCCTCGTCGAGCGTTGGCTATCGAGCGCCGGGCGCGACGTTTCGGGTCGCCGAGAGGCCCTCGAATGGTTCGCCGCCTACGGCACCGACTACGAACGCGCGTGGCGAGAGTGTCGTCGGGGCGACCACCTGATCCTCATGTGTGCGGCGCTCGGCGGCGACGCCGGCCCGATCTTCGAGGTGGCGTGCTCGCTTGCGCGAGACGCGGCGGAGCGGGTGCCGTGGGTGGTGCCGTGGCCACGCACGGCGGTCGAACGCGCGGCGGGCTGGCAAGCGCAAGCGCCCGTGATCGACCCGGAAGACACGCACGCCGCCGACCAATTGCTCGAGCTTTCGATGACCGTGGTGCGGACGGCGCGAGAACGACGTGCTCCCCCGACTCCGTCGCCGACGCTCCGGGCAGAGGTTCGGGCCCTTTTGAGGCAGAGCCACGGGTCGACCACGACGGCCGAAGGCCTCGTGCGGGCGTGCGCTGCGGTGATGCGCGCACTACGCGTCGAGCCGGCGTTCGTCGAGCGAATCGAGCGGTACGTGACTCGGTGCGAATCGGTCGCTCTCGCGAGAGCAACCAGCGCCGCGCACGCTTGCCTGACCGGCGCGAGCAGCGCGCGCCCCGCAGACGAGGCGACCGGCGCTTCAGCGCCTCCGGGCGGAAGGTCCCTCCGCGCTTCCGTCGTGCGAGCGCGCGCTCGGTTCGAGCGCACCCTCCTGTTCGTCGAGGCGTATCAGGCCGCCGTTCATGCCGTGGAGGCCTGTTCCTTGTTCGAGGCTTCCGGTCCAGTCGCCATCGACGAGGCGAGCTTCGCCTACGCGACCGCGTTCGTGACCGACGTCGCTTCCGGCCTGGCGCGTTCGTCGCCTCCGGAGCCCGACTCCGGCCCACACCACGACGCGCTCCACGCGACCTTCCTCGCCGCGAGGAGGAGGCGATTGGAACAGTTGGCGGACACGGTACGAGCGCGGGTGGCATTTGCGTCACTGAAGCGAGCAAGTCGCCCGCCCGAGCCAACTCCGACTTCGCACGAAAACGAGCTGCGAGAAACGGTCGCGGTCGCGGTGCATCTGGCGAGGCGTACGTCGACCGAGGCGATCGCGAGGCAGCTCGACGAGGTCCTCGGCTTCGTAGAAGCGTCGCCCGCGAGCTCGCGGAGCCTGCTGCCGATCGTCGCGAGCGTTCGCGCCCGAGCCGACGCCGCGGCATCTCCCGAGCTGGTGCTCGCGCTCGACCGCATCGTCGAGCTACTGGCCGAACGGCTGGTTCGAGAGTCGAGGCGAGCCACGCCCGACGAACCCCGATGGAAGAGCTGAGGCTCGAGGTTGCACGCGGGATGGGAGCTTCCGGAGGATTGGGGCTCGCACCAATAGGCGGTTGGTGTCAGAAGTCGGAGTTTTGAGGGTAGCGCGGCGGCGTCTATCCATCGGTTCGGTTTGTTCCTCAGCGCCCCGTGTTCTTCAGGGCGCGTTCGAGGACCTGTACCAAGGTACCGAACGGCGTGACGCGGCGAACCCGCACTCCTCGGTACACACGCGCCTCGGGGGGCTCAGTCCGCCGACGGCCACACCATCGACGAAGATTGTGGGGGAAGGGCACTCCGGGAGTCCCAAACAGGCGGCCTCATCGAGCGCCGCTTCGGTCCACTTGGCCTTCACTCCGAGCGCGTCCAGCGCCTCACGAATTCGCATTCGAGCGCCGTCCGCGTACGGACAGTCTCCCACGGAAACCAAAACGACCTTCATCGTGGAGCCCGATACGTTAGACGAAACGGAGGCCGGCGGGCGAATCTCGCGCCGAGCCGCGTTGGAGGCGCGTGCCGGAAGACACACAAAGAACCGACGGACGCGCTCCTCGAAACGGGAGATGTGTCGTCGGGACGCACTCCCGAAATGCGGGGGGAGCGCGTCGGCTCTGGGCTGCAGATCCGCCTACGTACGCTGCGGGCTCCGGACCGCCGAGGTGACGCTCTCCCAAGCCGGCATGGCGACCCGTGGTCGCTCGGCCTCGAGCCGAAAGGGGTATTCGGTGAGCTGAATCGAGACCATCTCCTCCCGTTCGAAGAGGCGCCACCCAGGCACCGCTGCTCCGCGGCTCATTCCGCCCACCTGGTACGCCAGCAGTACGCTTCTTCCCGCGACTCTGCCCGCCGCATGCGGTTCTGCCAGGCGAAGCGCTCCCCGATAGTGGAACTGCAGTACCCTCCGCCGCTCGATTGCGTCTAGGATGAGGGTGTCCGTTGGGTTGAGCAGCATTGCCTGCATCCTCTTCAATCCCACCGCCGCGGCCCCGGCGCAACCGGAATTGCCGAAACGCTCCGGCAATTCTCTCGGTGCGGCGAATGGTAAGCCGAGGTTCCGTCCGAGTGGTATGTCGTGTTGCCACCACTGCGTTCCCGGTTTCCGGGGACTTTCGGATCAGTGCTACTAGCGGGCCGCCGAGGATATCGCGGTCGTGAGCGCCGAGATGAGCTGCTCTGGAGTGTACGGTTTCGCGAGGAAGTCGTTCGCGCCTAGCTCGTCGCAGCGCGCGCGTGTACTGGACTGTATGTCGGCCGACGCGATGACTACGGGTATCTTGCTCCCCGTCTCGCGGAGCCGGCTGAGAAAGTCGAAGCCGTCGAGCACCGGCATC
Source organism: Polyangiaceae bacterium (assembly GCA_965225775.1). Classification (GTDB taxonomy): domain Bacteria; phylum Myxococcota_A; class Polyangia; order Polyangiales; family Polyangiaceae; genus JAAFHV01. Next base: position 5,915,495 of record OZ245328.1, on the reverse strand, counting down.
AGCAGGTCGCACACGACCGCCTCGGGCAGCTCGGCCAAGCGTTCGAGTCCCGCGCGACCGTTGGGCGCGTCGATGACCGAATGTCCCGCTTCGTTCAAGATGCGCTTGAGCATCGCCCGCTGCCACGCCGAGTCGTCGATGACGAGTACCTTCATAGGAACGGCTACGACCGAGCCCGACGAGACCTTAACGGCCTGCCGGTTAGAATTGATCGTCCCTCGACTCAAAGGTTCGGTCCTTCGTCGAACGGCCGCGCGCCTCTACCGGGGCGAGATGGTGGCATGACTCCGGACGTGAAAAGTCGTCCGACGCGCAGCACGCAGCATGGGTTGAGTGCTCCCACGCCATTGCGCCAGGCCGTTTACGTGGGCCCAGGCGTCGGCTCCGTACCTCTGACCTCCGCCAAGAGTCGCTCGACGACGGCAGCGTTCGTGTCGACGACCACGACTAGGTAGCCTTCGACGCCGAGCCAATCGACGCGGAAGCCGGCTCGCGCGCACACCGAACCGGGATCCCGGTCGTGGGTAGCGTTCGTGAGCTCCGGGGGACTATAGGCGAGATCGAGCGCGATCAGGTTGCCGATGGATCCGATGATGTTGTTTACGACGATGTTGCCGATCTCGGTCAGGACCGCTTCCTGCTCTTCGTCGAGCTGGCGAAGCGGATCTGGGCATGCCCCGGTTAATGCGGAGGTCAACCTCCTCGCTGACTCGCTCGAGAGCTCCAGCGAGCCGCGGCCGTGAAGCGGACCCGAAAACGCCAGACTCACGGAGGTGGCTGCGGTCTCGGAGGCAGAGCCTCCGCAACCGCACGGAGACCAAACTTGCGGGAGCTGACGTCCTACGGATGCCGAGATCAGCGTGGCAAGCGCTGCGACGGCGCGGCCGGCTCCGATGTTCACCATTTCGGTGAAGACGTCCATCGAGGCCTCGGTCAGCATTCGACGAAGCTCGCTCTCTCGACCATGACGATCTCACGGACGGGGTCCCCAGCTCGCCGCGCCCCCACCCCGTCCGTGAGATCGAACTTGCCGGGCCGCTCGTGCCCGCTTGCGGGCACGGACTCCGGATGGAAAGGCCGACCTCGCGAGGCAGTCGCCGTAGCGCGCCGTACGCACCGAGGTAGGCAACGAATCGCAAGAGTGGGCCAGACCATGCGAGACAGAACGGCCGGCGACCGGTGAACTTTAATCGACCTTGTGGAAAGCGCCGATGGGGGCATGCCACCCTCTCGAAATCCGGACTTCAGGGACCGAGCTCGACGCGGGTGGAGAGAATTTCTTGAGGCCGAGTGATCGCTTTTCGCCCTGGCCCCCACGTACCTAGTGCAAACGGTCGCCGAGGAAGGCGTCCGAAAGGAGAGCTTGGGATGTCACAGCCGTCACGCCGTCTATTTCTTCAGGGTCTCGGTGGCTTTGGAGCCCTCGCCCTCCTGCACTGCGCCACGAACACAGGTGCGTCCGACGGCGGAACGACCGACACGGACGGCGGCTCGACCTCGGGCGATGGGTCGACCTCGGGCGACGGCGCGACGTCGAGTGATGCGGCGCTCCAGGGGGACACCGCGGTCAACGCGAGTGGTCTCGCGGTCGGGTCCGGGGCGTTTCTGACGGGAAAAGACTACGGGAACCCGTTCGCCTCCGGAATCGGGAGCACCTGCACGGCCTACAAGAACGCCACCAAGGGACCGTGCCACTCGAACACGTACAATCGGAAAGACGTGTCCGATGGCCTGGTCGGACTGCCGACCAGGTTCGAGCTCATGGTCGTCGATGCCTCGTGCACCCCGATCGCGGGCGCCATCGTCGAGATCTGGTACGCCTCGCCTGCGGGTACCTACTCGAAGGCCGCCGAGGCGATCGACAACGGGAACGGGTACAGCGGCTCCCTCGCCGACCTCAACGTGGGGTTCTGCACCGGCAACAACGCCGAGGCCGTGGCCTCCAATTGGCTGCGCGGATTTCAAACGAGTGATGCCAACGGCCGCGTCACGATCGATGGGGTCTTTCCGGGTTGGTACGCGAGTCGCACGACCCACGTGCACTTCGTCGTCACGGCGAACGGTCACACGAGCGTCACCTCCCAGCTCGCGTTCGATGAAACGCTCACTACCGCCGTGTACACCAAGCACGGGTCCTATTCGTCCCGGGGCGACAAGGATACGACGAACGCGAAGGACAACGTCTTCGGAAGCCTCTCTACGGGCGAAGCCATGATGTCTTTCGCGCAGCAAGCGGACGGGGCGGTGGTTTGCTGGAAGGCGATCACTTTGGCGTGAGGAGCGGAGAGGGGGCATGCGTGGACGGTCAGTTGTGTTCTGCCGTCCGCCGCTGTCCTGCGCGAGCGACCATGTCTTCGGCCAAGAGGGTCGCGCTCCTGTCGAGGGCGTCGCGAAGCTCGTTCGTGCACGACGGCAAGAGCGCTGCGCGGATGTTGGTTAGCAGGGGCAGCAGGACGCCCGCGCTGGGTGGCCGTGGGGCGTCCACGACGTCCCACGCGACCGCCAGCTTCGAGGCGAGCTCGCTCGGACCATTCCTGCGCGCGAGCTCGTAGGCGAGGGCGACGGTCTCGCGAAGCTCGCGTCTCGAATCGGGCCGCCCCGGTCCGCGTTGCGGCGGGAGCCGAAGCGAACCGAAGGGTATTTCGAGTCGAAGGGCCTCCGCCGCGTCGGCCAATCGGCGGGACCGTGCCGCGCTGTACGCGTGCTCGAGCACCCGGCGTCGCTCCTCGTTCGCGCCGTTGTGCGAGATGGGCTCCCCCCTCGCGATGAGGGCCGAGGCCACGAGTCCGCTCGCGAAAGCGAAGGTCGCTTGCTCCCACGTCTCGGCGCTGCCCGCCTCGGTTCGCGCGCCCGAACTGGCCGCATGCAGGAGCGCGGCGTGCGCCTCCACGAACATCACGTTCCGGCTGAACCGAACGACAGATTTGGTCGACGTTCGCGTGCGCGCCGACCGAGCCGCGGCCGAGCGGATGGAGCTGCTGGTCGCCTTCGAGGCGTGGGCCCCTACCAGGCACGCCGTAGCGGCGCTCGTCGCGTGCGCGAGGGCGAGCGCCTGGCAGAGCTCTTCGTAGCGCGCGCGCATGTCCACGAGCCCCGGGTGAGTCACGTGCATGGAGGAGACGGCCTCGCACGCCCGCGCGACACCGACCGCGAGGTCGTACGGTCGCGGGCCCAACGCTTCCCGTACCGTCTCGTCGAGCCAGGCTTCTTCGGGCAGGGGAAGTGCCGCGCGCGTGCGTAGCCGCTCGACCGTCGCTTCCGTAACGTCGAAGATGGCGGTGGTTACCTGCGAGTCGTCCTCGGTCAGCGCGATGACGCGTTCTCGCCATTCGCGTGTGCGCTGAATGGTGATTCGAGGCCACTCCACGACGCTGGCGAGACCGGACGCGGCTTCCAAAGCAAAGCCGCGGGCGAGGTCGAACGCGCGCCCGACGTCGCCCTCGAGGGCGCCGCACATGAGCAGCATGTAGTCGCCGCGAGGACAGTCCAGCCACGCGCGCTCGTAGTCGGTCCCGAACCGATCCATCCAAGCGAGTGCTTCGTCGACCTCAGGACAGGTCCTCCCGGTGCTCGCGATCCATCGTTCGACGCACGCTCGAAGCTCCATCATCCCCCCCGCGCGGGTACCGCCTCCTCACGAACGGCCGCGCGGCCGACGACTTAATGGGTATCGGGCTGACAGTCGGCGTGTTCACCCGACACTCACGAAAACGGGCCGCTTCGTGGCTTCGACCTCGCGCTGATTTTGCGCGTGAATTCGGCCCCGTTCGAGGGATTAATGCGCGTGCAGGATTGTCGTTCAAGTCTTGGTGGACGGCTCCCGAAAAGTTCGATCGACCGAGACGCCGAGCATGGTGGTCTTGCTCGGCGCGTGGGCGCTGGCGGCGGCGCTCATGTGCGCCTCCTCGATGGTCGGACATCTTCTGCCCCTGCCGCGCTCGGAGGCCGCTAGGGTTCCGGCCGGGCTCGCTTCGCTCGAGCCAGGTGGCGCACCGGCGAGTCTCGTGGCGTTCCACGTCCTCGACTCGAAGTGCCGGTGCTCGCGCCGAGTCGTCGACGGGCTGGTGTCTCGACACCCGCTCGCCGGAGTGGTCGAACGGGTGGTCTTGGTCGACGACGACGAGGCGATTCGCACACGGTTGCTGGGAGCGGGCTTCTCGGTCACCACGGTGCCAGCCTCCGAGCTCGAGAGTCGCTTCGCGATTCAGGGCGCGCCGGTCTTGTTGGTCGCGAGTCGCGACGGCCGTCTCGTCTACGAGGGTGGGTATACGACCAACAAGCAGGGCTTCGTCCTCGAGGACAAGCGAATCATCCAAGAAAGCGAAGCCGGTCGAGCGCCAGCGCCTTTGCCCGTGTTCGGCTGCGCCGTTACTTCCAAACTACGCCGTGAACGAAACCCGTTGCGGATTCCCTGGAGTGATCGATGAAGAACGTTCTCAGAGACCACGTCTCGCTCCCTTCGGAGGTGACTCCGTTCGAGGCTGCGTATCTCGCGAAGACCAATCGGGTCGCGCTGGCCTTCTTTTGGCTCCACCTACCGCTCTTCACAGCGGTCGCCTGGTTCAACGATACCAAGCCTCTCGTAGCGGTGGCTTTGGTTTGCGCGGTGCTCTTCGGGCCGACGCTCGCCTACTTGAAGCTCCAGAATCCGCGGAACGTGTCGGTGATTTACGGCGTCACTGCGATGGCGATGGGCGCGCTCCTCGTGCACTTCGGTCAAGGTCCGGTGCAGATCGAGATGCACTTCTACTTCTTCGCCCTCATTGCGCTTCTCGCGCTCTTCGGCAATCCGAAGGTCATCGTCGCGGCAGCCACGACGGCGGCTGCGCACCATGCGCTGCTCTGGCTCCTGTTGCCGAAGTCGGTGTTCAACTACGACGCTCCGCTCTGGGTGGTGGCGGTGCACGCGGCCTTCGTGGTGCTCGAGTCCGTCGGCGCCTGCTACATGGCGCGCAGCTTCTTCGACAACGTCATTCAGCTCGAGGTCATCGTTCGCGCCCGCACGACCGCGCTCGAACGGAGTGAGGCCGCGATGCGCGCCGTGCTCGACAACGTCAACGAGGGGTTCGCACTCGTAGATTCTTCCGCGAACATCTGCAGCGACCCTTCGGCGCCCATGGTCGCTTGGCTCGGAAAGCCCGAGAAGGAGCACGAGTCGGTGTTCGACGCGTTCGGTCGACTGAGCCCGTCGTTCGGCGAGCGCTCGCGCGCAGATTGGGGCCAGATGGACGATGGCTTCTTGCCTGTGGAGCTCGCCCTCGATCAAATGCCGAAGCGCATCGAGACCGAAGAGCGCGTGCTCGACGTCGCCTACAAGCCCATCGAAAAGCCAGGCCAGCCGATTCAATTCCTCGTCACGCTCGGAGACGTCACGGCAGCCGTAGCGACGGAGCGCGCCGAACGCGGGCACCGCGAGACGATGAGCTTGCTCAAGCAGGTATTGACCGACCGAATGGCCTTTCTGGACTTCTTCGAGGAAATGGCCTCGCTCGTCGCGCAGGCTACGGAGGCGAAGGAGAAGAACGATCAGGTCGGTTTCAAGCGGGCGGTGCACACCCTGAAGGGCAACGCCGGAAGTCTAGGGCTGGGAAGCCTCGCCAAGGCCTGTCACGTCGTCGAAGACAGTCTGGAGAACGAGTCCGAAGTCGAAGCGTCCTCACTCTACGAAGCGTTGGTCCGTCGCTGGTCCGAGATCGCCGTAGACGTCAAGCGACTGGCCGGGACCGACAAACGAGTCATCGAGATCGAGCCGAACAAGCTCGAGGACCTCGAGCTGGCGGTCTGCGACCAGGTCGAATCCGAACGCCTTTGCAGGATGGTGAGAGACCTTCGACTCGAGGCGACGCAGGCGCGCCTCGACGCCCTAGCCGAGTATGCGCGCTCGATCGCCGTGCGGCTCGAAAAGAAGGTCGAGGTCCGGGTCGAGAGCAACGGAGTGCGCGTGGGGCCGGAGTGGAGCGGCTTCTGGAGCGCCCTCCAGCACGCGGTCCGCAACTCCCTCGACCATGGTGTCGAGACGCCGGACCTACGAGTCGCCGGCGGAAAGTCAGAAACCGCGCTGGTACGGATCACCACGGAGTACGACGGTGAAGACGTCACGGTGGATCTCATCGACGACGGAGCGGGGATCGACTGGGAGAGACTCGCTCGCCGGGCGGTCGAAAAGGGCCTGCCCGCCGAGACGCGCGAAGATCTGGTCGCTGCCCTCTTCGCGCAAGGCGTATCGACAGCGCAATCCGTGAGCGACCTGTCGGGACGAGGGGTGGGCATGGGAGCGCTGCTTGAGGCCGTTCAGTCGAGGGGTGGGCGACTCGAGGTCGAGTCCACGCCGATGGTCGGCACGAAGATTCGTTGTGTGCTTCCGGTCGACGTGCGGGCCAAGTGCGGAAGTGAACGCCGATTGGTGTCGGCCGCCTAAATTTCGTGGGAGGTTTCATGAGTGCATCAATCGATCTCAGACGGTACGCGGAAGACTCGCTCCGAGAGGGCGCGATGGATCTGTTCGGGAGTGAGGAGTTCGCCCTCGGCGAAGTTCACTGGGGGCTCGCAAGTGAGCTCGAGGGCCGACCGTGCGTGGTCGCCATCCTCGGATACACGGGACAGGCGATGCAAGGCGCGTTGGTGCTTCACGCCCCGCGCTCGGCAGTGGTGTCGCTCGTTCCGGTCGAGCTCCGGGAGCTCGCCGAGCAGAGCGACGACCTTCTCCGAGATCAGCTCGGCGAGCTTGCCAATCAACTGCTCGGCCGAGTGAAGAACTCCATGCTCGGAAAGGGCGTGGTGCTCTCCATGTCCACCCCGACGACGGCGGTCGGTCGAGATATTCGGTTCGGATCTTCGTCGAGCGACGTTACTCCTGAGTATGCGATCTCGTGGGCCGGCGGAAGCCTGCTCGTTCGACTCGACGCGACCGTCTCGGAGGAGCCGGTTTTCGTCACCGATGACACTAGCCTCGGTTCGTCCGAGGGTGAATTGACCATGTTCTGATGTGAGGAGGCTACGATGGCTAAGGTATTGGTTGTGGACGACTCGATGATGATTCGCACTCAGGTGAGCGCCGCGCTCACCGGTCAAGGTTACGCCGTGGTTCAGGCATGCGACGGTCGAGACGCGCTCGACAAGCTCACCGCGAACTCGGACGTGGGCTTGATCGTTTGCGACGTGAACATGCCGAACATGGGCGGCCTCGAGTTTTTGGAGGCGCTCCAGTCTCATTCGGCGAAGGGGAAGGTCGCCGTCGTCATGCTGACTACGGAGGGGCAGCACGAGCTCATGCAGAAGGCCAAGTCCCTCGGCGCGAAGGGCTGGATCATGAAGCCGTTCAAGGGACCTCTCTTGGTGGCTGCTGCGAAGAAGCTGCTCGAGGCCGCCTAGTTGTCGAAGCGCCGCGTGCGCCATCAAGGAGGTGTGTGATGCGTGTCCTCGTCGTCGAACCGGTAAGGGCTCAGAGAGAGCTCGCCCTCTCTTTCCTGTCGTCGGGCGGGCATGAGGTCGAGTCCGCCGCGGAGGCTCATGGCGCCAACGTGAGGATGGCTTCGCGGTGGCCCGACGTCGTGCTCCTGGCGTGGGGGACGTCGGGCGCCGCCTTCGTGAAGCGTTTGCGGGCCTCGGAGACTAGCCATACGTGGGTCGTGGCGACTTCGGCCCGCGGCGCGCCCGACCTCATCTCCTCTATTCGGGCTGGAGCCGACGACTACGTCCGAAGCCCTTTCTGCAGGGAAGAGCTCCTGCTCAGGGTCGAGGGACTCACTCGGATCCAAAGGTGGGCCCAGAAAGCAACGTCGTCGGTGGCGTCTGTCGATTGGTCGAGCGGTCCGAGGTTGGACGGCCTGGCCGCCTTCCGTGACGCACGTCGGATTCTGGTGCCCGATCTCGAGACGGTTCTGGGCACGACCTTCTCGGCGTCCAGCTGCAGCAATCCGCTCGATCGGGTTACCGTCAGTTCCTCTCTCCCCCTCACATTGGCCGGGAACGGGCAGGAGGCACGTCTATGCATCGGGCTCGACGCACTTTCCGTCCGCGACATCGGCCGCGCCCTCTTTGGCTCGGATACTCCACCGCCCGAGGCCATCCACGACGTCGTCCGCGAGCTCGCCAACACCGCGGCGGGTACCTTCAAACTCGCGGCGCTCGACGAAGGTATCACGCTCACCACGGGGCTCCCCAAGAGCTTCAATGGCTCTCCGCCCAGCTCGGAGGCCACGGTTCAGAACGAGACCTTCATGCTGGTCGGCAATGAATTGCCGGTGCGAGTAGGCATCTCGATCGGTATCAGCACGGTCAAGCCGACCGCATCCACGGTGGGAACTTTGGCGGAAGGCATGGTCCTCGCTCGAGATTTGCTCAGCGAGACGGGCGCCCTCCTCCTCCCTGTCGGTACGCGCCTGACGACCAATCAAATCGCGCGTGTGGGCAGGGTGCTCTCCCCCGACACGAGCGTGGAAGTCGTGCTCGCCGCTGCATGAAGGCGTGGGGCCCTTGGGTGAAGCATCGGGGCGTCTCAGGAGAACGGGAGATCGAATGAGTGCGAAGGTCTTGGTCGTCGATGATTCAGCACTCGTGCGAGCGCAGGTCTCCGCGACCCTGGTGTTGCGAGGATGCTCCGTGTCGGAGGCTGCGGACGGGGTAGAGGCGCTCGCGAAGTTGGATGAGGTGGGCGGGGTCGACTTGGTCGTTTGCGACTTGAACATGCCGCGCCTGGGCGGCCTCGAGTTTCTGGAACGGTTGAGGACCCATCCCGCTCACGCGTCGATCTCGGTTGTCGTTCTCACTACGGACGACAACTTCGATCGCGTCGTTCGTGCGAAGGAGCTTGGCGCCAAAGGTTGGATCTTGAAGCCGTTTCGTATGAACGTATTCCTTGCTGTCGTGAAAGGGATCTTGGACAAGGACGGCAGCGACGCCTTCGACCTGCCTCCGGAAAGCGCTCGACGCTGAGCTGCGCCACGCGCCACGTCACCGGCCGAGCTTACGGACGACCACCGAGTAGACGGCGCCCTCGTGGCGCGCGGTCGCGTCGGTCCAGGCCGAGAGCACCATGGTGCGCCCGTCTCCTCGAAAGGATATGGAGATGGCGCCGGTGTCTTCGACGCAGTCGTCCTCGCGTAGCGCGGCTGCCGTGGCGATACCTCGGAAGTACATGGCCACGGCATTGGCAGAGGTCTTCGCCACCGTGAAGCGGTACGAGCGCGAGCCCTCGAGCTCCTCGTATGCATCGGGGATCGAGCCGTCGAGTGGCAAGATGCAATAGGTCCAGGCGTCGATCACGCCCGTCGGGAGAAGCGTACTGTTCGGCTTCCGGGCCGCGTTGTCCGCCATGAAGGTGAGCAAGAGGGGTCGTCCTTCTTCGGCGACGCAGCTCACGGTCAGGAGAATGTCGTCCTTCTCGAGGGTCAGGTAGAACGAGCTTTTGCCGATCGAGCGTCCGACGGAGCGGAAGGAAGCCGCGCTCGTGCTCGCGTCGTAGTGGGCGAGGAGCGTCCCCAGCGTGTCGCCGACGCAGGTGAAGCTCGTCTGGCGAAGGCCCGTGCCGCACTCGTCCGAGAGCGGCTCGAGCGCGCGATGCAAACGGACGTTGGTGCTCCAGAGCTCGAGTTCTTCCACACCGTCCCCCGACTGCCTGCACCTTAGCCCATCGGATCGCTGCGGACGACCACTCGGGCGCGACAAAACGCGCTGCGCCCGCTCGTCGAGGGATGAGCGGGCGCGTCAATCGTTGAATAACGTGGGGTTGTGATCGAGTGGGTTCTTCGGAATTCCGCGTCGTGCGGCGCCTCGAGCGACCGACGAGGTCGCTCGAGCGCGCGCGGGGTTTCTCAGTAGCCGCCGCCGTAGCCGCCGCCCGGAGGACCGCCGTAGCCAGGACCGCCGCCCGGAGGGCCGAACCCACCACCCGGAGGAGGACCGCCGTAGCCACCGGGAGGCGCTCCGTAGCCACCGGGAGGCGCACCGAAGCCACCCGCCGGAGGAGGACCACCCGGGGCTCCACCGAAGCCGCCGCCGAATCCTCCGCCGCCGAAGCCGCCGTAGGCCGGGTCTTGGCCGGTGAGGCGGAGGTAGACGATCGCGTAGGCGAGCGAGACGAGCGGCAGAGCGACGAACATACCGATGTAGCAGGCCACACAGCCGAGCAAGAGAATGCCGACCGAGATGAGTCCGAGCAAAAAGAGCTTCGCTTTGTGACCGTCGGTGGCCGCCCAGCTCGCCTTCATGGCGTCGATTGGACCCATGTTCTTGTCGACCACGAAGTATTGAGCGAGTCCGAGGCCGAGCGCCAAAATTACGCCCGGAACGATGAGCAGAATCATGCCCAGGTAGATGCCTAGGATCATCAGGAACATCGTCGCCAGCATGGCCGGGAAGCGTCCCATCGAAGAGAAGAGGTCTCCGAACTGGGGAGCGCCTCCGCGCGCGGCGCCGAGCCAAATTTTGATGAGGCCGGGCTGGAAGAGCATCTGGACGATGAAGCCCACCAGCGCGCAGACACCGTTCGTGATCTGGTACTCGTCGCTGTGGATGTCCATGGAGCCCGAGGCCACGAGAACGGCCGGGAGGGCGCGCGGGATGCCGCCGATGAGACCGGCGAGAAAGAAGCTGAAGACGAGCGTCGCCCAGTTGGGGCCGAACTTGTTCCAGGCCGCGCTGACGACCTCACCCGGCTCCCAGGGTTGGGGTGCGCCGCTCGCTTGCGCGAATCCGGGTCCTTGGGGCTGACCGGGCGGTGGCTGTGCGGGGGCTGCGTACGGGTTGTAATTCATGGGTCTCCTCGAAACCGAGAGTTTAGGCTTCCCTCGCCGAGCGAGCGACAAAATGCGGGGAGCGTGCGGTGTCGGACGAACGGGCGCCTGGAAGTTTGCATTCCGGGGGATGGCTGCGGGGCATCGAAGGAAGAGGGGATTCTCCGAACGTGCTCCTGCCTCCGAGCCCGCATACGGACGAAGTCGCACAGATTCGTTCGTTTTTTTCGAGTCGATGGCGGCACCCTCCGCACGGCCGACGCCGGGCCGAGTCGTGTAGAGTGGCGCCATGAGCCGAGCCCACACCGACCGCGAGTACGACGGAGAGCTCCGCAAGATCCGCGAGCAGCTCCTGCTGATGGGGGCGAAGGTGGAGGAGATGCTGGGCGCTAGCATGCGCGCCCTCATCGAGCGCGACAGCGAGCTCGCGCAGCGCACCCTGGACACCGATCGTCAGATCAACCGCTTGGAGGTCGAGACCGACGAACTGTGTCTACGTGTACTCGCTCGACGTCAGCCGGTGGCCTCGGACCTGCGCTTCTTGACCATCGCGCTCAAGCTCGTGACCGATCTCGAGCGCATGGGCGACCTCGGCGTGAACATCTGCGAGCGCGTGCTCGAGCTCAACGACGAGCCGCCGCTCAAGCCGTACGTCGACGTGGTGAACATGGCCGAAGCCGCGCAGAGCATGCTCCGCGAGGCGCTCGACTCGTTCGTCGCCTCGGACGTGGTGCGGGCCGAGAGTGTCATCGAGAGGGACGGCGCGGTCGACGCCTACTACGCCTCGATCTTCCGTGACCTGCTCACGTACATGATGGAAAACCCGCGGAATATCTACCGCGCCACCCGCGTGCAATCGATTGCCAAGTACATCGAGCGCATCGCCGATCACGCCACCAACATCGCCGAGATGGTGGTGTTCATGGTCCGCGGCAAGGACATCCGCCACGCCGGGCGCCTCGCCGATCAGCGTCGCTCGGGGAAGCTCCAAGCCACGCCCGCCCCTCCCGGCATGGAGTCGAAGCGTGAGCTCGCCGAGAAGAGCCCCACCTCGACTCGCCCGGGCAGCCGAAAAGGGTGAAGGTCACACGCGCTTTTCGCCGAGGATGCGCCGTGCCTCCATCAACGCGAAGCCGAGCAGATTGAGCCCTCTCCAGCGTGAGGGATCCTGCGCCTTCGGGTTGTCGCGGCCGAGCCCGATGCCCCACACGGTGTCGCGCGGTGCGGCCTCCACGAGGATGCGCTGGCCGGTCGAGAGCAGAAACTCGCGGAGCTCGTCGCTCGAGTCGAACTTGGCCACGTTGCCCGAGACCACCGAATCGAAGCGACGCCGTGCCCACACCGAATCCACGTAGTGGCGCACCTCACGGCCGATGGCCTTGGCCTCGGCGGGAGACTTGGCGACGAGCACGCGCTCCAGCGCCTCTCGGTCGTCGAAGAGGCGAGCCTTCTCGGCCATCATGAAGTGCTCGGCCGTCGCGTAACGAACACCCTCGTGCTCGAAGGGAGCCGGATACCACTGGCTGAGACAGGCCGCATCGACCCGCCCTACGGCCTTGGGCGTGTGACCCCAGAAAAAGAGCCAGTTGAACGACTCTCCAGCCATCTGTCGGCGAACGAGATCGGCGCGATCCATCCAGAAAGAGTTGCATGTGCTCTTTGTGGGGTCAAGGCGCCTTCGTCGATTTCGTCGTGCTCGACCCGTCGAATGGAGTCGACCGCGAACCTGCTTCGGTGCTCATAAGCGCGCCCATGCGCAGCGTAGGCCTCGATTTCGGGACGACCAACAGTGCCATCGGTGTGGTCGACGGCGACGGCGACGACGTGACACTCGCCAGCTTCGAGCACGCCGGCGGGCTCACGCGCACGTTCCGCTCCATTCTCTACTTTCACCCCGAGCTACGCGACGCTCGTGGGCGTCTCGCGCCCGTGGCCGGCCCTCGTGCCATCGACAAATACCTGGACGCCGACGGCACCGGGCGCCTCGTGCAATCGCTCAAGTCGTACCTGGCGGACCGCGGGTTTCAGGCGACGAGCATCTTCCAGAAGACGCACACCGTGGTCGAGCTCTTGACCATGATCCTGGTGGATCTGCGCGCGCGTGCCGAGGAGAAGCTCGGTCCACTCGGTTCGCGGATCGTGGTGGGCAGGCCGGTGCGTTTCGCGCACGCCGACGCCCCGGAAGACGAACAACTCGCGGTGGAGCGATTGACAGCCGCGCTCGCGGCCGCGGGCTTCTCCGAGGTGGTGTTCGAGTACGAGCCGGTCGCGGCCGCGTACTACTACGAGAGTCGGCTCGATCGCGACGAGCGGGTCCTCGTGGCCGACTTCGGCGGTGGAACGAGCGACTTCTCCATCGTCGAGGTGGGTCCTTCGCGTCGCACGGCAGCCAGGAAAATCCTGGCCAACGACGGCGTCGGTCTCGCCGGTGACGCCCTCGACGCCAAGATCCTGCACCACGTGGTCGCGCCCATCCTCGGCATGGGCACGAGCTACAAAGCCATGTTCGGGCGCGAGCTGCCGGTGCCCGTGTGGATCTACGGGCGCCTCCGAAGGTGGCACCACCTGTCGTTCTTGAAGACGCAGAAGAACATGGCCCTCATCGAGGAGATCGCCGACCAAGCCGCGGAGCCCGTGCGCATTCGCGCGCTCCTCCACATCTTGGAGAACGACCTCGGCTATCACCTCTATCGCGCGGTCGAGCAGGTGAAGGTCGCGCTCTCGCAGAGCGATTCGACCTCGTTCACGTTCCGCGACGACCCCCTCGAGATCGAGGCCGAGGTCACGCGCGCCGATTTCGAGAGCTGGATCTCGGAGGAGACCACGGCCATGGCCGACTCGGTCGACCGCGTGCTCGCGACGTCGGGCCTCGGCGCGAAGGACATCGATCGCGTGTTCCTCACCGGTGGTACGTCGTTCGTGCCGGCGGTGCGCAAGCTCTTCGACGATCGCTTCGGTGCCGAGAAAATAAGCGCGGGCGGCGAGATGATCTCGGTGGCGACCGGCCTCGCCCTGCGCGCGCGCGACGCCTGACGAGAGGGTCGCGGTCAAATGAGAAAGGCCGCTCCTCCGAAGAAGAGCGGCCTGGGGTGCGATGGTCCGAGCTCGCGTCAGCGGACCCAGACGCGGCTGATGACGGGCTTGTTCGAGTCCTTCGGGTCGATGGCAGGCAAGAGCGCGGAGTTGCTCCCGATGGGCAGGAGACCTCCGACTGCGGTCCAGGGACGGACGACGTCGGTGCCGAACGACTCGCGCTTCACCACCGCGAAGGTCGGGTCGACGCTGTAGACCCACGTGAGGTCGGGGCCGCGACGCTGGACCGTGGTCGCCGTGAAGTAGACGGTCCCGTCCGTGTCGACCGAAGGCGGTCCGAAGCTCGACGCCGTGGCGAGGCTCCTCCCGTCCCACTGGCCTGCGGGTGAGCCCTCCAAGCGCACGAGCGCCGTGGTCGTACCGCCGGCACCGTCCGAGCCGGCCACGGCGGCGAGGACGTCACCCGAGGGAAGCGCGATGGTCCAGAGCGGCGTCTCGGGCTCCGTGGCCGGGCCGACGAGGTGCTTGAGCGGTGCTTCGCTCGCCACTCCGCCCCACTCGCCGAGGTTCGAGACCACCAACCGGTAGCGCGTCTCGGTTCCGAAGAGGTACGACTCCGGCCCGAGGACGACGCCGCCGCTCGCGAGGGCCGCCACCTTCGAGGACGGACGCGGAAGCGGCGTAGCGGTGAACGAAGGGTCGACCGTACCGTCGGTGCCCCGGCGCGTGATGGTGCCGTCTTCCGCGACGAGCAGCGTGCGGCCTTGCGGGTCGAACGAGAGCTCGTACGAATACGGGACCTTCACGTCGAAGCCCGGGTCGACCACGCCGGCTTCGGAGATGCGTGATAGATGCAACTGTTCGCCCTCGATGGCGACGGCGAAGATGGTTCCGTTCGCGCTGCGGACGAGGCCACCGCAGAAGGTGCCGAGGCTACCCAGCTGCACGACCCCGCCGGTTCCGAACGTGGCGTCCGGGGTCACGTCCTGGATGTCGTAGCGACCGAGCTCGCAGCTCGTCGAGAGCACGTAGAAGCGGTCTCCCGTGGTGCGCACGAGCGGACCCGGCCAGCCACCCTGGGCAAGGTGCGTGTATCCGCGCCCGGCGAGGCGCGTGTCGAGGTTACCCAGGCGATGCGAGACGTCGCCGATGGCGAGCGCGAAGGTCGTCTCGTGATGAATCTGGAAGCCGCCGCCCGTCGCGTCGAGCTTCACCGTGGGCGTGCTCTCGAAGAGCGGACAGCTCGCGGTGATGGGGATGTCGGCTTCGTTCGAGGTGGGGCCGATCCACACGGTCTTGGCCGTCACGTCCGAGGGGAGTCCGACCACGGTGAGCTTCACCGAGCCTCGGTAGTTCTTTCGGACGATGCGCACGTGGACAGAGCCGGTTCCGGTCGCGGGGATCACCACCGGCGCCGGCGCTTCGATGCCCACGTCGGTCGCCGGAAGACCTTCGCTCCAGTCGATCCCGCCCTTCGTCACGTCGGCGGTGAGCGGTGTGCCAGGGTCGGGATTGGTGGTGCCGGTGCCGCTCGGCGAAGGCGTCGGGGAGGCTACGGCGGGATCGTCCGGCGTGGACGTGGTGGTGGAGCAGGCGACCAAGGT
Organism: Polyangiaceae bacterium; assembly: GCA_965225775.1. Lineage (GTDB taxonomy): Bacteria > Myxococcota_A > Polyangia > Polyangiales > Polyangiaceae > JAAFHV01. The sequence continues at coordinate 5,900,125 of OZ245328.1, read as the reverse complement.
CGCGAGCAGGATCGCGAGCCCGAGCGAGCTCTGCGGTTGGAACGTCGAGGTGGTGGTTCGAGGGCTCGTCGGGTGCATGAAGTAGGTAACGGGTGCCTCGAGAGACCGTGAAGTCCGACGCGACGTCGTGCGTGAGGCAGAGCTTCGTCCGGTCGCGCGCACGCGGCGAACACGTGCAAAATGCACGCGAACGCCGCGCGGGCGATCGAGGTCGTCGCCCGCGTGCCTCAGGGGACGACGAAGAGCCGCGCGATCACCGGCTGTGCGGGCCTGCGCGGGTCGAGTGCCGTGAACTCGGCGGTGCCGTCGCCCACGAGCGCGAGCGAGCCTCGTGCGAACCACGGATACTCCACGTCCGAGCCGAGCCTTCCCGAGGCGACCACGTGATAGGTCGCGTCGACCGCGTGTACGCGACCCGCCCCCGCACCGCCCGTCTCCCACGTGTACGACGTCACGTAGAACGTGCCGTCGTGAGTGAAGGCAGGCTCGCCGAAGCTCGTCCCGTTCGCGATGCGTCGCGCGTCCCAGGCACCGGAAGTTTCGGCCGGGGCGACGAGTCGAACCAATGCGCCGCGCGGATTGCCGTCGGTGGCCACAGGGGTCTCCACTGCGACCAATGCGTCGCCGGAAGGGAGCGCGAGCGCCCACTTCGCCGTCTCCGGCTCCCCCGGTCCGTCGAGGACCGTGCGCGCGATATCGTCTGCGTTCTCGCGTCCACCAGAAGGTCCGATGCGCAGGAGCGTCATGCCGGACTTCGATCCGGGAGAGAGCGCGACGGTGTAGCCGGCGAAGCAGACGAGCTTGGCCTGGGCGGGGACTTCGGTCGGAGCGAACGAGCCGTCCGGGAGTCCCGAGGTATCGTAGCGACGGAGCACGCCTTCGCTCGAGACGACGAGCACTCGTCCGTTCGGATCGAACGAAGGGGCCTCGCCGGCTTCGAGATCGACCTCGTAGCCGTGGTCGACGACGCCGTCTTCGGAAAGACGAAAGAGCTTCTTTTTGGCTCCCGCGAGCGATGTCGCCACCAGTGTCCCGTTCGGGGTACGCACGAGGCCGTCGCACGCGATCCCGAGCGCATCGAGGTGCATCGAACCATCGTTGCCGAAGGTGCGATCGTGCGCGAGGGTCGAGAGCTCGAAGCGCTCGAGATCGCATCGCGGCGAGAGCAGGTACGCGCGCCCGCCGCGTGTCGCCACGAAGCTTCCCGGCCAGCGTGTGCCGGCGAAGGGCACGTAACCACGACCACCGAGTCGAACGTCCAGGTTTCCGAAACGACGCTCTTGGTCGCCCACCGACACGTGCACCGGGGCCTCGTCGGTGAGTCCACTCGGCGTCGAAACACGCACCGTTCCGTTCGTGTCGAGCAGACTCGTACTCGAGGAGAAGGGAACCAGTGCTTCGGTTTCGTTCCCGCCGAGCGTCACCGAATCGGCCGAAACGTCGGTCGGAAGGCCCTCGACGGCTACCGAGATCGCGCCCAGGTAGCCGTTGCGCGCCACGCGTACACGTAGGACTCCCGTGCGATCGGCAGGCAGTGAAACGGCGAGCGGCCCTTCGATGGCGAGCGACGCGACGGCCGTCTTCGGCGGCGCCGCGTTGCGCGAAGGAGGCACGGGCGGTTCGCCGTTCGGACGCGAGGGGCCTGCGCTCGAGGGCGGCGAGGGATCCGAAGGAGGCGGGCCCTCGGTGCTCGAGCCCGCGGTGCAGGCGAGCATCGAGACGAACCACAGTACCCGAGCGAACGGAGCGCGAGACGACCGCATTTCCTTGGTAACGGCCGAACCCTCCCGACCGTAACGACGTGCCCGTCGACCACCACCGGGAGCGTAGACCCTCGAGCGAAGACGCGACCTCGATTTTTGATACGGGCGTGGAAACGAACGATCCGTGCCTGCACGGACGACGCCTCTCGCCAGCCGTCCGGCCATCGAGTAACTCACGATGGCATGTCGGTCGAAGCGCTCTCTTCTCCTTCCACGAAGCCGCGTTTCCGAGGGGTCTCGCACCAGTTCGCCTTCGTCGGATCGCTCGTTCTCACCGCACTGCTCGTCGCGTGGTCGCCCACCGCGGATGCCAAAGTCGCCACGGCGATCTTCGGCGGCACGGTGGCGTTGCTTCTCGGAACGAGCGCGCTCTACCACCGGATCGATTGGAAGCCGGTTCCGCGTCAGCGCATGAGGCGCTTGGATCATGCAGCTATTTTCGTGCTGATTGCAGGAGGGTACACGCCGCTGCTCGCGCTGGTTCCCGCGGCCTCCGGCAGCCGAGCCTCGCTCTTCGCGATGTGGGCGGGCGCGGGGGTCGGGGTGGTGAAGTCGCTCCTTTGGCCGAATGCGCCCAAGTGGGTGACGGCGGCGCTATGTGTCGGTCTCGGGTGGACGGGCATCGGCGCGGTGGTCGCGCGAGCGGCGATCATCGGCCCGGTCGGCGTGTGCTTCATCGTCGCCGCGGGCCTCATCTTCAGCGCGGGGGCCGTGGTGTACGCGAGAAAGCGCCCCGACCCGTGGCCGCTCGTCTTCGGCTACCACGAGATTTTCCATGCCCTCGTGATCGTGGCCACGCTCTGCCTGTACGCACACACGGTACTCATCGTCCGCGCGACGAGCTGAGAACGGGAGCGGGTCGCACGGCTCGATCGGTCAGGAAGACCCTCACTCCCGGCGCACCACGATTCCGTACTTCTTGATGAGGCGATTGAGGGCGTCGCGGCTGCTGAGCCCCAGCACCTTCCAGGCGCTCGAGACGTTCCCCGCCGTACGCTTGAGCGCCGCCTCGACGTGGTCTTTGCCGATTTCGCTCGGTGCGGTCTTCGCGGGGCTCAATCGCTCCGATACCTGGCGGGTGAGCTCGAGCCAGCCCGAGCGGCTCGTGGCCATGGACGAGAGCAGGAGTCCCTCGAGCTCGCGCACGTGAGTCGTGTACTCGTGGTCGAGCAGCGCCGCAATCAGCGCCGGCTCCACCCGCGGCTCGGACCCGTGGAAGTAGCGGGTGCGCACGCCCTCGTCACGGCGGCCGAGGCTCTTCAATAGGTGTCGCACGAGCAGCGGAACGTCTTCGCGTCGCTCGTTCAATCCGGGCACGGTGAGGCGCAGCTTGAAGCGCGCCAGGAGGTCGTGCTTGAGCGCGTTCGAGGGTCGATTGGTAGCCCCGAGAAGGCGAACGTCGGCTTTGCGCGGTCTATCCTCGCCCAATCGGTGGTACTCGCCGTCGTCCAGCACGCGCAGCAAATGGGCCTGCTGTGCCTCCGGGAGCTCGCCGAGCTCGTCCAAAAAGAGCGTGCCCCCGTTCGCCTCTCCGACGAGGCCGAGGCGCTCGCGCATCCCGGCATTGGGGTAGTTTTTGGCATTTCCGAAGAGCTCGGCGTCGATGATTCCGGCCGGCAGGGTCGCTGCATTTCGGGCCAAGAACGGTCCGGAGGCGCGTGGGCTCATGGCGTGGAGAGCGCGAGCGCACGACTCTTTTCCGGCCCCGCTCGGCCCGCTCACGAAGACGTGCGCGTCGCGGGCGGCGTAAAATCCGAGCTCGTCGCGCAGGCCCCAGACGAGCGAGCTCTCGCCGACGATGCCGTGCGGATCGGCTTCGCCGAACGGATAACGGGCGTCTTGGGCGACCAGGCCCGCAGGTGACGAGCCCCTCACGCACATGAACGCGATCTCGGCGCCTGCGAGGAACGTATCGCCCTCGTGGAGTACGTGTTCGTCGACCGCTACTCCGTCCACGAGGAGCTGGGTTTTGCCGACCCGCTGGACTCGAAGCTCGTGGTCCGTCGCTCGCACGACGAACTGGGCCCGCGAGAGCGCTTGATTGGCGAGGGGCTGACCTGCGGCGCCCTTTCTGCGAGGAGTGAAGGTGAGACGTGGTGCGGGGTCTTCCGGACGTGCCGGCCCTCGCCCGACGAGCGCTCCTCTCGGACCCTTGGGTACGATTGCCACCTGTCCGGTGCGCTCCGGTGCGTCTCTCGACCACGCGAGCATGAGGCCCAGCGGGCCGGTTCCGTCTCCGGAGGCGTCTCCGTCTCGGTCGCGTCCGGGCTCGGTCTGGGTTTCGTCGCTCATGGCCGAGTCCCAGGTTACTCGGAGTTGTGCGCCGTGTGTGCGCGCGCACAGCCGAGAACGCCCTCGGGTTCGAGGGGATTCGCGCATCTTCGTGAATTTCCCCGCGTTCCGCGCTCGTCGTGCGGCGGCACCGGCTTTGCGAGGGGCGGAGACATGAGCGCTCCGATTCGTGAAGGGGAGATCCTCGCTGGCAAATACAGGGTCGAGCGCGTACTCGCGCAGGGCGGCATGGGCATCGTCGTCGCGGCGATTCATCAGCAGCTCGACCAGCGTGTGGCACTCAAGTTCATGCTCCCGAGCGACGCCCCGCGCGAGGCCGACTACGGCCGCTTCATGCGCGAAGCCAAGGCCGCCGTGCGTCTTCGCAGCGAGCACGTGGCCAAGGTGCTCGACGTCGGCACCGCCGAGACGGGCTCTCCCTACATCGTGATGGAGTACCTGGACGGCCGTGACCTCGACGTCGTCCTTCAGGAGAACGGCCCACTCTCTCCCGAGCTCGCGGTGACGTACGTGCTGCAGGCTTGCGAGGCGGTGGCCGAGGCCCACGCGCTCGGCATCGTCCACCGAGATCTCAAGCCGGCCAATCTCTTCCTCACTACCCGTGCCGATGGGAGCGCATGCGTGAAGGTGCTGGACTTCGGCATCTCCAAGCTCCTCGATCGCGAAGATCCGATCGGCTCTCTCACCAAGACGAGCGCCCTGATGGGCACGCCCATCTACATGGCTCCCGAGCAGATTCGCTCCTCGAAGCAGGTCGATCGTCGGTCGGACATCTGGGCCCTCGGCATGATCCTCTACGAGCTGCTGACCGGGCGGACCGCCTTCGTGAGAGACACGCTGCTCGAGCTCTGCTCGTCGATTTTGACCGACATGCCTGCGCCACCGACCGAAGTGCGCGCCGACATTCCGGAAGGACTATCCGCGGCCATCCTTCGAGCGCTCGAGAAGGAGCCAGCGGCGCGCTTCTCGGATCTGGCCGCGTTCGTCGACGCGCTCGCTCCGTTCTGCGACGTCGGATACGAGTCTTCGGCGCGTGTGCATCGCATCCTCGGCGGGAGCTCCCAGCCCTCGATCGGCGCGCCGATTTCCGGTGTCTTGCCCACGGCAGCTGCCTCCGCGAAAGCCGCCTCGACACCTCGTACGCCGCCCCGAGCGGAGCTCCCTCGCGGGCCTGGTCGCCTCGAGCAGGAGCCCTCGAGTGCGACCGTCGAAGGTGCCCAGGCTTCGCTCGAGGTGCCGCCCGCCTCGGCGCCCGAGTGCGGCGAGCTGGCCGTTCCCATGCAAGATGCACGGACATCGCGTCTCGCTCCGATAGCCATCGTCGGAGGAGCGGTGGTCATCGGGCTCCTGCTCTTCTTCGTCATCTCGAGGCCTCGTGACACGGAGCGTGCCGAGCCGCCGGCCGCGCTCGTCCCGTCGGTCCGTGCGGCGCTCTCAGGTCCCACGATCGACCCGTCGCCGGAGGTGGTGCTCGGACCTTCCAAGACTGCAGCGCCCGAGCCCGTCGTGCCTCCCGTGGTCGTCACGGCGAGTCCGGTGGTTCCCGTCGTGCCTCCCAAGAAATCCGTCGTCGTCGCGCCGCGGCCGTCCTCCGCGCCTCCCGAGCCCGTCGATACGCTCGCTCCATTCGGGCCGCGCACGTGAGCTCCGGTCCATGTGAGGCACGCCGCTATCGCGTGCTCCTCGTCGAGTCCGAGCCCGCCGTGCTCGAAGCTCTCCGCCGCCTGCTCGCGAGAGGTTTCGACGTTCGGGGAGTTTCTTCGGGCAGCCGAGCGCGGACCGCACTCTCGCGTGAGCGGTTCGACGTCGTGCTCGTCGACGTCGACCTTCGAGACGTCCCTGCGGCCTCGTTTCTCCACGACGTACGCGAGCACGCGCCGGCGACGGCACGAGTGGCCCTCACCGCGGACCCCTTCGCGGCGGCCGGGCTGATCGCGCGCGAGCTCGTGTCACGTGTCGTCGACAAGCCCACGAGCCGCACCGCCCTGATCGAATGTCTCGTCTCGGCGGTAGAAACCCACGACTCTCGCGGGGATGCCCGCGGCGAAACGGCCCGTCTTTACGCCTTCCGCACGAGCCGATAGCCTCGAAAGAGTGGCGCCCTTCACGCGAACGCTTCCCGACCAGATCGGCGGGAGGTACCGCATCGACAGGATCCTCGGCGAAGGAGGGGCCGGATGCGTGTATCATGCAACTCATGCCGATTTGAAGCGCGCGGTAGCCATCAAGGTGGTGCGACCCGGTAAAGAGACGGCGCACTCGGTGGAACGCATGCGACGTGAGGCCCGGGCCGTGGCCAAGTTGCGCGGGCCTCATGTCGTGCGGCTCCTCGACTACGGCGACGACCCGGCGCTCGGCCGCTACATCGTGATGGAGTACGTCGAGGGATCCACCCTCCGAGAGCAGCTCGAGAGAGGGCCCTTCGCTCCGGAGCGCGCGGTTTCCCTGGCGATTCAAGCGTGCGAGGCCCTCGGCGAGGCGCATTCGCACGGCATCGTCCATCGTGACATCAAGCCCGCGAACCTCATGCTCGGCAGAGCCGCCGATGGTCGCGAGATTCTGAAGGTCGCCGACTTCGGGATCGCCAAAGCCGAGAGCCACTCGGTCTCGCTCACCGAGTCCGCGACGCTCTTGGGATCGCCGAAGTACATGTCGCCCGAGCAAATTCGAGAAGCTCGGAACGTCGACGCGCGCAGTGACCTCTGGTCGCTCGGCGTGGTGCTGTACGAGATGGTGAGCGGAAGACTCCCGTTCGAGGCGTTCACCGCTTCGGGCCTCTTGGCGAGGATCGCGGCCGACCCTCCGGCTCCGCTCCGCGAGCGTTTGCCCGGGGTCTCTCGTGACCTCGAGAGCGTGGTCATGGCCTGCCTCGAGAAAGACCCCTCGCGGAGAATCGCGAGCGCCGAGGCCCTCTCCGAGCGCTTGCGCGCGCTCTCGTCCGATAGTCTCCGCATTGCGGACGTCACGAGCCCGGATGCTCCGAAGCCAGGCAGCACGACGGTCGAGCCCGTCTCGAGCGACCTGTCCTCGAAGCCCGAGCGTCCCGCCCGTCGTCGTCATGCACCACCACGCCGACGGATGCTCGGGCCGCTCATCGTCGTGGCCTCCCTCGGCGCGTTCGCGGTGGCACGCTACGGCTTCTCGGGCGCTCCCGGTACGTCCGTACGCCCCACCGTCGAGAAGGCCGCCGTTGCCACGCAGCCGGTCGCGCCCGTAGAGGCATTCGTCTCGCCGGCGTCCTCGGCCGCGGGGTCGGCGGCGCCTCCAACGTCCGCACCGTCTGCTTCGGCTATTGCCTCGGGCACGCCGGTCGTCGCGAAGAAGCCGGACTGGACGGCGCACGCCAAGGCAGAGTCGGGGACTCGACCGGCTCCGACGGCGGTCACTCCCGCGTCCGCGTCCGCGTCCGCGTCCAAGCGTTCGCCCGCGCCGTCCGGAGCGTTCGTGGACTTCGGCCCTCGGAAGTAGTGGGCCCTCGCCAGCCGTTGGAGGGATGTGCGCGCGCACACAGACACGCGCAACAGCGCCCTCTACGAGCACGCCGAAGCCTGTAAAAGTAGGAGAATTGTGGAGTCGCTCCGGGGCACGAGGGTTGCTCTAGGAGTCGATATGACTCGACGCCATCCAGTCGTCCTCGGAGCGCTCGGAGCGCTCGGGATCTTTCTCGCCACTTCGTCGCCTTGTCGTGCGGATACTCCGGGGCAAGACAAAGCGCTCGCCGAGGCTCTCTTCGACCAAGCGGTCACGTTGCTCAAGAAGGGCGCGAACGCCGAGGCCTGTCCCAAGCTGGTCGAGAGCCAGCGCCTCGACCCGGCGCCCGGGACGCTGCTCTACTTGGGCGACTGTTACGAGAAGGTGGGCAAGCTCGCTTCGGCGTGGGCCACCTTCCGTGAGGCCGCGGCGTCGGCACATGCCGCCAACCAACCACAACGCGAAGAGCTCGCCCGCAAGCGAGCGGCGCTCGTCGAACAGGCGCTTCCCTACCTCTTCGTATCCGGAGCCGAGAAGAGCGGTGCCGTCGAGGTACGTCTCGACGACTCTCCGCTTCGTAAGGCTCTGTGGGAAGGAGACGTTCCTGTCGATCCGGGTGAGCACGTGCTCGTGGCAGAGGCTCCGGGATACGAAACCTGGAAGACGACCTTCGTGGTGGCCAAAGGCCAGCATACGAAAATCGTCGTTCCGGCCTTGAGCAAACAGGCTGGGCACCCGACCTCCGTCCAGCCCGTCGAGCCCCCCAGGCCGCGCGAGCCTTCGGTTCGTCCGGTCGTCTCGCGCTCCGAACGCCCATGGCAAAAGCCCACGGCGCTCGTACTCGGAGGAGTCGGCCTCGTGGCGGTAGGCCTCGGGAGCTTCTTCGGTGTGAGGGCGTTCTCCCAATGGAGTGACGCCGAGTCCCAGTGCCCGAACGATCGCTGCATGGGTACCGGGCGCCAATCCGGCAGCGACGCCAGCACTTCGGCCACGGTGTCCACGGTCTCGTTCGTTGCCGGTGCCGTTCTCTTGGCCGGCGGCGCAACCCTCTATTTTTCGGCTCCCAAAGCGCGAAACGCGTCGTTGAAGGTGGGCCTTGCCGGTTCTGCTGCCGTCGTCGAAGGAAGGTTTTGAGATGCGAATTCGAGCAATCGTGACGTCTGCGCTTCTCGTGTCGTCCACAGCGGCTTGCGGCGCGTTGGTCGGCATTCGTGACCTCTCGGACGCGACGGAGGGCCCCGACGCCGGAGCGTCCGACGCGAGCGTGCTCGACGCTTCCGTCCCGGATTCCTCCAAGTCTGACGCGAGCGCGCCCGACGCGAAGTCCGATGCGTCCGTGCCGGACGCAGGGCCTCAGGTGATCAATGGCGGTGAAGCCCACTATCTCCAATCAGGCGATTCGGTGACGCTCGAATACACGAACCGAGCGACCCTCGAGAAGAAGGAGCTCACGGTCGCCGCCAACGGTCCCTTCGTCATCCCCGAGTCGGCCTCGGACGTGCGCGTGAAGAGCAGCGCTGCCGGCAAGAAATGTTGGCTCCGTGTGGAAGGCTCGGCCGTGGACCTTCGTTGCCTCCTGTCCGGTGCCGTGGACGTGGCCGCCATGACGACCGACTCTTCGTCTTTCGTCCCCGTGCCCGGGGCGGAGCTCTCCTTCACGACCGATCTGCCCAAGTCCGACGTGCTCGTCGTGTATTCGATGCCCTACCTGACCACGTCGGGCCCGGAGGTCAATGCTCCCAACTACGCCAGCACGTACGTTCGTGCCATCGTCGACGGCGACCCGAGCAAGAGCATCGATCTGACCCGAATGTCCACGTATTGGCATCAGCCGTGGAATCAATCGCTCATGGGCACGCTGGAGGTCGGGCCAGGGGCGCACAAGGTCGTGATCGAGGTCTTGGAGCTTCAACCTTCGGTGGTGGCCGGTCGGGTATCCATGATTGGCGGATCAGTAGACGGAGGTGGTGGGCGTACGGCCTCGTTCGGGTCGGCGCTTTCCGTGGTGGCGTTGCAATCGATGGAGACCTTCCGCTCTCTGCAGTCGTCACGGGTCACCACCGGGACCTTGATCCCCACGGCGGACAAGAACAAGTGGATCCCCGTGAGCTCGCTTACGGGCAACTCTCCGTTGCCCGCGAAAGCACTGCTGACCGCCTACTACCCGGAAGTGTTCGTGACCTCGCCCGGTTCGGGCTCCGCAGCCTGGTTCGCGCTGATGTCGGGCACACAGCCGTTGGTCGGGCACGACTTCTTCCACCTTCAAGACGACGGCGGCTTGCGTTCCATTGGAATGGTCACCACGGCGTCGGTTTCGGGGGCTTTTTCGTTCGGAGTGGAGCAGCGAACGCCAGTCGGGCCGACGCGCGTGGCGCCTGCACAAGGTGCGGGCGCGAGGTCGGGGGGAGCGCTGTCGGCCATGCTCTTCTCCGACACGTCGGATCTCCAAAGCTGGTCGTTCTCGGGCGACGCCGATCTGAATGGGCCGTTGGATACATGGCAAAACGTGGCATCCTCGAAGGCCGTCGTGAAAGCCAAGGGCAAAGCGCTGGTCTTCGCGAGCATCAATCGTATCTCGAACACGACGCCCGGCGGGGCGAGTGAGCTCGCTCTCTTCGACGGCACACAGCCCGCCCTTCGCGGCATCACGCAGAGTTGGTCGTTCGAGTACGGCATGGGGTGCATCCTCGCGTCGGTGGTCGACTTTTCCGCCCCGGGAACGCACGAGCTCGAGCTCCGCGTGCGCAGGTTGAACAACGGCGTTCCGCTCGTCCGGCATGCGGCCACTCCGGACTTCCGCGGCGTGAGCTCGATAACGGTGTTGCCTTTGGAATGACGGTGCGCGGGCGAAGCGGGTCTACGAAGCTCGCTCCGCACCCTCGGCGACCCGAGCAGCCCGCGTGCGAGCCGGAGTACGCACTCTCCGGGCCGGCGTCCGAAAGCGCGGCCGGTACGTGCGGGGCGCTCGACTTTCGACCATCGTCCCCTTGATTCGCCCTTCGGCGCACTACACTCTGAGACGATGTCGGTTCCGTTCGGGTCGCGACGTCTCGCCCTCGCTGCCCTCGTGATCGGGTTGACCTTCTCCCCGGCTGCCCACGCTGCAAGACCTGGTGGAGGCCACGGTTTCGGAGGGGCCTCCGGTGGCGGAGGCGGTGGAGGCGGTGGTCACGGCGGGACCGGTGGCGGGCACGGCATCGTCGAGAATCCGGTTCCGCTGACCTTCGCCGCGTCGGTCGGTCTGGTTCTCTTCGCGTTGGGCATCGTGGGGGTCATCGCGCTCTTCCCGAAGGGGACCGTGAGCGTCGGCGAAGACGACGACGAGCCTCTACCGCCCGTTCGCCCGACCCGGTTGCCGAACGAAAAAGCCGCCCGATCGAGGCTTCTTTTGCGGAACCTCGTGCGCTTCGATCCGGCCTTTTCACTCCCCGTCTTCGAGGATTTTGCGAGTGCGCTCTACACCGAAGTGGTGCGTGCGAGCGGCACGTCCGATATCGCCCGGCTCGAGGCCTACCTCTCGCCGGAGGTGTCCAAAACCCTCTCCGCGGACCGTCCGCTCGAAGGCGTCACCACGGTCTTGCTCGGTGCGATGACCATCGTCGACGCATCGGACCTCGACGGTCCGTCGGACAAGGTCAGCGTCGAGCTGTCGTTCGAAGCCGTCCACTCGCGCGTGGCCGCATCGGGCACGGAAGAGTCGGTCTACGTGAGCGAGCGGTGGGTGCTTCGTCGGCGCAAAGATGCGCGCTCCCGGACTCCCGAGCGCGCCTGCGTCTTCGGCTGCCCGCGATGTTCGGCGCCGCTCGAGGCTTTGTTCGCCGGGAAATGTCGCTATTGCGGAGAGAACGTGGCGACGGGGGCGTTCGACTGGGTGGTGTGCTCGGTACGGGTAGAGACGACCCGCAATCACGGCCCATTGATTGCCGTCGGGGCGACGTCGGATGGTGGCGTATGGGGCTCGCGAGTGTCGCCGGATCTCGCTCGTCTTTCGAAGGAAATGAAGGCGAACGGAGAGCTCGATACGAGCGCCTTGAACGCTCGTGTCGCGCACGTCTTCTCGGCGTTTCGGGACGCCTGGACGTCGAGAGACCTCTCCGCGACGCGAGGGCTCTTGAGCGAGGCCTTCCTCCGGACTCAAGAGTATTGGGTGTCGGAGTACCGGCGCCAAGGGTTGCGTAACGTGGTCGACGAATCGGAGCTCGTCGCAGCCGATCTCGTTCGATTGGAGACCGATCGCTACTACGACCTCGCGACCCTTCACGTGAGGGCGCGAGCGAAGGACTACGTCGCCGACGAGTCGGGAGCCGTCGTCGCCGGTGACAAGCGCTCCCGATCCTACGGCGAGTACTGGACCTTCGTGCGCGCGCGCCCGAGCGAGACGCCCTCGGCCTCGGCGACCGAGTGTCCTCGTTGCGGAGCCCCGTTGGTCGCGGAGGGGCCCGAAGCACGTGGCTGCACGTCGTGCGACTCGAAGGTGCACCGAGCGTCGTTCGATTGGGTGCTGTCGCGCATCGAGCAGGAAGACGTGTACGCGGGCTGAGCCCGAGGAGTCCTCGCTTCAGCCGCGCGCTTTGCCCCTCTCGATGGCCGCCCTTTCCCGGTCGACCCGGTTTCGACATTCCGTCCAGTATGCGTGAGCTTCGGCGCGCGCTTCGGGCGTCTTGGTCTGGTCTCGTCGCGCCCACTCCGCGTTCTGGCCGTACGTCTCGCTGCGCTCGGCCAGGTAGCGCAGCATCTCCGGTCGGGTGGTCGGAACGAATCCGGGCCCGTTGCATCCGCAGGTCCGCCAGTGATGACCCATTCGATGCACGGTCCGGAGACGATGCCAGACGCGCAGCGCGGACATGGGCGGCGGCTTGAAGTCGAGGCCGAGGTCGGCCATCTCTCCGCCACATTGAGGGCAGCGAGAGACGAGCGAATGGTACTGCGCCGAGAGCGCCTTTCGGGTGGTCCCGATCGTCCTTTCGGCCTCTTCGAGCTCCTTACGCGATCTGGCGCGCTCCAGCTTCTCCAGCAGGTGGAGCTTGCCGAGGTGGGCCATCACGTCGTCGATGCGAGGTCGCTTGAATTGCTTTCGACAGGCGAAACACACGTAGTGCGGCTTGTACGTCTTGAAGGCGTAGCGACACATGCGCTCAGGATACCGGCCCGGCGCTCGGGCGACCACCTTCGCTCAGGATAGGGGCGGCAGTCCCATGATCCGGCCGGCGAGCGCGACCCCCGAGAGGAACGCGCCTTCGACTCGACCTCCGGAGGTGAAGTCGCCGCCGACGCCGAGTCGGGCTCGGTCGTCGAACATCGGGTGGTCGAAGCACGGGTAGGCTCGCGCGCTGGTCCAGCGTCTCAAGGTGCTGGTGCTGGTGTCGATGCGCTCGATTCGAAGCAACCGAGTGAGCTCGTCGAGCAGCGCGCGCTCAAGCCACTCGCGCGGCGAGGTCAGGTGGTCCCTCGACCACTCGGGCGCCGCGTGCACGACCCACCTTTCGGATGGGGCGCGGCCCGGCTTGGAGGAATCACGGGCTACCCACGAGAGCACGCGGTCCCGATCGGCATCTCGCCCGACGAAGAGTCCGTCGAAGGGAACGCCTCGAAGCCCCTCGGGCTCCTTCGGCTCGAACCCGAGGGCCACGCACGGTTCGGCGGACACTCGAGCGAGCGACTCGGCGAGCGTCGGCGCGACGTCGACGAGCAGCTCGTGCGCTCGCGGAGGAGGCAGGCACGAAACCAAGGCGTCGAACGTCCCGAGATCGACGAGTGTCTCGGGAGCTTCCTCTCGTGGTCCGAGCGAGGTGCCTCGCGGCGCGACAACTCCTTGCAGGATCCATGTATCGCCTCGGCGCTCGAGGCGGTCGACTCGATGGCTCGTACGAAGCGCGAGATCGCGCGCAAGGTGGATCGCGATGGCGTTCATATTCGGCGTGCCGACGAAGCGCTCGAGCGGCTCCGTCTCGACCGGCTCGCCTCCTCGTCCGTCGAGCGCGCCGATGCGTCCGGGCCACCTCGCCACGAGACCGTCGTCGAGCCACGACGAAACGAACCGTCGAAATCGTGCGTCGCGCGCGGTGAAGTACTGCGCGCCGAGGTCGACGCCGAGCTCGGTCGCGCGGACGTGCGAAAGTCTCCCGCCGGGCGCGCGACTTCGTTCGAAGACCACCACGTCGACTCCGTTGTCGAGCAACGTTCGCGCGCACGAGAGACCGGTGAGGCCCGCTCCGACTACGGCCACGCGACCGATGCGGCGCGTGTCTCGGGCTGCCCTGCCCGCGTAGGCCTCGAGGTCGAGTCGTTCGGCATGCACGGAGGTCGGTCGTGGGCGCACCGATCCGAGCACGGGCGCTTCGGGTGAAAACGGTTTGTCGAAGAGGCCGAGGCACCAGTAGAGACCGCCATACGAAGCCGGATCACGGCCGTCGAGCGCGTAGCGATGGTTGAGGTCCACCAGTGCGCGGCGCGCGTCTTCCGGGGTCGTCGTCCACGCGGGCACGGCCTTTCCCCAGGTCATGCGCACGTTGTTGTGGAGCTCTCCGTGCGCGACGAGCGAACGCTGCGCCATGTCCCACAAGACGTCGCCCGTGCGGCCGCGCTCGAGACGCTCCATCGAGACGGTCTCGCGCACGTCCGTCTCGTGGGCCGCGAGCGTCGAGCGTGCCCACGCGGGCAGCGCCTCGAGCGACTCCAGGTTCGGCGTGTGTGCGGCGTAGTGCCAAGCCACCTCGCGCCAGACGAGCAGCTCGTCGAGGAACTTGTCGGCGCCCGCTCCCGAGGTTCGAGAGGCCTCGCGCGCGATGCGGAGCGGTGAGACGTGTCCGAAATGCAGCCAAGGCGAGAGGCGGCTCGTGCCGTCGATCGAGGCGTCGTTGCGCCTCGCTGCGTATCGGGCCAGCCCCTCTTCGCGGAACGTCCTCCAGCGCGCGTATCCGGCCACCGAGCCACCGCGCAGGTCGCGCACGGGTCCTACGCCGTGATCGATCGAGCACTCGGCCACGAGGCTCGCGATCGCGCGATCGTCCAGGTTTTCGGCGTCGATCGCGGTGAACGGCAGGGCAGGGAGCGAAGGAGCCCGCACCGGCTCGACGTCGTGCCAAGCCCGCGCGAGGGTGGCCGAGGCGATGCGCCGTGATGCCGATCGGAAGCCGTAGGCGCGGTCGTAACGCTCGCTCACGAGCGGCATGGGAACGATGCAAGATGCATCGATGGCCAGCATCGGGACGTCCTTCGTGCGAAGGTGGGAGGCGAGCCGACCGGTCCACTCCGAGAGCGGTGGTACGGGAGCGTCTTCGGTGACCACCAGCGCGGCGCCCTCGGCGAGCTCGCGCAGGAAAGCGCCTCGCGAGCCCGGCCTTTCGACGTGCAGAGCGTAGGCGATGCCTCGTTCTCGGAGCTCGCGTGCGACGTCGCGTGCCCCTTCGAGGATGAACGTGTGGTGGCGGTCGGAGGCGTACGGGTATCGCTCCGAGACGGCGTGGTAGACCAAAACCGTCGTGCCGAGCGCATTGGCCATCGCTACGGCCGCGTCGAGGGCGGGGTTTTCGTGCCCTCGCACGGCGACACGCATCCAATAGAGGACGTACGGTCGACCCGCCTTCGGTTCGGCGTCGACCAGGACCCGCGTCCGTAGCCGGACGTCTTCGGGGAGGTGCACGAGAGGCAAGCGTGCCGTCTTGGGAGTCACCGCAGGCGATTAGGGCCCGCGGCGGAGCTCGACCAGCCCACTCGTCGCGTAGGGACCCGCTCGCTCAACCGAAGCGGCCGGTGATGTATTCTTCGGTTCGCGGGTCTTCGGGACGGGTGAAGATGACGTCGGCGAGGGCGTACTCGACGAGCTCACCCAGGTAGAAAAAAGCCGTGAAGTCCGAGACGCGAGCCGCCTGCTGCATCGAGTGGGTGACGATCACGATCGTGTAGCGCTCGCGCAGATCGTGCAAAAGCTCTTCGATGCGCGCGGTGGCGATGGGGTCGAGCGACGAACACGGCTCGTCCATCAAGAGCACCTCGGGCTCGAGGGCGAGGCAGCGCGCGATGCAAAGACGCTGCTGCTGGCCACCCGAGAGGCTCCCTGCAGGGCGCGAGAGGCCGTCTTTCACTTCGTCCCAGAGCGCGGCTTGGCTGAGTGCGGCCTCGACCACCGAGTCCTGGCTCGCCGGTCGAATGCCATTGAGGCGCAATCCCGAGAGCACGTTGTCGCGCACGGACATGTCGGGGAACGGATTGGGCTTCTGGAAGACCATCCCCACTTTTCGCCGTACGCCGACCGGGTCGATGTCTTTGCCGTAGATGCTCGCGCCGTCGAGTAGGACGTCGCCCGTGGTGGTCGCGCCGGGAACCACCTCGTGCATGCGGTTCAAGCAGCGGATGAAGGTCGACTTGCCGCAGCCGGAAGGTCCGATCACCGCCGTCACCTTGTGCTCCACCACGGGCATGGAAATGCGACGCAGGGCGACCGTGTCGGGGAACTTCGCGCCGAGATCGACGGCGCGCATCTTCTCGACGTAGGCGGGCGGGGGCAGGCTGGAGACGGTCATGGCGAAGTCAGTTCGGCTCCTCGCGACGAGGAGAAAGAAGACGCGCGAGCACGTGGAAGACCAAAACGAGCGTGACCAAGACCAAAGCCGAGGTGAAGGCCTGCGCGTGGAGGTCGTCGTAGGGCGAGACGGCGTAGGTGAAAATGGAAACCGGCAGCGATGCCGAAGGATCGCGCAGATCGTCGCAGAAAAACCGGCTCTCCCACGCGGTGAAGAGGAGCGGCGCGGTCTCTCCGCACGCGCGCCCCACGGCGAGCAAGACGCCCGTGCCGATGCCACGCGCGGCCGACGGCAGCACCACGCGCGTGATCACCCGGAGGCGGGTGGCTCCGAGCGCGAGCGCCGCTTCCCGCAGCTTTTCGGGGACGGCGCGCACCGCGACCTCGGTCGCACGGGCAACGGTGGGCACCATCACGAGCGCCAAGGCGGCTCCTCCGGCGAGTGCCGAAAAGTGATGCGTCCGCACCACCACGATGCCGAACACGAACACACCGAAGACCACCGAAGGCACCGCGGCCAGCGCGTCCGCGCAGGCTCGCGCGATCGCCACGAGCTTTCCCGTGCGCGCCTCGGCGAGGTGGATCCCCGCGAGTAAGCCCACCGGGATGGCCATGGAGCAGGCGAGCCCGACCAAAAGCAGCGTGCCCCACACCGCGTTGGCCACGCCCCCTCCGGTCTCTCCGGCGGGACGCGGAAGCGCCGTGAGCACGTTCGGCGTGAAGCCGCGCACCCCGCGCACCACCACGGTCACCAAGACCGAAGCGAGCAGCACCACCGTGACGGCTGTGGCCGCGGTCGACAAGATGCGCACGATGTTCTCCGTGCGACGCCTCGATTCCAGGGATTTTTCCTGGGTTCTGCTCACGGCGTGCCTCCGAGCTCACCCTCGGCCGGGCCGGTCGACAAGCCCGAGGTCTTGCGGCGCAAGTAGCGGCGCACCACCCCGTGCGCGCCCAAGTTGAAGACCACCGTGCACGCGAAGAGCACGAGCGCGAGCTCCGACAGGGCCGAGGCGTGGAGCGGATCGGACGCCTGCAAGAGCTCGTTCGCGAGCACGCTGGCCGCCGTGTACCCCGGCGCGAAGATCGAAGCCGAGAGCTTCGCGCTGTTGCCGATCACCATGGTGACGGCCATCGTTTCGCCCACCGCGCGTCCGAAGCCGAGCATCACCGCCGCGAAGAGCCCGGCGCGCGCGTGCGGCAGGACCACGTGGCGAAGCACCTCCCAGCGTGTTCCTCCGAGCGCGAGGCCCGCCTCGCGAAGGTGCACCGGCACGGCCGAGATGACGTCACGCATGACCGCGGCCACCGTGGGGAGCACCATCAGGGCGAGCACGAGGCCCGCGGTGAGCATGCTCACGCCTTGCGTGGGACCGCGCAAAACCGGGTATCCCGCGAAGTTGCGCGCCATGGTGGGCGAGATGACGTCGCGCAGGAAGGGCGCGAGCACGAACACGCCCCACAGCCCGTAGACCACGCTCGGCACGGCGGCCAAGACCTCGATGAGTGTGGTGACCGCGCCTCGGAGCCTTCGCGGCGCGAACTCGGTCACGTAGAGCGCGACCAAGAAGCCTCCCGGCACCGCGATGGAGAGCGCGAGCAGCGACGAGGCGATCGTGCCGAACAAGAACGGCAGCGCGCCGAAGCGTCCGTGCACCGGGTCCCACTCCGTGCCCGTCACGAAGCTCGGTCCGAACGCCGCGAAGCTCGCGCGGGACTCGTTCGCGAGGAACACGAAGAGCGCGACCACCGTGAGCACGAGCAAGAGCGAGGCTCCCTGCGCCAGTCGACGCGTGCCACGCTCGAGGGTCCTGCGCAGTCCGCGGTTCACGGTGAACCTCCGAAGCGCGCATCGAGGAGGGCGAGGGCCGTCGCCCGTTCGTCCGAGGAGAGGGGCGTGAAATCCAGGGAAGATGCACGTTCCTGCCCCGGACCGAGCACGTAACGCAAGAAGCCCAAGACGGCCGGCGTGCGCGCGCTCTTCGTCTCCGGCACGAGCGCGTAGACCGTGGTGATCAGCGGGTAGCCCGAGTCGAGGCCGGCCCGGGGAGGAACGAAGGATCCGCCCTTGCCGCGGATCTCGGCGAGCACGAGGTGGTTCGCGCGTGCGATGCCGAGCTCGAGGACCCCGATCGCGCCCGGCGTGCTCTTGAGCACGAAGGCGATTCCTTCGGTGCCCTTGGCGCCCACGCCGGTGGGGAAGCGCGCGCTCGGTCCGCGTCCGATCTTGTCGGCGAAAACCGGGCTCCTCGACGCGAGGTAGTCCGTGAAGACGGCCGTGGTGCCGCTGCCGTCGGTGCGGTGCACGGGAACGATGCCGAGGTGCGGAAGGGCGCGTCCGGGGTTCTCGGCGGCGATGCGTGTATCATCCCAGGAATCGATCTCACCCAGGAAAATCGCGGCCAACGTGGCATCGTCGAGGCGCACCGCTTCGGAGTTGCCGGGCAGGTTGCTCGCCACGGCCAAGGTGCCTCGCGCGAGCGGAACGGTGACGATCCCGGACGGCGTGCGGTCGAGCTCGGCGCGGGTCATTGCCACGTCGCTCACGCCGAAATCGACCGTGCCCACCTCGAGCAAACGCACCGCGCCAGCGGAGCCGGTGGAGCGCACGTCCACGCGTCCCGGGCCGGGGTACGCCTCCGCCCAACGGG
The DNA here is from genome assembly GCA_965225775.1 of Polyangiaceae bacterium. Taxonomy (GTDB): domain Bacteria; phylum Myxococcota_A; class Polyangia; order Polyangiales; family Polyangiaceae; genus JAAFHV01. The sequence goes on along the minus strand of OZ245328.1, from coordinate 5,881,427 downwards.
AAACGAGCGGCATGGAGAGCGTGGCTCCCGCGCCGCGTGCGGTGGGCGCGTGCGACGCTCCGCTGCACCCGAAAACGAACGCGAGCGAGCACGCGAGCAGCTTCGCGCGCGCGCGCGAGGACCCGTCGACGACCGTCGTGCTCACGGAAGCGTTCTCGCGGAGGGCAGCTCGCGCGGCGCGATCTTGTGCGTGGGCAGGCTGACCGTGAACTGCGTGCCCTTGCCGAACTCGCTCTCCACCTTCACCCCGCCGCCCATGGCTTCGGAGAGGTGCTTCACGATGGCAAGTCCGAGCCCGGTACCGCCCACGTCGCGGGAGCGACCTGGATCAACGCGGTAGAATCGCTCGAAGAGGCGCGGCAAGTGGGAGGCCTCCACGCCCGGTCCGGTGTCCTTGATGACCAGGCGTGCGAGCGGTCCTTCGACCGAGCCCCCGAGCGTCACGCTCGCGCCCTCGGGGCAGTATTTCACCGCGTTGTCGACCAGGTTGGTCACGATCTGCTCGAGCGCGCGTCGGTCCGCGAAGACCTCGACGTCGCTCGGAACGTCGAGCAAGAGGGTCACCTTCTTCTTCTGCGCGCGCTCCTTGAAGAGCGAGACCACGTGCTGCGCGAAGGTCTTGAAGGGCACGAGCTCGGGCGCGAGCTTGAGCTCGCGCGACTCGATGCGGGAGAGATCGAGCAAGTCTTCGATGAGGCGCTGGAGCCGTTCGGCGTTGCGCTCGATGATGGCGAGGAACATCTCCGCGGCTTTGGGATCTTTGCCCGCCGCGAGGCGCAAGGTCTCCGCGGCCGAGAGCACCGCGGTCACCGGCGTCCGGAGCTCGTGCGAGACGTTGGCCACGAAGTCGCGGCGGAGCGACTCGAGCCTGCGAATCTCGGTCACGTCGAAGAACACGGCGAGCACGCCGCCGCCCTCGCCCTCGAACGCGGAGGCCCGCACGAGCAGGCGTCGCGGCTTCAGACCGGCGACCTCGATCTCGCCCGTACAGGCCGATTTCACGCGTCTCGCGCGATCGAAGAGCTCCTTCAGCTCGGCGTGGCGAACCACCTCGAGCAAGGGAAGTCCGACCATGTCGCCGCGCACGAGGAGCATCTCGCGGAAGGCCGGGTTCATGAGCGCGACGTCGCCTTTGCCGTCGAGCAGCATGACGCCCTCTTGCATGCCCTCGAGGATGCCGCTCATGAGGTCGCGCTCGGCGCGGAGCTCGCCCAGGGTGCGCGCGAGGCTCGACGAGAGCTTGTCGAGGGCTTGGCCGAGCTCGCGCGACTCGTCTTCTTGGTCGGCCCCGCCGATGGCGCGCACGCTGAGGTCGCCCTCGTGGATGCGACGTGCGGCCTCGGTGAGCGGACGCACGAGGCTCAGCGCGGCGCGCGCCGAGGCCTCCGAGATGATGGCGGCGGAGAGCGCGGCGAGCACCAGCACCGAGCACCCGCGGCCGAGCGTCAGCGCTCCGGCTTGCGCGAGCACACCGATGCCCACCAGCGCGAAGAGCGCCAGGGAAAGGGGAAATAGCCGTCCGCGTACGCCCGAGCCCAACGTGCGACTAGCTCGTGCCTTCGGGCGATTCGGCGAAGCGGTAGCCCACGCCGCGCACGGTCTCGATGTAGTCCCCGGACTCGCCGAGCTTCTCGCGGAGGCGCTTCACGTGGGTGTCGACCGTGCGGGTGGTGATGTCCGCCTCGATGCCCCATACGTCGTTGAGGAGGGTGGAGCGGCTCTGAACGCGGTTCTTCCGCTCGAAGAGCGTGACCAGCAGCTTGAACTCGAGCGCCGTGAGCTCGAGCTCCTCCGTGCCCGACCACACGCGGTGCGCGCCGCGGTCGATCTTGAGCTTGCCGAACGACACCGCCTCGGCGGCCTCGGGCTCGGGAGCGCCGCGCCGCAAGATGGCCTGGATGCGCAGCGAGAGCTCGCGCACGCTGAAGGGCTTCACCACGTAGTCGTCGGCGCCGAGCTCGAACCCGACCACGCGGTCGATCTCTTCGCCCTTGGCCGTGAGGATGATCACCTGGGTCGCCTTGAGCGCGGGGTCGCTCTTGATCTGGCGACAGACCTCGGTGCCGGACATGTCGGGGAGCATCAGGTCGAGCAGGACGAGATCCGGCTTCTTCTCGCGTACGAGCCGAAGGCCCTCTTCTCCGCGCCCGGCGAGCGTGACCTTGTGGCCCTTCTCGCGCAGGTTGTAGTCGAGGATTTGCTGGATATCGGCCTCGTCTTCGATGACAAGGATCTTCGCCATGGGCGCATCCTATACGGGCGCCGTGTGACGAACAGGTGTCGTCCGGCGAAAGGGATGGGCACGTTTTTTCGGGCGATCGTGCAGAATCGTCCCGCTCACGCGCTGCGGCGAGCCTCGCTTTTCGACCTGAACGAGCTTGTTTCGCGGCATTTCACGGATCTTCGGCCGGTTCGGCGCGCTCGGTTTCGGGGCAAACGCTTGACCCGAGGCGTCGGAAGGCCGATACCGCTCGCCCCGATGCTCGAACGTCTGCGAGTGGTCGTCGTCGTTCCGGCGTACCGAGAAGAGCTGCTGGTGGGGCGTGTGCTCACCTCCATGCCCTCGTGGGTCGACTCGGTGGTGGTGGTCGACGACGCGAGCCCCGACGGCACCGGTCGCGTGGTGCGCGCGTTTCCCGATCCCGAAGGCCGCGTGAAGCTCGTGACCCACGCGCGAAACCGAGGGGTGGGCGCTGCCATCGTGACCGGCTACCGCGAGGGCGCGAAGCTCTTCCCCGGCGAGCCGATGGCACTCGCGGTGATGGCCGGCGACGGTCAAATGGACCCGCACGACCTCGAGGCTGTGGTCTCGCCCATCGCGCGAGGCGAGTCCGACTACGTGAAAGGCAATCGCTTCGTCACCTCGTCGATCGAGCGTATGCCGCTCGGGCGTTACGTGGGCGGCCGAGTGTTCTCTCGGCTCACCGCCATGGCCACCGGACTCGCCATCGACGACAGCCAATGCGGCTACACGGCCATCTCCCGCGCGGCTCTCGAGCGTCTGGACCTAGACGATCTCTGGCCGGGCTTCGGTTATCCCAACGATCTGCTCGGCCAGTGCGCCGTGCGTGGACTTCGCGTCGGCGAGGTGCCGGTGCAAGCCGTGTACGTGGACGAGGTGAGCAAGCTCCGCGCGGCTCATTTGCCCACGATTGGATGGCTCGTGGCGCGCGCCTACCTGCGTCGACGCTTCCGCTGACGCACGGCGACCAAGTCCCGCATCGCGCGTCGCGCGAGACGACGGCATCGATTGGCACACGAAGGAATCGAGAAGGTTCGACGAGCGCCAAGGGTTTTCGGCGGAAATCGGCGGGCGTTTCGTTATCGTAAGCGGACGCGCTGCGGGCACGGAGCATGCTCGGAGCCTCCGCGCATTCGCTTCGAATGGAACCGGGCCGTTCGCCCCAAGGACTTCACGATGACCCTTCGCCTCCGCGGCCTCACGGCTCGCACGCTCGCGTCTTCTTGGCTCGTCTCGACGTCCGTGGTGGCGCTCGGTGGGCTCTACGCGTGCGGAGGCAGGGTCGACGATGTGCCTCCCGCAGTCGAGGTCGGCACCCTCCCGCAGCTCCCGAACGACGCTGGCGCCAAGATCGACGCGGACGTGGTGAAGCCGCAGAGACCCGCGCTTCCGCCCACCACGAAAGCTCCCGAAGTCGACCTCGGCGACGTGCCTTCGGGGACTACGGTGACGCTCGCGGTTCCCCCGAACGCGCTCGGCTTCAACGTGGTGGTGGTGGGCTCGTCCACGTCCACCGTGGGCATCCGCACCATCAAGAGCCCCTCGGGTGAAGTGGTGCTCGACGAGCACGTGGTGGTCGGCGGGTCGTTCGAGACGAGCCTCGGGGAAGAAGGCGTGGCGGCAGCTTCCGTTCCACAAAATCGACTGAAGTCGGCGGCGCCCATCGAACCCGGCGTGTGGTCGATCACCGTATCCGGTCCATCCGCGGCGACGCTGTCGGTGAAGGCTCGCATCCAGATCTCCGGGGACGGAACGTTCCGCGGAGGCGCCGCGGACATGCACGTCTACCTGCCCAAAGGGCTGCGCGTCGAAGACCCACAGGCCTCGCACGTGGTGAACGCGCAGAACGCCGAGAACGACAAGAGCGTGGAGGCGCGCCTCGCCTCGTTCTACGAAGGGCTCGAGGCGAACTTCGGTATCCAGCGTGGCGACGTCTTCTTCCACGACGTGGACGCGAGCTTCGTGAACATCTCCGACGAAGCGGCCCTCTCTCGAGCCTTCGCGGCATCGAGGGGACAAGTCGACGGCACGCAGGCGTTGCACGTGCTCTTCACCAACGGGCTCGATTTCGGCGACGGTACCTGGGGCATCGCCCCGGGGATTCCCGGGGCTTCCACGCGTACCGGCACGGTGATGAGCGGCGTCACGTTGGCGCTCACGTCGGACACCCCCGCCGACTTGGACGGCCTCGCGCTCCTGCACGAGGTGGGGCACTTCATCGGCCTCGCGCACTCCACCGAGTTCGACGGTGAGTCGAAAGATCCCCTCGCGGACACGCCCACCTGCGTGGGCATCTTGAACCTGCAAAAGCCCGAGACCATCGACCGCTGCCCGGACAAGAACAACCTCATGTTCCCCACGCTCTGGGGCTCCGGCGTCGACGTGAGCGACTCGCAGAAGATCGTGTTCCGCGGCTCGCCCTCGTACAAGGCGTTCGTCGGCGCGACCACCACCACGCCCACCGAGCCCGCGGACGCCGGCGCGGCCGACGCCGCGGTTCCTCCCGATCCGGGAGGCCAAGGTCTCCCGGAGAAAGCCGCCAAGAAGGCCTCTCGCAAGCTGTCGCTCACCAAGTCGGGTCGGGCGCTCACGCCCACCGAACGCTTCGTCTTGGGAGGCCTCTGCGGCCACACGAAGTTGGATTTTACACGCTTCTCCGGCCACCTGGGCGTGCCCGCGGCCAAGGTCGAGTTGGCTCGTATGGCGTCCGACCTCGACCTGCCCGGGGTTGTGCGCATGCGAGCCGAAAAGATGCTCGCGCACGCGAAGTAGTCGCGAACACTCAGCTCGCGCGAGGGGCGTGCACGTCGTGCTCGTTCTTCGTGCCGCGTGCACGCTCCGCACTATTCGCGGTCGCGTAGTCTCGTGCGGCGAGAGCGGTCATGTCCGCGATGCGCCTCTTGCGCGCGGCCTCCGTCAGTGAGCGCACCTCGTAGATGGTGGTGGCGCGTATCGGCCGAAAGCCCACGAAGCGAAGTGTCCCGCTCACGAACGAACCGTGAACCGCGCGGTTGTGGGACAGGGTGTACCAAAAGCGCGGGCTGTCCATGGTGAGCACCACACGCGCGCTTCGCCCACGCATGAGCCCTTCGGGGAGCGGTCCTTTGCCGTAGCGAAAGGCCCACCCGGGGAGGAAGAGTCGGTCGACCACCGCGCGCACGATGGCGGGCGGCGAGGCCCAATAGGTCGGGAAAAACCAAGCCACGTGGCTCGCTCCCTCGAACGACTCGCGCAGCGCGAGTAGGTCCGGCTCGAGCGGTTGCTCGCGTGCGTGGCCGTGGCGCAGCACCGGATCGAACGTGAGCTCGGAGAGCGTGACGAGCTCGGCCGTGCCACCGGAGGCGCGATACGCCTCGACGTACGCGTGGGCGAGTGCCGCGACGAAGCTCTTCGGATCGGCGTGGCCGAGGAGAACGAGTGCCTGGGTCATGGGTCCGACTATGGCGACCGGTTCGCCGACGAGCCATGCGTGCTTTGGCATGCGTGCTATGCGAAGAAGCATGGCAGAACGTAGCTTGCGCGCGCCCGCGCCCGCGCTCTCGCAGTGGGAAGACGTGCGGTACTTTCTCGCCGTGGTGCGGGAGTCGAGCTTCTCCGGGGCCGCGCGTGTTCTCGGCACGGAACAGTCCACGGTGAGTCGACGCATCGCCGTGCTGGAAGAGTCGCTCGGCACGCCGCTCTTCGAACGAGGTCGTCGTCGGGTACGCCTCACGCCTCAGGCCGAGGCCCTGGTTGCCCCCTCCGAGGCCGCGGAAAGGGCTATTTTCGCCGTGGAAGACGCCGCTCGTGGCTCCGAGCGCGAGGTGCGTGGTCGAGTGAGGCTCGCGCTCACCGAGGGCCTCGCGCAGCACGTGGTGGTTCCTCGGGTGCTGCCCGGGCTCTTCGCTGCGCACCCGGGCCTCTCGATCGAGCTTCGCACGAGCGACGCCGTGGCCGACCTCGAGCGCCACGAAGCCGACGTGGCGCTGCGCTTCTTTCGACCCGCACGGGGCGAGCTCGTCGGGCGTAAGGTCGCCGTCCTTCCCTTGGCCGTGCTGGTCGCGAGAGGGAAAAAGAAGGCCTTCGCGAAGCTTCGGCCCGAGGCATTGCCGTGGACCTCGTACGAGCCCGCGCAGGGGGCTCCGGCCGACATGCCCGAGGTGTCCGCGCTCGGGCGCCTCGGCGCGACCTCGCGGCTCTTGTGCTCGAGCGTCGAGACACAGATGGCTGCGGTTCGTGCGGGCCTCGGGGTGGCGGTCGCGCCGGCTGCCCTCGCGCAGGTGGTGCCCGGGCTCGCGGTGCTCCCGACGCACGTGGACCTGGGCGCGCTCGAGATTTACGTGCTCACGCGTGCTTCGATTCGGCGTGTCCCGCGTGTCGCCGTGGTCTACGAAGCGCTCGTTCGGGTCTTCGACGAGCTCGGCAAAACCGTCTCTCGTTCGTGAAAACACGAACGCCGCGTGAACCTGCCAGGCCCACGCGACGTCGTTTGGTGCTCGCGGAGGCTCAGCTCGGGTAGAAGGTCTCGCCCGAATCGGCCATGGCGACCAGCTTCTTCGCGGGGGTGAAGCGCTCGCCGAATCGCGCCTCGAACGCGCGCATGCGCTTCACGATCTCGGAGGCGCCCACCGTGTCCACGTAGCGGAACGGTCCGCCGCGGAAGGGAGGGAACCCGAGGCCGAAGATGGCGCCGATGTCGCCGTCACGCGGACTGCGCAGGATGCCTTCTTCGAGGCAGCGCACCGCCTCGTTCACGAAGGCGAGAGCCGTGCGCATCTGGATCTCCTCGGCGGCGAGGATCTTCTCCGGCAGGACGCCGAGCAGGCGATAAACGGAAGGGTCGACCTTCTTGCCGAGGGTCTTCTTGTCGCCCTCGTAGAGGTAAAATCCCTTCTTGTTCTTGCGACCGGCGCGTCCGTCGGCCACGAGCTTGCCGAGACCCGCAGGCGGTCGCATGCGCTCTCCGAAGGCCTCGAGGGTGATCTTGCCCACGTGAGCGCCCACGTCGATGCCCACCTCGTCCACCAGCTTGATCGGTCCGACGGGGAAGCCCCAGTCGAGCATGGCCCGGTCGATGGCCTCGATGGCCACGCCTTCGGACACGAGATACGCCGCCTCGTTGAGGTAAGGCGCGAGGATGCGGGTCGTGTAGAAGCCCACGCCGTCGTTCACCACGATGACCGTTTTGCCCTGCTTTTTCCCGAGCGAAACGGCGGTGGCCACGGTCTCGTCGCTGGTGAGCGGCGCGCGCACCACCTCGAGCAGCGGCATTTTGTGCACGGGGCTGAAGTAGTGCATGCCGATCACGTTGCCGGGCCTGGCGGAGGCCTCGGCGATCTTCGCGATGGGCAGAGACGACGTGTTCGACGCGAAGATGGTCTTGTCCGAGGTGGCCGCCTCCACCTCGCGAAGCACCGCGTGTTTCACGCCGATGTCCTCGAACACGGCTTCGACCACCACGTCGGCGTTCTTCATTCCGGAGTAGTCGATGGTGCCGGACACGAGTGAGAGCTGCTGGTCGCGCTCTTCTCGCGTCATGCTCCTGCGCGAGACGCGCTCGTCGACGATCTCCTTCACGTACTTGAGGCCTCGACCCACACCGGCCAGATCGCGATCCTTCAAGCGTACGGCGATGCCCGCTTGGCTGGTCACGTAGGCGATGCCGCCTCCCATGAGGCCTGCGCCGAGCATCCCGATCTTCTCTACTCTGCGCCCCTTGACGCTCGGGTCGGAGACGCCGGTGTCCTTCTTGAGGGCGGTCGTGGCGAAGAAAATCCGGACGAGCTGGCGCGAGGTCTCCGAGACCACGAGCTCACCGAAGGCTTTGGCCTCGAGCTCGGCTGCCGCGGAAAATCCCTTCTTTCCATAGAGCTCGAGCACGTCGAGGATGCGCTCGGTGGCCGGGTAGTGACCGCGGGTCTTCTTGCGTGTGGCCTCGCGTGCTTTCGAGAAGAGCAGGCGCTTGCCCAAGGGATTTTCCTCGAGCAAGAGACGCTTGATGCCCTCGCCGTCGAAGGCATGTCCCTTCTTTTTCTGCGGGCCCATACGCGTGGCCAAGGTCTTGGCCAGCTTGGCGGCCACCTCGACCAGCACGGCTTCGGGGCAGATCTCGTCCACCAGCCCGAGCTTCTTCGCTTTGGAGGGGCGCAGGTTCTTTCCGGTGAGCGCGAGATCGGCCGCCACCGCGAGGCCCGCGCGTTCGCAGACGCGGAGCATGCCGTTGGCGCCGGGCAAGAGGCCGAGCTTCACCTCGGGCAGGCCGAGCACGGTCTTCTTGTCGTCGCTCGCGACGATGGCGTGCGCGGCGAGGGCGAGCTCGAAGCCTCCGCCGAGAGCCGCGCCGTGCACCGCGCAGACCACGGGCTTTCCCGCGCGCAGCTCGCCGAGCTTCTTCGCGAGCTCGCGCGAGAGCTTCTCGGCGTCCGCTGCCACGCGGATGCCGGAGAGCATCTCGACGTCCGCGCCCACCACGAAGGAGTCTTTCTTTCCGCTACGGATCACGTACGCGATCACGTTCGGGTCACGCCGGATCTCGTCGAGCACCTGGGCGAGCTGGGCGCCGAAATCGGGGCCGATGGTGTTCACGCTCTCGCCCACGTGATCGAGCGTCACCACGGCCACGCGGTCTTCGCGCACCGCGTACGTCACGATCGGGGTCTTGTTCGATTCGCTCATTCGCCCACCTCCAGAACCACCGCTGCTCCGAGCCCACCCGCGGCGCACGCCGTGGCGAGCGCGAATTGTCCACCGCGCCTCTTCAGCTCGCGCAGCACGGTCGTGATCATGCGCGCGCCGGTCGCCGCGAACGGATGTCCGAGCGCGAGAGAGCCGCCGTGCACGTTGAAGCGCGTCTCGTCGATCTCGCCGATAGGCTCGCTCCTGCCCAGCTTTTCTTCGGCGAAACGGCGCGAGCCGAACGCTTGCACGTTGCAGAGAACCTGCGCGGCGAAGGCCTCGTGCATGTCGACGAGGTCGATGTCCGCGAGGGTGAGCCCCGCGCGATCGAGCGCGAGCGGCGAGGCGTAGCTCGGTCCCATGAGCATCCAGCCAGCGGGATCGAGCGCGGCGTACGCCCACGAGCGCAGGTACCCGAGGGGCTTGTACCCGAGGGCCTTCGCCTTCGACTCGCTCATCACCAAGAGCGCGCTCGCGCCGTCGGTGAGGGCCGAAGAGTTGCCGGCCGTGACCGTGCCGAACTTGCGATCGAAAGCGGGCTTCAGCTTCTCGTACGAGGCCATCGTGCTGTCGTGGCGGACCAGGTTGTCCTCCGTGATGGGACGATCGAACGAAGGGCCGGGCACCACCTGCATGACCTCGTCGGCGAAGAGCCCCGCCTTCCACGCGGCCGATGCTTTCGTGTGGCTGCGATGGGCGAACGCGTCTTGCGCCGCGCGGGTGATGCCCGCTTCACGCGCCATTTTTTCGGCGCTCTCGCCCATCGACAGGCCGGTCGTGGGCTCCTTGATGGCGGGGGCCACCGGCAAGAGATCGCGCGGCGAGAGCTTGGCGAAGATGCGAAGTTTGTCGGCCAAGGTCTTCGCTTTGCTCGCGTCCACCAGGGCGCCGGCGAGCTTGCGCGAGACGGTGATGGGCACGTCGGTCGAGCTGTCCGCGCCACCCGTGAGGGCGACGTGGTGCTGACCTGCCAAGATGGCCTCGGCCGCGCTCGTGAGCGACTGGAAGCTGGTCGCGCACGCGCGGCTCACGCTGTACGCCTCGATGGTCTTGGGCAGGCCGGTGCCGAGCACCACCTCGCGCGCGATGTTGGGCGCCGACACGCTGGGCACTACCTGGCCGTAGACACAGAGCCCGATCTCTTTCGGGTCGATCTCGGTGCGCTGCACGAGCTCGCGCACCACGAGGCGCGCCAGGTCCTGCGCGGACAGGTCGCGGTACGCCGAGGCCTGCTTCGCGAAGGGCGTGCGCAGACCGGCTACGATGGCGATGCGCTCGCGCGGGGGCGCCGAGCTGCGCTTGGTGGCCGGAGCTCCCGAACCGGAGGGCTGCGAAGACGGAGCTCCCGCGGGCTCGGAGGGCGAGCTCGCGACGACGGCAGACGCGCTCGCTTGGACCGGGGCAGCGGTAGCGGCAGAACTCGAGGAGGCCTCGGGCTTCGCGACGCCGTTGTTCGTATGGACCGCGATCGCCGCGCCGGGCACGTGGGCCGCGCTCGGCGACGAAGCGGACGAAGCGGACGACGCCGAGGTCGTGGGGGCAGGCCGATTCGCGCGGCCGTTTCCGTTCTTGTGCGTTTTCTTCGCCATGGGTCTCTCCGGGTTCGCACGCCGCTCGTCCGCGCCGAGGGTCGGCGGGGTGAATGACGATTCAGTCACATTTGCCGCCCTAGTGCGACGCGTCAAGTCGCTTGCTTCGCGCGAGCGTCCGCGAACGGCGCCGAAGCCGGGCATAGGTCGGACGAAGTTCGCAGCTTCCTGCTCGGTCGTCCCCCCTCGTCCTTGCTTGCCTCGAAAATCACGGAGCTTTTTGCCTTCGGGGCGCCCGACGAGCGCGCCAGGTCAAAATGTGGTAGGGGGCGAAGTAGGCCGTGTGAAGAACACGTCCTCCGGGCGCCCAAGGGAGGACGCTCGGTATGACTCAGCAAGGTGCCCGATGCCCACGCTCGCCGAAGTACTCACGGACGAAACCAAGAAGACCCAAGTGCTCAAGGACTGCTGCGAGCTCATCGACGCAGAAGTGAAGGACAAGGGTGGCATCTCCGGTCTCGCCATCAAGGCTGGCTTCGGCGCCGTGAAGGGCATCAAGCCGGGCTTCGTCGAAGGTGCCGTGGAAGACATGCTCCCCGAGTTCGCGCGCGTGCTCGACCCGCTCTTCCAAGAAGCGCGTGGCCAGAACAAGCCGGTCGCCGACTTCTTCGCCGCCAACGCCGGCCGCGTGGCCGACGCCCTGCTCGAGATCACCGACGCGAAGGCCAAGCGCGCCAAGAACACCATCGCCAAGGGCGCCTACGAGAAGCTCCGCGGCTCGGCCAAGAAGAACGTGGAAGCCGCGGCCCCGCGCCTCGGCAAGATGATCGAGAAGTACGCGCCGGCCTGAGCCGCGCGCCGCTTCGTGCGGACCACCGGCGCTTCCGGTGGTGATGCGAAGGGAGCCTCGACCCGATCCGTCGGGTGGCTCCCTTCGTCCATTTCGCCCCGCCGCGCCTCCTGCTTGCTACGAACCCCGGGAATTTTCAGTGGATCGTGACCCTTCGGCACCGCCGCCCACCTCGCGCCTCGTCTCGCGCGGCGAGATCTATTGGGTCGAGCCGGACGAGACGCGGGGCTCGGTGCCCGGTGAGCCTCATCCGCACCTCGTGATTTCGGAAGACCTCTTCAACCACTCGCGCATCGGGACGGTGGTGGTGTGCCGGCTCACCTCGAATCCGGCCCGCGCGGTCGAGCCTGGAAACGTCCTGCTCGAGGCCGGCGAGGGTGGCTTGCCGAAGCGCAGCGTGGTGGTGGTCTCGCACCTGTCGTCGATCTACAAGGCGCGTCTCGGTGAGCTCGTGGGAAGGCTCTCGGACGAGCGCGTGGAGCTCGTGCTCTCCGGCCTTCGTCTCCAGCAGGCGAGCTTCTTCGCCCGTCGCTGAGCTTCGCGTCGCGCCGAATGCCGCGCACGGCTCCGAGGTTGACGGCGAGCCGCGAGGCCCGATGATGGTGGAGTGAAGGGCCGTGCGCAGAGCGGAGGTGCAGGAGCGCTCGGCGCGTGCGCGCTCACGTGCGTGCTCGGCCTGTCCTGCGGAGAACGCGAGAAGGCCAAAGCACCCGAGCCCGCTCCCGCCGCATCCGTCTCGCGCGCCACCTACGAGCTCGCCTACGACGGGAAGACCCAGCGACTCGAGGTCGTCGCTCGATTTCCACCCGGTACCCCGAGCACCTTCGCGGTCGAGCCCGGTTCGGAGCCTTGGCTCGAAGACGTGCGCTTCGCCAAGGGAGAGCGCTTCGAGGCCGTGCCCTCCGGCCCCGAGGTGCGGGTTCCGTGCGATGCAGGATGCACGCTTCGTTACGGCTACGCCCTGGGCGCTTCGGGGCGCGAGCGGCGCGACATCGACACCGCGCGTACCGAGGGGGTCTACGTCGAGTCACCCCCCTCCACGTGGCTGCTCGCGCCCGTGGGAGGCAGCGACGATGCGCCGCTCGCGTTCCGTGTGCAGGCGTCGGACGGCTACGCGTTCGTCTCGGGATTTCCCGAGCAAGACGGCTATCGGGCCACCACGGTCGGCCTCTTGAGAACGGCCGCGCCCTACTCGTCGTTCGGCCCGTACGACCTCCGCACACGGGTCACGGAAGACGTGACCTTCACGGTGGCGATGCCTCGCGAGCGCCGTCGTCCCGACGACGCTCTCTTCGACGAGTGGATCACGAAGAGCGCGGGCGCCGTGCGAGGCGTGCTCGGACGCTTCCCCGCTTCGCATGCGGCGCTCATCGTGTCGCTCGATCCCGGCGACGACGTCGAGGTCGGCTTTTCCATGGGAGGCTCTTCGATTTTGCTCCGCGTCGGCGAGCGCACCGATCGGGCGACGTTCCTTCGCGATTGGGTGCTCACCCACGAGATGTTGCACTTTGCATGTCCGTCCCAGCCCGACGTGCGCGACTGGGCGGAAGAGGGGCTCGCGACCTACGTCGAGCCCTTCGCGAGGGCGCGCGCCGGCCTCGTCTCGCGCGAAGACGCTTGGAAGGGCCTCGTGCGGGGCTTCGCCTACGGGCAACCCCAGTCGGGCGATCGTGGTCTCGACCGCACCCGCACCTGGGGACGCATGTATTGGGGAGGCGCGCTCTTCTTCTTCGAAGCCGACTACGCGATTCGATTGAAAACGAAGGGCAAAAGGACACTCTTCGACGCGCTCGCCGCCATCGTGGCGGCGGGCGGAACCAATGCTTCCGGTTGGAGCTTGGAGCACGCGTTCGAGATTGGGGACGCCGCGATCGGCACCCACGTGCTCGTCGAGCTGCTCGCGCGTCACGGAAGTGGCCCCGAGCCGTTCGACTACCTCACGCACCTCGCGGATCTCGGCGTATCGCGCGTCGGTGAGCGCGTCGTCTTCGATCCCAAGGCGCCTCACGCGTCCTTGGTCGAGCGCTGGTGAGAGCGACGACGCGTACGAACGAGCCAGCCGAGCAGGAGTGGAACGAGCGGCCATGCGCTTCCGAACCGGTCGTCCGGGCTCGTGCCGCAGCCTCCGCAGCCGGGGCGAACGCGGCCCGTTTCCAGGCATCGCCGCGCCTCCTCTTCGTTCCGCGCGTCGTTCATGCACGGAGGAATCGGCTGGCAGGGGCATGCCCCGGGTTGCTCGGACATCCGGCCGAGCCAGACCGTGTGCACCTCCAGTGGGGCGACCACGAACGCTTCGTCGAGCCCGACACGGACCGCGCCGCGAAGTGCGCTCCCCGTCACGCGATGAGGACCCGGATCGATCGAGTACGTCTTGCCCTCGGAGGGACGCACCACGGGCCTCCCGTCCACTTCGAGATGGAGCTCGAACAGGTCGTGCGGGACCTCGAAGCGAACCTTCGCGATGCGTGCGAGGGCGTGGCTCGCGGCACTCGTTGCCCGCTCGATCTCCGGACCCGTCTCGCTCGCCGCGCGTGCGGCCTCGAGTACGGTCGCGAGCCGTCGCGCCGCCTCCACCGGTTTGCCTTCACGATCGAGCTCGATGGCGCGATCGATCGCCTTACTTCGCGCCTCGGCCGCGCCGCCGTCCGTGTCGCGGCTGCCCGCGTCTTCGGCCAGACCTGCATCGCGCTCGAGGGCCGAGCTCTCTGCGGCCGCGCCGCTCGAAAGCGTGTAGGCGAGCGCGAAGACGAAACCGCCGACGACGTAGCGACCCGACCTCACGCGACGAGCTTATCCCGATCGGCGTCACGAAGCTCGAAGCGCTCGAGCCGCGACCTCCTGGAACCTTGCCGATTCGCCTCGCCGTCCCCGGCCGAAAGCTCGTGTAAGCTCGTGCGCGCGTGACGTCGCTTCGCTTCGCCAGAACGTTCTCGTCGGTCGTCTTCGGGCTCGCGCTCGCGGTCGCGCCCGGCGTGGCTTCGGCCCAGACGGCAAGCGCCGGGACCTCCGCGCCGACGAAGAAGCGCACGTCGACCCTCGGATGGCTCCGTATGCCGGGGGCGGACGCGTGCGTGGCCACGCAGGCCCTGGCGCGAGGCGTGGAGACACGGCTCGGACGCACGGTGTTCGTCTCGCCCGCCGAGGCCGACGTCTCGGTCGAGGGCCGCATCGAGAAGAAGGGCACGGGCTTCGCGGCCACGATTGTCCTGCGTGATTCCGAGGGAAAATCCCTGGGAACGCGCACCCTCGAGAAGGCCGACCCGGCGTGCGACAAGCTCACCGAGTCGCTCGTGTTGATCATCGCGGTCATGATCGATCCCGACGCCGCCATGGCGCCGACGCCGCCGGTCCCCGCGCCCACGTCGGCCCCTACGCCCACGCCGGCTCCTGCCCCTGCGCCCGCGCCTCCTCCGGAGCGCATCTACGTTCCCGTTCCCGTTCCGGTGCTCGTGCAAGGTCCCGAGCGCACGGTCCGCGAGGCTCCGGCGCTGCGCTTCGATGGCTCGCTCTCGGCGCGATTCGCCGCGGGAATCGTGCCTTTTCCCGGGATCGGAGGCTCGGCCGTAGGCGTGCTCGTGCCACGGAAGCTCATCGGCATCCTCGGGCGCGCATCGCTCTACGTACCTTCGACCGAGGCGATCCCCGGCACATCGGCCGAGGTCTCCTTCGTGCACGGGACCTTGGGCAGTGGGCTCTGTCCGCTCGCGCACGTGGTAGGACCTGCTCTGCTCACCGCATGCGGAGAGGGAGACGTGGGCCTCTTGATGGCGCGTCCTTCCGGGCTCCCGCGCACGGTGAACGAGACGCGGGTCACGGTGTCCGCCGGAGCGAGCTTCGCGGCCTCGTTCCTCGTGTCGGGGCCGTTCACCCTGCGCGCCGGGCTCTCGGGGATGATTCCGCTCGTGCGCGAGTCGTTCGAGGTGACCCTGCCAACGGGCGGAAAATACGAGGTTTTTCGTCAGGCTCCTGCCACGATTGCCGTCGATTTGGGCTTCGGTCTACGACTTCCTTGATAATCGCTCCCGGGTCCCTCCACTGAAGGGAAGAGCTCGGTGGAACGTCTCCGCGCGCGCTCGTCAGGAACGTTTCATCCGTGCAGGCGACGAGCATGACCCCGAGCCCCCAGCCGACGAGCCCTGCGCTCGACGTGGGCACGGTGTTTCGCGAGAATCTGCCGTTCGTCTTCCGCGCGCTCCGTCGGTTGGGCGTGGCCGACGGCGACGTGGACGACGTCTGCCAGGAAGTGTTCCTGGTGGTCATGCGCAAGCTGGGTGAGTTCGAGGGACGCTCTCAGCTCCGCACCTGGATTTACGGCATCTGCGTGCGCACGGCGTCGGACTACCGAAAGCGCGCCCCACGAAGGCGCGAGGTGCTGACCGACGAACCGCCCGAGGGGCACGTCGGACAGACGCCGCTCGACCACGCGACGGTCTCTCAGGCTCGCGATTTGCTCGACAGAATCTTGTCCCGCCTCGACGACGACAAACGCGCCGTGTTCGTCCTTTACGAGATCGAAGAGCTGCAGATGTCCGAGGTGGCGGCGGCCCTCGAGTGCCCGTTGCAGACGGCGTACTCACGCTTGCATGCTGCACGTAAACGGGTCGAAGAGCTCGCTCTCGAGCTCGAGAAAGGAGGTCGCACGCCATGACCGACGATCCCGTGCGACTACGCGAAGGAGGCTCGGCCTTCTTGAAGAAGGCGCTCGAGTCCGCGCGCCGCGACGTGCCCGACGACGATCGCGCGTCTCGCTTGGAAGCCCGCATTTTGCCGCTGTTGGTGCCGCCGCCGCCACCTACTCCGCCGACGCCCCCGCCTCCCGATCCCGGGACGGCGGGTGGTGGTGCGGGTCTCGCCAAGGGCGGTGCGGTCGCCGCGGCCGGGCTCAAGGGCCTCTCGCTCGTGAAGGCCGCCGTGGTCGGGATCGCGGTGGCCGCGCTCGTCGGAGGTGCCTCGGTGGCGTACCTCGACCGTGCGCCGAACGCGCTTCCCGCTCCGCCCTCGAGCGGTGTCTTGGGGACGAGCACGCCCGAGCCGAGTGCGGCACCGGGGCTCGTGCCGCTCGTGCCGAGCGCGCCCGTGTCGGCTCCGACCCTCGAGAAGCCGAAAGGGCCCGCAGCTCCGACAGAGCCCAAAGACGATGATCCCGCTGCCGAAATGGCCCTGCTTCATTCGGCTCAAGACTCCCTTCGTACTAGCCCGAGCTCGGCGCTCGCCAAGACCGCGGAGCATGCCCGTCGCTATCCACGCAGCGCCCTGGCGCAGGAGCGTGAGGTCATCGCGGTGGAGGCTCTGGTCAATCTCGGTCGCAAGGAGGAGGCGCGCCTGCGCGTCGCTCGTTTCGAGAAGAGCTACCCGGGCTCGACGCACGCCCGCAGGCTCGAGGCGCTCGTGGAATGAGCGGCGCCGAGCGAAGGGACGCCCGCTCGCAACGCCCGAAAAAAAAGCCCGCTCGGTCGCACCCGGGGAGGGGAGGTGGGCGGACCGAACGGGCGGTCTCTCGCGAGGGGACACGAGAGAAGAGATCGGCAGGGTCGAACGATTGGGGGGGGACGGACCGCCCGACGCCTGCCTGTCTCTGCCTTATGCGACCGGTGTGCCACTCATCCCTCGAGCAAGATCGCGAACTTGGAGCGGGCACGACCGGCCCCGCATTGCGAGGTCGCACGACGCGCGTGTGCACGTTGCAATCGTGCACGAACGCGCTTGCCGCACCGGCAGGTGCCGTGGGACGAAGGGGATTCGGACGAGGCGCCGCGCCTGATTCGATGTATTTTTCTCGGATGAAACCCGAAGAACGCGCGCGCCTGTCGCTGGAGGGATTGGCCGTCGGCGACTGCTTCGGCGAGCGTTTTTTCGGCGAGACCGAGGCGGCCATCGCTCGCATCGAAGGGCGTGTCTTGCCGCCGGCGCCCTGGACGTACACCGACGACACGGAGATGGCGCTCTCCGTCACCGAGCTCCTTTGCGAGCGCGGAACCATCGACTGCGAGCAGCTCGCACGCAGGTTCGCAAGGCGCATGACGTACGGCCGAGGGTACGGGCGTGGTGCGTACGAGGTGCTCGCCGGCATCGCCGAGGGGCGCTCTTGGCAAGTTTTGTCGCGGGGTGGCTTCGGCGGCATGGGGTCGTTCGGGAACGGCGCCGCCATGCGCGTCGCGCCGCTCGGCGCTTATTTCGCCGACCAAGAGAGGTCCGTGGTGGTCGAACAGGCCCGCTGGAGCGCCGAGGTGACGCATGCCCATCCCGAAGGAATCGCCGGCGCGATTGCCGTGGCGGTCGCGGCGCAGCTCGCCTGGCGAACGCGAAGCCAGCCCACGCTCGGGGTGCCCTGGCTTCGTGAGGTGCGCGAGGCGGTGCCGCCCGGATACACCCGTGATGCGATTGACGAAGCACTCTCGCTACCGGCGACGGTCGGGATTGGAAACGCCGCCAACGTGCTCGGAAATGGCTCGGCGGTGACCGCTCCGGACACGGTTCCGCTCTGCCTTTGGGTGGTCGCGCACCATGGCTCTTCGTTCGAAGAGGCGCTCTGGATGGTCGTGCGCGCGCTCGGCGATCGGGACACCACCGCGGCCATCGTCGGAGGCATTTTGGCGCTCCGCTCCGGCTACCGAGCGATTCCGTCGGCTTGGCGAGCAGCCCGCGAGCGACTGCCGATTCTCGAAGACGACTACCTCGCCTGAACTGTCACGAAGTCAGGACAAAAAAAGCCCGCTCGGCCGGACCCAGGGGAGGGAGTTGGGAGTACGGCCGAACGGGCGGATCTCGTGAGGAGGCACGAGACAAGAGATCGGCAGCGTCGAACAGTTGGGGGGGGGGACGGACCGCCCGACGCTACCTGTCTCTCCCTTATGCTACCGGCGTGCCAGTGGCCGCCCCAACGAAGTCGCGACGTTGCCAGATGTCGTGCAGAGGCTGCATTGCGAAGGCGCACGATGAAGCGTTGCAGCTTTCAGAGGTGCACGAGCGCGCTTGCCGATTGAGCAGGCTTTCTTCGCGTCGATTCTACCAGCGTGACGTGGCCGCGCCGAACCCGCCGTGCGTGGTGATGCGGCCGCTCAGCCAGGTGCTCACGGTGCCGTCCAGTCGAGCCCAATAGTCGCGGTTCTTCGACGGGTCGAAGCGAGTCTCGGTTCCGACCAGCTTGTGGGTTCCGTCGAGAAACAGCGGGCCACCCGAGTCGCCTCCGTCGGTCAATCGGGCGGTCTTGTAGTCGAACAGGTAGCCGTCCGCCGCGACCGTGCGCGCGAGCGTGACTTTGGACGAGAGAACGAGCCCTGCCGAGACCCCCACGTACTTACGCCCGACTGCCGAGACGTTGACCGGCGCCGTGGCGGTGGAGCTCGGATATTGTGTGGCCGAGAGGGCGGGGTACTTCACGCCGGGAAACGCGGTGTCGAGGTAGATGACGCCGAGGTCGTGGAGCTCGGTGTGAACCTCGTAGTCCCAGTAGTTCACGTTGCGAAACGCCGCATCCATCGGCTCGGCCGAGCGCGCCGTGAGGGTCTTGGAGCCGGCCGTGGTGAAGGGCGCGGTGATGGTCCACGTTCCCCCCGGGTTGAAGACGATGCAGTGGGCCGCGGTGAGCACGACCCTCGGCGCGACGAGCACACCCGAGCAGAAGTCGCCGTAGGTGTTGTTCACCTTCACCAGCACCGCCTCGGAGTAGGCCGAAGCCGAGCGTTGCGTGCCGATGATGGCCGAGCTGCTCTCGCCGATCTCGGCCGAGTCGCCTCCGGAAGTGGGGACGTCTTCGGGGAGCTCGCCCGTTTCGGCCGCACACCCGGAGGCAGCGAGCGCGAACCCGATCGAGGTCGAGACAAGGAGCGACGAAACCGAGCGGAGGGCGCTTTTCATCAGGATGCTCCCTTTTTCGCACGGAGCCTACGGGCTCGCCAGGCCAATTCGGCGCGTTGCGGGAAGCACGTAGGACCTTGCGGAAGCAGGCGAGCCCGCGCGCCAGGGCGGCAATCCCAACTACGCGAAAGAACGAGCGACTTACGGAGCTACGGCGAGGACGAAGTCGCGAACCGAGCGCGCCGTGGCCGCCTCGTCTTCCACGATTAGCGCGTGCCCGATATCGGCGACGACCTCGAGACGAGCGTTCGGCGCGGCTTTCACCAAGAGCTCGCTGTACGCCTTGGGGGCGGCCAAGTCCGCGTCACCCACCCGCGCGAGGATGGGGACGGTCAAGGCTCCGACGTCGACGCCGGGGTTGTGCGCTGCCGTCTCGAGCTCGAGAGCGAGGTCTTCACGTGCGACTACGCCGAACCACGTCCCGACCTCGGCCACCCATGCGGGATTGGTCATTCCTCTCGCGCTCAGAAAGTGTGGCGTGAAGAGTGCGGCGAGGTCTTTCGAGGGATCCCGCGCGACGGTCGCACTCGCACTCAGGGCTTGGCGATGTTCGCGGGTCAAGTCGTGGAAGCCGGCGAGGCACACCACCCCTTTCACGTCTTTCGTGACCGAGCGCGCGCGACTGGCGAGCTCGAGCGCCCGGAACGCACCGAAGGAGAACCCGACCAAAATCGGCGACGAAACCGAGGCTTCCTGCAACGCTTGCTCTATCGCGCGGAGCGCGAGCTCTTCTTCGTACGGTACGAGCGAAGGGCTGCCGTCGTAGCCGGGCAAATGCACGTTGGTGACGCGCGCGATGTCGGTCAGGGCGTCTCCCACGTGCCACATCGAGGCCGGGGAGCTGGGGCAGCCATGGAGGAGCACGACATCGCGGCCCGTCTCCGTCCCACGTCGTTCGAGGCGCAGCTTCGACATTCGTCCAGAATAGCAGCTCTTTGAATTTCTATGCACGAGGACCGTGATGGGTTAACGTTTGTTCGAACTGCCCGAGTCGGGCAGTCGAAGCGCGGGGGCCTTCGGCGTGGTGTCATGCACGAGCGAACCCGTGAATGGAGATCGCGTCGGTATGCACTCTCCGGAATCGCTCGCGGTATTGGATGCGAGGTGCCGAGCCCTCTTCGCCGACGACGTGCGCACGAGCATCAACGAATCGCTCGTTCCCGTGCTCGCGGAAGGTCTCGGCGCGGATGTGCTCGCCCATCGGCCGGTGCGTGGCGAAGCATCGTGGGAGAGCGAGCTCATGCTCACGTCCGGCGGGCGCCGGATGGACTCGTTGTCGCAGAGAGTCGGCGGCTTCCTGGCGACTGCACCGCTCCGGTACACGCGATTCGATCCGCTGCGCGTGGAGGTCGATCAGCGCAATCGTGTGTTCGGCTCGGCCGCACTACGCAAGTTCTTGATCCCGGACGACGAAGAGCCTCCCGCCGTCTCCTCGGAGCTCTATCGTCCCGAGGGCCTCTGGTCGTACGCGCACATGCGTGTAGTCCTCACGGATGGTCCGGTCTTCTTGCAATGGCTCGGCTTCGTCAGAAAGGAGGCCTTTTCCCGCGCGGAAGAGCGACTCCTCGCGAAGCTCGTGCCCGCGCTCGCCCGACGTCTCCGCGACGAACGTGTCCTATGGTCCGGCATTCCCGTATCGTTCGGCACGGTGGAGCTCGCGCTCGATGTCGTCGGCATGCCGGCCTTCCTCGTGGACTCGAGGGGCAGGCTCGTGTTCGCGAACGACCCCGGGCTCGCCCGGCTCGCTCAGGATCCCTCGATCGGCAAAGAAGTCTTCTCGGCCATCACATCCTCGACGTATGGCCCGCACATTCGAACGGTTACTCCGGTCGGCGGTTCGGGCGTTGCCCGTCACCATGTCGTGGTCCTGACCGATGCCCCCGATGGCCTCGCACAGCGCCTTCGATTCGCGGAGCTCGACGCCGGCCTCACCTCGGCCGAGGCGCGCGTACTCGCGCGGGTCGTGGAAGGCGACCCCAACAAAGACATCGCGACCCGCCTCGGTTGCAGCACGCGCACGGTCGAGGTGCACGTCACGTCCATTTTGGCGAAGTGCAAGGTCGACTCACGGACGCGCCTCATTGCCTGGTTCTGGACCCGGTGAGCACGAGGTTAGGCGAGGTTAGGTGAAACCTCGCTCGGCGCGCGGCATCACGGAGGCATGAGATCCGCGCTCTTCGTCACCTCGTTCGTCACGTTCGGCCTCGTCGCCGCCGTCGGTTGCAGCGATGCGATCCCTGCCGGGCCGAGGCCCGACGCCGGTGTCGAGGGGACGCTAGGTCCGCCTCCCGACGGCGGCGCTCCGCCTCCCGCTGTGACCTGGAACCCTTGTCCGCTCCACAGCGAGGGGGACGGCCCCAATGCGGAGTGTGCGACGCTTGCCGTGCCGCTCGATCGAAAGAACCCGCAAGGGCCCACGATCGACTTCTTCGTGAAGCGCTACCGCCCGGCCGGCGGCAAGGGCCTTCGTGCCCTCTGGATGTTGCAGGGCGGTCCCGGGGCCTCCGGGTATGTCTTCGAGCGTCTGTCCGAGGCCTTCGCTACCAAGTTTCCCGATGTCGACTACTACATGCCCGATCATCGCGGGACCGGCCTATCGAGCCGCATCGGCTGTCCGGCCGAGGAGGCCGAGGCGAGCCCGGGTGGGATTGGGATCACCCCCGAGGAATGGCCGGGCTGCCTCGCCGAAGTGAAGAGGCGCGAAGGCGACAAGCTCGCTGCGTTCACGACCACCAATGCCGCCAACGACGTCGGCGTGGCCATCGAGAGAATGCGGACCCCGGGTCAGCCCACGTTCGTGTACGGAGTCTCGTACGGGACGTATTGGGCGCATCGGTATCTGCAGCTCTTCCCCGAACAATCCGACGGCGTGGTGTTCGACTCCATCGCACCCCAGGGGACGAGTCTTGCCCGTCAAGACGCGGATGCCAACGAGGCGGCGAAAGACTTCTTCGACTTCTGTGGGAAAGATGCCTTCTGCAGGGGTAAGTTGGGCGCCGATCCGTGGGCCAAGGTCAATGCCCTCTTCACCAAGTTGAAGGCCGGTCACTGTTCGGAGATCGCCATTCCCGAGATTCCTACGCACGTGCTCTTCCGGAGAGCCTTCGGGGGGCTCTTGATGGATGCGGGCTTCCGCCAGTACATCCCGGCCATCGTCTATCGCGCGGATCGATGCGAGCCCAAGGACGTCGCCGCACTCAAGGTGCTGGTGAAAAACCTCACGCAGGAGCAGCCGCAGAGCCTCGAGCTCGTCAAATGGGGCTGGGTGCTCAGCAACAACGTACTCTTCTCGGAGCTCTGGGAGAGCCCGTCTCCCACGGCTGCCGAGCTCGCGCGCATTCGTGAGGACGCCGTGGCCTCTCGAGACGTGACCTCGGCCATGGACGTGAACATCGGAACGTGGCCCACGTATACCCCCGACGAATACGCCTCGAAGTGGGCCGACGTCGACACCCCGGTGCTCTTTCTCCAGGGCGGGCTCGATCCGGCTACGTTGCTTCGCAAGGCTCGGGTCGCCAAAGAGCACTTCACACGCCCGCACCAGAATTGGGTCGAGGTGCCGACGGCCACGCACACGGTCATCGCCTCGTCGGCCACCACCGAGAAGCGCTCGTGCGGCACGCGCATCGTGATGAGCTTCATCGAGGGACCCAAGGCACCGCTCGATACGAGCTGCCTCTCGACCCTCGTGCCGATCGACTTCCCGTGCAGTCGGACCGACCTCAACCAGGCGCTCTTCGGCGCCCAAGACGCCTGGGAATAGGGAAAAAAAAGCCCGCTCGACCGGGGGGCGATCGAACGGGCGGCTCTCGAGGAGGGGACCCGAGAGAACAGAGCGGCAGCGCCGAGCAGATGGGGGGGGGACGACCGCCCGACGCTTGCCTGCCTCCCCTGTTGCGAGCCGCGTGCCAGCCAATCGTGATGCGAGATCGAGCACTTGCATGCGGGCTCTCGGTCGTCGGCGTTCGATCCCGAAAGGTGGTGTGCAAAGTCGGAACGCGGGGGCCGTCCGCACGCTCCCGGCGGGGCTCAGCGCTCGCTGTCGAGATGGGCCATTTGCTCCTTTGCATAGCGTTCGCCGAAGAAGGCATCTTTGGGGAAGTCTCTCTCCATTCCCACGAGCGTCGCGGCATCGAGAGGGGTCTTCAAGGCGCCGAGGATGTCCTCGAGCTGTGCGCGTGTCTTCGGGCCGACCAGCGTCACGTTGGTCGGCCGCTTGGCCAGCGTCCAGGCCACCGCGAGCTGCGACGGCGTGAGACCTCGAGCCAATGCGTAGTCGGCGAAGCGCGCCACCACGGCCTCGTTCTTCGCGCCGGCCTCTCCCGCGAAGCGGGGCAGATACGCGCGGTAGTCGCCCTTGCCGCCCGGCTTTCGCCCCGAGAGGAGCCCGCGGGAGAGCACGCCGTAGAGCGTGGCCGAGATGCCCGCCTCGTCGAGCGTGGGAAAGACCTTGGCCTCGGGGCTGCGGCTCGCGAGGGAGTATTCGATCTGCACGTCGACGATGGGATGAACCGCGGCGGCGCGCGAGATGGTCTCCGCGCCGACCTCGGAGAGGCCGATGTGCTTCACGTACCCGGCGCGCACGAGATCGGCGATGGCGCCCACCGTCTCCTCGATGGGGACGTTCGGATCGAGGCGCGCCGGGCGATAGATGTCGATCGCGTCCACGCCGAGACGCTTCAAGCTGTAGGCGACGAAGTTTTTCACCGCGGCCGGGCGCGTGTCCATTCCGCTCCACGAGCCGTCGGGTCCGCGAAGCGCTCCGAACTTCACCGAGACGACCACCTGGTCGCGTTTGCCGCGAATGGCCCGTCCGACCAAGAGCTCGTTGTGCCCCATGCCGTAGAAGTCGCCGGTGTCGATTAGCGTGAGCCCGGCGTCGATGGCGGCGTGGATCGTGGAGACGCTCTCTTCGTCGGAGGTCTCTCCGTACATGCCGGACATGCCCATGCATCCGAGGCCGAGCGCGTGCACGCGCGGGCCGGTCTTGCCGAGCTGGACGGTGTGGGGGGTGGCCGATTGCTTCGTCATGTCTTTCACCTCGTGACCGCAAGGTAGCGTCCGGCGCGCCGAGAACCAGTGAATAGGACGCATGTATTTCATAACTGTGGTGAATGGTTCGCGGGTGCGCTCACGGGTACGATGGGGCCATGGCCTATGCGCGTGACCTCGATCTCAATTTGCTCCGGGTGTTCGTGGTGGTGGCCGAGACCGGGAACGTCACCGAAGCGGCGAGTCGCCTCTACCTCACGCAACCGGCGGTGAGCTCGGCGCTGCGCAGGCTCGTCGAGTCGATAGGCGCGCCGCTGTTCGCTCGCGCCGGACGGGGCATTCGCCTCACGTCGCGGGGCGAGCGATTGCTCGTCTCGGCGCGGCCGCACCTCGAGGCATTGGTGCACGCGGCCTCCTCATCGGAGGCTTTTTCTCCCGCGAAGAGCGACCGCACGCTGCGCCTCGGGCTCGCCGACTCGACCGACGCGTGGCTCCTTCCCGAGCTGCTCCGCGTGCTCGCGAAAGACGCACCGGCCATGCGCCTCTTGGTCTCGCAGATCCAGTTTCGCACGCTCGGTGCGGCGTTTACGTCGTCGCGTATCGATTGTGCGGTCAGCGTGGCGGACGATCTTCCCGCGGGCATCGAGCGCAAGGCCCTCTTCCACGGAACGTTCGTATGCGTGCATGATCCACGGGTCTCTCGACTCGGAAAGACGCTCTCGCTCGCGCAGTACCTCGAGCGCGACCATGTTGTGGTCTCGTACAACGGAGACTTCCGTGGTGTGGTCGAGGACACCTTCGGCATCGTGCGACGAGCGCGCATTTCCGTGCCTACGTTCGCGGGGCTCGGTGCTTTGCTCGACGGCACGGGTCTCCTCGCGACGGTACCCGAGTCGGTGGCGCGTGCGATCTTGGTGGAGCGTCCGGCCCTTCGGACGTTGCCGCTCCCCTTCGAGGGCCACGCCGGTGGAGGCGCGCCGGTCGAGCTCATGTGGCGACGCGAGATGGAGGACGACGGGGCCCTCCGGTTCTTGCTCGAGCACGTCGAGCGCATCGCGAGGGAGACGTTCGGGCCGAGCCGGAAGAAGGGGGCTCGACGACCACGTTCGGCGCGGGACGCGTAGCTCGCCGAGAACAAAAAGAAAAAGCCCGTTCGACCAGGGGAGGGGGGAGGGTCGAACGGGCGGCTCTCGTGCAGGGGAACACGAGAGAAGGAATCGGCAGCGTCGAGCGGTTGGGGGGGGACGATCCGCCCGACGTTACCTGCTCTCCCTTATGCGACTGCCGTACCAACGTGTTCCGACGTGGTTTCAGATACTTATGCGCCTCGTAGTGGGAGTCTCGTTTCGGACTCGAAAGGCGCCGTTCGTACGTGAAATCCACGAGGGGCGGTCGAGCTCACAAAAAAGAGTCAGTCAGTTCAAAACGGCTCGCCTCGGCCTCCACTGACGTCTCGAACGCGCCGGTGTGCGCGAAGGAGGTCGTGATGCGTGGACTCGGTTTGCTCCCGGTGATGTGTCTCGTGGCGTGCGGCTTCGGTTCGGCGACCGTGCCCGACCTGAACGATCCGGGCGCACCTTCGGGGGGAGCAGGCCCGGGCGCGTCGTCGAGCAGCAGTGGTGGGGTCTCGCCTGGCAAGCCGGAGGCTGCGGGTCCCTTCGTGAGCGTGCACGTGCGTGCCGTGCAGACACCGGTCGCGCACGATCCGACCTCGTCCGGGCAGACGCCGAGCGTCCAGCGCATGGCCTTCAAGAGCCTCACGCTCTACACGAGCAAAGACGATCCGAACGGCTACGTGGTGTACGACCTGGGCGACTCGGCAGTCGAGGCGGGCCTCGGTGACGCCGACGACACGGTGCTCGTGAAGCTCCCCATCGCGACGCTCCGCGCGGGCCGCTACACGTACGCGCGGGCCGGCGTCTCGTATCTTCGCTACGACGTCGCGTCGACCTTGCACGCGTCCGGGTTCGCCATTCCGGGCAAGTTCGAGAACGTGCAAGTTCTCGCCGATGGCACGCTGCTCGACGGCCAGAGAAGGCAAAAAGGCTATTACCGGTATACGTTCGTCTCGAGCAGCCTTCCGCCGAAGACCGTGGAAGGAAGCGATGCTCCGACTCCCCTCACCACTGGCCGAGGCGGCATTTCCCTCGAGCCGGGCACGGGCGGGCTCGTCTACGGATTCCCAGTCGATCTCACGATCGATCTCGGCGTCACGCACGATTTGAATGCCATCTTCGAGCTCAATACCCACGAAAACTTCCGCTGGGTCGATCTGGACACTCCGGGGTACGTGAAAGGGGTCTACGATACGACGCCCACCTCGTTCGAGCCGGTGACCAGCTTCGGCGCCAATTCGGCTCGGCTCTATTGGGAACAATGAAGGCCGCGCGCGAGCGTCTGGCCAGGGGAGTCACGGAGGAACGATGAAGTCGCTCGTACGCTCGGTGCTCGTCTCGTGCTCGCTCGCGCTCGTGAGCTACGCGTGCTCGGGGGCCGTGGACCTCGGCGGCTTCGAGTCGGACGCCTCCGCGGACGGCGCGCCTTCGGTGGACGGGGGCAAGCCCGTGACGGGCCCCACGGTGGAGGTGCGCCTCACCGCCACTCAAGCGAAGATCGACACCATGCCCGGCACGTCCGGGCAGACTCCGCTCGCGCAGACGCTGGCCATTCGAAGCTTATTGCTCTACCGCGACGCGAGCGACACCGCGCCCCTCGTCGTGTTCGACGTGGACCGCACCGGCGTCGACGGCGTCGCGTGCAGCGTCTCCGACAAGGCGGACACCTCCATCGCCACGGTGCCGGTGTCCGGTCTGGTGGCCGGGAAATACACGCGGGCGCGCATCGGAGTCGCCTCCGTGACGTGGTCGGTGGTCGGTCGCGCGCACGCCGCCGGGCTCTCCTTCGACGGCCGCTACGACACCGTGCAGGTGCTCACGAAGGGCGTCACGGTGAACGGGCAAGTGCGCGAGCAAGGCTACTTCAAGACGACCTTCACCACCCAGGGGCAGGCTCCGGTTTCCAGCGAAGGGACGCAAGCGCTCCCCATTCCGCCTCAGAACGGGATCGTGAAGTTCGTTCAGGAAAACGGCGCGGCGTTCTACGAGTTTCCCGTCGACATGACGGTCGATACGGGAGTCGTCCGAAACCTGGCCAGCATCTTCGAGGTGAACACCTACGAGAACTTCCGCTGGGTCGACCAGGCGGGCTCCGGTTACACCGACGGCGTGTGGGACACCGAAGGGGCGAGCTACGAGCCCGTGGTGAGCTTCGGGGTCGGCTCGGCCAAGCTCTCGTTCGTGCAGAAGTAGGCCCGTTCACCGAGCTCCGAGAGAAGCGAAAACGCGCAGTCCGATTGGAGCTGCGCGTTTCGCGTTTTCTGCTTCCCGCTTCGTGGGACGACGGTCAGTGCTCTTTCACCACACGGTCGCGGTACGCGAGCACCGGCTTCTCGATGGCCAAGTAGAGCCCGGCTGCCGCCACGATGGAGATGACGAGGAAGATCCCGTAGCCGCCCGCCGTCTTGGCCGGAGTATCGAAGGCGACAGCCGCCTTCATGAGGTGCAAAATGATCGAGTAGTTGACCAGGTAGAGCGAGTAGGACACCACGCTCACGAACGTGAAGAACTTGAACGCGGGCACCTTGGTCTTCTTCACGCTGTAGGCGAGCGGCAAAAAGCACGCATAACCGGCACTGAGGACGGTGTAGTGCCCGACGAACATGTAGGGCTGTTGGTGCGCCCCGTGAATGACGTAGCCGGGAATCGGACTGCCGAGTACGAGTCCCGCTCCCAAAACCGCCAAGTGGTAGCGATACTTGAGGAACGCTTCGCTGTAGTAGGCCTGGAACGCCGCGAAGATGACACCCCAGAGGATGGCGTCCAAGCGAAGCAGCGTGATACGGCGCAGCTCTCCGCCCCACGAGGCGTTCGGATTGACGGCGAGGAGCCGCATGCCGTAGACGCCGCGGCCGGCGATGATCACGAATATGTAGATTGCACACGCCGCCACGAAGACCCACGTGCGCGATTTCCCGCGGACGATGAGCCCGAAGCAAGCGAGGAAGAACGGGAACGTGAGGTAAAACCACTCCTCCACGCTCAAGCTCCACGACTCCTGGAAGAAGACCATCCCGTCGTGTGTGAGGTTCTGGACGAAGAAGAAGTACTTCGGTAGCTGAGCCTTGTCGACCGCGGGGTCCGGCAAGATCGTGAAGAGCAGCGCGATGTTCGCGACCAGCACGACCAGGTAAGCGGGCAGCGTGCGCAGCCACCGTCGCATCCAGAAGTTCACGAGCTCCTTCCGGCCGAACACGGGCTCTTTCCGGAACTGCTTCAGCAGGATTCCGCCGATCAAGAATCCGCTCAGCGCGAAGAAGAGATCCACGCCGTCGATGAAGGTGAACGGGATGCTGATGACGGTGCCGATGGTCACGCTCTTGAAGAGCGGAACCGAGGCCCAGGGCACGAGGAACTGGTTGGCGTGTCCGACGAGCACGATCAAAATGGCGAGGGCGCGGTAGACGTCGAGGCCGAAGATGCGCTTGTCGTTGTCGAGCTCGAAGCGACTCATGACGCGGATTCGTCGGCGATGAACGTCTCCGCCAAGCCGCGCAGCATGTGACCTTCTCGGTACGAGAAGCCGACCGGGATGGTCTCGTGGAGGTAGTGCTTGCGAATCATGAGCTCGGGCTCGTTGAAGCCCACCATGGCGCGCATCGAGCTCGTCCCCGAGTAGCGCGGGTTGATCTCGAAGACGTACACGTGCCCGTTCGCGAAGCGGCACTGCAGGTTGAGCGGGCCTCGTGAGCCCAGCGCCTTGGCGATGGCCTCGCATTGCGAGGTGACCTCGGGGTATTTCCCGATGTGGCCCTGTGAAATGCCGCTCGAGATGGCCAAGGTGTCGCCCAGGTCCGCGCGTCCGGACGTGTTCTTCACCTTGAGGCGATTGCTGAGGCTGCTCAGAATGGTGCGCCGCACGGCGATCGAGTTGATGACCGCGCCGTCGTCGAGCGAGGTGAGCACGCCCACCGTGTACTCGTGATCCGGTGTGCCCACGTACTCCTGCACGATGAACTCAGGGTAAATCGCGAGCAGGTACGCGCAGAAGGCCAAGAGCTCGTCCTTCGACTGCGCGATCATCGCGTTGGCGGATCCTCCGGCGCCGATCGAGGGCTTCAAGACGACAGGGAAGGTGTCGATGCCCTTCGCGTCGTCGAGCGAGGTGATGCGCGTCGTGCGGGGGAACTTGAAGCCGTTGTCCGTGAGGAACCGCACCGTCTTGAACTTGTCCATGCACGTATCGATCACGTGGGCGGTGTTGATCGGCATGAACATGCCGGCCTTGGCCACGTCTTCGCGGTGCGCGGAGAGCATCTTGAGCTCCGGCTCGGAGCCGGGGAAGAGCACCTGGATGCTCTTCGCTTTGCAGAGCGCGAAGAGCTCGTCGAGGTAGTTCGGTGCGGTGGCTGGGGGCAGCACGTGGCCGTCGGCGACGTCGGAGAGTCCCTTGCTGATTCGCGTGATGTCCGCCCCCGCGATGCGCAGGTCGAGCGTCGACATCTTGAGCGCCTTCAAAATCTGCTCACCGTGGCCGCCGCCACCCAATCCCGTTACCAATACGTTGATAGTCATCGGCCGCCCTCTGGCAATTCGTTCCCGCTCATTTCGTCACTTCACGGCTCGAGCGGTCGTGCCCGTCCGTGACCAACATTCGACGACCGACGGGTGCACCCGATCGGCATAGGCTTTCGTCATCGCGTCGACGTCGAGGTCGAAGCGGTGCAGCGTGAGGCGCTCGGTCGCGCTGTCGAAGAGCAGATAGCTGCCTTTCGAGCCCACGTCGCGAGGGAGCCCGACGGAACCGGTATTGGCGAGCAGCTTTCCGCCGTCTCGCTCGACCAGGAACGGCCTGTGCGTGTGTGCCATGAGCACCACGTCTTCGGCGAGCGTGTCGAACCGCGCGTCGAGCTTGTCTTGGTACTCGTAGCCGTCGAGCGGGTTCCACGGACTGCCGTGTACGGCCAGCACGGAGCGAGCGCCCAGCTCGAACCGGCGCGACTCCGGCAATGCGGTGAGGTACGCGAGCGAGCGCTCGGGCAGTCTCTCCCGTGTGCCTTGTAGACGGTAGACGGCCTCACGTTCCGGCGAGACGTTGCCGGTGCCGAAGAGCATCGCCTCGTGATTGCCACGCAACCCGACCGCTCCCACTTCGATCAGTGCCTCGACCACGGCCTCGGCGTCCGGCATGTAGCCGCACGAATCTCCGAGGAAATAGTGCGTGTCGACCCCGAGCGGCGCGAGCAGCCCGAGCAATTGCCGATAGGCAATCGCGTTGCCGTGGATATCCGAGTAGAGCGCCACGATCATGGGGGCGAGCTTTTGCCGAGCGCGAGTCCCCAGCGGGAAAGTCCTTCCGCGAGGGAGACGCCCGGGACGAAGCCGAGGTCACGCGCGGCCTTCGCGACCGAGAACCTGGCCCGGTAGGCCTCTTGGGGATCGTCCTGTCCGGAGGGCTCTATCGTGGAGGTCGAGCCGGGAACGGCGGCCACGGCCCGCTCGGCGAGCTCTCGCATGGAGACGGGGGCGCCCGAGGCGATCACGTAGATACCACTCGCGGAAGGGCTCTCCACGGCACGTACCATGGCCGCGGCCACGTCGTCGGCGTGGACGAAGTCTTGGGTGCGCGCTCCGGTTCCGTGGAAGCGCAAGGGGCGACCGGCGTGCGCGGACTCCATGAAGATCTTGAGCACGGTGCGGGTCTTCTGGCGCTCACTGTACGGGGAGTTGATGCGCAGGATCACGGGCGCATTCGAAAGCCCGGAGAAGGCCTCTTCGGCCGCCAGCTTGCCCGCCGCATAGGCGTTTTCGGGACGAGCCGGAGTGTCTTCGGAGACGACGTCGGCGCACGTTCCGAAGACGCTGGTGCTCGAGCAATACACCACACGAGTCTGCGGGTACTTCCGAGCGTAGGCGAGCACGCGCTCGTCGATGCGAGCGTTCACGGCGTGCGACTCCGCGGCGTCTTCCGGGGAGAAGCTCTTGGGAATATGGGCCGCGCAGTGCACGATCGCGTCGGGACGAGCCTGCTCCAGCAAGGCGTCTGCTCCCGCTTCGGCGAGGTCGGACACGAGGTCGGTGGCGATGCCGCGTGCGCTGCGCACGACGCCCGACACGTCGTGCCGACCCCCGGCGCGGAGCGCTCGTTCGGCATGGAAACCAAGGAGGCCGCCCGCTCCGGTGACGAGGACTCGCATCGCGCGGATCACATCCTCCGAGGCCTCGAAAGTCAAGGGAGAAGGCTGAAATTTCCCGAGAAAAACGGGTCATTTTCGCCTCGAAACGAGCCGCCTCGGAGGTGAACGCGATAGCCGCTCGGAGCGACTCGCCCCGTCTCGATCAGATGTTGTCTTTCGACGTGTACTTTACATAGAAGCTCATCGGGATGAGCTCCAGCTTGGCGAGCACGTAGAAGAAGGGGCGGTACTTCTCGAAGATGGGCTTGTACGTTTCGTAGTCCCGGTACGAGCGGAACGGCAGCGTCATCAGGTCCTCGAACTCGGTCTGATTGAAGCCCCAGCGCTTCATGATCATGAAGACCTGATCCATCGAGCATTCCGGCGGCGCCTCGATTTCCTTCGCGGCCTCTTCGCGGCCGATGAGACCGGAGCGCACGTGGGCCGAGTGGCCGACGATGCGCGAGTCGATGCTCCACCTGCGGGGCGCGAACCACGTGTGGAAGAACGAGGTCATGCGGTTCTCGAGGTGATGTCCGCCGTACCACTTCCAGCCGTAGTCGCGGACGAGCATCTCTTTGACCGCGGGCTTGTCGTACTTCAAATACCAGAGCGGCCGGATTTTCGTGATGCGGCGGCGTAGCATCCAGCGGAGCTGGTCTTTCAGCCAGAAGCTCGGGTACGAGTCGAGCTTCACGTTGCCGTGGCGCTTCACCACGCTCTGCACGTAGCGCGCGTCCATGTAGAGCCAGCCGATGGGAAAGAGCCCTTCGCTCTGGAAGGAGTGACCCTCGAAGACGTAGCGGGTGCCCACCTCTTCGGCCACGCGGTTCATGGTGGTGGCGAGCGCGAGGTCGGTGGCGATCTCGAGGTCGATGGTGCCGGAGCGCAAAAATGCCCGGTAAATCTCGTCGTACTCCTCGTTGTCGACGACGAACGTGTTGAGCTCGATGTCGTGCTTCTTGAGCACGTTGTGGATGTTCTCGACCGCGGTGCTCGAATTCCACGTGTTGTCGAAGTGCACGGCCAGCGGCCTTAGCCCGCGCTCCACCGCGAGGTGGATGAGGTACGAGGAGTCCGTTCCGCCACTCACGCCAACCACGAGGTCGTAGGGCTTGCCCTTGCCTTCGGCTTTGATGTTCTGCACCACCTCGGCGAACTTGCGCTCGGCCGCTGCGGAGCCGGTGCGGTAGTCCGCCTCGAGCTTGTCGTGCATCGCGCAGTAGTTGCAGATTCCACGTTCGTCGAACTTCACCGAGGGGATGTCCGAGCCGTAGAGGCAGCGCTTGCAGCGGGTGAGCTTCTTCCCCTCTTCGGTGAGGCGGTCCCACCGGTTGAGCCAGGCCTTCTCGTCGAAGAAGATCGCGCGGTCTTCCTTCGTGCGGGGCAGTTTCGACGAAATCACGGGGGCTTCTCCTCGGGGGTCGACGGCGTCGACGAGTCACGAACATCGGGCAGGAGCCGGGCTCGTGGAGCGCGCTCTGCTCGGCCTCCCCGTATACCACCGGGGCCGGCGAATGGGCGCTGCACGATGCACGAGCGTCGGACGACCGCGGAGAATCGGCCGCGAAATCTCGGCTGCCCTCGGCGAAGGCGGAACGCGGCCACCTGCACACACGCGCAGATGCTCGCTCGACCTCGGGGGGCGATGGCGCCAGAGGTGCCTGTGGGGGCTCGTCTCGAATCTCTCTAGGTGACGGCGGGTTGCGAGCGGAAGGAGAGCTGGTACGGTCCGCTCGAATGAAACCGCTCTTTCGTATCGCGGTGCTGGTGCTCGGGAGCGCTTGCTCGGCGGCCTACGTCGGCTGTTACCCGGGATACGACTACACCACCGAGAACGTGCCTTACGGGCAGACCGCGCTCGACGGCGCGGTGATCGTGCCGAACCTCTCGGGCGGCCCGCTGAAGCTCGTCACGCCGACGGTAACGGCGGACACTTGGGCCCGCGAGAGCGTGCACCTCGTCCGGTGGTCGTACCCGGTCGCGCCCATTCCACAGACCTACCCGGAGACGCTCGTCACCTACTCGATCAACGGCGGTGTCGATTGGGAGCTCGTGCCCCCCGAGCAGGTGGATGCATTGGCCCAGCTCGCGCGCTTCCAAGTCCCGGCGACGGGCGGCGAGTCCGTGAAGGTGCGCGTGCAGGTCGGCAGTTATGCGGTCGACACGCCCGAGGTGAAGCTCTCGCCTTCGCAGAAGCGGAACTACAAATGGACCCAAGTCACGCAGAACGCGGCGTTCGGCCCTCGTGACGGCGTCGGTGGCGTCTATTTCCACGGAAAAATGTGGGCAATCGGTGGATGGAACCCGAGCACGTATCCCACGACGGAGTGCACCAACGACGTCTGGAGCTCGGTCGACGGGGCCAATTGGGTCATGGAGAAACCCAATACGTTCCTCGACAAGAAGAACTTCGATCGCAACAAGGACTGGGAGGCTCGCCACTTCGGGAGCTACCTCGTCTACAACGACAAAATCTACATCGTCGGCGGTGACCCCATTCAGGGCGAATACCAGAACGACGTGTGGAGCTCCTCGGACGGGAAGAACTGGTCCCGTGTGACCGACAATTGGGGGCTCACGCCGACGCGCATGTTGCACTTGTCAGCGGTCTTCCACGACAAGATGTGGGTGCTCGGCGGGCAGACCTTCACCGACTTCGGAAGCATCGACATCCCCGGCGGTTCCTTCGCCGACGTCTGGACCTCCACGGACGGCGCGAAGTGGAACCAGGTGAAGACCACGGGCCCCATGTGGACGGGCCGAGCCATCGTCGGCAATCAAGCCATTCTGAACGATCGCCTCTGGGTGATCTCGGGGGGACTCTATCCCGATCCCCTATGGCCGAAGGGCGAATACTTCGGCGACGCGTGGAGCACGGCGGACGGCGCTACGTGGGAGAAGGTCGCGGAAGATCCGCCGTTCTCGGCACGCTACTACCACTCGGTCGCCACCTTCGACAATCGCATCTGGGTATTCCAGGGCTTCAATGGCGCCGGCAACCTCGACGACAACTGGTACACGGCCGACGGGAAAAATTGGTATCCGGCCGGGGATCCCAATCTCCCGGCGCGACACGCTGGCACCGTATGGGTGACGAGCCCCACCACGATGTACTGGGGGGCGGGCAACTCGTTCGTGGACAGCGGCGCCCGCTGGGTCGCGGACATTTGGCGGGTCGACGTCGTACCCTGACGGGACAGTCGTTCGACCGTCGACGCGGAACGGCCGGCCGAGCACGCCGGCCGTTCTCGTTTGTCGTGCCGTGACTACTTGGCGTACCCGAGGGCGTTGAGATCCATATGGAGTCCGATGTCGTTGCCGAAGCCGCAGTAGACGTCGCCCGCGCTCTTGTCCACGAAGCCGAAGCCGCTCGACCTCACCGAAGGCTGTGCGTCGCGCTCGATAGGGAAGAAGCGAGGCTCTTTGGCGCCCAGGTCGAGCGCATAGAGTCCCTCTTCGGTCTTCCTGGCGTCCTTCGTGCCACCGAAGACGAAGAGCCTGCGTGTCGCTTGATCGAACACGCCACATCCGTTCCGACGGCCGGGAGGTGCGCTGTCGCCCAGGGGAATCTCGCTCCAAACGGGCGGGTTCTTCCAGAGGTCGAGCATCCACGCGTCTTGGGCGGCATTGACCTGGTCCGCCCCCTTGGGTTTTTGCGCTCCGCTCCACACGACGAACTTCCGATTTTCCGCGTCGAACGCGTAGAAGGTGCCGTAGCGCGCGGACGGGTGGTCTCCCGTGACCTCGGTCCAGGTGACCGTATCCCCGGAGACCTTGCCAATCCAGGTGTCCTGGAGGAGACCCTTCGTATAGCTGTACCCGCCGAAGAGCACGAAGCGCGAGTCCTCCTCGTCGAAGGCGACCGCGTGCAGCGAGCGCCCGGGGGGCGGGGTATTGGCATTGGTTAGCTTGGTGAAGACTTTGGCTGGATTGCCGAGGTCGACGCGGTAGAGATCCGGACTGGCGTCGGTGTCGCCTTGGGCGCCGGCATAGCCGCCGAACATGTAGTGCACCTTCTTGCCCGGGGCGTGAGCGGAGCGACGGCTGCCGGCCGGCTCGGGTACGTCGCCCGTCGGCGTCCAGGGCGTCCAGGTGCGATCCTTCATGGAGTAGGCCCAATTGTCGGCCAGGGGGACGTTCTGCGGCGAGTAGCCGCTCCCTTGAAGGAGGTAAGCGATGCGGGCGTCGTCGTCCTCGAAGAAGGTCCCGTGCTCGCGTGCCGCCGGGCCTTGACCGGTCGACCATTTGACCGGGGCTGCCCAATCGAGCGTCGCAATCGAGACGGCGATCTCGGCGTGTGCGGCGTCCGCGTCGACCGTGACCTTGCCCGTCTTGGGGGCGTCGTAGGCGGCGAAGAGCACGAGGTCCTTGCCGTCCACTTCGGCCGTGATGCCCGCGGTGGCCACGAGCTTCGCGGCCGTGGTCGTCCCCTCGACCGTGAGCGGCAAGCGCACCCGGCGGCCTTGGCCGAGAGAGGCCTCCGGGGCGACGGTGATCTTGGGCACGGCGGGCGTAGGCGTAGCCTCCGTGGTGCCGGAGCAGGCCGCGGAGAACGAGAGCGAGCTCGCGACGAAAAGAAGAGCCAGCGCGGAGCGCGTGGAGAGCGAAGGAACGAGGCGCATGGGGATCCTCGTATCGCAACCCTCGTGCCCGGGTAAAATCTTCGTTATCTCGGAGTTTTTGGGGGGGATCTGGAGGATCACCGTCGCGCGCGTGCATTCGCTGACGCTCGCCCCGTGCAAGAAGCTCTCGCCCGGCGTGTCTCGGTCGGGTCTCCGGTGCCTGCGAGGGACGGAACGGAACGTGCTCTGTCCCTCGCACGCCTCAGGGGAGGCCAAGGAGACGACGATGAACTTCTGGAAAATCTCGACCTTCGTGCTGACGGGAATCTGCGGACTCGGCGTGGCGTACGAGACGGTGAAGCCGGCCTCGGCAGAAGCCCAGCCGCACATGGTGGCGGCGCTCGCCACGCTGAAGTCGGCGAAAAACCAGCTCGAGAACGCGCAGCACGACAAGGGCGGTCATCGGGCCAAGGCGCTCGCCGCGACCGAACAAGCCATCGCCGAGACCAAGGCCGGCATCGAATACGACAACACCCACAAGTGACGGGTCAGGCGCGCTGAAGCGCGGCTGGAGGGGCCCCCGAGGTGGACCTGCGAAGGTCCGGGGGCCTTCGTCACGTTCGGGACGTGGAGGGAGCGGCCCCGGTGATGTCGCTCTCTTGTCGCGTATGGTGCGCCGTTTGGAAGCGTGAATGCTCTTCGCTGCGCACGGCCTCACGCCAGGCCTCGTGCTCGAGGTACCAGGCGATGGTCGTCGGCAGGGCTTCGGAGAGGCGCCGCGCGGGCGCATAGCCGAGCTCACGTTCCGCCCGTGCCGAGTCGAGCGCGTAGCGGAAGTCGTGGCCTTTGCGATCGGCGACGAAACGAACGTGCTTGCGAGTGGTCTCCGGTGGACGACCCGCGCGCTCGTCGAGCAGATCGGCGATGCGCGTGACGAGGGCCACATTGGAGAGCTCGTCGGCGCTTCCGAACGCGTACGAACGCCCCGGACGTCCGAGCTCGAGTGCGGAGAGAATGGCGTCGGCGTGGTCTTCGACGTGCAGCCATTGTCGCACTTGTTCGCCCGTGCCGTACACGGGAATGTTCTCTCCTTTGCTCGCACGGTCGATCGTGAGCGGCACGAGCTTCTCGGGCAATTGACGTGGCCCGTAGGTATTGCAACCGTGCGTGACGACCACGGGGAGTCCGTGGGTCTTGAATGCGGCGAGCGCGAGCAGGTCCGCCGAGGCCTTGGAGGCCGCGTAGGGAGAGCTCGGCGCATAGGATGAGGTCTCGTCGAAGGCGCCGGTGGGACCGAGTGAGCCGTAGACCTCGTCGGTGGAGACCTGAACGAAGCGTGCGTCCAGCGAGAGCGCTCGGAAGTGTCGCTCGGCCACGTCTAGGAGGGCCTGTGTGCCGAGCACGTTGGTCCGAACGAAGGCGTCCGCTGACTCGATGCTGCGGTCGACGTGCGACTCGGCTGCGAGGTGTAGCACGGCATCGAACGCGTGCTCCTCGAAGAGCGCATCGAGCGAAGAGCGGTCGCCCACGTCCCCGTGTACGAACGAAAATCGCGGGTCTTTTTCCGCTTCTTCCAGGTTCACTCGGTGACCTGCATACGTGAGCGCATCGAGCACGACGAGCCGCTGCGGTGCGAGGCGAGCGAGTGCGCGCACGACCAGCGTGCTGCCGATGAAGCCGGCGCCACCGGTGACGAGCAGGCGCTTCGGTCGAAAGACGGTCACCCGCTGAGCGTACCAGAATCACGCGGGCCCGAGGTCCGACGGCACTCGGGCAGGACGTGCGTCCGTCGGTGCTCGTCGACGTGCTCACGAGGCGTTTTGCGGTAGGCTCCCGACCATGAGGGCCATCCCGGGGAAGACGCGGACGGAGACGCCATGAAAGGCATCGTCGTCGCGGGAGGTCACGGTACGCGGCTTTATCCGATGACGCGAGCGGTGACCAAGCACCTCTTGCCCATCTACGACAAGCCGATGATCTACTACCCGCTCAGCTCGCTCATGCTGGGGGGAATCCGGGACATTCTGCTCGTCTGCACGTCCCGTGACCGGCGGGCGTTCGAGGACACCCTGGGAGACGGCTCGCGCTTCGGCGTGCGCTTGAGCTACGCCATTCAAGACGAACCGGGCGGCCCCGCCCAGGCCTTCGTCCTCGGTGAGTCGTTCATCGGCGATAGCCCGGTTGCCTTGGCGCTGGGGGACAATCTGTTTTACGGCGTCGGATTGACGGCGCTCTTCGAGGCCTCCGCGAAGCTCGTCTCGGGGGCGCGCATCTTCGCGTACGCCGTGAAGGACCCGAGACCCTATGGCGTGGTCGAGATCGGCCCGGACGGACGCGCGCTCTCGCTCGAAGAGAAGCCTTCGGCGCCGAAGTCCAGTTATGCCGTGCCCGGCCTCTACTTCTACGACAACGACGTCGTCCGCATCGCCAAGTCGTTACGCCCTTCGGCCAGGGGAGAGCTCGAGGTGAGCTGTGTCAATCGCGCCTATCTGGACGCGGGCAAGCTCGATCTCGTGGTCCTCGGGCGCGGCACGGCGTGGCTCGACACCGGCTCCGCGGACGGGCTCCTTCAGGCGAGCAACTTCATCCAGACCGTGGAGACGCGCCAAGGACTGAAAATCGGCTGCCTGGAAGAGATCGCCTATCGGAAGGGATTCATCGACCGCGAGGCCCTGCGGAAGACGGCGCTCGAATTGGAGAAGACCGACTACGGTCGGTATCTGCTCGCCCTGGCGGAAGAGCGGTGAGCCGGGATTCACTCCGGGACGCGACCCTGCCAAGCCGGCTCGATCACCCGCTCCGTCAGCACACGAGAGAACTTGGCCGAGCCCGACTCGCACATGTGGTCGCCGTCGACGAAGTCGAGATTGGTGAGTCCCGGGAACTGGTTCAAATCGACGTACCGTGAGCCTTGCCCCTCCACGTAGGCGCGGATGTAGGCGGCATAGCGTGGATAGAACGACTCGGGGTCGGTATGATTGGCGTCGAGCTGGCGGGCTTGCGGTGTCTCGTAGAAGGCCACCTTCACGCCCGCTGCGCGAAGGCGATCGACCGCCTTGGAGAGGTAGCGGGCGTTGGTGCCGTCGTCGAAGGTGTAGGGGGGATTGAAGAGCTCGTGGTACCCGCGCGCGCGACCGGTCGCGCGAACGTTCTGCGTGTTCGCGTCGGTCATTCCGCCGAAGCTGAGCCAGCCGTCTTGACCCGCATCGACCGGCGCGCCCACCACGTATTCGTCGAAGACGCGGCTCAAGACGTAGGACCGAGTGGCGTAGAGTCGGAAGGCGCCCAACGTGAGGTCCGTGAAGGCTTCTTCCGAATGATTGGAGGCCGTGAACAGCGGCCAAGCGTCACGTGGTCGCACGGCGGCGGCCCACCGATTGAGTGAAGGCACGGCCGTCTCCGGATAGGGCCCGGGTTTGTACCACCACTCGGCCGCGGAGAGCCCGAACACCACCAGCCCGGGACGGCGGCTTGCCGGTTGTTCCAGCAAAAATCCGGTGATCATGAGATAGGCGGGGACGTCACCCGAGGGCACGCCGAAGTTGTAGACTTGAGCCTCGACGCCACGCTCTCTCAGCGTGGCCTCCACGACGCGCGGATTGACGCCGTGGAGCGTGCGCGAGCTTCCGAGCACGACGATGTCGGTGTGGGGCTTCTTGACGTACGCGACGCGCTTCGCTCGGAGCACGTCGTTGAGCTCGATGCGCTCCGAGAGGAGCGATTGGCGGAAGGTGAGATCGACCGTCAGCAGCGTGCCGAGCGCGCACGCGAACGCGACCACGAACCCTTTGGGAGAGAAGTCTTGTTTCCTCCCGGCGTCTTCCACGAATACGTCTTCGCTCATGGGATGGCTCCGGTCAGAAGTTGAAATAGATGAACACCGGGCTCGCGCCGGCGAACAGATAGACCAAGGCGACGAGCCCCGACCACAAGAGGCCGCGAGCGGCGGGCGGCATGGCGCGGTGGGCGTTCAACCCGACCCGGTACACACCGAAGACGTGGACGAACACGAGCACGATCAAGAGCCGTACGGCGAAGACCGCTTCCGCGGGGGGATTGCCCTTCGGAATGGGCACGAGCTTCACCATTCCGCGCAGTACCCGGAACGCGAGATCGAAGGAATCCGCTCTGAAAAAGACCCAGCCCACGCAGACGAGTACCAGCGTGAACGCGATCGACAGCGCCTGGTAGGGGAGGGTCGCGCGGAGCTTCTTCGCCCACTCGAGCTTGCCCGTGTGCTCGGTGTAGACCTTGTGGAGCGCGAGCAGCACGCCGTGGTAGGCGCCCCACACCACGAAGGTCCAGCGGGCGCCGTGCCAAAGTCCGCCGAGCAGCATCGTGAGGAATAGATTGCGGTAAGTCGCGAGCTTGCCGTGGCGATTGCCGCCGAGGCTCACGTAGAGATAGTCCCGGAGCCATCGCGAGAGCGTCTTGTGCCAGCGCCGCCAGAACTCGGTGATGGACTTGCTCGCGTACGGGTAGTCGAAGTTGTCCGGCAAAGGGTAGCCGAGCATGAGCGAGCAGCCGCGGGCGATGTCCGTGTACCCCGAAAAGTCGCAGAAGATCTGGCCCGCGTACGCGGCCACACCGAGCCATACGTAGGCCGTGGGTTGGCCTTCGGGCTTGGAGAAGATCACCGTGGCCCACACGGCCAGGTTGTCGGCCAGGACCACCTTTTTGACGAAGCCCACCAGGGCCACGAACATGCCCTCCGAGACCTGCTCGGAGTCGAACCGCGGCTCTTGCTCGAGCTTCGGCAAGAGCTCCGTGGCGCGCACGATGGGACCCGCCACCAAGTGTGGGAAGTAGGAAATGTAGAGGAAATAGTCGAGCAGCGAGCGCGCGCGGGGCGTGCCGCGGTACACGTCCACGAGATAGCTTATCATCTCGAACGTGTAGAAGCTGATGCCGAGCGGCAATGCCCAGCCGAGCTTCTTCCCCGTGAAAGGTTGCGCGAAGAAGTCGGCGTACTTGAAGAGGCCGAGCACTCCGAGCAGCGCGACCAGCGAGAGCACGAGCACGAGCTTCTTGCGCTCGGGAACTTTGGCGATGCGCTCTGCCGCGTAGAACGAAGCAATGGTGGCGCCGGCGAGCAAGAGCCCGTACTTCAATCCCCACGAGAGATAGAAGACGTAGCTCGCGACGAGCAGCACGTATCGGGAGAAGCGGGCAGGCAGCGCCCACTTGAGCACGAAGACGGCCGCGAAAAAGTAGACGTAGGTGAAGCTCGTGAACAGCATCCGCGCCCCTCCGTGTGCTCAGGGAGCCTTTCGGCGCCACGCGTTGCCGAATTTCTCCGTCTCCATGGGGCCCACGATCTCCCAACGGCCCGAGTTGCGAAGGGCGTCCGCCAAGGGAGTGCCGTTCGCTGCGTACACCCACTTGGCGCCGATTCGCTCGGCCTCGAGGAACGGGTCCGCGTCGCCCAGCCAGACCACTCGATTGGAGTAATCGTTGTTGAAGAGCACGGCCACGAAGGCGAGTTGCTGGAAACCGACGATGTCCCCTTTGCCGATCTCGCGCTCGCGCGCCATGCCCGTGGGGAAATGCACCGGCGAGATCCACATGGGGGCGCCGGTGTCGGTGATCACGTCCTCCACTTCGCGGCGAGGGTAGGGCGTCTTCAGCCAGTGTGCGACGTAGCGTGTCGGAAAGATCGCGAACCAATGGGGCTTCTGGGGCGACCAGTAGAGCGTGAGCAGCGAGCCGAGCTGCACGGCGATGGCGACACCCATGGCGAGTCGCGATTTCCGGGAGATGCCCGGCCAGATTCCGCGGGTTCCCGAGAGCCACGCGATGACGGCCGCGAGCATGGCCACGGACGCCAGGTGGTAGCGAGGGATGTGCAGCGCGGGGGAGAGCCCGAGCGAGACGAGCGCCACGAACCCGAGGACCAGCGCGCTTCCACGCGCGTGCTGGGTGTCCCCCGTGTTCCGACGCTTCACCAATCGATAGAGACCCCCTCCGAACCACAGGGCGAAGGCGAGCCCGGTGCCCACCACGGAAAGCGGAAGCACGAGCCACACGTACGGGTAGCCCCACTCGTGCAGCTGCCAGAAGTGCCCCGTGGTCTGCGCTTGGAAGGGCGCGGCCATGAGCTTCTCGAGCAGGGTGGGGTCGTTGAAGTCGATGCCGACCCCGGGCGCATTGGGGTCGACGTGCACCTCGCCGCGCCAGTGGATTCCGAGCTTCGGATTGTCGTAGTCGACCATCGGCCAGAACGGATTCTGGTAGTTCAGCCAATTGCGCAGGTAGGTGAAGGCCTGCATGGCCACGAGCGAGACGGTTCCCCCCAGCGCGATAGCCGCGGTGAACGCGGCGCCGTTCTGCTTCCGACGGCGCACGAGGCGCACGAGCAAGACGAGCGCGAGGAAGAAGACCGGCACGATGGACCAGATCTTCGCCGCGACCGCCAAGGTGAGCGCGAGCACCGCGAAGCCGGCATTGCGTCGATCGAGGTCCGGGTGGGTCACGTAGAACGCGGCCGCGAGCAAGAGCGCTCCGCTCTCCGGGTCGACCATGGTCGATTGGAGCAACCGGACATTGGACGGAAAGAGCACGATGGCCGCGGCCCACGCGATGGAGGTCGCGGTGTCCTTCGTGTAGCGGCGCACCAGGGCGAACACCGTCGCCGAGAGCAGCGGCATGAAGAACACGTTGGCGATGTCCACCACGCGCCGCCCGCCCCAAATGGCGAACCAGAGCTGCGTGCTCTCGCACCAGCGGTGCACGCCGTTGATGACCTGCAATCCACCGGGGAGCGGAATGGGAGAAAAGCCGTGGTTCTGGATGGTGAAGCCGGTGAGCGGCTCGTGGTACCAGAGGGCGTCCCAATCGCGCCAAGCGGGGGCCAGATAGGCGACGAGTCCCAGATAGGGCACGAGCACACAGACGGCGAGCGTGCCCACGAGCGCGAGCGAGCGCTGCCGGAAGAGCACCAGGAGCGCCTCGAACGGGACCTTCACGAACGAGAGCAGCCGTGCTCCCACGAACGCGGCAGTCGGCTTCACGCCGTGCCGCCTCACGCTCCATACGAGCGGGAAAGCGGAGAGCAGCACCACCACGGCGGCGAGCGGTGCTCGGTAGAGCGCGTTCGCGAGCCCGAGCAAGTACACGGGCGCGACCAAGATCGTGTTCCACACGAGGGTGGTCGCGATGATGGCTTCGGCTCGGCTCTTCACCCCGCGGGAGACCACGAGGGCTCCGAACGACGCGATCAGGGTGAGGACCACCAGGGCGAACATCCCCCGGTTCCTACCACAGCGAGGTCAGCCTTTGGGCTCCGACGCGTCGGGGGCAGGATCGGACTTGGGGAGGCTCGAGCGAAGGAAAATATAGGGGACTACGCCGAGCAGCGAGGGGGTGAGCTGGCCCAACATGAACACGTTGAAGACCGTGGCGCCGCCCGTTAGCCCGACGGCTGCGAAGAGACGATCGAATGCCACGTGGCCGACCCCGAGCCCCGCTTGCGCGACCGGCAGCATCATCGAGAGGAGGCCGGTGGGATAGATGCTGGCGATGGCGCCATAAGAGACGTCTTGTCCGGTGAGACGCTTCGTGAAGAACACGAAGAGCAAGAAGCCCACGGCGTGCAGCACCATGGAGATTCCGAGCGCTCCGAGCAGCACTCCGGGCCGGGACGAAACGAGTCGTGCCGCGGCGACGAAGCGCGACAGGAGCGCGCCGAGCTTGGAGCTCGTGGGGATCTTCGACTCGACCCAGTCGCCGTGACGTCGCACGACGACCACCGCGAGTGCGGGGGCGAACAGGAAGCCGGCGAGGAAGAAGCCGACCACCGTGACCATGGGACGGAAGGCCGGATCGGCCCACAGCACGTCGAGACGCGCCACCATGAAGAGGCCCGCGATGGCCACGAGGCCGGAGAGCCCGACGAAGCGCTCGACGAAGACCAAGAGCAGCAGCGGCGCCCTCTTTTCAGGGCCTTCCGTGCGCGCGACGTAGAGCGCCTTCAGCACGTCCCCGCCGATGTTGCCCGGCACGACCACGTTGAAGAAGAGCGCGATCATCTGGATGGCCACGGCCTTGGGCACCGAGACGCGGCAGCCGATGGCCCCGAGCAAGAGCCTCCATCGGATCACCGAGAGCGCGATGGAACACGCGAGCCACGTGCCGAGATCCGCGGCCATCATGGTGGGCGAAGCCAGCACCACGCGAAGCGCTCCGAAGTCGACTTTTCCCGAGCGGACCAGGTAGGCGATCATGCCCACCGCGACGAGCACCTTCACCGCGAAAATGAGCCGCGTCTTGAACTGGCTCGGAGGTGGGCTCATGGGAAGGGGCGATGGGTCTCGAGTGAGCGCGCGCTACTTGAGCTTGTCGACCTTGGGGCTCGAGGCCTTCATGTACGCGAGCGCGAGCGGCAACGTGGCGCCGAGAGTGGGCGGCGCGAGCGTCAGTAGCACGATGCCGAGCCGATCCGGGCCTTCGACGAGGCGGCTCGCCACGAGGCGCGTGAAGGTGCCGATCGTGCGAGGGATCTGCTTTTTGTAGACGATCTTGGAGACCTCTTCGCCGTAGCGCGAGGGGCTCGGGATGAGGGCAAAGGTCGCGCGGAGGCGCCTGAACTCGGCCATCATCGTGTTTTCCAGGTCGTAGCCGTCGGCCACGGCCTCGAGCGTCATGCGCTTCATCACCTCGGTGCGGGCGAGAAAGTAGCCGTGGAGGATATCGCTCATGCCCCAGTATCCGAGGGCGAGCTGCATGGCGAGCGAGACGCCGCGGTTG
Organism: Polyangiaceae bacterium; assembly: GCA_965225775.1. Classification (GTDB taxonomy): domain Bacteria; phylum Myxococcota_A; class Polyangia; order Polyangiales; family Polyangiaceae; genus JAAFHV01. The sequence continues at coordinate 5,836,762 of OZ245328.1, read as the reverse complement.
CCCCAGTAGCGAAATCGAGGCATTTTCTCGAGCGATTCGGGGTGCATGAAGCGCGACCCTTTGGCCACGTCCACGTTCGGATTCGCGTCGAGGATCTCGCGGAAGCGCACGATGAGCTGAGGGTCGAACTGGTCGTCGGAGGCGAGCACGCCCATCGCGTCGATGTCGTCCCGGGAGAGCAGGTAGCGGAAGCCGGCTTTGACCGCGCCGCCGATGCCGGTGTTCTTCTGGTGGATGACGTGGATCTTGCCCGGGTACTCGCGCGCGAGCTCGTCGGCGATTTCACCCGTGCGGTCGGTGCTGCCGTCGTTGACGATGACGAGGAAGTCCATGAGGCCGATGGTGCCCTCGACCGTGCGGCGCAAGAGGAGCTGTTCGTTCAGTGCAGGACTCACGAATGCAATGCGCATGAATCTACCGCCTCTCATCCTTCGCCACGTTCGAGGGTGGCTCGGCGGCACGGCCGAGCAAAAGCGTCGAGGACGCGACCTGTCCGGATGCGAGGCGCTCTCGCATCGTTCAGCGCTCTCCGGGTCCGAACGCGCGCGTCCGCGACGAAGGGCGCGATTCGCGGGAAATGGACGGGGATCGGGCGGCGAGACGGGTCATCGGAAGCTCGACAAGCCGGCGAAGCGTACTCCACTTTTTCCGGACCTGCCCAGCAGAGGACGTCGCCCCCACACCGCCACGTCGCGCTCGGGGAAGGGGATGGAGCGCCTTCGGAAGAGGTGCACGGCGCCGTTCTCTCTCGAAGAGACGGCCTCGCGTGGGTCGGCGATCCGATTTTCGACCTGTTCGAGGAGCCTCGTGAATCAGGGAAAAAGAAGCCCATTCGTGCGTGGATCCGTTCCCCGACGAAGTGTCGTCGAAAAGCGTGCCACTTTTTCGTTGACTCGCCGAGGCCGGGGGGATATCACGCACCTCGCTTCGGGCGAATAGCTCAATTGGTAGAGCAGTGGACTCTTAATCCATTGGCTCAGGGTTCAAGTCCCTGTTCGCCCACTACCTTAACGTAACCGTTACTTCCCTTACTCTCGAGAAAGACCCGGCCGGCCTCGCGCCCCGGGTTTTTTTCATTTTGTCGCGTCGAGGGCTCAAGTCCTCGACCCTCGCCGTGGACGGGTTGGTAGGTTTCGCCTCCATGTCGAGCATCCTCGTCACCGGCGGCGCCGGGTACATCGGGTCCCATATGGTGAAGACCTTGGTCGGCGCGGGCCGCGACGTGGTCGTCTTGGACGACCTCTCGAGCGGACACGAAGACGCGGTCCACCCGAAGGCACGCTTCGTCCGCGGTGACATCCGCGATCGCGAGAAGGTGACCGCCCTCGTGAAGGAGCACCGGGTCGAGGGCGTGGTGCACTTCGCCGCCAAGATCCAAGTGGGCGAGTCGATGGTGAAGCCGCGCATGTACTTCCAGGACAACCTGGTGGCCACGCTCTCGCTGCTCGAGACGCTGCTCGACGCCTCGGTGGGCACGTTCATCCTCTCGTCCACGGCCGCCGTCTACGGAGACCCGGAGTACACGCCCATCGACGAAGAGCACCCGAAGAAGCCGGTGAACACGTACGGCGAATCGAAGCTCTTCATCGAGCACGCGCTCCGCCGCTACCACGACGCTTACTGCCTGAAATTCGCGGCGCTTCGCTACTTCAACGCCTCGGGAGCGGACCCGGCAGCGGGCCTCGGGGAGCGTCACGATCCGGAGACCCACCTCATCCCGCTGGTGCTCGACGCGGCGGCCGGCAAACGCGCGGACATCGGCGTCTTCGGGACCGATTGGTCCACGCGCGACGGCACCTGCGAGCGCGACTACATCCACGTGCTCGACCTCGCCGAGGCGCACCTCGCGGCCTTCGATCACTTGCAGAAAGGCGGCGTCTCGGGCGCGTTCAACCTGGGCACCGGCAAAGGGACCACCGTGCGCGAGATCATCGACGCCGTGGAGAAGGTCTCCAAAAAGAAGGTCCCGGTCTCCGAGAAGCCTCGCCGCGAAGGCGATCCGGCCGTGCTCGTCGCGAGCGCCGCGAAGGCTTTCGAGACCTTCGGTTGGAAGGCCGTACGCACCGATCTCGAGCAGATCGTCGCGGACGCCTGGGCGTTTCACCAGCGCTGAGTTTCGCGCGAGCGAGCTCCGAACCTCATGGCGCAGTCGCCTCCGAGCGGCCGCGCCTGGGGCGATCGCTGTCTCGTGCAGTTGGATCGCGATCGATCCAAAGCGCCAGGCGAACGGCGGTACGAACCCCGGATCCTGCAGGAAAATAGCCGAACGGTGCACGGAACGGCCCGTGCAGTGTGCACCTTCGTGGCTCACGCGCGGTACTACGCAGGCGCCCTCGCATCGCTCGCCGCAGGTCTCGGTGCGCTGGTGGTCGCGTGTGCGCCTTCGGGCTCGCGGTTGGTGCGTGTGCCCACGCCCGTGGTGGTGCCGGTGGTGCAGGTCTCGAGCGACTCGGCGGCGTGTCCACGTGACATGGCGCTGGCGGCCGGGAGCTTCTGCGTCGATCGGTACGAGGCCTCGCTGGTCGAGTTGCTCGAGGGCGGCGGTGAAAACCCGTTTCCCTCCAACGTCTCCCCGGAAGGGCACAAGGTGCGCGCAGTGAGTGTTCCCGGCACCTTTCCGCAGGGATACATCAGCGGAAAAGACGCGGCGGCGGCCTGTCGCGCCTCGAACAAGCGCCTGTGCGAGTCGCGCGAGTGGGTGGTCGCGTGCAAAGGACCGAAGCGCACGACGTATCCGTACGGCGACTCCCGCGAGCCGAAGCGCTGCAACGATCACGGCAAAAACCCGCGGCAAATCCTGGGGATTCGCGCGAGCACCTGGAACGCGATGAACGCGCCCTCCCTCAATCGGGTGCCCGACACGCTCGCCCGCACCGGAGAGCACGAGGGGTGCGTGAACGACTGGGGCGTCTACGACATGGTGGGGAACCTGCACGAGTGGGTCGCCGATCCCGACGGCACCTTTCAGGGCGGCTACTACCTCGACACGCAGGAAAACGGCCCCGGCTGCGAGTACCGCACCACCGCCCACGTCTTCGCCTACCACGACTATTCGACGGGCTTTCGCTGCTGCAAAGACCTCGAGGTGGTGGAGGGCGAGTGAGTGCTTGCGTGGCTCATCTTGGAGAGCCAAACTGAGGGCTCCGGGGGGGACATGAACGACGAGCTCGACGACGACCGGCTGCTCGGGGGCTTTCCCGAGGTCGGCGAACCACTCGCGATCGACGAGCTCGACTCGTTCGACCGGGCGGAGCTGCGCGAGTCTTCGGCTCCGCGGAGTGAAGGCGCGCTCGTCCACTCCGATGAGGCCGGTGCGACGCACGAGCAGCGGCTGCGTGTGTTGGCCTCGCGAGAGGCTTCTCCGGCGCTGCGCGCTCGGCAATTGACGTGGTTCGCCGCGTACCATCCGGAAGCTCCGGTGGCGGAGCACGCGTGGAGTCTGTTCGCGGCGCGCACCTCGGAAAAACAAGCCCCACGAGCCCTCTCCGAAGAGCTCCGCGCGGAAGTGCTCTCCGCGTTCCGGCGCGTGGTGCGCGATCCGGGGAGCAGCTTGCTCGCGGTGGAGACGGCCGCTCGGGTGATGCTGTCCGAGCACGCCGAAGAGGGCGCCGCGCTCCTGCTCGCCTATCCACGAGCGCATTCCCCTCGCGTGCGCACGTTGCGCGCGGCTCGCTACGTGTTCGACGCCTGGGCTCACGGTGGCCATCGCCCCGGGCTCTACCAACAGGCCATTGGCGAGGTGCTGGTGCGCGCGTTCGGCGTGGAGAGCGAGCCGCTCGACGAGTGCATCGCCGCGCTGCTCGTGCCTCTGCGCACCTGGCACGAACGACGTGGCGAAAAGAGCCCCGTGCTCGCGCGTGCGCTCGCGCTGCTCGCGGAGGAGCCCACGAGCCCGGCGCGCCGCTCGGTGGGGGTGGGCCTCGTGCGTCTCTTTTTGGGCGATCGCGAGGGAGCACGACGCGCCCACGCGCGCGCGCTCGAGCTCGAGCCTCACGAAACGAGCCATCATCCGGACGGCGTTTTCCTCGCGCAAGCGCTCGACGACACCTCCCGCGTGCACGCGTGACACGCGCGTTGGACCTGATCGAGCGCGCAGAACGGGCGTATTCCGCTTGTGAATCGTATTCGGACACGGGCACCGCGCGCTTCCGGGACCAACCGGAGGCCACCTTTTCGACCTCGTTCGATCGCGCGACGGACACGCTCACGTTCGACTACCGCGACGTGGACTTCCGTGTCTCGTTCGTCGCGACGGACGGCAGGCTCCTCACCTCCGAGGCCACGCCATCCCCCATCGCGAGTTTCGTCCCCGAAGGCGCGAAGCTCGGGAGCGCGATCTCCTACCTGACCGGCATCACCTGGGGAGCCGCGGTCGTCGTCCCGGGTCTGCTTCGGACGATTCCCCGAGCGTTCGTTCGGGCATTGCCCGGCGATCCTCCGCCTGCGTCGGTGGGGAACGAGGTCCTCGACGACGGAGAGCGTTGCCTCTGGATCGAGCTCTCTCGTTCGTCGCGCGTTTTCATGGCCATTGGCGAAACCAGCGCGCTCGTGCGACGGCTGGTGAGGCTCGGCAATCGCCTTCCGTCGTGGGATCTCGCGCGCTACGCCGTGGAGGCGGACAGCATGGTCACCTACGAGCCTCGATGGAGTCGGTAGGCCTCGTGATCACGCGTCGGTCGACGCTCGGTCGAGCCAACTCGCGCCGGCTCACCAATCGATTCCGAGGCCTCCGGTGAGCGCCACTTGGGACCAGAGCTTCGACGTGAGGCCGGTGGTCTCCACGGTGGGCGAGAGGGTCACGCTCTTCAGTCGAATGGGGAAGGCCAAGTGCCCCACGGCTCCCCCGACCAGATTGCCCGCGTGCACACCCAGAGCCGGAGCCGCCGAGAGCTCGAGCCACGAGAGCGGTCGTACGGCGACCGGAACCGAGGCGATGCCGACGGCGGTGATGGCCTCTCCGCCGTACGGAGTGCCGTCTTCGGCGAAGACGATGGACGCGTTGCTGCCGCCGAGCGAAAAGAAGCCGGTGCCGTCGACGTAGACTGCGAGCCAAGGCGCGAAGCGGTAGCCGAAACGCGCGCCCAGCGTGCTCGCGAACACGTGCCCTTCGGTAGATGTGGCATCCAAGAACGGATAACCGACGCCCAGGTGCAATCCGAAGGTGAAACCGCGGTCGCGTGGGTCGGGCGAGTTGTCCGCATCGGGCTCGAGCGCCTCTGCGGCGCGGGCGGGGGCTGCATGCCCCAACATGAGCCCGCCGGCTACCAAGAGTCCGGTAAGCGTGCGCGTGCACGCGTTGTGAGAAAGAGCTTCGCAAAAAAGGCCGCGACCAGGAGGTCTGCGGCCAGTTGGCGAGGCGAGAGGCGTAGGACGGGGAAAAGCCGGCGAGGCAACGAAGATGGGCATGGTCCATGCTCAAGGAAGGTGCAATGGCCGCAATGACCACCGCATGACCCAACCTGACATGCCGCCTCGCCCGGGTCAATCGAAGGTCAGCACGGGACCCACCGGGACGATACCCTTCGGATTGAGGTGCAGGTGGCTGCCGTAATAGTGCCGCTTGATGTGGTCGATCGAGACCGTGGGGGCGACGCCGGGCACGTGGTAGAGGCGCTTCGTGTAGGCCCAGAGGTTCGGGTACTCCACGAGCTTGCGCAGGTTGCATTTGAAGTGGCCGTGGTAGACCGCATCGAAGCGCACCAGGGTAGGGAAGAGTCGCCAATCGGCCTCGGTCATGCGCTCGCCGAAGAGGTACGGACCCTTCTCGAGCCGAGCTTCCAGCATGTCCAAGGTGGCGAAGAGCTCGGTCACGGCGCTCTCGTAGGCCGATTGGGTGGTCGCGAAGCCCGAGCGGTACACGCCGTTGTTGAGGGTGTCGTAGATGCGGGCATTGAGCGCGTCGATGTCGGCGCGCAGGTCCTCCGGGTAGAGATCGGGCAGCGCTTTGGTGGCCAGGGCGTCGAAGGCCACGTTGAACATGCGCACGATCTCGGACGACTCGTTGTTCACGATGGTGCCGTGGCGCTTGTCCCAGAGCACGGGCACGGTCACTCGACCCGAGTAGTCCGGCAGGGCGCGCGTGTAGATCTGGTGCAGCGCGCTCGACCCGAAGAGCGAATCGGGCACGCATCCCGGCCCGTCGGAGAAGACCCAACCCTGGTCGAGCATGAGCGGGTCCACCACCGACACCGAGACGACCTGTTCGAGGCCCTTCAGCGCGCGCAGGACGAGCGTTCGATGCGCCCACGGGCAGGCGAGCGAGACGTACAGGTGGTAGCGACCGGCCTCGGCCACGAAGCGCGCGCCTTCGTTTGCCGTGGTCTTGGGCTCGATGCGTTCGCGGAAGGTGACCGGCTTGCGCTCGAAGGCGCCCGTCTTGCTGGTCGCGCCCACCATGTCCGTGTGCCACTTTCCGTCGACGAGAATTCCCATGAAGGAACAGTAGACGCGTACGCCGCCGGCGACATCCCCGGATTCCGGCAACAGCCCGTTCTCCGGGTCTTCGTGCCATGCGCGCCCTCCGCGCCCGCTCGCGTCGACCAGTAGGGCGAAATCTCGAGAAAAGCCCGGGATGCGGGCCCGGTCGACGACGTCGGTAGCGAAGGTGAAATGTGGCGAGGAGTGCTAAGACCGTGGCCCTCGAGATGGACCGCATCATTCGCTCCGGGGGGAGGTCGACCACCGGGAACACTTCCGCGATCACGCGGCTCTTCTTCGCCCTCTTGATGGGCCCGCTGTTCCTCGTGTTCCCGTACCTCGCCACGGTGAACAACCCGAACGAGAACGTGCGCGTCTACATGACCATGGCGCTCGTCGATCACGGCACCCTCGCCATCGACGACGAAATCGCCACCTTCGGTTGGACCAACGACTCGGCCAAGGTGCCCCTCAAGGACGGCACCTTCAAGCACGTCTCCGTGAAGGGCCCGGCCAATAGCCTGCTTGGAATGCCTGCGTACGTGGTGTTCGAGCTCGGCTCGAAGCTCTTCGGCCACCCGCGTCCCGTGCCGTCCGATCCTCCGGAGGTGCGCGCCGCGTGGCTGCGCAACGCGACCTGGTGCCTGCGGCTCTTTTCCGTGCAGTTTCCCTGCTTCCTCTTCCTCGTGTTCTTCGAGCGCTGGTCACGTGCCTACGTGCGCGACACCGGCATCCGCCTGGCGACCACGGCCGCGCTCGCTCTCGGGACCAATTTTCTCGGCTACTCGCAGATGTTCGTGAGCCACGCGCTCGAAGCGGTCACCATGTTCACGGCGTTCGCGCTCGTCGATCGCGAGCTCCGCCGGACCGGCAATCGACCGGATCGCACGTCGCCCCGGCTCGCGTTCACGGTCGGTTTCTTGGTCGGCGCGCAGGTGGTGCTCGAGTACCACGCCCTGCCGACGGCCTGCGTGCTCGCGCTCTTCGCGGCGTACACCTTCCGCAAACCGAAGCTGCTCGCGGCCTTCGCGGTCGGTGGCGCGATCGACGTGGCCGTGATGATGATCTTCCAATATTTCGCCTACGGCGACCCGCTGATGCCGGGTCATCGCATGGTCGAAGATCCCGCGCTCGCCGAGTGGCATCACCGTGGTCTCTTCGGCATCGCGTTGCCGGACCCGGAGCACTTCGCGTTGCTCGCCGGCAGTCCGACCTTCGGCTTCTTCGGCACGAGCCCGTTCATGATGCTGGCGCTCCTCGTCGTCCCGTTCGGCTTGCTCACGCCGCTCCCCGCGCACAAGAGCGCCACGCGCGCACGTCTCGTCGTGGCCGTGTGGCTCGTGGCGATGCTCGTGCTGTGGCTCGCCGTCTCGGCGGCCGCACCGTGGCGTGGAGGGTGGACGGTCGGGCCGCGTCTGCTCGGCGGCGTCGCGCCGTTCTTCGCGTTCGGCGTGGGGGCGGCGCTCGATCGCCTGGCGCGTCGAGGCCGCCTGGTGAGGGCGAGCGTGCGAGGGGCCGCGGTGGGCCTCGCGCTCGCGAGCGTCGCCTCGATCGGCTTCGTGTCGCTCGTCTACAACGGCATGCCCGAGAACGTGTCCCGTCCGCTCGTGCAGTTCGCGCTGCCTCTCGCGCGTGCGGGCTTCGTGGCCCATCACGTGTTCGAGTGGTTCGGAGCGACGTCCGTCCGTCCTTGGTATCTGCCGGTGGTGTGCTTGTTCCTCGCGCCGCTCGTCGCCCTCGTGCCCTCCCGTCGGGACGACGGACGCGCCTTGGCAGTGATGCTCGCTTCCTTCGCCATCGCCTTGGGAATCGGACTGATTCCCGCGCTCTCGGGCGGCGACGAAGCCGACGTGCGTCGCATCGACCTCCGATGGTTCGCGAACATTTGGGAGCCTTCCGGCCGCGATGCGGCGTCGGTGCTCGCCCGGTCGAATGATCCTTGTAGAATGCACAAACGCGCGGTCGTGTTCGGCCGTCTTGGCCTCGAAGCGGAGGCCGCGCGCGAGCGGGATCTCGCGCGCACGCGGGAGACGAACTGCCGATGAGCCTCGCCTCGAACGCGAAGAACGCGAAGCAGCGCCTTACGCACCTCCTCACGGGACAGAGCCCCGAGACGTCGCGAGCCGAGCTCTTGACCGTGGCGCTGGTCGGGCTCGTGCTCTCGACCATCGCGTGGTCGCCGACCATCTTCCTCTACCCGGCGACCGGCGGCGGCGACGGCCAGTTCTACCAACACATGCTCGACGCGGGGAAGGTGAGCCTCCTTCGCTACCACGAGCTCCCGCTTTGGAACGCTTACCAATGCGGCGGTCTGCCGCTCTGGGACAACCCGCAAGGGCTGGTCGCCTCGCCCATCGCGCTCGCCATGACCGGCGTCAAGGCGAGCGTGACCATCATCGTTTGGTACGTCTTGCACGGGGCCATCGGTTTCTTCGGCACGTGGCTCTTCGCCCGTCTCGATCTCGGCCTGAGTCGGCTCGCGAGCCTCGCCACCGCCACGATGTACGCGTTCGGCGTGTCGCACGCCTGCCAATACGGCGGAGGCCACACCACGCTCGCCCCCTTCGTGTTCATGCCGCTCTGCCTCTTCATGTGGAGACAGGCCGAACGCTCGAAGGAGTACGCGGTGGGCCTCGGGCTCGTGTACGCCTTGATGTTCTACAACGGCGGCGTCTACCCGATTCCGTTCATCAGCATCGTGATCGTCTGCGAGACGCTCACGCGCGTGTGGCCTCCTGCGCGTCTACGTCGGGTCTTGCTCGCGGGGATTATCGGCGGCGTCGTGTTCGTGACCGTGGCGGCCGCTCGGCTCTTCCCGGTCGTCGATCAGCTCGCGCACCACAAGCGCGCCCTCGATCCCGAGGTCGACTACGTGACGTGGCAGATGCTGAAGGACATGTTCCTCGATCGCACGCACGCTTGGCGCACGGTCGGCCAAACGTACGTGTGGCCCGAGTACTCCACGTATGCCGGCATCCTCGGCGTCGTGCTCGCCGTGGTCGGGGTCTTCCACGCGAAGAGGCGTGAGGCGTGGCTCGTCGTGGTGGCGTTCGTCACCTTCCTCTTCATGCTCGGGCACTTCGCGCCGTGGGCTCCTTGGACCTTCTTCAAGTCCCATGTTTTTCCCTACAAATCGATGCGTGTGCCCACGCGCTTCCGCCTGCTCGAGTCGGCGTTCGTGGCCGTGTTCGTGGGCATGGCCATCGATCGTCTGCCGCTCACGGTCGCCAAAGTGATCAAGAAGCCGGGCACGCTGCGCCAGGCTCGTGTGGTCGTCACGTGCCTCGCCATCGTGGGCATCGGCGACGTGTTCGGCACGGCGAGCAGCGTGGTCGCCAGCAAGTTCGACGGCCCTCCCGAGACGAAGATGGTCCCTTCCACGCGCCTCTACTTCGACAACGAGAGCGCGAACTTCCTCGATCAGCCGCGACAGAACCGCGCACGCCTCGCCTGCTGGGACGAGTGGAACTTCACCATGGGCGCGCCGCTTTGGTACGGCGACGTTCCTCAGGCGCGCGCCGTCGATGCGGGGGCCGTGGTCGAAGTGGCCAATCGCACGCAGAACAGCTTCACGCTCGACGTGGACGTGAAGCGCGAGGGCGCCGAGGTGCTGGTGAACGGCGCGTGGGAGCGCGGCTGGCGTACGTCGGTCGGGCGCATCTTCGAGCGCAACAAGCAGATCGTGATCGCCTTGCCGCAGGGCCACCATCGCGTGCGCGTGCACTACTGGCCGGTGGGCCTCACCGCGGGGCTCGTGACCACCGGGCTCTCGCTGCTGGCCGTGGCGCTCTTCTTCGCGCGTGGCCGGCTCTTCGGAAAGCCTGCGGCCGACGCAGCCTCGGATGCGTCCGCGTCGACCACTCCCCGAGACGAATCGAACGAGAGCTCGTCGAACGACGATGCGAGTGAAGCGGCCCCGCGCAAACCCTCGAGCGAGGCGAAGGTCGAAGCGAACGAGCCGCGTACGGACGAGCCCTCCGAACCCCTGGAAATCCCGAAGCCCGAGCCCTCGAAGCCGCGCTCGCCTTCCACGTTGGCGGACTCGCCGGACGCGAAAAAGCGCGAGAGCTGACGGGCTCTCGCGCTCTTGGAACCTCGAGCGTCGCGCTCATGGGCGACGCTCGGGCCACTCACGCGTTTCGCTTCAGGCGAGCACGCCTTGGTGCGGCTTGGCCGGGGCGGGCACCTCGGTCGCGCCGATGCGGCGGAGCAGGTTGATCTCGATGGTGCGCGAGATCGCGAAGAGGGCGAGGTCGTTCATGTCGGTCCCGAACGGCTGCTCCAGCTCGTCGCCGATGGCGTCGAGTCCGAAGAGCGCATACGAGACGACGACGACGACGGCGATCGAGACCCAGCCGAGCGCTTCAGCGAGGCCGAACGGAAGCAGAATGCAGTAGCCGCCGACGATGCGGTGCATGAGCACCGTGTACGAGTAAGGGATTGGGGTGGTCTTGATGCGCTCGCAAGCCCCTTGGACGTCGGTCAGGGAGACCAAGCACGCCTCCAGTACCGGAGCGTGCATCACGTGAAGCCATCCTCGTCGACGTGCGTCTGCGAGGCGCTCACCGAGGAGGGACAGAAGCGCCATCGGCACGTTCTCTTGGATGCTGACCGTCGCGAGCTCGTGCTGCGTGAGGACCTCCTCGAGGCCGACCTTGGTGTCTTGGTCGCGGAGGTGGTGGCGGAAGGCGTGAACGTAAGCGATGACGATGCGCACGAGCGCGATCTGTTCGGCGACGACAGCCTCGCGTACCTCTTGGCTCGCGTCGGGCGGGGCTTCGATGAAGGTCGTGATTTGTCGGGCGAAGCTCCGGGTCGTATTGACCAACGAGCCCCACAGCTTCCGACCTTCCCAGAAGCGGTCGTAGCTCGCGTTGTTGCGAAAGCCCAAGAAGATGCCGAGCGGGACGCCGATGAGCGTGAACGGCGTGATGGAGAGGCTGAAGTGCATCCACCGGATGTGGTGGTAACCCCAGCTCACTCCGATGGCGAGGAGGGCCACCACGGCGACGCGGCGCCAGATGTGCGGGAGCGCCTTGCCCCCCATGACCACGTCGTAAAACCAGGAATTTTTCGTTTTGACCCACATCGAACGGCCGAGCTTAACAGCCTGCGGCATCGGCGGGCGGCGCGCGGTGAGCCGCGTCGGAGAATCCCGACTGGATCATCCGACCCCCGGGAGCGAGGCCTGTAAAGCTCAAGGATCTCGAGAAAACGGGAAAAAGGAGGGCATGTAGGATGGAACACCACATGCTTATGGTGGGCATGCTCCGACTCGCTCGCGCGTTCGCGTTCCTCTCCGTCTCGATGCTCGCTGCCGGCTCGCTCGCCGGGTGCGCCGCCGAGTCGACCGATCCCACGCTGGAAGACTCCTCGGAGGAGGCGCTCACGGGCGTGACCGCGGGAACGTACGTGGTCGACCGTAAGCCCTTCGGCACCTTCTACGTGGAGCGCCTCACGCTGCTCGCGGGCAAGAAGTTCGAAGCCGACTACGTGTCGTCGCGCGGCGCGCGCACCACGATTGCTGGAAAGTACATCCTCTTCCCCGCGCGCCCGAACAACCCCGACAGCCCCGTGAAGAGCGACAAGCCCTGGATCGCGCTCGAGAGCGACACCGGCCCCGCGCCCAACTTCGAGATCGACCGCCTCGAGGGCGGTGGGCTCAGGCTCTACCACTCGGCTCGCCAGGAGAGCTTCACCATGAAGAAGGACCCGAGCTTCAAGCCGGTCCCCACGGTGACCAAGACCCTGCAGTGCACCGGGCCTCGCGTCGATGCGCGCCTCACGCTCGACAAGTCCGAGAACCGCCGCGGCACGCTCAAGATCACACGCAAGGCCGGCGCGACCGACGACGATCCCAAGAGCGCCACCATCGGCGTCTCCATCACGCTCGACGAGGCCACTCGCGACTGGGTCCACTACGAGGGCACGAACGGCGAGCAGGACTTCTTCTTCGGCATCGTGAAGGCCGACTTGGATCGCGCCACCGGCGCCGCCAAGGTGAACCTCTCGTGGGCGGAATTCGGACAAGAGTTTCGCGTGAACGTCGATTGCTCCTTCGTCCGCTGAGACTCACGAAAGCCTGAAAAAACGAGGGCGAAGCTCATCTCGAGCTCCGCCCTCTTTCACGTCCGAGAGACGCTCTCGCTCGCGGTCACTCGGCCGGCGCGGGAGGCGGAGCGGTGGGCTCCGGGGCCTTGGGCGTGATGCCGAAGAGGCGACCCAAGAAGCCCTTGGCGTTCTCGATGGCGAGGTACACCACCGGCACGACCACCAGCGAAAGAATGGTGGAGCTGATGACGCCGCCGATGACGGCGATGGCCATGGGCGAGCGGAACTCGGAGCCTTCGCCGTTGGACGTGGCGGTGGGCAGCATGCCGAGGATCATGGCGGCCGAGGTCATCAAGATGGGGCGAAGACGCTCGGGGCCGGCCTCGAGGATGGCTTGCAGGGGCGTCTCGCCGTGCTCGCGGACACGCACGAGCGCGCGGTCGAGGAGCAAGATGGCGTTCTTGGTGACGAGGCCCATGAGCAAGATGATGCCGATCATCGCGCCCATCGCCATGGTGCGCTCCGCCATGAAGAGCGCGTAGAACGCGCCGACGAAGCCGAGCGGGAGCGTGAGCATGATGGTGAGCGGGTGGATGAAGCTCTCGAACTGCGAGGCGAGGATCAAGTAGATGAAGATGATGCCGAGGATCATGGCAGCGCCCATGGATCCGTTGGTCTCGTTCATCTGCCGAATCTGGCCGTCGAAGTGGTACGTGGCGCCGGGCGGCATCTTGATCTTGGCGAACGCGGCGGTCATCTCGGGCACCACCTCGCCGAGCGAGCGGCCCTTGGTGGAGGCCCACACCACGATCTGACGCTCGCGGTCTTCGCGCTCGATGACGCTCGGGCCTTCGCCGCGCTCGATCGTGGCGAGGTCGGCGAGTGCCATGGGACCCTGGGGAGTCTGGACGGTCATGCGGAGCACGTCGTCCACGGTGGAGCGGTCTCCCTGACGGAGGCGCACCTTGATGGGCACTTCGTCTTTGCCTTGGCGCATCTTGCCGGCCTCGTCGCCTTCGACGGCGGCGCGTAGGGCGAGCGCGATCTGCGCCACCGGGACCTGCGCACGCGCGGCTTTGTCGCGGTCCACGCCGACGCGCAGCTCGGGCTGCCCGGGGCTGTATTTGACCTGCAAATCCGCGATGCCCGGGATGGCCTTCATGGCCTGCTCGAACTCGCGCGCGAGCGGAGCGAGCTCTTCGTAGCTTGCGCCGCGCACCTGCAACATGATGGGCGCTTCGGTGGCCGCGCCTTCGACGAAGGCCGGGTCGGTCACGGTGACCTTGGCGCCGGGGAGCGCCGCCAGCGCCACCGCACGCGCCTGGTCCTTGAGCTCGGACAGGGGCACGTCACGCTCGCTCTTGGGCACGGTGACCACGCGCCAGCGCACCTTGTTCACCTCGCCGCTCGGGCCGAGCGTGGAGAGGATGGTGAGGAAGCGCTTGTCCTCGAGCACCTTCTGCTCCGCGGGGAGCGAGAGGCGAGAGGTCTCTTCGAGCTTGGTGCCGGCGGCGAGCTCGGCCTCGAGCACGAACTGGCCGCGGTCTTCCTGGTTCACGAACTCGTTGCCCATGAGACCGGCGACCGGACCGATGGAGAAGAGGGCCAAGAAGGCCACCACGCCCACCACGATTTTGTGGTTCAGCGCGAAGCCGAGCACCCGACGATAGAGCGCTTCGATGCCCTCGAAGACCGCCAAAAACGGCCGCTTCACGATCATGAAGGGGTCCACGGCGCCCTTCACGTGCGCCTTGGAGAAGCGGCTCGAGAGCATCGGGTCGAGCGTGAACGCGACGAACAGCGACACGAGCACGGCGGCCGTGATGGTCAGGCCGAACTGCCGGAAGAACTGACCGACGATGCCGCTCATGAAGGCGACCGGCACGAACACCGCGACGATGGTGAGCGTGGTGGCGAGCACGGAGAGCGAGATCTCTTTCGTGCCTTCGAGGGCCGCGGTCTTCGGATCGACGCCGCGCTCGAGGTGCTTCGAGATGTTCTCGCGCACGACCACCGCGTCGTCGATGAGCAGACCGATGGCGAGCGAGAGCGCCAGGAGGGTCATCATGTTCAGCGTGAAGTTCAGCGCGTACATGACGAAGAACGTCGAGACCACGCTGGTGGGCAGCGCCACCGAGCTGATGAGCGTGGAGCGCAGGTCCAGCATGAAGACCAAGATGACCAAGATGGCCATGGCGCCGCCGAACACGATGGCAACCTCCACCTCGTGCGCGTTCTCGCGGATGAACTTGGACTGATCGACGATGACCGAGGTTTTGTAGCCCTTGGGGAAGGTGGCCTCGATCGTGGCGAGCTTGGCTTTCACCGCGTCGGCGATGGCCACGGTGTTCTTGCCGCTCTGCTTGACCACGTCGAACGAGACGGCCGGCTGGCCGTTGGTGCGGATGCGGGTGCGCAGCTCTTCGTGGCCGTCTTCCACGGTGGCCACGTCGGATAGACGCACGCTCGAGCCGTCTTTGGTGGTGGCCACGATGGTGTCGCGGATGGCCTCCACGGTCTTGAGCTCGCCCACCGTGCGCACGCTGATCTCTTTGGTGCCTTCCTCGAAGTGACCGGCGGGCACGTTGAGGTTCTGCGCCTTGAGCTGCTGCAAGATGGCGAGCGGTGAGAGCTTGAGGGCGTCGATGCGCGCGAGATCGAGATCGACGTGCACCTCCCGTTCGGCGCCGCCGAGCACGTTCACCGCCGCCACGCCGTCGACCTGTTCGAGGCTCGGCTTGATGACGTCGCGGGCGAATTTCGCGGTCTCCGAGAGCGAGCGTCCGCCGCCTTCGAGCGTGTAGGTGATGGCCGGGGCCGCGCCCACGTCGATGCGGGAGATGATGGGCTCTTTGGTCTCGGTGGGGAGCTTGTAGCGGGTCTGCGCCACGCGCTCGCGCACCTCGGTGGCGGCCTGCTGGATGTCGACGTCGAGCTTGAAGAGCACGATGACCTGCGAGGTGCCCTCGCGGGAGTACGTCTTGATGCGGTCGATGCCGTTCAGCGAGACGACCGCGTCTTCGAGCGGCTTGGTGACCAACTGCTCCACCTCACCCGGCGCCGCGCCCGGATACGGCACGGTGACCGCGACCACGGGGAAGGCCACGTCCGGGAAGAGGTCGGTGCCGAGGTTCTTGTAGCCCATGATCCCGAGGACCATGAGGGCCGCCGTGACCATCACGGTGAAGACCGGGCGCTTGATCGCGATCTCTGAGAGATTCACTGTGCTTCTCCGTTCGGAGGGAACAAAAGGCTACTTTTTCTCGGCCGGAGCGGGCGCTTGGCCCTTGTCGGCTTTGGGGGCGGCCACCTCGAGGGCGTCGCCGTCTTTCACGTCGTCCGAGGGGTTCAAGACGAGCGTGTCGCTCGCGGAGAGTCCGTCGGTGACGATCCACGAGCCGTCGGTGTCGACCGTGTGCGAGACGTGCGTGCGCTGGGCCTTGCCACCCACGAGGCGCACCACTTCGTTCTGCGAGCCCGGACGGCGGGCGGCCGCGGGCACGCGGAGCGCGTCGATCTCGTTTTTGCCGTCGATGTGCGCGCGCACGAACCCGTAGCCGAGCAGCGGCGATTTCGGATCGTTCGGCACCTCGACCTCGACCGGAGCGCGGCGCGTGGCCTGATCGAGGGAGGGGATCACCGCGATGACCTTTCCGGTGACGGTGCGGCCTTGGTAGGTGATGGTGACCGGCGAGTCGAGCTTCACGAGGGCCGCGTCGTCTTCGCCGACCGAGGCGCTCAGGCGGAACTTGGACACGTCTTCCACGCGGATGAGCGGCACACCGGGGTTCACCACCGCGCCGATGGCGGTGGGCGCCTTGGTGACCACGCCCTCGAAGGGCGCCACGATGGCGTGCATGCCCGCGCCCTGCTGCGCGAGCGACGTGGAGGCGCGCGCGCCGTCGAGCTGGGCCTTGGCGAGCGCCACCTGCTGACGTGCTTGTTCGGCCTGGGCTTCGGGGATCGACTTGGTGAGCACCAAGGCCTCGGTGCGCTTCAGGTTGTCTTCGGCGAGGGCGAGGTTCGCCTCCGCGGCTTTGCTCTGCGCGACCGCTTGATTGACCTGCGCGCCCGCGCGCGAGGCGTCGAGCACGGCCAAGAGCGAGCCGCTCTTCACCTTGTCGCCCGTTTGCACGTTGAGCTTGGAGAGACGACCCGAAAGCTCGAAGCCGATGTCCGCCTCGCGCCAGGGGCGCAGCGTGCCGGTCAGCTCGATGCGCGGCTTCCAGCGCATGGCCGAGGGCGAGGCGACCTCGACCGGGAGCTTCTTGGCGAGCTCGACCACGGCGTTTTCACGCTCGACCGCGGTGGCCTTGCGCTTGTCGAGCGCTTTGCCGACGCGCGAGCCCATGATGCCCAGGAAGCCCAGGAAGATCACGGCGCCCACCACGATGACTGCCTTGCCTCCGGCCTTGGTGGCGGGGGGCGGGGCGTCGACGGGGCCTTGGTAGGGACGGTTCGAATCCAGATCCATGGTCGGGTCTCTCACTTGGCATTCGCGGTACGCGGACGCTTCGGCCGGTGACCACGAGGTTCGGAGGGGGAAGCTTCCGGGAGGCTCTGTAGGCTGGGCAGAGCGACCCGCGAGGACGGAGCGGTGGGCACGACGCCCGGGTTCTTGCTCAGCCCGAAGTAGAAAAAGCGGTGGGTGGCGAGCAGCCAGTCGCGCAGCGGGGGCTTCTTCTCGCTGGCGAGCATGGCCGTCGCGAGCTCGTTGTGGGCGCCTACGAGGAGCGTGGCCACGAGGTTCGGATCGAGGTCGGCCCGGTAGAGGCCGCGCGCCATGAAGAGCTCGATCCACGCTTTGGTGTTCGCGTGGAGGTCTTTGCGGAAGGCCTCGAGGAGGTAGGCGTGCTCGCCCGTGCAGGTCTGCAAAATGGCCATGATGGCGCGGTTTTGCCAAAGGAACTCGTAGAGCTCGACCGTCTCTTCGACCCCGCAATCGACCAGGTCTTCGGCGCGCTCGGGCAGCTCGTGCGCGGCGGCCGGGCTGCGCAGCATGCTGCCGCACCGAGCCAAGAACGCCTCCACCACGTGCAGGAAGATCTCTTCTTTGGTCTCGAAGTGCAGGTAAAAGGCGCCCTTGGAGACGCCCGCTTGTTTGGCGATCTCCTCCACCTTGGTCGCGTCGAGGCCTTTGCGCGCGAAGATCTCTTCGGCGGCACGGAGGAGCGAGATGCGGGTGGTCGGATCGGCGGTTCGGGACATATGAGTGACCGGCGGGTCATTTATAGGCACGGTTCCCCCGGAGGCAAGCCAGGCCGTGCCTTCTTCGAGGAGACGGGGGCCGTTTTTTTGGCCCGAGCGGCCCTCCCGTGCGACCCCTACTCCGATGACCAGTCGTGCCGAGCCCGAGCTCGTCGAGATTCGTAAGGCTGCCGAGGATCTGGCCAAGACCCGCGGGGAGCGCTTTTCCACGGCCCACGTGCTGGCCGCGCTCTCGGGGAAGCCCGGGGACGTGGCGCAGCTGCTCGCCGACCGGCGCCTCGACGGGGACACGCTGCTTCGTGCCGCGCGGGTCGCCACCGACGGCTCGCCCGACGCGATGGTTCGCGCGGTGCAGCGGGCACGCGAGTTCGCCCAGCGGGCTCTGCAGCGCGCGCCGCTCGCCAAAGGCGAGATCGACAACCGCGCGCCCACCGCGCTCCACCTGCTCTTCGCGCTCTGCCAGGACACCACTTCGGCGGCGTATCGCGCCATGGTCCAGTGCGGGACCGACGTGGCCAAGCTTCGTTCCGCGGCGCTCCAGCTCGCGACCGGCGCGGCGGTTCCGCGTCGTCCGACCGGGCTCGGGCCGCAGATGGCGCCCTCGCCGCTCACCGTGCGCTCGCTCCCCGCGCCTTCTCCGCAGCGCTCGCCCGCGCCGCAGGCTCGTCCTCACGGCGCCACCACGGTCACCGTGGCGCCGCCGCCGGTCGCCCAGGCTCCGCAGGCTCAAGCTCCGCAGGCCGCTCAGCCTTCGCTCTCGCCCTCGTCGCCTCCGGGCTCTCCCACGGCTCCGAGCCGCGCACACGCGCACAAACCGAAGAAGGCCGAGCCTCCGAAGAAGGTCGCGGGGGGGCGCTCGTTCGACCTCGATCCGAAGCAGTTTCCGCTGCTCGCTTCCATCGGCAAAAACCTCACGCAGATGGCGGCCGACGGCACCTTGGACCCGGCCTTCGGGCGCGACGAAGAGATCGAGCGCACGCTCGACGTGCTGGCCAAACGCACCGCGAACAACCCCTGCCTCGTCGGTCTCGCCGGTGTGGGCAAGACCTCGGTGGTGCACGGCCTCGCCCAGCGAATCGCCGAGGGAAAGAACGTCGTCTCGCTGGATGACCGGCTGGTCATCGAAATCGAGCTGCCCACGTTGCTCGCCGGGACCGGGGTGCGTGGCTCGCTCGCCGAGCGCCTCTCGCAGCTTCGCACCGAGGTGAAGCGCGCCGAAGGTCGCGTGGTGCTCTTCTTCGACGAAGTGCACACGCTTTTCGGACCGGACGCGGGAGACGAGGCGCAGGCCGAGCTCAAGATCGCCCTCGCGCGCGGCGAGCTGCCTTGCGTGGGCGCGACCACCACCGAAGAGTACCGTCGGTACATCGAGTCGGACCCGGCGCTCGCGCGGCGCTTCACGCCGGTCGAAGTGGTGGAGCTCGGTCCCGAAGAGGCCTTCATGGCCATCGAGAAGATCGCGCCGCTCTACGAGACGCATCACGCGGCCACCTACCGTAAAGAGGCCATCGCGCGCGCGGTCACCTGGAGCGTTCGGTATTTGCCCGGTCGCGCGCTGCCCGACAAGGCCGTCTCGATTCTGGACCTCGCCGGCGCGCGTGCGCGTCGACGGGGTGAGCGTGAGATCACCCAAGAGGGCGTGGCCGAAGTGGTGAGCGAGCTGTCCGGAGTGCCCGAGGCGCGTTTGCTCGAGACCGACGCGGACCGTCTCTTGCGCTTCGAGTCGCTGCTGGCCGAGCGCATCGTCGGTCACGGGAGCGCGCTCGCGAAGATCGCTACCGTGCTGCGTCGGAACGCCTCGGGCTTCCGCTCGAAGCGCCCGGTGGGCACGTTCCTCTTGCTCGGGCCGACCGGCGTGGGCAAGACCGAGACGGCCAAAGCGGTCGCGGAGTGCCTGTTTTTCTCGGAGACGGCCATCACGCGCGTCGACATGAGCGAGTACGCCGAGGCGCACGCCATCGCTCGGCTCGTGGGCGCGCCTCCCGGGTACGTGGGGCACGACGCCGGTGGCCAGCTCACCGAGGCGGTGCGACGCCGGCCGTATCAAGTCATCTTGCTCGACGAGATCGAGAAGGCTCACCGAGACGTGCTCGAGGGCTTCTTGCAGGTGTTCGACGAAGGTCGCCTCACCGACGGCAAGGGGCGCACGGTCGACTTCACCAATACGGTGCTCTTGCTCACCTCGAACATCGGCGCACACGTGGCCGACGAAGATCTTCGCGAGCGCGGACGCATCGGCTTCGGCAAGCGCTCCAAGGGACGCGACGGCGACGCGTACGAGACGCGCATGGCCGAGGCGGCGCGAGAAGCTTTGCCGCCGGAGCTCTACAACCGACTCGACGAGGTCTTGGCCTTCGCGCCACTCGATCGCGACGACGTGGCCGAGGTCGCGCGGCGTATGCTGCGTGGGCTCTCGAGTGATTTGCACGTGCAGCGCGGCGTGGGGCTCGAGGTCACCGAAGACGCCATCACGGCGCTGCTCGACTCGGGCGGCTTCGACAAGAGCCTCGGCGCGCGTCCCATGCGGCGCACGATCGGGCGCTTCGTGGAGGCGCCGATCGCCGAGATGCTCCTGCGCAAAGAGCTGCTCCGCGGCGACGTGGCCTACGTGGACGGCGAAGCGGGACGCGTGGTGGTGACCGCGCGGTCACAAGGAAAAAAGCGGGAGCCCGCGGCCTTCTCGCTCGAGCTCTGAGCGCGCTCCGAGCCCAACACGCACTCTCGAAAAACACGAAGCCCGTGCCTCCTTCGCGGAGGGCACGGGCTCGTCTTTGGTGGCGTTCGCGGTGCTCTCGTGTGCTCAGCGCACGAAGCAGAACGCCGTGGCGGCGTTGAGCGTGCAGCCTTCGGCGGCGCAGCTCGTGAACTCGGTGCGACCCGCGGGGCTCAGACCTGCGAGGTACTGCTGGCACTTGGCCTGGTCGATGTCCGGCGTGACGGAGAAATCCATGCAGGTCTTCGCGGCGGCCTGACAGGGAGCCGCGGTGCCGGCGAGGTCCGGACAGGCTTTGTCGAGCGTGTCGAGCGTGCACTTGGTGACGGGATCGGGGGTCGCTTCGCAGGTGGGGGCGAGCTTCAGGCACTCCATGATGCCGCGCGCGACGCCGTTGCGAAACTTGGCCTGCACGTCGTTGCAGTACAGGGGGCCGGATTGGCCTGCGCAGTTGGTGCTGGCGTCGGCGAAGGAGTCGCAGGACGGGTTTTGCATCTTGTCGTCGCCGAGGCAGCTCGGGGCGGCATCCGCGGCGTCGGTCGTGGTGGTCGAGTCCGTGGCGGCGTCGCCCTCGGGGGCATCGATCACGGCCCCGTCCGACGTGGTGGTGCTCGCGTCCGGGGGACTGGCGTCGAGGTCACCGTTGACGGTGGTGATGGTGCAGGCCGAGACCGCGGCCACGCCGCTCGCGGCAGCGAGAAGTCCGGTGATGGCCAAGAAGCGTGATTTATCGAGTTTCATTCGCCCTCCGTTGAAGCAATACGGCTCGCAGAGTAGCTCCGACGTACGTTTCGGGGCGAGCATTCATCGCATCCCGAGGGCGTCATCGAAGTGTGGCTCACGACAACGCCGCTCGCCGTGTGCAGAACGCACGGAATTCGCCGCGAAGTCCCGAGCTTGAGCGTTTCGCGCGGTCCGCGCGGTCCGCGCGTTTCTTCTCACAACGCGTTGCCGTGGCTCATCTCGATTACGAACGAGGCGAACGCGCCGGCCAATGCGCCCGAGACGATGCCGAAAAAGAGACCACGCGATTCGCCGATGCGTCCGGCTGCCGAGGC
The DNA here is from genome assembly GCA_965225775.1 of Polyangiaceae bacterium. Lineage (GTDB taxonomy): Bacteria > Myxococcota_A > Polyangia > Polyangiales > Polyangiaceae > JAAFHV01. The sequence continues at coordinate 5,815,315 of OZ245328.1, read as the reverse complement.
GACCATCGCGCGTTGCCCGAGAAAGAGCAGAGGCAACGCCACCGCCAAGATCGCGAGAGCCTTGTTCTTTCCCGGCACCGGTCCGAGCACGTCACCAACCGCACGGGTCGCGAGGTAGGTGCCCACGCCCATCACCACGAGCGAGAGGGCGAAGCCGGCGATGAGGCTGCCTTCGTCTTTTTTCAGGGTCGGAGGAGGGGTAGGGAGAGCCATGCGCGAGCCAGGTGCTCGGTCTTCCATCTTAGGCGGAGGAACGAAGCTGCCCGCCGCTAAATCCACGAAACGATGGGACTAGGGCGCCATCTCGATGGCCCGGCGGTAACGCTCGCGGCGGGCGGAGTCACGGAGGATCTCGTAGGCCTCTTCGAGCACCACCACGATGTGCTCCACGTCTTCGCGGAGGTCGAGTGTGCGCGGCGTGAGCAAGCGCGAGGGCTCGAAGTCGCGACGGAGCGCCAGAAACGCGCGCCGCACTTCGTAGCCGGTGGCGTCCCGCGCGAGGCCGAGCACCGCGAAGTAGTCGCCCTCTTCCACGTGGGCCATGCGCGCCCGCACGCGCGCACGGATGGCGTCTTCGTCGAGCGCGCGCACGTCTTCTTCGGAGTACTCCGGCTCGGCTTTGTGGGGCGCGCCCACGCCGCGCAAGACCGAGAGCGCGCCGAGCTGCACGAGCGCGTAGGCGATCGGCACGAGCTCTTCGTGGTCGGCCAAGATCGACGAGATGTTCTGTCCTTTGGCTTGTTCGAGCCGAGAGGCTACGTCGGCGTCGAGGTGGGCCTCGAGCACGAGGCGCGGGTTCGTGCCTTCGGCGAGCACGGCACGCTCGCCGCCGAGGCGCTCGGCCGCGCTCTCCGGTTCGAAGACCCTCCGAATGGCCTCGACGAACGTGGCCACACCGGGCGCTCCGCCGAACACGTTGGGCTCGCTCTTCAGGCGGCCGGAGGGCTCGGGCTCGAGCGCGGCGGTGCCGGTGACGATGCGTAAACAGCGGGAAAGAAGCCACTCGGCGTGGGCACGAAGCACCGGCCAGAGTTGATCTTGGCGCAGGTGACCGTGCGCGACGAGCGCGGCGCCGGCGTGGCGTCCGAACGGAGGGAGCTTGGCGCGCAGGCCTTCGGCTTCGTCGCGGGGGAGCTCGCCACGGGCCGCGAGGAAGATCACGAGCGACTCGGCTTCGTCGCCCGAGGCCACCGTGACGATGTCGCCTTCGCGCAGGAGCACGCGTCGCAAGATGCCGTCGGCGGAGAACGCGAGCGCGCCCGAGCAGCGTGTGGCGATGGCCTCCGCGAGCACACGCGGGGCGTCGTTCGCGGAGAGCACGATGCTCTTGCCCGGATCGATGGGCGTCGTGGTCTGGCTCGTTTCGCCGAGGCGTCCCACCACGAGGCCGGGGGCCGGCGGGCTCGGCGACGTCTCGCGGGCTCGGGGCACCGAGCGCGGCGGAGGTTCGGTGCGTAGCGGGCGCGGTGGCAAGAGCGGGCTCTTGCGTGGGCTCGGGACGAGGCTTCCTCGTCGGCCGTCGCGAGGCGTGGGCGGCAGATCGCTGTCGCGCGAGGGGCGCTCGGGCACGTAGCTCTTTTGCTCACGATTGGCCGCGGCCAGACGCTCGCGTTCGGCTTCGCGTTCGCGTTCGCGTTCACGTTCGCGTTCACGTTCGGCTTCACGCTCGCGCGCGGCTTCTCTTTCCCGCGCGGCTTCTCTCTCCCGCTCGAGCTCGCGTTCGCGCTCGCGCACGGCCTCGCGTTCACGCAAAAGCTCGCGCTCACGGGCAAGCTCACGTTCGCGCTCGACCTCGCGCTTTCGTGCGGCTTCGTCGTGCTCTTCCGGCTCGACCTGCTCGACGATGTCTTGGGTGTGCCGCGCCTCGCGGTCACGTTCGCGGTCGCGCTCGCGGCGAAGTGCGGTGAGCCTCTCGCCCGCGCCGGTGCGTCGATCGACTCCGGTGCCCGAAGCGCCCGTGGTGGCCGAGCCTCCGCCGGTGCCCTTGGCAGGACCCACGATGGCGTCGAGCTCGTCGTCTTCGTCGTCGTCGATGGGTTCGTCGAGCGAGTGGAGAAGATCGGCCGGGAGCACCGCTTCGATCTCTTCTTCCGGCGAAGGAACCGGCTGATCGAGGCTCTGCGCGTATACGCGGTGTTCGGCTTCGGCCAGCATTTGCTCGAGCTCGGGGCTCAGCGAGCTGAGCAGCGACGAGCGATGCGAGGGCAAGAGCGAAGGGCCGCTCAGCGGCGCAGGAGGCACGAGACCCGAGGCCGGCAAGCCCGAGCGCGAGGTGTACGGCTCGGCCTTCTGCGAGCTCGGCGGAAGCTGAACGGGCGGCTGAGAAGGCGCACGAGCGGGAGGATTGGAAGGTCGCACGCTTCTCCGCGGCGGCGGAATGCCGAGGGCCTCTTCCAAGCGAAAGAGCAGCGCGGGCTCTTCCACGGGACGCACGAAGTACTTGGCGATGCCGAGCCCCTGCGCGTGGACCTCGTCGCGCAGGGCGCCGCCTTCGCGTCCGAAAGCGAACACCACGATGCGCTCGCCACCCGGCAAATCACGGAGCTTCGGGAGCACGTCGAGCGCGCCGTCGGCGTCGGCGTCGAGCAAGACCAGCGCGGGCCTTTGGACGGCCGCGCGCTCACGCAGCTGCGCGAGCGGAACGTCGACCACGACGTACCCGTTCTGCCGCGCCTTTCGCGCGAGGGACTCCACCTCGGCGGAGGCGTCGGTCAAGAAGACCGGGCCGGCGTCGGGCTGCGGAGCCTCGGCCTCGGCCGAAGGGGATTGTCCGGGTTCCTGCTGCACGTCGTCTCTCGAGAGTTATCTCGGGTCGGAGGTCTCGGGAAGGTCCGACGAGCTGCTCTTCGGGCCTTCCGGGGCGGCACCCGGCCCGGTCGATCCAGCGGCTTCCGGCTTGGAGAACGCTCGCCCGAGGAATCGCCCGAGGCGCGGCAAAAAGCCGGCTCCGTAGATCAGGGCGAAAATGAAGGCCGTGAGGCCGAGCTCGGCGCGGGTCATGCCCAAAATCATGCGGTTTCTCCGCCCCCGGCGGACGTGCCGAGACCGAGACTTCTACCATGCCTGGACAGGGCGGGCCGCTTTCTGTGCCAACTTGCCGGAAGGGAGACAGGCGTCGCCTCCAGTTGGTCGGCCTTTCGGCCTTTACGAGAAAAGTCGGGCGGGGGACATTGCCCCTCGATGCGCTCGGAGCTCCCCGACGACGACGTTTCGAGCGGCTCGCACGAGCCGAGTCGTCCCGAGCCGCCCGAGCCGCTTCCGTTCGGCAAAACGAGCGACGCGCTCTACGTGCGCGAGCCGGGCAAGACCGCGAGTCACGTGCCCATCTCCGCCATGGGCGAGGGCGGGGGGGTCACCGTGCGTGCGTCCACCGAGGTGTCGCTGCGAGCGTCCGGGCCGTTCGAGCCTCTGGCGAGCGCGGTGGTCTCGGACGTGACCGTGCGCAGTCGGCTGGCCTCGGCGCTGGACGTGCCCAGCGTGCGCGCCTACGCGAAGCTGCGGCCGGTGCTCTTCGTGGGATTGGTCCCGCTGCTCATGCTGGTGGAGCTCGACCGCGAGATGTCCGCGGCCGGTCACCATGGCGCCAAGATACGCTTGGTGCTCGGGGTGGCGTTCGCGGTGATGCTGGCGGTGGACTTCGCGCGAAAGGTGCCCCGCCATCCCGGAACGAGCGCCGCCGTGCTCTTTTGGGTCGCTGCGCGGTATGCCCATGTGCTGGCGGTGACGTGCGGAACCGCAGGAAAGGTGGGCATTTTTGCGCCGATCCTCGCGGGCGCGGTGGCGATTGGGCTGCTCGTTTACGCGCCGCGTGGCAATCGATTGCACGAAGAAGTGTTCGACCGCTTGGGCATCGATCCGTCGGACGCCATTCGCGAACGATTGGGGGCCAATCCTTCTCCAGTCTTGGTCTTCGCTTCGGTGGCCGCTGCGGTGGGATTGCCGCTCCTGCTTGCTTTGGCGCGCACGCAAGGTGCGGGCGTATGGTCCACGGGGGCGCTTGTGGTGCTCTATGGGCTCTTGGCGCCCGAGCTGGTGGAGCGCCTCTTCGAGCGAGAACGTCCTCGCACGTTCCGGATGCGGCCCCTGCGCGTGCTCTTCGCGGTGGCGGTGGGCTTCGCGCTCACCAACGGGCTCGTCTCCGGAGCTCAACGCACGTTCGACGCGGGCCTTTATCTGCAGCGCTGCACGCACCCGGCGGCCTTCGAAACCGAAGGAAAGAAGCTGCTCGAGGCGGAAAATCGCGAGGTGGAGCAGGGCGTCGCCAAGGCCAAAGACCGCCTCGCCGTGATGCTGATGACGGTGGTGCTGGTGCCCCTCGCCGAAGAGCGTCTCTACCGAGGTCTGCTCCAGCGCGTGCTCACGCGGAGGCACGGCGAGCGCCTCGGCCTCGTCTACGCGAGCGTGGTCTTCGGCGCGGCGCACCTGGTCGTCTATCGCGTGGCGGCGTACCAGGCGGCGCTGCTCGGGTTGGGCTTCGGCGCGGCGTTCGCCGAAGGAGGTCTCGTGGCCTCGGTGCTCGCGCATGCCGTGTGGAACGGGCATTTGCTCTTCTGAAGCAAAAAAGGCGTGCAAAATCCTCGACCTCCCGGCCCGAGCGCGGGGAAGAATTCGTCGATACGGACGTACTCGGGCATGGCTCACCGCCGAGCGCCCTCGACCTCGCGCTCTCAACCAATCCGCGGGCACGACCTCCGCGCTTAGGAAGCTACCGGACATGAAGTCTCGATCTTCGGCTACGGCCAACAAGGAGCGGCAATCATGAGCGTCCACGACCTTTCCAAGCGGCTCGCCCCAGGGAGCCCGTTTTACGAGCAGCGCGCGGCGATGAAGGAGCTCGCCAAGGTGAGCGCGGCGGACGTCGCGCCGCTGCTCGAGGCGCTCGTGGCTTACGAGACCGAGGCCGAGTCCGACGCGTATCTCCCGCAGGCCGTTCTCAAGCTCTCGCTCGCGCTGCTCGACAGCGGCGAGGCACCCGAGCTGGTCGTGCGTGCGCTGCGATGGTTCGTCGAGAAACGAGTCGGAAAGAAGCGACTGACCACGGCGCTGACGGACCGCGCGCATCGTCTCGGTCCGGCGATCGCCCTCATGCTCGAGGACGAAGCCGCCGAGGACGTGTTCGCCTGTTTTGCCACCGTGGCCGATGGCAGCGCGTGGAACCCGCTCGCCGCCCGCCTCCTCGAGATCGCCAAGACCGGACCGGGGTGGCAGCTCTACCTGGTCTCCCTCGCGCGTGGCCTCGAAGAATCGCACCTGCGCGACATCGTCGCCGCGTGCCTCGAACGCGCGATGCGCGAGTCGGACTCGGACACGCTCGGCAAGCTCGGGTGGGTCATCGGCAAGCTCGGCGCCGCCGCGCCGTCCGTCGCGCCGCAGCTCGCAAAAAGCTTCGCGCAGCTCCCGGCCGAGTGCCGGAAGGCAGCCTTCGACGACCTCGCGAAGGGGCCGGCGGAGATCCGCGCCGTGCTCTTCGATTACACGCTCGGGGCCGAGGACGGACCCGAGCTGCTCGGGGCCTACGGCGCTGGAAATCTGCTGGTCCGCGGGTACGCAGAGGTCGTTCCCGCGGTGAAACGGCGCGGGGATCTGGCGAGCTTCTTCGTGGTCGCGAACGCCGTGCGCGGCGTGGATCAGACCGAGTACTTCGGCACGAAGAAGGCGCTCGCCGAGCTCGGGCGGGCAGCGCTCGCGCACGCGGTGCCGAAAGGGGACGATGCGCGCAAGCTCGGCGGGCTGCTCGCCTGCGCCGCCGCTGCGGCGTACGACCTCGGCGACAACGAGCTCGCGCACTCCCTCTACGCGCGGGCAAACGAGCTTCCGCGGCCGTTCCTCATGGGCGACGAGGAGTACGCCGATCCGTTCGAGGGGTCGCCGAAGGATGCGCTCGAAGCGATTCGCAACGGAGAGCTCGATGCGTCCAAGGCGCTCGCCCGTGTCGCCGAGGACGGGTTTCAACTGCGCTCCAAAGAGACCCGCGTCCTCTTTGGCGCGACGGGCGCGCAGACGCTGTACGAGCGGGACGAGTGCTCGTTGAACGTCGATGCGCGCCGACGGGTTTGGCTCCTCGAAGGACACGACCGGGCACCCGAGCTGGTCGGTGATACCCGCTACGCGACCTACTCGTACGTTCGTGAGCTCGCAGAATCAGAAGGAGCGGAGGCGTCCGCGCTCTTCGGATCACCTCGCGAGGAGCTGCGCGCCGCCGTGCTCGCCGGCAATCACCGGATCCTCGTGGTGACTTCGGAGCGAACGGCCCTCTTTCTCGCGGAATCGACGGCGATTTTGGTCGAGCTTGCGCCGGGAATGGCAAAAAAGCTCGAGGCCTTGGTGGCTCGCCAAGGTGCGAAGGACGACGTCTCGGCCTACGAGATCAAAGTGACCCTCGACGGCGAGAAGTACCCTTTTTCGCCTTCGGCGCTCTATGCGGCCCTCGCGCGCGGCGAGATGTTCGACAGCGTGCGAATCGAAGACGATTCGTCCGAAGACGAAAACCCTACGCTCGGCGATTGGCTGAAGGCGCTCGCGCCCGAAGCAATGGTCGAGATTCCCGCGCAGCTCGCGCGGATGGGAATGGAGGCGAGCTTCGCGACGGTGACGACCACCCCAGGGAGCGCGGAGTCGCTCGCGAAGGCAGGCGAGGCGTGGCTCGAGCCGGGGCTCGCCGCTTTCTGGGGCACGTACGCGAGCGTCACGCTCACCCTCGGTTCGAGCGTGCTCCGCTTCGTGACCGTGGACGAGGCGCTCTCCCTCGTAGGCACGGTCTCGAAACCGAGTCTCGAGAAGCCTGCGCGCTACACGGTTCTGGCGGTCGACCAAAACGAGCGTCCCGTGATGCTCCTCGAGCGCGACGACGGCGAGCTCGAGCTCGAGGAGCATCGCTACGGGTTCCTCGGCGACGGCGGCAAAGAATGGGACAAGGGCTGGGCGTTCGCCCCTGCCGTCTCGCAGCTCGTGACGAAGCTCACGCTCGGCGCGTTGAACAAGGTGGTTCGCTCCGCGGAAGACACGAGGATCGACGCGACCCTGAAAAAGAAGACCCCGAAGAAGGTGGCGCGGCCTGCGGACGTGGTCGCCGCGTGGAAGATGATCGAGTCGTTCCTGAAGAAGAACGCCGAGGACGTCACCCTCAAGAAGGGCGCGAAAGAAGCCGCGGTGCGCGCGCTCGAGAAGAAGCTGTCGGTCGAGCTGCCCGCGGCGATGACCGCGAGCTGGCTTCGGCACAACGGCGACGACGAGTCGGGAGCGTTCGCCGGCTGGTCGATGATGGACCTCGAGGGCGTCGAATCCGAGACGAATTTCTGGCGCGACTACGAGAACGAGGCCTCTCCTCCCGCCGACGATCCACGCATCGCGCCGACCTGGTGGGATCCCTCGTGGGTCGCCTTCGCGAGCAGTGGCGGCGGCGATTTTCTCGTGGTCGACCTGAGCAAGAAGGGCAAAGGTCAGGTGTTCTACGCGACGATGGATCCCCCGGAGCGTGGGGTGGTCGCTTCGTCCTTCGAGGAGTGGCTGATCGACTATGCGCACGCGCTCGGGTCGGAGAACCTGAGCTGCCAGGATGGCGAGTGGGACGACCCGTCCACGTTCTTGCTCAAGCGGCGCGAGTAGCTCGGCACACGGCAAAGCGCCCGGAGAAAAATCCCCGGGCGCTCGGCTCGTTCGTTCGTTTCAGCCCCGTGCGCCGCGCTTTTTGGCCGCGGGCTTCTTGGCGGCAGGCTTCTTGGGAGCAGGCTTCTTGGCTGCAGCTTTGGGAGCGGGCTTCTTGGCAGCGGGCTTCTTGGCTGCAGCTTTGGGAGCAGGCTTCTTGGCAGCGGGCTTCTTGGCTGCAGCTTTGGGAGCAGGCTTCTTGGCAGCGGGCTTCTTGGCGGGGGCTTTGGGAGCGGGCTCTTTTGCAGGGGGCTTCTTTGCCGGAGTCTTGTTCGCGGGCTTCTCGGCCTTCTTGATCTCCCGCATACGCGCGAGGGCAGCGCGGCGTCCCTTTTCCTGCAGCGCGTAGAAGGAGTCGTCGAGGTTTTCATCGCGTGCCCACACGCCGAGCGCCTCGCGCGCGACGAACGCGCCCAAGGTGATGGTCTCCGGACGAAGCTCGGTCTCGTCGTGGGCGAGCTCGAAGACAATCTCGCCCCAACGCTCGGGGTCGAGGAAATACGTGCCGCCATTGTCGGAAGAGCCCAGCACCACGAGCTTCGCGGTGGGCGAGAAGTCGGAGCGTTGCAGCCCCTCGAGATCCTCTTCCGTCGCTTCCACGAGCTCGGACGCGAAGTCTTTCGCGGCCGCCTTGCGCGACCCGAGGGACACGATCGAGTCGTTGGAGGTGGTCGGCAGCCGAGCGGCCTTGGCGTAAAAGGCCGAGAGCTGTGCCGGCAACGCCTCGCCCTGTCCGGCGCGCGCCGACGGCTTCGGGAGCTTGATGCTCAACTTGGCGAGCAGCTCGAATGCCTGGTCGATGGTCTCGGGCAAGGCCTTGGGGAACGCAGGCGCGGGCTCACCGGGACCACGCCCGAGCAGACCGCCGAGCGCGGGGTGACCACGCAGCGCCTTGAGGTCGTCGTCGCGCTTCATGTAGCGGACCTCGGAAGGGTCGTGCTTCGCGGCGAGCTTGACGCACGCGACGGCTTCGTCGAGCTTGCCCATCGCGCAGAGCAGGCACGCCTTCTCGTAGTGGCCCTTGGCGTAGTTGGGATTGAGGGCCAGTGCCTGGTCGATGACGGTGATGCCTTTCTTGTACTCGCCGCGACCTTGGTGAGCGATGGCTTTGCTGAGGAGCTCGTTGAGTTGTTGGCTCATGTTTTCGGCGACGAGTGTAACCGCGAATGGTGCTCGGGTGGTGATGTACGGGCGCCGCTACCACGACAGCGAGCGATAGGCCTTGGGGTCCTTTGCGGACCGCAGAACCAGGGAGCCGGCGGGCTCTCGATCAGCTCGCTGCTTCTTCCTCGACCCACGAGAGCAGCTCGTCGGCACGCTCGGCCTGCGGGAGCGGCGTGGCCTTTCCGCGGTTCACGAACGTGCCGTTGGCGAACGGGGGCGCGCTCGGGGGGCGGAGGACGCTCGCTTGGAGGAGCGCGGCGGCGCCGTTTTTGGGGTGACGAAAGAACAACGGGACGAAAAGGCGAAGGAGCGCGGGCATGCCGGCGCTCCGCGTCATTTGGGTGTCGTTCCCACCGGGGCATACGCTGAGCATCGAGACGCCCTCGGGGAGGCGCGCGGCGAAGGCGCGAGTCCAGAGGCTCAGCGCGAGCTTGGACGACGCATAGGGACCGGTGAGTTTCTTGAAACGGGTCGGGCGCAAGAGCTCCTCACGCGACAAGGGACTCGCCCACAAGAGCGCGTTGGACGAAACCTGCACGATGGTGCGATGGGCGCTCGCCGCCACGTTGGGCAGGAGCGCGCGCGTGACGAGGTACGGCGCGAGCACGTTGACCTCGAAGTGCACGTCGCGCCCGCTCGCGGTCGGCCGCGGGCCCTCGAGCGAGACCCCGGCGTTGTTCACGAGCCAATCGATGCGCGGCTCGGCGCGCCCGATCGTGGCCAATGCGGCGGCGAGCTCGGAAGGCACCGCGAGGTCGGCCCGATGGACCACGAGCCTTGCCTCGGCGAGGGCGGCGACGACGCGCGAATCGTTATCCGGAACCGGTTTTCGCTGGAGGGCGACGACGCGCCATCCCTCGTCGAGGAGGCGGACTGCGAGCTCGTATCCCACGCCGGAGCTGGCCCCGGTGACGAGGGCGGTCGGAGCGGCGGACGTGTCGGCGTTGGGCATGCCAGGTTGGTACCCATCGGATATCGACACCACAAGGAGGCACAATTTTGAAACCGGCTCCGCACGGACGGTGGGCGCCGATCGGGAGGCCCATGGACGCTCGCCGCCGCGAAGGCAGGAACACGAAGGTTGCGCAGCGAGGTGAGCTCTCGTGGATACTGCCCACCATGAAGCCCCCATTGAGAACCTCGTCCGCGCAAGACAAGCCGAGCGCAGCGGCGCTCCCCTTTCACCTCCCCTCCGACATCTGTCGCGAGGTGGGCGAGATTTTGGATGGGGTGGGCACCAAGTGGGCGATCTTGATCGTGCGCACGTTGAGCGACGGGCCGATGCGCTTCTCGGAGCTGCGCCGCGCGCTCGCGGTGGTCACCCAAAAGGTGCTGACGTCGACCCTGCGCGATCTCGAGCGCGACGGTCACGTCACCCGCACGGTGACGCCGACCAAGCCACCGCGGGTGGACTACGCGCTCACCGCGCTCGGTCGCGATCTGATGGTGCCGATCAACGCGCTGGCGCATTGGGCGCTGGATCATCGGGTGGAGATCCGGCGCGCGCGGCAGCGGTTCGCCAAGAAGCAGGGCTGAGCGCACTCGCCGCGGGCGCTCCGCGCAGGTTCGTCGTCGCGCGATTGCGCGATGGCGAGCCCGGATCTCCGATGCGATGGCTCTCCGAGCCGAACGTGTCGCTCGGGGAGGTCGCCTTCTTGCTCCACTTTGCGGACCAGGCCACCTTCTCTCGCGCCGCAAAACGCTGGACGGGCCAGACTCCCGTCGTGGTCCGAGCGCGCTCGATGTCGGAGCGAGCGGGCTGAATCAGCGGTCGTCTCGGGTCCTCGAGAGTGTTCATGCGGGCTGAAGCGACGACTCGACCGGGGATCGAGGTGCGCTCCTCGATGTCCCTCGCGTCACCGTGGCGAGCCCAATGCGGCGTCGATCCTCGCGGCGTGGGGGTAGAAGGAACTGGTCGAGAGCGTCCAGCCATTGGTGAACGTCGCGAGCGTCGGCTTCGTGGGAAGTCGGGCCGCACGGAGCGCGGCGCCGTCCGCCTCGATGGCTTTGCGGTGGAGGTTGCCCTTGATGGCGCTTTGCACGGCTTCGGCGGATACCCCGAGCGCTACCGCCTCGCGGACGAGATCGTCGACGGTGAGCGAACGGTAGGCGGACGTAGGAGCGCAGAGGTGGTCGACGTAGCTCCAGAAGGCGACCATGCCCTTGGCCGAGAGCACTTCACGTGCGGCGTTGGCGGCGGCGGTATCGGCCGCGGTGACGATGCGATCACGCCACACGATGCGAACGCGGTCTCCGTACGCTTGTCCGATGCGGTGAAGGAGCAAGACCGTGCTCGCATCACCGTGGGGCGTGAAGACTTGAACGACCACCTTGGCGTCGGCCGGTCCCAACGAAGGACTGTCGGAAGGCACGGGAACGGCGTACACGCGCTCGTTGTCGGGGCGAAACGGGGTTGGACTGCCATTTTTCCACCGCTCGGCCCATTGCTCTTTGCGTTCCGTCAAGGCCTTCAAGACGATTCCGTCGACCTCGCGACGGTGGCGCACCTCGCGCTCCTCGGGTTTCTCGCTGACCGTGAACGAAGGGCCGGACTGCTTGCCGCCGACGAACTGCGCCATCTGCTTGTCGGGAGCTTGGGTCAGCGGCAAGGCGACCTGCAACGTGCCGACCCACTTCTTCGCCGCTCGGTCCCAGATCGCTACGGATTGGATGGACGTTTCCGTGATCCAGGCCCGTTCTTCGACGATGGCGAAGTAGGCGAGCTTGTCGATCTTCGCGATTGCCGTGTCTCGCGCGGGCTCCGTGAGAAGATAACGGTCTTGTACCGCCCCGCCACGGGCCTCCACCACCATTTCGGTGAGCGGGGGACGTTCGGGCGGGTGCGCGGTCGACCTCGCCGGCTCCTTTCGAAGGAGCGCGAGCTCGTAGCCTGCGATCACGAGGGTGTTGCTCGGTGTGATCCCGACGCTCGACGGGAGCATGGGTGACGCCTCTGGCGGCGAGCCGGAGATCGCCGCGATCTCCGCGGTGAGGGACGCGAGCTTCGTGCTGCGCTCTGCGGCGGAGAGGGACGGTCCGCCGTCGGCGGTCGAGTGGCCCCGACGACAAGCTGCGGTGGCGAGGACGAAGATCAAGGCGAGACGTCTCATTCGGCGAGATTGTAGCCGAAGGTGCTCCCCTTCGAGGCGTCTGTCGATACGGCATCCCCCTCTGCCCGCCCGCTTTCCTGCCCGCCCGTGGTGCGGCTTCACGTACAAGAACGAACATCGTGTCGTGCGACGAAGCGCCGCGCGACGAAGGAGATCCCCGTGTTCCGACCCCGCAACCGACGCCTCCTGTTCATCGCCGTGTCTCTCGTCGTGCTCGTGCTCGCGACCCTTCTCTCTCCTTGGCTCGGTGGGGTGGTGGTGCTCGTGCTCGGCGTCTTCGGCACGGTGAAGGTCGTGGCTCATGCGCGGGTTCAGGCCCTCGACGCCGCTCTCGAGCGGAACGACCTCGAGGCCATCGAGCGCTACGTGACCGATCCTATCGTCGGCGTTCGGGCACGGCTCGCCCTGACCTATGCGCGCATCGACACGCCCGACCTCTTCGAATGCACGTGTGGCCGGTGCGTGCCGGGTGAGGGCTCGTTGGACAAGATGCTCGCCAAGGTCGACGACGAGATTCACGTGCACGAGCGTCTCGCGCAGGCGTATTGGATGCCCTCGAGCGTTCCCAAAGATTGGACGAAGCCACCGGCCACGACGCCCTCGTGGTCGTTACCCTTTCGCCGAGTGGCGACCATCGGTATCAGCCTCGCGCGGCAGCTCGAGTCTCCCGTGAACCTTACCTTGGGTCGGGTTTCGGTCGACTTCCTCATGCGCTTGCGAGAGGTTCCGCTCGCCGTGAAATGGCCCGCGACGCTGGCCGTTGCCCGCTATGCGAGCGAAATCGGGCTCTACGGAGAGGCCGACCGCTGCTTGTCCGGGATTCCCGCGTGGACGTCTCGCTCGCCGCTCGAGGCCATTCGCCGCCAATGCCGCGAGCGCCTCGACGAGCACTTCGCCGTCTCGAGCGACCGTGGCGGGAGCGCCGAGGCCGAGTGCGCTTTTCTCCGGGCCGCGCAAACGGACGACACGGCGACCCTGTCGGCGATGGCCCGAGATCCGAAGCACCACGCCGCGCTGGCGAGCCGCGTCCTGCTCAGTCTCGAGGGCGCGCGTTTCGACGCGCCAATCGCCTCGTGCCCCTGCTCGCTTTGTGATTCGGCCGACGACGAAGCCACGCTCGCCGCGCTGGAGGCGTTTTCGGCGCGCTTGTGGACCGACGAGGCCTTCGGCATCGAGCGCGCCGACGAGGTGACGGCCCTCGAGAAACGTCGAATCTCTCGGCATGCCCGGCGTGCCATCGAGGTCGCGACGAGGACTCTCCGAGACTTGGTCAATATCCTCCACGTCTGCGAGGACGAAACGTGCCGAGCGAGTGCCTACGCCGAGGCGCGCATTGCCGACAAGGACCCATTGCCGCATCGAAGCTTGCTCACGCTAGGCTTGGTGGTCCGTAGGGTGCGCGAGAAGAAGCTCGACGAGGCGCGGGAGCTCCTTTCCTCGGTTCGGCCGTTCGCGGAGGGATCGGCGCAGGAAGCTCGGCGAGTCTCGGTGGTTGCGGAGGTTGGTGGGGCCGTGAAGGAGTGACGGACGGCCTGCGGGGCATTCCGTGGTGTCCGGGAAAGCCGAAGCCCCTGCTTCGTGTGGTTTTGTCGAAGCAGGGGCTGGCCGTGAGCAGGACGAGAGGCGAAACCTCGCCTCCCTGCTCAATGGATGGCGAAGTTCTGGAACACGGGCCGTGAGCTGAGACAGGTCGAAAGCTCGATGGGGGCATTGAGGTAGTCCGTGCCGACCGTCGGCGCTCGCGCCGTCAGACATCGCCCGCCAGCAGCACTCACGAATCGCTCGATGTCGCTCGTGAAGCGCGCCTGAAGTCGAGGTGCGGTTGGGGTACAGGCGGCGAGCCGCGGAAGAGTGCCGTCCACGGCCGGAGCATCCCCGACATCGAGGCACAGGCCCGAGGCAATGTGCCGAATCGCCCCGGACGTATAACGATCCCAGCGTTGGGACGCGCGGGATTCACACTCCACCAGGCGGACCGAAGCGCCGATGACGGCAGCGCCCAGCGGCTCGACGCAATAGCCCTGGTGGCCGACGAACCGATCGGCCTCGACGCTTCGCCTCCAGCGCACCGAGCGGAGATAGGCCGTCGCGTGTGCCTCGGCCCAAGCGCCACCCCACGCCTCGTAGTACGAAGTGAGGATGACGTCGCTGCGGTAGTACCTCGTGGAGCCGGCATCTTTGGCGAACGAGCAAGAGAGGACGATCGATGCGGGAGGAGGGCCGCCGTTGTGCTCTCCGAGCGCTCCTTCGGTGCCGGTGAGAATATTGGTCGGACTCTCGCATACCGCCGTATTGGTGGTCGTGTCGAACACGCGAAGTTTGGCCTCCACGTGGGAATTGCCGAAACCGAAGAGTGCACCGATGACCTTTGCGCGCGCCGACTCGATGTCCACCGAAGCTTCTGCGGTGATGGCCGACTCGGCCGGAGGGGCCCTGAAGAACGAGAACACGATCGCTTCGGGGCCGTGATTGCCCGCCACCGCGCTGTCACCACCCGCGGAGAGAAGGCCGAACCTCGAGTCGGCGCCGAATCCGGCACCCGTTCCGAAATCCCCGGAGAAAGGCGCGCGGTATTCGGCGACTGGCATCGCTTGGGTGTAGGCCCCGGGACGGTACGTGGTGGCCTCCACTCCGCCATTCTCGTCTCCGACCATGGAGTCCAGGTCTGCGGGGGCGGAGGAGTCCGGATCCGTTTGGGCGGCACATCCGATGCTGAGGGCGCAAGACGTCACGAGGACGGTCAACGTCCCCAAGGTAGAGCTCTTCATGTATTCCTCGCTGGGCGACCAAGCGCCGGTCGTCGGCGCTCGTAACGACCCTTTCGCCGCGAGGGGGGCGCATCTGACGGGGCGGGGGAGATTTCTTTCGGGGGTGCTGTGCGGCCCTCGACCTTTGCATTGGCGCCGTCCAGAAACGAGCCTTCGCTCAGGTCCTCTTTTGCGGATAGCCCCAGCCTTCGATAGAATTCTAGTCACTCCATGTCCGCCCAGAACCCGACGCTCGAGTTTGCGCTCGTCGAACAGCTCGCCGCTTGGCAAGTTCATACGCGCGCGGTCATGACGTCGATGCTCGCGCTCGCGGACTACTTCGGGCCCCGAACCTCTCGCCCCTCGTTGGAGCACGCTCTCGTAGGCTCCGTTTGGCTCGTGGAGCGCATCGCGTATCCGCAGCCGCCGCTGCTCGATAGGCCGAAGACGACCGCTGTCTTCCGGACCAGATCCAAGAGGCTTGCGGGCATGCTCTCGCCGCTGGTGCAGTTGATCTGCGTGCCGGTCCCTTCGTTCGTCGGGCTCACGCGTGAGCTTCCCGACGGAATGCCCACGCTCCGAACGTTCGCCGAGCTCTCTGGCCACTTCTGGCAGAGCGTTGCGCGCCCGCTCTTTCTCTCCCATCCGGAGGTCGCGCCCGAGGACTGGCTCCGGATGAACGCCGATCGTCTCCGGCGTCGTCGTGGATAGACGTCTTTGGTCGGACTTGGTGAGTCCCTCCCCGTCGCCGGACCGTCACGGCCGAGAGAGAAAGGTGTCTCCATGAACGAAGCGAAGCTCGCGAGTCTAGCGGGATTGGTTCACGTCCCCTCTCGGACGATTGTCGAGGTGGTAGAGCTTTGCCAAGACTTGCCCGCGGAAGAGCGGGCGCTTTGGGTCGGCCGCTGCGGCAAGGTAGCTCGGTAAGGCACGCTCTGGGTGTCGTCGGGTTGCGTGCTTGGCGCCGAAGTCGGTCGTGCGTCGGTTCCCTTGCCGTGGCCGCTGGCTTCGATAGGGTTCCGTTCGGCCAGTACGACGAGAACACCAAGCTCGTGAGGCTCGGGGCTCGGGAGTATGATGCGACTACGGGCAGGTGGTGAGTAAGAATCAGGCGCGGTTCGGGGGCGGATGCAATGCCCATCGGATGCTCGGCCTGACGGGACCTGTCACAGTCATACCGGCGTCGGCGGCTCAGAACATTTCAGCAAAATAGACGCTGAGTCCTCCAATTTTGGAGCGTCGAGGGTGTCGGAGTGGGCGTCGTACATGTCCTTCGCGGCGCACCGGTCGATTTGGACCCTATTACCCAGGCGCCGGCGCGGTCTACCACGAGCATGCACTCTACTGAGCAAAAGTTGAGGGCTGAGGTTGCAAATGAAGGGGACTGAGATGATTTCTGCAACGCTCATCTTCGTCGTCGGCTGTAAGCCGACCGCTCCGGCCAATGTCGCCGTGGAGTACCCGGTCGGACGTGGTGACGAAGCGCATGTGGCGAGCGTAGCGCTTCCGTCGTTGGTCCAACCGACCTGCGACGTAGTAGCCGCAACTGTTCCAAAACGCTGTATTCCATTCAAGGAGATCGGACCGCCCACGGATGTGCAAAGTGTAAATCTGGGAAGCCGTGTCCGTGTGGTCGGACATCTTTGGACCGATTGCCGAGGTTCTGTTCTCTATTCCTTTCCTGATTCGGGGTGGCGAATCCATACGTACCTTCGGCAGCCCGCGACGTGCACGGCGAGCGAATGGATTGCGGTGGAGGGAACCGTTTCTTGGGTTGTGCCAACGGTGGCCGACGCGTTAAGTGGTGGGATATCTCAGGTACAGCTTGATGATGCGGTCGTCTTCCACGTGCACGATGCGTGCGTGGATGACGCCAACATGTTCGATGGTGGGAAAGCGAGGTCCGACCGACGTTGACGCCAAGGGGCATAGCGCGCGTCGTACGAGAGATAGGCGACCTCGTCGATGCAGGGGGGCTCAAGGACGGCGAGGCGTCGCATCCGGCAAGCGAGCGCGGTGGCGGAGTCCTGGGCTGCGAGCTCGGCCAGGACAAACGTCGACCGAACAATCGTGGAAACGGGAAGAAGACGGGGCTAGTCTGTCTGCGCTTGACGATGGGGATGACGACGATGACGGCTCGCAGCAGTGCTGGTAGGGTAGCAGAGGTCACGCCCTTGCTCTTGCGAGCTCTCTCCGAGCGAAGGGCCTGTGAAGTCTGGCGGCGACGCATCGAGCCATTCTCCTTTGTCGGGTATGTGGTTGGAATCGGGAGGCGCTGGGCGCTTCTACGGCCCTTCACTGAAGGGCTGACGCTTGATGGATATGAGGTGATTCGGCTCGCGGATATAAGTGAGGTGGGGGCGCCGGCCCCTTTTTGCCCGGAGGGCGCGTCTAGATCCGTCGTTTCTGGCGGGGATCTGGCTCGAATGCCTCGCCTTACGTCTGCTGCGACGGCGTTGCTGGACGCTTCGGCTCAATGGGGTACGATTGTTGCTCACCGCGAAGTTGAAGATCCTGAGGTGTGCGAGGTTGGACGGGTACTTACGGCAGACTCTTCCTATTATTCCATGAAGGAATTGACGGTTGCGGGTGAATGGTTGCGAGGCGTGAGGAGGTGCCGGACGCGTGCCCTGACCCGTATCTCGTTTGGAAACGAGTACGAAGTAGGTCTCGGCGGCGCGGCTCGGCCCTTGAGGCAGAAGAGGCGCTGAAGGGAACGAGACCCGACCGACGTTGGCGCCAAGCCACGTGAAGTCCGACCGACGTGGGCCGCAAGGTCGGTACCAACCTGGACCGCGAGTGGCCGCCGGCTTCGACCGGGTTCCGTTCGGCTTCGCCGCAGAGACGCCCGCGCTGATGACGAAGACGTGGGCGTACACGTACGACACGTCGGGTCGGCTCGCGAGCACCTCGGACGGAGGCGCGCCGGTGACGTACACCTACGACACGAACGGCAATCGCCTGACCGTCAATCCGGACGCGCAAGACCGAGTCCTCTCGCAAGGCGGCACGACGTACACGTACGACAACCCAGGCCGCGCAGACGCTCACGTGGAACGGCCAGGGCGGCCTGCTCTCGGTGGCGCAGAGCGGGAGCTCGACGGTCACGTACGTCATCGACCCGCAAGGAAGGCGAGTGGGCCGCAAGGTAGGCGCCAACGTGGACCGCGAGTGGCTGTACGACACGCAGCTCCGCTTGGTGGGCGAAGTCATCGGGACGACCACGCGCGTGTACGGCTACTTGCCCGAGCGGCACCTGCCGGTCATGATGAGGGAGACGAAGTCCGGAAACACGACCACCTACCGCATCTACGGAGACCACCTGGGCAGCCTACGCGCGGTGGTGAAGATCGCCGATGGAACCCCCGTACAATTCATGCAACACGACGGCTGGGGCAACGTGCTGATTGATACCGTGGCCGCTGGCTTCGACAGGGTGCCGTTCGGCTTCGCCGGCGGGCAGTACGACGAGAACACGAAGCTCGTGAGGTTCGGGGCCCGGGAGTATGATTCGACCACGGGCAGGTGGTTGAGTAAGGATGAGGCGCGGTTCGGGGGCGGGTGGAATTTTTATGAGTATGCCGCGGGGGATCCAACAAACCGCATCGACCCAACCGGCATGGCTCCAGTCGACGTTCTCCTCTGTCTATTGAACGGGGGAGGTTGGAGCAAGTGCTGGGAAGAAGAGGGTGACCGCTTGGAAGAGGACTGCCGTCAGCACCCGCAGGTATGTAGGGCGGTTGGCGGAATGCCGGGCCGCGGGGGGTCCTTTAGCAATGACGAAGGTGCGATTCGAAAGGCCTGCCAAGAGCAAGGAGAGATCGCGCTTGCCGATTGCTTGCGAATGCTTTTGACTTCTTTTCTTCGTTTACGTGCCGAAATGCTAAGAAGCAAGCCGAGGTTGCATGTCTAGAAAAAGCAGGGTTGAGTCCTCTCCCCGCGAACCCATTTGCCCTCCCCCCGTGTGGCCTGGGCACTTCTCCAGTACCTTTTCCGGCGGTGCCCTGAATGAGCCCCGAGAAGCGCCTGCAGCAAGCCCGTGAACTGGCCAACACGGGCCGCGCATTGGCGAGCTCTGATCTCCAGGGCGCAGTAAAGGCCTGCCTTGCTGCACGGACGCATCTCAAGGGTATCGGGTTCATGGAGTCGGCGGCCGCGGTGGTTATGGACGCCGTTTCTGCGGCGAGGACTCATGACGACCGGGAGCTCGCGATTCGGCTCTGCCGACTGGCAATGAAGGACGACCCAGCGTGGTGGGGTCCCGTCTCTACGCTCGCCCTGGTTGAAACTGAACTCGGAAATCAATTCGTCGAGCAGAACGACGTGCCCCGTGCATTGCGACTGTATGACCGCGCCGCGGCGCACCACCAGCGAGCTGCCGAGCTGTTGGAGCGGGAAGATGCCGAAGGTGCCCGCCGCCAGCGGGGGTTCGAAGCCTTTGTGCGAAAACGGCGCGCTGGCGTGCTCGAATGGGCGAAGGGCCGTAGGTGACTGGAACGAGCTCCGACCGACGTTGACTCCAAGTGCGCGAAATTCGGTCGAGAACGACTGGCGGACCCGACCCAAACGTAAGCGGCGCCCCGCGAACCACCACGTACACGTACGACAAGGACTCGCTGACGAGATCCGACCGACGTTGGCGCCAAGTGCGGGCAACGATCTCCGACCCAACGAGGTCCGACCGACGTTGGCGCCAAGTGCCCGAAATTCGGTCGAGAACGACTGGCGGACCCGACCCGAACGTAGACGGCACGCGCCGCCGCACGTTCGAGTCGAGATTCGACCGACGTTGACGCCACACGCGAGCTCGAAAGGCTGCCTGTGCCTCACCACGACGCGACCAGCGTTCGCATTCTGACCAAGACCGAGAACTGGAGCTTCCCATCTTGGCGCCGATGTCGGTCTTGCCTCGGTTCCTTTGCTCTTGGATTCCTTGAATGACGATCTCGGTGTCCAGTGCAGCACGAATCGCCTCTCGGGTGGCCGAAGGCCTGAACTTACTCGGGTGCCTCGCGACTGGGATTGATGTCGACACTGCGGGTGTCGAGGCGTCACTTGCCGAATTTGTCGCGGCTTGCCACGAAAGTAAGGCCAGCACACTTGTCGACGCTTGCCGCGCGGCGGAGGACATCCTTGCTCTGCTGCGTACGGGAAAGGGCGGTGCCGATAAGGTCCAGGCGAAGGCGAGAGACGGCCTGGCGAGTCTCGGCCTCTGGAATGGAAGCGAGCTCTGACCGACGTTGGCGCCAGGTGCCCGCGTTTGTCGTTCTCGACCAGCGGCCCGGCCTTCTCGAGAGCTTCGTGGCGGCGGGAGAACCTGAGCCCACCGACATCGATGGCAAGCGCGCGATTCTGTCGACCACCACGGCTGGCCGTGTACGTCGTCGGCGTCCTGCGGCCACGTACGACAAGGGCTCGCTTCCCGGCTCTCCACGCCAGAACCCGGTATGGGCGCTGATGCGCCCGCCAGGCGTCCGGGCGCGCCCCATGCGAAGCGCGACCTCCCCCTATCACCTCCCCACTTCACCTCTCCCGCCCCACTGCTATACCCCCCGCGTGTCCGAAACGAACGACCTGATGCCGCAAGCGTCGAGCTCCTCCTCCGCACCCGAAGACGGCCGATCAGGCACGCTGAAGCTCGTCGCGCAGACCGTGATTCCGCTCGCGGTGGTGTTCGGGGTGGTGAGCCTCGGGGCGGCGCTCTTTCGGCCCGAGCTGCGGGCGTTCGGCACGGCCTTCGTGGAGCGGTTCGGGTACGCCGGGATGGCCTTCGGGGCGTTCCTTGCCGACGCCTTCAACTTCCCTATTCCGCCGCAGTTTTACCTGCTCACCGCGGTGACCGCGGGCGCGCCCCAGGTGCCCTCGGTCATCGTGGTGTGCCTCTCGTCCGTGGTCGCGGCGAACGTGGCGTACAAGGTCGCCGGGGCGCTCGCGCACGTGCCGTTCGTGCGGCGGCGCATCGAGGCCTCGCGCCCCAAGATCGACCCGCTCTTCGCGAAGTACGGGTACTACGCGGTGGCCATCGGGGCCATGTCGCCCATCCCGTTTTCGCTGCTGTGCTACGTGGCCGGGCTCTACCGCGTGCCCTACCGCATCTACGCGGTGCTCGTGCTCATGCGCATCCCGCGGCTGCTCGTGTTCTACGCGCTGATTCGCCTCGGCTGGGCGGGCTGATCGCGACTTCCGTCGTCGTCCGGCAGCTCACCCCTTCGGGTCGAGCACCCAGCCGTGATGGAGCGGGCCGTGACCGCGACCGAACCCCTTCGCGGCGAGAATGGCCGAGCGCACGTAGTCGCCCGCGCGTGAGACTCGGATCCTTGGCGTCCTCAAGTTGGCGGACGCCGGGAGGCTCACTTGCTCGATGGAAGCGCGACACGGGCAACGCCCAGATCGACTTCGGGCGCGTCGCGCGAAACTGGGGTAACGGCAGCCGTTGTGCCAAAAAGAACGTCGCTGTCCGTGACGACCAGATTGGTCGCCGACTTTTGCGCCGCAACCAGCTGGGCCAACGTTTGACCGTCCGCGCGCGCGTAACGAACGAACGTTGCATCCCAGTTCACGACGATGCTCGACTTCGTGAGGGCAATGTAGGCAACGCCCGGCAGACTCGCGAGCTTCGTTGGCGTTCCTCCGGAGAGCGCCAACGTATAAAGATCTGCGGCCGGACTGCCGATTGCAGTCAGGGAGGAGAACGCGATGCCTTCGTTGTCGACAGCAAGCGACGTCACGCTGCTCAATCCGCCAACAAGCGATTCAGGTGGTGCTCCGCCGTTCAGGCGAACCCTTTCGATCGCGTGCGTGCTCCCCGCAGAGCCCCCATCGCTCGTTCGGCGCGCGTAGTAGACGTAGCCACCACTGACCAAAATTCGGTAGGGGAAAAGGTCCTTGAACGTCGCGAGCGGCGCCGATACCACGCCGTCACGCAGGTCGACGGTCACGATCGCTCCGGCGCCCGGCGTGACCGAATTGAGCAAGAGGGCGATCGTTTGCCCCTCCACGGCGGCGTCATGGACGAAACCGTACTTCCGCAACGACTCCAGTTGCGCGATGCTGCGCGGCTCCGTGCACGGCACTTCGAGAGGGCACGCGACCAGCGCGGTCTGGCCGCCATCGACGACGCCGTAGAGCGCGGTAGCGCCAAGCGCGGCGGCATGAAAGCCCGTGGTATCACGTATCGGAATGAGGTCCGCCGCTGCGCTCGCACCGGAGAGCGGTGCGGAGTACACGTTCTCGAGCCCGTAGTCCCCGACTCCCAGATAAATGCGGTTCGCACCGCGCAGAAGAAACGACGGGTCGCTGTGGCCACGATTGGCAACTCGCACCGAAGCAAGTGTCTGAACCGGCTCCGGCTCAGGGGTTGGCGTTACGTCGGACTGCTGCGGCGTGGAACAAGCCGAGAGTGCCGTGACCATGGCGGCGATGAGGGAGATGCGCTTCATGTGTGTAAGCTATGCGAGTGAATGGTTGTTGAGCGATGCGTCAGGCGACGCGAGGACGCGGTCCTGACTTGCGAACGACTACGAGCTTAAGCTGGTGATGGCCGCCCCGGGACGCAGGACGGCGAACGTGCACGTGGTGGCAGGACGATGACGATACGCAGTCCAGGCGCATTGCGAGGCGCTCCTGTCGAACGAGCCGTGGCGAGTCCGCAGGCGACGAGCTGGCGTGACGCCGACTTCGCATACGCGAATATGAACCCTTTCACCACCGCCGCCCCTTACACGAGACTTACACCGCACTCGGGCGATGGCGGATCCTTGCGTAACGTTGGTCGGGGGATGGTTGAGATTCACCCGCTTCCGCGGACAAGGCGAGTGGGCTGCAAGGTAGGCACCAACCTGGTGGCTGTACGACACGCAGCTGCGCATCCCGCGGCTGCTCGTGTTCTACGCGCTGATTCGCCTCGGCTGGGCGGGCTGATCGCGACTTCCGTCGTCGTCCGGCAGCTCACCCCTTCGGGTCGAGCACCCAGCCGTGATGGAGCGGGCCGTGACCGCGACCGAACCCCTTCGCGGCGAGAATGGCCGAGCGCACGTAGTCGCCTGCGCGTGAGACCGCTTCGTCCAGGGACATTCCCTGCGCAATCAGCGCCGCAATGGCCGAAGCGAGCGTGCACCCCGTGCCGTGGGTCGACGTCGTGGCGATGCGCGTGCGCGGGAACAGATGCTCGGTGCTCGTGGTGGCGAGCAAATCCGTGAACGTGTCCCCGTCGACATGAGCGCCCTTCACCAACACGGCTCGTGCGCCCATCCGCAAGAGTACGTCCGCCGCGCGCCTCTGTCCGTCGAGGGAGGTCACCTCGACGCCGGCCAAACGTGCGGCTTCGGGGGCATTGGGCGTGATCAGCTGCGCCCCCGGAACCAGGCACGTGCGCACCGCCTCCACCGCGCGCTCTTCGAGCAAGGGATGTCCACCCTTGGCAATCATGACCGGATCGATCACGCGAGGGACGCCCAAGGCGTGCGTGTCCAGCGCCTGCGCCACCGCCTCCACGATCTCGGCCGTGCCGAGCATGCCCGTCTTCACCGCATCGACGCCGAGGTCGCTCGCCACCACGTCGATCTGGGCCACCACGGTTTCGATGGGCACGGGATGAACGCCGAACACCCCGCGTGTATTTTGCACGGTGATGGCGGTGACCGCGGTCATGGCGAAGCCGCCCAGGCAGGTGACAGCCTTGATGTCCGCCTGAATGCCCGCGCCGCCGCCCGAGTCCGAGCCGGCGACCACCAGCACGCGTCCACGCGGTCCGCTCTCCACAGATGCTCCCATGATGGCCGGTTAGACCGCGGAACCTCGTGCCGAGCAAGAAAGCCGCGCTCGCGGGCTGCTAGGCGCCAAATCGTAACCTGACGGAGCGCCCGGCGTCGCACGGGCCGGGCATCGAGTGGCTCATGCATCCCTCCGTTCTCGGCCTTCGTTGCGCGAGAGTCGCCGAAGCGACCGTCGACCCGGCTCGAACGCCCGTGCTCGCGGGCTTCGCCGAGGTTCCGAAGTTCTACTTCGGCCCGTTCGACCATGTCGCGAACGAGGTGGCCGCTTACGTCGGGAACGGGCACGGGAACGGAAGCGGGAAGAACGGAATCGTGCGGCGCCTGGCGCTCCCTCAGTCCGCCCTGCCTCAGAGCGAGGCGAGCGCGCGTGATGCCCTGCTCGCGGCGCTTCCATGGGAAGCAGGTGACCCAGGCGTAGGCCCCTTTCACGAGAGTCGGCGCGCCGATCCGACCAGCGTGCGTCGGTTCGTCTCTCTCGAAGAGCTCGGGCATGCGCTCGACGCGGGCCTCGAGTGGGCGGGCACCGAGCCCACCACCTCGTTCGTTTATCTGTTCGATTCGATCGCGGACCAAGACGAGATTGCCGCCGTGCGGGACGTGGTGCTCTTCGTCGGCATCGGCAGTCGCGACCACCGCTCGTACCGGCATCTGGTGCTCGTGCACGAGCGAGAAGGGGAAGTGCTCTGGATTGCCGTCGAGGTGCCCGCGCAGTCCGTTCCGTCGGAGACGCCCCGTCCGACCTTCGCGCCTCCACCCGCTTCTCGGAGCGAGTGCGCCGACGCGCGCGAACGTGCGCGACAGGCCGAGACGGTGAAAGAGCTCGCGGCCTCGCGAGGTGCGGCGCCGCCCTGACTCCGGGCTCGCGTTACATGGCCCGGAAACGATCGTGGAAGGCGGGAGAGACGGGGAAAAGCTCGTCGTGACCGCGCAGCTTCAATCGTAGTTTGCCGGTCTCGTCCCGCCTCACATGGTCGATGGCGGTTGCCCGAACGAGGAGGCTTCGATGCACGTGCCAGAACTCCTCGTCGTCGAGTCGCTCGCCGAGCTCGCGAAGCGAAGTGCGAATGAGCGCTTCGTCCTGGGGGAGAAGTACACGCGTGTACTTGTCTTGTGCGTGAAACGCTTGCACGTCTTCCAATGGAATCATGCGCACCGTGTCGCCGACGCTCGCCGTGATCCATTTGAGCGCGGGTCGCTCGTGGCTTCGCGCTCGTTTGATGTCCCGAAGCACGGAGCCGAGCGCGGTCGGTGTGCTGGCAAGGCGCTCGCGCAATCGTGCGACGGTGCGCTCGAGGCGCTCGGGGCGTATCGGCTTCAAGAGGTAGTCCACGGCGCCACGCTCGAAGGCCTCGACGGCGTGGTGGTCGAAGGCCGTCACGAAGACCACGTGGGTCGAGTGACCGATGCGCCGCGCCACTTCCAGGCCCGTCGTGCCCGGCATGCGTACGTCCAGGAAGGCCACGTCGTGGTGGTGGTGCTCCCAAGCCTCGAGCGCGTCGAGCCCGTCTTCGCAAACGCTCGCGATCTTCGCCTCTGGCCAAACGTGCGCGAGCGCCTCGCAGAGTGCCCTGCGTTGAGGGGCTTCGTCTTCGGCCACGAGAACGATTGGCGTGCCAGACGAGCCAGACGAGCCAGACGATGTCATGCTGGTCGTGGCTCCGCATCGGGGAAGGGAAGGCGTACCGTCGCCGTTGCTCCTGACCCGGAATTGCCGGCCAGGCTCAACGAAGCTTGGCTTCCGTAGCGTAGGCGGAGTCTCTCGCGCACGTTTTGGAGGCCCATTCCCCCACCGGAGAGGCCCTCCGAGAGGCCCACGCCGTCGTCGATGACCTCGATGACCAGGGCATCGTCGGCCTTACGCGCGCGCAGTGTCACGCGGCCAGGGCCTCGTTTCGGTTCTATCCCGTGTTTGACCGCGTTTTCCACGAGGGTCATGATCAGCAAGGGCAACACCGGTACACCACGCAGGTCGCTCGGGATATCGATTCGGTAGTCGAGACGCTCGGTGCGAGCCTTCATCAAGAGCAGGTAGCTCTCGCAGAGGTCGACCTGGCCGCCGAGATCGCTGGCTGCCTCGTGACCACGCAGCCTGGGGATGGTCGCACGTAGGTAGTCGACGAGACGGTCGACGATGGCTTCTGCTCGAGCGGGGTCCGCCTTCACGAGAGATCGAACCGACGCCAACGTATTGAAGAGGAAGTGAGGTTCGATTTGCGCCTGAAGCAACGAGAGGGTGGCGTCGAGCTTCTGGTTGTCCTCGCGCAAGCGCTGCGTTTCGCGCTCGCGGAGCACGGCGCTCCACGCCGTGGTCTCGTGGAAGTAGCGCCGTAGTGCGAGACCTCCACCGAGCAAGACGTAGATCGTCACGAGGACGGCGAGGTTGAACGCGACGACCCACCCGTTGGGGACGTGCTCGTGAGCCGTGGTGTCGCCGATCGTGCTCTCCAGTGCACCGGAGACGAGCACGTCGATTGCTGCGCTGAGGACCATCCCGAAGGCCATTCCGAAGACGATCCACGCTCGCTCACGCTCGAACGTGAGCTTTCGTGCACGAACGAAGGTGGCGACGAGCGGCCCGGCCGTGGACATGAGCACGCCCCCACACGAAAATAGGAGACCGACGGAGAGCGCGTGCAGACCCCGTCCGTCTTGCGCATACAAACCGAGCGCCGACATCGCACCGTAGCTTCCGACTGCGAGCGCGAAGATGCTCGTGCGTCCCCTGAGCCACGGCCACGTAAAGACGGGGAACTGCTGGTACGAGCCGATACCCGCGGGGAGCTTCGGGGCGATCTCCGGTGGAAGCGGTCGATCGAGTCGAAGCTCACCGCGACTCACGGGCGCCGCACCGCGTGCAAGATCGCGCCGCCTTGCTTCCAGTCGAACTCGTAGCGTCCGTCCTTTCGAACCACTGGGCTGAGTATGGCATCCACGGAGTCGGCGAAGAAGTCCCCGTAGCTGTCGTGGCCGAACGACAGCTCGGTTCCGTCCACGTGTGCGACCAAGGTCTCGGCGCGCGCTTCGAGTCGGACCTCGAGTCCGTCGAGGTCGTACGTACCGACGAGCCCGTCGAGGATCGGACGCGCCGGCGCCGTGCGAATTCGAGGCTCGGGCCGTGGAAAGGCGTCCGGTCGATAGAGATGCATGGTCATCTCGTCGAGTCCCCCGATGGAGCCCCAGGTCGTGTCGGCGAGCACGACGACGGCGCGACGACGCGTTCGGTCGACCAGCATGAACGACGAGAATCCCCCCGTCCCGCCATCGTGAAGGACCACGTCCGACCCGTCGAGTGCGATACGGATGAAGCCAAGGCCCATGTCCGGCTTCTGGTTGGTCGGGAGTTTGGTCGTCGCGGTCGCTCTTGCAAAAGCTGCCTCGAGGGCTGGCGGAGCGCCGCCGAGGGCCGCTCGTGCATAGATCGCCATATCGTCAATCGAGGCACGCACGCCTCCCACACCTTCCGTGTCGGTTCCGAACGTCCAACCCGGGACCTCGGCCCCGAACGAGGCATGTCCGGTGGCGAGACGGAGGCCGTTCGGTGGAGTACCGACGAACGCGTGCATCCCGAGCGGCTCGAAGATGCGCGTTCGCAAGAGCTCCGCGAAAGGAGTGCCCGTCGCCTGCGCGAGCACCGTGGAGAGCAGCATGTAGCCGAAGTTCGAGTAGCTCCATTGAGCGCCGGGAGCTGCGGTGAGGGAAACGTCGGCGAGAGACGACCAGAGCGAGCCCGAGGTCACTTTGATATAGGGATTGGCTGGATCGTACCCCTTCATTCCGGAGGGGATGGATGGCAACCCTGCCGTGTGCGTGGCGACGTGGACGAGTCGTACCGACTGCCCCTCGAACGCAGGGATGTTCGTTCCGGCGGGGGCGTACCGTTCGAGTGGGGCGTCGAGGTCGATCTTCTTTTCGGCTTCGGCCTCGGCCAAGAGAAGCCCTGTCATGGTCTTCGAGATCGAGCCAATCTCGAACGCGGTGCGGGTGTCGAGCCCGCGAGCCTCGCTGCCCTTCGCGCAGACGACCGCGGTTTGGGTCGTCTCTCCGACGACCGCGGCAGCCAGGCACGTGCCCGTCCGGTCGTCGTCGAGCCTCGCGTGCAGCGTGGCCAGGAGGGCTTCGTTCCCACTGGGCGCGGGGGTGGACGGCGCCGGAACGGGGGTCGGACCCGTTGGACCCGAGGGCGTCGAGTCGCCACAGGCGGCCGAAGCGAGGAGGAGCAGGAGCATTCCCGAAGTACGAGCTGAAAGACGCATGCCTTCGACCTACCGCCAGGCGAGCGCGTCTGCCGGGAGCATGCGATGAACCCCCGTCCTCGTGCGACGAAGCGCTCCGTGCGCGGACGAGACTCCGCCTCGGAAAGAGCCGCCCCTGGATCAACCGACTCACCTCCGAGCGGCGACGAGCGCTCGGTCTCCCCGCAAAACCGTGTGATTTCGCGCAGGACTTGCCATGCTGCAGAGCGGCACGGCCGATGCTTTGTGCTCACGTGATGGATAGCGAGCGCGCCCTGAGAATGGCCACTCTGCCCTTCGGGGTAGGCCGTGGGACGGGTGCGCGCGAGGGCTCGCCTTCGGTGCCCGACCTCGAGACCATCGACGACGCTTGGGCCTCTTCCCTCGGTGCGGCCGCCTCGGGCGGGCCCGAAGCCCTTCGGTCCACGCGCGCAGAGCCGCTCGCCGCACAAGCGCGCGCCGCCGCCTCCCGAGCCCCTGCAATCGTGCTCGTCCCGTCCCCCAAAGCCGCCTCCGAGGCCCTCGCGCCCGTGAGGAGCACACCGGGGAAAATCTCGAGTTTGGCCGGAGTTCCTTCGCTCTACGAATTGGTGGAAGCTCGCCGTGATTGGGAAGCCGAGCGCGAGCGCCTTCGCCAAGAGAGCGAGCCACCACCTTCTGGCGTCGTCACAAAAAGCTCCCGTCCCGCCCCAGACGTGCTCGCCGTCCCCCAGACCCCCTCGGCCTTCCCATTGGCCGACCTCCCCCCGCCACCTCCCGCGCCCCGCGATCACCGAGACGCCCGATTGACCTTCGGAATGGGCATGCTCTGCGGAGCCCTCCTCGTCGCCCTAGCCCTCGTAGCGGTCGTCTTCTCCCGCTAGTTCTATCAACTCATTCCTCTGCTGCAGATCGCGAGTCCAACAGGAGGAGCGCGAGTCCCACAGGGGGGAGCGCGAGGGGGGAACGCCCTCGCAAGTAGTCCGAGCCGTATCGCGAACCGCCGACCGCGAGTCCAACAAGAGGAGCGCGAGGCCAACAGGGGGGAGCGCGAGGGGGGAACGCCCTCGCAAGTAGTCCGAGCCGTATCGCGAACCGCCGACCGCGAGTCCAACAGAGGGAGCGCGAGTCCAACAGGGGGGAGCGCGAGGGGGGAACGCCCTCGCAAGTAGTCCACGAAGTATCGAACTGCGCCCGGCCGGACCGCGAGTCCAAAAAAGGGGGGAGCGCGAGGGGGGAACGCCCTCGCATCGGTAACGTAGGAAACGCGGTATCCTCCGTCGGACGTGCCCAACCGCCGCCTTCAATCGATCCTGGCAGGCTCCGCAGGAAACCTCATCGAGTGGTACGACTGGTACGCTTACTCGGCGTTTTCCCTGTATTTCGCGTCGGCGTTCTTCCCCTCCGGTGATCGCACCGCCGAGCTGTTGAGCGCCGCGGCCGTGTTCGCGGTCGGCTTCGTGGTACGGCCAATCGGCGCCTGGCTCATGGGCACCTACGCGGATCGTCACGGCCGAAAAGCCGGGCTCACGCTCTCGGTGCTGCTCATGTGCGGAGGCTCGCTGCTCATCGCCGTGTGCCCGCGCCACTCGACCATCGGTGTTGCCTCTCCCATCCTCCTCGTGCTGGCGCGCCTGCTCCAGGGCCTCAGCGTGGGCGGTGAGTATGGCGCGAGCGCCACGTACCTCTCCGAGGTCGCCGAGGGCTCGCGGCGTGGGCTCTGGTCGAGCCTGCAATACGTGACCTTGATTGCCGGCCAGCTGCTCGCCCTGGGCGTCTTGCTCGTGCTGCAATCGACCCTCTCCAAAGACGCGCTCGAGAGCTGGGGCTGGCGTGTGCCGTTCGTCCTGGGCGCGGTTTTGTCCCTGGTGGTGCTGGCGCTGCGGCGTGGCCTCGTGGAGACGAGCTCGTTCGACGCCGTGAAGGCGCGAGGGCTCGTCGCCCGTTCGAGCGCCTGGCGCCTCTTCCGGGGGCACCCGCGCGAGGCCTTCGTGGTCATCGGGCTCACCGCCGGCGGTACCTTGGCGTTCTACGCCTACACCACGTACATGCAGAAGTTCCTCGTCAATACGTCGGGGTTCTCCAAAGACACGGCAACGCGCATCATGGCCTGCGCGCTCTTCGTGTTCATGCTCTTGCAGCCGGCGGTGGGCGCGCTCTCGGACCGCGTGGGGCGCAGGCCCGTGCTGGTGGCCTTCGGCGTCCTGGGGACGCTCGTCACCTATCCGCTCTTGAGCCTGGTCGCGCGCACGCACGATCCCTACGTGGCCTTCGCCCTGGTGATGGTCGCCCTCGTGGTGGTCTCGGGGTATACGGCCATCAATGCGGTGGTCAAAGCCGAGCTCTTCCCGGCCGAAATGCGCACGCTCGGGGTCGCGCTCCCGTACGCGCTCGCCAATACGCTGTTCGGCGGAACCGCCGAATACGTGGCCCTCTGGTTCAAAGCCCGCGGAATCGAACGAGGCTTCTACCTCTACGTGACCGTGATGCTCGCCGTCTCGCTGGTGGTCTACGTTCGCATGCGTGATACACGGACCCACAGCCGCATCACCCAGGAAGACGAAGAAGCTCGAGACGGGGCTCCGTGAGTCTCAATCCCCGGGATCGAAGCTGATAGGGTAGACGACGACGACCTCGCCTCCCTGGGGAGCCTGAAAACGGAGCTTCCCGAACTCGCTCGCGATGCACTCGAGCGTGGCGGGGTCGGGCAAATCGCTCTGCGGGTCGGTCTCGGCGTTTCGCACCGAGCCGTCTTCGGCAATGACGAAGCGCGTGAGGGCCTTTCCTCGCAAATGGGGCTCACGCTGGAGTCCCCCTTCGTAGCAACGGCGGAAGCGCGAGAACTCGGACCGCACGGTCCGTTGAATGATCTCGGGCGCGAGCTTTCCGATACCGACGAAGTTTTCTCGCGGCCTTTTGGCGGGCTGCGCGGCGGAGGGCAGGGGAGCTGCCACGGGCGCGGCGGGCGCACAAGCCGCCAGGAACGTGAGCGTCGCGAGCACGAGCGAAGAACGCACGATCATTGGAGGCGCTCTACCATCTCGTACGGTTCGAGGCGACGATGGCGAGGCATGTCCATTCTCGTGGGCCGAACCCTCAATCCCCGGGGGAGAACGAAATGGGGTAGACCACGGTGACGATGCCTCCATCGGGCTCCGGGAAGCGCAGCTTCTTGAACTCGAGCGCGACGCAGAGGAGCACGGCTTGGTCGGGCAAGTCGCTCGTCGGGTCCACCTTGGCCTCCCGCACCGAGCCGTCTGCGGCGATGACGAAACGAGTGGCGACCCGCCCTTGGAGATTGGCGTCGCGCCGGAGGCCGCCTTCGTAGCAGGCGCGGAAGCGCGAGAACTGGGACCTGACAGTCTGTTGAATGATCTCGGGCGCGAGCCTTCCCTTCCCGTCGGGGCTCGGTCGACGCGGCGCGGGGGCGGGTACGTCGGCGGGGGAGAAGTCGAAGGGATAGACCACGGTGATGGTGCCTCCCTCGGGCGGCGAGAAGCGGAGCTTCTTGATCTCTCCCTGGATGCATTGAAGCACGACGGGGTCCGGCAAGTCGCTCGCGGCGTCAACCGTGGACTCGCTCACGGCGCCGCCCTCGGCCGCGACGACGAACCTCATGACGGCCCTCCCGTGGAGCTCACGGTCGCGACGGACACCGGCTTCGTAGCAGGCGAGGAACGCGGGAGAGGACTGGCGCACCACGCGTTGCACCTCCGGTGGGGGCGGATTGACCAGAGCCGTCTGGGGTGTCTGCGCTTTCGGTGCGGCAGTCTGCGCGGCGGAGGGCTGCGGCGCCTCTGCAGGTGCTTTGGGAGCACAAGCCGCGAGCCAAGCCGCCGCGAGCAGCGCGAACGAAGGAGAGGTACGAGAGCCCATCGCCGCATGCCCTACCATTTCGTGTCGGTCAAATCGACGGGGGTTCCGCCCTGCTCGTGAGGGTCGTCGCTCGCGCGGCACCGGCGAAGAGCTCCTCTGTCCGTGACCTTGGCTCCAACAGACGCTCCATGTCCGGCGCCATCTATCCCCAATCGGATGATAGGAGGGCCTCGTTCCTCGCTGCAGCCTGCAAATCCCGAAGAAGACGGAGGTTTTGCCAGATCGAAGGCGAGCTTCGACGGGCCGTGCTCCAGCGGTCCAGTCGGTGTATTTTCGAAGCATGCGACCTTTCGATCGTTCTTTGGCCTTTGCACTTTCACTCGTCGTGACCGGTGGCTTCGTGGTGGCGGCGTGCGTAGGGGACGACCCCATCCCCGCGGACGGCCCGGACGCTGCGAGCACCGCCGACGCCAACGTGGCCGACACCTTCGTGCCTCCGAAGGACGGCGAGGCGGTCGACGCGGGACAAGACACGAGCTCCGGGGACGCGCAGACCGACGCCGACGCCGGCCCTCCCACGCCCACGGGCGCGCTCTCCGCCGTCTACCAGACGCGTGGTGACGGCGAGGAGGACTTTGCTCCGTTCTTCACCGGCGACGTGGCGCCTCCCGTGGCCTTCGATGCGGCCGGCAACACGTACTTCGGCGGTTCGTTCGTGGGCACGGCGGTGTTCGGTGATCCGCGCGGCACCACCTGCACGCTCACGAGCAAGGGCGGCATCACCGACCAAGACGCCTACCTCGTGAAGATCGACCCTCGAGGCAATTGTGTGGCTGCGGCTCGCATCGGCGGCTCGTCCACCAACGATACGGTCCGCTCCATCGCCGTCGACCCGGGGGGCACGGTGGTCGCGTTCGGTCAGCTCACGAAAAACTCCGGGGCGGGCTCGATCGCGTGGAGCGTGAACGGCGGCGCCGACACCCTCACCAACAACGGTGCGTTTTTGGTCGGGCTCTCTTCGGGAAATCTCGCCTTTCAGTTCGGGCAAGACATGCTCCCGCAATCGAACGCCACCGAGCCGCGAGGTGTCGCCATCGGTCCGGGAGGGGTCATCGCCATCAGCGGCTCGGTCCCCGGTGCGACCAGCTACCCCTTCATGAACGCGAACGGCACCGTGACCTCCAACGGCATCGGCCCCTACATGGGGTTCGTCGCGCAATATCAATCGAACGGGCAGCTCTCCTTCGCGAAGGTGTGGGCCAGCAAGACCAACGGCCCCACCTGCCTCTCCACGGGAGGCGGTCTGGCCTACGCGGCCAACGGAGACCTCTTGGTGTCGGGCCGTGCGTACGGTCAAGTCGCTTGTGACTATGTCGCCGACAGCTCCAAGCTCGGGGCCAACCCGCCGGCGGATTTCGTCGGTTCCCCGAGCGGCGGAAACACGCGCACGACGCTTCTCGTGCTCCGCTACGATCCCAAGAACGGTGGCGCCTACAAGGGTGGCTACGCCGTGCCCAAGGCCGCCACCACCGCCAACGCACGCGGCATGGCCATGGCGCCCAACGGCGACGTCTATGCAATGTTCGACTACGACTCTCCCGCCGGATTCAGCTTCGGGACGGGCACCGTGCCAGCGACCACCAATCGCAGCGGTCTCGTGTTGCGGTTCGACTCCAACCTGGCCGAGGTCGGGCATCGGGTGTTCACCGCTACCGGCGCCGAGAGCTCGGTCTCTTCCGTGGTGGTCGACCCCTTCGGCAACGTGGTGATTGCCGGCATCTACGGGGGCAACGTGGACCTGGGCGGTGGCAAGCAGCTCGCCTTCGGCGGTGGACTCTACGACGCGTTCGTGGCCAAGTTCGGCCCCACGCTCGGAAATACCCTATGGGCCAACGCGTACACCTCGGTGGGACGTGAGCAGGGCGCGGGCCTTGCCGTGTCGAGCACGGGCATGCTGGCCGCCCACGGCTACTTCAACGGCGTGACACTCCAGCTCGACCCGGCGCGCTCGCTCGACAACAAGAACGTCTCCGGCACCACGGGCGATGGCTTCGGGGTGATCTTGAAGCCCTGAGAAGCCACGTTCGACCAACGACGATGCGCACGCCCCCGTCCGGGAAGCGTGCGCATTTTCGTTTCGACGAGGTGTTCGCCTTCAGTTCTGGTCGACCGAAAACTCGAGCCAATCGGACCACTCGAAGGTGGTCTTGTAGCGGTAGCCGCGCACGCGCATGCGCCAGCGGGTGGCGCCCTCGTTCGGGACCGTGAAGTAGCTGACGCTCTTCGGCACCGCCGAATTCGCGTTGGCGAGCGGGTTCAATCCGGCGTCGTTGAAGGGGCTGTTGGGCAAGGGCTCCCAGCCGCCGTAGGCGTTCATGTAGTCGTACTCCACGTCGCAGCAGGAGGCGTTCGCGTCCTTGAACGATTGAGGCACGGAGACCTTGAACCAAATGTTCGAGTCTTTGGACTTCTTGAACGCCGAGCCGGACAAGGGCTGCTTGTCGAGCACGACGGTCGGCTTGCCGGAGACCTTGGCGGTCGAGGTCTTGGCCGTCACCTTGAAGTCGATGCCGGCCGTGCCGGTGCAGCCGTTTTTGCCGGTCACGTCCGCGTGGTACGAGCCCTCCGCCAGCGTGTCGAAGTGGGTGCCGTTGTAGAGCGTGGACCCGTTCGCCAGGTTCAAGGGCGCGACCGCGAAGGTCTTGTCGAACGTGCCGCCGTAGCTCTTGTTCGAGACGTGGAGGTCGAGGCCGCAGCCCCCCGTGCCTTTCACGGCGAGCCGCTGGGCTTCGTCCTCCGCGAAGCTCCCGTCCGGCACCGAGAGCGAGGTCACCGTGCCATTGGCCGGTTTCGTACCCGGAATGGCCGGGGCTCCGGCGGGGGGAACGACGGGCGAAGACGAAGCGGCCGGTGGGGTCTGCGGAGCTTGCGGGGCCTGAGGCGCAGACGATGGTGAAGGCGCCGGAATCGGAATGACCACCAGGCGCGGGCGCTCCGTGCGGACCTGCACTTCGGCCGCATCTCCCGCGCAAGGGGCGCGCGGGGTCACGCGCACGGCGACGGCCGGGGCACCTTCGGCATAGGCGGGCATGCGGTAACCGAGCGTGAAGGTCTCCCGCGTGCCGAGCACGCCCTCCACGCTCTGGATGTACGGACGCACCCGAAGGCGAGGGTCGGCCGGACGCACCGCCACGTCCACCGCGCAGCGTCCCAGGCCTCCCAATCGAAGGGCAATGGGCGTCCCCGCCGGGAGCGTCCCGTCTCGTTCGGCGGACACCACGGCGACGTGCGTCAGTCGCGGTCCGAGCACGATGGCCGGACGGTCCGCCGAAGCGACCCCCGAACCGAGCGCGGCGAAGGCGAGGACCAGCGAGAGCGAGAACCGAGCGACCGAGACCGAGCGTGTGCGAACCATGATCTCTCCGTGACGTGGAAGGCCGAGAACGAGAAGCCGGGCCCGCTCTAGGTAGCGAGGAGCGCGCCCCTACCTCCCTGTCACGCCTCGAGATCGACTGATGCGCGGAAATCGAACGAGAGGCTCACGATGCCTCGCAAGCGCCCGAATCGACGAGAAAAAGCCGACGAAGGTCGCTCGGCCCTTCGCTCAGTCGCCGCGGTTCTTGCGGCGGCGGGTGGTCTTCGGGACCTTGCCTTCGAGGGGCGAGCGCTGGGCGGTGGGGGTCATGTGGAAGCGGCTGCCCGGACGGGCGGCGACCTCGGCCACGCGCACGAGCTCACGGGTGAGCTCTTGGAACTTGAGCTGCGAGCGCATGGGCTGGGTGCCCGGTTTGATCTGCACGCGCTGGTAGCTGCCGTCGCTCTGGAGGGCCCAGGCCTTCACGTTGTCGAGCAGCTGGAGCGAGAGGTGGTCCGAGAGCTTGATGCGCAGACCGGGGTCGTCGATGGGCACCATGACCTCCACCCGGCGGTGGAAGTTGCGGGGCATCCAGTCGGCGCTGGAAATGTAGATTTCCTCTTTGCCACCGTTGGAAAAACGGAAGACGCGGCCGTGCTCGAGGTAGCGGTCCACGATGGCGCGGACCTCGATGTTCTCGCTCACGTTGGGCACGCCCGGGCGCAAGCAGCAGATGCCACGAATGAGCAGCGTGATCTGCACGCCCGCTTGGGAGGCGCGGTAAAGCGCCTCGATCACGTCTTCGTCGACCAAGGAGTTCATCTTGGCGACGATGCGCGCGGGCTTGCCGTGACGGGCTTGCTCCGCCTCGCGGGCAATCAATCCGAGCACCGCTTCGTGCAGGCCGAGCGGCGCCACGATGAGCGAGTTCCACTTGGCGGGCGCGCTGTAACCGGTGAGCAGATTGAAGAGCGAAGAGGCGTCTTCGCCCATGCTACGGCGACACGTGAGCAAGGAAACGTCCGTGTAATGACGGGCGGTGCCGGTATTGTAGTTGCCGGTCGAGAGGTGCACGTAGCGCCGCAATCCGCCGCGCTCGCGCCGCACGATGAGCAGGCACTTGGCGTGGGTCTTCAGGCCCATGAGGCCGTAGACCACGTGAACGCCGCTCTGCTCGAGCGTACGCGCCCACACGATGTTCGACTCCTCGTCGAAGCGGGCCTTCAGCTCGACGATGGCCGTGACCTGTTTGCCCGCCTCGGCCGCGCGCGCCAGCGCCTTCACGATGGGCGAGTCGCCGCCGGCGCGGTAGAGCGTCTGCTTGATGGCGAGCACGTCCGGGTCGTCCGCGGCGCGGCTCACCAGCTCGACGATGGGGTCGAACGACTCGTACGGGTGGTGCAGGAGAATGTCGCCGTCGCGGATGGCGGCGAAGATGTCTTCGGCGTCTCTCAGGGGCGGTACGGCGAGCGGCGCATAGGGCTCGTCCCGCAGCGCCCTTCGATCTTCACGAGAGAAGAGCGACAAGAGATCGGTCACGTTGAGCACCGCAGTGGTGCGGTACACGTCGCGCTCGGGGTCGAGCTTGAGCGCCTTGACCAGCTTGGCCACCGAGGCCTCGCTGTATTCGCCCGAGACCTCGAGGCGCACGGCGTTGCCGCGCTCGCGCCGGCGGAGCTCTTGCTGGATGGTCTGGAGGAGGTCTTCGGCTTCTTCTTCGTCGATCTCGATGTCGAAGTTTCGCGTGACGCGGAAGGCGTACACGCCCTTCAAGCGCACGCCCGGGAAGATCATGTCCACGTGGCGCGCGATGAGGTCTTCGAGGAGCACGAAGGCGTGCGGCGCGACCGAGCCGTTCTTCAGCGTGACCGGGCCCACCATGAGCAGGCGCGGGAGCATGTTCGGCACCTGCACCACGCCGAAGTTCACGTCGCCCGAGCCGTCGCGCGTGAACATGACGCCGAGGTTCAGGCTCTTGTTGCGCACGTGCGGGAAGGGATGTCCCGGGTCGATCGCGATGGGCGTGAGGACCGGGAAGACCTCTTGGTGGAAGCGCTCGTCGAGCGCGGCGAGCGCCTCGGTGGGCAGCTCGGCCGGCTTGAGCCAGGCGTAGCCCTGATCGGCGAGGGCCGGAAAAAGATGGCTCTTCAGCGACTCGCCCTGTCGCTGCATCATCTCGTGGACACGCTCGGAGATGCGCGCGAGCTGGTCGGCGACGCTCATTCCGTCGGGCGCGATTTCGCCGACCTCACCGGTGAGCTGCTGCTTCAATCCGGCCACGCGCACCATGAAGAACTCGTCCAAGTTCGACGTGACGATGGCGTGGAACTTGAGGCGCTCGAGCAGCGGCACCGACTCGGTCTCGGCCTCGGCCAGCACCCGCGCGTTGAACTCGAGCCACGAGAGCTCGCGGTTCAAGTAGAGCGAAGGGGAGCGCAGATCTTCGGTGAACGTCGCTGGAACGACCGACGCCGAAGGGGTCGGGGTGGAGGTCGAGAGCGGCGCCGAGTCGGCGGGTTCCATACCTTCTTTCTACTCGACCCGCCCAGAGAAGGCCAAAAGGACCTCCGAGAGCACGCCCGCGCAACTGCTGCGTTTTTCGGCGAAAAACACGAAAACGGCCAGGACCGGCTCGAAACCTTCGTGTGACGAACGAGTGACTTCGCGCCCCGGTGACGAGGGAAGGGCGAGACGCGCCCCCTCTCTCAGTCCTTCGACGGCGGCGCTTCGCCCACGTCGAAGCGCGGGGCCCCGGCAGCCAAGTCGTTTCTCAGGAACACGCGCAGCCCGTTGAAGTTCGCCGTGAGCGTGTAGTGTGCATCGACCCAGGCCGAGCTCGCCGGGCAGTGCTCTTTGAAGTCGTGCACGGCCTCTTGCCACGT
Source organism: Polyangiaceae bacterium (assembly GCA_965225775.1). Taxonomy (GTDB): domain Bacteria; phylum Myxococcota_A; class Polyangia; order Polyangiales; family Polyangiaceae; genus JAAFHV01. The sequence goes on along the minus strand of OZ245328.1, from coordinate 5,777,612 downwards.
GATGAGCGGGGCCTTGTCGTGGAAGACGAACGCGGCCGGGGGCTTCGCTTGGATCTTCTCGAAGAAGTCCTTTTCGTGCGCGTCGCGAATGGCCCTGATGCGCGCGGCCTCGACCGGATTGGGGTGCAGTCCGACCGGCGCGGGCAGATTGCCTCCGGCGAGGGCAGCGTCGGCATTGAGGTCGTAGGCGTAGATGTAGGGCGTGGCGCTCTTTCGCTGGGCGAGGAAGAGCACGTACGGATCCATTCCGTAGGTCTGCACGCGGTCTTCCGGCTTGGTGGTCAGGCGCAAGTACGATGCCGCTTGGCGCAATTCCCAGGGGAAGAAGTCGCTCGTCTTGAAATAGACGAGGTAGTCGTGGGTGAGGCGCTCGTCCGGGTTTCTGGCCTTGTCGGTCAAGAGCCAGAGGTTCTGCACGTACGGCGAAATGGGCATGTACGTGGCCACGCGCAGCGAGAGCACGGCCGCCGCGGCGATGGGCAAGACGCGGTCGGCGCGCCCGCGCGGGAGCCGCTGTCCACGCTCGGAGAACCACGCCACGAGCACCAGCCATTGAAGGCTCAATGTCGCGCTGACCGGGTGGAAGTGATAGGGAAAGCCCTTGCGCTGCGCGAGCACGCTGCCGAGACCGCAAAGCGGCGCGAGCGCGATGGCCAGCAGGCGACGCGGCAAGGTGCCCGTGGCGACCAGCACCAGCATGACCGCGCTGGTCGCGCCCGCGAACGCTGCCATGGTCGAGTAGCCGTCGAGGCCGAGGATCTCGTACGGGGTGCGCGGCCAGATGAACTTGTACATCGTCGGGACGTCGACGAGGTAGATGCGGAAGAAGGCGATGGGGTCGCCGAAGACCACGAGGAAGATCAGCTGCGAGAGCACGCCGAGCGCGCCGCCGCCGAAGAACCACGCGAAGCGGCTCTTGCGCGGCATGGCCACGTCGTCCACGGCCAAGGTGGCGAGCTGCGCGAACGTGAAGAGCGCGTAGGTGGGCTTGCCGAACCAGAGCAGGAGAGAGAACGCGCCCGACCAGGCGATGGCCGTGCTGCCCGCGCGGGCCTTCTCGGCGTCGGTGCCGGCCTGACGCATGCGGAGCTGCGCCACGAGCTGGAGCCCCAGGGAGACCAGCAAAAACCAGTCGCAGAAGCTCTCTCGCTGGGCGAGGTCCCAGAAGATGTAGAGCATGTACTGGCCGCTCAGGACCACCCAGGCCGCGAAGGCCCAGCCGGCGCGGGAAGAGATCTCGCGCACGAGCCGCGCACGCGAGCCCTCGCCGCTCGGGTTCGGCTTGGCGAGGCGCCCGAGACCGGGCAGGCACGCGCCCACGAACGCGAAGGCGACGCCGCTCACCACGAGATCGAGCACGTGGAAGGTGTGCTCGTCCGCGCCGCCGAGCTTGAGGAAGACCATGTGCACGAGGTGCGTGAGCGGCCCGTTCACGTCGCGGATGTCGCGGTAGTCGCGGTCTCCGGTGAGCACCGCCCACGCCACGTACTGAAAAATGCCCTGGTCGCGGCCGAGCGAGACCAACGACGATCGGCGCGTCGCGTCGACGACCCAGTAGAGCGGAGGCAGCGCCACCACGAGCGCGGGCAGGAGCACCCGCAGCGCGCGCTGGAAGCCGAAATAGAGCCCTTTTCTACGTTCCTTCGAGGTCATGGCTGCCGCGCCGAACCGAAACCGGTGCGTTGGCGCGGATGGTCGCGCGCTCTTCCCACCAATGCCGCCCGGAAGCAAGCCGAGACGTCCGTACCTGAACACGTGACATCCCCCCTGCGAGAAGGGCTCGCTTCCGGGACGAAAAAAGGCGCACAATTCGCCGCACCCCGATGAGCGAAGCCGTTCGGCGTCTCACAGTCCCGTCCCTCATCCCTCAAGAGCGCGCCCGCGCCCTCGGCGAGACCCTCGCCGCCGCGAAGGGAAAGCACCTGCTGATCTCCCTGCGAGGTCACCCCGATCCCGACGGCATCGCCTCGGCGCTCGCGCTCTCGCACATCGCGCACCGGCAAGGCGTGCAGGTCACGGTCGGCTACACGCACGACCTCTCGCACCGCGAAAACCGTGCGCTCGTGAAGCTGCTCAACATCGAGCTGAAGAAGATGCGCAACGTGGCCGAGGCCGGGAAGGTCGACTACCTCGCCTTCGTGGACGCCCACGACGCCGAACCCGACCTGGGCGGCACCGAGGGCATCGAGGTGCTGGTCATCGTCGACCACCACCGCGCGCACACGCCTCCCAAGGCGCGCTTCGTGGACCTTCGCCTCGACGTGGGCGCCACGGCCACGATGTTCTCCGAGTACTTGCAGGAGATCGCTCCCCTCGATCCGTCGAGCGAAGAAGATCGCCGCATCGCCACCGCGCTCATGCACGGCATGGCCACCGACACCGACGATTTCCAGCTCGCCCGCGGGATCGATTTCCGCGCTGCGGGGTACCTCACCGAAGTATGCGACAAAGATCTGCTCGCGGATCTCAGTCGCCGGCTGATCGCCCCGGAAGCCATGGACGTCATCGCACGCGCGCTCGCCTCCCTCGTGGTGCGGCGTAATTTCGCCATGGCCGGTGTCGGCTTCGTCTCCGAAGGCGACCGCGACACCATCGCGCAGGCCGCGGACTTCTTGGTCCGCCGCGAAGACATCGACACCGTGGTCGTCTACGGCGTGGTGGGCGAGCGCTTCATCGAAGGCTCGCTGCGCACGCACTCGGCCAGCGTCGATCCCGCGGTGTGGCTCGAGCAGGCCTTCGGCCACGACGACCGCGGCCGCGCCTACGGCGGTGGACGTCGCGACAAGGGCGGCTTCCGCATTCCCATCGGCTTCCTCGGTCGCTCGACCGATCGCGCGCAGCTCTGGCAGCTGGTCGAGCACTCCATGCGTCAGGCGCTGCTCCGTCAGCTCGGCGACGAGCCCTCGCCCGCGCTGCCCGTTACGCAAGCCGCGGTCTGAGCCCTCGTTCGAACGCGTCGCTCGCTTTGTCCGGTCCCGCTCGCCCGCTCAAGATTGCCTTCGTCGGACTCCCGCTCGCCGCGCTTTTGCTCGCGGCGGACGGGCACGACGTGGTCTGGGCGGGCGTGTGCCGCAAGGGCGCTCTCGGCACGCGTAGGCTGCGTCGCACGCTCCCGAAGGGGCGCGTGCTCGTGAAGCCGAGCCTCGGCGCGCAGGTCGAGAAGATACGTGCACTCTCCCCGGACTTGCTGGTGAGCTGGTTCTGGACGACGCGCGTGCCGGAGGAACTGCTCACGGTGGCGAAGCACGGTGCGCTCGGTGTGCATCCTTCGCTCTTGCCGCGCCATCGCGGTGGAGACCCTTATTTCGCGGCCATCGACGCGGGCGACACCGTGACCGGCGTGAGCGCGCACGTGCTCGAGGCCGAGTACGACACGGGCGACGTGCTCGGTCGACGCGAGCTTCCCATCGACCCGAGCTGGACCGCCTGGCGCCTCGCGAAGAAGCTCGATCGGCCGTCGCTCGCGCTCTTGCGGGAGACCGTGCGCGCCTTCGCCGAGGGACGCCCACCCGTGCGCGAGAAACAAGACGAGTCCCGCGCGACCAGCGCTGCGCTTCCCACGGAAGACGAGCTCGAGCTCGATTTCACCTGGTCGGCCGAGCGCCTCGCGCGCCGGGTGCGTGCCGCGAGCCCGTATCCGGGAGCCTATTTTTTCCTGGGGGAAGAGGTCGTCACGCTCTCCTCGGTCGAGGTGGTGGCGCGAGCGCCCGAGGGCCTCGCACCGGGAGAAGCCGCGCTCGACGCGGAGGGCTTCGCGGTGGTGCGGGCAGGGGAAGGGGCGCTTCGGCTCTTGTCCGGAAGACTCGCGGGTGAAGACGACGACGACGAGCGACCGCTCGATCGCACCGCCCTCGCGGTCCTCGTTCGTGAGGCGGCTGCGCTTCCGTAAGCGTCGTCTCGTACGGGCGTGTGCGTGAAGGAAAGCTCGACTCCTTCTTCGATGAGGCGCGGCACCCGAAGACGGTTCCCTTGTCGAGAGGGCTTACGTAGACTGACGCTAGAGACAGACCCTTCGCTCGTCGCCTGCGAACGCCTCGGCGCTCGCGATGCCGGGGGAGGATCCTGAGCTTGGAGGAGAGCATCGTGTCCGACCCCGTGACGACTGCACGTTCAGCCCGAGAATCCCTGGCGAAAGGCCTCTCGGCGCTTCAAACCGACCCGAACGTTCCTCCGCACATTCTCGACATCGCCGAGCCCATCGCGCAGGCCATGGGGTCGCTTCACCAGATTGAGCGCTCGCAAGGGGCAGAGCTTGCGCCGCACGCCGAGACCGCCCTCGGTCACGTGCGTGGTGCGCTCGCCAAGCTGCAGGCTCAACCGGCCACCGTGCCCGCCGTGGCCAATGCCCTCGAGGCGGTCGCTTCGTCGCTCGGGCTCGTGCACCAGCTCGGCAAGATGGTGAAGGGGCCCGCCGCGGCTCCGGCGCCTCAGGCCGCGCCCGCGCCTGCACCCGCACCGCAGGCTGCGCCAGCACCTCAGCCCGCGCCCGCGCCGCAAGCGGCACCCGCTCCTGCACCACAAGCGGCACCTGCGGCGCCTGCGCCAACGGTGCAAACTACACCGATTCAACCGGCCGTGCCGCGACCTGGCACCGTGCCGCTCGCTCCGGCCATGGCCATTCCGCGTCCGGGGCAGCCTTCCGCGCAGCCCGCGCCGCAAGCCGCGGCGCCTGCCGTGCAAGCGGCTTCGCCCGCGCCCGCGCCCGCTCCGGCACAGCCCATTCCCGCCACGCAGCAAGCCTTCCAGCCGCAGCCCGTTCCGCAACAACCGGCGCCGCAGCCGGTGCAAGTGGTCGCTCCGGTTCAGCCTGCTCCGGTTCAGCCAGCAGCGCCCGCACCGCAGCCCGCGGCTGCCCAAGCAGCTCCGCAGGTCGCCACGGTGAACCTCGCGCCGCAGCCCGCGAACGCCCCGCAGAACCAGATGCCCACCGCGCCCGTGGCCTTCTCGCCGCCCGCGCAAGCCTTCCCGTCCCAGCTTCCGCAGCAACCGGCACCGCAGCAGCAAGCGCCGCAACAGCCTTCGTTCCAGCAACAAGCGCCGCAGCAGCAGGCGCCGCAGCAACCGGCGCCGCAGCAGCAAGCGCCGCAGCAGCAAGCGCCGCAGCAGCCTTCGTTCCAGCAGCAAGCGCCGCCGCAGCAGCAAGCGCCGCAGCAGCCTTCGTTCCAGCAACAAGCGCCGCAGCAGCAGGCACCGCAGCAGCCTTCGTTCCAGCAGCAAGCGCCGCAGCAACAAGCGCCGCAGCAGCCTTCGTTCCAGCAGCAAGCGCCGCAACAGCCCGCGTTCCAGCAGCAAGCGCCGCAGCAGCAAGCGCCGCAACAGCCCGCGTTCCAGCAGCAAGCGCCGCAGCAGCCTTCGTTCCAGCAGCAAGCGCCGCAGCAGCCTTCGTTCCAGCAGCAAGCGCCGCAGCAGCCTTCGTTCCAGCAGGCTCCTCAAGTTGCGCAGGATCCGTTCGCGGCTCGTCCGCAGGCGTCTCCGATGGCCGCGCAAGATCCGTTCGCAGCGCGTCCGCAGGCGTCTCCGATGGCCGCGCAAGATCCCTTCGCGGCGCCGCGTCCGCAGCAGCCTGCGCCCGCCGCGGCTCCGGGTGGCGCGGGTGGTCAGCTCATCAACGCCGACCTCGGCGCGCACAGCCCGACGAACTTCTACAAGGGCCTCTCCGGCAACGACATCGTCGATCACGGAGGTCTCTTCGTTGCAACCTACATGATTCCCAAGATCGGCACCCCGGTGCGCCTGCGCGTCTCGCTTCCCGGTGGGTACGAGTTCGAGGCCGGCGCGGTGGTGCGTTGGGCGCGTGAGCAGACGAGCAGCAGCGACTCGGCGCAGCCCGGCTTCGGCGCGCAGTTCACCGACATCACCCCCGAGGCTCGGCAGCTCGTTTACCGCTACGTGCGCAACCGCGAGCCGCTCTTCCACGACGACCTGTGAGCACTCCCGTCGCTTCCCTCACGCCCGCCGAGGCCTACGCTCGCATGCGTGAGGGGAGCACGTACGTGGACGTACGCGCGGAGAGCGAGTTCGCCGAAGGGCGCCCGGCCGGCGCCGTGAACGTGCCGTGGCAAAAGGACGGCCCGGTCGGTCTCGTGGCGAACGAGGCGTTCGTCTCGGTGATGCTGCGTGCCTTCGCGAAAGACCAGCCGCTCGTGATCGGCTGTCACGCCGGAGGTCGCTCCGCCAAAGCCGTGCAAGCGCTCGTGGAGGCGGGCTTCACCTCGCTCGCGAACCAAATCGCCGGCTTCGACGGCAGCCGCGGCACGTTCGGCGAGATCGTGGAGCCCGGCTGGAAGCGCACCGAGCTGCCCATCGAGCGCGGCGAAGGCGGCGAGGGATCGTACGAAGCGGTGCTCGCGCGACTCGCAGCGGCACGCTGAAGACAGCAGACAGCGCTTATTTTTCGCTCTTCGCGTGCTCGTAGTCGGCCGCGGCTTTCTCGACGACGGCCAGATCGCGCGTGCTCTTCTCGGCTTCGGCCAAGAGGTCCGCGGTGAAGATGGTGAGACCCCAGATGCCGTTGGGGCGCTTTCGGAACGGGTAACGGGTGCCGCGCACGGTGACCACGCTGGCGCGCTCGCCCTGCACGTCGATCGACGCCACGCCCGAGAGATCGCGCCTCAAGCGGCGGTCCCAGCCGCGCTCTTTGGCGAAGAGCACGAAGACGTCGGCGCCGTCCGGGGCGGACGCGAACGGGCCCCAGGCCTTCTCCAGGGGCTCGCGTTCGTTCGCCGGGTACGAGCGGCGTACGAGCTCGAGCGAGCGTTTGCGGTTGTCGCGGACGGTGTACGAGGCCCACTGCGCTTCGTTCTCGAGGAACGGAAAGGAGGCCTCGACGTGGTCTTCGGTGACCCCGTGCGCGATGCGCAGGTACGCGCCTTCGGGGGTGTCTTCCGCCGGGAAGGGTCGATAGGTGCCGCGGACCGCGATCACGACGGCCAAAAGCACCGCGAGTGCGACGAACACACCGCGAGGAATCTTTCGGACGAGGCGGAGCGGGCCTTCGGACATGGGGAACGGCGCGAAAAGTAGCCTAATCTCGCGTCTCGTGTCGCCTCTGCGTACTCGCTTCGCCCCTTCGCCCACGGGAGACCTGCATCTCGGCGGTCTCGTGTGTGCTTTCGCGTCGTTCGTGCTGGCCCGGGCAAGCTCCGGGCGGTTCGTGATCCGCGTGGAAGACATCGACACGCCGCGCGTGGTCCCGGGCGCGAGCGAGCGCATCTTGGAGGACCTCGAGGCGCTCGGTCTCACCTGGGACGAGCTCGATCGACCACCGACCCGCGCGGATCGTTTGGCACCGACGTTCGCGAAATCGTATGCGCCTTACACTCAATCGGCGCGCCACGAGAAGTACGAGGCCGCGCTCGAGCGGCTCGACACGTACCCGTGCGACTGCTCGCGCCAAGAGATCGCGCAGGTGGCGAGCGCGCCCCACGCGGGAGAAGAGCTCGTGTATCCGGGCACCTGCCGCGACAAGCCGGCAGACCGCGAGATGAAGCGTTCGCCCGCGGTGCGCCTGCGCGTCCCTCGTGGGCGAGCGTCGGACGTCACGTTCGACGATCTCTACCGCGGTGAGCAGATCGAGAACGTGGCCGAGCGCGTGGGCGATTTCGTGCTCCGCCGCGGCGACGGCGTGTACGCCTACCAGCTCGCGAGCGCGCTCGACGATCACGCGATGGACATCGACCTCGTGCTCCGTGGCATCGATCTGCTCGGCTCCACCGGGCGCCAGATCTTGCTCGGGCGGCTGCTCGGCTACACGAAGAGCCCGCGCTACGGGCACTTGCCGCTCGTGGTCACCTCCTCCGGCGAGCGGCTCGCCAAGCGCACGCGCGGCACCACCGTGCGCGAGATGATGTCTCGCGGGATCGACGCGGAGACGCTCTTCGGCTTCTGCGCGATGGCGTGCGGGATCGACCGGGAAGGTGCCCCGGTCGATCTCGATCGTGCCATCTCGCTCGCCGAACGTGCGCTGCGCGAAGGATTCGTTCCCCTTCCCGAGGCCCTGCCACTCACGCAAAAGCTCGCCGAGGCCAACGGGTAGCTCTCGGCTCCTCGGTCATTGCGGGACCATCGGCGAGCCTTTTTCGGCGTCGTAGTAGAGCGTGCCGGCGCGCTTGTACTTCTTCTTGGTGCCGCACACGTCGAGCACGTAGAGCGTGACCCCGGTCGAGCCCGGCTCTTCGGAGACGACCTGGATTTTGTCCTTGGGGCAGTTGTGGTCGAACGACGCCGTGCCCACCAGCTTGGGCGTGTCGGTGCCGAAGCCCATGGAGGCGCAGCCGGTCCCCACGGCGAGCACGCAGACGACGAACGCGAACGAACCTCGAACGAAAGACGACCTCATCGAGCGAATCCTTTCGACGACGCGGACAATCGGCGCCGTCGAAGGTCGGAGCCTCGTCTCGCGCGAGGTCGCACACTTTTTCGCGTCGAGGACGACGCTCAGCTGCGCAGGCCGAAAAACACGCCGATCGCGATGCTCGCGCCCACCACCACCACCCAGACGAGCGGCCAGCGAAGGTCACGCGTGGGAGCTTCGCGGCGCGAGACGGGCGCTTTGGAGGAGCGCCCACGGCTGCCCGTGTCGTTGCGGTTCGGGTCGCCCGAGGGAGGAAGTCGGCGCGAGCTCGGCGGCTTGGGGGTGAGCGAAATCTCGGTCGAACCGGTGCGAGGCTCGGGGGTCGAGCGGGCCGGGAGCTCGGCGGTGCGTTTGGTCTCGGGGGCGGGCTCGACCAGCTCGACGTGCGACTCGGACGTCTCGGCGGTCGCGCTCTCGCTCTCGAGGGCGTCCCTCGGGGCATCCCGCGTGACGGACGTGATGCCGGAGCGGGTGGTGACGGCCGGTGTGGGCACGCCGTGCTCTTCGCTCTCGCTCGCTCCCCCCGCGATCCGCTCGGGGATCTCGTCCGGCTCGTCCGGGAAGATTTCGGCTCGCTCCAGGGCCCCGCGCATCGCTCCGGCGGTCGGGTAGCGGTTTTTCGGATCCTTGGAGAGTGCACGCAACACCACGGCCGTGACCGCGGGCGAGAGCTTGCGCTCGGGCGCTATCTCGGCCGGCGAAGGGGGCGCGTCGGTGAGGTGGGCGGTGAGCACCGCGAGCGGGGTTCTGCCCTGGAACGGGAGCTTTCCGGTGAGCATCTCGAAGAGCATGACGCCGCACGCGTAGAGGTCGCACCTGGCGTCGAGCTCGTCCCCGCGGGCCTGCTCGGGCGACATGTACTCGGGCGTGCCGAACACCATGTTGTGCGCGGTGAGGTTGGTGGTGCCGGTGCCTCCCGCGTCGTTCAAGAGCTTGGAGAGGCCGAAGTCCACCACCGTGGCGTGGCCCTCGCGGTCGACGAGCACGTTGTGAGGCTTCAGGTCCCGGTGGATGACGTCGTGGCCGTGCGCGGACTCGAGCGCCTCGAGCACCTCCTTGGCGAGCACCACCGCGCGCGCCTCGTCGAGCGGACCGTCCGCGAGCACCGCGTCCAGCGAGCGCCCGAAAATACGCGGCAAAACCAGGCAGAGCAGCGACTCTCCGCCCGAGGGATTGTCCACTTCGCCCGAGCCGAGGATGCGGCACACGTGCGGCCCTTCGAGCCGCTTCAGGATGGCGGCCTCGCGCGCGAACCGACCGCGGACCTGGCGCTCGCTGGCCAAGTGCGGGTGCATCACCTTGAGGGCGACGTCCGCGCCGGTCGATTCGTCGCGTGCAGAATACACGACACCGGTGCCACCTTCGCCGAGCACGCCGTCGACCTGGTAATGGTCGAGCACCACCGAGCCGACGTGGAGTCGTTCCTCGGGGGCGGTGCTGAGCGGAGCGTCCATGAGCGAGGTCGCGAGGGTACCCGAAGCCGGGGCCGAATCGACGGAGAACTCGCCGGCGCGAAGCAGGTGTTCGGCAGCTGGACGTCCGCGCGGATTTGCTAGGGTGAGCCCGTGGCCTCTTCTTCTCGTGAATCCGACGAACGCGATCCGGTGCGCCGTGCCCGCATCGTCGAGGCCGCGATCGCGCTCTTCGCGCGCTACGGCGTGCGCCGCACGTCCATGGAGCTCTTGGCCAAAGAGAGCCGCGTCGCAAAGCCCACGCTGTACGCGTACTTCGAGAGCAAAGAGGCGCTCTTCGTAGACGTGTGCCAGCACGTGATGGACGGCATCCTGGCCGACGCCGAGAAGGCCGCGGCCGCGCGAGGGAGCGTCGAAGAGCGCATTTCCGGGCTCTTGATCGCGAAATACACGCGGGTGTTCGAGCTGGTCGAGGCGTCGCCCCACGCGGCCGAGCTGCTCGGATCCCAGGAAGAGCACGCCGCGCGCGTGGTCGCCAAAGGCGACAAGGCGTACCGCGCGTTGCTCGTGCGCGTCGCGGAAGAAGAGAGCGCCTCCGGGCGGCTCGCGCTCGAACGCGCAGGGCTCACGGCGGCCGAGCTGGCCGATCTGCTCATGCGTTCGGCCTCCGGGGCGAGCGCGCACACGAAGAGCGTCACGCAGCACCGGAAGAACGTGCAAACCCTCGTGCACGCGCTCGTGGCCGGCATCGGCTCGCGCTGAGTCCGCAAAGGCGCCGTGCGCGTTTCGGCGCAGTTGGATAGACTGGACGAATGCCGTCGCGTCGCTTCGTGCTCCTGCTCTCGCTCTCCGGTGTGATGGCCGTGGTGGCGTGCGGCTCGTTCGGATCGGCGCCCTCGCCTGTCGAGACGCCCGATGGTGGCACCGACGGCGCCGCGCCCACGCCCGATGCCTCGTTCGACGCAGGGGGATCCGACTCGTCCGTTCCACCCGCTCCCGAGTGCGCGACCCCTCTCGTGACCGACCCCAACGCGACCGCGGACTGTGCCGGTTCGCCCGGCAAGGTGTACCTCGCCAGCGACTCCCGGAACTGTGGGCGTTGTGGCTATTCGTGCGACGCGGAACCGTGCGTCAACGGTCTGTGCGCGGAGCGCAAAGAGACCGTCCAAGTCGAGCGACTCCTCGGCAACACGGCCGACATGGCCATCGTCTCGACGAGCACCGAGATCTTGGGGTTCGGTCGGAACGTGCCGAAAACGCCGCTCGCCACCCTGGCAACCGAGACGCCCATGAGCGCGGTCTACACGGACGGCATTCTCTACTGGCGGACCAACGATCGCCTGCGGACCAGCCAAGGCGTCGATCTGACGGTCGCCGGAGGCGCCCCGTTCCTCGCGCCCTCTCCCGTCGGCGTGTTGACCTCGGCCAACGACAAGATCGTCGAGGTCAAGGCGACCGGGAGCTCGAAAGACCTCGTCGCGCAGCTTCCGTCCCCGCGCGAGATCGTCCCCGTCGCGGGCGACTACGTCGTGTATTCGATTCCGACGGGCGGACCCGCGAGTCTACGCCTCGTGCCTGCCGCCGGGCCGAACGCGACCCAGCTGGTCGGGGACGTCGGCGCACTCACGGCGCTCCAAGCCTTCGGCACCTACGTGTACTTCGCTCGCGGGAATCAGGTTCTGCGGGTCGCGAAGACCGGTGGAACGCCGGAGGTCGTCGCGAAGACGACGAACGCCATCAAGGCTTATTTGGGCGGGCCCGCGCTCGCCGTCACAGCCGACGCGATCCGATTTCTCGCCACGGGCGACGGCACCAACTTCGAGCTCTACGAGCAGGAGCAGTGCCCCGGGGCCCAGCCTCGTGTCGTCGCGACGCCTCAGAACGCCAAGGGCGTGATCGTCGCGTCGGACCGGGTCTACTGGATCACCGCGTCGAATCAGCTCTACTCACGGGCCATCGCGAAGAAGAACTGACGCCCGCGCGACGTCTCGACGTCACTTCGTGGGCTTCGGGGCGCCGGCGTCGGGCTCTTCGCGTGAGGGTTTTTCAGGCTCTTCGCGGTGCTTGCCATCGGAGGTGCATGCGGCACGTATCTTGGGAGAGACCGTGCGCGGATCGAGCTCCCAGCGTGTGGCCTTCTGCCCTTCTTTGACCGGCTCGGCGGTCTCGAGCGCGGTGCGCCACGCCGTGCAGGCGCCCACGGCGGCGCCGTAGGCGTCGAGCGCCACGTAGGACTCGAGCAAGGCGCGGTGGATGATGGCGAGCTGCGCGCGGGTGAGGTCTCCGCTGCCGAGCAGTCGATTGCCGCGCGCCACCGCGTCCACGTAGCGACCGTTGCGCACGTCGGCGAGCAGCGGCGGGATCTCCACCTCGGCGCGCTTCTGCGCTTCGTGGGCTTCTCCGCCGCCTTCGGTGAGCACGCGTCCGCCGGCCTTACGCGCCTCGCGTTTGCCCTCTTCGGTGAGCGCGAGCTCGAACAGCGGGACGAGCACCACCTCGCCGTGCGTGATCTCGTCGCTCTTCTTCGAGCCGTCGTTCTTCCGGAAATTGTAGGCGTTGAGCTCCCAGTAGCGGTTGGCGTTGCCGAGGTAGCGCGCGGCCACGTTGCTCATTTTTTCGTCGTCGCCGCCGAGGTGCACGAGCACCGCGGGCACCTCGATCTCCTGCGCGATCGAGGGCGGGATCCAGGCGACCGCGTGGTTCAGCTTGGCGAGCGAGTCGGCGCGGCGACGGTCTCCCAAGAAGCGCTCGGACAGATCGAGCCACGTCTCGCCCTCGACCACTCGGTGGTGGCTGGGCGCGGGGATCTCGATATGCATGCCGGGCACGGTGGCGCTGCCGTGCGAGTCGAGCCCGTTCGCGCCCACCAAGATGGGCTCGAAACGCGCGCTTCCGTACATGGCGATGGCGAGCTGGGCGAGGGTCTCGCCGGGCTGCATCGTGTGCGGGAAGGCCGAGCTGTCCGCGGGCACGAGCACGATGGAGAGCGCGAGCGCACACAGGCCGGCGAGCGCGGACGGTCGGGAAAAGCGTTTCATGGGACGGGGTGGGTTTCCGTGGAAGATGCAGGCTTTTCGGAGCCCGAGGGAGAAGGCCCACGCGAGGCGTCCGCGTGAGCATCGGTCGACGCGTCTTGGGCGCCCGTGCTCGTGCCGGCGTCCGTGCCCTCGCCCAGGTCGAGGGTGACGTCCACCGTGACCACTTCGTTGGCGCGAATCACGATCTGCCTATTTTCAGGCTTCGCGTTGGGGTGGGTGAGCGAGACGAAGTGCGGTCCGGGAGGCAGCGGGATGGCCCGCGCGAAAGGTGTAGTGTCCACGTGTTGGCCGTCGACCGCGACCTCGGCCCACGGCGTGGCGAGCACGCGCAGCGAGCCGGACTGCTCGGGGGCGAGCTCCAGCGGCTTCGATCCCGCGGCGCGCACCGTGCGCGAGTCCCGCGCGAGGACCTCGGAGAGCCCGGCGAACAAGAGGAACGCCACGCCGATGCCCGCGAAGCCGAGCCAGGTCACACGCACGCTGGGCAGCGCGAGCTGCGATCTCCGCGCGACATGCGGCTCGGCGCGCCGGGTTCCTTCTTCTTTCACGTAGCCGGCTTCGGCCAGCGCTGCGACCACGAGCCTCTGCGGAGAAGCTCCCGAGAACGAGCGCAAGAACGCGGCAAGCTCTTCCGCGAGCTCGCGCGCCGACGCGTGACGATCTTCGGGGTTCTTCTGGAGGAGCTTCATCACCGTGCGCTCGAGCGGCCGAGGCACGTCCGGTGCGCGCTCCCGGAAGGGCACGGGCGCGTCTCTTCGCAAGCGCTCGGCGCCGCCGCGTCCCGGGGCCTTCGGGTCTCCTTCGCGCTCGAAGGGACGCGTGCCGGTGAGCATGCGGTAGAGGATCACGCCGAGCGAGAAGAGGTCGCTGCGCGCGTCCACCGTGTCGCCCAGGATTTGTTCGGGCGACATGTACGCGGGCGTTCCGAACGCTTCGTGGGTCTTCTCCGGGCCGCCTCCGCGAGGGAGAGGCTCGGCCACGCTGGGCAAGCGCTCGCGCTGCGCGATGCCGAAATCGATGATTTTCACGTCGCCGCGGCGCGAGAGCAGCACGTTCTGCGGCTTGATGTCGCGGTGGACCACGCCGCGCTCGTGCGCGTGCGCGAGCCCTTCGGCCACCTGGTACGCGATGGCCGCGGCCGCTTCGGGACGCAGCACGCGCCGTCTCGCCACGAGCTCGGCCAGGCTCGGGCCGTCCACGTACTCGAGCACCAAGAACGAAGGACGCCCGTCTTCGCCCGCGCGGTAGTCGACCAGCAGGACCACGTTGGCGTGGAAGAGCTCGCCGAGCACGCGCGCTTCGCGATCGATCTGCGCGGCGAAGCTCGACGTGGGCGCGATGGTGCTCTTCAGGGCCTTGATGGCCACCGTGCGCCCGAGGCTCTCCTGTTCGGCTTTGTAGAGGGTCGCGAGCGCGCCCGAGCCGATGGTCTCGACCACGCGGTAACCGCCGAAGCGGACCTCGTTCATGCCTGTCCGCGCACGAGGAGCGAGGCCCCGGTCATGGCCGCGGGCGCCTCGATTCCGTAGAGCTCGAGCAGGGTGGGGGCCACGTCGCAGATGCGCCCGCCCTCGCGGACCTTGACGCCCGCGGTGCGCTCGTCCGCGTCCACGTAGATGAGCGGGACGCGGTTCGTGGTGTGCGCGGTGTGCGGCATCTTGGTGACCGGATCGCGCATGAGCTCCGCGTTGCCGTGATCGGCCGTGACGAAGACCGCGCCGCCCACCTCGAGCGTGGCGCGCACCACTTCACCCACGCCGTGGTCGACCGCCGCGATGGCGCGAATGGCGGCCTCGAGCACGCCCGTGTGGCCGACCATGTCGGGGTTGGCGAAGTTCACGAGTACGAAGTCGTACTTCTTGGATCGAATGGCCTCGCAGGTGGCCGTGACCACGCCGGCGAGGCTCATCTCGGGCTTGAGATCGTAGGTGGCCACCTCTTTGGGCGAGGGAATCACTTTGCGATCTTCACCGGGAAAAACGGCCTCGCGACCGCCGTTGAAGAAGAACGTGACGTGCGCGTACTTCTCCGTCTCGGCGCAGCGGAACTGCGTCTTGCCGGCCTTCGATAGCACCTCGGGGAGGATGTCCGGGTGGAGCTCTTGGCCGAACGCGACGGGCAGGCCGAGCGTGACGTCGTAGGTGGTCATGCACGCGAAGGTGCCGTCGAACGGAGCGCCGTTCGTGCGCGCGAAGCCGTCGAACGCGGTCACGGCGAGGGCGCGGGTGATCTCACGGGCGCGGTCGGGGCGGAAGTTGAAGAAGAGCGCCGTGTCCTTGCCTTGTGCGACGCCTTCGTACCCGGACACCACGAACGGCTCCACGAACTCGTCGCTCTTGCCCGAACCGAGGCTCGCTTCGGCGCCCGCGACCGCGCTCGCGAAGGTGTGCGCGTGCTCTCCGGTGCTGGTGCTCGACACCCGCGTGCCGTCCACGATGGCGCGGTAGGCGCGCTCGACGCGCTCCCAGCGGTTGTCGCGATCCATGGCGTAAAAGCGCCCGCTCACGCTGCCGATGGTGCCCTTGCCGACGAGCTTCGCGTCGAGCTCGGCGAGGTACCGAGGCGCGGTACCGGGGGCCACGTCACGGCCGTCCAAGAAGGCGTGCACCACCACCGCGACGCCCGCTTCGTGCGCGGCCTCGATGAGCGCGTAAAGGTGCGTGTTCATCGAGTGCACGCCGCCGTCGGACACGAGCCCGAGCAAGTGCAGCCTGCCGCCGCGCGCCTTCGCGACCGAGATGGCGTTGGCGATCACCGGGTTTTTTCCCAAGGACTGCTCGTGCACGGCCATGTCGATGCGCGAGATGTCCATCATGGCCACCCGTCCGGCGCCGAAGTTCAGGTGACCGACCTCGCTGTTGCCCATCTGCCCGGGAGGCAGGCCCACGTCCGGACCGCTGGTGCCGATGGTGGCGTGCGGGTACTTCGCGTAGAGGGCGTCGAGCTCGGGGGTCTCGGCGAGCTTGATGGCGTTGTCTTCGGTTTCCTTACGATCGCCGAAGCCGTCGAGGATGAGGAGGACGATGGGACGGGGCACGCTCATGGGGCGCGCAGCATACCACCGCTCGCCCTCGGAGCCCTCCGAACGAAGCGTGCACGAATGCGGGTGACGGCTCCGCGCGCGCTCACGAAAGGCTTCCCCGTTTTCGACTCGGGACCCGAACCACGGACTGTGGCATAAGCGCAGGTCTCCATGCCCTGGGTCACCGCCACGCTGAAAGGTCAAAAAGTCCTCGCCCGCGCCTCCGCGGACGGCTCCCTCGTGGCGTCCTCGGGACGGGTGGAGATTCGTTACAAACCGAACGACGGCCGCGCGTACCACGCCTCGCAAGCGAACCTCACCGTGGTGCCGGGCGAGATCTTCCCCGACGAGCACTGCGTGACCGGCGAGGCCGTTCCGCGCACCAAAGAAGAGAAGAAGGTCGCCTCCGCGAAGAAGGCCGAGGCCTCTCTCGAGAGCCTCCCGAAGGACGCGTTCGTGGCCTACGCCGATGGCGCCTGCTCGGGAAATCCAGGGCCCGCGGGCCTCGGCGTGCTGCTCACCGGACCCGACGGCAAGACGTACGAGTCGTACGAGTACCTCGGCACCGCCACCAACAACGTGGCCGAGCTCACCGCCATCTTGCGCGTGCTCGAAGCGGTGCCCCAAGGGCCGCCGCTCGTCATCCACACCGACAGCCAGTACTCGATCGGCGTGCTCACCAAAGGCTGGAAAGCCAAGGCCAACGTGGAGCTCGTGGCCAAGATCGTCGCGCTCGTGAAGGCGCGTCGCGGGCTCAAGATCGTGTACGTGCCGGGACACGCGGGCGTGGCCGGAAACGAGCGCGCCGACGAGCTCGCGAGGACGGCCGTCTCCAGCCGCGGGGTCAAGAAGCTCAGCGTCGACGAAGCCTCCGCGTAGCGCCGCGCCGAGGCTCGCTTTTCGCAGAATTTTCGCGGTAGACTGCGCGCCGCATGGCCATTCGCATCCACTCGTCCGCCGTCGTCCACGAAAAAGCCACCATCGGTGATGGCACGCAAATCTGGCTCTTTTGCCAGGTGCGCGAGAACGTCACCATCGGCGAAAACTGCGTCTTCGGCAAAAACGTGTACGTCGACAGCGACGTCGTCATCGGGAAAAACTGCAAGATCCAGAACAACGTCTCGCTCTTCCACGGGGTCACCTTGGAAGACGGCGTGTTCGCCGGACCGCACGTCTGCTTCACCAACGATTTGCGCCCGCGCGCGGTGAACCCCGACCTCAGCCTGAAGAGCGCGGACGACTGGGTCGTCTCGAAGACGCTCGTGAAGAAGGGCGCGGCCCTCGGCGCGAACTCCACCATCGTGTGCGGCGTCACCGTGGGTGAGTGGGCCATGGTCGCGGCCGGCTCGGTGGTCACCAAAGACGTTCCCGACTTCGCGCTCGTGCGCGGCAATCCGGCGCGAATCGTCGGCTACGTGTTCCCGGACGGCAGCAAAGCCGAGTTCTCCGGAGACGTGGCGACCAGCGCCAAAGGCGACAAGCTCGTGAAGGGCAAAGACGGCGTCGTTCGACGCGGTTGAGGTAAAAAATGGCCACGATTTTTCGTCCCGGGCTCTTCGAGGGTCAAGTTGCGCTCATCACCGGCGGAGGCAGCGGCATCGGCCTCTCCATCGCGCACTCGCTCGGTGAGCTGGGCGCCACCGTGGCCATCTGCGGTCGCAAACAAGAGAAGCTCGATCAGGCCAAGGCCGCGCTCGAAGCACGAGGCATCCGCGTGCACGCGGCCACCTGCGACATCCGCGACGCCGAGGCGGTCGCCACCTACGTGGCCTCCGTGCAAGAGGCCGTCGGCAACGTGAACATCCTCGTCAACAACGCCGGTGGACAATTCCCCACCAGCGCCGAGACCCTGGCCCCCAAAGGCTGGGAAGCGGTGGTCCGCAACAACCTCAACGGCACGTTCTACATGACGCAAGCCGTGGCCGTGCGGCACATGATCCCGAAGCGCCGCGGGCGCATCGTGAACGTGATCGCCAACGTGGCGCGCGGCTTCCCCGGCATGGTGCACACGGGCGCCGCGCGTGCCGGCGTGGACAACATGACCAAGACCTTGGCGGTCGAATGGGCCCAGCACAACGTGCAGGTCAATGCGGTCGCCCCGGGCGTCATTCGCACCTCGGGCACCGAGCAGTATCCGCCGGAGCTGCTCGAGATGAGCCGCATCCGCACGCCCATGCAGCGCCTCGGCACGCAGGAAGAAGTGGCCGAGCTCGTGGTCTACCTGGCGAGCGAAGCCGCGTGGTTCGTCACCGGCGAGACCTGGTACATCGACGGCGGCGCGCACCTCTGGGGCGACAACTGGGTCATCCCCCAGTCCGACGGCGGCCCCGAGCCCGAGGTCCTCGCCACGCTCCGCGACAAGAGCGCGAAGGTCGGAAAGGCTTGAGGCGATGTCGGACGGCCCCGAGCACGAGCACGAGAAAGACGACCTCGAGCCCGCGCCGAGCGACGGCTCGTCCGGTGTCGATCGCGCACCGAAAGACCTCTCGCCCGGTGACGCGCCCGCGGTGACCGAAGCGTCTCGCGTACCCGACGTCGCCCCGAAGAGCGCCGCGCCTTCGTCTCACGAGAACGAGAACGCGAGCGCGAGCGCGAGCCGAGCGTCTTCTTCGACCGACGCGAGCCTGAGCGACGCCCGCAGCACGAGCCCGACGAGCGAGACCGCCGCGGCCTCGGAAGTGCCCAAGGAGCTCTTGCCTCCCAAGCTGCACGTGGTCGCGCACCGCTGGCTGAAGGACTACTTCCTCGGGGAAGATCCGCAATTTCTCGCGGCGCTCGTGCCCTTCTGCTTCCTCTCGATGCTGCTCTTCACGCGGCATCCCTTCAAGACGAACTTCATCTTCGACGAACAAGAAGCGCTGCTCGCCAACCCGTACGTGCGCAGCGTCACCGAAGCGCACCCCAAGTTCGGCTGGCTCGACGCCTTCAAACGCGACTTCTGGGGCCTCGGACCGGAGCGCAGCATCGGCTCGTACCGTCCCATTCCGAACCTCGTCTGGCGCTTTTTGTGGTGGTGCGGTGCGCGTGAGCACAACCCGTTCTTGCACCACTGGGTGAACGTGCTCTTCCACGGCGTGAACGGCGCGCTGCTCACGCTCATCGTGTGGCGCGTGACCAAGCGCAAGGGCCTCGCGTGGCTCGCGGGGCTCTTCCTGACCGCCTCGGCCGTGCTCACCGAAGCGGTGAGCGGCGTGGTGGGCATCTCGGACGTGTTCGGCACGCTCGGCTGTTTGCTCGCGCTCTACGCGCTCACCTTCCGCATGCCCTTCATGGGCCTGTTCGTGTTCTTGGGCACCCTCTTCGGCCTCTACTCCAAAGAGAGCGCCATGCTGTGCGTGCCCATGGTGCCGCTCTTCGCGCTCGCCGCGGCCGAGAGCACCTTCCCGGACAAACCTCGCCGCATCGCGCGCACCGCCATCGCCTTCGTGGCCGCCGCGAGCGCCTTCGTGCTCTACGTGGAGACGCGCAGGCGCTGGTTCCCCGCGCCCATTCCCCCTGATTTTTCGGTGATCCCGAAGTCCGAGCAGCCGCTCACGCACCGCGCGTTCGTGGCCATCATGCGCTGGTACGCGCAGCCCACGCTGCCGAAGGACCCGCTGAACAACCCGCTCGCCAACGCGGACACCGCGCACCGCGTGGCCGGCGCGCTCCGCGTGTACACACGAGGTCTCGGGCAAGTGCTGCTCCCGTGGACGCTCTCGGGCGACTACTCGTCGCCTCAGGAGCCCATCCCCTCGCAGCTCATTTTCCCCGAGAGCCTCGTCGGTGCACTCTGCATGATTTTGCCGGCGCCGATCGCGCTCGTGCTCGGTCTGCGCGCCTACGGTGACTGGAAACGCGACCGGAAGAAGGGCGCCGAGGCCACGACCAAGCTCGTCGCGGACTCGCCCTACCGCACCACCACGGTCGAGGTTCCGGCCGCGCCCAAGCTGGTCGATCTGCGGCCGCTCGCGGCGGTCGCCCTGGTGTGGATCGTGGCGGCGTATTTCCCGGTGTCCAACATTCCCATCCTGTTGCCCACCGTGCGCGCGGAGCGCTTCTGGTACTTCCCGGTGGTGGGCACGAGCCTCTTGCTCGCCATCCTGGTGACCAAGCTCGACGAGCTCGCCGTGGCGGCCAAGAACGTCACCCGTCAACGCGCCATCGTGGGCACGGTGGTGGCGTTCACGCTGTTTCAGTGCTTCGCCGCGCGCAATCACGCGAACGACTACACGACCGACCTCACCTTCTGGGACGCCACACGAAAGGCCGTTCCCAATAGCGCCAAGGCACACCTCAATTATTCGGTCATGAAGGGCGCGCGCGGAGACCTGGAGGCTCGCCGAGTCTCCAACGAAGAGGCCCTGAAGCTCGCCCCCGAATGGCCGATGGCCAGCATCTACCTGGGCGACACCTTGTGCCGTCTTCACCGCGTGAACGAGGCCTGGCCGCACTACAAAAAGGGCTTCGAGCTGGCCGTCAACGACGTGAACCTGCTCGCCCTCGGCATCCAGTGCCTCTGGGACGAGAAGTTCATCGGCCCGCTCCCCAAGGCCGAGAACGGCGAGCCGGATCCGGTCGAGCCCCCCAATCGCGCCGAGCTGCGCGCCATGGGCGCACGCCACCCGGGCTCGTGGCTCGAGTGGCTCACCAACGACATCATCGCCAACGGAGAGGCCCACAAGGGTGTCGATCCGAAATATCGACCGCGTGGGTACAACGAAGGCCCGAAAGAGTAGCGTCGACGGCATATGAGCCCGAAGACCAAGCAGCGCGCGGCGTTCCTCGCCAAGCTCCTCGTGACCACCGCGCTGGTCTACTGGCTGGTGAAGAAGGGAGCGCTCGACATGCGCGCGCTCTCCATTTTCCTCGAGCAAACGTCGTTGCTCGTGCTCGACCTCGTGGTGTTCCTCTCCGCCTCGGTGGTGGTGGCCGCGGTGCGCTGGATGCTGCTCCTTCGCCTGGCCGAGGTCCGCGTACCCTTTTGGCGCGCGGTGCACCTGCAGTTCGTCTCGTTGTTCTTCAACGTCGTCATCCCCGGCAACGTGGGCGGCGACGTGATCAAGGCGCTCTACGTCGCGCGTGAAGAGCCCGCCGAGAAGCGCACCACGCTCGTGCTCATCGCCTTCGTGGAGCGCCTGGTCGGCCTCGCCGGCCTGGTCTCGGTGGGGCTCGTGGTGATGGCGGTGCGTGGTCCCGCGCTCTGGCAAAACGAGCTCTTTCGCCCGATGATCTCGGTCATCGCGCTGCTCGGCGCAGGCTTCGTGCTCGGGCCCACGGTGCTCGTCTTCGTGATGCGCGCCTACGGCGAGAAGCTCGAGGCCATGGCGAGCGGCACCTCGAAGGTCGCGGGCCTCGTGAAGAAGATCGTCACGAGCTTTCGTCTGGTCTCCGGCCGTCCGCGTTTGCTGCTCGCCGGGCTCGGGTTGAGCATGATCCTGCACGGCGTGAACATCGTGTTTTTCACCATGTTGGCCGGCTCGGTGGGCAAACAAGAGGTCACGCTCGGCGCCATCTCCACCATCTACCCCATCGGCCTCTTGAGCTTGATGCTCCCCATCTCCGCGGCCGGCATGGGAGTCGGCCACATGGCCTTCGAGAAGCTCTTCTCGGCCGTGGGATACGTGCACGGTGCAGACGTGTTCAACGTCTTCTTCTTCGGCCAGATTGGCCCGTGTATGTTCGGGGTGATTCCTTATCTCGCGTTGAGATCGAAGGAGCCTGCGGTGGAGGCGGGGGAAGAGAAGGAAGAGAAGAAGCAGCAGAGAGCGGGAGAAGGGGTGCCCCCACCCGCCCAGGGAAGTTGAGCCCTCTCGTTGCGCGCGAAGCCCGTGTTCACTCACGGACTTCGCGTTCGTCATTTTTGTGGCTCAACTGCCCTGGTCGACCTCCCCCAAAGTTTTCGCCCAAAGCGGCGAAAACAGGGGAGGTGCGAGAGGACTTGGGCGGCGCGGGAGACTTGGAGGGCCACACGACACCGGGGCCCCCACCCGCCCAGGTCAATTGGGCCCTCTCGTCACGCGCGAGGTCACGGGTTTTCTCCCGGACTTCGCGCGATTCATTTTGTGGCCAACTGCCCTGGTCGACCTCCCCCAAAGTTTTCGCCCAAAGCGGCGAAAACAGGGGGAGGTGCGAGAGGACTTGGGCGACGGGGAGTCCTTGAGTACTCGGGAGCGTCGGTGTTGGAGAAGGCGCGATTGCTCGGGTTGAGCTCGACTGAGCCGCGGTGCATTGATCATCGCGGGCGGCTGGGCATCGAGCGCGTGACACGGTCACTCGAGTTGCCCGCTGAATGCATCGCTAGGCGCGGGCACGGACTTCGCGGCAGGTGAACGGAGCGTGGCGATTTGGCACGTTGCTCTTGGCCTCCGTGCCGGCGAGAGCGCCGGCGTCGAGCTGTGGCGCACACGGCTTGCCAGCGGCCTTGCGTGACGGTGTGGACAACAGGTGCCGCTGTCATGCCGTCTGCGCCTTTGGGCTCGAAGCCGGCGCTCTCGCCGGCACGGAGGTCCCTATGCGCTTTCTGTTCCCGACCATGCGGCACGAACGCTCTTTCCTAACGCCCTGCGCGCAGCACTCGCGTCGGCATCCCACGGCCTCGGAGCACCTCTTGTGGCAGGCGCTTCGGGGGCGGCAGTTGGGCGTCAAGTTCCGGCGGCAAGTCATCCTCGCCAATGTCATCGTCGACTTCTATGCGCACGAAGTGCGGCTCGCGGTCGAGGTCGACGGCGCGTCCCATCGCGGGCGTGAGGCGCAGGACCGGCAACGGGATGCGTACCTCGCGGCTCATGGGGTGCGTACGCTGCGCGTGAAGGCTTGGGAGGTGGAGCGCACGTTGCCCGCGGTGCTGGAGGTCATTCGGGCTGCGCTGGGGTAAGGGCTCGCGCCTCCCCACCCTCGGCGGGTCGAGCCGAGCTCATACGCTGAGGTGGTTCGGGGCGCTGAGCTGGCGGAGATGCCTCACTCGTCGCGCGTTTCCTCTCCCGCCGCAGTGCGCGCTCTCGGCCGCGCGGGCCCTCACGCCGATAGCTATCCCCGGACCTCGTGCGCACGAACATCACACCACCGTCATTTAATGATGGAGTGAACCATGCGACCTCACGCGGAGGAGGCTCGACCTCTGCGCCGCACGAAAGGAGACCCAAGGCGGCCAGGGCCAAGACGCACGTGCGCCCGACGTGGGCGGCGCTTCTCGTCGTGGGCGGCTCGGGAGGCATGGCTTATGGGGCCCATGGCAGCGGGGGGCAGTCGTGGACCTTCGTGTCGTAGGGGCTATATCCCGTGCAGCCGGCGACGCCGTTGCGGTCGATGGTGAAGACGTACCGTGGCGTGATGAGAACCTTCAACCCATCCAGAGGGGGAAGGCGTTCAGGTGCTGCGCACACCTTCCCAATCGGACCCTTCAGGCCAGGGGCGAGATAGCAGGTCGTCCCACTCTTAGGCTCACCGTACACGCGGAGCTCGCCGCGTTGAATTCCCCACGACCATGCGCTCCCGTCTCGTTCGTAGAGCACGCCGGACGAGAGGTGCTCTCCGGGAGGAAGGCCCTCGACACGAACGATATTGCCGTCGCCCGCAACCGTCCACACGGCGCCATCTTCGGTCAGGACTTGGCTCGCGAAACCGTAGTAGCCATCACGTCCCAGCGCATATCCGTCGACAATCTCTTTTGCGACCCCCTGCTTCCAGTCCACGCCGGAGCTGTCGGACACGACGCGTCCGCCCACGATACATGCATTCCAGCTGCAGACTGTCGCACCGTGAAGTTCAGCAACCGGTTCGATGCGCCAGGTATCCTTAAACATGATCTCCCATATGCCGCCGACCGCGTCCCTGAAGTACCAGGCGCCGACCTGTACGACAGGTGCGAGCGCGGGGGACCGAACAAAGTCCTCGTAGGGTAGAGTTTTGTTCGAGTCCGGAGAGACGAAGAGCGCGCCGGATCGATCGATGTACCAAGTATCGCTCACGGCGTGCACGTCGCGAACACTTAGAGCCTGCGGCTCTTTCTCCGACTTCGCCCGATACGCGAGTCCTGACCTCATCCGAATGAAGACCGCGTAGTCGTCTTTCTGAGCCATCGAAATCTCCAGCACCCCCTCAGGCTGGGGCTCCTGAGATTGGCAGCACACGAGGCTCGCGAAGATGGCCACCGCCGAGATGCACCTGCGCCCGAGGTGGACGGGGCTTCTAGGCATGGGCGGCTCGGGAGGCATACCCTACGGAGTCCAGGGCAGAGGCGGGCAGTTGTGGAGCTCCGTGTCGTAAGGGAAGTACCCAAAGCACTTGGCGACTCGGTTGCGGTCGATCGTGAAGACGTACCGTCCTGTTATCACCACTTCCATCCCGTCCAGCGCGGGCATGCGCTCGGGCACTGCGCACTTCACGCCTGTCGGCCCCTTCAGGCCTGGAACCAGATAACAATCCGTACCGCCCTTGGACTCACCGAACACCCAAAAGTAACCGCGTTGAACTCCCCACGACCATGCGCTCCCGTCTCGTTCGAAAAGCACGCCCAACGAAAGGTGCTCTCCGGTCGGGAGGCCCTCGACACGAACGATATTGCCGTCGCTCGCGACCGTCCACACCGCGCCGTCCTCGGTGAGCACGTTGCTCGCGTACTCGTAGAAGCCATCATAGCGCCGCGCATACCCACCGACGATTTCCTTGGCGACGCCCTGCTTCCAGTCCACGCCGAACCTGTCGGACACGACGCGGCCGTCGACGATACATGCATTAGAGCTGCAGGCCGTTGCACTTCGGAGTGCGGGAACCTCCTCCAGGCGCAGCACGGACTTAAGCACGATGGCCCACATCTCTCCGACCGCATCTCGGAAGTGCCGTGGGCCGACCTGCACCACGGGCGCCACCGCGGCGGTCCGAACGAACGCCTCATACGGCAAGGTTCGGGTCGAGTCCGGAGAGAAGAAGAGCGCGCCGGTATGATCGATGTACCAAATGTCGTTCACCGCACGCGCATCGCGAACGCTGAGTACTTGCGGCTCGTTCTCCGACCTGGCTCGGTAGGCGAGCCCTGATCTCATCCGAATGAATATGTTGGATTCGTCATTATCGCCCTCCGAAATCTCCAGCACCCCCTCAGGCTGAGGCTCCTGCGATTGGCAGCACACGAGGCTCGCGAAGATGGCCAGCGCCGAGACGCAACTGCGCCCGAGGTGGGCGGCGCTTCTAGTCGTGGGCTGCTCGGGAGGCATGGGAATCGAGTGTACGCCTTCAGGGCAGAGGGGGACAGACGGGGACGTCGCCATCGTAGGGGCTATATCCCGTGCAGCCGGCGACTCCGTTGCGGTCGATGGTGAAGATGAACCGTGACGTCACGAGCACCCTCAAGCCGTCGAGTGATGGCAACCGCTCGGGCGCAGCACATGGGACACTCGTGGCCCCCTTCGGTCCTGGCTCGAAAGAGCAGGAAGCCTCCGATTTCACCTTGCCGTAGGGTTGATACATTTGGCTACGTCCAATCCCCCAACCCCAAGCACTCCCGTCTCGTTCGAATAGCATGCCTGCAGCAAGATGCTCCCCGGCTGGAAGCCCCTGTACGCGTGCGACATTCGCATCACGCGCAATCGTCCACACCGCACCATCTTCGGTCAGCACCTGACTGCCGTACTCGTAATAGCCATCCGCGCGCAACGCGTAACCGTCTACGACCTCCTTCGCCCCCCCGTAATGCCAATCAACGCGATTCTGGCTGAGCGAGGGAGCGTATCCCGGTCCGAGGTACACGACCGTTCCTCTCGTGATGCAGACCGATCGAGCACAGGCCGTAATGTCTCGAAGCTCGGGTACAGGTGCGACGACCGATTTCTTGAAAGGGTCGAGCACCCAAGCCTGCCCGAACCGATCGCGAAAGTACGGTCCACCCACATAGGCAACCGGTGCGCTCACCGATGCGCCTAAGAAGGACGTGTAGGGGAGGTCTACCGTGGCGTCGGGGGACAATCGCAGAGTTCCCGTCTCATCCACGAACCAGTAGTCGTTCAGCGCCTGCGCACGAATGGGCAGAAGCTCGGGCGCGTTCCCCGAGACGGACCGATAGGTCGTGCCAGCCTTCATCCGAACAAATACGACGGACTCGCGAGACCATGACGACGTGAAAGCGGCGACCCCACTCGGAGGAGGCTCGACGTGCGCGTCGCACGAGGCGCTCCACAGGACACTAACGAACAGAAAGCGTCGCAACGAAGAGATGAGATTGGCCATGATCCTTGTCCTCGCCCTTGATAAACGACGCGTCGAACCAAATCTGCTCTCCGTCGCCAGCGCCGCGATACAACATCTGGAGGCCGTTTGCGCTGTAGAGGCCGCTCCGCGCAACGTTCCCGTCGACGTCCGCGTGAATCCGAAGCCAGTCGACCGGAAGCCACGGACCCCACGGCGTTTTGGAAACGCGGACGTAGTTCGCCCAATAGTCACCGTCGTTCAGGCCGTCACGTGGCGGCTTCCCACCGCGCATCATGAGCCACAGCTTCGACTCGGCCAGGTAGGTCACGCTCACTTCGCCGTTCAAGAGTCCGGGCGCCACCGTATCGGAGGTCGCGAACGTCGTCTTCGGAGTGATCACACCATCGTCAGACCACTGCAAGAGACCCATGGCTCGGTCCATCTTACCGCGCTCGAACACCGGACCTGATGGCGTGACATCCGTGAGGAAGTTCCATTCGCTCGGGCCCGGCACGGGGGCGCCCGGCTGCAATGAGACCCACGCGAAACACACGTCACTTTGTCGGTATGCACCGGTTCCCCAGATCATCAAGACAGCTTGGGGAAGCATGAGCGGATAGGCGTTCGGTTCGAGTACGAGCATGCTCGACTCGGCAAACTTCCAGCCAGCCGCAAGACGTTCGACGTCGGAGGCACCGAAGCTCGAAGGAAACAACATGACCTCACGGACGTCCACAATTGGCATCACTGCCATAGACGGCCCCGGCAACGCCCCCATGGCCCACACGCCCCTTCCCGCGATGAACAAGAAGTCAAAAGGCTGGTCAGGGGAGCGCGTTTCGGTGTCCGGCTCTCGTTCGTACTGGCGCGCCAGGCTGTCCGACAGTCCGACCTTCCGCATGACGCTTACATATGAAGTCCCTTCGATCGACACGGCTCCGCTGGGCACAAAGAAGGACACGTTCAAGTCCTTCGCACGTCTATCCGCGGACCAGGATACTGAGGCGCCACCATTTGCTACGACATCAACGTCAAGGCTCAGCCCCGCATCCACCGAGTAGTCACCGGGCTTCATGAGGTAGCTCAATCGAAGACTGCCCGTCTTGCTCACCCAGTCCACTCGCGCGATCGGCCTGATGAAGGGCACATTCTTCCCCTTCGCGCTTCGCGAAGAGTCACCGAAGAGCAGGTAGAGCTGTCCCAGGTGCTCGAGCGGGATGCCCAGGTCCATGCCGGGCAGCTCGTAGCGCTCTGCGGTTCGATTCAGCGTGGGTTGGCCGGTTCCTCGATCTACGTCTCCGGTCAGTTGCTGCACCCTTCGCGCGTTGCCTTCGACCGTCACCACGCCCACTCGCACCACGATCGGGTCCGAGAAGTCGGAGAGCTGGTTGCAGGCTCGCTGCCTTGCGCGCACGCGTGTTCCGACGCCCACGGAGTCCGGGAGTGGAATCGCGCAGCGGGTGGTCGGACAGAGTTGGCTGGCGACGAGCTCGCGTCGTGCCGGTCCGAGCAGGGACGGACGGTCCGCCCATAGCTCCACGGTGGCTCCTTGAATCACTCCGCCGATTCGGATGGGGCCCGGATCGGTTGCCGAGTCGACCGTCGGCGCGGGAACGTGTGCCACGGGGAGCACCGCTTCCACGCGGCTCAAGACGGGGCGCCGACAAGGGTCGATGAGCGCCCAGAGGGTGTCGTTCGGGCGCAGGGCAATCACCGGAACGTCCACGATGCCGTTCCACGCGAGGGCGAACGTTTCTCCGATGCAGCCCGAGAAGGGAACGCTGCTCGCGCGCATCCCCGAGATGATCCGAACGTGGCTGCCGCGCGGTACACCCGTCACACGCACCCGAGACGCGCAGGCCTGAAGCGGACCGGCAAGCGCGATTTCGATGTCGTCGAGGGGTTGCACGTCGGCGTAGGTCGGAATCTCGACTTCCGGACCGATACGTTCGAGCCCGCAGGTGCGCTGCACCACGGTGACGGTCCCCCCGGGCTTCATGGTTCCCGGAGCCATCCAAAAGATGGACGTCTCGGCGTACGCTTGCCCGAGGAGCTTGTCCGAAACCACGCGGCTCGAATCGGCGAAGCGGAGCTCCACCTCAGCCCCCGGAACCAGCGAGCGCACGATGATGAACGCGTTGTCCGGACACGGCGTGAGGCAATACGGGCGCGGGACGCTCGCCTTGCCCACGGTAACGGCGTCGCTGTAGTCGCTCGAATCCCCGCACAGCGTTTGACGCACGCGGATCACATCGCCCGCTGCCATCTTCGGCGCCGGCCACGCGACACTGGGTAGGTCGACACAGCGAGTCTCGAAGTTGGGCACGAACGAGAGCCCGGCTCGCGTGTGCGCGACCTCGACCTGCGCGCCTTCGAGGATGTTGGAGATCGCGATGGAGCTGCTGCATTCGGTCACCGGCCCCACCAGCGGTACCGGCGGAGGCACGGCTTCTCGCCGGGTCGCTTGTCGTCGCACGGGCTCGCCCAGTGGAACGCCAGGGCCCGGCGCACCGCCACCCAGCTCTTGATGAATCGCGAGATCGTCCTGATTGAGCCCCGGACTGAACGACAGCCTCGCAATCGAGCCGACCGCGAACGTGACACCTCGTGTCCAGCCGGTCGAATCACGGAGACTGACGCTCGCGCCCGGGTACGCTCCTTCGACGTAGAGGCACTCGCCGCACGCGTAGGGTGTGCTCACGAGATGCAGCGCACCGGCATCGGCCTGCGTCGGCGAAGGAAGCACCTGCGTGAGTTGATCCGGCGGGAGGCTCTCGCTCCTGAGCACGCCGATTTGCTGCGACGCGGACAGCAGCTCGCCAGCCCGCAGCGACACTCCTGCGACGAGGGGCATCATCGCCTCGGGCCCGACGAGCAGGCCGTACGCCACCACCCGTGAAGATGCCCCCTGAATCGCCATCACGGTAACGGTAGCCCCGCTAAGGTAGCCCCGCACGCGCAGCGACGTCGTGAGCACAGAGACCGGCCCGAGGATGCTCGGAACGACGAGCCTATCCGCCATGATTCAACTGTCCTTTTCGAGCGCCGGCGCCGAGCGCCGACCCACTACGCGAAGCTCGCGATCAGGTAGCGGTTCTTGAAGTACTCGACCAAGCGCGTTCGCTCGCTCGACGAGAGCACCCGGTCGAAAATCACCACCTCGGCGATGTAGCCGTCGAAGAACGAGCCCACCACCGAGTTTCACGCGGGAGCTCTCGGACCTCCTGCCGCTGTGGGCTGAGCTGCGGGTGGGGTGAGCGTAGGAAGCGCGAGCTCCCGCATGGAAGCGGCCTGTGTGATGTGCCGGGTTCGTGAGCGTTGCCGAGGAAGGCTACGAAGAAGCCACGAAACGGGGCGACGGCTGCCACGGGGCGCGCCGCGACCTTCTAGAGGTCGATCATTCTCTAAGCATTTCCATGGATTCGGATCATTCGACACACGACATGCACTTTTTCGGTGGCGCACGTATGACTCAAATGCCACCATCCTCGCGCCTCGGGGATTCGGTTCCGAGGTCTCGCGTGGGGGCGGGCGAGCGGTATCCGCGCCAATCGTTTGGAATGTGGGGTTCACACGATGGCAGCAGCGAAAAAGGCTGGAAAAGCCGGCGCGCCGAAGGAAGATCCGATTGACATCGAGGACACGAGCGCCGACGTCGATATGGACCCGCGCTTGATTGTCTCGGTCACCACACTCGAACGAACGCCGGAACGTGTGACCAAGTTCTTGGCAGGCGCGGCGTCCTCCCGTCAGGCGCGGGCGCTCATGGGGCGACGTGGCTGGACCTCCCTCGTCATGCAAGACGGGCGCTCGCTCTTGATGGATGTGCTCGCACCGGCGCCTTCTGCCGCCGAGCTCAAACTGGAAAAGCTCGGCGCCGATGGCGACCGGCGCGTCGCCGAGGCCGAGAACACCCTCAATGCCTTGGATGAGGGACACTTCGGAATCGCCAAGACGGCATTGCTCCACAACTTCCCCGACCAGTACGACTTCGTCTTTCATGAACTGTCCGCGACGGACGACGGCCCCAAGGCGGTGGTCGGTTGGCGCACCTTCCTCACGCGACTCAACGAGCTCCGCTCGGGCGAGAAGCGCAAGGACACCCGCGCCAAGGACCACGCCGCGCTCGCGCTACTGGCCGAGCGTGGACTGAACGAGGCCGAGCTCTCGCGCATCGAGAAGCTCGTCCGCGTCGCCGAAGGCTCGGAAGCGGAGTTCACCGCTCCCGACGACGAAGCCAACGACATTCGTCTCGCTCGCCTCAAGAAGCTCTGGGCCTGGTACGCGCAGTGGGCTTCGGTCGCGCGCGTCGAGGTGAAGAGCCGCTCGCTCCGCATCCGCCTCGGTCTGGCGAAGCGCCGCAGGGCGCCTTCCGCGGTCGAAGAACCCGACGACGAAGAGGGGAGCGAGCCCACCGGTTGAACAGGGCCGGCTGATTCCACTCCCCGATACGACGAAACGCCCGCGAAGCTCAGCTCGCGGGCGTTTCGCTTTTGTGCGCTCGCGAGTCGGCGTCCGGAACGCGACTCCGGCATGGCGACGACGGACGGCGTTCACCTGCTCGGCTTCCGACCCGCGCACCGGCCCTCAAGCCCCTCGCAGCCGGCCTGTCGGCTTCGGCAAGGTCACCCCACGCTTCCCCACCCGGGCGCTCCTTTCGGCAGCCATCCGCGAGCCCACGGCAGCCGGCCGGCAAGCTTCCCCAACGAGTCCGAGGACTTCGGCAACGCCCCGGACGCTTCCGCAACGAGTCCGATCCCTTCCGCAGCCGCCCCTGAAGCTTCGGCAACGAGCCCTGAAGCTTCCCCAACGGAGAGGGAAACAAAAACCCCGAGAAATGAGGGGGTCCGGTCGGCTGCCGACGTGGTGCGTCACGCTGCGGAAACGAGCCAAGCGGCTGCCGAGGGCTCGGGGGTCGAAAATGAAGGCCTTTTTGTGGTTGCCGAAGGGTAGGGGACGGCTGCGGAAGGGTCGGGCCTCGTTGCCGAAGGGATCGGCGCCGTTGACGAAGCGGTTTCGGTCGGTGCGTCATGAGCGGGGAGGGGCGCCTTGGGGTCCTACATGTGCGCTTCGCAGAGGGTTGCTTCTACGACGGCCGAGTCCCACGCGCTCGAGGCGCTCGACTCCAAGACCGGTCAGGTGAGCTGCAGTGGTGAACGCCACCGGGAGTGCGCGAGCGTCCTGGCCGTGGACGCGGCATCCGGCTCGCCACGGCAAGCTGGGTTGGAACGTACGGGCCCGGGACATCGAGACAGCTTCGAGCGAGGCTGGTACACGGAGGTCCGCTCGTGTCACGGCCCTTGAGGGCGCTGGCAGATCTTCTCATAGCGGCCGAGGACACGAACGGCTGTTCGCAGGGGGAGTGACTAATGAAGCTGGAGCCAAAGAATCTGGACAGCATCGAGCAGCTCGCCGACCGTTATGCCGATGAACTGAGCGCTCAGTTTCGCACGCTCAACCTGTTCGTGCAGCACGCTGGCGAGGTCGGCCGTGCTCATGAGGTGTTTCTACGGGGTGTGCTCGGACGCTTTCTGCCCGAGAAGCTCCGATGCGGGAGCGGCTTCATCGCCTCGGCGGATCACGTGACGAGGCAGCAGGACATCATCGTTTTCGACGCCCATTCGCTCCCGATTCTGCTCGAGATCGGAGATTGCGTGGTCGTCGATTCGGAGGCGGTAGCGGCGAGCATCGAAGTCAAGACGGTGGTCGACTCGGAGGCTTCCCTTCGCGCCTGCCTCGAGAAGCTATGGGATTTGAAGTTTGCTCTGCCGGGGCGCTGCGCGGTCGCTCTCTACGTTTGGGACGGGCTAACGCTCGAACGCGCTCTCTCGTGCATTTGGGAACGCTACCGAACGCTACGCGACGTGAGCTCGGGCCACCTCCCCGATGCGATCTACGTACGCGGTCGCTATCTCATCGTCCCCAACTATGACGGCCGACTGGACACGGCGCCGGTCCTCGTACTTCGTTTGGGGCAAGGGCAGAACCCGGAGGGGACCGGCCTCCTCTCATTGATCGAGCGTCTGTGGAGCTCTGGACTCAATGGTCAGGCTACGTCTCCTTGGTGGGTGCGGGCCTGGAACCGCCGAATCGCCGCACGTTACGAGCACGTGCCTTGGCCGGATGACTTGCGGCTTCAGGTCGACGAGAAGCTCGCGCAGATCGCGAAGGCGAACGAAGTGCCTTGATTCGGCGTGAGCCACGCGAACGGCATGCGAGTAGAGTCAGCGGGAAGAATCGAAGAGTTGCTCGATTCGCCCGAAGCCGGGATGCGTCCGCGCGATGCTCGACCAACCGATGGGGATGCCGCCGCCGGTCCTCATGGCGGTGTGTAGTCGAAACGGCAAGTCCATGAACGGGGCGACCAACGCAGGGGCCGACGTCGCCGTCACTTCCTCCGAGATCGAATAAGACGACCATCGATTGTCGGAGAAGGCGAAGGGCGCCGCGGTGGAGAAAAGCAGGCGGAGGTTCATCTCGACAGGTCCTTCTAGTGTCGCGTATGGGCGCGCCGCTACGAGATGAACGCCGAACTCTTCGGGCTCGATAGCCTGGTCGGGTCGCAGGTGCTTAAAGATAGCCTTGGCTACTGCGCCCTCACGCGAAGTGGCCGATAGCGTCTCGCTTTCGTCGAGAGCGGACCCACGACGTTCTCCCGTTCTCACGTCGATAACGGACGCGATATGCGTCGCATCGTCGTGCGCGCCCCCGGTGAAGAGCCAGTCGGTCTGTTCGACGAAGAGAAACGGACCGAGATGGCCTTGGATGGATATCGACCTGTCGAGGTTGAATAGGCTTGCCTCGAGCGGTGCTGCCGCTTCGTCCGACGCAAGCCGGATGGCTGGGGCGCCTGGCGAGCTCGAACGGAGGTGCGGATCACTGACTTTCTTCTTTATTCGAAGAGCTTCCGGGAACTCGTCTTCGTACCGGAGCTCGCCTAGATAGGCCTCGGGTATCAAGGCCACCTCGGCGGTCCTGGCCTCGAGCTCGAACAAGGAGTCTGCATGGGCGAACACGACACCCGGATAGGCTCCCACGACTCGACCGTTGCATACCAGTCTCGTAACGTGAGACATCCCCCAGCTCTCGAGCTTGTACACGACCAACTCGAACTCGTCGCCGCCCATTCGCGGGGAGTGGACGGCCGCCGGGGTGGAAGCCTGTTGTGCCGGAGAGAGCGACTCGGCAGTGGCGCGGTCGAGGGAGAGGAATACGTCCCGGATCGATAGTGGGGTGATGTCCGGCTCGCTCGTGGCGGAATCTCGTACCCGTTCGACCGAGACGGGGTCAAATCCACCGCGGAGACAGATTCCCGCACACACCGTCGCTAAGTCGAGCAAGTCCTCCTTTATGCCCGACTGCTGCACAGCGGCGGCAGGCGAGCTCGACCTCGATATGTTCGTGTCTATGGTGTAGGATAGATCGATGATCTTCGCCCCGGTGGCAGTGAGGATGACGTTGCCCGGGTGGAGGTCGCCATGGATGAGACCCTCGCTGTGTATGGCTTGAAGTCCGTCGCATAGTTGCCAGATTGCCGTGAGCGCGTGAGCCTTGGAGATCGGGGCTCCCGGTTCGGACAGTGGACTTCCCGCGATTCGATCCATCACGAGCGCAAATTCCGTCTTTCCTTTGATCGGGTGGGTGATGTGCTCGATCTTGTGGATTCGGACCACCGCCGGGTGCCTGACCCTCATCAAGGCGTTGGCCTGGTTGATTGCGCTGCTGAGTACGGCCGTCGGGGTGATTGCGTGAAAGAACTTCACGGCGAAGGTGTTGCCGTCCTCGTCGTCGGCAGAGAAGACTTCGCCGAGGCTGCCCGAGCCGACTCGGTCGCGGATGATCAAGTTCTCCAGGCGCATGATTGACGAGGCTACTCGAGGGACATGTTGCGGCCAAGGGCATTGGGTAGAGGACGCTGTCGGGTCACGCTGCCTGAGCTCTTGGCAGCGAGCCTCCTACACGCACGGAATAGGCGGCCTCCCGGTCGATGAAGGTTGCCGTCGACGTATCTCTTCGCACCCGGCTTCGCCCATGGCCACGTGGATTCCTGAGCGACCGGCACATCGCGTCTCTCGCCGCCTCCTCGTCACGATGGCCGCACTCGTCGACACGCTCCAGGACGCGCGTCATTCCCGGTCGCCTCGTGGTCGCACTTCGCGATGTCGAGATGGGCGGGTCGAAAGCACTCTCAGTGTCGGATACTTTTTTTCTGCCCGAGAGCGCCCGCCTACAGTAGCGCGCGCGACGACGGGTGGCCGAGCGCACCACCTTCACCGTTCGCTGCCGGAGACCTCGCCGCACATGGTCGCGCGGCTTGCGTCGCCCATTCCGATCTCGACCTAGGTCCCCGAAGACGGACGAGCGCGGGTTTGCTCATCCCTCGCCATCGCGTCGTTCCGCTCTGGGCGCACCTTGCCTGAAGCGCCCTTTGCGCGCCCCTTTGAAAGATCTCATGGACTTGGCCCCCCAATCTTCGGGCCGGGTCGGCAGCGAAATTTCATCCCACTGTACCGTCGCGAAATCGGCCCAATACCGTGCCGCCCCCGGGGACGAATGATACATTCTGGAACATGCGCCCTCGTCTTCCGTTTTACCTCCTCCCCGTGCTCGCCATCATGGCCTGCAAAGAGGCCCTCCCGCTCGTCGACGGAGGAGACCCCGAAGCGGACGCGCAGACCCCCGAGCAAGATGCTTCCTCGCTAACCGATGGCGGCCTCGCCGATAGCGGCTCTCCGGACTCGTCGCCCGACGCTTCGCCGCAGGATGGGGGCGCCGACACGCTCGATGCTAGCGCCGATGCCTATCTGGCGCCCTCCGAGGACGGCGGGGTTGTGACAGGGGATGTTTGGCTCGTAGGCTTCGCGCAAGGGTCTTGGTCGGTACCCTCCGACGGTGGAGGTCTTCGAAAGTGTGCGGCAGACGCTTCCGCCGGCCCGGACGGTTGCTGTCTCGTCACCATTCCAAGGCTCGAGGGTGGAAACGTGGCCCGAGTCAGGTTCGAGCTCGCCACGGGGACGCTCACGATCGGAGGGCGGGCGCTCCCGACTCTACAGGTCTCGGAAAAGGATGCGGGCTACTTCGAGGGCAAGGTGTTCCCCTCGACGTTCGCCACCGTACCCGTCGCACTCGATGCGCTCTCGACCACCGGGAGCGCTGCGGATCGTACTGAGGTCGCGGCCTTCTTCGCTCAGCCGAACCTCTATGGCTCGATCACCACCTCCGGGACCATTGTCTTCGCGAGTTGGGGCCGGACGACCCAAAAGTTGATCGTTTGGAGCGGGCACTGGCCGCAATGGTCGAACAACGGTTGTCGGACGAACGGGGACGCGAGATTCCAGTCGCGCTGACAGAGTAAGAATCCGTAACCACTTCAATTGGATGGATACGAGAATGTCCGATCGCGAATCGACAGATGAGATGAGCCGACGCTCGTGATGTTGAACCCCCGCCGCTTCGCGGTCGCCTTCGCACTCCTTGCTGCCTGCGGTAGCAGCGGGGTGATCCCTCAGGATTCTGGCGCTGCGGAGGCGGACGCGTCCCTTCCGGCAGGCGACGGTGGGGTCGATAGGGACAGTAGTCCCGCGGACACGTCTTCTCCACGGGTCGACAGTGGCTTGGCGGGAAGCTGGCGGTCGATGCCCGGGGCTCCTGCGCGCTGCAAGATGGAGATTTCGGACACGCCTGACCTGTCTGCTCCTCATATGGCGTGGAACGAGTGCGCCGCCCCCGATACCTGCCGTTTCGTGACGGAGAATTGGCGTACGACCAAGCTCACTCGGAAGGTCATCTTTACCCGTGATGCTGAACACATCTTCGCCGCGGCGGGAAAGCTATTCTTTCACTACTCCCGAATGCTGGACGATGGAGTCGGCGCTTCGGTGGAGGTGGTCGAGGAGCTCGGAAAGCAGACCGTCTTCGCCGCGTATGTGCCGAACGATCCCGTCGAGGCCTGCGCTGCAACCATCACCGCATCGCCTCACGGTTTAGGGTTCTTCGCGTTCAGCAGCACGATTGGCAACGAACAACAGATCGACTTCTGGGCCGGGTGGTCGGCCCTCGCGACGCCGACGGCGATGTCGACTCGAGCAATCTCGTCGCTCGAGACGGGGGTTGGCGCGAGCACGGTTCCTGGCAGCCTATCTCTCGGTCCGAATGCACTCCACATGGAAGCCGCGGGCCTCAGCCTGACCCGCGTATTCACGCTGAATACGGCGACGAAGGCCCTCAGCTACGCGTCGAGCAATTCGCCGGTCATGGGGACGGAGCTCCCGCGGTGGACTCCGACTGGGGTCATGGTGATCGGTGACCAAACTCCCTACAGCCTACGTTTCATGCCGGTGGGCGGGGGAAATTCGGTCGTCGCCGCGCCGAGCGCCGGGTACAACGTGACCTTCGCGGGCCTCGACCGCGCACGAGGTAGTGCCCTCGTGTGGTTGGAGACGCAGGAGGGCTCGGTCGACCGCAAGAACCTGACGCTCTTCACTGCGCCGTACGCCGAGAATGCAGGCTCGCTTGTCAGGCGTAAGGTGGCGATGCTGCCGGACCCCAACCAGAGCCAAGGTGTGTCCTTTACCGGGTTCGTCGTCAACGCCGACATGGTCCTCACGGTCACCTCGGCGACGAATGCTCGATTGGTGCGCCTCAGCGATGGGATGGGGTGGAACGTCGCGCCCCAAGGCCCCGTCACGGCCTTCACCACGGCACTCTACGTGGACGACGACTCCGTCTACCTCGGCTTCACCGACGATCCGGGAAAGAACCGCATCAACCAGAAGGGCGTAATTCAAATCCCCCGAGCCTCGCTCGGCGAGCCGACCATCCCCAGTGGGCTGTGAGAGACGTTTGGGGTAGTCCTTAGCCATGTCCGTCCCCCGCGCCAAGCTGCTCGACCCACGCTTCGCGGTTGCCTTCGCACTCCTCGCCGCCTGCGGGAGCACCGCGGTCATCGAGCAAGACTCGGGCGCGCCGGTGGGGGACGCCTCACTTCCGGTGGTCGATGGAGGAGGCGCAGATCGCGCGGACGTTGCCGTCGATGTGGCGCCGCGGCCTGACAGTGGCGTGCACCCGCCGGGTTCGTGGCGCCCCTTCCCGGGTGCACCCGCCCGCTGCGGCATGGAGCTCTCCGAAACCCCCGAAGTGTCCGCGCCGCACATGGAGTGGAAAGATTGCGCTACGCCGGCCGAGTGCCGATATCTGAAGGAGAACTGGCGGGTCACGAAGCTGACTCGGCAAGTGATCATCACGCGGCAGGCCGAGCACATATTCGTCGCGAACGGCAAGATGTACGCGCACTACTTGCGACTTCTGGACGACGGCGTCGGGTTTGCACTTGAGGTCGTCGAGGAGGTTGGCGGCGGTACGATCTACACGGCGTACGTCCCGAACGACCCTGACGAAAGCTGCGCTGCTGGACTCACGGCATCCGCAAACGGAATCGGCTACTTCGCGTTCAGTCAGACTGTCAACAATACCGAA
Source organism: Polyangiaceae bacterium (assembly GCA_965225775.1). GTDB lineage: Bacteria > Myxococcota_A > Polyangia > Polyangiales > Polyangiaceae > JAAFHV01. The sequence goes on along the minus strand of OZ245328.1, from coordinate 5,740,148 downwards.
CAGATCGACTTCTGGGCGGGATGGTCCGCCTTGGCTACGCCGCTCGCGGTGTCAACGCGGCCAATCTCGCCCCTTGGGACAGGCGTCGGCAAAACAACGGTTTCTGGCAGCCTCTCCTTCGGCCCGAACGCCCTCCACATGGAAGCCGCGGGCCTGAGCCTCACCCGCGTCTTCACGCTGAACACGACGACCAAAGCCTTGAGCTACGCGTCGAGCAATCCGCCGGTGATGGGGACGGAGCTCCCGCGGTGGACGCCGACCGGCGTGATGGTACTTGGCGACCAAGCCCCCTACAGCCTGCGGTTCATGCCGGTAGGAGGCGGCAACACGGTCGTCGCTGCGCCGAGCGCGGGGTACAACGTCACCTTCGCCGGGCTCGACCGCGCGCGCGGCAATGCCCTCGTGTGGCTGGAGACCCAGGAAGGCGCAGCCGACCGCAAGAACCTGACCGTCTACACCTCGCCCTACGCGGAGAATGCGGCGGGCCTCACGCGCCGGCAGGTCGCGAAGCTGCCCGACCCCAACGCCGCGCAGGGAACCTTCTTCGACGGCTTCGTGGTGAACGCGGGCATGCTGCTCACGGTAACCTCCTCGTCGAACCTGAGGCTCGTCCGCCTCTCGGACGGAATGGGCTGGAACATCGGCTTACGCGGCCCCGCCACCGGCTACACCGAGGCCGCTCTACGTCGACGACGACAATCTCTACGTCGGCATGGACACCGTCTCGGGAGCGGCACGCAATCAGAACGGCATCGTGCAGATTCCCCGAGCCTCTCTCGGTGAGCCGACCATCCCTAGCGGGTTCTGAGCTCAGCGAGAGCCGACCGAAGCGAGAGCCGACCGACGTTGAAGCCAAGTGCGCGACATCCGGTCGATGATGACCGGCCGACACGAGGCCTCGACACTCGCGGGAGCGTCCTAGGACACCCATTCGGCCGTCTCGGACGTGGCCGCCCTTGAACCTCCTCCAGCGCGAGATCCACGGCGCAGAGCTGACCGCGAAGCCACGCGCGAAAAGCGGCCTCTTCCTCCGAGCTACGCCCAGACCAGCCCTGCTCGAACCGGGTTGAGCGTGCCGAGCTTCTCGTCGATACTTGAACCATGACGGATGCAAAGCCCAGTCGGGCGGAGCTCGGGGAGTCGGCGTTCAAAGCTTGGGGCGGGCGAAAGCCCAAAGCCCTTCTGCACGGAGGGTTTTCGCATCGCGACCTCGTGGTGCGAGACGGCTACCTCTACGTGTCCGAAGAGGACTCCGGGGAGATCAGCCGACTTCCCGTTGGGGGCGGGGTGCCGCTCGTGCTCGCGCAGGTTCATCGGCCAGGCGCGATGGTCTTGGCGAACGGGTCGCTCTACGCCATCACCCACGACCCCGACCGCAACCACAACCAGGGGAGCGGTCGCATCATTCGCATGCCGCTCGAAGGCGGAGAGCCACAGGTACTGGCCAAAGATCTCTTCAATCCGCTCACCTTCGCGGTAGACGGCCATCGCATCGTCGTCGCATGCGACGGACCGTTCGATTACGACAAGCGCGAAGAACCGCGTGGCAGCATCGTGCTCGTCGACGGGGACCAGAAGCCGGCCACGTTGGCCCGCCGTCTGCGCAGGCCGCACGAGATCGCCTTCGTGGGCGACGAGATCTATTGGATCGAAATGGGCATGAAGCACCCGACCTACTTCGGAGACGGCGCGCTCCGGCGAATGCGACCAGCCCGAGGGGAGAAGCGTTGGTGTGTGCGCAAGAACCTGCCCATGCCCGGGGGTCTGCTGGTCGACGGCGACCATGTCTACTTCAGCACCTCGACCACCTATGGCTCCGCGGCGCCGGGCGCCGTTTATGCGCGTCCACGACCGGGCGGCAAGCCGGAAGAGATCGCGTGGACTTTCGACATGGAGGGCGTCCTCATGGCCATGGACGACACCCATCTCTATCGTCTGAGCTCGTCCGGCGGCGTCCTTCGCCGCTTCTTGAAGCGCGACGACGACGGCGAAGGCGAACAACTGTTCGAGTCGACCGAGCGTCCGACACTGGTCAGCGCACTCGCTCTCGACGCCGAGAACATCTATTGGGCCGTGCTCAACGCCCCCGGAGTCGGCGGCGCGGTGTGGTCGATGCGGAAAGACCTCGTGAGTCGCGGTCCTCTGGAGACCAAGGTCGTCAACTGATCCGAGAGAGGAGACGACGTTCGTCAATTCCTGAGGGTCCTGCGACTCCTTGAATCCGTCCGCTCCAACTAAGCCTCACGAGTCAGGCTCGTCTTCGTCCGGCCCGCCCGTCACCTTGCAGCCCAGCACCCGCGACAGTTCCTTCGCGCGGTGGCGGGGCAGGTCCTGCACGTAGAGCTCGGCGAGACGACGAAAGCGCGTCGAAGCGACAACGACCTCGAGAGCGCGTTGATCAATCGAGAGCTTGACGATGCGCTCGGCGAGGTCCGAGCTCGCCAGCTCCGCAATTCCTGCAACCACGTCGCCCTCGCACTCGACGAGCCCCAGCTCCGCGAGAGGCATCTTCGCGCCGGGCGCAAAGAGCTCCGCGAGCGAGCCCTCGATGCGCATCTCGTAGAGGTCGAGGCAGCGGAGGCGCCGGCTCTCGCGCAACCGAACCATCAGCGCAGCCGGGAGCGTCCGGTGGTCAGCGGCCAGGATGGACACGAGCCCGACGCGCGGATCCTCTGCGTCCTGCACGCATTCGTCGTCGAGATTGAAGACGACGAGGCCGGAGAAGCCTCGCGCTTCGCACATGGCGACCGCGTCCGCCGCGGCGGTCTTCGAGAACCGGCGAAGCACCTGATGGGTCGACTCGTGACCGGCCTCGAGGGCTTCCGCGAGCTCGAGATAAAGCTCCGCTTCCTTCGGCGTCGTCGCCGCAACTTCACCGAGCGGGACGGCGGCGCGCGTCCAGATCTCGAACCGCGTCGCCTCGCCTGCGCGATAGGTGGTCGCAAACTTCTTCGTGCCGTCCTCCCAGTAGGCGGTCAAAGGTCCTTCACGCCGTCCGCCGCTCCACATGTCTCGCTCGACGAGGGTTCCCGTCTCGTCGCGCGCGATCCATTCGCCGGTTCGCGCGCCGTCGAGATAGTCGCCTTCGGCAGTGATCACTCCGTTCGGTGCACGTAGCTCATAACGTCCGACGATGCGTCCGCGGTCGTAGACGCAGATGCAGAGGGGAGAGCCGTCGTCGTGAAACGAACGGAAGTTCCCGTGGAGCTCGCCGTCGAGCCAGCCGCGCTCGAGTACCAACGCTCCGTCGTCGCGAACCCGCCGTGAGGGGCCGTGCTTCTTGCCATGCAACCAATCCGTGGTCTCGACGGCGCTGCCAATCCGCTCGCGCCATTCGCCGACGCGCACACCGCTCGCGAGAGCGCCTTCCGCCCAGTCGATCCCCGGCGCCGGCTTCTCCAGCCGTACGCGCCGAGCGCTGAGCCTCGTCCATAGATCGGCGAGCTTTCCCAAGCCCACGACTATCGCCGAGCCAGCTTCACGCCACAAGTGCCCGCGGTCGGACGGCAAAGTGGGCCACGCGTGAGGAGAAGGCCCCCGCCGCGCGAGCGGGGCGGGAGTGGGCGGCCGACGCCGGAGGGCTCGTCATTCAGCGTGCGCGAGGCACGCGGTAGGCTCGTTCGCGAATGCTCGGTCGTCCTGCACCTGGCGCTCAGCGCGTACTCGAAGCGTCGACCTTCGTGAGCTTCAACGTCGCGCCCATTTCACCTACCGCGAAGAGGTCCTTACCGGCCGCGAAGATGTCGTTGATGATGATGCCGTCGGGCAGGTCGAGCATCCTTCGTGATGCCGCTGTCTTCGACGATGTAGACCGACGGCGTCAGCTTGCTCGCCGCGAGCATTCGAACCTTGCCGTCGGGGGAGTCCGCACGTGGCTCCCGGCCTCCCCGACGTCGAGCAGGTATTCGATGAGCAGATCGATTGTGCTTACGCGAGCTTGCGGACGAGCTTCAGGGCACCACGGCGGCAGGCCTGGCCGGGAACTTCACGAGAGCGGCCTGGATGCGAACGGTGCCGTCGGTACCGTCGCCGACCTGGCCAGAAGGATTACGGCCCCAGCAGTAGGCCTCACCCCGCGCGTTCCAGGCACAGGTGTGCGCGAGTCCGACGGAGATGCCGACGATGCCCTTCAGCGCCTGCTTCGTCTGCGCGTCGGTCACCACATGGGTCGCAGTCCAGTGGGGCATGGGCACGGCTGCACCGTCGGGACTCTCTCCCCAGCACGAGACGACGCCATCATAGGGAGAGGGACGCAAGAGGACGTCGCACGCGCTCGAGCCAGTCCCAAAGTCCATTGCCGCGACGTACTTTCGCTGGAGCTGTGCGTCCTCGACGCGGATCTGATTCGGCCCCATTGCAGTCGGGTTCTGGCCCCAGACAAACACGTTCCCCTGCGCGTCGAGCACCATCGTGTAGTCGCGGTCGGTCCGCACCGAGACGAAGGACGCCGGGGTGGGCGCGAGCATGGCCGACCGGGAAAGAACGCGGAAGGGGCCATGCTCGGAAGAACACGATGGATCGCCCGTGCAGGCGCATGTCACCTGGCCCGCGCACGCGCCCTGCGCGTAGCGCGACTCGCCCATGCACGTGACGTCGTCCCCACGCACGGCGCAGATGCGTCCTCTTCCCGCATGGACGTCGACCGCCCCTTGGAATGCGGGGACGGTCGGCCAGACCAGTCGCGACGCCGAACCTTGCCACGAGGACATGCAGCTCACCTTGCCCGAGGCCCGGAGAACGCACGCGGCACCCTCCCCCACCGTGAGTCGGACCGCGTCCGTGATGGGGCCGAGCTCGTCGTGGATCTGCTCGACGCGCGTCTCCGTCCACGAGCTCGTCGCGCCGAGGCAGCGCACCGTGCCATCGCCCATGACGGCGCACTCGAGGAAGCTCCCCGCGTTGCCACCCGCGAGGTGCGTCGCGCCCTTCAACTGCGGTACCAGGACGGGCGTGAGGCCGAAGCCATAACCCCAACACGACACCGCACCGGAGCTGTGGCGGGCGCACGTGTTGACGCTACCCGCGGCGACTTGCACGACGGGATCGTCGCTCCCGGCAACCTCTGCGACAGAGCTTGGGTTGGCGGTCGGGAGCTTCTGGTCGCCGTCGGGAGCCGGCGCCGCTGCTCCGACCGGCGGCGTCTTCTCCGGGAGCGGCTCGCCGACCCCGAGCGTTCCATTGCATGCGACCAGCGACGCGAGAAGCAGGACTCGCCAATCGAACGCGGTGCTGACCTGCCGCGAAACCGAGGAAGAACACGAGGAGGCAAGCCCGAGAAGCGACACTGAAAGTCTCATAGTTCATGATTCGTAGTGCGCAACGAGTTCCGTCATGAAAAAACGGACGCATGCGACGAATCCACGCCACCGGGCCTTTCGGTGCTGCGACAGCGCTTACCTTGCTGGCGCTGACGTTGGTCGCGCCGGACGCGCGGGCCGACGCGCCTGCCTGGAGATTCGTCTACGACACCCGGGTCGACGGCTGTCCATCGCGTTCACAGGTGCGGAGCCAGGTCGTCGCGCGCCTCGGGTTCGATCCCTTCCACGAGGCCGAAGCAGACGAGGCCGCCTCGGAGCTCTGGATCGCGATTCGCACCGACGATCGCGGCCTCGTTGCGGTCGTCGAGCGTCGCGAGGACGGCGCGGTCATCGGCGAACGCACGCTGCGCGCGAGCAGCGACTGCACCGAGCTTGCCGCCTCTTCGGCGCTCGCAGGAAGCATCCTCGTCGACCCCACGGGCTCGATGGCGAAGCGTCAGCTGCCGCGAACCGAGCCCGCACCCGCCACGTCGACGCGGGCCGATGATCCCTGGGCCGAGGCCGCGCCACCGCTACCGCCACCACCACGACCCCCAGCCGAGCCTCCGCTGGAGGTCATCCTCGGGTTTCGAGTGCTCGGAAGCGCCGGACTCGCGCCCGCACCCTCGATGGGGTTCTCGATCGATGGCGCGCTTCGTCGCAACCGGTTCGAGGTCCGCCTCGAAGGACGAAGTGACCTGTCCGTCTCGGCAAATCCCCTTCCGGACGGGGCCGGCGTCGCGACGACCCTCCTCGTAGGCTCCCTCGTTCCGTGCTGGGTGACCGGTTGGTTTCGGCTCTGTGGTGTGCTCGCGGCAGGCGCCATGTTCGCGCGGAGCGAGCAGCTGACCCCCGTCGAACGCGACGTGACCTTCTTCGGCGCTGTCGGACTTCGTCCCATGGCGGAGGTCCGGCTGGGGGGTCCGGTTCGCCTCGTCGGTAGCCTCGAGGGGCTCCTTCCACTTCGAAACCTCTCGGTCAAGGTGCGAGGAAACGAGGTCTGGTCGTCTCCCGTGGTCGCGGGGTCGGCCAGTATCGGACTTCAAATGCACTTTTTGTGATGGATGACGGCCCGAAGCGTGAATCAGTAGGTGAGGTGACGAGTGGAGCGCCGACAGACGACAGCTGGGTCGAGGAGGTATTTCGCGCGCATGCGCGATTCGTCTCCAATACCTTGCGTCGCTTCGGGGTCCCGGCAGCAGACCTCCCCGATCAGCTCCAGGAGGTCTTCTTCGTCGTGTTTCGAATGCAGCGGTCGTACGACGTGACGCGGCCTCTTCGCCCGTGGCTCTTCGGGATCGCGTACCGCGTGGCAGGACGTTACCGACAGGCACGTGGACGCGGTACCGCGAGCGAGGACCTCGACGACGTCGTCGTCGCCGATCGCGCTCCGCTGGCCGATGCGACCATCGAGACGAGGGAAGCGCAGGCGCTGGTGCTCGCCGCGCTCGAACGCGTCGAGCTCGGTCGCCGGGCGGTGCTCATCCTCGCGGACATCGAAGGCGAGACCGTTCCCGCGATCTCCGAGGCGCTTCAAATACCGCTCAATACCGCCTATTCGCGGCTTCGCCTCGCGCGCGAGGAATTCGGTCAAGCGGTGACGCGACTCCGTCGCAAGCAAGGAGATGTGGCATGACCAATCTCCCCGACCACGATGCGCAGACCAGCCGATTGCTCGACGCCGAGCGGCTTCGCGACGAGCTTCCCGAGACCGACGTCGACGAAGCCTGGCAGCGCTTTGCCGAAAGACTTCCGGCAATGACCGGCGCTATGCCCGGAGACCCGACCTCACCGGACTCCCCGAAGCCCGACTCGAGCAGCGCCGGATCGGGCGCGGGCGGTGCCAGCTCGACCGCACGGCTGGTGAAGCTCGGCGCGGCTCTCCTCGTCACGTTCGGAGCAGGTGTGGCGACCGGAAGACTGCTGCCCGCGAGGCAGGAGATGTCTGTCGTTCAGCCGGTCTCGTCCGCGCCCGGCCCGAGCATCGTCGCGCCGGCAGCACCCGACCCTCCCCCCATTGCGAGCTCTTCGGTCACGATAGCCCCTTCGCCGAGCCCACCGCGGATCGTCGCGGCGCCTCGTTCCGCGGACACGAGCGCGATTGCGGCGCCTTCGGCGTCGACTCGTCCGGTCGACACGCTCTCCGACGAACGAGCCCTCGTCGAAGGCGCACGCACCGCGCTCCTCCGTGGACGTCCTTCCGACGCGCTCGAGCTCGCGCGCAAACACGAGGCACGTTTTGCGAACGGAGAGCTCGCAGAAGATCGTGACTTCATGATCGCTTCAGCGCTCCACGATCTCGGGCGAGAGGAGGAGGCGAGAACCCAGGCGCGTCGGTTCCTCGTACGCTATCCGAAGAGCGCGCTCCGCCAGTCCGCGCAGAAGCTGGCCGACTGACCGCGGGTCGCGGGACGTCGGATACCGGTTGGAGGGAGAAGAGATGGGAGAAGCAGCGGTGCCCCCACTCGCAGGTGCTCGGCTTCGCCTGCGCTCCTGCGGTCTCCCCCGAAGTTTTCGCCGACGGCCCCTCGCTCCGCGACCAGCGGCGAAGATAGGGGGGAGACGGGAGAGCTCGGGACATCGCGCCTCTGTCCCCGGAACGGCGGCCGCGAGCACTCAAGGACCCCACGCCGCTGGGAGCGTGCTCGCGGCGCCTTCGCGCATTCGCGACGGCGCATCCCACGATGGTCCCCGACGAGGCCGCCATTCGCGCCGCAGTCAGGCCCGCCGATTCGCCGGCGAAGACCTCGTGGCAATCCGAAGGCCCACTGCGCGATCGGTGGTCCAAGAGATAGGCTTGGCGCCTTTGTTATGTGCTCAGGTGAGCGCCTGTTGCACCAGGTGACTGTCGACGTATTGAACCATCCGCGCGATCTTGCCGTCGCGGAGCCGGTAGTGATGCGCGAACGCGGCACGCATGCTCTTCCCGGTCTTTCGGTACGTTCCGGAGTAGACGCCGAAGGCGACCACCTGATCCCCCTCGACCACGTAGCTCTCGACGTTTGCGCGGTAGTCGATCCACTCGATCGCGAGACGTCGAAAGACGTTGGCGACGATGTCTGCAGGGCCGGTATAGGTCCCCGCGTACGGGAATCCGGCTGCCTCTACCCACACGGCGTCGGGCGCGAGGGCGGCCAGGAGGTTCTTGCCGTTCTGCTCCGACGTGCCCTCGTAGGTCGCGCGAACGATCTCCAGATTGGAGGCACTGGTGGAGGCAGTGGAGGTCATCCCCACACCATCTCGCCCTTGGCGACCTTAGCTCCGATGTCGAGTGCGACGCCCATGCCGGCCTCCGGGTAGCGACGCTTCATCGCGGATACGAGTGCGCTGCTGTCCGCGGCTCGTGCGAGCTCGTCCTCGAACGCGAGGAGGTACTCGCGGGTGTAGGCGATGGCCGAAACATCGCATGCAGCACCTTCGGCGAGATGCCCGGGGATCACGATGCTCGGCTCGCGCTCGGCAAGCGCGTCGAGGTTCGCGATCCATGCTGCACGTTGCTCCGGCTTTCGCGTGTCGGCGGTCCATACGTGGACACCGGAGAAGACGAGCACGCCGCCGACCACGGCACGAAGCGACGGTATCCAAAGGGAACGACGGTTCTCGAGCCCTACGGCGTCCAAGACCTCGATTCGTTCGTCGTCAATCGAGAAGACGCGGTCGTTCGTGGCAATGGGAACTACGACGTCGGAGAGCGTGCGGGGACCGTTCTCTCCGAGCTTGGGGCCCCATGCGTCGAGCTTCTTCTGAACGCTCGCCCCGATGGCGAAGATCGTCTCCGGGCTCGCGACGACCCGGGCGTCGGGGAACGCTTCGTGGATCGGTCGAAGGGAGAAGTAATAGTCCGGGTCGCTCTGGCTCACGTAGATCGTCGTGAGCTCCTTTCCGGTCGCTCGGATGGCGGCAGCGATCGCGCGGCCGTCTTCGAGCGTGAAGCCGCCGTCCACCAGAATGGCTTGTCGCGTACCGGTAAGCAGCACGGGCGCCCGAAAGAAGCCGCGCTCGCCCGCAGGGAAGTGTTTCAGCGTGATGGTCATGAGGGGTCTCCTGAGTCGTTCGAGTGAAGGAAAGGCGAACGGGCGAGCCGGAGCTCGTCGTGCAGCCGCGCGAATGGTCCGTAGAGGCGGTCGCTCGGAATCAATCTCGTCGCTGTGGGCTCACCGACAATCAATGTGGGTACGCCGCGCGCTCCTAGCGCGACGAGCTGCCCGCGGGCAGTCGAGGTCCTCGATTCGATGGCCGCGTCGAGCTCTGCATCCGGCCCGCCGCCGAGTCGGGTCGCGCTCTCTTCGAGACCGAGGGCCCGAAGAACGTCCACGAGGACGGCGAGGTCGGTCACGTCGCGGCCGTCGACGTAGCGCGCCCGCTGGATGGCCTCGAGCGCATCGAGCTCTCGCATCGAGCTCGTCGAGGCAACGGCGGTGAGCGCTCTCGTCGCTGGGCCGGAATCGAGGCGCGTCCCGAGCGCGCCGAGCACCTCGTCTTGGTACCGCTTCGAGAAGTGTTGCCCGGTCATCGCCTCGATACGTTGATCGTTCGCCCAGGCAAACTCGGCGAATCCCGCGTTCAAAGGACGAGCACCTGACCCCGAGAAGAGCCCCGTCGGAACGATTCGGAGCCGGTATTCGGGGTGCTCGTGCAGTTTGCGCAGGGCAGGAGCCGCTCCGTAGCAAAAGCCACAGAGCGGATCGTAGAGGACCGTCACGGGGGTCGGCGTGTTGCTCATGACGACATCCTGCTGCCGATCACCGTTTGCCGGAAGGCCAGGAAAGAGGACACGTTGTATGATAAAAGCAAACAATGGTGTCGAGGCCCCATCGCAGCGCGATGAACTTGAACCGGCTCGCGTACTTCGCGGCCGTCGTCGACGCTGGCTCGTTCACGAAGGCAGCGTCGCAGCTCGGCGTGACGAAGGCCGTGGTGAGCCAACACGTCACACGACTCGAAGAAGAGGTCGGCACGAGCCTTCTCGTTCGCACGACCCGAAGCGTTCAGGTCACCGAGGCCGGGCGGTCGCTCTATGCCCGGTGCGCGGTCATCCTGCGCGAGTCGGCAGAGGCCTTCGACGAGCTCGCCCAGGGGGCCTCGTCGCCGCACGGCACGCTGCGAGTCGCCGCCCCGTTCGACTACGGAACGTCGGTCGTCGTTCCTGTCGTCAAGCAGCTACTCGGGCTCTACCCGAGCGTCGAAGTGGTGTTGAACCTCAGCGATCGAGCGACCCACCAGCAGGAGAACGATCTGGCGATTCGAGTCGGGTGGCTCGAGGCCTCGAGTCGTCAGGCGAGACGTATCGGAACGTTCGAGCAATGGCTCGTTTGCTCACCTGCTCTGTCGAAGCAGGTCGCTCGCCTGCGTACTCCCGAAGAGCTCGCCGAGTTGCCCTTCGTCGCGAACGGCTCGTTGCCGGAGCCGCTTCATTGGAAGTTCGTGCGAGCCTCGGGCGGACAGCGCTCCGTGCGGATGCGTTCCGATTTCTCCATCGACGCCACGCCCGCCGTCCATGCGGCAGTCCTCGACGGCGTCGGAGTCTCCGTGCTCCCGGACTACACGGTCGCTGGAGACATCGCGAGCGGGCGTCTCGTCCACGTACGCCCCGATTGGAAGCTGCCGAGCGGAGGAATCTACGCGGTCTTTCCTGCCGCACGATTCCGTCCCGCCAAGGTGAGCCGATTCGTGGAGCTTCTGCTCGACTCGGAGCGCGAGCGTCGGAAGGAGTCGACGAAGCTCGCGCCGAAGGTCGAGAGGTAAAGGAGAGTGGGAGAACACTATTCCTCAGGCGAGAGGCTCTCCCGGCTTCAACTTCATGGTCTTGGCGATCGCGGCATATCCCGCTTCGCCGCGAACCAGCGCGTCATGTCGGGTATGAACCGAATAACTGCCGGTCACGAGCGGGAACGGATGCTTCGTCGCCGAAGCTAGGACGAGCTCGACGTCACCTTGCGCGACCATCTGGATAGGTGCGGAGCCCTCCTCGAAGACCCCCATCTCGCGCCGCAAAGAAATGCCGTCGACGAGCAGGCACCCCGTGGCTACCGCGAGCCATGCGATGTCGTGGCTTGCGGGAGCTTGATAGGTCCATCGCTCGCCGTCGCGAAGAGACACGTGCAAGTACGTGACGGGCTCCCGGTAAGGAATAGGACTCACCAACTCGCCGTATGAGCCGAGTAGAACGCGTACGCGGCCATCGTCGCCGGGGACAGACTCGGCGTCGACATATTCGCTGTGAGCGTCGGCAAGCTCGAGGGGCGGCGGCAAGGCAACCCAAAGCTGAAACCCTCGGAGTGTCTCGTTGCCGGTCGGGCCACCACCGTGCCAAACACCGCCGCCGGCTTGCATCCACTCGATGCTGCGCGGCCCGAGGATACCGGACTTTCCGGTCGAGTCTGCGTACTTTACGGAGCCCTGCAACAGGGTCGTGTGGGTGGCGATCCCCGAGTGAGGATGCACCGGCAGGCCTATCTTCGAGGCCGTCGACATCTCGAAGTAGTCGAGAAAGACGAAGGGCTTCACCAGTTGGCCGAGGTCGCCAGGACTCATCAGCCTCGTGATGGGTCCTTGCCGGTGGCCCGACGTGCGATACGAGATCCTGCGGTGCTCCGTGGAAGACTGAGAGCGAGTTGCGGTCGACATGTGTGACTCCGGGGTCGAAACGACTTCGGTATTCAGCCTAGCAGCCCGTTGAAAAAGCGACGCACGACGGGGGTTTTTCAACGGGCTGCTAGGGTCGGCACTAAATTTTAGCACCCGGAGAAGACCTCGTACTTGCCGGCTTGCGAGCCATGGTCGTAAGCCGACCTGGCGACCGCCCCATGCGAGTAACTCGATAGCCGTTGTGGTCCGTACGCGCCTGTAATCAAAACCGTTGCCCACCCATGGCCGTGATGAATGCGATCGGGTTCCAGTACTCTCGGTAATTGACGATGCTGCCGTCGCGAAACGTCACGAAGCTGGCGTAGGTCATTTCATAAGGATTCCCGTTGGTCAGCACCCGTCCCGAGACGCTCCATTCGGCGATCGCCACGTTGGGGTCTTCGGTCGAGTAAACCCGCAAGGAAGGGATCGCGCGAACATCGATGATGCTGGGGTAGTTCCGTAGGTACTCGTAGAGTGCCGCGCGTCCCTGCAGCCTCGACGGCGAACCTTCGGGGGCGAACGGAAACTCGGCGACGACGTCCTCGCTGCACTGATCGGTCCAGGCCTTCATGTCCTTTGAAAGGAAGATGTCGAGACTTCGCTTTAGCAGATCCACGGCCGTTGCGTTGCTGCCCATGTGTAGATCCTTCGTGTGTAGAGAGAACGGAACTAGCGGTATGATCGAGAGCCTGGCCGCCGATGCGCCAGACTCGGATGCGCGCGCCCTCCAGGCGAGCTTCCGACCCTAGAGCGCCAAGCCCCTTAATTCGGTCGGCTTTCCGCCGATTTGCGTCGCCGTGCTTCGTTGCTCCTCCTCGCCAGAGCACCGATCCGCTTGATGGCCGAGGATTCAACCTGTTCGGTGCTCTAGCAGCCGTAGGGCTCGTCGTCGCGCCTCGCACGGCTCGCAATTTGGCGAAAATCCTACGTCATCAAGCGGTCGGCGCTCTAGTGGCGCAACGGTTGGGCGGGAGGTGTCAGCGAGCACCGCGAGCCGCGTGAATCCGGTGAAATCCGCAGCCCTTGCTCGGATCTCGCGCTCTGATCCGCGTCCGAAGAATTGATCTCTCGCGTGACGATCGCGTAGCAGGCAACGACGACAAAAAGTCGAAGGCCCGGGTCTAGACCACCCGAGCCTTCAGAGGGCTATCGCTGCCGGAGCGACCACCACGAGGGGTGGTGTCGCCCGTCTCCGCGAGGAAGTCCAGAAAACGACCGAGGTCGTGGTGTTTTGCCGGAAATCTCAGAGACTTGGCGCCTCGTCTCGTGCGCGCGGTGCCGCAAGCAGCTTCGCCTCTGCCCGCGTTGCGATCGCGGACAGAAATTCTGCAGCGACGGTTGCGCCAACCTCGCCAGACTCGAGCGTCAGCGCGCGGCTTCCGCGCGCTATCAGGCTTCGAGGCGCGGCCGGCGCCTGCACGCCGCCAGCCAGGGACGGTACCGGGACCGATGCGCGACGGACCAATTGGTTGCTCAGAAAGTGACTGATGGGTCGGTGACGCAACGCTCAAGCGGCGCGATTTCTCGATCGTCTCCGGAGACGCACTCCGCGTCCGGCGGCGCGGTCGAGGAGGCCGTTCCCCATGCCATTGTCACTTCGGTTGGAAGCTCGCTCTCGTGTTCGTGCTGTGGTGTCTCGATGCCTACGGTCGCGAGGTTTGCTTTTGCGCGACGTGCGCGGATCCGAGCCTTGCGCGCGCGGCGTGCGCGGATACCGAGGCTCCCTCGCGGCGGGTGACGCGCCATGATCTCGAAGGAACTCGAGGCCAAGATCCTTCGATGCTTCCACGCCGAGAAGTGGCCCGTTGGCACCATCGCGTCCCAGCTCCACGTCCATCACACGACGGTCCAACGCGTGCTCACCCAAAACGGAATACCGCTCGACCGCGTCCTCTCCCGCGCGTCGATGGCAGACGACTACTTGCCATTCATCCGCGAGAAGCTCACCGAGTTCCCACGCCTTCGCGCGAGCCGACTCTTCGCGATGGTCAAGGAGCGAGGCTACTCCGGAGGCCCGGAGCACTTTCGCAGGATCGTCGCTCGCGTGCGCCCGAAGGCCCCTGCAGAGGCCTTTCTTCGCCTCAGAACGCTGCCTGGAGAGCAAGCGCAGGCCGACTGGGCCCACTTCGGAAAGCTCACGATCGGCTCCGCTACGCGCACGCTTTGGTGCTTCGTGATGGTCCTCTCGTGGTCGCGGCAGATCTTTCTCCGGTTCTACTTGAGTGCGGCGATGCCGAGCTTTCTGCGCGGCCACGTCGACGCATTCTCGTTCTTCGGAGGCGTTCCACGCGTCGTGCTCTACGACAATCTCAAGAGCGCCGTCCTCGAGCGCATTGGCGACGCGATTCGATTCAACCCGCGCCTCCTCGAGCTCGCCGCGCACTACAAGTTCGAGCCGCGGCCCGTCGCTCCCGCGCGCGGCAACGAGAAAGGCCGCGTCGAGAGGGCTATCCGCTATATCCGCGACAACTTCTTCGCCGCGCGATCGTTCGACGGCGTCGCCGATCTCAACGCACAAGCCGAAGCGTGGGCGCTCGGAGATTCCGCGCAGCGCCGCGCTCCTGAAGACACGAGTCGCGCAGTCGCGGATCTCTTCGTGGAGGAGCGCGCGCGGCTCCTCGCGCCACCGCCAGAGCCCTTTCCGAGCGAGGAGCACGTCCCGGTCGAAGTGGGCAAAACGCCCTACCTGCGCTTCGATCTCAATGACTACTCCGTCCCTCACGACCGCGTTCGCCGGACTCTCCTCGTCGTTGCGTCGCTCGACACCGTGCGCGTCGTCGACGGCCAGGAGGTCGTCGCGATCCACGCGCGCTCGTGGGACCGTGGAAAGCAAATCGAGCTCGAGTCGCACGTAAAGGCCCTCGTCGAGAGCAAGGCAAAAGCTCGCGTTCACCGCGGCCTCGATCGCCTTGGCCGAGCAGCTCCGAGTGCGACCAAGCTCCTCGCGCGTGCGGCCGAGCGTGGCGGCAATATCGGAAACATCACTTCGCGCCTCCTCGCCACCCTCGACGCGGTCGGCGCCGTCGAGCTCGAGCGCGCGATCGTGGAGGCCCTCGCGCGTGACGCCTCCGACGTGGGCTCGGTGCGGCAGATCCTCGACCGGAATCGCAACGACCGGGGGCTTCCACCTGCAGTAGTTCCGCGCTTCGTCACCAACGCAAAAGCAGGCGCCGTCGTCGTCCGCCCCCACGCCCTTTCGCAATACGACGCCCTTCAATCGGAGACCGACGATGAACCCTTCTGAGACTGAAGCAGACCTCCGTACACGGCTCCAGCGGCTCGGCCTCTTTGGTCTGCTCGCTTCGTGGAAGGAGGTCGCCGACAAGCCCTGGCTCCACGAGCTCCTCGATTTCGAGGAGCACGAGCGCAAACGTCGGAGCCTCGACCGCCGCGTGCGCAACGCACGCATCGGCACGCACAAGGCGATGGCCGACTTCGATTGGTCGTGGCTGCGAAAGATCGACCGTGCGGCCATCAACGAGCTCTTCACTCTGGGCTTCCTCGAAGAGGGCAGCAACGTGATCTTGCTCGGTCCCAACGGTGTTGGAAAGACGATGATCCTCCGCAATCTCGCGCATCACGCCGTCGTGCGCGGGCACACGGTGAAGTTCACATCCGCCAGCGACATGCTTGCCGATCTCGCCGCGCAAGACTCAGCCAGCGCGCTCGCGCGCCGCATGCGACGCCTCATTGGTCCAACGCTCCTGTGCATCGACGAGGTCGGATACCTCTCGTACAACGCGCGCTATGCCGATCTCCTCTTCGAGGTCGTCACGCGCCGCTACGAGGCACGTCGCTCCGTGCTCGTCTCGACCAATAAGGCCTTCACCGAGTGGTCGGAGGTCTTTCCCCACGCCGCCTGCACGGTCACCCTCGTCGATCGTCTCGTGCACCGCTCCGAGATCATTGAGCTCGATGGCGACAGCTACCGTCTGAAAGAGGCGAAGCAACGCGCCGTCGACAAGGCCTCCGCGAGGAAAAAGAAGCCGACCACATAGCTTCACCGAATCTCGCGCCCGCGCTCCTCGCGTCTTCACCGAAATCCGCGCCCGAATTCCTTCACCGAATTTCCGCGGGTTTCGGTGCTCGCTAACAGGAGGCGCGAGTCGATAGGCTGCTAGCCTACTCGGTACTGGCCGCCATCGACGACTAGGGCCTGCCCGGTCATGAAGGCCGCATCGTTCGAGGTCAAAAAGAGCACGGGGCCGACGA
Organism: Polyangiaceae bacterium; assembly: GCA_965225775.1. Lineage (GTDB taxonomy): Bacteria > Myxococcota_A > Polyangia > Polyangiales > Polyangiaceae > JAAFHV01. The sequence continues at coordinate 5,724,009 of OZ245328.1, read as the reverse complement.
TGTCTTCTGGCTCGGCAAAGCGCTGAATGGCCTGGCCCTGCCACGTCGCGCGGCGTTGCTCGTCGCCCTGCTCCTCGGTGGCGACCGTATGGGTCAGGCCGGGAAGGACCGCGTTGCAGGTGATTCCGTCATGCGCGACGTCGTTGGCGAGGCCTCGCATGAAACCGATGATGCCCATCTTCGATGCGATGTAGTGGCTCATTCCCTTTACCGTCAGTCCGATCGAATTCGAGGAAATCCCTACGAATCGGCCCCACTTTCCGCGTCGCATTCCGGGCACGAACTGCTTGGCGGAAAGGAAGTGTGCCTCGAGATTGACCGACAAGGTTCTTCGCCAGGTCTCGAGGTCGAGGTCTTGGATCGATCGGTTGGGGTAGTAGGCTGCATTGTTTACGACGATGTCTACTTCGCCGAAGTTGTGTTCGGCTGCGAATGCGATCTTGGCCCAGTCGTCGGGGTTCGATACGTCGGCGGCAATTCCTATTGCTGCGGGGCCGATTCGTTCGACCGTCGTCGCGGGCGGTTGCAGGTCTACGGCCACGATTTTCGAGCCGCGCTCCGCGAGTGCCTTGGCAATTGCGGCGCCAATTCCGCGGCCGGCGCCCGTGACGACGGCGACGCGGTTCTCGTGAGTCGAAGTGTTCGTCATCCTGTCCTCTTGAGCTTCGTGGAGGTTTGCAGAAGCTCGCTTCCACTGTGTCGTTGCCTTGCTCGCCTGGTGAATCGCCCGCGGTAGGGCCTTCGCGCGATGCCGCCGATTCGCCTCGAACAACGCGGAATCGGAGGACTCGGGCGGCCCCCGAGGCCGCAAGCGTCTGCGATCCTCAGGGGTCGTCTCCGAATCGTCACGAGCGGAGGTGGTGCGCTACGAGCTCGAGCGCCGAACCACGGCAAAATTCAAAGCTTGATGAAGTTGGTCGCACCGAGCGTGCCGAATGGTACGGACGCCAGCCGACCGCCCACGTCGAGTGACCCGAGATCTACCGGGAAGTATCCGATCGCTTCGAGGAGCTTTCGGACTTCGCCTTTCGCGGCGTTGTCGTCGCCGGAATAGAACTGGACGCGCTGGCCACCCGACACTTCGGGCTCCGGCAGAACCGCGACGTCGAGATGATTGAACGCCTTGACCACTCGGGCGCCGGGAACGAAATCACGGAAGACTTCGCTCGAGTGCTTGCCACCAAGGTCGATCGCCTTGATGCCATAGGCGGCGAGCGGGTTGGTCGGGTCGTTTGCTTCGGGGGAGTTGGGGTCGAGGAATTCCACCGGGTTGGTACCATCGATGACGATGCGGCCGCCCCAGGCTGGCAGGCCGGCTAGAGCCTTCTTCAGATCGACCCAGCGAACCGCGACCAGGACGATGTCCGCGCTCGCAGCCTCCGCCGCGGTACCTGCTTTGATGGTGGGGCCAAGCTCCTTGACTAGCGGTGCTAAGGACGCTGGCCCACGGCTGTTGGAGATGATCGCCGAAAGGCCCTTTCGAGCGAGCGCACGCGCCACACCTGACCCGAGACCACCCGATCCAAGAATGCCGAAACTCATAGTTGCTCCTTCATGGTGACGTAGAGTGCTTTGGTTCCGTTGACTCGGGATGAAACGAGTCCGTCTGCCCGTCTTCCGGTCGCTTCACGGGGCCGCACGTGCGACCTTGAGCGCGTTGGCCCACCAGGCGAGGTCGTCGAGCATCGCGGTGGCTGCTTGCCCGAGGTGCGGGAAGTCGTCGAAAGCCTTGCCTTGCTGCCAAATGCCGAGAAATTCGGCCATTCCGATGTGTACGGCGTTGCGCACGGGCGCCATCTGTAGCTCTGTCGCAACGAGCCGCAATTGCTCCACGGCTCTGGCTGCGCCTACGCCACCGTAGCCGACGAACGCGATAGGCTTCCGTATGTATTCCTTGTGTGCGTAGTCGAGCGCATTCTTGAGGACTGCGCTGGGGCCATGGTTGTACTCGGGTGTGACGACCAGGAGGCCGTCCAGCGGTGCGAGCGTCCGGGCCCAGTGCTGCGCCGCCGCATTCGTGACCGGTGCCCATGAGGGGGATGCCGTTTCGTCGAAGAAGGGCATCGGATGGTCGCGGAGGTCGATGAGTTGGACCGCAATGTCCTTCCGCTTTGCTGCGATGTCATGTATCCAGTGCGCGGGCTTGTCGCCGAATCGTCCCTTGCGAGTCGAGCCAATGACGATGCCAATGAGGGGGCTGCTAGATGCCATTTTGGAAGCTCGGGGTGAGTGGTTGCTGCGGCGTCGGGCTGGGCCGGCGCCCGTCCCATGGAGCCGTTCGGACGTTGCATCGGAGGCTCCACGACGTTCTTGGCGCCGTGCACGTGGAGAAGCGTAGACGTGCGCGCTTGCGATCAGCAGTCCGTCCCTGATAGTAGCTGTTTCAAGTGATCGTTGAAGGCTAGGCCCGACCATGGAAACTCTGTCGAACCTCGAGTCGTTCGTTCGGAGCGCTGAAGAGGCGAGTTTTTCGGCTGCCGCGCGAAGGCTCGGGTTGACCCCCGCCGCCATCAGCCGGAATGTCGCTCAGCTCGAGCGCAACCTCGGAGTGCGTCTCTTCCAGCGCAGCACCCGCGGTTTGAGGCTGACCGAGGCCGGCGAACGATTCCTCTCGTCGGTGGGGGCGGGCCTGGACAGCATCCAAGGTGCGATCGCGGAAGTGACGGCCAAAGCGGACCAGCCCGCTGGCATACTCAAGCTGAGCATCGCGCAGCGGTTCGGAATCTCGGAGGTCTTGCCGCTCATGCCGTCCTTTTTGGCCCGGTACCCGGCGGTGTCGTTGGACCTCCACTTCGAGCAACGAGCCGTGGATCTGATCGGCGAGGGATACGACGCGGCGATTGGCGGTGGCTTCGATTTGAAGCCTGGCGTAGTGGCGCGCGATCTGGCGCCAGCTCATCTGGTAGCGGTTGCTTCTCCCGCCTACCTCGAGGGGCGCAAGTCACCGGATACACCTCACGACCTGGCGGCGTTCGACCTGATCGCCATGAGGTCGCCCCAGAGCGGCAGGGTGAGGGCGTGGAACCTGCGTGATCGGAAGGGTAACGAAGTGTCGATTTTGCCCCGCTCGCGCGTGTACACCGACGACCCTGAGGCGAGCTGCGTAGCGGCGCTCACGGGGATGGGGGTGGCCATGCTGCTCTTCGCGGATATGGCGCCCCATCTCAAGAGTGGTGCTCTCAAACGGGTATTGCCCGATTGGTACGTGGACATCGGGATCATCTCGCTCCGCTTTACGAGCAAGAGGCTCCTTCCCGCAAAGACCCGGGCCTTCGTCGATTTCGTGACGGACGCCTTCCACCGTCAGCAGCTCGCAAAGCGGTACTCCGCAATCTGATTGTTGGAGCGGTTCGACCGTCCTCAAGACAGGCTTCCGCGGAGGCTATCCGCACCACGCCGACGACCCGAGGGCGATTCCTCGTGAAATCCGTCCCTTGCCCTCGTACATCTGGGGAATGACAACTCGCGCGCTTCCCATCCTCGCGCTCGCCCTTCCGCTTCTCGTCATCGTGGCATGCGGCACGGCCGCCGATGTGCCGGACAGTGGCACGAGCGACGGAGGTGCCTCTCCCACGAACGACGCGGCTACCATTGCGCGCGATTCATCCACCGCAGACGATGCCGACGCATCGAGTGAGGATGCGTCGAGCGTAGATGCCGCCGATGCGGCGGGTCGAGAGCGAACGTGCGAGACGGAGGCGACCCTCCGTTTCGAGAACTGTGCCTCGTCGGCCACCGACGCAGGTCTCCCCCCTATCGCGCAGGTCATCGTGGCATCGCGTATCTCCCCGGGAGTGAATGGTCCCGCCGCTTGCGCGGTCGCGGACCAATCGTGGGTCGCCATTGGAGCGTACGGTGTAGGAGGTGGCGCGCATCGTCCGGTCAGAAATGGCGACAACGAAGCGGGCGACCGTGTCGACGTGAGCTGCTCGGTCATCCCCGGGGCGGACGGCTCGTACCGTCTGCGCGCCGAAGCTACTCGTGCAAATGCAGGTTCCGTGCGCATCTCCGGCATCTTCCGCCCGGAGAACGCACCCCAAACCGGCATCACCGTTACTTTCGAGCGCCCCGACCTGGGCACCTTCACGCAGGCCGATTGCGTCGCGAGATACGATGTGAATCCAGCAGCGGGCATCGCCTCTGGGCGCGCGTGGTTCGGCGTGAAGTGCGCCCACGCCGCGAGCGCTGCAACGCTTTGAGCGAATGAGGTAGGACGTCCGACCGCCTTTGAAGGTTCATGGCGCCCGTAAAGAGTAGGCTCTACGATGAGATCTTTAGGCTGGGGAGATTCGGTGAGAGTGGCGGAGTCGGCTCCCAACGTCGGCTGGAGAAGTGCTGTGGCTGAAATCGTCGGGATGCGCACGATAGTGAATGAGGAGGACGGGAAGGAGCTTCACGCGAAAGTCGGGGCGATAGTGTATTTGATCGAACGGGCGGACGGCGAGTCCATCGAAATTCTGGAGGACTGGATTGAGGAGCTCGCGTGAGCGTCGCTCCGTGAAGCGAGGTCATCGCACCGAGCGTGGAGGTCCCCAAGATGTCCCAGTTCATTCTCATCGAGTGCGAGGTGTGCGCCCCGAGTCATGGGGCAATCATGCTGACGCGAATCGCCACGAACGACGATCTGCTTCGGAAGGTTGCGGCCGACTACTTCGCGGAGTGGCGCGAATGTCGGCTGGTTACCGACCTCCAGGGCAGGGGCGAGCCCCTCCTTGACGACCTGTGTACGGCCCAGCAGGGCGGGTTTCCGATCGAGGAGACCACGTTCGTCCGCTTCCTGTGGGGCTTGTTCGATTCCGGCGTGGGATTCGTGATCTGGCAGGGAGCAGACTCCGCTGATCTGCCAACCGTACACTCGTGGAGCGACGCCCTAGGACTGCTTCGAGCTCAGACGCGACTTCAACCAGCCGACGTGTATCTGCGCTTCGTCCCACCCAAGGACCAGACCGAGCACATCCGTTCGGCGTAGCGAGCCTGGCCGAGGGTTCACGTTGCGAACCGCTCGTCGACGAAGGTTCTCGCATATCGTGGTAGTCCCCAAGAGCCAAGAGCGCCGTTGCATCGTCATGTGGCAACCGTGATGATGGGGGTGGACTCATGGATCTCCCTGCATGCGAGTCTTATGTGGGGAAGCTCCCCGACGAGTCTATTGGGGCGGCCCTAGCCGAAGGAGTCGCCGACCGAATGAAGCGGATTGGCGCTCTAGGCCAACATCAACTCCCCTTGCACGGGCTTACGCTGCTTGCGGGCGATGTCGAGCGTGCCCTCCGTGTACGCGCCGACCTGCACTCCCGTGCGATGCTCTCTCTATTATCCCAGAGGAATCCACGCCACGCTCTCGCCTACCTCGCACACCAGGGAATCACCGTCGCGCTCGCCCCCAGAGGACCGTGGGGGCTCCGAGAGAGGCGTCGAGCGGACGGCGGGAATGGACCTCGCCGGACCAGTCGCAGGTGGCCAGTTCGCGTCCGGCATAGGCGAGCAGCGCGTCGTCGCGGACATCGAGAGTGGAGACGTAAGGTTGGCTGGGGAAGATGGGTCGCAGTCGACGGCTTTCTGACGAACGCCGAAGTCGCTTCCTTCGGTCCCGAAGAGGACGACGCCCGCCCCGAACGGCTCCACCACGGCGAGGCTTCGTCCGACGAAGCGGGAGACTCCGAAGGTTCCTTCGAGGTGGTCGACAGCGCCGACGTCAGGTCGAACAGCTTGACGCGGGCCTGTCCGCTGCGGTCCCCGTAGGCGCTTGCCGCGACAGTGGCTCGTTCGTCGAAGAGCGGCTCCGGAATGAGGATATCCGAGGATTGACGTGCCACGCGTGGTTTGAGGGCGGCGAGTCTCTCTCCGCCATTCGTGTGGTGCTACACCCAGTGGACGACGCGGTCCTTATCTCCGGCACCATGCCCGCGCTCTATCCGAAAATCCCGCACCTGCCCGGCTCTCGCACCGGTCCCTCGGACACCCACGTGCCCGAGGCACGCGCGCGCGCGTACACCGAAGTGGCGCGAGAGGGCCTCTTGGTGACCGTCGAAGAGAAGCTCGACGGCACCTCGATGGTCGTCGCGCGTGCACGTGCGGCTGAAGGCAGTTTCGTGGTCGCGTATGGTCGAGACGGGCGTCGCGCCGAGGCCTCACGAAACCTCGGGCGAAGGCTCTTCGCGCGTTGGGTCCGTGAGAACGAGACGAGGTTTGTGGAGCTGCTCGGAGGGGGCGAGCGCATCGCGGGGGAGTGGCTGGCCATCGCGCACGGCACGCGGTACGCGCTCTCTCATGAGCCATTCGTCCCGTTCGACCTCTTCCTCGCGGACGGCGCGTGCGTCTCTCGCCCCGTGCTCGCGCAGCGATGCGGCCAAGTGGGCCTCGTCGTTCCGTACCTCGTGCACTCGGGAGCCGCGCTCGCCATCGCCGAGGCCGACCGAAGGCTCGGGCCACGAGGCCATCACGGCGCCGATGTCGCCGAGGGACTCGTCTACCGCGAAGAGACGCGTGAGCTCTGCCGGAGCATAGCCAAGGTCGTGCGCGCGACGAAAGTCGACGGCGCGCTGCTCGCGGACCATACCGGCGGAGACCATGTATTCTGCACGTGGCCAGGGAGCCTCGCGTGGCTGCGCGAGGCGCTCTCCGAAGACCCCGAAGGCAGACTCGGGACGGCCTCGGTCTTCGAGTCTCCCATCGAGCCTACGCTCTCACCCTCGCCGTCGCGTGTCTCTTCGATCGACCCATGAAATCGCTCACGTTCGTTACCCCCAACGGCAGGAAGCACGAAGAGGCCAAGCGCCTGCTCTCGAGCATCGACGTGCACTGGTCTCGTGAGGGGCTCCCTTCACCGCGCGGCCTCTCGCTCGAGGACACGGCTCGCGCGCGCGCCAAAGCGGCTTTCGAGACGCTCGGCGTCCCCGTGTTCGTCGAGAACACCGAGCTCGCCGTGGCCACGGACGAGCACGACCTCCGTCACGGGATACGCGGAGGCGCCGCGAAACGTTTGCTCGAGACGCTAGGTGAGGACGAGTTCGCCGCTCGATATGCCGGGCTCGTGGCCGATACGCGCATCGTCGTCGCACTCGCCACCGGGCCACGACCACGCGACCTCGTGACGTTCGAGGGTGAGAGCGCGGGCACCATCGCTCCCGAGCCGCGTGGTGAACGTGGCTACGGGTGGGATCGCGTGTTCGTGCCCGAAGGTTACGTGCGCACCCTCGCGGAGCTCGAGAGCTCCAAGTTCCTCGTGAACATGCGGGAGAAGCCGTACCTCGATCTCGCCGATCACGTGCTCGGTCGAGCGTTCGGGGGCTCGTTCGAGGCGCACGTCACCGTCGCTCCGGGACCTCCCGAAGAGATGGCTCGCTTCGCCGCCTCGTGTGACACGCTCGGCGTCAAATGTGTGCGCATCGTGCTCCCTCGTGGCGTCGACTCGGTGCAGCCCATGACGGCGAGCTACCACCGCGGCACCCTCCGCGAGGTCCAAGACGAGGTGAACACGATCGCCCGTGCCCTCGTGCGCGCCGGCTTTCGTGTCACGCGCGTGAAGCTCGAGGCGCACGCTCGGAACGCCGACGTGCCCCGAACGCGCGAAGAAGCGGCGAACCTGCCGCCGCAGAACTACTTCGAGCACCACGTGAAGGTCGTGCTGCCCGCAGGAGTCGCGCTCGACGGCGTCGCCGAGGTAGCCAAGCGGCACGAGGCTCATCTCTCGCGCAACGCGAACGTGGTGCGCGTGGACGGCTCCGAAGAGCGCTTCGTCACGCTGCGCTCATACCACATGGGTCGCGACGAGGCCGAAGCGCGCTTCACCGCGCTGCTCGACGAGCTCACGGGCCTCGGATTTGCCCTGAAAAACCGCCTCCGCGAGTACACCGTGGTCGACTCCGATCTCGCCGTCGACGCAGGCTGGATGACCCCATGAACGAGCGCGCGTTTCCGCCGGCACGAAAGGTCCCGCCCTCGACCGCGCTGCTGCTCGCGTTCCTCTCGCGAGGTCCATTCCCCGAGGCGTGGGCCCTGCGTGGCAGCGTGGTCACGCGGTCGCATCACGCACGCGGACGCGACCCGGTGGACCTCGACTACGTGGTGACACGACCCACGTGGGATCCGAGCACCGTGGTGGCCGAAGTGGAGAGCGTGCTCGCGCGCCCTTCAGCAGACGACCAGGTGCGCTTCTTCGAGGCGCGCAGCGTTCCCATCTGGGAGGAGACCGCGTTCCCGGGGGTGCGGGTCTACGTCGAGGCGACCTGCGCCGGCGTTCGCGACGAGCTCCAGATCGACTTCGGCTGGGGCGATCCGATCGTGACGCCCTTCGACAGCATCGTGTTCCATGGCGCGGGACCACTGCGCGCCGTGTCCCGCGAGACGATGGTCGCGTGGAAGATACACGGACTCGTCGAGTGGGGGCGCGGACGCTGGCGGCCGAAGGACCTCCACGATCTGGACGTCTTGTTCGACGCCCCACTCGACGAACGTGCCACCCGCGCCGCGCTGGACGTCGCGTTTTCGAGTCGCGGCACACCGCTCGCGGAGCTCGGTGAGCTGCTCTTTCGACCGGCGTGGGGCGAGAGCCCGGGCCGCCGCAAGACGTGGAAAAAGGCTGCCGCAACACTCGGCCCGACCGCGGACTTCACGAGGGCGCGCGCCCGAGTCGTCGCCTTCTTGGAGACCCTCGGCCTCCGCCTCGAGCTCGCCTCCCACGAAGGGTCCTTCCGCAGTCTGGACGAAGCCCGCATGCTCCTGCGAGAGAGAGAGGGCGAGGGAGCCTGAGGGCGGAGGACTGTCCCCATTCTTTCGCGATGCCCGACGCCATCGTCGACGACGCCCGGTCACGTTCGTCCGAAAGGGATGCCAAAGAGCAGCAAGCCTCCCAATGCCGCCAAGCACGCGAAGTAGAGGACCCTTGTCGCGTCCCGGATGCGACCCGGGACCGCGGCGTTGCCGTGAGGGCTCTCTGCTCGAACGGGGAGCACGACCAGCACGAAGGCAAGCCCGGTCGAGATACCCCAGGCAGCCATGCCGCCGAGCAACACCGGAGTCATTCGATCGGCAGGAGTCGAGACCTGCGGCCAGACGGGGTCGAGCATGGCGAAAACGGAAGGCACGGTCACGATAGACGTCCCGAGCAGCCCTCGTCGCCACGTGCCGTTTCGGACGCCGGACGAATACAGGAGCCACACGAACCATGGGATCGCCAACGAGAGACCGGGCACGGCGTACGAGACCTCGTACGCGGTGGTCTCGTGCAGGCCGGCTCCGAACGCGCGGTCGACGACAGCGGTCCCGTGCGGTGCGATTCGTGCGTGCCAGACCCAGACGGTCGCGGTTCCTGCGAGCGCGAGCAGAAATCGCGTGACGAGGTTCCTCACGAGTCGAGTTAGTCGCGGCCGAGCCGCGTGCGCCAGCGGGTCGAGCGCGAACGGCCGAAAGCGGTCGGTGAAGGGTCGTGTGGAGGGCCGAGTGGAGAAGCTACCCCGCCCGGGCGTATCGACCAGGCGACTCTCCGACATGGCGGCTGAAGGCGGTGCTGAACGTGGTGGCGGATGAGTAGCCGACACGCTCGGCGACCTCGGCGATGCCCAAGCCTTGCGCCCGAAGCAATTGCCTCGCGACGGCCATCCGCCACGCCATCAGGTACTCCATCGGTGGCAGTCCGAGCGTGCGCGAGAAGCGCTCGAAGAACGTCGATCGCGAGAGCCCGGACACTTTGGCGAGCTCGGACATGGTCCACGCGCGCGAGACCTTCGCGTGCATCTGCCGGATCGCTCGAGCAAGCTGAGGATCGGCGAGCCCTCGCAACAACCCCGGGGGCGAGACGTCGTCCGAAGACGAGCGCAACGCCTCGATCAGGAGCACTTCGACGAGCCGTGTGAGCACGAGCTCACGGCCCGAGCGCTGCTCCCGCGACTCCTCTCCGACGAGCCGAACGAGGGCCGAGAGTCGCTCTACGCCTCGCACGTGGATGACCGCTGGAAGGAGCGAGACCAAGAGGGCGGCATCCGGTGAATCGAAGACGAAATAGCCCCCCAAAATGCGAACGTCCGGAGGGCCTCCGCGCGTCCCGTGACGTACCTCTCCCGCCGAAGAGGACGTCGCGCTCGGATCCACGTCGAGAGGCGAGACCGGTTCGAAGCCGGACATCGTGAAGCCCGGAGTCGCAGGTAGGAGGACGAAGTCGGAAGCCGCGAGCGTGATTGCGCGCGCTCCGTCCACCGCGAGACGACAGCTGCCTTCCAACACCGCGCAGAAGCTCGGTTGACCGAACTTCGCGTAGCGAACGCCCCAGCGGCCCGCGCCGCTGATGCGTTTCGAGAAGACCGCCCGCGGCTGAAGGAGCGCAATGACCTCGGACAGCGGATCGCCCATGTCCGGACTCTAGCAGAGGAAATCCGGACTCCGACTGGTAGAGCGTCCGAGTCGGGAAGCCTAGGTTCGAAGCGTCACCGCCACACGCCGTGGCGAAGGAGTCGAACATGAAAACGGTACTCGTCACGGGTTGCTCTTCCGGATACGGCCTCGCGACTGCACGTCACTTTCACGAGCGTGGGTGGAACGTGCTCGCCACCATGCGTACGCCACGCGAGGGACTCTTGCCTCGCTCGGAGCGCATGCGCGTGGTCGCGCTCGACGTGACGAACGCCGAGAGCATCGCCCACGCGGTGCAGGCGAGTGGACCCATCGACGTGCTCGTGAACAATGCAGGAATCGGTCTCTTGAGCGCGTTCGAGGCCACGCCGATGGCGACCGTGCGAGAGGTCTTCGAGACGAACACGTTCGGGATGATGGCGATGGCCCAAGCGGTATTGCCCCAGTTTCGTGCTCGCCGCTCGGGTGTCATCGTGAACGTGACCTCGAGCGCGACGCTCGCCCCCATGCCGCTCGTGGCCGCCTACACCGCGAGCAAGACGGCGATCGAGGGATTTACGGCGTCCCTCGCGTTCGAGCTCGAAGCCTTCGACGTGAAGGTGAAGATCGTCCAGCCCGGCTACGGCCCGACCACGAGCTTCACCAGCAACGGTATGCCTCGAATGGAAGGCCTTCTGCCCGCTCCGTACGCGCCCTTCGCGGAGAGCGTTTTTGCAGCCTTCGGTCAGCCCGCCGCGACGACCCGGGAATCCGACGTCGCCGAGGCCGTGTGGCTCGCGGCGAACGACACGACCGGGAGGCTGAGGTTCCCGGCCGGCGCCGACGCCGTCGCGTTGGCGGCCGCTGGCACTCGGTGAAGTGGCGTGAATCTCGGCTGACCCCAGGCAGGGGCGAGCCCCTGCTTGACGACCTATGTACGGGCCAACAGGACGGACTTCCGCTCCGGGAGACCACGTTCGTCCTCTTCCTTGGGGCTTGTTCGACTCCGGAGTGGGATTCGAGAGCCCTCTGTCGGGGAGCAGGCCCCGTTGATCCGCCAACCGTACCCCCGTGGCGCGATGCCTTGAGAAAGCTTCGGGCTCAGTCGCGACTTCAACCCGCCGACGTGAAGCTGCGCTTCGTCCCCTCCAACGAAAAGACACCGAGCCCTGGAGGTCACGCTCCGGGGCCTCTTTTGCTTCTTCAGTCGAAGCGGAACAGGCGCGTGCAGCCGGCTTCGAGCGAGCCGTTCTCGAAGGCTTGGCGCACCGCCTGCCGCTGCACCTTGCCGCTGGTGGTGCGCGGCAGCTTGCGGGGCGGGAGGAAGGCGACGACGCTGGGGGTGACGCCGGTGGCGGCCAGCATGGCCCGCGCGATCGCGCGAGCCTCCAGCTCGAGCTCCCCGGCGTCGGCGGGCGTGACCACCTCGGCGGCGATACCGACACCTTCGTGGCCCGCATGACGGCGCAACGGGAAGGCGGCGACCCGGCCCTCGCGGACCCGTGTGCTTTGCACGAGACTGGCTTCGAGGTCGGAAGCGGCGTAGTTGCGGCCGGCCACGATGACGACGTCCTTGAGCCGGCCCGCCACGTAGAGGTGCCCATCGGCTAGGTAGCCGAGGTCGCCGGTACGCAACGGCGCGGCGATGGCCTCGGTGAAATAGCGCGCGGCTACGCACGGGCCGTCGACCACGATCTCGCCCACGAGGCGCTCGGCCAGCGGAGCGCCGGTCGCCGGGTCGACGATGGTCGTGTTGTGCCCGAGGATTGGCGCACCGTTGGACACGAACGTGGCAGGCTCGTCGCCCTCGGTACCGGGCGCCCAAGCTCGCGCGGCTCGCTCCTCCACCAGGGCTCGGCGCGAGACCACGTCCACGCGGAAGCGTTCGCCGGGCGGCGGCGCGGTGACCATGAGCGTGGCCTCGGCGAGACCGTAGACCGGCAGGAAGACTTCGGCCCGCACCCCATGCTCCGCGTAGGCGTCGAGGAAGCCCCCGAGCAAGGTCGCGTCGACCGGCTCCGAGCCCACCAGGGCCACCCGGAGGCTCGAGAGATCGCCGGAGAAGCGGCGCGCACGACGCGTGCACAATGCATACGCCATGGGCGGCGCCACGGTGACCGTCGCGCGCGTCGCCGCGACCACCCGCAGCCACCCGAGCGGGTTCAGCACGAAGTCCGCCGGCGTCAGGATGAACAACGCGCGACCGCCCACCAGCGTGGAGAGCAGTCCTCCGATGAGGCCCATGTCGTGATGGAGCGGCAGCCAGCTCACCACGCGGTCGTCCGGCCGGAGCACCGCCGAGATGGCGGCACAGTTGGCGAGGAGCTGCGCATGGGTGATCACCACGCCCTTGGGGCTGCCGGTGCTCCCGGAGGTGTATTGAACGAATGCCGCATCGGAAAGCGAGACGGCGACGTTCAGCGGCGCAGCGCTCCCCACCAGCAACTCCTCCAGGGTCACGAGCTCGCGCACGAGATCCGCACCCAGCGATGCACGCACCCGCGGCGCGTCTTCAGCGATGGCCACCCGCGCGCGGCAATCCGCCACCACGCCTGCGACCCGCTGCTGCAGCGCCGAGGGCGAGGCGGTCTCGGCGAGGCTCGGGAGCGGTACCGGAATGCCTCCCGCCTCCTGGACTGCGAGAAATGCGACGAGGAAGCTTCGTGGCTCGGCCACGAGGAGCAGCACCGGCTCGCCCGGTCGTACGTCGAGGCTCCGCTTGAGGGCGCATGCTGCTCTCTCGACGTCGAGCAGTACCTCCGCCAGACGCACCGGCGTCTCGTGCGAGCCGTCGGCTCGTGTCTGCACGAAGGTGAAGAGCACGGCGTCGGGGTCGCGCGCGGACGTGATGGCCGCGTAGAGCGGCGAGTGGGCGTAGGTCATGGCGCGCTCGTACGGAGCGTGCGTACCGTGAACGAGACCAGCGAGCCCACGGTGAGACTGTGCCGGCCGCCCGATTCGTGCACCCACTCGGGTAAATCGAAGGTGCGGTCGAAGGCATCCTCCAGCCCGGTCGTGAGCTCGGCCATGCGGAGCGAGTCGAAGGCCAGGTCGAGGACCAGGTCGGTGTCGCCGGTGATCTCGGCGGCGGCCACCGCGGAGGTCTGGCGAACGATGGACACCACGCGGGCCTCGATATCTGCTTCGGAGTTGCTCTCGGACATCACGCTCTCTCGCTTCGGACGGTCATCTTGGTGGGAATGCCGGTGGAAGGGCTGGTGGTGGCGACGCGCCAGGAAGCCCGGGGATCGCCGACGTCGGACGCGTAGGCAGGCGACAGGTGACATCGCTGCAGCAGGCGTCCGAGCACCAATTGCAGCTCGTAGGGGCTGAATTGGAATCCGACGCACCGATGCACGCCGCCGCCGAATGGCAAGTACTCATATTGCGAATACTTGCGTTCTCGGAAACGGGCCGGCTCGAAGCGCTCCGGATGGGGAAACGTCTCGGTCCGGTGATGTGCCAGCAGGATCGCGCCGATGGCGTACGAGCCCGGGAGCAGTCGATACTCGCCAATGGTGATCGGTCGCCCCACCCCGCGCGACGCCATGGGGGCCGGCGGGCGCAGCCGGAGCACCTCCATGAAAAAGTGCGAGAGCCCGGGAATCTCCGCACCGGGCGCGCTCAGGTCGACCTCGGTGGCGGCAGCCACCAGCGCCGCGTGCATCTCCGGATAGCGAAACAGGAAGTGCGCGCCCCAGGCCACCGTGGTCGCACTGGCATCCTGGGCCGCGAGCAGGGTCACGATCTGATCGCGAATCGCGTCGTCGCCGAGGCCGGCCTGGAGGCAGCGATCCACGAAGTTGCCCATGTGCGGCGCGTCGGAAGGTGAGCGCGCGGCGGCCTTCAGCGTCGCGCGGCGACCCTCGAGGAATGGGGCGAGCGTCTGGTCGAGGCGTGCCTTGCCGGCGCGAAGTCCACCCATACCCGCGCCTATCGAGCCGGTGTCGGTGCGAAGCATGGCACCGATATCGCCCAGTGCTGCCGTGACGCCCTCGACCAGGCCTGCGTCGCCGTGGGGAAAGAGCAGACGCACCGTCGCGCGCAAGAGGACGCGCGACGCGTACTCCACCATGGTGATCACCTGCGGAGCGGACCCCGCTTCTTCGAGTGAGGCATCCACCGCCTCGAGGAGCGCGCCACCCGAGGCCTCGAGCGCCGCTCCGGTGAAGGCCGGCAGCATGAGCCTGCGACACGCCAGGTGCGAAGGTCCGTCGAGGACGAACGCCGAGCTCTTACCCACGATCGGCGCCAGCACCTCGTTGCCACGAGCGCCCAGGAGCGCGCCGTCGGGCGCGGTGAAGAGCGCCTTGAGATGATGCGGCGCCGAGAACACCACGCGCTTGCCGAAGGGACCGAGGTCCACCGTGAAGCAGTCGCCGTGCGCGTCGCGACAGCGAAAGAGGAAGCCGTACGGATCGGCGGACCAGGCGGCAAGCAGCGCCTTCGGTGCGCCCACGGGCCCTGGCGGCAAGATCTCTTCGCCCGTGAACGGAGCTGTTCCCGGTCGATGCATTGGACACGCGTGCTCGGATTCGGTGGATGTCACGGGGCTCTAAAACCAAAAGGAGGGGTTGAGATTCTCGACCACGTGACATGGCCGTTTCGGGTTCGGACCCGAACAAGGAGCCCCAGCGGGCTCTGCCCATGGGGGAGGTCACGGTCCTCCAACGACAGGTCAGGCCAAATCAGCGGGCTCGATCGAAGTTCGTGACCGCTTATCTAGTGCGCGCGCCGAGGCACTCCCGCGAAATCCGTTGATGGGGAGCGCCAAGGTGGTGACTCGTAGCGCCAACTCGGCGACTCGCACGACTCCACGCCTATCGAAGATCCCCGCGCAGCATCGCTGGCCTCCACGTGCGAAGACCGATGTGACCGAAGGCCTGAGCGCGAGCATACGTACGCGCCTCGTGCCTCTCGGAGCGCACGAGAATGGTCGCGCTCGACGTGACGAACGCCGAGAGCATCGCCCGCGCCGTGCAAGACAGCGGGCTCGACGAGCTCCTCCTTCACCTCGAAGCCTTCGAGGTGGCTCGGGTGTCCTCGGGAACGTGACCTCGACTGAGACGCTCGCGCGGCCTCGGCGACCTCGGCTCCCGGTGAGGTGAAGGGGCTCCTCCGTCCGGGGCCACGGTCTCGCCAAACCCCAACAATCTCCGCCCCTCCGCGCCTGGGAGGTCCCGAGACCGGCGGAAAAGTGGCCAACTTTTTCGCCCTCTCGGAGGAATGCCGTTAGGGTCCTCGCTCGTTCGCACAGCCGAGGTCCGCGCGAATCGCTTGCATGGTGCACGTGAGTCGCTCCTCCGAGGTGGGCGGTCCTGTGACACCCGAGCGAAACGCGCTAAGCCAATGAACGTGGTCCCTGCGCCTCCCTCACGAAACGAGCCCACACCGCCCCCGCCCACGGTCGCGGAAGGTCGCCCGTCGTTCGAGGACGAAGGCGCCCGTGCCATGGCCGAAGCCGACGAAGGCGCCGACGTGCTCGCCTCGGCCGAAACGCCGAGCCCCAGCGCGCCCGTCGCTGCTCCTGCTCCTGTTCACGCGAACGCCGGTAACGAGCCCGGTCGCACGCGCACGCTACCCCTCGGGAGCGCGCCCACCGTGCCCATGCCGGCGCTCGCCACGTCTTCCGTACAGCCCTCCGCGCGTCCGAAGAGCGTGCCTCCCCCCGCAGGTTCCGCGGCTTCTTCTTCGACGTCATACGCCGGCGGTGCCGTAGCGGCGGTACGTGAGGCCTTTCGCAACGTCTCGCCCGTGCCGCTCGGCCTCAAAGACAAGGTGCGCGCCTTCATGTCGCGCCACGGGAAGAAGCTCTGGTGGCTGCACTCGGTGTACGCGCTCGGGCTCGGAACCGGCGTCGTCCTGTTCGCGCAGAAGGGCTTCGATCAGGCGCGTTTTCTAGCTGTTTCGGCCAGCGGCGCGTGGCTGCTCGTCATGCTCTTCTTCCGGCTGCACGGCTCCGGAAAGGCACAAGCTTCGATCGAAGGCGCGGAGACGAAGACCAAACTTCGTTTCTACGCGATGACCTACGCCCTGAAGAACCTCTACCAGGGCATGCTCTTCTTCCTGCTCCCGTTCTATTGGAAGTCGAGCACGCTCGAGTCCAAGAACGGCTGGTTCATCGCGCTGCTCGGGGCGTGCGCGCTGCTCTCCACGTTGGACGTGGTCTTCGACCGCGTGCTGCTCAAGTGGAAGGTGCTCGCTTCGGTGTTCCACGGCGTGGCGCTCTTCGGCTGCATGAACCTCATCGTGCCCGCGCTCTTCCCGAACACGCGCACGCTCTACTCACTCATGATCGCCGCCGGGGTCACCACGCTCGCCTTCTGGACGATGCACCTCGACCTCTCGGCGTACAAAAAGAAGGGCGTTTTGCTGGCCATCGGGCTCTCGGCCGGGCTCGCTGTGCTGCTCGTCTACGAAGGGCGCACCGCCATTCCGCCCGTGCCCATGCACCTGTCGCGCGCTTCGGTCGGACCGCAGACCCTCGCCGACGGTCGCCTCGCCATGGAAGTGAAGACCCTCCATCCTTCGGTCATCCAGCAGCTGCAAGCCGTGACCGACGTGGTCGTGCCCGGTGGACGCGGCGATCGCCTGCGCCACGTGTGGCGTCACGACGGCGCCGAGGTGGTGCGTGCCAACGAAGAGACCTCACGCGTCGACGGACCCGAGGGTTCGGTGCGCCTGCGCTCGCGCCTGTCGGGGGACAACCTGCCCGCCAAGCTGGTCGGCACGTGGTCGGTCGACGTGGAGACCGAAGACGGTCAGCTCGTCGGTCGCACGGTGTTCCAAGTCGCCGAGTGACGAGCCTCCCGCGTTTTCACGAGTGGGAGCCGCGTAGTTTCCGACGCGTTGCGCGTGTCGTGAGGGGTCTTACGATAGTCGGCGTTCGGGAGGCCATATGACCCTGTCGCGTACGCCCAAGATCGGACGACTTTCCGCGGTTCGCCACTACTTCAAGGACAAGGACGCTTCGTTTTTCGGTAAGGCTTTCGTGGTGTTCGCTGTCGCCTACGTGGTGACGCCCATCGACCTCATCCCCGAAGCCTTCGTGCCCGTTCTGGGCTGGCTCGACGACGTAGGCGTGGTGGCCCTGGCCCTCGCGCACCTCGCCCGTGTCACCACCAAGTACCGCGAGCTCGAGACCCAGCTGACCGCCCGCTGAGCCCGAAGCCGCGAGAATCGACCCCCGAAAGCCCCGCCGAGCACGAAGCTCGCGGGGCTTTCGTTCGTTTGCCGACTCCTTCGAGTGCATGCTCGAAGGCCTGGTCGGTGCTAGCGTCCGACTGTGGCGAGGCACTCATGAAGATGAGCGAACGAGCTCCCACGCGACGCGAACCCAAACAGGAGCGCGCCAGGCAGACCGTGGAGGCCGTCCTCGAGGCGGTGCCGCGCGTGCTGAGCCGTCACGGCGCCGAAGCTATCACCACCAACCGCGTCGCCGAGGCAGCGGGCGTCAGCATCGGCTCGCTCTACCAGTACTTCCCCGACAAGCAGGCGATCTTCACGGCACTGCACGACCGCCACGTCGACGACGTGCGGAACGTGATCGAGCGGACCCTGGCCGACTGCACCTCGGCTCCACTCGAGGACCTCACGGCCGAGCTCGTGGAACGGCTGGCCGACGTCCACGCGAAAGACGCCGAGCTGCACGAGGTGGTCTCCTTCGCCGTGCCGAGGGGCCAAGAGGGGTTCAAAGGCGCGCTGCGCGCCACGTTCGAGCAGGTGATTTCACCCGCCGAGCAAGATCGCTATACCCGTGACGAGGCCGAGCGAATGCTCTTCGTCCTCCCACGGATGGTCGAAGCGCTCGTGCACGGTGTGGCCCACGAGCCATTGGCCGTTGCGCGAGAGCGCGCGAGAGACGAGGCCATCCGAACGGTGGCCGTCTACCTGAATTCGGTTCAGGGTGGCCACTCGAGCCGCTACTGAAAGGCTTCGGTGTTCTCCTCGGCCCACTGCTCGAAGGAGAGGGGCGGTCGCCCGAGCACCTGCTGCACGCCCTCCGAGACGGTGGCCAGGCGTCCTTCGCGCACGGCACGCCAAATGTCGACGATGGCGTCCGCATACGGCCCTTTGCCCGCCCAACGGATCACGCTCGCATACGCCTTCTGGTCCGAGATCTCCTCGAAGCGGACGCGCTTGCCAATCACGCTGCCGATGCTCGAGGCCATCTCGCCGTAGCTCAGCGCGCGCGGGCCGGTGACGATCACGGCCTCCCCGTCGAAGTCGTGCGTCAGGAGGGCCGCGGTGGCGACGTCGGCGATGTCGTCCGGGTGGATGAACGCGATTTTGCCCTGTCCGGTCGAGGTCCGAAGCACGCCGCGCTCGCGAATGGAGTCCGCCCAACCCAAGGCATTCGACATGAAGCCAGCCGCCTGGACGAACGTGAATGCCACTCCACTCTCGCGGACGGCGACTTCGCCGCGAGCGTGCCAGGGGCCCGTGCCCACACCCGTGTGCACGTCGAGCGTGGAGAGCTTGACCACGTGCCGGACCCCAGCGGATTTCGCTGCGATCGCGACCGCACGATCTCGCAAATCGAGGTCCGGACCATCGGTGACGAGAAAGACCTCGTTGATACCGGTCAGTGCGGCCACCAGCGACGATCCCGGCTTCTCGAGATCACCCACACGGATGTCGACCTGGTCGCCGAAGAGCGCTTTTGCCTTTCTCGCATTGCGCACGAAAACGGAGGGTCGCTCGCCACGGGCGATGAGCCGCTCGGTGACCCGAGCCCCGATGGTCCCGGTGGCGCCGAAGACGAGGTGCCTCATCGGAGGTTGGCCCAACCCTCGAGCACCGTGAGCGCCAATCGCTTCTGACCAGCGAGCGACAAATGCAATCCGTCACCGAGCAAGAGCTCGGCGGAGGGGGGCGCCCCGAGCTTCACGAATGCGTCGATGGCTCGTTCGTCGACGCCGCGGACAATCTCGGCGACGCGCGCCAAGTCCTGGTTGCGGAAGCGCACGCCGAACCGGGCGAGCCCCCCGTGGCGCGCGACCTGCTCTTCGTCCACCGCGGGCGGAGTGATCCACGAGGCGCGCGCCGTGGTCTCTCGGGATACCCTTTTTTGCAGCTCCGCGAGGTTGCGCGCCGTCTCTTCAGGGTGGACGAGTGTTTTGGTCGGGTGGGGACCTTGCGTCCGCGCGTCGTTCGTCCCGAGGAGGAACAGGATCCAATCGGGCTGTCTCCCCACGACCTCGCCGAACCGAACCAACGCGTGCGTCGAAGTGTCGCCCCCGACGGCGCTGACGACGACGGATATCTCGTCGGCGGCACGGCGCGCGCTCAACAACTCGCTCAGGATCACCGCCCAAGATTGAGGCTCCGACGTCAGGCTGTCTCCGAACGCCACGACCGTAGCGCCCTTGCGTAGGGGGAGCCGATCCGCCATGGCCGCAACGGCCGGGTCGGCCAAGAGCTCGCAAGCCGCTTCCTTGGCCTCGGCTTTCATTCGGTCGAGCTCGGTGGCGTAGGCCTCCGGCGGAAGCCCGAGCAGCGCCGCATGGGCATCTCGAGAAAGCCCTGCTCCTCCTGGTAGCGAGGCCAGCGTTCGCGCGGGCTGGAGGACCTTCATGAGCCAGCGCATCTGTTCGTTCGACATGGATTGGAGCTCCTTCCGTTCGGAAGGAGAGAGGCTAGGCAAGGAGGCCAGCGCCGTCAGCTCGCCTTCCTGGTCTCGCAAAATGTCGAAATGTATAGAGAATTCGGCCGTCCGCACCGGGTTGCTCAGGTTCCGAGCTCGCCCGGCTCGCGACGTCTCTCGCGCCGACCAAAACAGAAAGCCCCGCCGAGCACGAAGCTCGCGGGGCATTCTTTCGTGGCGTCTCGAGGACGCGCGACGCCGAGATG
This sequence comes from Polyangiaceae bacterium, assembly GCA_965225775.1. GTDB lineage: Bacteria > Myxococcota_A > Polyangia > Polyangiales > Polyangiaceae > JAAFHV01. The sequence continues at coordinate 5,703,834 of OZ245328.1, read as the reverse complement.
GCTCAGCCGACGATGGAGAGCAGCGCGTCGACGGCGGCGTCGCACTCTTCTTCGCGGATGCCGTAGAAGAGCGGCAGGTTCACCACCGACTTGCAGAATGCACGCGAGTGGGTGAGCTCACCGAAGGGGATGGCCACGCCTTGGGCCGGGGGCTGCGCGTCCATGGTCTCGGGGTACGTACGCGCGGCGCCGATGCCCTTGGCCTTGAGCGCGTCCACGATTTCTTGGCCTGCGCGGCCCTGGACCGTGAGCACGTTCAGGTAGCCGTTCTCGACGATGCCAGCGGGGGGCGCATAGGTGCGAATCTTCGCGTGGCCGGCGAGGCGCTTGCGGTAGTGCTCCGCGGCTTTGCGGCGCGACGAGAGAATGTCGGGGACGAGGTCGAGCACGGCGCTCAAGAAGGCCGCCTGCACGCCGCCCATGCGCGAGTTCCAACCCACGTGCGCGTAGGCGTAGTGGTCCGCGCGACCATGGTTGCACAAGGAGCGCACGAGCTTCTCCTGGGCTTCGGTCTGCAGCGTGATGGCGCCGCCGTCCATGGCTCCGCCCACGACCTTGGCCGGGTAAAACGAGAGCGTTCCCACCTGGGCCTTGGAGAGCACCGGTTCGCCGTTCACTTCCACGCCGAAGCACTGCGCGCCGTCTTCCAAGAGGCCGATGCCCCGCTCGGTGCAGAATGCACGGAAATCGGCGAGCTTGGACGAAGCCCATCCGTAGAGGTGGACGAGGGCCGCGGCGTCGAACTTGTGCGCTTCGTAGGCCTTCGCGAACTCGCTGAAGCTCATTTGCAGGTCGTCCTGGTCGATGTCGATCAGGATGGGGGTGGCGCCGAGCACCGCGACCGCCTCGTAGGTGGCCCAGAAGGTGAGGTTCGGGATGGCCACCTTGGAGCCCGCCTTCACGCCGAGAGCCTGCAGGCCCACGATGAGCGCGTCGGTGCCGTTCGCGCACGAGACCGTGCGGGGCACCGAGAGGATTTTGGACAAGGTCTGCTCGACCCGAATCACGCCCGGTCCGCCGACGAATTCGCAGCGGTCGAGGCAGCCCTTCCAGGCCGCGTGGACATCGGACGATACCTTCTGGGTGAGACGCGAAAGGTCGATGAAAGGGACTTGCACAGAGGGCTCCTTAGCACGCCGGGGCGGGGACGAAAGTCTCCACGGCGCGGCGCCACGAACGTTCGAGGCGGTTCGATGCATGTGGGGCCGGTCGCGTTCGCCGACACCCCCGAAATCTCGGGGCTCATCGTGCGCCGAAAGGCCCGAAGGCCGCGATTTTCCCGACGGAAGGCCGCTGGTTGAACGTTTGCTCAGGAGGTCCTTCAGTTCAAATTGAACTGGAGCCGGGCCGAGGTCTCTTGGCCGCCTGCGATGCCGCACGTGCCGGACGCGGTCGCTTGGAAGTTCGTGAGGTCGAAGCGGATGCGGAACGCCATGGTGGTCGGGTTCCACGTCACGACCATGTACTTGACCGAGTCCGAGATGGCGGACATGAGCGCCGGCGTGTCGTAGAGGCGCGTCGCCTCGGCGATGTCCGCGGCGTTCGCGGCGTTCGCGCTCGCCATCTCGATGCCCGCTTTCCAGGCTTTGGGTCCCTCGAGGAATGCCGCGGCTTGGAAGCGCATGGTGCCGTCGGCTTCGACCACCGGAGCCGCGAAGGGCCCGATGGGCGCGCCTGCGAGCGTGCCCGAGCGGGTGGTCAGGTCGAAGACCACCGGCACACGAACGACGCTGCCGAAGTTGCCCCCGAATGCGCAGCACGAGATCGGCCCCGACGTCACGGTGGTGGAGCCCGCAGGGCAGGTGGCGTTGGGGAGGCGAATTCGGCCGACCCACTCTTGCGTGCGCATGCCGCTCACGAGCCCGCGCAAGACGCCGTCCGAGCCGGGCATCACCGGGACCACGCCCGAGTCCGCGGCGTCGCCGTCGGCTCCGGCGTCGAGCGTCGCGTCGGAGGTCGCGTCACTCACCGCATCCGAGGTCGCGTCGCTCGATGCCGCGTCGGGCGAGCCGCCCGAATCGACCGTGCCGGTCGGAGCCGTGTTCGTGCCGGAGGCGGTGCTCGTGGTCGCGGCGTCGGGCGAAGTACCGCCGTCTTCCGTCCCCGAATCGACCGGGCTGCAGGCTACGAAGCCGGCGACCACGGTCGCGAGCGCGGCTCCTCCGATCCTCCGAATACGCATGTTTTTCCCAGCTCCCCCGTTGCTCGGCGTCGATTGCATGACGATCGAAACTAGCAGCGCGAGGTGGTCCGGCTAGCCCTTTTTAGGGGAGGTCTACGAACGGGTGACATCGCTCCTGCGAGGGCTTCCGTTGCGTCGAAGAGACGTCGTCGCCTCTTGCGGGGCGAGTGACGTTCTGCCGTCGCACGTCGCCGTGCTGTGTCCGTTCGAGCGAGCTCACCTGGACGCGTGCTCGGCGTGCGTCGAGGGCGCTGCGGAAGCCGCCTGCGTGCCGGTGAGCCAGGTTACGACGGGCACGAGCTCTGCCGGATTCTTGGGGAAGTAGGTGTGGCCTACGGGACCAAGATCGAAAAATCGAGCCTCGAACCCGGCACGCGCGAGCTCGCTCGCGTTCTTCTTCATCGTCTCGTAGGTCGAATCCCAGCGGCCGGCCGCGAAGCCGATGCGTCGCACGCCCAAGCTATCGAGCGCGGCTTTGGAATAGGTGGCGGTCGCGGCAATCACCAGGATGCTCGAGTACCAGCCCGGCCTGGCCGTGACGATCCTGGGCGCGACATAGCCTCCTTGCGAAAAGGCCACGAGGAGGCGTTGTCGGGGCAATGCCGCTTCTTCTTCTTCCTTCGGTGCTCGACTCGCCTCCGCGAACGTCAGGCGATCGACGAGCGATTTCGTGTCCCCTCCCCATGTGAAGCCAGCCCCCAAGGGCAAGTTGCCTCTCGGGCAATGCGTCCAGCCGGCGCTCTTCAGCACCTCGCGAAGCGCGGCGCACCCGTCTTCGGGGCGCTCTCCGTGACCGTGCAAGAAGGTGATCTCGGCGGGGAGCGTGTGAGACGCTTCGGCGGAGACCGGCTTGTTCGGTTGGCGGTCTTCGGGTGCGGAGAGCAGGACCTCGGCTCTCGCGCCGACCGTGCTCGCACCAGAGAGGAGCAGTGTCGTTCCGAGTACGAACATCGACCTTTTCGTGAAAACCATGGACGACCTCCGGCGCCTCGTCCCCGAAAGGCGAGCGCGTGCATGCGGCCACGACACGCAGCGTCCTCCCGTGGAACGCCGTCCTCGTGGCTCGAGCGGAGATCGTCGAGCGCCCACGAATCGTGACCGTCGGCGACGAGAAAAAAAAGATCGACCGGACGTGGTCACACTCTGCAGACCCTGCCCGTCTTATGCGTAGGATGAGCTCCGTGAGCACGAAGAGCAGCGATGCCGTCGGCGCCGAACGGCCTCCGCTCGAGGACGAACGCTTTCGCGCCGTCCTTGTTCGTGCATTGTGCCGTCGTGTCCCGGAGATCGACGCCGAAGACATCGTTCAAGCCGCCTTCGTGGAGGCGGTCGCCGCGGGCAAAGCGGACGAGGATCCCGTGCTCGTGCGTCGCTGGATCGCGGCGGTCGCGCGCAATCGGCTCGTCGATCACCTGAGGAAGAAGCGTGAGGTCCTCACCGAATCTCCTCCCGACATCGCCGACGTTCGTTCGCCCCACGAGGCCGACCTGCTGCGTTGGGCGGAGGTCGAGCTCCCCGACGGCCAAAGCGCGGAAGAGACGCTCGAATGGATGCTCCGAGAAGCCGAGGGCGAGTCTTTGGAGTCGATTGCCAAAGAGTCGAACCTGCCTCCGGCGCGCGTTCGCAAGCGCGTGAGCCGGCTTCGTGAGCACTTCCGCCAACGATGGGCCGTCTACGCGAGCGCGTTCGCCGCGATTGCCATTGCGGTAGCGTTGGGGGCACGCTTGTTCTCCGGGCAGCCGGAGGTCGTGCCGATCGCCAAAGACGCTCCTCCCGATGCCGCCACTTCACCCCGGCAGATGGCCGACGATCTGCGTCGTCGGGCGTTCGAGGCATGCGGAGCGGGTCAGGCCGTTCGGTGCGCGGAATTGCTCGACGACGCGGCTCGCCTCGATCCCGCCGGCGACACGAGCCCGGAGGTGGTGGAGGCCCGCAAGACGAGCCAGAAGCTCCTCGCCCCGCCTTCGCCCCCGAGCCCGCTGCAGCAGCCCGAGGCGGGACCGTCGCCGAGTGGAAGCGTCCCCGCACCCTCTCCGTCAGGCTCGACTCCGCGGCTGTCGCCGTCGTCACCCGTCCCGTCACCCTCGTCGAGCGGTGTCAGGCCGACCCCGGTCAAGTGAGACGCGCCTCACGGGGGTGAGGGAACGGCCCGCCGCCGTCGTGGGATCAGAGCTTTTCGACTTCGACCGGGGAGGCCGAGGCGTCGTGGCCCTCTTGCGTGATGCGCAGACGGCGGTCGCCTTTGCGCTCCACGAACGAGCCGCCGTAGGCGCGCGCGTCGAGACCGAGTCCCTGCGAGCGCACCTCGCCTTGGAACACGGTGGCGCGACGCGCGTAGAGCACCGTGTCGGGGCGGCCCACGCGGTTCACGGTGACGCTCGCGGTGAGGTGGCCCACTCCTCGCTCGTCGAGCTCGGTGGCCAGGGCGCGCGCCGTGTCCATCATGCCGCGCACGGCGACCAGGCACGCGGCGACCGCGCAGGTGATGTCCACGCCCTCGGTGGTCTTCACGCCGCGCTCGACCAGGTAGCGGAAGTTCGAGTCGCCCATGTCGCGACGCAAGCGCCGATGCACGAAGTTCGCGTCGTCGTACGAGCGCAGCGCCCCCACCACGGCGCCGCACGCCGCGCGAGGCTCGCGCCACGCGGACTCCTGGGTGATGCCGAAGGTGATGTCGTCGCCTTGGTCGAGGCGGCCCACGTGCGCTTTGATGTCGATGGCCGCGAGCGTGAAGCTCCGTGGATTTCCGCCGTAAAGACGCACGCGGATGGGCTCGTCGGCTTTGTGCGCGGCGGTCACGTGGGCGAGGGTCGCGCCGTCGTCGGTGCCGCCTCCGGTGGGGAAGAACGACTCGCACTTGAGCTGGCCGAGCTCGCTCATGGTCGCGAAGCGCGAGCCCACGATCTGCTTGTATTGCTCGACCTCGTTCTGGTGCACGCGGTCGCCGCAGGTGGTGAAGGCGAGCGTGGGCAGCACCGAGGGCACGCTGAAATCGGCCTCGCAGGCGGCGACGTCGCTGTGGGCGCGTGCGTCGGCGAACGAGAGCTCGTCTCGCAGGACCTGGAGGCCCCGCACGAACTGCATGCGGTCGCTCACCACCTCTTCGAGGTAGGTGCGTGCGCCGCTCCGTTCGAGGCCGAACGCGGACTCGAGCTTCCAGAGTTGCTCGAGCCGGGCCACCACCAGGGTCGAATCGAAGGGAAACTCGAGCGTGGAAGGGAGCTCTTGGGCCACGAACCCAGAGGTAGCTGAAGGCGCCGTAAGACTTCGAACGAAAAAGAGTGGCCGTGGAGGTGTCTTTTCGCCGACCATGTCGGCATGGAGCTCGACTTCTCGCCACTCGAGCGGCTTTGCGGGCAAATTTGGCCCGGAGAGCCCGTCGAGATCTCGCCGATGACCGGCGGCGCGTCTACGCGCAAATACTTTCGTGTAACGCCCCAAGACGGAGGCAAGAGCGTCGTCGCGATGTTCGTGCCCGATGGGCCGAAACCCGAGGAAATTCAAAACGGAACGGCTTCGGACCGCTGGCCCTTCCTCGAGGTGCGCGACCTGCTCGCCGGGCGTGGGGTCGACGTCCCCAGCGTGTTCGCGGAGGACACCTCGCGAGGCTGGCTTCTGCTCGAAGACTTGGGCGAAGACACCCTCGCCAACTACCTCTCGCGCGCGCCGAGCGAGAAAGCTGCGCTCTACACGTGCGCGGTGCGTGATCTTGCCGAGGCTCAAGCGAGCCTGCGCGAGCTGCCCGCGGGTTGCGTGGTGGGCGGGCGCTCGTTCGACGTGACGCTGCTCCGCTGGGAGATCGACCACTTTCGCGAGTGGGGCCTCGACGCCCGTGGAAAATCTCTCTCGGCCGAAGATCGCGCCGAGTTCGATGCCATCGCCGATCGCCTGGCCGAGCGTGTGGCCAAGCTCTCTCGTGGCTTCACCCATCGGGACTACCAGTCCAGGAATCTGATGGTCCGCTCGAGCTCGCCCAAGGCCGACAAGCCTTATGGGCTCGTGTGGATCGACTTCCAGGACGCGCTGCTCGGACCGCGCGTCTACGATCTCGTGGCGCTCTTGAACGACAGCTACCAGAGCTTCTCGCGCGAGTTCGTCGAGGCACGTCTCGCCGAGTACGCGGAGGCCGCGGGGCTCGACGAGGCCGACAAAAAAGGCCTCGTGACCGAGTTCGACCTCGTCACCGTGCAGCGCAAGCTGAAGGACGCGGGCCGCTTCGTGTTCATCGACCGGCAGAAGAAGAACCCGTCGTTCCTCAAGTTCGTCACGCCCACCGTGGCCAAAGTCGGCAAGGCGCTCGACCGCTTGGCTTCCACCGACGACGACATGAAAAAGCTCCGCACGATCCTCGAGCGTGTGGTCGGCGACGAGCTCTCCCAGCCCGTATCTTGAAGGGGACGACACTCCGCCTTTCGCCGCAGCATGGCAGGATGATGGTAACTCTGTCGCGATGAGCAGGCTCCGCGAGACACGTCCCCCCGCGCGCACCGTCTCGGTGCATCCCGACGGACTTTCGCTCCAGGGCGTTTCGTCCGTGCTCCCGCTCGTGTCGGGCTCGATGCACTACTTCCGCCACGACCCGGCGGACTGGGGCCCCGCGCTCGACGCGCTCCGCGCCATGGGCATGAAGCTCGTGGACATCTACGTGCCTTGGGGAGTGCACGAGATCTCGCAAGGGCACTACGATTTCGGCGCCCGCGAAGCCCGTAACGACGTGCGGCGCTTCGTGAAGATGGCGCACGAGCGCGGGCTCTTCGTCATCCTCCGGCCCGGTCCGCACATCAACGCGGAGCTCTCGTACTTCGGGGTGCCCGAACGCGTGGTCTGGGACCCGGCCTGTCAGGCACGTACGCCCAAGGGCAATCCGGTCATCTTGCCCATGGTGCCGATCTCGTTCCCGGTGCCGAGCTACGCGAGCGACACCTTCCACGATCAAGCCGCCGAGTGGATCGGCGCGGTCGGGCGCGAGCTTGCGGACCTCGTGTATCCGCAGGGGCCCATCGTGATGATCCAGGTCGACAACGAGGGCGCGCTCTACTTCCGCGACGGGCCCTACGATCAGGACTACCACCCCGACGCCACGCGCCTGTTCCGGCAGTTCTTGCGTGATAAGTACACGAATCTCACCGACCTCCGCGAGGCCTGGCGCGAGACGGGCGAGCTCACGAGCTTCGCGAGCGTGATGCCGCCCACGCGCTTCGACGCGAAGACCGCGGACGATCTCGTGCGCCACATGGACTGGATGGAGTTTCACGAGCACCTGCTCCAGCGGGCGATGATTCGCTTCGCCGAGGTGAGCCGGGAGGCCGGTTTTTCCGCCATTCCGACCTCGCACAACCTGCCGCCCGGTGAAGCGGCGACCGCGCTCAACCCGGGACGTTTGGCCAAGGTGGTCGACCTCGTGGGGCTCGATTATTACCACCCGGCCACGCCGGCCGCGCACCTCGGCATCTTGCGCCGGACGACCGAGCTCACCACCCGCGCCGAGGGCTTCGGTGGTCCGCCCTTCGCGGCGGAGATGGGCGCGGGGTACCCCCCGGTGTTCGCTCCGCTCGAAGAAGAAGACTCGCTCTACACGCTGCTCGCCGCGATGGCGTACGGCCTGCGCGGGTACAACCTCTACATGGCGGTGGATCGCGATCGTTGGGTGGGCGCGCCCATCGATCCGCACGGAATTCCGCGTGGCTTCGCCGACGAGTACCGGCGCATCAACGTCTTGTTCGACTCGGTGAAGCTGCACGAGCTCCGTCGTCGCGTGCCGGTACGCCTCGTGGTGCCTCGCGCTCTCCGGCGTCTTGCACGCGCCACGCACGCTTTCGGGCCGGTCACGCCCACGCTGTTCAACGTGGTCGGCGTGGGCTTCCGTGAGTCGTGCCTGGAAGAAGAGCTCGGCACCGGTGAAGTACCCACCATGGCCGCCGAGGCTTTTTTGCACACGTTCGAGCGCGCGCTCATCGCCCGCGGCGTGCCGTTCGCGTACGCGGGCGGCGACAGCCTGGAAGAGTCCACCAAAGGCGCGTCGTGGATCGTGTGCGCGAGCGTGGCGGGCGTGAAGCCCGAGCTCTTCGATAAGCTGCAAGATGCACGCAAATCCGGCGTTTCGGTCACCATCGGTCCGCGCGTCCCCGAGCGCGACGGCGCCATGCGCACCATGAGCTCGCCGCACGTGATCGAAGGTTTCGACGTGTGCTCCTTGGAAGATGCTTCGCAAGCCGACGCGCTGGTGGCCGAGCGCGTGCGCACCGGAGGCTTCCCCACCTACCCGGTGGCTCCCTCGTCGTGCTTCGTGACCGTGCACGAGGACCGTCTCGGCGTGGCGCGCGTGGTGTTCGTGATGAACCCGACCGACGCGCGTGTGACGGCGACCTTCCCGGTGGCCAAGGTGCTCGGCCTGCGCGACCTGCTCGGCGCAGAGCCCACGATTTTGCCCGAGTCGGGCGCGTTTTCGGTCGACCTACCCGCGCGCACGGTGAGGGTCTTCGCCGCGGAGTGAGCGCGTGTGATGACCGGACCCCGAGGATCGGAACCGGGTCAGAACGTGTAGCGAAGGCCCGCGGCGGCGTCCCAGGCGAGACCGGGGGAGGCCGTGGCCGAGACCTTGGCAAGGCTCGGGGCGAAGCGAGGTCCGCCCGAGATGCCGAGCGCGAAGTGGCGGTTCACTTGGTACCACTCGAAGCCGAGGCGTCCCGAGAGGGAGAGACCGAGCGACTCGAGCTTGGAATACCCGTAGATGGCGAGCGCGCGCTCGGGCACGTCGGCGACGATGGCGCCGATGCCGGGTTGGAGGAAAAAGGCCACGCGCTCGGTCGCGTGCACGGTGAGCCGAACGCCGCCGCCGAAGCCGAAAATGGGGAACGCACGCGTTCGCGTGACGCCGTCTCCGGAGGTGGCCGTGAAGGCGAGCTCGCCCTGGCCATAGACCATGAGCCAACGAAAGATCTCGTAGCCGAGCTGCACGTTGGCCCACGGCGCGGGCTGGACCAGCTTGCCGATGTCTCCCGTGAAGCCGAACACGCCGAGTCGTGAGTCGAGCACCACGCCTTTCTTGCGCGGCATGGGCGGAGGCGCGTCGTCGAGCGCGGGGTCTTGCGGGGCAGGGGCGGCTTCGCCTTTTGTGTTGGCCGTGCCCGAAAGGTCGACTTTGCCTAGTTCCGTCTCGGTGGCTGCGGACGCGAGGCCCTCGGCTCCGAGCAGAGTGGAAGCGGAGGCCAAGACCACCGCGAAGGCTGTGAGAGGCGTCCGCACTCGCCCGAGAATACACGAATCGCGCACGTGCGAGCGTCCCCGTCGCGCACCCGGTCGCCTGCAGGTCGAGCCGTCCGCGGATTCGAGCGGCTAGCCGTGTGAACCCGTGCCATGCTCGATGCGTGAAGTCGACGAAGCCTCGGATCGCGCTTCTTTTCCAGGGTCTTTTGCCAATCGTCGCTGCGTCCGTCGTGCCGGCGTGCGGGGAGACCTCCGCGCGAGGACCCGAGGTCGCGAGCGTGCACCTGCCGAGCGTCGCCTCGGCCGTGACTTCCAGTGCGTCGAACGGTGCGGCCGAAGCCCCACCGGGGCCTCGTGTCGACGCCGATACCGAGCTCGAGCGCACCGTGCAGAAGGCCATTGCCGCTCGAGGGGAAGAGCTCGGCGTCTGTTACGAGAAGACCCTCACCGATGCGTCGCCGGATACTTCGCGCGTGGTGTTCGAGATCGACATCGGACGCGACGGGCGCGCCTGGCGCGTGATGGAAGGGCGGCGCGAGGGGCTCTCGGACGAGCAGGTGAAGTGCTTCGCGCGTGTGCTCAAGGCTCGCCCGTTCCACGATGGTGCGAGCGGCTACATGCGCATCCGAGCGCCGCTCGCGTTCGTGAAGAAAAAGAGCGCTCCGCCGGCCACGAGCACGAGCGCGAGTCCGTAACTCAGCCCTTGTGGGCGGCGGCGATCATGCGCTGGCAGGAGTCCAGGCAGTCTTTGCAGACCGGGTGGTGGTCGGCGTGCTTCTGGCACTCGGCCGCGCAGTCTTCGCAATAAGCGACCAGAGCCTTGGTGGTCTCGGCGAGGCGTTTTCCTCCGCGCGAAGCGAGCTTGGCGAGCGCGTCCATGGCCGCGAGCATGTCGGTCACGGTCGCGAGGCATCCGGCCATCGAGGTATCACCGGAGGAGATCATCCCGATGCAGTGGGCCAAACACGCGTTGCCGGCCTTGATGCAGGCGAGGGCCGCGTCCGAGATCTCGGGAGAGCCTCCGCCGTGGGCGTGCTCGGCCGTGTGCGCGACGGCGTTCTTCGCGCACGAGAGAGCGCCCAGCGCGAGGGCAGCAGTGAATACGGAGCTTCCGACCAGGGCTTCGCGACGGTTCATGGCCCGCCAAGCTAATTCAGAGCGCGTCGTTCGCGAATCCCCTTCGCGTGGCCGTGGCGCGGCTCCGCGAAATCACGGGTGTGGGCGTTTCAGCCGCGCTTGCTGCTCGCGAACATCTTGGCGAAACCCGCGAGGGCGGCGCGGTTGCCGGGACGAAGGAGCGGCGCGAGCAGGCCGAGAGGCAGCCTCTTTCCGCGTCGAGGTTCGACCGCCATGGTCCACGTGAGGCGCGTGCCCAGCGCGCAGTCCGAGAGCACGAAGTCCTCGATGAGCGCGGAGAGCACGCCGTGGCTCTGCCAGATGACGCGGAAGGTAGCGCGCTCGTTCGGCTCCCAGCGGTAGAACTCTTCTTCGACTTCGAGAAAACGTGCAATGCGCAGCTTTCTCAAACAGCCGGTCGCGCGGGGCTCGGGGGTGATCCAGTGGAGCTGGTCGATGGCGGGCAGCCAGCTCCACATGCGGTCTCCGCCCATGACTTCCCACACTTCGTCCCGCGTGGCCGGGAGATCCACGCTGGCCTCGATGACCAACGGAGCTTCCTGGAGGAACCGATCGTCGACCTTTCGAAGCGCGTGTTTGCTCATGCCCCGAAGGTAGTCCTTGAGAGGCAGGGATGCGGAGTCAAAAAGGGGGGCGTGGCGATGGGCGTACCGCGCCGAAATCCCTGCGCGCGCGGGCCTCTCTCGTGGAATGGTGTGCGGTTTCGGAGCGTACGGAGCGTTCGGGTGAAGAGAAGTCCGCTTTCGGTGGTCATCGTGTGCCTGGTGTCGGGGATGCTCCTCGGTGCGCGACCTCCTGCGCGCGTGGACAGCGCCGTGGTGACCTCATCGGTGGGCGATGCGTCGAGCGGGGCGTCGGTCGCGCCGAAGACCTGGCTCTGGGCCTGGGAGCGGCCGGAAGACCTGCGGTTTCTCGGTGGGCGTAGCGACGTCGGCGTGGCGTACCTGGCGCGTACGGTGACCCTCTCGGGCGAGCGTGCTTCGGTCTACCCGCGAAGGCAGCCCCTGCACGTTGAGCCGGGCACACCGCTCACGGCCGTGGTGCGCATCGAGGTGCCGCGTGGGGTCGCGCCGTTGCCAGCCGTGCTCGACCGCGCCACGCGCGAGGTGACTTCCGCGCTGCCGGACGGGCGCGTGCGCAGACTGCAAATCGACTACGACGTGCGCGCTTCGGAGGTCGGCTTCTACCGCGAGCTGCTCGTCCGTGTGCGCGCTGCGCTGCCTTCGGGAACGTGGCTCTCCATCACGTCGATTGCTGCAAACTGCATGGACGAGCGATCGTGGCTCTCCACGCCGCCATCGGTGGACGAGGTGGTGCCCATGTTCTTCACCATGGGACCCGACGCGCGGCGCGTACGCCTGCGCCTCGCCTTGGGCGACGCCTTTCCCGTCGAGGTGTGCCGGGGCGAGCTGGGCGTCTCCGTGGACGAGCTCGCGATCGTAGGGGCTCCGCGCGCCGATACACGCACGCTGCACGCGTTTTCCTCGTCCGCCTGGACGCAGGCCTCATTCGCAAGGTTGCCCGAAAAATTCCGATGAAACGCACTCCACTCGCCGCCCTCGCGCTCTCCGCCGTCACCTTCGCCGTGCTCACCGGCATCGCCGACCATCGGCCGGTGGAGGCTTGTTCGTCCTCGAGTGAGGCCGTGGCGCGGTCGCTCCGTCATCCGGACTTGCCGGTTTCGCCCTACGTGGCAGGTCACCTCGGGGTGATCGAGCCCACCTATGCGCGCCTTCATCTCGCGGTCGCGTATCTTTGGCTCACCGGCAAAGGGATCGATCCCGCGGCGCGGCCTTCGGTGCTGCGCCTCTACCAAAAGCGCCTCGCGCCGGTCGAAGAGGCCAAGGTCGCTCCGGGCTTGGTCGCGCCCACGGCGGTCGATCCGGTGGCCGAGTGGGACAAGGAGCGCGCGCGTGTGCTCGCGGCAGCGCCTTCGTCTCCGGGACGCGCCGGGCAAACGAACCCGAGTGCACCTTCGCAGGTGGCGTACACGAGCTCGAGCTTCACCAGCATCGACAATTGTCTGCTCGATGCCTTCCGAATGGCCAAAGACACCCTGCTCGATCGCGAGTCCAAGGTCTCGGGCGCCAATGCCGCTGCTTCGAGCGCCGAGCTCGTCGAATGGGTGCGTGCACAAGACGTGGTGTTCTCCAATTGTCCGGACCCGAAGAAAAAAGCCGTTCCGGCTGCGCTCCCTGTCAAGGCCACCCCGCAAGCGCGCGCCGATCGTGCGTACCAAAGGGCGTCGTCTTTCTTCTACTCGGAACAATGGGACGATGCGGAGAAGGGCTACCGTGCCATCGCCGCGGACAAGGCGTCTCCCTGGTCCAAGCTCGCGCGTTACATGGTGGCGCGGGTCATGGTGCGAAGGGCCACGGTCGGACGCGACACGGCCGATGCGCCCGAGCTCTCGCGTGCCCTCGGCGAGCTCGATGCTCAGCTTCGTGACGCGGACCTCGTGACGCTGCACCCGTCGGTTCGCAACTACCGCCACCTCGTGCGCATGCGGCGCGACCAAAAGGCGCTCTTGCCCGAGGTCTCGGCGCGTCTGTCCGCCGGAGGCACGAGCACCGAGACCGGGGCCTTGCTCGAGGACTACACGGTGCTGGTCGATTTCGACGAAGACGTGCTCGCCAAGGGGCCGGCGAGCGACGACCTGACGGCGTTCGTGGGCACCGTGCAAGGCAAGCGTTCGTTCGATTTCGCCATGACCAAACATACGGCGAACCCTTCGTCCGAGGCATGGCTCGTGGCCGCGCTGATGACCGCCACACGGGCCACCGATGTCCGCGTGCCTGCGTTGATCGGCGAAGCGCTGGCCGTCCCTCCCGGTTCGGCGGCGTATGCGACCGCGCGCTTCCACGCGCTCCGCTTGTCGGCTGCGCGCGGGGAGTCGCGTGCAGTCCTCACGGATCTCCTGCAGAAGACCCGGGTGGGGCTCGGCACCAATTCGGGCCTCTCCACGCGCAACGCGTTCACGCGTCTCGCGGCGTCGATCGCCCCGGATTTGCCATGGTTTTTGCGCGAAGCCGCGGTGACCCCCGCGGGCTCGAGCGAAGACATGGGCCCCGTGGTCTACGACCCCGCGCTGCCCAAGGCACTCCCTCCCGAGCTCACCGAGGCGCTCTCGGCGGGCCTGCCGCTCGCGGTCTTCAAGGACGCGTCGCTCTCTCCGGTCCTGCCTCGCGCCGTGCGTGCGCCTTTCGCGGCGACCACCTGGACTCGGGCGCTCTTGCTCGGAGACCGCGCCACCGCGAGCGCCGTCGCGCAGGCCACGTCGGACCTCAACCCGGCGCTCAAGCCGTTCGTGGATCGCGTGGAACATGCACATAACGACCCCGAGCGACGCTTGGCCGTGCTTCATGCGCTGCTCTCGTTCCCTTCGCTCGGGCCGGAGCTCGACGCGTGGGCTGCAGGCCCGAGCACACGCTCGGACGTGTACTCGTCTTCGGCGGGGCATTTCTGGTGCGCACCCACGGCGCCGACGGCATCGTCGTCCCACGAGCTGCCCGCGTTCCTCTCCGTGGCCGACCGCGAAGCCGCCAAAAAAGAGGTCGCGGCGCTCGCCAAGCTCGGTACCGGAGCCACGTGGCTCGGCTTCGAGGCGGCGCAGGTCGCCAAGCTTCTCCCCAAAGATCCTCGCTCGCCCGAGGTGCTTCATTTGGCCGTGCGCGCCACGCGCTTCGGCTGCAAAGACGGCAAGACCACCGACGCCTCGAAAGCGGCGTTCCAGGTCTTGCACCGTCAATATCCGGGCTCCTCCTGGGCGAAGTCGACTCCGTACTATTTCTGAGTGTCGATCGAGTCGGCGCGAAGTCGACTGCGTCGGAGCACGAGCAGCCCATCGAGCATCGCAGCTACGGCGAGGCACGGGGCGACCACGCAGGCGAGCAAGTGCAGCACCACGTAGAGCGCCCCCAGCGACACGTCTCCGGCATCTCGCACGGTGCCGCTGAGCATCGCGGTGGACTGCGCGACACCGGCCACGCGCAAGATGCCGTACGGGATCACGATGGCCGCGAAGAGCGCGACGTGAACGGGATCGATGCGGGAACTCTTCTTTTCGCGGTCGTTCGTTCTCATCGACGTGCCTCTTCTTCTCTCCGGGTCTTGCGGTCGTGGTCGCGAGGGGCCAGCGTGACGGTGCGGAGGAGTGCGCCGTGGCCGAGGGAGTGCAGCACCACCGCGTCGCCCACACGGTTGCTCGCGAGGTAGCGTCCGGCGTGGGCCTTCGCCCGCGGATCGGGGAAGGCCGCGAGCTCGAGCGAGGCGGTGAGGGAGCGTAGATACGGCTCGTCCTCGAAGGCCGCCGCGCCGAGCAACGCGAGCCCACTCGCCCCCGCGCTCGCGCCGACGATCGGCACGATGGGACCCGAGTCCACGTCGGGCCTTTCCGCATCGCCCTCGGGCCACTCGCGCGCCCAGCCGAATCCGAAGGCCGTGCGCCCCATCTCGCGTCTCGCTCGGTCGTATTGATCGTGTGCGAACGTATCGTCGACGAAGCGCAAATTGGCGGCGCTCATCCAGATGGACGAGCCTTCGGGGCCATCTTTCACCTGGCCGTCGCGGGTGAAGCTCGAGACCAGAATGCCCGTGCGCGTATCGACCAAGTGCGCCCGTGCGCTCGCGACCCAGTCGCGACGAAGGGCCTCGTGATGTCCGCCGTGCACGTGATCGAACACGCGTGTGGCCGCGAGCGCGGTCGTGTTGCAGAAGGTCCAGCACTCGTCGGGGTAGCTCTCGGCCGAAAGGGAAGGGCTTCGGCGCATGGTGCGTTCGATCGCGTCGACGCGCGCGCGGGCGAGCTCGGCGTAGTCGTCGCGCGGACGCACGGTCTCGCGTGCCTCGAGCATGAGCGCGATCTCTCCGTCGAGGAAGATGCTGCGCGCCTCGGGGTCCACGAACTTCGACTGCGTCGCGTAACCGAGCATGAAATACGAGGCCCCGTGCGCACGTTCGTCCTCGAGAGTGGCCTCGACGATCCGATCCATGGTGGAGACGAGCTCGTCACGTTTCGTGCTGTCTTCGGTCTCGAGCGCGCGATCGGCGAGCGCGAGCACCACGTACGTGCGCGCCATGAAGTCCCACTCGGGGTTGCCGGCACGAAGACGCGCGTCCGAAGGCGAGCTCGTCTTCCAAGCCTCCACTTGGGCTTCGGTGAGCTCTTTCGCGATGTCTTGGCGTTCCGGTCGAGAGAGCTCGAAGGCGTGGTGAAGCTGCGGAACGCACACGCAGGCGCCCACGAGCCAGAGTGCGATCCGTCGAAGCGCGCGCGGCATCTCCATGCCTTCGTTGAACCACGCGCCCCGCCGGCGAGCCTCCCCGAGCAGGTCGAACGGTCGAAGCCTGCGGGCGAGCGGTCAGTCTCGCGCGATCGTACGAAGCACGCGGGACAGCTCGCCCTCGAGCGCATCTTCGGGCAGCTCTTCGCGGGAGACCTCTTCGATGCGCTGGAGCGCCACACGCAGACGAGGCTCTACGGTTGCTTCCGCAGCGACGCGCACGCGCTCACGAGCTTCCGGATCCTCACTCGAGACGAGCGCCACCGCGGCGTACGCGCGTTCTTCGCTAGAGGCCGTGCCGTCTTCGACCACGCGCAAGAGGTGCTCTCGCGGCATGGCGGCGTGCCGATGGTCGACGACGCCGGCGCCCAATCGACGAAGCGAACGAACCCACTCGGGCAGCGCCGAAGTTCCTCGCTGCAGCGAGCCGACTCGGGAAGAGTCTTCGAGTAGGCCTGAATTTCCGGCACTTCGTGCATCGTCGAGGCGCGATTCGAGTCGCGCGGCGTCGGACATGCCGAGGTCTCCTTGACCCGTGTGGAGGCGGACCACGTCTCCGTCGCGCAGGTGGAGGCGGACCCCGTGCTGCTCCTTGCTCGAGCGAAACTCTCGGAAGCGTTCCACGCGGGCCACCTGGTCGAAACGAACGAAGCGTGCGGTGTGCAGCCACTTCAGTTCGACTCCGTCGGTTCCGATGTTCACGGTGGTCGGAGCGAACGCGAGCCCGAGGACGTACGCCACGTAGACGAGCACCTCCGCGAACACGTAGGGCCCCGCCGTACGACCCACGAGCTGCGCGGTAGTGAAGAAGATGGGGAACAGGAGACCGAGCGGCGCGGCGATCGCGGCCGCCTGTTTGACGCCCGACAGCGCGAGCAGTCCGCTGGCGATGCGTAGATGGGCAGCGGTTTTTCCTGCGTCGAAGCCCAGCGTCGCGAGCAGCGTTTGGGCGGCCTCGTGGTCGGGCACGCGGACGAACAACGGGCTTTTCGCGCCCACGCGATCGAATCGAACCAGCGTGCCCTCGGGGCTGGGGAGCACGAAGCCTTGCGCCAGCGTCGCACGTGAAGCGAGCAGACGTCCGTCGAGAGCGAGCCCGTTGCTCGTTGCACGTAGAGTCCCCTCGACCACGCGCGCCCCCCGAATGGAACGCATGCCGTAGGTGAGTGCCATGCCCCCGAACAGCAAGGCGTGCACGGCGAACATGAGCATGGCATAGACCCCGGTCGCGATCACGAAGGCCACGAGTGGGACGATCGCGGCGAGCAGCACCCCACCGAGCACGGTGTAGCCCCACTTCGGGACGAGCACTCCGGCGCCGGGGATCTCGACCGACGCTTCCGGTGCGCTCTCGCGGCTAGGGGTCTCTCGGGGCTCGGGCGTTTGCGCCATGCCCCGAGATTACTCGCGATGCTCGAGGCGAGCGGGCGCTACCTCACCGCCGCACACTTGGCCGAGGCCATGGCCGAGCCGTTCACGCCCTGTTCGCCCGGCGTGGGCACGTGGAACGCGGTGCTTCGTCGCACGCCGATCGAGGCTTTTTTCGAGCCTACGAGCGCTTGGGCTTTGCCTTCTTGGTCCGCGTCGATGGCCAAAATGGCCGAACCTTCGGGGACCTCACGAGGCTCGGCGAGGAACGCACCCACGATGGCCTCGTAGCTGGTCTCACGCGGATCGAAGACCACCTTCACCACGGGCACGCCGCCCGCGCCTTCGGTGCCGAGCGAGGTGTCGAGCACGCCCTTCTGATGCTCCATGCGGTCGCGTGTGCTCGCGATGCAAGGGCCCGCGAACGAGGCTACCGCGAGGGTCGAGCTGCAGCCGGCTTTCTGGCCGGGAGCGGGCAGGGTGCACGAGTTGTTCTTGGCCGCCGGAGGAGGCGCGCCGTTCTCGCTCAGAAAGCGCGTGCGGTATGCACCGTAACCGGCGGCCTCGAGCTCGTCGAAGGGGATGAACCGGAGCGAAGCCGAGTTGATGCAGTAACGAAGGCCGGTGGGCGCGGGACCGTCTTCGAACACGTGCCCGAGATGCGATTTGCCGGCTGCGGAACGCACTTCGGTGCGGGACATGCCGTGCGTCGAGTCCACCGTGGAGACCACGCGTGCGGCGTCGACCGGCCTCGTGAAGCTCGGCCAACCGGTGCCCGACTCGAACTTGTCGCGCGAGGAGAAGAGCGGCTCGCCGGTGACCACGTCCACGTAGAGGCCGGGCGCGTGGTTGTCCCAGTAGGCGTTCTGAAACGGAGGCTCGGTGCCGGCGTTCTGCGTGACCTCACGCTGCAGACGCGAGAGCTTGGCGAGGGTGGCTTCGGTGGGAGGTCCGTACACGCCCGACATCGCCGCCGCGGACTCTTCCGAAGGGGCGAGCGAGGACGCGGGCATCTGCGAAGGACCACCCGAAGGTGAACCTTCGGCCATGGTGCTCTTCGGCGTGCAAGCGGCGATGCCGAGCAGCACGATCGAGCCGAGCGACAGGGGAAGCCAAACGCGGAGAGCCTGGGTGAGATCCGTCATGCCCGTTCTACGCGCGACCCGAGCCTCGGTATCGCGCCGAGGCGACGAACGTAAATCGCCCTATTTTTGCTGGGAATTCGAGGCCTTCAGGTCGTGGATTCGGGGCGCACATGCTTCACCCCGTGCGACGCCGATGTCTCACGGAAGCCTTTGTGCGACCATGACCAGATGCTTCGCTTCACGCGTGTGCTCGCCCCGCTGGCGCTGTTCGTCACGATCACCTCGGGATCGACGCAAGCTCGCGCCGAGTCGGAGACCTCCGACCCTCTCGGTCCGACGCTATCCGGGCCGACCGAGGAGAGCCGCGAGGTGGATCCCGACCGCGTCCGTCTTCGGATCGGCTTCGACGCCGGCGGCGGCACGTCGGTCGGTCGAGGTGCTACCGCTGTCGGCGCTTTTCGCCTCGGCGTGCAGGCGAGCTCGACCTTCTCGGCCTATTGGCAGCTCGCCTTCGCCGGCGTCATCGGGAGTGATTTCGGCTTGTTCCTGTTCAACTCGGCCGTCGCCAACGTCACCCTGAACGACCTGGTCGATCTCGGCGTGGGCCCTTCGGTCGACGTCTTCGGGAGCGCCTCTCGAAGTAGTCGAAGCAGCCCGGCCTCACCCGGCCTCGAGGGACGACTCGCGTTCAACATCGGTCGCAGCGCTCACGTGGCCGGAAAGCGCTCGGCCTTCACGATCGACTTGCACGTTCACCCGGTCTTCGCGAAAGACCGGCAAGGTGACTCGCAGACGTACACGTTTTACACGTTGGGCCTCGGCAGCGAGTGGTTCTGAGCCCGTGCGATCAGGGCTCGCGTGAGATATCCACGCGCGTGATGGTGACCGGGACGTCGGGTCGATCGCCGGGGCCTACGGGCACGTTGGCGATAGCGTGCACCACGTCCACCGGCGAACAGTCTCCGAAGATGGTGTAGTTGCCGTCGAGGTGCTTGGCGCGCGCGTCGGTCACGAAAAACTGAGCGCCGTTGGTGTTCGGGCCGCGATTGGCCGTGCACAAGAGCCCGGGCCGATCGTGCTTCGCGCCGGTCCAAATCTCGTCGTCGAAGACGTAACCGGGCTCGCCGGTGCCGTTGCCTTTGGGGTCACCGCCCTGAATCATGAACCCCTTGATGATGCGGTGGAACGTGGTGCCGTCGTATGCGCGACGCTTCACCCAAGCGCCCGTGGCCGGATCTTTCCAGGGTCGTGTTCCACGTGCCAAGCCCACGAACGAAGCGACCGCGAGAGGCGCGCGGTCTTCGTAGAGGCGGCATCGCAAGTCCCCTTCGCTCGTGCGGATCGTGGCCACGAGTGGACCGCTCCCGGACATGCCCGCGGTAGCCTCGGCGATGCTGAAGCGCCCTCCGGTCGGATCGGGACCGCCGGTGGCCACCACGGTGGGGGGCAGGTCGGCCTCGGTGACGAAGCTGCTCTTCGCGGTGGGCGCCGGCGTGGGCTCGACCGGCGCGCTGCTCGTCGAGGCCGTCGGTGCGGGAGGCGGCACGAGTACGGGCACCGCGGACTCGTTCGGTCCGCGGACCGGCCCGCACGCGAGCACCGCGATCGCCGAAGGAACGCCCACGAGCAGGAGCGATAGCGGCCTCTTCATCGGGAAAACCTCGCCTTGAACGCGTCCAGCAGATCCAGCGCCTTGGGCGCGAGCTCCTCGAGCTTCTTCATGAGGGGACCGCTCGATGAGGCGCCCTTCACGTCGACGTCTCCGCCCATGTTTTGTGCGGAATACATGCTTTCCATGACCTTCTCGACGCCTTTGCGCACCATGCCGCGGAAGGGGATCTTGGCCATCATCCCGTACATCGCCGCGTTGCCTCGGCTCTTCTTGGCCGGATCGGCGCGCACGTCTTCCACGGCGGCGCGCAGGTCGACGAGGTAGCCGTCGAGGATGTCCGCGTGGCGGGACATGAGCGTGCAGTGGATGCTGTTCGGGCGCTGTTGGCGGTCCACCGACCAGCCGCGGTCTTCGAGCGCATCGGCGACCGCGTAGATATCGAGTCCGGCGTCGAGCGAGGTGAAGGCGACGATGCTGGACTGCGGCTCTCCGAGCACGGTGAGTCCGGGGATGGCTTCGACCCCCGCGATGAGCTTCTTTTTGGCTTCCAGCGTTCTCCGTGCATGATGCATGTAGCCGCTCTCGCCGAGCGCGTTCATGGACGCCCAAGCCGCCGCGATGGTTCCACCGGGGCGCGTGCCGGGCATGCTGGGCGAGGCATAAATGCCGCCGGGCCAGTCGGTCGCCACGAAGAACTGGTGACGCAGGTAGCTCATGTCTCGGTAGAGGACGACGCTCGCGCCCTTGGCCGCGTAGCCGTACTTGTGCACGTCGGCCGAGATCGAGGTGACGCCGTCCACGCGGAAGTCCCACGCGGGAACCGGCTCTCCCAGCTTCTCGAGCCACGGAAGGATGAATCCGCCGATGCACGCGTCCACGTGGAAGGGAATGTCGCGCGCGCGCGTGATGGCGGCAATCTCGCCGATGGGATCGATCACGCCGTGCGGGTACTGCGGAGCCGAAGCGGCCACGAGCACCGTGTTGCGGTTGATCATGCGGCGCAGCTCGCGCACGTCGACGCGGAAGTCGTCGTCGAGCGGCACGTGCCGGATCTTGAGCCCGAAGTAGTGCGCGGCCTTGTCGAAGGCCACGTGGATGCTCTTCGGTACCAGCAGCTCGGGAGCGCTCGCCCATGGGGCACGGCCCTTCGCACGCTCACGCGCGGCCTTCACCGCGAGCAAGATCGACTCGGTGCCGCCCGAGGTCATGGTGCCGACCGAATCCTTGCCACCGTGGAGCATGTTGGCGGTCATGCGAACCACCTCGGCCTCCATGCGACGCAGGCTCTTGAACGCCATGGGGTTCAGGCCGTTCTCGGAGAAGTAGAGGCCGTGCGCCTTCTTCAGCAGCTCGTGGTGCTCTTCGCCCGCGTCGTAAACGAGGCTGAACACGCGGCCGTCTTTCCACTTCGCGTCGTCCTTCCGGAAGCTCGAAAGCTCGCTCAGGACCTCGTCACTCGAACGGCCCTCTTTGGGGATCTCGTGCGGCATGCGCGCGAAGGTATCACCACCCGGCGCATCCCTCGCGTCTCGAAGGCGACGCGATCGTTCCGGGTGAGAAAGGGCTCGCGCGCAACGAGAAACGCGCCCGCGAGCGTCTTGCTCGGCGAGCGCGTCCTTCGCGCGTCACACGACGAGGTCGCTCAGGCCGCCGTGATCTCGACGCGCAGGAGCTTGCGCCCGATGAACACGTAGTCGCCGTGCGAGAGCTCGCGTTCGCCCTTCACGCGGATGAACGTTCCGTTGCGGCTCGTCGGATCGTGCAGGGTGAACTTGCCACCTGCCTCTTCCAGCTTGCAGTGCGAGCCGCTCATGTAGAGGTCGGTGGGGAAGTTGAGGTCGCCGCCTTCTCGGCCGATTTGAAGGGTATTTCCCCGTGCGCACACGGTGGCGCCCATCGCTCCGCCTTGGAGAATCTGGGTCACGCGGAAGGAGCTTCCGTGCTTGGGCGACGAGTAGAAAAACGTTCCGTCGGACTCGATGCCGTCGGTCTCGGCGGGTGGGCCGTCGAGGCGGAAGACCTGCTCCCCGGCGAGGAAGAAGTCCCCGGGTCCGATGTCGACCGAGCCGCGAACGCGCACGTAGACGCCGTTGAGCGAGTCTTCGTCGCGCACCACGAGCTTCTGCGAGCGGTAGAAGAAGTTCGCGTGCTTGGGCGAGACGAACGGATCGTCCGGGAAAACGAGCTCGCCGCGACGACCCACCGCGTGCTGCTCGGCGTTCAGCTGGTAGCTGAGGCCTTCGACGCCTTCGCCGCGAATGAGGATGAGCTTCGCGCGCCCCGGAGCTTGGAGCTGTCCGAAGAACTGCGTGCGCGCCGTCATGATCTCGACGGGAACCGCGGCTCCGCAGCGGCCGCAGAACTTGTGTCCCATCGGCACGGGCGTGGAGCAGGAACGGCACACGAAGTTCTTGGCTTGGTCCATGAGTTCCTCGAGGGAGAGGGAAGAGGGCGGATCGACGAAGGTATCTGTAAGCGCCGCAGGCTGCGTAGGCGTGAACGATCGAGGCGGGGGAGCGAGGCGTTCTTCGATTCGAGGTGCCGACTCGCGGGGTTCTTCTCGGGGGATTTCCGGGCGCCGACGACGCTGCAGGGGCTCCTCGAAGATGTGCGCGGCCGGCGGCGCCGAGCTCTGCATACGAGGCGCGATGGAGCTCGGCGTTCCGAGCGGTGGCGGTGATGCGGACTCGAGCGTGCGCGACGCGGGTGAGGCGGCCTCGATCGCGGAGGGGATGGCCACCTCGAGCGGGGTCGGCCTGCGGGTCCGCTCCGTCATGGGCGAGACCGAGACCGGCCCTTCCGTTCCCGACGACGCGACCGCGGAGAGCGCCACGCTCGCGGCTTCGATGTTGAGGGCCGGGATGTGCTGGCTGCTCGAGGCGCGCGGCAGTCCGACGGTCAACACCTGGGCGCACTGCGAGCAGGCCGTCTGCCCCAGAGGGGCGAAGGTGTCGCAGCGTCCACACGCGATGCCGATCTCGACGGACATGGTCACGAGCACGATATCAAAGAATCATTCGAGAAAGTCGAGCCTCCGCTCGGGATCGAGCGGACCTTTTTCTCCCCAGAGCCGAAACACCACGCGGCGGCAGGTGGTGGTCTCGCTCGGAGGGGTCGTCGCGGGCAGCCCGGCATGCGCTTCCACCGGCGTCGGCGGCACCACGGGCCGCGTCTCCCGCGCCTCTTTCGGGGCCGAGCGAGCGCGCTTTTGCGCCTTATTTCGAGGGTTTGGGTGCGACTCGGGCGGTGGCGGTGCGCTCTTCTTCACCAGCGTGGCCGCTTTCGGGAGGTCGTCCGGGTCGGTCTGACCTTCGAGAGGTGCGGGCACACGCATCGCGAAGGCGCTTCGCCCGTCCGGCCCGACGCAGCGAGCCAGGTTTCCCGGCGAAGCCTTCGACTCGCGCAGCACGAGCACCACGTCGCCACGGGTGAGTGACGGAAACGCCGGCTCGGTCACGGTCCACACGTCGAACACGGTTGCGCGCAGCGCGACCGCCGCGACCACGAGCGAGAGCAAGAACCAACCGAAGCCTCGAACGAAGGCCCGCATGGGCCGAACGTTACGGAGCTTGAGCTCCTTGGGCCAAATTCGCTCGCTTCGTGCGTGGGAGCGAGAGGCCCACCTCGGCGCCGTCGATGCGCCCGTCGACGCCCGTGTGGTTCTGCGCGAAGGCGCGACCACCGTGGGCTTCGGCGATGCGCGACACCAGCGCGAGCCCGAGGCCGGTTCCCCCGGAAGGCCCATTTTTGTGTGGCGTGCGAGCTTTGTCGCCTTTCACGAAGGGCTCGAACACGCGAGGCAGAAGCTCCTCCGGGATGCCCGGCCCACGGTCGCGAACGAGCACACGCACCTCTTCGCGGTCTTGCTCGACGCGCACCGTGATGGGCTCGTCCGAGGCGTGACCGTGGGCCATCGCGTTGTTCACCAGGTTGGAGAGCGCTCGTCCGAGTAGCGCTTGGTCGCAGGCTACTTGGAGGTTCGCGCCTCCCACGTCGCCGAGCTCGGCCGCCGCGCTCTCGTCCACGTCGAGCTCGAGCGGGGGCAGGTCCGGCCGCGAGAGTGCGGCGAGCCGGCCGCGCAGCCAGGGCAGGAGGGCCACGTCTTCGAGGCGAGCATCGGAGAGCCCGGCGCGCGCCGCGGCCAGCAAATCGCCCAGGATCGCGTCGACCTCTTTGAGCTCGCGATCGATGCTCTCCAGGGTCTTCTTGGCCTCGGGCGAAGCGTCTTCACGGGCGATCTCGAGGCCCACCCGCGCACGCCCGAGAGGCGAGCGAATCTCGTGGCTGATGGCAGCGAGCAGCTCACGCTGATCGCGCACCACGCGCTCGATGCGCCCCGCCATCTCGTCGAAGGCATAGGCGACCTCACGCACCTCGTCGGCCACGTGACGGCTCGCGCGGGCGCCTGCGTCGAGACCGGTGCGCGCGCCGAGATCACCTTCACCGAAGCGCTCCGCCGCGGAGGCCACCTGCTCGAGCGGACGAGAGATGCGCTTGGCGACCTTTCGCGCCACGCCGGCGAGCACCATCGCGCCCACGAAGAGGCCGAGCACGAGGCGCAGAGGCCCGGGAGGTCCGCCGGTCGAATGGAGGGCGAGAGCCCCGACCACGTTTCCGTCGCGCACGATGGGCACGTAGGCGATGCCGTCCTCGAAGGTCATGCCACCGCCGCGGTGCCGTCGCGAGCGGGTGGGGAGCCTGTTCACGTCACGGACCAGGTCGAAGTCGAGTCCGGTGGCGTCGCGTAGCTCGCTCACGTAACGATTGCACGCGACCGGATCGTTCCAGTCCTTGGAGAGCTTCGTTTGCACGCGCTTGGCCACGACCTGCGTGGGATTCTCCGAGCCTTCGGGGCGCGTGAGCCCGAGCGTCATGGAGCTTATGGCAAAGGCGAGCACGATTGCCGCGAGAAACCAGAGTAGGAGGCGCGTCTTGAGGCGGGCGCTCCACCCTCGGCGCCGCGGAAAAGGGCCGCAGCGCGACGCTCTCAATTGGGCCTCACGAGCACGTACCCGATGCCGCGGATGGTCTTGATGAGCTTGGGCTCGCGCGGATCTTTTTCGAGCTTCTGGCGGAGGTGGCTCACGTGCACGTCGAGCGAGCGATCGACCGCGGGGTCGTACGTGCCGCCCTTCAGCTGCGTGGCCAGCTCTTCGCGCGCGATGGTCTCGCCGGCGCGTCTCGCGAGGGCGACCAGCAGGCGGAACTCGAAGGAGGTGAGCGTGACCGGCTTACCCGCCATGGAGGCTTCGTGTGCGGGCACGTCCACCAAGAGCTCGCCGAGCTCGATGCGCTCGCGGGTGGGCTCGACTTTTTTCGTGCGTCGGAGCACGGCACGCACGCGGGCCACGAGCTCGCGCGGGTTGAAGGGCTTGGGCACGTAGTCGTCGGCGCCGATTTCCAGGCCGTCGATGCGGTCGGTGTCTTCGCCTCGCGCGGTGAGCATCACGATGGGAACGTCGCTCTTTTCGCGCACGCGCCTGCACACCTCGAAGCCGTCGATGCCCGGCAGCATCACGTCGAGCAGGACGGCGTCGAAGCCGCCTTCGAGGGCGCGCGCGAGCCCGAGCTCACCGGTGGGGACGTGCGCGAGCTCCACCTCGTTCTTGCCGAGGTACTCGCCTAGCAGCCTGGCCAGATCTTGGTCGTCGTCGACGAGGAGCACGCGCAGCATGCGAGCGTCAGGATAGCCGCCTTCGGACTTCGTCGCGAGGTTCACCCGGTAGAGCTTGCGCCGATGCCCGGTCCGCGTCTCGTGCGTTCGTCGCAAAGAAACGTAAATACGCGGAGTTTTCCAGGGCTCCAGCGACCTTCGTACCGGTCAGAGCGTGCCGTCGGCGTACAGCGCGGCGCGCAGGTGGTTCTGCGCGCGAAGAGCCATCGGTCCGTCCGGGTGCGCGCGGAGCCAGTCGCGGAACGCCTCGGACGACGCGGCGTAACGGCCCTGGCGGTACAGCACCACGCCCAGCGCGAACGAAGTGGGGTACTCGGGATCGATCGCGCCGAGCTTCTTCACTTTCTCGAGGCGCCAGTCTTCGGTCGCGGCCTCTTCGGCGGCGCGGATCACGTCGCACGCCTCGCGGTCCTTGGCGCTCTTGCGGCTCTCGGCGAGTTGCGCGCGCTTGGCTTCGCTCGGGTGCGGGTGGGACAGGTAGAACGCGTAGAGCGCGCGCTGCTCGGCCAGAGAAAGAGGCCCGAGCGAGCCTTGCGTGAGGTTCAAGGTCCCGTTCCATGCGAGCTTGAAGAGAGCCCCGCGCACCGTGCGGTCGGGCAAGATACGTTTTTCGTCCGCCCAGCCCACCGAGCGCAGGTTCTTCACGAAGGAGCCTGCAATCTGCTGCAGCTCTTCCGTCGCTTGGCCGGTACGCTCGAGCTCGGCAAGCGCGTCCTGGAAGAGCTCGAGCTGCAACGCGCGCAGAGGCGCAATCTCTGCCGGGTGGGTCGTGAGGACCTTGGCCGTGGCTTCGTTCAATCGCGAGCGCGCAGCGATGGCCTCGGATTCCGTGGTGCCTTCGCGGGTTTGCAGGGCATTCCAGCTACGGAGCTCGGTGCCGAGGATGCGCGCGTCGTCGGAGAGTCCGGTCCTCGCGAGGTTGGCGGCCTCGTGGTCCATGGCCTCGACGCGGGCGAGCTCTCGCGTGTCCACGGCGGGCAGGGGCACGTCGGTAGGGATCACGCGGCGTGGAAAAAGAAGCGCTGCGAGCAGGACGACCACGCCCAGTGGGACGAGCGCGAGCGCGCGGGAACCCGCGGTTCCTTTGGAAAGGAACGCGACGATCGGAGAGGGCGCCCGTGTGCGTTCGGCGGACACACGGTCGATCTCCTTCGCCACCTCGTTCGGGACGGGGACGCGGTCACGGTAGCGCACACGGCCTCCGCTCGTGCGACCCGCGTCGTCGTCTCGGTCGTTGCGCGATGCGTTCTTTCGCCGCTCGGAAGCCACGAGATTGATGGTACCATCACAGCACTGTGGAAGACCAACGTCGCTTCGAACGCGCAGTACTCGACGTCCCGCTGACCTTCTCGTTGAAGGGAAAGAGCGAGTCCTTCGAGGGCCGCGCTCGTGACGTGAGCGTCGGCGGAATGTTCATCGAGAGCCCGACTCCGGCCCCGTTCGGCGCGGAGATCGTCGTCAGCGTTCGGCTGCCCGGCTCCGGTGAAGTCATGCACCTTCCCTCGCGCGTGCGCTGGGGTCGGGGCACGGGCATGGGCGTGCAATTCGGCCTGCTCGGCGCCAAAGAGACGCACGCGATCACCGAGCTTACGCGCACCACGACCCCGCCCAGCAAGCGTTAGGCTGCGCCACGCCACGGACGAGCGTCGCGGCGATCGAAGCGTGTCGTCGGCGCGGGGCGTCCGTACGATATTCGTGTAGAGATCACGCTTCGCGCGCGAGGCCTCAGAGCTGGAACTTCACCGGCACCGTGAACGAGCGCGGACCTTCGATACGACGCGCGAACACGGCTTTCGAGGTGCACTCCTGGATGGCGGGAGCGAGCGGCGGATCGAAGCGTGTACCCGATACCGAGCCGTCCGCGCGGACGTCGATCGTGAGCGTGCTCTCGATGCTGATGGCGACCCCCTTGCCGGGATTGCCTTGCACCACGCAGCGCTTGAGATCGACCTGAATGGCCGTGCGTGCGGCACCTTCACTGAGGGCGACCACCGGTGCCACGGGGACCGGAGCGACGTTCTCGGGCGCTTGTGCGCCACCCGCCGAAGCGCTCGGCGCCGAAGGCCAGAGCAACGCGGCTTCGGGGTGACGTTGTGGCACGAGCTGCGCTTGGGCGGAGCCGGAGCCTGCCGGTGCGCTCGGTTGCATCGTGGGCAAAGACGCGGGCGCGTGGCCTTCGGCGACGGAGTCGAGCGACCACGCGGGGCGCACGTTCTCGTGGGCGATGCGCGCCGAAGCCGGGCTCTTGCCGATGGTCATCTCGACGTGCGCGGGAGCCTTGATTTCCATGCCTTCGGTGCGACCTTCGCTCGGTTGGCCCAAGGCGATCACACCCTCGGTGAGGTCGACGACGAGCTGGTCGCCGCGACGAGCCACGCGCAGGTGGGTGCCGTGCACGGCCACACGCGTGGTGCCCGACTCCGAGCTCACGTCCACCGCGAAGGCCTCACCGTCGCGCACGGGGGTGATGTCCGCTTCGAGGGCGCCGCGTTCGAGCGCGACAACGAGCGTGCTCGACGCCTTGACGACCTTGGCCCGCGCGGAAGTTTCTCCCGCAGGATCCAGCGCCCAAATGGCGCGGCGAGGCTCGCCGGCTTTGGCCGCTTGGCGCTCGTAGACGAGCGGTCCGTCGGCCACGTCCAAGGTGTCGCCTTCGACCAGCACGGAAGGATCCGAGCCGGCGGCCCGAGGCGTGGCGCCACGCAGTCCGCCCTTCACGATGCTCGCGACTTCTCGCGTCGGTGTGGAGGGTGCCCGGGTCTCCGGAGGCGCACTCAGCAAGAAGAGCATGCCCGCGGCGAGCGTGACCGACATGCCCGCGCCGATGGCGAGCTGCTTTTTGCGCGAGCGAGCTTCACGTGCGCGCTCGAGCTCGAGTCGCATCGCGAGCCGCTCCTCTTGGGCCGCCCAGTCGATGTCGCGCGTGCCGAGGCCCGATGGAGTGAACGAAGCTTTCGCCTCCAGCGTGAGCTTCGCGAGCGCGCCTTCGGGCTCGAACGGAGCGTCGAGATCCACGCCTTCCGGGGGGAGATCGTCGTCGATGTCGCTCATGATTCCTCTTCCCCGTTTTCTTCGCTGCCGCCTGCGCGGGAAAACGAAGCACCGATGGACGCGAGCGTAGGCTCGTCCTTCCACATCTGTTCTAGCTCACGGCGCGCATAAAAGAGACGCGTACGTACCGTAAGTACGGGGGCCCCCACGATCTCGGAGATCTCGGCGGGGGAAAGTCCTTCGAGCTCGTGCAGCACGAATACGTCGCGCTTCTTCTCGGCCAACCGGTCGAGCAAGCGGCCGAACGCGCGCATGCGGGCTCGTCGCGCGGCATCTTCGTCCGGGAGGACCTGGCCCTCGTCGGCGACGATGTCGTGGGGCGCCTCTTCGGCGTAGGTGGGGCGGCTCTTCGCCGCGCGGCGGTGCATGAGCACCACGTTCACCGTCACGCGGTGGAGCCAGGTGGAGAACTTGGACTGGCCGCGGAAGTCACGCAGGCTCCGGTACACCTGCAGGAAGACCTCTTGGACGATGTCGTCGAGGTCGCTGCGGGCTCCGACCATGCGGAACACGAGGCGCTGAACGTCCGTACGGTGACGCTCGAAGAGCTTACGAAACGCCTCGGGGCGGCCGCTCGCGGCTTCTTGAAGGATCTGCGCGTCCTCTTCGCTCACCGAGCCTCCACGCGGAAATTCTCCGCGAGCGCGCTCACCGCCGGCGGGACGGGAGGCGTCTGCCGGGGAAGGCAGGATGCTCGAGGGCGGAAACGCGAGCGCGATCTCCATCGCACGGATGAGGTGCGGAAGGGCGCGCGGTCATTCACGGGCTCGGTCATCCCTCGTCGCGACGCAGGCGCTTTCGGTTCGCCAGATCGTGCAGGTCCACCAGAACCACGAATACCACCAACAAAAGCGCGACGAGGGCCATGCGTGCAACCTGCACCCAGTGCCCTCGTTCGGACCAATTTGCTGCAACGATTCGTGCGCGTAAGTCGCCTCACGGTTCGGTCCCCCAACCTACGCGCGGTAAAAGGCAGCTTTACGAGCTCAGAACAGGGTCTTGAGCTCCACCTTCTCGGCCTTCTTCTGCTCGAGGAGGTGGTTGATGGCGCGGAGGATGCGCTGCTTCTGGGGGCCGGTGAGGGGCTTGCCCGAGACGGCGGCGTCGAGCGCGCGGTTGGTCACCGGGCGGCCGGTGCGCGGCTTCGGGAGGTCTTTCTTGCCTTCGGCCGGGGCGTCGCCCTTCTTCGCGCGGCGCTTCTCGAGGCGGATCGTGCGGTCCTCCGGGCGGAGGGTCTCGAGCTTGTGCGACGCAGAGAGGATGCGCTGCGGGTTGAGCTTCTTTGCGTTGATGAAAGCCGCGAACTTCGACTCGGACATGGAGAGCTACCTCTGGATGGGCGCGCGGTACGTGTCGTCCGAGCGCGATCGGAAGGCGCGTTCTAGTCCACGGTCTTCCCGCTGTCACGTGCTTCGCACGCGACGAGCGCGCGATCTCACGTCGAATTTTACTGAACGGACGGGCCTTAGTTGCCGCCTTCGCCTGCGTCACCGGCGTCCGAGTCGCCCACCGAGGCCGCATCGGAGCCGCTGTCTCCGGGCGAGCCGTCCACGCACGTGACGATGGCGATCGAGAATTTTCCCGCGTTGCAGGTGGCGCGGGCGGCGTTGGTGGAGGCGTCGGTGCAGGTGAGGTCCCCGTAGACGCACGCGCCGCCGTCGTCGAAGCACGCGCCGCAAGGCTCTCCTTCTTCGGGGACGAGTGCGGGGCAGAGCCTCGGGGGCTTGGGGTTGGTCGCCAGGGTCCAGAGGCCTCGCGTGCAGAGGGCGTAAGCGCCGCACGCTCCGTAGGCGCAGGTGGTGCCTTCGGGGACCGTGCAGGTGACGCCGCCGTCGGGTCGCTCGACAGGGCAGACCGCCGGGGAAACCGTGGGAATTTCCGCGGGAGAAGCGGCGTCGGGGGTGCTTCCGCCGTCCGAGGTGCCGCCGCATGCGGCATAGGCGGTCGTGACGAGGGCCAAAGAGGCCACCGCGAGGGTGAACGCCGGTCGACGTAGGGCCGTGCTCCGCATCTCGTTCGAGCATAGCAGCCCCTTGTTTTTCGCACTGTGGCGAGTCGCGCCCGAGGTCGGTGGACGCCGCGTTTCGGCGGGGTATATAGCGAGGGCGAACGCGCCTTCCGCGTAACCCACGAGGATTCCCATGCCGAGCCTGCCCCCCGTCTACATCGTCTCCGCGACCCGCACTCCCATCGGTGCATTCCAAGGTCAGCTCTCCTCGCTCTCGGCCCCCAAGCTCGGCGCCACCGCCATCAAGGGTGCGCTCGAGAAGGCCAAGATCGACCCGTCCGCGGTCGGTCAGGTGTTCATGGGCAACGTGCTCTCGGCCGGCATCGGCCAGGCCCCCGCCCGCCAGGCGCTCATCCACGCCGGCATCCCCAACACCGTGCCCGCCACCACCGTGAGCAAAGTGTGCGGCTCGGGCCTCGAGGCGGTGATCCTCGGCGCCAAGACCCTCGCCGTGGGCGACACCGACCTCGTGGTCGTGGGCGGCATGGAGTCCATGTCGAACGTGCCCTACTACCTCGACAAGGCGCGCTCCGGTTACCGCATGGGCAACGGCACCCTGGTCGACGGCATGATCTTCGACGGCCTCTGGGATCCCTACTCGGACGTGCACATGGGCAACTGCGGCGACCAGTGCGCGAAGGAGTACAAGTACTCGCGCGAGGCGCAGGACGAGTACGCCAAGGAGAGCTTCCGCAAGGCCCTCGCCGCCCAGAAAGAAGGCCTCTTCGACGCGGAAATTACCCCGGTTTCCGTGCCGCAAAAGAAGGGCGACGCCGTCGTGGTCAAGGCCGACGAAGGCCCCTCCAAGGGCGACCCCTCGAAAATCGCTTCGCTCCGTCCGGCCTTCTCGAAGGACGGCACCATCACGGCCGCCAACGCCTCGCCGATCAACGACGGTGCGAGCGCGCTCGTGCTCGCCAGCGAAGACGCCGTGAAGAAGCACGGCCTCACCCCGCTCGCGCGCATCTCGGGCTGGGCCGGCGCCGCGCAGGCGCCCGAGCGGTTCACCACCGCGCCCGTGAAGGCGATGGAGAACGTCGCCGAGAAGCTCGGCATCAAGCTCGCCGACGTGGACCTCGTCGAAATCAACGAGGCCTTCGCCGTGGTGGCCATGGTGTGCGCCGATCTCTGCAAGCTCGACCACTCGCGCGTGAACGTGCGTGGCGGTGCGGTGGCCCTCGGTCACCCCATCGGCGCGAGCGGCGCGCGTATCCTCACCACGCTGCTCCACTCGCTCATCCAGCAGAACAAGAAGCGTGGCCTCGCTTCGATCTGCATCGGCGGCGGCGAAGCGCTCGCTCTCGTCATCGAGCGCTGAGCTCGCGGACGCATCGTCTCGATACCCCGACGAACGGGCTCGCGGGCACCTGGTCCGCGGGCCCGTTTGCATGAGGACTGCACATGATTGGGCCGGAAAACGTCGCGAAAAATGCCACTCGAGTCGCCGCGCGTACGCCCACGCTGCTGCCGGCCACGCACACGAACAGCTACGCGCTCGGCTCGCGCGAGGTGTTGCTCGTCGAGCCCGCGACTCCGTACGAAGACGAGCTCGCCGAGTGGCTCGCGTGGGCGCGAGGGCTCGCGAGCGCGGGGCGTACGTTGGTCGGGATCTTGGCCACGCACCACCATCCGGATCACGTGGGCGGGCTCGACGTACTCGCTCGGGAGCTCTCGCTGCCGCTGCTCGTGCATCGCGAGACCGAGGCTCGCCTCTCGAACGCGACCTCCGTGCGCCACGTCCACGACGGCGACGTGATCGTCCTCGACGGGCCCTCGCCGATGCGCCTCGAGGTGCTCCACACGCCCGGCCACGCCGAAGGACACGTGTGCCTGCTCGATCGAGACGAGGGAACCGTGGTGGTGGGGGACATGGTCGCGAGCGAAGGAACCATCTTGATCGCGCCGGGCGAGGGGCACATGGTGACCTACTTGCGCGAGCTCGAGCGGCTCGCCTCGCTCGGGGCCAAGGTGGCGCTGCCCGCACACGGTGGGCCCATCGCAGACCCCACGGCCCTCTTCCGACACTACGTTGCGCACCGTCTTGCTCGAGAAAATAAGGTATTTTCTGCGGTAACGTCGTTCGGTGACCGCGGCGCCGATCTCGACGCGTTGGTGGTGGTCGCGTACGCGGACACGCCTCCTGCGATTCACCCCATCGCGAAGCTCTCGCTCGAAGCGCACCTCGTGAAGCTGGTCGAAGAGGGGCGTGTCGCGTTTCGTGAAGGTCGGTACCGCGGCTTGCCGGCGAGCCTCGCCGTCGGTGAACGGTCCTCGAGTGATAAGCTCTCCGCACGATGACCGAGAAAGGCGAACGCGAGGGTAGCCGCGACGAAGGTCGAGCTCGGGAGGGTACCGAGCCGGAGCAGGCGCTCGCCGGGACCGACTCGGTTGCCGACGAGGTCGCGACCCAGCCGGCGCACGACGAGCCAGCCGAACCGCCGGGAACGGCGTCGAAGACACGCCCTTCGTCCGAGAAGAGAAAGCGATTCGAGCTCGTCGCGGTATTCGGAGTGTTCGCGTTGGTGGGCATCGGATTCCTCGTCGCGAGCCCGAGCCTTCGTCCCAAAGGGGAGCCGACGGCGCGCACCATGAAGGACCTGACGACCCTGCGCGAGGCGGGTCTCGCGTATCGCCGCGAGCATCCGAAGGATTGCCCGACCCCGCTCTCGCTGGTCGCAGAAAAGCAGCTTTCCACCGAAGCGAACCTCGAAGACGCTTGGGGTGAGACCTTGCGACTCGACTGCAACGAGCAGACCGGTGACGTGGAGGTCCGGAGCTCGGGAGCCGACCGCGAGTGGTGGACCTCGGACGACCTCGGCATTCCTGCGTCGGCGACCAAGCGATGAGGTCCGTTCTCCTCGCAGGGGGCCGAGCCTGGAGCTTGCTCGACCGCCAGTTCGCTTAATTCGGTCGGCTTTCCGCCGATTTGCGTCGCCGTGCTTCGTTGCTCCTCCTCGCCTAGCAGCAGTCGGACTCGTCGTCGCGCCTCGCACGGCTCGCAACTTGGCGAAAGTCCTCGGTCACTAAGCGGTTCGGCGCTCTAGTCGTTCCGGCGGCAGAGAGAAATCCGGGCTAAGCTCGTTCGCGTGTGGCGCACGTCTTACATCGCCGTCTCGGCGGCCCTCGGGGCCTCGTACGCGGAAATCGAGAGCAGCGTGATCGGCGGTTTTTCCGGCGAGGCGCTCTCGGTCTCGCTCTCGTTGCGCACCGGAGATCGTCGCGCGAGAGCACTCGCCATGGCGCGGCCTCTCGCTCAGGTGGTGCGGGCGATCGAAGCCACGAGGATCAAGTGAACCTCTCGCGGGCGCGCGTGGTCAAGGCGGGTGCGGGAACGGTCGACCCTCCCACCCTGCCTCGTCGCGCGAGCCGTCGCATGCCGGCCGCTCTGGCCGATGCACATGCCGAAGCCGCGCGCATCGTGGACGATGCCGTTCGTCACGCGACCGCGCTCGAGACCGCCGCTCGAGCACGCGTGGCCGACGTGGTGCGACTCGCCAGCGAAGAGGCTCGCGAGGTGGAAGTCGCCAGACTCTCCGCGGTCGCGCTCCACCTCGAAGCGCGCGAGCGTCGGTACGGCGAAGGTGAAGTGGAGCGCGCGATGACCTTGGCGGGCTTGCTCGCCGAACGTGTGGTCGCGGCCGAGCTCGTGCTCGCGCCCGAGCGCATCGCCGACATCGCGATGGAGCTGCTCGCGGAGACGCGTGGCTCGTCTTCGGCGCGCATCGTGGTCTGCCCGGACGATCACCCTGCCGTCGTCGCGGCGTTCGCTCGTCTCGGGCTCGCGCACGGCGTGGTCACGTTCGAGGTGGACCACGGTCTCTCGCGAGGCTCGGTGGTGGTCGAGACCGACCTCGGCACCATCGACGGTCGATTGGAGACGCGATTGCCCAAGCTCGTCGCCGCCCTGACGGAAGCGCTGCAGAATGGCTGAAGACGCGCTCTCCGACAGGCCTCCGCTGCCTGCGCCCAAATGGCGACTCAATCTGACCCTGTTCCTGGTCACGGTGGCCAGTGTCTTCGGAACGGCGCTCGCGTTCGAAAAGTCCTCGGCGGACGCGGCTTCAGCCGCCGGCGGCTTCTTCGCGAAAATTCTGGCGTTCGTCAGTGCCCCCGAAGGGCTGCGCCACGCGACGGCCTTCACGCTGACCTTGCTCGGCATCCTCACCGCACACGAGCTCGGTCATTACACGGCCTCGCGGATCCACCGCGTCGACGCGAGTCTGCCCTTCTTCATTCCCATGCCGTTGCTCTCCCCGTTCGGCACCATGGGGGCGGTCATTCGCATGCGGGGCACCATTCCCACTCGGCGGGCCTTGTTGGACATCGGTGCCTCCGGGCCGCTCGCAGGGCTCGTTTTCGCGTTGCCCCTCTATGCCTATGGCGCCGCCCACTCTCGTCTCGTGGCCATCGATCCGACGGGAGACCAGGTCGAGCTCGGGGAGAGCCTGATCGTGAAGCTCATCGATCGGCTCGCGCATCCCGGAGTGCCCGCCGGCTACGAGCTTTTCCTCTCGCCCGTGGCGTACGGCGCGTGGGCGGGAATGTTCGTGACCATGATCAACCTGCTCCCCGTGGGGCAGCTCGACGGCGGCCACGTGGCGTACGCGCTCTTCGGCGAACGCCAAGACACCTTCGCGCGTTACGTGCACCGTGGACTTCTCGGCCTCTTCTTCGTGAGACTCGCTCAGCTTTCGCTCGTCGATCTCTTCGCGGGGCACGGGCTCGCGCGCTTCGGCCAAAACCTGGGAAATTCCCTGTTTTGGCTGGTGTGGTTCGAGATCCTGACGGTACTCGGCAAAGCGTCGTCGCAGCCTCGTGAGCCGCGCGGTAGTGATCCGCGCTCGTTCG
Source organism: Polyangiaceae bacterium (assembly GCA_965225775.1). Classification (GTDB taxonomy): domain Bacteria; phylum Myxococcota_A; class Polyangia; order Polyangiales; family Polyangiaceae; genus JAAFHV01. Next base: position 5,668,381 of record OZ245328.1, on the reverse strand, counting down.
CGGTGGGTCCTCGCATCTTCGCCACGCTCACCTTGGTGATCACCGCGGGCATGCTTCGCAATCCCGCCGAGCTTCCCTCGTTGGTCGTGAAACTGGGCGTGTGGCCGGCGTTCGTGGTGTGGTTTTTGGGGCTCTTCACCCTGCTCGCCATCGAGTGGAAACGAGGCGTCTTCCGCGAGCCCGAGGTCTTGGCGCACCCGCCTACGGGATCTTTGCCTCTCGGGCCGGGTAGGCGCGCGGTCGCCGTGCTCACGCTGGCCTTCTTCGTGGGCCTCTTCATGCCCACGCCGATCGCTCTCTGACCGGAATCACACGTTAGGCCGAAGGCTCGTTCACGGCACGACGAGGCCACGGGGTTTCCATGAGAGCTGTCTTGTGTATGCTGCAAGGATGGCGAAACGGATCACCTACCTCGAGCTCTCGGAAGGTACGTCGCACAAGTTCTACGAGGTGACCGTGGACGGCACCGAGCTCACGATTCGCTACGGGCGCATCGGCGACGCCGGCCAGTCCTCCACGTCCAAGCTCGCGAGCCCGGAGAAGGCCCTCGCCGAGGCCGAAAAGAAGGTGAACGAGAAGCGCAAGAAGGGCTACGAGTCCGCCGAAAAGGGTGTTCGCCAGAAGCGCGCCGTCACGAAGCGCGCCGACATGATCGCCGAGGCGGCCAAGAAGAAGCCGAAGTCCCAAAAGACGAAACACGCGCCGCTCCTCTGGAAGTTCGCGACCGGCCGCAGCGCGCTCGGCATCTTCGTCGACGCCGAGCGTCTCTGGATAGGCAACGAGAACGGTGAGGTGTTCGCTCTCAATCACGCCCTCGAGGTGCACCAGAAGTTCAAGCTCCCGGACGGCGTGAAATGCATCGTTGCCGACGAGGGCTTTCTGTACGCGGGCTGCGACGACGGCAACGTCTACGACCTCTCGGGGAAGGTGCCCCGCGTGGCGTACACGATCGCCGAGGACGTGGACCTCTATTGGATGGACATCCACGACGGAATCCTCGCCGTCTCCGACGCGCTCGGGAACGTGACCACCGTCGACCACGAGGACGAGTCGCGCTGGGCCAAGAAGAGCAAAGGCGACAAAGGCTGGATGGTGAGGTGCGACGAGATCGGCGTCTACCATGGACACTCCAAAGGCGTGACCATGTACGATTGGGAGTCGGGAGACGCCTTGTGGTCGAAGCCGACCGTCGGCTGGATTGGCTTCGGCTGGCAGGAAGAGTCGCTCCTCTTCGCTTCCACCGACCAGGGCAAGGTCCACAAGTTCACCAAAAAAGGCGACGTCCGCGAAGTGTACGACTGCGACGCGTACCTTTGCAGCTGTGCGTCCAGCCCGGACGGTGAGTACGTGTTCGCGGGCGACCAATACGGAAACATCTATTGCTTCGGATCGGGTGGCGAGCGCCTCTGGAAGCTCGACTCCGGGTGCGGAGCGGCGCAATCCATGCAGTACTTCGAGCAGAAGCTCTACGTGGTGACCCACCTCGGCTTCTTGGGCTGCATCGACGCCAGCGAGAGCGCCATTCTCGCCGCCAAAGAGGGCAACGTCCCGGCACCCAAAGAGCTCGCCGCACCCGTCGTGGAAGCGGCCGAGGTCGACGAACTGGAGACCACCAAGAAGACCGGCAACGGAGTGCTGGTGGAGTGCTTCGAGAGCGGAGGCAAGCTTCGCGTGCGGGTCCTTTCGGAGGGATACGACTCTTCGTGGAATTGCCAGTTTCCGAAAGCTCTCCGCGAGAAGGGCGCGAAGTTCGTGGTGGATACCGTTCACGCGTCGAAGAGCGGAGGGTTTTACCGAGCTCACGGCAACATCAAGAAGCTCGTGGGCGCCTGATGCTTTCCCGTTCGACGACCGGCGTTCTGGGGTTTATCGTCTGCGCAGCGGTGTCGTTCGTGGCATGCGGTGCCAATCCGTCGAGCGTCGCCGGGCCGGGCGCGGCGACGTCGAGCTCGTCGCGCCCTACCTCCTCGGCCAGCGTGACCCGCGTGGATACGGGCTCGCTCGAGGGCGGGGCGGGGGTGCCCGAAGGCAAGTGGCAAGTCGTGCAATACGGGAAGTTCCGCGACGACCAGCCGGGCCCCACGGAATATTGGGAGAAGCTCGAGCACCGTTGGGACGACCCGTGCGGACCCGGACGCGTCAGAGCCTCGCGTCGTCTATGCCTCCCCAAAGGGAAATACGTGTTCGAGTCGACCTCCAGCGATCACGTGGACGTGAAGGTCGACGGGGCGTCGGTGATTGCGCCGCGGGTGGAGCTTGCCCGTACGATTGGAAACGAGCCCCACGAGCTGTCCCGTCCGCTGGTCGTCGACGGCTGCGTGCTCGTCGAGGCGGACATGCCCAATCGCGGCTGTTTCCCCTCTTCGCGTCTGGACGTGCGCGTGCGGCCGGCGCTCGACGTGGGCGCGTGCGACACGAGACTCGCTCCCAAGGGCGAATGGAATGCCTGTGTGTACGCCGGCAGGAACCGCGAAGAGCTGCTCTCCCGCGAGACGTGGAAAGAGCTCGAGAGCCCATGGAAACCCGGGGAAGGGCCGAAGGGCTGGGAGGATACGTTCTCCGTCGTGGCCAAGACGACGTCCTGTTTCGAGCCGGGCCGCTACGTGATGCACGTGCAGGTGGCTCCGGGTCGAATGAAGGTCGTGATGGGCGAGCAGGTGCTCTTCGACCCGTCGACCGCCGTTCGCGGTCAGCGCCAAGTCGTCGACTCCGATCCGATGGAGCTCTCGGGCTGTCGCGAGCTTCGGGCCGGGTACGTAGCCTTGGACCGGGATACGCGCTTCGAGGTGCGCTTCGCGAAGGTCGGCTCACCCGAGCAGCGAAAGTGGGCCGAAGAAGCTCGCGCCTGCGATCCTCCCTGCCGCTCCGATGCGCGATGCGTGGACGGTAAGTCCTTCGGGGTGGAGCAAAAAGACGCGCGCGTGTGCCAGCCCACCAAGGGCCGCGCGTCCCTCGGCGAGGCGTGCGACCCGTCCCATCCGTGCACGGGGCCGGAGACCTACTGCTGCCGAGGTCCGGATTGCGATTCCCATGTGCGTGGGATCTGCACGTATCACGACCGGTGAGCGCCACCGAGCTCGTCGACCAAGAACTGCCAGGTCACCGCGACGCGCGGGAGCTCGCGTGAAGGCCGGGCCGCGACGATCCAAAGGTGGTCGACCGGAAGCGTCTCGGCGCTCGGCAGCAGCGACGGCGCGAGGGGGACGTTCACGAGACCGTGCGCTTCGGCGTGTGGCTCGGGCACGAGCATCACGCCGAGTCCGCTCCTGCAAGCCGCGGCCTGCGAGCCGAAGTGACTCGTGCGCAGGACCACCTCGGCTTTGCTCGCGTGCTTGGTCAGCCACCGAGACGGTCCGAAGGTACCGAAGTCGTGATCCCAGGCGATCCAAGGCAAGGACTCCCAGCTCGTCGCCACGCCGAGCTTCTTCACGAACGCACGGGAGGCGGCGCAGGCCCACTTCGCGGAGGCGACCTTCTTGGCCACGAGATCGGCACCTTCCGGGCGCACGGAACGGATCGCGATGTCCGCTTCGTGTTTGCCCAGGTCGAGCACGCGGGCGGACGCGTCGATCTCGATACGAATACCCGGATGGGCGGCTCGCAGCCGTACGAGCGACGGCGCGACCAACGCCTCGACGATACCCGGGGCGCCGCTGATCCGCACCACGCCCTCGGCTCCCGACTCCGCACCGGATGCGCTCCTCGCGAAGAGGCCGAGCGCCGATTCCATGGCTTCGGCCGCCGGCGCGACCGATTCGGCGAGCGCCGTGATCCCGAGGCCGTCGCGCCGGCGTTCGAACAGCTTCGCGCCGAGCGTCTCCTCGAGCGCGGTGAGGCGACGACTCACGGTCGAGGTGTCGAGGCCGAGTCGGAGCGCGGCTTTGCCGAGACTTCCGGAGCGCCAGATGGCTAGAAAGACGCGAACGTCGTCCCAGTGCTGGTGCAGGAGGTCTTGCTTTTTTGCCTTCATGGATTGCAATGATGGGCTTTGTATTGCGGAGGAGCAATACGCATAGTTCTGCTCATGAACGACGCACACACTACGTCCACGCTCGAACGTTCCTCCGAAGACTCCCTCCACGTGGTGCTCGGGGCAGGGCAAGTCGGTGCCCGCCTGCGTGACCTCCTGCTCGCGCGGGGCCTGCGGGTGCGCGTGGTGCGCAAGGGCGTGTCGACCCTTTCGGGCCATCCGCGGCTCGAGCAGCTCTCCGGCGACCTCACCGATCTCGGGTTCGCCGAGCGCGCGACCGCGGGTGCGACCGTGGTCTACGATTGCATGAATCCGGCCTACCACGAGTGGCCGCGGCTGCTGCTCCCGATGGCTCGCGGTGCACTCCACGGCGCAACCCATGCCGGCGCCAAGCTCGTGGCGCTCGATTGCCTGTACATGTACGGCCGGGTCGAAGGCCCCATGCGCGAGGATACTCCCGTCAATCCGTGCAGTCGCAAGGGAGAGCTCCGCGCGAGGCTAGGCGAGCTCCGGCTCGACGCGGATGCCCGCGGTGACGTTCGTGTCGCGGTCGGCCGAGCGAGCGACTTCTTCGGCGCCGATCTGCCGTTCTCCGGCTTCGGGCCTCGCTTCTTCGAGCGCATCTTGGCCGGAAGCCCGGGCGAGTGCATGGGCGACCCGGACATGCCGCACGCGTACACCTACGTCGACGACGTCGCCGCCGCGCTCGCGACGCTGGGCGAGCGTGACGAAGCGCTCGGCAAGGTTTGGCACCTCCCCACGGCTCCCGCCGAGAGCACCCGGGCGCTCACGCGGCGCATCGGGCGCGCGCTCGGCATCGATGCGGACTCGCGGCGGGTTCCCAAGTGGCTCTTGCGCACGGTAGGGGTGTTTTCGCCCTTCGTTCGCGAGGTCGTCGAAATGACCTACCAATGGGAGATCCCCTTCCTCCTCGACGACTCTCGGTTCCGTGAGACCTTCGGCCAAGGCGCGACTCCGCTCGATCGAGCCGTCGAGGCCACGGCGGCCTGGGCCGAGCGTCGCTTCGGCGGGGGGCGTCCTGGCGGGCGAGGTCCTCGACGTGATCCGGGCCTTCCGACCGATCGCGCCGGCCGAGCGATGGAGAGCGCGACGCGTGACGTGCACACGGCGATGCTCTTCGCCCACCCGGTCCATCGCCTGGCGTGAGCGGGGCTCGGACGAGTCGTGTCTGCTCGGGGCTGGGCAGCTCAGTTCGCCAGGACGAACGCGTCGACCGTATCGGGGTCGGCGTAGTAGTGGTCGGTCAGGACCTTCCCGTTCATCGTTGCGACAATCGTGGCACAAGGGGTCTTCGGCGCGTCGAACGACTTCTCTGCGCGTTTTTGGCCGGACTTGGCGTCGTAGACGGTCACCTTGGTGCGGTACTCCACCTTGCCGAGGCAGCTGCGAATTTGGGTGTCCTCCAAGGTGGCCACTCGCGCCAGCTCGCGGATGGGTCCCGGGGCGCCTGCGTAGTGGGCGCGGCCGTTGCGCTCCAGGTACACCGCGCTCTTGGCCGTCGGGCTGCCCGTGAGCCCGGCAGCGAGCGGCTGACCGGGCCTGAACGCCTTCAGCCAATCCTCCACGAACGACTTCGTCGTAGCGACCGTCTTCGGCGCGGCCAACATCACACTCGGACCGTTCTTCGCGAAGCGTAGGGTCGCCTCGAGGGATTGACTGCCTTTCGCGGCACGGACGTCGAGCGAGCCGAAGGGATTGACGAAGACCACGCCCTTCTCGGCGCTCGTCTCGGTCCTCGCCGAGAGATGCAGCTCGTGCAGGGAAACCGGGACCACCACTTCTCCTGCGGCGTCGGCGGTCGCGGTCTTTCCCGTGCCGACGACCGTCACCGTCGCGCCTGGCATGGTCACGGCGCGTACACGGACGTCACCCTTACCCGCGCACACCCCCGTTCGTCCGACCTCGCTGCGTACGACCGGACGATCCGTACCCGCCAGCGCGGTGGTCGACCCCTCGTCCCCCCCGCATCCGACGACGCGAAAGTAAGCCTTCCCCGCAGTGCGGTGGGGGGCGAAGAAGGCCACCGACGCCTCGGTCTTTCCTCCATTGGGACCTACGGCCACGATGGGCAGCTCGTAGGGGCCGGCCGGATAATCGTCGAGCGGGAGGAAGAACGTCTCTTCCCTCTCGAAGCGCTTGGTCTGCTTGCCAATGGTGACGTCGGTGGTGCCTACCACCATCACGCCGACCGCCAACGTCTCCCCGACGATGCTCGTGTGAGCCGAGACGTAAGGGCCTTTTTTGCACCCCGAGAGCAACGTCAACGCGCCCGCCGCGAGTCCCATGTGCCACACGAGCGATTTTGCCATTGCAGTCCGAAGGTAGCGCTCTCGGTGCGAACGCGTATAGGCCGAATGGCGTACGGCTCCCCGCGCGTCGTGCGCTACCTTGCGATTCGATGCGGCGCTCTCTCCTCGTGATGATGCTCGTAGGCCTCTCGTTCGTCTCGGCCTGTAAGAAGAAGCCGCGCGCCTCCGAAGGAAGCCAGACCCAAGCCGACGCGGACTACGTGACGTCCCGCCTCGCGACCGTGTGCGACGGGGCCAACATTCCCGAAGCCAAGGCCTACGGCGCTTCGGCTCCTCACGCGATAGTGATCGTGGGAGGCTTCGCGGAGAGCACGAGCGGGAGCGTCTACGCCGTGGTCACGCCCAAGACGTCCATCGCCGAGACCGAGCTGGTCGGCTGCGTCGAGTATGCAGGCAGTGGCAATTCGGGTGGAGGCGGACCGACCATGGCGCGTGTGCTTCGCGCCCGCGACGGGGTCGAGCTCGCGCGCTTTCAGGCCTCTTCCGGTGCCGGCGGTGGACTCGAGGAACGTGAGGCTCTCGCTCGAGCCTTCGACCCGTACGTTCGCGGCGCGAAGTAAGCCCGGTTCGGAGGCCGCAAACGAAAAGGGCGCACCCCGTGGAGGGCGCGCCCTTCGAGTGTTTGTGTCTCTCGGATCAGGCCGCGGTCTCTTCGGGGGCAGCGGTGCCGATCGACTCGATCTCCCACTGCACGACCGGCTTCACTCGCTCGCGGAGCAGGGCCTCGACCTCGGCGTCGGTCTTGGGCTCGCCGAGGCGCACGAAGCGTTTGGAGAGCACGTCGTAGCGGCCGGCCCAGAGCAGGACCGAGACCATGAAGAAGTCGACGCCCTGGAATACGATGGCGCCCTCGGCCACGTACTTGTCGCGGTTCTTGAGGAGCTCTTTGGGGTGCTCGGTCCAGTGACGCGCGGCCATCAGGTGATGGCTGATGTGGTAGCCGTCGTTGAAGCAGCGGCGATTGTACGTGGTGTTGATGCAGGTGATCGAGTTGGCGATGCCGTTGTTCTTGTGGTGCACGTTGATGAAGGCGTGCTGGCCCCAATTGCCGACCATCATCATGAAGCGCACGGTGGCCCAGGGGATCAAGAACGCGACCACCCCGAAGCGCCAATCGATCGCGATGCCACCTGCGATGACCGCGTAGTGGCCGAGCTCGCCGAGCAGCGCGCGGCGGGCCATGCCCTTCTTCTTGTTCTTGGCGAGGTAGTTGGGCAACTCGAGGGCGGCGAAGAAGAAGAAGCGCCCGAAGTAGGCGAGGAAGTGCAGGAAGCTGTCGCGCTGGAAGCGGATCGTCGACGACAAGTCATGAAGCATGTTGTCTTCGGCGTGGTGCATGCCGATGTGATGCTCGCGGTAGCCCGTCGGGATGCCGAAGAAGAACGACATGATGAACGGGTGGGCCCGATCGAACCACTTGTGCTTCTTCAGGAAGGGCCGATGCATCGTGTTGTGGAGCATCAGGATGACCGGCGAGACGAACCAGCCCCACGCCCCGAGGTACACGGCGATCGGCAGCAGCGGGTGCACCGGCGCGTACTTCAGCGCGGCGTAGAGCCCGCCCATCAGGGTGCTCATCACGAGCAGCATCTGGATGGTGAGGCGAATGAACACCTCGTCGCGCTTGTCGTGGAGCACGCCCTGGCACCAGAGCGAGAACGCGCTGTCCCCGTAGGTGGGGGCAGAATCCGGATCGGTCAGAACGAGGGGCGACGCTTCGGACATCGGCCGTTCCTTAGCTCGGAGCACGCTGGGGTGCCAGAGGGCGGATCGTGCGTAAATTGCTTCGCGCCGTGGGATCCGAAGAGCTGTCGCGTCCGTGTCTCGTCGCCTGAACGTACGCCGAGGGTCTCGACCTGCTCGGGCCGAGCTCGCGTCGCTTCAGCTCGTGGCGCGCGGGATGCGGATGGTGGGGCGCTGGTCTTCTTGGTCGTCGACGGGGACGGGCAGCACGGGAGGCGCTTCGGAGGGCTCGCGACGGCTGTCGCGCGGCACGATGCCACGCTTGCGGGATGCGGGGGTCTCGGGAACCGTCGGGCGCCGCACGGGGGCGCGCTTGGGCGTGGTCATTCGGGAAGGCCCTTTTTCAAGTCTACGAAACTAGGAGCGTTTTCGTATCACTGAACGCGCGCAGAGGAGAAGCCCGAAGGAGCGAAAGCGGACGGAGACGGCCGAGGCGCATGCGATTTCGGGCGCGCGGGCCCTCGATTCCCGCAGGTGCGCACGCGAAGCGCGCTACGGGGGACGTTCCGAGCCGCGCGCCTTTCACGCGCGCGGCTCGGGAAACGGGTGAGCTACTTGGTGCGGGAGACGTTCGAGCGCAGGGGCGCCGGGTGTCCGGGCACGATCGCGCGCGAGTTACGTGAGAGGCTCGACGTCGTCGGCGACGAGGCCGCGGGAGCCGCATAGCAGTCGTCGACACAGGCCTGGGCCTCTGCGAGCGTCGAGGAGTGTGCTCCCAAGCAGCAGAGGTAACAGGCGAACGGACCTCCTTCGACCTTGCAGTCGACCGCGAAGCTGCAGGTGCCCGCGTTGCACGTGCCGTTGGGGGCAATGGCGTTGCAATCCGCGTCCGTGTTGCACGAAGCCGCGCACGTCGCGCCTTCGGGCGCGTCGACGCAGGTCCTGCCTTGCGCACCACATGCGGTGACCACCGGGCGAGGCCGTCCTTGGCCGGTGTCCGAGCAGCTCTTCGCGTTCGAGCCGCCGCAGACGCCCCACTCGGGGAGCGCGCCGCATTTCGAGGCCGACTCGACCAGGTGGCGACTCTCGGGGCCGAGCGTGGCGTAGATGCCGCCGAGCAGCGCCGGATCTTTCACGTTGGAGTCGACGGGGAGCACCCCCGAGGTGACGGCCACGATGCGAATGCGTCCGTTCTTGAAGGCGAACATGGGCCCTCCCGAGTCGCCGCTGCTCGTGTACGAACCGAAGCGTCCTCCGTCGAAGAACGCCTCGTAGCCGGGAAGGAGCCTCTCCGCGTCGTACGTCGCGCGCAGTCCCGCGAGGTCGTCGGGCGAGAGCACGGTGTCCGCGGGCAATCCGTTGCTGGCGAGAACGGCGGCCACGAACCCGTCGAACGTGCGGTACTCGAGCTCGTAGGTTTTGGCGCCGCCGAGACCCCTCAATCCGAAGAGCCCCACGCGCCTCGTTCCGGAGGGAGGCACCTCGGTCGACGGCACGGCCGGGTCGCGTAGCGTCTGAATGCCGTAGCCGACGCTGGCAAAGACGCGGCCCACGTCGTTCGGTTCGAGTGTGCCGATTTCGACGGGAAATACGCCTCGGAGCGTGTGCGGGGCGAGATGCGCGATGGCGGTATCGCTCCCCAATCCCATGGTTCCTCCGCGCACGTCGCGGTCCCACGTGCGCCCGACCACGGGCACGAGCTGCCGCGGAGCGCGCGCGTCCGGACCGGTCGCGAAGAAGACCGGTGCGCCCTCGGGAATGGTGAGAGCACAATGCTTCGCGGTGAGCACGGCGTCTTCCGCCACCAGGGTCGCCGTGCAAAAGGGGTCGAGAGAACCGTCGGGAAGCTGAGCGACCAGGGCACCGACGGCGTCGAAGATGCGCCCGTCGAGCGGGATGCCCCCAATCAGTCCTTGGCTATCCTGGCCAAGGTCGGTCGTGTCGTCTTCGGTCGGGGCGCAACCTGCGAACAAGGCTGCGGTGATCACGGCAGCCACTACGGCGGATCTCGACGTCTTCATACTCACGCTCTCCTCGTCGGATGGCACGATCGCCATCGCGAACCGGAAGAGCAGGTCGTATGCCAAGCGAAATAACCGAGGATTTGCCCGGGATCTCGGAGATCTCTACCGAATACGCACGGTCAGCGGTCGAAGTCGCTCGTCGTGCGCACCGGGACGCGCCCCTCTCTGTTCTGCTCGGGCCGAGAGGGGCGTCCGTCGTGCTCGTCTACTTCGCGGCTGCGGCTGCGTCGAGCTTGTCTTGGGTCTTGGTTTCGAAGTCGCTCGCGTCGTGGCGCTCGCGCAGTTGGGACTCGGGGGCGCCGAAGACGCGGTTCACCATGCTGCCACGCTTCACCGTGGGACGCTCGGAGAGAGCGTTGGTCCAGCGCATCACGTTCGTGTACGACGCCACGTCGAGGAACTCGGCCGCATTGTAGACTTTGCCGAGCACGAGCGCGCCGTACCAGGGATAAACGGCCATGTCGGCGATGGTGTACTCGTCTCCTGCGAGATAGGTGTTGTCGGCGAGGCGACGATCCAAAACGTCGAGTTGGCGCTTCACTTCCATCGCGAAGCGGTCGATGCAGTATTCGATCTTGATCGGCGCATAGGCATAGAAATGCCCAAATCCGCCGCCCAGATAGGGCCCACTGCCCATCTGCCAAAAGAGCCACGAGAGGGCTTCGGTTCGCTTGCGCGGGTCCTTGGGGAGGAACGCGCCGAACTTCTCGGCGAGATAGAGCAGAATGGAGCCCGACTCGAACACGCGCGTGGGCGGATCGGTGCTGCGATCGAGCAGCGCGGGAATCTTGGAATTCGGATTCACCTCGACGAAGCCGCTGCCGAATTGGTCCCCCTCACCGATATTGATGAGCCAAGCGTCGTATTCGGCTCCGGCGTGACCGAGCGCCAAGAGCTCTTCGAGCAGAATGGTGACCTTGACCCCGTTAGGGGTGGCGAGCGAATAGAGCTGCAGCGGGTGTTTCCCGACGGGCAGCACCTTTTCGTGCGTCGGTCCCGCGATGGGCCGGTTGATCTTCGAGAACTGTCCGCCGTTTTTCTCTTGGTCCCAGGTCCAGACCTTGGGCGGGACGTACGCAGAGGATTCGCTCACTTCTCGTGCTCCGATCGTGTGGCGCGGCGATGCTCGCGCGCGAGGTGGTTCGGGAGTGCGAGGTTTTACGCCTTCCCCTCGCGGTCGCCAACGTGGGCGAGGGGCCCTTCTCGGGTCGGCTCCTTTCGGCTGCGTCGGGCGACGTCTCTCGGGTATTCTCGGCCTCGATGATGGATGTCGAAGAGCGGCACAAGGTCTGCCAGTTGATCGAAGCGGTGATCGGAGCCGACGGCGTCATCGCCGACAGCGAGCGCGAGTTTCTGCGCAAGATCGTCGCGAAATTCGGGCTTCCCGAGCGCACCTCTCATCCTCCGCTCTCGAGCGATTTCGGCCGCACCACCACCACGCTGCGTGGTCTTCCGGCCGACGTGCGCCCTCGGGTGATGGCGCTCTTGGTCGAGGCTGCCGTGGCCGACGGTCAGGTCGATCCCCAGGAGCGCGCGCTCCTGCTCGCTTCCGCCGCTGCCTTGGGCATCGAAGCGACTGCACTCGAAGAGCGCATCGCGTGGCGTCTCAAGTCGAAGCCGCCGCCCGCGCTCTGAGCCCTCGCCACGTCGAGTGTTCGAGAAGCGTGACCCCGTTAGGCCACCTGGCCGCGTGCCCGTCGTCGTGCGCGACGAACGGCCCACGTGGTGACGACCGCCACCAGCACGACCGCGACGAGCCCGATCCAGACGGAGGGCGGCGCGTTCTTCATCGCGTCGACCAGCTTCCGTCCGAAGAAGCTCATCACGAAGAGCGGGATCAAATACCCCACGAACGAGCCCCAAAAGTGCGTCCAGAAGCGCACCTTGGAGACTCCGAAAAAGGCGTGCAGAAGCGGCGGCATCCAGAAGACGAAGCGCAGCAGGACCACCGTGGCGAACGCGCGTTTCTCGAGCGCTTCGTCGTACTTCCGGAACTGCGCCGGAATGCGTTTGGCCACGAAATCACGCGCCATGAAGCGAGCGAAGGAGAACCCCACGGTGCTCGCCGCCATGGTGCCCACCATGCTGAGCGCGAACGCGATGGGCCATGGCCAGATGAGGGATGCGGCCACCACGAACACCGTGCCCGGTACGCCGAACGGCTGCACGAGCGCGTAACACACCACGAACGCGAGGTAGCCCCATGCACCGAGGGCCACCAGATCGCGGCCGAACGTCTCCGGTTCGGAGAGCCGCTCGAGCAGCCCGAAACGCCAGGCGAGCACCCCCATCGACGCCACCACGAGCACCGCCGCCGCGCGCAAGAGCACGAGGCGGCGGGCATGCTTCGGGGGAATCGAGGGGCTCTCGGCGCTCACCTTGCGAAGGAGCTACCACAAGCGCGTCCGAGCGCTATCGCGCGCGGATAACTTTACGAGTCTCGTGTGTGGAGTGCAGCCAAATGAGCGGTCACGATTCTCAAACACGTGACATGGCCGTTTTGGGTGTGGGACGTTTGGGACCCAAAACCAGGAGGTGGGGCCCCAGCGTGCTTTGCGCGAACCTGCCGCGGCGGAGGACAGAGTCCTTGACCGCCGATCTAGAGCGCCAATCCGCTTAATTCGGTCGGCTTTCCGCCGATTTGCGTCGCCGTGCTTCGTTGCTCCTCCTCGCCTAGCAGCAGTCGGACTCGTCGTCGCGCCTCGCACGGCTCGCAACTTGGCGAAAATCCTCGGTCACTAAGCGGTTCGGCGCTCTAGTTGAGCGGCGTCCCACCGCTCAAGGCTTGGCGGGCGCGGGGGTCGTCGTCGGCGCGGTCGTCGGCGCCGAAGCAGGCTCGGCCGATGGGGCCGGCGTCGCAGGGACCGGCGTAGGGGGGGGCGCCGGAGTCGCAGCGGCCGGGGGAGGCTCGGGCGCCGGAGGGGGCGGGCACGCTGGGCAAGTCGGGCAAGGGGGAGGCGGCGGAGGCTCGGCCTTCTTCGGAGCTGCGTCGGACCAGGCGTAAATGAGGCTCACCGTGGTCGAGGTGTCGAGCTGCTCGCGGTCGCCGATGGGCTTGCGGTCGTAGCGAGCCGAGAAGCCGAGACCGAGAGAGAATCCCCAGTCGAGCTTGGCGGCCACGTTGGCGTCGAAGTTGAGACGCGTGTCGTAGTCGACGATGTCCGTCTTGACGAACGATTGAAGGAGCTCGACGCCGGTGGAGAACGTCACCGCATTGTTGAAGTTGCGGCGATAGCCGACGAAAGCGCGTCCCGAGTGGTCGATGCGCGTCGGGTCGAGCTTGGGAAGGGCGTTTCCTGCCGAGTCGACCGGGTTGATGCCTGCGTCGTTTCGGGCATCGAACTGGAAGTCGTAGCCGCCTTCTGCCCAGAACGATTGGACCTCGTCTTTGGCAATGACCACCTTGAGGCCGGGGTCCAGGTTGAGGCGAAACGCCAATCCCTGGAATTTGTCGTGCCTTCCGGTGACGAGCAAGAACCCGGCGAGACTGTCGATGAAGTACCTGTCGTAGCGCAACTTGCCCTGGATGTTCTGGGCGGTGGCCTTGGAGGGATTGGGGGCCACGGTGCTCTCGCCGTAGTTGCCCAGCACGCCGACCAAGAACGCGTTGTCGCCACGTCGTGCGTCGAGCTGGCCGTTCAGCGTGAGGGCCGTGGTCTTCGAGTTACCGGTGGTGATGAGTCCACCAGCGGAGAGCGCCGCGTTCGTCTCGTCGCTCGAGGGCTTGGCGATGGCCGGGGCGTCGGCGGGACCTTTGGGGCCTGCGACCAGCGCTTTCGCGTCCGGAGGCGGCGCTGCGGCGCCGATGGCCGGAGGGCTCTGGGCGAACGCCGTGGAGGTGGACACGAGCGCGGCGAGCAGGGCCGCGGCGGATGAAGGAACCACGAATCGAATACGCATGAAGGGCCATCTCCGGAGGCGGAAAGAAAGGCGGACCGAGCGCCGCAGCACGCGACGTCGCGCGCTCGGCGGGCCTATAGCAAGATCCGGGACAGCTCGAACAAGGCGAAAAACCAGGCGTTTTGCCAAATCTTGAGGCGCGATAGCCTCATTTTCGAGGTCACGAGGCATCACTCGTTTATTTCGATACGCGACTGTACCGTGCGAAGGTGCGAGCCGATGCCCGAGAACGTATGGGACTACCCGAGGCCTCCTCGCGCGGAGCGCACGACGAGACACGTCACCGTCGTGTTCGCGGGCGTGACCGTGGTCGACTCGCGCCGAGCCATCCGCCTCTTGGAGACGAGCCATCCGCCCGTCTATTACGTGCCGCGCGAAGACGTGCTCGACGGGGTGCTGGTCCCTCTCGAGCGATCGAGCTTCTGCGAATGGAAGGGCATCGCGACCTACTTCGACCTGCGCGTGGGCGAGCGGGTGGCACGCGCGGTGGCCTGGGCGTATCCGAAACCCACTCCTTCGTTCGCCGAGCTACGCGAGCACGTTGCGTTTTATGCCGGGCCGATGGACGGCTGTTTCGTCGACGGGGAGAAAGTCGTCCCGCAGCCGGGCGGGTTCTACGGCGGCTGGATCACGAAGGACCTCGTGGGCCCGTTCAAAGGGGAGTCCGGCTCTCACGGCTGGTGATCGCGCAGGAACGGCACCGAGCTCTCCCGGACCCAATCGCGTCGCGCCCCAGACTCAAGGCGGATCCGATCGGGCTTCGGCACCCTGGAAAAATAGGGTCGAGAGCAACCCGACATAACCCTCGATGCGCGCGGGGCCCTTCGGCAAACGCCCGCTCGCGAGCAGCGAGGCCATCCCGTGCACGAGGCCCCACGCGCCCAGGGCGAGCTCTTTGGCGGACAGGTCGGTGCGCACTACGCCCTCCGATTGAGCCTCGGCGAGGGTCCGTTCGAGCAATCGATAGCTCTTGCTGCCCTTGACCGCGTCGGCCTCGGAAGCCTCCAAGGGATGGCTCATGACCAAACGAAAGAGCAGCGGCTCGTCCAGGGCGAAGCGCACGTAGGCCTCGCCGAGCGCCGTGACCCTCGTGCGCGCATCGCTCGTCGTTCGGGTGAGTGCGGCCTCTTCGCGGGCAGCGAGCGCCGCTAGTCCCTCTTCACGAAGCGCCGTGAGCAGCTCGGCTTTCCCCGCGAAGTGCCGATACGGAGCCTGGTGTGTGACCTCGGCTGCGCGGGCGAGCTCCCGAAACGTGAAGTCGAACCCGCCGCGCGCCGCGAAGAGCTCGAGGGCGGCGTCGAGCAGCGCGCGCCGCAGGTCTCCGTGATGGTAGGCGCGAGTCGCTTCGCGCTCGGGCATGGCCGGCTTCTTGGTGCCGATGGGTGCCTTTTTCCGCACGTTCTCCAGGCTAGCACTGCCTCGATGTAGACAAGCGCAACATTCTGCTTGCCCGGCGGGTGTTCCGGCGTCACAACCTCTTCCCCGGGGTCGTGTTCATCGGGGGAGGGAAGCGCATGTCCAACGTCGATTCGTCCGTGGTGTCTTCGTCGCCGTCGTCCTCGGAGCGTGGGGTCTCCCGAGTGAACCGCCGCCGCGCGCACGGCACGTTGCCCGACCGGGTCGACGTCGCCGTCATCGGAAGTGGGCTCGGGGGATTGGTCGCGGCCACGTCGCTCGCCCAGAAGGGGCACCGCGTGGCGGTGTTCGAGGCGCACTACACGGCAGGGGGATGCGCCACCCAGTTCGCGCGCGGCCCGAAGAGCGCCCGCTGGACCTTCGACGTAGGCCTTCACTACATCGGCGATTGCGGCGATGGGGGCACCATTCCTCGTATCCTGCGCGAGCTCTCGACCGACGTGTCCTTCGCCGAGATGGACCCCGGCGGCTTCGATACCCTGGTCTTTCCCGACTTTCGCTTTCGTATCCCTGCCAATCTGGAGCTCTACCGGGAACGGTTGGTCGATCTCTTTCCCCACGAGCGCCGAGGAATCGACGGCTACGTGGCCCTCGTCCGCGCGGTCATGAACGTGGGGCGCACGCTGGAGAAGTACGACGGTCGCCGCCCACCGCTCGTCGCGCTCGCGAAGATGGCCTTCGACGGCTTCCGTTTGGCCAACAAGCAGAATGCCACCATCGGTGACGTACTCGAGGGGCTCGTCCGCGATCCGCGCCTGCGCGCCGTCTTGCTCGGGCAAAGTGGCGACTATGGCCTTCCCCCCTCGCGGGCCAGCGCGCTCTTGCATATGGGGCTCGCCGGGCACTATTTCCGCGGCGCCTATTATCCGAAGGGGGGCGGCCAAGTGATCGCCGACCGCCTCGCCGCTCGGCTCGAGTCCCTCGGGGGAGAGGTGCACCTGCGTACCCCTGTCTCGCGGGTGGTGATCGAGAACGACCGTGCCGTCGGGGTCGCGCTCGCGCCCAAAGCAGGAGAGCCCGAACGCATCGTGCGCGCCGACGTGGTCGTCTCCAATGCCGACTACAAACGCACCCTCCTGGAGCTGGTCGGGCCGAGCCATTTGCCCTCGGACGTGGTGACGCGCACCGAGCGCTCGGAGATGGCTGCAGCCCTCTTCATGACGTTCGTCGGGCTTCGCGGGAAGGGCGCCGAGATTGGCATGGGGTCGGCCAATATCTGGCAATTCGACGGTTACGACGTGGAAGGCTTCTACGCGAACGCCGACTCCGGCCGCGGCCCCATCGGAGTGCGAGGGGCCTACATCACCAGCGCGTCCATGAAAGACCCGGAGAACGCGCTCCACCATGCTCCCGAAGGGCATACCGGGGTCGAGGTCATGGCGGTGGTGCCCGCTTCACCTTCCCGTTGGGGAGCGGCCGGCGCGGTCCGAGGCTGGGAGTACAAACACACCGCCGAATATCTCGAACGGAAGCGCGAGCTCGAAGAGCACCTCGTCGGTCGTCTCGATGCCGTGTATCCCGGTGCCGCTTCGCGCGTGGTGTTCCGCGAGAGCGCCACTCCGATGAGCCACGAGCGCTTCACCGGCGCGAGCGACGGCACGGGCTACGGTCTCGCGGCCACCCCCGAGCAGTTCATGAAGGGCCGGCCCGGGTACCGAAGTCCCATCGAAGGGCTCTATTTGACCGGCGCGTCGACCCGCGCAGGTCATGGAATCGTCGGCGCCATGATGGGCGGACGCGCCGCGGGAGCGCGCGTGATGAAAGACCTCGCCTCGCGTAAGATCTCGCTTCTCACGCACGCGTGATCGCCGCGATGGAGGAACCGTGGGGGCGTTTCGACATTCTCGCTATCCCGAAGAAGATCGACTGACCTTGCTCTTGGTGGGCGAGCCCGAGGAGGCGTCGCATCGAGAGGCCTACCGCGCGTTTCTGGCCTCTCGTGGAGACGTTCGCGCCGAGCTCTTCTCTTGCGAAGCCGCCCTCTCCGACGATGGGCTGTCCGGGGAAGAACGCGCGCGCCTTCGCGTTCGCTTCGCCGAGCTGCTCGCGTCGAAGGACCACTCCGACTTTTGGAATCTCGTGGGCCGAAAGTCGGCCTTACGGAATTGCGGGGCCGCCGCCGCTTCCGGCAAGGTGCGCTTTTCGTTCCAGTGCCCGGAGCGCTGGGAAAGTCTCGAGCCGACGTCCAATCCCGAGGTTCGTTCGTGTCCTCGTTGCGAAGAGACGGTTCGTTTGTGCCGGACTCGCGAAGAGGCGGAGTCCGAAGCTCGGCGAGGCGGGTGCATTGCCGTCTCGTGGGCGCTCACGGAGAAGGTCCGAAACGCGCTCTCGCTCTACGTGACCGGCCGTCCCGACCCCGTGAAGCTCTGGGCGGACGCTATTTTCCCGGACGATAGGTCTTCGGATTGAGGGGTGAATGGGGGCCTGCGAGCGCGTCGCGTCACTTGACCTTGAAGGTCTCGAAGAACTTGTCCACGTTGGGCTTGTCGCTGCTCTTCGCATCGGGCTGGAGCACGAGCGCCTGATAAAAGCGCCTGTTGACGATGTAGATGTGTAGATACCCGCGCGCCCTCAACGGCGACACCACGTCGAACACGATCTCGCGTCCGGGGTGCTTGCCATTGAGCTTCACCTGCTTCTCGCTGACGATGCGACCCCCGGCGCTCTTGGTGGCGCCGTCGCGGGCGCCGTCGAGGGCCTTCTTGTTGTCGATGACGGCGGACACCGGGAAGTCCATCCAGCCGAGCGCGTAGAACGTGTCGCGGTGGCTCACCTGCGCTTCGAGCTGGGTCATGAGGCCGGCAGCGCTCGGCGTGGGGGTGCTCGAGCGCTTGGGCGTGCCGGGGAAGAGGCTCGTGAACTTGGCGGGCTCGGGCTCGAAGGTCACCCACGGTGCGCTCGAGCCGCTCTTCGACGTGCTCGTGGCCGTGGGCTCGGCGACGGGAACTTCACTGGTGGTCGTGGTGGACGTGATGGCGCCGGCGTCGGGTAGGGGCTTCTTCTTGCGGCAGCCCGCGCCCGTGAACGTGACGACGAGCGCGAGCGCCGAGGTGAGCGCGACCGAGGAACGAGAGCGACGCATCGACCGAGGCTACACGGCGTTCGATAGGCACCAATCGAATTGTGCGAATACCGAGGTGATCGTCCGAAATGCGGAAAATGCCGATAGGCTATTTCGGACTCACGCTTTCCAAACGAGCAGTACGGCGAGTAGTGCGAATCCGAGCACCACGATGGCGATTCCGACCACCACGCTGCCCGCGCTGGCTCGTTTGGTCATCTTCTGCGCCGCGGCTTCACCCTCGGCCTCCCGCACGGCCCCCTCGATGGTTTCGCGCGCTTCTCGTACGGCCTGCAAGGCCAGGAGTGTCTCGATCACCGCTGCTGCGAGCAATCCCACGAGGGCCATCCCGAGACCGATATGCTCGCGTTTCGTATCGTCGCGTCGTCGGGACTCGAGCCCGTCCAAGAGCTCGTGGCGCACGAAGCCGCGCCCCGGATGCATGGCCAGATCGGCCCTGGTCGCGCAGGTGTGTGCATCTTCCACGCGTTTTCCGACACGGAAGTAGCGCGCTACGGTCGAGCCCTCGATCTTTTCCGCGCCGCGAGGATCTCCCGAGGTGACGAGCCAATGGTCCCCCGCAGGAAGGCCAGGCACGGTGAAGGTCGCTTTCGGGCCTCGTGCGTCCGGCAGCAAGTCGAGCGGGAGTGCGAAGGCGCGTCCTCGTCCGTCGTCGATCTCGGCGTACGCCACGTTGCGCGTTCCGGGCGCGCGCACGGTGGCCGTGAAGCTCTCGCCCTCGCGCACCTCACGAGGTGCCTCGACGGGCGTCGCTCCGTGCGCGACGGGGAGCGCCGCGAAGAGCGAGCCCTCACGGCCGTCCGCGGTCTTGGCGTTCACGGTGAGGCCCGTGGTGTGGAACAGCGCGTAGAGCTCGCCGAAGCCGAAGCCGTCGACGCACGTGCGTGAGAAAGCCTTCGCGTCCACTCCCGGCTCGGGCACGACCGACAGCTCCGCGCCCTCGACGACCTTGCCGCTCGCTTCGCGGACCCGCACCACCGCCGGCACCTCGGCGCCCACCACGAGCACCTGATCGGCCACGAAGAGATCGACCTCCAAGGTGCCCGTCCGTTTGGTCGCGCGCACCGGTGTGGCGAGTGCGGAATCGTCGCCCGGTCCGAAGGGCCCTTCGGGCACGCGTACGTCGCCTTCGGCGAGCGGCAAGGATTCTCCCGGGCCGGTCACCACGAGGTGAAGCTCTTCGCCTCCGCCGGGACGCGCGTGATCGAGCACGTCGAGGGCCACTTCGAGAACGCCGTCCACGTTGGTGTCACCGCGGAACGAAGCTTTTTTCCCGCTCTTCGTGGTGGCCGTGATCTCGAGGCCCTTCATGGCGGTGGCCTCGCGCACCCCACGGTCGTCGAGGAAGGTGACCACCTGCCACGCGAGCACGGTGCTCCCGCGTGCGGGTGGCGCGCCGTAGACCGTGGCCGCCCGCACGGCGCCCTTCGCACCGACGCGCAACCCGAGCACGAGCACGAGCACGGCCACGAGCGGCGTCACCACCAGCACGAAGGTTCGGAAGCGGGTCATTCCCAGGTCACCGGCACGCGTGTCGATCGTACCGGTTTCGGCTCCGAGAGTCCGAGGGCTCCTTTGGCGAGCACGATCTTCTTCACGCCGCTCGCTTCGTGCACGATAACTTCGCCGTCTTTGGCCTCGAGATCGACGAAGGCGTCTTGCGGACCGGCTCGCTCGATGCGCACCCCGTAGGCGGATACGTCCTCCGTGCGCACGCTGCGGAAGGTGACGCGAGAGGGAAATTCAGGCGCTTTGGCGGTGCTCGCGCGCTTCACCACCTCGGCCGCGAAGCGCTCCACGAGACGCCCTTCGTGTCCTACTCCGGGGATGCGATCGAAGCGCACGGCGTACCCGCGCTTCCGTAGCGCCGCGTCGAGCAGCTCGCTCTCGCGGATGGGCGAGGTCTTGTCCGCCTCTCCGTGCACGAGCCAGACGGGCACGTGGCGCGCGTTGTCGATCACGTCGATCGGGTTCACCGCGTGCGCGGCCGCCTCGTCCGGAAGAATGTTGCGCACGTACGTGCCGAGATCGAACTTGGCGTCGCCGAAGAAGCTCGTGATGGTCGCGAACCGGTCGGGCCTATGGAAGCCGATGGTGGTCGCGCCGCCGCCGCCCATGCTCGCGCCCCACAGAGAGACGCGCCGAGGGTCGACCGCGATCGTGCGCGCGAGCACGTCCATCGCACGGATCACCTCGGTCTCGGCTTCGGTCACGTAAAGCGAGTTGCCGAGGCCGCTCGGGTGGAGCAGCACCACGTCGAGCGCGTCCGCCTCGCGCACGAGATCCATGTATTGCGCATAGGTCCAGACGCCCCCGTTCCACGGGTGCACGCCGACCAGCACGGTGGCGGGCTTCCGTACGTCGTGATTCTTCGGCACGTACACGACCGCGCGCCCGCCGCCCTTGTTCGCCGAGGGGCTCGGGAACTCGAGCGTGAAGAAGCCGGACGTTTGCGCGACCAGCGAGCCCGTACGAGGCGCGTCGCTGCAGGCCACACGGCGCTCGTAGTTGGAGATCACGATGCGCACCGAGACGTCCACGCGGCCCTGCGGGAGCACTGTGACGAACGGGCCTTCTTTGGGCGTCGGCACCTCGCGTCCGTCGAGGCTCACGCTCTTTCGACCGCCGCACCACGGCACGTAGAGAGCCTTGCCCTCGGCGGTGAACGACAACGTCACCGCGCCCGGCTCGCGGCGCTGGTCGGCCAGCTCGCGGAAGGTGACGATCTCCGTTCGGGCGCCGGTCTTCAGGGTGAAGAGCGCCACGTCTTGCCCGCTCACGCCGTCGGCGACGAGCTTGCTCGCGCTCGCGCCCGCGGTGGCCTTCGCCGAATCTTGGGCTCGTGCGGGGGGATCCGTGACCGAGGCGCAAAAAAAGCACCCCGCGGCGAGCCAGAGGGCGCGCGTTTTCATACGGCTTTGTCCGCGCGCAGGTACGGACGCACTTTTTTCCGGAAATCCTCGGTCCAGGGCGTGGGCTTTCGGGTCTCCTGGTCGATGCGGACGAGCACGCGCGTCCCGGTGGCGTAGTCCACGTCTTCGTCCATGGGCATCACCGAAAAGCCGAAAATGAGGCTCGTTTCGCCCAGTTTCTCGAGCCAGATGCGTACCCGCACCTCGCCCGTGGCCGACACGGGGCGCAGGTATTCGATGTGGTTCGCCCGCACGAGGTGATGCGCGTCGGCGTTTTGTTTGAGGTCGAGGAAGCCGCCCCAGCCGATTCGCTGCCAAAACGAGCCGATCGTGCGCTCGATCAGCAGCAAATAGCGCGCATTGTGCAAAATCTGGAAGGCGTCGAGGTCGTCGAAATAGATGCCGTGGACCGCTTCGTGGAACCGGACACCGTGACTTTTGGACAGGGGACTCGCTTGCATGACGCGACCAGAATAGCTCGCGGTCGCTTCCTTCTTGTCAATTCCCGAGGAACGGTCCTAAACCTCGCCCACGATGTCCGAAGCTGCTGCCGAATCCCCCAAGTCCGCCGACGGAGCGTTCCTCCGCTCGCGCCTGGGTAGCCTCCTCGCCGTGTTCCCGCTCGGCATCTGGACGCTCAACCACCTCTGGAACAACCTCGCGGCGTTCAAGGGCGCTCCCGCGTGGCAGTCCGCGGTCACCGAGTACCCGCACCCGCTCGCGCACCTCGTCACCATGATCGTGGTGCTCTTGCCGGTGGTGCTCCACACCATCTGGGGCATCTCGCGCATGACGCAGGCCCGGCCGAACCTCCACACGTACACGTTCTTCGGCAACCTGAAGTACATCCTGCAGCGCCTGTCGGCTGTGGGCCTCGTGCTCTTCCTCGGCGCGCACGTGTGGCTCGCCATGCTGCACCCGCGCTTCGTCGAAGGTCACCCCGAGCCCTTCGCGGACATCGCCGGCCAGATGCACCACCACCTGCCCACGCTCGGCGTCTACCTCGCCGGCACGCTCGGTGTGGCCTACCACCTCGCGAACGGGCTCCACACCTTCTCGATGGGCTGGGGCCTCGTGGTGAGCCGCCGCGCGCTGAAGAAGTTCGACGTGGCCGTCATCGGCCTCTTCCTCGTGTTCCTCGGCATGGGCTGGGGCGCGGTCTACGCGCTCTGGGCCGCGGGCGCCTGAGACACCCGCTCGAGCGCCTCGCTCGGGCCTCGTTCGAGCCGTGCTCTCCTCTGCGAGGGCGCGGCTCGTGTCCTTTCGAAGGCTCCGCTCAGCCGTGTTCAATGCGCTTCGTGGGCTTCGTCGAGGTGCTGATGGCCGAGGCGCACGTCGACCGACGGATGCGCGGCGACGAGCTTGCGTAGGCGCTCCAAGCTGCCTGCGCTGCGCGGACGGTCCGAGGAGAACTCGCCCGGCTCGACGCCGTTTTTCCAGCCGAACACGGTGTGCGAGGCGTCTCCCACCATGAGCACGGGTCCCTTGGGCGTACGCGCGAGGTAGGCCGTGGAGCCTTGCGTGTGACCGGGAACCCAGAGCGCGAAGAGCGACTTGTCTCCGAAGACGTCGACCACGCCCTCGAAGTAGCCGTCCGGATCGGCGCCGAAGCGCCACTCGCCCACCGCCTGCATGCCCTCGAGCTCTCGATCGGTCGAGCTTTGCACGAACACGTTCAAGAACGAGCTCTCCGAGAGCTCGCCTGGGCCGGTGTAGACGGGCACCGTGCGCGGAAGGTCGTGCAAACCGCCCACGTGGTCGAGGTGCGCGTGGGTGAGGAACACGCCCGCGACGGTCTCGTGACGGGCGGTGAGCCACTCGCCGAGCGGCGCTTGCCACTTCATCTTCTCGGGCTCGAGGTACGAGGCCACGATGCCGCGAATGGCCGCGTGATCGGGGTCGTCGCGCAGAGCCTTCTCGAAGCCCGAGTCGACCAGGAAGGTTCCTTTGCCCGGGTGCCGGAGCACGTGAAAGTCCACCACGATGGGCTCGTCGCCCTTCTGCAGGTTGGCGGCTTTGGCCTTCGGGTGGTCGAGGTTCAAGAGGCCTTCGCGTGGGACCTGCCACTTCACCGACGTGACCGTCTCGACCGAGATGGGGCCGGGGCGGTCCATCACGTCGACCAATTCTTTGGTGCGCGAGGGCACGCCGGCCGACGAGGCCACGTGCGGGTGGCTCGAGACCGAGCAGCCCATCTGGCCGAACGTGGTGAGCGCGAGGGCGACCGTGGAGGCGAGCGGAGCGAAGCGAGAGAGGCGAGCGAGGAATCGGAGCGGCGTCTTCATGCCCGAGATGTACCCATGCGATCGTGGCGGCGGTAGCGTATGTGTTTGCATGAAGGCATACGAAAATGAATGACTCGTGGGACGACGTGCGCGTGTTCTTGGCCATCGCCGAGGCTGGCAGTCTGGGAAAAGCGGCTCGTGCGCTGGGGGTGGCGCAGCCGACCATGAGCCGACGCTTGATCGAGCTCGAGGCAACCTACGGCTTCCGTCTCTTTCGCAGGACGGCGACCGGGGTCCTGCTCACGCCCCGTGCGGAGCGTTTGGTCGCGCCCGCACGAAAGATGGCCGAGTGGGCCACCGAGATGAAACGCGCCGTCGACGATCCTCGTGGTGCGCCGAAGGGCGTGGTGCGCGTGACGGCTGCTCCCGGGGTGGCGGTCGACTTCGTGGGGCCTTTCGCGGGAGCGCTGAAGCGCAAGCACCCGGGCATCGTGCTCGAGGTCCTCTCGGCGGTGAACCTGCTCGACCTCTCGCGCGGCGAGGCGGACCTCGCGATTCGCAGCGTCGCGCGAACCACGGGCGACGTGGTGCAGCTCGCCGTGCTCGAGCAAGAGGTCGCGTTTTTCGCCGCGTCCGAGTACGCCGCCACGCTGCCGAAGGGGTACGGCTACGCCGACGTGGACTTCGTCGCGTGGTCTCCGCCCTTCGATTCGCTTCCTCCCAATCCGCAGCTCGTCGCGGCGATACCGGGCTTCACGCCTTCGTTCACGTCGGACAACTTCCTCGTCCAACTGGCGGCGGCGGAAGCGGGGCTCGGGGCCATCGCGCTCTCGCGCACCGGGCATCGCTACTCGCGCAAGACCGGCCTCGTTCCGCTCGACCTCGACCTCGGCCCTAGCGCGAAGGCGCGCATCGCCTTGGTAGCTGCGCGCGGTGCCCTCGCGATCCCTCGCGTGCGTCTGGTGGCGGACATGCTGATCGCCGAGCTCGCTTACGCGAAGTCCTTGGCCGATCGCCGACGCCTCGGAAAAAAGGTCGCTCGCTGAGGAAACGCGTTCGAACCGCGAACGCACGAACGCCCTCGTGACCTTCGGAGAACGAGGTCGCGAGGGCGCGCGTGACCCGCGAAGAGCGGCTACTTGGCGGCGAGCGCTTCGTCGATCGCCTTACGCAGCTCGTCGCTCTCAGGGCGGACCTTGCTCGGGAAAGCCTTGAGGACCGTGCCGTCTTTGCCGACCAGGTACTTGTGGAAGTTCCACTCCGGCGATCCGTTGCCCTTGGCGAGGAAGGTGTAGAGCGGCGAGGCTTCGGTGCCCTTGGTGACGACCTTCTCGAACATGGGGAAGCTCACCTTGAACTTGGTCGAGCAGAAGGTGGCGATCTCCTGCGAGCTGCCGGGCTCTTGTCCGCCGAAGTCGTTCGACGGGAAACCGAGCACCACGAAGCCCTTGGGCGAGAGCTCTTCGTAGAGCTTCTGCAGGCCTTCGTACTGGGGGGTGAAGCCGCACTGCGAGGCCGTGTTCACGACCAACGCGACCTTGCCCTTGTAGACTGCAAGCGATTCCTCCTTGCCGTCCAGGCGCTTCATCGTGAAGCCGTGGAGCGAGGTCGCGTTGCCGGCCGGCGCGGGGCTCGCGGCTTGCGCACCGGTTGCCGTTTGCGCAGGCGTTGCCGACGTGGTGGAGGGCGTCACCTCGGGCGACTTTTGGCAGCCAGCGACGAAGACGAGCGCGGAAAGTGCGGAGATACCGAGGAGAGCTTTCATGAGACTTCGGGTTTTAGGCTTCGGTGCGCAGGACGGCAAGTGGCGGTCTTCCCTCGCGTGGCGTGCGCGAGACGTTTTTTCGAGGCCGGAGTGATCGGTCGGCGGGGCCCACGCACACATCCGAATCGAACCCCATCTGCCCGAGCCCACCCGCTCGGAGGAGCTTCCCGCATGCGCGCTCGTTTCCATGTCTCGCTCGCCGTCGCCGCCCTCGTTGCCGCCTTCTCCGCACTCGCCTGCAGCAAGGGCACCGAAGGGCAGACCACCGGGGCCACGTGCCCGCCTGCGTCCACGCTGACCTACGCGAACTTCGGCCAGCCGTTCATGGACAAGTACTGCCTCTCTTGCCACGCCGGCAAAGACCGTCCCTCGCTGAGCACGCAGGCGCAGATCAAGGCCGAGATCGACGGCATCATGAAGACGACCGCCTCGGGCCCCACCGGCACCAACGACTCCATGCCCGAGGATCAAGACGTCTCGGTCGAGGAGCGTACGCAGCTCGGCGAGTGGCTCGCGTGCGGCGCACCGTGAACACGTTCGAGTAGCCCTTCCGACGCGTTCGCGAAGGGGACCGCGAACGCCGTGACGAAGGAGGAGCTCGGTCGAAGAGGCCGGCTCCTCTCGTCGTTTCGAAGGGCGCGCGTTCACGCGTCGTTCGTGGACGAGTGGTCACGCTCGCGAACCGCGGCGCAAATTCGGCTCTTCGGTGATTGTAGGGCGCGCGCGATTCGTGCAAAGAGGCGCGCACCATGCAGCCTGCCTTTGCTCGGGGTGTCGGGAAAAGCCGACAAGGCCTCGCTCGTCGAAACTCGTTCGGGATACGCCTGGCGAGTGGGTTGGCTTTCACGAGTCTGCTCGTGTGCGCCTCGGAGAGCCGAGCGGAAGCTCCGCCCCCGAAGCCGGATTTCGTTCCCGAGGGCGAGTACTTTCCGCGCGGAACGTGGGCGGCGGGCTTCGCGGCGAAAGTGGAGTCGTCCTCGTACGAAGGACGCGACCCGAACACGCCCACCATGCGCTCGTCGCGCTACGGGATCTCGTCGCGAAACGGGTATTTCGTGGCCAATCGTTTCTTGGTGGGCCTGCGCGCCAGTTACGACGTGACCTTGCACCGCACGACGCTCCCGGGTGCGGACGGCGGCCGCGTGCTCGAGAGCGAAGGAACCGAGCAATCGTTCGAGATTGGGCCTTGGTTCCGGTACTACTTTCCGGTCGGCAATGGATGGGCATTCTTCGGCGACGTCGACTGGGGCTACCGCACCTTCTTCGACGAAGAGAAGGCGATAGGCAGTAAGGGGCAGGCCAGCGAGTCGAGCGGGCGTGGCTTGGGCATCGGCTTGGGGGGAGGGCTCACCTACTTCCTCACCAAGGGCGTGGCGTTCGACGTCGCCGGGCGAGTCTCCTTCGCTCGCCTGATCTCGAAAGAAGAGGGGCGAAAGACGCGCGTCGATCTCTCCGACTTCGGGCTGGTCCTCGGCTTTCAGGTCTATCTGCCGGAGTTCGTGTTTTGAGCGCGCTCGCCAAATGGAAATGGGCGGTACGTACGCTGACGGCCCTCGCGCTCGCGACCGCGGCGCCGAGCGCGATGGCGCAAGGGACCAAGACGCTCGATCAAGCGGGCTCCGTGGGCGTCTCGGGCAAAAAGCAGGACGATCGACGCTCGTACGGCGGATTGGTGGTCCCGGCCGTGTACTACTCGCCCGAGACCAAGCTGGCGGGAGGCGTGGCCGGGTTCGGGTACTTTCGATTGCCCGGCGAGACGCTCGACGACCGCCCCTCCAGCGTCAAAGGCGACTTCATCTACACGGTGAACAAGCAGCTGCTCGTGCAGCTCTCGCCCACGCTCTACATCGATCACGGGAAGTTCCTGCTCGAGTCCGAGGTCAGCTACGAGCGGCTCTTCGACAGGTTCTGGGGCATCGGGCCCAACACTCCCAAGGAGAACGACGACCCCTTCAACTACACGCTCTTCCGGGGCCGCGTAGGGCTCTCGCGGCAGCTCGCGCCTTTCGCGTACTTCGGAATGCAGGCGCACGCCGAGGAGATCACCGTGACCAGCCTGGAGCGCCAGGACGGTGAGCTCGCCAAGAATCCTCTGGTGCTCGGAAGGGGAGGCAGCCTCGTGACCGGGCTCGGCTTCCGCTTCGTTTACGACTCGCGGGACAACTACCTCTCGTCGCGGACGGGCACGTACGTTGCCGTTCAGGGCATGTTCTACGGGCGCGCATTGGGCGGCACGCACTCGTATTCGCTCTTCACGGTCGACGTACGAAAGTACTTTCCCGTGTGGTTCGGGCACGTGATTGCTCTGCAAGGGTACGGTGCTTCGACCTATTGGGACGTCCCGTTCAGCCATTTGCCGGCCTTGGGTGGTCAGTTCCGAATGCGCGGCTACTTCGAGGGCCGCTTCCGAGACGCCAATGCGGTCATCGCGCAAGCCGAGTACCGCTTTCCCATCGTGTGGCGCTTCGGCGGAGTGGCCTTCGGCAGCGCGGGAATGGTGGCGCCCAGCCTGCTCGACTTCAAACCGGCGGACATCAAGGGGGCCGCAGGAGGAGGCTTGCGCTTCCTGTTCGACAAGGACGAGCGACTCAACGGTCGCTTCGACGTCGGCGTCTCCAACGAGGGCGAAGCGAACTTCTATCTGCAGATCAACGAGGCCTTCTGAAGGTCAAGGCAAGCTGCAGGTCAGCTCTTCGTGCCAGGTTTTCGCGAAGAGATGATGGCAACGCCACTCGTTGCGCGCGGTGATGCGTTTGCCTTCGAGTGTGAGCGTGTGGGACAGGCCGAGGACGCGGCTCTCCTCGCAATATCCACCCACGGTGCCGTTCTCGCCGGGATGATGGTACCGGACGATGCCGTCGTGGACCTCGTGCTCCGCCCAGGGGCCGTAGAACGTCATACCGAGCAGTCCCTCGACGTCTCTCGAGAACTCGAACCACAGCGAGTTTTCGTGGAGCACTTCGGAATACGAGAGCACGACCGGGATATCGCGATCGTGGCGCGTCTCGTACGGGTAGACCCGCTCGAGGTCGCACCGCAGCTTCGCGCCCACGAACCTGCGCAGCTCGCCGCTCACGCCCGGGGCGGGACGCGTACACTCCCCGTAGGCCAGTGCCAGCGCGGGATCGACGAAGTGCATCTTCTCTTGGCGATCGAGCTCGAGTCCGTTGCAGGCCTCGTGCACGCGCGCATAGGGCGCGTCGTCCGCCAGGCGCACCGTGTTCGGAGGCGGCGCGACCCACTCGACCTTCGGTGGGAAACAACCGGTGAGCATCGTGCACGCCAAAACGATCGAGACCGAGGAACGCACGACATCAGCCTATTCCCACGGCGCCCGCGCCGACAGTGTCGATGCGCGCCTCTCGCGTGGCGCAGGCGGCGTGCGCCTGCCTTGCATCGCGTCTCGAGACGCATCCGAGACCCGCCTCGGGAGGAAGCCCGAAGTTTCGGACGCGTAGCACCGAGAGGCATGACCGTAGCCCGCTCCCTCGTACGTTTGGCCCTGATCCTCGGCACCTTTGCCCTTCCTGGCTGCGCGACCGCCGAGTTCGTGGACGCGCACCTGCTGGGCCACGTCGGCCGCGACGCGGTGCGCTTCGGGCACGAGGTCGCCGAGCTCCCGGACGACCTGAAGAAAGCCTCGTCCGAGCTCGAGGTCGCGGCGGCTAAATTGAAGCGTGAGCTCACCGACGTTCCTCCGCCGGGCAACGTGACCTTGACCAGCCTCGGGCACGGTCTCGAGCGCTTCGAGCGCGACAAGGACTGCAACTTCCTCGCGGGTGCGAAGACGTCCGACGGAAAACCCGAGGATTTTTCCTATGTGCGGATTGGCGTCGCTTCGTACGACGACTTCTTCCGTACCGCGCAAGAGCTCCATGCGCTCACCTATCAAGCGACCAAAACGGTCGCGCGAATTCGCACCCTTTCGAAGAAGGTGCTCGGCGCACCGGTCGACGCCGGGGCGAACCTGCGTGTCGCGCTCGATCGTGCGAAGGTGACCGCGACCGGGCAGACGAAGACCGATCTGGTGACGGTGGGCGAGCTTGCCTCGGCGCTCGCGACGATGATACCGGAGATCGTGTCCAAGACCGACGCGCTGGTCGCCTCCGGTAAGCGCCTCGTGGGCGACGCTCCGAAAGATCTCACCAATCCGAAGCTCGTGCTCCACCTCGATCTGGTGAAGGAGGGTTTGGTCGCGAGCTCGTCGGTGGTGAAGGAGTCCGGTGTGGCCATGGTCTCGCTCATGAACGACCTCGGGTCGTTTCGGGACTCGAGTGGCTGAGTGCGCGAAAAAAGAAGACGCGCCGCGCCCGCTCGGCGAGCGTGGCGTGCGCGTCCTTCGCGAGTCTCTTCCCTCCGCGATGGAGGGCGCGGGGTCACTCTTCGAGCTTGGAGAGCTCCACGATCGCGCGTGCCCAAGCGGCGAATTTCCACTCGCCGAGGTCGCGGATGGTCTTGATGCCGCAGCCCTCGAGGTGCTTCTGGTGAGCTTCGGTCAGGCCTTCGAGAGCCGAGATGGGGGCGTCGCAAATCTCCTTCAGGGACTTCGTCTCGAACGCCTTGTCGACAGCCTTGTTCACGTTGATGGGCATCTGCTCGCTCCTTGATTCGCGAGACCCGAACGGGCCTCGGCCAGCGTGAAGGAGAACACGGGCCGATGCCCTCGGGGAGGACTTTCGCGCGTCAGTGGCCGTACTTCACGCTGCAGCCGTAGGCCTTGGTCTCCCCGACCCCGACCGGCCTCTTCGCCGCCAGGTCGGCCAAGGTGGCGTCCACGTAGGAGACGAGCTTTCCGCCCGTGGGCGACTCGCCTTCGCCGTCCGGCGAGTTGTCCGGCGCGCCTCGGTAGACGAGCACGCCCGACTCGTCGATGACGAAGATATGCGGAGTATTGGTGGCGCCATAGGCGTGCCCGACCTCTCCCTTTTCGTCGAGCAGCACCGGATGCGTCAATCCGAACGTCTTGGCCCCCGCGCGATTGGCCTCCACGCCGAACCCTTGTTTGCCTTCTGCGGCCGAGTTGATGGCGAGCCAAACGACGCCCTTCTTGGTCGCCTCGGCCGCGGCGGTCTTGAGTGACCCCTTGCCGTGCGAGGCCTTGACGAACGGGCACCCGGGATTGAACCACTCGAGCACGACGACCTTGCCTTTGAAGAACGAAAGCTTGACGCTCTTTCCATCGAGGTCGCGAAGCTCGAAATCCGGAGCCGGCTTCCCTATTGCCGCGCCGCTTCCCACCTCTTTGGGAGCGACCTGAGCGGGGGGGGCCACGGTAGGACTGATCGCAATGGAAGGCACTGCCGATTGAACGGTCTGCGCCGGAGCGGGAGCAGGCGGCGAGGGCGTGCAGGCCGCCATCGCCGAGAGAGCCACCATCGAAACGGACAACCATCGCATCATGCGCGAGAGCCTAGCGGTCGGCGTCCGAGCCACCAAACCGCGAGAGAAGGGACGCGCGAGAACGGGGGGAGCGCGAGAAGTCCCGAGCCGCGCCAAGAAGGGAGCGGGCGCGAGAGGGGAACGCCCTCGCGAGGAGACCGAGACGTATCCCTCGCCCCGCCGGCGGGGCGTGAGTGCCCACCCTCACAGGTGGTCCCGTGTAGGGAAGGCCAAAAGATAGCCAAAATTCACGCAAACCGGCCCGGCCTATCGGCATCTCGGCTTTACTTTCCACGCACAAAATCTACCCTCCACGCCCATGAAGCAGGTCGTTCGCTTGGGTGCGTTTTTCGGCTTCGTCACGGCCTTTACGGTGGCCGCGGCGGCGTGTGGCGGTTCGCTCGCCACGGTTCCCGACGAGGACGCCGGCACGAGCGGCACTTCTTCGCCCACGAGCACGGCCACGCCGACCGGCACCGGAACCAGCACCCCGCCCAGCACGGGCACGAGCACGCCCGTGCCGCCGCCCACCAGCCGCGACGGCGGCCAGCCTCCCCAGACTGACGCGAGCGCGGGTGATGCCTCGAGCGCCAACACGCTGGCCTGCGGTGCGGACACCTGCACCCTTCCCGCGGAAGAGTGCTGCATCACCCAAGCCGGCGCGAGCTGCATCACCAAGGGCGCGACCTGCCAAGGTGGAACGCTCTCCTGCACCAGCAAAGCCAACTGCACGGGCGGTAACGTCTGCTGTGGACGCTTCGGCGGTGCGAGCGGGAGCGCCACCTGCGCGCCCAGCTGCGGCGGCGGCGGCCCCGGCGGTGGGGGCGTCCAACTCTGCGCGACCTCGGCCGAGTGCACCGGCGGCGCGCGCTGCATGGACTCGTTCGGCGGCCTCAGAATCTGCCGCTGAGCTCACGGAATCTTCGGATTTCACGCCCGAACGCCCTCCTCGCATCCCGCGGGCGAGGGCGTTTTCGCGTCGGCTACGAGGACAGGCTGCCGAGCGCGAGCTTCTTCGGCCTGAGCCGATGCGCAGCGTCACGGCGAGCCGGTCCCTCCCGAGCTTTCCGTCTTCGTCGCCTGACCGGCGATCCGTGGTATGCGGAGGCTCACTC
Organism: Polyangiaceae bacterium; assembly: GCA_965225775.1. Classification (GTDB taxonomy): domain Bacteria; phylum Myxococcota_A; class Polyangia; order Polyangiales; family Polyangiaceae; genus JAAFHV01. The sequence goes on along the minus strand of OZ245328.1, from coordinate 5,636,580 downwards.
GGAGGGAATCGCCACATGCTCACGCGCCGTGTTTTCACGCTCTCGGTCGTCTCGCTCGGTCTCGTCGCGCTCACCGGAGCTGCGGGCTGCGAGAAGAAGACCGACGACCTCACCGTCGGCGCGTTCCTCTCGCTCTCGGGCAGCGACTCCACCTTCGGCACCGATACGAAAGACGGTATCGAGCTCGCGCTCGACGAGGCCAATAAGGCCGGCGGCGTGAAGGGCAAGAAGGTCAAGGTCCTTTACGAAGACGACAAGTCGCAGCCGCAAGAGGCGTCGAACAAGGTTCGTCAGCTCATCGACCGCGACAACGTGCTCGCCATCCTGGGTGAGGTCGCCTCGAGCCGCACCATGGCCGGTGGCCTCATCGCGAACACCAAGAAGGTGCCGCTCGTCACGCCCTCGTCCACCGCGGTCGAGGTCACGAAGGACCGCGACTACGTCTTTCGCGTGTGTTTCACCGACGACCAGCAGGGCGACGTGGCCGCGCGTTTCGTCTGGGAAACCCTGAAAAAGAAGAAGGTCGGTCTCTTCTACGCCGCCCAAGACAACTACTCGTCCGGCCTCGCGGCATCCTTCAAGGATCGCTTCAAGAAGCTCGGCGGCGAGATCGTCGTCGACAAGGGCTTCCAGAAGGGCGAGACCAACTTCACGACCTACCTCACCGAGCTGAAGAGCAAGGAGCCGGAGGTCATCTTCGTCCCGGTCTACTACAACGACATGGTGCAGATCGCGCGCCAGGCCAAGCAGGCCGGCATCCCGGGCACCTCGTTCGTGGGCGGTGACGGCTGGGACTCGCAGGAGCTCGTGGACGGCGCGGGCGCCGAGCTCGAAGGCGCGTACTTCACGAACCACTACGCTCCCGACGTGCCCTGGCCCAACTCGGCGGCCTTCGTGACCGCGTTCAAGGCCAAATACAACCGCGAGCCGACGAGCCTCGCCGCTCAAGGCTACGACGCCGCGAAGCTGCTCTTCGACGCCATGAAGCGCGCGCCCGTGGCCGACCGCGAAGGCATCAAGACCGCGCTCGCCGAGACCAAAGACTTCGCCGGCGCGACCGGGTCGCTCACCATCGACAAGAACCACAACGCCAACAAGCCGATCGTGGTGGTCCAGGTGAAGGACAAGAAGTTCAAGTACACGGCCCAGCTGATGAGCCAGTAATCATGGCGCAAAGCACCGCTACGTCTCCTTCTCCCGTAGGACCGTCCGCTCCGAACGCACGAGCGAACCTCGTGCGCTTCGTGTTGCCGGGTCTCGCGCTTCTCTTGCTCCTCCTGATGGTGCGCTCGCTCGGCGTCGAGAAGGTGGGCAACGCGCTCGTCACCGGGCTCACGCAGGGCGCCATGATCGCGCTCGTCGCGCTCGGGTACACGATGGTGTACGGCGTGCTCAAGCTCATCAACTTCGCGCATAGCGAGGTCTTCATGATGGGCGCGTACATCGGGTTTTTCGTGCTCGGCGCGGTGGGCACCAGCAACCCGGTGCTCGCCGGCGTGTGCGCCACGGTGGTGGCCATGATGGGCTCGTCGCTGCTCGGCATCACGGTCGAGCGCGTGGCGTATCGTCCGCTCCGTGGTCGCGGCAAAGGCGCGCTCGTGCGCATCACGCCGCTCGTCACCGCGCTCGGCGTCTCGGTGCTCCTGCAGAACGCCGCGCAGCTCTTCTTCTCGGCGCGTTACCGCTCGTACCCGCAGCTGCTCACGGGAAGCGTGAAGCTCCCGGGAATCGGACCTATCGGCACCTCGCGCGTGGTCATCTTGGTGGTGGCCGTGCTGGTCATGGTGGCGCTCGAGCTCATCGTCAAAAAGACCTGGTTCGGCAAGGCCATGCGCGCGCTCTCGGCCAACGAAGAGGCCGCGCGTCTCATGGGCGTGCGCACCTCGCGGGTCATCTCCACCACGTTCGCGCTGGGCTCGTCGCTCGCCGCGCTCGGGGCCGTTTTGTACTGCCTCGACCAGTCCCAGGCGTACCCCACCATGGGCACGGTCATCGGGACGCGCGCCTTCGTGGCGGCGGTCTTGGGAGGCATCGGAAGCATCCCGGGCGCCATGCTCGGCGGGCTCTTGCTCGGCATCATCGGCGAGCTCGTGAAGCTCACGGACTACTCCGGTGGCGTCGACGTGCTCGTCTTCGTGGTGCTCATCGTGGTGCTCTTGGTGAAGCCCGCGGGCTTGCTCGGGTCGAACCGCATCGAGAAGGTCTGAGCCTCGTCCGAGGCGAAATGTCCGGGGTGGCGCGTCGAGGCTCCTGGCTCGCGCGCCCGGCGGCATGTGCCCGCTCGTTCACGGTGAGGCCGCTTTCCGGGCGAAAGGCGTGCGAAACCCGGGTGTTCCGAGATGGCGCGCGTGGCCCGTCGATTGCCTCGTCGAAACGCCCTCGTACGTCGTCGAGACCAGCCGGCCTTCGACGACCTCTCAACCCGCGCTAAAGTCGAGTCGCCATGCTCCTCTCCCGCTTCGCTGTCGTCCCGCTCGCTCTCGTCGCCGTGCTCGGCTCGACCTCGGTCGTCCGCGTCGCGCACGCTCTGCCCCCGCTTCCCGGTGCCGGGGCCGCGAGCGCGTCTCCTGCGCCGGCAGCAGCACCGGCGCCCGGTGCCCTGGCCGCTGCGGCCACCCCGGAGCCCAACGCGGCCGAGAAGCTGCGCCGAGGGCTCGTGGCCATCGAGGTGGGCGGTCGTCCGGTCGCGCTCGGCACCGTACTCGCGAACGACGGTCGGGTGCTCACCGCGCTCTCGGGGCTCGGCACGGCCGAGCAGGTGCAGCTCCGCTACGCCGACAACACCACCGTCCCGGCAAAAATCGGCCACAAAGACGCCGACTGGGATCTCGCGCTGCTCGTTCCGCAGAGCACCAAGTGGAAAGAGGGCCTCGCCGCGAGCGACGTCGATCCCATGGCCACCGACCTGCGCTTGATGCTGCCCACGCGTGGCAAGCTCGGTCCGGTCCCGGTGGGCTTCAAGGGCCGCACCGACGCCAAATCCAAGGGCGGAACGCCGCTCCTCAACACGCTCGACCTCGACATGAAAGGCGCGCTCTCGGTGCCTGGCGCGCCCGTGATCGACGGCCGGGGCAACGCGGTGGGCGTGCTCGTCCACGCATGCCAGGTCAAGTCCACGGCCCCGTGCGCGCCCGTCTCGGTGGCCGCGCCCATCTCGGCCATCCGCAGCTTCCTCATGCGCACCCCCGCGACGGCGGTCGCGCCGGCTCCGTGGCTCGGCCTGCGTGGCGCCGCCGCCCAGGCGGGCAGCATCAAGGGGGTGAGGGTTCTGGACCTCGCCCCTCAATCTCCCGCAGAAAAAGCAGGGCTCCACGCGAGCGCGGACCCGGCCAAGGCCGACGTGATCGTGGCCGTGGACGGCGCTCCGGTCGAAAGCCCGGAGCAACTCGCGGAAATGGTGTCAAAAAAGGGCATCGGAGATACCGTGAAGCTCCTCGTGTTCGATGGAAGCAAGTTCCGGGAGGCCCCGGTCGCGCTTCGAGCCGCTCCGTAACCGTCAACCGTCGTTTTTTACCCCTGTCCCGCTTCGTGCCCGAAGAATCGGCAGCCCTCGTCACTGTTCGGTTGACACAGGTGGCCCACATTCGACACGATTTCGCGAGGTACCGCCCTTGACCACCACCCAGCTTCGGATCGAAGTCGCCGGCGAAACGAACGTCGGCATGAAGCGCCAGCACAACGAGGACAATTTCTCCATCCTCGAGGAGTCTGGCCTCTACATCGTGGCCGATGGAATGGGCGGGCATGCCTCCGGCGAGGTCGCCAGCAAGATGGCGGTCGACGCGCTGAAGGACTTCTTCATCTCGACCGCCCAAGACCCCGAGCGAACCTGGCCCTACAAAATGGACCGGTCGCGCGGCTACGAAGAGAACCGCCTCATCACGGGCATCAAGCTCGCGAACCTGCGCATCTTCGAGAGCGCCCAGCGCGACGTGCGTCAGCGCGGGATGGGCACCACCATCGTGGTCCTCTTCGCGGTGGAAGACGGCGTGTATTGTGCACACGTCGGCGACTCGCGCGGCTACCGCATCCGCGACGGCAAGATCGAGCAGCTCACCGAAGACCACTCGCTCTTGAACGACTACATCAAGATGAAGCGGCTCACGGCGGAAGAGATCGCGAACTTCCCGCACAAGAACGTCATCGTCCGCGCGCTCGGCATGAAAGACACCGTCAAGGTGGACACGCGCTTCGAGCCCTCCCGCGCCGACGACGTGTACGTGCTCTGCTCGGACGGCCTCTCCGGCCCGGTGACCGACGAAGAGCTGCTCGAAATCGTGCAGAGTGCACCCGATTTGAAGCAGGCCGCCTCGCGCCTCATCCAGCGCGCCAACGAGAACGGCGGACCCGACAACATCACGGTCATCCTGGCTCGCTGGGTCGCCTGACCATCGCCCGATTTCGCGCGCGGTGAGCGCACGCACGGCCGTTCCCGCCAGCGCGAGCACGGGGATCGTTCGCGAGCTGCAGAGGCCTCGAGAAGGTAGCGGGTCGTCGTCCGTTCGGTGGAGCGACCCGTCTCGTTGAGAAGGAGTCTCCCGTGCGTGAACGTCTCGGTCTGCTCGACAGGCTCAAGGTGGCGGCCACCAAGCCCCTCGTGAAGCACGTCTTCGCGAGCCCGCGTCTTCGCGAGAGTCTCTTGCGTCGGCGTCGCGCCGACATCGCGCGCGGGTTCGATCCCGATCTGGCGCTTTTGTTCGTTCTCGGGGAAATCACGGGCGATCTCGAGATCGCCGGGAAGACTCCCGAGCGCGCGCGGAAGGGCATGCTCGCTTCGGTGCGACTCGTGGATGCGCCTCCCGCGGGCGCCGTGATCGTGCGCGAGCGCGAGGTACCCGGCGCGTTCGGCGAGATCCCCGCGCGTCTCTACGAGCCGGACGGACTCGCGTCGCCTTCGCCGGGCGTGCTCTTCGTGCACGGCGGAGGTTGGGTCACGGGCGACCTCGACACGCACGACTCGCTCTGCCGCAGGATCGCCCTCGAGGCGCGTGTGCGTGTGCTCGCCGTGGCGCCCAGGCTGGCGCCGGAGCACCCGTTCCCGGTGCAGCTCGACGACACCGTGGCGGCGTTTCGGCACCTCGCCGCGAACGCCGAACGTTACGGCATGGACCCCTCGAGGCTCGGCGTGGCCGGAGACAGCGCGGGCGGCAATTTGTCGGCTTTGGTGGGGCTCGAGACCCGCGAGGATGTGGTCGTTCCGCGCGCCACGCTGCTCATCTACCCCGCGGTGGACGCCACTTGCTCCATGCCCTCGCACGAGCGATTGGGTGAAGGATACATGCTTACCCGGCGCTCCATCCGGTGGTACCTCGGGCAGTATCTGGGAGAGCACGACCCGCGCGACCCGCGCGTGTCGCCGTACCACGCGAAGGATCTCTCCGGCGCGCCGCGCGCGCTCGTGGTGGTAGCCGGCTTCGACCCCTTGGTGGACGAAGGAGAGGCTTACGCGAAACGCCTCGCGGAGGCCGGCGTGACGGTTGAAGTGCAGCGCGCCTCGTCGATGCCCCACGGCTTCGCGTCGATGACCGGCGTTTCGGCGGTGGCGCGCGCCGAGACCGAGCGTATGGCGAGACGGTTCGGCGAGATCCTGCGCGAAGGCTAAAGAACGCGGAAAATCGCGGTAGGATCCGGCGCGTATGCCTCGGCCCCGTACGTCACCGAGTCTCCGCGCGCGTCTCGCCGTCGCGTACGCGTGTGGGCTCGCCTCGGCCGTGGCGTCGGGCGCGTGCAACGGCGTGCCGCTCGTGGGGCAGGCGCCGGTCGGGCCGAGTCCCGCGCGCACCGGCGGGTGCGACGGAGGTCCGTGTACTTTGCATACGTCTCCGCTCCGCCACGCGCCCATCCAGTTCGAGGTGGCGGGTCGCTCGTTCCAGCTTCCGGTGGTCGAAGGCTCGGTCGGTGGCGTGCGCACGCTCTTCGTGATCGACACCGGGGCGAGCGCGCACATCCTTACCGGTTGGCTCGCGCGCAAAGCCAAGCTTCCGCTCGAGAACCACGGCGACAGCGGCAGCGATCACACGGGACGAAAGCTCGTCTCGTTCCGCACGCCGAGCCCTTCGTTCGTGCTCGATTCGTGGGGGAAAATCCCCGAAAAAGAGACCTTGGTGATCGAGGTGCCCGAGCAAATCGAGAAGCTCGGCATCGGCGCGTTCCTCTCTCCGCAGAACCTCGACGCCGACGCGGTGGTGCTCGATCTCCCGCGTGGTGAGCTCCGAGAAGCGCGCAGCTTGGACGAAGAGAAGGGCCGCCTGGCCGAGTGGGCGAGCCTCTCGCGACCGGTGCCGCGGCTCTTGCCCGAGCCCGTGCCGTGCCGCGACGGTTCGACCATCGGAGGGCTCGCGTTTTTGGTGCACGCCACGTTCGGCGATCAGCCCGCGACGCTGCTGCTCGACACGGGCGCGCAGAAGACCGATTTGCTCGCCGGCTCCGTGCCCGGCAAGCAGCTCTCTCCTCGCGCCGAAGCGGGCGATCCGGTGTTCTCGGCTTCGGGCAAGGTGGTCACCAAAGTCTTGCGCGGCACCGAGCTCGTCGTGGGGGAGGTGAAGTCACGCCTCGACGTGTCCATCTTGCCCGGCAGCGCCGAGACGCTTTGCCCACGCGACGGTGTGCTCGGAATGGACGTCTTGAAGAGCTGCGTGATGGTCTTCGCTTCGGGCACCGTGCACGCACGCTGCCTCGCGTCGGACGAAGCGCGCTGAGCCTCGTGCTGCATGGCGTGTCGCAAAAGGCGCGCCGATGTGTGCCAACGCTGCGGTCCGATTCGCGAATCGCCCTGAATTTCGCGGGTATCGTCGAGGCACGTCGTTTGCTCATCACGAGGCCATGCCTCGCCTCGTCACCGCCCTCGCGCTCGTCCTGTTCGCCGCTGCCTGCACCACCACGACCACCGATGCTTCATCGGATCCCGCCAGCGTGGAGAACCTCTCGTCGGATGAGCGGGCCATGCTCGGCAGCTACGAGCTCAACCTCTCCGGCGCCAGCTCGTGGGGGTCGGAGACCAGTAGGCTCCGGGTCGACTTCGTGGCTTACGGCGGCAAGCTGGTCTCGTACGTCCATGGGCCGACCCTCGGTATCCCGTTCACGAAGACGAGCCTCTCGCTCACCTCGGATCGCGCCACGATGGAGTTTCCCGTGTACACGCGCACGGTCACGCTGACCGTCTCGCGTACGACCGACGGCAAGCCGAGCTCGGGGGCTCTCTCGGGCTCGCCCTACGGCGGCACGCAGACGTACACGGGCAACTTGGAGGCCGACATCACGCCTCCGAGCCTCTCGTACCAGCGAGACGTGGTCGCGCCTTGGGAGCTGGGAGCGTTGCCGTTCAGCGAAGCGATGCTCGCGAAAGACATCGTGCTCCCGGTGAGCGGCTCGGCCGAGTACACGCTCGGCGCGATTCCGGACTCGCCCTGGGTCGGTGCGCTGCTGGTCCGGCGTCCGCTCTCGTCGACGTGGGGCAACGGAAAGCCCGACCCGTCCGGACAAGGCTCGACTTACGCCCTCGACGGGCTCACCGCGAAAGATCCTTCGGGCAATTCCCTGGCGGACTCGGTGCGCTCGTACACCACGCTCCAAGTGGGGCCCGCGGTGCGGAGCTACGATTTCTCCAAGGACACGCCCGCGTACCCCTCGGTGGTGAACCGCCTCGTATCCGATTGTGATGCCGGAGCCCCGGCCTGTTTGCGTGTCTCGCAGGGCTCGAAGATGGGCCTTCGCATTGCCGCAGGAAGCAAGAACCTGAGGCTCCGCTACGCGCTGCGCGCCGGCCAGTTCGAGGGCGTCGCGCCCAAAAATACGGTGAACTTGACGCTCTTCATGGCGCCAGGAGACGCCTCGCCCACCAGCACCACCAAGCCCATCGAGGTCACGTGGACGCCGGCGCAAAACCCCACCGAGACGCGCGCCTTCACGACGGCGTTCGCGGATCTCGTCATCCCCCTGCCGAAGGTCGAAGCCGAGACCGGCATCACGCTCTACTTCGACGGCGAGCCCCGCACGACCGACGTCCCGGTCGACGGCACGCAGCCGTTCCCCGGACAGCTCGTGACGCTCAAGGCTCGTCACATGGTGCTGCTCCTGCAGAGCGCGACCGCGGAGTGATTGAAGCTGCGTACGTCGAATATCCGGTCCGGGAAGCGCTTCCAGGCTCTGCAAGAGAATATCCGGACCTCCACATAGGCTCTGACTGTCTCTGTAAGGGCGTAAGCGGACTTCGGAGAAGCTCTTGCAGCCTCTGCATGAGCATGTCCGGAGGTCCGGAGTCGCGGTTGCAGAGCCTGTACGAGCATCTCCCGAGTCCGGTGATGCTCTTCCACGGCATGTAAGGGCTTCCCGGGCGTCGGATTTGGCGATCTTCTTCACGGATCGAGCACGAGCAGCACCGGGACGAAGCCGTCTTCCACGAACGAAGCGCGTGCATCTTGCAGCGATACGTCGGCGTGGAAGCCGCGCTGGAGCTTCAGCCCTTCGCGGGCGGCGAGGGCCTCGAGCACGGTTCCCCGGTGCTTTTCGAGCACGGCGTCCACCTCGGCGAAGCCTCGTTTGGCCGCGAGATCGCCGAGTGGGCGCTCCGGATGGCGGCGCTCGAGCTTGGTCTTATCGGAATGGAGCGCGGGGTAAAAGTAGACCACCACCACGCGCCCCTGACCGGCGGGCGCGATGCTGTCGAGGCGGAGCTGGCAGAGCACCACGCGCGGGCTTCCGTCCGCGGGGAGGCTGTCCACGAGCTCGACGAGCGCCTCGTTGGTTGAGTCGACGAGCGCGCCCACGATCTCGAGCCGGTCTTCGGTGAGACCCTCGAGCAGCACGAGCTCCTGCAGGCACGCGCGGACCTCTTCCGGGTGATCCTCCACCAGGGTCTCGAGCGCCCAGGCCGCGTCGTCCAAGATGGGAGCCTTGGCTTTGCGGATCGCCCTGGAAATGCCGGCGATCGTGCCGTTCAGAGGCGAGAGCGCGTCGTTCGTGATGCCCGTCTTGCAGCGCGCGGCCACGAGCGCCGGGCGGGCCTCCGGGTCTTCGGCCATCTCGGCCCAGTTGCACCCGACCACGGACACGAGCCCCGGCAGCTCGAGGCCGAACGTCTCGTTCGTGTCGACCACGTACTGAGGCGAACAGAGCTCGAGTGGGACCTCTTCGAGATCGGCGAAGTCCGCGGGCACGAGGCCGTCCGAGACGAGGCGCTTCGGGCTTCGATGCACGAGCGATCGCACCACGATCATCGCTTCGATCGGCGTGCCCGCGAGCTTGAGGACTGCACGTACTTTCGGCTCGCCCACCGAGGTGGCGACCGCAATCGCGTGATCGTCCAGCTTCGCCGCTACGGCGTACGCGACCGGCTTGCCTTCCATCACCGTTGTCGAGCTCGCTTCGACCGGGGCGAGCTTCGACAAGGCCTCGTGGAGGACGCGAGCGGGGGCGGGCAAGTCGGCGGCCTGGACGACGGTGAGGCTCATGGCCCCGGACTTAGCGGCTTTCGCCTGGTTTTGCCGCTCGAATCGCAACGTCGGGTCGCAAGAGGTAACCGTCGCCCTCGCGCGCGAGGGCAGGGCCGAGGCCTTCTTCCCGGAGGCGAGTGACCGCGACGTAGAGCCGGTTCATCGCCGCGCGAGGCACGATCTTCTCGTTCGGCCACATGAGTCGGACGAGCTTGGTCGCGGGGACCGGCTTGCCGGGGGAGCTCGCGCGCTCTTTCGCCAGTGCTTGGAAGAGTCGGCGCAGCACCGGGCGTTTGGCGAGCTCGACCACCGAGGTCGGTGTGCGGACCCACGCCTGCGAGGGCCCGACCACCAGCTCCTCCGAAATGCGAGGACGCTCCGTGCTGCCGCGCCCTTTGGCGACGATGCGGAGCGCGAAACGGAGCTCCTCGACCGGTTTTTTTCCCTCGACGAGCCCATCGACGGCGCTCTGCGCGATGTCCTCTGCGAGGGTGAGCGCGAGCACCTCGACGGCGATCCTACGAGCCTCTCGACCGTCTCCGGCGGCGGCGGCGCGCGCGCTCGCGATGGCTTCTTCGGCTTCGACCGAGCGTCCCGATTTGTGAAGCGCCACGGCCAAGACGGCCTGCACCACCGACGTACCGTGCTTGTCGCCCGCGGCCTCGATCGCTCGGACGGCCTCGTTCGCTCTGGCTGCGGCTTCGTCGAGCTCGCCGAGCTCGAGCTCGAGACCGGCGAAATAGGCCTCGATCAGGCCTTCCGTGTGGCGATCGCCGACCTTTCGCGCAACCTCCACGGCTTGGGAGAAACGCTCACGGGCCATGCCGAACGCGCGTGACTCTTGTTCGACCAGGCCGAGGATGGTGTACGCCCAACCTACCGAGCGCTCGTCGCCCACCTGGCGGAACAGCTCGATGCTGTCGTCGCAGGCGCGACGCGCGAGCTCGAGCTTGCCGTCGTCGCAGTGACGGGTGCCGAGCAACAGGCTCACGAACGCGCTCTCCCGAGGCTCGCGGGAGCGCTCGAAGCACGCCTTGGCGGACAAAAGCTCGGCGTACGCTTCGTCGCGTCCTTCTTCGGCGTAGACGTTCGCGCGATCCTTGTGGAGGCGGCCCTCGAGGTCGGGGCGATCCACCCCGACGAGCAGCTCGCGTGCTTCGTCGAAGAGCGCGTGTGCCTCGGTGAACTGGCTGCGAAGACCACGCACCAAGGCGAGCTTGCTCGTGGCGATGGCGCGTGTGGTTCTCGAGCCTTCGCTCCGGGCGCGCTCGAAGTCTTCGATCGCCGCGTCTCGCGTGCCACCGGAGAGTCGAGCTTGGCCGCGCGAGAGTCGGAGATCGGCGCGAAGCTCCTCACCGAGCTCCGCTTCTCGCGCGACGACTTCATCGAGCATTTCCTCGAAGCGCGCGAGAGGTCCCTTGCCGAGGAAGGTGGCGCTCGTCCCCAGGGTGAGCTCGGCCATGGCCTCGAGATGGCCGTGCCCGCGTGCGAGCTCGAATCCACGAGCGAACCCGGAGCTCTCGACGTGCTCGTCGCCGTGATTGGTCCGCGCGAGCGCGAGCGGTCCTCCGCGGGCACGCACCCGCTCCGTGGCGAGGGCGGCGAGTCGCGCGACGTAGGATCGCTCGAGGTCGGGCGTCGATCGCGCGCGAGCAGCGTCCCGCACCGCGCGCAGCATGCGGATCGATCTCCCGCGCGCTCCCGAGGGCGAGTCCACGTCGAGCAGCGACTTCTCCCGCAAGCGCTCGAGCTCGCGCGTGGCTTCCGCGAGGCCCTCGGGAGCCTCCCTTCCACCGAGGACCGCGAGCGCACTCTCTAGGGAAAATTCCGAGGGAAACTGAGCGAGAACGCTCAGCGCGCGCAGGCTCTTCGAATCGAGTGACGCGAGGCTCGGGCGGAGGCAGGCCTCGAGCGAGCGGGCCCGTTCCGGGACGTCGAGAGTGGCGTCTTCGAACGGCGCACCCTCGTGCACCGCGTGCTCGAGCGTGACCAGATCGAGCACGGCGAGCCTCGCCGCTGCGAGCTCGATCGAGAGCGGAAGCCCTTCGAGTGCACGCACGATGCGCACGGCGATGGGGGTCGACTCGCGGTCGAGACGGAAGCGCGCGTCGGCTTCGCGTGCTCGCGCCACGAACAGCGCCATCGACGCGGCTTGTGTAGCTTCGTCGGGGTCCGAGGTCTCGTCCGGGAGGTCGAGAGGGGCGAGGTGCACCACCGCTTCCCCCGCGAGCCGGAGGCGTTCCCGCGTGGCCACGAGCACCCGCACCTCGCGCGAGGCTGCGAGCACCGCTTTGGCGATCGCGGCGGCTTCGTCGCCCAGGGCGTCGGCTTCGTCGAGCACTACCACGGGCTTGCCGAGCTTGCCCAAGAACCCCGCGAAGGCCTCGGCACCGTCGGCGCCCCGCGCGACGGCTTGCCTCACCTCGACCAGGGTCTTCACTCGTGTGCAATCGGCGCGCAGGAAGGTCTCGCGCGCGCTCCTCGAGCCGACCCGCGCGACGAGCGCCGACTTTCCGACACCGGGTGCTCCGAGAACGGTGACCAGGCGATTCGCAGAAAGGCTCGACCGAACGAGATCGAGCTCGCCGTCTCGGCCGAAGAAGTTTCGCGAACCGTCGTCCAAATGGCCTCCCGCTCGCTCCGGCCGAGTCGCCTGGACATGCCGGGGTGCGTCGACCTAGGGTACACAGGTCTCGTCGATTGGTGCGGAAATCGCCCTAAATCGTGGCTCCCATGTAAGTGCTGTGTAAGCGGCGCGGTAAGCGGCCGGGAAGTAGACCGGCGCTCATGATTCGACGCGTCCTCCCGTTCGTCGCCCTCGTGGCTTTCGCTGTCGGTTGTGCATCGCAAGTGCGCGATACGGTTCCGGACGAGGACCCGTCGTCGACCACGCCGGGCACGGGGACCCCTGCTCCGAGCGGGTCGACTCCCGGCTTCGGCGGTGAAATCGGGTCGCCGACGGCCGTGGTGGCCAAACTCACGGGTACCGTGTTCGCGCCGAACGGCACCGTGCCGGTTGCGGGGGCGCTCGTGTACGTCGCGAAGACAAAGCCCGAGCCCACGCCGCAGAAGGTGTTCTGCGACTCGTGCGTGACCCTCGCGCCCAAGACGCCGCACGCCATCGCCGACGAAAAGGGCCAGTTCTCGCTCGAGCTGACCGAGGTCGGTACCCAGTTCATCGTGATCCAAAAGGGCGGCTTCCGTCGCGTGCGCGAGATCTACGTCTCGAAGGGCGAAGAGCGTCTCCCCACTACGCTCTCGACCCTGCCCGGCAAGTCGGACGCGGCCACCGGCGACGAAGTCCCGCGTATGACCGTGGTGCACGGCGCGTACGACGAGATCGAGGCCTCGCTGCAGAAGCTCGGCATCGACCCGTCGGCCATCGAGATCGTGCAGAGCCCGCTCGTCGGTGAAGCGGCGCGCGCGTTCCTCACGAACAAGACGCGCGTCGACGATCGCCACATCGTGTTCTTGCCCTGCGGCGATTTCACGCAGCCCGCTCCCAACACGGATCTCTCGGCCGACAAGACGATCCAGGACAATTTGAGGTCGTTCGTGCAAGCGGGCGGGCGCCTCTACGTGACCGATTGGCACTACGACTTCCTCGCGCGCACCTTCCCGGGCTTCGTGAGCTTCGCCGGCGCGAGCCAGTCCGCGTGCTCGGGCTGCGAGCACATCGCGTACGACGCGCAGGCTACGGTGAACGACACCGGGCTCGCTTCCTGGATGAACGCGCAGAGCCTGCAGACGTTCACCCTCCAGCGCAACTACACCAACATCGACCGGGTCTCGCCGGTCACCGACGGCGCAGGCAAGACCGTGACGCCGCGCGTGTGGGTCAGCGGTTCGAAGGCGGGCGCGCCCGCCAAGCCGGCCACCGTGAGCTTCGAGCAGGGCTGCGGACGCGTGCTCTTCAGCACGTACCACACCGAGCCCTTCTCGGCGCAGCTGAGCCCGCAGGAGCGAGCGCTCCTCGGCGTGCTGCTCGAGGTCGCCGTGTGCAACGACTCTTCGTCGGGTGTGATCATCAAGTAGTCAGCGAGCTTCCGTTTCGTGCGACCTCTCGGTCAACGGCGCGAACGTGACGGGTGAGCTTGTCCGGAGGCCGGGCACGAGCTCGTCGGTCGGGGAGAGAAGCCTCCGCCCGACGAGCCAGCGCTCGCAGCCTTTCGTAAGCTCGTCCGCGTACTGGTAGCGCACCGAGAGCATCACGCACTGCTGGTACGCGGGCTTCGCGTGATCGGCTCGGACCGCTCCGGCGCCTGCGAGATCGAGCAGCTCAATCGAGCTTACGTCCGCGTTCGGTGGGTGGCTCATCCTCTTCGGAACCACGAGGAAATAGTCGCTCGAGAACGAGGCCCACATACCGGCGACGCGCGCCGTCGCGTCCACCGTCCATCGCGGGGGCGGGACCGGCGAGAGCTCGGTGATCCGACGGTAGAGCGCCTCGGCTCGTTGGATGGCGGTTCGACGCTTCTGCGCCCAGCCGGGCACGGTCCTCTTCACGTAGCGAAGGATGGCGGCGCCGTCGTTGGGCCCTGCGTACACGCCAGGCTTCACGGTCTCGACGTGCGCCAGACGTTCGTCTTCGGCGGCCGCGAAAAGGGCCTCGCCGACCGCGTCGAGCGACTTGCCGAGTCGACGAAGCCGCTGGGATTCGTCGGCTTCCGGGTACTCGTGCTGGAGGCTCTTCAGCGCCTCAGCTCCGGTTCCCCACATCGAGACGACCATGGCGTACTCGCCTCTCGCGAGCTCGGCCGTCTCGGGGGTCTCGGCATGGGCGCGCGCGCGAAGGGCCGTCTCACGGATTCGCAGGTCGACGGGTGAACGCTCGAAGAGGGCTTCCTTTCCCTTCAAGATGGCCAAGGCTCGCTCCGTGTCCCCGTGCTCTTTCGCGTGTGCAGCGAGCACGAAGATCGCGTCCGCCGTGAGCACGGGCTTCGAGCCAGCGAAGAGCTGCACGAAGGTGTCCACGTCTTTCGTGGCTCGCTCGACGTCTCCGAGGGCGAGGCGCATCACGATGGCGTCCGACAAGGCTGCCGGTGCTTCGCGCTCGGCCTCTGCGCGGCTCGCGTAGAGCTCGAAAAACTCGGCTGCGCTCTCGTACAGCGTCAGTGCGCGGTAGAGCGCGCCGAGCTCGTAGAGGGACTTTCGGGCGAGTGGCGATTGGCCCTTGCGTACGTCGTCGAAGACCACGAGCGATTTGTGCGCATCGATGGCGCGGGTCGAGAGACCGGCCGCGCGAAACGCGTGCGCGGCGTTGTACGCGAGCTCGTCGCAGTGAAGGCTCGGCGAGACCGTCGTGGAGGTCGTGCAATGCTCTCGGAACGCGAGCATGTAGGTTTCGGCGGCCTGTTCGTAGAGGCGCTTGGCCTCGGAGCCGTTCGTCTTGTCCGCGAGTGCGACCTTTCTCTCCGCGTGCAGCCGGCCGAGGTCGACCCGAACGCGATCGAGCGTCTCGCAGGTGGAAGGGGCTTTGCTCGTGCTCGCGCTCCGGCAGTGCAGCTCGATCACGCGAGGGAGGTCGGCGGACAGGCGATCGAAGCAAGGTTCGCGTCTGCGCTCCGAGCTCGTGGCGATGCGCGTCGTGGTCTCGACGTAGCGGAGCGCGGCCCGAGCGCCGAGCTCGGTCGAGGGCTCGCGCAGGGCGAGGGCTCGGAAGCCGATGGCGGCTTCTTCCGGTTGCGAGGCCGCGAGCGCGCGCTCCGCCGACGCGAGGGCTTCGGTCGCCGAGGCCGCTGTGGTGTTCGGGGGGCCGTCCGCGAAGCAGCTGTCGGCGCGTGCTTCGTCGATCGGGAGCACCGTGGCGAACGCGCCGAGGAGCGCGACAGGTCCGAAGGACCCGAGGAACGAACGGCGCGAGCGCGAGGGCAGCTTCATGGGCGCTCTCCGACACCGCCGCCGCGTCGAAGGTTCCCGCTCGGATCGTCGAAAGATGAGGGATTTGGCTGAATTTCGTGGAGAAGCTCGGGTCGTCGAACATGCATCTTGTCGGCGCGGACACGCCCTTCGATACTCGCGCGGCATGTTCGTCCGGCGTGTGGTTCTCTCGGCGTGCCTCTCGTCGTCGCTCTTCGCGGCGCGGCCTTCCAGGGCCGGCGGCCTCGCCACCGTGTACGACAACCAGTCGCACCTCATGGGCAGTCGCGCAGCCGGCATGGGCGGCGCGTATACGGCGCTCGCCTGCGACGAAGCCGCGCTCCACTACAACGTGGCCGGCCTCGGTTGCGCCGAACACTCGCACCTCGAGCTGGTCGCCAACGCGTACATGGTTCAGAGCTACTCGCTCCCCCGTGCGCTCGGCGAAGGCCAAGACTTGAAGGCGACCACCTACCACTCGATTCCGAGTGCGGTAGGTGCAGTGTACATCGTTTCGCGAGGCGAGCAGGAGACAAGACGAGGCCGTCAGACGTTCGGCTTCTTGGTCACGGTTCCCGCTTCGATTTCCCTGAAATCCGAGCCGACCAACGCGGCCTCGCGCAACTACCTCACCACGTCGATTCGCGACGACGTGCTCGCGGGCGACCTCGGCTACGCCTACCAATTGGGCTCGAACCTCACCCTCGGTGTGTCGGCGGGCGGCCTCTTGCGCACCTCGAACACCACCACGGCGTTTCTCGTCACGCGACCGCTCGCGATCCCCGGCGTCGCGGGAAACGAGTTCGTCTCCGCGAGCACCGAGGCCGAGACCTTCGCCATCGGGCTTCGCGCGAAGGTCGGCGTGCGCTGGACGCCCACGCGGTCGTTCGCGCTCGGTTGGCAGCTCACGACGCCGACGTGGGACGTGTACGGCTCGTATCGACAGAGCTACAACGTGGCGTCGGCGACGCTGGACGCCTCGGGTCCTTCGATCGACGCCACGCCGGTTCGTTTCTCCGGCACGAGTGGGGCTGGATTTCCCCTGCGATTCGCCTTCGGAGCCGCGTGTCTCGGAAAGGGGTACACGCTGTCGGCCGACGCTTCGGTGAACCTGCCTCGCTCGATCAAGATTGCCTCGGGCGTCGTCCCTCAGCGCGTCGACGGGGCACCCCGAGCGGACGCTGCCCCCCTCACTCTCGAGCGCGTGGTGCAGCCCAACGTCAACGTGGGGGCGGAGGTGCGCATCACGCCCGACGTGGCGGTCGAGGTCGGCGCGTTCACCGATCTCTCTTCGGTGCCGAGGCGATCGACCAACGAAGATCACATCGACATGTTCGGCGGGAGCCTCGCGCTCACCTTGCTCGGCGCGCAGACACGCGGCACGTTCGGGCTCTCGTTTTCGTACGGGTCGGCCGAGACCAAGGTCTCGTCGGGTGCGTTCACGCTCGACGCGGTCTCGAGCGCGGGCAGCGTGACCTCCACTGTTTCGCGCTGGAACCTGATCGGCATGATCGGCTCGAACTACTCGTTTTTGCCGGACGACGTGGCCGCGAAGGCCATGAAGAAGGATCGCGATCTCGCGCCACCATGAGGCTCGCGCGGACCTGTCATGCGCGCGCTTCGGGCACCCACGTGCCGTGGAATCCCGGCGGTACGCCGTGCGGAAGATCGAGCACGCACACGGTCTCGAGGTCTTCGGCGCGCAGCACGTGGAGCGCGCTCTTGTCGCGGCTCGCTTCGTACACGAGCGTGAGCACCCAGCCCGAGCGCGTGTCGCCCTCTCGCGGGACGAAGAGCGGCTCCCCCGGGAGGGCATGGCCGAAGTCACGGTAGCTCTCGGTGCCGTTCGTGCGGTCGAAGCGGATCACCCGGGAAAAGAAGGGGCTCGTGAGCCTCTCATTCGAACCGAGCTCGGTCCCCGCGATGGCGAAGGCGAGCCCGTGCCGACGCGTCGCTTCCGAAGGAGCCACGGTGGGCAGCTCTGCCGGCACACGGCTCACCGTGGTCTCGCGCACCTCGCCGCGCTTCGTGTCGAGCTCGTAGCGTGTGAGCAGCGGCGCGGGGTACGAAGGCTCGCCCGAGCGAAGACGCTTCGGATCGGGCATGGCGGGAAAACGGTCGGAGCGCATGGCGTCGATCACGATCGTGCCGTCTTCGCGCTCGAAGCCGTTCACGAAGTGGAACACGAAGGCCGGGCTTGCCGAGAACCACGTCTCGCGCGAGCCGTCGCGCGGGACCACACGAATGCGCGTGGGTCCTTCTCCGAAGCGGATCGAGTCGGCCGGGCTCGTCAATCCGGAGAGCGCGCGGGCCACACCGAAGCGCGCCGGAACCTGGAAAAAAAGGCGGTTTTTCTCGGTCAGCACGAAGTCGTGCATGAACGTGAGCTGCTCGAGTGGCAGGCTCTCGGGCTCGTGCATGCGCCCCTCTGGCGAGACGCGGTAGAGCATCAAGCGGTCCTCCGGGCCGTAGGCCGTGCCGAAGCCGAAGAGCTCTCCGGTGCGCGGACAGAGCTTCGGATGCGCCGAGAAAGGCAGGCTCGGTGCGAGCATGCGAGAGAGTCGCGAGGCGCGGTTGTCGAGCTGGCCCTCGAAGTCGTAAGGGCCGAGCGTGGCCAGCGTGTCGGGCGCGAGTGCGTGAGGAAGCCCGCCTTCCCAGAGGGCCAACAGCGCTCCGCCGTGCATCACCACCGAGGTGTTCGCGGCGTTCTTGAAGGTGGTGCGGAAGAGGTTCTTCACGAGCCCGCCCGGTAGGTTGGTCCCGAAGCCTCGGTAGAGCATGCGGCGCGCGCGCTCCTCGGCGAGGAAGAACGAGGTGCGTACCCAGCGGTTTGTGTAATGCACACGCTGTCCGTCGAAGGCGAAGCGAAGGACCATGCCGTCGCCGTCGAACGGATGGTCGTACGGGGTGCCGAACGCCTCGTTCTTTCCGGGGCCGTTGCGGAAGAGCACGCCACGGAGCTCGGACGGGAGCGCCCCTTCGCGCACGTGCAAGACCTCACGGCGCTCGTCGGGCACGTTGGCCGAGGCACGCGTGTAGAGTGCAGCGAGCTCCTGGCTCGTGGCACGCGGGAGAACGGCGGGGGCGGCGGTCATGGCCGGAGGAGCATGCGGGCATTCGTGCCGGCGGACCAGCCCTCGTCCTTCGATGCACCTCTGCTACGCTGCTCTCCATGTCGGCGAAACGCATCGTTTCCGGGCTCTTTGGTGCGGGAATCTCCGTGCTCGCACTGCACTGCGGAGGCACGGGGACGAGCCCGAGCTCGCCGAGCGGCACCTCGGGCGATCCGTCCGGCACGGACCCCGGCACGAGCGCACCCGTGCCCGGCGTGACCACCGAGGGTGGCACCGTGGTCTACGGCGAGACCTACGAGGGCGGTGAGTTCCATCTCGGCCCTGTCGACTACGAAGAGACCCAATGGCACAACGCCTGCGCGCCGGCCACCAAGTACTCGTCTGCTGCACGTAAGGCACAAGGTCAGCTGCTCGCCGGCTTGTGGCAGGGCATCCCCAACGTGGCGGGGTACTGCGATGCGTGTGTGCTCGTCAAAACCGCCAAAGGAAAGAGTGCGCTCTTGCGCGTGGTCACCTACGGAGACACCACGAAAAATAGCCTCGACGTGAGTCCCGAGGCCTTCGCGCTGCTCGACTCGGGCGAGTATCCGCGCACCATGAGCTGGCAGTTCGCGTCCTGCGCGGACACGGGCAAGCCCCTCTACGAGTTCCAAACCGAAGCGAGCGAGTGGTGGTCGAGCCTTTGGGTGCGCAACGTGCGTTTGCCCGTCGCGAAGGTGGAGGTGAAGAGCCAGAACCACCCCGACTACGTCGCCCTCGAGCGCGGCGGTGACGGTACCCTCACCGATGCGAAGGGCTTCGGCAAAGGCGCCTTCACGATTCGCGTGACGTCGATCGACGGCAAGAGCTTCGAGGAGACGTTCGAGTGGCCCGCCGACGGCATCGGTGGAAAATCGATGATCGGCAAGACGGGCTTCTGACGGCGCGCGCGGCTACTTGCGGCCGTGCTCGGTGAAGAAGGCCCACATGGTGGCGCTCGCGTCCACGTCGCGGTTCACCGTGCCCACTACGCTCGAGGCCATGTACTGATCGCCACCCGGCCAAGTGTGGCCCGCGCCCTCGAACGAATAGAGCTCGACGCGCGTCTCTCGCGCGCACGAGGACACGTCGACGTGCGCACGTGAGCCGTCTCGCGGATCCCGATCCGCCACGTCTTCTCGGTTGGACGGGGCGCAGCCATTCAGCGTGGAGTACACGCGAAAGGCCTCGGCCGCGGAGAGCGTGCGCCCGCGAACGAAGGGCCCGAGTCGCACGTCGCCGCCTTCGTAGGGAACGATGGGGTCGCGTGTCCCCATGAATCCGATGACCGAGACCGGCGCGGAGAACGTGCAGTGTGCACCTTGCTCGGGGCCCATGGTGCCCACGACGAGCCCGATGGCCGCCACGCGATCGGCGTGCGCGCAGGCGAAGCGCGAGGTCATGAACGCGCCGTTCGACATGCCGTTCATGTAGACGCGTGTGGGATCGATGCGGGTCTTCTTGGCGACGTCCGCGAGCACGCCGAGCAAGAACCCGACGTCGTCGATGCCTTCTTTGGCGAGCGAGCTCTCCGGATCGTGACCGTCGTTCCAGCGGTGGTCGATGCCATCCGGGTAGGCCACGACGAACCCTTCGCGATCGGCGAGCGCCGAAAATCCGGTCTTCTTGGCCATGTACGCGGCGCTTCCGCCCGCGCCGTGGAGCGAGACCACGAGCGGCCTGTTCGCTTGGGAGGCCCCCGAAGGAGGCACGTGCAAGAGGTAGCGCCGCGTGCGGCCGCCCGAGGCGATCTCGACCACGCGTTCGCCTGCCTCCGAAGCCTCGGCGTTCGCCTGCGCTTCGTGTCGCCGTGCCCCGGAGCACCCGAGCGAAGCCGACGCGACACCTGCGAGCACGAGCACGACGCCTCGGAAGACTCCGCGCGACGTACTCGTGCAATCTGCAAGCATCAGGGGCTCAGCGAGCCTCGAGCACGCGAAGCGAGACGCGCTTTTTCAGCGTGGGCTCGCCCTCGGCGTTCACGATGGTGCCGAGCGAAGGAGGCAAGGGCAGGTTCTGGTTCTTGGCGTACACGGCGTGGCGTCCGTGCTCGCGGTACCAATCGGCGACGCTCGCGTTGGCCTTCATCTTCTCGATGATGTTCCGCCAGCCCACGCCCGTGTTGTACGCGCAGAAGCTGATCTCGCCCATCTGGGTGCCGTACGGGATGATGCACATCTCGGTGCGGCGGAAATCGTAGTTGAAGAGGTCCTGGAACCACATGCCGGCCACGAAGAGCACGCGCCACTCGAACTCGTGCGCGTCCTTCTCGAAGTCGCCCACCTTCTTGCCGCGGGCGCCGGTCTGGCTCATGAACTGCTTCACGAGGGTGGGGAAATCGAAGCCTTCGGGGGCCTTGCGCGGGTCGTAGTTCTTGAGGAGCGCGACCACCATCTCGGCCACGCTCAGGTTGCGGCCTTGGGCGGCGTCGGTGATGTCCTGCACGTCGAGCAGGAGCTGCTCGAGATCCAAGAACTCGGTGAGCGGCACGCACTGCTTGGTGCGCTTGTTCACGAAGAAGATGGTGCCGATGCCGCAGTTGGGGTGGCAGCCGCACTTCATGCTGCCCCAGTCGGCGCGGTCGCCGAGCAGGGTGTCCGTCAGGTCGCTGAAGGGACCCATGGCCGAGAGCGGGAACCAGTCGCGAAGCGGCTCGGAGAAGCCGCACTGGTCTTTCACGTCCCTCGCGAGGTGCGAGAGCGTGTAACGCTGGGCCTTGCGCGTGGCATCGTCGACGTCTTCGTCGCGGCCGGTGAAGCTCACCGGCTGGAACGAGACGACCGTGATCTTGTCGGCGTTGTCGATCGCGAACTGGACGATCTTGCCGACCTGCTCGTTGTTCACGCCGTTGACGACCGTGACCACCAAGATGACGTCGATACCTGCAGCATGCAGGTTCTCGATCGCGCGCAGCTTCACGTCGTAGAGGTTGCCCACCTTGCGGTGCGAGTTGGCTTCGTTGCCGATGCCGTCGAACTGCAGGTAAGCCATGCGGAGACCCGCTTCTTTGGCCTGCTTCGCGAACTCGGGGTCTTGGGCGAAGCGGATGCCGTTGGTGGCCACCTGCACCGCGAAATAGCCTTTTTCGCGGGCGTATTTGATGGCCGGCAAGAAGTGGGGAGAGAGCGTGGGCTCACCGCCGGAGAACTGGATGCTCATCTGACGGCGCGGCAGCACGTCGATCGAGTCGTCCAGGATCTTGGTCACGTCTTCCCAGGAGAGCTCGTGCACGAAGCCCACTTGGTTCGCGTCCATGAAGCACGGGTCGCACATCATGTTGCAGCGGTTCGTGAGGTCGACCACGAGCACGCTCCCGCGGCCGTACTGGATGCTCGAGGTGCCGTGGTCGCGCAGCTTGGTGAGCGGCGCGAGGTAGTCGCGGCCCGGGTAGAGCTTCTCGATGCGCTGGAGGAAGCGCGCGTCGACGGCCATCACGTCTTCGATCTCGCCGTGCTTCGGGCACGTCTTGCGCATGAGCACCTGCCCGTGCTCTTCGACGATGCGCGCGCGGATCTCGCCCGGTTTGCCGTCGATCAGCGACGAGAGCTCACGCTCTCCGGAGAGCACGGCCTCGCGTACTTCTTTCACGCACTTCGGGCAGAGCGAGTCGGTCTCGCGCGGGAAGCCCAAGGTGGGGAACGTGCGCTCCTTGCGCTTCAAGAGCGGCGCCGGCGCCCACTTCGGGTGAGCTGCCGGGCGCTCGATGCGCTCGTTCATTCGCTGAACCCAAGGCCAAAGAAACGTAGCGGTCTTGTGAAGGGCGGTTTCCACACCACGGCCGAGACGAAGCTGCATATTGGCGCGCATCCTAGCAGTCCGTGTGCGGATGTCCCACGGGTCGCGCACGGTCTGCGCCACCGTCGACACTCCACGTTCCTGTCGTCCGCGAACGAAGGGTGAACGGGTGTCTCGCAGAGGCGAGGCCTTTTGCCACGGCCCACGAGAAGCCCCGGGATGCCTCGAAAATCGTCGGGTTGGAGCTACGCTCGGTGCGTGCAGAAATCTCGACTCGTGCTCGCCGGAGCGGCCGCGCTCGCCACGCTCTTCGTTCTGTTCGTTCTGTTGAAACGTGACACGAAGATGCCCGAGTCGAGCTCGTCCGCGTCCATCGAAGAGCAGGAGTACCCGTCGGCTTCTTCGTCCGCGCGGCCGAGCCCTCGGGGGACCGACTCGAGCGGGGATGCGGGATGAACGGAAAAGGCCACGGACAGTCGACTGTCCGTGGCCTCGAGTGGACCGTGCCGAGGCGTGGGCTCAGGGCTCGCAGTAGTAGTAGTTCGGCAAGATGGCGGACTGTCGGCACGCCTTGCCGGCCGGGCAGCTCGCTGCGGGCGAAGCCGGGTTGCAGAAGCGCACGTCGCCGTTGCCGCTGCAGGAGCTCTTGCAGGTGATGTCGTTGTAGTAGTTGCCCACCGAGGCCTTGTCGCCGCAGCAGACTTTGCCCGCGCCGCAGTCTTCGGCGCTGTCGCACTCGATCTGCGTGGACGGTTCGGGGCACGTCACCTGACCCGCGCGGCACTCGTAGCGGTAGTTGCCACTCGAGTTGTTGTAGATGGCGCAGCACGTATCGGCGAGGCCACACGAGCTCGTGCCGCAGGTGATGCCGGTGGTGCCCGAGTCCGCGCCCGAGTCTGTGCCGCTGTCGCGCACGCTCGAGTCGGGCTTGCCGGCGTCTACCGGAGGAGGCGGAGGAGGCTCCACGATGCCGCTGTCTTCTCCGGGGACGACGCCGCCGTCTTTGGTCGTCGGGCCTCCGCTGTCCTTGCCTGTCGTGCCGGTGCCGGGCGGTGTGACGGTGCCCGAGCCTCCGTCGAAGGCGATATCGGTGGAGAAGAGATCGCTCGGTGCCGAGCCGCTGCAAGCGGCGACGATGGAGGCGACGAGGAGCGTGGAGGCAGCGATGCGTGCGCGCATGGGGATGCCGGAGTTTCTGTCACGTCGGCTCGGAAGAGCAAGCTCGGAAGCGACGGACGGACCTTCTCGAGACGCGGACTCGTTGCCGAAACCCCGTCCATGAACTACACACGCGCACCCTTACATGAGCGCCGTCGAACAACCCGAGATCGAGCCCCAGGCTCCGGCTTCCCTCGACGACGTCATGGACGCGCTCGAACAAGCGGCGTGTGCATCCGAGCGGGGGGCCCACGAGGGCCTCGTGATCCGCGCCGACACGGAGGCCCTCAAAGCTGCCGTGAAGCTCGATCGCGTAGCGGTTCGTGCGCGTCTCGACCGCGTGGTCATGGGCCAAGACCCCGAGCTCGGGCTCGACGTCCTTCTGGAAAATGGGACGCTTTCGGCCATTTTTCCCGAAGTTTTTGCCATGGTCGGCTTCGGTGACGGCGAGTGGCGGCACAAGGACGTGTGGAAGCACACGAAGCAAGTGGTGCGTCAGGCGGTGCCTCGGCTCGAGGTGCGCTGGGCTTCGCTCTTCCACGATATCGGCAAGGTGAAGACCCGCAGCATCAGCCCGGACGGAAAGGTGCACTTCCTCGGGCACGCCGAGGTGGGCACGCGCATGTTCGACAAGCTCGACCGCCGCCTCGGCCTGTTCACGCCCGAAGCATCTCTGAAGGAAACGGTGCGTTTCCTGGTGCTCCATCACCTGCGCGCCAATCAGTACGACCCGGAGTGGACCGACAGCGCCGTGCGTCGCTTCGCTAGGGAGCTCGGCCTGCACCTCGAAGATTTGCTCTGCCTCGCGCGCGCGGACATCACCACGAAGCGCCCCGAAAAGAAGCGCAGGGGCCTCCAGCAGATCGAAGAGCTCGCGGCACGTATCGCGCGCCTGGCCGCCGAAGACGCGGTGAAGCCGCCGCTGCCCAAGGGGGTCGGAGACGAGGTCATGAAGGCCTTCGGGCTCCCTCCCTCTCGTCTCGTCGGCGATATCAAGCGCGAGCTCGAGAAGGCCGTGGAGTCGGGCGAGATCGAGCCGCACCTGCCGAGCGAAGCGTACGTGGCGTTCGTGCAGAAGGACCCGGCGCGCTTCGGCGTCTGATACGCCGCGTTTTCTCGGCATTTCGTCGAAGGACGTCGCGCACGAGCTCGTGGCGTCTCGTCATCTTCGTGTGTCGATCGACGCCCGCATGGACTTCCGCGTCCTCGAGGCCGACCGTTCGCCTTTCCCCTCGAACGAACGGCGGTGCACTCATGGGCGACAAATCCCCCAAAGACAAAGACAAGTCGAAAAAACGTGACGCGGCCGGCAAGAACCAAAAGAAGGCTGCGGCCGCCGAGAAGGTCAGCCAGGCTCAGGTCGCGGGCGCGAAGAAGAGCAAGTGAGAGCGTGACCTTCCCGTGGACCGCCCGCTCGCTCGACTCGAAAGGGGCGAGCGGGCCACGCGTGCCCGCACGCGGAGAGGGCGCGCTGCGTCATTTGTGACGCGCGGGATGAATGCTGTGTTGCGTCATTGGCGACGCATGTGTAGGAGAAACCAAGCGAATCGATTGTAACGCATGGCGGCATGGAACCTGCTGAAGGGTCGCCCGCGCTCACGATCGAGCGCGTGGAGGTCCTGGCCATGTGGAATGCACGCAGTGTCTCGGCGAAGGTGATTCTCGGTCTCGGTGTCTCGGTCGCCGCGTGCGGCGGCGAAGGGGACGGCTCCGAGGCGACACGGGCGGAAGGCCTCGCCCTGACGCAAGTGACGAGCTTCGGGTCGAACCCCGGCAAGCTCTCCATGTTCGAGTACACGCCGGCCGGCGTGCCCGACGACGCTCCCCTCGTGGTCGCGCTCCACGGCTGCACGCAGTCGGCCGACGCGTACGCCGCCGCGGGATGGAACCAGCTCGCCGACCGGTGGAAGTTCCACGTGCTCTACCCGCAGCAGAGCTCGTCGAACAATTCGAACCGCTGTTTCCAGTGGTGGGACTCGGCGCACGTCTCACGCGGATCGGGCGAGGCGCTCTCGATCGCGCAGATGGTGGAGGCGATGAAGACCCGCCACTCAATCGATCCTCGACGGGTGTACGTGACCGGCCTCTCGGCGGGCGGGGCGATGACCTCGGTCATGCTCGCGGCCTATCCGGACGTGTTCGCGGCCGGCGCGATCATGGCCGGATTGCCCTACCGTTGCGCGACGTCGCAGAGCGACGCCTTCACGTGTATGGGCGGCAACGTGGACAAGAGCTCAGCCCAATGGGGGCAGCTCGCTCGGAGTGCGTCCAAGGGAAACTACGCCGCTCCGCGCGTTTCCATTTGGCAAGGAAGCTCGGACACGACCGTTAGACCCGCCAATGCGAACGAGCTGGTGGAACAATGGGCCGACGTGTCCGGCGTGGACACGACCGCGGACGTCACCGAGACCGTGAGAGGCGCGACCCACACCGTCTATCGGGACGCGGCCGGCGAGCCGCGGGTCGAAAAGTGGCTCGTCCCCAATATGGGACACGGCACGGCCATCGAGCCGGGCTTCGCTCCTGCCAATGGATGCGGAACGCCTGGCGCGTACGTTCTGTCGGCCGGCATCTGCTCCACGTACTACGCCGGTCTCTTCTTCGGTCTGGGAACGCCAGATCCTTCCGACGCCGGGACGCCCGACGCCTCGGCGCCCGTGGACGCAGGTCCGGTCGTCGACGCGGGGACGCCCGATTCGTCCGGGGGGACCTCCTGCAAGACCTTCGGGTCCACGGTGTACGGGCACCTTCTGGCCGGGCGAGTGCACACCTGCGGGCTCTCCAAGAGCTACGCGTGTGCGAACGGCTCCGACCAGTTCGTGGGCTTCGTGGGGTTCACTCCGGTCGTCCTTCGCGAGTCGAAGCCCGGCTATTTCGAGCTCGGCGCTTGCCTCTGAGCGATCGCCGTCGATGCGAGGGCGGGCGGCGAGGGCGAGTGATACCCTCGCCGCCATGTATTACGAGCTCCTCTCGCAAATGAAGAAACAACTGGCCCAGCTCGACAAGTGGCTCGAGACGGCCCGCGTGCACGCCGAGACCAAGGGGTTCGATCCGAACCTCTATCTCGGCTTTCGCCTCGCACCGGATCAGTTCCCGTTCGCACGCCAGGTGCAGGTCGCGTGCGACACCGCCAAGCTCGCCGCTTCGCGCGTGTCCGGTAAAGAGGCGCCCACTCACTCCGACAACGAAGCTTCGCTCGGCGAGCTGCAATCGCGCGTGCGCTCGGTGATTGCCAATCTCGAGACGTACTCGGCGAGCGACTTCGCGGACGCCGCCACGCGCACGGTAACGCAGCCCCGCTGGGAAGGTCGTACCATGACCGGCCAGGACTACTTCCTGGAGCATGCCGTGCCGAACTTCTTCTTCCACCTGTCGACCGCCTACGCAATCCTCCGACACAATGGCGTTGGGCTCGGCAAGCGCGACTACCTCGGCGCGCTCACGCAAAAGGCGCCCGCCACCTGAGGCCGGTAGGGACGAAGACCTCGTCGCGATAGCAACGAAACCGGCGACCCCGAGAGCAGTCGAGGTCGCCGTTCTCGCGCGATTGTCGGGAAAAGGAAGGGGGTAAGCTCAGAACGCGAAAGCGACGTGCGCGCCCAATCCAATCCAGCGAGGCGTGTCCGCCGCGCCGTTCTGGGTGAGGGCCGTGTTGTAGGATCCGTGAAGGCCGAGGTCGACCACCGGGATCAACGTGAAGTCGAGCGCGAGGCCCGCGTCCAGAATGGGGGCACCGTACGAGCTGTCTACCGCGCCGAAAGGCGGTGCGGGACTTCCGAGGTAGCCGTAGCCGATGTGCGCGAAGCCGTCCAAGCGGACCCCGGCGCCGATTCCCACACGACCCCCCGCGAATCCGCGGAAAACCGAGGGGCCGGCCGAGTCCGTGAGCTTGTGGAAGCCGAGGCCTATCTCGGGCATCACGTGCAAGATGGCGAGATCGATGTCGTAGCCGCCTCGCAGCGCGCCGCCCGCGCCGGGCTTTGCGCCATTGACCGAGACGGGCAATGCGAAGTCGGCTTCGAGCGCGAGCTTGGGTTCGGCGAACGCCTCGCGGCCCGCGAGCGCGAGCCCGATCGACACGAGAAGCGTGGTGACGAACGTCACTCCGAATGAACGCATGGGGGCCTCGCTCAGCTCGGGTCAATGGGGAGGGCCTGCTCCTCGAACGAGACGACGAGCGCGGTCACGTTGTCCCTGGCGGCGTTCTTCAGGGCATGATCGACGAGCTGGCCGCACGCTTCGCCGGGGGTCGGCGTGGTCTGGAGCACGTATTCGATCTCCGCGTCGACGAGCGCGTCGAAGAGACCGTCCGAGCAGAGCAGGAGACGATCGCCGCCCTTGACGGGGAACGTCGTGATCTCGGGGGTCACGCCCAACGTGCCCCCACCGATCACGTTGGTGACGACGTGCTTCAACGGATGGTGGTCCACCTGCTCGGGCGTGAGCAGGCCCTTGGCCTCCAGCTCGGCGACCAACGTATGGTCCCGGGTCATACGGAAGAGCTTCCCGTCGCGTAGGAGATAAGCACGGCTGTCGCCTGCGTGGGCCAAATGGACCGTGCGCCCTTGGAACAGCGCCATCGTCATCGTGGTCCCCATTCCACGAAGGCGCTCACGCGATTGACCTTTGTCGTGAACGGCCTCGTCGGCACGACGAAACGCGCCCTCTAGCATGGCCGCCGGAGACGACGGCCCGACCGGCTCGAGCCGCGCGAGCACGTCGAGCACGAAGGTCTCCACCGACGCGAGCGCGATGGCGGAGGCCTTCTCTCCGGCAGCGTGGCCGCCCATGCCGTCCGCCACTACGAAAAGCGAGGCGGGCTTCCTCCCGAAGTACGTGCGTTCTGCACACGAAGTCGCGCTCACCACTTCCATCGCGGACGTGAGGTTGGCGACCAGGTATTGGTCCTCGTTCTGCGTTCGCACGGTCCCGACGTGGGAGCGTGCGCTCGCGTCGATGTGAAGTGGACCGGCCGGCAGTTGCACCGGAGCGACAGCCGTTGCGGGCACAGGGGCCGAGGCGGACGCCGTCTGAGGGACGTGAGGACGCACGGACGAGGGGGGAGGCATCATCGCGGACATGGGGATCTCCAATCGGTACAATCGGTCGTCAGAGCGGAGTGGTCGGATACTCAGCCCTTTTGAGCCTTGTCGAGATCGCGCTCGACCCGCTGTTTGAAGGCGAGCCACTCGAGGTCGACGACCTTGTCGAGCTCGGCGAGGTCGGTCGTGAGGGCGTCGCGGCTGGCACGCAATCCGGCGAGTGCCTTCTCCTTCTCGACCTTCACGTCGGCCTTGGCGCTCTTGAGATCCATTTCGGCCTTCTCGATCTTGGATTGGAGGGTCGCGAGCTCCTTCTGCGCCTTCTCGCGGAGCTCGATACGCTCGCGCTTGGCGGCTTGCTCGGCCTGGGTCTTGGCGTCGGCCGCCTTGTCCTGCAGGTCGCCGACCTTCTTCTCCGCCTCCTTGGTCGTCTCCTCCACCTTGCGCGTCGCTTCGACCGCGGACTTTTGCGCCGCGTTCGTGGCTTCGTCGGCCTCGCGCTTCGCGTCGGCTGCGGACTTGTCGCAGGCGGCGAGAGTCGCGAAGGTGGCGAAGGCGGCGAGAGAGAGCAGAGTGGTTCGCATGATCGAGTCTCCTGAGGGGTTGGTCACGCGCATCGATCGTCGATGCGAGTCGGTTCGAGGGATTGCAGTGCTCGTGCCATGTGTTCATCACCGACGTATTGGGTAGATTCGGCGTCGACCGCGCGAGAGGGCACGGCATGGCTGCCCCGCGTGTCGCGATTTGGCGTACCGGCAAACGCGCTCGCTGGGTCGTTTCCGTCTCCCGAGCGCCACTTGCCGAGTCGAAATGACGAAAGCGGGAGTCGCCGAGGCGAGCTCCCGCTGTCGAAGGGACCGCCCGCGATCCGCGCGACGAGCCCGAGGCGTTCGGTCGGAATGGTCAGGCCGCGGGCGCGCGCCGGCCGAGCACCAACGAGACCACGGCGAACACGAGAAACACCAAAAATAGGACCTTGGCCACCGAAGCGGCCCCGGCGGCGATGCCACCGAACCCGAGGACGGCAGACACGAGCGCGATGACGAAGAAGACGGCGGCCCAGTAAAGCATGATGTTCCTTCTTTCCTTTTCGGGGACTCGAGGTGGAGTCGGATTGTCGTCCACCCTCTTGCACCGTCGATGCCAAGGAGTGCCCGGTCGAATTCCCGTTTCGGAGGTGGGGAGTGCGACAAAATGTCTCGCTCGGGAGCCCGAATCTGCGTGGTTCGGAACGCTCGCTCTTCGATGGTGAGGCCGTATCCTGTGCGCGTGTGGCTCTTTGCCACAGACACCTCGATCGGGTTGGCGATTCGTTTCTGCGTGTTAATGTCAGCGCCATGAACACCGGGCGAATCCTCGCGGTCGACGACGACGAAGACGTTCTCGAGCTCGTCTCGTCGGTCCTCAAGTCGGCTGGTCACAAGGTCACCACCACCACGTCGCCGAACGACGCCCTCGAGCGCCTCGTCTCCACCGACTTCGACGTCCTCGTGACCGATCTCGGAATGGACGAAATGGACGGATTGGCCCTCTGCGAGCGTGCCCTCGGGAGCCGCCCCGGACTACCGATCGTCGTGTTGACCGGGCAGGGCAGTATGGAGTCCGCCATCGCTGCACTGCGCGTCGGCGCATACGACTTCTTGACCAAACCGGTCGACGCGAAGCTCCTCGGCCCGAGCATCGGCCGCGCAATTCAGACGCGTCACTTGCAGCACGAGGTGAAGCGCCTCGCCAATCTGGTCGAGTGCGGTTCCCGCCCCGCCAACCTCGTCGGATCGAGCACGGCGATGTCGAAGGTGAACGATCTCGTCGGTCGCGTCGCCTCGAGCGAGGCGTCCGTGCTCGTGTGGGGCGAAACGGGAACCGGCAAGGAGCTCGTGGCCCGATCCATTCACTCGCAATCGCGCCGCTCCGACGGTCCATTCGTCGCCATCAACTGCGCCGCGGTTCCCGCCAATCTTTTGGAGAGCGAGCTCTTCGGACATGCCCGCGGCGCGTTCACGGACGCCAAGGCTCCTCGTACCGGTATCTTCGTCCAGGCGACCGGCGGAACGCTCTTCCTCGACGAGATCGGGGAGATGCCCCTCGAGATGCAGGCGAAGCTCCTGCGTGCTCTACAGGAGCGCACGGTTCGTCCTGTCGGTTCCAATACGGAAGTGCCGTTCGACGCTCGTATCGTGGCGGCTACCAATCGAGACCTCGAAGAAGAGATCTTCCACAAGCGCTTCCGAGAAGACCTCTATTTCCGTATCAACGTGGTCAAGATCGATTTGCCGCCGCTTCGAGAGCGCGCGAAGGACGTGTTGGAGCTGGCCGCTCACTTCGTGGAGACCATGGCCAAGCGCACCTCGCGAACCGAGCCCTTGACGCTCTCGGTGGCCGCCGCCGAGAAGCTTCTCGCCTACGAGTGGCCGGGTAACGTGCGTGAGCTCGAGAATTGCATCGAACGAGCGGTAGCCATGGCTCGCTTCCACGAAATCACTCCCGAAGACCTCCCCGAGCGCATTCGCGCCTACCGCAACAACCGCGTGGTCATCTCGGCCGAGACGATGAACGAGATCGTCACGGTGGACGAGCTCGAGCGTCGCTACATCGGGCAGGTGCTCAAGCTGGTCGGCGGCAACAAGTCCAAAGCCGCGCAAATGCTCGGGCTCGACCGGCGAACGCTGTACCGAAAGCTCGATCGCTACGACGTGACCAATAGCTCACCGACCGCCGGGAATCAGAGCCCTGGCCCACGAGTAGGCTGACGTGCGCTGGATCTACACGCGCGATGCGGAAGGGTTCGACCGCTTGATGGACCCGTTCCTCCGTCGATTGGCTCACGATCTCCGGGGCCACGCAGGAATCGTGTCCTCCTCGCTCGACCAAGCGAAGGAGCCCGGCGCTCCTCTCGAGACACTCTTGCCGCTCGCGGCTCGAGGCGCCCAAAAGATGCTTCGGCTGTCCGAGAAGATCGCCCTCTTTTCCGAGATTCAAAGGCTCGGCGTGGTCGTCGTGCGTGCGCCGACCGATATTTTCCTCCTGGTGGACGACGTCGTGAAGAAGGTCAACGAGGCTTCCAATAGGAAGTCCATCGTTCTCGGCAAGACGGTCCCCGAAGTCCCACACCTCCCGGTCGACGGTCGATTGTTGGGCGCTGCCATGGTCGAGCTGGGATTGAATGCCGTTCGCTTCGCCAAGAGTCAGGCGCACCTGACGATCGAATCTTCGGCATCGGGACTACTGATTCGCTTCCAGGACGACGGTCCGGGGTTTCCGGATGGATTCGACGTCGATTGCCCAACCACGACCAATGGTCTCGGCGTGTCACTTCCCATCGCTGCGGCCATCGCGCGCGGACACGGCGGGGAGCTCACGGTGAAGACCCACAAAGGCGGTCGAGTCGAGCTGCGCGTCGCCGCGCTCTGACGCGTTGCCGTACACGGCAGAGGTAGCGGTCCAGAGCGATCGCCCCTCCTGCACCGACGCCGACTCGCCCCGACGTTCGGCCGATCGGCGCTCGCAGAACCCGCGAGCGGCTCGCAATCCTCCGAGGGTCAGGTGCGCGCTCTCGTGGCGAGCAGGCTTCGAACGGCCGCAACCAGATCGTCCGCCAAGACCGGCTTGGTGGCGAATGCATCGAAGCCCGCCTCGAGCGCGCGCCGCCGAACGTCGGGCATGGTGGACCCCGTGAGGGCGAGGGCGGGCAAGCCTCGGTGGCGCTCCGACGCGCGCAGCTCGGAGACGAGCCCTAGCCCGTCGAGGTGGGGCATGTCCAGGTCGCTCACCAGCACGTCGAACGCCCCGTCGCGGAGTGCCTCGAGGGCATCGCGGCCATTCGGTGTAGAACGCACATTCGCCCCCGCACCCCGTAGAGTGCGGACGAACAGCTCCGCCAACGATTCGTCGTCGTCGACCACGAGCACGTGCACGCCCGCGAGAGCCCCCCCGGCGAACGAGGGCGGCTCGGCATCGTCTTCCGCTTCGACCGTGGTGCGTGGCCTCTCGAGGTGCATGGCTCAGCTCCGTCCGGATTGACGCACCAGAGCGTCCAGCTTGTCCGCGCCGAACGGCTTGCGGAGTAGACCGCGAAAGCCTTCGGGAGCGGTATCGTGGCCGGTCATGGCCCAGATGTCGGCCGTGCACCCGCGGGCGCGGAACGCGGCGAGGATTTCCTCTCCACTGTGGGAGCCGAGCGACAAGTCGCACAAGACGAGGTCGGGCGAGGTCTCCGCGAGGCGCCCGAGGGCCTCGTCGTAGCTGCCCGCCGTGAGCACGTTGGCCCCTCGCGAGGTCAGCAGCATGGCGGTGAGCTCTCGGTTGTCGTCGTCGTCGTCGATGACGAAGACGGTCCAGGGCGTGACGAGATCGTTCGACATGATAGAGCCTCCTTTCCGTCGGTCATGAGGGCATAGCAACGGTCGGGCCGTCCGCAAATCCTGTCGAAATAACCTCGAGAAGGCCGGGGTCGCCTCCGTGCGGTCACGCACTCCGGGGCGCTTTGCCCCATGTGTCCTGTCACAGCTCGTAGAGCACGGGGTCTCGACCCCGAGCATAACGTGCCACGAGCTCTCGTCCGTCGTTTTCGAGCTCGGTGAAGGCCACCCCGTAGCCGGCGGGTCGATCCCCGTCTTCGTCCTGCACGAACGCGACGACGCCGCGGGCGGCTGCCGTGACGTTCCCCGGGAAGACGAGCTGGAGCACCAGGTCGCTGCGGAGAGCGGGAGCCTTGGCGTAGGTGCCCACGAACACGCCCTTCACGAGCCCCGCCGAGTCGCAGAAGAGATTGGTCGAGTCTCCCTTGCGAAGGTCGACTTCGACCGGTCGTTTGTCGACCACGGAGCGCCGCTCCAGCATGGCCTCGAGCTCGGCCAATTTGGCCACGATGGCTTGTGACGCGCCCGACTCGGGGCCCGAGACCCGAGCGACGGCATTGGCCATGGCCTGGCCGAGCTGCACGATGGCCTCGAGCTCGACCACTTGTGGGTGCGGATTGGCGAGCGTGACGCGTACGTCTTGTTTGGCCAGCTTCCCCACGCCTTCGCCCAGTCGCTCGAGGGCCGCGGCGAGCGAGTCGTCTTTGGGTCGTTCGGCCGCCGCCTCGGCGCTGCGGGCCGCACTCACCACGGCCTTGTTGAGGAATTGAAGCTGCTCTTCCACGCCGGAGATGGATCCGGTCATTCGTGCCACCGGGTCGTCGCCCTCTTTGCCCCCGCGCCGGGTCCGCTTGAAGGCCTCTTTGATTTCTTCCCATCGCGCGCGCCCCGTCTGGTCGAGGCGATCGCGCAGCTCGGCGAGCTTCAAGAGGTTCTGCTCGGCGCCCGTGGTGAGAGTCTGCGACTCGGCCGCGTAGTGCTCGTCGATCGTACGCTCGAGCTCGTCGACGGTCATGACCGGCGCGAGCTTCTGCGTGATCTTGTTCATGTTTCGGTAGCTGCCCTGGAGCTTGAAGGGCGGTTCGGTGCGGAAGGCGTCTTCCTGGGAGGCGGCTTTGATGTACGTGTGATTGACGCGCAAGAGCACGTCTTGAACCCGGCCGAGCAGGCGCAGCATGGCGAGAATGTCGGTGATCTCGGCCCCCGAGTAGCCGTGCGAGAGCTCCGAGGCGGGAATCTCTTCCCCCTTGGCCATGCGAACGAGCTTGTAGAGATCTTCCGGTTCGCGTCCGGACAGGGGCGAGAGCACCGGATGCGAAGTGAGTGCGTTCTCGACGTAGCTGAGCGCGAAGAGGTCTTGCTTTGCGCCTAGGACTTCACCGAGATTGTAGGTGTCCGCGCGATTGGCGAGCATGTCCGGGATACGGAAACGCGCGCCCGTCTCGGTGTACGGATTGGCCGCCATGATGACGCAAAAACGCTTGCCTCGGAAATCGTAGGTGCGGCTCTTTCCTCGGTAAACGCCCTCTACTTTGCGTTGGGCGTCGCACAAGCTGATGAATTTCTCCAAGAGCTCGGGCGACGTGTGCTGAACGTCGTCGAGGTAGAGCATCACGTTGTTGCCCATCTCGAAGCCGAGATTGATGCGCTCGACCTCCTGGCGCGCCGTGAGGCTCTTGCACTCGGCCGGATCGAGCGAGTGGACGTCGTGGCCGAGCGCGGGGCCGTTGACCTTCACGAAGACCAATCCGAGCACGCTCGCCACGTACTCCATCAGCGTGGTCTTGCCGTAGCCGGGCGGGGAGACCAAGAAGAGGAGGCCCATTCGGTCGGTGCGCTTTTGGTCACCCGACGCCCCGATCTGCTTGGCGAGGTTCTGCCCCACCAAGGGGAGATAGACCTCGCTGATGAGCTTGTTGCGCACGAACGACGAGAGCACCTTGGGGACGAGCTCCGAGAGTCGCATGCGCTCGCGCTCGCGCTCCAGTACGCGCGTGCGGCGGGTACGGAAGAGGCGGAATCGCGAGGCCGTGACGGTCTCGAAGTGGCGCAAGCGTACGAGCGTCTCGGCGAGCTCGAGCACCAGTCCGCCGTCGACGATACGCTCGTGAGTGCCGAGCAATCCAACGACGTCGAGGCGTGTCTCGGCCGACAGAACTTCGCGGTCGATCTTGCCCTCGGTCAGCAAGATGGCGGCCACCTCGTGCGCGAAGGTCGAGAGGGGAGAGGCGAGCTTCTCCAAGCTCCGCGCGTATTGAGAGGCCAGGCTCGCGCGCTCCTTGGGTCGATCCGCGAGGGCCTCGAGATCGTCCTGTAGAGCGCGGTACTCTCCGCCGTCTTCGAGCTTGCGACGGAGCATCTTGGCGCCTTCGTCCGAGGCGCGTGCGACGGGGAAGCGAGGCACCTTCTGGGCGAGGGTCTCCACCACGACGTCGGCGGCGTCCTCGCAGGTCTGCTGCGATTGAGGCTGGCCGATGCCTTCGGCGTAGGCCTGCAGCAAAGGCCGCAGCTCGCTCTTCAACTCCGACAATCCTCGGGGCTCACCCAAGACGGACGAGAGGCGGGCCACGCTCTGGGCTCGTTTGGTCAGAATTCGCCGCTCTTCGGGCGGCGAGTCCGCCACGTAGGTCATGGCGAGAGCGCGGGCTTCGGGCGTGAACCTCAAGGGGCCAGCCGCCTCGAAGGCCGGCAGGAGCTGCCCGAGGATGGCCGTCGCGTCGAGGTCGTGGACGCCGCGCTCGTAGCCTTCGTCGAGGCGCTTGGCGGCCACGTCCGACACCAATAGACCGAGCTTTCCCTCGCGGACGGCCTCGCGCAACTTGGCGAGGTCGAGTCCTTCGCGCCCGAGCACTGCGTCGTCGAGAATGCGGAAGGCCAGGTATTCGGCGCGATAGACGGCCTTCGACTCGCTGGCGAGCGATTGCTCCCAGACGTCCGAGAGCTCGTCGAGCTCGGGGGCTTCGAGCGGGTCGTAGAAGTCCGTGCCCGTCAAATGGAGCGCCAATTTGCCGTCTTTGGGGACGACTACCAGGTCGACGGCGCTCTTCGTGACCGAGAACGTGAAGCCTCCGAGCTTCACGCCGTCGCCGTCGCGCAGCTCTCGTTTGTCGCGCAGCTTTCGGACCGCGTCTTGCTTGGCGACCTTGAGGCGAGTGGCCATTTCGTCGGCGCGAACGTTCTCCCCGAGCGCGCCGAGTTTTTGGGCCGAATCGGCGACCTTCTGCACCATCGGGTCGCTGGCGAAGTAGGCGAGCAGCTCTTCTTCGTCGGCGAACGTCTCGCTCTTGCGGACGATGCCCTGGAGCATGCGCTCGCCCGCGGTGGCGAGGGCCTCGGCGCGCTTGTGGCGCTCGTCGGATAGGGTCTGCCTTCGCGAGCCGAAGGTCTCGGTGACCTCTTCCCGCTTCTTGTCGATTTCCTCCGCGAACTCGACCAGCTCGCCGAATCTACCCGAGAGCTCTTCCAATCGGAGGAGCAGCTTGCCGAGCTCGGCGTCGCATTCCTCCGGTGTTCGGCAAGAGCCTACCGCGGCGCCGACCGCCTGCGCGAACACCCCGAGCTGCACGGCGAGCTCCGCGCGGCCCTCACGCCCGTAGTGCTCTTTCCGCTTGGCCTCGAACGACGCCCGCACACGATTGAGCACGGCGAGTGCCTTGGAGAGTTGCTCGAGCACGCGCGTGCGCACGGTGGCGTCGTCGACCTCGAGCCCGGAGACGGTCTCCCCGAGCAGCAAGAGCTGTGCGTGCAGCGTGTCGAGCTTCGTCTGGTGCTGTGCGAGCTCGACGCTCTTCGTGGTCGCCTCGATCTTGGCCGAGAGCTCGTCCAGCCCGGCGGTGACCGGAGCCCAAGCCGTCTCCGATTCGAAATACGAGACGCAGGAACCACGCACCTCGGCGAAGCGCGCGTCGACCCCCTTCTCCAGGACGTCGATAGCTGCAAGGTCCACGTATCGGAGCTCACGCAGCGCGACGAGCTTGCCTCGTTGCGTACGCAGCGCGGAGAGCGCGGCGAGGTAGCTCTCTGCGGAGGGCACGTCTTCGGGTCGCTGCGAACGAAAGAGCTCTTTCTGTGCCTCCGCGGCATCCGCGAGGGCCTTTTCGGCCTGCGCCTTGTACGCCTCGACCTTCTCGAACTCGAGCAACACCGCGTCGGCGCTCTTGCGGACTTCTTTGAGGGCGCTCTTGAGGTCGAACGCCTCGGTGTGCCCAATCCAATAGTGGTCGTCGATGGCGCGCGCGGCTTGTGTGCACAGCTCCTCGAACGTGCGTCGGGTAGGGGAGTCGGTGAGCGCGAGTTTCCGAATGGCGAAGGCGTCGCTGATTCCGCGTACCAGAGCCGGATTGCCGACCTTGGCCAGATACGAGTCGCCGCCGCGTGCTCGCCCGGCTCGCTCGGCCTCTTCCAAGCTGGAAAACGGTGTCTTCCAGACCTGGAAGGGGTGGACGCGCGTGGCCTCTGCCCCCTCGGGCGCGCGGAAGAGCGGCATGGTGCCGTCTTCGAGCAGGCTGTACCCGTGGCCGCGCACCGGCGCGCCCAGGTCCTTGGTGATGAGGTTGTAGGGCAGTTGGAGGTAGAGCCCCTCTTCCTCGCGGTAGAACACGTAGAGGACGTCCTCGCCGTTGGGCGCGCGGATCATGCCCTCGTAGATCATGTCGGAGACGTCGGCGTCGACGATGCGTGCTTCTTGCGCGGCGACGTAGTGGCCTCCCGGAAAGAGAATGCCTTGGTCCTCGGGCAATTCGAGGCAGGCTTGGCCTATCGCGTCGATGCGGACGACGTTCTTTTTGAGGGTATTGTAGACGAGGTAACGCGCCTTCTCTTCGCGATAGGGCAATACCCGGAGCAAGATCAACGTGCCGACCTTGGCATACGAGATCTCGGCGTCGTCGAGGGTTTGATTGGGGTCGGCCACCGGCTCGCGCCAGACGCCCCGTCCGTCTTTGGTGTTGTTCTCGATCTTGACGGTGAGGTCGCCGCCCACGGTCTCGACGAACACTTCGTCGAGCACGTTCACGTGCGGGTGCGGACCCATCACTTGTTGTTCTCGCCCCGTGCGCGTCCACGAGAAGGCGAACGGCGCCGGAGGAACGTTGTCCTCTTCGCCGCGCGCGTCGATGTAGGCCACCGTGCCCTTGGCGTCGATCCCGAAGCGGAACACGCGCACGTCGGTCAGCTTGTCGCCGATCTGGACGATGACGAGTAGGCGCTTGTCGGTCTTCTTGAGCTTGAGGATTCGGGCGTTTTTCGCGTAGCGGAACGCCGTCGTGAAGTCCGAGACGAAGGCCGGAGTGGAGAGGAACGTACCCTCGAGCGAAATGGGCTCGAGACCGTCGCCCTCGGCGTGGGGGTCGAGTTTGTAGAGCGCGAACACGTCTTCGACCGCGGGGGTGCTCTTCAAGCCGAGCGTGACCGCGAACGCGAAGAGCAGATGCCCGTCGACCGAGATCATGTCGCGCGGTTGGGCCGCGTTGGTCGTGCGCACGCGGCTCGTGTGCAAGAGCTCGAAGGCGGACGAGCCGAAGACCTCCTTGCGCGCCTCGTTGAGCCGCTCGGCGCGTTTCGTGAGATCGTCGACATGCCCGACCAGCCGTTGTTTGACGACCTCGTAGCTGCCGGTGTCGAGCGAGCCTACGCCCGAGCCTTCTTCATTTCGTTCGGACATGGCGCGTCCCCGTGGACGGGTCGCGCGAGGCGCCCGTCGGGTCGAGCAGGGCTCGACGTTCGTTCACCCCGGTCTTCAAGTCGACGGTCACGATTCTGATATGCGTGGCCGTCTCGGGCCGGGACCCAAAACCTGGAGTGGGCCCCCAGCGGGCTTTTGCCCGTGGGGCGGAGGACAGCGTCCTCCGATGACAAGGTCGGCAATATCAGCTGAGTCAGCGGAGAGCCGGGGCTCGTTCGGGCCCTCGTGGAGAGCCCGAACCTGTGGCTCGTGGTTCGAGCCGATTGTTCGCACACGAGACGGTCGTCGGCCCGGGAGAGGCCGGCGAGCCGTCAAATGCCGTCTTTCTTCACCATGCCGAGCAGCTTCTTCTGGGCGTCTTTGTCGCCGCGCGAGAAGCGCTCGATGAGGCCGGCAAGCTCGGGGTCGAGCGAGCCGTCGCTCGTCAGCTCACGAGCCATGCCGCGCAGCGTGGGGCTCTCGCCGAGGGCCCCTTCGACCGATTGGCCGATTCCGATCGCCTTGACGTAGCGATCGAAGAACGCCCCGTCGCCGCCCACGATATTGAACTTCGCATTGGCGAGCGATTTGCCGAGTACGTCGGCCTGGGCCTGGGCCTGCTCTTTGCGGGCCTTGATGCTCTCGAGTTGCACCGTGCGGTCGCGCTCGAGCGTCAAGCGGAACTCCTCGTGCTCGCGGGAGCTCGCGTCGAGCGACCGCATGGCGTCGGCCTTCTCCCGAATGCCCGTCGCTTCCGCGGTCATGCGCTCGCGCACCACCGTGGCCTCGGCGAGTCCGGTCCTCTGGATGGCGTCGGCTTCGGCCTGGCGAACGGTCACCTTGGCAAGGCCTTGGCGCTCTTCTCCCTGGGCGGTCGCCGAGGCTTTCTCGAAGGCCACCTTGGCCTCCACGAGGCCGAGCTTCTCCGTGGCAACGGCGTCGGCCTCGCGGACACGAGCCTGAGCCAGCCCTTTGGCAGCCTCTTCGGCCTGGACACCCTCGGCCAATCGAATCTTGGCGCGCGCCACCTTGTCGGCCGTCTCGAGATCGGCGTCTGCCGAAATGACCTTCTCGCGCGCCTTGTGCTTGGCGGCGGTCTCCTGCGCTTCGGCGGCCTTGACCAACTTGACCAAGGTCTCTTGCGCCTGTGCCTCGGCGTTCAAGCGCACGACCTCCTTCTCGCGGGTGGCCTGCGCGGTCGTGCGAAGGTCTTTGATCTGCTCTTCTTCCGCTGCGACCGTCTTGTCGACGGCGATGCGCGAGCGCACCACGTCGGCGATTTCCTTGCGCTGCACCTCGAGGTCTCGGTCACGAGCCAAGGTCGAAATGGCCACTTCGCGCTCGCGAGTCACCACCTCGAGCTGGCGAGCCTTCTCCACGCGCTCGGTCTCGATGGCCACCTCGCGCTCGCGGTTCTTCTGGGCGATCGCCACGCCGCGTGCCTTCACTTCGGCCGCGATGAAGGTCTCTTCCTCGTTTTTGTGCTGAACGAGCAAGGTCTTCTTCTGCTCTTCCAGCGAGACCCGCGCCGCTTCGTTCTGTTCGCGGGATTGCGCGATTGCGATCTCTTTTGCCTTCTTGGCCTCGGCCTCGGCCTTGCGCTGCTCGAAGCGGAAGATCGCCTCGTCCGCGGCCAGGTTCTGGCTGCCGACTTCCATTCGCTCCTTTTGGCGGAGCTCGTTGGTCTGCACGTTTCGCTCGACGGTGAGGGCCGTGATCTTCCGGATACCCTCCGAGTCCATGATGTTGTCGCGGTCGAGCGCCTCGAGTGGCGTCTGCTCGAGGTAGTCGATGGCGGCGTCGTCGAGGATGAAACCGTTCAGATCCTTGCCGATCACCTTGATGATGGCATCCTTGAATTCGTCGCGCTTCGTATAGAGCTGCTCGAAATCGAAGTGCTTTCCGACGGTCTTGAGCGCCTCGGAGAACTTCGCGTTGAAGAGCTCGACCAGCGTACGGGTGTCGCTCGCGCGGGCGCAGCCGATCGACTGGGCGACCTTGAGCACGTCTTCCGCGGTCTTGTTCACGCGCACGAAGAACGTGACGTTGATGTCCGCGCGGATGTTGTCGTTGCAGATGAGGCCTTCTTTGCCCCGTCGGTCGATCTGGATGGTCTTGACCGACAAGTCCATGATCTCGGCGCGGTTCACCACCGGCAGCACGAGCTTGCCCGTGAAGGTGACGGCCGGCTCCGCTCGTGAGGTGTTCACGATGAGCGCCTTGCCCTGCTCCACCTGGCGGTAAAATCGGGCGAAGAGCGCTCCGACGCCGAACAGAATGACGAGCCCCGCCCCGAACAAAGCAATGAAAGGAATGTATTCCTGCATGTCCCGCTCTCTGGTGTCCAGCAGCCGCGAAGATTCGCGTCCGCAGGCGAAGCGTGGCACGCGTGCCTACACGAAGTGAAACTTATGACCGTTTTCGTCGGCCCATCGCTTCGTCCATGGACTCGACGATGTACTCTTCACGCTCTTCGTCCCACCCGACGATGAGGCCTTCTTCGCCCCGCTTCAGGGCCTCGCCTTCGACGCGCACGCGCAAGACGAGGTCCGCTCCCGTGTCCTTCACCAAGGCTTCGCCGAAGGTCGCGTTGGCTTCGCCCGTGCGGATCGTGCACGTCTTGCCGATGAGGTCTTTGGACGATTTGGCCTTCTTGGTGGTCAAGAGCGGTGCGAGCGGACGGGTGGAGAGCGACGCGAGGGGGAGCGCGAACAGCGGCGCAGCCAAGAAGCATACGAGGCACTTCACGAGGAGTCCGGGCTCGTAAGCCACGCGATGCGCGACGAAGTTCGCCACCAGGCAGAGGGCCCACGAGAAGAACGAGACGAGCGAGAACGAGACCGTGACCGGCACGTCTCGCATTCGAAACGCTGCCAAGAAGCCGTGTGTCGGTCCGCCTCCTCCTCCGTCCACGTCGGCGTCGGGGCCGTCGAGATCGACGTCGCCGTCGAGGTCCACGTCCGGTCCGTGTCCGCCGGCTGCGCCCTCGAGCGCACCCTTGATGGCTCCGGCCGTGCCTTCGGAGGCGCCTTCTGCACCACCGTCCACGCCCTCGCCGAGGTGCACGAGGCCGCTCATCACGAACAGCCAATAGACGAGGGAAATGGCCACGAGCACGGTCCACACGGCGACCGGGAACGCGAACAGGGGGGCGAGCGCGCTCATGTGCGCACGGTCGCCGGACCTTCGAGCAGGGTCGCGATGCGGTCGAGTCGAGCGAGCATGTCGTCGTGCTTTTTGTCCTGCTCGGCAGCCGCTTCGCGCTTCTCTGCCGCGGTCTCGTCGAGCGCGCGCGCCGCGAGGGCGGGGCCGAAGGTCATGAGCAGCGTGGCGATCTGCTTGCCGCGCTCGGTGGTCGCGAAGATGTCGCAATAACCGACCGAGAGGTTGGTGGACACGTACACGAACGCATCGTTGAGGGTCTTCACCTTGGGGTTGTGCCCCACCTCGGCCTTGTAGAAGAGGTGCGAGGCGACGAGCACCGTCCACACGATGGCGTTCGCGGGATCTTCGCGCGAGGCCTCACGGACGTAGGCGCTCGCTTCGTCGAGCAGGTCCGGGGCGAGCATCCCGAGCAGAACGGTTGCGGAGCCTTTCACGGCCTGGAACGCTAACGCGGCGCGCGCGCGGAAGTCCATTCGGCGGCTTCTCTTGACAGTTTTCCCCGCGCAAGTTCTCGTCTCGGCGCGCGGGGGCGTGGCCTCCGTGAACGACAACGGCCCGAGTGGGTCACGTCTCGGAGGGGTTTTTCATGTCCATCACGGAACAAGAAGCGGTTGCCAGCCTTCGTATTCTCGTCGCCGTCGCGCAGGCCGACGGCCAGATTCACGAGGAAGAGAAGAAGTCGATCGCCGCGGCGCTCGAGGGCATCTCGCTTCCGGCAGGCACCACGGCGGACTCGCTCCTCGCGGAAACCATCGACGTGGACGCGCAGCTCGAGCTCCTCACGTCGCCCGCCGCGCGCGGCGAAATCTGGAAGAGCGCCTTCGCGATGGCCAACGCCGACGGCTCGTGTTCGCCCGAAGAGCAGAAGCTGCTCGACGTCATCGCGGAGAAGACCCAGGTCACGGCCGAGCAGAAGACTTTCTTCACGAAGCTCTTGGCCGAGGGCAAAGACACCGTCTTGCCGAGCAACATCCAGGCAATCACCGACCCGGAGAAGCGCGCCAAAGAGGTGCGCAACGACATCCTCAAGTACTCGGCGTTCACCGCGATCTTGGGTGCGTTCCCGCTGCCCGTGGTGGGTGAGATTGCCGTGCTCGGCATTCAGCTCAAGATGATTCGCGACATCGGTCAGTATTGGGGCCACACGGTGGACAAGAACGCCGCGAAGTCCATGCTCTACGGCCTCGGTCTCGGCACGGGGGCGCGCATGGCGGTCAACAGCTTGGCCAAGCTCGTCCCCGGCTGGGGGAGCGCGGTGGGCGCGACCACCTCGTTCGCGGCGACCTTCGCGCTCGGCAAGGTGATGGAGAAGTTCTTCGCGGAAGACGCGAAGGGCGACGTCGCCGCGCTCAAGACGTTCTTCAAGTCGGCGGAGAAAGAGGGCAAGGCCGCCTACGCCGAGCAGAAGGACGACATCGCGAAGAAGCAGTCGGACAACAAGGCCGCGCTCGAGCAACTCTCGGCCGACCTCAAAGACGGCAAGATCTCGCAGGAAGACTTCGACAAGCGTCTCGCTTCGCTCACCTGAGCCGCCCGCGGATTCCCTCGACACACGGAGCCCCGAGACCGCAGGTCTCGGGGTTTCGTCCGTTCGGGAGGCAAGGAGTGGTGAGCGCACCCAGGTCGAGAGCGCTGGCGGGTAGCCCGCGCGCGTTCGCCATCAAACGCCGAGACAGCTGTGACCTTGACAGTGTTCGGTGTCGCACTTAGGATGGTCGGCATGAGCTCCTCCCTCATCCTCCACCGTTCTCCCTCCGCGTATGGTCCGGCCTCTTCCTCCGCGCACATGTGGCTGCTGGCCGTCCTAGGCGTGGTCTTCCTCTACGGCGGGCTCTTCTTCGAGTTCGCGCGCTGAAAATGCCGTCGCGCAGTGTGACTGCGCGAAGCCTTCGAGCCGCCACGACGTGCCCGCTCGTTCCTCTCGTTCCGCTAGGCCGAAAGACGCGGGAAGAGGCGAGACCGTCCGCTGAGGCGAAGGCTCAGAGATACTTCCCGAGGAACGGCCGCAGCGCTTCGATGCGCTCGCTGGGCCAGGCATCCTTCGGGGTCAAAATCGCGTTCCGGAGCGCGTCGTGGGCCGGTGTCGTGGTCTC
The DNA here is from genome assembly GCA_965225775.1 of Polyangiaceae bacterium. Classification (GTDB taxonomy): domain Bacteria; phylum Myxococcota_A; class Polyangia; order Polyangiales; family Polyangiaceae; genus JAAFHV01. Next base: position 5,592,985 of record OZ245328.1, on the reverse strand, counting down.
GAGCGGCACGTTGGCGATGGCTCGCTTGAGGACACGCTGGCCGAGCTCGGCGTTCGCATGCAGCTGCGCCACCACCTGCTCGACGTGCACTTCCTGGTCGCTCCACGCATCGTAGTCGGTGACCATGGCCAGGGTCGCGTAGCTGATTTCCGCCTCACGGCAGAGCTTGGCTTCGGCGAGGTTGGTCATGCCGATCACGTCGCAGCCGATGCTGCGGTGCCACTCGGACTCGGCGCGCGTGGAGAACGCCGGGCCTTCCATGTTCACGTACGTTCCGCCGAGCGTGGTCGGCGCGCCGCATTCCACCGCGGCGTTGTGGAGTGCCTTGGCGAGGGCCGAGCAGACCGGATGTGCGAAGCTCACGTGGGCGACGATGCCGCGACCGAAGAACGTGTGCTCGTCGCGCTGCTTCGTGCGGTCGAACATCTGCAGCGGTACGACGAAGTGCCCCGGCGGCAGGTGCTCGCGCAAGGAGCCGACCGCGCTCGCCGAGAGCATCCAGCGCACGCCGAGCTGGCGCATCGCGTGGACGTTCGCGCGAAACGGAATCTCCGAAGGGGTGAGCCGGTGGGCGCGGCCGTGGCGTGCCAAGAAGGCCACGCGACGACCGCCCACGGTCCCGATGCGGACGGCGTCCGACGGAGGACCGAAAGGTGTGTCGATGGTCGTTTCCTCTTCGAGCTCGAGGCCGGCCATCGAATAAAGGCCGGTCCCGCCGAAGATCCCGATCGTCACGTCTCGCGATCCGTCCGTCGCCATCGTCACTCTTCCGAATCAGCCAGCGTCGGGGGCCGCGAGCTTACCGACGACCGAAGCGAGAACGATCGCCACGGTCCAGACGATCATCGTGATCTTGGCCGGGGGCACGAGCTTCTCGCCCTTGGCCTCGGCCTCGGCGTCGAGCTTTCCGGCATTCTTCCAACCCCAGAAGAAGCCGACGATTCCACAGATGCTAAGCACGCCCCACATGGTGCCATCGGTCTTGAACGCACGAATGATCGTGAGCACCCAGCACGCGAGGCTAACGAGGCTCAGAAGTCCGGCAACAGCTTGCATGGTTTCCCCTTTTCGCGAAGTGTGGCGATAGCGCCAGAGCCAAAACCGTAACGTAGTCGCGTCGGTGGACGGGGAACTTTTCGCTCGTATTCGCGCAATCGGCGATTTTGGCCGAAACTCGGGCAAAAAATCGCGTGCATCTTGCACGATTGCGGCTCGCGGCAGGCCTGTCAGACCCCGGCGACGAAGAGCGCGAGCGTATTGCCGTCCGGGTCGGTGAAGGCGCTACTGGCGTGCGACGCGAGCGATTGACTGCGGAACACGATGCCCCGGTTCTCGAGGAGCGAAACGGCTCGCTCCATGGACTCGACCTCGAGCCCGAGGGTCACGCGAGGGGTGCTCGTGGGGCGCTCGATCAGCGCGAAGCGGAAGCCCGCCCCGGCATCGAGGACCGCGCAGCCTGCGCCGCGATCGTCGACCAGCTTGATGCCCAAGGTCTCCACGTAGAACCGCAGCGCGGCGCCGACGCTCGCAACGGGAACTTCGACGAGGCCACCACGAATCATGAGACGACCTGCGAGTGCCCGAGCTTTCGCTTCGCGTCCTCGAAGAGCACGTTGACCTTCAGGCCCTCGACCTCGACCACGATGCCCTTGCCGAACTTCGAGTGGAGGACCAGCGCGCCGAGCGCGTAGGTGCGGTCCATCGCGTAGGGCGCGAAGTCCGAATCGGCTTTCCCTTCGACGTGCTCCGCCCAGGTTTTCTCGGGTTCCTTCGGCTTCGAGAAAAATCCGTTGTCCGAGTCTCCCGAGTCGCGTGCGCCGGTGCCACGCGATTTGGATCGTTTCATCGACATGCGCACGAAGTTATCCGAAATCCGTGGGCCGCGCTCGGCTCGTGTACGCTGGGACACGTGAAAGACCGCCCTTCCTCTCGAATCGCGGTGTCGCGGCTCGTCTCGCTCGCCGCGTTCGCCGCGCTGCTCTCGAGTCGCAGCGCGCGCGCCGATCTTCCCCCTCCGGACGGCACGCGCTTCGTGGGCTACGAATTCGTGGTCACCGGCACGACGGCCGCCAAAGACGACGCGTTCTTCGCGTATCCGTGCAGCTCGTCCTCCGGAGCGCCGGTGCTCGACTACCGCGTGCTCGAAGAGGGCAAGCCCGTCGCCGTCGGGCGGCGCGGCGGCACGTGCGACATCTACAGGATCGGGAAGGACAAGCTCGCTGCCTTCGCGTCGAAGCGTACGGCGTCTCCCGAAGGGGGACGAGATGCGGACCTCGAAGCGTTCGCCAAAGGTGCGCGCAAGTGCACGGGCTCGCCGTCGCTCAAGTTCACCCTCCCGGCGAGCGATACGCGGAGCGAGATCCGCGAGACCTACGTGCTCGCCGTGAAAGATGCAGAGTGCACGCTGTCGCCTTCGTCGCAAGGGGCGGCACCCGAGCCCAAGGGGGCCGTGGCGTCTCCGGCCGCGAGCGCCAAAGGCTGCTCCGCCGCTTCCGGTGAGACGGGACCGGGCGCCTCGGGCTCGGGGCTCGCCGGGCTCGGCGTCGCGCTCGGGGTCGTCGCGTTCGTGCGTCGTCGTCGCGACGCTTCGCCGAAAAAATAGCCGCGCGAAGAATTCGTCCGGTCGTCGGTAACCTTTCGCACCGCTCGTTCGTGCTCCTCGTGAAGGCACGCCCCGGAAGAGGCTCGGAACGCGCACGGCGCACGGTTCGAGCCTCCGAGGTCGCGTGCGCGCGGAGGCTCTCATGAAGGTCGGTATCGTCGGCGGAGGACTCGGTGGGCTCGTCACGGCACTCTTGCTCGCCCGCCGCGGCGTACGGGTCACCGTGTTCGAGCGCACGGATTCGTTCGGCGGGCGCGCGCGCACGGACACGCAGGAAGGCGCGAAATGGAACCTCGGCCCACGTGCCCTCTATCGTGGAGGCCACGCCGAGCGCGTGCTTCGCGCGTGCGATTTCACGCTTCGCGGCGCGCCACCGAAGACCCGCGGCTACGCGCTCGCGCGCTCGTCGCTGCACACCCTCCCGACCTCCGCGTTCTCGCTCCTCGTGACCGATCTCTTCGACGCGAAGAGCAAATGGGAAGCTTTGGGGCTGCTCGCCGGGCTCAGCAAGCTCCGCGCCGACGGCGACGAATCGTTCGAAAATTTCCTGGTGCGAACGGTGCGCTCTCCCGACGTACGCGCGCTCTTGGCGCTGTTCGTGCGGCTTGCAACCTACACGCATCCGGTGGAGAGCCTGCGCGCCGCGGACGCGCTGTCCCAGCTCGCGCTCGCCACGGGGCCGGGGGTGCTCTACCTCGACGGAGGCTGGCAGACGCTCGTGGACCAGGCGACGCGAGAGCTCGAGCGGGCGGGAGGCTCGCTCGTTCGGGAGGCGCGCGCGACGCGCGTGATCGTGGACGAAGGACCCGAGGGACCGCGTGCGACCGGGCTCGTTGTGGACGAGCGCGAAGCTCGCTTCGACGCGGTGATCTTGGCGGTGGACCCGAAAGCCGCGGCCAAGCTCGTCCCGGAGGACGCGGCCATTTCACGGGTCGCGGCGAACGCGTGTAAGGTGCATGCAGCTTGTCTCGACCTGCGGCTCGAGGGGGTCGTGCGCGATGCCACCGTGCTCTTCGGCGTGGACGAGCCGGTCTACGTCTCGATGCACTCGTCGGCCGCGAAGCTCGCGCCCGAGGGCGTCTCGGTGGTGCACGCCATGAAGTACCTCGCGCCCGGCGATACGTGCGAAGAGGCCGAGCTTTCGTCGCTCGTCACGCGTTTGCACCCGGAGGCGCGCGTCACACACTCGCGCTTTTTGCCCAAGATGGTCGTGATGCACGCGCGGCCCGACGCCACGAGCGGTGGACTCGCCGGGCGCATCGTCTCGCCGGATACCCGAGGCCTGGAGCTCGTGGGCGACTGGGTGGGGGCACGAGGCATGCTGCTCGACGGGGTCTTGGCGAGCGCGGAAGACGCCGCCGAGCGCGTCGTGACTCGCGGTTCTTCGCGGCCCGTGCGACGCTCGAAGGAGCTCTCGACCGGAGTCTCGTGATGCTCGCCGACGTCCTCGTTCGCAGCCGAAAAAAGCTCTACGGGCTCGCGTACCGCATGACCGGCTCCGCGTGCGACGCCGACGACGTCGTCCAAGAAGCGTGCGCGCGCGCCCTACGGAATCCTCCGAAAGACGCGCTCGCGGACCCCGAGCCGTGGCTCGTCACGGTGACCTTGAACGTGGCGAGGGACAGCCTTCGTAGGCGCAAAGTCGAGCGCTACCGAGGCCCGTGGCTGCCCTCTCCCATGGATCCGAAGTCGCTCGAGGAGGAGCCTCCCTCACTCGAAGAAGACGGCGCGGAGGCCCGTTACTCCCGCCTGGAGAGCGTCTCGTACGCGTTCATGTTGGCGCTCGAGGCGCTCACGCCCAACGAGCGCGCCGTGCTCCTCCTGCGAGACGTGCTCGAGCACGACACGGAAGAGGTCGCGCGAATGCTCGGCTCGAACGCGGGAAGCGTGAAGGTGCGCTTGCATCGTGCACGCAAAAAGCTCGAGGGCTACGAGCGTGGGCGTCGTCCCGAGGCGTGCGAGCGCAGCCGCGACGCGCTCGTGCGTTTACTCGCCGCGCTGCGCGACGAAGACCCCGAGGCGTTGGGCGCGCTCTTCGCGGAAGACGCGGTCTCGCTCGCCGACGCGGGAGGCGAGTTCGTAGCGGCGGGCATCACCGTGACCGGGCGCGAGCGCGTCGTGCGCGTGCTGCTCGGCCTGCGCAAGAAGGGCGTCATGCCTTCGCGCTTCGAGCTGCGCGATCTCTCGGGTCTGCCGTTCTTCGTGGCGGAGCAAGACCCGGGCGAGAGGCGAATCGCTCCGGCGTACGCCATGGCGTGCGAGGTGGACGAGAGCGGACGAATCCGTGCGCTCTACACGGTGCTGGCCACCCGTAAGCTCGACCGCAGCGGCGCCCGCCTCTCGCCTCCACCGACCGAGGCCGAGCTCACCGTCACTTCTTGAGGATGGAGGCGATACGCGCCTTGAGCTCCGGCGAAGACCAGCTCGCGAGGCCGCGCTCCTCGAACGCGGCGACCTCCCGCGGACGTCCTTCGAGCTTCGGACGCAGGGCGGCCTTGGTGTCGGCGTAGGCGTCTCTCGGGTGGTTCGAGAGCACGGACAAGACCGCCTCGGCCCTCGGGCGAGGTGCTTCTTCCACCGCGTCGATCAAGCCGAGACGTAGCGCTTCACGCGGGGAAAAAAGGCCGGCTCCGAGCACCACGGTCTCGAGGTGCCGCTCGGGCACGCGCCTTCGCACGAGCTCCAGGATGGCGGGCGGGAAGCGCAGCCCGAGGGCCACCTCGTTCAGGCCGATGCGTACACCCGAGTCGTCGACCGCCACACGGTAGTCGCAGCACAAGGCCAGCACCGCACCGCCCGCGATGGCGTGCCCGTTCACCAGCGCCGCGGTGGGACCGGGATACTTGTAGAGCGCATCCACGAGCCGGTCGAGCAGCGCGAGAAAACCTTTGGCGCTCTCGGTGGTGAACGCGGAGACCTCTTTCAGATCGAGCCCGGCCGAGAACGCCGGGCCGTCTCCGGTGAGCAGGACCGGCGCGCCTTTTGCGGCCTCGAGCGCGTCGAGACAGGCCTGCATGGTGCGCATGCCCAGGGCGTTTCGCCCGGGGCCGGAGAGGACGATTTCGATCACGTGGGGCTCCCGTCTCTTCACGTGGCTCGGTCCGAGGTCGGGTGACCGCGGGTGCCGAGCCGTGCAAGGTCAAGGTAGCGCCGTTTTCGGTCGGGCGTCTCGCGAGCCTCTCAGGGCGCGAAGATCGCGGCGCCGCGGCTCGGGAGCGTGATGGTGACCGAGCGGCCGTTCACGGTGGTCTCCACGCCGGGGTTCAGGCGGTCTTTGAGCTTCTGACCGCTCGTGAGCTGCACGGTGACGGGCAGGTTCACGCTGATCGTACGACCCGAGGGATTGGAGGTGAGCGCCACGAGCACGGCTTCGCCCGAGGGCAGCGTGCGCGCGTACACGAGGCCGTCTTCTTCGGCGAGCACCGTGCGGTAGTCGCCGCGCCGCAGCGCCGCGAGCTCGCTGCGGGCTTTTCCGAGCGCCTTGGTGAGGGCGAGGGTCTTCTGCTCCTCTTCGGAGAGCGTGCCCTTGCCGCGCCACATGGTGCGGTTGTTCGGATCCGCGCCGCCGAAATCGCCGTACTCGTCCCCGTAGTAGAGCAGCGGCGCACCCGGTTGCGTGAGCAGCCATGCCATGGCGAGGCGGTGACGGGCGAAGGGCTCGGCGTCCCCGGGCGGGCCGGCTTGGTTCGACCACTTGTTGCCGGGCGTGTTGCGGTCGAAGCTCGCGTTCTGCCCGCGGTAGCTCGCCAAGGTGACGAAGCGCGAGGTGTCGTGGCTGCCGATGTACGGCGTCATGACCGAGTCGGCCGGGTATTGCTCGATGCTGGCCTTCGACCAGTAGTCGGCGTGGATGAGGCCCTTGTCGCCGTAGGCGAACGTTCGGTACGGAACGGCGTGGTAGAGCACGAAGTCGAACTGACCATCGAGGCCGAGCGGACCCATGTACCGATTGATGGTGCCGTATTCGCTCTGGTTGCAGGCCAGGCCGCAATCGTTCCAGCCCATGGCCGTCTCGCCGGTCAAGAACACGCGGCGGCCGGATTGTTCGAGCTTGTGGTGCACCTTCTCGCGGAGGGCGAGCACCGACGCGTCTTCGACGTGTTTGACCGCGTCCACGCGCAGTCCGTCGAGGTCGAACGTGTCGAGCCACCACACGGCGTCGTCCGTGAAGCCCTCGGCCGCCGCGGGCACTTGCCAGTTCACGTCCGGGAGGTAGTCCGCGAAGAGGCAATCGAGGCGGTGCTCGGTCCAATCGCAAGCATTGGTTCCGCACACGCAGCCCGTGCGGAACCAATCCGGGTGGCTGGTGAAGTACTCGTGCTCTTTGTGGATGTGGTTCACCACGAAGTCTTGGAGCACTCGGATGCCGTGCGCGTGCGCGGACTCGACCAGCGCTTCCAGAGCGGCTTTTCCGCCGATTCGCGCGTCCACCTCGCGTGCTTTGGTGGGCCAATAGCCGTGGTACCCCATCACGTTGGCGACGCCGCCGTCGGCCGGGTACGAGCCTCCCGGATTGGTGTGGAAGGGCGAGAGCCAAAGCGCGCGCACGCCGAGCTCGTCGAAGGTGCCGTCGTCGATGCGGGCCTTGAGACCCTGCAAATCACCGCCCTTGAAATCCGCGCGGGGGTCGACGCCGGCCTTGGGGGCGGGGTCGTTGGTGCGGTCGCCGTTCTCGAAGCGGTCGACCATGGCCATGTAGATGAGCGCGTCCTTCCACTCGAAGGTGCCTTGCTCGACCCAGAAAATCAGGGGAAGCGGCTCGGTCGTGCTGCCGGACTTGTCCTTGGCGCGGAAGGTGACCGTGTATTTTCCGTCCTCGAGGTTGTCGAGGGCGACCTTCAGGGTGCGGGTGCGCTCGTCGACCGTGGGCGTGAGCTTGGTGACTGCGCGTCCTTTGCGGAGCTCGGCGGTGATCTGGGTCGGGTCGAGGCCCTGGCCGCCTGCGCCGCGGGTGTAGATGGCCTCGGCGGTGAAGGTACCCTTCTTCGCGGCGGGCCGCGTGACCGCGATTTTTCCCTTCAACTCGAGCGTGGGCACTTTGCAATCGGCCGCGCGAACGGCCGAATTCTCGATGCCGCCCACGTATTTTCGGAGCTCGGCCTGCGGGTCGATCTCGTAGTTGCCGTCGAGCAGGAGCTTGTACGCGGTGACGCCCGGAGTGAGGCGCACCTTGGCGGTGAACGCGCCGTCCGCGTCGGGCCCGGTCATGGCGGTGCCCGGCTTGGCGAACTGGTTCCACTCGCCCGCGAGCGCCACCTGCTTCACGATGCGACCGGCCGGGGGCACGTAACGGAACGACGTCTCGCACGAGACCTCGGGTCCGGGGTCGATGGGGCCCGTGTTTCCGCCGTCGCCGGTGGGGGTCGAGCCGTCGCCCGTGACCGGAGGCAGCGAGCCGTCGGGCAGGGTGGTCGACCCTGGGTCGTCGTTGGTCGTCGAGCTGCACGCGGCAGCGAGCACGAGAGAACCGAGGAGGACCGTTAGACCGGCGAGGCGCATGGACCGTTGGGCTAGCACCGGTGCCGGCCGATGCCAGTCAAAAGTCACTCATGCATGCGTGACGCGCGAGGCGACGGCCCTGGATTTCGGGGGCGAAACGTCTGGCGCGTTGCGTTAGCGGTGCGCGGTCATGTCTTCTCGGGGGTCTTGGGGCCAACCAACGTGCGAAGCGTGCAGGTGGCCACGATCTCGCCTTTCGCGTTTTCGAGCACCACGGGCACCGCGTACTCGCGCTTCTCGCTCGAGGTGATCTCGGGGAGCGTGCACGAGCCCTTGAGGGTTCCGCGCGCCTTCTTCAGGTACTCGATCGAGAGGCCCGCCACGATGAAACGGGCGTCGTCGGGGAGGCCGTAGGCGAGCACCACGTTCCCGGTGACTTCGGCGAAGTTCACGAGGGCGACGGCGTGAATGCACGAGAGGTGGTTTCGCACGAAGGGCTTGTCGTAGAGCTCGGCCTCGCCGTAGCCACGGGTGAGACGGGTCACCTGGAAAGGAATCGTTCCCGTGTAGGGTGCAGCCATCCCGATGGCGCGGGAGAAGAGCGTCTTGCCGCCCGGCAGTCCGTGCACGAAGTCCCATAGCTCCCGGACGAGGTTTTTGTTCCCCTGAAGAGCTTTGGCGGGCGAGAGAAACGACAGCGTTTGGGCAAGGCTCACACTCTCGGTTTTGGCAGACCACGAGGCGGAACGCCAGCACCGCGCGCGCGCTCACTCACGATGCTCTACGCTCCGAAGCACGATGCGCCGTCCCCACGTTCGCGTTCTTTTCCTGCTCGTGTGGCTGGTCGGCTTCGTTCTGGTCGCGCCACGCGCGTTCGCTTACGTGCCGCCGCCCCTCGTAGGCGCGGTGAACGACGGCGCGCACCTGCTCTCGAAAGACGAGCTCGACACACTCGAGAAGCGTTTGGCGGCTCACCGCAAGGCCCACGGGCACGAGGTGGTGGTCTTCACTCTGCCCACACTCGGCGGCGAGTCGATCGAAGACGTGGCCTACGGCGCGTTCAATACCTGGAAGGTGGGACGCAAAGGCAAAGACGACGGCGTGCTGCTCGTGATTGCCACGGGAGAACGGCGCACGCGCATCGAGACCGGCAAAGGCGTGGGGGGCGAAATCACCGACCTGCAATCGAAGCGCATCTTGGCCGAGCGCGTGGGGCCACGCATGAAAGAGGGAAAACCGGCCCGCGCCATCGCCGACGGCGTAGACTCGATTCTCTCGCTCTTGCTCGGTGGGCCAATGGTTCCCGACGCCGGTACGCCCCTGCCCACGATCTCGCCGAGCTCGCAGGCTGCGGCGAGCGCCAGTGCAGTCGTTCCCGCACCTGTTCCGACGTTCGAGCCGACGGGGCCGTTCACGGATCCTACGTCGGCTTTTCTGGAGCCCGCAATCCACCGCTACCGCACCGATTTCGAAGCGGCCGTACGTGAGCATCGGGCGGGGTTCGCCGCTGTCGTGGTGGACAACGACGCGGATCTGCCGCGCGTGGCCGGAACCAACATCACGAAGTTCTGCGCGGAGGTGAAGGGCGCAGCCGGTATCGTGGTGGTCACGCGCGATGCGAGGCGCTTCTATGCCTATGCGTGCAAGTTCTCCATCGACCACGCGAGCCTCCTCCAATCGCTCTCGCGCAAGCTCGTCGAGCGCCTCGACGCCACCGACGACACGGCTCGACCCCTCGTGTTCGCGGAGGGCTTCGGTCAGCTCTGCCGAGATTTGGAAGCCGCAAAACCGCTGCCCGGGGTGGTGGAGCCAGGCTTCTGGGCACGTTGCTACGCCGACGGAACGTTCATGCTCGCGCTACCCTTCGGGCTCGTCCTCGGGTTCTTGCTCTTCGGGTATCTCGCGGCCAAGCGAGGTTGGGATGTGGGAGGCGGAGGCGGAGGCGGAGGCGGATCGAGTGGCGGGTCGTCGAGCGGCGGTTCCTCCAGCGGAAGCGGGAGCTCGTTCGGTGGCGGATCGTCGGGTAGCTCGGACGGAGGCTACGCCGGTGGCGGAGGCTCGTCTGGAGGCGGCGGTGCGAGCGACAGCTACTGATCGCGACGCTACTTTCTTCCGGGACCGCGGCTGAGGCGCATGACCGCATCGCACTCGGGTCGCGCGGCGTCGTAGCTCGCGAGCGCCATGGCCATCCTGCAGCGGAGGTCTTGCACCGCGTAGCTGTTCGGATAAGCAGAAAAAAGCGGCTTTGCGCGATCCCACGCGCCCTTCGGATCGCCCGACTCGAACGCGGTGCTGCTCGTTCGATAGAGCTCGCGGTGCGCGGGGGTGAGCTCGTCGAGGCCGGGGACCGCGGTCTCCGGGGCGTTCGCCTGCGCGGCAGGCTTGGCCGACGCGGACGCCGACGTGGGCGCGCTCGCGCTCGCGGTCGACGCCGAAAGCGAAGGGGGTGGAAGCCGGGTGGTGATGGCCGGCGTCGGGAGCCAACCCGCCTTTCGAGGGGCGCTCGAGGTGGCGGTCGTGCTCGCCGGGCCCGCCGCGCTCGCCGTGCTCGCCGTGGAAGCTTCGCTCTCGGTCGGTGAAGGCGAAGACTCGCGCGCGGCGATCTCGGCCACGTACGCGCGCGTGCTCGTGTAGTCCGCGGGCACGAAGTCCGCCTTTTGCTGGTCGAGCGTTCCGAGGATCTCGCGGGCGAGCGCGCCCCGCAGCGACTCGTGGGCGGCGCGATGGCGCAGCGTGGCGTTCAAAATGGCCATGTTCCCCGGGCCGAATGCGCTTCGTTCGGCTGCGTACGAGGTGCTCATGATGCTCGACTCGGCGGTTTCGTGCACGGCGCCCAGCGTGTGACCGAGCTCGTGCAGCAAGACCACGGCGGCGCGGTGGTTTCGGCGGCTCTTGATGAGCTGCTCGCGCTCTTCGGTGGAGAGCTCGTCCAGGTTGCGTTGGATGGCGTCCACGTCGTCCGCGCGGGAGGGCGCGCGAAGCACCAGGTGATGACCGAGTACGGTCGCGTAGCCGACGTCGTGGAACGACAGGGCGAGCCGAGGCACCGAGCCCACGAGCCCCACGTACAAATCTTCGCCGTTGCCGGGGTAGGCCTTTTCCAAGGCCGCGAGCGTCACGGGCAGGTCGTCTTCGCTCGGGCTCCAGGTCTCGAACGAGGCCACGTCGAGCACCACGCCGGCGCCGGCGAGCACGCGGTTCGCCTCTTCGACCGTTTCACCGAAGCGCTTCGGCGCGTCGATCACCTGGGCCGTGTACTTGGGGGAGGCGTACACGTGCACCCGAATGGGGGTGAGGCGTCCATTGGCGCCCGCACCCGAAAGCGCCTTGAGGTCGGTCGGAGTGGCGCGCGCGGCCTCGCGCTCTTGCGCGCGCTTCGCCTCGCCCCACGTGGAGTCGAAGCACGCCGCCGAGGGTAGAAAAAGTCCGAGCGCGACGACGACCGCCCCGAGGCGGCGAAGTGAACCAAAACGCATCGTTTAAGCCTATCCCGGCTCAGCGCGGCGGGAAGACTTTTCGTGCGTGGAATCTCGGCTGGAAGAAGCGAAGCACGGCTTTGGGGACGGTCATCCAGGCCAGCCGAACGTCCGTCTTGCGATTGGCGAGCACGGCGTCGGCCAGCCACGGCCCGACCACGTCCGCGGGATCGGCGATGAAGCGGAAGAGCCAGGCGGCCTTCTCGTAGTTCTCGCGGTCGCCCTTCTGGTAGACGTCGATCAAGAGATCGGTCAGCACGACGCCCGGGCTCAGCGTGCAGACGAGCAGCGGCGTCGCCGCGAGCTCTTTGGCGAGGGCGCGGGTGAAGTAGCGCACGCCGACCTTGCTGCTGCCGTAGCTGGTCATGCCGGGCTGCTTGGCTCCGTCGCTACCGAAGCCCTCCATGTTGTAGAGTGCACCGAATCCTCGGGCGCGCATCTCGGTGAGCGCCACGTGCGAGCCGAGCATGGTGCCGAGCAGGTTGGTCTCGACCACGCTCTTCACCACGTCGGGAGATTGCGCCAGGAAGGGCACTTGCGGGCTGCTCGTTCCGGCGTTGTTGATCCACACGTCGACCTTGCCGAACGCCTGCTTGGCGCACGAGAGGAGCTTCTGGTGGTCCTCTGTGCGGCTCACGTCGCAGGCCGTGCCGACCACGCGCGAGGCCTCGTGGCGACGTCCGAGCTCGCCCACGACCTCGCGCACGGACTCCGGATCGCGCCCGCACAAGGCCACCCGACAGCCGCGATGCAAGAAGCCCTCGGCCATGGCGAGCCCGATGCCCTTGGTCCCGCCCGTGATCACCACCACGCGGTCTTCGCGCGGGCTCATCGCGGGATGCGCTCGCGCCGGAGCGGGCGCCACGTGTAGCGGCAGGGCTTCGGCAGGTAGAGCGCCGAGTCGAACGTGGCCGCGCCCGCCAGAGGCCCTTTGCTCATCCAATCGACGCGCACCGAGAGCGGATCGGCGAAGGCCTCTCGCCAGGGCTCCCGATCGATGGTGAGAACGTACACGTAGTCGTCGGTGACGCCGAACGCGTCGTAGCACTCCACCAGAGACCTCCCGAGGTCTTCGCGGGAGGTCCACGGGCACGCGCGTGGGGGCGCGTGGTCTCGGCCTACGTCGAGCTCGACCGACGTGACGAACGCGCTTTCGTTCGAGTTTCCGGCACGAGATTCGGAGCGGAACGTCAGGCGATGTTGCTTCCGTGCGAGCGAGATTTTGGCCGCCTCGAAGTCGTGGAAGCGGAACTCGACCAGCGCGTTGCCGATGGCGCGCATGACCGCGTGATCGGTCTCGCTGCGCACGAAATAGCCTCCGCGTCGCGGTCCGTGGCTTCCCGTGTAGGTCACCGCGGCGCGGTAGCTCACCTGGTGGAAGTCCACGCCGAAGAGCCCGGGCATTCCTTGCGGACGCATCTCGCGCAGGCGCGAGGCGAGCACCTGGACCCACGCGCGGCCGTGGAAAATCTCGGGCTCAAGGGGCGCCGGCAAGAGCTTCGCGAGCGCGTCCGGATCCACCGCGTAATTCAGCGAGAGCGCGTCGTTCCACTCGGTCCGCACGGTGGTTAGCCAGGGAAGGGAAGGGCATATCTCCATGCCCGGCGTGGTGGGCGAAGGATCGAGCGCGCGCTCGATGGACGCGTGCACCTCGAGCAGCGCGGTACCTCCGTGGGGCGTGAGCACGAACGATTCGCCCTCGAGCGACACGCAGCGCTCGCGAACGAGCGTCTCGCAAGCGGCGAGCGCGGCTTCCGCGTCGAGGTCCACGTCCGCGAGCTCGTCGACCAAGAGCTCGGCCGTGAGCCCGTGGGGCGCGCTCGCCAGCGCTCCGAGCACGGCAATCTCGGGCAGGCTTCGCCTCCGGCTCACGGGTCGGCTCCTTCGTCGCCCTTGCTCGATTTGCCCTTGTTTTTGCGGGCCAAACGCAGCTTCTCGCGGTGGAGGAGCGCGCCTCCCGTGCCCTGTGTGAGGGCCCAGAGCACGGCGAAGATGGCGAACTGCTCTCGTGGTCGAAGCGCCATCACGATGGCCATGCAGGCCCAGAGCCCTGCTGGGGCGTACCACACACGCCCCATGATCGAGCCCATGGCCGAGAAGGTCATCGCGGCGACGATGCAGGCGACGGCGGGCATGAAGAGCATCACGCGCACGCCGAGCAGGTAGTTGACCACCGCGGTGAGCGCCATCGCGCCGACGAACGTGTTCCAGATGGCGAAGGTCTGCTTGTCGACGAAGGATTTGGCGCCCGTGGTCTTGCCCTTCAAGAACAAGATGAAGGCCCCGTTGGCCACGAAAACCGCGGCCCACAGCGTCACGTAGGGCAGAGGCTCGTAGCGACCTCTCTCGAACAGCAGATGCGTGCCGAAGAAGCCCGCGCCGTTGGACACGGCCGAGCACATCCAGATTAGGCCCCAGTTCTGCAGCGCGGTGTCGTCTCGTGTCTTCGAGGCGAGCTTGCGCAGCACCAGGAGCGCGTCTGTGGCTTGCTCGCGATCCATCGGAGCATGGAACGGTAGCGCGAAGGGATGCTCGGAAAAAAGGCCGAACATTCCGCCGTTGGCGAGGACCGGACGAGCGCTGCTCCGCGTCAGCGGGAGGGCTCGCACGGTAGACGCCTCGCGGGGCAACGGCGTGCTTGACCCCGTCGCGCGAGGACGCCCACACTGCCTGTCCCGTGACATCTCCCCAGAACGAGCTCTACGTCGTCGGCAACCGAGTGGTGTGCGAGGGGGCCATCGTGCCCAAGGCGATCCACGTGGTGTCCGGGAAAATCCGGGCGCTCGTCGATCGCGAGGCGGTGCCTCCAGGAGCTCCCGTGCTCGACGCCGGCGACCTCGTGGTCATGGCGGGCATCGTCGATACGCACGTGCACATCAACGACCCCGGGCGTGACTCGTGGGAGGGCTTCGACACGGCCACCCGCGCGGCCGCCAAGGGCGGCGTGACGTGCCTGGTCGACATGCCGCTCAACAGCATTCCCTCGACGATTTCCCTGGAAGCGCTGCACGCGAAGGCCAAGGCTCTCGAGGGGCGCGCGTTCGTCGACGTGGGCCTTACCGGTGGCGTGGTTCCGTCGAACCCGGGCGCGCTCGCCGATTTGTTCCGTGAAGGTGTGCTCGCGTTCAAGTGCTTCTTGGCCGAGTCCGGGGTGAGCGAGTTCTCCCACGTGAACGAAGACGAGCTGCGCCGCGGGATGCGCATCTTGAGCGACGTGGGCGCGCCGCTCTTCGTGCACGCCGAGCTGCCCGAGCCGCTGTCCGCCGCGGAAAAAGCCACGAAAGGCCTCGATCCGCGCGCCTACGCGACCTTCCTCGCGTCGCGCCCTCGCAGCGCCGAAGACGCCGCGGTCGAGATGGTGGTGAAGCTCTCCGCCGAGACGCGGGCTCGCGCGCACGTGGTGCATCTCTCCTCTTCGGACGCGCTGCCCACCGTGCTGCGCGCCAAAGAAGCGGGCACCCCGTTCTCGGCCGAGACGTGCCCGCACTACCTCTCGTTCGCCTCAGAAGACATCGTGGACGGCGCCACCGCCTTCAAGTGCTGTCCGCCGGTGCGCGAGCGCGAGAACCAGGACAAGCTCTGGGAGGCCTTGAAAAAAGGCATTTTGGACCAGGTGGTGACCGACCACTCGCCCTCCACGATCGACCTCAAGTGCTCCGACTCGGGCGACTTCATGCGCGCGTGGGGCGGCATCTCGTCGCTCCAGATCGGGCTCTCGGCCGTGTGGACGCGGGCGAAGACGCTCGGCTTCTCGCTGGTCGATCTCTCGCGCATCATGTCCGAGGCTCCCGCGCGCCTGGTCGGGCTCGAGGGGCGCAAGGGCAAGATCGCCCCGGGCTACGACGCCGACCTGTGCTTCTTCGATCCCGAGGGTGACTTCTCCGTCGCCGCGCTCGAGCTCGAGCACAAGAACAAGATCACGCCCTACGAGGGCAGGCGCCTCTCGGGGCGCGTGGTGCGCACGCTGCTCCGCGGGGAGACCGTGTTCGAAGAAGGCCAATCGCTCGGGCGCCCGCACGGCGGCTGGGTCACTCGCTCCGAAAGACGCTGAATCCCTCATGTCCGAACCTCGCACGCCCGCCCTCGACGCCGACTCCACCCGGACGGAAGGAGAAGGCATTCGTCACGTGAACGCGCTCCCTCTCGAAGAGGCGACCGCCGCGTTTTTGCACGCCTGTGGATCGCGCGCGTTTGCCGAAAAAATGGCTGCATCGAGGCCCTTCGTTTCGCTCGCGCAGCTCTCCGCCAAGAACGCCGAGGTGTGGGCGTCGCTCGCGCCTTCCGATTGGGACGAGGCCTTTCGATCCCACCCGGAGATCGGCGGCAAAAAGGCCGAAGGTCCGCAGACGCAGAAGTCGGCCAACTGGAGCGCCGGTGAGCAGTCGCGGGTCGCCGAAGCCACGAGCGATACGCTCACCGCTCTCGCCGAGGTGAATGTAAAGTACAGGGAGAAGTTCGGTCGCATCTACATCGTATGCGCCACCGGCAAGACCGCCGACGAGATGCTCGCCATCGCGCGGGCTCGCCTCTCCAACGAACCCGCTGTCGAGCTCGGAATCGCCGGCGAAGAACAACGTAAGATCACCGACATTCGCCTGGCGAAGCTCGTCTTCGGAAAGCGCTGACCATGAGATCCGTATCCACGCACATTCTCGACACCACGCTCGGCAAGCCTGCGGCAGGCGTGCCCGTCTCGCTCGAAAAGAAGACCGACGAGGGCTGGGTGCGCTCGGGTGGCGGTATGACCGACGCCGACGGCCGCATCAAAGATCTGGTGCCCGAGGGCAAGCTCGAGGCCGCGGTCTACCGCATCACCTTCGACACCACCGCGTATTATCACCTGCAAAACCTCGAGTGTTTTTACCCCGAGGTCACGGTCACCTTTCGCATTCGCGAAGTGGACTCGCACTACCACGTGCCGCTGCTCGTGAGCCCGTACGGGTACTCGACCTACCGCGGGAGCTGATTCCACTCAGCCGGGCGCCTGCGCCCGGTCGCACGCTCTTCGCGCCACGAGCGCGGAGAAGTCGGCCAGGCGTAGGTCTTCGAGCTCGGCCGGCAAGAGGCCCGCGCCTTCAAGGTCCGACGGACGCAAGAGGCCCGATGCGAGCCCTCGCGCGAAGAAGACCACGAGCCCCTGCGCTGTCGCCGCGTCGTCGAAGGTCTGGCCGCTCGCGGTAGCGCGCGCGGCCCGATCGACGAAGGTCGAGAGACGCGCTTTCGAGGCGGCGAGCGCTTCAGTGTAAAATGCACCTACGGCCGCGTAGCGTGCGCAGAGCTGCGCCGGGTGAAGATCCCAGCCTTGGTGCAGACCGTAGGCGAGGGCCGAGGTCACGTTCTTCGCGTGGGCGGCCAACGCGGCGCGAACGTGGAGCCCGTTCTCCGTGCGCTGCGTGTCGGTAGGCGTTTCGCCCTTGTGGACCGGGAGCGGGAGGCGCGTGGTGGCGCCGTCCACCAAGCGCACGCCTCGGGTGCGGGCGGAGAGCGCGAGCAGCGCGCGCACGTGCGTGTAGAGCGGATTTTCCAGGCTCTGCGCATTGGCGGCAACGCCGGCGAGCGAGAGCAAATCGTACGCACCGAGGTGCACCGAATCGACGCGTCCGCGGCCGGCACGAACGAGCTTCGGCAGGGCGAGCGCGCCGTTTTCGTCTACCACGGCGTCGGGCGTCTCGATCATGAGCTCGAGGCGAACCCGGCCTTCGGGAAGCGAGGCGGCGCGCTCGGCGAGGTCGATCACGTCGCAGAAGCGCGCCACTTCTTCCGCGGTGCGCACCTTGGGCAAGGTGACCGAGAAGGTCTCGGGCAGCGTTCGTGCGTCGAGCTTCTCGAACACACGCGCGAGGGTGCGTGCCGCGCGCGCGCCGGTCTTCGTATCGAAGGCCTTGGTGCGGATGCCGCAGAAACGTGGCGTTTCGGGCTGCCCCTGCGCGAGCACCTTGCCCACGCGATCGGCGTCGCGGTCTTCGTCTTCGTCCGAGCGCACGCCGTAGCCGTCTTCGAAGTCGATGCGCACGTCTTCGAGGGGAGCGGTCCGGAGCTTGTCGGCGACGCGTGCGCGCACGTCGAGCGCGAGCGTGTCCTCGAGCGGCAGGCCGGTGGCCTCGCGCATATCGTGTGCGGTTTGCACGTACGTGTCGAAGGTCTTCGCGGCGAGGGCGCCCAGCTTGGCGAACGAGGCGTCACCGAAGAGCTGCGCGCCGCCGTAGAGCACGGAGAGCGGCCCGGGACTTTCAGCTGCCGTGCGGGCTTCGGTGGGGTCGGCGAGGCGAGCGGCGACGGCCGCGCAGGCTTCGAGGAGCGAGCTCACGAGACGACGGCGCCCGAGCTCTCGAGCTCACGGAAGAGCGGGCGTAGCTCCTGCCGTTTGCGGAGGGGCATGCAAAACTTCTGAATCTCGGCGAGCAGGCTCTTTTCCAAGGTCTCCACGCGTTCACCCAAAGCGCGCGCGCGGGCCTCTTCGGCCTCACGCTCGTTGTCGACCGCGTCTTCGACTTTGGCCAGCACGGCGCGAAGCTCGCGGATTTGGAAGTCGATGTCCGAGACGCGCGCTTCTTTGGCGGCCAGCGCCTTCTCGCGCTCGGCGATGGTGGCCCGTGCGCCGAGCCAATCGTTCTGCGCGGTGGCCAAGGCGGCGTAGGCCGCGGCGAGATCGGCGGACGGATTGCGGAAGGCCGCGCGCCCTTCCCAAAAGAGCAGATCTTTTCCGAGCGCCTTCATGCGCGCCGGGAACGCGGCGTCGGCGAGCTTGGCGGACTCGAGCATGGCCGAAGCTTCGCGGGCTTCTTCCTTCGCGCGCGAGGCGTCTTGGCCGAGCGAGTCCACCGCGAAGCCGAGCTGGAGGCGTTTCTCGCGGCCTTCGTGCACGATGCGCTCGACCGCCCGCCGTGCCTCGGCCTGAAGTTCGGCGAGCGCGCCGTGCTCATCCACGAGACCGCGCACTCCTTCGAGCAGCGCGTCGAGCTCGGGAGGTGCTTCGTCCTTCGAGCCGAAGGCGAGCACGAGCATCTCGTCGAACACGTCGATGCGCTTTTTCCAGGCGTCTACGCCCGAAGCGGGCTCGAGCGTGAGGCGCGGTCCGGAGCTCTCGGTCAGGGTCTCGGGCGAGGGAGGTGCGTCGAGCGAGAGGGAGGTGAGGATCTCGAGCAGCGTGGTCTGGATGCGGTGACCGTCGACCGGCCGCTGCCCGGGCTCTTTCGCCAAGAGCGCGTTTACGAGCGCGTCGAGCTCGGGAGAGACCTCGGGGTTCTTCGCGGCGGCGGAGGGAGGCGCGTCCCTCAAGTGCTTCACGAAGAAGGTCGCGATGTCCGGTGCATCGAAGGGCAGCTCGCCGGTGAGCAGCTCGAAGAACACCACGCCGAGCGCGTAGAGATCGGCCGCGGGGCCCACCTCGGCGTTTTTGATGCGCTCGGGGGCCATGTATTGCGGCGTACCGAAGAGCTCGCCCTGGCCGGTCAATCGGCTGTCGTGGCGGGACTTGGCGATGCCGAAGTCCAGGATTTTCACGAGCTCGGTGCCGTCGTCGCGCACGCAGAGGAAGATGTTGTCGGGCTTGATGTCCCGGTGCACCACGTCGAGGTCGTGGGCGCGCGCGATGCCACGGGCGAGCTGCACCATGATGCGCAAGGCGCGCGGCAAGGTCATGGTGCGCGCGCCGATGGTGGCGGAGAGCGGCGCACCGTGCAGGCGCTCCATCGCGATGTAGGCGGTGCCGTCTTCGGTGTCGCCCTGGTCGTAGATCTCGATGATGTTCGGGTGGGTGAGCTTCTGCGCGTTCTTCGCCTCGCGACGGAAGCGCTCGCGGACCACGTCGTCGGTGGCCAGCATGGGGTGCATCACCTTGAGGGCGATCGACTTGCCGGTGACCTTCTGGGTTGCCGCGTAGACGGTGGCCATGCCGCCTTCGCCCAGCACTTCACCGACCAGGTATTTCCCTGCGATCAACGTGCCGATACGCACGTCGGCCACCATGTCCAGCGGCGTACCGTCGAACACGCAGGAGCGCGCCGCGTTTTCGAAGCGCATCTTGCAACGAGGGCAGGTCTTCACCCGGCCTCGGAGCATACCCGAAGCGCACGCGGCGCCACACCGAACGCCGACGAAAGTCGTCCCGAAGCGCCGCTCGGGAACACTTGAGCAGGTGGGCCTTACGGTTTCGTCGCGTGAAGGGCGCGGTCGAAGGGAGCGGTCTCGATCGGTTGATCGAAACGCGAACGCCCGGGATCGTCCGAGCGCGGAGAATGCTGCAAGGTTCACTTCGTCGAAGAAGGTCCCCATAATGTCGGCCGCCTGCCGATCGATGAACTTCTAGGGCTTTACTCGGGATTCGCCTGGCCGTACCCGAGCGTTCGACTTCCGCGATGCGCACTCCCTCTGCACTCAGGCTCCTGGTCGTGTCCTTCACCGCCCTCACCGTGGCGGGGACGTGTTTTGCCGCGCGCCCGTACGTGCTCCCGGACACGCCCGTGCTTCCCGGGGTTCGGGTCGACGGCACGGTCGTGCCCAAGGGCACCGACGGTCGCGCCGAGGTTCACGCGCGAAAAGAAGCGCTGGAGTCGCGAAAGGTCACCCTGCAGTTCGGCGGGAACGACGCCTTTTCGGCCACGTTCGCCGAGCTCGGCATCACGGTCGACGAAGAGGCCACCGTGGCGCGGCTCGGTACGATTGGTCACCAAGGCTCGCTCGTGGAGCGCGCCGAGGCCGCACGAGAGGCATCTCGCGGCGAGATCGACGTGCCACTCGTGCTCCTCGTGGACCGCGACAAGGGTGCCGCCGCCCTCGAGCCCAAGAAGACCGAGCTCGACGTGGCGCCTGTTTCGGCCAAGCTCGACCTCGACAAACACGCGACCATTCCCGAGAAGAACGGCAGCTTCGTGGACGTGGACGCGACGCTCGCCGGAGTGGAGTCGCTCGCACGCTCGCAGCTCGCCAATCGCAAAGACGTCGCTCCCTTCGTGACGGTGTCCGTGCCGCCGCGCGTGTCCAAGTCGTTCGTGGACAGCCTGGACGTGTCCACCGTGGTGAGCGAGTTCGAGACGCATTTTTCGCGCGGCGGAGACCAAGCGCGTCGCGGGAAGAACATCGACGTGGCCGCGGGAAAGCTCGAGGGTCTCATCTTGTCGCCCGGTCAGCTCGTGAGCTTCAACGAGATCGTGGGAGAGCGCAGCGAGGCGAACGGCTTCCAGAAGAGCTGGGAAATCTTCAAGGGCGAGATGGTCGAGGGCGTGGGCGGTGGCACTTGCCAGGTGGCCTCCACGTTCCATGCGGCGGTCTTCTTCGGTGGGCTCGACGTGCTCGAGCGTCTCCCGCACTCTCGTCCCAGCGCGTACATCCCGATGGGCCTCGACTCCACCGTGGTGTACCCCGCGGTCGACCTCAAGGTGCGCAATCCGCATCCTTTCCCGGTGGTGGTCCACACGAAGGTCGGCCCGAACACGCTGCGCGTAGAGCTGCTCGGCAAGACCAAGCCCGCGCGTGTCACCTTCGGCCGAGACGTGGTCGCGACGCTTGCCTACAAGCGCAAGGTCACCGAAGAAGCCAATCTGCCCTCCAATCGCGTGGTCATCAAACAGCGCGGAATCAAGGGCTATCGCATCAAGCGCTCGCGCACGCTCGTGTACACGGACGGCACCAAGAAGGTGGAGGAGTCGACCGACTTTTACCCGCCGACCACCGAGATCTACTTGGTTCCCACCGGCTTCGACGAGAGCAAGCTCCCCGCATTGCCGGGCGGTGAAGACGCCGGCGACTCGGACGCGCCCGCCGCCAAACCGAGCACCGCCGGAGCGGTCGCGTGCGCGGGGGACTGCGAAAAGCCTGCCGACGTGGAGTTCGTGAACGGTCGAGGTGTACATGAGCTCACGCCGGGCCAAGTGGCTCCGGCGAAGAGCGTCTACATGAAGCACTGAGCTCGACCGGGCGCGGGCACGTAGCCACGGGCTTCTCGAGCCTCCCCCTGAGCGCGCGGAGGGCGAAGCCCGAGCACGCGATTTGGGGGAGGCCGACCAGGAAAGTGGAGCAATGCTCGTTCAATCTGGCGACCGTAGAAATCCACGGGCTCCCCGTCGAACCCGGGCTCCACTTTCATGGGCGGGAGGGGGCACCCCTTCTCCTCCGCTCCCTCTCGCTTCTCCCCTTCTCGCTTCTCCCCTCCCATCTCAAGCCCGCGCGACGTGCCGCCGAAAAGCCGCCATCACCCACGCATGAAACTGCGCCTGCGTGGCCACGTACACGAGCCACGGTAGCCTCGGTGCGAAGTCGTGGATGGCCGTGATCAACGTGCGTTGATCCAGCACCTGGCGTAGCTCGAAGCGACCTCGGAAGTCCGGGCGCGAGAGCACTCCGCCGGTCACGAAGAAGAGCTGCCGATCGGGCGTGCTCCGGTCCGGCACGTAGGTGAGCACGAGGAGCGGAATGTGGAACAGCACGAGGAAGAACGTGCAGCTCCGGTTCTCGGCCACGTCGACGCGCACGAGACCTCGCAGCGCACGCGGCAGCCAGCGCACGTATTCTTCGGCGGCCCACTGCGCGTCGTGGTCCTTCGGCAAGGTCATGCGTTGCACCGAGCGCACGAACGAGGGCCGCTTTTGACCGGTCTTTTTCGATGTTTCTCGGGTCGGGCTGGCGTAGGCGCGAGGCGTGTCCGAGTGCTCGTCGAGGGCCCGTTTCAGCGCCACGCGAAGCGGTGTCGGCGTGAGGCCGGCCAGCTCGAAGATGCGTGAGTCGTTGGCGAGCATCTCGTAGCGCAAGCTCTCCACGAGTGGCGCGACCAGGTCCTTCGGGGCGCCGGTCACGAGCGAGACCCACAGGCGTGAGAGCCCCGGCGTGAAAAATGGCACCGAAAACATGGGCCGCGAGAGTCCGAGCATCTCCGCGCACATGGCCATGAGCGACCGGTAGTCGAGGCGCTCGGGCGCTCCTACGTCGTACGTCTCGCCGAAGCATGCCGCATTGCCGACTGAGAACGAGAGCAGCGCGACCACGTCTTCTACGCCCACGGGCTGCGTCAGGGTTTTGGTCCACTCGGGCACCACCATGAACGGGAGCCGACGCACGAGCCTCGCCAGCATCTCGAACGACGAACCGCCTCCGCCGAGGACGAGCCCCGCGCGCAGAACGGTGACGGGCACGCCGTAGCGGCCGAGTGTCTTCTCGACCTCGACACGGCTCGCGAGGTGGGGCGAGAGGTCGCGTTGCGTGGGCAAGAGACCGCCGAGGAACACGATCTGCTCGACGCCTGCGTTTTTCGCGGCCCGCGCGAAGTTGTCCGCGCAAATGAGGTCGAGGTCCTCGAACGTGCCCTGCGTGAGGCGCGCCGAGGGCAGCATGCTGTGCACGAGGTACACCGCGTACTTCGCCCCTACGAGGGCGCGCTCCGCGTCTCGCAGATTGAAGAGGTCGGCCTTACGCCACTCGTCGACGTGTTCGTCCGGTGCACGCTCGGAGCGCGAGAGACCGACCACGCGAAAGCGCTCGGAGAGACGAGCGGCCAGAGCTTGGCCTACGAAGCCGCTCCCACCCGCGAGCACGACCGTGGCACGTTCCGGGAGAGACATCTCGAGACCATAGAGTCGACCCGTGAAAAGTGCCCCGTGACGTGGCGAAAATTCGCCGAGCCACGAAGTCGAACCCGACGCGAAGTCCAGGGTGAGGATCGCGAGTCACCGAGTGCCCCGCGCCGCCCCGCGAGCTCTCGCGTCTCCCCCTATTTTCGCCGCTTTGGGCGAAAATTTTGGGGGAGACCGCAGGCGCGCAGGCGAAGCCGAGCACCTGCGAGTGGGGGCCTCGCGCACCAAGGGCCTCGCTCTCAAGGGCCTCGCGCACCGAGGGCCTCGCGCACCGAAGGCCCCCCGAGTCATCGAGTGCCCCGCGCCGCCCCGCGAGCTCTCGCGTCTCCCCCTACTTTCGCCGCTGGTCGCGGAGCGAGAGGCCGTCGGCGAAAATTTTGGGGGAGACCGCAGGCGCGCAGGCGAAGCCGAGCACCTGCGAGTGGGGGCATCCCTCTCCGCTCTCTCCCCCTCACTCGAAATGGAACCACTGAGTCGGATACGCGCGCACGAACTCGGTCATGCGGTCGGCTACGGTCTGCGCGGCCTTCTGGAAGGCCTCGGCGTCGGCGTTGCGGGCGACCAGGATCGGCTCGCCGATGACCACGTGGTAGTTCTTGAAGCCCGAGCGCGCGCAGAAGAGCGGCACGATGGGCGCGCCCGAGACCTGCGCCAACCGGAACGGTCCCTGGGGGATCTTTCCCGGCGCGTCGAAGAGCTTCACGTCGAACGTTTTCATGCCCGGGGGCGTGCGGTCGCACAAAAGGGCCACGATTCCCTTCGCGCGCAGTGCTCGCAAAAGCGGCAGCGCGGCCATCGGGTCGTCGCCGGCGTGGGCCACTTTGACCCCCGCGCGCTCGCGTACCTCGTCGTGGAAGCGGCGAGCGCCTTCGTCGCGCTCGGGCTCCATCACGATGGTGAACTCGGTCTTGATGCGATCGGCGAAGAGCGAGCCGAGCACGTCCCACCCACCCGAGTGGAGGCTCGCGACCACCACGCCGCGCTCCATGTCGAGTGCGGCATACATGTTTTCTTTGCCGTCCACGGTGTGGCTCTGGAAGCCGACCTGGTTCTTCGAGCCGGCGGCGAGCGCCTCGGCGAGAGAGGAAGCGTAGCTCCCGAAGGTGCGAGCGATGTCGAGCGTGTCTTGCCAGACCGAGCGCTTGCCGCGTGCGCGCTCGAGGTTGCGGCGAACCGCGTGGCGAGCCTTGGGCACGAGGGCCATGGCGGCGAGGCCGATGAACGGCGGGCTGTAGCGCAGGAGCCACTTGGGTCCCTTGGATGCGCCCACCATCGCGAGCTTGCGCCAAAAGTACCCGTCGTATCGAAGTCGGCCTTTCATCGTGAAGTCGACGGCTTAGCACGCTCTTCGGCCGAACCGACCCGCGCCGTGAACGTGCGCGTCCCGAAACCTTGCGATTTTCATGGGTTGACCAAGGCCTTGCTCGCGGGCGGTCGGCATCGTCGGTCGCAACCTGATCTGTGCGTTCGGCTCGCCGATTTTCTCGGTGCGAGCGGGCGATCGGTGGTGAGATCCCGGGCCTATGACCGCCGCCTCCGAGATGCTCGCCGAAGTCCCGCTCTTCTCGCTGCTCTCCGACGACGACCGCGCCGTGCTGTGTAAACAGATCGACGTCGAGAACCACGAGAAGGGCCACGAGCTCTTCGCCTACGGCGACCCCGGAGACTCGATGATGGTGGTGGTGAAGGGCGAGGTCGAGCTCTTCGTGAAGAACAAGACGGGAGAGCGCACGCTCCTCGAGACGGTGAAGCCCGGGGACTTCTTCGGCGAGATCACCTTGCTCGACCAGGGGCCGCGCACCGCCTCGGCCGTGTGTGCGACCGACGTGGAGCTGCTCGTGGTCGACCGCGAAGACCTCGACGAGCTCTTCCGCAAGAACCCGTCTTCGGCGCTCACCATCCTCGCCGCCACGGGAAAACGCCTGCGCACCACCGCCGCGTTCATCCGGAACACAGCGACACGCAACGAGAACGAGGTGGTCGAAGACAACCGCACGATGGTGATGCGGGTGGCGGATTGGATTGCCGACTTCAGCGGCTCGCTCCCGTTCCTCTTCATTCACCTCGGCATCTTCTTCGTGTGGATCATCACCAACGTGCACCTCTTCAAGTGGGGTGACTACGATCCCTTTCCCTTCGGTCTTTTGACCATGGTGGTCTCGCTCGAGGCCATCATCCTGAGCGTGTTCGTGCTGCTCAGCCAGAACCGGCAAATCGAGCGCGAGCGTGTGCGCGCCAACATCGAATACGACGTGAACCTCAAGGCCGAGCTCCAGATCCAGCAGCTCCACGAGAAGCTCGACGGAATGAACGCCACGCTGCAAAAGCGCCTGTCCGTGCTGGAGAAGAACACGGCGCGTTTCGGCGATACAGGTCCGGTCTCGGGCATCTCCAAGGGGTGAGCGTCCGGATCCTGCCTCGGCCCCTTGGTCTATGCGACTTGGGAGTGGCAGGCATCGCGGGTGCTCGTGACGCCCTAGCGACGTGACTGAACACTTGTGACCGGGCGCTTCCTGCCAAAAGGTTGACCGGGGCTCCTTCCGATGCGAGGACCTACGCCCATGCGGGGTCTTCGTTCGGTTGGTGCATGGGTGGCGATCGCGTCGTTGCTCGGGCCGTTGACCGCCGCGGCAGCCGAGCCGCTCCCTCCTCTCGGAAAGCCGAGCGCGGCGGCGGTGGGAAAGCCGACTCCTCCTCCTCAGAAACCCGCTCCCGCGAAGCCTTCGGCAAGCCCACCGCAGGCCCCGTCGGCCAAGCCGAGCGCGCCGGCGCCTTCCGCCAAGCCCGCGCCCACGCCGAGCGCACCTCAAGCGAAGCCCGCCGCGCCCGCGCCGAAGCCCGCCGCGCCCGCGCCGAAGCCGGCCGCGCCTTCGTCGCCACGTCCCGCGCCGAAGACCCCCGCGAAGCCACCGCAAGCGCACGCGTCTCCTTCCCACCGCGAAGATCCCAAGGGGCGACGGACCGTCGCCGGAGGCCCCACGGTCGACGACGCGAGTCTCGGCGCGGAGACCGCGGAGCTGTCCGCGCTGCACGACGCCGAGCGTGAGCTCTTCCCGCCGGCCATGCCCTCGCTCGGCGCGCCTTGGCCTTCGCAGCTGCCTTCGCCGCTCGCGCGCGACGGAGAGCATCCGCGCCCGCACACCTCGGGGGCCTCTCCCGAGATGCCGAGCGAAGGACCGCCGCGAGAGTCGGGCCAAGACGTCTCTTGGCTCGAGGGCCTCGAGATGCCGGAAATTCCCGTGCGCTGGGACTCCCGTCTGGTGCGCTACCTCGAGTTTTGGAAAAACGATCCGCGCGGACATGCGATGTTCGCCAATTGGCTGCGTCGCTCGGGTCGCTACCGCGACGCAATCAAGAAGACGTTCGCCAAGAAGGGCGTTCCGGAAGATCTCATTTGGCTCGCCATGGTGGAGAGCGGCTTCGAGCCCACGGCGCGCTCTCCGGTCGGAGCGCTCGGTATGTGGCAATTCATGCCCGAGACCGGCCGCGTCTACGGGCTCTCGCAAGACCGTTGGGCCGATCAGCGCATCCACGTGCAGAGCGCGACCGAAGCCGCCGCGGACTTCTTGCTCGATCTCCATAGGCGCTTCGGCACCTGGGACCTTGCCATGGCCTCGTACAACATGGGGTACGGCGGCATCACGCAGGTGGTGAAGAAGTACAACACGAACGACTACTGGGCGCTCGCCAAGCTCGAGGGCTCGCTCCCGTGGGAGACCACGCTCTACGTTCCCAAGATCCTCTCGTGCGCCATCGTGGCGAAGAACCTGGCCAAGTTCGGCTTCCAGAACGTGGACGTGGACTCCCCCGTGCAAGCGGACGAGGTGATGGTGCCGCCGGGGACCCCGCTCGCTTCGGTCGCGCAGGCTGCGGGCTGCAAGACCAAAGACGTGGAGACCTTGAACCCCGAGCTGCGCGCCTCCCGCACGCCTCCCGGGGACCCTCAATCGAGCTACGCGGTGCGCGTGCCGGCCGGCAAAGGCGCCGTCTGTGCGGAGAAGCTCGCCAAACAAAAGGGCGAGAGCGTCGACCGGTACGTGGTCAAGGTGGGCGAGTCCATCGCCGACATCGCGCAGAGTCACCGGGTCGCCGCGGCCAAGCTGGTGGAGCTGAACGGCATCGCGCCCGGCGAGGTGCTCCACGGCGGGACCGTGCTGCTCGTGCCCAAGAGCGAAGAGCCCGCGCCGGCGGCCGCCTCCGCCAAAGGCGAGCGACCGGTGGTCGTGGTCCCGGCCGACGTGTACGTCTATCCCGATCGCACACGTGTATTCTACAAGGTGAAGAGCGGCGACACCGTGCCCACCCTCGCGGAGGCCTTCGGGGTCTCGGTGGACGAGCTGCGACGCTGGAACGTGCTGGACTTGCGGGCGCGCTTGCTCGACGGCATGACGCTTCAGGTGTTCGTGAAGGACGCGGTCCGCGTGATGCGCGACGTGCACGTGCTCGCCGAGAGCGACGTACGCCCGGTGGTCTCCGGAAGCGAAGAGTTCTTCGCGCACTTCGAGGAGAAGGGCCGAAGGCGCATCGTGGTGCAGGCCAAAGCTGGTGAGACCCTGGAAGACATCGGCAAGCGTCACGGCGTGACCGCCAAGCTCATGGAGCGAATCAATCGGCGCGGGAAGAGCGATCCGCTGCGCGAAGGCGAGAACGTGGTGCTCTACGTTCCCGCGAACGACGGACGCCACCCGGGTGAGCTCGCCGCGCGCCCCGACGTCCAGCCGCTCGAAGCACCGGTCGCGGCGCCTTAGTCGAGGGACGGGCGCGCGCTCACGGACGGATCACGGAGGCCTCATGGCCTCGCGAAAGCTGCATCGGGAGACGTGCTCGTGTCCCGTTTCGTGCGACACTGCCGCTCATGAACGCTTCGGTGAAGCTTCTCGAGCAACGGTGTCCGGCGTGCAATGCGCCGCTTCAAGTGGGCCCCAACGATCCGGTGGTGACGTGTCGCTACTGCGGCAACTCCATTCAGATCCAGAGGCAGAAAGCCCCGCGCAACGTACCCCCGGTGAGCGCGTTCGGAACGCCCGGGCACGTGCCCTCCACGGTGCTCTACATCCCCACCGCGGCCAGCGTGGGAGCGTCGCTCATCCCGGTGCTGATCCCGGTGGTGATCCTGCTCGTGGTGGCCATCGTGGGCGCGGTGAGCGCGCTCGGGAGGCGCTTCGTTTCGCTTCCCGCCACGTGCCGTCCCAACGAGACCTTGACCATCTCCGGCAAGACCTT
This sequence comes from Polyangiaceae bacterium, assembly GCA_965225775.1. GTDB lineage: Bacteria > Myxococcota_A > Polyangia > Polyangiales > Polyangiaceae > JAAFHV01. The sequence continues at coordinate 5,564,681 of OZ245328.1, read as the reverse complement.
CGACGGCAAAGAGCCGGCCATCGTGGCCGGCGTGAACTGCAAGATCACCATCAAAGACTCCACGCTCAAGTCCGCCGATGCCATCGTGAAGGGGGGCATCAACCTCGAGCTTCGCATCGTGAACAGCAAGCTCACGAGCAAGACCAACGCGATCGAGCTCGCTTCGACCAACGCCAAAATCTGGATCGACGCGAAGAGCGAGGTCTTCGGCGAAGACGCGGGCATCAAAGGCGACAACAACGTCGAGCTCGAGGTGAAGGACTCCACCGTGGGCGGAGGCCGCGCGGGCATCGACGTGGGCACCAATGCCAAGCTCACGTTCACGGACGCCAAGGTGAACGGCAAAGAGGCGGGAATTCTGGCCAACGGTTCCAGCCCCAAGCTCACCGCCAAGAATCTCACCGTGACCTCGGACGAGATTGGCATCCACTTCGAACAATCGAATTCCTCGATCGACGCGCGCGCCCTCACCGTGAAAGCAGGGGACACCGCGATCTTCTTCGAGCAGGGGGGTGAGCTCAAGCTGGTCGAGAAGTCGGTGCTCACCGCCACCAAGTCGGACGGTCTCATCATGAAGGGCTCGAGCATGAAGCTCCAGCTCGACGAAACCCAGATCACGGGGCACGACGCCGGCATGCGGATTGGCGGCAACGCGGACGTGCGCTTGCGCAAAGGCACCAAGATCTCGGGCGGTACGGCCGGGATCGTGACCGACTACAACGTGAAGCTGCAGGTCGACGGTGCCTCGGTGGAGAGCAACGGACCCGCGGTGCAAGCCGGCAGCAACGCCGAGGTGCGCGTCACCACGGGCAGCAGCGTGAAGGGTACTCCCGCCTATCAATTCCCCTCCAACCCTTCGCGTTTCGACGTGAGCGAAGGCACTCAGACCGGCGAGAAGCTCATCGGGAGCGCGCCGTCCGGCGGGGGCTCGGGAAGCTCGGACAACCAGGCCATCAAAAAGGTGATCGAAGCGAGCTACGCCACGGTGAAGACGTGCGGCAAAGGCGGCGAGCTGCGTGTGCGCATCGAGGTCGCCTCCACGGGCAGAGTGACCAGCGTGAGCACTCTTTCTTCGACCACGTCGAAGGCCGTCGAGATGTGTGCCCTCGGCCGTATTCGAGCGCTCTCGTTCCCGGTGCGCTCGACCAATACGACCATCACCACGAACTACACGTTCTGACCGCAGGCGCGTAGGGCAGAGCGCCCACCACGAAAGACGAGCGAGCGATACGCGGCCTTTTCGGCGCGTGTCGGCTCGCTCGTCGGCTTCGGGGCAGTGGACTTTACGGCGTGATGCCGAGCCCCGCCGAGAATCCGCGCTCGCCCAGAGGAATGCCTTCCGCATAAAGGTCGAGGCCGGCCGGCAGGCGCACGATGAGGCCTCCGCCCACTTGGTAGTGGTAGAGGTCGGTGCCGACCTTGGAGTCGCCGTCGATGCGCCAGAACGCCGGTCCGCCGAAGAGCCGTCCGGCGGCGTACACCGTAAGGCGATCGAAGAAGGTCTTGCCGACCAGCACGCCGAGGCGCGCATCGAGCGCGGTGTAACCCGCATAGTCGCCGTAGAGCGTATTGGGGCGCGTTTGGGCATGCACGAACGAGCCGGCTACGGTGAGCACGCCGAAGGGCCGGGTGACGCCCTCGGTGAGAAAGCCGTACGAATAGCCGATCATCGCGGCCGGCCCGCTCGACATGGTGGAGTCGGTGGCGCCGCTCAATTTGCCCTGGATGAAGCCTCCGCCTCCCAGCGTGAGCGAGCTCTTCTTGTCGAGCCGGTAGTCGAGCGTGGCGAGCACCGTATGCCGAAGCATGTCGTACTTGGCGTCGTCGCCGAAGGTGAGCCTGGTGGAGGCGAAGGTGTAACTCACGCCCCCGCGGAAGCGATGCTCGAGCGGACCTTCGTCGAGGCCACACATGGCGTGACCGATGGGCCCGCCGGGGGAAGCTCCGCACGCGAGCGCCGCGCCCTCCGCGAGGAGTGAGAGCGAGAGGGCCGAAACGAGAGCGACGCCGACATGTCGTGCGGGGTTCATCGGACGGGTATGCCTGCCGAACGGCCCTCGTGTAAAGAACGGGGCGGCTGACACGTGCGTAGGGAACCGCTTCGGCGCTCCGAGTGCCGAGCGTGGGGGCTCGTCATCCTCGTGCCCCGAGCGTATGCGGTCGAACGTAGAGAGCTTCGACGACGGCCAGCCCCAGCACGTAGAGCCCTTCGAGCGCGAGATGGAGTTGCCCGAAGATCGAAGCGGAAGCTCGCGTGGTGAAGAGCACGCTCGCGCAGACGAGAGGCCAGAGGGCGTTGGCGACGATGAGCAAGTCGACGGCGCGACGCGAGGGAAAGGCCCCTCGTGATGCGCGCCACACGAGGGTCGAGGAGTACGAGCCGTAGGCGAGGTTGACCACGGCGACGAAGCCGACGACACCCACCGAGAGCCCATAAAAACGGGCGACGGGCCCATGCAGGGCGAGTACCAACGCCCCCGCGACGAGCCCTCCGGACCCATCCAGCGTGAGAATGCGAAGTGCACGCGTTCGCGCACTTTCGGCCGTCGCGACGGACATGTACGTGGTTTAGTGTCGAAGGCGCACGCGGACAACCCGTGCGGTTCGTCGGTGGATTCCGGGTCGTCCGGTCAATCGGCGACGCAGGCGGCGACTTGCACGGGAGAGCCGAACGCCGGGCAGCCTTCACTGAACTTCGTGTGCGTTTCGACGAGCGCACAATGACTGCCCGAAGGACAGACGACCGCGCCGCAGCCCTTGCCGCGCTGTACGCATCGGCCGCCGAGGAGCGTGACCTGGAGGCACGATGAATTGCCCTCGCAACACGCCCCTCCGTCGACCCTGCCGCCCGCAGCCGGACAATCGGGCACGGATACGACGACGGGGGCCGGGGCCGCATCGACGCCTGCCTCCGTCTCGCTGAACGTGCTGGGGGCGATCTGCCCGCAGCCTACGCATCCCAGAAGAAGCGCCCCGATCGTCACGAGTCCAGCGTTCCTCGCCATTGGCAGGAGTGTACCCTTTTGGGTCTCGGGTTCAAGGCTAGCAGCCCGTTGAAAAACTCCCGTCGCGCATCCGTCGCCGCATCCACAAGAGCTTCGTTGCGATCCTCCGGTGCGTGCTCACCTACAAAAGTAGGCTCCGCGCGCTCCTCGGTTCGCGCCTCGCCCTTGCGGCGCGGACGACGGACGCGCTCGGTCCCTTTTTCAACGGACTGCTAGAGCGCCGAACCGCTTAGTTCGGTCGGCTTTCCGCCGATTTGCGTCGCCGTGCTTCGTTGCTCCTCCTCGCCTAGCAGCAGTAGGACTCGTCGTCGCGCCTCGCACGGCTCGCAACTTGGCGAAAATCCTCGGTCACTAAGCGGTTCGGCGCTCTAGACCGCTCCCGTCGCCGAGGTTGTGCGGGCTCGACGATTTAAGGACTTCTCACCTTGTTCGGCGGCCATCCGGGTGACCCGGGGCGTTGTTTCATAGTGGAATCCTGATACGTTTCGAGAGGTCCAATGACTGCGCTGGGGGCCTCTTGCAACGATCTGAATGCCCTCGCAAGCATCAATCCGGACGTCCGGGCTCGGGCTCTCCTGCGTCTCGCAGCATCGTGGAACACCTGGTCGGACGACGTGCTTGCGCGCATCCTGTGGCTCGCTCGATCCGACAGGAACCGCGTGGTGCGCATGGTGGCGTGTTCCGCGCTGCGCTGGGCCCCGGCGGAGCTCGCGGTTCCCCTCTTGGTACGTGTGATACGAGACCGGACCGAGCTCTCCAGCGTTCGGGCGGAGGCCATGGAGGCGCTCTCGTATCAGCCGCCAGCGGCCGTGCCGAAGGCGATCCTGCTCTTCGGTCTTCGCGACGGTTCGCCTGCGGTGCGCTTCTTCGCCGCATATGCCTCCGGTGAGCTGAGGGTTCCATCGACCAAATGCGCGCTTGAGCGAATGGTCGAGAACGACCACGGCACCACCCGCTTCGGTCGAGTCCGAACCAAGGCGCGAATGGCTCTTCGTCGATTGCGTGAGGTTCGATGAGTACGAAGGATGCGCCTGAGCCGAATCGTCCCGTTCGCGTCTTTGCTCACGATGAATCGAGGCTCTCGGTCCGAGGCCGTCCGTACACTCGTCGGTGCGGCGTGGTCATGGACTCTCGTGGGCAGTGTCGTTTCGGCGCTGCTCAATGGCCTCGTCGTCGTCCCGTTCGCCTTCGAGGCGCCTCGTCCCATGAGTGAAGTCCCGAGCTTCGTGATCGCGGGCCTCTTGATGCCCGTGGCGATCTTTCTTCTCGCGCTCCCGGTCAGTCTCTTGGTCTTCGTCGTGCTCGGGGCGGCCGGGGTCGTGGCGGGGCTCTCGCGGTCGTGGCGGGTGGGCGTGGCGAGCCTCCTGGCCTTCTTGGCCGCGTCGCTCATTTACGTCGACGTCAGCGGTGCGAGCCGCCACTACGGCGAGGTGGACGAGTTGTCTCCCGAGCTCGTTCGGTGGGCATTTCTCGAGCACACGCTGCTTGTGGTGCTCGCGCCGCTCCTCTTCTGGTCCGGACGCGAGGACCTTCACCGCCTTGGTGTGCTCGACGTCTTCAAACCGTGAAGATGCCGGCCACGCAGAGGCACACGACCACCATGCCGAGCATCGCGACGAGGCCCGCGGGCATGAACTTCTTGGTCTTCATGAAGGCGGGCAAAAAGCGGCCGATCAGGGCCACGGCGATGACGGCGCCGAGTCCGCCGCCGAGGCGAACGAAGCCCGAGGAGACCAAGCCCGAGGCCGTGCCCAAGAGGAGCCCCGAGACGATGCCCGCGATCAGCGAGGCCTTGCTCTTCGCCTTCACGAAACCGATGACGCCTCCCACGAAGGCGACCAACCCGTAAAACGAGAGCATCCCGACCATCGCCTGTACCATGGCCGGCACTCCTAGCACGGGGCTCGGCTCGCGCGACCGAAGGCTTGGAGACGTCGTTCGCGGGGCGTCTCGAGCAGGCTTTTTTCGGTCGAGGCACCTCAAGGCGTGGTCGTGGAGGTCCACCGGCCGGAAGCCGCGGTGAACGTCACGTCGGAGCGCTCGGGCGCGAAAGATTCGAGGTCGTCTTCTCCGCCGAAGTCCCAGTGGGCTTGCCCGTCGATCGAAAGGCAGCGGCGAGCCGGCGTCGTCAGCTGCTCCATCTCTCGGTCAGCGGCCGAATAAAGTCCGCTCGCCGTCCTGGTTTTTCCGGTCGAGCAGGCGCTGGACGCGAAGGTGGACGTGCTCGCGGGCTCGGGACGCTCCACCGTGCCAGCGGCGGCCGCGCAATCGGCGTCGACCCCGCGAGGCTGCTTTCGATCGCAGGTCTTTCCGTCCCAGTAGCCCGTGCAAGCGAGGTAGCTCGCGTACCTCTTCGCGTCGGCCACCTTCCTCACCATGCGCAGGTGCTCCTCGAAGGTGAGCGTTCCTTTGCTCTCGGTCCAGACGCCGTACCTGTCCACCACCCCCACCCGACATCCACGATGGCTCGACGCGTGCCACCGCCATCGTCGATCGCTCGAGAGCCAATAGACGTCTTCGGCGCTTCCTCCGGGAACGACGAGGCCCGCGTGCCAGATGCCCGCATAGGGGCTCTTCGGCAACGGCGAGGCCGCGTCCACCGTCGCGCTGACGATTGCTTTCGTCGAGGATTCGGGGGCGACGGAGCGCGGTGGGGAGGGGGCTCGCGCATCCACCAAAGGCCCGAGCTCACCGACCGGCGCGGGGGTTCGTGAGCAATGGGCGAGCAGCGGGCCGAAGACGAGGACCAGGAGCGAGAGCCCGAGCGGTGAGACCCGATTCATTTCGGGCAGCATGCCCCCGTGACCGTGACCTCGCAACGGGGCATCACGCCACGCGGCAGAGGTGCAATCCGAACCAATCGCGCGCATCGCGGAAGCTTCGCTCCACGCGGAAACCCGAGGCGCGCAAGAGTCCGAACAGCCTCGCGTCCTCGTATTTCGTGCTGTTCTCCGTGTGGATGCGCTCACCCCGCGCGAAGGCCACACGGGTTCCCAGCGTGCCGAGCGAGACGTCTTGGTCGTCCGTGCTCTCGAGGAACATCGACACGCACGAGTCGTGCTCGTTCCATTGGGCCACGTGCCGGAAGCGGTCCACGTCGAAGCTCGCGCCGAGCTCGCGATTGATGCGCACCAGCACGTTCTTGTTGAACCGCGCCGTCACGCCCGCGGCGTCGTCGTAGGCGGGAATGAGGACGTCGAGGCCTTTCTTGCGGTCCGCGCCGAGCAGAAACGCGTCGTCGGGGCCGAGCGCCGCGCGCACCCGCGACAGTAAGGTGACGGCTTCGGCGTCGGTGTAGTTGCCAATCGAGCTCCCGATGAAGAGCACGAGCTTCTTTTCTTCCACGGCGCGGACCCGCTCGAGGCCTTCCGCGTGCGTGCCGGCAATGGGGCGAATGGCCACATCGGGGACGTGGGCGCGCACGTTCTCCGCGGCCAGGCGGAGCGCTTCGTCCGAGACGTCCATCGGCCAGTAGGTCGCGCGGGACGAGCGTGCGCGTGCGGCCTCGAGCAAGATCACGCTCTTGTCCGCGCTGCCCGCGCCGAGCTCGAACACGTGGAGCGGCTCGTTGTGTAGGATGCACGCATCGACGATGCTCCCCGACGATTCTCGGAGGATCCCGCGCTCGGTGCGCGTGAGGTAATACTCGGGGAGCTCGGTGATTCGCTCGAAGAGGGTGGAGCCCTCCGCGTCGTAGAACAGCACCGGAGGGAGCGACTTCGGATCGTTCGAGAGCCCCTTTCGTACGAGCTCACCGACCCACGAGGAATCGGGCTCGGTCCGCGCGGACCCTCGGGGTTCGGCCTTCGTGGGCGACATCGTCGATGAGAGTCGCACGAACCGTGCCTACGCGCGCATCACATTTGGGGCCGTCACGCCGACGTCACTTCACGCGATGGTCCGAGATGACGGATCGAGCGAGCGTGACGACTCGGATGCGTGCGTATCGCCCAATGCCCCGACGAGTCGGAGCGGTGTCACCTGTCTCGCGCGAGGCGCAGTCCCGTACGCTGAAATCGAGTCGATGCGGGCCAGAAGTTTCGGTACGTGAGCCGGGCGTGGTTCTTCGGGGTGAAGTCCGAGCCGCCGCGAAGCACCATCTGGCTCGACATGAACTTGCCGTTGTATTCGCCGAGGGCGCCTTCGGCCGGACGGTAGCGCGGATAGGCCGAATACGCGGACGAGGTCCATTCCCACGCGGTTCCGGCGATGCCCGTAGCGGGATCGATCGCGTCTCGGGGGCGTGCTCCGCGGGACGTGTCTTGCGGCCATTCGCGCATCGCGTATTCCCATTCGGCCTCCGTGGGCAAACGCGCGTCGAGAAAGCGCGCGAGGGCGTCGGCCTCGAAGTACGAGAGCCCGAGCACCGGATCGTCGTCGTCGAGTCTGCGCTCGCCGTCGAGGCCGTACGCGTACAGCTCTCCTCCTTCTTCGCGAACGTACGCCGGGAGCGAAATCTCCTCCGTGCGTACGAAGTCGTAGCCCTCGGAGAGCCAGAGGCTCGGGGTTCGGTAGCCGCCCTCGCGGACGAAAGCTCGTAGCTCTCCCAGGTTCACCAATCGTGACCCAATCGCGAACGGCTCCAAGTGCACGCGGTGCCGAGGACCCTCGTTGTCGAACGAGAAGCCGGAACCTTCGCCGACCGTCGCTCCTTCGGTCTCGTCCACGCCCACCGAGAACACTCCTCCCTCGAACGAGGTGTACGCGAGCGCGCCCCCCGATCGACGCGGGACGAAGGCGTTTTGTCGATAGACGGGCCTTACCGGGTTCTCGGAGAAGGCGTGCAGAATGTCGGTCAAGAGAAGCTCTTGGTGCTGCTCTTCGTGGGCCGTGCCCAAGGCGACGAGTCGTGCCAGCGCCGTGAGCTCGTCTTCGTTCGCGCGGTCGAGCAGCGCGAGCATACGTTCGTCCACTGCGCGACGGTACTCGCCCACCTCGGCGGCGGTGGGACGGGTGACCAGCCCTCGCTTCGGCCTCGCGTGGCGAGGACCAATCGCTTCGTAGTACGAGTTGAAGAGGTGACCGTACGCGGGGTGAAAGGCGCTCTCTCCGCGCGGCAAGAGCACGAAGGTCTCGAAGAACCAGGTGGTGTGCGCGCGATGCCACTTCGTGGGGCTGCACGACGGCATCGATTGCACCTGCTGATCTTCGGGCGAGAGCGGCTCGGCCAGCGCTTCGGTGTGGGCGCGGACGGTGCGGTAGCGTAGGGCGAGCGACTCGCGATCCACGTTGGACATGCCTCGTTTTTACCAGGCTCGTGGGGCTCGGTGCGCGTCGAGCGGGCCGCCCCCGGGAGCGTCAGCGTTCGACCGTCACGCCACGCCAGAAGGCGACGAAACCCGCGATGTTCTTCGCGGCGTCCTTGGGCGTTCGGTAGACCCAGGCGGCGTCGCGGTTGGTCTCCCCGCCCACCACCACGTCGTAGTAGTTCGCGGTACCTTTCCAGCCGCACACGCTGGTGGTGGCGCTGTCGCTGAAGTGCTCGCGCTTCAGCGCGGAAGGTGGAAAGTACACGTTTCCCTCGACCACCTCGAACGTGTCACTCTCGGCCACCACGGTGCCCTTCCAGATCGCTTTTGCCATCCTCACTGGGTAGTCCCCGATCGCCGCGCGGGGAAGGGCAGGCGTGCATTTCCTCGGATTACTCGGGGCCCTCGGCGTCCACCGCGCCGAGCTTCGCGGCGAGACGCTTATCGACGAGCGAGAAGACCGCGCCCACCACGAGCGCGAGGGCCGCCGCCGGGAGCGCGCCGAGCAAGATGGTGGGCGTGTCGTTGAGATTGAGCCCCGTGCTGATGGGTTGGCCGAAGCCGCCCGCGCCCACGAACGCCGCGACGGTGGCCGTGCCCACGCAGGTGATGGCGCTCGTCCGAATCCCGGCCACGATGGCGCGCGATGCGAGCGGGAGCTCGACCACCGTGAGTCGCTCCCGCCAATCGAGTCCGGCCACGATGGCCGACTCCCGAACGGAGCGCGGAATGGAAACGAGCCCTTGATAGGTGTTTTGCACGATGGGCAGGAGCCCGTAGAGAAAGAGCGCCACCAGCGTGGGCACCTTTCCGATGCCCAAGAGCGGAATCAAAAAGCACAAAAGCGCGAGTGACGGGATGGTCTGCACCACCGAGACCACGCCGAGGATCGTGCCTTTCGTTCGCTTCACGCGCTCGGCCATCACTCCGAGTGGCACGCCGACGAGGACGGACGCGAAGAGGCTCACGAACACGAGCTCGAGGTGCGCGGGTCCTTCGTCGCGGAGCGTCTGGAGGAGCCTCGCGCCGAAGCTCGCGCGTTTCGCGCGCGCGCCAGGGTCTTTGCTCGAGCTACGCGAGACGTACGCGTGAACCACGTCTTCGGGGGCGCGACCGTCGATCTCGACCTCCGCGTTCAGCGCGATCATGGTCTTCGCGTCGAGCGTGCCCGAGAGCGTTTCGAGCGCGGCGAGCACCTCGGGCGCACGCGTGCGGAGGTCGCACCGGTAGACGTAGACCGCTTCGTAGGGCGGAAAATAAGCGCGATCGTCCTCCAAGACGCGGAGGCCGAAGCGCTCGATCTTGGCGTCCGTCGAGTACACCTCGACCACGTCGATGGCGCCGCTCTTCACCGCCTCGTACGCGAGCCCATGATCCATCGCGCGTGGTGTCTGCGGGAGACCGTACGCGCGGGCGAGTCCCTCCCAGCCGTCGCGCCGACCGGCGAGCTCGTTGGTGATGCCGATCGCGAGCTCGGGGCGCGCGGCAAGATCGCCGATGCGGGTCACGCTGGTGGTCTTCGGCTCGGACGTGCGCACGGCCAGCGCGTACGTGTTTTGGAAACCGAGCGGATCGGTGATGCAGAGGCCGCGTGAAGCGAGACCTCGGCGCACGTTCGCCACGGTGGCCTTGCCCTCGAGGTGCAAAATCGCCTCGGAGAGCGTGCCCGTGTACTCCGGGTAGAGGTCGATCTCGCCCGCCTCGAGCGCGCCGAAGACGATGGCCGTGCCTCCGAGCCCTTTCGTGTGCCGGACTTTGCCGGGATTGGCGTGCGTGGCCGCGTCCTTGGCGAGCTCGCCGAGGAGGAACGACTCCGTGAAGCGCTTCGACCCAATCGAGACGCCTTCGGCCGCGTTCACGCGCGAAACGTGCAAAATGCACGAGAGCGCGAGCGCGAGGACCGAGAGCCACGCGATTGGCCGGCTCACGGCTCGCCTCGAGGCGACCGCGCGCCGCGTCCCCAAACCGCCGAGACGAACGTGTGCACGAAGGGCTTCGCGGGATGGTCGCGCAGCTCGTCGAGCGTGCCTCTTTGTAGGATGCATCCTTCGTGGAGCAACGCGATCTCGTCGGTGGTGGCGGCGGCTTCGGACAGATCGTGGGTCACGAGCAGCACCGTCTTGCCGAGCGCGCGCAGCTTCGGGAAGAGCTCGTCCGCGAGCGCCACACGCACCACCGGATCGAGCGCGCCGAAGGGCTCGTCCAAGAGCATCACGTCCGGATCGCGAAAGAGCGCGCGCACGAGCGCCACGCGCTGCCGCTGCCCGCCCGAGACCTCGCCCGGGCGTCGATCGAGCACGGCCTCGGACAGGCGCGTGAGCTCCGCGAGCTCGCCGAGGCGTGCCTTCATGGCCGCAGGGCTCATGCCTCTTCGCGCGGCGACCACCGTGGCGTTCTCGCGGCAGGTGAGGTGAGGGAAGAGGCCTCCCTCTTGGATCACGTAGCCGATCCTCTTGCGGACCTCGTCGAGCGATCGCGGATCGTCGGTCACCTCGACGCCGCCCACGTCCACGCGTCCGCGGTCGGCGCGCTCGAGCCCGGTGCAGAGGCGCATCACGGTGCTTTTTCCCGAGCCGCTCGAGCCGACGAGGGCGAGCGATGCGCCCTTCGCGACCTCCAGAGTCAAGCCGTCGAGCGCGACGGCCGCGCCGTACGTCTTCGTGACTTCGCGCAGCGCGATCATGCGCCCACCCTACACGACGAAGGCCGCGTCGGTGCCCTGCCGAGGCGCCGAGACGGCCTAACGTTCATGCGTTCGTGTGCTCGTGATCAGGCTTCGGCGGGTACGCCGTTCACGGCCACGCCGTTCGTGTGAAGGTCGGCGTCGGTGGCTTGGGGGGCTTTCTTCTTCTTGCCGAGGCCCGCCAATTGCTGAAGGTCCCACACGGGGCCGGCGATGAAGCTCAGCGGATCGTCTTTGAAGGCAGGCGCGTTCTTCTCGAAGAATTGGTGCCCCACGATATTGAGCCCCCAACCGAAGGCGAAGCTGCCCGCGGCGACACCCCATGCGGGACGGAAGGGCTTCAGCGCCAAGAGACCGGCCGCGCCGCCGACGATGAGCGGAATGCCCGCCATGTGCAGCCAGCGGTTCACCGGATTGCGGTGGGTCGACTCGTAGAACTCGGTGGCGGCTTCCCAACGCTCGGCGAGACCGCCCTCGAAGTTCGGGTGTTTCGCTCGCCAGCCCTGCTCGAGCACGGCCAGACCCCGCGCGAACATGCCGAGGCCCGCGAGCTTGCGGCCGGTGAGCAGCGCGACCATCCCCGAAACGGCCCACGCGGAGCCGGACTTCTCTTCTTTCGCCATGGCTTCTCCTCGGCGCCCCAACACGGCGCGTCTCGTTCGATGCGCAGCATAGCGCAGGACGAGCCCTCCGCACGCACGTGACGCGGAAGAGACCCCGTGAAGCGCTCCCCGCGCGAAAGAGGCCTGATTTCCGCGCGAAATCAGCGTTTACGCGCGCGTCGAACGAGCGCCGCCGCGAGGAGCCCGAGTCCTCCCAGGGCGAGGCCGGGCGCCACACCGCCCGCGCCCGAGCGCAGCGGCGCGGTCGAGCAGCCGCTGTCGTCGGTGGCGGACGGGGAGTCCGGCGTGGCTTGCGCGGGGCCTGCGCTTCCGTCGGGGCCGGTGGGCGTGGGGCCAGTGCCCGCATCGCTCGAGGGGAGACCTCCGTCCGGAACGATCTCTCCCGGCTCGTCCGCGAAGGCGCCGCAGGTGGGCTCGATCGCCTTGCCGATGTTGCCCAGCGCGAGCTCGTACGCGCCCGCGCCGAAGCCCACCATCGGCGCTTCTCCGGCGTAGTCGGCCGTGGTCGCATCGTGGAGCTCGGAGAGCAGCAAGAAGTTTTCCGCGCCTTGCGCCACGTTGAAGTCCAAAAACGAAGCACTGCCGGCTTTGTCTTGGGCGTAATCGAGCGCGAGCGCCGTGCGGAAGTCCACGAACACCCACTCTTGCGAGTCGTAATAGCCGCCTACGTTGCTGCGCATGAGCCCACGCCCGGAGGCCGGCACGAGCGCGCGCCGCAGCGAGGCCAAGGTCGCTTTGGTGGTGCCCTTGTGCGGATGCACAAGACCGAAGTTGACGGCCTCCACCGTCGCGGCGTCCAGCCAATTGGAGCCCGAGGCCAATCCTTCCACCGATTGCGCCAAGGTCCCGTCCGGGGCTCGCAGCTCGCGCAAGATGGCGTCGCGCGCTTTTTGCCCCGCGGCGCGGAACTTGGCGGCCGCCGCGCTATCTCCCAATCGATCCGCGACACGTGCCGCCGAACAGAGCCCGTGGGCCGCCGTGATGGTGGTGTAGGCGAACCTGCGCTGCTTGCCGTTCCAATGGACCTCCCAAATGGACGAGTCCGGCGCGATGAGCCCGTTCGGCTCCTGCAGGCCGACCAGCACGTCGGCAATCTCGTCGCGGACGGTGGGCCACACCGTGGTGGCCCAGGCCTGGTCGGCGGACTTTCGCAGGTACTCGTCGAACGTCCACAGGTAGAGCCCGAAGCCGTCGAACTCGATGTTGGGTCCGTCCGCGTTGAAGTCGGTCTCTTCGCGGCCCTCGCCGTAGTAGCGAACCACCGAGATTTTGTACTTCTTCTTCACGTACGACTCGTACCGCGAGGCGTCCGCGCCGAGCTGGAAGGCGAGGGCGGCTTTGGCCTCCGCCGTGTGGCCGGTCTGCACGAGCGCGGCCACCGCGTAGGCCATGTCGCGCACCCAGGAGATGTTCCATTTGCCCGGCGCGATGCTGGCGAGCACCTGTCCGGCGGGTTTGCCCGGTTCGCGCACTTGGGCCATGCGCAGCACGACCTGCGATTGTTGTTCGAGCGCTTGCTGCAGCGGCGTGAGCCCGGCGGGCGGAGGGGTGATCCAGCCTTTCCAGTCGTTGGTCTCGGCGGCGTAGAGCTGCTCCGGCGTGCGCCCCGCGATCCAGGTGCGCACCCGATCGGCGGCCGATTGCGCGTCGTTCGCGAGCGAGAGCACGCTGTAGAACCCGGCCCACGCGCTCGCGCCCACGGCGAGATCGCCGAGGCTCTTCTGCATGCCGGGCACGATGTCGCTGGTGGCCGAGGTGGTGTCGTTGTTGCTCAGGTCCGACCCGGCGAGCAGCGCGAAGTACGGATTGTCGGGCGTCATCGAGTGACGGGTCGAGCCGCCGATCGCCCCGTGCGCGAAGGCCACGCCGGATCCGCCGTACTCGTAGAAACAATCACGCGCCGCGTTCCATTGCGCGCCTTCTCCGTTGATGGACGGAACCTGCCCGGCGCCCAAGTGGAAGTTGCGCAGGTCGTAGACGTCGACCGCGCCCGAGCCGGACTTTCGCGTGACCTTCACCAGCGTCACGCTCGCGTTCTCGGCGAGGCCCATCGGCTGGTAGACGTACTCGTCCACGTCGAGCCCCGCGAAGGTGCGTGCGGTGTGCACGATTCCGGTGCCCGGCACGTACTCGATCGAGGTGGGCGCGATCGTGTCGAGCCAGGCCTTCTGCGTGCCCACGCGCAGCCCGGGGTAGGCGTCGAAGGCGAAGTTCCGGCTCTCTTTGCCCTCGGACGGGTAGCGGTAGGCGTGCTCGAGGAACTGCACCACCTTGGCGGCCTTCGCGTCGTAGACGACGGTGCCGAAGCCGTTCGACGAGGGCAGGGAGGCCATGCTCCGGTGCGGAGGCGCGGCCGCCGAGGCTTCGCGCGCCTCGAACGCGCCGAGCGCCAGGACGAGCGAGACCACCGAGAGGAGACGTGAGCGGCGCATGGTGCACGATCCTACGCTTGAGCTTGCCCGAGCTTCCGCACCTCGTCTCCGAAGTGACTCGCGATCGGGCCCGATGGACGTAGCACGGCCGAATTTACGGGCCATCGTAAAGTAACTCCGATCTGCGTGACGCGGGAAGTCATGAGGCGCGGAGGATTCGGGAAGGGGCTTCGGGTGGTGGTAGACTCGACGGTCATGAAGACGGCTTTCCTTCCTCTCGTTCTGCTCGCGACGCTCGTCGCGACCGCGGCGTGCCGCACCGAAGATCCCAAGCCCGAGCCCAAGTCCGAGCCGGCGGCCAACGCCACCGCGAGCGCGAAGAGCGCGACCCAAGAGTCCGCCCCGAAGGCCGAGGCAAGCGCCGAGGCCAAGCCGACCGGCAAGCTCGTGCTCGGCACGCCCATCACGGGGGGCGAGAAGGCCACGCTCACCGCCGTCGCGAAGGCGCCCGCTTCGTACGAAGGCAAGACCATCGTCACGGAGGGCACCGTCACCGCCGTCTGTCAGCACATGGGCTGCTGGATGGAGCTCAAGGACGAGTCCGGTGAAGCCCACGTGAAAATGGCCGGCCACTCGTTCTTCGTCCCCAAGACCGCCTCCGGCAAGAAGGCGCGTGTCGCCGGCAAGCTGGCCCAGATGCCCGAAGGCGCGGCCTGCGGCGGAGGTCATCAGGGAGGTGCGGGCTGCAAAGCCGAAGCCGAAAAACAGCTCGGACGCCCTCTCGCCAAGCTCGAGCTCGAGGCCACGGGAGTCGAGCTCCTCGACTGAGCCAGGCCGGCCCGACGCCTTCGTTCCGACATGTGTCATCTACAATCCTTCGCTCGTCCTTCGAGGTCCCTTTGAAAACCAAGCTCTTCGCTTCTCTCTCCGCCGTCGCTTCCGTGTCCGCGCTCGCGCTCGTGGTGGCCTGTTCGTCTTCGCCCGCGGTCGCGCCCATCGACGACGACGCCGGCTCCACGTCGGACTCGTCCACTACCCCGACCGACTCGTCCACCACGCAGGACGCCTCGACGGCCGACGTGCAAGAGCCCGACTCGGCCGTGCCGCCCCCCGGGCCCACGGAATTCCCCGCGTTCGAGGGCGCATTCGTGGCCTATGCCAATGGAGGCAAGTTCTTCGGGTACAAGGGCGTCGCCAAAGACGTCGACACCGACTCGTCCACGGTGGTCGCGGCGACCAACGTCTACACGGTCTTCTTCAACGACAGCGCCAATCGCGTGACCATCACGCTCCCCGCGCGCACGCCGGCCACGCTCGATCTCTCGGCCACGGCCAAGGTCGAGGTGGTGGTGGTCGGCCAAGACCGTCTGGCGGGCGAGCTCGCCGGCGGCAAGATCGAGATCGTCGAAGCGACGGACAAGAAGATCAAAGCGCGCTTCTACGGCGACACGGGCGGCGTGAAGGTGCACGGCGCGGTCGACGCCGTCGTGGTGCCCTGAGCTGAGCCTGAGCCTTTCGCACTACCCGAGACCGTGGTCAGGGCACGACCTTGACCACGGTCTTCAACATTTGGTCGGGATTGAAACGTGTGGCGGTCAAGGTGGATTGCCGAAACGTCAGCCAAAAGGCCGGCGCGAGGCCGGTCCCGATTCGCCGCTCGGCTGCTCGACCGAATCGTGCGTTCGCGCCTGCGCCGAGCTTGCCCGTCGCTATTGGCGTGGTAGGCGTTCCGTGCGCGGAGACCTCCGCTCACGACGAGCGGACCTCTCGCCCTCGAGGGTGCATCCATGACGAAGCTGTCGGCTGTCTTGGTCGGATTGGGAATCGCCATCTCCGCGGTGGGGTGCGCTTCTTCCGTCACACCGGTGCGCGAGGCCGCGGAGCGAGGCTCGTGTGAAGGCGTTGCGGCCTCCGGAATCGCGAGTGTGTCGCCGTCGCGCGGGCGCGCGGAGTCCTTCGACGAGACCACCGGCAAGCAGCGCCTTCGCGTAGTGCGCGGCGTTCGTATCGTGCTTCCGGCGGGAGACGGACTCGACACCACCTCCGCCCGGCGTCTCACGGCGTGTCGATTGAGGACCTCCCCCGCTTACTCCGCGACTCCTTCCGACCTCGAGGCGATGACCATTCGCTCGCGCGAGCTCGGTGACGCGATCGAGGTGACCATCGCCTCGGACGACCCCGAAGTGGCGCGCCGAATCGTCGCGCGAGAAGGCCACGGTTCCTGACCGACAGCCGCGGTAGGCGAAGGTCAGTTCGTCTTCACGACCACACCTAACGTCGTGGTGAGCTGGCTCTTCGCCGTTCCGGTGAGCTTGGCCGCATAGACCGCCTCCGTCGCGGCGTCGATTCGATTGTCGAGGCGGACCAGCAACTTGGAGACCGGCGAGTAGTCGAGCGTCACGGTTCCCGTGTAGAGCGATACTGGCTTGGTGTTCGGAGCCGTGATTTGGCCGTCCGGATCGTTCAAGACTTCTCCTCGGAGCGCGCCCGCCCATTCGGGAGTGAGGGCATATCGCGCATAGAAGGCAGCACCGACCCACGAGACCGGCTGATCGAGCGAGCCTACCGCGACGGTTTGGGTGGCATAGGTCCCGTTGGCGACCAGGCGCAGCTGTTTCGTGGGCTTGACGTCAAGCACCAAGTCCGCCATGTGGCGCCAACGACTCTCGGCTCCCGTGTTCTCGACTTTGCCCGACGTTGCGGCGTCGGTCGGCGCATTGCCCGACTGCGTGCACGTCGAGGTTACGGCATCGAAGACCTGCCCCGTCCCGCAGTTCAGCGTGGTCACGTCGTCCTCTTCGGGACCACCCAGATAGCCGAGTGAGATGGTCGCCTCGTCGAGCGGTGTATACGACGCTTGGCATCCGAAGGTCTTGCCCCGATTGTTGTCGAGCGTGTTGTTCCAGCCGTTCACCGCGAGCACCTTGAAGGCGAGCTTCTCGGTGGCCTGAACGTCGACCCGAAGACCCGTGTGGAAAAACGGCTGCGCGAGGGTGTAGAGGAACCCGCGCGTGTAGTTCATGTTGAGCTGGCTCTGGGCGAGCTCGGCTCCGAAGACGGTGTCGAACTTCCCGGCTACGATGGTTACGGGGCCCGACGAACCGCCAGGGCGCAGCGAAACATAGCCGTTCTGGATGAATCCGATTCCTCCGGGAAGCGACCAGTCCGCGAGTGCCAAGTTCGGCACCGAAGGCCCGAAGCGTAGCTGCAGCGTCGCGCCGACCGGGTCGGGATCCATTCCCGCGTCGAGCCCTAGCCAGGCCAGCCCGAAGCCCGAGTGCGGGTCGAAGGGGTGGTACGTATTGGCAGAAGAGTTGGGACGCGGACTGCGCCAATTGTGGCTGAAGTACGTGTCGACGAAGGCCTCCAGCGAGACTCGTTGATACCAGGGCGCTTGCGTGACGGGCGACACTCCAGCAGGAGCGGGAGCTGGGGGCGGTGTTCTCGGTACGGGCGAGGGCGATGGGGGCGCAGGTGTGGGGGCGGACGCCGTCGTTTCCAGTGGAGGCACCGACGGCGCCGACGCGTTCGGATTGGACGATGCGGGCGCCGAGGGCGCCGATCCGTCCGGGGTAGGGCTTCCTGGTCCCGCCGAGGATTGGTTGGTGGACTCGTGAGGGCCTTCGCCCGCGAACGCCGGCCTCGCGATGGTCAAGAGTACGAGCGAGCACGATCCGAAAATGCCGATTCGCCGCTTCATTCTCTGCCCTCACGCTCGCTTTCCGTGAGTGGGAGAACGGGCCCTCGAGCCGAGACGTGAAGGTGGTCTTGACGCTTTCGTCAAAAGTTTGTCGGTTGACGCTTTCTCCGCGGGCTGGTCGCCGTCGTCTTCGCCCGAGTCCTGCCTGAGGGGCAGTCGTCTGCGCAGGCGTACTCCGCCCTCTTCGACTCGCTATATGCCTTGTCACGTGTCACCGACCGTCCCGGGGACAGGGGGACCCCACTCGGGGACAGGCGGTGCCCACCCGGGGACACGTCGGCGGTGCGCATGGGACACGATGATGCCCGCCTGGGGACACGGGATGTGTGGCTTGCTCCTCGGGGCACACCGCGCCGTACCCGCGATTCGCAGCCATCGGCGTGTCCCCGCGTCGACTCGGCGTGTCCTCGAGTGGACGCTGCACGTCCCGACGTCGACTCTCATGTGGTTCGCGTTCGCGACCTGGCGGTGCAAGCGGCTACCTCGTCCCGTCGGGCCACCGGGCCACACGTCGACTACCCGCCATGCTGTCCGGATGAGGGGGCAGACAAGCTGTGCCTATGTGGATTGCTTGCCGGGACCTGGGTCTCCGGTCCGCAGAGGTTTCGCAGGAGGTGTGCCGAGGGATTGCTTCCCGTGACGTGAGGCTGCGCGCCCGGCATTTCTCGACGGTTTGTGGCGATCCCCTCAGGAAGAATGACTTTTTCCGCCCGACCGGAGAGTTATTTGTGGGCCGCGCACCCGCGCGCGCAAACTTTGCACCCGACTGTGCGCATCGGCCCGCTTCAAATCGATGTACCTGCCGTTGCAACAATCGGAATTCGAGTAATCTTGCCCAACGCCCATGGTTGCCCATCCTCGCCAAGCCCCCTCCGACGATCCGGTCGGCCAGCGCACTCGGCGAACGAGAATCCTCATCGTGGACGACGATGCCCGCGTCGCGTCGCTTTGCGAGAGGGCACTCACGGTTCGTGGACACGAGGTCATGGTGGCCACTTCGCTGGGAGCGGCACACGAGCTTCTCGATCGTGACGTGCCGTTCGACGCATGGCTTCTCGACCTCAATCTGCACGAGCCCAACGACGGCCTCCGTCTCATCGAGCGCGCGCGGGCGCTCGATCCTTCGCCTCTCGTTCTCGTCATGTCCGGCAGCACGCGGCTCAAAGACGCCTTCGCCGTCGGCCGCTCGGGTGCCTACGACTTCCTCACCAAGCCCATCGACTTCGACGAGGTGAGCGCCCGCCTCGTGAACCGTCCCGAGAGCCGCCCTCCTACCCGTCGCCGCAGCGGGGTGCAGTTCCGTCCCGGTCCGGTCATCGTCAGTGATGCCATGCGGCGAGTCATGGAGAAGGCGGAGCGTGTCGCGGGCACTCCCTCTTCTTCGGCACTCATCCTCGGCGAGAGCGGCGCGGGCAAAGAGATCGTAGCTGCCCATATTCACGAGCGTTCCAATCGTCAGGGCAAGCCCTTCGTACGGGTCAACCTTGCAGCCTTCCCGGACAGCATGGTCGATGCCGAGCTGTTCGGCAGCGTGCGCGGCGCGTTCACCGACGCCACTCGTGACCGCGCCGGGCTCATCGCGAGCGCCGACGGCGGCACCCTCCTCTTGGACGAGCTCTGCGAGTTCCGCATCGATCTGCAGCCCAAGCTGCTCCGTGTGCTCGAAGATCGTCGCTTCTTCCCCGTTGGCTCGGACAAAGAGCGCCGAGTCGACGTGCGGGTGCTCGCGGCCACCAATCGAGATCCCCACGAGGCCATCGAGAGCGGCATCTTGCGTGCGGACCTCTTCTATCGATTGAGTGCGGGTATTCTGCACGTACCGCCGCTCCGCGAGCGCCGAGACGACGTGATCCCGCTGATGATGTACTTCCTCGACGAGCTCGCGAACGAAGCGGGCACACATCCGCCGGGCATCTCGCGGGCGGTCATGGCCGAGCTTCTCGACTACGCCTGGCCCGGCAACGTGCGCGAGCTGCGCAACGTCGCCACGCGTGTCTCCATGCTGGCCCACGAAGGTGAGGTCACCTCGGAGATGCTCGGCCTCGAGTCGTCGTCGAGGCCACGTACGCAATCGCCGCAAGCCCTCCCCACGCCTACACCCACGCCGCGGCTACCCGCCGTACGCTCCGTTCCGGACGTGACCGGAACGCTCGGCGATGCTCGTGAAGAAGCGGTCGCCAGCATCGAAAGATCCCAGATCGAGCAGACGCTCGCCGCTTGCGGTGGCTCTCGCACGGAGGCCGCTCGTCGCCTCGGAGTGTCGAGAAGCACGCTCTGGCTGCGCATGAAGCGGTACGGAATCGAGTAGAGCGAATGGAGCGCTCATCGCTCGAAGGGACGACGTCGAGCTCGACGGCACGCTCCGTGTCCGACCTGCTCGCGGACGCTCTCGAACGCGCGACGGGCGACGCGGTGATCGTCGTCGACGCAGCAGATCGCGTGACACGTTGGTCGTGGCTCGCCGAGACGACGTTCGGCGTGACGTGCGCGGACGCGTCCGGAAGGCGACTCGGAGAGGTGGTGAAGCTCCCACCTCGAGACGACTTCTTCGACCACTTGCGCCGAGGAGAAAAGTGGGCGAGCGCTCCCGATCTCGCCTCGAGCGATCCGCCTTTCGTTTGGTCGGCCGAGGGAACGTTCGACGAGACGGGTCGTCTCGTGGGCGCCGTGTACCGCGCGCGTCGGGTGGAGTGTCCGAAGGCGCACGTGGGGGCCCCCTCGGCGACCGTCTTCTCGGAGGCTTTCGAGTCCGCGCGTGAGGATTTGGTCGTGATCGATCGCGGGCATCGAATCTTGGCAGCCAACGCGAGAGCCAGGCGCAATGCCGAACGCGCCATCGGACGGTCCATCGTCGCTGGCGACGATATGCGACTGTTTTTGGCGCCGGGGGCCGAGGTCGATTACCACTCGAACTTCGCCAAGGCGCTCGCGGGTGAGCCGGTCATCGTGGAGCGGTCGATCTCGTTCGCCAATGGCGAGTCGTTCGACGCAAGCTTCGCGTTTAGGCCGGTGCGGGTCGACGGGGCGGTCGTGGCCGTCTCGTTCGGCGCGGTCTCGCGAGCCGACCTTCCCACGCGGCAGCGTGTCGCCCTCGTCGAGAGAGCCCTGGCGGCCGCTCCGCTCTCGTTGCTCATCGCCGATGCTCGTCAGGTCGACTTTCCCATCGTGCACGCGAGTGGCGCCGTGGCACGTCTTACGGGCTACGATCCGAGCGAGGTCGTGGGACGCAACGCGCGAATGTTCCGCGCGCCCGAGACCGACGACGCTTCGCTCGATTCGGTGCGGCGCGCTCTCAGAACCGGGACTTCGTGCGACGTGCTGATGCGCAACGCCGACAAGGCGGGAAAGACGTATTGGGCCCGGCTCATTCTCGTACCCCTCCACGACGAGGCGGGTGAGCTCTCACATTTCGTGGGCATTCAGCAGGACGCGTCCGGTCTCGTGGCCATCGCGGAGGGGTTCGACGCCGTCACCGACGCGGCCGTGCGAGACGAAATCCTCGACGGCATCGTGCACGACCTACGGAACGATTTCATGGCATTGGCCGGGCACATCGACCTCCTCGGCTCGGCCGAGCGACCGGATCAGCGCGAAGACGTGGACGCGGCCAAAGGAGCCTTGAAGCACGCGGCCGGCATGCTCGCGCTCCTTCGCTCGCCGACCGGCTCCCCCTCCGCTCGAAAAGACAACGTGCTTCGCGCCCTCGTGGACGAGGTGCTGGTGCTCGCTCGTCGACTCTTTCCTCCACGCGTGGAGATCGACCTCGACCCGGGCGACGAGCCGGCACGGGTGAACGTGGAGGCGCATTCCTTCGTCCGCGTACTGCTCAACGTGCTCATCAACGCGCGGGACGCGCTCCGTGGTCGCTCGGGCCTCGTGCACCTCACCGTGCATCGTGGTCGCGTCACCGAGTCGGGAGAGCCGGAAATCGAGCCACTTTCGGGGTACTTCACGGTGACGGTGGACGATACCGGTCCGGGCATGTCGAGCGCCGTGCTCGCGCGTGCGTTCGAGGCCGGCTTCACGACGAAAGCAGAGCGACAAGGCAGCGGGCTCGGCTTGTCCACCTCGCTCGCAACCGTGCGCTCGTTCGGTGGGGCCATGCGCATCCGCTCGCGAGAGGGGCAAGGGACGCGTGTCTACATTTCCGTCCCGGCCGCCAGGGAAGCGAGCGAGAGCTCCGGAGTTTCGTCGCATCGAGGCCTCGATGTCTTGCTGCTCGAGTCGAATACGCGCGTGCGCGCGATCATCGCAGCACTCTTGAAGCGTCGTGGCGCGACCATCGAATCGGTGGGAGACGTGGCCGTCGCGCGACGAATCGAGAAGAACTGCGCCCCGTCTTCGGTGCTCGTGCTCTCGCCTTCGGTGCCCGAGGCCGATGCCTTTCTGGCGACCTGGCTCGCGGCTTTCCCGGAACGCCGCGCCATCGTGGTCTCCGGGAGCCGCAAGGGTGCGCCGCTCGAAGAAGGGAGGACCTACGGGCTCCCTCTCCCGTTCGACCACGACGAGCTCTTGCGAGCGCTCGCGTATCTCGGTCGCCCCTCGTGATCTTCGTCAGGGACGATGCTCTGGGCCTGGATTTCGCTCTACCTGAATGAGCGTTCGCGATTCTCGAACACTCGACGCGGCCGTTTTGGGTTTGGGACGATTGGGACCCAAAACCAGGAGGTGGGGCGGAGGACAGAGTCCTCCGATGACAAGTGAGGCTGAGATGCGAGGCGAAGGTGTCGAGATGCGGCAATTGGCCGAGTGCCAATCGGTGGGATGTTTAGGAACGGGAATCAAGCAGTGCGCCGACTCTACGGAGTACGGCCTGCGGCCCGCGGAGGAGCGTGCTCGAGCCGAAGCGCAAGAAGCCTCCCGGTGCGAATGCGGCGAGGGCATCGAGGAGCGTGATCATGGCCCCTTGGCCTTTCGGGTATGCGAGGTAGATGGGAGCCCAATCCTTGGGGACGAACTTGGCCTTGTAGGCCCGTAGGCCCTCGAAGTCGTAGAAAGCTCGGGTCCCGTACTTGGCGAGGCGTAGTGGTGCGGGCATCTCACCGGCGAGTGGCGCGAGGCCGAGCGTGAGCCACGCGCAGCCGTTCTCGGCGGCCCACCGCATCACCGCGTCCACGAGGGCTTCGGCCGTACCGTTGGGCGCGTGTGGTGCGCGTACGAGATCTTCGAGGAAGAAACCCCCTCGTGCAGGCACCGGTATCACCCCCGCGAACGCCACCAGCCTTCCGGCCTGCTCCGCCACGAAACACCTTCGATGCTCGGGGAACGTGAAAGGCTCGAGCTTCACCAAGAAGCCCATGGGCGCCATGCCTCGGGAGGCGAGCCAAGCGCGCGTGAGTCGCTCCATTTCGTCGCGAATCGGACCCGAGCCGAGCTCTGCGCTGCCGAGCTCGCGCACCGATACCCCCTTCGCTCGACAACGGCGGAGTTGCTCGCGGAGACTACGCTTCTCCGCGAGGACGCTCGACCATTCACGTGGGTCCCAGACCGGCTGCTCGCCTATGGGCAGCGCGTCCAACAAGGAGTCGGCGTCCAGCAAGCGTCGCTCCGCGCCGAAGAAGCACACCCGTCGTCGAGCTGCCGATGCTGCGGCGCAAAATGCTCGAAGCACCGACGACAGCTCTGCATCGGCCGACAGGGGCGCTCCTGCCACCACCCACGCGCGACCGGTATCCACGTAGGCGACGCAGGCGTCGTGTCCGACGAAGAAATACGAGTACTCGCTCTCCAGGGTCTGGAATGCAGTGGCGTTCCAGCCGTGTCGCTCGACGAGCGAGAGCACGCGCGTGCGCGCGGCCATCGAAGGTCCACCGACGTACTCTCCGAACACCCGCTCTCTTTAAGGCCCTTCGGGGGGATGGCAATCGAAAGTCGCGAGGGGCGCCTCACTCCCCGAAGGTGTTGTCCTGCTGCTCCTCGGATTGGTACGGGGACTCCCGTTGGTTCGGGCACGCGTACCCGACCTCGGTCTTGGTGGTGACCGCGCTGATTGCGCCATTCCGCTGCACGAGGACACGGGTCTCGATGTTCTTCGCGCAGTCTCCGGTGCCGTAGGAAGCGAGGACCACCTCGAAGCCGGTCTCCACCGTCCGCGCGCCGACGGCGACGTCGTTCTTGCACAGGGTGTAGAGCGTTTGGTTGAACGCAGTCAGTGTGGCCTCCTGCTCCGTGTCCACGCTCTTGCCGAGCTCGATGATGGAGATGTTCTCCCGCACCACCACTTCGTCTCGGCGGGTGGTCACGAAGCGTCGACCCACTTCCTTTTTCGCGCGTGCGTAGGCGACGAGGCAGTCGCCGTTGGTGGCGGTCGCGCAAGGCGTGCCGGTCGAATCGACGGCCACGCCGTTGTCGATGATTTCGACGCTGTCGTATGCCGGGACGCCGCTCACTCCTGCCGTCACGTCGGGGACGTCTCCGTCGCACATGTCCCTGAAGCCGGCGGGGAGGCGGCTGCAGCCGAAGAGTGGGGCGGTGAGAGCGAACAAAGAAAGGAAAGCCGCCACGGAGGCGAACGTCGAGCGCATGATGGGCTATTGCAGTCGAATGATGGCCTCCCGTCGAGCAAAAAGGCCGAACCTGCCGACATTTACGGCAAATTCGGCCTCTTTTCGTCCGCTCGGTCGGGCGCGCGGGCGCCTACTTCTTGAAGAAGACGCGGGTCTGACGAGCGGGCAGGGTGTAGGACGGTCCGTTCACCGTGGTGCCGGTGACGAGCTCGTCGAGCGAGCCTCCGGGCAAACCCGAGATCGTTCGGTCGGTGTCGCCGCGGTTCACGGCCACGTACACGGTGTCGCCCGGGGTGGTGCGCGAGTAGACCCAGGTGTCCGCGTCCGCGGCGATGGTGGCGCGCACGCCGCGGCGGGTGGCCGGGTGCTTGGCGCGGATGTCGAGAAGCTTCTTCACGCGGTCGCGCAAGAAGGTCTGGTTCGCGTCGAGGCCGGTCCACTGCATGAAGCGGCGGTTGTCCGGGTCACCGGCGCCCGGGAGGCCGATCTCGTCGCCGTAGTAGACGAGCGGGGCTCCGCGGTTCGTGAAGAGGATGCCGTACGCGTTGGCGAGGCGCTCGAAGGCCTCGCGTTCTTGCGGAATGGAGGGCTGGTTCGACCACGAGCGATCCTTGCCGTCCGAGCCCTGGTCGTCGCCCCAGAGGCGATTATTGGCCGCCAGGTGGATGATGCGGGGCAGGTCGTGGTTGCCCACGAAGGTGCTCATGATGGCGTTGCCGCCGTAGTAGTAGTCGTTGCCGTTCATGAACGCCGCGAGGTCGCTCATGCCCTGGTATTTCCGCATGATGACCGCTTCGACGAGGTTCTTGCGGAGCGGGAAGTCGAACTGTCCGTCGAGCTTGGTCTGCGGGTCCACGTACGCCTTCAAGACGTCGCGGTTGCCGAAGTCGTAGGTCTCGCCGACCATGTAGAAGCGCTGCGGGGGCGTCTGCTTCGAGGTGATCTCGCTCTTGATCTGCGCGCGCAGCTGCGTCAGCCAGGAGATGTCGACGTGCTTGATGGCGTCGGCGCGGAAGCCGTCGATGCCCATCTGCTTCGCCCACTCGACCGCATTGGTGACCGAGTAGTTGCGGGCGTCCGCGTTGGTGTAGTTCCAGTGCGGCAGGTAGTCGGTGAACCAGCAGCGCTCGCGATCGGGCATCGCGTCCCACGAGCAGCCCTGGCCGCACAGGCAATTGCCACCGCGCCCGTTGTCGTTGGGCCAGAACCACTGCGGACGCTGCTGGAAGATGCCGCTGTCCCGGTGCACGTGCACCATGGCGTAGTCGAAGAGGATCTTGATGCCCTTCGCGTGCGCGCTGGTGACGAGGTCCTTCAGCTCTTGTTGGGTGCCGAAGCAGCTCTCTTGGGAGAGATTCGCGGGGTTGGTCGGGTCGTCGATCTGTGGCCAGTAGCCGTGGTAGCCCGAGTATTGGTGCGTGTCGCCGCCCACGCCACGACCCACTTGGTTCGTGTTGTTGAGCGGTACGGTGAGCCACAGCGTATTGACGCCGAGGTCGTTGAAGTAGTTCGCCTCGACCTTTTGCTTGATGCCGACCCAGTCGCCGCCCTGGTAGTTGGCGATCGCGCCGCTCGTGCCCGCCACGTTGCAGTTGTTGCCGGGATTGCCGTCGAAGAAGCGGTCGACGAAGGCGAAGTAAATGACCGAGTCGCGCCAGTCGAACACGCCGGCCGGCACCGCACCCGGCTCCGAACAGACGAACGGCTCGCAGGTGGTTCCCGCGAAGGTGTTGTTCGTATTGCCGGAAGCGTCGGTCACCGTGGGCTGGGCGGGGTCGACCTTCCACTCGGCGCCGTTCACGTAGAACTTGTACTGTACAACTTTGCCGAAGGGCACCTCGACGGTGGCCTCCCAGCTCGCGCCGTTCTTCTTCATCGGCACGCCGGCTTCCCACGTGTCGGGGCCGCCGAAGTCGCCGCGCAGCTCCACCGAGGTCTCGGCGCCGGCCGGGTACTTGAAGAGCTGCGGGCAGGCCTTGAAGTCTTCCGGGCACACCGGAGGGCCGCCCGTGTTGCCGCCCGAGCCGTAGCCGTCGCCGCCCGTGGTCGGGTTCGGGTTGAAGATGGCCGCGTCCGGAGGCGCGCCATAGTCTTTGTTCTGTGCGGACTCGTCCCCGCAGGCCACGAGGCCGGTGGCCGCGCAGTAAACCAGGGTCGACGAGAGCACGGCGGTGGTGATGCGGCGGAGGAGCATGGGCGGAGTGGAGGGCAGCATGAACCGAGGGGAAAGAATGTCAACTCAGGAGGGAGTGACGAGCACAGATCCGGAGAAAATGGCGCATCTCGTGAACCGATGACGCAAGGACGCGGCGTGTCATATGCGCTTCGCCGGTGCGCCAGCTTCAAGGCGCGGCGCAGTCGTCGGGCGTGTTGGCGAGCAAGCGAACCGTGTACGGCCCGAGGTCGAGGGTGCCTTTGCCGTCGAAGGTCACGCTCTCGTTCGTGAGGAGATCGCGGTAGGTGCCGGGCGGGATCTTGGCGACCGCCAGGTCGAGTGGACCGAGCGGCTTTCGGGTGAGAATCACGATGGCTCGTTTTCCCTCCGGAAGCTCGCGCGAAAACACCAGTCGCTCCGCATCCGCGTAGAGGCTCGTGTAGGTGCCGCGCCGCAGAGGCTCGCTGCACCCTCGCGCCTTGGACAGCTTGGACACGAACGCGCGCAGCTCGCGCTGACCGTCGACGAGCTCGGACTCCGCGGGCATCACCCGGCGGCAATCGGGATCCGACTTGCCTGCGAGGGCGACTTCGTCGCCGTAGTAGACGACCGGGATTCCCGGCAGCGAGAACACCGCGCCGAAGCCGAGTCGTTGCTTCTGGAGCACGGCCTCGGTCGAGATTTGGCGCGCCGGCTCCCAGGTATCACCGCCGGTCGTGCCGGCGCTCACCGAAGCGAAGCGTGAGACGTCGTGATTGCCGAGCATGACGCCCATGACCGCGCCCGCCGCGCCCCAGGCCTTCTCGCTCTCCTGCATGGAGACGTCGATCGCGGAGAGCCCCGAGCGCTCTTCGGCGATGCTCTCGCGCAGGGTCCACATGAGCGGGAAGTGGAACGTGCCGTCGAGCCCGAACGGCCCCAAATCGCGGCGCAACAGATTGTAGGCGCCCGGACCCGTGAAGTTCTCCCCGAGGACCAAGAGAGGATTGCCCGGATGCGCGAAGCGTCGGCGCGCCAGATTGGCGATGCGCCTCGTGGCCGCGCGAGGGGTCATGGGCACGGCGTCGATGCGGAAGCCGTCGGCCTCGAACCGGTCGAGCCACCACACGGTGTCCGCGCTGGCCTTTCGCGAGAGCTCCGCGTTCTTCCAATCGAGGTCCGGCAAATAAGGCGCGAACCAGCACGAATCGATGTGCGTGGCCCAATCGCAATCCCCGACGCCGCACACGCAAGAAGACGAGCCGTCGGTGTACGAGGACTCTTTGGCGTAGGGGTGCGTCTCGTGGACGTGATTGGGCACCACGTCGAAGAGCACACGAATGCCCTTGGCGTGCGCCTCGCGAACGAACGTCTCGAGGGCCGCTTCCCCACCGAGCCTCGTATCCACGGCATACGGATCCGTGGGCCAATAGCCGTGGTAGCTCGAGTACATGCGGCCGTCGCTGCCCGAGTATTTGCCCTCGGGGTTCCGGTACACGGGCGAGAGCCAAATCGCGTTGGCACCCATCGTGTCGAAGTAGCCTTCACGCAGCGCCGCGATGGCGCCTTCGAGCGAGCCGCCCGCGCGGTCCGATGGGGTCGCCGGGGGCGCGAGTGGACCGTCTTTGCCGCGGAAGCGATCGAGCACCACCTGGTAGAGCACGGTGTCTCGTACGTCGTAGGGGCGTGCTTCGACCCACGCGGAAGCCTTGGCTTCGTCCGCCGGGGTGCCGTCCTGGGCGCGCGCGGTCAGCGTGAACAGCGCTTTTCCTCGAGGAAGGCCGTCGAGTGTAAAGTGCACGTGTCCGGTCGCAGGGTCCGCTTCGCCCTTCACCGAGCGTCCGTCTTTGGTGGTCGCGAGGGCGCTCGAGGGGTCGAGTCTCGCGCTCTGGGCGCCGCCGCGCGCGGCGAGGAACGTGGCGTCGATCGCGCCTTTGCCGTCTCGCGAGACGGTCACACGATCGACGCGCAACCCGGGCTTTCGGCAGTCGGGCACTTCGATCAGCGTCACCTCGCTGCCGTCTTCCAGGAACGCCGTCGTGGGCACGTTGCGGTCGGTGAGCGCGACGCCGTCTTCGTAGATTTTGTAGCGCTGCTCGCCCGGGGAGAGGTCGAGAGGAAGCGCGCGCCAGTCGTCCACACGATCGGGTTCGACCCCCGGGCGCTTCCAGCCGTTGAAGTCTCCCACCACCTCCACGCGCGCCGCGCGCGTCTGCGGCTTGTGCCACACGGTCACGCTGCACGAGCGCTCTTCGGGGACCTCCGGGCTCTCCGCGCAGCCGGTGGACGCGGTGAGGGAAACCAGCGCGAGCGACGCCACGAGCCCTCGCGCGACCTTCGCTACGAGCGAGCGCCGCGAACGACGGAGTGTGCCGACGGAGGTCACCTCGGGCTTACGTTCGGGGTGCTCGTCGAGATCGCGTCGCACCCTCGAACAGTTGCGCGAGCGGTGGACCTCGTCAACCCGACTTCATCCGTACGAACGAGACGCCTTCGCGCGCGGCACTTCAGAAGACACCCACGATTTGGAGCCTTGGCCCGTGGTAGATGTCCACGCTGCCGAAATCGACCTTTTTTCCCACGGAATATTGGGTCCCGTTGGCGGTCTCGGTCGCCCTCAGGTTCGAGATGACGGTCTGGTAGATGAGCTCCCCGTGGTACTGCGCCTCGAGCAACACGCGGAAGCGCAGGTTGCGCGGGGTGAGGCGCACGCGCCCACCGAGCCCGAACGATCCGTCGAACACGAGCGCCACGGGCTTCTCCACGTTGCCGTTGTCGAACGTGTACGACGTGGGCCCCGCACCTCCGTAGAGGCCCAGGTCTCCGAAGAGCGAGAGCGTTCGGCCCTCGCCTTGTCCGAAGCGGAAGGTCCCGCCTCCCATGTAGTACTGGCTGGTGAGCTTCTGCGCCGAGCTCTGCCGATCGAAGCGGAAGTCTTGTGCGTCCGAGCCCGGAGGTGCAACGTCTTTCAGCTCGTACAAGATGCGCGGGAGGCGGTAATTCATGTACCGAAACCCGACCAGCACCTCTTCGATCCAGTACTTTCCGATGGTCTCGGGAGGCAGCAAGAACGCCACGTCGTAGCCGACGTCGAGCTGCGTATAGGCGAGCTGGAGCGGTGCCTTGGCGGTGGTGCCGAGATCCTTGCCGGTCGCGCGGTCCACGGCGATGTCGCGCACTTCACCCGCGGTGAAGGTCGCCGTCTTCAGGCGCGTGCGCACGCCCGCGAGTCCCGCTCCGATGTCGAGCACGTCGCTCGCGAGGCCCTTGAGCCCGAGCTGCTCGCCGAGCGAGCCGGTATTCTGGATGTCGCCGTTGGCACCGAAGAAGCGGTCGGTAGTGAACGATCCGTTCAGCGTGGCCGCGTTCTGCATGTGCAGCCAGTCGAACGAGACGGCCACGCGTCCGCCCGCCATGGCGATCGGCTTCACCGCGTATTCGAGGCGGCGCGTCCGACCCGTGTAGTCTCCACTCAATCCGCCGGTGCCGACCTGATTGAAGAAGAGCACCTCGCCGTCCAGCTTGCCGTGCACGCGGACCGAGTCCCACTGCACGCCCACGACCTGGTCGACGATGCTCTGGCGGTAGACGAAGCCCGAGGTTTTGTCCCGCGGGACCATGAGGTGAGCCTCGAGCTCACGGGTCGCGCGTTCGAGCACCGCGACGTCTTCCGCGCTGCGCGTCTCCACCTCGAGCATGCGCGCCGGCACTTCGGCGAGCCCCAGGTGTCCGGCCAAGTCGGCCGGCCGCGAGACGAACAAATCGCGCTGCGCGAACTGGATGGCGCGCGCCGCTTGTTTGCGGACCACCGGAACGAGCGCCTGTCCCTCGAGCGTGGTGCGCAGGGCCACCGAGAGCACGCCGAGGCCGTCCCGTGCGATGCGATCGCGCACCGGGTCCGAGAGATCGGCCTTCGCCACGGCGTCGAGCGCGGCCATCAGCGTGGCCGTCGCGCGCTTTGCGTCTTCGTCGGCTTTGACCGTGGTCGCCTTGGCCGTGACGAGCTCGGGAGGATCGGGGAGCACCGTGCCCGGGGGAGCCGCGGCCGCCGCCTTGGCGGCTTCCTCGCGAAGGTGCGTCTCCATGACGAGCGCGCGCGCGTGAGCCGCGGTCGTCTTGTCGTAGTCGAGCCAGGCCGCGCGGAGGTCTTTCGCGCCGGGCGCGAGCGCGGCCAGGGCGTCGAGCACGCTCGGGTAGGCGGCAGGGAACTTCCTCGGCTCTTTCGTGCCGTTACGGACCCCTTCGAGATGCACCCGGTAGATCTTGACGATGGGGATCTCGAGCTCGCCACTTTGGTAGGGCGGGGCGCTCGAGATCTTCTTCTTCGCGTCGTCGCCGGCTTTCCCGTCGAGGGCGAGCTGGGTCAACCAGTCGTCCGCGGGTGAGTATTCGGTCGAGTCGAAGAACCGGAAGGCGAGCTCGCGAGTCGCCAAGAGGTCTTCGGTGCGGTCGATCACCGCCTCCGGAAACGCCTCTTCGTTCGCGTACGCCCTGCTCGCACGCACATTGAACGTGGCAGGAGCGCAAGCCGTGAACGTCGAGAGAGCGAGCGCCGCCGTCGCGAAGGTCGCGAGGGCACGCGTCGCTCTCCCGAGCCGTCTCACGTCACTGACCGGCGATGACCTTGTTGAGGTCGAACATGCCCGCGCTCACCGTGGACGACTCCGAGCCCTTGGCCGCGACGGCCACGCTCTTGAAGCCGGCCTTCTGGAAGCGCTCGCGGTTCTGCCAGAAGCTCGAGCGGGTGTCGGCCTTGATGTCGAGGCCGAGCTCGAGGTTCTTCGTGGGGACGAGCGAGAGCAGCGGGAAGGCCGCCGTGTGCTCGTCGAAGAGGTGCGAATTGATGCGGTCCGCTTCCTTGTAGAGTGCATCGAACATCCGCGCCGCCGCCTTCGCGCGGTCGTTGCCGGTGGACTCGAGCAGGGCGGTCTCGTAGGCCTTGTTGGCGCTGCCGTCGACCGAGAAGCGCACGCCGAGCGGGTAGGTCGAGTAGCGCTTGCCGGCGAGGGCCACCGGGATGATGCGCTCGGCCTCTTGGATGAGGCGGTAGGCCTTCACCTGCTTGTCGAACACGCCGGCCATCGCGTCCATGTCGCCGGCCCACTTCGCGTCGATCTCGCCGCGCGCCTGCTCTTTGCTCTGGCCCTTGGCGTTGGCGATGCGGTCCATCGTGATGGTGGTGAGGTACTCGCGGAGCGCTTGGCGGTATTGGTCCTTCGTGCGCGACGCGAGCAGCTCGAGCGCGCGGTCGTCGAGGCGGTAGTCGACCGTGATCGAGGCGTTGGGGCCGTTGAAGGCGTCCGGGTTGTCCGAGCCCACGCTCTGCAGCGCGAGGCGGTCGACGGCGGCCTCGTGGGCGACCTTGCGGAAGTCGTCGGCGAGACCGGCGATTTCGCGGTCGAACGCGGCGATGCCCTCGGTGCGGAGGCGAATGGCGGCCGGGTCGTCGAGGAGCGCGACCACGCATTTTTCGTCGAGCTGGTCCGGCTGCGGCTGGCCGTGGGGACCGTTGCCGGTGGTGCCCGGCTTGAAGCACTTCGCTTTGACCTGCGCGTCGAGCGCGTTGCCGAACGAGTCGAGAGTCTCGAGGGCCTTGGGGCCGGCGATCGAGAGGATGAGCGCGTCGCTCGCGTCGATCAGGAGATCGTCGTCGAGGTGGCTGTCGCTCGCGATGGTCTGGAGGAAGAGGTTCGCTTCGCTTTTGAAGGCGTCGGGGTTCTTCGGATCGAGCGTCTGCGCGGCCACGCCGATGCGCGTGAAACCGTGATCGGTCTGGAACCAGCCGCCGTGTTTGTTGAGCGAATCGAAGAGGATCGAGCGCGCGCCGTCCGGCGTTTGCACCACGAACGTGCCTTGGTTCTTCACCACGGCGTTGTGGTAGACGTTCATGCCGAGGAGCTCGAAGCCGAAGTTCCGCGTCGACGTGGTCGATGCGCGCACGGCGTCGAAGTCGACGCGCACGGCGGGATCGCGCTGGTCGAGGTCGCGGTTGTAGAGGGCCTGCGCGAGGCGCACGTCGAGACGGAGCGCGTGCTCGACCGCGCGGTCGACCTCGGCCTTGTTGCCGGCGTCGAGGTGCACGCGGATGCGCGACATGCTCACGCGCGACGAGGTGTTGCTGCCGCCGCCTTCGATCTTGAAGGTGGTGTACGAGGTGACCCGCTTCTCGACCGCTTTTTCGACCAGCTGAGCGAGGTCGATGGTCTTGCCGCCGATCTCGATGGGGCGGAGACACTTCTGCGAGTCGTCGCAGATGCCCTTCACGCCGAAGCCGTCTTTGATGGCCGCGTGAACGGCGAAAGCGCGCGCGTTCTCCACGCCCACGTCGATGGCGATCTCGTCGCCGGCGAGGCGCACGAGCTGAACGTCGACCTGGCCGCCGACCACGGTGGAGACACCGGCCGACACGAGCACGCGGTACGCCACGCCGCCCGTGGGCTCGGCGATCAGGATGGGCATGCCGAGACCGACGTTGGCGCCGAGCTTGCCGAGGCCACGCAGCGCGAACGACTCACCCGGCTTCATCTTGCGGATGTCGTCGGTGCTGCGCGGGAACACGAAGCCGCGCGTCTCCTTGAGAGCCTTGAGAGGTGCGGAGACGAGCGACGAGACACCCGAGTCGGGCGTGGCCACGATGACCTTGGAAGAGAGCTCGGTATTCGCTTCGAAGCCGAGCGAGGTCTGTCCCTCGAATCCGGGCGCATCGAACGACCAGCCGTGATCGATGCCTGCCTTCACGGCGAAGCCCGACTCCACGTAGTACTGGTCCGCGCCGCTCTTCAGGCGAGCGAGGCGCAGCGCGTTCACTTCCGTGCCGAGCTCGTTTTCGCCGAAGCGCGCGCCGAGTCCGGTGACCACTTCCGCGAGGCCCTTCACTTCGGCCGAAGCGGGGAGAACCTTGTTCGGCTCGGCGGCCACGCCGAAGACCGCTGGAGGATCGATGCGTGCCGCGAACTGACCGACCGAGAGGCCGTCGTTCAGCTTGTCGGAGGCGAAGCCCACGGTGAGCCGCGTGAGGTCTTGGAGGTCGAGTTTCTTCGCGTCGGCCCAGTAGGACTTGAGCTCGGTGACGTGTTCTTCGGCTTCACCCGAGTCGTCCGAGGGCAGCTCGCTGGAGCACGCCACGCTGGAGAGAAGAGCCAAACCGATGGGAAGCAAACCAAGACGTCGCATGAGAATCGGAGACCTCCGTGAGCTTCGGCACCCTAGCAGGCTGGTCGGGTCGGGGCTTGTGCGCTCGAGTACGAAATTGCTGATTTTTCTACCGTGAACGGAGCTGCTTTGATGCGCAGTGTCGATCACGGGCGAGCGAGACATCGGACACGATGCCTCGAAATTCTTAGTTGCTCTGCTTACGTCCCGCTTACGTGTGGGCGCCGCGTACCTTCCTCTCGACGCTGTGCGTCTCGAGGAGGGGCGTGCGAACGGGATCAGCCGACGCGCTTCGACAGGCGCAAGATGGCGTCCGGCCTAGCCGCGTCCTCGAAGAGCTGCGGCAAGAACGACGGACTCACGGGCAGCTCTTTGGAGAGCCTCGTGAGGCACTCGGCCTGGACGCGTTCGCGTGCGGCGCGGTCGCGACCGATGGCCACCGCGGCTTCTTCTTTCGACGCGGCGCCGTGGGTCGGGTCGTTCGGCAGATCTTCGAGGGCCTTGCGCTCTTCCTTGGAGAAGAGCGGGGGCAGCACGCAGTTGACCACCACTTTGCCGATGGGAAGGCCGAGGTCGTCGCGGAGCGAGTTGGAGAGCTCGATGGTCTCTTGGGTGGGCATCGCCTCGGGCAGCGTGACCAGCACCACGGCGCAGTTTTTCGGATCCTGGAAGAGCGTCCAGGCCTTCTCGGCGTCTCGGCGCAGGATGCCGGGCGGGGCCACGTCGAGGATGACCTTGGGGACGCGCAGCATGTCGAGGCCGTGACCGGTGGCCGGCGCGTCGAGGATCACCACGTCGTATTTGAAGCTGCCATCGGCCAGCGTCTCGGTGGTGTGCCACCACGCTTTGCCGAGCATCGCCCACTCGTGCATGCCCGGAACGGCCGCGAAAAAGGCCCGAACGTACTTGTTGTCGAACAAGAGCGTGTAAAGTGCACGGGAGTTCAGGGTCATCATCCCGTACTCCTCCATGGCCACCTCGGGCGTCATGTTGACCGCCCACACGTTCGGCGCGACCTGGCTCGGCTCGGTGCCGACGAGGTCCGACCCGAACATGGTCGACAGGCGCTCCTTCGCGTTGCACATGGCGACGAGCACACGCTTGCCCTTGTGGGCGATGGCGAGGGCCTCGGCGGCGCAGACGGTGGTCTTGCCGACGCCACCTTTACCGGTGACGATGAGAAAGCGTCGCGATTCGAGCCCGGACATACGGCCTCCCTCATAGCGTCTTTGTGGCGGCGAGGACAGGGGGGGACCGGCGAGGTTGCGCGATGCCCCGTCCGTTCGCGCCCGGGTCGTTCTCCGGGTCGCCTCGCCGGGGCTCGACGTGGTACCGACCACGTCATGAAGGGTCGTCTACGGGTCGTTCCGCTCGGGGGACTGGGCGAAATCGGCATGAACGCGCTCGCGCTGGTCGACGGCGGCAAGGCCGTGCTGATCGACTGCGGCGTGACGTTCTCCGACGCGCAGTTCGGCGTGGACGTGGTGCATCCCGACTTCTCCTTCCTCGATTCGGTGCGCTTCTCGGGGGTGCTGGTCACGCACGGGCACGAAGATCACATCGGGGCGCTCCCGTACTTGCTCTCGCGCTACGACGTGCCCGTCTACGGGCCGCCCTACGCCCTTTCGCTCGTGCGCGAGCGCCTCCACGAGCACGAGGTCCTCGCCCACGCTCGTTTGATCGAGACGCGCCCGGGCGCTCCTTACGAAGTGGGCCCCTTCGGCGTGGAGCACGTGCGGGTCACCCACTCCATCGCCGACGCCACCTCGCTCGTCTTGCGTACGTCCGCCGGGCGCGTCATCCACACCGGGGATTTCAAGGTCGACGACGATCCGCCGGACGGCGAACTGTTCGACCACGACCGCCTGCGCGCCCTGGGCGACGAAGGCGTCGCGCTGCTCATGAGCGACTCGACCAACGTGGAGAGCGAGGGCTCGGCCGGTAGCGAGTCCTTGGTGAGGAGCGCGCTCTCCGAGACCATCGCCGCGACCTCGGGCGCCGTGGTGGTCGGGCTCTTCGCGTCGAACGTGCACCGCCTCCGCATCATGGGAGAGCTCGCGGCGCAGCACGGTCGTAAGCTCGTGCTGCTCGGTCGCAGCGTGCAAACCCACTCGAAGGTCGCCCGCGAGACCGGCTACCTCGACTGGCCGAGCGAGATCGTGTTCCCGGCCGCGCGCGCCCGAGAGCTCCCGAAGAACCAGGTGCTCGGGGTGGCGACCGGCACGCAGGCCGAGACCAACGCCGCGCTCGCCAAGCTCGCCCGCGACGATCACCCGCATTTTTCCCTGTCCGAAGGAGACGCCGTGGTCTTCTCGAGTCGCGTCATCCCGGGCAACGATCCCGAGGTGTACGCCCTCATGAGCGCCTTCGCGCGTCGGAAGATCATGCTCCACACTCACAGGACCACGCGTGGTCTCCACGTGAGCGGTCACGCCCATCGCGGCGAGCAGCGCCACATGCTCGAGCTCACCCGGCCGCGCGGGTTCATTCCCTTGCATGGTACACGCGTTCACCTGGAGCGGCACGCGGCGCTCGCTCGCGAATGCGGCGTGGCGGACACACTCGTGCTCGAGAACGGCGAGACGGCATGGCTCGACGAGCGTGGTCTCTCGCGTGGTGATTCGGTCCACTCGGGTCGGGTGCGTGTCTTCGCCAAGCGCGAAATCTCGGACGAGGTGTTCGCGGCTCGAAAGAGCATGGCCGAAGCGGGCGTCGTGGCCTGCACCCTGGTGGTGGACGCGAGCGGGCACGCGGTAGGACGCCCCACCCTCGCGACGCGTGGCGTGGTCTCCGAAGAAGACGAAGCGATGGCCGAAGAGCGTGCGCGCTCCGAGATCGCCACCGCCCTCGCCGAGCTCGGACCTCCGCTCACGGACGAACGCATCGAAGAGGCCACGCGGTACGCGCTGAGGCGCGCGTACGGAAAGCTCGTGGGGCGAAGACCCGTGCCCATGGTCACGGTCGTGCGCCGCTGACGCTGATTCGTTCCCGTCTTTTCCCGACGGATCTCACGAAATCGGAAAATTCGACCGAAGCCACGCAACGGTCCGCGTCGAGGAGCCGAGAGCGCCTGTGCCGTCCCACGGAGGGACGCGAAAGGCAGGCTCATCGTGCGTTCGTCCGTCGTCAAGTCGCGTGCTCCCAAGTCCGAAAAACGCAGCATCCCCATCCCCCGCGCCTCGCTCGTCGAAGAAGGTCGCCTGCTCGTGGCGCTCGTCGCCGAGCTCTGGGACTCGGCCCGACTCGGCACCAAGGCGCTGCCCGGTCTGTCCGCGGTCGGCGAAGAGCGGCTCCCTCGCTCGATCGGAAAACGCCTCGCGCAGCTCCTCGATCGCATGGAAGACGAAGACCGCCTCGCCGAGGCCGCGGCCCGTGGCCGCAAGGTCGACGTGCGCAAGCGCGGCGCCGAGGTCCACGAGGCTCTCTCCACGCTCTCGCGTCAGCTGCTCTGCCGCCACGTCGACCCGGCGCTCGCTCGTCGGGTGGTCACGCTCGACGACACCTACCGTAGGCCGAAGACCGACGAGCGCTTGGCCGAGGCGCTTTCGAGCTACCTCGAGCTCCTTCGCCCCTTCGCGCTCGTGCTCGTGGACTACCCGCCCATCCGCGAGGCCCCCATCGCCGAGGCCGAGACGATCGTCGCCGAGCTGCGCCTCCGGACCGACGAAGACCACCAGAGAAAGGTGCGCGAGCTCGTCGCGCAGCGCCCCAAGACCGCCCAAGAAGTGCACGACATCTCGCGCGAGATTCGCCAGGTGGCACGCGACCTCTACGGGAGCCACCCCGACATCTATCGACGCTTCACGAGCGACTACGTGCGCACGCAGCGCAGGCGTCAGCGCGAGGTCGTGCGCGCATCGAGCCGGCCCGCCCCGCTCGGTGCGCAGGCCTCCGACGGTCCACCTCCCGCGCCGGTGAAGCCGGCGCCCGCCTCGCGACGAAAGAAGAAGAGCCGTGCGCCCGGGGGAGGGGCGAAACGTCGATGAACGAGTGCGTCCCGGTGTTCTCGTAAGCGAGAATCGCCTCCAACGAAGTGGAAACGCCCGCGCGGCTCGAAGGCCGTGCGGGCGTTGTCGTCGCGTGAGGTTCCGCGGATCAGGCCGTGGGCACGGTCTCGCTGCGGAAGATCTCGAGGCGCTGGAGCACGACGTCCTTCGCGGGCTTGTCGCGCGGTCCGGTCTGCACGCCGGTGATCTTGGGGATGATCTCGTTGCCGAGGAACACCTGTCCGAACACCGTGTGGCGGTTGTCGAGGTGGGGCGTCCCGACCTCGCAGATGAAGAACTGCGAGCCGTTGGTGGCCGGGCCCGAGTTGGCCATCGAGAGGATGCCGGAGCCCACGTGCTTGAGCTCGGGGTGGAACTCGTCCGCGAAGCGGTAGCCGGGGTTGCCGGTGCCCTGTCCGAGCGGGTCACCGCCCTGGATCATGAAGCGGGGAATCACGCGGTGGAAGATGGTGCCGTCGTAGTAGGGTACGCCCTTCTTGACCTGACCCGAGCGCGGGTCGACGAACTCTTGGGTGCCGGTGGCGAGGCCGACGAAGTTCTTCACCGTGTTGGGCGCGCGCTGCTCTTCGAGGCGAGCCACCATGACGCCCATCGACGTGTGGAACCGGGCGTAGAGCTGGCCCGAGCCGGGGACGTTGATTTCGGGGAAATTCGCAGCGACCATGAGTCTTCTCCCTGGTGCGCCGACTCGTTCGAGACGGCGTGGATCGTGGGAACGCTCGAGCTCGTGCTCGAGGTTTTCGCGCGCGAGCGTACACCCATTCGTACGAGTGCGCGGCTAGACAAAACGAGTGCGGCGCCGGTTCGACCCTGCCAGACGAGCTGACCCACGAGTCGCGCCGAGCGCCGCGTGAACGAGCCGAGCTCGTCCTTCAGATGGACTTCTTCTTCACGGCCTTCGAGCCCTTCTTGAGGGCCGGCACCACGAGGGGAGGGGGCTCGCGCTTCAAGCTGCTGCCGAGGACCGGAATACGCTGCATGGGAGCCGGAGCAGCTGCGGGAGCGGGCTCGGGGCGACGCGCGACGGGAGCCGGCGGAGGCGGGGGAGCCTGGACCTCTCGTGCGGGAGCACGCGGTGCCGGAGGCGGCGGGGCGACACGAGCCGCCGGCGCGGGCTTGGGAGCGGGCGCGGCTTTCGGGGCCTGAGGAGCTGCTGCGCGAGGCGCGGGACGCGCTTGGTTTCCCTCGCGGCGAGGCGCGGGCGCGCCACCACCCGCGTTCGCGGTCTCCACGTAACCACGGACGAGCGCACCACGACCGATGGCGATGCGAGCCGCGCGCACGTCGCCGACCACACGAGCGCCTTCTTCGAGGAGCACCGCTTCGTCGGCCGAGAGATCCCCGCGGACGGCGCCACGGACCACGATCCGAGCCGCGCGCACGTTGGCGCCCACGAGGCCGCTCGACTCGACGGTCACTTCGCCGCTCAAGACCACGTCGCCTTCGACGTGTCCCGCGACGACGAGATTTCCCGTTCCTTCGATGCTTCCGCGGACGATCGTGCCGGCGGCGATGGTCGTTTCGTTGGCCATGTGTCGGTGCTCTCTGAAGAGATGAGTGAAATCGAGTGGGGCGCTGGACGCCTAGGCGCGAGGCCTCAGACGTCCATGTCGACGTTGCCCTTGAACTGGGCGCCGTCGGCGATGGTGATGCGTGTAGCCTTCACGTTTCCCACCACGCGGGCGCCATTTTCCAGGTCGACGCGGTCGGTGGAGGTGAGGTTGCCCGTGACTTGACCGGCGACGCGGATGGGTCCCGCGGACACGTCGGCTTCGACGACCGCGCCGTGCTCGACGGTGACGCCTTCCTTCGCCTGGAGCTTGCCGCGAACGGTGCCCTGAACGACGACGTCGTCGTCGCTCGACACTTCGCCTTCGATGGTGATGCCCGAGCCGATGACCGTGCTTGCCATTGCGATCGTTCCTCTCGTTCGTATCAGCGACGGCTCTTGCCGTCGGTCGCGAGCTCGGCCGGGAGGTCGAACTCGGCATCGAGACGCCCGGCGAATGCCGCGCCGTCTTCGATGGTCACTTGGGCGGCGCGCACGTCGCCGCGGAATTTCCCGGTCGCCGTGACGGTGACCTCACCTTCGGCTTGGATGCCACCGTCGAGCGAGCCGGAGACCACCACGGCTTGCGCGGTGATCTGCGACTGCGCGTCGGCGCCCTCGTCGAGAGTGAAGTCTCCGCGCAAGGTGACATCGCCCTCGAGCGAGCCTTGCACGACCAAGTCGCCCTCGCCCGAGATGCGCCCGCGAATGCGGACGTTCTTGCCGAGCACCGTCTCCGAGCTGCCTTTCGCCATCGCGCCGGCTTCTAGTACATGCCGGCGTGGGTGTCACCGGGGATGCTGCGCACGTGGGCAGGCCTTCGCGCGGCGCGTCGTTCGAAAGCGGTGGAACCGGCGCGCGCGGCGCGTACCGTGAAGGGGAGCGGCAAGCGTGGCCCGGGGGCCCGGCGCGTGCCCGAAGGACCGTCTTTGCTTTCGTTCTCTCGCGGAATATCCCGTCTTTTTCCCTTCTTTTCGCTGATCGCGCTGGGCGCCTTCGCGGCCTGCGGAGACTCCGCGAGCCCCGCCCCGGACGCGGGCACGGCGCCGGATGCCTCCGGGACCGCCGAGCCGGAGGCAGGCCCGCTCCCCGAAGAAGATTCGGGGCCCGATGCCCAAAAAGATGCCAATCCGGACTCCGGTTCGCCCATCGAGGCTGGTCCGGTCACCTGCGGCACCGAGAAAATCCGGGTCGTCGCCGGCAACCTCTCGGGGGCTTCCGCGACCTACGACGACAACCGCGGCATCCGGATTTTCCGCGGTCTCAAGCCGGACATCGCGCTCGTGCAAGAGGTCCGCTACGGCGACAACTCACCGGCGGCGCAGCGTGCGTTCGTCGATGCGGCGTTCGGCACCGGATACTCGTTCGTGCGCGGTCAGCTCGCGAACGCCTCGGACATCCCCAACGCGGTGGTCTCGCGTTTTCCCATCGTGGCGTCTGGCGAGTGGATCGACCCGAACGTGAATAACCGCACCTTCGTGTGGGCCAAAATCGACGTGCCCGGTCCGAAGGACGTCTACGCGGTGAGCGTGCATCTCCTGACCACCAACGGCAACGAGCGAGGCCTCGAAGCGAAGGCCCTCGTGGACGAGGTCGCCAAGCTCCCCGCCGGCACCACCGTGTTGCTCGGTGGAGACTTCAACACCACGAGCCGCACCGAGACCGCCCTCGTGAATTTGGGCGCTGCGTTCGCCACCGGCGGCCCCTATCCGGCGGACCAGGCAGGCAACATGAACACCAACACCTCGCGCGCCCGTCCGTACGACTGGGTCCTCGCCACGCCGGGGATCGATACGTGTAAGATCCCCGTGACCCTCGGCAGTGCGTCGTTCCCGAACGGTCTCGTGTTCGACTCGCGCGTCTTCACGCCCCTCGACGACGTTTCGCCGGTCCAGCTCTCCGACAGCGACTCGCCGCTGCAGCACATGGCCATCGTGCGCGATTTCACGCTGCCCGAGTGAGCCGGCCGAAACACTTGCGCTCCGTGGGGCTCGGGCGATGATGGCGCCCATGAAGGCCCTGCGGACGCTCCCGTTCCTCGTCGTCGCTTCGATCGCCGCGTGCGGTGGAAAAGTCGACTCGGGCTCCGCCCCTTCGTCGAGTCCCGAGGTCGCGTCGAGCAGCCCGCAAGCCCCGAGCACGAAGCCGCCCGAGGCACCGCCCTCGAGCACCGTGCCTCCACCGGGAATCCCACCCGAGAAGATCGAGTCGAAGGCCACACGAGACGGCAAAGAGCTCTTCCTTTCGACGTGCGTCACCACGACCCCCGACGGTCGCCCGTTCGTATGGGGGGGAGTGACCGATCTGGCGTTCGAGGTCGACGAGGCCATTCTGTCCCTCACCTTCGCGCTGCCGCTCCAGCGCGGGAAGCTCACCTGCGTCCGCGAGCTCGGCTCGTCGGCGAGTCCCGGGAGTGTGGTCGTCGGGTTCGCCGAGTCCCGCGGGGCCGAATTCGTGGCCGACCCCGAGGCGTGTGCGTTCGTGCTCGACGACGACGGAAGCGCGTCCGGCGTGCTGCGCGGGAAGGGGAGCGCCGAGTACACCGACACCTTCGGCAAGCGTCACGCGTTCACGCTCGATTTCGCGGCTCCTGCGTGCAAGCCGTGAAGCGCCACGTCGCGCTCGGTGTCGCCGCCGGTCTCGGGCTCTCGGCGCTCGCGCTGGTCGGTGCAGGATGCAAGAAACCGTCACTCGTCACGTTCTCCGATGCGTCGTCCCCGGCCTTCGTGGACGCTTCGCCGGTGCCTGGGGTGCTCGCTCCGAAGCTCGAAGACGGCGCGGCACCGCGTGCGGTGGGCTTGCCGTTTTCGCGGGGTGGGCTGCGCGTCTCGTCGCTGACCGTCGGTGGCGATTGGCTCTATTTTACCGACAAAATTGGACATTCCCTGGTTCGCGCGCCGCTCGTCGGTGGGGCCGTCGAGACCGTGGCCAAAGAGCTCGCCTGGCCCGACGCGGCCTCGGTCCGTGACGGCGAGGTGCTGCTGCTCACCGATCCGGGCAAGCGCGAGGGCTCGCTGGTCTCGGTGGGGCCAGGGGCGAACGTGCCACCGAAGGTCCTCGTGGCCGAGCGCATGCTGGTCGCGTTCACCCGGTTCGAGTCCGACGTGTACGCCCTCGAGGCTCGAGGGGCGAAGACCGCGCTGCTCCGAATTTCCCCGGGAAAAGCGCCGGTCTCGATGCTCGAGGTGGAAGGGGCGGGACGCGCGCTCGTGGTCGACGCGAGCTATGTGTATGTTGCACTCGGTACGGCGGCGACCCACCCGCGCCTCGTGCGGATGCCTCGCTCCGGGGGCGCACACGAGTCGTTCGAGTGGCCGGTCGGGGCTGGCGTGACGCGTCTCTTTCCCACCTCGAGCGATCCGTTCGGTACGGGCGAGCTCTCCGGCAAGCGGGGTGTTTTCCGTGTCCCGAGGGACGGCAAGGCTCCGGTCTTGCTCTACGAGGGGGCGGTCGCGGCATCGTCGCGGGTCCCGGAGCGTGAGCGACTGGTCGTCCTCGACGAGCGCGCGCACGCGTTGGTCACGGTGGATCTCGACGGCAAGGTGGACACCGTGCTCGTCGACCCCGAGCTCGAGCACTCCCTCACGCTGACGGCGGACGCTTCGTGGGTCTACGTGGCCTTCGAGGCCGACGCGTACGACGCCGGCGCGGGCGGAGAAATCCGCAAATATCCGCTCCACTGAGCGGTTCCTGGAAAAAAAACGTCCGCGTCGACGAACGCGCGCAACGACCTCCAGCAGCTGGCCGAGAGGGGCCCGAACGTGGCCCGTCGAGGGCCCGAGCCCGAAGGAGGTCCTCATGGCATGCCGAGCCGAATCGCTGTTTCTCGACACGAACGAAGACGTGCGTCGTCACGGTCACGACGCCCACTTCCTGCAGAGACTCGACCGCATCACCCGCGAACAGACCGAGTTCGCGCTCGGTCTCTATCGAGACCACCAGGCCGTGAAGGCCATGCTCGCGCGCGTCAAGCTCGCCCCCAAAGACGAGCGCGTCGCGCTCGCCATCGACGACGGCGGACGCGGACCGCACGTGGTGGTCACGCGCGGAGGAGCGTTCGTCACCTGCCTCGGCGTGGACATGTCGACCGGGCATTTGCCGGTGATTTCGCGCGCGCGCGTGGACGGATACCTGCGCTGCATCGCGGACGAACGAAGGCGTCTCGACATGGCCGAGCGTATCGGTGGGCCCTCGGTCGACCGGAGCGCCTTCCTCTCGCGCATGGTCCTGCGCAAGGCGCAGCTCACGCGGGAAGAGTGGATCGGTCTCTCGGCGTTCGCGCCGCTCTTCGCGTCCGATCTCTACGCGATGAGCACGCACTCCTCGCGCGAGGTGGTCACGGGCGCGTGCCGGCGCGACAGGCCGCTCCGCAATGTGCCGCTCTCGATCGTCGATGCTCACGAGAAGGTCGCGTACACCGGGGCGCATGCCCTCGTACTCGCCGCATCGGCGGGGCGGCCCGCGATCGACCGCGCGCTCCAATTGATGGGTCCGGGCAGAACGTTCTCGCGGCACGCGACCAAGCTCTCCGATCCGCGCTTCGTTTACCGGGGAATCTGGGCTGCGGGCAAGGTCGGCAAGGCGCTCCTCCCGTCGTACCGAGAGGCCCTCACCGACAACGTCCTGTCGACCGCGGACGCCGTGCTCGCGCTCTCCACCATCGCGCTCCGGCACTCGGGCACGGCCTCGGACGTGGTGCGCATCCTCAAGCGCGCGCAAGA
Source organism: Polyangiaceae bacterium (assembly GCA_965225775.1). Classification (GTDB taxonomy): domain Bacteria; phylum Myxococcota_A; class Polyangia; order Polyangiales; family Polyangiaceae; genus JAAFHV01. The sequence continues at coordinate 5,520,980 of OZ245328.1, read as the reverse complement.
CCGCTACGACAGCGCGGGGAACGAGATGCTCGCGCTGGTCGTGGACTTGGGGCTGCGGGTGATCGCGAATCCCGAAGGGGCCCGAGACCGCGTGATGCTCGAAGGCGCCCGACGTTTCGCGGCGACCGAGAGCGCGCATCGAGGCGAAGATTTCCCGGTCGAAGACGTCCCGGACGACCTCGCGGAGACGGCCTGGCTCTCGACGCCCGGAGACGTGTGGCAGGCCGAAGGATTCCAGGACGCCATCCACACCGTGCCGCTTCTCGCGCGAATCTCGGGCGAAGCGTTCTACTACCCGGAGGCCTACGCCGAGAGGCACGCGCCGGCGTGGACCTCGGACGACATGGCGGCGCACTACCAAGCCATCCGGCCCACGCCCAAGCTCGAGCCCGTCCGCTACGATGCGAAGATCGGCCGGAACGAGCCGTGTCCTTGCGAGAGCGGCAAGAAGTTCAAGCGGTGCTGTGCGGTGTGAGCGAGGCCATTTTTGGCTGGATTCAACGCACCGTGGGCGGAGCCGGGAAGGTGTGTGGCGCGAAGAGCGTCGCCACTTCCTGGTTCCGAACCCAAGGGGTCTCGCCCTTGTCGAGGCTCACGGTCTCGGTGAGCTTGCCCTCTTCGTAGCGGTAGCTCTGGGCGATTCGGTAGGTGTCGAAGGGAGCGAAGCGGCTCACGTCGGCGCGCATGGCGAGCGCCGCCGTGCGGTAGGCGCGATCGGCTTTCCCCACGCCGTTGCCCAAGGACGAGGTGACCGCGACCGGCATGCTCCCCGAAGCGTCGGGCTCACCGAGATCGAGTCGGAAGAACATGGTCTGCTCGCGAGGTCCGGCGCTCCCGTCGTAGGCCGGGTGGCGGCGGCGCATGTGCTTCACGGACTCCCAATGGTCGGCGTAGCGACGCTGCTCCACGGTGAACTCGTAGTCGAACGGCTCCGCGCGGGACCACTTGCCGTCCTCCATGCGCTCGGCCTCCCCGTGACCGACCCAGACGAGGACGAGGTCCGGCGTGGCCTCTCGGCCGGCGCGCGGGGGCAGGACACCTTGCGCTCCCGAGCTGCACGCGGTGGTGGTAACGGCGACGAACACGAACGAAAGAAGGGCGGAAATACGCATCGTGGGGCTCCTCGTGGAAGGGACGATCCGACCTTGCGCCTTCCACGCGGTTGCAACAATGGGAGGTATGGCAAGCGTTCGTTGTAGATTCATCAACAGATGAACCTGAATCACTTCGCGGTCTTCCTGGCCGTCGCCGAGACGCGCAGCTTCACCAAAGCCGCCGAGAAGCTCCGTGCGGACAAGGCGCACGTGAGTCGGGTGGTGCGCGCGCTCGAGCGCGAGCTCGGCGTGGTGCTCGTTTCACGGACGACGCGACAGGTCTCGCTCACTCCGGCTGGCCAAGACCTGACCGCCAAGATCGCCGCGCCGCTCGCCGCCCTCGAATCGGCCGGCTCGGTGCTCGTCGACAGACCGGCCACACCTTTCGGACAGGTCGTGTTGGCCACCACTCCCGATATCGGCCGTGCGCTCGTGGCGCCGCTTTTGGCGGCGTTTCGTGCGCGTTTTCCCGCGGTGCGCGTGAAGCTCGTACTCGACTCGAGCGTCGCGTCGTTCGCGGACGAGAAGGTCGATCTGGCCTTGCGCGTGGGGACGGCGAAGGCCTCGGGTCTCAAGGTGCGCAAGCTCGGCGAGCTCGAGGCCGGGTTCTTCGCGTCGCCGCGTTACCTCTCCGCGCGAGGCACGCCCACGGCGCCCGCGGACCTCGGTCGACACGACGGACTTTGGCCGGCCGAGTCGCGTCGAAAGAGCTTCGCCACGGAGAGCGCGCCTCCGCCTCCCGCGGTCGATTGCGACGACTTCGGCGCGCTGCTCGAGCTCGCGCGTTCGGGCGCGGGCGTGGCCGTGTTGCCGCTCTACCTGGCGGCGCGGGAGGTCTCGTCGGGAACGTTGGTTCGGGTGGTGCCCGAGCTCGTGCTGCGTGGCGCGCCGCTCTTCGTGGTCACGCGCCCGGAGAGGCCTCTCCCGCCGCGAATCACTGCGCTCCGTGATTTCATGGTGTCCGAGGTGCCCGCTTCGCTCTCCACGCGTCGGTGAGTGCTGCGCGTCAGTACCAGGCCTTGCGGCCGCTCACTTGCCCGAACATGTCTTCGCCTTGGCAGGAAAGTGAGCCGTCCTGCATGAGGGCACAGAGGTGTTCGTTGCCTACGGCGATATCCCGTGCATTCTGCACGGGGGTCAGCTTCCGGCGTTTGAGGGTCTCGGTGCAGTGCGTGAGCGTTCCGCTGCCGTTCTCGAAGAGGATGCACGCCGGGCGTGCGCCCTGCGGGTTGGCGAACGCCATGGTGAGCGGCTTCCCGGGCACCGACGGTGGTACGAGGTTTTCGTAGTGGGAGAGGCACTCGACCCCGTCCGTGCGATCGATCAGGCAGAGTGCCGCCCCGGCGCCGTAAGCGGCCTTGAATTTTCGGCGACTCGAGATCGCGGCGCGTAGGCGCGGGTCGGTCGCGATCACGTGGCTGCCTCCCCAAGAGACCAACGTGCCGTTCTCTCGAAGGCCCACGATCCATCCCGCGCCGAGCGTCACCTGGGTGAGCGTCTCGGTCTCCACCTCGGGAGGCGTGGGCGGGAGCATCTGACCGAAACAGGTGACCTTGCCCGGCCGAGTCACGCAGCCGCCGTCGCCCCCCATGAAGAGCCCGTCCCACTCGCCTTCGGGGGTGATGCAAATGCCTCCGCTGCAGTTGCCCCAGCACACGGCGTGACGGCTCTCGGCTTCGAGGCCGCACGCGAAGCGCATCGCCGTCGCGATGCGCGCGAAGGTGGTCTTCGGCGTTGGCGTGGCCAGCGCTTCGACCACATCGTCGCCGCCGAAGCAGCGCGCATGGCCGGCCAGATCGAGCGTGCACGTGTGCCGAGAAGTGGCCACGACGGACTGGAAGGGCCCGGCGAGAGATCCCGTCGAACCCGAAGCGCCGCCCTTTTTCTTGAGCCGACAGCCCGTGACCCCCGTGATGCCGAGGACGAGCGCGACGAAAAGGATCGCTTGCGTGCTCGATCGAGCGCTCGTTCGTGCAGATGGCAATCGCATCTTCGACCTGCTTACGCTCCCGTGACCGATCTCTCCCCACGGTGGAGGCCGCCTCCGCGTTGCCACCGTGGAGCACGTCTCCCGGGTGGGCGCCTGCGCGCACGTAACCTACACGATCGAGGCCACAAACCGTGTAAGCTCCGCGCACTTTGAAGGACGAAGGGACAGCACGCGAGGCCGATCCCGCGGGTGAAGCTTCCGCGCCGAGCGCGGATGAAACGAAGGCCGCGGACTCCACCGCCGACGACACGCCCGGAGCTTCGGAGGGGGCCGATCGTTCGAGCGAGGCCGTCGACGAGGGCACCCAAGGCGGCGCTGAACCGTCTCCGATGGGGGGACCCGAAGCGAAAGCCGTCGCGACGGACGCTCCGGCCATCGTTCCGCCTTGGGCCAAGTGGGCCTTCGCCGTCGTACCACTGGTCGGATTGGTCGAACTGGGCGCTCACGTCGTACAGACCTCCAGCGTGGCTTCGGACGCGGATTGGAAAGCCGCGCGGCAGGTGGTCGAAAAGAAGCTTCGGCCCGAGGATCTGCTGCTCTTCGCTCCCAAATGGGAAGACCCGGTAGGGCGTGCGGAAATGGGCGACGGCCTCGCTTCTCTCGCGCGAACGGCGCGTCCCGACGAGTCTCGTTTCCCTCGCGCCGTCGAGGTGTCCGCGCGAGGCAAACACCGGCCCGAGCTCGAAGGCTGGAAGCTGCTCGAAGAAGAGCGCGTCGGTCGCCTGACGGTCGGCGTTTACGAGAATCCGAATCCGGCCAAAGTGCTCGACGATCTCCTGCGCAGCTTCTCGCCGGAGCGAATGGACGTGTTCCGGGTCGATGGCGGAAAAGAGACGGCCTGTGGCTTCGTGCGCGGTCGCACCCAATCGGGCGGATTGGGCTCCGGGCCCGCGATTCCAGGTGACCGCTTCCAATGCGATGGCTCGTTCGTCGGGCCGACCATCGTGCACGCGCTCGACCACGACCCTCGCGCCTGCCTGTTCGCGCCCCCCTTCGGCGGCAACGTGGTGCTGCGTGTACGCTTCAAGGGCGTGCGCTTCGGCAAGGCGCTGCACGGACACCACGCGCTCCAGAACGAGTCCGAGCGCGACAAAATAGGCGTGCCGGTCACCGTGGTCTTCCGCACCGCGGCAGGCATCGTCGGCCGCGCCGAGCACAAGGACGGCATGGGATGGGCCGGCTTCGAGTTCTCCACTCCGGAGCTCGAGGGCAAGGTCTCCGATCTCGTCGTCGAAATCACCGCTGCCAACGCCACCCGGCGCCCATATTGCTTCGAGGCCGATACCCGATGAGCGCCGCGCAATCCGAAGAAGCCGAGCCCGCCTCGAACCTCTCCGAGACGCCGGAAGCCCCGGCACCCGCCGAGAAGAGGCCCGAAAAGGCAAAGAAGACCCAGGCGCCCGAGAAGCCCGGTGACCTCGAGGGCAAAGATCACCTTGTCGGTCTCGGGCTCGCGGCCGTCTACGTCACGTGGCTGCTCGCCACCGCGCGTAGCCTCGGCTTCTCGCGTGACGAGGGCTTCTATTTCAATGCCGCGGGCCGCTACGCCTCGTGGTTCAAGGTGCTGTTCGCTCGCCCCGGCGACGCCATGAAGCGCCCGTTCATCGACTCGGTATGGTCGGCCAACCACGAGCACCCCTCGCTCATGAAGAGCCTCTTCGCGCTCTCGTGGATGTTCTTCCACGAGAAGTGGAAGCTCTTCTCCGACGCGAGCACGGCCTTCCGATTGCCAGGCATGCTGATGATGGGGCTCGCCATCTACGTGACGTACCTCTTCGGTGCGCAGGTCTACTCGCGCCGCGCGGGGGCAATCGGCGCCGCGCTGCTCGGCCTGATGCCCAATGTCTTCTATCACGCGCACATTGCCTGCTTCGACGTGCCCATCATGGCCATGTGGACGGCGTGCATTTACGTCTATTGGAGGTCGCAGCGTGACGGCGGTCTCGGGTGGGCGATCTTCGCCGGCGTGATGTACGGCCTCACGCTCGAGACCAAGCACAATGCTTGGATGCTCCCCGGCGTGTTCTTGCCCCACGCGATGATGGTGCAAGACGACCTCAAGAATCAGCTGAAGTCGGGGAAATTGCCCGTTCCGGCTGCCTTGATTGCTATGGCGACCCTCGGGCCGCTGGTCTTCGTGGGGCTATGGCCGTGGATGTGGAACGACACCCTCCCGCGTTGGCAGGAGTACTTCGCGTTCCATATGAACCACGAATATTACAATATGGAGTTTTTCGGGAAGAACTACTTCAGTCCGCCTTCGCCCAAGGCGTACATGCCCTTCATGATCCTCGCCACCGTGCCGACGGTGACGCTGCTCTTGTCGGCCGTCGGTATCGTCGAGCGCGGGATCGCGGACCTTCGTCGGGCCGTCGGGGGATTCTTCGGATGGCTCGAGAAAACGGCGCCGGCCTTCGCGACCGAGCGCAAGTCGCTCGTGCCCGTGGTCGCGGATCGTTCCCAGACCACCTTGCTCCTACTTTTGTCGACCGTGGTCCCGCTCGCGGTCTTCTTGCTGCCGCGTACGCCGATCTTCGGCGGCACCAAGCATTGGATCACGGCCTATCCCTTCCTCATGATCTTCGCAGGGCGCGGCTTCGATCTGGTGTGTGCGCATGCCGAGCGCGCCCTCGAGGGCAAGCTCGATGCGCTCAAGAAGCGCGCGCTCCCCGTGGTGCTCGCGGCCTGCGTGCTCGTGGGGCCCATCGTCTACACCCAGCACTCGCATCCGTTCGGCCTCACCTCGTACGTGCCCGTCGTGGGCGGAGCTCCGGGGGCGGCCGACCTCGGCCTGAACCGTCAATTCTGGGGCTTCACCACCCAGAGCCTCGATCCGTGGCTGACTGCGCACGCTCCGCCGCACTCCTCGCTCTTCCTCAACGATACCGCGTGGGACTCCTGGATTCGCATGGTGGACGAGAAGCGCGTTCGCCCGGACATTCGTGGGGTCGGTTCGCCTTCCGAGTCGGACTTCGCGATCGTCCACCACGAGCTTCACATGGCCGAGGTCGACTACAACATCTGGAGCGACTACGGCCACGTGGCGCCGGTCTACGTGCTGACCCACGACGGCGTACCGGTCATTTCCCTGCACGGACGGACCGTACCGTCCGAGCCGCACGTGCTTGCACCCTGACGAAATTACGGGGTTTTCTGGCCAAGGGCCCAGAGCCCTTGCTCGCACGACAATAGTTCGAGGGAGCGCTGATGCTCCGGATCTTCGGGCCGTTACTTCACGTGAGGGCGTCATGGACGTCTTCGTGCGGAGGGGCTCGGGCCGACCCGCACATCGAGCCTCGCTCCGAAGGGCACGTGCATGTCAGCGATCCACCTCGACAACTTGACTGCGGGAATGGTCCTCGGGAAACAGGTGTGCGACGTCACCGGTCGCGTGCTGTTGCCCGAAGGGGTCACGCTTTCGGAAAAGCACGTTCGCATCCTTCGCACCTGGGGGATCTTGGAGGTCGAGGTGATCGGGGACAGCGACCGCCCGCCGGAGCACGCGAGCTCGGTCTGCCTAGACCCCGCCCGAATCGCGGCTGCCGAGGCGTACCTCCGTCCTCTCTTCGTCCACAACGACCTCGTGAACGCCGCGGTGGCGGAGCTCTTCCGCGTTTGCGTGGAGAGGAAGGCGAAAAATGGCTAACCCTCCCGAGAGTGTCGAGGCCCTCATCCGTGGCGTGAGCCAGGTGCACTCGCTGCCCCTTTTCTATTCGCGCCTCGACGAGACCATCAACCACCCGCGAAGCTCGATCGCCAACATCGCCAAGCTCATCAGCGAAGATCCGGGGCTCACCGGGCGCATCTTGAAGCTCGCCAACAGTCCGCTCTTCGCCTGCCTCTCCAAGATCGAGTCGATCACCCAGGCCATCACCGTCATCGGCGTCCAACAGGTTCGCGATCTCGCCCTCGCCATCTCCGTGATGGACGTATTCAAGGGAATTCCAGCGTCGCTCGTCGACATGCAACAGTTCTGGCGACACTCGATCGCCACCGGAATCGCTGCGCGCGTGCTGGCGACGAACCAACGCGAGGCGAACCTCGAGCGCTTCTTCGTGATGGGGATTCTGCACGATATCGGGCGCCTCACCATGCTCGTGCGCGTGCCGGATTTGTTCCGGACGATGCTCATCGAATGCCGGGAGACCGGTCGTTCTCTCCATCAGATCGAGCGTGAGCGTCTCGGCTTCGACCACTCGGAGGTGAGCGGAGAGCTCCTCAAAGCGTGGAAGATTCCCTCGCGCATCGCCGAGCCGGTCGCCATGCATCACAGACCCACTCGTGCCAATCAATATCCGCGCGAGTCGTCCGTTCTGCACCTCGCCGACGTAATCGTGCACGCCATGGAGCTCGGCAAATCGGGGGATGCAGCAGTGCCCGCACTCGACGCCTCGGCGTGGAATCAGCTCGGATTGCCTCCGTACGTGATGCGTGACGTCGTACAACGTATCGACGCGACGTTCGACGAGACCGTGAAGTCGCTATTCGGGGCCTCCAATGCCAACTGAAGACCTGCGGGGCAAGACGCCCGTCTCCAGCCAAGGGAGGCTGGAGTTTCTCGAAGAGACGAACGTCAACTACGTGACCGTGCTCGACGTGATCACGGCGTGTACGGTGTTCCAATCCGACAGCTATCGTAAGCAGGAGCCGAGCTCGGTCGGCCGAGCCATGTTCGCGCAGATTCGTCGACTGATTCCCTTCAAGGCCATGGCCTTGTTCGGCGTCGAAGACGACGGCGACTTTTCCCAGGTCGTGTGCGAACCCGAGGTCGCGGCGCCGATCTTCCAGCGGGAGGTCGATCACCAGATCACGACCGGGTCTTTCGCGTGGGCGCTCAAGCAGAACCACGCGGTGATCTGCACGAGCGCGTCCAGCGGGTGCTCCATCGTGCTCCACGCCCTGGTGACGCAATCTCGAATCCGCGGAATGTTCGTGGGAATCCTCGACGGCGAACAGGGCGAGGCCTCGGTCTCCAATCTCGCCGCGCTCGGCATCGTGCTCACGAGCACGGCGTACGCGATGGAGAACTCCACCCTCTACGAGATGCTGCGCGAGCACATGTTCCGCCTGGAGGAGAAGGTCCGCTGCCGCACTCGCGAGCTCGAGGCCGCGCGTGCCCAGGCGGAGAAAGCCGCCAAAGCCAAGAGCGAATTTTTGGCCAACATGAGCCACGAGATTCGCACTCCGATGAACGCCATCTTGGGGCTCGCCGGGCTCATGATGGACATGTCGCTCGACAAGACCCAACGCCAATACATGGAGGCGCTGCGTCTCTCGGCGGACAGCCTGCTCACCATCCTCGACGATGTGCTCGATTTTTCCAAAATGGAAGCGGGCAAGGTGGTCATCGAAGAGGTGCCCTTCGTTCTGGACAGCTACTTGAACAGCGCCGTCCAACCCTTCCGCGCCAAAGCCAAAGAGAAGGGACTACGGCTCGATCTCTCCGTCACGGACGAGGTTCCGTGGGCGGTCGTGGGCGACCCCGTACGCATCTGCCAAGTGCTCAACAATCTGCTGAGCAATGCGGTGAAGTTCACCACCGAAGGTTCGGTCACGCTCACTTGCTCGGTCGAGGCGAGGCGCTCGTCGGACGTGGTGTTGTGCTTCTCCGTGCGCGACACGGGCATCGGCATCCCCGAACAAGCCCAGCAGCGCATCTTCGACACCTTCACCCAGGCCGACACCTCGACGACGCGGGTCTACGGCGGCACGGGCCTGGGTCTCACCATCAGCAAACGATTGGTAGAGCTCATGGGAGGCTCGCTCTCGCTCGACAGCCGTGAGCGCGAGGGCAGCACCTTCGTGGTGTCGCTGCCGCTCTCGATCCCGACTCCCGCCCAAGAAGCCTCGCTCCGTCGGACCACGCCGACCCCGGAGCGCGCGCTGCCACCTCTGCGAATTCTCGTCGTGGACGACCTCCCGATCAATCTCTTGGTCGCGGAGAAGATCGTCTCGAAGACCGGCGCACACTTCGTGACGACCGCGGCCAACGGCCTCGAAGCCCTGGAAAAATGGGCTCCCGGGAAATTCGACGCCATCTTCATGGACGTGCAAATGCCGGTCATGGACGGCCTCGAGGCCACCCGACAGATCCGCAAGCGCGAAGAGGGCACGGGCACGCGCGTCCACATTTGCGCGCTCACCGCCAACGCCATGCGCGAAGACATCGAGATTTGCCTGGCGGCCGGCATGGATGCCTATCTGGCCAAGCCGGTTCGTCTCGAAGAGCTCTCGGCGGCGGTCCGCCAGGTGGCGGCCGGTCTCGACCGACGACCCGAGGCACCCATGGTCTCCGCGACACCTCTGCCGGCGCGACTTCCCGCCCAGCCTCCCCACGAAATCTTCAACCGCGCGGAGCTTTTGTCGCGCGTCGACGGTGACGAAGAGTTCATGGGCACGCTCGTGACCATGTTCCGGGAGTCGCTCGGGAAGTCGCTCGCGACGCTGAAAGCCGAAGCCGCCGCGGGACGGCTCGACAAGGTCGCCGTGGCCGCACACGCTCTGAAGGGACTGGCTGCCAACGTTTCGGCGAATACCATTCGTACGCTGGCGACGAGCCTCGATCGTGCGGCGAAAACCGGCGCGATCGAGCACATCGGCGACACGCTCATCGAGCTCGAGCGCGCGGCCAACGACTTCGAGAACCTCGCGCAGTCGGCGTGACGCTCAGCCGGTGACGCCCTTCTTGCACGTGCCGTCGAACTTGGCGCCGTTGTGTGCGCCGTCGCAGAAGGGCTTCCGTTTGCTGTGGCCGCAGCGGCACAAGTAAATCGGAAACTTGTCGGGCACGATCTCCGTCTGCGTGTCGCCGTCGAAGAGGACCACGGGGTCTTTCACCTGCAAAGGTCCGTCTTTGAAGAGCACGACGCGCACGGTGGGCTTCGACATGCGTGAAGACTACACTGGATCGCCGAGCAGCTCACGAGGCCGATCGACCGAGAAATACAGGCCCCGCGCGTAGAGTCGGCGCAGCTCGCTCGGCGAGAGGTCTCCTTTGCGGTCGCGTGTCGCCGCCGACAGCAAGATGGCCGCGGTCACGCTCACGTTGAGGCTCTCGACGAAGCCGCGCATGGGGACCCGCACGCGCTTCGTGCACGATGCCGCGAGCTCCTTCGCGATGCCCTCTCTCTCGCTCCCGAGCACGAGCGCCAGCCGAGGGATCTCGGCGAGTGCCTCGGGGCCGAGCTCCCCCTCGGGGTGCGTCCCGACCAATTCGAAGCCCCGCGCCTTCGCGATCGCGACCGCGTCCGCGACGCTCGAGTGCCGCACGATGTCGACCCACTTCTCCGCGCCGCGCGCCACGCTCGTGGCCGCCAAGAAGGGCTTGTCGCTCTCGATCACGTGGAGCGCTTGCACTCCGAAGGCCTCGCACGAGCGGAGGACCGCCGCCCCGTTGTGCGGGTCGTAAGGGGAGTCGAAGAGCACAGCCACGCTCTCGAGGCGCTGCGAGAGCACGTCGAGGATGCGATTTCTGCGGGCTTCACGCACGAACGGCTCGAGCAGCGCGATCACCTTCTCCGGGTCGTGACGTTCCACGCGGCGCACGAGCTCCGGGACGAGCTCGTCGGCATTGGCCACACCTTCGCTTTTTCGACGCATGCGCCTGCGGGCATAACCCGAGGCATGCTCCGGTAGCCACGGAATCTTGGGAAAAATGCGCGGTTTCGGCTAACTTCGTCCCCTGCGAGAGGCCTCTCGCGCCCCCTCTCGATGCGAACCTCCTCCGGCACGATTCTCCCCGCGCGGCGCAAGAAGAAGCGCGTGGCGTGGGGGCGGGGTCTTGCCATCTTCGTATGCTCGCTGCTCGCACTCGTCGGGCTCGTACCGCTCGGGCTCGCGGTGCTCGTGCGTATGGCCTTCGTGCGTGACTTCATCGCACGCGAGACCTCGAAGATCGTCAAGGAGCAGGGCATCACTGCCCGCTACGAAGTGGGCCTCTCGCTCTTGCCACTCGCGGTCGAGGTGCGGAACGTACGCGTCGAGTCGACCGACGGGGGAGGGCCCTTTCTGGAAGCGGCCCGCGCGGTGGCCAGGCCGAGGCTCTTCGCCCTCATGGCCGGCAAGCTCGACATCGACCAGATCGAGGTCGAGTCCCCCAAGGCACGCGTGGTGCTCGTCGACGGTAAGCTCGGCAATTTGAACGTGGTCTTGCCGGAATCGAAGGAAAAAAAGCCCTTCCGCGCACCGTTCAACGTGGTGAGCGTGAGCGACGCGCAGGTCGACCTCGTCATGGACGGGTTCCATTTCACGCTGGAGGATCTCGACGCCGATCTCACCGCGGAAGAGGTCGACGCCGTGTCCGCGTCCGAGCTCGAGATCGCGCTGCGGGTCGGCGTCGTCAAGTCGCGCTGGCTGCGCGTGCTCGACGCGGGCGACCAGAAACGACGCGCCGACGTCGACGCCGAAGACGACATGCTCTGCGATCTGGATGCGCGCGTCCGCATCGAGAAGGACAAGATCACGGTCAGGCGCTTCACGACCCACGGCGGAGCCGACCTCGATCCCGCCGGCGACACCTTCACGGGCTGCTCGCTCCCCACCGACGACAAACGTCGCGTCGCCGTGGCGCTGCACCAGGTCACCGTGCTTTTGCCCGGACCCGGCAAGTCCATGCCGCGCATCGACGGTCGGGTGATGGTGCGTGCGCCCATCGCGCTCGCCTCGCGTGCGCCGGGAGCTCCCGACACCGACGGCTGGATCAAGGTCGACGGTCAGCTCACGTTCTCGTCGGTCGACGAGCTCCCCGACTTCAAAGGCTCGATCGAGGGGCACGGCGTGCGCGTCGATCACTTCACGATCGCCCAGGAAATCCAGGGCGATCTGGTGCTGCGCAAGGACACCGACCCGCGGCGGCCCGGCTCGCAGATCCTCGAGAGCCCCAAGATCGCGATCCGCATGGCCGACGGCGACGTGGTCGCCACCAACCTGAAGGTGCGACCGCTCGAGCCCGCGAGCGAAGACGCCCTCTCGGCCACGGTGGACGTGAAGAGCGTCGACTTCGTGAAGCTCATGGCCGAGCTCGGCGTCTCGCAGCACGCCCACGTGAAATGGGACATCGCCGAGGCGCACGTGCCGCACTTCGGCGGGTCGTTCGTTCCGCTCAAGCTCGACGGTGATTTCGTCGCCCGTACGGGCGAGTTCGAGGCCTTCGACTCGGCAGTGGACAACCCGTCGCGTGTGCGCGCGGTCGGCCTCAAAGAAGCGCAGATCCAGTCGCATCTCGCGGTGCGCCCGGACGGTGTGAGCTTCGTGAACCCTCGGCTCGTCACCGGAAGCAGCGTGGTCGACGGGCGCCTCGTCTTCATCGGCTACGCCGGTGGCCTGCGCGTCGACATCCCCAACGCACGCGTCGATCTCGAGGAAATCTCCCCGATCGGCAACGTGAGGATGAAGGGCTTCGCCGAGGTGAAGGTCGACGTCTTCAACACGCAGGGCGACCCCAAGCTCGACGGCGACGTGAAGAAGATCACGGGGTTCGAGCTCAGCGGCCTCAAGCTCGGAGACATCGACTCCGGTCACGCCGAGCTACGCGGGATGGCGCTCGACCTCAGCAACGTCACGGGCACCAAAGGCAAGAGCCACTACCAGATGCCCACTGGGCGTCTCGACTTCGGTGGTCCGGCGTCGATGCGGATGGACGCGGCCATCACCTCGGAAGACTTCCGCCTGAAGGAGCGTCTCGACAACGAAGCCCACACCGAGGTCGGCCTGCTGTCCATCTTCAACCTCGAGAAAGACCCTCGTTTCGCGCCCATCGACGCGAAAATCGCCGCGACCACGCACGTGCACGTGGCGCTCGGTGGGCCCGAAGATCGCTGTGGAGGAGGCTTCATCTCCATCGCCGCCAAAGCGGACGTGCGCGACGTGGCGCTCTTCGGTGAGCGCTTCGACGACGGCCACGTCGACTTCGAGTACCGCTGGTACGACCCGCAAGCGGGCATCGACGGCGCGGATCTGTTCGTGCGCGCGGTCACGCTGCACAAGCTGCATCGGGAGGGCAAACCACCGGTCGGCACGGTGCTCGGTTCCCTGCAGCTCTCGCGCGGCGGAGACATCCGCGGCAACATCGCCCTCGACGGGCTCCCGTTGTCCCGCGTGGACGCGCTCGGCACGGCTACCCCCGGCATCGACGGCGCCGTCTCGGTGGTCGCGCGCGTCGGTGGCAAAGCGAGCTCGCTCTACGTGAACGGAGACGCCGAGGTCACGCCGGTGCGTTTCCGCGGAAAGAAGCTAGGCGCCTCGCACGTGCACTTCGAGATGCTGCCCGCGCCCGAGAAGCCTGCCGTGGTGAAGGGCCACACGAAGTGCGGAGGCACCATCGGACCTCCGTTCGATCCCGAGGCCTGGCTCGCCGACACCTCGTCTGCGGGCGATTTCGTCTTGGGTGGAGACCTCTTCGACCGGCAGATTCAGCTCGAAAATGTCACGATTTCTCGAGAGAAATCGCAGAATTTCTCGGGAAAGATCCTCTTCCGTAAGGTCGATCTCGGCCTCGTCATGGGCATGGCTTCCTACTCGCCCAAGACCGCCGAAGAGGTCGACGCGATCGATCCGCTCGAGACCACCGGAGGCGAGCTCTCGGCCGACATGGAGATCGAGCGGCTTCGCTTCGAGGACTTGGCGAACGCCAAAGTATCCTTCGCCCCCAAGTCGCTCTCGTTCTTCCGAGGCGGTCAAAAGGTCTCGTGGTTTCCCACGCCGGTGCAGATCGTCTACGAAGAAGACGCCATCGCCCTGCCTCCGCTCGGCTTCGACATCGCGTCGTCCAACGGCTTCAAAGGGCGCTTCACGTTGAAGGGCGATCTCGCGCGCATCTCCAGCAAAGACCCGAAGCTCGACCTGCGCGCCGAGCTCGAGCCCATCGATCTCGGCATCCTCACCGGGATCGTTCCGAACCTCACCCGGGCGAGCGGTAAGCTCAGCGGAGCGGTGCGGGTCACCGGGCGCGCGCTCCAACCGGACGTGGAAGGCGAGGTGAAAGTCCGCGGTGGGGAGTTCGCGGTCGCAGGGCTGCCCAGCGTGATCTCGGACGTCGACGTGGACATCCTCGCCGACGACGAAGAGGTCCGCGTGACGCGCGCCAAAGCCGGGTTCGCCGGCGGAGAGGTGCTGCTCACGGGCAGGGCTCCTTTGCGCGGAAATCAGGTCGGTTCCATGGAGGCGCGCGTGGTCTCGCGGGGCCTCCAGCTGAAACCTCAGGACGGCGTCACCGCCACCTTTGACACCGATCTGCGTGTAACCTACAATTTCCTGGCGACTGGCATCGGGCAGGCGAAGCTCCCGCACGTCTCGGGTGAGGTCTCGCTCACCTCCTTCGACTACACGCGCCCCATCGCGCTCGACGTCAACGACGCGCTCCGCGGCGGCGCGAAACGCACCGTGGTGAAGGGGTACGATCCGTCCCTCGACTCGGTGGTGCTCGGGCCCGATCTCGTGGTCCGCTCGAAGGCGCCGCTACGCATCCGCAACAACCTCATCGAGACCCAGCTCGCCATCGGGCCGCAAGGGCTCGCCGTGAGCGGCACCGATCAGCGCGTTGGCCTGCGTGGAGAAGTGCGCGCGCTCGCGGGCGGACGCGTGCACCTCCTGGCCAACGACTTCGACGTCCAGCAAGCGGTCATCAAGTTCGACGACGCCTCCAAGATCGCCCCCTACGTCGACGTGGTCGCCACCACCGACTACCGGCGTTTTTCCAGTGGAACCGCGCTCTCGTCCCAATCGGTCACCGGACGCAGCGGCACCTCGTGGCGCATCAATCTGCACGCCTACGGCGACGGCGAAGACCTCCGTCTCGACATGACCGCCGATCCGGCCCTCTCCCGCGAGGACATCTTCCTCCTGCTCACGGTCGGTCTGACACGCGCCGAGCTCGATCAGGCGCGCATCGGCGACATCGGCACCGCCTTCGGCCAGGCCATCGCCAACGTGAGCGGAGCGGGCAGTGCCGTGAAGCAGGCCATCACGGTCATCGACGACTTCCGCTTCGGGAGCGCGTACTCGCCGCGCACCGGCCGTACCGAGCCGCAGATCACCGTCGGGAGAAGGCTCACCGACGACGTACGCGCTTCGGTCACCAAGAGCTTTACGGACGATCAGCTGCGCGGAAACGTCGAGTGGCGGCTCTCCCGCACCACCAGCGTGCAAGGCACGGCGGACAACGTGAACAACACGGCCTCCGGCTCGTTCCCCAACATCGGTATCGATTTCCGCTTCCGACTCCAGTTCGACTGACGAAGGCTGCTTTGGAAGAGCGTCGAGGTCGCGCCGATCCCCAATTTCGTCGCGGATCCGCTACGGTACGCGACGCGATGAGCCGTCCTCTCCGCGTCGTCCGACGACCCGTTCCGCCCCCGCGGCCGGGCTCCTCGTGGGCTGCGTGGAAGCTCGCTTCGCTGGTCGTCGTCGTGGTGCTCGGCCTCGTCGTCTCGCGTGCCGTGCACGCCGACTCGGTGGTGCCCATTCCTCCCGCGCCGACCGCCACCCCCGCGCCGCTCGCCCCCTCCATCGAAGAAGCCGATGCCACCGTGCTCGCGCTCGAGGGGCACGCGCTGGTCCAGGTCGGCGCGGTGGTCGAGGATGCTCTCTGGCCCGATGTCGCTTCGCCCAAGCTAGGGCCGCCTGCACGCGGAGAGAAGCTCAGCCCCGCCACGGCGCGAAAGTACCTCGACGAGGCCATGTCGAGCGGGCGCTTCGCGGACGGTATCGCGGTCGCGTCGGACGACGGACAAGGCGGCGCGCGTCTCACGATCCGCCTCTCGCCACGCAAAATCGTCGAGTCGGTGCACGTGACCCTGCACGAGGCCCCGTTCACCCGCGAGGAGGTGTCCCGAGAAGCCGACCTCGCGGAGGGCTCGGAGCTGGTCGCCCGGGACATCCCGAGACTCAAGTCGAAGATCGTCGCGCTCTTCGCGAGGCGCGGATTTCCAGCGTCTCGCGTGACGTTGGGGACGACCCCGGGCGAAGACCGCGAGCACGTGGTGGTCGAGCTCGACGTGGTGGCCGGCCCGCCCCGCAACGTCGACAAGAAGATCTTCTTTTACTCGCGTGGGGCGGCGGACGACTTCCGTCGCTTCACCGAAGACTTCGGTGTGGCCCAAGGCACACGCGCGGACGAGGCGGTCATCGCCACCGCGAGCTCTCAGCTCGAGCAGAAGCTTCGCCAATCCGGCTACCACCGCGCCGTGGTGACCACCGATCTGGTCGCGGTCGGCAGTGAGGTAATCCTACGCGTTCGTATGGACCCGGGGCCGCGCTTCGAACCGCGCTTCGAGGGCAACGATCACTACGACTCGACCGCCCTCGGCGGCGCGCTCGCGCTCGGTACCGATCCGGATCTCTCGCAGGGCCATCTCGTGCAGAAGGTCGCCGAGTTCTACAAGAAGCGCGGCTACCTCGACGTCGAGGTGGCCATGGAGACCCGCGGCAAGCTCGAAGATCCGCTCGTGTTCATGGTCTTCAAGATCCACGAGCACGGTCGCGTGGCGGTCCACCATCGCGAGTATCCGTGCCTCGTCGTGGAAGACCTGAAAAACACGGTCGATGCGCCCTCCACCGTGAGCGGCATCGGCGACGAGATGGACAGCTACCTCGACGAAGAGCTGCCCGGACAGGACTTCCTCCAGTCTCCTCGGCCCAGCGGCGTCGATGCCGTGCTCGGGCCGAATCGCCACGGCACGCGCGTCACG
The DNA here is from genome assembly GCA_965225775.1 of Polyangiaceae bacterium. GTDB lineage: Bacteria > Myxococcota_A > Polyangia > Polyangiales > Polyangiaceae > JAAFHV01. Next base: position 5,504,211 of record OZ245328.1, on the reverse strand, counting down.
CCCACGGACCTCTCGCCCAACTCGACGTACTTCCCGGAGACGTACGAGCGCGCGATGAAACACGTGCAGGAGCTCTATCGCTCGGAGGGCTTCCTCTCGGCCGAGGTCGGACCGCTCCAGCTGATTCGTCCCTTCTGCAAGAAGGGGTCGCTCCCCGGCATGTGCGAGCCGGTCGCCATTCCCCAGGATCCTCAAGTCTGCAATCTCGATCCGCAGGGCGTTCCGCTGCCGCTGCCCTCCGCGGACCTCCGCGCGACGTGCGTGCCCGATCCGGCCAAGGGCATCGAGTGTGCGTCTTGGGTCGTGCCGCGCATTCCCATTCGGCTGGGTCCTCAGAGTAAGATGTATGATGCATCTTTCTCCGGCGTGAAAGCGTTCACGACCAAAGAGCTCGCCCGCGAGGCCGACCTCGAGATGGGACAGCCGGTGAGCTCGGCCAAGATCGACGAGGCGAGGCGCCGCGTGGTCGATCTCTACCAGCGCAAGGGCTACGCCTACGCGGAGGTCGCCACCTCGATCGATCTCTCCCAAGACCGCTCGAACGCCCACGTGCGTTTCCGCGTGAACGAACAAGAGCAGGTCTTCGTGCGGTCGATCAAGATCCGCGGCAACGTCTACACGCACACTCAGACCATCGAGAAGCGCATCGCGCTCGAGATCGGAAAGCCTTACGGATCGGACGAGGTTCGCAAGACCGAAGAGCGCATCGCCACGCTCAACGTCTTCTCCAGCGTCGCCGTCACCCTGGAGGATCCGAACGTTCCCCAGAAGAACAAGAACGTCATCGTCACGGTGGTCGAGCGTCCACGGCACTCGATCGAGGTGGCGCCTGGTATTTCCACGGGCGAAGGCGCGCGCGTGTCGCTCCAGTACGGGCACACGAACCTCTTCGGTCGGGCCATCGGCTTTACGGCGCTCCTCCAGCTCTCTTATCTCCCCACCGCCTTCGTGCTCGACAGTACGGCACGCCAAAACTACGAAAATCTCCCGTTCGAGGCTCGTCTCGGGAGTCGTGCCACCGTCGGCATCCAGTTCCCCGAGATCGGCCTCGGGCCTCTCGTCGGCTTCGGAATCGACGCGGTCGGCACGCACGACCTGCGGCGCGACTACTACCTCACCAAGATCGCCGGCACGCCGAGCATCACCATCCGCCCCCGCCGCGAGATCACGCTGCAGTTCGGTCAGGCGGTGGAGTTCAACAACCTACGCGTGCTCGCGGCGAGCAACCTCAAGGACTACCTCTCCACGCTCACGCAAGATCAGCTGCTCGCTCAAGCGCGCATCTTGAACTTGCCCGAAGGCGAGACCGTGGTCATCGCTCAGCGCGGCAACTTCACATGGGACCTGCGTGACAATCCGCTCGACGCCACCCGCGGCATCTTGCTCACCTCGTCGGTCGAGCACGTCGACGCTCTCCCGCTCGGGTCCGACGCAGGGCTCGGCACGAAGGAGAGCCATTTCATCAAGTACTTCAACCGCTTCAATTTTTACTTCAAGCTGCCCTTCAAGATCCGGTTCGCCTCGTCCACCAGCGTGGGCGTCATCCAGCAGCTCACGTCCACTTCGACCACCTACCCCGACCGCCTCTTCTTCTTGGGCGGCCAAGACATGCGCGGCTGGTACGTGCAGCAGTTCATTCCGCAAGACGACCTCGATGCGCTCATCCGCGACGAAGGCCGCACCGACGCCGGACGCTTCACCATCCAGACCCAGCCGGTGCGCGGTGGCGACCTCATGGCCGTTCAGCGCTTCGAGTTTCGTATTCCGTTCGGGAGCGATCTCGTGGAGACCGTTGCCTTCGCCGATCTCGGCAACATGTGGCGATCCCCGCGCTACCCCTTCGAGACGGGCGAATTTCCCATTCGCGCCGACGTGGGCTCGGGCCTCCGTGTGAAGACCCCGGTCGCGCCCATCGCGCTCGACTTCGGGTACAACGTGACCCGCAAGCGCGCCTACGAAGATCCGTTCGCGTTCAGCTTCAGCCTGGGCCTGTTCTGAGACGCGAGTCGCGCGGCGAAACGCGTGTGTTGTGCAACTAAATGGGCGAGCTGGTCTTCGCGGTCACGCGCCCGTCGTCCATCGCGTACGTGCGATCGAAGGCGGACGACAGTCGCGTATCGTGCGTGACCAAGAGCACCGTGCCGCCCTCGTGCGCGTAGCCACGCAAGAGCTCGACCACCGCCTTCGCCGTGGCCAAATCGAGCGCCGCCGTCGGCTCGTCCGCGAAGACGATCTTCGGTTTTCCCGCGATCGCGCGCGCGATGGCCACGCGCTGTTTTTCGCCGCCCGAGAGCTCCCGAGGCAACCTCGGCGCGAGCTCTGCGAGGCCCAGGGCCTCCAAGGTGCGCGTGGCCGTGGCGCGCGCTTCGGCGCGTGGCACTCCTCGCATGACGAGCGGTTCCACCACGTTGGCGAGGGCGTCGAGCGCGCCGATCAAGTGGTAGCCCTGGAACACGAAGCCTACGTTCTTTCGCCGAAAGCGCGCGCGTGACGCATCGTCGAGGCGATCGAGGCGCTCGCCGGCCACGGTGAGCTCTCCCTCTTGCGAGGCCACGAGCGCCGCCAGCACCGACAGCAGCGTGGTCTTGCCCGAGCCCGAAGGGCCGACCAACGCGGCGAGCTCACCCTCGGCCACGACCAGGCTCGTGTCGGTGAACACCGGGCGCCCTCCCGGGTAGCGGTACGAGAGCCCTCGCGCTTCGATGCTCAAGCGAGCACCTCGGTGGGATCGAGCGCGAGCACGGGTCGCGCCGCGAACGCCGAAGCGAGCGCCGTCACGAGGAGCGCGCCGCCGAGCCCGGTGGCGAGCGTGGTCGCGTCGAGCACCACCGCGATGCCGGAGCCGGCGAGCCCGTGCGCGACCGCGAGCGCCACCGCGGTTCCCAAGAGACCCCCGCCGGTGGCCAGCACCGCGGCCTGCCACGCCACGAACGAGACGAGCTCGGTCGTGGTCGCCCCCAGCGCCTTCAACGTGGCGAGCTCTTTGCGGTGTCCGGTCACCAGCGCGTGGAGCGTCTGCGCGAGCACCAGCGTCCCCACGAAGAGCGAAAGGATGCATCCTGCACGTAGCATGGTGCCGATGCCCGAGTCCTCCACCCAGCGCCGCTCGGTGGCCTCGGCGAAGGCTCGCGCGCGCGTCGCCGCGAGGCCCGAAGGAGGCGTCGCGACGAGCTTATCGGTGCAAGATGCACTCTTCGTGTCGACCACGTAGTACGTGACCGTGCCCGGCGCGAGGCGTAGGATTTCCGCGGCTTTTTCCGGTCGGGTGAACACGTACGGGGTCAGCGTGAAGGGGCGCACGCCCCGCGTGAACGCGCGCACTTCGAGCTTCCGGCCATTGACGGTGAGCCCGTCGCCCAGCTTGCCGACCCCGAGCTCTTCCGCGTCCAACCGATCGACGGCCACGCGGTCGTCGTGCACGTCGGCGCTCGATCCCTCTTCGGTGGACCAGGGCATGGGGCGTCCGGGGAGGTCGTCCGCGCCGATCACCTGCACCCCGACCGGCACGTCGTCCGCGCGCTTTTGCTGGGCGAAGTCGACCACCACGCGCCTCACTCGTTCAGTGCAGGATGCATCGAAGCTCGGCGCCAGGTCGATGGGCTGCGCGTCGTCGAAGGTGCGCGTGCCCTTCGCGTGCACCCATACGTCGCCTCCGGTCTTGCGTACCACCTGCGCGGCCGACCGCCGAAAGCCTGCGTAGAGCCCGGACTGGAGCAGCACCAAGGTCACCACGGCCGCGACGGCGAGCACCGCCCCGAGGAGCTTCCCGCGTTCGTGAAAGAGCGTGGCGAGCGCGACGATGCGCATGGGGTTTTCCCTTATTCACCGCACGAGCAGGACCCGCAAGCGATTCGCGTCCGCGCTCGGCAAGGTCGCCACCGATCGAGTCATTTCCCATCGCCCCGCCAAGAGGTCCTAGTAAAAGGTCGGACCGTGAGCCGAGCCTTGTCCGATTTCGAGTCCCTCTTCGGAGCGCCCCGCGTGCTCGTCGGCATGCTTCACGCGGGGGCCATGCCGGGCACCGTGCACGCCAAAGACCCGCTCGACGTGATCGTGGAGCGCGCGGTCACCGAGGCGCGTGTGTATCGAGACGCAGGCTTCGGCGCGCTCTTGCTCGAGAACATGCACGATCGCCCCTATCTGAAGGGCGAGGTCGGGCCCGAGGTGGTGGCCGGCATGGCCGTGGTCGCGCGTGAAGTGAAGCGCGCGGTCGCCTTGCCGCTCGGCGTCCAGGTGCTGGCCGCCGCCAACCGTGAGGCGCTCGCCGTGGCGCTCGCCGCGGGGGCCGAGTTCGTCCGCGTGGAGGCGTTCGCCTTCGCGCACGTGGCCGACGAAGGCTTGCTCGAGGCGTGCGCGGGGCCGCTGCTTCGTTACCGGAAGGCCATCGGCGCCGAGCACGTGCGCGTCTACGCCGACATCAAGAAGAAGCACTCGTCGCATGCCATCACCGCCGACGTCTCGCTCGCGGAGACCGCACACGCGGCCGAGTTCTTCTCGGCCGACGGCGTGATCGTGACCGGAACCGCCACCGGCTCTCCCGCGCTCCCCGGCGACGTGGTCGAGGTCGCCGCGGCGTGCGAGCTGCCCGTGCTCGTGGGATCGGGGATCACGCCCGAGAATCTCGTGCAGTATGCAAAGGCCAGCGGCTTCATCGTCGGCTCGTCCGTGAAGCGCGACGGATACTGGGAAAATCCCGTGGATCGCGAGCGCATCGACGCGCTCGTTCGCGCGTTCGAGGCCCTTCCCTCGTGAGCGCTCCGGACCTCGTACTGGTCGGGAACCTGTTGGTCGACGACCTCGTCCACGACGACGGCACCACCCGCATGGGACGACCCGGAGGCGCGCTGCTCCACGCGGCCATCGCCGCGACCGCCTGGAAGAGCTCGGTCGGTCTGGTCGGCATCACGGGCACCGACTACCCGGAAGAGAGCCTCGAGCTGCTGGTCCGTCGAGGGGTTTCCTTGGATGGCCTCGTCCGTCTCCCCGGACCCGGCGTGCGCGTGTGGCTGCTCTACGAGAACGGTGCGAGGCGCATGATCCCGCGCCTCGGTCGACCCTCCCACGAAGACGTCTCGCCGCTGCCCGCACAGGTGCCCAGGTCGTTCCACGAGGCCAAGGCCATGCACGTGGCCCCCATGCCGCGCGTGCGCCAAGAGTCCGTGATTTCCGCGTTGGGAGACGTCTCACGCCTCACCTCGGTGGACCCCTGCGAGCCCATCGACGAGTCCCAGCTCCCCGCGATGCGTGCATTACTCACGCATGCCGACGTGCTCTTCGTGAGCGACGACGAGCTCGCCTTGGAAGACGCGCCGCGAGCGCTCGCTTCGCTCGTGCACGGACGCACGCGCTACGTGGTGCATCGACGCGGACGCGAAGGCGGGGTGGTCTACGAGGCCTTCGGACGCACGCGCACGTGGTCGGCCTATCCCACGAAGGAGGTCGACCCTACGGGCGCCGGTGACGTGTTCGCGGCGGCCTTCATGGCCTCGCTCGCACACGGCTCCACGCTCGACGATGCCATCGCGCGCGGGGCAGCCACGGCGAGCTTCGCCGTGGAGGGCGTCGGGTCGGACGCCCTGCTCACGGTCAAACCGAACGATCTCGCGTTCCGCACGCGCGGAATCGCGCTCTCTTGAGATTCAGTACGCGACGGGGGTGAGTGGGCAGCGTGCACGCTCTGCGGCACAGCTCGGGACTCCGGGCCCGGGCATGCAGTTGATGAACGCGGGGCAGTCTGCCGGCTGCTCGCAGCCGCAGCCGCAGTCGTTTTGGAACGAGGAGGTCCCGGCTTCGCAGGCGAATCGCACGAGCATGCACTGCTCACGGCTCGTTCCGACGTAGCGCTTGTTGGGCTCGTTCGCCGGGTCGCACTTGGGAACGCATGCGCGCTTCGTGCAACCTACCGAGCCGTCGCTTCCGCACGAGCACGTGTTGCAGCCGTCGGTCGAGGGGAAGCTCTCGCCCACCGCGTGCGTGGTGCCGCCGTAGGTGCAGCCACGCGGAGCGCCGAGTACGCACTGATTCTTCTCGCAGCGGGCCACCTTGGTCGCCTCGGCGTCGAGCAAATCGCGGGGCGGAGGGGCGCAGGGCGGGTAGGGCGGCTTGCACTGGTTCTGCGCGGCGTAGTCCTCGGCGCGCGTCGCGTTCACGGCCGTGGATTGCCAAGCCGTGCAGCACCCGCCCACGCTCACCTTGGCGCAGTCGGCGTCGACCGTGCAGGCGAGCATGCCCGGCTTCACACGAACCGAGACGGTGTATGTGGCGGGCGCGAGGCGATAGTCGCGGAAGACCACGCGCAGCTTGGCCTTCTTGCCGAGGGTCGCGGGGAGCTTCTTCACGAGATGCGACGCGAGGGTGCCGCCCTCGGGCGCGTCGTCGTTGAACGCGATCTGCTTGTTGCGCGCGTCCAGGATCCACGCGACCGGATCGGAGCTCCCGCTCGCGCGGACCCAGGCGTCGACCTCGTCGCCGCCGTCCGCGTAGAACGTGTAGCCTGCATACTTCGGCGGCGCCGCGTGGCGGGCCGTGCGGGTCTCTCCCGTGCCGGGGATCTCGCCGAGGTCACGAATCCCGCCGGAGAGCGCGGACTCCAAGTCTTCCGCCGAGACGTCTTCCTTCTCGGCTTCCGAAGAGTCCACCGCACAGCCCGCGAAGGCTTGTGCCGCGAAGGCGACGAAGACGACCGACGAGAGGCGGACCAGGCTTTTCATGGCGGGAGGCTTGCCCCGGATTGGGTGTGGGGTCAAGGGCGTCCAGGTGGTTTTCTGACAACCCGTTCAATCTCGCGAGGATAGCCACTCGAACATCTCGTGCCGCTCGGCCACGGCCTCTCGCGCGTGCTCGGCGATGGCCTCCAGCGTGGCGGCGTAGACGTCGTCCGCGAGCACGTCGTCCGCGAGCGGGTCGCTCTTGCGGCGCTCGTCGCGCACGAGGTCGGCGTAGCGCGAGCCGAGCAGACCGAGCTCGCGCACGGGAGTCGTGGCCAGGCGCTCCACGAGCTCCTTCGGCACCTCCCAGACGAACGGACCTTCGAGTGGACCTATCAGCACCGGACGCCTTCGCCGTTCGAGAAGCTCGCTCGCGCGCTCGGGGAGGAGCAGCCTGAGCGCCGCGTCCACGCCCACGCGCTCGAAGCCGAAGACGTCGAGCGTCGCGCCCGGCGGCTCGGGCTCGACCGAGAGGACCACCGGTTCGTCCGGTTTCGGGTCCCACGTGAGCATGGACACGAGCCTGCCCGTGAAGGGATTTCGGATCTCGTGCAGCACCGGGCTCGCGAGAGGCTTTCGAAAGCCCTCGCACGCCTCGAGAAGCGAAACCCGTGAGGTGTGCACCAAAACCGCGCTCATGGGCTCGCAGTATAGGAGCCGCGCGCGTTCATCGCTTCGCTTCGACGGCGCAGCGTCCGTCCGTGCAGGACGCGCTTGGGTCCTTCCCGCGCAGCTTGGCCGCCACGGTCTCGATAAGCCCCACGGTCCAGCACATCGGACAGCCCCGCAACGCCACGAAGGCGAGCGGCAAGAGCGCGAGCGCCCATGGATGCGAAGGCGCGAGCACCATCGCAGCCGCGAACGCGCCCAGGCCGAAGGCTCCTCGCGCCAGGTGCTCGGCGACCGTTCGACTCGCGAACATCACGGGCCTCCTTTCGCGTCGCGCACGTGTGCACGAAGCTTCTCTCGTGCACGGAAGAGTCGGCTCTTCATGGCCTCTTCGGAGATCCCGAGCAGCTTGCTCGCTTCGTCGCCCGAGAGCCCTTCCAGGTCGCGCAGCACGAGCACGTCACGCAAGGGGGGATCGAGCGAAGCTATCGCACCGTGCACCGCCGTCACCAACCGCCAGCGCTCGAGCAACGTCTCGGGATCGGCGCCTTCGTCCGGGAGGGGCCGCTCGTCGTCGACGCGGGAGCCGAGGTGGCGCCTCTGCCTCGCGAACGGCCGCAAGAGTCCCATGCACGCGCGCTTCACCACGGTGAAGAGCCAGGCCACGAGCGATGCGCTCTCGCGCACCTCGGGCTTTCGCGCCAGGACGAGGAACGCTTCTTGGACTGCGTCGTCCGCGTCGGCTTCACTCGCGCAGACACGCACGCCGTAGCGGTACACCCGATCGTGATGGCGCTTCACGAGCTCGGTCAGTGCGGCATCGTCGAAGGTGACGGAAGGGCTCATGAGCGGCTGCTCGCGTGTGCGTCCACGGGGCAAGTCGATCGTCCCATGAGTCGATAGCCGAGGCACGATCCGAATGCGGCGGTAGCCAGGAGGTAGAGCCCGGGCAGGGCCATCGCCCCCACGCGGACCGCGAGGGGAAAGGGCGCCATCACCGCGCACGAGAGCGATGCGATGGCCGAGACGAGACGCACGAGACGATCCGATTTTCCGACGTTCATGCGGGCCAAAGGCCACGAGTCGGAAAAAGGATTCGAACGCTCGCGTCGATTTTCGTCGATCGCGAGCGTGCAGCTTTCGCGAGCCCCGTTCCTGCCGTCAGGACGGCTTGGCGGGATCGTAGCCGAGGTTCGGACCGAGCCAGCGTTCCACTTCGTGAATGGTCATGCCCTTGCGCTCGGCGTAGTCCTTCGTTTGGTCTTCGCCGATCTTGCCGAGGGTGAAGTACTTCGCCTCGGGGTGCGCGAAGTAGAGGCCGCTCACGCTCGAGCCGGGCCACATGGCGAACGACTCGGTGAGCTTCATGCCGGTCTTCTTCTCCACGTCGCAGACCTTCCAGAGGATGTCTTTCTCGGTGTGATCGGGGCAGGCCGGATAGCCCGCAGCCGGGCGAATTCCCCTGTATTTCTCCTCGATGAGCTCCGAAGGCGTGAGGCCCTCGTTCTTTCCGAAGCCCCACTCTTCGCGCACCTTTCGATGCAGGTACTCGGCGAAGGCCTCGGCCAGGCGGTCGGCGATCGCCTCGACCATGATGGCGTTGTAGTCGTCGTGCTCGGCCTTGTACTTCTTCACCAGCGGATCGAGCCCGATGCCGCTCGTCACCGCGAACGCACCCAAGTGGTCGGCGAACCCCGAGCCCTTCGGCGCGACGAAATCGGCGAGGCACTGGTTGGGTTTGCCGCGCTCTTTCTCGGTCTGCTGACGCAAGAAGTGGAAGCGCGTGAGCACCTCCGTGCGTGAGGCGTCGGTGTAGAGCTCGACGTCGTCGCCCACCGAAGCGGCAGGGAAGAGCCCGTAGACGCCGCGCGCGGTGAGCGCCTTCTCTGCGATCACGCGGTCGAAGAGCTCGTTCGCTTCGGCGAAGACCTTCTTGGCCTGCTCGCCGTAGGTGGCATGCTCGAAGATGCGCGGGTAGACGCCCTTGAGCTCCCACGTGTGGAAAAACGGCGTCCAGTCGACGTACTCGCGAAGCACGGCGAGCGGCACCTCCACCTCGAACACGCCGGTCTTCTCCGGTGTGGACACGTCTTCGGCGCGCCAAACGATGGGCGTCTTGTTCCCACGGGCAACTTCGAGGCTCGTGAGCTTGTGCTTGGGTGCCGAGTGGATGCGGCGCAGGTCTTCGTAGTCGGCGCGGTGCTGCGCCACGAAGGCCGCTTTGCCTTCGTCGCTGAGCAGGCTGGTCGTGACCGGTACGGCACGGCTCGCGTCGAGCACGTGCACGACCGGCTCGCTGTAGTGAGGCGCGATCTTCACCGCGGTGTGCGCGCGGCTCGTGGTGGCTCCGCCGATGAGCAGCGGCAGCTTGAAGCCCTGACGCTCCATCTCGCGCGCCACGTGGGTCATCTCGTCGAGCGAGGGCGTGATGAGACCGGAGAGCCCGATGAGGTCGGCTTTGACCTCTTTGGCTTTCTCCAGGATTTTCTCGCACGGGACCATGACGCCCATGTCGATGACTTCGTAGTTGTTGCAGGCGAGCACTACGCCCACGATGTTCTTGCCGATGTCGTGCACGTCGCCCTTCACCGTGGCGAGTACCACTTTGCCTTGGGTCTTCACCACCTGGCCGGCGGCGGCCATGGCGGCCTTTTCGGCTTCCATGTAGGGCGTCAGGTACGCGACGGCCTTCTTCATGACGCGCGCGGATTTCACCACTTGGGGCAAGAACATCTTGCCGGCGCCGAAGAGGTCGCCGACCACGCTCATGCCGTCCATGAGCGGTCCTTCGATGACGAGTAGCGGCTTGCCGAGCTTCGCGCGGGCTTCTTCGGTGTCCGTGTCGATGAAGGTGTCGATGCCTTTGACGAGGGCGTGGGAGAGGCGCTCTTCCACGGTGCCCTTGCGCCACTCTTCTTCCTTCTTCTCGGTGGCGGCCGTGGTCCCACTGGCGGCTTGTTTGAGCTTCTCGCCGAAGTCCACCAGGCGCTCGGTGGCGTCGGGGCGGCGATTGAGCAGCACGTCTTCCACGAGCTCGCGCAGCTCGGGGGCGATCTCTTCGTAGACCTCGAGCATGCCGGCATTGACGATGCCCATGTCGAGGCCCGCTCGAATGGCGTGGTAGAGGAACGCCGAATGCATCGCCTCGCGGACGTGGTTGTTTCCACGGAAGCTGAAGCTCACGTTGGAGATGCCGCCGCTCACCTTGGCGTGGGGCAGGTTCGTCTTGATCCAGCGCGTGGCCTCGATGAAGTCGACCGCGTAGTTGTTGTGCTCTTCGATGCCCGTCGCCACGGTGAGCACGTTGGGGTCGAAGATGATGTCTTCCGGGGAAATTCCCTCGGCGACGAGGATGTCGTAGGCCCGCTTACAGATGCGGATCTTGTCTTCGTAGGTGGCGGCCTGCCCCTGCTCGTCGAAGGCCATGACCACGACGGCGGCGCCGTATTGCAGGATGGTGCGCGCGCACTCGCGGAACTTCGCTTCGCCTTCTTTCAGCGAAATGGAATTGACGATGCCTTTGCCTTGCAGGCACTTCAATCCGGCGACGATGACCTCCCACTTGGAGGAGTCGATCATGAAGGGCACCTTTGCCACCTCCGGCTCGCTGCCGAGCAGCGCCAAGAAGCGGGACATGGCGGTCGGGCCGTCGATCATGCCCTCGTCCATGCAGATGTCGATCACGTTGGCGCCGTTTTCGACCTGCTGACGCGCGATGGCCACGGCCTCTTCGTATTTGCCCTCTTTGATGAGCTTGGCGAACTTGGGAGAGCCGGCCACGTTGGTGCGCTCGCCGATCATCATGAAGATGCCGGGCTGCTGCGTGAACGGCAGAGAGCCGGACAGGCGGAGCGGCTTGGTCTCGAGCGTCGCGGGCACGGTCACGGTGACCGCCTTGGGCTCGCGTCCTTCGAGGCCACGCGCGGGCTCGCCCGTGAGCGCGTCGGCGATGGCTTTGATGTGCTCGGGCGTATTGCCGCAGCAACCTCCGGCGATGTTCACGAGGCCGTTCTTGGCGAAATCACCGAGGAATCGGCCCATGTCCGCGGGCTCGAGGTCGAAGCCGGTGGGGGAGAGCGGATTGGGCAATCCGGCGTTCGGGTAGCAGGAGATGGCGGCGTCGGCCTTCTCGGAGAGCTCCTGGAGGAACGGGAACATGAGGTCGGGTCCGAGCGAGCAGTTGAGCCCGATCGAGAGCGGCTTCACGTGCGCGACCGCGTTCCACAAGGCTTCCACCGTCTGCGCGGAGATCATGGTCTCACCACCGCGGCCGACCGCGGCCGAGATCATGATGGGGAGCGAAATACCGTCTTTGGCGAACACCTCTTCGATGGCCACGATGGCCGCTTTCGCGTTGAGCGAGTCGAAGATGGTCTCCACGAGCAGCACGTCCGAGCCGCCGGAGATCAGCGCGCGCACCTGGCGCACGTACGAGTCCTTCACCTGATCGAAGGTGACCGTACGGAAGCCCGCGTCTTCGGCGTCGGGCGAGTTGGAGAGCGAGACCGTGAGCGGCCCGATGGCGCCGGCTACGAAGCGACGACGTCCGTCTTTCTGCGCGACGCGCTCGGCCACCTCGCGGCACTGACGCGCGGACGTCTCGTTGATCTCCCAGGCGAGCCCGTCGAGGAACGGATCGTCGATGATCTTCTGGTAAAAAGCCGGATCTTTGCGGCCGCCGTGCTCGCGCGGGTCGTCCACGAAGAACTCGCTCTGCGTGATGCTGGTGGCGCCGAACGTGTTGGTCTCGATGATGTCCGCGCCGGCGAGCAAGAAGCGCTCGTGGATGTCGCAGATCATCTTCGGCTGCGTGAGCGAGAAGAGGTCTCCGTTGTTCAGGAGGTCCTTCGAGGAGTCCTTGAAGCGCTCGCCGCGGATGTCGGCTTCGGTCATGCCGTACGTGCGGATGGTGGTTCCCATGGCGCCGTCGATGATGACGATGCGTTCCTGGACGAGCTTCGCGAGGGGATGAAGGGACATTCGGCTCAACCTGACTTCGGGTTCGATTCGGTGACGGGCTTCTCGGCGACCGCCAGCACCACGCGGAAGTGGGGCTTTTTGGTCTCGCGACACGCGACAGTGGACACTTTCGTAGATAGTCCCGCCGAGGTGAAGAATCCACGCAGCTTTTGCGGGGAAAAACCTTGGTGGCGCTCGCCGTAGGGCGCGGTGACCGCGCGGTGCTCGTGGCGGTCCAGGCCGAGCACGACGAGCTTCCCCTTGGGCCGGAGGACACGCGCGCACTCGGCCACGGCGCGCGCCGGATGCTCGGCGTAGGTGAGCGTGTGGAACGCGAGAACTGTGTCGAACGAGGCCTCGCGGAAGGGCAGGGCGTGCGCATCGGCGATGCGCACGAGCACGTTCTCGTGAGCCGCGAGCCGCTCGCGGGCCGCGTCGATCATTCGCTCGCTCGTGTCGATGCAGGTGAGCTTGCGGCACCTGGGTGCGAGGAACGAGGCGACCGCGCCGTCGCCCGAGCCCACGTCGAGCACCGAGCCGAGGTCGAGCAGGGCCGCGAGGCCGACCGACAGCGATTCCCAGGTTCTTCCCGGGGAATAATGGCGCTCCATCTCTCCCGCGAACGACTCGGGAAGGCCACCGCGGCGCTCGGCCTCGAGCAACGTGAGGCGCTCTCGGTCCCCACGAATCAAGGCATCTTCGCTCGCGCTCGCTTCGTCCAGCACGGCGCGGGCGGCGCCGGGTACGTCGTCTTTGGAGAGCGCGTAGAACGCATGCTGTCCATCTCGCCTGTCCCTCACGAAGCCGCCCTCGCGCAGCTTGCCGAGGTGGGTCGAGACGCGCGACTGCGAGAGCCCCGTGATCTTCACGAGGTCCGAGACGCTGAGCTCTCGACCGTCGAGCAGCGCGCAGAGCCGCAGGCGACTCTCGTCGCCCAAGAGCCCGAGCGTTCCGACCATCTGGGAGAGACTCATCTTCGTATCCAGATATACAGATGTACTTCGCCCAGCGCCCGAGTCAAGGCGGGGCGAAAGGACCTTGGAATCTCGCTATTTCAGGAGGTCGTGGCGAACGACTCCAGGTGACGGCGAGACAAGGCCACGCATCGCGGGGTCCTTTCGACGGATGTTCGGGAGAGCTAAGCTCACGCGGTGGACTTCCCTCACGATGCTTCCGCGTCTCCGGCAACCCCTGCGGAGAAGATGCGCGCGTGCCTCGAGATGTATGAAGAGGGGCTAGAGCTTCAGAGGCTCGCGTTCCGGCGCCGCTACCCGACGCTCGAAGAGCCCGAGATACTGGCGCTCCTCGAGCGCTGGCTCGCGCGAGCGGACGAGGAATGAAGCTCGCCACGGCGCTCGCCGCCCTCGGGCGGGAGCTTCAGGAGCGCGGCACGCCCTTCGCGCTCGTGGGCGGAATTGCAGCCTCCGCGCGAGGGGAGGCTCGTTTCACTCGGGACATCGACGTCGCCGTCGTGGTGAGTGGCGACGAGGAAGCGGAAGACCTGCTCTTCCAGCTTCGCGGGCGCGGCTACGTGCCCATCGCGACGGTGGAGCACGAGCTCGCCAAGCGTCTTGCCACGGCCCGGCTCCGCGATCCGAACGGGGTCGTTTGCGATCTGATCTTCGCATCGTCGGGCATCGAGCGAGAGACGGTCGACACCGCGGAAGTGACCGAGGTCTTTCCCGACTGCTCGGTGCCGACCGCATGCGTGGAGACGCTGCTCGCGATGAAGGTGCTTGCGTCCACCTCCGCCCGCCCTCGGGATGCAGGCGATATCCGGGCGATGGTCCTTGCGAACCCCACATTCGACGAAGCGCGTGTGAAGGCGTACCTCACGCTGGTGGAGCAACGCGGCTACGCAAGGGGACAGCGGCTCCTTCCCAAGTGGCGGAAGCTGCGCAAGCAGCTCGGCGTGTAGGCGTACGAGCGGCGGAAAGCCCAGGCCCGCATCGCTGCCGCGAGCCGACCCCGAACGCAGAAAGGCGCCCCACGTTCGTGTGGAGCGCCTCTCGAAGGCCGCGAGCAGCCTGATTTTTCGCTACTTCACGAGGTCGTCGGCGCGCATGCCGATGCCGGCCGGCGCGCTGCCACCACGGGCCAACAGCAGGTCACGTGCATCTTGCACGGAGATGCCGGAGACCTCGAGGGCGCCGATGCGGTCTCCGGGAGAGAAGGCGCTCTTGGTCTTCTCCATGGAGAGCTTGTCGGGCTCGTAGGCGGCGTTGGGCACGCGGGTGTCGATCAGGCTGTAGTCCTCGCCGCGGCGGAGCTCGACCACCACCTCGCCGGTGATGCTCGGGGCGACCCACTGCGTGAGCGAGGTCTTGAGCATCTCGGCCTCGGGATCGAGCCAGCGTCCTTCGTACAGCAGGCGACCGAGCTTGCGCCCGAGCGTCGCGTAGAGGTCGGTCGTGTTCTCCGAGTGCACGGCGGAGAGGATGCGCTCGTACACGAGGTGCAAGAGCGCCATTCCGGGCGCCTCGTACACGCCGCGGCTCTTCGCTTCGATGACGCGGTTTTCGATCTGGTCGCTCATGCCGAGGCCGTGGCGGCCGCCGATGCGGTTGGCTTCCAGGAAGAGCTCGAGCACGTTCGGGAAGGTCTTGCCGTTCAAGGCCACGGGCACGCCGCGCTCGAAACGAACGGCGACTTCTTCCGGAGCGATGACCGTCTCGGGGTGCCAGAAGGGCACGCCCATGATCGGCGAAACGATGCGCACGCCGCGGTCGAGGCGCTCGAGGTCTTTGGCCTCGTGGGTGGCGCCGAGCACGTTCGCGTCGGTGCTGTAGGCCTTCTCGACGCCCATTTTATAGGGCAATCCGAGCGTCTCCAGGTACTGGCTCATCTCGGTGCGGCCGCCGAACGCCTCGACGAACGCCTGATCGAGCCAGGGCTTGTAGATGGTGAGCTCCGGGTTGAGGAGCGCGCCGTACCGGAAGAAGCGCTGGATGTCGTTGCCCTTGTGCGTGCTGCCGTCGCCGAACACGTCGACGCCGTCTTCGCGCATCGCGCGCACGATGGCCGTGGTGGTGACCACGCGGCCGAGGGGCGTCGTGTTGAAGTACTTGCGTCCTCCGGTCGAGAGGTGGAACGCGCCGCACTGGATGGCGACGAGGCCCTCTTTCACCATGGCTTCGCGGCAATCGACGAGCTTCGCGGCCTTCGCGCCGTGAACGATCGCGTTCGGCGGGATGTCGGCCGGATTGGACTCGTCGGGCTGCGCGAGGTCCGCGGTGTACGCGTACACCTCGAGCCCTTGGCGCGAGAGCCAAGCGACGGCGGTGCGGGTGTCGAGACCGCCCGAGTAGGCGATACCGATGCGAGTGCCTTTCGGCGGGAGGGACTTGTGGATACGGCTCACGAGCCGCCCGTTAGCAGCTTCCTGGATGGTCGTCATCCACACGCTCGATTGTTCACGAACACGTGACGGCCTCAGGCTCCGAGGAGCCCCGGACGTTCCCGAGGGCATGCCCCGAAGGAGTCTCACGTGTCGCCTTACGAACATCCGCTCTCGCTCGCGCTCCGCCTCGCGGTCGCCGTCACCGTGCTCGCCTTCGTGGTCGCCACCCGGCGCGTCCTGATTCGCGCGGCGGCCGAAGACGAGCGCTCCAAGGTCGCCTCGGCCACCCGCCTCGCCGCGCTCCCGTTGCTCATTTCCCTGGTGTTTTCCCATGTGGAATCGATGCGAGCGGTGCTCACGAACCTCGCGCTGCCCGGGGTGCCGTTGTCCATGATGCTCTTCGTGGGAGGGTCCTTCGCACACGGACCCACCCGTCGGGCCTTCGCCGCGCTCGACGACGGTGCGATGCGGGGGCTGCTCGGCTATCGCGCCATGTTCGGGGCCTTCCTCTTCGCGATGGCCGCCGTGGGGCACGCTCCACCGACCTTCGCGTTCACGGCCGGGCTCGGTGATCTCGCGGTGGGCTGGCTCGGGGGTCTCGTACCGGCGCGCCTCGGCGCGAAAGGCTCGCGTCTCGCGACCGCGTTCGTGCACGGAGTGGGCGCGCTCGACCTCGTGCAGGTGATGGTCCTCGCCGCGACCGTGGTCGTGCCCTGGTCGAAGTCTCACGACTACGCGATGACCACGCTGTCGTTGCCATGGGTCGCCGTGCCCCTCATGATGGCGGTGAACCTTCATGGCCTCCGCCTCGCGCTCGGGCGCGCCGAATCCCGGGAAAATCAAGCCTCCGAAGAACCTCGCGGCGCTCGACCTGAACCTGCTCGTGACGTTCGAGGCGCTCTTCGCGGAGCGTAACGTCACGCGGGCAGGGCGGCGCCTCGGGCTCTCGCAGCCCGCCACCAGCGCGGCTCTCGCTCGCCTGCGGCTCATGCTGGGAGACGATCTCTTCGTGCGCACGCCGAGAGGCCTCCAGCCTACTGCGCGTGGCCTCGAACTGGCCGAGCCCGTGGCGAGCGCGCTCACCGCGCTGCGAGCCGCACTCGACCCGACCGCCTTCGACCCGAAGACCACGACGCGGGTCTTTTCCCTGGGAGCGGTGGACGCGGTGCAAGCCGTGCTCCTCCCGCGGATCGCGAAGCTGCTCTTCGCGGAAGCTCCGCGACTCTCACTCCGTGTATTTTCCATCGATCCGGGGAGCGCCGTAGCCTCGCTCGACTCGGGCGAAGCGGACTTCGTGCTCGCGCACATCCCCAAGGTGCCGGCCCACGTGGCCTCGCGCGAGCTCTTCCCGGTGGTTCCCGTGCTCGTGATGCGAAAGGGCCATCCCCTCGAAGGGCGTGCGCCCTCGCTGGACGCGCTGGTCGACTACCCGTTCGTGGTGGTCGCGTACCAAGGTCCGCCGGCCGGCCCTCTCGATGCCGCGCTCGCCAAAGCAGGCAAATCACGGCACATCGCCATGGTGGTCGGGTCGTTCTTGGCGGCGGCGCACGTGCTCGGGGACACGGACGCGCTCGGCATCTTGCCCCGACCGCTCGCCGCCAAGCTCGCGAGGGCAGGCACGCACGCGTTCGTCGAGCTGCCCTCCTTCATGGTCCCGAGCGACGTGCGCATGCGCCTCTCGTGGGCCGAGAAAAACGGCCTCTCCAAGGCGTTTCAGTGGTTTCGCGATCTCGTCCTCCGAGCCCTGGAAGAGACGCCCCTAACGGCAGCTCCGGTCACGAAGAAGCGGTAACATCGTCCGATGCGTTCGCTCGTCACGCGTGCACGGAAGGCACTCGGCTCACGTCTCGTGGAGGGCTTCTTCGAGACCGCCTCCAAGGTCGGGAGCCTCCATCCTCGCGCTAATCCCGAGCGGCAAGGTGTCACGGTCGACCGTGACGTGGCCTACCGCGAGCGCGAGCGCGCGCGTGACGGCGAGACCGAACGAGCGAACCTGCTCGACGTGTACCGCCCGGCCGACGTGCTCGAGGATCCCTCGGGAAAACCCTTGCCGATCGTGTTCTACGTCCACGGCGGCGGCTTTCGCATCCTCTCGAAGGACACGCACTGGGTCATGGCGCTCGCCTTCGCCCGCCGAGGCTACGCCGTCTTCAACGTGAACTACCGGCTCGCGCCCACGCACAAATACCCCGCCGGCCTCGAAGACGTGTGCGACGCCTACGCGTGGGTCCTCGAGAACGCCGCGCGCTACGGGGCCGACCCCTCGCGCATCGTGCTCGCCGGCGAGTCCGCAGGCGCCAACCTCGTGACCAGCCTCACGCTCGCGCTGCACTACCGGCGAGACGAGTCCTTCGCCGCGAAGGTCTTCGCCACGGGGGCGCTTCCCAAGGCCGTGCTGCCGGCGTGCGGAGTTTTCCAGGTGAGCGACACGGATCGTTTTGCCCGAAGAAAACCGGGGTTTTCGGCGTTTTTGGCCGATCGCCTGCGCGAGGTGGAGCACGGGTACCTCGGCGAGGTCGCTCCGGGGATCTCGCTCGATCTCGCCGACCCTTTGGTGATGCTGGAGCGGGGCGTGAAGCCCGACAGGCCGCTTCCGCCGTTCTTCCTCCCGGTGGGCACCAAAGACCCGCTCCTCGACGACACACGCAGGCTCGTGCGTGCCCTCGAAGTGCTCGAGGTCCCGGTCGAGGCCGAGTACTACGAAGGCGAGGTCCACGCGTTCCACGCCTTCGTCATGCGCAAGGCTGCGCGTCAGTGCTGGGCCGATACCTTCTCGTTCCTCGCGCGCCACGGCATCGGTCCCACTCGGATTCCGATGCAGGGCGCGCGCTGAACGCCTGCGAGATTCGCTCAGAACACCCAAGCTTCGCTGAGCGCGTCGTTCGTCGGAGTCGCGGCGGAAGACGAGTACGTCACCGTGCATTTCCCGGCCTGATCGATGGTGCCGGCCGAGCGCACGATGTCGTCCGGGGCGGCCGCTTCGTAGGTGCCGCTGAGCTCCACTCGCACCACGCGCTGCATGGCCGCGCTCATCTTCTGCACCACGTAGCAGGGGATGCTCGGCTCCGCGTGCGAGTCGCCCACGCCCGAGTCGTCCGTCAAAAAGAGGTACCGGCCACCCGTGTATTGTGCAGAGATTCGCATGGTGAGCTCGGCCTGGCTGCTCACTCCGCTCGCCGCGATGGGGTAGATGTGCACGCCGGCCGCGCGAGCGGCCTTGAGCGCCTCGACCACCTTCGGGCGGTCTTGTTCGTGCTCGGGCGCATCGGCCACCCAGAAGAGCACCTTGGCCACGTTCGGATCCTGGCGCCACGCGAGCTGATTCGCAGCGCCAAGGCCTTCTTCGACCGCCTCGGGGATGTCGCCTCCGCCGGCCGCCTGCTCCTTCTTGATGGCGTTCTGCGACACGGCGAGATCCGCGGTGAAGGGGGTCGACCGCGTGACGTAGTCGTCGCCCTTGTCGCGGTAGGTGACCACGCCGTAGCGCACGTCCTGGGAGCGGGTTCCGATCGCTTGCTGAATATTCGAAAGCTCACGCTGGAGGTAGGCGAGCTCGTCGCCCATGCTTCCCGTGGTGTCGAGCAGGATGGCGACGTCGAGCGCCGTGTGTGCGCTGCGGGTCGCGAACGCGTCGCGCGCGGCCTGCTGCTCGACCAGCGTGAAGTAGCTCTTCGCGTCCGCGTTTTTGCCGAGGAACTTCTCGAAGTGCGGGAAGTTCTTGTTGTCGTCCCAGAGGCCGACCGTGAGCACGTCTTTCGCGACCTCGCCGTTTCCGTTTCCGTTGCCCGTATCGGTCGCCCCGCCGGTCTTTCCGGGCGCGCTCCCGGCGTTCGATCCGCCCGAGCCGGGCGTCGGCGCATAGGAGCTGCTCGACTCGGCCGAGGTCGCCACCGTCGACGAACAGCCCGTCGCGACGAGCGCTAGCGCGAGCACCGACGTTCCGATCGAAAAGAGAGTCTTGAGCGAGTGGTTCATAAGCATGCCTCCGATGAGGGCTTTAGCACTCGTCATGCCACTGGTTTTTGCACGTCGAATTCTCGAAAACGCCGAGAAAACCAGGCTCCCGGTGATGTTTTGGCTCAACGTGGCACGCCCCCCGATCGCGATAGGCAGAGTCTTCGTCACCGGGTGCGACAGGGCCGGGTGGGGCGCGTACTCCTCGTGATGCGCACGTCTCACCTGCTCTCCGCTTTCGTCCTCGCCTCTTCCCTAGGCCTCGCTCGTGAGGCCGAAGCGGCCGTCACGTTGCAGCTCCTGAACCCGCGGTCCAACACGCCTTTCGACCAGAAGATCTCGATCTCGGCCATCGTCACCTCCGATTGGGCGCTGAAGAGCGTGACCGCGCGCATCGGCACCCAAAGCGTCGACCTGCGGCTCTCGGGAGGTCGCTACGAGGCAGAATTTCCGCTTACCGGGCAGCCGAAAGGGCCGCTCACGCTCACGGTGACGGCGACCGACGCCTACGACGCCACGGCGAGCGCACAAGCGAACGTTTTTTACGACGACCTCCCGGTCATCACGGCTGTCTATCCGAAGAGCTTCGTCCGGTCGGACCTCCACGTCGATGCGACGTGCACGACGACCGGCGTCTCGCCCTGCACCTCGATCTCGGTCACCGCGCGTCCGGACGTGACGTACACCACGCGTACGCCTGCGCCGGTGTCGGGGCTCACGGTCGCCGGGACTCACGTCGTCGGGGACTTGGTCAATCTCCCAGAAGGCGCCGTGCCCATCTGTTTCTCGGCGCGAACGGCCTACGGGCTCCGTCGGGAAGTCTGCACGCGTATCGCCGTGGACCGTAGCCCACGCCTCGTCGAGGCGTTCTCGGCCGGTGACGGGATCCTGGATGTGGACGATACCCGCGTCCTTTACTTTCGATGCGCTCTCGTCGGGGCTTCGTGCACGACGTGGATTCGCGACCGGGTCACCGCCGTCGATACCCTCCTCCCGACGCTCACCAGCCAGGGGTGGACCGACTACGTCAAGCTCACCCCACTCGGCGCCATCGGCTGCCAGTCCGAATGGCGTGCCGGCACCCTCTATCCGGTTTTCGATCCGTCGGTGCCCAATCAAATCCCTTGCAACGTGGCGGTCGGGGGAACCACGGCCATTTGGCGTTCCGGTCCCGACCTCCAAAACTCGATCCACATCCGAGACACCGTCACGGGCGCTCAGATCGATCGTTATGTCCGAGAGGTGGACGCGGGACTCTCGGTGAGCCCGTCGGGGGATGCGTACTTCACGCAATGGGCCGCCGGACGCTCGTTCCACGTCATGCGCTACCACGCGGGAGTCGTCTCGCAGGTGACCAACAAAGTCTCGGGCTACGTGAGCCCCGTCAGCGACGACGTGAACGTGGTTTATGGGCTCTGGAGCTACACCACCGGTGAATCCAAGGGGATCGGCATGATCGATCCGACCGGCGTTGCTTCGGTGGTGGCGGCCGGTACGGCGCTCTCGGCGTCTCGGCCGACCTATGCGGTCGCAGCGGGCAAGGTCGCCTACACGCGCGCCATGGGCCTGCCGGGGGCCGAGGTGTTCGTGCGTCTTCCCTCGGGCACCACGTCTCTGGTCGCTCCTTGGACGACCGGCTACTCCGCGGTCGAGCCGATCGACCCCACCGACCGCGTGATCCATCTCCACGGCACGAGCGCGACGCTCCTGGACCGCTACGAAGCCCGCCCCGGCATTCCGATGGAGCGCATTTCGACCGGGATCGGCACGCTCAAGGTTCTCGGCGGCCAATGGCACGTCATCATGGCCAACACCGTGCTTCGCATCGTGGATCCTCCTCCCACGGGAGGCACCGACGCCGGGACGAACGAAGGCGGTGCGCCCGATGGCGGCACGAACGAGGCAGGAGCGTCGGACGCCGGCACGTCGACCGACGCCGGCGCACCGGGAGCTCCCACCGAAGCCGGCCTTCCCGACGGGGGAGATGGCGGCTCTCCGGCTCCCCCCGATTCGCCGGCTCCGCTAGGTCCGGTCGTTGCTGCTCCTGGCGGGGACGGGGAGTCCTATCCCGATGCACCGGCCGATTCGTGCAGTACGCATGGTTCTGCGACGGGGTCGGCGTTGCCCTTCGCGCTGGTCGTCGTGGCCGCAGCCCTTCGCCGACGAAGGCGCTGAGGGGCCTGAAGCGGGCGAGCCGAGGGATCTCGGCCCGCCGATTCAGGAGGCTCTCAGATCGAGTCGAACAAGACTTCGCGGTCCTTCGAACCGTTCGCCCCGCCGACCAGGCCGCGCTTTTCCATCATCTCGACGATGCGTGCGGCGCGGTTGTAGCCGAGGCCGAGCTTGCGTTGCAGCCACGAGGTCGAGCACCTCTTGGTGTCGGCGACGAGACGCACGGCTTGGTCGTACATCGGGTCTTGTTCGGCGTCTTCTTCGTCTTCGGCGGCGGCTTCGTCGTCGCGCGGCTTCAGGATGTTCTCGTCGTAGACGGGCTCTCCCTGGAGTCGCAAAAAGTCCATGATCTTCTGGACCTCTTCTTCGCTCAGGAACGGACACTGCACGCGGCGGGTGTCGTTGGTTCCGTTGAGCTTCACCAGCATGTCGCCCTTGCCGAGCAAGTGCTCTGCGCCCTGCTCGTCCAAGATGGTGCGGCTGTCGATCTTCTGCGCCACCCGGAACGCGATACGCGTGGGGAAGTTCGCTTTGATCATGCCGGTGATGACGTCGACGCTGGGGCGCTGCGTGGCGAGGATGACGTGCATGCCGGCGGCGCGGGCCTTCTGTGCGAGCCGCGCGATGGCGGTCTCCACTTCTTTTCCTTGCTGCATCATGAGGTCGGCGAACTCGTCGACCACGATGACCAAGTGCGGGAGCTTCTCGGGCAAGGGCTGCGTGCCCTCTTCGCCTTCTTCGGGTTTCACGGCGTCTTCGAAGCCGTTGAAGTCCTTCGCGATGACCTGCTTCGGCAGGGGATTTCGCGCCTCGCCGCGCTCCACGCGCTTCGCCCACGCGTTGTACGTGCCGATGTTCTTGGTGCCGGCGTCCGCGAACAGCTGGTAGCGCCGCTCCATCTCGTCCACGGCCCACTTGAGCGCCGTTGCCGCTTGCTTCATGTCGGTGACGACCGGAAGCAGCATGTGCGGGATCTTGTCGAAGGGCGCGAGCTCGACCACTTTGGGGTCGATGAGCAAGAGGCGCATCTCTTCCGGCGTGCGGCGGTAGAGCAGCGAGGTGAGCATCACGTTGAGACCCACGCTCTTTCCGGCGCCGGTCGCACCCGCCACGATGACGTGGGGCATGCTGGCGAGGTCGGCGTAGACGGGGTTTCCCACGATGTCGCGACCGAGCACCACCGGGAGCGGAACGTCGAGCGACTGGAAGCGTCGATCTTCCACGAGGTCGCGCAGGTTCACGGCCAGGCGCTTCTCGTTGGGGAGCTCGAAACCGATGCGGTTTTTCCCCGGGATCGGAGCGACGATACGCACCTTCTTGGCGAGCGCGAGCGCGAGGTCGTCCGCGAGCGCTGCCACGCGCGAGACCTTGGTGCCCGCGACCGGAGAGACCTCGAAGGTGGTGACCACCGGGCCGGGGAGGATCTCTTCGACCTTTCCGGAGATCTTGTAGTCTGCAAGCGTCTTGACGAGCAGCTCGGCGTTCTTGTGAAGGAGCGCCTCGTCGACCACCAGGCTCGGGTCGATCACCGCGGACTCGAGCATGTCGAGCGGCGGCAAACGGAATCCTTCGCCGAGCGCGGGCACCATGCGGTCCCCCTTCTCGAGCTTGGGCTTCTCCTTCTCGAGAGCCGCCGAGGTGTCGACGATGGTGATGCCTTCGGTGGCCTTGGGCTTGGCGCCCTCGCGCGCCTTCGGCAGCGATTTTTCCACGGTCTTCGTGATCGGGGGCATCACGGCCGGGCTTTCGTCTTCGCTCTCGTCGTCTTCGCGTTCGGCGAACGGCTCGTCGCTCGAGGTGGGCTCGGGCTCGGGCGTCTCGACCACGGCGGGGGCGGGCGGCAAGCGGCTCGGGCGCTTCGCCTTGGAAGGCGAGACCACCGTGAGCGGAGCTTCGTCGCTCTCGTCCGCATCGAGGCTCGCGGGGGCTTCGCTCTTCGCGTCTCTCGCGTCCTTCGAGTCTTTCGCGTCCTTCGCGTCGAACGGCTTGGCATCGGCCTTCTTCGCGCGGGTCCGCTTCGGCTTCGCGACCGGCGGAGGAAGCGCGGATTCTTCGGCGGGAATGAACACGTCGTCGTCGTCGTCGTCGTCCGCGAGCAGCGGCTTGCCGGCCGCCACCACCGCGTCTTCTCCGCGACCGAGCAGAATCTTGGGAGCGTTTTCGACACGCTCTTTTTCCGCTTCTTCACGCTCGAGATCACGTGCTGCGCGCCAGGCCTCGGCGACCGAGCGTGCGCCGCTCGCCGTGCGGAAGACGCCGTCGCGGAAGAACTTCGCGATGGCCTGCACGAGCGCGATGAACGAGAACGTGGCGCGGGCGATCAAGATGAGCCCGAGCAGGGAAAATCCGACCAAAAACGATCCGATGGTCGAGAAGAGCGAGCGGGCCACTTCGCCGAAGAGCTCGCCGACGAGCCCCGCGTGCGGGTGCTTTCCGAACGCCGTCTCGGTGGGCCAACCCACCTGCAAGAGCGCCGCTCCGATGACCAAAATCAGCAGGTCTCCGCCCAGCCGTGCCGGGGTGATGTTGCTCTGCTTTCCTCTCACGAAAGGAATGCCGAGCAGCGCCATCTCGAGGGGGATCGCCCAAGCGGCGAGCCCGATGAGCTGCACGAAACATCGTGCACACGCCTCACCGACCGGGCCGACCCAGTTTTCTCCGGTGAGCGGCACGTAGTCCGGGGGAGGGGGGAGCGCGGTCGAGGGCTCGCCGGCATACGAGCCGAGCGCGAGAGCCAAGAAGATCGCTCCGGTCCATATGCCGAGTGCGGCGATCTCTCGATGCCGGGCAAGGGCACCCGCACCGCTCCCGACCACCGTCGGAACGCGGTTGTTCGAGGGAAGCGACGAATCAGGGCGACGCTGCGCGAGAAGGGGGAACGCCATACTCCAATATCCTACATTGGAGCCTAGGTTCGGGAAGACCAAAGGGGCAAGTTCTCCGAGCACTCCTCAATCGAAGGATCTCGGGGGGTTGCCCGTGACGTTCGAGAACGCGCACGAAGAACGAAGTTTGTTGGGTCGTGTGCTTCGGCTCGCGTAGCATGGAGCCCTTGCGGATAGCCGGGAGCTTCGGGCCCTCGGGATTCGCGCCGTCTTCGCCCGGACCCACCATCTCGTGGTTCCAGTGCGAAGCCCGGACTTCGGACGAGGAGAGATGGCCGTCGAACCCAAGCGAAACCAAATCCGCGAACGCTCCGTGACCCGCGCCTCTCGCGCCATGGCGGTGGCTGGCATGCTCGGGCTCGTGGCCACGAGCGGCTCGCTCGTCACGGGGTGCGCCGTCAGCGAGACGGACGTGAAGCGTTGGGAAGGCACCGAGCGCGGACCGCTGAAGTTGGTCGCGGTGGTCACTCACGACAAGTACCGCCCCGAGCTCCGCATCGACGCCGCGCTCGCCCTCGTCCGCATGCGTCCGCGCGGCGGCAAGAAGGTCGGCTTCGGCATGCTCCTCGACAAGTACAAAGACGAGGAAGGCAACCCGCGCGAAGGTGCCTTGAAGCAGCTCAACGAAGAGCAGCGCAAGATGATCGTGAACGGCATGGCACCGCGTCTCGTGAAAGAGATGGAAGCTCCGCCGCCTCCGCGCACGCCCGAAGGCCGTCTGCCCGAAGACCCTTCGATTCCCTACAAAGACGCGGCTTTCGCCATGCTCTCGAACGAGCCCACGCTCGTGAACGACGAGACCACGCGCAAAGAGCTCTCGGCCGCGCTCATCAAGTGGGTGCAGTCGGGCTTCGAAGATCGCCTCGAGAACAGCTCGCAGCAGTTCTCCGTGGAGCAGATGATGCGCTACCTCGGCGCGTCCAGCGTGCGCACCCTGCCCTCGCTCATCACCGAGAGCGCGAACCGCCTCGATCGCCTCGCCGGCCTCGTGAACGAGCTCGGAGAGCCCGAGACCAAGCTGAAGGCCTCGGAGAACTTGGTCCTGCTCGCCCGCAAGCTCCTCACGCCCGAATGGGCCGCCAGCCAGACCAAGGTGGTGAAGGAGTTCAACGAGAAGAACAACGTGAAGGCGACCGAAGCGCAGCTCGGTCAGCAGGTCGACAAGATGCTCGACCGTCGCCTCACGGAAGAGGTCTTCGTCGCCATGAAGAAGGTCGGAGGCCGCCCGGCCATCGATTTTCTCATCGAGTTCGCCGGCGACACGAAGCAGAAGGAAGACCGCCGCAAGCTCGCCCTGGCCGCCCTCGAAGGCCACATGGACAAGGCGAACACCAAAGACCTGGACCGGATCTTCGCTATCGCGAAGGAAGACGGCACCCCCGACTCCGTGCGTGACGTGGCCTTCCAGCGGCTCGGCGAGTACCCGAAAGAGCTCATTGTTCCGCGTCTTTACACTCTCTTCGAGCCGAAGAAGTGGAAGGTGCGCTGGGTGGCCGCCAGCATGATCCTGAAGACCACGAACACGAAGGGCGTGCCCGAGTTCATGGCCAAGCTTCCCCAGAACGACAAGGGCAAGATGGGCATGACCGAGCCTCTGTCGTACGGTCAGATCATCGCCAAAATGGAAGGCGATCCCAAGTCGGTCATCGCGAGCTACCTCGGCTCGAAGGCGCTCGGCCCCAAGCTGGTCGCTCTCGGCTCCTTCTACGAAGGCAAGAAGGCGGACATCGACAAGGTGCGCCCCTTCGAGAACGACACGGCCACCCTTCCCAAGTGCGAAAAAGAGGACGAATGCGACTGGAAGGTCGACGTCCCCAAGGCCGGCAATCCCAAGGAGACGGAGCCCAAAGAGCTCAAGACCGTGGGCGAGCTGGTCAAGTACGCCATCATCCCGTCGATGGAGAAGTGAAGGATCTACTTGCTCCCTTCCCTCTTTTTGCGGAAAACTTTTCCAGGGTTGCCTTAGAAGGGCATCTTACCGACTTGCTCTCCCGAAATTCGGGCGAGCCGATTCCTTGTCGCGTCGAAGCGGCCCGTACCTGCCGACTCACCGACCGCTCCTACCGCTTCACATTCGAGCCTTCGCCCACGACTTCGTCATCGCGGAGGCGCTCACCCAGTAGGCACGCCAAGGGGCCTGTATGAGCTCGGATCCGAACAAGAAAAGCCCCCGAACTTTCCAGTGTCGAGACGTTCTGTGGGACACGTTCGAGCAGATGGCGCGCGAGCTCGAATGCAGCGTCGACTACCTCATCAACGAGTCGATGAAGCAGTACTCGCGGCAGCGCAACTACGGCGAACGTGCGCCAGGGCGTGACCCTCGCGACTCTCGGGACCCGCGCGACATGCGCGAGCCGCCGCCGAGCCGCGACCCGGGCTACGCCAGCGCCCCCCCGCCGCCTCCCATGCCCGCACGCGGAACCATTCCGCCCACGGGTCGTCTCCCTCCGCCGCCCTTGCCGCGTTCGGGGGGAGGAGGCATGCCGCCGCCCCCTCCTCGGCACCCCACGCTAAACCCCTCGCGACCGAGCTCGGCCGGCGGTGGTGGCCTCCCCATGCCGCCTCCTCCCCGCAATCAGGCCGCGCCGCCTCCGGCGTACCCGCGCAATCCGCCGCCTCCGGTGGAGCGTGAGCGTCCCCCGGCTCGCGACACGCGCGATCCGCGTGATGCGGCTCCTCCGGCGCGTGACTCCGGTGGTGGACGCAACGGCTTCGGGCCTCAGGGCGCGTCGCTCAGCGTCATGTACCAGGGCGAAAAGTGGGCCGTGAACAAGGACCGCTTCGTCATCGGCCGCGGACGTCAGTCGAGCGATCTCACGCTCAAAGACCCCAACGTGTCGCGACAGCACGCGATGGTCGAGTACCAGAACGGCGTCTACTTCATCGTCGATATGGGTTCGACGAACGGTGTGGAATACAACGGTCAGCGCATCGCGCGGAAGCAGATCGCCGAGGGCGACGTCTTCCGGATTTGCGACCACGACCTCCGCTTCACCTTCCGCTGAGCCTCCGTGGCCCGGCCCGACGATCGCGAATTTCGGCGTCTGCCCGTGCTCGCCTCGTCGCAGGTCGAGCTCGAGACCTGCACGTTTTGCCCCAAGCTCTGCCGTAGCGTCTGCCCGGTCTCCAACGCCGAGCCGAGCGAGACGCTGACGCCTTGGGGCAAAATGTCGTCCGTGTACCACCTCGCACGAGGCGACGTGGACGCGGACAAAGGCTTCGCGAAGGTCGCTTATGCGTGCACGGGCTGCCACGGCTGCTCCAGCTTCTGTGACCATGGAAATCCCGTGGCCGATACGCTCGCGAAGGCGCGTGACGCGGTCCGCGAAGCGGGGCTCTTGCCCGAGAGCGCGAAGCGCGTGATCGAAGGCTTCGCGGAGCACGCGAAGACGTCGAGCGAACGTGCGGTCGCGCTGGGCGGCGTTCGCGCCGGCCAGAAGACGGCGCGTGCGGCCGTGGTGGTGGGTTGCGGGTACCTGAGGAACGCGGAGAGCGAAGCGCGAGCCGCACACGCGGCGATGCGCGCGCTCGCCGGACGCGACGTGGACCTCGTCGGTGGATGCTGCGGCCTGCCGCTGCTCCACGCCGGTGACGAAGCGGGCTTCACGCGTGAGCTCGGCAAGCTGGTGCACGCGCTCGAGGGCTACGACGAGGTCTTCGCGGTCGACGCCGGCTGCGCTCGAGCCCTCCGCGTGGAAGCGCCGCGGCGCGAGCTCGGACCGGGAAAAATAGAGCTTTTGGTGGAGCGCGCGGCCAAAGAGCTGCACGCGCTCGAGCCCCTCGACGACCCGCGCTTCACGAACGTGCGCTACCACGACCCGTGTCAGCTCGGGCGTGGGCTCGGGGTCTACGAAGCGCCGCGCGCGGTGCTCACGCGTCTGTGCGGGAAGCCCCCGGCCGAGCTCGCGAAGAGCCGCGGGGAGGGGGCGTGCTCGGGGGCGGGCGGGCTCTTGCCCGTCACGTACCCCGAGACCGCCAAAGAGGCGGCGAAGGCTCGGGTGCGTGAGCACACGAGCCTGGGCGGTGGAACGCTGGTGACGGCGTGTGCGTCGAGCCTGCGCGCGTTCCGGCGCGCAGGCGAAGACGCGCACGACGTGGTGACGTTGGTGGAGCTCGGGACGCGAGCGCGCGCGCGCCGCGGTGAGCGCGGATGAGCGACGGTCGGGAGCCGCCGAGCGAGCGGCGGCTTCCGGACGGCGCGCGTGACGCGGGCGTGCGCGGTGCGGGCGAGGTGCGCGACGCGGGGGACGTGGGTGACGTCGGCGCGGGTGACGTGGGCGGGCGTGACGTGGGCGGGCGCCGCGGGGTCGCGGGGCGAGTGCTCGTCGCGTTCCTCGCGACGACGCTCGCCTTCGCGGTCACCGTGGCGTTCAGCGTGTACGCGCAGCGACGAGGCGCCGAAGACGCCGAGGAGCTCGCGAAGGGGTTCGTGCCGGTCGCGCTGCGGCTCGGGCAGCTGCGCGCCACGCAGGCGACCTTGGCCACGTTGGTCGACGGCATTCCCGACGAGCGCGATCCGCAGTCGACGCGCCTGCTTTTGAAGACGCTCGCGAGCGTGCGCTCGGCCACCCTCGCGGACACGCGCCGCGCGCTGGTCTCCGACTTGGTGGTCGCCGGAAGCGACGAGACCGACGGCCTCGCGGCTGGTTTTTCCGCGGACCTCGATTCGTTCGAGGCCCTCGTAGCCGGCGACGATCGGGCGGTCGACGATCTCTTCGCGGCCATCGAACGAGGCGACGCGGAGGCCGTGAACCGCGCGCGCGTGCGCATCGGCGCGGCGGAGCACGACGCGGACAAGAAGCTCGGCGCACTCGCGCTGCGCGTCTCCACCTCGATGGAAGCGGTGTCCATCGCCGCGAAGACCCGCGAGCGTCGCTTCGTCTTGCTCATCCTCGCGCTGGCCGGTTTCACCGTCGCGGTGGTGATGGTCACGTCCGTGCACGTGAGTCGCCTGCTCCGCCCTCTCGGCGCGGTCACCGCGCGCGCACGTGCCGTCGCGCAGGGGGACCGCACGCCCAAACCCGTGCCTCCCGCCACCGACGAGATCGGCGAGCTCGCCGTCGCGTTCGAAAAAATGGTCGAAGCCGTGGCCGCCGCCCAGAGCCGCGCCGTGGCCAACGAGCGCCTCGCCGCCATCGGAAAAATGGCCGCGCACGTGACCCACGAGATCCGAAATCCCCTCAGCTCGATCTCGCTCAACATCGAGATGCTCGAAGAAGAGCTGCAGTCCGCACAGGTCCCGGACGAGGCGAAGAGCCTGCTCGCGTCCATCACGCGCGAGGTCGAGCGACTCGGGAACCTGTCCGAAGAATACCTGCGTCTCGCACGTATTCCCTCGCCGCGCCTCGACGCGGACGACGTGGGCGCGCTCGTCTCCGAGGTGGGAAAATTCTCGCGGCCCGAGGTGGAGCGCGCAGGCTGCGAGCTCGCCGTCGAGGTCGAGCGCGATCTGCCTCCCGCCCTCTTCGACGAGGCGCAGCTGCGCCAAGCCGTGCTGAACCTGCTTCGGAACGCGCGAGAGGCCATGCCGCAAGGCGGAACGGTCGACCTTCGCGCCTTCGCCGAGGGCATGAGCGTGGTGGTCGCGGTGGAAGACCGAGGCGGAGGCATCCCGGCCGAGATCCAAGACCGTGTATTCGATCCGTTTTTCTCCACCAAAGGCGAAGGTACCGGTCTCGGGCTGGCCATCACGAGACGCATCGTGGAGGCGCACGGCGCTCAGCTCACGTGCGAGCCCCGCATCGGCGGGGGAACCACCTTCCGCATCGCGCTCCCGCTGGCACCTGCCAAAAGCCTGGTTTTTCCCAAGGCTTGAGGCGCTCGGGTTCTCCCCATCGGGACCCGAATCGCGAACGCGTCACGCGCGCTGCGTGTATAAATGGGCCCCATGGCCCGCCCTGATTCGCGCGCACTCGATGCGCTCCGCCCCGTCGAGATGCAGATCGGTTTCCACTCGTACTCGGAGGGCTCGGTGCTCTACCGCTGCGGCTCCACCGTGGTTTTGTGCACGGCCTCGGTCGAAGACCGGGTGCCTGCCTTCCTCGAGGGCAAGGGCAAAGGTTGGGTCACGGCCGAGTATCAAATGCATCCGCGCGCCAACCCGCAGCGCCGCGAATCTCGCGACGGACGCGGCAAAGCGCCGAGCGGCCGTACCCAGGAGATCCAGCGCCTGGTCGGGCGTGCGCTGCGCGCGGCGGTCGACCTCGACAAGCTCGGTGAGCGCACCATCGCGCTCGACTGCGACGTACTCGAAGCCGACGGCGGCACGCGCACCGCGTCCATCACCGGCTCGTTCGTGGCGCTCGCCGTCGCGCTCGACAAGCTCCGTCGTCAGGGCCGCCTCTCCGAGCGCGTCCTGAACGAGCCGGTCGCCGCGACCAGCGTGGGCTGGCTCTCGGGCGAGCTCCGCCTCGACCTTTGCTACCTCGAAGACTCCAAGGCCGACGTCGATCTCAACGTGGTCGCGACCGGCAACGGCGCCATCGTCGAAGTGCAGGGGACCGCCGAAGGCACGCCCATCCCGCGCACCGATCTCGATCGCATGATGGACCTCGGCCTCGCCGGCGTTCGTGATCTCGTGGCCATGCAGCGGGCCGCGCTGGCGAAGCACGGCGTCGAGCTCGAGGCGCTGCTCGTCTCGGGGACGCAGGCTGGAGCCAGGCCGTGAGGCACGCGCTCGTCGTCGCGACCACGAACCCGGGAAAGCTCGCGGAGCTGCGCGCGCTGCTCGTGAATTTGCCCGTGGACGTGCTCTCGCCCGACGACGTGCTCACCAAGAAAATCACCGTCATCGAAGACGGTGCGACCTTCGCCGACAACGCCACCAAGAAGGCCGTCGCGCTCGCGCGGGCCACCATGATGCTCACCCTCGCCGACGACTCCGGCCTCGAGGTCGACGCGCTCGGCGGGGCTCCCGGAGTGCGCTCGGCGCGTTACGCCCACTCCCGCGCCACCGATGGCGAGAACAACGCCGCGCTCATCTCCGCGCTCTCGGCGCTCTCGGACGAAGGCACGGTGTTCCGTGCGCGTTTCCGCTGCGTGCTCGCTCTCGTGGATCCGCTGGTGTCGTTCGAGCCTCACCTCGTCGAGGGCTCGTGCGAAGGCCGCATGCTGACCGCTCCTCGTGGCTCGGCCGGCTTCGGCTACGACCCGCTCTTTCTCGTCGAAGGCCAAGACAAGACCATGGCCGAGCTCGGCGACGAGCAGAAGAACCAGGTCTCGCACCGCGGCCGCGCGTTCCAGGCGTTGCGCCTCGTGCTCGAGAAAGCGCTCGTGGCCCGAGACGCCGCCGCGCGAGCCATCGAAGCCTGAAGAGACGAGGCCTCGCGTCGCTCAGCGCGAGCCGGTGAGGCGCCGAAGCTCACGCGCGAGTCCTTCTCGGAGCGACTCGGGCAGGTCGCGAACGAGCGAGGTGCGCGCCTCGTGGGGACGCGACACGAGATCGTGGAGGCGCACGAGCGAGAGCCTCACCACGCGCGCATGGTCGAACGCGAGGCTGGTTTTTCCAGGAGGCGGCGACGTTCCCTCGTCGAGGTGGAGCGCGTCCACGGCCACCCACCCGGCCTCCGCGGCGTCGTCTCCCGCACGTACACGAGACGTCTCTCGGGGCACCACGGCGAGGTAAACCGCGGTCACCGTGTGTCCACGCGGGTCGCGTCCCGGGTCGCCGAACGCGCCGAGCTGCTCCATGGGCACGTCGTCGAGCCCCGTCTCTTCCTGCAGCTCTCGTGCGGCTGCGTGCTCGAGCGACTCGTCTTCGTCCACGAAGCCCCCGGGCAAGGCCCACGAGCCGGCGAAGGGATCGTGTTTGCGTCGCACCACCAGCAGCTCGAGGGTGTCGCCGTCCAGGGTGAACACGGCGATGTCGGCGGTCACTTGCGGGCGCGGATACGGATAGATGTGCGGCACGAGAGCGAACCTCGGGCTTCGTCAAGATAAAGTCAAGGTGACTCTTCTTCGCCGCCCCGGTTTTCCTAGCTCTTGCGCGCGTTCGAAACGAACATCGCCCCGCGTTCCTGTGAGCGCGGGGCGACGGTACGAACGAGCTTCCGAGCGATCAGGCGCTCTTGAAGTTCTCGAGGGCGAAGTCCCAGTTCGCGAGGCTCGTGAGGAAGGTCTCCACGTACTTGGGGCGCAGGTTGCGGTAGTCGATGTAGTACGCGTGCTCCCACACGTCGCAGGTGAGGATCGCCTTCTGGCCGTGCTTCATCGGGAGATCGGCGTTGCCGGTCTTGGTGACCTTGAGCTTGCCGTTCTCGAGGACGAGCCAAGCCCAGCCCGAACCGAACTGGGTCGTGGCGGCCGCGGTGAACTCTTCCTTGAACTTGGCGAACGAGCCGAAGTCGCGATCGATGGCGGCCTTCAGATCGCCCGTGGGCTCACCGCCGCCGTTCGGCTTCATGCTCTTCCAGTAGAACGTGTGGTTCCAGATCTGAGCCGCGTTGTTGAAGACGCCGCCGTCCGAGGACAGGATGATGTCTTCGAGGCTCTTCTCCGCCTCGGGCTTGCCTTCGAGCAGCTTGTTGAGGTTCACCACGTAGGCGTTGTGGTGCTTGCCGTGGTGGAACTCGAGGGTCTCCGCCGTGAGGTGGGGAGCGAGGGCGTCCTTGGCGTAGGGGAGCTCGGGAAGCGTGAAGGCCATGGGAATCTCCTTGAGTCGTTGAGTGCGTGTCGTCGCCGGGCGTATCCACTCGGGCGACCCGAGTGCGTTCTCGCAGCTCGCGCGACGCGATGTCGGAAGGAGGACGTTACGCACCCGTTGCGGCGATGAGAAGCCCCGCGCGCGTCGACGCGACACGAAAAATCCGGGGCGTTTTGCCTCGTTCCCACGTATTGGAGTCTTTCCAATACATCGTCACGAAGATCGCTCGTATCAGAGCTCGACGGTGACCACCTGCTCGGGTCGGAGCAGATAGGGAACGCAGTCTTCGGCGCTGCCGTCTTCCCAGACGAAGCAGGAGAAGTCGGTCTCGACGTCGAACACGATCATCGGCTGATGCCAGATGCCCGGTCCGTAGCAGACGCCCTGACGCCCGTGCGCCAGGAAGACCTGGAGCGTGTCGAGGTCGGGGGTGTCCTTGCCGTGGGCGACCGCTACCAGGTAGCGCGTGGCGTTGAGCGGGACGAAGAGCTGCCCCGAGTGCTGATGCTTCTCGAGCTCGACCACGGGGAACTTTCCGGGCTGGCTCGGCTGGCAGCGGAACGCGCACACGTTGAGCTTGGCGTTCGGCCTTAGGTTCTCGATGTCGAGCACGGCGTTGTGCCGCCTCGCGGTGCCCATGTTGACCGGCTTTCCCTCGCCGAGCTCGGGCGTGATTTCGAGCACGTGGCCGAAAGCGGAGAAGGACTCGCGGGTGAGCGGGCGGGCAACGAAGGTTCGCACGCGCAGAAGAGTACGAGACCTCGGCCCCGCCCGCATGCAGGAACGCCCTTGCCTCGGCTGCTGGGAATAGTCGTGTGGTGTGGTGGTTCAACCACTATGCGCAAGGCACTTCGGTTGGGGGCGGGCTTTTTGCTGGTTTTTGCGTGGGGAGGGCGAGCCGAGGCGCACAGCATCCCGAGGCCTTACCTCTCGGCGGGCCCGTCCTTCGGCGCGGACCCCGCCCACGCGACGCCGCTCTTCGGAGGCGCGCTCACGCTGGGCATCGGCGTGGACCC
The DNA here is from genome assembly GCA_965225775.1 of Polyangiaceae bacterium. GTDB lineage: Bacteria > Myxococcota_A > Polyangia > Polyangiales > Polyangiaceae > JAAFHV01. The sequence continues at coordinate 5,469,928 of OZ245328.1, read as the reverse complement.
CGAGCGAGATGCCTTCCTCTTGCGTGGCCAGGTTCTGACCAACGCCGAAGGCACGAAGAAAGAGCCCGGCCCCGAAGGCCTAGTCCTCGGCGCGGCCACCCTCGCGTACCGCGTCTACGTCGACCCGGAGCACTTCGTGGTTCCCTTCTACACTCTGGGCGTCGGAGCCGGCGTCTCCGCCCGAGGCACGAAGATTCTGCCCGCCCTCGCCTTGCAACCCGAGGTCGGTCTCCGCTTCGGCAAGCTCGCCGCCCTCTCCGTACAGGTCCAGCTCTACGCCCCCGTGATGGCTGTTCCCCTCACGCTTTCCCTAGAAATCGGCTTCCCGTAGGCGAAACGCAGCGCGATTCCACGAGGAGCGCGATTCCACCAGGGGGAGCGCGAGGGGGGAACGCCCTCGCAAGTAGTCCAAGAAGTACCTGGAACCGCCCGCCGGAAGCGATTCCACCAGGGGAGCGCGAGGGGGAACGCCCTCGCAAGTAGTCCAAGAAGTACCGCTGGAACCGCCCGCCGGAAGCGATTCCACCAGGGGGGAGCGCGAGGGGGGAACGCCCTCGCAAGTAGTCCAAGAAGTACCGAAGACCGGGAGCGCGAGGGCCCTCCCTCGCAAGCAGGTCGCGAAGTACCGCCCCTTCGCGCGTAGGCGCCGACAAAAAGCCAAAGCCACGAAGACCGAGGTCGACGTGGCTTCAACTTGCTTGCGGAGAGAAGGGGATTCGAACCCCTGGAACCCTTGCGGGTTCACATGATTTCCAATGGCCTACCATCGCGGGAGGTAGCGGATTTCAGCGAGTTTTCGGGGGCGAAAGACTACGCGGGAGGCCCTCCGGGGGTCGTGCTGCCGCCTCCTGCTGCCGCGAAGCCGGCCCCGAAGGAAGGTCTCGAGGGTGGCAGCGCAGAAGCGCTCCGGTCGCCTTCCCGCGATGACGAAGCCGCTCTCGAGATGGGCGATCGCGTGGGCGTTTCTCGAGGCCTCGACGACGAGCGCACGGCGCTCTCGAAGGCCTCCGACGACGGGGCCGCTCGACCGGTGGACGACGCGGGAGCTCGTGAGCCGTCGCCGAGGACCTCACCCGACGCGGCGCCCGCCGAAGCTGGGGACCCGCTCTTCTCACTCGCTGTCGCGCTCGAGCGCGCCTCTGCAGCCGGGCGATGGGACGTGGTGGCTCTTCTCGCAAAAGAGCTCGAGGCGCGGCGCCTGGAGGCCTCTGGGAACGTTGTGGCGATCGGCAAGCGCGCCGGGCGCAAGAACCTCTGAAAGACAGGACATCAAGATGAAGACGAGGATCAAAGACAACGGGCTTTCGGGTCAGGTGACGCTGTGAGCGCGCCGACCCTATCCCTCGCAGGCATTCAGGCGAACGCGGTGCGCCGCGTGGAGACATGGACGGGCGCGTGGTTCGCGGACGTCGACCTCGACACGTCGGATGCGGTCTCGGTGCCCTCGGGGCGCGTGGAGCTCGTGCTCTCCGGCGAGACCTTCCGTTGCACCGTGGACCCGTCCGCGAGCGCGCGCTTCGGCTCGCGCGTGCACGTCCGCGTGATTGCAGGCGGCGGCGGTTGGGGGAAGCTCGTGCCCGCGAAGCACTTCCACAACGACGCGGGCGTGAAGCTCTCGACGGTCATCCGCGCCACGGCCTCCGAGGTGGGCGAGCAGCTCGGGGACATCGAGGACGCGGTGCTCGGAGTCGATTACGTGCGCGCCGCGGGGCCTGCCTCGCAGGTATTCGGTGCGCGTGACTGGCACGTGTCCGACGAAGGTGTGACGGTCGTGCGCACGCGCGAGCTCGTGGACGCGCCCGAGACGCTGCAGGTGCTCGAGCACGACGTGGCGACGTCGCGGACTACGTGCTCCAGCATTGGGCTTGTGCGGCCCGGCTGGCGTCTCGTGGACGCCTCGCGCTTCCTCCCGCTCGTGGTCCGGGACGTCGAGCAAAACTTCGGGGCGTCGGGCTCGAGCACGACGGCCTGGACGAACGCGCGCGCGGCGTCTCCGCTGCTCGGGCTCTTCCGAGACGCGGTCGCGTCGGTCGCGGGGCTGACGCACCTTCGGACGTACCGGTACCGCGTGGTGGGGATGCTCGGGAACCGCGTGGAGCTCCAGGCCGTCACGCGAACGGCGGGCGTGCCCGACGTGATCCCGGCTCCGATGCACATGGGCGTCCCCGGCGTTCACGCCGAGCTGACGCCCGGAACCGTGGTGCTGCTCGCGTTCTCCGAGGGCGACCCCGCACGCCCAATGGTGGTCTCGTTCGAGCCTCGCGACGGCGACGCGTGGCGACCCGTGCGGCTCGAGCTGGAGGCGACCGGCGCGGTGCGCATGAGCGGCGGCCTGCTTGAGCTAGACGCGACCGAGGGCGTGCACGTGGGCACGGGAGGCGCGGCCGTCGTCGTCGGTGGATTCGACGAAGGACCCCCGTCGGTCTCTTGGTTCAAGCAGGTCGAGACCGCGGTCCGCGCGCTTGCGGGTGCCACGTCGGTTACCGCTCCAACCCCCACCGCGAGCGCGAAGCTCACCTCGGAATGACCTCGGCGCCACGTACGGAGGCCCACCGGCTTCTGCTCGCACACGTACGGGGCCGACCCGCCTCGATTCTTGCCCGTCGCATGAAGGTCCCCGAGAGGTCGGTCCGGGGGTGGCTCGAAGGCAGGGTCCCCACCTGGCGCTATCGCATCGCGCTCACCGAGCTTCTCGGGATCGAGTGGCCCCTCTGGTTCCGGCCGCCCTCGGCTTGCGAAGACGGCACGACGAGCGCCCCCGATGGCGGTTCCGAGGCCGCACACGTCACCGGTCTGTAACCGCTTCGCTGGAACAGTGTGGGGAGTTCTGAGACCAAGGGGAGTCGATTTTCTCGCGAAATCGGGTCGAAATCCAAAATTGTAACCGGAGGGCGGCGGCCAGCTTCGGGCCCCCTCGCTCTTTCGCCGGGAATTCCAGGGCGAGCCGCAAGCGCGGGCGGTTACGTCGCCTCCCGGTCGGATAGCCCGGCGGTTACATCGCTGCTTACTTCGGCGGTTACAAGCGCGCCGGTGTTGGTGGCTTAAGTGTTTGTAATCATGAGCGAAAGCGCAGGCCTTCAACCCTCGCGCCGCTCGGTAAACGCTACGAGATCGAAACCATCGGGCTCGGTGACCCCACGGTGTTCCGCGCGGGCTTCCTCCCGAGGGACGCGCTAGGACGTCGTCATGTCCCGCCGCTCCAAGCTCACGGACGCCGAGCTGCTCGCGAAGTGCGAGGACGCGCGCGCTCGTGGACACCTTGGCCAGTGGTCCAGGGCCATCGACGAGCTCGTGCGCCGCCTCTTGGCGCAGCTCGGCCCCGAGGTTTCGTACGCTTCGGCCCGGTCGCCCTTCGAGGCGCTCGCCCTCGCGGCCGGTCGTGCGGCCCGCCGCGGCCCGCGCCGGCGGGCATAGCTTTCGGGTCTTGCTCGCGCTCGAGCCTGGAACGCCTGAAATCATTAATGATATCGACTGTCGCGCCACCGTGGCGCGAGCAAACGACAGGGACCATGCCTTGTCTCGCATCGCGAATCGCCGTACCTTCCTTCGCCCGGAAGGAGGCTGCGATGGGAAACGTACAGGCTGAACACGCTTCGATACTCGCCGCCGCCGTTCACGCGAACTACCGCTACGGCGCGATCCCGTCGCTCGCCTTGACCCCCCTGAAGAGCCAAAAGCTCTACTTCTTCGCGGCCGGCGTGGCTTGGGCCTACGGAGTCGGACAGGAGTTCGAGGCCGTGGAGTTCGAGGCCTGGAAGCACGGGCCGGTCGTCCGATCCCTCTACCCGTCGCCCACCTTTGAGAGCGGGCTCGAGGCGAAGCTCGGGCCCAGCACGCTCGCGTGCATCCGAGACGCGCTCGACGTCTACGGATTGATCTCGGCGTGGGGACTGCGCGAGCAATCGCACCTCGAAGCGCCTTGGGTGAATGCGCACGCGCTCGACAAGCCATCAGCGCCGGCCGTGAAGATTCCCAACGAAACGATCCGCGACCACTTCCGAGCGAAGTTCGCCGCGGGCGTGACGTTTCCGGAACACCTCGCGGATCGTGGGATCTTCACCCTCGACGGGTTGCATTTTGCGCCGAAGTTCCCTCACTTCGGCGAGCTTGCATCCTACATTCGCTCGCTGTCGTCCACCCCCGCTGCCTGATGCTCTCGTGCTCGAGGTGTCGAGCCCTTCGAGAGCAGCTCTCGGGCGAACTGCCGCTGGACGTGCACCTGTGTCAGTTGCTCGACCTGGACATCGTCCGGCACATGCATGACGCGCGGGACTTGGGGGCACACTTCTCGTTCAAGGAAGCCACCGAAGTCATCCAGACCATCGAGCGCAACGCGGCGCGAGTCCAGGTCACGATTCTCACGCGAGCCTTCCCCTCCGACGAGGCGGGCTTCCTTGCGTACGTGTGCGCGCTGCACCGCGGCTACCTCACCGGAACGACGCTCTACGGCGGCGGCGGCGTGTTTCGCACGGGCCCGGTGACTTACGGGCCAGAGTCTAAGTTGCGGCACGGCGCCGCTCCCGACAGGATTCGGCCCGAGCTCGAACGCCTCGCTCGTCGGTTCCTTCCCCCCGAGCCTAGATCGCTCAGCCGAGAAGCGCTCGCCTCGTGCGGCGCTCGTTTGGTGCACGGGTTCCTCGCCGTACACCCGTTCCCCGACGTGAACGGTCGCACTGCGCGAGCACTATTCCGCGCGCTCGTCTTGGCCACGGGACGCTTTGAAACGCGACCAGTGAAGGCCGACGAGGATCGCTCTGCCCAAGACGCCTACGTACGAGCACTCCAGGCGGTCGACGCCGCGACCGATTTTGACGATCGGAGCCACGATGCCCAATACGTCGCCCTCGCGCGGTGGCTCGACTTGTTCATCGTCGAGCCAGAGGACGAAGAAGACGAGAGGTAGCGGGCGTGCGATGGCGAAAGACGCGCGTCCGGGGTGACCACGCGGACGCTTTCACCGAAGTGACCTCGCACTCGATTCCGAGCACCCTCCTATCGCGTGCTTTTTCTTGGCTCTTTCCCCTGTTCTTCTGGGGCCTTCTGAAGAATCGTCATGAGATTGCGAAGATCCGCGACTGCTTCTTCGAGCTGTTCGACCCGGCGTCTGAGCTCGTAGACGTCGGGCGGTGGCCTCTGCTCTCGCCGCTCGCTCACGCGCCGCTCGAACATTCGCCGATTGACCCGAATCTTCGAGCCCTTGGCATCGTTTCGGCGAATCAGGCCCGGGCTATCTTCGGCGAGGAACGCAACAAGTCTGCGTAGTTGACGTGGCGATACGTGGTGCTCGCGAGCAAGCTCGGAGATCGAGGCCCACTGGCTCATGTATGGGACGCTACCACGCGCCCCCAATCGCCCTTTCGTGCGATCGAGCAACTCGAAGACTGGGCGCGGCGGAAGCAAGTCGAGCTTGCGCCCTCGCTTCACCCCGCCCGGTGGTCCGCGGCCGCGCTCCGTGCAGCATGCACGCTTCCTCGAGACAACCTGCGGAGTGCGCGCGTTGCACGCGAGCGCGAGGCGCCGCCCTTCACCGCAACGCGCCCCGGTCCGTCGTCCTCAGTCAGTCGTTGCCGTTCGCAAGTCGTTCGGCTCGCGCGCGCATTCCCGCGTCTCGCTTCGCGCCTTGCGGGTTGCACTCGGGGCAGTTGCCTTCGGGAGCGTGCCGGTGCCAAGCGCGGAAGGCCTTCTCCGCGAGATCGACCAGCCCGCCGAGCTTCACTTCGAGCTCTTGAGCCTGAATGAGCGGCGCAGCCATCCCTCGCAGCTTGATGAGCGCGGGCCAGTCGCGCAGGAAGACGTGCCGTAGGTCTTCGCTGTCTCCCCATGCCGCGAGGTACTCGTGGCCTTCCCCCGAGACCCGCCGGAACCACTCGAGGCGCTCGAGGTGCTCGTCGCCCATGTACCCCTGCCTCGTCGCGGAGAACCCGAGGCGAGCCTGGAACGCCTCCCACTTTTCGCCGTCCTCCCACTTCATTCCAGGGTCGAACGGCACGAGCTCTCCGGCGGGCGTCATCTCGAAAAACATCCGCCGAGGATACGTCGGGCCGGAGCGTGCACAAGGGCTGCTTGCTCCGTCCGTGCGCGGCGCGCGCGCACGCAAATCCGCCGGGCATTTGCGGCGCGTTCACGTGGGTCTCCATGCTGTCGCGGCTACCTCGAGGTAACGTGCGTAGTGCACGCTTTACATCCCGTGGAAAGACGGCGGTTCGGCCCGCCGCGGTCGCCGAGCTTCTGGCGCCCCACGGTGGGGCGGCAGTCGATATCATTCAGGATTCCTTCGATAGCGAGGCCGCGAAGGCGGCCGTTTCGGCCGCGGCGCCTCGAGGAAGACCGCGCGCGCCCGGACCTTCGGGCTCGCTCGAGCGCTTCCTCGCCCCGCTCGAGCGCCGACCCCCGAAGATTTCTTTCGCCGAAATCCTGAGCAATTCCGATTTTTTCCCCACCGTGGGGAGAACAAACGACCGGCCGAGACTTGCGCCCGATATTCCTCGAGATACCTTGTGATACAAGGAGTCACAACGAATGGCGTCGAATCTCGCATATGCTCCGCGCGTGGCAGAAGAAGACCTTTCCGAAGCGATCTCGCTTCGGGTGACGCCGGAAGATCGTGAAACCCTCGACAGCCTTGCGGCGCGCTTCCCGCTCAAGGCCATGACGATCGCGCGAATCGCGCTTCGGCTTGGCATGAGCGAGATCGCCAAGAATCCGGCGGCCCTCTTCGCTGCCGGGACTGCGGAAGAATCGCCCGCGCCGAAGAGGCGCCCCTCGAAGAAGTAACCGCGCAAAGAATGGCCCCGGCGACGCGCCAACGTCCCGAGGCCTGGCCAACCCCAAGAGAACTGGAGTCGACACATGTACCGTAGCAACGAACCCGCGCGTGCGGGAGGGACCTCGTTTGTTCGCGAATCCGGCGCCGAGATCGCCGGTCACCTTTGGACGAAGCGCCGTTCAGGCCTCGACGATCGGAGCTCCGTCGAAGCGGCGCTCGCGTGGTCGCGCGCTCGACATGAGACGCAGGACGCGGGCGAGCGAAGCGGCTTCCGAAGTCCCGCCGCTTTGGTCGCGTCGCTCTCTTGCGAAGCGGGCTCGCAGAACCCGATCGGTGGTCTGCTCGAGCGCGCCTCGCGAGACCTTCGCCTCGCTCGCTTCGTGCTCGAACCGTCGACGAATCTCCTCGGGCACGCGGCCCCGCGTCCCGAAGACGCGCTCGACACCTTGCTCGAGCTCGAGCGCACGCTGGAGATCGCGACGAAGCTCGTCTACCTCGAACAGGACGCGGTGGTGCTCGCGCTCCACGCGGCCGCTCATGGCGCCGTTCCCGAAGCGCTCGAGCAACCGGGCGGCTGGGGCGACGGCTCTCGGAAGGCCGCAAGCTCGCTCGAGCGCGCCGCGGAAGCCATCGGCGCCGACCAGCTCGACGTGGACGCGGCAAGCGCGGCCCTTCGCTCGCTCGGATGCGACCTCGACGAAGCCCCGGCCGATTCCGTCGCCGAGCTGCTCGTGACGCTGATGCGCCTTCGAGGGCGACTCGAGGGCGAGGCCTCCGAAGAGGCGCGCGAGGATGCGGCCCGAACGTCCGGGCGAGACGACGATGGGCACGGGAACGGCGGGACGGGTGGGGCCGCGCCGCCTTCTTCGTCGCCTCCCATGGCTCCCCCGGTGCCGCCTGCCGCGCCCGCCACCATGGTTCCGTCGACGCTCGGATCGGCCCCGTGGCGAGGCGCGCCGCCGCCTCCACGAGCTCCGCGCCGACGCTTCGGCCTTCGCGCTCTCCCGTCTCGCGAGCACGATTCCGAGGTCACCGTGGCGCCTGCGTCGAGCCTTCGTCGCAAGGGGGCCGCGTGATGGCCGCGGTGCTCGCGAGGGGCCACGAGCTCGAGCGCGCCCGGCGCCGATGGCGCGAGCAGTGGCGGGCCGCGCGCGTCGCCGTGAAGAGCCCCGTCCATGGCGTGCACGTCGACGGGACGGAAGCGGAAGCACTCGAGGCCGTGGTCTCGGCGGTGCGAGGTCGGACCCATTGGGGCGCCGCGGAAGGCTTCTTCGACTGGCTCCAAGAGCGCGCGAACGTCGCCGCTCGAACGCGAGGCGAAACGCGCGCATGGCGGCTCGGTTGGCTCGACGCCGATCGCGTGCTCTCGAGCGAAGAAACGAGGCTCCCGTGAGTGCCGCGGAATCTCGGTTCGCGAGCGAGGAGTACTTCAAGCGCGAGCTCTCGACGGCGCTCGCCGAAGGCTTCGCGGTGTCGCAAGAGCAAGGCACGCCCGGGCTCTTCCGCGAGGTGCTCGTGTTCCGGCCTCGCGATGGCGCGGCGCGCGTGCTCGTTCGGGACGAAGGCGTGCCGCCGAATCCGACTCGAGCGCTCGTGGTGTGCGTGCTCGCGCTGCTCGCCTTCCTGGTCGTAGTGCTCGTGCACGGGCCCGCGTATGCTCGCGGGACGAAAGCGCGCGCCCCGCTCGGACTGCCATCCGACGGGGCGCATGACCAACGAGGAACGAGCTCGATGGCCTCGAAGAAGACTAGCCCGCGTGTCGCGAGGCGCAAGACGACGGAAACCGTCGCTCTCCAGCCAACCGCGGGAGCGCCGGACAAGGCGCTCGGGGCGCTCCTTTCCGCCGTTCTTGAGGCGTCGACGGGGGGGGACCTCGCCCGGGTGCGAGTAGCGCTCGCCTCGCTCAACGCTCACTTTCGCCCCGCGCTCGCTGCGTTCGATCGCGAGCGTTGGGTCAGGGCGTTCGACGGCTCGACAAGTCCGGGCGAGCTGCGACTACGAGACAGGTTCATCGCTTCGGGAACCGAGACCGAAACCTACTTTCCTCGATGGGATGAGCACGGAATGATCGCTGCGCGGATCGCCGATGGCGAGGCGCAGATCCCATGGGCCGACGTACACGAGGACCTCGAAGATTCAGACTTCTCGCACGGGCAGGGCTTGATTCGCACGGTGGTGGAAGCGTTCCAGCAAGGGAACCGCGAGGTTCTCGACCGCCTGGACGACGCGCGCGCCTTTCTTGCCGGTGACCCGCGCAAGAAGGGGGAACGCCTCCTCGCCTACCTGTCCTTCATCGAACGGGCAGTCGAACGAACGCACGAGCTGGACGCGAAGGCCCGGAACGCGCACGACCTCGCCCAACCCATCGCGCGGATTCTGATCCTCGAGATCAAGCAGGACGCCTTCCGCTTGCGGAACGCACTCGCAAGGTACATCGACCCGGCCTTCGAGACCCTTGATCCTCACGAGCTCTACGAAGCTCTCCTCAGCGTCCCGCCTCCGAAGGCGGCGCCGAAGAACGCAGAGGGCCGAACCAAGGGAGGGCGGGGAAGGCGTTCCGTCGCGAGCCTGGCGGCTCAACTGGCGGCGAAAGCGGGGGCCTTCGGGATCGCGTCGGGAGGCGAGGCGAAACTCGTGAAGGAACTGCACGAGCTTCGCTCGAAGGCCGAAGGTGGCCAAGGTGGCCAAGCTGGCCGAGAATAAACTGTTGGGAGTCGTCCAACAGTTTTGAGGTAGCGGCCCCTGCGCTCATGGTCCCTGCATGAGCACGCCGCGCAAGTCGACTCCTCAGGCCCCGGAAAAAAACGTCCCTCCGTCGTCGGAAGAACGTCGCGCAGCCTACCGGCTCGCCGCGGCCGCCGATTGCGATCCCCGCACGGCTCTTCGCGCTCTTCGCCTGGGGCCACGGTCCCTGCATGGGTTCGAGTCGCAGCGTCGTGTCGCGAAGGCCTTGGCCGCGCCCGACTTCGCGGCGTTTCGCGCGGGCCCCGACAGCGCCGCGTAGCGCCGACGCCCCACACCAAAAGGAAGCGCCCGGGAACCCTGAAGGTGGGCTCACCGGGCGAGACGAACGGTCGCCATGAAACATAGCCAGATCTCAATCGACGCGCAACAGCTTCGCGCTTCGTGTTCGTGCACTTCGACGCCGCTACTCCTTGCCGGGGCGGTCGTTTGCGCCGCGTGCCGTGCTCCGATTTTCGCGGCGGCGTCGTCCGGGCCGCGGGTCTTTTCGCAAGCAGACAGGCCGCCCGGGTGCGGGCCGTCGAAGTATCTCCGGGCGCACCGCGAACGACGGGCCGCGGGCGACCCGGAAGCCTGGGCCGAAGGGCGCGCGCGGCTCATGTCTGCCGCGGCGTGGTCTCGCGCCCAGGCCGCGCTCGACTCGAAGGCGCGTCCGCGGGCGGCGAAGGCTGTTCCTGCGCCTGCCGATTCCGACGATTCGGTCCTCGACCTTCTGGGGCTTCGAAGGGCCGCCTCATGAACGGCGCGATCGTCGTCGACCGCGAGCCGGTGGTTGAACTTCTGCCCTTCGCCGACCTTTCGTTCGGCTTCGTTCGCACGCCCGACGGCCCGTTCTTCGTGCTCGGTTCGGTTTGCGAAGCGTTCGGGATCTCCGCTCGAGCGCAGCGCGTACGCCTTTCGCGCCGGTGCCCGTGGGCCGTCTGCCGGATCATCACGATCCGGCTGGGCTCCCAGCGTCGCGAGGTCTTCTGCGTCAGCGCGGACAGCGTCCCTCTCTGGCTCGGCACGCTCGACCCTTCGCGCATCGCGCTCTCCCTTCGGCCGAAGCTGGTCGATTTCCAGCGAACGTGCGCAGCGGTGCTCCGGGACTTCTTCTTTGGGGCACGCGTGGCGACCGACGCGAAGGCCATCACGAGGACGGAAGCGCTCGAGCTTGCGCTTGCGGCGAGTCGGGAACGTGACGCGCTCGAGGCCCGTGTGCTCGCTCTCGAGCCGCGCGCCGCGGTGGCCGATCGGATCGCTTCGTCCGATGGCTTTCACTCGATCGGCGAGGTCGCGAAGGCCATCGGAACGGGCCCCAACCGCTTCTTCAAGTTCCTGCGGCGCGAGCGCTTCCTGCTGGCCGATGGCCTTCCGTTCCAGAATCACGTCGACGCCGGGCGCGCGGTGGTTCGCGAGTTCTTGTTCGCGGACGCGAATGGCAAGACGCGCACGTCGCGCCGCACGCTGCTTTCCGGCAAGGGTCTCGCGTACGTGACGGCGCTGTGGGCTGCTCGTGGGGCTGAATCCGCCGGCGCCGCCTGCGAAGGGGCCGCACCGTGAGCTCGTCCGCGCTCTGGACCGACGCACGATGGCTTTCCGCGTCGCCCGGCGCCCGGGCGCTCTTCGCCCTCGTCGCGCAGTTCCGTGCGACTACCGGGCTTCGCGTCGAACCCGCGCACTTCGTCCTCTTCGGCCTCACGAGGGCCCGGGGCGCTCGAGCTGCACGCGAGCTCGTGACGGCGGGCCTGCTCGTCGAAGTCGAGGGTGGCTTCGAGCCGGTATCCGGTGGCCCTTCGGCCGCGAACGACGCGGAAGAGCCCTCGGTGGGGAGCCCCGTCTCGACGGCGCGCTCGAGCTCTGGTCCTCGCTCCGCGGCAGACCGGACGCGCGCGTGGCGCAAACGTCGGGCCGAGCGTGACGGCGCCGAACGTCACGCCGTGACGGATGTGACGGGCGAGAGCGTCACCGGTGACGTCACGCGTGACGCTGGCTGTGACGTCACCGGTGACGGTGTGACGTCTCTTTCTCTCTCTCTTCTTTCTTCGGAAGATCGGAAGAACCCTGAAGAAATCGAGAGAGATCAGAGCCTTACAGAACCCGACTCCCTCCCTTTTGGCTCTCCGATCTCTTCCGGATCTGATCTTTCAGGTCACGATCGCGCGCGAGGTGACGCGCAGAAGTCGAACGGCGTGACGCCGCGTGACGACAAGCGCTCGAGCGTCACAGCGTCACGGCTTGCGTCACAGGTGCACGAGGTCTTCGCGTGGTGGGCGTCCGAGCGCGGGAAGATCGTCCGTTCTCCGGTCGCCCCAAAGCTCGATCCGAAGCGTGCGCGGCTCATCGAAGCTCGTCTTCGTGAGGGCTACGGGACCGACCGACTTCGCGCGGCGATCTCCGGAGCGTGCGCCACGCCGTTCAACCGGGGCGAAAACGACCACGGGAAGTTCTACCTCGACCTCGGCCTTATCCTTCGCGACGCCGAGCACATCGAGCGCTTCGAGGCCGCGGCGCCGAGGGAGGTCGCGCGGCCCACGCAAGCTCGCGATACGGAGCCGCTCGCTTCGCCCGAAGACGCGCGACGGTACGCCCGTGACGCACTGATCGCGTTGGGGGACCCCGTGCCGCCGCAACTGCCTTCGCCCCCGATCGACATGGCCAACATCGAGCGCGCTTCAGCAGAGCTTTTTGCGCTCGCGAACGGTGAAAAATGACGAACATCGTTCCGTTCCGGGGCCGGCGAGAATCTCTCGTGCTCGAGCCTTCAAACCACGCCGGCGCGCCGCCGCCGCACGAGCTCGAGGCCGAGGCCGCGGTGCTTAGCGCCATCATGATCGACGCGGGCGACGTGGACGCGCTGCGCTCGATCGCCGATCTCCTCCGTCCGGAGCATTTCTACTCGGAGCAACACCGGCGCATCTACGAAGCCGCGCTCGACCTCATGGGCCGCGGAGTTGCTCCGGACACGGTGGCCATCGGCTCCGAGCTGAAGGACCACGGCAGGCTCCAGCAAGCGGGCGGGCTTGGCTATCTCACCGAGCTCCTCAATGCGAGCCCGGCCGTCGCGAACGTGCGGAACCACGCCGAGATCGTCTTCGACGCGTGGAGGCAACGGCAGGTGCTGCTTCGGTGCCAAGAAGCCGCGGCTCAAATCTACGAAGGCGTTCCGCCGACGGAGACGCAGGCGTTTCTCGACGGGCTTGGAAAAAGCCTCGTGCAAGTTGCCGTGCAATCGCCGCGCTCGAGTAGCTCGCGCGTCGGCGACCTCTTCAAGGACTTTTTCCGGGCGAGTGCTCGGGAGTCGCGCGCGGATGCTCGCACGCTCGGGCTCACCACGACGTTCCCCTCGCTTGATCGCATGACGGGGGGGCTCCACAAGGGCAAGAAGATCACCATCGCCGGGCTGCCCGGTGGCGGCAAGACGGTCCTCGGGAAGCAGATCGCGCTGGCGAATGCGCTCGCGGGCGTGCCCACGCTGCTCTTCGTGACGGAGCAGACGAAGGAAGAGATCACGGACTTGATCCTGGCTTCGGTTGCGGAGATCGACTCTCGGCGAGTCCGTCAAATCCGCACGACGCCGAAGGACATTCGCGTGAGCGACCCCGAATGGCAACGCCTCACCGCGGCCGTGAAGATCTATCACCGCGCGCCGCTCTATATCGAGCACTCCGAGACGCTGACGGTCGAGGATGTGGCGACGCGGACCCGTGAGCTTGCCCTTCGGCTTCGCTCGAAAGACGGGCTCGAGCTTGGTCTCGTCGGCGTGGACCATCTGCATCGGCTCACCCCTTCGATCGCGCCGGTGACGCCGAAGCGCAACGAGCAGATCGACCACATGACCGCGGCCCTAAAGCGGCTCGCGCAAGAGCTTGAGATCGTCGTCCTCGAGATGTCCCAGCAGAAGGCAAGATCGCACGAGAGCGGCAGGCCCGCGAAACCAACGCTGGGCGACGTTCAGTGGAGCTCCAAGGTGGAGCAAGAGTCCGACGTCGTGATCCACCTGTGGGAGCCCGCGCCCGGTCGCCACGTCCTCGTGGTGCCGAAGGTCCGCGGGGGCGAGGTTGGCGAGGTCGAGGTCGTTTTCGACAAGCCTCACTCGCGGATGTTTGAGCCGGCGTGAGCGCCGGTTTCAGGAAAGGAAATCATGACCATTCACCCGCCATTCGGCCCCCCGGGATTCTGGGGATTCTTTGGAGAGTCGAGCGTCCCGGGGGCGCTCCCCAACGTCGTCCAGAGGCCCGGGCTCGATGCCGCCGAGCCGCATCACCCGATCATCGTCCGAAGTGGGGCGCCGCCAATGCGTGGCGGTACGCCGGCCCCTCAATCGGCAAAGCCCTCCCACGCACAAGTCCCGAGCGTCGAGAGGCCGAAACCCGTCTCGACCACCAACGCAAAAGCGGCCGTCGCCGCCCCGAAGGAGACTCCCATGAAGACCAAGCCGAAGACCCGCGAACGCAGTGAGACGGAGCGCCGGGCGGCACTCAAGGCCCTTGTCGACAAGCACTCACACCTCGGCGGGGCGCTCTCCACGCTCTTCCTCACCGGCCCGCTCTCGATCGCCGAAGCGGCGATCTCGGAGCTCACGACCAAGTGCCCCTCGTGCGGAAAGAAGTTGCTCGTCTCGGTCGGATCGGACGAAGCGGAAGAGCCCAAAGCACCGAAGGAAAAGGACAAGTCCAACAAGCTCCCGCGGCCGATCGGCCCCGGCGAAGACGAGGACGCCAAGAAAGCCCAGACGTTCATCGACCAAAAGATGGGGGTCGACCGTCGTTCGCCGGTTCGAAGGGAGGGCACGCGTTTGGTGCTCGGGGTCGTCACTCCGAGCCAAGCACGCGAGGAGCTCGCGCGTCGCCAGCGGACGCAGTCGAAGGCGTGAGGACATCGATTCAACGTGCCGCGGATCGCGGCGGAAAAGGACATTCGAAATGAGCAGCAAGAATTTGGCGGCAGCGGTACAGCGCGCACGGACCGAACACGAGCAGGCAAGCGCCACCTTCGCGAGCGCCGAAGCTCGCGCGAGCAAGGCCAGGGAAGGCTATGCGGCGAGCGGCGGGAGCGACGCGTCCGCCGACGAGCTTGGAAGGGCGAAGATCGCGCTCGAGCTGGCGACCGAACGGCGCGACTCGACGCGCGCGCAGCTCGAGGCGGCGGAGTCCGCTCTCGCGGCCGCGGAGAACGAAGCGCGAGAGCGATCGGAGAAGGCCGCGCGGGACGCCGAACGAAAGGCGCGTCTCGAGGCGCTTCGGAGCGCGGCTTCGCTCGACACCTACCAAGCCAAGACGGATCCCCTGGTCGCGGAATTGCTTCGAGCCCACGACACGATGGTTCGCGCCTTCGACGGGATCGCCGAAGCCTTCGCGGCGACCAACGCGGCCGCGAAGAGCCTACGGGAAGAGGGCGAGGAATGCCCGGACCTCCACGAGCTTCACCTGCTCGGGCCGGTCATCCGAGAAATGGGTGCTGTTGTTGGGCCCTTCTTCGGAGACGTCACCTCTCGAGCGACCTTCGACGCGGCTCGCGACGGCTTCAAGACGGCCGTTTGCGGCGCCACGGGCTCACGGGTGGGCGAGAGCCAAGAAGAGCTCGAGCGCAACGTGCTCGCCGTTCAGCTCGAGTGCCGCGCGCTTCCCGAGATGCTCGCGGCCCGCCGCGAGGTGGAGCTCGCGACTAGCGCTTGCTCTTGTGAGGCTCCGGCGGTCGCGCGACACACGGAAAACGTCGATGGTCACGTTGGGGCGAAGTGCTCGGCGTGTCACCGACCGCTTCCCTTGAAGGCGCTCGAGTCCGCCGACGAGGGCGCTCACATCACGACTGGAGGGAGTCTCTACCACCAAGCGACGAGCGATCGCGTGCGGGCCCATTTCCCGCATGCCGGAATCGAGCGCGCGATGTCCCGCGCGAAAGCTCGTTCCGCGCGTAAGGGGAGCGCGGCCGCGGTGGAAACGCCGGCGGCAAAGCGGGGCGCCCTCTCTAGGGTGGCCGCGCTGTTCGAGAACCTCGTGGGAAGGCACTTCCGTTCGGCGCCGGAAGCGGTGGTCGAGCCGTCGCCCCCTGTCGTCTCGGCGGCGCCGAGCGACGCGGAAGACGAAGACGCTATCGCGCCCGTCGAGCCGCTTCCCTCGTTCGGGCAGGATGTAGGATCCCCGTGGTGACCGTTCCCGAAGCGAACGACGAGACGGCGCGGCGCTTGGTCCGCCGCGCGCTCGCGCGCTCTGGCTTCCGTCGCGCGACGTGGCCCATGCTCGTCGTCGTCGTTCGCTTCAATTCCGCCGAGTGCCGCGTGATGACGCGAGACGGGTTCGCGCAGTGGCTTCGCGAGAATGCGCTCGAGGCTTCGGCTCGGGAGTGCGTCGCTCGCCGCGTCCGGGCGAACCACGCGCTCGTATGGGCTGAAGTCGACATCCCGGGCCTTGGCCATGCGGGCTTCTGCCAAGTCGCGATCTCGTGAGCCGACCGCCGAAGCGAGCGGGCATCTTCGACCGAATCACACAAGACGAAGGCTTCTGATCCATGACGAAACGCAAGGCTTCCGGGGGTGTTTTTGAGCAGCGCGGCCGCCTGTTCCTGCGGGTGACCGTGGGGGCCGGGAAACGGCAAGCGGTGGCCGTCCCGTGGTGCTCCTCTCGCGAGGTGGCGCTCGAGCGCGCTCGCGCCGTCCAGGCGCTTGTCGACCGCCTTCGCGAGGCCTCGCACGAGGAGCTCGTTCCGAAGGTGGTCGAGGCCGCCGGCGCCGAGGACCCGGCGACCCTCGGAGCGCTCTCGAGGGCCGTGGACGGGCTGCTCGGGGGCTCGCTCGTGGTCGCCTCGCCGAAGCGTGAGACGGAGCCCTCGATGACGCTCGAGCGCTTTGCAAAGGCCTGGGCGGACGGGACGCTTCATGCCCGATGGCCGGACCACGTTCCACCCAAAGAAGAGCGCGGCGCGGCCGCGGACGCTCGGGTCTTCCGCATGTACGTGAACGACTTGATCGGAAAGGTCCCGGTCGCGTCCCTCACGCTCGAGCACGCCGATCGCGTGATGGCGGCGCTTCCCGCCCGACTCGCTTCGGCCTCACGGCGGCACGTCGCCCAAGCTCTGCACCGGGTGCTCGCCCTCGCGGTCTACCCGGCCCGACTTCTCGAGAAGAGCCCGATCCCTCGCGGGTGGCTCCCGAAGGTGAAGCGAACGCGCGCCTTCACGTTCGTCTACCCCGAGGAGGACGCGAGCCTCATGGCGAAGACGACGATCCCCCTCGCTCGCCGCATCTTCTTCGGCATCCTCGCGAGGGAGGGGCTACGCCGAGACGAGCTCGCGCACCTTCGGTGGTCGGACCTCGACCTCGAGAGGGGCATGATTCGGCTCGACGTGAACAAGACGGACGACCCGCGCGCCTGGGCCCTCGACCCCAGCGTTGTGCGCACGCTGGCCGCCTGGAAGGCCCGCCAGAGCCCGCCATCGGCCGAGCGCCTGGTCTTCGAGGTCGGCGGCCGGGCCATGTCCGTGCTGAAGTTTGCGGAGGTCCTTCGGTCCGACCTCGAAGCCGCGGGCATCGAGCGCCCCGAGCTTTACGAGCGGAGCGAGGTCCGGCGCCCCGTCCGGGTGCACGACCTTCGGGCAAGCTTCGTCACGGTGTCCCTGGCGACCGGGAAGACCGAAGCCTGGGTGAGCGACCGAACGGGCCACCGTTCCAGCGAGATGATCAACCGCTACCGGCGGGCGGCTCGCACTTGGGCGGAAGCCGGGCTCGGGCCCTTCCTCCCGCTCGACACGGCGATCGCGTGGTTCGAGACCAGGCTGACGTCCACCCCCCCTCCGCTGCCGCGAAGGCGGCAGCGCTCGCGGCAGCAGGTTGGAGGTGGAACGTCAGCTTTGGTGTCTAAGTCAGCGGAGAGAAGGGGATTCGAACCCCTGGAACCCTTGCGGGTTCACATGATTTCCAATCATGCACCTTCGACCACTCGGTCACCTCTCCCACGAACACGCCCCTCCTAGCACACTCGGAAAAAAGAGGACGAAAATCAACGACCCCAGGCTTTGAGGGCGGCGGCGGCCGGCGGATCGAGCCGGGCGTCTTCGCGGGGCGGAAGTCCTTTGGGGTCGGTGGCGAGTGTATCGAACAGGCGGCGATGCAGCGTTTCGGTGGCCAGCGGGTGCGTCGCGCGGACGTCCGTCGCGCAGGAAGGCTCGAGCAAAAGGTCGCACAAGCGCCCCTCGCGGTCTTTGGTTCCCGACAGCACGAGGTCGCCGAAGCGCGCGGAAAAACGCATCGCCGCAAGCGCCACGCGGGGCTCGTCCTCGAGGTGATCGTGGCTCTCCGCCACCGCGAAGAGGCTCGGCGCGCGAAAGCTCGCCGGCGACGCCAAGCCGAAAGCGTCCAGGATGGTGGTTGCGATGTGCATGTTTTCGGTGGGCGCTTGCACGTGCACGGCGCGCGTGGGCACCGACTTGTGTGGGCGCACCACCAAAAATGTGGAAAGTGCAGGCTCTTCCAGGACGTCGGACTCGGCGAAGGGAACGTGGGCGCTCTCGTCGGGGGTGACGTCTCCGGTGACGATGACCGTGGTGTCGTCGTCGAGGCCGTTCAGGCGTAGCGCGGACAAAAAGCGACCGAGCGCGGCATCGTGGGCTTGGATGGCCAGCGTGTGCAAAGCGGCGGCGCGTTCGCGGTCGCCGTCGGTGTAGCGGATCACCGGCGGGATGCGCTTGGCCTTGGCGATGAGCTCTCCCGCGTGTTTCGGATCGAGGCCGCCCGTATAGTTCTGCGGGGGCAGATCTTTCATCTGCTCGTCGCTCGCGTCCCAGGGAGGGTGTCCGCCGCGCGCGTGGATGGTGAGAAAGAAGCGGTCCTTCTTGTGCGCCTCGACGAAGCGGATGGCGTCGTCGAAGACGGCCGTCGCTTGGCCTTCTTCGAGCGGACCGCGCGCGAGGAAGGTCTCCCAGCCGCGGTCGAAGCCGAAGATCTGCGAGGTGGTCGGGTTGGCCGTGAAAAACGCGGTGGCGATGCCCGCTTCACGCGCGGCCTCGGAGACGAGCGTGGGCTTCTTGGCGAGCTTGGTGTCACCGTCGACCACGCCGTGCTCACGCGGGCCTTCGCCGGTCAGCATCGACGCGAGCGTGGCGTTCGAGAGGACGCTCACCGCGCGGTTCTGTTCGAACACGATGCCGCGCTCGACCAAGCGCGCGAGCTCCGGCGTCTGCCGTGGACCGCCGAACGCGGAGAGCGATTTGGCCGACGTGGTCCCGAGCACCACCAGCACCACCGCGCGTGCCGGCGCGAAGGGCGCGTGCGGTACGCGCGGCTTCGAGCGCACCACCTTGCTCTCGCCGAAAAGCACGCGTGTGCCCTTGGCGGCGCGCACCACGGCCACCTCGATCGCCGCGGTGGTGTCGAGCTCGCCGAGCGGCACCGACACGGGCCTCCAGCCGGCCGCTTCGGCCGCCCCGAGATGCAGCCGCGCGACCACGGAGGGCTCCTTGCGATCCCGGAGGACGCGCACTTCCACGTCGGCGTCGCCGCCGCCCGTGAGGGCCAGATCGGCCTTCCAGACCGAGTCGGTGGGCACGTACCCGGTGCAGCGAGCGAAGGCATTTCCGCGCAGTGAAATCGCCCGTTCGGTCTTTCCGGCCACGGCCGTGCTCACCAGCACGTCACGCCGGGTGGGGGCCGCATAAGGAGCGTCGCCGTCGAAGGCGCCCACGCGGACCCAGTCGATCTCTCCGAAGGTGTCCGGGCTCGCTTTGCCTCCGCCGACGAACCGAAGATCGAGCTGGTGCGCGCCGGCTTCGAGTGTGGTCTGGGAGCTGCGGGTCTCGACGACCTTGGTGTCGGCGTGGGGCATCGAGAGCGCACCGACGGGTTTGCCGTCCAACGAGACCGAGAGCGCTTTCGATACGCCGCCCTTCACGCGAGCTGCAATGACGATGCCGCCCTCCGAAGAGACCGGTTCGGTGGTGACGAACGAGAGCGACACTTGCCTGGATTTCAGGCGGATCCAGGTGCTCCCGTCACGCTCGAATGCGTCTACGTCGGGCTTGCCGAGCTTCGGGCCGTAGCGCGAGCGCATGGTCGGATCGCCGAGGTCGAGCAGCGTTCCCCGGTGACCGAGCGTGCAGTCGTCGAGGCGGCGAATCCAGTCGAGCACCACCTCGGGCTCGCGCGAAGGCTCGGCCGACGAGATGGTCTTCGCGGGGCTCGGCCCGCCGTCTTCCGAGCTCTTCGCGGTCGGCCGACAGCCCGAGGCGGCACCGAGTCCCGTCGCGACGAGCGCGAGGACGGAAAGATGCACGATGCACCTTTTTCGGAGCGAGCGGGCGAGGCCTGTCACGGGTGCCCTCTTAGCACGGCGAGTAGAGGGGCGAGAGCCGTGCACGTGGAGAATCGTGGGGCGCTCGAGGAGCGGTTCCCGCGTTCAGGTCGAGCGCGTGTTGGGCCGCAAATGCTCGGGGATGGAGATCTTCCCCGTCTCTCCGGGGATGGTCGGGAAGAGGTCGTTTTCCCACTCGTGGCGCGCGCGCTCGATCCGCGCTTCGGTGCTCGCCACGAAGTTCCAGAAGAGGATGCGCGGGCCGTCGAGAGGCGCGCCTCCGAGCACGAGCGCTCGGCAAGTCGACTCGGCGTGGAAGGTCCCGCGTGCGCCGGGAGCGAGCACGGCAAGCATGCCGGGCTCGAGAGGAGTGTCGCCGATCTTGCCTCGGCCTTCGGTCACGTAGATCGCACGTTCAACGTATTCGGTCGGGACCTCGAGCGACGCTTTCTCCTCGAGCCGGACGTCTGCGCAGAGCGTAGGGGCGTGCACGGCTAGGGGCGACGTATGCATGTTCCACGTACCGGCGATGAGCTTCACGTGGGCTCCTCGGTCCTCGAACGCGGGCAGTTGGTCGTCGCGAAGGTACTGATACGAAGGCGCGTCTTCTTCGTGCTCACGCGGCAGGGCTACCCAGAGTTGCAAGCCGTGAGCTTCCCGTGGCTTTTCGCGGTCTTCTTCCGGGGTTCGCTCGGAGTGCGCGACGGCCCGTCCGCCGGTCATGAAGCTCACGTCTCCCGGGCCGACGATGCGATCGGCGCCGGTGCTGTCTCGATGACGAATGCGCCCCGTGTAGAGGTACGTCAGGGTCGAGAGACCGATGTGCGGGTGCGGACCGATGTCCGCGCCTTCCCCGGGACCGAACGCATCGGGACCCATATGGTCGAGGAAGACGAACGGTCCGACCGAACGGCGCTTCGAGTAGGGCAGCACGCGGCGCACGAACGCGCCCGGCACGAGCTCGCGGCGGCGTGCGGGAATCAAGAACTCGATCTCGTGGTCGCTCATGGCCGACACGATGACGCGCCCGTCGGGTCCTCGTAAAGCGAGAGCGACGATCCCCCTTGAAAAAAGGCGAATCGTCGCTCGTCGAGAGACGCGGGGCGGGACCGAATCAGGGGAGCGTGAGGGTCGCGGCTTTGCCTTCGCGCACGTCCACGGTGATGGTCACGGCGCTCTCGCCGAGGCGCACGTCGTGTCGGCCGACCGGGAGGCTCGTGACGAGCTTGGCGGTCTTCTCCCGCGGGACTCCGTCGATGGCGACGATCTCGTCCTTCGAGGAGAGCACCTCGAGCACGCCTTGACCGGACGCACCCGCGACGTCGCGGTAGGTGGGCACCGGCGTGACCGGCGTGACCGGGGAGGGCGCGACCGGCGCGACCGCGACGGGGGCTTCCACCGAAGCGCCGGAGGCGAGCGCCGGCTTCGCGCCGGGTTTCTGCGCGTGGAAGACCAGGTACGCGACGCCGATCACACCGAAGAGCGTGGCGAGCAGTTGGAAGACGCTCTTCTTCTTGCTTCGCTTCAGCGGGCGGCGAACGTCTTCGTCGTCGAGGTCGGCGACCTGCGGTCCGGGCGTGAGCTCGGCTTCGGGTTCGGGGATGGGGATCGAGATGGACTGGTCTTCGTCTCCGTAGACTGTGTCGAGCACGGTGGGCTCGGCCTCGAAGGCGCGCGGGATCTCGACGTCGTCCACCATGCGCGGAGACGAGCGCGGCTTGAGCTCCTTGGCCTCGATGAGGGCCGAGGTCTCGGCGGGCGCGGCGGCGTGTCTGCCGCTCGAGCGGGTGTCGATCTCTTGGACCACGGCGCCGAGCAAGGACGACGGACTCGCCTCCGGCTCGAGCGGAAGACCTTTGCGATGAGCTTCGCGCTCGAGCGCCAGGTCGAAGGCTGCGCTGTCGCCGCAAGCCGCGAGCGAAGCTTCGTAGGGCGCCGGGGTCTTCTCGCGAAGTGTCGCAGGAGCTTTCTTTTCCCCGAGGGCGATGGAGATACGCTCGGCGAAGAGGTCACGTCCGGAGGGGCCGCGGATGGCCGAGAAGGCTCCGCGTGCGGCCAGGTCGGACATCACGTCGTCGAGCCAGGCCGCGTCGACGATGCCACCGAGAATGAGGTCCTTGGGGGTGGCGCCGCGCACCAAGCGATCGACGATGCGGCGAGTCTCGGGCGTCACGACGCGCATCGAGTCGGCGAGCACGTCTTCCCGAAGCTCGAGGTGCTCGACGCCCATGGCGCGTGCGCCGGTGGTCAAGTAGAGCGCCGCGCGAGCGCGGGCCACGGGCAGCGCGAGCTGCGCGTGCAGGCTGCCGGTGAGCTCCGTCTCGATCTCGCCGGACGAGTCTTGCACCACGAAGCGGCCCACGCCGACCCCGAGCACGCTCTCGAGCACCGCAGCGCCGCGAAGGACGTTGCCGCTCGCGTCGGTGCGGATGGCCGAGGCCGGAGCTCCGTCGCGGATCTCGATCTCGTGGAGGAAGCTCGCGTCGCGCACCGAGACGCGCGCCGACGGACGGGTCGCGCATACGATGTCGAGCAGCGAACGCACGCTGAGGTCGTCGAGGCGACCGCGCACTTCTCCTTCGGTCTTCAAGCGAGCTTCCACGCGAGCGCGGGGACGCAGCACTTCACGAACGCGGCCGACGATGGCGCGTGCGTCGCTCTCCTTGCGCAGGTACCCGGCCGCTCCGGCGCCGAGCTCACGCACGCGCTGGAGCAGGTCTTCTTTCCACGAGAGCAGGAGAAAAGGCGTGTCGCGGAGGGCCACGTCTCGGCGCAGGGCGCGGCAGAACGCGAAGCCGTCCATGCCCGGCATGAGCAGGTCGCTGATGACCAGGTCCGGCGTGGTGCGGTAGGCAAGCTCGAGGGCCGAGTCGCCGCACACGGCTTCGCTCACCACGCAGCCCGCCGACTTCAAGAGGTCCGCTACGAACCAGGTCACGCCCGGATCGTCGTCGGCCACGAGCACGCGGCGTCCCGTGAGGCGGACCTCGCCGTCCACACCGCGGCGACGCGGACCGCGGTCGTAGCGAGGCGCGTCGAGGTGCAGCGGAGGCGCGAAGGCGATGGCGCCCTCCGGAGCGGGCTCCGAGAAACGAACCTGTCCGTCGGTGCGCGCAGTCACGATCTCGCGCACTCGGGCGATGGCTCCCCACACGGCTCCGAGCACTTCGGTGCCTTCTCCGAGCGAGACGCGGGTCGAGCGACCCCCTTGATCGACCGAGTCGACCAGCGCACGACGGAGCTCGTCGGCCAGGCGTTTTCCAAGCTCTTCCACGGTCGGGTCACCGAGCACCACACGCTGCGTGCGATTCTCCGAGGTGAGCACGGCGCTCTCGCAGCCGCGGCGGAGCTCTTCGCGCGAGAGCGGCTTGGAGAGCGTGCGGGATACACCCATCGCCACGTAGCGAGCGCCTTCACCCGTGTCTCCGAAGCTGCCCACGACCACCATGGGGACCGGCTCGGTGAGCGGATCGTCCATGAGCGCTTCCACGAGCTCGGGAACGTCGGGAAGATCCGCGTCGAGCAAGATGATGTCCGGCGCGACCACGCGCGCGAGGTCCATGGCGGCTTGCGCGTCTTCGGTCTGGTGGCAGGCGAAGTACGTGCGCGCCGAGTCGACGTCGTTCGAGAGCGCGTCGGCGACCACCTTCGGGCCGACCACGAGCGCGGTGTGGCTCGCGAGCTTCTCCGCGACGAAGCCCGAGCCCTTGGGGCGGCGCTGCGTCTCTCCCCAGGCGAGCGAGGGAAGGTCGAACAAAAGCTCGTTCAGGTTGGCCACGGTGGCGCGCGAGACCGCTTCGCCCGCGGCTCTTTCGAGCAGGTGGAGGCCTTCGCCCACCGCGCGGTCGAGCTCGTCGAGACGGAAGCTCTTCGCGCCCTGCGCGATGGTGGTGAGGCGGCGACGGAGCTCGTCGCGCAAGGCCCCGCTCTTCGGATCGGCGGCCAGCGCACCGAGGGTCGAGCGCGCTTCCGCACCCTTCTTCCCGAGAGATGCGACGAAGTCGGCGCCAGCGCCGCCGAGGCCGAGGTTCCTGTCCGAAGCGTTCGAGAGGTCGCGGTCGCGATCGATGCTCTGCATGGCTTCGACGGGGCTAGCAGTACGCGATCGAAACGGCCCAGTTTGTTGCGAAACGCATCGGCGGCAGTCACTCGTAAGTCCAAAGGATTCGACAGGTTAGGTGGAACGGCTTGCTCCCCGCTCAGCGTTTGCGAAAGTGCTCCTGCGAGGGCGTTCTCACGCGACGCTCCGAATCGAATGTCAAAGCTCGTCTTTCGCCAGGCCGACACGGCCGATCTCGAGCGTCTCGTCGACGTTCACGCGCTCGCGTTCCCCGACCCACGCGGTGTCGAAGAGCGACGTCGGAACTTCATGGCGAAGCCGTTCGGGCCGTTCGCCGATCTGCACGTGGCCGAGCTCGAAGGCGACGTGGTCGCGCACGCGTTCGGGTTCGGGCTCTCGACCTGGGTCGGTGGCGCCGTGGTGCCCGTGACCGGGATCGCCACCGTGGGCGTGGCTCCCGAGGCGCGTGGCCGCGGCGTGGGCGCGGCGCTCGTGCGGCACGTCGAGAGCGTGGGCGAGTCTCGGGGCGCGGTGGCCTCGTTCCTGTATCCGTTCCGGCAGGGATTTTACGGGCGTCTCGGCTACGTGCCCGCGCCCGGCGTGATCCACTTCGCGGTGGCTCCGGCCGCTCTCCCGTGGGAGCGCGCGCGCACCGTGAAGGTCCGGCGTGCGCGCGGTGAGGACCGGGCGACGCTGCGCGAGCTCTACCGAGCGCAGGCCGAGCGCTCCACGGGGATGATCTCGCGGAGCGAGCGTCTGTGGAATATGCATCTATCGGACGAGCGCCGCTTCTTCTTCGTGGCCGAAGAGCTCGGCACGGGTCGTGCGGTCGGGTACGTCTCGACCGTCACCACGCAGAGCGAGTCGCACGCGGAGACGCGCACGGAGGTCGTCGACCTCGTGGGGGAAGACGACGCCGCCCGCTCGGCGCTGCTCGGATGGCTCGCTTCGTTGCGCGATCAAACCTCGGAGATCGACCTGGTGCTCGCCGCGGACGATCCCCTCGGGTGGCTCCTCGAAGACGCCGATCGCGTGCGCCAAGGCACCGAGCGCATCGAGCACGGCCTCGGCACCTTCGCGACCGGTCCCATGCTGCGGGCCGGCGAGCCGGCCAAGGTGCTGGAAAAGCGAGGCTACCCGCCCGAGCTCGCCAAGTCGTTCTCGATGTCGGTCGCGGGAGAGCGCTTCGAGGTCGACGTGCGTGATGGGCGCGCCTCGGTAGAAGCTCCTTCCGTTCCCGACGCGACCGAGGCCTCTCTGTCCATGACCCGTCGGGGCTTCACGGCGGTGGTCTTGGGAGGGCTCCCGCTCGTTCACGCGGTTCGGCTCGGGTGGGCCATCGCGCATCCTCGCGAGGTCCGAGAGCTCGCGCCGCTCCTCGACGTGCCGGGCTGGCACACCTGGGATCGCTTCTGAATCCGCGTGGATTTCGGGCCTCGCGCGCGAGGTCCTGGTAGGGTCTTTTTCCGTGAACGACGGCAACGCGCACGAGGTGGACCCGGACGACGACGGCTCGACATTGGTGCGGTTCGGCACCACGGTCGGGGTCGCGTTCGTCGTGGCGGTCATCGGGACGGCACCCGCTGCGATTCGGCTGGCGAACGACCTCCCGGTCGACGTGGGCGGTCTCTTCTCCGCGTGGACCGTGCTCGGCGCCTCGGCGCTCGTGCCGGCCATCCTGCTCGTGGCCATCTTCCGCGGAGCCCGCCACGGCGCACGAAGCTTCACCGCCGAGCGCGCGATCGAGCACGGAACCCGCCTCTTCGCCTTCGCGTGCGTGCTTCCTCCGGTGCTCGTGGTGTTCGCTTCGGTCTTGCGTGCGAAGACGCATCATCACGCGCTCGCGGGGGTCACGTATTCGATCGTGGTGCTCCTCGTGCTGATCGCGGTCGCGGCGGTGGCGGCTCGGGCGGCGAGCCTCGCTTCGTCGTGGGGACCTCGTGCGGCGCGCGTGGGGTTCGTGCTCTCGTTCGTGGCGTTCTTGGGATCGATGGCGTGGGCAGGCATCGCCGCGCAGCGCGCCGGTGGATCGTACGCGGGCGCCTTCCTGGACGTGCTCGCGCTCCTCCTCGCGGCGGGCTTCGGTTCGCGGCGTGACTTCGTCGACCTCCGTCCCTTCGCGGTGGTCGGTCCTCCGCTCGCGGCCATCTTGCTCGCGCTCGGCATCACCACGGTGAAGGAGCTCCAGAAGCCCTTGGTCGAGGCGCGCGCTGACGTCGTCGTCTACTCGCCCGTGCTCGACCACTTCACCGGCCGTTGACGAACCTTCGCGCGTCGTTAGATTCGCGCCTGAGCCCGAGCAGGAAGCCCGCGGCAAACTCGCCCATGCTTCACCTCGCTCCTTCGCTCTCCTCCAAAGCGGTGCCTTCGCGCGCCGCCCGAACGCTCCCCGCCGCCCTGGCCTTCGCGTTCGTTACCCCTATTTTTCTCGCGCAAATGGCGTGTGGCGGTGCAAGCGCATCAAGCGCGTCGAGCCCCGGCGCGCCGGGCGCTTCGGCCTCCTCGGGTGCGATCGAGTCCACTCCGGCCCATGGCTACGTGGTGTTCGCTCGAGGGGCCGCCAAGGAGAACGCCTGGTCGCTTGCGCAGGAGACCTACCGCTCGACGCGCCTCCGTCCGCGCCTCGACGAAGCGCACGCGCGGGTGTTCGCCGGAGAAGACGCTCCCGCCGGTCGCAAAGACCTGGCCGAGCTCGCCGAAGCCCGCGATGCGGTGGTCGACGAGGGCGTGGCTTCGCGCCGCATTCTCACGTCGCTCGGTAAGGAGTACGGCCTCGAGGGATTGTTGGTGGTGAGCTCGGTCGAGGGGGCTTCGCCGGCCTCGGCTCGGCTCTTCACGATCGAGACCGGACGCTTCGAGCCGCTCGAGCTGCGCTCCGAGACGGACACAGGATGGTCCTCGGCCCGGGCTACGCTGGAGCGTCTCGCGCCTCGTGAAGTGACGCCGCCCGGGGGCGCCAACGGAGTGGCCAAGGCTCCCGCGAACGCGACGAAGAGCGGCGAAGAGCCCAAGCCCGGTCAGAAGGCCTTCTACGAATCACCTTGGTTTTGGGGCGCCGCGGGGGCTGCGGCCGCGCTCGGGGGAGCGTTCTTTCTCGCCACACGAGACAGCTCGTCCGATTCGATCCACGTTCAGATGCAGGTGCCCCGATGACCCGCGCCGCTTCTCGGTCCACGAGCTGGCTCTCTCGGCTCTTCCTCCACGTCTTTTTGGTCGCGTCGGCCTTCTTCGGCCTCGCGTCGCTCTCCCCGAACGAGGCGCGTGCCGGCGACTCGGTGGTCGCCGTCCCGGAAGATGCGCCGTACATCCTCGCGCCGCATCAAGTGACGGTGCCGCGCTTGCCCGCGGACTTCACCACGCGCACCAACGGCTGGCTGACCGTGGCCTTCCCGCGAGGCTACGAAGAGCGCATCGAGGCGCTTCTCCCCGATCTCGGACTCACCAAAGATCTGCTCACGGTCGAGCTCGGTCGGCCGGTGCTCGGTCAGGTCGAAGTGCGCATCACGCGCGACGTCGACGAGATGGCGCGACTCGCTCCGGTGGGCGCTCCTCCTCCGGCGTACGCGAGTGGTGTGGCCTACGGTCCGCTCAAGCTGGTTCTCGTTTCGCTGGTCGGACCTCGCGGTGCACAGCCCACCAAGCTCGAAGAGACCCTGCGCCACGAGCTCGTGCACATCGCGGTGTGCGATGCGCTCGGACAAGGCTCGGTGCCGCGCTGGTTCAACGAAGGTTTGGCCGTGAAGCTCTCCGGCGAGCTCGCCATCGACCGCGTCGAAACCCTCAAGACGGCGAGCCTCTCCAACACGCTCATTCCCATCACCGAGCTCGATCGCAAGTTCGCCGGGAATGCCCACGAGGTGGAGCTCGCGTACGCGCAGTCGGCCGATTTCGTGCGCTTTTTGAGCCGCCGCGACGACCACCCGCGCTTCGTGCGCATGCTCGATCGGGTGGCCGCCGGTCAGCCTTTCGAGTCGTCGATGGCCAACGCGTACGGCAGCGACCTTCGCAAGCTCGAGTTCCAATGGAAGTCCGACCTGGCGAAGCGCCTCCCCATGTGGTCCATCGTCGGCTCGCTGGTGTCCGTGGCGATGGTCGTGCTCTTCGGGCTCGCCTGGTACAAGCGCCGCAAGCGCTCGAAAGAAGTGCTCTCGCAATGGGAGCGCGAAGAAGCCCAAATGGACGAAGTGATTCGTCAGATCGAAGCGGCCACACGCGACGTCACCAGCATGCCCCCGCCACCGCAGAAACTCCCCAAGGTGGAGCACGGCGGCTCGTGGCATACGCTGCATTGATGCGAGAGCCCACGCGACGAGCGACGCCGAGTGTCGTCGGAAGTCACCACGTGGAGGGAACGAGGCCGTTCGCCTGAATACGTGACGTCGAGTGGCGTCCGAACGCTCCGTGCATCTCCGAGCGTCGTTGGTTTTTTCGGTCCCCGTCCTGTGCATCGTCTTCGGACTCGGGTGTTCGACGTCGGTCGACGCTGCGGGGGGCGCATCCGCGGCTCCGACCACGGCGCCGCCCGTCGACGCTCCGTCTTGTTCGCCGGTCGCACCCGTCACCGTCCTCTCGGTGAACGCGCTAGGCATTCCCTCGGTCGACATCTCGGATACCCACCTCGGGTTCGGCTACGTGGACGAGAAGTCCATTCCCACCGTCACGTCGTTCGAGCTCGCGACCCGCAGTGTCGCGACCCACGCGTGGTCGTCGTCCCGCGCGGTCGCTACCGGCTCCGGGAGTCTCGGGCTCGAGACGTCTCTCTCCCATCACGGTGGTCGCTTCGGTTTCGCGTGGACGTCCGCGCGTGCATCGGACAGGCCAGGGATCCGGTTCTCGACACTCGGTCCGGCGGACGACTCGGCTTCCGATGCCGACCTCGCGAGCCCGGACAGTGGTCGTTATACCCGCTCGACCGATCCGGTCACCGCCAGTGCTCCTGTCGTCTCGTCGGCTCCCGACGGGTTCTTCGTCGCGTGGACGGACATCCGCACGGCCGAGCCGGTTCAGCAGGGGGTGAACATCGCGGGGTGGTCCGGGCTCTACGGGCAAACCTTCGACGCGTCGGGGAGTCCGGTGGGCGACGACGTGCAGATCGAGCAGTCGTTTCTCCCCGATTCGTATGCTGGCGTGACCGCTGGGGATCGTTTTTCGTTCTTCTTCGCGCACTCGACCCGAGCGGAGAGCGTCGACTTTTTCGTGCGACAAGGGGCGCCTTCGACGTTCGCGCCCGCTGACACGCCGCCGGTGCTCTTCCGTCTCGCACTTCGAAATGCGACCGATCGCGCGAGCGCCGTCGTCGTGGCAGCGGGCGCCGACGGACGTGCACTCGTGGTCGCAGGCGCACGGGGAGACAAGGCCGCCTATTCTGGCGCGCTCCTGCTGGGTACGAACGGCAAGGTCGAAGCGCCGTATGCTGCGTGGGCAGACGAAGACCTGGCGCCGGTAGCCCTCGCCGCCGGACCAACTGGATACGTGGTCGCTTCGTACGAGTTGGTCGAGGCCGGCAAGCCCGAGGTGAAGGCCATCAAGCTGCTTTTCCTCGACGCGAACGGAGCGAAGATCGGCCAGTCGAGCGTGGCGCTGCCTTCGTCGGAGCTCGCGGCCTCCCGGATTGCCCTTCGGCCGACCGCACAAGGAACGTTCGTCGCCGTGCTCCGCTGGCCCGGTCGCCTCGAAAGCCGAGCCAACCCGTACGAAGTCGTGCTCGCGAAGGCCTGTCCGACGAAGTGAGCCGGTCCGAACGTCCTTCCCGTTTCGACGCGGACAGGAGCTCGACATGTCGAGATGTCCCTCCACGGTAGGAGGGACTGGTGCTCGACATGTCGAGATATCCCTCACGGGCCGGAGGGACGTGTACTCGACATCTTGAGATATCGCTCCACGGTACGAGGGACGTGTGATCGACATGTCGAGATGTCCATCACGGGCAGGAGGGACGTGTACTCGACATGTCGAGATGTCCCTCCACGGTAGGAGGGACTAGTCGCGATATATCGAGCTCTCCCTCATGATCGCGGAAGGCGCGGGGGCGGGCCCAACCGCCCGGCCGTGGGCTACTTCCGGTTGCGTCGGCGTAGGGCTGCGAGGCCGAGCAGCGCGGCGAATGGGGCGAGCATTCCGCTCGCGACGCCCGCCGTGGACGCGGTCGTCACGCCGCAGCTCGAGCTGCTGCCCGAGTCGGTGGAGGCTCCCGGAGTGGAGGCGTCCGGGGACGTATTTCCGGCGTCGACGGGCGGAGGACCGCCTGCGTCCGGGGCGGGCGTCGTGCAGTTGAAATCGACCGAGGTCTGGGCCGTGAGCGGCGTGGCGACGCCGGCGATGACGACGCGGAATCCCACCTGATGCACGCCCGGGCCGATGCCCGTATCCGTCGCGTTGGTGCAGGAGGCCAGAGCCCCACCGTTGCACGAGGTGGCCTTCAGCGCCCACGGCGCCTCGTCGAGCGCGACGCCGTCGACCGTGAGCTCGGTCACGCTCATGCCTTCGTACGCGGCGAGCTGGGTGGCGACCGTCGGGTCGAGTTTGGGCAGAGCCTCGACACCATCGACGCTTCTCGCGACGCTGCACGAGCACAATTGCTCCGCGCTTCGCGTGGGGCCCACCAGGCCGAGCGTTCCGAGGCTCGTCGGGACGGGCGCGGGCGCCGGAATGGTGACCTCGGCCGACCCTCCCGCGGCCTTTTCCTTGTCGGGGGCCACAGAGCTGGCGATCTCGGGAGCCGTGCAGAGCGCGTCCCACCGGACCGTGTACTTGGCGCCCGCCTGAAGAGGCGAGCTCCCCTTCACGATCCAGTACCCCGGCAGGTTCGGATCGGCGGTCACGGTGAACGGCACGTCGTTGCCGGTGCTGTCCGCGAGGTGCAAGGTGGGCGTCGCAGTGGAGCGAACGAGCTTGTTGGTGAGCGTTGCGGCGTAGGGCGCGCGGAAGACGATCGCGCCCGCCTCGGCCGAGGACGCCACGACCCCGACTCCGCTACACGCGTAGGCGTTGGGGCCCGAGCACGCGTCCGCACGCGAGGGCGCGAGCGCCACCCCGGCTCCGATCGCCAACGAAAGACAAGCCATCATCCAGTGCTTCATGTTTCCTCCAAGGTCATTCAATCCGGGACGATGCACTATGGCTTGGTCCATTCTAGATGGCAAGGCGTCATGGCTCAAAATGACTTCCTACGGCACGATTTGTGGGCAACTGGGTCCCGGTTGTGCCAATTTTGCGTGGGCACATGGCTCACATGGGCTCGGGACGTCGCGGAAGTAGAGTGGAATGGCACGGCGGGGCGGGGAAGAGCCGGTTCGGGCCCGCTTCGCCTTGTGCCACTGTCACCCTTGAGTCAGGATTCGGCGGGTGCGACGAACCGAGCGACTCTTTGCCATCGCCGAGTACCTGCGCGGGCGCCGCACCGGCGTGACCGCCGAGCAGATCGCGGCTCGCTTCGAGGTGACCGTGCGCACCGTGTACCGCGACCTCGACGCGCTGCGGGCGGCGAGCCTTCCGCTCGGGGCCGAGCGTGGGCCCGGTGGTGGCTATGCGCTCGACAAGAGCTACTCGCTGCCTCCTGTGAACTTCACCGCGCGTGAAGCGGCCGTGCTCGTGGCGCTGGGCGGGTTCGCCCGAGAGATGCGCGCGCTGCCTTTCACGGACACGCTGGCGAGCGCGCTCGACAAGGTGCGGGCGGCGCTCCCTCCGAAGCTCGGGCGCGACCTCGAGTCGAAGCTCGGCGAGCTCGTGTTCGTGGGCGTGCCCCAGGTGCCCGTGCGCGACGACGTGCGTGCCGCCATCGAGCGCGCGTGGTTCGAGGGACAGCCGCTACGTGTGGTCTACACGAGCGCCATCGGCGAGACGACCACCCGCCGCGTGCGCATCGAGAAGGTGGTCATGGACCGGGCCGAGACGCGCATGCACGTGCTCGACCTGGACAAAAACGCGCCCCGTGAGCTGGTCGTGCATCGCATCGTCTCGGCGAAGGTCGAGCCCGAGCTGTCCGCTGGTGGGTGAGCGCTGGCGGACGAGGTAGCGGGGTGGCTCGATCGACGCGAAGGCGCGTTCGTGGCTCAGTCTTCTTCGGGCATCGAGCCGAAGCCCATCGGCGCCGTTTCCCAGTAGGCGCCTGGCCGGAGGTGCGCGAGCAGCTCGGGGCGCGTGACTCGAAGGGTGACCGGCACCCACGGCGCTTTGTCGCGGTCGGTCCGCTCGATGCGGAGGGCACCGGCGTTTCGTCCGACGAGCCTACCGTCGTGCACGTCGCCGATTTCCACCGAGGCGATGAACGCGGCTGCCGCCTCGTTGTATCGCGCGAGTCCCTCGTCGTCGTCTTCCGCGTCGGCTTCCGCATAGAGGCCCGCGTCCGAGAGCGCGCTCCGTGTCGCCTGCGCCTTCTCGTCGTCACGCGCCGACGCGGTCGATTCGTGGAGCTCGCAGGCGAAGTAGGCCGGAGAGATCCACATGTAGACCTCGTCGACGCTGACGAGAGAGAGCTTCGCCTCGAGTACGTCGCCCTTCACTTCCACCACCTGCATCTTGTGGGTCTGCCCCATCGAACGCTCCCTGTTCGAGTCCCGAGAGCAAGCTCTCGTTGCGGTCATCGCAGCGACGACCGTATCGGGGAACGTCCTTTCGCGCCAACCGAACCGAAGGCTCGCTCAGCGCACGCAGGTGAGCGTGTTCGAATCGAGGCGAAGGCCGGCATTGCAGAAGCGGCTTCCGCTCGCGGTCGAGCAGTAGGTCTGTCCCTCGCCGCCGCACGCGCGGCAGAGGAACGTGTTCGAGTCGAGGCGATGGCCGTCGTCGCAGAAGCGATTTCCGTTCGCGGCGGAGCAGTAAGTCTGGCCGTCTTTTCCGCAGGCTTTGCAGAGGAAGTCGTTCGAGTCGAGGCGGTGCCCGGAATTGCAGGAGCGGTTGCCCGAGCGATCGGTGCAATAGGTCTGACCTTGATTGCCGCAGGCTTTGCAGAGGAAGTCGTTCGAGTCGAGACGGTGCCCTTCGTTGCACGAGCGCTCGCCGGAAGCGTTCGTGCAAAAGGTCTGGCCGGCCGAGCCACAGGCCTTGCAGAGGAGGTCCGTGTCGAGGCGGTGTTCCGCGTTGCACGTGCGCGTCGAGCCGTCCAAGCAGAACGGCTGTTTGTCGCCGCCGCAGGCCACGCACTTGCCGGCGTCGAGCTTGTGGGACGGCGCGCACGCTCCACCGTCACACGGAGCTTGTCCGTTGGTTCCGCACGAAGGGGGCGGCGCGGCGGTGCTGCCGGCCGCCGGCGGGGTACCGGGGGCTTCGGTCACGACCTTGGTGAGCGTTTCGCCGTTCCAGGAGTAGGTGCCAGGACCAGGAATTTTGGCGGACTTCCCGTGCACGTTCACGTCGATGCCGCCCTCGGCGGGGGCGATCAGGAAGAGCTCCTTTTCGCCGCCGGGCAGCTCCACGAAGGGAGCGAGGGCGACCTGTTCGGGGTCGGTCTCGGGGATGGTGAAGTTCGAGCCGACGCGGAAGCCCGGCGTGGCGACGGTGTAGCGCGCGGTCAACACGAGGCGTCGGCCCTGCGCGGAGCGGATCTCGAGAGGCCAAAGCGTGAGCGGAACCTTGAGTCCGAGCTTCTTCGCCGGGGTCGCGCTCGCGAGGGTGTCCAAGCGGTCTTCGTGCTTGAGGGTGAAGCCGTCGCCGATCTCACCCGTGCGCGCGAACGAGATGCGTGACCGCAGGACCAGCGGAAAGTCGTCGTTCCGGATGCGACCGAGGCTCTTCTCTCCGTCGGTGAAGATGGCCGACAAGGAGTTGTTCCTCGCCGTGCGGACCTCGACGATGTAGCGCGCCGGTGTGAGCGGATATTTCTCCGGGCGGTTCGACGCGCACTTCACTTCGTGAGCCTGGAAGAACGGATCGGGCTCGGTGCTCGGGACGACCCAGCACTGGAGCAGCTCCGCAGGGCCGATGGGATCCGTGCTGACGATGTTGGCCTCCGACGAGCCTTGGCCGTCGTCGTCGAGGGCGGCCGAGCACGCGAACGCGGGCAGCGCGGAGGCGAGGGCTACGAGGATGCCGAACGCACGGACAGATCGCATGGCAGGGTCCTTTTCGAGACGGCGAAGGAGAAGGGAGCAAGATGGGGAAGATTCGGCATTCGGGATAGCCGATGTGCGCAGTCCGTCGAGCGACCCCGATGCCGGGGACGCATTCGCGACGTGGCCGCGCACCCACGTATTGGAAGCGTGTCTCGAATCCGTCACGTCGAGGAGCGAATTTTTCGTGCCGAAACGCCCGGATGAAGAACGCGGGGATTCGGCCGAAGGCGCCGCGATGCGCAATCCATGCGCTACGCTCGCGGTATGGTGATGCGGGGTGCACGGTGGCTCGGCTCTTTCTCCCTCGCTTGCGCACTCGTCGCGGCGTGCGGCGGGAGCTCGCTTCCTCAGGTGGTCGCCGCCGACGGAGGGACGTCCGAGGTGCCGCGGGTCGATGCGGGCGGCGACGGCGCGAGCGCGGCTCCGTGTCCTCTCGAAGCGGCGCTCGAGGACATTTCGCCCGAGCAGGCGCGTGGCGAGGTGCTGCAGCGGCTCGACGTGCCCTACGACGGTGGTACGCGTGAAGTGCTGCTGCTCCGTCTGCCGACGGCGGACAGGCGCGAGACGTTCGCCGAGTGGATCCCTCCGCTCGAGAAGACCAAGCGGCCCGCGGTGTTGGTCACCGTGCCGTACGACGGAATCGACTGGACCGGGCGCGAGGTCGACACGCGTTTCAGTCGCGCGTGCGCCACGCCTCCCTGTTTCGTGAAGGACACCGACGGTCCCGGCGCGGGGCCCGACGTGGGCGGCATTTCGTACTCGCGCACGAGCCCACTCGAGATGGTCGAGCAGTCGCGCGTGCACCTCGCGCACGGCGCGGGTGTGCTCGCCGTGTTCGGCCGCTTCTACGCGGGAGGCTCCTTTTTCCAGTATGCGCAGGCCATGGTGGCGGGGCTTCGGTTCCTCGGCACCGATGCGCGCGTGGACACCGAGGCCATCGGTGTCATCGGTGGCTCGCTCGGAGGCTACGAGTCGTTCTACGCGGCCGCGTACGCTCCGGCCGCGGTGGCCCCGAAGGCCGTGGTGGCCGAGTTTCCTCCGGTCGATCTGGCGCGCGAGGTCGAGTGGCTCACCGTGAAGGCGCCTGCTCGCGCCAAGACCGCCAAGCGCAAGGACGAGATCCGCCTCTTCGCCGATCCGTACTTGCGGAGAGCTGCGGTCGACACCGGCGACCGTGGTGCGGGCGGAGATTACCGCTGCTTTTCACCGGACTACGTGGTGCCACGCGTGAAGGGCGACGTGCTGGTCACCGTGGACGACTGGGATCTGTTGGTCGATCCGGAGCTCGCTCCGCCGCTGCTCGAAAAGCTGGGACCGAAGGGGCACGGTCTCTTCTATCGGCACACGGGCGCGCCCGACGTGGACGCGCTGCCGCTCGATCACGGACCGTTCGACCTCTTGCCCTCCAAAGCCGCGTCGCCGATGCCTTCGCGCATCACGTTCTCCACCGTGTTCTTGCACCTGCGCATCGGCAAGGGGGTCGTGTACGCGCCGTTCGACGTGGCCACGATGCAGGCGTTCTTGGAGCGCCTTCGTGATCAGTCCCGCGCCGGGATCTCGCAACCCGGAGCGGCCGAGCGGCTCTCCGAGCTCGCCGATGCTCGCGTGCAGTTCTTCGACATGGCGACCAGCAAGACGGCGCCCGGTCCAGAGAGCGTTTCCGGTGCCGTCGAGGCCGTGTGGGGCGTTCGGATACCCGCGAGCGAGATCCAGGCCTACCTGCGAAAGACCGGTCTTCCGCCGTGACGGAAGATGTGTGCGGTATGCACGCGCGATGCGCGGTAGGCGTCAGCGACGCACTTCTTCGCGGGAGACGCGGCGCGACTCGAGTCGACCTTGACGACGGAGCTTGACGACCACGTCGTCGGCGAGGGGACCCGTGAGGCGCGCGCGTGCTTCGGCGATGGTGTGCACGGGGACGCCCGAGATCTCTTCCAAGATGTCGCCGGGCTCGAGACCTGCGCGCTCGGCCGCGCTTCCTTCGACGACCGAGGCGATGCCGACCTCGCGCACGCCGCCGCTCGAGCTCTCGCCCAGCGTGACGGCCACGCCGCCCGAGCCTTGTGCTTCTTTCGAGGGCTCGCGCTCGCCGTCGAGCTGGAGCTTCACGTCTTTGGTGGTGCGACCCGAGGTGACCCGGACCGAGAGACGCCCGCGTCCGCGACCGGCGGCGTAGCCCTCGAGGGTGAGCAAGCCCTGGGGCAGCTCGGCGAGTCGGAATCGTCCGTGAGCGTCGGCTACCGCGAGCCCGGGAGGCGCGGTCCCGGTGACCACCACCACGGGCACCGAGTCTTTGGCGACGCGCGCGCCGGGGATCGGCTCGCCGCGAGCGTCGACCACGAGTCCTTCCACCGCGCCCTCTTCCTCGAGCTCGATGCGGGGCACGGTGGTGGGTCGACGGCCGCCCGACTCTTGCACCTGCGTGTCGCGTAGCTTGGGCGCGAAGCCCGCGGCGCGAACGCGCAGCCGAGCGAGTCCCGGTGGCACGTCTTTGAAGGCGTAGTTGCCGTCTTTGTCGGTCCGCGTGCGGTGTGCGCCGTCTTCGGCGTAGAGCGTGATTTCCGCGTCGACGAGCGGATCGCGACGCGACGAACGAACCTCTCCTTCGACCGACTCGGACACCACGAGCTCGGTGCGGAGCTCGGTCGCGGTGGCGACGACATCCACCGAGCGAGGCGCGAATCGGGGCGCGCGAATCTCGGCGTGGAGGGGCAGCCCACGGGCGCCCGCGAGCTTGGCTTCGCCACGTCGATCGGTGAACACCGTGGTGCGGAGCGGCGACGCCGGATCGAGCGAGCCCACGGTCACTTGTGCGCCGTCGATTCCCGAGCCACGCGCGTCGAGAACGCGCACCGGGAGGTCGTCGCGCGGATCGGTGAGGACTACACGCACTTGGATGCTGGCGCCCTCGGGCACCTTGGCCTCGAGACGTACCGGTGCACCTGCCTGCCCTACAGGTCGCTCCACCACGAGGGTGACCTCTTCGGGGATGGACGCGAAGGCGAACGCGCCGTCACGATCGGTGCGGGTCACGCGCTCGAAGGTGCCTCGCGTGGCCATCGCCGTGACCTCGGCGTTCTCGACGGCGCGGTCGCGCGAGTCGACCACGCGCCCTTCGAGCAGGCCTCCCGCACGCATCACGATGGTGACCTCGGTCGAGCCGCCGGGGACCAGGTCCACGAAGTCGCTCGAGGCCTCGACGTACTGCGGATGGCGCACGAGCGCGCGCACTCGACCGGGGGTGACGGGCTTGGCCACGAAGGTGCCGTCACGAGCGGTGATCCAGCCGGCGTTGGGATCGTTCGAGGCGGTTTTGGGTAGGAAATTCCCGTGTGGAGTGTCGGGCAGAGGTCCGGGCATGACGCCGAGCTCGCCGGCCGGCACGAGCGGTCTCGGACCTTCGAGGGCGCGATCGAAGCGCGCGGTGCGGAAGCTCGTGCGGCGTGGGTCGTCGGCGACGGGGAGCCCTCGCAGGTCGGTGCCCACGATCTCCACACGCGCGCCGTCGACCGGGAAACCACGTGCGTCGACCACGCGTCCCTTGAAGGTGCCCGCGCGCGGCAAGACCACCTCGACCGGGCCGGCGGGCGAGTCGGGCACGGCCACCGTGGCCGAGACGTAGTCGTCGTGGCCGACCATCAAGCTTGCGCCACCTCGCGGGATGGGGCCGAGCGTGACCGTGCCGTCTTTGCCGCTCACGCCCTCCACGGGGAACGCGGAGAGGCCCGACTCGGCCAAGGTGACACGTGCGCCCGCGAGGGCCGAGGGCGGATCGTTCTCGCCGTCGAGGACCCGCACCGTGACGGAGAACCCGGCCGCGAGGCGCAGCGTGACCTCTTTTTCTTCGGCGTGTCCGAGCGTGACCGCGAGCTCGGTCGGGGAGGCGAGGGTGCCCGAGACGGCGCGCAACGCGTACGTCCCTTCTTGAAGTCCTCCGATGCGGATCTCTCCGGAGGCCGGTGTCTCGGCGCGACGACCGGGCCACATCGTGGCCGAGGTGATGTCGATGCGCGCGCCGGCCACCTTTTTGCCGTCGGGACCCACCACCGAGACGCGCAGCGCGCCGAGCTTCTTCATCACCACGCGAAGCGGCGTCTCGTCGGTCGGATGGTGAGTCTCGACCTTGTCGAATCCGGCGTGCGAGACGCTGACCGTGTAGGGGCCTGCCGTGAGACGGGTGACCGTGGCGTGCCCGTTCGCGTCGCTGCGCGCGCCGAGCGGAAAAGGGTCGCCGCCCATGGTCTCGATTTCGGCGTCCGCGATGGGCGCGCCGGTTTCGTCGACCACGGTGACCTCCAGGGATTTTCCGGGTGCCATGGAGAGCCGCAACGAGCGCACGCCGCTCACGAGCACGACCATGCGCGACGCTCGGGCGAGGCCGGGGGCTTCGGCGACGATCCAGTGCTCGCCCGGTGGCAGATGCTCGAGCACGGCGCGTCCGTGATCGGTGCGCACGTCGGCTGCGGAGTAGGCCTTGTCGCCGACCCAGGTGAGCGCGCGCACGCGAGCGTCTTCGACGGGAGGGCCGTCCGAACCGTCCTTCTGGCGGAGCACGAGCTCGACCTCGAGCGATGCGCTGCGGTCGCCCGCCCCGGCGTGCGCGGGAAGTGGAGGCGCCTCGAGCTCCACCGAGAGAGGACGCACCGTCGAGCCGGGAATGGTCGCCACGACCATCAAGGCCAAGAAGTGTGTGAGCAATACAATGAACCGCGCGAGCGCCTGCGCCGGGCTTCGGGCAGGGGACGGGCTCGCCCTGTTCGAGCGTTCAGCCGCTCGATCGGGGGGCGGAGTCGTTCGGTTCGGCATGTGGTCGAGGAGGCAAGAGCGAGAGAGCGGCGAAAGTCTCGAGAAAAGTCTCGAGAAGAAGAGGAAAAAGCGCGGAGAGCGTGGGCCGAGCGGTGACGGCGCCGCGAGCCCGCATATTCCCAGATGGGCTCGCTCTTCGCCAAGAACGGGCAAGACGATACGTCGGTGTGGGGCTCCGGCGGGCGGAACGTGTACGGAGATGCGCGGGAAGAGCAAGCGCCCGTATCGGTGCTAGTCTCCTCCAGTGCGAACGAGAGCTCTGTTCGGGCAAGTCCTTCGTCTCCTGCCGCTCGCGCTGGTCGGCGCGATGATCGTCGGAGGCTGTGGCTCGGAGAAACTTCCGGTCGGTGTATCCGGCTACTCGCCCGGCAGTGGATCCGGAGGCGGTGGAGAGACCGACGACGCCGGACCGTTCACGTTCGACGGTGGTACGAGTGCGCCCCCGGGCTGCGGTGTGGGCCCGAGCGGTGGTGTGTGCGACTGCATCGACTCGCCGCTCGCGACGGAAGCTCCGAACTTCTACTTCGTGCTCGACCGATCGGGCAGCATGGGCAACTCCAACAAGTGGGAGACGGCCCGCCTGGCGGTGGGCGAGATCATCAACACCATCGGGCGACGCGCCAAGTACGGCGCCGCGGTTTTCCCCGGAGATGCCACGTGCGGACCGGGGAAGGAGATCATGTCGGTTCGACTCGGCGACCTCCCGCTCGCGAACGGCAACTATGGCCCGGTCGCGGCGTACATGCTCACGCAAGCGCGGGCGTATCCGGCCGAAGGCGGGACGCCCACCGCTCAGACGCTCGACGCTCTGGCCGATCAGCTCCCGAAGCTACCCGGCAAGACGTTCGTCGTCTTGGCGACCGATGGTGGTCCGAACTGTGGCGGTGGCACGTGCGGGTCGAGCAACTGCATGCCCAACATCGAGCAGCTCTCGGGGTGCACGCTCAGCGGTCCGACGTGCTGCACGGAGCCTGGAAACTGTCTGGAGGCCGAGGCCACGAACACCGCGGTGGCCAGGCTCAAGTCGCTCGGCATTTCGACCTTCGTCATCGGCATGCCGGGCAGCGTCACCTATGCGACGTTGCTCGATCGACTCGCCACCACGGGAGGCACGGCGCAGTCCGGATCTCCCGGGTATTACCGCGTGGACAGCGCGGACAAGGCCGACCTGATGAGCGCGCTTCGGAAGGTCGCCTCGAAGATCGTGGCCACGTGCACGTACGAGCTCAAGGACGCGCCTCCCGACGTGGGCAAGCTCAATGTCTACCTCGACGAGGTGGTCGTCCCTCGTGACGGCGGCAAAGCGTGGAAGCTCGAAGGCAAGACGGTCACGCTGGTCGGCGAGACGTGCGACAAGGTGATGCGCGGCGACGTGCTCGACGTGCGCATCATCCTCGGTTGCCCCACGGTGGAAGCGCGCTGATCTACGCGTGCAGGATGCACGCTTAGATCTCGGTCAAAAGATCCGTACGCAGAGATCGTCGGTGGAATGGCGCACGGAGAGCACCGGCGCGATGGGAGGTTCGCTCGGAGCCACCGGCTTTTGCGGCTTGGGTGTCAGCGTGACGGCGAGGAGCTTGGGGTCGGCGTCGGGGCCGCACAGGCGCGCTTCGGCGCGCGAGACGGGTGCCTCGCGGTCGGTGGCGGTCACTTGGACACGGCCGAGCGTGAGTGGCGTCCCCCCCGGGGTTCCCAGGCGTACACGCACTTCACGGCCGTTTTCCGTGTCTTCCGGAGGGAGCGTGTAGAGTGCACGCACACGGAGCTCGGCCATGCCTTGCTCGGTGGCGGTGCGGAACGCGGACTCCTTCACGTGCACGATCACCCCCGCCATCTTCGAGCGGCCGAGGAGCGCGTGGGCGCTCGGGGGGCGAAAAGGCGCGCGGTCGTACGAGACGCTCTCGCCGCCCTCGACCTCACGCGACTCGAGGTCGCCGTCTTCGACTTTGAAGAGCTTCGCGTCGAGCGCGAGCGGCGCACCCGGAGCGCCGTGGGCGACGTAAAGATCGAGATCGCCGCTCTTCCAGTCTCCGCGAGGGAGCGTGATGGAGTGGGTGACCATCACGCGGTCCTTGGTGACCGCGACCTTCACCCGGGCGATGCTGGGCAGGAAAGGGAGCGGGCCCACCGGAGCTGCAGCGCGCGCACCGTCGTGTACGACCGTGAAGAGCGAGGTGGTGACGGCAGCCGCGCCGAGGACGAGAGAGCGTCCGCGAGGACGGGCGAAACGAGCGAGACCGGGGCTCATCCGAGCTCCTTTTCGAACCAGGTCGTGAGCGAGGTGGCGAGTGCTTCCGGCTCCGGGACTTCCCCGGGGATTCGCGAGGTGGTGGCGAGGGCGGGAAGGGCGAAACGGGACTCGAGCGCGCGCGAGGCGCGAGGGTTTCGGTACCAGTCTTCGTCGTGCGAGGAGACGAAGGCCTCGGCGTGGGGAACGGCGTCGAGGGTGGCGAGCCAGCGTGCGGGCTCGTCGTCGTGGGGGCGTGGCGCGAAGTAGTCGATCAGGGCGAAGGGGCCTCCTATCGCGGCGTCGGTCTCGCGCACGCGGTCGTCTATGCCTTCGCAGGCGACGAGGAACGCCGTGGCGCGTGTGCGCGCCTCGAAGAGCCGGCACGCGGTAAGGTCGCGGCGGAGGTCGGGAACGGCGTTGCGAGATGCACCGAGCTCGCGCACGAGGAAAGCGTCGCTCGAGAGGGCGATCGCGAAGATCTCTCCGGTTCGGTGCGCGTCGACGAAGTACGGATCGTGCGCCATCGGGAAAGGTGCAAAGCGCAACGATTCGGAGCGATGAAGCTCTTCGCCGTAAAGGCGCGCGGCGAGTAGGAACGACGACGCCCCCGACGGCCTCGGTGGCGTGAACGCCACCTCGGCCTTGCCCCCGCGCGACA
Organism: Polyangiaceae bacterium; assembly: GCA_965225775.1. GTDB lineage: Bacteria > Myxococcota_A > Polyangia > Polyangiales > Polyangiaceae > JAAFHV01. Next base: position 5,428,355 of record OZ245328.1, on the reverse strand, counting down.
CCGCGGAGAACCGCGCCGCCACCCACTCGCGCCCGAGCCGCGCGGGCCAGTCGGCCCCGCGCGTCTCGCGCGCCGCCGCGATACGCCACGCGTCCACCGCGGCGAGCCCGTCGCGCCCGGTACGGGCGCGATGGGCTCTTCGCACGAGGGTCTTCGCGAGCGGCTCGGTCGTGCGCAAAAAGCGCACGGCCGAGCCGACCAGGGCCTCCGCGTCGACCGCGGGGAGCGCGGCGTCGGGCGAAACGCCCGCGACGCGCCCCTCGAGCTCCTGCGCGAAGACCGCGATGAGATCGGCACCCGCGGGCACCACGAGCGGCGAGCGAGACTTTGTCTCGCTCGCGCTCGTGTCGCGGGAACGCGCGTCGTCCGCGCTCGACGCGCCCGCGCCGGCCTGGCCGATCACGTCGCGGCACACGAGCGCGCGGGAGAAGCGGTTCGGGGAACCGAACCGCTTCTCCACCTCGGTGAGCCGCGTGCGTCGCTCGTCGCGCGCCGCGCGGACGCGCGGCGCGTGCCGAGCGACGGTCTCCGCGAGCTTCGTGATTTCCCCGGCCGCGTCGCTCGCGAGCATGCCGAGGAGCGCGTCGTGGGCGCCGCCGCCCGACGCTTTCGCGTCGGCGTCGGCGTCCACGGCCCGGGCGGACGCGGCCCGTGTATCGCGCGGGTCGCGCGAGTCGCGCGACCCGCGCGTCTCGTCGACCTCGAAGTCCCACGCGACGCGCGTCGCGGTGAAGCTCGCGAACCAGCGTGCGAGCGAGGCGCGGAGCGGCTCGCGCGCGCGCACGGGGGAGGACGCGAGCAGGGCCTCGTAGGCGCGTTTACCGGCGACGTGACGGTACGCGTCCAGCGGGCAGACGGGGGACTCGACGGAGGACTCGGGGAGCGCGCGGCGCCCGCGCGTGAGCGCGCGGGCGGCGAGCGCGACGTCGCGGGCGAGGGCGTCGAGGTCGTCGTAGGTGGGCGCGCTCATCCGTGGATGGTGCTCCGCGCGGCTTCTCCACTGCGTTTCTGCACGATCTTCCCTTCGGCCTCGGCCAGCATCGTGAGGCGCTTCTCGACGAGGGCTTCGTCTCCCAACGCCGCTTTCACGGCCAAATCGCGGTAGGTGCGGAAGTGCCGCGCCTCGCAGGCGAAGAGCTCGTCGTAGAAGGCGGCGAGCGAGGCATCCGCGCCCACCACCTCGCGCAGCAGCTTGAAGCGCTCGCACGAGCGCGCCTCGATCAGCGCCGCCGCGAGCAGACGATCGACCAACAGCGGCGTGCCGTCACGAGGCAATTCCTTGCAAGCTGCACGTAGCTCCGCGGCGTACTCGTCCACCGGTGGATGACCGAGCCCTATCCCGCGTGCAGAAAGAAAATCGATCACCCGGTCGAAGTGGTCGAGCTCTTCGCGTGCGAGCGCGGTGAGCGCCCTCACGAGCTCGAGATTCGACGGGTGGCGCGCCACGAGCGAAAGCGCGTGGGAAGCGGCCTTCATCTCGCAATGCGCATGGTCCACCAGCACGCCTTCGAGGTCGCTCGCGGCGGCCTTGACCCAGGCGGAATCGGTCGGAGTCGTGAGGCACAGCATCGGCGGAGCGTTAGCACATTTCCCGGGTGAAGCTCACCCGGGAGCCGACGAATTCCCCTGGAAAAGCCGCCGCCTGCACGCGCGAAGAGGGGAGCGCGAGGGGAGGAACGCCCTCGCGAGTACGACGTGCAGGCGATGCGCTTGCTCGACCTACTTGGCGGCGAGGTAGACGGCGTAGAGGAACGCCGGCGCGATCCGGGTGGCCTGGGTCGGGCAGAGGTGACCCTGCGACGGGTCGTCACCGCCGGGGCCCGACTGATCGCTCAGGCACGAGGCGGTGGAGCGCACCGCCTGGCAGATGTGCCACACGCCGCCGGTCTCGCAGCGCGCACCGTCGGACGGATTGGTGCTCTCGATGTCGACCAGATCGAAGATGGGGTCTTGCGGATAGGTCTGCACGAGCCAATCCCGGAACTTCATCTTGGGCCCGTTCTCCGAGGCGTCGAAGACGAGCGGCGCGGTGAAGTGCACCACCTTGACTCCCTTCGCCTTCACCGCCGTCACGGCCGCCGAATAGGCGTTTTGCGCGGTGGTGAGCAGGGCGTCGGTCACGTCGGCGTAGCCGTACTTCATGATGGCGATTTGCGGACCGTTCGCCTTGGTGGACTCGGTCTGCCAACGCTGGGTCTTTTGCACGGGATTGCCGTTGTCGACCCCGAACACGCGGAAGATGGCGCCGTTCAATCCGGCGGCCACGGTCGCGCCCGACGAGTAGCTCTTGAAGGTGAGCCCGTCCGGACCGGACTCGACGCCGTTCTCGATGTCTTGGCCCACCGATTGATGAAGGAAGAGCGTCTTGGCGGTTTTGACCTTGGCCTTCTCGGTGGCCGAGAGCGCCTGCCAAGCGGCGATGCCACCATTGCCGACGACATTGGCGGGCAAGGTGCTGCCGTCCGTAGGAGGCGGCGTGACACTGCCGTCCGTCGTGGTGGTGCCGCCGTCTTTCCCGGGCGCGGGCGCGTCGATCGTCGCGCCGTCCGGCAGCGTGGTGGTGCCCGAGTCGGTCTCGGTCTCGGAGGTCGGGTCGCTCGAGCACGCGAAGGTGGACGACACGGCCGCGAGCGCGAGCGTGACCAGCGAAGTCGAGAGCAGCTTGGAACGAGACATCATCGGAGCACCTCGAAAAGGAAAGTCGACGCTCAGCCTACGTCGAAGGCTCTCGCCATGCCCCCGGTCGTGCGGCAATTTTCGCGAGAGCGGAGGCAGAGCCCAAAGGAAACGAGGGGTTAACTCGCCCGGCGGAGGCGACCCCTCGGCGACCGCGATCGCGACGCTACTTGCACTTGCCCGGCTCGCGGCGGCACTCGTGCGGGCCGAGGCTCATGCACTTCTTGAACGCTTCTTGGCTCGGACACACGTAAAAGGCTCCGTTGATGCAGCAGGTGATGGTCGCGCTGCCCGAGGTGGTCGAGTGCTGCACGTTCACGTTGCCCGCGGGGAGGCTCGGAAGCGGCAGCGGGATCACCGGCTGAATCACCACGGGGACGATTCCCGGCGCGGCAGGCGCGGGGGCGGGATCGGCCGGCTGCGCGTTCGCTTGCGCTTGGGCCTGAGCGGCCTGCGCGTTGGCCTGAGCCTGCGCGGTGCGGTTCTGTTCGAGCATGAGCTGGTAGTCGCGCTCACGTTTGGCGGTCTCGGCGGCTTCTTTCGCGGGCGCGAGCAGTTCCTCGCCGATACGAGACTTGAGGCCCTTCACCCAGCCAGCCCAATGCTCGTCGACCAGCAAATCTCCGTCGGGACCGGGCTTGGTCTTCAAGCCCGAGCTCGAGACGTAGCGCACGAGGTACTGCGTCGACGAGTACTCCACCGCGACCACGAGCTTCTCGCTCCCCCTATCGAGCTCGGCCACGATCTTGCCGGGCTCTTCCGACTTGGCGCTGAACTTCCTCGCGGCGAGCGCGCGTACCACGGCGGCACGAACCTCGGCCGGAGAGTCCGACTTGGCGACCAGCACCGGGTCGGCCACGCGCGTGGACGTGTAGCTGGTTCCGCAGGCAGCCAATAGCAAGGCGAGAAGGGCGGCGCAGGAGAGGCTTCGCATGATCGACGCCTACGCGAATCGGGCTCGTGACTCAATCCTCCGAAGGGAGACGGTCCGGCGATTTTTCGGCAAGTCCAGGCGTGATCGTCGTCTCGTCGTGCGCAATTCTCGCGTGATCGTCGTGCGGCACCGTCGGCCTCTTGCGGCGACCGAGACGCAGGACCACGAGCGCCAGCACGCCGAGCCACGCCGAAAGCCTTCCGGCACGGTCGAACGCGCTCGACCCTCGATAGGTGTAGTCCGACGAGCGGCCCACGTACGGCTCTTGCTCGAGGGCCTTCACGAGCGCCGGTGCGCCGAGTCGTCGACCGTCGCGATCCTCGACCACGGTGCGCTTCTCGCGTAGCGCCTCGAGCACGGCTTCGGACGTGACGGGCTCTCGTACGAAGACCCACGTGCGGCACAGACCGAGCACGCTGAGCGCGTGGTAGTCCGACGAGCCGATGGCGGCGACGCGCACGCCGAGGCCGCTTTCTTCGGCGAATTTGCGCATCCCCGCGTAGGCGAAGGTGCCTCCCGGGTCACGATAGGCGATGGGATGCATCACCTCGACCGCGTCGAGCTCGGACCTGATCGGCTCGAGCGCGGGCCAGAAGCGCACGACCGGATGGGCGGCGATCACGAGGCCGCCCTGCGCGTGGACCTCTTCGATGGTCTCGTGCGGAGAGCGCGAGGGGATCACCGTGCGTTCCAGGCCGAGCCCGACGAGGTGCACGCGCGAGCTCGTGATCTCTTCTCCCACGATCACGAGAGGCCCGTCCGTGAGCTGCGAATACGCGCGCGCGGCCTTCCCCGCGGTGACGCCGTTGTGCTCGGTCACGGCGAGCACGTCGAGACCTCGTCGTCTCGCTTGGCGTACGAGCGCGGCGGGCGAGAGCAGCCCGTCGCTCCACGTGGTGTGCGCGTGGAAGTCCGCCTCGACCAGCCGGTAGCCTGCGCGGTAGGTTTTCGGAGGCGGCGCGGAGCGGTCGCACAGGGTGCCCATGACGAGCCCGAACGCGAGCAGCGCGGAGACGACGAGGGGGCCTACGCGCGAGCCTTTCATGGCGCACCCCCTCGCGCGGGAAGGATGGGCGCGAGCTGTCCGAGCGCGGAAAAATAGGCCAATACGAGCAAGGTGGCCGAGCCGTAGTAGGCTGCCGTCGCGAAGATGGCGCGTCCACGGCCGACCTTCGCGCCAGCCCGAAACGATGCGAACGTGAGCATCACGCTGGTCGCGAAGGCCGCGACGAACACGACCGGGGCGGCAGCGGGCAGCAGACGCTCGGGTTCGCCCGAGAACAGCGTGAGACCGGCAACCGCCGTGAACGCGAGCGACCAGGGCGCGTGACCTTCCAGGTGGAGCGCGAAGAGAGTCGCGTAGCTGGTCTTCGTCCCCGCGAACCTGAGCGCCACGGCGAGCGACGCGGCTTGCACCACGGGCACCCACCCGAACGACAGCATCGCGTAGGCCGTGTCGAGGACGGTGAGTCGTCCGGCCGACGTGAGCACCACGAACGCGGCCACGACGAACAGGTTCCGCAGCGTGCCGAGCGTCACGCGTATCGCCAAGACCCGCGCGGCCATCCGTGAGAAATCGAGCGCGAGCGCTTCGCTCGTTCGGAAGGGCGCACGGACGAGCTCGATCGCATCGGAGAGCGGCCGGTCCGCCATCTTCGAATGGTAGCAGCCCAGCGGCTCGGGCTCGGCCACCGCCGCCCGACTGGTTCACGAGGCGAGGCACGACCGCCCGACCGGGGCGAGATGCACCAGTGAAAGACCGTCATTTGTCGAGAAATTCGGGAAATTCGTGTGGCCCGGGCGATGCAAGACGGTCGGCATGGACGCGCCTCACCCTCTTCAGTCCTCGGCATCGGAGCTCTCTTCGTCGCGTGCTTCGCGTGCGCTTCGCGTAGCGGCCGTGCTCGCCGTGGTCGGCAACGCCACCTACGGGTTCCTCAGCGAGCGCTTCGGCTCCGTGACGAGTCGAACCGTGAGCGACGCCTACCCCACGCTCTTTACCCCAGCGCCCTACACGTTTTCGATCTGGGGGGTGATCTACGCGACCATGCTCACGGTCGCGTTGTACGGGCTCTTGCCCGGGCAGCGAGAGAACCGGCTCTTCGACCGTCTCGCGCTCGGTGTGGTCGGAATGAACCTCGCGGCAGCGGCTTGGCTCACCGCGTTCCACGCTCAGGCGCTCGTGCTCTCGGTCGGCATCATCGTGGTGTTCCTCGGCTTCGCCCTCGACGCGTTCTCGAACGCGCACGTTGCCGTCGAGCGCAAGGAGGTGAGCTACTTCGTGACCGCCCCGTTCTCCTTGGCGCTCGGTTGGATCTCGGTCGCCACCGTGGCCGATGCTGGAGCTACCTTCGTCTCGCTGGGGGTCGACCCGTATTCGCCCGCTTCCGAGCGCACCGCCATCGTCATGATCGGCGGGGCTGCCGTGTTCGCTTGCCTGCTGGCCGCGCGCTTCGACGACTTCGTGCTCCCGTCGGTCGTCTCGTGGGCCACCATGGGGATCTTGGTGGCGCGCCGTGGCGAGCACCCGGACGTGGCGACGGCGGCGTTCTTCGCCACCATCATCTCCGCGTCGGCTGCGGCGGGCAGCGTGTACGAGCGCGTTTTTCCTCGGAAGGCACCCGCCACCGATGGCCGTCGCACCGAGCGACGCTCGGGCTTCCCGCCTTCGCTCGAAGCACGCGACTCGTGGGCGTGACGGGGCAATCGACATTCAAGGCTCGACCGTCGGAGAGCATGGGCTCCGGCGGTCGTTTTTTTCGTAGGCGAGGGGCCGCGCACGGCTTTCCTATGCGCGCGGAAATCGGCAGGATGGGCGCATGATCGTCGTTCATCACCTCAATGCCTCTCGCTCGCAACGTGTGCTCTGGATGCTGGAGGAGCTCGGCGTTCCGTACGAGGTGAAGAAGTACCAGCGCGACGCGAAGACCATGCTCGCTCCGCCCGAGCTTCGCGCCGTGCACCCGCTCGGAAAGTCTCCCGTGGTGACAGACGGCGGCCGCACGTTGGCCGAGTCCGGAGCCATCTTGGAGTACCTGGTCGACACCTACGGAAACGGGCGCTTCAAGCCGGCCGAGGGAACCGACGAGCGCCTCCGCTATACTTATTGGATGCACTATGCAGAGGGTTCGGCGATGCCTCCGCTCCTGCTCAAGCTGGTGGCGAGCCGCATCGCCAGCGCTCCGGTGCCCTTCTTCGTGCGGCCCATCACCAAGAAGATCGCCGGTCAACTCGAGTCGAGCTTCGTCGGTCCGCAGATCGAGACGCACTTCGACTTCGTGGAAGCCGAGCTCGGCAAGAGCGAGTGGCTTTGCGGCGGCGAGCTCACCGCAGCCGACGTGCAAATGAGCTTTCCCTTGGAGGCCGCCGTCGCCCGTGCGGGCGTCGGAGAGAAGCGCCCCAAGATCCGCGCCTTCGTGGAGAAGATCCGCGCTCGTCCCGCTTACGCACGAGCGCTCGAGAAGGGCGGGCCGTTCGAGATCCTCTGAGCGACGGGACGTTTCCTTCGCGAGGGCCTACACTCGAACGATGAACGACGCCACGAAACCGACGGGAGATCTCGCGCTCTACGAAGAGCTCGTCGGGGACGCGGCGAAGCAGGCGCTCGAGCGAGCGCGCGCCAAAAAGACCAGCTTCGCGATGCGCGCGTACGTGTGCCCGGGACCGAAGAAGCGCGTGCTCGTCTCGCTGGGCGAGGCCCACGTGAAGCTCGAGGCAGCCTCCGAGATCGGCAAAGCCGTGGTGGGCGGCTTCGCGCTGCGCGGCGTGGAGACCTTCCAGCGCAAAGACGTGTTGCTCGGCGGAGTGCTCGGCGTGCTCATCCACGCCCCTCGGCAGGTCTTGCGCGCGGTGGCCATGGGGCGCGTGAAGGACAGCACCATCGTCGACGCCAAGGCGCTCTCGTTCGGGCACACGGTGGAGCTCGAGAAGACCGAGGTGGTGCCCGCCGCGCTGCACGCCGCGTCGGTTTACCTCGTGGTCTTTTTCGTGGTGGCTTGGGTGGAGCTCTTGCTCATGATCGCCGGGTTTTTCTCGGGCAACGTCGAGGCGCGGCTCGCTCCGGCCATGGCTGCGCTCACGTACGCGAGCTGGGTCATCCAGCTGCACTTGTTGCTGCTCTTCCCGGCGTGGCTGCTCCGGAAAAAGTCGTGGGCGTGGCTCGTTCATCCGGCCATCGGTCTCGTCACCGCCCGCGATACGCTCATGGCCGACGGCACGGTGCGCATGCTCGCCGCCCACCCGGAGCCCTCGTCCGCCGTGGTGGTGATGGGCCGCGCGCACCTGCCCGGCTACGAACAAGAGCTGGTCGAACGTCACGGCTTCCGCCGCATCTTTTAGCGATCGTTCGTGGTCATGCGGCCGTGCCCGTCGCGCGCATCGCGAGCCGAAGATTGGCGAGGTCGTGCTCGGGGACGTGGATGCCTCGCTCGGCGAGCGGGCCTACGACGTCGCGTTCGACGGCGTCGAGGAACGTGCCGTCGAAGCTCGCGCAGGGCAGGGCACCGAGACCCTCGCTCGCGGCACACTCGCGTCCGAAGAGCGCTGTGAAGGAGCCCACGGTGCGTCCCGCGACGCGGCCGAGATGGGCGCGCTCGGCATCGGTGAGGTCGGCCCAGTCGAGAAACCACCACCCGAGCTCGGCGTGCTGCGCTTCGTCCCGCAGAATGCGGGAGATGACCGCTTCGATCGTGCGAGATCCGGCCGTGCGGCGCGACTGCTTGAGCAGCGGAACGGTGAGCGACTCGCCCACGCAACACGATCGCACGATGGCCTCGGCTGCGCGCAGGAGCGCTCCTTCGCCTTCCGCTGGGCGGACGAGCTTCTGGAAATCGACCTCGAGAGGAAGGGCTCCCCCGAGCGACATGGCCACGCGCGAGGCGAGCTCGGCGTGGAACATCTCGTCTCCCACGAAATCCCCTGCCGCGGCGATCAAGTCGATGGGGGCGTGCGCGGCGGTGAGTCGAGACGCGATGTCCGCGAAGGCCGCGCCGCTCGCGTATTCGCTGAACGCGCTTCGCGTCCACACCTCGCGTGCGGCGAGCACCAGCTCGGGTGTGGCCTCGCGCGCGATTTCGCGCCAGTCGATGTCTTCGAGGCCGGCGCGTCGTTTGTCGATGCGCTTCGACCAGAGGCCGCCCATCGCTTCGAGCGTGAAAGCGGTCACGGCAGACCCCTCTCTCGGAGTGCGGCGCAGAACGCGCTCGCGGTGGTCCCTTTGGCGTTGATGTTGCCGACGAGCGGATACCCCTGCTCGTCGCACAGGCATCGGAAACGCTCGGCCTGCGCGAGCGCGTCGGGGAGGATGAAGCTCTGCGAGAGAATCCGGTTGAGGTTCTCGAAGTCGCAGGTCGCGGACGGTGGACGTTGCCCCGCCGACGACGAAGCGGGAGGCGTGGCGAGCGCGTTGCAAAACTGCTGGAGCTTGCTCGGTCCTTGTTTGGCGTTCACGTTGCCCGGGAGGGGGAAGCCGGCATCGTCGCAGAGCGGAGCGAAGTGCTGGCGGTTCTCGAGGGCTCGGCCGAGCGGTGTGTCCTCGAGCTCTTGGGCGAGGGTCTGCGAGGGCTTCGGATCTTCGGCTGCGATCGGGGCAGGTGCGGCCTCTCCGCAGGCGGTCACGGTGGCGGTGGCGGCGGCGCCGAAGGCCACCGCGAGGATCGTGTAGGTCGTGCGCTTGTGCATGGGCTCGCCCTACGCAACCCTCGGACCACTCGCCCCCCGCTCGAATCCATGTGCGATCCCCGATGCTTCCACGTGCCGGCGAGAGTGGTAACCGCGACGTGCGGCGAAGGCTCCCTTCGGTTGTCGGTCGGTTACCAGGCGCTCGCGGTGCACCGTTGTATGTAAAATGCAAAGAGGCCGAGCCTCGGGGAGGTTCGGCCTCGGGGGTCGTGGTGCCGGGGCGGCACACGACGGAGTCAGGCCGGGAGTGCGGCCGCCACGTCTTTCGAGCTCATGGGCTTGGAGAACATGGGAAAGTCGTACTTGATGGCGTTCTCGTGCTCGGCGGTGGACGTGGCCGCCACGCAGTCGGTGAGGGTCACCACCTCGAAGCCGTGCTCGTACGCGGTGCGCATGGTCGACTCCACGCAGCAGTTCGTGAGGAAGCCTCCGAGCACCAGGGTCTTGATGCCCTTCGAGCGCAGGATGAAATCGAGGTTGGTGCTGGCGAAGGTGTCGAGGCCGCGCTTTCCTTCGATGACGATGTCGCCCTTCTGCGGCGTGAGCGCGTCCACGATGGTGGCGCCCCACGAGCCCTTGATGAAGGCCTTGCCGTCGACCACGCCCTTGAGGATGCCGTACGGAGTGGCGGTGAGCTCACCGTAGCCTTCGGCGAAGACGATGGGCGCGTGCATGATGGTGACGCCCTTCTTGCGCGCGGCCTCGACGAGGTCGACCGTGTTCTTCAGCATGCCGGTCTCGGCCATCACGCCGGAGACCGCGCCGTGCAGTACGCCGCCGGGGGTGGCGAACTCGTTTTGGTACTCGATGAGCAAGATGGCCGTGGTCTTCGGATCGAACGTCATGGGGCTCTCCTTCGTCGCTTCGGAGCGGCGCGGGGCGCCGCTTTCGTCGGGGAAGGTCAGCTTGTCAGACAAGCGGTCAAACTGCTAGGCTGCGTGCATGGTGCAATCGCGAAAGTCCGCGTCGTTCGACCTGCGCGCCGAGGAACGCGCGCCGCTGAGCGTCATGGTGTCGCGTCAATTGCGCCGGGCCATCGTGTCGGGGAAGGTCGGCATGGGGACCGAGCTGCCCAGCGAGAAGGAGCTCGTTCGCGAGCTCGGCGTGGGGCGCTCCACCGTGCGTGAGGCCCTGCGAATCCTGCAGGCCCAAGGGCTCGTCTCGGGTGGTGACACGGTCTCCACCAAGCGGCCACGCGTCTCGAACGAGAAGGCCCTCGGAGACGCCGTCTCGCTCGCCATGGAGAACGCGCTGGCGCTCGGACAGGTGCCTCTCGGCGATTTGGTCGAGCTGCGCGTGCTCTTGGAGGGCGCGGCGGTCGCCTCGGCAGCCCGGCGCGAAGAGCGCGCGCTCGAGGCCGCCCACGAAGCCGTGCGCACCATGAAAGAAAAGGGGATCGACGTGGAGACCTTCCGCGCGGCAGACCTCGCGTTCCATCATGCGCTCGTGCTCGCCTCGGGGAACGCGGCGTTCCCGTTGCTCATGGGCGTGATTCGTCAGGCGGTGTCGAGTCACCTCGGAGAAGCGCTGAATCGCGTGAAGAACCCGCGCCTCGCCATGGGCACGCTCGCGAAAGAGCACGAGGCCATCTTGGCCGCGGTGGAGAAGGGAAAGCCCGTGCTCGCCGAGAAGCTGGTTTCCGGTCACATCCGCGACTTTTACCGAAGGAGCGACGCATGAACGACTTCGTACAGGCGCTCGCCGCGGCGGTCCCGGGCGCGCGTGTCGACTCGGATCCGGACGTGGTCGCGTCGTTCTCGCGCGATCAAGCGCCGCTCGCGCCGGCCGGCGTCGCGGTGGCGCTCGTGCGCGCGAAGAGCGTGGAAGACGTACGGAAGACCCTCGCGTTCGCCAACGAGCGGCGCATCCCGGTGGTGACGCGCGCGGCCGGGACCGGGCTCGCCGGTGGGGCCAACGCGATCGACGGATGCATCGTGCTGTCCGTCGCCGCGCTGGACAAAATCACGCGCATCGACGAAGCCAAACGTATCGCCGTGGTGGAGCCTGGCGTGCTGAACGCCGTGCTCGCCCGAGAAGCGGCGTCGCGAGGCTTGTATTATGCACCCGATCCGGCGAGCCGCGAGATCTCGACCATCGGGGGGAACATCGCCACCAACGCGGGGGGCTCGTGCTGCCTCAAGTACGGCGTGACGGGCGACCACGTGGCCGCGCTGAAGCTCGTCTTGGCCGACGGTTCACTCGTTCACACCGGGGCCATCACCGCGAAAAACGTGGCCGGGCTCGACCTGACGCGCCTCGTGGTGGGCTCGGAGGGAACGCTGGGCGTGGTGGTCGAGGCGACGGTGCGTCTCTTGCGCGCGCCGAGCCCACCCTCCACCGTGGTGGCCTTCTTCGACTCGCTCGCGACGGCGGCGCTCGCCGTGGTGCAGATGGAAGCCGAGGTCGATCTGTCGCTGGCCGAGATCATGGACCGGGTGACCATCCAGGCCGTCGAAGACATGGCGCACATGGACCTCGACACCTCGGCCGAGGCGTTCGTGCTCGTGCAGAGCGACGCCCCCGACGCCGCGTTGGCGATGGCGCGCTGCCGTGACATCTGCGAGACCCTGGGCGCGAAGAGCGTGCTCGCCACCGACGATCCGAACGAAGGCAAACAGCTGCTCGCCGCGCGTCGCATGGCGCTCCCCGCGCTGGAAAAGAAGGGCACCACGCTGCTCGACGACATCGCCGTCCCCAAGCCCGCCTTGGCCGAGATGATTCGGCGCATCCAGCACGTGGCCGAGGTGCACGGCCTGGTCATCGGCACCTTCGGTCATGCCGGCGACGGCAACCTCCACCCCACCATCGTGTTCGACCACGCCTCGCCCGCGTCCACGGCGGCGGCGCGCGCGGCCTTCGACGCGATCGTGCGCGACGCCGTGGAGCTCGAGGGAACCATCAGCGGTGAGCACGGCATCGGCTCGCTCAAGAGCGCGTACCTCGGCACCATGCTGAGCGACGCCGAACGCGCGCTCTCGCGGCGGATCAAAGCGGCCTTCGATCCTCACGGCATCTTGAATCCGGGCAAATCGATCTGACCTTCGAAACGAACACGGCGACCTGGAAATTCCAGGTCGCCGTGAGATCTCGATGCCTTCGGCTCAGTAGCCGGGAGGTCCGCCGTAGCCACCGCCGGGAGGTCCGCCGTAGCCACCGCCGGGAGGTCCGCCGTAGCCGCCGCCGGGAGGCGCGCCGTAGCCGCCGCCGGGAGGTCCGCCGTAGCCGCCCGCCGGAGGGGCGCCGTAGCCTGCGGGAGCGCCGAAGCCCTGAGGGGCCGCGCCAGCCGCCCCCGCGCCACCGTTCATCGAGGTGGTGTTCTGGAGCTCTTGCGCGGCCGAGTCGACGCCGAGCATGTAGAAGAACCAGAGGAACGGCGCGATGAGCAGGTTCACGTAGGGGATGAACTGGCAGATCGCCGCGCCCATCGCGAGGCCCTTGGGCGCGGTGCGCTGCGAGCCCGAGCTACGGAGCAGGTAGTCGAGCGCGTCGCACAGACCGCCGCTCGCCACGAACATCCAGTAGAGGTTGTAGAAGGGGATGAACAGGAAGCCGATGGCCTCGCCCGGGCTCACGCGCTTGCCCGTGCTGGTCACGCGGTAGTCGGCGGGGATGGCCGCCCAAGCGCCGTAGATCCAGATGAGCGCGACGACCAAGCGGCCGAAGAACGCCGTCAGGACGCCGATGACCGCCAGAACGGCGCCGACGTCGTCACCGACCGCTCCGCCGATACCCGCGACCACGAGGCCTCCGAGCAAGCAGCCGAGGTAGGCCCACTTCAATCCGCCGCCGTGTGCGCGGTACTGGATTCCCGCGGGCGTGCCCGGGCGGAAACCTGCGCCGGCCTGCGGGGCCGCGTAAGGATTGTAACCGGGCGGCTGTCCGCCGCCGGGAGGCATGCCGCCACCGGGAGAAAAACCATAAGGCGCGTTCATCGTTGACCTCTCTACGTGTCGGCGCGAAGAACCTTCCCCGAGCCCCAGGCGAGAGAGCATAGCAGCGTCGCCCGAAGGGATGGAGCGGCCCGCGATTGCGGGAGATTTTACTTGTTTCTTCGCGGTTTCGGAGCAGGCTCGCAAAGGTCATGGCCCACAAGTCGCTCCTTCCGGACCACGTCTCCCAGTACATCGTCGGCCTGTCGCGCGAGAGCGACGTGCAGCGCGCGCTCCGTGGAACGACGTCGAAGCTTCCTCTCGCGCGCATGCAGATCAGCGCGGACCAGGGCGCGTTCTTGGGTTTCATGGTGCGGCTCATGGGCGCGAAGAAGTGCCTCGAGGTGGGCACGTTCACCGGGTACAGCGCGCTCTCCGTGGCGCTCGCGCTCCCGGACGACGGAACCTTGATCGCGTGCGACGTGAGCGAAGAGTGGACGCGCATCGCCAAGCGGGCCTGGCGCGAAGCGGGCGTCGACGCGAAGATCGATCTGCGCCTCGCGCCCGCCACCGAGACGCTGCGCTCGCTCGTGCGCGACGGCGGCGCGGGCACCTTCGACTTCGTGTTCGTCGACGCTGACAAAGAAGGCTACGACGACTACTACGAGCAGAGCCTCGTCTTGCTCCGGCGCGGTGGCGTAGTGGCCTTCGACAACGTGCTCTGGCGCGGTGAGGTCACGCAGCCCTCGGACGATCCCGAGACCGCCTCGCTGCGCGCGCTGAACGACAAGATCTTCCGCGACACGCGCGTGGACGCCTCGCTGGTCAGCATAGGCGACGGCGTGCTGCTCGCGCGCAAGCGCTGAAGCGTCACGGCAGCGTGAGCGGCGGAGGCAGGTCGAACCACTGGAGACGCCGCTCGCAGTCGGGCGTGGCGTTCTTCGGCGGGGGCTTCGTACCGCTGAAGTAGTCGCAGTACTTGCCGAGGCAGCTCGCCATCACGCGCGCTCGGGCCTTGGCCACGGCGGGCGCGTCTTTCGCCCACAGCCTCGCGCAGATCGCGTCCTCGGACGAGGTGATCGCGGCCTTCGGGACCGGGCAGAAGCGCCGGGCGTACGCCTTGGCCGCGTCGTCGTCCGCCGAGAATCGGCCGTCTTTCAGCGAGTGGAGCAGGAAGCGTGGCTCGGCGAAGTCCGTGGGAAACCCGCTCGAGCACGACTCGAGCGAGTGGGTGTATCCTGCATAGGTCACCAGGTCCGGGCGTCCGTCGGCGTCCGCGTCGACGAGCGAGTCGAAGGTGAGCGTGCTCCGTCCCTGCGCGTCCTTCGGTCCGCCGAGGTGGTCGAGGTATCGCTCGACGCGGCCCTCACGGTACGTGAGCAGCGCGACCTGCCTCGCGTGATGGCCTTCGTCGCCCTCTTCGTCGGTCGCGAGGAAGAGCTCGGGCACGCCGTCGCCGTCGAAGTCGAAGAGCTGCGGCGCGCTCGTCTTCCGCTCGCCGTAGTTGGAGAGCGTGGTGGGCAGCGCAAGCTCGGCCGCCGGCCCGGTTCCGGGCTGCGTGGGCTCGAAGCGCACCTTCCAGTCGTTCTCGAGGTGGAACGCGAAGTCGGCCTCGTGGAGCGCCTCCGGGTCGTCGACGAACGAGACGATCCAGCGCCCTTTCGGGGTGTCGAGGCAGGTGCCGAACAAGCTGTCGGGCCCCGTGAAGGTCTCGGCGCGGGCGTTCGTGAGCTCTTCGGCGCGCGCGAGCAGCTCGCGCTTCACGTCGTCGCACGTGCGCGCGGCGGTCGAGGCTTCGGGCGCGAAGGCGCTCGCGTCCACCTCGTGAGGCCTGGGCAGCGTGACCGAAATCACCTGCGACGAACGAGACGATACGTGCACGATGCACGCACCGAGCGAGACCGAAGCGAACGCGGCGAGCGCCGTCGCTCGACGAGCTGCCACGCGTCTCAGCCCACGCCGAGCAGCTTGTTCATCGAGGCTTCGTCGGCTGGCGTGAACGGGTACTGGTCGAACTCGCCGCTCACCACCCACTTGAACGCGTTCACCGCGCGGGGCTCGAGGGTGTCCTTGACGAGGTGACACTCGTACAAGAACAGATCGACGGCGTAGTTCTCGTACGGATGGCTCACGAACGAGATGAGCTTGCCGCACTCGATCTCGGCGCCGAGGCGGTGCATCACCTCGCGCTTGAGCGCGGCGCTGTCGGTTTCGTTGGCTTCGACACGACCACCCGGGAACTCCCACATGAGCGGGAGGACCGCGCTCGCGCGGCGCTGCGTGATGAGGTAGCGGCCGTCTTTTTCGACGACCGCGGCCACCACGCGGATGGTGCGTTGTTCGGTCACGTCAGATGCTCAGCCGGAAGAGCTGCTGACCCATGAGGAGCACGTCGCCCGTGTGGACGTTGGTCTCTTCACGGAGGCGCAGGAACGTTCCGTTCGAGCTTCCGAGGTCGGTCAAGAAGAGCTTGCCCTTGTCCCAGGCGAGCCGGCAGTGCAGACCCGAGACGTAGCCGTCTTCGGGGAAGAGCACGTCGCCGCGCTCGCGGCCGAGGTGCATGCCCGCTTCCGGAACCGGGAACGCGTTGCCGGTGGTCTCGCGGCCGATGATGAGCGCGATCCGACCGACGTAGCCCTTCGAGGGCGATCCGAGGCGCTCGACGCCGTCGGGCGAGGGCGCTTCTTGCTGGATGGGCTCGAAGCGGATGATTTCCTGGCCGATGCGGAAGACGTCGTTCGGGCGGAGCTCGACCGGCACGTCGCGCGTGAGCTTGCGGTAGACGCCGTTCAGCGAGCCTTCGTCTTTCACGCTGAGCTGACCATCGGTGGTGGTGAAGCTCGCGTGGCGGGGCGACAGGTAGCTGTCCGAGGCGAAGATGTTGCCGGTCTCGCGGCCGATGTACACGTGCGGCTGAGCGGGCAGCGTGTACGAGCCGGCTTCCGAGCCGTCGGCGCGCAGGGCGGTGAGCACCACGTGTCCGGGGCCGGCAGCGGGAGCCGCAGCAACGGCGGCCGCGGCCGACTTGGCCTGCGTGAGGCGGAAGCCGCACGAGCCGCAGAACATGTTGTTCGGGCCGTTCGGGTGGCCGCACTGCGGGCAAGGCGTGGTGGCGGCGATGGGCGCGGCCGCAGGAGCGGCGACGGGCACCGGCTGCGCGACCGGAGCCTGATAAGCCGGCTGCGGAGGAGGCTGGTAGGCCTGCGGTGCGGGCTGCACCGGCGCGACGTACGGCGCGGCTGCCGGCTGAACCGGAGCGTGCGCGGCGGACTGCGCGGGAACGCCGTGGCTCGGCGTGTTTCCGGTGAACGGCTTGGGGGCCGCGTCACGGGGCAGCTCGGCTCCACAGCCGAGGCAGAACTTGTAGTGGTCCTGGTTGTCCTTGGCGCACTTCGGGCACGTGATCACGGGCGTTCCTCGGGGGAAAACGGCAGCTTCGCTTCTGGACCCGGCAAGAGACCCTACATCTCCTCTTGCCCCACACTCTGCCCGGTCGAGGCCGAAAACGCGCCCAAACCCGGGAACCTGGGAGTATCAGACCTTGCGAAAGGGGGTCAAGGGAAGGGCAAACGCCCACCTCGCCACCTCTCGTTCTCCCGGGGTTTCCGCCTTTTTCGGGCCACGCTTTCGTGCGGCGGCCGGGGAGGTTTCGGGGCAAGGCTCACGATCGCGAGCCTTGCGCCTCGGGATCAGCCCGGACGCACGAGGAGCGCGGTGAGGGTCTCGGGCGTCTCGACGGGCAGCGAGCAGGTGCGGCCGCGGCACACGTACGCGACCGGCACGTCCTTCGCGACCTTGCCCTCGGCGATGGCCGCGCAAGCCTCGCGCGAGCTCGGATCGTTCGGGTCGAGCCAGGCCACCGTGCGGTTCGGCAGGTAGACCTGGAACACCGCCTTGGCGAGGGCCTGCGTGCGCGGGTCGGTCTTCGCGCCGACCAGCACCACGTCGACCGAGCCTCCGACCAGACGATCGAGCTCGCATAGGGTCTGCCCGAAGCCGAACGGGTTTTCCAGCGCGGAGGTGACGTGGCGCACGAGCTCGCTCTCGCCCAAGACCGTGTAGTCTGCATGGACGAGCGCGCCGAGGCGCAAGAAGGCTCGGCACGCCATGGCGGTGCCGCTGGGCACGGCGTTGTCGTAGGGATCTTTGGCGCGCACCAAGAGGTCGTCCGCGCCCTTCTCGGTGAACACGAGGCCCTGCTCCGCATCGGAAAAACGAGCCTTGATCGCGTCGGCGAGCTTACGCGCGAAGACCGCGAGCTCGGAGTCACCGGTGACCTCGTAGAGATCGAGCGCCGCGTTGGCGAGGTACGCGTAGTCGTCCAAGAAGCCCGGGCCGCGCACGACGTCTTGCGCGTCTTGCGAGCCTTCGCTCACCTGGCGGAGGTAGAGCCGCTCGAGCGCGACGGGCGCTTCGGTCTCGCGGCAGAGCTTCTCGCGAACGGCGTCGAAGGCGCGGCGCGCGGCCGTGATCCACGCGCTCTCGTCGAACGCCGCGCCGGCCTCGGCCAGGGCGGACACGGTGAGCGCGTTCCACGAGCCGAGGATCTTCTCGTCGCGGAAGGGACGCGGACGCCGCGCACGGAAGGCCACGAGCGCGGCCTTGGCGGCGGTGAGCTTCTCCGCGAGCACGCTGGGCGCGACGCTCTTCTCGATCGACATGCGCGCGACCGACTTTTGGATGGAGAGCACCGTCTTGCCGGTGTGCTCGAGGTTGCCCTCGTCGGTGATGCCGAAGTGCTCGATCAAAAGCTCGGCGCCTTCACGATCCGCGCCGAGGGCTTCGTGCACGTCGGCCTTGGAGAAGACGAAGAACCTCCCCTCTTCGCCTTCGCTGTCCGCGTCCTGGGTGGCGTAAAATGCGCCTTCGGGGCTCTGCATCTCGGCGAAGAGCCAGTCCACGATGCGCGAGGCCGTGTCGCGATGCCCTTCGTTTTCCAGGGCGCGCGCCGCGTCCGTGTAGAGGCGGAGCAAGAGCGCGTTGTCGTAGAGCATCTTCTCGAAGTGCGGCACGCGCCACGCTTCGTCGGTGGAGTAACGATGAAAACCTCCGCCGAGGTGATCGAAGATGCCTCCTTCGCGCATGCCGGAGAGCGCCGCGGCCACGCGCATCTCGGGCTTGGTGTCCGAGCTCGTGAGGCCGTAGCGAAGGAGCACCTCGAGCGGCATCGTGTTGGGGAACTTGGGCTTTTGTCCGAAGCCGCCGTGCTCGTCGTCGAAGCGCGTGCCGAGCCGCTTGGCCGCGCGCTCGAGCAGGTCGGGGCCGAGCTCGATGCCGGCAGGGAGCTCACGGGCCTTGGGGCGTGTGATGCGGTCGATCGCCTGCGTGAGGTCTTTCGCTTGATCGACGAGCTCGTCGCGCTTCTCTTTCCAAGCCTCGGCGATGGCGTCGAGCAGCTTGGGGAAGCCGGGCATGCCGTACTTGTCCGCGGGGGGAAAATAGGTGCCGCCGAAGAACGGACGAAGCTCGGGCGTGAGGAACACGGTGAGCGGCCAGCCACCGGAGCGACCGATGAGCTGCACCACCAGCTGGTAGATCTGGTCGAGGTCGGGGCGCTCCTCGCGGTCCACCTTCACACACACGAACCCCGCGTTCATTTTGGCGGCGATCGCGGCGTCTTCGAAGCTCTCGCGCTCCATGACGTGGCACCAGTGGCAGGCCGAATAGCCGATGCTCAGGAGGATAGGCTTGTCTTCCTGCTTGGCGCGCGCGAGCGCTTCTTCGCCCCAGGGGTACCAATCGACCGGGTTCTCCGAGTGCTGACGGAGATAGGGAGAGGCCTCCTCCGCGAGGCGGTTCTTCCGGCGTGCGGACGATTCGTTGCGCGGTGCGCCTTCGGAGGTTTCGCGGCTCGGTCCTTCGGTCATGCGCTCCAAATCGCTAATTTTTCCGCCGAATGCAATCGGGAGGCGAGTATTCTACTTTGAGCATGAGTCGACTCGATGCGCCTCTGCCCAAGGCCCCTTTCGCTCCTCCCGCCGATCCTCGCGTGCTTTCCGCGCGGCGCGAGCTGCTCGAAGGCGTGGGGCGCGACATCGCGGCGAGCTTCCCCGGCATCACGCGCCTCGGTGGGCAAGTCGTGGCCGCGCTCTACCTGGCCGAGGGCACGATGAGCATGGACGAGCTGTCCGAGATGCTCGGCCGCGCCAAGAGCAACGTGTTCGCCAACCTGCGCGCGCTCGAGGCCGCGGGCATCGTCGAGCGACGCCGCGAGGCGGGCACACGTCACGACTCGTTCGCGCTCAAGGGAAAATACCCGGACGTGGTGATCGGTGCCTACCTCACGCGTCTGCGCACGGTGGTGGCGGACAAGGTCTCGCTCTCGCGGCGCTCCCTCTCCATCCTGGGGGACGCGCAAGGCGAAGAGGCGGAGCGTCTGCGCAATCGGCTCGATCAGCTGCTCTCGAAATACGAGCGCTTCGCCGTGCTGGTGGACGAGCTCTTTCCCGCCGTGGACGGCCCGGTCGACTTGCTCGCGCTCATCGAGCAAATCCCCGAGCCGGTGGTGGCCGCCGTGCTGGCCGCGCTCCAAGCGAGCCGCGTGACCGGCACCAAGCGCTGAAGGGCGCGAGTCTCACCCGCTGAGGCGGCTCGAGGGGGGCGCGCACATGCCGTAGAGCGCGCCGTCGAGGCCCTTGGAGGGCCACTCGAAGAGATCGACCGGAGCCTCGCGGAACGCAGCGAAGAAGAGCTCGTTCACGGCCACCTCGACCTCGAGCCTCGCGAAGGGGAGGGGGAGCTCGGTGGGGATGCGCACGAGGGCGTGGCGCTCGGGGGCGAGCATGCTCTCCAGTCGATCGAACAGCTTGGACGGCTCGCCGAGAGCGAGCAAGAGTCGCTTTTCGTTGTAAAATGCATGGAAAGGACCGTGGGCCACCGCGATGACGTCCCACGCGGGGGGCTCGGCCACGCGCAGTCCTTCGAGCCACTTGATGGCCAGGCCTTGCGCGAGGGAGTGCGCGTGTCCGGTGGTCACGAACGCGAGATCGGCCTTCAAAAAGGCCGGATCGAGGCTCTCGACGGCCTTCTGCGCGTTCGCGCGTGCGCGCTCGAGCGAGGCGGCGAGCCCGGTGAGGATGGACGCGCGAGGCTCACCCTTGGCGGCTTCGTGCGCGAAGAGCGCGCCGGCCAGGATGGCGATGGGCGGGCCGACCACGCGGAGCAGGCTCGGCTCCGATTCACGCGGTGGCAGCAAGACCACGCGGCCTCCGCGCGAAACGAACGCGGCCACGTCGCGCGAGTCCGAGGGCATGGTGCTCGTGAACAAGAAGGCCTCGAAGAACTCGGTGCTCTTCGTGACCGCGATGCACGCGTTGGGCGAGAGGCCTTGCGAGAAGATGCACAGGCCCTCGTGGGGGCGAGCGTGCACGCGTCCCTCGACGAAGCACGAGAGCGGCAGAAATCGCGCCGGGATGCCTTGCGCCTCGAGGGCCGACACGAGCAGTCTCGCGGGCGCGTCGCTCCCGCCCACGCCGGTCACCGCGAACGAGGTGGCGCGCGGCGGTTCTTCGAGGAGCTTCGCTTCGGCCTTGCGGCGCGCGAAATCTCCGAGCTCGTGGCGCACGCGGTCGATGCGCTCGCGCAGGTCGGCGACGCTGCTTTCCACGCTCATCGGCTGCTCTCGGAGATGGCCCCGGGCCTTGCGCCGGTTCGTGGCGAGGGTACCGGGGTCCGTGCGCTCGAGCCCGAAGGCGCCGTCGACGCGCTCGAATCGGGCGATGCCGAAGCCGACGACGGCACGAGCAGCGCCGGAGGGACGGCAGGTGCCGGTGGGTTTTTGGCGGCGTCCGGGTCGAACTTTCGCGTCTTCATGGCGCCGAAATACGCGACGAGCGCGTCGAGGTCTTTTTCGCCCAAGTCGGGATGCGGAGGCATGTTTCCGTAGCGGAACGTGAGGGGGTTCTTGATGTACGCGCGCACCTGCGCTTCGGGGCGGTACTCGAGCACGTTCAGCGGCACGTTGAGCTCCGGTCCGACGCGCCCGCCTTCGCGGTTCATCGCGTGGCAGCGCACGCAGCGCTCGCGGTAGAGGCGAAAGCCCGCGAACGCAGGCGACGTCTCCGGCTCGCCGCTGGGCACCGTGTGCGGGAATTTCACCTCGAAGCGCATGATCTCCACGGTGGCGAGCTGCCACGGGCGCGGGTGGGTCTCGAGGTCTTGCTGCGCGGGCTCTTTCCACACGAAGTACGCGGGGGCCGGGTTGGCGCGCTGCGGTCCGATGGGCTCCCAGGCGGGCACGTCCACGTCGGCGATGGCCACGTACGAGCCGCGCTCGGCCACGAGCGAAGGGCGCATCGGCACCGTGTAGCCGTCTTTGGCCTTCAGCAGGAGCTCGCGTTCTTCCAGGGATTTTCCTGGGAAACCGAGGGCCAGCACCTTGTCGAAGGGGAGGGCGCGGAACGTCTTGGGGCGGCCGTAGTACGGGTCGAACGCGGTGAAGGTCTCGCTCTGAATTTTGCTCTCGAGCTCGCCCAAGGTGAGCTCGGTGACGACCTTGCCTTCGTCGAGGAAGACCAGCTTCTCGCCGCTCGCGTCCGGGCCCTTGGGCTTGCACGAGGCCGGGCCCAGGCTCGTGAGGGCGAGCACGCACGAGAACGCGAAGACCCGGCCCACGGGGCGTGGCGAGAGCGACCTTCCCTTCACGACGTCCTGCCTTTTCCTGGGCCGAAGCGATTCTCGAAGCGCACCTGCTCGGGGTACGGAGGCGCCTCTTCCGGCTCGCCCGCGCGGAGCTTCTCCTGCGTGCGGGTCCAGAAGGGCGCCTCGGCGAGGTCTCGGTGGAGCTCGAGGAAGAGCTCGCGCGGCGCGCCGGGCGGGAGCAAGAACGTGGGGAACTGCTCGGGGAAGACGTCGTTCGGTTCGACCGAGTACCAGGGTTCGGAGGCCATTTCGTCTTCGTCGAAGCGGGGCTTCGGCATGGTGCGGAAGCGGCAATCGGTGAGGTACTGGATTTCGTCGTAGTCGTAGAAAAGAACACGTCCGAAGCGGGTCACGCCGAAGTTCTTCAGCATGAGATCGCCCGGGAAAATGTTGGCTTTGGCGAGATCTTTGATGGCATCGCCGTATTCGCCCACGCACGCGCGGAGGCGGGCTTCGTCGGTGCCGGCGCTCTCCACGTACATGTCGAGCGGGATCAAGCGACGCTCGATGTAGAGGTGCTTCACGGTGACGCTCTCGCCCTCGATGCGGATCGACTCGGGCGCGAGCTTTCGGAAGTCTTCGATCAGATCGGGATGGAAGCGTTCCTTCGGGAAGACCACGTCTTCGTACTCGAGCGAGTCGGCCATACGGCCCGCGCGATCGTGGTGTTTGACGAGGTCGTAGCGCTCGCGCACGAGGGCGTGGTCGGCGTCTTTGGGCGGCTGGAACCAGTCGCGGATGACCTTGAACACGTAGGGAAAGCTCGGCAGCGAGAAGACCACCATGACCATGCCTCGTGTGCCGGGGGCGGCCACGAAGCGGTCGGTCGAGTGCTTGAGGTGCCACACGAGATCGCGAAAGAGCAGCGTTTTGCCCTGCTTTTGCAGGCCTACCAGCGTGTACAGCTCGGAGCGTGAGCGGCTCGGCACGACCGACTCGAGGAAGGCCACGTAGGCCGAGGGCACCTCCATGTCGACCATGAAGTAGTCCCGCGCGAGGCTGAAGAGCCGGCCCACGGCCTTCGTGTCGAGCAAGATGGTGTCGACGAACACGTCGCCGCGCTCGCTCTTGCGGAGAGGCACCACGAAGGGAACGACCACGTTGCCCTTGAGCGCGCGCCCCACCATGTACGCGCGCTGACCGCGGAAAAAGAGCGAGCGCAGCACCTGGAGCTGGAAGTTTTCGTCGTGCTCCCAGCCGCGCGGAAAGTGCTCGGCGATCACCCGCATGAGGTGGCCCACGTCGCGCTCGAGGTCTTCGTAGCGGCCGCTCGGGCCGACCACCTCGGTGTCGACCAGCATGCGGCGCAGCGTGCTCTCGAGGTCGACGCTGCGCGGGTAGTAGCAGCGGTAGGTGGGCTCTTCGCCGTCGATGTGCTCGGTCGAGATGGCCGGGCGAGAGAAGATGCAGGCGTTCTGGTGGTAGGTGCGGTGGAGCAGGCGCGTGGCGACCGAGTTGTAGAAGGTCTCGGCGCACTCGGGCTGTTTGTGCTCGTAGAGGAGGCCGATGTACGCGAGCTTCACCTCGCGGAAGAGCGCTTCCAGGGCGGCTTCGTCGTGGCCTTCGAGCTCGGGCTCGAGCGCCTGCACGGTCTCGCGGACGCGTGCATCGTACATGTCGATGCGGGCGCGCACGGCCGCGCGCACGGCCTTCCAGTCCGAACGCGCGAACCTGTCGCGCGCGTTGCGGGAGAGCTCACGAAAGAGCCGGTAGTGGCGGTCGAACCCCTCGAGCAGGGTGTGAGCCACGGTGCGGGCGAGGAGGGGACTTGGGCTCGTGAGGGAGCTCGGATCGGGGTTTTCGCGGCGATCCGCCATACGGCAGGCCACTTTACCAGACTCGCTCGTGCAGGTCGGCGAGGCTTTTTTCCTCAGCGGCGCACGAAGTCACGCTCGTGGGCGGGCGCGGTGCGGTACACGAAGGGCAAAAAGAGTGCGTAGTACATGATGTTGGGCACGAGGCGCAGGCCGTACGCGGCTTCCACGTGGAAGAAGTGGATGAGCACGTCGGAGACCACCCACAGCACGTAGTGGCCGAGCACGAACGACGTGACCGGGTAGAGCCAGGCGCGGGTTTCCTCCGGAAGATCCCGGGTGCGGCGGGGCAGCAGCACGAAGCGGAAGGCCAGGGCGAGCACCACGAACAGGCTCTCGTAGACCATGAACTGCAGGCGCACGGTGTTCTCGACCGCGGGCACGGAGAGGCGGATGGCGGTGGCGGTGAGCGGCACCACGAAGGCCCAGAGCACCGCGTACACGAAGGCGCGCACGGTGAGGCCGCGGCGGTCGAGGTTTCGCTCGGCCAGCAGAAAGTAGCGAAAATCCCCGGTGATCACGAAGCCCACGGTGAGCGCGGTGGAGGCCGCCTGGGGCATGTGGAGGAAGGGCGAAGAGGCGAGCGCGTCGGCGGCCATCTCGAGGCCGAACACCACCAAGTACCCGGCCAAAAAGGGCAGCCGAGAGGCGAGCACGAGCGCGCCGACGACGACGGCGACCCACGCGATCGTGGGGTGGTGGAGGGGGCTCGCGTAGATCGAAGGCCACATGGCCGCGCGAGATATGCGGGCGTAAGCGCGCGGGGGCAAGCTCGAAGGTTGCGAAGTACCCCGAAGGTAAGCTAGTTTGCTCGGGTCTTCCGGCGTCGTCTAATGGCAGGACAGCGGATTTTGATTCCGCTTATCGTGGTTCGAATCCACGCGCTGGAACCAGGTACCCCGAAAAAGGCCCAGGTCCGACCCTCCGGACTTGGGCTTTTTGGTCTCGGGGAGGCAGACGCAGCGGAGCGAGGGAGCGCGCCAAAACGTGTCGGAGCCACGCGGGGCGGGGTCGACCCTGGACCAAGGGATCTCCTCATTGTTCTCGGGGATCTGCACAATCGGACCGGGGATCGCTCGATTGTTCTGGGGATCGTTTTATTCGCACCGGGGCTCGCTCGATCGTTCTGGGGGATCGCTGAATGGCATCGGGGAGCCCTCGTTCGTTCTCGAGGATGGGACAGTCGAGACTGCGGGCCTCGATTTCCCGCGATTGATGCACGAGCGACGAGGGGGAGGCGCCGTCGCGCCACCAACGTCAGCACGAGTGACCCTCCGAGCTCCTCGAGCGCCGATCCGCTTCGTTCGGTCGGCTTTCCGCCGATTTGCGTCGCCGTGCTTCGTTGCTCCTCCTCGCTTAGCAGCAGTAGGACTCGTCGTCGCGCCTCGCACGGCTCGCAACTTGGCGAAAATCCTCGGTCGCTAAGCGGTTCGGCGCTCTAGTCTCGACCGTGGGGCACGAAGATGGGTTCGATGGGGCTCTCTCCGGCGCGGCACGCGTGATTGGCGTACCGCATGACCGCCCCACGGAGCTGGAGGAGTCGACGAGAGGCTCCTCGAAGGTCTCGAGCCGTTCGACCAGGTCGTGGCTCCCGCCCTCTGCGACAATGGCGCCGCAGCCGTTCGCCAAGTCGCGAATCGCGAGGAGCCGTCGCTCGTCGACCGAGCCCCCGTGACGTCGGTGTCATCTGTAGGCCCACCTGCGACCGGATTGGGACGCAATGACCCAAAGTACGGGCGCGTGGGGTTCGAATGAAGTAGCGTAGGCGGCCTTGGTTGCGGCTCCTGTGAGGCTTCCTTTCATGCGTACGCACGTTCCCTCTCCGATGCTCGCGGCGGCCTCCGTCATTGCCGCGGCTGCGCTCGTGCTCTCGGCAACGCCGGCTCAGGCGGCCGAGCCGCTCAATCCCGACCCGGACGTCGAACCTCCACGGCCACCCTTGCCGGAGAGTGGCTTCACGCTCGGCGCGCATTTGGGGGTCGGTTATCCATTTCTGGACGCGATTCCAGGAGAACTCGCGGCTCTCGCGGCCACGGTTGGGGCGCGACTCGGCTACCGCTTCACGCGGGCATTCGCGCTCTACCTGGACGGTACCGCGCTCATGACGGCCAACACCTACGAAGCCCTTGCATTCGCCGTCGAAGGGCCGCAGCCTCCCGACCCTCGCCGCACGTTTTCCGCGGCGGCAGTGGGCTCGATTGCCTTGGCGCTGAGGCCCGTCTCGTGGTTCGAGATCTCCGCCGCGCCGGCGTTGGGCATTCACGGGTCGGCGTTGTTCGGTGGCAAAGGGCATATCGCATTCCCTTTGCGCCCGGGCTCGGGGCGTTTGACCCTTGCCCCTACCGTCGAGGTGATCGGCCTCGCCGGCTCGGAGTGGAAGCAGGTCGCGCTGACCGGTGGGCTCGGAATCGATTGGTAGAGACGCTCGTGTGCGATACTGGGCCTCATGCCCTCGAAGGTCTTCGGCTCCGTGGTGGTGGTCGTCGTCGCCACGGCGGCGTGTAACGGAGCGGAGGCGCCCCCCGCACAAGGTCCGCTCGTCGCCACGATCGAGAAGGTCGAGCACCCTGCACCCGTGCCCACGCTCGAGGTCTCGACCGATGCCGGCCCTGCCGACTCCGGCGCAGGAGACGAGAGCCTGCCCGCGTTTTTGTCGGACGACTACGCGGCGACGCACACGCGGCGGGGTTGGATCGTACGCGCGGACGCCATGCGCTTCGGCTCGGACGGGCCGGCGCTCCGACCGGTCACGGGACTGCCTCGGTCGGTCGTGGTGGTCGCAGAAGGGGCCTCCTTCCGTGTCGTCTGGGAGGAGCAGGCGGTGCGACTTGCTGTGTATGTTGCACCGAGTGCATTCGGCTCCGTGCCTTGCAAGCCCACCGCGCTCGCGTTGGCGTTCGACTTGGTCGAGGACCCGAGCGCGAGGGTTTTGCTGGCGACAGGCCTGCTCACCACGGAACAAGAGCGCCGCGGCACCTCGGTTCGGCTCGAGGGCGAAGCGGCGCACCTGCGGTTCTCCGGTTGGGTCTCGGCCGGGGCTCTCTGCGCCGCGTACGACCAAGCCCCGCTACCTGCTGGGCCGCGGGGCGAGGGATTGGTGCGTGCGGGGACGCGTCTCGTCACGCGCTCGGGGCGTGTGGTGGCGACGCTCGGCCACGACCGCGACGTCGCGGCCAAGTTCTGGTTCCGCGTGGAGGCCGAGCCCGGTGCGTCCCCTGGGTTTCAGGCCATCCGGTTCCGCACCGCGGAGATCGATGCGCGTGGTTGGGTCGCGGCCAGCGCCTTCAAGCGCGCCAAGTCCGGCGAGGGGATGATGGTCGAAGGCAGCGGGTTCGGCA
The DNA here is from genome assembly GCA_965225775.1 of Polyangiaceae bacterium. GTDB lineage: Bacteria > Myxococcota_A > Polyangia > Polyangiales > Polyangiaceae > JAAFHV01. Next base: position 5,401,405 of record OZ245328.1, on the reverse strand, counting down.
GCGGCGGCGGGATGACGGACACGCGTGTGGGCAAGGTTGCTCCCGGCACGTGGTTGCGTACGCCGGAATTGCACCAGGTGGTGGGTCTCGTGCGAAAACGTTCGACCGTTTACTATGGCTTCGAGCGAAGGGGTACGCAGACCCATACCGACGATTGGGTGACCATTCGCCTCCATGTCGGAGACCTCGGGTTCGTGGTGTCGTCGGTCCGACGGTCGGAGATCGAGCCTTCCGATTGAGCTACGCCCTCACGCAGAGAGGCCGCCCTTGCTCACGCATCACTTCACCGACTCCACCGAGTAGCTGCACGTGGTGGGCTCTTTCTTGTCGAAGGCGCGACCTTCTTCGGAGAAGTCGACGGCTACGTTGCCTTTCATGCAAGAACACGCGCTTTTGTCGCACTCGGACGAAGCGCCGATGCCCGAGGCGTCTCTGCAGTCCATGAAGTAGGCGCCGTGCCCCGTGAGAATCTGGCACGTCTCGGTTTGCGAGCAGCGTGTGGAGTTGCCGGGAGTGGGCACGAGCTTCAAAGCGCCGGGCGTGAGGGTGCAGCGGCCGGCGTCTTTGGAGGTCGCGGCGTCTGCGGTCGAGTCGCCGCCCGTGCGAGAGTCCTCTACCTCACCGCCGCAGGCGACGAGGAGCACGAGCGAGAGACCGGTGCACGCAAGGGAGGACAAGAGCGAAGCGAGTCGGGGCATTGGAAATCTCCTGCTCTCGTTCTGCCGGAGGTGCCCACCTTACGGTAGTGTTATCTTTCCACGGGGGCTGTGCGAAAATCCACAGCGATGAACTGGGACGACCTTCGGTACGTGCTCGCGCTCTCCAAGTCCGGCTCGCTCGCGCGCGCGGCCAAGATGCTGCGGGTCGACCATACGACGGTGGGGCGGCGGGTCGAGGCCGCGGAAGAAGCGCTGGGCGTGAAGCTCTTCGCGCGGACCACCTCCGGCTACGTGCCCACGGCCGACGGCGAGCGGGTGATGGCCGATCTGCGCGGCGTGGAGAATGCGGTGCACGCGCTCGAGCGTGGGGCGGACGCGCGAAAGCACGCGGTGGAAGGCACGGTCAGGGTGACCTCTCCGGAGACGTTCGGGGCCACCTATCTGGCTCCATTGCTCGCCGCGCTCGGCAATCGCCACCCGGGATTGGCGATCGAGCTCGTGACCACCGGCGCCGTGCTGGACCTCTCGCGTCGCGAAGCGGACATTGCGGTGCGCTTCTTTCGCTCCCCACACGAGAACCTGGTCGTGAAGCGCGTGGGGCAGGTGGCCTATGGGCTCTATGCCTCCAAGGCCTATCTCGCCAAGCGTCCGTTGAAAGACCTCGCCAAGCTTCGGGAGCACGCCATCCTCACCTGTCCGGAGGGGCCGAACGTGGTGGACGGCACGTGGGTCGCCGAGCTCACGGGAGGCGCGAGCCCGGCGTTGCTCTGCGACTTCACACTGGCCTTGCTGGAGGCCGCCCGAGCCGGAAATGGCATTGCCGTCTTGCCGCGCTATTTGGGAGATCGCGAGGCCACGCTCCGGAGATTGCCGGCCGCTTCCGAGCCCTCGGAGCCCATCTGGGTCACCGTTCACTGTGACGTCAAAGACACCCCACGCGTGCGCGCCGTGCTCGACGCCTTGGATGCGGCCTTCGTGAGGGATCGCGCGACGCTCGCGGGAACGGACTAATCGCCCTTCAGGAGGAGCTTCATGCCTTCATGGCTCTTCGTGAAGCCGAGTCGCTCGTAAAAGGCATGGGCGCGTGTCCTGGTTTTGTTCGAGGTGAGCTGCACCCGGAAGGCTTTGCGCGCACGGGCCATGTTCAACGCGAAGCGCATCATGGTCTCGCCGACGCCACGACTTCTGTGGGCTCGGTCGACCACCACGTTTTCGATCTGAGCCACGAGCCCGCCTTGGTAACCGACGTGACGAATGAAGGTGAGCTGAAAGACTCCAATCACCCCCGCGTCCGGTAGGTCGGCCACGTAGAGCGCATTGTCGTCGTTCATGGACGCGAGAGCCTCCACGTAGACCGAGTCGAAGGGATCGCGATCGCCGTCCAGATCGAGCTTGTTGCCTTCGTTGGGGAGCTTGAAGAGCGCCACCACGAAAGGAAGGTCCGAGAGAACCGCCCGCCTCACACGTACGTCGATGCCCATGTCGCCCGCCAAGGTACCGCCAAGCTGTCGAACCGCGAGCTCATATAGGGCCCCGAGCAAAGCTCCGCCGAACCGCGAGTCAAAAGGGGGGAGCGCGAGGGGGAACGCCCTCGCATCCAAGCCCTATCGCGAACTCCTCCAGCAGGACCGCGAGTCAAAAGGGGGGAGCGCGAGGGGGGAACGCCCTCGCAACCAAGCCCTATCGCGAACTCCTCCAGCAGGACCGCGAGTCAAAAGGGGGGAGCGCGAGGGGGGAACGCCCTCGCATCCAAGCCCTATCGCGAACTCCTCCAGCAGGACCCGAGTCCAAAAGGGGGGAGCGCGAGGGGGGGAACGCCCTCGCAACCAAGCCCTATCGCGAACTCCTCCAGCAGGACCGCGAGTCCAAAAGGGGGGAGCGCGAGGGGGGAACGGCCACGACCTCGACAAGCGGTCGACCAGCCCCGAAAGGGAGCGCGAGGGAACCCCCTCGCAAGCCGGCCACGAGCAAAGCTCCGACCGCGAGTCCAAAAGGGGGGAGCGCGAGGGGGAACGCCCTCGCAAGCCGGCCACGACCTTCGACAAGTCGGTCGACCAGCCCCGAAAGGGAGCGCGAGGGAACCCCCTCGCAAGCCGGCCACGAGCAAAGCTCCGCCGAACCGCGAGTCCAAAAGGGGGGAGCGCGAGGGGGGAACGCCCTCGCAAGCCGGCCAAGACCTTCGACAAGTCGGTCGACCAGCCCCGAAAGGGACCTTCGACAAGTCGGTCGCCCAGCCCCGAAAGGGAGCGCGAAGGAACCCCCTCGCAACCCGAGTCTCCCGCGAAAGACCGACAAAGTCGAAAAGGGCGTCCTGTAAACCAACGGAATGGTTGAAAAATAATCCCCTCGGCCTTCGGGCTAGCCACCGGCCCCCCGTTCCATTATCGTCGTCTCTTAGGTTTAGGCAGGTGCACTCGCTCCCGCCAAAAATCGCAGGTTTTTGCCCTCTCGGCCGGTTCGTCCGTCCGGAAGGGTCGGTTTTCACGCGGCCGTCGCAGCTCTTCGCTTCGTCGGCCATCCCGCAACCCAGCGCTGCACAGGCGGTTTCTGCCGCACGAGCGTGGGACTTCCGAAGGATGGGAAAAGACTCGCTGACCCTGAACTCGCTGCGGCTCGAACGACGAGCCGCGCACCCGATTGCCGCTCTTCGGACCGAGCAGCCGGGCAACGCGAATGCGCAAGAAGACAGCGCTCGCGCAGGGCACGTGTCTCTCCCGACATCCGGAAAGACTCCCCTCTCGGACGCCGCGCTCGACCCGAAACGAGCACGTCCCTCATGGCTAAGAATATCCTCGTCGTAAGCTGCGACGTCCGCGAGACCCGCGCGGCCCTCATCGAAGACGGCATCATCGCCGAGCTCCACATCGAGCGAAAAGGCGCTGCCGCCAGCACCGTCGGCAACGTGTACGTGGGCAAGGTCACCCGCGTCCTGCCCGGCCTCCAAGCCGCCTTCATCGACATCGGCCAGGAGCGCGCGGCGTTCCTCCACGTCGAAGACCTCATCCGCCCGGACGACTTCGACGCCTACCTCGCCGGTGGCCGTAAGCACGCCCGCGACGAGACGCGCGTCGTCGAAGACGAAGCCGAGGTCGACGAGGTCGAGGTGGAAGCTCCCGGCGACAAGGCGCCCATCACGGCCGTCTCGCCCGAAGGCCTCGGCGTGGTGCCTGCCGCCGATCCGTCCGAGGTCGACCTCGGCGGACGCGCGGTGCTGCCGGCGCTCGCGTCGCAGATGGATCTCTCGTCGAGCCCCGACCTCGGCGATGCGTCCGGTCCGGACGTGACCCTCGCGGCGGACGGTTCGGCCCCGGTGATCGCGCCCGCGGCCTCGTCTTCCGGCATGGTCGACGAGCTCTCGCAGCCTGCGCTTCCCGAAGACTCGGACCTCGACGAAGCCCCCGACAGCGACGAAGCGGTCACCAACCGCGCCGCGGACGACACCGACGACGTGCACGCGCGCAAGACCTTGGTCACGCCCGAGCCCAAGCTCGGTCGCTCGCAGCCTCCTCCGGTCGAGGTGGTCGAAGTGGCCGCAGCGGATGCGGGCGCTGCCGATGCCTCGGAGAGCGACGAAGCCGAAGGTGGCGACGAAGACAGCGACGACGAGACCGTCGAAGCGAGCGACGCCGACCAAGAAGACCGCGCCGAAGCCGAAGGCGACGACGTGGACGACGAGTGGAAAGCGCCCGTCGAAGACGACCTGTTCACCGGCGATTTGCCTGGTTTCACCGTGAGCGACCCGGGCGAGCCCGTGCCCCGGGCGCCCACTCCGGCGCGCGCAGCCGACCGTGATCGCGGTGGACGCGGACGTCGTCGTGGACGTGGTCGTGGTCGCAATGATCGCCCCGGTCACGCCGGTGGTGGTGGTGGCGGCGGCGGCGCGGAAGCGCGTGGTGGTGGCGGTGGTGGTGACCGTGGCGGCGATCGCGGCAAGTCCGGTGGACGTGGCCGAGGTGGCGATCGCGGAGGCTCGGGCGGACACGCTCCGAACCGCATCTCCAAGTCGACCCCCATCCGCGAAGTGGTGCGTGAGGGCCAGGAGATCATCGTGCAAGTCACGAAGGATCCCATCGGCACGAAGGGCGCCCGCTGCTCGAGCCACATCTCGCTGCCCGGCCGGTACGTGGTGTACCTGCCCACGGTCGAGCACGTCGGCATCTCGAAGCGCATCGGCTCCGAGAAAGAGCGCGCGCGCCTCCGCGAAGCCATCGAAGGCATGAAGCCACCGAGCGGTGGTCTCATCGTGCGCACGGTGGCCGAGGGCCTCACGAAGAAGCAGCTCAAGCAGGACGTCGGCTACCTCGTGCGCCTCTGGGGCGAGATCGCGAAGAAGAAGGAGACCGCGGGCAAGGCCCCGAACCTCCTGATGAGCGAGCTCGATCTGGTGCTGAAGGTCGCGCGCGACCTCTTCACCGACGAGGTCGAACAAGTGGTCGTCGACGACCGCTACCAGTACGAGCGCCTCTGCCGCTTCGTCGAGATGTTCGCGCCGGACCGCGTGAAAGACGTGGTCTTCTACGACGAAGAAGAGCCCATCTTCGACGAGTACGGCATCTCGGACGAGATCGGTCGCGCGCTGTCGCGCAAGGTGCCGCTGCCCTCGGGCGGTTACCTCATCATCGACCAGGCCGAGGCCCTCACCGCGATCGACGTCAACACCGGACGCTTCGTGGGCAAGGGGTCGAAGGACATGGAGGAGACGATCCTCAAGACGAACCTCGAGGCCGTCAACGAGATCGCCTACCAGCTTCGTTTCCGAAACATCGGCGGCCTCATCATCCTCGACCTCATCGACATGGAGAAGTCGTCGAACCGCGAGAAGGTTCGGCGCACGCTCGAGGATCTGCTCCAGAAGGACAAAGCGAAGACCACGCTCAATCGCATCTCGGAGCTCGGTCTCATCGAGATGACCCGCAAGCGCACGCGCGAGTCGCTCGGCCGCTTGCTGCACGAGCCGTGCTTCTATTGCGACGGCACGGGTCAGCTTCAGAGCAAAGAGACCATCGCCTACGAGATCCTCCGCGAGATCCGCCGGAAGCGCTCGGACCTGCCCGGATACTCGGTGGTGGTCAATGCCCACCCGGCCGTGGCCGACGTGCTGAACGGCAGCGAAAAAGAGGCCGTGGTCGAAGCGGAGAACCGCTTCATGCGCAAAATCCACGTGGTGCCTCGCAAGGAGTACCACCTCGAACAGTTCGACATCGCCGGGAAGTAGAGGTGCGCGCGTGACCGAAGCTCAAGACGACGACGACAAGCGCGAGAACGAGCGTGTCACCATCAACAAGGAATTCGAGTCCTTCGACACGTTCATTCAGGAGTACGTGACGAACATCTCGCGAACCGGGGTGTTCATTCGCGCGCAAAAGCCGCTCCCCATCGGCACCAAGGTGAACCTGCACTTTACGGTCATCATGGAAGACATCGAGACCATCGAGGGCGAGGGCGAAGTGGTTCGCCTCGAGAAAGATGGGATGGGCGTGGTCTTCCGTGAGCTTTCGACGTACTCGAAGGGGCTCATCGATAAGTTGCTTACGCGGGGGCCTGGCGGCAAATAGAGGGTGGGTGCGCGGGGGGCCTCGCGCTTCCTCTTTTGATCGCGGCTGGTGGTTGAAGGCGCGATAGGGCTTGGATGCGAGGGCGTTCCCCCCTCGCGCACCCCCCCGGTTGGACTCGCGGTCCTGCTGGTTTGATTCGCGATAGGGCTGGATGCGAGGGCGTTCCCCCCTCGCGCACCCCCCCTGTTGGACTTGCGGTCCTGCTGGTTTGATTCGCGATAGGGCTGGATGCGAGGGCGTTCCCCCTCGCGCACCCCCCTGTTGGACTTGCGGTCCTGCTGGTTTGATTCGCGATAGGGCTGGATGCGAGGGCGTTCCCCCCTCGCGCACCCCCCTGTTGGACTTGCGGTCCTGCTGGTTTGATCGCGATAGGGCTGGATGCGAGGGCGTTCCCCCCTCGCGCACCCCCCTGTTGGACTTGCGGTCCTGCTGGAGGAGTTCGCGATAGGGCTTGGATGCGAGGGCGTTCCCCCCTCGCGCACCCCCCTGTTGGACTTGCGGTCCTGCTGGAGGAGTTCGCGATAGGGCTTGGATGCGAGGGCGTTCTCCCTCGCGCCCCCCTGTTGGGACTCGCGGGCCGTCTTTGGCGCCTCGTTGGGACCCTAAGACTTCAGGGCTTTTGCTAGGAGCTCGTAGCTCTTTTTTCGGAGCTCGTGGTCGTGGGTTTGGGTGGTGAGCATGAGCTCGTCGGCTCGGGTTTTGGCGACGAGTGTGCGTAGGCGATTGGCGATGGGATCGACCGTGCCAAGCAGCCGTTCGTGGGTTTCGTAGGCGGCGAGGAGGGCTCGGTCTTCTTCGTCGTAGCAGGCGGTGCGCGCTTCCTCCGCGGTCGGGATGGGCAGATCACGAAGGCCTCTCGCGAAGCGGAGTGTGCCGAGTCTCGCAATCGCGAGGAGGTCGTCTACGCGGCTCGGGTCATCGGTGACGAGGGCGTTCACGGTGAGGATGGCGTAGGGCTCTCGGAGGCGATCGACCGGGGTGAAGGTGTCTCGGTAGAGGGTGAGGGCGGCTTCGGCGTCGGCCGGGGCGAGGTGATGGGCGTAGGCGTAGGCGAGGCCGCGTTTGGCCGCGAAACGCGCGCTTTCTTCGCTCGAACCGAGCAAGAAGACATCGGGTCTCGGGACGCCGACCGGCGTCGCTCGGACCGTGGTGGTGAAGCCCTCGCGGGGGAGTCCGTCGTCGTCGAAGAAGGCGAGCAGGCTGTCGAGCGACGTTGCGAAGTCGTCGGGTTGAGCGCGGGAGTCGGTGCGACGAAGGAGCGCGGCGGTGCGCTTGTCCGTGCCGGGGGCGCGCCCGAGTCCGAGGTCGATTCGATTGGGGAAGAAGGCGTGCAGGACGCGGAAGGTCTCGGCGACCTTGAGCGGGGCGTGATTGGGCAGCATCGTTCCGCCCGAGCCCACCCGCAGCGACGAGGTGACTCGCGCCACTTGGCCTATCACGATCTCCGGGGCCGAGCAGGCCAGTGCGGCCGCGTTGTGATGCTCGGCCAGCCAATAGCGCACGTAGCCGAGCGACTCGACGTAGAGGGCCAAATCGAGGGTGTTTTCCAGCGCATCACGCGCGGATTGCCCCGACGCGATGGGCGAGAGGTCGAGCACCGAGAGCGCGGTCACCCGAAGAGCGTAGCGCTCGACCCCGCTTCGCGCGAGGCTACTTGTCGCCGCAGCGCACCGAGCAGGTGTCGCCGCGCATCTCCACGCTCTTTGGCGCTCCGACACACGGATTGAGCAGCTTCTTCTCGTCGGCGCCGCAGGCGCAGCCGCCCGGCGTCGAGCTGGCCTTCTCGCCGTCCGGGCAGCGCACGAGGAAGGTGTCGGTCGCTTCCGGGGCGCAGGTGAAGAAGCATTGACGGCGATCGGTGCCGCTGGCGATCAGCTTGTCGCAGGGATTGAGCACGAGCTTGCCGCACTCGCAGCCGGTGCTGCTCTTCAAAGGATGCTGCGGGGTATTTTCGCATCGCAGGGTGAGCTCGCCCTTGCGGGAGTGGGCGACGGCGAGCCACTCGGGGCGGCTCGGACCTTCGGGTAACGTGCCTGCGTCGGACGATGCCGTACCCGACGAGGCCTCGGGGAACACGCGCGTACGCGCATCGGAGGGGGTCGACGACGCGGAAGGCCGCCCGGGCTCTTGGCCGAAGGAGGTGGAGTATCCGCGATTCGGCGCACACGCGCTCCAGACGAGCAGCGAGGCTCCCGCGATCAGCGGAAAGGACAAGCGAAGGGACATGGGCGGTACTTCATCACACGGGCCCGAGAAGTCACGCGCGCGTCGCCCATCGAGGACGCGGCATGCCTTATTTGCACGTCGCCCATGCCACCGCGCCGAGCACTGCGATTGCGATCGGCACGGCGTAGCGAACCAGGGATTGGTCCGGAGTGGACCGTGGGACCACCGCGAGCTGCGCGATCCTTCGGCATCGTGCCGGGGTCTCGCTCGGTCGCAGCGCGCACAAGACGAGGCCGACGTCGCTCGCGTCTCCGAAAGGCTTCGTGACGCGAATGGTAACGGCGCGCTCTAGGCTCGAAGGCAGCCCGAGCTCGAACGTGCGGTCACGAGGTTCGGGGGAAAGGCGGATCGCTCCGCTCCTCCCGCACCCGTCGCATCCGCCGCCGTCACAGCGTGCACAAGGCACCCGCTCAGGCGCTTCGACCTCCACGCTCCCGCCCTCGAGGGCCCACGCGGGTGGCACGCTCACGTCGACGCGAATCCATGCGCCCGACGCTCGGTCGAGCTCGTCGCGATCGACCACGCGACCGAGGGTGTTTTCCGAGGCCTCGTCCGAAGACATGCGCGAGCCCTACCTCGCTTCGACGAAAGGGTCGAGTGCCGAACCGGTCGACGTCCCTCGCGCGGCGAACTCACGGATGGCTCGATCGGTCGAGTCCCCTCAATCGCCGGAAGATTGTGGTTTTTGGACTGCTCTCTTGGAAAAGTGAGCCAAATCCAATTGTTGGGGCAGAACGTACGAGCCCGCACTCCGGTTGCCTGCGCGGCCTTCCTCCCCTATCCTCGCGGAGATGGGTGGGGACCCCGACTACCACAAAATCTTCGAGGGGCTGCCCGGCCTCTACCTCGTGCTCGACACGCGCTTCGTCATCCTCGCCGTGAGTGATGCCTATCTGCGGGCCACGTCGCTTACACGCAAAGGCCTGGTGGGACGTCAGATTTTCGAGGTGTTCCCGGACGACCCGCGCGAAGTCGGCGCGTCGGTGATGCGCACCTTGCGGTCTTCGTTCGACCGGGTGCTGGCGAGGCGCGGTCCCGACGCGATGGCCGTGCAAAAGTACTCGTTGCGTCGTCCCGAAGACCCGGACGGTGAACCCGAAGAGCGCTACTGGAGCCCGAAGAATCTGCCCATCCTCGACGAATCCGGTGCTGTCGAGCTCATCGTTCATCGAGTGGAAGACGTCACCGAGTTCGTGCGATTGAAGCGTCAAGCGTCCGAGCGCGGCGCTCTGACCGAGGGGCTGCGCGAGCGGGCAATGGAAATGGAGAACGAGGTTCTCCTGCGGGCACGCGAGCTCGAGGCCACCAATCGAGAGCTCCGCTCTCTCCAGGAGCACCTGGAAGAACGTGTACGAGAGCGAACCCGCGAGCTCCAGATCGCGAACGAGGCCCTTCGGAAGAGCGAAGACGACCTTCGTCAAGCGCAGAAGCTCGAGGCGGTGGGGCGGCTCGCCGGCGGAATCGCCCACGACTTCAACAATCTGCTCACGGTGATCTTGAGCTGCGTGGATATCGCTCAAGAGCACCTACCCCTCGGGCATCCCGCGCAGGTCGAGATCGACGACATCAAGGCGGCTGGGGAGCGCGCGGCATCGCTCACACGGCAGCTGCTCACCTTCAGTCGACGGCACGTGCTCGACCTCGAGGTGCTCGAGGTCAACGAAGCGGTGGAGAGCGTGACCGCCATGCTCGAACGTGTGCTCGGCGAAGACGTGGATCTTCGCACGGAGCTGGCGGAGGGGCTCTGGCGCACGCGCGCCGACCGCACTCAACTCGAGCAAGTGATCATGAACCTGGTGGTCAATGCGCGCGATGCCATGCCGTCGGGAGGCGTGGTCACCGTGACGACCGAGAACGTGGACCATCCCGTAGACGAGGGGGAGCTCCCCGCCGGACGGTACGTGCGTGTCACGGTCGCCGACACCGGCATCGGCATGGACGAAGCGACCCGTGCTCGCGCGTTCGAGCCATTCTTCACCACCAAAGAGCCTGGAAAAGGCACCGGTCTCGGGCTGTCCATGGTCTTCGGCATCGCGAGGCGCTTCGGCGGAAGTGTCACCCTCTCGAGCGTTCCCGGCGAGGGGACGATCGCTCGCGTGTACTTGCACGCGGTCACCGCGGAGGAGTCGGTTCGCGCGGCCCCTCCCGTACGAACGCAAGCCGTGGGGACGGAGTCCATCTTGCTCGTCGAAGACGACGACCGCGTGCGTCGGATCGTGGCGCAGATTCTCGGTCGCGCCGGCTACGAGGTGGTCGAGGCGCGTGGGCCCCACGAGGGGTTGCAGCTCGCCGAGGTCAATCGCCACAAGCTCAAGCTCCTCTTGACCGACGTGGTGATGCCCAAGGCCAATGGAAAGCTCCTGGCGGAGCGCGTGACGGAGCTCTGCCCTCGCGTGAAGGTCCTCTACATGTCCGGCTACACGGACGACGTACTCTCGGCGACGGGCAGCCTGACCAACGCGTCTTTCTTGCAGAAGCCCTTCACTCCCGAGACCCTCACGCGCAAGGTCCGAGACGTATTGGATTCCCGGCTGGCGGAGTGAGTCTCTGCACGAGGAACGACGCGCCCGTCGTCCGTCCGTTCGTGCGCAGGAGCAAGGATAGCTTAGCCGTTGCGCATCATTCAAAGACCTGAAAAGCTCGCACCATGAGCCTATCTTTCCTTCGTCTGCGGTCGGTCGTCGTGCTTTCCTCGGTCTTCGCGGCTTCCGCGGTCTCGGTGCATGCGCGCGCGGACGAGCCTGCACCGAGCCCCCCTCCGGCGCCTAGCGCGGTGCCATCCGTGCAACCTGCAGGTGTTCCCTCGGTGGTGCCGCTCTCGGCCGCTGGCTCGCAGGCGCCTGCGCAGGTCGCGCCGCTCTCGCCGAATGCCACGGCGCCGGCCGCTCTGCCGGCCGTTGCGGATGGCGCCAAGACCACGCTCTCGCTCGTCGGACGAAAGCTCGTCGTCGCGAGCGAAGGCCGTACGGTCGAGCTCGATCTCGGGTGCGAAGGTCGAAGCGTGGTGCGCGCAGGGGTACGAGCGTACGTCGCGTGCGGTAGCGACGGCGTCGTCGTGGTCGACCTCGAAGGTCCGCGCGCTCCCGCCCTCGCAGGACGCTTGCCTGTCGAAGGCGAGGCGGTCGGTCTCTTCGTCCATCGAAAGCAACCTTGGGTGGAAATTGCACGCTTGGAGGCTCGCCCACTCGCGGGAGCGCTCATGGAGGCACCCACGGGCGCGCCGTCCGGACGTGCCTCGGACTCCAGACCTTCTTCGCTGCGCGTCGACGGAGACGCCGTTCAATCGTCCGACACCCGCCCGTCGCGGGTGGCGCCGCCGCGCGTAGGGGGCGTGACCGAGCTCTCGCTCGGCGGTCTGCTCTTCTTGACCGTGGGCGACCTCGGAGTGGGAGGCATCGGCAAAGCGGCTCTCGTGCATCGCTTCGGGGCGCCCTTCGCGATCCGCGCCGATCTCGCGCCGTTCGGTTTCGGTACGGGCAAGGCCGGCGCGGTCGGGGTCTTCACCGGAACCGGCACGGTCTCCGTGGACACCGACTTTTTCGAAGTCGGATTGGGCTTCGGGGGGACCACACTACCCAATCAGCCGATCGTCAATTACACGACCGGGGCCCAGGTCGCCGCATCCAATCCGACCTCGAGCGTCGTGGTGTCCAACTACTTGCGCTTCGGTGCGCGTGACGGCCTCTATCTGGACGGGCGCACCAACGTCATGGTGCGCGACAAGTCGTTCGAGTTCGGGTCGCTATCCATCGACATGCAAATCCCCGTGGCCGATCGGTGGGGCCTCGTCTTGCACGGTAGCGGCGGGAATATGGGCACGGCGGACGGCCTGGTCACCATGCGCTACCGCATCACCGAGACGCGCGGTCCGGGAGCCGCATTCGTGAGCGGCGGAGGAGGCTTCGGAATCGTGGAGGGAGCGGGCAAGTGTGGCCCCTACAACTACGGGAATACCGTCTACTACTCGTGCTCGCGACCCACCTATGGCGGGCCGGCGCTCGCCTTGTCCGGCGAGTGGCGCTTCTGAGCGAAGTCCAGGCTGAGCCGAGGCGGTTCGGGGGGACCGCCGGTTCGTTCAGGCCTTCTTCACGAACTGCGACTTGAGCTGCATGGCGCCGTAGCCGTCGATCTTGCAATCGATGTCGTGGTCGCCCTCGACGAGGCGAATCTTTTTCACCTTGGTGCCGACCTTGAGCGGCGTCGAAGCGCCCTTCACCTTGAGCTCTTTGATCAAGATGACGCTGTCTCCGTCTTGGAGAACGTTGCCGTTGGCGTCGCGCACGACACGCGCCTCCTCCGTGCTCGATGCTTCGGCCGCGGCGCGGGGCCACTCGTGGGCACACTCCGGGCAGACGAAGTTGTCCCCGTCTTCGTAGGTGTAGGTGGACTTGCAGGCCGGGCATGCAGGCAGTGTGGACATGGGCTCGCCTGCTAGCACGCGAGCCGCGCGGGGGTGGACGAAAGAGGGATATCCGCGCGCGCAATTCGTGCGCGTGTAGGCTTCACGTATCTGCGGCGCAGTCGGCGAACGCGCGCGAGAGGCCTTCGCGGTCGAGGCCGAACCCGACCACCACGAGACGGCTCGTTCTCGCCACGCCTTCGAGGGGCGGCGCGAAGGTGACCTCGACCAGATCGGCCACGCCCTGCACGATCATGCGCTCGTCGAGTCCGGCCACGGCAAGGATACCCTTGGTGCGGAACAGCCGGCCGGAGTAGCGCGCGAGCTCGCTCTCCATGAAGTCGGCGAAGCGCTCGTCGTCGACCTCGCCTTCGAGTACGAGCGAGACCGACTCGTACACCTGCGAGCCGTGGGCGCTCGTCGTGGTCGCGGCCGGAAGGGGACGGCCTTCGGGGAGCTCGGTTCGCACGCGGTCGAGCAGGTCTTCGAGCGAAGGTGTGCCATCCTCGTCGATGGTTCCACGCGAGGCGTGAAGCACGCGCGCCACCTCGTTTCGGGTGGAGAGCAGCTCACGCGCATGCGCGAGCTCGGCCTCGCTGCACAGGTCGACGCGGGAGAGCACCACGAGGTCCGCACACCCGATTTGCTCGAGGGCGAGCTCGTTGGACGAGAGGCCAGAGGCCCGACTCGCGTCCACCACGGTGACGACTCCGTCGAGCGCGAGCGCGTCGAACCTGCCCCCTGCGGCGAGCGCACGCAAGACGCCTACCGGCGAAGCTGCTCCCGAGGTCTCGACCAGAATGCGCCTCGGAGGCGGTGATTGGGTCGCGAGCGTCGACAGGGCCTGCATGAGCTCGGCTTGCGTGGTGCAGCAGACGCACCCTCCCGTAATCTCGACCAGCGTCTTCACGCGCTCGGCGAGCAATTCCCCGTCTATCCCGACGGTGCCGTGCTCGTTCACCACGACGGCGACCTCGAGCTCGCCCCGCCGTTTCCCCAGGTGGTCGTAGCCCGCGAGCCAAGCGTTGACCAAGGTCGTCTTGCCCGCCCCGAGAAACCCGGTGACCACGGTGACCGGGACCTTTCCCGAAAAAGGCGTAGACGTTTCTCGAGCGCTCACAATTCGCCCTTCTCCAGGCGGTGTTTCGGGTTGTCGGGATTGGCGAGGCGCTCTTTTTCCTCTTGGTAGGCGCGCTCACGGCGTTCGCTGTAGCGGTCGGTGAGCCAGTCCGAACGATCGCGCAGGAGCATGCCGAACTTGTAGAGCTCTTCCATGACGTCCACCACGCGGTCGCGGTAGGCAGAGTCTTTCATGGTGCCGTCTTCGTGGAACTCCTGAAAGGCTTTGGCTACGGAGCTCTGATTGGGAATGGTGAACATGCGCATCCACCGGCCCAAGAGGCGCAACGTGTTGACCGCATTGAACGACTGCGACCCTCCCGAGACCTGCATGACCGCCAGCGTGCGGCCCTGCGTGGGGCGCACGGCGCCGATGGCGAGTGGAATCCAGTCGATCTGGTTCTTCATGACCGCGGTGATCGCGCCGTGCTGCTCCGGTGAGGACCACACCTGCGCCTCCGACCACTGCGAGAGCGAGCGAAGCTCCTGCACCTTGGGATGGCTATCCGGGACGCTGCCGTACACCGGGAGATCGCGGGGGTCGAAGAAGCGCACCTCGGTGCCCAGCGACGCGAGCACGCGGCCCGCTTCTTCCGCGAGCAAACGACTGTACGAGCGCGTCCGCAAGGAGCCGTAGAGCACGAGTACCCGGAGCGCGTGGGTCGACGGCTCCGGGCTCTTTTCGGGCGTGAGGGCGAAGGGGAAAGGCTTCTCGTACATCGACATGCGGTGCACGATAGTCGCCTCGAGCCCTCGGGCGAAGGGGGTGGACCGCCCACGCGGAGCCTTATTTCTTCGCGCCGCCCCAGGTGCTGTTTCCCATGCAGAGCGAATCCGAATAGGTGATTCGGTGCGCCTCCGCGGGGCCGAAGCTCTTGGCGAGCTCGTCCTCGAAGACCTTGAGCTGCTGCACCGAAGCCAGCATCAGGCGGGTGAGGGCGGGAAGCTTCTCGTTAGGTCCCGGCATGGGCTTGAGCCCGGCGCGGATGTCGACCGCGAGCTGCTGTGCGTCGCGGCGGGCTTTGGGATCGGTCTCCGCCAAAAAGTCCGAGACGAGGTGGAGGCACGAGTCCACCGGCATGCGTTCGGAGAGGTCGCTCTTGCCGATCACTTCTTGGCAGACCGAGCGCATGTTCGCTTCACGCCACTGGCCGACCTTGCGGTACGCCTCGGTGATGGTCTCACCGTCTTGGGGCGCGAGGCCGAGCTTCTGGATCGCTTCGGCGTCCGGCTTGTAGCTCGACTTGGAACACGGGTATCGGTACTTGAGGGTTCCCTCTTTGGCGAGGCTCACGAGCTCGTCCTGGGTGAGGTCGAAGTCGTTCTTGCTGGGCGCGGCGTCGTTCGCGCGGTTCTCCGCGGCGAGCTTCTGTTCGGCGGCAGCGAGCTTGGCCTCGAGCTCCTTCTTTTGAGACTCGATGGTCTCCAATCGCTTCTTGACGTCGCTCACGGTTCCCACCAAGTTGCGATTGGCGTTCTCCAGGGCGCTCTCGCTGGCATTCGCGCCGCCGTTCGCTTCGGTGCCGTCCGCGCTGGTGACCGTCACGCCGTCCGCGTCGGACGCGGTCGCCGATTCGCCCGCCTTGAGCACCACGCGCTCCTGGGCGTGCGAGATGGCTACTTTTCCTTCGTATACGGCCACCATCATGCTGGCAGCGGCAATCGCGCCGACGGCTCCCACTTTCCAATCTCTCGCTTGCATAGCATCACTCGACTTCTTGGCTTCGAGGTCGACTCGGAAGCAGGTCCCTTGGACCTCGACGTCTCCTGCGGCGGTATGCACGCGGAACCCATCGCCCTTCTCGACCCTATAAAATACGTTTCCTTTGCCCTGCTCGACCCGATTGCCTTGCCACGAGAGCGAAGCACCGGGCTCCAGCACGGCTACTGCTCGATTGCCGAGCATCACTTCTTTGCGGGCCCCCTCGGCCACGACCTCACCGTGCGAAGGTGCGCCGTTCGAGAGGACCATCCAAGCAGCCGCGGCAGCCACCGCCGCGAATAGCGCCACCACCACACCGCGCCCTCGGCCTCTCGTGCCGGAGCTCGTGAGCGTGCGCATTTCGGCCGGGCGATCCACGGGAGTCTCCGGGCGTCGTTCGGGACCTGGCAAAGGCTCCGCAGGGGCTTCGCGTTCGTGTTCGTCGGCTTCCCGTGCGGCCAGAAGAACGCGCTCGGCGAACCCCTCCGGCGGCTCGTCGGCATCCCAGGCCGACAAGTCGAGCTTCTCGTCTTCGTCGTTCATCGCCGGTCTCCTTGCGGCTTCCAGGGGCGCAAGGCCTCCTTCATCTTCTCGCGTGCCCGAAAGGCTCGCGTCTTCACGGTGGCTTCGGGCACTCCCAAGATCTCGGCTACCTCTCCGTGCGAGAGCCCTTGCACCTCGGTCAGCACCAGCACGGCGCATTGGTCGTCGGGTAGAGCGTTCGCGGCTCGCTCGATGGCGCCGCGCAATTGCGTGGTCGCGTGCTCGTGGTACGGCGTTCGTTCGTCCGTTCCCTCGGCAGGTTCTGCCAGCGGATGCCGCTCGGGTCGTCTCCGTTTTCGTTCGTCGAGGGCGAGCCGCGTCGCGATCGTGTAGAGCCAGGTTCCGAGCTTCGCGGGGCCGTCGGGGTCGAACTCCGGCAGCGCGCGATAGGCACGCAAGAACGTCTCTTGTGCCAGGTCTTCCACGTGCGGTCCGCGACCGAGCATGCGCGAGAACAGTCCGAAGATGGCCCGTTGGTGCTCCACTACGAAGGCCTGGAACGCCAGAGGCTCGCGCCGCTTGAGGCGAGCGATCTTGGCGCGCTCCCCGGCATACGGCTCGGAGGTTCTCGGGGAAGGGTCGGACATGACGGCGAACATGGTGATCGATTTCGCTTTCGAGAGGTTTCACGACCGAACCGTCCGGCGGTTCCCCGAAAAAGCGAAAAAGTGCCCGAGCCTGCGGAACGCGCCCATTTTGCCGATAAAGTCGCCCTATGGCTGCTCGAAAAAGGGAGAAGGCGTCCCCGTCGACGGTCTCGTCGAGGTCGTCGATAGCGGGCGACGCCGGCCGTACGCCGAAGGCCACGGAGAACGTTCGCACGGCCTCCGAAGTGCGGGCCGTCGTGGCCGAGACGGTGGCGCGCCTCGAAGCGCTCGGTACGTGCGCGAACCGGGAAGGCATGGCTCGCTACGGCATCACGGCCAAGAAGGTGCTCGGCGTTTCCGTGGCGGACCTTCGCGCGATGGGCAAAGAGCTCGGTCGTGACTCGCGGCTCGCTCGCGCGCTTTGGCAGGTCGGCTTCCACGAGACGCGGATGCTCGCGGCGTTCGTGGAAGATCCCGCCGCTGTGACGTCCGAAGGAATGGAGTCGTGGGCACTCGACTTCGAGAATTGGGCCGATTGCGACACCGTATGTTTCCACCTGTTCGACAAGACGGCGCTCGCATGGGACAAGGTCTACGCATGGAGCGTGCGCCCAGAGGAGCTCGTGAAACGTGCTGCGTTCTCGCTGCTCGCCTCGATCGCTTTGCACGACAAGAAATCTTCCGACGGTCCGTTCGTCGAGGCGCTCGAGCTCGTCTCTCGCGCCGCCGAAGACGAACGCCATTTGGTCAAGAAGGCCGTGAGCTGGGCGCTTCGTGGCATCGGCGCTCGAAGCACGAGTGCGAATCGGGCAGCTCTCGCCGTGGCCCGAAGACTCGCGAGCGCCACGGACCGATCGTCGCGGTGGATTGGGCGTGATGCCGTGAAGGGCCTCACGAGCGAGGCCACCCAGAAGCGGCTCGCCCGCGGAGACGAACGACGCACGAAGGCCTCGGGCATTCCGCGTTCGGCTCGAAGCGAGTAGGGTCGCGGCATGCGCGCTCTCGTCGTCACTTTCGGGTTCTTGGCTCTCGCCACGCTCGGTACGGGCTGCGCCCGCCGTGAGAAAACCACCCACACGACCAGTGCGGCCGTCTCCGGGCTCGCAGAAAAGAAGGCTTTTCTCGAGCGATTCGTGACCTTTCGGCGCCACTACGAGGCGCTCGATTACAAGATCGACTTCGACGACGAGACCACCCTCGCGCCCGGACCGAGCACCACCGCCTGCGACGTCCGCATCTACGCCAAGATCCCCTCGGAAGAGGCCTTCCAGTGGATCGACGGCCTGGAGGCGGACCCGGTCGCGCCCACGGCCGAACGGCTCGCGTGGACGAACGACGTGCCGAGCGCGCCCAAGTCGACCGAGGGCTATGCGTGGTACCGAGACAAGCCCGGTCCCAAAGGCGAAGAGGGCAAGATGGTCGGGCTCTCCAAGGATCGGTCGGAGGTGCTCTATCGACTGGTGTGCACGCGCAATTGACCTGATGGCGTCATCGCGTCACCTCGTCGCGTGGCGAGCGGGCGCGAGCCAAGGGCGAACGGGAGCGGGCGCGTCCGGGGCGAAGGCTCCCGGCGTGCCTTCCTCGAACACCAAAGCCTGCGCGTCCGGGTCGACGGTGACCTTGGTGGTCACGAATCCCGGAGTGGCCGAGAGCGTGGTGGCTCCCGAGCCGTCGATGCCGGTGTCCACGGTGAAATCGAGCCTCTGCGCGGCATTGGCGCCCTCGAGGCGCACCACGAACTTGAGACCGCGGCCTTTCTTTTTCGGCGTGAGCACGATGGCGACTGGTCCATTGGCGGCGGTGTTTTTGGTGACGCGCACCGTGGGCCAGCTCGGTTTGCCGGTGCCCGAAAGCCAATCCTCGAAGTAGGTGGCGAGCTTCGCGCCCGTCTTCGCCTCGAGCGCCGCGCGGAGCTCTTGAAGGGAGAGGCTGCGCGGCTTGCCGATCACGGTCGCGAGCGCGCCGAGCACGGCCTCACGCGAATAGCGGACTTCGAGCTGGCGAAAGAGCACGAGCGGGCCAGGGCCGTATGCCGAGCCGTAAAACTCTTCGACCGGAAGGTCTTCGACCGGCACCGGGTGGTGGTCGAGGCCTCGAGACGCGTCCTTCCAGACGCGCGCGGTGGCGAGTGCGCGCGGCTCCGAGAAGGTGCTCTCGTAGGCGAAGGCCAGGTACTCGGCCATGGCCTCTTTCCAGACGAAGTCTTTGGTGGCGGCCAGGGTCGTCTGATCGCCCGCCCATTGATGGGCCATTTCGTGGAAAGCCGTGTGTTCGGTCGAGGTGCCGGAGAGCGTCTCGGCGAGCGAGACGTTGCCCGGGTGCTCGAAGCCCGCCCAGACGGTGGGGCCGGCCACGAAGCGGAGCTCGGTGCCGTAGGGGTAGGGCCCGAGCTTGGAGACCAAGAATCCGAGCATTCCGCGGGTGCGAGTCGGATCGAGCGTGTCGGCGAGATTGGCGCCGTCCAGGTCGAACAACGAAAGCTTCACGTTGCCTTGCGTGCCCAGCGACGACTCGATCCAGCGCTCGCCCACCATGAGCCCGAAGGTGCTGTAGGTCGGCCCACCGGCGAAGGTGAAGTCGCAATCGGTCCGCGTCCCGTTGGGCTGCGCGACGATGGTTCCCGGGCACAAAACGCGCGAGCCCGCTGGATGGTCGACCGCGAAATGGTAGGTCGCGAAGAGATTGGGCGCATTGTCGCACGGACCGAACCTGTCGCATTGACCCACCCACGAGAGCATGTAGGTGAAGGGGCCGCCGGCGACGTCTTTGGTGGTGCTGAAGCCGACCTGCAATCCCGAGAGAAGCTCGGTGGGGAGGCGTACCCTCGTGGCGAGCACGGCTGTGGTGCCCGCGACGAGCCCTCGCGGTGCGCTTTGGCAGGCGACCAAAGCACCATTGGAAGAGGTCACGTCGGTGGCGGCGAGGCCGTCGAAGGTGACGCTCTCCGCGGTCTGCGCGCGGAAAGGCAACGAAACACATTTTCCGGGCGTCTCGACGCGGAGTCTCACTTTGGTGAGCGCGGTGCGGTTCGTGACGTCGAGCTCGTAGTCGTAGTGCTCGACGACGACTTTGGCGCGCCCTTCGACCGGGGTGGAGGTCTCGAGGCCGGCGTCTTCACTCGGCGGGTGAGGCGTTTCGGTACCGCCGTCGGTGTCGATCGAGGCAGGTGCGGGGTCGTCTCCACCGCAGGCTCCGAGCCACGCTGCAGCACAAATGACGACCGAAGCGAGTCCCCAGATACGGCGCGTACGCATGCGATCCGGATCATGTCCGGGTCGCGGTCGCTTGTCACGTTCCGATCACGCCGCGCGCAGGGCTTCGCCGACCGAATCGAAGGAGGGGAGTCGGTCGCCGAGGTTTCCGCGGTCGATGAGCTTGCGCACCTCGGGCTGGGTGCCCACGAGCCGAATCGAGCCACGAGGCGTGGCCTTTTCCGCGATTCCCACGAGCCCACGGAGCCCCTGGCTATCCATGGCGACCACGTTGGAGAGGTCCACCACGAGCAGCGGATGCTCGTCCAAGAGGTCGTTCGCGCTCGAGTGAATCTCCACGTCGTTGCTGGCATCCCATCGATTCGCGTCGAGCTTGATGACCACCGCGCCCTCGTCCACGCACACTGCATCGAAACCGGACATGTCCCACTCCCGCTTGTCCCGCATCGTTCCGCGCCCTCGAGCTTCCGAGGATCGTGGTTCGAACGTCTCGGCGGGTACGGCGGCGTCGGGTCGGACTTAAGCCCCTCGCGGACGAATGGAGGCGCGCGGCATCTCGTGCGACAGGGAGCGGTCTCGGTCCGCGCCCGCAACACATGCGTGCGACTGCTACGGTTCCGGCCATGACGTCGGGCCGCGAGAGTCTGGCTCTCGAGATAGTTGCAAGCTACATCGTGTGGGGCGTGCTCGGCGCCTCGGGTTGCTCGCGCGCCCCGGCGCAGCCTGCGTCCGAAGGTGCGGCGTCGAACGCGCCCGAGCCACGGGCCACGGTGGCGGTCGAGGCTTCGGTCGCGGTGCCGAGCCTCGCGCCCTCGGCGAACGAAGCGCCTCCGCCCAAGGATGGCGTATACCTCGGTCGAAGGCTCGCGACACCCATGAGCTACCAGGGCGCGACATGGCTCGAGCGTGCCTCGCGCGACGAGACCGAACGACCCGAGCACGTGCTCGACGTGCTCGGCGTGCGCCGCGGAATGCACGTGGCCGACTTCGGCGCGGGCAGTGGTTACTTCACCGTGCGCCTCGCGCGAAGAGTGGGCGCGACCGGATGCGTGTACGCCGTGGACATGCAGCGGGAGATGCTCGCCCTCTTGGCGAAGAAGAAGGCGCGAGAGTCCTTGCCCATCGAGCTCGTGCTCGCGGAGCCCTCACTCCCGAGCCTGCCCGACGGGTCGGTCGACCTCGTCTTGATGGTCGACGTCTACCACGAGCTCGAGCGACCCGACCTCACGCTCGCGCAGCTCCGTCGTGCGCTCCGCCCGGGAGGGCGCCTGGCACTCGTCGAGTATCGCGCCGAAGACGAAGCCTTGGCCATCAAGCCCGAGCACAAGATGTCCCTGCGTCAGATTCGGCTCGAGATGAACGCCGCTCACTATCGCGTGCTTTCGGTCGACGAATCGTTGCCGAGGCAGCGCATCGTGGTGCTCGCGATGGATCGGTAGCGCCCTCGAGAGCGGACGGGTAGCTTGTGGACGCAATGACGCTCCTTCTCGTTCTCTTCCCCTGTATGCCCTTCAGTCCGGCCGAAATCGATCCGGACTTCGCATCGGAGCGCGATGCAGCGAGGGCCAACGGCTTCGCGACGGCATTGATCGACCATACGCGGGTGGTGCGAGGGGATGCCGTCGAGGCCGTTCGTGGCGTGCCCTCGGGGCACGGGGCGGCCGTGTACCGCGGATGGATGCTGCGCCCGGAGCAGTACGAGGCGCTGTACGCCGCGCTCGAAGCGAAGGGCGTGGTGCTCCAATCGAGCCCGGTTGCGTATCGAATCTGCCACTACTTGCCCGAAAGTTATCCTTTTATCGAAGGGCACACCCCGGCTTCGGTATGGCTCCCGCTGGATTCTTCGCGCTCCTTGGAACGCGAGACCCTGGCTCGCCTGCTGGCGCCGTTCGGGGACGAAGCGCTCATCGTGAAGGACTACGTGAAGTCCCAGAAGCACTATTGGAAAGAGGCCTGCTACATTCCCTCCGCGAGCGACCTCGACGCGGTCTTGCTCGTGGCGCGGAGGTTCTTGGAGCTTCAGGACGACGAGCTCAATGTCGGCCTGGTCTTCCGTAAGCTCGTGCCATTCGAGATCGTGGGCACGCACCCCAAAAGTGGAATGCCTCTCGCGGCGGAGTTCCGAATCTTCTGGAAGGGAGGAGAGGTCCTCCTCTCGCACCGGTATTGGGGAGACCTCACGACGTTCGACATGGAGCTGCCTCTCGACGAGCTTCGTCGCATCGCCGCCGGCATTCCGAGCCCGTTCTTCACGATGGACGTCGCGCTCCTTCGGACAGGCGGATTTACCGTGGTCGAGCTCGGGGACGGGCAGGTGGCCGGCCTGCCCGATCAAACCCTGGCCCCGGCGTTCTATTCGCGCATGAAGGAGCTCGAGTCGATCGCTCCGTGCGAGCGGTAGAACCCTTTCCCGGTGCAGGCCGAATCAATGGGGCACCGCGCTACGAGCGAAGTCCGTCCGGCATCGAGGACCGCTCGGCCAGGCTCAGTCGATTGACCGACCGATGCGTGGGTGAGGTCCGGGCAGGTTCGCCATCGTCCACGGGTGTTCGTGGTGGTCGAGTGCGCCGCCCTCGACCGCGTACCCAGGCTCGAGCCGTGAACGGAGGAGACCTATCGTACGGTGGTCGCGCTGGCTCACCACGGGGATGCCCGCTCGCAACAGCATGGCGGCGGCGACGCCGACTCCCTTCTGAAACTTGCGTTCGGTCACGAGCCGGCAGCCGAGAGAGATGACCTGACTTCCGCACGCGGCGCTCATGTCGGTCAAGATGGCGAGCTCGACACGTTCCTGGAGCGCGACGTTTACCATCGCCTCGGCGCCTGCGAGCATCTGTTCGGTGAGGTCCGTTCCGTGCTCGTCGACCACGCGCGCGCGGCCGGCCAGGACGTCGAAGCCGTCACCTCCGTGCAGGTCCGGCATGGTGCGCGGTGTTCCCATTCCGTGCTGTTCGGGGCAGAAGGGCACCGGGCGCACGGTGGGCAATGCGAGCAAACTCGCGAGCACGTCGCCCATGCCGTAGTCGGTCCCGTCGACGCCGCATGGCCAGTTCGCGAGACACCCGCTCACGAGGATACGCCAAGGATTCTCGGGTGTCGGCACCCGGAGCGCGTCGCGTGCGGCGTCATGGTGAGCGAGGAGCATCGATCGTATGGATAGGGCTCGGCTGAGCGTTGGCAATGGTTCGACGGCGTGCGAGTCATCCCCGACGTGACGACCTCGGGCGGGTCATTTCGGCCGCGTAGGTCCAGTCGAGGTCGGTGTAGAGTGCATGAAGCTCGGTGGCGAGCTGCGGCTGCCCGTCACCGAAGCGCTTGCAGAGGTCTCGCTCGGCGGCGAGTCTCGGGTCGTTCGGACCTCCGGAGGCGAGCGGCCGGACGAGGTCGGGGAGCGGGCCCTGGAAGATGGTTTCGGGGGGAGCGTGCTCGGCCGGGAGAACGCTACGGACGAGCGCGACCAGAGCGCCGTGCTCGGCTTCCGCTTCGTTCAGCGCGGCTTCCAAGAATTCGTCGAAGCTCCTGGCGCGGAGCTCGAGCTCTCCGTCTTCGTGGCAATAGCGGACGACGAGGGGCTCTCGGCCGGGCTGGAGCAGCGGCGGATACAGGTAAAGGGCGTCGACATCCCCCGTGCCCGTCTCCATGATACCGAAGAGATTGGGGTCGGCGTCCCAATCGGTCACCAGTCTCTGGCCGAGGGAGTCTTCCGTGTTCGGCAAGGGCGTCAGGGAGAGCCCGAGGATCTCGAGCGCGCGCGCCACGGCTGGAACGTCACGCTCGGCCGTAGCCAATGCGTGAAGGCGTGGCGGCACGCGAACGCCGAAGCGCGTGGCCAGTACGTCGAGGTGGGGTACGAGCGAGCGGCGAGGCCTCACTGGCTCCTTGGGTGGGGTGGCGTCGACTGCTGGTGGCGGCCTGACTGCGGGGATCTTCCGGAGCGCTGGGGGCTCGGCCTTCCAACTTCTTCCGTCGGCGAACGAATAGGCCGTCACTCGCAATTGCCGGGGCAGGTCCTCGCGCACGTCGTCGATCCGAACGGGTTCTCCAGGTGTCACGGGCATGGTCGGCGAACGCTCGAGGGTCATGCGTCCCACGTCCGGGTGGTCGACCAACAGCTTGCTACCCACGCCCATGACGACCTTTCCGGGCCGCGCCAAGGTCTGAGCGCGGAGCACCCAGGGCACGAGATCGGCGGCCTGAAGCGCGAAGCCCGGGCGGATGCCCAGGTCGCCACGCGCATAGAGCACGAGGTCGGTGCCGCAAGCGACGGCCAGGTGCTCGTCGTTCAAGGCGGCCACGATTGGGCGTCCTGCCATGTCGGGCGGGAGAGGAACGCACGTGGCCGCCAGCGTGGGACCTGCGCCTGCGTCAATCGCCCGCATCAGCAAAAAATAAGGCGTTTGTTGCCGCTCCACGACCACCACGGCATCGTCGTCAGCGACGAGCAGAGGGGATTCGAGGGGAAATGCGTCCTCGGGCGGACGTCCCGACGAGGGCAGCCACGGGATCACCGCCGGCGAATGTCCGGGTCGGTCGAGCGCGAACACCACCAGGCCCGAGCGTGTCTGGGCGGCATCCAAGAGGCTCCCATGCAGGCGTACGCCGGCGAGGGACGTCATGGGGCCCTCGAGGGTCTCTTCACGGCGTAGGTCCGCGGGGAGGGCATGGCGCTCGGGTCGTTCCGAAGGGACCACCACGGGCGTGAGCGTGCCGTCGCTCGTGGAGAGACTCACCGCGACCTGCCCATTGCTGGCGATTACGGTGCCCTTTCGCGCGAAGAGCTCGGTCGGCGTGATGGGCAGCGTGGTGTAGCGGTGAATGGGCGGAGGCGCGCTCGCGGCCACGAGCAGACGTTGGACCAAGGACTCGTCGACGACGGGGCCATCCAGGAAGCTCGCCGTGGCGTAAGCCATGGCCAACGTGCGAAGACGGTCGAGTGGAGTCGTGAGCTCGGCGGTCTTCGCGCCCTTGTGCAACAGCGCGAACACCGCATGATCTCCCTCGATTCGATCGAAGAGCAGGCGTGATTGCGGATCGGCGGAGAGCCCGAGCCGAAGGCCCTGTTCGAAGCGAGCGACCTCCATGGCCACGTCGTCGATGCCCTGGTGGAGGAGCCGAGCTCGTTCCACCAGGGCGAGCCGATCCGCCACCACGCGCGTGCGATAGGCGGGAAATCCCTGCGCGAGCTTGGGGGCGATCGAGGCCCGCGCGTTCGTGTCGTGCGCGACCTGGATGGCCCAGCGCTCGGCGTGGTGAATCACGAGGAGGTCTCGGTCGACCACCGCGGGGTAGCCGCAGCGCACGCAAGGGAAGACGTGGAAGGTATTGGTGAGGATCGAGGCGAGGGCCGCGCCGTCTTCGGGGCTCGCTCCGAGGGGCCAAGAGACACGAGCGCGTGAGACATTCGCGGTTCCGCAGGGGCACGTCCACGGGAGATCTTCGGTCAGCGACATCGCGCGCGGAGCTTAGCCGACCGGTAGGCCCGGTCGCCATGAGGACTCAGAGGGGAGGACCGCTGTCGAGGGGCGCAGGTGTGCCCCCGTCGATCGGGACGCTCGCGCCTCCGTCGACGGGGAACGCCGTGCAGTAGTTGCCGTGGACCATCTTGAGACCCCCCTTCCCCTCGCAGCCGGTGTAGCTGGCTCGGAGGCTCCAAAATGTCGCACCGCCCTCGCTTGCCCCGAAGCTCATTCTCGAGCGATAACCGCCAGCCTCGCCTCCTTGGAGGGAACAGCTCCCGCCGTAGTCGTTGATGCTGCACGCGGTGACGCTTGCGAAGTTCCACCAACCCGTCGTGATGGCAACGGCTTTCGGGCCGAAGGTCCCCGCGGGCGCCAATTGCGTATAGGAGATGTATCCGAGCCTGCTCAGCTCCGTCGGGCGGGTGCGCCCCGGGTAGACGTCGACGATGACTCCTCCGGGGATCGGGACCTCCGGGCCATATACGCCGATCGGGGCCACGGGGTAACCGACCGGGACGCATTGGGGGAGGTTGGTTTTGCAGGTTCCTTCCATGAGGACGCGATAGCCACCTCCACATCCCGGAACGGTATCCCGGGTGCAACACGAGAGGTCCGTGACGCGGACGCTACCGTCGTCGTTGAGCCAGTCTCGTCGACCGACATTGGGGTGGCAGACGAGTCTAGCCCAAGGTCCGGCGTCTTTGTCCGGCTCCGGGGGCGGAGCGGTCGGCTTCGGCGGTGGGGATGTAGTTGAACCCGAGGGGACGGGGAGCGGAGCGGTGCTCGCGTCGACGACGGCCGGTGGTGCGGCTTCGGGCACCTCGACCGACGCGTCGTCGACGGGGACGGGAGATGCCGCTTCGGGCTCTTCCGAGGGGACCTGTTCGGGCTCGGCGATGACCTCCTCGGGCGGATCTTCGACGGCTTCGGGCAGGTCGGGAGTGGGGGCCTTCGCCGCAATTCCCGCGTCCGTTCGTCGTGATGCGCGGTCGATTCTGCCGCCGCAAGCGGCTCCGAGGAGCGTAGCCAAGGCGCCGAACGCACAAATACGTGCAAGTCGGGAATGCATCGAGAGACCTCCGCGCGGAGTACGCAGAGGCGCCTCCGGTGTCGCACCGACGGTCGTCGTTTTTTTTCGCGGTGGCTCGAGTCGGCGAAGTTCCGGTCAGGCTGGCGTGAGGGCTCAGTGTTCCGTGGCCGAGGGATGGAAATGGCCGACGATGGTGCGGGCGATCTCCACGGCGGGGGCGCGTCCGTCCGGGGCGGCGGAGAGCGAGGTCCAGGTGACCACGGTGAGCTTCTTCTCCGGATCGTACCCGACGAAGGTGTTGTACCCCGGCAGCTCTCCCGTATGGCCGTACATCGGTCCGAGCTTGGCGAGCGCCCAACCGTAAGCCGGGGCCTTGGGGTCCTTCGGATTGGTGGAGACCACGCTCTCGAGCCTGCGCTTCTGCATGTCGGCGCCGAGGAGCTGCCCCTCGACCAACGCTTTGGCATAACGCACGAGATCGGGACCATTGGAGATGGCCGCGCCCGCGGTCCAGGCCCACGAAGGATTGCCGTCCGTCGCATCCAAGGGCGCCCACGTGCCGTTCTTGGCGGCGGCTTGGCGCTCGGGAGGGAGTACGTCGCTCGAGAGCGTCTCCAGATTGGTGCCGAATCTGTAGCCGCGCGGAAAGGGGTGCGGGAGCGCCCCCGAACGGAGTCGCGGCATGCTCGTGTCCTTCATGCCGAGCTTGTCGAAAATACGATGTTTGAGCTCCTTTTCGATGGGATTCTTGGTGGCCTGCTCGACGACGAGGCCGAGGAGGATCGTATTGGTGTTCGAGTAGCGGAATCCTTTGCCGGGAGCGAAGTACGGACGTTGGGATACGGCGAGCTCGACCAGCTCTTCCGGCTTCCATACCCGCGCGGGGGTCTTGTCGAGTGCCTCGTTCAGCGCGGGAAGCTCGGAATAGTCGAAGAGGCCGCTCCGCATGTCGAGCAATCGCTCGATGGGGATCATGTCGCCGTCGGGGACGCCGAGCCTGTAGTTGGAGATTGGCGCATCGAGACGTAGTCGCCCTTCTTCCACGAGCTGCAAGATCACCGTGCCGATCATGGTCTTCGTGTTGCTGCCGATGCGAACGTGATCCGTGATCCCGGGCTTGTCGTTCCCACCGCGCACGCGGGCTCCGAACGTCTCGCTCCAATCGCCCTCGGCCGAGCGCACGAAGACACCCGCTCCCGGTGTGAGGGTCTCTTTCAGGAGCGCTTCGATCGCGGGGCGCAGCGACGCGGCATAGGCTGGAGGAGGCGCGACCGCCACGGGAGCCTGGGCTTCTTTCGGTCCACCGCAGCCCGACCAAAAAGGTAGAGCCGAGGCGAGGACAACCAGCGCGATCGAGGCGGCACGGAGATTCATCTGGGCCCGACTTTCACCATGTGACGAGGAGGCCGGCAACGGAATACCTCGACTCGTCGAAGGGGGCTCGAAGTCCTCCAGCCCGACCTCGCGTAGAGGCTTCGTTTGGCGTACCCTGCGGTCATGACCTCCTCGGCTGATGACCTCTCGCAGGCGCCTCTTCCTGGTCCGTTCGATCTCTTTCGAGGGGTCGTCGCAGGGGGCGAGGCGGTGGCCGTTTCCGGGGCTGCGGCAGCGCTCTTTTCGGCCGGCGGCAAGCACGTGCTCTCCGAAGGGGCCAAAGTCGCCGTGCGAGCGACGGCCGAGGCGGGAGCCAACAAAATGCTGGGCGGCGGCGCCCGCGGAATCGTCTCGTTCGTGGCGAAGCGCCTATCCGGAGGCGCCGTTCGCGGTGCGCTCGGTGAAGCAGCAGGCGCTGCAGCGGCCTCGAGTGCGAAAGAGCTCGCCAAGTCCACCACGCGGGAAGTTGCCAAGGCGGCCGGAAAACAGGTGTTCCGAGGCGTGGGGCGTGCGGCCGGGCTCGGCTTCGTGCTCGACGGCGCCATCGCCGGCGTCGAGGCGGTCGTCGCCTATCGCGCGGGTACCGTCTCTCGGGAGCAAGCCGCCAAACACGTCGCCAAAGAAGCCACGACCGGCGCGCTCGCGACCGGCGCTGGAGTCTTGCTCGGAGCAGGTCTCGTCGCTCTTACCGGCCCGGTCTCGGTGCCCACGTTGGTCGTGGTCGGTGCCGCTGGCTCGCTCGGCGCCAAGTCGCTGTTCCGGCGCATCTTGCGCTGAGCCGAGACTGCGTCTCGTGATCACGAAACTCCCCGATTTGCACCGCGCCTCTCTCGTGCTTTGAGAGAGGCATGCGATGGGTCGTGACCGGGGCGAATCGGGGAATCGGGCTCGAGATGGTGCGGCAGCTCGCCGCGCGTGGTGACTTCGTGGAGGCCACCGCGCGCGACGTGGGTACGGCGCACGAGCTTCGTGCATTGGCCGAAGGGGCCGAGGGCCGAGTGTGCCTCCATACGTGCGAGCTGTCGGACGAGGCCAGCGTGCGAAAGCTCGCGTCCGACCTCGGCGACGTCTCCGTCGACGTGCTCGTCAACAACGCGGGCGTGCTCGGCAAGATGCAGTCGCTCGAAGACGTGGACCTCGAGGATGCGATGCGCACCTTCGACGTGAACGCGCTCGGCCCGATTCGCACGACCCGAGCTCTCTTGCCCGCCCTGGAGCGCGGAAAGACGCGCAAGATTGCCCACATTTCGAGCGGGATGGGATCGATCTCCGACAATACCAGCGGCGGCGCGTATGCCTACCGAATGGCCAAGGCTGCGCTCAATATGGCCAACAAGTCGATGAGCGTCGACTTGCGGGCCCGTGGCTTCATTTGTGTGGTCGTCAATCCGGGGTGGGTCCAGACCGACATGGGCGGCCACGGCGCACCTACCCCGGTAGAAGAATCGGTCCGACGGATCTTGGCGCGATTGGATGGACTCCGCGCGCCCGACACGGGGACGTTCGTCGACTACAAGGGCGGTACGCTCGAGTATTGAGCGCTTCGTGGAAGGAGGGGCTCGCGGGCCATCGAAGGAAAACGCGCGTCGACGAGGACGCGAGGGCTTTCCCCTGGCGCTCCCCCTTTCGTCGAAGCCGGCGTCCGGCCCGGCGGGTTCTCTCGGACCGGACCCGAAGCGCGCGTCGATCAGTGTCCGGTGGTCGCGCCGTTGCCTTCGACGGTGTGCTTGGTGCCTTGAACGGGGGGGCCCGAGGACGAGTCGCTGCCGTCGTCGAAGAAGCGCACGAGCGCGAAGAAGATCATCGCCATGAGCCCGACCGCGAGCACGATTCCGCCCAGCGCGAGGCCGGTGCGGTTCTTCTGCATGCCGTTGGTGGCCATCTCGGTCGCACGCTCGGTGGCGCGCTCGGCGAGCTGGGTCGCCGCTTGAGTGGCGGCCTGAAGGTTCGGCTTGGGGAGCTCGAGGCGAGGCTTGGACTTTTGAGGTTCCGGAGCGGCCGGAGGAGGCGGATCCTCGAGCATGGTCTGTTTGGGTTCTTCGGCCGGCAACGACGGACCCGAGCCCGAAGACGCGAGTGAAGAAGGCGATGCCGGTGACGAAGGCTCCGCTGCCGGTGCCGTGCCCATGTCGAGCTCGAGGGCGTCGAGCGGACTCGACGCTGCTTTCGCGCCGAAATCGAAGCTCGCTTCATTGGTGGGAGCCGCGGCCGACGCCTCGGGACTCGGTGCCGGTGCGGGTTCGGGCACGGGGGCCGGAGCTGCCGCGCGTGTCGGCGCGAAGCGGTAGGGTTCAGCGGGCGCGGGCACGCGAGGCATGCCCGAGGCGGGGCTCGAGCTGCGTGCGTTGGGAACGTCGATGCGCATCGCTCCGGACGACCGCCGCGAATAGAGCGTCTCGAGCTCGTCGCACAGCTCTTGGACCGACTCGTGCCGGGTGCGCGGGTCACGCCCCAACGCACGCGCCAAGAGGCGGTTCCACGCCGACGAGAGCCCGTCTTCCGCAGCGAAGGGGCGCGCGGCCATGAGCATCGAGCCGCGCACGCTTTCGAAGCGCTCGGTGCCCACCAAGAGCTCCAGGAAAACCAGGCCGAGCGAGTGCACGTCGGTGCGTTCGTCGATCGGGCCGCCGCTCACGTGCTCGGGCGAGAGGTAGAGCTCTTCCAGCGTGCCGCTCGCTTCGCCCTTGGTGGCGAGCCTCGACGAGACCAGGGGAAGCTCGGTCAGGACGAGGGTGGACTCGACGCCTTCGCCGCGCACCATGAACGAGCTCGGGCGCAGATGGCCGTGCACGAGCCCGGTCTCGCCCAGCGCGCCGAGCGCACTGGCTGCGTGGCGCGCCATGACGTGGACGGTGTGCTCGTCGATGCGCACACGTTCGGCCAGGAGCGCATCCAGCCGCTTGCCGCGCGGCTCTTCGATGGCCGCGAACCATCCCACGGTGGAGCTTACGCCGCTGTCTACGATGGGCGCGAGCTCGGCCCTGGGCATCTCGCACAAGAGCCTCACCGCGCGTTCGAAGGCCGCTTTGTCTTCCGGCGAGGCCGGTCGTTCTTCCACGCCGGTCGCCAGACACGTGACGAACAGGCTCATTCCGTCGTTGCGCGAGGCTCGGAAGGTGCGCGTCGCCGGGGTGCGCGCGATCTCTTTGCCGATGGTGTACGGACCGAAGTCGAGGGGCTTTTGCATGGGGGCGCTCCACGGGGAAGCTCGTGGAGAATCTTGCATTCTGCATGCCGCGACGAAGAAGGGCGATTATTCGACGTTGTGCGCGTGAAGAGGAGCGTCGGGGGCACGCAGTGCGACCTCCGAGGTCGCACCGGCGCGTCCTGGCACGTCACGGGTGGAAAGGTAGGTACGGCGCTCGGACGCGATTGCCCGCTGCAGAGCGTCAGACGATCGCGCGGCGGTCTGCGCCGGCGCGTGGCGGCCAGGCTGAAGTGGCCCAAAAAGCAGCATCACGACCTCGTCTCGGTCCCGTCGGCGTCGTTGTTCCGTTGGCTGGAGCTCGGGGGTGAAGAAGCGCGCATGCACGCTCTCCTTTGCGCCGCGAGCGTTCGCTGGCACCATGAAGAGTGGCCCGAGCGTACGGGTCGGAAGGTCACGCGAAGCATGAGTGCGAGCCCGCCCAAGGGGGGAGAATACCGAATCGTCGAGGGGCGTACCCCTCGCGAGCCGCGCGACGGATTCGACAACGAAGCCACGCTGGCCAAGCGGGCCGAGAGCGGTGTCGTGAGCCGCGCCTTCGATCTCGTGGTTGTCGAAGAGGGGCGCGAAGAGGTCTACCGCATCGACGGCTCGGCGCCCGGGCCGTTCCTCATCGGCCAGAGCGTGACGTGCCAGCTGCGCTTGAACGACCGACGCGTCTCGAGGCGTCACGCCGCGCTCGAGCTCAACGAGGGCCATCTACGTTTCGTCGACTTGGGCTCCACCAACGGGAGCTTCGTAGGCGGTGCGCGCATCGTGGAGGCCTTGCTCGAAGGCGGCGAGACGCTGCGCATGGGCGACTCGACTGTGCACGTGCAAGCCGTCGTCGCGGCTGCCGTCGCTCCGCTCCCGAACGAGACGAGGTTCGGTCGCGTGCGTGGTGCGAGCCCCGCCATGCGCAGGCTCTATCCTGTTTTCGCGCGTCTCGCCGAGACCAAGGTCCCCGTGGTCATCGAAGGCGAGACCGGCACCGGCAAAGAGGCGCTCGCGGAGTCCATTCACGAAGAAGGACCGCTGAGAAAAGCGCCTTTTGTCGTGTTCGATTGTACGGCCGTGCCTCCCAATCTGGTGGAGTCCGAGCTCTTCGGCCACGAGCGTGGTGCCTTCACCGGCGCGGTCGCGCAGCGTCGCGGGCTCTTCGAACAAGCCCATCGAGGCACGCTGCTCATCGACGAGATCGGCGACCTCGATCCGGCCCTACAGCCGAAGTTGCTGCGTGCCATCGAGCGCGGCGAGATCCGACGTGTCGGAGGTAGTGCCCCCATTTTCGTGGACGTGCGCATCCTCGCCGCCACCCGCAGAAATCTCGATCAAGAGGTCGCGCGTGGGCGCTTCCGCGACGACCTCTTTCATCGGCTGGCCGTCACGCGAATCGAGCTCCCGCCGCTGCGCAAGCGCAAGGGCGACGTGGCCTTGCTCGCCCGGCACTTCTGGGAAGAGCTCGGAGGTTCGGCCGACGATTTTCCCATGGACGAGCTCTCGCGATGGCAAGACAGCGAGTGGCCGGGCAACGTGCGCGAGCTTCGCAATACGGTCGCGCGAAGGCTCGCCATGGGCACGATCACGCTGCGTCCTCCGGCCTACGACGACTCCGAGGCACCAGCGGAGGACAAGCCAGCCTCGCTCGACGACGTGCTCGAAATGGACATCCCGTTGCCCGAAGCGCGACGCATTCTCAACGAGCGTCTCGAGCAGCTCTACGTCGAGCGAATGCTGGCGCGTCACCAAGGCGTGGTCAGCCGTGCCGCCGAGGCCTCCGGTGTGGCGAGGCGCCACTTTCAGCGTATTCGTGCGAAGGGCAAGAAGGAATGACGCGCATGCGCGAGGTCCGAAGGGGCCTGCGTTGCGCGTCGGTGCACGATCGAGCGAGCGTCCGCTTCAGATCTCGACGGTGAGGCCTTCGTAGGCGGCTTGCACGTCCGAAAAGAGCTCTTTCGCGCGTCGCTCCTTCTCGCGCACGGCCGCGTCGCTTTGCATCGGATCGTGGTGGAAGAGGAGGAGCTTCTTCACGTCCGCGGCCTTGGCGAGGTCGGCGGCAGCGGCGAACGTGCTGTGGCCCCAGCCGAGCTTCGGTCCGCCACGGCCGGCGGTGCCCGCGTATTCTTCGGGCGTGTATTGGGCGTCGTAGATGAGGACGTCGACGCCCTTGGCGAGGCGTGCGAGCTTGGGATCGACGATCGCGTAGTGCTCGGTGTCGGTCGCGTACATCACGCTGGCATCCTTGTGGTCTACACGGAATGCCCAGACGCCGTTCGGGTGGTTGCCGCGCGCGGTGGTGACGACGACCTCGCTGCCGTCGCCGGCGTCGAGGTGCACGCTCTGGCCCTCGAACAAATCGGCGAAGGTCATCTTGGCACCCATCTCGGAGAGATGAACGGGGAAGCTCGGGTGGTCCATCTGACCGGCGAGCGTCTCTTCGAGGGTGCGCGACACGTTGTTGCCGCCGTAGAGATAGATGCTGTTTCCGGGCACGAACGCGGGATCGAAGAAAGGGAACCCCTGGATGTGATCCCAGTGCACGTGGCTGAAGAAGATGTGGGCCGTGATGGGCATCTCGCGCACGAGCTTCTTGCCGAGCGCGCGAAGACCGGTGCCGCCGTCGAAGATGATGAGTGCGTCGCCGGCGCGAACTTCCACGCAGCTCGTGTTGCCGCCGAACTCGACGGTGTCGGGGCCAGGCGAGGGGATGCTGCCGCGGACGCCCCAGAAGGTCACTTTCATCGTTCTCTTCGCCTCGAATCCCGGGACCGTTGCGGCCCTCCACGGTCATACGGTGCCGGCTTCCCCCTCGTCAATGGAAGCGAAATCCGGGCCGTCATGCATTCGGGCGACGCGAAACGAACGGTCCGGAAAGGGCGCCGGGACGAGATCAGACAAAAGGCATGCGCGGCCATGTACGAGGGAGCAGGGCGCCTCCTTGCTCGTCGTGCTGCGCGGCGACGTGGGCATGGGGCGTTTGCCGAGGATCGTCGGGCAGCGAGTCTACGAGGTTGCTTCGGCGCGCGGATTGCTCGAAAATGGCGCGCCTTTCATGGTCGAGAGCTCCGAGCCAGCGTTTGCATTCGTCGTGCTCGGTTGTTGCCCCGGTGGACCTGCGGAGCTCACGGGCGCTGCGCTGCGACGCGTGCGGGCGTGTGCCGAGGCCGTGCGCGAGGCCCAGGGTGACGACGCACGCTCGGCGTGCGTCGTCTGCTCGGGCGGGCGCGCGTGGGACGGGAGAGTCGAGGCCGACGCGTTCGCCGAGGGGCTCGTGCGGCACGGAGTGCCGCGCGAGCGCCTCGTGCTCGAGCGTGTCTCGATGACCACCCGGGAGAACGCACGCTACACGGCGGCGCTCCTTCGGCGCCGCCGTGTAGCGCGCGTTCGCCTCGTGACGTGCGCGTGGCACATGCCGCGCGCGATGGCCCACTTCCGCCGCGAGGGCCTCGAGGTCGACCCGTGCCCCGCGCCGTTCCCCGGCGGCGCGCTCGCGAAGGTCGCACGCGCCCTCCGCGAGCGCGGCGCCTCGTGGGTCGACGAGGCCCTCTCGTGAGCCACGTCCCCACGTCGCCCGAGCCGCGCGCTCGCGAGGCTCGCGAGCGCGCGACGCCCCCGCGCGCAGGGCTGCGCAGAGCGCACCCCCACGCGCTCGTGCCGCCCGCAGGGCTGCGCAGAGCGCACCCCCACGCGCTCGTGCCGCCCGCCTCGCGCGTCGCGCGCGCCACCCCCGGCGCCCTCGTCGGTCGCGCGCTCGCAAACGTCGCCCTCGTGGCCCTCGTCGCGATCACCTCATGCAAGTCCTCGCCGTCCCCCGGTTCCGACGCAGCCGCGTCCCAGGCCGCGTCCGCGTCGTCCGCGTCGTCCGGAGCTCCCGCGTCCCCCGAAGCCCCGCGTCTCCCCGGCGCGTCCTTCGATGCGGCGGAGAATCTCCGCCGCACGAAGGACGTCTCCCCGGACGCCAAGTCGGCGCGTGACCCGCTCGGTCGAAGGCGCGCGGCGCGCGCCCTCGCCCGCATCGCGGACGAAGCCGCGGAGTCCGTGCTGCTCGACCTCTTGCTCGACGACGATCCCGAGGTGGTCACGTGGGCGGCTTACGGTCTCGGCTACACGTGCAAGGGGCACGAGGACCCGCACGTGAAGGCGCTCACGGCGCGTGCCGCATCGCTCGCCTCGCGTGCACCTGGCACGCCCACCGCGAATGTGCAGTCTGCACATGGTTCGGAGACGAGCACCCCACGTGGCATCTTCGGCAAGGAGATCGCGATCGCTCGGGCCATCGGACGCTGCGCGACGCCGCTCGCCGAAGACGTGCTGCTCTCGTGGCTCGGTGCGAAAAATGTGTATAGTGCACCTGCTGCGCTCGGCCTTGGCGATCTCGCCGTGAAGCGCAAGGCGCTGCGCCCCGAGAGCATCGCTGCGCTCGCGGCGGCGGGGAGCGCGCCCGCGGCGGGACCTCCGGGCACCGAAGGCGGCGCCATGGAGGCCGTGTTTCATCCGCTGGCGCGCGTGGTGCCGGGCCCCAACGAGTCGGCGGCGGTGCTCGCGGCAGCGCGCGCCATGCTCGCGAGGCCGAGCGACTACCGCATCTTGGCCATCAAGGCCCTCGGCAAGGTGGGCAAAGACGCGTTGGCCGATCTGGCGGGCGTGGCCGGCGCGACCACCGGTTACTCGCCGGCCGAGCGGGCCGAAGCCGCGCGTGCGCTCGGGACCTTGGGCGAGCCCGGGCACGTCGCGGCGGCCGAGGTGCTCGTGAAGATCGTGCCGGACAAGGATCCGGCCTTCTTGGCGTCTCTGGGCGGCGCGGGCTTCGGGGTGATCGTGTCGCTCGTGGACGCCCTCGGCGAGGAGCCCCCGAAGCGCGCCGAGCCGGTGCTCGCCGCGCTCTCGAGGCTCACGAGGCCCGAGGGCGACAAGGCCGATGCGGCGCTCGTGCGCCGCATCGCCGAGGTCCGGTGCGCGGCGGCGCTCGGCCTCGCGCGCGGAGCGCACGAGGCCGAGAGCCTCGTGGGGTGTGCACCCGCGGGCAGCGAGACGCAAGAGCGTGCGCGGCTGCGCGCGCTCTTGCGGCGGCCGCTCGTGGGCGACAGGAAGGCCGCGTTCGTCGCGTTCGCGAGGTCCGCGCACCTGCGGGTGCGCGAGCTCGCGATCGAGGGGCTCGCGAGGCACGCGGAGCTCGCGGAGGCCGGGCGCGAGAGCCTCGAAGAGGCGCTCGCGTCCGAGCACGGGGGGCTCGTGGCCACGGCCGCGGACGCGGCCGTGGCGCACCCGGAGCGCTTGCTCGTGCTCTCCGCGAAAGAGAAGCGGGCAGCCCTCGATCCCAAAGCCCCTCCGCCCTCCGCGAACCCGGAGAAAGAGCTGGATCCCAAGGTCGGCAAGGCCCTCGAAGCCGCGCTCGCCCGCGCCTGGCCCGAAGACCGCTTCGAGACGCGCATCTCGCTCGTCGACGCCGCGGTCGCGCTCGGTCTTCCCTCGGCCAAGAAGTACGCGAGTGCAGCGTGCACCGATCCCAACGTCACCGTGCGCGAGCGCGCGCAGAAGGCTCTGCGCACCCTGGGTGAGACGCGCGCGTGCGACAAGCCCGAGCCGACCAAGCTCGCCGCCGAGCTCGCCCCCGACGCGCTCGCTCGAACCCTCTCGACCTCCGAGGTCGCGCTCACCTTCGTGATCGACTCGCGCGAGATCGTGCTCCGGCTCGAGCCCGAGCTGTCCCCGGTCACGGTCGCGCGCATCACGTCCCTCGCACGAGCCGGCTTCTACAAGGGCGTGGTGGTGCACCGTGTGGTGCCCGGCTTCGTGCTCCAGTTCGGCGATCCCGACGGCGA
This sequence comes from Polyangiaceae bacterium, assembly GCA_965225775.1. Classification (GTDB taxonomy): domain Bacteria; phylum Myxococcota_A; class Polyangia; order Polyangiales; family Polyangiaceae; genus JAAFHV01. Next base: position 5,364,534 of record OZ245328.1, on the reverse strand, counting down.
CGGCTACGGCGGTTCGGGCAGCTCCCTGCGCTGCGAGACCTCACCCGCGCCCTTCGGACCTCGGGACGTGGGCATGGCCCTAGCCGGACGCGATACGGGCTCCAGCCAGCTTTTCGTCACGCTCTCTCGCACGCCCCACTTGGATGGAGAGTACACGCGTCTCGGACGCGCCGAGGGCGACGTGGACGCGGTGGCCGAAGGGGACACCGTGGCCGACGTCCGCGTCTCCGCCCCCTGAACGGCTGCACACGAAACCTCTATTTTTGTCCTGCTCGCGCGGATCGTCGAGCAAGATGGTAGGCTCGCGCGCACGCGCATGCTTCTCACCATCGACGTCGGCAACACCAACATCGTCTACGGCCTCTTCGCGGGCACCCGTCTCGCCCACCAGTTCCGGGTGGAGTCGAACCGCGGACGAACCTCGGACGAATACGCGGTGGTGCTCCGCCAGCTCTTGCAGATGGCCGAGGTCGGTCCGAACGACGTGGAGGGCGCGATCGTCGCCAGCGTCGTGCCGACGCTCACCGAGCCCATGGTCGCGCTCGTTCGCCGTGCCTTCGGGATCGAAGCGTTGGTGGTGGGCCCGGGCCTGCGCTCCAAGATGCCCATCTTGGTGGAGAACCCGAAAGAGGTCGGCGCCGATCGCATCGTGAACGCCGTGGCCGCCTACGAACGCGTGAAAGACGCGTGCATCATCGTCGACTTCGGCACCGCCACCACGTTCGACTGCGTCTCTCCGAAGGGCGAGTACCTCGGCGGCGTCATCTGTCCGGGCGTCAACATCAGCGCCGACGCCCTCTTCGCGCGTGCGGCCAAGCTGCCGCGCGTGGAGATCGTGCGTCCTCCCAAGGTCGTCGGCCGCAACACCGTGCACTCCATGCAATCGGGCATCGTGTTCGGCTACGTGGCCCTGGTCGACGGTCTCATCGATCGCCTGGTGGAAGAGCTTGGATTTCCCTGCAAAATCATCGCGACCGGCGGAATCGCCAAGGTCATCGGTCCGCTCTCGGCGCGCATCGAAGAGGTCGACGACGAGCTCACGCTGGTCGGCCTTCGTTTGCTCTACGAGCGCAACATGGAGGCGTGATCGGTGTCGGGCTCGCGCGCCGCGCAACCCTCGGTCCCACGCGGCTCGCGTGCTTCCCCGAGCTCCGCATCGATGCTTCGGCCGGTCCTCGTGTGCGCGCTCGCTTGCCTCCTCGCGCTGCTCGCCGGGGTGACCTTCGGATCGAAGACCATCTCGGTGGTGCGCGCGATCACCGACCCCGACAGCTTCGATCGCACGGCGGTCGAGCTCCGGATTCCACGCGTGCTCCTCGGCGCCGCCGCCGGAGCCGGCCTGTCGGTGGTGGGAGTGGCGCTGCAGGCATCCCTTCGAAACCCGTTGGCCGAGCCGTACGTGCTCGGCGTCTCGGGCGGGGCCGCGCTCGGCGCCACCACCGCGATCGTGCTCGGCCTCGGCGCTACGGGCTTCGTCGGCGCGTCGCTCTTGCCTCTCTCCGCGCTCGCCGGTGGTCTCGTCGCGGTGGTCTTCGTGCACGCGCTCGCCGAGGGGCGGGGCAAGAGCGCGCCGGCCTCGCTCCTGCTCGTGGGCGTGGTGGTGAACGCCTTCGCGTCGGCGCTCATCACGTTCCTGAAGAGCACGGTGAGCGCGGAAAAATCGCAGGCGCTGCTCTTCTGGCTGGTCGGCTTCTTGGATGCTCCACGCCCGACGGCTCTCGGGTTCGTGTGGCTCTACACGTTGGCCGGCTCGCTGGTTCTCTTGCGTGATGCCCCGTCGCTCAACTTGCTCGCGCTGGGCGACGAGACGGCGGAGAGCTTAGGCGTCGACGTGCGAAGGCTCGGGCGCCGCACGTTGTTCGCTTCGTCGCTCGTGGTCGGCGCGGTGGTGAGCATCACGGGGCTCATCGGCTTCGTGGGGCTCGTGGTGCCGCATGCGCTTCGGCGCGCCCTCGGGCCGGATGTTCGGGTGCTCGTGCCTGCCTCGTTTTTTGCCGGCGCCGCGCTGCTCGTCGCCTGCGATGCGGCCAGTCGAGTCGCGTTTCGCGCTCTCGGAACCGTCCCTCCGGTGGGGGCGGTGACGGCGTTGCTCGGAGGCCCGGCGTTTCTCTTTTTGCTCTACCGCGAGAGCAAGCGGCGCACGCTCGGCTGAGACCGAAGCGCGACCGTCGCGATGCATGTGCACTGCACGTTGCAGGGGCAGGGAGGAGCGCTCAGAATCCGCCGCCGAGCGAGACGCCGAAGAACCCCTGACCGATGATCGGGGTGGGGCGAACGAGCGCGGTCTTCTTGGGGGCAGGGGAGTCGACGAAGAACCAGACGAGCCCGCCGAGCGCGACGGCGAGGCCGCCGAACGTGACCGCCGTGCCCGCGTTTCGCAGGTTGACCGAGCTCTGCGCCTTCTCGCCCGAAGTCTGACCGGTCGGGTCTTCGGGCGTGGGTGTACACGTGCCGTCCCTGCCGGCCACGGTGGTCTCGTCCGCTTTGCAGTTGTCCGGGAAGGAGCCTTTTCCAGCGAAGTGCATGCCGAGGCCTACACCGGTCGCGACGACGCCCACGCCCATCAGCACGAACGGGACCACCGAACGACCTCCGGACTCGGCGGCTTCGGGCTTCTCCGGTTCGGTCGGCTTCTCACCCGTGGTGCCCGCACCTGGAGCTGCGCTCTTCGCGCTCGGCAAGCGAAGGTTGATGGCTCGGGCCTTCTCGCCTTCTTTGACGAGCACGCGCTCTTCCACGGCGGGATGTACGCCGTCGTCGGCGCGGAAGACGTGGGTTCCGGGATCGACCGGGAACGACTTCCCGTCGAGATGGTCGGTGACGAGCTTTCCGTCGACCGAGATCTTCACGTCGAGGATGTCGTGTCCCTCGGCGTCGCGAAAACCGATGCTCACAGTCGGTAGGCTCTTCCCCACCTCGTCCTGCCAGCCGGCGCAGTCCTGGCGAATCACCTGCGGGCAGACCTCGCGGGCGCACACCGCGAAGCGCTCTTTCGCTTCGGTGAGCTTGCCGGCCACGCGGGCACGCTGACCCTGCTCGGACGCGGTGATGCACGTCTCTTTCTCACCGCCGAAAGCCGAAGCGGGGGCGGAGGCGCCCAAAGCGCCGAGAAAAATCAGGAACGGAGCACGAAACGGGCGAATCATGGGCCGGGACACTCACCTCGAAGCATCGCCTCGAAGCGTCCAAGGAGGAAGCTTTTTCTCGGATTCGACGACGAACGAGGCGCGGGAGCACCGCGCGCGATCCACCCGTGTCGAAAGTTTATTTTCCTACGCCGAACGTCGCGACATCGCGGGGGAACACGGTCCTCGAGCAGATCCTATACAATTGACAATTCATCAAGACCCCGTACGGTCAGTCCCGCAGAAGACGAGCTGGGTCGCAGAGGCGGTCGAGCAGCGCTGGGAGCGGAAGGGCCGCTCCGAGTTTCGCCCGAAGCCGAACGAACATCGCCATCTTCCGAGGACGCGCCGAAGTGCGCCGAGTCGATCCGAACCTGCATTTCCGGACCGTTTCCGGACTTCGTGGGCCGTCGTCGCACGTCCTCTCCGGGCTTCGCCGAGGTCTCTCCGTGCACGAGCGTGAGAGTGTTCCGTCGCGCTTGCCCACACCGAAAAGAGCTCTCTCATGAACGTCCTCAAGGCGCTCGACGCCGAAGCCAATTATTCGAAGTCCCAACTGCAGTTCATTCTCGGCGCGTGGGTGCTCAGCACCTTGGTCGATCGCAAAGAAGCGATCTCGACCACCGACGGAGACGTCGACGAAGACGACTACGAAAAGCGCTCCATCTACTCGCTCTTCTATTCGCTCTACCGATCCATGGGCGACGTGCCGAGTGGTGCGGGCAACCGCTACGAGCTCACGTTCAATACCTGGGGCTACGAATGGCCGGTGCGCTGGGGTCAATGCCCAAACAATCCCGCCGACCCGCAGCGCTTCGGTCAGAACGCGTATACGGGGCTCTACCACTTCGACGAAGTAAAGGCCTACGTGGCCGCCCGCGAGGGACATGTTCACGTCGTCGAAATGGGCTGCGGCACCGGCGCCGGCGCCAACCACGTATGTTCGCGTGTGCTGCCGAACTGCACCTACGAAGCCGTGGACATGCAGGCTGCGGCGATCCGCACGTGCGAGCGTAAGTTCGTCCCCGGACTCGCCGGACGCTTGGTCGCAACGCACTCGGACGCCACGAAGCTCGCCGCTCGCGATGCCACGGCCGACTTCGTCGCCGTGAACGAGACCCACGTGACCGAGCTTGCCGGACAGGTCACGGACGAAGACGAACGGTTCTTCCGCACCGCCTACCGCATGCTGAAGCCCGGCGGCTTCCTGGTTTGGGGCAATGCCATCCCCGACAGCACGTGGGAGCCGTGTTTTCAATTCCTCGAGTCGATTGGGATGGAGCGCCTCCACGTCGAGGACGTCACGGCCGAGGCCATCGTGGCTCGTGACCTCGACAAAGTGCGCGTGGACGCCTATGTCGACCATTGCATTGACGCATTCCACGGCTTCAAAATTCCCATGCTGGGGAAGAAGCGCAAGGTCGAGGCCGCCCTCGCCATGAAGAACTTCTACCGCAATCCCGGCACGCGTCTCTACGATCGCATGGTCGACGGAACCGACTCGTACAAGGTCGTTCTGTTCCGCAAGAAGTGACGTCGCGCTCGTGAGCTCTCGGGCCGCACGGCCGAGGGTCGTGCGTGCCGTGACGTCGGCCCGTTCGTCGAGTCCGCTCGTCGGCTCGGGGTCGGGCCGTGCCTCTTCACCATTCGTTAGGCCCTTCTACCAAGGGGGTCGTGCAAGGCTCTTCCTCCAATGATGAGGTGCGGTACGTGTCGCGCGGAGATGACCGTGCGTCGGGAAGCCTACGCTTATACCGAGGGCGGCCTTCGTGACGTGTGGCTCGAAGACGTCGAGGTCGGGCGTTGCGGCACCTGCCGTTCCGTCGTCTTGAGCGTGCCCGATCCCCACGCGCTCGAGCGAGCGCTCGTCGCCGTTTTGGTGTGTGCTCGAGGTCCCCTTCGCGGCCCCGAGATTCGCTATCTTCGGGGAGCCATGGACCTGTCCGGCAAGCGGCTCGCGGGCCTCTTGGGGGTCACTCCGTCCGTGCTTTCACGTTGGGAGAACGAGAAGTCGCCCATCGGCGCACAGTCCGACCGTCTCCTGCGAACGCTCGCCGGTCGAGAGGATGCGCTCGAGCCCGCGGAGGTCGCTGCGCTTCTCGCCGTCGACGACCCGACCCCGCGAGCGCCCAAGGTGGTCCTTCGCCTCGTGTCCGGCTCCTGGCAGCGCAAATAGGGAGGCCCCGCGTTCACCGTGGGATGAAGACCCATTGCGGGGGACGGCCGCGACTATTCGGAGGCTCGAGCGACAAGGATTTGACGCTGGAAAAGCGCGAATTCTGCGGTCGAAGAATGTAGCTGCAACGCTCAACTCGGTTCGTCGTGCGTCGTCCTTAACGGGGTGGAATCCCCCGAGGCAGCGAACGTTTCCCCTCTTCCCTTTGCCGATGCGCTGAAGCCCGAGAGCTTCGAGTCCGCACGAGGTCGCTTCGTCGAGCGCTTCGGCGCCGGCTCCGGCCCCGTGATCGTCGACGTGAGCGAGGCCTCCGCGGTCGAGATCTTCGGGCTCCAGGTCCTCGTGGGGGCGGCAAAGTGGGCGTCGACGCGAGAGCGCACCTTCTCCGCGGTCGGCGCGCCCGAGTCGCTGGTCGCGCTCTGCCGTCGGCTCGGCCTCTCGATCGCGGGCATCGAGGAGCACTCGGCATGATCCTCGACGACATGCAGTCGATGTTCCTCGAGGAGTGCGAAGAACAGCTCGCTCAGATCGAGTCGGTGCTGCTCGAGCTCTCCGAGGGCGAGAACCCCGAGGCCGTGAACAAGTGCTTCCGCATCTTCCACAGCATCAAGGGCGGAGCCTCGATGACGGGCTTCATGGACGTCGCCCACTTCACCCACCACGTGGAGACGGTGCTCGACCGGGTACGCGACGGCCAGCTCAAGATCACGAGCGAGCTCATCGCCGTCGTGCTCGCGTCGAAGGATCATATCGAGTCGCTGTTCGCCGCGGCCCGCGGCGCCGATGCCCCGGCGCCCTCGGTCGGTGAAGCCCTGGAGGCGCGCCTCACCGTGCTCGCACCGGCCAAGGACTGGCTCGGATCGAAGAAGAAGGAAATCGCCGCTGCCAAGGCTGCCGAACCCGCGCGTCCGACCCGGCTCTCCGTGAGCTTCTCCGTGCGCGCGGGGCAGACCATCCCTGCGGAGTCGGTCGCCTCGCTCCTGGCCGATCTTCGTAAGCAGGGAACCTGCACGGTGTCGGTCGATACGCACGCGGTCGCACCGCTCGACACTCTCGCTCCCTCCGTATGTGCGCTGGTTTGGCAGGTCGATCTCGAAACCACGTCGACTACCGACACCGTTCGCGACCTTTTCATCTTCGTGGAAGATGCCCTCGATGTCTCCATCGTCGAGAGTGTCTCGGCTGGTGGGAACACGGTCTTCGAGTCGAGCGACGGGAGCTTCGCCGAGCTCTTCGGTCCGTCCAGTGCCCCCGGCGCCGCCGCCCCCGAAGTCACTGCGGCCTCGGCACCCGCACCCGAGCCGTCCTCACGAGCCGTCGAAGGCGGCGGTCCGTCACCCGCTCAGAAGGCCAAATCCTCGGACAAGGACGCTTCCCCCGGCGCCAAAGATGCCGGCTCTGCCGAGACGAAAGCGACTGGCGCCAAGGCCGCTGCGGTCGACTCGATGGTGCGCGTGTCGTCGAGCAAGCTCGACCTTCTGGTCAATCTGGTCAGCGAGCTGGTCATCACGCAATCACGACTCGCCGCAGTCGCATCGCGCATCGGAGACGCCGAGCTGGCCGGCCCGGTGGAAGAAGTCGAGCGCCTCGTCAGCGAACTGCGCGAGGGCGTGCTCGGCGTGCGCATGATGCCCATCGGGTCCACCTTCGGCCGCTTCAAACGATTGGTGCACGACCTCTCCGGACAGCTCGGAAAAGCCGTCGATCTGGTCACCGAAGGCGCCGAAACCGAGCTCGACAAGAGCGTGCTCGACCAATTGGTCGACCCGCTGCTCCACCTGGTGCGAAACTCGCTCGACCACGGCATCGAGCCCACCGAGGCACGAATCGCCGCTGGAAAGCCCGAGCGCGGCACGGTTCGCCTGGTGGCCAAACACGCCGGCCAACACGTGGTCGTCACCATCCAGGACGACGGCAAGGGCCTTGATGCCGAGGCCATTCGAGCCAAAGCCATTCAGCGCGGCCTCATCTCGGCCGACGCGACGCTCCCGCAGGGCGAGCTCTTCAAGCTCATCTTCTTGCCCGGCTTCTCCACCGCGCAGGCGCTCACCAGCGTCTCCGGGCGCGGCGTGGGCATGGACGTGGTCAAAAAGCAGATTGAGGCGCTCCGCGGCTCGGTGCGCATCCACAGCGAGCGTGGCGTGGGAACGACCATGTCGCTCGAGCTCCCTCTCACCCTAGCCATCATCGACGGCCTGCTCGTGGAGGTCGGAGAAGACCGGTATATCATGCCGCTTGCCGCCGTGACCGAGACCGTGGAGCTCCCCCCGGACGACCGCCAGAAACGTAACGGCAATCGTGTGGTGGTGGTGCGAGAGGAGCGCGTTCCGTACGTGTCGCTGCGCGGGGTCTTCGCCTTGCCCGAAGAAGGCGTACCCAACGAGAAGGTGGTCATCCTCGAGACCGGGGAAGAGCGGGTCGGCCTGGTGGTCGACCGGGTGCTCGGCGGGCATCAGACGGTGATTCAATCGCTCGGTCCGCTCTACGAGCACAATCGTGTGGTGTCGGGCGCCACCATCATGGGCGATGGTCGAGTGGCACTCATCTTGGACGTCTCGGGGATCGTTCGGGTGTCTCGAACGAACGACGATTCGCAAGGAATGATTCTCGGGCGAGCTGCCTGAGCGGGATGAACGGGCGCGTTCGGCGCCATGAAAAGGACGATTCTTCGATGAAGGACATGAAGATTGGGTCGCGTATCGCAGCCGCTTTCGGTGTGATTGTCGCGATCGTGGTGGTGCTCGGAATCGTGGCTGTCTCCCAGCTCGCCAACGTGACGAACCTCGCGACCGTGGCCAAAGAGCAGCACATCAAGGCGTTCGATACGGTCAATCAGGCCGAGCACGTGCAGCGCACCCAAGGGGAGCTGGTGTTTCGCCACGTGATCAACGAGGACCCGAAGGTCATGGAGAAGATCGAGGGCGACCTTCGCGAACGAATTCGCGCCATCGATGCGCTGATGACTCGGTACGACTCGCTCGGTACGACCGACGAAGAGCGCCGGATGAGCGATACCGTTCAGCAGCGGCGCGCGCGGCTCCGGGCCACGCGCGAGCGTGTGCTCGAACTCAGTCGGCAACTGAAAACCAAAGAGGCGATGGTCCTCGCGGAGACAGAGTTCTCGCCGGCGCTCCAGGCGGTCGTCGAGGCCGAAGAGGTGATGGTCGTTCACCACCGGGAAGCGACCCAGAAGGCCGCTGCCGACATCGAACGAGCTGCGAAGTCGACGCAGACCGTGCTGACGACGGGCATCGCGCTCACGCTCCTGCTCACGGTGGGCATCGCGCTCCTGCTCTCGCGCAGCGTCATGCTGCCGCTCGGCGAGATGACCAAGCTCATCAAGTCGGTCTCGGAGGGCGACCTCACGGTCCGCGGCCAAGTTCGCGCAGAGGACGAGCTCGGCCAGATGATGCGAGACACGAACGCGATGGTCGACAACCTCGAGGGGCAATCGAAGGTCGCCAAGGCCATCTCCGAGGGCGACCTGACCGTCTCGGTCAAGGTGCTCTCGCAGAAGGACAGCCTCGGACTGGCTCTCGATGCCATGGTCGACAGTCTTCGCAGTGTCGTGTCCGAAGTCGGGTCGGCGGCCACCAGCGTGGCTGCCGGAAGCGAACAACTCAGCGGGAGCGCGACCTCGGTCTCGCACGGTACCTCGGAGCAGAGCGCTTCGGCCCAGGAGACCACGTCTTCGATGGAGCAGATGAGCGCCAGCATCCAACAGAACGTGGACAACGCGCGCCAGACCGATCGCATCGCATCCAAGGCTGCCGCCGACGCCAAAACCAGCGGCGAGTCGGTCGCGCGCACGGTCGAGGCCATTCGCCAGATTGCCGCGCGAATCGGCGCCATCGAAGAGATCGCGCGTAAGACCGACCTCTTGGCCCTTAATGCCGCGGTCGAAGCCGCGCGCGCAGGCGAGCACGGCAAGGGCTTCGCGGTGGTCGCCTCCGAGGTGCGCAAGCTCGCCGAGCGAAGCCAGACCGCCGCCGGGGAGATCAGCCAGCTCACCACCGAGTGTGTGACCGTGGCCGAAGGCGCAGGGCAACTGCTCGACCGCCTGGTGCCCGACATTCGCAAAACCGCCGAGCTCGTGCAGGACATCGCGGCTGCGTGCGGCGAGCAGGCCAGCGGCGCCAACCAGGTGAGCCGGGCCATGCAGCAGCTCGACTCCACCATTCAAAGCAATGCCTCTGCCGCGGACGAGCTCGCGTCGACCGCCGAAGAGCTCTCGAGCCAAGCGGTTCAATTGCAGGAGGCGGTCGGGTTCTTCCGGCTTTCGAGCCAGCGCCCGGGTCGCGCGAGCGGCGGTGTGGTCGCCACCGCTCGCAAGTCGGCTGCTCGTCCACCCCGAGCCGAACGTGGCGGTTCACGGAAGGTGCCGAAAGAGTCGACCTCTAGAGTCGTCGCGGCCAAGGCGGGGGGAATCTCGCTCGATCTCGACCGCGCGGACGTGACCGACGTGCACGACGACGAGTTCGAGGCGGCCTGAAGGAGGGAATCATGAGCGACGCAAGCAATGCGAAAGACGAGAAGGGTTCCTTTTCCTCCGGTCACTACATGACGATGAAGATCGGCGACGAGCTCTTCGCGATCGATGTGTTCCAGGTGCGGGAGGTGCTCGACGTCACGCCGATCACGCGAGTTCCAACCTCTCCTCCGTATTTGCGCGGCGTGGTGAACGTTCGAGGAAAAGCCATCCCGGTCGTCGACCTTCGCTACAAGTTCGGGCTGCCTCAGGTCCCCGATACGGTCCACACTCGAATCGTGGTGCTCGAGGTCGCGCTGGACGGCGAGCCTTGCGTGTTCGGTGCGCAAGCCGACAGCGTGCACGAGGTCATCGAGATCGACGCGAGTCAGATCGAGCCCGCCCCGCGGCTCGCAGCCCGCTGGCGCGCCGAGATCTCGAAAGGGCTCGCGCGGAGGGGGGCCGACTTCATCATCGTGCTCGACGTGAACGCCGTGTTCGGCAACGACTTGGCCGTGCTCGGCGAAGAAGCCGCGACCGCCGCCTGAACGAAGAGGAGCCCATGGCAGCGCCCAATCGTCGAATAGAAGACCCCGTCGGCCCAATCACGGAGCGCGTCTCCAACGACGACTTCAAGGAGATTCGAAAGTTCATCGAGGTCGAGCTCGGCGTGAAGATGCCAGCCAGCAAGGTCCCCATGCTGGCGAGCCGATTGCGTCGAAGAGTTCAGTCCTTGGGGCTGAAGAACTTCGAGGAGTACGGAAACTTCGTGCTCCGCTCGCTCGACGGGAAGAAGGAGCTCGTCGCCTTCATCGACGCGGTCACCACGCACAAGACCGACTTCTGGCGCGAGCCCGACCACTTCGAGTTTCTCGCCAACGTCGCGTTGCCCAAGCTCGACACGTCCCTCGGGGTGCGTCGCACGACGAAGGTGTGGTCGGCGGGGTGCTCGACCGGGGAAGAGCCCTATACGCTCGCGATGGTGCTCGCCGAGCACTGCCGCACTCGCCCAGGGTCGGATTTCGCCATTCTCGCGACCGACGTCTCCGAGCCCGTCCTCGAACACGGGCGCCTCGGCATCTACGACGCCGAGCGTGTGGAGCCGCTCCCTGCTTACCTCGCCAGCCGCTACGTGAGGAAGAGCGTCGACAAGCGCTCGAACAAGGTGCGTATGGCACCGGAGCTCCGGAGCGCCATCTCGTTCCACCCGCTCAACTTCATGCAGGAGGACTATCGTGTGACCGACGTCTTCGACGCCATCTTCATGCGTAACGTCCTCATCTACTTCGACGAGCCTACTCAGGCTCGCGTGGTCCGAAGACTTTGCAAGAACTTGCGGCCGGGAGGGTTCTTCTTCACCGGTCAGTCCGAGTCCTTGGCGCGCGCGGACGTGCCGCTCAAACACTCGGGGCCCGCGGTCTACGTGCGGCACTGAATCGACCCTGAATTGGCGGGCGGGGGCTCGTCGACGGAGACGACGATGTTGGAGCTTTTGGGACGCTTGAGGATTCGGACGAGGCTGCTCGTCTTGGTCGGGTTCTTCGGGTTGGGGCTATTGGGGGTCGGGATCAACGACTACCTCACGCTGAATGCCGTGAAGGTCGGTGGACCTTACTACCAGCGAGCTCTCGAAGATCAGGCACTGTTGGCGGATCTGCTCCCGCCGCCGCTCTTCGTCTCGGGCTCGAATCTCACCATCCACGACATGCTCGAGGTCGAAGACCCTGCCACACTCACGGCATTGACCGAGCGCCTTGCGTCGAGCCGGGCCGAGTTCGAAGAGCGTGCGCGCTATTGGGACAAGGCGCTGGAGAGTGGTCCTGTGAAGACCGACCTCATGAGCGCGAGTATCCCGCCTGCCCGTGAGTTCTTCGACCTCTACGATTCGCAGTTCGCTCCGGCGTTCGCCAAGGGAGACAAGGCGAAGGCGGCCAAGGTCTTGTCTGGGCCCATGCGGCTGGCCTACGAGCGTCACCGCGAAGCGATCAAGGCGGCCGTTGCGAGCGGAAATGCTCGGCTCGAGGCCGACGATCAGAAAGCCGTCGCCGCGGCGCGTGCGGGCACCCTGCGCCTCGTGTTCGGCAATGCCTTCGTGTTCGCGACGGCGTTGGCGTTCGGACTCTACGTGAGCTCGCGAATCTCGCGGGGACTACGGCGAAGCGTGGACATGATGCGTGACGTGGGCGAAGGGGAGGGGGACCTCAGCCGTCGCCTCGACGAGTCGGGGGACGACGAGCTCTCCGATTTGGCCAAGTCGTTCAATCGATTCACGATCGGCCTGGAGGGGCAGGCGAAGCTCGCCACGGCCATTTCCGAGGGAGACTTGACCATCTCGGTCAATGTGCTTTCCGAGAAAGATACGCTCGGTCGCGCGCTCGAGACGATGCTCGCGAGCCTGCGAGGAATCGTGGCCGAGGTAGACGCTGCCGCCGCCAGCTTGGCTGCCGGGAGCGAAGAGCTCAGCGGGAGTGCCGCCTCCGTGTCGGACGGTACGTCGGAGCAGAGCGCCTCGGCCCAGGAGACCACGTCTTCGATGGAGCAGATGAGCGCCAGCATCCAGCAGAACGTGGACAACGCGCGCGAGACCGATCGCATCGCATCCAAAGCCGCGGCAGATGCGAAGACGAGTGGTGAGTCGGTCGCGCGTACCGTCGAGGCCATTCATCAGATCGCCGCGCGAATCGGCGCTATCGAAGAGATTGCGCGCAAGACGGACCTCTTGGCGCTCAACGCGGCGGTCGAGGCTGCGCGCGCCGGTGAGCACGGCAAGGGCTTCGCGGTCGTCGCGTCCGAGGTGCGAAAGCTGGCCGAGCGTAGTCAGGTCGCTGCCGGCGAGATCTCGCAGCTCACGACCGAGTGCGTGACCGTGGCCGAGGGAGCGGGCAAGCTGCTCGATCGTCTCGTTCCGGACATCCGCAGGACGGCCGAGCTCGTGCAAGACATCGCCGCCGCGTGCGGTGAGCAAGCGACCGGGGCCAATCAAGTGAGCCGCGCGATGCAGCAGCTCGATTCGACCATCCAGGCCAATGCGGCGGCCGCGGAGGAGCTCGCGTCGACGTCGGAGGAGCTTTCCGGACAGGCCATTCAGCTCCAAGAGGTCGTCGGCTTCTTCCGACTCGCCGATGCACGCACGCCCCATATCGGCACCCGGCGCGGTGCGCACGGGCGAACCTCGTCGAAGGCGTCGGCCGTTCGCGTGCGTCCCTTCTCCCGAGACGGGGCCGCTCGATTCGACGTCGGCGTAGGCGAGCTCACCGACGAGCGCGAGGCGGCATGAAGGATCGGGTCGCGTTTTTTACGAGTTTCGAGGGACTATGAAGAAGATTCGCGTGCTGGTGGTCGACGATTCGGCGACCGTCCGACATACCCTGAAGCAAGTGCTCGAGTCGGTCCCCGACATCGAGGTCTATGCGACGGCCTCGGACCCGTACGTGGCGGCTCGCCATATGGCGTCGCAAGCTCCGGACGTCATCATGTTGGACGTGGAGATGCCCCGCATGGACGGGCTCACGTTCCTCGACCGCATCATGACGCAGCACCCGCTGCCCGTGATCATTTGCTCGACATTGACCGGGGAGGGCTCCGAGTCGGCCATGCTAGCGCTCTCCCGCGGCGCGTTCGACGTGGTGTGCAAGCCCACGCTCGGCACCAAGGAGTTCTTCGAGGAGTCACGGGAGAAGCTGGTTTCCACTGTTCGCGCGGCGGCGCAGGTCGACCCTCGTAAGCTCCGGCCACGCACCACGGCCGTCAAGCCCAAGCTGACCGCGGACGCGGTGATTGCCCCGGCGTCCGGCAAGGCGATGCTTCAGACCACGGAGTCCGTGGTGGCGATCGGGGCCTCGACCGGCGGTACCGAAGCTCTGGTCGAGGTGCTCTCCGCGTTGCCCGTCGATTGCCCGGGTATCGTCGTGGTTCAGCACATGCCCGAGCGCTTCACCGCGCAGTTCGCCAATCGCCTCGATCAGATCTGTTCCATCCGCGTCAAAGAGGCGGAAAATGGCGACTCGGTGCTCCGTGGGCACGCGCTCATCGCGCCAGGTGGCAAACACACGCTCCTCCAAAGGAGCGGCGCGCGCTACTTCGTGGACGTGCGCGAGGGCCCGCTCGTCTCGCGCCACCGTCCGTCGGTCGACGTGCTCTTTCGTTCCACCGCGCGATACGCCGGCAAGAACGGCGTCGGGATCATTCTCACCGGCATGGGCGACGACGGCGCCAAGGGCATGAAAGAAATGAGGAATGCCGGCGCACACACCATCGCGCAAGACGAAGCATCCTGCGTGGTGTTCGGCATGCCCAACGAGGCCATCAAAGCCGGCGGCGTGGTGAAGGTGCTCCCCCTCGAGCAAATCGCCCAAGCACTCGTCCGCGCCTCGATGCGGAGCCCCTTGGCCTCGTGACGGCTCGGCCTTCCGCCCTAGCGAATTCGCCGAACATTTCGTGCGACGTCGCGGGCAATTCGACCCCTCGCGCTCGCATGCGGTCTTCGGCCTGAGCGCGGGGCGCGCGAACAGGCTCGGGGTGGCGGACTTGTCCCTCGACCGTCGGCGCCCTCGCGGCGCGCGCACCCCAGCTCCACGACCTTAGTCCCGAGCAGTGGACGTCGCGTTGCCTGGCGTCTTCGACCGGCCCGGTGTCGGACGAGCCGTATCGAGCGTCGGCACGACGATTACGTTCGATTTGGCCGACGACGTCCTCGCCTGGGGAAATGCGCCCGATCGCTTGAGCGTCCCGCTCGAGGAGCTCGCCGGGGCGCTGACGCCTCGCTTCCCGACTCTCTTGAAGGCGCCGCGCGAGACTACGCCCGGACGTCGAATCGTCGCTCGGGTGCGCGGCTACTCGCCGTCCTTCTTGGACGAGCTCGCCAGCATGGCTTCGAGTGCTGCGAGAGAGAGTCGCGTCGCTTGGGTGCTCGCCACGGCGCCTTGCACCACTTTGCCGATGGTCGTTTTTTCGGCTCGGGGGGCGCGCCTGATCTCGCGCAAGATAGCATCGAGCTCTCCGCGTGCTTCGTCGAGCTTGCCCTTGGTCGACTCGATTTTCTCGAGCAACGCTTGTCTTTCTGCGGCGGTCACTCGATTGCCCTCACGCTGCGGAGCGCGAGCACCACGGCACCGAAATCGAAGGGAGGCAGGCCACGCTCGTCGGCCATGGTGCGCCAGGTCACGCCGGCGGCCTCGAGCGCTGCAGTGCGCGTCGCGCCGTGCTCCGTCACGAGCACCTCGCCTTTCGGGCCTGCGCTGAGGTCCACGCGGAAGCCCTTGGATTCGCCCTGCACGTCCCCTTCGAGCAGCTCACCGTTCTCGGCCCGAGCGCCGATTTCCACCGTGAGGCGCTCGGCTCCGTCCTTGAGCTCGTAGACCATCGACGCTCGTTTTCGGTACTGCGTCTCGATTGCCAGCCCGACTTTTTTGGTCACTTCTGATGTTCGCGCCATTCCCGCTTCGCTTCCCGGTATGTGAGACGGGCCGCCCACGCGACCTCGTCGGTCAGTAGAGCAGGCAGTCGTCGACGCTGAAGATCCACGGCGACGTGGCTCAAGAGCCTCACGCGCGCTTCTCCCAACGTTCCCGGAAACCCGCCTTCGATGCGGCGACCTTCGTCTCGCATCGACGTGCAGCAGCCGGTCGCCCAGACCGTGCCGGCTTTGGTCGCGCCATCGCGGATGACGACCAGACGTGCTTCGATGGCCGGATTCGGCTCGACGGTCGCTTCGACGAGCCTGAGGTCTTCGGCGACGCTCATCGAGGACACGCGGCCCGTCGTCCGCGCGTCGACGGAGTCTTCGCTCTCACCGATCCGTGCGAGCCGTGGACGGCCTCGCCGGCTTCGAGTCTGTCTTCCATGCCGCTCTCGATTCGTTGGGCGTCTTGGTCCCACCATGGGCCGCCCGGCCAAGTGGGTGCGGCGAGTGCTCATCACTCGCCCACGCAACAACGCTCATTCACTGCGAGAGGGGGAGGTCGGCAGTCTGTCGAGGTCGGTCCCCTGAGCTCGGCCGCTAGCGGCCGAAGGGGACAGAGTCGACGGGTGGGACCCCGGTTCGACGTGGAGAAGACGTTTCCGTGAACCACGCCTTGATAGCACCAATGCCCCTCGGCGCAAGCGTGGGCTTTTGCCCCCGGCACGGCACGAAGGTGACGATCCCGCCGAAAGAAAGGCACTTCATCACCGATCTGACTCCGAAAGCGACGCACTCGATTCGGGGCGAAAGGCGGGATCGAAGGCACCACGCGTGATCGGAAGCGCGACCTCTCGGCCGACGGGCTTCAGATGCAGCCAGGCTTGTAGTGTCGAATGCCCGCCGAGTCGGTGGTGTAAGGCGGATTGCAGTTCTTCGGTGGCTGCGGTGGCGGCACGTAGCGAGGCTGAGGTTTGCTCGTCGCCGTCGGCGGAGGCTTCGCGGTCGTCGCACTCACGCTCGGGCTCGGCTGCTCGGGCAAGGCGGCGAGGCTCGGCGGAGGCGCGGTGGTCGTCGTCGGTGAGGGGAGCGTTGAAGCCGCGGGCGGTGCGCTGCTCGCGGAGAGCATCGGAGCGGTGTTCGCTTGCGCGTCTTGGGGGGTCTGCAGGCTGCGCCATGCGACGACCGCCCCCACGATGAAGAGCGCGAGCGCGGCGCCGACCCCTACGCCGATCCAGCTCCCGGCGCGTGGCGCGAGTCCGGCGGGGACGAGGCTCGAGCCCGTGGCCACCGAGATGCTGGACGGCTGCGTGACCGGGCCCATTCCACTCGGGTTCGACGCACTCGAGGCAGGGGTGAGCTCGCTCCGCGTTCGATCGAGCGAAGCCGCGGTGGGAAGCGAAGCCGACGGTCGGGGCTCGACCGGCGAGGCCATGGCGCCGCTCTCGATCTCGGCGACGCGTCCCGCGCGCTGCGCGAGCACCTCTTGCGCGTGCGTCTCGACCCACTCGCTCACCTCCGAGCCGGTGGCGGGAGGGACGGTGCGCTCGAGCTCGAGAGCCATCTCTTTCGAGGTGGCGTAGCGATCGTCCGGCTCGGAGGCGAGCGCCTTCAGGATGATCTTTTCGAGCTTGGGGAGCGAGTGCTCTTGTTCGGGGGTGAGCTTCACGCCGCGCTCGCGCAGCACGGCCACCGGCGACGCCACGTCGCCCGAGAGGACCTTCGCCACCACGACGCCTTCGTTGTCCCCGGCGAACAGGCGCTGCCCGGTGACGAGCTCCCATAGGATCACGCCGGCTGCGTAAATATCGGTCGATCGTGTGACCGTCGCGCCGCGAAGCTGCTCGGGCGGCATGTAGGCGAGCTTGCCCTTGATCTGTCCTTCGCGTGTGGTCTGCACACGTCCCGCGGCCTTGGCCACGCCGAAGTCCAAGATCTTCGCGACGCCGTCGGTGCCCACGAGCACGTTCTGCGGCGAAACGTCGCGGTGCACGATGCCGAGCGCCATGCCGCGTTCGTCTTTCGCTTCGTGCGCGGCATGCAGGCCGTGCAGCACGCCGGCCATCACCGACGACACGATCCGCAGCGGCATGCGCTCTTTGCGGTCGTTCATGGTCCGCGCGAGCCGTGCCAGCGACTCTCCGGCCACGTAGTCCATGACGAGGAACAGCTCGCCGTCGGTCGCCACCACGTCCAGCGTAGGCACCACGTTCGGATGACGGATGCGCGCGGCGAGGCGCGCTTCGTCGAGGAACATGGACACGAACTCGGGATCTTGCGCGAACTGCGCGTGGAGGCGCTTGATGGCGACCGTCCGCGAGAACCCTACCGGCCCGAGCAAACGCCCGAAGTGCACCGTGGCCATGCCTCCGGCGGCAAGCGGTGCGTAGAGGGCGTAACGACCGATGACTCGGACGTTGCCGTCTTGGGGGGCGACTCCCACCTCTTTAGGATAGCCGAGTCGGCGGCCTTCGTGGCAAATCTAGCCTCACTGCACACTCGTTCCCGTCGAGATGGTTGCACACTGCACCGTGTGCCGGTGGCTCCCGAGCCGACAAAAGGCGAAGGGCCGAGAGCTCGAAGCTCCCGGCCCGTCCGTCCTGCGACTCGGCGTACGCTTCACGTGGTCAGGTGGTCACGTCACTGCGGAAGCGAAGCCTGCTGCTGCGCGAGCATCTGCTTGATGGCCTGGGCGCGCTCGATGGCAAACTGCTTCACTTCGCGGTTGGGCGAGGTGGCGAGCTTGTTGAGCAGCGAGGTGACCTTCTGCAGGTCTTTCTGCTGGAAGAGGGCCTCGAAGTAGTTGTGGGCGAGGCGCACGTCTTGGACCATGGCGGCCTCGTGCGGCTGGAGCAGCTTGACCACTTCGTCGAGCTTGTTCGCCTGGCCGTAGAGAGCCGAGAGGCAGAGCAGCGCGATGGGGTCCTGCGGCGAGCGCGAGACGCCTTTCTTCGCGTACTCGATGGCCTTCTCGCGGGTGGCGTCTTCGCCGGAGTAAAAGCCCTGGAGCGCGACGTACGGAGCGGCCGACTTGGCGTTCACCGGGGCGTCGCCGAGCTCGACGATGGCCGCAGTGGCCTTCTCTTCGTTCTCGTTCTCTTTGATGCAGTTGAAGAGGTAGGCCCAGGCGTCGACCGCGAAGGGCTGAATCTGCACGCCACGTTCGGCGGCCTCACGCTCCTTCGGGTAGTCCTTCTGCGCCTTGTAGAGCTTGGCGAGGTGGAGCGAAGGATAGGGGTTGTCCTTCATGAGGTTCTGCGCGCCCTTCAGGGTGCGCTCGGCCTTCTCGAACTTCTCCTGGGCGAGCTGGGCGACACCGAGGCCGAGCCAGTCGTCGCCGTTGTCCATACTCTTCGCGACGATCTTCGCGAGCACGCCTTCGGCCTTGGCGTGGAAGCCGTACTTCATGAGCTCTTGGGCGTAGATGCGGCCGCGCATGAGGTCGGCGCCGTCTTCGTTCCAGTGCTTCTCGAGGCCGGACAGGAGGTCGTCACGGCCGATCGCGATGGGGCGACCCTGCTCGTCTTGGACCTGCACCGCGGGGCCGTTGAACCCGAGCAGCTTCCACACCTCGTCCATCTCGAGCTTGACGGGGCCGTCGACGACCTTCTCTTCGTTGGGCTGCCCGTTCGGCGAGAGCGGGATGAGCACGAGCGCGTTCGAGGGGACGCCGTTCGGGAAGGCCGAAATCGGCGCGAGGATGGCGGCGCCTCCGGTGAGGGTGAGTCCGCCTTGGTCTCCGGGGTTTTGCTGGGTCATGGGGCCCGGGACGCTAGCGCGACCTTACGCGCGGGGAAAGGGAGGAACGGGCGAAGACTCCCGATTCTGCGCCTGCCGTCCGGAGCACACGACGTGACCCGCTCGGCCCTCGATTCGGGCCGAATTCGCGCCAAAAATGATCAGTTCGGGGCGACGACGCGTGCGGTCGCCAGGAAGGACCGGCCGGGCAGGGGATACTCGTAGAGGTCGCCGATGGGCTCGACCACCGGCCCGAGCGCGCCCTGGTAGCTCGCGCCGCGCACGTCGGCGAGGTTCGATACGTCGAGCGCGAGGGTGAGCCAGCGAGCGCCCGGCACCTCCAGCTTGGCGCCCACGCTCTGCAGCGCGCGCGCCGGAACGCGGATCGCTCCGGTGATGTCGGCGCGCAGATCGGCTACCACGTCGAGCCCGTAACGAAGGCGCGCAGGACCCAACCGAACGCTCGCGTCGAGTACGAAGTCGTGCGCGGGGCGCCCGGGCAGAGGCGGAGCCACGCAGCCCGAGGTCACCGTGGACTCGCACTCCGAGTCGTTGGCGCTCGCGAGGAACGTGTACGATGCACGTAGCTCGAAGCGATCGATCCGCCCGGTCGCGTCGGCCTCGAGACCGAGGAGGCGTGCGCGACCGATGTTGGCCGCTTTGGCGCGCCCGTAGGCCCCTTGAGGCACGAACGTGATGAGGTCTTCGGCCCAGGTAGAAAATCCCACGAGCTCGAGCTTGCCGCGTGCGATGCCGCGCTCGCCCTGGGCCGAAGCGCCCACGTCGACCGTGGTGGCCGCCTCCGGCTTCAGGTTCGGCGATCCCAGGAAAATGCCTCGATTTCCGTAGCGCTCCACGAAGCTCGGGGCCCTCGCGAGCCTTCCTGCGTGTGCGGCCAAAAGCACCGGCGAGAGATCCACTTCGAGCCCGGCGTGTCCGGTCTGGCGCCCCACGTCTTCGGTTCGCGAGGAGACGTCGTGCCAGAGATCGGTGCGCGAGCTCAGCGTGATCGAGAGCTTCTCGAGCGTCTTGGCCTCGAGGTCCGCGCCGAACCCGAAGGTGCCGCGCGTGGCGCCGTCCGGAGCGCTCGCGCCCACCCACGTCCCCGGAGCGAAGCGCTCGCCGCTGCCGTCGAAACGAAGCTCCGCGTTCACGTTTTTCCCGGGGCGCGCGCGCAGTCCGATGGACGCGCCCAGCGCGACGATGGTGTCCGCGGTGCGGCTCGGCGAGAGCAGACGCGCGGCTTCTTCGGGACGGCTGCGGAGCGCGAGGTGATCGCGCCTGCCCCACGTGCGCACGAACATCGTGCCGGTCTCGGACACGGGCACCGCGGCTTCGAGCGAGGCGAGCGCGCGGGTCGACTCGAGGGTCTCGCTCTCCGTCGGGAGCTTGGCGGTGCCGGGGACTCCTTGGCGACGCGCTTGCAGCAGCGTGAGCACGGTGATGCGTCCGCGCCGTCCGGAGTCCCCGACCACGAAGGGCATGGACCACTGGACGAGGCCGTTCGCGGCGGCCACGCGGGCGTTCTTGCGCACCGCTTCGCGCGAGATCCCGGAGGCCGCGGCGATCGGATCGACGTAGGTGAAATCACCGTCGCTGCGGTTCACCGAGAGGGCCGTGGCGACGTCCGGCGAGAGCTCGCTTTCGCCTAGTTTTCTCGAGTCGCCCGCGCGCAGGCGCAAGGCACCGAACGAGCCCGCGGCGGCCCACACTTCGGTGCGAGGCTTCGCGCCGGGAGAGGGCGCGCGCAAGACCAGCGTGCCGCCGAGCGAGCCCGGCCCGAGCGAAGCGGGCGCGAAGCTCCGGTACACGCGCATGGTCGCGCCGGGCCACAGCGGCAGCGAGCCCAGGTCGAGGCTCGGATCGGCGCCTCCCGTGAGCGGCACGCCGCCGAGAAGCACGGTCACCTGCGAAGACGACGAGCCGCGGATCGAAATCGTGGAGAGCGCGTCGTCTCCTCCGAAGCGTCGCACGTGCACGCCGGGCAGCGGCGCCAGCAGGCTGGCCGCGTCGGTGACTTCGCGGGGTGCGCTCGCTTCGTCGGCACGCGAGGTGAAGCCGCTCGACTGCCCGCCTCGCACCGAGACTTGCTCCGGCTCGGCCCGAGCCGACCGTTCGAGCGCGACCGTCCCGAAAAACGCAGCGAGCGCGAATGTCCGAGAAAAGGAAGCCCGCCGACGCAGGAAACGCGCGAAATTTTCGGATGAGCGTCGCGCCCTGCACTCCCTTCGCGTGAGGCGCCCACAACGGCTACACTGAGGGAGATGATCGGCTCGTACGTCCTCACGATTCTCGGTCTTGCCCTCCTGATGATCGTGCACGAAGCCGGACACTACTTCGTCGCTCGGTACTTCGGCATGCGGGTCGAGAAGTTTTCCATCGGCTTCGGTCCGACCATCTGGAAGCACAAGCCGAAGGACAGCCCGACCACCTTCCAGGTGGGCATCATCCCGTTCCTCGCCTACGTGAAAATCGCGGGCATGAACCCGTACGAGGAGAACGATCCGGAGGACACCGGCAGCTACGCCAACGCGAAGCTCAAGGCCCGCTTCGCCACGATTTCGGCCGGATCGATCGCCAACTACCTCTTCGCTTCGGTGTTCCTGTTCTTCGGGTACCTGATCGGTGGTCAGCGCATCGTGGACGAGGCGAGCATGCGCGTGAACATCCACCCGGACGGACCCGCCGCGAAGGCCGGCATCGTCAACGGCGACCGCATCTTGTCGGTCAACGGCGAGCACGTGAACGACTGGAAAGACCTCACGCGCCTCATCGGACCTCACGCGGGTGAGGCCATCGACGTGGAGCTCGAACGTGGCCCAGAGAAGCTGCACGTGCACCCGGTGCCCAACAAAGAGGGCGACAATCCCGGCAAAATCATGGTCGGTCCGGAGTCGCGCGTGGTGCCGGTCAGCGTGGGGGAGGCCTTCATCCTCAGCGTGAAGGGGCCGCCCAAGGTGGTCATCGGCTTCGTCCAAGGCATGGGGCGCATGCTCACCTTCAAAGAGAAGCCTCAGGTGAGCAGTGTGGTCGGCATCGTGAAAGACATGAGCGCCACCCTGCGCGACAGCATCGACGAGGGGCTCCGTCAGTTCGGTGCGCTCTCCGCGTACATCGGCGCGTTCAACTTGCTGCCGTTCCCCGCGCTCGACGGCGGGCGCATGATCTTCCTCGCCTACGAGGGCATCGCGCGGCGCAAGGCGGACGCGAAGATGGAAGCGAAGGTCCACGTGGTGGGCCTGGTCATGTTCTTCATGCTGTTTCTCTTCGCGACCTACAGCGACATCTTCTTGAAGAAGTGAGCCCTCGCGCCCCGCACGGCCGACCTGCCGTGTGCGAGTGAGTGGAGCGCGCTCCCCGTCTCGAGCCGGCGACGCGGCGGATGGAGCACGCCTGTGCGCCACGATCACGTGGGCGTCGCACGATGCTGCTCGGCCTTCGTGATGACGAGCGCGTGACGCGACTTACAGCGCGCCGTTGAGCAGATCGCCCAGGCCTTGAATCGCGGGCGGCGCGGCAGGAGCTTCGGCGGGAGCGGCGGGCGAGAGCTGCTTGGGGCCCTCGTCGGCAGGTGCGCCAGCGGGAGTGGGGCCGCTCTTGGCGGGAGTGCCCTTCTTCGGCGCGGGAGCCGCGGGAGCCTTCGGAGCCGCTGCCTTCGGGGCAGGCGCGGCAGGAGCTGACGGAGCCTTGGCCGTCGGGAGTGCGCTCGCGGCCACCAGAGGAGGCGCACCAGGCACCACGGACACCGCCTGGACCTGCGGCTGAACCGGTGCGGTCTGCACGGGAATCGCGGGCGCCATCGCCAAGGCGGTCGTCGCCGTGACGGCCGTCGCGCTCGGCGCGGCGGAAGCGGCCGCTCCGGGGGGCGTCGCGTTCGACTTCTGCATGTACAAAAACACGCCCGCGAGCGAGCCCACGAGCACCGCCACGAACAGCAAGGGGGCTGCCCACCCGCCGCGCTCTTTCTTGCGGAGCTGGCTCGGCACGTCGGCCGAGGTGGACACCTGTCCCGACTCTTGCGCGCGTTGAAATCCGAAGCCCGTGCTCGCGCCCATGACCGCGTCGCTCGCGGGAAGGGCCGTGTTCACGATGGGAAACGCGCGCGGCGCGGTCATCGGAGGCACGAAGGGCTGCTGCGCGGGGAGCGGCTGCGTGGCGAGTGGGCTCTGACGGAGCTTCGTGCCCGGGTTCAGCGGCGCGAAGCCACCCGACGCGGTGGGGACCGAGATCATGCCCTGCTGGATCGGCTGCATGCCCTGCTGGGCCATGGGCTGCGGCTCTGGCATCATCATGGGCATCTGTGGAGACGGTTTGGTCTGCAGATGCGGCGCCTGCTGTGCGTACGCCATCTGCGCTTGAGCCTGGAGGCCTGGGCCCGGTCCCATTCGTGGAAGGGCGGCCGTTCCCCCCGCGCCTTGCGGAGCATGCGACGCACGCTGAGGCGGAGGCACGGTGCTGGGGGAGCCGTGCCCGGGCACAGCGGGAGCTGCGAGCAAGGCGGTGTTGCCTTCGCTCGACGGGTAACCCGCGGCGAGCATGGTCGGCGGGACGAGCGCGTTGGTCTCGCCGGTGAGATCCGGGACGAGCGAGAGGTCGTCCGAGAAGCTCACGTCGGAGAACGCGAGGGGCTCGCGCGGTTCTTCTTCTTCCGCGAAGCGGACGATGGGCACGGGGCGCGGCTGGTCACGCAGCAGGCGCTCGCCCGACTCGGACTCGTTCGTGTACGACTCTCGGCCCCAATCGTCGTTGCGGAACGCTTGCAGCTCGGGGTCCGAGACCGCGAGCGACGACGAGGCGTCGAGGTCGTCGGTGAGATCGTCTTGGGAGAGCTCGACCGAGTCGACCAGCTCGAGCACGGCCCGCGCCGCTGCGTCGCTGTTTTCGAGCTTCTCGGAGAGCTTTCGCACGCGCTCGAGCTGGTCGGGCGAGACCTGCATGGTGGCGCGCGCGGCCGGCGGAAAGGGCGAGGTGGCCGGGGTCAGCGTGGGCGCGGTGGGCTGGTCTTCGCCGACCGGAACGTGCGCGGCTTGGCGCAGCAACTCTTTGCGATCGAGCCGCGCGGTGGTGACGTCGAAGTCTTCGGCGCTCGTGCGCTGACGACGATTGAACGTGAGCGCCGACTTGACCTCGGTGATGCCGGGAAGGCTCGAGTCGAAGTCGACGTGGTCGAGCTGCGGGAGCGACTGCGTGGGCGCATCTTCCGGAGCTTCGGCGTTTCGGATCTCGGTCTCGTCGAGCCACGAGTCGGGATCGGCGGGCGGGTTGTTGGCGCGGGGCGCTTCACTCGCGCGGCGTGGCGGCGGGGCGAGCGGCGGCAAGGTCGCGCGCGGGTTCGGCGGCAGCGACGGCATCTTCGGGAGCGGCGGCAGCGACGGAGTTTTCTCCGTGTGCGCGGGCGTCGACGTGGGGCTCGGGCTCGCCACGGTCTTCGGGGCGGCGCCGCCGTGAGCGGTCGCGGTCTCGCCGGTGCTCGAGCTCGGCGCTTCGGGATGCAGCGTGGTGGACGGCGGGATGGACGCTTGACGGAGTCGGATCGTCGGCCTCTTGGGCGCGGCGTCTCGAGGACTCTGTGCAGAGCGACTCATGCTTCCAGTGTACGCGATGCACGATTCGTGCGCATCGAAACCGGCGAAATCCGTAAATGTTTCGGCGTCGATCGGCCCACATATGGACACCTTCGGATCCACTCGTGGTCCGGGCGCCATCCATGCCCCTCGAAGGCTCGAAACTCTGGAAAAACAGGCTTCCTCGAGGCTCTCATGGGCTCGACCCTGCGCGGAGAGCCGAGCGGGCTCGCGGCTCGGTCGGTCCCGAGCCGCGGAGCGTCCGTTCAGGGCCTTCAGCCGTCGGCGCGCTCGAGCCAGAGCGACGGGTCGCCGTCGGCGTCCGCTTCGACGTGCACGAGTGAAGGACGGCAGCACACGATGCAATCCTCGACGTAGCGCTGGTGGCGCCCGCCCATCACGTCCACCGAGACCTCGGTGGTCTGCCCGCAGAAGGGGCAGCACGCGGAGAGCGTGCTCGGCCAGAGCGAGGCGTTGCGGATGGCGGCGCGGGATTTCGCGCGAGCGCGCGAGCGTGCGGAATCGGGCTTCTTGTCCATGAACGCTTTCTCCTCGAGCGAGGGCACGTCCGGATTGGATCCGGCCCCGGCTCGGCTACGAGCGATGCACTCGCTCCGTGTTCAGAAAGACGACCAGAAGGGCGCGCAGTTGCGTGCCGACCAAGCATTCGATTCCATTCGGTTCGCAGCAAGGACAAATCGTACCTGGCACGACCATCGCAAGCTCTTCGGAGCCACTCGTGGGCGGCCGTGATGTCTCGAACGAGGGCGCTCTTCAGTGCCCGAAGAGGTCGCGAAGCGCTTGTCCCATGCGCGTGAACGATCCGCCGCTGGCCACCAAGAGACCGAGAAATCCTGCGCCCACCACCACGAGAGCGGCGACGACGTAGCGCAGGCTCGCGGTTCTGTCTTGGTTGCTCGCTCGAAGCACGGGCGCGGTGGAGCTTCGTTTGGTCGAGGGCACCTCGCTCGAGGGACCCGAACCGAGGGCTTCGACCTCGGCGTGCGAGAGCGGACGAGGGCCCGCTTCGCTGCGTGAGCCGAAGCCGAGCGCGCGCTCGTCCGGAGGCTCGAGCGACGGATTGGACGGCATGCGCGGCGTCGGTGGGACGGCCAGATCGGCGGGCACACGAGGCGCTTCCAGGCTCGCTTGGGCGAGGGCGTCGAGCTTCCGTGCGAGCGCGTCCGAGCCACGTGCGGTCTCGGGAGGCACGCTGCCCGGATTGCTCGGCGAGCGTGGCCGACCCGCCTCGGGCGGATCGGAGCGCTTGGAGGCGCGCAGCGCAGCGCGTAACTCGGAGACGTCGACGCGCGTCGTGGGGACGTTCTGCGCTTCCCCGAGCGAGCTCTTGAGGCTCGTCGTGCGCACCGGGCTCACCGCTCCCTGACCGCGCACCTTGGTCACGCTCTCTTCGGCGAAGCGCGGCTCGCCGTTCGCGTCGGCGCGATCGTCGGGGGCACCTGGAGGAGCCGGTGGCGGCGGCGACGAAGGAGGGACGCGGTTCGCCATCGCGACGAATTCTGCGCTGCTCGTGGCGCTCGGAGCAAGCTCTCCAGGCATCTTCGTGACGCGAAGGAGGTGCGCGCGAAGTTTCGCGCCACGCGCAGTCTTCTCGCGAGAGGAAAAGGTCGATACCGTATCTCGCGAGAGGTCACCCTTTGGACACGAAGCGTATCGACGTGCTCTCGGACTCGACGGGCGAGACGGCGGAAAAGGTCGTCCGCGCCGCCATGCTGCAATTTCCCCACTCCGGAGCTCAAATCCGGATCCACACGCGCATCCGCACCCCGGACGCCGCGCGCCCCATCCTCGAGCGAGCCGCGCAAGAAGGCGCGCTCGTGGTGTTCACCGTGGTGAGCCCCGAGCTGCGCGAGTTCATCCACGCCGCCAGCTACGAGCTACGCGTGGAAGCGCTCGATCTCATCGGGTCGCTCATCGGCAAGCTGCAGGTCTACCTCGACCGCCAGCCCATCAACACCCCGCGTGGCATGTTGCCCCTCTCGGACGAGTACTTCCGTCGCATCGAGGCGGTGGAGTTCACCGTGAAGAGCGACGACGGCAAAGAGCCGCGCAACTTCAAGAAGGCGGACCTCGTGCTCGTGGGCGTGAGCCGCACCTCGAAGACGCCGCTCTCCACGCTGCTCGCGCAGAAGGGCCTCAAGGTGGCAAACCTTCCGCTCGTGCTCGGTGTGGAGCCGCCGCCCGAGCTCGAAGAAGGAAACCAAGAGCGCATCGTGGGCCTCACCATCGGTCTTGAGCCTTTGGTGGAGATCCGCAAGGCGCGCCTGAAGCAGCTCGGCATGAGCGTGGACGCGAGCTACGGCCTGAAAGAGCAGGTCAAAGAAGAGCTCGAGTACGCCCAGAAGATCTTCGCCAAGCACCCGCAGTGGCCGGTGGTCGACGTGACCGGCCGAGCCATCGAAGAGACCGCGGTCATCATCTTGGAAGCGCTCAACGACCCGAACCGCAGCGCCCGCAACCAGCTCGTTTGAGCCTGGTTTTCCGGTAGCCGAGCGAAATTCAGCCGAGCGTCGACGAACGCGCGTCGCACCGACGAATCACGGGCGACGCGCGCGTTCGAGCGCTTCGCGAAGGCGTGTGACCTCGGCCAGCGCGGCCTCGGCCCGTGCGCGCTCTTCCTTTGCAAGAGCTTCGGCGGCGAGACGTGCTTCGTGCTCGGCGAGACGCGCTTCGTGCTCGGCGAGGCGAGCTTCGTGCTCGGCCCGCGCGACCTCGCGGGTGCTCGGGAAGAGCTGGGTGCCTTGCGGGTCTGCCGCCAACCGGAGCGCCGCGGGCAGCCGGTCTTGGGCAGAGAGCTCGGGAAAATCGTGGGGCGCGACCACGAAATAGGCGCCCAGGGTGAGGCAGGGCGTGCGTTCGTCTTCGACCACGCGCTCGACCAGATCGCCGTCGACCAAGTCCCACGCACGGAGGCGTGAGCCGGCAGGCGCGTCGACGTCGAAGGCCACCACTTCGGAGACGCCGATGGCGTGAAAACGCCGGAGCTTCTCGGGCAGGGTGAGCTTCTCTTTGGTGTCGCTGGGGCTCAAGATTTCGACGCACAGCTCGGGAGCGCCGCGCTTCCAGGTGAGCCAAACGGACGTGGGCTCGGCCTTGGCGCCGAGCTTCACGAAGGCGTCGGGGGCGCACTTTTTCCGGGCGTTGGAGGCGTCGAAGTAGACGAACTGATCGGTGCCGAGGCAGGCCTCTTCGTCCGGGAGCGCGCGACGCAAGAGGTCGTAGAGCAGCTCGCACAGACGGCCATGACGATGGCTCTCGCTCATCTCCCACTCCGGGTCGCTGGACGGAAAGTGCAGCGGCTCGATGGGGCGCACGTAACGGATTCCGCGTTCGTCGGGCCTCATGGAAAAGAGCGTACCGTAGGAGGTCGCGCGCTGCATGCGGGCCCCTATTGCGGACCTCGTGCCAGCGGTGAAGACGCGAGAAATGCCGGGAATTCGCGCGGACCGAGGCAAACGGGCATGTCCCGGACGATTCGGTGGGTGTCCTGGGACGGGCTCTCGGAGGCGTGGGCCTCCTCGGCGAGCTGTCCACGACCCTTCGATGCCGCCCGCGAAGGGGCGGCCAACTTTGCTATGGTCGCTGCGCCATGTCCGAAGAAAAAGCGTTCCCCTCCAAAACCGCGGCCTCCGAATCCGCGGCCGGCGCCGCGCCCGTCGACGACGCTCCCGGCAACTTCGTCGAAGACCTGGTCCGCGAAGACGTCGCGGCCGGCAAGCACGGCGGCCGGGTGGCCACGCGCTTCCCGCCCGAGCCGAACGGCTACCTCCACATCGGCCACGCCAAGTCGATCTGCCTGAATTTCGGCCTCGCCGTGACCTTCGGCGGCACGTGCAACCTGCGCTTCGACGACACCAACCCGGAAGCCGAAGACGACGAGTTCGTGCAATCGATCCAGGAAGACGTGAAGTGGCTCGGCTTCTCGTGGAGCGGTGAGCCCAAGTACGCGTCGGACTACTTCGAGCAGCTCTACGCGTTCTCCGTGAAGATGATCGAAGAGGGCAAGGCGTACGTCGACAGCCAGACCTTGGAGCAAATCCGAGAAGGCCGCGGCGACTTCTACAAGCCCGGCGTGGAGAGCCCCTTCCGCTCGCGCAGCGTGGCGGAGAACCTCGATTTGTTCGCGCGCATGCGCGCCGGCGAGTTCGAGGACGGCGCTCACGTGCTGCGCGCCAAAGGCGACATGCAGGGCACCGACGTGAAAATGCGCGATCCGGTGATGTACCGCATCCGCCGCGTGCACCATCACCGCACGAAGGATGCGTGGTGCATCTATCCCATGTACGACTGGGCCCACGGGCAGTCGGACTACCTCGAGAAGATCACGCACTCGATCTGCACGCTCGAGTTCATCAATCATCGTCCGCTCTACGACTTCTTCCTCGACTCGGTGGGCGCCCCCGCGGACCGCCCCAAGCAGATCGAGTTCGCCAAGCTCGTGCTCACGTACACGGTCATGTCGAAGCGCCGTCTCACCGAGATGGTGGCCAAAGGCGTCGTGTCCGGCTGGGACGACCCGCGCATGCCCACCTTGGCCGGTCAGCGTCGCCGCGGCGTGCCTCCCGAGGCCTTGCGCGCGCTCTGCGAACGCGTGGGCGTGGCCACCAAAGACAGCATCGTCGACGTGACCCTCTACGAGAACGCCATCCGCGAGCACCTCAACGCGCACAGCCCGCGCACCATGGCGGTGCTGCGCCCGCTCAAGGTGGTGATCGAGAACTTCCCCGAGGGCGAGACCCTGGAGTTCCAATCGCCCTTCAATCCGGACGCGCCCGACGGACCCTCGCGCGTGGTGCCCTTCTCGCGCGAGCTCTACATCGAGCGCGACGACTTCATGGAAGACCCGCCGAAGAAGTTCTTCCGCCTCGCTCCGGGCAAAGAGGTGCGCCTGCGCTACGCGTGCATCCTCAAGTGCGTGGGCGTGGTGAAGAACGAAGCGGGCGAGGTGACCGAGCTCCGCTGCGAGTGGGACCCGCAATCGAAGGGCGGCAACGCCCACGACGGCCGCAAGGTGAAGAGCACCATTCATTGGGTCTCCGCCAAACACGCCGTCACGGCCGAGGTTCGCCTCTACGACCGGCTTTTCTCCGTGGAAGATCCCATGGCGGAAGCGGGCAAAGAGAAGAGCTACCTCGACTTCGTGAACCCGGAGTCGCTCGAGGTGGTCACCGGCGCCAAGCTCGAGCCGAGCCTTTCCGAGCGCGCGGTGGGCGAGGGCGTGCAGTTCGAGCGCCTCGGGTACTTCTGCAAGGACCGCGACTCGAAAGAGGGCGCGCCCGTCTGGAACCGGACCATCGGCCTCAAGGACTCGTGGGCCAAAGCTCAAGGGAGCGACAAATGAAGAAGCTCGTCTCGTTCGGCGCGTTCGGATTGATGGCCTTGGCTTCGCTCGGCTCGGTCGGGTGCAAAAAGAAGGACCCCGCGGGCGCCGACGGCGGTTCGAGCGTCACCGGCGAGCCGGTGGTCTCGCCGCTCTCCGGCTCGTTCGAGGGCAAGATCGTGGTGCACGTGGAGGGCAAGCACTCGGAGACCGGCCCCTTCGACATGGACGTCACCCTCAAGAAGGACAACGTGCGCATCGACGTTCCCAAAGAGCTCGCGAACGACAAGAAGCTCGGAGGCGGCAAAGGCTGGGGCGTGTTCCGCGCCGGGGAAAAGAAGGGCTTTTTCGCGATGGAGGCGTCCAAGCAGGCCTACACGATCGACTTCGACGCGGCCGGAGACGACATCAAAAAGCTTCCCCAGACTCAGCGAGGCGCAGGCGCGGGCAAGGCGGCCACCCCTCCTCCGAGCATCAAACGCACGGGTCAGAAGGCCGTGGTCGCCGGCATTCCTTGCGAAGAGTGGGAAGTGAAACAGGACCGCGAACGCGCGCTCGTCTGCATGGCGGAAGAGTCGGCCTCATGGCTGAAGGTGCCCACCAAAGCCTTGCCCGACGAGCTCGGCTTCGCGGCCGAAATGATCGACGGCAAACACTTTCCGCTGCGCGCGGTGGCCTTCAAAGGCGAGGGCCAAGAGGCCAAGATCGAAGTGAAGTCGATCGAGAAGAAGACCGTCGCCGACACCGAGTTCCAAGTGCCTGCGGGCTACACGCAGATCGACGTGGTGCAGATGTTGAAGGACCTCGGCGGAATGGGCGCCATGGGAGCAGGCGGCCCCGCAGGCGGCCCCCCGCCGGGCGTGATGGTGCCGGGCGCCATGCCTCCGGGCAAAGTGCCGACGAAGCCGAAGAAGTGAAGCGGGGGTGAGATTCGGGCGATCGTGAGGTCGCCCGCGTTGCCTTGGCGGGCGCCTTTGGGTGCGTCCGCTATGCCCTGCCTGATCTCGTCTCGCCCCTGCGGGGGCACGAGGGCGTCAATCGAGGTCGATTGGGGGCAGCCTCTCGCCGATTGACCTGGCGTCAAAGCGGGCTATGGTGCTGGTCGGTACAGGCGACTGCCGGCAGATCGGCGGTACCGGTCCGTCTGGAGACCCATGGCTCGTTCGACCTTCCGGCAATGCGTGACGTTGGGGGTCGGCTCGTTCGTTCTGGTTGGGCTCTCGGCTTCCTGCGGTGGACGCATCGAAGGGGCCGAGGACCTGTCCGAGTCGCAGTGCCTCGAGCTGTCGGCCGCCGGTGCGTGTGCGAAACCCAGTTGTCGACAGTACGTGGTGTCTTCTTGCAAACCGAGCTCTCGCGGAGACTTCGGGTGCGAAGTCGCGGAGGACCGCGACGCTTGCAGCCCCAATCGGCACGCGATGTGCAGGAATGCGGGGGAAACGTGCCAAAGGGTGCCGCTCGACAAGTGTTCGAGCGATCCGCTCGCCGTCGGGAAGACGCTCGGGGTTTGTTGGCCGGGAGCGAAGTAGTCGCGACCGGTGAGGAAGGTAGAACGATGATGATTGGTCGGCTTGTGTTTTTCGGAGTCGCTCTTTGTATGGTGCTCGCGGCAGGCGCCGCGTGCTCCTCGAAGGAACCGAGCGCCCCCATCGCCGACGCGGCAGTGGAGCCGGGCGACGGCTCGGAGCCGCCCACCGACGCGGGGTCTTGTGTCCCAAAGGGAGGCGCCTGTAACGCCGTAGATCTGAAGTGCTGCAAGGGATTCTGCGTCGCCGAGGCGACCGACTCTGGCCAACTCGCGGTTGACGCCTCTGGCTTTACTTGTCTCTATTAGTTCTGATTCTGCGGTCACGGCGCATCCGCTGAGGGCGCCTGGCGCGCGGCCGCGTGCTCACGCCTCCGGAAGGCACCACGCTCCGTCTTCGTAGACGACCTGGTCGTCGAGCAGCACCCGGTCGGTCACCACGAACGAGTCCACGTGGAAGTGGACGGCGCGGTGGTCGATCTCGGGCTTCTTGTAGACGCCGTGGCGTGAGCCGAGCGACAGGTGGATGCCGCATACGCGCTCGTAGGCGCCTACGTCGCTCACGCGCCGGTCCCTCGAGAACGCTCGGTTCAATCCGAAGCCGAGCTCGCGCACGCGCACGTCGCCTTCGTCTGCGCGGATCATGGCGAGCACGCGGTCGAGCTCGGGCGTGGAGCGCGGCGCCGCGACGACGCGGCCCTTCTCGATCTCCAACGTGACCGGTTCGGGAGGCACGTTGAGCCCGAACGAGGTGTCCGTGAAGGCGAAGAGCGTCACGCGCCCGTGCACGCTCTCCAGATTTCGAGCCTCGGTGAAGACTTCGCCAATGGGGAAGAGGCCGCCCACGTTTTTCATGCCGTCGAATTGCCCGATATTGAGCTTGGCGGGCTCGAGCTCCGAGTCCACGTACAGGGTCTCTCCTTCGCTCTCGATGCGGACCGACCGCGCGACGTCCATGCGGGCTTTCAGGGCGTGCCCGACGCCCCGGTAGTAGGTCGGGTCGTAGGCGAGGGCTTCGATGTAATGGTCGGTCTCGCTCGTCGTGATTCGCCCCAAGTGGGAATGTTCGATCACCTTGATGCCGCGCCGAAAGAGCTCCACGCGCAGGCGCATCTCCGGGATTCGAAAGGTGCTCGATTGAATCAAGACGACCAGGTCGAGCTCCTGGAGATCCACGAGCGCCGCCTTCACGGCCGAGACGCTCGCTTCGTCCGCCTCGTCGAGCACCAAGAATCGGCCCTTCGGCAACGTGGCGGCATACGCGCTCGTGAGCAAACGCGACAGCTCCGTGCGGTCGTCGGAGATCACGAGCGCCGCCCGCTCGTCCGTGTGAGCCATGGCGATGGCGAGCGTGTCTCGCAGGTTCCGAGACGCGGCGGCGAGGGAGGACATCGGCGAGATGTACCATGGGACGTCGGCGGCTGTTGGAGCGGCGAACCCAGGGCTGGCGCGGTATCCGCTGGGACCGCGTGGCGCGCTCGGCGGACGTCGGGTAACGTCATCGTTCGATGAGTCAGCCGTCGCACGCCCCGCCTACACGCGCCGATCTCGAGGCCCTGCCGAGCGGCGTGAAGGGTGAGATCATCGACGGCGTTCTGTACGCGATGACTCGCCCGCGCCCGAAGCACCAGGCGCTCGGGACGCGGTTGCGGCCAGTCGAGCAGCCCGTTGATTTACTCCCGTCGGCCAGTCGCCGCCGCATCCCGATCGCCTTCGTTGCGCTCCTGCGGTGCCTGCTCACCTAGAAGACTAGGCTCCGCGGGCTCCTCGGATCGCGCCTCGGCGGGTCGGGCGCGGACGACGACCGGCCTCGGTCCGTAAATCAACGGGCTGCTAGAGCCACCGTTCGGACGAGGCGGCTCGGGGGAAGAGGGGCCGGGCGGATGGTGGATTCTCGCCGAGCCCGGCATCGAGCTTCCTCGTAGTCCGGAGGTCTCTCCCGACCTCGCGGGGTGGCGGCGCGAACGTCTGCCGGAGCTCCCGGATGGGCCGATCACGTTGGTCCCGGATTGGGTGTGCGAGATCCTCTCGCCGACTACGCGCCGTCACAACCTGCTCGTCAAAGCGCCCTACTACGCGAGTATCGGCGTGACGCATCTCTGGCTCGTCGACCTCGATGCACGCGCGCTGCTCGTGAGCCGCCTCGAGGGCGGCGCGTGGCGCGATCTCCAGCGCTTCGGAGACGAACGAGACGCACGCGTGGCCCCGTTCGAGGACGTCACGCTCGATGCCGCCGGCTGGTGGACCGTACTCGGCGCTCCTGCCTCGCCGTAGACTTCCCGCTCCCCGCCATCGCGCCCCACTGTTCTGGGGGATCTATCTAATCTGGCCGGGGATCGCCTGATTGTTCTGGGGCTTGTGAAAATCCCGCCCGGGCGAGGTCGATTGTTCTGGGGGATCGGCGAATAGCCGCGGGGATCGGGTTTTCGTTCTCCCGGATGAGACAATCGAGGCTAGGGACCAAGATTTTGCGGAAAATGAGCCCAAAAAGACAGCGGCGAGGGGGAGCTCCTCGCCGCTCTCGCCGCGTAAGCGCGTGGGTGCGCCGGATCAGTCGATCTTCTTGGGCTTGGCGTAGTGGTCGATGCGACGGAACGCCTTGGCGTGCTTCGGCTGGTCGCGGAAGAGGTAGCGACCGGCTTCGAAGATCTGGTCGACCGGGACCTGCAACGCGGCGTAGGCGCGGTTGCGCAGGGCGATGGCCTCGGCCTGCACGGGATTCACCTTGCGGTCGGTGGCTCCGCCGACCAGAACGTCGGCGAGCTCACGCGCGCGGGCAATGGCGTTCTTGGGCAGGTCGGCTTTGGCCAGGTCACGAGGAAACTCCTCGTAGAGATCGGCGAGCTTGCCCAAGTCGTCGCCCATGTCCACGTCGCCCGAGCCTTCGACGATGGCGTCGCAGCGGGATTGCACGGCAGCGTTCTCTTTGAGGAAGTAACGCAGACCGGAGAGCATGGAGCTCTTGAGGACTTTGCCCTCCTTGCGCGCGACCACCACCGAAGGTGCATTGGAGCGGGTCTTCTGCCAAGCGCGCTCGGCGCGTTGGAAGAGGAGCAGCGCTTCGCCGACCTTCTCGCCTACGTCGGGGGTGAGTTTGCTGTTGGCGAGCAGCTCCGTCTTGTACTGGTAAAAGGCGGACTGCGCATTGCGAGCGTTTTGCTCGGCGTCTTGAATGCTCTCCCCGGGCGGAGCGGCGAACTTGGCCGGCAGGGCTTTGAGCTCGAGGATCTCCGGCTGGGTGAGGGGCGTGTTCTTGGCCATCGCGGTCTCCGCGGCGAGTACGCGGAAGGCCGTGCTGGGCCCTGCTTTCGCGGCGCGAGCGGCCACTTTGGCCTGCTTCCGCTCGGCCTTCACGACCTTACGCGTGGGGCGGGTTTTGCGGGGCGCGCCGGCTTTGCGGTTGATAGGAGCAGACTTCGCGGCGCTCTTCTTGGAGGTGAGCTTCTTCGCGGCGGTCTTCTTGGTGACGGGCTTCTTCGAGACGGGCTTTTTTGCGGCGAGCTTCTTCGCGGCTTTCTTCTTCGTGGCCATGCAGGCCCCCCTTTCTGGACCAAGCGAGGGTAAGGGGAGTCTTCCCTGCGCCGCAAGAGGGAAAGGAAGGGCGAAGCGAAGCTCGAGGTGCGAGCGGGTAGGCATTGCGAGACGCCGACGTGGGCTTGCCCCGGAGGGGTCCTGAGCGCACCATGGCGCCGGGGAAGAAGAGAAGGAGATCCGATGGCTACCTACCACCCGGCAACCGCGCAGACCTTCGGGACGCTGTTCCAGTGATGCGGAACCGGAGACGGCTAGCTCTGTTGGCAGGCACAACGCTCGCGCTCATGGCGGGGGCCGCCGTGGCCGTCTCCTGCGGTGGGGAGGAAGCTCCTCCCCCCGCACCTTCTCCCGTTGACTCGGGGGCGGACGGTCGGTCAGACGCCCCGAGGGACGCGTCAAGGGACGTTGCGACAGAGAGCTCGCTGGATGCTGGAGATGCTTCGTACGAGCTCAAGGGCGAGTTCGTTCCAGTGCCAGGAATCCCGGCCGATTGCGAAGTTCGCATGGCCAAAGACCCGACGGTGACCATCCCAAAGTTTCCCTGGCGAGCCTGCAGCTCGGGGCGCGTGGGATGTGAGACGTTCCTCGCTGATTGGAGCCCCTACCTGGACGGGTGGACATTCGGCCTCGCTCCCATTCGTTCTGTCTTTGAGGACGCATCTGGCGTTCATCTCGCGTACGACCGCGCGAATTCAGACACGGGCGAGTTTGTTTCGGTCGTCAAGCAGCTTCATGGAGACGCTGAGTTTGCCGTGGTCGGTAACTTCCTTCGGGATGGTTGCTACGGTAGTAAGATTCACGCAAGTCCGGAGGGACTCGGGGTCCTCATCTCGAAGTCGGGACTTGGTGATGCTACTCCGAACTGGCGCACCTGGGCAGCCTGGTCGTCGTGGGAGAATCGAGAAACCATTCAGAGTCAGTATCTGACCGACCTTCTCGGGACGAGAACGATTCTTCAAGGTATGTGGCGAGGCGACGGCTTCATGGCCTTCGAGCAAACCGGAGGCTCATCGATTTACGCCTCGGGCTTCCGCTTCTCGGACAAGACCCTCTTCACCAGCACCCCTCAGAACAACCTGGAAAGCGGCACGCCGGTGCCCGTCCCGGGTGGGTACTTTGCGGTGGTGGTCGGGTCGGTTCCTTATACGGGGGCGTTCATGCCCATCGAGGGTGGATACCGCACGGTCATTCGCCCCATGCCGGGAGCCGACGTTCAATACATCTGGGTCGACCGCAAGAACGCGAACGCGCTCGTGTGGGTCGAGAAGAGCGGGAACGGCGACGTTCTGCTCTACACGTCACCGTTCACCACCACGGAAGCAGGTTTGCAGAGGCGTGCGGTCGCGCGCTTGCCGCGCAACGTGGCGGGTGAGGTGAATGCAGGAGTGTTCACGCAGTACATCTCCGAAACGACGGTGCGAGTCGTGCGCCTGTCGGACGGAAAAGCGTGGGACATCGCGGGCGAGTCGGACCCGCTGATCGCGCCCATCTGGGTGAACGACGACTTCGTGTGGGTGGTGATCTCCGGTGTGCCCCCGGGCGCTCCGGGCTACCCCGTCAATGGCGGCGTGGTGAAACTCCCGCGCCCCACCTCTGCGCCCACCATCCCTAGCGGGCTTTAGCGCACGTCTCCCGAGCTCCTCCCATGCACCTCGTCGCTCGAGTCCTCCTGGCCCTCGCGGGAGCCATGTTCACCGAATCCGCAGCGCGTGCTGCGGAGCCCCTCGTTCCCGAGCCGGAGACCGACGCTGATCGGCGAGCACGCATGCCCCAGCCGGCTCCGCTGGCCGATCACGGTTTCACCTTTGGTGTTCATCTGGGGGCGGGTTATCCGTTCCTCACCGCAGTTCCCTATGAAGAACACGTATTCGCGGTCACGCTCGGTTTTCGCGCAGGCTATCGCTTCGCGCCCTGGATTGCCGCGTACGTGGACGGCTCGGGGTTCTTCTCGTTCGGGGGAGCGTTTGCCGTGGGCCAGCAGGAGTACCACCCGAATGGAGAGTCTCTGAGCACCATTCCTCTGCTCGCGCTTCCGGTCGCGCTGCGGCCAGTCTCATGGCTCGAGCTCTCCGTGGCGCCCGCACTTGGCGTCCATGAGATTGCCGTCTTCGGCGGAAAAGGGCACGTCGCGATTCCCCTCCGTGGCGGAAAGGCGACGTTCTCCCCCACGATTGAAGCGCTGGGCCTGACCGGTGGGGGGTGGAATCAGGTGGCCCTGACCGCAGGCCTCGGCGTGGACTGGTAGTCTCAGGCCGCGTTTCGTCGATTCAGCAGCCGCAAATGAACGTGCAGTTGCCCGTGCCCGCTTTGGCGCAATCGCTCATGCATTGAGGATCGCAGCCGCGGTTGTTGGAGCTCGTGGAGCTTCCGGCGGGCTTGGTGCCGTTGCTGATGCAGCGGCCTTCGTTGGCCTGCGCGCAGACACTCAGGCGGTTCTGCTCGGTGAGCAGCGTCTTCGCTTGGGCGCAGGTGCGGGGCGTGCCGATGGGGCAGAGGTCGGTGCCGCAAGCGCACTGCAGGTCGAAGCCGGTGCCCGTGACCCGAAAGCCGCAACCCGGATAAGCGTCTTGGTCGACCAAGAGCCCGGGGCACGCGTTCACGCCGGTGCACAGGGTGACCCCGGTCTCCCGCTCGACCCCACAACCGAGCCCCTTCACGCTCGAGCCCGCGTCGGTGGTCCCGCCGTCGGTGGTGGCCGCGTTCTTCCCCGAGCCGGTGCTGGTGCCGAGCGACGTGTCGCCGCACGCCGCCGCCGAAACCCCGGCCACTATCGTGCAGAAGAGGGCACAAACCAGCGTTTTCGGCGACATGGCCGGACCCTACGGAAGGGAGAAGAGAAGGGCCAAGTTTTCGGCGGGGTGGTTCCAGCTAGTCAGCCGTCGAACGAGACGTCGGCATTCCCGACGCTCACGACGCGTCGGCCCAGGAGGAGCACGCCCACGCCGTGCTCGGGCTCCCAGGTCGCGTTGAAGCTGAGACCCAGGTACACCAGGCCGTCTCGGACGACGTCGTGAACGAAGATTCCGTTGAGCCGATGGAGCCGGGCGAGCTGCTCGAGGTCGGGGTCGGGCGGCATGCTCACCTCGGGGTCGCCCATGAAGTCCGGAAACTTCAGAGCGAATCGCACGTACTTGGGTCGGACCTCGTCGTAGTGCGCGCGAATCGCGCGGAAGACGATCTCGAAGAGCTCCTCCTGAAGCTCGTAGAAGAAGGAGAGGGTCTGTCGTCGTTCGGAAGAGGGCGGCGCTTCGGAAGGTGTCGGCGCTTCGGAGATGAGCTCCACTGGAACGGGAGCCTCGCTGTCCTCCCTTGCGGCACTCCAGGCCGGCAGGTGGATTTCGGTCTTCCAACACCTTCCGTCGAACCTCAACGATCGCATGGGCGTGAGGTTCGAGCACAACTTACCAACGCCTTCCAGGACGGACCGCTGTCTCGAGCGAATACGACTTCGACTGCGCCCTCGCCGAGAGCGAGACGCTCGGCACGTGCACGCTGGTCTCCCGATCGACCGAAGCGGTGTCCGCGCCGCTCTACGCGACCAGACTTGGTGTACCGCCACGGTGACGACGTCCGCCGCGTGGCCAAATGACCCCCGAGCCCGCCCCGTGCCAAAAGGCACGATCGCCTGCTTTTTGCGCGGGTTCGTGCGTACGCCCGGCGCATCGTCCGAGGCTCGCCTCTCGAAGATTGAAGGCCTCACGAGACGGCTGATAGCCTCATCGCCATGACGATGGACGCGTACGCACCCGCGGTGGACGAAAAGACGATGGGCCTCTCGAGGTTGGTCAGCGTGCTCGCCGAGGACGCGATCTTCGCGCTGGCGGGCGGCGCCGGTCCGCAGTCGCTCGAGCTGCTCGGCAAGCGTCGAGGCGAGGCGTACTCGGCGGTGCTCGCCGGGCATCGCATCCACACCATGACCACCGAGTTCGATCCGTGGCTCGTGGGCCTCACGCGCGCCATCGCGCCCATCGCGCCGCCGGTCAGCTTGCCCATGGGCGACCTCGTC
The DNA here is from genome assembly GCA_965225775.1 of Polyangiaceae bacterium. GTDB lineage: Bacteria > Myxococcota_A > Polyangia > Polyangiales > Polyangiaceae > JAAFHV01. The sequence goes on along the minus strand of OZ245328.1, from coordinate 5,325,659 downwards.
AAAGAGGGCGTCACCCTGGAGGCAGGCGCGCGCGGTCTTCGTGCGCTCTTCTCGTCCAAGCCGAGCGAGAAGGACACCATGCGCGTGAAGCGTCTGGGCACGCTCGCCGTGCGGGCGCTGCGCGCGGTCATGGCGGCCGACGGCATCATCGATCCGGAAGAGGCGCGCACGTTGGCCGCGTTCCTCGGCTCGCTCGGCCTGCCCGAGGGCGAGACCAACCCGCTCTACACGGAAGCGCCCATGCCCATCAATCAGGTGGACATGTACGGCGAGCTCGAGAAAAACCTGGCCGAAGCGCTGGTACGCGGCGCGTGGTTCGCCGCCGCGGTGGACGAGATCGACCCACGCGAAGAGACCGTGGTGCGCACGCTCGCCGGCAAGCTCGCCATGAAGACCGAGATCGTGGAAGACCTACGAAACCAAGCCATCGCGCGCGTCGATGCGCGTCGTTCGGTGGGCCTCGCCGCCACCGACGGCCTCCGCTACGTGCTCTCGGATCGTGTGGCGCAGACCGCCCAAGTGCTCGCCCTGAAGACCGCGGAGCTCTTGCTCCCGCGCCGCTACCGCGACGAAGCCATGGGCCCCATCAGCCACAAGGTGCCCGCCACGCTGGGCCGTCGCTACACGCAGATCTCGTCCGAGGAGAAACAACTCGCGCTCGGCGTCATCTGGGCCGCCGCCCTCTGGGAAGACCCCAACCAATCACGCCGAGCCCTCCTCCGCGCCCGCCACGACAAGGTCGCCCAAGACATGGGCGACGACGGCTCGCGAGCCCGCAACGCCGTAGAAGGCTGGATCTCCGAAGTCCTAGCCCCCGCCGCCTTCCCCATGGCCTGACCACGTTCGAGGTTCGGAACGCGATCCACAGGGGGGAGCGCGAGGGGGGAACGCCCTCGCCAGTAGCCCCTGAAGTACCGAGCCCAGGCCAAGCCGGAACGCGATCCCAGGGGGAGCGCGAGGGGGGAACGCCCTCGCCAGTAGCCCCTGAAGTACCGAGCCCAGGCCAAGCCGGAACGCGACCCCAGGGGGGAGCGCGAGGGGGGAACGCCCTCGCCAGGTCGAGCCGTATCGCTCCGTAAAAAGGGGGGAGCGCGAGGGGGGAACGCCCTCGCAAGTAGGCCAAGAAGTACCGAGCCCCTCGCAAGTAGGCCAAGCAGTATCGAGCCTTCAGGCCGGAGGCGAAGAAGGCGAAATGGCAGGCGCAAGGGTGAGCGAAAACGTACTCCCCTTCGGCGAGTGCGGCCGAAACGTTAGCTCCCCACCAATCTCGGCCACCAGCATCTGGCTGATGGAAAGCCCGAGCCCGGTGCCTTGCCCGTGCGGCTTGGTGGTGAAGAACGGATCGAAAATGCGCGTGGCAAGCTCCGGCGGGACGCCCACGCCCGTGTCCGAGATCTCCACCAGCGCGCCGCCCGCCGCCGAAGGCCTGAGCGCCACGCGCAGCTCGTTCTCTTCGCGCGGGGAGCCCTGCATCGCTTCGTCCGCGTTCACGATCAAGTTGAGCAGCACTTGGCCCAAGCGCGCCGCGCTGCCCTTCACGAGCGGCACGTTCTCGAGGTCGCACACGAGCTGCGCGCGACTCGTGATGTCCTTGCTGGCGAGCGCGACCGTGGACTCCACCACCTCGCGCAGGTCCACGGGCCCCACCACCGTGTCGTCCACGCGCGAGAGCATGAGGAGGTCGTGCACGATGGTGCGAATGCGCTCCACGCCCTCGAGCGCGACGCCCAGCGCCTCGCGGCTGCGCTTGCCGGCTTCGCCCAGGTTTTTCAGGTCGCGGCGGGCGATCTCGATGTTGTTGAGCACGTACGAGAGCGGATTGTTGACCTCGTGGGCCACACCCGCGGCGAGCATGCCGATGGAGGCCATGCGGTCGGCCATGGCCAAGCGCTGCTGCATGCGCACCCGCTCGGTCACGTCTCGCGCGACGACCAGGCGCGCCGAGGTGCCGCCGAACATGACGTCGCGCGAAGGCGCGACCTCCACGTACAAGATCTGGCCGTCTCGGGTGAGGGCGAGGGCCTCGATCAGGTCGGGGACATCGGGCTCGTCCGGGTTCGCGATCCGATGGGCGACCAGGTCTCGTGAGGCCGGCGCGATGATGTCGAGCAGCGGTCGGCCGACCAGATCGTCCTGGCCGTCGTAGCCGAGCGCCTTCACCGCAGCCTTGTTTTTCCAGAGGATCGTGCCCTTACGATGCACGATGACCAAGTCCGGAATGTTCTCGAAGAGGGTGCGAATCTCGAGCGACGCTTTGCGCATCGCCGCGAGCCCCTCGGTGAGCTCGCGGCGCTGCACCTCGTAGGTGTCGACGAGATCGACCGGCTGCACGAACGCTCGCGCTCTCCTCAGCGCACGCTCGACCAAGGTGCCCGAGCGCGGCAGCATGAGCCGCAAGTCGAGCGTGCGCGGCGTCACGGTCGACTCGAGCAGCTCGGCGCGGGGAAGCCCGAGCAGCACCGGGATCTCTTGCAGCACGCCCTCGAAAAGCCACAAGAACGAAGGCGCGGGCGCGTAGGGCTCGGGGATCTTTGCGTGCACGTGGAGCTCGCGCGCGCTCACGAAGCGCTGCTCGAGCAGCAGATGCGGGAACGTGGCGGGCGCCACCCACTCGCCGCCTGCCTCGTAGATGCGCGCGAGCGGCAACATGGACCGCGCGAGCCTGCGCAAGAACCACCAGGTCGGTACGTGCACGAGCGCCCGTCCCACCGCCCGCATGCGCTCGCGGCTCGGGCCGCTCGACTCTTCGATGGCCGAGAGCACCGCCGCGAAGTCGTTCCAGTCGACGTCGTTCGGTGGGGAGCCGTCGTCCAAGACGAGCCGCTCGACCAGCGATGGTCCGAGCCTGCGTTCGATGTCGAGACGGTCGAAGCCCGCGTTCTGCGCGGCCTCGAAAAGCTGTCTCGTGACTCGTCGGCTTACACGCATCGGAGCGTCGGACACTATCCGTTGCCGGCCGGATATCGAGTCCCGAATTGGCCCATGGACACGAGCAAAGTCCGCGCGTTCCAGAGCCCAGTGTTTTCGAGGAGATAGTGATGGGCGGCGTCTCGTAACTGGGCGAAAGATCTGCACGGCGAGATGAGGGGGCGGGCGCCGGAGGCCTGGCCTGATGGAGATAGTTCGGCCACCGGAAGCACGCACGCTCGTCGCTCGGGAAAGACGGGTGCTAAGGGGGGCGCATGAAAGATCGCGTCGGATTCTGCGGTGGCGGCAACATGGCCGAAGCTCTGGTGCGCGGGCTCTTGCACTCGAAGGTGAAGTCGCCCGACCAGATCGAGGTGAGCGACGTGAAAGCCGAGCGGCTCGCGCATCTCGCCAAGGCGCACGGCGTGCGAACCACGCAGGACAACCACGCGCTGGTTCGTTCGTGCGAGGTCGTGGTGATCTCGGTCAAGCCCCAGGTGGTCGACAAGGTGCTCGGCGGTATCGGTGCGGATATCACGCCCGATCACCTCGTGATCTCGGTCGCGGCGGGCGTGCCCATCGCGGCGCTCGAGGCGCGCCTCCCGCCGAATACGCGCGTGATTCGCACCATGCCCAACACGCCGGCCACCGCGCTCGCGGGGGCCACGGCCATCTCGGCGGGAACGCACGCGACCGAAGAAGACGTGGCCACGGCGCGCGCGCTCTTCGAGGCCACGGGGCGCGTGGTGGTGCTCGACGAGAGCCTTCTCGACGCGGTCACCGGTCTCTCGGGAAGCGGTCCGGCCTACGTGATGCTCATCATCGAGGCCCTCGCGGACGGCGGCGTGAAGGTCGGTCTGCACAGGGACACGGCGCTCCTGTTGGCCGCGCAGACCGTGTACGGCTCCGCCAAGCTCTTGCTCGAGACGGGCGAGCACCCGGGTCGCCTGAAAGACATGGTCACGAGCCCCGGAGGCACCGCCATCGCGGGCCTTCACACGCTCGAGTCGGGCGCGCTTCGGAAGACCTTGATCGACGCGGTCGAGGCCGCCACCAAACGCGCGGGTGAGCTCGGCGCACAAATGGCCGCCAAGATGGGCGTGCCCAAGCCCGAGTGATCCTTCGGTTAATCCGGAGCGGGGCGATTCGGTGCGCGTGAATCCGCGCAATCGTACGTCGCCCCGCTTCCCCATGCGCCCGAGCGGACGCATAGTCCCGGCCATGCCGAACATGGACGCACTGGTGCTGGCGGGTGACGTGGCCGAGATGCTCGAAGGCTACGGCGTCGTGAGCTGCGGCCGCCGTGAAGACGGCGTCGCGCGGGTCGACTTCTGGACGCGTGACGGGCGCGTCTTCCACGTGCCCGTGTCGGGAGAAGAGACCCCGTTCGAGGTCCTGCACGCCTGCCTCGCGCTCGCCGGTCTCGAACCGCGGGAGCGCCGCGTCCAGCACTGGTCGTGACGAAAACGCCGAAAACGAGCGGTCAAACCCAGCGCTGAAGGATGGGGGCGGCCCACGCGAGGCCCACCACGAGCGACGCCACGCTGCTCACGAGCCCGATGGTGGAGAGCACTCGCCCGGCGGCTTTCCCCGTGGCTTTGAGCGGCAACGTGACCGCCGCAGCGAGCAGCATCATGCCGAGGGCTGCCCCGCCGCCGTAGAGCGCCATGGTCAGGAGCCCGAGGCCCCAGGTGGGCTGCTCGGCGGCGATGGCCGCCGTGAGCGCACCGCTTCCTGCGAGCCCGTGCAGCGAGCCGACCACGAAGGGCAGCGCGAGCAGGGGGTTCTTGGGTGAGGCGTCGTGCGAGTGGTCGTGGTCGTGACCACGCTTTTCGTGCGCGTGCTCGTGTTTGGCGCGGCGTAGCCCACGGATGCCGAGGCCGACCAGCATGACCGCCACGAGCAGCTCGAACGCGTCCCCGAGGTGCTCGGGCATACGCGCGCGCATGGAAAAAAGCAGCGCTCCCACGCCGAGCAACACCGCCGCGTGACCCATGCCCCAGGCCGCCGCGAAGCTCACCGAGCTCTTCGTGCGGCGCTCGGTGGCGACGAAAGTGGAAACGGCGGCCAGATGGTCCGGCTCGCAGGCGTGTTTCATCCCCGCGAAGAGCCCGAGCGCACATGCCGACAGAACCATCCACATCGTGCGGCCACCAGTAGCACGTCTTTTGGAACCCGTGCTACTCGCCGCGGCCGATTCTCGTCGTGCAGGGGTGTGGGCAGGGGTGTGGGTGGTTCACCGATGCACCAGTGCAACGTGCTCTTTTTAGGAGAATCGACGAGAGCCGGGTTTGCGTCGCGCGGGGACTTGCACTAGGTCTCGCGCCGCGACAAAAGACGTGTAGGAACGCGGGTCCGGAAGCTCCGGGCACGGAGCCTGCCGTTCGGAGTGGGGAGCTTTCTCGGCGATGACGCACAGGCGGTGGATTACGGGGGCGGTGGCTCTCGCGGCGCTCGTCGGTTCGACGGCGGACGCGCAGGCGACTCCGCGGCTCAGGCGTCAGTTCAACCTGCACGGGGACTTCGTGTTGGTGGGAAATACCCTCGGCCAGGAGTGCCGGTCGGGTGGGCAAGCGGCGCCGGCTCCGGTAGTGGGCACCATCGGCAACTGCGGCCTCAACGTGTCGGACTCGGCGTACGACGTTTTCTGGCGTTCGGAGCATCCGGGGGCCGGGCAAGCGCTCGCGGACAACACCATCACCCTGGCCGACGCGCGCTCGAGCGCCGTGCTCGGCGTGGGCGCGAAGACCGGGTCGCAGCTGCCTCCGGGCGCCACCATCGTGCATGCCCAGCTCTACTGGGCGGCCACGCTGCTCGCCGGCCAACCGAAGCGCACCGTGACGCTCGATCGTCCGGGCGGCGGCACCGTGACCGTCACCGCGCAGGACTCGCTCACCGTGCCGGCGGGCGGAAACGTGTACTATCAAAACACCGCCGACGTGACGTCCACCGTGCGTCAGTTCGGGCCGGGCGTGTACCGCGTCTCGGGCTTCGACTCGCAACCCGTGGTGGACCAGTCGATCGACGACACCTTCGCGGCGTGGACGCTGGTCGTGGTCTACGACCGCCCTGCCGATCCGGTGCGCAACGTGACGCTCTTCGACGGCCTCGAGTTCGTCGACATCGGCGGTCAGACCACCGTGAACCTCACCGGCTTCTTGGTCCCCACGGCCGGCTTCGACGCCAAGCTCGGCGTGGTCGCCTACGAGGGCGACGACGGCGGCACCGGTGACTCGCTCGCGTTCAAGGCGAAGAGCGCCGCGACGGCCACGCTCCTCGGCGATGCGCTGAACCCGACGGTGAACTTCTTCAACGGCACGCGCTCGGTGTTCGGGCAGCCGGTGAGCCTCGTGGGCGACCTTCCCCAGCAGACCGGCCGCGCGCGCAGCATGAGCGGCTACGACCTCGACGTGGTGGACATCACCTCGCTCGTGGCCGCCGGCGACGACTCGGCCACCATCACGGCGAGCTCGACGAGCGACAAATACGCGGTCGGCGCGATGGTCACCTCCATCTCCACGCTCGCTCCGGACTTCACCACCTCCAGCAAGACCGTGCGCAACCTCACCGCGCGCCCGGGCGCTGCCACCTTCACCGGTGACGTGGTCGAGTTCACCCTCGACGTGACCAACACCGGCAACGACGACGCCACCGAGATCGTGCTCTCGGACACCATCCCGGCCGGATTCACCTACGTGGCGGATTCCACCACCGTGGTGAACGGCGCGAGCTCGGGCAACAAGACCGACCGCAAAGACCTGGATACGGTCGACTACGACGTCGCCTCGCGCACGCTCACCATCCGCCTCGGCACCGGCGCTGACGGCACGCGCGGCGGACGCATGGCCGTCTCCGAGGCCACGAAGATTCGCTTCCGCGCCACGGTCGACGCCGGCACCGCCGGTCAGTTCTTGACCAACCAGGCCAGCGTCTCGGCGCAGGGCTTCCACGGTTCGCCGCGCACCACCTGGGCCACCGACTCGGGCGACGGAGGCTTCCCCGAGCCCACCAAGCTCCCGGTCGACGCCTGCGCGGTCGACTCGGAGTGCCCCGGCACCCGCTGCAGCCGCGTGCATCCGTACGTGTGCGAAGTGTGCAACGGTGACTTCGCCTCGGGCGCCACCCAGGCGTGCATCGACACGACGCGTCCGGCCTGCAACACGTCCGGCACCAAGGTGGGCGCCTGCACCGAGTGCACGCAGGTCAACGTGAGCCGCTGCTCCACCCCCACGGCTCCCACGTGCAACACGCAGACCGGTGTCTGCGCCGGTTGCCTCGCGGACTACGGCGCGGCCTCGAGCCGCGCCTGCCCTCGTGCACTCGAGCCCGTGTGCCTCACCGCGGGCGCCTCCGCCGGGCGCTGCGTGGAGTGTGCATCGTACACGCAGTGCTCCGGGCAGAAGCCCGTGTGCACGGGCGCCAACGTCTGCGAGACGTGCAACGCCGACTTCGGTGCGGTCGGCACCAAGCCTTGCCCCACCACCACGCAGCCGTTCTGCACCTCGGGCGGGACGTGTACGAAGTGCACGAGCAACGCGGACTGCTCGGGACGCTCGGGCGGCATCTGCAACCTGACCACCGGCGCTTGCGGTACCGTGTGCGCCGTGGATCGCGACTGCAAGACCACCGAGTGGTGTCAGTCGGGCACGTGCACGCCCAAGACACCCAACGATCAGCCCTTGCCCACCGCCGCGCCCATCGCGGGCGAGTGCACGCCGCAGAACGGCCTCCGCGTGTGCATCTCGGCGAGCTGCTTCGACGTCGACGACAAGTGCGGCCTGCCCAACTCCGAGCCCTGCGGCCCGCCCACGAACGACACCGTGTGCCGCTCGGGCGTTTGCTTCCAGCGCGACGCGAAGTGCGGTCTTCCCAAGGGCGAAGCGTGCACGAGCGCTGCGGTCTGCCGGAGCGCCATTTGCGCCGCCGACGGCCGTTGTGGCGAGTGCAAAGCCGACAAGGACTGCGGCGGTCCGCAGAGCGCGCGCGTGTGCGACGAGAAGACGAGCCTCTGCGTCGACGGCTGCCGCGGCCGTGACGGCAACGGCTGCGCTTCGGGTCTCGTGTGCAGCTCCACGACCGACGCAATCGGCAAGTGCGGCGAGCCCACCAAAGACGCGGGCGCCGCCGACGCCGCCGACGCTGCCCCTCCGGCGGTGGACGCTTCGAAGCCCTCGGTGGATGCCTCGGCTCCGAGTGAGCCTACGCCCGCCACCGAAGGCGAGAGCCAGGGCTGCGCCTGCGACACCGCCGGTGCGACCGGCACGGGCACGGGCGCCATGGCCATGTTCGGTCTCGTCGGGACGTTCGCGCTCGCCGCGCGACGCCGTGTTCGCCGCGGAAAGGAGCACGTGTGAGCGACTCTTCTCCGCCGCTTCCGTCACGCCCCAGCGATCCGATCCGTGTACCCTTCAAGCACTCGGTGGTCGTGCTGCACGCGCCCAGCGAGACCTCGATCGGTGCGCGTATCGTGGTGGACGGCGTCGTCACGTTCGGGCGTGGCGCCCCGGGCCTGCCTCCCGATGCGGCGTTCGACCGGCTCTTGTCGCGCAAGCACGCGACCTTCTCGTCCGAGGGCAGCGTCTTCGAGGTCGAGGACTGCGGCAGCTCCAACGGCACCTTCGTGAACGGCGAGCGCGTCCAAAAGGCAGCCCTCGCGGCGGGTGACGTGGTCGAGGTGGGCGAGTTCGCGCTCATCGTCGATCCGGCGTTCCCTCGCCGCGAGCGCAGGCCGCACCCGCGGATCATCGGCACCTCCGAGGCCATCTCGTCCCACGTCGAGGCGATCGAGAACCTCGCCGGCTCGGAGCGCAACGTGGTGCTGCACGGCCCCGCAGGCTCGGGTAAGAGCCTCGCCGCCCAAGAGCTCCACCGCGCCTCGCGGCGGAAGGGGGCGCTCGTGGTGGTCTCGTGCGACCGGCCGGGCGAGATCGCCCGCGTGGTGACCGAGCTCCTGCGCGACGAGGGATCGCTCGCCGACGCCTTCGGAGGCTCGATCGTGCTCGACTCGATCGACCGCGCGCGCACCGAAGACCTGCGCAAGCTGCCCAGCGTCTTCGGCCTCTCGCGCGAGCGTGGCATCCGCGTAGTGATGTGCTCGCGCCGATCGGTGATGGACCTCTCGCAGACGCGCGAGGAGTATTCGCAGCTCACGAACGGCACCATCTCGCTCGAGGTGCCCGCGCTCGACGCGCGCCGCGAGGACATCCCGCTGCTCGTCCGTCACTTCTTCGCGCCGCTCGGCGACGACGCCCCCGAGGTCACGCGCGAGTTCGTGGCCAAGCTCGTGCGCGGCGGCGCGAACGACGACGACGACCTCCCCGCGGAGCAAGCGGTGCTCGCCCGCGCCATGGGCAAGACCGTCTTCCCGGACAACGTGCGAGGGCTCTTCGCGCAGCTCGACGTATGCCTCGGGCTCGCGTCGATCGGCGGCGACCTCAGCGACGTTGACCAGCCCGGCGACGACGACGAAGACGAGCCGCCTCCGCCCGAGCAAAAGCCGGCCAAGGTCGCGCGAGACGGCACCTTCGTCCAGGTGGGGCGCGAGCGGGTGCACCTGCGTGGACGCAAGGCCTTGAAGTCCATCTTGGCCGCTCTCGTGGAGAGCGCGCTCTCCACGCCGTGGGAAGCCGTGCCCGTGCGCGAGCTCTTTGCCAAAGCCTGGCCCGACGAGACGGTCGATGCGCTCTCGGCCGCGGCACGCGTCTACCTCGCCGTCTCCACGCTGCGCCGCGTGGGCCTCGAAGGACACGTGGAACGTACATGCATCGGCTACCGGCTCGTCGCCTCGGCCGATCTCGAGATCGTGGAGAAGTCGGTCGCCTGAGCCGAGGCGAGCGCGGTCCGAGTCGCGTTCGTTTCCGTACCGTGGTCCGATTCGTCGAAATCGAAACCGCCCGAGAGCGTCCGGTCGACGCGGTCTCGGGCGGGCTCGTTCGGGCGGGAGCCCCGGGGATCAGCGCACCAGCTGCTCTTCGGGGACGAGGATGCGTCCGCGTTGCGGCGGCACGGTCACCTTCACGGTCTTGTCCGCGTCCACGGTGAAGCGCGGGGACTCCGGATCGAGCACGTCGACCAGGGTGATGCCCGCGTTCAAGCTGGTGGCCATGCCTTTGCCGGCGGTCTCGGTGGTTCCGGCCTTCTTGCCGTTGGTGTTGAGCACGACGAGCGCGTAGGCGTTCTGGGCGTCACCACCGGTGCGCTCGAAGGCGAAGAGACCGGCGTCCGGCTCGTCTCCCGTGTGCGTGGTGGAGAAGATCACGTTCTGGTCGCCTCGGCGGAGCGCCGCGTACGTCTTGCGGATTCGCGCGAGCTTCGAGAAGTGCAGGAACGTATCTCCCGAGGTGGAAAATCCCGTGTTCCAGAGCACTTCTCGGTTCGCCGGATCGTTGCCGCCGGCGAAGTCTTGCTCGGTCCCGTAGTAGAGGCAGGGAATGCCGTCTTCGGTCATGAGCAGCGTGAGCGCGTTGCGCATCGAGGCCTTCTTGTCCGCCTCGTTGCCGCGTGCGTAGAAGAGGAAACGCGCCACGTCGTGGTTGTCGAGGAAGTTGACCAGCGCCTTCGTGGGCGGCACTCCGATGCCGTCTTGCTGTGGTTCGGTGCCGTAGTTCTTCGGACGCTCGGCCCACAGATCGGCGATCTGCTTGGTGCCCTTTTGCTCCGGATCGTTCGCGTACTGGAAGACGTCGCGGAACACCTGGAAGTGCTGCGAGAAGTAGAACACGCTGTCGAGGCGGTTCGGCTGGGTGTAGCTCCCGAGCAGCTTGTCGTTGCCGTCGAAGGCCTCGCCGAACATGAGGAAGTTCTTCTTCCCCTTGGCGGCCAGGCGCTTGCGGATCGCCGGCGCGAAGACCTCCCAGAACTCGTATTCGACGTGCTTCACGGTGTCGATGCGGAATCCGTCGAGGTCGGTCTCTTCGACCCACTTCGCGTACGAGTCGATCATCGTCTCGCGAACCTCGGGGTTTTCCGTGTTCACGTCCTTCAGACCACCGGGGAAGTCGCCCAGCAAGCGCTGCTTGTCTTCGTCGTAGTTCAGGATGCGACCGAAGCCGTGGTAGCCCTCGAGGCGTCCCAAGATGCCCGGTCCCGGAGGCACGCGGTTGATCGAGGGATCTTGGATGAAGATGATGGGCGCGCGTCCGGCATTGCCGAGCGACGTAGACGCCTGCACGCCGCGCGGATCCCAATCGGGGTCGAACTCGGAGATGCGCGAGACGGGGGAGGTCGAGCCGGTTCCGCCGATGTAGATGTCGGCTTTGCCGTTCAGGTTCATGTCGTAGAAGAACGCCTGCCCCATGTGGTTGGTGACGATGTCGAGCACCACCTTGAGCTTGCGTTTGTGGGCCTCGGCCACGAGCCGGCGCAGGTCGGCGATGTCGCCGAAGTGCGGATTGGGCTTGTCGAGGTTCTGGGCCCAATAGCCGTGGTAACCGTCCACGTCGGCGTCGGTCTCGACGTTCTTCACCACGGGCGAGATCCAGAGCGTGGTGACGCCGAGGCTCTCGATGTAGTCGAGGTGGTCGACCATGCCCGACCAGTCGCCACCCTGGTAACGAGCGAGCGCGCCGGGGCGAACCTGGAAGTTGTTGTTCACGTTGCCGTCGGCGAAGCGGTCGACCAGCACCTGGTAGACGACCTCGTCGCGCCAGTCTTGGACACGCGTCCCGAGCACCGGCTGCCCCCCTTCGTCCGGGATGGACACGCACGCGGCCTGGCTCGCGAAGCACGAGGCCGTGACCATCAGCGCGAGCAGCGTAGAAGCTTTTTTCATGTCGATTCCAGAAGGTGCGAAGGCGACGAACGAACGACCGTGGGAGAGCGCACGGCTCAGGGATACGAGCTCGAGTTGAACCACCACTCGGCGCCCACGCCGAGGAAGTGGTCGACGCCGCGCTGAGCCACCACGTCTTCCGAGGCGTAGAGCGCTTTGGCGCCCGCGTCGCGCGCGGTGATGGCGTAAATCAGGCGGATCTGCGGCCGCTTGAAGGTGCCTCGGCCCGAGGGCGAGAAGTACGGCATGACACCGAAGCGCCCCACGCTGGCGGTGAGCGGCGCGTCTTTGCCCGTGTCGACGATCTTGAGGCGTCGCTGCTGGTAGCTACCCTCGAGCGACACGCCGAAGTGCTCGCCGAGGAACACCGACGGACGCGCGACCACCGCGCCTTCGTCGTACTTCTGGGTGGTGGTCTGCTCGGTTGAGGCGTCGCGGAAGAAGCGGATGTACGCGCCCCACGCGATGGCGAACGGACCTTGCTCCACGTTGCCGGAGAGCGCGATGCGGGTATCGCTCGCGCCGGAGGTGCTGCGATCGAGCGCGAAGGTGGTCGGCGCCTCGAGCGGATCGTAGGCGGCGATGCCGCGGGCGTAGCGCAAGAAGAGGTGCGCGTGCGTGTCCCGGTGACCGGTGAAGTAGGTGAGCTGGCTGCCGATCAGGAAGCCGCCGTCCGAGGGGAGGTCACGGTCTTTCTGGGTGAGCGGATCTTGGAAGACGCCCGACGAGAGCTGGTGCGCCTCGCCGTAGAGCGACACCTTGAAGCCCGACTTGTCGTCGTCGAAGAAGTGGGCCTCGGGGCCGTTCTTCAGCAGCTGCGTGAGCTTGATGGTCTCGACCATGCGCGGGCGGTCGAGCTTGGTGACGTTCACCGTACCGAAGCCGTACGGAGCCACCACGGGCACCTGCTGCGATTGATACGGATTGTCGAGGCGCTGCTGGCCGACGTGACCGGCGAGGATGGTGGTGCCGGCCTTCGAATCGAACGACCCGAAAATGCCGCCGCCCACGGTGTTCTGATTGTCGAGCGGCCACCAATTGAGCAGGTAGATGTCGTCCCCGCGGTACATGCGGGAGCCGGCCCAGAAGTTGACCTTCTCGTACGTGCCCTGCGCGTACAGGTTGCGCACGCCGATCGCGTTGGCGGGATTGCCTGAGAAATGGAAGAAGGGCGGGAAGAGCGCGAGGGTGGCGACCACGCGGCCTTTGGTCTGCGGGCTCCAGGTGTCTTCGCGGCGGAGCTCGAGCTCGGCGTAGCTGCCCTCGTCCACCAGGCGCGGACCGAAGGCCACCACGTTGGAGCCACGACCGGTGCGACCGCGCAGGTCGGTCGCGGCGGTGACTCGGCCGTACGAGCCGAACTCGAAGTGGCCCTCGTGTTGGAAGAGCTTCGAGGGCTCGGATCCATTGGCGTTCGCGTTGGCGGTACCGTTCGCGCTCGTGGCCGCGGCCATCGACGACGACGAGCCGCTCACTCCGACGCTGCCGCTCACGATGCCGGGTCCCGAGTGCGCTTGCGGGACCGCGGGAGGCGGCGTGCTCGAGCCGGGGACCGAAGGCGCGGAGGTGTCGCTGGGGGCACCGACGCTGCTCGACGTTCCCGATGGCGCGCCCGGCACGGGAGACGACTGCGCCAGCGCCGAGCGCGTGGTCAGCGTTGCCGCGACCGCCACGAGCGGTCCGAGCATGGTGAGCGAACGAGACGTGTACGAACGGGGAGGGGGACGCGCCACGGCAGACCGGATTAGCATGATGGCACCGGCCGGCCAGTGAAAAGTCACTCAGACGTGCGTGACGCGATGCGCTCGGAAAAATACGCACAATCGGCGCAATCGCCGCGCCTCGAAGGGGCACGACTTTAAGCGCGAATCCACGTGACGCAATGCGCCTTCACGCGGGCGCTTCAGGCCTTGGTCGCGGGCTCGGGCCCGAGCTCGGCGGTCATCTCGAGCATGGTGGTGCGGAATCCGTGTTTGCCGAAGAGCTTCTGCGCGGTGGTGTTGGCGGTGGCGGTCAGCAGCACCACGCGGGGCGCGCCACGCTTCGTGAGCTCGGCCTTCATCGCGACGAGCAGCGCTTCGCCCACGCCTTTGCCGCGTGCGCTCTCGTCGACGTAGATATCGTGCAGCTTGCCGCACGCGTCGAGAAGCGCGAAATAGTCTCGTTTTTCCAGGGTTCCGTACGCGTAGCCGAGCACTCGAGCTCCTTCGACCGCGGCGAGCAGCACGGTGTTCGGGCTCCCGAGCACGCGTGGGAGGAAGCGCGCGTAACCGGCCGCCGGATCGTCGAGGTGCAGGAAGCGCTGCTCGTCGAAGCGTTCGTGCTGGCGGACGAGCTCGCCGGCGAGGCGCGCGACCGCGGGAATCTCGTCGAGCGTGGGAGGGCGTACCTCGATCATGCGCTCGTCATACCGCGTAGCCGGTGCAAGGTCTCCCGACGCGTGCGCCCTCGTGCTCCGCCCTCGCTGCGAGGCGGCGGGATCCTGTGCCAGGTTGAGTCGCGCGGAGGTCTCCGCGCCTCGAGCCTGCCTGCTTTTGTCGGGAAAATAGGACATTCCGTGACCGGCACGTAGGATGCATTCGCGGCCTTGCTCGTGGTGCGGGCGCGGTCGCTTTCGCCCGAGTATCTGGAGGGAGTCGTCCATGACCAAGTTCAAGTTCACCTCACTGGCCGTCGCTCTGGGCCTCGCCCTCGGGGCCACGTTCGTCGCGGAGCGTGACGCCGCGGCGTGCGGCGGATGTTTCATTCCGCCCGAGGACCCGACCGTGGTGACCGACCACCGCATGATTCTCTCGGTGGGGCAGGGACAGAGCACTCTCTACGACCAGATCCGCTACCAAGGCCTCCCTTCGGAGTTCGCGTGGGTGCTCCCCATCGCCGGTGACGCCGAGGTCGGCCTCTCCGCCGACACACTGTTTTCCACGCTCGGCGGGTTCACGCAGACCCAGGTGGTCGCGCCTCCGCTGAACTGCCCGGCCGCCCCGAACTGCAACGACAACCTGTTCGGTGCCGAGGCGACCTCGTCCAAGGACGCGGCCCCTGCCCCGAACGCCGGGGGTGTCACGGTCACTCGCGAAGAGAACGTGGGTCCCTACGCCACCGTGCAGCTCCAGAGCGAAGACCCCGAGGCGCTCAACAAGTGGCTCGCCGACAACAAGTTCACCGTGCCCGCCGACGTGAAGCCGGTGATTGCCCAATACGTTCGCGAGCACTTCAACTTCCTCGCGCTCAAGCTCCGCCCCGGCGCCAACGTGCAGGCCATGCGCCCCGTGCGGGTCACCACCAAAGGACCTTCGGTGGTCTTGCCCTTGCGTATGGTGGCCGCCGGCACCGGCGCCAAGGTGGGCATCACGCTCTGGGTGGTCGGCCAAGGCCGCTACGAGCCCACGAATTTTCCCACGTTCAGCGTGAAGAGCGAAGAGCTCGTTTGGGATTGGACGAAGAACGAGTCGAACTTCAAGGCCCTCCGCCTCGAGCGTAGCGGCGGGGAGAACGGCGGTCGCAATTGGGAGTTGGAGAGCGCCATGCGCATGGCCGTCTCGCAGATTGTCACCCCGCTCGAAAACCGGTTCGGCGGTGGTCAATCGAGCGGCGACTACGTCGATATCCCCGCTAGCGGGAACACGCCCGCCAAGAGCGCCGAGCAAGTGCGCGACGAAGACCTCGACATCCTCTTCCAGACCAAGTCGCGCTCGGGCGAGTTCTTCGTCACGCGCCTCCGCGCCGACCTCGCGCACTCCGCGCTCTCGGAAGACCTCGCGCTCGCGGCCCCCGCCGACCAGAGCGTGTTCTCCAACATCCGCCAGGTCACCCGCGAAGCGAACGAGCCGCTCTGCCCGGTCTACGTGGGCTGCACGCAGAACGGCGTCGCGCCTCGCAGCGAAGCCATCCAGCGCTCCACGAGCCACTGCGCGACCGGCCCCTCGGCGCCGCAGAAGGGCTTCGCCGCGGCAGGCTTCGGCTTCGTCGCTCTGGCGGTCGTCCGCGGCGTCCGTCGTCGCGTCCAGAAGAAGGCCTGAGCCCTCGACGCTCGGGGCTGCTCGAGCTCGCGAGCGTCCACTCCCGCGCTCCCGCAACTCCTCGTGAGTCGCGGGAGTGCTCCGTTTCGAAGGCCGACTCGAGCTGTCGAGACGCCCTTTCGAGCTGTGCCAGTCCATGCCGAAACGTGCGGATGGACCCGGCTTCTCCAATGGAATCGACTGCAATTCGGCTGTATTTCGAACGGCACGGCGGATGCTAAGGTGTGGGCATGCTCCGAACTCTCCGCTACGCCACGCTCGCCGCTCTCGTCCTCGGAACCGGTCTCGCGATGGAGCGCTCCGCCGAAGCGTGCGGCGGCTGCTTCGTCCCGCCCGAGAACAACTCGGTCGTCACCGACCACCGCATGATCCTCTCGGTCGGCCAGGGCAAGAGCACCCTGTACGATCAGATTCGCTACCAAGGCTCTCCCCAGTCCTTCGCCTGGGTGCTCCCCATCACCGGCGAGGCCGAGGTCGGTCTCTCGGCCGACATCGTGTTCTCCGCGCTCGACCAGCTCACGCAGGTCGGCGTGGTCGCTCCGCCGCGCAACTGTCCTCCGCCCCCCTCGTGCGACCAGAACTCCCGCAACGCGCCGACCGCGAGCGCGGGTGGTGACTTCGCCGACGCCGGCTCCACGGGCGTGACCGTGACCAAACAAGAGGTGGTCGGTCCGTACGAGACCGTGCAGCTCCAGGCGACCAACCCGGCTGCCCTCAACGATTGGCTCACCACCAACGGCTTCGCTCTCCCGGACGACGTGAAGCCCGTGGTCTCCGCCTACGTGGCCGAGCACTTCAACTTCCTCGCCATGAAGCTCAAGCCCGGCGCCACGGTTCAATCGATGCGTCCGGTGCGCGTCACCACCACCGGCTCCAACGTGGTGCTACCGCTTCGTATGGTGGCCGCGGGCACCGGGGCCGTGGTCGGCATCTCCCTGTGGGTGATGGGCCAGGGACGCTACGAGCCCACGAACTTCCCCACGTTCACCATCAAGGACACCGACCTTGCATGGGATTGGATCGGCAACCAGAGCAACTACAAGACGCTGCGCGCCGAGCGCACCTCGGCCTCCAATGGTCGCGCGTGGGAGCTCGAGTCGAGCATCGGTCTGCCGGCCGATCAGATCGACAATATCGTCCGCTACGGTGGCGGCTTCCGCCCCGGTCCCGGTGGTGGTCAGCCCGAGGCCGCGAGCGACTACGCGCCCATCGACCCGGTCGACGGCAAGCCGGGCAAGACCGCCGCTCAGGTCCGCGACGAAGACCTGGGCATCCTGGTCGGTCGCACCGGTGTCGGCACCACCATTCGCACCACGCGTATGCGCGCCGACCTCGCCCACGCCGCGCTGGTCGAAGACTTGGTGGTGGCCGCGTCCACCGACCAGGCTCAAATCGGAACCACTCGCCAGGTGACCCGTGAGCTCAACGAGCCCATCTGCCCGGTTTTCCAGGGCTGCGAAGTGGTCGGTCAGGCTCCGCGAAGCGAAGCGGCCAACCAGATGGGCGTCTCGCCCGACGGCTCGTCCATCGGCGGCGCCTGCTCGACCTCCAATGGCAACACCTCGTCCGGGACCGTGATGATGGCCGGGATCGGCGCGCTCGGCCTCGCCCTGGTGCGCTTCCGCAAGTCGCGTAAGCAGGCTTGATCTCGGTCGAAGAACGGACGCGCCATCCGGTCGCTTCGTGACGAAGAGCCGAGGCTCCCGGGAGACCGGGACCTCGGCTTTTTCGCGCCGAGCTCAATACCAATCGAGGCCGAATCCCATCGTGAAAAAGAGGGCGACCGTGCTGTCCTCGAAGAGCGTGAGGTGCGGGTCGGCGCCGAAGGTCAGGCTGGTGCGCTCGCCGGTGCGGGCATCTCGGCTGCCGATGTGGAGGGCCACGCGGCTCGCGATGCCGGGGCGGAAGGTCCAATCCGAGGCCGAAGCCGAGCCGTTCGCGCCCGAGACCGAGACCTCGGCTCCGGCATAGTCGACCGAAGGGCCGAGTCCGAGCTCGAGCCAATCTCTGGGGGTGTAGGAAACGAGGACCGAATTGGGCACGGTGCCCAGCGTCGCTCGCGCCGTGTCCGTGTCGTCGGAGGCCACCTTGGCCACGGCCATCGGCATGACCTGGTAGTACACGCCGAACCTCGGTCCGAGCTGCGCGCCGATTCGGAAGGCGAACCCTCCGCCTGCCCACAATGTCGGTGCAATCAAACCACCGCCGTTGAAGTTGAACCCGATACGAAGGCGCAGGTCGTCGCTTATGGGCGGAGGCTTCGTTCCTTGGAGGTTCGCCAAGTTGCCGGCTTCACCTTCTGCGGCGTGGGCGAGGGGCGACGCGAGTGCGACGAGCGCCGAGGCGAGTACGCCCGGAACGAGGCCGAGCGTCCTGGTCCTTCGGGAGCGTGAGCGAGAGGAAGTCGAGCGTCGGTCCAGGGTCATCGTCGCGCCGTGAGACCCTTCGACGCTACCACGGGCCTCGGCTCGCGTGGGCTCGGTCGAGGTGCTCCCGTATGCGGGTCGAATGGTCCATCGTGCTCGAGGTGGGGCCTTCGCCGACACCGACGTCCAGCGGGCAGCACGACGGCGTGATCTTCCGCACTCGCCTCACCAAAGACACCGGGCCCGACGCGCCGGTCATCACCTTGTGCACGGCCGTGCGCTACGCTGTCGGCATCGGCGACGCGCGCACGGTGGCCATTTCGGACGACGCGACGTCGGTCGGCTCGCGCGCCGTCACCGTGCACGACATCATGCCGTATCTGGGGTCGTCGGTCGGGGTTCGAGCCTGGATTTCGCTCCGTGGTGGAACTGCTGGGGGAGAGCGAAAATCCAGGCCGAGCTTCAGCCTCGCGCGACGGCCCTCACGGCGCGCGCGATCCCCGGGTGCGAGCCGCGGTCGGGCTCGACGCTGACGAGCAGCGGGGAGAACGATGCGCCGGTGTCTTCGTCGAGCAAGACCCGGAGTGAAGGCAATCCGAGTGTGTCGCAGGCGGAGAGGGCCTCCATCTTGACCGCATTAGCAATCGGCGCGACCTCGTTCTCCAGCAAGACGCCCAAGACTC
The DNA here is from genome assembly GCA_965225775.1 of Polyangiaceae bacterium. GTDB lineage: Bacteria > Myxococcota_A > Polyangia > Polyangiales > Polyangiaceae > JAAFHV01. The sequence goes on along the minus strand of OZ245328.1, from coordinate 5,306,914 downwards.
GCTCGGTGGTCCACCGGCCCAGCGAGACGGCGCGCGCGCCGCTCGCCTCGAACACCATGGTGTCGGCGAGGTCGCGATCGTCGGCGAGCTTCCCTTCCACCATGGGGCCCAATAGCTCGCTCGCCAAGCGCAGCACGCGACGGAGCACCTCGTTCCAGGCCTCGAGGCTCTCGTCGTCTTGATCGTCGAGGATGTCGAGGCCCACGGGCAGCTTCTCCAAGCGGTCCACCATCTCCCAAAGCAGTGACCCGCGCAGCAGGCGACCGTGCTGCGGCGCGATCAGGAGCGGCGCGGGTGAGAGCGCGCGCACCGTGGCCATCGCGCGTCGCAGTGCCTCGTTGGACGGCATGTAGAGCTGGTGGAAGGCGCGAATGCCTTTCCAATCGCTCTCGTCGGCGACGATGCCCACCGCGTCACGTTCGGTGAGCCCTCCGAAGAGGTCACCGGTGAAGAGCACACGGGTCTCGGGGTCGTAGAGCATGACCGCCCCGCGCGCGTGGCAAAAGGGCGTCGGCACCGGCTGCACCACGTCTCCCGTGGAGAGCTGAATGCCGTGGGTGCAGCGATCGGTGGCCAAGAAGCGGTCGCGAGGCAGACCGAAGCACGAGATGAGCCGCCACGTATCTTCCGAACAAATCACGCTCGCCGAGGGCGCGTGCCGTCCGACGATGAGCGGCGCCGACGAGCCTACGTCGGGATCTTGGTGATTGACGAAGACGCCCGAAAGCGAGCCCATCGAGCCGAGCACCTGCGTGACCTTCGAGACCACGGTCGACACGTCCGCGGCCGAGCCCGGGTCGATCAAGAGCGACGAGGTCGCCCCGGAAGCCGAGCGAAAGACGCGTAGGTACGGGTTGGCGTGGAAGATGTTGCCGGGGGCACGCTTGCCGACCCAGTAGGTTCCTTGGGCGATCTCGACTGGAAGGGAAAGCTCGGTCATCCCGGCCCCCAAGGCAACGAGCGGGCCAAATGCCAAGTGGTTTCAAAGGGCTACGTAGGACAGGTCGGCGTGCACGGTCTGCACGGTTCATGCACCGATTGCGGCCGATCCGTCGTGGCTCGAGCCCGAGTCGCTACTTGGTTTTGGGCGTGCACGCCACCGAGCAGACTCCGCCGCCGTAGATGCGCGCCTGGTTCTCGCAGGCGTTTTTGGCCATTTGTTGCGCCATCATCAGGTTGTCCCCCGAGCCGATGCCGGACACCATTTGACTCGAGCATGCGCCTGCGAATCCGCATTTGCGCACCCAGCCGGTTGCATTGCAAAACCAGCGGGTCTTGCCTGCGGTAGCCGGCTTCGCAGTCGTGCTTGGTGGGGCCGTTCCCTGGGCTCGCGAGCCGGCCGGATCGCTCTCGGGGGAGTCGGTCGCGCTCGAGGGATCGTCGGGCTCGTCGCTCGCGCCCGCGTTCGGTGCGGCTGCAGGCATGGCAGGAGCACCCGGGGCGCTCGAGCCGAGCGACGGCGTCTCTTGGGCGACCTTGCGATCCTCTTGCCCGCTCGAGAACGCGAACAGCCCCACCAACAAGCACCCGCCCACGCCGAGCACCGACATACCGGCGATCACCAAGAGGACCACGGTCAGCGTGGACGGCCCGCTCGACCTCGGGGCGAGGTACGGAGGCTGCGCGTACGGAGGCTGTGCGTACGGAGGCGCGTAACCCGGGGGTGCTTGGGGCGGCGGACCGCCGGGGGGCGGACCGTGAGGGGGAGGAGCTCCGTACACGCCTTCTACGTACCGCTCCTGGGCCCATCGCGCTCGTCCGAAGGTCCGGCAAATGCGGCCAAGGGCCTGAAAGTCACGGCAACCGGTTGCCGTGCTCGGCAAGAGGTGGCCGGCAAGCGCGGGCGGACGAGGCGCGATTCTCCGCGAAGTTACGGCAAATCGTGGCGGTTCGAGCGCGGCACGCGCGCTGCAATCCCAGGCCTGCAAGGAGATTCGCCCCCATGTTCAACGCGTTCGGTGGTCACCCGCAGCAGCCTTCGTATCCCGCCCACGTCGACCCGTACGACGACGAGACGCGCGACTTCGCGCTCGAAGGCGTGAACGACGTCGCGGGCTTCGATCTGTTCAACGATCTCGGCTCGTACTTCGTGGCCGAGATGGAGATCGAGCGCGCCTGGGAAGACCGCCACACGCGGCGCGAGCTGCTCCAGCGCTACGGGATGCGCAGCTTGCGCCACTACCATCAGGTGAAGGCCACGGTCGATCGCTTCATGCAGTCGCCGCAGGCCGCCCACAAGTACGGCACCTTGCACGACATGATGCACCTCAAGATGCGGGTCACGCAGGACTACCTCATGCGCGGCATGCAGGCCTCGCTCGGCCAGGGCGGCGCACTCCAAGGCGAGATGCAGCCGGTCGAAGGCGTGGCGCTCGAGGATTGGGCGGCGGCCATGGCCTTCATCGCGCAGGGCGGCACCCTCGAGCCCGTGCTCTCCCACTTGCGTCTCGACGCGGGCCGCTGGGAGCGGGTGAGCGCCGAGTGGAACGCGCGCATGTCCCGCGATACCACGTGCGCCATCGCCACCGCTTACGGCAATGCCTTCGTCAATGGAAGCACCGGGCGCTTCTCGGGCGCCGCCAAGAGCGCCGTCGCCCACATGCAGCCCGGAGGCGCAGGCCAAGCCCTCTCCGGCGAGCCGTGCACCCTGGAAAAGTGGATCGAAATGGGCGCGGCCATGGCCGCTGCTTCCAATCGTGGTCAAGACCCACAAGCCGCCCTCGCGCGCCTGGGCGTCACGGTGGTCGAGTACAGCCAGCTCAGCTCCTGGTGGTCCGCGCATTTCTCGCAGAACGCCATGCGCGACAACATGCGCCTGTTCAACGAGCACAATCGGCTGACCGAGATCTACAACGCCAAATACGGCCTGCGCTGATCGCGCGTCGCTCCCTCTTCGTCTCCCCCTATTTTCGCCGCTTTGGGCGAAAATTTTGGGGGAGACCGCAGGCGCGGAGGCGAAGCCGAGCACCTGCGAGAGGGGGCACCCTTTCTTTCCGCCTCGTTCTCTTCTTCTGCTTCTTCTTCTTCTTCTTCTCGGCCGTTGCGGCGAGGTTTGACTACGCGTCCGCCGGGACCTTGCCGTCGAACACGTCCATCACGGTGGCGCGGGCCGAGAGGCAGCACTCGCTGCCCATGGGGAACTCGCTGCAGGGGAAGGGGCGAATTTCGTAGATGGCGCAATGGTTGGTGGAGCCGAGGTGCTGACAACGGCCGTTCGGGAGCAGCGTGAGCAAGATGCGACCGTCTTTTTGGCGCTTCGCGTAGGGCGGTTTGGCGAGCTCCGCGCGGCCGGCTTTTTTGAAGCGGGCGATGTCGTCCGGGAGCAGCGAGACCTCGTTCTGGTGGCAGCACGCGCCGCAGTCGAGGCAATCGATGTCGAACGGGCGGGTGGAGCCGCGGTGCACGGAGTCGCGTTCGACCCGCTGATTGACGATCCAATGGCTGTCCTTGGGGACCACCATGGTGGAGAGTCCGGCGAAGGGGCCGTCTTTGGGGTTCGACCAGCGCCACTTGCGCATGTCGTAGACGGCCCACGCGCCGTAGTCGTCCGGATTGTCCGCGGCGGGGCGCTGGAAGACGAGCTTCGCGCGGGACTTGGTCTCCCACACGATGGCGTGACCTCCGCGGCGTACGTGCGCCACGGCCTTCTCGGTGTTCTCGGCGTCGTAGCTGCGGACGAGTGGGCGGCGTCGTGCGGTCATGCGAAGGCGACTTTTGCGGGCTTTTCCCGGGGATCGTCAAGGAGAAGTGTCACGACGCCCCGCGACGACGCGCGGGCTCTTCGGTCTTCGCGACGGTTCACCCGCGGCTCCGGGAGGCCGGCCGACTCGGGTCCGCGAGAGGCGGCGCGTGCTTCTCGCTACTCCTCGCGCGGCATCGGGGCTACGTTCGGCGCGTGATCGGGAGACTCTGCGGCATCGTCACCGAAGAAGAAGACGGCTCGCTCCTCGTCGACGTGTCCGGCGTCGGCTACGAGGTGATAGCCCCGCTCGGCACGCGTGGTCGCGCCCGCACCGACGCCGAAGGTCGCCAGACCTTGCTCGTGCACACCCACGTCCGTGAAGACGCTCTGCAGCTCTTCGGCTTCGCCACCGAGGCCGATCGTTTCGCGTTCCGCACCCTCATCGGCGTGAGCAGCATCGGCCCGAAGAGCGCGGTCGGCATCTTGAGCGCGCTGCCTGCCCACGAGCTCGCACGGGCCATCGCCGCCAAAGAAATCACGACCCTCACCTCGGTCTCCGGAGTGGGGAAAAAGACGGCCGAGCGCCTCTTGCTCGAGCTGAAAGACAAGCTCCCGCTCGGGCCCGAGTCGGGTCCTCCTTCGGTGCGCGCGCCGGCGGCACGGGCATCGTCTTCGCCCAAGGCCGAGTTGCTCACGGGTGCGCTCACCAAGATGGGATACAAGCCCGCCGAGGCCGAGCGAGCCGTGGCGCTCTTGGGCGCGCGGGTCGACGAGGCCGAGCTTCCGGTGCTCATCCGCGAGGCCCTCGCCGTGCTCGCCAAATAAGGCAAGCGCAAGCCCGCGGGACTTGCACCGGGATTTCACGCGGAAATCCGTGCGCGAAGTAGCGCGCCGCTCGCTTGGTCGGGTAGAAAGAGGCGGACTGCGCGTCCGGTCATGCCCGCTCGGGACCTTCCGAGCCGCTCGACCACCCCGGGACAGGCTCTCGGTCTCGCGCAGCGAGAAGCTTCCCATGGCCAAAAAATCGACCAAAAAGAACATCACCAAGCGTCAACGTCACGAGCGTCGCTTCTTGCCGCAGAGCTCGTCGAATCCTTGGCTCGTGCGTGTTCCTGGTGCGCTCGGTGCCGCCGGCATCGGCGCCGGCGTGTGGGGTCACCTCTATGGTCACTTCGTCCCCGCCGAAGGCGAGGGCAACGCCTACAACCTGCCGCTCTTCGTGCTGGCGGGAGGCGCGGTGCTGCTCGCCGTGGGCATCTGGTTCGGCACCTCCGGTGAAGCGGCCATTCGCGTGGGCGATCCCGGCATCGCGTACGAAAAAGGCGAGCCGCGTCGCATGCCCTGGTGGCGCGTGAAGTCGGTCTCGTGGGAGTCCGGCAACGACACGCTGGTCATCTCCGGCAAAGACGAAGCGGACACCGACTTCGTGCTGCGCATCCCCGCGCGCAGCCAGCCGCAAGCGGTCGCGTGGGTGGTCAAAGAAGCCCTCGACCGCATCCCCAAGAAGGTCTCGCTCTCGGACGCGGTGCTCTCGCGCATCGGCGAAGCGCCCGAGCACGGCGGCACCAAGATTTTGCTCGAGCCGCTCACGGTGGTCGGTCGTCGCTGCGCCGCCAGCAAGAAGATGATCGCCTACGAGCCGGACGCCCGCGTGTGCCCGGCTTGCGAGCGCGTCTTCCACAAGGACAAGGTGCCTCGGAAGTGCCTGTGCGGCACCGACCTCTCGAAGCTCGGCGGCACCGGTCCCGAAGACGCGGAAGACTCCGAAGACGAGACCTCGGACGACGAGGTCGCCGAGAAAGAGCCCGAGCCGGCCTGAGCGTGGCCGAGGCTCGTCGCAGGGCCTCGTTCGTTGACGCACCGCACGGCTTCTTCGGATGACGGACGTCACGCAGCGCCCAGGAAAAACAGGGCTCGGCGTGACGTTCCCGTCTTTCGCGCGCGAACGTTTTCCGCTTAAGTCGCGGCCATGAGCGACTCGGAAAAGAAGGTCCTCGCGCGTGGCCAAGGCGCGAGCCCCGGCATCGCCACAGGTCGAATCGCGTTCACCTCGGAAGAGGTGGTGCGCCTCGCCGGCGAAGGGCAAGACGTCATCTTCGTGCGCGTCGAGACCGAGGCCGAGGACACGCCCGGCATCCGCGCCGCCAAGGGCATCGTGACCACGCGCGGAGGGCTCACCTCGGACGCGGCCATCATCGCGCGCAGCCTGGGCAAGCCGTGCATCGCCGGCTGCGGCTCGCTCGTGGTGAGCTACGTGTCGCAGAACGTGAAGGTGACCGGCGCCGATCCGCGCACGCTCGAGAAGGGCGAGGTCATCACCATCGACGGCGCGAAGGGCCTCGTCTACGAGGGCTGACCTGAGTGTGTAGAGTGCAGGGAACTGGGAGGAACGCGCGATGACGATGAACACGGTGGCGGTGCTCGGCTCGGGGACCATGGGGCGCGGCATCGCGCAGGTCTCGGCCTCCAAGGGAAATCCCACGCGCCTCGCGGACGTGGACGAAGCGCGCGCCAAGTCGGCCCTCGCGGACATCGTGGCTTCGCTCGAGAAGCTCGTCCAAAAGGGGAAAATCACGGACGAAGCGCGAAAGTCCACGCTCGCCAATCTCACCGTGGCGCCCACCGCGCGCACGGCTTGTGAAGGGGTCGACGTGATCGTCGAGGCCGTCTTCGAGGACATGCAGGTGAAGGTCGATCTGCTCTCGACGGTGCTGCCGGTCGCGGCAAGCCAGGCGGTGGTCGCCAGCAACACCTCGTCGCTCTCCATCACCGAGCTCGGCGCGCGTCTCGGCGTGCAAGACCGAACGGTGGGCGTGCACTTCTTCAATCCGGTTCCCGTGATGGAGCTCGTCGAGGTGGTGCGCGGCTACGGAACCTCGGAAAAGACCATCGATTTTGCGGTGTCCTTCGCCAAGGACCTGGGCAAGACGCCCATCGTGGTGAACGACGTGCCCGGGTTCGCCACCAGCCGTCTGGGGGTCATCCTGGGCGCCGAAGCGATGCGCATGCTGGAGCAGGGCGTGGCCAGCGCAGCCGACATCGACCGCGGCATGGAGCTTGGCTACCGCCACCCCATGGGCCCGCTCAAGCTGACCGACTTGGTCGGCCTCGACGTGCGTCTCGCTATCTTGGAGCACCTCACGCGCGAGATCGGCGACCAATTCCGCCCCCCGGCGCTGCTCCGCAAGATGGTGCGCGCGGGCAAGCTCGGGAAGAAGACCGGTGAGGGCTTCTACAAGTGGGAGAACGGGCAGCCCAAGCTCTGACCGTGCGCGAGCCCTCATGGCATCTAGTTCCCGATTCAGGGGACCAGGGCGGCCCTTTACGAAGCGGCGGACGGGCCGTGTACCTCGGTAGGTGTGCACCGCGCTCGTACCCGACGCGGGCGCGGGACTGGCGCGTGGGACAGTCGCGCGGGCGCTCCCGAAAAGAAAGCCGCGTGCGGAGCCTCGAAAAGTGGTACCGTTTCCCGGCTTTCGAGCGTGCTCTTTCGAAGACGAGGCCGGCGTGGATAGTGATCTCTCAGAGGCGGTGGAATCGCTGAAGGACATCTTCAAGCGCCGCAAAATCGACTGCACTTTCGCCAAAGCCGAACCTGCTCTCGTCGAGGACCTCAAGAAAAAGCTCAAGGTGCCGCCGCGGTACCGGCATTTCTTGGCGGGTGCGAACCCGGTCCGCGTCGAGACGGCGACCCCGGTGGAGAAGATTCGGCTCATCCCCGCGGAAGAGCTGGAGCAAGCCCAAGCGCGCGCCAAGTCCGGTGAGGGCGGCGCGGCTTCGGACTGGAAGCCTTCGTGGGTGGTCATCGGGGAGAGCTCGCTCTTGGGCGACCCGTACTTCCTCGACGTCTCCAAGCCCGACCCCGAGGGTGACTGCCCCGTGTACACGGCGATGAGCGGCCAAGAGAAGTGGGTCCCCACGCTGGCCGCCTCGAGCTTCGCTCAGTTTTTGCGCATCCTGTCCACGGGCATGGAAATCGCGACCGGCTTCGGCGACGCCATCATGGACGACGAAGACGAAGAGAACTTCCGTGAAGCCATGGGCCCGAAGATCAAAGTGATCGACGCGGCCGCCATGCGCGCCGGCCACTGGACCTGAGCTCGACCTGACGCGGGACGCGCGGGCGCCTGAGCGCGTGCGTCGATGTGCGTGCGTGTCTCGACATGCTCTGCGCTCCGGTGCGCGGGCGGCGGTCGTGGATTGGTCCAAAACGGCGGTCTTCGCTGTTTCGGAAACGCGACCGTGGCTCTAGGCTCGCCACTGGAGTTTTGCCCATGGAGAAGAGTCTTTCGAGCGTCCTGCGTGCCCGGGTGCGGAGCTGGCTCGCGCCTTGTGGGATTGCGCTGCCCGTGGCGCTCGCGGGCTGTGGCGGCGCTGCGAGCCCGGCCGGTCCCGTTTCCCCAAAGGCGGTCGAACCGCCTTCGAGCAAGAGCTCTTCGCCGAAGCGGCACCTCACGCCCGAGCTCGTGGTGGCGCTGCCCGAGAGCTTCGTCGAGTCACGCACGCCGGAGGGCGAGACCTATTGGCTCGACCGCGACACCGAGCTCAGCGTGCGCGCCGTCGTTTTCCCTGTTCCGTTCGATCCGCTGTCCGTCGAGATGCGCAAGAAGCTCGCGCTCGACGATCCGGACGTGCGCATCGAGGACAAGACCCGCGGGAAGGCGCGCTCTCTCGAATTCAGCGTTCGTCAGCCCGCGCGGCTCCAGCAGGCCTATCTCACGCTCGCGCAAGTCTCCGATGGGAAGCGGAGCGCGGTACTGGGCTGCGGCGGGCTTCTGTCCATTCGCCCCACGTGCAAAGAGGCAATTGACTCGGTGTGGTTCGCCAAAGACGAGCGTACGTCTCCGAAGCCAGCTCCGCGCGGGCAACGATGGCTCGAGCTACAGAGCGTTTATGTTCTCGTCCCGGAGGATTTTCAGCCAGACGAGCATGCTCGCGGCGCAGGCGTGAAGCTCGGCCCGAGTCGGATTTCGTTCTCGGTGATGAACAAGGCCGAGCGTGTCTCCCTGTCGGATGCACTCAAGATGATGAGCTCCGACGACACGGTGGTGGGCACCGAGATACCGCTCAAGCGCTCGGTTGGCTTCGCCAACGCCATCGAGGTCGTGCACGCCGTTCAAACGGGAGAATCCTCGCAGCTGATCTCCCGCCTCTTCCCCCTCTCGATGGAATCGTCCGCGCTCACCGTCTGCTCGGCCCCCGAACGCGTCTTCCAAGCCCAACCGAAGCGTTGCGCCGCCCTACTCGACGCGATCGAAGTAGTGACCCCGACGCCGCTGGTCAATGCGCGGGCAGAGGGCGGGAGTACCGTGAGGTAGGGACTGTTCGCCCCAGCAGGCGACGTCACCGATTGCTTGCGGGACCAAGTTCGCGACCTCGGGCGCACGTGTGGTCGGGAGATTGGTCCAAAATGGTCACCTTCGCTGTTTCGGAATCGCGACCGTCGCTCTAGGCTGGCCCACTGGAGCGTTGCCCATGGAGAAGAGCCCTTCGAGCGTCCCGCGTGCCCGCGTGATGAGCCTGCTCACGCCTTGTGTGCTCGGGCTCCCCTTGGCGCTCTCGGGCTGCGGAGGCGCGGCGAGTCCGGCCGCGTCCACGAAGCCTCCCGTGACTCCTACGAGCCGCGTGGCCGCAAAAGCAACCGCGCTCGCGACCGCATTGCCTAGCGCCAGGAGGCATCTCGCGCCCGAGCTGGTGGCCACGCTGCCGACGAGCTTCGTCGAGGGGAGCGGTGAAGCGGGGGAGACCTTTTGGATCGAGCGAGGCACCACGTTCCGCGTGCACGGCGCGGTCTTCCAGGTTCCGTTGGAGCAGAAGCATGACGAGATGCTGCGCGAGAACCCCGGCAAGTACGTCGAGGATAAATCGCGACGCAAGGAGCACATGTTCGAGCTCGCGACTTACATCGCCGGGCCCATGCAGATGGCCTATCTCGCCATGGCACATGTATCGGATGGTAAGCGCAGCGTTCGGGTCAGCTGCAGTGGGTCGTACGCGCTGGATAGAATATGCAAAGAGGCGATCGCCTCGGTGTGGTTCGCGCCCGACGCGGCTGTTCGGCCGAAGGACGCTCCTGCCGGCAAGCGCTGGCTCGAGCAGCAGCAGACCTACGTGCTCGTCCCGGCAGACTTCCTCCCCGATCCGAGCGCCCAGGGCGTGGGCGCGACGCAGGGCGAGGTCCGGTTGTCTTTTCAGGTGGGCGACAGCACGGAGCGTGTCTCGCTCTTGGACGCTATGCGCAAGGCATTGCCCACCAATTGGAAAGACATCGAGTCGGAGACGCCGCTCAGGCGAGCCGTGGGGGGAGGAAGTTTCATCGAGGCCATTTATGTGAAGCGCCTCGGTGATTCCTACTGGGTGATTTCGCGGCTCGTTCCCGTCTCCGCGACCGCGACCGCGCTCGTCGTCTGTTCGGCTCCCGCACGAGAGTTCTACGCTCAACCGAAGCGCTGCGCCGCGCTTCTCGACACTCTGGAAGTAGTGACCCCGACGCCGCTGGTCAATGCGCAGGCAGAGGGCGGGAGTGCCGTGAGGTAGGGACTAGCCGTAGTGGTCGACGGCTTCGGGCAGCGTCTCTCGAAGCCACGATTGCCATCGAGCGACCTCGGAGGGGAAGAACAAGGGGAGCACGAAGGTCGAGATTCCTAGGGCGGGAAAGAGCGCGACGATGCCCTCTCCGAGGCGAAGCTCGCTCAATGGCAGCCTGACGTGCTCGGTCGTCCCCAATCCCGCGAGGGCCAGCGAAGCGGCGCCTATCGTGAGCACCAGGCTGGTCACGTTTTCGCAACGCGAACGACCGCGGCGTAGGAGAAGCGCCCCGGCGACCACGTTGGCGAGCCAGACCGGGACCAGCAAAAGCCCCACGAAGAAGCCGACGACGAGCCCGTCGCCGATCACGAACGAGGCCGATCTCGCACCGGGAAAGCGCGAGGGCGTGACCACCTCGGCGCCCATGAAGAGGAGCGCCGCTCCAACCGACGTCAGCACGGCCCCTTTGGCGCAAGGCAAGGCCACGCGAGCCGCCCGCGCGAGGAGCGGATCTGGATTCGCGGGGAGGCTGTGCGAAGGGCGGAGCATCGGTGACTACCTTCCTTGGTGGTGGTTGCGGTCTTCGTTCGGCCGCTCGGCGAGCGCCTCGACCTCGTTCGCAGAAGTTTCGGAGCTCGCGTACGTTCCCTTGCCAAGCGTACCCTAGCCGCTCGCTTCCAATCCGAGGGGTACAATCCCGCGAGAGCGTTACTGCGCCCGTGGCCGGTATGCTCGGAGCATCGGTGCGGTGACGAGCGCGTCCCACACGGCGCGCACCCGCGGCACGTCGCGGAGGGCGCGATGGGTGACGAGGAAGAGATCGTCGGTCGGACGCGGGGCCTCGGATTCTCGGAGCGCCTTCGACAGCTTCACGGGCACGAGGCCGAAGTGAGCGACGCTCGGCTGCGGTACGAGCACGAGGCCGATTCCACGCGCGGCCACCGCGAGTTGGAGGCGCAAGCTGTCCGAGCGGAGCACCGGCTCTCGGTCCTTCACGTGAGCGGCGACCCAGCGCGCCGCGGGGGCGTGCGCGAACCGCTCCCCGGACGAGATCCACGGCGCGTCGGACCACGAGCGCAGCGCACCGAGTGACTGCACGAGCTCCGGCGAGCCGCACACGACCCACGTCGTCGAGAGGAGCTTCATGGCCACCAAGTCACCGCGGGTGGGTCGGATCGTCCGCATGGCGATGTCGGCCTCGCGGCGGGTGAGGTCGACCAGCGCCTCCCCCGGATCGAGGACCAACCGAAGCTTCGGGTGGGCGGCGACGAGGTCCGGCAGCATCGGCGCGATGATGACCTCGGCGACGTCGGGGGGACACGCCATCCGCACCGTGCCCGTGACCTCGCGCTCGAGCCCGTCCGCCGCGTTCGAGAAGCGGGTCATCACGCTCTCCATCTCCTCCGCTACCGGCAAGAGATCCTCGGCTGCTTTGGTCGAAGCGATGCCCTCGCGGCCGCGATCGAACAACGTGACGCCGAGTGTTTCCTCCAAGATTGCGAGTCGGCGGGACACTGTCGAGCCGTCGACGTCGAGCGCCTTTCCCGCCTGCCGCACGGTGGAGGCGCGGCAGAGCGCGAGGAAGAGACGAACGTCGTCCCACGAGAGCGGTGGTGCGCTGGAGAGGCTCGGTCGGCGTTTCATTACTGAAATCTATAGCAGGCGAAATGTCCCGTCGAAGCGCAGCGGAGCAAGGCAATCGATCGAACGCTGCACCGCGCGCTCCGACGGACATGGCCACGACACCGTGACTCCGCCACCGTCCGCGGCCCATTCACCGGCTTGCGCGTCGATGCACGAACGCAACGAAGGCATGCGTCCTTGGGCGTGGCGATGCGCTGCCGCACAGAGCAGAGTCGCCTTCGTACCCAGCAAGGAGATTCCCATGGTCAAGACCGTTCGTACCCTTCTCGTCGGTGGCACTGGCAAAACAGGACGCCGCATCGGAGCCCGGCTCGAAGCGCAGGGGTGCCTTTCCGCGTCGCTTCGCGCTCCGGGCCGCTCCCGGTCGAATGGCACTCGGCGTCGAATTGGGACGCGGTGCTCGAGGGCATCACGACGATGTACGTAGCCTATGCGCCGGACTCGTCGCTCCCCGGTGCAGCCGAGCAAATCGGGGCCCTTGGCGAGCGTGCGGCGAGGGCGGGCGTGACGAAGGTCGTGCTGCTGTCTGGCCGAGGCGAGCCCGAGGCCATTCCCAGCGAGGACGCCATGGTCGCCTCCGGCATCGACACGACGGTGCTTCGTTCGGCGTGGTTCGCGCAGAACTTCAGCGAAGGTCCGTTCCTAGGCGGTGTGCTCTCCGGCACGATCGCGCTTCCCGGGAACGCACCGGAGCCCTTCGTCGACGCGGAGGATCTGGCCGACGTCGCCACGCATTGCCTCACCACCGACGGCCACGCGGGGAAAAGGTACGATCTGACGGGACCACGCCTCATCACCTTCGACGAGGCCGCGCGCACGATCGCCGCCGCTTCTCGGCGCAACGTCGCCTTCGTTCGTGTGACACGCGACGAGTTCACGAAGGCCGCGAGCGCGGAGCTCCCCCTCGAGGTGGCCGCGTTCCTCGGCGCGATGTTCGAGGGGCTGCTCGACGGACACAACGCCTACCTGTCGGACGACGTGCGGCGCCTGCTCGGCCGTCCTGCTCGCGACTTCTCCGCGTTCGTCGACGAGGCCGCGCGCGCGGGCGCTTGGCGCGGCGGGTCGTCGTGGGGGTGACAGAGGCCGGCACCACCACGCCAACCTGCGTGACGGTTTCCCCGATCTCCCGGACTCGACCGCGCTCACCGTCTGCTCGGCTCCCGAAGGAGCCTTTCAAGCACGACCGAGGCGCCCTACTCGAGACCCTCGAAGTGGTGCCCCCGACGCCTTTGGTCAATGCGCAGGTAGAGGGCGAGATCGGGGTGCGGTGGTAGTGAGAGGTCGTCGGCAAAAAGCCGAGTTGGAGGCAATGCGCGCCGCGCGGCACTCAGTTCGCGTCCTTTGGCGTGATCGCTCCGTCGGAAGCCGAGTCCACCAGACGTCCGACTGCACCACCAGACGTCCCAGACGTCCGACTGACGTTGAAGCCAAGTGCGCGAAATCCGGTCGATGCACCAGACGTCCGACTGACGTTGAAGCCAAGTGCGCGAAATCCGGTCGATGACAGTCGACCGAGCACCAGACGTCCGACTGACGTTGAAGCCAAGTGCGCGAAATCCGGTCGATGACAGTCGACCGAGGAGCGAGACGTCCAGCGAGACGTCCGATCAGCGAGACGTCCGACTGACGTTGAAGCCAAGTGCGCGAAATCCGGTCGATGACAGTCGACCGAGAAGTCCGACTCCAGGCGACCGGACTGAGAACTTCGACTGACGTTGAAGCACCGAGAAGCCCGACTGACGTGACCGCGAAGCCCGACTGACGTCGAAGCCAAGTGCGCGAAATCCGGTCGATCGACCGAGAAGCCCGACTGACGTTGACGCCAAGTTCGAAATCCGGTCGATGAACGCCCGGCGAACCCCGAGCTCTCGCGACGGACCGTGCACTCGTCCCGCTCACGGCAGCGTCCCGGGACACCCCTCCAATCGTCCCGGACACCCCCGGTCGCGAAATTCCCCAAGGATTCCGTGCCCGCGGGCTCGGCCCGAAACGTGGATTAGGGACGGCATGTCGAACCCTCGCCGCATCGTGCCCCGCACCACGAAGTTCATCACCCGTCGCACGACGCGGCGGTTCTTCCTGCTCAACCCCGACGAGAAACGAATCATCTGCGACATCTATTGGTACGTCACCGCGGTGCTCGCGAAGGAGCTCGGAATCGAGATCCACGCCGTGCAGATGCTGTCGAACCACATGCACGAGGTGCTCACCGACACGCGGGGCGAGATTGCGCGCTTCCTCCAGCAACGAAACCGCCTGTTCGCCAACGCTCTCAAGGTGCTCCTCGGGTGGGAGGAGGAGGTCTTTGCGCGCGGTGGAGTGAGTTGCGTCGACCTCTACGGCAGCGAGTCTATCCTTCGCCAAATTGCCTACACCCTCGCGAATGCCGTCGAGGCCGGCCTCGCGCACAACCCCGAGGATTGGCCTGGCGTCACGCACGCCGCTACGGACATTGGCACTCGAACCTTTCGTACCGAGCGCCCGAAGCTCTACTTCGATCCCGACAATAAACGATGGCCGAAATCCGCCGAGATCACCCTCACGGTACCCCAGGAGCTCCAATCGACCTTCGGCGGCTGGAAACAGGCGCGCGCTCGCATCGTCAAGACGGTCAAGCGGGCCGTGCTCAAGGCTCGCGAAGCGGCGCAAGAGGCAGGTCGACTCTTGAAGTCGGTCAAGCAGATTGTTGCGACGAAGCACACCACGAAGGCTTCCTCACGCGAAACGCCCGGGGAGCGAAACCCGACGTTTGCCGCGGCCGGAAACCCGGAGCAAGCCGCGCGGGCGCTGCATGAGAGAAGGACCTTCCTCCGTGCCTATCGAGAGGCAATGCAGAAGGTGCGAGAGGGCGTGCTCGGGGTTCTCTTTCCGCAAGGGACTTGGAGAATGCATCGCGAGTTTGGGTTCGGAATTTCGACGACTTAGCGCCAACGTCGGTCGGATCCTGAGCTCTTTGGGTCGGATCCTGAGCTCTTTGTCCGAATTCACCGAGCTCTGCCAACGCTCCGGCCTCAAGATGAACGCCAATGTCTCGGTCGCCGTGCGCGCGATATGCGCGAGTCGCTCATTTGCCAGATTGAGGCCAAAAAAAGGCCGCTGCCTCCAGCGGTACAGCGTGCGTTACCTCAAGAACGGGCCTTGATTCCGGCACGGCAGGTTCGCGCACCCCGCTGGGGCCCCACCTCCTGGTTTTGGGTTCCGGCCTACAGACGGCCGTGTCACCCGTATCGGAATCGTGATCATCGATTCGACGTGCGGTTCACAGGTGACTGAGCGGGAGCATCCGCTCGTGCAGGATGCGAACGATCTCGATGCCGCCGTGTATCTTCCGAAAGTAGATGACGTGGCGTTCACAGCGCCATCGCCAGAGCTCCGGTCGCTTCGGTACTGGCCGCGCGAATCGATGCTTACGGGGAATGGTGTCCTCACACGTCTCGCGGAGGAGCGAGAGATAGTTGACCGACTGCCGCTCTCCCCACTCGGTCCAGGTGTATACGCCAACCTCGAAGAGGTCGTTCTCGGCCTCCTCGGTGTAGTGGACGATGGTCACCGCTTCGCTCGAGCGCGCCCGACCTTCGCGTTAACTCGCTCCCAGACGCCGGGCTTGGCACGCGGGCTCGCGAGCCCTGCGTCGAGCGCTGCCAAGAGCTCGCGTTCTTTGCGATCTTCGTCGGCCATTCGCCTCAGCGCCTCACGGAGCACCTCGCTGGCCGAAGCATAGGTACCGCTCTCCACCTTCTCGCGTACGAACGCCTCGAGATCCCCGCCTAGAGTGAAGCTCGTCGTCCTCGCCATGCTCTCCTTGTACTAGAAGGATAGTACATGTCAAAAGGGCGAGCTTCGACGGCTCGATGCGGCGTGAAAACCAGGCGAGGCGGCGGCTCGAAGATGCCGCCGGAGGTCGATTTCGCTCATCGGTGAGCGTGCATTGGGGCAGAGGGAGAATCGCCCGACGGCGCGCCGCGACGACGATGCCGGACATCTCGATGGCAACGGAAGCGCGAAGGAAACAGCCCTCTAGCGCTCGCTCGGATCCCACACGGCCACCTGGGATTTCACGGACCACCCGACGCGTGCTCTCCGCCGGGGCCCGTTTACCAAATCGAAGGCAAGGCGGCCGCTGCCTCCAGCGGTACAACGTCCGCTACCTGAAGAACGGCCCTTGACGGTCGCTCGGGAGGGTCAATACCCCGCGTCGCGATCGCTCTCCACCCTCGGACTGCCGAAGGTATGACCCGCGCAGGTCACGGTAACTTCCACGTGAGGGGTGGACGCTTCCAATTGGAGCGAGCGCAATCCCTCGACATCGGCCTCCACGGCGCGGCGGGCGAGCACTTCGGCCGAGCCTAGCGAGTGCGAGGCGGTGGTGTTCTCCACCGTGGTCGACAATTGGGCGAGGTCGTTGCCGGGCACGTCCAAGGCGATGTGGAAGGTCTCCGGGGCGGGCATCACCGGCAAGACCGGGCAGAGGTCGCGCTCGATCACCGCGTGCGCCCAGGCCGCGAGGTCCACCGTGCGCCCCTGCACGAACGAGCGACACTCCTCGATCGGAAGAGGCGTCGCGCCGGCATCTTCTGCTCCCGTGTCCGACTTCTTCGTCACGCTCGCGTCGGCCGAGCTCACGAAGGTCGAGCCGTCTCGTCCTCCGTCCGTTCCGGCGTCGAGCGATGCGGTCGGCTTCTTGCGAAGCGCACGGAACGAGCCGACCGGGCAGGGGGGCTCGCTCACGCAGCGCACGCCGTCCCACGCCTCGCGGAACCGGCACACCGAAGCGGGCCGGCAGCCGGCGTGCCCGCTCGAGAGCTCGAGCTCGCTCTCGCCGGGACACTCGAGATGCTCGCCCTCGTGCAGACCGAGCCAGGCGATCTCGGGCATCTCGGAGAGCTCACGCGGTGCCACGCACAGCCCGCGGCTCGGGTCGAAGGCGTCTCCTCGCGGACAGCTCACCCGTGCACACGCACGCTCGGCCTCCGGTCGCGCTCCACACAGCGGCGCGGCCACCACGCGCGAGGCGCATCCGCCCCCGACGGAATCGAGACCGGCCGGGCAGGGGCAGCCCACCTCGACCTTGGTACCGCTGCAGCTCCCGGAAGCGACGCTCGAGCCCCGGCACCCGGCGATCCCCGAGACCAACCCGGCCAGCGAGACCAGCGCGGTCGCCACAAGCGCCCCGAGCCTCTCTCCTCTAGTGCTTCCCGAAGCTCTCACCCCTCGACCTTACGGCAGCTGCGCGCCCCAGGTCGCGGAAACGTGCGGCCAGCGGCTCCCTTCGCGCGTAAACCTCCCACGAACGGGACCATCAGGACGCCGAGGCTGCCCATGCGCACGAAGGAACCTGATGGAAAGGTAAGGAAGACTCCCGGTGTGTCGAAAAAGTCGATTCGCCGTGCCTTCCATGGAAAGTGCGCTAAGCCCGACACCGTCGTGAAGGGCAGGACTTTTCTTACCTTTCCCGGCGCCGGAGGCACCTTGCCTCCTTCTTCCACGAAGTTCACGGGCAGACCCGGCCTCTTGTAGAGGCTGGGCCGGCATCGTGAGGTGCCCGAGCGAGCCGTCTTGACGGCCTCGTCCGGGGAAGACTAAGTCACGCCTCTTGGGCCGGCTCGCGTGCGTTTTTGCGCGGTTTGCTCCAAGCGACACGACGAAACGAACACGACGGTCCCGCCCCTCACGCGGCGGGGCGGACACGAGACGGGCCGACAGCCCACGCACGGTAGCCGGAAGTAAAAACCCTAACGGCCCCCGGGCAAGCGACGACGAGAACCATCAAGTCGTCGAAAAGATTCAAAAAAGTTTCTGGAATACTGTTTGCTATACCTTTCGCGTTGCGGACGCTGGGCACTTCCAGGGCTGCGCGAAAGTTCAAGGAGGTCGGGATGCAATCGAGGTGGATGCGGCGACTCGGGTTGGGGGCCTTGATTGGCGCCCTGACTTGGGCGTCTGTCGGGTGTGCGGGCGAGCGCGACCCGATCAACAGGGTTCAACCAAACGCGATGCCGAAGAGCTTCTTCGTCGGCAGCCTCACGGACAGCAAAGACGACCCCGAGTTCTACATGCGGAACACGGTCGTCGACGTTCCGTACGGCGCAGCGCAAGACGGTCTCTTCACGGCCACCTACGCGCAGCCGACGAACCGGATCAAGTGGGAGGTTCAGGAGAACTTCCTCATCGCGCGCGAGACCTTCGAGCGCATCACCAACAGCGACGGCAAGGGCAGCAAGACCACGAACGACGGCCAAGTCGTGGCCATGTTCGCCATCGAGTCGCACTTCGACATCCGCCGCGACTACAACCCGGGCACGGGTGAAGAGTCGAACACGATCGTCGAGAACACGATCGATCGCCCCTGGTTCGAGCGCGAGTTCATCCGCGTGAACTGGTCGAAGAACCTCGTCACCGACGGCTATAACGTCGACACCCTCTCGCAGATCGGCCTCTTCGGCGGCGTCAAGTTCGACCCGCTCGAGTACAAGGTCGAAGACCCCAACGACCCGAACGCCCCCGCGTTCGCGCCGGAAGAGGGCTACTTCGACGTGGCCACCAAGGCGTTCGCCACCCCGGGCATGATCAACATCCCCGGCTACGGTGACATCCCGGCTTGCTGGCTCACCAGCTCCGGTCGCCAGGCCAACTGCAACGCCACCGAGCTCACCCTCCGCCTCTCGTTCCGCAAGGTCGTCGAGACGGACTACGAGCCCTCGGAATGGGACGGAAACCGTCAGGAGACGTTCGGCGCGTTCTACTCGGAGCGTTACGGCTACGAGCGCAACTACGGCCTCCTCGACGACCAGTGGCACCGCCTCGCTGCCAAATACAACATGTTCGAGCGCAGCCACATCAGCTCCGATGTCGGCGGCAAAGAGATGTTCGCTCAGTGCGCGGTCGACTACTGGCGTGACGAGTTCGGCCAGGTCGCGAAGTTCCAAGTCAAGGCGGACGGCACCCCCGTTCGTGACGCGAAGGGCTTCCCGATCCCCGACCCGAACGGCAAGCCGGTCGCCATCTCGAACGTCGCCAACGCGCAAGAGCGCTCGAAGAACCGCTGGAAGTTCCTCGACACGAACGCGAACAACACGGACGACGAGTGCGAGGCCTACGGCGTTCAGGGCTCGCGCTGCGACGTGCTCGCCAAGCGCTGCACTCTCCCGCTCCACAAGCGCAACGTCAAGACCATCCCCTGGTACTACGGCTCGGACGGCCCCGCCGACCTCTATCCCTCGACCGCCGCTGCTCTCGAGCAGTGGAACGTCGCGGCGAAGCAGGCGATCGAAGCCGGCAAGAAGGTCGACGCCGGACTCCACGGCGGCAATCCCGACAGCTTCGTCACTGACGAAGGCCTCATCGCTCGCCGCGAAGGTGCCGCCGCTGCGCTGAAGGACATCTTCGTCCTTTGCCACAGCCCGGTGCTCGACTCGGACGACAAGGCCTGTGGCAAGCCCGGTACGGTCGCCCGTATCGGCGACCTCCGCTACAACTCGGTCAACATCATCAACACGCCGCAAGACCCGAGCCCCTGGGGCATCATGGTCGACGGCGACGACCCGCTCACCGGCGAGAAGGTCAATACCAGCGTCAACGAGTGGGGACACGTCCTCGACCTCGCGGTGCAGGGTACGTACGACTACCTCCGCTGGCTGAACGGCGAAATCACCGACGACCAGGTCTCGTCCGGTGAGTACATGAACGAGTGGGTTCGTGCGAACGCGCAGGGCCGCGCCAACGTGGAAGCGAAGACGCTTTCCAAGGCCGAAGTGCAGCAGCGCATCGACTCGGTCCTCTCGACCGACGGCAACGGCAAGGCCACTCGCCCCAGCGTCGCCATCGGAACCGAAGTCTCGGCCGCGAAGCGCGCCCAGATCATGAAGGCGATCAAGACCCGCGTTCCCTCGACCGAACGCGTGCCCGATCGCAACCCCGAGATCGAAGCTCGTCGTCTCCAGTTCGTCGGCTCGAAGTTCGAGACGATGCTGGCCACGAAGGAGATGCAGATCGCCGGCGGTATGGACCCGCGCACCGCGGGCAGCATCATCAACGACGACGCCGCTCTCGCCCACGTCTCGCCGCTCCGCGCTCTGAACCCGCAGGTCCAGAAGTGGGTCCAGCGTCAGAAGGACGTGCACGCTCACGAGCATGCGAGCTGCATGATCGAGCAGCCCGAGCCCACCGCGCAGATTGGTCTCGCCCGCCAGGCCGCGAAGCTTTACCCGCTTCCCGCCAAGGACGACCCCAACTACCCGGCGCTCAAGGCCAAACGTGACCGCGACGCCTTCCAGTGGATCCGCGAGCAGTTCCACATCTCGGTCATCCTCCACGAGATGGGCCACTCGATGGGCCTGCGTCACAACTTCACTGGCAACTTCGATGCCATGAACTTCCACACGCAGTACTGGCAGCTCCGCACCCGCAACGGCAAGGAGAAAGCCTGCACGACCCTCGACCCGCAGACCGACGGCAGCAAGTGCGTCGGCGGCCGCTGGTACGACCCGATCACCGACGCGGAGCAGGACGGCCTGCTCGCCAAGTGGGGCTCCTCGACCGTCATGGACTATCCGGGCGACACCGCTCAGGACATGAACGGCCTCGGCAAGTACGACAAGGCGTGGATGCGCTTCATGTACTCGAACGTCATCGACGTCGACGTGGAGGACACCAACGCGGTCGCGAAGCGGAAGCTCGCCGACTACCCCGGCATTGTGTCGCAGAACTCCGGTGGCGTGCTCGGCCTCTTCGGTGCGGATCCCTACTGGACCCTCAACGACAACTACAACCTCCTCGGCACCTGCGAGGAGGGCGAAGGCCTCTCGGCGAAGTGCACCGGCGTCAAGCTCGACTACCGCTCGCTCTTCACCGCCACCGACAAGGACGGCGCGAACTACGCCATCGCGGACGACGGCCTCCCCCGTCACCCGTACATGTTCAGCTCGGACGAATTCGCCGACGGCGGCAACGTCCTCGTGTACCGCCACGACGCTGGCGCGGACCTCTACGAGCAGGCGCAGTACTTCATCAGCTCGTACGAAAACCGCTACATCTTCGACAACTTCCGCCGCAACCGCACGAACTTCAGCGTCGGTGGCACGGTCAACCGCACCCTCGCCCGTTACTTCGACAAGATGACCGCCACGACCAAGGCCCTCGGCCTCGGTAAGAGCTTCTTCGAGCGTAACCCGAGCGACCTCGCGATCGTCCTCTCGCAGCCGAACTACATGCTCGAGCACGCGCTCGCGTCTTCGCTCGGCTTCGAGGAGTTCATCAAGATCCTGACCCGTCCCGAGCCCGGCGAGTACTCCTTCGCCCAGACCCAGGACTACGGTTCGGACACCTGCGCGACCAAGAGCTACGCCGAAGTCGGCGGTCAGCAGCCCTGCACGCCCAGCACCCAGCAGCGCCCCACCCCCATCGACTTCACCCTGTCGGTCGGTCAAGGCGGCTCGCGCTACCTGCACAACGAGTACGACTACTCGAAGGGCTACGAGTGGAGCAGCTACCTCAAGTGGGTCGGCAGCTACTACGAGAAGACCTACGTCACGTTCTTCTTGCAAGAGGCCTACAACAACTTCTTGCAGAACAGCAAAGACGACTACATCGACGGTCGTGACCGCAACATCAACTACTCGACCATCTACCCCGAGCAGATGCGCCGTTTGGTTGCCGCGATGATGCAGAACGACGCGACCACGTACGCGCCGTACATCATGCCCGGACAGACCGCCGCCAAGGCCAACCCGATCGAGTGGCTCCCGCTCGACCGCTATGTCGCCGGCGACCCCGCCACCACCGCCCCCAACTACCCCGCTGGTGCGGTTCGTCTGAGCCCGTTGGTCGGCTGGGAGCAGCAGTTCCCCGCGATCATCTACAACTACATCTACGGGGCCACCACCCTGACGATGAACTGGAACAACATGATGCGCATCTGGTACCCCGAGAGCGACGGCGCTCTCCCGGTGCCGGCGAACGAGCAGGTCATCTTCCGCGATCCGTTCACGGGCGTCCGTTACGCCGCCCGCTCGTTCGGCACGGAGACCCTCGCCGGTCGTATCGTGCAGCGCGGACCCGGCTCCCGCATGATCCAGTACGCGAACAGCTACGCCAAGGCGGCCTTCAAGACCATCGGCGCTGCTGACCCCGTCACCGGCGAGCTCACCTACGAGCGCGACGAAGCCGGTCAGCCGAAGTGCACGTTCGATGCGGCATCGGTGCAGTGCTTCGACGCTCGCAAGCGCATGAAGTACTTCTCGAGCAACCTCGACACCGTTCGTGAGATCGCGATGTACATCCAGGGACCGCTCTCGAGCCGCTGATAAGCGAATCGTGAACGTTGCCGCGGCGCTTCGGGAAACCGGAGCGCCGCTGCGCATTTTGTGGATCGACGAGTAGACTCTCGGCCATGAGTCGCGCCGAGCTCCACCTCGCCGGAACCGCTGTCCCCTCTTCGCGCCGAGACGTGATCGACCCGTGGACGCGAGAGGCCTTCGCGGACGCGCCCCTCGCCGACGACGGCCTACGCGAGCGCGCGGTCCTAGCCTGCGGGCGCGCCTTCGAGCGCACCAAGCGCACCTCGAGCTACGCCCGAAGAGACGTTTGCGCGAAGGTCGCCGGGCTGCTGCGCGCCCGGGTGGATCAGGTGGCCGGGGTGATTGCCCACGAGGCTGGAAAGCCCATCGCGCTCGCCCGCGGCGAAGTGCTTCGCGCCGCCTCCACGTTCGAGGTCGCCGCCGAGGTGGCCACGCGCCCGCGCGGTGAGGTGATCCCGCTCGACCTCGGCGAGGCCCATGCATCCTACAAGGGTCGCTGGGAGCGTTTCCCGCAAGGTCCGGTGCTCGCGTTCGCGCCGTTCAACTTCCCGCTGAACCTGGTGGCGCACAAGGTGGCGCCCGCGCTCGCGTGCGGGGCGAGTGTGCTGGTGAAGCCCGCACCGAAGACGCCGCTCTCCTCGTTCTTGCTCGCGGAGCTGGTCCGCGAAGCGGGCGCACCGGAAGACGCCGTGCTCGTGCTGCCGTGTGAAGACACGGTCGCCGAGAAGCTCGTGCGCGACGATCGCTTCCGCATCTTCACGTTCACCGGCAGCGCCAAGGTCGGCTACCTGCTGAAGGGCTTCTCGGGGAAGAAGCACGTTTTGCTCGAGCTCGGCGGGAACGCGGCAGCCATCGTGCACGAAGACGCGCCGGAGATCTCGCGAGTGCTCGACTCGTTGTCGACCAGCGCCTTCGCGTACGCGGGGCAGGTGTGCATCTCCACGCAGCGCATCTTCGTGCATCGTGCACGCTTCGACGAGGTGGTGGCCGGCCTACGCGAACGTGCCGCAGCGCTCGTTCCCGAGGAGCCAATCGCGGCGCGAGGAGTCTTGGGGCCGGTGGTGGACACGGCCAATGCGGAGCGACTCGGCGCGTGGATTGCCGAGGCCGAGGGCGCGGGGCTCGAGGTCGTGCAGCGCGGCTCTCGCGAGGAGAACAGACTCGGCGCGACGGTGCTGGTGGAGCGTCGAGCGCAAGATGCCGACGTGCGCGTCGTGCGCGAAGAAGCGTTCGGTCCGTTGGTCGTGGTGAGGCCCTACGATACGTTCGACGAGGCCATCGCACGCGTGAACGATTCCCGTTACGGCTTGCAGGCAGGGCTTTTTACCGACTCGGCCAGGCTCATCGAACAGGCGTACCGTGAGCTCGACGTGGGCGGTTTGGTGGTGGGGGATAGCGCTTCGTTCCGCAACGACGCCATGCCGTATGGCGGTGCGAAGGACTCGGGATTGGGGAGGGAAGGCGTGGCCTTTGCGGTGGCCGAATACACGGCGCCCAAGATGCTGGTGACACGCGGCTAGAGCTCTTTCTCCCTGCGGGAGGGAGGGCGTCACGCTCGTCCAGCGAGTGGAAAGGCTCGTCACCATGCGAGCGCGTCCCCCCCTCAAGCTCCCCTGTTGCGACTCGCGCTCTGTTGGGATTCGCGGTTCGCGATGACGTTGGGCTCTCCTGATACGGTGGCGGCATGAGTCGTTCGTCGAGGTTGGGCGCCGTAGCGGCGGTTCTCGGGGCCTTTGCGGTGGCGTGCTCTCGTGCGCCCAGCGACGTGCCCAAGGCCGCAGCCTTGCAAGACGCGGCGCGTGTGGTCGACGCAGCTCCCGACGCTCTTTACCCTTCCGGGCCGACGTTTCCCGCTGTGCTGCCCAAGGGCGTGGCAGCGTGGACCGACCCGGCCGCCGTGGACGTGCTGGCGATCGATTGCCGCGCCGAACCTTGGACCGAACGGGGCGTCGCCAATGGTCCGGCCTTGATCTCTACCCAGCATGCGCTCTCGTGCTCGCTCGGGTTCGATCAGTCGTGCGTGTATAGTCCCTGCTTTTTCAAGAGCGAGGATTGCCGGGGCGAGTGCAGCGGAACCTGTCGAACGTGCGACGAGGGGTGCATCACGACGTGCGACGGCTGCAAGACGGGCTGCAAAGACGAGGCGTGCAAGAGGGCGTGCGCCGAGAAGACCGGCGCGTGTCGCCAGGCCTGCTTGACGCAACGTGATCATTGCGCGACCGCGGAGTGTGCCGAAAAAGAGCGCACCTGCGACGTCGAAGAGAAACGCAAGTGGCGCGCCCACAAATGCTCGTGCCGCGCCATTCACCCGTGTCTCGCGGCTTGTTTCGCGGCCAAAGAGCGCTGCAGCGAGCGCTGCGTGACCAGCAAGGACGACCAGTGCTGGGAGAAGTGCGAGAACCCGAAATGCAAAGACGCCTGCGCCGCACGCTTCCGCGGCTGCGACGTCGACTATTGCGCACTCGAGGCCATCGAGCCGTTCTCCGATGGCCCGTGAGCGCTACTTCATGACGGTGAGGCGCTTCTTGCCACCCGGGCCGCCGCTGCGGTCGATGATGGGGCCGTCGTCGTCGCCGGAGTCGGCCTTGTCGAAGATGACCTTCACGAGCTTCTCGGCCATCTCGGCGAAGACCTTGGCGGTAGCGCCGTCGGGTTCGGCCTGGACGAGGGGCGTGCCCTTGTCGCCGCACTCGCGCACGCGCTGATCGATGGGCACTTGGCCGAGCAAGGGGGCCTTGGCGAAGTCCGCGATGGCTTGGCCTCCGCCCGTGCCGAAGAGCTCGTGCTTCACGCCGGCCGTGTCCACGAAGTAGCTCATGTTCTCGACCACGCCGAGAATGGGGATGTTCACCTTCTCGCACATGGAGACGCTCTTGTAGACGTCGTCCGTGGCCACGGCCTGGGGCGTGGTGACGATGACCGCGCCGCTCACGCCGAGGCGCTGCGAGAGGGTCAGCGTGACGTCGCCGGTGCCGGGGGGCAGGTCGAGCACGAGGAAGTCGAGCGCGCCCCAGGAGACGTCTTTGAGGAACTGCTGGAGGGCGCCGTGCAGCATGGGGCCGCGCCAGATCACCGCCTGCTTGGGGTCTTCGAGGAGGAAGCCGATCGACATGAGCTTCACGCCGAAGCGCTCGAGAGGCTCGATGGTCTTGCCGTCGGTGGAGACGGGGCGCCCGCTCACGCCGAGCATGGTGGGGATCGACGGGCCGTAAATGTCCGCGTCGAGCAGGCCCACGCGGTAGCCGGCGCGCTTCAGCGCGAGCGTGAGGTTGGTGGCGGTGGTGCTCTTGCCCACGCCGCCCTTGCCGCTCATGACGAGGATCACGTTCCTCACCGTGGGAAGCGGATCGTCGGGGCCGATGGTGCGCGCGCTGGGCGTTTCGTTGGACATGCTGGGCACGGCGATAGTTACGGGAGCCCCGAACGTCAAGGGAGGACAAAAAAACGAGGCGAATCTCGGGAGATCCGCCTCGGTTCGACCGTGGGAAAAGGCCGGTTTCGGGTCAGTTCATCTTGTCGAGCATGACCAGGGTGACGAACGACGGCCCTTGGCTCTTCGCGTTGGCCAGCGTCACCGTGTGCCGGTGCGAGGCGCCGTTGGAGGCGACGCTGACCACCGGGGTCGCGTCTTCGTCGGTGTCCTTGAACTGCTGGCTCGTGGTGTTGTCCTTCACGGCGAGGTCGACGTCTTTGGCGCTGTCGTCTGCCGTGGCAAGGAAGATGGTCGAGCCGGACTCGAGCAGAATGCCGCCGTAGTTCGAGCTCTCACCCTGCTTCAATACGGTGGCGAAGAGCGACCAGTTGCCCGACTCGTGGAACGCGAGCGGTCCGTGGCGGCGATGGGCCAGCGTGGAGGTCATGACCGCGCGCGAGAGGGAAGCGATGATGCTCGCGTCGGGCACGTTGTAGCCGCCCTTCTCCATGGCCGCGACGGCCACGAACTCGCCCGGGTTGCGCGACGCCGTGAGCAGCACGGTGACTTCGTACTCACCCGTCTGCGGGACGCGAAAGCTCAGCGCGGGGGTCGCGTCGTTGTCGGTGTCCGCGGCGATGACCTTGCCGTCGGCGCGGCTCTTCACGGCCATGTCGAGGTCGGTCGTACCTTCGGAGCCCTGGCCGAGCAGCGCGTACTCTTTGCCGGCCTCGAACGGGCGCACCACGGAGATGCGCGAGCCGGTCTTCACGTACGCGCCCATGATGGCCGTGTTGTTGACGTCGTAGCCCCAGGCCGAGTTCTTCGCGAGCTTGCCTGCGGTGTCGGCCACGCCGGCTACGGCCTGGAGCATGTACTTTCCAGGGCGCCATTCGGGGGCGGGAGCGGCCGCGGTGCCGGCCGGCGGATCGGTGGACGGCGGGCGGGGAGGCGTGTGGTCGGCCGCAGGAGGCTGCACGGTGGCGGGCTTGCCGGCGTGGGCCGAAGCTTCGGCCTCGGCCGCGTCCATCTTGCCGCTGCGGATGTCGCGGATCTGCTGCATGACGAGCTGCGCGCTCGCCGCGTCCATGTTGACCACGCCCGCTTTGATGCCGAGTAGCGCGGTGAACGCCGTGTCGATGCGGCGCTGCTCGCGGATGTAGTCTTCGCGAGTCAGCTTGCAGGTGTTGTAGTTGTTGCAGAGACTCTCGCGCTGGTCTTTGAGCACGGTCACCACCGTGTCGGCCTCACGCAAGACGCTGTCGCGGTAGTTGGCTTGGATGCCGACCGGGCCCGCCTGCAGTCCACCGCTCGCGGTCACGCCGTCGAACTTGAGCGTGGCGTGCGAGCAGTCGTCGCGCACGATGACGCCGATCGGCGCCGGACATTGATACTCGGCGTACTGCGAGTTGCTGGGAGGCTTCGCATCCCCGCACGCGGCCGACGCACTCGCTACGAGAACGAGCGGAACCAGCACCGAAGCTGCTCGACCGAACGCCCCGAACCCCGAACCCCTTGCGCACGAATCAGGCTTCATCGTCTTCCCTCTCCAAGCTTCGACGAGCCGCCCTCGGCGTTCTTCAGGCCACCTGTGGACCGAAAGCACGACTTGGCTCGCTCGCGAAAATCCCGCAAGTCTTCAGCGCACCACCTTCCCACGCGAGGGTCAAGCGCGGGAAAAACCGAAGGCGAGAGGCGCGAATATTTCGCGTTCGCGCGGGTCGGGAAACGAGGGGCTTCGCGAGAGGCCGAGACTACGAACGGAAGAGGCCGCTCTTTTTCGCGGCGTTGAGGAGCTCGACGTCTTGCTCCTTCTTGAGGAGCACGCCCAGGAACGGCAGCTCTTTCACCAAGCGCTCGCGGCCGACTCCACTCTTGCGCAAGACGGTGATCCAATCGACCAGCTCGCTCGTGGTGGGGCGCTTACGGATGCGTGGCAAATCGCGGAGCTGGTAAAACGTGACCACCGCTTGGTCGACGAGCTCGCGGTCCACGTCCGGGTGGTGCACCTTGACGATGCGCTTCATGAGCTCCTGATCGGGGAAGTCGATGAAGTGGAACACGCAGCGGCGCAAAAACGCGTCCGGCAGCTCCTTCTCGTTGTTGGACGAGATGATGACCACGGGGCGCTCTTTGGCCACGATTTCGTCGCCGGTCTCGCCCACCACGAAGCGCATGCGGTCGAGCTCGTGGAGCAAGTCGTTGGGGAACTCGAGGTCGGCTTTGTCGACCTCGTCGATGAGCAGCACCACGCGTGAAGGCGCCGAGAAGGCCTGCCCGAGCGGGCCCTTCTTGATGTAGCGACGGATGTCCTTCACGTCGCCGTCGCCGAAGCGTGCATCGTACAGGCGTTGCACGGTGTCGTAGACGTAGAGTCCGTCTTGCGCACGCGTGGTCGACTTCACCGGCCAATGGATGAGCGGCAGGCCGAGGCTCTGGGCGACCGCTTCTGCGAGCAGGGTCTTCCCGGTGCCGGGCTCGCCCTTGACGAGCAAGGGGCGCTCGAGCGCGAGCGCGCAGTTGACCGCGGTCTCGAGGGCTTCGTTGGTGAGGTACGAGTCGGTGCCGGTGAAGCGGACGAAGGAAATCACGCTCCGTTAGATGCCCGACCGGGCGCCGCGACGCAAGCCGTCGACGGCCGCATCGCAAAAGGCGGGCGCCGAGCCCTCCGCGTGAGCGGTTTGCGTCTGCGCGCTCGGGAAGCGCTACCATGCCGTTCGTGCTCCTCGAGCTTCCGGAAGTTCCGCTCCCCTCGTCCACGGCCGTCGATGCGGCGCGATCCGCACTGGAGGCGCGCCTCGGGCCGTCCAAGGTGGACACCTCGCGTGACGGGTGCGAGCCCTACGCCCGCGACGAGAGCGAGGCCACGGGGCGCGTGCCGCATGCCGTGGTGCACGCGCGCTCGCGCGACGACGTGAGAATCACCTTGGAAATCGCGCACGAGCATGGCGTGCCCGTCACGCCTCGTGCGGGGGGAACCGGTCGGTCGGGAGGCGCGGTGCCGGTGGCTGGCGGCATCGTGCTCGCCACGCACGGCATGAAGTCCGTGAAGGACATCGAGTGCGACGATCTTGTGGCCGTGGTGGAGCCGGGGCTCGTCACCGGAGATCTTCACGCCGCGTGCGAGGCCGAGGGGCTCTTCTATCCGCCCGATCCGAACTCCTGGAAGAGCTGCTGCATCGGCGGAAATGTCGCGGAAAATGCGGGCGGGCCGCGCGCTTTCAAGTACGGCACCACGCGCGAGTACGTGCTCGGCCTCGAGGCTTGCCTCATGGGTGGAACCGTACTGCGCCCCGGAAAACGCACGGTGAAAGGCGTGACCGGGTACGACATGACCGCGCTGCTCGTGGGCAGTGAAGGCACGCTTGCGGTGTTCACGGAGATCACGCTGCGCCTCGTGCGAAAGCCGAGCGCGGTGCACACGCTGCTCGCGCTCTTCGAGGACTCGCTCGACGCCGCGCGCGCCGTGTCGCACTTGGTGGCGCAGGGGCATGTGCCGCGCTGCCTCGAGCTCATGGATCGCGAGACCTTGATTGCCCTCCGCGCGAGCGGCGCGCCCATCGATGCACGCGCCGGGGCGCTGCTCTTGTGCGAGGTGGACGGAGCTCCCAAAGCGGCGGAAGAAGCCTTCGAGCTGGCCGGGGAGTCGCTCTCGGCGGCAAAGGGCGTGATCGAGGTGCAGGTCGCGCAGGACGCGGCCGCACGTGACCGCTTGTGGGAGGCGAGGCGAGCGCTCTCTCCGGCCACCCGCAAGATGGCCAAACACAAGATCTCCGAAGACGTGGTGGTGCCGCGCAGCAAGATGGTCGAGTTGCTCGACCGGACGCGGCTCATCGGCGAGCGATACGGCGTGCGCCACCTCACCTACGGGCACGCCGGCGACGGCAATTTGCACGTGAATTTCCTCTGGAACGACCCCGCCGAACGCCCGGCCGTGGACCTTGCGCTCGACGCGCTCATGCGCGCCACGGTCGAGCTCGGGGGCACGCTCTCCGGCGAGCACGGCATCGGCATTTCCAAGATGGCGTACATGCCGCTCGAACAATCCGCGGAGCTGATTCGCCTCCAGGAAGACGTGAAGGGCGTGTTCGATCCCAAGCGCCTCCTGAACCCGGGCAAGATCTTTCCTTCGCGAGGCCACAAGTCGTGCTGATGGCCGTGAATCAACCCTCTGGGCGGCTCGTCTCGCCTCGACCGTGAGCTCCATGTACCGAGACGAACAGGTCGCCGCCCTCGAACGTCTCGCGCGCCTCGAAGAGCGTGTTCGCGAGCTCGATCCCCAGCAAAAGAAGCCGCTTTCGAAGCGTGCCAAAGTAGGAATCGTGGGCGGTGTGCTGCTGGCGCTCGCCGGTGCCGGGCTCGCCGTGTTCTACCTGGGGAGCGTGGCCGGGCAGACCGTGATGCGATCGAGCTCCGGCCATATGGTCACCGTGCGTTTCGGCACCGACGTGAACGACGTGCATTGGTTCGACGCCTCGGGGCGCCCCAAAGAGGCCCTCGTGATGACCAACTACCTGCCCCAGCCGAACCAAGCTTCGCGGGTCACGACGTTGATCGTCCCCGACGACGAGGTCTCGCGCAGCGGGCCCACGAGCTTCCTCGTGCACTACCGGGCCTTCGGCATTCCTCGTAAGGCCACGGTCTCCTTCCAGGCCGAGACCACCGACGTCGACTTCGTGCGCAACGTGCTCACCGGGCTGCCGGCTTCGTCGTGGGTCGCCTTCTCGAAGGACGAAGCTCCGCTGCTCTATTTTTCGACCTTGCTCGCCTACAAATACGCGCTCACGTCCATCACCTGGGGGCTCGACGACGGCCCCTTGGATCGCTCGGTGCAGTTTACACCGAGCCTGAAGCTGGGCATCGACGCGACCGACGAGATCTACGTGAGGCTCCCGGCCACGGCGCGGCAGGTGCGCGTGAAGCTCCGCTACAAAGACGGACGCGAGAGCGAGATCCGCACCATCTCGAGGGACGCGGCCACGCTGCGCTGACCCTCTCGCGGCTTGCACGCGCCCACTTTTTTGCGGCCGTTGTTTCGAGATGCGTGCAGCCTACGCGCGGTGCGTTCGTTCGCGGCGGGCGCACGAGCGTTGCTTCTGCGTGGAGAGAGGGCTATTCCGGCCCGTCTCTTTCGAGGGCGTGTAGGGCAAGCGTCCGAGCGCTCGTGCGCTCCGCCCGCACCACGACTTCCCAGCGCCCTCGCGGCGACCGCCATGAACGACGACGTGCTTCCTTCCGATTCTCCCGAGACGCCTCCCGAAGCGCCGTCGCGCATCGAGTTCCCGCCCGGCCTGCCCATCTCGGCGCGCGTGGTCGACATCGCCAAGGCGATCGACGCGCACCCCGTGGTCATCGTCGCGGGCGCCACCGGCTCCGGCAAAACCACGCAGCTTCCCAAGATCGCCCTCGCCATGGGGCGCGGCCTCGAGAAGCGCATCGGCATCACCCAGCCACGACGAATCGCCGCGAGCAGCGTGGCCGCGCGCATCGCCGAAGAGCTCAAGACCACCCTCGGCGCCGACGTCGGCTACAAGGTCCGCTTCGACGATCGCACCTCGCCCGCCACGTACGTGAAGCTGATGACCGACGGCATCTTGCTGGCGGAAATCGCGGGTGATCCGCTGCTTCGCGAGTACGACACGCTCATCGTCGACGAGGCCCACGAGCGCAGCCTGACCATCGATTTTTTGCTCGGGTACCTCCTGCGCATTCTGCCGCAGCGGCCCGATCTGAAGGTGATCATCAGCTCGGCCACTCTCGAGACCGAGCGCTTCTCGGCCATGTTCGCGGGCGCGCCCGTGATCGAAGTGGAAGGGCGCACCTTCCCGGTCGAGGTGCTCTACGAGCCCCCGCGCGACGAGGCCGACCTCGCCGAGGCGGTGGCCGACGCCGTGGCGAACGTGACCTCGCTCGACCCTCGTGGCGACATCTTGGTGTTCTTGCCCGGCGAGCGCGAGATCCGCGAGACCGAGCGTGAGCTTCTGGGTCGGAACCTGCGCCACACGGTGATCTTGCCGCTCTACGCGCGCCTCGCGGGGGGCGAGCAGTCGCGTGTATTCTCCACGCTCCCCGAGCGTCGCGTGATCTTGGCGACCAACGTGGCCGAGACTTCGCTCACGCTTCCGGGCATCGTCTACGTGGTGGACGCAGGTCTCGCCCGCCTCTCTCGGTACGACGCGCGGTCGGGCACGACGCGCCTGCAAATCGAGGGGATTTCCCAGGCGAGCGCCGAACAACGCAAAGGACGCTGCGGCCGTGTCCGCGAGGGCATCTGCATCCGTCTCTACGACGAGCAGAGCTACAAATCCCGTCCGGCGTACACCGATCCGGAGATCAAGCGCACCGGACTTGCCGGCGTGATCTTGCGCATGAAGGCGCTCGGCCTCGGCGACGTGGACGACTTTCCGTTCTTGGATCCGCCCTCGCCGCGCGCCGTCACCGAGGGCTACCGCGTGCTCGAAGAGCTCGGCGCGCTCGGACCTTCTCGCGAGCTCTTGCCGCTCGGTGAGCGCCTCGCGCGCTTCCCGGTCGACCCGCGCATCGGGCGTATGATCTTGGCCGGCATCGAGCACGACTGCCTACGTGAAGTGCTCGTGGTGGCCTCCGCGCTGAGCGTGCAAGACCCGCGTGAGCGTCCGCGCGAGCACCAGCAAAAGGCCGACGATCTCCACAGACGCTTCCGCGACGAACGTTCGGACTTCGTGGGCTTGGTGCGCCTCTTCGACTTCGCTCGCGAAGCGGAGAAGAAGGGACGCGGCCAGCTCCGTCGAACCTGCAAAGACAGCTTTTTGTCCTACATTCGCGTGCGCGAGTGGTTCGAGGTGCATCGCCAGCTCGAAGAGGTGGTGGCCGACCTCGACCGTGAGGCCCGTGGAAAAGGGCGTCGTGGTTCGGCGGCAGAAACCGCACCCGTGGCGCCGGCCAAGCCCGAGCCCGAAAAGCCGAAGGCAGACGCTTCGCCCGACAAGCTCCACCTCGCGCTGCTCACGGGGCTTTTGTCCAAGGTCGGGCAGTGGAACCCGGAGCAGCGGGTGTACGTCGGCGCGAAGCAGACCCGCTTCGTGCTGCACCCGTCCTCGTCTCTCGCGAAGAAGACGCCCGCGTGGGTGATGGCTTTCGAACTGGTCGAGACGTCCCAGCTCTTCGCGCGCACCGCGGCCAAGATCGAGCCCGAGTGGTTGCTCACTGCCGGGTCGCACCTCTTGAAGCGCTCGTACGCCGAGCCGCATTGGTCCGAGAAGACCGCGCGCGCCAAAGTGAAGGAGCACGCGACGCTCTTCGGCCTTCCGGTGTTTCGCGACAGGAGTGTGGACTATGCACCTATCGCCCCCGAGAAGGCGCGATTGATGTTCTTGGACCATGCGCTCGTACGCGGGGAGTACGTCACGAAAGGCGCGTTTTTCGCGAAGAACCAGGCGCTCCTGGGTGAAGTGGCCACCCTGCGGGACAAGGCTCGCAAGAGCGACATGCTCGCCGACGACGACGCGCTGCTTTCCTTCTTCGACAAGCGGGTGCCCGAGCACGTGGTGGACGGAAAGTCGTTCGAGACCTGGCGCGAGAAGGCCGAGCCGAACGAGCCCGGGCTTCTTCTCTTGAAGATCGAGGACGTGCTGGTGGGGGAGCGTGCCATCGACGAGCGGGACTACCCGGACTCGGTCGTTTTGCACGGTGCCACCGTGCCCGTGAAGTACGTGTTCGATCCCTCGGCGGACGACGACGGCATCACGCTGACCGTGCCGCTCGTGCTCTTGCCGCAGCTCTCGACGGGCGAGCTTTCGTGGAGCATCCCCGGACGCCACGAAGAGAAGATCGCCGCGATGCTTTACGAGCTACCGCGCGCGGTGAAGCGCGAAATAGGCTCGATTCCCGAGCTCGCTCGCACGTTGGCCCGAAGGACCACGCCCTTCGAGGGCTCGATGATCCCGGTGCTCACGCGGGAAATCGAAGACCTCACCGGCTACCACATTCCCGAGGGCTCCTTCCGCCCCGACCTCGTGGCGAGCTATCTACGCAACACGGTCCGTATCGTGGATGCGCAGGGAAAGACCCTCGCGGCGAGCAAAGATCTGGACGATCTGTTCGAGCGCTTCGGTCAGCGCGCCAAAGAGGTGTGGAAGGCACAGGCCCCTGCTCGTGGGCTCGAGCGAACGGGCCTCGTGAAGTGGGACTTCGGCGATCTGCCCGAGGTGGTCACGCGCACGGTGGCCGGGACCGAGCTCCGCAGCTACCCGGCCTTGGTAGACAAGGGCGCTTCGGTCGAGCTCGTGCTGCGCGAGTCGCGGGCCGCGGCCGAGGTCGAGACGCGCGCGGGCCTGCGTAGGCTCGTGCTGCTCGTGGCGAGGTCCACGCTTTCGGCGATTGCGCCGCGATTGCCTCAAGCCTTGCCCAACGAGAGCGGTGCGCCGCTCACGCGGGTCGAGACCGAAACGTTTCGAATCCAGCTGCTCGAGCGAATCGTCGATCACGCCTTCGAGCTGGAGACTCGTCCCGTGCCTCGGGACGCGAAGAGCTTCGACACGTTGGTCGCCGAGGGCTTGCGTAAGGTCGACGCGTGTTTCCGCCAATGGGCCGACGCCGTGTCCGCGCTCGCCGCCGAGCTCGATCGCACGCAAAAAGCCCTGCGAACGGCGGCCAAACACCCGAGCGGCACGGTGGCCATCGCCGAGATGCGCGGACAGCTCGCCCGCATGATTTACCCCGGGTGGATCTCGGGCATGACCCTCACGCGACTCGCGCAGCTCCCGCGGTACTTGAAGGCCATGCAGGCTCGCCTCGGACGAGCAGTGACCGACCCACGCAAGGACGCGACCAAGCTCGAGCCGTTCGCGCCCCTATGGGCGGCATTCCTCGCCAAGGCCTCGACCTACCGAGACATCGAGGCGGCGCGCGCCGTGCGCTGGGAGCTCGAAGAGCTGCGCGTGGCCATCTTCGCGCCCGAGCTCAAGCCGATTGGTGGACCCTCGATCGCCAAGGCGAAGGCGGCGCTGGCAGCGCTTCGCTGAGCGAGGTGCTTGCTCGAGCTCAGCAGCCGCAAGTCGGGCTGGTGGTGCCGTCGCAGCACATGGTCATGTGACCGTCGCTGCAGCCGCAGACCCCGTGGTGGTGGGAGCAGCAGCCACGCTTCTCGGCCTCCGAGGGCGACTCGGCGCCCGACGGGTCCGAGGGAGTGGGCGCGGCGTTCGCCCGAGGTCCCACGACGACGCTCAAGGCCGACAACGTGACTCCGATCACCATGGCTCGCCGCATGCGCTCCTCCAATCGACGAGCGTACCGGCAAGAAGCCCCCCGTCCAGGACGAACGGGGGGCATGCCACAATCCGGGTAGGAGAAGGTCGGACCCTTCAATCCACCGTCACGGTCATGGGGGCGCTCGCGAAGCGATTGAACGAGTCGAGCAGCGTGAAGGTCGTGGTGCTCCGGCCGAGCAAGGTCCGAAGGTCCGCAAAGTGCGACGCATCGAGCGTGGCCGTGGCGCCACCGAAGCGAATGGAGGGAATCGGCGTGCTCATCTTGGTGCGCTTGTTCCCTTTCTGTACCCACCAATTGGCGGTGAAGGGAATGGCGAAGGTGCCCGGCTCCACGATGGGGGCGCCCACGTGGAACGAGTCGTGGCAGTCGACCGGGACGTCGATCGAGAGCGTCTTCGAGGTACCGCTGCCCGAGATGGCGTAGGTGAGATTGGGGACGTGCTCGGCCGGGACGCCGCGCTTCTTGAGCTCCTTCGCGAGGCGCGAGCTCGTCGTGTAGTAGAACGCGGTGTAGTTGTTGATGTCCCCGGTTCCGTCCGGCGACACCACCGAGATGCCCAGTTGGGCGACCGTGCCTGCTTCGGGGGCGCCGCCGTCGATGCGGACGGCGTTGCACTTGGCGATGCGCACGACGAACGGCGCGCCGCTGGCGTCACCGGCCAAGGTGAACGACGTGGGCACCACCGTGCGAGCGTTGGCGACCGAGATGGTGGTGATGCTCGCCACCTCCGAACAGTCCTGGAACGAGACGTCGAGGGCGTCTTTCTTCAGCGCTTGGCTCGTCTCCGCGACGGCAGGTTCGGCACCTTCGCTCGTGGGGGCTGATTCCACCGCACAGCCCAGGGATGCGAAGACGACGGTTAGTACGAGCAGGGACGACGAACGCAATTGCATGAAGACCTCGATGGGGTTGGGCTCGGGTGAGAGGACAACGGCGATTGGTCGAACGAATGAAGATACGAAGCGAAGATGGCGCGGCGCAATCAATCTCGGGCGATGGGGGAATCGGTGGTCGGACGACGCGCGAGCGTCTCGCGCAGGGCCTTGGCGAGCGCCGCTTTCGTGAAGGGCTTCGCGAGGAGGGACAGTTCGTCGGCCCCTGGTCCGCGCGGAAGAACGTCCGCGGCATACCCGGAGACGAACAGCACGGCGATGTCGTGTCGGAAGGCGCGCACCGCGTCCGCGGCCTCCACTCCGTTCATTTCGGGCATGACCACGTCGGTCACGAGAGCGTGGATAGGCTCCTGGAAGTCTCGCGCGATGCCGATGCCTTCGCTCGGCAAGGCGGCTTCGAGCACGTTGTACCCGAGCGAGCGCAACATGCGGGAGATGGCGGTGCGCACGGCCGGCTCGTCCTCGAGCAAGAGCACGGTCTCCGTGGGGGCCTGCATCGCGGAAGGGGGAGGGCGCTCGGACTTCGACGCCCCCTCGTGCCGCGCCGTGGGCAAGGCCACCGAGACGCATGTCCCCTTGCCGACCTCGCTCGCGACTTCGATGCGTCCGCCGAGTTGTTCCACGATCCCGTAGCTCGTCGAGAGGCCGAGTCCCGTGCCCACTCCCAGCCCTTTGGTGGTGAAGAAGGGCTCGAAGACGCGTTTTCGTGTGGCCTCGTCCATGCCCACGCCGGTGTCGCGTACCTCGAGCACGATCGCCTCGACGGGCTCAGCGCTCGGCCTGAGGCACTCGTTTCGAACCGACGTCGAGATGCGAAGACGTCCTCCGCCGGGCATCGCGTCTCGGGCGTTGACGGCGACGTTCATGAGCACGAGCTCGAGTTGATTCTCGTCCACGTGGGCGTGGGCACTGCCCGCGCGGAGATCGACTTCGAGGGCGATGTCTTCTCCGAGCACACGCATCAGGAGCCGCGCCATGTTCGACACGAGCGCGTCGATCGACGTGGGCCGTGGGCGGGAAGGGGCGCGGTGCGCGAAGGTCAAGAGCTGACGCGTGAGAGCCGCCGCGCGGGTCGAGGCCTCGTGGATGCGCTCGAGATCGCCTTCGGGGTCGGCGGTCTCTCCGCGCAGGTGATCGGTGCTCTCCAGGATGATCGAGAGCAGGTTGTTGAAGTCGTGCGCCACGCCACCGGCGAGTCGGCCCACGCTCTCCATCTTCTGGGCATGAAGGAGGCGCTCTTGGAGCTCGCGCTGCTCGGTGAGCTCGGTGAACGCTCCCAAGACGACAGGGTCACCGTCGCCTCGACGAAGGAGCAGCTTGACCCCCTCGAATGTCCGCTTTTGCCCGCGCGGATCGAGCACGGTGGTTTCCGGTAACCGTAGGGGGCTCGCGCCTCGCAAGAGCTCTTGGTTTTGGGCGGCGACGATTTCTCGTTGTTCCGGGAAGCCGAGCTCGCTCGCGGCTCTGCCCAAAATGTCCGCGGCCGGGAGCCCGAAGAACTCGGTGGCCTTCTTGTTGACCAAGACGAACTTGCCGGAAAGGTCGGTCACGTAAACGAGCAGCGGGAGCAAGTCGATGATCTCTCGAAGCCAGCCCTCGCGCTCTTCGGCTGCTGCCGTCTTCGCTGCGGCCTCGCGTTCCCGTCGAAGTCGTGCCTCGGATTCCTTTCGGTCGGTGATGTCGCGTGCGATCACCACGAAGGCCTTGCCGTCGAAGAAGGGGGCGCGAGCGGCCGTCACCTCGACGTCGACGAGGGTGCCGTCCCGGCGAATGTATCGCTCCTCGGCCCGCGTGCTCCTCGAAGCTCCGCTCATCAGGACCGCGGCGCGGTCGGCGACCTGCGGGATGTCGTCGGCGGCGATCACCTCGCGAGAGGTCAAGCCGACCAAGTCCGACTCTTGCTGAGCACGCAAGAGATGAACCGCGGCGGGGTTGGCCTGCACGACGATTCCAGCCACGAAAACGAATATCGCGTCCGGCGACAGCTCGAAGAGCTCACGGAACGGTGCCGTCAGCTTGGTTCGCGACGTCGTCATTCACCTCGGAGTGTACGAGAATCGGGCCAGCCGCTTCGGGTGAAATTCCGGATCTTGCGCACATGTGTCCGTCCGCGGTCGGGGACCCTTTCCTCGAGGGGCCACACCCGTCCGCGCAGGCGCCGCGAACAGGTGGTGACGGATGTGCAGTGCCGTCGCGGTGGGCATGCGACTAGGGTAGGCCGGGCATGCGGAATCTTCGGCGACTCCTCGGCTTCGTGAAGCCCTATGGCCGGCTCGCCGTCCTCGCGTTGATCATGCTCGCGGCGCTCGTGGTCATGGATCTCGCGCTTCCGCGTCTCGTGCAGCGCATCATCGACCAGGGGATTGCGAAGCAGGATCGTGGGCTCGTCGTCCGGACGTCGCTGTACATGTTGGGGATCTCGGCCGTGAGCACGGTGGTTGCCATCGCCAACAACGTCTTCTCGGTCCGGGTGGGCGAGGGGGTCGCGAGAGACCTTCGCGAAGCGCTCTTCGTGAAGATTCAGTCGTACTCGTACGGGAACCTCGACAGGCGGAAGACCGGGCAGCTGCTCGTGCGGCTCACGAGCGACGTCGCCGCGGTGAAGGCGCTCACGCAGATCTCCCTCCGGATTGGCACGCGGGCGCCATTGCTCATGGTGGGGAGCCTCGTGTTGATGGTCTCGACGAGCCGAGAGCTCGCGCTGACCCTGGCGCCGCTCTTGCTCGTGACCGCTGCGCTCATCGTGGTCTTCGTGCTCCGGATGGAGCCACTCTTTCGTAAGGTCCAGCTGCGTCTCGACGCCGTCAATGGCATCCTCCAGGAGAACGTAGCGGGCGCACGGTTGGTCAAAGCGCTGGTGCGGGCGGACCATGAAAATGGTCGATTCGCCGTGGCCAACGATGCCATGACCGCCGAGTCGATTCGGGTGACCAAGCTCGCCTCCTCCATGGCGCCGCTGCTCACGCTCTGCATCAATCTCGGAGTGGTCTTGGTGATTTGGCGCGGCGGCGTGCAATCGATCGAGGGGCGGCTTTCGGTCGGACAAGTGGTGGCGGTGACCAACTACCTCTTCACCACCATGACGCCGCTCGTGATGATGACGTTGCTCTCCAACGTATGGGCCTCGGGTTTCGCGTCACTCGGACGCCTCCAGGACATTTTGGACTCGCATCCGGACGTGGTCGACGCGCCGGACGCCCACGCGGTAGCGCAAGGGGCCGTGGCCGAGGTGCGCTTCGACCACGTCGGATTCTCGTATGGCGAGGACCGCGCAGAGGCGATCCTCTCGGACATCGTGCTCCGCGCGGAGCCGGGGAAGACGCTCGCCATTTTGGGCTCGACCGGCGCAGGCAAGTCGACCCTGGTCTCGCTGATCCCTCGCTTTTACGACGTCACGGCAGGCACGCTTTCGGCCTTCGGCGACGACGTGCGCACCCTTCGCCAGGACTCGCTCGTCGCGCGAGTGGGCTTCGTCCCCCAGGAAACGGTCCTCTTCTCCGGCACCGTGAGGGACAACATTCGCTACGGCCGGCCCGACGCGACGCACGAGGAGGTGGAGCGAGCCGCGCGGGCCGCCCAGGCTCACGACTTCGTGTCCGCCCTCCCGCAGGGATACGACTCTCGCGTCGAGCAGCGCGGTGGCAATTTTTCCGGTGGTCAGAAGCAACGCTTGGCCATTGCCAGGGCACTCGTGACCAATCCCGAGATCCTCGTGCTCGACGATGCGACGAGCGCCGTGGACGTGGAGACCGAGACCAAGATCCAATCTGCGCTCGCCGAGACCCGCGAGGGTAGAACGACCCTGGTCGTCGCACAGCGCATCAGCACGGTGCTCGACGCGGACACCATCGTGGTCCTCGAGCGCGGGCGGATCGTAGCGTCTGGCACCCACCGCGAGTTGCTCGCGTCGTCGCAGATCTACAGGGAAATCTACGACTCGCAGCTTGGCAAAGGTCTCGTCGAGGATGGCGTTCCCTCGGGCCGACGGGCGCGCTCGTGAGTGCGGAGCCGACACGTACCGCGTCGGCGGCCGTGCTCCCGGGAGGCATGCGGCCCGGAGGCCCGGGAACGCTCGGACTCGCCCGAGCCAAAGATCCTCGCGGCGTGCTCGTCCGGCTCGGTGGCTACTTCGCGGAAGCTCGCACGAGGCTCGTGCTCGTGGGGGTGCTCGTGGTGGTCTACACCATGCTCGGGCTCGTCGGGCCGTACCTGGTCGGCGTGGCCATCGATCGGTACATCTCGAAGGGCGACGTCTCGGGCCTCGTCGGGATCGCCGCGGCGATGGTCGTCGCCTTCGTGAGCGGCAATGCCATTCAAATCGCCTGCAATTGGATCATGGCCGGTGTCTCGCAGCGCGCGCTCTCTCGTCTGCGCCGAGATTTGTTCGCGCGTCTCCAGGTGGTGCCCATGTCGTTCTTCGAGCTGCGCTCCTCGGGCGACGTGATGAGCCGCCTCACGAGCGACGTGGACGCGATAGGCGAGGCTGTGGCGCAGAACGTGACCGCCCTGATCGCCAGCGTGCTCTCGATGCTCGGCATCCTGGTTGCGATGTTCGTGCTCGACCGGTGGCTCGCTCTGGCCTCGCTGTTGGTCGTTCCGATCATGCTCGGCTTCACACGTTTCGTCGCCGTCTTCACGCGCAAGGGATTCAAGGACGTGCAGGCCTCGATGGGCCGCTTGAACGGCGTGATGGAAGAGTCGATCTCCGGCCAGAAGACCGTGAGCCTCTTTCGCCGGAACCGTGATGTCGTCGAGTCGTTCCGCGTCGAGAACCATAGGGTCTACCGGGCCAGCGTCTACGCCAACACGTACGCTCTCTTGCTCATGCCGCTCACGTCGGTCCTGGGCAACCTCTTCGTCATCGTGCTGGCCGGGCTCGGCGGGTATTTGGCGCTACTGGGGCTCGTGAGCGTGGGGGTGATTGCCACGTTCATCACCTACGGGCAGGCGTTCGTCGGGCCCCTTCGCCAACTCTCCAATCTCTACAATACCCTGCAGGCGGCCATCGCCGGTGCGGAGCGGGTCTTCGAGATCCTCGACGTGTCGCCCGAGCTCGACGGTGGAACACGCGAGCTTCCTCCGGACGGCGAGCGAGGCGTGGTGTTCGACCATGTCTCGTTCTCGTACGTGCCCGGCAAGAGAATCCTGGACGACGTCTCTCTCGACGCGAAGCCCGGTCAGACCATCGCCCTCGTGGGGCCGACCGGCGCGGGCAAGACCACCATCTTGAACTTGCTCACTCGCTTCTACGAGGTGGACTCGGGCGCCATTCGTATCGACGGAGTCGACATCCGCGAGCTGCCGAAGTCCACGCTACGTCGCATGCTGGGGCTCGTGCTGCAGGATACCTACTTGTTCGGCAATACGGTGCGAGAGAACATCCGCTACGGACGGCTCGATGCGACCGACGAAGAAGTCTACGCGGCGGCGCGACTTGCAGACGCCGACCACTTCGTGAAGCAGCTCCCGGACGGTTACGACACGTTGCTCTCCG
Organism: Polyangiaceae bacterium; assembly: GCA_965225775.1. Lineage (GTDB taxonomy): Bacteria > Myxococcota_A > Polyangia > Polyangiales > Polyangiaceae > JAAFHV01. The sequence goes on along the minus strand of OZ245328.1, from coordinate 5,265,717 downwards.
AGCGGGCCGGCAATCTGAGCCAGGGGCAGAGGCAGCTCCTCTCGATCGCGCGCACGCTACTCGCGGAGCCGAAGGTCTTGGTCCTGGACGAAGCGACCAGCAGTGTGGATACTCGGACCGAGGCGCGAATCCAGAAGTCGCTGTTGCGCCTGATGAAGGGCCGGACAAGCTTCGTGATCGCGCATAGGCTCAGCACCATCCGCGATGCCGACCAGGTGCTCGTCATCGACGGCGGTCGGATCGTGGAGCGGGGGACGCACGACGAGCTGCTCGAATCGAAGGGGGCTTATCACCGCCTCTACACGAGTCAGTTCAAGGGACACGCGCTCTGACCCGACCGATTCGCCGGGCGCGCATCGTTTGCGCGAACCTGCATACTGCACGAAGTCGGAATGCCCGCGCTCGCGATGCGTTCGTCGTGCTGCTATGGATCGCGAGAACCCCTCACTCGATGGTGATCCCGTGAACATGTTCCGTGCGCTCTTCGTGGCTTCCGCTCTCTCCCTCGTGGCCGTCGCCTGTGGCGGAGCCCCTTCGGTTCCCGCGACCCCCGGCGTGCCCGGCGCCACCGCCCCGGGGGCCGACGCGGCAGTCAAGCAGCCCGGCGAAGCGACCGTCGGCGACAAGACCCTCTGCCCCGTTTCCAAAGAAGAGTTCACCGTCACGGCGAGCTCTCCCAAGGTCGACTACAAGGGAAAGACCTACTATTTCTGCTGCGGCGGTTGCGACGCCAAGTTCAAGGAGAACCCCGAGAAGTTCCTCGGTGGCGGCAAGTCCTGAAGAGTCGCACTCGCTCGTCGATTGTCGGAGGAGGGCTGCTACGGCGGCCCTTTTTCCTTCGTGCCTGCCGCGCCTACGAGAGTGGAGGACGGTCGGTTCGTGCCTTGGCGAGGGCATGGACGAGCGTCCTGGGAATCTCCTGGAGCTCGACGACGTCGAGTGCCGCACCCTCCGCGATGGCCGAGCTCGGCATACCCCAGACGGCCGACGACTCTTGATCCTGTGCGAACGTATGGCCACCTCTCTCACGAAGAGCCTTGAGCCCGAACGCTCCGTCGCGTCCCATTCCCGTCATGATGCAGGCGGCGGCGTTCGGGCCCGCACATTGCGCGAGCGAGCGGAAGAAGACGTCGACGGATGGCGTGTGCCCGGAGACCGGGTCCCCTTCGACCAATGACACTCGGTACTCGCCGCCCACGCGGCGCACACTGAGGTGCCTCGATCCTCCCGGGGCTATCAGGATGTGACCGCGGAGGATGCGCTGGCCGTGCTGCGCCTCGGACACACGCATGGGGCAGACCTCGTCGAGTCGAGTCGCGAACCCCTCCGTGAAGCCGCGTGGCATGTGCTGAACCACCACGACCCCGGGCGACGCCGCGGGGAACATCGGCAAAATGCGGGAGAGCGCGGCGACCCCACCGGTCGATGCCCCGAGCCCGATGACTCCGTCCGTGGTCATGGCGAGAGGGCTCGGTATCTCCGAAGGGCGTTCGTCGGCCTCCGGCTTGAGCACGGGCGTGCATCTCGCCGCGACGCGAATGCGCTCCACGAGCTCCTGCATGGAGCTCGCGAGGGCCACCGCGACGTCCGTGGACGGCTTCGGCACGACGTCCACGGCTCCGGCCTGCATGGCCTCGAGCGCCAAGGCCGAGCCGCGTTTGGTGAGCGAGCTGACCACCACCGTGGCCGTGGGGAGCTTGGCCATGACCTTCTTCAAGAAGGTCAACCCGTCCATCTTGGGCATTTCGATGTCCAGCGTCATGACGTCGGGTCGATGGCGGACCAGCGCATCTCGAGCCTCGTAGGGATCCGCGGCAGTCGCGACGACCTCCATGTCGGGTTCGGCCGAGATGGCGCGGCGGAGCATGTTGCGCACGAGTGCCGAGTCGTCGACGATGAGCACTCGGGTCTTGTCGAAGTTCACGGGGGACTGCCTTTTCTGAAGATTCCGTGACCGATCGGAGTCCAGCGAGAGCTCGTGCCCCACATCGACTCCCCGAGTCCGACGAAGAGCCATCCACCGGGTTCGGTCGAGTCGAACGCCTCCTCGAGCACCACGCGCCGGAGCATGGGCTCGAAGTAGTAGAGAATGTTCCTGAGGAAGACGGCGTGGAACTTTTTTTGGAAAGGCCACGGGAACGACGTCAGGTTCATTCGTCGAAAGGTGCACATCTCGGTGAGCTCCGGGACGACCTTCGATTCCGTCTTCGATTGGGGCACGAAGAATCCGGCGTACTCGTCCGGGACCGACCTCAGCGCGTCGGTCTCGTAGACTGCTTGCTCTGCAAGCTCGATTTGCCGCGCGCTGATGTCCGTGCCGAGGATCTGCATCCGCGCTGCGCCGAGCGAGCCCAGCCATTTCTTGGAGACCATCGCGATCGAATAGGCCTCTTCGCCGCTCGATGCCGCTGCCGACCAGATTCGGAGGGGTTCGCCTAGCGGCATCCTTGGGAGCGCCTGGTTCGCGAAGTAGTCGAGGGTCTCCGGCTCACGGAAGAAGTAGGTGTGATTGGTGGTGGCCGCCTCGGTGACGCGCTTCACCACGGTCGGGTCCCCATGCCTCAATCGTTCGGCTATTTCGCGACTGCCTTCGGAACCGCGGCCGAAGGCGAGACCCAAGCGCCGACCGAGCACCGTGGCCTGGTCGTGCGAGAACCGGATGCCCAGGTGAGACGTCACCCACTCACGAATGGCGTCGAAGACGGTATCGTCCGAGGCTTCACTCCGATCAGGCATAGAGCCGATCACAGTCGAGTGCGATGGCCACGTCTCCGGTCCGGAGCATCCCGCAGCCGGCGGCAGCGCGAATGTGAGACAGCGGGCCGTGCAACGGCTTCAGCATGACTTGCTGATTCCCGATGAGCTCGTCCACGGGGAGCGCCACGGCCCCCCGCTCGGTCTGCACGACCACCACCACGTGGCCTTCCAGGTCGTTCGAGCGCACGGCCGACTCGTCCCAGAACTCTCGCAGGCGAAGGATTGGGACGAATTGGTCACGTACGCGGAGCAGGGTCTGCCGATTGGCAGAGCTCTCCACCAAGTGGAGGGGCCCGATTTTCGACACTTCGAACACTTTCTCGATGGGGAGCGCGAAGAGTCGGTCGCCCTCGCGCACCACCATGGCCTCCACGAACGCGAGCGTCAGCGGCATGTTGAGCGAGATTCGGGATCCTTGACCGGGCACGCTCTTCAGGGCCACGTGGCCGCGCAGTCCCTCGACCGTGGTCTTCAAGACGTCCATTCCGACGCCTCGTCCGGAGAGGCTGTCGACCGTCTCTTTGGTCGAGAACCCCGGAACGAAGAGGAGCTGGTGGGCTTCTTCGTCGGTGAGCTCGGCGTCCAGCGGGATGATGGCTCGCTCGCGCGCCCGAGCCACCACTCTCGCCTTGTCGATGCCCTTGCCGTCGTCTTTGACTTCGATGCTCACCTCTCCGCCCTGATGGCAAGCCGAGAGCACGATCTTGCCGCGCGGACCTTTGCCCGCGGCGACACGCGCCTCCGGGGTCTCGATGCCGTGGTCCACCGCGTTCCGGAGGACGTGGACGAGCGGGTCTTGGAGCGCGTCGATCATGACCTTGTCGACCTCGGTCTCCTCACCGACGATCACGAGGTCGACCTCCTTGCCGGAGCGCTTCGCCGCGTCTCGCACCACCCGTCGCATGCGCTGAAAGACGGGAGAGACGGCGACCAGACGTAGCGACGAGAGATCGGTCTGAATCTCGCGTACGAGGATCTCGAGGCGATGCGCGGCGGCCGCGAATCCCTCGAGGTCCAGCCCGTCGAGCTCGGGGTGGCGAGTCACGGCCGAGCACGCGAGGCCGAGCTCCCCGGCGAGGTCCATGAGTGCCGACACCTTGGAGGCATCGACCCGCAGGACCTCGCTCTTCTCGATGGGGACCACCTTGTCGTCGCGCGCGGACTCCGCGACGGCCTTCTTCTCCGCGACGGCCGCCAGTGGTGCTCTTTCCGGCTGATCCGGCTCTTCGTCGTCGAAGAGGGTGAACCCCTCCTGATCGGGGTCCTTCTCCGCGCGCTTCCCGCCGAGCTCGGTGAACGAGGCGTGCAATCGCGACACGATCTCCTCGACCTCCTCGTCCGGCGGCGCGCACTTGTGTTCGCCCACGTAGGCTATCGCCCACCGGAGCTTGTCCAAGGCCTCGAGCATGAGATCGACCATTCGAGCATCGAAGGGGACCCCGCGGTCGCGAGGCAGGCTCGCGAGGTCTTCGCAGGCGTGGGCCACGAGCTCCACCGAGTGGAGCTCGAGGTACGCTGCATTCCCCTTCAACGTATGCATTCCGCGATAGAGACCGTCGAGCTCGTGTCGATTGCTCGGGTCGGCCTCGAGGGTCAAGAGAGACTCCTCGATGGTGCGGAAGGCTTCGGCCGCGTCGGCTTGGAAGAGCCTCAGGTTCTCGGATTCTTCGCCGCTCATGGTTCGCTCGCTCGAAAGGAAGGGACGTTCTCAGAACCCGTTGAAGCCGCGCTCGTCGCGATCCAGAGGCAGGATGGCGCGCGCCGACGCACCATTGGCGTGACCGTTGGCATGGCCATTCGGGTGGCCGTTTTCGACCCGGCGTTGGGGCGACGACGTCGAGGGAGGGGGCGCCTGCACCCGATCTTCTTGCTTTCCGTAGCTCGAGCCCACGAGCGCGAGGACCTGGTCGATGATTTCCTGCGAAAGCACGGCCTTTCCGGGCGACTCCGCCTTGGGCGGGGCGATTCGGTACTTCTCCATGCGCTCCTTGAGGGCGTGCATTTGTCGGCTGAGCTCGTCCGCTGCGGCCGCGATCTCGGTGCTCTGCTGGCTCGTCGCTTGAGCGACGCTCGCGGCCTGTCGCATCGAGCCGCTCACGGAGACCAGCGCCTGCGATTGTTCCCCGCTCGCCGACGCAATCTCGCCGGCCAGATCGACCACCTTGGTGACGTTGCCCACGATGTCGCCGAGGGCTTTCTTGGTGACGTCGGCAATCCGTACGCCCTGGCCGACCTTCGCGGACGAATCCGCGATGAGATCGGCCGTCTCCTTGGCAGCCTTCGCGCTTCGCTCGGCGAGGCTTCGGACTTCCTGAGCGACGACCGCGAATCCCTTGCCGTGACGCCCGGCGCGTGCCGCTTCGACAGCGGCGTTCAGGGCGAGCAGATTGGTTTGGAAGGCGATCTCGTCGATGACCTTGATGATTCGTGCGATCTGCTGAGCCGAGTTGTCGATGGCGCTCATCGCTCCGTTCATCTCGGCCATTCTCTGCTCACCCTCGCGGGCCGCCAGTGCGGTCTGCGTGACGAGCTGATTGGCCATGGCCGCGCCTTCGGCGTTCGCCTGCACGCCGTCCGCTGCGCGTGACAGGTCGTTCGAGGAACGGTCCACCGTCTCGTTCAATTGCACCGAAGACTCGGACATCATTCCGCTGGTCGCGCGGAGCTGGCTCGAGGCCTGGCCGACCTGGTCGATCGCGCTCTTCACGAAGCGGAACGAGTCCGCGGTGGAGTCGAGCAGTCGGTTCATGTGCTCGCCGATGGTGCGCATGAAGCCGTCGAAGCGCCCGGTGTCGATGCGCTGCGTGAGGTCTCCGTCGACGGCGGCCGAGATGAGCTTCTCCAACGCGAGCGAGGTCTCTTTCTCGTCGTGGATGTCCTTCAGTGCTCCGGCGACGCGGAGAGGAACCCCGGCGGAGTCACGCATGGTCGCGCCGGTGGCGCGGAACCAGCGGTATTCCCCGGTCTTCATCTGGAGCTGATATTCGACGTCGTACGGGGTCATTCCCGTGCGGTCGGTCAGGTGCTTGGCGAAAGCCTCGAGGACCCAATCTTTGTCACGCGCGTGGAGGCGCGAGGACCAGCTCTCCAGCACGTTGGGGAAGTCGGATTCGTCTCGGAACCCGAGCATTCCGCGGAACTGATCGGACCACCAGAACTCGTTCTTCGGGTTGACGGGGTCGCCGGCGACCACGGTCATGTCCCAGAGCCCGATGCTGGAGGCCTTGTTGATGAGCTCGAAGCGAGTGATGGCATCGCCGAGCGAGAGAGAGGTTCTCTTTTCTTCGTGGACGTCCTTGAGCGAGCCCGCCACACGGACGGGGGCGCCGGAAGCATCGCGAACCGTCGCGCCGGTGCTGCGGAACCAACGATATTCGCCACCCTTCATTTGGAGCTGGTGTTCGATGTCGTAGGGGGTATTCCCCGTCCGGTCGTTGACGTGGGCGTTGAAGGCAGCGTGGATCTTCTCCACTTCGCTCGGATGAAAACGCAAGGACAAGCTCTCGACCCGGTTGGGGAAGTCGGTCTCGTCGCGGTAACCGAGCAGCGTGCGGAGCTGGTCGGACCACCAGATCTCGTTCTTCGGATGAGCGGGGTCGCCGGCAACCACGCTCATGTCCCAGAGACCCACGCCCGACGCTTTGTTGATCAGCTCGATGCGAGTTAGTGCGTCACGAAGCGAGAGGGAGGTCTTCTTCTCGTCGTGGATGTCCTTCAGCGAGCCGGCCACGCGGAGCGGAATCCCCGCGGCATCGCGCATGGTGGCGCCGGTGGCGCGGAACCAGCGGTACTCACCGCTCTTCAACTGGAGCTGGTACTCGACGTCGTAGGGTGTTTGGCCGGTGCGGTCGGTGAGGTGCTTGGCGAACGCCTCGAGCACCCAGTCCTTGTCGGAAGGATGAAGGCGCGAGGACCAGCTCTCGAGCACGTTGGGGAAGTCGGCCTCCGATTGGAAGCCGAGCAGGGCTCGGAAGTGATCCGACCACCAGAATTCGTTCTTCGGATTGACGGGGTCGCCGGCGACCACGGTCATGTCCCAGAGACCGACCGACGAGGCCTTGTTGATGAGCTCGAAGCGGACCATGGCGTCGCGCAGGCGCATGTCGACGCTGGACGCACGTTTGGTCGTGCGCGCCGCTTTGCGCGGGCGCTTCGTCGCGTTCTTCGCGTCTGCGACCGAGCGTGAGGCGGCCTTCTTCGGCGTCTTGGTTACGGACTTCGAGCGGCTTGTCTTCTTCGTCACCATCGTCGGATTCCTCTTCTCAGTTCTTCGGAGCGTGGGCTTCGTACCGGGGGGCGGTGATTGCCACCTCGGTTTCGGGGGCGCGCCCCAACAATCGTTCGACGTCGAGCACGAAGGAGACCTTCTCGCTTCGTTTGCTCATGCCCACGACCAAGTTGCTGCTGCACGCGATGGCAGGGGCAGGCTCGATCGTGTCGGGAAGGATCTCGGTGATGTCGAAGACGGCGTCGACCAGCAGACCGGTCGGGGTTCCGTCGAGCTCGATCACCACAATCACCGTTCGGTCCGAGTACAGGGTCTCGGCGAGGCCGAAGCGCGCACGGACGTCCAAGAGCGGAATGACCTTCCCGCGGAGGTTGATGACACCTCGTACGTACCGCTCGACGTCGGGCACCGAGAAGACCTTCTGGAGGCGTACGATCTCGGTCACGTGCAGGACCGGGATGGCGTACTCCTCCGCGCCCACAGCGAAGGTGAGGTAGGTGTTTTCGACCGGGTTGTCGTCGTCGTCCAGATCGTGATCGTCGAAATCCAGGTTGGCCACGGTTCCTGCTCTCCGTTACGGGTGAGCTCGTCCGAAATGCGCGGACGAGTCCTGTACCCCTCGCAAGGGACGACGGCAGGACGCGACTTGTCTTTAGGGGGCGCGGGACGGAGTCCGAAGAACGTCCGCCACGCCAGGTAGAAATGACGCGATGTCCGGTCGACGATCGACCGCGATCGCCGTTGACCGCGTGCACCTCGGCGAAGTCTCGACGAGGCGCGTCTCGCTATCGTGGACTATGAGCGTTACGAACCCGAGCGGGGCTCGGCAAGGTGCGTGCGGAACCAGTCGAGCGTGTGGCCGATCTCGAGCACCTTGTTCTCGCGCTTCTGCGTGCCGTGGCCCTCGTCCGGAAAGACGATCATCTTCGTGGTGGCTCGATGCGATTCGAGTGCACGATACATCTGAAGGGCCTCCCCCACGGGAACGCGCGGATCGTTCGCGCCTTGGATCAGGAGAAGGGGCGCGCGGACCTTGTCGATGAAGGTGATCGGCGAGAGCTGCACGAGCGCGTCGCGGTCGCGTTCGGGATCCCCGTACTCGCTGATTCGAAGGGCGCGCCGATAGGGAGCCGTGTTCTCCAGGAAGGTGACCAAGTTCGACATGCCGACGTTGGCCACTCCGGCGTCGAACGCTCCGGCGAACTTGGTCATGGCCATCAGGGTGGAATAGCCGCCGTAGCTGCCGCCCATGACCCCGACCTTCGGGGCCTGACCGTCGACCGCGAAGGCCGTACGTGCGTACTTCGCGGCATCTTCGATGTCCGTGACCACGGCAAGGCGCTTGGGGCCGTCGTCCGCCGCGAGCCATGCTTTGCCGTAGCCGTCGCTCCCGCGCACGTTGGGCTCCACCCAAATGAATCCGGCGTCGACGAACACCTGACCGTACGTGCTGAATCCGGCGAGGCTCTGGCCTTCGGGTCCGCCGTGGAAATGCACGACCACCGGGCAAGGCTTGGTGGGCTTCTCGCAAGCTGCCGGTTTTCTCACGAAAACGGGGATCTTCGTGCCGTCCCTCGCGGGGTAGGTCTGGAGCGAAGGTACGGCGAAGGTCGACGTGTCGAGCTCCGGCGTGCTCGCCACCACCCATGGTTCGAGCTTGCGCGTCTGCCAATCGAGCACGAACGATGCGGTCGGGTGGCGAGCGGCCGACGCATTGACGATCACGAAGCGTCCGCTCCAATTGGCCGCACCGAAGGTGACGTGGTCTTCCGGCGTGCCCGGAACCGTCGCGACCGTGGGCAACGGCTTCTCGGCGTACGTGCCCGCGTCGAGCGCGTGGGCTTTGGTGTAGCCGTTTTCGTTGGTGGTGAAGTAGAGCGTCTTCTTCGGTGCATCGAGAGAGAAGCCGTTCACGTCGTGCGGAAGATCCGGGCTGACGGCGACGGCGGCGGCCGGATCGAGGGGCTTGCCCGAGCCGACCTCGGCGTCGAGCCGAACGCGAACACGATACAAACGGCGGAAGTTGCCGAGCTTCGGGGTGGACACCACGAGCTCCCCCGGCCGAGCGGAATATACGGCTCGGTATTCTTCCTTTTCGCCTTGTCCGAAGAGCGGGGAAATCTTCTTCGTGCGCTCGTCGAGCTCCCAATACTCGGCCGTGAGCGCGCCGGTGGCCTTCGAGAGAAGGAGCTTACGGTCACCCTTCTCGGCGCGAATGTCGTCGATTGACCAGAGGCCGTCTTCCCCGAACACGAGCTCTTTGCGACCCGAGGCAATCTCGTAGCGATAGAGGGCGTACGCGTCTTGTTTGCGGTCGTTGGCGCGATAGTAGAGGTACTTGGAGTCCTCGGTGACCGCTTGAAAGACCGTCTGCACTTTGGCGGCGTGTTGAATCTCGACGAGCGGTCCGCCGTTGGGCGAGAGCAGATAGAGGCCAGGGTTCTCTTCGCCCTTGCGATCTCGGGTGACGATCAGCCACTTGCCGTCGGGGGTGATCTCCGCGAGGCGGGTCACGTCTTCGCCACCCGTCAATTGTACCGGGAAGCGTTTCGGCCCGTCCACGCGCCAAATCTGAGGCGTTCCGGTCACGGTCCAGTTGAAGAAGAGCGTCTTTCCGTCCGGCGCGACGCGGCTCGCGACGGGGGCGCGCACGTCGAGCATGGCTTGGATGCGACGGCTGGTGGTGCCGGACAGTGGTGTCGGAGCGAACTTCGCGAGCACCTCGGGCGAAATGCTCTCCGTGCCGAGGCCCTTATACCCCTGACCCTTGGGGGCAGCGCTGGCGCTCGGGGTGGGGGTGGGGCTCGACGCAGGGCTCGGCGTGGTGCGCGTGGCAGGAGCTTTCGCCGACCTCGGGGGCTCGACGGCCGGGGCACAAGATACGGAGGCGACGAGGACGGCGAGGCAGCCTAGCGGAGCGCGCTTCATACCCCCCGAGCTATCAACGTCGCGCTCGGGTGGCCAGGGCGAAACCTCGCTCGACGCGTCCCACCGAGGAGAGGGGGGAACGAATGTGCACGATGGGCCCGGTAGGGCCCGGCGAATCGCCGGGAAATCGGGTCCGCCATCTGGCCGATGGGCGTCCGTTCGGGCGTGGGTCATACCCGTGCCCGACGCCGCGCGGAGCTTGCTCCGACTCGTGTACACTTCGAGGAGCCGCCCCATGAACCTTCGCACCACGCTGTTCGTCTTCGCTCTTCCCGCTTTCGGACTCCTCGGCGGGTGCAGCGCCGCCGCGGAAGACGACGGCTCCGATCAGGGCAGCAGCGAGGCCGACCTCACGAAGGAACCCTCGCTCACGTTCGGGACGTGGAAAAGCGTTGCCTGCGAGGTGGTGGACGACGGCACCTTTCAGCTACGCACCTACCGCATCGCAGCCAACGGCGTCTTCGCCGACTGGACCCGCTACTCGTCCTCGAAGTGCACGGCGGGGACCGAGCTCATGACCCTTCGTATGGGAGGCAGCTCCAAGGTGGACCGCCTCTCCAAGGTGGTCGACTACGCCGCCGAGATCCGTGTGTTCATCGACGAAAAGGCGATCGTCCCGCTCTCTTCGGCCGGCCTCGACCGGCTCGCCAAGGCTTGTCCTTCGGCCGATTGGAAGATTGGCAAAGAGCGAGACGTCACCGCCTCGGGGTGCAATGGCCTCGTCCCCGCACACGAGACGTGTCCCATCGAGTACGACCTCATGCGGTTGAAGAGCGGCAAGCTCTACTTCGGGGATCGGACCGTGCCTCTTTGCACCGAGGCGACCCGTCCGAAGAAGCTCAGTGCGTGGGGAATCGGCTTCGACCACGCGCTCTGAACCCGCCGGCGTGGCTCGTCGGCGGGCTGGTGAACGAGGGACGACCTCAGCGAGGCAATTCTCCGTCGGCGTACGGCAGGAGCCGTCCGTCGATCCAGAACCCGCACGTGCCGGCGCTCACGTTGCCGTACGCGGCGTGTCCGCTCCCGGTTCGAACGATCGAGCCGTCGGGTGCCACGAGCTTCGCGCTCGCGACTTCGCCGGAATAGACGGAGAAGATGTCGAAGTAGCCGTCCGCGCGCTCTCGAACCTCGCGAATGTCATCCTGGGCCTCCCACGCGAAGGGCACGACCGCCAAGGTCGCGCGGTCGAGTACGATGGGGACGAGGTCGTCGTAGGGGCCGTCGAGGAAGATGCGGCTCTTGGTCACGGCGACGATGGCCCGTCCTTCGGTCGGATCGGCGACTCGCACCAGGGAGCCCGTGGGATTCGAGAACGACTTCTTCACGAGCTCACGGCCTCCGTTCGGGAGTTGCTCCACGACGAAGATCTCCTGGCCCTTCGCCCACAGGAGCTCGCAGCGACCCGAGCACGCGTCGAGAGCACCGGTCTCCCAGCCGTCGCTTCCTGGCGTCACGTTGGTGAACCGGGCGCCGTTCCTTCCGGGGAAGACCACTCGGGTGCCGTCCTGCGAAATTCCTTCTTTTGCGTACGTGCGGTCGAGCGCGCCATTGGGAATGGAGAATGAGCCGACCCGGCTCAATCCTCGGTACACCGTGACACGACGCGCCTCCGCGTCGGTGAGCGATTCCGAAGAGGCCCAGGTGTCGGCCGAAAGTCTCTCGAGGAACGCCGTGCCCTTGCTCGAGGCCAAGCTACCGGAGACCGCGTGCGTCGCTCCGTTCCATGCGCCGGACAGGAGTTTCGGCGTGTTGTCGGGAGTGGGCCACTCGAGGTGATACGTGTCCGCGCCGAGCGCCACGGACGAGGCAATCGAGGTCGCGCCGGTGAGCATCGTGATGGAGGTGGGACAAGAGACAGGCTCCGGCGAGGGGGCAGGCGGAGCGACCGGAGGCTTCGCGGGTGTGGTCCCGGAGGTGCTCGGAGCTGGAGCCGTGTCGGTCGGCACCGGGGAAACACCCCTCCCGTTCGTCGTCGCGTCGTCCGAGGCGAGTTGGCCGCCGCACGCGGCGACGGAGCAGGCGGTGAGGGCGAACGAAATGGCGAGAAAGCTAGTCTTCATGCAATCCTCCGAAGGTCTTCGCGCCTCGCTTGGGCTCGTCTCGGCACTTCCGTCGAAAAATCGAATCGACGTGTGAGGCCGTGCGCAGGACTCTCGTCGAGTGCAGTATTTTCGCGAGGTTAGATGGGGTTGCGCGACACTCCCGACTCGCGGTGTGGGTCCCTCGTCCGCTAGTCTGCCCGACCATGAACGTTCGTGACACGCATGCCGAGTGGGCGTCCCGCGCCGAGAGCGCGGACGATGTGGTCCGCCGAGTCAAAAGCGGCGACAAGGTCTTCGTACACGGCGCCGCCGCCACGCCGACACCACTGCTCGAGGCGCTCGCCCGCCGGACCGACCTCGAGAACGTGACGCTCTACCACCTGCACACCCAGGGGCCCGCTCCGTTCGTCGAGCCCTCCGTGGCGGCCCGTTTTCGCTCGGTGTCGCTCTTCACCGGGCCGCAGCTTCGCGCGCCCATCGCGCGAGGCGAAGCGGACTTCATGCCCGTCTTCCTGTCCGATATCCCCGGCCTCTTCTCGTCCGGCGCGATCGAGCTCGACGTCGCCATCGTGCAGCTCTCACCGCCCAATCGACACGGGCAATGCACGCTCGGCACCTCGGTCGACGCGGCCCTCGCCGCCACGAGCTCCGCCAAGACCGTGATTGCCGAGATCAATCGCCGCATGCCGCGCACGCTCGGACCTTCGATGGTCCCCTTGCGGACGGTCTCGGCCTTCATGGCTTCGGACCGGCCGCTTCACTCGCACCCGCCGGCTCCCCAGACCGACGTGGAATTGCGCATCGGGGAGCTCGTCGCCGAGCTCGTTCCGGACCGCGGGTGCCTTCAAATGGGGATCGGCGCCATTCCGGACGCGGTGCTGGCGCGATTGGGCGGGAAAAACGACCTGGGAGTACACACCGAGATGTTCTCGGACGGGCTGGTCCCGCTCATCGAGAGCGGAGTGGTCACCAACGCCCACAAAAAAGTGCATCGTGGGCGCAGCGTGACGAGCTTCGTCGCCGGTAGCCAGGTGCTCTACGACTTCGTCGACGACAACCAAGACGTCGAGTTCCACCCCTGCGACCGCACGAACGACACGACGCTCATCTCGAAGAACGAGCGGGTCGTCGCCATCAACTCCGCGCTCGAGGTGGACCTCTCGGGGCAGGTGTGTGCCGACTCCATGGGACATGCCATCTATTCGGGCATCGGAGGGCAGATGGACTTCATTCGAGGCGCCGCGCGCTCGGCGGGGGGCGTCCCGGTCATCGCGCTGCCGTCGACGGCCGCCAAGGGAACGCTCTCGCGAATCGTGACCGAGCTCAAGCCGGGGGCCGGCGTCGTCACCACGCGTGGCCACGTGCATTGGGTCGTCACCGAGCACGGTCGGGCCAATCTGCACGGCAAGACGCTGCGGGAACGAGCGCGCGCCTTGATCGACATCGCGCATCCCGATTTCCGTGCCGAGCTCACGAAGCGAGCGAACGAGGTCCGCCACTTCGATCTCGGCGCGAGCCGCTGAGGACGCAGGAAACCGAACGCGCCGCACCCCGGACTGCGGGAGACATGCGGCGCGCTCGGTGAGGCGGGGCGTCGATCAGCGCGGGATGGTCGACACGTCGAAGACGTCCCACGCGGGAATGTGGTTGTTTCCGGCCGGGTCCTGCGCGGTCACGTAGACGGCGGGATATTCGGCGACGAGCGTCTCCTTCCCTCCAGCCGCCTGGGTCACGATGCCCGAGATGTAGAGCTGCGGCCGGGTGGAGGTCGCGGCTCGGCGAATGGAGGAGAAGACGAGCCAATAGTAGCGCTTGTCTCCGGCGATGCCTGCTTTCGGTGCCCACCGAGGCCACGAGGTGGTGAGGCCCGGGCTGGTTTTTCCGCTGCAAGCCGGAGGGTCGTTGGCTTTGAGTCGCGTGACCGTACCGCCCGCACCCGGAATGACGGCGAGCTCGGCGGAGGGCTGATTGTAGGAGCTCACGGGGGCCTGCGTTCGATTGAACGCGAGCAGAGTGTCCGCCGGGGAGTAGGTCGGGTAAAACTCGCGGTACGTGGGGTCACTGGCGCCCGGGAGCGGAGTGGCCGCGCCCCCCGCACGATTGGCGTAGGGCACGGTATAGATGTCCATGGTGGGGTCGGCCGGCGTCACGTCGGCAATGACACCCTCGCCGCCTGCCGCCGAAGTCGTGTAGGCGATGGCCGTGCCGTCGTGTCGCCACGAAGGAGAAGACACGTTCCGCGTGTCGCCCGTGCGCGCGAGCTTTCCCCAACCATTCGCGTCCGCTGCGTGCAAGTCGGTCCAGATGAGCTCGTTGGTGGTGCCGATGCGGAAGACCGAGAGCACGACCGCGTCGGTCTTGGTGTAGTGCGCCTCCGAGAGCTGAGGTGCATACTGCATGTTTCGGCCGAGCAGCGCGAGCGCGGCGGGGGAAACGTCGCCCGGGTCGGGCGGGGTAGGGCTCGCCACCTTGCGTACGTCGATGGCACGGGAGACGTCTTTCACGTCGCGCGTGTAGAAGATGAGCTTCCCGTCGATGGACGAGGAGTGGCACGAGATGCATTCGGTCTGCCCACCGGTCGAGGTGGTGCCCGCCGTCTGAGGGGTCAGCACCGTCTTCGAGGTGGTGTCGCCGATGGCGAATCCTTTGAACGAGGTGGCCGGGCTCGAGCTCCAGTAGACGACCGAGCCGGGAGCGTCGACCGGCGCCACGTGCACGATCGAGCGCGTGGCCGCGGAGGGCGAGCCGACGATCTTGCCGTCTTTGAGCTCGGCGGTGCGGACGGTGATCGCGATGTCCCGACCCGACGTGTGGAACGCGACGGACGCCCAGAGCGCCGTGGGGAACGTGAAGCTTCGGCCGGGCACGTAAGCGACGTACGGATTGACCTGATTGTCGACGGTGAGGCGCACCTCGGTGACAGTCTGGGCGGCTTCTGCGTTCCATTCGACGAACAATGGCGTCCAGTTGCGCGGGATCATCGCGTCGCTGGCCGGTTCGGTCACACACGGCGCCGCGCCGGGTCCTCCGTCGCTAGTGCCTGCATCGCCGACGGAGGGCGCTGCACCGAACTGCGTGCCGATGTCGCCCGGGAGCGACGGATCGATGTCGGGCTTTGCCGGAAAGTCCGTGAAGGTCGTGCTCGCATCCGGAAACGAAGGAGGAGGTGCGACGTCGCCCGGGCCGGCGTCGACCGGGGCAGCGTCCACCTCGGGAGGGAACACGGGAGGGTCGCCCGAGGAGTCGTTCCCACAATGGAGGGCGAGCGCGCCCGCGGCGATTACGGCGAAAAAGGGCGTGTACGTGCGAACGCGAAGCATGGGTTCATCCTGCCTCACACGGCGCGCAGATGCCACGTCGGCCATTCGTCACGCGATGAATTTCAGGTCGACCGAGAGGCACGGGTCGATCTCGCGCAAAGCGTTCGTGAGGCTTCCGGGCGGGCGAGACGCTCAGCTGGTCGACGTGCGTGACGCGGACGCGCGCAGGGGGCGCTGCCGCTCGGTCGACTCCCATACGTCGATAATCCAATCCATGACCGCGCGGATTTTGGGAATCCGTTGCTTCCGACGATGAACCACGAGCCACAACGCCCGGGGTGGAATCGGCTCGAGATGCTTCGCTCCGACCCGACCCGGGCTCGTCTCGACGACGCCTTCTAGGCGTGAGGCGAACCCTCGTGGCAGGACGGCGACACCGAGTCCCGCCTGAACGAGCATCCCGAGCGCCTCCACGTCTTCCACGGCGAGGCGGGGCTCGCGCGAGGCGAAAGCGCGTGCAGCGTGTCGTTGCTCCGCCACGAGCTTGAGCGAGCCGGACAGCGCGAGCCAAGGCGTATCCGCGGAGAGCGGGAGGTCGCGGTGCACGAAGTATCCGAACGTCTCCTGGCCCAACCGACGCCCGACCAGCTCGCCTTCTTCCGGGCGTGCCATGCGCAAGGCCAGATCGGCTTCGCCCGCGGCCAAGCTCTTTCGCTCGTTCGCCGCCAAGACGACCAGGCGAATGCGCGGGTAGGTACGGCAGAACGAGGCGAGCTTGGGCGCGAGCACCCAGCGAGCGACCTCTCCCACCGTGGTGAGGACCACCTCTCCTTCGAGGTCGACCGCGTTCTCCAGTGCGGCCCGCGCCGAGAGCGCGCCGTCCACCATGGGGGCAATCGCGCGGAGCAGGGCTTCCCCGCGCTCGGTCGGCTTCACCGGCGATTCCCTCAGCAGCAAGGGGGACCCGGCGAGCGACTCCAGGCGCGATAGATGGCGACTCACCGTCGATTGACTGGTGCCGAGCGCGCGAGCTGCGGCGGTCAGGCTGCCGCTGCGAACCACGGACTCGAAGGTACGGTAGAGATCCCACTCGGCCTCCGAGGAGGGGGCCGTCGAGAGCTCTCGTGGGGGAGATTTGGCCATCCGAAAACGGATTCTTACCATCCTCGGACGGTCGTTGTCATGCAGTGAGGAAGGGGCAATCTTCGTGGGGTCCGCAGAACCCCAGGAGTCCTTCATGCGCATCCGCCAGCTTCGCAACGCCACCGTCGTGCTCTCGCTCGGCCCCCATCACATGCTCGTCGATCCCATGTTGGCCGAAGCGGGCGCCATGCCCGGCTTCAAGCTGTTCGGTGGCGGTCGGCGCCGAAATCCGTTGGTCTCGATGCCCGCCGAGAGCGAGGCTGCTCTCGGCGAGGTCACCCACGTGCTGGTCACTCACGAGCACCCCGACCATTTCGATACGGCCGGATTGCGCTGGGTGCGTGAGCGTGGCCTTCCCGTCTACACCAACGGAATCGACGCCCCCAATCTCCGGAAGAAGGGCCTGGACGTGCACGAGCTCTCGGAAGGTTCGCTCGGCATGAGCGTGGAGGTGGTGCGCTCGCGCCACGGGAGCGGCCTCTTGGGATGGCTCATGGGGCCGGTGGCCGGCTATTTCTTGGCACATCCGGGCGAGCCGAGCCTCTACGTGATCGGAGACTCCGTGATGACCGAGAGCGTGCTCGATGCCGTCTCGCGGCTACGGCCCGACGTGATCCTGGCGCCCGCCGGCGCGGCCAACATGGGGCTCGGCGGCAACATCCTCTTCTCCGAGGACGAGCTCGTCCAGCTCTGTCGAGCGACGGAAGGGGTGGTGGTGTTCAATCATCTCGAGGCGCTCGACCATTGTCCGACGACCCGGGTCGGACTGCGCGAACGCATGAACGCCGAAGGGCTCTCGGACCGTACGTTCGTTCCCGAAGACGGAGAGGCGCTCACGTTCGAGTCCCCGAGCACGCGCGAGCGTATCGCGACCATGCCGCGCGGCGAGCAGCCCGGATTCCAGAAATGGTTCACGGCTCCGTTCGCGGGGACGTGACCGAGTGGGCGTCGGCGGGGGCGGGCGCGCGGTCGGCTCCGAGTGCCACCATGACCCCTCCGCCGATGAACACGGTGGCCAGACCGACCGGCCAGGAGAGTCCTTCGTGCCCCAGGAGGGCGCCGAGCGCGACGGCCATGACCGGATTGACGTAGGCATAGCTCATGGCGACCGCCGGCCTCGTATGCGCGAGCAACCAGCTGTAGGCCGTGAATCCCGTGATGGATCCGAACACCACGAGGTAGGCCCAGGCGGCCGCGCTCTGCCACGGCACGGTGCTCGGGATTCGCTCGCGCGAACAGAGGCTCACGAGCAGCATCAGGACGCCGCCGACGACCATATGAGAGCCCGCGGCCGACGTGCCGCGCGCCCCTCCCGGTCTCTTCGATTGGGCCCGCGACAAGAGCGAGCCCATTGCCCATCCGACGGGGGCGAGGACGAGCAAGATCGCCCGAGGAGACGCTTCCGCGATGGGCGAGCCCCACCCCAAGAGGGCCACGCCGCACAGCCCGAGGAGCATGCCGACCAGCTCGAGCTTCTTGGGCGGCTCTCCCCGCAGCGCGGACATTCCGGACGCGAAGAGTGGCGTGGTCGCGCAGACCACCGCAGCGAGGCTGGACGGAAGCGCCTGCTCGGCCAGCACCACGAAGCCATTGCCGCAGACGAAGAGCAGCGCCCCAATCGGTAGAGCGGTGAGCCACGCTCTCGCGTCGGGCATAGGCTCTCCCCGTAGCCGGGCGACCACGAGCAGTGTGGACCCTGCCAAGACGAAGCGCGTACCCGACATCGCGAACGGAGGCATGTGCGCGACGGCGACGCGCATGGCGAGGTAGGTCGAGCCCCAAATCACCCACACGAGCCCCAGTGCGACGAAGAGCCTCACGCGTCGAGAAGGGGAGCCTTCGGACGGCTCGCTCGCGTGCGGTCGGCTCTCCGACGGTTCGGCTCCCATGCGCCTCGATTAGCACCGAAGAGCGTGCCGCCGTGGCGAGAACGCGCAAGTCCGTTCCGGTCGTCCGGCGTGTTCGCGGCGGGGTCCCGAGTCGAGCGGATCGAAGTCGCGCGACCCCGACCGGAATGCTCACGTCGGCGAGCGCGAGTCGGAGCTCACGGCTTTTCGCAGAGCTTCTGCTGAACGACGGCCCTCTGCGCGTCTTCTCCGTCCGCGCCCGAGCAGGTGCTCGCGACCCTCGCCGCGGCCTCGTCGTTCCGCCCCAGCCTTCGGAGCGAGAGGACGTCGATGGGGGCGAGTGTGCCGAAGTCGAGGGGCTTCTGGAAGAACTTGGCGATGGCAGGGACTCGCGCTCGGCAAGCCGCGGACTCTGCCAGTGCCTTCGTGTAGTCCTTGTCCTCGAAGGCCTCGACGGCCGCCTCGAAGCGGACGCGTGGGTCGTTCGGAAAGCGCGCGAGCCAGTCGGCGAGATTGGAGCGCCAGACCTTCTCGGCTTCGTGCCCGCTTCCCTTCGGAAGCGCGTCGTTGGGGAGCAAGTAGAGGAGGTTTCGATCGTCGCGAAGCCGCGCGAGGTCGTCCGAGAAGGCCTTTCGTGTCTCGGGAGGAAATACCTCGCCAGTGCGCGTGATGGCCGCTTCTGCGCCCGTGCACGAGTCCTCGAACGCAGGCGCGTCCCGTCGGTCGAGCGCGCGCTCGGCTTGCCAAAGGAGGACACGCGGGTCGTGCGGGAACTGCTTGCTCCACTTCTCGTATTTGTCGTTCGACGGCACTCCCTTCTCGGGGAGCTCTTCGTTGGGAACCAGCTCGGCGAGCAGCGCGGCTTTCGCCTTCTCCTTCGGGTAGGTCTTCGTGACCACGATGCCCGAGCTCACCAGGCAGAGGGCCACGAAGGCCGCGGTGATTCCGAGGGACGCTCGCTCGGGGGATGCGCCCTTCTTGAGGCGTGCCAAGAGGATCGCCCCTACGGCGGCCCCGACCACTGCTCCGCCCAAGTGGGCTCCGAAGTCGACGCCTTGGCCGTGCCGGTCCAAAAACGGAAGCAAGGATGGGACGAGCACACGGCCGAGCTGCAATCGCAATCGGCCACGTTCGAAGGCGGGGTACGCCTCGACGAGCACCATGCCCGCCCCGAAGAGCCCGAGGATGGCGCCCGACGCCCCGACCGAGAGCACGTTCCCTGGATTGAGTACGAGCGATCCGACCGAGCCACCAATGGCCGAAATAGCATAAATCGCGGCGAACGCGCGCCCGCCGATCTTCGGCTCCAGTACGACGCCCACCATGATCAGGCAGAACAGATTCAATGCAAGATGCACGGGGTCGAGGTGCAGCAGCGTGGCCATGACCAGGCGATGCCACTCTCCGTCGTGTACGGCCGTGGGGCCGAGAGCGCCGAACGCGTCCAGCGTGTCGAGGCTCGGCGAGAGCCCCTCGCGAGGTCGCACGGGCAGCAGGTATTCGAGCCCCGTGACGAATGCGAGCAAGGCGGCGATGGCGAACGTGACGCGGACCTTGTGGGTGGGGAGGTCGAGCCCTCGCGCTCCGGGCGCCTCCGACGAAGCCGCGGGCGCGCCCGCGAAGAACGCCGCTTCTCCCGAGCGAACGTCCAAGGTCTTCTCGAAGTTGCCCCACATTCGGCTGTACGTGAGCGTGGCGACCAGCGGGTCGGTCACCAGCGGGTCGATCGTGAGCGCGAGCTTTCGTTCCTTCGACAAGTAGCCCGTACCGATTCGAGTCGTCACTTCGTGATGGCCCGGCTCGAGCGCGAGCTCCAGGGAAAAGCCACGAACGAACGAGCCACGGTAGTGCTCGACACCGTCCACGGCGACGGTCACGGGAAAGTCGACGGCGAAGAATCCGGGGGGAAGAAAGACGAGGTGAACGAGCATGGCTTTCGGGAGGATCTCCAGGATCGAGCCTGCTCGCGCGGAATGTCGCGTGGAAACGTTCGCGCGACGATCGATTCCAGGAAAATGTCTGGATTTCACCGGTCTCGACGGCAGCAAGCGAGCCCCCGTATCCCGTCCGAGATCCGTCCGGATCCTCGCGTACGGCAGGCGGACAGCCTGTACGCCTTTCGTACATCCCAGCGGTGACCCGTGCTCGGGAGGGCCGAGAACACGGCCTTCTTCGCCGTGGCTCGGGGCTTGCTGCTACCTCGCGGAGAAGGAGTATCTCGATGCAGAAGATTCGATGGTCACAGCGGCGTACCGAGCTCGGGCTCGTGGTCGCCGGAATGGTGGGACTCGTGACCGCGTCGCTGGTCGCGTGCAGCAGCGATACGACGTCCACGGTCACGGACTACGGAGGCACGACGAGCGCGGATGGCGCGACCACCGGACAGGACGCCTCGGCCACCGGCGACGGCGCGTCCGTGAGTGGGAAGTGTGCGCTCGCGAACACGGCAGAGAATACCGCGTCGGTGGTCGCGGCGGCCAACGCGCTGTCCACGGCGCTCACGGCCGAGCAGAAGACGACCATTCAATACGAAAAGACGCTCGCGAACGCCCAGCAGTGGTCGAACTTCCCGACCACGTTCGTCAAACGAAACGGCGTGAAGCTCGCGGACATGAGCGCGGAGGCGAAGGCCGCCGCGGTCGCGCTGGCTCAGGTCGCTGCCGGAGATCAAGGCGCGAAGCTGCTCTCGGAGCTGCGTGCCGCCGACCAATGGCTCGTGACCGACGGCAAGGCCTCGAGCACGGATTATGGTGACGGGCTCTATTACGTCTCGTTTCACGGCACGCCGTCCGCAACTGCCCCGTGGATGCTCCAGATTGCAGGGCATCACCTGGTGTACAACTTCACGTACAACGGGCGCTGCACGAGCGCTTCGCCCCTGTTCCAGGCCGCCGAGCCGATGGACTGGACCGACAACGGGACCGTGCACGCCCCCATCGCCGCGGCCCGCAGCGCGATGGTCGCGCTGGTGGCCGCCGTGAACGCGAAGAGCGAAGCGAAGTTGACCGGCTCCTTCAACGACCTCGTGAATGGTCCGGGCTCCGGAGGTCCGGGAGGCGGTTCGGGAGGCGGGAACGGGGACGTGAAGTACCCCGCGAGCGTGACGTATCCGACGGGAACCACCGGACGCGGTGTGTCGGTCGCGTCGTTGCCGACCGAGCAAAAGGCCCTCGTGAAGACCGCGATCGAGGCCTGGGTGAAGAACGTCGCCAATCCGGTATCGGCCGCCATCCTCGCCGAATACGAGAGCGATTCGGCACTCGCGGAGACGTACGTGGGCTATTCGGGCTCGACCGACCTGACGACCCAAAGCTCCTATGTGCGTATCGACGGACCGCGGGTTTGGATCGAGGCTTCGGTGCAAGGCGGCATCGTGTATCGGAACGTGATGCACTGGCACACGATCTGGCGCGACAAGGTGTCCGACTACGGCGCGGACTTCGTCGAATGAGCCCGCGAATGCTTCGGTATTGGACGGCGTTCGTGGTCGCTCTCGGGTGCCTGGTCTTCGCGAAAACGAGCGAGGCCCACCCGTCGCCCAGTTCCGTCGCATTCGTCGACTTCACGGTGGACGGGGCCCGCATCGAGCAGACGGTTCCTCTGTCGGAGCTCGAGGTGGCCCTCCACCGCTCGGTCGTTCGGGAAGGGGAGGCGGCTCGACAATCCGTGGAGCGCGAAGCCCCGTTCCTGCGCGAGTACGTGCGCGCGCACGTGCGCCTCTCGCAAGTGGGCGCCCCCGCCTGGGAGAGCTCGTCGATCGAGCTCGACGGAAAGGAGTCGACGGACGGTCCCGCGCTCCACTTTTTCATGAGCTTTCGTGCACCGGGAGGCGTGCTCGAGTCGGGTCGCGCCCTCCGCCTCGTCGACGACGTGGTCGCGCACGAGGTGGTCACCCACTATCTGTCGGTGTACGTGCGGAGTGATTGGTCGGAGGGCGTTTCGGCCCATCGAGAGCCCCAGCTCCTCGGCACCCTGCATGCCGGGAAGGTCGCCCTCGACGTGCCCCGGACCGGGAGCTTCTTTCGAGGCATTCGCCATGTCGTCGGTCAGGGGGTCGAGCACATCACGAGCGGCACGGACCATCTGGTGTTCTTGTTCTCTCTGCTGCTCGTAGCGCCGGCCGTAGCCGTTCGAGGTCGATGGTGCGAGGTCCGCGGCACGCGCCAATCGATTCTCGCGCTCGTGCGTGTGGTGACGGCATTCACGGTGGGGCACTCGGCGACCCTCACGCTGGGCGCTCTGGGAGTCGTGGTGTTGCCCGAGCGGTTCGTCGAAGCGGCGATCGCCGGGTCGATCGCCGTGACGGCCGTGCATGCGTGGCGCCCGCTCTTCCCGAGTCGAGAGGCCCTGATGGCGGCGGGCTTCGGCCTCGTGCACGGACTCGCCTTCGCGAGCTCGCTCGCCGGGAGGGACCTCGGTCGGTTGCAGACCGCATGCACCGTTCTCTCCTTCAACGTGGGCATCGAGCTCGCCCAGCTCGCGCTCGTCGCCTTCGTGGTGCCCTGGCTGCTCCTGCTCGCGAAGACCTCGTTTTACCCGCGGTTTCGTGTCGTCGGCGCTCTCCTCGCGGGCTCGCTCGCCCTGGGGTGGCTCGTGGAGCGGTGCCTGGGCGTTCGCTGTCCGACGTCCTCGGTTGCTACGTGGCTCGAGGCGCACCCGATCGTCGTGCTCGTGACCTTTGCCACGACGGCTTGTGCCGGTCGGATGTACGATTCCCTCGGAGACGTCCCCTCGGAGCGTCTCTCG
Source organism: Polyangiaceae bacterium (assembly GCA_965225775.1). Taxonomy (GTDB): domain Bacteria; phylum Myxococcota_A; class Polyangia; order Polyangiales; family Polyangiaceae; genus JAAFHV01. The sequence continues at coordinate 5,242,766 of OZ245328.1, read as the reverse complement.
TCGGACGATGCGCGGAACCCCTGACAGCCCGTCGCCTCGCGTCGGCGGCCAATATCCGTTTCTCGAGTGAGGAGGAGACCGTCGTCGTGGTGTCGCTCCGTCGTCGGTTCGTCTTCGTCGCGCTCTTGGCCGTGCTCGCCCTCGGGCTGGCGGTCGTCGCTGCCCTCCAAGTGCGCGCCGACGGCGTGGCGGCCCGCGAACGTGCGGCCTTCGGGGATGCCGATGCCCTGGTCGACTACGTCGACTCGACGAGCGGAGACGAGGCCACGGTGCGTCGAGCGCTGGCGGCTCGATTGGCCCCGTCCGTCGATGCGAGTGCCGGGCGCTGCACGAAGTCCGGGGAATTCACCCTGGTCGAGACCGTCGCTCCCACAGCTCTCGGCGACCCGCCACCTAGTCCTCCACCCGGTCCACCTGGCCATGGTCCCCCCGGGCACGGCCCACCACCCGAGCACGAACGCTTCGAGACCGACCGACCGCACATGCTCCCTCTGGACGAAGACGTGGTGGTGCGCGCGTGTCGGAACGCGGCCTCGGAGGTGCGCCACGTTCGCTTCACCGCGCCCAACGACATGCTCTTCGTCGCGACCCGCGAGTCTCGTGACGGCGTGGCGTTCGCGCTCGTGCGTATGCCCAATCGTGCGCGAGACCGGGACAGCCGGACGTTTCTCGGGATCCTCGTCGGGACCGGCGTGCTGGTCGCGGTGCTGCTCGCCGTCGCGCTCGATACGCTTCACGCGCTTCGGCAGGGCTCGGCGTCGCTGGCGAGCTCCTTCGAGGCGCTACGTCGCGACCTTCGGGCCGAGGTGCCGACCCCTCGCGCGCACGAGCTCGCCCGTATCTCCGAAGGGCTCTCCGCGCTCGCGAAGGACCTCGCCGAGTCGCGCGACCGCGAGAAGAGGCTCGAACACGAGCTCGGACACGAAGAGCGGCTGATCGGGCTCGGGCGAGTGGTCGCCGGCGTCGCCCACGAGGTGCGCAATCCGCTCACGGGAATGAAGCTGGTGCTCGACGGCCTCGCGCGCAGGAACCTGGACGAGCGCTCGAAGCGCGACGTGCGGACGTGTTTGAACGAGGTCGAGCGGCTCGACTCGGTGGTGAAAGCCTTGCTGTTGGTGGCCAAGAAGGAGCCCGTCTCCAAGGACCGAGTGGACCTGGGTGTGCTCGCCGAGTCACGCGCGGGGCTCTTGCGACCGTTCGCGGAATCGGTCGGAGTCGTCCTCGACGTGAGCGGTGGAGGGCGCGTCGACGTCAATGCCGAGGATATCGGGCGAGCCTTGGAGAACTTGATGCGAAACGCCGTCGAAGCGAGCCCCCGGGGCTCGCGAGTGGAGGTCGTGGTGGAGTCGAGCCCAGCGGGGACGACCGTGTCGATTCGAGATTGGGGCCCGGGGATCGACGAGGAGGTCGAGGCGCGACTCTTCGAGCCCTTCTTCACCTGCAAGGCCGAAGGGACGGGCCTCGGACTCGTCTTGTCCCGGGCGACGGCTCGCGCACACGGGGGAGATCTGCGGTTCGAGCGTCGACCCGACGGCTCCTGTTTCGTCTTGTCGCTCCCCGAGGTTCCCGCATGAGCGCTCCCCAGATTCTGGTCATCGACGACGATCAGACGATACGTGAGGCTCTGGTGGCGGCCTTCGAGGACGCGGGGTACGGAGCGAGCTCGCTTTCGGGAATTTCCGGGGCGCGCGAGCGCATCGCGGCCGAGAAGCCCGAGCTCGTGTTCCTGGACGTGCGCCTGAAGGACGGCGACGGCATCGAGTTTCTCTCGGTTCTTCGTACCGAGTTTCCTCAATTGCCCGTCGTCATCGCGACGGCCTACGGCGACAGCGATCGCACCATTCGCGCGATGAAGCTCGGCGCGTTCGATTACGTGACCAAACCGTTCGACCTGGACGCTCTGCTGGCACTGGTCGCGCGCGCGGTGCGCGCCCCGCGCGTCGGCAAGAGAGTCGAAGCGTCCTCGTCGGAGAGCGCCTTCGTCGGCTCGAGCCCTGCCATGCTGGAGGTTTGGAAGACCATTGGTCGAGCGGCGGGCAGCGACGCCCCCGTTCTCGTGACCGGCGAGAGCGGCGTCGGAAAGGAGCTGGTGGCTCGGGCCATCCACGAGCACGGTTCGAGGTCGGGGGCGTTCGTCGCCGTGAACGTCGCCGCTCTGCCTGCTTCACTGGTCGAGAGCGAGCTGTTCGGGCACGAGCGAGGCGCCTTCACCGGAGCGACCGCGCGCCGGGCTGGTCGCTTCGAGCTCGCCTCGGAGGGCACTCTTTTCTTGGACGAAATAGGTGATTTGCCGCCGCCGCTGCAGACCAAGCTGCTTCGCGTGCTCGAGGATGGACGCTTCGAGCGGGTCGGGGACTCCACGTCGATCGTCTCGCGCGCGCGCATCGTCGCGGCGACGTCTCGGCCGGTCGCGCCCAAATCCGAGGGCAGCACCATGCGAGAAGACCTTTATTATCGGCTCGGGGTGGTCACCATTCACGTTCCGCCGCTGCGCGAACGTCTCCAAGACGTGCCGTTGCTCGTCGACGCGTTCCTGCGACGCTGGAGCGGCCCACGAAGGGCCCTGTCGGAAGGCGCGATGGACCGCCTGCTCGCCTATTCGTGGCCCGGTAACGTCAGGCAGCTCAAACACGTGTTGGAGAGCTCGCTCGTGCTCGCTTCGTCCGAGGTGCTGGACGCCGACGACCTCCGTCTGCCGGAGGAGACGCCTTCCGCGACGTCGTACGTCCCGGAGGTGCCGCCTCCGAATGCACCGGAAGATCTCGACCTGCGAGCCAATCTGGAGCGGCTCGAGCGGAAGCTCATCTCGCGGGCATTGGAGGTCGCCAAAGGCAATCGTGCGCTCGCCGCGCGCCTGCTCGGCATCCGTCGCGCTCTCTTGTACGACCGCATGCGACACCTCGGAATCGTGGGTAGTCGAGCGGAATAGGTCTTTCGGTTCGTGGGGCACCGAAGAGGTTCCGAGTCCCCGGACGACGGAGCGCGTGCTCGCATGATAGGGTCTCGTCATGTGCTCGGGATCGTCCATGGGCAAGTCGCCTCGCGCGCGCCTCGGCATCGTCTTTCTCTTCGTCGTCGCGATGCTCGTCGGTTTCGCGCGCGACGCGAGGGCAGGTGGACCGACCGCCGACCCTGCGCCATCGCACGACGACAGCGAGCTTCGTTGGCGCGGAACGCCCTATCACCCGCTCGAGGCCGTGGGGACGGCATTGGCCGGAGGGGCTGCCCTCGCGGTGGTGTTCGGGACGAAGCCGGCAGCCGAGCCTCGGCTCACGGGAGGAGTCCTCTTCGACGACGCCGTACGAGACGGGCTCCGCTTACGATCGCCTGCAGCACGAGATGCCGCACGCTCCGCCTCGGACGTGACGGCCGTGGCGTCGCTCGTCTTGGTCCTGGGCGTCGATTCGCTCGCGGTGCCGCTGTTCCGCGGGAGCCCGGGGGTCGCGCTTCGAATGCTCGCGGTCGACCTGGAGGCGATTGCCTGGAACGGCCTGCTGACGCCTTCGGTCTACACGCTCACGGCGCGCGCGCGGCCCTCCCGTGAAGATTGCCTCCGCGACCCGGCGTTCGACCCCCTCTGCAATGCGGGAACGAGCGCGAGCTTTTGGAGCGGCCATACGGCGCAAGCCTTCAATGCCGCGGGCCTCTCCTGTGCGCACCACGCGTACCTGCACCTCCTCGGCGGCGGTGCACCCGACGCGATCGCCTGCGTGGGAATGGTCTCGCTCGCTGCCACCACGGGAACGTTGCGTGTCATGGGCGACCGCCACCACGCGACCGACGTGCTCGTCGGGTCTCTCGTGGGATTCGGAATCGGTTACGGCGTGCCGACCTTGCTGCATTATTTCCCGTACGCCCACGCCCGTCGTGCGGGCGCAGCGGGGCTCTCGATTCGACCCTATGCGACCCTCGGGCTCTCGTTCGACGCGACGTTTTGACGGCGTCGTCCTGACCGTCAGTCCTGGATCCATCGCTCGGGGTCGAGGCGCTGGTCCGCGCGCAGCTTGGTGACCACGAAGTCGACGAACGCACGGACACGCGTGGGGGGATGTCCGTCGGCGGCGTGCACGACGTGCACCGGGATGGGCGGTGGCTCGAGCTCGGGCAAGACGACGACGAGGCGCCCGGCGCGCACGTCCGAGGCCACCTGATACGAGAGCGCCCGCGTGATGCCCCGCCCGGCGACCGCCGCCCGGAGCGACGTCTCGGTGCTGTTCGTCACCAAGCGAGGCTCGATGGCGACGCGTCCGGCGGAACGCCCTCCGGCGAAGGTCCAGTCGCGCGGCGCGTCCCCGAGCGAGAACGCGATGGTGTCGTGCACTCTCAAGTCGGCAATCCGCTTCGGTGTGCCGTGCGCCTCCAGGTAACTCGGTGACGCGCAGAGGACGCGCCTCACGGCGCCCACTCGGGTTGCGCGCAGCGACGAGTCCTTCAGGTGCGCGATACGCACGGCCACGTCCACGCCTTCGGCGACCAGGTCCACCACACGATCGACCATGAGAGCCCGTGCGCGCACGCGGGAGTGTCGCCGGAGGAACGCGAGCAAGAGCGGTGCGACGTAGGCATTTCCGAACATGACCGACGCCGTGACCACCAAGTTGCCGCGCAGCTCGGCGTCCACTGCGCCCACGTTCGCCATCGATTCTTCGGTGTCCGCGAGGATGCGCTTGGCGTCGACCAGGAACTTCGCCCCGGCCTCCGTGAGCGTGACGACGCGCGTGGTTCTCCGGAAAAGCCGCGTGCCTAGCTCGTGCTCCAATCCGGCGAGACCGCGGGTGACGGCGGCGGGAGAGCGCCCGAGCTTTCGCGCGGCAGCCGCGAATCCACCGGACTCGGCGATGGCCACGAAGTTCGCGAACGCCTCGAATCGCTCCATTCGATTAGTGTGTCAGACGCAAGGATCCATTGTCACGCGTGACCATTCCTCCGCGACGAGATTCGTCTCACCATGAGGGCATGTCCGAAATCGTCCTCTACCGGCATCCTCTCTCCGGCCACTCCCACCGCGTCGAGCTGTTCCTTCGGCTCATCGAGCGCCCCTTTCGCTCGGTCGACGTCGACCTCGTGCAGCGCGCGCACAAGGCGCCCGAGTTCCTCGCCAAGAACGCTTTCGGTCAGGTACCCGTCTTGGAAGACGGAGCCGAGATCGTGCCCGACAGTCTGGCCATCCTCGTCTACCTCGCGAAGACCTACGGGCGCGACTACGGCTACCTGCCCGAAGATCCGAGGCTCGCCGCGCAGGTCCAGCGATGGTTCTCCGTGGCCGCCGGGCCGCTCGTCGAGGGGCCCGCACGTGCCCGCGCGGCCGCCGTGTTCGGTCGTGACGTGGACACCACCCCCAATCGCGCCCTCGCGCGTCAGCTCTTCGCCTCGTTCGAGGAGCACCTGGCCGCGAAGAGCGCGCCGGTTTTCGTAGGCGATCGCCTCACGTTGGCCGACGTCGCGCTCTATGCCTACGTCGCCCACGCGCCCGAGGGCGGCGTCTCGCTCGCTCCGTTTCCGTCGTTGCGCCGTTGGGTATCCACGGTGGAGGCCGCGCCTCGCTTCGTTCCGATGCGTGCCACCGAGACGGCCGCCCTCGCGAGCGCGCAATGACCTGGCCCTTCCACGAAGGCGAGACGCGGACCCAAGAGCGTGCCGGCATCCACGGCATGGCCGAGCGTGTCGGGCGCTTCGTCCGCGACGCGATGCCCGACCAGCACCGCGAGCTCTTCGAGAACCTCCCGTATCTCGTGATTGGCGCGCTCGACCCGCGTGGGCGCCCTTTCGCCACGCTCGCCGTGGGTGTGCCCGGCTTCGTCGAGAGTCCCACGTCCCGCTCGCTCGTGGTCCATGCCACCCTCGCGGCGGACGACCCGGTGCGCGCAGGGCTTCGGGAGGGCGCGCCCGTCGGATTGCTCGGTATCGAGCTCGAGACGCGCAGGCGCAATCGCGCCAACGGCACGCTCGTCCACGTGGAAGACGACTCGTTCACCGTGGAGGTGGAGCAGAGCACCGGGAATTGCCCGCAATATATCCAATCGCGGTCCATCGAAGGCGCGGTTCGTCGGGCCGGCGGCACGCTCCGCGAGGGCGCCGTCCTCTCTCCCGAGGCCCAGGCCATCGTCGCGCGGGCCGACACCACGTTCCTCGCCAGCGCCGCCGCGGAGATTCGGCGCGACGGCATCCACGGCTGCGACGTCTCTCACCGCGGTGGCAAACCGGGCTTCTGGCGCGCCCGTACGGTGTCCGGTCGCACGCGCCTCACCATGCCGGACTTCTCGGGGAACTTCTTTTTCATGACGCTCGGCAATCTGGCGCAAAACCCCAAAGTGGGAGTCTCCTTCGTCGACTTCGAGTCGGGCGATTGGCTCGCGTTGACGGGCACGGCGGAGATCGAGTGGGAAGGACCCGAGGTCGCGTCTTTCGCGGGAGCCGAACGATTGGTGCACGTCGACGTCGACGAGGGCGTCGTCCTTCGTGGGATGGTGCCGTTCCGTTGGTCGAACGCGGAATACGCGAAGCAGCTCGCGCGCACCGGCAGCTGGTAGCTCGCGCGCGACAGCCCTCAGCGAGCCTTGTCGCGTCGCGCGCGTACCTCGTCCAGCGTCTCGCGCACGGCGGCCTTCTCCACCAAGGTGGCTCGCTTGTCGTGCACCTTCTTGCCGCGGCCCAGGCCGAGCGTCGCCTTCACGCGCCCGTCCTTGAAGTAGAGGTCGAGCGGGATGAGCGTGTATCCTTCACGCGATACGGCGCGGTCGAGGGCGCGGATCTCGCGCGCGTGGAGGAGGAGCTTACGGACGCCTCGCTCGGCGTGCGGGAAAGCGCGCGCGGCGAAGTAGGAGGCCACGTACATCTGGCGGAGCCACACCTCTCCTCGTTCGATGGTGGCGAAGGCCTCGGAGATGTCCGCGCGCCCTTCTCGCAGCGATTTCACCTCGCTGCCCTTGAGCACGATGCCGGCCTCGTACTTCTCGGAGATGTCGTAGTGGAAGGTCGCCGCGCGGTTTCGCGCGATGAACTTCTCGGCGACGTGGCGTCCACCTCGGCTCACCCCGGAGACCGTACCCTGTCTCACGCCGGTTGCGCATCGATTCACCGCCGGGACGAAATCGACCGGCTGTTATGCTCGGGACGTGACCGCGCCCTCCGTCTCCAAAAAGCCCGATACCTCGTTCGACGTAGCCGCCGCGCGCTTCCGCGATTTCTTCGCCGAGCTCGGGCGCACCTTCATCGAACGCGACGATTTGCTCACCCAGGTCGCGCTCGCGCTGCTCTCCCGAGAGCACGTGCTCATGACCGGTCCGCCCGGTACCGCGAAGAGCGGCGTGGCCACGGCCGTGCTCGGGCGCATCCTCGACGAGAGCACCGGCAAGCCGAGCCTGTTCGCGCGCCAGTTCACCGAGAGCACCGTGCAGACCGACCTCGTCGGTCCGATCGACTTCAAGACGCTCATGGCCACGGGGCGCACCGAGCACTTCACCGATCAAGGCATGCTGGGCGCGGTGCACGCCTTCTTGGACGAGGTCCTCGACGGCCGCGACATGCTGCTCCGCACCACGCTCAACGTGCTGAACGAGCGCGAGCTCAAACAAGGCACCAAGGTCACCCAGGGCCTCATCGAGTGCGCCCTCATGACCACCAACCGCTACCTGGCGGAGATCCTGGAGAGCTCGCGGGACACGCTGCTCGCGTTCGTCGACCGCATCGCCTTCGTCGCGTTCGTCCCGAAGAGCTTCGGCGCGCCCGGCTCGATGGGCCGGGTGCTGCGTGCGCAGGTGGGTGGCGCGCGTGCTTCGGGCTGGAAAGGCGTGCTCACCATCCAAGACCTCGACGTCTTGCAGGATGCATGCGATCGCGTGCTGCTCGACGACGGCATGTGCGAGCCGCTCGAGGCCTTGATGAACATGGTCGAGACCGATCTGGCCTCGGCCGCGCGGAACGACCCGACGTTCGTTCCGACTCGCTACCTGTCGACGCGCACGGCGGTGAGACTCGGCAAGGTGCTGCGCGCCGCGTGCGTGTTCGATCGCATCATGGGCAACGACCGGCCGCTCGAGGTGCGCATCGAGGACTTCGAGAAGCTGCGGCTCAGCTTGCTGCTCTCGGGCCCTCCGCCCGAGCACATCGCCTCGCTCTTGGCCAAAGAGACCGACCCGCGGGAGCGACGACAGCTCTCCATCATGCGCACCGAGCGCGAGATCTTCGACCGCGCGTATCAGCGTCTTCCCAAGCCCAAGGTCTCGGAGAAGAAGAGCGCGAGCGCGGTGAACCTCTTGGCCTTCGAGCGAGCGATCGAGAAGGCCAAGCCTGCAGGCGACACCCAAGCCCTGCTCGCCACCACCCAGAAGATCGCCGAAGCCGTGGAGAGCGGAGCCCCGGGGGCCGAGAAGGCGCGTGCTCTTCTGGAAGACACGGTCTCCGCGCTCGCCGAGCGCGTGGTGCGCGAGGGCCTTCTCGCGGGAATCGGCGGTAAATCCGGCGCTCCGGCATACGAGCTCGCGAACGAGCTGGCCACGCTCGCGGACGGCATCGAGAAGTCCGCCGGCGCTGCGAGGCCGCTCGGACGCTGGCTGCGTGGACGCGCGATCTCGATTTTGGACGCGGCGGCGTCGCTCGCGCCGGCGAGGGTGGGCGAGTCGCTCGACGCCGACATGCCGGCCGACGCGCTGCTTGCAGATTACACCAAGCGTGCGGTGCACGCGCTCGCCCACTTCGAACAAATCGCCACCACGCGTGAGCGCCTCGAGCGTCTGGGCGCCGACCTCCACGATCCCGACGCGGCACGAGAGGCGCGGACGCGCGCGCTCGCTCGCGTCGAAGACGAGGTGGTGGAGATCATGGATACCGCCTTCCGTGACACCATCGAAGATGCGCTCAAGCGGCTGGACGCCGCCAAGCTGGGCGCGATCTTGGCCGCGCTCGGGCCCACGCTCACCACCATCGACAACCTGGGGGCGCAGTTCGCGGGCTTCGGAGGCGAGGCCTCGCGTTTGAAGTCTCGGGTGGTCGGGCCGCGCATCAAGCCGCTGCTCTCCGCGGCGTTCGCGCGCCTCGACGCACAAGACCGCGTGGAGCTCGTGGAGCAAGTGGGCGCGCTGGTGGACGAGCTCGCACGCGGTGGGCTCGCCAAGGTTTTGCTGCCTCAGGAATTGCTCGAGATGGCGGCCGTGTCTCTCGTGCAGCGCGAGAAGAGGCGCGCGAAGCCTCCCACGCCCACCTCGGACGCGGACGGTTATCGAAAGCTCCGCGCGACCGAGCAGCGCGTGAGCCTGGCCTACACCATGGTCGAAGCGGCTTCGCGTATCGAAGAGACCAAGATCCCCCTCGGGGCCTCGCCGGACGAGGCGCTCGCGGTGCTCACGCGCACGGTCGGCGCGCTCCCTTCCGAGCTTCGTATGCTCATGGGAAAGCTCGACGTGGAGCGCATCGAGCGCTCGGTGTCGCTCTTCGAGTCGTTCTTCGCCCCGCTCCGGGCCGAGGTCGAAAAGAGCGTGTTTCTCGGGGATATCAAAGAGATCGGAACGGCGCTCGACAAGCTCGCGAGCTCGCGTTTTTTCCACCTCACGCGGGACGAGGGCGCGCTGCTCCGGTTCTCCCTCGAGGCGCGCATCGTCGGAGACGTGTTCCCCGAGGTCCGCTCCGACACGGACGCGTTGCGCGCTCGCGTGGACGCACTCGAGGTCCAGTCGGCCGAGACGCTCCAGAAGGCGCGCGCGGCACGCGCCGACTTCGGGTGGAAGGCCGTGCTCGCGCCGTGAGAGACGACCTTCGAAAGCTCTCCGTGCGCATCGAGCGGGTGGGGCGCTCCGCGGAGGTCTCCATGCTCTACCGCGTCGCCGCGCCGGTCTTCGGCGTGCTCGGCTGGAAACCGGTGCTCGGCGTGGCGGCCATGCAGGCGCTGGTGGCGAGGTTTCGCGAGCACCCGAAGGCCGACGCCGCGAAGCTCGAGCGTGCGTTCGTGGCCGCGCTGCGCGAGCTCGAAGAGAACACGACCAACGTGGAGCGCTTGGCGGCCCTCCGACGTCGCGCGCCCGTCGGGCACGCCTCTTGGCTCGCGCGGATGCACGCCGTGCTCGTGCGCGCGGAAGGCGCCCTCGAGCCGGTCGACGAAGAGGAGCGCGAAGAGCTCGCCGAGCTGGTCGCCGGCACGGACGACCTCGTGGTGGCGCCTCCACTCGCGCGGGTCCGAGGGGCCGAGAGCGCTCGAGACGAGCCGAACGACGAACGCGCGAACGACCCGGATCGCCTGGTCGAGCTCGAGCTCGCGGCGGTCGATCACCTGCTGCGCGCCGGCGCCGAAGAGCGCGAGGTGCTCTCGCGTCGGCGTCGGCTCTTCGAGGCGGCACGTCAGGTCTTGCTCGACGCGGCGGCCGCGCTCCCTCTCGAGAAGGAGGCCGTCGAGGCCAGGAAAAAGGCCATTTTGGTCGAGATCATGCGGCTCGATCGCCTGCAAGCGCGTGGGGTCGACTTCGAGGTCGGGCTCGTGCATCAGGCGCGCACGGCCGTCACGCGAGGTGAGGAGGAACGCCTTCGCGCGGTGGTCGCCGCGCTCGACCACGTGGCCCGCTCGTCGGGAGACGCAGGGCTCGCGAGGCTCTCGCGGCGCGCGGTGTCGCGGTTGTTCGGCGACGTGCGCGCGCTGCGGGACGAGACCCGCCGTGACTCGCTCGAGCGCTCGTCCGAGGAGTGTCTCGGCTCCGACGTCTGCGCGTTGGTTCGGCGCACCTACGAAGAGGCGTACCGCGAGCGGAAGTCTCGCGTGGGCAAGCAGGACGAGGTGCTTCGTGCCGAGCTCGACTACCTCGCGCCCGGCGCGGAGTCGGCCACCCTCACGGCGACGCTCGCCGTGGACGGCGCGTTCGACCTCGGGGGTGTGCTCTCTCCGGTGCGCGTGGTGACCGAACACCGTGTCACGCGCCGCGTCCCCTTTCCCGCGCCCGCGCTCGCGCTCGTCGCCGCGGAGAGCGTGGAAGACGTGCCCGACGCCCTCATCGAAGACCCTCGTACGTTGATGCTCCAACTCGCCACCGGGCGACTGCTCGCGCGGCGCTACGTGCTCGAGGAGGTCAAGCGCACCACGCGCGTGGTCATGTCCTCCGAGGTGCGGGTCTTCTTGCTCGACGGCTCGGGGAGCATGATCGGGCCGCGCGCGCGCGTGCGCGACGCCATGCTGGTGGCGGAGCTTGCCACGCTAGGGAGGCGCTTGATCGAGCGTCGTGACATTCGAACGTCGCTCTTCTTCGCGTACTTCACCGACAGTGTCGGACCGGTGGTTCGGGTCGACAATCCGCGCGCGGTCGAGTCCGCCATTCGCGAGGTCATCGGCAACGTGCGCGTGGGCGGGACCGACATCCAGAGCGCGCTGATTGCCGCCTTCGATCTGGTGGGCAAAGCGCGCGGGAGCGACAAGGACCTCGCCAAAGCGCAAGTGGTGCTGGTCACCGACGGAGAGGCTGCCGTGGACGAAGCCGCCGTGATCGCCGCGCGCGAGGTGGCCGGCGGCGACGTTCCGGTGGGCGTCAGCGTGGTGGCGTTGGGCACGGAAAACCCGGCCTTGCGTGGCCTCGTCGCACGTCAAAGGGCCAAGGGCGAGCGCGCGTTCTACCACTTCGTCGACGACCTCACGCTGAAGGCCATGGTCGACGGAGAGCTCGACCGTGGACTACCGCTGCACGTGCCCTCGATGCATTCGGGAGACGCCCGCGCGATTGCCGCTGCTCTGGAAGAGAGCGTCGGTGTCGTGGTCACCGAGCTCGAAGACCTCGCGCGTGGCCGAGACCTCGAGGCCATCGAGCGCCTCGACGACGAACGTCACGCGCTGCGCGAAGCAGGCCTCGACGAGACCGAGATCGCCGCGAGCACGCACGAGGGCGAGCGCGCGCGCGTGGAAGCGTTGAGCAAAGACGGAGCGGCGCTCGGGAGGCGCTTTTTGCGCTGGTTCCCGGACCCTTCCACGATCGAGCGGACCTTGTCCGTGGTGGACGAGACCGGCCTCGCGGACGTCGAAGCGACCGTGGTCATGCTCTCGTCGATCGTGGAGGTGGTGCGCCTCGTGGGAGGAACCGACCTCTCGAGGCGAGCGGACGCCATCGACTTGGTCGAGCGCCTACTCCCCGATGCAGGGCTCTCTCCCTCGCGGTACTTCGCCACGCTCTCCGCGCACGGCTCTCGGATTGCTCCGGCCCTCGAGGCCTTGCATGCCGCCGTGCGACCTGCCTCGACCTCCGGCTGAACGATCGCCAATCGCGGCCGACCTCCCTCATGGACCTACATTCGGCTCTGCCTCGTCGAAGCCGATCTCACGCGACACGTGAAAATTGCGCGCGGAACGTATACCCTCCGCTCATGAGCAAAGAGGCGTTCGTGGGTGAGGTGAAGCGTATCGTGGGCCTCTTGCGTGGTGGCGAGCCGGACACGGCCAATGCGGCTTTCGGCGTGCTCTTCGAGAGCCCCGTCTTCGCCGAGCAGCGCCCGGAAGACCGCCGTCAGGCGCTCAAATTGCTCATCTTGGCGAAGCGCTCCGGCGCGCCGACCGCCAGCGTGGTCACCGCGTTCCGCTCCGCGCTCGAGCCCCTCGAAGCTCTGGTCGGGCAAACCTCCGACCCCGAAGACTACGAGATGGTCGGCGTGTGCCGGGCCGTGCTCGGTCACCAAGAAGCCGCGGCCGTGGCCATTCGTGAGGGCCTCCGCCTCGAGCGTGAGCGCAACCCGCAGAGCGATCTCTGCGGTCGATTGATGACCCGCCTCTCGTCGCTGTGATGGCCCGTCGAGGCCGCGCGTGACGGACGGGCGTCGCCTCGAGACACGTGACGGCCTCGAGTCCTTCGAGGCCGCGATCCCCCGCGACGAGCGCCGCGCCTTCCTCGAGTCCGCCCTCGGCGTGCGCATTCGAGCCGCCCTCGACGCGGAGACCGCAGCCCTTTGGTCCGCGCGCGTGCTCGAGGCCGAGCCCGACTACACCTACGCGTTCGGGCAACAGGCGAGCCTCGGGATTGCGTGGTACACGCATCTCGAAGAGGGCCGCGCGCGTGAGTATTTCGAGCGGGCATCGGCCTCGGACGAGGTCGTCGAGGCTCGTGTGCCCGGGTTCCGCGAGCGCTTCGTCGGGCTCGTCTCGCGCGCGCTCGGCGTACCTCTCGCGCCTCGTTCCGGATACGCAGGTCCCGGGATTCACGTGTTCGCGGCGCACGGTCCGTGCGCGCTCGGCGGTGGCGAGGTGCACTTCGACACCGAGGGTCTTCCGGCTCCGTACCTGCGCGATCGAAAGCCTGCGTACACGGCCGTGCTGTCGCTCTCGCGTGTCACGTCGGGCGGAGGGCTGAGGCTCTGGGATTTGCCCTACGACGGCCACGAAGACCCCGAGCTCTCGCGCCTACGGGAGCCCTGCACGGTGAGCTACGAGCCGGGCGATCTCGTGCTCTTCGAGAGCTACCGCCTGCATCAGATCGAGCCCTTCACGGGCGACTCCGCGCGCATCTCCGCGACGTGCCACGTGGCGCGTTCGGGTGGAGCGTGGGTCTATTGGTTCTGACGTTCGCGATTCCTCGGCCTTTTGGGTGTGCCTACCTCGGCCCCTCTCCACGCACCTTTTCCGAAGAGAGGTCGCGAGAGGCGAATTCGAGCGAAAAGACACCCCAAAAAGCCCGACGAAACGAGAAAAATACCCTAAAAACCCGCATGTTTCCCATCTGGGGGATAGGGGAGGGGGGTACCTGGGTAACCCCCCCGCCCATGGGGGGGATAGGGGAGGGGGGTACCTGGGTACCCCCCCGCCCATGGGGGGGATAGGGCAGAGGGTCGATTGGGGTACCCCCGGCCTATGCGCCGCGACGAGCTTCAGGTCGTCGGGCGAGGCATGGCGCGGTAAGTGCGCTCTTCGATCGACAAGCGCTTCACGTGCTCCATCGAGATCTCCGAGAGCTCTTTGTGGAGCTTGAGCGAGCCGGGCTTCTTCAGCAGGCCGCCGAAGTCGATGGGCTCTCCGAAGACGGCGATGATGCGCTCGCCCTTGCGGTCGAAGTTGCCCTTCACTTGTTTCGGCAGGTCGTTGCTGAGGCCGTTGATGAACACCGGCACCACCTTGGCGCGCGGGCACTCGTGCAGGATGCGCCCGATGCCGCGCTGCGCGGGGAGGAGCGAATAGGGATCGTCGCCCGTGTTGCGCTGGCCTTCGGGGTGCACGCCGAGGAACATGCCGCCGCTGCGCACGAGGCGGATGGTCTCGTCCAAGCTCGCCACGTTGAGCGCCGCGCGCGAGCGCTCGCGGAAGATGGGCGGGTACATGGCGAACCAGCTCATGATGCCGTTCACGAAGAGGCCCGCGGGCGTGTCGTAGAAGAACTTCGAGCGCACCGGGAAGAGCAAGCGCTGCGACATGCCCCGGTACACGAAGTACGCGGCGAGCACGTACATGTCGAAGAAGCTCCGGTGGTTCGACACCAGGATGATGCTGTCGTCCTTGGCGAGCTTCGGGAACCGATCGAGGCCGTAGAACTCGCGGATGTTGCGGGTGGACACCTCGATCCAGCGCGAGCCGAACACGCGCTGCGCGGTGACGAGCGCCTCGCTGAGACGACCGTGCTCGAAGGTCTTTCGAACGAAGCGGATCTGCGCGCGTTCGAGCGGGGAGAGGCTCTTGCGGCCGATCTCGAGCAAGTCGCGGTAGCGAGCCTCACCGGCAGGGGTGGAGGTCTCTTGCTCGTTCGAAACTTCGGAAGTCACCGGCGGACAAAACCTCAGAAACGTCCTTCGGGCAAGCGCGAGTTTCGATTGGGTCTCCACCGATAATTTGGCCCATACGGGCGCCCTTTGCGACGGTGCGCTCCGGCCGGCGGCCCAGGCTCTGCGAAGGGGATTTCGCAGGTGCGGTCACGTCGAGCCACGGAGGAAGCCAACATGATGAAACGTTTCGCCATCGTCGCTGCAGTCGTTGCCTTCCCGGCGTCCGCGCTCGCGCAGCCCGCCCTGCCGCCGCCGCCCCCGCCGCCTGCCGCTCCGGCGCCGGTCACCGCGTCCGCCTCGGTGAGCACCGCGCCCGCCACGCCGTCGTCGTCCGACTCGGGCAGCTACGGCCCGCACCAGGGTTGGCTCGGTATCTCGCTCGGCCTCCCCGCAGGCGGCGCCCCCACCGCGGGCATCACGTATTTCGTGAGCGACACCGGAGCCCTCAAGCTCGACGTCGGCATCGACTTCGGCACCAAGGTCACGGGAGGGCAGAGCGAGTTTCTGCCGGGATTCTCAGCCGAGGTCGGCTACCGCGCCTACATCGCGAAGGCGGGAAACCTCTCGCCATTCGTTCAGCCCGGAGCGTTCTTCGGACGTCCGGCCGGCGGCGGCGACTTCGCCTCGACCTTCACCATGCAGTTCAACGTCGGGCTCGGCGCCGAGTACTTCTTCTCGGATCACTTGAGCGTCTCCGGTCAGACCGGCGTAGGCGTCTCGTTCCGGAACGAGTTCAAGGCCATCAACCTCACCACCGGCACCTCGGGCATCTACGGCAATCTTTACTGGTAAGCCGAAGCCCATCCCGTAGACTTCCCACCGAGAGGTACGAACCATGAAGGTTGCCAAAGTGGCTGCGGGCCTCGCGCTCGGGTCGTTCGTGATCGCCTGCGCGAGCTCGTCTCCGACCGAGACCGGCAAGGCGCTCTCTCCGGAGATGCAGAAGGCCATCGACTCGTTCGTGGCGCTTCAAGCCGATCCGATCGTGTTCCCCGACGGGGGCGTGATCTTCCCGGACGGCGCGACCAACTTCGACCCCGGCCCGGGCACGGGTTCGGGCTCCGGCTCGGGCTCGGGTTCGGGGTCGGCCACGAACGGCGGCTCGAAGAAGAGCGCGGGCGTCGGAGGCATCGACCCGGCCGAGATCGGCGGCGCGCTCAAGTCGGGCGCGACGGGCATTCCTTCGGGAGGCGCGGCAAGCTCGGGCACCGGCGCGGGCAATGGTGGCTCCGGCACGCCGAGCTTCGGCGGAGGCGCGGCCGCTTCGGGAACGGGCGCGGGCAACGGAGGCGTGAGCACCGGTTCGTCCGCGGGCGGTGGCGTGGCGTCGTTCGCGGAAGCTGCATGTTACATGATCGGCAATCTGTGCCGGTACATTGCCCGCTGCGCGAGCATTGGCAACGTGGAGGGCGTCTGTGCCGTCCCGTCGAGCTGCCCCTCCATCGTCGCCCAGGCCCTCTCGAGCCAAGTGGTCGACATCCCGCCCCAGGCCTCCACCATCGTGCGCTGCTTCGGCGACGCGATCGGTTCGGCGGCGTGCGTGAGCGCCAACGATCTCGGTGAAGGCCTCCAGAGCACCTTCGGCCGCTGCGGCATCGACCTCAAGAAGTAGCCTCCGACTCCGAACGAACACGAATCGACGAGGTCGCGGATCTTCCGTGGTCTCGTCGCCTCGTTTCGGGACCCGTTACGTGAGCCTGCGCAAATACTGGTAGTGCGGCTCGCCCAGCTCGGCGGTGGTCACTCCGCCGCTCGCGCCCGGGCGCACGTAAATGGCGTCGGACGACACGGTGGCGAAGTTCAGCTGAGGGATCGTCCGGAGCAGCTTCGCGAAGGTCTGCTTCGTCCACTCGGTGCCTTCGGGCATGCGGCACGCCTCGCAGATGGTTTGGTCGGCGGCTTTCCCGCGCGCCATCAAGAACAGCAGCGTGGTGAACATGTGGAGCTGCCCTGCGCGGTACGGGTCCACCGCGGGCGCCTGCGCGGCGTCGTTCTCGGTGCCCTCGCACCACTGGTCGAACTCGGAGAGCGCGCGCTCGTGCTCTTCGACGTAGTCCCACACGCCGAACGCGAAGCTTCCCACGTAGCCCATGAGCGCCTTCGAGACGCGCGTGTAGTCTGCATTCTTACGGGCGAAGTCGCAGGCGTCCGGCATGGCGCGCACCGTATCGACCAACGCGAAGCGCACCGGATCGGCCACGGGGAGCGGCAAGAACACCTGCAGCGCGAAGAGCGAGACCTTCATGCTCCGCTCCCGAAGATGCTGCCTCCGCGCCCCCACGAGCCCGAGCGCGAATACCCGGTGGGGGTGCCGCTCCCGGAGGAGGGATGCACGGTCACGCGTCCGAAGTTGCTCGGCTTGGCGCGCCCGAAGCCCGAGCTCCCGAGGCCGCTGAACGGCGTGCTGCGCGAGGAGGGCACGTACGCGGGGCGCGCGGGCAAGTAGGCCGGCGAGCTCGCGGGCCTCGGCGGAGAGCCCCAGCCGTACGAGTGCCAGAACCAATAGTGCGAGCTGCTCGACCCGCCGTAATACACGTTCGGATTGGTCGAATAGCTGCCCGAGCTGCCCCGTTTGGCGACCACCGTCTCCGGCTTGTTCCCCGAGGGATCGGGGGTGAAATCGCCCAACGCGATCATGCGGAGCTCGATGCCCTTCTTGCCGTAAGCGACGAAGTCTTCGTTGAGGTCGTCGGCTTCGGTATCGCCCTGGGGGCTCACGTAGAGGAGCTGCTTGATGCCGAGCCCGGCGAGCGCATCGGCCGACGGAGGCGTGGCGAGGTACCGATTGTCGAACTTGTCCGAGTCGTCTTCGTACGGCGTGAGGCGCGCGCGATCGAGCACGAACGCCGGAGGCGCCGCGGGATCGCGCTCGGACGCCCGCTGCTCGAGCAGCTCTTGGTAATAGAGCACCGAGCCCAGCGTGAGGTGCGAAGGCACGACGCCTTGCGGGTGCGGCCAGCCGTCGAACAAGAAGACCGGGTCGAAGCGCGAGGCAAGGCCCGCCGCGAACGCCACCGCGAGTGGACCCGGCAAGTCGACCAGCACCGCCTTCCCGGCAATCACCGCGGGCTCGAACAGCGAAGCGAGCGCGGTTCCGCGGTCGAAGGCGAGCTTGGTCTCGGCATTGGAGACCGGGCGCATTTGGTCGCGCAGCACTTTGCCGGTGTCGACGAGACCGGCGGCGGTAGGCGTGGCGGCGAGCGATTGGAAGAGCGTCCCGCGGTAGAAGGGCAAATGGGCGGGAGTCTTCGGGCCGAGGCGCGCGGCGAGCGTGCTCATCATTTGCGGATCGCACGCTTCTCCGAGGGCGGCGGCTTGGTAATCGAGCGGGTCCTCCGAGCCCACGTTCCACCCGAAGCTCTTCTGCGCCTCGAGCGAGTCGGTGTCGATCGGCTTCGGGCTCTTGGCGAGCTTGTTCACCACCGTACCCACGCCCACGAGCCCCACGCCGAGCGCGAGCAGCCCGAAAATAGCCTTGCGGCGCGCCACGCCGTCCACTTCGCGCTCGAGGCCTTCGTACCACCAGCGCGCGCCGACGTAGGTCGCGGTGTCGATGCGCTCGCGGAGGGTGATGGGCAGGGTCGGGGGCTTGGGGGAATTCGAGCTCATGGCGATCGTCTCACGAAGGCCGGCGCGCTCCTCGCGCCGCGGTCGGTCGACCCGGTTTGCACGCGCGTGTAGAGACCGGCAGGCTCTCCGGCCACGACGTAAACGCCGTAGTTCACGCTCTCTCCGGAGGCGTCGGTCACCGGCTCGAAGCGTCGTTGCGCGACCCATCGACCGGGCAACGCGAGGGCAATCGCGCGGTCCCATTCGTCTTGGGTGAGGTCCCAGCCGCACACCACTTCGTCGCCTTCGCAGCCGTAGTCGCTCTTCAAGACCCACGAGGTGCGCTCGACCGAGAGCATGGCCGGATGGACCGATTCGAGGCGCAGCGTCTCGGGCAAGTGGGCCCTCACGAAGGCGCTCGACTCCTCCGAGAGGTCGTCTTGGTTTTCCCAAAGGAACGCGAGCATGCGTTTGTTCTGGGTGAGCACCGCCCCGAACGGATTGACCACCACCGACTTGCCGGCGAGCTCGGCCCGCGCGCAGACCTCGAGCGCACGCGCGAGCGGGAAGGGATCGTCGAACGGTGGATCGCCCTTCCACACGGGCACGCGCTCGCCCCACCAATCGGTCTTGTAGTGGCGGAGCAGCACCGAGCAGGGCTCGTCGAAGAGCGCGACCCGGCCGTCCGCCGCTTGCGACACATTGTAGGGAGAGCCGGTGACCGTGCGGTAGCCACGCGAGGCGAGCCAGCCATCGAGGAGGCGAACCAGCGGCAAATCTTCGGTGAGATCGGTCGGGTAGACGATCCCGGCGGTGCGTGGGTGATCCCTCCCGAGGCGACTCTCCGCGTAGCCGCAAATCATGTCGAGCGTGCGGCGGGAGAGCTCGCGATTGGGGCAGAAGAGATGGCCTTCCGGGCCCTCGTGCGACGCACGCGAGACCTCGGAGAGCGCGAGGGTTTCGGCGTGCCCCGTGGGCGTGTCCGAGTTGAGCTCGCACGCCACGAATCCGGTCCGGGTCTCGAAGATGTCGGCCCGCGCGTAGCCGTGCCAGAAGGGCGCGCTCGCTTGCCACATCAGCTTCTGGCAGGGCGAGAGGTCGAAGAACGAATCGAGCAGCTCGTCGTCTTCGGCCACGAGGCGCGCGGCTTCGTCGTGCACCTCGACCAAGCGCGCGGCGACTCGCCCCATCTCGGCGTAGGCTGCCTCCGAGATCACGACCGGGGCTTCGCGGAAACGTGGGCTCCCGTCGTAGAACGGATCGCCCACGAGCCCTCCCGCGAGCAGGCGTCGCTCGAGGCTTTCGGCCGCGGCGCTCACGTGCGATCCACGACGTGCACGAGCAAGGCGGTGCCCAAATAGGTGGCCGCTTCCACGGCGGCGAGCCCGGCGTTGCGTTCGCGGCCGATCGCCTGGTCGAGCGGTCCGCCGCGCAGCACGGGGCGATGACCCAGGATCACGCTCCCCACCACGAATTGCCTCACGCAGTAGAGCAGCGGCGCGTAGGCGAGCATCTGCGCGAAGCCCGTGAGCGAGTCCTTCCAGCCGGTGAACTCGCCCTCGCTCGCGCGTCCGACGAGCACCGCCACGGCCACGGTCACGCCCGCGTAGCTGATGCCGGCGGCCACGTTCTGACCGAGAATTTCCTCGGCGTCGTCGTAGACGGTGAGGGCGCGGAAGAGGGAGACGAGGCCGAGCAGCGCCGCGGTGGCGAGGGCGAAGAACACGAACGAAAGGCCGAGGTCGCGCACGCTCTCTCCGGCCACGGCACCGGCCGCCAGGATACCCGTGGCGAGGGAGTGTCCCGCCGCGGCCACACCGGCCGCTTCGTTGCCACGTTCGATTTCCCCGGTCAGCTTGCTCGCCGCGAAGAGCCGGTGCTGCGCGCGCGAGCCCACGAGGAAGAGCACCTCGGCGGCCACGCCGAAGCCGAGCGCGCGCACGACGTCGTCGCGGACCGAGAGCCCGTGCACCGTGCCTTCCACCGTGCTCGCCGCGATCAGCAGCGTGGCCAGCACGTCGCCTGCGTGGAGCAGCGCGTCGGCCGAGCTACGCTCCGCCTTTTGGTTCTGAGCGAGCGACGGCTTCTTGGTGAGAAACCGGAGCGAGAGCTCGAGGAGCAGGAGCAGGAGCACCGCGAGGGCTCCGCACATGCCGATGCGGTAGGAGGCGCTTCCTTCCATGAGAAGGTCGCAGAATACACGCGAAGGTCGACCAGGGGATCTTCGTCTCGAGGGGCCTATACGGCGTCAGAGCCCGAGCGCCTCCGCGAGCTCGGGCGAAAACGTGCCGTCGACCCGGATCGAATAGCGGAAGAACGGGTCGGCCATGACGCCGTGGTAGTCGCCGTCGTTGAACCAGTAGGCGCGCTTGTCGATCACGAGCGGCGTGGGGTCCTCGGCGTCGCGCAGGAAGAGGCGCTTTTTCCCGGTGGGCGAGAGCATCATGAAGGTGTCCGGGCGCCTCGTGGGGTCGTCGCTCGGGTCGCGATCCCGGTGCACGGTCCCGTGCTGGCACGCGGAGAGCCCGAGGATCTTCACGCTCCCGAGCGAGGTGAAGGGAAGCGCGCGCACGAAGGCGACGGTGCGTGGAAAGTACACGAGGGCGTCCTTGGTGAACGCCTTGCCTTCGGGGGTCGCCTTCTCGTTCCACCCTCCGCCCGGCATGAGCTCGAGGTAGGTCGACCAGGGAAAGTAGACCCCGTGCCGCATCTCCAAGAAGCGCACCTGGCGCCTGGTGAGGGGAAAGTCGCGCTCTTCTCCGAAGGTGTAGTCTCCACGTTTCTCCGGGTCGAGCAGGTGCGGGGTGTCCGAGAGCGAAGCGAAGACCACGAACTCGTCGTGGCTCATCGCGGCGATGACCTCGCCGTAGTCGCCGAAGGGATCGTCCGCGAGGTCGTCGGGCACGATACCCATGCTCTTGTGACTCCCGCCCGTCACGAAGGTCGGTACCCGAGCGAGTCCCAGGCAAATCTCGAGGTCGAGCGCGCGAAGCTCGTCCATGTCCACGTACGGTTCGAGGTCGACGTACGGCTTATCTCCGAGACCGACGAGAGGCATGGCCGGCATGCTCGCAGAGCGAGAAGGGTCTCGTCGACCCCGGTCGCCTCGCTACGCGTGGCGAAGGTCCCTACCTCCGCGGCGCATCTCCCACCGATTGTGGTGCGCTCGGTTGCTTGTGGGCGTGGGCGTGCAACTCTCCATCGCCCCCGTGCGCGAGCTAAGGCGACCGTTCGAAACAATCGAGCCAGATTCCGTCGAGACCGACGCGAGGCAGGAGTCCGAGGAGCGAGCACCGGAAGCCTACTCTCGTAGGTCGAGGAGCGAAGCGACGAGGCCACCTGCCGCAGCGAGAGGATCGGCGGGAGATGGCTCGCTCCTTTCGAACGGGCGCCTACGTCCCGGCGCGAAAATCGGTCGTTTCTGGCTCGAGCGAGAGGTCGCGCGAGGCGGCATGGGATCGGTGTGGGCGGCGCGCGAGCACGGGCCCGACGGCACACGGGTCGCGCTGAAGACCGTCCTGGCCGATCGCCATACGGCCCCCAAGCTCGCCAAGCTCTTCGTGGAAGAGGCGCGCATCTCGCTCGCGGTTCGCCACCCCAATCTGCTCGAGATCTACGAGGCCGGCGAAGACGCGGGCGTGCCTTACCTCGTGATGGAATGGGTCGAGGGCGTCACCTTGCGCAGGCTCGCCCAGCGGTCGGACGGTCTGCCGCTGGCGCTCGTTCTCCGTGCGTTGATGGAGGCCTGCGACGGCCTGCATGCCGCCCACGAGGCGCGCACCGACGACGGTGAGCCTCTGCACGTGGTCCACCGGGACATCGCTCCGCAGAACTTGCTCGTGAGCGTCTCCGGCCGCGTGAAGGTGATCGACTTCGGCATCGCGAAGGCCAAAGGTCGCGTGCTCGAAGAGACTACCCAAGGGGTGCTCCGCGGGCGCATTCGCTACATGTCGCCCGAGCACGCCCTGGGAATTCCCCTCGATCGGCGCGCCGACGTGTGGTCCTTGGGGGTTACCCTGCTCGAGCTTTGCACGGGCGTTTTGCCCTTCCAAGCGGAGAACGAGGTCGCGGCCTTGATGAAGCTCGTGTCGAGCTCGGAGCCCGAGGTCGACTACCGGCAGCTGCCGCCGTCCGTTGCCGCGGTGGTCGCGCGCGCGCTCCGTCGCCGGCCCGAAGAGCGCTACCCGGACGCTCGCACCATGGGCTCGCACCTCGAGGCCATTCTCCGCGAGCTCGGCGCGAAGCACACGCGCCGTGACCTGGGCGCGTTGGTCAAAGAAGAGCTCGAGACCACGGCGAAGCTGGAAACGCGGGACATCGTTGCGGCGGTCACCCGCGAGGTCCCCGGCTTCGGCCCCGAAGAGCGGCCCACCCAGAAACGTGCGCATTCTCCGCTTCTCGATGCAGCCTCGCCGGAGACGGGGGGCTCGGTCATCACCGACAAGGTGCCTTCTTCGGTGATCGACGCGTTGGTCGAGCACGAGCTGCGCGTTCTTCCTTCGGTCAAGCCGGCGCCTCGATCGAGCCACCCGGAGGCGGTGGACGCCGAGCCTTCGCAGCTGGCGGTGAACACGTCGACCGCGGTGGTCTTGCCCTCGTCCGCGCTCGACGAGCCCGGCGCCCCCTCCGACTCGGGCGAAATCGCCCACGTTCGAACCCTCGACCGGCCCTCGGTGGACGACGCGCGCTCTCTCTCGGCTCGCCCACGCATCGTGGCGCGACTCGCCGTGGCGGTGGTGTTCGCGGGGCTCATCGCGCTCACCGTGCTCGGAGGCCGCGCGTTCCGCGGCAGCCTGGTCGTCGGAACGGACACCACCCACGAGCCCGAAGTGCCCGTGTCGGTTTCGGTCGCTCCGGGTCTTCCTGCGCCGGTGGAGGCCGTCTCGATCGCCGCGGTTCGTGCCCCCGTGCCTTCGGCGCGCGCTTCGGCCTCGGCGTCGGCCTCCACGCCGGCCGCGCAGGGGAGGAAGCCCCCGCCGGCTCCCGGGTCGAAGCCACCTCGTCGCGACAAGAAGCCCGCGGCCGAGCTCTACTGAGAGTCGCCTGCTGAAAGCGCCGAGCTCGAAAATTCGTCGAAGGGATTTCCGAGATCGGCCAAGGTGGGGAAAGGGAGGCGTCGTCCGCGCGGTCTTTCGACCCATCGGACGACTTTCGGACGAATCGGACGCTCGGTCTGATCGGTTCCGGGCCGTGCGAACCACGGGAGGAAGAGCGTCTCCGTCGTTCGACCGCCGATCCCCGTGCTCCGCCCCGCCAAAGATTCTCGGACTTCTCGCGCCCGCGCCGCCGGGCTGCTCGGGTACGTCGTGCCCGCGTGCGTCCTTGCCGTGGGCGAGCTCGCGCTCGAACGTGCGGCCCTCGCGCAGCCTTCTGCTCCGAGCGCCGAGGTCGCGGTCACGCCTCCGGTCCCCACGTCGTCCCAGGCGGTCGACTATCCGCAAGGCGCGAGCGGCGATGCGACGGTCACGCTCACCTTGGTGGTCGACAAAGAAGGGCACGTCACGCGCGTTTCGGCCGCGGAAGAGCCCTCGGCGTTCACGCGCGCCGCCGAGTCCGCGGCGCTCACGTGGACTTACGAGCCCGCCAAACGCGGCGCCGTGCCGGTATCGTCGCGCATTCGAACCGAAGTGATTTTCAAGGCGCCTGCGCCGCCTCCTCCGGAAGGGCCCGCGAAAGAGCCCATGCCTGCCGGGGCGGCGAGCGCGTCGGCTTCGGCGACGAACGCACGGCCCGTGGCTCCGGCTCCGGCGTCGACACCGGTCGAGCAGGTCGAGGTGCACGGCGCGCGCGGGGAGCCCTCACGATCGGCCAGTCTGACGCGCGCCGAGGTTCGTCAATTGCCCGGGGCGTTCGGCGATCCGTTCCGCGCCATCGACGCCCTGCCCGGTGTCACGCCCATCGCCTCCGGAGTGCCGTTTTTCTACATCCGCGGCGCTCCGCCCGGGAACGTGGGCTACTTCATCGACGGGGTCAAAGTCCCCTATTTGTTCCACGTCGCGCTCGGGCCTTCGGTCATTCATCCGGCCATCGTGGAGCGCGTCGATCTCTACCCGGGAGGCTATCCCGCGTCCTTCGGGCGCTTCACCGGGGGCATCGTCTCCGGGGAGCTTGCGCCTCCGCGCACGGACTTCCACGGGGAAGCGAACGTGCGTCTCGTCGACGCGGGCGCCTTGGTCGAGACCGGCTTCGCCGACGGCAAAGGCACCGTGCTCGTCGGCGGTCGCTACTCGTACACGGCTGCCCTCGTCTCGCTCTTCGCGTCCGACACAGAGCTCGGCTATCGCGACTACCAGGCGCGTGTCTCGTACGACGTGACGCCCAAGGACCGGCTGACGCTCACCTCGTTCGGCGCCTTCGACATCCTCGGTCAGACGCAAGCCGACGTGCGCAACATCCTCTTCGCGTCCGAGTTTTACCGGGTCGATACGCGCTGGGAGCACACGTTCGACTCGCGCACCAAGGCGCGCACGTCGCTCACGCTCGGCTTCGACCAGACCCGCGTGCCCGCGCAGCCGCGCAACTCGCGGAATCTCTTGGGGAGCGCGCGCACCGAGATCACCCACGAGGTCTCGGACGACGTGCATCTGCGCACCGGCGCGGACGTCTTGCTCGAGGGCTACTCGGTCGACGAGCGTCCGTACTCGGACCCCGACGACCCGCTCACCAAGCGCTTCAACGCGCTCTTCCCCGCGCGCACCGACGTGACCGCGGGCGTACGCGGAGACGTCGTGCTTCGCCTCGGTCGGCTCGAGATCACGCCCGGAGTGCGTTTCGACCTGTTCCACTCGGGAACGTCCACCGTCCCGGCCGTCGACCCGCGCGCGTCTTCGCGGGTCTCGGTGACCGACACGTTCCGCATCGTGCAGGCCTTCGGCCTCGTGCACCAACCGCCCTCGTACCTGATTCCCATTCCCGGGCTCGCTGTGGGCAATCTGACCGGCGGATTGCAATCGTCCGTGCAATCGAGCGCCGGCATCGAGGTGGACCTCCCGTCCGAGATCACGGCGAGCATCACCGGCTTTCAGAACATCTTCCACGACATGAGCGACACCCTCGGCGTCAGCGAGCGCGATCCGTTCGACCTCGACTACCGCGAGCCGCGCAGCGAAGGCCGCGCCATCGGGCTCGAGGTGTACGTGCGCCGCCGTCTCACCAAGCGCGTGAGTGGCTATGTAACCTACACGCTTTCGCGATCGACCCGCACCATCGGTCGGGAGAAGTTCATGAGCGCCTTCGACCGCACGCACGTCGCCAACGCCGCCTTGGCGGTCGACCTCGGTCGCAACTGGCGCGCGGGGATGCGGTTCACCTTCTACACGGGCGTTCCCGTCATCGCGGCGGGCGGCGGTCCCGGCAATGCGCTCATCGCCCCACCACGCTCGCTCGATCCGGAGCGAGATCCCTCGTTTTACCGGTTCGACTTTCGACTCGAGAAGAAGTGGAACGTAGGGAAAAAAGGCTGGATCTCGTTCGTGATGGAGATGCTCAACGCGACGCTTCACAAGGAGACCGTGCAAGGCCAAGAGATAGGTCCCATCTCGATCCCCAGCATCGGCGTGGAGGGTGGACTATGAAGCTCGACACTCGAACGGGGCTCTTCGCGTTCACGGCGATCACGGGCGCGCTGGCGGCAGCCGTCTACGCCTGCGTTCCGGCGGACACTCGCCCGGTGCCGGCGAGCCTCTTCATGACCGTCTCGCCGAGCCCGGCGGTCGCCAACGGCATCGTCACGGCGGACGGCTGGGCACTCGGCTTCGATCGGGTGCTCGTGGGCATCGGCCGCACGTCGATCTCGAGCTCGTGTGCGCGCTACTCCGAGGCGAGCTACGACCGCCTGCTCGAGGTCTCCAAGAACGGCTCGCAGAAGCTCGCGGTGCTGTACGGGCTCGGTCACTGCGATCTTCGCTTCCGCGTGGGCACCCCTTCGGCCGAAGCGCTGATCGGACCCGGCGCCACCCAAGACGATCTCGTCCGCATGCGCACGCGAGGCAAAGATCGTTGGGTCAATCGAGGCGGCATCGTGCTCGAGGTGGTCGGCAACGCCACGCGCGCGGGCGTCCAAAAGCGCTTCGACTTCGTATTCCGATCGCAGATCCGCTACTCCGGCTGCACGCTCTCCCCCGACGCCGGCCAAGAGTCGCAGCTCGGCGTGGACGCGGGCGAAGAAGAGCTCGACGCCTCGCTCGTCGAGGTGGACTCCGGAGCCGATGCCGAGCCCCCTCCGCCCGAAGGCTTCGGCGTGGTGCTCGAGAGCGAAGGCGCGCTGACCCGCGATTTTCGCATCGAAGCCGAGGGACTCTTTCGCGCGGAGGCCGCCACCGGGGCCACGCTGCGCTTCGACCCGTACGCGGAAGCCGACTCCGACGGCGACGGCTTCGTCACGCTCGACGAGCTCGTGAAGGTGCCCATCTCCCGCATCCGTGACGGCGGTCCTTTCGAGGCGGGCACGTTCTCGGGCACCACCGGAGACGCCGGCGGTCCGGGGGGCGGCGGAAGACCCATCGTGGTCGAGTCCCTCGCGGACTTCGTCTACGTGGTGCTCCTTCCGCGGCTGCTTCGCTACGGCGAAGTGGGGAGCTGCGCCTCGGGCGTGAGCCTCGACCTCGGGAGCGACGGCGGAGGCGGTCGCCGCGGTGGCTTCTAGCGCTTCACGTGCGTCACGGATCCAGCAGCGGCTTCAGGTACTTTTCACGGTCGTTCAGGAAGTCGCGTGTCACGCGGAAGTGCTCGAGGGACTCGTACGCGACCTCGGTCACCGGAACGTGGTCGAAGCTCACGATCCGCGCGCCCGGGTACGAGAGCAGAATCGGAGAGTGAGTGGCGACGACGAGCTGCGCTCCTTCCTTCACGCACTCGTGCATGAGCGCCAAGAACGCGAGTTGCCTCTTGGGGGAGAGCGGCGCTTCCGGTTCGTCGAGCAGGTAGAGCCCCTCGCCCTGCATGCTGCGCCTGAAAAACTCGAGAAAGCTCTCGCCGTGGGAGCGAACGTCCACCTGTTTCAAGTGACGTTCGGCCAAGACTTCGTCGTCGTGACGTGCGTTCGGAGAAGGCTCGTCGAGTCGGACCAACCCCTTCTCCCGAAGGATGCGCGCGGTGATGCGCGCGTCGGTCTTGAGGTGACCGAAGAAATCCTCGGCGCGAAGGAAGAACCCGCGACGCGAGCGCACCGACCACGCGAGGCGAAGGTGTCTTCCCAGCTCGCGCTGCGGCTCGAGGCTAGGGTCCATCTCGATACGGTCGGCACCGGCCGCCCAAAGCTCGGCCGCGTACGCGAGCGACTCGAGCAGCGTGGACTTTCCCGAGCCGTTCTCTCCCACGAAGAAGGTGACCGGAGCATCCAGCGAGAGTCGCTCGAACGAGCGAATGGCCGGTAGCGAGAACGGGAACCCCTCGGTGGGCATGCTCGGCTTGCGTGTGACGTGGAGGAGCCCTCGCATGGCTCGAGCGTATGCGGCTCGATTGGGCAGTGCAATCTCCAGCGATGCAATCGCCAACGCCGATGGATGTCTATTTTCTCCGTGCCGCCGCCTCGATCGTGCGCATCAAGTCGAGCGACGACAGCGGCTTGTCGAGGCAAGGAACGCCACTCCGTGCCACGCGGTCGCGGAGCGACTCGTCCAAGATGCCTCCGCTCATGAGCACGAGCCGAGGAAGGAGCTTCGGATGGTTTTCGTCGAGCCAATCGAGAAGATCGACTCCCGAAGCTCCGGGCATCATCACGTCGCACAGGATGGCGTCGAAGCCGGCGTCCATCGCGAGCTTGGCCGAGGCCGAGGCCACGCTGGTCTCGAACTCCACGTCGTGGAAGGGCTCGAGCAGAGCGTGCATGCTCGCGCCAATCTCGGGCTCGTCGTCCACCACGAGCACCCGACGACGCGGGATGATCGTGCGCGCCGAGGGCTCGGCCTCGCGTGGCAACGTGGAGTCGTAGGGCGGCAGCTCGACCGTCACCTTGGTGCCCACGCCCTCTTCACTGTCCACGTGGATGCGCCCGCCGTGCGCGTCCACGATGGTGCGGGAAATGTAGAGTCCGAGGCCCGTGCCTTCGCCGCGCTTGGTGGTGTGGAACGCGTGGAAGAGCCGCCCTTGCGCGGCCTTGGGGATGCCCACGCCGTCGTCCGCGATGACGATTTTCGCCCAGCCGTTGGGCATGCTCTCGGTGACCACGCGCACTTCGCCTTCGCGTCGCCGTTCGGTCGGGATGGCCTGCGCGGCGTTGACCAGCAGATTGAGAAAGACCTGTCCGAGGCGCGACGTGCTTCCTCGCACCGGGGGCGGCTCGCCGTAGCTCTTGGCCAAGGTCGCGCGGTGGCGGAGCTCGCTGTGCGCCACGTTGAGCGCGGCGTCGAGCACCTGATGCACGTCCACCAAGGTGCCCTCGTCGGGCTCGTTGCGCGAGAAGGTCTTCAGGTCGCGCACGATCGACCTCACGCGGTCGAGCCCTTCGGTCACCACGGCCAGCATTTCTTCGCAGCGCGCGAGGTCGTCGGACACGCGCTCGATCGCGCTCTCTCCGCCTTCGCCACGGGAGGCCGCCTTCGCGGCGCGCGAGATGGACGGCAACGTTCGCGCGAGCACCTCGGTATTGGCGAGCACGTAGGCGAGGGGATTGTTGATCTCGTGGGCGACGCCCGCGGCCATCATGCCGAAGGTCCAGAGGCGATCGGCTTCCAAGAGCTTCGCGTGCAGCTCGCGGCGCTCGGTCACCTCGCGGATCACGCTGAGCAGAACGTCGTCGTCGCCCACTTTCGCCGGCCTCGTGGCGACCTCGACCGGGATGGCCGTGCCGTCCTTGCGCTTGTGCAGCGTCTCGAACCTCACGCCGCGTTCGAGCGCCACCGCGAAGTGAGCGGGCAAGTCGGCAAGGGTGGACTCGTGCCGCAAGTCCCGCAGGCTCATGCTCAAGAGCTCGGCGCGTGTGTACCCGTACGTGGTCTCTGCGGCGCGATTGGCCTCGAGGATGCGACCGTCACGAGAGATGAACAGCAACACGTCTTCCGTGTGCTCGCGCAAAAGCTCGTAACGACGACTGGAGAGGTCGCGAATCTTGCGGTGGGTGACGTCGCGTAGAATGGCGACGTGCACGCCGGGCACCACGTGTCCTTTGGTGGTCACCTCCACGTCGCGGAGTAGGCCCGTGCGCCCGTAGATGCGCACCTCTGCCGTGACATGCAATCCACGGGACAGCGATGCCCACACGCGCTCGGAGGCCTCGTCGGCGGCGCGATAGAACGACATGCTCGACGCGCCCAAGAGCTCGTTCAGCGGGACCGCGAAGAGCTCGGCTGCCGCCTCGTTGGCGGCGAGGATGGTGCGATCTTCGGCAATGGCCACGACCGCGTCCGCGGCGTGCTCGAAGGCCGCGCGGTAAAACTCCGCTGGAATGGACGTATTGGGTCGGGAGGGCATGGGGCGCTGCGGCGAGACTCGAGGCAGCCGCCACCTCCACCCTATATCAGGCTCGTGCACCGGAGGGCGCGTCTCCCGAGCGGCCGTCGGCCCGATGTCGCGAGGTCCGGCCTCGCGCGGGGTCGTGTAGCATCGGAGCATGTCCATGCGTTTTCTGGTGGTCGGAGCCGGTGGTCTCGGGGGCATCGTGACCGCCCACCTCCTCGAGACCGGTCACGACGTCGTGTGCGTGACCACCAACGAGCGCATCGCCGCGGCCGTGGAGCGGGATGGCTACCGCTTGCGAGGCGAGGGCGAAGAGATCTCCGTGCGCGGTCCGGTCGCGCGCGAGGTGCCGCCCGGCCCGTTCGACATCGTCGTGCTCGCGGTTCAACCTCCGCAGGTCGAGGAAGCCGCGAGGCAGGCGCTCCCTTCGCTCGCCCCGAACGGCAAGATGCTCTGCCTGCAGAACGGGCTCTGCGAGCCTCGTGTGTGCACCATCGCGGGCGACGATCGCGTGTATGGTGCAGTCGTCGCCTGGGGTGGCGCCATGCCCGAGCCCGGCGTCTACGACCGCACGGCGCAAGGCGGCTTCACCATCGGTCGCTACGACGGACGCCCTCTCGATGCGGACGGCGCAGAGCTCGCGCGGGCCCTCGAGTCCGTAGGGCCCGTCGAAATTACCCAGAATCTTCGAGGAAAACGCTTCAGCAAGCTCGCCATCAACTGCGCGATTTCGTCTCTCGGCACCTTGGGCGGAGATCGCCTCGGGCCGCTCATGCAGCACAGGTTCGTGCGAAGGCTCGCCCTCGAGATCATGACCGAGACGGTCGAGGTGGCGCGGAAGGAGAACGTCTCGCTCGAGAAGGTCTCGGGCACGCTCGACCTCGATTGGATCGCGCTCACCGAGGAAGAAAAGGCGGCGGCCGGCTCACCCGGGCTGCTCGCCAAACACGGGCTCTTGCTCGCGGTCGGGCTGCGCTACCGGCGCATGCGCAGCTCGATGCTCCAGGCCATCGAACGCGGACGTCCGCCCGCGGTCGACTTCTTGAACGGCGAGGTGGTGGCTCTGGGCGAGCGCCACGGTCTCCCGTGCCGCGTGAATCGTGCCATTCGCGACGCGGTGTGGAGACTCTCACGGGGCGAAGAGACCTACGGCTTGCCGCTCCTGCGCAAGGTCTTCGACGAGACCGCTCCGCACGGCGCGTGACCTTCCGGGCGCCTTTACGTACGCTGCTCGAGCGTTTCGGCCTGTCTCGGTCGGCGCTCCGATCGTCCACTAGGGAGAGAGACTGACATGTGCGGCATCGCCGGTATTTTTGCCCGCTCCGAAGGCTCGAAGACACCCACGCGGGAAGAGCTCGCGCGCATGTGCGGCGCCATGTACCACCGCGGTCCGGACGAGTTCGGCATCTTCCGTGACGGCCGCTGCGGCCTCGCTCACGCACGCCTCTCCATCATCGACCTCTCCACCGGTCAGCAGCCCCTCGCCAACGAAGACGAGACCCTCTGGATCGCGTTCAACGGCGAGATCTTCAACTACGTCGAGCTTCGCGCCGAGCTCGAGACCCTCGGCCATCGCTTCCGCACCAAGAGCGACACCGAGGTCATCGTGCACGCCTACGAGGCCTGGGGCGACGAGGCCTTCGCCAAGATGAACGGCCAGTGGGCCGTGGCCCTCTGGGACGAGAAAAAGAAGCGCCTCGTGCTCACGCGCGACCGCGTCGGCGTGCGCCCGCTCTACATCGCCGAGCACCAAGGCCGCGTGCTCTTCGGAAGCGAAGTGAAGGCCATCTACGCCGCCGAGCCGAGCTTCCCGCGCGCCTTCGATCCGGTGGGCATCGAAGAGACCTTCACGTTCTGGAGCATCGTCCCGCCGCGCACTGTGTTCCAAGGCGTGGAAGAGCTCCGCCCCGGGTACGTGCGCACGTACGAAAACGGCACCGTGCGCGAGCACGCCTATTGGGAGCCCAAGTACTGCGAGCCGGGCGGCGCGCACACCTTCAAGGGCACCCTCGAAGATGCCACCGTGGCCGTCCGTGAGGCGCTCGAGAAGGCCACCTCGCTGCGCATGCTGCGCGCCGACGTGCAGGTCGGAAGCTACCTTTCCGGTGGTCTCGACAGCTCGTTCGTGGCCGCGCTCGGCATGCGCGCCAAGGGCGAGAAGTTCCGCACCTTCTCGGTCGGCTTCGAAGACGCCGAATACGACGAGACGCAGTTCCAGAAGCAAATGGCCGATCGCCTCGGCACCGAGCACTCGTCCATCGTGGTCAAGCGCTCGGACATCGCGCGCGTCTTCCCCGACGTCATGCGCTTCGCCGAGCGCCCCGTGCTGCGTACCGCTCCAGCGCCGCTCTTCTTGCTCTCCAAGCTCGTGCATGATGCAGGCATCAAAGTGGTGCTCACCGGAGAGGGCGCGGACGAAATGTTCGCCGGCTACGACCTCTTCCGTGAGGGCAAGGTGCGTCGCTTCTGGGCCAAAGCCCCCCAATCGAAGTCCCGTCCGCTCCTGCTCGACCGCCTCTACCCGTACCTCGCGCGCTCGCCGGTGGCCCAGAAGGCCATGGCGGTGCAGTTCTTCGGGAAGAACCTCGAGGCCTACCAGAAGCCCGGCTTCGCCCACGAGGCGCGCTGGCGCTCCACCGCGGCTCTCAAGCGTCTCTTCTCGCCGGCCACTCGTGAGGCCGTCGGCACGCGTGACGTCGCGGCCGAGCTGCTCGCCACGCTTCCTCCCGAGTTTCCTCGCTGGTCGTCGCTCGCGCAAGACCAGTACCTCGAGATCCGTACGCTGCTCACGGGCTACCTCTTGTCCTCGCAAGGCGACCGCATGCTCATGGGCAACTCGGTCGAGGGGCGCTTCCCCTTCCTCGACAAGGACGTCATCGCCCTCGCCGACTCGTTGCCTGCATCGTACAAGCTTCACGTGCTCGACGAAAAACACGTGCTGAAGCGCGCCAGCCGCGACCTCGTCCCGGCGGACATCTTGGCGCGCAAGAAGCAGCCTTACCGCGCTCCGGATGCGCTCTCGTTCGTCGGCGAGGGAACACCCGAGTGGGTCGAGGCGGTCATGAGCGAAAGCGCCCTCGCCGAGTCGGGCGTCTTCGCGGTGGATGGCGCGCGCACGCTTTGGGAGAAGTGCCGGGCGCGTGCGGCGAGCGGTCAGTTCTCCAACGCGGACAACATGGCCGTGGTGGGCATCCTCTCCACGCAGCTCGTCCACGAGCACATCTTGGCGAGGCCTGCGCCTCCGCGAGACGTGCCCATCAAGACCGTGATCGACCGACTCGCCTGAGCCTCGCGCACCGTCGCCTGGGCTCTTCGGCGCCGCCCCGGGAAGGCTTGTCGTCTCGGCGTGAACCTGAGACTATGGGTCGCCGCACGAGCGGGTGAGGGAAAAGACCATGAGCATTCAGGACGAAGTCCGCCAGTTCATCGTGAAAAACTTCTACGTGGCGGATCCGGCGAGCCTCGCCGACGACGCCTCGTTGCTGGACAAGGGCGTCATCGACTCGACCGGCGTGCTCGAAGTCGTCGCGCACCTCGAGTCCACCTACGGCATCAAGGTCGACGACGCCGAGCTTCTCCCCGAGAACCTCGACTCGATCGCTCGGATTGCCGCTTTCGTGGGCAAAAAGAAGGGCTGAGCCCTCGAGACGGGTTCGGTCGTCCGCTTCGGAACGACTCCCGAGAGCGCCTCCACGCCGTACGCGTGTGGGCGCTCTCCGCATTTGGGGTGAAGAAAATCGCCGCCGAGCGTGATCGCTCCGCCGAGGCCGCGCCACGTACCTTTCGAGCGACGTGATCCGGCGTCGCGGCTCTTCACGTTCGCGCTCGGAGCTCGCGCGTCACGCAGCCTCGCCGAGAAGGCCTCGTCCGTTCGTCGTCTGCTCGTGAGCCTGCGCTCGTCGAGCCGGCGCGCGCGCGCGAGGTCCGGTCGCTTCTCGCGGGCCCGCGTGCGTCGGTGGCTCGTGCGCGCCTTCTTCGGCGGAGGTCGTCTTGGCTCGTTCGACTGCAACGCGTGCGCCTCGAATTCTCGGCTTTTCCGTGCTCTTCGCGATGTTCGGATGTTCCTCGGCGGAGGTCGTCGGCTCGTCGGCCGAAGCTCCTACGGCCACGGACGTCGACACTCCGGCCGCTTCGTCCACGAGCTCGTCCGAAGGAACGTCGTCGAGTGCTTCGGGCACGGCGATCTCCACGCAGGTCACCTCGAGCCCGACGAGCACGACCGACAACCTGGCGCCCTCGCGAGGCTGGGCAAGAGAGAGCGTTCACCGTGTGGTTTGGCCGATTCCTCCCGGGTTCAGCGCCGACACCACGGGACCGCTCACGGTCGAGTCTTCGCTCGACGAGGGCGCGAGCTGGTCGGCCGTCCCTCCCGAACAATACGACCCGCTCGCGCGCCAGCTTCTCTTCGTGGTGCCCGCGGCCGGCGGAACCACGGTGCGCATCCGCGTGGTCGAAGCGGGACAGACCACGGAGACCGCTTCGTTTCCCCTGGTTCCTTCGCAGCGGCACACCTACCGCTTCACCAAGGTGACCGACAATGCGCCCTTCGGCCCACGTGACGGGACCGGTGGGCTCGTCTACCACGGCCGGCTCTACGCCATCGGCGGCTGGAACCCGATCCTCTACCCGAAGACCACCACCGTGAACGACGTGTGGAGCTCGGCGGACGGCGTCGATTGGCGTCTGGAGAAGCCCAATACGTTCGTCGACCCCGCGACCTTCGACCCGACCTCCGATTGGCCCGCGCGCCACTTCGCCGGGTACGTCGTGCACGACGACAAAATGTTCATCGTCGGCGGTGATCCCAATCAGGGCGTCTATCAGACCGACGTCTACAGCTCGACCGACGGAAAATCCTGGGCACGCGAGACCGCGGATTGGGGGATCTCTCCGACACGAACGCTTCATCACGTGACCGAGCATCTCGGGAAGATCTGGGTGCTCGGAGGTCAGTCGTTCACCGACTTCGGTGGCAATGGCGTTCCTGCCGGCGGCCACTCCGACGTGCACGTCTCACTCGACGGGCGCTCCTTCACCAAGGTCGAGACCCGAGGCGACGTGTGGAAGCCTCGTGGCATCATCGGCAACCATGCGGTGATGGGCGGACGCATGTGGATCGTGGACGGCGGCCTCTACCCCGATCCGCTGGTTCCCTACGGCGTCGAGTACGGCGATACGTGGAGCTCGGCGGACGGCGTGACCTGGCAGCGTGAGGCCGAAGATCCGCCCTTCACCGCGCGCTACTACCACTCGCTCGCCACCTTCGACGGCCGCTTGTGGGTCATGGGAGGCTTCAATTCGGGCGGAAACCTGGCCGACAATTGGTACACCGCGGACGGCTCCAATTGGTACCCGGCGACCGCGCCCGGCTTGGTCGGGCGTCACGCCGGCACGGTGTGGGTGCTCGACGATACGACCATGTTCTGGGGCTCCGGCAATGCCATCTACGACGACGGCACCACCGAGACCTGGCTCGCCGACATCTGGAAGATCGAGCTTTTGCCCTGAAGCTTCCCCGGGTTCGGGAATGAGCTCGTCGCTCAGGCCACGCGCAGCGAGAGCGCCTTCTTCAGCGCGCGTGCCTGGATGGGCAAAGGTCCGAGCGGCTCGCCGTCGAGGTCGAGCAGGAAGTGGGGCAGGGCCTCGGGGTTCTCGAGAGAGAGCTCCACGGTCTCGCCGCGCATGTGCACGGTGCTCGCTTCGCGCATGTGTTTGCCGTCGTAGATGCCGTTCGACTTGAGCGCGAAGCCCACCTTCGTGGTCTCCCCGAGCGCGACCACCTCGAAGATGCCGTCGTCGAGCTCGGCCATGGGCGCCACGTGCATGCCGGAGCCGAAGTACCGACCATTGCAGATCGCAATCATCATGGTGGGCACCACGCGCTCGGTCACCACGCCGTCCAGCGTGGTCTTGCAGCGCACGCGCCCGACCTTGGCGTTCACGAGCGCCTTGAGCGAGGCCATGAAATACGCGGCCGTGCCGCCCATCGCGCGGGATCCGTCGGCCACGTACTGGTCGACGAGGCCTCCCATGCCGGCGGACAAGATGTTCACGAAGTGCCGCTTTTTCCCGCCTCCGTAGGTGAGCTCACCCACGTCGATGGTGCGCGTCTTCTTGCCCGTCAAGGCGTCCAGGTAGACGTCGAGGCGATGCTCGAGACCGAGGGTTCGACGGAAATCTCCGCCGGTTCCCTGCGCGATGAGCCCGAGCTCGGCTTCTTTGCCGTTGGCCTTCGCGCGGAGCAGACCGTTCACCACTTCGTTGAAGGTGCCGTCTCCTCCGACCGAGACCACCAGCGGATGGCCCGCCGTTGCCGCCTCTTCGGCGAGCGAGATGGCGTGACCCGCGCGTTCGGTCTCGAGGACCTCGCAAGGACCGAGACGGGACTCGATGGTCCGGTGCATCGCGGCGAACGTCTTTCCGGTTTTCCCCCCGCCGGACTTCGGGTTCACCACGAGCACGGGCTTCATGGCTGCGCGTCGCCTCCGCCGAATCCGGCGCGTCGGGCGATCGCCTCGGCGATGCTGCTCTTGCGTACGAAGTCGGGCTCGGGCCACACCACGCCGCGCTCTTGCAAGTCGCGCACGGTGTCGGCCAAGGTCTCCACGGCGTCGCGCGGATAGAACCCGAGCTCGGCTTCGGCGAGCGAAGCGTCGAGGTACCAGTAGTACTGCGCCATGTCGAAGCTCACAGGATCGACCGGGAGCGAGAGCCCGATGCGACCGAGCAGTTTGTCCGCGAGCTTCGTGCCCATCTTGGAGAGCTCGGGAGCGTGCGGAAGCGGGATCTGCGGAGCCTTCACTCCGGAGATGCGCTCGAGGCGCGCGAAGAACTCGCGGATGGTGACGTTGCTCGCGCCGAGCAGGTAACGCGAGCCCGGTCGCCCGCGCTCCATCGCGAGGATCATGCCGGCCGCGGCGTCGCGCACGTCCACGTACGAGAGACCTCCCGGCGGAACGGCGGGGATCCGGCGCTCGAGGAAGAGGCGCACGTCTTCGGTGGACGAGCCGCGGAAATCTCCCGGTCCGAGGAGGAGCGTCGGGTTCACCGAGACGACCTCGAAGCCCGGCTGGTTGCGCTCGAGCGCGGCCTTCTCGGCGAAGAGCTTCGAGCGGTAGTACGGCCAGCGGTTCAAGAGGCCGACCGGTGCGTCGTCCTTCTCGGTCGCCACGTGGTCTTCGTCGGCCGAGACGGCCACCGTGCCGCTCGTGGAGGCGATCACCGCGCGACGCACGCCCGCTGCTTTGCACGCGTCGAGCACGACCTTGGTGCCCTCGACGTGCAACTTGTAGAGCTCTTCGGCGTCGCGCTCGTCGCGCGAGACCTTGCCGGCGCAATGATAGACACCCTCGCAGTGCTCGGCCGCCGCGGCCACGGCGCCCGCGTCGAGCACGTCACCGCGCACCACGGTCGCCGAGGCGCCCTTGACCGAGACGTCCGGTCCCGCTCCGCGACAGAGCGCGACGACCTGGTCTCCTCGCTCGAGGAGCTGCGAGACGAGGTGTGCGCCCAAGAAGCCCGTGGCGCCGGTGACGAGTACGCGTGCCATGTCGAATCCCTCGAAAAGTCGGTCGAATCAGGAAGATGTAGAGTGCACGAACACGGCGATCAGCCGAGCTCGAACACCTTCTGGAACTCCATGAGCAAGCTCACGTCGTTCGACTTGATGGCGCCGGAGATGAACTCGGCCGGGCTCGGCGTGTAGCCGTTCACGATCTTGGTGAAGATCTCGGGCGAGGTCTTGAGAACGCAGTCGGCCGTGCCGGTCTCCGGCTTGCCCTGCTTGATCTCGCAGTTCGAGTCCGAAACACGCACCGTCCACTTCGCCTGATCTTCACCGCCGAGGGTGAAATAGAAGGAGATCGGGCGTTCGACGCGCTCCTTGCGGAACTTCTGACCGAGCTCGCCGAAGAGCGTGACCAAGGGGTGTTCCTTGGTCTTCGCGCCGTCGAGCGTCTCCATGCGGGTGAGGTCGAGCACGTCGCCGTCACGCAGCGCCACCACGGCGGCGCGTGCGAGCTTGGCCACCTCGCGTGAGGCATCGCCGTACGAGAGTCCCTCGGTGAGGCGCTTCATGTCGCCCAGCGAAAGCACCGGACCGATGCGCGCGAAGATGTCGCGCTTCGTGGGGATGCGCGAGCCCTTGCCCATCGCGTCGCGCGTTCCGCCCAAGTAGAGCGGGAGCACGTCGACACCGTAGGTGAGCACGAGGTGTCCCAAGAAAGACTTGAACTCGTGCACGTCCCCGTCGGGGCTTCGCGTGCCCTCGGGGAAGATGAGCACGGTCTTGCCTTGCGAGAGCACCTCGCCCGCCTGGCGCTCGCTGGCGCGGAGTCCGCTCTTGCGGTCGATGGCCTTCAGGTTGGTCAGGTTCTCGAAGAAGGCGCGCTTCAGGCTGCCCTTCTCGAAGAAGTAGTCCTGCGCCGCCAAGGTGACCACGTCCTCGCCGTAGTGGCCGAGCGCGTGGCGCACGAAGCCCATGTCGAGGTGGCTCGCGTGGTTTGCCACCACGAGCACGTTGCGGTTGTGCGGGATGAACGCGCGACCGGAGACGCGCGAGCTCATCAGGTTTCCGTAGAAGGTATCCTGCAGCTTCCCGATGAGGCGCTTGCCGGCGGTCTGGAGCTCCGGCGGGAGGGTGAACGCGGCTTCTTCGCTCGCGGCGTCTTTCGGCTTCGCGCGACCTTCGATGCGGTAGCGCGACGTGGCTTCGGGACGCGGCGGGCGCAGGCTCTGACGTTCGGCTCCGACCAGGGCTTCCACGTCGGCGACGGTGCGGCAGTTCTGCAGCGCGGAGGGCTCGATGGTGCCCACCTTGGCCTCGAGCGCGACGAGCAGCTCGGTGAGCGCGAGCGAGTCGAGACCGAGGTCTCCGGCGATGGTCATGTCGCCCGAGATCTCGGACGACTTGATGCCCTTGAGCCCCGCGAGCGCCGCACGCACCGGGGTCGCCTCGCGGTCCTCTTTCGAGCGCTGCGTGGCGGCGATGGTGCGCTTCAGGATCTCGCGGACCTCGTTGCGCTTCACCTTGCGCGTGGAGGTGCGCGGCAAAGGTGCATCATACAAATGGATGACCGAAGGCTGCTTTCCGTAGGGCAGCTTGGCGAGCGCGTCGCGGAGCGAGCGGTTCGCGCGGTCCATGCGTTCGTGGCGCGGGACCGAGTCGTCCGGCACGGGGTGCGCGATGCAGGCGAGGCGCTCTCCGCCCGAGGGGTTGTCGACGCCCACGAAAGCGAGCTCTTCGATGTGGGAGACCTTGCCCACGAGGCGCTCGAGATCGTCCGGGTAGAGGTTCTCGCCGGAAGCGGTGACCACCACGTCCTTCGAACGCCCCACGATTTGCAGGCGACCCTGCTTGTCGAGCTTGCCGAGGTCACCCGTGTGCAGCCAGCCTTTTTCGTCGATGGCGCTGCGGGTGGCTTCGTCGTCGGTGTAGCCGAGCATCACGTTCGGACCACGCGCGAGCACCTCGCCCACGCCCTCGGCGTCGGGAGAGTCGATGCGAATCTCCACGCCCGGGATGGCCTTGCCCACTTGTCCCGCGGCCGAGCCCGCTTTGGCGACGGCGAGCACCGGCGCGGCTTCGGTGAGCCCGTAGCCTTCGGTGAGCTTCAGGCCGAGGCCCGAGAAGAGCTTCTGCGTGTCCTTCGGGAGCGCGGCGCCGCCCGAGATGAGCCACTTCACGTGGCCGCCGAGCTCGTCGTGGACGGTACCGAAGAGGAGCCGGCCCACGTCGAGTCCGGCGGTGCGCGACAAGAAGCGGCTGACTTCGCCGCCCACGTTGAAGATGGCCTCGGTGGCCGCTCCGCGCTCGTGCACCCGCGCGAGGATGCGACGCTCGAGCAGCTGCCACACCGCGGGCACGCCCACCATGCCGGTCACGCGACCCTCTTTGAGGGCCTTGGTGATGCGGTCGCCGGTGAGCTCGCCCGGGTAGAAAATGCGGGTCCCGCGCGAGAACGGGAGCAAAAATCCCGCGGTGAACTCGAACGTGTGGTGAAGCGGAAGCACCGACAGCACGCGGTCGTTGGTGGACAGCGGGAAGAGCGGCGCGAGGGAGGCGATGAGCGAGGCGAAGTTCGCGTGCGAAAGGCGGACGCCCTTGGGCTTGCCCGTGGTGCCACTC
Organism: Polyangiaceae bacterium; assembly: GCA_965225775.1. Taxonomy (GTDB): domain Bacteria; phylum Myxococcota_A; class Polyangia; order Polyangiales; family Polyangiaceae; genus JAAFHV01. The sequence continues at coordinate 5,202,994 of OZ245328.1, read as the reverse complement.
GTGAAGATGAGGCTGGCCACGTCGTCGCCGTCCACTTCCACGATGGGCGCGCGCAGCGAAGTGTCGCGCACGGTCGAGCTCGCGAGGTCGAGGCGAACCAGCTCGGGCAGCTCGTTCGTGAGGCCCTGGCCGCTCTTCTTCTCCACGTGAGGATCGAGCAGCGCCACCTTGGCGCCGCTCTCGCGGGCCACGTTGACGAAGGCCGCTTCGTCCATGTCCGGGTCCATCGGCACGCACACCGCACCGGCGCGCACGATGCCGAAGTACGCGATGCACCACTCGGGCGCATTCTTGCCCGCGAGCACCACGCGATCGCCCTTCTTCACGCCGCGATCGGCGAGCCGGGCGGCCACGTCGGCCGTACGCGCCAGCACGTCCGCGTACGTCACGCGCGAGAAGCCGACGTCTTCCAATCGCCCGAAGGCGACCGCGTGCTCGTGACGCTCGGCCATCTGAGCCACCAAAGTCACGAGGGTCTCGTGCGCCTTGAGCGGCTTCAGCTCCTTCTTGTAGCGGTTCTCCATCCACGGAATGATCCGCTTCTCCATGGCCGGCATGTGCTGGTTCATGAAGTAGTCGGCCCAGTCGAGGGCCTCGGGATTCCAAGGAAGCTTGGCGCGATCGGCGGGCGTCGCACGCGCATACGCTTCACGCGTATTTCCGCAGGAAAACGGACCTTTTTGGTCGTACGTGAAGGGCATGAAGAGGCGGATGATCATGTCGATCCTCTCCTCTTGGTACGCGAACGAATCGAGGCTCTTGGCGATCGGCTTCCCGAAGCGCGCGGTCGGCCCGGGCGCGGTCTTCAACACCGAAGCTACGGCGCGAGCCGCCTGAGCGATGCGACCCGGTCCGGTCGCGTCGTAGCGATCGTAGTCGACGATGGCCGGCTCGTAGTGCGCCTGAAGGAAGTTGAAGAGCGGATTGCCCTTCGACGTCTTCTGGTAATACTTGCGGCGGTAGAGCCCCATGAGCTCGCCCAGGCGCTTCGAGGTCGCCGGGTTCACGTCGCTCGTGCCGTACTGGTAGACCGGCTTGTGCGTGCGCTCGAGCAGCTCCGCGAGCGTCAGGATCATGCCGGCGCACACGGTGTCGGCCGGGATGAAGTCGAGGAACACGTCGCGCGCGATGACCTGGTGGTGTCCCTTCATGATGAGGAACACGATGGGCGCCGACGTACCGATGCCTTCGTTCCAGCCGGGGAACGGGAACTCCACGGTGCTCTCGCAGCAAGCGGGCCGCGCGATGGTGTAGGTGAGCCCGCTTCGCGCGATGATCTGCTCACCGATGCTCTTCGTGTACGTGTACACGTTGGGCCAACCCCAGTGGGTGGCGCGCTCCACGCCCGCCGCGACCAGCTTGTCGCTGACCCACTTGCGACGCACCGCCTTCAGCTCGTGGTCGAGCGAAGGGCCGCTCGTGGGCTCCCCGCGCTTGAGAAGGTTCTTCATCGCCTTCTCGTGGAACTCGCTCTGACGGAAGGCATCGTCGCAGCGGCTCTTCGCTTGCGCCACGATGTCGAGGCAGTCCTTGATTTCGCGCTCCGGGTCCCACAGATCGCGGCCGAGCTCGTCGGCGCGAGGGAACGGGTATTTTTCGCCGGGAACGTCCTCTTGGATGAGGCCCTTGCGGTTACCCACCACGTAGCAAGTGCTCGTGTGGAAGAGCGGCGCGTCCCCGAGCACGCGGCACAACGCCACGAGGTTCTGCGCGCCGAAGGCGTTCGTATCGAGGGCTTCGTCGAGCGGCGGGTTGAAGTCGACCACGCCGGCCACGTTGATGACCGCGTCGATGCGACCCTTGTGCTCCGCGAGGAACGAGTCGGCGATCCCGCAGTTGGGGTTGCCCACGTCGCCGTCGATGGGCGCGATCTTCTCGCGCAAGAAGGCGTCGAGGCCGTCGCCGTACTTGGCCTTCAGCGGGAGCATCGCCTCGCTGGTGGCGACGTCCGCCCAAAAGCGCTCTTCGCTCGTCGCCTTCTTGGAGCTGCGGACGAGCAAGAAGATCTTCCCGATCGTCGGGTAACGATCGAGCATCATGATCCAGAAGATCTTGCCGAGAAATCCCGTGCCGCCCAGGATGAGCAGGCGGGCTCCTTCGAGTCTTGCGCCCACGTCGAGCGGTCGGAGGGAAGGGGTGCTGAGCGCGTGCGACGCGCCGTTCGAGTGTCCGTTCTGGTGCATGGCGTAGCTCGGGCGCGCGAAGGCGCACCGCGAGCGCCGTTCCTACAACACGCCCCCCGTACCTTCAACCGAACCCCTGAAAAATACGGGCTGAACCTGCGTCGAAGGCTTCGCACCGAACGTTTGTGGTGCGAGTGTTACATGAGCCGCGTCCGCATCGAATGCGAAGCGCGCGCGCCCGCGTAGCGAAGGGACACGCGAAAGCCGCATGAAGCGAGGCTATGCGAGCGCCGATTCTGCTGCCGCGAAACGCTGGACCTTCCCCGTGACCTCTCGTCGATCCGCACCGAGGTGACCGCGAAGTGTCGCCGTGGGCATGACGATTTTTTTCGACGGGCGGTGTAAGCGGTCCGCGCGAGCCCACGTTCGTTGCCCCGTCGCCGTTCGATGCCTCGGGCCAGGTCGGTCGAGGCGCAGCGGTTCGCATCACACTCGCGGCTTGGTCCTCGGCGCATCGACGCGTCCGAGAGGGAGTCGCCTCCAGGAGAGCCCCATGCGTTCGTCCCGCGTCGTCGCCTTTTCTTCTCTCGCGCTGATGGTTTCGTTCGTCGTCGGTTGTGGCGCGGCCGCGCCCAGTGCTTCGGCCCCGCGCTCAGAGGCCGCGCCGTCCTACGCGGGCCAGCCGAGCTACGATTCCGCGCAAGCCTATCCGCAGGCCGCGCAGCCCTCTCAGATGCCCATGCCCGGGGCGCCGCCTCCTCCGATGGTCGCCGTCGCGCCGAAGACGACCGCGCCCGTCGCGGTCGCTCCCGCGGAGCCCGTCGGCACCGAGCACTTCACGGACCACGGCGTGAACCCCGTGACCGATCCCGCGCGCGACAGGTTCTCCACCTTCGCCATCGACGTCGACACGGCTTCGTACACGGTCTCTCGTCGCAAGCTCGTGGAAGGCACGCTCCCTCCCTTCGCGGCGGTTCGCGCGGAGGAATACGTGAACTTCTTCCGCTACGGATACGAGCCGCCCAAGAACGGAAAGCCCTTCGCCGTCTACACCGATGCCGCTCCTTCGCCCTTCACGGCCGGCCATCATCTCGTGCGCGTCGGTCTGCAAGGTCGCCGCGTGTCGGCGGAAGAGCGCAAGCCCGTGCACCTCGTCTACCTGGTCGACACCTCGGGATCCATGCAGGGACGTGACCGCATCGAGCTCGCGAAGAAGAGCCTCCGCTTGCTCACCGATCGCTTGAAGCCCGGCGACACGGTCGCGTTGTGCACCTACGCGGGCGGAGTCGAGAAGCTCCTCGACCCGACCGGGATCGACAAGAAGGACCGCATCGTCTCCGCCATCGACGGTCTCCGCGCGGGAGGCTCCACCGCCATGGGCGACGGCATCGCGCTCGCCTACGACCTCGCCAAGAAGACCTTGGTGAAGGGCCACGTGAACCGCGTGGTGGTGCTTTCGGACGGCGACGCCAACGTAGGGCGGGCTTCGGGCGAAGCGCTCCGCGCCATCATCCGCGGGCACCGAGGAGAGGGCATCACGCTCTCCACCGTGGGCTTCGGATCGGGCAACTACAAAGACGCCGTGATGGAGCAGCTCGCCGACTCGGGCGACGGCAACTACACGTACATCGACTCGGAAGATCAAGCGCGCCACGTGTTCGTCGACCAGCTCGACGGTCTTTTGCAGGTCATCGCGCGCGACGTGAAAATCCAGGTCGAGCTCGACCCGTCCGTGGTCTCGACCTACCGCCTCGTCGGCTACGAGAACCGCGACATCGCCGACAAGGACTTCCGCAACGACAAGGTCGACGCGGGTGAGGTCGGCTCCGGCCACACCGTGACCGCGCTCTACGACGTGGTGCTGAAGCGCACCGACGCGAGCCCGCTCACCGTGCGCGTGCGCCACAAGGCTCCGCTCGGTTCCGAACGCGCCGAAGAGAGCGTCTTCCCGATGAAGCCGAGCGACATCGCGGGCACCTTCGAGGCCTCGTCGCCCGACTTCCGCTTCGCCACCGCGGTGGCCGGCTTCGCCGAGGTGCTGCGCAAGAGCCCCCACGCCGCCGAGTGGCGCCTCGACCAGATCGCCTCCATCGCGTCGAACGCGAGCCTCGGGAGGTCCGAGCGTACCGAGCTCGCCTCCCTCGTGAACACCGCCGCGCGCCTCTCCGGAAAGCCGGAGGCCGCCAACGTCGGGGTCGCCGTCGCGCACTGAGCGAAGCTCGAGTGCAGAATGCACGCGAAGCGGCGCGTCCCTCGGGGCGCGCCGCTCTCGTTCGTGCATCGTACGTCGGACTTAGGTGACGCCTGCACCGCTCCCGGACACGCGAACGCCGGCGCGGTACCCGTCGGGCTTGTCACCCACCGACACGCCCCCGTAGACCATGCCTTGCATCTCGTTTTCGAAGAAGAAGTACGGCGATTGCCTGGGGAGCGCGCTCACCGCGTCGAGGCGCGCACGCAGATGCTCGGGCAAGACGAGGTCGAGCGCACGCCAGTTCGACTCGAGCTGCGCGACCTTGGTCGCTCCGACGAGCACGCTGCCCACACCGGGCCGGGCGAGCACCCACGCGAGGGCCACCTCGGATACGGGCCGGTCGAGCTCCTTCGCGACCGCGGTGAGCTCGTCGAGGATGGCGAAGTTCCGCGGCGTGAGCTTCTGGAAGGCCGGATTGCTCGTGTCCTTGAGCGCCTCGAGCCTTCCTTCGTTCTTGCCGTCCGCGCGGTACTTGCCGCTCAAGAAGCCGCTCGCGAGCGGGCTCCAGGCCACGATGCCCATGCCGAGCTCGGTGGCGAGCGCCACGTGCTCTCGTTCGACGTTCCGCTCGACCAGCGAATACTCGAGCTGAAGCGCGCACAAGGGCTCCCAGCCGCGCAGGCTCGCCAACGTCTGTGCGCGTGCCGCGTACCAGGCGGGCACGTTGGAGAACGCGACGTAGCGGATCTTCCCCGCGCGCACTTGGTCGTCCAGCGTGCGCATCACTTCTTCCACCGGCGTGAGCTTGTCCCACGCGTGCACGTAGTAGACGTCCACGTAGTCCGTGCCGAGCCTGCGGAGCGAGCCCTCGAGCGCGCGCACGAGGTTCTTGCGGTGGTTGCCTCCCGTGTTCGCGCTCGGCTTCGCTCCCGAGAAGCTGTCCGAGAAGGTGTACTTGGTGGAGAGCACCACCTGGTCGCGCACGCCCGCCTCGGCGACCAACCTGCCGAGCATGCGCTCGCTCGTGCCGCCCGTGTACACGTCGGCCGTGTCCAGGAAGTTCCCGCCGATCTCGAGGTAGCGGTGGAAGATGGCGCGCGCGGTCTCTTCGGCCGAGCCCCAGCCCCATTCGGTCCCGAAGGTCATGGTGCCGAGCGAGATGCGAGAGACGCGGAGGCCGGAGCCGCCGAGCGTGAAGGTGTGCGGTTCGTTCATGGGGATCTCCTCTCGTCGCGCGTGCTCGCGTATCGAGCTCGGCGTCGACGGGCTCATCCTCGGCCCGCGTGACTTTTCTCGGTATGGGGCTAATCGAGAAAGAACCATGAAGCCCAGCTTCACGACCGATCCGGCCCACGTTCCGTGCCTCGTGATTTTCGCGGCCGTCGCGCGAGAGAAGAGCTTCACGCGCGCGGGCACGTCGCTCGGGATCTCCACCTCGGCGGTTTCGCAGCGCGTGCGCGAGCTCGAGGGCAAGCTCGGGACCGTGCTCTTCGCGCGAAGCACGCGAAGCGTCGCGCTCTCCGAGGCCGGAGAGCGACTCTTCGCGCGAGTCGGGCCGGCGCTCGGCGAGCTCGACGCGGCGGTCGCGGATCTCGAAGACCTCGGAAAGAGCCCTACGGGGACGCTGCGGATCACCACCTCGGCCCTCGCCGCCGAGCTCGTGTTGCACCCGGCGCTGCCGCGCTTCGTGGCCGAGTGCCCGGGCGTGGTGCTCGACGTCGATCTCGACGACAGGCTGGTCGATCTCGTGCGCGACGGCTTCGACGCGGGCATCCGCCTCGGCGAACGCCTCGAGCAAGACGTGGTCGCGGTGCCGGTGACCGGGCAAGAGCGACTCGCCGTGGTGGGCTCCCCGGAGTATTTCGCGCGTCACGGGAAGCCGCGCACGCCTCGCGACCTCAAGTCGCACGCGTGCCTCTCGTACCGCTACCGGAGCCGCGGCTCGCTCTACCGGTGGGAGTTCACCGAAGGGAAGCGCTCGTACTCGGTCGACGTGCGAGGCCCGCTCGTCACCAACGCCATCTTGAGCAACGTGGCAGCGGCACGCGCGGGCATCGGTCTCACGCAGACCCTCGAGAGCCTGGTCGCGAAAGACCTCGCCGCGGGCACGCTCGTGCGCGTGCTCGACGCTTACTGCCCGCCGTTCCCGGGGTTCTTCCTCTACTACCGGAAGTCCGCGACCAACTCGAACAAGCTCGCCGCGCTCGTGCGCGTGCTCCGCCACGTCGGCAAGAAGCGCTGACCCGGGCGAGCGCACGAATCGATCCTCGTGTGGATCGAGCGCGGAGCACGTGCATCGTGTTCTCGGCGTTTTTTAGGGAAAGCGTGTGGTGTTCGCCTTCCGCGGTCGTGGTCCGTCGGTTGCAAAGTGCACCGACATGAACCTCGCCAAGCTCCTCTCCTCCATCACGCTCGCCACCGTCACGACGCTTTGTGGGCTCGGCTGCAGCGCCGAGGTCACCGAGGAGGCGCCCGACGACCTCCCCTCGGTGGAAGGACTCGACGAGGCGAGCGAAGCACTCAGCGGCGGAGAGCTCGCGTGCACGGTCTCGAAGGTCGCGTCCGGTGCCGCGCTGGTCGGCTCGGTCGTCTGCTGGGTGACCACTCCGGCGAGCGGCGGTGGCCATGCGCCCGTCTGCGTGTGGCTCTCGTCGGCCGGGGTGACCGCGGCCAAGCTCGCCAACACCGCGGCGCAGTGCGCGACCGGCTGCGGAATCACGGGCTCGGTCTGCCAGAACATCGCGCAGAGCTTCGCGAAGCGCGCCACCACGACGGCGCGCATCTCCAACGTGGGCTGCAATTCGCGTGGGCAGTTCGTGGCCGAAGCGGACGTGTGCGGTCTCGGCATGAACCGCATCTACGACGTGAACGCTCCCGAGAGCCGCTCGTGCAAGGTCGGCAAGCCCACCGGCTTCTGGGCGCTCTCGTCGTCCGAGCGCGCGTATATCCGCAACCCCGCCAATTGCGCGGCGCGCGGCATTCGCTGAGCCTCGAACGACGAACGGGCGCCCTCCGAAGAGAGCGCCCGCGTTCGACTCACGTTCGCGTGGCGATCAGCCGAGCTCTTCGAGGAACGCGCGCACGTCGAAGTCTTGGGCTTCGGCGCGCGCGAAGAACTCTTGAGCCTTCTTTTCGCTGCGCTTCACGCCCTGGCCACCCAGGTACATCGCGCCCAGCGTGGCGCTCGCACGGCCGTGACCCGCTTCGCTCGCCGCCTCGTAAAAGTCCGCCGACGCGCCGTAATCCTGCGCGAAACCGAAGCTCCCCATCGCGTGGAACGAGCCGAGGTTGAAGAGCGCGCGGGGGTGGTTGCGCTTGGCCGCTTCCATGAGCCACACGACCGCCTGCGCTTCGTCCTTCTTGACGCCCTGGCCGGTGGAGGCGAGCGCGAAGAGCTCGAACATGGCGTCCGGGTCGCCGGACGTGGCCGCCTTCTCGTGGAGGGCGTAGCTCTTCTTGAGGTCTTTCTTCGTGCCACGGCCGTGGAAGGCCATGAGGCCGAGCAGGTAGTGAACCGCACCGACGGGGTCTCCGCCCTTCAGCGCGACCTTCGCCCACTTCTGAGCAGCCGCGTAGTCTTGCGCGTGCCAGTAGGCGTTCATCGCCAGCGCGTACGCGCCCTGGTCCGAGCCCATGTCCGCCGCTTGCGTGTAAGCTGCAAGGGCCGCGTCCTGGTCTTCTTCGACGCCCCAGCCGTTCCAGAGGCAGCGTCCGAAGTCCACCCAGGCTTCGGCTTGGCCGAGCTCGCCTGCGCGACGGAACGCCAGCGCGATGAGCCCGAGGTGCGCTTCGCCCTTGGTGCCTTCGGTGATCGACGAGAAGAGCTCCACGCCCTTCTGGTGGATGGCCGCGCCGTCTTTGCCTTCGAGCAGCGCGCGGAGCTCTTGCGCGAGCGCGCTGGTCGCGGGCTTCTTGGCCGAGCTCGCCGCCTTCGTCTTGGAAGCCGAGGCCTTCTTGGCCTTGGGAGCCGAGGCCTTCTTGGCCTTGGGAGCCGACGCCGCTTTGGTGGCTTTTTTCTCGGCCTTGGCGATGACCTTGGCGGCCTTCTTCTCGGTCTTCTTCTCGGTCTTCGCGGCCTTGGCGACGAGCTTCTTGTCGGCCTTGTCCGCCTTCTTCGCGGCTTTGACGGCCTTCTTCTCGACCTTCGCGGACTTCTCGACCGCGACGACCTTCTTCTTCGCGGGCTTCTCGGCCTTCACGGCTTTGGCCACGACGGTCTTCTTCGCCGCAGTCGCGTTCGCGTTCGCCTTCGCGTTCGGGGTCTTCTTCGCGGGGGACTTCTTCGCCGAGGTCTTCTTCGAGGCCATGACACGACCTTAGGCGCCCACTCGACGGAAGTGTTGGCAAAACGGCCGAGATCCAGCGCGCCGGATGCGAAAACGCGCCCGTCGATCGTCTCGAGGGGCGCGTCATCGGTCGGTCGGCTGCGGTGTGTCCGCTGCTCCGCGAATCAGAGGTGGCGAATCAGAGCGAGCACTCGGCCATCATGATCGGCGGCGCGTGCAGCATGGTGATCTCGGGCGAAGCGGGCGAGGTGTCGCGCGCCATCTCGAGCGCCTCGGGCATGGAGCGGGCGGTCTCGTAGCCGAGCAGCTTGGGGATGTACTCGTTGTCGGCGCCGACCACGATCACGCGGCCGAGGTGCTGACGGCCGGCCTCGCCCCAGTACCACATGAAGAACGGGTGGGTCGGGTGGTAGGCGTGGCCGGTGCGGTACATCTGGATGTACGCCGGGTTCTGCGCGAACTTCGCCTCGTAGCGCTTGTGCAGCTCCATCGCGTCGCGCGTTTCGGGCAGCAGGTTGTGCACGAACTCGATGTACGGAGCGTGGTGCTCCTTGTCGAACTGGTCGGTGCACGGGTGCGTGATGATGAGCGTGCCGCCCTTCTTCACGAGGGGAACGCCCTTGTACAGGTTGAACAGGTAACCCTGCGCCATGACCTGCACGAGCAGCGGGTTCAAGAACGCGTTCACGTTGTACGGGCTGATGTACGGGATGCCCGTCACGAGGATGTCGGCCTGCCCCTTGATGGGAACGAGGTACTGCTCGTAGGCCTTGCGCAGCGTGTGCTCGTGCACGGCCTCGGTCTCGCCCGCGAAGACGCCGGTGACCTCGTAGGGCGAGGGAACACGCTGGAAAATCGCCTCGCGCGCCGGCTGGGGCACCTTCGAGAGCGTGAAGGTGAGGGCCTTGAGCGCCGCGCGCTCGGTGGCGGTGAGGTCGTCCTCGTTCTTGTGCAAGAACTCGAGCGGACGATCGAACATGCGGTTGTTGATCGTGGTCTCGATGGTGAAGACGTTGAGCTTCTTGTTGGCGAGCCGCCCCATGCGCTCCACGCTCGTGGCCAGCGCCGAAGACGACGGGTCCATGTACGAGTGGCAGTTGCGCATGGTCTTCGGGTTGTGGTGCGCGCGCAGGCTCTTGTACCCGCAGAGGCCCACCGCGACCGACTTGTGCCCGCCGTCCATGGGGACGAGGTTCAGGTTCACGTAGATGAGCAGATCGCTCTCGACCGCTTTGCGGTTCAGCTCGACCACCTCGCCGAGCTCGGTCTCGCCGAGCTCGACCATGCCCTTGGGGTCTTCCGCGTCGTGGTTGTAGAGGCGGTCCGGGTAGTAGGCGTTGAAGATCTTGTCGCCCACCACGTGGCGGATTTCCGGCCCCGTCATGCGACGGTGCACGCTGGTGGCGATGATCATCTCGACGTCTTCCACGCCGTGATCGGCGAGCAGCTCGAGCACGACGGTGAGCACGCGCTCGCGCACGTCGGGGCTGCGCATGGGAGGCAGCGGCAGCGAGATGTCGTCGATCGCGATGACCACCTTCATGCCCGGGCGGAGCTTCGCGTGGAGCGGGTCCGAGTTGTACGGGTGGTTGATCGCGTAGCGGATGGCCGCGTCCACGTCCTTCAGGCCGGCGAGCGGAGGCTTCGGGTAGAGCACGCGCGTGCCGGCCGGCATGTCGACCTCGACCAACCGATCCCCGGAAAAAATGGTTCGCGGGGCGCTTCGACGATCGAGAGTGACGCACAAGGGGTGGCTCATGCGGCGCCACTTACCACGGGTTTTCGGCCGTGGCGATGCGGAGGGTGTTTCGCACCCCCCGGAGGCGGGACCGGGTGCGGCTTTCGGCCCCGAACCTGCTCGGAAGCGGCCCGTTTTACGGCACGGACCGGCTGGTCGAGACGAAGGCGCGCTCGCCGGTCAAGGGCGGGTGACGCACCGCAAATACGCGGTTGTCATGCCGAGCTGTCCCTGGGGCACGACTCGAATTTCGCCCGTACCGAAGTCCACCACGAACACCCCTCCGTCCGGCGTCACCGAAGACGTCCAGTAGGGCCGTGGGCGGGTGTTGGGGAACGCGTTCTGATCGACGTGCACGTCCACGAAGGCGAGCGTGGTCGGATCGACCGTTTTTCTCGGCTCGTTGTCGAGCAGCGTCGCGAGCTCCTTCACCGTCGGGATCGACGAAGCGCTCGAGACCGCACACCTCAACGCCCCGAGGGCGATCGGCTCGGTGGTGCTTCGGTCCCACGTAAGGCCGGTGCGAAGGTCTTTGATGATGGTGTCGCTCGACAGGTACCCCTGGTACTGCCCGACCGGCGCGTCCGCGCGTACCAGGGTCGGGAGGAGCAAGAGCGCGCCGAGCGCGGCCCACGAGAGCGAAGCGGTCAGCGCACGCATAGGACACCGTACTTTAGGGTGGCGTCGTTCTTCGCCGTTGCACCGGCCGCGAAGTCCACGGTCCAGAACGTGGTGCCTGCCGATGTGCGGCTTGCGACGGTCGATGTCCAAAAACGCAGCGTCGCGTATTGTCCGACCTCGCGTGGCAGCATTTTGTTGGAGCCGGAAAGTGTCGGGTCGAGCAACGAGATGAGCTCGATACGCGAGGGCACCCGCCCGTTGAGGGTTTTGCAGCGCTGCTGGGCAAGGTCGAAGGTCGGGACCGGATTCTCGTTGATCGAGTCGTCGATCCAGACTCGACCCGTGACACGGTCTTCCGCGACGCTGCCGTCACGACCTGCATCCAGGCCGGTGTCGGCTCTGACGACGAGGTTCGTCGGGTCGCGGCCTTGACCGAGGTCGGCCGGGTTGCCGCCTTGGTTCAACGAAGCCCCGTCCAAGATTCCGCCGTCCTGCGTGTGCGGCATGTGGAACGTCGCCCAGTCCGAAGTCGACGAGCCATCCGGAAGAGGCGGCAGCACGTCCGCCTCCGAGTCCTTGCCGGCATCCACCGAGGTGTCCGGCACGTCGACGTCGGGGAGCGAGCTGTCCGGCGCGGTGTCGCATGTGACCTTCGGATCCGAGCAGTCCTTGTAGTCCCCGAGCCCGAGGAGCTGCTGGCACGCCACGGTGCCCAGCGCGAGTACGGCCGGCACGGCCATCCAACGATTAAAACGAGCCATGGAGCCCCACTTCTGCACCGGTGGTTCCGGTCACGTAAGGCGATACTTCCAAGCTGCCTCGTTTCACGCGCACGACCTTCGGGGAAAGGAGCCCGACGACGCCCACGACGGCGCCCACTCCGCCCACCACGAAGCCCACGGTGCTCACCGTGGCGAGACTCCTGGCGGTCGAGAGGTTCGAGGCGGCGGTTCCGCGGCACTGGTTGGCCGGGCACGTGAGGTCGAGGTTGCTGGACTTGCTCTGCGCGACGAGTCCGGTGACGGCCCCGACCCCCACGCCCACCGCCGCGACCGTGAAACCGATGGGAACGAGCGGCGACATGCGCTTCTCTTCGACCTCTTGCGGAGGCGGCGTGATGGGACGCTCGATCGGCTTCGCGACGACCGCCGGTGCCTGCGGCGAGAGCGAAACGCGCTTGGTCTCGCCTTCGCGAAGCTCGGCCTTCGTGCTGACCTCCGGCCCGTCGTCGATGCGCGCCGTGACCACGTGTGCGCCGGGGTCGACCTTGCGCCCCTCGGTCAGCGCGACCTGGGGGACCTCCACGCCGTCGATTTTGACCACCGCCGTGCGGCCCGCCGGCGCGATCACCTCGATGGAGAGCGTGGCGATTTTGGCCTTCATCGCTTCGGCGAGCTTGGCGGCTTCTTCGCGTGCGTCGTGCGAGCGACTGGTCTCCTCACGAGCGACCGGTGAGCGCGCGATGGAGAGGCACACCTCGCGCGCTTCGACCGGCTGATTGAGCGCGGCGTGCGTTCGAGCGAGCTCGATGCCCGTGATGGGCGTGTGCGCGAGCGCGTGCGAAGCCTTGAATTTCTCGAGCGCGCCGGGCAGGTCGCCCTTGTCGCGCAGCGCGCGTCCCGCCTGGAGGAGCTCGCGTGCCGACTCGAGGTCGGACGCCGCGGGGCCGTCCGCGTACGCGGCGGATTCGAACGCGAGCTGCGTGGTTCCCGCTGCGAGAACGGTCAAGAGCGTGCCCGTCACGAGCGTCGTCAGGCGACGTCGGAAGGGCCGTGTCGTTTCAGTAGACGTCATTGCTCGATGTCGGGTGGGGCGGAACGACCGGAGGCGTCGTCGCCGAAGAAGAAGTGGAAGCGTGAGGTTTCCCCACTCCGACGTGCGCTTTGCCCGTGTTCTCGGGTTTTCCCGTGGGCGCGGAAGACGGCGTCGTCGTGGTGGACGGAAGAGGCGTGAGCGCGACACTGGGCGGCGCGGAGGGGGTGGGAAGCGTAGAAGGCGCCGAGGCCGCGGCCGTGAGCGAACCGCTGGTGCTCGAGACGCTGCTCGAAGGAGAGCTGGTCGCCCCGGTCTTCGTATCGACGCTCGAGGACTTGGCGGCGAAGAGCGCCGCTCCCGCGAGCGCGAGTGCCACCACGCCGCCGACGATGTACGTGGTGGTCTTCTTGGCGAGAGGCGGATCGATGCGGGTCGCGGAGAGACCGGTGGCGACTTCGACGCCGCTCGAGTCCGGCCGCGCGAACGGCGTGTGGTGCTCGGTGGTCTTCGCGAACATGTCCGCGCTCGAGAGTCCGCTCGGTGTGTTGCTCGACGGGATGGGCATCGAGCCCGGCACCACCGACACACCACTGCCTCCGTCCACGGCGCGCCCGAGCGCATCGGCCATCTCTTTGGCGCTGGAAAAACGGCCTTCGGGCTCACGCGCGCACGCCTTCGCGAACCACGCGTCCACGCCTGCAGGAAGAGAGGCGTAGCGCTCCGAGGGCTTCGGAATGGGGCCACCGTGGATCTGGATGGCGAGCGCGCCCATGGTCTCGGCCTCGAACGGGCGCGTCCCCGTGAGGCACTCGAACGCCACCACGCCCACGGCCCACAGGTCGGATTTTGCGCCGACTTCCTTCGCGCCCACGATCTGCTCGGGGCTCATGTAGAAAGGCGAGCCCATGACCGCGCCGGTGCGCGTGGCGCTGTCGATCTTGGGCATGTCGACGCCCTTGGCGATGCCGAAGTCGAGCAGCTTCACGAAGAACTCACCGCTCTCGCCGCCGGTGAGGAAGATGTTGTTCGGCTTGATGTCCCGGTGGACGATGCCCTTCGCGTGCGCGCGGTCGAGCGCCTTGCCCAGCTGCGAGACGAGCGCGACCACGTCTTTGGGGGACATTCGCCCCTGACGGTCCAGGTAGTCGCCGAGCTCTTCGCCCTCGAGCAGCTCCATCACGATGTAGGGCAGACCGTCCGCGGTGGTTCCGTGGTCGAACGTCTGCACGACATGAGGGCTCTTCACTTGCGAAGCCGCGGCGGCTTCCCGCTCGAACCGCGCGAGCGCGTCCGCGTTCCCGCTGAGCTCGCCCGTAATGAACTTCACCACCACCTGCGTGCGCAGCGCCAAATGCTCCGCCACCCACACGGCTCCCATCCCGCCTTCGTTGAGAGGGCGGGTGAGCCGAACGTTCGGCGTCACCATCATGCCGGCAGTAGGCTTGGACAAGAGACCTCGGGGTGCCACGGCACCGTGCAAAAGAATGCGTGAGGGCACTCCTCGTTGCAACTTCTTTGCCTGCGTTCTCCGCGGCGGCGAAGGAAAAGCACGCGTCTGTGCCAGGTGGCACAACTTCTCGTCGGACTCGCTTGTCACTGGTGCACGAAATCCCCGGGGAAGCTCACAAAGCACGGCCGGAAAGTCCCCTCGGAAGCGCGGCATGAGGCATGCTTAGAGGAGCGCCGAGGCCCGTAGCGGTCTCGAGGAGCCCCGCGATGTCGATCCCTTTCAATCTCGGACGAACCGTTTCTCTTGGTCTGGTCCTTCTCGCGGGACTTCACTGTGGGAGCTCGGCCGAGGCCACGTCCGCGAACGACAGCAAAGAGTCCGCTCCCTCCACGGCCGGCGGCGGAGAACCTCCCTTTAGCGGGGTGCCCGACGTGGGGCGCGGACCGGAAGTCGTGACGCCCGCGCCGGATAGCCTCACCAGCGGGATCCTCCTCGTGAACGCGTCGGATAGTTTCCCGGCATTCCGAATCTGCCCCATCACTCAGGGCGAGCCCGGCAACTTCAGCTCGAGCGCGAGCGTTCCCATTCCCACGAAGCTCATGCCTCGCTCGAACCTCGCGGGAGTGGGGGTGGGCGGCGCGGCGACGATCGAAGCGCAACGCGACTTCGCGGGCGCCAGTGAAGTTTTGCTACTCAAGATCGACGACACCACGAAGAACAAGGCCGAGCAGCTCGCGACCGAGAGCTGCCGTGCGCTCGCGTGTACCGAGGTGGGAGGCTCCTGTCTGGGCGCGGGAAACGTCGTGCGCGTCCCCTTGGTCGACACCGATCGCATCGCCGCTCCCGGGGCGTTGGCCAGTCCCGGCAAGATCCTCGCGCTGCGCGGAGAAGGCTCGACCCTTCGCCTCGAGGTGATTCCCGTCGCCAACGTCGCGGACGATGGCTCTTCGGGCAAGCTGACGGTCAAGCTGCACAACCTCTCGACCTACGTCGGGCCCATCACGTACACCTCGGCCGAGGGCGATACGACCCCGCTCGGCGCGAGCACGGCGATCGATCTCGGCGGGAAAGACACCGGGTTCGTGACCTCCAAGTTCACGGCAGGTGGCTACGTGGCCACGCTCGCCGACGTGCACCAAAACTCCGACCCTCGCACGGTCATCACCGATTTCTACTCCTCGCCCGGTGCCTTCGCGCTCGTGCTCGTCGGCTCCGAGGCCGATGTGGGCGCCGATCGAAAGCTCAGGTTCTTGGCCGTTCCGGTGACCGCTCCGAAATTGCCGCCTGCCGATGCCGGGACTCCCGACGCGGCCGTCCCTACGGGTGATCAATGACTCGGAAGTACTCGTCCGCACTCGCGCTGTCGCTGCTCGTACTCCCTGCAGCCATCTTCGGCCTTCATTGCTCGCCCGGGAGCGATCCGGCTTCGATGGACGCGACGCCTTTGCCCCCAATCTCGAAGGAGGCCGGCGAGAGCGAGGCGGGCGACTTTGCCGACTCCGCTGCGACGGGCGCGCCCCGGCCGGGGGCCGAGGCCTTTCTCGATTCCGCCACCTTGCTCGTCAACGCCACCAACAAATTCGCAGCATTCCGCATCTGCCCGGTCTCGCCCGAATCCGGCGCCGTCTTCAGCGAGAGCACGTCGCAGCCGCTCCCCACGGCGCTCATGCCGCGCTCGAATCTTCCCGGCGTCGACGTCAACGGGGCTGCGCGTATCGCCGTGCAACCGGAGTACGCCGGCGCATCGGAGGTCTTGGTTTTCGCGGTCGACAAAGACACGAAGCTCAACCCGGCCATCGCCACCGCTTCGTGTCGAGCGCTCGCCTGCCCAGGACCGGGCGGAGACTGCGTCGGCACCGCGGCGCTTCGCCGTGTCCCGCTCAAGGGACCCTCGGGTAGCGCTGCCTCCGGAGCTCTGGCGGAAGGGGGACACATCGTCGCTCTTCGCGACGACCCCGACGGCACGAACCTTCGCTTCGAGGTCATCTCGGTCGCGAATGCTCCCAGCGAACGAAGCTCTTCGCTCCGCGTCCAGCTCCGAAACCTCTCCGACTACACCGGCCCCATTCTCTATCGAAGCGAGAGCGGCCAGCCGTCGACTCCCGTCAACGACGGCTCGACCATCCCGCTCGGACCGAGCTTCGTGGACTCCGTGTTCACGGCCGGAACGTACACGTCGTCGCTCGCCACGATCCACCAAGACTCGGACCCTCGCGTCTCGATCGAGAGCTTCTACGCTTCACCCGGGTCGTTCGCGCTCATCTTGGTCGGTCAAAAGGCCGTCACGACCGAGCGTAGCCTGCGCTTTCTCGCCGTGCCTCTGACGGCGGTCGTCGAAGATGCCGGCGCACCGCTTCCTACCGATGGTGGCGTCACGTCGGATGCCGCCGCTCCGCCCTCGGACTCCGGGAGCGTGGACGCCAAGGCTGACTGATTCGTCCGCGAGCGCTCCCGAAGAAAAACGTCCGACTCGAGCTTGCTCGGGTCGGACGTCGTCGTTCGCGTGTGCGTGAGTCGAGCGATCAGCTCGCTTTTTTCTTCGTGTCGAGGTGGATGACCGGCCAGCCGTACGCATCGGCGAGGCGCGAGAGCTTGCCGTCCGGGTTCACCGCGGCCGGGTGCCCGACCACGCTCAGCATGGGCACGTCGGAGTAGCTGTCCGAGTAAGCGAAACAGTCGCCCAGGTCGAGGTTGCGCGTGCGCGCGTGTTCGCGGATGAGGCGGGCCTTTTCGGGGCCGGCCACCACGGGACGGAGCAAGCGCCCGGTCGCGAACCCGTCTTTGATTTCCAGCCGGTTCGCGATGACGTGCGTCGCGCCCAGGTGCTTGGCCAAGCGCTCCATGAGGAAATCGAGCGCGCCGGAGACGATGACCACCTCGTGGCCCTCGTCGCGGCAGCGCGAGACGAGGTCTTTGGCCGCCGGGTACAGCGCCGGCTTCACCACGGTCTCGAAGGCGTCGTCGGCCAGCAAGAGCAAGCGGTCCTGCGACATGCCCTCGTAGCTCGAGAAGAGCGCCTCGTTGAAGAGGCGACGATCTTTCCACTCGGCGATGGCCATCTCCGGCGCACGCGCGACGGCCTTGGCCACCTTCAAGAAGCTGCGGAAGGGCGTCCGCTGGTTCAGGAGGTAATAGACCGTGGGGTGGATGAGGTTCGTCCGGAGGAGAGTTCCGTCCACGTCGAAGTAGCTAGCTGAAGGCACGAGCGGTCTATTTCAAGAAGCCGGGCGACTTGTCAACGCGCACAAGCTGGGGCGCGGGCGTTCAGCATGACCGTTCAGGTCGAGCGACCCCATACCTCCGCGAGTTTCCTGACGGCGGTGGGGACGTCGGGGGCGACCCGAAAAAAGCCCTCCATCGGGCAAATCCTCGATTCCACGAGCTTCGGAACGGTCTCCAGCGTGAACGCGCGAGGGTCGAGATCGGGCACCACGTCCGACCACTCGAGAGGCGTCGACACGGTCGCTTCGGGCACCGCGCGGAGCGAGTACGCCGCGGCCAAGCTCCGCGTCGGGCCGGTCTGCACGGTGTCCACGTAGACCTTCGGACCACGCTTCGCGGGCGAGCGCTCCATCGTGGCGAGGTCGGGGTGGGCGTGCACGAGCAGCCGCCCGAGCAGCTCGACCAGCGCGCGCGCCGTGTCGTAGCCGTGTCCTTCTCCGAGCGGCACGAGCACGTGGAGCCCGGTCTGCCCGGAGGTCTTGGGAAAGCCTCGGAGCCCGATCGCGTCGAGGATCCCGCGCAACGTGTGGGCGAGCGTCACCGCCACGCGCAAGCTCGAGAGCTTCACGTCGAAGTCGATCGCCACGTAATTGCATACTGCAAGCGATTCCGCGCGACACGAGAACACGTGAATGGGGATCGAGCCCAGGTTGGCCACGTAGAGCAGGCTCGCCACGTCGTCGATCAAGAACCCGCGCTTCGTGCGTCCTTCGACCTCGTCCTTGAAGGCGAGCGTGCGCATCCACGCGGGCATCTGAGGAGGCACGTTCCACTGGAAAAAGTGCTTCCCGTGGATGCCGTCGGGGAAGCGCTCCACCGTGACCGGACGTCCCGAGACGTGGGGCAAGAGCGCGCCCGAGACCGCTCGGTAGTACCCGACCACACGCGCCTTCTCGATGCCCTTCTCGGGGAAGTAGATCTTGCTCGGGTTGGTGACGCGCACCTCTCGGACCTGCGCGCGTAAGCTGCCGTGCTCCACACGCGAGAGGTCCGTGGAAGGCCCGAGCGCGAGGCGTGTCGAGGCGGCCTCTCCACCTCCCGGTCCCAAGTAAGGCGCGTCGAGACGCTTCGCGCGAAGTCGTCTCACGCCGAGCGCCAGGGCGAGATCGCGCGCTCTCTTCGCCGGGCCGGGCAAGAGCTCGCTCGTGCGCACGATGCCCTCGCCGACCACCGCGGCCTCGAGCAGCGCGCGCCGCGCGGAGAGCTTCGCTTCGTCGAGCGCGTAGCCTCCGAGCGCGAGCAAGTCCTCCGCGACGAAGGTCACCGGTGCGTCGAGCATCGCCGTGTGGAGCTCGCCGCCGGCGATCTTCGCGGCACGAGCGGCGAGCATGCCGAGGCTCGGCGCGCCGTTCGCGTCGAAGGTCACGATGGTGCCTTCGAGCACCAGCTCGGGAGCGGCCAACGCTCGCGCCGCGCGCACGATTTCCGGGTAAAAATCGGCTAAATCTCGCCGCGACGCGTCGCCCTTTTCCACGATGCGCACGGCGACGTCGTCTTTCTCGAGGCGCGCGTGCACGCCGTCGAGCTCGAGCTCGTACGCCACGTTTTTACCTTCGGGCAGCGCGTCTCGATCGCGCACGCTGGCGAACGCGAGGCACGGGGCTCGTTCGACGCCGAGCGCGGCGGCCCGAGCGACCAACGACGCCCCGAGAGCCTCGCGCGACTCGAGCTCGCCGATCGCGAGCCCCGACAGCACCGAACGGTCGCGCTTCGTGATGTCTTCCTCGGTGCTCGCGTAGGCGTCCTTTTTCTTGAAGAAGAGCCACGCGCGCGCCTCGGTGCCCGTGCGTGGCGCGCCGGCTTTCGCGCCGAGCTTCACGAGCGCCCAACGCCCACGCAGCTTCCGCCCGTAGAACATCATGTCGACCTTGCCGTCGACGATCCCCCGTTCGCTCGGTCCCTCGAGGTACTTCACCGAGCCTCGGTCCCACACGATCATCGGCCCCCCGCCGTAGTTGCCTTCGGGGATGACCTCTTCGAAGTCGAGGTACTCGAGCGGGTGGTCCTCCGTGTGGATGGCGAGACGCTTCTCGTCCGGATCGAGACACGGTCCCTTGGGGACGGCGAAGCTCGCGAGCACGCCGTTCGCCTCGATGCGTAGGTCGTAGTGACTGCGCGTGGCATCGTGGAGGTGCACCACGAACGCTCCGTGCAGCGTGGACGCGCCCTCGCGCTCACCATCGCCGAAGGGCTCGTTGGTGCGCGTCGGGTCGCGTTTGTCGACGTAGGAGCGAGGCTTACCGGCCACGAGACGAGTATGCACCGTGCCGCGCCGCGTCCATGCGCTCGTGTGCGTACCGCGTACGAACGCATGCGCCCCGAGTGCGAACGCGGGTATGCAAGCGAGGCGGTAACGTCCCGTATTTCCATACGGCACGTCGCTTGCGTTGGTGAAGGGTCATGACCCAGTCTTCCGAAACTTCGACCGAGAAACAAAACGCCCAGCAAGACCTTCGACGCGAAGCGCTGCGTCGCGATGACGTCGTGCGTCTTCTCTCCTCCGACGAGATCGCCGAAGCGGCCGACTTCTACGACCGCGCTCCCTGCACCGACTGATTCGTTCCTTCGTTCGTGGGCGCGCCTCAGGCGGGAAGAAACGACTCCTCGACGCGACGGAAATCGACCTCGACGTCGAGCCTCGCAAGCACCGAATAAAAGCCGAACTGGAGACGATTCATGAAGAGCATCTCGCGAGGCATCGTGAAGATCTCGTCGTCCTTGGCGGTGCGAGCCTCTTTCCCCATGTCGCGCATGTCGCTCACCAAGCTCGCGGCGTAGTCGCGGGTGATCTTGTAAGGGGACGCGAAGAGCGGCTCGAAACAGCGTCGCGAGTAGGCGACCGACATGGTTTCGATCGCACCGGGCTTCGTTCGTAAGAGCTCTCGTACGGCTCCTGCGAACGCGGCCTCGTCCCCGACGCAAGCGGCGCGGTGGAGCTTCGTCGCTCCGCGCTGCATGCCGTCCGGGATCTCCTGCACGCAGCCGTAATCGAGGAAGGTGACCGCGCCGTCCTCGTGGAAAAAGTAGTTTCCCGGGTGCGGGTCGGCGTTGAACATCCCGCCCACCATGTTGCCCTTGAAGACGAAGCGCCACATGGTCTCGGCCCACGCGCGACGCTCTTCTTCGCGGGCTTCGCAGGCTTGCTCGAACGAGAGCCCTTTCACGAGCCCGGTGGTGAGCACGCTCTTCGACGAGCGTTCGCTCACGAGCTCGGGGATGCGTACCTGCGGGTCGCCCCGGTGCACGTCGGCGAAGTGCGAGAGCCGGCGCGCCTCGAGCTCGTAGTCGAGCTCTTCACGGAAGCGCGTTCGCAGCGTCTCGAGCATGCCCTTCGAGTCGAACTTTCGACCGCCGCCGAGCGCCACGAAGCCCTCCAAGAGGCCCGCGCTGGCGAGGTCGCTCTCGACCGCCTCGCGCACGTTCGGGTGCTGCACTTTGACCGCCACGGCACGGCCGTCGTGGAGCGTCGCGCGGTGAACTTGCCCGATCGACGCACTCGCCAGCGGCTCGTCGTCCCAGCTCGCGAAGAGCTCGTCCACGCTCTTGCCGAGCTCGCGCTCCACCACTCCGCGGATCGCGGCCGGCGACGAGTGCGGCGCCTGCGCACGCAGCACGCGCAGGGAAGCTTCGTAGGCGTCGCGCTGGCCTTCGGGGACCAGGCCGTCCACGTAGCTCGCCATCTGCCCGACCTTGGCCGCGAGCCCGCGCAGGTTGCCGAGGACCTCGGCGGCCTTTTTGGCGGCGTTCGCGCCGTCACCGCGGCCGAGCGCACTCGCTCCGGCGCTCACGCCGAGGCTCGCGAGGCGAGCGAGTCGTCCGAGGCGAGATTCGGGAATTTTCTTGAAGTCGTCTTGGCTCACGTAGGGCTCGGGAGAGCGTGCATCGCTCGGGTTCGGGGTGTGGTGTCTCATCTTTGCCCTTTCACGCGCCGTGGGGGAGGTTTCCGCGTCCCGTTCGGTCGGCTCGGTGAGTTGTCACTCGAAAGTGCCGTAAATTCGTGTCCTTGGGACGCAGCGAGGCGCTCCGGCCCTGCGTGTGATAGGCCTGGGAACCGTGTCCGAAGTCGTGCTCGATCGATTGGTCGCTTTGGTTCGTCGCGAGCTCTCCGCCGACGACGTTCGTATCCTCGAGGCCTCCGCGCCCAAGCCCGACGCGCCCAACGCGCTCGTCTCGCGGCTCGGAGACGGCCGCCACTTGGTGGCCAGCTTCAGCGAGGTTCCGGACGATCACGACGCGCTCTCGCGACGCCTCGACATGCTGGTGCTGACGTTCGCCGGCGCTCTCGACGAAGCGGAAGGCGCGCGGCTGCGCCTCTCTCCGCCCATCTCGCTCCACGAGGAGCTGCGTGCGCTCGCCCAGCGCGCTCGGGCGCTCGATGCCCTCGTGGTCGACGCGCAGTCGCCGGTGGTCTGGGGCTCCGCGCACGAGCGACCCCGTCCGCGTTCCGAGCTCGACGCGTCCTTCACGGACATGTCCCAGCAGCAGCTCATCGATCCGGACGACGAGCCCGTCGACGACGCGGTGGAAGCGGCACCTCACGCGCCGCGCTCGCTCGCGCCCGAGGCGCTCGCCGCCGTGATCGAGGCGGGAGACCGCGCCATCTCCGGGGCTCGCCACATGGCGGAGCTCGCTCACGTGCAAAAGGGAAAGCACCTACGGCACGTAGAGTCGACCGAAGGCCACGGCTACTACGTCGTGTCTTTTTCCGGGATTTACCTGCTCGTGCTCGCGTTCGACGGTCCTTTCGACGAGCTTCGCGCCGAGCGAGCCGCGGCCGACGCACTTCCTCGCGTGGAGCGCCTCGTCGAAGCCCTTCCTCCCCACGATCCCGAGCCCGAGCCTCTGGGCGGTGTGATCGCGTTCCGTCGCTCGCGGCGGTAGTCGCGTCGCGACTCGAAAATACGAAGGCCTCGAGTCGTTCGACCCGAGGCCTTTCGTTCGCTCGAGGAGGGGTCAGCTCACCAGGGGAACCACTCGCGCGGGACGCGCTGCCAGGCGGTCGGTCGGCGAGCGTCGTTCTCTGGCAGCACGAGCGAGCCGACGAACTCGGCGTGCTCGTACACGCTCCCGATCGAGCGCGAGATGCTGTCGAGGTCGATGTCCGACACGACGCCGTTGCTGGTCGCCTTGTAGAACTGGACCGTGATGCGCACGGGGAAGCGTGTGTCACGCTCGAGGCGCAGGTTGTGACCTTCGTCGTACTTGCCGAGGTTCGGTCCGTGTCCGAGCACGGCTTGCTCGACGTCGCTCTTTTCGGCCATCGCCGCGCCCTTCATGGCGGGAGCCGCCGCAGCCGGGGCCGGTGCACCGCCGAGCGCGCCGAGATCTGCCCCGCTCGAAGGCGGACCCCACCCCCCGCGTCGCGGTCTTTGGACTTGAACGAGCGGCACCTGCACGAGAAAGAGCACGTCCGCGCCCTTCGCGAGGGCCGAGCGATCGTCTTCGGTCTTCGGGCCGCCTTGGCTCTCGATGCGCTTCTCGACGTCGCTCTTGCGTTCGGCCGTGAAGGCCGCGCGTTGGCCGGCGTTGTTGAAGTAGAGCTCTTGGCCCCAGCCGGCCGCGGTCGAGTCTTCTCCGCGGTTCTCGATGACGCTCACGCTGGTTCCCTGTCGGGTCACCAGGATCGAGAGCACGGCGGGGGAGCCGGGCGACGACTGGTAGTTGAAGAGCACCGGATTGAACTCGGCCTTCCCGGTCTTCGGAATGGGGAGAAACACGGCCTGCGCGCTCACGAGGAAGTGCGAGTCGCGTGCGGCGAACAGGTTGCCGCTGCCTTGGATGCTCGACGGGAGCGTGACGAACTTGCGCAGGTCTTTGAGGACGTCGGTCAGCGGAACCGTGGAGAGTGCACCTTCTTTTTGGTTGCCGACGCGAATGAAGAACTTGTCGGCCGGGACGTCGCCCGTGCGGTCCGAGAAGTTCGGGAAACGAATGACCGGCATGACCGCGCCGGAGAAGCCTCCACGCTCGTCGCGTTGGCGCACTTGAAGCGACAGGTCCGAGATGTTCGGTCCACCCGACGAGCCCTGCGAGCGACCCGTGTCTTCCCAGGCGACGTTCACCATGGCAAGTCCTCGACGCGACACACGCGACTGGAGGTCGCCGTCGTTGGGCATGGCCACGACCTTGCGCACGGTCGACGCGAACTCCTCTTTCGCGGTGCGATCACGCAGGCCCCACTCGGGAGACTCGGGGTTTTCGCCGGTGGCGAGCTCGGCCGGCTTGGCCGAAGCGGAAGCGGGAGCGCTCGCGCTGGTGGGCGCCGGAGCTTGCACCACGATGATGCGCTCGCGTGTGCAGGCGGCGAGCAGGGCGAACGAGAAGACAGCGGCGATTCCAGCGGTACGGAGACGGAGCATCGGGAGGTCCTTCGGGGGCTTCGGGGAGGTCCCTCCGACGCGCCACCTCGCCGAAGGATCTTCCGTTGACCGTGGTCGCCGGGAGGTGTCTTCTTTCTCGCCATGTCCACGCTCAAAGGCAAGACGCTCTTCATCACCGGCGCGAGCCGCGGCATCGGCAAGGCCATCGGACTGCGCGCCGCGCGCGACGGCGCCAACGTCGTCATCGCCGCCAAGACCACCGAGCCCCACCCGAAGCTCGACGGCACCATCTACACGGCAGCGGAAGAGATCGAAAAGGCCGGCGGAAAGGCCCTCGCGTGCGTGGTCGACGTGCGCGACGAAGCGCAGATCGCCGAGGCGGTGAAGAAGGCCGTGGAGACCTTCGGCGGCCTGGACATCCTCGTGAACAACGCGAGCGCCATCAGCCTCACCGGCACGCTCGAGACGCCCATGAAGCGCTTCGACCTCATGCACCAGATCAACACCCGCGGCACGTTCGCGTGCTCGCAGGCGTGCATCCCGTACCTCGCCAAGGCGGAGAATCCGCACATTCTGAATCTCTCGCCGCCGCTCAACTTCGAGGCCAAGTGGTTCGCGCCGCACGTCGCGTACACCATGGCGAAGTTCGGCATGAGCCTCTGCGTGCTCGGGATGGCAGACGAGCTCCGCCCCAAGAAGATCGGTGTGAACGCGCTCTGGCCGCGCACGGTCATCGCGACCGCGGCGGTTCAGAACCTGCTCGGCGGAGACGAGGTCATGAAGGGCAGTCGCACGCCCGACATCATGGCCGATGCCGCCCACGTGATCCTCACGCGGCCGAGCACGAGCTGCACCGGGAACTTCTTCGTGGACGACGACGTGCTCGCCTCCGAGGGCATCACCGACCTCTCGAAGTACGCGTCGGTGCCCGGCGCCGAGCTCATCCCCGACTTCTTCGTCTGACGCGGGTACGCACGGAGGTGGCTCCCGTGGGCTGAGATGTCGCGAAGATTTTACGCGGCAACTTGCCTATCCGACATGGGAGCCAGAAAAAATCTCCTTGACCGAAATACTCCTTGAAGGCGGCCGTTCTAGAGCGAAGACTCCCGGCGATCCTCGTCAGGAGTTTGCGTCGTCCCGTCCGAATCAGAGAGATTGTCGACCATGCGTACCCACCAAGAATCCCCCTCTTCGCAGCATGAAGGAACTCGAGATCGCCGAGGCATTTCCGCCTCGACCGACGGAGTCTCGGGGGATTCGGACCGCCACGGGCTTCGTCTCGCGTTCACCGACGCGCTCGCTGACATCCTCCGCTGGGAAGCCAAGCAGGCCTCCCGCGCGAAGCACTGATTTCCGGAAAGAGACCATCGAATGCGTGGTGCGGGCGTACTGGGGGCTATCGGTTTCGGGTTCCTAGTCGCCTCCGGCTGCGCGGTGGGCGTGGCTGTCGATCCAGGTGACGAGAGCGGAGACGCCAGCACCTCCACCAGCGACGTGACCAGCACGCCTCCCGACGCCTCCACGCGGGACAGCGCCACCTCGAACGACAGCGCCACCTCGATGGACACGTCGACCGGCGACTCGACCGTGGTCCTCCCCGACAGCTCCCAGCCCGACGCGGGCTGCAGCGGCAAGCTCGTCATCAACGAGGTCCAGACCGAAGGGTCGGGCTCCGGCAACGCGGACCAAGAGTACATCGAGATCTACAACCCCAGCACGTGCGACATTTCGCTCGAGGGGTGGGCGCTCAAGTACAGCTCCTCGAGCGGAAGCACGCCGTCCACGTTTTTCACCGGTCTCGTGAGCCACAAGGTGCTCGCCAAGGGCTACTTCGTGGTCGCCTGTACGGCTTTCCCGGGCTCCAAGAACGCCACCTACGCGGCCGGAAAGCTGGCCGGGGGCGACGGACAGGTCGGCCTCTTCAACAAGCTCGACGCGCGTGTCGACGGCGTAGGGTACGGCACCATCACCGCCGCGAACCGCACCCTGACCGAAGCGAATCCGGCGCCTTCGCCCGGGTCCGGCCAGTCGATTCAGCGCACGCCCAACGGCGCTGACACCGACTCGAACCAGGTCGACTTCCGTTCGGCTACGCCCACGCCCAACGCCGCGAACTGAACGCTTCTCCGCTCAGCCCGCGCGCGACCCTCCCGCACAAGTGGGCGAGGTGAGCGCCTCCGGGCTTTTTTCCCATTCGGCGGGCGTGCGCGAGGTGATGGCCAAGGCGTGCAGGCCCTTTTGGAGCTCGTCCTTGAGCGCCGCGTAGACCAGCTGGTGGCGGGCGACGCCGCTCTTGCCCTCGAACGCTGCCGAGACCGCGACCACCTTGAAGTGGGACTCGGCCCCGGGCTTGACGGCGTGTGCGTGGCTCTCGTCGATCACCTCGAGGTGCAGAGGCGCGAGGGCCGAGGTGAGCGCGGTTTCGATGCGAAGACGTCGTTCCATGGTTCGTTCATGTAGAAAAACGAGGCCCGACGCAACCTCGGAGCGAGGAGGAATCGGGCCTCGGCGTGTGCTCGCCAGGAGTGAGCTTCGCGGTTCGGTCAGCTGTCGAGGTAGGTGCGCAGACGGCGGTGCTCGGAGGGCAGGCGCAGCTTGCGCAAGGCCTTGGTCTCGATCTGGCGAATGCGCTCACGGGTGAGCGCGAACGACTCGCCGACTTCTTCGAGGGTGTGGTCGCGGGGCTCGTCGATGCCGAAGCGAAGACGCAGGATCTTCTCTTCGCGCGGGGTGAGCGTCTTCAGAAGCTGGCGAGTTTGCTCGTGAAAACGCATCTTCGCGTAGGCGTCGTCGGGGGAGTTGGTGCCGTCGTCGGCGATGAACTCGCCCACGCTGGCCTCGCCGTCGGCGCCGACCGGGGTCTCCAGGCTGATGGGCTCACGGGCGATGCGCAGGACCGCGCGGACCTTGTCGATCGGCAGGCCGGTGCTCTCCGAGAGCTCTTCGGGCGTCGCCTCACGGCCGTACTCCTGGAGGAGCGAGCGGCTCGTGCGGGTGAGCTTCTGGAGATTCTCGAACATGTGGACCGGCACGCGGATCGTGCGGCCCTGGTCGGCGATGGCGCGCGAGATGGACTGACGAACCCACCACGTGGCGTAGGTGGAGAACTTGTAGCCGCGCTTGTACTCGAACTTGTCCACCGCGCGCATGAGGCCGATGTTGCCCTCTTGCACGAGGTCGAGCAGCTGGAGTCCGCGGCTCGTGTGCTTCTTGGCGAGCGAGACCACGAGGCGCAGGTTCGCTTCGACGAGCTGGGCCTTGGCGCTCTCGGCGCTGCGACGGCCGGCGTCGAGCTGGGCGAGGGTGCGCTTCAGTTGCTTTTTGGCCGTGGCCGAGCCGGTGGCCTGCACTTGGGCGCGCAGACGACGGGCGATACGCGAGACCACGGACTGGTCGAGGCGCACGCCTTCCAGCGCGGCGACCACGCGAGCGCGGGCCTTCTGCGGATCGTTGGTTTTCCCGGCGCGGACGTACATCTCGAGGAACGAGCGCTCGAGCATGCGGGCGGTGCGCTTCACCGCGGCGTCGTCGAAGGCCTCTTCCTCCTCCACGTTGCGGAGGACGTCACGGAGCTTGAGCTTGCCCTTTTCGAGCGATTGACC
Organism: Polyangiaceae bacterium; assembly: GCA_965225775.1. Classification (GTDB taxonomy): domain Bacteria; phylum Myxococcota_A; class Polyangia; order Polyangiales; family Polyangiaceae; genus JAAFHV01. The sequence continues at coordinate 5,175,683 of OZ245328.1, read as the reverse complement.
CACGGCGGCGAGCTCGCGCGAGGCGGCTTCGGAGTCGACGATCGCCTCGAGGATGGCGCGCTCGCCGTCTTCGATCTGCATGGCGAGCTCGACCTCGCCCTCGCGAGTGAGAAGGGGCACCTTCGCCATACGGCGGAAGTACAAATCGACCGCTTCCGCGCCCTCGGATGGAGACGGAGGGGCGGTGATGGTGGCAGCGGCGAGGGGAGATTTCGTTTGCTTTTTCAAGGCATTACTCCGCGGGGTGCGGGTAGCGGGATCGGTGGGTTTGGAGAGAGACCCGATGCAAGCCGCTTATCTTGGGGCGATTCGTCGAAGCGGCCAGTCGGGCCAGGCCGTCAAGGACCATAACCACGTTCGACCAACGCGCTCGATCTGGAGATCCTTCCCGGAATGTTCGGGAGGTGTCTGGTTTTCGAGGGTTCGTCGCGCGCACCACTCACAGTGTGACCTCGAAAGCGCTTCGTCGAGGTCTGAGGCAAAACGCCTCGGCGCGCGATTTCGTAAGGTGTGTGGCTCGAATAATCGCGAGCACGTACGCGAGGATCGGCGCGCTCTCAGGGGAACGGATCGAGCTTCGCGGGAACTCCGATCGCGCCTGCGAGGCGGTCGAGGTACTCGTTTCTCGGGATTTCGATACACCCGAGGGATTGCAAATGCGGGTTCTGCACCTGCACGTCGAAGATCGTGAAGCCTCCGGCGCGGAGGCGGTCGACCAGCGACGCAAAGGCGATCTTCGAGCAATCGGTCTCGCGGTGGAACATCGACTCGCCCGCGAACGCGCTGCCCACGGCGATGCCGTAGATGCCGCCCACGAGCCTTCGTGTGGCGCCTCGAGTGTCCCAGACCTCGACGCTATGAGCCCAGCCGAGCTCGTGGAGCTTCACGTAACCGGCGAGCAGCTCGGGTGTAATCCAGGTGCCGGAATCGGCGCGGGTCTCGCCGCACGAGCGGATGGTCTCCTCGAAGGCTTGGTCGAGGGTGACCTGATACGGGTGCTGCCTGAGCGTGCGGCGCAGGCTTCGTGACCAGTGAGGCTCGTGCTCGATAGGGAAGATCGCGCGCGGGTTCGGGGAGAACCAGAGCACCATCGGATCGCCGGTGGGCGACGTGTGCGGCCAGGGAAAGACGCCGCGACGGTAGGCCTCGAGCACCGTGAAGGGGCGAAAGTCCTCGCCGATGGCCACGACCTCTCGTCGGCCGAGCTTTCGCGGATCGGGGAACGCGATGGCGGTGCGCTCGGGCTCGATGGGCGGGTACGGCGGGAAGGGCGGGAGGCGCACGCTGTCCCCGTTATACCCGAGGCCTGCGCAAAAACCGCGTTCTGGCTCGCTTTTCGGCTGGGCTGGACCCGGAAAAGTCGAAGGCCCGAGAGGGGACCGGTCGCGATACGCGCAGTGGCCGACGCCCGCCAGCTCCTCGGCTATTGGCCGACGAACGACGGTGACACCTCACGCATGCACGGTCCGACCCCCACTCGGGCCCTCGACGGTTTCCCGTCGCTCGTGATGGTTTACGCGGGCGAACGTGGGTTCCTTCCCTCGCCCGTGACGTTTTTTCAGCGCGCCAGCGCGACGAACGTGCCGCTCTTCGGAGCCGTGGGAACCAGGCCGAACGCGTCGCCGCGTGCCCCCGGGATGGCCGCGGTCTTTTTGAACGGCGAGAGGTCCTTGCCGAGCCCGACCATGGCCACGCCGCTCTCTTTCACGACCGCGATGCTTGTCACGAGGCCGTGTTTCACGAGCCCGAGGTGCGTGACGAACTTGGGATCCGTGAGCGCTGCCGGCGCGCCGGCCACGAGCTTTTCGCCCGCGGAGACGAGCTGCGAGACCTTGGAGGCCATCTCGGGCACCACCATGCCGAGCATGCCGCCCACTTCGACGAGGGGCGTGAGCTTGGCGCTCGCTTGCGCGTTGGCGCCCGAGGCCTTGTCGACCGCGGCGCGAAGGTTGGCGCCCACGTCGACCTTCTCGTTCAGCGCTTTGCTGGAGAACTGGCGCATGCGCGCGGTGGTCTGCGTGGCCTGCCAGGTGAGCGCGTGAAGCTCTTGGGCGGTCTTGAAGAACTCGTCGTACGAAGGCACGCCGAGGCGCACGTACTCGAACTCCTCTTTTTCGCCCTTCTCGTTCTTGGCGAGCATCAAGAAGTCCGCGTCCGGGTTGCCCTGGTAGCGCTCGAAGCCGGGGCCGAGGTCTTTCAGCTCGATCTTGCCGGGAGGAGGCACGTCGGTGAGCTGCTTCACCATCTTGGCGGTGGCCTGGCCCATTTCGTTGCCGGCCTTGGCCAGCTCACCCGGGAGCTGGTCGAGCGTGCCTTCCCAGTTGTGCTCGGTGTGCTCGACCTTCCCGTCGGCGCTCATGGTGGTCATCTCGGTGTGGAGTTGCACCGGGATGGCGGCGCATCCCACGGCGGACGCGGCGAGCGAGAGGGCGGCGAGGCGGAGGGCGAGGGCGCGAGAAGGTTTGCGGGTGAACATCCCCCCGAAATACGAGCGAAAGGTGTGGCGCTTCCCTGGGAAGGTGACGAAAAAGAGACGTTCCCCGAACCTCGGAGAACGTCTCGTCTTTTCGCGATTCGATTCGACCCTTCGCGCGAGATCAGCGCTTGATGGCGTAGACGAAGCTCGGCTTGGGCTCGCGCAGCACGCGCTCGGCGATGGTGGCGTGCAGCTCGGGCTTCTTGCCCTTGAAGGCGCCGGCGTGGGTCACCACGAGCTTCTCGCCGCGGGCCTTGTCGCCACGAGCCTTCACGCCCGCCACGTCTTTCATGAGCTCCTTTACCGCGACGGGGAACTTGGGCAGGTCGATCGAGAAGCAGCCCACGTCTTTGCCGTTGGCGGCGGTCTCCTTGGGGTTCCAAGTGACGACCTTCTTCGCCATGAGCTCACCCAGCTGGATGGCCGCGAGCTGGCTGTAGTTCTTCGGGTGGCCGTCGTCGGTGTACATGCCGCGCGAGATGTGACCGAAGGCCCAGGCGATGTCGCGCACGTGCGCACGATCCGCTTCGGCTTGGGTGATCTTGCCCTTCGAGACGAGCCAGTCGGTGAAGTAGAGCGCCGCGGTCTGCGCCTTGAGCTCTTCCAAGGTGCTGGCGAGCGGGCCGCCGAACTGGTCGCGGTCGATCTTGCCGTTCACCTTGTACTGGTGGGCCGGGCCGAGGTTGTGCGCGGCCTCGTGGAGCACGGTGCTCATGAGCTGCGGCTCGGGATCGGTGGTGTAGCTCGTCATGACCGACTTGCAGAAGAGCGACTCGGACGTGGCGCGCTGCGCGGCCAGGCTGTCCGGGTCCGCGTAGAAGTTGGTCATCGCCACGGTGCGGCCGCGACCCTGGTTGGCCACCGGTCCGAAGTTGGGGAGCGACTGCCCGATGGTCGCGCCGAAGGGCGGACGCGAGTCACCGGCGTTCAGCACCACGTCGACGAAGTCGGGCAGCTTGAAGGAGACCTCGCGCGCTTTGTACGGCTTGCCGGCGAGCTCCGCGAGCGCACGCTCCATCTCGGTCTTGAGCGGATCGAGCTTGTCCTGCCAGGCGATCGACTTCTGGTTGATGGTGCCGAAGCTCACGTGGAAGAGCGCCTTCGTGCTGCACGGCTCGGCGTAGACCTCGTCCGGAGCGATGCGCAGGTAGTAGCGCGAGTTCTTCACGCCCATCTTCGCCCACGCCTCGTCGGCGGTGAACCACGAGCCGTCCTCGAAGGCCTTGGCCTGCGCCTCGAGGTAGGCGCGGAACGACTCTTCGGTCGAGCCGAGCGCCTTGGCAGCGGCGCGAAGCTCGCTCGAAATGACCGCGAAATCGGCCTTGAAATGCTCGTGGTAGGGCACGGCCTTGAGGCCCGCCCCGTCTTTCACGACCACCGTGAACGGATCGACCAGCGCCTTGTCTTTCTTGGCGAGGTCTTCGCAGAACTTGGGCTTGGCGAGCTCGGTCTCGGGGTAGAGCCCGCTCGACTTGGGGAGCGGTCCGCCCGGGATGGCCGAGCAGGTCGGGTCGTTCTGCGTGGCCGGGGCTTCGCAGCGCGGGCCTTGGTTACGGAAGAAGAGCGCGTGGCTCGCGGTGTCGTCCGCCGGAACTTTGTCGCGCAGGGCGTAGGTGCCCATCTGCGTTTGGTAGAGGCGCTCGATCACCTCCACGGCGGCGAGCAGGTGGTCCAAGAAGGCCTTCTCGCCTTCGCTCACCTGGGTGAAATCGGAGAGCACCAGCGTGGGGCGGCCTTGCGAGAGCTCTTTCACGACGGCCGCGCGACGAGCCGCGTCTTTCGGGTCGCTCTTGCCGAGGTCTCCGCCTTTGCGCGCCACGATCTTGGCGTGCGCTTCGGCGAAGCGCGCGGTAAAGGCGCCCTTTTCGTCCACGAAGGAGCGCAGGTTCGTGCCCTTCGGCGCGTTCCACAGGACGGCCAGCTCGGACGGGTCGAGCTTGCCGTTCGCGTCGGTGTCGAGGCTCCAGTAGAGCGGCAGGTCGAGCTCGACCGCGAGGCGGTTCCACTCTTTGCGCGGCACGTTCGAGGTGTCGACCACCAAGGGCGCGGGAGCGGCCGGGGGAGGCGGAGCGCTCGAGGCGACGGTAGGCGGAGGCGTCGGCGGCAGGGGCGGCGCGACCGGGGGCTTGTCTTCGCAGGCCGCAGCGGCCAGCACCGACGCGAGGGGCAAAACGAAGGTGGCGAGACGACGAGCGATGTTCATGGAGGCCTCCCGGAGCGGCGGGCCTTCCGGGCCACGCCCTACCCGGCGCGAATACTCGTTTCGCGCGCGCGGGGTCAACCGGTTCGTGTAGAGTGCGAGAGGCCCGAAGGAGCGGGAAAAGGCCATGTTCGACCGCGAGATTCGCGAGCGCGTTGACCGACTCGAGCTGCCGTGGAGCGAGTTCGGGGTAGACCCCTACGGCATCTCGAAGAAGCATCTCGAGACCTTCTTCGGGCTCTTGGCGCCGCTGTACCGTCACTACTTCTCGGTGGAAGCACGCGGAATCGCTCACGTTCCCAAACGTGGGCGCGCCATGCTCATCGGCAACCACTCGGGCGGAATCGCCATCGACGGCGCCATGGTCATCGCGTCCATGTTGCTCGAGATGGACCCTCCGCGCCTCGCCCAGGGCATGGTCGAGAAGTTCTTGAACACGCTGCCGCTCGCGTCGCAGTGGTCGAACCGCACCGGGCAGTTCACCGGCCTCCCCGAGCACGCGGTGCGTCTCTTGGAAGACGATCGCCTGCTCATGATCTTCCCCGAAGGCGCACGCGGTACGGCCAAGCTCTACAAGGAGCGATACAGCCTCGTGGCCTTCGGCACCGGCTTCATGCGCCTCGCGCTGCGCACGAAGACGCCCATCGTTCCGCTCGCGTTCCTCGGCGGCGGTGACGCCGTTCCCACGGTGGCCAACTCGGTCACGTTGGGCAAGCTGTTCGGCGCCCCCTACGTGCCCATCACGCCGTACGGTCTCGCGCTTCCCCTCCCGGTCAAGCTGGAGGTGATCTACGGCGAGCCGATCTTCTTCGAGGGCACCGGCAACGAAGAAGACGTGGTCATCGCCGGATACGTCGAGCGCGTAAAAGCCGAGATCGCGCAGATGCTCGAAGACGGACGTCGACGCAGGCGTCACGGATCGTTCGGAGGTCAGTCGTGAAGGTCCTCGTCCCCGGCATCACCAGCGCTATCGGGCGCCGTCTCGCCAAAGGCTTGCTCCGGAGCGGTCACGAGGTCATCGGCATCGATCGCAGGCCCTTCGGCGCGGTCGAAGAAGGCCTCGAGGTCCACCAGGTCGACATCCGCAAGCGCGGCGCGGAAGACGTGTTTCGTCGCGTCCGACCGGATGCCGTGGTGCACATGGCCACCGTCACCCACTTGCTCCGGCAGAGCGAGGATCGCTACCGCATCAACTTGCAAGGTACACGCGCCGTGTTCGAGCACTCGCGCACGTACGGAACGAAGCACGTGGTCTTCGTGGGGCGACACACCTTCTACGGAGCCGCACCCGACTCGCCGCTCTACCACGGCGAAGACGAGCCCCCGATGGCGCTCGCGTACTTCCCCGAGCTCGCGGATCTGGTCGCCGCCGATCTCTACGCGGGCAGCATGCTCTGGCGTCACCCGGAGCTCACCACCACCGTGATGCGCTTCTGTTACACGCTGGGCGAGTCGGGGCACGGCACGCTCGCCACGTTCCTCCGGGGAGCACGTGTGCCGATGCTGCTCGGTTACGATCCGCTCTTCCAGTTCATGCACGAAGACGACGTCGTGAAGTCGCTCGTGCTCGCCCTCGAGAAGCGCGTTCGCGGCGTGTTCAACGTGGCCGGTCCGCAGCCCGTGCCGCTCTCCGTGGTGATCCGAGAGACCGGTCGTAAGTCGATGCCCATCCCCGAGATGCTCTTCACCGCCGCGCTCGGACGCTTCGGTTTGCCCAAGCTCTCCCGCGGCGCGCTCGGCCACATCAAGTACCCGGTGGTCATCGACGACCGCGCCTTCCGTGCGGCGACCGGCTTCGTGCACGATGTGAGCGAAGGCGACGCCATGCGCGAGTTCCGCCGCGCGTTCCCGCCCATGAAACGAAGCTGACCCGTGTGCAGGATGCATCCATGTGGGTGCATCCTGCATGAACCTGTATCGACACGAAAAAGCCCACACGTTTCGGCGTGTGGGCTTCGTTTCTTCAGGACCGCTCTCGTGAGGGGGCGTCTCGACGACGCTTTCCGTCAGAGGGAGTCGTTCGTGGCGTCGGTGGACTTCTTGAGGAGCTGAGCGGCCGAGAGCTCGTCTGCCGAGGTCTTGCCGGCCTTGGGGGCGGGCTTGCTGACGACGGGCTTGGTGACCGGCGGCTTGCTCGCTTCGGTCGCGGGCTTGGGAGGCGCGGGCACCGCTGCGGCGAGCGTGGCGCGCGCGGGAGCGGCATGTCCGCCCTTGGCGATCTTCTTCTCGGGCTTGCCGGGCTTGGTGGCGACCGGCTCTTCCACGGGCTTCGTGGGAATGACCACCGGGCTTGCCGGTCCGAGCACGCCCACGAGCGACGCGGCTTGAATCGGCTGTTGCGGCTGAGCCGCTTGAACGGGCTGCACCGCGACAGGCTGAACGACCGCCGGCTGCGCGACGGCCGGCTGACTCACGGGCTGGGCGACCGGCTGAGCGACCACGGCCTGAGGTTGAGCTGCGGCGGCGGCGGGGGCCTCGGAGCCTCCGCGCATGAACACTCCGTACATGCAGCCGAGCGCCGCGCCCATGAGCACGAGTGTCGCGGCCCACACCATGCCGCCCGAGCGCTTCGGAGCCGACGTGGAGATGCTGGCCTGGAGGGCCATGTGCTGGGAGGTTGGATCGGTGATGGCCGCGAGCGAGCTCGGAGGCGCGGGAGCCCAGGGGACCGGCGGAGGCGGCGCGTGCGGGGCGCCGTACGAAGCGGGCATCATCTGGCTCTGCGCGTACACCGGCTGGAAGCCCGACTGCGGCGCGTACCCCTGCATTTGCATCTGCTGCGCATACGCGGCCTGCTCGTGCATTTGCTGGAGCTGCTGGAGCGAAGGCGGCGGCGACGAGCGGAACGCAGGCGGCGGAACCGAGCCCGGCTGGCTGTACGGGTTCATCGACGGCGGCGGAACCGAGCCCATGGCCTGCGGCCGGAAGCTCTGACGCCCTTGCGGCTTCACCGCGATGGACTCGTACTCACCGGTTCCGATTTCCATTTCGGCCGGTTGATTTCGCGGGAGCTTCAGCACGATTTCACCTCGTTCACCCGACACGAAGACATGCATGAGATACGCCAGGGGCGCCACCCCGCCACAGGACCATTTTGCCGCGGTGTTCCATGGTGTGGGAGGACCTGGCGAGGGGTGAACCCCTCGCTCCTGGGGGTCGAACGATCCACCTCACGCTGCGACGCGTCGTCAAAAATCCGAGGGTCTGCCTCGTGGAACGTGGCGCTCAGGGCGCGTCGCCTATCTCGATGGAGTAGGTCACGCCGGCCGTGGGGTCGGCGCTTCCGATGCCGAGCGCGGCGTTCGCGAGAGGCGACGGGGCGCGGTTCTCGAGCACCACGAAGTACTGGCCGGGTGGCAGCGCGACGATGCGCAGGTTGTCGCCGTTCGGCTGCGCTTGAAGGTCGCCCGAGACGATGGGCGTCGCGAAAGGAGGCCGTAGGGGTTGCGCCGATTCGTAGGCGCGCCTCCAGGCGTCGCCCGAGGGTCTATCGACCACCGAGAAGACGAGCGGCACGCCTTGCACGTGGGCCCGCAAAAAGAGCGCTTTGCCGCTCTCGCGAATCTCGAAGGGGCCCGCGTATTCTCGAGTGGCGGCGCGCAGCTCGAGCAGATCCGAGGCGAGCAAGACGTGCCCTCGGCTCGCACGCGCGGTGCGCACCGGCTTGGCCGGCGGATCGAGGTGCCCGAGCACGAAGTCGTCGCCGTCGTCTTGGCGCACCACCGTGAAGCCCTTGCCGATTTCACCCGAGACGAGCCCCTCGCCGACGAGCGTGGCCACGCTGCCCAGCGGTGTCTGGGTGGCGAGCTGAACGACCGGATTTTCCACGCCCACGATGCGCAGCTCCGGAGGCGAAACGAGCCTCACGAACTTTCCCCACACGTAGATGCTGTCGTCGTCGGCGAGGTAGAAGTCGGGGGCGTATTCGACGGTGACGGCGCAGGAAAACCCGAGGCGCCGTGCGACCGGGAGCGTGGCGTAGCCGGTGCCGGCGAGCTTCACCGTGAGCGTCTGACGAGCGTCGTCGACGGTGGCTTCGCACGACTCGGGAAAGAAGCGTCCGACCGACGCGTTGCCGAGCGGGGGCACCTTGAGCGGCACTCCGGACTTCAACATCTCCGGACACACGCGGCTCGCTCCGAAGCTCGAAAAAAGCCAAAACCGAAGGCCCGGGCTCGCGTTGACGGGCCCTCGAATGCACGGACATCCCACCGCGGAAAATCCGAGGCAGAACGCGAGCAAGAGCAGGAACGAGAGGCGCTTCGGGATGGCGATTCGCGCTGGATGCGCGCTCATCAGCGAGGCGGCGTGGTGGGAGCGCAAGTCGACACGCCCGCGCCCACGATGCGGAAGCCGCCGACCTTGGGCATCACGACCGAGATGCTGCCGTCGCTCGCTTTCTTGTAGCGAGTGACCGACGACTCTTGGAGGTTGTTGGCGGTGTAAAACCAGAAGTCTCCGCCCCAGAACGAGAAGGCCCATGCGTCACCGGTGGAGACCCCGGTGAGGGTCTTGTTGCCCGAGGTGGCGCCGGTCGCCTTTTCGATCTCCGCGAGGGTGGCGGGGGCGGTCGTGTAGAAACCGTAGAGCTTGGCGTCGCCCGTGCCGGTGAGCTCCGCGCCCTGTCCACGGAGTGCGCCCGAGTAGTCGCCGATCGGGGTGAGCTTCATGCTCGTGAGGTCGATCTTGGCGAGCCCGGACGCTCCGCCGAACAGTGGATCGGCGAGGCCCGCGACGAAGAGCGTTTCTTCGCTCGACCCGGCCGCGTTCGAGGAGAACGCCATGCCGAACTTCTCGAAATTGCTTTGTCCCGGCGCGAACGAGGTGCTCGTGCAGGATGCATCTTTCGTGGAGACCTTGAAGAGCGAGCCGTCCGAGTAGTTCACCCAGGCCGTACCCTGGCGGTCGACGGCCATCGAGTTGGGGGAAGCGGCGCCCGCCGAGCAGCCGAGCTTGCCGATTTTGGTGAACGCGAGGGCGTCGGGCTTGAAGCTGTAGAGGTCGTTCTCGGCCGAGACGACGTAGACGAGCTTGGCTTCGTCCGAGCAGCCGCCCGACGTGCCGGTCGAGGCGTCGCCGCCGGGTGGGACGAAGCCGCCGTTATTTCCGCTGGAGTCGGTGGGAACGGGGGCCACCGAGGCGTCGTCGGTCTCGGGGAACGGAGAGGTGCGCTGGGTTCCGCTGCACGCCCCGAGGGTGGCAACGACCGTGAACGCGAGGGTAAGGGCGGCGACCGAAGACGTGCGCATCCTCCAAGGGTGACCCGGAGCACGTCAGTCGCGCAAGCTCGATGCGTCTTCTCCGAGGTTGCGGGAGGTTTCCGAGTAGTCGCATCGGAATACGAGACGCTCTCGTTCTTGCGGGATGCACGCGATTCGCGCACGATCCCTCTCGTGAACCACAGTCCTCGGCTTTCTTCGCGTCTCGCTCGTGTTTCGCTCGTCGCCGCGCTCTTCGCAGCCGGTGGCGCGGCCGTCCTGCATTGCGGAAGCTCCGATCCGGACTCGATCTTCCCGGATGCGGCGACCGATCCGTGCGAGACGGTTTACCAAGGAAAATGCGGGGCTGCGTGCACCGCAGACGAAGGCTGCGCGGACGGGCTCTACTGCCGCGCGGGCAAGTGCGGGGCGGATTGTTCACCCGGCGCGCGAGGCCTTTGCCCCGAGGGCGTCGCCTGTAGTCCCCGTGGTCGCTGCGGAAGCGATCCCACGGACTCGGGCATCGTCGACGGCTCGGCGGACGCGAAGGACGACGGCACGTGCGCCGCGGTGGACGTCGAAGTCACCAAGGTCGTGCCTACGGTGCTCCTGCTCATCGATCAGTCGAGCAGTATGGAGTACGACTTCAACGGCGGAAACAAGATGCCGCCCGCCTTTCCCAATTCGCGCTGGGTGAAGCTCCGAGAAGCGCTCATGGATGCCGATGGCGGCATCGTCAAGAAGTACGAAGGCGACGTGGAGTTCGGCCTCGCGCTCTACTCGGCCAACAACGGCAACGAGAAACCCCCGGCCGTGGCCGCCTGTCCGATCATGAAGACGGTGCCGTTCGCGAAGACGAACCACGCCGCCATGGACGCCATTTATTCGACGGAGCTTCCTATCGACGACACTCCCACGCCCGACGCGGTTCGTGTGGCCGCCGGTCTCGACGACGCCGGCGCGCCCGTCGACGGAGGCTTCGCGGCCACCCCGACCGGCCGACCCAAGGTGCTCGTGCTCGCCACCGATGGCGAGCCGGGGCGCTGCGGAACCGTGGAAACACTCGAAGCTACGGGCTCGCCCGAAGCGCGCCAGGCCGTGGTCGATGCCGTGCAAGCGGCCTATCGCGCCGGCATCAAGACCTATGTCATCACGGTCGGCTCGTCAGTCTCCCAAGCCCACCAGCAGGACGTGGCCAATGCCGGCTTCGGGTATTTCGACGGCGGCACGGACGCAGCCTCCGATGCCGCGGCTCCGCTCTTCCGCACGACGACTCAAGCTGAGCTCGCGCGCGCCTTCGACTCCATCATTTTCGGCGTGCAATCCTGCACGTTCAAGCTCGCGGGCTCGGTCGTCATGGGCACGGAGTCCTTGGGGGACGTGCGCCTGAACGGCATGCCGCTCGGCTACAACGACCCGAACGGCTGGAAGCTCGTCTCTCCGAACGAAATCGAGCTGGTGGGCGCTTCGTGCGCGGAGCTGAAGTCGAGTGCCGCGAAGCTCTCCGTGCGCTTCCCTTGCAACTCGTTCATTCCGCGCTGACCCGGTCGCTCCGAGGAACGTGCGCGCGAGATCATCGAGCGCGCACGAATTCCTTGCGTGCCCGAGTTCGAACTTCACGTAAGCTTCCTCTCGGAGGGTGACGAATGAAGAAGCTCGTTGTGATCGCGTTCATGGCGACCACTGCCTTGTCGATGCTCACGGGATGCAAAAAGCAGGTCCCGAACGACATCGTGCAGAAGTCGATGTCGAACGCGCTACGCCACGCGCCGGTGACGGCGTCGGCCATGTGCGGTGTGAACGCCAAAGGCATCACCGGGGCCACGATCACCGTGAAGAGCCGCGGGAAAGACAACACCGGCGTCGCGCACGTCAAAGGGTCGTCGTTGTTCGCGCAACAAGGTGGCATCAAGACGTGCGAAGGTGACGTGGAGTTCGCCTACACGTACTCGCAAAAGACCACCGGCCCGAGCCGCAATCGGCGCACGACGACCACGTGGTTCTTGGAGCACATGAAGATCGTGGCCGTGCAGACTCCCGGGGTCACGCTCAAGGGCGCTGGCGACGAGTCGGTCGACGACGACGACGACGCACAGTAACCAAGGGGAGACTCCTTCGATTCGGGCGACGAGCTTCTCTCACGGGGGGCTCGTCTTCTCGTTTCGGCCGGAGGGTTTGCGATTCACCGGTTCGGCCCCCTTCCGTAGCCGCTTCGTGTCCTTCTTTTGCGGAGGCTCGCTGGGGCGCCGCGCGAGCAAGAGCTCACGTAAGGCGAGCGCCGCGGGGGGAAGCAGCGCGACTCCGCGGTGCACGAGAGAGAGCTTTCGTACGACCGGCGTGCGTGCGCTGCGGAGCTCGACCAGCTGACGGTTGGCCAGATCGCGGGCGACCGCGCGTCGGCTCACGAGCGCGATGCCCACCCCGGCGCGCACGTTCGCTTTGACCGCGGCGATGCTCGCGATCTCCATGGCGATGGTCGCCTCGGGGAAGAGCTCGTCCAGGACGTCCCTCGCGTGGGCCCCGCGCGGGAAGGTCACGAAGGGGGCGTCGGCGGCTACCGTGCGCGAGCGTGCGACGAGCACGAGCTCGTCGTCGCAGAAGAAGTCCCCGCGGGCGCCGTCGTCGGTCGAGACCAGCGCGAGATCGAGCTCCCCGGCGGCGAGACCGCTCTCGAGCTCGCGCGTGGGGGCCTCGCGGACCAAGATGGCGACCTTCGGCCATAAACGCCTGTATTCTGCAAGTATGGGCGGCAGGTAGTACGTGCACGCGGTGGCGCCCGCGCCGATGCTCACGCTGCCCGCGCGGAGGCCGGTCACCTCTTCGACCGCGCGAAGGCCGTCGTTCACCGCGGCGAGGGCGGCCCTCGCGTGCGGCAGGAACGCGCGACCGGCTTCGGTGAGGCCGACCTTGGGCCGAGAGCGCACGACCAGCACCGCGCCCACTTCGTCTTCGAGGCGCTTCAGGGCGAAGGTGAGGGCCGGCTGGGTCACGTGGACCTTGCGCGCTGCCGCGGTGAGCGTGCCGAGCTCGGCCACGCTCACGAAGTACCGCATCAAATCGTACATAAGGAATGCTTATGGAGATCCACGAAAGAATCAATGACCCACATGGGGCGGAAAGCCCCATGGTCTCGGCATGTCGATCGTGACCCTCGGTCTCGTGCCGCTCGGGATCCTCGCCGGGGTCTTGACCACCCTCTCGGGGCAAGGGGGAGGGCTGATGCTGGTCTTGGTGCTGGCGTGGCTCGTCGGACCTCACGCGGCGCTCGCGCTCTCGACCCCTGCGCTCTTCCTCGGCAACCTGCACCGGTCGTACCTCTGTCGGCTCGTGCTCGACCGTCGGCTCGCGCTGCTCATCTCGATCGGCGTCGTCCCGGGGGCGTATCTCGGCGGACGCTTCGCGAGTGCGGCCTCGGCGTTCGTGCTTCAGTGCGCTCTCGTGATGGTCACAGGCCTCGCCATCGCCAAGGCGATGAAGTGGCTGCGCTTCGAGATTCCCAGGCCGGCGTTCCTTCCGGCCGGGGCGGGTATCGGGTTTCTGGCGGGCACGTCGGGCGGCGCGGGCGTCTTGCTCGGGCCGCTCGTGCACTCGACCGGGCTTCGTGGTCAGGCCTTCGTGGGCACGGTGGCGGTGGTGGCGGTCGCGCTGCACGCGGGGCGATTGGTCGCCTACGGCGGCTCGGGCTTGCTCACGCTCGCGGACCTACCTCGCGCCGCGGTGCTGGCCTCGGGCATCTTCCTGGGCAATTTCCTCGCGGATCGCCTGCGCCCGCGCCTCGGCGAGAGGCTCACCGGGCGGCTCGAGCTGTGGACCTTGGTCGGGTGTGCGTTCTTGTCGGTCGCCGGCGTGCGGTGAACACCTGCGCACGAAACGAGAGCGGAATCGGCGCTCTCGCTGGGAATCCTCGGGAATCTCTTCGGAATGCTTGACCGATCGTTCTCCCAAACGGCACACTTTTCGAGAGGACATGCAAATCCCCGGAGACCTGAGGACCATCTCGCTCGCGAGGGTGGGTCGCACCTACGCCGGCAAGTGGACGGTGGACCGGCTCATCGACATGGGGGGCATGGCCGCGGTCTACGCCGCGACGCACCGCAACGGTAAACGGGTCGCGCTCAAGATCCTGCACGCCCACCTCGGCGTCGACGAAGACCTTCGTGCGCGGTTTCTCCGTGAAGGGTACGTCGCCAACCAGGTCGAGCACCAAGGCGCGGTGCAGATCCTCGACGATCACTACGAGCCTCAGCACAACGACGTCATCCTCGTGATGGAGTTGCTCGAGGGGCAGTCGGTCGAGGCGTGGCTCCAGCGTTCGGGCGGTCGATTGGGCATCACCGACGCGCTCGCCGTGGGCTTCCAAGTGCTCGACGTCCTGGACGCCTTCCACAAGCGCGGCGTCGTCCACCGCGACATCAAGCCCGGAAACCTGTTCGTCACGCACCTCGGTGTGGTGAAGGTGCTCGACTTCGGACTCGCGCGTCTGCGGGACGGAAGCGGCACGGGCAAAGCGACCGGCGCGGGAACCGTGCTCGGCACGGCTTCGTACATTCCGCCCGAGCAAGCGCAGGGGAAACCCGACCTCATCGATGCACGCAGCGACGTGTTCGCGGTGGGCGCGGTGCTTTTCCAACTGCTCACCGGAACGGTCGTCCACGAAGGGCGTAGCTCGCTCGACCGGCTCTTCTCCGCCATGCGCACGCAGCCTCGGCCCATCTGCCAGGTGAGCCCACGATTGCCCGCGCGCATCGGCGCGGTCATCGACAAGTCGCTCTCGTTCAACCGCGACGACCGGCACGAATCCGCGCGCGCCATGCGCGACGCGCTCCGTACGGCGTACTTCGACGTGTTCCGCGCGCCCGTCACCAAGCCCATGGTCCAGGTCGAGGGCGAAGGCGAGTCCGACAACGAGTCGTTCGCCGAGCCGAGCGCCGTGGTCGAGGTGAGCTTCGGACCTCCGCCCAGCACGAAACAGGCGCCGCCTTCCGGAAGCACCTGATTCACTCATTGGTCGCGGTCTCGTTCGTCGCGGTGTGGACCGCGCGCGAGTGACGAATCACTTGGGAATGGCGGCGATCACTTCGTCGACGTGCACGGCCGGGTCGACGTCGGGGAAGACCTTGACGATCTTGTTGTCCTTGCCGACCACGAAGGTCACGCGAGACGCCATTCCCAGGGTGGAGCCCACGCCGTAGGCCTTCACCACCGAGCCCGACTCGTCTGCCGAGAGATAGAAGGGCAGCGAGTGCTTCTTGGCGAAGGCGTCGTGGCTCTCTTGCGAGTCCTTGGAGACTCCGAAGACCACCACGCCTGCCGTGTCGAGCTTCTGGTAGGCATCTCGGAAGGCGCACGCTTCTTTGGTGCAGCCCGGGGTGTCGTCCTTCGGGTAAAAGTAAACCACCTTGACCTTGTCCGAGGCGGCGCTGAGCTTGAGGACCTGACCGTCCTTGTTTTTGCCTTCCACGTCGGGGGCGGAGGCGCCGACCGGCAACAGGCCTTCGCCGCCGTCGGGGCGCTTCACCTGGCCGCAGCCCACGCTCGCGACGGCGAGAACGCCGAGCGCTGCGAACGCGGTGAGCTTGGCCATCGAGGTGAGGGGCGCGGAGGCGAACGAGAACGAGCTTTTCATGGGCGAAGAATCTCTCGGGGGCTTGTGACGGTCCGAAGGGGCGTACGCGCGAGGGTCAGAAGCGGATCGTGAGCGGTGAGCCGACCTGGGCAGGCACGAGGTGCGGCGCGAAGGCTCTGGTACTTAGGGTCGGTTCGGGCGCAGAGAAAGCGGGATGCGCGCCGGAGACCCCGAAAATCGCCAGGTCGAGGCCGTACGCGAGGAGAAGGCCGGTGGCCGTGCCGATCACGTCCCAGGCGAAGTCTTTCCACGACGGTGTGCCGAGCCCGGCGAGGTCGGCGAGCTCTTTGCCCGCGCCGAGGCCGAGCGAGACGCCCGCGCCGAGCAAGAGGCGCGGGTAGCGAGCGTCGAAGAAGAACGACGAGGCCGTGTACGTGCCCGCGGAGAGGACCACCGAGAAGCTGAAATGAAGCGCTTTATCGCGTCCCCAGAAGTCGTCTTGGTCCGCACGCGCGCGACCGGGAACGAGCGCGAGGATCGCGACGAGGAGCACGCACGGGACGAGTCGAGACCGCTTCGCCACCCCACCGAGTCTAGTCGCGCTCGCGCCCGCGGTCGTGAAAAGCGTGTAGGTTGCCGCGCGAAGTGGCCACGAAGACGAGTCGAGCACGGGCGTCCGAGATCACGCGCGTCATCCGCGCGCTCGTGATGGTCGCGTTCGTGACGAGCAACGCGTGCGCCGATTTCCTTCTCCGACGCGACGCGTACCTGCGCACTCCCGCGCACCTCGTGGATCTCGCGGCGAGCGTGCTCCTGTGGCTCTTCCTCCTCCGCGTGGTGCCCACCCGAGCACGCCCGTTCTTGTGTATGGTGCACGCGATCGGGCTCGCCTCGACGCTGGCGTGCGCCCGCTACTTCCGCGTGCCGTTCGACGCGCAAATGGCCGAGACGGCGATCCACGCCTGGGGCGACGTGAAGCCGGTGGTGGTGCGCACGGCTCCGCTCTTCGTGGGCTTCGTCGTATTGGTCACGGGGCTCTCGGCCTTCGGGCTGTCGCGAGTCTCGCCTCGTGCGCCCGGGCCGGTCTTGGTGGTCGCTGTCGCGCTGGCCGGGCTCGCCTCGAGTGCACCTTCTCGCGCCACACCGGAGCTTCGTTTGCTCGACGCCTCGCGGGTGATCTTCGGTCGCGGCTCGCGCGCGGCGCAGGCGCGAGCGCGAGTGGGAGGGGCCGCGCTGCCACCTTCGCCTTCTCGAAGGGCCAGGCTGCCGAACGTGCTCTTCGTGCTCGGTGAGAGCCTGCGCGCGGACGACGTGTGTAGTGTACACGGAAGTCCGTGCCCGACCTTCGCCGAGACCGACGCGCTGCTCCCGAATCGCGTGGGCTTCGTTCGGGCGCGTAGCGTGGCCAGCTACACGGCGGTCTCGCTCTCCGCGCTGCTCACCGGTCGCACGCAGGAGGGCTCGCGGGACGAGATTCTCCGTGCTCCGAACCTTTTCGACGTGGTGCGCTCGGTCAAGCTGCGTGGCACGAGCCCCACCGTGGCGTACGCCTCCGCGCAGCTCGAGAGCGTGTTCGAGTCGAAGGACGCGAAGAGCCAGGTGGACGTGTTCGTCTCGGCCGAGACGCTGCTCGGCCGCGAGGTCTCGGACGTGGACGAGGTCTTGGCGGAAGACTTGGACGGCAAGCTCGCCGACGCGGTCGAGCGCCTCGTTCCTACGCTCCCGGAGCCTTTTTTCCTGTTCGTGCACCTCGTCGGCACACACGCGCCTTACTTCGAGGAGGCCTCGCGCATGCCCTACACACCGGCTTCGCACGTGGTGAGCTTCGGGAACCTCGGTCCTTTGCGCAACGCGTACAAGAACTCCATCGTGGCCGAAGACGTGCGCCTCGCGCGCATCGTGAAGGCGTTCCTCGCGCGGACCGAAGGCGGACCGCGGGCCGTTCTTTTCACGTCGGATCACGCCGAGGCGTTCGGTGAGCACGCGGCCATCCATCACGGACAGGATCTGCACGACCCGCAGATCGAGGTCCCGTTCTTCGTGGACGTGAGCCCGGGCGCGGTGGACGACGCCGAGCTCACGCGACTTCGCGAGCGCGGGGAGCGGCCGGTCACGCACCTCGATCTCGTCCCGACCGTCATGGGCCTCTACGGCATCGAAGACTCGGTGGGGCTTTCGTCGATGCGCGCGAGCCTTCCCGGACGGAACCTGTTCGGGCAGGAGTTTCCGCGGCTTCGGCCGGTGGCCATCACCAACTGCACGGGCATGTT
This sequence comes from Polyangiaceae bacterium, assembly GCA_965225775.1. Lineage (GTDB taxonomy): Bacteria > Myxococcota_A > Polyangia > Polyangiales > Polyangiaceae > JAAFHV01. The sequence continues at coordinate 5,157,973 of OZ245328.1, read as the reverse complement.
CCCCTGTCCGGTGAACACGTGGGGCATGCTCGACGAAGACCACAAGGTGGTCATGCAGGCGTGGGACGGCGAGTGGAGATGCGAGTCGCTCGTGCCCGAAGAGCACGAGCTCGCGCCCTGGGACGATGGGTGCGTGAAGCTGCTCGAGGCCTCGCGCCCGGTCTTCGCGAAGAAGCCGAACGGCGCTCCGAACCGGTGAGGGTCACTTCTTCGCGATGAGATCCCAGAGCCCGGCCTCGTGGATCCCGACGAGCTTCTCGGACTGCTCCCAGAGGCGTTTTTGCGCCTCCACGTCGTAGCTCGAGGAGCTCGAGCGAACCGAACGACAATCGACGAAGTATTGACCGGTCACGCCTTCCACCGCGGGCGACGAAGCCAGGTAAATCGTGGTCTTCGCGCCCTCTTTCGGCGTGAGCAGGAACGGGCTCGCGAGCTTGGCCAGGGTCGCCACGAAGCCGCCGTCGGTGCGCGCGAAGCCCGACGCGATGACCCCGGGATGCAGGCAGTTCGCGGTGATGCCCGTGCCGTCCAGGCGGCGCGCGAGCTCGTACGTGAAGAGCACGTTGAGCAGCTTCGAGTGCGCGTAGACCGTGGTCATACGGTACTTGCGGGAGAACTGGAGGTCGTCCAGGTTCGGCACGGTGCGCGTGTGCGCGCGCGACGAGACGTTGACGATTCTTGCCTTATTCGCGCGAACGAGCGACTCGCGTAGCTCGTGGGTGAGCAGGAAGTACGCGAGGTGATTGACGGCGAGGGTCTCTTCCAAGCCGTCGACCGTGGTGCGTCGCTCGGTGACCAGCACGCCCGCGTTGTTCACCAAGACGTCGAGCACGGGATGGGCCGCACGGACCTCTGCGGCCACGCGTCGCACCTCGGCCTGCGAGGACAGATCGGCGACGAAGAGCTCGGCTTTGCCGCCGCCGACGCGAATTTCGTCCAGCGCCGAGAGGCCTTTCTCGCGGTTTCGGCAGACGAGCAACGTGAGCGCGCCCATCTCGGCGAGGGCCTTGGCGGTCTGCTTGCCGATGCCTTGGTTCGCTCCGGTGACCAGCACGACCTTGCCGTTCATGTCGCTCGACATCCTCGAACCTCCGCGGCCTCGATACCACACGAGGCGGCGTGGCGAATGGACTGGTCGCTCGGTCGGCCATGGGCGTTTCGCGAGGGGCTGCTAAGCTTCGGGGCTGCACGCCTCGGCGTGCCCTTCAATTTCGGGGAGAATGCATGCGAATCGGGAAGATGCTGGCGCTGGTCGCCACGAGTGGACTTGCCACCCTGGCCGTCGAAGGTCGCGCGAGCGCCGCGCCGGCCGCGCCGCAGGGACCTCACCCTCGCATCTTGCTCGACAAGCCCACTGTGGACGCGCTCAAGGCGAAAATGGGCGATCCGAGCTCGGCGATCGGGAAGACCATCGCGCGCTGCGACGCCATTTTGGCCAATCCCTCGCGCTACTCCGAGGGCGTCTACACGGGGTACGGCTGGGCGTTCAACGGGTCGGCTTGCGCGCTCGCGTTCCAGCTCACGCAGAAGACCACCTACCGTGACCAGGCCGTGAAGTACCTGAACGCGCTCTTGAACGACCGCGACAACATGGGCGACGGCCGCGGCGGTGACGCGGTGATCGACTTCGACACCGGCTACCCCATTCGTCATCATGGCACCTTCGCGGCGCTGCTCTACGACTGGCTCCCCGGCGCACCCGGCGTGGACGCGGTGAAGACGCGCACGCGCATCAAGACCTGGATCGACAAGTACACGCGCGACGGTTACATGCGCGACGTTCCGGGCGGGAACTACCACGCCGGATACGTCTCGGCGAAAGCCTTCGCGGCCATCGCGCTCTCCGGAGAAGACCCCGCCGGCGCCACCTACTGGACCGACGTGGTGGACAACCTCTTCACCAAACAGATCGGCGGCAAGGGCCTCGGTCCGGGCGGCACCATGCTCGACGGCGATTGGCCCGAAGGCTGGGAGTACGCGCCGTTCAGCATGATGGGCTACGGGCTCGCGTGGCGGGCCGTGCGCGCGCAAGGCGTTTCGCTTCCTCAGGTCGACAAGTTCTTCGACGACATCGTGCCGCTCTATCGGCACACCTTCACGCCGGACAAGAAGTTCGGCTGGGCGGGCGGAGACTGGGGCACGGACTCCACCTACGCGACCCTCTCGCGGCGCGGCGTGGTCGCTTCGCTCGTGGGCGGCAAAGACGACACGAGCGCGGCCTTTGGTGCGGCGTTGCTCGCCGATCCTGCGCTGGGCGAATTCGACGAATGTTTCGCGTGCGAAGCGTTCGCGGAGACCCGTGGGAAAGCGCCGGTCGACTACGTGTCGAGCAAGCCGGCCACGTTCTACTTGGCGCGGGGAACTCGCAACCTCTACGCCCGCTCGAGCTGGAATCCGGACGCCTACTGGACCGTGTTCTCGTCGGCACCGAGGCTCGGTCCAGACCACCAGCACATCGATGCCTCGAACTTCGTGCTCGCGCGCGGAGGCGATCATCTCGTGGTCGATCCGAGTCCGTACGGCTCGCTCTCCACGCTCACCAGCAACGCCATCACGGTCGACTCCAAGACCGTCGGCGAGGACTATCGACCCGGCCAGTCGAATACGAGCGAGGCCGAGTTGCCCTGGGCGCGCGGCTTCGAGTCCGGAGTGGTGGCGGCGCGGGCGGAGCTCTCCAAGGCCTTCCAGAAAGACGGCGCGACCGACGTTCCGTTCGCGCGTCGCGACTACGCGTTCCTCCCGGACGGCGAGGTCATCGTGATCGATCGCATGCGCACGGACGACGCGGCTCGAGGCATGAACCTGCGGTTCCGATCGCTCTCCCCGAACCTCGCCGTCGACGCGGGAGGGGCCTCCGGCACGCTCGGCTCCTCCAAGCTCGCGCTGCACGCGGTGGTGCGCAGCGGAGGTACGCCGGAGGTGCGGAAAATCCCCAAGAGCGAGTGCTCCGGTTCGCGCTACGGCACCTGCGAAGGCGCGCGCTACGCGGTGACCGAATACCGCGTGAAGCTGCCCGGACCTTCGGCGTTCGCCGTGCACGTGTTCGACGCGCTCGGCGCTTCGGACGCGCCCGCCACCACCACCGACATCACCAAGATCGATCCCAAGAACACCGGGGTCGTGGGCACCGAGGTGGTGCGTGGCTCACGTACGGTCATGGTGGCCTCGTCCGCCAAAGACGGAGCGGCGGGAGCCGAGCTCTCGTACGTGGCCACGGGTGACGCCGAAGCACGGCACGTGGTCTTCGATGCGCCAGACGCCGACGGCAAGTCCACCGTGGTGGCCACGCCCGAAGGTGGAAAATGCGCGGTGAAGATCACGGCCGGACCCGGCTTCGAGGGAAAACCCTTGGTTTTCCGAGTCGCGGCGGCATCTGCAGGATGCACGCTCACCGAAGAGAAGGGCGTCGAGCTGGCCAAAGCGCCCCCTCCGGGCACGGGTGAGCCCGGGGGTGGTCAGGGACCCGGAGCGACCCCGGGCGACGGCTCGGAGGCCTCCGCGGACGCCGGATGTTCGTGCGATCTGGCGCGTGTGAGCCGCTCCGGTACGGCCGGTGCGCTCGGGCTCGCCATGGCGACCTCGGCCGTGCTCGTCGCGAGGCGTCGTCGTCGCTCCTGATAGATGCAGCGTGCACGATATCGTCGACGTCCGGATGCGAGAGCGCGAAGCCTTCAGCGTCCGGGGAGCGTGGTGGCGGATTGCCGGTGGAGCTTTCCGTCCACCAAGAAGTAGATGTTGCACGAGTCCGCGGCGAAGAGGCGTCGCGCGGTGCTTGTCGACGACGTGGTGAACGACTTCACCGTGAGCGGCGTGGAGAAGGCTCCCGAGCTCGCGAGATCGAGGTGGCTCACCACCACCTCGCGTGAGCTCGACCCGGTGCGCGTGCCGACCACGTACACGCCCGCTTTGTCGAACGCGAGCTCGCGCACGGTGCCGAGCTCCGATGCGAGCGGCGCCTCGGCGACCTTCGCTCCTTTCGTGTCGAGCGCGATCAGGCGTGAAGGTGAGCCCTCTTCGATCACGAACAGCAGGGAGCCGTTCGACGCGAACGTTCCCTCGCGTGCGGCGCCGAGCTCGGTCATCACCTCGGAGACGCCGTCCATTCCGGCGCGGAGCACACGCGAGTGGCTGGCATCACGAGCAGCCAGCAAAAACGCCTGCGATCCTGCGGTGGCCAAGCCGAGCACGTTGGTCTCCGGTGCATACCGGTAGAGCACTCCGGTAGGTCCGTACACGGCGTCTTTGGTGGCGTAAGCGTAGAAACGGCTGTCCCGAGAAGCGGCGAGCCTCCGCGTGCCTTCGCTTCCCTCGAGCACGCGGAGTGCGTCGCGTCCCTTCTCCGCTCGCGTGACCACCGGGCCCTTCGCGGAGTCGTGGAGGAGCAAGAGCGCGTCGTCGGCCTCGGCGATGGCCGAGACCACGTGAGGGCTCACGTCCGCGAAGAGCTCCGTGGGCCCGAGCCCGATCATGTGCACGTCGTACACGCGACCGGCCTGAAAGTCGGCGATCGCATTGGCTGCAAGATACACGTGAGTGAGATCGGCCGCGAAGTCGACCAGATCCGCCTGGAAGGGGGATTTTTGCGGGTCGTAGAGGATCTGGTCGCGCGCCACGTCGTACTCGAGGCACGAGAACGTGCCCGGGGTCGGTGGGTGCGTGATGGTGGGAGGGTCCTCCACGACCGTGCTTGCATCGGGGGACGAGCTCGTCGTGAGCGGGTCCACCGAGCGCCCGCCACACCCCACGGCGACGAGACCCAGCGTGAAGAGGGCTCGTCGCGCGCGGAAGAACGGCCCTTGGCGCATCGGCTCAGCGTAGCAGACGGGGAGCCGCTTTCAGCGCTTCGCGAGCGCCTTCTCGAAGGCGTCGATCGGCTGCGCGCCTACCACACGCTCGCTCTCCACGAACGTGGTGGGCGTGCCTCGAACGTCGAGCTTACGGGCCAGGGCGCGGTCTTCTTCGAGCCTCGCGGCGACCTCGGGAGAGTCGAGGTCGCGGGTGAAGCGCGGCATGTCGAGGCCGGCCGTGCGCGCGAGGGCGTCGAGGGTCGATCGGTCGAGTGGGCCCTGGCTCGCGAAGGCGAGCTTCGTGAACATCGCGAGCTTTTCCTGCTTTTCGGCGGCGATCGCGGCCTTCGCGGCGAGCTCGGCGTGCTCGTGCATGGGGAGCGGTGCGTGACGGAGCACCACCTTCACGTCCGCGCGGCGCGCCACGATCTCGTCGAGCCGTGCGTCGAGCTTGCGGCAGTACGGGCACTCGAGGTCGGTGAAGACGACCATGGTGGTCTTCGCGCTCGCCTCTCCGCGCACGAGCGACCCTCCGATTCCCCTCGCCGCGGGCACGTGGCTCGGAGGTTCGGCGTCGGGGTCCTTGGACTCGCGTGGCGCCGGGTTCTTGTGGGCTTCGTCGACGATCGCGTCGTACACGGATGCCTTCGGCACACCCGACGCGACGAGCGCCTTCGCGTGCGCGATCTCCTCGCGGATCATCGTGTCGAAGGTGCCGAGGGGCTGCGCGCCCGAGATTTTACGGCCGTTCACGAAGAATGCCGGTGTGCCGGTGACCCCGAGCTCTTTGCCGAGCTTCTTCGCGGCGTCGAGGCGAGCGCGTGGAGCAGAAGACGCGAGCGCGCTCTCGTACGCACGGCGCGGCATACCCGCGCGTACGGCCAGGTCGAGGAGACCCTCGTCGGTCCTGCGGTCGGGCGACTCGAAAAGTGCATGATGCATGCTCTCGAAACGGCCGCTCGCATCGACGGCCAGGGCGGCGAGCGCGGTCGCCTCGGCGCGTTCGTGCATGGGCAGCGGGTACTCGAGCACCACCACGCGCAGGTCGTCCCGGTACGTCTCGCGCAGCGTTTCGAGCGTGCGCTCCGCCTTGCGGCAATACGGGCACTCGTAGTCGGTCACCTCCACCACGGTGACCCACGCGTCTTTCGGACCGTACGAGGGCAGGCCTGCGAGCGGCACCACGTGACGTGGCACGTTCGCGCCCGGGTCGCGCGCCGGTGTGGGCACGGGCTCGCGATCGTGCTCGCGCGGGGACGGATCGGGAGCCGCGGCGATCGCAGGCGCTTGGGCCGACGCAGAGGCTCCGTCTTTGCTCTCGCTGCAGCTCGTGAGCGTGGCGAGGGTGAGGGTGAGGGGAAAGGCCGAGGTGACGACGAGATGCGAGAGCTTCATAATGTCCTCCGTGGTGACGACGGAGGTTCATGACCTTCAGGGCACGCAGGTTACGAGGCGTGCGTCGCAAACTCGGAAATCGTCGGAGGACAGCGCTCTCGGCTGGACACTCGGGGCGCGCACGATCGATGCGGGGATCATGCACGCGTTGGTGTCCACGTCCGATTCGGTGCAAATTCCAGGGACGTCGAGGGTGGCTTCCGCTTCGCTCGCGCCCGAGGTCGCGTAGCCTGCGCCCGCCGAGAGCCACAAGCACGCGGCCGCGGCGAACGCCGAGACGGTCGAGACGAAGGCTCCGTTGCGCGCGGCGAACGTGCGCTCGATCTTCGCGAGCGGCGAAGGTACCGAGGGCGAGAGCTCGCCCGCGAGGGGGGCTCGTCGGCGCTCGGCGCGCGCGAGCACGTCGTCCAGGTCGAGCGCGAAGTCGTCGCGCTTCGCCGAGGTCGCGACGGAAAAGAGCTCACGCAAATCGAGGTCGTCCAGGTCTGCTTCCGGCGCGTCGACGAGCGCTGGCGTATCCGTGGCGCGGGGCTTCATGGCGTCTCCTGAGCGGCGAGCTCGGCGCGCAGGGCTTCACGCGCACGGAAGAGCTCGACTTTGACTTTGGCGAGGGAAAACCCCATCGACTCGGCGATTTGTTCGTATCCGAGCCCGTGGTCGAGGCGCAGCAGCAAGAGCGCGCGCCGCTCTTCGGAGAGCTTGGCCATCGCGGCGGCGAGGCGACGAGCCGTGTCGCGCGCGACCAGGTCGGCTTCGGGGCACTCGCGCGCTCGCGGCTCTTCGTGCGGCTCGAGGGCGTCCCGCATCACGCGTCCGCGACGCGCGCGCTCCTTCCGCATCTCGAGTGACACGTTGCGCGCGACCCCGAAGAGCCAAGGGACGGCGCGCGTTTCGTCCTGCCAAATGGACGCATGATGCAGTGATCGGGCGAAGGTCTCTTGGGTCGCGTCCTTGGCCAGCGTGGCGTCGAAGAGCAGGTCGCGGAGGAAACGATGGATGCGCGGAGCCTGCGTCGCGTAGAGCCGAGAGAACTTCGCGAGCTCTTCGCGTCCGAGTCCGAGGCGCGTGCTCGTGTGGGCGATCGCCTCCGCGTCCTTCGTCTCGTCACGCGGGTCTCGTTTCGCGCGCGCGGGAGCGCCGAAGAGCTCGGGCAGCTCCGCGAAGTCCGGCAAGTCGGGGCGAGCGGGGTAGGCGACCACGAGGGGATCTGGTCTCCGCAACCTCGCGGTTTCGAAAAGAATTCCGAAAGTTCGGAAGTGTTCGGGATCGCTCGACTATCGGACGGTCAGTACCAGAGGCCCCAGGTCCAGTTCCAGTCGTAGTAGTCGCGGGCCACGTCGAGGTTGGCGCCGATGCGGAAGGGCACCGGAGAGTCGAACGAGCCGAACACGTCGGTCTGGAACATGCGGGTCTCGGCGCCGAAGGTGGTGTGCAAGCGCGGCCCCGACTCGCTGAAGCGCGAAGGCTCGAGGTAGGCGCCGGCGCGGAAGATCACCCAGTCCGGGACGGGCTCGGTCTCGAGGCCCACGCGCGGCGTGAACGTGGCGAGGCGACCCGAGCGGTCGACGCGCTGGGCGAGGAACGCCTCCATGCCCACCGCGTTGTCCGAAGGCCCGGTGATCAAGAACGACGTGGAGACGAGCAGCTTGGGGCGAGGCACCTTGGCGCGACGACGCTTGTCGTAGCGGTTGATGAGCACTTGGCGCGTGTCGTCGGGGGAGCGACGCATGGCCTCCAGCTCTTCGCGGGGCATGGTGCGGGTGTCGAGCCACTTGATGTTGATCGGACGCGGGCCGAACTGGAGCACGAAGCCCCACTCGAGCTCCCACGGGCGCTCGATGGTCCGTGGAAGATACAAGTTTCCGATCTTCAGGTCGCCGGCGGCGTCGGGGCGGATGTCGCTGCTCGTGGCCTTTCCGACGACCGGCGCGCGCAAGGCTCCACCGATGCGGAGCGGGAAAGCTCGCGGAGCCCAGAGCACGCCGACCTCGGGCGCGAGGCCGGCCATGGTGAGCAGGCCTTCGGTGCCGGGAATCGCGGTGAGCTCGTTTTGACCGGCGTCACGCAGCGTGAGCAGCGCGCCACGAAGTCCGAAGCCGAGGTGCACTTCGTCGTCGAGGCTGTAGCCGGCCATGAGGTGCAGCGAAGCGAGGCGCACCGAAGCGTTCTGCACGGCGGGCGCGCCGGCCACGCGACCGAGCTGGTACTGCTGGAGGTCGAGTGCGAGCCCGATGCCGAGCGGGCCTTCCTGCACGTAGCCGCTGGTCGAGACGAAGATGAAGTCTTGGTAGGCGAAGCCTTTGGTGCCGTTGTTGTCGAAGTCGGTCGTGCCGAGCTGACTCGGGAAACGCCACTCGATGCCCGCGTTCCAGTCCGTGACGGAGTGGGAGAACGGGTAGCGGACCGCGGGTGTGGCCGGGTTCGCGGTCATGATGTCCGCGCCGGCCGCCATGCCGACCACCGCGCCCGCCATGGCCGTCACGCGAGAAGAGCCGATGAGCGGTCCCTGGAAGAGATCGATCGTGTAGCTGCTGGTGGTGATGGGCTGGCCCTGGGCGCCGAGCGGGCCGGCCGCGGAGGCATCGAACGCGGAGCCGAGCACACACGCCGTGACGGCGAGGCTCGTGAGCAGACGGGGCGTTCTCGGATCTCTGGCCACGACGGCGCCGCACGATAGCAGCTTCCGTCAATTCCAGATGCCCGCCGTCACTCCCCACCCGAAGTACTCGCGGGAGACGTCGAGAGAGCCGCCGATTCGCAGCGGAAGGGCGTCTTCGTAGAGGCCGAAAAAGTCCCACGAGACCGTCTTGAGCTCGAGCCCCACGGTCCCGTGCATGCGCGGTGCACCCTGGCGAAAGCGTGTAGGTTCCAGGTAGCCGCCGGTCCGGAAGACCATGCGGTTCGGCCAGGCCTCGGCTTCCACGCCGATTCGCGGCGTGAACGAGACCTTTTCGCCCGAGCGATCCACCTTGCCCGCGAGGAACGACTCGACCCCCACGGCCTGGTCCGAGGGGCCGGTGACCGTGAACGACATGGAGACGAGCAGCTTCTCGCGCGGGTGCTTTTCGTAGGTGCGGCGACCCATGCGGGAGACCACGGTGGAGCGCTGCTCGTCGGGCTTCTTCCGGTATGCCTCGACCTCTTCGTGTCGGATCTCGCGCGAGTCGAGCCACTTCACGTTGAGCGGGCGCGGCCCGAGCTGGAACGCCACGCCCCACTCGATTTGCCAGGGGATCTCGACGCGGTCGGGCAGGTAGAGCTTGCCGAGCCTGCGGTCCCCCGCGCCGTCGACGGCGCTCGTGTCACCGGGGATGATGCGTCCCGAGACGGGCGCGCGGAGCGAGAGCCCGATGCGCAAAGGCAGAGCGATCGGCGCGTAGAGCGCGCCCACCTCGGGACCCACTCCGGCCATGGTGAGCACGCCGCGCAGATCGGTGAAGCTCGAGAGCCCGATCTGCGAGAGGGCCGCGTCGCGCAGCGTGAAGAGCACGCCGCGTAGACCTCCACCGACGTAGAGGTCGTCGCCGATCGACGTGGCCGCGAGCAAGCGCGCTTGCATCAAGCGGAACGCCACGCTCGAGACGCTCTCGGCGCCGGTGGTGCCGCCGAGGTCGTACTGTTGGACGTCGACCGTGGCGCCGAGCCCGAACGCGCCCTCTTGCACCTGGCCGGCCATGGTGACGAAGACGAAGTTGTCGTAGGTGAAGCCGCGTGTGCCGTTGTTGTCGAAGTCGAGGTTCCTGAGCGCGCCCGGGAAGGTGAGGCCGGCGCTCACGTCGAACTCGGTGACCGAGTGCGAGTTGGCCGAGCGCACGGCGGGAGCGGCCGCGTTGAAGGCGTGCATGTCGATGCCCTCGGCGATGGGGGCGACCGCGCCGGAGAGCCCGGTCACGCGGTTCGAGGCGGTGAGCGGACCTTGGAAGAGGTCGACCGTGTAGCGGCTGGTGGTGATGGGCGTGCCCTGACCCCCGAGAGGGCCCCCGGCGCGTGCCTCGTCTCCGCACGCGAGCACCACGGCCGCCCCGGTCGCGAGCCGTCCTGCCGCGCGGAGCACCGAGCGGGGAAACCAGGGAAAAGTGGGCGTGCGGAGGGCGCGCTCGGACATGGGCGCCCGTCGAGCCCTACCACGGCCCGAACGAATCTCCACGGGGTCTGGCACGTTGCGGGTGACGTAAAGCGCCCCGAGAAAGCCTTCGTTTTGTTTCCTTGCGGGGGGGATGGGCCGGAGCTAGAAGCAGGCGAAGCTTCGCTCCCGAGGATGGGCCTTTTGCCCGGATCATCCCGAAGGACGAAGACGCCACCCCAACCGTTGGGGGAGCCGAAGGGGAGCGCAAACGTTCCGTGGAAGCCCCGTTAACGAAGTGGCGGCTGCCGATAGCGATTGAACGGGCGCTTACGATATCTTCGACAAATCAACGGGTTAGGTGCTGGTTTTGCCTAGCACGTCGCTTGCATAGCGAAGAGTCGTCTCGCACCGGGCACAAGCTCGCTACGGGGCACGACGGGGACAACGAGAGGGAAGTGGTAGCGATGAAGAGAGCAGCAGTGTCGTTCGCGTTGGGTCTTTCGCTCCTGGCCGTGGGGCAACCCGCGTTCGCGCAGGACGCAACCCAGCCGAGCACCCCGACCACCCCGCCGACCACCACCCCTGCCACCGCCGCTCCGACGGACGCCCCGGCCGATCCGAACGCGCAGACCCCGCCGTCGGACAACGCCGCGAGCGCTTCGGGCGGAATCACGCTCGGCACCGGCGCTCCCAAGAAGGACACCGTCGCCCCCGCCAAGAAGGAAGAGAAGGCCCCGAAGCCTCGTCCCTTCGCCGGCTCGCAGCTGTTCGTGCAGACCAGCATGTCGACGACTGCCGTCTTCCGGAAGCAGCAGCAGGATCCGAACACCACGGCGGACATGTCGCTGTTCTTCCTGCCGCGCTACACCATCTCCAAAGATTGGCAGCTCCGCGGCCGAACGACGTTCACCTACGAGTTTACCAACTCGGACACCACGCAGACCCGGAACGAGCCGCGCTTCGGCGATACCGGTCTTCAGCTCTTCTATCGTGGCATCCCGTCGTTCGGCGGCATCAAGGCTGCGGTCGCGGTGGGCCTCACCGCTCCGACCTCGCCCGAGTCGCGTGCGCGCACGATCGTGCTCACTCCCGGCCTCAGCGTGCAGCTCGCCAAGAGCTTCGAGAACATCGGCGGCGGCGAGATCGACGTCCTCTTGCTCGGCTCGTATTCGCACCCGTTCTACACGAAGACCACCGGCGGCATTCGCGGCGACTTCCCCTACCAGCGCGCGTGCTGGGGTGGCGGGTCGAGCTGCGAAGATCAGCTCGGCGGCGCCGCCAATGCCTCCGACATCCTCTCGTACTCGGCCATCGTGGCCGGAAGCTGGGGCAAGTTCAGCCCGGCGTTCTGGTTCAACATGTCGCACCAGTTCCTCTACACGTTCAGCCCCGAGAAGGACGTGAACCCGGTGACGGGCGCGACGGCGAGCCGCCTGTCGGACGCGAATACGGTTCGTAACGCCACGTACTTCAGCTTCTGGCTCGACTACGAAGCGACCTCCTGGCTCACTCCGGAAATCGGCTACTTCATGAGCCGCAGCTTGCTCCGCGCGGACGGCACGTACGGCAATCCGTTCTTCGACCGCTACCAAGACATGCGCGTTTACCTCGGCGCCAACATCAACCTCGACAACCTCGAGAAGGCGATCGAAGGCGGCGATGCGGAAGGCGGCGTCGTCCGCGCGAAGAACCGCCGCGGTCCAGCGCTCGGCGCATACTGACCTCGACGATTTCGAGTCGAGTCGCCCGCGAAGCTTCGGCCTCGCGGGCGGTTTCGTTTTCGAAGGTCGAGCGAATGCTCGGCTCGACATTGCCGAGAGGCCCGAAAGTCGTGTAGTCGTGCGTCCATGCGCGGACAATCGTGGCTCTTGGTGCTCGGAATGTCGGGAATGCTCGCGGCCTGCGAGGACAGCAACAAGCGGAAGGATCCGCCGCCTCCGCCCCACAGCACGGCGCCGCACGCGTCGGCTTCGGGGTCTGCCGCCGCCCCGGGGATCACCATCGACCCCGCGCAGCTCGCGCAGTTCGCCGGTCTCCCTGCTCGGTTCGAGAACCCGAAGAACCCGCTCACCGAGGACAAGATCGCCCTCGGTCAGAAGCTCTACTTCGAGAACCGTCTCTCGAAGAACCAGACCATCTCGTGCAACTCCTGCCACAAGCTGAACGCCTTCGGCATCGATCCCGAGCGTCGCACGTCGGTGGGTCACAAGGCTCAGCTCGGCGGACGCAACTCGCCCACCACGCTGAACGCCGCCGGTCACTCGAAGCAGTTCTGGGACGGCCGCGCGACCGACGTGGAAGACCAGGCGCTCAAGCCCATGCTGAACCCGGTCGAGATGGCCATGCCCAACGAGAAGGCGGTTCTCGCGGTGCTCGAGTCCATGCCCGAGTACGGCGAGGCCTTCAAAAAAGCCTTCCCCGAGGACAAGCAGCCGCTCACCGCGGTGAACGTGGCCAAGGCCATCGGCGCGTTCGAGCGCACGCTCGCCACGCCCTCGAAGTTCGACGCGTTCGTGAAGGGTGACGCGAAGGCGCTCTCCGAGGACGAGAAAGCCGGCTTCGAGAAGTTCGTGAAGGTGGGCTGCACCACCTGCCACTCGGGCGTGCTCGTGGGCGGCGTCGAGTTCAAGAAGCTCGGCCAGGCCAAGCCGTACCCGAACCTCAAGGACGTGGGTCGCTTCGAGGTCACCAAACAAGAGGCCGATCGCTTCGTGTTCAAGGTGCCCTCGCTCCGCAACGTCGCCAAGACCGCGCCTTACCTCCACGACGGCTCGGTCGCCACGCTCGAAGAGATGGTGAAGCAGATGGGCACCTACCAGCTCGGCATCGAGCTCGCGGACCCGGACGTGTCGCTCATCGTCGCGTTCCTTCGTTCGCTCACCGGCGAGCTCGCCGAGGTGAAGACTCCGCAGCTGCCCGCCAGCACCGCGAAGACCCCCAAGCCGATCGTCGACTGAGCTCGGCTCGAACGTCGCTTCGGAGATCGTAGAGGCCGTCCGCTCGTCGCAGGCGGCCTTTCGCCCATTCGGCGTCGCTCCTCCATCTCCGGTCATGTAGGACCGCGGTTGCCGATGGTGGGAAACTAGGCGACGAAAAAGCCAAGAGTTCCGGGATTTTCCTGGGCTCGGGTCTTTTCCCTCGTACGCTGAATACCATGAGGCTCGCTCTCGTCGCGGTTTTGGGCGGAGGCTTGTCGGTTCTCGGTTGTTCGGCGGAGACGTCGAGCGCGGAAGCGGACACGTCGATCGACGCCGTGTCGCAGGCGTCGTCGCCGATCGGGTACGTGATGGATGACGTGCCCGGACGTCCCACGGGACCCCATTGCACGGGCACGCTGATCGCGCCGCGCGTGGTGCTCACGGCCGGACACTGTTTGCTCTCGGCCAAAGAGGTGAGCCTCATCTACGGCGTGGACGCGGCGAAGTACGCGCTCTCGTTCGGCGTGGGCAACGTCAAAGACGGCGTGCGCGTGCGCGCGGTGCGCGCGGTCCAACATCCCGCGTACGACACCACGCGCGAGCACCCGACCGACCTCGCGTACCTGGTGCTCGAGCACGAGCTGCCCAACGTGGTCCCCGCCAAGGTGAAGTCCCACGTGGAGCGCTGCGACTACGAGACCGTCGGCTACGGCCCGACCACGCGCACGTCGACCGCGATGGACCTGCGCGGACGCGCCTCGCTGTGCGCGAAGAGCGGCTTCGATGCTCGCGGGTTCATCCTGGCCACGGCGTCCAAGGGCACACTCTGCTTCGGGTATGCCGGGGGCCCGCTCTCGGCCTCGGCGCAGGGCGAAATCATGGGCGTATTGAGCTGGGGCGAGGCCTGGTGCACGCAGGAAAACCAGCAAGCGAACTACTTCGCGCCGGTCGCCCATCCGGAGAACGTGGCCTTCGTGGCCGAGGCGCTGGCGGCCAAGTAGCTTCGAGTCGACGGACTCGCGCACGGGTCGACGAGACCGTACGCGGATGCGTGTAAGCTCGACCGATGCTGCAGCTCGAGCGACTCAATCGACGTGCGCGCGAAGCGCTCGGTTTCACGCGCGCACGCCTCGCGACGGAGACGTCGGACGATCTCGCTCGGCGCGCCGACGCGGCGGTGGACGAGCTCCGCGCGAAGCGTCGCGCGATCGCCTCGGGCATCGCGAAGGCCATGGTCACCGTCGACGAGCTCGTGCGTACCGACGTGACCGAGCATCTGGACGATCCGGCGTTTCCCGCCGACCACAAGCTCCGCATCGTTCGGGGGATCCATCGGATGAACGCGGCGGTGTTCGCGTACGACCGGTTCTTCCACGCGCTCGCGCCGCATCTGTTGCTCGTCGCTGCTCGGGAGAAAAGGCCCGTTCGTGTGCTCGAGCTGGCCGCGGGCTCGGGGGAGTTCTCGTTCGCGCTGGCCGCTCGTGCGAAGCGGCGAAAGCTCGCCGTGGATGTCACGGGCTCCGACTACGAGCCCACGTACGTGGAGGCCGCGAACCGCGAGGCGCGACGTCGAGGGCTAGGTGTTCCCTTCCGCGAGCTCAACGCGTTCGACATGCACGAGGTCGAAGACGGCGCGTTCGATCTCGTGTTCATCGCGCAGAGCATCCACCACTTCACCCCGGGCCAGCTCGCCAAGGTGATCGCCGAGAGCGGGCGAGTGGCGCGCTACGCGTTCGTCGGCGTGGACCTGCGGAGAAGCCTCTTTCTCTTTCCGTTCGGCATCGGGGTGGCCGCGCTCACTCGGGATCCGGCGTACATGCACGACAGCGTGGTGAGCATGAGAAAGGCCTATTCCGAGGCCGAGCTCGCGCTCGTGGCCGAGCTCGCCGCACCGGCGGCGCACGTGCGCGCGCGACCCCAACACCCGCTCTACAGCGTGCTCACCGTGGAGTATCGCTGAAGCGCCATGCTCTATCTCTCGAGCGAACAGAGCATCTTGCGAAAGCCCGAGCTCGTGTGGTCCGTGCTGGCCGACGTGGCCTCGTATCCCTCGTGGGTCGAGGGGCTCGTGAAGGTGGACCACGACGAAGGGCCGGTCTTCGGACAGGGCTCCCAGTATTCGATCGTGTGGAAGCTCGACGGCAAAAGGATAGTCGCGACCACCGAGGTCACCTCGTTCACCGAGGCGCGTCTGCTCGCCCTCGAGACACGCGTGAAAAACCGGCTCGTGCTCTTCGACCGCGTCTCACTCGAGCCCGTGCTGGGCGGGACGGAGCTCACCGCGAGGAGCGAGGTGATCGAAGAGCGAGGGCTCGGCTCTCTCTTCGCGCGTGCGCCAGGGCTCTTGGGCTCGCAAGAGTCCGAGCGCCTCGAGCAGCGCTACTACGAGCGCAGCTTTCGCGCCTTCAAGCTGCTCGTCGAGGCCCGCACCGCCGCTCCTTACCGGTGACGTTCGCGCGAGTCCCGCGCGCCCGAGCTCGCTGGTAGACTCGAAGGCCTCATGAGGTCGACGCTCGCCTTTTTGCTCTCGGGTTCCTTCTGCGCCGCGCTCGTCGCCTGCAAGACACCCGAGCCTCCGCCTCAGCCTTTGCCCGCGGCTTCCGTCGCCAGCGCGCCTTCGGCTTCGCCTGCTTCGAGTGGTCCTCGTGCTGCCGAAGCTCCGCCGTGCGCGGCAGGCGTGGTGTGCGAGACGTTTCCCACGGCGGCCGAGGCGGTGCGCGCGCTCGTCGCCAAAGGACCTCGGGTCATGGCCTTCGGTGAGGCGCACGCGCAGAAGGACGGGCCGAAGGTGGCCTCGACCACCAAGCGCTTCACCGACGGTCTCTTGCCGGTGCTGAAGGGCAAAGCGACCGACCTCGTGCTCGAGCTTTGGGTGGCCAACGGGAGCTGCGGCAAGAAGACCGAACAGAAGGTGGCCGCGCAGCAAAAAGCGGTCGCCGCGCCGCAAGCCGAGACCAATCAGAACGAGTTCGTCACGCTCGGAAATGCGGCAAAAACCGCGGGAATTCGTCCGCACGTGCTCACGCCCCCGTGCGAGGACTACCAGAAGATCCTGGACGCGGGCGGCGGCGACGTCGACATGATGCTCTCGATGATCGCGCGCCTCACCGCGGCCGACATCCAGTCGTTCTTGGAGAAGACCCAAGGCAAGGACTCGCTGCTCGTGACGTACGGAGGCGCGTTGCACAACGACGTGGTGGCGAAGCCCGGCCACGAAGCGTGGACGTTCGGGCCCCAGATGGTCGGCGCCATCGGTGCAAAATACATGGAAGTGGACCTCGTCGTGCCCGAGGCGATCCGGGACACCGACGCGTGGAAGTCCCTCCCTTGGTACGGCAAGATCGTGCGGGAAAATCAGGGAAGTCGCGCGGTGCTCATGACCCTCGGGCCGAGCTCGTACGTGGTCTTTTTCCCGCCTGGTGAGCCCGCACGAGGCGCGGCCGCCGACGCAGGGCCCTGACGCGCGAGACGGCTCAGAGCGACTTGAAAAAGTCCCACTCGGCTTTGACGGCGCTCTGCCAGAGCTGGTGACCCATGCCGGGGACGGGGCAATACACGGTGGGCTTTCCCGGTCTGCAGCCCGGGTAGCTCTCGCACGGGGTGGGGAGTCCGGCTTGCGCGGCCATGGCGGGCGAGCGGGTCGCGTTGCAGCCGTTCACCGACGCCCAATACGTGGCGCTGAACTCTCCGCCCGCGGGTTCGACCGTGGAGTCGCTCGTTCCGTGCACGGCGAAGAAGGCGACCGGGGCCTGGTTCGGGCAATGCGTGAAGCCGTTGGGCCACTTGTCGTTGGGGGACTCGGGCTCGTAGGGAGCGCCACCGGAATTGGAGGCCACCGCGCGTACGAGCGAGCTCCGCCGGCAGGCGAGCTGATTGGCGAAGAAAGCGCCGTTGCTCCAGCCGACCAGAAATACCTTGGTTTTGTCGATGGAAACGCGGCCCCCAATCTGGCCGAGCATGGCCTCGAAGAAGGCGACGTCTTTGTTCTTCTCGGCCGAGGTGTAAAGGTCCCAGGTCCGGCCTTGGCCGCTCGGATAGACGAGCACGGCGCTCTCGCCGCTGGCCGATTGGAACTTGAAGTACGAATAGAGGGAAGGGCCGGTCTCTCCGTCGCCGTGGAAGACGAAGACGAGCGGGTAGGCGACCTTCGGGTCGTAGCCGCGCGGAAGGCGCACGCCGTAGCTGCGCGAAGCTCCTGCCACGGTGAGGGTCTCGTTGGTGAGCACGTCCGGTCCGGACGCGGGGGGAACGGGCACGGGCGCTGACGGTTTACCGGGGCCCGTCGCGGTAGCGACCGGTGCGGACGCGTCTTTGGCTCGGGGCGTGGACGCGACCGGAACGGGAGTGGGAATCGGCGTGGGGATCGGGGCGGCGGTGATCGTGGGGGCGGGAGACGTCGCGACGGTGGTCGGCGGGACTTGCGGTGCTTGCGGTGCTTGCTGAGGAGGCGCGATGGGCTCCGGGCTCGCTTGCACCGGAGCGGGAGGCGCGCCGCTCTTCGAGCAGGCCGAGGCGAGGCTCGCGAGCGCGAGAGAGCCGAAAAACAGGGAGAGCGAGGCTCGAAGCGCGAGCGAAGAAGGCGTACGGCGCATGGACGACGCCCAGGATAGCCGGCCGCTGACGTGTTCGCGATCGAGACTCAACGGACGGGCATGGGCTCGAGCTCGGCTTTCGTGCCGTCGCGCCACGTGAGGACGAGGTCGGCGGCGCCCCACGCCTTGGCGAGGGCTCGCAGCTGACGCTCGGCCTGCGCGCGCGCGAGCTCGACCGCGTGAGGTTCGTGGGCGGCCGCCTCGAACGCGGCGAGGGCTTGCTTGCGCGCGATCGATTCGAGGGCGTCGTTCTTCTTCGCGAGTGGATGCGTGGTGCGCACGTGCACGTGCGAGGCGACCTCGTCGAGGCGGGACGAGAACAGCTCGGGCTCGGGCAAGCGGACGAACGCGGTCTTCGTGGCGGCGTCGAAGCGCGCGTCTCCCTCGGTGATCTTCGACAGATCCACGCCGAGCACGAGCTCGCCGGAGGCGACGAAGAGCAGGCTGTCGTCGGCTTCGACCAGTCCGAAGATGCGGGCTTGATGATCGGTCACGTCGACCACCTTCTCGACGTGGATGGCGGCGGTCTCCAGGCGACCCAGCGCGCGTAGCTCGTGCATCACGACCGGGGCGGGGCGCTCCACGATGACGCTGGTCGGTGACGGCGGGGGTGGTGTGGGGCGAAAATGCCCGAACGCCATGGCGGCGACCCCCACGAACGCCAGCGGCCAGGCGAAGCGCGCGAGTGCGTCGAACGGGGAAGATTTCCGTGGGCTCGAGGGTCTCGACTCCGACGGCACCTCGTCTTTCACCGGAGACGCGTGAAAAGGCTTCGGCTCCGAGTCGGGCGAGGGGGCATCGGCAAAGCTCATGACCCCTGAAACCGACCGATCGGCTCGTTCATTCCCGCGCGATTCGTCCGCGAATACGACGGGCGGTGTGCGCGGGTGTGCACTACCTTCATCCACGATGATGGGAGCCGTTCGTTCGTTCGTTTCGGGATCGCTGGTCGCTTCGCTCGTGGCCACCGCGGGTTGTTCGCGGCCCGAACCTCCCACCTTCGTCGTCAAGAGCGTCAAGGTCGCGCAGCTCGATCTGGCCGGCGTCTCGCTCGACGTGGGGGCCGACGTGAAGAACCCGAACCGCTTCGGGCTCACCGTCAAAGAGGTCACGGCCCGCGTGTTGCTCGACGGAACGCGAGAAGCCGGGCAAGTCACCCTAACCAAGCCGGTCGAGCTGCCCGCGTCCGGCTCGACCTCCGTGGTGGTGCCACTCCGCATGCAGTGGGCCGGCATCGGGGCGGGCGCGGCCATTGCGGCCGAGCGTCGTGACGTTCCGTACGTCGTCGAAGGCACGGCCTCGATCGCGGGAGGTCCGGTGGTCGTCGCGGTGCCGTTCAAGGCGAACGGCACGTTCACGCGCGCCCAGCTCGAGAGCGCGGTGGGATCGGCGCTTCCCAAGTTGCCGTTCTTCGTCCCGAAGAAGTGACGAGCCGGCACTCGTTCGACTCGATGCGCAACGGACGCGCTCCCGAACGAGCACGGGGATTCAAGTGTTCGGAGGTGACCTCTCGTCGTGTACCCTTGCGAGTGGAGCGCGCCCTCGGCCAAGGCGCTCGCTCGGAGGATTCATGGGTTCGTCTTCGCTTTCGAAGCGCGTGTGCGCGCTGGTCGCCCCGATTGTCGGGGTCGCAGTGGTCTCGGTCTCGGTCTTCGCGTGCAGCAGCGAAGAGGCCGGGATTCCCTTTCACGGAGAGGCGCCCGCGCTCCCTGGATTCTCCTACGACACGGGCATGCTCCCGGGCTCGGGACCTGCACAAGTGTCGCTCAAGCTCTCGGCGGGAGGTCCCGTGGTGGTCGACGCAGAGGGCGTCGCGGACGGAGGCAAGCTCACCGGAAAGCCGGGCACGGGGCGCGTCAAGCTCGACGTGCATGTGAAGCTCGAAGGGAAGCTCAAGGTCGACACCCCGCTCAAGAAGTACGACGGCGAGATCCCCGGGCTCTCCAACATCGACGTGCCGATCGTAGCGGAAGCTCCGTTCGATCCGTTCTTGCTCGACGGCGGATCGGCCCTGGTGAGCGCGGACGTGCCCGAGACCAACCTGCCCGATATCCCGCTCGGCAGCGTGCCCGGCAATCTGCGCCTCACCATCGTCGCGGGTAGCAAACTCACTGCAAAGTACACGGGGGCGTGCATGGCCGTCTCCGGGGGCCAGGCCACGCACACGGGCTCGGCCGTGGTCGGAGGGACGCTGCAAATGAAGGGCGCCATCGTGCTCGACCTTCCCGCGCCCTTCGATAAGACCATCGAGCTGGCGCAGTTCTCCGTGCCGATCCCGGAGGCCACGCGGGCCATTCCGTTCGGCGCGGTCGCGGTCTCTTCCGTGGACGATGGCAATCAAGGCTCGGGCTGCTCGGGCATCTCGGGCACGCCGGACGGCGGTGTGATTGGTGAAGACGGTGCGGTGGTCACCCCCGACGGTGCGGCGTGCGACGCGAGCAATTGCACGGGCTGCTGCCGCGACGGCGTCTGCCTGAGCGGAACGTCGGCCATGGCGTGCGGAAAACCAGGCGCTGCGTGCGAGACCTGTCCCTCCGGGGCGGAGTGCTCGGATCGTGCATGCGTGCGAGTCGGCTGCGACGCCAGCAATTGTGCAGGTTGCTGCCAGGCCGGGCAGTGTTTGACCGGTTCGTCGGTCACGCAATGTGGTGCCGGCGGTGATGCTTGCCAGAACTGCGGTACGGGCAATGTTTGCTCGGGCGGAACGTGCATCGCCACATCGTGCCAATCGTCGTGTACGACCGGATGCTGCTCCGGCAATACGTGCAACACTGGCACGAGCAACGCAGCCTGCGGAAAGGCCGGCGCCGCGTGCGTGTCCTGCGGCGCGAACCGCACCTGCAACGCGGGCGCCTGCGTGGTCGATCCGACCAAGTCGTACGACTTCGTGCTGGTCGCTGCGTCCGTGCCGACCACCAATGCCTCGGGCAATGCCTGGGACGCGTTCAGCGGTCTGCCCGATCCGTACGCCAAGGTGGTCTCGACCCAAGGCGCGAGCAAACACGAGGGGCAGACCTCCGGGCTCTCGGATACGCCCAACCCGATCTGGAATGCCACGGTGCTCAGCAGGGTGACCGCCGGAGAGCTCAAGTCGTCCGTGCGGATAGACCTCTTCGACGAAGACGTGGCGGTGGACGACACCATCGGCGGATGTTCGCTCGTGCTCACCGACGCCGTGTTCGACGGCACGCTCCGCAACGGGAGCTGTCCGGCTTCGACCGGCGGCGTGGCGTTCACGTTCTCGTACAAGCTCATCGCGAAGTAGTCGCGAACGAGCTCGGAGAGTGTCCGCGCGACGGCTCGGGGGAGCTCCCTCGGGCCGTCGTGTTTCGTTCGGGGCAGGAACAGGAGCCTCGGCTGCGTGAAGGTGGGACAAAAGCGACCCGTGAGCAGGATCTCGGCGGAAAAGTGTGGTGAGATCGGAGCATGAGCCGACTCCGTGCGTCTTTGCTTCTTTCGTTGGTGACCTCGTTCGGGGTGGTCGCGTGCAGCACGAGCGAAGGGGATCCGTCGGGCGACGGTGGCACGGTGGTGCTGCCCGATGGTGCGGTGGTGGACCGCGACGGCGCATTGGTCGACGGCGGAACCAATCCGGATCCGGACGCGGACATTCCCTTCGATCCGGACGCGGGCGTCGACTCCGGCGGAGCGTGTGCTCCCGACGACCCGACCGCGGTCGCGTTGGTCGAAGGCTACATGGACAAGCTCAAGAACCCACCACCGGCGGGCGCCGTTCGCGACGAGGCCGCGGTGGCCATCGTGAAGGCGTGCGAGGTGTTCGGCCCGAGCGCCGCCGCCAATCCCGGGTTCACGAAGGAGCATTGTTACGCGCACCTCGTCGCGTCCATCTCCAAGGAGAGCGGCTACAACGCGAAGGTCTCGGTCAAAGACGGCTACGCCACCCGCTCGGTGGGCGGCATGACGGCGAACGATCCCGTGGTGGGGCTCTTGCAGATTCGTTTCAGCTCCACCGTGCACGAGATGGTGGCGCTGGGCGCGCTCGACCGGCTCGCGTGCGTGGGCTGTCCGATTCCCGCGAGCGTGACTCAGCACGCCTCCGAGGCCGGAAATTCCGCTTATTGGGCGGTCACCGGGCCTTCGCAGAACATGTCGCTCATGCAGAACGTGGCCTGCAACGTGGGAATGGGCGCCTGGTACTATTACATTGCCGCGCAAGGGAACGGCAAAGCGTCTGCGGTCACCTACCCGGATCAATATTGCGGCGGCGCCGGGACCGGCGGCAACCTGATCACCGGGCTCTTGTCGCACCTCAAGGGCTTCGAGGGCGGGCGAGGGCTCGTCGCCAATCAAGGGGCGCTGAACGGCCTGCAGAGCACCGACTCGGGCGGCTATTCGTACGTGACCGAGATCAAGACCTCGTGGGACGCCATGATCGGGCCGGTCTCCGGGACGCACCCGTTCTTCCTCAAGCTCGCGCCGGAGCCCGCGCGCCACTGCAAGTGAGCCGCCTGCGCCTTCGCGCGGCGTGGTGGTAAGGTCGAACCTCGATGCGTCTCGGTCTCGTTTACCTTCCTTCACCCGAAGCTCGCCAGCATTGCGTGCGTTTTGCTCAGTCCCTGGTGAAGGGGCTCTCCCCTCGCGTGGTGGTCGGGGAGCGCGCGCTCCCTCATCTCTCCCTCTTGCACGCGGAAACCGATCGCTCGCCGGAGGGCCTCTTCGCCGAAGCTCGCGAGCGCATCGCCCTGCACTGCACGTTCGACGTGATCTCGCTGGGGCTCCTTCGGTACGACGCTCCCTACAATGCTCCGCCCGCGGCTCCCGCCACCATGGCGTGGCTCATGGTGCCGTGCACGGAGGCGCTGCGCGCGGCCGAACGAGCCGCCGTGTCGCTGCCCGGACTGAGTGGCGTGCCCATCACCACCGGCAACGGCGACGACTTCCAGCCTCACCTGACGATCGCGATGTGGGAGGGGCACACGGCTCCCGTCGCCTTCGATCCTTCGGACCTGATTCCCAAGAAGGGGATTCGGGGGACGCTCGCGCTGGGGATCATCGGGCCGAACGGGGTGTACGAAAAGACCCTGATTTCGGCCGAGGAGTGACGTGCAACCTTTGCATCTTTCGTACGGCTTCCTCTTCGCCGCGCGAAGGTGCACTCTCCGCTCATGAGCGCACCTCCTCCGGAGTCGGCAATCGTCGGATATCATCTCGACGCCGAAGGGCATTGGGTGGCCGAGCTCGAGTGCGGGCATACCCAGCACGTGAGGCACAAGCCTCCACAGGAGACGAGGCCTTGGGTGCTGACCGAAGAGGGACGCCGCGAGAAGCTCGGGGTTTTGCTGCCGTGCCCGCCCTGTCGCATGAAGAAGCTTCCTTCGGGGCTCACGGAGTACAAACGCACGGCCGAATTCGACGCCCAGACGGTGCCTTCGGGGCTCACCAAGACCCACCGCTTGAAGGCCGATGTCTGGGGCGAGCTCGTGGTGTCGGCCGGCCACGTGCTCTACGTCCTGGAAGACCAAGACGACGCCGTGGTGGTGTTGCGTGAAGGCCTTCACGGCGTCATCGCGCCGGAAGCCCCTCATCATGTGGAGCCGAAGCCCGGCGCCCGCTTCTACGTGCGATTTATGCGAAGAGAAGGCTCGGTCGGGTAGCGCTTCAGGTTCCGCCCTGAGCAATCACCAGGGCGATCTGCGCCAGCACGATTTTGGCAATCGTGGCGAACGGATACACCGTGGCGTAGCCCACGTTCGGCAGCTCCGATTGGCTCGTCTCGGAGGCCATGGCGAGGGCCGCGGGCTGCGTCTGCAAGCCCGAGAGCATGCCCATGAGTACGTCTTCGGGGATCTTCAGCCACCTGCGTCCCACGAACAGCGTCGTCGCGACCGTGGCCGCGGTCACCACGGCTCCTGCCCCGAGCATAGCGAGGCCTCCGCCTTGCCCGAGCGTGTGCACGAACGCATATCCCGAGCGTGTGCCCACCCCTGCCAAGAAGAGCAGGAGGCCGAGCTGACGGAGCGTGAGGTTGGCGCTGTAGGAGAGGGTCCAGACCACCTTGCCCGTGCGACCGAGCCGACCGAGCACCAGGCCGACCACGAGCGGGCCACCGGCGAAGCCGAGCTTCACGTGCGAGCCCCCGGGGATTGGAAAGGGAATGCTCCCAAGCAGCAGTCCGAGGGCGATTCCGAGGCTGAAGGTGATGACGTCGATCTCGCTGAGTGCCTTGTACGAGTCGCCGAAGAAGGCGGCAATCTCGGGCATCTTGGTGCGTGGCGCGACCACGCGCACCCGATCGCCGAGGAGCAGCTCCGTCTCGCCGTTCGGCAAGAGCTCCACGTCGCCGCGGCGAATGCGGGTCACCAATGCGCCGAAGCGCTGTGGAATGCCGAGAGCCGAGAGCGGCTTCTCGGTGACTTCGGAGCGCGAGACGAAGATGCGTCGGAAGTCGAGCACGTGCCGGTCGAGGTCGAGCCGTTCGTCGTCGCGTTCGCCGAGCAGAGGCACGGCCTTCGCGACGTGGCGACCGGCGCCAATCAACGTCACGAGGTCGCCGACCTCGAGGGGCACGTCGGTGGTGAGCAGCGACACGTCTTCGCCGTGTTTCACGCGGCCGAGCAGCACCGCGTGCCCGTGGGCGCGGCAGAGCTCGATGGCTTGGTCTCGCGTGACGCGCTTCGTGAGACGGACGGTGGTGCTCTCGAGGGCCTTTTCCCCGAGATCGGGGAGGAGCCCGGTGCTCGAGGGCGGTGGTGCGTCCGCCTTTCGTCGTGCCTTCAGTTTGGCCAAGACCCACACTCCGAAGAGGCTTCCCAGGACGCCGATGGGATACGTGACCGAGTAGGCGACCACCGGCTCGGACAGCATGGCTTCCCGTTGGGGTGCAGGCGCCTTCGATTGAAGGGCTTCGAGGACGCTGGCGAGCGCCGGCGTGTTGGTTGTGGCCCCCGCGAAGAGCCCGGCTCCGAACGTGGAGCGCAGACCGAGGGCTCGTGAGAGGACCACCGAGAGGGTGGCCGAGAGGACCAGCACCGCGAGCACGGCGGCATTGTCACGGAGCGCACCTTTGCGGAACGAAGCGAAGAAGCCCGGGCCGCTGCTCTGTCCAATCGTGTAGACGAACAGGACCAGGCCGAACAAATAGACGAGCTCGGGTAGCTTGAGGTCGGGATCGAGCGCGCCGATCGCGAGTCCCGCGAAGAGCACCGCCGCGACCCCGAGGCTCACCCCGGCCACCTTCACTTTGCCCACGAGGTAGCCGCTGGCGGCCACCACGAAGAGGAGCATCAGCGGATTGTCTTTCAGGTAGCGGACGACGTGGGCGAGCATGGGCGCGCCGCACGATGCACGAGCCGGGCCGCGTGCCCGTGATCACGTGAGCCTTGATTTCTCGGGTGAACGGACACGGATCGCGCTCGAGGCCCGAGGTCGACGTCCGCGGTTCGCCGCAGGGCTTGCGTCGTGCGCAAGCGGTGCGGGATTGGAGCATCACACGTGACGGTCGGAGGTCGTGTCCGCTCGGGGGGACTCGCGCTCAGGTGCTCGGGGAGAGCATGACCGGGTAGCTCACCGTGACGTCGCCGCGTGACGGAGGAGGGAACTTGAGCGAATTGAAGGCGCGTCCGATGCAATCGACCACGCTCTTGTCCGGGAAATCACCGGGTGTGGCAATGGCGGACTTGGGCGCGCCGGAGGGCCCGATGACGAGCTTGACGGTCACGCGCCCTTGCAGCGTGGGATTCGCGCGGAGGCCAGCTTCGTAGCAGGATTGGACCTTGTCGAAGTTCGCTTTGACCGTGTTGTGGATGACCTCGGGGCTGAGGCCTACGCTGACCTGGGCTTCTCCGGCCGAGACACTTCCGTGGGAGCCCTTCGGATCGGTCACTGCGCGCGCGGGCGCCGCGGGCGGCGTGGCGGACGCGGCGCCGAGGGGGGGCGCGGTCGTGGTGGCTGCGGCTTGCGGAGGTGTCATGGGGGCCGCTCCAGGTGCCGGACCACCGGATGCGGCCTTGGCGTGCTCATCGGGAGCGGGGGCGGCAACGGAGGTCGGTGCGGACTCGCTCTTGGCGCAGGCGCCCAACGTGATCGACGTGACGAGTCCGAGAAGGAGGGCGGCTCCGCGACGAATCATCGTTCGAGCGTACCTCGCGTTGGCATTCCGGGGCTAGCCTGTGGGAGGTGAATCGAGGCCGAAATTTACGTATTTTGCGCGTATCGCCTGCCGATCATCCACCGCCCACACCACCACCACCACCAGCGCTTCCGTAGCCCCCGCGGCTTCGAGAGAAGCCCCCGGGGAAGAACAGCGGGTGACCGTAGGCGTACCCGAAGCCGCCACGCGCGCGCGCGTAGAAGACCGGATCGTCTTGGAGCACACGCCTTCGCTCGACGTACGCGCCGGTCGGGGCGAGTGTACGCGCCCAGTCCACGTCGATCGCGAGCGACGTGAGCCAGGGCAAGTCCACGAAGTGCACGCTCACCCCCGCGGCCTGCCACGCGAGAAGCACGGGGTGAAGGTCGTCTTCTTCGCCTTCGGTGTCGTCGAGGCTCTCGACCAGATAGACCACCCGGGTGATGCCCCTCGAGCGCAGCTCTTCCGCGCTGGGGAGGTCGTGGGATTGGAGCATGTAGCGATTGTCGTAGGCGCCCCCGGGATCGTCTTCGCGGTAGGCCAATCGCCACGAATCGAGCAAAAAGAGCGGGTGTCCGACGGCGGATTCACGCGGTGGTTTGGGCGGCGCCATGAGCACCAGCGCGGCCAGTGTTTCGTCTGCGGGTACGAGTCCGTCTTCTGCGGGCCAATTGTTGAAGGTGAGGACCGGAGAGACGGGATCTTTGGCGTAGCGTGGAAGGGCCGAACCGAAGGCCACCGAGGCAGCGCCTCGCATGTCCGAGATCCACAAGGTGCCGGTGGGCAAACCGACCTCGCCGAGGCGCCGCGCCGCGCGCACGGCGTCGTAGACCACCGAGAGCTCGGTCACGTCGGGGAGCTCGGCGCGTCCTCCCATGGCGTCGAGCGACGAGACGAGCGTGCTCTTCTCGTAGCGAGCCCACGGGTCGCTCGGCGAGAGCTCCCAGCGCGCGGCGACCTCGCGCGAAGAGGGCACGGCCATGCGCTTCGCGAAGGGCACTTCTTCGGTGCCGAAGGCCACCGAGACCGAAGGCGTGAACGGACGAAGCGAGCAGGCCGAAGCGAGCGCGACCAGGGAAAAGAGGCTCGTATGGCGCGCGGCGCGGGCGAAGCGACGGCTCATGGGGCCTCCTCTTCCGAGCGCGTCTCGCGCACCACCACCGGTAAGACCAGGGCGTCGTGCGAGGTGTGTGGAATCTCGGTGAGCCTCGCGAAGTACCCCACGAAACGACCGTCGAGCACGTACGCGCCCAAGGTCGGGTAGCGAGGGCCCCACGGCGTGGGCACGGTGCGCTGCTTCACGAAACGCTGCGCGATCCAGGGCTCGCCGGCGAGGACCGCGCGCGAGACTCCGTCCACGAGCTTGCGCCACTCGTCGTCGGTCTCGAGCGCACCTACGAAGACCTCGTCGCCGACGCGGCCCAAGGCCTTCTTGAGGACCCATTCGGCGCGCTCGTCGACCAATCGGGCATCGAGCGGAGAGCGCGTCTCGGGGAAACGCGTGCGCAGGGTTTGCGCCGTGGAGGCGCTCCAATGGTCGAGCAATGAAAAGCCTCGTTCGAACAGCAGCTTGGATTGTTCGAACATGCAGGAGAACGACGACATCGCCGAGAGTCTTCGCTCGGCCACCAGGCGGGCCACCTCGAGCGCCTCGGGCCATTCGGCGAAGTGTTCGGTGGGGAAGAACCGATAGAGCACCGAAACCGCTTCGTCTCCTACGAAGCACGTGTCTCCCCGGACGGAGAGGGCCGTGGGCGCGGCTCGGACCGCTCGCCCTCCTGCGGCCAGGATGGCGCGCTCCACCAGGGCGCACACCTGGAGATCCTCCGCGTAGGCGGTGGCGAAGACCAGGGCGACCTTTCCTCGTGGAGACCCGGGACCTCCTGAGGCCGCGACCAGCGCTCGGGCGAGCTCGCTCACCACGTCGTACCCTTCGCGATTCGTCTGTCTGTATCCTGCACGCTTCAGGAGGGCGGGCAGACCGACGGCTTCGTTGAGGCCTCCCGGGCAATCGGCGTTCACCTCGCAGGCTCGGAAGCGACCGTCGTCGGCCAAGAGGAGGTCGACTCGTACGAGGCGGCCGTGGTCGTCCGCGAGGCGAGAGGCCTCGGCGAGCGCGAGAAGACGCGGGGAAAAGCGGTATTTTTCGGCCTCATCCGGGGAGTCGAGGGCGAGGCGTGCGATCTCGCGCACGGCCTCGTACGTCGAGAGCGCGGCGTCTCGGGCGTCTTCGTGGGTGCGTCGATCGAGCACGAGCGGGTGAAGGTCCACCCGCCGCTTGCCGGCCACGAAGCCGTCCCACACCAGGTGATCGAAACGAAGGCTTCGCGAGAGCTCGGGCAGCGCGAGCGGGTCTTCGAGCGCGAGTCGCTCCACGAAAGGGGACGCGCCGAGCGAGAGGGCATCGCCGAGGTGCAAAGTCGCGGGTGGACCTTCGATGGCCGACGCGAACGCCTCGAGGCTCATCGGGTCCGCTCGGCCAGGGTGGAGAAGAGGGTCGGGTCCTCGGCGCCGAAGCCGTAGTAGAGAATCCCTACCTCGGTGGGCAGAGACTCGGCGAAGGCACCGAGCGAGCGGCCGGTGGACTCGGTGTCGTCGAACCACACCTCGTGCGGCTCTCCTGCGGCGACGTAGCGGAAAAAGAGCGTTCCGGTGGGGCCGCGCTCGAGGCGTGCGCCGTAGGTGGCGGCGAGACCTCGCGCTTCGATCACGCTCACGCCTCGTTTCCCACGAGGTCCGAAGTCCACGCCGTAGAGCGGGATGGCCACGTCGGTGGGGCGCCCGTTTCGAGCGGCGAGACGCGCGGCGTCGGTGGCCCAACCGGAGTCGGTGGTGGGGCCGGGCAGGTCCGAGTAGTCGAGCGTCATCACGCGCACGCGGTCGACGAGTGGAGCGAGCGACGCGAGGTCGAAGGCTTCTCCGTCCGGCAGATCACTGGGAATCGAGACCGAGGGAGGAACGAAGATGCCGAGGGAGAGCTTGGACGCGCGCGCGGAGCTCGCGAGCGCTGCGGTGAGCTGGGTGACGTCCGCGCGAGACGTGGCCGGCGCGAAGGTCAGGTCGAGGTCGAGTGCGTCGGCCCGGACCTCCGAGGCGATCGACGCGGCGCGAGCGGGAAAAACGGCGCGAAACGACGCATTCGCGAGCAGCGCGCGCGTGCGCTCGCGGTCGTAGCGCGCGCCGGTCTCGTCCGTGAAGGAGAGCCCGAGCGACACGCGATAGCCTCGACCGTGCAGCGTCGCGACGACACGCGCGAGCTCGGCGCGTGCGGAGGTGTCTTGCGGTCCGAGCTCGCCCGAGTCGCGTGGAACGAGGCACGCGAGCAGGACCTCGTCGACCACGTTGCGCGTGCCGGCCGCTCCGAGCACCGCGTCTTGGAACGGATCGATCCCGCAGCCGTCGACGAGCACCGTGCCGCGGCGGTCGGGCAGGGGCGTTTCTTGCGCGAGCCCCACGGCGTCGATCGAGCTCGACCCTTGGCCCATGCAGGCGGCGAGCGTGCCGGTGAGCAAGACCAGGAGCGTGCTGGCGGTTCGGGAGCGGAAGGATGGGCCCGAGCATGTGCGTGTGTTCTGCATCTAATTTCCCCAGACCCAGGAGAGCGAGAGCGAGGCGCCCGAGAGAGGCTCGACTTCGTACAGGCGAGGCGCGAAGGCGAGGCAGACGCGCGACGTCGGATCGAGCCTCCGGCACACGGAGATCTCGGCGCGTGCTCCGGGGGCTGCTCCGAGCACCTCGACCGAGACGGCCTCTCGACCCGAAGCGACCGTGGATTTCCCTCCGATCAGCAGCAGGGCGAAGCGCAGGCTGCCCTCGAAGAACCAGCGACGGTGCGTCGCGCGGAGGCCGATGCCCGGACCGAGGACGTCGACCGCGAACATGCGCCAGGGCTCGAGGGTCGCCACCGAGCCGTCGAGGGCGCTGTTGACGGGCGCGTGGTCGCCCACCGGCACGTAGAACCCGAGGCCGAAGAGCGGCACCGAAAGACGTGGACGCACGGTCAGTGTCGAGTCGAAGTAGCCGCCGAAGACGCGGAATCCCCCGGCCGTTTTCATCTTCCCTTCGAGCGCGCCGCGCGAGGGGAGCACCGAGTCGTCCGACAGGCGCAGGCTCGGCATGGCGCGCATGGCCGCGAAGGCGGTGCCGACGCGAAGCTCGAATTCCGCGCCTCTCGACGGGGCCTCGGCCCGTGCCTCGGTGGAGAGCGCGAGCAGCATCGGGACAAAAACGAGGCCGAGCACGCCTCGGAAGGCGCGAGCGGCCGTGTCCGGCGCCGGACGTCTCGAGGCTCGTCGCGCGCATCCCATGCGTAGTTCGTACGGTCCGCTCGGGTGCACGAGCAAGCTCTCCGAGCGAGAAATCAGGTGTGTCGGTCGCTGGAGACGCTCCGAGCCCGTCGCACCAGGGATGTTGGAAGCCGCGTGGCCGCGGGCTCGATGCGTGCCTCGGCGGGTGGGTGGCATTCGGAGCGTCCAGGGGGCCGGGGCCACGGAATTTCCTAGTCGATCTTGCGACTCAATTTTCCCGAAAGGGGCCGGCTTCGGCTACCCTGAAGGGCGCTATGGCGATTGCAGAAGGCACGGTGGTGGCGGGGCGCTACCGCATCGTCCGCGAGCTCGGGCGAGGCGGCATGGGCAGCGTCTACCTCGCCGAGCACGTGAACACCGGAGGGCACTGGGCTCTCAAGGTCATGCACGGCAGCGATCACCTCGGCGCCGATCGCGCCGCTCGCTTCCGCCGTGAGGCTCGAGCCTCGTCGCGCATCACCAGCGAGAACGTGGTCCGCGTGACCGACGCGGACGTGGCTGCCGAGCTCGACGGCGCGCCGTTCATCGTGATGGAGCTGCTCGACGGCGAAGACCTCGATCACTTGCTCACCGCGCGTCCGTCGCTCTCTCCGAAAGAGACCGTCGATATTTTGTTGCAGGTTGCACGTGGTCTCGACAAAGCCCACGCGGCGGGCGTGGTTCACCGCGACCTCAAGCCGGAGAACATCTTCCTGCATCGCCGCGACGACGGCAGCACCGTGGCCAAGGTGGTGGACTTCGGCATCTCCAAAGTGCTCCGCCCCGAAGACGACCCGAGCTTGATGAGTGTCACGTCGTCCGGTGAAATCATGGGCACGCCGCTCTACATGTCGCCCGAGCAGGCACGTGGGCGCGCCGAAGACATCGGACCGGGCACGGACGTGTGGGCCATCGGGCTCATGGCGTACCGCATGCTGGCCGGCGCCAATTTCTGGGAAGCGGACACCATTGCCAATCTGTTCTTCCAGATCCTGACCGACGACAAGCCGAAGCCTTCGAGCAAATGCCCCGGCCTGGGAGACGCCTTCGACGCCTGGTTCGCCAAGAGCTGCGCCATCACGCCCGCCGATCGCTACAAGAGCGTGGGCGAACAGGTGGCCGAGCTCTCGCAAGCGCTGCTCGGTCAGCGCGTGATGCCGGCCGGTCCGACTCCGCAGTACCTCACGGCTCCGAACCTGCCGCTCGGAAGTGACGTCACCCAGCGCGCCGAGACTCCGGCGCATCTGTCGGTGAGCGACCACTCGGTTCCCGCGACCGACGTCTCGCTACCCACGTCCGCGGGCATTTCGCGCTCGGTCGGGCAGCCGCCGAAGCGAGCCTCGAAGGCCATGTTCGTCGGAGCGGGAGCCGCTGTTTTGCTGGTGATCGCCGGGATATCCGCGATGCGCGCCAAGAGCCATGCCTCCGAAGGGGAGTCCTCGGTGGGCATCTCGCCGAAGGGCGCGGAGAGCGTGACGTCCTCGGCGCCGAGCGCGAGCGGGTCGAGTGTCGCGTCCGCCGCCGTCGCGTCCGGCGGTCCCTCGCTCGTTCCCATGCCGAGCGCGTCGGATGTGGCCTCGGCTCCTGTCGCTGCGCCCGCCTCGGCATTCGCGTCGACGGCACCGTCGCCTTCCGCGCCCGCGAAGCCCGGCTCTCCGACCGTGACCGCGCCTCATCCGAAGGCCTCGGCGAGCGCCCCGCCGAAGACCCCGAGCAAGCCGGCCGACCTTTTCGATACTCAGAAATGACCTCTTCGGGAGTGCCCATGCGTTGGTTCGTTCGTTCCACGTTCTGCGTGGCGTTGGCTCTGGCGAGCGTGAGCGCGCCGGGGCTCGCGTCCGCAGACGAGCCCACTCCCGCCGATCGCACCTTGGCGCGCACGCTCTTCGAAGAAGGTCGAGCGCTCCTCAAAGACGGGAAGTTCGCCGAGGCTTGTCCCAAGCTCGAAGAGAGCGAGCGTCTCGCTCCGGGCATGGGCACGCTGTTCAATCTGGCCGATTGTTTCGAGAACCTCGGACGTACGGCGAGCTCGTGGGCCGCTTTCTCGGAGGTCGCGGATCTGGCGAAGCGCGCCGGGCAAGCCGACCGCGAGACCGTGGCGCGGGAGCGTGCAGCGGCCTTGAAGCCGAAGCTCGTCTATTGGAAGCTCCACCTCGCAGGGGCTGCGCCGACCGGCCTCACGCTGCGCATCGACGACCGAGCGGTCTCCAATGCCGTCTTGGACGCCGAGCTGCCGGTGGACCCGGGGCTTCATCGTGTGAAGGTGGCCGCACCCGGCAAGGTCGAGCACGAGACCGAAGTGCGCATCGAGACCACGACGCCCATGACTCCGGTCGAGCTGCCCGCGCTCCTCGATGCCCCGCAAGAGCCTCCTCCTCTCGCTCCGGTGCCGAAGCTCGAGCCTCCGCCCGCGCAGCCCGTCGTGCCCGAAGCCGAGCGTCCTTGGCAGAAGCCGACAGCGCTGGTCGCCGGGGGAGTCGCGCTGGTCGCGCTCGGGGTGGGGACGGCGTTCGGATTGAAAGCTTCCTCCCAATGGTCGGATGCCAAAGCGACCTGCAACGGAAACGTGTGCGACAAAGCGGGATATGCGGGATGGCAGGACTCGCGATCGAGCGCCACGGTGAGCACCGTGTTTTTCACGACCGGAGTCGTGGTGGCCACGGCGGCCGTGGTCTTGTGGCTCACCGCTCCCAATTCGCCTGAGGCCCGAACCTCGCTCGGTCACGTGAGCCAATGGGGGACGTTTTGAAGCGCCTCGAGAGAAACGCCCTGCTCGGGCTGGGGTTCACCTCACTCGTCGCTATGGCGGCGACCGGTGGTTGCAGCGCGATATTGGGCATTCCCGGTGACGTGGTCGAGGCCGATGCCGCGCCGAGCACCACAAGTACCGTGCAGGATGCGCAGATCCCCGTGGAGGCCTCGACCGACGCCAAGGTCGAGCCGGTCGACGCGTCCGACGGAGGGAGCGAGGACGCCTCCGACGCGACCGTGGACGCGACGCCCGACGCCGGGCCTCCCGCGTGCGATGTGAGCAAGGAGTTCGGGACGCCGGTCCTCATTCCCTCTCTCAGCACCACAGGACACGAAGGAGAAGCGCGCTTCCCCGGGGACGACGAGCTCACGGTCATGTACGACGCCATTCGTGGCACGCCGGCCACGACCGACATCTACACGGCCACGCGCCCGAGCCTAGCCGATCCGTTCGGTACGCCGGTGAAGTTGGCCGGCCCGGTCACCTCCGACGAGTACGAACAAGCGGGGAACATCACCCAAGACGGCCTCACGCTCTTCTTCGAGCGCCAGCTCCGCTCCACCTCGGTCAGCAAGATCTACAGCGCTACGCGGGCCAACAAGACCGATCCGTTCGGCGTGCCTTCGCCCATCGACATCAATACCGGCAATTACACGGCCATGCCGTTCGTGCGCGGGGACGGCAAACAGATCTACCACGTGAGCGTGAATGGGCCGGCGGCCACCAAGATCTTCTTGGCGACCTTCGTGCCCGGCACCGGCTACGTGCAGACCGAGATTTCCGAGGTGAACCTCACCAAGTCGAACGGCACCGCCGCGTACCAGTTCGCGCCGGTCATCTCGCCCAACGGGCTCACGATCTTCTTCGCCACGACCCACCACGTGGCGTCTGCCGTACCGAACGACACGGACATTTGGGTCGCCACTCGGGCGAGCGTGGCCGACAAGTTCTCCAATCCTCGCGCCGTCGCCAACGTGAACACCACGCAGGATGAAGAGCCCTCGTGGATCAGCGCCGACGGGTGCCGTCTGTATTTGCAGAGTACACGTTCGGGTGGCGTGGGCGCGCAAGACATCTACGTGGCCACGCGCCCGAAGTGAGCGCGATCAGGGGGACTTCGGCTCGGCCTCCGACGAGGGGGCCGGTGAAGTTTCGCTCGATGCGTTGATTTTCTCCGGCTTCAGGCGCTTCACGATGTCGAGGTCACGCGCCACGGCGATCACGAAGAGCACGAACGAGAGCGTGCCGATCACCTGACCGACCGAAAGGGCGACCAAAACCGGCCACACCGTGGGGTCGAAGATCGACCACACCATGAGCGGCAGCGCGATTAATCCGAGCACACACGCCACACGCAACAGGGTCTCGTTGCGTGGCAACGCCGGGAGCTTGAACGAGCTCATGGGGCCACCCCGGCGTCCAGCGGGAGCTCTTTGCCGAGCTTGGTGTTGGGGTGCGAATACCCGTGGCAGCCCGGGCTCGCGCAGGAGAGTGTGCCGTCTCGCAATCCCGCGAGCGACGAAGCGTGGTCCGGCAAGGCTTCCCAGCGAGGTGCCGTGGTGGTGTGGCAGCTCGTGCAGGTGCTATTGGGGATGGGCTTCATGATGCGGATATCGTGGCGCGATTGCTCGAGCGGCATGGTGCGGTACTCGGTCAAATAGAGGTACACGTGCCGCATGCCGCCCATCTTGGTGAGCACGTAGCCGTACATGCCGTAGTCCTTGTGGCAGGTGTAACAATTGTCGTTCCCGAAGTACGCGTTGCGCGCGTGAATGGCCGACATGCTGCGGCTCTTCGGATCCATCGAGTCCGAGGCGTGCGGAATCATGACGTGGCACGAGCCGCAGAAGGCACGTGACTGAGTTGCTTGGAAGCCGGCCACGTTGGAGGTAGCCGCCGAGGCGATGGGGAAGACCCCGAGGCCGAGCAGGAGCCAGAGCTTGCTGGTCGCGTCGATCGGGCGACGGCGTAGAAGATGCACGAGGAGGATGGCCGCTGCGACGGCAGCGAACGCCACCGAAGCCCATCCGAGTCCTCCGATCCCGTGCCCGTCCTCGTGTCCACCCATACTTCTCGCCGGATTCCTTCCTTACGACCGTGGGATTCCCTCCGAAGCAAAGCGGGGGCCATGGTCCTTCTGGGCGTGCTCGTGACCTTCGAGGCTCGCGCCGAGGCGCAGCCTTTGCGCCTACGCGCAGAAGCTCTCGCGCAGACACGTTCGCCGGTGGGCCTCGTGGTGCTCTCGGGAGAGGACCGCTTGCGCCCGTGGCTGGACGCGGAGGCGGTGACCTGGCTCGGTGTGGCGAGCGCCGCCAATGCGCCCACCGATCCGCTCGCGCCCACTGGGGACGTGCTCACGGTCTCGGTGCGTGCGCGTGACGTGAAGAGCGGCTCCGAGCTGCGCATCGGACGCATGGTGGTCTCGATGGGCGCGGTGCGGCCGCTGCACCTCGACGGCGCCCGCGGCCTCGTGCGCGTCTTCGGCCGGACCACGCTGGAAGCTTTCGGCGGGAGCCCGGTACAGCGAGGCTTCGACTACCGGACCACCGATTGGGCCGCGGGAGGACGGGTCGGACAGGCTTTCGGCGACGGACTGTCGATAGGTGCGTCGTACATGCTTCGCACGCGCGACGGTGAATCGTCGGACGAAGAGCTGGGGGCGGACGCTTCCTTCACGCCGACGCCATGGCTCACCGCCGCAGGCCGCGCTTCGTTCGACCTCCTCACCCGAGGACCGGCCGACGTGCTCGGCTCGGTGAGCGTGCAAAAGGACGACGTGCGCCTCGAGCTGTTCACCACGCACCGGTCTCCCGGGCGCCTTTTGCCGGCCACTTCGCTCTTTTCGGTGCTCGGGGACTTCGCGGCGACGAGCG
The DNA here is from genome assembly GCA_965225775.1 of Polyangiaceae bacterium. GTDB lineage: Bacteria > Myxococcota_A > Polyangia > Polyangiales > Polyangiaceae > JAAFHV01. The sequence goes on along the minus strand of OZ245328.1, from coordinate 5,122,215 downwards.
TCGGCGGCACGCTCCGCTACCGCGCCTTTCCGCGGCTCGAATTGCTCGGAACCGCGCTCGGTCAATCGCAGGGTGACAATCTGGGCGGGCAGGGCACGGTGCGCGCCACGCTCGCCCTCGACGACGCCTTCGAGGGTACCTTGGGCATCGAGGCTCGGCGCGTGGAGATTGGAGCTTCGCGCTGGTCGGGGGCGCGTGGGATCGTCTCCATGCCGCTTCCGCGCAGCTTCCGCCTGGGAACCGAGATCGAGCTCGTGATTCCGGACGAGCCCAATGGGCGCGGCACGGTGTGGCCTTGGGTTTTGGGAGCCCTCGGGTACCGACCGAAGCCGGGGTGGGACGTGGCCCTCGGCGTGGAGGCCTCGAGCGGACCCACGTACCGCGCCGAGACCCACGCGCTCGCGCGTGTTTCGTATGCCTTCGAGAGGGGAAGCCGGTGAGGTCGACCTTCCGATTGGTGTGGACCATGGTCGCGGCGCTCTTGCTCGCGGCGTGTGCCGGAGTGCTGGGGATTCGTCCTCGCGAGCCCGGGCACGCGTTCGAGCACCGCGCGCACTCGGTGAAGGGCGTGGATTGCAAGACGTGCCACGAAGACGTCGCCAAGGCCGGAGACGTGGGCCCGCTGCATTTGCCGAACGACACGAAATGCCGCGAATGCCACGCGAAACCGCACGACGATCGCTCGTGCCAATCGTGCCACGGACGCGCGAGCACGCGGGATTCGGCAGGTCTCGCCCGAGAACACCTGCGCTTCGCTCACGAGCGCCACGTGCCCGCCCTCAAAGGACAGTGCGTGCCTTGTCACGCCGCCGCCGGCGCGACGACTCAGGATTCGCTTCGTCCGCCGATGGCTCAATGCTTCTCCTGCCACGCGCACGAAAACCAGTGGAAGAGCCGCGATTGCGACGGCTGCCACGTGGACCTGCCCAAAGAAGCCTCACGCCCGCGCAGCCACGTGGTGCACGAGGGCGACTTCGTGCGCGAGCACGGCGTGCGCGCCGCCTCGTCACGAGACTTGTGCGCTACGTGTCACGAAGAGCGCTTCTGCGCCTCCTGCCACGGCGTGAGCGTGCCCACGCTGCCCTGGCGAATGGCCTTCGAGCGCACGGGCCTCACCGGGCTTCATCGCGCCGGCTTCCGATTGCGCCACGCGGACGAAGCTCGGCAAAACCCGGGGCTATGCACGAGTTGCCATGCGGAAGAACGCTTCTGCGCCGAGTGCCACGCCGAGCGAAAGGTCTCGTCGAGCGGCGCGACCGGCACCGTGCGCAGTCCTCACCCGGCGGGCTGGGTGAGAGCGCGAGGCGGCGAGCACGGACGTGCGGCCAAGATGGACCCGGGGTCGTGTGCGAGCTGCCACGGCGGCGCGGGCGAAGCGCTTTGCGTCGGCTGCCATCGTGTGGGCGGTCCGGGAGGCAATCCACACGGGAACGGCTTGGTGAGCGCCAAAGATCCGCTGCGTGACATGCCCTGCAGGAGCTGCCACGCCCGATGAAGTCGCGCTCGATGGCCATCGTGTTCGCGCTCGCGCTCGTCGCCGCCGTGCTGATCGCGTTTTTCGTGAAGCACCCGCGCGTCGAGCCGAAGACGCCCACGTCGTTCGTGCCGGACGAGTGGAGTCGCGCACGCACCTCGCCCATGCACGAGGCCCACGTGGGCAACAAAAGCGTGGCTTGCACGAAGTGCCATGAAAACGGCTTCGACAAGGCCCCCAGCATGGACGTGTGCACCGGCTGTCACACGAACGAAGCGTCTCATGCGCACCGCGGGAGCGCGGCCGCCACCACGCCTTGTGTCACCTGCCATGCGTTCGCGGCCGACGCTCGCGAGAAGACGTGCGTCTCGTGCCACGCAGGCGACGGCGTGGCCGCCAAAGGGCACGCACTCGCGTCGCACGTATCGGAGCGGGCCACCTGCACGACCTGCCACGCGATGCACTCCGAGAAGAAGACGCGGGTCGATGCCCGTGCGGAATGCACGCAATGCCACGAGGTGCGCGTGAGCCACGGTCACTTCTTGGTGGCCGCGCTTCCTCCAGCCTCCCCGAGAGACGCCGGTGCTCCCGAGAGCGGGCCATCCGAAGTCGACGCGGGAAAGCTCGCGCTGCGCCTTCCCGACCTCGACGCCGGCACCGAGTCCAAGACCGCCGCTGCCACTGTGGCCGTTTGCACCACCTGCCACACCCCCCACTCCACGAAGGCCACAGCTCTGGCCGGCTGCGCGACCTGTCACGCGCCCAAGGTCGCCAAGCCGCACGACGCGTGCACCACCTGTCACGCTCCGCACACGGCCACGCGGGCGGCGGCCAAGCCGTGCGCCTCGTGCCATGCCGCGAAAGTCCCGAGCCCGGGTCATGTCGGCTGCACGGGTTGTCACGCGCCTCACGATCCGCTGGCGGCGCGCGCTTCCTGCGCTTCGTGCCACAAGGGTCACGAGGCGTTCGCGGCGACGCGGGTGGCCGCCCACGCCGATTGCACGAGCTGCCATGCTCCTCATGCCAATCCGAACGCGAATGCTGCGATGGAGCCTCGAGCCTTCGCGAAAACCGCGGCCGCAGCGTGCGCCAAATGCCACGCGGGCGTGCATCCGGATCACCCGGCGGCGAAGGCCGGTCAGGCGCCCTCGTGCATCGATTGCCACGCGCCGCACACCCGAGAGCGTGCCGTGGCCTCCACGTGCTCGTCGTGCCACGCCAAGGCCACGAGCGACCTGGCTTTCCATGCCGCGGCGGCTCCTCGTGGGCACGATCTCGGCAAAAATACCTCGTGCCGCGAGTGCCACGCGCCGCACGCGTTCGCGATCGGCCTAAAGGACGCCTCGCGTGTGCTTTGCACGAAGTGCCACGCGAACGAAGCTTCGGCCACGCGAAAAGGACACGATGACTGCAAGGGATGTCACGGCGTCGCCCATACGCCGACCCCCAAGCCTGCCTGCGCGAGCTGCCACTCGCGTGAGGTGGCCAGCACTCCCGAAGGTCACGCAAATTGCGTAAAATGCCACGATGCCCACTCGGGTAGCCTCGGCAAGGTCACGCCGGCGACGAGTACACTCGCGGGCGCAGGCGCCAGCACCTGCCCGACCTGTCACGCGAACAAAGAACGCGCTTTGCACGGGCATTTGCCAGGAGCAGGCTGCGCGAGCTGCCATCGTGCGCACGGGCCCAATGGAGTCGCAACGCCTCCTGCCTGCGCCTCGTGTCATGCTCCCGCGAAGCTGCCTGGGTTGCATGCCGTGGGGCAACATGCGGCCAAGTGCGCCTCGTGCCATGCCTCGCACAGCGCTCCTCGCGCCGACCGTGCCACGTGCACCTCGGGTTGCCACACCGACCGCCGAGCCCACCAGCCCGAGGCTGCCGTGTGCACAGGCTGCCACGTGTTCCGTAAGTAGCGTGCTCGCGCGGCGCGTGGCCTCGAGACCGGGGGAGCTCAGCGATTGCCGGTTTGAATCAGACCGTCCACGTGGGTCTCTTTGCCGACCTGGGTGAATGCGCCGAGAGCATCGGTCGTACCGACGTGGCAGCCCGAGGCCGAACAATCGTTGCCCGCAGCGTGAGGCGGTGGAGGCGGGGTTTTGTGGCAGGATCCGCAGGTGGCGCCGCTCGTGCCTTCGGTCCAGAGGGGGGCTTGTTTCGTGCCGCCCGCGCCTTCGTGGCAATACGTACCGCTGCAGCTCTTGGACTTGGGATCGTAGGCGGCGCGGCGTCCGCCCAGGGTGGCGATCCCGGTGAATCGCACCACGGCTCCGCCTCCCACGGGGTGACGCTCGCCGCTCGCCGGGACGGTGTGGCAGGTCTCGCAGGCGACCGGCTTCGCGGTCTTCGGAGCGGCATGTGCGGAGTGCGCTCCGGTGGTAGGCCAGGGGCTCGATCCGGTGCCGTGGCAGCTGCCGCAGGTGCCTTTGCCGTCGCCGAGCTCGACCTTGCCGTCGATGTGCAAATAGGGCCTTTCGAGGGCGGTTCCCGTGGCGTTCGCTTCGGAGTGACAGGTCGTGCAGGCGCCGGCGTAGTGATTGGCGGGAGGCGACGAATGGCAGTCGTTGCAAGTGGTCTTCACGTCTGCCGTCTTCCATTGCGGCGCGGGGCGAGCTCCTCCGCGCGCGTGGCAGGTGCCGGTGCAGGTGTTGCTCGCTCGGTCGAAGATGGCCTCGCGGCCGGCCCGGGTGTAGTCGAACCACACCTCGACGTTGCCGTTGGCGTGGGTGCCCTCGGGCTTTCCGGCGATCGGCGTCGGGTGGCAGGTGGCGCAGGAGAGTCCGGCGGCCAGTGAAGCACTCGACTCCACGTGCGCCGCGTGCGGCGTGCCTTTGCTGTCTTGGGGGAAGAAGCAGGCGTCGCGCGGGGGATACGCGCGTCCGACGCCGCCGTGGCAGGTGGAACAATCGAGCGGACCGGAAGGTGCCGTGTGGCAGCTCGTGCAGGCCGTGGCGCCATCGGCGGGATACGCCATGCCGGGAGGCCGAGCCGGGGCGCCTTCGTGGCAGGTGCCGCAGGCGTCGGCGTCGAGCGTATCGAGCATGGGGCGGTAGCGCTTGCTGCGGAGAAACTGGCCGTGGCTCGCGCTCGAACGTGGATCGACGAAGCCGGCCGAGTGCACGCCCGAGAGCAGGCTGGGGGCTCCGGCGGCCAGCCACGCGCGAAGCGTGACGAGCTCGTCTTCGCCGAGGAGCCCTGCGTGGTCGGGCCGCGCGAGGGCTCTCAGGATGGGCGTCTCGGGGGCGGTGCTGGCGGCTCGTTCACCCGAGGCGGTGCAGCCGATGGCGCCTACGTACGTGTCCGCTCGCCAGCCTCCCGCGGGTGCAGCTTCTGCATGGCAACGCGCACAGCGTGCACGTAGGAGCGCGTCGATTCGGCCTCGGTACACCGGGGGATCGGCGCTCTCGCGTCGCTCGCTCGAGCAGCCGAACGCGGGCAAAAGAAGGGCGATCGTAAGCACACCCCCCGCTACACGTGCGAATCGAGTGGGTGCGGCGGCGTTGGCCCCGGACGTGCAATCGGGCGAACGCCCGGCGAGCGTGGATCCCACGGCCCACCGGGAGAAAGAGATCTCGGAGCTCATGTTCTTGTCTCGCGCTACTGCCGCACTCGTCCTCACCACGCTCGCCATAAGTACCGCCTTCGTGGCGTGTGCTGGCAAGGATGGTGCCCCGGGCACGGATGGCACCATCGGACCTGCCGGACCGCAAGGTACACCCGGAGCTCCGGGCGTCGAGGGAAAGCCCGGACCCGTCTCCGATGCCGGCACCCTCGGCGGAGCGTGCACCACGCCCTGCCACACCTTCAACGGCGTGGTGGACCAGTGGCGCTTCTCCAACCACTCCCACCCGCAGAACAACGAGATTGGCGGCGGGTCCTGTGGCAATTGCCACGCGCTCGACGGCATCGAGCAGCGCGTGAACGGCAAATTCACGGTCACTCCGGACGCCGGCGCGCCGAGCAACGTGCAAAAGGGCCACATCAGCTACGTGGCCGCCAATGGCGCGGTCTCGGAGATTGGCTACGGGGGCGCTTCGGCCATCGGCCGCATTCATTGCTCGACGTGCCACGAGTTCACGCCCACCACCGATCCGCACGTGACCGGCAAGTACGTGGCCGGCCAGGCGCCCATTCGCGTCTCGGCGGGAGCGAACGAGACCGCCTACCTCGAGAAGTCCCTCGACGGCGGCGTCGGCGTGGGCCAGCCCGTCTCGTACAAGCGCGGCAATTTGTGTGTCTACTGCCACAAGTCGCGCAAGGACGTGTCCGTGTACATCACGGCTTCGAACGTGATGTCGAGCGCGCGCTGGGGTCCGCACGCAGGTCCGCAGACCGACGTGTTCTCCGGGAAGGGCGGCTTCCACTTCACGGGGCAGGCCTACTCGAGCTCGGCGCACACCGCGCTCGCCGACGCCTGCGTCTCCTGCCACATGCGTCCGGTGGCCTCGAACGCGAACGTTCCGGACCACACGATGAAGCCGCAGGTGGCCTTCTGCAAGACGTGTCACACCGCGTACACGGGCACCGACTTCGACGTGCAAGGCGGCCGAACCATCGTGAAAAACGCCCTCTTCGAGCTCCAAGCGGCGCTCGACCAGGCGGGCCTGCTGACGCGCGCCGAGGCGGCTCCTTACGGCGAGCTGACCGACGACGAGAAGGCCGACGGGCAGTTCCACCTCGACCTGGCCCGCCCGAAGAGCGGCCCGGCCGGGGCCAACCTGGTGGTGGACGCACCCACGGCTGGCGCGCTCTACAACTATTTCATCGTGGGTCGTAGTAAAGATCTAGGGGTGCACAACCCCACCTACACGAAGCAGCTTCTCTGGGACTCGATCAAGCAGATCAAGGGAGTGAACCCCACCTCCATCCCGAGCCGCCCGCAATGAGCAAGGCGAAGAAGGACGAGGCCGGAAAGGTCGCCGCCCCGAACGCCGAAGCCGAAGCCGAACGCGACGAGCAGGAAGAGGAAGAAGGCGAAGAGGAAACGTCCGACGAGGACGAGCCTTCCGTCGAAGACGAGTCGGACGAATCGGACGCGGACGAAGCCGACGAGCAGGTCGCGGCGGCGCCTGCGGCACCGGTTCGTCGTGCCGAAGTCCGTGAGCCCATGCGCTTCAGCGCGACCACCTTGGTGGCCGTCGCTGCGCTCGTGGGCGCCGGAGCGTTCGCGGCCGGTCGCTCGACCGGTGGCTCGGACGTTCCTCCGGAGCGTTCGGCTCAGGCTGCCCCTGCCGATCCGCAGAAGCCCTCTCCCATGGGAATGGGAATGGGGGGCGGAGGAGGCGGCGCTCCTGGAATGGGCGCGCCTGGAATGGGAATGGGCGGAGGCAATCCCTCCGAAGGTCTTCCGCCCGGACACCCGCCGGCCGGGGACATGCCGCCCAGTGGAATGGGCATGGGAGCCCCGGGGGCCGGTGGCGACGTCGCGCCCGCCTCGATCTCCTGGAAAGCGCCTGACCGCTGGCAGCAAGTGCCCAATCCCAGCACCATGCGCCTCGCCACCTACCGCATTCCCAAGGCGGCGGGCGACGCGGAAGACCCCGAGCTCACCATCACCCAAGCGGGTGGTACGGTCGAGGCCAACGCGCAGCGCTGGATTGGTCAGTTCGGACCCGAAGCCGCGAAGACCGCCAAGCGGAGCAATCGCACGGTGGGCGGCTTGGAAGTGGCCATCGTCGAGGTCGAGGGCAAATACGCCAACGGCATGGGGAAAGAGGGGCGTGAAGAGGAGCAGTGGGCCATGCTCGGCGCCATCGTGCAGACTCCCGGCATGCCGCACTTCTTCAAGCTCACCGGTCCGGCGAAGAGCGTGAAGGCCGCGCGCGCGGAATTCGATGCTTTCGTGGGCAGTGTGAAGACGCGTTGACCTTGGAGGGGGTTGTGCGAGGGGGGGCCCTCGCGCTCCCCGTTGGATCGTGGTTCCAGCTTCGCTGAGGTTTCGGCGCGGTACTTCGTGGGTACTTGCGAGGGCGTTCCCCCTCGCGCCCCGCCTTTTTGTCGGGTCGATTGCTTCGGGTTGTTGGACGGCGCGGTGCTGCTCGGCCTCCTTGCGAGGGCGTTCCCCCCTCGCGCTCCCTGATGATTGCGGTTCCGGATTGCGCGATGTTCCCTTCGGGGATTGCGTTTCAGAGGGTGCGGTAGGTTCTCTCTTCTTCGGAGAGCCTTCGCACGTGGTCCATCGTGACCTCGGAGAGGCGGCGGTAGAGGTCGGGGGAGGGGGCTTCGTCGCGGAGTGGGCCGAAGTCGATGGGGGAGCCGAAGACGGCCAGGATGCGGTCTCCGGTGCCGTCGAAGTTGCCTCGGATTTGTCGGAGGAGGTCGTTTCCCAGACCATTGACGAAGACCGGGATGACGAGGGCCTTCGGGCAGGCGTGGACTATCTTTCCTACTCCGGCTCTGGCGGGCAGGAAGGTGTAGGGGTCTCCGGGATTGCGCTTTCCCTCGGGGTGCATTCCCAAGAACGTGCCCCCCGCGCGCACGAGGCGGATGGTCTCGTCCACGCTGGCGAGATTGAGGTTCGAACGATTGCGCTCGCGGAAGATGGGCGGGTACATGGCGAAGCCGCTCATCAATCCGTTGACGGCTAGGCCCGGGAGGCTGTCGTAGAAGAAGCTCGAGCGCACCGGAAAGAGCATGCGCTGGCGGACGCCTAGGCGCTTCACCAGCTGCGAGGTGAGCGCGTACATGTCGAAGAAGCTTCGGTGATTGGAGACCAGTACGAAGCTGTCGTCTTTCGCCAATCGAGGGAAACGCTCGAGGCCGTGGAGCTCGATCAGGTTCTGGATCGCGAAGTCGACCCAGGTCGCGCCGACCGCGTTTTGGTAGCGCACGAGGGCGTCGCTCAGGCGTCCCTTGGCGAAGGTGCTCTTCACGAAGCGGATCTGCGCGCGCTCCAGGAAGGAGAGCTTCTTGGCGTTGGCGGGCGAGTCGAGCGGCGGCACACGCTCCTCGAAGGGCTCTGCGGGCGGACGCTGGCTCTCCTTCTCGGGGGGAGGAGGTGCGGGTGCGGGCGAGAAACGAGGGTCGGAGGCCACGCTGAAGCTCAGCCCATCCACGGCGCGTGCACAACTCGATTCTCGGGATTGGTCGCTCGAGAAGACGAATGTCGCGTGATCCTGTCCCTTTTCGGAGGGGGCGAAAATCTTTTTTCGATCACGAATCCGTGCTCTCGGAAACGGACAATCCGCTACGAATCACGGCAATCGGTGACGAAAGGTGAGAGCTGCAAAGGGTCGCATAGTAGGAGCCCTTCGAAGATAAACCGTGCGCTTTCCCTCACACGGGCTACGTTCGGGGCTCACTCGCTTTCCGACGACGACGCTCTCTCGATTTCTTCCGGGATCGTGGAACTTGCACGCGGCAACGATGTGAGGGGAAAGAAAAAGCATTTTTTGTCCCCCTCCTTCCGATCTCACGGCTGATTGGTTGGTTGTTTTGGATTTGGCTGTATCAAGAATCGAGCACTTCATGGGCAATCGTCTCTACGTCGGAAACCTCTCCTTCAACGCCAACACCGACTCGGTCCGCGCGGCCTTCTCGTCGTTCGGCGAAATCACCGACGTCCACGTCGTCTCGGATCGCGAGACCGGTCAGTCGCGCGGCTTCGGCTTCGTGACCATGGGCACCTCCGAAGGTGCGCAGAAGGCCATTCGTGAGATGAACGGCGCGCTCCTCGACGGACGCCCCCTCAAGGTCAACGAAGCCGAAGAGCGCCAGAGCGGCGGCGGCGGTCGTGGCGGTGGCGGCGGCGGTCGTGGCGGCGGCGGCGGTGGTCGCTGGTAGTCGGTAGGGGTTCTTTTCGGGTTCGCCCGGCGATAGCCCCCAAATGAAAGATGCCCGATCTCTCACGAGGTCGGGCTTTTTCGCGTTTGTCCTGCGAGGGTGGGCCCTCGCGCTCCCCGTTGGGGTACTTCTCGGGCTACTTGCGAGGGCGTTCCCCCTCGCGCTCCCCGTGTTTGGCTCGCGCACGCCCTGTTTGGCTCGGGCACTCGGCGGTGGACTTGGTTCGGGCGCGGTACTTCTCGGACTACTTGCGAGGGCGTTGCCCCCTCGCGCTCCCCGTGTTTGGCTCGGGCACACCCTGTTTGGCTCGGGCTCGGAGCGGGGGAGGCGCTTTCGTGTCTTGACGCTCGGGCTTTGGCGCGCGAAGGGAGAGCGCATGACGGACGGTGACGGTAAAGCTCCCGAGTCGGTGCGGACTCGGCTTCGGCGTGAGGCGGGGCGTGTGGATGCGGGGTGCTCGATCTCGCTCACTCGGGAAAATGGCGTTGGGTTCGACGGGCTCGTGACCGACATTTCCGATACCGGGCTCTTCGTTGCGACCGAGACTTCGTGTGCGGTGGGTGAGCGTCTGGGCGTGCGTTTTCGGCTTCCGGGGACTTCGGCGCCGATCGAGGCGAAGGTCGAGGTGCGGTCTCCGCGCGCGGGCAATCCGCTCGAGCTCGAGTCTCGGGGGTTCGGGGCGGCGTTCACGAGTCTCGACGAGAGCGCCAAGGCGGCGGTCGAGCGATTCGTTCGCGGGTAATCGGTCAGAGCGTCGGCGGGACGAAGTCGAGCTGGTTGGTCACGACGTCGACGCGGAGCTTGCCGAGGACGATCTCGCGCTCTCCGGCGCGTTCTCCCGCGATCGGGACGAGGAGCTTGGCTTCCACGTCGTAGCTGCCGGGAACACCCAATCCGAGACACGACACCTCGATGGGCTCGAAGCGGCTCTCCCCCGGACCGAGCAAGGAACCCTCGCGCAGGGCGACGGGCTCGTCTTCGCAGGGAATCGATTGGCCGACACGGTAGACCCGCAACGCGAGGCGGAGCGGAGGCAGCCGGGTGGGCTCTTTGCGCGCGCTCACCAGAGTGAACATCATTCGCCCCACGCCGTGGTCTTTCCCTCCGTCGAGGCGCGCGCTCGCCCCGATTGCGGCGTAAAGCCCCGGGTACCCCTCCACGGCTTTCGGGGCAAGGTCTGCGGGCGCGGTGACGGTCAAGGTGGTCGCGCGTACGGCTTTGGGCGTGCGGTAGGCGCCCTGGCCGAACGAGACGGCCACGCGTACCGCGTATTTCCCAGCGAGCGGCAATGCACAATCGAGGGCGCGCTCGAAGACGAAAGAGGCGCCCGGGGCCAAGGTCGAAGGCTCTCGCTCGGCGCTCGCGGGCCCGATCTCCTTCTTGCAGCCGAACGATATGCCCTCGCGCGTGGCCTCGAGGTGTGCGCGGAAGTCCGAGACGTCGACGGGGCTCGTGCCGTGATTGAAGACTTGAATGGCGAGCCAGCTCTTCGCTGCGGCGAGCACCGTGGCATCGTACCGAGCGTGGAGCGGCGCGCGCAGGTCGACGCGAACGGTGACGTCGGACTCGCCCTGCGCCGTCGGCTTCGCCGCGCTCACGGCGAGGGCCGTCTTGGAAGGCTCGACGGGGGCTCGCGCGGGCGCCGGGGAACAGGCGGCGAGCGCGAGGGTAACCGAGACGAGCACGAGAGCGAGCGGACGAGTGCGCATGGCGCGATGCTCCGATGCGAGCTTCGTACCGAACGAGAGTCCTTCGATTCGCGAAGACTGCCGTGCCGAAGTTGCCGAGGTCGCGGTGCTGGCTGCAAGGGCTGCGCTCACCGTGCACGATTGGCGTCGAAGGGAACCGCGCCGGTGGCGATTGAGGCACGAAGAACGCCCTTCTCGATTGGCGCGCGGCCTGCAGACGCGCTGGCGAACCGCGTCGAGTCGTTCGGCGCCGGCCACGAGCCTCCAAAGGATTTCGAACCATGAAGATGCTCCCTCTCTCCCTGGTCCTCGCGCTGGTCGCGACGGGCTGTGTCTCCGCCGGCAAGTACGACGAAGCCGTGGCCAAGGCCACGATCACCCAAGCCGAGCTCGGAAAGAAGACCACGGCGCTCGAGCAAAGCTCGCGCGACCTCGAGCAGCAGCGCGCGGAGCTCTTGCGCTTGCGCGGCGAGATGAGCGTGGTCGCCAAGTCTTCCGACGCGCTGAAGAACGCGAGCGGGATGGAGATAGCCGATCTGCGCAAGCGCCTGGACGAGCTCAAAGCCGCACAAGCTGCGGCCGATTCGCGCGCGGCGCTCTACAAAGACCTCACGCTCCGCTTCAAGCGGCAGATCGACGACGGCAACCTGAGCCTCGTGGTGCGGGACGGACGTATGGTGCTCCAGCTCCCCAACGACGTGCTGTTCGACTCGGGGCATACCGAGCTGAAGCCCGCGGGCAAAAAGGCTCTCGAGGCGGTGGCCGAGGTCATGAAAACCCTCAAGTCGCGCCAGTTCCAGGTCGCCGGCCACACGGACAACGTGCCCATTCGCAGTGCGCCGTTCGCGTCCAATTGGGAGCTCTCGTCCGGGCGCGCGCTCGGTGTCGTGCACTTCCTGATTGGAAAGGGCGTCGACCCGCAGGTGCTCTCGGCGGCCGGCTATTCGGACGTGGACCCGGTGGTCAAGAACGACACTCCCGAGAACAAGAAGAAGAACCGACGCACCGAGATTACCCTTCAGCCCAACATCGACGAGCTGGTGAAGGTACCGCAGTAGAGGAGCTTTGCCGGACTACGTGCTCCGTGCGGTGGACGAGGACATGCGCTTGGCTCGCAGCCGATACGCGGCAGGCGAGGTTCCCGTCCACCTGCGGAACGCGCGGAAGAACACGGATGGATCGGCATATCCGAGCGCGTGCGAGACGGCCTTGACCGGCAGGTCGCGGTCGCCCAAGAGCTCGAGGGCCTGCTCTTTGCGGCATTGCTCGAGCAAGGTGTGAAACGAGCTTCCCTCGGCTTCGAGGCGCCTCTGCAAGGTGCGTCCGGAGAGCCCCAGGGTCTTGGCGACACAATCGAGTCGAGCGTCTCCGCGAGAGAGCGCACCGCGTAGGGCTTCGAGGACGCGCGTGGGCAGCGAGACGCGCGTGACTCGACGCTCCAGGTCTAGGAACGTGCGGTCGAGCACCTCGCTCGCCAATCGGTCGGCCGTGCGCAAGGGGCGGTCCAGGATCTCGCGTGGGAAGACGAGGGCGTCGTAGTCTTCGCCGAAGCGAGGCTCGATGCCGAGTACCCGCGCAAGCTCGGGGTGGGCGTCTTCCCGTGGGTGAATGAAGCGCGCCTCGAGCAGCGCGAAAGACTCGCCCACGTAGACGCGGCAGTGATGCGCGACCACCGCGAAGAAGGTCTCGGCGAGGCGTGCGCAGAAGCGCGGACGGGCCACCTCACGGTGCACGAAGAGGGCGCGGTCACCCTCTTCCACGAAGTCGAGGTCGATGCACTCTGCCAGCGTGCGGAACACTCGCACCACGCGAGAAAGGGCCTCGCGCAGCGTGCTCGAGGTCATGGCGTAGTACTCGGCGAATCCGAGCGAGCCGAGCGGCAGGGACTCGACCACCCCGGGGTGCAGGAGCGTCGCGTCGACCGAGTGCACCAGGGCCGCCACGCTCTCTCCGGGGACACGTGCGTCGAAGGTGGTCTCGGCCAGGCCGAAGGTAGTGCACACGGCGTCGATCAGAGAAGGCTCGCACCACCCCGTGCCGCCTCGCTCGGAGAAGCCGTGGTCCGTTTCGTGTCGGGTGTCGTCTGCCATGAAACCTTTCCTCTCCTTCAGCAAGCCCGAGCCTCGAGGGCGGAATCCGAAGTCGACCGACGCGAGTGACTTCCGATTCCAGCTGACCTGGCGGGCTTGGACGATGCAGCTACCGGACTATTCAGCAACGGATATGCCGCACGACACCGTGCGAATCTAGGCGGGTTTTCGCGCCATCGAGGTGACTTGCGGCGCCGTTCTGGCCGCAAATCGTTTCGTGATGCGACAGCCGAGCCTCACGGATCCGGGGGATCCCAGGCGCTTGGCCGCGAGTCGTGATCGCCGAGATCCGGACCAGAATGTCGAGAATTCTAGGCACTTCGTGATCGCGCCGCTCGTCGTCGTGGGCACTCTCGCTGGCGTGCTCGGTCGCTTTCGTCGAGTCCCCCTCGTCGTCATCGTAAGCGCCCTAGCTCGCGCGTCGCGAGCGGGTGGAGGGGACGATGCGCGATTGGCGAACGACGGTGGGGAGTCGGACTCGGGCGTGGCTCGTGGGGGCGGTCTTGTTCACCACCTCGTGTGCGTCGGCGCCGGAGGCGAAGGATGGAGCGTCGGGCGAGGCGAACGTCGGAGGGGAAGCTCCCTTCGTCGTCTCCGCGGTCACCGTGCGAGCGCTCGGGAAGCGTCTGGACGGGATTACTCCCGCGGTGGAGAAGGCCCCGTCCGGGCTGCCACCCGAGAAGTTCCTCGCTCCGACCGGGCCGCTCGGTCCCACCGGTCCACTCGGGGCATGGGGACCACTCGGTGCGCTCGGACCGATCGGCGACGCGAGTTGGAATCCGTCCCAGGTGGTGTTCGTGATTGGCGATTGGACGACCTGGTCGCGCGAGCTGACCGACCTCGGCGGTCCCCTGTCCGAGGACGGCCCGCTCGGGCCTCGCGGTGCGCTCGGGACGGACGGCTATGCGGTTCGTTTGCCCGCAATCGGTGGGCCGGCGAAGCAGCTCCAGTTGGGCGGCGTGTTCACCGCGCTCGGTCCCGCGGGGCCGCTCGGCCCACTCGGGCCGCTCGGGCCACTGGGACCGGTCGGTGCGCACGGCTATGCGCGCGACGGCGAAGGCAACTACCGCTCTCGCGAGGGCATCGTACGCAAGGTCGACGTGCCTTACCGCGGAAGGTCGCGCTCGTACGAGCTCTTCGAGTCGTACGAGAAGAAACACGCGCTCGCGATGGACGACAACGATACGTCGTTCATGGTGGCGGCCGCTCTGTCGGACGTCGACTCGAGCGATACGTATCGGTTCACCTCGGCGGCCGCGCAATACGTCACCGTGGTGGTGGTGCCGGAAAATGGTCAGTCCGACTTCGATTTCGAGGTGCGCGGCGCGGGTCGCTCGATTGCCGTCTCGGACGTCGAGGGCCATCAAGAGCCGTCGCCAGTGGGCTACTTCACGCAAGGGACCTTCGTCGACTTCGTGCAATTCCGGGCCGAAGCGGGCGAACGTCTGGAGACGCGTGTGTGGGCGCGGCAGGTCACGCCGAAGACACCGAAGTATCGCCTCATCGTAGTCGGCGCGACGCCGTTCTTGCCCTCGCCCGACGTTCGTGGGCCGCATCAGACGGCGATTGCCCGAGGGCGGTGAGAGGGGAGGGCCGGCCTACGTCCTCTTCGCGAAGGCTCCCGGGGTTCGGCCGATGGTTCGTTTGAAGTCGCGGTTGAAGTGGGCTTGATCGGCGTACCCGAGCGAGGCGGCGAGCGCGGCCAAGGAGGGCGGAGCGCTCGCTCGTAGGCGCTCCGCGGCCTCGTGGAGGCGGTAGCGCTGGAGGACCGTCTTGGGAGAGAGTCCGACGTAGCGCCGGAAGGCACGCTGGAGCGCGCGCAGCTCGAGGCCACTTGCCTCGACCAGGTCGTCCGCGCGCACCAGGGACGAATCGCGGGCGATGTTCTCGACCAGATCGCGCAGGTGCGTGAGTCGCGTGAGGGGCGCCGTCGGTTCTCCGAGGGAGGAGACGAGCCACGTCTCGGTGCACGCGACTTTCTCTTCGGGCGAAAGCGCCTCGCCCACGGCCCGCTGCCACGAGCGTGCCGTCGGTCCGAGCACGGACCGAAGGGCGACTTCGTGCTCCGGGTCGTAGTGGGCGCAGGCCGCGGCGCCGAGCAGGGCGTGGCCCATGGCCGGCCGGAAGCTGATGCCGAGCGTCTCGCCTTCGCCCGAGAGGGTGCGGGCGAGCGCGCCCGAGGTCACGCCTTGGACGACCGCGCGCGCGCGTCCTCGTTCTCGTGTCCACCGGATCTGCGCGGCCGGGTGGGGGAGCGCCTCGCCGACGAAAGGCGAACGCAAGCACCAATGAATCCACCAATAGTGATGCACGTAGGGGGCGAGCGCTGCCGAAGGGACGAAGCGGCGTGCCTCGAGTAGGCCGTCGGCCCGGGGCGCACTCAAAATACCGCGCGGTGGCGGCAGCGTGTGCTTCGGGAGGGGGGCGGAGGCGATGCGCATGGACGGGCCGAGCCTATCCGTGCGCGTCGCGTATGTTCAATACTCGTCGCCCTGCTTCGCGTACGCCTTCGCGCATGATGCAGGCTTTCGATGTTTCGGTCGGTGTGTTCGTTCGTGGGCTCGTCCAATTGAAGGAGGTGCTCCGCAAAGGAGAGTCGCACGGCACGGCGCTCACCAGCGCCCTCGCCGAGGGCATGCAAGATCTCGCCGCGCAGGTGCACTGGGCGAGCGAAGGGGCTCGGCTCGCGCTCGATCGCGTGCTCGGAGCTTTCCAGGGCGCGCCGAGTGTAGCTTCGGCGCCGAGCGCGACCCGCTATGCCGAGCTCTACGCGAGCATCGACTCCGTGGTGGCCTATTTGCAGTCGCTGGATCCGGCGGCGCTCGAGGCGAGCCTCGAGCGCTCCGTGGAGCTGCCCGCGCGCGGCGGCCCGAAGACCTATCGAGGGGACCGCTTTCTGCTCGAATTCGCGCTGCCGAACTTCTTTTTCCATACGACGCTCGCCTACGCGATCTTGCGCAAAGAGGGAGTCTTGCTGGAGAAGGCGGACTTCATGGGGCGGTAGCCTTCGCTCACGCCGGGCCGGCCAGGCGGGCTTGACAGCGCGGCCGTGTGCGCGTACTTAACGTGAAGGTTAAATAAAGGGCGCACCCGACCAGGAGACCGCACGTGCCTGCACAATCGATTGACGTCGTCTTTTCTGCGCTCGGGGATCCGACTCGGCGGGCGATCGTCGAGCGGTTGGCCTCGGGCGAGGCCACTGTGCTCGAGCTGGCCGCTCCGTTCGACATGAGCCTTCCCGCGATCTCGCGGCATCTGCGGGTGCTGGAGGACGCGGGGCTCATCTCGCGCGGGCGCGAGGCGCAGCGCAGGCCGTGTCGCTTGCGACCGGAGGCCATCGAGCAGGTCACCGCATGGGCCGAGCACACGAGGCGCGCCTGGGAAGATCGCTTCGATCGATTGAACGACTACCTACGCGAATTGCAGTCGAAAGAGACCGTCGGAGCGCGAGGCTCGAAGAAAGAGAACGATCATGGCAGAAGGAAAATCCGATAGCCGCGCATGGGCTCTCGACCGGGAAATCGTGTTGTCGCGTGTGTTCGATGCCCCGCGTGAGCTGGTGTTTCGCGCGTGGACGGAGGAGGCGCACTTCGCCAAGTGGTTCGGCCCGCGAGGCTTCACCACGACCCTGAAAGAGGCGGATTTTCGCGTCGGCGGTCGCCTGCGGTTCGATATGACTGCACCGGACGGCAAGGTCTGGGACAATCGCATCGTATTTCTCACGATCGAGAGCCCCTCGCTCTTGGTGTTCGATCACGGCTCCGACAAAGACGACGACCCGGGTCGTTTTCACGTGACCATCACCTTCGAGGAGCAGATCGACAAGAAGACCGTGGTGACCATGCGTCAGCTCCATCCGACCAAAGAGCAGCGTGCCGCTGGCATCGGCTTCGGCGCGGTCGAGCTCGGGTACCAAACCCTGGACAAGCTGGCCGAGCACGTTCGTTCGATGGGGTGAAGCCAGGCTTCGGGAGCGAGCGTTTCCCGAGCCATCGCTCCCCTGGCTCCGGAGAGGGGACGCCGACGCGTCAGTCACCGTCGTCCCTTCTCCTCGAGTGCCTTGCGTCCGTGCCCCGATTGTCCGGGCTCGTCTCGTCTCGTCTCGTCTCGTCTCGTCTCGTCTCGTCTCGTCTCGTCTCGTCTCGTCTCGTCTCGTCTGCACGGGTTGGCGCGCGCCCAATCTCGAGGAAGATCCGCCGGTTCGGTCCCGTACGTCCCTCGTGAAAACTCGACGGCTCGGAGGTAGACGGCGGCATGAAGAAAGAGACGGCGGCAAAGGCGAGCAAAGGGTCGAAACCTGCGGGCGCGCGCAAGTCCCTGGACAAGTCGGACCTCGTCGGTGGCTTTCCTGCGAAGTTTCCCTGCGCGGCCGCGATGTTCGATGCGTCCGGTGCCGCGCTCTACGTCCTGCGGCCTCCGTCGGACGAGGGCTCTCAGCTCGTGAGGCTCGAGGCCGACAAGCCGGAGGTCGTGGTCGCGACCTTGCCCCCGAGCTCCTCTCTCGTGGTCGGAGAACGCATCCTCGTCCCCTATTTCCCGCGAGGGGTGTGCATCGTCGAAGCCGACGGGCAGACGCGACGGATCGACGTGGAGGAGGGCGACGATATCTCCCTATGCGCCGTCGCCTGCAAAGGAGACCTGGTGGCGATGCTCGTCGACGTGGGACCGGGTGAGCCGGTCGGACGGCGGATCCACGAGGTGCGTATGCACCGGCTCGACGGGTCGCGGGTCTGGTCGGCCAGGAGCAACGATATCCTCTTCGGCTCCAATGGCCTTGCGTTCAGCGGAGACGGTTCCTTCGTCTACACGAACCAGCACGACACCACGGAAGACGTCGCCACGGTGATGCGCTGGGACACGGCGACCGGGCGACTCGAGGTCGAGAAGGTGCCTGGGGGCGCCGGTGAAATCCTCTTCGTGGCACCGAACGGCTCCGTGGTGACCCGGCCCTACTCGACGGTCGTGCACGTCCATCGCCCGAATTTTGCCTCGGAGCCCAATGCGGAGCCTTTGCTGGTCGCCAAGCGGGACGTGGGCGGGTTCGCGGGCTTCGACACCCTCAGGTCCGCGGTGCTGACCGAGCGCGACCTCTTCGTCTTGTGTGGGAAGGGAGAGCGGAGCCTCTTGTTTCGTCGACCGCTGGACGGCAGCGAAGGCGAGCTCGTCAAGTGTCCCCTGCTCCCCCAGCGGGTCACCGCCACTCGAGACTTGGTGGCCATCGTGGGGTTCGCCCAACGCGTCCGTGAGGCCCGTCTCTTCGCGCTCGAGGGGCGAGCCTCGACCTGAATTCAGTAGGCGAGAATCCGAGCGTCGCCCTCGATTGACCGTCGATTGAACGCGGACGCGAGGGCGCGACCCTACACGGTGGCGAGGCCCACCTTCGTCACCCAAGCGGTGGGGTGGGGCTCGCCCGGCAGGTACCTGCGCCAGAGCTCGTCACCGGCGACCGACTCGAACGTGGTGAAGCCGCAGCGCTTCGTCCGCGGCGCCAAGGGTTCCATGCCGAGGTACGACTCGTCGGCGAAGGTGAACGCCACCCGACTACGCGGGCCGCCTGCGCTCGCCATGAAGCGCAGGCTTTGCTCGATGGCGGCGTCGTCGATGTAGCCGATGACGCCCTCCCACACGAACATCGCACCGGCGCCCGCGCGGAAGCCTGCCATTTCGAGCGCGCCTCCGAGCTCCACGTCGAAGTCGGGAGTGTCGAAGTCGAACGGGACGTGCACGATGCGCTCGGGCAGCCGTATTCCGGCCGCCGCGAGCGCGCGTCGCTTGCGCGCCAATTGCTCCGGGGTGTCCACCTCGAAGACCGTGGCGCGGCGTGTCTCCATCTCGGTCATCCGAAGTCCACGGGCGTCGAAGCCTGCGCCGAGCAAAACGACCTGATCCAATCCGACCATAAGTCCCTCGCGCACGCACTCGTCGAGGAACTTGGTTCGGAGTCGGACGCCGTCACGGAAGAACGGCAAGTCGAGGAAGCGCTGCGTGTTCTCGGCGGCATCGGTCCCGGCTGCCGCGAAGACCGTCGCGTACGGGTCGGTGAAGAGGCGCTCGCCTTCGGGCAGGTCTCC
Source organism: Polyangiaceae bacterium (assembly GCA_965225775.1). Taxonomy (GTDB): domain Bacteria; phylum Myxococcota_A; class Polyangia; order Polyangiales; family Polyangiaceae; genus JAAFHV01. The sequence continues at coordinate 5,103,113 of OZ245328.1, read as the reverse complement.
CTCCTCTGCACGAACCACGGCGATTGAAAACGCCGTATCGGCCACCGTCCGTGACCGAATGACTCTCTCTTGCGCCGGCGAGCGTGTGGGCACGGAAGGGGTGCGCTCTTCCTGGGCACGGACGTGGCGCAACGCCTGCTGGTAGCTCTCGCCGGTCTTGGCCATGCGGGCGCGTACGAGCTGCTTGAGATGGCTGGGCATGATCGTCTCCAACGGCCACGAGCCCTGCACCCCCCTGCTGGCGACCGTGGCGAAGAGACGAAAAACCCGGCTCCGAGGTCATCCCTCTTCGCCCCGCGCGTGGACCGTGGGGGGACGGTCGAGCGGGGTGAGGCCGGAGCGGCCGGCCTACGAGGAGTAAAGCTTCGATGGACGGACCTGTCAAGGCGTTGCGCGCCGACCCTTGGGATTAGCACGAGCAGGGGCCTATCGCACGCTGGCGCCGTGGGCGCCTTGCTCTCTTGTGATTGATTGAAGTTGTGGACTGTCCAGATCGGTACGCCGCTCGTCCCGCTACCGTGCGATTCGTTTCTGCGGTGAGGCGCGCGAGGGACCATCGGGGGCAGGACGAGATCAGGCCGACTTCGCCTCGCGTCTTGCCGACAAACGCTCGACCTCGCGCATGTGATCGGTCCCCCATTGGCAGAGCGGCGCAAGCGCCTGCGCGAGCGTCTGCCCGAACTTCGTGAGCGAGTAGTCGACGCGCGGCGGAATCTCGCCGTGGTCGATGCGCTTGACGATGCGATCGGCCTCGAGCTCCTTCAATTGCTGGATCAGCACCTTGTGCGTGGCGCCACCCACGGCCCGGTGGAGCTCCCCGTAGCGGAGCGTGCCCTTGGCCAGATGATAGAGGACCAGCGGTTTCCACTTCCCACCCAGCACGGCCAGAGCGGCCTCCAGGCCGCACGAAAAGGGACTCGGCTTCTGCGCCATCGACGTACTCCTCGGGTACTTACCAAAAGGTGCATACTAGCAAAAAGAAAAGCTCGGACGCATGTTGCGCCTGCACTCGCTCACCAAGGAGCTCGAATGGACAGGCTTGCAGGAAAAGTGGTTCTCATCACCGGCGGAAATAGCGGTATCGGCCTCGCGACGGCCCGGCGCTTCGTGGAGGAGGGCGCGTTCGTCTTCATCACCGGGCGGAGGCAGGCCGAGCTCGACGGGGCCGTGGCGGAGATCGGCCCCGGGGTGCGCGCGCTCCAAGGCGACGTGGCGAAGCTCGACGAGCTGGACCGCATCATCGAGACGATCCGTGCCGAGAAGGGGCACCTCGACGTCGTGTTCGCCAATGCAGGTTTCGGCTCCGCCGCGCCGCTCGGCAGCATCACCGAGGAGTCGTTCGATCGGACGTTCGACGTCAACGTGAAGGGCGTGCTGTTCACCGTGCAGAAGGCGCTTCCGCTCCTGCGCGCGGGCGGTTCGATCATCCTGAACGGTTCGACGGCCGGTTCGATGGGGGCTGCCGCGCTCAGTGTCTACAGCGCGACGAAGGCCGCGCTCCGCAGCTTCGCTCGCTGCTGGGCGCTCGATCTGAAAGGGACGGGCATTCGCGTCAACGTGCTATCGCCAGGAGCCACTGTGACGCCCGGCCTCGTGAACCTGCTGTCGACGGGCTCCTCGTCGACGCCCAGCGCCACCGCACACGACGATACGTTGTTCGACGCGCTCACGAGTCAGATCCCCATCGGACGCACCGCCGATCCCGCGGAGGTTGCCGGCATTGCATTGTTCCTCGCGTCGGACGACAGCGGCTACATGACGGGCGGGGAAGTGTTCGCCGACGGCGGCGCCGCCCAGGTCTGATCGGCGGCACGAGGCCGTCTCGAGCTCGGGATCGTGCCCGCCTTCGGCTGGACGACCCCGTCGAGGAGACGGCTTCGGAATCTCTGGCGTCGCTCCGGACTCCGAAGACGGCTGTCAGTTGTTGGCCTTCGGCGGGGCGGGCATCGAGAAGCGGAACGTCGTTCCGTTGCCGAGCTTCGTGTCGACCTGGAGTCGACCCGCGAGGCGCTCGCACTCGGCCCTCGCCGCCGAAACGCCGACCCCGCGCCCGGCCAATTCGTTGGCTTCGTCCACGCTCGAGACTTTGCCGAGCAGGATTCGGTCGATGAGGTCGTTCTCGGTCGCGTCTTGCTCCTGGAGCTTCTCACGTAGACGAGCGAAATCGATTCCCTTGCCGTCGTCGCGGATCTCGACGACGAAATGCCGGTTCTCTCGCCAGCGAGCGCTGAGCTGAATCGTTCCCTCGGCCGCCTTTCCGGCCGCGCACCGCTCGTCCTCCTCTTCGATCCCGTGATACGCGGCATTGCGCACGATGTGCACGAGCGACGACCAGAAGTCGTCGTAGACGCCGGGGGGCAGCAAGACGTTCCCGTCGTCGATCGCGACGTTGATGCGTTTGCCTTGGGTCGTGGCGACGCGCTCGACTTGTGCCGCGAGGCGCTCGAGTCGGCGGCGTGCAGGCTCGAGCTGCCAGGCCTCGACCATGGCGCGAATCATGGCGTGGGGAGCGCCGATCTTGAGCTTGTCGAGGAGCAGCTGGTGCTGCTCGGTGGTGAGGAAGACACCTCCTTGCCTATCCGACAAGAACCCTTCGACCTCTCCGAGTGGTCCTTCGACGAGGCTGCGGAGGGCTGCGATCTCGCCCGTGGGGACGACACCGTCTTCGGCGAGCTGGGTTTCGATGTGGTGGCAGGCCTCGGCCGCGCGGACGAGTCCGAGCAGGTGAGCGTTGCCCTTCAGCGTATGGAGGTCGCGCTTCAGCGCGTCGAGGTCGGTCGTGGTCGAAATGCGCGCGTAGAGCCCGAGGATCTCCTTGACGTAGGTCGGGAAGCCGCGCGGATCTTGGATGGCCGAGGTGATGAGCGTCTGCGTCTCACGCGCGCCACTGGCGGCGAGCTCCGCTTGGATTCGCTCGGTCACGTCACTGAGCACGATGAGGATCTTGGTGAGCGCCCCCTCCTCTTCCATCGGGCGGTACGCGATGGCGTACTTCTTCCCCTTGGTCTCGAGCATGGGCGGCATTTGCTGGAGCAAGAGATCGAGCGGAAGCATACCGTCGGCGATTTGCTCGAGCCCGCTCGCGAACATCGCGCAGCGCCGTCCGTCGCGCCCATAGAGGTACTCGGAGGCGCTGTTCGAGGGGGGGACGGCGCCGAACCAGGTCCGGGCGGCCTTCGAGACCTCGCCCACGATCCGACCCGAGAGGTCGATGGCGAACAGGCCGTCGCCGGTCCCGTCGAAGATGCTCCGGAGGTCGGCTTCTTTCTTCGCGAGGCTCTCGGTTCGTTCCTTCACCTTCGCTTCGAGGGTTTGGTTCGCCTCGACGATGTCGCGCATGTTCTTGGCGATCCCGCGGAAAATCCAGGCTCCGAAGACGACCGCGAACAGCATCGCGACGCCGGAGGCGCCGAGGAGCACGCCGCGTGTGCGTGCGTACACGGCCTCCGACGACCGAACGCGTTCGTCGAAGCGCTTCTCGCTCAGGCTGACGAGCCCACCGATGGTCGTCTCCCAGGAGACCGGATCTTTCGTGTGCTCGGCCGCCTTGGACGAGGCCGCTTCGAGCGCGCCTCGGTCGGCAAGGGCGAGCACGTCGTCGTCCAATTGGATCCAGCGGTCGGCGGCGCCACGCAGGTTCGTTACGGCGGTCTTATCGGCTTCGAGTGCGATCGCGGAGTACGCTTCGAGGTGCTCACGAAGCTCTTTCCGGGTCTGCGCGATCTTGGTCTTCGTGCCGGCGCGCTTGTCCGCATCGAGGAGGTAGTCGCGTTCCAGGACGAGCATCGAGCGGAACAGGCGCCGCGTGTGCGTCACGTGGAGCAGGCGCTGCGCGTCTCCGTGGACCGCGGTCCGAAGCTCGTGGTCGAAGCTTTGCAAGCCGCGCACTCCGACGACGGCGACGAGGGCGATGAGGGAAAGGAGGCCGAGTACGAGGATCGTGAAGCGTGTCGTGAGGCGCATCCGAACCTGGAACGACTGGGGGCGCACGGGACTGAAGCCGGTACTCGCGGATTTGCCACGATCCCGGTCCTTCTCTCGGTTGCCCATCCGCCGGGGCTTCCCGGCCGAAAACCTCGACGGCACCTGCACTTGCTCGGGAGACGTGCGACACCGGCACCCGGACGGCGCTCGCCCGTGGATCTCGGGCTTCCGTCCGACACACACGAGGTTTCCGGGCTTCGAGGACGGCGCATTCCCGCGGGGGGAACGTGGTGGAGGTGGCCGCCCGCGATCGGGTGGATCAGGCTCCCGCGTCTCGGGACATGGCTCCGAGTGAGGTGACGAGCAGGTTCGCCACCTCTGCCATGAAGGCGTAGTCGAGGGTGTCGGGGGTGTCGCTCGTGCGGTGGTAGTTCGGATTGCGCAGCTCGGCGGTGTCGGTCCAGAGGAGGGCGGGGATGCGCTTCGTCCAGAACGGGAAGTGATCGCTTCGCCGCAGGTCGGGGATGAGCGAGTCCATGGGCACCCATTGGGAGAGGCTCACGCAGCGTGGCCTCGGGGAGGCCTCCGAACGCATGATGCCATCGAGCGCGCGTCGGCCTTCGGGGTTGCCGATGATCGCGAGAAAGTCTGCGGTGTCGAAGCGCCGGCTGGGCCACGGAAAAGGAAGGCGCTGCGATCCTCGTGTGCGTGAGCGGAACCCGACCATCTCGAGCACGTGGGCCACTCGAGGACGGATGCGAAGCTCGTGGAGACCGCGCTCGACGAAGTCCTGACTGCCGAGCAGCCCGTTCTCTTCGGCATTGAAGGCGACGAAGCCTACGGGGACTTCGCTGCGCGCGAGCGCACGTGCCGTGGCGAGGAGCACGGCGACGCCGCTCGCGTTGTCGTCCGCGCCCGGGCTGCGCGGGACCGAGTCGTAATGAGCGCCGACGAGGACCCGCGGCTCGTCACGTCGCGCGTGGGGAAGCGCGACGACGTTGCGAAAAGGGCCCTGGAAGTGGACGTCGTAGCCCCACCCCGCCAGGGCCTCCGCCAATCGGTCCCCGATCGCGCGATTCTCCTGGCGCTCGGCCCAGAAATTCCGGGGCACGGCAAGTCTCTCCGTCCAGTGCGCGAGCCAGGTGGTGGTGGTGCTCGGCAGAACGGGGTGCGGGGGGGCGCGGTCGGTGATCCACATTGGACTTACGGTGTAAGCTTACGGTGTAAGTCCATGCTGTCGAGAGGTACACCCCCATGAACCGCACCCGCCGGAGTCGCGACCGCCTGACGCGAGACCTCGTGCTCCAAGCCGCCGTCGAAGTGGTCGACCTCGAGGGTCTGGAGGCGCTGAGCATGCGGAGGCTCGGCCAGGAGCTCGGCGTCGAGGCGATGTCTCTCTATCGGTACGTCCCGAGCAAGGCCGACCTCCTCGATGGCGTTCACGAGGCGATTTTGGGCGAGGTCGTGGTCCCGAGACCCGGCCGCGACTGGCGCCACACCGTGCGCGCGTATGCGCGAGCGTTCCGCGCGGCGCTGGTCGCGCATCCGAACGCGCTCTCGGTGTTCGCGACGCGGCCTGCGGTCACGCAATCGTCGCTTCGGCATGTGGAAGCAGGTCTGACCGTGCTGCGCAGCGCAGGATTCTCGGTGGATGTCGCCGTGTGCGCGTTCCAGGTGTTGGTCACGTTCGTGGTCGGTCATACGCTTTCGTCGGTCGCGTCGGCGCGCGAGGACGAGCGCCCGGCGCCCGCGTACGGCGATCTCGATCCCATCGCGTTTCCGTCGCTGCGCGAGGCGGCCGCGGCGCTCGACGCAGCTAGCGCCGAGCACGAATTCGAGCTCGGCCTGGATGTCCTGCTGGTGGGGCTCGCCTCGAAGCTGCGCTGACGATCTCGGGGCGGAACGAAAAAAAGAATCGTCGGTGGCGGGCCTGGCCGTCGGTCAGCGCATCTTCTTGAGCACGTCGCACTCTTGAAGGCTGCCGTCCTTGCAGCGCGCCTCGAGGTACGGTCGGGCCTTCTTGGGGTCGTGTTTGGCGAGCAGCGTGGCGTACGTCAGGCAGGCGTACGCCGCGTTCGCTTTGCACGCGCGCTCGGCGACGGCGAGGCCCTCTTGCACGTCTTTCTTCGTCCCGCGGCCGGAGGTCAGGGCCTCGGCGTACTTGGCGCACGCGTTGTCGGAGGCGGCGCACGCGGACCTTCGATAAGCCGTAGCCTTGGTGAGGTCGGGGGCGCCGAGCTTCGGGTCCTCGAACGCATCGGCGGCGCGCTCGCAGGCCGTCTCCCGTGATCCGTCGTTCGGCTCGCAGGCACGCGCGAAGAGCTGACGGGCCTTGGTGGTGTCCTTCTTGAGGCCGAGCTCGCCCTTGGCGTACGCGTCGCCGAGATCGGCGCAGCCAGCTCCTCGTCGCTTGCAACGGAGCTCGGAGATCTCGAGACCGCGCGCTTCGTCGCGGGGAGCTACGTCTCCCTTCAGGTAATGCAGCGCGAGGTCACGGCAATTGTAGTCGTCGCCTGCTGCGCACGAAGCGTCTAGGAGCGCGAGGCCCTTCTTGACCGAAGCGGGGTCGGCTTTCTTGAAGAGGCGGCTGCTCGCGCCTCCGCACGAGGCGGGCTCGCCGAGGTCGCACGCCCGGGTGTAGAGCTCGGTGGCGCGGGCCTCGGACGCTTCGACGTAGGTGCCTCGCGCATAGAGGAGTGCCAGCGCCTCGCACGATTGACCATCGCCGCGCTCGCAGGTGCGGGTCCAGGTCTCCACCGTCATCGAAGGATTGCGCGGCACGCCCGGGGGTACGATCTTGCCCGCGCCGTCCGTCTTGTAGACGAGCCCCGTGCGTCCCTTCATGTAGCACGCTGGCAAATAGTCTTGGGCGCAGGCCTTGGAGTAGAGCGACTCGGCGCGGGCCGGGTCGCCGGTCTCGAGCTTGCCGTCCATCAATCGCGTGGTGAAGTCGACGGCGAGCGCCTCGCGGTAGCAGCTCACGGCGTTTCCGGCTTCGCATTGGGCTTTGCACTCGGCCAGAGCGTCGGCCTTGCACACGTACCCTTTGGCCGTCGAGGTGGCGCACTTTCCGCCCTGGAACGAGGCGCCCGCGGGGCAGGGGTCGCTCGCGCGGGCGACCGGGGCGGGGCCGGCATTGGCGGAGGCATCGGCCTTCGCCTGCGCCTTGTCCGTGATGGCTTCGAGCTCGAGGCGCACCGGCGATTGGCACTGGTCGGGCGGGCTCGTCGCGTCCGACTTGGAGGTGCGGCACGCTTCGATGTCGCCGTCGCGGTTCAGCGACGCGCGGGAAGATTCGCTGGCGCCTTGGACCGACTTGCCGAAGAGGTCCGCGACGGCGCGCACGGCGCCGCGCTGCCCGGTACCGACCGAGAACGCCCCGACGCTCGCGCCGCGCACGACGTGGGTCGCGCCCTCGCACGAGCCCTCCAGATCCGACCGGACCACCTCGCCGATGGCCGCGCTCTTCTTGCCCACGAGCACGAGGCCGATGTCGATGGTGGAGCCGCGCTTCATGGCGCCGCCGAACGTGACCAGCCCGAGCGGGACGTTGGCCTGGACCTCGTCCGACGAGGCGAGCTGCAAGGTCTCTTCTTTGCGCTGGACCGACGCGAAGGCGTAGGCCCCGCGGCGCTTGCATCCCTTGACGATGGAGAGCTTCTGGCAATCGTACTTGACGACGACCACGCCGTCTTTCATGGCCGCTTCGAGGTCGACGCGCTCGGACGACTTCCAATCCACCACGAGCGGCGTGGCCTGCGCCGAGACCGCGCGGCACTTGGCCGGGGAGTCTTCGCCGAGCGCCTCACTGGCCGTGGTGGCCTTGGGCTGAACCACCCCGGCGGCGTTCGTTCCGCCACAACCGACTTGCGTGGCGGTGAGTCCCGCGACGAGCGCGAGAAGGGGAAACGTGAGCGACGGCCGAGAAACGTTCATGGGACCTCTCCAACCCGGAAGACGGGGCATCCGTCGCTCTGTCGCACGGAAATGTGCGCCTCTGCAAGGTTCGGTGATGGGCGCGGCGCGGGCTGGCTCGTCGTGCGGAGGACACGCCCGAAACAGGCCGGGCGAGTGGGGTCGACGCCGCTCGCCGTCGTGATCGACGCTCATCTGGTCGCGTCGGCGTGGTAAGTCCCCGGCCATGGCAGAGCGGGCTCGACTCACGATGCGAAGCGGTTCGTCGCTCGGGTTTCTCGCGGTGGTCGCCGCGCTCGTGGCCGCCTGCGCGTCGACCCCCCCGCGCGAAGAGCGGGCGCCGCGGATGCACCTGCCGAAGCAAGGACCGGCCTCGGTCGAGGGGTGCAAGGACACTCTGCCCTCTACGTGTGTCCACGCGGAGGTCGTCGTAGGCCAAATCTGCTACGGCACCGATCCCGGCCCGAACGCCGAGCACTCCCGTCGCATGTGCGTCTGTCACGAGTGCCTGAACGATGGCGAGTGCGGGGCCAATCGTCGTTGCGCACAATCGAACGACCCGTGCGGGGCCCCGAGGCGCATCTGCGTGGAGCGTTGCCAAAACGGCGCGTGCCAGGCGGGATACTCCTGCGTGCAGGATGCATGCATGCATGTCTTCCAGGGCGGTCCGCCATAGGAGCTCTCGGGGCGTCCGCCGAGTCGATAGGCACGCTCGAGACCTCGTCTCACACGTGGAGATTCAGAGAAGGCTGCGGGCGAGTGCGTGCGCATCCTCGAACGTCGGCAAGAGGGACGCGAGCGCCTGCTCGAGCTCCGCGAAACGGGCGCGGTCGCCGAGAATGATGCGCATGCCGTCTCCGCAGGGGGTCACGTCGCCCAGACGCGCGAGCGCCTCTCTCTCTCGCTCACCGAGGTGCGCCACGAGCGAAGGCCCTAGCCAGGTCGTGTCGTTCCCCGGGACGCGAAGGTACCGCGTGACGAAGGCGCGCTGCGTTCCGATGTCGTGTGGCTGATGGAGCGCGCTCTCGTACGCGGTCGCTCCCATCGACGTGGGCGCGCCGACACGAAAGAGCGACGCCTGCACCCCCTTGTCGGCCATGGCGCGATCGAGGATGGCGACGAGCCCGGCGCGGAGCGCTTCGACGACCTTCGCCCTATGCTCGAGCGGGACCGATGTGGCTTCGGTGTCGAGGTAGAGCGAGAGCGTGGGCAAACGCGTCTTTTCGTGATTGGGAAGCACCGTGGTGCCGAAGGAGAGCCCGAAGGCGGCGGGCCGCGGGCCCGTCTCCGGATCGAACGCGGGACCGTCGTGCACGGTCACCTCGATCTGGCTCTCGTTCACCATCGCGTCGACGAGCCCCTCGAGGCGCTTCCCGAAGAGGAGCGTCTTCGCCTTGCCCTTGCCGCTCTTCGGCCGCGCGCCCGGCTCGGCGCGAAAGATCGCGGTCGTCACCTCGCCGCCTTCGCCGAACGCGTCGCGGAGGAGCACGAGCGCCTCCCTCGCGAACGCCACGGCCTCCGCACGCGGCGCATCGATCGCGAGCAGCGCCGAGAGGTAGCGGGTTCCGGCCAGGGGCCGCAGCAGGTGCGAGCTCCCGCCCGGCATGTCGGCCTCGAGCACCGCGCGGAGCGGTTTCTCGAAGGGCGGATCGACAGCGAGCGTGTAGCTTCCGGCCCACGCGCCCTCGCGGTTCTCCTTGGGGACGAGCCCACACAGGAGCGCGCCCTCTCCGGGCGATTGGACCCGACCCACCACGTTCACGTGGACCATCGCTCGCTGCCACGCGTCCATGGCGCGGTGAATGTCGAGCCCCGGCGCGAAGGCGGGCATGGCGCTGCCGGCGACCAGCTCGGCTTCGGGGAGCTCGACCACGAGGAGGCGCTCGCCGTCTACCGCCGTGCGGGATTCGGGTACGTGCATCGTGTGTTTGGCCCCCGCGAGGACGTTGCCGAAGACCACCTCCAATCGTTCGACGGCGACCAGCCCCTTCGCGAGCGCATCGCCCCACACCGTGAGGAGGAGCCCTCGTGAAGCGCCACCGACGTTCTTCGCAGCGAAGGGAAGGCGAAGCTCGTCGCCCACGGCGAGTGCGTGTCGGACCTCTCCGTAGGGCATGTGCACCTCGAACCTCGGCGGGCCGTCGCTCGTGGTCTCGTAGGCCGGGCGCACTTTCCCGCGGAGGTGGAGCTTCACGGTGCCCTCGGGCAACGCCGTGCCGTCGTTGGTGGCGTATCGGTAGCCCGTGCCTACGCGGTCCGCGTCGCACCCGACAAGCTCCGCGAGGCGATGGAGCGTCGCCTCGGCGAAGAGATCCTCGGCGGCGAACGCGGCGGCGAGCTCTTCGCGCGTGTGCGGAGGGGCGAGCAAGGCCTGCCACACGTCCGCCCGGTTCGTGGCCTCCGGAGTCGCGTCCGTCTTGTCCGTCTTGTCCGTCTTGTCCGTCTTGGCCTTCTTGCTCTTCTTCTTGCGAGGCGGCCCGTCGCCGAAATAGCCGGGGAACGAGTCGTACGTGTCCCGGCGCTCGCCCGACCGAAAGAGGCCGAGCCGGAGCACGTCGCTATCGTGCACCAACACGCTGAACGCGTGCCCTGCCGCAGCATGCGAGACCTTGGCGGCGAGCTCGTCGAGCGCCGCGTCTTGGGACTCGCTCGCTTCGTCGTAAACGGCGATGAACCCGCCCGCATCCGGAGGCAGCACCAGCACGGTGCGATCGGCGAGGCTCGGATCGGTCACCTCGTCGAAGTCCGCGGCTCCTTCGCGGATGGCATCCACGATGGCCCCCACGAGCCCTGCATTCCCTTGAACCTGAACATTGCCGAAGAACGCGCCCATTGGGGGCATCTTAGAGCGCCAATCCGCCTAATTCGGTCGGCTTTCCGCCGATTTGCTTCGTTGCTCCTCCTCGCCTCTAGCAGCAGTAGGACTCGTCGTCGCGCCTCGCACGGCTCGCAACTCGTCGAAAATCCTCGGCTATTGAGCGGATCGGCGCTCTAGACGGAGGCGCGGCAGCGCGGCTGGAATCGAGATTTGGAGGAAGAGCAGAGCCCGGTTTGCGTATGCTCTCTCCATGAGCGCAACCCACCGCGTGCACGTCGTCCAGGCGTCTCCTTCCTCCGCCAAGCTGCGCATCACCATCGCGCACGAAGACGAGACGGGAATTCCACTCTTCCGCACGGCCATCGCCGCCATGATGTTCGAGTCGCTCGATGCTGCGGAAGAAGCTGGGCACAAGGTTTCGAGCGCCGCCAAGAAGCTCTTCACGGACGAGCCAGAGGCCGAAGACGCAGCCAAGATCCTCGCCAGCGTCACGCTGCTCGAGGTCGAGAGCGGGAAAGTGAAGGCGCAGAATCCGGCTCAAGGCCTGCGCTTCGCGCGCAAGGGGCGGACGAAGTGCGCCGTGCTCGTGGAGGTGAAGGCCGCCAAGAGCGGGCTCTTCGGGCATCTCGCAGAGGGGCTCGAGTGGGACGCCGCGCCGATGTTTCCCGAGATGGAAGAGGAGTGGCCGAGCGACGAAGACGAGTGAGCGTCGGCAAGCCCCCCGGGTTCGCGCATCGGACGCGGTACGGTGGCTCTGAATCAGCGGTCATGCTCGTCGATCAAGCCGCTGATTTGGCCATACTTGTCATCGGAGGACTCTGTCCTCCACCCCACGTGCGAAGCCCGCTGGGGGTCGATGGTCGAGTCGTCCTCTGGCGCCCAGAATCGGACCCTCGGTCAGGGGCGTGTTCCTTCGTCGACGACGCGTAGCGCGTTCAGCGTACGGGGATAGCCGATGAAGGGGAGCAGGTGCGTGAGCGTGCCGACGAGCACGCGCCGGTCGTTGCCGAGCGCGACATTGCCGGCGACGTGCCCGGCGAGCTGCGGCTCGCACCCGCCGAGCGACGCGAGGATCGCGAAGGTGACGAGCTCCCGCACCTCGAGCGTCAGACCCGACCGCGTGTAGTAGTCGCCGAAACAGTTGGCCGCCAAAAAGTCCTGGATGTGCACCTGGTCCTTCGGCGCGTTCGCGCGCATCTCGTCGATCGTGTCGCCGAAGATCTTCTTCTGAACCGCGATGCCCTCGTCGAAGCGAGTCCCCTGATTCGTGGTCGATTGCCCTGGCAACGGCAGCTCGATGCCTCGACTCGAAAAGACCTCGTTGGTGACGTGGAGGAAGTCGAAGGCCTTGCCCATTCCGACGTAGGGGACGGCCTGGTAGACCACCTCCTTGATCTCGATCGGCGAGACACCGACGTTCAGCGCGCCTCCCACCATCACGCCGAACTCCCGGATCGCCTGACACCCGACGAGCGCCGCGAGCTGTACGATCAGCCGTGTGCGTGGGTCGAGCGTCCGATCCGTCAGCACGTCTCCGAAGGCCCAGTTGTCGAAGATCTCGACCAGCTCGGGATCCGTCTTTTTGAGCGTCGATTGGTGATTCGGGAAGAGCTGCTCGTGGTTTCGTCGGGCATCTTCACGGATAGCCATGCACGGTGCTCACTTTCCCACGCGCGAGGCGAGGTGTGCGGGGTAGCGGTCGCCGACGATCTCGATCTGCGCGAGCGCCTCGCCGATTCGACGCAGGTCGTCCGTGCTCAGCTCGACGTCCGCGGCGGCGTTGTTCTCCTTCAACCGATGCAGCTTGGTCGTGCCCGGGATGGGGACGATCCACGGCTTCTGCGCGAGCAGCCACGCGAGCGCGACCTGCGCCGGCGTCACCTTCTTGTCCTCCGCGATGCTGGTCAGCCGGTCGACGAGCCCTTGATTGGCGCGTCGTGCATCCTCGCTGAAGCGCGGGACGATGTTGCGGAAGTCGTCCTTTCCGAAGGTCGTGCTCGCGTCGATCTTGCCCGTCAAAAAGCCCTTTCCGAGCGGACTGAACGGTACGAATCCGATGCCGAGCTCCTCGCACGTGGGCAGGAGCTGCTTCTCCGGTTCACGCCACCAAAGCGAGTACTCGCTCTGGAGGGCGGCCACCGGCTGGACCGCGTGCGCACGGCGAATCGACTCCACGCCGGCCTCGGAGAGACCGAAGTGTTTCACCTTTCCTTCATGAATCAGGTCGCGGACGGTGCCGGCCACGTCTTCCATCGGCACCTTCGGGTCCACGCGGTGCTGGTAGAAAAGGTCGATGCGGTCGGTGCGCAGCCGCAGGAGCGCCGCTTCGGCCACCTGACGAATCCTGTCCGGCCGGCTGTTCATTCCCTTCTTCGCGTCGCCATCCTCGAACCCGAACTTGGTCGCGATCACCACCTGGTCGCGGATTGGCGCCAGCGCCTCGCCGAGCAGCTCTTCGTTCGCGAAGGGGCCATAGGCTTCTGCCGTGTCGAAGAACGTGACGCCGCTCTCGAAGGCCGCGCGCACGAGCGCGATGCCCTCCGCGCGGTCCATCGGCTCGCCGTAGGCGAAGCTGATTCCCATGCAGCCAAAGCCGAGAGCGGAGACCTCGAGCCCACTCTTTCCCAATGTTCGCTTGTTCATGTCGATGCCATCCTCGTCGCCACGGACGAAATTCTAGGCGTGGGACGGCATCAGGAAAGCTAAGTGATTCGAATGGCCCGTTTAGTAATTCATACCTATCCCTTGGCCAGGCTCCGTGCCATTTCGACGAAGGCCTTGAGGGGCGGTGATACCTGAGAGCGATTCGGGTAATAGAGGTAGAGCCCCGGAACCGCGGGCGCGTAAGGCTCCAGGACGACACGCAGGCGGCCCGATTGCAGGTCGTCGCGGACCCGGTCTTCGAGCGCGTAGAGCAACCCCGTCCCCGCGACCGCCACCGCGCGCATCAGCTCCGGGTCGTTGGTGGTCACGGGCCCGTGCACGGGCACTCGCCACGTCCTTCTTCCTCGTACGAGCTCCCAGGGCCAGGACTCTCCGGCCGAGCTCCGCCGAATGCAAATGCAGTCGTGGAGCAGCAGGTCTTCCGGCTTTTGGGGCACGCCCTTTCGCTCGAGATAGGAGGGCGCTCCGACCACGACGACCCGGGTGGCGGCCGTCAGGCGCACGTGCACCATGTCGCGATCGATCGCTTCGATGAGGCGGATTCCAGCGTCGAATTCGCCGGCTACCGAGTCGACGAGGCGGTCGTCGACGTGCGCCTCCACCTCGACCTTCGGGTACTTGGCGACGAAACGCGGAATGAGATCCGCGAGGACCAGCGTCACCGCCGCGCTCGGCACGGTCAGCCGTACCCTGCCCATGACCACGCCGCGTTCGGCCTTGACGTGCTTGAGCGCTTCGAGCGCCTGTTCGATTCCCGGCCCGGCCTCGGCGAGAAGGCGGTGTCCGGCGTCCGTCAGGGCGACGCTCCGCGAGGTGCGCGTGAGCAACGTCACGCCGATTCTCTCTTCGAGCTGTCGCACCGATTGACTGAGCGCCGAGGCGGTCACGCCGAGCTCACGCGCGGCTGCCGCGTAGCTGAGCTGCCGGGCGACGGCCAGGAAGGCGTTCAGGGAATTGAGTGGCGCGAAGGTCATCGTGAGACGAGGTATACGGCACAGGACCGGACGCCAGCCAGCCTCCCGCTCGACTCGGATGTGCGGGGACCCGTCTCGGTCGGAAGCCTCGCTCGTGCGGGTCTGGTATTGGCCCGTGCCCGAGACGAAGCGAACTGAGGGGCGGACAAGGTCGGAGCGCTAAATTTAGCGGTTTCCATCGCGACGAGGTGGCGAGGCGCTCGGCCAGGCGCCGCTCAAGGAGCGCCGCAGGCGAGCCATTCTCCGAGCTTCTTACGCTCGTCCAGAGGAACGTCCTGGTCTTCGGGCATCGAGTCGTTGGTGCCGGTCGGACCGGACGCCGTGGTGTCCAGGATGCCTTTGATCTCCGCCTTGATCTGCGCCTGCGTGGTCAAGGTGGGGCTGTCGTCTCCGGCGTGACAGGAGAGACAGTACTTGTCCATGAAGGGCTGGCCGAAGTTCGAGTACGTCAGCGTGGAGGCCGTTGGGCAGGACGCGCCGGTCGCTTGTCCCTCGGTTCCCTTTTGGCAAGCGATGGCGGACACGCTGGCGACGATTGTGGCAATGGCGAGCGAGGCGTGGAAGACACGACGCATGGGCTGGCTCCTCCGAGAGGTTTTTCGGGAGTGGGGGGCGAACAGAAGCAAAGACGAAGGTTCAGGTACGCGGCGCAATCGGCGCCTTGCGCGTGCGGCCCCAGGCCACGAACGCCGCCATCGCGCCGAGCACCAGGGTCATCGGAACCACCGGACCTTCCCCGCGAACCAGGTGCGTGAGCGATGCCAGCACCATGACCGTGGTGAGTCCTGCCGCGGCGAGCGGCGTGAGCGAGGGCTTGATTCGGGTCGCGGCGGGAAGGATCAATCCGAGCGCGCCCAGGATCTCGACGCTGCCGATGAAGCGCACAGCGGGACCCAGCGCGCCGCTGACCCAGGGCATCGAGGCCTGCAGCTGCTCGACGGGCGCGCTGACCTTCATGAGGCCGGCAGCAAGGAAGGTCGCCGCCAGCAAGCCTTGAGCGATCCAGAGGCCCACGCGCAGGCCCTTGCCCGCGGTCGGTTCGATGGCGTTCGTGGTGAGGTGTTCGGTCGTCGTGTTGGCCATGTCGGGTTCTCCTGAACACCACCATGGCGTCGTTTCCTCGAACGTGGCAGGTGCGTTCGTTCCAACATGGTGTTGCAGTTGGGAAACACCGACCGGACCCGGACAGTCTTCCGGTCGGCTCCGAGAGCTCGTACCCTTCGGCTTCCGAGAGGGCCAATGGGTGTTCTGCGAACGAAACTCCGTGTTCGGCTTTTGGTTCCGGCGTGGATTCGTCGCTCCGTGTACTCCCATTCGAGCGTCAGTGAGACGCGTCAGCTACCTCGGAGGACGAAATGGCGAATGCTCGGTTCAGAATCGCTGGTGGACACGGCCGCAAGACTCCTGTTTTTAACGTTCGCGCAGGGCTTTTGGCGATCGTCGGATCCGCGCTGGTCGTCGCGTGCGGATTCCCGAAGACCGTGGATGGGCCTCCCCCTGCCATCACGCCGGCGCAGGCCGAGCGCGCCGCGCAGGAACGACCCGGGGTGAACGCGGCGGCCTTGAACGGCGGGCGCGAGCTCTACGTGGCGAAGTGCAACGGCTGCCACGGCTATCCCGATATCGCCACCATACCGGACGAAAAATGGCCGGAGATCATGAAGCGAATGGGTAAAAAGTCGGACCTTACGGACGAACAATCCAATCAGGTTCTCGCCTTCGTGCGCGCTGCGCAGAAGAAGTGAGCCCCCACGCACGCGCCTATGATTCAGCTCTGACGAGGCGGTGGGGCGAGCGGTCGCGATGGACGGCTCGGGGTCATAGTCCGGAGCGGAGCGACTCGACGAGGAAGTCTCGAAAGGCGGTGACCTTCTTGGAAGTCTGCCCGCTCGACGGGTAGAGCATCATGAGCTCGCCTCCCATCACCGCGGCTCCGCTGACGGGAACCTCTTCCAAAAGGCCTTCACGCAGGTACGCGTGAGCCACGAAGTTCGGCAGGACGCCGACCCCGACGCCGTCGCGGATCAGGTCTCGTGCGAGGAGGAAGTCGTCCACGAGAAATTGCACGGACGCAGGGTCGGTCTTGAAGAGGCGCGAAGCCGCGCGGTGCATGACCCACGTGTGTCGTTCGTCTCCGAGTTGCTTCGGTCGACCTCGGCGCGCCACGTAGGAGGGGGCCGCATAGAAGGCGGCCGAGCCCTTGCCAATGCGGCGCGCCGTCAGCGTCGAGTCCTTGAGCGGCCCGGTGACCGGACGAATGGCGAGGTCGTAGCCGTCCTTGACGAGGTCGACCTGTTGCCCGCTCAGCCGGACGTCGAACCTCACGCTGGGGAAGCGGCGTGAGAATGCGGAGATCACCGATGGCAGCACGATGGCTCCGAAGTCCGGTGCGGCCGCCATCCGCAAGAGCCCCGAGGGCGCTTCTTCCCGCTCGGGCAGCTCGACGACCGCGGAGCGAAGCGCGGTGAGGTGCCCGTTCGTGCGCTCGTAGAGCGCGGCCCCCGCCGTCGACAGTGAGACGTGGTGGGTCGTTCGGTGCAGGAGCTCGACGCCGAGGAGCTGCTCGAGCTGCGCGATGGATCGGCTCACCGTGCCCTTGGCGACTCCGAGCTTCGCGGCCGCCTTCGAGAAGCTCGATTGCTCGGCGACAGCTGAGAAGACGACGAGGAGTTGAAGATCGACGGGGGGCTCCATTGCAGACCGTCATGTTGCGGTGTCGTCGGTTCGTTCGCAACAGAGAACGCGAGCAGGGTGACTCTATGACACTGCAAAAAGGGGACAGCGCTCGTGATCGACGCAGTTAGGTTGACGTGTGGGTTCTCGGCGGAGGTCGAGCGCTCGTCGTGCGGCTTGCGATCGGGCAGAGCCTGCAAGCCAGGGGAGCGAGGCGGAGTCGGGGGCCTCGTCCGAGGGGGACCGGATGGCGTACCGAACCTAGCAGCCCGTTGAAAAAGGGACCGAGTGCGTCCGTCGTCCGCGCCGTAAGGGCGAGGCGTCGATCCGAGGAGCGCGCGGAGCCTACTTTTGTAGGTGAGCACGCACCGGAGGATCGCAACGAAGCCCTTGCGGATGCGGCGGCGGACGCACGACGGGAGTTTTTCAACGGACTGCTAGAGCGCCAATCCGCTCAATTCGGTCGGCTGCCAAACTCGGACGCCGGCACCTGAGGGAGCGGGGCGCCGGCCTCGAGCGCTACGATCACGCACCCCGGTAGGCCCGGACAAAGACGACGCCCCCGGCTGCTTTTACGTGACCATCGCCCGCGACGAGCCATAGGTTACCCTTCGTGGCCTCCCAGCGGATTGCAGTATTCGGCGCGGGCGCGCGCCTGACTCTCGTACGCCACATCGACACGCTGCACGGCCAGGCCCAGCGCGTGTGGTGGCACGACGGTTACCCGCGCTGCCTGGTGCGCGCGCAGTACGACGCAGCCCACTTGCTCGTCGCCACCGAAGGCCCCTCGCTGCACTTTCGCGCGACGTGTGGCGGCGCGCGACTGATGGGCATGGCCGCCTCGCCGGCTGGTGACGGCCTGATTGCGCTGCACGAGCACCCGCGCGGCGCTCGCCTCTACACGAGCCGCGGCGGTGAGCTCGTGGGCGAGCACGTCTTCTCGAGTGGGCGCTTCGACCAGCAGATTGCCACCGACGGCCGGACGGTCGTACTCACCGAGCCCCGAGGCGCCGCGCCGCGCCGGTTCGCCGACTGGTCGCTCGCCGAGTCCACGCCGTGGTCGCTAGAGCCCCTGCGCGACGCGCTCGCGGAGCCCTGCGGTCCCGTCACCGGCCTTTACGACCTCGGCGACGGACCGCTGCTCGTGACAGCCAGGAGCTGGTCACGCTGGCGCTGGGACGGGCAACTGCTCGCCGCGTGGAAGGCTCCGCGCGACCGCGACCCACTGAACCTGATCGCCTGGCACGACGCCGCGCCGATTCTCCATGCCGCCAGTCTCGACGCGCACGGCCCCGAGCGGGACGTCCTCAGCGGTCATGAGATGTTCGTGTGGGATTGCCTCGGCGGCCGGGCCCATTCGCTCGGCCAGGCCCTCGGCTGGCCGCGGGGTGCTTGCTCACCCGACGGACGCTGGCTGCTCGTCGACCGCGTGACCCGGCACGGCCGAGGTCTCGAGTTATGGGACCTGCCCGCCCTGCGCCTCGTCGAGCGACTGGATACCCGCCGCCGCGCCGTCCAGGCCATCGCCTTCGCCCCGGATAGCCTGCACGTCGCGCTCGCCACGATGGACGACTTGTTCGTGCTGCGCGTCGAGGCGTGACAGGGCATTACTCTGGGCTTGGGGGTCGCTCGGTCGAGCGCGGCAACGGGATTGCGCCGCGCTCGAGGTGCTCCTGGTGAGCTGCTCCGAAGGGGACCAGGGTTTTGATGTGGAGTGCCAAAAACACCACGACCCCCATTGCCGTGAGGCAACGGGGGTCGGGCGGGGCGCGTGGGGTCACGCGATTGTTCTGGCGTGAGGTCAGGCGGGCTTGGGCGGCGTGGTCTCCTCGGTTTCGTCCTCGGGCGAAGTGTCGTCGGTCGGGTCTTGTGAGGTGTCGTCGGTGAGGTCGTCGTCGTCCGTGTCGTCGGCGGCTTGTTGGCCACGTTCGGCGATGCGGCGATTGCGGTGGAAGGTGCTGGCCATCTCGCGGACGACCTCGGGGTGCTGACGGAAGACGAAGCGGCCGAGCTTGCGGGTGCGGTTCACGAGCACCTGAAGGAGCGCGGCGATGCGGTTGCGGCGCTGGCGGACCGAGCGCATATCGGTGCCGATAGTGGGGCGGCCCATCAGGGTGTCGGCCATGGCTTGGGCGCGGTCGATGAGGGTCATGTCGAAGCCTTCGAGCTCGGCCAGGTCGGCCGAGAGGCTTCGCGCGGCGGTCACGTAGCTGGCCAAAGCATTGGCAATGGCCGCATGGGTCTTGGGGTGGGACGCGTGCTTCTTGCGAAGGCCCGAAGAGCCTTCAATGACAAGGTGATCGGGGAAGGCCTCAATCGACAGGTCGGCGACTTTTGTCGCGTGCGTCTACCTCTCCGTTCGCGAGGCAACACTTCGCGATCTGCGCGCGGGCTCGAGGCGGCTCGCCGCGATCTGCCCCGCGCCGCCAAGGAAGGCTCCGCTCGGTCTGGGGGTGCTCGCGGACGGCAAGAGTCGTCCCGCACATCCCACTCGCGCACTTTTGGGCGCGCTTCATGGATTCTTCGCGAGCCACGCGTCCGCGCGCGCCACGAGGGACGGGTCGCGTCCCTCCTTCTCGGCGACCTCGCGGGCCTCACGCGCCAGGCGAAGCGCGCGGGCACGTTCGGCGTCTCCGAGCGCACGCGCGACCGCCAGCTTGGCGCGCGCCGTGGCCAACGGATCGGGCTCGACCGCTTCGAGCATCGCGAGGGCGTGTTCGGCGTGCGCGAGCGCCGCGAGGCCTCGACCGGAGTCGATCAGCGCGTCGGCAAGGACGCGAGAGGGCTCGGCTGCGCGGCACGAGGTGTCTCCGTAGGCCGCGCGCGCGTCGGCGAGGGCGAGCTCGGCGTGCGTCGTGGCGTCGGCGAACCTCTTTCCCTCGAGCTCCGAGACCGCGAGCGCGAGCCTCGGCTCGATGCGACGTGATGGCTCGAGCCCGTTCGTGCGCTCGACCACACGAGCGTGCTCCGCCACGGCCGAAGAAGGATCACCACGGCGGCGCGCGAGGTCCCCTCGGAGGCCCAGGAGCGCGATCTCGTCTGACGGGGTTGAGGTCTGCGCCGCCACATCGAGCTCCCGCGCGGCCTCGGCCAGCCGACCGAGCTCGAGGAGGGAGCGGACCACGTTTCGCCGCGTCATGGCGACGTGGTTCGGGTGCCCCGGGAGCACCTCGAACATGGCGAGCACCCGCCGCTTCATCGCGAGGCTCGCTTCGTGGTCGCCGCGCTGAGCGAGCAGCGCCGCATGATTTCCCTCGCAGAGCGCGAGCTGCGGATGGGGCGAGCCGTCTTCCTTCTCGAGGATCGCGCACGCCCGCGCTTGAGGCACCTCGGCCGAGCGCGCCTTGCACTGCCCGGAGAGCACGCCCGACAGGCCGTCGAGCGCCGCAGCCGTGGACCGATGCGACACCCCGAACCGAAGCTCGGCGAGCGCGAGCTCCTTCTGCGAGATCGAGAGCGCCTCGTCGTACCGTTTGCGATCGAGCAGCATGGCACGCGACCACGTGAGGCGTTCGAGCTCGAGGTCGTAAGCCGAGGGGAGCCCCTCGAGGGCGACGCGCGCGTACTCGGCGTAACGGGCGCCGTCGTCGTACCGTTTGCCTTCGTACCCCACGAAGTGCATGAGCCCGATCCAGGCCCGAACGGCCGTAGGCAACGAACGCCCCGCGCTCGCCGAAGAGGCCGCTCGCTCGAACGCACGCTCGGCGTCGGCCACGTGCCCGAGCCTCCCGTGGGCGTTCCCGAGCCAGAGGTACGCGTCGGCCACCGCAGGCAGATAAGCCGCCGCGTCGGCCTCGGCGGTGGCGCCCTCGGCGATCGTGAGGCCGTCCTTGTACTTTCCGGCGGCGATCGTCGCCGCGGCCACCGCGATCTTGGCGCGCGCCGCTCCGACCGCGACCGACCTCTCGCGAGGAGGCTCCGGCGGCCCGTCGGCGATGGTGCGCCCGTCCTCGCAGGACTCCGTTCCCTCGAGGAGGCGGAGCATCGACGGGACCTGCTCGAGCATCGCCGCGTCGGCTCGTTCGAGACGCGCCGACACAGCCCGCACGACCTCCACCCTCGCGCGCAAACACTGGATTTTACCAGAGAACTGCGCGTCACCTCGGCGCTCGCACACCCGCCCGTGCGAGCCCCTCCACGCGGTGCCGTACGCATCGAGGACCGACGACGTGCGCGACCACGTAGGCTCACCGAGCGGGCTCTGCGTCGCGACGTAGGCCGCGTGCACGCGCTTCGCGGCTTCGGCGCTCCACGCCGCGTCCATCTCTGCACCGAGCACGCGGCAGGCCTCGGCCTCTGGCCCACGCTTCCCGTAGCTCACCGTCGCGACGCCCACGCCGCCGAGCGCGGCTACACCGAGAGCGATGGCCCACACGAGGCGGCCCCCGCCGGAGGACGCTTGCCCACCCGTGAGATCGCGCAGGAGCTCGGCCATCGAGGGATAACGCGCCCCTGGTTGCTCCGCGGTCGCACGATCGACCACACGCGAGAGCGAGCGCGGCACGTCGCCGCGAGAGCCCAGCGCCTCACGGAGCGCGACCCCGAAGGCATACTGATCCGCGCGCGCGTCGACCACACCCCCGGCGCGCTGCTCGGGCGCCATGAACGCCCTCGACCCGGCGACCTCACGCGCTTCGGTCGCGGCGGACATGGCGAGCCCGAAGTCGCCCACGACGGCGTGCCCGTCGGATGCGACGAGCACGTTCTCGGGCTTGAAGTCGCGATGAACGAGGCCCGCCCGGTGCGCCGCCAGCAGGCCCTGGCCGGCCTCAGCGAAACGCGCGACGAGCGCGGGGAGCGGCCGCTCCTGTTGGGCGAGGTACGCACGCAGCGAGACGCCTTCCACGAGCTCCATCACGACGAAGGCGCGGCCCCCTGTGCGGCCCACGTCGTGCACGGTGACGACGTTCGGGTGAGACAAGAGCGCCATCGCCCTCGCCTCCGCGATCAGCCTCTCTTGCTCGCGCTCTTCGCGGGAATGGAGCACCTTGAGCGCGACCACACGCTGAAGGTCGGGGTCGACGGCCTCGTAGACGACGCCCATGGCCCCCTGGCCGAGCGCACGACGAAGCACGTAGCGACCGACCTTTCCCGAGGCCTCGCCGTCGTCGAGGGGCACGGGGAGAGAGAGCGCCACGAGCGCTCGGCACTCGGCACATGCATCGAGGTGGACCGCGAGATCCGCGACCTCCGCCTCGGCCAGCGCCCCTTCGACGAAGGCCTGGAGGCGGGTTTCGGACGGACAATCCACGCGACAGCACTATAGTTGCCGGTGTGGGAGAGGCAACGCTCGCCGCCGTATTTCGCGCCGTCGCGTCTTTCGATGCGCCCGAGCACGAGCTCGTGCGCCTCGAGACCGGGGCCCGTCGTGCGTGGCCCGACCTGACGGTCCCGACCGAGGCGTTCATCGCGCACCTCGCGCGTCACGTGGGCTCCCAAGCCGCGCTCGTGACCGTGCACGTGGCCGATCTTTTCCTCGCGTTCGCCGTCGCGTCCCACGATCGCGCCGCGCTCTCGGTCTTCGAAGAGCGCTACCTCTCCCACGTCCCCGACTACGTCGTGAGGGTGCGCGCTGGAAAACACACGGTCGACGAGATCGTCCAGAAGGTGCGCGAGGCCCTCGTGCTCGGCGCCGAGGGGAAATCGCCCAAGATCCTCGAGTACTCGGGGAAGGGCCCGCTCGGAGGGTGGCTCCGCGTGGTGGCGTCGCGCACGGCCCTGAACCACGTTCGCGCCTCGGGACCGAAGACCGAGAGCCTCGGAGACGACGCGACCTTCTCGGGCGATCCCGAGCTCGCGTACGTCAAAGAGCACACCCAAGCGCTCTTCCAAGACGCGTTCCGTCGTGTGCTCGCCGGCCTCGACGCGAACGGGCGCACGATCTTGCGTCTCCACTACATCGAGGGGCTCACCATGGACCAGCTCTCGGTCCTCTACAAAACGCCTCGATCCACGATCGCTCGGCGCGTGGCCGAGGCACGCACGGCCGTTCTCGAGGCCACCGAGGCTCTTCTTCGCGACGAAAAGCGCCTCTCTCCCTCGTCGATCGCGAGCGTCCTCCGGCTCGCCCAGAGCCGCCTGGACGTCACCCTCTCTCGCCTCCTGGGATGACTTCGTCCTCGAGGCTGGTCATGCGAGGCGAAGCGTCCTTTTCAACTACGCGAAACGCCTGGGCCGTGGTCGGCCCCTTTTTTTTTTGCCGACAAACTGGCGAGTTATCCATCACTTAGGGCCTGCGTCGTTCCTTTTCGACACCTCGGCGTGGGACGGACGACGAGGCCCCGTGTCAGGGGAGCGAGGCGCACGAGAGGCGCTTCACGACCTCAACTTGGAGTATCCGTCATGAAGAAGATCTCGGCCGTGGGCATCGTGTCGATCGTCGTGGGGCTCGCGGGCTGCGCCGCGGAGATCGCTCCCTCGGGCTCGACGGGCCAGCCCGTCACGCAAGGCCCCGTCTCCGGGTGCACGGCGCTCCCGGCGAGCCCGTCGAGCGAGGCTCTGTCGGGCGCGAACCCGGCGTCGGTGTACTGCACGTCGATGGGCTACCGCCTCGACGGCTCGACCTGCATCCTGGGCGACGGCGCGCGCTGTGAAGAGTGGGCCTTCTTCCGCGGAGAGTGCGGGCAGACGCAGTCGTTCTGCGCGCGGAGCGGCGGCACCGTGGCGAACGTCGTCGAGGACAGGGGCGGCTGGACGGCGTCGTACGCGCGCTGCACGCTCCCCTCTGGCACCTCGTGCGACGAGCAGGCGTTCGCATCGAGCTGCCGCTGCGAGTAGACTCGTGAGCACTATGTACGTTCGCGGGATCACCTGCGGCGCGCTCCTCGTGGGCGCCCTCGCTTCGGGCTGCGGGGGAGATGCGGCGACCAAGAGCCCCGTCGCGAGCGACGACGAGCGCGGAAACGTCGGGCCCGGGAGCCCGGCCTCGGAGTACTGCGCTTCGCTCGGGTACATCAGCGACCTCTCGGGCGGTTGCGCGGACGCTTCGGCGTCGAGCTGTGCATCGGTGTGCCGCTTCCCCGACGGCACGAGCTGCGAAGAATGGGCGTTCTACCGAGGCCAGTGCGGCAACGGTTACTCGTACTGCGCGTCCAAGGGCGGCACGATCGCCACGAAGACCGAGGAACGAAACGGGGCGACGTACATCTATGCAACATGCACGTTGAACGGGAAGACCTGCATGGAGGACTCGTTCCTCCAAACCGGCAAGTGCGAGTAGGGCAGCGCGCGGTCGCGCGGCGATGAGCGACCCACGCCCGCCCGCCCGCTCCCCCGGCGCGCCCTCGTCGAGCACGCTCTTGCGCGAGCCCCCAGCCCCAAAAACACCACGACCCCCATTGCCTTGAGGCAGCGGGGGTCGGGCGGGGCGCGTGGGGGCACGCGATTGTTCTGGCGTGAGGTCAGGCGGGCTTGGGCGGCGTGGTCTCCTCGGTTTCGTCCTCGGGCGAGGTGTCGTCGGTCGGGTCTTGTGAGGTGTCGTCCGTGAGGTCGTCGTCGTCCGTGTCGTCGGCGGCTTGTTGGCCACGCTCGGCGATGCGGCGATTGCGGTGGAAGGTGCTGGCCATCTCGCGGACGACCTCGGGGTGCTGACGGAAGACGAAGCGGCCGAGCTTGCGGGTGCGGTTCACGAGCACCTGAAGGAGCGCGGCGATGCGGTTGCGGCGCTGGCGGACCGAGCGCATGTCGGTGCCAATAGCGGGGCGGCCCATGAGGGTGTCGGCCATGGCTTGGGCGCGGTCGATGAGGGTCATGTCGAAGCCTTCGAGCTCGGCCAGGTCGGCCGAGAGGCTTCGCGCGGCGGTCACGTAGCTGGCCAAAGCATTGGCAATGGCCGCGTGGGTCTTGGGGTGGGACGCGTGCTTCTTGCGAAGGCCGCGCATGAGGACGTCTTTTTCGTCTTCGATGCCGTCGTCGACCACGACTTCACCGGCGGTGCGCAGCTCGACCAGGGCGGCGATGCAACGGCTCACCAGGTCTTCGGAGTCGGCGCTGGAGGTTTGGGCGAGCATGTTCTCGCAGACGCGCAGCTCGTCCACCAGGTACACGATGGTGGGACCGACATCGCCGCCGAGGCGCTTCTGATGCGGGCCGAAGGAGGGGGCATAGTCCTTCGAGGGGTCGCGGTGCTTTTCGACCACACAAGCGACGCCCACCGCTTCGCGGCAGTAGATCGCGACGCCCATGCCCAGGCGAGGATCTTTGATGGGCTGTTTGGCGATCTCGATCTCGGTCTTTTCGGTCACCGCGGGGACGCGGAGACGCATGTTGGCCACGAGGTCTTCGGTCGTGGCTTTGACGACCAGGCTCTGCACGGTGATGCGCGAGAGCTCGGGCATGCTGGTGGGTTGGGGGAGCGGGACCGCCTTGTTCTTCTTGGCGGTCTTGGTGGAGGGAGCGAGGTTCGTGGTCTTCATGATGAGCGGCCTTTCTGTTCCGGGCCCATCCGCGGACCCGATGGCCCTCCCTCGGCCGCGCCTCGAGATTCGTTGCGCGTTCGTTCGACATTTTTCCTCGAAGAACGTCGCCTCTTTTGCTTTCCCAAGAGTCTCGAACGGTTACGTGCGTGCCGAGCGCGAGAGCACGCGCATCCGAACGGCGCGAGGCGCGGAGAGCCGGTGGCGCGAGCTCTGCCGGACGGGCCTTACGGAGCGCCGGGCGAAGGCGCGAGCTCTGCCGGACGGGCCTTATGGAGCGCCGGGCGAAGGCGCGAGCTCTGCCGGACGGGCCTTACGGAGCGCCGGGCGAAGGCGCGAGCTCTGCCGGACGGGCCTTACGGAGCGGCGGGCGAAGGCGCGAGCTCTGCCGGACGGGCCTTACGGAGCGGCGGGCGAAGGCGCGAGCTCTGCCGGACGGGCCTTACGGAGCGGCGGGCGAAGGCGCGAGCTCTGCCGGACGGGCCTTACGGAGTGCCGGGCAACGGCGCGAAGCATTCCGGATGGGCCTTACGGAGCGCGGAGCGCGGTTGTGAGCGTGCCAGGGCGAAGGCGACAGACCGCCGGGCGGGCCTTACGGAGCGGGGAACGCCGGCGCAAGCTGCGCGGAGGATGGCGCGAGCGTGACGGGCGGGCCTTACGGGGTCCTGCAACGTGGCGGAACGCGGCCGGGCGGGCCTTACGGGCCGGGGAGCGGAGGCGTCAGCTCGACCACCTCGGTGAGCCGACGCCGTAGGTCGAGCGCGAGCTCGAGAGGTGGCGCGGGGAGGTGCCGTGCGCGTCTTGAAGGCCGACGCTGCTGGAATCGCCTTCCGCGCGAGGCGTCTTGGGGGAATGATCTGCGACGAGGAGAGGTTGCCTGCGTCTCGCACGAAAGGCACGCCTTGCGCCTCCTCCCGCCCGCGCGATACTGGCCCTCATGGCGCATCGGCTCACGTCCCGCACGATCGACACGGAGGAGGCGCTCGTGGGCCTCATTGGCGAGCCTACGAAGCTCGTGCTTGCCAAGTTGTCGGACCGATTGAACCCGCTCACGCGACCCTTCATCGAGCTCTCGCCGTTCGTGTGCGTGGCCACGACCGACGCCGAGGGCCGCTGCGACGTGAGCCCGCGCGGCGATCCGCCGGGCTTCGTGAAAATCCTCGACGACGTGACGTTGCTCGTGCCCGAGCGCCCCGGCAATCGCATTGCCGACACCTTGAGGAACGTGCTCCAGCGGCCGCGGGTGGGGCTGCTCTTCTTTCTCCCCGGCATCGGAGACACCTTCCGCGTGAACGGCCGCGCCACGCTCACCACCGACGAGACGCTGCTCGCCCCGTGCGAGGTCGAGGGCAAGGTCCCGAAGCTCGGCATGATTGTCGACATCGAAGAGGCCTACACGCAATGCTCGAAGGCGTTCCTCCGCTCGGCGCTCTGGGACCCTTCACGCCACCTCGACCGCGCCGCGCTCGCCACGAATGGGGCCATCCTGAAGGCGATCCACGGAGAGGACTTCGACGCGGAGACGTACGACCGGGAGCGAGCAGCGAGGTATGCGCGGCGGGAGGGGTTTTATTGAGGGGGGCGGGGAGGCGAGGGCGACCGACCCACCGGGATCCGCTCGCGAGGTCGCGGCGCCCTAATGGGGTGAGCCGCGCTATCCCGCGACCTCGATAGTCTCAATGAGCGCCGCAGGTGAGCCACTCACCGAGCTTCTTCCGCTCGTCCAATGGAACGTCTTGGTCTTCGGGCATCGAGTCGTTGGTGCCGGTCGGACCGGAGGCCGTGGTGTCCAGGATGCCTTCGATCTCCGCCTTGATCTGCGCCTGCGTGGTCAAGGTGGGGCTGTCGTCTCCGGCGTGACAGAGGAGGGACCTCGCGATCGACCGTGCGAAGTCCTTTACGGTGAGCGTCTTTCACGGCACCTTGCTGCGCCTCCGGGGGCGCTCGTGAAACGGCCGAACACAGTTCTTCGCAGTCTCGTGCTCGCCCTCGCCGTAGGTGCCGTGGGGGCGCAGGCGTGTCCGGCCTCCGCCGCGACGGCGAGCGCCCTCGCGCCGACGAAGAAGTCCCACACGGTCTCGCCCGCACCCGACTGGATCGTCCGCGTCGAGCCCGGCGAGGTCCCCAAGGAGACGACGGGCAGCGCCGCCTTCGCCTTCTCGCTCGTGGACGATCAGGTGCGTCTCGCCGAGCACGAAGCGCACTACACCCGGCGGGTGGTCTCCCTTCGCACGACCGAGGGCGTCCGCGACTGGTCCGAGGTCGCGATCGAGATCGACCCGCAGAACGAAAAGCTCGAGGTCCATGCCATCCGCATCACGCGCGACGGGAAGCCCCGGGACGTCCTCGCGGACGCCGACGTCCGCGAGTTCTTCGTCGAGAGCAACGCCGAGAACCGCATCTACGACGGTCGTGTCCGTGTCCTCTTCGTCCTCAAGGACGTGCGGGTCGGGGATACCCTCGAGGTCGAGTACACGAAGACCGGGGAAAATCCGGTGTACGGCGGGCACTACTCCCGCACGTTCCCCGTCGCGTTCTCGAGCCACGCGGCGGTCGTTCAGCGGCGTTTTCTCGTCCCGGAGGGGCGACCGTTCGCTCATAAGGCCTTCGGCGCCGAGGTCGCGCACGTCGAGAAGGTGCTCGGTCGTCAGCACGAGCACGTGTTCCGGCGCACCCCGGCGCCCGCGGCGACCTTCGAGGACTCCGTGCCCGGGGCGTTCGACACGATCCCTCAGGTCGAGGTCACGACCTACACCTCCTGGGCCGAGGTCGTCGCGTGGGCGAGGTCGCTCTTTCCGATCGACGAGGCCCCCAAGGGCGCCGTCGCCGCGAAGATCGAAGAGCTCTCGAAGCTCCCGTCGGCGAACGCGCGCGCGCTCGCGGCGATCCGCTTCGTGCAGGACGACATCCGCTACCTCGGCATCGAGATCGGCGAGAACACGGTGCGCCCCCACGGTCCCGAGTCCGTCGTCACGCAGAGGTTCGGGGACTGCAAAGACAAGGCGACCTTGCTCGTGATGCTCCTCCGCGGGCTCGGCTTCCAGGCGCATCCGGTGCTCGTCGACACGGAGGACGGCCACGATTTGGAGGCAGTGCTCCCGTCGGGGGGCGTCTTCGATCATGCGAGCGTGGCCGTCGACCTCGACGGAAAGAGGCGCTTCGTCGACGCGACGATCGCCCACGAAGGCGGGAGGCTCGAGGACCTCGTCGCGCCGGACTACGGGCTCGCCCTCGTACTGGCCAAAGAGACGACCGACCTCGAACGGATGCCCCTCGACGACGCGAAGGAGCCGGCTCATGCCGTGAAGGAGGACCTCCGCGTCGGCGCCGACCACGTCTCCGCCACCCTCGTCGTCGAGACGACGTACCGACGTGGCTTCGCGAACGCGAAGCGCGCCGACCTCGCGCGAAGGTCCCTCGCTGCCCTCGAGAAAGACGCGCAGAACCGCAGGGCAGCCGACGACGCAGAGGTCACGGTGACCGCCCCGTTCGAGCTCCGCGACGACCGCGACGCCAACGTCGTGGTCACCGTCGAGCGGTATGCGCTCCCCCATTTCGTCCGTGACGGTCGCATGGACGTGTTCCCGTATGCCGTCGCACCCGCGCTCTCGAAGCCGCGCACCAAGGTCCGTACGCTCCCGCTCGCGGTGGACCATCCCTTCTTCGCGCGGCACGAAATCTCCATCGACGCGGCCGGAGACAAGCTCGCCCTCCCCAAAGACGTCGACGTCGGAAGTGCGACCCTCTCGTTCTCGTCGCGTGGCACGTCGGAGGGCTCGAAGGGGCGTCTCGTCTACGAGCTCCGAACCAAAGCCCGCGCCGTGTCCGCGAAGGACGTGCCCGCGTACCTCCGGAACGTCGACACGGCGAACGACGCGGTTTATGCGAGCGTGGGCCTCGTCGTCACGAACGCGCCGAAGCACTCGAGCCGCGAGCTCGCCTACGTCTTCGGGGGGTTCTTCGGCTTCGTGGTCGTGTTCGTCGCCGGCTCCATCACGTTGACGCGGCTCCAAGAGCGCCGGCGTCGAGCTCGGAGCACTCCGAAGGCCGGCGAGTCGGCGCAGTCGGCGGTCGTCGTCGTGTCGCGTGAGGAAGCCGAGCGCGACTTCGCGAAGGTGAAGTGCGGGTGCGGGCTCGTCGAAGGCGACCCGTCGTTCGTGGTGTCGCGTCTCGGCGAGGGAGAGGTCCTTACCGGCAAGGCGACGTGCACCTGCGGTGAGACGCGACGCAGGTACTACAACCTTCGCGGGAGCCGAGGGGCCGCGTAAGGTGGCGCGGGACGCGTGGGATCTCGCGTCGCGGGGCTCGACGTCGGCGTGGGACTCGGTCGCTTCGACGGGTCGCACGAATCGCGGTGAACCTCGCGGACGTATCGTGCGATCCTGCCGCGCATGAAAGCCCGGCTCGGCTCGTCCCTCGCCCTCGCGCTCCTGGCTATGTCGTGCGGTACCCCCGAGTCGACCGCGCCCGTACCCGCGCCGAGGGCTCACGCTTCGGCGCCGGTCACGAGCCAGCCCGAGCCCCGAGCGGTGGTGCGCCCGAAGCCGACCGGCCCGACGTTCGCCAAGAGCGCGCACGATATCCCCATGCGGAGCGCCTTCCTCCCGGATGGGAGCTTCGTCGCTTTCACCGGCGCGGAGGCGTTCGTGGCGGACCCGCGCTCCACGGAGGAGCTCCACGGGCTGCGCCGCTTCCCGCTGCGCGCCGGCGACGTGCGGATCGTCGCGGGAGGGACACGATTCCTCCGGATCGTCGCGGAGGACCTCGTCGACCTCGACACCACGACGTTCACCGAGCGAAAGAAGCTCTCCTTCGCGGGCACGATCTTCTACGCCGTGCCGAACCCTCAGGGCACGCTCGCCCTCGTGAGGGTCTTGGGTCACCCCGCCTCGGCGGGACACGATCAGGAAGTCCTCGTCGACCTCGCGACGTTCCGTGTACTCCGCACCTATGCCTACACGAGCTCCGGGAGCGCGATGCTGACGGCCGACGGAAAGTACCTCGTCGTGCACCCGGACGACGGCCAACACCGCACCCTCGTGATCGAGACGGCGTCGGGGACCGAGGTGTTTCGCGCGAAGGAGGCCGAGCTCGGCGTCGAGGGATCGTTCGTCGTCGCCATCGACGAAGCGCGTGGCACGGTCACGTACGAGGACATCGGGACACACAAGAAGACGGTGACGAAGCTCCCGTGCAAGGGCCCCGTCGCGCGGAGCGAGGGGCGCGCCGTGGTGGCCTGCGGCAAGAAGCTCACGGTCTTTGCGCTCGCTCCCGGCTCGAAGCCCACGACGCTCGTGGCGCCTGCCCCCATCCTCCGCGTCGCGGCAGAAGGCCCGACGTTCGTGGTCTCCCACGCGAACGGAGTGAGCCGGCTCGAGGGGGGCGCGCTCTCCGACTGCGTCGGCAGGACCCCCGACGGACGCGAGGTCGCGCGAGGTCCTCGCATGTGCGGTGCGACCCTCTCCCCCGACGGGGTCTACCTCGCCCGAAACGGTATCTACATCGAGCGAGTCTCGGACGGCGCGACGGTCTTCGATCTCCCGTGGAGCCGCGCGGGCAGCCAGAACGCGAGCGCTGTCGTTCACGAGAACGTCGTGAGCTCGTACGACCTCGTCGCTGGCGGCGCGCCCGGGCTCGCGGTGCCCTTCGACGGACCGTCGGCCCGGACGAGGTACCTTCCCCTCGGGCGCCGTGGAAAGGTCGAGCTCTACGATGTCACCACCGGCGAGCACGTCGTCACCCTGCCGGTCGAGGCGCACGAGCCAAGGGTCCAGGGCGAGGGCGACGAGGTCCTCGTCTACGGCGCTGACGGCTTCTCCTCCGGCTTCGCGCGGTGCTCCCTCGCGAAGGCCACGTGCACGGACGTACAAGGCGCTCCGTGCTCCCCGGCGGCCTTCGCGAACGGGCGGGGAATCTGCCTCGAGACGCACCAGGACGAGACGCAGCTCACCCGCTTCGTCCTCGGATCCCCGAGCGAAAAACACACGATCGCCGTCCCCGAGCACGTCGCCCACGTCCTCCCCGCGAGCAAGGGGTTCTGGCTCACGGCCACGCGCGGTGACACTGGACACGTCGAGGCCTTCGTCGCGCACGTGAACGACGCGTCGTTCGATAGCCGCTCGATCATGTGGAAGAAGGTTCCCTTCCCGATCCAAGCGATTTCGGGGGACGTCGCCATCGCGGGCGGCGCCGGTTTTCCGACCACACCTCCCTATACTCTCTTCAGTCTCTCCAGCGCGGAGACGTCTCAGCTCGTCCCCTACGCCAAGGGCGCCGTCCGCATCTACGAAGACGGGCGTGTCGCATTCTGGGGGGAGCGCGAGGAGGCCGAGCGGGACCTCCTCTGCGTCGACGGAGACCGCGTCCGGACGTGGGCTCACTGCAAGGATCGCGAGGTCCCGTGGTGATCGGTGGCCGGCCACCTCGTGTGTAGGGCCCGAGGGGCGGTCGACGTTGGCGCCAATGCACGCAGCGGGACGGAGGAGAGGTAGTCTCGAGGTCGATGGGCTTCGAGACCGCTGACCACCACGATGTCCGATAGGGAAGAAACACTCTCCGTGGTTTCGGCTCCGGTCGCCTTTGCCGACGTCGACTACCGAACACCCGACGGCGCGCGGGCGGCGTGCGTCGTTGCGAGTGCGTGGTCCGACGCGGCGTCGTGCGAGGAGCGATACGTCGATATCGAGACCGTGGCGCCGTACAGGCCGGGCGCGTTCTACGAGCGAGAGCTCCCCTGCCTGCTCGCGGTGCTCGCGAGCGTCACCACGCCGTACAGGATGGTCGTGGTCGACGGCTACGTGGACCTCGACGCAAAGGGAACGCCAGGTCTCGGGGCACGGCTCTTCGAGGCCCTCGGGGGGCGCATTCCGATTGTCGGGGTCGCGAAGACCGCCTTTCGTGGCGCGACCTTCGCGACCTCGGTGCTGCGTGGTTCGAGCCGAAAACCCCTCTATCTGACTGCACGCGGCATCGACGTCGGCGCGGTCGCGGACCTCGTTCGCACCATGCACGGTCCCTTCCGCCTGCCGACCTTGCTCGGACGTGTCGACCACCTCGCGCGCGGGTGGCCCACCCCCGAGGCGACCACGTGAGGCGCTACACGTCCGCGCCGCGGGTGCGTCGACGTGCATGAAGGAGCTGCGCGTCGAGCCATCCTTCGTACCAATCCAAGAACCCCAACGACGCTCCGCTCACGAGCCGAGGGAACCACGCCATGTCGCAGAACCAAACAAGCGCCTCGAGATCGCGCGTGTTCACGCGCTCGGCAAAGACAGAGAGGAGCTCCCGAGGGGAGCGGGCGCCACGGCCCGAATCAATGGCTGACATGGGATTTCTCTTGGATCCGGCGTGTTGCCCTCGCACCGCGCGAGGGAAGCACGCTCCCCCGTTCGACGCAGTGGGGAGGCCGCGTGTGACAGGGGGAGAGCGGGGATCGGAGAAGATTGAGCGGATGAACGCTAGCGCGACCACAAGGCCGCGAGCTCGAGCTCCACGGCGTCGAAAGGAGCCACACGCACCTTGTCGAGGTCTTCGTGCGTTGCGATGAGCAGGTAGCTATCGCCCTCGATGCGGAAGGCTTCGAGGGTTCTTTCCCCGGGGTCTACTAGCCAGAGAAACGAGACGTGCTCGCGCGCGTAGATTCGTCTCTTCGGCCCGCGATCGAGCTTGCTCGTGCTCGGCGAGAGCACTTCGCAAACCCAATCGGGAGCCAGCGTGAAGTAGGCCGCCTCGGGCATCTCGGGCATACGTTCCCGCCGCCACCCTGCCAGATCCGGCACGACGATGTCGCTCCCGAGGTGGAGCTCGGGCTTATCGAGGACAACCCATCCTCCGGGCCCACCGCGGCCTCGGTCGAACGGCCCGCCAATGTCGATTCCAAGAGTGAAGGCAGCGCGGGCCTGCGGGCTCGCCGGCCGTGGATGCGCGTGAAGGACGCCTTCGATGATCTCCGCAATCCGGTGATCGGGGACCGCGAGAAGATCCTCGTACGTGGCTGAGCGGGGCGCCCGCGGCATGAGCCGAGGGTAGCACGCGGAGGCGGGTGGGGCGTGCGCTCGGCGCGCTCGGCTCGCGGGGGACGGCGGCTCGCGAGGCTCGTGGCGAGGGTGCGGGCGAGCATCGACAAGCCCCAGAAGCCCTCTTCGAGGACATCTGCGTCTTTTACGACCGGGAGCGCCTCCACGCTCCCTCGGCCGCCTCCTGCTGAAGTCGAGTGCGCTACCTCCTTCCCTCCGCGGCCTAACCTAGGGTCGAGGCAAGGCGGTACACTCACGCCGTGACCCAGCTCCTGAACCCACCGCTTCCGAAACGCCTGCATGCCTTGGCTCAGCGCCTGGCCCAAACGGAAGACCTCTTTGCGGACTGGCAACTGGTGCGAAAGGGGCCGATCACGCCGCTCTTCCCGGATGAGGAGGCGGACCTGGTACGCATGGCAGGTCGGAGTCTCGTTCCCATTGCGGGCGACTGGTCCGGAGGTGTGCTCGTCCTGGACATGTCGGCCGGCGATGTCGAGACGGCGCCGGTGATCTCCTTCAGTTCCGAGGGCGGGATTGTGGTGCTCGGCCAGACGTTCGACGACTTTTTGGCCCTCTTGGCGAGCGATGACCCTGCTGTTCGAGGTGCTCAATGGCAGGCCGAGCCGCCGCTGAAGGCATGGATCCGCGAGACGGGGACCGTGCTCCACGCTTCGCTCACGAGCCACCTCGACACGCTCGATGAGCTCACCCGACGCTTCTGGATCTCGTGGACGGAGTCCCTACGTTTTGCCAGCTCCTACCTTCGACCGAACGAGGTGGTGGAGCACACCTTGGTGCTCGGAGAGCGGATGGGCGAAGTCGTCCTCGGCATGAGTGCCGACGCGCTGAACGCGAAGTGGGGCAAGCCAAGAATCCCCGCGTGGGCCCACTCGGACGACGGCGTTCGCGCGTTTTATGCCGGCAAGCCTTTCGCCGTCCGGCTCGATCCGGCTCAGCAACGCGTGACGGGCGTGATCCTCTACAAGGGACTACATCGAGCCACCACATCGGACGGCACGGCGCCGATGTTCATGCGCGCGTCGGAGGCGATGAAGTGGCTCGCGTCACTCGGGTTGTCCGTCAGTCGCAGGCGGTTGGAGATCTCGGTGCCGGCGGTCGGGGTGAAGTTGACGCTGACGTCGCCGGTGTATCGAGGTGGGGGGGACCCTTGGGTGGAGGCGGTGGAGATGGTGGGGGAGGGTGGGCGGTGAGGTGGGGGGCCAGCTGGGCGGGTATTCGTTCCGTCCTCCATCTCGGACGAATTGGAGCGTGAGCGCTGGAAGTTGGTAGAAATGAGGCGGGGCTGCGCACGCAAAGTCGGGGAGTGACCTGTCTCACTCCGGTTGGCAGATAGACGACTCAGCGCCTCTCCGCCCAGTTACCAGGAACCAACACATCCACCCTCTCGAATCCAGTGGTCTTCTTGAACTTCATCGCCGCGCCGAATCCCGTGACGGCATCGGAAGCATCCAGCGCGTCGAAGTTCAGCTGTCCGAACCTCTCCCGTGGGAACGCCACCGAAACGATGGGCACATCCTCCACGTGTCCGGTCGCGGTATTCACGCCTTGTACAACCGTGTGAACGAACACGACCCTGATCGGCAGTAGGGCGAAGAGCTCTCGTGCCACGCGCAGGGCAGCGCTGCACACGTGGTCTTGATACAGGGCCCAGTACTTCCCTGCGGCCATGTTCTTCTTGCTCACCTTGCCGCTCGCGGTGAGCTTCAGCTCCTCCTTCGGCACGATGTCGGGGCTGTTCACCGCGACGTGCGCTTCGAGGTACCAAGGAGCCGAAGTCGAGACCATCACTCTCGTTCCAAGGTCCTCGAGCTCGTCGAACGGCGATAGGTGGTCGATGACGGCCTGGTAGGCCTGGAGATCGCCTGCGAGCACGCCTTGTGCGACCCTAACGTGCCATTCCCATTCCGCGTGCCGGGTGCGGAGGGCGGCCATGTCGGTCTCTTTTCCTCTCGCTACGCCGGCCTCGAGCTCCGCCAGCTTCACCTTGTCGTTGCCGAGCATGCGCTCGGTGAGGCTCGGTTGATAGGCCGAGAGCATCTGGTGGGCGGCGCGCTCGTTGTCATGCGTGAGCACCGGAGGGGTCGAGTGCGCAACCATGTTCCAGTCCCACGGGTTCCAGGCTTCGCGATGGAGCGAGACGATGAGCTCGAGGTAGTTCTCGAACATGGCCACTTCATGTGCAGCGCGCTGCGCCTCCGCGTAGAGATGATACTGCTTCTGCTGATCGAGGAGCTGCCGCCTGCGCTGCGCCGAAGCTCGGCCTGCTTGTTTTGCAGCCGAAACCTGCGCACGGCGATTGGCGCGCGCGACCTCTCGAAGCACTCCATTCCAACTCATTCGCTCTCCTCTCTCGGCGCCAACCGCGCTGCGACTGCAGCTGGCGGCGGGGCGACCGATATGCTTTGCCCGCGCGCCAGCCGCGACTGCTTCCACTCCTCCGCTTCGTGTTCCACGGTGAACGTCAGAACTTCTACGTTGTGCTTCGCAAGCTCGTCGCGCACCTCTTCCGGGGTGACGAAGAAGAACTCACGGTGCGCGTTCATCATGTTCACCCGTCGCTCCTTGAACGCCTGGTGGAGCTGGGTCTCCAACGCCACCGCGTCGGTCGACCAAATCTTCGCATGGGTATCGAAGTGGAACGGAACCGAGGCGTCGCCTAGCTCTCGCACCCGGTCGTCCGGATTCTCACGCCGTGTGAGGCCGATCTTGACCACGCCAGCGCCGAACGCGCCCACGTTCGAGATGATGTACACCGTCCCCGCGCGTGTGTTCGCGGCGCGCTCGATGACTCCTTGAATCGCCTGGTCGACGACGGCGACCTGGGCCTCCAGGCGCGCCGCACCTTCGAGATCACCGCTCGCGAGCAGCGTTTGGATGGCTACGATGTGCTGAGCGCGCTCCTTCTCCAGCTTCGCGCGCTTCTCCTCCAGCTCGCGGCGCACCTTCTCTTCTTCGCGCTGTTGCTCCCGAATCTGCCGTTCGCGTTCCTTCTCTTCGGCGAGCTTTTGAAGGTAGTCCGCCGTGAGGTCGAGCTCGCGAAGGCGCAGCGCGTGGTACTCGTCGGTCACACGGAGCTCGAGCCGCGCGCCAAGCTTCGCGATGGTGGCGCGGGAAGTCTCGAGGCGTTTCTTCGCTGCCGGCAACGTGTGGGGCCTCAGCGCGCGCACTGCGTTGTCAGCCTCGTTGTTGTACGAGCGGAGCACCAGCTTGCAAAAATCGGACACCATCTTCGTGCCCTCAACCGAGGAGCCGTTGATGCTCCAGTTCTTGGCGCCTGACACGGCACTGCCGCCCTTGATACGGGCGTCGATCTCGTTCTCGATCTCTTTCAGCTTCGCTTTGTACGCGGTGGCCGAATCCAGCGGATGCGAGTACCGGTATACGCCAGCCTCGATCAGGTTCACCTGATCGCGAAGCCGCTCGATCTCCGCGCGCCACGAAGCGGCTTCCGCACGCAGCGCCGCCACATCTTGCGCCGTCGTCTCGAGCGCAGCGGGCGAGCCTTGTTGAGACGCGCTAGGCACGTGCGCCGGGGGCCGATGCACGTGCGGAGTTGCTTGCGGCGTGCCGTTCGAGGCAGCGGGATTCGTCGCTATCGGCGTTTGTGCCGGCGCAAAAAACCGCGACCTCGCGCTCGCCGGAACGGGCTGCACCCACGCGGGATTCACCTGAGTGTGCGCCGTCCAACGCGACCCGTCCCACCAGCGAACGAGGCTTGCATCCTGCGGATCGGGGTACCACCCGGCCGGGTTCATGCCTGCCCTCCCGCCAGCAGCACGGAGCCGTTACGCGATAGCCCTTCCACGCGGTTCCCCATCACGCAGACTCCCTCTCCTGCTCAAAGCGAAGACCAAGACAAGTCTCTAGGGAACCTCACACTGGCCGCGAAGGTCAATCCCAATTCGAGCCCGGATGGCTCAAGGCACCCACTTCCCTAGAAACCAGAAGGCCACCGTGGCCTTCCACGATGGCCTCTCCGGCACTTAGTTGCTCCGCGTGGGCGAGGCCGACCGAGTGGGGTCGGCAGGTGGTTGAGCGGGGGCACGCGGGCTGATTCTTCGGGGAACCGCTGGTTGAAGCGCGCCCGGCGCGGGCAGGGGCGTGAAGGGCCGTAGCGGGCGTGGCTGCAGGCAAGACCTTCTGGGCGACCGCACCGGGGTCGGCGCTGACGCCGAGGTCGAGGTCCGATAGGCTCGCGTCGGGGCAGGACCCCGCAGGCCGGCCGGTCAGTCCGGTACGTCATGCCGCTGCCGCCCCCGCCTAGGTCCTCGGCCCGGACCTCCGATAAACCGGGATCTGAGAGAAAGGACTATGCACACGTGGTCCAGATCCTGTTCCATGACCCGGTGCGGCTTCGATCTTCGCGCGCTTTCGACGATGTGGCGTACCTCATAACGGATCTCTGAACGGTGATCTGGGCGATGCGATCCCGCTCCTCCCACGAAGGAATCTGGACATGACGAGAAAATACCGACCTGCGTGCATCCGCGCTCTCTCCGTCCCTCTGCTGACGATCCTCGTCGCGGGGTGCGGGATCGTCGGCTGGAAGTACGACTACGGCGGCCATCCGTACACGATGACCAAGGAAAGCAGCGACTACCATCGGAAGGCGATCGCCGACGTGCGCGGACGCTTCGGCGATCCGCAAGTTCAGGACGACCCGGCGAAGCTTCGCGGTGCATGTGAGCTCCTGCAGAAGTATTCGGCAGATGCGCCAGACCCGGGCCAGTTCACCTCCGCACGAGAGTTGCTCGACGCGGACGCACATACGGCGTGTGGTCGGGCGACCGCGGCGGCCCGCGAGGCGAGCTCGCAGGCCGAGCAGAAGGAGCGTCGTGCGCGGGCTGAGCGAAACGAGGCCGAGCGAGAGCGAAAGCGCACCGAGGAGCAGACAGCGAACGAGAAGCACCGCTTGACCGCCGCATTCGACCGCGCGACACAGGCCGTGGCCGCGTGCGATGAGACTGCCGACGCGCGTGCGGCCCGCAAGCGGCACGCTTCCATCCTGGAACAGCATCCGGGTCAGCTCGTTCAAAAGCAGTGCTCGCCTCGTCGCGACACTCTGTCCGTGAAGGCGGAGTGCAAGGACGCGAACGGATTCGTGAGGCCGTGCACGAAGACGGTGCAGGGCGCAGACGTGACCGGTTACTCGTGTCCGAAGTCGATGGATGCCGAAGTGGTGCAGCTCGGCCTCTTCGAGCTGGACCTGCTCGACGGGTACCCATACCCGGCCGATCGGTCGATCCGGGTTCGCGATGCCGAATGCGATACGGCGAAGGCTAATTTGGCCGAGGCCAAGGAAAAGCTCGAGCGTCTCACTTCAGCCGCCGCCACGCCGACCGAGGTCACTCGATGAAGCCCGTTCGTCTGATCATCGCAGGTAGCATACTCGTGCTGCTCATTGTCGCCGGCGCCGGCGGTTGGTACGCATGGTCGCATTCGCCGAAGTACTCCCTGAAGGCCGTCGCGCACGCCGTCGAACATCATGACCGCTACGAGTTCGAGAAGCACGTGGACGTAGATACCGCGATTCAATCCATGATCGCGGACAGCACGGGAGGAAACGCCCTGGCCGCTTCGCTCGGCGCCGGCATGGCCGCGCAGATGAAGGCGCAGGTCTTCAAGGCTGTCGAAGACGGCAACCTCTCCTCGGACTCCTACCTCGGCAAGGTCGTGAGTACCGTGGTCGAGGGTGGCAACCTGGCTGTCGATCAGCAAGGTCGCAACGCCTACTTTTTGATTCCCGTCACGACGAAGGGAGGGGCGCCCTTCTCGCTGAAAGTCCACATGACCCAGGTGCCCGATGGTTACTGGAAGATCGATCGCATCGCCAACATGGCCGAGCTCCACGCGATCGAAGAATTGGAGGCGAAGGTCGCCAAAGCCGCCGCCGCCAAGGCCATCGCGGACAAGCTCGCCAAGGTGAAGGTCATCGCGAAGCTACACACCTCCGTCGTCGACGATGGGGAGAAGAAGAATCGCTTCCAGATTCGCTTCCAGAACGATACTGGTGTGATGCTCACGGCAATATCCGGGAAGTTGCGCGTTCCGAAGGCGCAGTTCGAGCACGGGATTACCGCGACACTCAACCTACCGCCGGCGGGCGCGGAGAACGCCGTCTGGCAGTTCGACGTGAACCCGTTCATCCCCGATACGGTCCGACTCTTCACTCTCGGTGAGACTGATGAGTTCGAGGTGAGTGTGGACGTTGCAACCTTCGGCGACGGCACGAAGATCGAGCGTGCGGCAGAGGAGCCTTAGGTTCGGCAAAAGGGCCGCCGTCGGTTACGACGTCCGGGACCCTGTTGGGGAGCGGGCGGATGGGGCGGGCTTTCTGCACACGGAAGCTCGGACCCGTGGCCTTCGGACGAGCGACGGTGTCGGCTCCTGCACGGTGTGCCGTCCAGGCGGCAGAGGCGTCGCACACTGGCGTAAGGCGCTGGCACTCCTCGCGTCCTTGTTCCGAAAGGCGAGGCGCCGGTAGGCCCGACCGTCCGATGACGGCTCGCTGCTGCACGACCTTCCGCCAAGTACGTTCGGAGACTGCGCGCGGACCG
Source organism: Polyangiaceae bacterium (assembly GCA_965225775.1). Taxonomy (GTDB): domain Bacteria; phylum Myxococcota_A; class Polyangia; order Polyangiales; family Polyangiaceae; genus JAAFHV01. Next base: position 5,063,138 of record OZ245328.1, on the reverse strand, counting down.
CCCATGCACCCACTTTGCACCCCTCCTCGCGGGCCGATCGCCTACACTCGGCCGCGAGGGACATGACCACAAAGCGCGAGATTCTTGAACTTTTGACCCGTGACGAATTGCTCGCCGCAGTAGACCGCTTCGCCCTTTCCATCCCGGACCGGCGTGCGAAGGCCGGGATCGTCGAAGCGCTCGCCTCCTCGAAGAAGGCAACCCTCCCCGAGGTGCTCACGGACCTGTCCCGCGACCGCTTGAAGGAGCTCTGTCGCGCACTCAACCTCGATGACTCGGGACGTGAGAAGGCTGCGCTGGTGGAGCGCCTAAGCGGTGCGAAGCCCGCGCCTGCCGCGGCGCCTACCAACGGCGCGAACACCATCGCGACCAAGGCAAGCGTGCCTCCTGCCGGGGAGCTCGATGTTGCCGGCACACTGACGGTCGAGAAGCTCGAGGGCTACCTTTGGTCCGCCGCGGACATCCTCCGGGGGTCGATCGACTCGTCCGACTACAAGAACTTCATCTTCGGTCTGCTCTTCGTCAAACGCCTCTCGGACCGCTTCGACGAAGAGTGCGAGGCGCTCGTGGCCGAGGGCGCCGATCCCGAAGACGCCGACGAGCATCAATTCTTCGTTCCGCCGCGTGCGCGCTGGGCCTCCATTCAGAAGACCGCGACGAACATCGGCGATGCGCTCAACAAGGCGTGCTCCGCCCTCGAAGAGAAGAACACCGGACTTGAAGGGGTGCTCGCGGGCATCGACTTCAACGACGAGCGAAAGCTGGGAGATGCACGCAACCGTGACGCCGTGCTCGCGCGGCTCGTGCAGCACTTCTCGAAACTCAATCTAAGGAACGCGAACCTCTCCGAGCCCGACATGCTCGGGCGCGCGTACGAGTACCTCATCGAGAAGTTCGCCGACGACGCGGGCAAGAAGGGCGGCGAGTTCTACACCCCGCGCATGGTGGTGAAGCTCATCGTCGAGATCTTGCGCCCCGCGGAAGGGATGCGCATCTGCGACCCCACGTGCGGCTCGGGCGGCATGCTCATTGAATGTGCGCACTACCTGGAACGCCACAAGCAGAACCCGAAGAACCTCTCGCTCTTCGGCCAGGAAAAGAACCTCGGCACCTGGGCCATCTGCAAGATGAACATGCTCCTTCACGGTCTCGCGAGCGCGAAGATCGAGAAGGGCGACACCATCCGCGATCCCAGGCTCGTCGAGGGCGGCGCACTCCGCGTGTTCGACCGCGTCATCGCGAACCCGCCCTTCTCCCTCGATGAGTGGGGTCGTGAGGTCGCGGAGCACGATGCCTTCGGGCGCTTCCGCTTCGGGGTACCACCGAAGACCAAGGGCGATCTCGCGTTCGTGCAGCACATGATCGCGACCACGAACAAGACCGGCATGGTGGGGGTCGTGATGCCTCACGGAGTGCTCTTCCGCGGCGCCGCCGAAGGAGACATCCGCAAGGGCATGCTTGAAGAAGACCTGGTCGAGGCCGTCATTGGGCTTCCGTCGAACCTCTTCTACGGTACCGGCATCCCTGCCGCGATTCTGATCCTCAATCGTGCGAAGAGCGCCGGGCGCCAACGCAAGGTCCTCTTCATTGAGGCGTCGCGCGAGTTCAAGGAAGGCTCCGCGCAGAACTACCTTCGCGCCGAGGATGTGACGAAGATTGCGAAGGCCTTCCACGCTTTCAAAGACGCACCGAAGTACGCGCGGGTCGTCGGCCTGGAAGAGATTGCGAAGAACGACTTCAACCTGAACATCTCGCGCTACGTGGAGACGGCGGACGCGGCAGAAAAGGTGGATGTCGCGAGCGCCATCGCGAAGCTTCGCGAGCTGGAGGGGAAGCGCGGCGAGGCCGAAGCGCGGATGAACGCGTACCTGAAGGAGTTGGGGTATGACGCCTAGCGGGTGGCGAGCCGTATCGCTTGGAGAAGCCGCCACGCTTCAACGTGGTTTTGACCTCCCCGTACAGGACCGAACGAGCGGCCCAATACCCGTTGTTGCATCGAACGGTCCGGTTGGGACCCACAACGTAGCGCGGGTTGCCGGACCCGGAGTCGTGACGGGACGGAGTGGGACTATCGGGAAGGTCTTCTACTACGAAACGTCTTTCTGGCCGCTTAACACAACGCTCTACGTTGCAGACTTTCACGGTAACGATCCGCAATTTATCGTCCGGCTTCTCGCTGGCTTTGGGCTGGAGAAGTATGTCGCTTCAACCGGTGTCCCCAGTCTGAATCGAAACTTTGTTCACCCGTTGCCGGTTGTCCTCCCGCCCCTCGGCGAGCAGCGGAAAATTGCCGCAATCCTCTCCTCGGTGGACGACGCCATCGAGGCGACGCAGGCGGTCATCGAGCAGCTCCAAGTCGTGAAGAAGGCGATGATGGCCGAGCTTCTGACCCGCGGGCTCCCGGGCCGTCACACGCGGTTCAAGATGACGGAGATTGGGGAGATCCCGGAGGGGTGGGAGGTCCGCGAACTCGGCAGACTTTGCACTCGCTTGACGGATGGTTCGCACCAAGCGGTGAAAACGACACTTGATGGGGAAGTACCGTTTCTATTCGTGTCGTGTGTTCGTGACGGACGAATCGTTTGGCAGAATGCTGGGCGAATTCCCCGCGCTACTTATGACCAGATCTCTCGTGGACGCGAACCGAAACCAGGTTTGATTCTCTACACCGCCGTAGGCTCGTACGGGCACGCAGCCTTGGTGCCAGAGGAGTCAGGCCCCTTTGCGTTTCAGCGTCATCTTGCCTATGTGCTTCCCGACTCCGCGATCGTGGAACCAGCGTTTGTCGCGAGTTGGCTGAACGGACCTTGGGCCAAGGACCATGCTGACCGCGTCGCCGTAGGTAACGCACAAAAGACCGTGACCCTCGGGAAGTTGAACGCCTTTCCTGTCCCTTGTCCGAACCGCGATGAACAAAGGGCCATCGCCGACGCCATCTCTCGCTTGGAAGAGCGAACAGAAAGCGAGGTTACGAACGCGGAGGGGCTCCGCGCGCTAAAGGGGGCCCTCATGTCCGTCCTCCTCACCGGCGAGGTTCGCGTGAAGCCCGACAAGGAGGCGACGTGAGCGCATGGGGGGATGGGGAGCTCCTCGTGGAGCTGCTCGATAGGCAGTTCGCGTACTTGCTCGGCCTTGGGGGCACTCGCCAGATTCTGCGCCTCTCCCGTGTGCTCGCGTTCCTTCAAAGCGAACCTCAGACCGCCGCGATTCTCGACGACCTTCGGGTTGAGGCCGAAGATGCGTTGGGTGAGTACGAGCTCGCTGACGCTCAGGCGCGTGAGCAGCTCGAACGCTTGTGGACGGCCCACGGTAGCGAGATTCGGCATCGCCTGAACGCGGTCGACGACGATTCCGTCCACGGTCACTCCCACATGGATCGTTTCGAGGAGAACCTTGCGCGGCGAACTCCTGCGACGTTCACGGATTTGGACGATGTGACTATCTACGAAACCGAAAGCCTCATTCGCGCCGTCAAGCATTGGTGGACGTGGTCCGTCAACATTGCAAACGAAACTTCTTCGCTAGCTGGCCAGTATGCCGGGCTTGGGGACGTTGTCCGTCGTCTGTTGGCGAGATACTTGTTCGCCGCCCGCCGGCTCCGTGAAATGCGTACGGTCCTGGCTTGGCCCGCGTACCGGCGGCTTGTCGAGAATGCCTCTGTCACGAATCCAGTGCCGCCCGACACAACGGATGAAGGCGCGTGGCTTGGGTTTGCCAACGACACCGATTTCGCGACGACAGTCCGACGCGCCGATGTCGAGGATACAAACCACGTTGACGGGTTCGAGGTTGACGCCGTCTACGGAGCCATCAAGATGGACGCCAAGGTACTGCACGAGGAGATTCGACTTCGGCTCGGTCTTGCCCGCTCGCGCGCTGCGCTGATCCAACGCTACGCTGCTCGATGCGAGGCGTTCGACGCGGATCGGCTCCGCGAGGCCTGCGACAACCAGTCCACCAAGGCGGAGCGGCTTCTCACGCTCGAGCTCGCTCGGTTTCTCTTTGACGCAGGTTTGCGGCCGTTGATGGATGCGACGGTCAGTGGCCTGCGCCCGGACGTTTTGCACGTCGAGCCAGCCTCGTTGTTCTACGTCGAGGCGAAGCAATACGCAGATGCTCATCCGCGGCCTTGGTTGATCAAGGCCTATGCCCAAGTGTGGGGTACGTGGGGCAGACTGCGAAAGACTTACCCAAGCACGGAAGCGTTTCTCCTGGTCTTTCGTCGCTCGGGACCGTGGGTGGACCTTCCCTCGGTGATTCACCATCAAGGCCTTCGCCTTTACTCGGTGGTGGCCGACATTTCGACCGAGGCCGGGAGCCGCGAGAAGTCCACACCGATTCGCCTTACCGAAGACGAGCTCCGACCTAAGGGGGATGGCGAATGACACGCGAACGATCTTGCCGGAGGCATCGGCAGGCGGAGCTCCCCGGTATCGCGACGGGAGCTCCCGTCACTTCTCCCGTGAAGTCCCGTCAGTTGCCCCGCGAGCTCCCGTCACTTCGGGGCGGAGCTCCCGTCACTTTGGCAGGTTACCCATGAGCCGCGGACGAGGCTGGAACGAGGAAAACCTCTCCGAGAACCCCGCGGTCGCTCACCTCGAGCGGCTCGGGTGGACCTACCTGCGCCCCGAGGTGCTCGACGAAGAGCGCGAATCGCTCAAGCAAGTCGTGCTCGTGCCGCGTCTCGCCGCCGCTATCAAGAAGCTGAATCCGTGGATCACGGACGACAACGTGCACAAGGCCGTGCGCGCCGTTACCGGGCTTCAAGTCACGAGCCTGATCGAGGCGAGCGAGAAGCTGCACACGACGCTGACCTACGGCATCGCGCTCGAGCAAGACCTCGGGGACGGCAAGAAGAGTCATCCCGTTCGGTACTTCGACTTCGAGAACGTGGCGGCAAACGAGTTCGTCGTCACGCGGCAGTTCAAGGTGCACGGCACCAAGAAGAACATTCGCACCGACGTGATGCTCTTCGTGAACGGGATCCCCATGGGGATCATCGAGTGCAAGAGCCCGACCCTTGGCGAAGCGTGGAAGCTCGAAGCCGTCGATCAATTCTCGCGCTACCAAGAGATGGAGGACCGTTATCGGGAGCTTGGAACACCGAAGCTCTTCGAGACCATCCAAGTCTTGATCGCGACCTGCGGCCAGGCAGCAGCGTACGGCACCGTGCTCACGCCCTACCGCTTCTTCTTCGAGTGGAAGACGCCGCACCCGCGCACGCTCGACGACCTCGAACGCGAGCTTGGCCGGAAGCCCAATGCCCAAGAGATCCTCTTCGAGGGCATGCTCGCCCCGGCGACCTTCCTGGACCTGGTGCGCAACTTCATCGTCTTCGAGCGCGACGAAAAGACCGGTCGAATCATTCGCAAGCTCTGCCGATATCAACAGTTCGCAGCGGTGAACAAGGCGATCACCCGCGCCCGTACCGCGAAGAAGCCCACCGAACGCGGCGGCGTCGTGTGGCACACGCAAGGCTCGGGAAAGAGCCTCACGATGCTTTGGCTCGCGCTCAAGCTCCGGCGAGATACCGTCCACGAAAATCCGACCCTGGTCATCGTCACGGACCGCACGGACCTGGACGAACAAATCGCGAAGACCTTCGTCGCCTGCGGCTTCCCGAACCCCGACCGAGCCAAGAGCGTTCGGCACCTTCGCGAGCTGCTCTCCGGTCCGCCCGGGAAGACCATCCTCACCACGGTGCACAAGTTCCAGGAAGTCGAAGCTCGCGGTGATCGCGGCACCCGCCGTGACCGCGAGGAGTTCCCGCTCCTCTCTTCGGCCACCAATGTCTTCGTGCTCGCGGACGAGGCCCATCGCACCCAATACGGAGGCCTGGCCGCCAACCTGCGAAAAGGCCTGCCGAACGCGTGCTTCTTCGGCTTTTCGGGCACCCCTATCGACAAGAAGGACCGCTCGACGCTCGTCACCTTCGGCCCCTACATCGACACGTACACGATTGAGCAGGCCGTGCTCGACGGCGCCACCGTGCCCATCTTCTACGAGGGCCGGCTTGCCGATCTCCGCATCATCGGCAACACGCTCGACGCCATCTTCGACCGCGTCTTCGCCGACCGCACCGACGAAGAGCGTGAGGCCATCAAGAAGAAGTACGGGCGCGAGGGCTCGGTCGCCGGCGCCCCGAAGCGCATCGAGGCCATCTGCCTCGACCTCATCGAGCACTACACCCAGTTCATTCAACCGGACGGCTTCAAGGCCCAAGTCGTTGCGGTGAACCGTGAGACCGCGACGCTCTACAAGGAAACGCTCGATCGCCTGAACGGTCCGCAATCCGCAGTCATCATCTCGGGCTCGAACAAGGACGATGAAAGCCTCGTTCGGCACCATACCTCGGAGGACGAGCGGAAAGAGCTCATCGCGAGGTTCTGCAAGCCGAGCGACCCGCTTTCGATCCTGGTCGTGTGCGACATGCTGTTGACCGGCTTCGACGCCCCGGTCGAGCAAGTCATGTACCTCGACGCCCCGCTTCGCGAGCACACGCTGCTCCAAGCGATTGCCCGCGTGAACCGCGTCTTCAACGACAAGAAGACCTACGGCCTCATCGTCGACTATTGGGGCGTTTCCGAGGCGCTCCAAGAAGCGCTCGCCATCTTCGCCCCCACCGATGTGAAGGGTGCCATGACCCCGAAGGGAGACGAGCTGCCGCGCCTCCAAGCGCGGCACGCGGCCACGCTCCGCTTCTTCGTGCGCGTGAAAGACAAAGACGATCTCGAAGCCTGCGTCGCCGTGCTCGAACCCGAAGACGTGCGCGCCGAGTTCGACGAGGCGTTCCGGCGCTTCTCCGAGTCCCTGAACATGATGCTGCCCGACCCGGGCGCCCTGCCGTACGTGGCCGACGCGCGATGGCTCGGGAAGATTCGAGCGACCGCCGCCGCCAAGTACCGCGACGAGAAGCTCGACATCTCGGATTGCGGGGCAAAAGTCCGCGAGCTCATCGAGGAGGCGGTGATTGCCGAGGGGATTCAGATCCTCGTCAAACAAGTCTCGCTGTTCACGCCCGAGTTCGAGGAGAAGCTCAAGGCGTTGCGCAGTGAGGCTGCACGCGCCAGCGAGATGGAGCACGCGATCAAGAACGAGATTCACGTGAAGCTCGAAGAAGATCCGGCATTCTACTCTTCGCTTCGCGAGCGCCTCGAGAAGCTCATCGCGGACCGCAAGGCCAAGCGTATCGACGCCGCGCAACAGTTGAAGCTCTTCGAGGCACTCCGTGCCGCGCTACGCGGCCACAACGAAGCAGCCGAGAGCCTGGGGATGAGCGAAACGAGCTTCGCCATCTACGGCCTCATCGCCGAGCCAAAGCCCATGATGCTCGCCGAGCCGAGTGGTCCCGTGTACGGCGCCAAGGTGGACGAGGCGAAGAAGGAGCTCGCGGAGATTCTCGAAGAGCAGCTCGCCCCGCAAGTTGGCATCGTCGACTGGGCGACCAAAGACGAGGTCTTGCGCGAGATGCGCCGCCTCATCAAGCGCCAACTCAAAGCGGCAAGCGTGCCCGAGACCAAGCGCGAGACCATGGCCGAGAGCATCGTGGACCTCATGAAGCGCCGCAGAGGCCGATGAGCACCCTCGAACGCTCCGAGGTGCGTTGGGGCAACACGGACATTCCCTATGTGATTCGCCGCAGCGAGCGTCGCGGAACGGTCGGTATCGCAGTGGAGCCCTCGGGCACCGTGGTCCTCACGGCACCCCGAGCGACGACCGTGCCCCGCCTCGACCGTGTGGTTCGCGAAAAGGCGAAGTGGATCGTGGACCGGGTGAAGCTTCGTTCTTCGATGCCACCCTCGCGCGGGCGCGAGTTCGTTTCGGGCGAGACGTTCCTCTACCTCGGCAGGCAGTACCGACTTCAGATTCTCCCCGGCGAGGCCGTGCAGCCCATCGCCCTCCGAGGAGGCCGCCTTGAGCTCCCAATCCCCATCGACCTCGACGACGCCCAATCCGCCTCGTACGCACGCGCCGCGCTAACCGACTGGTACACCCGTCGCGCACGAGAGAACCTCGCACCATGGCTAGCGCCCTGGACCGTCGCCGCGCGCGTCGCGCCACCGACGGTAGCCGTGACCGACCACGCGAAGCGATGGGGCAGCTGCATCAACGGCAAGCTCCGTTTCAACTGGCGCATCGTCCAAGCCCCCCGCACCCTCGTAGACTACGTGCTCGCCCACGAGGTGGTGCACCTTGAGCACGAGCATCACGACGCGGCGTTCTGGGCGGCACTCGGGCGGATCATGCCGGATTATGAGGAGCGGAAGGGGAGGCTGAGGGAGCTCGGGCCGGAGTTGAGTTGGTGAGGTGTGCGACGCGCGTGGGAACGCGAGGCTGTTGGATCAGTGACGGAACCGCACGAGCGAGTCTCTGAGTACCGTGCTCGGAGGCACGAGTGAGATGACGACGATCGACGGATAGCGCGGTCACCGCAGCCGGCGGACGAGTGCGCCGTGACGTGACCGGTCGACGACATCACCGCTTTAGGTACGCGTTCGGAAAGATGAGGTGCCACTCGCCGTTCTTGATGGCGAGCTGGGCGGTGTTCTTGAATGTGCCGGCTGGCGTCGTGAACGTGAACGTGACCGTGCGTCCGTCGGCACTCACTACGTATGTGGATCCTGGCGGGGAGTCCGCATTCGCACCTGGATAGTTCGGGTCGCTGTAAGGAGGCACGGGCGCATGCCGACGCAATGCCCAAGAGTAAGTTGTCGTGCTGGTGAACGTGTATTGCAGTGAGTCGACGATTAAGCATCCAGTTAGTTGCTGGGGCGGTGAGCTCTTTGGCGGACAGGGAGCCTCGGTTTCTGGTAGCGGGCCGTTAGCCGTCTCGTACTGCGACCAGGTGGTGCCAGCAAGGTTGGGGGGCTCCATGGGACCTCCCGTTGCTGCGTCCACCCCTGCGTCGCGCGTGGTAGGTCCGACACTTCCATCCGTTTGCTGCGGGGTCGGCCCCGAGGGTCGGCGTGGCAGTGGACAGGTACTTCCCGCCGGCCCTAGCAGCTGCAAGCTTGGAGCTGACATGCTGTTCGCCTGGTCTGCCGCGGCACACGTCAACGTCCGGTCGACTTGGCACTCGACGAGCGCATTCAGCGTTCCCCCGTACTGTTTCGCAGTCTCGGTGGTCTCGTTGACCTTTTGCTCCAGCGCTGCCCAGCAGACGGGCCACGGGCGCAAATTGATGCAGTTGTCGCGGACACGCCGTGCCCATTCGACGATGTTCCAGCGCGCGCGCTCGAAGGCACTGCATTGGTCGGGGCAGCCCCCGCAGACGTCTTCACCCAACAGGGATTTGATGTGCAGTGGACCAGGCCCGTTCGAGAGGTACTTTGCTGGTTGTTCATCCACCAGTGCGGCTCCCTGAGCATGCCGAAGGAGGCGCCGCACCTCGATGTCCGCGAGCGCCTGAGCCTCGGTCATCGACTGCCAGGGCAGCGCCGCAAGGTACCGCGCCTCTTCCTCCGAGAAGTCGCGTCGCAGCGCAGTTGCTCGCGCATCCAGGTCAGTGTTGCTCAGTCCAGCGATGGCTGAATCTATCGGATCTTGTTGGGCACCGCCGGTGCCGGCCCCGCTGCTGCCGCAAGCAAACACTGCAACAGAGGTCGCAACGGCTGCAAGCAAGCTCATCGTTCTAAGTGAGTGCGTCGTTTGTGCTTTCGAGAACCCAGCCATACACAACAGCTAGCAGGTGGACGCCATCGGGACATCGTGGAAAACCGATCAGATCGTTCCGGGGATGGGCCAAACTTCGCACGGTGTGACGATACAGCTGATCGGCGAGTCGCGCGTGCCAGTCGCACCAAAGCCAGGCAGGCCGGCCCGCTTCCACTACGAGTACGTGCGCAACGGCACGGCGAACGTCTTCAAGTTCGTCGACGTGCACCGGCCGTGGCGCCACGCGAAGGTCACCGATCGCCGCACGTGCCGTGACTTCGCCGAGTGCATGCGCGACCTTGTCGATGAGCACTATCCGCAAGCGGAGCGAATCCGAGTGGTGATGGACAATCTCTCGACACACTCGGCAGCGGCTCTCTACGAGAGCTTCGACGCCGCGAAGGCGCGCCGCATCCTTCGTCGTTTGGAGTTTCACTTCACGCCCAAGCACGCGAGCTGGCTCAATATGGTCGAGATCGAGATCGGCGTGATCGTGTCGCAGTGTTTGGACCGTCGTATCCCGACGAAGGAAATCCTCGTGAAGGAGGTCAAAGCGTGGGAGCGGCGTCGGAATCGCGACAAGTCGCGCATCAAGTGGCTCTTCACCCTGGAACGTGCGCGCGAGAAGCTGGGGCGAGCCTATCCCGCGCTGGCCGGCCAGATTCTCAATCGGGCCGCAGCGTGATCGCAGTCACATCCTCTGTGTCGCGGCACTAAATCAACGGTCGTGATTCTCGAACAAGTCATGCCGCTCGCATGATTTCGTGGCTGACGGTGTTGGCTGTCCGCTTCCATTGGTAGGCGTCGACGAAGCAACGCGCTCGAGCAAGGAGAGCAAAGAGCGTCCTGCAGCGGTGGTTGCGGGTGACGTTCGCGTGGAGGTCTTGCCAGACACGCTCGATGCGGTTCGCGTCGGGGCAATACGGAGGCAGGAAGTGGAGGACGAATCGGTCTCCGTATGCCCTGAGGGCTGCGGTCGTCCGGGTCGACGAGTGGATCTTGTAGTTGTCTAGGATGAGATGGATTCGGCGCGCCCTCTCGTAGCGGCGATCCACGACCTTGAGGAACGCGATGAACAAGTCGCTGTTCTTCTTGTCCAAGCCCGTCGTGACGAGCTTGCCGGTGAGCACGTCGAGCCCGCCGGCGAGGTAGAACTTCCGGTTCGTGCCGGGGGTCACGAGTCGCCGCTGCGTACCGGGCAGCATCCAGTCGCGTCCGATCTTCGGGTTGAGGTGGATGTCTACCTCGTCCACGTAGAGGACAGGTTCGTACGGCGTCGCGCGCTCCTCGACCCTACGAATTTCGGCCAATCGTTCGATTCTCCGGGCCCGCGGCCACGGGCACAAGACGATCGGCTTCGGCGTCCCGAGGCGAGCTCCCACGTGCGCGAGGGCGCGCCCCAATGTGGTCACCGAAACCTGCGGAAGGCCCTCGGCCACGAGCTGCTTCACAAGAAGCTCACGCGTCCAGGTCGGTCGAAACCAACCGAAGTCCTCCGGGCTCCGCTGAAGCAGGCGAATGAGCGCGCGCTCGAACCGCGCGTCAACCTTGCGGGCGCCGTTCCCTTCGCGCCTATCCCGGAGCGCGGCGAGCCCACCCGCGCGGAACCGCTTCGCGACCTCGACCACCGTCGACCGCGCGACCTCGAACATCCGCTCGACCGACGGGCTCGAATCGCCCCGTCCGAGCGCGGCGACGATGAAGTACCGCATCGCAGTCTCCGCCTTCCGCTCTTTCCGTCCAAGTCGGGCGATCGTTCGGCGTTCCGCCCGGCTCATTCGATCTATCATCGCCATCGCGAGCTCCTCCGGTGTCTGGTGTTTGGCGATTCCAGAACCCGGCGAGAGCTCGCTTATTTCCATCTACTTCTATGCGGTGATCGAGGATCTCGCTCGCTGATTTAGTTGTCTAGTCGTTCTGGTCTTGCGCTTCGCGAACAATGGTTGCCTTCAGTGAGTTGTGCTTGCAGCTGGCGCCGGCGCACCACATGCCGTTCGATTCCAAAGCGAGGCCTGGTCCCGATTTTGGCAGTCATGCTGTATGCCAATCCAATGGTCTTCAGGCTGCATCCACCCGGACAGTGTAGGCATGTACGCCACGCTGAGTGATTCGCTCCGTGACGCTCAACGCAACTAGCATGCTGAAGAACGGTAGGCGCCAGGGCTTGCCCGAAACCAACTTGTCGACGATCGCGAAGACGGTCATAAGCTTCGACGCCTGGACGGGTTCTTGAAGAACTTTCGCCTTCATCGCGGCCGGAGACTTTTTCCTTAGGTTCTCCCTCGCTCGCGCATCGTCGAGAAACGTTAACGTAGCCACAAGTCCTTGGTTGAAAAGGTGCCCCAACTTTGAAGAGCTTCTCCCGATCTTGACATGTACGAAGATTCCCCTCTCCGTATCCAATAGGTCACACGGTTCTACTTGATCAGCGCCCATGCCGGTAGTAAGGCTGCCTTTGTCGTAGCTCTCGATCTTTAGAAATCTAGCGGCGTACGCGTTGTAGGCATCCTCTCTGGCGTCCTTCTTCCTCTGCTTCGGTAAAGTGATCGGGCAGTCGGTGGTCGAGTCGGATACGAGCTGGTCAAATCGATTGCCAATCTCGTCGACGAAGGTCTTGCTGACCTCGTACCAATCTCCCGTGGTCAAGATGTGAGCCTGGTTCGACATAAGCTCGAGCAAGAGACAGCGGTAGAGTGACCAGTGTTCGACTGTAGTGCCCTTGTCGTCGCATAGTTCTATGCGGTCCTGTTTCAGCCCTTCTATGAAAGCCTCAGGCGATGACTTTTTGTTTGCAAGCTCTCCAAGGCGTTCCCGAACTGCGTCCGGTTGAATTTCGCCGGGAGGAAGGGTCTTCTGCCACGAGGGCCTTAGGCGCGAAAGTTCATCTCCCGTGAGCAGTCGCGGAGGCGCGAACCCGAAGTCCTTCCGCTTCTTTTTGGACTTGGCGGTCCCTAAGAGCCGAGCGTCAAGCTTCTTGACAAGTGCTGGATCTCGAACGAAGCGTACGTGGTCAATGAAGTCGAAGTTCGCCTGGTAGTCCTTCTTTTCGTACAGGCCGTAGAATTCGGCGCAACAAGCGCTGATCTCATTCAGGTGAGTCATGCGGACGCGGCACTGTAGAGAGTCCGTCCCCGTGACGAGTTCACTCTCGAACTTCGTGACGCTGGTCTTGACGCGTCCCGTAACTCCTTTGAGAAGGTCGTGGATGCGGTCCAGGTCGAATGCCGCGAGCGGGCGAGCTTCGACGAACTGCTTTCGTGAAAGCTGTGGTGAGACTTCCAGTGTTCGTGAGTCCATGCTTCGGATCAATTTGGGATCTACCGTGTTGAGCACGGTGCGGATCCCGAAGTCGTGAACGATTGCTTCCGGCGCGAGCAGGCTACGGCCGTAGCCGAACGTCACCGCGAACGTGTTCCCCTTGGCCTTTACGAAGAGCAGCGCGCCGGGCGATTGCTGGCGTAGTTGTCCCGCGTCAGGGACAGCGTTCGCCAGTCGAGTCGCCCAACTTGGCGCCTTTGCTGTCGCTGCCTTTAGGACAAGACCTCCGACGTTTTCGATCGTGTGGATGTCGACGGACTTTGAATTTTTGTGGAGGGCATCCTTGAACGTTTTGATCTCGGGTTTGAGCAAGAAGACCGTAAGCGGCCATGGCTCCCCGACCTTCGTCTTCTTTGATGACTTCTTCGCCGTCTTCTTTGCAGCCATGCCGCCCTCCGCGAACGTTGCGTTCTTGTGGTTGCAACGTATCATACAGGTATGGCGTTAGTCCATTGTGTGTATTTGGGAGCACTTGCCGGTCAGGCGCGTGGCGCCTGCGCAGCGCAGGACCGCTGAGGCTGCTGAATTGCGCCGGAAGCGTCGCCACTCGGGATGCTGCTGATGGCCGTTCCAAATGCGAAGGGTTCGACGCCTCTCCGCTCCCGCCGAGACGCGGGTTCGTCAAGTCGGCGTTTACGTCGGAGGGGTGGCGCTCGTGGTGAGTTCTTGGAGCCGAGACCGCGCATCCCTGCGACCATCTGGATTCCAAGAGTCCGCAGGTCGCAACCTATCCGGCGCCCATAGACGAGGACCAAGCGCTTGACTCGGCAAATGCGGCCTCGATGCGCCTACTCCGCCCCGCACCCCCGCGCCTCAAATTCACACCACCTCTCCCTCCGCGCCTCCTCCAGCACCTCCAGCTTCAAATACAACCGCATCCCCGGAAACACACACGGCAGCCGCTCAATCCTCTCCCTCAGCTCACGCTCCGTGACCGCCCGCGCAATGCGCCACACGGTCCCATACTCCTCCGTCACCTCGACCTCCGTGGGCCCGAGCTTCATGATCACCCGCATCGTGGCCTCCGGGTCACGCACCGCAACAATCACCAAGTCGTACTCGTCGGCCTGATAGCCCCGGTCGTACATGTCCAGGTCTCGTTCGATCGAGAAGGCCGAGCCGAGTCGAAACAGGCGACCGGTCTCCTTGTTCACGATCACGCCATGACTCCCGACGCTCGCCCCACTCACGGAAGGGAAGAACCAACCCTCCCGGAGCTCCCGCGCAGACCCGAGCGACACGTCGTCTTCTGAAAGCCCCTTCTCGGCGAGCTCTCGGGCTCGGGTCTCGTCGATCATCGCGGCAATCCTCCGTCACCGGCGGCGCGTTGGAAAGCCGCTACGCCAGGCCCGCGCCTGGGGCCGTTCGACGCGCCGCGCCTCGCGAGAGAGTTCCGCCCGCCCAGGGCACAGACCTAAGAACCGCCCACCCCCGAACACCCTCCGCCAAACGGCGGGTTGCCCCGGGCGGGCGAAAGTGCTTGTGTTCGTTCGATGCGCAACACCTCCTGGCTTCGTTTGGCCGCGCCCGTCTTCGCCCTCGTCACGTGGGCGTGCACCGCTACGACGCAAATCGCCGATCCGCCAGCGGAGGACGGGGGGACCACGTCGGACGGAGGCGTCGTCACCCCCGGCGACCCCGACGGCGGCAGCGTTTCGGACGCGAGCGTCACCCCGGGGGCGGGAGCGAAGATCCCCAAGCCCACGGGAACCTGCCCGGCCATCGTCGCCGGCGACGTCACCTTCGCGCCGGCGGGGATTCCTCCGCGCAAGGTCAAGCTCGCGTTCGAGGGGGCCACCAAAGGCCCATTGCTCCTCTATTGGCACGCGACCGGCAGCGCGCCGGCCGAAGCGGCCTATTCCCTGGGCGCAAGCCAGGCGACCTTCACGGGCGCGGGCGGAGTGGTCGCGGCGCCCTATTCCGACCCCACCGCGGGGCAGTTCGAGTGGTTCCTCGTCAATCAGAGCCCGAAGCTCGACGACTTCCTCGTCGCCGACGAGATCGTCGCGTGCCTCGCCGAAGCCGGCCGCATCGACCCCAATCACGTGCACGCGGCGGGCATGAGCGCCGGTGGCCTGCAGACGACCGCGCTCGGCTACTACCGCTCCGCCTACGTCGCGAGCGTGGCGACCTTCTCGGGCGGGCTCCCCACCGGCTTCGATACTCCGCCGAAGTCGGCAGACAACAAGGTCTCGGCGCTCGTCTTCCACGGCGGCGCGAAGGACAGCGTGTACGGCGTCGACTTCAACGCCGCCAGCGTGCGCTACGCGGCCGATGTCCGCGCGATGGGGAACTTCTCCGCCATCTGCGATCACGGCAAAGGCCACTCAATCCCGCGTGACGCGGCGCCCAGCCTGGTGACGTTCTTCGCGGCGCACCCCTTCGGCACGTCGCCTTCGCCCTACGCAGGCGGTTTGCCGGCTACGTTCCCCACGTACTGCAAGCTGTAGAGCGCAGCGCCTCCGAGCGGTCGGGTCCAGGCGACCCGGCTCGGAGACGCTCGTCAGCTTGCGAACCGCGTTCGGGTGATGCGTTGGCTCGTGCCTCGCGGCCACCCACTCGACAGAGGCGCTACTTTTCGACGTAGCCCTTCTTCGTCTTCTCGGTGACGAGCTTCGCGCAGGCTTTGGCCGCGTCGTCCGCGCTCCCCAGCTTCTTGAGCGTCGACTGTCCCGTCGTGCCGATTCGCCCGTAGTGCGTGTGGACCGTGTCCCCTTCGACCCACGCCTCCCAGTACTTGGCCGAAGCGCCCTCGACGAGCTCGAAGCGACGCCTGTCGCTGCCGCCCGCGGAGCCCGCCGCAGCGGCGTTCTTCGTGGACTTCGTTTCGCTGACGGGTGCCTTCGCCGCGGTGTCGGGCCAGTTCTCGTCGATGTACTCGATGAACGAAGGCTCCGACATGATAGACAGGCCCGAGGAGCTTCCGAGCTGTTGCGCCTGTCGAATCGACGGGTGCTTCATGTTGAAGCCCTTCGGGTAGACGACGTAGCTCAGGCCGAGGAACATCTCTTTGGCGATGCGGCCGCCGCAGCGCTTCACCAGTGCGTCGATCTGCGCCGGGGGCAGCGTGGGCTCGACGAAGTAGAAGCTGGTCCGGCCATCATCCACCTCATCGGAGACGGGCACGGTCAGCGTGCTCGGCTCCGGCGGCGCGTAACTGGTGCTCGACCAGGACTTCCCGACCTGCCATCCCTTCGCCCATGCCGCGTCGACGAAGCGAATGGTGTACTCGCCCCACGCGCCGGTCTCGTCGGAGCTGCCCAGCTCTTCCTCGTTGTAGGCCTCCTCGTCGGCGATGGGGAAGTTCCGCGTCTTCGTCAGCTTCATGCTGGCGATGAAGGTGTCCGCCTTTTCGCCCAACAGCTTTTCGTTCGTCGCGTCTTTCCGCGAGATGGCTTTGCCGATCGCGTTGTCGACCTCCCCGCTGTGGAAGGCCTCCGCCGCGAGCATCAGCGCGAACCCCTTCGACTCCGGTAGGTTTCCGCTCTGGGCGTCTTGAATGACGAGTCGCAACGTGACCCGGTCCTTGCCCACCTTCATGACCTTCACGACGTAGAGATCCGTGCTCATTCAGCCGCTCCTCGCAGGGGTAGGTGAAACAACCGCGATCGTCAACGCTCGTGCAATCACGGTGCCAACTGGGGACAATGCCACGGTTCGTTGGAGCTGCATCGCTCTCACGCTCAGCGAAAGCGTAGCGGGTCGCACGGCGGACGTCATGTGTTGAAGGGCGGTGAGCCGGATCGACCCGGGAGCGCTCGCCGGTGACACGAGCTCGGTCCGTCGTCGCAATCGTGCGCGTGACGGTGGGCAGCGGTTTTCCTCCGTGGGCGGGAGCACGATACGTTGTGCTACGGGGGCCGGCCTGAATTCTTCCTCAGGCGCCCTTCCGGGCGGTCGCGCGAAACTTCTTTCCCCAACTCGTGCGACATCTTCGTCGAGCAGGCTCATGCGCGAAGATGCCTCGCTCCACGTTCTCGTTCGCGCTCCTGTTCGGCGTCCTTGCTGGATGTGCCGCCGCGCCCGCCCCCTCGGCTCCACCTCTGCCGTGTCCGGTCCGCAAGGAGGTCGTCCAAGTTTCGGCGCCTCCCATTCCCGTCGAGCATGCGTGCCAAGTGATCGAAGAGCACCAGGAGGAGGCTCTCGGCCACATTTCGCGGGGTCGGCCCGAGGCCTTCTCTCCTCACGTTCCGTCCCACGAGCCGCTGTTGGATCACTCGCTCTACCGCGGCTGCCAGCGGACGAAGAGCCTCACGGTCGGTCTGGTTCCCGTGGAGGTCGAGACGGAAGGTGTCGTAACCGTTCGGGCCCTGTCGGTCGACCGCTCTGGGAAGCCGCTCTACTCCGGGCAGGCTCGTATGGCTGAGCCCGCCTCGTGGGAGGTCGTGGAAGCGAAGCGAGAGACCTTGGTCGTCGTGTGGGGGCAGGACTATTCGCCCTGTCGCTACGGACACCCCTGCTCCACCGCTAAGGGGTTCATCCTTCGGTTCGCGAAGGGCGAGTCCATTCTTTCGCCTCTTGCCGAGCGTTGGCTCGCGACCCCTTCCGCGCCATCCGACTCGGAAGAAGACGACCCGTTTCCCCTGCAGCAGATTGTCAAGAGCCGGGGGCGGGAAGGGGCGCTTGCTACGGTATTCTTCCAATGGCCGTCGCTTCGAGACGGAGACTGGTTGCTCGAAGGGGTAGACGCCAACGTGGAGCTCGACGAAGAGCTGCATGTCAAGACCGAGACTCTGCAGATCGGGTGTGAAGAGGGAGACCCCGTGAAGGCCGGGCGCTCACTCTGGACCGCAGCCCAGTGCGAGCGGCTTCGTGGCGCTTCGACCGACGCCGTACGCCAATCTGCGGAGCCGCTGCGAACGGGTGCTGCGCGAGCTCTCCAAAGGAAAGGCGAGTGACGGGTGGGGCGAGGGACTCTGCGTTGCCGCGACCGACCGGCCGTGGCTCGCCCTCGACCGAGCGGAGCGGACCTCGATCACGCGCCCGCCCGTGCGCCTCGTCGCCGAAGCGTCCTCCCTTCTTGCCCGGATGGGCCCTGCGCTCGTGCTCGCCAAGAAGGCGCGCGAGGCCGGAGTCGACTGAGCCGAGCCTCGTCCCATGAGCGCGCGGCGAGGGAGAGTCGGCAGGCTGCTGTGCGTCGCTCGGAGGGCAAGGGTGTCCGCGGGCATCTCGAACCGCGGCAGGGCAGGGGTTGTAGACGTCCGTTCGCACCTTGGACGCGAACCTTCGTCGCGCGTCTGTCGGAACGAGCAGACATTCGCGGTGACGCGGGCCGTTCGCCCGGCGCGCGTAGCAGGTGAACACCACGGCAGAGCCGACGAACGTTGGATGCTCGGCGTGGTCTGCCCCTTGCTATGGCGCGCGCATGAAGATCGTCCCTGTCGCCGCGTTTTCGCTGCTCGTCGTCGCGAGCGGCTGCCACACCTGGACCCATGCTCCGGGCCGCGAAATGGCCGAGACCGCTCATGTGGAGACCTTCGCCCTCGAGACCCCTCAAATGTGCCAACCCGGTGTGTGCGACCTGAAGGGGCCGAACGGGAGAGTGTCGTTCTCCCAAGTGTCGAGTCGCAGCATCAACAATCGACGCGACAGCACGGCGTTCCACCTCGACTACCAGGATTGGAAGGCCCTTTGCCACGGCCCCGCACAAGCTTCCTCTCGACCGTTCGAGTGCACCTTGATGGAGCGCGGCACCGGCGCCAGCGCGACCCTCGCCGTCGGCGCGGCCTGCACGCGTGCCGAGCTCACCTACTCGGGCGGTCGCACGCTCGAGCTTCGCACCGACGTCGTCGAAATGCTCGGTCACGAGGCGCCCGGCAGAGAAGTCGCGCTGCTCGAGAACGGGCAGGTGGTGACCTTCTCCGAGCGAAGAGGCGGTGGCGACGTCGTGCTTCGGCATGGCGGCAAGTCCGCGCTACCGACCGAGCTCACGCTCGCCCTCCTCGCCATGCATGCCTATCGAGGAATGGAAGGCACTCCGTCCGAGTGTTTGGTGCAAAGCAATTAGGGCTGACCGTCCGAGCCGCCGCGCGGTCCTTTGTCGCGCGGAGCCGCGCTACCCCTTCACCAGCCGCAAGCGCGGGGCCCCGAAGATATCCTGCGTCACATCCAGGGGAGCCTTCCCGCCCAACGGTGTGCACGGCGTGTCCGCCAGGTGGAGCGCCACCTCCACCAGCGGTCTCTCTTTCAAGTAGGCCTCGAGCATGCTCCCGAACTCGACCAGAATGCCGGTCACCCTGCGGTCGTTCGAGGTGCTCACCACGCACTCGTTCATGGCCGCGAGCTCGGCCGTGACCTTTTGACCATCGACTCCCAAGCTCATCAGAACCTGAAGAACCGCCTCCCTGAAACGACGCAAAAGGGTGTTCGGCGGCGAGACCGGCACAATGACGGGCAGCAAGGTGCGGTTGTTCACCGCGAGCACCACCTGCTTTCGCCCGATCTGCACGAAGTTCGCGCTCCAGTCGCCCATGAGCGTGGTGGAAGGCGGAGGATCGCGATCGGGAGCACCCAAGTCACGAGCGCGTTCGAGGAGCTTCTTGGTGCAGCGGAAGACGACCATGCCCGTCGAGTATTCCACGAAACGCGCCGATTTTTACGGGTTTCAATCGACGAGAGACCCTCGAGACGCACCATCTCAATGGATCGAAAAGCTCTTGCCCACCCTCACATCCCCACCCGCGAACGGAGGCACTCGCGCCTTCTTGAACTGCCCGACGATGCAATCGCCGACTGGGGTTCCCGGGAAGGGGCCTGCGTCGACGACGACCGACTTCACCTCTCCCGTCGCGGCCACGGTGATGACGACATGACCGCTGCCGGTTGGCCCGCCGGGCCTCTTGCACGACTGAAGGGCGACTCCGGCGAACGGGTTCGAGCCGAAGCATCCGGTCCTGCTCCGAGACGAGGCTGCCGATGCGGCCGCGGCCGCACGCAATTGCTCCTGCAGCGACCTCCCGTCGACCGAGGCGTCGGCCGGCTCGTCTCGAGACGCGACGTGTGAAGCCGGAGCCTCCGCATCGGGCGTCACCTCGGGAGCCGCCGCGGACGACGTGGGCATGGGTGAAGGCGTCGCGGCAAGCATTGGCCCTCCATCCCCGCCGCTCGCAACAGGCGAAGCCACCCGGCTCTGCGCGGCTTCTTTGTCGACCGCGCACGCAAACGCGCACGAGCCGAGGGCCACGCCCGCGATCGTCCTTCGGAAGGCAGCGCGCATCCCGCCATTCTATCTCCGAGATGACGGAGCGTCGTCATGCCGTTTCCGAGCCTATCCGCGCGGGCTCAGGGCGGGCGCGAGGAGCGACCACTCTGAGCGTACAAGCTCGCGGGAAGGTTTCTCGAAGAGAGGCATTCCTTCGAGACGCGTCTCTCTCCGCCAGGCGGCACAACCGGTGCGCAAGCCGTTTCCCCCAAAGCAAAACCCCGACTTCGCCGCAGCTTTCCAGTGGAGTCTCCGGGAATCGAACTGCGTCGGCTATGTCACGAGGAAGGCCATCGACACACGGGCTCGCCGGCCCAGACCGTGACCGCTATACCCCTTCAGCTGCGCGGACCCAGGAGGTCCCATCGATTGCCGGCGATGTCGAGAAAGACGGCGATCTGCCCATAGGACTCCGTCCGTGGCTCGGTGATGAACTCGACGCCGGCCGCGAGCATCCGTCGATACGCCACCCCGAAGTCTTCGACCCGGAGGAAGAACCCCACGCGGCCCGCCATCTGGTGCCCGACCGCGGTGACCTGACGCTCGCCATCGGCGCGGGCCAAGAGAATGCCCGTGACGGCGCCCGGCGGGCGTACCACGACCCAACGCTTCGGCCGGCCGTCATTGGTCGTCGACGGCGAATCCTCGACGAGCTCGAAGCCGAGCGTATCGACGAAGAAGCGGATCGCGGGGTCGTACTCCGCGACGATGAGGCTGACGAGGTCGATATGCACGAGCGCACGCTAGGCGAACGCGGCCCTCATCGTCACGTAGCGGCCACGTTGCACGGCCCCCCCAAAAGCAAAACCCCGACTTTCGCCGGGGTTTTCAGTGGAGGCGCCGGGAATCGAACCCGGGTCCGAAAATGACGCTCTTCTCGCTTCTACGTGCGTATCTGGTCTTTTGATTTCACCCCTGAGCGCGACGGCCAGCAGCCTTGCTCCGAGGTTATTCACCTGTTTATTTTCGCCGTCGGCCCCGGTAACCCGGGCTTAGACTAGTCAGATCGATGACGCCCTAACCGAAGCTCTGACGGGCTTCGGGTCGGACGGCTCTACCGGTTTTTAGGCGGCGAGAGCGATTGCGTTGTCGTTCGCAATTAACGTCCCCACGAGTTTTTACGTGGTTCATGAGGCCCACGGCACGCAGCAAAGAAGTCGTAATCTCCGTCGAAACCGATCGCCCCCGAACGCGGGGTCGCGGTCGAGCCAAGGTACGCGGCCTTCTCCCGTGACGCAAGTGCGCTCGGGCCCAGAAGCCCCTCGCCGAAGCGCTCCGACCTCAGCGTGAGGCGTCCGGCGAGCCGGCCTCGACAGCCTCCGGAGACGCCGGAGACGAGGCTCCTGCGTCGAGCGAGCCTTCGGGCACCACGCGAGGAGTAGGCGGCCCCCCGTACGCGGCCGACATCGCGAAGCAGCCCCCGGCCCCCAAGCCTGCCGCCGCGGCCGCCAGCGTGAGCGCGCCGAACAACATCACCCGAGACGGCCTCTCGCTCGCCGCCGGGCTGGTCGCATGCGCGTTCGTCGGAGCACACGCCGCTCCGCAAAAAGGGCACTCACGCGCTTCGGTTCGGTGATGCCGGTCGCACTGCGGGCAAGTCTGGAGAGCCATGCAGGGAGTCTACATGCATCGCCGGCGGCCGGGGCAACGCTCCGAGGGCGTGTTCGCTCCGGTGGTCGGCACCGCCGCTCGAGCCGAGGGGGCACGGCTCCGAGGTGCGTTTCGGGCAGAACTCCGGCGGCTGGGCGAAATCCAGGCTAAGACCCCCTCCCATGACTCGACCCTGGGAAACCGTTGCGACCGTGGTGACCAAAGACGGGAGCCTCGACCTCCGTCGCCGTGGGGAGAAAGACTTCCTCATCACCATCGACGGACGCATCCTCATGAGCTCGGCCACGCACCGCTCGGAAGACGCGCTCGCCGCGCTCGCGTGCGACTCTCTCCGCCAAAAGCCCGAAGCGCGCGTGCTCGTGAGCGGCCTCGGCATGGGCTACACCCTGCGCGCCGCGCTCGACGTGCTCCGCGCCGACGCCAAAGTCACCGTGGCCGAGCTGAATCGACCGGTGGTCGAGTGGTGCGAAGGTCCCCTCGGCGAGCTCACGAACAACGCCGCGCGCGACCCCCGCGTGAAGCTCGAGGTGATTGACGTCTCCAAGCTCATCTCGCACGTGGCCAAGAACCCACGCATGCACCGCTTCGACGCCATCGTGCTCGACATGTACGAAGGCCCGCAAAACCAAGTCGGCCCGAACGATCCGCTCTACGGCATGTTCGCCGTGCGTAAGGCGCGCGCCGCGCTCACCTCCACGGGCGTCTTCGCCGTGTGGTGCGAAGGGCCGTCCATGGCCTTCGAGCGCTCGTTGAAAGGCGCGGGTTTCCGCTACACGCTCGAGCGCGTCGGTCGCGGTGCGCGCACCCACCACGTGTACCTTGCACACGCCACCGCGCGCCTCGAAGTACCGGAAGAAGAAGACACGAACGCCTCGCGCAGGCCCGGTCCGAACGCGGCCTCGCGCAAGCGCGACACGGCCAGGACACCGGTCCAGAAGTCTCGTCCGGCGCGCAGCTCCACCTCGTCGCGCAACTCGCCTGCGCCGCACAAACGCCGCCCGAGCTGACCTGCGTGCGCACGGTGGTCGGAGGTCTGCGTCGCTTCTCGTCTCTTCGGGTGGCGAACGTGTACCTGCTCGACGGAGGCCCCGGCGCGCGATGGCTGATCGATTGTGGGCACGCGCTCGAACGCTTGTCTCTCCTGGCCGAGCTGCGCGCTACGGGGCTCTCCCCGCGCGATCTAACCGGTGTACTGCTCACGCATCACCACTCCGACCACGCCGGCAACGCGGCCTTCTTGCGTGAGCGCTACGGCCTTCGCATCTACGCGCACGAAGCCGACGCACGCACCCTCGCGGGCGAGGGCGATCCGCTTCGTGAGGCGGCGCCCGGGAGCTCGTGGCTCGAGCGGGCCTTCGTGGCGGTGGAGGCGCGTTTTCCTGCGCGCACCGAGGTCGACCAGGTCCTCGGCCGTGGGGACCACGTGGGCGGGCTCGAGGTGCACGAGGTGCCAGGCCACACCGCGGGCTCGCTCTTCTTCCGCCATGCCCCCACCTGCTCGCTGCTCAGTGGCGACACCCTGCTCACCGCGTTCCCGCCGCTCACCTGGCGAAGCGGCCTGAGCCTGGTGCACCCCGCGTACACGAAGGACCTCGCGCAGGCGCATGCCTCGCTGCGCGCCTTCCACGAAGCCGGATTTCCCTACGAAAACCTGCTCGCCGGCCACGGGCGGCCACTGCTCGGAGGGGCGAGGGCGAAGGTGCTCGAGCTCATGGGACGAACGCCCTGACACCCGCTCCCTCGCGCGACCGCGAGCCGCGAGCAGGCCGCGAGCAGGCCGCGAGGGGAAAAGCGAGCTGCGCGGAATCTGCGTCGGCCGGTTCCGACGTGTCCCCCGAACGGAGCACTCGGGCGGTTTGGGCGTGCAGGGAGCACGAGCCGCCCCATGATAGAAGACTCTGCGCTAAGCTCGGCCTGTTCGACCGAGCGACCGCCGGGGGCGGTTCGACCGGGGGGCTCGAACTTCGACTGAGCTTAGGATTCATGACGTCACTCTTCACAGACGTGGGCACCATCCTCGCCGGCAAATACCGAGTGGAGCGGGTGCTGGGGCAGGGCGGCATGGGGATCGTCGTCAAGGCGACGCACCTCCAGCTCGAGCAACCGGTCGCGCTCAAGTTCCTTCAGCCGCGCGGCATGGAGAACCCGGCCATCGTGGCGCGCTTCGCACGGGAGGCAAAAGCCCTCGCCAAGCTGAAGAGCGACCACGTCGCCCACGTGACCGACGTCGGGAACCTCGAGAGCGGCGCCCCCTACATCGTGATGGAGTACCTGGACGGCGAAGACCTCTCGTCGCTGCTCGAGCGCCGTGGTCCGCTGCCCATCGACGAAGCCGTGGGCTACGTGCTGCAAGCGTGCGAGGGCATGGCCGAGGCCCACGAAGCGCGCATCGTGCACCGCGACCTCAAGCCGGCGAACCTCTTCCTCGCCGCTTCGGGCGACGGCAGCGCACCGGTCGTGAAGGTGCTCGACTTCGGCATCGCCAAGGCCCTCGACGACGACACCGCGGGCGCGCTCACCAAGACCTCCAGCGTGTTCGGCTCGGCCTACTACATGGCGCCCGAGCAAATGCGCAACGCCAAGGCCTGCGACGAGCGCACCGACGTATGGGCCCTCGGGGTCATCCTGTACGAGCTGCTCACCGGGCGCGTGCCCTTCGAGGGCGAGTCGGTGCACCAGGTGGTGGCCGCCGTACTCGAGAAGAATAGGCTCGCCGTGCACGCGCTCCGTCCCGACGTGCCGCGTGAGCTGGAGGCGGTCATCGACCGCGCGCTCGTGAACGACCCGGCCGCACGCGCGTCGAGCGTGGTCGAGCTCGCGCGTGGACTCTTGCCCTTCGCACCGCAGCTCGCCGCTTCGCTCGTGCGCATTCGCCGGAGCCCTCTCTCCGAAGCGCCGCCGGCCCTTCGCGCGGCGCTCTCGGCGCCTGGGTCGCACGCGTACCCCCCGTCGGACGCGCAGAGCGCACTCGCCAACGCGCGGACCGAGGTGGCGACCATCACCGCGCCGTCGCCCTCGGGTTCGGTCTCTGGCTCGGGAGTCGGAATCGCGGCCTCGTCGCCGCGCCCAGCCGACGGTCCGGCCGGTACCGCTCCACCCGTGGTCGACGGTCCGCGTCCCGCCAAGCGCTCGGGCGCGGTGTTCGGATTGGTGGGCGGGGCCCTGCTGATTGGATTGTCGATTGTCGGGTATCGCATGGCGGTCAAGCCGAGCACGCCGGCCGACCTGCCTTCGTCCACGCCCATTCGCGCCTCGGGCGACGCCGTGCCTTCGTCTTCGCCCTCTTCCTCGGCGCCCCCGGTCGACTCGGCGGAGGCCAATGCCGCGCCGGATGCTTCGGTCGTGCCCAGCGTGCCGAGCGCGAGCGGAACGCCTTTGGCTTCGGCTCATCCCGACCACACCGGAAAACCGGTCAAGACGACCCCTTCGGTCGCCCAGCCGAGCACTCCTTCGACTCCTCCTTCGACCGCGCAAGCGGCGACCACGCCTCCCGCGACCGCGGCGGCCACTGCCAAACCGGCGGCGACGCCCGCCAACGGAATCCAGCCGATCTCCACCATGGGAATCAAGTGAATCGTCAACGAAGGATCGCCGTCTTCGCGCTCACCGCGCTGATGCTCTCGTCGCAAGGCCCGCTGGCTTTCGCACAATCCCGCACGGGCGCTGCCGCGGGAAAGAAGCCCAAACCCGCGCCGACCGCGAAGGCCCCCGCGCCCGAGGCTGCTCCGGCACCCGCGCCTGCACCTGCGCCTGCAGCTCCGCCGGCCTCCGGTATTCCTCCTCTCTCGGAGACCCTGAACGAAGCGGCCCGCAAAGAGTACGAGGCGGCCAAAGCCCTCTACCAAATGGGCGACTCGAAGGGTGCGTTCTACAAATTTCAGGCCGCGTACGAGCTCTACCAAGATCCTCGTTTGCTCTGGAACATGGCCACCTGCTCCAAGAACCTCCGCCAATACGCCGAGGCGCTGGAGCTGGTGCGCCGCTACCAGAAGCTCGGCGGCGGCCTCTTGGACGAAAACGACCGTCGTGAGGCCGGCGAGGTCGAACGTGCGCTCACCTCGCTCACCACCACCGTGACGCTCAAGGGCCTCGAGCCGGGGACCACGGTCACGGTCGACAACCGTCCGGTGGAGAAGCCCGCAGAGCCCTTCTTGCTCGACCTCGGGCCGCACACCATCGTGCTCGCCCGCAAAGGCTTTCGTACCACCACGCTCAACCACAACGGCAAGCCCTCGCAGGTCGCCGAGCTCGACGCCACGCTGGCGAAAGAGGTCCACGAAGGCACGCTGGTGGTCACCGCCCGCGCGGGAGACTCCATCTCGGTCGACGGCAAGATGGTCGCGCTCGGCAACTACCGCGGCACGCTCAAGTCGGGCGGCCACATCGTGCGGGTGAGCGCCAAAGACTACCAATCGTTCCAGCAGGAAATTCAGGTTGTCGACGACGAGACGCGCACCATTCCCGTGGCGCTCGATCGAGAAAAGCCGTTCCCCGTCCTTCCGGTGGTCGGTGTCGTCGTCGCGGTGGGCGCGGCGGTTACCGCCATCGTGATCGTTGCCACTCAAAAGGGTGACAATACAGCGGGCGTTCCTAAGGGTTCTATCGATCCTGGCGTCGTGCTCACCAAGTTCTAGGAGTCGTCATGAAGAAGAAGACCTCTTCGTATTGGGCCGTTGGAGGCCTCCTGGCGCTCGCGCTCGGCTCGGGGGCGTTCGTGACCTCGGAGACGGGGTGCAACTCCGCGGAGCCGACGGCGATCTTCTTGGGCGTCTCGAGCGACATGATCGTGGCGGACGACTTCGACTCGGTGGGCCTGTTCGTTTCGGTGCGCGGCGAAGTGAAGTTCTCCCGCGTGGTGCCGGTGAGCCCCACGGGCACGGTCACGCTGCCGGCATCGCTCTCGATCACGCAGCCCTCGGACCGGACCACGCCGGTGCACATCCGCGTGGCCGGGTACAAAGCGGGCGCGGTGGTGGCGGTGCGCGACGCGATCAGCACCGTGCCGGACAATCAAATCAGCGTGCTGCGCCTGCCGCTGCAATGGCTGTCCACCACGGGAACCAAGGGCCGGCAAGCGGGGTCCACCCCGGCCTCGGGAACGTTGCCGAGCAACGCGGGAAGCGTGCGCATTCGCGCCGACCTTCCCGTGGACGACGTCTCGTTCGCGGAGTTTTCGCCCTTCTTCACGGACCTCGTGCTGCCGTGCCCGGCGGGACAGACCGCCATTGCCGGGGCCTGCGCGGACGCCCACATCGACCCGAAAGACCTCTTCCCGTCCAACGGTGGCGCGCACATCGGTCAGGTGTACGGCGGCGCCGTAGGAACCGAAGGCGCCACGGTGGTGGGCGGCGCGTGTTTCGGGGTAGACGAGTGCTTCGCGGACGCCCCGGCGCTGCGCGCGGAAGACTTGGATCTCGCGACCTGCACGGTGCGCAAGTCGTCGAGCCCTGCGGGTGACGTCTCGCTGTTGAACTTCGGCTTGAAGCGAAAAGCGGCCGACTGCACCAATCAGAAGTGCGTGGTGCCGCTCGACTACGAGACGCCCACGGTCATCAAGAACGGCGGCTGGCGCGAGTCGAACGGCGCGGCCGTATTGCCCCCGGCGGTGTGCGAGCGCCTGAAAGACGGCAGCCTAGAAGCGGTGCTGGTGAGCTCCACGTGCGACCACAAGGTCGCGAGCATCCCCACCTGCGGACCGTGGTCGGCAGTGAAGACTGCGGTGGCGAAACAACGTAGCTCCAATGGGTACTACGGCGGCAGCATCCCGGACGCGGGCAATGACTCCACGACCGACGGCGGCCTTGCCCCGTTCGTGACCATCCCAAGGGACAAGCTGGTCGCCCCGATCCGCATGGCCTACGACTCGACGACGAAGAAGCTGTGGGTCAAGGGAGGGCGCAGCGGGACGGTTTCGATCGACCTGGCTCGTCCCTCGGAGGTCATTGGCTTCTCGGGCGACACCTTTTCCTCGGGTCAGGCGTTCGCGGGATTCGTCGACGTTCGCGATGGCCAGGTCGCCGTCGCCAATTCGGACCTCGCCTACGTCCAGTTCGCGGGGGCGAATCGACCCGTGTCGGCCCAGGCCAACTATCGATTTCGCGGCCTGACCTTCGTCGAAAACGACTTCGTCGCGCTGGCCGAGACGAATGGCGGCCAGTCCTTCATTCGCTTCGTTCGTTCGGACGGAGATGTGAGGGTCGCCCAGATTCAGTTTTCGGACGGTGGTCTCGCCGGGGACATCGGAGGCCTCTTCGTTCGCGAGGTCGCAACCAGTCGCTTCCTCTACATGGCGACTGGGGGCAGCCTCGTGAAGGTCGACGTGTCGTCCGGATGGGCCAACCTTCCCAACGGAGGTTCCTTCTCCAATCTCGTTCCCGTGGTGATCTCGCCGGCAACCGACTACGGCGCCGCCCGTGTCGGTACGGTCTACTCGCAGGACGAATACGCTTTCCACTTCCAAGCAAACCTCGGCGGAAACGCCTTCGCTCTTCTCCGCACGGACTACGACACGCCCCCGACGCAGGTCTTTTCCGGGAGGCTCGAACTAAGCAACTTGAAGGGGCCTGAAGACAGCACTGTGCCCGAGGTTCTGTTCCGTGCGAACGTCGTAGGCGACGGCAACACGGTCTACTTCTCCGACGGGTATGCCATCTACCGCCGCGCGGTCTCCGACGCGGTGCTCGTCGATGCGCCCAGCCCGCTCGTCCCGAAGTCGGGCGACGCGCACGTCTACGCACTGGCCCTCTCCGACACGGAGCTCTTCTGGGCAGACGAGACGGGCGCCGTATTCCGCATGAACAAGGCCGCGAAGTGACGCTCACCAAGTTCTAGGAGTCGTCATGAAGAAGAAGACCTCTTCGTATTGGGCCGTGGGAGGCCTCGTGGCGCTCGCGCTGGGGTCAGGAGCGTTCGTGACCTCGGAGACGGGGTGCAACTCCGCGGAGCCGACGGCGCTCTTCCTGGGCGTCTCGAGCGACATGATCGTGGCGGACGACTTCGACTCGGTAGGACTGTTCGTTTCGGTGCGCGGCGAAGTGAAGTTCTCCCGCGTGGTGCCGGTGAGCCCCACGGGCACGGTCACGCTGCCGGCATCGCTCTCGATCACGCAGCCCTCGGACCGGACCACACCCGTGCACATCCGCGTGGCCGGGTACAAGGCGGGCGCGGTGGTGGCGGTGCGCGACGCGATCAGCACCGTGCCGGACAATCAAATCAGCGTGCTGCGCCTACCGCTGCAATGGCTGTCCACGCAAGGAACCAAGGGCCGCCAAGCGGGGGCGACGGCGGCCACGGGAACGCTCCCGATGAACGCAGGCAACGTGCGCATCCGCGCCGATCTCCCCGCGGACGACATTTCCTTCTCCGAGTTTTCGCCCTTCTTCACGGACCTGGTGTTGCCGTGCCCGGCGGGGCAGACCTCGATCGCGGGGGCCTGCGCGGACGCCCACATCGACCCGAAGGACCTCTTCCCCTCCAATGGAGGCGCGCACCTCGGCCAGGTGTACGGCGGCGCGGTGGGCACCGAAGGCGCCACGGTAGTGGGCGGCGCGTGCTTCGGTGTGGACGAGTGCTTCGCGGACGCTCCGGCCCTGCGCGCGGAAGACCTGGACCTCACCACCTGCACGGTGCGCAAGTCGTCCAACCCCGCGGGCGACGTCTCGCTGATCAACTTCGGGTTGAAGCGCAAAAGCGCCGACTGCACCAATCAGAAGTGCGTGGTGCCGCTCGACTTCGAGACGCCTACGGTCATCAAGAACGGCGGCTGGCGTGAGTCGAACGGCGCGGCCGTTTTGCCCCCGGCGGTGTGCGAGCGCTTGAAAGACGGAAGCTTGGAAGCCGTCTTGGTGAGCTCCACGTGCGACCACAAGGTCGCGAGTATTCCTACCTGTGGACCGTGGTCTTCGGTGAAGACCGAAGTGGCGAAACAACGTAGCTCCAATGGGTACTACGGCGGCAGCAGCGTGGTGGACGCCGGCCCGGATTCTTCGAGGGATGCCTCCGACGGAGGAGCAGGCGGAGGCCCGGTCGTTCGGCTGCCTTCGGACAAACTCGTCTTCCCCATTCGTATGTCCTACGACGCGGCCGAACACATGCTCTGGGTCAAAGGGAAGACGGGCACGGTCGGTTTCGACCCGACGGCCCCGACCGACCTGAAGCGCGTGCAGCAAGACTTGCTGGCTACGGAGTGGGGATCGGTCTCTGCCGCTAGAAACCGCGTCGCCATGAACACGCGTGAGAAGGCAGTGCTTCGCCAGGCGGACCTGTCGGAATCACTTCTCGGGCCAGGGACGAACCGGGTTTTCCATGGCTCTGCGATGACCGCCTACGACTACGGCGTCTTTGCCGAGAACGACGGCTCGAGCGCGTGGCTTCGCTTCCTCAACACCCAGCCGCCGTACACTCAACGCGCCTTCAATATCGGCTCTGCCACGATCGGCGACATCTTCGTTCGCGAAGATCCGGTCTTGTCGAAGTCGTACGTGTACGTGACGCTCGGGGCGCAACTCGTCAAGTACGAGTTGCCGGCAACCTATGCGGAGCTCCCCGGGTCGGTGGTGGGCCCCATTGCCGTGGGCCCGGGAAACGCGGTCTACAGTCTGGCGAGCGTCGGATCCATCTACTCTTCCCCGGAAGCGGCGTTCCACTTTCAAGCAAGTGAGCTCGACCAGACCTTCGCACTCCTCCGCTTCAACTTCTCGGGGACGAGCTCGGAAGTTTTCTCCGGTCCTCTGAACCTGTCCGAGCTGGTGGAGCTCTCCGACGGAACGTCCATGACGGACCGTACCCATCGCCCGGGGGTCGCCTCGGATGGGGTCGGTGTGTACTTCTCCGATGGCTATGCGGTCTATGCGCGTCGAGTGGACGATGCCGCAGCGACGGTCGCACCGAAGCCGATCGTGCCCAAAGGCACTGCCCACATCTACGCGCTCGCGCTCTCCGAGACCGAGCTCTTCTGGGCCGACGAAACGGGTGCGGTCTACAAGATGGCCAAGCCCATCAAGTGAATCATCGAAGGGGGGAGAGCCCACGGCCGAGCTCGAGGGCCAGGGCTTCCGCTTCGCCCTCTTCGTACACCAAGACCCCGCTCGACCAGGAAAACACCGCGGCCGGGCGCGCGCGCTCGTCGGTCTCGTCGACCGGCACCACGTGCACGTGCGCGTGGGCATACGTGGTGGGCAGGTCCAAGGGAGAGCCGAGCTGCGCCACGAAGACACGTTTGGCCCCGCGCGCCTCGAAGAGCTTTCCCGCGGCATACGACAAGCGCGAGAGCTCGTCGTAAACAGGCCACGGCACCTCGGAGAAGGTCGCGTAGTGGCCTTTGGTGACCAAGAGCAAATGCCCGGGACGCGCCGCGAAGGCGTCCAAGAACACCTCGACGTGCTCGTACCCGCGAACGGGCACGGGATGACAAGGACTCGTGCCGCGCGCCGTGAGCGCACACATGAGGCACGATTGACCCCGAGCCCGCGCCGAGTCCCGCGCCCGCGTGAGCACTTGCAGGGCCTCGTCTTTCGGCAACGTGCGCATGCCGGTCAGACCGTGACCACGAACGGATCCGGCACGAAGCGCAAGGTCTGAAGGTCGTCGGCGAGGCGCTGGAAGTCTCGGGGATAGAATGCCGCCGCGCCAAAAGGATTGGCGAAGGCCATGGAGGCAAGAACCCTTTCGAGGCGCGATCCGACGATCGGCGTTCGCCACCAAGAAAGTACCTCACCACAGCCGACGCCAGGCGCTCCGGTCGGACAATCGATTGCGGTCGCGAGCGAGCGAAGATCGGCGATCTCGTCGTCGAGGTGCGCGAGGCTCTCCTGCGTGCCGGTAGAGTAGCGAGCAATCATCGCGGGATTGCCGATGTAGAATTCGCGGTAGACGAGGCCGGCGTTGAACGTGCCGATGCATCGATCACCCCCGGTCGAGTACCATGCATTTTCGCTCGCGAAAAAGAAGAAGGCTCCGATCTGGTCCGGACGGGCAACCGCGTCCTCGGAGCGAACGACGTTCCCCTTCTGATCGAAGAAGCGATAGGTCGACGGCTGACTGGCGTCGAAGGCGACCAAGAGCGCCTCTGGACGGAGCTCGATATTCAGAATGACGTCGCCGTAGCGCTCCGGTGAGACGCGCGTTCCCGCCAGGAAAGGCCAAGCGAACCGACCCCGCTCGAACCGCTGACCTGCGAGCTCGGCCGCGACCGGATCACCCGTTTTCGCCCACCGGGCGAGTACGTCGAAGAGATAACCTCGGTGGCCGTTGTCCGAGGTGGTCTTGCTGAGAAGCGGCTCACCGGCTCGCAACGCGCTGGCTTGCTCCGGGGTCGTGAACGAGAGGAGTCGCAGCGGTATTGGCCGGTCGTTCTTGATGCCGACTAGGGCCTTCAGCGGGCCGTTCGGCATCGTCTCTTCGCACCGGCCCGACGAATTCGGCTCGAGCGATATTGGGGGGAAGGGCTCGGGCGGCAAGGGCTCGGACGGAGGGCTGGGGTCGACGTTCTCGAAGATCGAGCCCTCCGTCCGACCGACACACGCCGCCAGCGCGAGCCCCGAGAGCAAAAAGGGCCGACGGCCGATGCGCTTCATAGGCCATCATGGTGGAAGGTTCGCGCCCCGCGCGCAAGGGGCGAGACGCGAATCTGAGACGGATTCAGGCTCCGCGTGAGCGCCCGCAGCGCCCCGTCTTTCGGCAACGTGCGCATACCGGTCAGACCGTGACCACGAACGGATCCGGCACGAAGCGCAAGGTCTGAAGGTCGTCGGCGAGGCGCTGGAAGTCTCGGGGAAGGAAGCCCGGGCGTCCGAACGGATTGGCGAAGGCCATGGAGGAAAGAATCCGGTCGGCTCTTTCGGGCTTTTGAATGTCGCTGAACCGGCGCCAGTAGCGGAGCAAGTCGGTGCACGTGGGTAGGTTCGCTCCCTGCTTGCAGTCGTACGCTTCGGCGAACGCCCGTAGGTCGGCTATTTCTCCGTCGAGCTGGGCCAAGATCTCCGGCGTACCCAGGCTGAAGCGAGAGACCATGGCAGGATTGCCGAGGTAAAACTCCCGGTAAATGAGTCCTTCTCGGGTGTCGTCCGAACAGTACGGACCTCCGCCGGTGTCGAAGCTGCTGTTCAGGTTCGCGGAGAAAACGAACGCCCCAATCCGCTCCGGCGTTTGCATGGCCATCTCGGAGGGAACGAGCGTGCCCTTCCGATCGTAGAATCGGATGGGCTCGAACCTCGCGTCGAAGGTCGCGTAGAGCGCTTCGGGCCTTAGCTCGATGGCGAGGATCTGGTCGCCGTAACGTTCGGGGGAGACGCGCACTCCCGCGAGAAACGGCCACGCGAAGCGACCCAGCTCGAAGCGCGGTCCGGCCAATTGCGCGGCAACGGCATCCCCTCCGGAGGCACGCCGCCCGAGCACGTCGAAGAGGTACCCTCGATGCCCGCTATCGGTGGTCGACTTGGTGAAGAGCGGTGCGTCGGCGCGCAGAGAGCGCGCTTGTTCGTCCGTGGTGAACGAATGAAGGACGGCAGGGAAGGGTGGAACGATGCCCACGCCGTGCAGCGCTCGCACCGGTTCGTTCGGGTTCTTGTCGACACACGAGCCGTACGAATTGTGGGCCTCCGTGAAGTCGGGCGGATCGGGAATCGGCGAGGGCGGCAGTGGCGGGCTCGGAGCGGGGTCGGCGAGGAAGGTCGAGTCGTCTGCCGTCCGCCCGACGCACGCGGCCAGTGCGAGTCCCGAGAGCAAAAAAGGCCGGCGGCCGATGCGCTTCATAGGCCATCATGGTGGAAGGTTCGCGCCTCGTGCGCAAGGCGGGAGGCGAACCCGCGACGGATTTCGGCGCCCCTAGGAAGCGGCGTGCTGCGCTTCGACTTCGATGTCGCGTTCGCGTTCACGAGGAATCGCTTCCGCTTCGGTCTCGCGGAAGTACTCTTCGAGGCGCGCTTCGGCTTCGTCGCCGAAGAGAATGCGGCACGCGTCGGTGAGGCCTTGGGCTTCACGCAGCGTCTCGCGCGAGACCACGAGGGAGATCTTCGAGCGCCTTCGGAGAAAGTCGTCGAGCTTGACGACCATCTCGCGGCGAGCGGCGTGCTCGATCTCGCAGCGCAGGTATTCCGCGTTTTCGATCAGCACCTCGGCCATGCGCGGGTCCCGTCGAATCTCCTCGAGCATGGGCAATGCCGCGGCGCCGTACCTCCGCCAGAGCCTGCGCGAGAGCTTCTCGGAGGACGACTTGGCGGTCAGGTCGTCGAGGCCCATGAGCTTCGCTTGGTGAAGGTAGGCCTCGCGCGCTTCTCCGCGGGGCTCGCCGTACCAGACGCGCTTCGGATAGGGCAGCGTCAGGCCGAGGCGCGTGCACGCGTCCGCGAGCTCTTGGCCGACGTTCAGGCAATCGGTGAGCTTTCCGCCGTAAATGGAGACGTGCTTCTTCGCGTCGTCGATGTCGACCGCGTGTTTGCGCGAGAGCTGGAGCCAATCGGTGGTGTCGCCGCCCGAGCCCTTCACCACGAGCGGCCTCACGCCGCAGCGCTCGGCCACCACGTCTGACGTGGTGAGCGGCTTGTCCAAGCGAAGGCGCTTGTTGATGTTCTCCAGCACGAAGGCTCGGTCTTCGTCCGTGACGTGCGAATGGGGCGAGTCGACCCGCGTGTCCGTGGTGCCGATGCAGGTGCGCGGCCCCATGGGAATGACGAAGAACAGGCGGCCGTCGTCGGCGAAGAAGGTGAGCACGCGCTTCGACTGGGTGAGCCGAGGCACGATGAGGTGGATACCCTTGGAGAAGACGTGCTTGTGCCCGGTGGTGACGCCGCTCTTCGCGTTGTGCTCGTCCACGAACGGACCGCACGCGTTCACCAGCACCTTGGAGCGCACGGTCTTCGTCTCGCCCGAGACGAGGTCGCGCACCTCGGTCTCCCACACGTCGCCCTTGCGCGTGCTGCCTTGCGATTCGGCGTAGTTCACTGCCACGCAACCGTGGTCCAAGGCCGAGCGCACGAAGTTCCACACGAAGCGGGCGTCGTTGTCGTAGAGGTACGCGTCCGAGTACTCGAAGCCGCCGTCCATGCCCTCGAGCGAGACGATGGGCTCGTCTTTCGCGATGTCTTCGCGGCTCAAGAGGCGCGGCGTCTTCGTGAAGAAGCGCCCGAAGAGCCAATAGATCCACGTGCCCATCACGAGCTTCCACAAGCCGTGGCGGAAGCCCTTCGCGTGGGTGGTGAAGAATCGGATCTCTTGCACCGTGGACGGATACGCGCGGATCAAATCGTTGCGCGAGCCGCACAGCTTCCACACGAGACCGAATTCGTAGGTCTCCATGTACTTGATGCCGCCCCAGGCGAGGTTCGACGAGTGCTGGCTGGTGAAGCCGGCGAAGTCGCCGCGGTCGACCAGCGCCACCTTGAGGCCTCGCGCGGAGAGGCACGCCGCGGTGACCGCGCCGTTGATGCCACCGCCGAGGACGAGCACGTCGAAGGTGCCTTGGCCCAGCCGGGCGACGTTGCTCTTGCGTAAGGAAGACGACACGAGACCGCACATAGCGGCGCGAGAGACGACTGCCAAGGGACTCGTGCGAGGGAGATTCGCTCGTCTCCGAGCGCCTCGAAAAAGCGCGTGATCTCCGAGGGATGCGCAGGTGCGAAGCGCCGTGTCCGGTGCGGCTTTTTTCGTGCCCGCCGAGCTCTCGCGAAACGCCCGCCTGCGCGTGCGGCGAGCGCCGTGCAAGAATCGGCCGCGCATGGTCCGCTCTTCTTCGTCCGGTCCTCGTCGCTTCGGAGTGTGCGCGAGGGTGCGTCCGAAGGCGGCTGTCGCGTTCGTCACGTTCGTCGCGTTCGCCGTGACCACGAGCCTCGTGAGCCCTTCGCGCGCAGACGAGCCGCATACGCGTGAAGAGCGCACCTTCGGTCTCGCGCTCAACGTGGCCGAACCGGACAACGTGCCGGTGCGCCCGGACACCTGGCTCGACGCGCAGATCGCCGAGGCCGAGAGGCTCTTTTCTCCGGTCGGCGTGCACTTCCGGTGGACAGTGCGCAAGATCGGCAAGCGCGGGCGTGAGAAAGCCGAGACGCGCGAGGATCGCGATGCGTTCGTCGATTCGCTCGAGCCCGGCCTGGTGAACGTGTTCGTGGTCCAGTCCCTGCGAGACGTGGACGAGCCCACGCGCATGCGCATGGGCGTGTGCTGGACCGAGACCACCTCGAAGCGCCGCTACATCGTGCTCTCGTCCACCGCGAAGCCCTCCGTTTTGGCCCACGAGCTGGGGCACTTCTTCGGCAACGGACACACGCAGGTGGTGAACAACCTCATGAGCTACGACCGCGACGGCGGCGAGGTGTTCCTGGACCTCCAGCAGAAGGGCCGCATCGTCGAGCTCGCCGAGCGATTCGCACGAGGCACCCTCACGCTGCTCGGCCCCGCGCGCTCGTTCCACTGAGTCCGTCATATCGCGGCGCGTCGAGCGCGATCGCGTGACGGCCCGGAAAATAAAGCCGATCCGACCATGGGCCGCTTGAGACCCGGCCCTCGGGGCGACTATCGTCCGCGCCATGTTCGACGCCGCCAAGCCCGTGTACGAAAAGACCCTCCAGGAAATCCGCGACGCGGGTCTCTACAAGAACGAGCGCATCATCACGAGCCCGCAGGCCGCGCAGATCACCGTGGGCGGCGGCGAGGTGCTGAACTTCTGCGCCAACAATTACCTCGGTCTCTCGTCCCACCCCGAGGTCATCCGGGGCGCGCACGCGGCGATCGACACCCACGGCTTCGGCATGAGCTCGGTCCGCTTCATCTGCGGCACCCAAGACCTCCACAAGAGCCTGGAAGAGAAGATCAGCGCCTTCTTCGGCACCGAAGACACCATCCTCTACAGCTCGTGCTTCGACGCCAACGGAGGCCTCTTCGAGACCATCCTCGGCGAAGAAGACGCCATCATCAGCGACGCCCTCAATCACGCGTCCATCATCGACGGCATTCGCCTTTGCAAAGCCGAGCGCCACCGGTACCCCAACGGCGACCTCGGCGCATTGGAAGAGGCCCTGGTGAAGACCCAGGGAAAGCGCCTCCGCATGGTGGCGACCGACGGCGTCTTCTCGATGGACGGCTACCTCGCGAAGCTCGATAAGATCTGCGATTTGGCCGAGAAATACGGCGCCATGGTCATGGTGGACGACTCGCACGCGAGCGGCTTCGTGGGCAAGACCGGCCGCGGTACCCCCGAGCACTTCGGGGTCGCCCACCGGGTCGACGTCATGACCTCCACGCTCGGCAAAGCACTGGGCGGCGCGGCGGGCGGCTTCACCACGGGCAAAAAAGAGATCATCGCGATGCTGCGCCAGCGCTCGCGCCCGTACCTCTTCTCGAACTCGATCCCGCCGGCCATCGTGGGGGCTTCGATTGCCGTGCTCGATCTGCTCGGCAGCTCGACCACCCTTCGGGACAAGGTCATGGCCAATGCGATGCGCTTCCGCGAAGGCATGAAGGCCGCCGGCTTCACCATCAAAGAGGGCATCCACCCCATCGTCCCTGTGATGCTCGGCGACGCGCGCCTCTCGCAAGACTTGGCCTCCGCGCTGCTCGAAGAGGGCATCTACGTGATCGGCTTTTATTACCCGGTGGTCCCCAAGGGCGAAGCGCGCATCCGCGTGCAGCTCTCGGCCTCGCACTCGTTCGAGCAGATCGACCGCGCCATTGCCGCCTTCACCAAGGCCGGCAAGAAGCTCGGCGTGATCTCCTGAGAAGTAGCTTCGGGCGTGTCGCCCGAGATAGCCGCGCGTGCCTGCCGAAGAAGGTGGGCGCGCGCGGAATGCGGCAAATCGTGCGCTTCGGGGGCTCGCCCGCGCGAGAAGCCTTGCCGCTCGAGGCAAGTCGTACTCCCATGAAAGCATGAGCTTTCGTTCCGTCCTGCGTGCGGCCACGGTCTCGCTGTCTCTTCTCGCCGCGCTGGCCGCCTGCGGAAGCTCGGACACTCCCTCGGGAGATGCGGACGTGTCCGCGCCCACCGAGCCCACGGCCGAGCAAACGACGCGCGCCAAAGCGCTGCTCACCGGGCCCGATTGGTACCGCCACGCGGTCTTCTACGAGGTGTACGTTCGCTCGTTCCAAGACTCGAACGGCGACGGCATCGGCGACTTGCCCGGGCTCACCTCGCGCCTCGACGACCTGAAGGCGCTCGGTGTCGATGCGCTGTGGCTCATGCCCATCTTCAAGAGCCCCTTCAAAGACTCGGGCTACGACGTCTCCGACTACGAAGCGATCCAGCCCGAGTACGGCACCGAAGCGGATCTCAAGGCGCTGTTCGACGCCGCCCACGCGCGCGGCATGCGCGTCTTCTTGGACCTGGTCTTCAATCACACCTCGGACGAACATCCGTGGTTCAAGGCCTCGCGCTCGAGCAAGACCGATCCGAAGGCCGGCTACTACGTCTGGTCGGACACGCCCTCGTCGCCCACCAATGCCTGCGGTCCGTTCAATGCGACCTTCGGCACCGACCCGTGGACGTTCGACGAGACGCGAAAACAGTATTACTTCCACCGCTTCTATGCGGGGCAGCCCGACCTCGACTTCGAGAACCCCGAGGTGGTCGACGCCACCTTGAACGTGGCGCGTCGCTGGCTCACCGCGGGCGCGGACGGCTTTCGTTGCGACGTGATCGGTCTATTGTACGAGACCAACGTGCCCAAAGATTGCGGCGTCCTCCAGCCGAAGACCGCCGAGTACATCAAGAAGCTGCGCGCTGTCACCGACTCCTTCCCCGACAAAGCCATGGTGGCGGAGTCCGTGCTGTTCGAGAGCCCGAAAGGCTACTTCGGCAACGGCAAGGACATGTTCCAAATGGCCTTCCTGTTCGACTACGGCTACCTCTGGGCGCTCGCGTTCCAATCGGAGAGCCGCGAGCAACTCGACAAGGCCTTCGCCTCGGCCGACCTTTTCCCGGCCGGCTCGCAGCCGGGCTTGGTCATCGGCTCCCACGACGTGGCGCGCGCCTTCTCGGTGGCGCAAGGCAAAGAGTGGCGCCACCGCCGCGCCGCCGAGATTCAGCTGCTCGCCAAAGGCACGCCCTACATCTACTACGGCGAAGAGCTCGGCTTGCGACCCGGCACCGCCAAGGTGGTCGACTCGCGCGACTCGGCGCGTACGCCCATGCCCTGGACCAAAGGCGCGGGCCACGGCTTCAGCAACGCCACGCCTTGGCTGCCCTTCGGACCCGAAGCGGAGACCACCAGCGTCGAGGCCGAGAAGGCCGACGACGGATCCATGTACCTTCACTATAAGCGCATGCTCGCGCTGCGCCGCGGCCGCGAGGTGTTCGGCACGGGCACCATGAAGCTCGTGGACGTGGGCAACGTGAGCGTCTTCGCGTTCGTGCGCGAAAACGCGGACGAAGCGTGGCTCGTGGTGGAGAACCTCACCGAGTCCGAACAATCGGTGTCCGCCGAAGTCGCGGGAGACAAGCTCGAGCGCGCCCTCGGCAAAGGCAAAGGTCGCCGCGAAGGCTCCAAAGTCGTGGTGGACCTGCCGGCCACCGAGTCGTTCGTCGCGCGCATTCGCTGAGCAATCGGCGAGCGGACCGCGCCCCCTCGAGGCTCAATCGAGCGGCCAGGTCTCGGCCACGAAAGCACGCGCGGGAGCCCCGAGATCCCCGCGTGCGGCCGAGGCACCGGAGCCCTTGGCTGCGTGACGCAGCGGCGCGCCGCCTTCGTATTCGAGCACCAAGAGCCGATCGCCTTTGCGGCGCAAATGAGCCGTCGACCGCGCCAGCCGGGTCGAAGCGCCCGTCGACGCGACCAGCTCGTGCCAGCCGTCGGTGGGCGAAGCGTTCTTCATGAAGGCCACCAGCGGCGACTCGGGCTTGGGCGCGCCGCTGCGAAGGGCGTCGAGCAGCGCCGAGGCGTCTTTTCGCTCGCGGGCGTTCTCGGTCAAGAGCTCGCGTGCGGCCGCGCGCCGCTCTTGCAGCGTCACGAAGAACGGATCGGCCGAAGGCTCGCCGTCCACGCCGAGCGCGAACGACTCGCCGAAGTAGAGCGTGTGCGGGGCCGCGCCCGCCTCCGTGATCGACACGCCCGTCGCGAAATCACGCAGGATGCGGCACGCGCTGGAGGTCTTGGTCGCACATCCGAGCGTGGTCACGAGGCCGTCCGGAACGTCGGCCACGGGGACCAGGGTACTCGCCGGAGCCGGACCCGAAGAGCTCGGCGCCGCGCTCGGTGAACCCAAAACGCCCGCGTCGACCAGGAGGGGGAGCTGCGCGAGGCCGTTCGCGAGCAGGTCTTTGGCCTGCCCGGTCAGGTGCGCTTCTTTCGCGCTCATGTCCTGTCGCCACACGAAAAAATAGGCGAGCGCACCGGCCAAGACGGCTCCTTTCACGAGGAAACGAACGATGCCAGCCATGCGTGGCCGCACCGTAGGCGATGGTCCCCGAGAGGACCAACTTCGAGGCCGAGCGCGAACCCGAGCGGCCCCGGGGACCTTCGAAATCCTGGCGGCAAGGGCCTCGTTCGCGCCGAGGTTCGACGCTAAGCTCCGCCGGAAGGACCCTCTCATGACCACCAACGCCGAGCTCCTCTCCGTCGCCCAACGCTACCTCTACGGGAACTACCGCCCCGCGCCCTTCGTGCTCTCGCGAGGCAAGGGCTGCGAAGTGTGGGACGTGGAGGGCAAGCGTTACCTCGATCTCGCCGCGGGCGTGGCGGTGTGCGCGGTGGGGCATGCGCACCCGAAGTACGTGGCGGCCGTGGCCGAGCACGTGGCCAAGCTCGGCCACGTCTCCAACTGGTTCTACAACGACGAGAACGTGTACCTTGCACGTGAGCTCTGCGAGAAGACCGGCCTGGACCGGGCGCTCTTCTGCAACTCCGGCGCGGAGGCGAACGAGGCGCTCTTCAAGCTGGCGCGGCACCACTTCTTCGGGATCGGGCAGCCCTCGCGCACCAAGGTCATCTGCTTCCACAACGCCTTCCACGGGCGCACCATGGGCGCGCTCAGCATGACCGGGACGCCCAAGTACCGCGAGGGCTTCGGGCAGGTCGAAGGCGTGATCCACGTGGCCTACGGCGACCTCGAAGGCGTGCGCGCGGCGCTCGGCCCGGACGTGGCCGCGGTGGTGGTGGAGCCGGTGCAAGGCGAAGGCGGCGTGATGCCCGCACCGGACGGCTTCTTGGAGGGACTGCGTGCAGCCTGCACTGAATCGGGCGCGCTCTTGATGGTGGACGAAGTGCAGACCGGCGTCGGACGAACGGGCGCGTGGTTCGCGTACCAGCGCAAGGGCATCCGCCCCGACGCTATCGCGCTCGCCAAGGGCCTGGGCGGAGGCTTCCCCATCGGCGCCATGCTCTGCACCGAAGCGCTCGCGGGTGGTTTGCCTCCGGGCACGCACGGCACCACCTACGGCGGCAATCCGCTGGCATGCGCCGCGGCTCGCTCGGTCCTCGCGATCGTGGAGAGCGAAGGCCTCGTGGAAGGCTCGGAGAAGAAGGGCGCGTTCCTCTCGGCCGAGCTCGGAAAGCTGGCGGCGGAGCTTCCCGACCTGTGCGAGGGCGAGCGTGGCGTGGGCCTCATTCGTGGGCTCGTGCTCGCCAAAGGACTCGTCGCTCGTGACGTGGTGGCCAAGGCCGCGCTCGAAGGCATCTTGCTCACCGGCGCGGGCGAGCGCGTGGTGCGCTTCGTACCGCCGCTGGTCATCACCGAGGCCGAGCTCGCCGAAGGTGTGGCCGGGCTGCGGAAGGTGCTGCTCTCCTCGCGCGGGTGAGGGGCGAGCCAAGACTAGATTGTACGAGAGCCCTCCGCGCCGATGCGCTGGGGGCTCTTCCTCTTTGGCGACTCGGGCTTCAGCTCGCGCCGAACGCCGAGCGCACGATCTCCACGAATTTGCGCAGCTTCGCCGGGTAAAAGCGCGCCTTCGGGTAGGCGAGGTACGCCGGCAACGATTGCGAGGTGTAGCTCGGCAAGAGGTGCACGAGCCTTCCTTCGGCGATGTCGTCGCGCACGATCCACTCGGACATGACGGCCACGCCGAGCCCGCTCAAGAGCGCGTTGCGCAGCGCGAACAAGCTGTCGGTGACGAAGCGCGGGCGGAAGCGCACCGTGCTCGCGCCCTTGGGACCCTCGAGACGGATGCTGTTTCGGTAGAAGGTCCCGATGGCCAACCAAGGCAGCGCCTCGAGCTGCGAGGGGCGCTTCGGCAGCGCGGACTTCAGCACCTCGGGCGCCGCCACCACGATGCGCTTCACCTCGAAGAGCTTCCGAGCGACGAGCGAATCTCCGCTCAGCTTTCCCACGCGAATGGCGCAGTCGATCCCGTCTTCGACGAACCGAGGCATCTCGTCGTCGAGCAGCCACTCGATCGACGTCTTGGGATAGCGACGCAGATACTCGGCGACCGGCACCACGAGCTGCTTTTGGCCGAAGGCATGGGGCGCGACCACACGCAGCGTCCCCTCCGGGGCGTTTTCGTCGCTCCGGAGGTCGGACTCGAAGCCCTGCCAATCGGCGAGCATCTCCCGAGCGCGCGCCAGGTAGAGCTCGCCCGTGTCGGTCAGCTGAATGGCGTGCGTGGTGCGCTGGAGCAGCGGAACCCCGAGCGAGGTCTCGAGCGCGCGAAGGCGTCGGCTGATGGTCGGCTGCGAGGTGCCGAGCTGGGCGGCAGCGGCCGAGAGGCTCCCCGCGTCCACGATGCGCACGAAGGTCTCCATCAAGGCCAGGCGGTCACCGCTCATACGCTGAACGTATAACGAATCTTCTCGTCATGCGCCTACCGTGGTCTCCGGAGGGAGGGCACAGTGCGGGCATGTCGAACGACGGCTCTCACGGCTCCTCGGAAGCTCCCTCGCTTCCGCCTTCGCTGCTCGCCCTGCTCGCCCTCGGCGCGGGCCTGTCGGCGGCGAGCCTCTATTACAATCAGCCGATCCTGGACGCGATCGCCCACGACCTGGGCGCCTCCACGCGATCGGTGGGCTTCGTGCCGATGGCCACGCAGCTCGGATACGCCGCGGGCATCCTGTTCTTCTCGCCGCTCGGAGACCGCCTCGAGAAGCGACGGGTCATCCTGGTGAAGGGCACGCTCTTGACCCTCGCGCTCGTGCTCTCGGGCTTCGCGCGATCGGTCGAGATGCTCGTGGCGACGAGCCTCTTGGTCGGCCTCTTCGCCACCACCGCGCAAGACTACGTGCCGGTCGCGGCCGCGCTCGCGCCGGCCTCGGCC
This sequence comes from Polyangiaceae bacterium, assembly GCA_965225775.1. GTDB lineage: Bacteria > Myxococcota_A > Polyangia > Polyangiales > Polyangiaceae > JAAFHV01. The sequence goes on along the minus strand of OZ245328.1, from coordinate 5,020,185 downwards.
CGCGGCAAGACCGTGGGCATGGTGATGACCGGGCTCTTGCTCGGCATCCTCACGTCGCGCCTCGCCAGCGGCGTCGTGGGCGATCGCTTCGGATGGCGCGTGGTGTACTTCGGGGCGGCGGGCACCATCGCCGCGCTGACCACCACCGCGGCGATTCGTCTGCCCACGCTGCTTCCCACCTCGAGCGCATCGTACGGAGCGCTGCTCCGCTCGGTGGTCGGTCTCGTGCGCGAGTACGCGCCGCTCCGTCGCGCCGCGCTCGCTCAAGCGCTTCTCAGCATGGCGTTCAGTGGCTTCTGGTCGACCTTGGCGCTCGTGCTCGCCAAGCCTCCGTACGAGCTCGGCAGCTCGGTCGCGGGAGCGTTCGGGATCGCGGGCGCAGCGGGGGCGATGGCCGCGCCGCTCGCCGGGGCCATCGCGGACAAGCGCGGACCTTCGCGCGTGATCCAGGCTGGGGCTATCTTGGTGGTGCTCTCGTTCGCGGCGATGGCGTTCGCGCCCGGCTCGCTCGTGGTGCTCGTCGCCGCCACCGTGGTGTTCGACCTCGGCGTGCACGCTTGTCTCATCTCGCACCAGAGCATCGTCTACGGGCTCGCCCCCGAAGCGCGCAGCCGGCTCAATGCGGTGCTCGTGAGCTCGATGTTCCTCGGCATGTCCGCCGGTGCAGCCATCGCGAGCCGCGTCCTGGCGACCTGGGGATTTTCCGGTGTCGCGGTCTTCGGATCGACGGTCGCCGGCCTCGCCTTGGTGGTGCGCCTGGTGCCCGAGAAGACCTCGGAGCTCAAGCCGGTCGCCGTGCCGGCCGAGTGACTCGTCACGCTGCGCCCATGCTCGCTGGTGCGACTTGCTCGGAGGATTCGCTCGACGAAGCGTGAGTCGTCTCGCCGGAATCGCGAAGAGGAGCAGCACTCGCACGCTCGCGTTCGTCTTTGGCCTCTCGGGCGAGCGTGAGCACCTCTTTGGCGAGTCGCGCGAACAGCGGGCCGAGCAAGAGCCCCCAGCCGCCGAACGCCGCGAGCCCTCCGAACATGGCCGTGAGCAAGACGAAGCTCGAGAGCTCGAGCTTTCCGAAGCGCGCGAAGAAAGGCCGAAACACGTTGTCTACCGTGCCGATGACCACGAGGCCGATGACGGTGAGCGTGATGGCCGCTCCGGTGCGCCCGGAGAGCGCGAGCCCGGCCGCGATGGGCACCCAGACCAGCGCGGTCCCAATCGACGGCAAGAGGGACGCGATGCAGGTGAGCAAGCCGAGCACGAGCGCACGCGGAACCCCGAGCGCCACGTAGGCGATGGTGGCCGCGACTCCCTGGGTGAGCCCGGTGAGCCCGATACCCACGAAGAGCCCGCGCCCCGTCTCGTGGAACGCCGCGGCCATTCGGCGCGCGCGGGAGACGTCGAGCGGGACGTGCCGTTCCGCCCACGCGTAGAGCGAAGGGCCGTCCACCAAGAACGTGTAGAACGCATACAAGAAGACGAACGCGCCGAGCCCGGCCGCGGTGGCCGCCCCCGCGACGCTCCCCGCGATGCGCAGCGCCTGGGCTCCGTGCTCCCGCGCGAGCGCGACGAGGCGCTCGGGCGATTTCAAGAGCGAGAGCTCTCCCGCGCCGTTGGAGTTGTCTCCGGACACCACGGCCAAGAGCGCGTTCTTCGCGCCCTGGGAAGAGCCCACACGCGAGACCAGGTCCGCTGCGCTCCCCGCGAGCGACACCCCGACCAACACGAGCGGTACCAGAACCACCATGACCAACACCACGACGAGCGCTCCCGCGGCGCGGTGCCGACCATGGGTGAAACTTGCAAGCTTGAGGAACATGGGGCGGCTCATCGAGGCGAGCCACGCTGCGAGCACGAGCGGCGCCCAGAGCGGCGCGAAGGTCGCGGCAGCCGCGAGCACGAGCACGAGCGCGATCCAGCGAAAGAGCGTCCCGGGACCCACGAGCGAGCCCGTGTCGGGCTCGATCGGTGTGGGACGGTCCTCGGGCGAAACGGGCGGCGTGCTCACGAGCCCTCTCCGGGCGCAAGAACGCCTCGCTGGGGCATCGTGCAGCAATCCACCGGGAAGCGCGTGTGCCTCGAGTACGTCGAGCGGAGGCGTTTCGGGTCGAGCATGCGGCGCCCTTCGCAACATACGGACCAACGCCGAAAAGAGCGCCAATCGACGTGCCCCGTGGCTCGTGAGCGCACGGTCTGCGGCACCATGCAGCGCCCGGGAATTCGTCGGGGCTAGTGGATTCCCACGATAGGGGACGAGCGGCGGCGGGCCGTCTATCGCCGCATGCCCGACTCGGCCGGGGCTTCGCGCTCCGAGGCCGAGCCGTGACACGCTCGAAGGGACTCGCACCATGGAATCGTTGATCTGGGGACTCAAGACACTGGAGCCGGTCACGTATACCGCGCCCATCTTGCTCAGCCTGGCGCTGTGCTTCGCCTTCATGCGAGCGGACTACGTGCTCCTGGTCTTTCGCATGCTCTTCCGGAAGTCGTTCGGCAATCCGGACGAGTTCGAGCCCAAGTCGGCGGGTGAGCGTCCCACGGGGCTCATCGTGATCCCGACGCTGCTCCGCAACGACGAGGACTTCGTCGGCATCACCACCACGGTGCAGAGCTGCGGCGAGAACGGTTACCCGAGCGACCTCCACATCGTGGTGAGCATCGATGGTCGCACCGAGTTTCCCGAGCTCTACGCGAAGCTCGAGGCCTTCATGTCGAGCCGCTCGTTTCCGAAGAACGTGCACCTCTACGTGACCGGCACCGAGACTCGCCTCGGCAAGATGATGGCGGTCGAGGCCGGCGTGTCACTGGTGAAAGCGAAGGTCGCGGCTGGCGAAATTTCCGAATTTCCTCGCCTCTACTTCAGTGTGGACGGTGACGGTACGCTGGGTGACCACGCGCTCGAGCGCCTCGCGGCACGCCTCACCAAGCCTCATTGGCTCACCGGTAATCCGGCGCGGGTCGTCTCGGGCAAGATCTGCATTCGGCCGGACCTCGTCTGGCGCGGCTGGCGGAGCTTCTTTTCGGTCGAAGGACAGCTCTACCTGAACGTCGCCCGCGAGTTCGTCGTCTCGAACGTGTCGCGCCACAATTGGAAGCTCACGCCGCAGATTGGCATCCCCGGCGCGCTCTACTGCACCTGGAGCGACGTGCTGCTCGCCGCTCCTCACTACATGTCGTTCATGCAGGCCTTGAAGTTCCGCGATTGGGTGGGGTGGTGGCTCGGCAAGGCTCCGCCCACGTTCTCGGCCGGGACTTGGCCCTCGCTCCCCGAGGCGCTCACCGGCGCGTCCGACGACACCTGCATCGCCTTCATGTCGAGCCTCGCGAGCTGGCAGAACGGGAAGCTCTCCTTCGACGCACCTCGTACGCCGTTTCATGCGTTCTTCCGCTTCTTGCACCAGCTGGTGATCGAGCGTTCGCACGGCTACGAGCCGGAGGCACGCGTCTATACGTACTCGCCGCCCACCCTGAGGGGATTGTGGCGTCAGCGTGTCCGCTGGAACTCGTCGCGCTTCGAATGCGCCGGGCGCTTCTGGCGGGGCTTTTGGTATCATTGGGAGATTGGCGCGCCCACCAATACGCACCTCTTCTTGGTGCTCCACACGGTAATCGTGGTCGCGCTCTTCTACGTGCTCTTGCCGCTCAAGGCGGTGGGCAGCGGTCGCGCGCAGCTCGGCCTGGTCATCGGGTACCTGGCGCACACCTTCGAGTACACGGTCTACACGGTGCTCGCCTTGTCGCTCGAGCGCGAGCGCCGCAAGTACTGGCGCGTGCTCCTCTGCCTGCCCGTCGCGGCGGTCTACGACCAATGCATCAACATGGCCGGCTGCATCTACGGCGTGTCGCGCGACCTCTTGTTCTTCGGCAATTGGACCAACTTCGCGCCGGAATGGACGCTCATCAAGAGCAACACGGCCCGCGTCGCGCTCCTCTTCCGTGCCAAGCGCTTCTTGTCGCTCTGTCTGCGCTCGGTCCTCTACGGTGACGTCCCCTTCGGGGCGTTCTGGTTCGGCTGGACCGAGTCCGAATGGGCGCCGAGTGGCTTCACCGGTTGGACCACCGGCGAAGCTCCTCGCGCCATCGTTCCGCTCCCGTCCGCGCCGATGGTCGCCGCACGAGTAAGGTCCTGGTTCCGACGCGAGGAACCCATGAAGGTCGCCGTCGCCGCGCTCTCGGAGTCCATGGAGCCCTCGGCGCTCCCGGTTGCCCGCCTCGAAGACCGAGCCGAACCGGAAGGCGCGCGTGTGGTCCCGCTTCGTTCGAGGCCTGCGCCGGCCGACGCATCCGTCGGGCCGCTCGATGCGATGGCCGAGGAGTCCTCCGTACGACACGCGGCGTGAGAGCTCCGTTGCTCCTCGAGACCCGCGAGGGTCAGGCTTCTCGGGTCTCCGCGTCTCCGAACGAGCTTCGTGCGCTGGTCGGCACGGGCAGGGCGACCTCGGGGCGATAGCCGTCGGCAAGACCGGTCGCGACGAGTGCATCGGCCATGGCTCTTCCATCGGGAATCCGGTCGGCCGGCATGAGCGCGAGCGCACGACCGAGCACGTCGACCAAGGCTTCGGGGACTTCGGGCGCGAGCTCTCGAACGCTGCGTGGCTCACCGGCCAGCTTGGCCAGCGGACCTCGCTCCGGCTCGAACGGAAGCAGCCCGGTGACCATCTGGAAGAGCATCACGCCGAGCGAATACACGTCCGCGGCGGGGGAAGCTTTTTCGCCGATCAAGAGCTCGGGCGCCAAGTAATGCGGCGTGCCGATGAGCCCGGTCTCGGTGAGGCCATCCTGAACGTCGAGCACGCGAGCGATGCCGAAATCGAGCACCTTCGCGTGGTCGCCTTCGTCTCCGGCGTGGGTGATGAACACGTTCTCGGGCTTCACGTCGCGGTGCACGATTCCTCGTGCGTGAGCCTCGGCGAGCGCCCGGGCAACCTGAGTGGTGAGCCACACCACGCGCGCGGGAGACAGGCGTTTTTCGCGTCGGAGCAGCGCCGAGAGCGACTCCCCGTGGAGCAGCTCCATTGCGTAGTAGTAAAGGCCGTCTTCGGTCGCGCCCACGTCGAAGACGCGCACGGTGTTGGGGTGGGTAAGCTCGGTGGTCGCCCGTACCTCGCGCTCGAATCGCGCCAACGCGACGGGATCCTGCCGGTCCGAGCGCAGCACCTTGAGCGCGACTTCGCGCTTCAAGGTCTCGTCCCACGCCGCCCACACCTCGCCCATGCCACCTCGTCCGATGCAGTGGCGGACCCGGTAGCGTCCGATCGAACGCGACGCGAAGACCTCGCGGCGCAGCGCCCAGAGCCAGTGCGCGGCCAGCACGAGCACCACGATACCGCTTCCGTGGATGGCCGTGGAGGTGACGAGCCGCGCGACCTCTCGAGGCGCGAGCATGGTCGCGACCTCGTGCGAGTACACGGCCGAGATCACGTACGCCACGGGGAAAATCAAGGTCGAATAGATCGCCGTGCCGATCGCGCGGTCGTAGCGCTGCGGCACGAAGGGATAACCGAACGAGACCAGCAAGAGCCCCGGCACGTAGGGGCTGTCGAGCGTTCCCGTGACCATCACCGAGAGGGCCATGCCGGTGGTGAGCACCATCGGCGCGGCTGCGATCCAGAAGCGGAGCTCACGAGGCTTTAGCGTGCTCTTTCGGCTGCGCCAGGCCCCCGCGATCAAGATGGGCGTGACCACCGCGCGGATGATCAAGATGGCGCCCAGGTTCCAGGTCGGGTCGACCGACCTGAACAAAAAGTCCATCGAGGAGAAGAGCGGCACCATGACCGCTGCGATGGTGTAGGCGATCGACATGCGTCGCCCGTTGGTCAAGAGCTCCTGCTGAGCCGCGACCGCGAGGATCGCGTCGAGCAGTCGGTCTCGATCCGTGTCGCGAGGCCGTTTTTCGCCGCGGCCAGCGCGCGGGCCGGTGGTGGTCTCGTGCGTCGGTGGGCTCACGGTCCGCCGCACCGTAGCACCCTGGCCTCGTCCGACGTTCGAGGTGCGAAGGTCGCGGAAGCCGGGCCACGGTGTCGCGAGCGCCCGAGCCGAGCCCGAGAACACTCGCCGTCCGTTCACCGCTCCGAGTCGACCGGGTCGACGCCCTACGCCGCCACGCTTGCGCGATGCGACAAGCTCGGGCATTTCAAGGGCCGAGCATGTCCCAGGCCGTCGAAACACGAGTGCACTGCCTCGGTTGCGGAAAAGCGACCGACCCGCTGCGCGCGGGGCACGTGGCCATTCTGGACGGGCAATTTCGCTACTTTTGCAACGCGGCCTGCAAAGGCGCGTACGTCGCCGGTGCCCCCTCGTCGCCTTCGGGTCGCGGGATCGACCGCTCCCTCGACCGCACCGCCGACCCTCCGCGGGTCGAGCTCCGGCCTTCGCCGCTCCCGAGCCCGGTGAGCTCACGGGGGTCGTTCGCGTCCGCGGTGACGGCCGCGCCCCCTCCCGTGGTCGAGCGAGCTGGTCCGCCGTCCACACGCGCCCCGATGCGTTCCACCCTGCCCGAGGTGGTCCCCGTTCCCGCCGATTCGGTGCCGGTCGAGCTCGACGAGGACGACGACGGCGACGTGGAGTCGGGCCTTCGCGCACGTGATTCGCTGGCCGAAGTCGAGGCGCGTCCAGCCCCGCGTTCGGAGTCCGCTCCGGAGCTGCCCGAAGACCCTCCTTCGCGTCCCACGATGCGCTCGAAGGCCGCCGCGAGCGTGCCCGACGCGTTCGAGATCACCGAGACCGCGCCTTCGCCCGGCGTGGTGCCGAAGTCCAAGTCCATTCCTCCGGTCGCTCGCGCCTCCACGCCACCACCGCCGTCGGTTCGTGAGCGCGAACGCGAACGCGACGAAGAACCGTACCTGTCGCCGTCGATCGACTACGTCGGACTCGACGAAGAGCCGGTCTCGCTTCCTGCTCCGCTCACGCTGCGCTCGGGAGCCGGCGAAGATCGCGCCCCGGCGTCTCACGGGAAAACGCGCTCCACTACCGTGACGGTGTGGCTACCTCTGGCCGTAGTGGGCTTCGGTGTGGCGGCGCTCGCGGTCGCGCTCGCAGGCCTTCCGGAGGCCTCGATTCGCACCGGCCTCGCGCTCGCCGCCGCCACGTTCACCATCCCGTGGCTCTTGCGAAAGCCGCGCGCGCTCGGAGAAGAGCTTCCTTTCGTCTCCGCGGCTCCGGCCTTCGGCCTCGTGGCCGTCGCGGCCGTAGCCACTGCGCTGCACAGCGAGCACGCGGGCGCTATCGCGTCGACCGCGGGCGTGGCCTTCGCGGTGACCGTGCTCGCGCAGCTCGCCGTGCTCCGCTTCGAAACCGACGTGCGCGCGCACACCTCGGACATCGCAGCCGCCATCGATGCCGAGGCTCGTCGAGCTCCCGGCATCGGCGCGAACGGGGCCGCCACCGAGGCCGTTCGTGTGTCTCCCGCGGACCTGCGCCTGGGCGATCGCGTGGTGGTCTCGGAAGGCGAGACGCTCGTGGTCGACGGCGTCGTCGTCTCCGGTGAAGCCGACGTCTCGCCTTGGGCGTTCGCTACGGGAGAGGCGCACAAGCGGGAAGGGGACGCCGTGCTCGCCGGGCTCCGCGTGGTCTCGGGTGAGCTCGTGGTCGCGGCAACAGCGGTCGGAAAAGATCGCCTCGCGGCCAAGCCGTTCGCCGCCCGCGAGACCTCGGGCCTCTTCGGCCTCGTGCGCGTGTGGACGCCGCGAGCGCTTCCCCTCGTGTGCGCGCTCGTGTTCGCGGCGGAGCTCGCCAGCAACGCGCCATGGATCTTGGTGTTCGCGGCCGCGTTCGCCGCGGGCGCCTCGCTGTCGGTCGTGGGCGTGCTCGCCACGCTCACCCTCGCGACCACGCGTGCGCATCAAGACGCGCTCGACGCGGGCATCGCCTTCCGCGACGCACGTGCCCTCGAGGTCGCCGGCATGAGCGACGTGGCCGTGCTTTGCTCGCGTGGCACCGTGCTCATGGGCGAGCCCGAGGTCATCGCGGTCGAAGCCACCGCGTCGTCGGATCGCAAACGTGTGCTCGCGCTCGCCGCCGGCGCGGAGTCCTCTCGTCAGACTCCCGCGGGTAAAGCGCTGCTCGGCGCCGCGCGCGCCGAAGGCACTTCGCCCGAGTCGCTGCGCAGCGTGCTCGTTCACGAAGGCCTCGGCGTGACCGCGCTGCTGCCCAACGGCGAGCCGGTGGTCGTCGGAAGCCGCGCGCATCTCTTGAAGGAGCGCGTGAGCGTTGCCGCGCGTGAAGACCGCGTGCGCGAGCTCGAAGCGCAAGGTGCCACGGTGATGCTGGTGGCCGTCTCGGGCAAGCTCGCGGGCCTCGTCGCGCTCCAAGACGCGCTTCGTCCCGGTGCGCGCGCCGCCATACAGCGTCTGCTCGACGCGCGCGTCGAGCCGGTGCTCGTGAGCGGAGAGACCCGCGAAGCGTGCGAGACGCTCGCGCGAGCGCTCGACATCGAGCACGTGCGCCCCGAGGTGCTCCCGCAAGATCGCGCCGAAGAAGTGCGCGCGCTCGGCGAAGGCGGACACGTGGTGGCCGTGCTCGGTCGCGTGCCGTCGGACGAGCCCGCGCTCGGTGCTGCCGACGTATCCATCGCGCTCGGCTCGATCGGGCTGTCCGGGGAATTCTCGGTCGTTCTCGCCTCGGACGACGTGCGCTCGGCGGCCCACGCGCTCTCGATCGCTCGTCAGCTTCGCGAACGTGTCAGGCTCGGCCTCGGGCTCGCGCTCGCGCCCACGCTCGTCGCGGTGATGGGCCTCGGCTTCGGCGTGATGCCGCTCGTGCTCGCGCCCATCGCGGGCCTCGTCGCCGCCGTGCTCGGCACGATGTCGGTTCGGCGTCCGACCAACGACTGAGGCTCCGCTCGTTCCCGATCGTCAGCCGGCGGTCTTCTCCTGAGCCGTAGCGGAGAAACCCGCACGGGCGATCGCCTGGAGCACCGCCTCCGGATTCCCGTCCCACGCTGAACCGAAACGCAGTACTGCGCGTCCGACGGACACGTCCACGAGCTCCGCACCGGGGACCCGACCGAGCACGTTGCGCACGGCGTGAACGCAGCCTCCGCAAGTCATTCCTTGGATTTCGAGCTCGACGGTACGCATGCTTTTTCTCGGCTTTCGGCGAAAAATCCGGGTCGAGTGACCGGGGAGGGCCGACCACCCGGAGCGTCTTGCGCTCGCCCTCATGATGACGCATCTCGACCAGCGACGCGAGGGTCACTTCGGGCGATCGGCCTGCCGCCCGGAGGCCATCCCGCCGCAAGGAATTCGTCTCCGGACGAAATGCCAAAACTTCCTGGGAACGTAGAGCAAGGGTCGCTATTCTGATCCCAAGTGGGCTTCGCTGGCCCGGCGCTCATGCCGTTCCCTCGAGCTCGATCATCCACTTGGTGGTGTAGAACGTGGCCGACGTGGTGAAGTCCCAGACGGACGCGGCGAACCCGGCAGCTCGGGTCGGCCAAGTCATCAAGGGAAAGTGGACTATCGAGTCCCTTCTCGGTGTAGGCGGCATGGCAGCCGTTTACGCCGCCGTCCATCGCAACAGCACCCGCGCCGCGCTGAAGATCCTCCACGCGGACTTCGCTCGCGAGAAGACCGTGGTCGAGCGCTTCCTCCGTGAAGCGTACGTCTCGAACAAGGTCGGCCATCCCGCGACGGTGCAGGTCCAAGACGACGACCAAACCGAAAACGGCGAGCCGTACCTCGTCATGGAGCTCCTCGAAGGCGAGACGGTCCGTGACGCCTGGAAAAAGTCCGGCCGCACGATGCCGGTGGTGCGCGTGCTGCAGATCGCCGAGCGGGTGCTCGACTGCCTCGTCGCCTGCCACAAGATCAACGTCATCCATCGTGACTTGAAGCCGGCGAACATCTTCATCACCGACATCGGCGACATCAAAGTCCTCGACTTCGGTGTCGCTCAGATGCGCGACGCCACCAGCGAGCGCACGGCCACCGGTACGGCGCTCGGTACGCCCGCGTACATGTCTCCGGAACAAGCGATGGGTCTCGTCGATCAGCTCGACGGACGCGCGGACTTGTTCTCGGTCGGCGCGATGATCCACGCGCTCGTCACCGGTCACCGCATCAACAACGGCCGCACCGAGCAAGAAGCGCTCGTCATGGCCGCCACGAAGCCCGTACCCTCGGTCGCGCGCCTCGCTCCGAACCTCCCGCTCGAGGTGATCGCCCTCACCGACAAGTCCCTCCAGTGGGACCGTCGAAATCGCTTCGCCGACGCGGCCGAAATGCAGGCTGCCGTGCTCGAGGCCCTCGCGAAACAAGGCGGCGAGCCGCTCACCTACGGCGGCCGCCGTGGCCCCATCGGAAAGGCCCAGCCGCCGGCGCAAGCTCCCCAGGCTCCGGCACAGGCTCCCGCTCCGGCGCAGCCTGCCGCTCCTCAACCGGCCGAGCCCTCGCACGGAGGCACGGGTGGAGGTTCTTCCCCGCAGGCACGCGCCGCCAACGCCGCGCTGCCGTCCGGCTCCCACGTCGCCGCTCGCAACGATGCCTCGGGATCCGGCGCGAAGCCTCTCCCACAGAAGAACGCGCAGCAGCAGCAGGCAGCCGCCGCGACCGGCGAGGTTCCGGAAAACGACCCGCGTGTCCAAGGCGTGAAGGATCTCTTCCGCCACTTCGACCGCGTGCTCCCGAGCGTGCGTCAGTTCGGCTGGCAACACCCGGCGACCGACCGCGCTCTTCGCACGGCCTACGACGCCTTCCGCGAGACGCTCTCGCGCGAGCCCGAGCTGATGCAGTTCACGGTGCGTCCGTACTCGTTCGTGGTCTTCGGCCACAACGTGTGGGAGCCCCAGGCCCCGTACGACTCGATCCCGTACAACCTCTTCGCGTGCGGCATCCGCCAGATGCGCATCGGCGGTGGCGTCACCATCGACGAGCTCCGCGAGACGCTCACGCTCATGTCGCTCGACCCCGGTCGAGATCTCCCGCCGGAAGACGACATCGCCGCGGCCTTCTGGGAGCGCGGCATGCCGAGCATCAGCTACGAGTGCGCCGAGGCCTTCGCCGAAGGCGACGCAGGCGAGCGTGAAGCCTTCTTCGAAGAGGCCGATCGCCTCGAAGAAATGGCTGAAACGGCCACCCGTCAGAACATCAGCCGCATCGAGACGCGCACCATGGCGCTCTCCACGGACAAGGCCGCGCTCACCGCATCGAAGACGCCGAGCGTGCTCGCCCTCGACGACGTCGTGAAGGGAGCGGTCTCTTCGCAGTTCGAGATCAGCCGCGACCAGTGGGCCGATCGCTACGTGGACGCGCTGGTCGACGGCTTCCTCGACGCCGCGGCCAATCGCGATGCGCCGCTCGTGCTCGCCTCGCTCCGAAAGTCCGGCCAAGATCTCGTCGCGGCGGGTCGCATCGACGTGCTCGTGCAGCTCTACAATGCGGTCGTCGAGCGCGTCGGGCATCGCGTGTCGAACCCGGAAAACCAGAAGAAGCTCGCCACGGTGCTCACGAGCGCCATGTTCGGCGGAGAGACCTTCGACCTCGTCATCCGCAAGCTCCGCGACGACCCGAGTCGCGTCGACACGTTCTTGCCCATCCTCGGTCTCTTGCCCTCGAGCGAGCTTCCCGTGGTGCAAGCTGCCATCCGCGAGCCCGCGCCTCCGCAGGTTCGCTCGCTGCTCTTGAGCTTCCTCGAGCGACACCTCACTGGTCGCGAGAACGAAGTGGCTCAGGTGGCCATCGGCGTCGACAGCGAGGTGGCCGCGGCCATCGTGTCGCTACTCGGTCGCGCGGGAACTCCCGCTGCGCGCCAGGCGCTCTCGGGTCTCGCTCAAACCGACGACGTGAACGTCCGCGTCGAGGCGCGCATTCTCATGATGGGCTCGCCGGACCAAGCGGTCGGCGAGGTCTCGCGCATGATCGAGAACCCCTCGGCGCTCGTGCGCATGGCCGCCCTGCGCGCCATGATCCGCTACGGCTTGCGTGGCGCGTGGGTCGCGGTGCAGCGCGCCGTGATGGCCAAGCCCTTCTTCGACCTCGGCTCGGACGAGCGAAAAGAGCTGCTTCGTGCGCTGTTCTTGCTCTCTCCCGAGCGTGGCGAGCCCATGATCGTGGATCTCGTGAAGAAGGGCGGTGTGCTCGCCTCGGAGTCGCGTGAGTCCACCCGCGCCATCGCGTGCGAGGTGCTCGGCGAGTTCTCCCGCTCGCGCGCGGCCATCGCCGGTCTCAACGAAGTCTTCCAGTCGCGCTGGGGCACGTCCGAAGAGACGCGCCAGGCCGCCACCGCCGCGCTCTCGAAGATCGCGGCCCGCATCGAAGGAGTCAGCCAAGTATGACGATGCGTCTCGACATCGTCACGAACGACGCCGGCGAGCTCGTCCGGCGGGAGCACGCACGCGACCAAGGCGCGAGCGCGCTGATGGCCGTGTACAAGCTGGCGAAGCTCGCGCAGGTGCACAACCTGACGAACCAAGCCTTCTTGCAGCAGCTCGACCAGACGGTGGCCATCGTCGCGGACTACTGCATCCGCTCCGGCACGAACCTCAACATTCTCTTCGCCCACAAGGCCGCGTTCATCACCGGCCAGCTGCTCAAGGGCTCGAAGGGCGTCTACCAGCTCGCCACCGAGCTCGGCGAAATCTTCGAGTGGCTCGGCGGCTCCGAGCTCGTCATGCAGCGCGACATCACGCGCGAAGAGATGCTCGGCTTCGCCGAAGAGATCTCCCGCTGCATGCGCAGCGAGCGTGGCAGCTTCCGCTCCGCGACTCCCAAGATTCGCCTCCGCAAAGTCGCGGACGCCGCTCGTATGCGTGGCATCGAGGTCGAGAACCTCGACACCGAGCAGCGCATCCGCCGCACGTACGCTTCGGCCGTGGTCGTTCTCCGCCGCTTCTACGAAGACCTGGAAAATAGCCACTACATGCTCCCGCGACGCATCAAGCGCGTCGCGCAGAGCCTCGTCGATCTCTCGGACGGCACCACGCCCGCGTACCTCGGCGTCACCGAAGTGCGCAACGCGAACCACGACGAAGCGGGGCGCGCGGTCAACTCGGCCATCTTGGCCGTGGCCATCGCACGTGAGGTCACCGACGATCGCGTGATCCTCGCGCAGGTCGCGATGGCCGCCATGATGCACGACGTGGCGCGCCCGCGAGCTTTCGCGATCAGCAAGGCGAACGCGGGCGAGTTCGCGCCCATGATGACCACCCTCTCGGAAGACCAAGAGGACCGGATGGCCGCGGGCACGGCCGCCGTGCTCACCGCGCTCGGACGCGTGAACGAGCCCTCCATCACGCGCACGGTGGTCGCCTACGAAGCGCAGTGGATGCGCCGTCAGCAGTGGATCGGCGCGGTCTACCGCGGCAAAAGGCCGCCCACCGTGCACGCGCGCATCATGCGCATCTCGCGACGCTACAACGACCTGCTCACGCCCGAGCCTGGTCTGCCCCCTCCGAGCAGCGACTACGCGGTCGCGATGCTCGATCAAGAGCTCACCGACCCCTCGGATCGCACCGTGCTTCGCATGCTGGTCTCCGCGCTCGGACTCGTGCCCATGGGCACGGTGGTCCAGCTCAGCACGGGCGAGGTGTGCGAGGTCACGCGAGGCTCTTCGGGCCCGCTCGACAAGCCCAAGCTCAAAGTCGTCATGGACGCCCGCGGTGGTGTCGTCTCGAACGGGCCCGAGATCGATCTCGGTAAGCCCAACCCTCGCGAGCCGCCTCGGCACATCAACCGCGTCGTCAACACCGACAACTGGAAAAAAGGCCTCGAGGGCTTCGAGCAGCTCACCGGAAACGCCGGCGGCGGCTCGGACTATCCGCCTCCGGACTCGGCGCCCCCTCCGCCCGTGCAAGCGCCTCCGCCGGCACCGGTCCCCGCCTGGGCTCCGCCCGTGCAGCAGCAAGCCGCACCGGAGCCCGCTTGGGAGCCCATCCAAGAAGCCCCGCGCAACCATCGCGCGCCCATCGAGCTCGATCTCGCTCCTTCCCCGCAGGCTCCTGCGGCCCCCGCTTCGCCCGACTACTCCGCCTGGGGAGACGCGCCCGAGCCCAAGAGCTCGAGCGGCGTGAGCCAGAGCGGCGTCAGCCAAAGCGGCGTGAGCTCGAGCGGCATCTCGATGGGCACCAGCCCGTCGCGTGTCGGCCAGGCGATGGGCCAGTTCATCGAAGAGCGCCCGCCGCAGACCGACGACGCTCGCACCGTGATGAACCAGGGGTTCCCGCCCAAGGGCGCACGTGCGGGAGGCGCGGCTCCGGTCTCGGTCCGTCGTCCAGGCGCGGCTCCCTCCAAGGTTCGCATGCGCCCCGAGGGCGTCGCGCCCACCGCGGAAGGCGTGCTCTCCACCACGCCGCTCGTGCACGTCCTCGTGTACATGCTCGACCACTCGCTCACCGGCACGGTGGTCTTCCTCGAAGGCGAGTTCGAGCACGCGGTCTACTTCGTGAGCGGCGTGCCCTCGCGCGTGCGCCTCGCGTACGGCGGAATTCGCCTCGGTGAGGCCCTCGCCCGCCTCGAGCAGATCGATCCCTCGGGGCTCGACCAGCTCTCCGCGGAGGCCAAGCAGCGCGGCATGCTGTTCGGGGACTACCTCGTGCAGAATGCAGGCATTCCCGAGTCGGTCATCGGTCTCGGCCTCGAGCTCCAGCTCCTCGAGAACCTGGCCACGCTCACGAACCTGCCCCTCGAGTCCACCTACTCGTACTTCTACAACGTCAACTCGCTGGAAAACTGGGGCGCTGGAGACATCGTTCTCCAAGGACCGCTCAACGCGATCCTGACCGCGACCCGCCAGTGGAAAGACCGCTCGCGCATCCGCGCGACGCTGGCTCGCATCTCCAAGCATCCACTCGTTTTCTTCGAGGAGTGTGACTTCGAGTCTCTGGTGCTCACCGCCGAAGAAGAGGCGGTCATGGCCATGCTCCGCACGGAGAGTCTGACCTACTCCGAGCTCGTCGAGCGAAACGTGGTCGACGAAGAGGTCGTGAACTCGCTCGCGTACACCTTCGCGGTCACGCGACAGTTCGCGTTCAAGGGGCAGAAAAAAGGCCCGATGGCCGCGCGTGGAACCCGCCCCGCGACCGCCAAGGCTTCGATCTCGCCGCCTACCACGGTGCAGCCCGCGCCCAAGGTCGCGCGCGTCGGTCCTCCTTCTCTCTCGGGACCGGGCGTTGTTCCTCAAGGGCCTGCGTCGCAGAGCCGTCAGCCCGCAGCCCCGCCTGCTAGGCCTCCCGTGCAGCCGTCCGCTGCCGCCGCCGCCAACGCGTCCGGAGTCAAGCGGCCCGTCATTCGTCCCATCCGTCCTTCGGGGACGGGTCCCGCGGTTCCTTCGCCGCAGCCGCAGCCTCAGGCCGCTCCGCGCCCGCAGCCCTCCGCGCCGGCTGCACCGGTCTCTCGCAATCCGGTCGTTCCTCCGAAGCCGCAGCCGAAAGTGCCCGTGCTCTCCGAGGCCGACGACGACGACGAAAAGACCGCTATCGCAGCCCGCCCGAACTTCGCAGCGATGCGCAACCTCGCACCGCGACCCGGAGCCAAGCCTCCCGTCCAAGCAAGCCCCACCTCGTTCGCGTCTCGTCCGGATTCTCGCCAAGTCGATCTCGACGAGGTCGAGATCGAAGAAGACGGCATGGCGGACGCCGAGCGTGCCCTCGAAGCGATGACCGATTTCCGTCTCGCCGAAGCCGCCCTTCAGCGCGGCGATCTCGCCTCGGCCGAAGCGCTCTCCGAGAAGGCCGTCGAAGGCGACCCGAGCCAATCGGAGTACCGAGCGCTGCTCGTGTGGGTGCGCTCACAAGGACGCCCGAACGAGCTCTCTGCCTTCGTGGGCGAGTTCGATCTCCTGCTCGCCGACGACCCTGCCAACGAACGGGCGCACTTTTACCGCGCCAAGCTTCTGAAGGCACTCGGTCGTGCGGTCGATGCGCTCGCCGGCTTCGAAGACGTGCTCGCGCTCAACCCGCAGCACCGCGAAGCCGCCACCGAAGTGCGCGTCTTGCGCGCGCGTCGCTGAGCGTATCCGCGTTCTCGCGTTCCGCTCGTACGGCTCGAGTTACAGGGGCGGTACCTGGGGCATGAGCGCGGTTCGATAGCCGACCACGATGGCGTCACGTACGCCGGCGACATGAGCCTTCGAGGGCATTTTCAGCGTGCCTCCGCGCGTGTCTCCGCGTGCTTCGTCGGCGCTCGCGCGTGCGATGACGGCCATCTCGCGCTGCGCTTCCCACATGGGGGTCTTGGACATGCCGAGCGCGACTCGAAACGCCTCGCCCATTTCTTGAGCGCTCGAGAATCGCGCGGCGGGGTCCTTGGCGAGCGCTCGCGCGAAGAGTGCTTCGAGTACGGGCGGCGCCTGAGGAAGGTACTTTCGCAAAGGGGGCGGAGGCGTCTCCACTTGCGCCCGGCGTACCTCGAACTCGGTGCGATCGGTGGTGGGGAAGGGCAGCTTGCCGGTCAGCGTCTCGTAGAGGACGATAGCTGCAGAGTACAAGTCGCTGCGACCGTCGAGCGGCTCGCCGAGCACCTGTTCGGGCGACATGTACGCGCCGGTTCCAGGCGCATTTCGAGCTTCTTCCGGCGTGGGCGCGGAGACCCGGGCGATGCCGTAGTCGGTGAGCTTGACGATACCGTCGTTCCTCAAGAGCACGTTCGAGGGCTTCACGTCGCGGTGCACGATGTCGAGCGCGTGGGTGGCCGCGAGCGCGCCGAGGAGCTGCTCGAAGTAGTACCAGGCGCGTCCGAAGGGCACCCCGGGAAGCGCTCCCGGGCCTGCGAGCCGAGCTCGTGCCGAGTGTCGCGCGATCAGGTCTTCCAGCGTGCTGCCCTCGACGTATTCGAGCGAGAGCGTGAGCGTCGACCCTCCGCTCACCGGGGCGCCCCCCGACTCGGCCTGCGGAACCCACTCGAAGAGCTCGTGGAAGCCGACCACGTTCGGATGCGAGAGCCTCCGCAACGCGTCCGCTTCACGCATGAAGAACGTCGTGAACTGGGTCTGCAGACTCCCGTGGTGCTTGAGCTGCTTCAGTGCGCACAAGATGGGAGGCTTGCCGGCTTTCGGACCGTCCGGTGCATAAAAGAGCCAGGCCCGCCACACGACGCCCATCGCCCCGGCGCCGAGGCGCGCGTCGATCACGTAGGTGCCGTAGCCGCGATCGATCTTGGTCCCCACTCCGGCCACGGGCGATCGCCTCCGCGCCGGCTGCAAAGACCGGCACGATGGACACACCACGGTGCCGTTGGCGAGCGGCGTTTGGCAGCGGACGCAGGGAGTCACTGGGATTTTCGGGGCGCGATCGCGGAGACGTCCGGATTTTAGCGCGGAACGGCGCACAACGCGCCGTTTCCATCGTGGAGCGTTCGGGGCTGGCCTCTGGAGCGTCGGACGCTACCTTAGGAGAATGGCTCGCGAATCCGTCCGTCGCGTGGAGCGCGAAGCACCGTCCGAGGACGATGCCGCGTCCCTCGTCCACGAGGAACGGGAGCACGTCGAGCCCGTGCCTCCGTCCGGCCAGCCCGTTCACTCGAGGCCGGCGGGCGACCGAGAGAGCGAGACGCCACTCGACGACGGCGAGCGCGCGTCGGGATTCGTGCAACGTGCACCGAATCGTGGCCGACCTTCGGTGCCTTCACCGGACTTCCGGTACGTGGCGCTCGTGCGCGCCACTCGTCACGGTCGGGAAGGTGCGGCGCTGGTCGGCGCGCTCATGGGGCTCGGGTTCTCCGTGTGCGCCGGGCTCCACGTGCTGCCGCTGGTCGGAATGTCACTTGCCGGTGCGGTGAGCGGCCTCTTCGCGAACGCGCTCGTGCCGGTGGGCCGAGACGGACCGCTGCTCGCGCTCGTGCCTTGGGGCGTGCTCGTCGAGTCGGACGAAGCGCCTCGTGCGCTTCTCTGGGCCTCGGTTCGGCACGTGAAAGTCGACATGGCCCACGGTCGGGACGGTGGCAACACCACCACGCTGGCGAGCTTCGTCACCGTCCAAACCGAACGCGAGTCGTTCTTCGGAACGACCCCGGGCGCCGCGCCGCTCGACCGTCTGGAGGCGCACCTCGACGCGTATGCACGTGAACAAGCCACGCCACTCTCCCTCGATCTCGACGCCACCGTGCCGTGCGATCCCACCGAGCCCGACTGCGAGCGCCTCGTTGCCGTAGCCCGCTCCTGGGTCGACTCCGGAGCGGCTCACGATAGGCTCGGCCTTCGCGCCGCGAGCTACCGGAGGGCCACGGCTCACGCCCCCACCGAGCGCGCCGTCGAGGTCCTCCGGGAAGTCCTGCACGAGCGTCCCGAAGCGCTGGATGCCCGAGGATTCGCGGCCGTGGTGGCCGTGGAGCTGGGCGCGACCGAGCTCGTCGACGACCTCTTGGCCCTGGTTCAGACGCCTCATCCGCTGGTCGCGGCGCTGGCCAAACAAGCCGCGCTGCTACTCGGCGCGTCGAGCTCGCGCGTCGGCTCGCTGGACGAGGTCGCGCCGTTCCTGCTCGCCGAAGACGAGCGTGCGATCCGCGAGTGGGCGGTCCGAAAAGGGCATCTTTGCGAATCTTCGCCCGCGGCGTGGTAAGGGACCGCCGTGGCCGTACAAGAAGTCGTGGTTCCCGAACATCTCTCTGGCTCGCGTCTCGACAAGGCGCTCGCCGCTCTGCTCGACGGCTCGTCGCGCGCGCGCGTGAAGACCGCCATCGCCGAAGGCGCGGTGCGCGTGAACGGACGTCGCATGCCGAAGGGCGGCGTGGTGTCCGCCGGTGACGTGCTCACCGTCGAGCTCGGAGAGATGACCGACCCGAACGCCCCGGCCACCCCCGAAGATGCGCCGCTCGACGTGCGCTTCGAGTCGGACAAGGTCGTGGTGGTCGACAAGCCCGCCGGACAGCCCACCGCTCCGCTCCGTGGTGGTGAGACCGGCACCTTGGCCAACGCACTCGTCTTCCGCTACCCGGAAATCGCCGGCGTCGGCTACTCGCCGCGCGAGCCTGGCATCTTGCACCGTCTCGACACGGACACCTCGGGGCTCTTGCTCGTGGGGCGCACCAAAGAAGCGTTCGACGAGCTCAAGGGTGCCCTCAAGGGCGACGCGCTCCTCAAGGAGTACTTGCTCGTGTGCCGCGAAGAAGGCCTCCCGGACGAGGGCACCATCGCGTTCCCGCTCGCTCCGCACCCGAAAGACCAGCGCCGCGTGTACGCCTGCGTGCACCCGCGCGACGTGGCTCGTTATGCCCCGCGCCCGGCGTCGACCGACTACGTGGTGCTCTCGCGCAAGGGGCCGAACGCGCTCGTGCGCGTGATCGTCTCGCGCGCCGTGCGTCACCAGATCCGCGCGCATTTCGCGGCCATCGAGCACCCCTTGGTAGGCGACGTGCTCTACGGCGGTGACGAGATCGAAGGCCTCGGACGTCACGCGCTGCACGCGTCACGCATCGCCCTCGAGACCTCGATCGAAGGCCTCTCGTTCGACGTGGAGAGCAAGCTCCCCGCGGATCTTCAAGCGCTGGTCTGAGCTCGCGAGTCGCCTGCGAGGCTGCGAGGCGGCCCGGGGCTCGTGCGCTCAGGTCGGGAAGGCCACGACCACGGCGGACGAGTTGTAGAAGCCGTTCGAGTCCCGGCGCCCGAGGGCGATCTCGCCGTTCACCAAGGTTCCTCCGAAAGGTCGTCCGAGGGCCTTTTGCACGAGTCGTGGCTCGGTCGAGTAGCGCTCGCCCATGACTTCGGCGCGACCTGCGCACATGAGTCCGAGCGCGCCCGAGGCTTTTCCGTCGACCTTGGCCAGCGCGCGTGTCGCCGCGAGCTCGGCCGCCGCGAACATCTCGGCCTCCGTCGCGGAGACGAGGCACACGTCGACGCCCTCGGGTACGGCGCCGAAGAGCTCGACCGAGCCGTCTTCGTTCACCACCCGAGAGCCACGCACGATCGGCTCAAGCCCATCGGCCCAGGGGGTCGGGCCGTTCAAGATCGCGAGCTCGTAGTGCGACGACAGGTAGAGCGCGAGAGCTCGATCGTCGGGCAGCTCGGGCAGCTCGCCACCGTGTTTTTTTGCCTCTTCGAGCCACACCTCGAGCGCGGGCCGGTGGTCGAGCGAGAGCAGTCGAGCGCCTTCGGCACGCGTCACGCGATGCCTCGCGCCGATCTGGCTCCAGCCGTGGCGAACCGAGATGCCGATCGCGCGCTCCGAGAAGAGACCGGTCATGACCACGTCCGAGTCGGCCACGCCTCCGGCGTCCGACCATACGAGCCCGCCCGACGACTCACGCGTGGTCGAAACGAGCCCTCCGGCGAGCTGCGCGTTGGCCGTGGCGCCCTTTTTCAGCGCGGCCACGAGCGCGTCTCCCACCATGCCGCGGCTCGGCGCGAAGGCGAGGCAAGCGAGCTCACCCCGGCCGGCGAAGACGTGATCGTCCGCGAGCTTTCGTAGCTCGCGCGCTTCTTTCGCGATCTCGAGGCCGTCGCTGCGCGCTCCTCGAACCACGCGTGACGAGGCGCGCAGATCGTCCCCTCCGACCAGGGTGATCGAGACTCCTTGCTGCGCGAAGGCGGTGGAGTCGAACACGGCACCCGCAGACGTTCCGCCCAAAAACGGCACGCCCGGAAGACGCTCCTTCAGCGCGTCGGCGATGCCCTCGAGCCCGAGCAGGCCGAAGCTCGCGAAGACCACGGCGAGCCGTGGCGGCGCGCCGTCCAGGCCCGCTCGTGCGAGCGCGAGCGCGTCGTCGAGTGCCGCGGCCATACTCGGCTCGCGGGATATCGCCGTAGCGAAAGCGGTCATGTCCCCTCCCAAGAAGAGACAAGGATATGCGCGAGACCGCAAGCACCGCGCGCAAAAGGCACGAAATTTCCGACCCGAGGTCCTCGAAAACCGTCGAAAACTTGCGTTTTTGCGCGGGAAGAGGTGAGCCGTCTTCGGGCGTACCAGACATTTCCGCCGCGCGGAGCTTGACGCGTCCGCCCGTCTCTACGAAAGGTGCCTCTCCGTGTCCCGAGACGACGTCGATAGCCCCCGTTTCGCGAGGATTCCCCTCGCGTCCAAGCGCTACGTGCTCGGCGCGTTCGCCGCGCTCGGGGTGGTCGCGGCGGTCGTTCGTCCGGCCCCGGCCGAGGTCTCGTCCGCCGGGGTCGCCTCCTTGCTCGCGCGCGCCAGCGGCAAGGTCGTGGCGCCGCAAGATTTCCGCTGGGAACCGAGCCGCGGTGCACTGCTCGATGCGGTGGCGGGTCGTCGTGTTCTCTTCTTGGGCAGCGCCGCCGCGGACGCGCCCCGTGATGTGTATCGTGCACGTGTTCGGGTGAGCCTCGAAGGACGGCCGCTCGAGGTGACCGACGTGCGCAACCTCACCGGCACCGAGCTGGGAGACGACCACGCCCTCGTGATCGCCGGAGACAAGGCCGCTTACGCCACCTTCGCGTTCGGCCAAGAGCAGAGCATCAGCTTGCTCGACCTGTCCGGCGAGGGTGCCCAGAACGTGACCGTGAAGCCGCACGATCGGCTGATGGCGGCCATCACCAACGTGCAGCAGACCGGCTCGTCCGCTGGAATCGGTCGGGTCGACGTCACCCTCGATCAGCCGGCCAAACGCATCGGGCTCACGCTGGGCGAGAAGTCCCTCGACGTCGAGCTCCTCGACGACTCGGGCGCGGCGCGCACGCTCTCGGTCGATCTCGCGACGCGTGAGCTCACTCGGGAAGCGGCGGGCGTTCACGCGCAGGCCGCGCAGCACATCCCGAAGCGACTCGTCTTCTGGGCGGTGGACACCGTGCGCGCCATGCCCGAGGTGGGGCCCGCGCCCATCGCCTGGCTCGAAGAGCGCGTGTTCGCCGTTCGTGACGAAGCGCGAAAGCTCTCCCACAAGGGCGACGAAGGCGGCGAGCTCGCCGCGGCTGCACCACTCCCGCCCAAGATTCTCGACGCCGCTCAAGCGAGCGAAGGCGGCGCTGCGTTCCCGCCCGCGAATCTCCCTTCGATCTGGAAAAATCCCCAAGAGGGCGAGGGCGTATGGGTGGCCCCCACGCAGCCTTGGATCAAACGTTTTCCCTCGTTCGGACAAGCGGGAGAGCCCGCGCCTTCCATGTTCTACCGCACGTTCGTGCGGCCCGACGAAGAGCGCTCGTACGCCAAGGTCTTGCTCGTCGCGATGGACATGCGCCAGCTCGATCTCGGAATGGAGGGCGGCATCGAAGATCCGAAGCCCGCCGTCGGTCCGCCGGGCGCAGGACGCATCCCGCGCGATCCTGCCGTTTTCACGCGCATCGCCGCGGCCTTCAACGGCGGATTCAAGACCGAGCACGGCAACTACGGCATGATGGTGAAGAAGCGCGTGCTGCTTCCGCCTCAGCCCGGTGCGGCGTCCGTGGTCCTCTTGAAAGACGGCCGCGTGGGCATGGGCTCCTGGGGCAACACCACCAAGGTCACCGGCCTCAAGGACATCGTCGACGCCGACATCCTCTCGTTCCGTCAGAACCTCGATCCGCTGCTCGACGGCGACAAGGTGAACCCGAGCGGTCGTTCACTCTGGGGCTTCACGCTGCCCGGAACCAGCATGCAGACCGAGCGCTCGGGCATCTGCGTCACGCCCGCCGGTCACTTGTATTATGCATGGGGTGACGACGTCTCGGCCACTACGTTGGGCAAGGCCATGCGCATGGCCGGCTGCGTGTACGGCATGCACCTCGACATGAACCCGCACCACACCGGGCTCGTGTTCACCAACATCACCGAGATCAAGGGCAAGAACTACAAGACCGAGCTCTTGACGAACCAGATGGAGATCTCTCCGGACAGGTTCATCGACTTTTCGCCCAAAGACTTCTTCTACATGACCCTCCGCGATCCCACGCCGCCCGCTCCGGACGGGGCGAAGCCGTGGGCTCCGGACGCGGGCGCGCAGCCTGCGCCGCAGTGGTTCCCAGGTGTGTGGAGCACCACCATGGCCGACGGCGTGTCACTGTCCGTGGTCGCGCAGGGACGTGCCTCGTATCGCGTTCGTGGTGGAACGCGCGAACCTCAGGGCGCGTCCGGCGAGGCCCTGCACGAGCTCTCCGAGGCCGACGGAAAACGCGTGCTCTTCGCGCTCGGGCTCGGGCTCGGCTCGGACAAGCACCCGCTCGGTCTCGCGACCGATGGAAAGATCGTGCACGCACCGCGCGGCGGAGCGAGTCACGCGCTGCTCTACACGTCCGAAGACGGAGTGCTCTCGTTGCGCTCCGCGGAAGAGCTCCCGAAGGACGCCGCGCATTTCGACTTCGCCGAGCTCCCTCTCGCGGTGCACGCGGGCAAGGTCGTGTCCGAGCGAGGCACGCGCGCCGCGCTGGGAACCACCGCCGACGGAACCGTGTATATTGCACGCTCGAACGCGGCCTCCAAGGGAACGCTGGACGCGCTGGTCGCGGCCGGATGCCTCGAGGCCGTCGAGCTCGATCGCGGGGCAGGGGACTCGACCGTGTGGCATCGCACGGGCACGCCCACTCCTCCTCACGCGAGCTACGACGCGACCACGCTCTACGCCATGGGCCGGCCGCTCGTGCCGCGGGGCTTCCACTTCACGCCGGAGACTCCGGTCCCGCCGCCCACGAAGAAGTAGGTCGCGTCCGGAAAACACGAAGCCCGCGTGCCTCGGAGGCATCGCGGGCTTCTTCGTGTCGCGCGCGTGGGGTCGCGCGGCTCTCAGGGGCTGGGCGCGCCCGCGGAAGGCTTGGGCAGCTCGACCTTGGGGGCAGCCGGCGCAGCGGGGCTCGCCGCGGGCGTGGCCGGAGCCGCGGGCGTCGACGGGGCCGAGGGCGCCGACGGTTCGGTCGGCTTGTCCGCACCGGGCGCTGCGCCGGGCGCGGTCGGAGTCTCGCTGGACGAGCCCGGGGGCGGGCCGTTCAGCGTCGGGTGCTCGGCGTGCACGTCGCTCGCGCCCTCGTCGGCGTCGACGTTGGGCGCGTGGTAACGCGGCGGCTCACCGGGCTTCGAGTAGTCGATCCAGAACGCGGGAGCCGAGCGCACGTCGAGGTGCACGAACACGCTGTTCGGGTAGTAGCCGACGCCCACGTCGTGGAGCGTGCGGCAGAAGTCGCGCAGCACCGTGTTGGGCACACCCTGGACGCGGAAGTCCATCGCGCGACCGTGATTGTGGTTCGAGTGCGGCGTGTATTGCTTGGGGCTGAAGGGGCGGAATCCGCTGATGATCTCGATCTTCTTGCCGCCGAAGTGGTTCGACACGATGCCGAGCAGGGCCACCAGTCGTGCGTCCGGCGTATGGGTCTGGCCGGAGGTCGAGTGCATCATCTTCTTGAACTGCTCGAGCGCCGCGCCGGGAACCTTCCCGCGCGCGCTGACGTTCACGGTGGCTTCTTCCCCGGTGCCGAAGCGCACGAGGTGCACCACACCCGGATGCTTGGACTTGCCCGCGTAGGCGTCTTTTCCGGTGGTTTTTTCCGGCTTGGTGTTGGCCGCGGCGGTCGCACCGACGGCGGCTCGACCGTTCGCGCTCGTGGTCGCTGCGTTCGCGTTCGGCGCGGCAGGAGCTCCGTTCGCCCCGGGCGTCTTGCCGGCGGGGGCGGCCTTGGCTTGGCCTTCGGCTTTGGCGGCCGGCGTGGTCTTGTCTCCGCCCTTGGGCGCGACGCCGGGGATGGTGAGCGTCTCGCCGATGCGCAGGCGCTTCGGGTTGACGTTGGGGTTGGCCTGCGTGATGGCCTTCGCGGTCACGTGGTAGCGAGCCGCGATCGCGTCGATCGTGTGCCCCTTCCCGACCACGTGGGTCACGTCGGCCGAGGCCGTGCCCGGCGAAACGGCGAGCACGAGGCTCGTCCCGAGCGCCGCCAGAGTCACGAAACCTGCGCGAAATTGCCGTGAATTCCCCATGTCGGCGCTTCCATAGCGCATCCGCTCCGGAAGGCTACCCCCGCCGGTCCTTCCCCCGCTTTTTTGACGTCCTTCGGGGGGGGTGAAAGAATTCACGGGTCCCCTTCTCCTCACTGGGAGGGAAGGGACGGCCGGCTCGGTCTCCGAGCCATTTTCGCCGTACTCGAAGAAGGAATCATCATGGGCGAGGGCAAGAACCTAGTCGGCGTCGACATCGGGGCAAGCTCGATCAAGGTCGTCCAGCTCAAGGAGTCCCGGAAGAAATTCCAGGTGGTGCGCTACGGATACGCGCCGCTTCCTCCTCAGACCATCGTCGACGGGCACGTGATGAGCTCGGGCGTGGTGGTCGAGAGCCTGCTCAAGATCTTCCAAGATCAGAAGATCTCGCAGAAAGACGTGGCCATCGGCGTCTACGGACAGTCGGTCATCGTGCGCAAAATCACCGTGCCGATGATGACCTCGGCCGAGCTGGAAGAGCAGATCGGCTGGGAGGCCGAGCAGCACATCCCGTTCGACATCAAGGTCATGTCCATCGACTACGAAGTGCTGCGCAAGCGCCCGGACGTCGGCCAGATGGATCTGCTCCTCGTGGCGGCCAAGAAGGACGAAATCAACGATTACGCGGGTATTTTGCGCGAGGCGAACCTCCGCCCCATCGTGGTCGACATCAACGCCTTCACCATCCAGAACATCTTCGAGGCGCAGAACGGCCTGCCCGACTCGGGCACGGTCGCGCTCCTGAACGTGGGGGCCGCGGTCTCTTCGCTCAACATCATTTCCGGCGGCGTCTCGGCGTTCACGCGCGAGATCGCCAACGCCGGAAACTCGATCACCGAAGAAATCCAGAAGCAGTGCAACGTGCCGTTCGAGCAGGCCGAGGCCTACAAGTGCGGCGGCGGACCCACGCAGATCGTGCCCCAAGAGGTGCACGAGGTCATCCAGTCCGCGTGCGACGGTCTGGCCGGTGAAATCCAGCGCTCGCTCGACTTCTACCTGGCCACCAGCGGCGAGTCCGAGATCGCCAAGATCTACGTGTCGGGCGGCAGCGCGTACCTCGCGCCGCTCTGCAAAGCGATCGAGCGCCGCGCCCGCGTGCCGGTCATGGTGTTCGATCCGATGGGCGGCCTCACGGTCGACCCGAAGTTCGTGAACGAAGCGGAGATGCGACAACGCTCCGCTCAGATGGTGGTCGCGCTCGGGCTCGCGCTCCGTTGCGACAAGGAGCGTCGAGCATGATTCGCGTCAACCTACTGCCCAACAAAAAGCAGTCGAAACGCGCCGATTTTTCCTTCTTCTCCTTCGGTGGAGGGGGCGGCTCGTCGTCGAGCTCGTCCGAGGGGAGCCAAGCGTGGCTCGGCATCGTGCTCGGCGTCGTGCTGGTCGAGGTCCTCGTCCTTCTGTTCGTCTACAAAACCAAGGGCGACCAGCTCGCCAAGGTGAAGAACAAGAACCTCGAGCACACCACCACGATCAACACGATCCAGGGAAACATCTCCCAGCACGAGAAGATCAAGGGCGAGCTCAAGGAGCTGCGCGAGCGCGAGGACGCGATCCAAAAGCTGCAAGCTGCACGGACCGGCCCGACCGCCACGCTGCTCGAGCTCTCCAAGATCCTGAGCTCGGGGCGCGGCCCGACGGTCGACCGCGACAAGCTCGAGCAGCTCCGTCGCGACAACCCCTCGGCGGTACCGAACGCGAACTGGGACACGAGAAGGCTTTGGCTCACCACCTACTCCGAGAAGGATCGCGTGGTGAAGGTGTCCGGCCTCGCCCGCGACGGCGAAGACGTGTCCGAGTTCTTGCGCCGGCTCACGCTGAGCGACTTCTTCTACGACGTGAAGCTCCTGCCCGCGACCAAGGAGATCGACGCCACGACCAAGCTGGAGCTCGTCAAGTTCGAGTTCAGCGCGAAGGTGAGGTACTGACATGGCATCCCCCGGCGGACTGAGTCTCTCCAAGCTCTCGCTACCCGCGAAATTCGGCTTCGGAGTGTTCCTCGTGGTGATCGTGGCGGTGGGCTACTACCTCGTGCTCCACACCGACGTCTCGGCCAAGATCGAGAACGAAACGCGACGCTCCAAAGATCTCGAGACGCAGATCGCGTCGTTGCGTCAGGCAGAGGCGAGCTACATCCAAGACCGCGAAGAGCTCGCCATGCGCCAGCAGAAGCAGCGCGAGCTCAACAAGGTCTTGCCCGCCGAGACCGAGTCGGCCGCGTTCCTCTCGGCCATCCAGCAGGTCTCGAACATCAGCGGCATCAACCTGAAGGCCTGGCAGCCCCAGGAAGAAGTGCCCGCCACCTTCTACGCGAAGGTCCCGATGCGCCTCGAGCTCTCGGGCAAGTTCCACCAGATCGGGAAGTTCATGTTCGAGATCGGCAAGCAGGACCGCATCATCAACCTGGAAAACGTCGAGCTCTCCGAGCCGAAGGTCGAGGGCGAAGACGTGATCTTGAAGGCCCACTGTCTCGCGACCACCTTCCATCTCATGAAGGCCAAGCCGGCGGTGCCCGGTCAAGCCGGAGCGCAGCCCGCGCAGCAAGGGGCTCCCAAGTGAAGACGAAGACTCTTTTCGCCAGCGGCGTGTGCGCCCTCACGATGGCGGTCGTCGGCTGCACGGACAAGCAGGCCGCGCAGCAGTTCCTGATGAACGGTCCTGCCTCCACCATCACGGTGGACGGTGGCGCTGCGGCCGAAGGTGGCCTCCCGCCGAGCCAGGTGGTCAAGATCGAGTACTCCGAGAGCGACTTCGTCGACTCCGACGGAAACCGCGATCCGTTCCGCTCCTACGCGAGCCTCTTCGACGAGTCGAAGAAGGAGAAGAAGACGGTCAACCAGCGCAACGTGCTGCTCTCTCAGTACGGGATCGACGAGCTCAAGCTCTCGGCCATCGTGACCGGAGGAGACTACCCGCGCGCCATGGTGATCGATCCGGCCGGCAAGGGCTGGGTCTTGAAGCGCGGCGATTTTCTCGGACGCTCGGACACGGTGCACGTCGGCGGCGCCAACGGCGCGGACTACCAGCTCAACTGGCGTGTCGACCGCGTTCGCCCCGGCGACCTGGTCCTCATCCGCGAAGATCCCGCGCAGCCCAACGTGCCGCCGTCCACGCGCGTCATCGCGCTGCACCCCGAAGGCGAGCCGAAGCTCCAGCTCGACTGAGGTCGCGCGCACCTCCGAACGAATCGAGAGCCTCGTGGGTCCACCACGGGGCTCTCGTGCGTTCGAAGCAGGTCGGAATCGTGGCCCGCCCACGTTTGCAAGATGCACGGGCCCCGCCAGCACGGTACGCGAAGTGCCTTGAAAATGGCCGACTCGTGCGCCTGTGGAAAAAAGCGACGCCACAAATTGGTCCCATTCGAGATGCCCGTTCTACCGTTCGGCGAAAGGCAAGCCTCGACAGAGGCGAGCCGCGTGGAAGGCCCGTACGGGGCAGTCCGCGAGCCTGCGCGGAGCTCATTCCGCGACCGAGGGAGTCTTTGATGCATCGGTCGAAACAGCGAACGTCCCGGGTCTTCGGGAGCAGGGTCACATCGGCGGTCTTCGCGAGTGTGATCCTCCTCCACGCCGGGCTCGCGCTCGCGGGGGGCACACCGAACCACGTGCGTGACGTGGCGGTGAAGGCGATCACGTCGACCGCCGGACCCGGGTCCGAGGTCGTGATGCGTGGCACGGAGACGCCCGTCTTCTCGGTCCGCGTCGAAAACGCCGGAAAGCGCATCGTGGTCGACGTCTCGAACGCCGACCTCGCTGGCGCCAAAGAGGCGATCACCGACGCCGTGGGCTTGGTGGGTGGCGTGCTCACCCAGAGCTTCCGCACGGAAGCGGGACAGATGACCCGCCTCACGGTCAACCTGCTGAAGCCTGCGAGCTACCGCGTCTACGCCGACGGCAGCGACCTCAAGGTCCAGCTCGCTCCGGCCGCTCAGACCGGTCCCGGCGCCCCCACTCTCTTCCCCGCGCAGGTGGTGCAAACCGCGCCTGCGGTCGAGCTCGGCGACGTGCGATTCGAGCGAAAGAAGCTCGCCAAGGGCTCGGCCGATCGCGTGGTCATCCAGGCCAGCGACATGCCCGCTTACCAGCTCTCTATGGCGCCCTCCGGACGCCTGCGCCTCACGATGAAGAACGTGCAGGTGCCCGAGAAGCTCGCGCGCGCGGTCGACACCGCGGCCTACGGCGGAGCGGTTCGTCGCGTCGCGACCTTCTACGACGCTCAGGCCAACGCAGCGGTGGTCGAGATCGACCGTAACGGCGACGACCAGGGCACGCTCTCGGTCGAAGGCAAGCAGCTCGTCTGGTCCTTCGAGGGCCCGGACGCCGCACCCGTGCAGGTCAAGAAGGCCCCGCGCGACACCTCCAAGGTGGTCACCGTGGCCCGCGAGCGCGACGCGTTCGACGGCCAGAAGATCGAGACCAGCATTCGTCCCACCGGCTCGGCCGACCCCTCGGTCGAAGTCGAGGTCGCGGGCGGTGGTGAGGCCGGCTTCACCTCCACGGTGAACGCGCAGGCCGGTCGCTACGGTGGTCGTCGCATCGACCTCGACCTCAAGGACGCCGACATCCACAACATCCTCCGCCTGCTCGCGGACGTGGGTCGCGTCAACATCGTCACCGCCGACGACGTCTCCGGCAACGTCACGATTCGCATGCGCAACGTCCCCTGGGACCAGGCGCTCGACGTGGTGCTGCAGGCGAAGGGCCTCGGCATGGTGCGCACCGGAAACCTCATCCGCGTAGCGCCCCTCGCCACTCTGCAGAAGGAACGCGAGCTCCGCCTCGCGGCCGCCAAACAGGAGTACGAGCTCACCCCGCTCGAGACTCGCCTCATCCCGGTGAGCTACGCCCGCGCCGACGAGCTCCAGGCCCGCGCGAAGGACCTGCTCTCGCCCCGCGGCAGCATCGCCGTCGACGAGCGCACCAACGTGCTCATCGCGCGCGACATCTCGGGCAGCCTCGACAACATCGAGCAGCTCGTCCGAGCCCTCGACACGCAAACGCCCCAGGTGCTCATCGAGGCGCGAATCGTCGAAGCCACGAGCCGCTACCAGCGCGACATCGGTATCCAGTGGGGTGGCGACGCCACCTTCTCGGACGC
The DNA here is from genome assembly GCA_965225775.1 of Polyangiaceae bacterium. Lineage (GTDB taxonomy): Bacteria > Myxococcota_A > Polyangia > Polyangiales > Polyangiaceae > JAAFHV01. The sequence continues at coordinate 4,990,343 of OZ245328.1, read as the reverse complement.
CACCGGAAATCCCACGGGCATCGCGTTCCCCTCGAGCGTCGGCGTCTCCGGCGGTAACTACGACCAGCAGTCGCCCACGGCCGGTCTCTCGGCCACCCAGGCGCAGATCCAGAACCCGAACTACATCGTCAACCTCCCCGCCGCGGTCGGTACCGGGCAAGGTGGTGCGCTCGGTGTCTCGCTCGGATCGATCAACAACAACTTCAACCTCGGCGTCCGTCTCTCGGCCGCGGAGGCCAGCGGTCTGCTCCGCATCGTCTCGAGCCCGCGTATCCTCACGCTGGACAACCGCGAAGCGCGCATCAACCAAGGCACGCTCATCCCGTTCGCGCAGCTCTCCGCGCAAGGTGTCCAGACCACCTTCCAGGAAGCGAAGCTGCAGCTCCTCGTCCGCCCGCACGTCACCGCCGACGGCTCGGTCTCGATGCACGTCAAGATCAACAGGGACGAGCCCGACTTCAACCAGACCTCGGCCCGTGGCGATCCGACGATCCTCAAGCGCGAGGCGGAGACCGATCTGCTCGTGATGGATGGACACACCGCGGTCATCGGTGGCATCTACACGCGCAACACCGGTCGAAACCTCGACCAGGTGCCGTTCTTCGGAGACATTCCGATCCTCGGCATCCTGTTCCAGCGTCGTCGCGCCAGCGACACGCGCAACGAGCTCGTGATCTTCCTCACGCCTCGTATCGTGAACCGAGCGGAAGCGCTCGGTCGCTGATTCGGAGCTCCTCCGAACGCCTTACCCCCGCGCATGCGCCTCCTCCGCGCGTCGCGGGGGTTTTGTTTGCCATCCGTCCCATCTCGCGAGGTTCTTTCCTTGTCCGTCGAGCACCGCCTCCACGCCCGCTGCCGCTGCCACGCCGAGTCCTCCGCCGGAGGAGGTCGGCCCTTCGCGTTCGCCTCGAGCCCTCGTAATTTCGAGCGCGACCGTCCGTTCGTGGTCGAGCACCTCGCACTCGATCTGACGCTCGCCTTCGAGACGAAGAGCGTCTCGGGCGTGGCCACGCTGCGGGTCCGGCGCGTCAGCGAGACGGCTACGGCCATCGTGCTCGACGCGGTCGCGTTTCGCATCGAACGCGTGGAAGTCTCCGGGAAATTCGCGGACTACGTCTACGACGGACGCTCGCTGCGTATCGAGCTCGGCGACGAGATCGAAGAGGCCACCGTGCGTGTGGTCTACGAGTGCACGCCGCGCCGTGGTCTCTACTTCATCGAGCCCGACGAGCACCGCCCCGACTTGCCTCGTCAAGTGTGGACGCAGTGCCAAGAAGAAGACGGCCGACACTTCTTCCCGAGTCACGACAAGCCGCACGTGAAGATGACCACCGAGCTCTCGGTGGTGGTGCCCAAGGGATGGCTCGCGCTCTCCAACGGCCGCCTCGCCTCGCGTGACGAGCGCCCCAAAGGATCGCGCTTCCACTGGAAGATGGACGAGCCGCATCCGAGCTACCTGCTCACGCTCGTCGCGGGTGAGTTCGCCACGCTCGAAGAAGACGTCGACGGTATCCCGCTCTCTTACTACGTGCCCAAAGGCCGCGAAGAAGACGCGCGCCGAACATTTGCCGAAACACCCGAAATGCTGCGCTTTTTCGGCGATCGTTTCGGCATGAAGTACCCCTGGAACAAGTACGCCCAGGTGGTCGTCTCGGACTTTTTCTTCGGAGGCATGGAGAACACCACGGCCACCACGCTCTACGAGCACGTGCTGCTCGACGAGCGAGCCGCGCTCGACGTGACGTCGGACGACCTCGTCGCGCACGAGCTCGCCCACCAGTGGTTCGGCGACCTCGTCACCTGCCGAGACTGGTCCGAAGCCTGGCTCAACGAAGGCTTCGCCACCTTCTGCGAGCATCTCTTCCGTGAGCATCGTCTCGGAGAAGACGAATACGAGTACGGCCTGAAGACCGATCTCGGCAGCTACGTGGGCGAGGCCAAAGGTCGCTACCGTCGCCCGCTCGTGTGCCTCGACTACGACGCGCCACTCGATCTCTTCGATCGCCATCTCTACGAGAAGGGCGGCCTCGTGCTCCACACGCTTCGCCGCGTGCTCGGAGACGACTCGTTCTTCGCCGGCGTCGCGCACTACCTCCGTACCCACCAGCGAGCCTTGGTGGAGACCCGCGACCTTCAGCGTGCGCTCGAGCGCGTCTCGGGCAAGAGCCTCGGCCGACTCTTCGAGGAGCTCGTCTATCGACCCGGACATCCGGAGCTCGAGGTCCAAGTTTCGTGGGACGACGGCGTGCTCACGCTGGGCACGCGCCAAACGCAGCCCACGAGCGACGGCGTGCCGGCCGTCTTCCACGTGCCACTGGTGGTCGACGTCGGCCACGGCGAGTGGGTCGAGCGGCTCTCGTTCGAGGTCTCGCAGAAGGCTCAATCCTTCGCGGTCCCGTGCGCGAAGCGACCGGCCTTCGTGGTCGTCGATCCGGACTTCCGCATCGTCGGCGAGGTCTCCGCAAAGGCTCCTTCGGACATGCTCCGCGCGCAGCTCGCGCAAGCGCCGACCGCTCGAGGGCGCTGGCTCGCCGCGCAAGCGCTGGCCAAGTCGGACGATCGTCCCACGCTGGAGGCCCTCGCTCTCAGGTTGGCCGATCCGGCTGAATTTTGGGGGGTTCGTGCCGAATGTGCGAGCGCGCTCGGTCGCTCGCGAACCCAAGAAGCCTTCGAGTCGCTCGTCGCCGCACTGCCCACGGACGCACCGAAAGTCAGGCGCGCCGTGGTCGATGCGCTCGGCTCGTTCCGCACCGCCCGTGCCGCCGAGGTGCTCGCCGTTCGCGCTCGAGCGGACGCGAGCTACCTCGTCGAAGCGGAGGCTGCACGTTCGCTCGGGCGCACCCGTCAGGCGAGTGCATTCTCGGATCTCGTGGATCTGCTCGACCGTCCCTCGTGGGCCGACGTGGTGCGCGGTGGTGCGATCGACGGTCTCGCTGCGCTCCGCAACCCGGATGCGCTCCCGCATCTCCGCGCGAAGACGCGCTACGGCCAGCCCACGAGGGCGCGACGCGCGTCGGTGCTCGCGATTCCCAAGCTCTCCGAGTCGCGCGAAGATCGCGAGCTCCTGGAAGACCTGCTCGACGATCGCGATCCCATGCTCCGGCTCGACGTCGCTCGTGCGCTGCTCGACATGGGCGACGCGAAGGCGAGGGGAGCCCTACGAGAGCGCGAGTCCGTCGAAGACGATGTGCGCGTGCGCCGCAAGATCCGCGAGGTGCTGCGCGATCTCGTGGGGGACAAGAAGTCCCACACCACCGAGCTCGACACCGAGATCGAAAAACTGCGCGCCCACGCGCACGAGCTCGAGACGCGGCTCGCCAAGCTCGAGGCCAAGCTCACCGAGTCGCGCGAGGCAAGCAAAGCGCCTCCGAAGGCCGCGGCTCCCAAGGCGACGTCGAAGCGAAAGCCGACCCGCAAATAGGCTGCCGATCGCCTTCGACCGGGGATAAAGTCGCGCCTCATGGCGGACGAGTCTTTCCCGGTCGAAGTCGATCAACGCGGCACGGTTTCGGTGTTCACCATCGCGCGTCCCGAGCGCATGAACAGCCTCTCGAGGGCCACGCTCCGCGCCCTCGGCAAGCTCACGCGTGAGGCGGTCGAAAACCCCTCCGTGCGCGCCATCGTGATCACCGGATCGGGTGAAAAAGCCTTCTGCGCCGGCGCCGATCTGAAAGAGCGTCAGGGCATGAGCGAGAACGACGTGCGCCTCCAGGTCGAGCTCTACCGCGCCGAGCTCGGCATCCTGGATCGCTCGCCCAAGCCCGTCATCGCCGCCCTCAACGGGGTCGCGTTCGGTGGTGGCCTCGAGCTCGCGCTCATGTGCGATTTGCGTGTGTGCGCGCCGCACGTCGAGGTCGCTCTCCCCGAGACCACGCTCGGCATCATCCCCGGTGCCGGCGGTACACAGCGCCTTCCTCGTGTGGTCGGGGAAGCGCGCGCCAAAGAGATGATCCTTCTCGGACGCCGTGTGAAGGCGCAAGAGGCACTCGCTTGGGGCCTCGTCAATCGCGTCTCTCCCGAAGGCGTCTCGGTCGTCGACGACGCGGTCGCCTGGATTTCCCCCATCGCCGACGGTGCACCCATCGCACAGGCCGCGGCACTGCAGGCCATCGATCGTTCGTTCGACACCACCCTGGAGCTCGGCCTCGAGCTCGAGAAGGTGAGCTACGATCGCGTGCTCGTGAGCGAAGACCGCCGCGAAGCGCTCACCGCCTTCGCCGAGAAGCGAAAGCCTCGTTTTTCCGGGCGTTGACTCCGGCCGGACGACGTCGGCGGCGCGTGCTCGTTCGGGTGAGCACGTGCGCCGCTTGACGTGCGCGCGCGCTCAAGCAACGCTAAGGCACTATGGCGACGCGTTCGAAGAGCACGGGGTTCACGGTCATGGCCCTTCTCTTGGCTTCGACGGCCCTCGCGAGCGCCGGCTGTGGCAAGCAGCTCGAGGCACCACCCCCGCCGCCGTTCAAGTTCTCCGTGAAGGTCGACTCGGACCCCAACCGTCCCCTGGTGGGCGCGCGAGTGCTTCACCAAGACAAAGAGGTCGGCGTGACGCAGGCTGATGGCCGCGCAGTCGTTGCGCTGCGCGGCAACGAAGGCGACACGGCACAGCTCGTCGTGAAGTGCCCCGAGACCAACCAGCAGCCAGCGCCCATCACCGTCGCGCTTCGTCGTCTCGCCGATGCGAAGGTCCCGGAGTACGCCGTTGCCTGTCCTCCGCTGGTCCGACGTGTGGTGGTGGGCGTGCGCGCCGAGAATGGCCCCAATCTCCCGGTGTTTTTCCTCGGGAGCGTGGTGGCGCGCACGGATGGATCCGGCGCTGCCCACTTCGCGCTCGACGTGAAGCCAGGTGAGCAGTTCGAGGTGCAGCTGAAGACCGACGAGCAGCCCAAGCTCCTCCCGAAGAACCCTTCGCAGAGCTTCGTGATGCCCTCGCGGGACGACGTGGTCGTGTTCAATCAGACCTTCTCGACGGAGAAAAAGAAGGTCATTTACCGAGGAAAAGCAGGCCCGGTGGGCCCCCGCCCGGTGGGTGGACCGGCAAAGCTCTGATTCTTTTCGCTCCCGAAGGTCCGTCTCGGGCCGCGCTCTTCACGAGCGCGGCCCGAGCGCTTTTGTGGTCGTCCACCGAGGAAGAATTCTACGAATACGGTAGCGATCCAACAGGACCGGATCATTTCGGCACCACCCATGAATCCATCTGGATCCGGCGTGCCTTGCCTACATCCCGCTACAAACTGTCCCAAAAAACCGAAATAACGTAATGATTTCGATGTTCGAGAAATGGCCAATAGCTTTCTTTCTCGAAAAGCGGGTTGGCACGAACAATGGATATAGTCTCACCGTGCACGACGCCACGCCCCACCAAGTTCAAGTGGTAGGCTCCTCGAAGGGAGGACTTCGTATGTCCAAGCAAACCCGTTCGATCCGTCGCTCACGCGCGGCCGTCATCGTCGAATACGCCCTGCTGCTCACCTTCGTCGCCGTGCCGACGATGATGGGGGTGACCCTCGGGGGAATTCGCATGCTGGCCGACTACCGCTCGGCGCGCACACTGATCATGGCTCCGGTGCCCTGAGCCGGAAACGTCACGAAGCTCTCGACTTTTAACCCACCCACTCAATAAAACCTCGGAGAAGCACGATGAACAAGCAAATCACCCTTCGCAAGAAGTCCCGCGGCGCCTCGATGGTCGAGTACGCTCTTCTCCTCGTCGCCATCCTTCTCCTCGCCGCTGCCGCGTTCAAGGCACTCGGACCGGCGGTGGGCAAGTCTGCCGCAAGCGCTCAGCAGCAGCTCTGATTTCGGAACTGCAGTATGCGCAGGGGTCTGCTCGGCGGGGTGACCGAGCAGACCTGTTGTGTCCACACCCGACTCGCTCCACCATGGACACATGATTCCCTTTCTCATCGCAGCGCTCGTCGTCTCCGGTGTGGCTGCGGTGTTCGACATGAAGACGGGGCAGATCCCGAACTGGGTGACGCTGCCTGCCCTCTTCATCGCTCCGATTGCTCACTTCGTCGCAGCCTCGGCTCATGGGGTCCCGCAAGACGAAGCCGCGTACGAAGGCGCATTCTCGGTGGCAGGCGCTTTCGTGACAGCTATCGTGCCGCTCATTCTGTACCGGCAGAACGCCATCGGTGGAGGAGACCTCAAGCTCCTCGCCGCTCTCGGGGCGCTCTGCCAGCCCTCTTGTGGCCTCGAGCTCGAGATGTACGGCTTCCTGAGTGCGATTGTCGTGGCTCCGGCCCGTCTCGCCTACGAAGGGAAACTGTTCCGGACGCTCAAGAACACCTTCAACCTGCTGTTGAACCCCGTGCTGCCGAAGCAAAAGCAGCGCGCGGTCGAGCCCGAAGCCATGACGTGGTTCAGGCTCGGGCCGTGCATTTTCATCGGGGTCGCCGTGACCACCGCCTTCCACTGGGGGTCGAAATGAGCCCGAAGCTACTCGCACCGAAGAAGTCCGTCTCCGAGCTGGCCACCGACAACCGCGGTGCAGCGCTCGTCGAGTTCGTGATTGCGGTCGTGCCGATGCTCATGACCTTCTTCGGCTTCGTCCAGGTGGCCAAAATCTATACGGCCTCCCTCGTCGTCCAGCATGGGGCAATTGCCGCTGCTCGGGCGGCGATGGTCATTTCGAAGGCCAACGACAACAACCCAGGCCAGAACGGCGAAATCAGCGAAGCCAAGCAGGCCGCCGCAGTCGCCATGCTCCCTTGGATCCAGAACGGCTCGATTACCAACGTCGATGTCCAGATGACCGACGAATCCTCGAAGTCGGATCCCTATGGCCCGGTCACCGTGAACATGACCGCCAGCTACAAGTGTGGCGTTCCGATGATGGGGCGAATCATTTGTACCGGTGGGCGAAAGACCATCACGGCGCGCGCGGTGAAGATGCCGCACCAGGGTGCGAACTACAAGGAGTCGCAGTGACCATGAGCTCCCTTGCCATGCACGCTCCCGATCGTGAGTTTTCCTTCGCTGAGCGCCTCAAAGACGACAACCGCGGGGCCATCATGATGATGGGCCTCTTCATGGCTTGCTTCCTCGTGGGGGCGATGTGGTTCATGAAGGGGATCGGCGACGCCGTCGTCTTCAAGGATCGCATGCAGGAAGGCGCCGATCACGTCGCGTTCACCGCGGCCGTCATCCACGCCCGCGGCATGAACGTCGTCGCGATCATCAATTTGCTCATGTACGTGATCGCTCTCATCTGGGTGATCATCTGCCTCTTGAAAGACTTCTTGTCCCTGGCCGTGAAGCTCCTGACGGCCTGCACGGCAACCGTCGCTGGTGCACCCGTGTGCGGCCCGTTGCTCGCGATTGCAAAACCGGCCGATATGGCGGTCGGTGTCGCGAAGACGGCCTACGAGAACACGGCCGTTCGTCTCGGTTTGCCGGCGCTCAGCATGGCGGGATCCGCCGCGGCGATTGGCTATCCCTGGTACGGCACCTATGCCGGGTACACGGTCGGCAGCGACTACCAGGCGACCGGCATCGCGATGGGGCCGTCCAACATTCCGGGGTTCACCTTCAGCCTGCCCCTCGACAAATTCTTCGGTGGCAAAAAGCCGCCGACGGTTCCCTCGAAAGACCTCAGCGCGGGCGCGGGCGCGGGTTCCGGCGGGAGCAGCGCGAGCTCTGGCCAAGCGTTCAACATGAAGCTCGGCCTGCCCGTCACCCTCGGCAAGAACAAAGAGCTCTGCGAGCGTTTCGGTGGCAGCTTGAAGAGCTTCTTCCCCGGCTTCTTGGGCAGTGTCATCAGCTGGGTCGGAGGCCGCTTCATCGAGGCTCGCGGCTACTGCAACGGAGGCGTCTGGGACAACGAGAAGGTCGGGTACAAGAAGATGTACAGTCCGGCCAAGAACGGGAACGACTGGATGCAGGTCTGGTCGCTCCTCTTCCCGACCAAGTACGACGAGGGCAACGCCGAGAGCAAAGTGGCGTTGGCAATGGGAACAAAGCTCGGCGTCCCGGCAGCCGTGGCTGCCAAGGGTGACGTGCCCACGCCCCCCGTCATGATGGCTCAGGCCGAGTTCTACTACGACTGCGACGCGGACTGGAAAGACGCCAAGTGCAATGGCGACTCCACCACCGGTGCTCCCCAGCAGTACGCCGTTTTCAATATGCGCTGGATGGCACGCATGCGGCGCGTGAAAACTCCCAGCATCGGGCAGCTGCTCGGTGGCGCGCTCTCGGACCTGATGGTGGGTGGACTCTTCAGCTTCCTCGGCGGCAAAATCACGAAGAGCATCCAGGGGTTCATCGGGAACAACGGCAAGGACTTCTTCGGCAAGAACATCGACAAGGCCGTCAAGGATGCGCTGAGCTACGGCAAGAGCGAAATCGGCAGCGCAATCGGATCCCCCGTCGGCGCCACCATCCCCACCGTGATCCACTGAGGAGCCACCATGCGTAAGCGAACGAAGCGCGGAGCAGCGATGGTGGAGGCGGCGGTCGTGCTGCCGGTCCTCATCTCGTTTCTCGGCCTCACGATGATGATGTACCGGGGCTATGCCGAGAAGCTCGACAAGAACCAGCAGATCCGGTCCTCGACGCTCGACTACGCTTCGCACGCCTGCCGGAGCCAGCGTATCAGCTATTCGGGAAACGGCTCGAGCTCGTCGGGCACGAGTGTCGGTGGGGTCAACCCGGGGCAGAGTAACGCGAACGAGGTCCTCTCGCAGAACGGCGCGAACGCCGCCACCACGAGTGGATTCATGAACAAGGCGGCCGTGAACTACAGCAGCCGTACCATCATCAATCCGAAGCCAAACTCTGCCAGCGGCGGCATGGGCTTGTCGTTGAAGGTGAACGGGGCGACCTCTTACGCCCTCTGCAACGAAGTCCCGCGTGACGGCAACTTCTCCGGCTTCTTCGGGTACATCAAGGGCGTCATCACGGGGTCTTCTTCATGAATCTCTTCCTCCTCCTCGCCGCATGGAAGAATGCGAAGGGCTTCGATCGCACCAAGAAGTCGCGCGTCGCCGGGATCGCCCGTGCTGGTGGCTTTTTGGCGGTAGCAGCTTTGGGGATCGGGCTCTTCGCCACTCACGGCGCCAAAGCCGACATGGCGAAGGCCTCGCTCAAGTTCGGCCGTGAAGTCGCTCCGCTCGCCCAAGACGGAGCGAACGAAGTAAGGCTCAACGGCCAGAGCTTCTTCTTGCGAGAGGCCGAGACGTCAGCTCCTGTCGCGGACGTGCTGGACGAGTTCGAGACGCGCTGCAACGCTCAGAAGGGTGCGCTCGGAGAGCTTTGGGCGAAGGTGCCCGAGAAGGCTACGTCCGAAGGTAAGACCATGCTGCTCCCCAGCAGCATGCGGTCGGGAATCTTGCGAGCCAACGAGAACCCGGGCGAGGGCGCGGTCATGTGCCTGGTCAAAGGCGAGCGCTCTTCGGGGGGCTTGACCGAGTCGCTCCAGAACTTCGCCAAGTCCCAAGACCTCGGTGACCTCGGCAAGCTTCGCTACGTCTACGCTCGCTCTGTCAAAGACGGCAAAACGCGAGTCGTCACCGCCTGGACCGAGGAGTCGTTCAGCTTCAAGGCCATCGGCGCTCCGGACGGTGAGCCCCCCGGGGGAGATACGGCGTTGCCCAAGCCCGAAGGGGCTCGACGCTTCATGAACGCCGAAGTCGTCGGCACTCCGTTCGGAATTCGCCTCTACGAGGTGAAGCAGAGTCCGGAAGAGGTGGTCGGCTTCTACGATAAGTGGGCTGCGGAAGGGAACTTCCGTGGCATCGCTCCCGAGCATCCGGACGGAGAGATGCGAGCGTACTTCCGCGAGACCACGCAAATCCTCGTGACCGCGAATCGTTCGCCGAACGGAACGACCGTCTTGTCGATCAGCGAGATCGCCGCCGAGAAGTCCGCTTCCGGAACGCTCGCGGAGGAACGATGACGCTCTCCAGGTTCCTTGCCCTCTTCGCTTTCGCGGGCGCGTGGATCGTCGCGTATTCGCCTTCGCCGACCGATACCGGCGTGGGGTTAGGTCAAACGGCTCACGCCGAAGGGGCCGGCTGCGGGACGAACTGCGACCGCCTGGGCGACGCCTGTTCGGATAAGTGCTTCAAGAAGGAAGAGCCTTGCTTCAAGGCGTGCAATCCGACTCCGGAAGAAGCCAAGAAGTGGAAGAAGTTCGACGACGACAAGTGCATGTCGAAGTGCATGGACAAGGTCGCCCCGTGCCAGCAGCGATGCTACGCCGAGCGTTCCTCGTGCCGCTCTCGATGCGACTGAGTTTCCCCAACACGAAGGCATGAGTCGGATCGGGCGTCGGTTCGGTGGGAGCGGAAAGTTCCACCGGATGCGACGCCCGAGCTGCGTCGGGAGTGCGCGTCGCGACGATGGCGCGCCTTGCCACTGACCCGAATACGTCTTCGAATTCACCACAATTTGCCGAAGGTCCGAGCCCTTCGGCCTTCCTGCCTCGAGTGAATCTCGCTAGCCTGGACGAATCCCATGAACCGCCGCGCTTTTGCCATAGCTCTCGTCGTCGGCATCCTCGGCGTCTTCCTCTTGTTCCTCTACCAGCGCCGCTTCGAGGTCGAAGCTTCGGGTGGTGAGCGCGTGCGCGTGCTCACGGTGGTCAAGCAGGTCGACCGCGGCAAGACGCTCACCGAAGACAACCTGGCCACGCGAGAGATTCCCATCGCGTACGTAGAAGAGCGTTCGGTCAAAGAGGCGGAAAAGCCCAAGATTTTGAACCTCCGTACGGGCACCACGGTCAAGGCCGGGCAGACCCTCATGTGGACCGACCTGGCGACCGCCAACGAAGATCGCAAAGAGCTGAGCGTGCTCGTTCAACCCGGCTACCGCGCTGTCTCGATCCGCACTGCGCGCGACGACTCGAGCATCGCGCTCATCCGTCCGGGCGACTACGTCGACGTGATCGGCGTGCTCGGCGCGGGCTCCAGCGTCAGCGATGCGAAGGCCGCCGTCGTGCTTCTCCAGCGTGTCCTCGTCCTCGCGACCGGTGTGGACACCTCGGTCGAAGCGAGCGAGAGCCGCGACAAGTCGGCCGAGCGCGAGAACCTGCTCACGCTGAGCCTCACGCTCCCCGAAGCCCAGATCCTCGCCCTCGCCGCGGAGCGCGGACGGCTCGCCGTTGCCGTGCGAAATCCCGAAGACAACAAGACCACCGTGGGGTTGGTCGACATCAACATGGACGCGATTTTGAAGCCCGAGCAACGGGCGACCATCCCCGGCGTTCGTACGCCCAAGGGTCCCACCGTCATCGGTGGTGGAGGACAAAACCAGTGAAGCTCCGTATGAGCCGCGCCGCGCGCGGTCTCGGCCTGGCGACTCTCGTCGGTGCCGCAAGCCTTCTTGCTTTCCCCCGAACTACGTTCGCGCAGCCCGCAGGGCAAAGCGGCAAACGTGAAGACGTCGCGCTCGCCATCGGCGAGACACGCACCATCTCGGCGGTCGGCATCGACCAGTACACCGAGGGGCAGCCGGGCGTCGTCAACGTTCAGCTCACCGACGACAAGACGCAGTTCGTCCTCCGCGCGACCAAGCCTGGCAGCACCACCTTGCTCCTCATCCGCAAGGACAAGTCTCAGATCACGTACGACATCTCGGTCGCCCAGCGTCCCCCCGCGGTGGTCGAGAAAGAGCTCGTGCAGCTCCTCGAAGGCATCCCCGGGATTCGCGTTCGCCGCGTCGGTGGGCGGGTCTTCATCGAAGGCGGCGTGTCGAGCGAAGCGGACGCGAAGCGCATCCAGCAGATCGCCTCGCTCTACCAAGGGCAGGTCGAATCGGTCGTGACGGTGGGGCAAGGTGCGGCCGACCGCAAGCTCCTCATGCGCCTCGATTTCTACTTCGTGCAGTACGAGAAGAGCTGGAACTACACCGTCGGCGTGGGCTGGCCAGCGTCGATTGGTGGCACCGGGGGCTCCGGACAAGAAATCTTCCAGACGCGAATCGACTTCGACTTCATCTCGAAGACCGCGACCCGCGCGGACGCGAGCATCGTGAATCAACCGATGCCTCGCCTCGATATCGGGTCGCGCTACGGCTGGGTGCGCATTCTCAAGCAGTCGACCATCATCACCTCGAACGGCTCCGAGGCCACGTTCCAGAACGGCGGCGAGCAGAACTTCCAGCAGCAGACCGCACAATCGATCGGCCTCGTGAAGGTGCAGTTCGGCACCAACGTGACCGTGCTGCCTCGCTACGACGTGAACACCAAAGACGTCGAAATCAAGCTCAGCGCGGACGTCGCGGACCTCACGCCGGCCGCGTCCGGAACGGTCCCCGGTCGCTCCACCACCAAGCTCGAAACCCTGGTGACCCTCAAGCTCGGTCAGGCCCTCGTGCTGTCGGGCATCAAGACGCAGACGCGTCGTCGTGACAGCGTCGGCCTTCCTGGGCTCGCACAGATCCCCGTGGTCGGCGCGCTCTTCGGAAGCCAACGTTGGGACAACGCCGAGACCGAGGGCGCCGTGTTCATCATCCCGAGCGTGGTCGACACCGTGCCCAAGAGCTCGCTCGAGATCATCAACAACGCCCTGAACAGCTTCAAGGACTACTCGGGCGACATCGACAACGTCGAGGCCTACCCGAAGGCGCCGCCGTCGGCGAAATGACGGAAAGCGAGAGCGGAAGAAAGAAGCGCGTATGACGGCGGTTCGGGTACTCATCCAGTCGGAGTCCCAAGGGCAGCGCCAAGAGACGATGCCCGTGACCGGTCCGATTTCCATCGGGCGCCATGCGCAATGCGTGCTTCGGCTCGATAGCGACCTCGTGTCTCGGCAGCACGCCGTGGTGCAAATCGGTCCGCAGTCGATGCTCGTGGAAGACGTCTCCACGAACGGCACACTCGCCGGAGGCATCTTGCTCCGGCGCGAGGCCATCGAGGTGCCCTTCGGTACTCCGGTGGTGCTCGGCGACTTCACGGTCGCGTTTTTCCCCGTGGAGGCCGCGCCGCCGCCGCCCATGCAGCCGCAAAGTCACAGCCGGATGCCGGGACCCGGGCCGAGCGCGCCCGGGTTGCCTCCGCCCGTGCCTCCCCCAATGGCGCCCCCGCAGCACCGCCCAGGCCTCGCGCCTCCGCTGCCGCCCATCGCCATGCGTCCGGACGCCACGGCCGCGCAGAACCCGTCGCAGAACCCGGCGATGCAGGCGCAGCTCATGCCCTCTCGTCCACGTGACGAGGCGCGCAAGAAAGACGTCGAGCTCCGCCGAGACATCCACAAGCTCCTTCTCGAGCACCTCGACCTCGCCACCATCGATGCGAAGAAGCTCGACGATCCGTCCATGCGCCCGAAGGTGCTCACGGCCCTCCGTCAGATCGTCGGCAACCTGGCGATGCGCATCCCGCCCGAGATGGATCGGGACACGCTCATCGGTGAGCTCTCCGACGAGGCGCTCGGACTCGGACCACTCGAGAGGTTCCTCTCGGACCCGAAGGTCTCCGAAATCATGGTCGTCGATCCGAACACCATCTACATCGAAGATGGCGGAAAGCTTCGTCTTTCCGAGGCCCGATTCACCGACGACGAGCGCGTACGCGCGGTCATCGAGCGCATCGTCACGCCACTCGGACGTCGTATCGACGAGTCGTCTCCTCTCGTCGACGCGCGCCTCAAAGACGGCTCGCGCGTGAACGCGGTCATCAAGCCCATCGCGCTGCGCGGGGCGTGCATCACCATCCGTAAATTCTCGAAGGTCCCGCTCACGCTCGAGAAGCTCGAGAAATACGGCTCGATCACCACGCAGATGGGCCGGTTCCTCACGCGCTGCGTGGTGGCGAAGAAGAACATCGTCATCTCCGGTGGTACGGGCAGCGGCAAGACCACGCTGCTCAACGTGTTGTCGGCGTCCATCCCGGAAGAAGACCGCATCGTCACTATCGAAGACGCCGCCGAGCTCCAGCTCCAGCAGCCGCACGTGGTCGCCCTCGAAACACGCCCGGCCAACCTCGAAGGTCGGGGCGAGTACACGATCCGCGATCTCGTGAAGAACGCGCTACGTATGCGTCCCGACCGGATCGTCGTCGGCGAGTGCCGTGGTGGCGAAGCGCTCGACATGCTCCAGGCCATGAACACCGGTCACGACGGCTCGATGACCACTACGCACGCGAACTCGCCGCGTGAGGCCATCGCGCGTCTGGAAACGCTCGTGCTCATGTCCGGTCTCGACCTGCCCGTACGCGCGATCCGCGAGCAGATCGCGGGCAGCGTGAACATCATCGTTCAGCAGAGCCGCCTCTCCGACGGCACGCGTAAGGTCACTGCGATTTCCGAGGTCATCGGCCTCGAGCGCGACACGGGCGAGATCGAGATGCGACCCATCTTCCAGTTCGTGCGCACCGGCACGGGCCCTGGTGGCAAAGTGATCGGCGAGTTTCGCGCAACTGGGTATTTGCCCTCGTTTTTGGATACGTTCATCGTCATGGGGCTCGTGAAGCCCGGGGAGCCGTACGTATGATGAGCGGCAAAGTGGGGGACGTCGCCCCGATGACGGAGATGCTGAAGTGGGCGAGCGCCGGGGTGACCGGACTCGGCCTCTTCGCGGGCACGTGGGCTGCGGCCTCGGACCAGTCCGGACCGGCGTACCGCTACTGGGCTCGTTACAACTCGCTGCTCGAGCAGCGCCTGCGACCGATGTTCATCTTCATCCCCGGGGAGAAGATCACCTTCGGTCAGCTGGGTGCGGCGTTCCTCCTCATCACCTTGAACGTGCTTTTCTCGATCCCGTTTTGGTACGCGATCCTGGGGCTCATCGCGGTAGCTCCGCTCGTTCACATCGAGAGCCTGCGGCGCAAGCGCGTCGAGGCCATCGAAGAGCAACTCGACAACTTCATGCTCGCGCTCGCGAACGCGCTCAAAACTACCCCGAGCATCGGCGCCGCCCTCAACTCGGTGGCGTCCGTCATCACCGACCCCATGCGCCAGGAGGTCGACCTCGCGCTCAAGGAAATGAAGGTCGGAAGCACGCTCGACCAGGCGCTGCTCCACATGGCCTCGCGCGTCGGAAGTCGCCAGCTCGACTCGGCGCTCTCGTCGGTCCTCATCGGGCGTCAAGTCGGCGGTAACTTGCCGCGTGTGCTCGAGTCCACGGCCAACACGCTGCGCGAGATGCGTCGCCTCGAGGGCGTGGTCCGAACGAAAACCGCCGAAGGCAAGATGCAGCTCTGGGTCATCGGCATCATGCCGTTCGCGCTGCTCCTCCTCATGAATCAGGTGTGGCCGGGATACTTCGCCCCGCTCACGGCGAGCTTGACGGGCTACCTCATCAGCACCGGAATCGTGACCTGCTGGGCCACGTCGATCATCCTGGCCCGCAAGGTCCTCGCGGTGGACCTCTAAGATGCAACCTCACTTCACCTGGCAGCTCCTCGTCCTCCGCTACGCGTGGATCGCCGCGGGCGGCCTCGCCCTCGCGCTGATCATGTATTCGTTCGCGAGCGCACCCACTCGGGTGGCGAGTCGCTACGGCCTTCGCGGCTTGAAGCGCACTCGCGCCATTGCGAACAACGAAACGTGGGCCGCCATCGAGCCCATGGTCCGTTGGGTCGGCGTGCGCGTGAGCGGTATCCCCACCGAGGAGCAGCGAGCCGCGCTCGACAAACAAATCGGCTTGGCCGGCGACTTCATGGGCCTCACGGCCGAGGAGTACATCGCTCTCACCATTCTCTCCACCATCGGTGGCGGCATCGTCGGTGGCGTAGCCGGATACATGCTCGATCTCGGCCAAATCACGCTCATCGCGGGCATCGGCCTCGGTGGTGCACTGCCGTACATGCAGATCAGTGGCGAAGCCCAGGATCGTCTGAAGTCGGTGAGCCGCGGTCTTCCGTACGTCATCGATCTCATGGCGCTCTCGATGGGCGCGGGGCTCGACTTCCCCGGTGCGGTCCGCCAGGTGGTCGACAAATCGAGCAACCCCAACGACCCCATCGTCGAAGAGTTCACGTTGCTCCTGCAGACGATGAATCTCGGTCGGACGCGCAAAGATGCGTTGCTCGAATTCTCGAATCGTTGTCCGTGCGAAGCGGTCATCGAGTTCGTCAACTCGCTCGTTCAAGCCGAAGAACGCGGAAATCCGGTCTCTGAGGTGCTCACCATCCAGGCAGGGGTCTCTCGCCAGCGCCGCAGCGTGCGTGCGGAAGAGTCGGCAGCGAAAGCTGGCGTCGCCATGGTGGGACCGCTCATGCTCGTGTTCTTTGCTATCATGGGCCTCATCCTGGGCCCCGCGATGATGAACATCACCGCCGGCCTCTGAGTCCGGAAGAGACGAATCCATGCGCGTCCTACGCTTCCAAATCCGCCTCCCCACCGGACAGATCGACCAGCTCAACATCGAGAGCGAGCGCGTCCTCATCGGCAGCGGAGCGCACTGCGAGATCCGCCTTCCCCTCGATCAAGCCGCGGTGGAGCACGTGCTCATCGAGCTCGGCCCCGCGGGTGTGTTCGCGCGTGCGCTGAACTTCCAGCCCTCGCCGACCATCAACAACGTCCCCTTCATGCAGTCTCCGCTCCCCCCGGACGCGGTGCTCGGCGTGAACCAAACCCAGATCGCCGTCGCGGTGGCCGATTCGGCGGGGCTCGGTGGTCAGACCCAGCAGAAAAAGCAGGGCACGAGCCCCGTCATGTTGATCGGCCTCGCGCTCATCGTGCCCGCGGTCGGCTACCTGTTCTTCTCCCCCGAAGAGGGCGGCGGAGGCGTGGCCATGAAGAAGGACGCGCCGCCTCTCTGGGCGGGACCGGTCACGGCGTGTCCGGTAGGAGGCGTTCAGGGAATCTCACGCGCACGCGAGCGCATGGCCATCGCGGACGCCAAGCGCGAGCGACGTCCCTTCCACGTGACCGACGGCGTTCAGGCCGTCCCTTTGTTCGAGGAGGCCGCCGCATGTTACCGTAGCGGTGGCGACGCAGCTTCGGCTGCCGTCGCGGACGAGGCCGCCCGGGCGATGCGCGCCGAGCTCATCGACGACTACCGCACGCAACAGGTTCGCCTCGAGCACGCTCTCTCGGTGGAGGACTGGGCCCTCGCCCAGCGTCAGGTGCGTGTCCTCCAGCAGTTCACCAGTGGCAAGACCGGCGATTACGTCACATGGCTCTCGAACCTCGACCGGAAGATCAAGCTCAAGATCGGCGAAGCCGCCAAGAAGACTTGAGCTCGGTCGCCCTCGGCGTGCGTGGAGTATGCATGATGCATGCGTGTAAGATGCATCCGCTGCGTGCACTCCTGTCGCGTGCGGTCTCGGCCGCTTCTGTTGTCTCGCTGCTCGCGCTGGCAGCCTGTGGTCCTCCCGTCCAAGCCGAGAACATCAAGGCCGACGTCGCTACGTACAACCGCGAGCACACCGCGGAAAAACTCGTGGATCGTGGGCGAGGGTTCGCGGCGGTGGGCGACTACCTACGCGCGGAGGAGTACCTGGCCGATGCGATGGCCCAGGGCGCCGATCCGCGCAAGGTGATGCCGCTCCTGCTCGAGGTGTGCATCAAAGAGCAGCGCTACCGCCTCGCCGCGCAGTACGCGCGCGACTACCTGGTGAGCCACCCCAACGACGTGCGCGTGAGGCTCGTGCTCGCCTCGCTCTACGCCGCCACGGAAGACTCGAAGCTCGCCAAAGCCGAGTTCGAACGCGTCCTCGAAGCGCGCCCGCGCGACGCCCAAGCTCACTATGCGCTCGCCGTGCTTCTGCGCGACGCCGAACAAGATCCGGTGGGCGCAGACGCCCATTTTCGCGAATACTTGCGCCTCGATCCGAAGGGCCCTCACGCGGAAGAAGCCAAGTCGTCCGTTCTCCACCACGTGCAGAGTGACCCATGATCCCGCGCGAAATATTCGAAGAGACGCTGCTCCAGTTCTTCGGTCCGATTCGCCCGCTGCTCGACGATCCGGGCGTGAGCGACATCATGATCAACGGGCCGGGGCAGATCTACTTCGAGAAGAAGGGCATGCTGCACCTCTCCGACTCGAAGTTCGAGAGCGTCGAGCACCTCACCGCAGCCCTACGAAATGCGGCCCAGTACGTGGGCAAGCATATCGACGAAGAGCGCCCCATCCTGGAAGGGCGCCTCCCGGACGGCTCGCGTATCGAGGCCGTGCTGCCTCCCGCCGCCCCGGACGGGCCGTGCGTCTCGATTCGTCGGTTCTTCAAAGAGACCCTCACCGTGCAGAAGCTCATCGGCTTCGGCGCGATGACCGAAGAGGTCGCGCAGTCGCTCAGTGCGTTCGTCGCGTCCAAGCTGAACGTGCTCATCGCAGGCGGTACCGGCTCCGGCAAGACGTCCATGCTGAACGCGCTTTCGTCGTTCATCCCCGCGGACGAGCGTGTGGTCATCATCGAAGACTCCCGCGAGCTCCAGCTCCAGCGTGAGCACGTCTGCCAGCTCGAGGCCCGCCCGCCGGATCCCAAGGGGCGGGGTGAGGTGAAAATCCGCGATCTCTTCAAGGCCACGCTTCGTCTCCGACCGGACCGCATCGTGGTCGGTGAAATCCGAGGCGGTGAGGCGCTCGACCTCATCCAAGCCATGACGTCGGGTCACGGCGGATGCATGTCGACTCTCCACGCGACCTACCCCCGCGACACCATCTCGCGTCTCGAGACCATGGCCATGATGAGCGACGTCCAGATGCCGCTCACCGCGCTGCGCATCCAGCTCGCCTCCGCCGTGAACCTGATTTGCCAGGTTTCACGTCTCCAGGATGGAAGCCGCAAGATCACGCACATCAGCGAGGTTTTGGGGTACGATCTGCAGACCAGCAGCTACCAAATGCAGGACATTTTCGTTCGCGAGTACCAAGGCTTCGACCCCTCGGGTAAGATCGAGAGTACGATCGGTCCGACGGGCATCATGCCCCGTTGTATCGAGCAGCTCCACGAGCACGGCGTGGATCTGCCGGCCTCGGTCTACGAGGCTGCGCAGCGCCGACGCTGAGATCGCCTCATGGCCACACACGTCATCGAGATCGTCGCCGGGATCGGTGAACCCGGTTTCGTGCCGCTCACGATGGGCAAGGAATCGCCCACGCTGAGCATCGGACGCCGTGGCCAATGGAAGGTCGAGGGCGCGGGAATCCTCGACGTGCACGCGTACGCCTACTTCGACGGACAGGCGCTCTTCCTCCAGAGCACCGATCCGAACAACGCCGCCTGTGTCGACGGCTTTCCGGTCGGGACCAGCTGGACCGAGGTTCGGCCTCCGTGTGCGATCGAGCTTGGTGGAGCTCGCCTCGAATACCGCGAAGAGGACAGCAGCGACGACACCACCCAGGCGCTCGCGAACCCCGCGCAGCCTCCGCCCATGCAGCAGCGTGCGGCACCCCTTCCGGCCGCCGGTCGCCCTCCCGAGCCCGCGATGCGCGCGTCCGCCCCTCCGGGAATGCCGCCAGGGCCCCCACAGATGGCTCCGGTCCCCCAGGCCGCAGGCTCGTCTCCGAGCGGCGCGCGTCCCTTCCAACCCGGCGCGTTCTCGAACCGCCAGGAGGACGAAGGCGAATCCACCCGCGTAGCCCCGCTCGACGTGTCGGTCTCGCGCGCAGGCAAGCTCCCCGCGGGAATCAGCGGACAGTTCAACGCGCAGCCGGGCAACAACAGCATGGGCGGGTCGTTCGGTGGAATGCAGCCCGGGATGATGCAGTCCGGCATGCAGCCGGCCATGATGCAGTCGGGCATGCAGCCTGGGATGATGCAGTCGGGCATGCAGCCCGGCATGATGCAGTCGGGCATGCAGCCCGGCATGATGCAGCCGGGCATGCAGTCCAACATGATGCAACCCGGAATGATGCAGCCGGGCATGCAACCCGGAATGATGCAGCCGGGCATGAGCGGGTCGTTTCCGGGCCAACCGGGGATGGGCATGAGCGGGGCATTCCCCGGTCAGCCGGGCATGGGTCCTTCGGGGAGCGGACAGTTCCCGATGCAGCCTGGACAAATGCAGCAAGGGTTCGGAAACGGCTCGATGCAGGGCGGCTCGATGCCCGGCATGGCGCCCATGAGCCCCTTCCCGGACCAGCAGCCGGGGCAGGCCAACGGCCCCGGTCAGAAGCCGGCCGAGCAAGACGCGTTCAAGAAGGCCGTCGAAGACTTCAAGGCGGCCTCGCCGGTACGCAAGGTCACGTTGATCTTGCTGCCCATCGCCATGCTGGCGGGCGCGAGCATCCTGTTCGCCGACGACCCCCCACCCGCCAAGCCTCGCATCGACGCCGGCGCAGAGGCGGGGAGCCTCGAGGCGAGCGTGCCGGAAGCGGGTGTCGGGGTAGGTGCGGCACCCACGGACACAGTCGTACAAGCGAGCCAACTCGGCCAGGTCCCTGGGCAGATTCCGGGACAAGTGCCCGGGCAGATCCCCGGTCAGATTCCTGGGCAGCCGCAGGTGCAACCGACCGGGCAGGGACCGGGGCAGACGCCCGTTCCGGCGGGACCGAGCGACGCCGGCGTCTCCACGGTCGATGCCGGCAAGGGTCACGTGGTCACCCTCGAGCGTCAGGCGGTCGACCAGGTCTACCGTGGGGACATCGCGGGCGCGGTGGACACCTACGAGCGCCTCGCGCGCGAGCAGCCTCAGAACCCCTCGTACGCCTACGCCGCGCGCATTCTCCGCGAGCGCTTGAACGGGGGGGCCGTAGCCCCCGTAGCCCCGAGTGCGCCGGCTCCCGGCATGGTCGCCCCGGCTCCTCCGCAGCCTCAAGCCCCCACACCGGGGGGTCGGTGAAGCCCCAGGGCGACCTGGGTGGGGCATGAATTATTGTGGGCTCGCGCCCAGGTGCTTCGAGGGGGGGGGCCCCCGTGAGCTCTCCAGGATCCACCCTTTCGGGTCCGTCGACCCAGGCACCACCGACCAGGCCCCGCGCAAAGCCGCGAACTTGGGTTGCGACCTACATGTAGGCGCTCAGAAACGCTGCGTTTTCCTTGCTGGCCCTATGCGTGCAAGCATCACCCCTTCCGAGGCCCTCCCATGATGCGATTCCGCTCTCTTCGTTGGACTTCCGTGCTTACCACCGTCATCGCGGTGGGCTCGATTGCCGCCTGTTCGGAGGACGCTCCGACCTTCCCGACCGGCCCCCGTCCTACTTCAACGGCAACCGGTGACGGCGGTACAGCCCCCGAACCCGGTTCCCCCGGCGATGTGCAGGCGAAGCAGGCTTACGCGGAAAAGCTCTACCGTGAGCTCGAGCCCCAGCTGAAGGAAAGCTGCGGAAAGCAGTGCCACGAGCTCGGGTTGTTCAACCCCGAGCCCCCCAAGTTCCTCGCGGGCCCGGACACCTACGTGTCCATCAAAAAGCAGCCTGGAATCATCGTTCGCGATGCCTTCCAGAGCACCTTGCTCACCAAGGGCGCACATGCCGGTCCGGCGCTCGGATCCACCCCGGATCTCGAGACGAAAGCCACGAAATGGCTGGAAGCCGAGGCTGTCGCGCTCCAGGTCGTGAAGCTCCCCGGGACTGACCCCTTCGCGGTGAAGTCCGGCCCCAACGAGATCGACATCTCGAAGGCCGCTCAGGGCGGAATTACCGGCGTAAAGCTCAAGTTCGACGCCAGCTTGGTGGGCGGTGTCCTGTCGCTCAAGAACCTGAAGATCGTCTCGCCGGCCGGCACCGACATCCACGTGAATGCGCCGCGTTTCGTGCGCATTCCGGCCAAGGCGGACCCGAAAGCCCCGGAAATCATCGACGGAAGCTTCTCGAACGTCGACCAGACCATGCAGCAAGGCACCGAAACCTTGCTCGGCCCGGGCTCGGTCTTCCTCTCCGGCGAGGGCTGGACCCCTTACGACATCGCGGCAGACCAGCTTCGCTTCGACGCGAACAAGCTGGAAAAGGGCACCTATACGCCGCCGATTGTGGCCAAAAAGTGCAAAGATCCCGCAGGTTTCGCGACGACCATCCTCCCCTCGCTCCGCGGCGGTGGAGTGGGCGCGGGCTCGAACTGCGGCAACTGCCACGGCAACGGCCTCGCCGGCCTCAGCCTTGCTGGAAACGACAACCAGGCCATCTGCGACTCGGTTCTCGCCAAGCTGAACGAGACCAACATCCCGCAGAGCATCCTCGTGCAGAAGGCCGCGGGCGCGGTTCAGCACAACGGTGGCAAGGTCACCAACACCCAGGGGTTCTCGGACCTCTTCAACAACAACAAGGCCATCTTCTTCTGACCTGAAGACGGCTCCGAGGCGCCTCGGGAACATGGACCGGCGCTTGCAAACACTCATCACCGGAAACGGCAGGAGAAAGGGAGACACGATGCGAACGCTCCGAACCACCGCGTGGATGCTCGCCGCAGCAGGGTTGCTCGCCGGGCTATCGGGCTGCTCGAGCGGGGGAGACCCCAACCAACTCGGCAACCCCGACAACACGCTGAACCCTGGGGACCCATTCACCCCGGGCCCTGGCGGCGTCCCTGGTGGGGGAACCGCTGGACAGACGCCCGAAGAAGGACCCCCGGTCCAGCTCGATCAGCGCAAGCGCGACTACGGCGAGGCCACTCGCGTCGCCTCGCTGAAGCTGGTCGGTGAGCTCCCGACCCTCGACGAGATCAAGGCCATCGCCGCCGCGCCCAACGAGGCCGAGCAGAAGAAGGTCTACGAGGCGTACGTCGACAAGCTCGTCGCCGACCCCCGCTTCACCACGAAGATGATCGACTTCTGGCGTGACACGTTCCGCACGGCGCAAGTCGGCAACGTGGCCATGAACCAGCCCAACAAGGACTTCGCCGCGAACTTCGCCGCGCTCGTCACGGTCGAGGGCCGCCCCTACACCGACCTCTTCACGGCCACCACGGGTACGTGTCCCACGTACGACATGGCGACCAGCAAGCTCACCGCGGCCGACTGCGCGGCGAACAACGGTGCGCCCACGGCCGGTGTCCTCACCGACCGCGGCATCATGGCGCAGTACTTCGCCCCGATGGCCTTCCGCCGCACGCGCTTCATCCAAGAAGTGTTCGTGTGCGCGCAGTTCCCGACCGAGTTCGCGGCCAAGCCGACCTCGATGGGCGCGACGGTTTACACGAACCCCTGGCCCTTCGACAGCATCACGGGCGGCACCACCGCGGGCATCCGGATCAACTTCAAGGACACGTCGGCGGTCAACTGCGCCAACTGTCACGGCACGATCAACCACATCGCGCCCCTCTTCGCGAACTTCGATGCGAACGGCGCGTACAACGCGACGGCCATCCAGGTGGACGTTCCCGTGGCCGGAAACCCGAAGGCCAAGCTCGAAGACTGGCTCCCCGCGGGACAACAGGGATTGGCGTGGCGCTTCGGCGGCACCCCGGTCACCGACATCACGGGCCTCGGTCAGCAGATTGCAAAGGACCCGGACGTCGCGGCTTGCGCCGTGACCCGCGCCTGGAACTTCGCGTTCTCCCGCGGCGACGTGGTCGCCAACCTCGCGACGGTGCCCGCGGTCGTCACCAAGGCCGAAGTCGACGCCTTCAAGGCCGGCAACTTCAAGTTCAAAGACACGCTCGCTCGCATCTTCAAGAGCGACGATTTCACGATGTGGTGAAGGAAGGAGTCATGACCATGAAGCGAATTGCACTCACCTTCGCCGCCGTGTCCACGGCACTGGCCCTCGCGGGCTGCGGAGACGCCACCGACCAACTCAAGCCCGGCGCAGGCTCGGCTTACGCGAACGACCCGAACGCCACGGCGGGCGGGGACGAATCGAGCACCTTCAACCACTCGAACGACCCGCTCGGTGCGAGCGACGCTCCCCGTACGGATCCCCAGCAGCGAGCTCTCGAGAACTCGGCTGCGGGCGGAGCGGTCGCCTCGGCTCGTATGCACACGTGCGGCAAGCTCTCGCTCCGCGCGATGACCTCGATGCTCAAGACGCGCGGCGCGTCCATGCAGAACCAGGCTCTCACCACCAACACGGCCAACGCGGCGGCGCTCGGCGCCCCGAACTACAACGGTCGTATTCCGGAAGCGGCCTTCTCGTCGACGTCGGCGCTCGGCAAAGCGTTCGACATCTACATGATCACCTCGGCCGACATCGTGAAGCCCGACTGGGCCCCCACGGCCTGCCCGGGAGTGAAGCTCCTCGAGGGCGGGAAATTCACGAAAGACGGCGTCTCGTGCCTCTTGGGCAAGCCGGCGAAGGCGGAGCACATGGCTCTCGCCGACGACTTGGTCGCTCAGGCCGACAACCCCACGGACGGCCAGCGTATCGCCGTCGCCGCGCTTCTTGCTGCGGCCCACACCTGCGAGTGAAGGAGTAGCGTCATGATCGATGATCGTCTCAAAGACCTCCGGGGAGCCAGCCGCCGCGATTTCATCAAGTGGTCGTCGGTGCTCGCCGCCGCGATCGGCCTCGAACGCTCGAAGTTCCTCGAGGTCATGTCCGACTCGGGTGGCGTAGCGCTCGCGGACAGCGCAGCGAACCGCATCTGCGCCTTCACCGTCCACATCATGGATGGCAACGGCGGTCTGTCGAACTGGCAACTGCTGTTTCCTCAGACCCGCGTTGCCACCACCACCAACGCAAACTTCCCCTTCCACGCGCAAGGGAAGGCCATCAAAGGCGTGGGGTCCACCAAGGACATCTACTACGCCCCCGAAATGGAAGCGGCCACCAAGGCTGCGAAGTTCAACTGGACCGCCTTCATGTGCGGCACCAACGAGACCCACACGGGCGCACCCCAAACGGCGGCCAACTTGGGCGGCAACGGCAGCATGCTGGCGAACATCGCCGCCATCCAGCAGAAGGTGCCGACCCTACTGCCGACCATCACGGTCGGTAACATCACGTTCGGAACCGCGGCTGGCGCTCCCACGCCGGCAGCCGTCGCCAACGCGGGCGGCATGGTCGACCTCTTCAACAGCCAGGCGTCGAGGACGCTCCTGCAGACCCCGAAGAACGCCGCCCTCGCCGAGTCGTACTACAAGGCCTTCCTCAACCTGAATGCGGCCGCGGGCCGCACGACGATGGCGAAGGGCTTGGACGTCGGTCGCGTCTCGATGAACCTTCTCGGAAAGAACCTCTCCGACCAGCTTCGTCCGACGGCCGCCGACCTCGCGATGTTCGGTCTGAACAACGCGGGCGTCCCTGCTTCGGCGATGAACATCGGTAACGCGATGATCACGGCTCTGAAGGCGTTCAGGCTCGGTCTGAGCTCGGGCGTGACCATCCGCGGCTTCAGCGACGACCCTCACGGGCTCTTCGCCGGCGGCGACGCGGCTGCCACCACGAAAGCCAAAGCCATGGGCGATGTCCTGGCCGGTCTTTTCACGATGGCGAAGACGCTTCCGGACCCGGCCGCGACTACCAAGACCATCCTGGACAGCCTCGTGGTCACCATCCACGGAGACACCCCCAAGTCGTACACCAACCGCAACGGTTGGCCGGACGGCTCGGCGATGAACTCGAACCTCCTCTTCGTCTATGGCGCCGGTTTCCTCAAAACCGGCTGGTTCGGCGGCCTCGGTGCGCAGGACAACCAGGTCGACGGTTGGGATCCCGCCACCGGCGGAACGGCTCCGTACAACGGCGCTATGCTCGGCCAGGCCGCTTCGGCAGCCGCTTGCTACGCTGCTGCCAAGGGCGACCGCCGAGCGGTGGCCTCCAACACCGAGATCAACGGTGTGACGGAGACCGTGGTTCTCTGACGAGACCACTCGAGTGAAACGGAACGGCTCTTTCCTCCGGGGAAGGGCCGTTTCGCTTTTGTGTCCGCGAGCTTCGGCGATCTTCACTCCGCACGTTTCGAGCACCGCCGTTCCGGTCGGCTCGTGAGTCGAAGAGAGCTCGTGACGGCACGAGCGCCGCGAGTGTTTCCGACCGCTTGCGACGAGCGTTCGGCGCGCGAATCGACGGCCACGATTCGGCTACCGGGCGACGTGGCCGTTCTGGGCTCGGGACCCAGCACCAGGACGTGTGGCCCCAGCGGGCTTTGCGCGAACCTGTCGCGCCGGACGACGGGAGTCCTGCGATGCCACGTCAGGCAACGCAGCAGGCTCGCTCGAAGGTCGTGACCTCAGGAGGACTTGCCGGCTTCGATCCACTTGCCGCGCGCGTAGACCACTCCGTACGCGATGGCGCCCGCGAAGGCGGTAGCTGCGACGCAGGCGAAGAGGCCCATCAGGCTCGCGTGGAAGACCAGGACGGCGCCCAGACAGAGTGGGAGCTGGAAGGCCAACAGCACCGCCACGTCGACGCGGAAAGCCGTTTTGGCGGCTTTGGCGCCCGCCATCGCGTTGCCCAGCACGATGCCGATACCGAGGCCCACGTAGCTCTTGGCGACGATCTTCAGATAGTCGAGCCCGATGGCCACGGGCGCGTCGTCCTTGCCGAAGAAGTGCAGCACACGCTCGGCGTAGAAGGCGAGCACCACGACGAACGCCACGTTCATGAGCGCGTCGTAGGCCGCAGCGAGCACGCCGGCGCGCTTGGCTCGCTCGTCTTTGCCGGCTCCCAGGTTCTGCCCTACGAACGTCTGCGCGGCGCCGCCCCAGCCCATGGCCACGAAGAGCGCGACCGAGTCCACGCGGAAGACGAGACCCATCGCCGTGGTCGCCGTTTGGTCGGCTTCGGTCGAGTAGAAGCGCGCGACGAGCGAGTTGACGAGCAGCATGGCCGTGATGCGCAACACGAACTGCGCGCTGGTCGGCCACGCGAGGCTCATGAGCTCGCCGATCTCGCGTCGATCGGGCCCGCGTGAGCCCTTCTCCGGCAGGATGTCGAAGCGCTTCACGAGCACGAGGAAGCTCGGCACGAGCACGAGCGCACGCGCGACGACCGTGGCCCATGCAGCGCCCTCCATGCCCATCGCGGGGATGTGGAAGCGCGAGGCGAGGGGAGCGCCCCAGGCGAGCGCGGCGTTCGGCGCCACCGGCCCGAAGAGGCACACCACCGCGAAGATCACGTTGAACACGTTGCCGAGCACGAGCAGGGCGACCGGTGTCTTCGAGGAGCCGAGCGCGCGCTGGATGCTCGTGAGCTGCAGCAAGAGGAACATGGTGCCGCTGCCCGCGAGGATGACCCGCAAGTAGCGAGTCGCCACGTCGGCCACGGCGCCCTTGAGGCCGATGACGCCGCTTGCGATGGGGCCCGCGAAAAGCCCCAAGAGGCCGAACAAGAACGACAACCCGAACACCACCACGAACGACTGCCACGCCGTGCGTTTCACGGCTTCGTGATCGCCTTTGCCCTTGTGGTTCGAGACCACCGTGGCCGCGGCGGTGGAGACGCCGTAGCTGAAGATGGTGCCCACCGCCGCGAGCTGATCGCACACGCCGAGCGCACCGATCGCGGGGCCGACTTCTTCCTTCGGCAGCTGCGCGATCAGGTACGCGTCGACCAGGTTGAAAGAAGTCTGAAGAATCGCGCCGACCGCGAGGGGAATTCCGAAGCGGAACACCTCCCACGCGAGCGGGCCTTCCAAGATGCGCTTGCTGGCGCGGTCGTCCATCGCCGCCGCACGTACCACGGACCGGCCGAAGACGCGCCGTCACCCGGCTTACGCACGAGAACCGAAGTTGACGGTATAGTGGTTCAACCAGTATACAGGTTCACACAGTCTTACCGCTCGCCGTGCCCGTGAACCCTACGAAATCCCGAGAAATATGCGTTCTTGCCCCGAGTCTCGGGGAAGGGCACGTGCGCTGCACCAGGGGAGGGCATGAACCTGCCCTTCTTCACTCGGGGTTTTTCGCGGCTCGGCTCACGGACGACTCAGGACTCTCGGTCCGGTCAGCGAGCGCTCGACGCCGATCGCGCACCGGGCCTGGGCGAGGCGCTTTTGGTCACGCTGATCTCCGTGATCGTCATGGTGGGCCTCTATTCGGGCCTCGACGGCCGGAACGCGAGGCTCGTGGCCGAGGGGCACACGCTCTTCCAGCCGCTCACCTCGCTCGACGTGCGCCTGCCGCTCGTGCCGGGGCTCACCTGGGTTTACTACACGTATTTCCCGCTCACGCTCACGCTCCACGTCATCACGTATCGCAGCCGTACGCGTCTCTACGAGGCGTTCGCCGGGTACCTCGTACTCGCCTGTACGGGCTTCTTGTTCTTCTATTTCCTGCCTTCGCGCATGATTCAGCCCTCGCTCGCCACGTGCGACTCGGCGAGCTGCCGCGCGCTCGACGTGATGTACCGCTCGGACGACGGCTTCAACGCGTTCCCCAGCATGCACGTCGCCTACAGCGTGTATGTTGCACTGTTTTTCCGGGATCACCTGCGCAAGTGGTCCCCCATCCCCATCGCCCTGGCGGCGGGGATCGCCCTCTCCACCGTGCTGTGCAAACGCCACTTTCTCGTGGACGTACCGGCAGGTGCGACGCTCGCGCTCGCTTCGCGCCCGGTGGCGAAGGCCGCTGCGTCGTTCGTTGCGCGGTGGCGCGTCGCGCGGTGAGCAGCGAGTCGCGAAAAAGACTGCGGAATAGCCCACTCTTTGGGCCGGTTCTCGCCCCGATTCGGTGCTAAGTCGGCACCCGAAAACCACACGTCCCGAGGCTCCCATGGCAGACCCCAAGTCCGAAAAGAAGACCACGCAACTCAAGCGCCTCATCACGCGTCCGGAAATGTCGTTCCTCATGGAGGCGCACAACGGGCTCTCCGCGAAGGTCGCCGAGGAAGCGGGCTTCGAGGGCATCTGGGGCAGCGGCCTCTCGATCTCGGCAGCGCTCGGCTGTCGCGACAACAACGAAGCGAGCTGGACGCAGGTTCTCGAGGTCGTCGAGTTCATGGCCGACGCGACCAAGATCCCCATCTTGCTCGACGGCGACACCGGCTACGGCAACTTCAACTCGATGCGCCGCCTCGTGCGCAAGCTCGAGCAGCGCGGCTGCGCGGGCGTCTGCATCGAAGACAAGATCTTCCCCAAGACCAACAGCTTCATCCGCGGCAACGCGCAGCCCCTCGCCGAGATCGACGAGTTCGCCGGCAAGATCAAGGCGGGCAAAGAGGCGCAGAGCGACTCGGACTTCGTCATCGTCGCGCGCGTCGAGGCGTTCATCGCGGGCTGGGGCCTCGAAGAGGCGCTGAAGCGCGCCGAGGCGTACCGCAAGGCCGGCGCCGACGCGATCCTGATCCACTCGGCGCTCCGCTCGCCGAGCGAGATCCTCGCGTTCAAAAAAGAGTGGGGCGATCGCTGCCCGGTCGTGATCGTGCCGACCAAGTACTACACGACGCCCACCGAGGTGTTCCGCGACGCGGGCTTCTCCACGGTCATCTGGGCGAACCACGCCATGCGCTCGGCGCTCACGGCCATGCAGAAGACCGCCAAGCGCATCTACGAAGATCAGAGCCTCCTCAACGTGGAGAGCGAAGTCGTCACGGTGGCCGAAGTCTTCCGCATCCAGGGCGAAGCGGAGCTCGAGCAGGCCGAGAAGCTCTACCTGCCCAAGCACGGCCAATCGACGCGCGCGATCGTGCTCGCGGCCTCGCGTGGCTCGGAGCTCGGTGACCTCACGAAGGACAAGCCGAAGGCCATGGTCGACGTGAAGGGTCAGCCGATCCTCTCGCACATCGCGACCACCTACCGCGAGGTGGGCGTGAAGGACATCACCGTGGTGCGCGGCTACAAGAAAGAAGCCTTCGGCATCACCAGCCTCACCTACGTCGACAACGACGCCTACGAGTCCACGCAGGAAGTGGCCTCGCTCGCCCGCGCGAAGGACGCGCTCTCCGGCCAGACGGTCATCTCGTACGGCGACGTGCTCTTCAAGAAGTACATCGTGCAAGAGCTCGCCGAGACGAGCGACGACTTCGTCATCTGCGTCGACGCCAACTGGCGCGAGAGCCGCAACAAGGGCCGCGTCGCCGACTTCGTCACCTGCTCGCAGCCGAACTCGAAGCGCGCCTTCCTCGAGAAGGTCACCCTCAAGGACTTCGTCGGCGACGGCGAACGCGCGGACGTGACGGGCGAGTGGATGGGCTTCCTCAAGGTGAGCGACAAGGGCGCCTCGGTGCTGAAGTCGACCCTCGAGAAGCTCGAGAAGGAAGACAAGACCCGCTTCAACTCGATGAAGATGCCGGACCTGCTCCGCCAGCTCGTCAAGGACGGCGCGGAGATTCGTGTACTTTACACGACGGGCCACTGGCTCGACGTCGACAGTGTCGAAGACGTCGTCCTCGGCGCGAGCTTCTGAGGAATATCCGGACATGATCAGCGCCGAATCTTTCCTCGTTGCCGCCAAAAACCACGGCTTCTCGCTCTATACGGGCGTGCCCTGCTCGTACCTGAAGCCGTTCATCAACTACGTGATCGACGCCCCCGACCTCGAGTACGTCGGCGCGACCAACGAAGGCGACGCCGTCGCCATCGCCTCGGGCGCGGAGCTGGGCGGCAAGCCCGCCGTGGTGATGTTCCAGAACTCCGGGTTCGGGAACACGGTGAACCCGCTCACCTCGCTCAACATGATCTTCGACATCCCCGTGCTCGTCATCACCACGCTGCGTGGCGAGCCCGGCGGACCGAAGGACGAGCCCCAGCACGCGCTGATGGGCCAGATCACCACCGGTCTCTTCGACCTCATGCGCATCCCGTGGGAGTACTTCCCCTCGGAAGAAGCGGACATCGCGCCCTGCCTCGAGCGCGCCATGCGCCACATGCGCGAGAAGAAGCAGCCGTACGGCCTCGTCATGAAGAAGGACGCGGTCGCTCCCCACAAGCTGAAGTCGAAGGCGGTCCCGAAGGAGCTCCCGGCGACGGCGTCGATTGGTGCAAACTACACGTGGCCGACCGCGCGCCCCTCGCGCACCGAGGTGCTCGCGGCGGTACAGAAGTCGCTGCGTCCGGGCGACGTGGTGGTCGCCACCACCGGCCACACGGGGCGCGAGCTCTACGCGCTCGAGGACAAGCCGAACCAGCTCTACATGGTGGGCAGCATGGGCTGCGCCGGTAGCTTCGGTCTCGGTCTCGCGCTCGCGCAGCCGAACCGTCGCGTGATCGTGCTCGACGGCGACGGCGCGGCGCTCATGCGTCTCGGCGCGCTGGCCACGCTGGGCTTCGAGCGTCCGAAGAACCTGCTCCACATCCTGCTCGACAACGAGCTCCACGAGTCGACCGGCGGCCAGTCCACCGTCTCGCACTCGGTCGACACCGCGCTCGTCGCGGCGGCGTCGGGTTATCCGCGCGTCGAGCGTGTCCCCACGGCCGAGGGCGTCGCCGCGCTCGTCGCCGCGGACACCACCGAGCTTACCTTCGCTCACGTGAAGACCAAGCCGGGCTCGCCCGAGGATCTGCCGCGCCCGACGGTCACTCCGGTCCAGGTGAAGGACCGCCTCGTCGCGTACATGCGCGAGCACTGAAATCGACGTTCCGCACACTGCCCCGAAGGTCATCATGAAGCTATTGAATCCCGGTCCCGTCACGCTCACGTCCCGCGTTCGCGAGGCTCTCCTCAAGCCGGACATGTGCCACCGCGAGATCGAGTTCGCCGAGATGTCCAAGCGCATCGTGGCGAAGCTTCGGGGCATCTATCCCGAGTCGTCCGAGAAGTTCGTCCCCGTGCTGCTCACGTCTTCGGGCACGGGCGCGGTCGAGGCGATGCTCTCGGTCGTTCCGCGCGCGGGCAAGAAGGTGCTCGTGGTGGCCAACGGCGTCTACGGCGATCGCGCCGCGGCGATGCTCTCCGCGCAGGGCAAAGCCCACGACGTGGTCGCCTCCCCGTGGACTTCCGGGATCGATCTCGCGGCGGTCGAAAAGGCGCTCGCCGCGGGCGACTACGGTCACGTGTTCGCCGTGCACCACGAGACCACCACGGGCCGCCTCAACGACCTCGACGGACTCGGTGCACTCTGCAAGAAGTTCGGCGTGAAGCTCTTGCTCGACGCGGTCTCGAGCTTCGCCGGCGAGCGAATCCGCTTCGACGAGTGGAACCTCGAAGCGTGCGCGGCCACCGCCAACAAGTGTCTGCACGGCGTGCCGGGCATCGCGTTCGTGCTCGTGGACGAGGCGGTGTTCTCCACGCGCGAGACCGGCGCCACCTCGGTCTACTTGGATCTCTTCCGCTACCGCAAAGAGCAGAAGAACGGCTTCTCTCCCTTCACGCAGTCGGTGCATGTTCTCTACGCGCTCGAAGAGGCACTCGACGAGCTCGCTTCGATGGGCGGTTGGGAAAAGCGCCACCAGAAGTACGCAGCGCTCACGGGGCAGGTCCGCGAAGGGCTCTTCGCACTCGGCATCTCGTCGTTCTTGGAAGACGTGTCGGCCTACGGCTCGACCCTCTCGAGCTACCGCTTGCCGAAAGGCCTGACGTACGAACATCTCCACGATCACCTGAAAAACGCCGGGTTTATCGTGTACGCGGGCCAAGGTCCGTTCTCGGGTGAGATGTTCCGCATCGCCGTCATGGGCGACGTCGACGCGTCGGACATGACTCGTTTGCTCGCCGAGATTCGCGCCGCGATGGCGTGAAGCTTGCTGCTGGCGAGCTGGTTGAACGAGCCGCGCCAAATCGATTCGGGGAGGAGACGCGAAGCCGCGTCGTTCGGGGTGGTCGCGCAAAGATGCCGTGCTAGAGGCACTGCGGCTTCGGCCGTCAGCGCCCCAACGAAGGCGGAACTCTCCTCCCGATGACTCTCGAATCGATCGACACGACCCTTAGTTCCTCCGCCAGCGGCGCGCACGCTGCGATCGTCGGGGTGTCCGTCGACGAAGCTCCCGAGAGCGGTCCTGTCGAGGTCGGAAGCGTCGATGCCGACCCGCCGCTCCCCGCCGCCGAGGTGGACGACATCCTCTACGAGATGACCGATCCGCTGAACCGCTACTACCGGTACCCGGCGGCCAAGGCGATGCTCCCGCTCTTCATGCGGCTGCCGTTCACGCCGAACCAGATCACCGCTTTCCACGCGTGCCTCGGTTTGTCGGCAGGCGTGCTGATCGCGCGCGGATCTCCGCGCGAGCTCATCGCTGCGTTTTTCCTCGCCGAAGCGCGCATGATCTTCGACTGCCTCGACGGTGTGGTCGCGCGCGCGAAGAAGCTCACGTCGCCCTACGGCCGCACCATCGACGAGATGGGCGACGCAGTCGGCTACGTGGGCATGCAGATCGGCACGCTCGTGCACGTGCACCGTCATGCTCCCGAAGAGAGCCTCGTGTTCATGCTGGCCGCGGGGCTGCTCGTGCCCGGCTGGATGGCGATGACGTACGACTATTACAAACGCACGTTCGCCAGCCTGCTCAAGGGCACCAACGACGGTCCCGCGGAAGAGCTCGTGCGTCGCAGCGCCAAGCGGGCGCGCGAAGGTGGCGGTGGCGTGGTGGTCCGCTTCGCGCTCATGTTCGAGTGGTTGCAGACCACGCTGCTCACTCCGTTCGCGATTCCGTCGCTGCTCGAGCGGATCCGCAGAGAGGCACGAGAGCCCGGCACCGGCACATCGGACCCGGCGCAGGTCGCGCTCGCCAAGGGACTGCGCCGCCGCGCGAAGACCCCAGGCTTCCGTCGTTTGCTGCGCTTCGCGTCGATCGTGACGGGTGACAACGCCATCACGTTCTTCAATTTCGGCCTCTTGACCTTCGCGCTGGCGGCCGTCGAAAAGACCATGATTTTTGCCGGATTTTGCACGTTCGTGCTGGTCTCGCTGGTGTGCGCGAGCTGGCTCCGCAAAGGCGCGGTGGCGTGCGAATCCGACGACGCTTCTCACAAGGTGACGGGATGATCGACAAAGCCGTCGTGCTCGCTGCGGGGCTCGGCAACCGTATCTCGGCCGTCTCGCGCGACGTGCCCAAGCCGCTCTTGCCGCTGTCCGGTGTGCCCGGCTCGTCTCCCACGTTCCTCGACTGGCACTTTCGCGCCCTCGAACGTGTAGGATGCAAGGAAATCTACTTCGTCGGCAACGCGAAGACCTACGGCACGAAGCTG
This sequence comes from Polyangiaceae bacterium, assembly GCA_965225775.1. Taxonomy (GTDB): domain Bacteria; phylum Myxococcota_A; class Polyangia; order Polyangiales; family Polyangiaceae; genus JAAFHV01. The sequence goes on along the minus strand of OZ245328.1, from coordinate 4,956,582 downwards.
CCCGAGTCTTCGAGCATGCGCGCCACGTGGATCTCGAACCCCACCGAAGACGTGTCCACGTCCGGTAGCGGGCACTCCACCTGGTTCGCGTGGAAGAGCGAGCACCGCATCTTGGACGGCCGCTCGCGCGTGGTGCTGATGGACGCGGACGTGCTCTACGATCCGCGCGTGTTCGAGGTGCTGGCGAAGCATCCGTCGAAGCGCTCGAAGACCCTCGTGTGCACCGACTTCCGCAACACGCAGGAAGAGGTCCTCGTGTTCGCGGACCCGAAGACTCCCGAGGAGCCGCTCTACCACGGCAAGGGAATGCTCGAGACGCCCATGACCGAGAAGGTCGTGTGCGTGGGCGAGGCGACCGGCATCCTGCTGTGGGAGCCCGGCGACCACGACGCCCTCGCGCGCACCACCGACTGGGTGATCCGCTACTCCACCGCGAAGACGCGCAGCGAGCACGAAGACATCACGCAGCGCATGATGCTCGCCGGCAAAATGCACGTGGCGGGGCTCGATCGCTCGCTCCCGTTCATGGAGTGCGACACTCCGGACGAGTACGACGTGCTCACCAAAGAGATGTTCCCGAAGCTGCGCGGCACGCTCGGCTTCTGAGGCCTGGATCCGCTCGCGAACGACTCGCGAGCGGTCCGAGCGCGAGGATCAGGCTCCGCGCAGGCCGCGCTTTTTTCCGCGTCCACGCGTGCCCTGCACGATGAGCGTGGGGTCACGAGGCACGGGAGCGGTGCGCTCGAGCGAGGCGCGGATGCGTTCGGCTTCACCACCGTGGCGCGCGCGGATCGACTTGGCCACGCCGAGCGCGAGCTCACGGAGCGCCGGATCCTTCGAGGTGGCCCAGCGATCGATCTCGGCCACGGTCTCTTCCGGATAGCGCCGCGCGATCTTCGGCGGCACGAGCAAGAGCGCATCCATCAAGGCCTTGTGCCCGGGATAACGCGAGGCGGATCGATTGGCGTTCTTCACGAGGTCGAAGCCCTCGGCGAGCCGCGCCACGACCTTGGCGCCGTCCCGAGTGGCGTCGAGAAAAACCGGCTCGGCGAGCGAGAGCAGCGCGGCCGCCGCGTGGAAGTAGCCGTCCATGAAGGGCACGATGGCTTCGACGAGCTCGTCGCCCATCGCCTTGCCGAGTCGCGCGAGTCCGAGTGGCACGGCGTCGCGGACTCGGAATCGAAGGTCGTCGCATGCGGCATGCAAGTGATTGAGCGCCATGTCGCGCGAGGCCGGGTCGCTCTCTCCGCGTGCGGCGAGCGCGTGCACGGCGCACACCGGAACGATCTCGTGTGCGGATCCGCCCGGTGCGAAGTCCGCGTCGAGGAGCACCATTTTCTTGAGCAGCTCGTCGACTTTCTTCCCGCGTGCCGCCGCTTCGAGCGCGAACGATTCGACCGTGCCCATGTTCACTCGTGTGCCCGGCAAACCCGAGAGCTTGGCCAGTAGCGTGTAGAGTGCATCCGTTCGACCGGCGATCGCGGCATCGAGCAGCGCCGGAAAGTTCGGATCACGGAAGCCGTCACGGTTTGATTTCATTGGGACTTTCGAAATGACGCAGAAGGGTGACGCGGTACATTATTCGGGCCGTGCTCGCAAGATGGCGGGCGAGGAAATGCGCGGATATGCTTTCGAGGACCGGGGGGCGTGGGGCTCTTCGCAAGCATTTCACTCGAAACGCGAGCACGAGATAAACGTATGGTCCGCCGTCGTACGACGACTATGTGCCTAATGGCAACGGGGCTCGTCGCCCTGCTTTCCGGCGCATGCTCGGTCCTCTTTTCGACCAGCAAGGAGCAGTGCGCGACCGACGACGACTGCCGAGCACGAGGCGCAGGTTTCGAGAACGCGCGCTGCTCGCTCGAGAGCGTCTGCGTCGGCACCACCAGCGGATCGGACGCGAGCACGCCGACCGAGGCCGCGGCCGATGCGAGCGACGGCGCCTCCGATCCGTTCGCGTGCGCGACCTTGCCGGCGGAGAATCCCGATCAGTCGCGGCAGGTCGAGATGAGCATTCGCTACACGGACTTTTCGTCCGGCGTGCCGCCGACCCAGATGGCCGTGCGCGTCTGTTCGGCCACCGATCAGCTGTGCAACAACCCGCGCACCACCGCCGTGGGCGCAGGGCCGGCCGACGGCGGACCGGACTCGGGAACGGGCTGGGTCACTCCGACTACGGCCGGCATCGTGACCGCCAAAGTGGAGTTCGGCTTCGAGGGCTTCTTCGAGGTGCGAAACTCGGTCTACGCGCCGACCTACCGCTACACGTCTCCGCCGCTCCGCAACCCGAAGAACGACTACGACCAGATCATCTTGCGCCAGTCGGAGATCGACTACCTGTCCGACCTCGCGCTAGGCAAGACGAACTCGTACGACTCGGTCGGGCACGGGCTCGTGTTCCTGCTCGCCAACGACTGCAACCGGCAGCCGCTCGCGGGCGTGCACTTCAAGATCGACGACACCACCGTCGACCCGCTCACGGTCTCCTTTTACATCATCAACACGTCGCCCTCGAAAGAGGCCACCAAGACCGACGGGCTCGGTCGCGGCGGTTTCATCAACGTGGCGCCCGGGTTCCACACCTTCACCGCCGAGTTCGACGACACGAAGAAACGGATCGGCTCGTCACGCATCTTCGTGCGTGCCGGGTCGGCCACCACCGTAGCGGTACTGCCGTCACCATGAGCCAACCGAACCGCACCGCGCGCGCTGCCGAAGAGTCCGGGGTCGTCCAGGCCCTCGAGGCTCGCGATTTGTCCCTGGGCGAGGTCCTAGGGAAGTATCGCCTGCTCGGCGCGCTCGGGCACGGCGGTATGGCCGACGTCTACTTGGCCGTCGCGGACGGACCCGAAGGGTTCCGCAAGCTGTGCGTGCTCAAGATGTTGAAGGACACGATGGCCGCGGACGAAGACTTCCGTGCCATGTTCCTCGACGAAGCGCGCCTCGCGGCTCGTCTCAATCACCCGAACGTGGTGCAGACGTTCGAGGTGAGCGACACCGACGACGGTCGCCTGTTGCTCGCCATGGAATACGTGGAAGGGCAGCCCATCACGCGCGTGCGGCGTCGTCTCGCACCCGAGGCCTTCCCGCTCACCGCGTATCTGCGCGTCCTCTGCGACGTGCTCGACGCGCTCGACTACGCCCACAACCTGAGCGACTACGACGGCTCGCGACTCGGGATCGTCCACCGCGACGTGACCCCGCACAACATCCTGGTCGGCTACGACGGTCGCGTGAAGCTGGTCGACTTCGGCATCGCGAAGAGCTCGGCCGCCATGCAGATGACCCAGGCGGGCGTCCTCAAGGGCAAAGTCGGGTATATGGCGCCGGAGCAGGCGAGCCTCGCCGATCTCGACGGACGCGCGGACGTGTTCTCGGTGGGCGTGATTCTGTGGGAGGCCATCGCTGGACGCCGGCTAGCCGAGGGGCAGTCCGCACGGGACGTGCTCACCCGTCGTATCGAGGGCAAAGATCCGAAGATCGCCGAGGTGGTCCCCGAGGTCGACCCGGAGCTCGCCGCCATCTGCGACAAGGCCATGTCCAAGCGCCCTGCGGATCGTTTCGCGAGCGCCTCCGAAATGCAGGCGGAGCTGGAAAAATGGCTCCGAAAGCACGGCGAGCCTCCGCGCAAGAGCTGGGCTCAAGCCCTCAAAGATGCCTTCTCGCCCGAGCGCAAGCAGCTCCGTGAGATCGTCGAGCAGCGCTTCTCGGACAACGGAATGAGCGGCATGCGGCAATCGCTGCTCGGCTCGACCGGTGGAAATCCTTCGGGACCACAGTCGCGCTTGAGCTCCTCTGGTGAGTCGTCGGTGACGGCGCGCAAATCGAATCCCTCGCCCCCTGTGGTCGAGGCTCCGGTCGTTCAAGAGGTCTCGCGGCCCTCGGAGAGCGTGAGCTTCCCGGCGCGTAGCGTCTCGCTCGATCCTCCGGCAGCGGCGCGTTCGCCGCTCCCCATCGTGATCGGTGTGGCCGCAGCGGTCGCGCTCGCCTTCGCCGTGGGCGTCTATGTGGTGAAGTCTTCGGGCACGAAGACCGCGGACACGCAGCCCACGGTGCCCTCGCAACTCGGAGCGCAGCCGCCTCCCGCCGAATCGGTCGCGAGCCAGCCTCCGCAACCCTCGGGTGGACAAGGCTCCGCGGTCGTCGTGCCGGGGACTCCGTCGTCGTCCGCCTCGAGCGCCCCGGCGCCGGCGCACGCGGGCTGGAAGCCCGGTCAATACGTGCCTCCGGGACACGTCGGCGCACCTCCCACGGCCCATCCTTCCGGTTCGCCCGGCACGCCTCCTTCGCCCGCTACCGCCGCTACCGTCACGACGCCTCCGACCACGCCGACGAGCAAGAGCTCGGCGCGACCTCTCGACGAGAAAGATCCTTACGCCCCATGAATCGACTGTTCGCCCGCCTCTCCCTCGGCTTGGCGTTCACCGGTCTCGTCGTGATGGCTTCGCCGCCGTGTCACGCCGCAGGTGAGACCAACGGCGTCGAAGAAGGCCGCACGCGGTTCACGCGCGGACTCGAGCTCTACAAGGAAGGAAACTTCCACGCGGCGCTCGCCGAGTTCCGCGCGGCCTATGCGGCGGCGCCTTCGTACCGTCTCCAGTACAACCTCGGGCAGACGCTCTACCAGCTGCAAGACTATGCGGGCGCCGTGCGTGCGTTCGACCAGTTCCTCACCGAGGGCGGCGACAAGATCGACGCCGAGCGTCGCAAAGAGGTCGAGGGAGAGCTCGCGAAGCTCCGTCAGCGCGTGGCCAAGCTCACCTTCACGGTGAACGTCCCCGCGGCCGAAATCGCCATCGACGACGAGCCCAAGGGCACGCCCCAAAAGGGCCCGGTGTTGGTCAGCGCAGGACGACGACGTGTGGCCGTGACGGCGTCCGGCTACCAGACCGAGACGCGGGTCATCGACGTGGCCGGCGCGCAGTCGGTCGAGCTCAAGTTCGAGCTCAAGCCGATCGGCGGCGTGGTCGCCAACCCCGACCCCACCAAGAAGACCGACGCGCAGACCAAGCCGAAGAGCCGCGCGCCGTTCTACGTCGGCCTCGTGGCCACCGGTGTTCTCGGTGGAACCACCGCCGCGTTCGCGATCGTGACCTCGGGCAAACACTCGGACTACGAGACCGCTCTCGGCACGCCGGGCGTCTCCAAGTCGACCATCGACGACAAACGCAGCGCTACGCGCACCACGGCGCTCGTGGCCGACGTGTTCGGCGGAGCGACCATCTTGGCCGCGGGTCTCACGGTGATGGCCTTCGTACTCACCTCGGGAGAAGAGCCGGTCACGGTCGGAAAAACCGAGCCGAAGCCGACCGTTCGCCCCGTGGCGGGTCCTGGCTCGTTCGGTCTCGTCGGCACGTTCTGAGCTCGGACGAGTCTCCGAAACGACGAAGCCCCGCGTCGCCGCGAGGCCTCGGCGACCTGCACCCTAAAACGTGCAGGATGCACTGGTCGTTCACTGACGTTGCGTGCGCGGAGGCGTGTCGTTTCCGCGCGTGATGGCCTGGAGGGCGCCCATCTGCTGCATGGTCTTCTCCATGCCTTGAGGCGAACCGTCGAGGAAGATCACGTTCCCTCGACCGTTCTCGGCGACGTGCTTGAGCGCTTCGGTCCACATCTGAAAGAGGATGAGCGAGGCGTCCATACCGGCCGCTTCCATCTCGCGCACGGCGACGCTCATGCCGCGACCGGCCTCTTCGCGGAAGAGCGCGATGCCTTCACCGCGGAGCTTCTGCGCGACGCGATCCGCTTCGGCCGAGATGCGGATGGCGTTGCCTTCGGCTTCGGCTTGGCGAGTCTTGGTGACGAGCAGGGCACGACCCTCGTTCTCCGCAGCGGCGAGCAGGTTCTGCGACGCCACGACGCGCGTCATGGACTCCATGACGGGTCCGTCGAAGACGATGTCGTTCATCTGAAGGTCGATGAGGTGGTAGCCCCAGCTCTCGAGGCTGGGGTCGAGGTGGGTCTTCACCGAAGCGACGATCTCGCCGCGGAGCGAGAGGATCTCGGTCTGGCGCTTGGTGGCGACGAAGCTACGAACCGCGCCTTCCACGGTGCGGACCATGGTTTGACGGAACGCGTTTTCGTCGATGAACTTGAAGGCCACGTTCACGATGGTGCTCTCGCTCTGATCGAGCGCCGAGTAGAGCAGCATGGCCTTGAAGTAGACGTTCGCTTGGTCGAACGTGATGGCTTGGAAAGCGATCTCGGTGGAGCGGTTCTGCACCGACACCACGGTGTGCACGCGCTCCACGAACGGCACGAGCAAGTTGAGTCCCGGATAGAGCAGCCGACGGTACTTGCCGAACGAGGTGACCACCGCGATGGTGCCTTGGTCGACCGAGCGGAAACTCTTCACGAGCACGAGCAACACGAACAGGGCGAGCACGACGACGAGAGGGACGACGACTTCCATGCGAGCGAAGCTACGCACCGTGCGACACCGTCGCCATGGGGGCGTGTCCGATTTTGAGCAACGTAATGCTTCGTAGTTATTGAGGAATTCGGTGTCCGATTTCGTCGAATGAACGCGCGCCTCGCTCGTCGAACGCGAGCCCGAGGCAGGCCGAAGACACCGAGCGCCGAATCAGCGCGAACGCTTCGCCGATTTCGACTCGGCCACGGGCGTGCTCGTGCGCACGCTCGAGGTCCGAGGGCGGGGGAGAACGTCGAGGAACGCCTCGAGCCGCGGCGTGCCGCGCAGCTCCGCGCGGTACACGGCCCAGGTTCGAATAGGTGGTCCTTGCCACGGCTCGAGGACACGCACGAGTGCTCCAGAGGCGAGCGCGTCGGCCACGAGCGCATCGGGGAGATAAGCGAGGCCCGCGCCTTGGATGCAGAGGTCACGCAGCACGCTCGGCGCGTGCGAGCGCATTCGGCTCGCGGGCTCCACGGTCTCGCTCTTGGACCCGTTCGAGAGCACCCACGCGACGGCCGTCCCTCGTGTGGTCACTTGGAGAAGTCCGGGATGGCGCGAGAGATCGCGAGGCGCCCGAGGTGCCCGATGCTTCTCGAGCCAGCGCGGAGCGGCGACCACCAGGCGGCACATCGGTGCGAGAGGCTTCGCCACGAACGCGGTGCTGTCGGGGGGCGGAAATCCGGCTCGAATCGCCACGTCCACCCCGTCTCCGACGAGGCTCGCCAGGCCGTCGTCGAGGCGGAGCTCGAGCTCGAGCTTCGGATGGGTCGCGAGGAGCCGGGGCAAGCGTGGTGCGACGATGCTCGTGCCGTAGGCGATGGACGCGCTCACCACCAGCGTGCCGCGCACCTCGGTGCCTCCGCCGACCGCAGCCCGTGCATCGTCGACGTCACGAAGAAGTCGAAGGGCGCGACGGTGGAGCTCCGTGCCCGCTTCGGTCACGTGGAGCCTTCGGGTCGAACGCACCACCAGCGTGGTGTCGAGCTCGCGTTCGAGCGCTCGAAGGCTGCGGCTCACCGCGGCGAGGGACAGCCTCGACGCGCGCGCGGCGCCGGAGAGGCTCTTCGCTTCCACGATGCGCACGAAGAGCGCGAGTCGATCCAGAAGGTCCATGATTCCCATGCGACGCGATCCTTGCGTGCGACGCAAGAATCCCTTCACCCCGCCGGTGCTACCGGGACGTCGCCGTCGGCGGCATGGTTCACGTCGAGGTGACGACATGAAGATTCAAGGCAAAGTGGTGGTGGTGACCGGCGCGAATCGTGGGCTCGGACGTGCGCTCGTGGGCGAGCTCGTTCGTCGAGGGGCGGCCAAGGTCTATGCGGCGGCGCGGCGCGAGGAATCGCTCGCCTCGCTGGTGAAGGAGCACGGCTCGCGGGTGGTGCCGCTCGCGCTCGACGTGACGCGTCCGGACACGATCGCTCGTGCGGCCGCCGAGGCGACGGACGCGAACGTCCTCGTGAACAACGCGGGGCTCCTGGCCTCGTACGGGATCTTCTCGAGCTCGATCGCGACGATTCGTGACGACTTCGAGGTGAACGCCTTCGGGCTGCTCGCGACGACCAAGGCGTTCTTGCCGGCCCTCGAAGGCGCCGCGAAGCGAGGCGACGGCTCCGCGGTGGTCAACGTGCTCTCGGTCGCTTCGCTCGCGAACATGCCGAGCTTGGGCGGTTATTCGGCCTCCAAGGCGGCCGCTTCGTCCCTCACGCAGGCGATGCGCTGGGAGCTCGCCAAGGTCGGCGTCTCGGTGTTCGCGTCTTATCCGGGACCGATCGACACCGACATGGTGAAGAGCATCGACATGCCGAAGACGTCCCCGGAAGCGGTCGCGAAGAACCTGCTCGATGCGATCGAAGCGGGGAGCGTGGACGCGGCTCCCGATCCGACCGGCGCGCAGTTCCTCGCCACGTTCGAGCGCGAGCCGGGCGCGCTCGCCAAGACCTTCGGAGAGATGTCCGGCTGAGCGTGCGCGACGTCGACAACCTCACGGACCGAGGTGCGCGAGGACTCTCGCCAAGTTCTCGCCCACGGTCTCCGTGCCGTGGAGGCGCAAGACCGGGCACGTCGCGCTCGCGATCAGGGTTTCGTGGATCGCGAGCGTGTTCGTGCCTTCGGCGGTGCCCTCGTCGTAGCCCCGCGTCCAGTCGAGGAAGGCTCGGTGGTCGTCGGCCATGTCCCCTCCCGGATCGATGCGCGAGCCGTAGAGACGCTGCTCGCGAAGGCGTAGGCGGTCGAGCCTCTCGCGAGGGGGAACGTAGAGAAAGACGAGGTTCGTGAGGTCGAGCTTCGGGCGTGGGCTCCACACGGCTGCGCCGCCCGAGAGCACCCACTGGTCGAAGGCCCCGAGGTCGCGCTCGAGAAGCGCGCAGCGCGCTTCGGGGCTTCGCGGGACCCGGTAAGGTGGGTCGGTCGGCTCGTGGTAGTAGTCGTCCGAATCGAACGTGGGGATGCCCAAGGTGTCGGCGAGCGCGCGCGCGAGCGTGGTTTTGCCCGTTCCCGACGCACCGAGGATGCCGACTCTGCGTGCGAGCGTCGTCATGGTTCGTCCCCGTTCGCGTGCTTCGCATGGCGATCGAACGCGCGCTCGATGCGCGCGAAAAGCCGGGCGTCGAGCACGGATGGCGAGGGCGGAGACGACATCGACGCCTATCGTGTCGCAGACCAGCGCTCGCCTGTAAAGCCGACCTCGCGTGACGAGACTCGGCGACTGAAGTCCGTGCGCACGCGACCGGCAGGACGTGCGCGGCGATGCGAGATAGGCTCACGTGCGTGGCAGCTGCACCCATCCTTCGCGAGCTCTTCCGTGCGTACCGAGAACGTCTGGGCGACGAGGACAACGGCATCGTCTTCGAGAAGCCGGGAGAGCGCGTGGACGTGTTCGTCTATCGTGCCAAGGACGCCTCGGGCATCACGCGCTTCGCGACCCTCGGGCCTTCCGTACGACCGCTTCCGAAGACGGGCGAACGCTTCGAGCTTCAGTTCGCGCGGCGTGGCCAAGTGACGCCCGAGGTCGAGCACGCCATCGCCGTTCAGCTCGCGAACCTGTCGAGTCACCCGTGGGTGATGGACTCCCACTACGACTGGGGACACATCCTCGGGCTCCATCGGCCCATGCCGACCTTCGACAGCTCGTCCGCCGTGTTCCTCTCGGGGCCACTCGAGCCGAACGGGCTCGTCACGCTTCCCACCAGCGAGGGCGACGTGAAGATCTTCCACGTGGTCCCCATCACCTCGAGCGAGCGCGCCCGTGCGGTCGGAATGAGCACGGGAGCCTTCACCGAAGAGCTGCTCTCGAAGGTCGACGTACTCGTCGATCGTCCGTCCTGAGACGCGCTTGCGTTCGCGACGGCGTCCGATGATTTTCCACGACTCCACGAACCTCGAGATCGAGGTCCGCGGAGCTCGGGAAGGTCAGGGGGCTTCGGGTCGAAGCTTGATGGACGGGGGAGGCGTGTAGGACGTGCTCGTGTTGTTGTACGGCTGGATGTGCACCACGGCCTTCTCGCACACACCGAGCGAGAGTCCGGCGAGGTTGGCTTTGGTGAGCCCGGGGCACCAGTTCGAGCCGTTCGATTCGGGGCTCGAGTAGGCGCCGGTGCCCGACGCGCCTTCACTGACGAATCCGGTGCAGGCTTGGCGTTCGGCGTCGCTGACGGGGCGAGTCGAGCGGCGGTAAAACGTGAGGAACGCGTCGTCTTGGCGACCCGAGGCGGCGTCGTAGCTGCACACGGCCCACGCCGAGAGCGTGACCGGCACGCCGGCCGTGTTCTGAACGACCCAGTATTTGGCCGGCTGCGGGTTCGTGGTCGAGACCGTCGCGGGGCACGTCGTGGCGTTCGAGAGCCGCGGGGCGGTGCCGGCCGCGCCGAAGTCGGTGGAGAGCGTCGTGGTGTTGCCGACGGCTCCGAGGGCGACGTCGACGCCGGTGGTGTTGCAGGTGACGTTCAGGTTGTACGCGCCGCTGGTTCCGCCGCCGGGGTTCGGGTTGGTGACCGTGATGGACACGGCGCCGGGGTTCACCAAACTGGCTGCCGGCACGACGGCCGTCAGCGTGGTTCCCGAGACGTACGTGGACGAGATGGTGCCGCCGTTCGCCTTGACCACGCTGCCCGCGACGAAGCCCGAGCCGGTGAGCGTGACGGTGGTGGCGGCCGCACCGGCCATGACCGACGGCGGCGTGAGGCCCGTGAGCGTAGGGCTCGGGTTTTGAACGGTGAGCGACTGCGTTGCCGACAGGCCGCCACCGGGAGCCGGCGTGGAGACGCGCACGGCGATGACTCCGCCATTGGCGACCTGGGCTGCGGTGAGGGTGGCGCGGAGCTCGGTCGCGCTCACGTAAGTGGTGGTGGCGGCGACGCCGTCGAACGTGATCTGCGAAGCCGGGTAGAAGCTCGAGCCGGTGGCCACCACGAGCGTGGGGCCCGAGCCGGCGGAGGCTGCGGTGGGCGCGATCGAATTGAGCACCGGTGCTGCGTACTGCACGCGGAACGAGACCGGGTTGCTGAGACCGCCGCCCGGGGGCGGGTTACGCGCGGTGATGGGGAAATCGCCGACGGTGCCGAGCGAGCCGGTGGGGATGGTCGCGTTGAGGTGGGTCGCGTCGACGTAGGCCGACGTGATCAGCGTGCCGTTGAAGAGCACTTCGGTGGTTGGCAAGAAGCCCGTTCCCACGATCTGAATCGACGTGGCCGCCGCGCCGATGATCGCGTTCGCCGGGGTGACCGACGAGAGCACCACGGCGGGCGTGGAGACCGTGAACGAGAGCGGCGTGGAGGTGCCACCGCCCGGAGCGGGGTTCACCACCGTGACGGCGTAGTTGCCCGCGGTCGCGAGCTGCGCGGCCGGAATGGTGGCTTCGAGCGAGGTCGCCGATTTCAACGTGGTCGGCAGATCGGTGCCGTTGAACACGATCTTCGAGCCGGTCACGAAGCCGGTTCCGGTGACGGTGAGCAGCGTGGCGGGCGAGCCGATGACCGCGCTCATGGGGGCGAGCGTGGTGGTGGTGACCGCGGGGTTTTCCACGGTGTAGGTGAGAGGCGCCGAGGTGCCGCCGCCCGGGGGAGGCGTGGTGACCTTGACCGCGAGCTGGCCGGTCGCGGAGAGCAGCGCCGCGGGCATGGTGGCCTGGAGCTCGGTCGCGCCGACGAAGGTGGTCGCGATGGCGGTTCCGTTCACTTCGACGACCGACGCGCTCGAGAAGTCCGAGCCGACCACCTTCATGACCACCGGGGTGGTCGAAATCGGACCCTTCGAGGGCGTGATGGAGGTGAGCTTGGGGGCGGGGGCGTCGTTGGGGTTGGCCGCGTCCTTCTTGGCCGCGTCGGACGTGCTCGCGTCTTGCTCGGGAAGGACGTTGGTCGAGCCGTCGACGGTGGGCTCCACCGAAGCGTCTTCGTCGTCCGTGGTTTGCACGTTCCCGTTCGCACACGCAGCCGCGAGGAGCGGCGCCGTGACGGCGAAGAGGACCGTGATCGAAAGCAATCGTGCGCGAGGACCCATAACTTCGAACTCCCTGGGAAATCCCGCGCAACATGGCATAGGTTCATTCGAGGGGCCAGCAGCCGACGCACGAATTTTTCCGTGGTTTATCGTGCGTTCGCCCAATGTGGCCTCGCGAAAAATCCAGTGGATTCGTCACCCGTTCGCGGGACTCGACGCTCGGAATTCGGGAGTCATGCTGAGAGCATGTCCCGCTTTCTCGAAGACCTCGCCGATACCCACGTTCTGGGAGCACTGCTCGAGCACGTGAGGCGTGCCGGGAGCTACGAGCTCGTCGATCACTGGCAGCAGGGAGAGTTCCACCACGACGTGGTCTTGCGCGTGAACACGCCTTCGCTCGAGGGCGACGTGCTCGTGGTGGCCACCAACTGCAACGGTGGCGTGAAAGAAGTCCTCTGTTTCGACGCGGTGCCCGAGCGAGGCGCGCTGTGGCACTGGCGCTGTCCCGACTCTCCGGAGTTCACGGGGGAGCTGCCGCGCTTGCTCGGGCGCGCCGAGACGACCCACTGGTTTCCTCCGTGCGACCTGCTCGCCGAGGACGCGCGAAGCGAAATTCGTGAGGAGTTTCGCGAGCGTCAACCCGGAGGCGGGTTTTGCTTGAAAGGACGATGAGTCGTCCTGCTCGTGCGCTCGCTCGCGTCTTTTGCTAAAGCATGCGCCACACGCGCCCGTAGCTCAGTTGGATAGAGCGACGGCCTTCTAAGCCGTTGGTCGCAGGTTCGATTCCTGCCGGGCGTGCCCAGACTCCTTCGTGTGGCCTTTCGCAAGTTCACACGTCGGTGCGGCCGCGCGAGACGAGCCACTCGCGGAGCGCGAGACCCGTGCCCATAGGCCACGGCCGGAGCTTCGCTTCGGGGATGGCTTTGTACGCCGCGATCTCTTCGGAGAGGACCACCGGGCCGTCGGCTTTCACGTGGTAGGTCACGATGAGCTCGTTCTTCGGCTCGAACGCGTGCACGCCGACCAGGCGAACGACCTCACCCTCGAGGCCGAGCTCTTCCTGAAGCTCTCGTAGGACGCCTGCCTCGGGAGTCTCTCCGGCCTCGAGGTAGCCGGTGACGAGCCCGAACATGCCCTCCGGCCAGCCGTGATTTCGCGCGAGTAGAATGCCGGTCGGGTGCTCGACGATGGCGGCGACCACCGGCGTGGGATTGCCGTAGTGAACGTAGCCGCACGCCTCGTCCGAGCACTTCTTTCGTGCGTGGGTCGAGTCGTGGCCGTCGACCAAGGGCTTGCCGCACACGCTGCAGAACGCGACCTTCATGGGCTCGATCGTAAGCGGGGAACCGGGGGCGAGGCGAGCCTCGTCAGAGCCGATTCACCTCGAAGCTGCCCACGTAGTGGTAGCTCCCGAACTCGACCGGCGAAGCGAAGATCTCCACGCGATGCAGGCCTTTGCCGACCACCGGACAGGTGGCCGAGACCTGTCCCGAGGCGCGCTCGACGCGGCAGTTCTTTTTCCCGTCTTGGACGAGCACGTAGCGGTTCTTCGGATTGGCGAACGCCAGGCGAAACTCGCCTTCGGTGCTCACTTGCGATCGATCCGGGCTCTCGAGCACGAAGCCGTCCGAGAAGAACTCGGCGGTCATCATGGGGCGACGGAAAAACTCCACGCGGCCCAGGGGCTTCGGGTCGAGCTGCCACTCCGGTTGATCGGGAAAATGGTCGACCCGGAAGACTTCCGGCGGGGTGAGAAAGTACACGGTCGAATAGCGCTTTACGAAGGCCTCGCCCTCGAGGTGTCCGGCGTCCCACGTAGTGTCGAGCAAGGCCCACGCGCCGTCTATTTTCACGGCGTTCCAGGCGTGCGATTCGCCGTCGGGTCGCATGTCGAGGCCACGCACGGTACCCACCACGTAGCGAGCCTCGAGGCCCGCGGACTTCGCGATGGCCTGGAAGACGTGCGCGTACCCGGCGCACACTCCGACTCGCTTGGCGAACACGGTGGCGGCGTCCTGCGGCGGGTAACGTCCGGCGCGGTACGACGGCCCGTCGTAGGCGATGTGGTCGGCGACCCAATCGTGCGCGGCGCGTACCCGTCCGAGTTGCGTGGGCTCGTGCGCCGCGATGTAGGCGCCGACGGCTTCGGGGCTGCTCTCGGCCTCGTGCGGCATGGTCGTGACCGTGGGCGAGAGCTTGGCTTCGGAGGGCCAACTGAAGCGGGTGTCCACCCCTACGGTCGTTGCGGGTGCCGCGGTCGGTGCGGGCGTGCCGTTGCTTTGCGCGGTAGCCGAGGTGCTGCCCGATGCAGCGACGCTCGCGGAAGGAGGTGGGGCGGCCGTGCTCGCCGTGGTGGTCGTTCGGACGAGCTCGGTGGGGGCGGGGGCGACGTCGCTCGAGTCGAAGGGCGTTTCACGAGTGGCGAGGTAGAGCCACTCGAGGCCGTGGGCGGCGGTACGCGTCGCCGTGCGGCCGCGCTCGGCGAAGGGGCTTGCACTGCCGTCGAACATCCAATCGCCGCGCGTGGCGAGGGCGGAGAAGGCCTTCTTCGGAAAGAGAACGAGCAGCGCGAACAGGAAGATCGCGCTCACCGTCAGCGTGCGAAGAACCAGTCGGTCGCGTAGCGTGAGCCAGCGTTTTTTTCCGCTTCGCAGTGTCGAAGCGGTCTCCCAAAGCGCGGGGGCTACAGGAAAAAGGACGAGCCCGACCAAGGCCGACTTCCAAGGCCCGTGATGTCCGTAGGCGGCGAGGGAGGACGCGAGCCACGTGCCGAAGAGCGGCACCGTGACGACTGCGAGCCACGCGACGGCTTTCCAGACGATCGTTCCGACCGATGCCTTGGTCTCGCCGCTGCTCACGTGACCACGGTAGCGCGAGCGCGCGTTTCGTCCCACTGCGCGGACACTCGCGATTCGAAAGCGAAACGCGCCGCTTCGCCGGGGCGAAGGGCGCGTCTCGGTCCCGAGCGAGCTCGGTACGGTCGGTCAGCTCAGAGGCACTGGTTCGCTTTGGCCGATTCGGTCAGGAGGTCTTCGGCCACGGCGCGCTGGTCGCAGCGTTCGTCTTCCGACCACTCTTTCCAGTCGGCGGCTCGGCCGATCGAAGCCGCATGGGCCTTCCAAAGCTCGTAGCCGGGCTTGCCGCCGGCGCCGTTCTTGAAGACCGTGAGCTTGCATACCTTCTGCACGTCGGCGCGGGCTTGCTCTTTCTTCGCGAAGTCCATCACGACCTCCGCCATGGCCGCGTTGGTGGAGTTCCAGCAGCAGGTCTTCGACTTCGGGTAGTCGAGCTCGGCGAAGACGTAGTCTTCGAGCTTACGGAACTCGGCGTCGACGGCGGCCTTGTCCTTGCTGAACGAGTCCTTCATGACCTTGTAGAGGGCCTTGAATCCGTCTTCGCGTGCGGTACGACCGGAGCAGCTGGCGGGCGAGCCTGCGAGGCGCGCGCGCGCTCCTTCGATCACGCGAACGGCGCCGTCACGCTGGTCGGCGGGCGAAGCGGGCTTGAGGAGCTCCTCGAACTGGGCCGTTCGGGCCGCGATTCCGGCGAGGTCTTCGTCGCGAATCCATTCGCCGCGTGCAGCGACCGGGACGATGTTCTGCCAGCGACCCGAGACCGCGACCGGGGTACGGAAGCGACGGAGGCCACCACCGAGCGACGCGTAAGGCGAGCCGTCGGAGCCGTTGCCCGGACCGCCCATGGCCTGGTTGGTGAACCAGTGGAGCGAGTCTTCCGGCGAGTCGCACACGGCCTGGCGGCGCGGCATGCTGCCCGAGCAGACGCCGATGCGCATACGCGTGGGCGAGGTGGCTTCCGCGATGTAGAGCGGGAGCGTGTGGCCGATGCCTTGCTTCTGGAAGCGCTCGACGAGGATGTCGCCGGCCTTCGCCGCGGTGGGCTTCAGGTGGAACATGTTCGCGCCGTCGGCGAGGTTGGCGCTGCCGTAGTAACCGTCGAGCAAGCGGAGGAAGTAGCCCACGCGCTTGTTGAGGAGGACCTCGTCGTACCAGGCGCCGGCGCCGGCATCCGCCGGGTCGTTGATGTAGGGGACGCGGTCATCGGTGCCGATGTGGCGGTTGCGGAGGGTGTTGTCGCGC
Organism: Polyangiaceae bacterium; assembly: GCA_965225775.1. GTDB lineage: Bacteria > Myxococcota_A > Polyangia > Polyangiales > Polyangiaceae > JAAFHV01. Next base: position 4,940,631 of record OZ245328.1, on the reverse strand, counting down.
GGGAAAGCCTGACCCTGGCGCCACGTGGACGAGTAGTCCTTGTAGAGCGATTTGAAGGTGGGGAAGCCCGTGGCGTTGCTGCCGTCTTTGCGCACGAAGCCGAAGTGACCGGCGTACAGGGCCTGACCGTTGCTGAAGCCCGTCAGGTAAAACGGCAGGTTGTACCAAGAGGCGAAGAGCACGCGCATGACCATGGCGGTGTCCGCGCACTCGAACACGCCGGCCTTCTGAACCTTGCCGAACGGGGTGGGGAACTCCCACGTCTGCGGGTTCGCTCCCCAGCCGCCAGCTTCGGCCTTGATGAGCTTGAAGCTCTTGTACCAGGCGATGTACTTCTCTTCCCAGGTGAGGCCCGAGTTCTCGCCCCAGGCGACGCCCGCCTTCTTGGCGTTCGGGGTCTCCTTGTCGGCCCACTGGTTGGTCACTTCCCACACCGCCGACGAGTTCGCGACCACGGCGGGTCCGCCGGCAGCCTCGGTTACGGCTTCGCCGCTCTCGCCGAGCTCGTCCTTGGATAGCGTGGCGTCGTCGCCCGAGCCGGCCTCCTCTTCATCGGTCGTTTCGGCGCTGCAGCCCGAGACGAGGCCGGCGAACGAAAGGGGCGCGAGCAGGAGAAGAGCAGGGAGAAGACGCTTCAGCATGAATCCCTCGTGTCTGGTGACGATGTGGGGTGGTGAAAGTGCGGAATAGCAGCGTCGGGCGAAAGTACCAGTCTCAACGTGAATTTATTTGACCTGGATAATCCCCGACCCAGTCGGCTGTACTACCCGGCGGTCGGCCGGGCTGCTTAGACAACGCTTACATGGCGCTCGACGGGGGACCCCTCGGGGGGAAGACCGCACGAGCGCGTGCTTCGGGCAACATCCCAACTTAGCATCCATTCTTGACCGCAAGCGGATTTCGGTTCAGTAAGCGCGCCCAGACTGGGAGCGACGTCATCCGTCTTCGGGTTTCGTCCCCCTTCACGGTCTCGTACGCGGCACTCGAAGCGTCGAACCCCGGGAAAATCCCTGGAATTTCGTCGGCGTCTCGAGGGGTCGTCGTGCGGACACGAGAGGCACGCGAGGCATGCAGAATCGAAGCGGCGGTCGACGGTGGGGCTCGGGGAGCACGAATGCAGCGGCGCTCGTGGCGTTGCTCGCGGCGGTAGGTTGCGCGAACAGCGACGCGACCGGCAAGACGGGTGAGGCTCGTGCGGCGCTCGAAGCCGACGGCTCGCGTGTGCTCGCGTTCGGTGACAAGGCCGGCCAGCTCGGCCTCGCGCCCGCCATGCCCGAGCGCGCGGCGTTCGGCGCGCCTGCGGTCGCGGTGGCTCCGAGCGGCGAGACGCTGGTGCTCGACGCGCTCCATTCGCGCGTGGTGAAGGTCTCCGCGACCGGAGAGCTCACCGAGCTCGCCAAGGTCGATCACGACGCCGATGACCTCGCCGTGGGACCCGACGGCGCGTTCGCCGTGAAGCGCACGACCACCCCCAAGGTCGTCGTGTACTCGCCGCAGGGACAGCGCCTCGGTGAGCTCGACACGCGCATTCTGCAAGACGTCGAGCGCATCGAAATGGGCCCTTCGCGCCGCGTGATCGCGGTCTCGGCGCACCAGGAGCGCTACTTGCTCGGGAGCCCCACGTTTCCCGCCTCGGAAGCCGAGGTGCTCCACTCGAAGCGCGAAGGCATCGCCGATCGCGCCGACGGCGCCGGGCTCGTGGTTCTCCGCGACGAGAAGACCCACGAGATCTCGCTCGTGTCGGTCAAGAAGGACCTCGATCAGGACAAGTCGGTCGAGGTCGCTCGGGTCCCCGTGGGACGCGGCGACTCGGCTCGCATCGTCGGTGTCGCTGGAAACGTGGCCTGCATGCGCGTCGAGACCCTCGGCGCCAGCGCGGAAATCTCCGTGAAGCGCGAGGCGGTCTGCGTAGACGCGGTCTCGGGCAACGTGACCTTCCGCACCGCGCTCGGCGCCCCGGGCACCTACGTTCCGCACCGTGAGCTCGTGCTCGCGCGTGGCTCGCTCGTGTTCGCGCGCCCCGAAGCGCGCGGTCTTCGTCTCCAGACGTTCGCGGTCCCGGGCATCGGCCAGGCCGAGGAGAAGGCTCGATGAATCGCTCGCTTCGTATCGGTCTCGTCTCCGCGCTCGCCGCGCTCGCGCTCGGCGCCGTCACCCAGGACGCCTCCGCGCTCACGCGCGACGAGGTGCTCTCGCGCGCCAAGGGCTTCGCTTACCACCCGTGGCGCAGCAGCGCGGCCAATCAGCGTGGAACGTGCGCCTCGGAGAACGCGAGCTACGTGTCGCTGTCCACCCCCGGGGACTACGTCGGCATTCCGTACGATTGGGGCGGATATATGTCGCTCTACACGTTCGACCAGGGCATCGCGCAGGGACTCGGCGCGGGGTCGCAGGCGAGCGACGGTATCCTCGACTGCGCGGTCGGCCTCGATTGTTCGGGCTTCGTCAGCCAATCGTGGGGCGTCGGCCACTTCACCACGTCCGACCTTGCAAGCACCTCCGCGCAGATCACCCAAGCGCAGATGCTTCCGGGCGACGTGTACAACAAGGCCGGTTACCACGTGGCGATGTACAGCCACTCGCTCGCGAGCGGTGAGCCGGTCTTCTACGAGGCCATCGGCTACAACGTGCACATCAACGCGACCGAAGGATTCGCGCACGTGCAGGGCTACCTCCCGCGTCGCGCCAACAACATCACGGGCACCACGGCCACCGATCCGGTCGGCTCGCTGGTCAATCCCATCTCCATTCCGAGCTTCCCCTTCACGGACTCGCGCGACACCCGTCAATCGCAGAGCAAGATGCTGGACGGCTGCCTGAGCGATCCGACCAAGCCGCAGAAGGGGCCGGAGTACGTTTACAAGGTCGTGATCACCCAGCCCGGTACGCTCACCGTGTCCGTCTCGGACGACGCCGCGACCGACGTGGACGTGCAGCTCCTCGGCGCGCTCGACACCAACGCGTGCCTCGCGAGGAACGACTCCACGTTCACGCAGCAGGTCGGCTGCGGCACCTACTACGTAGTCGCCGACACCTACGGAACGGACTCGAGCAAAGCCGGGCCGTATACGCTCTCGGCGAGCTTTACCCCGAGCGGCGTGGCTTGTTCGGCCGTGCCCGGGCCTGCTCCGTACAACCCCAAGGGCAAGCTCGGCGATGCGTGCAAGTTCCCCAAGAACCAGACGCTCCCGTACTGCAACCCGAACCTGGGCGGCGACACGTGCATTTACACGTCGACCGACTCGTTCTGCTCCAAGCCCTGCGCGACCGACAACGATTGTGCGGACATGCCTGGTGCCAAGGGATGCTGCAAAGACCTCGGCCAGGGCGAGAAGTACTGCCTCACGGCTGCCGTCTGCGGCAGCGGCTCGACTCCAGGTAAGGACGACGGCGGCGCGGTGGGCGATCCGTCCACTCCGACGACTCCGACCGACCCGAACAATCCGAACAATCCGAGCAACCCCGGTAATCCTGCGAACCCTGCCGACCCGGGCGCGACCCCGGGTGAGGTGACCACCACCACGACCACGAGCGGCTGCTCGTCGACGCCGGTGACCACCACGGGGAGCACCACCGGCATCGTGTTCGGCCTTGCCGGACTCGGCGTGGCCATGTGGCGTCGCCGGCGTCGTGGGCGTCCGTCGTTGCCTCCGATCGCGCTCGGCTGACCGAGAGGCGACGAACACCCCGATGAAAAAGCCCTCGCGCGAGCGGGGGCTTTTGCTTTTCGAACCAGGGCCGTTTTTGGAGTGGAGGCGCAAAATCCGCGTCACACGTGTCTCGACGCCCGGGGCCTCAAGTCGGCGTGGGGACGGTCGTTCTTCGATGTGCGGATCATTTCGCTCGGAGGACGCGTGTACGAGCTCTCCCACTTCGACGTCGTGAGCATGGCGCACTGCGCCGGCTCGTTGCGAGTCATCGGCGGAAATTCCACCTCCATGGAGGAAGCCGCTCAGCGTCTGGTCGAGCACCTACGTCAGACCCTGGTCGACGAGCGAGGCGATCCGGCATGCGCACTGATCCGCTTCTACAAGACGCATCCTTTCGGAGGATTGCCGCCCGGACCTCGTCGCGCGGCCGAAGCGCTCCTGGGCGGAGCGGAGCCTTGGTCCGAGATGAAGTGTCTGACGCTCTTGGCGACCACGGGCGACGAGCCCACCTGGTGCTCTACGGAGGCTTCGGTCGGACATCGGGCCATCCCCCTGCCGAGCGTGGAGCTCGTGGAGAGGGCTCCCATGATCCGGGCCCTGATGGGCCAGTTGGGCATCGACCTCGCCTCGGTGGTGGAGCCGGACCCTCGACTCGTGCTCGACCTGGAGCAGCGCAACTTCAACGTTTTCCACGTGCCCGAGCCGCTCGGTGACCCGACCATTCCCGCGCAGGACTTCGTGGTTTCCCATGGGATTCGCGCGGTGATTGGCTTCGGCGGCATGTTGCTCGACGGCAATTTGTTCGCGGTGGTGATGTTCTCCAAGGTGCCTGTCGAGCGTGACGAAGCCGAACGCTTCTCGACGCTCGCCGTGAGCGTGAAGCTCGCGATGCATCCGTTCTCCCGTGGGCGCGTCTTCGTGCCGTGCACGAAGTCATGAAGATGACGGTGACCGTCAACGTTTTGCTCTTCCAGCCTTCAGTCGTCGGCGAGTCGACCGTTCTCCGAAGATGCCGCGTCTCTCCCCCGCGTGCACCCTCCCCATGGATGATCTCGGCCTATCCTCGAAAAACCTCGACCTCGAGACGGTCTCCGTAGACGACCTTATCGCGAGAGTGCCCGATCTCGGGCTGCTCTGTGCGGAGGACATCGTCGATTGGCGAAACGCGAACGGAAAGTTCCCCGACGAAGGCACACTCACCGGATCGCTCGGACTCGCGCCGACGCTGGCCAAGCGTGTGCTCGAGCTCGGCAGTCCGAAGCCCGAGTGGGTACCTCCGGGAACGCCCGGAGCCGTGCCCGCCGTCGCTCCGGAGCCAGCCAAAAAGGCGATGTCCGAGGAAGATGCAGAGCTTGCCGCCTGTCTCTTCGGAGACGATGACCCGCCTGCGAAGCCCGCACCGGTCGCGGCCCCCGCTCCCGCGAAGGCCGAGATGTCCGAGGAAGACGCCGAGCTTGCGGCGTGTCTCTTCGGCGACGAGCCTGCGAAGCCTGCCGCCGCGGCAGCTCCTCCCGCAAAGCCGTCCGCCGAAGAAGCCGAGCTCGACGCCTGCCTGTTCGGAGACGAGCCGGCTGCCAAGCCCATTCCGGTAGCTCCTGCGATCGAGCCGGTTGCGGAAGGATTGGGGCTGGTGGCCGAATCGCTACGTCCGCGGGGACCCGACCCGGTCGTGCGCTACGACTCGGATGCGGTCTACGAGCCGACGCCCAGTGAGGCTCCGTTCTCGATGAGCTCCCCGCCTCCGGAACCCGAATGGCCAACGCCTTCCGCAGCGCCGGTCGTGGTAGGCGCACGTTCGCCACAAGTCCCGAAGATCGAAGCGACCTTGTCCGGACCCTTCGGGGTCGACGATCTGGACGCGCTCATCGCGGAGGCTCGTGGGGGAGATGCGCCTCCGCCTTCGCGGCATGGGGCACCTCCGCCTCCAATCCCGGAGGTCGCCGAAGCCCCGGCTCCGCATCGACCCGAAGAGGGGTCCGTCAGCGCATTGGCTGCCGCCGCCCCGGTCGTGACCAGCGCGACTTCGGAGCCGACGCTCTTGGCGGCCAAGTTCGTTCCTTCCGTCGAGGTGACGGCGCCCCGAGCCCATCACTTGGATCACCCCGCCGGTCCGGAAGACCGTGTGCGGGAGGTCGATGTCAAGGCAGAAATCGACGCCAAAGCCGCCGACAAGGCGAAAGCGAAGCCCGAGAAGAAGAGCCGCTTTTTGCTCGGACTCGTCGTCTGTGTCAATGCGGCCTTGATTGCAGGGGTCATTGCCGTGCGCACGGAGGGGAAGCGCGCGCAGGCCCCGGTGGTCTCGCTCGGCGCGGACGTTGCCGAGCTCCGCAACGACCAGCTCGCCGCCAAGGCCTCGGCCGAAGAGTCCCGCGCGAAGCTCGACGAGACGCGCGCCAAAATCGACGAACAATCGAGGCTCCTGAAGAAGAGCGTCGAGCGCGTAGCTGCTCTCGAGCAGCGCCAGCGTGACGCCGAAAGAGAGGCGAAAGACCGCGCCGCTAAAGAGGCGCGCGAGATTGCCGTCTTGGCGAGTCGCGTGAACGGCTTCGAGAAGCGCCTCGAACAACCCACCTCGCTGGGAGAGGCTCTCGACGTCATCGACACGGTTCAAGGGAGACCCAAGCCCGCTCCACCCGTCAAACCCGCCTCCGACTCCCACCCCAAAGAGCCGAAAGAAGCCCCCAAGGCCCCGGCCGAGAGCGCCGAACACGGCCACCACTGACACGCCACCCCGAGAGCGATCGCGGGCGGGTCGAGAGCTTCTCGACTCCGCCTCGTCGCCTTTCGAAGCCGAAGGTGGAGCGCCAAGCGGCCCAATTCGTTCCATGGAGTCACCCGAGTAGAGGCCTCGCAGCGCTCCAGGCCCGCAAGCTGGACCGAAAGGGGGAAGTGCGAGGGGGAAAGCCCTCGCAGCCGTGCATTGCCAGTCAGGCTGCGCCGGAGGAGGAGCGCAAGGTGGACGCCCGAGCGTCGCCCGAGCCGCCCCGCAAGGGGGAGCGCGAGGGGGAAAGCCCTCGAAGCCGTGCAAGCCGCCCGATTTGCCAGTCAGGCCGCGCCGAAGGAGGAGCGTCCGAGCGCCCCGCAAGGGGGAGCGCGAGGGGGGAAAGCCCTCGAAGCCGTGCAAGCCGCCCGATTTGCCAGTCAGGCTGCGCCGAAGGAGGAGCGTCCGAGCGCCCCGCAAGGGGGTAAAGCCCTCGCAGCGTCCAAGCCGTCCGATGTGCTAAATGAGCGGTCCCGATTCTCAATCACGTGATTTGGCCGTTTTGGGTTTGGGACGTTTGGGACCCAAAACCAGGAGGTGGGCCCCAGCGGGCTTTGCGCGAACCTGCCGCGGCGGAGGACAGAGTCCTCCGATGACAAGTCGAGCCGCACCGAAACGGGGAGCGCGAGGGGACATCCCCTCGCAATCCGCCCACGCTCAGCCGCCCAAGCACCCCAACAAAACATCGACCTTCGCCGCAGGATCCGCCTGCACCGCCGCGCATTGATCCGGGCACAAGGTGAGCTCGGTCGGCGCCGAGTTGTTGTCGTAATAGAAGGCTCCGGGTACACACGAAGCGGCGTCCGGCACTCGCACGAGCGGTGTCGCAGGGCCCGCGCCACCCGGCACGTATTCCACGCTCACTCGCGCCGGGTCCACGATTCCGCCAGCGGCCGTGGGCATCGGATAGGTGCAGCCGATGGCGAGCACCGCGATCTGCTGGAGCGCCTCGGCGAGCACTCCACCGGTCCCGTCACCGACGTTCCAATGTTTGCAGGGAGAAGGGCTCGACCCGCAAGTGCCGGTGATGGACCCGATGTCGCTCGGATGGTCGTTCCCGCTCCCGCCCGTCGCCAACGTCTCGAGCTTGCCGTCCGACGCTCCCGTCATGCCGATGACGAAGGTGCGAATGCCGGTCGCGGCGTAGTGGTCGGCCAGCAACGTGGAGAGATTGGCGAGGCGAGTGTCGCAGCCGTTCGGATCGCCATCGGTGATGAGGATCCCCACGGCCGCGTGACCAGGGCGTCGATTGGCAGGAGCCGACGTGAAGCTCGTGATTCCGCGAATGGCCCCTTCGGTCGGCGTATTGTTACCCGAGGGAGTCTCCGCATCGAGCCACGCGTCGAACGCCGTGGAGGGGAGATCCACGAAGCCGCTCGTTCCTCCCGGGATCGACGAGCTCACGTACGAGCCGCCTCCGCACGCACCGCCACTTCGAGGGAAGTCCTGGATCGCGGCTGCATTCCCGGTCGAGGCCGAGCTCGTGAAGTACTGGGAGAGTGCATTGATCGCGCGACACCATTTGGTGCCCTTGGTGTCGCCCACGTTGCAGTCTCCGCCCGAGCCTCCCATGCTGCCCGATCGATCGAGCATCACGAACATGTCCAGCGGCTTGCGCGTGGCGGTCGCCGTCGTGGTCGCGCAGGCGGCGTCGGGGGCTAGGGCATCCGAACGGACCGGTGCGTCGTACACGAATTGCACGTCGGGGTAGCTCGCGTCCTCGGAGGCTTCGTCGAAGGTGGCGTCCGAAGACGTCGCCGTAAAGGGCTGCGTGGCGTCCGCCGCGTCGGCGCTGCTCGACGTGACCGGTGTGGAGGTCGTACCGGAAGGTTTCGGGGCGCTCGCCTCGGGCGAGCCGGGATCGCCTGCAGCGTCGCTCGGGTCGACGAGGCCCGAGTCGCTCCCGCATCCGACGAGTGTGGTCGAGACCGCGACGTCGAGCACGGAGGCGATGGCGGCGAAGCGGAGCAGGGTCGAGGCGCGCATGGGTACACTTGGTTACGGCCGCTCGCGGCAATCTGAAGAGGGGCTCCATTCTTGCTCGCTTCGGCCGTTCTGACTTCCGAGCCCATGCGAACCCATGCCCCGCGGACCCGGAAAAATAAGCCCTATCTCGAGACGGGCCTGCTCGCGGCTACGGCCGTGGTCACCCTCTTGGTCGCATGCGACACCGCGCCGAGCATCCAAGACTCGACGTTTCCCGATGCCTCGGTGGGCGTGGAAGACGCGCAGGCCCCCGCCCCGACGGGGACCTTTCAGGAGATGGATTCCTCCGCGCCCGCTCGTGACGCCTCGTTCGACCCCGACTCGGCTTGCGCGAGCGTGAACGTCGCGGCCAAACGTGTCCCCGCCAACGTGCTCTTCGTGATCGACCGCAGCGGGAGCATGGGGTGCAACCCTCCTCCGCTCACCGACTCCGCCACGTGCGAGGCGTTCCCGACCGCGGCCGATCCGACGTCGCCCACCAAGTGGAGCATCACCCGCGACGCGCTCAAGTCGGCGGTCGCGGCGCTGCCTCCGGACGCCTCGGTCGCGATGACCTTCTTCAATACCGACGACGATTGTGGCGCCAAGTCGCAGCCCGACGTGGCCATGAGCGCCCTGGTGCCGGACCAGCGCTTGGCGCTGGAGACCGCACTCGACGCCGTCACGCCCAAAGGTTCTACGCCGATTGTCGGAGGGGTGACGCTCGGATATCACTATCTGGCGACGAGCTCGTTCGTCGGTCGGAAATACCTGGTCCTCATCACGGACGGTCAAGAGACCTGTGCGCCGGAACAACAGCCGTCTTTCGTGAGCGAAGACGGCTTCATAGCCGGTCAATCCAGTGTTCGCACGACGGTTGCCAATGCGGCGCTCGTCGGGATTCGTACCTTCGTCATCGGAGCTCCCGGCAGCGAGGTCAGTCGCGCGTTCCTCTCGCAGATTGCCCACGTGGGCGGAACCGCGTCGAGTCCTTCCTGCGTGCACGCGAGTGCTCCTGCTGACGTCGGGGATTGCCACTTCGACCTCACCACCTCCGGAACGAACCTCGCGCAGGGGCTCGCCGACGCCCTTGAGGCCATCGGTCGAGAGGCGATCGGCTGCGAGCTCGACGTGCCCACGCCCGAGACGGGCACCGTCGACCCGGACGAGGTCAACGTGGTCTACACGCCGAGCGGCGGAGGTTCGCGCACCATCCCGCAGGACAGCACGGTGCCGTGCAACGTCGCGAGCGGCTGGCAGTACACGGCCGACAAGAAGAAAATCGTGCTCTGTGGTTCGACGTGCGCCGACGTCCGGAAGGATTCCGGCGCCAAGCTCCAGGTCGCGTTCGGGTGCAAGACCGAAGTTCGCTGAGGCCTGCGCGCACGCCTCGACCGCTCCTTCGGCGGGCGTTCCGGCACCCGGCGGGGTACCGAAATCGGCCCGCCCTTCGCAGGAAAACGCCGGGATCTCACGCGCAGTAGATCACGGGAGCCGGGGCCGCTATCGTTCGGCGCCATGCTCAAGTTCAGTGACGACCCCACCCGCGCGGAGCAGGAGATGAACGCCATCATCTTCTACCTCGTGACCTTCGGTTACATCGACGGGGACTTCGACGCGAAGGAGAAGACCTTCGTGCGCGACTACATCGAAAAGCTCATCGACGGGCGCGCAAGGCACGCCATGCCCGATGCCGCCGAAGACGTTCGAAAAGAGATCGTCACCAAGTACACGCGTCACTTCCACGAGGTGTTCGAGGGCATCGACGCCAACGTGAAGGAGCTCTTCACGGAGTCCGTCTCGACCGACGAAGACCCCACGGCGTTCGTGCACGGACGCTTGAAGAGCAAGTGCTTCGAGATCTTCAAGTCGTTCGACCGCGTGGGCCAAGACCATCTCATGGCCAGTATCGACGACCTCTTGATGGCGGACGGCGAAGCCCACCCGGCCGAGGTCGAGTTCCGCGCCGAGCTCGCTGCTCTGCTCGAAGAAGATCTCGGAGTCGAGCTCGAACCCGAGCCCTCCGTGCCCAGCCACCGCACGAGCGTGACTTCACCGGTCCCCATGCCGCGAAGTGAAGCCAATCACGTCTTCTTCGAGCCGATGGAGCAGCACTTTTCCAAGGATCGGGACCGCATCCTCGCGCAAGTCGACAAGGACCGTGCGCTCATCGACCGCGCAATGGCGATGCTCGAGACGCAGCGCAAGGCCGGCGCAGGCAAGCTCGTCGGAAAGCAGAAGGTCGACGAGCTCGCGGGGCAAGTGTTCTTGGACGGTCACGTCTACGTGCGCCAGCCCGAGCCCGGACAGAAGACCGAGGTGCTCGTGCTCGGCGATTTGCACGGCTGCTACAGCGTGCTCAAGGCCGCCCTCATGCAGTCGCGCTTCTTCGAGAAGGTCGACGCATACCGCGCCAATCCCAAGGAGACGCCCTATCCGCTCTTGGTGTTACTCGGAGACTACATCGACCGCGGTCTCTTCAGCCTGAACGGCGTGCTGCGTCTCGTGCTCCAGCTCTTCGTGACCGCCCCCGACCACGTCGTCGTGCTGCGCGGCAACCACGAGTACTACATCGAGCACCAAGGCAACATGTACGGCGGCGTGAAGCCCGCCGAGGCCATCAATACGCTGAAGCCCCACCTCAGCATCGACGTCTTCCGACACTACCGCGAGCTCTTCGAGGCGCTCCCCAACGCGTTGCTCTTCGACCGTATCTTCTTCGTGCACGGCGGCATCGCCAAGGATCGCTTGCTGAAGGAGCGTTACAAAGACCTCTCCAGCCTGAACGATCCGGACATCCGCTTCCAGATGATGTGGAGCGATCCCTCTGCAGCGGACGTGATTCCGGCGGACCTCCAGGACAAGGCGTCGCGCTTCATGTTCGGTCGCATGCAGTTCCGCGCGTTCATGCAGAAGCTCGGGATGACCACCATGATTCGCGGTCACGAGAAGGTGAACGCCGGCTACCACGTGCAGTACGACGACGACCGCGGCCGCTTGGTGACGCTCTTCTCGGCCGGTGGGATGGCCAACGGCGACCTGCCCTCGGAGAGCACCTACCGTAGCGTGACGCCGATGGCGCTCACGATCGAGCACGATGGCAAGGAGTCTCGCATCACTCCGTGGGCGCCGGACTTCGCCTCGTACAACGATCCGGAGCGCAACGCGTTCTTCAAGATACCCCCGGAGATCGAGCATCGCGCCTGACGCGACGAGCCAAGCGCGCCCACTCGAGACGGCGAGGCCTACGGGACTCGCCGTTTTCTTTTGCGCTGACGATTCGCGGGTCAGTCCGATATCCTGATCCGATGAAGACTTACTTGACGGGCTTTTCCGTGATCGGAATCGTGATGGCGGTCGTCGCGGCGTGCAGCGGGAACAGCCCCGCCGACATATGCCGGGACTTTCTCGACCTCACCTCGGACTGCTACCAAAAGTCCGGGAGGCAGATCGCCACGAACCCGGCCGCGTGCGACGACCCGAGCGTCGAGGATCCTCGCACGCAGGCGCAGATGACCTGCTCTCTGCAATACTCGGACATGTACTGCCGGACCATTCAGGTCGGTGGCACGGCCGCCGCAGCCGACCTGACGCGCGACCCCCAGTACATCAAGCTCAACGCCTGCATCGTGTCGGCCCGGATGGCCGAGCCGTGCAAAGCGGCTCTACTCGCGCTCGCCGATTGTGGAGCGGGCATTGGCTTTCCCAACGCCGAGACGTGCACCGGGACCTCTGCGGGCCTCGCCAAGTGCATTCTCGACAACAAGGCCGGCGCCTGCTCGGTCTACCAGCCCAACCGCACCTCGACCACCTTCACGGCGGAAGAGCAGGCCTACCAGAAGTGCGTGCAAGACGTACAGCTCGCGGCCCGCGACGCAGGGGTGAGCGACTCGGGACGCTGACGGGAGGCTCGGTGCGCCCCGATAGTACGGCATCGATGACGAGCAGGGCGTAGCTCGGGCACGGTGCAGCGTCGCCCATGACGGCGCACTAAACCAGCGGCATGATCTTCGATCAAGCCCGCTAATTGAGAATCGTGACCGCTCATTTAGGCTGCGCGAGCGCCCGAGCGATGCGAAGAGCGCGCTGTACCCGTCGATGCCGACCGCGGCGGTCGACGCGGGCTCGCCGTCAGTAGCCTGCGGTCACGGGATTGGGCATTCGTTCCGGTACGAGGACGAGCGGCGGGCCCGGCACGTGAGGATGCACGTAGACGTCGACCACCTGGCCGAAGAGCACGGCATCCGGGATTCCGGTCGAGAGCAGGACCTCGCACGGTACGAAGCCCGCGCCCTGCACGATGATCCTCGATTGGGTCACGGAGACGCGCCGGGCCTGCACGATGCGCCCTTGATGGCGCGTGCCTTCGCGCACGAAACGACGCACGCGGGTGGCGATGCTCGCATCGGCCCAGCGCACGAGAGCGATCGTGGTCGGTACCATCGCGACCGATATCGTCAGGCAGACGACCCCCACCCATGGGATGCCGGTGGAGTAGGGGGACAAGCTCACCAGGATGGCGACCGCGCCGAACGCGAGGGGAAGCAGGCCCACCGTGATCCCCACAATCCACCCGGTCAAGGCGTTGTTCGCCCCTCGGACGGCGTCGGCGATCGCGCGTTCTTCGATGGCGGCGAGCTCTCTCGAATCCTGTCGGTACATCATGGGGGGCCGGCGTGTGAGAGACGTTACCCTGGGAGGCGTGCATAGCGAGGCCTCAGGACGAGCCCTTGCCGCCTTGCACATGGCGTGTAATGTCGGTGCGGACCACGCTCGAGCATGGTCCGCGACGAGACAATCCCGCGCTACGTGGGGCTCAGTCGGCCAGGGCTTCGACGAGCTTGGTGACGTCTTTTTCCGCCACGCCGCACAAGGCAACGCGCAGGGTGCCTTTGCCGGGCACCACGAAGACGCCCTTCGCGCGCATGCGGGCCGCACGCTCTTCGGCGTCCGCCGCGAAGACGGTCACGAAGAACCCGCCTTCGTAGCGAGGGTAAGTGAGCTTGCCCTTGGCCGCGGCGTTGAACGCGTCGACGCGCGCGCGGAGCGTGGCTTTCAAGGCTTCGCGCTCGCCATTGCAGGTCTCGCGCAGGGTGGCGTCGGTGAGCAGCTTGGTGACCGCCACGAGACCGCCGCGATTGCAATTGGACCAGGTGCCGCGGCACGAATAGGCGAGGGCCGCCTCCGTGCGCGTGCGCTCTTCGCGGTCCGGCTCGCACGCGACGAGCGCGCCCACGCGAATGCCGTAGTGGGTGAAGGTCTTCGAGGCGCTCCACGCGAAAAGAAGCCCGATTTTCCCGAGCAACGGCGTGAGCGTCTTCATGAACGCGCGCGGCTCGGCGGGGGCGTATGCGAAGTAGGCCATGTCGCAGAGAAGCGTCACGTTGCCACGCGAGGCGTGGCGTCCGAGCACCTCGGCCACCTTGCGCCACTCGTCCATGCTCATCGAGTAGCCGGTCGGGTTGTGGCAGGGGTCGTTCAAGAAGAGCAACACGCGCCCTTGCGCGCCGAGCTGCTTCTCGATGGCCGCGTCGAGCGCGCCGATGTCGAGGCCGCCCGCTTCGTCGAACATGCGGAAGGTCTCGACGCCGCGGTCGCCTTCGTCGGCCAGGGTCTGGTACGGGCCCCAGTAGTACGATGTGGTGAGCATCTTCTGGCCGGGCTCGAGGTAGTTCGCGAGCGCATGGCGAAGGGCGCCCGTACCGCCCGGCGTGGCCACGCCGCACGCGGTGGCGCGGAGGTCCGGGTCGAGCGCGAAGAGGTCGTCGTAGACCGCGCTCAGGAAGTCGGGCATGCCCGCGATGGGCGCGTACGCGGCCCATTCGCCTTCGGGCACTTCACGGATGGCGCGCGCGGTCGTCGGCAGTACGGCGAGCTTTCCCGCGTCGTCGAGCAGGGCGCCTACCGTGGCGTTGATCACGTGATCGCCCTTTTGTTTACGGGCGACGGCCTCGCGGTTCAGCGCGAAAATGGGGTCGTCGGCCGGGCGCTGGGAGCGCGAAGGGACGAGGCGAGAGGAGCGGGCGGGAGCGGAAGATCCGGAGGTGGCGGCCATCGCGCGAGAGCTTAGGAAAATCTGCGCGCGCATGCGCCTCATTCGGAGCGGAAGAGACGCGTTTTTTGCGATATCTTATGGCGCTATGCGTTGGCTTTCGCTCGCGGGGACCGTGTCGATGGCGTGCCTTCTGGGTGCCTGTGGGCCCACGGTCTTCAAGGGACCTACCGGTCCGGAGACCAACGTGGGCACCAAGCTCTCCACCGGTTCGGAGGTTCCCCAGAACCCGGTCGAGCTGCCTTTCGCCGTGCAAACGCGCAGCCGGAACGGCATCACGCGTCTCCACTCGCAGCTCGTCGACGGCGACTTCGTCTCGTCCGGCGTCATGGTCGCCTCCACCAAAGAGCTCACGAAGCCGCTCGCCCGCATCGACGACGCGCGGCAAATCTATTCGGTCGGTGGCACCCCGGACGACTTCTACGTCTTCTCCGAGACGCTCATCGGGGCCTCGGTTCGCCGCGTGAAGGGCGGCGTGGTCGGTCCGTCGCTGCGCGCTTCCGGAGCCGAAAATTACCGGTCCGTGGCGGTGGACGAACAAGGCGCCTTCGCGCTCGTCGAGAACAAGAGCGCTCCGCAGCCGTACGCCAAAGCCCGCGTCGATCTCGTCACCGACGGCGCGAAACCTTCCGGGCTGTCCATCGCTCCGCAGTACTGCTGGGACACGGTCGGGGCGCGCAGTGGTGAGGTCTTGCTCGCCGGGCGGGCGTGCCGCGAGGCCGACGGTCGCCTGGTCGTGCAGCGCTTCACCGCCGGCGCCAAGGTGGGCACGCTCGACAAGCTGCCCGGCGATTTCCCGAGCGGCGTGAAGATCAAAGACGTTCACTTGCACGCGCAAAAGACCGGCATCTTCGTCACGGCCACCCTCGTCACCGGCAGCTCTCAGAAGCCGTACGCGGCCAAGTGGGACGGCAAGAGCTGGTCGCAGGTCGACGTGCCCGAGCAGTTCAACGACATCCTCTCGTTCTCCGAAGGCAAAGACGGCTCGCTCTTCGTGGTGGAGAGTCAGGTCTCCGCGCGCAGCGCGCAGGTGTGGCGCCGCGAACCCAAGCTCGGCTGGCGTCCCGTCCCGCTGCCGCGCTTGCGCGAGGTGGAGCACTACGTTTACTCGAAAATTTCCGGGAAATACCTGCTGCAGAAGCCGCCGCAGTTCATCCCGCTCACGGTCTCCGCGCGTGCGCTCGACGACGTCTGGGTGGCGGCCTCGATCGAAGACGGCGAAGACCTCGTGCACTCGCTGCTCCACAAGACGCCCGCCGCGACCTTGGTCGAGTGGCCCGACATGCCTCGTCCTCCCGAGACGCCGCTCGACGAGTGCAAGAGCACCTTCTTCGTCGCGCTGGGACCCGTCCCGCCCAGCCATAACAGCTACGCCGAGATTCGACGCTTGCTCGCCGGCCACTTCGAGATCGAGGGCCTCTCGCTCATCGAGACCGTCGAAGGCGGCCGCCACGTGCACGGCATCCACCACACGAGCCAAGCGGCGGCCACGCGCATCGTCGAGCTGCTCGGCAAGGGCAACCTCAAGGGACAGATTCGCTGCACGCTCCCCGCGGCCACTCGCGTGGTGCCCTTCAAGCTCGCCACCGGAGAGCTCGGCAACGAAGAGGTGCCGGAGCACGCGCCCGGCGGCGACGAGTCGGGCGAGAGCGGCGGTGGCCACGAGTGAAGTGACGCGAGGCGGACACAAACGCGTTTGCCAACTTGTCACGAGTGGCCGAGCTTCGGGCCCGTTCCTGACAGGATGACCAAAACCCGAGCCTTCTTCGCCGTTTCGCACAGGATTCCGCCTCTTTTTCGCTGGCACGGGCTATGCTCCGCCCGCAACCGATGCCGCGTCTACGCACCCTGATTTCTGCGCTCCTCTTCGTGGGCGCCTTCCTCCTCGCCGGCCGCGTGAGCGCGCAGACGGTGGTCATCGCCAACAAGACCTCGCTCGCGCGCTACGGCACCGACGGCGCTCTGGTCGGCAAGCGCACGGTCAACCCCGAGGCGATCAACTACGACGACTGCTTCGCCAACCAGTCGATCGAGCTCAGCTACACGGCCGGTGGCTACAACGCCAACCAGACGCTCCAAGTGTGGGCGGGCAACACCGATTGCAAGCCGATCTCGGCGCGTTCGGGCTCCACGCAGCAGTGCTGGCGACCGTATGGCAACCTGCCGAACGCGAGCACCGGCACCATCCGCATCCCCATTCGCGACGTCGTCAACGCGCGAAAGACCGACAGCGCGGCGCCCACGTCGGTCGCCCCCGCCACGGTGTGCCAAGACATCCCGCTGACCACCTTCAGCCTGTATTTCATGTGGTTTCAGGGCACGGCGACCGACCCCATCGGCACGACCGACCAGGTCGATCTGCAGGTGAAGACGCAGGGGCCGACCGCGCTCACCGGCGTGAAGGTTCTGCCCGGCAATACGCGTGTCATCGTCACCTGGGACGCGCTCGGTGAAGCTGGCGCGACCGACCAGTCCGGCGTCCGTGTCTTCTGCGACGACTCCACCACCTCGACGGGGCCGAGCACCTCGGTCGTGTGCCCCGACGCGAGCACCACCACCACGGACGACGCGGGCGACGCCGACACCGACGCGACCACCACGAGCGACGCCTCGGTCGACGCGGGATGCACCACGGTGACCGACCCGAGCACGGCCAAGTCGTGCACCTCGACCAACCTCGTGTCCACCACCGACGGCGGCAAGACCGTCCTACCGGACTCGAAATTCCAGTGCTTTTCCCTCTCGGGAAACATCGGCAGCCGCGCAGTGGTCGAGACCTTCCGCGATGCGCCGCTCACCAACGATCGAACGTACGCGGTCGCCGTGGCCGCGGTCGACTCGTACGGCAACGTGGGCTCGCTCAGCGACGTGACGTGCGCCACGCCGGGCGCCACCACCGACTTTTGGCAGCTCTACCGCGACTCCGGAGGTCAAGCGGGAGGCTGCTCGTCGACCGAAGGCGCTCCGCTCTCGAGCTTGATCACCTTGGTTCCGTTCGTCGCGATCGTGGGCGCGTGGATTCGTCGTCGTAGAAGGAGCTCGGCTCGATGATTCGGTCACTTTCCGGACGCCGCACGCGCGGCGCGTGGATCTCTTCGATCGTGGCCGGCGCGCTCGCGCTCGGTACGACTCTTCACGCGCAGGATGCCCACGCCGAGAGCGTGACCAAGCGT
The DNA here is from genome assembly GCA_965225775.1 of Polyangiaceae bacterium. Lineage (GTDB taxonomy): Bacteria > Myxococcota_A > Polyangia > Polyangiales > Polyangiaceae > JAAFHV01. Next base: position 4,923,030 of record OZ245328.1, on the reverse strand, counting down.
CACGAGCGCTTCGAGACGCCCCAGCGCTTCGCCCTCGAGCTCCGCTTCTCGCCGTATCGCCCGCAGATCGACGACGAGCCCGCGCTGAACGGCAAGACGCCGTACAAGTCGACCTTCGGCACCATGCCTCGGCTCATGTTCGGAGGCGAATTCGACTGGCAAGCGCTGCGCATCCCGCACTTCGGGACGCTCGGGCCGGGACTCGGCCTCGGCTACACCAACATGAGCGACACGGCTCGCCTCATCCGCGATGGCTCGCTCTCCGGCGACGACACCTCGCTCGACATCTGGTCGTTCTACACCGTGGGCGTTTTGCGCGTAGACGTGCTCTGGCGCGAGCTCGGCATCCCGTTCGTGCCATACGCCAAGGCCGGTCTCGGCCTCGGGCTCTGGCGCGCGGGAAATACCGGTGGAACGGCCGAAGCCAAGACCTCGACCGGCACGGTGAGCGGCAAGGGCTACACCTTCGGTACGCACGTGGCCGCGGGCCTCGCGCTGGCGCTCGACTTCCTCGATCGCTCGTCGGCCGTGAACCTCGACGAAGCGGTGGGCATCAACAACACCTACCTCTATGGCGAGCTCTACATGAGCATGCTGAATGGTCTCGGACAGGACAACGCGCTACGCGTGGGCACCAACTCGTGGACCCTCGGCATGGCGTTCGAGTTCTGAGGCTGGGCTCGCTCAGTCCCTGCCGGCATCGGAGGACAGGGCGGCCTTGAGAGCCTCTCGCATGCCTCCCGGTCCCGAGTGGGAGGCGAGCCAGGCGTAGAGGGTCTCTGCGGTGGTGCCGTAGCGGATCGTGTAGCGCCACACCTCGTGTTTTCCGCGGGTCGTGAAATCCGGGTCAGCCGACGGTTGTGTGAACCATGCACGGAACCGTCGGTCGAGGAACGCGCGCTGGGAGGGGGCGATGCGCTCGTCGTTGGTCATGGTGCGGAACTGGCCGTAGTCGCCGAAGGGGAGGGCGAACGTCAGTGGTTCGTAACCCGGGACGTGCTTCGCGAGCAGCGCCTCCCCCTCACGCAGGTCCGTCTCCGTGCGGGTTTGCCACTGCTCGAACGGCTCGAGGTGATTGCCCTCGGGATAGAGCGCGGGGCTGTAAGCGAGGTTCCCGTAGAAGGCGCCGAGTCCGGCGTTGCCCGGTGCGGACGAGGTCGGGATCCGGCGATGTCCGTGGTGCGCGTGGAGCTGGATGTCCCAGCGTCCAGAGGCCTGAGCGGCGGCGATCTCGGTCCACGACATGAACTGCGCAGCGCCCGACTCGGGCTTCTCGGTGATGATGAACTGCGTCGCTCGTGCACCGGCCGCGGCGAGTATGGCGTCCGCGCCGCGGTAGGCATCGAGACGCCCGTCGTCGAAGGTGACGAGGATGGGTTGGGAGGGCAGGCTGCGACTCGAGCCGGCATGGAAAGCGTCGTAGGCCGCCATCGAGATCGTCGTGAAGCCCGCGACGCGCAACATGTGGAGCATGCGCGCGAGCTCGAGCTGAGAGACGCCGTACGTGTCGGTGGGCAAGCATTCGCTCGGGCACACCTGGTGGAAGAGCAGCACCGGGATCGCGTCTTTTCGGGGAGGAAGCGGCCGAAAGTACGCAAGCTCTTCGGCCGAGAGCACCACCTTCGGTGGGGGCAAAACTCCTCGTGTAATCACGGCGCTGTCGCGTCCGGTCGATTCGCGCGTCCCGACTTGGTCCGTCTCGGACGAGGAACACGCGGCCACGCACATTGCAACGAAGAGCCCGCCCAACCGATGTTTTCCCAACATGCAGCCTTTGACGGACGCGCTCTCGACGGCAAAAGGCGTAGTCCGAACTTAGTCTCCAGAAAGACGAAATCGTGGGCCGACGTGGAGGTGGCCGTCCCCTGGTATGCTCGGCCCCCTCCTCATGCGGCTCCTCCAAGCACCCGTTCGCGCGTTCCGACTGCGCGCGCGCTCCGAGCTCGGCTCGCTGGCAGAGCACGGCCGCTTGTGGAGAGGCGCGGAGACCTTCCGGCCACCCAAGCTGCAGCGTGTGACCACGTTTCTGCACGGCTTTCTGCTGCCTTTTACGCTGCTACGGCTCGCTCTCTCCGACGCGCGCACGCGTAGCCAGCTCGTGCGGCCGTTCTTCGTACGCGCGGCGATCGTGGCGGGGGTCGGGCTCATCGTGGCCGTGAGCGGGGGCGTGCATCCCGATCGTTCACGTCACGCGCGTGGGCCCGTGGTGGTGACCACGCAAGCGACCCCGGACAAACCGAAGAAACCGGTGCACGTGAAGGCTCCCGGCGTCCAAATCGACGTGGACGAGACCGGGCGCGGCAAGAGCGTTGTGTTCGGCCGTGAAGCGACCATCGAGCCGCAGGTGCATCCCCGCAAGCCCGGCGAAGACGCGGACGAAGACTGGGACGCCGGCGTCGTCGCGACAGCCGCGCCCCGCGGCCGACTCGCGCGGGTCATGGACTTCGTGGCCGACAAGTGGGCCTACATCCTCGCGTTTTTGACCATACTCTCGGTGTTCGAGTGGTTCGTGGTCTTCGCCTCGCGAAAATGGGACGACCGCACCTCGTTCGACCTCTCGCGTCTCCTTCACACGCGCCCCGAAGACGAGATCCGTCCGGTCCCCAAGCTCACCTTCGATCCGCGCTGGGCGTACCGCAAGGGGAAGCGAAAAGCGCGCGGATATGCGGTGTTTTTCGGCGGATTTCCCATCCTCGCCTTGCTCCGTCTCGTGCCCGGTGTGGGGCATTTTCTCTTCGGTGCGGCGGTCTCGCTGTGGGGGTACTACTGGCTCGGGATCTTCACCGTGGCGAAGAGCGCGCACGCGTGGAACGACGGCGATCGCGCCAAAGAGGCGCTCCCCTTACGCGTGCTGCGATCGGCGGCGTATCGCACGCGACTGCTCGTGCCCGTGCGTCCATACGTGCGCGCGTGGGCTTGGGTGACGCGCGATTTGTACGGTCCGGCCGAGGCCTTCGAGCGCACGCCCGCGCCTTTCCTCGGCCTCGCGCTCGCGCGCGCGTTGGTCGGGTTGCCGGTCGTCTATTTGCTCTTTCGTCCTATTTTTCCCGTATGTGCAGGTCGATTGTTGGCCGAGCACGATCCGCGGGACCGCTTCAGCTTCGTGTGGCTCGACGAAGACGTTCGGCCGTTCGCGGACACCGTGGCGCTCGGGGATTACGAAGCCGTCCTCGCCCCCGCGCCCGTCGAAGATGTCGGCGCTCCGTCTTTCGCTTCCGCGTCCGGTCCCGCTCCCGCGTCCGGTCCCGCATCGGCCTCCGAGCTCTCGCAGGACCGCGAAGAAGAGCTCGTTCGCGAGGCATCGCCGGAGGCGGACAAGACCATCGCGAGCTGAGCGCGAGCGCGCCTCGCGCGAATGGCGAAGCCTTCAGCCCGGCGCGCGCGCAAGCAACATGGCCACGCTGGCCACGTACGCGGCGAGCCCGGCGGCCACGAGCACGAGCGCCAACGAGTAAGCGCGCGTCTTCGCGTCGCGTCGCTCGAGCGCGTAGATGAGCGCGTCTTTCAGCGTGCACGGCGCAAGCTGCGTGGTCCAGCGTACCGCCAAGATCCCGGTGATGCAGACCGCTGCACCCACCAAGACCAGCACGAGCCCCAAGATGATCAGCGCCGCGGCGAGGTTGCTCGTGCGCGCGATGTTCGATCCACTGAAGCCGGTCACCGTGATGGTGATCCCGGTGAGCGAGAGCAGTGTCTGCGCGCGCGTGGCGAGGATGCCGAGCTGCGACTCGATGGTGGCCATCACGCGGCCGGCATCGTCGTGGTAGAGCGCGAGGAGGTGCGCGGCTTCGTCCTCGCGCGTCTTGGCGACTTGCGCGCTCATCTCACATCCCGGCGAGTATCTCGAGCAGCGGCGGACAGGTGACCATCAGCTCTTGTGCGACACGGCGATCGCCCACCATGACCAGCGCGCCACCTTTGCCCGCGCGCGCCGTTTGCGGTGCAGGTCCCGCACCGAGCACTTGCTCCGGGAAGAGGAAATCGCCGGAACGAACCTCGCGCACGACCTTGCCGGCCTTGTCGACGAGCTCGAGCTTGCCGACTCCGACCACCACGATTCCCGGCACGGCCGAACCGGCTTCGACCATGGTCTCGCCCTCGAGGAGCGAGCGCACCTTGAGACGCGAGGTGACCTGCTGACGAAGCGAGACGTCGAGCCGATCTCCGAGCGCGCCCATGGTGACGCCGGCGAGCGTCTGCACCTGATCGCTCGCCGCGCGCAGGTCGTCTTCCACCCACGGACAGCTCTTGAAGGCCGCCTCGACCGCATCCGCGCTCCACGTGGCCACACGCGCTTCTTGGCTCGTGCAGACGAGGCGCAGAGGCACGCTCTCTTCCGGGGTTCCGTGAGCACGTAGAACGCCTCCGGCCTCCAGTTGGCTGGCCGTGGCGTCGACGATGGTGGCGGAGACGTCGACGTCTCCGGAGATCACGTACGCGAGCGCGAAGTCCGCGACCTCTTCGCCCGACGTGAGCTTCGTGATGGTTGCCGCTGCGGCGAAGGTGTCGCGTGCGTCTTCCGGGAGATCCGCGAAGGCTTCCACGTCGGACAGATCGAGGCTCACCACGGCGGGCGACGACGCGCCTCGTTCGGCGGTGTCGGCCAGGATGGCCTCTGCGCGAGACGCGGAGAGCGCGGCGACCTGTCGCGTGGAGGGCTCGGCGGTGCGCGCGAACGTCTCGCGGACGGGCTCGAGTGTGAGCGACTCGTTCGGGAGGTTCGCTTCGTTGGTGCGCGTGATCTGCTGCTCGCGAGGCGCCGGCTGAGGAGGAGGCTGAGGAGGAGGCGGCGTGGTCGGACGGGACGTCTCCGGCTCCGGTGCAGGAGGCACGGGCGTGAGCAACGTCTCGGGGGAGACGGCCGGGGGCGCGGGCGTCTTCGCCGTGCTCTCGACGAGCGCAGGCGACGTGTCTTCGGCGGCCTCGGGGAGCGAAGGCTCGCTCGGTGCGGCCGCGGGAAGCCGCGCTTCGCTCTCGGGCTCGGCACGCTCGTCGATGCGGACGACGGGCGGTGCAGGGGTCGCGGCGCGAGTCGGTTGAGTGGCCGCGGGCTTGGCGGTGGCGGGAGCCGCGGGCTTGGGGCGAGCGGGCGCGCTGGACGGCGTGGGCCGCGGTGGTCCGGGACGGACGCTCTGCCCGGGGGTGGGCCGCGGAGGTCCGGGGCGGGGATTTTCCGGTCGAGCATCGGCCGAAGGTGAGTGCGCGGGAGCGGTGGGCTCGACGCGGGACGGCTTGGTCTCGTCGATCTCGGGCTGCGACGCGCGCGCCTCCGAGGCTCGCTCGGCGGGCTCGGTGAGCGCGGGTTCTTCTCGGGTGGTCTCTTCGCTGGTCGCGCTGGCGTTGCGGGTGCTGGCGGCGCTCGCAGCGGCTTTGGCGGCTTGTTTCGCCTTCAGCTCGGCTTCGGCGGCGGCGATGGCAGCCGGATCGGGGCGCTTGAACGAGACCGTGACCGGCTCGGTCTTCGGGGCGTAGCCCTTGGGCAAGTCCGGTCGACGCGCGGCGATGGTGGGCGGATCGTTCGGCCCCATGCCGCCCGAGCCCGGATGGTTCGGATTGCCGACGTTGGGATTGGCGCGATTCGGGAGGTCCGGCCGCATGACCGCCACCGTGGGCGGATCTTTGGGCGCAGGTTTGGGGTCGCGCTTCAGCTCTTCTGGGATGTCCGGACGCTTGAACTGCAGCGTGACCGGCTCGGCTTTACGAGGCGTGGTGCGCGGGACCGGCTCGGTGAGATGATGATCGCTGATCGCGCTTTCGCCGGGCGGGGGCGCGGGCTCGGAGAGCGTGAGAAGGTCGGTCTGGCTCTCGAGCGGAGGCCGCAGCAGAGCCTGGGGAATCTGCACGTGGATGCCCACCGAGTGACCGACGTCGGTGTCGTCGTCGTCGTGGTCGCCCAGGTTGGGCAGTGGCGCGGGCGTGTAGAGCGGATCGGGCGGTGCGGTGGAGCGGCCCGAGGGAGGTGGCGTGGGCGTGGGCAGGTCGACGTGGTGCTCGACCGGCTCTTCTCGCGGATCCCTGGGAAAATCGCCGTCGCGCGGAGGCGGCGCCGTGGGCGTGCGCGCCTTCATGCGCACGAAACGAGGCACCTCTGCGATGGGCGTGGGCATGGGCGCCCGCATGGGGCGCAGGCCGGGAATGGGGCGCCCGCCCGCGCGCTCGTTCGCGTTCGGATTCGCCGAGGGGGGCTCGGTAAGCGCGGTGTCGTCCGGAGGGACCGAGGCAAGCTCGGGGGCTTCGCTCAGGGCATCGCGCGAGCGACTCCCCCCGAGCGGCGGGAGCGTCGGCGCGTCCATCGAGGTGTCGTCGCCGGGGGAGCGCGCGTCGAGGCCGTGATCCGTGTCGTCGGTGTCGTCGTCGTCGTCGTTCTTCGCGTCGATCTGCGTGCGGCCGATTTGGCTCAGGACACCCGCGGGGAGCGGCATGTTGGGCGAGCGCTTCGACTTGGGGGCGACGTCGCGTTTGCCGATGGCGGGCACGCCCGGCGCGCGCGGGATGGTGGGCGAGGGGGCCGTACCTTCGGGAGGTGCGGAGGGCGGCAGGCTCTGCACGTCGGAGTCTTCGACGGAGAGCGGCGGCATGGTGGGTCGCACTTCGGTCGAGTCGCCGAGCTCGACCTCCCCGAGAGAGACCGGGATCAGGCTCTCGAGCGGGGGTTTCGCCTCGAGCGCTTTGGCTTCGGCGGCGAGCTCTTCGGCGAGCTCGGCGGCGCAGTGGGCGAGCTCGAGGCCGCGGTCGTCGTCCATGGCCTGCACGGCCGCTTGGGCGGCGCGACGGAGCCACACGAGCGCGTCTTTGCGATCGTTACGCTTCCATTGGGTTTCTGCAGTCTGCAGAGCCCAGGAGACGTCCTCGGCATCGGTGTCGCGTGCGGGCGGAATACCGGACATCCCGAGGAGGAACCTATCCGAGAACGAAGGGGATCTCCAGGAACTAACACGACATCGCTGAAGCCCAGGGCAACGCCGGTGATGCGCCCACCATCCTCGCGCATCGTGTGCAGGAGCACGGGGCAGAGGAAGGGGAATTTCCATGCGTCCCATCGCTTCGCTGCAGGACGCCCTTCGCTCGCAGCCCGTTGAATCTACGGAACGAGGGCGAAGGGCGCGCTTCGTCCGTCCGTGGTCGAATCTGTTCGTATGAGGATAGTGGTCGGACGATTCGCGCCACGAACGTGCAGCTCGTTGGTCATCTGAGGAGTACGCTTCGTCGCCGGTCACCTGCAGACCTGCCCTACGAAAACCACTCGGGAAAAGTGGCACGAGAGGTGCTTTGCGACGCGATGCATGCATCGTGCTTGAAATCGAGAAAATTTGGCCTATGACGAGGCGTTCCTCGACAACACTGTCGTCGATCTTCTTCGGCACCCCGGCCCGATGTCTTCTCTCAAACCCACGTCGAAAGGTTCGAGTTTGACGCGAGAGTCTTCCCTCAAGACGGAACGCAAGAGCGACCGTCCCGAGTGTGTAGGGTCCGAGCCCCCGCCTTCGTCTTCGCGTCCGCGCGCGGCCACGCGTCGTGAGTCGCAGTCGCATTCGCATTCGCGCGAGCGGCCCGCAGGAGCCGGGTTTCAAGAAGAAGCGCGCAAGCCCACGAGCGTTCGCGCTCCGTCTCGTATGGAGTCGAGGATGGATCGAGTGGAGTCTACGCGTGTGGTCGCCGAGCAGACGCGCATCGTCGTCGAAGAGACACGTGTCGAAGAGACGCGCGTCGACGAAGAGGCCGCGCCCACTTCGGCCACCATGACCATGGAGGCGTGGGCTGCGCTTCGCGGCGAGAGCCCCTGCGCCCCCGGCATGCCCCCGGACGAATGCGCGCGCACTCGCCTGATCGGCGAGCTTACGCGCATCCTCCGTGAGCCTGCCATGCCCGAAGGCACGCGCACCGCGGGCCTCACGCTCATCGGGTGGCTCGCGCGGCGCATGCCCGGCGAAGCCGCGCATGCGCTCGGAGCCCCGTGTGCCGAGGCCGCCGCGGAGCGCGTGGCCGATGCGGCCCCGCGCTCGGCGCGTGGTTCCGTGACGCCGCCCGCGTCGGGCAGCGCCCGCCGCGAAGACCGCCGCGGCAAGCGGTGAACCCTCGCGAGCGTCGTGACCACCGCGAGCCCGGGAAACCCGGCGCTCGCGGTGTCGCGTCGGCGCTCGCCTCGGCGCGCGAGACCTCGATGCCCGCGGGCGTCGCGCGTGGCCGCGTCCGCACGCGCGGCGGGAGCGTGCTCCGCACGCTCCCGCTCGCGGTGCTCGTGTCCCTCGTCGCCGCGAGCCTCGGAGCGCGCGCGTTCCGCGCACGCTCCGAGTCCGCGACGCCCGCGTCGGCCCCCGCGGGCGCGCAGGTCCGTGCAGATTGCACGGACCTGCGCGCACCCACGGGCGACGCGGGGGGACTCGCGCCGTCCGCGAGCGGGCCCGTGTCGTCCGCGACGCCCGCGCTCGCGCCGCAGCCCGTGCACCTCGCGCGCACCGCGTTCACGGGGCCCGTGTTGGCGACGTCGCCGGCGATGCCGGCGACGCCGCCACCCGGGTCGCCGCGGCTCGTGGGGCCCGAGGTCGCGGCGCTGCCCTCGGCGGTGCCCGCCGAGGGCGCGCCGCGCATGCAACACGGGGACACGCGGCGCACGCACAGGTCACGCGCGGTCGGGCCGCGGGCGGCGCAAGGCGCCGCCCGCGACCCGGCCACCGCGGGGGTCGCCACGGGAGTCGCGGGCGACGTGCCCGCGGGACCGCGCGTGCTGTTCGCGGCCGACGTGGGCGGCGCCGTGGCGACGCAAGTCGCCACGTCGCCGGACGAGAAGACCTTGTACGTGAGTACCCTCGGGCGCGGCGAGCGCGCGGGCGCGCTCGTCGCGCTCGAGCGGGACGGACGCGAGCGCTTTCGAGTCGACCTCGGCGGGCGCAGCTACGCGTCGCCCGCGGTGGCGGCGGACGGCACGGTGTACGTGGGCAGCGACGCGAAGCAGCTCTTCGCCATCGGCCCCGACGGGCACGTCAAACACCGCGTCGACCTGGGCGACGAAGTGGACACGTCGCCCTTGATTTTGCCGGGTGGCGACGTGGTCGTGTGCGCGGGCAAACGCGTGGTGTGGCTCGACGCGCGCGGCAACGTGAAGCACCGCTTCGAGGCGAAGCGCAAGGTGTACACCTCGCCGGCGCTCGTGCCCGCGGGCAACGCGAATGGCGTCGGCAACGCGGGCTCGCGTGACCTCGTGGTCGTGGGCGCGCAGGACGACCACGTGTACGGGCTCGCCGCGGACAGCGGCGAGCTCGTGTTCGCGGTGTCGCTCGGGTCGGACGTGGACGGGTCCCCGGCCGTCGGCGACGACGGAGTCGTCGTCGTCGGCACGGACGGGGGAGACGTGGTGCGCATCGCCCGCGACGGGCGAGTGCTCGGCCGAGTGGCGGTCGGCGGGTACGTGCGTGGTCCGCTCTCCGTCGCGCGCAACGGAGATGCCATCGTCGGTACCTACGGCCCTGCCCCCAAGCTCGTTCGCCTGCGCGGCGATGCGATCGTGGGGCTCTTCCCCATTCAAGGTACGGGCGCCAAAGAGCTGGGTATTCATGGCGGCCCATTGGAAGACGCCCTCGGAACCCTCTATTTCGGCGCGCAAGACGACCACGTCTACGGCGTCGCCACCAATGGCGAGCTGATCTTCGATCTGCGCACCGGCGGCGACGTGGACGCGCCGCTCACCCTGCTCTCGGACGGAACGCTGCTCGTGCCCTCCGAAGACGGCCACGTCTACGCGGTCCGCTGAGCGCGCCGCGCCTACGGTCGGATCACGATTCGCTCGTGCGCAATCCGCAAGCCATCACGGACAGGAGAGGACCATGCCGTCCACGGTGCCGCCGTTCTTGGGATCCAAATAGAGCGTGGCCACGAAGACGTCGGTCCCGGAGAGCTCGTGCACCTGCACCGCGTGCAGCGTCACGTTCGGTCGCTCGACCACGAACGCCGTCGAGCCGACTCCTCGACGCGCGATGCGGGCCGAGTATTTGCCCGCGATCTTCTCCCGAACGGCGAGGTAACGCCCTCCAATGGCCGGCGCCGAACGCTCTTCCAGGCCGTCTGGCGTCTCGAGGTTCGCGGGGCCGAGCGGTTCTTTTTGGGGAGCGCCGTTCTCGAAGCGGTCGCTGTCTCCGCCGCCCCAGAAGACCTCCGGTTTCCCCTGCAGCGTGACCACGGTCGCGCCGTCGGTCGCCATGCCGGAGACCGAGGCGCCCAGCCACTTCGAGGCGTCGCCTTCGTCGCTGCGAACGAGCTTGCCGTTGTACCTCGACGTGAACGTATCGCCGCGCACCGAAGCCCCCAGCATGGTGAACGCGTAGCGTTCCATTTGTTTCTCGTTGCCTGCGAGCTTCACGCGCTTTTCGAGGCGAACGCTCCCGTCGACGACCCACCTCGCGATCAGCTCGTCTCCCTCGATGGCGATCTTGCTCTCCGAGACTCCGCCATTCGCACCGCTCGCGCACTCGAGCGTCTCCGATTGAGCTTCCGTTGCGCCGAGCGCCGGGCTCGGGCCGCTGGTCGAGACCCACGCTTTGCCGTTCGCGGGACCACAATGCACGCTACGGGTCTTGTTCGGGCCGAAGTCCACGTAGTCGACCGCAGCCTCGGCCGAGGTCGCCGTCATCGTGAGGGGCACGACCCGCCGAACCACGCGCCTCACGTCGGCCGGCGGTTTGGTCTCGAGCTCGGTGAGGGTAGACGGTACGGACAAAACCTTGGCCACACCGTCATCGCCGACCACGGCGACGGCGGGTTTCCCCAATGCTCGAGCATAACCGAGCGCGAGCACCGCTGGCTTTCCGGGAGCAGCCCCTTCCGACGCCGAGGCATCTCCGATGGACCCCGCGTCGGCGGTGGCCTCGGGCGCCGTGGCAAGAGCGGGCTCGGCCACGGTGAGCCCAGCCTCGATGCGCACGTAGCGGTCGATGACGGTCGGGCCGGCCTTGACGGTGCAGAGCGCGGAGCTCTTGACGGCAACGCTCGCGTCTGCCTGAACGGTGCTGCCGCTGGGAGCGCTCGCGCCGGTCACGCTCGCCACACTGGACGGCGTGGTCGAGGCGCTGGTCGACCCGCTCGACGAGGATTGTCCCTCTGGAGCCGACTTCTTGCAGCCATTGGCCATCGGGCCGAGTGCGCCGAGCAGGAGCAAGGAGACCCGTGTCCAGGGCGAGCGAGGACGGAGCAGCACGAAGAGGCGAGACTTCATTGGAAAACCCCCGAGGAAATGACGGAGAACAGTCGAAGAGAACGCGTCGAAGGGCTCACGCGCTGGTTTGGCCCGCGCGGACAAGGGGTGTGGGGCGCCATCATAGCTCGGCACCCTCGCGGGCAGGCTTGGGGCCGCTCGGAGGCTCGGTGGGGACGAACTGCGTGCCGTCCCACACGTACCGGGCCGATCCGTCGTCGGCGATGCCGTCGAAGGCGACCAGTCGCCCGTCCATCACGATGGGCGAGATTTCGGTGAATCTCCGCTCGTCGAGCACGATGCTCCGCAACTGAGCGCCGTCGAGCTCGTAGATTCGGTAGAAGGTCAATCCCACGTCTACGACAGTCGAGACAAGCGGCTTTCCGTTCGGCGATCGTGCTGACCAGAGCTCGACCGTGTCGGCAACGCCTGTCCACTCGCAGCCACGCCGCACGACCAAGGCGCGCGAGTTGCTCTCGAGGCCAGAAAAATAGAAGAAACCCAGCTCTTCGTCTGTCGGCGGGGTGTAGGTCGATTTGGCCTTGGGCACGCCGCAGCGCTCGAGGCGTTCGATCTCGGCCTGAATGCGCGCTACCGCCGCTTCGTACGCGGCGATGGCTGCCTTGTTCTTGGCACGGGCCGCGAGCAAAATCGGGTCGACGCCCTTCGGCTTGCCTTCCGTCGGCTCGCTTTCCTCGTCGTCGGGCGTTTGCTCGCTCGGGAAGGCTCCGTACCGTTCCAGTAGTTGCTCGAGCTCGTCTTCGGTGCGAGCGGCTCGGTGGGTGGCCTTGGCGGCCCGTTGCTCTTCCGCGACGAGCGCGGCGCGCACATCCCCGATGATCTGTGACCGGAGATCGGCCCTGGCGAGAAGGGCTCCGCGCGCCTCTTCGACGAATTGCTCGGATACGGCCTTGAACGCCTCACGCTCGTCGGCCTCGAGATCGGTCGTGATGGCCGGACATCCCGGTCGGTTGCTCTTGTCGGGCGCCGGGCATCGCTTCGCGGCCTGCTCTTTCGGAGCGCCCTTGCGAAGGACGACCGCCGAAGCCTCGGCGATGCGGACGGGCTCGCGTTTGGCGTGGATGGGCGGGGCTGCGGGACGTGTGGGCTTCACGGACGAGCTCACGCAACCGACGGCACCCAAAGCCCCCACGAGCGCCACGACATGACCGAATCGAAGCCTACGAGTCATTGGCATCCACCCCGCCCACGAGCCTACCCGAACGAATCGGCGCCGTGGGTAAAATTGGTTCATGAGGAGCCCGTGCACTGCGGCTCCGTCCGTAAAGCGACACTCTACCGACCGCTCGAGCTTCCGCCACCGAAACGCATCGGCGCGAGGTTGCCGCTCACGACACGCTCGGGCCTCGGATCGAGGCGTCCCTCCTTTACGGCGGACCCCAGAAGACGTCGGTCACGCCGACGGCCGACGGCTCGTTCCAGTGTACGGGATAGCAGTTGTGCGAGCTCTGTTCTTGGCTCCAGATTGGCTCGACCTTGCTCGAGACTTGGTGCAGGGAGTTGTCTCCCCAGCACGAGATTCTGCCGTCTCGGCGTAGGATGCACGCGTGCTTCGCTCCGAGGGCGATGGAGGTCGCGTCGGCGAGCGCGCCTTGCTCCTTGCGCGTCTCGATAGCGTGGGGCCCTTGGCCGGACTCGCCCCAGCAATACGGCGTGCCCGTCTCGAGGATGGCGCAGGTGCGTGCGGCGAACGCTACGAGCTGCACGGCGCGGCCGGGCAGCTTCACGTCGACGGGGATTTCGCTCTCGTTGATGGTGCCGTCTCCGAGCTGTCCGTTCTCGTTCTTGCCCCAGCAGGAGACGCGACCATCGGCCACGATGCAGGCGTGCGCGTCCCCCGCGGCGGTCGCCGTGGCGAGCGAGATCCGCGAAAGCGCCTCTTTCGTCTTCGTTCCTTGCGCGACGCCGCGGCATTCGACGGCTCCGCGGCCGAGCACGACGCACGTGAACCCAGGTCCGACGGCGACATCCCGTACGTCCGAGACCGAACCTCGAGCGTCCGGTGAGGTGGTCGACTCTCGATCGGTCTTGAAGAGCTGCGCGAAGGCGTTGTCACCCCAGCAATGAAGAGAGCCGTCGGCGACGATGGCGCAGGCATGGTCGTCGCCGATGGCGACCTTCTTGGGGGACTCGAGCGTGAAGGTCTCGCCGCTGCTCGTCGAGCAGTGCGAAGGTCCGTCTTCGCGTACGTCGCACCGCCCTGCCTTACCGAGAGAGAAGGCGCGCCTATTGGCGGGGTCGAGCAGGCGAACGGTACCCGACACATACGACGCAGGCTTGGTCGACCCGGGAGGTGGAGCGCCCCAACACCAGACGGAACCGTCACGCATCAAGGCGCAGCTCGTGTTGCCGACGAGGGCAAGCTGACGCCCTCCGCCACCCGGCGGTGGGCGAGAGACAATCTTGGGTGGCGGCTCGACCTCTTCGCAACCCGACCAGCCGAAGCCCGAGCTCCGCCGCGAAGACATTCGCCAAGCCAGCGCGACGATGGCCAGGCAAAGCAGGCCGAGCGCCCCGAAGAGCAGGACTACCCCACGGCGCTCGGGGTCGGAAGGCAGGCTCATCGCAGCCCGTTACGCTGCTCGTGAGCCCATCGAACACGCCGCCGCTCACGGGCGCATCCGAGAAGGCTGAAGTTCGATGATTTTCCTCTCGAGTGCATTTGCGTCTCCCTGCGCGGAATCAATCCTACTTCATTCCTCGAGCTGGACGAATCTCGGAATCGTGACGTCACGGCCTGCATTGGCGCCCGTGACTTCGTCGGCGTACTCGGGCAGGGGAGGGCCGGCGTTGGCGAGGCGCCAAACCTTTCCGTCGTTCAGGAGGCCCCAGGTTCCGTTCGCGGCCATCCACTTGGTGTTTCGGATGACGAAGCCTTTGGTCGTCGCCACGTCGTCGCGCGTGAGGTAGCGGTCGAGGTCGCCGAAGAGGCGAAGATCGCGGATGTCGTCGATGGGCGAGGCCGGCTTGGCCGAATGCGGAACCGGTTCGGCTTTCGTCGTCGCTGTCCAGAAGCTCAAACACCCCCAGCATCGCGCCGTGCCGTCTCGCAGCGTGACGCAGGTGAACCCATCGGCCCCCGAAAGGGAGACCGCCGATTGAATGCCGACCACCCGCACCAATCCCCGGTGAGGCTGGTTCGTCCCGGCGCCGAGCTCTCCGAGCGGGTTCTTGCCCCAACAGTACACATCCCCTGTGTCCCGGAGCGCGCATGCATAGGGGTAACGCACATGGAGATCGACGACATGGCCGAGGCCTCGAACGGCCCTCGGGCGGGAGGTGTCCTCTTCGGGCTGCTCGGGCCGCTCGGGCTGGTCGGGCTGATCCGGTTTGTCCGGGTCGTCGAAGTCGGAGTCGTCGGGCGCGAGCTTCGTTCCCCAGCAAAGGACTCGCCCGTCGAGCATGAGCGCGCAAGCCGAGGCGCCGTCGAACGAGAGCTTCTTCACGCCTGCTTTGGGGGGACCGTCCGTTGCCGATCCTGCTTCCATTTCTCCTTCTTCCCCGGACCAGCAGCGAGTGCCGCCTCCTCGGAGCACGGCGCAGGTCAGGCTACCTCCCACCTCGACCGACTCGGCGTTCTTGAGGCCTTTGACCACCTTGAGCGAAGGTGCATCTCCTCGCTCTGCGCCGCCGCAGGCCACGCGTCCGTCGGCGAGAACGGCGCAGAGGTCCATGGCGCCCGTCCGGGCCGAAGACAGGCTCTTCGCGACGAGGGGGCGTAGCTTCTTGGGAGGGTCCTCGGGCAGAGTCGGCAAAGGAGGAACGGGGAGGTCCTGTGACGTCGTGGGCGCCTCTGCAATCGGTGCCTGCGGGACGAGCGGCGCCTGTCGCGTCGCGGGCAACGGCGCGTGCGCCGTCGAGGGCAACGGCTCGCGCCGCGGCACGGGAAGCCGAGGCTTCAGGGCGGGCTTTTTGCTCGTGGTGACGAGCGGCGGTGCCGGCAACGCCTCTGGAGACGTGCTCACGCGTCGTGCGCTCGGTGGGGGAGCGGCCGGGGTCGCGGAGCGAGCGTTCGGTGCGGGGTCGGGGGTACGGCACGCGTACACCTGGGTGAGCAGCAGTGCGAGCGCGAGGGGCGAGGAAAGTCCGCCCCATGGGTTGGTCCGAGCGATCATTGTCCGTTCTCCCCGTCCGTGAGGCGTTCGTAGAGCGTCCCCGTCAATCGAGGCGTCGCGTTCTTGCGAGGGTTGGGCTCGTCCCCCACTGCACAAACCGCGGTGGCGTCGGCGAGGATGGCGCACGGCCAATGGTCGTCCAAGAGAACCAGCTTGACGGCGCGGTCGGTCGCGAGAGCTCGGCAACGGGCACTCCCTGCGAGCGACAACGTGCATTCGGGATCGTAGAATTCACGCAGACCTTGGGGTGCCCCAGGAACGGGCACCGGCCGTGAAACGTGGGGTGAGCCCTGCACGCCTTCGATGACCCGAGCCTGAGCGACCTTGCCATCGACCTCGAAGGGCAAGGGACCCCAACACCGAACCGAGCCCTCGACCAGCACGGCGCAGGTGGCGGACTCCCACTCGACGAGATGCCGCGTCGGGCCGAGCCCCGTGACCGGCGTGGGCGTAAGGCGCGGCATGTGGGTCCCGTCGGCCAATCCGCCCTCCAGGTTGTTTCCCCAACACAAAACCTCGCCCGTGTCGGTCAGCGCGCAATCTTTGGCGGACTCGACCACCTTTCCGAGCGGGCTCCCATCGGCCCGGAGGCAGACGGTATCCTCGAGCAAGGTGGGCGCCGGGCAGAGCTTGGTCTTGCGCAGCGGCGCAGGCGGAGTGGGTAGAGTGGGTAGAGTGGGCGGTGCAGGTCGCTTCATTCCGTCCGCGCACGAGGTCGAGCCATCTTCCACGATGGCGCAGAGGGGATTTGTGGAGACGACCTTTCGCGCCTTCTCGATGTTCGGCACGAGCACGAAGACGTTGCCCTCTTGGCAGGCCACGCGCCCGTCCACACGAATCGCGCACAAGACGTCTTCCGTCATCTCCAACGAGACCACGTGAAGGGGGCGCACCCCCGGCTTCTTCGGGACGGTCGACGCGTTCGCCGTGGCCTGATTCGATGGCGGCACGGCAGGACGACGCACGGCCTCGGCAGAGGGTGAGCAGCCTGCGGCCGCCGCCACGACGGCGAAGATGGGCCAGGTCGAGGATTGGAGAATAGGCATCGGATCAGGGCTCCTCGGTGAACCGGCTTCTACGAAGCGCGTCGACGAGATGGGGCGAGTGGGGGTTGCTCTCGAGCATTTGAGCTCGAGAGCGCGATTGGCGGCCGGAGGTCATGTGCTCACCTCACCACCTCACGTCGACCGGGTAGTCCGAGCCGGGGAGGTCGAGGCGGCGGGAGACGTCGCAGTAGTCGGGGTTCATTCCTTGGTCGTCGAAGGGGATGAAGGCCGAGACTTGGTGGTGGCGATTGTCGCCCCAGCAGGCGACGTCGCCGTCACGCTTTCGTGCGCAACCGTGGTCGCGGCCGAGGCTCAGCTCGACCACGTCTTCGAGCCCGGGGACTTGGACCGGCACGCGCTGGGGGTGGGGGCTCCTGTCCTGGCATCGGGGTCCGCATTCGGCGAGATTGCCCCAGCAGAACACATGTCCCGCATTGCTCATCGCGCAGGTCCTCGAGCCTTCGGCGACCACTTGCATGGCGAGCTCGGGCAGTCGCTGGACGTCGCGCGGGTCGGGCGACTCGCTCACGTCGGCGGCTACGCCCGCGTCTCTCGGGCCGAGCCCCAGCTCGCCGTGCTCGTTCGTGCCCCAACAGCGGACGCGCCCCTCGAGAGTGACGGCGCAGGCGTGACGACTTCCCGCGCTCACGCTCACGGCCACGCTGCCCAGTTCGAGCGTCCGAAAGACCAAGGCTCCTGGGGCGATGCCTTCGGTTGCTGCGCACGCGACGACGCCCGCGCGCGTGAGCACGCAGATTCGGTCGCCGCCGAAGGTCAGGCGGTCGAGGTCGGAAGGGGCGCCCTCGATGCGGGTGGGGATTGGGGTGAAGGGGGAAGGCGTTGCCCCCACGCTCGCAAAACACCAGAGGCTCCCCTCGCGCAGGGCACACGCCCCGTGTGCGCCCATGGCCACCGAAGAGACGTGGTCGAGCTCGGCGCGCGGAAACGCAGCGCCCGCGCCCCTCGGAGCACAGACGAGCTTGCCCTCGCGTGAGCGCGCGCAATAGCCGTCTTCTCCGAGCGAAAGCGTGCTCCCTTCGCACGTCGCGCCGCCGCATGGAACGTTCACCCGGCGTGCGCGAGGCCGACCCTTGTGAGACACCTGGCCTTCGGTGAACACGGGCGCGACACGACCCCAACAGGTGGTCGTGCCGTCGCGCATGGTGGCGCAGCTCGCATCTTCCGCGAGAGACAAGGCCACGACTCCACCCAAGGGAGGCTTTGCCCGGCGTTGGTAGAGCTCTTCGTCGCGTGGGATGTTCGGGCATCGATTCGAGCCAATCCCTGTCATCATGACCACCATGGTCGCCACGCAAGCCAAACCGAGCCCCACGAACAAGAGCGCTATGAAGGCTTTGTGAGAAAGACTCGTCTGCGACGTCATCGTCCCGCCACGTAGTCGGAGAGACTTAAAGGTTTCGCGGCCATCCACTTGGTGTTTCGAATGGCGAAGCCTTTGGAGGCGTCTTCCGTCATCTCCAACGAGACCACGTGAAGGGGGCGCACCCCCGGCTTCTTCGGGACGGTCGACGCGTTCGCCGTGGCCTGATTCGATGGCGGCACGGCAGGACGACGCACGGCCTCGGCCGAGGGTGAGCAGCCTACGGCCGCCGCCACGACGGCGAAGATGGGCCTGGTCGAGGATTGGAGAATAGGCATCGGATCAGGGCTCCTCGGTGAACCGGCTTCTACGAAGCGCGTCGACGAGAAAAAGGTCGGGGAACAGTTGGTGATACTGGTGGAAGCCCACCTCGTATTCATAGTTCGCGAGCGTCTTCGCGACGCTACGGGGCGCCGTGCCCGGAGGCACGGCGGGTTGAGGAATGGCGGCCGCTCGCGAGGCGTCGAAGACGGCGCCTTCGATATGAGCGACCGTTACTCGGCCGTCGTCACTGTGGTGCACTCCGGGGCCGACCGGCTTCGTCGTGCCGAGCAAGGCCTGAAGGAGCTTCGTCGGGAATTGGGCTTGCGTGTACAGGCGCAGCACTCGGCGCGGGTCTTCGGCGCGCCAGCGAACGGCACGGTTTAGCGTATTGATCGTCAACGAGCCTACGCTCGGCGGGTCGAAAATGTAGATCTCTCGGAGCTTCTTGGCGATGGACGGATTGGGACGGAGCGCCTTGCCTTCGGTTTCCTCCGCCTCTTCTTCCATGGCCTCGCCTTTGCTCTTCATGAGCGCCCAGTTCAGGAAGCGAAGGGCGGCCTCGACTCCCCCGCTGAACGTCGAGATGGAGAGGTTTCCCAGGGGCCGAAGTGGCCCGTGCTGTCCGCGGGCACGATAGATTGCCCACTGGAGCTCCTTCGCCATCAGCTCGAGGTTGTCGGCGTCGAACAGATCGTCCGCATTGGTCGGGGCGCTCGTCCCGACGACCGGCACCACGAGAGCGCATTTTTTACCGGCAGCCATTGCCTGATGGGCATAGCCGCGTCCAGCGCGGACGGTCCTGTGGAAGAGGAGCGGATCGGTGCGGTCTCCGTGGAGCGGAAGGTTTTTCCCTTCGGGAAAACGTAGAGGATGAGGCGGTGAGTCCATCAACAGATGAAGGTTGTTGCGGAGGTAGTCGAAGCCCCAGTTTTTCGGGGGTTCCGTGCTGAGCGGGTAGTGGGGGAATCCACTCCAAAAGCCGATGGTGTTCCACGCCAGGTGAAGGTGAAGGGGGCCGAGCTCGCCTGTCTCCGCTTCGTCGCTGGTCGGGTAGTTCTCGAGGAGCTCTGCGGGAAAGGTCGCGCCGACCAGCGCCGGTTGGTCCATGAACGTCATCTGCGCCGCCACCGATAGAGAAGCCGGATAGCTCGCTTGAGCTCGTTCGAGCACCGTGGCGGTCGGGTCGAGAATGGCGGGCGTCACGAGGGGAAAGGTCGGAGGGGCTCCGCATAGGTCCGGATATTCGTCCTCGTCCAGGGCGGTTGTCGCCGCCAGGGGAACGATGGTCGTCTTGCGGGAGAAGTCCAGGCTCGTCACACCGTCAGCATTCGGCGAGACGTGGGCGCGGTTCGGGAGAATCCCGTCGGGAAGGAGGGGATCGGTGGTCGTGGACACCAGCGGACGGGTCGTGATCCGACGCAGCACTTCATGGGTGACGATGCGGCAGCGGGAGAGCAGCAGTCGAACGTGGTACCGGGCGACCTTGCTGGGATCGACCAGGGCCGCGAGAGGCGCGAAGTGGGTGGGTTGGTCGAGCGTCTTCCAACCCTCGTCGTCGGGCCGGAGGATGAGCGGTCGCTCACAAGGCCAGAATTTGTCCTGCGAGGCTTTGTCCTGGCTGCCCTGCTTCGGCTGCATGAGCACGTTGCCATAGACGAGCACGGTATCCATCGACGCCTCGAGAACGATGGACTGCGTCGACCCTGGCCATCGTACGACGAGCTCCTGGGTGTCGCCGGTTTCACTGTTCCAGAGGACCAGTTTGAAGTCACAGGCGTCTTTGGGTGCGAGCTCTCCCGAGCTGATCGCCGCGGAGAGGTCGAGAATGAGCTTCATGAGCGAACCTCTCGTTCGTGGAAGATAGCCCCTTCCGACGTGGATGCGATATGGGTTACGCACACTCGGGTCGGGAGCTCGAGCGCCAGCTTGCCGCGGTGGAGCTGGACGTAGGCTTCGTCTCCGAGGTCGAGCGCCTCCACGTCGAAAGCTCTCCCACCGTCCGGCATCGGCGCACCGGAGGAGTACGGCACGCGGAGACGCCTTTCGCCCGAGGCCGAGAAGACGTCGAGCGTGATCTCATGAACGGGGACGTTGGTCGGTCGGTGGCGTGTGCACCACCGAATGCGTCCGGCCAGCGTCGTAGCGAGCGAGGTGTACGACAGCTCCGTGGCAACGGGGTCGTACGCGGAGCACGTGCTCGTGTCGCAGGGGCCGTCGTGAGTGCAGGTTTTGGCTCCGGCTTCGTCCGCCAGGAACACTTCGACGTGTCGTTCTTCGCCGCGTCGTTGTGAAGAGTCCGCGAAGGGGTGAAGGAGATGACGCTGGCCTGCGCCAATGGCTTCCAGGCGAGACGGTGGAGGTGCGGTCTCCGTGGTCGGCGGATCGATGGCGATGGGCAATACGTGGAAACCGCGCGAGATCAACGGCTCCGGTGGCCAGGTGTCGGGCATCACGATGGCATCCCCGGTGACGATGTCTCGCCATGTCCCAGGACCTTTGCAAAGATGAGGATTGTGCTCCTCGAGCTCGCGGGAGCGCGCGCCTTGTCCTTTCCCGAAGGTGATTTCGGCCATCTTGTAGGGGTAGATGGACTCTTGCTCGTCCTTCGGCTCGCGCACCACGAGCTTGTGACGGAGCGGCGCGGAGGGGCGAGCGCGCCCCCGAACGAGGGTTTCCCGAAGGAGATCGAACACGGCTCCCCAGTCGTCCACGGTCCACGAGGTGCCCTTCTCGGGGAGCGGTCGGGTAGCCCAATCGCGGAGGGCACTTCGCTCTGGCTCCGTGCCGAGGCGCATGGCGAGGCTCACCCATGCGTCGCGCTCCCCCCCGAGCAAGTGGGCGACACCTCGTGCGCGCTCGGTCGAGAGCGAACCGTGATGACCGACGATGAGGAGCGGGTGATGGCGCGAGAGCTCGTGCGCGGCCGTCAATGCCGCGATACCGAGCACTCGGGGAGCCTTCTCTCGGAGCTTCGAAGGGGCCAGGCCAGGCATGAGGAGCGCGCCTTCGGGGAAGAAGTGCTCGAGCTCGAGAACGGCCAATCGACGTCGCTCGAGCTGGAACACGTACGGGGTGCGCCGAGCGTTTGCAGGGAACGTACTCCCGAAGTCTTCGGCTCGGAGGCCACGCGCTCCAGGGACGAGCCGAGGCGGTAGGGAGGGCGCCTCGCGTTCGAGCCCGCTCTTCGCACGAAAGAGCCGGAGTGCGCACGGACTTGGTTCGTCGGTGCGATGCGACACGAGCCCCTTCGCGTCGAACGACAACGAGAGGGCCTTCGAGCCACGTGGGACTTCGAGCTCGCAATGGCCGGGAATCGGCCGACCGAAGGCATCGAAGAGCTCCACGTCGAGGCTGAGGTCGTCGTCGACTCGCGGCTCCTCCTTCGGGGTCGGGCGCGGGGGAATGGGGGCTTCGTGGGGTTCGGGGACGGGAGGTGGGGTCTCTCTCGTGATGTGGAGTCTGCCGGACGATTGGGCCCAGGTCAGGGCCGAACGCAGGAGCTCGCGGGCGTGGCGCTCGCCTTCGGCGCCTTCGTGGCGGGAGACGTCGCGTCGGAGGTCGTCCAGGGCGAATGGGCCCTCGATGGCCTCGTAAATGGACAAGAGCGCGGAGCGGCAAGGGGCGGAGCTCGGGCCCCAGGAGGAGAAGGCGGCCGACAAGAGACCCTCGATGGCTCCCGGTCCGGAGGGGATGCCGGAAGGGCGGGCTCCCGTTTGGATGCACCACCTCTGACCGAATGCATCGGTTAATTGCCACCTTCGGTGAGCGCTGCCCATCCCGTGTCCTCCCAGATCGTTCGTGCCGGCGAGGTCGCTTTCCCGCGTGCCTCGCGTTTGGCGAAGATAGCGGGCAGCCTCGCCGCGGCCATCGAAACCTCTCGGGCAATCCCTCGCGCTCACGACAGGGACCGCTCGTCGGGACCTCGGTCGGCTCGGCTTCGATGCACACCGCGCTGCGCGACAGGAAGCCGGGTTGCTACTAAACTTAGTACAACCAGCGCGATAGGCGGCGACCTAGCGAGGGTTCTGGATCGCCTCGGGTAGCGCCTTCGGTCCAGAAGACCGGGTCGCCTTCGCTCGTCGACGCCTCCGACCACGACGCGCATCGATTGGAGTCGAGGCCGGAGGGATAGGGCGGCAAATGGAGCGAAACCTGCTTTTTTCGGTTTTGCCCCCAGCATCGTACCCTGCCGCCTTCGCCCACCAGGCAGCCGTGCGAAGGCGAGAGGGCGATTCGGCTCGCTCCTTGCGCCACGAGAAGGGGACGAGACGCTTTCCGAGAGGCGCCTTCGGTCTCCGCGGCGTCGTCTCCGCTCTCGCCCCAGCACCAGACCTCGCGATTGGCGAGCCGTGCGCAGGTGCGCGTGCCACTGGCTGCTATCTCCTGCGCAGGTTGTGGGAACGTCACGAGCGAGCGGGCCGACGCATCGGTGGTCCCCAGCTCACCATGCACGCTCTCGCCCCAACAAATGACGGCACCCGCCACCGTGCGTGCACACGCGTGATTCGATCCGGCCGCGAGCTCGGCGACGGGTGGCAGGTCGCTCGGGGGATCCATCTTGCCGCGGGAGGAAATGCCCCGGCAGCTCACGGCGCCGTCCACTCCGAGCGCGCAGGTGAAGGTGAGCCCCACGGCCACGTCTCGTACGGGGCCTTTCGCCTCCCGTGCGAGCTCGGGTGTCGCGCGGTCGGTGGTGCTCCCATCGAAGAGCTGCCCGGAGCCATTGGAACCCCAACACGCGAGCGTGCCGTCTTGGCGAATCGAACAATGATGGGACGATCCGAGCACGACTTTTCGCACGCCTTCGAGCAGGAGCGGAGGCTGCGGCGTCACGCGTAGCCCCTCGCACTCGGCATGACCGTCTTTGCGCACCAGGCAGCGCAGCTGCTCGCCGAGCGAGACGGCCGCCCACTCGCCGGCTGGTCGAACGGGATGTGGCGCTCCTCCGTAGGGTGCATCCAGGAAGCCCGGCAATCCCTCCCAACCCCAACACCAAACCGAGCCGTCCGCCATGACCGCGCAGCTCCCGTCGGCCGATAGCCCGAGGCTTACCGCGCCGCCGCCCGGCGTAGGCCCCGACACGAACACGGGCGGAAGGCGTCCTTCCGGGCACGCTGTGTAGGAGGGAAAGAGCGCCCCGAGGATGCCATACGCAAAGAAGACAACGGCGAGTACTCCGCCCCCGACGAGCAGCGGACCACGGAAGGGGCCGTGTCTATCGCGCGGTGGCGGGGCGGGAGGGGTCATGGGGGTTGCCGGTTCACGAAGGCAAGCAAACCGCTCTGCGCCTCCATCGACGAAGGTATCGGGTCTTGGCAGGCCGGTCCACGAATGCCGACTCGGCGAAGATAGCGGGCAGCCTCGCCGCGGCCATCGAAACCTCTCGGGCAATCCCTCGCGCTCACGACATCGGGCGCAGCCCCGACGCCTCCGGCGCGCCGTCTCGTTCGTCACGGTCGCGAGAGGGGCGCCTCTGGATTGCCTTTACGCGTTCATTCGGCGTTGCCCGGATTGCTTCTTGCCGGCATCTTGGAGGCGAGGTCGAAGGTCTCGTGAAGGGCGGCAAAGCCGCGGTGGCCGCTATCGCGCAGCTCGAGGGTCTCGCCGAAGCCCGTGTCGTACGACCACGCGAGCGCGAAGGCCTGAACGCCATGGCCTTGCACGTCGCCCAGGAATTTCCCTCCCGTGAGGCTCGTGTGGGCAGGGACGGCGCGGCTCGACCAGGCGAGTCGGAGGGCGTCTTTGCCTCCCCGTAGCAGGCTCGCCCGTCCCGCGTGAGGAACTTCTTGAACGACCAGAACGTCCGCGAAGCCGTCCCCGTCGGCGTCACCTACGGAAATCCGGTGGACGCTGGCGTCCTCGAGGTTCCAGCTCGCCTCCCTCGTACGACTGCGCTCCGAGACGATGCCGCCTTCACCCGCGAGATAGGCCATGACCCTCACGCGCGAAGTCGCATGGTCTGCTCCGGCGTGGGCCAGGGCGTCCGTTGGCGGTGAGACACTCGCGACGATGGCGTCGAGGTGGCCGTCTCCGTCGACGTCGCCGGCGGCCGGCACGAAGCTCACGTCGGACGGTGCGGGCAAGGTGAGCGTGCCGTCACACCTCGCGGCGGTCGAGGGGTGGGTGTAGGTTCGCCATTGGCTCTCCTTGGGAAAGAAGGCCAAGAGGTCTCCCGTCCCGTCTCCGTCGACGTCTCCGGCGGGGAATGGCAGAGGCAGCTCGACCGGGAGCTCGGTCGGGGTCGAGACGAGATGCGATTGCCTAAGGGAGACAATCTCCGTCTTGGCGAGAAAGTCGTCCTTTCCGTCTCCGTCGAGGTCTCCCGCCGGCGTCCCGCACCCTGCGAGGGGACAATCGAGGAAGCGCTCGTTCGCGAAGGCTGCCACTCGCGGTCCACCGCGCAGAACGCGTTGGGGCGTGTCGTGGAGGAGCAGGTCGGCGTAACCGTCGCCGTCGACATCTCCGGCGGGCTCGGCCCACACGCTGGAGAGCTTCGGTGGTGCGCGGCGAGCGAGGGATTCGGGGGCGTCGAAGATCCGGAGCGGCAGCGCGACCATCTCACGGGTGCCGCCCCAGCGAAGGGCGGCGTCGAGCACGAGCTCGTCTATCCCGTCTCCGTCGAGGTCCACGTCACGCGAGCTTGCGGCTCGGCCTTCCCGCGGCGCGACGGTGAACGGCCAGGCAGGCGTGAATCCACCCTGGGGCAGAGGGACCCGCCAGAACCAGCGTCCGTCCGCCAAAGGCTTCTCCGGTCGAGCGACGCGCGCCAGTGCCGGCACGCGGAGTGGGGACTCGCATTCCCGCGTGCGGCAGAGGTGAAGGAAAGGCACGTCTCCCGTGACGGTGAACGTCGGACTCGCGAGGTGCACCCTCGCGCCCGACCGTGGCGACCGTTGCGAAGGGGGCGGCACGTCGGTGCGGGGAGCCTGCGCCGTGGGAGCGGCAAGGGCAGACGGCACGACCGGAAGCGCCGCGTCGCGCTCGACCGGGCGTTCGTGCACCTTGCCGCGACAACCCAGGAGGACGACGAGCGCCAGGGCAAGGCCCATCGGATTGACGCGTTCGGGAGGTGAGGGCAGGGAGCGCAGCGCGTGGTTCCTCGGTTGGCCGTCGTCGACACCGGACGCGGCTCCTCGCGAGCCGCACCTGTGGCCAAGATAGCGGGCCCCGGCATGGCGGCCATGGAAACCTCGCGGGCGCTCCACTCCGCGCACGACTCGCCACGAGATGAACGGAGGCGCGGTCGTGGTGGAAGCTCGGCGTGGGCAGCTTGGCGTCGAAGCGCTTCGACGCGCGGGTGTGGGCCGGCGCTGTTCGTGGCCTATGGGAACCAATGCGGGAGTCCGGGGCGAGCGGCCACCTCGGACGTGTTCCATCGACGGTCATTGTCGGCCGGTTCGAGCGCCGAGACGCGTTCACTGCACGGGAACGAGCTTCGACGGCGGGAACGAGGGGCCGTCGGCGACCTCTTTCAAGAAGGCGTTGATCTCCGCGCGCACCGACGTCAATGCAGGGCGGGTAAGGACCACATGGAGCGGATCCGTAATGGGGTTGTCGACGATAAGGGCGCCGGCCTCGGGGTCCTTGTCGAGCTCCTTGACGTAGTCCTGAAGCGCCGCCGAGAACTGCCCGAGCGTGAGGTCGTTCTTCGTCGTGTCGTCGTAGCGGAACGAGATGAACGCATAGCGGCTGGTCGGGTCGAGGCTTCGGTTGTACGCATAGACGTCGCTCGGGACCTGGCAAGTCGGGCAACCCGGGACGACGGCGCCGTAAATGGCCCCTTTCTCCCGAGCGTTCACGAGGTCTGCAGGGGTGTCGATTCCCGGCGCGCTGTCGACGATGCTGTCGACGCGCTTGCCGAACGCCTTCTTCACACGCGAGTAATTGTACTTTACACCAGCACCGCCGGCGCTCGTCCCGACGAAGAACACACGATCGAGGTCGGGGAAGGTCGGCGCCAGCCTGCGGAGGAAGGCCTCCATGTTGCGAGCGCCATAGAAGTACGTGGTCTTCTTGGTGCCGTCCACGTCGAGCTCGACCGTCTGCGTACCGGTGTGGGCGTCGCCCGTGCAATAGGGCACCATGACCATGTTGGCGTCGGCGAACGGGTTCGCCGTGCCCGGGGTCGTGTCGAAGACGGCGAGGCTCGTCTTCAGGACTTCCCCATCGAATTCAGGCTTGGCGTATCCGTCGAGGTTCTGCGCGCCAGGCTTTGCGCTCCAGCACGCGGCGGTCGAACAACCGCCCCCGCCCATCATGTAGAGCACCAGGCGTCGGCTGCCGGGGCGGAGCCGTATCCCGATTCCGGTCGAACTGCCCTTGAGGCACCTGGACTCGGGGAAGTCCACCCAGGTCCATTGGTCGGCAGGAGCGACGATAGGCGCACCAAGCGTCTCCGTTCCCGCATCGCCCGCCTCCATCGCCCCAGAATCCGGGACGAGTCCAGCGTCCGACTCGGGAGAAATGGGCGGTGTCGCCGCGCCCGAGGAACAGGCTGCAGCGCCAAGGAGGAGGAGCGAGAGTGCGAGGAAACCGTGACGGAAGGTGAGGTGGCGGCTCATGAGCGCCGCACGGAGCAAGGGCAATGCCGGCTCATGACCACCGGTCCCGCGCTTCTCGGGCCAAGGTCGACTCCCAAGCTACGACAAAGGTTGTGGACTCATGATGCGCCGGGAGCGCCACGTGGTGGTGAGGCCAAGACGAAGGTCTAGAGGCCATCGAACGAGGCGCTACGGCGTGAGGTCGACGGACGTGAGCGGGGCGACTTCACCCGCGCAGGTTGCCTGCGAGGCCTCGATTGTGGTCGATGCGGTATGTCCATCGAGGGAGGCTTCGATGTCGACGTCGTCGCCAGGGCCCACGATGCACCGGTAGCGATTCGAATTGGGCTCGTACGTGTCCAGCCCGCACCGATTTCCCGAAGCGCTGACGACCGCTGACGTGGAGAGGCGCCCCGACCGTTCGAACACCCTGACGAGGACCTCGCTCTGCTCGTTCGCCAAGCATTGCGAAGAACAGCCTGCGGAAGCCCAAGCAGCTATCAGCGCAAGCGCGACGAGCGGAAGCCGTGGGAGCACACGTGCCGAGAGCCAGCCTTGCTTCATGGATTGAGCCTCACCGTGCCTTCGTAGGCCTTCGATCGCCCGCCACACCCGCTCGCCGCCATCTCGACCTTGGCCGCCGCACGTTGCCCGTTCAAGACGGCGACGATCTCGAAGGTGCCCTCGGCGTCGGTGGCGGGGCAGGCGTACGCGTCCGGGAAGAAGCTACCGTAGAGGCAAGGCCGCCCGTCGATGGTCACCTCGGCGTTCTTCGAGGGCTTCAGGCTCTTCGAGTCGGTCACCACGACCTCGGCGTACACGGTGGCCGAGGAGGTGCAGGGGGAGCACGCGGGGGTGAGGACAGCGAGGAGGACGAGGAGCGCGGCCGAGGCGAGCGGCGCGGTTAGGGGGCGCCAGGCGAGAGGCTGGCCGTCGGCGAAAGCCGGGCTTTCCGATTGGATGGGTCTTTGGGTCATCGCGGTCACTCGAACGAGAAGGAGTCGAGAAGCGTTTCCGCGGCGAATCGCCCCGTCAAAGTCCACTGGGAATGGTTGGAGCGCCTAGGCCTGCGCGCTCGATACGAACCGCACCACCCCTCACGGGATAGCCTGGTTGTCCGGGTAGCCGGTTGGCTACATATGCCCATACGAAGGTCGAATTCACCCACAGCCCATCCAGCATCGGCCTACCCGGCTCTTGTGCAACGTTCCAGCCGAGCCCGTCGGACAAGCGGATCATCCGGAGGGCTTCCGGGCCAAGCTCGGTAATGAGAGTCCCGGCGTTCACGACGGCGAGCCCCTGAAAGTTCGCCAGCTTCGCGACCGGCCTTCGCACGAGCCCAGCCGCGGAAGTAGTGAACGGGGAGGCATAGATGGTCGAGCTTACCGTGTCTTGCTCAATCCACACCAGCTGATTGCCTGCGGCGCGGTCGACACCGAACCAGGTAATGTCCCGACCAGCCTCCGGTCGAGCGACCGTGGTAAAGGGAACTACTTCGGACGTGGACGCGTAGCCGATGGCGAACGACGAGCTGGTGTCGAGATAGAAATATCCGCCGGGCACCGGTAC
The DNA here is from genome assembly GCA_965225775.1 of Polyangiaceae bacterium. Lineage (GTDB taxonomy): Bacteria > Myxococcota_A > Polyangia > Polyangiales > Polyangiaceae > JAAFHV01. The sequence continues at coordinate 4,894,909 of OZ245328.1, read as the reverse complement.
GGGGTGTTCACTCGTTGCCTTTGGTGGCGCCCCGGTGGGAACGAGCGTCTTGTCGGACAATCGAAAGGCCGAAGCAAAGATATCGAGACCGGCGCTCGTTTGCTCCAGGGCAAGCATGCCGTGCGCGCGACCCATGCGCTGCACCAGGTTGCTTCCTCCGAGTTGATCCGTGATCATCAAAGATTCCGTGGTCGACCGATCTGTCGGACCGGACCATGCAGCCCAGGTTTCGTAGCGCGAGGCCGTCTGTATGCCGATGGTGAACGCGCTGCCCTCTGAGTCCGCGGTCATCTTGCTTAACGAGCAGCTTCCCACTCCGGAGTCGTAGCTATAGGCAACCGTCTCCGCTGCGCCGTGAAGGAGGTGGGTCACGCCGAGCGTGCTGACCGGAATTCCGCTCTGACGGCGGTGGGTGATGTGGACTCCGAGGGCGTCCTCGTAGACCGAGTCGTAGGCGACGTTGAACTGACGATTGTCCGAGATCCCCCCGTCCCAGTCGACGATGAAAAGCTGGCATGATGGGCGACCCGAAGCGCAAGGCCTCCAAGGGAACGGGGCAATTGCCAGCGAGGGCGTGGTGGAAATTCTCGCTCCGCATGTTGAAGGCAGACCCGGCACCTGCTTCCAGTCGCCCGGGTAGGGGACGCCTCCGTCAGTACGGGCGGCGTCGGCAGGCAGAGTTGCGTCGACCGTCGCCGCGTCGCTCGTAGGCGTGGGCGGTGGCACAGACGCCTCCACCTCGGGGCTGGGTGCCGGAGCTTCGCTTGCTCCCGAGCAGGCGATTCCAGCGGCGAGGCCGACGCCAACAAACAACGAAGCGAGGGCGGGGACACGAGTCATTGGAGCAGGCTAGCCCAATCGGAAGGGTGGAGCGAGGGGAAGGGCCTGACGTCGTACGTCCAAGCCCCGACGACCGCTACGCACCATCGCCGAGAACCGTCGCAGTGGGTCTACAAGGCGGGCGTCGTCGACGCGCAGACCCGTCGTTACGCGAGCTTGAGCGCGATCGAAACACTGGTTTCCTCGCACGTGGGGGGGGCTCCGCGGCGCCCAGCGAACTTCGCTCTCTCGTTCCCGCACGCGCAGTGGTGCTCCTGGCCCGATCGTCCGTCTCGCTCCCCGGTCCCGCCTTATCGCATCCCCCACTCTCGACCCGAGCCTTCCCGCTCCCACGCGGAAATTCCCAAGCCCTTCCGCCACTTCTCACCATTCGCACAAAGCGTAGTCCATTCACGCTTGACAGTGCCCCGTCATGGAAGTTTGAATCCTCGCATTCCACGGAGGGGACATGGCAGCAAAGAAGAAGGAAGCCGCGCGCGAGACCACTCCCAACGGCGCGGCGGCGTTCGATAAGCTCAAAGGCCGATGGTTGACGCTCACCTCGCTCGAGGTGGTCACGCTCAATGCCGACCTCGACCTCGCGGCGACGGCCGGGCTCGTCTTGGTCGACAGGGCTCGTAAGCCCGGACGCCTCGAGCTGTTCGTGGGGCTGGCGCCCAAATACATCGAAAAAGGCTTGGTCGAGCACCTCGAGCTCGCGTGTGAAGCGGCGCAGCACGTGGTGGTGGAGAGCGTCAAAGAAGAGGCCGTGGTGACCGGCTTCAAGGTCGAGGCGCTGGTGGTCGATCGCGCCACCCTCGTGCGTCGACGCATGTTGAAGTGCGCCTCGTACAACCTCGAGGGCAATGAGCCGGCAGAGAAAGAGATTGCCGACATTCGCCTGGGCTCGGGCTATCTCGACCAGGCTCGGGACCTGTCTCGACTGGCCGCCATGTATGGTGCACATCACGCCGTGCTCTCCACGGACAAGAAGAACTTCGTCGAGACCGACGCGGCCGAGGCCGTCGAGCTCGCCCAGCAGATCCGCGATCAGTATCGCGCCTCCCAATCCACCGAGAACCTCTACGTGGCCATGCGGCCCAAGGCGTTCACCGAGATTCAGCGCCTCTACAACGAGGTGCGCGCCACCGCCGAGTTCATCTTCCGCGACAAGGAAGACGTGAAGGCCGAGTTCGAAGCCCTCCGCACCGCCATGGCCTCCATCAAGGGTCGCAGCGGCGGCGGCTCCTCCGAAGACTCGGAAGGCGAGACCCCCGACGACAAGACCGGCGGCTCCAACAACTGACCACACCGGCGCACGGGCGGTTACCTCAGGCGCTTGGGTGATCCCCGGGCTCCTCCAGCGCTCCTAGGCGGCGGACGGCGTGCCGGGTAACTCACCGGAATCGAAGCGAAATGAAGGGTCTCTCCCGTTCGGGAGGGGCCCTTTTCTGCGTCGATCGTAGGGGCGCGAGCCGACCGACGTTGGCGCCAAGTGTGCGAAATCACGTCCGGCCCCGGTCGCCACCGGGTCGGTCGATTTTCCGCCGTGGTCGTTCCATCCTCAACGGAACGCGCATTCTCCGCCCGACCTGGTTTCGAATAGTTGCAGCACCAGCCGTGCTCAAGATGGTACCCCCCCCACCACTTTGAGCACCGGCCGTGCTCCGGATGGTGGGTAGGGCACCGTTTCGAGCGCCGCTGGTGCTCCAGATGGTGGGTACCCCACCAGTTTGAGCGCCAGCCGTGCTCGGAACAGGTGGGTACCCCACCAGTTTGAGCGCCAGCCGTGCTCGAAACGGTGGGTACCCCGGCAGTTGGAGCGCCAGCCGCGCTCGAAACGGTGGGTACCCCACCGCTGGAGGCGCCGGCGGTGCTCGGGATGGTGGGTACCCCGGCAGTCGGAGCGCCAGCCGTGCTCGGGAGGGCGGGGACGGCTCCGCTGGGGCTCCGTTGGTGCTCGGTGACGAGGCGGCCCAATGCCTCGCGCTCCGCCCCGGCCCCCGAAACCCGCGTAGCCTCCCCTTGGCCCACGTGCCACCCTCCCGCGGTGCGCCTCATCCTCGCTCTTTCAGCTCTCGCCTCGACCGCCTGCGCAGCCGACAACGCCGCGCTGGTCGCGCAAGCCAAGGCCTTCAACGAAGCGTCCGTCTCCCAGGCCGAGCGAACGTTCTTCGCCCGGGGATATCGGCCCGTCCCATCGCCTACGAGCACCTTTCGCATCCTCGGCGTCCAGGATTGCGACGCCAAGGAGCGTCAGGCCGAGCTCGTCGAGGTCGAGGTCGGCTCCCGCAAAGCGACGACCACCTACGCGGCCGCCTGTGCGCTCGTGATGCTGCGCGCGCCCCAACTGACGGTGAAGCTCACAGACGATGGTCGAGACCTGGTGCTCACCCGTGCGCCCTACGGAGCGTATGCCCGGAAGACCACCGGCGAGCTGGTCCGCTACACGCTCGTCCCCCGCGTGAAAGAGAGCAAACTCGGCTACCTGAAGGGGGTGAGCTGCTGCTGCAATTCCCCCGAGCCGTTCCGTGCGGATAGGCCGGTCGAGGTCTTCGTGGGGCAAGACCCCGCGCGCGAAGACCTCTCCATGACCTACGACATCGTCGACGTCACGCTCTGCGACACCAAAGCGCCGCAATAGAACGTGACGTCGCCGCGCTCTCGACCGCGCTCAGGTCACTTCCCCGCCAGCACCGTGACCGGCTTGGTCCTCACGTACTTCTGCTCGGTCGGGCCTGCATAACCGGCGTTCAGGTCGAGCCCGTCGCCGAGCTGGCCCGAGCGGTTCGAGCCCCAGCAGCGCACCTCGCCCGGGGTGCCGGCGGCGCCGCCGAGGACCGCGCAGGCGTGCTCGCTGCCGACGGCGAGTTGGCTCACCGTGGGCGGGAGCTCCACCGTGGTGAAGTCCGTGTGAGCATTGGTGTCCAGCGTGCCGTTGCCGAGCTGGCCCGAGCCGTTGGAGCCCATGCAGCGCAAGGTTCCGCTCACCACGAGGCAGGTGGTGTCGCCGCCGGCCGCCATGAGCGTCACCTTCGAGGCGTCGACCGTGCCCAGGCGCACCGCTTTGCCGTCGGCGGCCGTGGTGGTGGTGCTGCCGATGGCGCCCTTCGTGCCGCGGCCCCAACAATAGACCGCCTCACCGCCGGCCGGATTGGCGGCGACGACGCAGGCGTGCTCGGCGCCGAGGGACAAGAGGCGCGGATTGGTGAGGAAGTTGTCCGTGCCGAAGCTCGGCGCCCCCAAGGGCGAGCCGGCCGCCAAAGGCTTGCCGATTTGATTGCTGCCGGTCGCGCCCCAGCACAAAGGAACGCGGAAGAACACGCCGGACGGCACCGGCACGAAGGCCTCGGCGCAGGTGAACTCGGCGCCGGCTACCACGCGGTCGATGTATTGCGGATTGGTGTCCGTGTCTTTGCCGTCCGAGGTGGCGAGCAGCGGAGTCGGGCTCGGGAAGCCATTGGAGGTGCGCTCGAGCTGGCGGAAGAGGTTCTTGCCCCAGCACCACGAATAATTGATGTCTTTGCCGACCAGCGCGCTCGGGCCGCCCACCGAGGTCACGCAGGCGTGCGCGCCGCCCGAGCTGACGCTGAGCGGATCCCAGGTGCCACGGGAGTCGGTGGGAGGCGCGACCAGCTCGCGGACGTCACCCACCGGAGAAAACGGGCTGCGGCCGAGCTGGGCATTGTCGTTGTTGCCCCAACAGGCCACCTTCTTGGTGTCGAGCACGGCGCAGGTGAACTTGTCGCCCGCCGAGACCGACTTGGCTTTGGCGGAGAGCGGCACGCGCACCGGCACCGAAGACGAGGGCAGGGCGCCTGGCGTGGTGCCGAGCTCGCCATTGCCGTTGCTGCCCCAGCAGACCACGTCGCCGTTCACGAGCAAGGCGCACGAGTGCGTGCTGCCGGTGGTCACGCTCACGGCCTTGAGGGTCGCAGGCGGAGGGAGCGCGCCGTCGGTCGAGCTGTCTTGGGCGACGCTGGTGTCGGTCTGGGCGTCACCCGAGGGCTGCGTCGAGCCGTCGTTCGTGGACGTGCCGGCGTCGCTGCCGCCCACGTCGACCGGGTCGTCGCCCACGCAGGCCGCCGCCGCAAAGATCCCCGCCAAGAAAGCCCCCGCCAAGACCACATTTCGCATGCCCGAAAGGTAGCGTGGGCGCACGACGAAGACGAGGAACGAGTGGCTCCGCTCAGGATCCGTTCAGCCGAGCACCGCGCGTCCAGGGAAGGCGAAATCCCCGGAAAACCGAGCGATTCTGCGCGCGAGGCTCGTCTCAGCGCAGCGTGAGGAAGCGGGCGAGGACCTTCATCTCGCCCCAGCCGGGGAAGAAGGCGATCACCGCGGGCTCGGCCAGCTCGAGCAGCTCCACCACTTTGCCCTCGCCGAACTTCTTGTGCACCACGCGCGCGCCGCGACGGAACCCGGCGCCCGTGTCGTCGTAGGAGGCGTGCGCTTCGTCGCGGTCGACGTAACGCTCACCGGGCGCGACCGGAGGCGGTGCGGGCGCGCGTGACGCAGGCGCGGGGGCAGACATGCCGCGCATGCCGCTCGAGGCCTGCGGGTGACGGAAGCCCTCGGCGGCGCGGCCGATCGCGCGCGCGCGACCTGGATCGTCCACGTAGCGCATGGCCTCGGAGCTCTTGGCGGCCGACGTAGCGCTCACTTGCACCACGTCTCGCGGGAGGTCGCGCAGGAAGCGGCTCGGCGCTCCCATGCGGGTCGTGCCGAAGATCTGGCGCATCTTCGCGTAAGTGAGCACGAGCGTCTGTTTGGCGCGCGTGAGGGCCACGTAGGCGAGGCGGCGCTCTTCGTCGAGCTCTTCGTCGCCGCGCATGTCCATGCCCTTGTAGGGGAACATGTCTTCTTCCATGCCGGTGAGCAGGACCACGTCGAACTCGAGGCCCTTGGCGCTGTGGATGGTCATGAGCGTGGCGCGGCCGCCCGCTTCCATGCCGTCGAGATCGGAGTTGAGCGACACGCGCTCGAGGAAGCCGTCCACGCTGGGAGACTCACCACGCGCTTCGCACTCGGCCGCGTAGTCTTCGAGCGAGCCCTCGAGCTCGGCCAAGTTCTCGAGGCGCGAGTCCGACTCGGCGCTGTCTTCGGCGGTGAGCGCCGCGCGGTAGCCGGTCTTGCCCAAGACGTCGCGCAGCACGTCGGCCGGCGCGGCGTTCTTTGCGAGCTCGGCCAACCCGAGCAAGAGCTCGCGCACCTGACCGAGGCGCCTGCGCGCGGTGGGCGCGATGTCCGGGGCTTCGTCGAGGCGTCCGATGGCCTCGAACACGGAGCACTCGAGCTTGGTGGCGAGGTCCACCAGGCGATCGAGCGTGGTCTTGCCGATGCCGCGCGCGGGCACGTTGATGACCCGCAAGAGGTCCACGTCGCTCGCGGGGTTCGTGAGCACGCGCAGGTACGAGAGCGCGTCTTTCACCTCGGCGCGCTCGTAGAACTTCATGCCGCCCACCACCTGGTAGGGCACGTTGCTCGCGCGCATCGCTTCTTCGAGCACACGCGACTGCGCGTGCACGCGATAGAAGACGGCGATTTCCTTGGGATCGACGCCGCTCGCCACCGCATCTTTGACGAGCCTCACCACGTACGCGGCTTCGTCGCGCTCGCTCGCGCACTCGACCACGTGCACCGGGCCGCCGTCTTCGTTCTCGGTGAAGAGCTCCTTCGGCTCTCGCGTGGGCGAAGGCGCGATGACGGCGAGGGCCGCGCGCACCACGTTGCGGGTGGAGCGGTAGTTCTGCTCGAGCTTCACCACCTCGGCGTCCGGCCAGTCGCGGCGGAAGTTCCGGATGTTGCGCACGTCGGCGCCGCGCCAGCGGTAGATGGACTGGTCGTCGTCGCCGACCACGCACAGGTTGCGCGTGCGCCCGGCCAGGGCTTTCAGCATGCGGTACTGCGTGCCGTTCGTGTCTTGGAACTCGTCCACGAGCACGTGCGAAAAGCGGCGCAAGAGCGCCTCGCGGGCCTCGCGCGCGGGGGTCGGATTGCCGGCTGCGTCCAGGCCGTCTTTGGACTCCAAGATGCCCACCACGCGCCAGATGAGGTCCTCGAAGTCGACCGCGTTGGCGGCGCGCATGCGGGCCTCGTAGGCGGCGTAGGCCTTCTGGGCGGCCTCGTCCATGTAGGAGTCGAGGGACATGTCGGCCGGGCCGCGTCCCTCTTGTTTTTCCTTGTGGACGCGCGCCAGCATGCCGCGCACCGGGTAGCGCTTTTCGTCGAGCTCGAGCTCACGAAGGGCCCGGGTCATGACCGAGCGCTGGTCTTGGGTGTCGTAGATGACGAAGCTCTTCGAGAGCCCGGCCGCCTCCGGGTAGCGGCGCAAGATGCGCGCGCAGGTGGCGTGGAAGGTGCCGACCCAGGCCTCCCGGGCGGCGCTCCCCAGCATGCCCTCCAGGCGATGACGCATCTCGCCGGCCGCCTTGTTGGTGAAGGTCACGGCCAGGATGCGGAAAGGCGGCACGTGGTGCGTCGCGATGAGGTTCGCGATACGGTACGTGATCACGCGGGTTTTCCCGCTTCCCGCGCCCGCGAAGACCAACAAAGGTCCGTCGACGTGCCCCACCGCCCGTGCCTGGGGCGGGTTCAGCTCGTTCACGGCGAGGGGCGCGGCCGCGTCGCCGTCGTCGTCGTCGAAGAAGGGCGAGTCCTCGTTCACGGCGGGGTCTTACCATCCTGGCCGAAAAAGGGGGCCTTTCGCCGTCCGCCACTCGGGTTTTGTATGGATCCGCGGACGGTACGTTTATAGTTCCGAGACAGCCCATGAGCGACCCGACGACGGACACCAAGCCCGAAGACTCGACCACCCCCTCCACCGAAGCCAAAGAGGCCGCCCCCGCGGAAGCCTCGGCCGAGGCACAAGGAGAGGCGGCCGGCGAAGAAAAGAACGTGGAGACCCTGGAGAGCGTGAAGGCCGAAGCGGCCAAGACGCGCGACCAGCTCCTCCGCATGGCGGCCGACTTCGACAACTTCCGCAAGCGCTCGCGCAAGGAGATCGAAGATGCACGAAAGGCCGGAAAAGAAGACCTCTTGAAGGAATTCTTGCCGGTCTTCGACAACCTCGACCGCGGCATGCAGAGCGCCCAAAAAGCGACCGACGTGTCCGCCGTGGCCGAGGGCCTCTCCATGGTCCTCCGCCAGTTCGTGGACACCCTCGGACGCCAGGGCATCACGCGCGTGCCCACGGTCGGCAACGCGTTCGACCCCTCGGTCCACGAAGCCATCCAGCAAGTCGAGAGCGACGAGCCGCCCGGTCACGTGGTGGCCGAGGTGCAGTCGGGTTACGTGCAAGCGGGTCGTCTCGTGCGCGCGGCGCTCGTCGTCGTCGCGAAGCCGAAGTCGTCTTGAGCTCGACCTCCTCCTCCTGAACCAACCGCGGGGGCGCGGAGCCGAACGGGGGCCTTTCCCTTATTCACGAAGGCGCGACACGAATGGCGAAGATCATCGGAATCGATTTGGGGACGACGAACTCCTGCGTGGCGATCGTCGAGACCAGCCCGTCCGGCAAGGTGGACGTGAAGGTCATCCCGAACGCGGAAGGCGCGCGCACGACCCCGTCGGTCGTCGCGTTCACCGCGAGTGGCGAGCGTCTCGTGGGACAACCCGCGAAACGCCAGGCGGTCACGAACGCCACCAACACGGTGTACGCGGCCAAGCGCCTCATCGGCCGCAAGCGCAAGAGCGAAGAGGTCGAGCGCTACGCGACGCGCTCGCCCTTCAAGATCATCGAGTCTCCCAACGGTGACGCCTGGGTCGAGGTCGCGCAGAAGCAAATGGCGCCGCCCGAGGTGAGCGCCATGGTGCTCGTGCGCATGAAAGAAATCGCCGAGAGCTACCTCGGGGAAGAGGTGACCGACGCGGTCATCACCGTCCCCGCATACTTCGACGACGCCCAGCGCCAGGCCACCAAAGACGCCGGCGCCATCGCCGGGCTGAACGTGCGCCGTATCATCAACGAGCCCACGGCCGCCGCCATCGCCTACGGCCTCGAGAAGAAGAACGCCGAGCGCATCGCCGTCTACGACTTGGGCGGAGGCACGTTCGATATTTCGATCCTCGAGATTTCGGACGGCGTCTTCAGCGTGAAGTCGACCAACGGCGATACCTACCTCGGCGGCGAAGACTTCGACCTTCGCATCGTCGACGCCATCGCCGAGCAGTTCTTGGCCGAGAACAAGGTCGACCTGCGCAAGGACAAGATGGCCCTGCAGCGCCTCAAAGAAGGCGCCGAGAAGGCCAAACACGAGCTCTCGTCCTCGCTCGAGACCGAGATCAACCTGCCCTTCGTGGCGGTCGGACAGGGCGGCACGCCGCTCCACGTGGTGAAGACCCTCACCCGCGCCGACCTCGAGTTGCTCACCGGCGACCTGGTCGAACGAAGCCTCGCGCCCTGTAAAAAAGCCCTCGAAGACGCCAAGCTGCGCCCGAGCGACATCAACACCGTGGTGCTCGTGGGCGGCATGACCCGCATGCCCTCGGTCTACAAGGCGGTCAAAGAGTTCTTCGGAGCCGAGCCGAGCAAGAGCGTCAACCCGGACGAGGTGGTGGCCGCCGGCGCCGCGCTGCAAGGCGCTGCGCTCGACAACGAGCAGAACGTGGAGGTGCTGCTGCTCGACGTCACGCCGCTCTCGCTCGGCGTCGAGACGGGCGGAGGGGTGTTCACGCCGCTCATCGCGCGCAACACGACCATCCCCACCGAGCGCAGCGAAGTGTTCACCACGAGCCTCGACAACCAGAGCTTCGTGCCCATCCACGTGCTCCAGGGCGAGCGTCGCATGGCCGCGGACAACCGCAGCCTCGCGCGCTTCGAGCTCGCGGGCATTCCGCCGGCGCCGCGCGGCGTGCCCAAGATTCAGGTCACCTTCCGCATCGACGCGAACGGCGTGGTCTCGATCGACGCGAAAGACCTCGGTACCGGACGCTCGCAGCAGGTCAAGGTCACCCCCACGAGCGGCCTCGACAAGAGCGAGATCGAGCGCATCATCAAAGAGGGCGAGCGCTACGAGGCCACCGACGCCGTTCGCCGCGAGCTCGCCGAGCTGCGAAACGCCGCCGAGACGCTGCTCTACACCACCGAAGCCGCGCTCGAGGGCTACGTCGACATCGTCGACGCCGAGACCTTGAACGACACCCGCGACGCCGCCAAGCGTCTGCGCATGCTCGTCGATCAACAAGGCGACATCGCCTCCATGCGATCGGCCTACCAAGACCTGGAAGCCCGCACCTTCCAGCTGGCCGAGAAGCTCTACGGCAGCTGACCTGATGAGCAGGTTCCCGAAAGCGCTCGAAGCTGCAGCTTCGGGCGCTTTCGTTTTGGTCTCGGTCCCGTTCTGCTAACTAGCTCGGCCGTGCAGGCGTATCTCGATCTCCTTCGGCTCGTGCTCGAGAAGGGCAAGCGCCGCGACGACCGGACCGGCACCGGGACCATCGGCATCTTCGGACACCAGATGCGCGTGTCGCTGGCCGAGGGTTTCCCGCTGCTCACCACCAAGAAGATCCACTGGAAGAGCGTGGTCCACGAGCTCTTGTGGTTCCTTCGAGGGGAGACCACCACGGACTCGCTCAAGGCCGCCGGCGTGCGCATCTGGGACGAGTGGGCCACGGCCGAACAGACCGCGCGTTTCGGCCGAAAAGAAGGCGATTTGGGCCCGGTCTACGGGCACCAGTGGCGAAACTTCGGCGCCACGAAAGACGAGAACGGCGAGTACCGCCGTGACGGTGTCGACCAGATTCGCAAGCTCGTGAAAGACCTACGCGAGAAGCCCACCAGCCGTCGCCATGTGGTTTCCGGATGGAACCCGCGCGAGGCCGACGAGGTGGCGCTGCCGCCTTGCCACACGCTCTTCCAGTTCTACGTGGACGACGGCGCGCTCTCTTGCCAGCTCTACCAGCGCAGCGCCGATCTCTTCCTCGGCGTGCCCTTCAACATCGCAAGCTACGCGCTGCTCACGCACGTCATCGCGCACTCGACCGGGCTCCGTCCGGGCGACTTCGTGCACACCTTCGGCGACGCGCATCTCTATACGAACCACCTGGATCAAGCGCACATCCAGATCGAGCGCGAGCCCCGCCCGCTGCCTACCCTGACCATCCTGGGCGAGCCCAAAGACCCCTGGGAGTACCGCTTCGAGGACTTCGTGCTGGAGGGCTACGACCCGCATCCGCACATCAAAGCCGAGGTGAGCGTGTGAAGCCGCTCGCGCTGGTCCTCTGCGTGGCCGACGACGGCACCATCGGCAAAGACGGCGCCTTGCCCTGGCACCTGCCGGAAGACCTCAAGCACTTCAAGGCGGTCACCAAAGGGCACGCCATCGTGATGGGGAGGAAGACCCACGCCTCCATCGGTCGTCCGCTCCCCGAGCGTCGCAACATCGTGGTCACCCGTGATCGCGACTACCGGGCGCCGGGGTGTGAGGTGGTGCACTCGCTCGACGAAGCGCTCACGCTCGCGTGGGCGACCGATCCCGAGCCGTGCATCATCGGAGGCTCGTCGCTCTACGCCGAGGCGCTTCCTCTCGCCACGCGCATCCATCTCTCTCGCCTCCATCGAAATGCAGGAGGAGACGTGTTTTTCCCTCTCGAATCGCTCTCCGCGTTCCGCGAGGTCGAGCGCCGCTCGGCCGAGACCCCGGACCTCGAGTTCGTGACCTTGGAGCGTCCCTCGTGAGCGCGCTCTCCACCCGCGACCTCTCCGGACGCGTGCTCGGCGCGGCCTTCGTTTCCACCCTCGTGCTCGCGCTCGCGGCGGTGTCCACGGCGTTCGTCACCGGCTGCCCGGCGGCGGCGCGCCCTCCGCACCCCATCGAGCAGTGCACCGAGCTCTGCACCGAAAAAGCCAAAGACGCCTGCAACGAGACGGAGTGTGCGCGCGGCTGCGAGCTCGTGCTCGACCGTCTCGTCGAACGCGAGACCCCCGGAATCGTCGCGTGCGTGTCCAAGTCGCGAAAGCGCTGCTCGGACGCCGCGTGGGCAGAATGCGCTGTTCTCGTAGGCCCCCACGCTGACGGCGGCCCTCCGCCTTTGCCCCCCCCGGACGACTTCGAATGAAGACTCTTTTCGACGAGCTCAAGCGCGAGCACGTGTTCAACGTGGCACCGAAGCGGGTCGTCTCGCTGGTCCCGAGCGACACGCTCACCCTGGCCGACCTGGGCGTCGGCTCCACACTGGTCGGTCGCACCGACTACTGCGAGCTGCCCGAGGCCATCGTCGCGGGGGTGCCGTCGGTCGGTGGCACCAAGAACCCGAACCTGGACGCCGTCTGCGATTTGTCGCCCGATCTCGTCCTCGCCAACAAAGAAGAGAACACCAAGGCCGACCTCGAGAAGCTCGTGAAGCGCGGCGTGCGCGTGTTCATCGCGTTTCCGTGCACGGTCTCGCAGGGCATCGCCCACCTCGCGCGGCTCGCGCGCGCCTTCCACGTGGAGAAGGATCCGGTCGCGCGCGACCTCGTGAAGCGCGGCTACGAGATGGTGCGCGAGGCCGAAGAGGCGCGGAAGCTCCGCGTGCCGCTGCGTGCGTTCTGTCCCATCTGGATGGACCCGCTGATGACCGTGAACCAAGAGACGTACATCGGCGACGCGCTCGATTTGTGCGGGGCCATCAACGTGTTCGCCGAGCGCCAGCGCAGGTACCCGCTCGCGGCCGACCTCGGCCAGGCCAAGCCGCTCCCGCCCGAGCGCCTGGTCGGACGCGACACGCGCTACCCGCGCGTCACGCTGGAAGAGGTCGCCGAGCGTTCGCCCGAGCTCGTGATCCTCCCGGACGAGCCGCATCCGTTTTCGGACGAAGACGCGAAGGTCTTTCTCGCCCAGGACACGCCGGCGGCGCGCGCCAAGGCGGTGGTCCGCACCGGCGGCAAAGACGTGTGCTGGTACGGCTCGCGCGCCGTCGAAGGCATTCCTCGGCTCCGCGCGTTGATCGACCGCTTCCGGCCGCTCTCGTAGTCCCGAGAAATGCGCGGAGACGCGTTCGTTCGGTCGTTCCTCGCTCGTGATCACGAGAGGTCGCGTAGGGTGCAGCGACCGTGCGCGCCCCTCTGATCGTCCTCGGTCTCTCGTCCGTCGTGATGGCCGTGGTGGCCCCTTCGTGCAAGACGGCCACGGCCATCCGCGAGACCTTCACCACCGACTTCGGCTGCAGGGCCGACGGCTCGCTCGCGAGCCCGGTGATGTTCTCGCTCGAGCGAAGCGGCACGGCGCCCGTGTTCGACGGCTCCCCGGGAGACGCGACCTCCTGCACGCCCGGTCTCGACGCCATGCTGGGCGACCTCTTGCTCCGCCCGAACCCGGACTACGACGGCACCTACGACCTCTTGGCGGTGGTGAGCGCGCGCGGCGGAGACCCCAAAGCGGCCTGCAACCTGGACGCGTCCGGACGCCCGAAAAATGGCCTGCTCGGCGGGCGGGATTGCGTGGTGGCGCGGCGGCGCGTGCGCTTCGAAGAAGGCCGCGAGATCGAGCAGCGGGTCTTTCTCGGGAGCTCGTGCTCGGGCGTGGTCTGCGATCCGGACAGCTCGTGCAATCCCGAGACGCGCCTGTGCACCGTGCTCGCGGTGAACTCTCCTTCGGCCAACGGCGGCGCGGAAGGCACTCCCGAGTCGGAGGGAGGCCTCCTGCCCGACCTCGACGCCAGCGCGCCGGACGCTCCGCTCGAGCCCGTGACCGATTGTGCGGAGGTCCCGGTCGGCGCCTGCGGCCCATTGCAGAGCCCGGTCGAGCTCGATCTGGCGGAGCCGCTCGGCATCGTGGCCGCGTCGCAGCAAGTCGCCTGGCGCTCCACCAAAGGAGGCATCGCGACCGTCACCGAGACCGACACCACGTCGACCACCCGCACCGCCTACACCTCGTTCCCGCTCGACCCTTCGTACTTGCCCGTGTACCTCGGCTTTTACACGTCGGCCGCAGGGTTGGAGCGCGTGAACGTCTACCGCGGCACGACCAGCCCCGACGTGCTGGTGAGGCATCCTCCCGGGATGGCCAACGTGCAACTGCCGCCGTTCAACGTGACGATCCTGAGAGTGGAGGCCTTCGTGAGCGACGGTCAGCTCGCCGGAGGCGTCGCGCTGGCGCAGAGCGGCCGCTTCCTCCCGTTCGTGATCGACCCATCGTCGGGCCAGGCCATCGGCACCGCCATTTTCGGTGCGGGCTCTCGCCCGGTCGTCGATCGAGCGTTCACGACCGGTCAAAAGGTCGTCTTGTTCGGAGAGGGAGCGAACGTGCTCGAGATGTCCTCCTCCGGCGCGACGACCACGCGCACCAACGTGCTTCCGGACTTCCGTGGACCCTCGCGGCTGCTCGCCAACGTGGGCGCGGGCGCGTACTTGGTCGCGATCGGCTCCGCCCCCGACGCTTCGGTGGTGCTCACGCAGGCCCTCGCTTCGGGGCCGAGCCAGCGCACCGTGATCGGCGGCGGCGTGTTCGATACGGCCACCGACGAAAAACACGTCTACGTGCTCCGCAGGCCCACGGGATCGCCGGACGTGACCGAGCTGCTCGCGTACGTGCGCGCGACGGGTCGCGTCTGCCGCGTGCGCGTGCCCGATACGCTCGCGGCGCTCGCCGTGGACGGCACGTGTTTGTACGGCGCGGGGCGCGCTCTCGCGGGGGGATCTCCGATCTACGGTTTGCGTCGCTACCCGAAGGCCGCGCCGTGACGAATCCCGAGGCTTCAGATCGGGCGTGAGTCGGTCGCCAGCAGGGAAAAGACCGCGTGATCGAGCCACCTTCCGTGGCAGCGCTCGGCCTGTCGCGAGATGCCCTCGAAGCGGAACCCGAGCCGACGAATCACCGCGAGCGACGGGTGGTTCTCGGTCGACGCGGCCACGCGCACGCGGTGCGCGCGTAGCTGCGAGAAGGCCCAGGTGACCACCTGGTTGGCCGCTTCGGTCATGTAGCCGCGGCCGGCCGTGTCCACGCGCAGCCAGTACCCGAGCTCCACGTTCTCGTGCATGTGCGAGAAGGCCTCGAGCCCGACCACGCCGACGAATCGGCGCGTGGCGCGCTCACGAATCGCGAAGCGACAGGCGCGCCCGAGGTCCCAGTCCGAGCCGCTCGAGTCCGTGTAGCGGTAGGTCGAGTCGAAATCGAACGTGTACGGGACCCAGGGCAGCCACGGCTCGAGGTGCGCGCGCGAGGGCTCGACGGCGGTCCACATCTCCCGCGCGTCTTGCGACTCGAGCGGAGTAAGGACGAGCCTGGGGCTCTCCAAAGGACGCGCGCGCGCCTCCGCGCGTGAGGGGACCGAGAGCATGACCTCTTCTCAGACTCCCAAAAAACGAGCGTCGTGAGAAGGCCAACCATCGAGGGCTCGGCCGTTTTGCGCTCGACGTGCCGAGCGCGAGCGGCGCGAGAGACCTCCCGCCGCGTCTCAGCGCTTCTTCTTGGGCTTCGCGGGCGGAAGATCGGGGTAGGCGAGCACGATCTCGCGCAGGGGCCTTTCGATGCCTTCGAGCGGGCTCGTGACGAGGTCTCGTTCGCCTTGCGAGAAGCAGAGCGCCTCGCCCGCCTCGGGCTCACCCGGGTTGGGGACGATCGCGCCGTTCTTGTGGAAGCGAAGCGAGCCCTGGATGCGTCGACGGAGCGCGAGGTGACCTTGGAGAAAGTCTCCCGACTTGCGGTCCCGCACGGCCACGCAGAAGCCGTCACGGAAGTGGTACTCCGTGTTGCGTGTAACGTACACCCGATGACGACGGCGTTCGGGCTGGGCGGGTCTCGAGTTGTCGGGGAGTCGTTCGGCCTGCATGCGTTCACCTTCGAGGAAGGAGCGCGAATCGGCCAAGTTTTCAGTCGTCGTCGCCGAAGATGCGCGTCCGCGCCATCGATCGCCGCGCGACCGCCAGGCCGAGATCGAGCTCGTCGAGCAGCGCGTGGTGCGCGCCTTCGTCGATCGGGCACGGCGTGGTCGCACGCTCGTGCGTCGATTCGTCGTCGTGGTCTTGGTAGTCGTCTCCGAGAACCATGGCATCTCCATGCGTCCACGCGTGCGGGGCGCGAACGTCGACCTTCGAGGTTGTGCCGAGGACGAGGCGAGACTCGCTCCCCTCGAGGGAGTGACGAAGCACGCCAGATGCCACCCGTGAATCGCCTGAAATCCGAGACGATCCGCGCTCGACGTCAGCGCACGCACGGCGTAGCGCGCGTGCGTTTCGTTCGTTTTCGCACGCGCGTGGTCACGTGGTCACGTGGTCACGTGGTCACGAGTCGTCGCGCTTGCCGCTCGCGTAGAGCGCGGCCGGATCGACGCGGTAGAACGCGCAGAGCTCGGCGTAGAGCGCGGGGTGACGTGCGGCGAGCGCGCGGCTGCGCTCGAAGAAGGCCTCGGTGGTCACCGCGAAAAACTCGGCGGGGCTCGTGGCCGCGTAGGGATCGATGTCCGTGCGCAGGCCCGCGTGCAGGCGCTTGCCGAGCGCTTGGTACTCCTCGCCGAGCACGTGCGCCCACGCGACGTAGCGCTTGCGCGAGCCGAGATCGGGCGCACCGTCGACCGCGCCGTCTTCGGCGTCGAGCTGGTGCGCGAGCTCGTGCAGCACCACGTTGTGACCTCCGTGCAGCGAGCGTACGTCGTGGGCCACTTCGTCCCACGCGAGCACCACGAGGCCGCTCGACCAGGACTCTCCGCTGCGCGCCTCGGGGCCTTCGATCGTGACCAAGCCGTCGCTCTTCTTCACGTCGGCGACGAACACGCTCGGGTAAATCACGAGGGTCTCGAGCTCCGGGAAGAGCTCCGCGTCCGCCTCGCGTCCGAGCCCGAGCATCGCCGCTTGCGCCGCGATGGTGAGGCGCATCTCGTGGGTCACTTCGAGTCCGCCTGCGCCCTCGAAGTTCTTCTCCGCCACGAACACCTTGGCGTCGCCCTCGATGCGTGCGCGGGCTTCGTCGTCCAAGTAGGGCCAGAGGTGAACGGCGCGAGCCACGATGGCGCGCTCGTGGTCGTCGAAGGGACGCGCGCGCAGCTCTTCACGACGCTTGCGCTTGAAGAAGTCGAACACGCAAGCTTCAGAGGTGCATGAGCTGAGGCTCGATCGGCACGTTCGAGCGCAGCTCGCCGAAGCGGATGTCGCTCGTGTCGCCGTTCTTCTCCACGAGTCGCGAAAAGAGCGGGCGTACGCGGTCTTTGCCGATGGAGAAGAGAATCGACTTCATGCCGCGCGACTCTTGCGAAGCGAGCGCATTGGCCTCGAACTCCACGTCGTCGCCTTTGGCGAAGGCCTTGAGGTCGTAGCGCTTCTTCAAGATGGAGAGATCGCCGCCCAGCATGGCGCGCAAATCCTCGAGGCCGGCCGCCAAGGAGCGCGCGTCGTTCGAGCGCACGGCACCCTGGCTCGAGCGGTTGCGGTACGAGAGGCCGTCCGCATTCACCCAGTAGACGACCTCGTCCGGAGGGAGCAGCTCCCAGCGGAGCTTGTCCGGCAGGACCAAGGTGACGCGACCCTGCGAGAGGATCTGCGTCTTCATGAGGCCGAGCTTGCGGGTCTGCGTGAAGGGACCGGCGAAGGTGCGCACACCCTGGCGAGCGCGCGCGATCTCCTTCAAGAGCTCGTCGAGCTTCTGGCCGGTGATGGGCGTGCGGGGCGTGTCGTCGGCGAGCGCGAGACGTTCGGTGGCGAGCGCGGGCAGGAGCAGAGCGCCGGCGGCGAGGGTCAGGGTGCGTCGACGAGAGAGGAGCATCAGCGGGCTTTCGGTGCGAGGAGCGGGCCTCCGGCCTTTTTGCGGCCCTCGGCGTACGCTTTTTCGTCCTTGAGCAGGGGATCTTCGCTCAAGTCGCGGACTTGGACGAACGCTTCGCCCGAAGCATTCGTAGCAAATTCGTGGCTCAAGTCGAAACCCACGAATTTCCCGGCCAAGTGAGGTCCGGTACCGACCCAGAGGATTTTTGCGGTGGTATCGGCCACGATGCCGTGCGTGGCGATGAGCGAGTCCAACGTGCGGCGGTCGCCCAGGGCGCACGAGCCTTCGCTCTTCGCGCAGGTGTGATCGCGCAGCATGGCCAAGGTGGACTCGGGTGTGGCGCTCGCGTTCGGCACCGAGGGCAAGAGCTCGTCGAGACGTGCTCGCCTCGCCAGCGTGGTGGACGTCTCGCGCACGCGCTTGTCGCGAGGGTCTTCCGCGAGCGGTCCTTGGAAGTGGTTGGTCACACGCACGCGCGACGTATCGTCGAAGCTCGTGACCACGTGCGCGGGCACGCCGGGCGCGCGCTCGACCACGGCGAACGCGCCCTTCGCGTCGGCCACGAACACGATGTGCGAGACCATGACCTCTTGCGAGGCGAGCAGCGCCGTAGCCTCGCGCGTATCGTGGGCACGTTCGAGCGTCTCGCGCAGCGAGAAGACCACGGGCAAGCCTTCGGTGCGCGGATCGCGCGCGCGTCCGCCGTTCACCGAGACGTACACGCCCTCGGCGTTCATGCCGGTGAGCACCCCCACGAGGCCCGGCCACGAGACGCTGGCGAAGGGAATTTTGCCGTTCTCTTTGACGAAGAAGACCGCCTTGTCGCGATCGAAGACGTCCGCTACGTCGAAGTCGAAGGCGCGCGCCACCAGCGTGTGCCCGTCACGCGTGGCCCCGGGGCCGAGCCCGAACGCCGAGCACCCGAGCAGCGGCGACCCCTCGAAACCGAGCGAGATGTCGTAGAGCGCGTGCAAAAACACCATGCGCTCGTAGGTGGGCAGTCGATCGTCGTACGGGTCGGGACGGAACGTGGCGGCTTGGGAGGCGATCTCGCGGCGCCTCGGCTCGGGGAAGTTTCGGTCCACGTGCCTGTGCAGAACGCGTCCGAAGTCGAACATGGCGACGCGCGCGGGCGCGAACGGCACGACGGCCGCGAAGCCGTCCCACACGTCGCGCTCGTTGGCGACCATCTTGTCGTAGAGGAGCGTCGCGTGCTCGGCGCCGATCTCTTCCGGCTCGCCCTCGAGGTGCACCTCGGTGAGGCCGCGCGCTCGTGTGATGCGCCCCTTCCCGGCGTACGTCGTGTCACCTTCGGTGCGCTTCGCCACCGCGGGAGTGACCACGCCCGGAGGAGGATTCACTCGGAAAAATAAGCCGATCGCGCCGTGAGCGACGAAGGGAGCGACCAGCACCGAGAGCGCGAAGACGAGCTTCTTCTTGTGCCGGACGACGAAGCTCAACGCCTGCGCTCCGCACGTGCACGCGAGAGATCACGCAGCGTGGAGACCACCGTGAACACGATGCGCGCCGGATCCTTCACGCCGTCGAAGTGGGTGACGCGCAGCTCTTCCGGCGGGTACACCACCGGCACTTCGGTCTCGACGATGGAGAGGCCCGCGTCCACGGCGCGCAGCACGAGCTCGGACTCGTACGCGTAACCCGAAGCCTTGCCGCCGAGCGCGAGCGTCTTCTCGATGGGATAGCGCCGAAGCCCGCACTGCGTGTCGGCCAGGTTTCGCCCGGAAAAATAGGACAGAAAGAAGTTCGAGATGCCGTTCGAAACCTGATTCTTTTTCGGTGCACCCGCGCCTCGCAAATCGCGGATGCCGAGCACCATCGCCTCGGGGTCACGCGAGGCGTAGAGCAGCACGCGCGCGGAGCTCGCCGGGTGTTGGCCGTCGGCGTCCACGGTGAGCGCCACGTCGAAGCCCATGGCGCGCGCGGTGGCGAGACCGGTGCGCAGCGCCGCGCCCTTGCCGCGGTTCTCTGCGTGCACGACCACGGTGCAGCCGAGCGAGCGCGCGAGCTTGCCGGAGCCGTCGCCGGAGCCGTCGTCGATCACGATGAGGCGCTCGCCCGCGGCCGCTTCGGGCACTTCACGGCGTAAATCCTCGATCACCGCGCCCAGGCTCGCCTCGGCTCGGTACGCCGGCACGAGCGTGCAGGCCGAGAAGGGAAGCGCTTCACGGGGCGCGCGCGAAGGGCCGAGGCCGTTCTCGCTGCGAAAAAAGGAAGGATCGTTGCTCATTTTCGCGGTACCGAGTCGCCCGAACCTTACTCGTCGACGACGACGCACCAAGGAGAATTCGCCGTGGCCTTTCGCCTCAGCATGGTTCGTGGACCGCACACGGGACTCGAGCGCCGTGATCTCTCGATCCGAATCGAAGCGATGATGCGTGCTCGTAATCTCGAGACCGAGGAAGCCTCATTCCTCTTAACTGACGATAAACAGATCCACGAATTAAACCGACAATATCGCGGCTTCGATAAACCCACCGACGTGCTCGCTTTTGCCCTGAACGAAGGCGAATACGGCACGATCTCTTCGGGCCTACTGGGCGACGTGGTGGTGTCGGTGCCCACGGCGAAGCGGCAGGCGCGCGAGGCGAAGCGCCCGCTCGTGGACGAGGTCACCATGCTGCTCGCGCACGGGCTGCTCCACCTGCTCGGTTACGACCACGCCACCGCGAAGGAAGACCGCGTCATGCGCGCCGAGACCGACCGCCTCTGCGCGGCGGCGAACGAGGCCGTGGCGAAGGCCCCTCGCAAGAAAAAGGTCGCGGCCGCGAAGGTCAAAGAAGAGAAAGCTGTACCGCGCAAACGCTCAACGCCGGTCGCAAGGACGCGTAAATCCACGCGGTAGTTCCGCCTGAACGCATGACACTCTGCGACGCGGCCCTTGGTTTTCCAGGGTCGCGCGAAAACAAAACGAGCAAAGACCACGAATTTCCCTTGCGGGGGGCGAATAGCCGATGCTAGCCATGTGTCCAGCCCGCGAATTTGGGAGCCTTTTTAAAGTCCCAAGCGCGCGGCGGTCGAGTCTTCAGCGGGGGTCCGAAGGAGCTTGCGCTCCGAGCCCCCGGCTCTGAATGCACGAAAGAACCGGTGACTGAGCGCAAAGGTTCCAACAGGAGGAAGCGCAAATGGCTGCAGCGAAGCGATTGACCAAGGCCCAAGTGATTTCGGATATTGCAGAGGGCGCGGAGCTCGACAAGAAGAGTGTCGCTCGCGTGTTTGACGGGCTCACCGAGCTCATCAAGAAGCAGCTCGGCTCGCGTGGCCCGGGCGAGTTCGTGATCCCCGGCCTCCTCAAGCTCAAGTCGGTCAAGAAGCCGGCCACCAAGGACCGTCCGGGCAAGAACCCCTTCACCGGCGAAGCGATCACCATCAAGGGCAAGCCCGCCTCGAAGAAGGTGCGCGCGACGGCTCTCAAGGCGCTCAAGGATCTCATCCAGTGAGCCCCTGCCGTCTCTGAGGCCGCCGCAAGGCAGCCGAAGGACGCCTCGACGGGTGTTTCGCCAACGCGAAGCACCCGTCGGCTTTTTGTTCTCTCGACCTGGGGTGGCGGGGCGCACGACCTACTCTGCGAGGGGTGCCCCCTCGCGCTCCGTGGGCGGGGAGCAACACGACCTACTCTGCGAGGGCGTTCCCCCCTCGCGCTCCCCCCTGAGTGGCCGTCTTGGCGCGGACGCTGGGCATGGCGGGGCGCGACTGGACGTACTCTGCGAGGGGTTCCCCCTCGCGCTCCCCGTGGGCGGGCGCAACAGGACGTACTCTGCGAGGGCGTTCCCCCCTCGCGCTCCCCCCTATGGGGCGGGGCGCAACAGGACGTACTCTGCGAGGGCGTTCCCCTTCGCGCTCCGCTGAGTGGGCGTCTTGGCCCTCAGTGGGCGTGCGCTGCGCGGCCTCGTCTGCGAGGACGGCGTTCCTCGCAGGTCAGGAGGTGACGGTGCTCTCGGCGAGGAGCTCGCCACGGCGCCTGGCGCGGTCCAGGTCGAACGAGGTCACCGTGCCACCGCGCGAGCCTCGTACCACGGCCCAACCGACGGCGTTTCGCATGGCCTGGACGGCCTTCAGGGCGGCGTCCATGTCCGGGAAGGTCCAGGAGAGCAGGCCCGGCTGCACGTTGTGCCAAGCGTAGATGCAGAGCGTGACCTCGGTGCTGGGCACGGAGGCGGGGACGAGCTTGATGCGCGTGCCCGAGAGCGGCGGCAGCGCCGGGATGCCGATGTCATGAGCGGGAGCGACCGGCAGGATGGCCGAGTCCCGAAGCTCACGCGAGACGCCGTTCGAGATCCCTCGCGCCAACGAAGGCTCGCTCACTCGCCTGT
The DNA here is from genome assembly GCA_965225775.1 of Polyangiaceae bacterium. GTDB lineage: Bacteria > Myxococcota_A > Polyangia > Polyangiales > Polyangiaceae > JAAFHV01. The sequence goes on along the minus strand of OZ245328.1, from coordinate 4,873,086 downwards.
GCGAGGCATGCGAGGCACCCAGCTGCGACAGGGCCGACGGTCGGCGGGTCGCGGGCAAGCGGTCGTTGGATGGATGTCGGCGTGCGATGGACGTCATGCGGTCGGTCTCCCCCCGGAGTCGGAAGGTGTCTATGACCAGCGAATGCCGATCGGTAAAGGGCGAAACGTAAAAAAACGCATGCTGCGATGTGTTACAAAGCCCTTTTGGTTCGCTGGGTTGCGTTACTGAATGTCGCGATAGATGGGGACGATTCGGGCTCGTCGAGCACAACCATCGAACCACGGTCTTCTTCCCGATACGCGTCGACGACGTGAAATCTTCGCGCTCGTGCGACACTTCCACGAGCAAACGTGTCCGAGTCGTTCGCCGATCTCACCGATGCTGCACGGCGACGTCCCCCGAGCGGGACCTCGGCCGCCGACGTTCGTGTCGGGGTTCGCTCACGCACGTCGGCACCGCTCTCGCTGGCGGCCCTCGCTCCCTTCGTGGTGGTGCTTCTCGGCGTGGTGGTCGCGCTGGCCATCGGGACGCTGGGCTCGAGGCAGATGCGACGGGCCGCCGAGGACGACGCACGCGCCCGTGTAGAGCTCTTGGCCGACGCGCTGGTCGCGCGCATCACGCCGCTCTCGCCCGAGGGCCGCGCCGAGGCGCTGCGTGTGGCGGTGCGGCGCACGGCGGCCGAAGGCGTGCTCGCGGACGACGCCGGCAACGTGAGCGTGGACGCCACGCTGGGCAGTGTGGACAGGGCCGACGTCGCCTCGTGGATCGCGCGTGGTGCCGGAGAGGCGCACACGCGTATCGGCGCGGGCTACTTCGTCGCGCGGCGCGTACGAGCCGGTCCGTGGCTCGTGTTGGTCATGCGCAAGCCTCCGGCGCTCGAGGGCGAGGCGCACCTCGGGGAGTCGCTGGTGGCGCTCACCACGCTGCTCGTGTTCGCGGCCGCGGCCGTGGCCTTCTCGGTCACGCGCGACGCCGGTCGCGACATCGACTTCGTGACCCGGCGTATCGAAGGCATGGCGCAGGTCCGCTCCGAGCCCACGGGCGAGCTCGTGCCGGTGCGCGCCATCGACGAGATTGGCGGATTGGCGGTGGCCTTCAATCGATTGGTGGTGCGCTTCGTGGAAGCCGAGCGCGACTACCACGGTCACCTCTCTCGGGCCCGCGCCGCCGACAAGGACCGCGCGGCCTTCTTGGCGGCGGTGAGCCACGAGCTGCGCAGCCCCCTAAATGCCATCTTGGGGTTCTCGGACATCTTGGTGCAAGAGGTGGACGGCCCGCTCTCGCCCGAGGCCCGAGAGGAGGTCGAGCAGATCCGGGGCTCGGGTCACCATTTGCTCGGCCTCATCAACGATATCCTGGAATTTTCGGCCATCGAGAGTGGTCAATTGAAGCTCGCCGTGTCCGCCGTGGACGTGCTGCACGTCGCCACGGACGTGGTGCGCGAGGCCAAGCTCACGGTGGGCAAGCGCCCGGTGGTGCTCGAGGTGATTGGCGAGGGGCCCACCTTCGCGCACGTCGATCCGCGCCGACTCCGGCAGGTCATCGGCAATCTGGTGGGCAATGCCGTCAAATTCACCGAACGCGGCTCCGTCTCCGTGACGTGCGTGGCCGACGGACGACACGTCTCGCTCGAGGTGGCCGACACCGGCAAAGGCATCGCCCCCGAGGAACAAGCGCTGGTGTTCGAGGATTACAAACAAGCCGGAGAGGAGCGCGGGCGCAAGCGGGGCACCGGTCTCGGCTTGGCCATCGCGCGCAGGCTCGTGCTGGCGCACGGGGGGACCATTCGCCTCGAGAGCGAGCTCGGCAAAGGGACCACGTTCTTCGTGACCTTACCCCGCGTGACGCAGGAGTCTTCGCCTCCCGACGGTCCCCCGTCGGTCAAGCGCGTGGAGGCACGAAGGCAGGCCGAGCGTGCCCGTACGAGCGAGCCCCCTCCCAGCGGCGGGCCGCCCTCGAGTCGAGCGAGGCCGAGCGAGCCCCCGAAGAGCACCCGTAAGCCGCGAGGAGGCGCATCGTGACGCGCGCCGCTCGTTTCGCGGCCAGGCTCTTCGCGTTCCAGCTCGCGGCGCACCTGGCGACCTCGGGCGTGGTGGCCGCGCTCGCGCCCACGTTGCTCTTGCTCGAGTCGTCGCTCCGCCACGAGCTGGCGCCGGTCGGGCTCGTGCTGTTCGTGCTCTCGACCACGGCCATCGCGGTCGCCACGTTGGCCGTGACGTGGCCGGTGGGGTCGATCTTCCGCGCCCTCGAGGCGCAGTCGCGCGACGAGCTGGTCGAGATCGAGCCCGAGACGGTGCGTCTGCTCGAGCTCGTGCCCACGCGGCTCACGCTCTCGTACGTGGTCACCGTGGTGGTGCTGGTCACGCTTTTCACGCTCACGCGATCGGCGCGCGCCGACCTCTCGACCCACGTGGCCTTGGCCGCGCTGGCGCTCACTCTGGTGAGCGGGGTTTCGCTGGCGAGCTTCACCATCCTGCGCTCGCAAGTGGGCGAGGTGATGGCGGAAATCCCTCCCAAGATCAACGAAGAGGCGTTCGTGCAAGTACGTGAGGCGCGACGTCCGAGCCGCGTGGCCGCGCGTGTGGCGCTCAGCGTCGCGGCACCCGCAGCACTCGTCGCGGTGGGCGCGGTGCTCCTGGTCTACGCCCACCTGCGCGCTGCGGTCGTCGAGGCCAAGGTGAAGAGCGCGCTCTCGTTCACGCGGGCCACGCTCGAGCCCATCGAAGGCGAGCGGCTCGTGTACGACGACGTGATCGCCGCCGCGCGCGAGCATGGCTACTTCGTGCAAGTCTCGGACGTGCCCCAGCCCGAGGTGCGGGTGCAAGAAGACGAACGCGGAGAGACCACGGTGCGCGCGCCGCTCGGCGATCGTCGCTCGGTGATCGTCTCGTTCGACTCGGGCAATCCGAGCGCGCACCTGGCGTTGGTCTTCGGGGTGGCGGCCTTGGGTATCGCGTTCGCGGCCGTCGCGGGCAATCGCCTCGGCTCGGCGCTCTCGCACGACCTCGAAGTGGCGCGATTGCAAGTCGAGCTCATGGGCGCACGCGACGTCCTCCGAGGCTTCCGCGTCCGGAAAAAAGCGACCTTTCGCCCTGTTCGGGCATTGACCGACTCCATCGAAAAATTGGGCGGCATCTTCCGCGAGTTCGCCTTCGCGCAGGAGCGCGCCATCGTCGCCAAAGAGCGGGTGGAGCAGACGCGTGGGCTCTTTTTGGCTTCCATGAGCCACGACCTCAAGGCTCCGCTCAATGCCGTGCTGGGGTTCGCCGAGCTGGTCGGTCGGCAGCCCCTCACCGAAGGTCAGCGCGAGAGCCTTGCCATCATCGAGCAACGCGGTCGCGAGCTCTTGCACCTCGTGCGCACCATCCTCGATGCGTCACGCGCGGAGGCGGGCGCACTCGAGCTCACCGAGGAGACGTTCCGCGTGGCCGACGTGGTCACCACCGCCGTGCTCGACGCGCGCGAGCTCGAAGAGCGGCGCATCGAAGCCGAGGTCGGCGCGGACCTGCCCGACGTCTCGGGGGATCCGGCGCGCATCGCGCAGGCCATCGAGCTCGTGATCCTCTCCGGCTGCCGACTCGGCGGTAGCGGCGTGTCGGTGCGCGCGTCGGCCTCGCCTTCGGGAGTGCGGGTCGACGTGGAGGCCCTCGGGAGCTCGCTCTCCCCGGAGGAGCGCCAGTCTTTGTTCTCGGCCTTCGAGCGGGCCGAGAGCGCACGCAACCTGGGCAGCCTGGGCCTCGGTCTGGTGCTCGCGCGGGCCATCGCCCGGGCACACGGAGGCGAGCTCGACATCGAGTCGGCCGGGGTCTCGGGCACGCTCTTTCGCTTCTCGCTGCCGAGGTAGAGTGCCTTTTTTCCTCGAGTCGTTCAGGAAAAGCACGAAGGATACGAACCCTTTTGCCTGCGCTCGGCTCTTATGCGCATGAGCTCGTGGAACGTGATCGCGGTCGTCGTTTTCGCCCTCTTCGCGTGGCAGATTGTCCGCATGTTCGTCGGTAAGGTCGCCCCCGAGAAGGCGAAGGCCCTGGTCGAAGGTGGCGCCCTCTTGGTCGATGTGCGCAGCCCCGGAGAGCACGCGTCGTTCCACTTGCCGGGCTCGATCAACGTGCCGGTGGGCGAGGTCTCGGCGCGGCTCGGCGAGCTCGGCGACAAGCAGAAGCCGGTGGTCGTCTACTGCGCGAGCGGTGTGCGTTCGGCGAGCGCGGTCGGCACACTGCGCGCCGCGGGGTTCACGGACGTGCACGACCTCGGCGGCCTCTCACGCTGGCCGGGCTGAGCCCGGTTCGATTCACGTTATCGCTCGGGTACCGCGGCGATGGCGCAGAGCACTCCGCGAGCCTTGTTGCGCGTCTCGTCGGCTTCGCTCTCGGGCACGCTCGCGTCCACCACGCCCGCGCCCGCGCTCACCTCGAACACGCCGTTTCGACAGACCGCTGTGCGGATGGCGATGGCGAGGTCGATCTCGGCCGTGCCGGAGACGTAGCCGACCGCGCCGCCGTAGATGCCGCGCGGCCGCTCTTCGAGCTCGCGAACGAGCTGCATGGCGCGCACCTTGGGAGCCCCGGCGAGCGTGCCCGCAGGGAATCCGGCGCGCAGCACGTCGAGCGGGGTCGCGTCTTCGCGGAGCTTGCCGCGCACTTCGCTCACGATGTGCATCACGTGCGAATACCGCTCGATTTGCATGCGTTTCACGATCCCGACCGAGCCGAGCTTGGACACGCGGCCCACGTCGTTCCGCCCGAGATCGACCAGCATGACGTGCTCGGCGCGCTCTTTTTCGTCGGCTAAGAGGTCGGCCTCGTGCGCCAGGTCTTCGCGCTCGGTCTTGCCGCGAGGGCGCGTGCCGGCGATGGGTCGCACGGTGACCTCGCCGTCTTCCGTGCGCACCAAGGTCTCGGGGCTCGCGCCGGCGATCTGCGTGCGCGTGGTCTCTCCGCCGGCCGGCGGGAAGTCGAGGAAGTACATGTAAGGCGACGGGTTCACGAGCCGCATGGCGCGGTACACGTCGAAGGCGTCGCGCCCGCGCTGCTCGGTCACGAAGGTCCGCGCGAGCACCACCTGGAAGGCGTCCCCGGCGCGGATGTACTCCTGCGCGCGGCGCACGCGATCGTGGAAGGTCGCGTCGTCCACGTCCACGCGGAAATCCGGGAGCTTCGTGCGATCGGGCAGGTGCACGGCCCGCAGGGGCACACGCGTCTCGAGGTCGTCCAAGGCGCGCTGCACGCGTTCTTTGGAGTCCGCGCACACGGTGAAGGTCTGCGCGAGGTTGTCGAAGACCACCGTGACGTGGCCGCCGAGCAAGCGGAAAAGCGGGAGAAAATGCTTCTTCCAGGTGCCTTCGTCGCCCGGCGGTACCTTCTCGATGCGGTGCACGAGGTCCCACGCGAAGAAGCCCACGTGCCCGGAGGCGAACTTCTCGGCGGGGGTGCTCGCGTGGGGCGCGCGCGCTTTTCCGAGCAGGGGCGCGAGGGCTTCCAGGGCATCGCCCGAGCCCAAGGAGAAGCCGGGAGGCGCCTCGCCGTGGAGGTGGATGCCGTCCCACTCGTGCACGAGCTCGTAGCGGGGCTTGTAGCCGAGGATGCTGTAGCGGCCCCAGCGATCGCCGGCGACGACGCTCTCGAAGAGGAAGGAGGCGCCTTCGCCGGCGTGGGCGCGGAGGGCGGCGTAGGCGGCGACGGGGGTGGTGGAGTCGCTGGGACGGGTTTCGGTGTGGAATTGCATGGTTTCCATTGCTTCCATTGCGTGGGCCCTCCCATTGGAATCAGGTTTCGGCTGGATACTTGCGAGGGCGTTCCCCCTCGCGCTCCCCCTAATGGGCACTCTCGGTTCCAGCGGGGCTAGGGAATCGGGTAGCGGCTGGATACTTACGAGGGCGTTCCCCCTCGCGCTCCCCCCTCGTGGGTGGCTCCCCTACAGGGGGGGGTCTCCCGGTCCTAACGGAGCTACGGAATCGAGTAGCGGCCGGATACAGGCGAGGGCGTTCCCCCCTCGCGCTCCCCCCTCGTGGGTGGCTCCCGATACTTCGGAGGCTCTGGGAGAGACAGGCGAGTCCGTTTGCCGGGGATTGAATCCGCTTTCAGACTCGTTTGGAGGGGAGGCCCAGGTGGGCTCGGGCTTCTTCGGGGTCGAGGGGTTTTCGTCCGATGCTCTTGGCGTAGGCGGCGGCTCGGGCGACGAGGGGGGCGGAGCCTTGGGCGAGCACGCCTTTTTCGAGGTAGATGTTGTCCTCGAGGCCGACGCGGGCGTGGCCTCCTAGGCGCATGGCCAGCTCGGTCATGGGGAGTTGGTGGCGACCTACGGCGGCGACGGCCCAGGTGGAGCCCTCGGGGAGGCGGGCGACCAGGGTTCGGAGGTTCTCTTCGGTGGCTCCGATGGCGCCGGCGATGCCCATGACGAATTGGAAGTGATAGGGCGCGGCGAGCAGGCCTTCTTTGGCGAGCGCGATGCCCTCTTCTACGTGGCCGACCTCGTAACACTCGAGCTCGGGGACGCTGCCGGCTTCGCGGATCTTGCGGGCCAGCGAGCGAATGTCGGGGCGCGTATTGACGAAGATGTCGTCGCCGAAGTTCACCGTGCCGAGGTTCAGTGTGGCCATCTCGGGGCGGCAGCCGAGGGGGCCGGCGCGCTCGTCGATGCTCATGCCCACCGCTCCGCCGGTGGAGGTCTGGACGATGACGTCGGTCTTCTCGGCAATGGCCTCGATGGCCTCCTGGAAGCGCTCGCGGGATTGGGTGGGCGAGCCGTCCGGATTGCGCACGTGAAGGTGCACGATGGCCGCGCCGGCGTCGCGGCAGCGCGCGGCTTCGTCGGCAATCTCACGCGCCGTGATGGGCAAATGCGGGGTTTGCGCTCGCGTCACTTCGGCGCCCACGATGGCGGCGGCGATGACCAGCTCGGAGCGCAATTCGCCGGAAGAGAGCGCGCGCGGGGCGACGGCGGCAGGCAAGAGACGCTTGCGCTGGAGGTCTTTGGGGGTGACGCAGGTGCCGACCGCGCGGCACACCACGATGGGCGTCTCGAGCAGGTCGGCGGAGCTCGCGGGAGAGCCGGCCGAGCGCACGTTGGTGATGACCTTGCGCGCCTCGAAGCGCATCTTGCGGCTGGTGTTGCCGACGGCGAGCAGCTCGCACTCCACCTCGACGTAGTCGCCGGCGAAGACGGGCGCCAAAAACTCCACCGACTCGTAGGCGCGAAAGAGCCCTTCGTCGCCGTCGAGCCGGATCAGCATCTCGGTGGCCACGTCTCCGAAGAGACCGAGCATTCGAGCGCCGTCGACGAGCTCGCCGGCGTAGTGGGCATCGTGGGCGGACAGGCGGACGCGAAGCGTGACCTTCATGGTCGACGCTTACCACAAGGCCACAAGGCCGTCAGAGCCTGTGGCGCGGCGTCGAGAGGCCCCTCGGCGACGGCCCGGGCGGCCCGGTTTTCGAGCTTCGGTCGAGCAAGCTGCTCGGCCGGTCGCCAGGGGAGGGTGGGCGGCGAGCCACAGGTGACCGTTCGGCGTCTACTTGGTGAACCCGATCGAGGGACAAAAACGCCGCCGACGACACGTTGCGGCGCGCCTCCCTCCGTGATAGCGAAAGGCCCCTTCCCGTGAGCATTCCCATCGTCGAAGCGCGAAACCTCCCCTCCCACGTCGGCATCATCATGGATGGCAACGGACGCTGGGCCCAACTGCGGGGGAAAGACCGCGTCGAAGGTCACCGTGAGGGCTCGGCTGCCGTGCGCCGCGTGGTGCGTGCTGCCCGTCGCCTGGGCGTCTCGGCGCTCACGCTGTATGCCTTCAGCGAGCAGAACTGGGCCCGCCCCGGCGAAGAGGTGGACGCCCTTTGGGTGCTCCTCCGCGAGTTTCTCCTGTCCGAGCGCGACGAGCTCTTGGACAACGGCATCCGCCTGAACGCCGTGGGAAACCTCGGTCGTTTGCCCGGAATCGTGCGTGCGGTCCTCGACCCCCTCCGCAACGAGACCGCGGAAAAGAGCCAAATGACCCTCACGCTCGCCCTTTCGTACGGCGGCCGTGAAGAGATCGCCCAGGCCGCGCGTGAGCTCGCCTCCCAGGTTGCCGCCGGCGAACGCAAGCCGGAAGACGTGACCGCCGAAGCGCTGCACGGCCTCATGCCCAGCCTGCGCGTGGGCGATCCGGACCTCGTCATCCGCACCGGCGGCGAGCGCCGCATCTCGAACTTCCTGCTCTACGGGCTCGCCTACGCCGAGCTCTACTTCGAGGACGCCCTCTGGCCCGACTACGGCGCCGAGCACCTCTACCGCGCCATCGAGAGCTACCAGCAGCGCGAACGCCGCTATGGCCTCGTCGGCAAGGCCGCGACGCCCGTCGTCGAAAACGACGTCCGCCTCGCCGGCTGAGGGGCGCGGTTCCAGGAAGGCCGATGACGACCTTCGGCTAGGGACCCGCAACGAGACCGTGTCGCGATCTCGTTGCGGTTCGCGCTGAATGCGTCAGCGTTTCGCGTGCTTGCGAAGCTCGATGCGGAGCTTTCCCATCCGACGCTCGCGTACGCGGCGGTCTTCTGCGCGGGACGAGGATCGCGCGGACTCGTTCCGGAGCGTGAGGTACTCGTCGACTTGCTCCGACGAGAGGCGTGTTTCGACGACGGCCTCTCGTAAGGCGCACCCCGGCTCTCGATCGTGGCGGCAGTCTCGGAAGCGACACTCCCGGGCGAGCTGGGCCACGTCCTCGAAGGTCCGGTCGAGCGACTCGAGATCGAGCCCGGTCAGTCCGAGCTCCCGCATGCCCGGAGTGTCGAGGATCGCTCCTCCGCCGGGCAAGACATGGAGCTCTCGATGGGTGGTCGTGTGACGACCCTTGCCGTCGAAGGCTCGCGTGGGGAACGTCGCGACGAGCTTCCGCTCGTCTTCGCTGTCCGCGCTCTTCCAATGATTGACCAGCGTGGATTTCCCGACTCCCGAGGACCCGATGAGCGCGAGCGTGGTCCCGGAGCCCACGAGGCCGTCGAGGGATTGAAGTCCGATCGATGCGGGTACGTCGATTGCGAAAATGTCGATGCCAGGTGCGACTCGCCTCACTTGCTCGGTTCTTTCGCGTGCGATCGTCTCGTGCACGGTTCCCACTTTGGTGAGCAGGACGACGGGCCGCGCGCCGCTCGAGTGGGCGAGGGTGAGGTAACGCGACAGCCTCCTCGGATTGAAGTCGGCGTCCAATCCCATGACGATGCCGAGCACGTCGGCGTTGGCCGCCACCACTTGTCTCTCTTCGCCTCTTCCTACCTTGCGCCTGACGAACGCGGTGCGACGCGGAAGTGCCGCGACGACGACAGGACGCGCCGGCTCGTAGGCCACGAAATCGCCGGCGACCGGACGTGCTTCGCCCCTCGAGGCGTGGGGGATCGAGAGCACCTGCTCTCGACCGTCACGGTCGAGAACGCGGCACTCGTTGCCGTCGCTGCGGAACACTCGCCCCGGGACGAGTCGTGGGCTCCCGAGTGCCGAGAAATGAGCTTCGAAATAGTCGGAATAGCCGATGGTACGGAGGAACATGCAGACCTCGTCGAACGCGAACCGAAATGGAAAACCGCGGCGCTCCGCCTGTTGCGGTGCGCCGACGAACGTTTCGGAATCTCCGCGGCGCAGGGTCGCGCGCCGCGGGCGTTCAGGCCGTGGGTTGCATGAAACCCCAGTCTACCTGCGTTCGGTGGTCCTCGTCGAGACGGGACCATCGGGCCGCTCTCGCACGGCCTCCCGCGTCGACGTAGCCTCTCGGGCCATGATGCGCACTTCCGCCGCTCCCAATCGCACCGTGCTGGTCGCGACCTTCTCGTCCAACATCTTCGGCATCGCTCGGCACACGGGGCAGATCCTCTGGGAGGTCCCGATCGGTTCGTACGGCGAGGCGGACCTGCACGTGCTCGACGAGGTGACCATCGCGATCACCCACTCGGACCTGCACTTCCTCGTGACCCTCACCGGGCAGGTCCTGGCGCGGGTGCCGCTCGGCATGAACTATCCGAGGCGACCCACTTCGCTCGTGGACGAAGGCCATCTCTACGTGGCCGCGAACGGCGAGATCGTGTGCTTCACGCTCCGCGGCGAGCGCGTGTGGCATCAGCCGTTCAAGGGAAAAGGCATGGGCAGTGTCGCTCTCGGCTTGCCGGGAAACGTTCGCCAAGCGGACGATGTAGGCTCGAAATAGAGCGAGCGAAGCCGCGTGGATCGCGGGGACCCGAGGTCTCGCCGATCCACGTGCCGCGCTGCCCGCGCTCCGCTCGTGGCGACGATCCTTGAGAACCGCCGGCGATCGGGTCACTCTTCGGTATCGACCCTGGGCTCGGCACGGTAGCCACCGCGTTCTCGTCCCGCGTCGCTTCCCTCGATGAAGGCCATGACTCGACGAACCTGCTCCCTCTTTCTCGTGCTCGGTCTCGCGGCGGCACCCGTGCTCGCGGCATGCGAAGACGACAGCGTGCTCTTGAACGGCCGCGGCTTCGGCTCACCGACTCCGGGCTCCCCCGCGGACATCCAGCAGAAGAAGAACTACGCGAAGCAGCTCTTCGGTAGTCTCGAGCCCAAGCTGAAAGAGTCGTGCGGCAAACAATGCCACGAGGCCGGCGCCTTCAAGCCCGAACCCCCCAAGTTCCTCGCCGGACCGGACAGCTACGCCACCATCAAGGCCCATCCGGGCATCGTCGTGAAAGACGTCTTCCAGAGCACGCTTCTCACCAAAGGCGCGCACGCGGGGCCTGCCCTGGGCGCCACCCCGGACCTCGAGACCGCGACGCGCAATTGGCTCAACGCCGAGGCCGCCGCCCTCGAAGCGGTGAAGCTTCCGGGGACCGAGCCCTTCACGGTCAAGGCCGGCTCGAACGAGGTCGACGTCTCCGCCGCGAGCGAAGGCACGGTCACGGGCGTGAAGATCAAGTTCGACGCTTCGCTCATCGGCGGGGTGCTCTCGCTCAAGAACCTGAAGCTCGTGGCGCCGGCCGGAACCGACGTACACGTGCACGTTCCTCATTTTTCCCGTGTTCCCGTGAAGGGGGCCGAGGTCGACGACGAGAGCTTCTCCAACCTCGATCAGACCGTGCAGCAGGGCACCGAAGCCTCGCTGGGACCAGGCGCGATCCTGCTCTCCGGTGACGGCTGGACGCCGTTCGACCTCGCCGCCGACAAGCTCCGGTTCTCCGCCGAGAAGCTCGAAAAGGGCACGTACACGGCGCCGGTCGAAATCAAGAAGTGCAAAGACCCGGCGACCTTCCGTACGGCCGTGCTCCCGGCTCTTCGCGGTGGTTTCAACGTCAATTGCGCCAATTGCCACGGCAATGGCCTTTCGGGTCTTACCCTGAACGGCAACGACAATCAGGCCATCTGCGACTCGGTGCTCTCGCGCTTGAACACCGCGAACATTCCGCAGAGCTCGATCATCACCACCGTGACCGGCACCGGCCCGCACTCCGGCGGCAAGGTGAACGACGCCGCGGGCTTCACAGCCGTCTTCGTCAACAATAAAGCCGTCTTCTAGGTCGCGCGTCGCGAATCCCGAAGTGGCGCTTTCGTCCGGCGCCGACCTGCCGTAAGCTCGTGCACTGGGGAAGGCCGACGATCCGGCCGGGGCGCTCGGTATCGGTACCCGGAGATTCCCATGAAGCCGTCTGTTCGTCGCCCGCTCGTCGGTCTTTTGTCGACGCTCTCGCTGGGCGCTCTCGCCGCCGCGTGCGGGTTGTCGTTCGACATCGTGTCGATCCCGGACCCGGTGGCGTCACCCGATGCCGAGATCGCTCCGGTGGACGCGCGCGTCGTGGACACGTCCGCCCCGGACGTCGTCACGAGCGACGTGTCCGTTCCGGACGCCTCCACGCCCGATGCGGACGCTTCGACGGCGGACGCGGCGCCCGATGCGACGGTCGACGCAGGCGGCTGCACGACGATTCTGAAGGAAGATTTCGCGGTCGGTCCGGGCACCAAGCTCGCCTTGATCGGGGATCAGAACCTCACGAAGGTCGTCGGTCAGAAGCTTCAGCTGCTCCCCGACGACGTCACCGCGACCCAAAAGGCAGGCGCCGCGTTCTTCACGGCGACGACCGACCTCTCGGACTTCAACGCGACATTCGTGCTCAGCACCGGGAATCTCGCGAACCTCAACGAGACCGCCGACGGCTTCGCATTTTCCTGGCTCGAGAAGGCCGTGCCGAGTGGCCTGACGGTCACTTCACTTCGGGGCGGCAATGAGATGGGAATGATCCTCGCTCCCGCCCCTCAGCAGAGGGGGTTTGCGACCGTGCTCGATATCTACCCGGACATTGGGCAGCCGCAGAACCGGCTTTTCTTCTTCAACGAAGTGCTGCCCACCAATCCGCGGGGTCCCGCCGGAGCGGCGTTCAGCACGCAGGATATCGGAGGGAGCATCACCCTTCGCTACAAGCTCTCGCGCCGCGGGAACAAGTACACGGTCGACATCGACCGAGGTACCGGCATGAGTGGCGCAGGCGCTCCCATCTCCAAGACCATGACGCTCGGTAGCGCGAATGCCCCCGCGAGGACGTTCGTCTTCTCGAGCGCCTCGGGCGGAGCTCACTCGCCCGGGTTCTTCGTCGACGACATCGAGATCCAGCGCTGTCCATGACGCACTGAGACATCCGCAAGGCGCTTCGGAGTCGACGCACGACACGCGCACGGAAGGTGCCTTGCGGCACGTGCACCACGCAGCTATACCCGCTGCCATGGTTCAGAGGCGTCTCGCGATCGGGCTTTTTCTCGCGCTTTTGCCGGGTGCGGTCGCGCACGTGGCCTCGTGCAGCGACCCCGATCCGGTGGCCACCGCCGACGCCACGAGCCCGGTCGTCCCGGTCGAAGCGGGAAACCCCAAGCCCGATGCCGCGACGAACGAAGACGTGTTCGTGCCCGGGCCGGTGCGTAAGCCCCCGCAGATCCCGTCTTGCCTCGGGGACACCCGTCCACTGAAGAGCTCGGGCGAGAAGGTCTACGCCGCGGTGAACCTGAGCCCCCCCGACGCGGGCCAGCCCGTCATCGGCGACTTCTTGCTCGACCTCGGCTCCAACGGCTCGTCCGTCGACCTCGCCGGCGGTTTCAAGGACTCGGGTGCACCGTCGACGCAGTGCCTGGGCGACGCGGCCGTGCCCGGAGCGAGTTGCTCGTTCGCCAACTTCGACTTCTTCGGCCCGTGGGGCACGGTCTACCTCTCCACGGCCGACTACGGCATCCTCTTCAGCAGCATCCGTCAATCGGGCATCATCGGGACGGACTTTCTCTCCAATTACCCGTTCACGATCGACTACCTGAATTCGCGCGTCTTCCGTGGCTCGAAGACGGCCTTCTGCAGCGACGCGCAGCTGCTCGGTGCCGGGTATTCCCCCATCCCGACCGGGGGCTTCTACGTCAACGACACGAGCAAGCTCCGCCCGCTCTCGGACGTCCTCAAGGCGGCCGACGCGGCCTCGACCGCAGGCTTCGTCGTGCCGAACGTACCCACGGTCCCCATCACCATCGGTGGGGTCGCGGCGCTCGCTCAGCTCGATACGGGATACGACGACCGCGTCAATCGCCATTCGCTCAACATCAACATCGCGCTCCTGAACGAGCTTCGGGCCAAAGATCTCGGCTTGCTCGAGCGCGCGCCCGAGGCCGACCTCTTCCTCACTACCTGCGTGCCCGGGCTCAATCAGAAGGCCGAAGCCTGGCGCCTGCGCGCGGGAACGCCGGTCAACTTCGTCTCCGAGGGCGGCTCCGTGGGCAGGCAAGACCTCGGCAACCTCTTGTTCGTCAAGGACGCCACCCCCGAGGCCGCCCGTTGCGGTGGCATCGACACCTGGACCGAGCCCGCCGCGCAGATGGGTGCCTCGTTCTTGGTCGATGCGTACGTGGTCGTCTTCGATCCCTTCACGTCGCGCGTTTGGATCCCGAAGTAGTCGGACACGCCCGCAAGGGTCTTCGCCCGTTCGTGCTCGGGCTCACGCTCTCGGGCCTATTGGTCCCCTTGCGGGCGCGTGCGGCCGAAGACGGGCTGCGGGAAAAACTCGAGCGCGAGCTGTCCGCGCATCATGTCGTTTCGGCATCGGTCGCCGTCGTCGATCGAGCCGGCCTACGTCTCGTCGCGGGCTTCGGCGTGGCGAACGAGACGAGCGGTCGACCGGCCGAGGCCACGACTCGCTTCCGCGTCGCCTCGATCTCCAAGGTGGTGATTGCGCTCGCCCTGCTGCGCCTGCGCGCGGAGGGAAAGCTACGCCTGGAAGACGAAGTTCGCTCGCTCTTGCGGGAGCCGTCGGTAGTCGGGCGCAATCCGTGGAGAACCGAGAGTCCGCTTCGCTTGGTCCACTTGATGGAGAACACGTCGGGGTGGGACGACTTCTCGCCCGCCGAAGCCGCGACTTCGGGGGCTTCCATTCCGCTCGAACGCGCGCTCGAGATCCGCACCGGAGCTCGGGATTGCCGTTGGCGCCCTGGGGCTCGTTACTCCTATTCCAACGAGGGCGCAGCCGTCGCGGCCCGAGTGGTCGAGACGATCTCCGGTCGACCGTTCGAGGACTTCACGCAGGACGAGGTCTTTCTGCCGTTGGGAATGAAGGGCGCCACCTATTTCAATCCCGAGCCCACGGACGAGCGGATCGCGACCCTGCACCAGAAGAGCGGCCGAGTCTTGCCCGATCGCGTCCCGCTCTTTCGCGCAGCTGCCGGGCTCGCCGTCTCTGCCGAGGACATGGTGTCCTTGCTCGAGCTCTTCCTCTCCAAGGGAATCTCCCGTGGAAAACGCTACTTGGCCGAGGCGGACTTCGATCGAATGGAGTACCCCGAGTCGAGTCGAGCCGGCCGCGAGCTTCCTTCGGCCTATGGGCTCTTCAATCAAGGTCTCGTGCACGGCGCACACGTGTGGCGGGGTCATCGGGGCGGCATCGATGGCGCCTCGGCGGACTTCTTCTACGCTCGTGACGCTCAGGTCGGCTATTTCCTCGCGCTCTCCACCGATGACGATCGCGCCTTCGAGGCGGTGGGCAAGGTCTTGCGCGAGAGCCTCCTGCCCGAACGAGAGTCTTCGGTGCCGCGTCCGATTGAGCCCTCGCACCTCGACCTCTCGGGCTTTTACGTACGAGAGAACCCGCGCTTCGAATGGAAACGCGCGCGAAGTGAGATGCTCGAGCTCGTCTATGTGACCGACGACGGCGCCGGGCTCGTGCTCCGCGCCCCCTTCCTCCCCAAAGCTTCCGGTCGATTTCGTCGATTGGGGGCGACGCCCCTCGGTGATCTCCTCTTCGCTCGTGAAGGTCAATCGGTCCCCGAGCTCGTGGGGATGGCCGACGGCGACGACGAGCCTCACGCCCAACGACTCGTCGCGGGGGAGCTGTCGTTGCGTCGAGTCTCGTGGGCTAGGGTGTTGGCTACGCTCGCGTTCTTGGGTCTCGTGGCTGCGGTTTTCGTGAACATTCCCGTCGACGCCCTGCGGGCACTGCTTGCCCATCGCAGACGAGCCGTTGCCGAGGCGGTCGAGCCGACCCGGACCACGCTCGAGCGTCTTCGGCACCTCGGCTCTCTGCTGGCCCTCGGCTGCATCGCCGCCTTGGCGGCAATCCGGGAGAGGGGGTCGGCCGACGTGCTCGGCAATCCTTCGGCGCTCTCGGTGCTGGCCTTCGTCGCGAGCGGTCTGCTCCCGGCGCTGGTTTTGACGGTCGTGCTCGTCCAGGTGACGGCGCTCCCACGTCCGGAGAGGTGGGTCGCCTCGGCCCATACGGCCGTGCTGCTCGCCGTGGTGCTCGTGCTCGCGTGGTTCGGCTGGCTCGGAGCGCGCCTCTGGCATTGACCTCGAACATGGCATGCGAGCTGCAAAGGTCCGCGTTATGTCTCGAGAAAGTCCGCGCTCTTTCGTGAAGACGAAAGAAAGAGTCAACGGCATGACGCTCGTTCGTCATGCTCGTGTCGTCGTCGCCATGCTCTCGTGTGGGTGGCTCGGTATCGGGTGTGAGAGCACCCCTGCCGCGCCGCTGGTGGGCGAAATCTGGACCGTTCGCCCCACGGCGACCCACGGCATCGACGCCCTCGACGGGCCGGTGGACGCCGACGTCCCGCCTCTGCCCGAATTGCCGCTCTGCACACTCGCCGGGCCTCCGGCACCCAGCTCGGGTGAGGTGCTCGTCTTCTCGGACGAGTTCGACGGCGACGCGGTCGACGAGAGCAAGTGGACCCTCTACGAAGGCGACCGAGGCCACGGCGGGGTCTCCAACATCGCCCAGCGATCCAACGTGAGCGTGCACGACGGTCTCCTCCAGGTGGAGACGACGCGCACCGCGGAGGGCGCGGCCTTGCCGTACGCCTCGGGGTACCTCGAGACGCTCGGCAAGTTCGCGCGCACGTACGGCAAAATCGAGATTCGCGCGCGTTTTCCCTATGCTGCGGGGGTCTGGTTCGCCATCTGGGGACGCCCGTGGTGGGAGGCCTTCCCGGAGCTCGACATCGAGCTCGTCAATCGCCCGACGGTCGGCCACTCGCAGCTCTACTTCGTCAACCATTGGGCGGCGCCGCCGCTCCCCGCCGACCAACGCCGTCGGTTCGTGATGATGGAGAACGAGCTCGACTACTCCGACTTCCACACCTACACGCTGGTCTGGAAGCCAGATCTCATGGAGTGGCGCGTGGACGGCGAGCCCAAGTTCGAGGTCACGCCCTTCACCAACGGACTGCCGTCGCTCCCCGTGTATTGGATCGTCAACGGGTGGGTCGGCGGCTGGGCGGGAAATCCCGATTCTAGCACGCCCTTTCCCAACTCGTTCGAGGTCGACTACCTGCGGGTCTATCGGCTGGACGGCGTGATTGCGCCCCCGGAAATCAAGGTGGTCTCGCCCAAGCAGGAATACGTCCGCGGCTCCACCATTCGTGTGGTCACCGCCAACTTCGACGAGGCGTGCTCGCATGTCGAAATGTACGACGGCGAGCGCCTCGTCAAGACCGCTTCCGGATCGCAGATCGCCTTCTCGACCGCCTCGCTCACCCCCGGCAAACATCGCATCACGTTCGTGGCGACGGACGGCGAGCGACGCGTGCTGGCCATCCTCGATCCCGAGATTCGCTGAGCGAGCCTTCTGCGGCCGGTCCCTCTCGATTCAGGCATCGATTCGGGATCCGCCGCTATCGGAGAAATCCAATGCGAAATGTCAGATGGTTCCCGTTCGTCGCTCTCCCGCTCGCCGTGGCTTGTGCGGAAGCAGATACGACCCCGGCGCCCGAGCCCCCTCCTCCGTGGGCGCCCGAGCCTCCTCCCAAGGTCTCCAAAGAGGCGATGTTCCTCGAGATCGAACGTGGTGACGTGCGCGTCGCCGATGGGCTGCTCTCGAACGTGTGGCCCACGCGCGACGCCGCGGAGGGAAGTGGCGTGCACCTCGATTGGCCGCTCACTTGGAAAGAGAACCCCGGGGACGACGAAGACTTTCGCGCGACGTTCTACTCGCTCAAGTTCACGTCGCACCTGCTCTTCGCGTGGAACACCACCGGTCGAGCGGCGTACCTGGACCGTCTCTTGGACGTGCTCCGCTCCTACGCGACCAACGAGAGCGTACGCCAATACGACGGCAAAGGCTTCGACGAGCTGCAGACGGCGGCCTACCGTGCGATCGTGCTCTCTTACCAGATTGCGCGGCTCAAAGAGGCCAAGGTGCTCCCGGCCGATCTCGAGTCCAAGCTGCGCAGCTCGGCATCTCGCATCGCGGACCGCCTGGCCGACTCTGCCAACTTCGAAGCCGACTCGGTGCGCGGCATAATCCAGTCGTCGGCCATCTTGGTGGTGGCGGACTCGTTCCCGACCCTGCCGCGCGCTGCCAATCTGCGCCAGCTCGCGTTGGCTCGTCTCGACGTCACTCGGACACGACTCGTCGACGAATCGGGGGGCGCGGTCGAAGACTCGCCGTTTCATCAGCTGCAACTGCTCGGCAAAGTCGCGGAGCTCGTGTGGTGGGCGGAGCGCTTCGAGCCCGAGCTCGCGCGGGCGTGGATCCCGGCGCGGCAGGCCATGCTCCACTACGTAGCCTATGCCACGCGCCCGAACGGACGCCTCCCCATGCTCGGCGCTACGGGGACCACTATCGTTCCCAATCAACCCGCCGACATTTACGGCGCGTTGGCGGCATACGATGCGGAGTACGCCTGGGTCTGGTCGAGCGGTCGCGGCGGAATCCCTCCTCTGCGGCGCTCCGAGCTCTTGGCGAAGCCGGGCCTCTACACGTTGCGGTCCGGTATGGCCGAGCCTGGTCAGACCTTCGTGACCTTCGACGTCGGCCCGTATCGGCCTCGGCGAAGTCATTTGGACGCCCTGGGCATCACGGTCTTCGCGGAGGGCGCCACGCTGTTCCCCGATTCGGGCCTCTTCAGCTACGACGACGGAGATCTGCGCGACTACTTCCACGGAACACGCGCTCACAATACCGTCGTGGTCGACGGCCTCGATCAACAGCCGAGTGGCGCCATGGCCGGAGCCTTCGGGGTGTACGACTCCGCGGCATGGGCGTCCGGCCAAAGCGCGCTCTACTCCGGGGTCGTGCACGCCCGGACGGTGGTCGTCCTCGACCAAGGCGCCATGCTCGTGACGGACGAGCTCGAAAGTCCGAAAGAGCACGAGTACTCCCAGGTCTGGCATACGTTCGCCGGGGCCGGTGTGACCGTCCGCGGCGTGGACGTGGACGTTGCCAACGTCAATCGGGATCCGATTGCGTTCGTTCGACAATCCAATCCCGAGGGCCTGCGAGTCGAGCACTTCTACGGCTCGGAGAACCCGACGCAAGGCTGGATTTCCTCTTCGTACGGCCAAAAGGAACCCGCGCATGCGCTCGAGTATCGACGCCGAGGCAAGCGGGCGAGCTTCGTGACCCTCGTCGTCACGGGGCGTCGCGCTCGCTCCGGCATCCAGCCTACAGTCTTGCAAGAGCGCAACGGGGATACCCGTGTGGTGCGCGTCTGCGCCGACGGCCTCAATCGGGTGGCGAGCATCACCCGAGAGGGCAGCGTCGACGCACAGGTCATCGTCACCGGGGGTGGCTGCCCCTGAGCCGCGCGGTCGCTCCGGACCACGCGATCACGCGGCCGGCATGGCCCTTCGCACGGACAGTAGCGCGGTGCCCACCGCGTTCCGCACGGACGAGATGCTCGGCGTGAGCGCGGACACGAGCGGTACCTGCCTCCGTCGCGCGATGGTGCGCACCTTGAGCGCCGCCGCGTGCGAGATGTGCCCCGTGACGAGCACGATGGCGTCCGCCGCCTCTGCCCTGCGCTCGAGCGCCACGGAGTCCACGTAGACCGCATCGACCTCGAGCCCTGGAGGAGCTTCTCGGTAATGTCCGTCCAAGCGCTCGAGCCCTCCCACCAGCAAAATCGTCGGTTTGCTCATCGCCGCCTCTGCGTCATGACGCTATCGCGTCGTTTCGTCCGTTATAGCGTCGTGTGGGCGGTCAGGCGAGGTGTATTTGCGTGTCACGAGCGGGCGGGGAGGGGCGAGTCCTCGGTCGCACGGCGAAATTTAAGGGAAATCCAGCTGAAGAGCGCCATGCCCAGCCCGTCGGCGAGGAGATCGAACGGATCGCAGTGGCGCCAGGGAATCCACGCTTGGGAGAGCTCTTCGAGAGCCACGAGGACGAACAGCACGATCATCGAGCGCGGCACCGAGGGGCCCGACTCCGAGTCGGTCGCCGGGTTGCCGAGAGGCGCGGGCGCGACGCGCACCACGAAGAACGCGAGCGTTCCGAACGCCAGGAAGTGCCCGATTTTGTCGCCGAACGGGATCGACGTGACCACGTGCACGGGACCTTTCAGGTTCCCCGTGTCGTCCAGCACGATGGCGAGGAGGACCCCGCACGCCACGAACGAGAGGCCGATCCACGATCTCCAAGAAGGTTTCGCGAGCGTCGGATGGTGGGACACGAGACGGGAAGGGCTCATGAGGTTCGAGTGTCTCCACCCGGCGATCTGGCGCGACCCGCTTCGACGCGAGCGGTCGAATCCCGCCCTCGAGCGGCTCGGATCGCACGATTCTGCCCATCCCCGAAAACCGTGCTAGGACCGCGCACCCGGATGTCCGAGACCGCCCCGAAGAGCGAGACCCAGAGCGCCAACAAGAACCTCCTGGTCCGCGTAGCGACGGCCATCGTGGGGATTCCGCTCATCCTCCTTTTGCTCTTCAAGGGGCCGGGGTGGGGCTTCTACATGCTCGTGTTGCCCGCCTCGATCATCGGCGCGTACGAGCTCTTCAACATGACCCACCCGGACGACAAGCCCTCCCAGCTCATGGGCGTGGGCATGACCGTGTTGGCGTCGCTCGGCACGTTCTACGGCGTGAAGGATCCGCGCATCCTGGTGACCACGCTGCTGGTGGTGCCCATGTTCGGCACGCTCTCCACGTTGATCCGTTTGGGCGAAGTGAAGACCGCCGCCTTGCGCGCCACGGCGATGGGCATGGGTCCTTTGTTCGTCGGATCGTCGCTCGCGCTCATGGGCGTTTTGAAGCGCGATTTCGGCTCTCGTGGGCCTTCGTACGTGCTTCTCGCGTTCTTCTTCGCGTGGATGAGCGACACCGGCGGCTACTTCGCGGGTCGCTTCTTGGGCAAGCACAAGCTCTACGAAGCGGTGAGCCCCAAGAAGACCATCGAGGGCTCCATCGGCGGACTGCTCGGCGGCCTCGTGGGCATGTTCATCACGCGTGCGCTGCTCTTCCCGGAGCTGCCCCTCGTGCACGGCATTCCGCTCGCGCTCGTCGCCACCGCGGTCGGCCAAGCAGGAGACCTCGGCGAGTCGGTGCTCAAGCGCTCGACCGGCGTCAAGGACTCGGGCGCCATCGTTCCCGGACACGGTGGCATCCTCGACCGAGTGGACGCGCTCATGATGACCGCGGTGCTCGTGTACCTCTACGCCATCTGGCTCGCGCCGCCGATCGCCGGTCTCGAAGCCGTCTCCGCGCGCTGAGCACGCGCAGCCTTTGCGCCCGAAGAGGCGCCGGGTCGGCCGGGATTTTCGTGTCGCGTGGACGAGCTCGGGACGCTCGTCGTGCGGCGTGAATCGCGGTTATCCTCGTCGACCATGCAGTACGAAGACTTGCCGCGGTTCCCCGGGGGCGAAGGTCGCGGCGGACACGCTCGCGAGATGCAAGAAGACCGACTCGGCTTCGTGAAGCGCATCGCCCGCGAAGGACGCGACATCGCGCGGCTCACCAGCGATTTTCGCGTCCCCATCTTCGTGGTCAACGGGCCGGACGCGCTGCACGAGCTCTTCATCGAGCGCTCGAAGGAGTTCGAGAAGGCCAACGTCCTGCGATTTTCCCTCTATCCGCTCGCGGGCGAAGGGCTCTTCACCGCCAAGGGTGAGCTCTGGAAGAAGCAGCGCAAGATGATGGCACCGCTCTTCCATCCGGGGCAACTCGCCTCGTACGGCGAAGCCATGGTGGCGTGCGCCGACCGCGCGCTCGACGAGTGGCGCGACGGAGAAACCGTGCATGTTGCACGCGAGCTCACGCGCATCACCATGGGCGTGGCCGGCAAGACGCTCTTCGACGCGGACACCTTCGCCGACGCGGACGTGATCGGCGGCGCGCTCACCACCGCGCTCGAGTGGACGAGCCACAATGCCCCGAGCCCGCTCGCGCTCGCCCACATCTTGCCCCGTGAGTACCTGCGCCTCGCGATTCCGCATTTGCCTCGGGTGATCGGCGAGCCGCTCGCGCGGTTCTGCACCAAGCTCGAAGGACCCCTCGTGCTGCCCGGCAAAGAGGGACGCGCGCTCAAAAGAGCCATCGCCCTGCTGGACGCCCGCGTGGCGCGCATGATCGACGAGCGTCGGCGCGACGGCAATCGGCGCGACGACCTGCTCTCGCGCCTGCTCCGTGCGCACGACGAAGACGACGGCACCCGCATGACCGACAAGCAGGTGCGCGACGAGGTGCTCACGCTCTTCGTGGCCGGTCACGAGACCACCGCTACCGGGCTCGCGTGGACCCTCGATTTGCTCACCAAAAACCTGAGCGTCTACGAGGCGGTGCAGCGCGAGATCGACGAGGTCGGAGGACACCCCACGGTGGCCGATCTGCCGAGGCTCGCCCTCACGCAACGCTGCTTCAAAGAGGCGCTCCGCCTCTACCCGCCGGTCTACGTGTACGCCCGTCAAGCCACCGAGCCCTCGCACTTCGCCGGCGCGAGCCTCCCGCGGTTCGCGGTGGCCATCGTGAGCCCTTACGCCATCCACCGGAGGCAAGAGCTTTGGCCTGACCCGGAGCGATTCGATCCGGATCGTTTCCTCCCCGAGGTGGAAGCGACGCGGCCGAAGCTCGCGTACATGCCGTTCGGCGCCGGCCCGCGCGTGTGCATCGGCAACCACTTCGCCATCATGGAGGCGCAGCTCGTCCTGGCGCGCATGCTGTGGCGCTTCCGCTTCGACGCCGGACCTGCGGTGGAGATGGACCCTGGCGCCACACTTCGGCCGGCCACCAGCATGCCGCTCCGCGTCCACCAAAGGGTCCACCCGAGCGCCTGAAAACGCGTCGAGTTGGATCCTCGATGCACCACCTAGGGGCCGAAGCTCACCCTTGTTCGGCACCGAGATCGAGATGTAGGCTCGAGTGTGGCGAATCGGTCTTGCTCCGAAGCGTCCGACGTGGCACCCCGAGGTTTAGATGGCCCTGCAAAAGTCCGGTACGGTCGCTCGTGTTCTCGGCTTCTCGCTCCTGCTCGGCGGCGTCGCGTGCTCCGCGCTCTCCGAAGACGAGCAGGGCACGTCGCAAGACTCCGCCCTCGAGGCGCAGTTCAACCGCAACAACGTCATCACCGACGCCGAGATTTCCTCGAGCACGATGACCGTCGCGGAGATCCAGCGCTTCCTCGAGAAGACCCCGTACGGAACGCGCTCGGGCCTCGCCTCGTTCAAGGAGAACGGCAAGACGGCTGCGGAGATCCTCCACGCCGAAGGGCTTCGCTCGGAGATCAGCCCCATCGCCCTCTTGGCCCGCCTGCAGATGGAGCAAGGTCTCATCTCGAAGACCACCGCACCCTCCGCCACCACCGACGTCGCCTTCGGCTGCGGCTGCCCGGATAGCGCTTCGTGCGGGCCGAAGTACCTCGGCTTCGCCAATCAAGCGGCGTGCGCGGCGGGCTCGCTGCGTCGCTCGATCGACAAAGTGAACGACGGCCTCCCCACCGTCTCGGGCTGGAAAAAGGGCGTCTCCAAGAAGACCCAGGACGAGGTTTCGATCGTCCCCGAGAACGCGGCGACCGCTGCGCTCTACACGTACACCCCGTGGGTCGGCGAGTCGGGTGGCGGCAAGACCGGCGTGGGCGGCACGAGCCTCTACTTCAAGGTCCTGAAGCGCTTCACGGACGCGTACCTCATCTCCACCGGGGCGGGCACCGGCACGGGCGACGCGAGCACCTCGGAAGACGCGAGCACCAAGCCGGACACCTCCACGCCCCCGCGCGATGCCGGACCCGTCAAAGACGGCGGCCCCTGCGGCTGCACCGATCCTCAGTTTCCCATCTGCGACACCGCCAGCAACACCTGCGTGGGATGTCTGCAAGATACACACTGTTCGGATCTGGACGTGTGCGACACCATGCTCAAGAAGTGCGTGGAGTGCACGACGGGCAAGCTCGACAACTGCGACGCGACCGACAAGGGCGCGGCCTGCCTTCCCAACAAAACCTGCGGCTGCAACACCGACGCGGACTGCGGCTCGGCCTCGTCGGGTCGCGTGTGCGGCACCGGGAAGATTTGCCAAGAGGGTTGCCGCGGCACTTCCGGCAACAAGTGCCCGGCCGGCGAGACGTGCTCCAGCACCTCGAGTGCGATCGGCACCTGCAGCGGTGGTGGGACCGACGCCGGCAGCGGAACGGACTCCGCTACGCCTCCGCCTCCCGTCGAGACCGATGGTGGAACGGAGCCTCCTCCCTCGGAAGAGCCGCCTCCCGCGTCGGTGCCTTCGGACAGCGACCCGGACCTCGAGGGTCACGCCACGCCCGCCACCAACAGCGCGCCCCCGCCCCAGCGCAACGAGAGCTTGAACAACTCCTTCGGCACCAGCGCCGGACCCGACCTCAGCCTCGGAAGCAACAAGGCCTCGTCGGGCGGCTGCAACACCGGCGCCTCGAGCACCGGCACCCAGGCGGGTTACTTGCTCGGTGGACTCGGCGTGCTCGTGCTCGCAGCGCGTCGCCGTCGTCGCTGAGACTCGGTCTCTCGCGTCAGGAAGAACGAAGCGCCCCGACGCGAGAGCGTGCGGGGCGCTGGTTTTCTCGGCCGATCCCGCGGCGTGCACACGAGGTGCACACCGGAGGACGGTTCAGTTGCAGCCGGTCGAGAAGGCGGGGCGGGTGACCGCGATGCCGGTGTCGCCGTCGGCGTTGAAGGTGACCGTGCAGCAGAGCTTGCCGCTGTCGGTGTCGCTCGAGAAGACCACCGTGGCGTAGCCGTTGGGGGCGAGGCTCACCTTGTCCGAGCTGCCGAGCTTGCCGTTCACGTCCGTGCGAGTGTCGCCGATGACGACCGACGCGCAGGAGGTCGAGTCGACGCTGCCGCCCGCGCAACCGGACGCAGCCACGAGCGAGACGAAGAGGGCGGGGACGACGAGCACGAGCTTCTTCAGGTTCACGGAGGCCTCGAGGGGGCTTGGCGTCGCGAGCGACGACGGGGAAAAAACGGTCCTCCGCGCATCTTTCGAGGAAGACCGACCGGGCGTCAAGCTCATCTGCCCGAGCTTATGGGCACGCCGTCGGGCGGGCTGCTCGGCAGTCAGGCCTGGAGAGCGTCGCGCACGAAGGGGACGAGCGCCGTGTTCACCCGCTCCGGCTGCTCGAGCGAGCTCATGTGGCCGGCGTCCGGGACGACGACGAGGCTCGCTCCCGCGATGGCTCGTGCCAGGTTCTCCGACTTCGGCAGTGGGGTCGCCGCGTCTTCCCGGCCACAGATGACCAGGGTCTTCGCGCGCACCTCGGACATGCGAGGCAGCACGTTGTCGCGGTTCACCACTACGGCCATGGCTGCGCGCGATACTCCGCGGCGATCGAAGCCGAGCAGCGTGAGACCGGTCGAGCGTACGAGCTCGGGGTTCTCGCGGCGGGTCTTTTTGCAGAACATGAGGGGGGCGAGGCGCTTCTCGTAGAGGAAGTAGGGAAGGCCGACGAGCTCGTGGAAAATGGCGAATCCGCGATCGCGGACGCGCTCGAGGCGAGGGTGACGCTCGGCGCTCGTGTCGAGCAGAGCCATGGCTACGAGCCGCTTCGGGTGCCTCAGGGCGAAGCGCATGGCCAGCATGCCACCCCACGAAAGACCGACCAGAACCGCGCGCTCGATCTCGAGCTCGGCGAGGGCGTCCGCGAGGGCGTCTGCGTGTTCGTCGAGCGTGAAGAGCGGCGGCACCTCGCTCTTGCCGTGGCCGGGTCCGTCGAACACCACCACCCGCCCGAGCTCGGAAAGCGGACCTACCTGGTTTTTCCAGCTGCCGCCGTCGAAGAGCAGTCCGTGCAAGAGCACGATGGCCGTCTTGTCCGAAGGCTTCCCCTTCCCTCGCTCTTCGTAAAACCAGCGCCCGAGCCGCGTGCCGACGTATGCCATGGCGGGCGAGGTTAATGGAGGTGGCGACAAACACGAACCCCCGATTCGTGCATTTTTCGGTGCCCCTCATTCGCTCGCTTCGGCGTAGACCAAGAGGCTCCGCTCGCGCCCGACGACGATCACCAGGCCCTGGTAGGCGAGGCCGTCGTCGCGCACCTCGGCAAAGCGCCCGTCGAAGGTCAGATTGCCGAGCACGAGCGCGTCGGCGGGAAAGAGGTTCATCAATCCGGAGGCGAGCGATTTTGCCGAGACGTCTCGCTCGAGCTCTTCCTCGGTGCTCCAGCGGACCACGTCCACACCTGGTCGGCGAGCCGTGCTCGCGCTCGCGACCGAAGCTATCCATCGCCGGGCATCCGCGCGCTTTACTCGGAAGAAGCCGCCCTTCGGACGACGAAATCCCGGCGGGAGCACGGGCGCTCCGTCTCTCGTGGGAAGACTGTAGGCGAGCGTCCGCGCGAAGCCGGTGGGAAGCTGGGCCTCCGCGCCGACGAACGAACAGCCGTTCGCCCGCAAGACGCGTGCAATCGGGTCGTCGCTCGGAACCTGCATCTCCACCCCCTCGGCCTCGTCGGCTTCGAGCACCAGAACGGGTCCAGGCGCCGAGCAAGCGCTGGCCAGCCACACGAGCACGAGCCACAAAGGCGTCAGGACGTGGCGTGTCGCAGCGACACGAGGCGAGCGAGGCGAGGGCGTGGAATGCACGGTGGAGCTCCTCTCGGCCTCGGTCAGAAGTAGTATTGCATGACCATTTGACCTTGTTTGAGGTCTACGCCGCCGGTCTTCGCGCCGATCACCACGCCGAGGTCGAACTCTTTGCGGCCGGAGTAATAGAAGCCTCCCGCGAAGTACCCGCTGGTCGATGCGTCGTGCGAGAGCACGGCCTCCCCGGTGATGGCGAGGGGCACCGACGACGAGATCTTGGAGAAGGCGAGCGTGGCATGGAGGCCCGCGTCGATCCCCAATCCTCCTTCGCGCCCGGTGGCCGGGATTCGCGTGCTGAACGAGGCCTGCAGACCGAGCGGCCCGATGCCCTCGGCGAGCGCCAAGGTCGGCGTCACGTCGACGCTGTTCGATTGCTGCACAAGATTATCCTCCGCGCCTTGAAGCTCGCCGGTCGCTTTGCCGATGAACGCGCTCGGCTTGAGGGTGATGCTCTTGCTGTAGAAGACGCCGACGCCGGCGGTCGCTTGCAATCCCACGTCGTCCAGCGTGAAGAGCCTCACTTTGGGCAGCGCGCCCGCCGTGACGTTCGCCAATGCACCGATTCCCACGATGCTCTCCAGGTCACCACCGACCGCGGCGCTCCCTTCGGTCTTGAGATCCAACGAGAACCGATTGGAAATACCGAACTGCGCGACGATTTGCTGCCCGTAGAGGAAGAGCTTGCCCGTGGTCTGCTGGCCGTCGAGCACCGACGCGAAGTCGAAGGTGGCCAACCCGAAGCCCTGTGCGAAGCGGAAAGACGAGTTGACCGACGCGCTCACCACCGTATTCGGAGTGACGAGGGCGTGCCCTCCCACGACCCTCCCGTCTCCGGCCGTGTTCGAGCCGGACTCGGGCAGGACGGGGGTTCCTTGGTTCGGTTCGGTCGCGCTCTTCTCCACGGTCCTTTCGGCGGCCGACGCGCTCGCCGCACACGCGAACGCGCAGCCGAAAGCGGCGAGGGCGATCGCGACCCGCAGCGACGGACGACGCGTGAACGAGGTGCTCGACGACTTCGAGCGAAGCGATTGGGGAGAGGAAATCGAGGAGAAACGGTGCGCTCGTGCGTTCATGCCCGCCTAGAGGGGAGGGCCCGGACGAGGTCGCGTCAGCGCGCGACTTTTTTTCTCAAGTCGCTCACGAAGGTCTCCATGTCCGCCGTGCTCGCGTGAAGGTCCTTCGCTTCGCTCATCGCGCGGGTGGCTTCGGCCAGGGCGCGGGAAGGATTCTTCTTCGCGAGGGCGCGCGCGAATGCGAACCTGACCTCGGTGCGTAGCTGCGGCTCGAGGCCTTTCGAATCGAGTAGCTCGAGGGCAGTGCCCAGTTCGTTCACGGCCAGATCGCTTCCTTCTGGGGCGAGTTGGCCACGACCGTAAGCGATCACGGCGGTCACGCGTGCGTCGGTCGCACCCGATCTCCGGAGGCGCAGCTCGGCTTCGTCGTAGTGGCGCGCGGCATCGGCCATTTTTCCGGCCGCGCGCTCGCCGTCGGCGAGGTTCGTGAGGGCGAGGGCGGTCGCGGGGTGATCCCCCAAGACCATTCTGTCGATGTCGGCGGCCTTCGCGCAGTGCTCCCGCGACGCCTCGTGCTCTCCGAGACCGTCCTCGAAGATGGCCAAGTTGGTGAGCACGAGCGCGAGGTCCGGGCTCGGTGTCGGACCGACGGCGTCGAGGGCTTGCATCGCACGCGCGCGGGCCGAAGCGAGCTCGCCCCGTCTCGCCTCGATGATGGCCAGGTTCATGTACGCCTCCACTACGTCCGGATGGCGAGCACCGAGCAGCGAGCTTCGGATCGCCACCGCTCGTTCGATGTGGTGGGACGATGCAGCTGCGTCGCCCGAGACCGAGCCCGCGATGGCCATGCCGAAGTGAGCGGTGGCGGCCTCGAGCGATTCGCCTTTCCCGTGCCGCTCGAGCTCGTCGAGCGCAGCCTTGGCCGCGACGGCCCCCTCCGCGAATCGAGACGTCTTCCGGTAGAGCTCCGCGCGAACGAGCAGCCTCTTCGCGTCGAGCTCGCTCGACGACGCACCCACGCTGAGCGCTTCGGCGTGGGCGTAGTCGCGCTCGGCTTCGGCCGTTTGACTCAACGGCCCCGCATGAATTCGTGCAAGCGCGAGGTAGGCCTGCGCCGTGAGGCTCGGATCTCCGCAGCGCTCGCCCTCGAGAATCGCGTCGAGCAGGAGGTCCTTCGAACGAGGTACGTCGTTCGCGAGGATCGCGGCTTCTGCGGCTCGCAGCCCTGCGCGTGCGGCGAGCGCCGAGTCTTCGATGCTGCGCGCTTCGGTGACGATGGCGACCAGCGCTTCGCGAGAGGCCGCGTAGGCGCCCAGGTCGACTCGTGCGCCGAGCTCGGCGAGCTCCTTCGCGAGTCTCTCGCTCTTCGCACGATCGGCGCGGGGACCCGCGGGCTCGACGCGTGTGGTGTGCGGCGAGAGGCACGCCTCGGGCGGCGGAAGGCGTCCAACGGCGGCCACCGCGCGCTCCACGGCCGCGGGCTTGCTCTGGACGATTTCCGTGGCGAACGCGCCGAGGGCGGCGCGACTCTCCTCGAGGCACGTCATGCGCTGATCGAGGGTCTTCTCGGAGCGTTCGCCTCGCACGCGCGTCGCGCGACAGGCGTCCGTCCACGTTCGCGTCCAGCGGGCCGAGTACGCGTCGAGTGCCGCCAGCGTCGTCGCGCGCGAAGTCTCGGCGTAGGTCTTGCCCGAGCGTTCGAACGCCGCTCCTACGGCGACTTTTCGCTCGGAGCTCCACGCCCCGTGGAGGCTCTCTTCCGCATTGGTGCAGAATGCACCTTCCCCGCGCTGCGAGAAGAAGACGAGCCCGAGCACGGCCACTGCAGTGGCGGCCATGGCGGCGAGTGGGGCCCCGATGGCGAGCCGCGTCGAGAGGCTACTTCCGGCCTTCTCGGGCGAGAGCGCGGCCCAGAAGTCCGCCATGCTCGGAAAGCGCGCGGAAGGAGCGAAGGAGAGCGCACGAACGAGCGCTGCTCGAACGTCTCGATCGAGCGCTTGCGGGATCTCGACGCCGGTCTCGAGAGCGGCGAGCTGCGCGCGGCGATCGCCGGCGAAGGACGGCCGTTTCCCCGTGAGGACCTCGAGGGTGGTCAGCGCGAATGCATACTGGTCCGACCGGGCGTCGGCCTTCTCGCCGCGCAGCTGCTCCGGTGCCATGTAGGCGAGGGTTCCGGCTACGCTTTGCGCCTCGTCGCCTGCGCCGAGCGCCAACGCGAGCCCGAAGTCGGTCATTTTCGAGCGGTTCGTGGCGTCGATCAGAATGTTGTCGGGTTTGACGTCGCGATGCACGAGACCGGCTTGGTGAGCCGCGCCGAGCCCAGCCGCCGCGGACGCGAGCACCTCACGAACCTCGTCGCTCGGTCGCGCCATCCCGTTCGCCCAGGCTCGCAAGCTGCGCCCTTTGACGAGCTCCATGACCAGGTAGGCGAGGCCTTCGGCAGAGCCTGCGTCGTGCACGGCGACCACGCCCGGGTGCGTGACCTTGGCCAACACCGCAGCCTCTTCGACCAAGCTCCGTGCCCCTGCTCGCGGACGAAGGAGCTTCAGGGCGACCTTCCGGTCGAGCTCCGGGTCGTAGGCGCCGTAGACCACACCCATACCGCCTGCACCGATGCGCTCGACCACCATGTAGCGTCCGAGGGAGGTGCCGATGGGAACTTCGGGGAGCGCTGTCGAGCGCGTGTCGGCGGTGGCCGAAGCGAGCGAACCCGAGCGCGCCAGGTCGACCAACGTTCCTCGGCAAACGTCGCACGCGTCGACGTGCTCGAGGACCGCTGCGGTGAGGGGCTCGCCCACCAGGATTCCGGCGAGGCACTCTTCGCTCGGGCAAGGACCGCTCATGCGCAACCTGCGACGATACGCTCGAAGCTCAGATCGATCGCGCTGCGCACCGATCGGAGCGCGCTCGCCACGTCTTCGGGGGCCATC
Organism: Polyangiaceae bacterium; assembly: GCA_965225775.1. Taxonomy (GTDB): domain Bacteria; phylum Myxococcota_A; class Polyangia; order Polyangiales; family Polyangiaceae; genus JAAFHV01. The sequence goes on along the minus strand of OZ245328.1, from coordinate 4,842,895 downwards.
TTCGCTCGAGCCGCGATGCCCTCGATCGTGCGGGTCGCCAGGTGGTCGCGGACCACGGCGATGCGTCGCGCGACCGTAGCCCGGTGCAAACCGAGCAAGTCGGCGAGGCGATCGATGGAGAGCTTCTCGACCGCGTGCAGCCGAAGCAGGCTGCGTTCCGCCGGATCGAGGTCGGCGACGGCGCGCACGAACGCTTCACGCGCGAGCTCGACCAGCTGGCCACGACGGAGCCTGTCCTCCGGGGAGTCGCTGCGCCCCACGTCGAGCTCCGACGACAGCTCTTCGAGCACCTGGTCGAGCGAGAGATCGGTACCGTTCTCGGCCACAGAGAAGCGCCGCACTTCCCGTGAGGCAACCACGCGCAGCCAATGGATCAGCGGTGCCTTGCCCCGGTAGCTGGCGATCTTTCGCCCGGGTCCCACGAAGAGCAGCTCGAGCAAGCTCTGCTTGGCGTCCCCGCGGATCGCCGCATCGTCCAATCGACGGATGGCGCCCTCGAGCGCCGCCCCGTGCACCCCGTGAAACGCCGCCAGCGCGGCGGAAAGACCTTGGTGACAGCCCGCGGCCAAATAGAGATCGGCCGCGTGCTCGGGGGAGGTCTCTTCGGTCAAGTGGGTGGCGAAGACCTCCGGGTCGACCGTGAAGGTCGGCCATCGCGAGGCTCCGGCGTCGTAGAGCGTCTGGGCACGAGTGCTCGGCGTTTCATCCACGGCGCGCGCGATATGTCATGGCGCGTCGAGGGAGTCAATGCGCCACGACGCGCCTAAATCAGCGGTCACGATTCTCAATCACGTGATTTGGCCGTTTGGGGTTTGGGACGTTTGGGACCCAAAACCAGGAGGTGGGGCCCCAGCGGGCTTTGCGCGGACCTGCCGCGGCGGAGGACAGAGTCCTCCGATGACAAGTCGACCTAAATCAGCGGGCTTGATCGAAGATCATGCCCGCTGATCTAGGTCTCGGGAGAAAATCGACCTCGGAGCACGACTATTTGGTGCCTCGCGTGCGACTTGGGATCGGGCCGTCCCTCTACGTCGGCGAGGAGCCGGATGAGCACGAAAACCGCCGCGAGAGTCGATTGGGCCGTGGAGACGTCACGAGCGGGCGAGCCCCCCGAGCCGGTGATTGCACTGATCTTCGGCGCGCGAGTGCCGCGCGGAGGTGTCGGCTGGGGGCGCGAATGTCTATGCGGATTGGCCCGCCATGCCGTGTTCGGCATGGCCGTCTTGTTCGCAGGACGGTGACGGGCTCAAGAATGGTCCCAGCTCCCCCGATCCGCCTCGATCTCACCCGGTGAAAACCTCCCGGATTTTGTCCGGGAAGCATTTCAACGCGAAAAATGGCCACAGATGACGCCCGGAGCAGCCCTTACACGGCCTGTATCACCCACCGACGACGCGGACTTACGCAGTTCAAGGCGTTGAAACGGGGCTCCGGGCATCATCCGTGACACTTGCAGCGCATGTAACCGGGGCTCCGGGCGTCAGCTGTGGCGTTTCAACGCGTTGAAATGCTTCCCGGACAGAATCGGTGACGCATCCAGGCGCTCGCATCGCAGGTTCTTGCGCGATCCTGCGCGATTCGCCGGGCCGAGAGGCGGGCGACGTGCCCCTCGTCAGCCCTCGGGGAGACCTGGCTCGCGGTTGTGGGCCTCGACGGCAAAGGCCAGCAGGTAACGCTCGATCGCGCTCGCGTCTGCCCCCGCTGCGACCTCGTGCACGTCGTAGCCCTGTCCTCCCGAGCGCACCGAGAAGCTCGTGAGCTTCGCTTCGGGGTGGCGTGCGAGCGCGAGCGCGAGGCGCGACTCGGCGAGCACGAGCTCCTCCGGACCGGCCATGTACCCGTCCTCGAAGCGCACCCGCCAACGCTCCACCGTGACGAGCCGATAGACGTACACGTTCTCGCTCGAGGCGCCGCGAAGCCCTGCGAACAGCCCCTCCGCGTGCGCGTCGTCGGCGTATGCGTCGAACGCGGGGGAGCTTTCGGTTTCGTCGACCTCGGTGCGCGTGAATCCGGGTAGTCCGTGCCCCATCACGAGCGCGCGAAGATCGAGCGCCTCACGTGGCTCGAACGAGAGCTCGAGCCACGCGTCCGGTCCCCCGCACGCGTGCGTCCACGGGCGCACCTTTCGTTCACCAGGCGCCATCGATGTTCTTGATGAACGCGTAGGGGTAACCGAGCTCGAGCTCGCTCGCCGCGTCGAGGCGCGCCATGGCCTCCGCGGGCAGCGAGAGCTCGGCCGCGCCCAGATTGTCGTCCAATTGCGCCACGGTGCGCGCTCCGAAGATGACCGACGAGACCGCAGGCCTCGCCAAGAGCCACGCGAGCGCGACCTGGCTCGGCGACTTGCCGAGCTCGCCGGCGACCGCCACGAGCGCCTCGACGATGGTCCAATTGCGCTCGGTATCGAAGGCCTTGTAGCGCTCCTTCCATTGCGCGAGCCGCGAGCCCTCGGGAGGCGTCTCGCCGCGCCGGTACTTGCCGGTCAAGAGACCGCTCCCGAGCGGCGACCAAGGCAAGAGCCCGAGCCCGAACTTCTTGCAAAGAGGTACGTGCTCACGCTCGAGGTCGCGCGTGGCGAGGTTGTAGTGGGCCTGCAAGGTCACGAAGCGGTCCATGTTCCGCTTGTCGGAGATCCAGAGCGACTCCATGAGGCGGTAGGCCGTGTAGTTCGAGGCGCCGAAGTAGACGATTTTGCCGGCGCGCACCGCGTCGTCGAGGGCTCGAACGAGCTCTTCCTCGGGCGTCGCCAGGTCTTGCATGTGGATCTGGTAGAGATCGATGCGATCGGTTCCGAGTCGTGCGAGGCTCGCGTCGATGGCCCTCGTGATGCGCATGCGCGACACCCCGGTGCCGTTCGGTCCGGGCGCCATGCGGAAGCGGCCCTTGGTCGCCACCACCATCCGCTCGCGCGCGTTGCGCTCCTTGAGCCACGCGCCGAAGACGCGCTCCGAGAGCCCGTCTTGGCCGTACACGTCCGCCGTGTCGACGAAGTTGATGCCGGCCTCCGACGCGCGATCGAGCACGTCGAAGCTCTCTTTTTCGTTCGAGCCGACCTTGTGCATGAAGGACTTCTCGTCCGCTTCGCCGAAGGTCATGGCCCCCAGGCAGAGCACCGATACGCGAGTCCCCGTCGTTCCGAGCTGGCGATAGAGCATGGCGCCACTCTACACCCGCGTCGTCGAATCCTCTCGGCCTTCACGGGATGCGCGAACCAGGCGACGCGCACGCACTCGTCGCCTGCCCGTGCGCCCAGGGGACGTCAGTATTCGCCGCCCGAGTCGCCATAGCCGCCGGAGTCGCCATAACCGCCGGAGTCGCCATAACCGCCGGAGTCGCCATAGCCGCCGGAGTCGCCCGCGCCCGAAGATCCTCCGGACTCGTCACCGCCACCCCAATGGTCCGATTCTCCACTGGAGCTCGAAGATCCGCCGGACTCGTCACTGCCGTCCCAATGGCCGGAGTCGTCGCCGGAGCTCGTCTCCGAGTGGTCGCCGTCGCTCGAGTGGTCGCCGCTGGCTTCGCTCGAGTGATCGCTGTCACCGCTGGCTTCGCTCGAGTGATCGGCGTCGCCCGAGTGGTCACCGCTGGCTTCGCTCGAGTGATCGGCGTCGCCCGAGTGTTCGCCGCTGGCTTCGCTCGAATGATCGGCGTCGCCCGAGTGGTCGCTGCTGGCTTCGCTCGAATGATCGCCGCTGGCCTCGGCTCCGGACGTGTCGCTCTCGTGCTGGCCCTGGGAAGACGCTTCGCTCGAGTGGCTCGCGCTTCCGCCGTTCTGCTGCGGGTCGTACATGTTGCTGGGCACGTTGCCCATCGGATCGCCGAGGGGCGGCAGGTCTCCCTTGGGGCTTGCTGTCCCGAGCCCGTGCAACATGTCGATGGCTCCCGTGATCCCTCGAACCACTGCTGCGGGATTGCTCGCGACCGCCCAGCCCGCCGCGGCGAGGAGCGGTGCAAACTGCAAGAATCCTCCCGAAACCTGATCGAGATCCGCGTCGTCGAGTGCTCGGAACGTACGGCCTTTTTCGCTCATTGCTGCCACCTCCGGACCTCGGTATCAGCAACCCACATGCCTGCCCGCTCTCCCCCATCGGCCCCCGAATTTGCCGAAAAAGAGGGGTGATCTGGGTCTCTGCGGTCCGGTCCGTTCTCGCGCCGAAGCCCATGATCGGAGGCGGCACGCTCCCTTCGAAAGCGGCGAGGCGCCCCGTTCTTGCGAACGAGACGCCTCTCTCGACAGCGGAAATTTCCCGTCGGATCAGGGGAAGATTTCGCGCTCCTTGTAGACGGCTTCGATGCGCTGGAGCGCGATGGCGTAGGCGGCCACGCGGAGGTCCACCTTGTTCGCGCGGGCGAAGTCGGCGACCTCGCGGTACGCACGGACCATGGCGCGCTCGAGCTTGTCGTCCACTTCCTCTTCGGTCCAGCTCTCCGAGCGCTTGTTCTGCACCCACTCGTAGTAGCTGACGGTGACGCCGCCGGAGTTGGCGAGCACGTCGGGGAGGATGGTGACGCCGCGGTCGAGCAGGATCTTCTCGCCGGCGGGGCTGGTCGGGCCGTTGGCGCCTTCGACGATGAGCTTCACGTCGAGAGCCTTCGCTTCGGCTTCGCCGATCTGGTTCTCGAGGGCGCTCGGGGCGAAGATGTCGGCCTTGGTGGCGAAGAACTCTTCGCGCGTGATGGGCTTGCCGCCCGGGTAGCCCTTGATGCTTCCGTTCTTCGCGACGTGCTCCTGGAGCTTGTGCGCGTTGAAGCCTTCGGGGTTGAGCAGGTAGCCGGTGTGGTCGCCCACCGCGATGGTGGACACGCCGAGGCGCGAGAGAATGACCGCGCAGTTCGAGCCCACGTTACCGAAGCCCTGCACCGACATGGTGGAGCCTTCGAGGTTGAAGTTGTTCGCCTTCGCCCACTCGACGATGCAAAACACCATGCCCTGGCCGGTGGCCTTGGCGCGACCGAGCGTGCCGCCCGAGGCGACGGGCTTGCCGGTGACGACACCCTTCACGCTCTGCTTGTTCGCGTGGCCCATCATGTTGGCGTAGGTGTCCATCATCCAGGCCATGGTCTGGCCGTTGGTGCCCATGTCGGGCGCCGGGATGTCGTAGTCCGGTCCGATGTTCTCGCCGAGAGCGTGCGTGAAGCGGCGCGTGATGCGCTGGAGCTCGGCCTTGGAGACGGCCGTGGGGTCGAACTTGATGCCGCCCTTGCCGCCGCCGTAGGGGATGCGCATCAGCGAGCACTTCCACGTCATCATCGCCGCGAGCGCCTTCACGTCGTCGAGGGTGACGCTCGGGTGGAAGCGCATACCGCCCTTGAACGGTCCGAGGAGGTTGTTGTGCTGGACGCGGTAGCCCTTGAAGAGGCGAACCTCGCCGTTGTCCATCTTCACCGGGAAGTTGATGATGAGCTCGTTCTTCGGCTGGCTCAGAATCGTCTGAACGTAGGGCTCGAGCTTGATCGTCTTCGCCGCGCGGTCGAGGTAGTCCTGCACGACCTTGAAGAAGTCGTACTCCTTGTGCGCGGAAGGGGCGCGCGAGGGCGTGACGGACTGCGGAGTGGCGTCGGTGTTCGTCGTCATCGGGTGAGCTCTCGTGGGGCTTCTGGGGACAGGTTCGAGTCGACGAACGTGCGAGCGCCTGCGCGCACCGTGCGCCGAAACAGGCGCCTTACTAGCACCGTTTCGCGACCTGAAAATGTGACTGCGATGCAAAAACGAACGGCGCGTCGCGTTGCTTTCGACGCGCTCGGGCGACGTCGCGATGCGCTTCGGGAAGCGTGTCGCGGATGCGCATGCACGTTCGCCGCACGTCGCGCTTCGAGTCCTTCGTCCTTCTCGACGTTTCCTCGACGGGCGAGGTGCTCGCGCTCTTCGATAAGCGAAAAAGGTGCGCGCTCCGGGTCGCGAGCAAGAGCGTCATCCCCGTTCGTTCCTGCCTCCTCGACCGGTTCGTTCCGCCGTCACTCTGCTTTGAGTTGCGTACTGTTCAAGTGCTCCGTTCCGCTTCCGTTCGTCCCGTCGACGTCGCGCGCGCGGTCTTTCCAGCTCGATGGATGACGCTTCCGAGCGAGCGCGGTAAGACGGGCCCGTGACCTCGAAGCTGCTCTTTTTTCCGGTCGATCCCGCGCCTCTCGCCATGAAGGCGGGGCTCATCCGCTTCCCGCAAGACTTCGGTCACGGCGAGCTCGACGGGCACGTGTTCCTGGTCGACGACGACCTGCCTCGCGCGCTCGCCGAGAAGCGCAAGGCCGCGCGTGCGCGCATGTTCGACGACGTTCGCAGCGACGACGAGCGCCGCGCGGAGCGTGCGGTTTACACGTTCGTGCGCGAGCGACTGGCGCGAGAGGCCCCCGAGCGTCTCGCCGATGCGGACGAGGATCACGCCGCCTCTCGCGCACGGGGAAGCTCCGGGCCGGCGAGCGAGTGGGACGCCCTCGGCCGGGCTCTGCAAGAAGACTTGGTGGTCATGCATCGCGGCCCTTCCGGTGACGGTCGAGCCATCGTCGCGCACGTGTCGTTCCCGAGCGGCTGGCGGCCCGAGCACGTGGCCGGCGCGAGCTTCCGCGGCATCCACGAGCCCGTGCCGGGCTTCCCGGGGAAGCGCGAAGACGCGCCTGCGGTGCGCGAGGCCGCGTCGCGCAGCATGATGGACGCGATGGTGAAGCGTGGTCCCTACGTGCGCTTCGTGTGGACCGTGTGCGCGGACGACGAGCTCGACCATCACCCGGACGCGGGCCTTCGGAAGCCCAAGACGTCGATCACGCACTTCCGTGTGGAGCGGCAGCTCACGTGGCCTTTCCCCGAGGTCGAGGCCTCGCTCTTCGTCATTCGCACGTTCGTCTACTCGATGGCCGAGCTCGGCGAAGCGCGCGTCGCGGTATTGAAGCAAGCTCTGGCCGCCATGCCGGCCGAGATTCGCCGTTACAAGGGTCTAGAAGACGAGGCGATCGCGGCTTTCGTCGCCAGCTGACCTCGGCGCGGCCGGGTGAGCTTGACACCCGCGGGCCTGGAGGTGACCCTCGGGGAGAGTTCCTCCGGGTGCTCGTAGGGTGCGGCTCGCTTCGGGGTCGCAGGCGTCGTTTCGAGTCGGGCCGCTCGAGACAATCTGTGCTCTCGATTCTCGCGTTTCGTCGCGCGGAAAGCCTACGCCCGTGTCCGCCGCTGATCCCCTTTCCGTTCCTGCCAACCGCCGTCGCGACCTCGAGTTCCCGCCTCCCGAGGCCTGGGGACCGGCGCTCCGGCTCGCACGTCTCGCGCGCCGACCGCTCGATCGCTTTTTGCGCATCCAAGCGGCCAGCGGGCTCGTGCTCGTGGCGTGCGCCGTCGTCGCGCTGGTCTTGGCGAGCTCGCGCTTCGGCGCCTCCGTGGCGTCGTTCTGGCACGTGCCGCTCGCGGTCGAGGTGGGGGGCCATCGCTTCGAGCGCTCGCTCGAGTGGGTCGTCAACGACGGCCTCATGGCCATCTTCTTCTTCGTGGTGGGCATGGAGATCCGCCGCGAGATCCATCAAGGCGAGCTGTCCGAGTGGAGGAGAGCCGCGCTCCCCGCTGCCGCCGCGCTCGGGGGCATGTTGGTGCCCGCGCTCGTCTACACGCTGATTGGGCGGGGCACACCCGAGGTCGGCCGCGGATGGGGCGTGCCGATGGCCACGGACATCGCCTTCGCGGTGGGCGTGCTCACGCTTCTCGGCAAGCGCGTGCCACCGGCGCTACGGGTCCTGCTGTTGGCGCTCGCCGTGATCGACGATCTCGGCGCCATCGTGGTGATTGCGGTCTTCTATTCGAAGGGAATCGCGCTCTCGGGGTTGCTCGTCGCCGCCGGTGGACTGTTCGTGCTCTTGGCGTTCCGGTTCATGGGAATTCGTCAGAAGTGGGCCTACGTGCCCCCGGCGATCGTCATGTGGGCAGGAACTTATGCGGCCGGCATCCACCCGACCATTGCCGGAGTCGTCGTGGGCATGCTGACCCCGGTGCGCGCGTGGCTCGGCACGGAAGGCGCGCTGATCGGCCTGCAAGCCGACGTGGAGCTCTTGTCTCGTCGCTCGGAAGACCTGACCACCAAAGAGCTCGCCCAGGTGCTACGGCACGTCGCCACGGTCCAGCGCGAGGCCACGTCACCGGCGGAGTCTCTCATCGAGTCGCTTCACCCGTGGGTCGCGTTCGTCATCATGCCGCTCTTCGCGCTCGCGAATGCCGGAGTCGCCGTCTCCGGCGGGCTCCCGTCGGGACCTCCGCGTATGGCCATGATTGGCGCCGCGGCAGGCCTCTTTCTCGGTAAACCCCTGGGGGTGATTGCGGCGAGCCTGCTCACCGTACGTCTCGGCGTGGCCACCTTGCCCCGAGGCCTCTCGTTCCGCCACGTCCTCGTGCTCGGCTGCGTGGCGGGCATCGGCTTCACCATGGCGCTCTTCGTCGGGCAGCTCGCCTTCGCGGACGAATCGTCTCTCGCCGCCGTGAAGCTGGGCGTGCTCGTCGCGAGCGGCGCGGCGGCCGTGCTTTCGCTCCTCCTCGGACGGATCCTCTTGCCCATCGAGGCCGTCATCCCGGCTGCCGAGACGGCAGACGAGGCGGAGTCGTCCACGGAGGAGTGACCGAGGCAGCGCGGCTCTCGTCGTCGGGCCGAAAGCGCTGACACTCCCGAAGCTCGTCGCGTTCGCGGCCGGTCGATTCCGCTCCGCCCGAAGTCCGCCTGAGCCGCGGACCGCGAGCGAACGGGCGCTTCGTCGCGCCGGCCGAATCATACGGCCATGATGCCGCCGTCCACGAAGAGCTCGACACCTGCGACGAAGCTGCTTTCGCTCGACGCGAGGAAGAGCACGGTCTTGGCTACCTCCTCGGCCTCTCCGATACGACCGAGCGGCGTCATCTGCTTCAGGACGCTCTCCATCTCCGGGGCTCGATCGAGGAACGCCTGCATGGCGGGTGTGTCGATGACCCCGGGCGAAACCACGTTCACCCGGATTCCACGGCTCTTGAGCTCCGTCGTCCAGGTTCGTGCGAGCGAGCGAATGGCCGCTTTGGTGGCGTTGTAGACCGTGAGACCGCCGAACCCTTTGCTCCCGCTCCCGGAGCCGGCGAGGACCACCGTGCTCCCCGGCACGAGCAGCGGGAGTGCCTTCTGTACGGTGAAGACCATGCCCTTCACGTTCGTGCCGAACACTCGATCGAAGTGTGCCTCGTCGATGGCGTCGAGCGCGAGGGACTCGGAGATTCCCGCGTTCGCGAAGACGACGTCGACGCGGCCCTGTTCACGCTCGATCCTCGCGAAGAGCTCGTCGAGCTCGTCGAGATTCCCGGCGTCTCCCCGAATGCCGGTGGTCGTGCCACCGATTTCCGTGACCGCTGCTTCGAGTCGCTCCCGTCTACGACCCGTGACGTAGACCCGGGCTCCCTCCGCTGCGAACGCCTTCGCCGTCGCGAGTCCGATGCCGTCAGTACCGCCGGTGATGACCACGACCTTGTCTTCGAAACGCTTCATGCGCCGCAAGGTATCCCTTGCATACCTAGGCGCAAGAACGCACCTTGACGTTCCCAAGTATGCCCGACGATACCGAAGACACCGTCGTCTACCAGGCCGACTGTCCGACTCGCCCAATCCTCGACCAGCTCGGAGACAAGTGGTCGATGATGATCCTTGCCGTGCTTCTCAAAGGTCCCCACCGGTTCAACGCCATCAAACGCCGACTCGAGGGCATTACCCAGCGCGTGCTCACGCATACGCTTCGTAAGCTCGAACGCAACGGGATGGTCCGTCGCCGCGTTCTGGGCGGTTCTCCCCCGGGGGTCGAGTACACCATCACGCCGCTCGGCCGGTCGCTCCAGAAGCCGTTCGCGGCGCTCTACGACTGGACCCTCGCCCACCTCGAGAGCATCAAGAAGCATCAGGAGAGCTACGACCGAAAAGATCTGCCTTCGGCTTCGAGCGCCGGAGCGAGGCGCCGAACCGGCGCGAAGCGCTGATTCCTCATTCCGGCGCGGACAAATCCATCCGCAAGGCCTGGTAGGCCACCACTCCGTCCGTGCTTCGCGAGACCACGATGGTCCTTCGGACCGGCTCGCGCATCGACGTCCCTACGGTGAGCACCGCGCTCCCCGGAATGTCGACCGGTGGGCTCGCGAGCGAATGTTTCGCGCCGTTGCGGAACGCTTCGTCGTAGTCGCCGAACGTGGGCCGGTCGGGCAGGGTTCCTTCGTCGATGACGTAGCTCTCGCCCGAACGACGACCTTGTGCGAGCCGCACGTTTCCCGTCACCGAGACGACCACACGCCGAGCGTCGAGCTCGAACGTGAAGGCCGTCAGGTCGAGCGTGTAGTCCGAAGGCGGCAGGTCGTAGGTCGAGGTGACGACCACGGGACGTCCGTCGGGCTCGGGCGGGGCTGCCGGCCCACACCCCAATCCCATCGCGCCGAGCGCGCCGAGAGACGCTATCGCGAGCTCTGCGACGAGTCTGCGGCGTGGCGCGATTCGCACGACATTCCTCGGCGTCGGCTCAGGTGAAGGTCACGCGAATGGCTTGGTAGGCCACTACGCCTTCGACCACACGCCGAATCACGATGGTCCGAACCACCGGTGAGCTCACATTCGTGCCTACGGAGAGCAGCTTGGAGGTGTCCACGGTCGGATTGGTGGCGGATATCGTGGTCTTGGTGCCGGAGGTGTAGGCCGCGTCGTAGTCGGCGAAGGTCGGTGTGGCTCCCAACGTACCGGCGTCGACCACGTACGAGTCGCCAGGGTAATTGCGGTCCGTGAGGGCTACTCCGCCCGACACCTGCGTGATGACCTTGTTGATGTCGTACTCGTAGGCGACGCCGGTGAGGTCGAACCCGTAGTCCGGTGGCGCGACCGCGCTCGACGAGGAGGTCGCGGTGGAGGTCGCGTACGAGCCGGAAGTGGAGCCAGTCTGACCGCTGGAGTCTCCGGAGAAGAGCAGCGACAGCACGAAGTTGCCGTCGAACGAGCTCGAGCCGAGCTTGGCGTTTCCGTAGAACGAGGGTCTCTCTCCAGGCTTCGCGAACGCCGACGCGCTTCCCCCGTAGGTGGACGTGAGTGCGAGCGCAGGGGTCGCCGTGTAGGTGGCGTCGGCCACGAGCGCGGTCACTGACAGCTCGCAGCCGGCGTTGGACCTGACCACCGAGAGGGCCGGGTAGTCCATCACACCCGAGGTGCCGCCGAGGTCCAAGCTCCACGAGCCGGAGCGGGATACGCAGCTCGGTCCGTACGTGCCGTTCAGCCACTTGAGGCTGGCCGTGGCCAGTGCCCCGCCGGCGCGGTTCACGATCTCGGGGCGCGCCTGAACCTCAGCGGGAGGCGGGCTCCCGCACCCGAGGACGACGAGGACGAGCAGCGCTGACCTGAACAGGAGACCCGCGTGGAGAGATGGGATGGCGTCGTTCGGCATATGGACTGCTCCGCGTATCGGAACGCCACCTGTTGCGCGTAGCGCCCCACTTCCTTAAACGGCTCGCCGCGTCGCCACTTTAGGGAATTCGAAGAAGCGTCCGTCGCAGCGAGCCTTCCGAGGCACACTCGGATCCGAGTGCTTCGGCGTCACATGGTTCCAGCGATCGAACGATGAGCGTCGAACGCACACTGCAGCGACCTGGCGCGGGTCAGATGCGGCTCGACACCTGACAAGGATGCAGCGCCCCCAGGAGGGCAAGCTCGTCGGGGCGTGAGCTCGAGGCCCGGGTCGAGGCAGTACATGTCTCCGCCCGAGGTAGCTCCGAAAGCTACCGCACTCTTCGTGTGCTCGGCCGGGAGGGGCTACGGTCGCCGTCCTCGCCGTCGAGGGCGAGCATTGTTTCGCGGTGACCACGCTCCGCGAGCTGTCCGTGCACGGGGGGAGCAATCTCGTGCGCGTCACGAGCGAGATGCTCGCCGATGGCGAACCAGGCGCAAGTCGAAGTGGGTAGACTATCCACATGAGCGCACTCGTCGACAAGCAGCAGTGTTTCTTTCCGACATCCGAGCCCGTGGACTGGAAACGCCTCGGCCAGGACTTGAAAAAGCACTTCGTCGTGAAGGCTCACGCGGGCGGGCTCTCGCTCGTCGGTAAGCGGGTGGACGCTCCCAAGCCTTTCACTCTGACCCCGTTTCCCGTGGCGGACATTCCCGCTGCTACCGGTATGCGCGGGCCGCTCGCGACGCGATGGAAGAGGCAGCTGACGGTCACCCATACTCATTGCCTGTCGCTCCATTTCTCCGACCTCGCCGAGGTTCTCGACGAAGCCAACTGCCTCATCCTCGCTCAGGAGACCATCCAGAACCTGACGCGCGGCCCGATCGTGCTCGCGTGGAATCGCGAGATTCTCTCCCTCTGATTCAGCGGTCGTCGCCTTGGATCGAGCGTCGGCGAACGCATCCTCCAGGTCGCCGCGCCTCAATCGTAAAGCGCGCGCGCTCCGAGCGCGCGAGTAGGTCGCCCGAGGCGATCCGGGCCGGTCGAGGCAAAACGCGACAGTTCGCGGGCAGGGCGTCGCACCAGGAGGCCTTCCGTCGCCGAGAGTCGATTGCGGCCTGGCGGTTGCAGAGGCGCCATGCGCTGCGCGAGCTCGACGCGGGCATGGAGAACCGGAACTGCAAATGGCTGCCAAGAAGATCACGGACGCGAAGAACACTCCTAGGGCTCGAGCTCACGAAGGGAAGGTCGGCGATGCCCCAGAGGCCTCCTCGGCTGCCCATCCCACGGGCTCAGGACTCGCACGCACGACCGAACCTCGCGGAGGGCGTGGTCGAAGCGATGCCAAGCGGAGCTCGACCGACGAGCTTGCTCGCTCCGTTCCCTACAATCCGAACAAGGCCTCCGAATACGGCGCGGCCAGTCGTGTCCCCTCGCCGGGATTCACCAGCCCACCCGAGTCTCGGGACGTCACGGCAAGCACGCTCACCGAGGATGCCTCCTCGGCGAAGGTCGGTGCGGGAGCTCCCGCTCTCGGTCGGAGTCCGGGGACAGGGTCGCTCGATCCTCGACGCGCCGATGCCTCGGCGCAACGCCTCACCACCAATCAAGGCGTACCCGTTGCGGACAATCAACACTCGCTGAAGGCGGGTCTTCGCGGCCCGGCGCTGCTCGAAGACTTCATCCTGCGCGAGAAGATCACGCACTTCGATCACGAGCGCATTCCCGAACGTATCGTTCACGCGCGCGGCTCCGCGGCGCACGGCTACTTCGAGTGTTATGCGCCCCAATCGGCCGTGACGTGCGCCTCGATCTTCGCGGAGGCCGGAAAGCGCACTCCGGTCTTCGTACGCTTTTCCACCGTACTCGGCGAAAGAGGCTCGGCCGACACGGTCCGCGACGTGCGCGGTTTCGCAGTGAAGTTCTACACGGACGAAGGTAACTGGGACCTGGTCGGTAACAACATGCCGGTCTTCTTCATCCAAGACGCCATGAAATTCCCGGACTTGATCCATGCGGCCAAGCCGGAGCCCCACTTCGGCATGCCGCAGGCCGCCTCCGCCCACGATACCTTCTGGGACTTCGTCTCGCTCATGCCCGAATCGACGCACATGCTCATGTGGGCCATGTCGGACCGAGCCCTTCCGCGCAGCTACCGCATGATGCAGGGCTTCGGGGTACATACCTTCCGCCTGGTCACGGCCGAAGGAAAGTCCACCTTCGTCAAGTTTCATTGGCGACCGGTGCTCGGTACGCATTGCCTTGATTGGGACGAGGCCGTGAAGCTTGCCGGAGCAGACCCGGACTTTCATCGCCGTGACCTCTGGGAGGCCATCGAGGCCGGAGCGTTCCCCGAGTGGGAGCTGTCGTTCCAGCTCTTCTCCGAGGAAGACGCGGAGCGCTACTCGTTCGACGTTCTCGACGCGACCAAGCTCGTTCCGGAAGAGCTCGTGCCGCTCACGCCGGTCGGCCGCATGGTCCTCGACCGCAATCCGGACAACTTCTTCGCGGAGACCGAACAAGTCGCTTTCTGCGCGGCGCACGTAGTCCGAGGTGTCGATTTCTCGAACGATCCTCTGCTTGCTGGTCGTATCCATTCCTATTCGGACACCCAGATATCGCGCCTCGGAGGGCCGAATTTTCACGAAATTCCAATCAATGCGCCGGTCGCCCCCGTCCACAACAACCAGCGCGACGGGATGCACCGTCAGGCCGTTCACCGCGGCCGGGTCGCCTACGAGCCGAATTCGCTCGGTGGCGGGTGTCCGTTCCAGGCAGGTGCCGCCGGTGGAGGATTCACCTCGTTCCGAGAGCCGATCGCCGCCGACAAGGTGAGGGGCAAGGCCGATCGCTTCGCCGACCACTTCACCCAGGCGACGCTCTTCTGGAACAGCCAGACTCCCATCGAACGGGCCCACATCTTGCGCGGTTTCCGCTTCGAGCTCACCAAGGTTCAGACCCCGGCCATTCGTGAACGCGTCGTCTCCATGCTCGCCAACGTCGACCTCGGCCTCGCAGAGACGCTGGCCGTGGAGCTCGGCATGGAGATGCCGGCCCCCATGCCGTCTGCCCTCGAGACTCCGGCCAGGCCGGAGGTGAAGGACTCTCCGGCTCTGTCGGTCTTCTCCCAGCGTGGTGAGAAGACCATTCGGACACGGCACGTCGCCATCTTGGTCGCCGACGGCGTCGACGGTCGCGCGCTGCGTACGCTCCAATCGGCCTTGCTGGCCGAAGGCGCCGTAGCGAAGCTCGTGGGACCACGTCTGGGCAAGGTGGAATCCGCGGACGGCGAACGAGTCGACGTCGACGCCACCTTCGAGACGACTCCTTCCGTGCTCTACGATGCGGTCGCCATTCCCGGCGGGAAGGGCATGGTCGACCGATTGTCGAGCTTGGGTCAGGTGCTCGAGATCGTGAAGGACCAGTATCGCCACGCCAAGACCCTCTTCGTCGTCGCGGACTCGCGAGGCCTCCTGGAGAAGGCCGACGTGCCCACCGCGCTGCCCTCGGGCGAAGCGGATCCCGGCATCGTGCTGGCCGACGAGGTCGAAGACGGATTGGCCGCCTTCGTCGAGGCCGTAGCGCGACATCGCCACTTCGAGCGTGTCGTCGATCCTCCGCGCGTCTGACCGAACCGCCGAAATTCGTCGATTGTGGAGAGCCCGCGGGAGACCTCGCGGGCTCTCGCGTGTGGCGGCCAAGCGGAAGTCGCTCGTCGTTCGCGCCGCACGCTGCCCCAGTGCGACGGGTAAGTGTGCGCGTGCGCTCGTGTCCGGTGAGGTTTCCTCGGAGAAAGGTCGATGGTCGAACAATTGCAATAGCCCGACGCATGAAAGCTACCTCTTTGCTCGAGAAGCAACATCGCACCGTCGAGGCCATCTTCAAGAAGCTCGAGGCCGGAAAGTCGGACCCCGCGCCGTTGCTCGAACAACTCTCCAACGCGCTCGCCGCCCATATGGCCATCGAGCAGGAGATCTTTTACCCCGCGGTGCGCCGCGTGGACGAAGACCTCGTCCTCGAGGCCTTCGAGGAACATTCGCTCGCCGAGATCGGACTCAAGCGCCTGCTTGCGACCGATCCCGGGCACGCATCCTTTGCCGCTCGGGTGACGGCCTGCCGTGAGCTCATCGAGCACCACGTGGAGGAGGAAGAGACGGAGCTGTTCCCCGAGGTCGAGGAGCAACTGGGCGACGCGAAGCTCATGGAGCTCGGCAAGCTCATGAAGGCGCGTTTCGACGAGGTCGAAGCTGCGGGATTCAAGGCCTCCGTTCCGGCCGGTTACGCGAAGACGTCGGCCGACGTCTCGAAGCCCACCATCGTCTCCTCCGAGGAGGACCCGAAGCCCGCGAACCCTAGGGCGAAGTCGCGCGCGAAGTCGCGGGAGCCGCGCGCCGGGGCTTGAGCGGTTTCGTCGCCGAGACCTCTCCGCGAACGAGGAGTACGATATGGCATTCGAGCGCACGGCAGCTTCTCCCTCGTCCGAGGCCACTCCGCGTCGAGCGGCAAAGGTCTCGCGTGGACGTTCGGATACTCCCACTTCGTGGAGGTCTCGGTGGCGGCGCCGCGGCGTGTTCGCGCTGCTCGGTCTCGTCGCCGTGTACGCGACCTACGTCCTCGTCTTCAATCTCGCTTTTGCGACCGGTCTTTTGGCGAAACTCGTGAATCGAGCCTCACCGGACTTCCACATGGAGCTCGGCTCCGCATGGACGCTCCTGCCCGGACGAGTGCACGTGAAGGATTGCAGCCTCCGCGTCGAGGATGGAGACCTTCAATTCTTCATGACCTTCCCGGAGGCCGTCGTCGACCTCGATCCCATCGCGCTCTTCCGTCGGCGGGTGCGGTTTCGGCAGGCCCGCGTCACCGACGTTCGGTACTCCTTCCGCGAGAAGGTGGAGGGGACGTCGGACGCGCGCTCGGCGATGCGCGTCGCGTTCTTCCCTAAAATACCGGGCTTTGCCGACATTCCCCTTCGTGACCCGGCGCCACCGAAAGAGCGCACTCCGGAGGAGATCGCGAAGCTCTGGAGCGTGCAAGTCGACGACGTGAGCGGGACCATGTCCGAGCTCTGGTTCGACGAGTATCGCTATCGTGGGAGCGCGCGGGTCGACGGCGCTTTCGCGTTGGAACCTCTGCGTACCCTCACCATTGGACCGACGCGCCTCGAGCTTCTGGGAGGGGAGGTCACCGTCGGTGACGAAGTGGTCGCGCCCTCGCTCACGACGACGCTGAAGGTCTCGCTGCCGACCTTCGACGTTCGAGAGGTATCCGCTTCGGGGATGATGCTGGCATCCGATCTCGCCATCGAGCTGTCGACGCGCCTCGTGTCGTTGCCGCTCCGACTCTACGCCGACGACGTCCTCCGATTGGGGCCGAATGGGGGCCGACTCGAGCTCTCCGGCGCCGTGAAAGAGGGCGTACCGACTCCCGGCAGTCGTCTGGCGCTCGAGGTGGACACTCTCGTGCAGAAGGCACCCATGGAGGCGAGGGTGAGTGCCCGCTTGAACGGCGAGGTTCGCGAAGATGGCCGCGCCGAAGTGATCGCCCGCGTTCCTTCGGCCACGCTCGTCGTCGGTGACGAGGTGGGGAAGACCTCGTTCGCCGTGCGCGGGATCGACGTGCGCGGCTACTTCGCCGTTCCGCGGATCGACCGAGCGTCCTTCGAAGGAGGCTCGGTGGTCCTCGCCTCGGCGGACGCCCCCGACCTGCTCTTTTTGTCGCGCTTGTTGGGGGAGGGCGTGCCTCGCGCGGGCAAGCTCCACGCGAGCTTTCGAGGGTCGATCGACGGTGACGGAGTCGCCCGCGGCAAGCTCCGGGCGAGCGCGCGAGACGTGGACATCGCCTTCACGGGCGCACGGATCGGCGGTGGGGTCGACGTGACCGGAGCCTTCGCAAGCGGCCCAGGATTGTCGGGCGGACGCTTCACCGATGCCCGAATTGCCTCACCCAAGGTCACGCTCCAAATCCCGGGCGTTCCGGCTCGCAGCACGACTCTCAGCGGGACGGCTCAGGAGCTCGCGTGGACGGGGCTCGTCCCACGCACGCTGACGGCGCGGGCGTTCGTCCAAGGGAACGACGCACGAATACTGACCGCAATCGTCGAGAAGGAAGAGGGCGTCGAGGCCATGGCGGCTAGGAGTCTGGTCGGTCAGGCTCCCTTCTCTGCCGGAGGCTCGGTGAACGTCGAAGGTGGCGTGGTGCGGGCGCGAATCGGCCAGGCCGTCGCCGGTAAGGTGAGCGTGACCGGTGGGCTGGTCGAGAAGAAGGCCGGTCTCGACGCGGCCTTTCTCCTGCGCGCGCTCGGCCTATCCATCGGCCTCTCGGTCGCGAAGGGAGAAGTGGGGATAAAGCCCCTCGCGAGCTCGGAGTGGCTAGGTTCCGAGCTCGGCAGGCTCGGCCTACTCGGCGCGAACGAAGAGCCCCAATCGAGCCAGCCCGCCCGTTGAGAAGCTCGTAGCGCCTCGCCGTCCGAAGGGGGCCAAGGGGCCTGCCCGATTGGCGGCGTCGACCACTTGGCCGACGAAAGCCGAAGGGAAAGTGCCGCCTTCTCGCGGGCGGACACGCAGGCGCGACCGACGTCGCCTTTCCATTGGCGACGGCCTCCGGCTCTCGAAAGAGGCAAGATTGGGCAGTCCGGTCGCGCTCGGCCCCACGGCCGATGCGACCAGCGCATCGACGGGGCGATCCTGGGGCGACCGAGCCGGCGCCTTTGCGGATACTGGAGTCGGATGGAGAGACTGGCTTTCGTAGATGGCGAAACGCCGGCCCGTCCGCGAAGACGCTGCCGTGCACGAATCGGCGCGAGGGGCGTCCCTTTCGATTGTGTTCGAGGCCGTGCGTGACGGGCTCGGAGAGCTTTGCGGCGAAAGAGCCGTTTCGGGGCATTCGTGTGGTCGCTCGCGAGTCGCAATTCACGCGCGTCGCGCACTTTTGGCGATCTTCGACGAGCGGCATGCGCGGTGCAGAGGGACTCCGCGCGTCGTCGAACAGCGCGGCCCGTCGATTGGCGACGGGGCGTCGTCCTGTCGATTGCAACGAAGAAGAGGCAGAGTATGGGACAGCAATCATCGACAACCTTGTCGAAAGCAACCGGCAAGACGAACGGATCCGAGGCCGACAAGGGACTCGAGGCTCTCGAACAAGGTCTGGTCAAGGACGCGGGCCGCCTCGGGGGTGACCTCAAGGAGCTCGCGGGGGGCGTCGCCGAAGAAGCGAAGCATGCGGTCGAGGGCAAGCTCGACACGCAGAAGGGGCGCGTCGTCGATGGCCTCGGTGACGTGGCTCACGTGCTGCGCCAAGTCTCGCGGCAAGGAGCTCGGGGGGCCCAAGATCGAGAGATTGCGCCCGCTCTCGCTCCTTACATCGAGCGTGCGGCGGACCAGATGGACCGCGCCTCGTCGTACTTCGAGAACAAGACGATGGGGGAGCTGGCTCGTGACGTGGAGACCTTCGCGAGGCGGGAGCCGGCGCTCTTCCTCGGGGGCGCGTTCGCCTTGGGAGTGCTCGGTGGGCGGTTCCTCAAGGCCTCCCAGCCGAGCTCCGGCGCGGGCGAAAGTGGCTCGAAGTCTTCGGGCAATCGGCCATCGGGCCGCGACGCGAGCCCCTCTCGTCCGGGAGGCTCGAGGCCTTCGCCGTTGGTGACGGCGCAGCGCACGGGGCAGCGCGACGGCGAACCGTCCACCGGGGCTACGTCGGGAGCCTCGACCTCGGGCTCGTCGTCGTCCGTCGGCACGAAGAGCCAGGACGACGCGAAGCCGAGTGCCCAAGTGGCGAAGGCCGACAAGCCGACCTCGGCCGATAACGACAAGGGTCGGGTCGAAGGCTCTCCCGAACGGTCGAACCCGGCCAAGAAGGACGCGTGATGGAGCGGCCTAACGAGCCGAGCACGATGCATCTCGTCTCGTCGCTGGTGGAGCAATCGGGGACGCTGGTCCGCCAAGAGCTCGCGTTGGCGCGCAAAGAAGTCGAAGTCGCCGCGATGTCGGCTCTGGCCAGCGGCTCGCTCGTCTTGGTCGGGGCAGGAGTGGGATTGGTGGCGCTCGCGGGCCTCGGCGCAGCCGTGGCCTTCCTGTTGGGGATGGTCGTTCCTGCCTGGGCTGCCTGTCTGATGGTAGCGGCGGTGTTGGCAGCGATTGCCGTGAGTCTCGTGTCCAGCGGAGTCGCCAGACTTCGTGCGCTCGAGCTCGTCCCGACCCGGACGGTGGATGGTGCGCGGCGTCTCCATCCGGCCGAACCCGAAGACCCCGAGAAGGTAGCCGTTCGAGGAGGTGTATCATGAAGGACGAAAGAGCCATTCAAGTGGCCAGTACGGGGGTGGAGAGCCTCCGAGAAGACGTCGACCGTACGCGCGCAGGCATGGCCTCCACCATTCGCGCATTGGAAGAGAAGCTCGACCCGTCCGACCTCCGCGACAAGGCCGCGGAGGAGCTCGAAAAGGTCGAAGTGCGCGTAAAAGCCGCCGTTCGCGAAGAGATCCTCGAAGTGAGGGCGGTCCTGAAAGAGGAGCTCCAAGAGGCGAAGGCCGCGGTCAAAGACGTCATCGCGACTGCCAAGGTGGATGCCCTCGCCGTCAAAGATTCGGTGAAGGACGACATCACCAAGGCCATCGACGACGCCAAGACCTCGGCGCGTGCAGCCACGCTCGGAAGACTCGAAGACATCGCCACCCAGGCAGGAGACGCCATGAACGACACCAAAGACACGCTCATCGACACGGTTCGCCAGAATCCCGTACCCGCCGCTCTCGTCGGCTTCGGCCTCGCGTGGTTGCTCATGAACCGGAGCAGCACGGCGTCGGGGCGCGATCGCGATCGTTCGTCGCGCTCGACGTCTCGCAACGGCTATCGTCCCGGCGACGGCTCTTCACGCCGTGAGGGGGCTCGCGGCACGGACGTCGTCGCGGACGTAAAGCACCGCGTAGCCGACGTCGCGAGCGACGCGAAAGACGCTGCCGGCAATGCGCTCGGAATGGTCAGGGACACCACGCAATCCGCGCTCCACCAGGCAGTCGACGCCACCGGGCGTCTCGCTCACGACGTAGGCGACCAGGCAAGCTCGATGGCCCACCGCGCCGCGGAATACGGCGCGCACCTGGCTCACGACGCGAAGGACGTAGCCTCGCATCTGGTCGACGACGCGACGCATGCCGGCGAGCGTGCGTTCGGCCAAGCCAAGCGCGCCGAGCAAGCGGTCGAGACCTACTACATGGGCAATCCCTTGGCGATAGGCGCTGCCGTGCTCGCGGGTGGAGCCCTCTTGGGAATGGTCCTTCCGCGCACCGATCGTGAAGACGAGCTCTTGGGCGAGACGCGAGATCAGCTCTTCGAAGGGGCCAAATCTGCTGCGCACGACGCATTCGGCAAGGCTCACGAGCTCGGTGAAGAGGCAGCTCGCACGGTGAGGGGCGCACTGGCCCAATCGACCACGGCCTGACCGTCGTCGACCCATAGGTTCGCGAGGAAGGCTCGTGTTCGCTCGTATCGACTCTCTCGTCGGTGCGACGAATCCGGGCCGCCTTCGCTCACCGAAGGCCGAAGAGAAGCTTCCACGTTTCGGTATTTCGATTCGGCAATCCTCCCGGACGGCACGCGGCGTCGAAGGTCTCCGAGACCACCATGGCGTGCGCGTCGAGCGCCGTGCACCCGGACGCGGGGACGAGGACGCGGTGACAAGGCGGTGAATATCCGTCTCCCGTGTTCGAGTGGGCGCAAGTCTCGCTCGGCATACCGAGCTCGTTCCAGGTCGCCGTCACTTTGTCGTACCCGATGACCCCGTCATCCGCGGCGATGAATCCGTACAGCCGCGAAGCGGGGGTCTTCGTCGCCGATGGGAACGTGCGTATCCAATCCGACGGCGCGTCGACGGGTGACGCGACTCGGTCGGACGGCCCTGCGAGCAACACGACTCGAAGAGCGGAGTGCTCCCGCGCCATGAAGAGCGCGTGGCCCGCTCCCTGGGAATGCCCCGAAAGTACGACGTCGGAGAGGTCCCGTGCCGTGAAGGCGGCTCGGAATGCGCCGAACCTCGCATACGCGGGCTCGGTACCCGCGAGACGGGCCAGCGCCGTCGAGACGCGCCCCTCGATTGAATTGGCGGTGTCGACGGAGACTCCGGCGACGAAGTCTCCTCCCTCGACGATTTCCTTACGAAATCCTTCGTAGCATTCCGGCGCGGAGCCACACGTGCTCCTCCCGTCCCGGTCGTTCACGTACATCGGGGAGATCGCCACGAAGCCGAGCGCGCACATTCGTCGCAGGACGTCCCGATCGACCTGCGGGTCGGCCCCCGTGCCCACCATGTGAATCAGGAACTTCCCCGCTAGCTTGGCAGGGGCGCTCGGATAGCAGAACGAATGGCGACCATTCTTGCCGCTCCCTACCGAGCGTACGGGGGCTATCCCGACGCCGAGCACCGTCGGATCGAGCAGACCCGTGCAAATGCCCTCCGTCGCGTCGCACGTGGCGAGGGGAAGGGCTGCCGCGTCGGCGTCTTCGGTGAGGCCCGCATCGGCGGGGGCGTCGACGTCGACGTCGACGTCGACTAGGGGCGGAAGTGCCGCGTCTCCGCCGTTCGGAGGCTGCGTGTTGGCGCCTACGACTTCGCTCGTGCCGCACGCCGTCACGAGGAGGAGCATGGCAAGGCGATGGGGTTTCATGTTCGGTCGGCGCGTCGGAAGTCGTGGACGGAAAAGCGGTTTTCTCGTGCGTCCACGGTCATCTCGGCAAGGGCGGCAGCTCGAGGCACGCGATCGTGAACGTGGAGAGTGCGTCGGTCACGGCCGTCTCGAACGAGTCTTGGCAAATGCTCCGCCAGATGACGTTATCGTGGCCGGTCGTCTCGTCCTCGGAGAGCTTCACGAGCTCGTGGAGGCGAGGGGACGCGTCGCCCCCTCCGAACGATCCACCGCCGCAGCTCGTCGTCTCGGGGCCGGACAAGACGGCCCCGGCCCAGCGTCCACGCAGCTTCTTCGATTGATCGAGCATCCGGACCACTTCGGCAGGCGTGGCGACGCTGGTGTCCTCTTCGTCGGTCAAGAGGAAGAATGCGAGCAGGGCGTTTTCGCGCAAAAAGCCCTTGTTTTGGTCGCGCAATCGGTCGCCAATGGCCAACGTGAGCGCGTCGAGCGGGTGTTCGTCTTGGCTTCCGCTGGTTCCGAGTCCGGCCCGACAAGCGAAGGCCGAGGCCACGTCTCCGTCGGTGCGCTCGAGCCACGCGCGGTCCGGCCCGACGCTGCACGGCCCGGGGGCCTTGGTCACGAACCCACCCCGTCCGCCCGTGGCGTAGTTGGTGCGCAGCGTATCGGTGCTGGTCACGGCAAGGCGATAGTCGAGCGAGGCTCCGGATTTCGCTCGGAATCGATTGAGCGCGTCGACGAGCTTGGGAAAGCTCTGGGTGAGCTTGGCTTGTTTGGGGGCCATCGAGCCCGAGTCGTCCACCACGAACACCACGTCCATGCGTCGGCATTCGTCCACCAGCGCGCCATCGGGCAGGTCGCCGTCCAAGCCGAAGGGGTTTCCGGCGTCGTCCGAAGGAGGCGAGACGTTGGTCTGCGTCGCTGCGCCTTCGGGCGAAGGTGAGACGCTCGGCGTGCTCGAACAAGCCTGGAAGGCGAGCGACAGGAGGCCTAGCGCGCTTCCGACGGCATATGCAGCGACACGGGCCTTCATTCAGGAAGCTCGGGCGTAGCATGCGTCGATCGGGCCGGCAAACCGACGGAATTCCGTCACCCGAGGCGACGCCATGGCACACTATCGGTCATGCGCGCGCTACGCACCCCGGACGAACGCTTCGACGCATTGCCCGACTATCCGTTTCTACCTCGTTACCTGGAGGTCTCCACCTCCGAAGGCGACAAGCTCCGGATGCACTACGTCGACGAGGGTCCTCGTGAGGCTGCCCCCGTGCTCTTGCTCCACGGCGAGCCCACGTGGAGCTACCTCTACCGCAAGATGATCCCGGTGTTCGCCCAGGCCGGCCACCGCGTGCTCGCCCCGGATCTGATCGGCTTCGGCAAGTCGGACAAACCCGTACGTGCAGACGCACACACCTACGCACGGCACGTGGCGTGGCTCACCGAGTGGATCGATCGGCTCGGTCTGCGTGACATCACGTTGGTCTGCCAAGATTGGGGCTCGCTGCTCGGGTTGCGCGTGGTCGGCGAACATCCGTCGCGCTTCGCTCGTGTTGCGGTGGCCAATGGATACTTGCCCACCGCTCGCGGCTCGGTTCCGCCTGCGTTTCACGTGTGGCGAGCGTTCGCCCGCTATTCTCCCGCGTTTCCCATCGGGCGCATCGTCGCCTCGGGCTGCGTGACCAAGCTCGGGGCCGCCGAGCGCGCTGCCTACGATGCGCCCTTTCCCTCGCGGGACTACGAGGCCGCGGCTCGTGTTTTCCCCTCGCTCGTGCCGACCACGGAGACCGATCCGGCCGTGCCCGCGAACCGTGCTGCGTGGGAGGTGCTCGGTCGCTTCGAGAAGCCGTTCATCACGCTCTTCGGCAAGAACGACCCCATCTTGGGCCGCGCCGACGCCCCTCTTCAGGCGCACGTCCCGGGCGCCAAAGGGCAGCCCCACGAGCGTTTCTGGGGAGGTCACTTCGTGCAAGAAGACCGCGGACCGTTCTTGGCCGAAAAGATCGTGGCGTTCATGGCGGCGAATCCCCTCTGAATCGAAGGCATTCGAGCCCTCTCGCTCGTCAGGGCCCGGCGGCCCAACGGCGCATCTTCTCGACCGCGCAGGCCGAACGCTCGGCGCGCGAGGCCTCCATCGATTTGGGCGACAGATCGGCCAAGCTCGCGTCCTTCTCGAGCATGCGCGCGGCGATGGCCGCCGCTTCTTTCGTGCGTTCGGCGCACTCGGTCGAGGCGTTCGCGATCGCGGAAGGTCCTTTCGCGCTGGTCGCGAGCTCGCCGAGCACCCGCAGCTCGGGGGCCTTCGACCCGCCATCCGGGGCATGCGGCGCGCTCGTCGAGGCGTCCACGCCTGCGTCGCCCAGGCTTTCGCCCAACGTGAGCTTCGCATCACGAGGCGCGAAGAAAGCGGGCACGGGACGAGGCGTGTGCGCACGCACCACGGTCTTTCGTGGCTCGACCTCGATGCGATAGCTCGCGCCACCCGAGACGCGTACGACGCCCGTGTCGACCACCACCGCGAGCTCCGCCAGCGGCGAGTCCGCCGAGCCCGGGCGCAGCGAGAGAGTGCCCCGCGCCATCCAGATCTCGTCCGACGCGGCACACGGGACGAGCCTCGCGGGGCCTTCGACGCGGTACTCCCGCCCACTCTCGCCGTCCTTCACCGCGACCGAGGTGGCGCGCTCGAGCTCGATGGCTTCTCCGCGTTTCACCACCGCCCCGGCGAGCAGCGGCGCCCCGGCATCCCCGGTGCCCGCGTCTCCCGAGACGCTGCCCGAATGGCGAACGATTCCCGTGGTTTCCAAGAGCCTGCAGGGAGCCTCGGAGCGCACCGGCGCGCGAGCGTCCAGCTCCGATGGGACGGTGGATGGCGCGCTCACGGTGGGCGAAGCGTCCGCGACCGGAAGCCCGGACGCGCTGGTCGAAGGCGTGGCCGCTCCGGAGTCGGGCGTCTCGCGCTTCGGCTCGCACGCCATACCCGTAAGGCCGCTCGCAGCCGTCACGAAGAGCGCCGCGACGAGCCGCCGTCGCATGGTCACCGGCGCGCGGACTGCGTGAAGGTGGGGAAGATCTCGACCGTGGCGTCGTCGACCTCGAGCTCTTCTTCGTCGTGGCTCGCGTCTTTCATGCGGGCGTCACGCAGCTCGCTCGTGGTCTGATCGAGACGGTCCGCCAGCACACCGAGGAACTGCCAGAGGATCTTCACGGCGGTCTGGTGCTCGTTGCGCAAGATCTCGAAGAAATCCGCGCGGCGAATGGCCATGAGCTCGCTCGCTCCGTCGCTGACCACGGTGGCCGAGCGAGGCACCGAACGAATGAGCGCCATCTCGCCGAAGTGTTCGCCCGGGCCGAAGCGCGCAAGCTCCTCGTTGCCGCGCAGCACGTTGACCGCGCCTGAGAGCACGATGAAGAGCTCGTCGCCCTTCTCGCCCTCGGTGATCACGGTCTGGCCATCGGCGAAGGGACGCACCTCCACCACCTGCATCACGCGCATCAGCTCGCTCTCGGCGAGTCGCGCGAAGATGGGCATCCGCGCGAGCACTTCGCGCTTCTGAGCGACCCGAGCGGCGCGCTCTTTCGCGTCGTCGATCTCGCCCGTGATGTGCACCAAGATGCACGTGATGTTGTCCTTGCCGCCGCGCTCGTTCGCCAGCGAAACAAGGCCTTTTACCGAGGTATTTCCGTCTTCCGCGAGCAGGTAGTCGGCGAGCTCGTCGGCGCTCTCGAGGTAGCCGGTGAGGCCGTCGCTCGCGAGCAAGAAGCTGTCGCCGGGGAGAATCTCGAAGGTGAGCGTGTCGACGTCGACGCTCTCGTAGACGCCCACCGCGCGGGTGATGGCGTTCTTCTGCTTCACCTTGGCGATCTGCTCTTCGGTGAGCTTGCCGCGGCGAATGAGCTCGTTCATCACCGTGTGGTCTTCGGTGATCTGCTGAACGCCGCCCGAGCGCTCCATGTAGATGCGACTGTCGCCGACATGGGCGATGAAGCCCGTGTGTCCCAAGATGAGCAGCGCGCTCAGCGTGGTGCCCATGCCGCGCTTGCCGTCGTCTTCTTGGGCGGCCTCGTGGACCTTGGAGCAGGCGCGCTGCACCGCGGTCTCGAGCAGCGCCAAGACGTCTTTCTTGGTGATGCTGTTCGTTCCGCGCGCGCCACGAGCGAAGTCCTGGAGCATCTCGCGCTCCTTCTTCACTTCTTCGTGGACCGCACGCACGGCGATCGCGCTCGCGACCTCTCCGGCCGCGTGTCCGCCCATGCCGTCGCACACGATGAAAAACTGGAGCTTCTTGTCGACGAGGAAGTTGTCCTCGTTGTGCTCTCGGACTCGCCCGACGTCCGTTGCGGCGAAGAACTTGATGGGCTCGGCGGTCGTCATTGAAAGGTCGTCGGAAGCTCGTGGGGGGCGAAAGGGCGCGAGGGAACTACCTTAGCCGCCCCTAGTGCCCTAAGGAAGGCCGAAGGTCCTCGGAATCGCAGTGAACGCGAGGGGTTGCTCTCGCTCCGTCGTCTCCGCGCGCCACGCGTGACGTGCCACGGGTCAGGCGGCGAACGCTGAGAGCCGCGCGTCGAGCTCCGCCACCAAACGCAAGGCCTGCTCGGCGCTCGGCAGCCCGGCGATCGCGCGAGTGCTCGTTCCGGGCTCGACGGAAAATTCTCGCCTCAACCGCGCTCTCCCACGGACGAGCGCGGCCTCGACCTGCTCGCGCTCGGCTTCGTCGAGGCGCGCGAGAGCCCATGCGTGTACCTGCCACGAAAGCTCGGCATGCCGCGCTTCGTCCACTGCGAGCGAGGCATATGCGAGCGCGACGTCTTCGTCTTCGGCGTGACGGGCCTGCCACTCGGCGAGCACGGCGCCGAAGGCCTCCATGGCGCACCCTTCTTCCGCATTCTCGATGGCGAGGGCGAGGAGAGAGCGGGGCGTGTTCACCGAGTGGAAGCTCGGTCGTTCGGCGTGCGCTCCGTACTTCGTCGCGAGACGCGCCGTGAGGATCGTGTGCCGCGCCTCTTCGCGCGCGCTCCGACGCGCCGACGCGACGAGCCCACTCGGAGCTCCGTGCGCGCGAAGCTCTCGTTCGAGGCGTACGAACGCATGGACGCTCGCGCGCTCGAGCGTGCACGATCGCGCGAAAAAGTCACCTGGATCGTCGCCCGAGAACGTGTCCTGGAGCTCGAGCCCCTCGGGCCTGCGACCGCACGCCCCGGTCGCTTCTCGGATTCGACTCGTGCTCACGGTGCTGAGCTCACCGGTCGGCGAGACGCGCAGGTCGTATCCGTCCACCGGACCCGCGCACGGCGTCTCGACGCGCGAGACCACCCGGTACGAGCCGTCGTCGAGCTCGGCGGGAGACTGCGCCGTGCAGAGCGCGGGCCTCTCGGCGAAGAACGCCACCAGCGCAGCTTCGCTGGGCGAGTCGATCGGTCGAAGCTCGTCGGCCACCGTCTCGGGACGATCGAGCGCGTAGATCTGGTTGCCTCGGCTCACGATCAAATACGTCGACGACGGGCAGCCGCGGAACGTCTGGCAGCTCAGCCCCTCGAAGGTTTTGGTGAGCGCTTTGTAGGCATTTTGGCACGCGCCCTTGTCACGCGCGCTCGCGCAGAGGATGCCCCGCTGCGCGAGCGTCGTGGTGCGTGTGACGCGCGTAGGCGAGCCTTCGGAGTCCGTGGTCTCGGTGAGCCTGTCGGTGCGAAGCTCGTAGTAGTCGGCCGGCGTCGTGGGCGCGAGGCCCATCAACAGGCGCGACTCCGAACAAGGTTCTCCCGAGTAGTCCACCGGGCCTCCCTCGGGGTTCTCGCATGCGACCACCACCGACGCGCCACCCGCCGCGGTCACGCTCGAGACCACGAGCGCCACGAGCTTTCGGTAGTCGCGCATGTCCGCATCGTGCCGGCTCGTGCCTCGTGCGGCAAGCACGCTCGTCGAAGGTCGTCCCAGGGGCCGACCTTCGGCCACTCGAGTGCAGAATGCATGCGTCAGGTCCTCGCTCCGATCCGACGACACCCTCTGCGAAATGACCGTCGAAAACGCTTCGATTGGTGACTCTTGTGTCCCGAAATAATAGGCCGCTTCGGCGTGTCTTTCGGCGATTCGGACCTATCGTCCGAGTCGATGCCGGAAGGTCATACGATTCATCGACTGGCCCTCGACTTGACGCGCGACCTCGTGGGGCAAGTGCTCGAGGTCTCGTCTCCTCAGGGGCGCTTCACGGATGCCGAGCGCGTCTCCGGTACGAAGCTCGTGCGCGCGTCGGCCATCGGCAAGCACCTGTTCCTCCACTTCGAGCAGGCCACCGTGCACGTGCACCTCGGCCTCTTCGGCAAGTTCCGCCGCTCGGCCAACCCTCCGCCCGAGCCGAAAGGCGCGCTCCGTATGCGCCTCGTGGGCGAGAGCAAGACCTGGGACCTGCGCGGCCCGACCGTTTGCGCCGTGGTCGACGCGGAGGCCCTCGCCGAGCTCGAAAATCGCCTCGGCGCCGACCCCCTGGCCGAAGGCGCCGACCCGAAAATCGCGCGGAAAAAGCTGCAGAAGAGCCGCCGCGCCATCGGCGCCGTCCTGCTCGACCAGAGCATCTTCGCGGGCATCGGAAATGTGTATCGTGCAGAGATTCTCTTCCTCCTGCGCATCCACCCGGAGACCCCCGCGTGCGAGCTGTCGAAGCGCTCGTTCGACGCGCTGTGGGCGCTCACCAAGAAGCTCCTCGAGCGAGGCGTGAAGGAAAATCGCATCGTCACGCGCGAGGTCCCGAAGGGCACGCGCCGCACGCGACGCGAGAGCTTGCACGTCTACAAACGCAAGACGTGCCTCGCGTGCGCCGGCCCGGTCACCACGCTCACACTCGCCGCGCGTACCATCTACCTCTGCGAGACCTGCCAAGCTCGTCCGGCGAAATCCGCAGAGACCCGGGAGAGCGCATGAGGTCCGTCGCGAAGGCCGATTTGCCCGCGAAAATCTGCGAGCATTGCGGGTTTTCGTTCACCTGGCGGAAGCGCTGGGTGCGCGACTGGGACGCCATACGCGTGTGCTCGGACGCCTGTCGACGAGGCAAGCTCGCGCCGGGCAACGAGCGCTACACGGAGGCCGTCGTCGCGCTGCTCGCGAAGCGCGGTCCTTCGGCGTCCATCTGCCCGTCCGAGGTGGCGCGAGCGCTCTCGGCGAACGAGTGGCGCCCGCTCATGGACGCGGTGCGTGCCGCCGGCGCGCGCCTCGCGAAGCGCAGAATCGTGACGATCACCCAGGGCGATCGTGAGGTCGACCTTTCGCACGTCACGGGCCCGATCCGGTTCCGTCGCGGCCCGAGCTTCGGCGCGGCTCCTTCGGAGAATACATGAGCACTGCAGGCATCTCGTCCTCTCCACATCGGCCACGCGCGATCGTGATTGGAGCGGGAATTTCCGGCCTCGTAGCCGCGAGCGGGCTCGCGTCGCGCGGGTTCCTGGTGACCGTGCTCGACAAGGGGCGCGCGCCCGGTGGCCGCGCCTCCACGCGGGTCTACGCCGGAGGTCGCTTCGATCACGGCGCCCAATCGTTCACCGCCCGAGGCGAGGCGTTCGCACGAGAGGCCCTCGCTTGGCGCGCTCGCGGACTCGTTGTGCCCTTCGTCGGCGAGGTTCGAGGCGCCCCGGACGACGCCACGAATCCTGCACGCTACGTGCTGCCGGCCGGCATGGGCGCGCTCGCGCGGCATCTCGCCGAAGGGCTCGACGTTCGCGTCGACACCACGGTGGAGACGGTATCGCGCGACGGCGACGTGTGGCGAGTCCGCGGCAAAGGACCGGGTTCGACCGCCGTCTCGCTCGGGTCCGACGTGCTCGTGTTGGCTGTCCCGCCCGAACAAGCGCGAGCGCGTCTCGCTTCGGTGCCGTTCTCGGGCGAAGACCGGCTCGCCCTCGCCGAGTCGACTCCGTGTTGGGCGCTGCTCGCCGTCTTCGCCCGTACGCACGTCTCCGAGGTCGCGCTCTACCGTCCCGACGTCACCATCGCGTGGGCCTGCCACGATGCCCGAAAGCGCGGAGAGACGCCTGCGAGCGACCTCGCCGGAGAAACGTGGATCTTCCACGCATCGCCCTCGTTCACCCGGGAAAACCTGGAGAAGAGCGCGGACGAAATCGTGAGTTTGCTCGCGCCACGGGCCACCGAGCTCGTGCGCTCCGAGGCTCCTCCGAGCTTCGTCCGGGCACACCGATGGCGCTATGGATTCGCCGGTGTGCCGCTCGGGATCGAGACGCTCGTGGACGATTCCCTGCGGCTCGCCGTGTGCGGCGACTACTGCCTCGGGGCACGCATCGAAGACGCGTTCACGAGCGGCCGAGCTGCGGCGTCACGCCTCTCGGCTTGACGTTCCAGCGACGGAGCGCGCTCACTCGTCGTCGTCGCCTTCGGCTTTGCGGAGACCGAGCGCGCGCGCCTTCTTGTAGAGGTGGCTGCGCTCGAGGTCGAGGGCACGTGCCGTGGCCGCCATCTGTCCGCCGTGGTGAGCCATGGCATCGTGCAAGATGACCCGCTCCGCTTCTTCCACGAGCACGCGAAAGGGCACGCCCGGCCGGTATAGGCTCGTCGCCTTCGAAGCCGCGCCGCCGTGCAGGCAGCTCGTGACGTCGCTCTCTTTGATCACGTCGTCGGGGGTCAAGATGACGAGGCGCTCCACCAAGTTGCGGAGCTCGCGCACGTTGCCCGGGAACGAATGCGCACACAGTGCATCGAGGGCGCCCTTGTCGATCTGCATGCCGCGTCGATCGTTTGCTTTGCTCGCGAGCTCGAGAAAATGCTTGGTGAGCACGGGGATGTCCTCGCGACGCGAGCGCAGCGGAGGAATCGCTAGCGGCACCACGTTGAGGCGATCGTAGAGGTCCGGGCGGAACAGGTCTTTTTCGCACGCGGCGACGAGGTCGCGGTTGGTCGCGGCGACCACGCGCGCGTCCACTTTGATGGTCTCGCTTCCGCCCACACGCTCGATCTCGCGCTCTTGCAGCACACGGAGCAGCTTGGCTTGCATGCCGATGGGCATGTCGCCCACCTCGTCCAGGAAGAGCGTGCCGCCACTGGCGCGCTCGAACTTGCCGCGCCTCTGCTTGGTGGCCCCGGTGAACGCGCCCACCTCGTGACCGAACAGCTCGCTCTCGATGAGCTCGCTCGGTAGCGCCGCGCAGTTGAGCTTCTCGAGTGGACCCTTCGCGCGTGGCGACATCTGGTGGATGGCGCGGGCGACCAGCTCTTTGCCCGTGCCTCGCTCGCCGGTCACGAGCACGCTGGCCGCGCTCTTGGCCGCACGCGCCACCTGCTCGAGCAGCTTCTTGATCGCCGCGCTCTCTCCGACGAGCTCGCCGAAGGTGGCCGCGCGGAGCTCTTTGGCCTCTTTCTCCGCGCGATCGAGGCGCAGGCCGGTCTCGATGGCGATGAGCAGCGCGTCGGTGTTGATCGGCTTCTCGAGGAAGTTCAGCGCGCCGTGACGCGTGGCGCGCACCGCCGTGTCGATCGTGCCGTGGCCGCTCATCATGATGACCGGCGTCTCGACGTTGGCCGCGCGCACGCGCTGGAGCAGATCGATGCCGTCCCCGTCCGGGAGCATCACGTCGAACAGGCACAGGTCGTACGTGCGCTTCTTGATCTTCTCTTCGGCGATCTTCACGCCTCCGGCCACGTCCACGCCGTACCCTTCGAGCGTGAGCGCCTTTTGGAGGGTGGTCAGGATGGCGGGTTCGTCGTCGACGACGAGCAGGTGCGCGCGGGACATGTCGGTCCGATCGTAGAGCATCGAACCGCTCTCGGGACCGAGGATTTCGAGGATTTCGCCCGGCGCTCGCGCCGAAGGCCCGCGCGACTCAGCGACCGAGGCGCTTGGTCCGCACGGTTCCTTGCAATTTGCAAAGAC
Source organism: Polyangiaceae bacterium (assembly GCA_965225775.1). Classification (GTDB taxonomy): domain Bacteria; phylum Myxococcota_A; class Polyangia; order Polyangiales; family Polyangiaceae; genus JAAFHV01. The sequence continues at coordinate 4,811,011 of OZ245328.1, read as the reverse complement.
CACCGCCGCCCGCGGCCTGCAGCACCACGCCGTCGAGCTTGGCCTCGAGCACGCCGGTGCGCGGGTCGTAGGACTCGACCTCGATCGTGCCCTTCACCGGGTCGTTCTTCCACGTCTTGGTCTCGGGGTCGTAGCTGCAGCCCCCGGCGGTGTTGCACATGTTCGTGTAGACCATGCCTCCCGCCATCACGTTCACCACGTCGCGCGCCGAGGTGCGGTCACCGGTCGAGAGGGCGACGCGCTTGCGCCCCGAGACCATCGAAAACTGCAGGCTGCCCTGCGTGGGCGAGGTCGCGTTGGCGATGGAGAGCGAGTCGAACGTTCCGGTGTTGGTCGCCACCACGAGGTCCTGGAAGACCGGGGCGCAGTCACCCGAGACGGTGAGCGAAACGTCGGCCGACGAGTCGTTCGACTTTCCCACGCTGGTGCCCGTAGGGGCGGGCGTGGGGTTTTCGCTCGAGCTCGCGCTGGGCGATCCCGAGGCGTTCTCGTCGCCGCCGTTCTCCGGATCGGAGCTCCCGGGTACGAGCGTCTCGACGGTGCACGCCACGTTCGCCGACGCGGCGAGAAGGAGCAAGAAGGCCGGTACGAGAGCGCGGAGGTTCATCGTGCACCGTCTTACGCAGAGCGGCGCGGGACCTTCCTCGTCCTTCGACGAATTCCGCAAAACTTGCGCAAGGTATGGAACCCGCTGGCTTTTTCGTCTCGAGAATCCGGGCTACTCGAGCTCGAGCTCGAGCACCGTGAGCGCATAAGGCGGAACGTCCACGCTCACGTGGTCTCGGCTCACGCGCGCGGCCGCACCGGCGCGTGGTGCGAGCCCTCGCGACGAAGCGCCCACGTAGTCGAACACGCGCGAGCCCTTCACGGCATGTCCGTCGCAGCCGGCGAGCGTGATGTCGCCCGTGTACGCCGCGTTCGTCGAGAAGTTCAGGAGCACCGCGACGAGCTTCTTGCCGCTCGCGTCCCTCGAGACGTACACGCGCGCGCTCTCGTCCTGCGCGACGGCCGCGAGCTCGTCTTGGAAGCGGGCGCCTTGTCCGTCGTAGTTGCGGAACGCGCGGAACGCCCAGTAGCTCGAGCTCTTGTCGCGCGGCACGCGCCAGTAATACGCGGCCTCTACGCCGTACTCGGCGAACTTCCCCAAGCCCTCCGCGGTGGCCAGCGCGCCGCTCTGATCGAGCTCACCGCCGAAGTTCCACTCGCCGATCATGAGCCCCACGCCGGGCGCGTTCTCCGCCACCCACTTCTGCATGCGCGGAAGGAGCATCATGGTGTCGCGGATCCACGACTCGTCTTTGTACGTGGGGTCCCAGAGGCCTCTCGTCTGGCGAAGGCGGAGCGCGGCCGTGGCCGGGTCGGCCTTGTCGCTGAAGACGCCGTCGCCTTGCGGGTACACGTGCAGATCGAACAAATCGAGGAGCTTTTTCCCGGTCTTCTTCTCGTGCTCGCGGATCTTGCGCAGGTAGTACGCCGAGAGCGGCAGGTCGCCATGTGCGAGTCGATCGGGCTTCACCTGGAAACCAGCCTCCGCGTCTTTCCCGGAGAACGAATACCCCGGCCAGCCCCACTCCGCCGGCCCGGCGATACGAGCTCCTGCGGGCGCCGCCGCGCGCACCGCGTCTCCGTAGCGAAGCGTGCGATCGAGAAGCTCGTCGTACGTCACGGCCTGCGGGTGCACGTCACGATGGGTCGAGCTCCAGAGGGCCGGCTCGTTGTCCAAGATGAAGATCGAAACGTCCTCGTGCGCGGCCGCGAGCTTCGCCACCCACTTGGCCACGAGGTCGGGAGGGGCAGGGATGCTGGTCGTCTCCGGCGGTCCAGCCACCAGGTTTTTCCCATCCATGGCCACGCCGTTCCCGGCGTCCGGCTTCTGCGGATCGACCTTCTTTTGCGCGCCGTGTTTCTGGACGGGGAACGCGTACGAGGTCTTGTCCTTCGCGACCCATCCAAGCAGCGGCACCGTGTACGCGGACGAGAGCTTGTTCTCTTGGTTCTGCTTGAAGAAGACGTGATGCCCGGTGATGCCGTGGTTTTCCCAGAACCAATCGTTGGCGCTGTTCCAGGCCTCGATCTCCGGGTTGTAGCGAGAGCTCGCGTTGCCTCCCCAACGGCGCGAGGTCGCGCCCATGGTGAAGCTCTGCGGCGCGGGCTCCCCGAGGTCCCAGGCGATCCCGTAGATGCCGTCGCTCACGCGTTTGCCTGGCTTCCCGCACGTGTACGCCGCGCTCACCGTGCGACCCGGAGTCGCCACGGGAGGGGCTCCCGTCGACGGCTTGGGCACGGGCGTCGGAATCGGCGCGGGCGAGCCGGTCTGCACCGCACCCACGGAGGTGGACCCGTCACGCGCGCCCGATTCGCTCGGCGCGGCGGCCTCGAGCGGTTGGCTCGTGGAGCTGGGACGGCATCCCCAAAAGGCCGAAATGACGAGAAAAAATGCACCAAGGGCTCCGCCGCGTCGCATGGCCGCGGAGCTTAGCAGCCCACGGCCTCCGACCGGCCCCGAAGCGCCCTCGGACCGTCCCGACGATTTTCGATCGAATCCCCGCAACACGTTTCCCGCCGCGGCCGAGAGGGGCTCGCGAACGATGCTTCCGCCCGCCCACGAACGGTTCGTGGGACCGGTCGGCACGTTCGCTTCGGAGGATGTCATGAAGAGGTCGGTCGTCTCGCTCGTCGCGTTGGTTGCAGTTTCGTCTCTCTGGGCTTGTGGTGGAGCTCCCGGCGCTCCCGCTCCCCTCGGCAGCGCGGCCGACGGCGGCGTGCCCTCGAACGTCGAAGGCCCCAGCAACTCGGGTGAGAGCGACGTCGACGGTGGCGTGGTGACCCCGAGCATGCCGCGGCCGGATGGTGGTGCCGACGCTGGTGAAGCTCCCGAGCCGCCGCCTCCTCCCACCAAGCCCAACGAGATCACCGAGCAGTTCGGGGTCTTCGTCTCCACCGCGGGACAGGCCAGTGCCGCCGGTACGCGCACCGCGCCGCTCGCCACCATCGCTGCGGGGATCGCCCGCGCCAAGGCCACGGGCAAGGCCAAAGTCTTCGTGTGCGAAGGCTCCTACGCCGAAGCCCTCGAGGTCGCCGACGGCGTGTCCATCGAAGGCCGCATCGACTGCTCAACGCCGAACTGGACGCTCGATCCGTCGAAGCACGTCGACGTCGTCGCCCCTTCGAGCCCTGCGCTGCGCGCCACCAACATCCTCGTGCCGACCCGCATCGACGGCCTCTACGTGTCCTCGCCCGACGCGACCGTCTCGTCCGAGAGCTCGATCGCCTTCGTGGTGACCGACTCGAACGCGCTCACCTTCGCCAACGGCCGCATCACAGCGGGCGCCGGCGCCAAAGGCGACGACGGCGTGGAGGGCGAGACGCTCATCATGAACGTCGCCCCGCAGGCCGAGCCTCGAATCCTCGCGTCGCCGTGTGTCCGCGTCGATGCAAACCTCAATCAGTTCGAGTGTGCGACGGGTGACCCCAGCAACCGTCCGCGCTCCCTGCGTCGCCAGGGCGCACGCGCCACCTGCACGACGGCCGACGGGCGTGTGGTCGCGAACACCGCGGGAGGCGAAGGTGGCTCGGGAGGCCTCTACGACCGCGCCCGTCGGGCCGACTCCTGGACTGCCTATTTCCCTCCGACCGAAGGCACCAAAGGCACCGGCACCGGTGCGGACGGCACCTCGGGGACCAGCGGAAGCGCCGGAATGCTCACGACGAGCGGCTACGCTCCAAGCAACGGAACCAACGGAACGTCGGGTGCCTTCGGCATCGGCGGACAAGGTGGCGCTGGCATTGCCCCGAGCATCCTCGTGATCGCCGCACAACCTTACTGGGGCCTCGAGGGCGGAGGCGGCGGCGCGGGCGGCTGCCAAGGCATGGCGGGGACCGCCGGCAAGGGCGGAGGCGCGAGCATCGCGGTGCTCTCGGTGCGAAGCGCCCTCGGTCTCGAGAAGACCCAGATCGTCTCGGGCGCCGGTGGCGTCGGCGGCACGGGCACCTTCGGAAGTGCGCCCCTCGAAGGCAGCCAGGTCGAGGAGTCCCAAACGCTCCCCACCGCCGCTCAGCACGGCAAGCGTGGTGGATTCGCGGGCATCAGCGGTCACGGCGCGAGCGGTCCCTCGATTGGTATCGCCCACACGGGCGGAGCTCCCTCGCTCGTGCAGACCCAGATCACCCCCGGCGCCGGCGGCGCTGCCGTTCCCGAGGGCCGCGTCACGATGTTCGGAGTCGAGCGCGTGATCCCCGCGTCCGTCGCGGGAGAGAGCGCCTCGAGCAAGGCCTTCTGATTCGTCTTCCCGTGTGCATCCGTCGACGTCACGCCGCACGAGGCCTCTCGCCTCCTGCGGCGTGCGTCGTTTTGTCGTTTTCGGAGGTCACGACGACCACGGAGCGGCTGAAAAAATAGGCCCTTCGTGAAAAAGAACGAGCTCGTGAACTTTCGACGCAACGGATCGGCTCGGCCACCCGAGAGGACGGCAACTTCGGTGCACGAAGCCCTCGCGGAGGTCGCGAGGCCGGCACCGAGCCCTCACTCGTTCGTTCAGGAGCCTGCCATGCGTCACTCGATCTTCACGGTTCTCTCGCTCGTCTCGCTCTCGTCCCTCGTCGCCTGCTCGGGCACCCCGGACGCTCCCGCGCCCCTCGGCGCTCCCTCTTCGGGCTCGAGCGCCGACGAGACCGGAAACTCCAATGGCCCGGGCTCTCCCGATGGCGGTACGGTCGACCCCGGCAAGCCCGCCGAGCCCCCGGCTCCTCCCCCGAAGGCCGAAGAGATCACCGAACAGTACGGCATCTTCGTCTCGACCGAAGGCGCCGCCGAGGCCGCCGGTACCCGCCAAGCTCCCCTCGCGAGCATCTCCGAAGCGATCGCCAAGGCCAAGGCCTCCAAGAAGCGCGTCTTCGTGTGCGAAGGCACCTACGAAGAGAGCCTCCAGATTGAAAATGGCGTCTCGATCGTGGCCGGCCTGGACTGCTCGGTGCCCACCGCGTGGAAGCTCTCGGACAAGCACAGCGCGCTCAAGTCGCCCGTGAGCCCCGCGCTCAAGGCCACCAGCATCACGAGCCCCACCCGTATCGACAACCTCGACATCGAAGCCCCCGACGCCACCGAAGCCTCGGGCAGCTCCATCGGCGTGCTCGTGGTCGACAGCAACGCGCTCACCTTCGCGAAGAGCACCATCAAGGCGGGCGTGGGCACGAAGGGCGAAGACGGCGTGGAGGCGGAGCAGCTCTACGTCGAGTCGGATAGGTTGCCCGGCCTGCCCATCGCCGCGACGCCCACCGGCGCGAACGAGGGCCACATGGGGGGCGCTGGCGCGAAAGCCACGTGCTACCGCCCCAGCGGGGCCGTCTTTTCGCAATCGACCGGCGGTCTCGGTGGGTACTCGGGGCTCTACAGTTTCACTTCGGGGAGCTGGCTCCCGGTTCGAGTGAACGGCCGCTTCGAGTTCGCGGCGCAGGGCGAGAATCCGGGCGCTGGGCTCTCCATCGTCGAAGGCACCGCGGGCGTCTCGTCGTCCGGCGGAGGCTACGGTCCGAGCGGCTTCACCGCGGGCGACGGCACGGCGGGCACCTCCGGCGGCGCGGGAGTCCCGGGGCGAGGTGGCAACGGCGCAGCACCCAAGGCGGCGAGCGGCAGTGGAACCTGGTGGGGAAGCTCGGGCGGTGGTGGTGGTGCGGCCGGCTGTCCTGGCCTCGCAGGAACGGCGGGCAAGGGCGGTGGTGCGAGCCTGGGTGTGCTCGCGGTCCGTAGCCCGGTGCGCTTCGAGAACATGACGGTCGTCGCTTCGGCGGGTGGTGCGGGCGGTCGTGGAACCTTCGGAAGCGATCCCCGCGCGGGCACCGCGGGCGCGGACGACACGACGCAGGTGATCCTCCTCGACCATACGACGCCTGGCAGCCGCGGCGGCAACTCGGGCATCTCCGGCAACGGCGCCGGCGGCCCGTCGATTGGCATCGCGCACGTGGGACTTGCGCCCATCTTGACCCAGAGCAACACGCAGAGCGCCACGGGCGGTGCGGGCGTCCAGGCGCGCACGCAAGGGTCCAAGACCCTTCCGGCGTCTCCCGCGGGGGAGAGCGCGGGGGTCAAGGCGGTCGGCTCCTGATTCGGTCGAATCGCGCGAGGTGGGCATCGGGTCCACCTCGCGCTCGCTCGTGGATCCCTTCGGAAGCTCGGAGGCTCGTGATGAAACCGCATCCCTCGTCGTGGTCTCTCGTGTTCGTCGGTCCCCGCGCGAGCGCGCGCATTTATCGCAACGCTCCTCGCAAGAGCGAATCACCGCGCACGCCGCAGGTGTACGCGGCGGTCCCCAAGGCTCTCGTAGCGGCCAAGAAGAACGCCGAGCGCCGTCTCGATTCGCGCGAAACCATCGAGCCGAGCGAGTCGGTCACGCTCCCGCTTCCCGCTCCGAAAGCCCCCGCGCCGCGCGCTCTCGAACCTCTTCGTGGAGCTTCGGACCACGAGGTGGACGAGCTCTTGGAGCGCCTCGAGGCTCCCCGCTCGAGATCCGCTTCGGGTGGTCCCAAGTATCGGAGAAGTCCTTTGATTTTGCCTCCCACGCGCGAATCTTCGCGCCCCACGGCGGCGCCCGAGACCGTTCCTGCGGTGCACGTGCACGCCATGACTCGACCCTCGGTCGCCCGCCACGAGGCGCTGCTCGACAAGGTCATCTTGCTGCGCGAGAGCGGCGTCTCTCCGAGGCGTAGGCGCCGCGAATTCGACACCACGGTCACCATCCCGCGTGTCGAGCATGCCCGCGCGACCAAGTGGCTCGGTGTCGCGCGCGTGGTCTTCTGTCTCGGTGTGCTGTTCGCGGTCGCTGCGCTCGCGTTCGTGGCCGGTCGTTCGTGACGGCACCAAGCTCAAGCAGTACCTTCGCGCGCATGAGCACAGTCGCACTCTCTTGCACGTGTGGAGTCGTTCGCGGCACGGTGATCGAGGCCTCCCCGAGCACCTCGAACCACGTGGTCTGCTACTGCTCGGACTGCCAAGCGGCCGCGCGATTCTCCGGCATCGAGGGCGTGTTGAACGACTTCGGCGGCACCGACATCGTGCAGGTCGCACCGGGACGGGTGCACCTCGAAGAGGGCAAGGCCGAGCTCCGCTGCTTCCGCTTGGGACCGAAGGGCATGCACCGCTGGTACACGGCCTGCTGCCGCACCCCTGTCGGCAACACCATTCCGAGCGCGCCGTTCGTCGGTCTCATCCATTCGTTCGTCCGAGGCTCGCTCCCCGAGGTGAACGCCCACTTCGGCGAACCCTCCGCCCACATCCACGGTCGCGACGCCTACGGTGACGTGCCCGCCTACGTTCACCCCAAAATTCCCTTCGGAGCCTTCGCGCGAATCGTGAAAGTGTTCCTCGGCTTTTTGACCAGCGGAGCTCGCAAGCCTTCGCCCTTCTTCCACTCGTCGACGAACGAGCCCATCTTCGCGCCGAGGGTGCTCACCGCGATCGAGCGGGCCGACCTCGAGCGTCTCAGGCCGACTTGAGCGAGAGCACCCTCGCGCCCAAGAGCGCGCCGAGGGCCGTGAAGATCAGCACCGGAAGCAGGTGACCGACCAGCACGTGCTCGGCCGTGTGGTGCGGACAGAGCAGCATGGTCCCGACGCCCGCCCACGTTCCCGCAGTAGCCCCTAGCGCCGCGCCGTGCGCCGCCGGATCGGTCGGGTCGGTGCCGCGGAGATGCACCAGCATGCTCGCGAGCGGGGCGAGGCCCATCACCAGACCCAGACCCATGCAAGATGCATGATTTTTCGGGCCGAGCACGCCCGACCACGTATCGGGGAAAAGCGCGAGCCCGAGGCCCGTCACGACGAGGAGCGAGACCGGTGCAAGGAGCGCGAGCAAACGCATCCGTGGACGCGACGGTCCGAGCGGTGACTTGCTCGAGAAGACGAGCGCGCTCGCCGCTACGGCCACGGCGCTCCACCCCACGGTCACGAGCAGCGCGAGCGCGAGCGGCCGACCCTTCGGACCTATCCCCATCGCGGCCAGCACGACGCACGCGGGCACGAGCGCCGCGAGCACGAGCAGCGCGCGCTGCTTGCTCACGTCGCGAACCGTGGGTGACCGTTTCGCTTTCGTTTTGGCCAAGATGGCGTCGCGGAGCGCGGCGGGAGGCCGTCGTCCGTCCGCGTGGTTCTCGGTTCGGCCGGGCAGGGGATCGCGGCTCATGGGACGTCCTCGCCGAGCTTCGCGAGCACGTCGCGAAGGCTCTCGTAAGCGCGGTGCGCACGAAGCTTCACCGCTGCGGGGGTCACGCCGAGAATCTCGGCGGCTTCGGCCATGCTGAGGCCTTCTTCGCGCACCAAACGGAAGGCGTCGCGCTGGAGCGGCGGGAGCTCTTCGAGCCGCTTTTGAAGGGCTTCGGAGAGCTCACGAGCTTCGGTGAGCGCTTCGCCCGTGGGCTCGCGGTTCTGCGCGGCCGAGCGGTCGTCTTCGTATTCGTCGTGCAAGTGGTCGCGCTTGCGACGGCGCGTCCCGTCGATGAACAGGCGCCGCGCGATGGCGTAAGCCCAGGGCACCACGTCGGCGCCTTGCTGGAAGCGTCCGCGCGCGTCGTGCATCTGCAAGAACGTCTGCTGCAGCAGGTCTTCGGCCCGCGAATCGTCGCGCGTGAGGCGCACGAGGTAGCGAAAGAGACGTGTCGACAGCTCGTCGTACACCTCACCGAAGGCGGCCTCTTCGCCTTGCCCGTAGCGGGCCATCGCGAGGCTGGCTTTCGACTGCGGTCCGTCCACGGCGCGCAAGGTAGCCGCGGGAGGGGCGCTTACGAAGTAAAAGGTCGCGTAAGAACGCCGTTCTGGCTCGTGGGGCGCCGCAAGCCAGCCGAGACTCGTCGCTACGGCCCGTCCGCGGGCGACATAGCTCGCGGGGTGGCCCGTGAACCAAGCGACCGTGGTGGTTGACGAAGCGACCATGCCGTCTCTACGTAGCCGGACGCGCTCGGTATCGCGTCAATCGACGGTCGGCTTCGGTTGACGCCTCGAACCGGTGCTGTAGAGACGCGCAGCGGCGCCTCGTGTGCCGACCGACCGGGAGACGATCCAGTTTCGTCTCTCCGCATCCGGTCTCTCGAACGTAGCGCTCGAGGTCGAAGTTCATGAGCGAATCCACGCCTCCCTTGGCAGTCGAAAAGAAGACCGCGTCCCGCGTCGAGACAACGAAGGCGTTCGGCCCGCTCGACTGGATCACCACGCTGGTGGCCGGGAACACGGCGGTGTTCTTGCTCGGCTTTTCGTCGGTCGCCGGCCATCGTTTCGGCTCGATGTTCGACGACTTCGGCGGCAAAGTGCCGTTCATCACGTCGCTCGTGGTGAGGTGGTACGTGCCCACCGCAGCCGGTCTGATCGTCGCGGCAGTGCTCGTCTACGGCCTTCGCGGTGCGCCGTCTCGCCGTCGCGCGCTGCTCGCAGGCGCGGCCTTCGCGGGCCTCGTGGCTTCGGCGGTTTGCGTGTACGGCCTCTACGCCCCCGTCTGGGAGCTCGCCGGGAAAATCAAGGCCTGAAGGCACTCGTCGGCTCGCGCGCGCGGCTCAGCCGTCTTCGCGTGCGTGGGCTTCCTCGGACGTCTCGCGTGCTGCGACTCCGGTCCTACGCGCCCACTTCTTTTCGAGCTCCATCGCCACGGAGAGGCATCGCGGCTCGATACGATCGACGTACGCACCGAGCACGGGATGACTCGCGAGCCTCGCGAGCGCGTTGCGTGCACCTTCCACGGTTTTCTCGCGGACCAAAAGCGCGACCAACTCCGACTCGAACACGCGCAGCGTGCGCGGCTCCACCACGGGAAGCGCGAGCTCGCGCGGGCGGATCGAGCGCGGAGGCTCGAGCGGTTCGTCGACCGGCGCAGCCAGACGCGTGCGCACGCGCTCGAAGTCGTCCGCGAGCTCACGCGCGCTCTCCGCGCTCGCCAGCGAGCCGCCGATGCGTTCGAGGCACACCATCTCGAGCGACGGGCAGCGCGCGCGCGCCGTGTCGAGCAGGTCGAGCACCTCGTCCGGCACGCGCCCGTCGTGGGTGTCTCGTCGGAACGGTCGCCCGTCTGCGCTCGGGTAAGTCACGCGCCCACCGGAAACGTGAATCTCGCGAACGCGCTCGAGCGGGTAGCTCTCGAGCAGCGACGCCGGATCCTTCTCGAAGGTGACCGCCTGGCAATACAGGTTGTGCAGATCGAGCAGCAGGAACGCATCGCGCGGCAAGATGGCGTCCAGCAAATCGCCTTGCCTCGCGACGTCGTCGGCGGAGAACGCGAGCGCGAGGTTCTCGAGACCCACGGGGCATCCGGCGGCCTCGCGGAGCCGCGCGAGTCGCTCGCGGCCGGTCGCCACGAGGTCGCTCGTGGGCACGGGAGGCAAAGGGGCCATATCCTCGAAGCCACGCGCGTCGACCAGGCCGAAGTGCGCGGTCACGTGCCGAAATTTCGTCTGCTTCGCTCGGCGTGCCACCTCCGCGAGCTTGCGGTCCAGCGACGCTCCCTCTCCGATGACCGGGAAGCCCACGAGGTGCGTGTAGAGTGCATCGTGCTGCGCGTAGAATCCGACCAGCGCCGAGAGCCACTCCGGTGTTCCCGCCTCCCACGACCATTCGACGGCGTCGACCGCGCCACTCGCGAAGAGCGGCACGGTCGCGCGACGAAGATCGTCGTAGGGCTGAACCGAGAGGGCGAGGCGGACGTTCATCCTCGGCCGCAGGGCGGGCAGTAGTCCGGGTTGGGCTTGGGCTTCGGCTTGGGCTTCGGCTTGGGCTGCGCCACCGACGTCGGAAGGGCAGGCGCTTCGGTCGTGACGGGAGCCGGAGCCAACGCTTCGGGGGAGGGTGCTTCGGTGGCAGGTGCTTGCGAAAGGGCCGCGAGGAGGAGCCAGGGAAGCTGCATGCCCGTCAGACGCATCCTCCGGCGAAAAGATCCACTCGAGCTCTCGCGACACGACGGATTCGCACGCGGAGGTCTTGCAGAACCGAGTCGCGCCCCTAGAGCCTCGATCCCGAGGGCTTTCAGGCTTCCTGCTCGATGGACGCACCGGCGTCCCTTGACAAAGGTAGCTTGCGACTCTACTCGCGCCCTCCGATGCCCCGCGTCATCCCCACAGCTCGTGCGCGCCTCTGCGCCGCGGCCCTTGCCGTCAGCGGCCTGGTCTTCGGGAGCGCGGCCGCATGCGACCATCGCGGGGTCACCTCGTTCCACAACGTGCGGCTCGGCATGACCCCGGTCGACGTACGCGACCGCTTCGACGGACCCGCGGGCACTTGGAAAAACACACCCGGCGAGGAAATGCTCCTCGACTACTCGCCCACGTCGGGCGGTGTCCCCAAGGTTCGATTCGAGTTTCACAACGGGATGCTCGTCGCGGTGCGTGCGACCCTCGACGGAGCCGATCCCGTAGCGCGAGGCGCTCCACGAGAAGTCACCCCAGGATCGGTCGCTTCGCGCGAAACGCAAGGGGCCAACGTCACCTTCGTGTGGCTCTCCCGGGACTGCCCCACTCACAAAGAGGAAGCCTCGCGGCTGGCCGCCGGGCACTGAAACCCCTCCCCAGCGCAAACTTTTCGCATTCCGAGTGCCGTCTTTTTCTTAATCATTCCAGACACTTCCACAATCTCGAACCGGGCCTCCAAACGACGTCGATTTCCATCCTGAAGCGACTTGTACCGAAAGCCTCGCCTCCTCTATAAGGACGCCGCCATAAGGCGCCCTGCGCTCGTCGGGCACGCTGCCCTTCGGACGCCGAGCGCGCGAAGCGCGACACAGTAGCTGGGTGTCGACCCAGCTGGCCTCGAGCGGACGCCCCCACCCGCAGTTCTCGGACGCCTATGCAGCTCTTCCCCCGATCGCTCAACAAGCTCCCGCAGATTCTCGGTGCCGTCGGTGCCGTGGTGCCGGCTTTGGCCGTGCTCCTCATCTGGTACTACGTCACCCCGAAGCACTTCCAAGTGGGCTACGCCCCCACGCAGCCCGTGCCGTATTCGCACAGGCTCCACGTCGGGCAGCTCGGCATGGATTGCCGGTACTGCCACGCCAACGTGGAAAGCGCCGCCAAGGCGATGATCCCTCCCACGCAGACCTGCATGGGCTGCCACTCGCTCGTGAAGACCGAGAGCGCGAAGCTCAAGCCGGTCCGCGAGAGCTGGGAGAAGGGTAGCTCGGTGGAGTGGATCCACATCAACAAGCTCCCCGACCACGCCTACTTCAACCACAGCGTGCACGTGGCCGTCGGCGTCGGATGCGCGACCTGCCACGGTCGCATCGACAAGATGGAAGTCGTGCGCGCCGATCAGCCCATCAACATGGGCTGGTGCCTCGACTGCCACCGGAACCCCACGCCGAACCTCCGGCCGAAGGACCAAGTCACGAACATGGAGTGGACCCCCGCGCTCGCCGCGAATTGGACCGCGCCCGAAGTGAACCCCCCCACGCACTGCTCCGGGTGCCACCGATGAGCCGCCGACAGCCCTACGAATCCCCCAAGCCCCAAGACGGCGCGAAGCTCTTCTGGAAGAGCCTCGAGTCGAAAGCGAATCCCGAGGGCGCGGCTAAGCGCGCCACCGCCGAGTTCCCGCTCGGTCTCGACGAAGCCAAAGCCGGACCGAAGCGCCTCCCGGTGCTCCAGTCCGCGCCCGCTCCGATCGAGCCCTCGGACTCGGTCGGTCGTCGTGGGTTCATGCTCTTCGCCGGCATCTCGGCGGCGCTCTTCGCGGAGGGCTGCGCGCGTCGCCCGGTCGAGAAGATCCTGCCCTACAGCAAGGCCCCCGAGTACGGCCTCCCCGGCGTCTCGCAGCACTACGCCACCGTGCGTGTGCAGCGTGGTGAGGCTCTCGGCCTCCTCGTCGAGTCGCACGAAGGTCGCCCCACGAAGATCGAAGGCAACCCGGATCACCCGTCGAGCCGCGGTCGCACCGACGCGTTCGCCCAGGCGAGCGTCTTCGACGTCTACGACCCCGATCGCATCCGCGCCCCGATGCACGCGCGCCGCGAGAGCACCCGCAACGTCGGCCACACGGCCAGCGGTTTCGCCGAGGCCGAGCAGGCCTTCGAAGAGGCGATTCGCCAGCAGACCGCCGACGGCGGCGCGAAGCTCCGCGTGCTCTACCAGAGCTCGGCTTCGCCCACGTTCACCCGCCTCCGCGACGCGCTGAAGACCCGCTTCCCCCAGGCGAAGCTCGTGTCGTACTCGCCCGTCAGCGAGACCAACGCGCGTGAAGGCTCGAAGCTCGCGTTCGGCGAGAACTTCAACGTCGTCCACGACCTCGCGCAGGCCGAGACCATCGTCGCCCTCGACTCCGACTTCCTCGGCCTCGAGACGGGCGCGGTCCGCAACACCCGCGGCTTTTCGTCGGGTCGCCGTCCCAAGACCCCGAACGAGGGCATGAACCGCCTCTACGTGGTCGAGCCGGTGATGACCATCACGGGCACCAACGCCGACCACCGTCTGCGCCTCGCTGCGCGTGACGTCGAAGGCTACGTGCTCGCGCTCGCCAAGGAGCTCTCGGGCACCTTCGCGACGCTCGCGCCGCTCGCCGCCGAGGCCGGAAAGGTCGACACCAAGGCGATCCCGGAGAAGTGGCTCAAGGTCGTCGCGAAGGAGCTCGTCGCCAACAAGGGCAAGAGCGCACTGCTCGTCGGCTCGCGCCAGCCCGCGCGCGTCCACGCCGCTGCCCACGCCATCAACGTCGCGCTGGGCAACGTCGGTCGCACGGTGAACCTCTTCCCCGCGCACGACGACTCGGACAAGCTCGACGAGCTCAAGACCCTCGCCGCCGACATCGAAGGCAACAAGGTCTCGCTCCTCGTCATCCTGGGCGGAAACCCCGCCTACGACACTCCCGCGGACCTCAAGTTCGGCGAGAAGATCCACGCGGTCCTCAACTCGTTCACGTTCACGTCGCACATGAGCGAGACCGCTCTCGCGTCGACCTGGGCCATCCCGCGCGCGCACGAGCTCGAGACCTGGGGCGATGCCCGCTCGATCGACGGCACGCTCGCCATCCAGCAGCCGCTCATCCTCCCGATCCACTCGGGCAAGAGCGACATCGAAGTGCTCGCGCAGCTCGCCGGGGACTCGAACCGCAAGGGCTACGACCTCGTCCGCGCCACGCTCCGCACCCTTCCGCTCGAAGGCGGAAAGCCCTGCGGCGCTGCGGCGTTCGAACAGATCTGGACCCGCGCTCTCCACAAGGGTGTGGTCGCCGGCGCCGAGCTTCGTCCCAAGGGTGGCCTCACCCCCAAGGTCGATGTGGTCGCGCAGGCGTTCGGCAAGGCCACCCGCTCGGGCAAGGCTCTCGACCAGAACAACCTCGAGATCACCTTCGCCCCCGACGCGCGCGTCTTCGACGGCCGTCACGCGAACAACCCCTGGCTGCTCGAGCTCCCCGAGATCGCCAGCAAGATCACCTGGGACAACGTCGCTTCGTTCTCGCCCTCTACGGCGAAGGCTCTCGGCCTCGAGAGCGGCGACATGGTCCGCCTGACCCGCGGCTCGCAGTCGGTGGAAATCGCCGCCTGGATCCAGCCCGGCCAGACCGACAACAGCATCGCGCTCACGCTCGGCTGGGGTCGTCAGGAAGCCGGTCGCTACGGCGACAAGCACGGCTTCAACGTGAACCCGCTCCGCACCACGGACGCGTTCGACTTCGCGGAAGGCGTCACCGTCGCGAAGCTCTCTGCCGACGACCGCGCGCGCATCGCCGACAAGCTCCGCCACCCCGGTATCTCGGGCAACGACTCGCCGGCTCCCGGCCGCACCGAGCCCGACGGCCCGTACGACGTCGCCACCGGCAAGTTCAAGATCGCCCAGACGCAAGACCACCACGAGATGGAAGGCCGTCCCGTGGCGATCGACGCGACCCTGGAAGAGTACAAGAAGCAGCCCGACTTCCCGCTCTACCCGGCCCCCGAGCACCACCGGAAGTACGGCTCGCCCGACCCGATCGTGCCGCCGCTCTGGAAGCAGGTCGACTACTCGAAGGCCCAGTACAAGTGGGGCATGGTCATCGACCTCTCCGCGTGCACCGGTTGCAACGCCTGCGTCATCGGCTGCCAGTCGGAGAACAACATCCCGGCGGTCGGTAAAGAGCAGATCATGCGCGGCCGCGAAATGGCGTGGCTCCGCATCGACCGCTACTTCGTCGGCGACGACATCGACAACCCGGACGTCTCGCTCCAGCCGGTCGCCTGCGTGCAGTGCGAAGAGGCTCCCTGCGAGAACGTGTGCCCCGTCAACGCCACCGAGCACTCGCCCGACGGCTTGAACGACATGGCGTACAACCGCTGCATCGGCACGCGCTACTGCGCGAACAACTGCCCGTACAAGGTTCGTCGCTTCAACTTCCTCAACTATCACGGCGACTTGGGTGAAGTGCCGGAAGTCGAGAAGATGAAGTACAACCCCAACGTGACCGTGCGTATGCGCGGCGTGATGGAGAAGTGCAACTACTGCGTCCAGCGCATCGAAGAGGGCAAGATCGCCATCCGACGCGAAGGTCGCGAGATGAAGGACGGCGACGTCGTCACGGCCTGCTCGCAGGCGTGCCCGGCGGAAGCCATCACCTTCGGAAACCTGAACGACCCGAAGAGCCGCGTCGCTCAGCTCGCCGCGCAGCAGCGCGGGTACAAGCTCCTCTCCGAGCTCGGAACGCACCCGCGCACCACGTACCTCGGAAAGATCCGGAACCCGAATCCCGACATGGGGAAGGCCTGAGATGAGCAGCCCGAATCTTCCCATCAAAGAGCTCGGTGAGGTCTCGCTGGTCGGCGAAGGCACCACCATCAAGTCGATCACCGAGACCGTCGCGCGCGTCACCGAGAACAAGGCCCCGCGCGGCTGGTGGATCGGCTTCCTGATCGCCTTCAACTTCACCGGCATCATGGGCCTGGCGATCGGCTACCTGTTCTGGACGGGTATCGGCGTCTGGGGCAACAACGCTCCGGTCTACTGGGCCTGGGACATCACCAACTTCGTTTGGTGGATCGGTATCGGCCACGCCGGCACGCTGATCAGCGCGGTGCTCTTCCTCTTCCGTCAGAAGTGGAGGACCAGCATCAACCGCTTCGCGGAGGCGATGACCATCTTCGCCGTCTTGTGCGCGCTCGTCTTCCCCGGCATCCACGTCGGTAGGACTTGGTACGCGTACTACATGGGCCCCATCCCGAACGAGATGCAGATGTGGCCCAACTTCAAGAGCCCGCTCATCTGGGACGTGTTCGCCGTTTCGACGTACGCGACCGTGTCGGCCCTCTTCTGGTACGTCGGCCTCATCCCCGACCTCGCCACCCTTCGTGACCGCGCGAAGACCCTGCTCCGCAAGCGCATCTACGGAGCGCTCTCGCTCGGTTGGCGCGGCGCGAACCGCCACTGGCAAAACTACGAGCGTGCGTACCTGATCCTCGCGGCCATCTCGACCCCGCTGGTCTTCTCGGTGCACTCGGTCGTTTCGTTCGACTTCGCCACCTCGCTCATGCCGGGCTGGCACACCACGATCTTCCCCCCGTACTTCGTCGCCGGCGCCGTCTTCTCGGGCTTCGCGATGGTCATGACGCTCATGCTCATCACCCGCGCGGTGTACGGCATGCGCAGCATCGTGACGATGAAGCACCTCGAGCTGATGAACAAGATCATGCTCACGACGGGAAGCCTCGTCGGCTACGCGTACGCGATGGAGTTCTTCATCGCTTGGTACTCGGGCAACGAGTACGAGCGCTTCGTCTTCATCAACCGCGCCACCGGTCCTTACGCGTGGGCCTACTGGACCATGGTCTCGTGCAACGTGCTCTCGCCCCAGGTCTTCTGGTCGAAGAAGCTCCGCACCAGCATCCCGGTCATGTTCGTGGTGTCGATCCTCATCAACATCGGCATGTGGTTCGAGCGCTTCGTCATCATCGTGACCTCGCTCCACCGCGACTTTCTCCCCTCGAGCTGGGGTTACTTCCGTCCGACGCTGATCGACATCTTCACGTACCTCGGTACGCTCGGACTCTTCTTCACGCTGTTCCTCCTCTTCATCCGCTGGGTGCCCATGATCGCGATTGCCGAGGTCAAGGCCACTCTGCCCGAGGCGGACCCGCACCACGACCCCAACGAAGCCCACGACGATCACGCTCACGGTGACGACGAAGAGGGCGAGCACGGCCACGAAGAACCGGCTGCTGCGGAGGCCGAGTGATGAGCGAAAACGACAAAAAGCCGGCGCTTCTGCTCGCCGAGTTCGACACCGCGAAGGACGTCGTCCACGCGGCGGAGAAGGTCCGCGACGCGGGTTATAAGAACTGGGACACCCACACGCCCTTCCCGATCCACGGAATGGACAAGGCCATGGGCCTCGGTCAGAGCAAGCTGGGAGCCATCGTGTTCCCGGCCGCGATGACCGGCACCACCCTCGGCTTTCTCATGATGTGGTGGATGAACGGCGTCGACTACCCGCTCATCATCGGCGGCAAGCCGGGCTTCTCGCTGCCCTCGCAGATCCCGATCATGTTCGAGCTCACGGTGCTCTTCTCCGCGTTCTCGACCGTGTTCGGCATGCTGCACCTGAACAGCCTGCCCCGGCACCACCACCCGATCTTCAACTCGGAGCGCTTCTCCGCGGCGACGGACCACAAGTACTTCGTCTCGATTGAGTCGGAGGACCCCAAGTTCGACCTCGAGAAGACCAAGAAGCTGCTCGAGCAGTGCCACCCCGTGAACATCGAAGTCGTCTACGACGACAACGAGGGCGACGTGCCCTCCGAAGAGGAGGCGCACGGATGAAGCGCCCGACCATGATCGTAGCGAAGTCCGTCGGATTGGTCTGCGTCGCCACCCTCGCGTTCGGCGCGATGGGTTGCCGCGGCCAAACCAGCAAGGATGCCCCGATTTTCGGCATCCGGAACATGTACGACCAGCCTCGTTACAACGAGCAGTCGGAGAGCGAGTACTTCGAGGACAAGCGCACCATGCGCCCCATCCCCGAAGGCGCCGTCTCGCGCGAGCGCAACCCGGACCTCACGATCACCACCGGTCGTAACGAGGAGAACACCGGCTACGTCATGACCGTGCCCAAGAGCGTGGTCGACGGCTACGGCGGCATGGAAAAGACCCTCGAGCGCGGACGCGAGCGCTTCGGCATCTACTGCACGCCCTGTCACGACGCGACGGGAAGCGGGCAGGGGATGGTCAAGAAGCGCGCGGTCGCCGGCGGCGCGGCGGCCTTCGTGCCTCCCACGTTCCATCAGGACCGCATCCGACACATGCCCGACGGTCAGCTCTACGCGACCATCGCCAACGGCAAAAACAACATGCCGCCTTATCCCCAGATTCAAGTGAACGACCGCTGGGCGATCGTCGCGTACGTGCGCGCGCTCCAGCTCAGCCAGGCGAAAGTGCCGCAGGAGCCGACGCTGTGAGCGACAAAGCCTCGAGCGAAAAAGAGCTCGGTAAAAAGAAGAAGAAGGCGAAGGACCCGGTCTACACCCTCGAAGGCACCTCCTGGGCGAGCGCCTGGAAGGTGTGCGCGGGGGCCGGCGGCCTCGGTCTCGCGGTGTCGCTCGGCGGCCTCGCGATGGACGCGAAGCGATTCGCGTTTTCGTATCTGTTCGCGTTCGTGGTGTTCCTCACCGTGGCGCTCGGATCGATCTTCTTCATCCTCATCAACCGCCTCACCAGCGCCGGTTGGAGCGTCACGGTCCGCCGCACCGCCGAGTTCTTCGGCGCCGGCCTCGTGATCTTCCCGGTGCTGTTCGTGCCCGTGCTTCTCTCGATGGGGAACCTCTTCCCCTGGTGGAACGGCGGTCACGGCGAAGAGCACGCGGAGATCGCCCTCGTGGGCGAAGCGAAAGCGGCCCAGCACGGTGGTGAGCACGCGGCGCCGGCCGGTTCGGCTCCTGCGGCTCCCGCGGCCGCCGCCGACCACGGTGCGGCTCCTGCTGCCGGTCACGGCGAAGCCGGCAAGGCCGAAGCGGCCCATGGCGGAGGCCACGAAGGCGGCCACGCGGGAGGCCACCAAGATCCGCACCACGTCGCGCATGCACAGGTGCTCCACGCGAAGTCGTTCTTCTTCGAGAAGCCCTTCTTCCTCGCCCGCGCTGCTGCTTACCTCCTGATCTGGTGCTGGCTCGGCTGGAGCTTCCTCCGCGTCTCGACCCGCCAGGACACCACCAAGGACCCGAAGGACACCCTCGCTGCCCAGCGCATGTCGCCGCTTGCGGCGTGGGCCTTCGGCCTCACGCTGACCTTTTCGATGTTCGACTGGGTCATGTCGCTCGACCCGGCCTGGTTCTCGACCATCTTCGGCGTCTACCTCTTCTCGTGCAGCGCCGTCTCGGCGATGGCCGTCCTCATCTTCGTGACCATGTCGCTGAAGGAAGCCGGCCCGCTCAAGGACGTCGTCAACGTCGAGCACTTCCACGACATGGGCAAGCTGCTCTTCGGCTTCAACGGCTTCTGGGCGTACATCGGGTTCTCCCAGTACATGCTCATCTGGTACGCCGGCCTCCCCGAAGAGACGACCTTCTACCACGCGCGTGGTCTCGGCCCGGCCGAGGGCTCGTGGCGCATCATCAGCGTCGGCTTGATGGTCGCCCACTTCATCATCCCGTTCTTCATGCTCATCTCGCGTCACGCGAAGCGAAACCTGGGCGTGTTGAAGATGGGGACCGTGTGGCTCTTCGCCGTGCACATCCTCGACATCTACTGGTTCGTCCTTCCGAACTACACGAAGGAGCTCGCGCCGCACTGGCTCGACGTGACGTGTTTGCTCGGCGTCGGCGGAATCTACTTGGCCACGGTGTTTTACTTCATGGGCAAACACCAGCTCATCCCTGTCGGGGACCCGCGCCTCAAGCGCGCCCTCGCCTTCGAGCAGGTCTGAGGGAGCAGGAAGATGGCATACGATAGGTCAGAGCCGCGCAACTCGCTCATCGTCAAAGTGGGCATCACCACCGTGGTGTCGCTCATCGGTTTGAAGTTCGCTCTCGACTCGTACTTCGTTCAAGTGAACGAAGCGGTCGCGGCCGAAAAGCAGCCGGCGGTTTACGAGCCCCTCCAGAAGCTCCACGAGGGCGAGCAAAAGAACCTGCAGTCTTCGGCGCTTCCCATCGGTCAGGCCATGCAGCAGCTCGCGCAAGCGGGCCGCAGCGCAACCGGCCCGGCGGACATCGCGCCCCAGCCCTCCGACGACCTCGGTCCGGTGACGGGCTGGAGCAAGCTCCCGAAGAAGGGCCTCGCGGTCCCCTCGGGCAGTGAAGTCCAGGCGTGCAAAGACGCCGCTCAGAAAGACGTCCGTCTCAACCAGGAGAAGGAAGTCTCGAAGCACGGTGGTTCGGTCAACTTCAACGACATCGACTTCCTCCCCGGCACCGACCGCATCAACACGGCCAAGCCGGAGAGCGCCGCTGCCTTGAAGGAGCTCGTCGCGTTCGCGCAGTCGTGCCCCGAGCTCCGCTTCGACATCACCGGCCACACCTCGAAAGAGGGCGCAGCCGACAAGAACCTGAAGCTCTCCGAGTCGCGCGCCGTCGCGGTGAAGAAGGAGCTCGTCGCCGCCGGTCTCCCGGAAGCGAACATCGGGAAGACCTCGGGCGCAGGCTCGAGTCAGCCCGCCTCCGCCGAGCCCGACCCCGAGTCGGACGAAGCGAAGAAGATGGCCCCGGAGAAGCTCGAGGCCCTACGTAACGTGAACCGCCGCATCACGGTCACCGTCACGCAGCACTGCAACTGAAGCGAACCATGCCCCTCTCGGTTTTCCGCGCCATCGCGTCTCTCCTGGTCGTCGCCCTCGTGGCGACGTCCGGGGTGGCGCGCGCGCAGAACTTCACCGACACGGGGGGGATTCAGCCTTCGCCGGCGGGCATGCCTCGCCAGCTCGAGCACGTCGGCGTGAAGGAGCACCTCGACGAGGGCCTTCCGCTCGACACCGAGTTCCGGGATCACACGGGTAACCCCGTGCGACTCCAGGCCTTTTTCGACGGCAAGCGCCCGGTGGTGATGGTCTTCGCCTATCACTCCTGCCAGGTCGTCTGCAGCATGGTGATGGGCGCCGTCCTTCGCTCGCTGCAGGGCATCAAGTGGAGCGTCGGCAACGAGTTCGACGTGGTGGTCATCAGCATCGACCCCAACGACACGTTCGAGCGCACGACCGCCAAGCGCAACGGCGTCATCCACGACTACGGTCGGGGCGACGGCAAGGGCTTCCACTACCTCGTCGGCACCAAGACCAACATCGACCGCGTCGCCAACGCGGCCGGCTTCGCCTACGAGTACGACGCGAGCCAGAACATCTACGGGCACCCGTCGCTCATGATGCTGGTCAAGCCGAACGGCCAAATGGCGCGCTACCTCTACGGCCTCGAGTTCGACCCGAACGATGTGCGCCTCGGCCTCCTCGAGGCCTCCGAAGGGCGCAGCATCTCGACGGTCGAGCAGATGATCCTCTACTGCTACCACTACGACCCGCAGGGCGGTAAGTACGTCCTCGTGGCCACCCGCGTCATGCAAGTCGCGGGAAGCATCACGGCCCTCTTGCTCGGCGGGATGCTCCTCCTCTACTGGCTGCGGGAGCGTCGCAAAGGCGGCCTTCTCGCCAAGCTCTCCCCCGAGCACCAGCGCAAAGGCGCCGGCCCGACCGAGGCCGCTCCGAACCCGACTTGAAGCTCTTTTCCGCTATGGTGCGGTCCGTACACGCCTGAGAACAACGATGATTGTCCCCCAAGAGCAAACCTTCCAGCTCCCCCCGGCCATGTCGACCGGCGCCGCCGACGTCGACTGGCTCTACTACTTCATTTACTGGTTCTCGCTGGTGTTCACGGTCGTCATCACCGGAGCAACGCTCTACTTCATCGTGAAGTACAAGCGCCAAAAGGGTGTGAAGGCCGAGCCGACGCAGGACCACACGAAGCTCGAGCTCTTCTGGACCATCACGCCGCTCGTGTTCATCGTGGCCCTCTTCCACTGGGGCTACACGACGTACATCAAGAACGCGACGGCGGCCGAGGGCGCGATGGAAGTGCGCGTTCGTGGCAAGCGCTGGAGCTGGAGCTTCGAGTACCCCACGGGTGACTCCGAGCCCAACGACCTCTACGTGCCGGTGAACCGCCCCGTGAAGCTCATCCTCTCCTCGGAGGACGTGCTCCACAGCTTCTACGTGCCGGGCTTCCGCATCAAGCGCGACGCCGTCCCGGGCATGTACAGCTTCCTCACCTTCACGCCGAACACCATCGGCGACGCCCAGGTGTTCTGCGCCGAGTACTGCGGCAAAGACCACTCGTACATGATGGCGAAGGTCCACGTCGTCAGCGACGAGGACTACAAGAAGCACATCGACGAGCTCAGCAAAATGCCGAACGAGTTCGCGGCGATGGGTGTGTCGGGTCCGGCCAAGTGGGGCGAGGCGCTGTTCAAGAAGAACAACTGCACGAGCTGCCACTCGGTCGACGGCACGAAGATCGTCGGACCCTCGCTCAAGGGTGTCTACGGCGCCCCGCAACCGACCAACGCCGGCTCGTTCGTGGCCGACGACAACTACCTCCGCGAGTCGATCTTGAAGCCCCAAGCCAAGATCGTCACCGGCTACGAGAACGCGCAGATGCCGCCCTTCGTCTTCAAGGACGCGCAAATCGACGCCCTCATCGCTTACATCAAGTCCGTCAAGTAAAGGCGAGAAGCAGCCATGGCAGCCGTAACCACCCCTCACACTGGCGAGAACGGACACACGTCCGACGAGGAGAAGAGCTACATCGAGGTCAAGAAAGGCCTCGGTAGCTGGCTCTACACCCTCGACCACAAGCGCATCGGCGTGATGTACCTCATCGCCGTTCTCGTATCGTTCCTCATCGGAGGAACGTTCGCCCTCGTGCTGCGCATCGAGCTCTTCACGAAGGGCCGCACGATCATGGACCAGGACATGTACAATCGCATGTTCTCGCTCCACGGCGTGGTGATGGTGTTCCTCTTCATCATCCCGTCGATTCCGGCGGCCATGGGCAACATCCTCCTGCCCATCCAGCTCGGAACGAAGGACGTCGCTTTCCCGAAGCTCAATTTGCTGAGCTTCTACGTGTACGTCTTCGGCGCATGCTTCGGCCTCTACAGCATGATCAACGGCGGCGTGGACACGGGCTGGACGTTCTACGTCCCCTATAGCTCTTCGTCGGTGGTCGGCTCGCAGAGCTCGGTCGTCCCGATGACGCTCGCCGCATTCATCATGGGCTTCTCGTCGATTCTCACCGGCGTGAACTTCATCGCCACGGTCCACAAGATGCGCGCGCCCGGCATGTCCTGGCGTCGTCTGCCGCTCTTCATCTGGTCGCTCTACGCCACCTCGATCATCCAGGTCCTCGCGACCCCGGTGCTCGCCATCACGCTGCTCCTGCTCACGGTCGAGCGCGCGTTCGGTCTCGGCATCTTCGACCCGCGCCTCGGCGGCGACCCGGTCCTCTACCAGCACTTCTTCTGGTTTTACTCGCACCCGGCCGTCTACATCATGATCGTCCCCGGCATGGGCGTGGTCAGCGAGATCATCGCGACCTTCAGCCGCCGCGAGCCGGTCGGTTACATGTTCATCGCGATGAGCTCCCTCGGTCTCGCGCTCCTCGGCTTCCTCGTGTGGGGTCACCACATGTTCGTCGCCGGCATGAGCGAGTACTCCACGATGGTGTTCTCGGCGCTCACCTTCCTCGTCGCCATCCCGTCGGGCGTGAAGATCTTCAACTGGGTCGCGACCCTCTACAAGGGCTCGATTTCGCTCCAGACCCCGATGCTCTGGGCGCTCTCGTTCATCTTCCTCTTCACCATCGGTGGTCTCACCGGTCTCTTCCTCGGCGTTCTCGCCGTCGACGTGCACCTCCACGACACGTACTTCGTCGTCGCTCACTTCCACTACGTCATGGTGGGCGGTACGGTGATGGGCTTCGTCGGCGGCCTCCACTACTGGTGGCCCAAGATCACCGGCAAGCTCTACGAGGAGAAGCCGGCCATCGCGGGCTGGGCCCTCGTTTTCATCGGCTTCAACGTCACCTTCATGTCGCAGTTCGTGCTCGGCTCGCGTGGCATGCCCCGCCGCTACTACGACTACCTCCCCGAGTACGAGAGCCTCCACCGCATGTCCACCATGGGCTCGTGGATCCTCGGCCTCGGCTTCCTCCTCCTTCTCTACAACTTCGCCCAGTCGCTCATGAGCGGCAAGAAGTCCCCCCGCAATCCGTGGGGCTCGGCGGCGCTCGAGTGGCAGACGGCTACGCCCCCTCCGCTCTACAACTTCGTGAAGACCCCGGTCATCACGCGCGGCCCGTACGAGTACCACCTCGCGACCGACGAAGAGCTCTCCGAGGATTGATCCTCACTTCGTCCCTGACCCCTACGAACGATTCGTCTCGGAGACACGATTCCCCATGAGCAGCGAAGCCGCGGCCGCCGAAGGCCACGAAGAAAAGGGCCACGACGAGCACGGTGATGGCCACGGTCACGACGACCACGGCCATCACGGTCCGAAGTGGCTCCAGCACCACTTCGACACCCCCGAGCAGCAGTTCGACACCGCGAAGCTCGGCATGTGGGCGTTCCTGGTGCAGGAGCTGCTCTTCTTCAGCGGGCTCTTCGTAGCCTACGGCGTCTTCCGGAACTGGTATCCGGAGATGTTCGTTGCGGCGTCGCACCAGCTCAACAAGGAGATGGGCGCAGTCAACACCATGGTGCTGCTCTTCTCGAGCTTCACCGCGGCCATGGCGGTGCGCTCGTCGCAGCTCGGCAAGAAGGACGAGACCGGACGCTACATCCTGGTCACCATCCTCTGCGCGTGCGTGTTCCTCGTGATCAAGTACTTCGAGTACTCGCACAAGTTCCACGCTGGTCTCCTCCCGGGGAAGTTCTTCCACCCGCACATGGACCACCTGAAGCCGGGCTCGGCCCCGCTTCCGGACAACGCGCACATCTTCTTCTCGCTCTACTTCGTGATGACCGGTATCCACGGCATCCACGTCATCATCGGAATCGGCGTCTTCATCTGGATCTACCTGCGCAACCAGCGCGGCGACTTCTCGAAGGAGTTCTTCACCCCTGTCGACATCGCGGCCCTCTACTGGCACCTCGTCGACCTCGTGTGGATCTACCTTTTCCCCTTGATGTACCTCATCTGAGGAGCCGGACATGAGCGCTGAAACCAACGGTCACGACACTCACGAAGACGGCGCGGTCCACGCGCACATCTCGCCCGCGTGGTTCTACGTCGCGGTGTTCATGGGACTGCTCTTCCTCACCGCTCTCACGGTGGGACAGTCCTACGTGGACCTCGGACGCTTGAACCTGTTCGCGGTGGTCCTCATCGCGAGCTTGAAGGCCACGCTCGTCGTGCTCTTCTTCATGCACATCCGCCACGACGCGAAGTTCAACGGCCTGATGGTCGTCGGCTGCGTGTTCTTCATCGGGGTGTTCTTTGCGTACACCTTCAACGACGTCGGTCACCGCGGCGAGTTCGACGGCGACTCGAGCGTGTGGGTCAACCCGCGTAACGGAGAGCTTGCTCCCGGTTCGATGGAACCCCGCAAGCATGAAGCCGAAGATCACGCCCCCTCGGGAGCGGCTCCGGCCGGCGGCGGCGAGCATCACTGAGCAGCACTGAGCTCTCGCACACGAGTGGTACGGCCGTTTCGGACTCCGAAGCGGCCGTTCCGCTTTGTCCTCGTCGCGCGCAACGGCGCGGACGGAATTTTCCCGACCCCAACGATTTCGCACCTACCCTTCAGCTAAGTATGCGGAGACAGGCGACAAAAGAACGGTCACGTGGTCGCTTCCTGAGCCGTCTCCGATAGGCTTAGGGCGTGCAAGCCGCTACCGCCCCGCATCGTGCGCCGTCGGCCGAAGGTCTCCTCGACGGGCGTCCCATCGAACAGCTGCTCTCCTACGGAGAAGATCGCGCGCTCACCGGCACGCTCGTGTTCAGCCAGGAGCACTCCCACGTTGCCGCGGTGGTCTACCGCGAAGGCAGCGTGGCTCGTATTTCCACCAAGGCTCCGCTTCATCTCGGACCCATCCTCTACGAGCACGGTTTTCTCGACTCGGAGGCCCTGAACCGAGGTCTCGCCGAGCTCGCGCGGCCGGGGCGCGATCCGAAGGTGCTCTTCGGCGATTTGCTTCGGCAGAAGGCGCTGATCTCGCCCGATCTTCTGGCCATCGGGCTCGCCGAGCAGATCACCCGCAAGCTTACGAGCCTCTTCACCCTGCCGGCGGATACCCGCTTCGCGTATTACGCCGACGAGGACCTGCTCGAAGGGTTCGGTCGCCCGGACGTGACCACCACGGTGGGACGCGCGGTCGTTCGTGGATTGCGTGACCATTTCGTGTCGTCGCGTGCGCTCGAGGCGCTCGCGCGCGTGGGCGACCGGCCGCTCGTTCTCGCGGGCTACGACCCGAGTCGAGGCTCGTTCGGGCTCGTAGAAGGACTCGCCGACCTCGAGCTCTCCCGCGAAGAGACCGAGGTGGCGAAACGCTTGGTGGAGCCGCGTCCGATCTCGGCCTTCGATCTTTCGAAGCCCGAAGGCGTGGAGGTGAGGGTCCTCTACGCGCTCTTGCTGCTCCGTCGTGCGCGGATCGCGTCGACCACCGTCTCGACGCAGGCCATGTCGAGAGCCTCGTATCAATTCCGAGCTCCCGCATCGCTCCGCACGCCTTCGACCGAGATGGGCATCTCGGGGACGCGACCGCGTGTCGCCGAGCGCGTCGACTACCGCCGCGAGCCCGACGATCGAACGGGCGGACCGCCCACCCACGAGAGCGTGCGCATCGCCGTACCTCGCTTGCCCACGCCCGCAGGAATGCCGCGTGGCTCGGAGCCCCGCTTGCCCACGCCCGGGCCCATGCCGCGTGCATCCGAACCCCGCTTGC
The DNA here is from genome assembly GCA_965225775.1 of Polyangiaceae bacterium. GTDB lineage: Bacteria > Myxococcota_A > Polyangia > Polyangiales > Polyangiaceae > JAAFHV01. The sequence goes on along the minus strand of OZ245328.1, from coordinate 4,784,171 downwards.
CCACGCCTTCGCCCTCGAAGGCCGTCGTCCACGAGCCGCGTCTCGACGTGGGTGAGCCGACCTTGGCGCGCCTGAAGGCGAAGAACCTGACCCGTCGCGCGGAGTTCGGTGCTGCGCTTCGTATCGTGGAGGAGCTGCGCCGGCGTGAGGCCCCGAAGGTCGACCCCGAGCTCGAGACCCTCTACGGCTTCGCGCTCGCCCACATGACCACGGACGGCGCCAAGCTCGAAGAGGCGCGCACGTCCCTCACGCGCGGTGTCGACCTCGCGCCTCGCTCGGGGGAGGCGCTCTATCGCTTCGCGCTCTTCGAACGCAAACAGGGTCGACTGGCTGACGCGCTTCGGCTTTTGAAGCAAGCGGTCGAAGTGGATCCTCACCACATCGAAGCCGTGCGCGAGCTTCGGCTCTTCCACATGCGCGTGGAAAAGGGCATGGACGTGGCGCGCGCCATGTCGCCGCCAGCGGGTATTCCTGCGGTCCGAGACCCGCGCAAAGAAGATTGAGCGCGACGCGAACGACGAAGCCCTCGTGTGCCCCGTCTCGAGGACGAGCGGCTCACGAGGGCTTGCTCGGTTGCCGATTGGAGCCCTTGGTCACTCAGCGCCGGCCGAGCGCGGTTCCTGCGAGGGCATTCACGATGCTCTTCGGGGCGTCGAAATCGAGCACGGCCGTACCGCCCGGAGCGTTCGCGCTCGGTCCCTCGCCATGGAGGACGTACGTCATGGGCAATCCCGCCCCATTCGGGCTTGCCCCGAGGGGACGCCGACCATGGCTCTCGAGTGCCGCAATCCATGCGAGTGCACGGGGACTGAGCGAGCCGCCGCGGTGTCCGGAGCCGGTCGGTGCGCTCGGGGGGGCCGCTGCGCCCGCCGGAGATTTTGCATTCTTCGCGAGCTCGAGGGAAGCGGCCAGCTTCTGGCTCAGGACCTTGTCGTCGCATCCGAGGCCGATGGCCGAGCCCTCGCCGTCTTTCGTGAAGAAGGCGTGGCAGGAGGCCTTCGGACGCTTCGGCTCTTTGGGATCGCTCGAGAGGTGCTCGCGCGTCATCACGTAGTGAAGCGAGCCCGCGGGCAATCCCTTCCCGGCCGGGCCTGGCTTCCAGCTGGTCTTCCATCCGGACTTCTTTCCGGCGAATTCCTTGGTGAACATGGCATCGAGCGTGGTGCCGAGGTCTTTGGCGGCCGATTGCAATTGGGGATAGGGCTTCGCCAGGTGCACGAGGTGGAAGCCGAGCAACGCACGCTCGAGCGAGTCGCTCTTTTCGCGGCGCGTCTTTTCGTCCGCCTTTTTGACGTCTTCCTGGGCCTTGGCGATCGAGTCGGCGTCGAAGCCGAAGCCGTACGACCACGCGCCGTCGATCAAGGGCATCCACTTGTCGAAGCCGAGCGAGCCGAGCTGTTCACGCTCCTTGTCGGTCAGCTTGCTTTCTTCGGACGCAGCCTCCAAGAAGGCGCGTTTGGCTGTCGATTGGAAGTGATCGAAGAGCTGGGGCGGGCTTCCGGTCGACCAGAAGCTTCCGACGGTTCCTTCGGGCAGACGAGCGACGCTGGCCGGGGCGCTCTTCGCGAGGCCTTGTCCGAGGGCGACCTTGGCGGCGGTCGAGGTGGTGGTCTTGAACGGCACACGCACGGTGCCGTGCACACCCTCGGCCTTCACGTCGACGTCGAGCACCACGATTTCCGAGTCGGTGGCGAAATCGGTCGCGTCGCCGACTACACCCATCACGAGGTCGTTGAGGGCGGGGTGCCTTCGTCCCCCGATTGACGCGGAGGCCATGTTGGGAACCAACCGGCGCAAGGACTCGATGGTCTCGCGGTTGGCTCCGGTGCGCAGCTCGAGGTGCACGTCGGAGGCGACGGTCTCGCGTGGGAACGTGCGCGTGAGGTAGGGCGTGAGCGCCTCGACTCCGGCCACTTCGCCGCACACGAGGCGTGCGGGCGTCGCGCCCACGGAGGGCGCGATGAGACATGTCTGCGGGGCGTCACCGGACTCTTCGGGAGGGAGCAATCCTTCGACGCGCGTCGCGCCGTTGTCGGCCGGCGAGAGCTTGAACTTGCCGAGCTTCGCTTTGGCCTCGTCGACCGAGCGGAGTGGCACGGAGAGCGCGAAGGTGGGCCTGGGCAGGCGCCCCGCGAGCGTCATCACCACCGCGAAATCCACGGGTTTTTCCATGTCGACCGCGCCGCTGAGCTCGGGCCCCGCCGCGAAGGCGACGGCCTCGGCGGCGCTCGGGATCGGCATGCCGGAGAGCGCCGCGAGACGCTTGGAAAGCTCTTCCGGACGCGAGACTCGGCCGACCGCGAGCATGTTCCGCGGCTCCGCGACCTGGCTCAGATCGGGAGGAGGCGGCTCGGCCGCGACGATCGGCTTAGGGGCCGGCGGAGTCGGCGGCGTGACGGGCGGAGGCGGAGAGCCACACGCGACCAAAGTGAGCACGACCGGAGAGAACCAAAGGGCGCGGAGAGAACGCATGGGCGACGAGCGTATCTCGATTTTCTCTGCGCCGAGGTGTTGGAAATGGTTCTTGCGAAGGAGGCCGCGTGCTCCTCGGCGAGGCTCGCCACAACCCAGTCGCTAGAACTCGCCGCCGATGAACAAGCGTGGCTTGAACTCGACACCGATGCCGGTCGTCGAGCTGCCGCCGCCAGCCCGTAGGTAACGAACGTCGACTCCGGCCGGCGCTATGGCCACGAAAAAGTGCGAGATGGCGAGGTTCACACGGATGTCTCCACCGGACGAGACCGCGGCTATGCCTCCGCCCCCTCCGTCGACCCCTAAGAAGTTGAAGTTGAGCAGGGCGAATGTCGGCTCGATCTCGATGCGAAGCTTCTCCGTCTTGTGGACGGGAATTCCGATGCCGAATGTGGCGGGCTCGAGTCGAAGCCCGTTGAGCGTTACGCTGTTCGACCGAGTCGTGGTCGAGTACGCGACCGTGAGGTGGTAGCGGAAGTAGCTCTTCCCGAACGCGAACTCCGCTCCGATGTTGTGGGTCGGCGAGTCGAACGCGAGACTCTGGGTCTTGTCGACCGGGAAGCTCGGTGTGTAGACGAGCCCGATTCGGGTGCCAGGGATCTTCGGTGCCGGCGACCCCTTGTCCGTGTCCGGATCGTAGTGTTTGGGCGCGGGACGCGGCTCGTCGACCCGTTGACCCGAGGGGGGCGGAACGACCGCCGGCACGGGCGCGGTTCCTTGACCGGGCTGGAGCGAGAGGCCGACGGACCGGCTCTCGCGATCCTTCAAGATCACCTCGATGCTCGCGTCTTTGTAACCCTCGGCGCGCGCCACGATCTTGGTTGGGCCGGGATTGACCGGGCGCGCCACGCCGACGAGCTCGTTCGGAATGACCACGTCGTTGACGACGAGCTGCAGGTTGCGCAGCTGCTCGGGTTTGGGCGTGAGATCGATGCGCAGGTTCGCGATGCGCGCGCGCACCGCGGGCAAATCCGTCTCGGCCTGAGCTTTCGCCTGCACGAAGACGTCCGGCGAATTGGGTGCAAGCTGCACGCGCTTGAGCGTCTCGTAGGTCTCGGCGGCCTCGACGAACTTGCCGAGCGCGACCTGGCACTGCGCGATGTGCAGGAGGTGCGTGGGCGCATCGAAGAGCTTCTGGGCCTTCTCGAAGAGGGCGAGCGCCTCGGAGTGGCGGCCCGCCTCTTGCTCCTTCACGCCTTGGGAGAACAGGCTTCGCGCCGTGGCCTTTCGCTCGGCTTCGGAGAGCTGGGCCTGCGCGAAGGCGGCCTTCGGAACCACCGCGGTGGGAGTGACGGCGGCGAGGAGCGTGAGCGTGAGCAGCGTGCGTCGCATGGGAGACTCGTCGGAGAGCAAAGAGCCAAAAGGGAAGAGCCGAGCTTCGGCCGGGCGTGACACCCGGTGTTCGAGGCTACACCAGAGCCTCGAAGGTCGGTGTCCGTTCTCTCGGCGCATCAGCGCGAAGGCACGGCCTGGCAGGTCGGGCAGAAGTACGTCGAACGTTCGGGATTTCCCTGGGGTCGCATGCCGACGACGGTGCCGCACACGAAACAGGGCGCGCCTTTTCGCAAGTACACCCAAGTGGCTCGCGCGCTCGACGGTGCACGTGTGCCGAGCAGTGGGTCGGCGCGCCCGCGTGTGATGCGCACGGGGGCTCGGAAGGGCACGCTCGCGTCGTGGATGGACGCGTCTCCTTTTCGCGCGACCGACGCTCGAATGAGCTTTCGCGCAGTGTCGACTGCGTGAAGAAGCTCCTGGTCTGTGTAAGATACACAAGTTCGGAACGGGTCGAGCCGAGCCAAGAAGAGCGCCTCGGACTTCAAGATGTTCCCGATGCCGGCGAGCACGCGCTGGTCGAGCAACGCCACACCGAGTGCGACCTCACGCCCGCGGAGGGAGTCCACCACGCCGTCGATCGAGAAGTCTTCTTTGAGCGGATCGGGACCGAGGTGGTTCGAGGTTCTCTCGCGCTCGGCCCGACGCGCACTCACGAGGCGCACCACGGGCGCGTTTCGGCACACGAGCGCCAGATCGTCGAACACGAGCGTGGCGCGCGCGGAGACGGGAAGCCTCGTGCGGGGGCCGAGCGCGACCGTGCGCCACGAGCCCCGCATGCGCAGATGCGAGTGCAGCACGAGCCCGTTGGAGAAGCTGAAATAGAGGTTCTTTCCGTGGGTTTCGATGGCGTCGAGCGTGGCCCCGACGAGACCCGAGAGCTCGGCGCCCGGGGCGTTGCACTCGGCACGGCGCACCACCCGCCCGACGACGAGTGGACGGAGGCGCGCCGCGACACGGAAGATGGAGTCGCCCTCGGGCACGTCAGGCGAGCAGGTCTTCGATGCGATCGGCGAGGTGCTCGATCACGGTCACGCGGGCGAAGCGTTTGTCGTTGGCGGCGACCACCTTCCACGGCGCTTCGTTGGTGCTCGTGCGCGCGAACATGTCGTTCGCGGCCGCGAGATACTCGTCCCACTTTTCGCGATTTCGCCAGTCTTCGGCGGTGATCTTGTAGCGCTTGAAGTCGGTGGCCTCGCGCTCGGCGAAGCGCCGCTTTTGCTCGTCCTTGTCGATGGCGAGCCACAGCTTCACCACGGCCGAGCCTCGCTCGCGGATCTCGTCTTCGAACCTGAGAATTTCGCCGTAGGAGCGCGCGAGCTCGGCTTCGGTCGCGAAACCTTCCACGCGCTCGACGAGGAGCCTTCCGTACCAAGACCTGTCGAAAATGGAGAGCCTGCCGTGGCGCGGGAGTCGCTTGTAGAAGCGCCACAGGTACGGGTAAGAGCGATCTTCTTCGGTGGGGGCGGCGATGGGCACGACCTCGTAAAAGCGGGCGTCGAGCGCGCGCGTGATGCGCCGAATCGCGCCTCCTTTGCCCGCCGCGTCCGCGCCCTCGAACACGACGGCCACGCCGTGCTGCGGGAATTTCTTGTGGCGCGTGGCGAGGGCGAGTCGTCGCTGGGCACGCTCGAGGCGTTCTTCGTAGGCGTCCTCTTCGAGCGTGAGCGAAAAATCGAGCGTGGTGAGGTCCGGAGCCTTCACGAGCCGGGCCTTGGGAAGCGGAGGAGGCAGCTTGGCCTTCTTCTCGGGCTTCTCGGGCGCGAGCGCCGCGTTCATGGCCGCGGCCAAGATGCGACCGACCTCGAGACCGGCCGCGCGAGGACGCGAGCCGTCGACCATCTGCCAAGGCGCGCAAGGCGTGCTCGTGGCCGCAACGAGCTTCTGCGCACCGCGCAGGATCTTGTCGTGATGCTGGTTCGCTTTCCAGTCTTCTTTGGTGACGCGCCAGCGGGTGTCCTTCTCCGATGCGAGCTCTTCGAGGCGCTTTTTCTGCGCTTTCGCGTCCAGCTCGAAAAAGAGCTTCACGAGGTGCACGCCGTTGTGGACGAGCATCGACTCGAAGGCGAGCACGCTCGAGACGTCGACCTTCTTGCCCTTCGCGGCGGCCGCGAATCGGGGCTCGTACCAGTTGGAGAAGAAGATACCGACCTGTCCGCGTTTGGGGAGGTCGCGGAAGAAGCGCCACGTCTCGGGTAGCTCGTTCTCTTCTTCGATCGGGTCGCCGAACGCGTAGGTGCGCAGATGGCGGGGATCCATCCACTCGCCGAGCAGGTTCACCGTCTCGCCTCGGCCCGAAGCGGCAAGTCCGTTCACGAGGACGAGCACGGTCTTCTTCTTCGCCTCGAGGAGGGCGTACTGCGCGTCGAGCAGGTGCTTACGCGTCTCGACCGCACGAAACTGGAAGGTCGCGCGGTCGAGATCCTTTTTCTCGGTCTTCGTTCGGCTCATCGCCGGAGAGCGTACCTCAGCGGTAGGGTCCTTCGCTGACGACCTCTACCTTCTTCTTTTTCTCCGGAAAATACCCGGCCACGCGCGTGGTCACGAGTGCTCCGATGCCCACGGCCATGAGCGCCGCGACGAGCCAAGGACCGATCCAGGGAAGCGGGTAGATCACGAAGAAGAGTGCGCAACCGACCGCCAGGTGAGCGTACGGATTTTCCGACTTGTGGCGGACGAGCGCCGCACCGATCACCGTGAGCGCGGCCACCATGCCGCCGTACATGGCCACGATGCCGAGGAAGATGCCGACGAGCGCGACCGGGATGCCTACGATGGTCACGCAGAGCAGGACCGCGGCCAGCAAGAACCCGAAGAATCCGACGATGCCGAAGCCGAGCTGCTTCATCGGCGCACGCGCCACCTCGACGCGCAAGGTCTCCATTCGCTTCGGGGCGACCGCCAAGAAGACCACGCCGAGCACGAAGAGCAGGGCCGTGTTGCTGACGGCGTCTCCCACGCGACGCATGAAGCCACGCTCGTGCCGGTCGTCCACGCTGTGCACGGTGCCGCCTTCGACCCGGCCGCTCACCACCGCGCCGTCTTGGCGATGAATGCTGCCTCCTAGCGTGAGCACGTGACCGCGGACCTCGGCGCCCTTCTCGATCTCGATGTGTCCGCCCATGGTGGTGGCGTCGTGCTCGACCACCGCTCCGTCGTGGAGCACCACGGTGCCGCCCATCACGGCGAGATCGCCGGTGACGTGTCCGTAGACGTCGCAGTGGCCGCCCATCACTGTGAGGCTCTTCACGGTGCGCCCCTTCTCCAGGTCGCCGCGGCCTCCCATGACTTTCATTTCGTCGCCGTCGTCGTCGTCGTCGTCCGACTTGTGCGTGGTCACGAGCTGCGCAGCGGAGGCCTCGACCGGAGCGGCGGCGGCGGTCACGTCTTTGCTGCCGGCGTCGACCAGCTCGAGGCGCACCAACGTACCTTTGCGCGTAGCCACGAATTCCCCGTCGTCGAGCAGCGCTTCGAGCACGTCGGCCGGAGGCTGGTTTTTCAGGGAAACGGACACCGTGCGCGACGAAGCCATGGCCGCCTTGTCCGAGAGCACGAGCGACCAGCCCGCTTCGTCGGCCAGCTTCTCCAAGCCTCCTTCGCGAGGCCCGTCGTAGCGGAAGGTGACCGCCTTCTCGCCGTCGGGCCAGGTGCCTTCTTTCCGCACGCTCGCCCCGGCGAACGACGTGTGGAAGATGCACGCGATCGCCACGGCAAGCGCGGTGAGTCGCGCGATCACGGGGCCACTCGGGCGGAGACTGAGGGATAGGTACGGGAGAGGTTGGGGCTTCATGGTGGGTCCTCGAAAACGGCAGAGGAATGGGAGCGGAAGCTCGAAAGTCAGAAGGAGCGCGACTCGCGACGCGAGAGGCGTACGGCGAGCACGACGGCGAATCCGCCGAGCAGCAAGGCGGAGAGGAACGAGACCGAAGGACCGCGCGCCTCGGCGGCGTGCGCGAGCCAAACGAGCAGCTTTCGGCCGAGCAAGAGGAACGTCGGACCTCCGCGGGCGACCTCTTTGCCCGAGCTCGCGAGCTCTCCGGGCAGCGTCGCGAGGCGCGGAAGAGCCCCGAGCAACGCGACCAGGAGACCGAGCCCGAGCGCGAGGTACGGCGAGTGCACTGGGCTCTCTTTCGCGCGAACGTGTGCAAGATGCAGCTTCATCTCTTCGTGGGTACGAAGCGAGAGCAGGGCTGCGTTTCCGAGCTGCGAGGAGCAGGTCGGGCAAGCGGTGACGTGGGCCACCAAAGGATCGGGAACGAGCGCGAGTTCCCCGTCGGCGAGGCACGTGAGGACCACGTCGCTCGCGTGGCCGTCTTCGGCGTAGAGCAGTTCGTCGGGGAGCTTTTCCGGCTCGGTTTCGGGAGCGGGCTTCATGGCGACCTCGGTGCGGAGTCTTCCGCGGAGAGCACGTCGGCGATGGCTTTGCGGCCACGCGTGACCCACGTGGCGACGGTGCCCACGGGGACCTCGAGCTTGGCGGCGATCTGGGCGTACGCGAGGCCTTCGCCGTGGAAGAGCTCGAGCGCCCGCCGCGGGCCTTCGGGGAGTCTCGCGAGGGCGCGGATCACGCGCTCGCGGCGTTCGTTCTCGAGCAGCTCGTCGTCGGCCGCGACGCCGGGGTCGGCGAGCCGCTCGACGAGGAGAGCCGTGCTGCTCTCCGGGGCATGGGGGACCCCGCCGTCGTCGAAGCGGTCTCGTGCCCGTCGACGGGCGCGCAGGCTGTCGAGCGCTACGTGACGAGCGGCCCCGAGTAGCCACGGACGGAGCGGTCCGTCCGGGCGATTCCGCCCTTCGACCGCGCGTCGAAGGGTCTCTTGAGTGGCGTCTTCGACGTCGGCGTGGTCGAGAGGCTCACGCAAGACCGCCGCGACGACGGCCCTTACGACGGGACGCAGCGCCGCGACTTCGCCCTCGAAGGTCGAATCGACCCTTCGGGGCACGAGCGAGTGGGCCGTATCGAGCAACGCGGCGAGCATCCGTACGAGAAGTCGTTTCGGGAAGCGCCGAAATTTCGCCCGCCCGGACGATTTCCTCGTTTCACGGGAATCTCGGGGGCTTGCGTGCTAGGTCCAAGGCGTGGCTACGGTCGATCCGCAACCCCAGAAAAAACGCCCCCTCTATCTCGTGGCGGCGCTCGCCCTGTCGTTCGCCCTCGGGACCGGGGGGTGGGTCGGCGGTTGCGAGAGCATCGGCTACTACCACGGCGATACGAACCTCTCCCACACCGACCTCCCTCTCAAGGACGAGAGTTACCGGCCGCGTCTGGAGAGCACCCTCGAGCACTGGTTCGAGGCGCGTGACGCAGCCCGCAAACACGCATTCCCGCTCGGGGTCGCGGCGTTCGTGTTGGGCGCGGCGATTCTCTCGCTCGCGGCCCGTGGCCTCGCCGGAAAGCCCGGAGGGCGCAGCGCGCTCGTGCAGGTCATCGGTGTGCAGGCCGTGCTCGCCATCGTCACGTTCTCCGCCACCAAAGAGATTCGCTGGGCCGAGCGCGAGGTCGACATCGTGCGCGCCATGGGAAACCCTCCGCGACCTTTCCAGAGTCACGAAGAGCAAGAGCAGCAAGAGCGCTTCACGCGAGCCTTCTTGGCGCTGATGGGACCCGCGGCGCTCGGCGCGCGCACGCTCATGGCGCTCTTCGTGGTGTTCGCGCTGACGCGTCCCCGAGCGCGCGAGTTCTTGGAGCCGGCGAGCGCCGAGGAGTGACGTGAGCTCGGCCGGAGGCGCTTCCTCTTCGGGACGAGGCAAGGTCCGCAGACTCTCGGACGCGCTCGCCAACCAGATCGCCGCCGGTGAGGTGGTCGAGCGACCGGCTAGCGTGGTCAAAGAGCTCGTCGAGAACGCGGTCGATGCCGGCGCGACTCGTGTCACGGTCGAGATCGAACAAGGTGGTCTTGCCCGGATCGCGGTGATCGACGACGGCGAAGGCTTGCTCCCGGAAGACGCGGATCTCGCGCTCGAGCGCCACGCGACCAGCAAAATCTCGCGCATCGAAGACCTCGAGTCGCTCGGCTCGTTCGGCTTTCGCGGAGAGGCGCTGCCCAGCATCGCCTCCGTGGCCAAGCTCACGCTGACCACACGCGCGCGCGGCGAAACCGAGGGATACCGCCTGCTCATCGAAGGCGGACGTCGCGTCTCGCATGGGCCCTTCGGTTGCGCAGAAGGCACGCGGGTCGACGTGGTGGACCTCTTCTACAACGTGCCAGCGCGCCGAAAATTCTTGAAGGCGCCCGCCACCGAGAGCGCTCACGTGGGCGAGGTCGTCTCGGACGCCGCGCTCTCACGCCCCACGGTGGGATTCCGGCTCCTGCGGGACGGCAAGGTGGCGCGTGACTACCTGCGCGCCCGCACGCGCGAAGAGCGCGTGGCTCAGGTGGTCTCGGGGGAAGAGCTTCGTGCGCTGGGCGGCGAGCGAGGTCCTTACAAGATCACCGCGTACTTGTCCGCGCCAGAGCGGGCACGCAGCGGAGCCACCGGCCTCGAGATCTTGGTCAACGACCGGCCCGTGAAGGACCGCGCGCTCGCCCGCGTGGTGGCTCAAGCCTACGGCTCGGTCCTCGAGCCCGGTCGCTACCCGATCGGTGTGCTCTACATCGACATGCCGCCCGATCGCGTCGACGTGAACGTGCACCCGCAAAAGGCCGAGGTGCGCTTCCACGACGCTCGCGAGCTCCAAGGCGCGGTGATCCGCTGCCTCAACGAGGCGCTCGGGCGGGTGTTCTCGGTGCCGGCGCTCGGTCTCGGCCGCGCGCGTGAAGGTGCCGCCGCGGGCTTCGGAAAGACCGGGCCGAGCTTCGGGATGCCGGGCCTTCGTCCCTCGGCGTTCGAGCCGCGCGACTCTTACGAGCCTTTGCAAAGTACACCCTTTCCGCCACGCGTCGCGCCTCCCGACGCGCCTCGGCCGTCTGGGGACGTGGTACTTCGCGAGGCGGACGCGCCCACGCCGTACGCGCCGGCCGTCTCTCCGGCGACACGTGAGGAGAGCGTCGCGCTGGCCGGCGCGCTCTTTCCGGTGCGTCCTTCGGGACCCGTCGAGGCCTCGCTCTTCGCTTCGTACGAAGGGGGCTTCTACGCCAAGCTCCGGTTTCTGGCGCAAGTCCGCGCGACGTTCCTTCTCTGCGAGGGGCAAGACGCTCTCTACGTGCTCGACCAGCACGCGGCCGCCGAGCGCGTCACTTTCCATCGCTTGCAGACTGCACGTGCCTCGCGCACGCTCGCGTCGCAGCGCTTGCTCGTTCCGGAGCTGGTCGACGTGGGCGAGCGTTTGGCCGCGATGTTCGCCGAGCCCCAGGTCGAGGCCGAGGTCGCGTCGCTCGGGTTCGAGCTGCGCGTCTCGGGTGAACGCAGTGTGGCGGTGCATGCCGTGCCGAGCCTGCTTCGTCGCGCCCGCCCGGAAGAGCTCGTGCGCGATCTATCGGCCGAGCTCACGCGCACCGCGGCGCGTCCGTTCGGGAGCCGTGTGGACCTCGTGCTCGCGACCATGGCCTGTCACGCGTCGGTTCGTGCGGGAGACATCCTCGAGCCGGACGAGGTACGTGCGCTGCTTGTCGGGCTCGACGAGGTCGACTTCTCCGGCCACTGTCCGCACGGTCGTCCTGTGGTCACGCGTCTCTCGTTCGAGGAGCTCGAGCGCCGTGTCGGTCGCTGAGCCTTCGTCCGCCGCCAAGTCCGCGCTCGCACGTCTCGAGGCCGCACCCTCGCCGAACGAGACCCTCGTGTGCGTGGTCGGGCCCACCGCGGGAGGCAAAACTGCGCTCGCCGTGGAGCTGTGCGAGATCCTCGGGGGCGAGATCGTCAGCGCCGACAGCGTGCAAGTCTACCGAGGATTCGACGCGGCCTCGGGCAAGCCCGATGCGGACGAGAGGTCGCGCGCGCGGCATCATTTGATCGACGTGGCCGAGCCGCTCGAGCCCTTCGATGCCCCACGCTTCGTCGAGCTCGCGGACGCGGCCATCGCCGACATACGCGCTCGCGGAAAGACGGCGATCGTGTGCGGTGGCACGTTCCTCTGGGTGAAGACCTTGATCGCGGGCCTGGCCGAGGCCCCGCCCGCCGATCCCGAGGCGCGCGCACGTCACCGCGAGATCGTGGAGACCGAAGGGAAAGGTGCACTCCACACACGTCTCGCGGCGGTGGACCCGGTCATCGCCGAGCGCCTCCACCCGAACGACGTGCTCCGCGTGAGCCGTGCGCTCGAGGTCTTCGAGACGTCGGGCAAGCGCCTCTCGGACTTGCAGGCCGCCCACAAGTTCGCGGACGTGCGCTACCCGTCCGTCCTGGTGTGTCCCGAGAGGACGCCCGACGAGCTCACCGAGCGCGTGCGGATTCGCGTGCGGGGCTTCGTCGCGAGCGGTTTGCTCGACGAAGTGCGCGGGCTGGTTTCTTCGGGCTACCGCGAGGCGCGCGCGATGGGCTCGGTCGGCTACCGCGAGGCGCTCGCGTGCGTCGAGGGCGCGCTGCCCGAGGCCGACTTGGTCGAGACCATCGTGCGGTCTACACGGGTCTTCGCGCGTCGCCAGCGCACCTGGCTCGGTCACGAGCCCGTGCTCTACGTGCGCTGAGCGCCGCACTCAGAGGAGAGGCGCGCTCGTCGGAGCCGGAAGCACGAAGCGCTTCGGTCCCAGCGTGTCTTCTACGCGGGCCAAGTCCACGTTCGGATCGACGAGCCGCTGGGGTCTGCGGCCGTTCAGCGAGACGTCGGACTGGGACGCACGGACTTCCACGCCGGGGATACCACGCGCCGCGAAGTCGTCCCGGACGATATGTGCAAACTGCAATATCATGTCCGGCTGGGTGCTCATCTGCTTCGCCTGCTGCGGCGTGAGGTAGTCGTGGGGCTCGACGGTCCACTTTCGCCCCGTTGCGGGGTCTTTCACGTCGAGCTCGAGTGAGCCGTTCTTCTCGATGAGCATGACGTTCCACGCGAAGCGGAACCCGTCTTCGGTCCAGAGCACGTTGCCCGGGTAGAGCAAATGCCTCACGGGCAAGAGCACTTGGAGCGCGACGTACGCGACCAGCACCGCGAAGACCGGGCGCGACACACGGAACGGCTCGGTCACGATGGCGCGAGCCTCGACGGACGCTCGTTCGCCCACGAGTCTCTTCAGGCCGGGGACTCTACGCGGCCACGAAGGATCCATGAAGAGCAGGGACGACGCGATCATGATCCAGGGGAACATGCCGATCTGGAAGAGCTTGGCCGTGAGCACGTGGAAGACGACCACCGCCACGTACGCGAAGGGCCGCGTGCGCCGGAACGAGAGGAAAAACGGGACGGTGAGATCGTACGCCGCGCCGGCCCAGCTCATCGCGAACGCCGTGGCCTTGTAAGCGAAGAGCGGACCGAGCACCGCCATGCCCGCGTTCGACGAGAGCCAGATCCCGAGCGGTTGCGCGTGGAAGAGCCAGTCGCCCTTCAGTTTGGCCACGCCGCCGAAGAAGTACACGCAGCCGATCTGGAAGCGCAAAAGCCACAAGGTGGCGCGAGGCACGCTCGTCGCCGAGAGCCCGAGAGCGCCACGCGGAACGCCGACCGGAAGCACCACCAGGAGCCCGAGCACGAGCGTCACCAGGTAGTAGTGGTTCAGGTAGTTGGTCTTGTCCGAGAGGTGCGCGAAGGTGAACGTGGCCAGCGTGGAGGCCGCGAAGAGCCGATGCCATCTGCCCCACGCGAGCCCCAGGGCCGAGAGGCCCATGGTCGCGTAGACGAGCGGCATGCCGACGCCCGGCAAGGGCTTTACCCAGGAAAACCCCCAGTACGAGAAGAAGACCTTGGGCGTCGCGTAGTACTTGTCGATCCAGCCGTGCACGAAGAAGCGCGCGGCCGCCACCGCGAGCAAGAGGCCGAAGGCGACGCGAAAGAACCCCACCGAAGCGCCGTCGACCGGCTCGGCCAAATGCATGCGGAATGCATCGAGTCGAGCGCGGACGGTGAGCGTTTCGGCGTGACGGTTCACACGGACCTCAGTCGCCGTCGGCGTCGCTGAAGGTAAGCGTGGCGCCGAGCGCGCTGATGAGCTCGGTCGAGAGAGTGGATTTGAGCGTGCGGTTCTTGTTCCAGGCCTCTTCGACCGTGGGAGTCGCCGAGACAAGCGCGGTGCGGAGAGGCGGAGGAACCGCTTCGAGCGAGGCTTTGGCGGCCGCGAGGTCGCGCACGATGTCGGCGTCGAGTTGAGCGCCCTTCGCTCGCACGAGGTCGTCGAGGCCCTGGCCGTCCTTGTCGCGCGCACCGCGGTAGGCCGCGTCGATGCTGGAGAGCGAAGCCTGCAGATCGCGGAGCGAGTTGTCGCTGCGAGGTGTCTCTTCGAGCTTGGGGTCGACCGTGCCGCCATTCTTCTTGCCGAGCGGCTTGCCGATGCGCACGCTCTCGATCGAAATCGACGCGAAAACCAGCTGATTTCCAAGGCGATCGGCGGCGGCCTTGGGGGTCGCGAACATGCCCGTGCCCTGGGAGAAGTCTTTGGCGAAGTTGCCCTTATCCGGGGCCCAGAGCGCGTACAGCTTGCCCACGCGGTCGCGAAGCGACGACGCGAGCGCTGACACGAGGGCGCGTCGACGGGCGGCGTCGGGGGCCGTTGTGAACGTGGAGAGCACCGCGGTGTTCCCGGCCTGCGAGTCGAAGAGCAGGTACTCGAGGCCCATGAAGCCCTTGGCGCTCGCGCCGAGCTCGTCGACCTTGGCCGGTGTGATCTCGTAGGTGTCGCCGAGCACCTTGGCGATCTGGTCCGGGCTCGCCGGCCAGAAGTCGATGTCGCTCGCGATGGCGTCTACGTCGGGAGGACCGAAGCGGAAAGCGTCTCCCTGTTTCCACGAGTAGCGCGCCTTGCGCCAGGCCTCTTGCACGGTGGCGAGCCCCTCGGCGCTGGGCGCCGCGGAAAACGCCGTCGCCGCCACACGGAGCGCTTCGGCGTCACGGTCGAGCGAGGCGTACGTGGGCAAGATCACGTTCTCGGTGATGGCCGCGAGCACCGGTTTCGGATCTTGTGCGGCCGCCGTGGTGGTCGAGCTGCACGCGACGAAGACCGAAGCGCCGAGCGCACCGACCGCCGCGAGCGAGAGCAGAGGCGAAAGAAAAGGCTTTTTCATGGGCTGAACGGGCACCATCTTCAGAGACTTCCGAGGAAACGCAACATCTTCACGCGATCTTCGGATGAGCGCTCGAAGAACGCTCGGCGAGAGCGAGCCGCCTCGCCGCCGTGCCAGGCGATGGCTTCGGTTACGTCACGTGCCCTTCCATCGTGGAGGAGCGCGTCGTGCCCGTTCACCGTCGCGTGGAGGCCGAGGCCCCAGAGCGGCGGAGTACGGAAGAGGCGCGCATCGTGAGAAGGGAAGGGGGTCACGTCGGCGAGCTCGTCTCCGAGATCGTGCAGGAGCAAATCCGTGTAGGGCGCGAAGGTCTGCTCGGCCAGTGCGGGCAGCGCACCGCGCGACGTTCGGAGCTCGGCCACGTGGCAAGTCGCGCAGCCCACGTCTCGGAACACGCGTTCACCGAGCAGCGCGTCGCGATCGTCCGTGAGCCGGCGCGCGGGTACGGCCACGGAGCGCGCGAAGAACGCGACCTCGGCGAGCTTCTCCGGACCGAGCTCCGGGGCACCGCCGTTCGGCGCCGCGCGACACGCGGTTTGCGGGGCCGGGCAGTTCTCTTCTGGGAAGAGCGTGGACGTGATGCCGATGTCCTCGCGGAACGCGGCCGCGGCCACGTCGGTCACCGTCGCGAAGCTCGCCTTCCATCCGAAGCGCCCGAGCTTCTTCTCACCCGTGGCGAGGTCGTTCACCTCCGAAGCGACGCCGCGCACGCCGTCGCCGTCGCGATCCTCCGGGTCGACGCGGCTCTTCACGTCGCGTTCCGATACCGCTTCGAGCAGCCCGAGCCCCACGATCTGGGGGGCCAGTCGGAGCGATACGTGTGTATTTTGCACGAAAGGCCCGAACGCGAGATCGCGCGGTGAAACGCGGTACTTTCGCGCTTTCAGCGTGAGCGATTCACTCACGCGGAGCTCCACCTCGTCGAACGCGAAATCGAGCGCACCTTCCGCGGGCACTCCCTCGATGGCGAACGGCTGGAGCCCGAAGCCGTACGAAGGCTCGGGCACCTTGGCTCCGCTCGCGGTCTCTCCGCTCGCGAGCTTCACCACGAGGCCGATGGCGCGGTCGCCCGCTTCGTGCGGAACGTCACCGCGCCCACCACGGGTGTGGCAGCTCGTGCAGGCGGTGGCCGCGTAGGTGGGGCCGAGTCCGTCCCCGCCTGTCGTGGAGGCGGGCGCCCGAACCCAAGCGCGCTGGAACAGGCTCTTGCCGAGGCCGTAGCGGTCGCGGTCCTCGTCGTTCAGGTTGCGAGCCGAGAGGGAGAACGCATCGCGCGACGTATCGAACACCGTGGTGCTTCCGCCGGAGAGCGCCGAGGCGGGCACGAGCCCCTCCGAGTCGGCCGCGGAGGCGCAGGCCGCGACCAGCGCGGCAGCGCAGGCCGCGACCAAGACGGACGTTCGAGCGCGTGCCGACGAGTCCATTTTACAAGGACTCGAGGAACCGAACGAGCGCGGCGCGATCTTCTTTCGGCATGGACTTGAACGCGTCGCGAGAGCGCGCTCCTTCTCCGCCGTGCCACAAGATCGCTTCGGCGAAGCCTCGCGCGCGACCGTCGTGGAGGAAGTACTGGTGCTTGTTCACGGTCTTCACGAGACCCACGCCCCACAGCGGCGGCGTGCGCCACTCGTTGCCGGTGGCGAGGTAGTCGGGGCGTCCGTCCGCGAGGGCGTCGCCCATGTCGTGGAGCAGCATGTCCGTGTACGGACGAATCTTCTGCCGCGAGAGCTCGGGGTAGCCCGCGAGGTCTCCGGTGGTGAGCTTCGGCGTGTGACACGAAGCGCAGCCGGCGCTCGCGAAGAGCTTCTCGCCTTTGGTCGCCATGGCGTCGTCGAGGTTGCGCCGAGCCGGCACGGCCAGCGTGAGCCCGTAGGCGGTGACCGCGGCGAGCGTGACGTCGGTGAGCTCGTGATCGGGTGCTTTTTTCCCGCTCGGCGTCTCGAGGCAGGCCTTCTGCGCGGGCGGGCAGTTCTCGTCGGGGTTCATGGACGAGGTGGCGCCGATGTCGCCCAGGAACGCGCCCGCGGTCTGCTGCTCGAGCGTGGGCTGATTGGCCTTCCAACCGAAGCGCCCCAGCGTGGCCTTTCCGGCGCGTGCATTCCACACGTAGTTGGGCCGGCCCGAGATCCCGTCACCGTCGGCGTCTTTTTCGTCGGCGAGCGCGAGCACGGTGGGCTCCGCGACCGCTTCGAGCAAGCCGAGGCCGTAGTTTCCCGGTGCCACGCGCGGTGAGAACATCGTACCCGGGGCGAACGGGCCGAACGCGAGCGACGTGAACGTGTAGGCCGGCTTGCGGAGGGAGTAGGCCTCGCCGTCCGCGAACGTGCCGGGTTCTTCGGTGTAGGTTACATGCGAGTCGCCCTCGGCCGGGACACCGGGGATCGCCAGGTGGTTGAACTGCCCGCCGTACGAAGGCTCGCCCACCGGGCCACCATGGGCATCGGTGCCGGGCACTGAGAGACGAACGAGCAGCCCCGAGAAGGGCTCGTCGCCTTCCGGAGGTGCGCCGCGCCCGTCCTTGAAGTGGCAACCCGAGCACGAGGTCGCGTTGTAGGTCGGTCCGAGGCCGACGTTGTCGGAGCTCGAGGGAGAGCCCGGCGGGACCCATCCACGATTGAACAGGTGATCGCCGAACGAGAATGCATCGCGATGCTCGCTCGAGAGGTTGCGCAGCGGATAGGCGAACGCGTTGCCCGTGGTGTCGAAGACGGTTCCTTCGCCACCGAGCAGCTCGCGCCCTTCGTCCACGGGAGCCGCGGCAGACGACGGCGTGTCGTCTCCGCCGCAGCCCACGAGCGCACCGAGACCGAGCGCCGCACCCAAAATTCCCGATCGAACGACCCCGGACCTCATCGCCTGTCCCTCAGTTCTCTTCCAAGTTGATCTTCACGCCGACCGCGTCGGCGATCTCGACCACCACGTTCCCGATCGCTTTCACGTCGTCCATTGCGGTCTTGATGGCCTTTCGTCCAGGGGCGTCGTCGGTGCCGAGGATGGCCTGGTCGAAGGGGCCGGGGATGGCGAGGAGCGAGGCGCGAGACTTGGCGAGCGCGTCCTTCATTTTTTGGTCGAGCGCGGGGTTCTTTGCGGCGACCAGGGCGGTGAGGCCGGTGCTCTGCTTGCTGCCGTAGCGGCCGAGGTACACGTTCTCGATGCCCACCACGTCGTTCACGAGATCGATGGGCACGGTGGTGTCGCTGAAGCAGGAGTGTTCTTCTTCCTGGTCCTTCGAGGCGTACGCGTTGTTCATGCGCTCGCGCGGGAGCTCGGTCGCGGCGAGCGCGCCCATGCCCTTCAAGATGTCACCGAGCGCCACTTTCGGATCCTGCGACTGGAACTTGGCGGCGTACTTCTGGGCATCGCCCGGCTCCCACTGCGCCTCGACGCTCTCGAGCTGCTCCACGAGGAGCTCGGCGCACGCCTTCAGGTATTGACCGCGACGGCCTTGGTTCTTCGCGGTGCCGCCGTTCTCGACGTAGTCGGTGAAGGGGCGATTGCCCGGACCGGTGGTGCTCTTGTCCTGGCCCCAAAGCAAGAACTCGATGGCGTGCCAGCCGGTGGCGATGTTCTTCTCTCCGCCCTTCTCGTTCTCGCCGAGCAGCACCTCTTTGGTGATGGCGGGGAACTTCGCCGTGTCGTTGATGATGCCGGCGTTCTCGTTGCCGTCGACGTAGTCGATGTAGTTCTCGTCGAGAGGCCAGGCGTTGATCGCGCCCTCGGGGCCGGTCTCGTCCGCATCGATGGGGCCGCCGTAGAAGCGGAACACTTCGGTCTGGACGTAGGCCGGGCGCGCGGCCTTCCAGGCCTCTTTCGCGGCATCGAGCGTGGCCTGCGAAGGCGCGGCGACGAACGCGTCGATGGCGGTCTTGAGCTTCTTGGCTCCGGCCACGGAGTCTTCGTAGTTTTCGTGCGCGACCTCCGAGTAGCCCTTCACGACCGCGGTCTCCGTCTCGGTGGTCGAGCCCGTGTCCGATGGGGTCGACGAGGAGCACGCGGAAGCGGCCAAGAGTGAGAGCGTCGAAGCGAAAACGAGCGCGAACGAACCACGAGCTTTCATAAAGAAGACCTCCAAAAGACGCTTCCGTTGATAGCGGAGATGAAAATCATTTTCAATAAACTTCGCCGAAAGGTGAGGCTCTTCCTCACCTTCCGAAGCAGCGCGCAGTCGGATGGCGTGCGCGCGTGAGCGTCCGCTACGACGACTCGTGCTCGTCGCCGCCGGTGCGGTTTTCGCTGCCGCCGTCGGCGTCGTTCTCGCTCTCGGTCTCGTCGGTGCCGAGAATGCCGTACTCGCGCAGGCGCCGGTAGAAGGTGCGCCGCGGAATGCCGACTAGCTTGGCCGCTTGCATGCGGTTCCAATTCGCGCGTCCGAGAGCCTCGAGGATGCGCTCCTTCTCCGAGCTCCGGAACTCGCCCTGCGTTCGCGCACGCGGGGTGCTCGAGCTGGTCTTCGCCTCCGGAGCGCTCTGAGGCAGCACGAAGTCGTCGGGGCCGATGTCGCTCTCGTCGCTCATGAGCCACGCGTTCAAGAGCACGTGCTCGAGCTGGCGTACGTTGCCCGGCCAGTCGTACGAAGAGAGCTTCTTCATGGCCGCTCGGCTCACGCTCTTTCGCTCGCGGCGGTGCCTCGCCGCGAAGATCCCGAGGAAGTGATCGACCAACGCGGGAAGGTCGTCGAGGCGCGCACGAAGGGGAGGGATCTCCACCGTGATGACGTGGAGACGGTAATAGAGGTCTTCACGGAAGGTGTTCTCGCGGACCATCTGCGAGAGCTCGCGATTGGTGGCCGCGACCACGCGTACGTCGACCGGTTCTTCGGAGACCCCACCCACCGGACGCACGGTTTTTTCCTGCAAAACGCGCAGCAAGCCGGCCTGCATCTTGTGGGGCATCTCGCCGATCTCGTCGAGCAAGATGGTGCCGCCTTCGGCCTCGCGGAAGAGTCCTTTGCGCTCGCGGTCCGCGCCCGTGAACGCGCCGCGCACGTGACCGAAGAGCTCGCTCTCCAGGAGATTTCCGGGGATGGCGCCGCAGTTCACGCCGATGAACGCGTTCTTCGCGCGAGGCGACGCTTGGTGGATGGCCTTCGCGACCACCTCTTTGCCCGTGCCGCTCTCGCCCGTGACGAGCACGGGGACGTCGGTGTCCTTCACGCGCTCGAGGATGGCGTAGAGCTTCCGCATCGGTGCGCTCGTGCCGACCAGACCCGCGTAGCCGAAGTGGCTGCGCAGCTCCGCTCTCACTTGCTTGAGGTCGCGGCGTGTGGCGGCGAGCTGCTCGGTGCGGCGCCCGAGCGCCTCTTCGAGACGTGCGTGGGCGCGCTGCAGCTCTTCGTTGGCCACGGCGAGCTCGTCGGCGCGGCGGATGTTCTCTTCGATGAGGCGGGCGCTCTCGATCGCGATGGCGGCTTGGTCGGCGAAGGCCGAGAGCGTGGGCAGCTCTTCGCGGAAGCGCAGGCCGGGCCTGAGCCGAGTCTCCAGGTAGAGTGCACCGATGGTCGAGCTCGCGCGCCGCGCGCCGCGAATCGGCACGCACGCGATCGACTGAATCATGAGCTGGTGCACGCTGACCGCTTCGGCCAGGCGCTCGTCGTCGCGTGCGCTCGCGGCGATGACCGGCTCGCCGTCCGCGAGCACCTTCTCGGCCACGCTCCGCGAGAACTTCGCGTGGCCGTCGTCGGCGCGCGGGCCACGAACCGTCTGCGCGACCAACTCGCCGTCTTCGCCTGCCAAGAGCACGAAGCCGCGTTCCGCGCCGACCAGCGCGATCGCGTGGTCGGTCACGAGCTCGAGCAAGCGACCGAGGTCCTTTTCGCGCGCAAGATCGCGGGTAATCTCGAAAATTCGCGAGAGCCTGTCCGACTCGACGGGCCCGTGAGCGGAGACACTGGAGCGCGTCGTTCGCCCGTGTGTCGAGAGGGTCTGCACGTCGCGGCCTTTGGTCGGCGAAGCGTGCGACGACAGCGTGGTCGCCACCTCGGCCCGGAGCGAGCGGCGTCTCGGGTCGTCCCAGAACACCTCGCGCAGATCACGCGGCAGCTTGGCGGCCACTTCCTCCAGCATGGCGAGCGCGGCTTCCGTGTCCCGTCGCGCGGAGGCCATGTTGCCCTGCGACGCGGCGAGCGCGCCTCGTGCTTCCAGGGCACGCCATGCGAGCTCCCGCTTGCCGTCGAGCTTGGCGCGCTCGTACGCCGCGTCGAGCGCGCTCTTCGCGCCCACTTCGTCGCCGAGCAGCACCAGGTTCTGCGCTTTGGCGAGCGAGGCGAGCGCTTCGTGCTCTCCGAAGCCCGCGTCTTGGCTCGGGCGGATGGCCTCGATCTCCGCGAGCAGGCGGGCGCCGTCCGCGTCCGGCTCTTTGCTCTTGGCGATGAGCCCTTCGAGGCGCGCTTCGGCGGCGTCCAGCGTGCGCCCCAGGGCGTCGTAGGCCTTCGCGCACGCTTCGTACTTCTCGACGGCGCGCGCGGTCTCGCCCGTGCGCTGCGCGAGGTCGGCGTGGAGCCCCAGGAGCTGCGCGCGTGCGGCCGGCACGAGCTCGTGCTCCACCGCGACCAGCGCATCGATGCCCGTGCGCGCCCGCGCGATTCGTCCGAGGTAAAGATCGAGGTTCGCGAGGTTCAGCGCCGCTTGCCTCGCGGCGAACGCTCCGCCCGCGCGCTCTCCCAGGTCGGTCGCCGCCTCGAGATGCACGATGGCGCGTCCCAGGTCGCCTTCGGTCTGCGCGAGCACCGAGAGGTTCAGGCGCGTGGTGGCCACGCCCCACGCATCGCCCGCTTTTTCCGCGGCGACGAGGGCCTCTTCGTAGCTGCGTCGCGCGTCTCCTGCGCGACCTGCGCGCTGGTGCGCGAGCCCGAGCGAGCCCTTGGCGATGCCGAGCGCGCGTGCGTCTTCGGTGAGGTTCGCCACCATGACCGCGGACTCGAGCGCCTGCCGAGCGCGAGCGTCTTCGCCCTTGTACGCGAGCGCGACGCCACGAACGGAGAGTGCCTCGGAGGCGATCGCGTCTTCGAGGCGACCTTTGGTGATGCCCTCGGTGAGCTCGAGCGCGCGGTCGAACTCGCCGGCTCGGTTGGCGGTACGCGCACGCAAGAGCGACCACGCGCGGGCATGCGGACCCTCGGCCGCGCCGGAGACCGCGTCGAGCGCCCGTGCCGCTTCGACGGCGTCTCCTTTGGCCACGTACACCCGCGCGCGAACCAGCGCCGCGCGCACGCGATCGTCTTCGGTTCGAGGGGAAAACCCCTGCAACGCTTCGGTGGCGAGGTCGAACCTGCCGCGCTCGGCGGCCGACTCGGCTTCTTCGAGCGCGACGCCCTGACGGGCCACGCTGTCGACCGGAGCATCGCCTTTGGCGAGCGCCGCGTCCACGTCGGTGGCCGAGACCAGGGCTTCTCGACCCAGCTTGGCCAGCATCGCGCGCAAGGCTCCCGGGTTGCCGTCCGCGCGCTCCACGAGGTGCGTGACCAGCGAGTCGGGCAAGGACACGATCGCGCGCCGCGCGAGCTCTTCCGCCGCGCGTGCCTCGAGGCGCGGCATGTCGAATCGCGTGCAGGTTCCACGTACGTGCGGCGCCAGCGCCTCGCGCGAGCTCACCACCACGAGCCGCGCGCCCTCGGACGAGAGCTCGGCCACCGCCTTCTTCGTGTCGTCGGACGAGGACTCCCAGTCGTCGACGCACAAGACGAGGCCTTCGGCGGGCCGCTTGCCCACCACGAGCGCGAGCGCCTCTCGGTCGGAGATTCCCGTGGTCGGACGCTCGAACACCGCGGCCTTCACCCGCAAGAGCCCGAGCGAGAACGAGAGCCGCGCCAAGAGCGTCGAACGGCCGGAGCCCGAGGCGCCCTCGAGCGCGAGGGCGTCGCCCGATTCCATGGAGAGTACACGCTTCTCGAACACCGGGCCGAGCGAGTCGAGCCCCGCGATCTTCCAGCCCACCTCGCCGGCCAGCGAGCCTTTGCCCAGCTTGGCGGCGCGCCGCACGGCGCTCGCGAGCTCGTCCACGCTCGGATAGCGGTCCTCGGGCTCGCCTTCGGTCGCGCGTTTGGCGACCTTGGAGAGGTCCGTGTAGACCTCTTTTTCGAGCTCGTGCCCACGTTCGTCGAGGCCTTCCTGCAGGGTGGCGCCGAGCGCGTACACCTCGGTTCGAACGCCGACGGGCTCG
The DNA here is from genome assembly GCA_965225775.1 of Polyangiaceae bacterium. Classification (GTDB taxonomy): domain Bacteria; phylum Myxococcota_A; class Polyangia; order Polyangiales; family Polyangiaceae; genus JAAFHV01. Next base: position 4,761,125 of record OZ245328.1, on the reverse strand, counting down.
CCTTCGAGCAGCTCCGGCGCAGCGTACTTCGGCGTGAGGCCGTGCGCGCGACCGCCCTCGCGGAAGGGCGCCGAGAGCCCCAAATCGACCAAGGTGGCGCGGCCGTTCGGACCGACCACGATGTTGGCCGGCTTCACGTCGCCGTGGAACAGCCCGCTTCGATGCACGAGCGTGAGCTGGTCGGCGGCCTCCGCGAAGGGCTCGAGCCAAGGGGTGTCTTCGCCCGACTGGAACACCTCGTCGAGCGGCTCGCCCACCACGAGCTCGCGCACCATGTAGCGCCCGCCTCCGGAGAGCGTCCCGAAGGCCAAAATCCTGGGCAACCCGAGGCCGGATAGAGCACGCAGCGCGACGGCCTCGCGCACGAGCGCGCGGTCCTCGGTGTCGCCCGCGCCCTCGGCGATGGCCTTGAGCGCGAGCTCGACACCGGTCACACGATCGCGCACGGAGTACACCTCTCCGCCGCCGCCCTTACCGAGGCGTTTCTGAGCCTCGTACCTCTCGGGGATCTTCACCGGGTTCCGTTCGCCTTCAGCGGGTCGGGCCGATCTCGGGCTTCACGCCGGAGACTTCGGGCCCCTTGTTCACGGGGCGCTCGAAGCCGTAGTTGGCGCTCAGGCCGAACCAGAAGCCTGTGAGCGACACCCCCAAGCTGAGGCGGCTCTCGAACTGCTTGATGGGCTTGAAGCGAATGCCGATCTGAGGAATCGCCACCCACGGAATCACGTTGGGCTTGGAGCCACCGTTGGCCCAGCTCGGCTCGAGGTAGCCGCCCACTCGCGCGACCTGGGAGTTTTGGTGGTCGCGCTTGCTGCAGCCCGTGCCCGCCACCTGGGTCTCTTCGGTCTCGCAAGGCACGTACGTCTTGCCGTTGCCCGCCGAGTACTGCTTGGGCCCGGTGCCCTCGCGTACCCAGTTGTTGTAGAAGTCGCCGAAGACGAAGCCCACGCCCAGGCCGACGCCGTACTCGAAGTCCACCATGCGATGGATTTTCGCGGACCAGAGCAGATCGACCGTGGCCTGGATGGCCTTCAAGCTGCTGTTTCCGAGCGCGTAGTTTCCCACGAAATCCGCGGCGTTCTTGTCCTTGTAGAGGATGTCTCCGGTGCCGTACTCCGCATACGAGAGCGCGGGGATCACCGAAAATCCGTTCTTCCGGATGTCGAGCTCGAGACCGATCTGATTCGTGTAGATGGTCTGGCCGCCTTCGACGAACGCGTCGAGCAGGAACTTCGGAAGCACCACGCCGCGGTAGCGCAGACCGAGGAAGAGGTACGTTCGCTCGAACGCCTCGTCGACGTTGGTCATGTTCGAGGCGCGCTCGCCCGGAGGCGCCTCTTCCACCTTCGCGACGCCCGACTTGTCGCCGTCTTTGGCGTTCGCATCTTTGGTGCTCGGGTCTTTGCCTTCGCCGGGCTTGGCCTCCGCGGTCTTACCGGCCGTGCCGGTCGTAGCCGCGCCGGCCGTCGTGCTCACCGACGCGGAGGGGCCGTCGGCGAGGGCAGGGGAGGCGAACGTGAGCGCACCCACTGCGACGAGCGCAGCGAGCGACGTGGAGGACGAGAGGCCGTTCATACCGAGCCGAGCGAACATGGCGAGGACCCCGGAAGCGAAGGTTTCGAGATGCGAGACGCGTATCGAGTCGGCCGACTGCCGACGCCCTCGACCCGAGGGCACGGAGAACCGAGCCGCACGGCGAGCGTACCCGAACGGAGCCTGCTCGTGGCGTCAAATCCCCTTTGGAAACCGGTCCGGAGTGGGCCCTGGGCTCCCGTGAGGGCGGGCAGGTGTTATGTTGGGCGATCGGTGATTCTCTACGGACGCACGGTCGAACAATCCATCGACCACCATCACGTGGCCACGTTCCGCAAGGAAGTCGCGGTGACCGCCGGCGTGCCTCTCGCGCTCGTGCGAAAGCGCCTGGTCGGCTTGGACGGAACGCATGCGCCGGTGCTGCTCGTCCACGGATTCGGCCAGAATCGCTACGCGTGGCATCTGCCCTCGCGAAGCTTCTCCAACTATCTCGCGAATGCCGGGTTCGACGTGTTCAACGTCGACCTCCGCGGCCACGGTCGCTCGCGCAAGCTCGGCAAGGTTCGCTCGCACGGCGCCCACAGCTACGTCGAAGAAGACCTTCCCCAGGCCGTGGCCGAAGTCCGTGCACTCTCCGGAAATCGCCCGGTTTTCCTGGTCGGGCACTCGCTCGGCGGTCTCGTGAGCTACGCCGCGGCGCCTTCGCTCGTCGGCCACGTCGCGGGCGTGGTCTCGCTCGGGAGCCCGTACCACTTCACGCGCGGCTCGATGTTCCTCGGCGCGGTTCGCGCGCTCAACGGCGGTCTTCGCACCCTCGGCGTGCCGCTCGGCAACGTGCCCCTCACGTTGAAGCCGGTGGGCATGGCGCTGCGCGGGATGAACCACGTGCTCGGCAGCCGCGGCGTATACCCTTTGCCTCTCCGCGCCTGGCACGACGGCGCCCTCGAGAAGCACGTGCTCGAAGAGCACATGGACCTCGCGTTCGACAGCGCGAGCCTCGAAGACCTGCGAAACCTCTTCGATTGGGCGTGGGAGCGTCGCTTCGGGGGCGCGCGTGGGTACGCCGAGCGCTTCGAGCGCTCCCGCGAGCTGCCTCTCTTCGTCATCGCCGGCAAAAACGACGATCTTGCCCCGCCGGACGCGGTTCGCCCGGCCTACGAGCGAAGTCGCTCGCTCGACAAAACGTACCGCGAGTACGTCGCCGGCCATATCGATCTCATCGTGGGCCGAGACGCGCCGCGCACGCTCTGGCCGGACGTGCGCGACTGGCTGCTCGCGCATCTGCCCCGCACGTAGTCCGCGACCAGTTGCTCGAGCACACGTCGTCCGCGACCCGAGCCTCGACGGCCTCTCGCGAGCGGCTACTTGCGGTCGCGCTCGAGGCGCGCGACCTCGTCTTCGAGGCGCCGCACGGTGCGCTTGAGGTCGTTCACCTCGTCTTCGGTGGCGAGGTTCATGCTCTTCGCGAGCTTTTCGATCTGCTCGTTGGTGAAGCTCTGCACCTTCCCGGGCATCGCCATGGCCTGCATGAGGGCCTTCATGACCCGTGGATCCTGCAGCATCTTCGCGACGCGCGGATCACTCATGAGCTTCAGGCCCTGTTTCATCAACGACTTCTTCAGCTCGCTCATCTGGCCCCGAGAGTAGCGTTTTGCCACGCGTTCACGAAAGGCCCACGTGCTCGTCACCGCGCGATTTCAACGGTGATTTCCTCGGAAATCCGTCCGTTATCTTGGCCGGCTTGCGTCGAGGTCCAAAAGTGAAGGCCCCGCTCGCCGTAGCGAACGAGGCCTTGCGGATTCGGGGGCCGAGCTCTTTCGAGCGTCACGCCGCGCCGAGCGTCACTCCTTGGCGTCGCCTCGGGCGAAGATGCTCGCCACGTAGTTCAAGACGTCGGTCGCCGAGACCTCGTTGTATCCGAAGTTCTTGATGAGCCGCGACTTGATGATGTCGATCTTCTCTTGGGTGTCCTTGTCGACCACCGCGGAGACGAGCGTCTTCAGCTTGATGCTGTCCTTCTGATCCTCGAAGAGCTTGAGCTCGAGCGCGCGGCGCAGACGGTCGTTGGTGTTCCAAGCGAAGCGCTTGCCGTCCACCGCGAGCGCGCCGATGAAGTTCATGATCTCGCGGCGGAAGTCGTCTTTGCGATTCTCCGCGATGTCGATCTTCTCTTCGATGGAGCGCATGAGCCGCTCGTCGGCTTCTTCGTCCTGGCCGGTGTAGCGGTTCTTGACCTTCTCTTTGAGGGTGTAGGCCTTGATGTTGTCGATGTAGTTCGCGGCAAGCTTCGCGATGGCGTCCTCGTCGGCGCTGATCGCTCGCTGCACTTCGTTCTTCACGATCTCTTCGTACTCGCGCTTCACGATCCCGATGATCTCTTGGTAGCGCTTCCGCTGCTCTTCGTTGGTGATGAGCGAGTGGTGGCGGAGACCCTTGTCGAGCTCGTTCAGCACCATGAACGGGTTGATCGTGCCTTCGCCCGATTCGTTCACGAGAGCGTTCGAGATCTTGTCCTGCACGTAGCGCGGGCTGATGCCTTCCATGCCCTCGCGCTTGGTCTCCTTGCGGAGCTCTTTCACGGTGTCCTGCGTGTAGCCGGGCAGGACCTTGCCGTCGTAGAGCTTGGCCTTCTGGAGGAGCGAGAGGTTGTGCTTCTTCGGATCTTCGAGTCGAGAGAGCACCGCCCATAGCGCGGCCACCTCGATGGTGTGCGGCGCCACGTGCTTGCCGCGGATCTTCTTGGGCGAAAAATCCTTCTCGTAGATCTTCATCTCCTCGGTCAGCTTGGTGATGTAGGGGATGTCGATCTTGATGGTGCGGTCGCGCAAGGCTTCCATGAACTCGTTGTTCAGGAGCTTCTTGTACTCGGCCTCGTTGGTGTGGCCGATGATGACCTCGTCGATGTCCGTCTGAGCGAACTTCTTCGGCTTGATCTTGCGCTCTTGCGAGGCACCGAGAAGGTCGTAGAGGAACGCCACGTCGAGCTTGAGCACCTCGATGAATTCGACGATGCCACGGTTGGCGATGTTGAACTCGCCGTCGAAGTTGAACGCGCGCGGGTCCGAGTCCGAGCCGTACTCGGCGATCTTCCGGTAGTTGATGTCGCCGGTGAGCTCGGTCGAGTCCTGGTTCTTCTCGTCCTTGGGCTGGAACGTGCCGATGCCGACGCGGTCCTTCTCCGAGAGCACCAGGCGGCGCACGCGGATGTGGTTCTGCATGACCTTGGCCCAGTCGCCAGAGTACTTGGTCATCAGGTGCTTGAAGATGAAGCGGCTCGCCGGGTCGAGGTCGCCGTCCACGCGAACGCGGAATCCGTCGCTCGAGAGTCCGAGCTCGTCGATGGCTTTCGCGCGCCACTCCGGCGGGATCAAACGAAGCGGCTCTTCGTTCATCGGGCTCGGGAAGCGGTCCTGGTTCTTGCCCGCGAGCTCGGTGCCTTCGAGGTTCACCCAGTCGAAGGAGTAGAGCGCTCCGTCCGAGGTCTTCGAGTAGGCCTCGATGCCCTGCTTCAGGAGGCGGGCGATGGTGCTCTTCGACGAGCCCACCGGGCCGTGGAGCAGGATGACGCGCTTCTCGGGACCGTAGCCTTCGCTGGCGGCCTTGAGCACGTGCACGAGTCGCATCAGCGGGATATCGAGCCCGAAGACCGCGTTCTGACCGCGGTTCGCTTCGTCTTTGAAGAAGTTGTATCTTACAAGCTTCTTCTTGTTGTCGATGTACTCTTCGCTGCCATGCGAAATGATCATGTCGTACATGCGCTGGTACGCGTTCCGCGTGACTTGCGGGCGCTGGCGCACGAGGTCGAGGTAGTCGTCGAACGACCCCTCCCAGGTGAGCTCCTTGTAGAGCGCGTAGTCCTGCATCGCGGCGATACGGTCGGTCATCTGCGCGGGCGCCATGGGTCTCCTCGGCATTCGACGCGGGGAAGGCCCGCGACGAGGGAAATCGAGTAGACGGGACGAACCCGGTCTTCTGCAAGCGCGGAGTGTGCGCCTCGCCGATTGCGCCGAAATCGTGGCCCTCTCGGGCCGCTCTTCCGCCCCGCGGCGTGCGGTTTTCTGCAACACCGCACGTGAAGACGGGTTCACGCTGCGCCTCGCACCTCCCCGACGTCGCCTCGAACCGACACTTTTGCTCACGAAAAGTGTATGAATTCCGTGTGGTTGAGAAAGCTCGGAGGGAGAGGTTCGAGGGGCGAGGCTTCGGTGCGATGCTTGCTTCGTGGTCCTTGCTCGTCCACCGACTCAAGCCCACGTTCTTCGTAGGAGCACCGCCATGAATCTTCGACTCTCCCTCACCTCCGTCGCCGCGTCCGCCTTGGTCGCACTCGCGGGCTGTGGAACGTACGAAGAGGCGGCCTATCCCGAAGCTCCCTTGCCGCCGCAGCGCACGGCGGTCGCTGCCGAACAACCGGTCGAGCAAGTGCCGGCCGAGCAACAAGTCGAACAAGCCCCGGTCGCGAGCCAAGCGAATCAAGACGGCGTGGTCGGTGGCGACAACGACGACGAGACGCTCTACCGCGAGACCGATCCGAGCGCCCTCACCGAGTTTCGCACCACGCTCGATCCCTACGGCAGCTGGGTCGAAGACGACTCGTACGGCACGGTCTGGGTGCCCGCATCGCACGTCGTGGGTTCCGACTTCACGCCCTACGTGACCGCCGGCCACTGGAACTACGACGACGGCTACGTGTGGGTCTCGGACTACGACTGGGGCTGGGCCCCGTTCCACTACGGCCGGTGGGTCTACATCTCGGGTCGAGGCTGGGCGTGGATCCCCGGTCGCGTGTACAGCGGCGCGTGGGTCGTCTGGCGCACCGGCCCTTCGGGTTTCGGCTACGTGGGCTGGGGTCCCGCGCCTCCCGGTTGGTATTGGCGCGGCGGCTACGCCTACGGTTGGGCGAGCCCGTACCACACGCCGTACTACTTCTGCGAGAGTCGCTACGTGTTCCAGCGTGATGTCGGCGCGCGTGTCGTTCGTGGCCCCCTCGCGGGCGACATCGGTCGTCGCACCGAGCCCTACGTGCCCGCGCAGCCTCGTGTGGACCAGGGCCGTGTCGCCGCCAATCCTCGTGTCGGCGTCGGCATGGGCGGCGCTGGCAGCGCGCAAGTGGGCAACCTGAACGGCGCGGTCGGCCTGCGTCGCGGTGCGGCCGGTCCCGAGCCGCAAAGCCTCGGCCTCGATTCCTCCAAGGTCCCGCGTCTCGCCCCCACCGAGAAGGGCGTGAGCCGCGCCTACGACCTCGGCTCGCCCAAGAGCGCGATTGCACTCGGTGCTCGTCCTCCGACCAGCGCCCCGCGTCCGCTCGGTGCGCTCGCGGGTAATCCGTCGACCAGCGGCGTGCGCCAAGGCCCGACCCGCGTCGCGCCCACCATGCCTCCCGTCGCCCACACGCAGGAGCAACCCACGCGGCTCCCTCCGCTGCGCAACGAATCGCAGCCCGTGCCGCAGCCGCGCGTCGCGCCGCACACGTTCACCAGCGAGTCCACTCATCCCCCGATGGTGCCGCGCATGTCCGAGGCTCGTCCCACCTCGCCTCCGCTGGTCGACCACCACCGCTCGCCGCAGGTGTTCGAGCCGCGACCGAGCGCGCCCACCTTCCAACCGCGCGAGACCTTCCGTCCGAGCGCTCCGAGCCCTCGTCCTTCGGCGCCTTCGGTCTCGCACTCGTCGCCGAGCGTCCGCCCGCCGTCGACCACCTTCCAGTCGAGCCCGTCTCCTCGCGTCTCGGCGCCTTCGCGCCCGGTCGCGCCCACCTCGCCGTCGCGATCCTCTTCGCCCGGCCGGGTTCGTCGCTGAGCTTCATCGCCTTCTTCGCATCGAAACGAGGCTTTTTCCCATGCCCATCATCGCGCCGCTCTTTCCCCGTCTCGCGCTCTTCGCCTCCGTTACTTCCCTCGCGCTCGCTTCGGCCGCGTGTGTCATCGAGTCTTCGCCTTCGTCGAGTGGGTATCGCTCGGGCTCCGGCGACTCGACCGACGACGGAAGCGGAACGGGCGGGACCACCATCGGACCGAGCCCGGTGCTGGTCGAGGTGGACACCAACGCCAAGCTCCAAGCCGACCCGGGAGACGGCGTGGGCGTCTTCGTCGAGTACGCGACCGGCGGCAAGTGGCACGTGTTCTGGTCGTGCGACACGAACCAAACCGGCCGCACGTGCGACTACCAAGTTCGCGTGCGCCCTACGCAAAACAAGCTCACCGACGTGGTCGACGACAGCGGCGCGGCCATCGCCACCGTGGGCGGCGAGATCGCCATGCGCCGCGTGATCGACAGGCAGAACGACGGCGTGAAATTCGTGGCCGACCCGGGCTCGGTCATCACGCTCGAGGTCACGTTGGACGGTCAGAGCAAAGACGTCTTGTTCTTCTTCGTGCAGAACGGGAAGCTCAACGGCGGCTACGAAGGCAACCTGACCAACCCCATCAAGCTGCAGGGGAAGACTCCCTGAGTCTCGCGGTCGTCGGTCTCGGCTCGAACCTGGGCGAGCGTGAAGCGCACCTCGACTACGCGGTGACCGCGCTCTCGCGCGCGCCGGGCGCGACGTTCGTCGCGAGGTCCCGTACCTACGAGACGGCGCCGTGGGGCGACGTGCCCCAAGGTCCGTATTTGAACGCCGCCGTGGCGCTCGAGTGGGAAGGAAGCCCCGAGGCGCTGCTCGAGATGCTCCTCCGCATCGAGCGCGAACGTGGACGCGTCCGTGACGTGCGCTACGGCCCGCGAACGCTCGATCTGGACCTGCTCTGGGTGGACGGCGTGATCGTGGAGGGCGCGGACCTCTGCGTGCCGCATCCGCGCCTGCACGAGCGTGCGTTCGCGCTCTTGCCCCTGCTCGACGTGGCGCCCAACGCGCGCGACCCACGGACGGGAGAGCCGTACCGAGCGCCTCCGCCCGAGGGTATCCTCCGAATCTTGTAGTCTACACGTAGACGATCAGAGCCCGAAGCTGCGCAGCTTCTTGTGCAGGCCCTCTCGCGTGATGCCGAGGGACTTGGCGCAGGCGGTCTTGTTGTTGCCGTGCTCGCGCAGCGACTCGATGAGCAGCCAGCGCTCGACCTGGTCCATCATCTCCTTGAGCGTTCCCTTGGTGGGCTTCACGCGGTCGAGCATGCCCTCGACCTGACGGACGCGCGGCGAGAGGAGGTCGGGCGTGACGAAGCCGCCCGGATCGACCTGGATGCACAGGCGCTGCACTTCGTTCTGGAGCTCGCGCACGTTGCCGGGCCAGTCGTATCCCTGCAAAAGCTCCATGGCCTGTTGGGTGAAGCCGGCGGCGGGCTTGCCGAACTCGCTCGTGAAGCGGAGCAAGAAGTGCTCGGCGATGAGCACGATGTCCTCGCGGCGCTCACGGAGGGGCGGCACGCGGATGGGGAACACCTTGAGGCGGTAGTAGAGGTCTTCGCGGAAGCGACCCTCGGCTACTTCTTTCTCGAGGTTGCGGTTGGTGGCGGCCACGATGCGCACGTCGACGCGGCGCTCGACGGTCGAGCCCACCGGACGAATCTCGCCCTCTTGCAGCGCGCGCAGCAGCTTCGACTGGAGCGAGAGGGGCATCTCGGTCACTTCGTCGAGGAAGAGCGTTCCGCCGTCGGCGATCTCGAAGAGGCCTTTTTTCTCTTCGTGAGCGCCGGTGAAGGCGCCCTTCTTGTGGCCGAAGAGCTCGCTCTCGAGCAGGTTCTCCGGCATGGCCGCGCAGTTCTGGCTGACGAAGAGCTTCTCGCGGCGGCGCGAGCGGTAGTGCACGGCGGAGGCCACGAGCTCTTTGCCCACGCCCGTCTCGCCCTCGATGAGCACGGTCACGCGGGTGTCGACCACCTTGTCGAGCTGCTGACTGAGCGAGCGCATGGGCGCGCTGTTGCCGATGATCTCGACTTGGCCCTTGCCGCCCGAGCGGCGTGTCTCTTCGCGACCTTTGAGGAACGCGTTCTCTTTCTTGAGACGGTCTTCGGCGTTCTTGAGACGACGGAAGAGTCGCGCGTTCGCGACCGCGAGCGAGACGTTGTGCGCGAGCACCGCGAGCAGCTCGAGGTCGGCGGGGGAGAAGACGCCCACGTCGGTGCGGTTGTCGACCTGGAGGATGCCCAGGATGTCGTCGCCCTTCCAAAGCGGGATGCCCATGGTCGCGCGAATTTGCGTGCCCATGAGCGATTCGCTCTGGCTCACCTCGGCGGTGGCGTCGGCGGCGAGGATGGCCGCGCGTTCGGCGACCACCTTTCGGTAGATGCTGCGCGTGACCGGGATGGGGCCTTCTGGCGCACCGGTTTGGCCGCGCACGCGGGTCATCACCGGGACGTAGGCGGCGCTGCCCTTGGAGGCGTCGTCTTCGTCGTCCTTCAGGACCACGGTGACGTGCGTGGCTTTGGGCACGAGCACGAAGCACGCCTCGGCGATGGCCGCGAACACCTCGGACAGGTCGGTAGCCGCTCCGATGGCTTTTTGGGCCTGGTAGAGCAGCTTGAGACGTCCCTCGTCCTTCTCGACGATGGTGGTGGCCGGGGCGAGGTCTTCGATGCGGCGGAGCGCGAACACACGCGCGTCAGCGGCGTCTTCGAAGGCCACCTGGAAAACCACGCAGCGATCGCCCGAGCCGAGCTCGATGATGTCGCCCTGCTGGATGGTCATCTCGCGGCCGCGCACGTCCGAGAGGGACGAACGTACGTCGCCGCGGACCACCCACGTGCCGTTCGTGGAGCGGAGGTCTCGGAGGAGCACGCGGTCGCCCACGAGGGCGATGCGCGCGTGCTCGCTCGAGACGTGCTCGTCCGGAATGACGAAGTCGTTGCCTTCGGCGCGGCCGATCCTCACGGCATCCGCGGCGGACGACAAGGTCTGCCCCGCGAGTGCCCCGCGCATGACCAAAAGCTTGAGCATCGGCTTCGAAGTCCTCGGTTCGGTATTACTGCGTGGCGCGCGAGCGGAGCTTCAGCGAGACCTTCGCCACCGCGTCGTCGGCTTGCATGAGGAGCTTGTTGCCCGAGGCGCGGTCGGCGTCGACGATCTTGTCGAGCGCGTCGGCCGCGGCCACGTCTCCCTTGGGGGCGAGGTGATCGATCGCTTCCACGAGAGCGAGTCGAACGCCTCCGTCCTTGATCTTGTCGACCTTGCCGAGAAGCTCCTTGCGGGTGCCTTCGTTGCCGACCATCGCGGCCATCCAGCAGGCCTTGATGGCGCCCATCTTGGCGGTTTCGGGCGAGGAGGGAATGGGCTCGTCGAGCACCTTCGCGTAGCAGGACGCGTCTTCCTTGCACTTCTCGACCACCTTGGAGGCCGCGTTGAACTTGTCCTTCTCGGTGGCGGGGCCGGTGAGCTGGCCCACCACGATGCCGACCGTCTTCACTTGATCGGCCTTCATCAGCTTGATCATGGCGTCGATGGCGCCCGGGGAGATTTCGTCGGCCTGGTCGCCCTTGGCCGCGTTCTTCTCCTTCACGATCCAGTCGACGAGCTTCGCGTCGTAGAAGTGCGACGAGGCCTGCAGCAAGATGCCGCGCCCGTTGCCGCCGCCCATGAGCGCGATGCCGGCCTTGGGATCGATCTTGTTGTAAGCTGCAAGGTACGCGTCCTGGGTCTTCTGCTCGGCCGGGAAGTGCACGAGGTTCATGGCCAGCACGGTGCGGTTCTGGTCGTTGTCGGCGGCGCCGAGGGCTTCGACGATGGCGTCACGGCCCGCGTTGCGCGAGATGTAGGCGATGGACTCCGAGAGCACCGCGACGTAGGCCTTCTCGGGGTACTCGGAGGCCAGCTTGGCGAGGTCGGGGTCGGTGCCCTTCAGCGCGGCGAGGAGCGGCCCTTCCGCTTCCTTCGGCATGCGAAGCAGCGCGGTGCGCACGGTGGCGCGGAGGTCGCCCTTGGTCGGCGTGAGCAGCGTCACCACGAGCGGCTTCGCGGCGGCGCCGAACTTGAGCTCACCGATGACCTGAATGGCCGTCATCTGCCAGAACTGCACCTGGTCGCGCATCGAGTCCGGGCTCTTCGGATCGACCGGGGCGGAGAGCTTCTCGACTGCCTTGGGGCCGTACGAGGGGTGCTTCACCGCGAGCACCGCGTCGTGGATCTCGGTGACCAGGTTGATCGAGTTGGTCTGCGAGGCGCGGAACTTCGAGAAACACTCCCAGAGGGCGTCGATGAGGCCCTGGTCCGTGAGCTTGCCCGCGTTGGCGAGGGTCTTCGTGGCTTGCGCCGCGAACTTCACGTCCTCTTCGTTCTTTTTCGGCTCGTAGTCCTTGAGGGCCTTGGCGAGCGCGGGAGCCGTGCGCGGGTCGTTCGTGTCCGCGAGGAACTTGATGAGGTCCTTGCGGGTCTTTTCGTCCGCGATGGTGCCGCCCGTGTACTGCTTGGTGAGCGGCTCGACGATGTCGTCGAGGAGCGCCTTCACCTTGGGATCTTCGCGGTTCTTGTTGGCGTTCGACATGCCGTCTTCGAAGAACTGCTGGAGGCGCTTGACCGCGGGGCCGCGCTGGGCCGGATCGTCGAGGCGCTTCACCCAGGTCTTCGGGTCGTTCTCGTCGGCGCATGCGGTCAGCGTGGCGCCCGTCGCGACGACGAAGCCCGCGCTGGCCGCGAGGGGCATCGCGTAGGACGCCGCGGCGAGCGTGAGGGTCGAAAGCGTGTGAGCGAGCTTGGCCGTCTTCATGGCGAATCCTCCCGAAGGGTGTGGGCCGTCCGGCGTTGCGCTGGTCGGCCTTGAGGGCGTGGTGTCATGCCCGGGGCGGGGCGAAAGCCCGCGAAATTCCCCGTCGAGATATCGCTCGGGTAGGCCAGGGTGTCAACGACGCTTCACGGCTCGCCCCGCTTACGACGCAGCGCGCGAACCGGTGCAAAATGCCGCACGGCGAGCTAGAAGGCGCGCCCATGAGCGAGTCGGTCGAAGGCGACGAAGTGGGCAAGGCGAAGGCGACTTCCGCGGAGGAAAAGGCACCCGCCCCGGGCAGCGACGACGACCCGGTCAAAAAGAAGTACGAGATCATCTTCGGCTTCGCGATCTCGCTCTTCGCGGCCATTCTCGCCCTGAACGAGCTCGCGGCCGGCAAGTACGGGGACGACGAGCTCCAGCTGAACAGCGAGAAGACGAGCGCCTACCTCTGGTACCAGTCGAAAGGCATCAAATCGACGCTGGTCGAAGGGCAGCGCGACCTCTTGCGAGCTCTCGTCGAAGGCGGCGCCGTGGCCGGCGACAAGGTCGCCACGATGGATCGCCAGGCGAAGTTGCTCGACGACAAGGTCGCCCGCTACGAAAAGGAAAAAGACGAAATCCTTCGAGGTTCGGCCGCAGTCGGGAAGGACAACTGGCGCCAGGAGGTCGACGGCGAGCTCGGCAAGGTGGTCGGCGTGAAGGAGATCGAGACGCGCCTCGAGTCTCTCGGCAAAGCCGGCGATCGCTTCGACCTCGGCACGCTCTTCCTGCAGCTGTGCCTCGTGCTCGGTGCCATCGGCATCTTGATGTCGCAGGAGAGGATCAAGAAGATCTTCCTCGGCGGCATGGTGGTGATGGGCGTGTCCGGCTCGATTTGCTCGCTGCTCGCGCTCAGGCTCGCGGGCTTCTTCTGAGGATCAGCCGATGATCATCGACTCGGAGAGCAGCTTGCCTTCTTTGAAGCGGCGCAGGTTCCATCGCGTGAAAAGCTCGCTCTCCTTGTCGGTGGCCACGTGCTCGGCGATGCGCTTGCCCATGACGGGGGCCATCATGAAGCCGTGCCCCATGAAGCCGGACGCCTGGTAAAATCCCTCGATTTCGTCCACTCGGCCGACGATGGGGTTCTGGTCCGGGGTGAGGTCGTAGCAGCCGGCCCACTGGCGAAGGACCTTCACGTGGCCGAGCACGGGCACGGCGCGCACGAGCGAACGCGCGTAGAGGCCGAGGAACGAGAAGGAACTGTTCTGGTCGATGCCGTCGGGGACGTGCTCTTGCCCGATGCCGCCCACGATTTCGCCGCGGGTGGACTGGCTGAAATAGAGGCCGTCGGTGAGGTCGGCCACCAGAGGCTTGAGCCACGGCTTGAGCGGCTCGGTCGAGCAGATCTCGTGGCGATGCGGAACGTTCGGGAGCGCCACGCCCAGCATCTCGGCGATGCGGGGCGACCACGCGCCGCACGCGTTCACCACTTTGCGCGTCTTCACGAACGCGCGCCCGGTCTCGCCTGCGCCGTCCGGAGAGAGCGTGCGGAGGTGCACGCCACGGATGCCGCCCGCTTCGGTCTCGAAGCCGGTCACTTCGGTGAAGGTGGCCACCTCGACGCCTAGCTTCTTCGCCGCGTTGGCGAAGCCCCACACGAAGGGCCACGGAAAAACCACGCCGTCGTCGGGGTTGAAGCTCGCCGCGACCACGCCGTCGGTGTCGAGCTCGGGAACGATCTTCTTCGCCTCGGCGGGGGTCAGCATGCGGGTCGGCAAACCGCATGCATTCTGCACCTTGCAGCTCGCCTCGAGCGCGCGACGGCGCTCTTCGCTGCGCACGAGGAAGAGGTAGCCTCCTTGGCGTAGCCACACGTTGATCTTCATCTCGCCCGCGAAATCGCGGCACATGCGGATGCTCTCCTGCATGAGGCGCACGTTCGCTTCGCTCGACCACTGCGCGCGCACGCCGCCACCGTTGCGCCCGCTGGCGCCTCCGCAGAGATAGCCCTTGTCGACCACCGTGACCTTGGTCGTGCCGAGGCGCGCCAGGTGGTACGCGATGGACAGGCCCATGATGCCCGCGCCGATCACCACGACCTCGGCGTGATCTCTCACGGCACGACCCCGAGCTTCTCTCGCGCGAGCGCGTGCAGCGTGGCGTTCGCCGCCAAGACTCCGCCCACGTTGTGCAGCGTGGGGCGACGGTAGTCGATCTCACCGCCGCTCGCGTCGGTCAGGAGGCCTCCGGCCGCGCGCACGATGGCCTCGGGAGCGCACGAGTCCCAGAGCATGCCCGAAGGCCCGGGGTGCACGTACATGTCGAACGCACCGGACGCGATCTGAATGGCCTTCATTCCCGCGCTCCCGAAGGGACGAAGCTCTTTCGCGCCCAGCCTGGCCAGGATGCGATCGGTCGCTTCGCTCTTGTGCGAGCGCGAGATGAGCGCGCGGGTCTCGGAGAGGTGATGTGTGGACGATACATGGATCGGCGAACGCGCTCCGTCGCCCGTGACCGCTTCGGCGAAGGCTCCGGGCGCGCCCAGGTAGCTCACGCCCCAACTCGGGCACACCACCACGCCGAGCGTGGCTTTGCCCTCTTCGGCGAAGCCCACCATCACGCAAAACTCGCCATTTTTTGCCACGAACTCGCGCGTGCCGTCGAGCGGGTCCACGAAGAAGGCCGCGCTCGCTTGCGGGTAGCCGGCGTAGGTCGAAGGGTCGCTCTCTTCGGCCACCACGCAGACGCCGGGGGCGATCTTCGCGAGGGCATCGAGGAGGAACGCGTTCGCTTCTTTGTCCGCGCGCGTGACCGGATCGTCTCCTTCTTTGAAGGCGATGCCGCGGTCTTCCTCGTCGTAGATGCGCATCACGATGCGCGCGGCCCCGAGCGAGGCATCGAGGACGTCTTCGGCGAGCTTGCGGGCGTCCTGCGGGGTCACGTACGAACTCCTGCTTTTTCGAGCTCTTTGTAGAGCCGCGAGAGATCTTCGTCGCGCAGGTAGCGAGGACCGCCGCCCGTCTCGCGCACGAGCTGCTCGAGCTGCTCCACGGTGCGAGGTCCGAGTACGGCGGAGGAGACCACGTGACTCGACAGAACGAAGCGCACCGCTGCGCCCCTCAGCGTGAGCACGTCGCCCTTCACGAGGAAGCGGATCGCCTCGAGTTGATCGACGCGATGCCCGAGCTCGATCCGAGTCCAGCGCTGCGAGCGGTGGTCGGTGTCCGGAAACTCTCGATCCCGCGTCCAAAGCCCGGAGAGCACGCCGTAGTTCAGCACCGAGCGCGCCAAAAAGCCCGGACGCTTCACCATGAAGTCGCCCGTCTTGCGCGTCACGGCGGCGGAATGGAACATGTTGTAGGCTACACACACCACCTCGGCGCCGAGCTCGAGCGACTCCTCGAGCACCTCTTCGTTGCCGCAGGAAACGCCGACGTGGCGGATTTTTCCTTCGTCCTTCAGCTTGGCCAAGATGTCGAGCGCGCCTCCGGCGAGTAGCGCCTCCCGGGTCGGGCAGTGCAAGAGGTAGACGGGCAGGGCCTCGAGGCCGAGGCGCTTCAGCGAGCGCTCGACCGAGCCACGCAGGTACTCTTCGTCGAAGCGCTTGATGGGCGGGTCGGTGCGGCGATCGGTGCCGCCCTTGGTGACGATAACCACGTCGTCCTTGCCCTTGCACACGCGGCCGAGCAGCGCCTCCATCCGACCACCGGCGTAGGAGTCCGAGGTGTCGAACAGGGTGATGCCCATGTCGAGCGCGCTCTTCAGGACACGCTCGGCGTCGTCTTCGCTGACTTCGCCGTAAGGTTCACCCGAGAGGCCCCACGTGCCCACCGCGAGCTCCGAAACCACGAGACCGGTCTTTCCGAGGGGACGCTGACGCACCCTCCCGTCTTATCACGGTTTGGCAATCCGCTTGACGAGGCGAATGGGGGCCGTCATACGCAGTCGGGCCGCGCGGAGGAGCGCGGCACATCGTGCCCGGACTTCGGGCCCGTACCCGTGCAAGGAGCCTCTCGAATGCGTAAGTCTGCTCTCTCTCTCGTGCTCGGTTTCGCGGTGGTCGCGTGCGCCTCCGATCCCCCGCCCGCCCCCAAGGCCCCCGAGCCCACGGCAGCGAAGGTGGACATGCCGGCCCCTCCGCCCCCGAAGGTGGAAGAGCCGCCGCCCGCGCCCGCCAAGCCGTCCTTGGCCGAGCTGCAGACGAAGGCCCTCGGTTCGTTCGTCGAGGCGATGAACGCGCACGACGCGAAGAAGGTGTCTGCACTCTACACGGAAGACACCGACTGGAAGATGGCCGGCAACCCGCCCACGAAGGGCCGCGCCGCGATGGAGACCGAGCTCGGCAAGTTCTTCGCGTTCGTTCCCGACGTGAAAATCGCGCCCGCGTACGTCTTCCAGAAGGGCGACGTCACCGTCATGCAGTACGCGGTGAACGGCACGAACAAGGGCGACATGGGCCCGATGAAGGCCACCAACAAGCCCGTGGGCTGGCAGGCCGTGCACGTCGCCTGGTGGACGCCCGACGGCCTCATCAAGGAAGAGCACGCCTACTGGGACAACGGCACCATGCTCTCGCAGATGGGCCTCTCGCCGCGCAAGGCCCCCGGCATCCCCACGCTCGCCACCAGCGCGCAGACCGTGGTCTCCAAGGGCGACGACGCCGAGACCAAGAGCGTCGATCTTCTCCGCAAGATGTACGGCGCGATGGAGAAGAAAAGCGCGGATGACTTCCTCTCGCTCATGACCGACACCAGCGAGTGGACGGACAACACGCAGCCCGCTCCCTCGAAGGGCAAGGCCGACGCGAAGAAGTTCTTCGACATGCACATGAAGGCCTTCCCCGACGCCAAGATGAGCGTCAAAAACTCGTGGGCTTTCGGTGACTTCGTGGTCACCGAGACCCAGATGACCGGCACCAACACCGGCCCGCTCTTCGGCAAGCCCGCCACCAAGAAGACCGTCGCGCTCGACAGCGTCGACATCGTCCAGCTGAAGGACGGCAAGATGGTCAAGGGCTGGAGCTTCGGCAACGGCATGCAGGCAGCCGAGCAGCTCGGCATGCTTCCGAAGCACGGCGATCACCACGGCGATCACCACGAGAAGGGCGATCACCACGGCAAGGGTGACGGCAAGGGCCCCAAGGCCGACGGCAAGGGCAAGCCCGCCAAGAAGTGAACGGCGACGGCTCGGGGGCTCGGTAGCTTCCGAGTGACGCCACCGTGCTGCGAGAAGGCGTGATCCGCGAGGGTCGCGCCTTCTTGCGTTTTACACCGGTCGGCTACTTCTCCGCGAACCAGTAGTGGTACGTGACGAGAGCGCCGCCGCTCGCAGTGACCGTGAGCGCGGACTCGGCACGGGCCAGATCGGCCGGGATTTCCACGCGCTCTTCCGCGAAGTCCGAGGTGCTCACCACGAACGAGCCGACCTCGCGGCCGCCCACCGAGACGTGCGCCGAGACGTCGCCTTCGCCGTCGGAGGCGGCGCGTACGCGCATCACGAGCACGTGCGCCTTGCCCTCGTGGAGCTTGGCCACGAAGCGCTCGGTGCGTCGGTTGGTGCGCCCACCGTCGAGGACCTTGCGGTCGTCTTCGAGCGTGACGAGGTCCACGGCTTGTTCGCCTTCCGCCGCGCCCAAGAGCTCGTAGCGGTGCTCGGCTTCGCTCTCGAGGTCGGCGACATCGAGCGTGTCGACCAGCGCGCCGAGCTTGCCTACCGGAGTCTCTCCGGAACCCAAATGGCTGTAGTCCGCAACCGAGAGCTGCATGGTCTGGCCACCCAGGATCGAGCTGTCCCTCACGGTGGCCTCGAAGAGCGACTTTCCGAGCACCACGTCGCAGCCCATCCACTCCGGGTAGACCGCGAAGTGCGTGGGGAGCTTTTGCGGCGCTTCTTTGGCCAAACGTTCGTAGTGCTCGAGGCGTGAGGCCGAGCCCCCGAGCCAGTAGCGAGCCTCGCTCGGCGTGGTGAGGCCGACGATGTCGAAGGTGCGGCGACCACCGAAGTACGCGATGGCGCCCGTATCGTTCAGGCCCACGCGCGCATCGGCGGGTAGGTTCTCGGCGACGAAGCCGGCGAGCTTCACGTGCTGACGCTGGATGCCGCTCGCGGAGTTGGCGACGTCGTCGATGACCCAGTCGAGGCGCATGGCGAACATGCCCGCGATGCCGAAGCCCATGGCCGGGCCGACCACGCGGTACTCACGCTTCAATTTGGCGCAGCCCGACCCCACCGTCTCCGCGAGGCAAGCGAGCGCGACGAACCAACCGGTCGCGAAGGGCCAGAGGTAGCGCAAGCGGTTCCAGAGAAAGGTCACGTATGCGCAGGGCGCGAACATGGCGAGCGCGAAAATCAGCACCGCGAAGGCGCGCTCGATCTTGCGCGTGACGGCGCCCCGAAAGGCCACCGAGACGAGCGCAGCAAGGGCCACGCTGGAGCCGCCCTTGGGCAAGAACTCGGTCGACCAGACGTCGCCGTTCAAGATGCTCTGGATCAGGATTCGCGCGTTGCTTTGGAAGGTGATCCAGAACGGATGGTACGGGTTCCCGATGGCGAGCTTCACCTGCGTGGTGCTGGTGGTGGTCTTGCCGGTGAGCACGAGCAAGAGCAGGGGCGTCACGAAGAGACCGGCCAGGGGAAGCAGCGCCTCGAAGCGCGAAAGGAGCTTCTTTTCTCGAGGATTCTGGAACACCACCAAGGCGACGAGGATGGAGGCGAGCGCGCCTTCCGGTCGCATGAGAGGGGCTGCGATGGCCAGGGCGCCGAGCTCGAGCCAGCGCGGCTTCGTGCGCACTTCGGTGGATTCGCACCACTCGACCGCGCGCCTCGCGCTGCGCGCGAGAAGCCACGCGAAGGGAATCACTTCCATCCCGCTCGCGGCGCACCACACGTGTCCTCCGAAGAAGAGCACCATGGCGCCGGCCGTGACGGCCACCGTGTCCGAGACGAGCCCCTTGGCCAGCGCGTGCGCTTCGTAGGCGAGACCTGCGAGGCACGCGAACGAGAGCACCCACGCCGGCCACATGATGGCGTGCTCGCGGAAGCCGATCGCGTAGAAGGGCGCGAGCACGAGCGGCCACAGCTGGCTGGTCGCTCCGCTCGAGATGGGCTCGCCTCCCTGGTAGCGCATGGGGTGGCCCTCGACGATGGCCTTCGCGTACTGAAAATGGATGTACGAGTCGTCGAGGGTGCCGGCGGGGCGACCCACCTTGGCAAGCACGGCGCGCACCGTGATCACCGCGAGAAAGAGCGTAGGTAGCGCCACTGGCGCGATGCGCCACGCGAACCGAACGACGCGGTTTTCGAACGGTTCGGCGGGTGGGCTCGCGCTGCGGCTCATGCGGGCCGGCGCAACCTAAAACAGCGCGCGAGGATCTCGAACAGGATTATGCGGACTTCGCCCGGCGCCCGAACGAAGGCTCAGATCTGGACGCCCTCGCCCGAGGGCGCGGGAGTGGCAGGGCCAGGAGGTGCGGTGGGGGCTGCGGGAGCTCCCGGGCTCGGAACTGGATAGGGAGCGGGAACCGGAGCGGGGTACGGCTCGGGTCGTCGCTCGGGGAGAGGCACGTTGTGCATGTACGGCTCGTCGGTCGCCTCGTGGCGCTGTCGCTTGCGCCATCCGCGCTCGCGACCCTCCCAGAGCTCGAAATCGACGCCCACCGTGAAGAGTCCACCGACTCGATACTCGATGGGCGAGTCGTAGGTGGTCACCGGGTAAAACACCATGCCCGAGAGGTGCAGTGTGTCCCAGAGATGCGCGCCGTAGCCGAGCGCGGGCACGAACAGGAGGCCGCTCGAGGTGATGGTGCTGCCGTTTTGTGGGCGGTTCGTGAAGCCGTCGTTTTGGAATCCGGTCGTGAAGCCGAGCGAGGCGAAGACGTGGCCGTACTCGCCGGCAGTCCCGAACGCGTAGCTCGGCACGACCGCGGCGGTGAACGTGAGGTGCGTCTCGCGTGACTCGGTGAAGAGCGCGTAACGCACGCCGTTTTGATCGATGGCGCAGGTCACGCCCGGAGAGCACGCTGCTTTGTCCACCCCTTCGCGGTTCCACTGCGCGTACGGCACGCTGTTCCACACCACGTTGCCGCCGAAGCCGAGTCCGAAGGCGCGCGTGCGGCCGAAGCGGACCTCGCCGTGGACCTCGGGACCGAAGCCGTAGGTCGGGCCGCGGCTCGGCACGGGCATGGTGCCCACGGTGGCGTCTTGGCTCCACTTGTAAGCTGCATACGATCCGCGCACGCCGAATTCGAGTCCACGAGTCGGGGCGAGCATGACCGCGCCGTCGCCGGTGACCTCGGGCACGCGCAGCGCCGTGTCGTGGAGCTGCGCATAGGGCTTTTGAACGGTATCTTGCGCGGTCAGGTTTCCTTCGACCCGAAGCGATCCGTCGGGCGCAGTGGTGCCGTCGAACGGAAGTGGCTTGGCCGCCGGCACGAGACCTGTGTAGCGATAGGGGGTGCTCGGTGGCGTGCAGGCCGTCGTCGACGCGAGTGTCGCCAGGGTCGCGGCGACGAGGAGCTTCGAGCTCGAAGGGGTCATGGGGGGCGCGCTCAGCGAAGCACGTGCCAGGCGATCCATCCAAGCGGTCCCACCAAAAAGTGCCCGAAGAGCCGCCTTCATAGCCCCGAATCCCTGACATCCGTGCCCCACGCGCTCGTGCGTTCGTTCACGACCGTCTTTCGGCCGGGTCGCGGGGATGTCCGCACAACAGGTGCCCGCGGCCCGGGTTTCGTGTAGACGACGCGTCGAAATCCGATGACGTCCCCGAAAAATCCCTACGCCGACTGTCCCAAGCTCCCCGAGGGCGAAGTCGTCCCGCTGGCCTCGCTCGTGACCGGTGAGCACGTCGAGCTCGAGATCGGACCGGGTCGCGGCGGGTTCATCTTCGAGCGCGCCGCCGCGGCGCCCGAGGCCGCCATCGTGGGCATGGAAGTGCGACGCAAGTGGGCCACCATCGTGGACCGGAGGCTCGACAAACAGGGCCTCGGGACGCGCTGCCGCGTCTTCGCCGAAGACGCGAAGGTCGCCATGCCCCGGCTCTCGCCGAGCGGCGGAGTGAAGCGCGTGTTCATGCATTTCCCCGATCCTTGGTGGAAAAAGCGCCACGAAAAGCGCCTCGTCATGGGCGACGTCTTCCTGGATCAGGTCGCGCGCCTGCTCGTCCCCGGCGGCGAGCTGTTCGTCCAAACCGACGTGGAAGAGCGCGCGCAGGCCTACGAGGCCGCGGTCTCGGCTCACGGGGCGTTCGCGCCCGCCGGAGATCAAGAGGGGTCGGCGTGGCTCGCCGAGAACCCCTACGGCGCTCGCAGCCCGCGCGAGCATCGCGCCATCGCGGACGGCTTGCCCGTCCATCGTATGCGCTATACACGTAAGTGACGCGTCACTTCGAGCAGTCGTCGAACCAATCGTCGCCGCACGGCCTCTCGACCGGTTTCGCGATCAGAGCGCCGGCCTTCGCGGGCACCGCGTCGAAGGTGAGCGTCACGGATATGGCTCCGCACGGCTTGCCGCGGTTGTCGTCCGCGCGCGTGGCGGCCAGGTCGAGGGCTTCGCAGAGGCGACGCTTGGCCTCGAGGTAGACCAGGTCTCCTCGGCAAAGGTAAGCGTTCGACGAGGGCAGGGGAGAGTGCACGGCCTCGAGTCCGGTCAGCAGGTCGCCCGATCTCGCGCGCGCCGAAATGAGCCCGTCGCGTAGCCGGAAGGCACCGCCCACCTTCTCGATGCGAGCGACGAGGCGGCTCTCTTTGGCGACCATACGAAACACGCCTACGCGCAAGTCGAGGTCCAAGTTGGCGACCAACACGCCGTCGCGAACGTAGGCTCGTGGGTCTTCGACGCGTGGGATGTACGGAGGTCCGCTTTGGCCGATGATCGAGTCGGGCTCGATCGTCCACGTGTCCGTGCCGTCGAGCTTGGGAAGGGGTTCGCCGCCGTCCGGCGTGCCCGCGTCCGAAGGCGCCGAGTATCCGCTGCCCGAGAGCAGCGCCACTTGTACCTCGTCGTCGTTCGGCGTGCCGTCGTAGCCACGGAGCTGCACGAGCACCGTCTGGCGCCCGGAGCGGATGAAGTCCGTGCCCGAGGTGGAGATGGATCCGTCCTTGGGGAACAACGTGACGATCCCCAAGAGAAGTGGGCCGAGCGCGTCGTCGATTCCGCGTGGCCCGTCGCAGGTGGCCGTGGCGCGCGTGCCGAGCGGGGTGCACGAGCCGGCTCCCGGACAGGTGCACACGCCGTCCATGTCGTAGCCCTGTTTGCCCGAGCCGAGCTCGAGCGTGCTGGCGGCGAAGAGCAAACGATCGCCCGTGGGCTGCGGTGCCGTGCTCGGCGCGGGCCGCTCGGGAGGAAGCGCAGGCTCGCACGAAGACGACGTGGCGTCGGTGGTCGCGTCGACCGATACGGGAGGCGAGGCGGAGTCGGGGGTCGACGAGCCTGCGTCTGCGACGCCTCCGACGTACCCGTCTAGCGGATTCAAAAAAGTGCAAGATGCACCGATCGCGACGAGCGAGGCCAGCGCCAAAGCTCGTCGCGGGAGCATCAGTTCAAGCACTCCGGCTTGATCTTCTTGATGCCGTTTTCCATCACGAAGTTCGGATTGCAGTTGGGCGCGGGGGCGGCCGGGGCGGCGGTCGGATGGGGCGCGGCAGGCTTCACGGTCGGCGCAGGCTTCTTCCCCGAAGGCGCCGTGGAAGGCGTCGCGGCCGGCACGTTCGAGGGTTGTGCGGCGACCGAGCTCGCCGACGGTGCGACCACGGCTACGGTCGCGGGCGCAACGCTCGCCTTCGTGCCGGGAACCGTCGAGCTCGAAGTCTCCGCTCGAGGAGCGCTCGAGCCGACGTTCGCACCGGCCGAAGTCGACGAGCTCGAACGCGAGATGATGACCGCACCGGCCAGCACGGCGACCGAAAGAATCACCGCGCCTATGATGATGCCGCCGCGTCCTCGCGCGGGCTCCGGGCGAAAGAGCTCGTCACGTACGAGGCCCACCCGAGTGCCGGTTGCGGACTGTTCGAACGCCGCTGCGCCCGCGAGGCCTACCTGGCTCACCTGACTGGGGTGGGACGCGGGAGGGACGGGGAGCGAGCGTCCCGACGGAGACTCCACCGGCGCCGCCAAGAGCGACGAAAGGCTCGGCATCGCCTCGACCGAGCTTTCGATCTCTTCGATGCGGGTCGCGCGCGACGAGAGCGCCTCACCGGCCAGGTTTCGAACCCACTCACCCACCGCGCGCGTCGTTGCCGGACGCACCGCGGACTCGAGCGCTGCCGCCATCTCGCCCGCGTCGGCGAAGCGTGTGTCGAGCGAGCGAGAGAGTCCCTTCATGACCACCGCGTCGAGCTCGGGCGGACAGTCCGGACGGTACTTGCTCGGGGGGGGAATTTCGTCGTTCAGGACCTTCACGGCCACCGTCGCCTGTACTTCGGCGCGGAAGAGTCGTTTGCCCGTGATGGTCTCCCACAAGCAAACTGCCGCCGACCATACGTCCGCACGGCGGTCCACCGCTTCGGCCATGATCTGCTGGGGTGACATGTACGCGAGCTTTCCCTTCAGCTCGTCGTTCTGTGTAGACTGCAAGCGTCCGCTCGCTTTGGCCACGCCGAAGTCGAGCACGCGTGTCACGCCGTCCACGCCCACGATGGCATTCTGTGGGGACACGTCGCGGTGAACGAGACCGAGCGGCTCGCCGCGCTCGCTTCGCGCTTCGTGAGCGGCATGCAGGCCGTTCAGCGTGTCGATGATCACCGCGGAGGCGACCGGCAGCGGGATGGGCTCGCTGCGCTTCGCGGCGGCAGCGATGAGTCGGCTCAGCGACTCGCCGTGCACGTACTCCATCACCAAGAAGAGCTCGTTCGGCTCGCGCACCACGTCGAGCATGGGCACGACGTTCGGGTGCCGAATGCGCGCGACGAGCCGCGCTTCGTCGAGCAGCATGGCGACGAACTCCTGCTCCTGGGCGAAGTTCGGGTGGAGGCGCTTCACGGCCACGGTACGGGAAAAGCCGGCCTCTCCGACGAGGCGAGCCAGGTGCACCGTGGCCATGCCGCCCGCGGCGAGGATGCCGTGGAGCGCATAGCGCCCGATGCGAATGGCGCCGCTCGCGTCCGCCTCGGGGATCGAGGGTGAGCGAGCAACCCCGGGCGTACCCACCAGTCCGGGCGCGCTCCTGCCCGCTCCACTGCGGGACGACTTGCCGCTGCCTTCAGAGCTCAACGCGTACTCCCGTCCCCAGCCACGTCACTCCCGCCGTGCGAGTGCGAGGCTTGACCGTGGCCGTGCCTTTGTCCGCAGAGGCCGGAACCTCGGGGCGGGTGACGAAGAAAACCGTAGCTGCCGCGACGGCGACGATGCTCACCGCGAGCGAGATGTCGGCCACGATGAACCGCGTTCGTACGGACGACACGTCGTCTTCGGCGCACGCTGGTTTGCACTTGTCGAGGTCCGCTTTTCCGCGCGTTCCGGAAATACCGAAGCCCGCGAAGCTTCCGACTCCCGCGAGCCCGACTCCGCCCAGCGCGTACACTTGCCACGGCACGGGACGCTCGGTGCGCGCAGGCGGCGCGGCCGGCGGAGGGGTGGTCGTCAGGGCTTTCGGCGCGACGTAGAGCTTGGAGACCGCGTCGACCTTCTGCGACTTTTCGCCTTCGCGCACGATCACGCGCACGTCGACTTTGGGCTCGCCCGGGGGCGAAAACGTGAAGGTATGCTCGCCCGGATCGACGTCGACCGCGCGGCCGTCGGTCTTTCCGGTGAAGGGTTTTCCGTCGAGCGTCGCCAGGACGCCGTTCACCGGAGAGCCGTCTTTTCCTTGGAACGACAGCACCACCGAGGGCTGACGCGCATCGATGGTCTTCAGCCAATCGGCGCAGTCGGTTTGCAGGACGTGCGGGCAGCTCGAGGCGAGGCAGATCGCGATCTTCTCGCGCGCGGATCCGAGGGCGCTCGCTTTCAGATCGACCTGCGCGCCTTGATACGCGTTCACGCACTGTTCTTTGCTCGGCCCGTCGGCTCGAGCGGCTCCCGACCACACGATCGAACCGACTGCGGCCAATCCGAGCATCGAACGGAACACCGTGCGCATGAATGGACGATACCATGTGCGATCGCTCGACAGGCAAGACGGCCACGAAAATGCCGTATGCGACAAGGTGGGAGACGCGACTGGCCCGGCTAGCCCGGGTCTCTACCCGCGTAGTTCGGCTAAAGCGTGAATTTGTAGCGCGCCACGCCGTCGGCCGGCACCGTGACCACCGCGGACTGCGCTTTGCCGTCGGCCGTGGTGCAGGTGAGCTTGTGCGAGCCGGAGGGGAGCTCGAGCCCTGCGACGGGCGTCGCGCCGCGCGCTTGACCGTCCACGGTGACGTTGCACCAGCCACCGCTCGCGCCCACGTTGAGCTTTCCCGAGCCGGTCGGCGGCGGAGGCGCGGTCGGTTTGGCGGAGGTCGAGGCGGACGCGGTAGGGCCACCCACGTGAGGCCGTGAGGTGTCGACCTTGGCTGCCTTGTCGAGCGTCACGTCGAGTCGCTTGCGCTCGCTCGGGTTGCCCGAGAACGTGAGGGACCTGTCCGCATAGCCGGGCGCGGACACGGTGAGCGTGTGCTCCACCCCGGAGGTGAGCCCGCCGATCTCGGGGCCGCTCGTGGATTTCCCGTCGACCGAGAACGTAGGCTGCGCTGCCGCGGGGGACACCTTCACGTCGAGCGCGAGCGAGCCGCGCTTCAGCTCGGCCTTCACTTCGTGCGCAGGGGCGAGCTCGGTCAGGGTGAGCTTGTGGCGCGACTGTTCGTAGTCGGCCATGGAGAGCTTGAGGTCGATCTCGACGCCCTTGGGGAGCTCGATCGTGGTGGGCGTGACCTCGGAGCGGAGGTCTCCGTTCACCCAAATGGACGCACCGGGTGGCTCGCTGGTGATCTTCAGCGTGCCCTTCGCGGCGGCAGCGTTGGCGACCGCTCCGAGCTTCGTGTCGAGCTCTTTGGTCTCGCGCGCGTAAAGTCCCGCGAAGACCCCCACGCCCACGGCGAGCAACGCAGCGCCGATCCCGCCGATGGCCAGCCACGGGGTGCGCTTGCGGAGCGCCACGCCGTCCGTGACGGTGTGGGCCGCGGCGGGCATGCTGGGCGTGACCGAGCGAGGACCGCTGGCGAGCGCGTCGAGCTCGCTCGTCGAGCCGGGTCGCGCGTACTCGCCCGTGTACATCGGCTGTTGCAGGTCGATGATGTCCGCGAGCTGCTTGCCTTGCGAGAGCGCCTCTTTTTGCGCGGCGAGCTTGTCGTGGAAGAGGTCCTGCATGAACGAATGCAGGGCCAGGTTGGACACCGGAACGCGGTGGCGCCGCACGAACTCTTCGAGGTCGCGCTGCATGGCCCGCGCAGTGGGATAACGCTCGTCTTTGTTCTTCGCGAGCGCACGCATCACGATGGACTCGAGGTCCTTCGGGTAGTCCGGGCGCACCTGCGAGGGTAGGGGGTACTCTTCTTCGCAGATGAGCTTGAGCGTCTCGTACTCGCTCGCTCCCTTGAAGAGTCGCTTGCCGGTGGTCAGCTCGAAGAGCATGACGCCGGTCGCGAAGATGTCCGTGCGCGCGTCCACGAGCTCGCCTCGAGCTTGCTCGGGCGACATGTACGGGACCTTGCCCTTCAGCTTGCCGCTCTTCGTGTTCTCGCTGTGTTTTTTGTCGCTCTTGGCGATGCCGAAGTCGACGATCTTCACGTCACCGGCGAAGGTGACGACCACGTTCTGCGGCGAGATGTCCCGGTGCACGATGTGCAGCGGGTTGCCGTTCATGTCGTGGTGCTCGTGCGCGTACGCGAGGCCGGCGCACATGCCGAGCACGATGGCGATGGCGTGCTCCGCGGGGAACTCCGGGAGGTCGCGCTTCTTCATTTGGCGCACGATCGAGCGGAGGTCTTCTCCGTGCACGTGCTCCATCGCGATGAAGTAGCTGCCGTCGACCTGGCCGACGTCGAAGGTCTGGCAGACGTTCGGATGCGAGAGCGTGGCGGCCACGCGCGCTTCGTGGAGCAGCATCTCGATGAACGCGGTGTCTTGGCTGACCGCGGGCAAGATGCGCTTGATGACGATGAGCTTCTCGAACCCGGCGACGCTGCGCTGGATGGCGAGGAAGAGCTCGGCCATGCCGCCCTGGGCGAGCTTACGGAGCAGCGTGTACTTGCCGAACCGCTGCGGCATGCCGTTCGTGGCGTCGGCCTCGCTCGCGTCGCCGCCGATGACCGAAGCGGGCACGTGGGACATCGGGGGGGCCTGAACCGAGGGAGGCGCCGGAGGCACGAGCTCCGGCTGCGTCAACGCGTCCGGGTGGACGGCGGACGCGACGGGCGCGGCAAGGGCTCCTGGAACGGAAGAGCGAGACATGTCTCCTCGGTAAGGCGAGACGCGAACGCTACACGCGAAGGCCTGGCGTCAACAGGCTTTCGTAGGTCTAATCCGAGGCGCCTAGGTGGTCAATTCGACTACCCCCACAAACCCGATCTCGTCGGGTTTCGCACGGTTCCATCGGGCATCTGGCCGGCGGGAAGGTGGGAAGCTCCGCACTTGGTACGACAAATCGACCGAAGAAGGCTCGAAGCGGTCCGAAGAAGCCGTTCGTGACGAACGCCAGGGAACCTTCTGCGCGCTCCGGCCGTCCCAGGTACCCTCGTCGTCTTCCTCACGCACTCCGCGGAGCTCATCGCATGGCCCTTCGTCGCGTCTTTTTGCTGACCACGCTCGTGCTCTCCACTCCCACCCTGGTCGGCTGCGCCGAGACGAACCTCCCTGCGCCGCACGTGCCCGCGCCGCGTGACGAGCATGCGACCCCGCAAATCGTCACGCCGAAGACCGCAGGTACCCGCGCGGAGCTGGTGGAGCGAGGCGAGCGCGCCATCATCGCGCAGAAGTGGCAGGACGCCGCCGAGGCCTACGAAGCGCTCCTCGCCGCCGAGCCGGACGACAAAGACGCTCGCGGTTGGCTCTACGGGCTCGCCACCGCGTACGAAGGTCTCGGCAAGCTCGAGCTCGCGAGGGAAAAGTACCGCTTGCTCGCCACGCGCTTTTCGTCGAGCCCCGACGTGCGAGGCGCCCAGGTCCGTGAAGCGTCGATCGACGCGTATCTGCAGGACTGGAAGGCCCTCGGCGCGCTGGGCGACAAGGTGCTCGCGCGCACGCCGCTCGACGACGTGGACCGCATGCTCGGGCTCGGCGCGCGTGCCATCGCCAAGGTGCAGACCGGCGACGACGTGGGCGCCTTACGCGACACGAACGAGGGGCTCGAGCTCATGGAAACTCGCCACTACGGAGCGACCGGACGCCTTCCGGTGCAGGCTGCGCAGCTGCGCTTCGCCCTGGCCGAGGTGCGCCGCGCGAAGAGCGAGAAGATCCAGCTCCAGCCGGTGACCGACGACTTCCTCGTGAAGATGGAGATGCGCTGCCAGGGCCTCCTCGACGCTCAAAGCGCCTACGCGGACGCGATTCGCAGCGTCGACCCGGTGTGGGCGAAGATGAGCGGCGTGCGCGTGGGCGAGATGTACCGGACGCTGCATCGGGAGCTCATGGCCATCCCGCCCGATCGCGCGAAGAGCGAGAGCGACCGCAACCTCTTCTACGCCATCATGCACGTGCGCTACCGCGTGCTCGTCGAGAAGGGCATGGAGATGATGACCCGCACCTTGGACTTCGCGAAAAAAAGCGAAGACGAGTCGGTGTGGGTGACCCGCGCCCGCGAAGCGAAGGAGCAGATGCAGGCCTCGCTCGACGAAGAAAAAGCCCAACTCGCGAAGCTGCCGTACACCGAGGCCGACGTGGAACGCGCGCTCGAGATGATGCGTGAACGCGCGCTGGCGAAGGCGCAGGGAAGGCCGGTTCCTCCGCTCCCGAGCACGGCCCGCCCCCCGAAGAAGTGAGCGCGATACGCTTTTCGACTTCGATGGCTTGACAGTACCCGGCGGCGTGGGCTATCTCGCGCATCCCTTCACAGCGAACGTGTGCCTTTTTCGGCCACAAGTGCTCGCAGCATGAGCGCTCTTACCCGAAAGAATCACAAGGTCGCGAGTGGGGTTGCGCCGGAAGCTTGCAAGCTTGCGTCGCAATGAAAGGTGCGGTAGCTACGCGGCGCTCACGAAGTACTCGCTGGCGTAGCTCAAATGGTAGAGCACCGGTTTTGTAAACCGGCGGTTAGGGGTTCAATTCCCCTCGCTAGCTCAGGCCGAAGGCCGCGCCCTTCGCTCGATTCTTTGACAACCGATGTTCGCGTTCTCTCCGGAGGGTTACCCGAGTGGCCAAAGGGAGCAGACTGTAAATCTGCCGGCTATGCCTTCGATGGTTCGAATCCATCACCCTCCACGATTCTTCTTGTCTTGATGCCGTGAAAGCGGCTGTCGCGGGTGTAGCTCAGTTGGTAGAGCTTCAGCCTTCCAAGCTGAATGTCGCCGGTTCGAACCCGGTCGCCCGCTCCGAAGTCCTTGTCGTGAGGCAAGGAACTTCCGTCTCGGTTCGTGTCGTCTCTTGTCGTGTGTGTGTGTGGTATTGCCCACCTAGCTCAGTGGTAGAGCACTTCCTTGGTAAGGAAGAGGTCACGGGTTCGAGCCCCGTGGTGGGCTCTGGTTCGGTAACGGGTCCAGAATCGACCGTAGTTCTCAACTCCGTCTCAGTCAGAGCGATTTCAGGAGCTTTCCATGGCGAAAGAGAAATTCAACCGCAGCAAGCCCCACGTGAACGTCGGCACGATCGGTCACATCGACCACGGCAAGACCACGCTCACGGCGTCGCTCGTGAAGGTGCAGTCGAAGAAGAACCTGGCGAAGGTCATTTCGTACGCGGACATCGCGAAGGGCGGCACGGTTCGCGACGCGACCAAGACCGTGACCATCGCGGCCTCGCACGTGGAGTACGAGTCGGAGAAGCGCCACTACGCGCACGTCGACTGCCCCGGCCACGCCGACTACATCAAGAACATGATCACCGGCGCCGCGCAGATGGACGGCGCGATCCTGGTCGTGTCGGCTCTCGACTCGGTCATGCCGCAGACGCGTGAGCACGTGCTCCTCGCTCGCCAGGTCGGTCTCCAGCACATCGTGGTCGCGCTCAACAAGTGCGACGCGGTGGAAGACGCCGAGATGCTCGACCTCGTCGAGATGGAAGTGCGCGAGCTTCTCTCGAAGTACAAGTTCGACGGCGACAACGCCAAGATCGTCCGCGTGGCGGCGTTCCCGGCGCTCAACGGCGAAGCCAAGTGGGAAGACAGCATCACCGCGCTCGTGGCCGCTCTCGACAGCGAAGTGCCCGAGCCGCAGCGTGACATCGACAAGCCCTTCCTGATGGCGATCGAAGACGTGTTCTCGATCAAGGGCCGCGGCACCGTGGTCACCGGCCGCGTCGAGCGTGGTATCGTGAAGACGGGCGAAGACGTCGAGATCATCGGCTTCCGCGACACCCGCAAGACCACGGTCACGGGCGTCGAAATGTTCCGCAAGCTGCTCGACGAAGGTCGCGCCGGCGAGAACATCGGCGTTCTCCTCCGCGGCATCGAGCGCACGGACGTGGAGCGTGGTCAGATCCTGGCGAAGCCGGGCTCGGTCACCCCCCACAAGAAGTTCATGGGCGAAGTGTACGTCCTCAAGAAGGAAGAGGGCGGCCGCCACACCCCGTTCTTCACCAACTACCGTCCGCAGTTCTACATGCGTACGACCGACGTGACCGGAACCTGCGAGCTCCCCGAGGGCACGAAGATGGTCATGCCGGGCGACAACATCACCATGACGATCTCGCTCATCGTCCCCGTCGGTCTCGAAGAGCAAATGCGCTTCGCCATCCGCGAGGGCGGCCGCACCGTCGGCGCCGGCATCGTCACCAAGATCCTCGAGTGAGAATCTCGCGCCCCTCGTCGATTGTGGGGCGCGACATTCCGACACGAGCGGGAGCAGACCATGGGTGATCGAATCGAGGTCTCCCTGGTCTGCACCGAGTGCGAGACCCGGAACTACCGGACCTCACGCCGGCCCGACCAGCAGGGGCAAATCGAGAAAAAGAAGTTTTGCCCCACCTGCAAGCGCCACACGGTCCACAAAGAGACCAAGTGACCCTCGCAGGTCCTGCATAGCGGATTTCGACCGATAGCCCGCGCGACTAACCAGGCGCGTGGGCTTCGGCTTCCGGGGTGGTCAATTCCGGAAGACGAGTTAAAGTTCCTCGACCGAGGAACATTAGGGGTTTAGCTCAGCTGGTAGAGCAGCGGATTCCAAATCCGCAGGTCGTGGGTTCGAGCCCCTCAGCCCCTGCTTCGAAGCGAAAACGGACTCTCGAGTAGAGCCCCAATCGCGATACGAAAGACACCGCCATGGCCGACGAAGAACTCGAAAAGAAAGCCGACGAAGCCGAGGACGAAGAGGAATCTTCGGAGGACGAGTCGTCGACTGACGAGAGCGAGTCGGCCGAGCGCGAGTCCAAGTCGTCCAGCAAGAACGAGAAGCGTAAGTCCGAGGAGGCCGAGAAATCGGACCCCGAAGAAGACGCCGAAGTCGAAGCCGCGCTCGAGGCCCAAGCGGGCAACGTGCTCGGCGCCGAGCGCTTCGTTTATGCCGCGTACTTGGCGGCTGCGGTCATCGCGGCCTTCTTGTTCTCGAAGCTCGGTCACGCCGCGTGGCTGAAGCTGGCCGCGTGGAAGCCCGAGCAAGTGGGCGAGCCGCGTGACGAAATCGTCTACGTGATTGCCGGCCTCCTGGGGGTCGGTGTGGCGCTTCATTACTGGCGCCGCAAGGACGCACGTCAATACGCCACCGAGGTCGCCGAAGAGCTCTCTCTGGTCACCTGGCCGACGAAGAAGGAAGTCCAAAACTCCACCTTCATCGTGGTCCTGACCACTCTCTTCGCCACGGTATTTTTCGCGTTGATGGACCAGTTCTGGCGCTTCATCACGGACAAAGTCTACGGCTTTTGAGAGAGGTCCCAGGGTTCCGTCATGGCTAAGAAGTGGTACGTCATCCAAACCTACTCGGGATACGAGAACCGGGTTCGTGAGTCGCTCCAGCAGCGAATCAAGGAATTCGGAAAAGAGGCTCTCTTCGGTGAGATCCTCATTCCCACCGAGACCGTGCAGGAAGCCCGAGCCAGCGGCAAGGCGCGCGTCCGCCAGAAGAACAGCTTCCCCGGCTACATCTTCGTCGAGATGGAGATGGGCGAAGAGGCTTGGCACTTGGTGAAGGACACGTCCAAGGTGACGGGCTTCATCGGCAACCAGCGCCCGCAAGAAGTGAAGCCTCCCCAGATCGACGACCTCCGCAAGGCCATCGTCGAGGGCGCCGTGAAGCCCAAGCCCCGCGTCTCGTTCGAGGCCGGAGACGAAATCCGCGTCATCGACGGCGCCTTCGCGAACTTCATGGGCACGGTCGAGGAAGTGAAGCCCGACAAGCAGAAGCTCAAGGTGAAGGTCAGCATCTTCGGTCGCGCGACACCCGTCGAGCTCGACTTCACCCAAGTGGAAAAGCGCGCTCAGTAAGCGCTCCCTACGTCTCCCGAAACGCCGCTCGAGCTTGCTCGTAGCGGCGTTTTTGCGTTCGTGGGTCGATTCTCGTGTCCGTGAGCGCGTCGGGAGCGTTCGTGGCATCCTGTCGGCGATGAAGCGGATCACGTTGGGGGCGCTCATGGCGATGGTGGGCTTGGCCGCGTGCGGAGGCGACGAATCCTCGGCTGACGCGGGAGCGCCTTCGCCGACGGTCGATGCAGGCGTTCCCGTGGCCGACTTGGCGGTGACCGACGCCGCACTTCCTCCCGGACAAGACGCCGCGACGGTCGATGCGAGTACGCCGCCCGTCCCGCGCACCGAAGTGGCTTTCGTCGGCACGGGCGACGGGAAAATTCGCACCTATGCGCTCGATGCCACCACCGGAGCGCTCACGCTCAAGGCGACGCTCGAGGGCGCCGGGGATCCTTCGTTTCTCGCGTTCGACGAGGACGCGCATCGCGTGTTCGCGCTCGACGAAGGGCAGAGTCGCGTGCGGGCATACAGCCTCGACACGAAAACGTACGTGCTCACCCCGCTCAACGACGTCGCCTCGGGAGGGACCGGTCCCGCGCACATCGCGCTCGTTCGGCGCGGCAAGTACCTCTTGCTCTCGCACTACGGGAGTGGCCACCTCGCGGTGATCCCCGTCGCGAGCGACGGCAAGGTCGGCGCCGCGACCGACAGCGTGGTGGCGGGGGAGAAGGCTCATGCAGCTTACATGGATCCGGCCGAGAAGGCCGTGTTCGTCCCTTGTCTCGGCTCGAACGCGGTCGCCCGCTACCGCCTGGACGACGCCACCGGCAAGACCACCTCGATTGGCGCCGTGACCATGCCCGTTCCCGCCTCGGGACCGCGCCACCTCGCGTTCGCGCCGGCGTCGCCGTTCGTCTTCGTGCTGAACGAGACGAAGAGCACGCTGACCTCGTTCGCGTTCGACGCGACGACGTCCGGCCTCACTCCGGTGGAGACGAAGTCCACGCTGCCTGTAAACTACACGGACCCGAACACGGGCGCCGAGGTGGTCGTGCACCCGGCGGGCAAGTACGTCTACACGTCCAATCGTGGGCAAGACACCGTGACGCGATTCTCCTACGACGCGACGGGCAAGCTCACGCTGGAAGGTCAGGTTCCGACCTTCGGCCGCACGCCGCGCAGCTTCACGCTCGCCGCGGAGGGGCGCTTCGCCTACGTGGCCAATCAAGGCTCGGGCACGGTGTGGGGCTATACGGTCGACAAGGTCTCGGGGCAGATGAATTCGATCGGCACGGTCGCGCAGGCACAAGGTCTCGGCGCGCCCAAGTTCGTGGGCACGGCGCGCTTCGTGGACAAGTGAAGCGGCAACGCGAACGCGAAGATGCGGGTGTGTCCTGCCCTTGACCCGGGGAACGTCTCCCTCGAGAGCGCGAGCCATATGGAGCCCGGCGTACGCTTTCCCGTGAAAGCCGCGCGCATCGCCGAGCACGCCGAGGCTCTGTCGAGGCTCCAGGGGCACGCCGATCGACCCCGACGACCACAGGGTGAAGCGCCGACCCGAGGTTCAGGAGAAGTTGCGGAGGCGACTCTCCGAGGACCGTGGTCGACTCGCTCGCGTCCGCCGACGTGGCCCATCGCGTCGCTTCGCTCGTGCCGCTGATCACGGTGAAAGGGTGAACGCGCAAACCGCTATGAAATAGGGCGATCGAGCGGGTCGGAACCTTTTTTCGATTTTCGGGAACCTTGACGCACGACACGTGTCTTGGGCACCCACGGAAGCGGTGAGGGCGAGCGCAGGGCTCGCCTTCGTCCGCCCGAATCATGGTTCTTCTCGGAGGTCGCCTTGCGTCTCTCGCGTTCGCTCGTGCTCGCTGCAGTAGCTCTTACGGTCGCTTCGTTCTCGTTCCTCTCGCCGCGTCCGGCGGAAGGTGCGGAGTCGGTGAACGATTGCTTCGGCATCGTCCGCGCGGAGAAAGACAACGGCCTCGACTTCGAGCTCTCGAACGGTTGCGACCGCAGCATCTCGTGCCAGATGCGTTGGACTCTCCAGTGCGAGAGCGCCACCGGCAAGGTCGTGGTGCAGAGCGAAGGACGCTCCGGCGTGATGCTGGGGGCGGGCGAGAAGAGCAAGGTCTTCGGATCCGCCGATACCTGCAAAACGCACGCAGCGTGGACCATCGATAACGTGACGTTCGCCTGTACGCCCGTGCGCTGATTGTGCGTCGCTCGCGACTCAGGCCGAGGCCGGACCTTCTCCGTGGATGGGGAGAAAGAGCTCGAACGTCGCGCCTCCTCCTGGCGTCTCCAAGTGAACGATGCGGCCTCCGTGCGCTTCGGCGATGCGCTGGACCACGCGCAGACCGAGTCCCGTACCGGTGGCGCGCGTTGTGAAGAAGGGCTGAAAGATTTGGCTCCGCGACTCACTGGGCACGCCGTCGCCGTCGTCGACCACGGCCAGCACGACGCTCTCGCCGCGGACCTCGCCGTTCACGCGAACGGGGCGCTTACGGCCCCGGGCCTGGAGCGCGTTGGTGACCAGGTTGACCAGCGCCTGTCGAACGAGCTGCGTGTCGCAAAAGACAGGGGGCAAGTCCGAGGTCGTCACCTCGATGTCGCTCGCGTTGGCGGTCGTCGCCGCCACCGCCTCGACTGCCCCCGCGACCACCGGTCCGAGAGGTGTGCGTGTGAGATGCAAGCTCTGCGGTCTGGCGAACTCGAGCAGATCGGAGACCATGCGCTTCAATCGCTCGGCTTCTTCGTGCACGATTCCGAGCAGGACTTCACGCTCTTCCGGGTGACGCTTCACCGACGCGAGCGCGTTGAAGATGATGGCCACCGGGTTTCTCACCTCGTGCGCGACCACGGCGGACATCTCGCCCAGGGCCGCGAGGCGCTCGCGTCTTACGAGCTCGGCTTGGGCCTCACGGAGCTCGATGGCCGTTGCCTCCACGGCTCGGGCGTTGTCCACGAACTTCTTGGCCAGCGTCCCTCCGACGGACACCACCAGCAGCAAAAAGCCCACGTCGAGCACGTACGGTGTCTGGAACCCGAGCGATGCGATGCTGTCGTTCACTCCCGCGAGTACGAGCAGCGCGAGCCCCCCGACCTCCGCTCGTTCGGCGGCGCCCGATTGGCCGAAGCGCCGAATGCCGCGCCAGAGCGGCAGCAACATGGCCGTGCAGTAATACGTGCAGGCTACACTTCCGAGCGTGGTGGTCTTGGCGTCGTTGTAAGAAATCCCGAGCCACTCGACGCGTCGAATCCACACTCCCGACTCGAGCATGGCGCCCGGTATGAGCGCTCCGATGCCGAAGAGGCAGCCCCCCGCGATGAGGACCTTCTCGATGCGCTGGAGCGGACGTCCCTCGCGCACGGCCGCGTAGGTGAGCCACGATGCTCCGTGCAGCGCGGCCGCCAGCAAGCCGATGCGCAGGCAGACGACGACCGCGCCCGGCGAGCGTGACGTGAAGGCGAGGGCGTTGGTGGTGGCGAAGACCGCTCCCAGGGCCGCGCAGACCGCGAACGCACGCAAGCTCTTCATTCCCGGTGCTCGCGCGAGCAATGCCGTGAAGGCCGCGCACACGTAGCCGACGGTCGCGACCGACGTGGAGACCAGAGCAGGCAGGTTAGGAGCGATCATGACCGGGGATCCGACATCCTGCGTGCGCGGGCGTGCGCCTCGATTCCCAATCCCAGAGGCTACCAAATGTAGAGCGGGGCAACCGGAAAAGCCCGGATGCCCCGCCTCGGATTGCGCCCCCTGGAGTTTTCGCCCAAAGAGCGAAAACAGGAGCCTCGGATTTCAGCGCAGTCGGGCGCGGTGCCCGGCGACCCACGGCGATAGCCGCGAGCCGGTCTCTCCTGCTCGTGCAGATTGGGCGCCGGTCGCGCGCTCCATACGAGCCGCGGCGATGGCCACCGCCACCGAGACCGCCTCGACGCGCTCCTCGGGCACGGGCGGATAACCGAACAGGGCTTCGGCGTTTCGCTCGAGGAAGCCCGTGTCGTAGTTTCCGGCCACGAAGTCGGGGTGCGAGAAGAGCTTCTCGTGGAAGGCGAGGTTCGTGCGGATGCCGGTGACCACGTACTCCGAGAGGGCACGGCGCATCCGCGCGACGGCGCGTTCACGCGTGGGTGCCCACACGCTCAGCTTCGAGATGAGCGGGTCGTAGAAGCTCGAGATCGTGCAGCCGGGGTAGGCTCCGCCGTCGTCGCGGACGCCCGGGCCGGAAGGGACCACGAGGTGCTCGATGGTGCCGGGCGAAGGCAAAAATCCGCTCGAAGGGTCTTCTGCGTAGATGCGGCACTCGATGGCGGCGCCGCGCGCGGAGAGATCGGTCTGGGTGAATCCGAGCTTTTCGCCCTGCGCGACCAGGACCATCTCGCGCACGAGGTCGAGCCCGCTCACGAGCTCGGTGACCGGGTGCTCGACCTGGAGGCGCGTGTTCATCTCCAGGAAGTAGAACTGGCCGTCTTCACCCACGAGGAACTCGAACGTGCCCGCGGAGAAGTAACCGACCGCCTTCGCTCCTTGCACGGCGATGCGACCCATCTGATCGACGAGCTCGCGCGAGGCTGCTGGCGAGGGGGTCTCTTCGACCACCTTCTGGTTGCGACGCTGGATCGAGCAGTCGCGCTCGAACACGTGCACGAGGTTGCCGTCCCGATCGCCGAGCACCTGAATCTCGACGTGGCGCGGACGGATGATGGCCTTCTCGATGTAGACCGTGTCGTCGCCGAAGAACTTCTTGGCTTCGGAGCGGGCGCGCTCCCACGCGCTCTTCATTTCGTCGGCCGAGTGGACCAGGCGCATGCCCTTGCCGCCGCCGCCGCTCGCGGCCTTCAGCATGACGGGGAAGCCGATGCGCGTCGCTGCGATCGTGGCCTCTTCCGTGGTGTCGCAGGTGGCGCCAGGAACGATGGGCACGCCCGCCGCGCTCATGACGTCACGCGCGGCGGTCTTCGAGCCGAGCTTGCGCATCGCGCTCGCAGGAGGCCCGATGAAGGTGATGCCCGCGCGCTCGCAAGCGTCCGCGAACTCGGGGTTTTCGCTCAAGAACCCGTAGCCCGGATGGATGGCGTCGCAGCCCGACTTTTTGGCGGCATCGAGCACCTTGTCGATGCGCAGGTAGCTCTCCGAGGCTGCCGCAGGACCGACCGGGTAGGCCTCGTCGGCCACGCGCACGTGCAGGCTCTTGCGGTCGGGCTCGGAGTAAATCGCGACCGAGGCGATGCCCATCTCGTGGAGGGTGCGGGTCACACGGACCGCAATCTCGCCACGGTTCGCCACGAGGACCTTTTTGAACGCTTTCGTGCTCGCCATTGTCCTCGGAGTTACCAGGGTTTTCGGCGACGAGGAAGGAGGCGTGACACGCGGCGTGATTGCGTCTCGTCCGCCCGCTGCGTGCCGTGCGAAGCACCTTGCCGAGTGACGGAGGTCGAGACCCCCGGGGGGATTCCCTGGTAGCGTGTCATCGGGCGGTTCGAGATGGCCAAGGCGCAAAAAGGCGGTGTGCAAGCGAGCTTCGACTTCGGCGCGAGCACGCCTACGCGGCGCGAAGACCCGGCCGCAGTCGACCCGATCGACGCGCCCCCGGGCAGGCACTCGGATTCGGCGGTTGCCGAGACAGACCCGACTTCGGCCGCCCCCGGTCCGACGAGCGCGGCCTCGCGAGCTCCTGGCTCCTCGCGTGGGCCTTCGTCGATCGAGTCCATCGTGCCGCCGTATCCGGGGGCCGAGCCTCCGCCCATGATCGAGCCGAAGGCAGCTCCGGAGCCCGCGAAGCCGAAATCGCCCGAGCCGCTCACCGTGGCCGGTCTCGGCAAGCTCGTCGAGCGATCCTTGGCGGACAAGTTCGAGGAGCCCGTGGTTGTCGTCGGCGAAGCGAGTGGGGTGCGGGCGGCGCAGAGCGGACACTTGTACTTTACATTGAAAGACGAAGACGCCGACGCGTCGATCGATGTGGTCGTCTACCGGACGAACCTCACTCCGCGTACGAGGTCTCTGGTCCGGGACGGCGCGAAGATTCTGCTGCGCGGGCGGCCCACGTATTATTCGCCGCGCGGACGTCTGCAGTTCGTGGCCGACCGTGTGGGCCTCTCGGGCAAAGGGGCGCTGCTCGAGGCGCTCGAGAAGCTCAAGGAGAAGCTCGCTGCCGAGGGGCTCTTCCGTGAGGCGAAGAAGCGCAAGCTGCCCACCGAGCCGCGCGTCGTCGGAGTGGTCACCTCGCGATCGGGGGCGGTGATCCACGACATCTGTCGCGTCGCGTTCCGTCGAGGCGGGGCGCACATTCTGCTCGCGCCCGCCGTGGTGCAAGGGCCGACCGCACCGGCAGCCATCCGCCGCGCCCTCGCGGACTTGCAGAAGGTCCCCGAGGTGGACGTGATCATCGTGGGCCGCGGCGGCGGCTCGGCCGACGACCTCTCCGCTTTCAACGACGAAGAGCTCGTGCGTGCAGTCGCCGCGTGCCGCGTCCCCGTAGTGAGTGCGGTCGGACACGAGGTCGACGTGACCTTGGTGGACTTCGCGGCGGATGCGCGTGCCTCGACCCCTTCGCAAGCGGCCGAGCTCGTCGTGCCCGACGCCCGAGCCCGCGTGTCGCTCCTGGCCGAGCGTCGTCGAGGCTTGCTGCGCGCGATGCGTGGTCACTTGTCCGAGGGGAAGCTCGATCTCGCTGCTCTGAGGCGTAGGCTCGGGGACCCTCGCTCGTTGGTCGCCAACGCGCAGCAAAGGCTCGACGATCGCCGCATGCGCGCGACCCGCGCCATCCGGAAGCATCTCGATCAGCAGGCGAGGCTCGCTCGGGACCTCGAATCGCGTATCGCCGCCAAGCACCCGGCCACGGTTCTCGCGACCGAGCGTGCCGCGCTGGCAACGCTTCGTGCACGCGTCGCCACGGCGGCCGTCAAAGACCTCACGAAGAAGCGCTCCGATCTATCTCGGGCTTCTGCTCGACTCGAGGCGCTGAGCCCGCTCGCCGTGCTGGGGCGTGGCTACGCGATCGTCACCGACGCGCATGGACACGCCGTTCGTGAACCCGACGAAGTCACACCCGGCGATCGGCTCGATGTTCGCGTCGCCAAAGGAACGTTCGCCGCCGAAGTGTCTGCGAAGGACCCGAACCCGAGCGTCTATTCTGCGCCCAAAAAGAAGAAAAAGGCATGACCGAGCGGCTCGTCTTCGCCGTGGTGGGCGATCCCATCGCGCACAGCAAGAGCCCACGCATGCACGGCGCAGCCTACCGCTCACTCGGTATGCCTCACGTCTACGAGGCGCGCCGCGCGGACGCGTCGCAGCTCGCTGCCGTGGTCGACGAGCTACGCCGCGGGGAGCTCGCCGGGCTCAACGTGACCATCCCACACAAGCTGC
Source organism: Polyangiaceae bacterium (assembly GCA_965225775.1). Classification (GTDB taxonomy): domain Bacteria; phylum Myxococcota_A; class Polyangia; order Polyangiales; family Polyangiaceae; genus JAAFHV01. Next base: position 4,721,153 of record OZ245328.1, on the reverse strand, counting down.
GCGTGCTCGAGCTCGTGGACGAGATCGAACCTGCAGCGCGCGCCGTCGGTGCGGGAAATACTCTGCTTCGGGCGGAGGACGGCCGAATCCTCGCGACCAACACCGATGCCCCTGCGCTCGCGGCCGAGCTCGCGTCGCTCGTCTCCGACCGCCGTGCCTTCGCGAATGCACCCGGGCTCGTGCTCGGCAGCGGCGGTGCGGCGCGAGCTGCGGTGACGGCCATGGTCCTCGAGCTCGGCATTCGTGACGTGCACGTTCGGGCGCGATCCTTCGCGGCCGCGGAAAAACGAGCTCGATTCGCGTCGGAGATGCATACTGCACTGGCTTCCACAGGGGCCGAGGTAAAGCTCACGTGCCGCGAGCTCGCCCCCGACTCGGCTTACGCGGGAGCTCGCGCGGTGGTGCAAGCGACGAGCGCGGGGATGGCCTCGGCCGACCCGGGAGATGCGCTGGTGAAGCAGATCACGTGGGACGCGCTCCACCCGAGCGTGGTTTTGGTGGATGCGGTGTACGCACCGTCCGTGACGCCGTTCTTGGCCGAAGCGTCGCGCCGCGGGCTCGCGCACACGAACGGGCTCGGCATGTTGGCGCGTCAGGGAGCGCTCGCGTTTTCGCGCTGGCTCGGGGTCGAGCCTCCCTACGAAGCGATGCTCGCCGAGCTACGGGCCATCGTTTCGTGACGGTGTGACGGGCTCGAGCGCGCGAGAAGAAGGTTCCTCGTCCACGACGCGGTAGTGACCGACGAGCGGCCAAGCATCGAGGGCGTCTTCTTCGGTCGCGCGAGGCCCCGCATTGTGGAGAATCAACGGATACCCGCGTTTTCCTAGGCGATCGCTCACCACACCGACGTGGTCGGCTTTGCACTCGGGGCACGTTCCGTAGGTCCACACCACGATGTCACCGGCGGCGAAGGTCGCGATGGAACGGAGCGATGTCGGGAGCTTTCGTGCATGCCGCGAGAGCCACACGTGCTGGTTCGGCGCACGTCGGTGGTCGATGCGACCGTCCACGAGCGCGATGTTCGCGTAGGCCGAGGGAGCGCGGAGCGCGTCGTTGAAGATTGCGCTCTGCAGGTCGATCCCGCCTGCCGCGAGCGCGCGCACCACGAGATCCGTGCAGGCTCCACGTTCTCGGTCGGGGCGTCCGCTCCCTCTCGCGACGTAGGCCCGATCGTAGACGACGCCGGTCGCGACCTCTTCGCGCGCACGCGCCACGATGCGCAGCGCGCGGGCTCGCGCGGCGTCCGACGTGGAGGCGGAGCCCGACAATGGGCTCACGGACGCACGCGGAGGCGCGGGAGGCTCGGCCGAAGCACGCGCGCAGGAGCGCCCCGAGCCGAGAACGAGGGCCCACGCGCCGACGGACGTCATCGCTCTTTCGAGCCTATTTTTAGGCCTCGGGGCTCGCACGCCGCGAAATCATGGCACATTGAGCGCGTGGTCGCACACGCCGAATCGAGCAAAGAAAAGAAGGCCGCGGGCGCGTGGGCCGCCCGTGGAACCAAGAACCTCCAGCGCCTCGGGTATCGGCGCATCGTCCAGCTGCTCGTCTACCTGCTGGTCATTCCCACGGTGCTGATCCTCGCGATCGGCATCGTGTCGCTGTTCGTCGAAGGCCGCGTGAACTTCGTGTTCGGCATCCTCACGGTGAGCTTCGTCTCGGTCATGATCACCGGCATGGTGCTCGTGTTCGTCTTCGTCCGTCGCGAGGCGAACCTGAGCGAGCTCCAGGCCGACTTCGTGTCCAAGGTCAGCCACGAGTTCCGGACGCCGCTCACGGCCATTCGTCTCTTCGCCGAGACCATCGAGCGCACCAATGACGACCCGGTGACTCAGGCGAAGTGCCTCGCTCAGCTTCGCTCCGAGACCGAGCGTCTCACTCGGCTCATCGAGCGTCTGCTCGACTTCGGGCGCATGCAGGCCGGTCGCAAGGTCTACGAGCTCCGCGAAGAAGACGTGGACGACGTCATCCGCGATGCCGAGGACGCGTTCAGCCCGTATCGCGCGGGAAAAGAGCTGGATTTCAGCATCGAAGTCGGTCCCGAGCTCCCGCGCATTCGGGTCGATCGCGCCGCGCTCTCCGACGTGCTCGTGAACTTGCTCTCCAACGCACTCAAGTACGGAGGTACGCCGCCGCGCGTTCGTTTGTCCGTGCGGAAGACCGCCAAGGGCGAGGTGGCCTTCGAGGTCTCCGACAACGGCGAGGGTATCCCCGGTCACGAGCGCGAGCGCATCTTCCAGAAGTTCTACCGCATCGACGATCGTCTCTCGCGCTCTCGTGAAGGCAGCGGTCTCGGCCTCGCGATCGTAAAGCACTGCGCGAAGGCCCACGACGCGCGTGTCACGGTGGAGAGCTCGAAGGAGAAGGGCTCGACCTTCGGATTCGTGCTGCCCAGGGAGCTCGTGGTCGTCGAAAACTCCGAGAGTTAGGGTAGGCTGCCGTCGTGGTTAGCAACAAGGTCGACGAGCCGCCGTCCGGACGTCGCAGCTCGAGGGCTTGGAAGGACGACACGTTCTCGTCGTCGAAGACGATCCTGCCATCGCGCTCGGCCTTCGCATCAACCTCGAGGCCGAGGGCTACCGCGTCTCGTTGGCCGACGACGGCGAGGTCGGGCTCGGCATCATTCGCGGCGAGCACCCCGACTTGGTCCTGCTCGACGTGATGCTCCCGAAGAAGAACGGCTTCGAGGTCATCCACGAGCTGCGCGCCGAGGGACTCTCCGTCCCCATCATCGTGCTTTCCGCGCGCACGGGCGAGATGGACAAGGTGACCGGTCTCGAGCTCGGCGCGGAAGACTACGTCGCGAAGCCCTTCAGCCTCGCCGAGCTGCTCGCTCGCGTTCGGGTCGCGCTCCGTCGCACGCGAAAAGTACCGAAGGCCGAGCTCGTTCGCTTCTCGTCCGTCGAGGTCGACATCTCGGCTCGCTCGGTGAAGCGCGACGGCAGCATCGTCGATCTCACCGCGACCGAGTTCGACGTCATGATGTGCCTCGTGGGAAACCGCGGAAAAGCGCTCTCGCGCGAGGACATCTTCCGCAAAGTGTGGGGACCGAACCATCACGGCACGCCTCGCACGATCGACAACTTCATGCAGCAGCTTCGTCAGAAGCTCGAGGGTGACCCCTCGGCGCCGCGGCACTTCTTGACCGTGCGTGGTGTCGGCTATCGCTTCGACGGCTGAACGTTCGTCCCCGTCGCGCGGCTGAACACGAAGCGCTCGATGTGGGTCGCCTCGAGGCCGACCTTAGGCGCGACCATCCTGGGGTTGACGCTCCGTGCGTAGGGGTGCAAGGAAGGACCTCCAAAGCGATGGACCACAACCTTCTCCGCCACTACCTCGCGACCGTGTACGAGCTGCCCACGTCGAACGGACCGCTCCGCGTCTCGCTCGACGGCGACACCGTGACGGACCCGTCCACGCTGCCCGAGCTGCTCAACAAGCCGTTCACTGTGCTCACCGCGTTCAACCCGCGCAGCATGCTCTTGCCGCGCAAAGTGAACGATGGTCGGCACTCGGTCTTGCGCGATCTTTTGATCCTCGGCTGCTACCGCGTGGAAGCGTGCGTCGGGTACGAAGAAGACCCGGACAGCACCTGGCGCGAACCGGGCTGGCTCGTGCACGGCATGGACCGCGACGAAGCCGTGGCGTTCGGTCGCGTATTCCGCCAGAACACCATCCTGGTCTCGCGTGGAGGGCGGCCGGAGCTCTTGGTCACCGACCCCACCTGCGACGACGTGGGCAAGGCCATCGTCGGCAATTGGCGTATCCGTAGCTGACCGACCGGTTCAGGTTTCACTCGTCGTTCGTTCCGCGCTCCGTCCGCTCGTCGAGCATCACGGGGCGCGGATGCGCCACACGTCGGCGAGCCACTTGGACGTCTTGCTGTCGTCGTAGATGGCGTTGCCCGAGCCCCAATACATGGTGGTTCCGGACACCCAGACCGTACCGGCATGGCGACCGACCAAGTTCGGATGCGTGCTCGGGTACCAATTGAAGCCGTCGGTCGAGTACCAATTGTCGGCCAAGTTGCCGTACGTATTGACCCCTCCGAGCACCCAGAGCCTGTCGTCGAACACGGCGACCGAGTGGTAGACGCGCTTCGGGAACGGCAAGTAGGCGGTCTCGAGCTTCCATTTGCTGCCGTCGGTCGTGCTCCAGGCGTCCCCGAAGAACACTCCTCCCGGGAACTTCGGGTCGTCGTAGAGGCCGCCTCCGACAATCCAAAGTCGACCGGCGAGTACGGCTTGATTGCCGATGATTCCCCGTCCCGACCACATCGGCCCCTCGCTGGAAACCCGCTTCCAATCCTTGCCGTCGAGGCTCGTGAAGACGTCGGAGAGGCCTCCCGCGGGGATGGGCTCACCACCGAAGTCGGTCAGGTTCTGTCCGCCCATGACCCACATCTTGCCGCCCGTCTCGGCGGTCATGTGGAAGGCGCGCGTCGGCGAAACTCCCCAATTGCGCGTGACCTTCGTCCAGCGTTTGCCGTCTCCGGACGACCATACGTCGTTCTGGTATCCGCCCTGGAGCGGGTCTCCTCCGACGATGAAGATCTTGTCGTCGTGCACCAGATACCCGGCGCAATGGCGCCCGGGCCAATCGGCCTCCGCGTCGAAGGTCGCCGGGTCGAGGAACGTATTGGGCTTTTCGAGCACCCACGTCTTGCCGTCCGCGCTGCTCCAGACGTCGTTCAACGTGGAAGTCTTCGGGTGCTTGATGGGGTTCCATCCGCCCATCGCGAAGAGCCGTCCGTGGAAGACCACTCCTCCCATTCCGTCGCGCGGGCCGAAGGGCGCTGCCTCGGTTAGCTTCTCGTAGACGTAGTCGCGCTTTTGGGAAGGCGCCAAGGTGACCTGGGTCGACTCGAGCACCGCACCGGTCGCCACGAGGCGTAGGCGTAGGCGCGTGCCACCGGTGGCGGGCACCGCGATACGTGCGGTCTGCGCGGCCCGATCGAAGAGCTCGGCCTCGACGGGGAGGAACGTCGCGCCGTCGTCGAGCGACATCTCGAGCTGCACGTCGTCCGAGGCTCCCGGCGGCGGCACGTAACGCCACGCGACCAAGTGTCGGCTCTCCCTCTGCCAGGCGGGCTCACCGGGAGCCGGCGAGAGAAACTGCAGGATCCCGAGCGGAATCGTTCCTTCGACGTCGGCCGAACCTGCAGGGGTAGCTGCACGGCACGAGGAGCAGGCCGCGAGCGCGCCGACCGCGAGGCCGAAGCTGGTCGCTCGGACGGCCGTACCGAGCGCGTCGAGAAATCGGGGCATACGAGACGATGGATGCACGGGGTGAGCGTTTCGTTTTACGGCAGCTCACGGCACCGGGCCATTTTCCTCGTCGCGTCCTCGCTCGGTCCCTCGATTCGCCGGCTTTCAGCGGGCGTCTTTGGCGCAACGCACCCCGGTCATGAGCAGCCTGAAATTGCCAGGATGATGCACGCGATTGGTGCTGCGCAGCCCGTCCGCGTCGTAATTGTAGGCTCCCGCGCGGATGGAGCGCTCGCACTCGGTGGGGATGGGGTTCGTGCCCGTGAAGCCCTGTTTTCCCTCGGCGCGCAGCTTGTTCTGCGCGGCCAGGATCTCCTCGCAGGTGCCCGGCTCGCCCTTCGACGCTCCTTGGCGCGTATAGGCGAACGGGTCGTAGAGGTCTTCCATCCACTCCCACACGTTCCCGGCGAGATCGTGGTGACCGTAGGGACCTTTGCCGAGCGGGTGTGTTCCCACGTCCTCGGTCTTGCTCGCTTGAAAGACCGTGTGCGCGTGGGTCGGGCGCTCGTTTCCCCAGGGAAAACGCCTGCCGTCGTCGCCTCGAATCGCGCGCTCCATTTCCGCTTCGCGCGGGAGGCGTTTCTTGCGGAACTGGCAGTACGTGCGCGCGTCGTTCCAGGAGATGCCCGTCACGGGCTTGTTCGGGCCCACGAAGACGCCTCCGAAGCGCGCCAGGATTTTCGCGTCCGCAGGGCGGCACGCGCCGGCTTTCTCGCACTCGCCGTAGGCCTCGTGAGTGGTCTCGAGGAGGTCGAGCCAGAACGGCGCGAGCGTGACCGGGTGGGCCGGGCGTTCGTCGCCTTGGCCGCCCGAGTCCGCGCCCATGGTGAACGTTCCCCCGGGGACCTTGGCCATGCCGGGCGGCGCTTCTTCCGCCGCGGCGTCCCCTTCGTCGCTCGAGTCCCGAGTGCCTGCATCTTGCACGTTTTCGCCGGCCGAAGCCTCGCGGAGCGCCCGCGGGTCGACCACCGTGACGGGAGGTGCGTGCACGTCCGCGCGTGCCGTGGCGTCCATCTCGCCCACGCCGACGTTCTTGACCGGACCCGAGTCGGGCTCCGAGGGGTGCGCGCACCCCATGCACACGGCGACGAGGGAGAAGCAGGCGAAACGACGGCGGTCCACGAAAGGACTTTCCTCCCGAGTTCGCGGAAAATCAAAAATCGTGGGATAACTCCGGCGAATTTGCCGAAAGCCCACCCGTGCCCCGGCGCGAGTGGGCCCGATTCGCCCGGAGCCCCGAATCTCGTTCGTCTCTCGGTCGAGCCACCCCTCGAGTGAAATGATCGTCGTCGAAAACCTCGTGAAGCGATACGGAGCGCGTGAAGCGGTGCGCGGACTCTCGTTCACGGTGGACAAGGGAGAAATCGTGGGATTTCTCGGTCCGAACGGGGCAGGGAAGAGCACCACGCTGCGCATCCTCTCGGGCTACCTCGCCCCCACGTCCGGACGCGCACGCGTGTGCGGGATCGACGTGGAAGAAGACCCCCTGGGGGCCAAAGAGAAGGTCGGGTACATGCCCGAGACGGTGCCTCTCTACCCGGAGATGCGTGTCGTCGAGTACCTCACCTTCCGCGCCGAGCTGAAGGGCGTCGCGCGAAAGATCCGCCGCTCGCGCGTGGACGACGTGATCGACAAGGCCCGCGTGACCGAGGTGGCCAACGTGGTGATCGGTCACTTGTCCAAGGGCTACCGTCAGCGCGTGGGCCTCGCCGACGCGCTCGTCGCCGACCCTCCCTTGCTGGTGCTGGACGAGCCGACGGCAGGCCTCGATCCGAACCAAATTCGCGAAGTGCGCGAGGTGATCTCCGACCTGCGCGGCTCGCATACGGTGCTCGTCTCGACGCACATCCTGAGCGAAGTGGAGGCCTCCTGCACGCGTGCGGTGGTCATCGCCAAGGGCAAGCTGCTCGCCGAAGGAACGCTCGAGGCGCTGAAGGACGAGCGTGTCGCGAGGGGCCTCGTGGTGCGCGTCGAAGGATCTCGAGAGGCGCTGCAAGCGCTGCTCGCGAGTGCGCGCTCGTTCCTACCGACGCTTCGAAAAGACCCCTCGATCACCGATTCGGGCGACACCTGCTCGGCCCGTCTCGAGTGGGGTCGCATCGACGAAGACGCGAGCCGAAAGGCGCGCGCCGCCCTCGCCAAGCTCGTCGTTTCGCTTGGCCTCGGGCTGCTCGAGCTCGAGCCCCTTCGCGGACGCCTGGAAGACGTGTTCGTCGAGCTCACGCACGGACGCACGGACGACGAAACCTCGAAGGCCGACGAAGGAGCCGCCTCGTGAGGGGATTTTGGCCGGTCTACAAGCGTGAGCTCTTCGCGTTCTTCGTGACGCCTCTCGCGTGGGTCCTCGTGTGCGTGTTCTTGCTGGTGCAAGGCGGCCACTTCTTCCTCTTGGTGGATCACTTCGCCTCGCAGGTCCAGACGAACGGCAGCGAGACGCCGGTGCAGGCCTTCTTCGGCAACACGGTGCTGCTCTACCTCGTGCTGTTCTTGCTGGTTCCGGCCATGACCATGCGCCTCTTCGCCGAAGAGCGACGGAGCGGCACGGCCGAGGGGCTCCTCACCGCGCCCGTCTCGACCACCGCGGTGGTGCTGGCCAAGTACGCCTCGGTGCTGACCACCTACGTGGTCATGTGGGCGCCCACGGTGCTCTACCTGGTCATCTTGAAGCGCACGGGCGCGCTCGACTGGAACGTGGCGGCCTCGTCGTACCTCGGCGTGCTGCTCATCGGCGCGGCCTACCTCTCGCTCGGCCTCTTGATGAGCTCCATGACCAAGAGCCAGTTCTTGGCGCTCGTGCTCACCGCGATGGTCATCTTGAGCCTGTTCGTGCTCGGCGTGGGCGAGTTCGTGGCGAAAGAAGGAACGACGATGCATGCGGTCTGCACGCACGTCTCGGCTTGGGCGGCCATGAGCGACTTCTCGAGCGGCATCGTCGACACCCGTAGGCTCGCCTTCTACGGCACGCTCACGGTGGTCCCGCTCTACTTCACGGTGCGCGTGGTGGACGCCTGGAGGTGGGGATGAAGCCGCGTCCTACGGCCCTCGAGGCCCTGCGCCGCCTCAAGCGCGACGAGATCGCCAAGCTCGTGGGCCTCGTGGCCGCGGCGGTCGTCGGGGTGCTGTTGAACGTGTATTCTGCACGTCACTACTCGCGCTGGGACGTCACCAAGGACAAGCGCTACACCTTGTCCGAGGCCACCAAGCGCACGCTGCACGACCTCTCGGAGCCGGTCGAAATCTGGGTCGTGCTCGGTCAATCGGAGGCGCTCCGTCAGACCGTGGCGCAGCTCTTGGTCGCCTACCAAGCCGAGACCTCGCGCCTGGTCGTGAAGTTCGTGGACCCCGACCACGACGCGCTGGCCCTCGAAGATCTGAAGAAGCGCTTCCGCGTGGAGGCCGGTCGCAGCGAAGACGGCCACGTGGTCACCGACGCCGCGATCATCGTCGCGCGCGGGGAAAAACACTGGTTTCTGGACTCGACCGACCTCTACGAGGCCTCCGAAAAAGACGACGTGGTGCACCCGCGCGAAGAGCAGGGCATCACGCTCGCGATACGGAACGTGCTCGGCGGAACCCGCGCGAAGCTCTGCTTCACCGAAGGTCACGGCGAGGCCTCGGTGAACGACGGCTCCGAGCGAGGGCTCTTCTTCTTGAAGTCCGTGCTCGAGAAGGAAAACTACGAGGTGGCCCCGGTGGACACGGCCAAGCCGGGCGTGTCCGAGCCGTTCGTCGGCTGCACCGTGGTGGTGGTCGCGGGGCCTCAGGGCGCGTTCTCTCCCGAAGAAGCGAATCGGCTCCGTGCCTACGTGATGACGGGTGGCAGCGCGCTGATCGCTGCCGGCCCCGTACCGGCCAAGAGCGGTCTCGAGCCGACCGGCCTCGACGAGGTGACCGCGCCCTTCGGCGTGGGCTTCGGAAAGACCATCGTGGTCGAACGCGCCCAAGATCGTGTGCTCCCGGACTCGTTCGGCGCGAGGTTCTTCGCCGAGCCGCGCCAGCATCCCGTGACGTCCGCGTTGGTCAAGCGAGACGACCGCGACGTGCCTCGTGTGCTCGTGCAGCTCGCGCGTCCGCTCGTGCATCGCGCGGACGCGGGCGCGGCGGTCGCCTCGGATCTCGTGCTCACGAGCCCGGAGGCCTTCGGTCTGTCACTGCTCGACGGAGCGGCGACGTGGACGAAGACACCGGAAAAAGCGCCTACCGATCCGTCCGGGCCCTTCGTGCTCGCCATGGCCTCGGAGCGCGCGAAGGTCACCCCGGATGCGCCCCACGGTCCGCGCCTGGTCGTGCTCGGCGCCTCCACCAGCCTGCTCGAAGCGAACTTCCGCGAGCCTTGGGCGCTTCGGGGCACGGCGCTCCTGGTGGAGAGCGCGATCTCGTGGCTTGCCACGAAGCCCGAGATCGTCGACGTCCCGGCGCGTGATCCGCTCCCGGCCGGCGTGCGCATCAGCGAAGAGGCGCGCTCCGAAGTGCGTCGTTACGTGATGGTGTTCATGCCCCTCGCCGCGGGGCTCTTGGGGCTCGCGATCGGGTTCCGTCGCCGCGCGACCGAGGGACGCGAGCACGTGCGCAAGGATGCGGAGCCGCCGCCGCCCGAGGCCAAGAAGCGTCCCAAGAAGGGCGCGAGCAAGAAGCGCGAGACGCGCGAAGAAGGCTCGAAATCCCCATGAAACGCCACTTGGGCACGCTCCTCCTCGTGCTCGCGGCGCTTTGGCTCGGCTGGCTCGTCTTCCGCGATCGCGAAGGCGTGTCGGACGTGGAGCGTGGCCTCCGCAAGGGCAGCGTCTTCCCCGCCTGGCGCAAGGATCGCGTCTCGCGCATCGCTCTTCGTACGGACGCGGGCGAAGTCCTGCTCGATCGGGACGTGTCCGCGAATACGTGGAGACTGCACGGATCGTCCGAGCGGGCCGACTCGGCCAAAGCCGACGTGCTCTTGGCGGAGCTCGAGAACGCGCGTGTGGTGCGCCCGGTCGACGACGGCGCGAGCACCTCGCTCGACGCGCCTCGCGTGCGCGGCGAGGTCGTGATGGGCGATCTCACCTATCGCTTCGTGCTCGGTGGAGACGCGAAAAAGCCCGAGGGGGCCGCGTATTTCCGCGTGGAGGGCGAGCCCGCCGTGGTGGTGGAGAAGCGCCTCGTGGGCGTGCTCGTGGTGCGGCCGGAGGAATACCGAGAAAAGTCCCTGGTCACGCTCGCCGAGGGCGATCTCGCCGAGGTGCGGATCGCGCCCGCGGGCAAACCCGAGCTCCGCCTCGCGCGCGACGGCAAGACGCGTTTCCTCGTGGGCTCGGGCGGCAAGAAGACCTACGCGTCGCGCACGTCGGCGGAGATCTTCGCCTCGGCGCTGGCCGAGCTTCGCGCGGAGAAATTCCTGTCCGCCGCGGAGGGCGCGGCAGCGCTCGCGTCTCCCACGCTCGAGCTTTCGCTGCGAGGTGGCTCGGGCAAGGAGAACACGTTCGCCTTCGGCGCCCCGTGCCCGGGCTCTCCGCTCGACGTGGTGGTGGTCCGCAAAGACGCGACACCCGTCTACGCGTGCGTGCCCGGAGGGCTCGTCGGCACCTTCGCGCGTGGGGAGGGCGAGTACGTCGACCGCGGCTCGTTCTTCGCGCGCGTGGACGAGGTCGAAGAGGTCGTGATCCATCACGAAGGCGGGCGCGTGCTCGACGTGGCCAGGAAAGGCTCGGGCTTCGTGCTCCGCGCACCCGAGGCGCGCGAGCTCGACTCGGACGCCTCCGACTCGGTCCGCTTGTGGATCGGCGCGATGCTCGCGGTGCGCGGTGAAGCGGGCAGCGTGCACGAAGGGGAGGGGAAGAAGGTCTCGTCGATCGACCTCCACTACGGCGAGATCGTGGAGACGTCGGAGGTAAGAGCTTTGCCCGACGGACGCGTGTATGCTGCACGAAAGGACGGCGTGACGCTCATTTTTCCCGCGGCGAGCGCGCCTCTCTTCTCGCCCCCCGCCTCGGTGACGCGCGCGGCTCGCCTGGTCCCGGGAGCGAACGCGCGTCTGCTCGACGGCTACGAGCTGCGCTGCGGAGGCCTCGTGCAAAAGATCGTGAAGCGCGACGGCTACCGCTTCGAGGAGCCCGCGCCGTTCCCTCTCGATGCGGCGCTCGCGGTCTCGGCGGCCTCGCAGCTGCTCGGGGCCCGCGCGGAGGCCTGGGTCTCGGACGAGCCTTCCCCCGAGTTTCCCGTCTCGAGCACGTGCGGCGCGAAGCTTCGCTTCTCCGACGACGCGGGTCCTCGTGAGGTCGCCATCGAGCTCGGGGAGTCGGCACAAGGGCCGGTCTACGGCCGCATCGCGGGAGACCGCGCCGTGTTCCTCGCCTCCGCAGAGCTCGCCGCGCTCGTCCGCAGGCCGCTCGCCTCGCGAGAGGGCTTCGTGATCGATGCGGCTTCCGCCCTGGAAATGACCGTGTTTCGTGGCCTCGGGGCGCGGAAGGTCGGGCTCGATACGGACGCCGGTCACGGCTCGCTGCGCGACGTGCTCTTCGCGCTGCGGCCCACGTTCGTGGTGGCCAAGCGTCCGTTCGCACGCGAAGACGAGGGAGACGACCCGCTCACGTTGGACGTGACCGTGGGGGGCGATGCGGGGGTTCGCACGGTTCGTCTGCGCTTCGGCAAAGAGGGCTCGTTTCCCGAGGGAAAACTGGTGTATGCCGGAAAAGACGGCGTGCCTTTCGTGTTCGCCGTTCGGAGCGAGCTCGTCGAGCCGCTCCGGCGCATGCTCGATGCAGGCGGCGGTCCTCGGGTTCCATGAAACGAAAGTCGTTCACGCTCGAGCCGAATTTGTCGCGTCCCATCGTGAAGTGGGCCGGTGGGAAGACCGAGCTCGTGCCCGCGCTCCTGACCGAGGTTCCCAAGAGCATTCGCACGTACGTGGAGCCCTTCGCCGGCGGAGCGGCGCTCTTCTTCGCGCTCGCTTCGGAGGGCTCTCCGCGGTTCGAGAAGGCCAAGTTGAACGACCGCAACGCGGAGCTCATCGCTTGCTACCGGGCCGTGAAGAAGGACGTGGACGCGCTCGTGGAGCGCCTCCGCGGGTACTCCTACGACAAGGAGCTCTACTACCGCGTGAGAGACGTGGAGACGGGCGACCTCGACGACGTGGAGCGCGGCGCACGCCTCATTTTCCTGAACCGCACGTGCTTCAACGGGCTCTGGCGCGAGAACAGCAAGGGCAAGTTCAACGTGCCCTTCGGGACGTACAAGAACCCGAAAATCCTCGACGAGACGGCGCTACGTCGGGCGTCGGTCGCGCTCGCCGAAGTCTCCCTCACCAATCTCGATTTCGAGGATGCGTGCAAACGCCTGGGGGAGGGCGACTTCGTCTACTTCGATCCGCCTTACGTGCCCGTCTCGAAGACCGCTTCGTTCACCGCGTACCAGGCCTCGGGCTTCCGTCGCGACGATCACCGAAGGCTCGCGGAGTTGCTCGCGCACCTCGCAAAGAAGGGCGTGAAAGCCATGCTCTCCAACGCGGACAACGAAGAGACTCGTGAGCTTTACCAAGCCTTCCGCTGCAAGCGGGTGGGCGCGCGTCGGTCCATCAGCGCCACCGGGAGCGGCCGCGGGAAAGCGGGTGAGCTCGTGGTCACCAATTTCGGAAAACCCGGGCTCGTGAAGGAGAAGAACCCATGAGCGACTCGAATCGTCCCGGAGGCTTCGAGCCTCACGAGCCTCACGGCAAGGGCAGCCTCTTCCCCGACGACGTCATCGCGCGCAAGGTGAAGACCGAGCTCCGCAAGCGCATGCGAGGCGTGCGAATCGCCGCTCCCGCCGCCTCGTGCGCGGCGCGCTCCGAGAAGATCCGAGCGCGTCTCTCCGTGCTGCCCGCGCTCATCGCGGCTCGTTCTGTCGCGCTCTTTTTCCCTATCGAAGGCAAGAACGAAGTCGACCTGGTCCCACTCCACACCGAGCTGTCCGCGCGCGGCGTCTCGGTCGCGTACCCCAGCATCGACCCCGACACCGGCGAGATGACCTTTCGCGTGCCCGGCTCCCTCGAGCTCCTGGAAGAGCGCGGCAAGGGCTTCCGTGAGCCGCCCTACGAATGCGAGGCGCTGCACGCGCCCGACGTCATCGTGGTGCCCGCGCTCGCCGTGGCCCCGACCGGACATCGCCTCGGGTACGGGGCCGGATACTACGATCGCGCGCTCGCGGTGGCGGCCGGGTCGTTCACCGTGGCCGTCGTCTACGACTACCAGTTGCTGGTCGAGCTTCCCGTGCTCCCCCACGACGTACCGGTGGCCCATGTGGTCACCGATACGCGTGATTTTCCCGCCGAACGCTGAGTTGCGTGCGCTCTACACGGAGTGCTTCGCGACCAGGTTCTCGATGCGCGTGAGCGCGCGGTCCAAGGTCTCCTTGGACGGCCCGAAGGAGAAGCGCACGTAGTCGCGGAAGCGCGAGGTGCGGCCGGACCGTCGTTTGCCCGGGTTGATGTCGAAGAACTCGCCCGGCACCGTGATGACCTTCTCTTCGAGCGCGGCCCGGAAGAAGCTCATGCCCTCGGAGAGCGGACCGGGCAGGTGCGACACGTTGCCGAACGCGTAGAAGGTTCCGTCGGGCGCGCGATCGAAGCGCACGCCGATGCGCTCGAGGCGCGAGAGCACGTGGTCGCGTTTGGCGCGGAAGGTCTCTTGGATAGCCATGGTCTCTTGGATCACGTAGTCCTCGGCCAAGAGCGGAATGGCTGCACGCTGCAAGGGTTTCGACCCGCCGCCGTCGAGGAAGGAGCCCGCGCTCGCGAAGCCCTCCATGATCGACTTGGGGCCGAGCGCCCAGGTGATGCGCCAGCCCGGGTAGCGCCAGTTCTTGGTGAAGCCGTCGAAAACCACCACCGGGTCCTTGTCGACGTCTTCCACGTAGCGAGCCGCGCTCTCGATGGGGAGCTGCCCCGGGCGACCCCGGTAGATGTAGTGCGAATAGAACTCGTCCAGCAGGAGCGTGCAGTCGAGGTCGCGCGCCACCGAGACCCAGCGCGCGAGCTCGTCGCCGCCCACGAGCTTTCCCGTGGGATTGCAGGGGTTCGAGAGCAGCACCGCCGAGAGTCCACGCCCCAGCACTTCGCGGCGGAGGTCGTCCGCGGTGAAGCTGTAGCCCCGCTCGCCCTCGAGCAAGATGGGGATGGCCGTGAAGGCGTGGAAGATGTCCAAGAGCTCTTCGTACGCCGTGTAGTCGGGCAGGAAGTGCCCGAGGTTCACCTGACCCAGGCTCGCCGCGGCTCGCGTGAGCGCCGCGCGACCTCCGCCGGAGATGCACACGTTCTCCGCCGAGTACTTCGAGCCGTGGCCCTTGCGGTAGAGTGTATTGTACAAGTTGGCCACGGCTTCGCGCAGCTCCCAGAGTCCGGCCACCGGGGCGTACTCTTGGTCGTCCATGGCGATGGTGACCTGCTCGACTCGCTTGGGCGACCCGGGCAGCTCGCCGGTCTCGGGCTGACCCTGACCGAGGTTGCACCAGTCGGTGCTCTGCGGGGAGAAGCCGCGTTTCGTGGCCTCGCTGGTGACGTAGATGACCCCCGTCTTGGGGACCTGCCGGAAGGCTTGGAACGCGCTCTCGTCCATGAGGGGCACCCTAGCAGCCCGGCTCGTTCGCCTTCAACGTTCGGCACGTTTTTGCCCTGGATTCGATGGGGATCGAGGCCGCTTCGGGCGCATCCTTTTCGCGTCTCTTCGCGCCCGTTCCTTCACGAGGTGCGTATGCCGGGTACACATGTAGCTGGGCCGCGCCCACACGGCCTCTCGCCCACGAAGCGCTCGCGTGCCTCGCGTGCTTGGTCTCGGTTCCAGAGGTCCTCGACGCTGCAGCCCTCGGTCCCGAGGCGGCCCAGCGAGGGCCCGAAGAAGTCCCCGAGCTTCACGGTGCCGTCCGGCTCGATGCACGCGGTCTCCCACGGCGTGCGGCAGGGAAGGAGCTCGGCACGATTGGCGAACGCGTCGTCTTCGAGGAACGCTCGCGTCTCCGCGTCCATGCCGCACACGAAGATGCGCCGCTCGACCGTGTGGTCCACCACGCGCACGCCGAGCTCGCGGCCACGTTCCCGGGCGCGAACGACCGTCTCTTTCAGCGCCGAAGGATCGCGCAGCAAGGAACGTCTCGTGCGGTCGTCTTGCGGGACCAGCTCCTCGAGCTTCACCCAATCGACGCCCAGATCCGCCGCGAGCTCGACGAACGAGACGGTCTCGTGGAGGTTCTCCTGCAACGTCACGTACGAGAGACCGAGTCGCAGATCGAGTCGTTCGTCTTGGCGCATGCGCACGAGCTCGCGCACGTTCCGTGTGACGACCTCGAAGCGCCCGCCGAGTCGAATCGCGTCGTTGGTCTCGGCCGTGGCGCCGTCCAGCGAAACGGACAGGCTCGAGAGTCCGAGGTCGACGAGCGGTCTCACGGTCTCGGTCGTGGCCAAGAGCCCGTTCGAGAGCAGGTGCACCACGTAAGGCTCCTCTCCACGAGCCTCCGCGATGGCCTCCAGGGTGCGCTGGAGCATGGGCGTCACCAGGGACTCTCCGCCGTGCACGAAGCCGAAATAACGGGCGAAGGCGAGGTCCTCGCGCAGGGCATCGAGCGTGGGCTCGGTGAGTGTTTTGGCCTTCTTTTCTCGGGTGAGACGAGGTGCGTGTGTAATGCAATGAATGCAGCGCAGGTTGCACGCCTCGGTGACCGCGAAGTCGATGCGGGTCGGCCGCGAGCGGGCGTCGGCGCGCGCGTGGGCCATGTCCTCGTCCACGAGGCGCAGGTTCGCGCGCGCCCGTGGCGTCAGCCGACCGCGAGTCTGCGCGGACGACCGGCACGCCAAGATGTAACCGAAGGGCGGCACCACGAAGGTCGAGCCTTCGCCCGAGACGCCAGGGCTCGCCGTCACGATCTCGGCCGAGGGCAGCCGGTCGTCTTCGATATCCACCTCGCGCGCCTCGCTCGCGATCGAGACGACCACGTCGATCACCTCGCCCGCGAAGGCGCGCCGGAAGACCAAAAGCTCGTCCTCCACGTGCAGCCACTCGAGGGACCCTTCGCGGAGCGCCGGATGCTCACGCCTCGCAAAAATAAGCCTCTTTAGCGCATCGAACGGCTCGGGCTCGCGGCGTTCGCCGTCCCACGGCATGGGCACCCGATCGAGCCACACGTCTTCCACTTCGGCGAGCGCGGCCTCTTTCGGATCGCGCGCACGGAGGCCGAGCTCTTCCCCGTAGAGCAGCATCGGAATGCCGGGCAGCGTGAAGAGCAGCGCGTGCGCCGTGGGCACGAGCGCCCCTCGTCCGTGGGCTGCGGCCACTGTCGAGAGGCGCGGATGATCGTGCGTGGACACGAAGCGCAGGTGCTCGGAGAGCGGGCATCCTCCTCGTACGAGCTCGCCTCGACGAACGATCTCGTAGAGCGCGCGGAGCGTTCCCTGGCCTCGTCCAAAAATGCGTGAGACCGCCTCGAAGAAGCCGAAATCGGTGCTCGCGCACACCACGCCTTCACTTCGGAAGCGAAACGCGTGCTCCGGCACGACCTCGCCGTACACGAACGCCCCCGGCACCTTCGCGCGGAACCTTCGGCGTATCTCGCGTCCGAGGTCCAGAGGAAGCTCGGCGGTCATGTCGAGCCTGAGCCCGTCCACGCCGAGCGAAGCGAACCAGTCCACGGCGTCGAGCACGAGCCTTCGTGGTCCGTCCGCCGTGAGGTCGAGCAGCGGCGCACATGTCCGCGTGCCGTAGTGAAGGAGCTTCGGCTCCGGAGCGTCCGACCAGCGGAACCACGACGCGAACGCGGACGCGCGACCTTCGGCGAGCACCGAGGCGGCCGGTGGAAACGAAGCGCCGGCGTGGGAAAACGCGAAATCGAGCACGATTCGTAGGCCGAGGGCGTGCGCGTCCGCGACGAGGTCCGTGAGTGCACGCTCTCCGCCGAGCTTCGGATCGACCCGGAGTGGCTCGACGAAATCGTAGCGGTGCGAGCTCTCGGCGAGCCCGATGGGGGTGAGCACCAGGTGGTCGATACCCAGCGAAACGAAGTGTTCGAGCGACCTCCGAATGCCCTCGAGGTGTCCGCCGAGCAGACCGTCCGATCGGGTGTAGAGCTCCCAACCATCGTCTCGCTCACGGCGGAAGCGATCCACGAACACCGTGTAGAACGTTCCGTCGCGTGCGGAGCGCACGGCTTTCTCGGAGACCTCGCGCCGCGTGTACACGAAAGGCCCGGCCTCGGCGCGACCCGCGCGGACGCGGAGCACACTGGTCTTCGCGAGCCAGGGAATTTCCGAGGCGAAGTGCGCGATCTCGCCGTCACGGAATACGAAAGGCAGGGGCACGAACGCGCCCGCTTCGGAGGCCTCGTGGGCGACAGCCACCTCGACCTTGGCCTGGTCGTCCGAGGTACGCAAGCCCACGTGCACCCGCAAGCCGTGGTCGAGCTCGTCCACGTACGGGCTCGCCGGGGCGAACACGAACGGCTCGTCCGCGCCGTTCACCACGAGCAGCGCGTTCGTGTGCTCGCCGCTCGTCACCGTGCGCACGCCGGGCGGCACGATCCATCGACCGTCCACGAGCAGCTTGTAGGCGTACGCGCCGTCGGGGAGCCAGATGTCCACCGCGAAGCTTCCGTCGGGACGTGGTGAGAGGCGCGCGCCCTCGCGCCACTCGAGCATCTCGCCGAGCACACGCACGTCGCGCGGTGGGCTTCCGTCGACGAGCTCGGACGCAGGTGCGGCCGAGGGCTCGAAGGTGAACGTGACCTTGGTCTTCCCGGGCATCTCTCGATCGAGCTCGCCCCGAGCCTTCCACGAATGGGCCGCGAATGCTCGATTGGAAATCCCCGAAAAACACCTTGCGCCTACCCGTACCCGGAGCTAGTGACTCACGCCTGAGCGACGTGGGCCTACATGGGCCTACGAAGGCTCCCGGAGGAGGGTCCCATGGTCCGAGTAAAGGTTCGTCCGCATCTGTCGCCGCTCGCGTTCGCCGCGCTCTCTCTCGGCACGCTGAGCACGCTCCAAGGCTGCGCCGCCGAGACCGAAGACGACCTCTCCGAAGACCTCGAGCAGGGCCTCACCACGGCGCCCGGCACCGGGGTCATCCATTTCCAGGGCTTCTCGCTCGCGTACCAGTCGACCAGCGGCGGCGACGAGATCGTGCGCACCGGCGAGCGCCTGGTGACCGACCTCTCGTTCGACGATCTCACCTACCTCTTCGACTACGCCGACCGCGCCTCGCTCACGCCGGCCAGCGTCTCGGTGAGCGCCAAGATCACCTGGCTCGACCAGGCAGGCGCGGTCAAGTCGACCTCCAACGTCGCCGTGGCCTGGGGCTCGGGCGCCAATGCTCGCGTGGGCAAGACGGCGAGCTTCACCGTGCCCAAGAAGACCTTCGGCTTCACGGTCGACTACAAGGTCACGCACGCCGGTAAATCCTTCTTCGTCAGTGAGAAGGTGCCCTTCGCCAAGGTGTTCCCCATCTTCGGCGCGGCGCTCCCTTCCAAGCTCGCCGCGTTCGACAATGGCCCGGACGGCGCACGTCGCACCCGCATCATCGAAGGCGGAAACCTGGTTGCTGGCGCGCCTGCGCAGCTCTCGGTGGTCGACTGGCGCGCCGATGCCATCGTGGATCGCTCGCGTCTCGACGCCCGCTACGGTCGGCGCACGGCCTTCGGTCGTTTCGGCCCGGTGGTGGTCGATGCCATCGGAACCATCGAGTACGAAGTCGGTGTAGCCTACACGGTCGACGGCACCAATTGGACCGGCACCACCCTCGCCGCCGTAGCCGACCCTCGCGTGCTCGCTACCTTGGGTGACTCGCGCCGCACCGCCTACGAAGGCTCGGTCGACCTCCCGAAGGGCACCAAAGAGCTTCGTTTGGCCTTCCACGTGCGTGCGTTCCTCGTCGTGCCCTCGTTCGGCAGCGAAGTGTTCGATGCTCGCTATGCTCCAGGTTCGCGTGTGCTGCTCGCGGACGCGTGGGACAACGCCGGCGGCGTGGACTTCCGCCTTCCGGTCGCCGCGCGCTGAATTCGCGCCGCTCGCTCGGGCTCCGCGTTCGCGTGAGCCCTCTCCCTCGGTGCTAGGCTCGACTCATGTTCGTCGCGACCGATCTCCACGGGCACACGCACTTCTCGGACGGTCGCGCCACACCGGAGGAGTACGTCGAGTTTCGTCGTGGCCTCGGCATGAAGGCCATCGCCATCTGCGACCACGACGTGCTCGGGGCGGTTCGCCGCGGCGCGCAGGCTGCCGAGCGCGCCAGCATGCTCTTCTTGCCGGGCCTCGAGGTCACGTCGTTCCTGCACTTCGGCACCGATCGCGCCGAGCAGTTCCACGTGCTCGCGTATTTCCCGGCCAGCGTGCTCGACGGGTACCGACTCGAGTCGACCGCGCTCTACGCGCGAGGACTTCGCGTGCAAGAGCGCTGGCAGGCCTTCGTGCTCGAGTGGCTCGACACGTTGCCTTCGGAAGACCGCGAGGCCATCGACCCGAATCGAGAGCTCGCGCGCCTCCCGGCGCCGCTCTTTCCGGCCCTCCAGAGCACGATTTCGCGCATCGTCGAGCGCCATCGCCCGCTCTTCGAGGCCTTTCGCGACCACCACGTGCAGTTCTGGGAAGGCGAGCAGAACCGCGATCTCTTCGCCTGGACACCGGAAGAGGCCATCGACGCCATTCGCGCCGACGGCGCCATCGACATCGTGGCGCACCCCACGCGCTACCGGGACAAGACCCGCATGGTCGAGGTGCTCGACTACGCGAGCGGGCACGAGGTCTACACTTCGCGCCACAAGGCCGAGGTCGCTGCGCACTTCCGCGAGCTCGCGGAGAGCAAGAAGAAGCACTGGACCTCGTCCAGCGACGACCATCAAAACGCCGCCTACATGCGGCCTCCGTGCGGTACGCCTGTCCGCACCTTGGAGCGCCTCGCGCAGCGCGGCATGCCGGTCGAGTGGCTCCTGCGCTGAGCGGGATTCACGGGCGCGCAGCCTTCGCTCTACTCGATCGCGCGAGTTCGCTATCGTAGCGAGCCGATGACCTCTCTAAGTCCCGAGGCACGCGCCCGCCTCGAAGAAGCGCTCGACGCGAGCGTGGTGCACGTCGAGCGACTCGCCGGTGGTGCCTGCCAAGACAACTTCGTGCTCGCCTCACGTGCAGAGGACGGCACCGAGAAGAAGTGGGTGCTTCGTTCGGACGCACGAACGTCTCTTCCGGGCAGCATCGATCGCTCGAGAGAGCTCCGTGTCATGCGAGCCGCGCATGCCGCCGGGGTTCGCACGCCCGAGCCTTTTGCGCATTTCCCCGAGCTTTTTGCCCCGAAAACCTCGGCGTACCTGGTTCCCTTTTTCTCCGGTGAGGCGATCGGTCGCAAGATCGTGAAGGGCCCGGAGCTCGAGTCGGCGCGGGCGAAGCTCGCCACCGAGCTCGCGGTCGAGCTCGCCAAGATCCACACGGTGACGCGCGCGAAAGAGCCCGAGCTCTTCCAGCCGAGCGAGCACGAGGCGATGCCCGCGGTCGCGCGAATCGTAGGAATGCGCGCCTCCCTGGACGGTCTCTCGCGTAAGCGTCCCGCGCTCGAGTGGCTGCTCCGCTGGCTCGAGGATCACGTCCCGGACGAGCCCGCCCCCCAGGTGCTCGTGCACGGAGACTTCCGCACCGGAAACTTCCTGGTGGAGCCGAGCGGCCTCTCGGCCATCTTGGATTGGGAGTTCGCGCATTTCGGCTCGCCCTACGAAGACCTCACCTGGATCTCGGTCCGGGATTGGCGCTTCGGTCAATTGGGATTGCCTATCGGAGGCTTCTCCGCACGAGCGCCCTTTTACGAAGCGTACACGGCGGCCAGTGGTCGAATGCTCGATCCGGCGCTCCTGCACTATTGGGAAGTCCTGGGAAACGTGGGCTGGGCGCTCGGCGCGGCCCATCAGACCGAGCGCTACACCCACGGCGGAGAAGACGACCTCGAGCTTTTGGCCATCGGTCGTCGCGCCTCGGAAATGGAATGGGAGGCCATGCGCCTCGTCGAGAAAGGGACGGTCTGAACCATGCAAGATGCACCCGACCGCGAGACCATCCTGCTCGGCCTCGCCAAGTTCCTCGAAAAAGAAGTGAGGCCCCAGCTCAAAGACCCGCGGCTCGGGTTCCGCGCGCTCGTGGGGGCCCACCTCGCGTTCACCGCGGCCATGGAGTCGATGGACGAAGACGCGGACGTGGACGCCGAGCTTGCCTCGCTGCGTGAGCTCGTGCGCGACCTCTCGCCCGTTCCCACCACGCTACGCGAGAAAAAGCGGGCGATCGTGCAGCTCGAGGCCCGCCTCGCCGACCTCGTGCGCGACCGCTCCACGAGCCCGGCCGAGCTCGAGACCATTCGTGTGGCGCTCAAGGCCACGCTCCTCCGCAAGCTCCGGGTCAACGCGCCGCGCTTCGATACGCGCGCCGATCTCGAGTGACTCGCACCGTCGCACCGCCGCACGCGTAGAACGCCAAGCATTCGTAGAGGCCCCTCATGGACATGGAACTTTCTCCCGAGCTCAAACTCCTCCGTAAGCGCGTCCGCGATTTCGTGGACGAGCGCATTCTCCCGGACGAAAAGGAGCTGTTCCAAGGCGCCCTCGGCGGAGACCTGACCCGCCTGCGCGAGCTGCGCGAGGTGGCCAAAAAGGAGGGATTGTTCGTCCCTCATCTTCCCGTGGAGCACGGTGGCCTCGGCCTGGGCATCGTGGGCATGTGCGCGCTCTTCCGTGAGATGGGACGCTCTCTGCTCGGTGCGTGGGTCTTCAATTGCGACGCCCCCGATCAGGGCAACATGGACCTCTTGCTTCGCGTGGCCTCCCCCGAGATCCGCGAGAAGTACTTCGGCCCCTTGGCGCGCGGCGAAATCACGAGCGCCTTCTGCATGACCGAGCCCGCCCCCGGCGCCGGCGCCGATCCCTCCAATCTTCGCACGAGCGCCCACGAAGACGGCGACCACTTCGTGATCGAAGGCCACAAGTGGTACTCGACCGGCGCCTACGACGCCTCGTTCCTCATCGTGATGGCGCGCACCAGCGAAGACCCGAAGCGCGGCGCTACCATGTTCGTGGTCGACCGCCACGCGCCCGGCGTGGAGTACCTGCGCGACATTCCCGTGATGGCCCCTGCGCTCTTGGCCCACCGAGAGGGCGAGCTCGCTTTCCGCGGCGTGCGGGTGCCCAAGTCGGCCCTGCTCGGCAACGTGGGAGACGGCTTCTCGCTCGCCCAAGCGCGCCTCGTGCCCGCGCGCCTCACCCACTGCATGCGCTGGCTCGGCCTCGCCGACCGCGTGCTGCACATGTGCAAGATGCAAGCAGTGACCCGACGCAGCTTCGGCAAGGAGCTCGTGCACCATCAGCTCGTCCAGAAGATGTTCGCGGACAACGCCTCCGCCATCCACATGGGCAACCTCACCACGTGGCACTGCGCGACCCTCATCGAGAAGGGCAAAGACAAAGAAGCGCGACCCTACTCGTCGATGGCCAAGAACCACGTGGCGCAGCTCCTATGCAAGGTGCTCGACGACGCCATTCAGCTCCACGGCGGGCTCGGGTACTCGGAGGACGTGCCGTTCTCCCTCATGTACCGCTACGCGCGCGCGTCGCGCATCGCCGACGGCCCGGACGCCGTGCACGACGTGGTGGTCGCGCGGGACTTCCTGCGTGGCGCCCTCGACGTGCTCGTCTGAAGCGAAGCGAGCCCGGAAGCGCGCGTGCGCAGTTCGTGCGGCGCGCGCGAATCCTTCGCGGACTCGTGGAAGGTCCCGGTTTCTTCGCACGAGCCTCGCGCAAAACACGCGAGTCTTCCCGAGTGGCTCGAAGCGTCGCGGAAAATGTGGCCGAGGCCCTCTCGAAGGCCCGCGCATCTGGTAATTTCGCGCCCATGAGCGAAGAACACGGCGAGAAAAAGCCCGGCCTCCCCGAGGTCGACGTCAACGAATACGGCGGAAAAAAGGACGGCGTGAAGCAGGCGATGAATCGCCGCATGTTCATGCAGCTCCTCGTCTTCGACGTGCCCGCGGGCTCGAGCGTCGAGGCCGCCCAGAAAGAGCTCGAGAAGGCCCTCACGGACGCCAAGGTCTCGAGCGTGATCTACGCCGACACCAACTCGCCGCGAGGTCTCGGACTGCTCACCTGGTCGGAAGACGCGGCCCACTTCGTCACGGCGGTGAGGCCCGCGTTCTCCGGTCCCGAGCTCTCCAAGGTGACCTTCCGTCCCGATTGGACCATGCTCGGACGCAGCTACTCGACCGGACACGAGCCCGAGCTCGAGTTCGCCCTGCTCGAGCGTCCGATCAAGAACGTGCAGAATGCAGCTTACCCGTGGCACGTCTGGTATCCGCTGCGCCGCAAGGGCACCTTCGCCAAGCTCGAAGGCATCGACCAGAGCCATATTCTGCGCGAGCACGCGGCGCTCGGCATGGCGTACGGCCAGACCGAGCTCGCCCACGACATTCGCCTCGCGTGTCACGGCATCGACGCCAAAGACAACGAGTTCGTGATCGGCCTCGTGGGCGGCACGCTGCACCCGCTCTCGCACCTGGTCCAGGCCATGCGCAAGACCCGTCAGACCAGCGAGTTCATCGCACAAATGGGACCGTTCTTCGTCGGTCACGTCGCCGCGCGTACCTGATCTTCGGGTAGATTCCGAGCGTGGACCTCGATCCGGAAGTCGCGAGGAAGACTGCGAAAGTGCGCTGGGCCGTGCGGTCGGTGCTCCTCGTGTTGGGGCTCGGCTCGGTCGGATTCTGGGCGTGGGGCAAATGGCTCGCGCCCAAATCCGCGCTCGGCGGTCCGTGCTCGTGGGCGGTGGATTGCGACAAGAGCGCGCCCACTTGCATGCGCGAATCGGCCGACGGTCCGGGCATCTGCAGCCGTCCGTGCGAGACGGGCGTCGATTGCGCGCCCGACGTACGCTGCATCTCGGTCGAGCTGGACGAGCGAGACGAGCACGGCCTGCCCTTGAAGGGCGGCTATTGCGTTCCGCAGTCGTACATCGACGAGCGTCGGAACAAATCCAAGAAAGACGCCGGGCCCCTGGCTACGTCTTCGGCCCACGGCGGCGAAGACAGCGTGCTTCCCGTGCCGCACGTGCCCGGTCAGTTCGAGGGCGAGCTCACCGTGGCGATGCCTCCCGCCGAGCCGCACGTGGTCTGGGTGAAGGGCTCGCTCACGCGTCTCGCGCCCGCGCCGGGCGAGAGGGCGCGCACCGTGATCGACGCCTCCACGGGTCGGGTCTTCCGCATCGACGACGACAAGAAGACCTACTCGGGTCTCGCCCTCGACGCGGCCCAGGGCGAGGTCGCCATCGACAAAACCGCTGAAAAGCGCACGGTCTCCGGCGTCTCGTGCGACGTGTGGCGCCTCACCGAGGGGAAGGCCCGTACCGACGTATGCATCCTGCAGCGAGGCGCCTTCGCCGATCCGTCGGCGCGGGTCTTCGCGCCCTGGCTCAAAGAGCTGGCCGCGCGAGGCGCCATCCCGCTCGAGGCCAAGCGCGTCGACGCAGGCGGAAAAGAGACCGTGCGCCTGGTGGTCACGCGCATCGACGAGCACCCGTTGGATGCCGCCCTCTTCGCGATCCCCAAGAGCTACCGCAATCTCGCCGCCAAAAAATGAGCGAAGGCTCGTCGGCCGCGGCCGAGCGAGCCTCCTCGGGGGAACGAAACGCTCAGGCGTCGGCCAAGAGCTCTTCCGCGGAGAGCGAGTCCGCGGCTTTTCCGTGCATGTATTTGTCGAGCCCGGCCGCCGCGTAGTGCGGAAGAATGCGCGGCGACAGCAAACCAATCTCGCGCAAATTGGGTACGATTCGCGAGAACATCATGCGCCGGAAGTCCGCCATGCCGGGCGAGTTGGACACGATGTCCTTCCATTGGTCTCGCGTGAGGCGCCCCTCGAACCACTCGTCGTAGACCTCGAAGGCCATGAAGCGATTGCGCATCAAGAGCGCCACCTCGAAGGCCCAGTCTTCACGTTCGGTGCGCTCGCGCTCGGTGATGTGGTGATTGAAGTGCTCGCGTAGCGCCACCACCCCGTAGTGCACGTGGCGAGCCTCGTCTTGGATGACGTTCTTGAGCAGCTCTTTGAGCAGCGGCTCTTTGGTGCGCGCGTGCAATACGCCGAACGCGCCCAGCGCCAGGCCCTCCACCATGATCTGCATGCCGAGGAATTTCAGGTCCCAGCGGCTGTCGCGCATGAGCGCGTCGATGATGACGAAAAGGTTGTCGTTCACTTGGTAGAGCTTGTCGAGCTTCTGGTCCAAGTACCGATGAAAGACCTCCACGTGGCGTCCTTCGTCCATCACCTGCGTGGCGCCGTACAGTTTGCCGTCGAAGAATTGCACGGCCTCGGTCACCTGGGCCGCGGCGAAGAGCGCACCTTGTTCGCCGTGGAGGAACTGCGAGAGCATCCACGCGCCGATGCTGTGCAGCATGCGCTGCTTCTCTTTTTCGTCCGGGCGAATGCCGAACTCGGCCAGTCGCTTCAAATCCACGAAGTCTTCCGGGATGAGCGGAACTTCCGGGTTCAGAGGGTCGACGTCGATGTGCCAGGGTAGGTCGTCGCCGTTCCATTGTCCGAGCTTGGCGCGATGATAGAGCGTGGCCATCTCTTGATTGTCGGCCGGGTAGGTCCAATCGAAATGCGCCGAGTGCGAAGCGACCATCTTGCTGGGAACGCCTTGTTTTCCGCGCTGGAGCAAGAGCCCGCGCACCCCGGCCGGGCCGAGCGAGCGCGCGACGCGCGGGTCTTTCATCTCGGAGAGCACGTCGAGCGCGTCGGCGTATGCCTCGATCTGATTGGCGACCTTGGTGGGCAGAAAGCTCGTGATGCGATGAAGGACGGTCATTTGGACTCTCCCAGGGTGGCGAAGATGGCGTGGGCCTTGCCCATATGCCACCGTGTAATCAGCGTGTTCACGAGCGGCATGGCGCGCTCGACCATGGTGGCCAGCGTCTTCGGCGGAAGGTGCGCGACCCGTTCGGTCAAGAGGCGCACCTCGGTTCGGAACAATCGCGAGACGATGTCTTCGAAGACCTGCAGGTCTTGAGGCGTGAACCCGAGCTCGCGCGTGAGCCCTGCGCCGCGCAGCTCGGCCCAGAGGTCGATGAGCCAAGCATCGCGGGACGAGATGCTGCGATTGCCTTGACCGTCGCGCTGCAGCACGATGAAGCCGCTCTCGGCCAGCTCGTCGAGATCGCGCGAGGTGATGTTGCGCGCCTTGGCGAGCGCGTCCGCGTCGATCACCGTGTCTTCGGTGACCAGTGGAGAGGCGCCGGAGAGGTGGTCTTTGACCTCCGAGAGCAGCCGCTTTTGCGCGGGGCTGAACGACTCGTCGGTCTGGTCGAGCATGGCCTTGATGACCTTGAGAGGCAGGAAGCGCTCGTGCTGGAGCTTTCGCACGAGCTCGATGCGCTCGACGTGGCTCTCGTCGTAGTAGGCCATGTTGCGGCCGGTCTTCTTGCCCTCGGGCACGAGGCCCTGCTGGATGTAGAAGTGGATCACCTGGCGCGGTACGCCCGTGCGCTCCACCAGGTGCTGCATCTTCAGCGGCTTCTTCGTGGGCGGCGTGGACGCGCGTTTGCTCTTCGCGCCGTGGCTCGGCGGCTCGATTTCGACCGTGGTCACGCGCGCCCGCGTGCTCTTGCGGGGGGCCATGTCGCTCATTGCGGGATCTCGAGGGTGCAGGGGCCCGTCGCGCGGTCCGTGCAGGCGAGGGCATACCCGGCCGCGCGCTCGGCCGCCGTGAGCGCTGCGCCGTCTTCCGTGGTCTCGCCGGACATCACGTGCACTTTGCACGCGCCGCAACCACCCATGGCGCACGAGTACGGCATGTCGATGCCCGCGGCCAATCCCGCCTCGAGCAGGGTCTTGCCGACCTGCTGGAGGGCCCGCTTCTTCTCGCCACGCACCACGACGGTGAGCTCGACCGGGACGCTGGCCGCGGCGCTCTTCGCCTTGGGTGACGCGAACACCTCTTCGAAGATGCGTGCATCTTGCACGCCGCGCTCGCGGAAGAAACGGCGGGCTTCTTCGCGCATGGGCTCCGGCCCGCAGAGGTAGTGCTCGTCCGCGTTCGGTCTGCCCTCGAGGGCGCGCGCGAGCACGTCGCCGGTGAGGAGTCCTCGCAGGCCGGAGTGGCCTTCGTTCGGCTCGGAGAGCACGTGCGTGACGCGGAAGCGTGAGCCGTGCGCGCGCTCGAGAGCGGTCAGCTCGTCGCGGAAGGGGATGTCCCGTTCGCTTCGATTGCCGAACACGAGGTCGATCGACGTCCCGGGCTCACGCTCGAGCCAGGTCTTGGCGATCGACATCATGGGCGTTATCCCGCTTCCTCCCGCCACGAGCGTGACGTGGCGCGGGCTCGTGGATGCCGAAGGTCCGAAGCTGCCCGAGGGCCCGAGCACGGTGATCCGCTGTCCTGCGCGCGCCGACCCGACCAGTTTCTCACTCACCTTGCCGCCCGGAATGCGCTTCACGCTCACGCGCACGCGACCACCGAGCTCACCAGGACGACTCGAGGCCGAATACGCGCGACGCAGGAGCACGCCATCGACCGGGACGACCAAGGTGAAGAACTGTCCAGGCGCGAAGTCGATCGGCTTGCCCGTAGGATCGGCGAGCACGAGCGAGACCATGTCGTCCGTCTCGTGCACCACCTCGTCCACCACGAGCGGGCGCCCCAAGGCAGCTCTCGGACTCGAGGTGTAGCTCGGCCTGTCCCTGCGCGAAGGGCGCGCGACCAGCGGAGGCGGAGGGTGCCCGAGCACGCTGGAAACCACGGTCGAGACGTCACGCCGGAGCTGCTCGAAGGCCTCGCTGAACATGAGTCAATAGTAGACCCCGAGTGAAGAGTGTCAAGTGACACCCGACACTATGCACAAAGGGTGAGGAATGCCGTGGGCTTACACGGAAGATGAAGACTCACGCACCGAGTCGATGCGTGCGTCTTACACGTGATGGCGTCGGTCCTCGGCGCGAGGCTCAGCGCAAGTCGGCGGTGGCGGCGCGGTAGAGAACGAGGGCGCGCTGGCACTCGGCGAGCGCGTCCACCTCGCGGAGCCGCGCATCGAACGTGGCCTGCTCGCGCAGGTTCACGAGCAAGAGCGTGCCGTCACCCGCGGCGAACTTCGCCCACTCGGCACGCTCGAGCTCGGCGGACACGGTGACCTCGCGGCGCGCGACTTCGAGACGCTGCCGGCCGAGCTCCATGGCCGACCGCGCGTCGCGAACGTCCGCGGAGACGCGGTCCTTGGCGGCGCGCTCTTGCATGGCGATGCGTGCGAGCGCTGCCCGTGCAGCCTCGGCGCGGCCGCTCGCCACGCGGTTCTGGAGCGGAACCTCGAGCACGAGTCCGACCTCGAGCTCTACCGGACGACGGGACGGGAGTCCCTGCCCGAGGTCCTTCGAGATGGCGAGCTGGAAGTCCAGCGCTGGCATTCGTTGGTTCTTGGCGAAGTCGTGCTCCACCTCGGCTTGTCTGCGGGCGAGGGAAAATCGCGCCAAGTCGGGGCGATTGACGGCCGCGCGCTCCACGGCCGAGTCGAAGCCTTCGCCGGGCCAGCTCGAGGGCTCCTCCAATCGCGGGAGGCGAGAGGCGTCGGGTACCACCGGATTGCCGCGCTCGTCGCGGTAGAGCTGAGACAGCTCGATGGCGGAGAGCTGGAGTGCGCGCTCCTGGGCGACCAATTGGGCACGCCGCTGCAAGATTGCTCGCTCGTTTTCAGTGCGCTCGATGGGCGGGACGTCGCCCCGCTCGACGCGAGCGGCGATTTGTTCGTCGCGGCGGATCGCCGCTTCGAGCAGGGTCTTGGCGATGTCGCGCTTCTTTCCTTGGGCAACCCAATCCCAATACCGAACGCCGCCCAGTCGCTTGACGTCCAAGGTGGTAGCGGCGAGGGTCTTGTCCCCGATCTTCTCGCCCAGCTCTCCTCGCTCGCGTGAGGCGCGGCGACGGTCGATAGGTCCATTCCGAAGCGTCGGGACCACGAGCCCTGCTCGAAGCTCACCCAGCTCGTTGGTCTCCTGCTTGCCGTCGTAGTCGGCAATCTCTCCTCGACCGATTCGGTAGCCACCGAACACGGTGGCGCCCCAGAGGGCGGTCGGCTGTTCGACGAGAGAGTCGGCGCGGACGTTGCGGTAGTAGCCGAGCGGCGTGCCGAAGGCGCGGGTCCTCCACGTGGTGTCGAACGCGCCGTCGGCGGCCGTTCGATCGCCACGCGCGAGGTTCCGCTCTTCTCGGGCCGCGCCCACCAGCGGATGGTCGCGTTCGATCGACGCGAGCACGTCCTCCAGGCGAAGCTCGCTCGATTGGGCGAACGCCGTGGTGGCCGTGAAGCTCGCGAGCAAACAGACGAGCAGGACGAGCCAGAGTCGCGTCATTTGCCTTTCGTCTCCGGTGCGGCGGCGGGCGCCTGCGGAATCGAGGCCGGGAAGCCGTTGAACTGCCGCCAGAGCTCGTAGGCCATGGACACACGGCCGAGCAGCACGAAGCCCTGAGCCCGAACGCCTTGGCGCAGGTAGCGTGCGTCCGGCCACGCTTGGCCCGCGTCCGGTCGAATCACGACGCGGAATTTTCCTTTGCCGTCGTCGCTCGAGTCGACCAAGGCCACCGTGCCGCCGAAGGTGCCCACGGCGACCTGCGGCCATCCCGCGAATTGAACCGCGGGCCATCCCTCGAATTGCAGTCGCACGTGCCGCCCCTCGGCGAGCAGAGGCAAGTCGTTACCATCGAGGAAGAGCTCCACCGCGCGTTCTTCCGTGTCCGGGACGAGCACGGCAATCGGGTCGCCTCCTTTGACCATCTCGGTGCCTTGCGAGGCCAGAAGATGCAGCACGGTACCGGCGCGAGGGGCGACGATTCGCTGCGAAGCCTGGCGCGCGAGCCTCACGTCCACCCGCGTGAGCTCGGCCATCGCATTGGCCACTTCGGCCTCGGCACTCGCGCGAGACGCCTCCGCGTCGCGGATCTGTGCGCTCACGTCGGAACCGACCTTGTCACGGTCGGTGAGCAGCGCGACCTCTTCGCCCTTGGCTGCACTCAGAGCCGCGCGCGCACGCTCGGCGTCCGTGGTGGTGCGAAGCTGCTCGAGCTCCGCGAGCTCCACCGAGCGGGTGGACGTGAGGCCATCGGTCGCGAGGGCCTTCTGTCGGTCGAGGTTGAGTTTGGCGGTCTTCTGGGCGCCAATGGCCGCGTCGAGCGCGTGTTCGGCGGCAAGGACGCGATCTTTGGCCATGCGCGCGCGCGCGCCGGCCGCGGAGACTCCCGTGGTTTTCGAGATTTCCAAGGAAGAGATGCGGTCTTCCAGCGATCGAACGCGGCTGCGCGCGGCATCCAATCGGTCTTCGACCGCCCGACGTTCGAGGCGCATGCGGGCCATGAGCTCGGGGTCGTTGTCCGAGATGACGGCCACCACGTCGCCCTCTTTTACCCGACTACCTTCACGCACCTCCCAGGTGACGATTCGGCCGTCGATCGGCGCTTCGATGTTCTGACGACGGTCGAGCGGCGCGTACGCGATGACGCGACCCTTTCCGACCGAGGTCTGCTGCCAAGGCGTGACGAACAGCGCGACCACCACCGCGACCAGCATGCCCGAGAGGAGACGTGCAAGACGCACGTGTTTGGCCGGGCTCTTCACCAGCGCGAGCGACCCCCGTTTGCCGAGATCGAGCGGGCGAGGCGTGCGCTTCGGACGCTCGGGGAGGCGTCGATCCTCCGGCTTCGTCCGTACGACGATTTCTCTCGCGCCGGTCATCGTCCGTTCTCCTGATCGAGTCGAATTTCCGAGTCGAAGGTGTGCGCGCTCGATTCGCTGCGAACCACCAGGGTCGTCTCCCGAGCCTCCCCGAAGAGGGCCTCCTCCAAGGCTACGGGCAAGGGATGAGTCAGTCGCTCGAGCGTGCCGTCGAGCAAGAGGACTCGTGGCCGCTTCGCGAGCGCTCGCGCCAGCGTGAGCCGCAGTGCGTCTTCACTCGAGAGGTTCGAGCCGGCCGGCTCGATTGCCGTGTGAATGCCTTCCGGGAGGCTCGCGACCTTCTCGCCGAGCCCGACGATCTCGAGGGCCCGTCGCGCGCTCGCGACCGAGATGTCCGCCCGTCCCACACGGACGTTGTCGAGCACCGAGCCCTCGAACACCTCCGGCTCCTTCACACGAGCGACGAGGTCTCGGTAGCTGCCGAGCTCGATCTCCGCGATGGGCGCGCCTTCGACTCGCAGCTCGGGATTGCCCTCCGCATAGAGCGCATCGAGGAGCGAGGAGGCTCCTTCGCCCCCGAGACGTGTGCGGGATGAAGGCAGAAATGTGTGAGTTTTGTCCTCGAAACGCAGCGTGAGCGACAGCGCGCCCACGTCGGCGAGCGGCGCGCCCCGCGAGGGCTCGGTCTTCATTTCGGCGAGGTGCCCGAGCTTGTCGAGCGCGGCGACCAGGTCGTAATACGACTCGAGGTGTTTGCCGAGCTTGGCCACGCCCGAGACCACGGCCGTGACCACCAACTCGGCGGCCACCAATTGTCCGAGCGAGAGCTGCCCTTGGAGCACGAGCCACGCTCCGAGTCCGAGCAGGAGCGAGCTCGCCAAGGTGTGGAGCACCAGCGATCCGACAATCTGCCTCAACAAGATTCGGAAGTGCTTCCTGCGGGCCGTGAGGTAGTCGCCGAGCTTACGGTCGGTGGTCTCCAGCGCGAACGCCCTCGCGCTCTCGGCGCGAAAGGTCGACGGATGGCGCGCGAGCTCTTCCAGCCAGGCCAATACGGCGTATTTCGCCTTGGATTCGGCGATGCTGGTCGAGGGCCCACGCCTTCCAAGGCCGAGCACCACGAAGGCCACGGCCGCGATCAAGAGCACGTCGAAGGCGAGCAAGAGCGGGTGGTAAAACGCGAGCAACGCGAGTCCCAGCACCAATTGGAGCGCCAGTGCTAGACCGTCGAGCAAGAGGCCCGCCGCGCTCTTTTGCACGGTGAGCACGTCGAGGAAACGATTGACCTGCTCGGGCCCGTGACCGCCCTCGGCCCGGTCGTCGCGAGTCGGCACGCGCGCGGCCAGATCGAGCGCCGAGCGCACGAAGAGCCGCTCCTGCAACAGCTCGACCAGCTTGGCCTGCGCGACGCGAAGAAAGCTCGCGAAGGCCAGCACCAAGGTGAGCAGGATGGTGAGCACGACGATGGGCTGGAGCACGGTGCCGAGCCCCACCGAGCTCACGAGCGCCTGCACCGCCACGGGAACGGCCAGCGTGGTGAGGCCCACGAGCGCGCCGTAGACGGCGATGACCAGCACGTCGCTCTTCTCCGCGGAGACGAGAGCGCGCACCCGGTCGAAGGGGCTCGCGTGGCCGTGCCCATGACCTTGCGCGTGGTCGTGCCCATGGTCCTCGTCGACTGCTCCGGGCATCTCGAAGAGCGGATCGAAGGCTAGAAAAACAGCTTCTTCGCGCGACTCGGAGAGGCCCAATCGCTTGGCGACGCCGTCCGCCGCGATACGAGACGCCGTACCGCTCGCGTCCATCACGCGGACGTGGTCGCCCTCGCGTCCGCACACGGCCAGCCAGTCACGCTCACCGCACAAGGCGAAAAGAGGACTCTCCGGGTCCGCGGTCCGTGTCGACTCGTCCACGCTGAGGGTGATGCTCGACGCACGCAGGCCTAGCCCGGCCGCGGCCCGCGCGAGCTTGGCCCGGGCAGGATCGCTTCCCGAGAGGGCCTCTTCGACGCGCGACTTGTCGAGGGTACGACCGAACGTATCGGCCGCGAAGGTGAGCATCGAGACCAGAGAGGCGCGCGCCTCGTCCGGGACACGCAGAGCTGAAGGCTCTCGAGACGACGGAATCATCGTGCGGCGAACCTCGCGAAGCTGGGGGGAAAGACCATTCGACCGAGCATCCTTGGTCGCCTTACGGACTTGTCACCTGTTTCGATTCGAAAAAAACGAAGCCGAGGAATTCAGGCCATGAATATGCGCATATGTGTGATTTTTGGAGCGAGGACGGGAGCTGGAAGTCACAAAAAAGGGGGTCGGAACGTCGATGTCGACGATGTCGATATCGAAAAAATCGATGGGCTGGTCAGGGATGGGAGAGGAGCACGCGGGCTTGGCGGGTCATCGCCACGACCGCTGGATGCTTGATACGGCGCTCGACCGACACCGCGAAATAGCGCTCCCGCACGGCGTCGATTCGACCGACGATGCGCACGCCATATTGCCGTGCGATTTCGGTCTCCAAGATGGACGGCGCGACGAACAGGCCACGTCCCGCTTGGCCGAAGGCCTTGAGAAGAGCGCTATCGTCGAAGGTGCCGGCCACGAATGGCCGGAGCTTTCGCTCCGCGAGCCAAGCCTCGAGCCCGAGCCGCAGAGAGGACGTCTCGCGTGGGAGCAGCATGGGCGCGCCGTCGAGGAAGCTCGGAAAGGGCTTTTTCAGGCGTTCGGCCAGCGCCGGCGCGGCGAACACCGAGACCGCGCTCTCACCCAGCGCGTGGTCGTAAGGTTGAAACGCTACCCCGGGGCTCGTCGGCCGGTCGGTCAGCAAAACGTCGATGTCGTGCACGGCGAGCTCGCCCAAGAGGCGCTCCGTGCTGCCCTCGCGCACGTGCAGATCGAGGCTCTCGAGGGCGTACGCGGGCTCGATCAACCGATACGCGACCAGCTTGGGGAGCACGTTGTCCACGCCCACCACCAAGCGCAGGCGCGCGTCTTTCCCGCGCCGACCGTGCACGTCGTCGACCAGCTCTTTCCCCAGCGCGAAGATGTCGTCCGCGTAGCGCTTCACTTTGCGACCCGCTTCGGTGAGCGAGAGCCGTCGCCCTTCGCGAACGAAGAGCGAGACGCCGAGCGATGCCTCGAGGGCTGCGACTTGCGCGCTCACGGTCGACTGCGCTCCGCCGAGCTTCTTCGCGGCCAGGGTGAACGAGCCCTCCCGTGCCACCACCGCGAAGTAGCGCAAGTGGTGGAAGTTGAGAGACTCGAGCGGGGACTCGGGAAGGTCGTCCTTCATGCGGGCCTCAGAAGCGCAGGCGCACGTCTCCGCCGAAGGCGAAGGTCACGGCGGGAATCTCGAAAACGGTCGCGTCCGGTTCGACGTAGTAGCGGTCGCGGGAGAGCGGCACGCGCAATCCTGCATTGAAATCCAACGACAAAAAGCGGGTAATCGCGAGGTTCAAGCGCGCGTGGGCGCCCACGTCTCCCCAGAGTCGTGTTGCATTGGCGGGCGTGGTGACCCCCGAGCCGGCCGCGTCCACGTAGCCGATCCCGAGGCGCGCGCACGGCCACAAGGCGACGCCCTCGGTCAGGCGAAAGCGCACCGGACAAGGCTCGAGGGCCACGTTCGAGAACACGAAGCTCGCGCTGCCGGCGGAGGTCGCGGCCGTGCCGGCCAGGCTGCGCGAAGCGCGAAGCGTGAGGGCAGGGGAGAAGAGCGAGTCGCGCGCGACGTCGAGCCCGAGCAGCACCGAAAAAGCCGGCCGTGTGGCGAGCACGGTGGAGCCTTCTGCGCCGACGCCTACCTCGAAGCCGAGTGACACAGGCTTGTCGGGAGGTTCGGGCGGCTCGCGGCGAGGCGCAGTTGGTGGCGTGGGAGGAGACGCGGGCACGTTCGGCGGGGTCGAGCTGCTCGAAGCGCTCGCGGAAGGCGTCGGTGGAGGCGCGGCGTCGTTCACGCCGGCATCGGGTGTGCTGCTCGAGCTCGTGCTCGGGGCGGGCGCCAGCGCGACCGGCGTGGTGCGCGCTTCGGGGTCGATGGCCAGCGCGGCGACGAGCGCGAGCGCAGAGACCACGTCGTCGCAGGTGGCGGCGCGCACCTCGCGTACCGAGGTCGAGCTCGCGCCGTCGGCGGCGACGATGGCGAGCGTACCGCGGCTCCCTCGAGCCTCTTCGGCGACCGTGACCTTGAGTGTGCGCGCGGCTTCTCCGCTCGTGGCTGGCCGTGCCTTTTCGGTTCGAGCGCGCACCGCACCGAAGAACGCGTCTCCGTCGGGGCACGCGCCCTCGCGTCGGTAGTCGACCCGCAGAGGCTCGCTCGATTTGCTAGGGGAACCTTGCGCGCTCGCGTGCGCTGCGAGAGCCGCCACGCCGAGACCCAAGACCACGGCGACGCCCGTGCGAAACGCTCGAAACGCTCGAGGCGCACGTGTCGTTCGGGACGCGCACGACGCCGGGCTCACCGTGTTCTCGCTCCTCGAACCGTTGGCGGCGTCGGGTTGGCTCGCCTAGGCGAGCATGTCGTCCGATTGGGGGACGCGAGCGGAAGGAGGCGTCGAGCGGGCCTCGTGCCCTGCCATCCCTCGAGCCTCGTGGTGCGAAGGGAGACGCGGAAAAAGGCAGAAAGAGCCGAGGTTTCGTCTGCGAAGCGGTGCGTGGTCCCGTGTCGGAGGACGTGCGTGGTCCTCCTCTGGGGCCCTGAGCGTGGGTCACGAAATCGACGCGCACCTTCAACGGGCGTCGAAAGGGCTTCGTGAGGCTGGAAAATCAAGCACGGCATGCGTCGTGGCAGCATCGCACGGGGCGTTCGTTCCCGTCACGGAACCCACGCTTTTCTTTCGACGCAGGCTTCGAGACGCTACACTCCCACGCCTCGCTCCGTTCGTGGTTGGGGTCGTTCGGTAAGCTCGGCCGGCCCCTCGCGCGCGAAGCCCGACCTCGGAGACTTTCATGCCCCGCGTTTCCCCGACACGTATCTTCTTCCCGGCGCTGGTCTTCACGGCAGCCATGACCGGAAGCGGACTCGCTCACGCCGACGAAGCCGAAGACAAGCACCTCGAAGGCACGGCGATGCTCAAGAAGTCCGAGTTCGAGGGAGCACGCATCAAGCTCCTGCAGGCGCTCGCGCTCCGCCCCATGCCGAAGACCATGCTGAACCTCTGCGTGGTCGAGCAGCAGCTCAAGCTCGAAGAAGAAGCGGTGAAGCACTGTCGCCAGTTCGTCGCCGCGAAAGACGCGGACGCGGCCACGGTGAAGACCGTTCAAGACGGCATCCTTCGCGAGCTCGAGTCGGTCACCGCGCGCGTGACCATCGTGGCCGAGCCCGGCGCCAAGGTCGAGATCGACGGCCACGCCATCGGCACCGCGCCCCTCCCCACCACGGTGGACGTGAAGGTCGGCGTGCGCACGTGCTCGGCCGGTGGCCGCACCGTGAAGGTCGAAGTGAAAGGCGGAGACAACGTGACCGTGCGCCTCAACGAAGGCCCGGCCGACGGTCCGCCCAAAGAGAAGCGCGAGAAGGGCAGCTGGGTCGTGCCCGGCGTGCTCGCCGGCCTCGGCGTGGTGGGCGTGGGCGTGGGCGTGGGCCTCGGTCTCGCCGCCAGCGGCAAAGCGAACACGTTGAACGACGCACGCACCACCAGCGCGGGCAAGTGCGGCCCGACCGGTGAAGGATGCACGGATCTGCAAGACGCCTATTCGGGCGGCAAGGGATTGCGCACCGGTTCGTTCATTGCGTATGGCGTAGGCGGAGCGGCCTTCTTGGGCGCGCTCGTGGTGATGATGGTGGACGCCCCCTGGAAAGAGCGCACCTCACCGTCCCGCCCCTCGCAAAGCGCGAAGGTCGCCGTAGTCCCCTCGCTCTCGCCCCAAGAACCCGGTCTCGTCGTGACGGGGAGGTTTTGATGAACCGCGCATCGCTCATTCTCGGCCTCGGACTCCTCGGCTTCGTCGGCTGCGCCTCCTTCGAGGCCTCCTTCTGCGACTACGGCTTCTGCTCCGGCACCACCGACGGAGGCCCGGACGGCAGCACCACCGACTCCTCGACCGACGCCGATACTCCGGATGCGCCGCCGCCGCCGCCAGGATGCAAGGTGCCGCAGGAGGCCCTCGACCCTGTCGCGTGTCTCACTCCCGAGCTCGATGCGGCTTACGTGTCTCCAAAAGGCAGTGACGCCAATGACGGCACCAAAGAGAAGCCCTTCCTCACCCTTGGCAAGGCTCTGGGGACGAGCCGACGTCGCGTCGTGGTGTGCGAGGGAAACTACGCCGAAGACTTGAAGATCGGGCGAGGGGTCGAAATCTACGGTGGAGTCGATTGCGCCTTCGCGGCACGAGGTGGTCCGGCTCAGCTCATGGCTGCGACCGGGAAAGAAACCGCCTTGGTGATTGCAGACGCCAGCAAGGTCGTCTTGGCCGACGTCGAAGTCCGAGGACCCTCGACAGGCATGCCGAGCTCGATTGCGGTTTGGGCGAGTGGCGCCCAAGCCGATTTCTATCGGGTGGCGCTAGTTGCCGGTTCCGGAGCCGCCGGTGCTCCTGGAAAGCTCGACGCCTTCACGTTGGACGTCCGCGCCAAAGAAGGTGATCCCGCGGTAGCTAACGCGGCCGGGGCCGGAGGCACACAATCCTGCCCGGGCGGCGGTACGTCGGGGAGCGGTGGGATCGGCGGCGGAGGTGGCGGCCAGTCGGGTGGCGCAGGAGGGCCGCTGTCTTCCGGAGGATTGCCTGGCGACTTCTCGAAGGCTTGCAACATGGGAGGGGGAGGCGGTGACGCCCCGATGACGGCCCCGCTCACGCCCGCGGCCGGAGCCAAGGTCCTCGGCAAGGTTTTAGACACGCGCTGGATTGCCGAATCGGGCGTGCCCGGTGTCACCGGGACCGCCGGGAAGGGCGGAGGCGGCGGCGCGGGACGAAACACCGGCACTTCGGGCGGCGGCGGTGGTGGTGGTGCGGGAGGTTGCGGGGGCGCCGGCGGCGGAGCGGGGGCCGGAGGCGGCGCGAGTCTCGCGTTGGTTTCCGTTGCTTCCACGATCAAGTTGCACGCGTGCGACCTTCGCTCCGCGAAAGCCGGCAAAGGCGGCCAGGGGGTAGCGGGCCAGGCCGGTCAGTTCGGAGGGAACCCCGGCAACGGAGTGTCCCCGGGCTGTGGAGGCGGCGCAGGGGCCGATGGGGCTGCGGGCTCGAGCGGCGGCGGTGGCGCCGGTGGAATCAGCGCCTCGATTGCCTTCAAGGACACGAAGCCCGAGCGCGACGACGCCACCAAGTTGAGCACGGCCGCGTCCCTTGCCGGCGATCCCGGCCCCGGAGGAGACGCCTCGAACGCAGGCATCCCGGGCCAAGCCGCGCCCGAGCTCGCCCTTCCGTAGACGGAGACGCCACACGGCACGAGAGGAGAGCGCGGTGAAGAAGAGGGGAGAGCGAGGGGGGAACGGCCTGGCCGCCGCCCAAGGTTCACGCAAGCCCGCCCGAGTCCGAGCGCCGCTCGAGGAGGAGAGGGCCGCGAAGAAGAGGGGAGAGCGAGGGGGGAATGCCCTCGCCGCCGCCCAGGCTCTCACCAAGTCTCTTCGATCGCCGCTCCTCCCTCCAGGAAGGACGCCAGGGGAGCGAGGCGACGCCCTCGCCGCCGCCCCATCCGAGAGCTCCGAAAGCCGCCGCGGGAGCGACGCAAAAGACCCACAAAATCCCGACTTTCGAAAGAAAATCACGAGCTTCGAAATTCCGCGTTGACCCTCCGAGG